>NZ_CP117521.1:0-4800000 GCF_044336695.1 Streptomyces sp. SCA2-17
GTCGACGTGCAGACCCGTGAACAGCTGCTGGAGATGGTCCGCACCATGGCCGCCGAGGGCACCGCCGTCTGCTACTCGACGCATTACCTGCCCGAAGTGGAGTCCCTCGACGGCTCCGTCGCCGTGCTCAGCGACGGCCGCATGGCCGCCCGCGGCACGCTGAAGGAGCTGGTGCGGCAGTACGGCGGCAGCGGCGTCGAGCTCACCTTCTCCGGAGGACCGCCCGACCTGCTCCTGCCCTGGCCCGTGGCGCGGGACGGCCGGGTCCTGTCGGTGACTGTGGAGCAGCCGCACCTGGCGGTGCCCCGGGTGATGGAGTCCCTGGGCGAGGCGGCCGGGGAGCTGGTCAACCTGCGGATCGTCCAGCCGAGCCTGGACAGCGTGTTCTTGCGGGTCACAGGACGCCGGTACGACGCGGCCACGGAGGAGGAACCCCATGCGTGACGGTGCGCCCGGGCGGATCGCCGCACTGATCCGCCAGGACATCCGGCTCCAACTGCGCGACCCGGCCCCCCTGATCGTCCGTACCGTCATGCCCCTGCTGCTCATGGGCTTCATGCAGCCGCTGTTCCGTACAGCGCTCAGGGCGGACCGGGTGGAGGGCGCCACAGGTGCGGAGCAGGCGGTGCCCGGCATGGCCGTCATGTTCACCTTCTTCCTGGTGAACCTGGTCGGCTTCGCGGTCTTCCGGGAGCACGGCTGGAAGACCTGGGACCGGCTCCGGGCGAGCCTCGCCCGGCCCGGCGAGGTCGTCGCCGGCCGTGTCGTCGTCCCGCTGGGCATCGCCGTACTGCAACTCGCGGTGGTGTTTCTCGCCGGCGGGCTCCTGTACGACCTGCGGATCACCGGCTCGTGGCCGGCGCTCGTCGCGGTCGGGGCGGCACTGGCACTGTGCGTGGTCATGTTCGGCATGGCGCTCGTGTCGCTCTGCCGCACGGTCTCCCAGCAGGCCGTGTTCGCCAACCTCGCGGCGCTGTTGTTCGCGGGCCTCGGCGGTGCGCTGACGCCGCTGTCCGCCCTGCCGGACTGGGCGCGCCCGCTGGCGCCCGCGGTGCCCAGCTACTGGGCCATGCGCGGCTTCACGTCGGTCGTCATCGACGGGGGCGGAGCCGGCGCGGTGCTGCTGCCGGTGGTGGTCCTGCTGGGCTTCTCCGCCGGCTTCTCCGCCGTGACGCTGGTCTTCTTCCGCTTCGAGCACCAGAAGGTCTCGTGGTCATGACGGATCGAGAGACGGGTCAAGAGACGGGTCGGGAGATGGATCGTAAAACGGCTCAGAAGGCGGATTCCCGGGGCGGCACGGCCGGCGGCGGGACAGTGGTGGTCTTCGACTGCTTCGGCACGGTCGTCACCGAGCGGCGCCCCATGCCGGGCCCGGACGACTTCGCACGGGCGGTCGCCGACGTGCTCGCCCTGGACCGGCGGCTGGCCGGGGAGGTCGTGGAGACGGTGTTCACCACGCTGTACACCGCGCTCGTCGACAAGGCCGCCGTCCAGCCGGGGACCCGCGACCTGCTGGTCACCGCCCTGGGGGAACGGGGAGTGGTCCGCCCGGCGGAAGACGTCGACCGGGCCCTGTGGCGGGCTCTCGGGTGCGAGGACGACGACCGGTACGAGCTGTGCGAGCCGGCCGCCGACGCCCTGCGGCGCACCGCCGCGGCCGGCCACGCGGTCCGCCTGATGTCGAACTGCTACCTTCCCGGCAACCTGATGCGCCGCCTCCTGCGCGATCTCAAGGTCCCCGAGGTCTTCGACCGCGCTCTGTTCACCGCCGACGGAGGACCGAAGAAGCCGGACGCGCGCGCCTTCGAGCTGATCTCGGCCGGCCCCTTCCGGCGCAGGATCATGGTCGGCGACTCCGACGCCAACGACATCGTCCCGGCCCGCCGGCTCGGCTGGGAGGTGGTCCCGGTGGATCCCGCCCGCCCCCGGTTCGCCGGGCTCTACACGCTGCTGAGCCTGTGACGCACGGATCCGTGCCGCGTGCATCCGTGACGCGCGGACCTGTGACAGGCCGGAAAACCGTTCCGCCCAGAGGAACACCCGCTCACCGGCCGGTCGTCCGCGGATAGCGTTTCACGGCGACGCGCCGCGACGCGCGGCCCTCCGCCCTCCTCTGTGCACCATGCCGAAGGAGCCCCCTGTGAGAGTCCTGGTCATCTGGCCTCCCCACGTCCCCGGTTACTTCAACGCCGGCCACCACACCCCGCTGTACATGACGGCCGGTCACCTGCGCCGGCTGCCGGCGGTGGAACGGGTCGACGTACGGGACGCCGGCGTGCTGAACACGCACTGGAAGGCGGTCGGCGACCTCCTCCACCAGGGCCGGTACGACGTCATCGCGATGATGAACGACTTCGACGCCATCGACGGCTTCGAGCGGTTCACGGCCTACGCCCGCGAACTGTCCCCGGACAGCCGGCTGATCACCTTCGGCCGCCTGAGCAGCATGAACCCCGGCTTCTTCCAGCGGTACGGACTGGACGCGATCGTGCGGTCCGGCGACTACGAGGCGGGCGTCGCCCACTACGTCCGCGCGCTCGCCGCGGGCACACCCCACCGCGCGCTGCCCGGCGTCGCCGTACGCCATGGGGAGCAATGGCAGCCGCCGTCGCGCGACGGGGACAGCCTGCCTCCCGCGGAGTGGACGCTGCCCGACGTCCGGGAGATCCCGTACGAGCATTACGACCGGCTCTACGCGCGGGACGAGGACAAGTTCTGCGGCATCCCCTTCCGCCGGGAACTGGTGGTCCCGGCGGCCCGCGGCTGCCCCATCGGCTGCGAGTTCTGCGAGGTGCACGAGATCTTCGGGCTCCGCGAGCGGCGGCTGTCCACCGACGCCGTCGTCGCGTACATCGAGGAATGCCTGAGCGCCCTGCCGTTCGAGTACGTCTCCTTCTACGCGCCTACGTTCACGCTCGACAAGCGGTGGGTCCGCGAGCTGTGCGAACGGTTCCTGGCCGGCCCCGTGTCGCCGCGGTGGAAGTGCGCCACGACGGTCCATCACCTCGACGCCGGCCTCGTGGAGCTGATGGGCAGAGCGGGCTGCGTGCGCATCTCCGTGGGCCTGGAAACCCTCGAACCCGACGGTCATGGCGCGCTGCCCCGGGCCAAGCGGATCGAGGAGGAGCGGTTCCGGGAGCTCGCGGAGCAGTGCGCCGGGGCGGGCATCGAACTCAATGCCTTCGTGATCATCGGCCTGCCCGGCACCGGGCCGGAGGGGGCGCGACGCACCCGGGAACTGGTGGAGCGGGTCGGCGCGCGCTTCCGCCCCACGATGTACACACGGCTGCACGACATGACTCCCGCCATGACGCCGCTGGAGATCAGCAGGTTCAACCGGCACCTGATCGCCGACCCCGGCCACGCGCCGGACGACGGGCTCTACGACTTCCTGTTCGGCCGCGAGACCCGGGTGACGTCCGTACACGAGCAGATCCCCGTCGTGGCCGCGGCCCGGAGCAGGGTATGAGCGCCCCGCCGGGCGCGACGTCGGCGAGCGCCGTGCCGTTCCCCACCCGGCGGGCCGTATGGGACCTGCCGTGGGAGCCCCGGCGGCAGCGGCCCGGGGTCCTGAACCTGAAGAGCTGCGAACTGCGCCACCCCGCGGCCGCCGAACTCGTCCGCGCGGCGGCCCGCCGGCTCACCGTCGCGGACCTGATGCACTACCCCTACCAGCAGGCCCTGCTGGCCGCACTCGGCGGCTATCACGGCCACGACCCGTCCGGCATCCTGCTCACCGCCGGCTCCGACTGCGCCGTCGGCCTCGTCGTGGACGCCCTCGCGGCCGGCGGCGCGGGAGGCCTGATCCTGCACGAGCCGGCGTTCGAGAGCTGGCGCTACTACGCGGCCCTGCGCGCCGTGCCCGTCACGGGCTGCGCCGCACCGGATGCCGGGGCGTCCCGCCTCGACCCGGCCGGGCTGCACGCCACCATGGCGGACCACCCCCCGGCGGTGGTGGTGGTCACCAACCCGGCGAGCCCGTCGGGACTCGCCCTGGCACCGGAGGAGATCCGCGAGACGGCCGGGCTGGCGCGGCGCGCGGGCCATCTGCTCGTCGTCGACGAGTGCTACGGCGCCTTCACCGGCATCACCCATGTCCCGCTCGTCGCCGCGTCACCGCACCTGCTGGTCGTCCGCTCGTACTCCAAGACCTTCGGGCTCGCCGGGGCGCGCATCGCCGCCGTGTTCGGCTCACCGGCGCTGGTGTCCTACCTGTCGCGGTTCCGGCCGGACAGCACGGTCTCGGCCACGGCGCTGGCGCTGCTGCACGCCCTTCTACAGGACCACGACCGGTTCGCGGACGTATGGCGCGACGTACGGGCCGTGCGTGCCGAATTCATCCGGGAGGTGCGCGCGGGGCACCCGGGGTGGCAGGCTCTCGACCCCGGCGGCAACTACGTGACGTTCCGGACCGGCGACCGCTCCCTGCCCGGGCGGATGACACGCCATCTGGACGAGCACGACGTTCGTATCCGCCCGCTCGACGGCCTCCCGGGGCTGGAGGGGTGCCTGCGGGTCTCCCTCGCGGATGCGCCCGCGATGCGGAAGGTGGCCGCGCTGATGACCGGCCCGGCGGCCCCGCGATGACGCGCGCCGTGCCGCACAGGATCGTGGTGCTGGGCAGCCCCGGCAGCGGAAAGTCGACCTTCAGCCACGCCCTCGCGGCCGGTACGGGGCTGCCGCTGATCCACCTCGACGACCTGTACTGGCGAGCGGGCTGGCGCAGGCCTCCTGCGCAGGAGTGGGAGCGGACGGTGGAGCGGCTCGCCGCCGGACCGCGCTGGATCATCGACGGCAACTTCGCCGGCACCGTGCGGCAGCGCGTCGAGCAGGCGGACACCGTGATCCTGCTCGACCGGCACCCCTGGCTGTGCGCGGGCGCTCTCGTACGCCGCTCTCTGCGGCTGCGCCGGGACGCGCTGCGGGGGCGCCGGCCCCGGGACTACGTGCCGGCCGGGCTGGCGGCGGACGACCCCCCGGTACGCAGCCTGACCGCCCTCGTCCGCAAGGCCGCCGGCTTCCGGTGCCGCGAGCTGCGCAGGATGCGTCCCGTGCTGGCATCCTGCTCCGCCCCGGTCCTGCGCTGCCGCAGTCGCCGGGCGTCGGCGCGGCTGCTCAGGCAGCTGTCGGCGCAGGCCCGGCCGCTGCCGGCCGGCCTTGCCGGGAAGGATCAGGCACTGGTGTGCACATGTGCCCGGCGGCGGAGCCGCGATGGTGGTGGCCCGGTGCCGGATCCACCCGGTCAGCCGCTGTGTCCCGGTCAGCCGCCGCATCCGGACCAACCGTCGTCCCCGGCCCGTCCGGTCCACGAGAGGAGCACCTGAGCATGGGCAAGCCCGCAGATCGGGAGCAGCCGCCCCATGCGGCACTGCTCGCCTCCGGCTGGCGTGCCGGCTGGGTGCCGGACCCCGCGCCGGACGGCGCCTCGGGCCCGGACCGGATACGGCAGGTGGCGGCGAGCGGCTTCGCCGCGCTGGGCATCCCCCGGGAGTTCGGCGGCGGCGGCGCCGACCTGGTCGAAGTGGCCTCCGCGCAGCGCGCCCTGGGAGCCGCCGACCCGTCCGTCGCCATCGCCCTGAACATGCACTCGTTCACCGTGGGGCTGATGGCCGACTACTGGCGGCGTCACCGGGACACCAGCTGGATGCTGCTGGAGGGCATGGCCGGATCGCACGCCCTCGTCGCGTCCGCATTCGCGGAGCCGGGCGGCAGCCCCAACTTCATGAGCAGCCGGTCGTCGGCGGTCGAGACCGGCAAGGGCTATCTGGTCTCCGGGGTCAAGTACCCCTGCTCACTGGCGTCCAGCGCCACCCTGGTGTGCCTGACGGCCCGCGTCGAGGCGACGGACGAGACGATCCTCGCCCTCTGTCCCGCCGCCTCCCCCGGGCTCACGGTGGAGGGCGACTGGCCGTCCCTGGGCATGACCGGCTCGGACACGGCCAAGATCGTGCTCCGGGACGTGGAGCTCGATGACCGTCTCGTCTTCCACCGCGGACCGGCCGACGTCATCGACGACAACGTGATCTCCGGGATGGTCTGGTTCTCGGTGCTGCTGAGCGCCACCTACCACGGCGTGCTCAGCGCCCTTCTCGACCTGGCCTTCACGCAGGTGACCGGTTCCGGCCAGTACGGTCCGCGCGTCGCCCTCCTGGGCCGCGCGACCCGGGAGGTGCTGACGCTCGGCGGTGCCTGCCGCCAGCTCGGCCGGGACTTCGAGGACGGCGTCCTCCGTGGCCGCGCGGCCCTGGCCGCGGCGATCGCACTGCGCGCCACTCTCAGCGACGTACGGGACCGCGTCACGTCGGCCGTCACCCCGGTGATCGGGAGTCGCCTGTACACCCGGGGGCACCCCGCGGCGCGGCTCCTCGTCGACTCCCTGGCCGCGCACCACCATCCGCCGAGCCTGCTCGTCTGCGACCAGGTCGTCGGGGACCACTGCACAGGACGTGAGATCAGCTTCGACCCGGCCGGCTGAGCGGTCCGCACCGTCCGCACCCTCCGAACCGGACCGCACGCCGAGAGAACCGTCCCAAGAGGAGAGCACCCGCCATGCCCCAAGTCGAAGTGAACCTGCGGATCGAGGCACCGGTCGAAGAGACGTGGCGCGCCGTCACGCGCCTGGAGGACTATGCGGCCTACATGGACAACGTCGAGTCCGTGACGGTGCGGGGCGAGTCGCACGGCAAGCGCGTGAGCGAGTGGTCGGTGCTTCTCAAGGGCTCGGTGCTGGAGTGGGTCGAGGAGGATCAGCTCGACGAGCCGTCCCGCACGATGACGTTCGATCAGATCTCGGGGGACCTGGACCGGTTCACCGGCTACTGGCGGGTGGACCCGCAGGGCCGGGGCGCGTCCCTCGTGACGTTCTCGGTCGACTTCGAGATCGGCATCCCGCTCCTTGCCGACATGCTCAACCCGGTCGCCACGAAGGCGCTGCGGGAGAACTCCGAGCAGATGCTCCGGGCGATCGAGAGGCGGCTCGTCGTCTCGTGACTCCCCCCGCACGCATTCTCGTCACGGGTGCCACCGGCGCGGTCGGCGGCGCGGTCCTGTGCCGGCTGGCCGCGGCGGGCCACGACGTG
The DNA here is from genome assembly GCF_044336695.1 of Streptomyces sp. SCA2-17. Lineage (NCBI taxonomy): Bacteria > Bacillati > Actinomycetota > Actinomycetes > Kitasatosporales > Streptomycetaceae > Streptomyces > Streptomyces sp. SCA2-17. The sequence goes on from NZ_CP117521.1 coordinate 7,080, forward strand.
TACGGGGTGAGCAACCGCGGCGGCTCCGGCTCCCGCCAGTTCGCCTGGCGGATCGGCGCCGAGGAGCCCCCGGAAGCGCTGCGCGGCCCCTGGCACGCGGTGGTCCACTGTGCGGCCGACACCCGCTGGAACCTCTCGGCCGCGGAAGCGGAGGCGGCGAACGTGGCTCCGCTGCGCGCCCTGCTGAAGTGGATGGGCGATGACGTCCGCCTCGTCCATCTGTCGTCGTCCTACGCGACCGGGCTGACGGGCAGCGTGGAGCCCACGTCGCCGGACGCCTACCGCAACACGTACGAGTGGTCCAAGGCAGCCGGCGAGCGGCTGATCGCCGCCGAGTCCGCGTCGGCGGACGTAGTCCGTTTCCCGATCGTGATGGGCACGCGCCGGGACGGCTCCCTGGACCGCTACAGCGGCTTCTTCTGGCTGCCGTCCTCGCTGTGCACCGGGGCCGTCCCCGCGCTGGTCGGCGACGAGAGCGCGTACATGGACATCGTCAGCACCGACGACATCGCCGGGCACGTCCGGAAGCTGGTGGAAGGGGACCGGCCCGACGGGATCAGGCTCTCGGTGCTGGGCCGCGGCGACGGCGCCCCGCGCGTCGCGGAGGTCTTCGACACGATCCTGTCCGCCCTCAACGACTGGCGCGCGGACAACGGCGTGCCGGCGCTCCAGCCGCTGCCCTACGTGTCGGTGAGCCAGTGGAACCGGTTCTACCTGCCGTTCGCGCGGGAGCACTTGGACCGGGCGCAGCTGCTGCGCGTCACGGCCTTCCAGGCCTACCAAGGCTACTTGTCGATGACCGACCCGTTCGAGGTGACGCACAGGGTGGACCCCATCCTGCCCACCCTGTACCGCTCCATACGAGGATGGGCCGAACACCACGCCCCATCCGCCCGCCGCATCCCCAGAGCATGGCGCGCGTAATCCGCCCGGCCGGTTGCCCGGCCCCCGGCAGGGCGGGGGCCGGGACGGGGGCGGTCAGTTGTTCCAGGGGTTGGCCGGCTGGTCGTTGATGGCCGTCCAGAAGCGCGTGCCGGCGGGGACGTCACCGTAGGCCCAGAAGCTCCAGCCTCCCGAGCTCTCCAGGTTGGGGCCGTATCTGCCGTCGTGGAACTCGGCCATGCGCCAGCCCTCGCCGAAGGTGTTCGCGCAGACGCCGTCGGCGGCGGCGCGGCTGGTCAGGCGGGTGCCGCGGATCGGGTTGGTGGCGGCGACGGCTCCGCGGGCCCAGCCCGCGTAGAAGCCGGGGGTGATGCCGGCGGGGGCGGCCCGGCCGTCGATCCTGAGGCAGAGCACGGGCAGGGCCGTGGTCGTGGCGGTGTCGCCCTGGTACGGGTTGCTCAGGGCGCCGCCGCCGACCTGCACGGTCCCGCTGGGGCCGTCCGCCATCAGCGTCCAGGTCATGGCCTTGCCGCCGGAGTGGGTGGCGGGCGCGGCTGCGGTGGCGGGCGCGGCGAGGCTTCCGGCCGCGGCGAGCGCCGCGACGCCGAGCGCGAGGGCTGCCTTCACCGACTTCACCGACTTCACCGGGGATTTCACCGAGCGCATGACTTCTCCTCACTGATGTGACTTGAGATGCATGGCGTGACGTGACGGTGCGGATTCTCCACGCTCTTCACAGGGCCTCCAAGCCCGGAACCGGACACCCCGTCCCCGGCTTTCAGCCGAAGCGTTCGACGAGTCCGGCGAAGGCGGAGAAGGCGGGCTTGGGCGCGTAGTCGTCGGTCATGAGCCCGAACCGGTGGAACAGGCCGGGCTGCTCACTGTCGGCGTCGCGCAGGGCGAAGTGCGTGTAGCCGCTCAGTCCGAGCGTCCCGACCTGGGCGGCGACCACTCCGACCACGGTCTCGACGACTTCGGCCTGCCGGTGGACGGGCCTGCCGGGGCCGGTGGGCCAGCCGTTCTCCGTGATGTGCAGGGGCAGGTGCCCGAGGCCGGCAGGGTCCAGGACCGTACGGCGGTGGTGGCGCAGCAGCCCCTCGACGGCGTCCGGGAGGGCGGGCGCGGCGACGGGCCGGAAGACGTCGGGGAAGAAGTCCAGGCCGACGTAGTCCAGGTCGGCGAGGAAGGCGTCGCCTGCCCGGCGGGTCAGGTCGGTGACGAAGGAGGCGGCCGGCCCGAAGAGCGGGGTGGTGTTGAAGCCGACCCGCAGGTGGGTGTGCCCGAGGGCGCGTGCGCGCTCCTTGGCCGCGGTCACCCCGCGGACGATCGCCTCCTGCACGCCGGGGTAGGCGCCGTCCAGGGTGGGCATCGACGTCATGTTCGGCTCTTCCGTCACTTGCAGGGTGCTCGTGACGGCCCCGTACTGCTCGACCAGTTCGCGAAGGAAGGCGCAGTAGCCCTCGATGTCACCGGCGGCGGACTGGTACTGGGCGACGAGATCCAGGCGGCGGCCCCGCACGGCGTACCGGGCCGCGTCGGCCGGCGCGGACGTGGCATGAGGGCGGCCGAGCGCGGTGGTGTCGTTGAAGCGGGTGTAGGCGCGGACGAGGAAGGGGCGGCCGGGCCTCCCCTGGAGCAGGTCGAGCGCGGCGGTGATGCGGGACGGGTCGTCGGGCGGGCCTGCTGCCAGGCCTCCGGTGTCGTCACCGGCGACACCGCCCGGGTATATCCCGAAGAGCATTCCGTCGTGCACTGTCGGCGTCATGGGGCGATTCCTCTCGACCGGGTTTCGAGCAGGGCGCGGCGAAGGGCCCCGCCGGCCGCCCGTGCGGAAGCCAGGCGCTCCTCGTCGGCCGCCGTGCGCTGCCGGAGCCGCTGCGCCCGCTCGGTGAGGGCTGCCACGGTACCGTCCGGACCGAGCGCGCCGAGGTAGGTGACGGCTCCGAGGAAGCGGGTGAACTCCCGCTCGGGGTTACGGATCCGGCCGTCCAGCCGTCGTACGAGTTCTTCGCGTCCCGCCTCCGTGAGCGCGTAGACGGTCCGCTCCGGACGGTTTCCCGAGCGCTGCCGGCCCTGAACGGCCATCCACCCCGCCTCTTTGAGGGCGGCGACGGTGTTGTAGAGCGTGCCGCGCGTGATGGCGACCGCGTGGCTGTCACTGCGCTGCCACAGCTCGGCGAGCATCTGGTACGGGTACGAGGCCTGCTCCAGCAACAGGCCCAGCACCGCCAGCACGAACGCGCGAAGGGCGGTGGCGCCCCGGGTTGCGTTCCGGGGTGCCACCGCCCTCGCGATGGTGTTCAGCTGTCTGCTGTCGGCTCCGGATCAGTACGCGGAGTTGACGTTGTCCATCGAGCCGTACTTGTCGGCGGCGTAGTTGCAGGCGGCGGTGATGTTGGCGACCGGGTCGTAGATGTCCCAGGACGTGCCCTCGACGTGGTACGCCTTGAACGTCGGGTCGATCATCTGGAGCAGGCCCTTCGACGGCACACCGTTGGCGGCGTTGACGTCCCAGCCGTTGATCGCCCGCGGGTTACCGGTCGACTCACGCATCACGTTCTTCTTGATGCCCTCGTAGGAGGCGGGGATGCCCTTCGCACGCAGGATGTCCAGAGCCTCGCTGATCCAGCCGTCCACGTCGTTCGCGTAAGCCTTCTTCACCGGAGCGGCAGGCTTGGCGGCCGGGGCGGCGGGCTTGGCAGCCGCGGCGGGCTTGGCCGCGAGGGCCTTGCGCTCGGTGGACCGGTTGGCGGCCTGCTTCTCGGCACGCGCCTTGTCGGCCTGCGCCTTGCCGGCGTCGGCCTTGGCAGCCGTGACCGCGGCGGCGGTCTGCGCCTCCAGCGCACCCTGCTGCGTCTCACCGAAGGACTCGGCGCTCCACGCCACCGGCTTCACCGAAGCAGCGGAAGCGGTGCCGGCGGCGAAAGCGTGCGGGGCGACGGCCACCGCGACGACGGCGGCACCGGTCGCGGCAAGGCCGGCAACGGAGAACTTGTGAATCTTCGGGAGACGGTTATAGCGGGAGATGGTGGAGCGCATGAGAGAGCTGAACCTTCCGATCGCGGATGTCGCCCGGCCCTGAAGCGGCGCAATAACGAAGCGCCGTTTCTCGGTCGACGGCGCCCAGCGACTCCGCAATTGTTAGCGGCGGCCAAAACCCCTGACAAGCACTGTGACCTACTACCGGCATTCATTGAATGGACCGGCCACGGCCGCTCAGCCTTTACCGTTCGGCATTTCGACCACTAAGACCCTTAGTAAGTGATCCAGGCCTCATGGGCGGCCTCACATCGGCGGGACGCGAGGGTGACGGGGAGCGAGTGATCCCGAGCGCAGCGTCAGCCGGACCGCGGATATTGATCAATTACCGGCAACCCCGGCCGGAATTGAGCGCGAATACGGCCGTGACCTGCAAAGCTTGCCATTTCCCTACCGGAGTGTTCAGGCTTATCCCGCACTTAAGCCCGCTTCCCGGGGAAATTTCCATGACCCAGTAATGAGTCAGCCTTACCGCCGTAAGGGTCTGCGTTTGGAGAATCGCGTGTCCGCTCTGCCGTCCGAACCGCCCCTGTCCGTCGTCCATCCACGAGGCCCCGTCCGCGCCGTCGCCCCCTCGTCGGGTGCCCGGCACGCGAAGCCTCTGGCCCTCTACGACTCCTGGTGGACGGTCGCCGCAGCCGGAGTGGCGATCTGCGGGGCCTGGGCCGTCTCCGTGTGGATATCCGTGCACCTCCAGGCCGACGCGACGCTCCACACCGCCGCGCTCTTCGTCCACCTGGCCAGCCTCGTGCTCGGCTTCGGCGCCGTGCTCGTCGCCGACTACTACGGACTCCTGTGGATGACCGGCCGCTGCACCCTCCGCGAGGCCCTCGGCAGCGCGGGCCGCCTGCACGCGCCCATCTGGGCCGGACTCGTGGGCCTCGTCGCGAGCGGCATGCTGCTCCACCCCAACCCCTCCGCCACCCTCACCGCTGTCAAGCTGGTGATGGTCCTCGTCCTCAGCCTCAACGGCCTGCAGGCGGGCCTCCTCAACCGGCGCATGGCCGAGCAGACCTCCGCCTCCCCCTCGACGGGCATCCTCGCCTGGGGCGGAGCCACCGCGCTCGTCTCCCAGATCTGCTGGTGGGGCGCCGTCGTCATCGGCTTCCTCAACACCCAGAGCTGAGCACGCCCACAGGAACACGGTCAGCAGTCCTACGACTGCTGACCGTGTTCATGTCTGCGCGAGGCAGCCGTCAGATGCTCAAGCGCGGCTCCGGGCCGCGCGCCGCCGCATGGTCAGGAACAAGACGGCCGAACCGGCCGCCAGGGTCCCGGCGCCGGCGACGGCCAGCATCGCCGTGCGGCTGTCGCCGCCGGTCTCGGCCAGCCGCCCGCCCTGGGCGGAGGGGGCGCCGTCGCCCTCGCCCTTCACCGCGGCCTGCGGCTCGTGCCCGCCCATGGCGTGCGCGTTCTCGGCGTGCGCGCCCTCGTGTCCCTCCTCGCCCGGGCCGTCACCCCCGTGCCCGCCGTGATCGACGGTCGACTTGGCGGCCTCCTGGCTGATCTGCGCCTCGCTCGGTGCGGACGCGGCGGGGGCGGCGGCAGCGGCCTTCGCCGCCGCCGGCTTCCCGCCGAAGTCCACGTCGGAGCAGGTGTAGAACGCCTCGGGGCTGTCCGAGCGCTGCCAGATGCTGTAGACGAGGTGGCGGCCGGACTTCTTCGGGACCGTCCCGTCGAAGACGTAGCTCCCGTTCTTCAGCGCCGGGTTCGTGACCTTGGCGAAGGGCTTCGCCTCCAGGTCCGACCACTTCAGCGGCTTCCGCGGATCGTATCCGTCCTTGGTGACGTACAGCTCGAACGTGCCGCGGTGCGCGGCGGTCGCCCGGTACGTGAAGGTGTGCTTGCCCGGGGCGAGCTTCGTCCCCGGCCAGTCGGCGCGGGCCGCGTCCAGCCCCTTGTACTTGTCGCGTCCGGCGCTGCACAGCTTGCCGTCCGGGATGATCTGGCGGTGGCGGCCGGCGGCGGTGCCGATGTTGACCTCGTTCCAGTCGTAGAGCGGTTGCGTGCCGCCGGCCGCGACCATCGCCTTGCAGGCCGCCGAGCGCGGGTGCTCCGGGCCCTCGGCGAAACAGGCGGAGACCCGGCTGACCGGATCCGTCATGGAGCCGTGCGCGGCGGCCGGCCCGGCGGCCAGCCCGGTGAGGGCGAGGCCGAGGGTGAGGGGGGCGATGCCGAGTGCGGAGATGCGGGCAGCCTTGCGGCGCGTGGGCATGGGGGTGTCTCCTTCATCGTCTTCATCGGTGGGGGGAGATGTGGGGGGAAATGTGGGGGGTGGGGGGAATCTGAAGGGGGGAACGGGAAGCGCTCAGCCCTTGAAGGCGCCGAAGGCCCTGGTGAAGGCGAATTCGTCCTGGAGGACGGAGCTACAGGTGGCGGACGCGGAGTTCTGCGCACCGCCCGGGCACTGCTTGTCGCGCGTGGCGGACCACATGGAGAACCACCCGAGGCCCTTGGAGCGGGCGAACTTCACGAGCTGATCCGCGTCATCGGTCTTGAACACCTCGCTGGCCACGTCGTTGACGCCGATCATCGGGGTGACCGCGACGGCCTTCCACGCGGCCGCGTCGCTCAGCCCCAGCACGCCCTTGACCTGGGCCTGCGTGGCCGTGGCGGCGTCGATCGCGTACTGCCCCATGTCGCCGGTGAAGGACGAGCCGTAGTCCATGGCCATGATGTTGACCGTGGAGACGGACACGCCGTTCTTCTTGGCGTTCCCGACGAGGTCGACGCCGTCCTGGGTGAGGCCCGTGGGCATCACCGGGAGCGTGAAGGAGACGTCGAGGCCGGGATGGCTCTTCTGCAACTGCGCAATGGCCTGGGCGCGGCGCGTGTTGGCGGCGGTGTTCGGCAGAGCGCTGCCTTCGATGTCGAAGTCGACCTTGGTGAGCTTGTAGGCGTCCACGACCTTTCCGTACGCGGCGGCGAGGTCGCCGGCGGAGGAGCAGGCGAGGCCCAGTTCGGACCCGGCGGCGCCGCCGAAGGAGACGCGTACGTCGCCGCCCGCCTCGCGCAGCCGGCCGATCTGCTGGGCGACGGGATTGCTGTCGAGGTCGCTGACACCGCCCCACTTGGGGGTGCAGCCGCCGCCGGCGGTGACGAAGGCGAGGGTGAAGTCCTTGACGCCCGTCTTCCCGGCGGTGGCCAGGAGGTCGTACGAGGGGTGGAGGAGGGTGTCGACGTACGGGGCGAACGCGGCCTTCGCGCCGCCGGGGGCGGGGGTGCCCCCGGTCGGGCCGGGGCGGGAGGGGCTCGGTGCCGGATGAGAGGGACTCGGCCCGGTCGGCTGCGGGCCGGGGTCCTTGTCCGTCGAGCACTTGGCTCCGTTGATCCGGCAGTTGGCCGGGGCGGCGCCGGCCGCGGCGCCGGTGGCCACGAAGCCGACGGTCACGGAAGCGCCCGGGGCGATGGTCCCGTTCCAGCTCTCCGGCTCGACGGTGACGCCGCGGCCGCTGACGGTGTGCTTGCCGTTCCACAGGGACGTGATCTTCGCGCCCTCGGGAAGGTCGAACGTCAGCTTCCAGCCGGTCAGTTCCTTGCCGGTGCCGTTGGTGAGGACGTACTGCCCGGTGTAGCCGCCGGACCAGGAGCCGGTGGTGGAGAAGGCCGCGCCGACGGTCGTGGCCTGTGCCGTGCCGGTGAGGGTGAACGCGGCGCCGGTCGCGAGCGCCGCGGCGGCCCCGATGCCGGCGAGCCGTGCCGTGCGGCCGACTCGCCGGCGGTGTGCGGAGGAACCCATCGCGTGCCTGCCTGTTCTCACTTGGGGGGTGGGTACAGGCGGCACGCTAGCGAGAGCGAACCGGGCAAATCCCCCAACCACCCTCGGGGACCGGCTTCTTATGGCCCCCTTAAGGAACGCATGGGCGGGCGTTAATGCCGGGCCCGGCCGCGCCGCACCCGGCGGCGGCGCGCGCGGCGCCGCGGCCCGTCCCCGCCGTCCAGCGCGAGCCACACCCGCACCTCCGTGCCGCCGAGCACCGACCGGCCGATGCGTACGTCGCCGCCCGTGGACTCGGCGACCCGGCGCACGATGTCCAGGCCGAGCCCGGTGGAGCCGGGCCCTCCGTCGCCGTGGCCGCGGCGCAGCGCGGCGTCGGGGTCCGCGATGCCGGGGCCCGCGTCGGAGACGAGGACGATCACGGCGTCCTCGCTGCGGTGGACGTCCACGGCGAAGGCGGTGCCTTCCGGGGTGTGCCGGAAGACGTTGCCGAGCATCGCGTCGAGCGCGGCGACGAGTTCGGGGCGGGAGACGGGGACGCGTACGGTCGCGTCGACGCCGGCGAGCCCGGCCGCGCGCCCCTCGTCCTCGGCGAGCGCGGACCAGAAGTCCATGCGGTCGCGGATCACTTCGCAGGCGTCGCAGCCGAGCGGGGGCCGCTCCTTCTGCTCGCCCTGCTCGCGGGCGGCGCGGATGAGCTGGTCGACCTCGCGTTCCAGCTGGGCGACGGCGGCGCGGGTCTGGTCGGCGGCGGGGCCGTCGCCGAGGGACGCGGCGTTGAGGCGGAGGACGGTGAGGGGGGTGCGGAGGCGGTGCGAGAGGTCGGCGGCGAGTTCGCGTTCGGCGGCGAGGAGCTGCACGATCTTGTCGGCCATGGAGTTGAACGCGACGGCCGCGGCACGCAGTTCGGCCGGCCCGCCCTCGCGGACGCGCACGCCCAGCTTCCCCTCCCCCAGCTCGGCGGCGGCCCGTGCGAGCCGCTCCGCCGGGCGTACGAGGCGCAGGCCGAGGCGGTCGGCGAGGGCGACGGATCCGACGACGAGGCCGAGGCCCACGGCGGCGAGGATCGCCCAGGACGTGGTGACGCCGTTGGTGACCGCGCGGTGCGGCACGTAGACCTCGACGACCGCGAACTCGCCGGTGCTCAGGGCCGTCGGCTGGAGCAGGGCGTAGCCGCCGGGCACGGAGGTGACGGCGGAGCGGCCGCGGCGGGCGGTCTCCACGTCGCGCGGGTCGGCCCGGCTGCGGCCGATGCCGAAGGCCTCGCGCGCGGGCGCGGAGCCGGCGTCGCGGCTGCTGGTGTCTGTTCCGCGGCGCGCGGCGCCGTCGCCCGGTACGTGGACGGCCATCCGCTCGTCCCCGCCGGCCTGGGAGCTGGCGACGGCGCGTTCCAGCTGGTCGCGGTCGGTGGTGATGGCGAGCGCGGGCCGGATCTGGGCGGCCTGCCGTTCGGCGTCGGCGAAGGCGCGGTCGCGGGCGAGTTCCCTGACGACCAGTCCGAGGGGCACGGCGAAGGCCAGCACCACCATGACCGTGACGGCCAGGGACACCCTGACGAGCGCCCATCTCATGCCGGTTCCGCCGGGGGCTGTTCCAGCTTCACCCCGACCCCGCGCACGGTGTGCAGGTAGCGCGGGCTGGCGGCCGTCTCGCCGAGCTTGCGGCGCAGCCACGACAGGTGCACGTCGATGGTCTGGTCGTCGCCGTAGGACTGCTGCCAGACCTCGGCGAGGAGCTCCTTGCGGGGCACGACGACGCCGGGGCGGCCGGCCAGGTAGGCGAGCAGGTCGAACTCACGCCGGGTCAGATCCAGGGCGGCGCCGTCCAGTTCGGCGATGCGGCGCAGCGGGTCGACGGCCAGCCCGCCGACGCGCAGGGCCCCGGAAGGCGCCGGGTCGCCCGCCGCGCCGCCGCCCCTGCCCGTGCGGCGCAGGACGGCGGCCATGCGCGCGGTCAGGTGCGCCACGGAGAAGGGTTTGACGAGGTAGTCGTCGGCGCCGTCGGTGAGCAGCCGGATGATCTCCGCTTCGTCGTCGCGCGCGGTGGCGACGATGACGGGCACGTCGGTGATGCCGCGCAGCATCTTCAGGGCCTGCGCCCCGTCGAGGTCCGGCAGGCCGAGGTCGAGGATGACGAGGTCGAAGCCGACCTGGGCGACTTCGCGCAGCGCTTCGAGAGCGGTCCCGACGCTGCGTACGGTGTGCGCGGCCTCGGTCAGCTCCCGGATGAGGGCGGAGCGCACGAACGGATCGTCCTCGACTACGAGCAGTCTTGCCATGGGCCGCACCGTACGCCATACGGGTGAGGCACCATGAGCCAGGTGAGGCGAGGAATCATGCAGGCCCTGGCGTGGGTGCTGGCGACGACGGCGGCCATGGCGGTGTCCTGGTACGGGGTGCGGACCGTCCTGACGGGCACGGCCTACGAGCCGCCGCGCGCGCTGCCGATCTCCGGCACGACGCCACCGCTCGAACCGGCGGCGCGTGGGTCGGCTCCCCCGCCGAGCGGCCGGGAGCGGCCGTCCCCTTCCCCGCCGGCTCCGAGGAGCGCTGCGCCCTCCCCCTCGGCCTCCTCTCGATCTGACGCCCCGTCGACGCCGCCGCCCGGCGACAACGGCGAGGTGAAGAGCTTCCCCGTCCGGGGCGGGCGGGCGGTCTTCGACCTGGGCGAGTCCTCGGCCGCGCTCGTCTCGGCGACGCCGGACGAGGGCTGGCAGATGCGCGTGTGGAAGCAGAGCGCCTGGATCCGGGTGGACTTCATGTCCGGCACGAGGACGACGTCGCTGTTCGTCACCTGGAACGGCCATCCGCCGCAGGTCCGAACGGTGGAGAACTGACCGAAGGCGGAGGGCGGGCCTAGCCCTTGTCGCTGCCCTGCGCCCACAGGGAGCGCACGTGGCCGAGGTGGCGGGCCATGCACTTCTCGGCGCCCTTGGCGTCGCCCGCGAGCATCAGCTCCAGGAGTTCGAGGTGTTCCTCGGCGGAGGGGATGAGGTCGCCGCGCTCGTCGAGCGCGGTCAGCCCGTACAGGCGCGAGCGCTTGCGCAGGTCGCCGACCGTCTCGACGAGGCGTTCGTTGCCGGAGAGGGCCAGCAGCGTGAGGTGGAACTGCCGGTCGGCCTCCAGATAGCCGATGAGGTCGTGGTCGCGGGCGGCGCGCACGATCTCCTCGGCGACCGGGCGGAGCGCTTCGAGGTCCTCGCGCGCCGCGGTGCGGGTGATCCGCCCGGTCATGGGGACCTCGATGAGCGTGCGGATCTCGGTGTACTGGTCGAGGTCGCGCTCGTTGACCTCGGTGACCCGGAAGCCCTTGTTGCGGACCGGCTCGACCAGGCCCTCGCGGGCGAGGTCGAGCATGGCCTCGCGCACCGGGGTCGCGGAGATGCCGAAGTCCTCCGCGAGCTGCGGTGCGGAGTAGACCTCGCCGGGGCGGAGTTCGCCGGAGATGAGGGCGGCGCGCAGGGCGTGGGCGACCTGATCGCGCAGCCGCTCGGTGGCGGTGATGAGGTTGCGCTGCTTGAGGTGGCCCATGGTGTCCCTTTCGTGCCCCGATGGACTGGACCACCAGCGTACAATGTCACATCTTGCTCAGGGGGCGAGGGTGTAGGTGCGGCTGGAGGTGTAGAAGTCCAGTACGGCGCGGCCCTGTTCGCGGGGCCCGTGGCTGGAGGCCTTGGTGCCGCCGAACGGCACGTGGAAGTCGGCGCCGGTGGACGGCGCGTTGATGCGGATCATGCCGGTGTCGAGGTGGTCGAGACCCTCCAGCACCGCCTCCAGGCCGGCGGTGTGGACGGACGTCACCAGCCCGTACGGGACCGCGTTGCTGATCCGTACGGCGTGCGGGAGGTCGTCCGCGGGCAGCAGGGCGGCGACGGGCGCGAAGACCTCTTCGGTGAGCAGCGGGTGGCCGTCCGGCACCTTCTCGGCGAGCGTGGGGGCCGCGTACCAGCCCGGGCCGTCCACGGTGCCGCCCGCGGCGAGGACGGGGACGCCGGACAGCGCTTGGTCGAAGCGGTCGCGGGCCCGGCCCGAGATGAGGGGGCCGCACACCGTCGCGGGGTCGCCCGGGTCGCCCACGGGCAGTGCGCGCACCGCCTCCGCGAGGGCTTCGCGGAGCGGGTCGAGGGCGGCGCCGACGGCGATCACGCGGCTGGTGGCGGTGCACTTCTGCCCCGCGTAGCCGGCGAGGGCGGCGGCGATGTGGGCGGCGGCCCGCCCGATGTCGGCGTCGGGCAGGACGATCGCCGCGTTCAGCCCGCCCGTCTCGGCCTGGACGGGGACGCCGCGGGCGGCGGCCGCCCGGGCGACGGTGCCGCCTGCCGCGGTGGAGCCGGTGAAGGAGACGACGTCGGCGGCCGAGACGACGGCCGCGCCTTCCGTCGCGCCACCGGTCACCACCGTGAACACGTCCTCGGGCACGGCCGCTTGGACGAGTGCGGCCAGGCGGCGGGCGCAGGCGGTGGCCTCGGGCGCCGGCTTGAGGACGACCGTGTTGCCCACCGCCAGCGCCGGTGCGGCCTTCCACGCCGGGATGGCGAAGGGGAAGTTCCAGGGCGTGATCAGGCCGGCGACGCCGTGCGGGCGGCGGCGGGTCAGCAGCAGCCCGGGGCCGGCGGCCGTCTCGTGGACCGTGCCGGCCGCTTCGTAGGGGGCCTGGGCGTAGTACCGCCAGATCGCGGCCGTCCGCGCGACCTCGGCCCGCGCCTCGGCGAGGGGTTTGCCCGTCTCGCGCACGGCGAGGGCGGCCAGTTCCGCGGCCGCGGCCTCGACGGCCGAGGCGACGGCCCCGAGCGCCGTGGAGCGGGCGGCGGCCCCGGCGCGGGCCCAGCCGGGCTGGGCGGCGCGGGCCCGTTCGACGGCCTCGACGGCGGCCGGGGCGCCGGGCGCGGCGATCTCGGTGACGACGTCGGCGGGGTCGGCCGGGTTGACGGAGACGAGGGGGGTGCCGGGTTCGGCGGATGCGAAGGGGCCGGTCGGCTTGGCGGTCACAGGAGGAATCCTCCGGGGAAGGGGTCGTCCGGGTTGAGGAAGTACTGGGCGGTGCCGGTGATCCAGGCGCGCCCGGTGACGGCGGGCACGACCGCCGGGAGGCCCGCGACCTGCGTCTCCCCCACCAGGCGGCCGGTGAACCGGGTGCCGATGAAGGACTCGTTGACGAAGTCGCGCTCCAGCGGGAGCGCGCCGCGGGCGTGCAGCTGTGCCATGCGGGCGGAGGTGCCGGTGCCGCAGGGGGACCGGTCGAACCAGCCGGGGTGGATGGCCATGGCGTGCCGGGAGCGGCGGGCGTCCGAGCCGGGGGCCGCGAGGTAGACGTGCTTGAGGCCGTTGATCTCGGGGTGCTCGGGGTGGACGGGCCGGTCGGGCGAGGCGTTGATCGCGTCCATGACGGCGAGCCCGGCGGCGAGCAGGTCGTCCTTGCGGTCGCGGTCGAAGGGCAGCCCCAGGGCGCCGAGTTCGACGAAGGCGTAGAAGTTGCCGCCGAAGGCGAGGTCGTAGGTGACCGTCCCGTATCCCGGCACGTCCGCCTTGCGGTCGAGGCCGAGGCAGAAGGAGGGCACGTTGGTGAGCGTGACGGCCTTGGCGGCGCCGTCCTCCACCTGCACGTCGACGGTGATCAGGCCGGCGGGGGTGTCGAGGCGCACGGTGGTGACGGGCTCGGTGACGGGCACCATGCCGGTCTCGACGAGCACGGTCGCGACCCCGATGGTGCCGTGCCCGCACATGGGCAGCACCCCGGAGACCTCGATGTAGAGGACGCCGTAGTCCGCGTCGGGCCGGGTGGGGGGCTGGAGGATCGCGCCGCTCATGGAGGCGTGGCCGCGCGGCTCGTACATCAGGAGCGTGCGGACGTGGTCCATGTGCTCGATGAAGTGGAGCCGGCGCTCGGCCATGGTGGCGCCGGGGATCACGCCGACGCCACCGGTGATGACGCGCGTGGGCATGCCCTCGGTGTGCGAGTCGACGGCATGGAAGATGTGGCGGGTTCGCACGGACGTCCGTTCCTTTCGGCTCTGCCGGACAGGGGGAAAGAGGGAGCCGGGTCAGTGGTGGCCGTCGGCGACGGCCTTCTCCGTGGCGGCGCGCACCGCGGCCTCCGCCTCGCCCGCGAGCGGCAGGCGCGGCGGCCGGGTGGGGCCGCCGTGGCGTCCGGTGAGGTCCATGGAGAGCTTGATGGCCTGCACGAACTCCGTCCTGGAGTCCCAGCGCAGCAGGGGGTGCAGCGAGCGGTAGAGCGGCAGGGCCGTCGGCAGGTCACCGGCGACGGCGGCGCGGTAGAGGGCGGCGCAGGTGGCGGGGAAGGCGTTGGGGTAGCCGGCGATCCAGCCGGCGGCGCCCGCGGTGGCGAGCTCCAGGAGGACGTCGTCGGCGCCGATCAGCAGGTCGAGGTCGGGGGCGAGTTCGGCGATCTCGTAGGCGCGCCGGACGTCGCCGCTGAACTCCTTGACGGCCACGATGCTGCCGTCGGCGTGCAGCCGGGCGAGCAGGCCGGGGGTCAGGTCGACCTTGGTGTCGAGGGGGTTGTTGTAGGCGACGACGGGTATTCCGGCGCGGGCGACGTCCGCGTAGTGGGCGCGTACCGCCTGCTCGCCGGCGCGGTAGGCGTTGGGCGGGAGCAGCAGGACGGAGCCGCAGCCGGCCTCGGCGGCCTGCTCGGCCCAGCGGCGGGCCTCGGCGCTGCCGTAGGCGGCGACGCCGGGCATCACCCGAGCCGGGTCGCCGGCGGCCTCGACGGCGGTGCGCACCACGCGGGCGCGCTCCTCCGGGGTGAGGGTCTGGTATTCGCCGAGGGAGCCGTTGGGGACGACGCCGTCGCAGCCGTTGTCCAGGAGGTGGCGGACGTGTGCGGCGTAGGCGTCGTGGTCGACGGAGAGGTCCGCGCGCAGCGGGAGCGCGGTCGCGACCATGATGCCGCGCCAGGGGCGGTCGGTGGTCCAGGAGGCGGTGGTGGTCATGTCCGTAGCCCTTCGTGATGCGATCGGTCGGTGTTTCAAGGCCGGCCGGCCCGTCGGCCCGTGGGCCCGTCGGCTCGTCGGCTCGTCAGCCGGGAGTCCGGGGCCGCCGCCCGGTCTCCTCCGGCAGTTCGGCCAGGGCCCCGAGCGGCACGGGTACGGCGAGGGGCCGGCGTTCGGCGGAGGGCGGTACGGTCCCCTGCGCTGTACCGCCCTCCGCGCTGCCGCCGGTGCCGCCTCTTCGCCCGCCTTCCGCCGCGAGGCACGCCACGGCCGCTCCGCACATCCGGCCCTGGCACCAGCCCATGCCGGCCCGGGTGAGGAGCTTGACGGTCCGGGCGTCGCGGGCGCCGAGCGCGCCGGCCGCGCCGCGGATGCTGCCGGCGGTGACCTCCTCGCAGCGGCAGACGTCGGTGTCGTCGGGGAGCCAGGCGGTCCAGCCGGGACCGGGTGCGTGGGCGGCGGCCATGGCGTCGGCGAAGGCGCGCAGGCGGTCGCGGCGGCGGGCCAGGGCCCGGGCGCGCCGGCTGCGGGTGAGGGCCGGGAGGCCGCGCAGCCGGGCGGCCACGGCGATGCCCGCCAGTTCGCCCTCGGTGCGGGCGAGGTCCCAGCCGCCGGTGCCGCCGGTCTCGCCCGCGGCCCACAGGCCGGGCACCGAGGTCTCCTGGAGGGCGTCCAGGGCGAGGGCGTGCGTGCCGTCGGGGGTGGAGCGGGTCGCGCAGCCCAGTCCGGTGGCGAGCTCCGTCTGCGGCACGAGTCCGTGTCCCACGGCCAGCGCGTCGCAGGTGATGCGGCGGCCCGTGCCCGGCACGGGCCGCCAGGCGCGGTCGAGCCGGGAGACGGTGACGGCCTCGACGCGGTCGCTGCCGTGCACTTCGGTGACGGCGCTGCGGGTGCGCAGCGGTGTGCGGTGACGCAGCAGCGCGGAGCCGTGGACGGCTGCTTCGAGGAGCTTGTGCGGGCTTGTGGCGAGGACGTACGGGCTGCGGGCGTAGCCGAGGTAGCCGGAGGCCTCGACCACGGCGGGGACGCGGGCGCCCGCGGCGGCGAGCGAGGAGGCGACGGCGAGCAGGAGGGGGCCGCTGCCCGCGACGACGATCCGCCGGCCGGGCAGCACGAGCCCGGACTTGAGCATGGCCTGGGCGCCGCCGGCGCCGATGACGCCGGGCAGGGTCCAGCCGGGGAAGGGGAGTTGCCGCTCGTACGCGCCGGTCGCGAGGAGGACCGCACGGGCCCGGATCCGGGCCGGGGTGCCGTCGTGGGCGTCGGGTCCGGTGAGGGCGTGCACGGTCCATATGCCGTCGTCGTCCGGCGGAGCGACGGTCCAGACGTGGTGGTGTGCGAGGTGCGTGGCCTCGCTCGCCTCGAAGCGGCCGCGGAGTGTGGTGAACTCGGTCCAGTCGTGGTGCAGGGCCTGCGGGCGCGCGGCGCCCAGGGCCGGGGCCGGGTGGCGGAAGTACTGGCCGCCGGTGTGCGGGGCGGCGTCCAGGACGGCGACGGACAGGCCGAGTTCGCAGGCGGTGACGGCTCCCGCGAGGCCCGCGGGACCGGCGCCGATCACGGCGAGGTCGTACGGATCGGAGTACGGGGCGAAGGACTCGTACGACTCGGAAGGCTCGTACGGCTCGGAAGGCTCGTACGGTTCAGACGGCGAGCCCGGCATGGCCGTGTCCCTCCTGGGTGGTGACCGCGTCGCCGGGCCGCGCGGGTACGAGGCAGGCCCGTCGGTTGGGCTGTCCGTTGACGGTGGCGAGGCAGTCGTAGCACTGCCCGATGCCGCAGAAGGCGCCGCGCGGGCGGCCGCCGTTCCGGGTGGTGCGCCAGGCGAGGATGCCCGCGCCCCACAGGGCGGCGGCGACGGACTGGCCGGGCAGGGCGGTGACCGTACGGCCGTCAAAGGTGATCTCGAAGGCCGGTCCTGGCTCCGCCCTGACCAGAGCGGCGGGGGTACGGTCCACTGCGGGACTCCTCTCGGGGAACGCCAGCGGACCGCTGGCCGGGGACGGCAGGGCATCGGGTTCCCGCGCCGGGATCCACAAGGCCACGGCGCTCACGCTGCCGGGCCGAAGCGTCCGGGGCGGAAAGGGGTGACGTCGACCGGTGGTTCGGCGTCCGTGAGCAGGCGGGCGATCGTCAGGCCCGTGGCCGGGGCGAGCCCGATGCCCGCGCCCTCGTGGCCGCAGGCGTGCAGCAGCCCGGGGACGCGGGGGTCGGGGCCGATGGCGGGCAGGTGGTCGGGCAGGTACGGGCGGAATCCGGCGTACGTGCGGATGGCCCGTACCGTCGCCAGCACCGGGAAGAGCGCGGTGGCCTGGGCGGCGAGGCGGCGGAGCACCTCCACCGGCAGTGTGCGGTCGAAGCCGACCCGCTCGCGGCTGGCGCCGATGAGGACCGGGCCCGCCGGGGTGCCCTCGACCACGGCGGAGGTCTGGAGCGCGGCGGATCCGCTGGCCACGTCGGCGACGTAGTCGGCCGCGTAGACCTTGTGCCGCACCACGCGCGGCAGCGGTTCGGTGACGAGCACGAAGCCGCGGCGGGGCAGCACGGGCAGGTGCCCGCCGGCGAGCCGGGCCACCTCACCGCCCCACGTACCGGCGGCGTTGACGACGTACGGTGCATGCAGGTCACCCGCGGCCGTGCGTACGCCCCGCACTTCGCCGTGCGCACCGGTGAGGACGGCGGTGACCTCCTCGCCGGTGCGCACCCTGGCGCCCGAGGCACGCAGCAGGTGGGCCGCGGCGAGGGCGGGCTGGACCTGGGCGTCCTGCGGGTAGTGGAAGCCGCCCCCGAGCCCCGGCGCCAGGTGCGGCTCCAGGTCGTGGAGCCGGCCGGCGGACACCTCCTCGGCGGTGACGCCCGCCTCGGCCTGGGCGGCGGCGAACTTCCGCAGCGCCGCCATGCCGGCGGCGTCGGAGGCGACGACGAGGCCGCCCTTGGCCTCGTACTCGATCCCGGCCGGGAGCTCCGCCGCCAGCTCCTGCCACAACCGGGTGGAGAGCAGGGCCAGTTCGAGCTCCGGGCCGGGTTCCTTGTCGGAGACCAGGAGGTTGCCTTCGCCGGCGCCCGTGGTCCCGCCGGCGACGGGGCCGCGGTCGAGCACGGTGACGGTGAGGCCGGAGCGGGCGGCGTAGTAGGCGCAGGCGGCACCGACCACTCCCGCTCCGACGACGATGAGGTCGCAGGCGTCACTGACGCCCGGGGGGTTACTCATGGGCACGTCAGTAATATTTCACATTGCACTGCCGCTGCCAAGAGCTGGTCCGGACCTGACTGCCCGCCACCTTCCTTCAGTTGCTGAGGAGTTCACCCATCCACGCCTCGACCGCGTCGGGCGTGCGCGGCAGCGCGTGCGACATCAACCGGGCCCCGTCGGCGGTGATGACCAGGTCGTCCTCGATGCGCACGCCGATGCCACGGAGTTCGGCGGGCAGCGTCTCGTCGTCGGGCTGGAGGTAGAGCCCGGGCTCGACGGTGAGCACCTGACCCTCCTCCAGGACGCCGTCGAGGTAGGCGTCCGCGCGCGCCTGGGCGCAGTCGTGGACGTCCAGGCCGAGCATGTGGCCGCTGCTGCACAGGGTGTACCGGCGGTGGAAGTCGCCTTCGGCGTGCTGGAGCACGCCCCACTCGGCGAGCCCTTCGGCAATGACGCGCATCCCGGCCCGGTGGAAGTCGCGGAAGCTCGCACCGGGCTTGAGGGCCGCCATGCCCGCCTCCTGGGCGGCGAGGACGAGTTCGTAGACCTGCCGCTGGACGGGCGAGAAGCGCCCCGAGAGCGGCAGGGTGCGGGTGAGGTCGGCGGTGTAGAGGCTGTCGGTCTCCACGCCCGCGTCCAGGAGCAGGAGTTCGCTGCGGTCGAGACGCCCCTCGTTGCGTATCCAGTGCAGGTAGCAGGCGTGCGCGCCCGCGGCGGCGATGGTCTCGTAGCCGGTGCCGTTGCCCTCCGCCCGGGCGCGCAGGCCGAAGACGCCCTCGATCCACCGCTCGCCGCGCGGGTGGGCGAGGGCACGCGGAAGCGCCCGTACGACGTCCTCGAACCCGGCGACGGTGTGGTCCACGGCCTGCTGCAACTGCCCGATCTCCCAGGCGTCCTTGACCAGCCGCAGTTCACTGAGCGCGGTGGCGAGGCCGGCGTCTCGGGACGCGTCGCGGCCCGGCGGCAGCGTGCCGTAGGCGTCCAGGTGCGCGCAGCGGATGCCGGTCATGCGCTCGGCCTCGCCGAGGTCGGGGCGGCGGCCGACCCAGAACTCGCCGTAGCGGCGGTCGCGGTAGAGCTCCGTGCCGTTGCGGGCCGAGCGCGGCCGCGCGTACAGCACCGCCTCGTGCCCGTGCGGCCCGTCGGGCTCCATGACGAGCACGTGGCCGGCCTGCTCCTCGCCGGTGAGCCCGGTCAGCCAGGCGTACGCGCTGTGCGGCCGGAAGCGGTAGTCGCAGTCGTTGGAGCGCACGGCGAGCTCGCCGGCGGGGACGATCAGGCGCTCGCCGGGGAAGCGCGCCGAGAGCTTCGCCCGGCGCGCGGTGGCGAGGTCCGCGACGGGCAGCCGGATGTCGCCGGGCAGCGGGGTCGGCGCCCAGTTGCCGGCCATGAAGGCCTGGAACTCCGCCGAGACCGGCAGGTCGTGGCCGGCCGTACGGATCGTGGCACCTTCGGCTTCCTTCACGGGGTGTCCTCCTCGGGCACAGGTGGGTAACGGAGCCACCGTCAGGCGACTGACGTCTTGTCAGTGCAATTTCACATTACTATGTTACGGGTCACATTTCAGCCTCGGGCGGCCTCCTGACTGCCTTTCGGTTGCCTTCGGTTGCCTTCCGGCTGCCTCGCGGCTGTTCGACCGTTCACGGAGTGACCACTGATGAACAAGCGCACGGGTACTGCCCTGGCCGCCGTCACGGCGGCCGCCATCGCCCTCGGGGCGACCGGCTGTTCCGTCCCCCAGCAGCCGGCGCACGGCGAAGACCGCGCCGCCGTCCGCGAGGGCACGGTGATCGGCGGCACTCCGCGGAAGGGCGGCACCCTCACCGTGCTGTCCGACCAGGACTTCACCCACCTCGACCCGGCACGCAACTGGGTGATGAACGTCATGGACTTCGGCACCCGGCTGCTCTACCGCACCCTCGTCACGTACAAGGCCGCGCCCGGCCATCAGGGCAGTGAGCTGACCCCCGACCTCGCCACCGACCTGGGCACACCGTCCGCCGACGCCAGGACCTGGACGTTCCGCCTCAGGCAGGGCGTGAAGTACGAGGACGGCTCACCCGTCACCGCGCAGGACGTCAAGTACAACGTCGAGCGGTCCTTCTCCCCCGACCTGCCGGGCGGCGCCGACTACGCCGCCCGCTACCTCGCCGGCGCCGAGGGCTACCGGGGCCCCGCCGAGGGCAAGCACCTGGACTCGGTCCGGGCGCCGGACGACCGCACCCTCGTCTTCGAGTTGCGCAAACCGTTCGCCGAGTTCCCCTACGCCACCGTCATGCCCACCTTCGCGCCCGTCCCGCAGGCGCGGGACAAGGGCCCGCAGTACGACAACCGGCCGTTCTCCTCCGGCCCCTACAAGATCGAGTCCTACGCGCGCGGCAAGAAGCTCGTCCTCGTGCGCAACGGCCACTGGGACCCGGCGACGGACGACGTCCGCAAGGCGTACCCGGACAGGATCGTCGTCGTGATGGGCCTCAAGGCCGGCCAGATCGACGACCGGCTGACGGAGAGCCGCGGCACGGACGCCTCCGCCGTCTCCTGGAGCGCCCTGCGCCCCGAGAGCGGCGCCAAGGTGCTGCCCGACAAGGAGGTCAGGCAGCGGCTCATCGCCGAGTCCACCAACTGCACCGACATGGTGCAGATGCACACGGGCCGCGCCCCCTTCGACGACGTCAGGGTCCGCCGGGCCGTGCAGTACGCCCTCGACCGGGACGCCGTCCTGACCGCCTCCGGAGGCCCCGCCTTCAACGAGCTGTCGACCGCGTACATGCCCGCCTCCCTCTTCGGCGGCAAGCAGCCGGACACCCTCGGGATCCCCGTCGCCGGCGACACGGACAAGGCCCGGAAGCTGCTCAAGGAGGCCGGGAAGCCGGACGGCTTCGCGACCAGCATGACGGTCTCGACCGGGGACAAGGGCCGGGCCGAGGCGATCCAGCAGTCCCTCGCCAAGGCGGGGATCAAAGTCACCATCGAGACGGTCGACCCGTCCGCGTTCTACGCCACCATCGGCGACACCAAGAACCGCACCGACCTGGTGTACACCGGCTGGTGCCCGGACTACCCATCCGGCTCCACCTTCCTGCCCTTCGTCTTCGACGGCCGCTTCATCAAGGAGAAGGGCAACTCCGGCAACCACTCCCTCTTCCGCGACGACCTGACGATGAAGCGGATGGACGAGATCGCGGCCATGACCGAAACCGAAGCCGCCGCCAAGGCCTGGCAGCACCTGGACGGCCAGATCCTCGCCGCAGCGCCGGCCGTGCCGGTGCTGGTGCGGCGGTGGCCACTGGTCCTGGGCAGCAACGTCGCCGGGGCGTACGGGCACCCGTCCTTCGGCGGCCAGCTCGACTACGCGACGGCCGGCCTCAAGGACCCCGCGAAGAGCCGGGGCTGAGGCCGCCATGACCACCGCCTCCCCCGTTTCTGCTGGGGCTTCCGCCGGCACCGGCCCCTGGCAGCTCGCCCGCGCCGAGCTGCGCCGCCGCACCTCCGTGAAGGTCTCCCTCGCCGTCGTCGTCCTGTTCCTGCTCATGGCGGCGGGCGCCCCGCTGCTGAGCTCGCTCGCCGGCCGGACGCCCGAGGAGTTCGACAAGACCGCCGTCGACCCCTACCTCGGCGGCCGGCCCCTCGGCCCGCTCGGCGGCATCTCCCCCCACCACTGGCTCGGCGTCGAACCCGTCACCGGCCGCGACCTGTTCGCCCGCGTCGTGCACGGCGCCCAGGTCTCCCTGCTCATCGCCCTGACCGCCACCGCGATCGTCGTCGTCGCCGGCACGGCCGCCGGCATCGCGGCGGGCTACTTCGGCGGCCGCACCGACGCCGTGCTCTCCCGCCTCATGGACCTCACCATGTCCTTCCCCGCCCTCATCTTCATGATCGCCATGCTGTCGGTCGCCAAGGACGTCAACCGCATCCTGCTGATGACCGCCGTCATCGGCCTGTTCGGCTGGCCCGGCATCGCCCGCGTCGTGCGCGGCCAGACCCTCTCGCTCAAGCACCGCGAGCACGTCGACGCCGCCCGCCTCACCGGCGCCGGGCCCTGGCGCATCCTCACCCGCAGCGTCCTGCCCGGCGTCACCGGGCCCGTCATCGCGTACACCACCCTGATCGTCCCCGGCATGATCGCCACCGAGGCGGCCCTGAGCTACCTGGGCGTCGGCGTCCGCCCGCCCACCCCCTCCTGGGGCCAGATGATCGCCGAGAGCGTCGCCTTCTACGACACCGACCCCATGTACTTCGTCATCCCGAGCACCTGCCTGTTCCTGACCGTGCTCGCCTTCACCCTGCTCGGCGACGCCCTGCGCGACGTCCTCGACCCGAGGAGCGCCCGCGCATGATCCTCTACCTCGCCCGCCGGCTCCTCGCCGTCACCGGCGTCCTGACAGCCGTCGCCGCCGTCACCTTCACCATCTTCTACGTCCTGCCCTCCGACCCCGCGGCCGCCGCCTGCGGCAAGGCGTGCAGCGTGGAGCGGCTCGCGGCGATCCGCGCCCACATGGGCCTGGACCAGCCGCTGTGGCGGCAGTTCGCCGACTTCGTCACCGGCATCTTCACCGGCCGGACCATGGGCAGCGGCCGGTACGCCCTGCACTGCGCCTTCCCCTGCCTCGGCTACTCCTACGAGAACTCCGAGGCCGTCTGGGACCTGCTCATGGACCGGCTGCCCGTCTCCGCCTCGCTGGCGCTGGGCGCGGCCGTGCTGTGGCTGGTCCTCGGCCTGGGCGCCGGGGTCACCGCCGCCCTGCGCAAGGACACCCTCACCGACCGCGCCCTGATGGTCGGCGCCGTCGCCGCGGCCTCCCTGCCGGTCTACTTCACCTCGATGATGCTGATCTACGGCCTCATCCGGACGGCAGGCCTGCTGCCTTACCCGCAGTACGTGCCCCTCACCGGCGATCCCGTGCACTGGGCCTCCAACCTGCTCCTGCCCTGGCTCGCGCTGGCCGTGCTGTACGCCGCCATGTACGCACGCCAGAGCCGCAGTTCGATGATCGAGACGATGGCGGAGCCGTACATCCGCACCGCCCGCGCCAAGGGCCTGCCGCGCCGCACCGTCGTCGTCAAGCACGGGCTGCGGGCGGGCATGACTCCGGTCCTCACCCTGTTCGGCATGGACCTGGGCGGGCTGCTCGCGGGCGCGGTCATCACCGAGTCCATCTTCGGCCTGCCCGGCATCGGCCGCCTCTTCTACGGCGCGCTGTCCACCGGCGACCAGCCGGTCATCCTCGGCGTCACGCTGCTGGCGGCCGCCTTCATCGTCGTCGCCAACCTGGCCGTCGACCTGCTCTACGCCGTCGTCGACCCGCGAGTGAGGTACTGATGGCCGCCGAGGCTCTCCTTCCGCCCGCTGAAGCACCCTTTCTGGCCGTACGGGACCTCACGGTCACCTTCCCCACCCGGCGCGGCCCCGTGCGGGCGGTGGACTCCCTGTCGTTCGCGGTGCACCGCGGGCGGACGCTCGGCATCGTCGGCGAGTCCGGCTCCGGCAAGTCCGTCACCTCCCTGGCCGTGATGGGCCTGCACACCGGGGCCGAGGTCGGCGGCTCGGTGAAGCTGGACGGACAGGAGCTCACCGGGCTGTCCGAGCGGGAGCTCAACCGGCTGCGCGGCCGCCGCATGGCGATGATCTTCCAGGACCCGCTGTCCGCCCTCCACCCGTACTACACGGTGGGCGAGCAGATAGCCGAGCACCATCGCGTCCACTTCGGCTCCCGCCGGGCCGCGGCCCGCAGAGTGGCCGCCGAACTGCTCGGCGAGGTCGGCATCCCCGAGCCCGCGCGGCGCGCGGGCGCGTACCCGCACCAGTTCTCCGGCGGCATGCGCCAGCGCGTGATGATCGCCATGGCGCTCGCCTGCGAACCCGAGCTGCTCATCGCGGACGAGCCGACCACCGCCCTCGACGTCACCGTCCAGGCCCAGATCCTGGAGCTGATCGCCCGGCTGCAGGAGCAGCGCGCGCTCGCCGTCGTCCTGATCACCCACGACCTCGGCGTCGTGGCCCGCGTGGCCCACGAGGTCCTGGTGATGTACGGGGGGAGGGCCGTCGAACAGGCGCCGGTGGACGACCTGTTCGCCACGCCGGCCCACCCCTACACCCGCGGGCTGCTCGACTCGCTCCCCCGCCTCGACGACGGGGACGACGAGCCCCTGCGGGCCATCCCCGGCAGCCCGCCCTCCCTGCTGGATCCGGCGCCGGGGTGCGCGTTCGCGCCGCGCTGCCCGCTCGCGGCGGCCGCGGCGCCGGCCGAGCGCGCGCACTGCGAGGACACCAGACCCGAACTGCGCTCCACCAGGGGACCCAGGCCCGAACTGCCTTCCGCCGGGGGACACCCGGTCGCCTGCCACCTGTCCCCGCACACCGCCGCCCACGCCCGGAGAGGCACCCGATGACCGCCGCCGATGCTGCTGCTCCCGTTGCTTCCCCGCCTGCTCCCCCGGCTCCCCTGCTCTCCGTGCGGGACCTGAAGATGACCTTCCCCGGCCGGACGGTCTTTCCCGGCCTGGCCGTTCCCGGCCGGCGGGCGCGTTCCGCCGCCGTCCGGGCCGTCGACGGCGTCTCCTTCGACCTGGCGGCGGGCGAGACCCTGGGCCTGGTGGGCGAGTCCGGCTGCGGCAAGTCCACGACCGGGCGCCTGATCGTACGGCTGCTGGAGCCGACCGCCGGGTCGGTCGTCTACGACGGGCGGGACATCAGCCGTCTGCGGCAGCGCGCGCTCAAGCCGCTGCGGCGGGAGGTGCAGATGGTCTTCCAGGACCCGCACTCCTCCCTCAACCCGCGCTGGACCGCGGCCCGGATCATCGCCGACCCGCTGCTGGTGCAGGGCGGTTCCGCAACGGACGCGCGGAGGCGGGCGGCGGAGCTGCTGGAGCTGGTCGGGCTGCTCCCCCAGCACCTGGACCGCTATCCGCACGAGTTCTCCGGCGGCCAGGCGCAGCGCGTCGGCATCGCGCGGGCCCTGGCCACCGGTCCCCGCCTGATCGTCGCCGACGAACCGGTGTCGGCGCTCGACGTCTCCGTGCAGGCGCAGATCATCCATCTGATGGCGCGGTTGCAGGAGGAGCTCGGTCCGGCCTTCCTCTTCATCTCCCACGACTTGTCGGTGGTGAAGCGGGTGTGCGACCGGGTGGCCGTGATGTACCTGGGGCGCATCGTCGAGGCCGGCGTCAAGGAGCGGGTGTACGGGGCCCCGGCCCATCCGTACACGCGGGCCCTGTTGTCCGCCGTTCCGCTGCCGGATCCGGCGGCGGAACGGGCCCGGGAGCGCATCACGCTGTCCGGTGCTCTCCCGAGCCCGGCGGCTCCCCCGCCCGGCTGCACCTTCCACCCGCGCTGCCCCAAGGCGCAGGACGTGTGCCGGAGCGAGGTGCCGCTGCTGCGGGTCGCGGCGCCGGGCGAGGCGCGGGAGGTCGCCTGCCACTTCCCGGAGCCGGAGTCTTCCGGCTGAGGCCGGGCGGCGTCTCCGGAGGACGCTTCCCGGGGTCTTCCGGCTGACACTTTGGACAACCCTTGGTGTCTGAGGGGTTGTCAGTACCATTTCACATTACTACGTTACACATGACATGGCGCGGACAACCGCTCCCCCACCTGCCGCCCAACCGACGGCAGTTGAAGCCCGGTCCGCGCCGCGTACTCACACCTCCCACACACAGGAGTACATCGGTGTACCGCTCCAGAACCTCGCGCAGACCCCTGCGCGCGTCTCTCCTCACCGCTGCCATAGCAACCGCGCTCTGCGCCACGGCCGTACAGCCCGGTCACGCGGACTCTCCTTCCCCCGCGTCCGCGACCCCGGCCAAGGCCTCCGCCGCGGCACCGCGGGCGGCCACCCGTGCCGACACCCCCACACCCAACCCCTTCGACGAGGTCACCCGCCTCGCCGAGGCCCCCCGGCCGGAGGCCCGGACCCCCTCCGCGCCGGGCGGCCTCACCGACGGACGCGTTCCCGGCCCGCCCCGTACGGACAAGCCGGCGGACGGCAAGGGCAAGAAGGACGGCAAGGGCAAAGCCGTCTCCCCCGCCCCGCACGCCACCCTCGGCTCCACCGCCGTCCCGTGCACCCTCGACGGCATCACCCGCCTCTCACCCGAGCAGTTCGCGGACTTCCTCGCCGACCAGGCGGTCACCGCGGACGGCTGCCTGCGCAGCATCCTGTGGACCTGGGACCAGCGGCTGGCCCCCGTCATGTCGCGGGAGCACGTCCAGGCCGTCTCCCGCCGCATCGAGGGCCTCGCCTCCGCCCACGACGGGAAGAACGGCAGCCACCTGCTGGAGATGTTCACCTACCTCCACGCGGTCGCGTACCACGACTTCTCGCGCACCGAGATCGACATCACCGACGCACCGACCGTCGAAGCCATGCGGCGCGCTGTGGACGCCTTCGGCAGCGCCGCCCGCACCTTCGACGTCACCCGCAGCAACGCCGAATCCCTGCGCGAGGCCCTCTACGCGGCAAGCGCGCCCGGGCTGCGCCAGTACCAGCTCCCCCTGATGAAGCGCGTCCTCGCCACGATGGACGCAGCTCACCCGGCGACCGCCAAGGACGCCTCCTGGGCCGGCGCCGCGCTCGCCACGCTCTCCCTCAGCTACCTCGGCGTCTACCCCGGCAACCACGACAGCGCTTTCCAGGCCGCCGTCGCCTCCGACTCCGCCTACCGCGCTGCCCTCAAGGCCTTCGCCGGCTACACCCATCTCAAGGGCACGCCCAACGCGTGGGTGGTGCGCGACGCCGTCGGCGAGTACGGGCGGCTGGGCCAGGTCGACGCGCTGAAGAGCGAGATCACGGCCGGTCTCGGCGGCGTGCTCTCCACGGTCGTCGGCAACTTCGGCGAGGGCAGCGAGCCGTGGGGCAAGGTCGTCACCTGGCTCAACGAACTCGGCGCGTGCAAGCAGTACGGCGTGTGCAAAGCGGACATCGAAGCCCGCCTCTTCCCGCAGACGTACACGTACGACAAGGGCGGCATCAGCGTCCGCACCGCCCTGCCCCGGGCCACCGTCGACAAGCTCTACTACGCGAGCAAGCAGGTGAAGGCCCAGTTCCACCGGGTCCTCGGCACCGAGGAGCCGCTTGCGGGCGACACCAATGTGACCCTGAACATCGTGCTGTACGCCTCGCGCGCCGACTATGAGATCTACCACCCGCTGCTGACCGGCATGGGCACCAACAACGGCGGCGTCTACATCGAGAAGGGCGCCACCTTCTACACGTACGAGCGGCGCGTCCCGCAGGACTCCACGCTGACGCTGGAGGAACTCTTCCGCCACGAGTACACGCACTACCTCAACGGCCGCTGGGCGGTGCCCGGCTTCTTCGGCGAGGGCCCCTGGTACCAGGGCGACCGCACCACGGCGATGGACGAGGGCACGGCGGAGTTCTTCGACGGCTCCACCCGCGACGACGGCATCAAGGTCCGCAAGTCGCTGGTGCAGGGCATCATCAACGACACGGCCGGTGGCAAGCCGCGCATGACCGTCGACCAGTTCCTGCACGCCGAGTACGACCGGGACGGCTTCCGCTTCTACAACTACGCCGGCACGTTCTTCGAGTTCCTCTGGAACGAGCACCCGTCGCTGCTCAAGGAGATGTACGGCTACCTCCGCGCCGACGACGTGGCCGGCTTCGACGCCTGGCGCAGCCGCCTCGGCCGGGACGGCAACGTGCAGCGCGCGTACGACACCTTCCTCGACCAGCAGATCGCCAAGGTCGGCGACCTCTACGTCCCGGCGACCTCGTTCACGCCCGTGGACCGGCTCGACGCCGGGCACCCCGCCACCGTGCGCGCCTCCTTCAAGGCGACGACCGGCATGCAGCCCGACTGCCGCGCGGCCGGCTCCCCGGACCGCCCCCGGTTCGTCTGCACGGGCCGCATCACCGCCAACCTCAGTGACCCGGGCAACTCCGACCTCGTCTTCAAGGACATGTCCGAGACGGTCGACTACTTCATACTCGACCGTGCGAAGAAGGGCACCAACAACTTCGCCGACATGAACTGCGACTTCGGCAAGGTCGACCTCTGGAAAGACCGGCCCGCCGGGTCGGCGGACTTCAGCTGCGAGGGACCGCTGAGGGGCTGACGCCCACTCATGGCGAGGGGCTTCGGTTCTGCGCCGGAGCGCAGGGCAGGACCGGGGCCCCCGCTTACTCCTACTCCTCCCCCTTCTCTTTCCCCTTCTCTTTCCCGCTGACCGGCCGGTAGGTGGACACCTGTACGCCGGCGGGGCTGGTGGCCGTGGAGACCAGTTCGAGCGGGCGCTGCGCACCGTCGCCGGGGAAGATCGACTTACCACCGCCGAGGAGCACCGGCATGATCACGAGCCGGAGCTCGTCGACCATGCCCTCCCGCAGGAGCGCCCGCACGAGCGAGGGGCTCCCCATGACCAGCAGATCGCCGTCGCCGGAATCGCGCAGCTGCCGGATGCGGGAGACGGCCTCGCCGCCGGGGATGCGCGTGGTGTTGTCCCACGTCAGGTCCTCGTCGTTCAGCGTGCGGGACACCACGTACTTCGGGATGGCGTTCATACGGTCGGCGAACGGGTCCCCGGCCCGCTCGGGCCACGCCGCGGCCATCGTCTGCCACGTGCGGCGCCCGAACAGCAGCGCCTCGGCCTGCGCCAGCGCACCGGCGAAGGCTCCGCCCACCACCTCCGGGTCGAAGAACGGGTGCGACCAGCCGCCGTGGGCGAAGCCGCCGTCGGTGTCCTCCTCGGGGCCGCCCGGCGCCTGCACGACACCGTCCAGACTCATGAACTCACTCACCACGATGCGCACAGGAGGTTCTCCTCGTTCTCAGTACTGCTGTCCGGCAGCACGTCACAGCGTTGCAACACGTACTCGCGTCGCACGAACGCAGCATCGCACCCACCACTGACAACGCCTCCGGTGACGGGCGACGCGCTTCCGGCGGGCCCGGCGGGGCAGGCTCCAGCATGCACACGAGATCCCTGCGGAAGGACGGTTGAGGCTGTGGGAGCGGACCGGCACGCCCATGCGATGACGCACACCGGCGCCGACGCGGTGCGGCACTACGAGAAGGCGCTGGACCATCTGCTCTTCTTCCGCGAAGAGGTGACCACGGAGGCCCGGGCGGTGCTCGACGCCGCGCCCCGCTCCCCCATGGGAAACGTCCTCATGGCGTACCTGGGGCTGCTGGGCACGGAGGAGAAGGACGCGGCCGGGGCGGCGAAGGCGTTCCGGGAGTTCCGGCAGGCCGTACCCGACGCGGACCTGACACCCCGGGAGCGCATGCACGCCGAGGCCGCCGCCGCGTGGCTCGGCGGCGACATCCACCGGGCCGGCGGGGTGCTCGCCGAGTTGGCCGTGGCGCACCCGAAGGACGTACTCGCCCTCGCGGTGGGGCACCAGACCGACTTCTTCACCGGCAACGCCGTCCTGCTGCGCGACCGCATCGGCGGCGCGCTGAGCGCCTGGGACGCGAACGACCCCCACTACGGCCTGCTCCGGGGCATGTACGCCTTCGGCCTCGAAGAAGCCGGCCACTACGGCCTCGCCGAGCGCGTGGCCCTGGAGGCCGTGGAGCGCAACGCGCGCGACGTGTGGGGCATCCATGCCGTCGTGCACGCGTACGAGATGCAGGGCCGGTACGAGGACGGCATCCGCTACCTCGATGCCCGCAGGGACGACTGGTCCGACGGCAACTACCTCAACGTGCACAACTGGTGGCACTACGCCCTGTACGTCCTGGAGACGGGGCGCACGGACCGGGTCCTGGCCGTCTACGACACCGCCCTGCACCACAAGAACTCGGCCGGCGCGGCGATGGAACTGCTCGACGCGGCGGCACTGCTGTGGCGGCTGCACCTCGCGGGGGCCGGCACCGGCGACCGCTGGCCCGCCCTCGCCGACGCCTGGGAGCAGCGGCGGGACGGCGCCTACTACGCCTTCAACGACGTCCACGCCGTGATGGCCTACGTCGGGGCGGACCGCCTCGCCGACGCCGAACGGCTCATCCGCGACCGTGAGGCGTGGCTCCGGGACGCCGGGCCGGGTGCGTCTTCCGCTCCGTCCAACGTCCCGATGACGGCCGAGATCGGCCTGCCCGTCTCCCGGGCCCTCGTGGCGTACGGGAAGCAGCAGTACGACGCGGCCGTCGACCTGCTGCTTCCCCTCCGGCACCGCTTCCACCTCTTCGGCGGCAGCCACGCCCAGCGCGACGCCCTCCAGAAGACCCTGGTAGAGGCCGCCCTGCACGCGGGCCGCCTGGACCTGGCGCGCACCCTGCTGAGCGAACGCGTCAGCCTGCGCCCGCAGTGCCCGTACGACATGGGCGTCCGCGCCCGCCTCGCCGGCTAGAAGCCGGAGCGCACGCGTTCGAGAACTTTGATGCCGAGCTCCAGCGCCCGGTCCGGCGTCGGTACGGACTGCTGGAGGTCGATGAAGCAGCCGTCGGCGCCGGAGTCCCGTACGTCGGCGAGGACCGCCGCGATGTCCTCGCAGGAGGCGTCCGCGCCCGGGTTGTGACGGATGTGCTGCTGGAGCGCGTCCGGGTCGCGCCCGGCTTCCTCGGCAGCGCGCCGGGCCGTCGCCCACAGCCCGGCGCGGGCCTCGGGCGGCAGGGTGATGCCGACCCAGCCGTCGGCGCGGCTGCCGATGCGGCGCATGGCGGCGGCGGAGACGCCGCCCAGGAGGACGGGCGGGCCGGGCCGCTGGACGGGGTGCAGGCCGAAGTACGAGCGGGGGATGGTCCAGTGACCCCCTTCATGACCGAAGACATCCTCACTCCAAATGCCATGAAGAATGTCAAGAATCTCGTCGAGTCGGGCACCCCGCTTGCCGAAGTCGGAGTTGACGGCGGCGTGCTCGTCCCGCATCCACCCGATCCCCAGCCCCGCGTCCAGCCGGCCGTTGCTGACCTGGTCGACCGACGTGAGCGTCCGCGCGAGCAGCAGCGGCGGGTACCAGGGCGCGTTGAGCGTACTGGTCCCGAGCCGCACGCGGCTCGTGGCCGCGGCGGCGACGGTGAGCACGGTGAGCGGGTCCAGGGCGGTCTTGAAGCCGGGCGGGTAGGGGTTGTCGGGGGTGTACCCCGGATACAGGTCACTGGGCGCGACGGGCGCCAGCGCACGATCCCCGACCCACAAGGAGTCGAACCCGGCAGCCTCGGCATCCCGCGCGAACCCGGCGACCAGGTCGGCGCGGGCATGACTCCCGAACTGAGGAAGAGCGATCCCAATCTTCATGCCCTCATCCTGACGAGCCCGGGCCCCAAGGCCAAGGTTTACGGCCGTGGCCGCCGGAGCCGGGCCGGTTGTCAGACCCGGGCAGTAGCTTGCGTACATGAGCACTGAGATCGCATACGTGCGCGGTGACGCGACTCTGCCGCACGGCCCCGGGCCGAAGGTCATCGCCCATGTCTGCAACGACGCGGGCGGATGGGGCGCGGGCTTCGTCGGCGCTGTCTCGCAGCGGTGGCGGCAGCCGGAGGCCGCGTTTCGTGCGTGGTACCGCGACCGGGCGACCAGTGGCTTCGCCCTGGGCGCGGTACAGCTCGTCCAGGTCGAGGACGAGCTGTGGGTAGCCAACATGATCGGCCAGCACGGGATCCGTACGCGCTCCCGCACCCGCACGTCCGGCGAGGCGCCCGTTCGCTACGAGGCCATAGCCGAAGCACTGGCGTCACTCGCGGACGAGGCAGCGGCCCTGGGCGCGTCGGTCCACATGCCCCGGATCGGCTGCGGACTGGCCGGCGGCCGGTGGGACCGCATCGAGCCGTTCGTCACCCGGCACCTGACCGGACGCGGGATCGCCGTGACGGTCTACGACTACGACGCGGCGTAGGCAGGCGGCTTGCCGTCCGTGCCGGCGAGGCACAGGCCGATACCCGCTGCGACCCTCGGCCGCCTGGCGGCCCGTCACCGCGGAACCCCGTAAGGGATCCGGCCGTAAAACCCCGTTGCCCCTCTCCGGCCGTCGGCCTACGGTCCTGATCATGCTGCCGACCGTGGAAACAGACGAACAGTGGGATGCGGTCGTACCGGACGAGTCCGTGATGCGGCCCGGGGTGGAGGATCTCTGCGGGCGGCTCGGGCTGGGCGGTGCGCCGCTGGTCCGGTTCGCGGAAGGGACGCAGCCGGTCTACGCGGTGGGCGATGAGCACGTGCTCAAGCTGTTTCCCGGGTCCGCCGCCCGGGACGGCGTCGTCGAGGGGCGGGTGCTGTCGTACGTCCACGGGCGGCTGCCTGTCGCGACGCCGCAGGTGCGCGCGTTCGGTCCGTACGAGAACGGCTGGCAGTACGTCCTGATGTCCCGCCTGGGCGGCGAGAGCCTGGCCGGCGCCTGGGACCGGATACCGCGGGCGGGCCGTGAACGGCTCGTTGAGGAGATCGGCGAGGCGCTGGCCGAGCTCCACTCCCTCGACCCCGGCCCCCTGGAGGACGTGCTGGGCCCCGGGGGCTGGGGCGCCTTCCTGGCCGCCGGCGCGCGGGCGCCGTGGCACAGCAGCGCGCACGCGGCCTGCCGGCGGACTGGCTGGAACAGATCCCGGAGTTCCTGGACTCGGTCCCGCTGCCGCGTGCACCGCACCGCTCCCTGCTGCACACCGAAGTGATGCGGCAGCACTTTCTGGTCGATCCGGAC
Source organism: Streptomyces sp. SCA2-17 (assembly GCF_044336695.1). NCBI lineage: Bacteria > Bacillati > Actinomycetota > Actinomycetes > Kitasatosporales > Streptomycetaceae > Streptomyces > Streptomyces sp. SCA2-17. The sequence goes on from NZ_CP117521.1 coordinate 39,452, forward strand.
GGCCGGCGCCTGACGGGGCTCTTCGACTTCGAGCCGGCCATGATCGGTGACCGCGCCTACGACTTCGTCGGGGTCGGCCTGTTCGTCACCCGGGGCGACCCGGACCTGCTGGCCCGGCTCGCCACGGCGTACGGCCGGACGTTCGCGCCGGCCGAACTGCTCGCGTACACCTTGCTGCACGTGTACAGCAATCTCCCCTGGTACCTGCGGGAACTGCCCGCTCCCGCAGACAGGACGCTGCCCTCACTGGCCGAGGCCTGGTTCGGCGTGGCCTGATGCCCACCCCACCCCACCCCACCCCGCCGCACTGCAACGGCGAGGCGGGGCGCGCGGCCCGGTCTACGGGACGGCCTCCGTAGGACGTCAGCAGCCGGAGGTCCACGTGTGGGAGCCGCCCCTGTCGTTCGCGCCCCCGTTGTAGCCGACCTCCTGCCCAGGAGCCAGGCAGAGGGTGACGCCGCCCGTCAGCTCGCGGCCGTCGTAGATCTTGACGTGGTCCTTGACCCCCGGCCCGGAGACGCCGTGGTTCGCCCAGGACGAGTCCTGGTTGTTCATGTTGCCCTCCCACCAGTGGTCGTCGCCGCTGTGCTCGATCTTCATGCCGTCGAAGTTCGCGTGCGTCCAGACGCAGAAGTAGCCGCGGCGGCAGGAGGCCGCCTCGGCGTCGGCCGACGTGGCCAGGACGGTGCCGGTGCAGATCAGGGCGGCGGCGAGGAGGGCGGTCAGGCGCTTCATGGTCGGGTGTCTCCCGTCGTTGGTGGGGTGCGGAGCAAAGTGGTGGCTGCGGCGAGGGCGTGTTCGCGCAGCCGCCGCCAGTCGGCGATCTCTGCGCGGTGCCGGTCGCGGACTTCGGCGAGGCTGCGGTGGGTGTGGCCGGCTTCGGGCTCCAGGTTGTTGACGATCACGGATGTCCGGAACCAGCGGGGCTGGTCGCCGTAGAGGCGCTGCTGGGCGGCGGCCAGGCAGCCGTCGGTGTGGGCGCGTACGACGTGCCCGGTGGGCAGGGCGACGGACAGCTCCGCCGGGCCCGCGCCGAAGAGCGCGTCGGTGACCCGCTGCTGTTCGGCGGCCGGCGGCGGGCTCTGCCCGGCGCGGTAGGGGGTGAGGCCCTGCCGGGTGAGGCACGCGTCGGTGAGGCGCTGAGTGGCCGCCTTGATCACGTCGTCCGGGGCGGCGGGGCGGGGTGGTGAGGTCGTGCAGCCGGTCAGGAGGACGAGACCGGTGACGAGACCGGTGATGGGCGGGGCGGCGGCGGTCAGGGACCGGGCCGCCGGCGTACGGAAGTGCATCACTGGTGCCGTCAGGCCTCGCCGCCCGGGCGATTCGGTTGTTCCAGGAACGCGGGGAGTCGGCGCATGCGAGTGGGTCTCCGGGTGACGGTGATCGGTCCGGGCATGGTCACCCTCTCCACCGTGTGCCCAGCCATGCGCCCCATGCGCCGTATCACCCGAAAAGGCGACCATAGGGACTGGATGTGCGGATGGTGCGTTGCCGCGCGTCGCGCCCGCTCAGCAGGCGACTCGCAGCTCCCGCAGCCCCCGGATGACGAACCCCGGTTTCCACTCCGGCTCCGCGACGAGCCGGAGCCGCGGCGCCCGGCGCAGCAACGCACCGAAGGAGGAGTGGAGTTCCAGGCGGGCGAGGGGCGCGCCCAGGCAGTAGTGGATGCCCGCTCCGAGGCTGATGTGGGGGTTGTCGGTACGGGTGATGTCCAGGCGGTCCGGCGCGGGGAAGCGGGCGGGGTCGCGGTTGGCGGAGCCGAAGAGCAGGGCCACTTCGCTGCCGCGCGGGATGACGGTACCGGCGATCTCGATGTCGTCGAGCACCCACCGTTCGAAGAGCTGCAACGGCGTGTCGTACCGCATCAGTTCCTCGATCGCGCTCGGCAGCAAGCCGGGGTCGGCGCGCAGGGCGGCGAGCTGACCGGGGTTGCGGAAGAGTGCCCACCAGCCGTTGCCCGTGGTGTTGACGGTGGCCTCGTGGCCCGCGTTGAGCAGCAGGACGCAGGTGGACACCATCTCCTGCTCGGTGAGCCGCTCCCCCTCGTCGTGTGCCAGGACGAGGGCGCTGATCAGGTCGCTGCCGGGGCGGGCGCGGCGGTCGGCGATCAGCTCCCGCAGATAGGCGGAGAAGTCGAGCGAGGCGCGCACCGCGTTCCGCGCCGTTTCCTCGTCCGGGTTGAGCTCGTACATCCCGCAGATCGCGGCCGACCAGGGCCGCAGCAGCTTCCGGTCGGCCGCCGGGATGCCCAGCATTTCCGCGATGACGGCCACGGGCAGCGGCTCGGCGACCGCGCCGATCAGGTCACCGCCGCCCGCGGCGAGCAGTGCGTCCACCAGCTCGCCGGCCAGCCGCGCCACGACGGGCGCCAGGTTCTCGACGGTGCGCGGGGTGAACGCCTTGGACACCAGGCGCCGGATGCGGGTGTGGTCCGGGGGTTCGAGGTCCAGCAGGCCGTGGCCGTTGAGGACGTGGAACGGCTCGTGGGCCGCCAGGGGCGCGGTGCGCCCGAACTCCTCGTGAGAGAAGCGGTGGAGGTACGTACGCCCCAGCCGCCGGTCGCGCAGGAGCGCCCGTACGTCCTCGTAGTGCGGTACCAGCCACTGGCGGCTCGGCCCGAACCAGTGCACGCGCCCGGCGGCCCGCAACCGGGCGTATCCCGGGTACGGGTCGGCGACGAACCGGGGGGACCACGGGTCGAAACCGGTGTTCGCATCCATGTGCGGATGCTAGCGGTGGGGGCGTACGGGTGGGCTGCGGGCCCGGAGCGATCGCCCGGAGGCTGGGGTGCTGGGGTGCTGGGGCAGGGGGCTGGGCAGGGGCAGGGGCTGGAGGGCTGGGCGAAACCGGCGCGGCCCCGCCAAAAGGTGTTGCGAATGCGTCATCCCCGGTCATACAGCGGTCAACCTGCGTACGGGGATGCCAATGTCACATGCGGCGCCCCCGGCTCCGGGGACTCCTGTGGATGCACCACTCAACGAAAGGATCTTTCGTGAGGAAGCGGACCACCACACTCGTCGCAGCCGCCGCGCTCTCCGTGCTGGCACTCGCCGGACAGGCGACCGCAGCGACTTCCGGCAACGCCGCCCCGGCCGCCGGGACCGTCGCGGCCAAGACGGTGAAGCCGGTACAGCCGGGCACCACGGCCACGCAGACGCTCTACGCGCCGTTCTCCCTGGAGCGGAACCAGTCGGTGACCTCCAACACGGCCCAGCTCGTCATGCAGTCGGACGGCAACCTCGTCATCTACGACGAGTTCGGCAGAGCCCGCTGGGCCACCGGAACCGTTGGCCAGGGCTGGAGAGCCGTGTTCCAGGAGGACGGCAACTTCGTCGTCTACACCGCCTCGGGCCGTGCCGTCTGGTCGTCCAGGACGGCGGGCCACCCGGGTTCGCGGCTGGCCGTCCAGGACGACGGCAACGTCGTCATCTACGACGGCAGCCAGGCGATCTGGTCGTCCCGCACGAGCCACTGAACCATCTGAGCCGCCTGAGCCACCTGAGCCACCGAAAGAGGCCGGGTCCCGGAAGGGGCCCGGCCCGTCCGTACGTCAGGGGCAGCCCGCGGAGATCTGCCGGAAGGTGGCGTAGTGGTCGCCGCTGTACCAGACGGTGCGGGCGGTCGTGTCGCGTACGAGCCGTTCCGCGTCCCGGTGCCGGCCCGCGGGGCGCGGGTTGACGTCGTACTCGCGGTAGTGGCCGGCCGCCGGGAGGGCGCGGTTGAGGTTGCGGTAGACGTTGCTGCCGCGGATGACCAGGCCCGGGCCGGCGGTGTAGTCGGTGGCGCGTTCCGCTCGCGGCCAGTCGAGCCCCTTCCAGATCCCGCACGCGTTCTTGACCTGGGACGGGAACCGCTCGACCGGCCACGGCGGATCCTGGGCACCGGCCTGCCGCGCCACCGCGTGCACGAGGGCCGCGGGGGCGGGATGCACGGAGGCCTTGGGGACGGGAGCCGGGGGTGCGGAGGTAAGAAGGCCGAGGGCCGGCAGGAGGAGGGCGCCGGCGGCCGTGCGCCAGGGGTCTCGGAGTGCGGTCACGCCGTGGTCAACGGGGCCGGGTGCCCGGGGGTGCAGGGGATCACCCTGCCGGCGTCCTCCCTTGGGCCGTGTGGTGGACGCCGGCCTTCAGGAGCAGCACCTCACGGGAACGCACCGGAATAGACCCTGAAACCCCGGAGTTGGGCACGAACACGGCGACACCGCCGGCACATCACCAGCCCTCGAAGGACCCTCCATGAAAATCGGCATCATCGGCGCCGGAAACATCGGCGGCAACCTCACTCGCCGGCTCACGGCCCTGGGCCACGACGTGTCCGTGGCCAACTCGCGCGGCCCGCACACCCTCGCCGGACTCGCCGCGGAGACCGGCGCGACCCCCGTCACCGCCGCCGAAGCGGCGCGGGGCGCGGAGGTCGTCGTGGTGACCGTCCCGCTGAAGGCGGTCCCCGACCTGCCGTCCGGCCTCTTCGACGAGGCCGCGCCGGGCGCCGTCGTCATCGACACCGGCAACTACTACCCCAAGGAGCGCGACGGGCGGATCGCCGCCATCGAGGACGGCCTGCCGGAGAGCCGGTGGACCGAGCAGCATGTCGGCCATCCGGTCATCAAGGCGTTCAACGGCACCTACGCGCAGGACATCCTCGACAGGCCGCTGCCCGTCGGCCACCCGGAGCGGCTCGCCGTGCCGGTGGCCGGTGACGACGAGGCGGCCAAGGAGGCCGTCCGCCGCCTCATCGACGAGCTCGGCTTCGACACGGTCGACGCGGGCGGCATCGACGACTCCTGGCGCCAGCAGCCCGCCACGCCCGTCTACGGGCTCCGGGCAGGCGTCGAGGCGGTCACCAAGGCGCTGGCCGAGGCGTCGCGCGAGCGTCCGGAGGCGTTCAAGGCGTAACGCGGCGGAGGGCCCTGTCGTCGATGGCCCGCAGGTTGTCCTCCGGCGGCAGGGCGCGCTGCGAGGAGCACGCTCCGGCCGGGGCGAGGAAGCTGCCGTCTTCGCGGCCGAAGCGGTCGTGACGGCGCACGAGGCGCGGAGGCATCGGCAGCGAGCCCGGACGGCCCTGGGCGTCGCGCTCGGGTCCTGTGGCCTTCCCCTACCGCGGCGGCGCGGCGGCGGCGCTGCGGGCGCTCGCCGAGGCCATGCCGAGCCAGGTGTGGGGGTTGCCCTGCCAGCACCAGCCGAGCTTCGGGGCTTTCTCGCTGATCCAGAGGGCCGGGACCCGGCGGTCACCGGAGCGCGAACCACCGAGGGAGAAACACTTGTTCTTCACGAGGACCGAGGGGAAGAGGGTGATGAGCGCGATGCCCTCCTCGATGGTGAGCAGGGTGCGTCCCCGTCCGGCGAGGGTGTCCATGGCCTCGTGGGGTACGGCGCCGCAGAACTCCTCACCGCGCTCGATGCCGAACAGCAGGTAGGGGCCGGCATCCTGGCCGCGTGGAAGCCCGGTGTCCGGGGTGGCGACGAAGCGTTCGAGGGCGCCCGGCTCGAAGGAACGGTCGACGAAGCCGGGGCGGTTTCCGCCGTGGAGGACGGTGCGCGGCATCGTCCCCTCGATGGGCGCCAGGTTCCGGGGGACGACCAGGAGGAAGGGGACGCGGCCGCCTTCGGGGTCGTACGGCTGCGGGCCGTCAGCGGCTCCGTGGGCGACGGCGTCGGCGCGCAGGGGCGCGACGAGGGCACCGAACTCCTCCGGAGCGAGGCCCGCCATGGCCGGATAGCCGAGGTCGGTCAGCGTACGGACCTGGCGGTCGAACTCGGCTCCGGCATGGGTGATCTTCAAACAGTCCTCCTGGTACGCGAGAGCCCGCACCTGAAACAATCTTCCCCTCGGGGGAAATTTACGTCGAGAGCAACTTTACGCGCAGCCGTCCGAGGGAGTCAACGTAAAAATACGTCCGGGGTAAGATTCGCCCCATGGACATGAGGACAGGCCTGCGGGAGACCAAGAAGCGGGAGACGCGGCAGCTGATCTCCGACCACGCCACCAGGCTCTTCCTGCGGCAGGGCTTCGAGGCCACCACCCTCGCGGAGATCGCCGACGCCGCCCGCGTCGCCAAGAAGACCGTCACGAACTACTTCCCGCGCAAGGAGGACATGGCGCTGGACCACCAGGACGAGTTCGTCGCCGGCCTGGCGCGTACGGTCTCCGGCCGGGAACCCGGCGAGTCCCCCTTCGCCGCCCTGCGGCGCGCGTTCCTCTCCGCCGTCGCCGCGCAGGACCCGGTCGCCGGATTCGCCGGAGCGGAGTTCACCCGCATGATCGTCGAGAGTCCCACCCTGTCGGCGTGCCTGCGCGGTCTGCACGACCAGCGCGAGGAGGCCCTGGCCGCGGCCCTCGCCGAGGCCACCGGGGCGTCCGCCGGGGACATCACCCCGCGCGCGGCCGCGGCTCTGCTGGGCGGGGTGCACCGCGTCCTCTTCCAGCGCATCCAGGAGCTCACCCTGGCCGGGCACAGCAACCCCGAGATCGCCGAAGTCCTCGAAGGGGAGGCCCTCCGGGCGTTCGGCCTGCTCGCACCGGCCCTCGCCGCCTACAGGTGAGGGCCGGAGGGCCGGTGAGATCCGGAGGGCCGGTGACTACCGGGGCGGCTGGATCGACAGCGCGTGGCGGAATTCGTTGCGGGGATCCCAGCGCGCCTTGATCTGCTGGAGACGCGGGTAGTGCTGCTTGTAATAGAGGGTCTGCCAGGGCGTGCCGGAGGTGTTCAGGGCCGGGTCCGCGAGATCGGTGTCGGGATAGTTGACGAAGGACCCGTCGCTGACGGCGCCCGGTACCGGCACGCCGCCGGTATCGGCGTACACGGCGCGGTAGAGCCCCCGCACCCATGCCAGGGAGGCGCTCTCCTCGTCCGGGTTCTCCCAGCCGGCGAGATAGGCCGCCTTGAGGATGGAGTCGCGCTGCGCGACGGCCGTCGCGCCGGAGGCGACGGAGGCCACCTGCCCGCCGTAGGAGACGAGCCAGAGCGAACCACCAACCCGGTCGCCGTCCGCGCTCGCCAAGTGGTCGTGGAGCGCGTCGGTCTGCCGGTCCGTGAAGCGCTTGCGCAGGTAGGCGGCCTTGGCCTTGAAGAACGCCGGTGTGGACTCCTGCACGGTCGCGGCGGCCTGCAGCCACGGCTGGTCCAGATGGCTACGGGTGGGCCGCGCCCGCACGCCTCTGCCGACCGCGGCCACGTAGTCGTCCACCAGCTTCCGGGCGCGGGACCCGGTGGAGTCGACCAGGCCGGCGAGATCGACGGTGCCGGCCTTGCGGCTGTTGAGCATGAAGACGCTGAACAGCCCCGCGTAGGCGGAGCCGGGGGCGCTGTTCTGCTCGTGCCAGCTGCCGTGGTTGCGCACCAGCCGGGTGAGCGATTCCTTGTCGAGGTCCTTCCAGGACCACGAAGCGCTGAAGCTGAGCGCGGACGAAGGGGCCCGGGGCAGCAGCCGCGCCGGGTCGGAGCCCTCGGCGCCGGGAGAGCGGAACCAGTATCGGGTGACGATGCCGAAGTTGCCGCCCCCGCCGCCGGTGTGCGCCCACCACAGGTCGCGGTGGGGATCGTCCGCCTCCCGCGTGGCCACGACCGCGGAGGCCTCGCCCTGCTTGTTCACCACCACGACCTCGACGGCGTACAGATGGTCCACGCCCAGGCCGTGTCGGCGCGACAGGGCCCCGTAACCGCCGCCGAGGATGTGCCCGCCCACGCCCACCTCCGCGGTGGCGCCCGCCGGAATGACCACGCCCCAGCCGAGGAACAGCTTCCGGTACGTCTCGCCGAGCGACGCGCCGGGCTCGACGGCGAAGGCCCGTCGCTCCTCGTCGTAGTGGACGGCGGTCATGGGTGAGAGGTCGATGAGGGCGCGCACTGCGGGGTCGTCGACGAAGTTCTCGAAGCAGTGGCCGCCGCTGCGGACGGCGATGCGCCTGCCCTCGCGTACGGCCTGCTGTACGGCTTCGACGACCTGCTCGGTCGACGCGGCCACGCGTACGTAGTCGGGTGAGCCGACGAAGCGCGCGTTGCAGCCGCGGTGGGTGAGCGAGCGGTAGCGCACGTCGTCCGGACCGGCCTTGGCCGGGCTCTGCCGGGGCGGGGCGGCGGCCCCCGCCTCCTTCGCCGCCGCTGCCGCCGCGGGTACGGCGAGCCCCGGCACTCCCAGCCCGGCGGCCGCCGCCCCGCCTAACCCTGCCGCGCCTGCCAGTACCCCGCGCCGCGTCACGTCCGTCATGGTTCTGCTGCTCCCGCCCCGGCACCTGCTCCCGCGGTGCCTGCCACCGAAGATGAATGGTCCCCTCCACGATCAGGCTCGTCGTGCGGCCGGGCATCGTCCACGATGACCAGCACGGCCTCCACCGGAAGAAGGACGGGAAGGCGGCGGTCCATCCGGAAGGAGGAGAGCGCCGCGATGTCCGTGGTGGCCGCATTCAGCGGCCGCAATATGGGGAGCGGAGATTTCCGGTCGGTGTGGTAGACATGGGACGTACGTGTTGATCCGGATCGAGGACGAACAGGGAGGTGGGGTTGATGACCGCGCTCAAGGCCACTGCGACGAGCAGCGCCCGGACCGCCCCCGCGTCCCGGGCGACGGCCTGACCCAGGCACCCCGCCTCGCACGCGCACGAAGCGTGAGCCCGCGGGGCCCGTCCCTGCACGTTTTCCGACCATGAAACGGATCTTCATCCCGTCATGCGTACCCACAGCAACTGGATCACCCGCGCCGAAACCGGCACCGACATCCCCGCCGTCCGCGAGATCGTCCTCGCGGCCTTCGGGACGCCGCTGGAAGCCGATCTCGTCGACGCCCTGCGCAACGACCCGGCGTGGATCGACGGACTGTCCGTCGTCAGCACAGGCGAGGACGGCAAGCCCGTCGGCCACGCGCTGCTGACCCGCTGCCACATCGGCGACACCCCGGCCCTGTGCCTGGCCCCCGTCTCCGTACTGCCCGAGCACCAGGGCAGCGGCGCGGGCTCGGCCGCCATCCGCGCGTCGCTCGCCGCGGCCAGGGACATGGGCGAGCGCTTCGTCACCGTCCTCGGGCATCCGGCGTACTACCCGCGGTTCGGCTTCGGCCGCGCTTCCGCGTACGGCATCGGTCTGATGATCGACGTCCCGGACGAGGCCATGATGGCCATGTCGCTGGACGAGGCCCACCCACTGCCGAGCGGCACCGTCCGCTACGCGGCTCCCTTCGGAATCTGACGTCCCGGCACCCGCCGTGCGGGGCAGGAGCCCGGCTCCTCCTCGCCCGGTGGGGCACCCGCCGGCATCCGCAACGGCCTGGGGAAAAGTCCGTTGCGAGGGCACTGCTCCATCCCCAGGGCACCCCCGGCGGCGGGAAGTCGGGGTCGGCTGCCCCCGTCTCCACCCGTGAGTGGAGGCGTCTCCACCCCGGGCTGCACCGAAGGATTCAACCCGCGCTCCACCCGGTGGCCGATGCGGCACGGTGCCCGGCGGCGCGAGAGTAAGCGGCATGAAGAGAGCACTGTTCACACGGACTTCGCTGGTCGGCGTGCTCGCCTGTACGGCGGTCGTCGCCGCGTCGGCGTCTCCGGCCGCGGCCCGGTCCGCTTCTCTGTCCGCTTCCCCGGCCGCGCGGCCCGGGTTGCGTATGCCCGAGGGTCCGGTCGTGCTGCCGAATCTTGATGACGACGCACGCCGCTGCACCATGCGCCCGGGCGATCTGGACCGGCTGGACGTGGCCGTCGACGAACGGCTCGCCGCGTGCAATGACGCCGCTGACGACGTGGTCAACGGCGCCGACGACGCCAAGGACCTCACCCCGCTGACGGTGGCGCCCATGGCCGTGGGCAGGAACGCCCAGGCCCGGGTCTCCCTGCCCGCCTCCCAGAGCCCTTACGCGCGCGTGTTCGTCGTGCGCGACGGGAAGTACGTCTCGCTGGGGTCGGACGGCCGTCTCGGCGCGGAGGAGGTGCGGCGCGGGGTGCGGCTGGCCGTGGAGGCCCGTGACATCGTGCGCGACCGGAAGCGGTGGGACGGGCGCATAGAGGTGACGCTGTCCGTGACGGAGCGCGGGGTCACTCGGTCCGCCCGTGCCGGCATGCACGTGGCGCCGGTGCTGTTGCAGCACGATTTGCAGCGTGCGCAGCACGTCTTCGCCGCGGCGCCCGGGCCGGGTGTAGGGCAGCCCGTCGAGGTTCCGGCGGCGAGCCGGCCTCCGGGGCAGTGGCAGGAGTTCGCGGACTCCCTGCGCAAGGCGGCGAAGGAGTCCGGCCTGCCGGAGAGCGAGCTGAGGTTCCAGCCCGGCACGTCGCAGTGGTGGCGTGACATCTGGCGCCAGGACATCGCCGAGCCCGGGTACGTCACCAGGCCGACGCCCCACGGTCCGCAGACCTTGCGCATCCTGCTGCGCTCCCCCAACTACTGGACGGCCGCCGACGGCCGCTCCGCGAGCCTGCGCCGGGCCGGCCGGCTGCTCTACCGCGACCTGCGCGGTCCCGGCGTGGGCGTGGTCCAGCAGTACACGCCCACCGCGCAGCGCGAGAAGAACGTCGACGAGCTGCTGAACTTCACGGGCAACTTCGAGTCCCTGCCGCCGTACGCCGGTCACCCGCAGGGCCGGATCCTCTACGGCAGCAGCGCGGAGCGCCGCCCGGACCCGTCGTTCGTGGGCATGCTGACCGCCCAGGGGCAGCAGCCGCCGGTCGTGCTGGACACGTCCTGGCTTCTGGTCGGCCATGTCGACGAGACCGTCCACGTCGTCCGGGCGGACAATGCGCGCGGCTGGACCCTGGCCGTGTCCGACCCCCGCAAGGCCGTGGAGCTGCTCAAGGAGGCCCGGCGAGCCGGTGAGGGCGGACAGCGTCTCTTCGCCGGCACGGACGCCGAAAACAAGCCGACCGTGGATCAGCTCCTGCGCTACGAGGAGCACGCCGGTGACAACGAGGACGCCGCCCGGCACATCGACGGGCAGTTGTCGGTGCTGCTGCGGGAGACGGGGCTGAAGCCCCGGGAGATCGTCCGGCTGCCGGTGCTCTACTTCAGGACTGACGTGGGCAAGGGCCTGCCGAAGCGCCACATCGCGCTCTCCCCCGCCCTCGCCAACGGCCTGTCCCTGACCTCGCGCGACTACGCCGCGCCCGTCCCGCACGGCCCGCGGGTCGCCGGGCGTGACCTCTTCCGGGTGGAGGCCGAACAGGCGCTGGCGACCGGCGGCGTGCGCGTCCGCTGGGTGGAGGACTTCTCCTGGGCGCACCTCAGCGGGGGCGAAGTGCACTGCGCCACGAACGCCCTGCGGGAGATCACATGACGGAAGGGGCGGACGACGGGTCAGGAAGTGCAGGTGTCCAGCATGGTGGTGAGCATCTTCTTCTCGTCGTCGGTGACGGTCAGGCCGTAGGTGGACTTCACCGAGGTCCAGGCCCGGCTGTACACGCACCAGGCGGCCTTCGACGGGGGCTGCCACTGGTCGGGGCTCTGGTCGCCCTTGCTGCGGTTCGACGCCGCGGAGACGGTGAGTACCTGGGGGTGCGTGAGGTCGTTGGCGAAGGCCTTGCGCTTGTCCGTGGTCCACTGGTCGGCGCCGGAGCGCCAGGCGTTGGCCAGCGGGACGATGTGGTCGATGTCGACCTGGGAGGCGGCCGAGAAGGTCTTGCCGTCGTAGAGGCTCTGCCACGTGCCGGACACCGCCCGGCACTGGTCGTCGCGCTTCACGTCCCGGCCGTCGCGCTCCAGGGCCGTCTCGCGGGTGTCACACTTGTTGCCCTGCTGGGCCCAGTGCGGGAACTTGTCGCGGCTGTAGCCGGTCATCGGCCGGGGCTTGGCCACCGTCAGGCCGGACAGCTCCTTGCGTGCCTCGCCCGCCGACGGCAGCCCCGGCAGGACGTCACGGCCGCCGCTGCCCTTGCCGTCCCCCGGGGACGGTGCCGAGGCCGAGGCCGAACGGGACGGGGACGCGCTCCGGGACGGCGACTTCGAGCCGCCGGCCTTGCTGTCCGAGCTGTTCCCGCCGCAGCCGGCCAGCGCCAGCCCGGCCGCACACACCAGCGCCACACCCGTCCCGACCCGCAACTGATGCCCCATCATTCCCGCACTCCCCCACCCATCGCCGGATCGCCCGCTGCCAGGCTTCCCGCCAGGCATTGCCGCAAACGGAACGAAAATGCCATCGATCTCTTTATTCGGCAAATCCGGCACTCAGGGTGACGGTGCGTGTACCGGGCCAAGTGGGCTTCCTGGTACGGGTCTCGCCCAAGGTGACGGCCGCAGACAGCAGAGCCGCCTTCAGGCGGCCTTGGCCAAGACAGATCGGTACGGTGTGCGGGCGCGAGTGATGGCGTTCGACCCGGTGGCCGAAGAGGTGGGTGGGGATGGCGGACGTACGCGGCGAGTTGATCCGTGCGGTGCCCGGCATGCTGCGGGATCACGCGGCACGGACCGGGGGAAGGACCGCTTTCCAGGACGCCCGGCGGGGCGTGACGTACCGGGAGCTGGAGGAGTGGACGGCACGGCTGGCCGGTCATCTCGTACGACTGGGGGTGCGGCGCGGAGACCGGGTGGCACTCCTGTTAGGCAACCGGGTCGAGGTGGCGGAGGGCCTTCTCGCGGTGCTGCGGTCGGGGGCAGTGGGCGTTCTGCTCGATCCCGGGGCGGCGGATGAGGAGCTGGCCCATCTCCTCGGCGACAGCGGCGCAGTCGCGGTCATCGCTGAGGACACGTTGCTCCCCCGGGTCGCCCGGACGGCCTCCGGCCTGTCGCTGACCGTGGCCGTGGACACGGGCGTCGTCCCTGACGCACTGCCTCTGGGCACGCACTTCTTCGAGCAGCTCGCGCGGACGGATCCCGGCGCGTCTCCCCGGGACGACCTGGGCCTGGATGAGCCCGCCTGGATCCTCTACACGTCGGGTATCACGGGGCGGAGCAAGGGCGTGGTCTCCAGTCAGCGCGCCGCGCTCTGGTCGGTGGCGGCGGCCTACGCGCCACTGTGGGGGCTGGGGCCGCAGGACCGGCTGCTGTGGCCGCTGCCGGTCTCCCACGCCTACGCGCTCTCCCTGGGTCTGCTGGGAGTGGTCGCCGTGGGGGCGGGCGCGTACCTCCTCGAACGGGGCGCGAGCGTTACGGATGCGCTCGGCGAAGGGGCGTTCACTGTCCTGGCCGGCGTGCCCGCCACCTACCACCTGCTGGCGGAGGCCGGGCGTGAGGGCCGGCGGCCGCGGCCCGGCCTGCGGCTGTGCGTCACCGCGGGCGCCCCCTGTCCCCCGGCGCTGCGGGCGGACGCTGAGCTGCTGCTGGGCGCTCCGCTGCTCGACGGCTACGGCAGCACCGAGACCTGCGGGAAGATCGCGGTCGCCCGGCTCGGCGGCCCCCGGGACGACGGCTCCGCCAGGCCGCTGCCCGGCGTCGAGGTGCGGCTGGCCGATCCCGTGAGCGGCGGCGAGGTGACCGGCGGGGAGGAAGGGGAGATCTGGGTCCGGGGCCCGAACCTCATGCTCGGCTACCACGGCCGCCCGGAGGACACCGCCCGGGCGTTCAAGGACAGCTGGTTCCGTACGGGGGACCTGGGGCGCCGTACCGACCGCGGCGGCCTGCGGGTCACGGGCCGCGTCAAGGAACTGATCATCCGGGGCGGCGAGAACATCAACCCGGTCGAGGTCGAGCAGGTGTTGCTCGGCTGCGCCGGTGTCGCCGACGCGGCCGTCGTCGGCAGGCCGCACGATGTGCTGGGCGAGGTGCCGGTCGCGTTCGTGGTCCCCGGTCCCGAGGGCGTGGAGGCCGGCCGGCTGCGAGCGGAGTGCCGGGAGCGGCTGTCGGGCTTCAAGGTGCCCGACGAGGTGTACGAGACAGGTGCCGTGCCCCGTACCGCCACCGGCAAGACCGACCGCCCGGCGCTGGCCCGGGAGCTGGCCGAGCGGCTGGTGGCGGCCCGCGAGGACGCTGCGGCCGCCCTCGGCCGGAGCCTGCGCGACCTGGCACCGTCCGCGCGGTACGACGCCGTCCTGCGTCTCGTGCTCGCGGCGACGGCGGATGCGTGCGGAGCTCCCGTGCAGGACCTGGCAGCGCACCGGCCCTTCACCGCCTTCGGGTTCACGTCGCTCCTGGGCGTGCTGCTGCGCGACCGGCTCGGCGCGGCCACCGGCCTGGATCTCCCGGTCACCCTGGTGTTCGACCACCCGACGCCTGCCGCCGTGGCCGGGTTCCTCAATTCGGCACTGCCCGGCGGGCCGTTGCCGGGACGATCCGCGTCCCCGTCCACCGGCAGGGCGCCGCGTACGCCCTCGCAGGAGCCCGTGGCCATCGTCGCCATGGCGTGCCGGTACCCGGGAGACGGGGAGGACGTCACCTCCCCAGAGGAGCTGTGGCAGCTGGTCGCGGACGGAGCCGACGCGACCTCGGACTTCCCCGAGGACCGTGACTGGGACCTCGGCTCCCTCCACTCCCCCGACCCGGACCGGCCCGGCACGTCCGTCACCCGGCGCGGCGGCTTCCTGCGCCGGGCGGCCGACTTCGACGCCGCGTTCTTCGGGATGTCGCCGCGCGAGGCGCTGGCCACGGACCCGCAGCAGCGGCTGCTGCTGGAGACCACGTGGGAGCTCTGTGAACGGGCGGGCATCGATCCCGCGAGCCTGCGCGGCAGCGACACCGGCGTCTTCGTCGGCGTGATGCACGACGACTACGCGGGCCGCTTGCTGCACCACGGTCCGCACGCCCTGGAGGCGCATCTCGCGCTGGGCTCGTCCGGCAGCGTGGCCTCGGGCCGCATCGCGTACACCCTGGGTCTGCACGGGCCCGCCGTGACGCTGGACACCGCCTGCTCGTCGTCGCTGGTGGCGATGGACCAGGCCGCGCGGGCGCTGCGCTCCGGCGAGTGCGCGCTGGCCGTGGCCGGGGGTGTCACCGTGATGGCCACGCCGGCGCCGTTCGTCGCGTTCAGCAGGCTGCGCGGCCTGGCGCCGGACGGCCGGTGCAAACCGTTCGCCGCCGCGGCGGACGGCACCGCATGGGCCGAAGGCGCGGGCGTGGTGCTGCTGGAGCGGCTGTCCGACGCACGGCGCAACGGCCACCCGGTCCTGGCCCTGCTCCGCGGATCGGCCGTCGGATCCGACGGCGCCTCCAACGGCCTGACCGCGCCCAGTGGTCCGGCGCAGCAGCAGGTGATCCGCCGGGCCCTGGCCGACGCCGGGCTGTCTCCGGCCGACATCGACACGGTCGAGACGCACGGCACCGGCACGGCCCTCGGCGACCCCGTGGAGGCGCGGGCTCTGCTGGCCGTGTACGGGCAAGGGCGGCCCGGCGACCGGCCGTTGTGGCTCGGTGCGCTGAAGTCCAACATCGGGCACAGTCAGGCCGCGGCCGGGGTCGGCGGTGTCATCAAGACCGTCCAGGCGATGCGCCACGGGCGGCTGCCGCGCATCCTGCACTGCGAGGAGCCGTCCCCGCACGTGGACTGGTCGCCGGGCGGCGTACGGCTGCCGGTGCGGGAGGAGGAGTGGCGGCCCGCGCCCGGGATGCCGCGGCGGGCCGGGGTGTCGGCGTTCGGCATCGGCGGGACCAACGCCCACGTCATCCTGGAGGAGGCCGTCGAAGAGACCGCCGGGCCGGAGCTTCCCGGGCCGGAGCCTCAGCAGGTGGAGCCGTGGAAGGCGGTGCCGCCGCTCGTGCTGTCGGGTGCCGGCCCGCAGGCCCTGCGCGCGCAGGCCCGCCGGACCGCCTCCCTGCTGCGGCAGCGGCCGGGGCTGCGCCCGCTGGACGTCGCGTTCTCCCTGGCCACGACCCGGGCCGCGCTCGCGCACCGGGCGGCTGTGCCGGCGGGTGACCGCGCGGCGCTGCTGAGCGCGCTGGACGCGCTCGGCGGGGGCGGCGCGGCCGGCGCCGGGGAAGAGCCGGGGGCCCCGGGGCGGCTGGCGCTGCTGTTCACCGGCCAGGGGGCGCAGCGGCCCGGCATGGGGCGGGAACTGCATGCTGCGTTCCCGGCTTTCGCCGCCGCCTTTGACGTGCTGTGCGAACGGTTCGACGCCGAGCAGGAAGCCGGGCGCGCCGGGGGCTTCGGGCGGCCCCTGCGTGCCGTGCTGTGGGCGGAGGAGGGCAGCAGCGACGCCGCGCTGCTGGAGCGTCCCGATGTCGCGCAGGCGGGCCTGTTCGCCTTCGAGGTGGCGCTGTTCCGGCTGCTGGAGTCGTGGGGCGTTCGGCCGGACGTCCTGGCCGGGCACTCCGTCGGGGAGGTGGCGGCCGCGTACGCGGCGGGCGTCCTGTCCGAGGAGGATGCCGTGATGCTGGTCGCGGCACGGGGTCGGCTGATGCGGGAGCTGCCCGGCAACGGGGCCATGGTGGCGGTCGATGCTTCCGAGAAGGAGGCGGTGGAGGCATTGGAGTCGTCGGCGGCCTCCCGCGGGCCGGGCGAAGGCGTTGCCATTGCCGCGGTGAACGGTCCGCGGTCGGTCGTCCTCTCCGGGGAGGAGACGGCCGTGCTCGCCGTCGCGGCCCGCTTCGTCGCGCGCGGACGCCGTACGGCGCGGCTGCGGACCGGTCACGCCTTCCATTCGCCGCTGGTGGGGCCGATGCTCGCCGAGTTCGGCCGGGTCGCAGCCCGGCCGGCGTACCAGCCGCCGCGCATCCCTGTGATGTCGGCGCTGACGGGCCGTCCGGCTGCCGGGGACGATCTGCGCACCGCGGCGTACTGGGTGCGTCACGCCCGCGAGACCGTACGGTTCGGGGACGTCGTACGGCGGCTCGTGGACGAGGAGCGGGTGACCGCGTTCGCCGAGGTCGGCCCCGGGGCGCAGCTCACCGCGGCGGCCGCGGGCGCCTTCGCCGGTGAGGGGCGGATGTTCACGGCCACCGTGCGATCCGGTACGCGGGAGCCGGACGCGGTCCTGGCAGCGCTCGGGCGGCTGCACGTGCACGGTCTGCCGGTGGACTGGCAGGAGGTGTACGCGGACAGCGGCGCGCGGCGGGTGGAGCTGCCGACGTATCCGTTCCAGCGGCGGCGCTACTGGCTGACCGGCCCCGTCGCCCCTTCACCTGCCTCGGGCGGCGCCCACGGCCACCCTGTGCTCACACAGGCGACGAGTCTGCCCGGCACGGAACGCTTGTTGTGCACCGGTCTGTTGTCGGCCGCGGTCCAGCCGTGGCTAGGCGATCACGTCGTCGCGGGGCAAGCGCTCGTGCCGGCCTCCGTGTTCGCCGAGATGGCGCTCCATGCCGGGGACGCGTGCGGGCTGGAGGTCCTGGAGGACTTCGCCCAACTAGCCCCGCTGCCACTGCCACTGCCCCTGCCGCTGCGCGGTGGCGGTGGCCGTGTCCAGGTGCAGGTGTCTTTGAGCGAGCCGGACGGGTCCGGTCGCCGTACCGCCGACGTCCACTCCCGTCCGGAGGAGACGGGTGCGCTGGGCACCTGGACGCACCATGCGACCGGGCGGCTCGGCCCTGCTGCCGGGCGACCCGGCGGGCAGCGCGGGAGCGGCGTCGGTGCCTGGCCGCCCGCGGGCGCTGTGCCCGTGGACCTCACTGCCGCTTACGCGCGCCTGGCCTGTGCCGGTTACGCGTACGGGCCCGCCTTCCAGGGGGTCACGGCCCTCTGGAAGGGGCCGGACGGTGAGGTGTTCGCGGAGGTGCGGCTGCCGGAGGGTGCGGGGGAAGAGACCGGGCGGTACGGCATCCATCCCGTCCTGCTGGACTGCGCGTTGCACGCCACGCTCCTCGCCGCGCCGGGCGCCGGACCCGCACGGATGCCGTTCGCCTGGCGGGGCGTGAGCGTGTACGCCGTCGGCGCGACGGCCCTCCGCGTACGGGTCCGCGCCACCGGTCCGGACACCGTCACTGTGGACCTCGCGGATCCCGCGGGGCGGCCGGTGGCCCGGGTGGACTCACTGACCACGAGGCCGGTGCGGAGCCCGGCCGAATCCGCCGCCGTGGGCGCGGGCGCGGGCCAGTCCGGGGAGCTCTACGCTCTACGGTGGGTCGCGCTCCCCACAAGTGCCGAGCAGGCCCCCGACGCTGCGGCGCCGGCCCTCACAGCGGGCACCCCCGCCGCGACGGCATCAGCCCCCTGTGCGGAAGCCCCGCCCCCGGCTGCGCCAGCCCCCTCCGGGCAAGCCGCCGCCACTCCCGCACCAGCCTTCTCCGTAGGCCTGCCCGACGATCTGGATCTCCGTTCCGCCTTCCCCGGCTCGTCTTCCGTCCGGTCAGGGGCCGGCCCCGAGACAGTCGTCGTCTCCCTCTCCGTCTCGCCCGAGGGCGATGATCCGGTCGCCGAGACGCACGGCCTGACCACCCGGGCGCTTGCTCTTCTGCAAGATCGGCTGTCCGGGCCGGCGGCTCCCGGGGCGCGGCTGGTCATCGTGACGCAGGGTGCCACCGCGCCCGTGCCGGATCTGGCCGCTGCTGCCGTGTGGGGGCTGGTGCGGTCGGCGCAGGGGGAGTATCCCGGGCGGGTCGTGCTCGTGGACACCGACGGGCGGGCCGAGTCCCTGCGGCTGCTGCCTGCGGCCCTCGCCACCGGTGAGCCGCAGCTCTCCCTCGTCGCAGGCGCTGTGAAGGTTCCCCGCCTGACGGCACACCGCGAGGGGCCCGTCGCCCAGGCGTCCCTCGGTGCCGGCACCGTGCTGATCACCGGCGGCACCGGGTCCCTCGGCGGGCTCCTCGCGCGGCACTTGGCCGACCGGCACCGTGTCCGGCACCTGGTGCTCCTCAGCCGCCACGGCCTCCAGGCTCCGGGCGCACGGCGGCTGCAAGCCGTGCTGGAGGAAGCGGGCGCCCGCGTGGACGTCCTCGCCTGCGACACCGCCGACCGCGACCAGACGGCGGCCGTGGTCCGGACGTACGCCGCCCGGCTGACCGCCGTCGTGCACGCCGCCGGGGTCCTGGACGACGGGGTGCTGGAAGGGCTGACGCCCGGGCGGCTGGCGGCGGTGCTGCGGCCCAAGGCCGACGCGGCCTGGCTTCTGCACGAGCTGACGCGGCAGCTGCCGCCGGCGCACTTCGTCCTGTTCTCCTCGGCGGCTGCCCTGCTGGGCAACCCCGGCCAGGCCGCCTACGCCGCGGCGAACGCCTTCCTGGACGCCCTCGCACAGCACCGCGCGGCCCTCGGCCTCCCCGCGCTCTCCCTCGTCTGGGGACCATGGGCGGACGAGGCAGGCATGGCGGCGCGCACCAACCGCCCCGAAGCCCAGCAAAACCGCGGCGTGCTGGACGCGGTGTCCCCCGCGCAAGGGCTGGCGCTGTTCGACGCCGCGCTGGGCAGCGGCGAGCCGGTGCTCGCGCCGCTCCTGCTGAACCGTTCCGGGCAGGCCTCCGTCCCACCGCCGCTGCGTGGGCTGCTGCGCGCGGCCCGCCCCGTCGCCGCGCAGTCCGCGAGCGGAACGATGGACGACGGCCCTGCGGAGACACCCGGCGCGTGGCGCGAACGGCTCGCGGCGCTGCCCGTGCCCGGACGGGCCCCCGCCCTGCTGGAGCTGGTCCGGGCGGAGGTCGCCGCCGTACTCGGGCATCCGGAGGCGTCGGCCGTGGCTGCCGGACGGGCCTTCGCCGAGCTGGGTTTCGACTCACTGACGGGGGTACTGCTGCGCAACCGGCTCGGCATGCTGACCGGCCTGCCGCTGCCCGCGACCATCACGTTCGATCACCCCAGCACGGCGGAGCTGGCCGGCCGTTTGTACGAGGAACTCGCCCCGGCCCTACCGGAAGGGACCGCTGCCGCGCCCCAAGCCGCACCGCCTGCCGCACCGCGCCCGCAGCAGACGGCCGCGCGCCCGCCGCAGACCCTCGCCTCCCTCTACCGGCGGGTGTGCGAGACCGGCGACGCCGTCGCGGCGATGCGCCTGCTGATGACCGCGTCGCTCGCCCTCCCCGCCTTCGATCGCACCGCCGCTGCGCGGCACGCGCTCGCTCCGCTCGAACTGGCGGAAGGCAGCGGCAGTCCGCTGCTGGTGTGCTTCCCGGGCTTCTCCCCCACCTTCGGCGCACCCTGGTACGGCGCGCTGGCCTCCTGCTTCGCGGGCGAGCGCGAGGTCGTCGAGGTCCGGCACCCCGGAGTCACCGAAGGGGAGGCCGTACCGCGGGACTGGCAGACCTTCGTGGAACTCCACGCAGCCACCGTGCGCGAGCGCGTAGGCGACAGCCCGTACGCCGTCCTCGGCTATTCGATGGGCGGCTGCCCCGCGCACGCGGTGGCCGCGCGGCTCGCCGCCTCCGGCAGGCCGCCGGCCGGCCTCGTCCTCGTCGACACCTACCCCGTCACCACCGAGCACGAGGCCGAGCCGTGGCTGTCCGGCATGCTCGCCCGCCTCCCGCTGGGCATGGGCGAGCCGTTCGACACCGCCGTGGACGACATGGCCATGGCCGCCCTGGGCGCTTACACCCGCATGACCCGCGGCTGGCACCCGGAGCCGGCGGACGTTCCCACGCTGCTGATACGCGCCGCCGACCGGCTCCCGGAGTTCCCTCCGGCGTCCTGGCCGTCACCGCACGTCGCCGTGACCGTCCCCGGCGACCACTGGAGCATCAACGAGGAGCACGCCCCCACGACGGCCGAGACGATCCGGACCTGGCTGAGCACCTCACCCCGTCAGCCAGCCCTCCCCCTCACTCCTCCAAGACGATCCGGCCGAGCAACGTCACCGTCAGACCGAAGTAGTCGGCATGGATGAGCCGCCGCGCCACCGGCCGATCGGCTCCCCCGGCCGTGACCGTGCCGGTGGCCGTGGCGCGGTCGGTGAGGTAGGTCTCGTGTTCCTCGATCAGGAGCCGGTAGTCGGTGAACAGGGCGATGGCCGGCGGGGTGAGGTCGCCGGTCCAGGCGAAGCCGGTGCCGCGGGCGGTGCAGGTCAGTTCGACGGCCGGGGCGGCGGCCGCCCATTCGAGGTCGCCGGCGCCCCGGCCGCGCTTCTGCACCGTGGCGACGACGCGGCGGCTCGCCGCCATCGCGGCCCGGCCCGTGCCCGCGAGCGCGCCCAGCGCGTTGGGGGCGGCCGGACCGGTCAGTTCGAGGTGGATCTGGTTGCCGGTGGCGGCCATGGCGGCGGTGACGGTGCGGTCGGGCAGCAGCTGGATGAACTCCGCGAGGGCGACCTTCGACATGTGCAGGGGGTCGAGGGAATAGGGCTGGTAGCGGGCGAGGGCCAGGCGCACGTAGGGAAAGTAGGCCGGGCTGTCGGCGAGGTCGCCGAGGTCGACGTCGATGTCGCAGGACCACAGGCCCAGCCGGCGGTCGAACACGGGCGGGAAGAGAGCCAGCGGGACGGTCACGGGCGCGTCGCCGGCCTGCTCGGCGAGCACGCCGGTGGCGGTGCGTTCGGCGTTCGGGAAGTTGGCCGGCTTCAGGCGGGGCAGGACGGAGTCGTCGGCCCATACGGGATCGGTGCCGCAGCGGGTGACCAGTTCGGCGGGCAGCTTGCTGCCGGGGTCGAGGACGACGGCGAGGAGTTCGTCGTCGCCGGAGGAGAACCAGGGGCGCTTGAGGTAGACGCGGACGCCGGCGTGCCGGCGGGCCCGGGTGACGCGGTGGAGGGCGTGGTCGACGGTGCGCTGCCGGCTGAAGGTGGGCACGAGATGGCTGATCACGGGCGGTTCGGGACGCCGCGTGCTGGGCACGGCCCAGCCGTTGCCGGAGGGCCCGGTGCTGCCGGGGCCCGGGCTGGTGATGAGCTCGGTGCGGTCGGTGATGGCCGGGTGGAAGTACTCCCGGAAGCGGGTCGTCGCGGTCGGGGTGTAGGTGACGTTGCGGTGCCGGGTGTCGCGGAACTCGTGGCGGATCTCGCCGTGCCGGAAGTCGCCGAGTCTGATGTCGTTCTCGGCCGGCTCCACCGTGATCTCGCCGATGTGGTCGTGCCCGGTGATCCGCCGGGGCTCCGGCTCGGTGGCGTCGTCGTGCCACTCCGTCCACGTGGCGTCGAGGTCGACCCGGCCGGTGCTCTTGGCGTGGGTGCGCAGGGAGCCGGAGAGCGCGGCGAAGGTCCGGCCGGCCTCCCGGGAGAACGTCAGGTCTCCCAGCACCGGGGCTTCCAGCGGCCGTTCCACGGCGTGGACGAGGGTGACCTCCACCCACGGGGTGATCATCCAGTTCTCGCCGGCGGCGGCCGCGGCCGTCAGCTCGTCCTTCTGCGGCTGCGGCAGCCGCGCGGGGTCGTTCCACAGGGCCGAGCCGGTCAGGATCCGCCAGGCGCGGAAGAGGTCGAGGTCGGCGGCGTCGACCCGGCAGCTCATGCGGACGGTCGCGGTCTCGCCCTTGGGCAGGAAGACGGTCACGACGCCGCCCGCCCCCTGGGACGGCGGGCCGTCGCCCTCCTCGATCCTCAGCCGCAGCGGACGCGCCTGCGGCCAGGGCCCGGTGAACGCGTACGTCTCGTTGGGGCGGGCGCCCGGCAGCCCGCGCAAGGAGACGCCGCGCGCAAGGACGTCGGGCAGGTAGGGCAGGAGCAGCTGATCGGCGCTGTGGATGACGTACTCGCCCTGTTTGAGGCCGGCGCCGCGGGCCACGGGGAGCTCGGTGAGGGCCGAGGTGTCGTGCGGGTTGTGCTTGACGACGTGGATGGCGTGGGCGGCCTTCAGGTCGCGGGCGATGCGCGGGTTCTCGGCGAGGCGGACGACCGTGTCGAGGTACGTGCCGGCCTCGCGGGAAGCCGCGACGAAGTACTCGCTGCGCACGTCCGCGGATTTTCCGGGGCCGAAGACGCCGTCGTACTGCCCGTGCTGCTCGGCCATGATCAGGGAGGTCTTGGGCGGGCTGACGTGCCGCTCGTCGAAGGAGCGGTAGCGCCGGTCGGGGCCGTCGAAGGGGTCGCCCGGCCCGTGGTCGGGGACTTCGCCGTTCCTCCGCGTCGACCACTCCAGCGGGGACATGGGCGTGCCGTGCTCGTCGACGGTGCTGCGGATGACCAGCCGCGGCTCGGACTCGCCCTCCAGGAACGGCCACTTCGGGACGATCACGGGCGGCGGTACGGGCTCCCACCGCGCGTAGGTGACGGGGTCGGTCGCGGTGCCCTCGACGGCAGGGGCCCCGGGGGCGAGGCTGTTGCCGGCGAGGTCGACGAGCCGGGCGCGCAGCCGGTAGGTGCGGCGGTAGCGCAGGGCGGGCAAGGTGCCGGCGGTCGGCCGGAACGTGGCGTCCAGCGGGAATGCGGCCGACACCTCCGGGTTGGGCACCTGGGGTTCGTTGTCGGCGCCGATCGTCCGGCCGGGCGGCGGCGCGGCCAGGCTCCAGCCGTGCCAGCCGAACAGGGCCTGGTGGACGAAGAGCTGGTTGGCGCCGGTCTTGTCGCCGGTGACGGCGGTGGCCTTGACGCTGCCTTCGTCGGGGGCGGCCGCGATGGGGACGGCGGGCTTGCCTGGCGGTCTGAGGGCGTAGTCGCCGGTGCGGGCGCAGAGCGGATACCAGGTGGTGACGCGGCCCGTGGCGGTGTCGACGACGCCGACGTCCACGCGATAGCCGCGGACGAGGTGGGAGGCGTCGAGGACGGCGGCTTCGACCGGCTGGCCGTCCGGGCCGACTCCGGCGGTGTGATGGGCGTCGGCGGCCATCTGGTCGGCCAGGGAGGCGTCGCGGCCCTCGTAGAGGACGGTGAGGCCCGCGCCGTGCAGGGCCGGCAGGGCGGTGGGCTCGCCGGAGGCGGCGTGGCCCGGCTCGCTCACGCCGGTGAGCACCTGGTCGACGATGCGGGAGAACTCCACGTACTTCATCGCGGCGCCGTCGACGTCGAGGTCGAGGGTGTGGACCTCGTCGGCGCCCAGCTTGAGCATCCGGTGGCCGTGGAGCCCGTCGTCGGCCGCGTACGCCTCGAAGCGCCGGCCCTCCGCGTGGCGCAGGACGGTCCACGGGCGCAGCTTCTTGTCGGTGTTGAGCTCCTCGTGCGCGGCGGTGAAGGAGACCCGGGCCTGCCACTGGTCGGCGAGCCCGGGCGGGGGCGTGACCAGGAGGTCGAGGGCCAGGCCGAAGCGGCGCAGGAGCTCCGGGTAGTCGGCGAGGAGGGCGCAGGCCGCGTGGAAGTCGAGGTCGGGCGACGTGGGCGGAGGGGCCGGTGGAGGCGGAGGGGGCGGCGCGGCGGGAGCGGTGTCGCCGGCCTGCCGGGCCGGTGGTACGGGGGGCTTCGCGGGGGTCGCGCGGTCGTAGAAGCGGTACGTCTCGGCGAGGGCGAGCAGGTCGCGGTCGTTCTTGTACTCCGGCCCGGTGCGGTCGATGCACAGCGGCCTGAACGGGTCGGGGGGCGCGGCGGCGTGCGGGCCTCCGCCGCCGGGCGGCTCCTGGATCAGCCGGTCGAGCCGGCTGTAGAGGGTGGCGACGTCGCTGGAGAAGGCCCGGACGGTCCGGGTGAGGTTGCCCGTGAGGTCCTGTGTCCGCGGATGGTCCCAGCTCCCCGGAGCCTCGGCGCCCGGAGCGTCACCGGCTCCGTCCCCAGCAGCGGCGGCCGCTCCGAGCTGCGGATCGCCGCCGGTGCCGGGGAACGCCCGGCGGTGGGCCGTGGCGGTCGCCGCCGCCTCGTACAGCGACGTGATCTGCTCGTGGACGGCCCTGCTGGGGAACGAGCGCAGGGTGGGCGGCCCGGTGGGGGCTGCGGCGAGGGCGCCGGGGGGCGGGCTCACCTTCGTGTCGGGGCCGAACAGCTGCGGCCACAGGGCGCTGTCGGCGGGCGGGAAGCGGTCGGTCTGCGGCTGGGTGGGCACGGACACGGTGGTGCCGCCGGGGCTCCGGAACTCCACTTGGAGGGCGGCCGCGTAGTCGCGCAGGGTCTTCGGCCAGTCGTCCTTGAAGCCGGGGAAGGACTTGAGGGTGTCGGCTCCGGTCAGGCGCGGGCTCACGAGGACGGTCAGCCGGAGCTTTCCGCCGGGCGCCGTCCCGTCGGGCAGTACGGTCCACCGGATCGTCTCGGGCATGGGTCAGCTCACTTCCGCGAAGGCGGTGCAGTACTCGGCGACGGGGTCGCGCCGGGCGCCGGTGACCGGGTCGGTGTAGGGCGCCATCATTTCGGCGAAGGTGACGGGCCGGCCGGCGCCGGCCGCCTCGGCGCTCGCCGCGCTCGCCGCGGTCAGCGGGGCCAGGGAGCTCCCGGAGCCCACGAACCGCTTCTCGCACTCGATCGTGACGGACTGCGACCAGAAGCCGATGTGGACGCTGACGGAGATCCGGGCGCGTCCGGAGACCGTGTTCGGCGGCTCGAAGGTGAGCTCCAGGCAGATCTCGATGGAGGCGGAGACGATGCCGAGGATGTCGACCTCGCCCCGGGCCCTGAAGTAGCCCGTCAGCCGGGATTCGCCCGTGCCGAGCTCCAGGCGGAAGTAGATGCCCGCCATCACCGACAGGCTGCCGCTCGCGACGCCGAAGTTCATCGACAGCGCGGCGCCGAACTCCAGGGCGCCCTCCAGCACGGCCACCCGCTCCGGGGTCAGCACGATGCCGAAGAAGCCCCCGCCGCCGAGGAGGGAGACGGTGAGCCGGAAGGGTGCCTGGCGGGTGCAGAAGAAGAAGCCGATCTCGACCGTGCGGCCGATGAACGGCAGGTCGAGGTAGGCGCCCAGGCGCAGGTTCTCCAGGCTGAACACGCCGATGGCGAGGTTGGGCAGCGGCAGGGCGTAGCGGGCGGTGATGCCCGAGGGGGTGACCTGGATGCCCGGCGGGTCGCTGAAGCCGTCGACCGGGATGAGCCGGCGCAGGGTCTGCACGAAGGAGAGGGGCCCGATGAAGTCGATGCTGTCGAGGACGACGTCGATGTCGGGCTTCTTGCCGGCGCGCATGCTGAAGCGGACGTGTTTGAAGGTGAGTTTGAGGACCCGGAACGGCGGCGGGATCAGCAGCAGGCTGAACTTCTCCAGGCTGCACGTGATGTCCGCGCCCACGGTCAGGTCGGAGCGCAGGGATCCGCGGACGTCGACGACGATCGAGAAGCGGCCGCCGGGCTCGGGCACGAACACGGGGTCGCTCGCCGGGTACTGCTGGATCTCGGGGTTCCACTCCAGGCGGGCGTTGACGGTTTCGGGCAGCTTGGCGCCCTGGGCCGCCCGCTGGACGGCCTCGCGGAGCGCGATCGCCTGGCCTGCGCCGGTGGTCCACGTCGCGATCTGCTGCCGTACGCGGGCCAGCAGGGCCCGGACCCCGGGGTCGGCGTCGGCGGGCAGGGCGTTCAGGAGGTCGGTCAGGGCGGCGCTGAAGGCGTTGAAGGCGTTGTCGACGTCCTGCATCGAAGTGGTGGGGGGCGCGGTGCGGCCGGGGAGCCGCTGCGCGATGAAGTCGCCGACGGTCCTGACGAACACCTCCGCGGTGTCGGCGACGCGGCGCGCGGCGGCCGGGTAGCGGTCGATCTCATGGGTGAGCAGGTCGCGGACGCGTTGCAGATCGGAGAGGAAGCCGGTGACGGCGGTGATGGTCTCGGTGAAGAAGTTCGGCACCTTCAGGGGCTTGTCCAGCCCGTCCACCAGCTTGATCACCTGGGCGAGCGGGATCAGGCCCAGCAGCCTGGGGCCGATCTTGTCGAGGAGGTCCAGCGGCCGGAAGTATTTGTCCGGCTGGAAGGTGCCGTTGGCGATGAGGTCCAGAGGGTCCGCGTGGTGCTCGTCCACGACGCCGGAGACGGGTCCGGTCAGGCGCGACAGCCCGGCCACGGCGATGCTGGGCGCCGAGAGCCCGCCCGAGCGGTCGCTCTGCTGCTGGAAGTCCATCGTGAGCGGATTGCCGGTGGGCGTGAGCAGGCTGAGGAAGACCTGGCCCTTGTTGGGCAGGCGGACGGGGTCGGCGGCCTGCGAGAAGCCGGAAAGGGCGTAGCGATTGGCGTAGGCGACGGGCACGGTGGCGTCCCCGCCGGCGAGTGCCTTGACGGCGGGCACGGTGGCGTGGGCCCAGCGCAGCTGCGGGAGGAACTGGGCGTTCTTCGAGCGGGCCGGATCGCCGGGTGCCGGGTCGGCGAGGGCGGGCGGGGCCGCCATGCCCCACACCATCTGTGCCACGTCGAGGCTGGTGTCGTCGGCCAGTTGTGTGGGCGCGAGCGCCACGGTCTGCCCGAGCAGGTCTGCGCCGGTGAGGGTGGGGACTTCGACGGCCGCGGCGGGGGTGGTGGGCTTGGGCGGGTTGCTGTCCAGGGCGTTGTACTCGTCGACAGCGCGGGCGAGTTCGCCGCCGGACGCCTTGGCCTCGTCGAGAAATTGCAGGGGCGTACGGAATTCCACGATGCGCCCGCTGTGGTCCACCGCGGTGACCGCGAACCGGAACGGATCCTCGGTCCGTGTCGCGGGAAAGAACTTCTTCCGGTCGGCGGGCGGGACGATGTCCGGCGTCACCACCGTGTCGATGCGGACGCTGCGGAACGGGAACAGCATGTTCGTCAGCGGGCTGCCCGGATCGGCACTGCCCGGGAGGGGAACCGAAGGGTCGTACGTACGCAAGGGCTCGCGGACCACGACGAATTCCCGCTGGTTGAGATAGGCGGCGCGGGGATCGCTGAATTTCCGCTCGGTGACCGTGACGAGGACCGCCTTGTGCCCGAAGGGGCACAGGAATCCCTCGCGCATGACCCGGACGTAGTGGTCCCGGCCCATCGACGTGCGGTTGCGCCACTCCGAGAGCGAGATGCCGGCGGGGCGCTCGGGCCAGGTCCCGAGGCTGTCCAGCCAGCCGCCGACGGCCGAGAGCATCAGCACGCTCACGTCGACGGGCTTCGGGACGTAGGGCTGCCCGCCGGGCTTGCGGAGACCGGCGTTCGAGGTGAGGTCGACGATGTCGTGCCGGTCCTCGGGCAGGAGCGCCTGCCGGAAGGGCGGGGGTTCGACGGGGCCGGGCCCCCGGCCGCCCTCCCTGTCCCACAGGGCGCGCACTCCGGTGCCGTCCAGCCTGGTGTGCCACAGTTCGACGCGCTCGCCCGGCCCGGGCTCGGGAACCGCCCCGCGGTGGATCCAGCGGCCCTTCTGGGAGGGCGAGAGGTAGAGCCGGTAGGGCAGTTCAATGCCCGTGGCGGGGTGGTCGGGGTCGGCGAGCGGGTCCTGGGGGCCGGCCGCCGCCACCTCTGAACCGGCATCGTCTTCGGCATCTGCATCGGCATCGTCTTCGGCACCGGCACCGGCACCGGCACCGGACGGCTCGATCACCGCTCCTGCCGCGGCGGCCGCTTCGAGGGTGGGCCGGAGGCCGTAGCGCGCCGTGAGTTCGGCGGTGGTGCGCAGCAGGCGTACGAGCGCGAGGGTCCTGGCCGTGGACTCCCGGCCGTTGCCGTCCGCACCGGGCGTCCCCTCCGCGCCGGCGGGCCGGACGGTCACGGTGAGGGGCTGCCGTTCGGGCTCCCGGGCCGCGTCGACGACGCGCAGGGGCAGTCGGCCCATGGCGGCGAGCAGCCCGTCCTCGGTGTAGTCGATCGCCTCCTGCGGGCCGACCTCGAAGACCAGCACGCTGCGGCCGCTGATCCGGGAGTCCACCGGCAGGTCCCGGGATTCGCCCGGCACTTGGTCGTTGAATGCGTGTTCCACCACGTGCTGCGGCCCGAAGGTGACGACCAGCAGGCCGTCCCGTTGCGGATCCGCGCGGACCAGGCGCCGCCTGCCCGCCGTGTCGTCGAGCCGCAGCCCGGGAAAGCCGAAGGAGAGGTCCATCAGATCGGTGCTGCGCAGAATGCGGATCGATGCGGGTGTGCTCATCTCGCCCCCTGTTGCCGTACGCCGGGCCGGGTGCTCGCGAAAGCGAGCATCGCGGATCCGGGACGCCGCCGATACCCGTGGGGTATCACCAGTCACTTACCCCGGACGGCGCACCGCGCGTTAGGCCGAACGAGTGCCCTTTCGGCCTGACGCCGGGCCGGCGGGCCGCGAGGCGGCGGCTTTGCGGGCCGGCGGATCTCTACGAGACGGCAGACCTACGGCTGAGCAGGCCTACCGCTGGGCAGATCTACGGGCCGGCAGATCTACGGCAACAGGGAGCGCCCGGGGTCAGGCTCCGCTGTCAGGAAACGTCAATGCTGCGCGCGAAGGCGGTGACGGACAGATCCCCGTTGGTCACGATCCTGTCGAACGGGACCGTGAGGAAGCCGCGGGAGGCGGGCGGCGTGACCCGCAGGTAGCCGGCCTGCACCATGCGCGGGGCATCGGCGTGCGCCCACGCCAGCGCGGCCTCCGCGGAAGCGCCGGGGCGGAGGAGGAGCGTGCTCTTGCCGGGGTCGGGGATGAAGTAGGTGCTCCCCCACGTGGTGTTCGTCGTGACGGCCTTGTGCTGGGCGTCCTCCAGTTGCAGGCCGGGGTAGCCGCGCAGGGCGCACGTGCGGGCGGACGTGTTCGTCAGCACCAGCACGGTCCCCTCGTGGGACATGCCGTTCTGGTGACCGCCCTTGTCCGTCAGCGAGGCCTTGAGGCCGGAGACGTCGCAGGTCGGCGTCTTTCCGGCGGCCGGCGGGGCGGCCGAGGCGGTGCCCGCGGTGCCGAGGGCGGCCACCGCCGCTATCGCCGCGGCCGAGGCGGCTGCCTTCAGGGGCAGGCTGTTCCTTAACATCTCGTGCCTCCGGTATTCATCGGTCGTCTATCCACCGCTTGCCACTTCCGGAGCCGTCCATGCCTCCTCGCACATGCGTGAGGGCGGTGGCGCCCTTTCTCAAGGGTGCCACCGCCCTCACGGGGGTGATCAGCTGTCTGCCGTCAGCCGTCTGCTGCCGGCTCCGGATCAGTACGCGGAGTTGACGTTGTCCATCGAGCCGTACTTGTCGGCCGCGTAGTTACAGGCGGCGGTGATGTTGGCGACCGGGTCGTAGATGTCCCAGGACGTGCCCTCGACGTGGTACGCCTTGAACGTCGGGTCGATCACCTGGAGCAGACCCTTCGACGGGACACCGTTCACGGCGTTGACGTCCCAGTCATTGATCGCCCGCGGGTTACCGGCCGACTCACGCATCAGATTCTTCTTGATGCCGTCATAGGAGGCCGGAATGCCCTTGGCCCGCAGAATGTCCAGGGCCTCATTGATCCAGCCGTCGACGTTATTGGCGTACGTCTTCTTCGCCGGAGCGGCGGGCTTGGCCTCAAGGGCCTTGCGCTCGGTGGAACGGTTGGCGGCCTGCTTCTCAGCACGCTCCTTGTCAGCGCTCACCTTGCCGGCGTCGGCCTTGGCGGCCGTGACCGCGGCGGTGGTGTGCTGCTCCAGCGCGTCCTGCTGCGTCTCACCGAAAGCATCGGCGCTCCAGGCCACCGGCTTCACCGCGGCAGCGGAAGCCGGAGCGTGAGCGGTGCCGGCGGCGAAAGCGTGCGGGGCGACGGCGACCGCGACGACGGCGGCACCGGTCGCGGCAAGGCCGGCGACGGAGAACTTGTGAATCTTCGGGAGACGCGTATAGCCGGAGATGGTGGAGCGCATGTCTGAGCTGAACCTTCCAATCGCGGATGTCGCCCGGCCCTGAAGCGGCGCAAAAACGAAGCGCCGTTTCTCGGTCGACGGCGCCCAGCGACCCCGCAATTGTTAGCGGCAGCCAAAACCCCTGACAAGCACTGTGACCTACTACCCCCACTCATAGACACAGCAAAAACCCCGCCCCATCCCCCTCATTCCGCCCCCGTATCCACTAACACGTTTCGTAAGTGACCCGGGCCTCATGGGCGGCCTCACACAGAGCGGGCCCGGTTGTCACGCAGAGCGAGCGTTCTCCTGCGTGGCGTCAACCATCGCGGCGGCGGGTGCGGAAGCGTGGAGCCCATGGACACCAGCGCGCACGTCCCCGGCACCGGAGCGGCCCCGTCCCGCGTGCTCGTCATCGGTGCGACGGGCTACATCGGCGGGCGGCTCGTGCCCGTGCTGCTCGGGGCCGGCTACCGGGTGCGGTGCCTGGTCCGCGAACCGCGCCGCCTGCGGGACCAGCCGTGGGCCGACCGGATCGAGACCGTCAAGGCGGACGTCACCAGCCCCGCCACCCTTCCCCCGGCGTTCGAGGGCGTGGACGTCGTCTACTACCTCGTGCACGCCCTCGGCACCGGCGCGGGCTTCGAGGAGACGGACCGGCGGGCCGCGCTCGCGGTGGCCCGGACGGCGAAGGCGGCCGGCGTACGGCGGATCGTCTACCTCGGCGGGCTCGCTCCCCGCCAGGTTCCCGAGCGGGAACTGTCGCCGCACCTGCGCTCGCGCGCCGAGGTCGGCCGCATCCTGCTCAACAGCGGCGTGCCCACGGCGCACCTGCGCGCCGCGGTCGTCATCGGCTCGGGTTCGGCGTCCTTCGAGATGCTGCGCCACCTCACCGAGCGACTGCCCGTGATGATCACCCCACGCTGGGTGCGCACACGCGTCCAGCCGATCGCCGTCCGCGACGTGCTGCGCTGCCTGCTGGCCGCGGCCGGGCTGCCGGACGAGCTCAACCGGGGCTTCGACATCGGCGGCCCCGAGGTCCTGTCGTACCGGCAGATGATGGAGCGCTACGCGGCCGTCGCCCGTCTTCCGCGGCGCCTGGTCCTGCCGGTGCCGGTGCTCTCGCCGGCGCTGTCCGGCCTCTGGGTCGGTCTGGTGACGCCGGTGCCCGGCAGCGTCGCCCGGCCGCTGGTGGAGTCGCTGCGCCACGAGGTGGTGTGCCGCGAGCACGACTTCGCGCGCTACGCCCCGGATCCGCCCGGAGGGCTGCTGGGCTTCGACGAGGCCGTCCGCCTGGCCCTCAAGCGCGTACGGGACGCGGACGTGGCCACCCGCTGGTCCTCCGCGTCGCTGCCCGGCGCCCCGAGCGACCCTTTGCCGTCGGTTCCCGAGTGGTCCGGGGGCAGCCTCTACGAGGACCGCCGCGAGGTGGCCGTGGAGGCGCCGGCCGGGGAGCTGTGGCGGGTGGTCGAGGGCATCGGGGGCGACAACGGCTGGTACTCGTTCCCGCTGGCGTGGTCGGTGCGCGGGCTCCTGGACCGGCTGCTCGGCGGTGTCGGGCTGCGGCGCGGCCGGCGGGACCCGCACTCGCTGCGCATCGGCGACTCCCTCGACTTCTGGCGCGTGGAGGAGATCGAGCGCGGCCGCCTGCTGCGGCTGCGCGCGGAGATGCGCCTGCCCGGGCGTGCCTGGCTGGAGCTGACGGTCACCCCCGACGGGCCCTCGCGCGCCGTCTACCGGCAGCGGGCCTTGTTCCGGCCGCACGGCCTGGCCGGGCACGCCTACTGGTGGAGCGTGGCGCCCTTCCACGCCGTCGTGTTCGGCGGCATGGCGCGCAACATCGCGGGGCGGGCCGCCGAGGGCACCTCCGTCCCCGGCTCGTGAGCGGCCCGGCGCCCTGCGGGGCCGGGGGGCGCGCGCCGTCCGCCGCACCACCGTTCGCCCGAGCCGTACCGCACCATTCGGGCACCGTCCCGTGTCTGATAGGGACAAAACGGGAAGAGGAGACCGATCCGTGCCCACGCGCATGCCCCTGCCCACGTACCGTTCGCGCCTCACCGGCGCCGCCGCCGGCTGCGCGCTGGCCCTCGCGCTGACCGCCGCGGGCGTCGCCGGCCCGGCTCCGGCGGCCGAAGCCACGGCCGCGGCCGCAGTCACGGACACAGCCGCGGCCCCCAAGCCCCCCAAGGCACCGAAGCTGTACACGGCGGCGCAGGTGCGCGGCTTCCTCGTGAAGTTCTACGGCCAGCACGGCCCGACCGCGTACGACCGTATCCACAAGGTCGATCCGGAGCTCCGGAAGAAGGCCGCCGCGGCCAAGGGCCACGACGCGCTGCTCTGCGCCCAGAACGCCCCGCGGCGCATCATCGTCGGCAAGGTCACGACCGAGCCGTCGGCCGTGGGCTGGGCCCCGGTCACCACGCGCTGGAAGGCCGGACCGGACAAGCACTTCACGGCGTACGTGGGCCTGAAGGGCGACCTGCCGATGAAGCTGTACGACGTGACGTGCGGCGAGTGAACTCGCGGCGGGATGCGAGGATCTCGCCGTGGACCCTACGCACCTGCACACGCACGGCCTGCCCGGCCGGTCTCCCGGCGCCCCGGTGCGGGCCGGCATCCCCGAGCACGGGCGGATTCCCAAGTACTACGCGGTGAAGGCGCAGGTCGCCGGGCTCCTCGACGAACTCGGCGAGGGCGGGCTGCTGCCCACCGAGCGGGAGCTCGCCGCGCGCTTCGAGGTGGCGCGCGAGACCGTACGCCAGGCCCTGCGCGAACTGCTGCTGGAGGGGCGGCTGCGGCGCCAGGGGCGCGGCACGGTCGTGGCGGGCCCGAAGCTGGAGCAGCCGCTCGCGCTCGCCAGCTACACCGAGGGCGTGCGCCGCCAGGGCCGGCGGCCGGGGCGCAGCCTGGTCGGCCTGGACCGGCTCGCCTGCCCGGCCGCCCTGGCCCCCGACCTCGGTGTGGAACCCCTGGCCCCCGTCTGGCACCTGGAGCGGGTGCTGCTCGCGGACGACGAGCGGGTGGGGCTGGAGAGCACGTACGTGGCGGTGGAGCGGGCGCCGCGCCTGGATACGGACTTCGAGCCGGACTCCTCCTTCTACGGCTATCTGCGCGAGCGCCTCGGCATCGTTTTCGGTGACGCGGACGAGCGGCTGGAGACGGTACTGGCCACGCCGCGCGAGGCCCTGCTGGTCGGCACGCCGCCCGCGCTGCCGATGCTGCTGATCCACCGCGTCTCCCGCGACACCGGCGGCAGGCCGCTGGAGCGGGTGCGGTCGCTCTACCGGGGCGATCGCTTCTCGTTCACCGCACACCTGCGCGGCGAGGGCTGAAGACACACGACCCCGCCCTCACCTTCAAATATCACGGATAGATAACGGGTCTAGTCCAAGTTTGGCGGCGGGTTTCCCTCCGGTTCGCTGTTCGGCCCCTTCTCCGTCACCTGCCCCGACGACCGTTCACATCATGCGAGTCATCGTCATCGGAGCCGGCGTGCTGGGAAGCATGCACGCCTGGCAGGCAGTCCAACGCGGCCACGAGGTCGTGCACATCGAGCGCGAGGCGGAGGCCCGCGGGGCCTCCGTCCGCAACTTCGGCCTGATCTGGGTCAGCGGCCGTGCGGCGGGAGAGGAGCTGGCCACCGCGCTGCGGGCCCGCGAGCTGTGGGAGGAGATCGGCGCCGCCGTCCCCGGCCTCGGCTTCCGGGCCAACGGTTCGCTGACGGCCGTCACCACCGAGGCCGAGCTGGCCGTCGCCCGCGCCGCCCTGGACCGGCCCGACGCCGCCGAACGCGGCTTCCGCCTCCTCACGCCCGGCGAGGTCCGGGAAGCCAACCCGGCCCTGCGCGGCGCGCTCCTCGGTGCCCTGGCCTGCGACCGCGACGCCGCCGTCGAACCGCGCACGGCCCAGCGGGCCCTGAAGGAGGCCCTCCTCCGCTCGGGCCGCTACACCTTCCTCGGCGGGCGCGAGGTCCGCGACGTCATCGGCGGGAACACCGTCCGCGACGACCACGGCGAGCCGCACAGCGGCGACGCGGTCGTGCTGTGCACCGGCGCCTGGCTGGGCGGGCTCGCCCGCGAGCTCGCCCCGGAGCTGCCCGTGCGCCGCGTACGGCTGCAGATGATGCAGACCGCGCCGCTGGGCGAGCGGCTCACCACCTCCGTCGCCGACGCCGACAGCTTCCGCTACTACCCCGCCTACGGCGGCACGGCCCTCGACGCGATGGCCGCCGCCCAGGCCCGGCCGCCGGCCGCGGCCGAGCACAAGATGCAGCTGCTCATGGTCCAGCGCGCCGACGGCGGGCTGACGATCGGCGACACCCACGAGTACGCCGAGCCGTTCTCCTTCGACGTCGACGAAGCCCCGTACGGGCACCTCGCCTCCGTCGCCGAGGCGCTCCTCGGCCGCCCCCTGCCGCAGATCCGCCGGCGCTGGGCCGGGGTGTACGCGCAGTGCACGGACACCACGCGCGTCGTGCACCGCGAGCGCGTGCGCGACGGCGTCTGGCTGGTAACCGGCCCCGGCGGGCGCGGCATGACGTGCTCGCCCGCGATCGCCGAGACCACCGCGAACGAACTGGGCTGGTGAACCGCATGACTTCCCGAGAGACCCTCCGCATGACGCCCCGTACGTCCTCCCTCGTCGTCCTCGACATGGCCGGCACCACCGTCGCCGACGACGGCCTCGTCGAACAGGCCTTCACCGCCGCCGCCCGGGAGCTCGGCGTCGAGCCGGGCACCGCGCGCCACGCCGAACAGCTCGCCTACGTACGGGCCACGATGGGAGAGTCCAAGATCTCCGTCTTCCGGCACCTCTTCGCCGGCGACGAGGAGTCGGCGCAGCGCGCCAACGCCGCCTTCGAGCGGGCCTACGGGCGCCAGGTGGCCGACGGCCGCTGCGAGCCGCTGCCGGGCGCCCGCGAAGCCGTCGAGCAACTCCGCGGCGAGGGCCGCACCGTGGTCCTCACCACCGGCTTCGCCCGCGTTACCCAGGACGCGATCCTCACCGCCCTCGGCTGGACCGGCCTGGCCGACCTCACGCTGTGCCCCGCCGACGCGGGCGGGCGCGGCCGCCCGTACCCCGACATGGTGCTCACCGCGCTGCTGCGCACCCGCGCCGCGGACGACGTGCGGCAGGTCGCGGTCGCCGGCGACACCTCCTACGACATGCGCTCCGGTACCCGGGCGGGGGCCGGCGTGGTAGCCGGTGTCCTGACCGGCGCCCACGACGAGGCAGCGCTGCTCGCGGCGGGGGCGACCCACGTCCTGGGCTCCGTGGCGGAGCTGCCCGGCCTCCTGGCCCGTACGGAGGCCGCCGGGTGAGTACGGGCATCCGGTTCGACGGCGTCAGCGTCGCCTACGGCGGCAGCACCGTACTCGAATCGTTCGGCCTCACCGTCGAGCCGGGCGAGTTCATGGCGCTCCTCGGCCCCTCCGGCTCGGGCAAGACGACCGCCCTGCGCGCCGTCGCGGGCTTCGTCCGGCCGACGGCCGGGCGGGTGTTCATCGGCGACCGCGATGTCACCGACCTGCCGCCGCGCCGGCGCGGCGTCGGCATGGTGGTGCAGCAGTACGCGCTCTTCCCCCACATGAAGGTCGAGGCGAACGTCGCCTTCGGCCTCAAGGCGCGCAAGGCGCCGCGCGGCGAGATCGCCGCGCGCGTCGCGGAGGCGCTGGAGATGACGGGCATGTCCGCGTACGCGGGGCGGTATCCGCGCGAGCTCTCCGGCGGCCAGCAGCAGCGCGTGGCCATCGCGCGGGCGCTGGCCATCCGGCCGGGCGTGCTCCTCCTGGACGAGCCGCTGTCCGCCCTGGACGCGCAGCTGCGCTCCGGGATGCTCGCCGAGCTGGCCCGCCTGCACCGCGAACTGCCGGACGTCAGCATGCTGTACGTCACCCACGACCAGATCGAGGCGCTCACGCTCGCCGACCGGATCACGGTCATGGAGGGCGGGCGGCTGCGGGACTGCGGCACCCCGCAGGACCTCTACCGGCGGCCGGGCAGCGCGTTCACGGCCTCCTTCGTGGGCAGCGCCAACCTCCTGCCGGTGACGGTCGCCGACGGCGGCGGCGTACGCCTCGGCGGGACGCGGCTGGACGTGGCGGCCGGCGGCGCCGCGGCGGGTGCGCCGGCCACGCTGTGCGTCCGCCCGCACCTGGTCGGGCTGGGAGAGGGACCGAACGCCCTGCGCGGGACGGTCGCGGAGGTCCAGTGGCGCGGTGCGACGCACCGCCTGTGCGTCGACGTCGCCGGCCACCGGGTCACGGCCGACCTGCGCGAACTACGCGAGACGCCGCCGCTCGGCAGCGAGGTCACCCTGCACTTCGCCGCACACGACGCGGTGCTGCTGCCGGCGGGCGCGGGCGGGGGTGCGGGCCGTGGCTAGCACCGAAGCGGTCTCCGGCCGCCCGCCCGCGGCCCTGCTCCGGGTGAGGGTGCCGGCGTGGACGCTGGTCCTGCCTCCCGTCGCCGCCCTGGGCCTCGTCTTCCTGCACCCCCTCGCGCTCGTCCTGTGGCAGTCGGTGTCGCCGGAGGGCGGCGGGCACGGCTTCTCCGCCTACGCCGACGTGTTCGCCCAGGCGGCGTTCCGCGACGCCCTGCTCAACACCGTGCTGATCGCCGCCGGCTCCACGGCGGGGTCGCTCGTCCTCGGCTTCGGCCTCGCCCTGGTCATCGCGTTCGTGCCGTTCCCCGGCGGCAAGGCCGTCGGCCGGTTCATCGACGTCTTCCTGTCCTTCCCCTCCTTCCTCATCACCCTCGCACTGCTCTTCGTCTACGGCAGCGCCGGCATGGCCAACGGCATGTGGACGGGGGTGACCGGCGCCGCCACCGGCCCCCTCGACTTCCTGCACACGCCCTGGGGCGTGCTGCTCGCGGAGATCACGTACTTCACGCCGTTCGTCATGCGGCCGCTGCTCGGCGCCTTCTCGCAGCTGGAGACGGCCCAGCTCGACGTCGCGGCCTCGCTCGGGGCCACGGCGCCGCGGATCGTCCGGCAGGTGATCCTGCCGGAGGCCCTGCCCGCGCTGGCGGCGGGCGGCTCCCTCGTCCTGGTGATGTGCCTCAACGAATTCGGCATCGTCCTCTTCACCGGGGCGAAGGGCGTGACGACCCTGCCCGTGCTCGTCTACGGCAAGGCGATCCTCGACGGCGACTACACCGGCGCCTGCGTCGTGGCCGTCGTCAACATCGCCCTCTCGCTGGCGCTGTACGGGCTCTACCGGATGCTCACCACCCGCATGGACGGAGTCCGCCGTGCTCGTGCATAGCCCTCGTGCCCGCCTGGCGGTCCAGGCCGCCTTCTTCGCCCTCTTCCTGCCCGTCTTCGCGCTGCCGTTCCTCGTCATCGTGACCGCGTCCCTGGCCACCGGGTGGAGCGGGGCGTTCCCTTCGGGCGCGACCCTCGGCCACTACCGGGCCGTCACCCACGGGGACGCCCTCGAAGCGCTCACCACGAGCGTGCTGACCGCCCTCGCGGCCTCCGCCGCCGCCCTCGTCACCGGCACGTGGGCGGCCCTCGCGGCCAGGGGCACGCGCGCCCGCCGGGTCATCGACGTACTGTTCGTGCTGCCCGTGGCCGTGCCCTCCGTGGTCGTGGGGCTCTCGCTTCTGGTCGCCTTCTCCAAGCCGCCGTTCCTCCTCAACGGCACCCCGGCGATCGTCGTCCTGGCCCACACGATCCTGGTGACCGCCTTCGCCTACCAGTCGGTGGCCGCGGCGCTGGACCGCCTCGACCCCGCCTGCGAGCAGGCCGCCGCGAGCCTGGGCGCAAGCCCCCTGCGCGTGCTCGTACAGGTGAAGCTGCCGCTGCTGCTGCCGTCCCTGTCCGCCGCCGCGGGGCTCTGCTTCGCCCTGTCCATGGGCGAGCTCAGCGCCACGATGATGCTCTACCCGCCGGACTGGCTGCCCCTGCCCGTCAAGGTCTTCGCCTCCACCGACCGCGGCGCGCTCTTCCCCGGTGCCGCGCTCGCCGTCGTGCTCATGGTCACCACGCTCCTCGCCCTGTTCGCGGTCTCCCGGATCCGCACCAAGGCCGCCTACCGCTGAGCCCCTCCCTGACCGGCCCCCTCCCCCGTACGTCCCCCGCACGCTCTCGAAGGAGCGCGATCCCATGCCCTGTACCCCCCGTTCCCGCCGTGCTTGCCGCTCCCCGCGCGTCCTGCTCCCGTCCGCCGCCGCTCTCCTCCTCGCCCTCCCGCTCACCGCGTGCGGCGGAACGGACGGCGCCGGAAAGCAGGAACTCACCCTCTACAGCGCCGACGGCCTCAAGGCCGAGGACGGCTCCGGCTTCTACGACAAGGTCTTCAAGGACTTCGAGAAGGAGACCGGCATCAAGGTCCGGTACGTCGAAGGCGGCTCCGGCGAGATGGTGCAGCGCCTGGCCCGGGAGAAGTCCAACACCAAGGCGGACGTCGTCGTGACGCTGCCGCCCTTCATCCAGCAGGCCGACGGCAAGGGCCTGCTCGCCTCCCACCGCCCGCAGGGCTCGGACAAGGTCGCGGACGGCGACAAAGCCCCCTCCGGCAACTGGACCACGATCGCCGGCAACTACCTCTGCTTCATCTACAACACCAGGGAGCTCAAGGAGGCCCCGCCCAAGACCTGGAAGGACCTCCTCGCCCCGCGCTTCAAGGGCAAGCTCCAGTACTCGACGCCCGGTGTGGCGGGCGACGGCACGGCCGTCCTCGTCAAGGCCGTGCACGACTTCGGCGGCAAGGAGCCCGCCATGGCCTACCTCAAGGAGCTCCAGAAGAACAACGCCGGCCCGTCGCGCTCCACCGGCCAGCTCGCCCCGAAGGTCAACAAGGGCGAACTCCTCGTCGCCAACGGGGACGTCCAGATGAACTTCGCCAACACCGGGACGATGCCGAACCAGGGCATCTTCTTCCCGGCGGGGGACGACGGGAAGCCCACCACGTTCGCCCTCCCCTACGCCGCCGGCCTGGTGAAGAACGCCCCGCACGCCGAGAACGCCAGGAAGTTCCTGGACTACCTCCTCAGCGAGGACGTGCAGCGCGACGTCTCGGCCGTCGGCGGCGGCTTCTCGGCCCGTACGGACATCAAGGCGACCGACCCGAACGCCATCGCCCTCGCCCGAATCATGCGGGGCGTGGAGGTCTTCCGCCCCGACTGGGCCGAGGTCGGCAAGAACCTGCCCTCGTACGTGGACGCCTGGAAGTCCGCCACCGGCAGCTGACGGTGGCGGACGGATCCGGGTGTGGACGGTGACGGACGGGCCCGGGTGCGCACGGCGACGGACGGGCCCGGCGGCGGACCGCGGACGGCGGGGGCACCCCTTCGCGCGAGCGTCAGCGGTCCCAGTCCTCGTTCCAGATCAGGGTGTTGCACTGCGCGACCTCGGCCTTCGCCTGGACCACGGCCCGCTGCTTCGACTCCAGGACCCGGCCCTGGTCGGTCTTCAGGCGGTAGAAGACGTCGAAGGTGCGGCTGGAGCCGAGCCCGTGGGGGACGAGCCAGCCGGGGGACTTCCCGTCGGCCACCGGGTACGTGTACTCGCTGCCGCCCCGCTCGCGCACCACGACCTGCGTCTTCGAGGGGACCTTCTCGCCCGCGGGCACCTCCCCGGCCGTCTTCCAGAGGACGTCCATGTACGTCCACCACACGCTGCACGGCAGGGACGCCCTCGGCACGGGCAGGATCGGCAGGGCTCCGGCGTCCAGGCGCGGCGCCGGCGGCGGGTCGGCCGTCGCGGTGCGGAAGACGTCCACGAGCACTTCGACGAGCTGCTCGGTGAGGAGGACGGCGTCGACGACCTCGCCGACGACGGGGACGACCTGGGCGGCAGCGAGCGCGGCGAGGGCCACGGCGTTGACGGCGATCGCCTCCGGGTCGCCGTGCTGGATCCCGTCGGCGATGCCGAGCGCCTGGCCGAGGCCGGGGACGACCGCGCCGGTGACGGCGACCTTGTCGAGCGTGGTGGCGTCCTTGTCAGAGAACGTCTTCGCCATGCCGTAGACCCAGGTCCCGACGCCGGCGGCGGAAGCGGCCACATGCGCGCCGCTCACCTCGCGGACCTTGGCGTGGCTCAGCTCCGCGGTGGAGTGCGCCTCGCCCCACGTCGGCCCCTTGGGGCTGCGCTTGGGGAGCCGCTCCACGTGCTCGGCGTCCTGCGCGACCTTCTTCGCCGTGGCCTTGGCCTTCTCCTCGACCTTGTCCCAGTCCACGGGCAGGCAGCGGTCGGCCGACCGCTTGACACGGCCGGTGGGGGCGAGGCAGTTGGCCGGGGCGGCCGCGTAGATCGCGGCGTCCATGGCCGAGTTCTTCCCGCGGAACTCGACGGCCTTCTCCGCCTTGGCGCGCTCCGCCATCTTCCAGGGGACGATGAACTCGCTCTGCCCGGTGCCGTCATCGGCGATCTTCAGGACGGTGTTCTTCTCCCCGAGGGCGTCCATCAGCGGCTTGTCCGCGGGAACGCCGAACTCGTCCTTGACGAATCTCAGCTGGCGGTCGAGGAAGGCCTCACCGGTCTCGTCGGCTCTGTGGGCGAGGTGGACCGTGGCCACGTTCACCTCGTCGGGAAGCGTCACGCGGACCACTCCGCCGGCGGCCGTGCCCGCTTCGTTGGTGCTGTAGCCGGCGGCGTGGCCGGTGGTCTCGGCCAGGTAGAGGCCCTTCCAGTTGGGGTCGTCGTTCCCGGCGCTGCCGACCGGGCGCAGCCCTTCGAGGA
The DNA here is from genome assembly GCF_044336695.1 of Streptomyces sp. SCA2-17. Lineage (NCBI taxonomy): Bacteria > Bacillati > Actinomycetota > Actinomycetes > Kitasatosporales > Streptomycetaceae > Streptomyces > Streptomyces sp. SCA2-17. Next base: position 80,357 of record NZ_CP117521.1, read on the forward strand.
TCGAGTCGAGGTGGCCGGGCTTGTAGCCGTGGAACGCCTCCAGGCCGGTCTGCGTCGCCTGGGTGATCCGGTCGCCGCCGGGGCCCGGAGTGGGGGCGGCGTGGGCCAGTTCGGCGGAGGCGGCGGCCATCATGCCGGCGAAGGCCGTGGTGGCGAAGACGCGCTGGGTCGATATGCGCATACGCATGCTGCTCCTCATGTGTGACGGGGAACCCGGCTTGCGGGGGGGGACAGGAGGGGTGATGCGGAAGTTGAGGATGATCCTGCCGTAGGGGACGAGACCGGGAACATTGGTCTCAAGTAGGGCAGTCCGCACCGCGACCCCCGCCCGGAGCACGGCTCACCCCCGCCAACCGGAGGGGTTCAGTCCGCACCCGCGGCCGTACTCTCCGTCTTCCCGCGTACGGACCGATCCCGGCGGGCGGTCCTGCGCGCGCTCCTCACCGTCACGCCCGGGCTCCTCCACGATCACAACCGGCCGGCCTCGGGCGGCGCGCAGATGCATCTGCGGATGGTGCTCGCCGCCGGCGAAGTCGCCGACGCCCCGCAGGCCGGCACCACCGGAGGGCTCGTCGGGGCACGATCTCAACCAGGCCTTCCGGCTCCTCGACTCGGACGCCCTGCGCGGGCAGGAAGCGGGGGCGGCCGGGGCGGGGCGGCCAATGCCGCTTCCTCGCCGGCCGCCACCGCCCCGCCGGGCAGTCGTAGGGCACGGAAGCGGCAAGGGCGCGCGCCTCCGGCGGATGCGTCGCGGGCATACTGGGCCGCGGATGACCCGACCTGATCATGCAGAGACCAAGGAGCACGACGTGTCCGTCCACGAAGTGGAAATCGGCGCCCTTCAGGGCGGCCCCGCGAATCTCGCGCAGTACCGCGGCAAGGCCGTCCTGATCGTCAACGTCGCCTCGAAGTGCGGCCTGACCCCGCAGTACGCGGCGCTGGAGAAGCTGCACGCGGACTACGCCCCGCGCGGCTTCACCGTGCTGGGCGTGCCGTGCAACCAGTTCATGGGGCAGGAGCCCGGATCCGCCGAGGAGATCGCCTCCTTCTGCTCGGCCACGTACGGCGTGACGTTCCCCATGACCGAGAAGACCGACGTCAACGGCGCGGGCCGGCACCCCCTGTACGCCGCCCTCGTCGGCACGCCGGACGCCGAGGGGCACAGCGGTGACATCCGCTGGAACTTCGAGAAGTTCCTCGTCGGCGCCGACGGAAGCGTCGTCGCCCGCTTCAGCCCGCAGACGGAGCCCGACGCCCCCGAGGTCCTGTCGGCCGTCGAGGCCGCACTGCCCGCCTGACGGCGACCGGTACGAACAGGCGAACAGACAGACCGCCGGCCCGTCCTTGCCCGCCGCCCTTGACCGGGCAGCGGGCAAGTCCGCGTTACGCGCTCTCCGCGCGCCGCAGCGGGTGCGGGTTGAGGCGGGTGAAGCCTTCCTGGCGCTCGTAGGGGAAGTAGGGGTACGGGGCCTCCTTGGCGCTCGCCGCGTCGAGCCGTGCCACCTGATCGGCGGTCAGGTTCCAGCCGACGGCACCGAGGCGCCCCATCCGAGCTGATCATCGTCAGTGACCAGACGCTCGAGATGATCGAACGCGACTGCCTTGGACCGCTCCAGGACGAGGCGCTTTTCGGGCCCGTCGCCAGGCAGATCCGGCACACACACGGCGCGGCCACAGCAGTCGTGCTCGGCCGCATGGTGCACCTGATCGGCGCGAGCGACAGCCGCGTCGAGGGCCGGCCTCAACCCCACGCCGGCCGCACTCGCCGCCGCGTACCCCTGCTCGCCCGCCGACGCTTGCCATGAGCTCTTGACCTCATCAACTCGCAGGGGTCACACGGTACCCCTGCCCGACAACGGCGCCATCTGGCCCCCGAACCAGCACAGCGCCCCGTACCGCGAGATGCGCATCGCCGATGCCTGGTACTCCGGCGAGCGGAACCGCCTCACCACCATCTGCCGAGGACAGCAGCACCGCGAGGACAGCCGCCGCCGGCTGTGGGCCCGTCACGCAGCCCGGCCGGTACGACACCCGTCTACACATCCTGTTGCCCGCGGACCTCGCCGCGAGCCCCTCTGATTTGCTGTTCAGCGAACCGTCGGTGTCACCGTGTCCGATCTGGATACAGGCGCGCCTCGCCGAGATCACCGAGGCCGGCGGCATCGCGAGCGCCCTTCTTGAGGCCGCGGAGGTGGGGGCCGCGCTGGGCGGCTCTTCCTGCGCGTCACCTGGGATACCGCGCTAGCGCCCCAGCCGCTGCTCACCACGATTCACCCCGACCACGCCGCCCCCGAATTCCAGTGGGGGCATATGACAGCAATTACGTTCTGGCGTGAACTTACGGGCGACTCCGAAACCGTGTGCCGCCACCTTGAGCGGCATGGAGCCGGGCACATCGTTCACAGCCTCTCTACCAGGCCACCGCCGACAACCTCGGCACCCGCGTGCCGCTCACCAAGCACCTCGAAACCGCCGGCCTTGCCGACTCCCTCGGCCCCGAGGGCGATAGCATCCCGACCGGCTGACCGCCGCATACGTGCCGAACATCCGGCCCAACAGGCGCCCACCGCCGATCCCCGTTCGGACGCTCCGATTTCCAGGGCGCCCACAATCGGTTCGACGCGCTCGACGAGACATGGAGCAGTTGGCTCCGCGACATCAGGCTCCGCCCGCGCGCGGCTGATCGTCCCTGACGATTACCTGCGCAGCAACGGCGCGGGCCGGGGCGCGAGCTTCGACGATGACCGCGAAATCCGGCAGTCCCTCGCTATTCCGCCGGGCGACCCCGGCGGCGGCATCACCTTGTCGCAGTTCGCCATCCGGGTGGATGAGCACGAGCGCACCACCGCGGCCATCATGCGGCAGGCGGTGGAGCTCGCCGGATACTCCGCGCAGTTCTTCGGCATGGGGGAGGCCACCGCAGCGACCGCAACCGAGGTCACCGCTCCCGAGCGACGCAGCGTGATCACGCGCGACAAGAAGGCTCGTTACTGGGCGCCGGCACTGGCCGATATGCTGCTCGTCATGCTCGAACTCGACCGGGCCCTGTACACCCCGGCAGTGACACCGGAGCGCCCGACGATCGTGTTCGGTGACTCGGTGAGCGAGGCCCCGCAGAGCGTCGCGCAGACGCTCACCCTGCTTCAGGAGGCGCAGGCCGTGAACACCGATACGAAGGTACGGACCCTGCATCCGGACTGGGACGACCACGACATCGCCGAGGAAGTCACACGCTTCCTCGCCGAGTCCGGACAGACAGCACCCGACCCGGTGGGGAGCTTCCCACTGTAAGAAAAGCGGGCCGCCACATGGCGACCCGCTCTCTGGTGACTGGTGGGCAGACCACTTCCAACCGCCTGCCCGGTAACTGTTGGCGGCTCATAGATCCGCCATGGAATTGAGTCAGGCGACGACTAGCGCTAGAAAATCGCCGAGTGCCTCAGGGTGGTAATTACCTACAGTTATTTAGCGAGACGCTGGCACACCGTCTCAACCTGCTTGATCGAATGCTCAGCAGCTACACAACTTTGATCGACCTTGATCACGCCGACTACCGCGTGATACGTGATGGTCACCAGGGAGTTGGTGATGCCCGTGAGATAGAAGGCGATCACAACGGACGTAAGCCACCGACTTGTGCCAGGTGTGGTGGGCGCCCCGCCGCGGCACCCTCGGAACGCGTCACCTACGCACCTCAGTAGCCGCCGGGCCCACCTATGACCGGATTCGGGCGAACTTCTCATCTCTGCCTCCAAATAGGTAGTTGAGTGTTGTCACACGCGTCAAGCGTGTGAACCAGCAGCTTCCCAACATGGGCTAAGCGCCTCAAGCGGTATGACCAAAGTGCAACCGGAGGTGTTGGCATGCCCATCAACCCCCGCATGGTCGAGTACCTCGCCGCGACGCCGGCCGACCTGTACGCCGATGTCGACCGCCTGTCGCTCTTCGACGGCCCAGCACACGTGGCATACGCCCGCGCAAGCGACAACCTGATCAGGTTCTGGGAAAACGTCTCACCGCGGGTGACCTTGAGCGAGTTCCCCGGGCAGATGACCGGCGTCGCCAGCGACGCGGCAGAGATCGCCCGCCGCGCCGCCCACGACCAGCGCCGCAAGCGCTGACTACCCGGAGGACCTGCGGCGTAGCACGCGATGCGCGGCTACGCCAAGGCTCGTCCGCTTACGACCGCCCCAGACGACGGCGCGCCTCACTCAGACGCTCCTTCTCCTCCGGGCTGGTAGCTCGCCCCACGACGAGCTGACGGGCACCTATGGTGAAGGAGTCTGCGTCCGCCAGAGCCTGTTCTGCGGGCTCAGGAGAGACAAGGGGACGTCCGACAAGATCGACCCGCGCGGGTTCTCCATGCAGATGATGCGCGAGCGGATCGACCGCCGGCTCGGCCACGATCCCGACGCGGATGTGCCGGCACCGACGCACGAACCGTTCCCCGGCGTCGAGCCCTTCAAAATCTACCCCTGGAGCCCCATCGTGACCGCCGTGCGCCGCCGCCTGGTCGAGCAAGGGTGTTCGACCTACGCCGACGGTCCCAGGCCGCAGTGGGCCCCGGCCGATGTCGCGTCCTTCCGGCTGTGGCAGAAGAAGCTCGGCGACGACACGAAGTGCTACGACGGCTCCCCGGCCGGCGCAGCCGGACGCCCTCAGGGTCCCCAAGGCACCCCGGCTCTTCCTGAACGGAGACCCCCCCTTGACTGACACCGCACAGCGAACCGTCCGCACCGTCATCCAAACCGCCGTCGCCCTGGCCCTCATGCTGCCCGCCATCGTCGATGCCTCCGGCCCTCGCATCCCTGCAGTGGGTCGTCGGCGCCCTGGCCGTGGCCGGCGGACTTACCCGCGTCATGGCCTTCCAGGCGTACAGGCCCTCTTGCCCCGATGACTGCGCACCGACCCTGCCCCCTGACCCCATGGGCAAGGGGACCGTGTGACCGACCCGACCCGAGCGACGTCGCCCTCGAACTGGAGCGGCTCCGCGGCGTCGTCGAGGTTGGTTTCGCCCGCGTCGACGGCTCCCTCGCCCTCCTGGTCCAGCGGTCCGACCAGTCCGACGCCCGGCTAGCCGACCACGAGGCCCGCCTCGACACCCTCGAACGGGCCCGGTGGCCCCTCCCATCCCTCGCCGCTCTGGTCAACCTCGCCGCAGTGATCGTCGCCGTATGGCAGGCAACCCTCGCCCACTGAAACGACTCGCCCCCGCACCGGCCTGTGGCCGGTGCGGGGGCGCTTTTGCGTTGCCGCTATGGCAGGTAGACCCGCTGCCATTCAAGGGAGGACATGGTCTGTGCAGCGTCTGCGAGTGCGATCGCAGACGCTGTCTTCAGCTTGGCCCGGGTGCTATCGACCCATTCCTGAGCGTTGCTGTAGCCCTGTTCCAGGTACTCCAGGCCCTGGATCATGCATTCGAGCTTGTCGGCGTCATGGGCGATCACGACCTCCGGCGAGTCGCCGGTCTCGTACTCGTCCACGACGGCCTGAATACCAGCCGCGACCTTCGGGTGAGCCTCGGCTACCTGATCGGCGGTAACCGCTTCGTTCTTAGATGCTTTCAGGTAGCGGCGGCCAACCCAAGGGATATCGCCGACACGGGTCTCCTGGGTGTCGTGGAAGGTACACAGAAGCGCGACCTTGGCTGGGTCCGCCCCTTCCATCATCGCCAGGACAGACCCAATGATCGCGGTCCTGAAGCTGTGCTCGGCGATCGTTTCGGGGTCCTTGACTCCCGCGATCCACCAGCCCGAGCGCTTGGCCCGCTTGAGTACACCCATCTCCATGAGGTAGCTGACGGAACCCTTGGCGTGCTGATCATCAGTCATGCGGCCTGTCCTTCCGATGGATCAATGGGTGCTCAGCCTTAGACCGTAATACACCTGGTCAAGCTCACGACGGGCTTGCTGCGACACGGCGCCGCTGTCGAGTAGACACGCGACCCTGCGCCGCAGGTCATCCGTCAACCCTTGGTCGGCGCTCGGCAACCCGGGGCGATGAGCGAGCAGTGACCAGACGGAGTGGATGTTGAGGTCCACACAACCAAGCGCAGGGTCGAGCCGATCGGCGATGCTTCGGAGGAGGGCGCTAGCATCCCATCGCCCCGGGGACTGGTCTGCCATGAACGAGTCATCCGACCGCGGCAGGGTGTCCAGCCCCAGCCAGTAGGCCCAGTAGTTGAGGTTCGCTCTTTCCCCTACGTCATCGTTCATGCCTTGCTTGATGAAGTCATGCAGCAGATCAAGGTCTCCGTATCTGGTGAGGGAAGTCGCCAGAGACCGGGTATCAGCCCATCCAGGTGACCACGAAGCACGATCGAATCGCACGGTCTTGCGACTCTGTATGTGTGCGAGCCAGTCACGGGTATCAGGGGCTGTGTCATAGCTGCACAGGTAAAGGGCCTGCCGGCGCAGCAGTGCTCCGTCTTCGCCCGCGTGATCGGCCAGCTCGGCTGATCGCCTCATGCGGGAGAAGAACTGAAGGCGCTCGGCGCCCGTCAAGAGCGGCGAGTCTGGAGACGGGCCGCGGCGACGTGGAGCGTCGACTGGAGTGGCCGGGAGCGCCGCCGGCGGGGTGCCGGTCAAAGCCCAGGCGATCATGTGGGTCGTGGTGCGGTTGAACACCCAACAGGCCAGTGGATGAGCGGCAGTGGTAGCCGACGAGGGCTCACCGCTCAACGCGTGCGCGATGATCGAATCAGCGTCCATCGCATCGTCGAGCAGTACCAGGAGGGCCGGGTGGGCGCCTCTTCTAAGTAGGCGCCGCCGAAGGGTCAGGAGATGCGAGTAGGGAACAGCGGTTAAGGGGCGTCGCCCTGACTCCCACCCCTGCACAGTGGTTGTGTCCACCCCTAGCAGTTCGGCGAGCCGCACCTGAGTCATGGGCATGCGCTCGCGAATGATCTTGAAGAGGTGTCCAGTGACGGCGCCTTCGTGCGGTCGAGTTCGCGAACGCTGACCGGTGGTCAGTGCTTCCTGCCGTCCTGCTGACCGTGCTGGAGTCATGGCCTGCTCCCCGATCGCCTGGCCTCAAGTAACCCGTACCCAGTGTCAGTTCTTTCACCAGCGCGCTCGCCGTAGGTTCGGAGCAGACGACGACTTTGGCGGGTGTGCGTCGAGCTTAGCCGTGCGGAGTGATTGAAAAAGTGGACCGCCACCTTGCTGCCCGGAAGATCACCTACTCCAGTTCGTAAGCGGGTACCTATGACTGACTCCAGACACGACAGATCACCGGGGGCCGCAAGTCCTCAACCACAGCCTTCGGCCAGCGCACGGGCCTCCCTCGTCCGTGTCACCGCCTACAGGGCCGACGGCGCCCTCGTGGTACGCCGGGATGGCAGCCCGGAAGTGATCTCTCTACCGCACTCGTCCGGACCGGCCGGTATCACCGTCGGTAAGGAAGTGGCCGAGTGCCCTGAGTGCACCCGCCTGAACGCCGATCGACGCCGGGCGTGGATGACGAGGGACTGGGGCCTTGAGGAGCGGTCCCGCATCGCCTTTCACCGGCATTGGGGAGCGGTGCACCGTGGCCAGAGGTAGACCACGGAAGATCAAGTTCACGGCCGCCGGATGCCACACCTGCGGCACGATTCGCGCCGTTCAGCACCAGGCCGCTCTTCAGGGTGACGTGGCGAACGCAGCAGGCAACCATCGTCCGCGCCTACCACGAAAGGCAGGTGCACCATGGGTGACACCGAGGAACCCCCCCGTCGGCAGCGAGCAGCGTCCGACGTTCGTCGTATCCCGGCGCGGCACCGTGAAGTGGTCGCCGAACATCGGCGACTTGGTCACCGACACGTCATGCGACCGCGTAGGTAAGGCAGTCGGCTGGGACGGCGAGACCGTGAGCATCGCTCCGCTGGATGGCGGGGAGCCGTGGCACACCACCACATACCGCCCCGCCACCCCTCATGACCGACTCAGGGCCCGCGTCTCGGTGATCAATCGAGACCGCCGGGAGCACTCGTGGTAACCCGCGCCAAATTCCGCCACGCCACCCACAAGATCACCACGCATCTCGACACCGTGACATACGGCGCTGACTGCCTCGGGTGCACCTGGAAGATCAAGGGCAAACCGGTGCCCGACCCCGTACAGCTCGCGTGCATGCAGCACGCCGCCATCAGCGGGCACACCGAGTTCCGAACCATCTGCCAGGGCCTGTCATACGTCTTCCGGAAGGACGCACAGTGAGCCGGCACCGCGCCGCCCACTCCCGACCCTGGGCCAGCTGGGGAGACATCAGCCAGACGCTCATGGTCGGCCTGGGCCTCGTGTCCGCATGCTGCGCCGTGATCTGGCTCGCCGTCCACGGAGGCCCGAGCCACCCCTAGATTCCGCCCTCTCCCGGGTGTCACCTCCCCACACCCCTACCCCGGCAGAGGGCGGGAACCACACCCGCCCCGGCGCACGGCTCAACGTCCGTTCCGCCGGGGCGGGTTCCCACCACACCAGGCGCACCACCGGACACAGGAGTGGTACCCATGAGCGTCGTCACCCCTGAGACCGGCAAGCCCATCACTGCCCTCGCCGGCATCCGCTCTGTTGAGTTGGAGATCACCGGAACCTGTCAGCTCCAGTGCACTCACTGCTGCACCGACTCCGGCCCCAAGGTCGGCCCCGGCGCCATGACCCATCACGACTGGCAGCAGGTCATCGCCGACGTGGCGGCCCTCGGCATCCCCACCGTCCAACTGATCGGCGGGGAACCGGCCCTCTCGCCCTATCTTCCCCACTACATCGCGCAGGCCCTCGACGCCGGCGTGCGCGTCGAGGTGTACAGCAACCTCACCCACCTCCGCCCCGCCGTGTGGGCCGCCCTCGGCCGCCCCGGCGTCCGCCTCGCCACCTCGTACTACTCCGACCAGGCCGAGGAACACGAAAAGATCACTGGGGGCAAGGGCAGCCACGCCCGCACCCGCGCAAACATCATCTCCGCGCTTGACCGCGGAATTCCCCTCCGCGTCGGAATCGTCAAGGTGCACGAGGGGCAGCGCGTCAAGGAAGCCGAGGCCGAACTGCGCGCCCTCGGCGTCCGCGTGATCAACATCGACAAGGCCCGGCCTATCGGGCGCGCCGCGGACCCCGCCGCCGGCGCACCCACCACCGCCGACTTGTGCGGACGCTGTTTCCGATACCGCGTCTCCGTCAATCCGGACGGAGCCGTATCGGGATGCATCCTCTCGCGCTTCCTCGTTGCCGGTAACGTCCGGCAGCAGCGACTCGTCGAGATCCTCAGCAGTGACCGATGGGAGGAGATCACCACGACCATTCCCATGCCGCGCGCCGCATGCGGGCCGGACGACTCCAACGACTGCGACCCGGCATCGACGGAAGCCTGCGACCCCGCGTACGAGGAAGAGTTCGCCCCAGCCACGGCGAGCGGTGCCTGCACGCCGGCCGACTCCAGCGACTGTGACCCCGCCTCGGCCCCGGCCTGCCTCCCGGCCTTCCCCAAGTTCGGCACCGCCCCCGCCCCAACTACCTTGGAGGCCACCGCGTGAACTGGCAGCACCACGCCGAAGCACTCGCCGAAGCAGTCACACACCGCTCGTCACGATGGCGCCCCCTCGTCGCCGAGACACCCCGGCACATCTTCATCCCCCGATGGTGGGAACGCGACGGCGACGCCTACACCCTGCGCACACCGCAGAGCGAAGACGAGTGGCTGCCGACCGCCTACGCCGACAAGTCCCTCGTGACCCGCGTCGGTCCCCTGCACGCCGACCACGCCCACCCCGACGACCGCCCGAAAGGCCGGCCGACGTCCTCGGCCACCTTGCCGGGCCTCGTCGTTAACATGCACCGGCACGCCTATCTCGACCCCGCCGACACGCTGCTGTACGTCGGCACCGGTTCGGGGTACGGAACCGCCCTCGCCGCCCGCTACCTGGCCCGTCCCGAGCAAGTGACGAGCCTGGACGTCGACTCCTACCTCGTCGAGGCCGCACGGAACCGCCTCGGCGAGATCAGCCTGCGCCCCCGAGTCGAGACCGTCGATGCAACCGGCCCTCTGCCCATCGAGCCGGGGTCCGTCGATCGCATCGTGTCCATGGTCTCGGTCCGCACGATCCCGCCGAGTTGGCTTGAGGCCCTGCGCCCCGGCGGCCGACTGGTGACGACCATTGCCGGGACGTCCCTGCTCGTCACCGCGGAGAAGAACGCGGACGCCGGCGCGACGGGCCGCGTGCAGTGGGACCGGGCCGGCTTCATGCCCGTCCGGCACGGCGAGGACTACCCGCCCGGCCTCGCCGCCCTGCTCGCCGCTGCCGAGCACCAGGACGGCGAGGACATCACCACCGGGCCGTACCCGGTCGTGAACGTCGAACAGGCATGGGACCTCGATTCCATGCTCAGCGTCACCGCCCCCGGCATCGTCCACCACTACCTCGAAGACGGAGACAAGCGAACCGCGATCATGGCCCACCCCGACGGATCATGGGCCCGCGCCACCGCAGCCGACAGCGAGCGCCCCACCGTGCACCAAGGCGGACCGCGGCGCCTCTGGGACATCCTTGACGAAGTACGCGCCTACTGGCTCAGTCACGGCGAGCTCCCCGTGCGGGGCGCCCGCGTCCTCATCGGCGCCGAAGGGCGCACGATCCTCGCCCGCGGCGGATGGCACGTAAAGCTCACCTGACGTGCCCGCACATGATGCGGCCCCGGCACTCCTTGGAGTGCCGGGGCCGCATCATGTGTAGGGTCTCGCCGCTCGTGGCATGAGCCGGACTCCTGACCAGCAGGCTTTCCGTTGTCTCACGGCGATGGCACAGGATTCAGTCTCACGAACCGTGGCACTTCCTCAGCACGCTTGTACGGACGGCGAGCGGCACAACCCGCTTGTCCTGTCGGACTGAGGCTGTCAGATGGTGGGCCATTGACGAGCTGGGATGCCACCTCGTTTGCGACCGCGGAGGCTCGGCGTTCTCAAGCGACCTGGCTTTTACGGAAGTCCCGTTCGCAATAGAGGCGGGCCACGACCATGGAGACAGCGGTGCGGACCGCCATGCCGTCTGCTGGTCGCGGCCGTTTCAGGCCTGGTTTCCCGGGCTGGAGCCTCAGCTGTTGGCCAGGGTGCGGTCCAGAAGGGGGAGCAGGCGATCCCAGTGGCACTTGAGCCCGGAGGCGCTAAAAGCGTCAGTGTCGGACATGGTGAAGCCGTGGATGGTGCCGGGGTAGATCTCGGAGGTGTAGCCGACGCCTGCCGCATCCAGGGCCTGGTTGAGCTCACCGAGGGCCTCAGGAGTCATGTCGCCTTCGGCGTGGCCGAGGTGGACCTGGGCGGTGAGCTTGGAGAAGAGGTCGGCCCCATCGACACCCACGGGGCCGTGGAACGCGGCGACGGCCGCTACCTGGTCGGGGTGGGCCGCGGCGGTGCGCATCGCGTAGAGGCCGCCTATGCAGTAGCCGGTCACCGCGACCGGTCCGGCGCCGACCTCGGGCTGGGTGGTAAGGAACCTGAGGTAGGCGTCGGCGTCGCTCAGGACACGTTCGGCGGTGTGCGCCTCGATCAGGGGCATTAGCTCGGCGAAGACCGCGGGCCGGACCTCTTCTCCGATGTACTCGGGAAGCTCGACCAGCGGTGCCGGGCCGTGCCGGTAGAAGGAGTTGGGGACGAGCACGTAGTAGCCGTGCCCGGCCAGTTCGCGGGCCATCTCCCGCAGCACGGGCCGGATGCCGAAGCCGTCCGCGTACATCAGCACCCCTGGGTGCCGCTTGCTGTGGTCGGGGAAGGCGGCGAAGGCGTCGGCCTGGCCGTCCGTGGTGGGAATCCGCAGCGTCTTGGTGGGCATGAATGCTCCTGTCGTGGTTGATGTGCAGAGCCTGTGATCAACACGACGGAGGCGGAGCCCGCGCAGCAGCGCAAGAGCATCGATCCAACAGCGGGCCCAAACCGGCCCGTACGGCGCTCAGAAGAGCCCCGGGTCACCGATCCGTGTGTGGCGCAAGGCCGTCCCGGTATTCATAGCCACCAGCGTAGCCCACCGGATACGAGCCGACGCCGGCACTCCAGACCGAGCGGATGCCTCGATTGGATGAGAACCAACACGCGCCGCATGCGACACAGTGAGAATCCGACAGCTTCAGTGCGACAGGACACCACCGAGTCTCACGAAGACGGCATAAGTGCCACCAATGTGCCATCAGGGCTGAGATTGTGCCGCGAAATCTGAGACCCCACATCATGCCTGGTCGGCGAGGATGTTATCGGCGCCCCGTCTGTAGTGCCCCTTGGATGCACTGACGTGCGATGGCGGAACGGCACAACGCCGAACAGGGGCGAAGTTCATCGGAGAAGAAACCCGAGAAGTTCCTCGTCGGCGCCGGCGGAAGCGTCGTCGCCCGCTTCAGCCCGCAGACGGAGCCCGACGCCCCCGAGGTCCTGTCGGCCGTCGAGGCCGCACTGCCCACCTGACGGCGGCCGATACGAACAGGCGAACAGACAGACCGCCGGCCCGTCCTCGTCCGCCGCCCTTGACCGGGCAGCGGGCAAGTCCGCGTTACACGCTCTCCGCGCGCCGCAGCGGGTGCGGGTTGAGGCGGGTGAAGCCTTCCTGGCGCTCGTAGGGGAAGTAGGGGTACGGAGCCTCCTTGGCGCTCGCCGCGTCGAGCCGTGCCACCTGATCGGCGGTCAGGTTCCAGCCGACGGCACCGAGGTTCTGCCGCAGCTGCTCCTCGTTGCGGGCGCCGATGATGACGGAGGAGACCGTCGGGCGCTGCAACAGCCAGTTCAGGGCGATCTGCGGGACGGTCCTGCCGGTTTCGCCGGCGATCTCGTCGAGCGCGTCGACGACGCGGTAGAGGAGCTCGTCGTCCACGGGCGGGCCGTAGTCCGCGGTGGCGTGCAGGCGGCTGCCGGCCGGGAGGGGCCGGCCGCGGCGGATCTTGCCGGTGAGCCGTCCCCAGCCCAGGGGGCTCCAGACGACGGCGCCGACGCCCTGGTCGAGCCCGAGGGGCATGAGCTCCCACTCGTAGTCGCGGCCGACGAGGGAGTAGTAGACCTGGTGGGCGGCGTAGCGCGGGCGGCCGTGCCGGTCGGCGGCGTCGAGGGACTTCATCAGCTGCCAGCCGGAGAAGTTGGAGACGCCGGTGTAGCGCAGCTTCCCGGCCCGTACGAGGTCGTCGAGGGTGGAGAGGACCTCCTCGACGGGGGTTCCCGCGTCGAAGGCGTGGAGCTGGAAGAGGTCGATGTAGTCGGTGCCGAGGCGGCGCAGGGCGTCGTCGACGGACTTGACGAGGCGTGAGCGGGAGGTTCCGGCGTCGGCCGGGCCGTCGCCCATCGGCAGCCCCGCCTTGGTGGAGAGGATGACCCGGTCGCGACGGCCCTTGAGGGCGGCGCCGAGCACCTCTTCGGAAGCCCCGGCGGAGTACACGTCGGCGGTGTCGAACATGTTGAGGCCCGCGTCGAGGCAGATGTCGATGAGGCGGCGCGCCTCGGCGGCGTCGGTGTCGCCCCAGGCGCCGAAGAGCTCGCCGCGCCCGCCGAAGGTGCCTGCGCCGAAGCTCAGCGCCGGAACCATCAGTCCTGAGGCGCCCAGTCGTCGGTATTCCATAGCGGTTCCCTTCCCCTCACTATTGGGACTTGCATCCCGTTAAGATGGGTTCACCGTAACAGAGGCCAGCCACTAATGGAATGGGAGTCCCGTTATGACCTCCAGCAGCGCCGACCCCGGCACCCTGCGCCCGGGCGGCCGCACCGCGCGCGTGCGGGCCGCCGTCCTCCAGGCCGCCGGGGACGCTCTGGCCGAGGGCGGGCTGGCCGGCCTGGACCTCGCCGACGTGGCCCGGCGGGCGGAAGTCGGCCGGACGACCGTCTACCGCCGCTGGGGAACGCCCGCCACCCTCGTCGCCGACCTGCTCGCGGACATGGCCGAGCAGTCGCTCCCCCGCACCGAGACGGGCACGCTGCTGGGCGACCTGCGCGCCAACGCCCGCCTCGTGCAGCGCACGCTGGCCGACCCCCGGCAGGGGGCGCTGTTCAAGGCGGTGATCGCGGCGGCGACCTGCGACGACCAGGCGGCCGCGGCCCTGCGCCGCTTCTACGACACCCGGGTCACGGAATGGGAGCCCTGCGCGCGGCAGGCCGTCGAGCGGGGCGAGCTGCCCGCGGGGACCGACACCCGGGAGGTCGTCCGCGCCGTTTCCGCCCCCCTCTATTACCGCCTGCTGACCACCGGCGAGCCGCTCGACGAGGCGGCGGCGGAGCGCGCCGCAGTGGCCGCAGCAGCCGCCGCGCAGGCGGGAGCCTTCGTCAGCGACGCCCCCTGAGGGCGCGAACGGCGGGGACCACGACCGGCCAGGCCTGCGCGACGGCGCCCGGCTGGTCGTGACGCCCGTACAGAGAGAGGCTGGAAGGGACCGGGAAACCGCTGGGAGAGGGTGGGTGCCGATGGCCTCCGAGGCAGTGCTCATCCCCGCCCACGACGCCGTGCTCGCCGGCGACCTCGCCGTTCCCGGCTCCGCCCGGGCGGTGGTGCTGTTCGCCCACGGCAGCGGCAGTTCGCGGCTGAGCCCGCGCAACCGGGCGGTCGCCACCGCGCTCCAGCACTCCGGCCTGGCCACCTTGCTGATGGACCTCCTGACCGAGCACGAAGAGGCCGTGGACGCCCTCACGGCCGGTCACCGCTTCGACATCGCCCTGCTGAGCGGCCGCCTGACGGCGGCGGTCGACTGGCTCGGCCACCACCCGGACACGGCGAGCCTGCCGGTGCACCTGTTCGGGGCGAGCACGGGCGCGGCGGCAGCGCTGACGGCGGCGGCCGAGCGGCCGGACCAGGTGCGCTCGGTGGTCTCACGCGGCGGGCGCCCCGACCTCGCGGACGAGGCGCTCAGCCGCGTGCGGGCGCCCGTCCTGCTGATCGTGGGCGGCGCGGACCACGAGGTGCTGCGGCTGAACCACGAGGCCGCGGCCCGGCTGCAGGCGCCCCACGAGGTCCACGTCGTCCCCGGTGCGACCCATTTGTTCGAGGAGCCGGGCGCGCTGGAGGAGGTGGCCGAGGTGGCAGGCCGCTGGTTCCTCCGGCCGCCGCCACCCCCTGACGGAGCGTGAGTACGGGTCGTGAGTACGGTCGCGAGCGCGGGTCGCGAGTACGGGTCAGAGTCGGGCCGAGAACGGTGAAGCTCTGCCCATATGCGGGGCTGTGAGGCTTATGCGTGTCCGGGAGGCCCCGCCGGTCGTTCTCGTGACGAGAGCCCGCTCGCATCCCACCCACGCACATCCCCGCCCGCTCGCATCCCCGGAGGAGACCCGATGCGCCGAGCCATTGCCACCGCCGCGCTGGCCGCAGCCGCCCTGACGATGGGATCGGCCGCCGCCTCCCACGCCGCCGACCGGCCGAAGCCCCCGGACCTCGGCGAGCTCGCCGCCGTCGACCCCGGCAACCTGGGCGACAGCGTCGCCGGAGTCACCCAGAAGGCGACCGTGCTCGCGGGAGCGTCGGGAGCCGAGCTGGTGAAGCAGGCCGTTCCCGCGGCGGGCAAGGCCGCCGGTGCGGCGGTGAAGAACACGACGGACCCGGTCCAGCGGACCATCGGCACCGCCGCCGGGGCCGCGGGCCGCAGCGTGGGCGACACGATGTCCGCGTCCGCTTCGCAGGCCAGGTCGGCACCCGGCCCGCACGCGGCGGGCCCGCTCCCGATCGCCGGCCTGCCGACGGGCTGACGCCTCGCGCGGAACCGCCCGCACCGGAGCCGTCCGCGTGCGGGCCTCAGCCCCGGCCCTCGGCGCCCGCCGCGACCCGGAGGCGTCAGGCCTCACCCGCGGGTCGCGCACACCACGAACGCCCGCATCGACTCGCTGCCGGTACTGGTGTTCGTGCCGCGCGTGACCCATTGCGGGCCCTGCGCAAAGGAGTCGGTGAGGTAGATGCGGTGCGCCGAGGTCTCGCCACCACCACCGACCGGCACGTGCCCGGCCGGACAGACCGCCACGGCGGGGGCATTCGCCCCCGGACCGACTTCGACGGGATCGCCGAAGACGTGCAGGAACCCCCCTGACTCCTCCGCCCCGGCATCGACGGCCTGCTGCGGACCCGCGTGGGGCGTGGAGGCGAAGCCCTGCGCCTTTTCGTGCTCGCTGTACGCGCCTTGCTCGCCGTACGCACCCTGCCCGCTGTGCGCACCTTGCTCGCTGTGCGCGTCGGCGGTCGCCACACCACAGACAAGGGCGGCCGCAGCCGCACACGCAAGGCTGGCGATACGTTTCATCCTGACCCCCTCAAACGCCCGGAACCACTGATTCCACAATGCTACGTAGAGTGTTGCGGCGGTGACAAGACGTAGTGACGGTCCCTCCCTTCCCGGACTGCTGGAAGGGTGGACCCCATGAGCACCACGAACCACCAAGCGCAGCAGGCGACCGCGGCCGCCGCCCGGGAGCGGCTCGCCGGATACCGGCGCCGCTTCGACGCCCGCTTCGAGGCGTACTTCGACTCCCTCGCCGGGACCCTGGACACCCCGCCGCTCAGCCGCTTCACCCCGCGCTGCCTGGGCCTCCTGCGGGACCTCTCCCTGCGCGGCGGCAAGCGGCTGCGCGTCGCCCTGCTGTACGAGGCGGCCCGGCTGGTGACCGACGAGGAACCGGCCGGCCTGGCGGAAGCCGCGCTGAGCATCGAACTGCTCCAGACGCACGGGCTGGTCCACGACGACATCATCGACGACTCCCCCGTGCGCCGCGGCGGCCCGTCCACGTACGACGCCTACCGCCGGGAGTTCCCCGAAGACCCCCGGACCGCGCTGGGCCTCGCCGTGCTGGCGGGCGATCTCGCCGCCTTCCTGTCGATGCGGATCCTGCTGGAGGGCGACGCGCCCGCCGCGCTCAAGCAGGCCATGCTGGAGGTGCAGTTGGGCGCCGGTGCGGAGACCGTCGCCGGCCAGATCGCCGACCTGGAACGCGACTTCGAGCTCCTGCCCTCCGAGGAACTGCTGCACACCGTCACCGAATACAAGTCCACCCGGTACTCCCTCCTCGCCCCCTTGCGGCTGGGTCTGCTGGCCGCGGGAGAGGACCTGGCCGGCCACGACGAACGACTGCGCCGGTACGCGACCCTGGCCGGCATCAGCGGGCAGATGCGCGACGACTACCTCGACCTCTTCGGCGACGAGCACACCATCGGCAAGTCCCCGGGCTCCGACATCCGGTCCGGGCGGCGCAGCTACGCCGTCCGCGCCGTGCTGGCCACCGCGACCGGCGCGGAGCGCGCGGTGCTGGAGTCCGCGCTGGGCGACCCGGGCTGCACGGCCGCCACGATCGACCGCATACGCGGCATCGCCCGGGACCGCGGCGCCGACGCCGAACTCCGCTCCGCCATGCGGCGCTACGCCGAGGACGCCGCCGCCGAGGCGTCCGCCTGGCGGCCGCACTGGCGCGCGGAAGCCGTGTCCTTCTTCGAAGGACTGCCCTTGTGGAACGTGCAGCGCACGCAGTGACGGCAGGCGGCATCTGAGCGCGGGGGCGCGCCGGGAACGGCTGAGCCATACGGGCGCCCCATGACTGGCAGCCCTCACCGGGCCCGAGGATGCTGGAGCGTGTCGTACGGCACGGGAGAGCGGGAGCGGGCACGTGAGGGCAGCGGGCACGGAGCGCACCACCGTCGGGCGCTGGTGCCTGCGCCACCTCCAGTGGCTGCCCGCCTTCCTGCTCGTCGGGGGCGCCGCTCTCGACTACAACACGCCTCCCCACTTCAGCGCCGAGGCCTTCTACACGGCCGCGCCCATGTCGGCCGCCGCACTGCTGTCGCTGCGGGCGACGATCCTTGCGGCCCTCGGCGCCTGCACGGCCGACATCGCGCTGCTGATCCACTTCGGCTTCCTCGGGGACTCGAGCGGGCGGAGCGAGCTGGCGACCGTCGCGACGGTCTCGGCCTTCGCCGTCGTCGTCAACCGCCTCATGTACTTCAGCGACGTACGGCTGCAGTCCGCGCGCAGGATCGCCCTCGCCGTGCAGCGCGCCGTGCTGCCGCAGCCGCCCGCCTCGATCGGGCCCCTGCGCATCGCCGTGCGCTACCAGTCGGCCGTGAAGGAGGCGCAGATCGGTGGTGACCTCTACGGCGTGCAGGACACCCCGTACGGCGTGCGGTGCCTGGTCGGTGACGTGCGGGGCAAGGGCATGGACGCGGTCAAGGCCGTGGACGTCGCCCTGGGGGTGTTCCGGGAGGCCGCCGACGACGAGCCCGCGATCACCGCGGTCGCGGCCAGGCTGGAGCGGGCGCTGCGCCGGGAGGCGGACCGGCGGACAGGGGTCGAGCGGACCGAGGGGTTCGTCACGAGCGTGCTGGCCGGCATCCCGCACTCCGGCGACGAGCTGCAACTGCTCAACCGCGGCCACCCGGCACCCCTGCTGCTGCACGGCGGGCGGGCGCGCTACGCGGAACCGTCCCGGCCCGCCCTCCCCCTGGCCCTGGCCGACCTGGGCGCCGCCGAGGACCGCACCGACACCGTGCCCTTTCCGCCGGGGGCGACGCTCCTGCTGTACACCGACGGCCTCACCGAGGCACGGGACCGCGCCGGGGTCTTCTACGACCCCGGCGCGAGGCTGTCCGGGCGGGAGTTCTCCGGCCCGGACGCCCTGCTCGACGCGCTCCTCGCCGATGTCGGCCGCCACACCGGCGGGCGCATCACCGACGACCTGGTCCTGCTCGCCATCACCCGCGACGGCCCGGAGGACGCCTGACGCTCCGCGGGAAGCGGAGTGCGTCATCCCCGGGCCGGTGGGGGCTGGCCGCGCAGTTCCCCGCGCCCCTTCGGGGCGCCGTCACTCCTGCGGGCGAGCCCTACTCGTCACCCATTAGGGTGCCCGCATGGCACCCGTGATCCTTTTCTGCTGCGACCCGCTCCACCCCCGGCGGGCGGACCCGCACTTCGCGGACGACATACGGGCCGCCCGCGAGGCAGGGCTGCGGACCGCCCTCATCGACCACGACGCGCTGCTCGCCGGGGACGCCGGCGACGCGGTGCGCGGCGTGCCGCGCGGGGCGGGCGCCGCCTGGTACCGGGGCTGGATGGTCCCCTCCGTGCGGTACGCGGAGCTGGCGGGCGCGCTCGCCGCCCGCGGGGTCACGCTGCTGACCCCGCCGGACGCCTACCGGCGCGCGCACGAACTCCCCGGCTGGTACGCCGCCTTCGCCTCCGTCACACCGGCCAGCGTGTGGCTCCCCGCCCGGGCCGGCCGGGCGCCGGGCGCCCCGGCGCTCGCCGCTCTCGCGGCACCGCTCGGCGGCGGGCCCGGCATCGTCAAGGACTTCGTGAAGTCCCGCAAGCACGAGTGGCACAAGGCCTGTTACGTACCCGATCTCGCCGACACGGACCGGCTGGCCACGGTGGTGGCCCGCTTCGTCGAGCTCCAGGGCCCCTTCCTCGCGGGCGGCGTGGTGCTCCGCGCCTTCGAGCGCTTCACCGGCGCCGGCGAGGCCCGCGTGTGGTGGGTGGACGGCCGCCCCGTCCTCGTCACGGCCCACCCCGACCACCCCGACCGGCGGCCGTCACCGTCACTCGACGCCGTAGCGCCCCTCGTGGCGGCCCTCGACTGCCGCTTCGTGACGACCGACCTCGCCCGGCGCGAGGACGGGGTGTGGCGAGTGGTGGAGGTAGGCGACGGCCAGGTCAGCGACCTGCCCAGGGATGCCGGCCCGGAGCCGCTGTTCGAGGCGCTGGCCTCGGCGGACACCGCCCTGTCCGGAGATGCCGCACACCAGTAGCCTTCCGCCATGCTGACTGGTGATCTTGTACGGCTCCGGGCCCTCGAACCGTCCGACGCCGAGACGATGTGGCGGTGGAATAACGACCCCGCGATCGGGCGCTGGATGTTCGGCGGCTACCCGGAGTCTCTGGCGCAGATCACCGAGCGCTTCGCGTCCCTCCCCCGGAACTCGTACGCGAGCACGTTCCTCGGCGTCGAGCCGCTCGGCGAGCAGCGGCTGATCGGCTCGGTGCGGCTGCGCGACGCCGCTCCCGAGACCGGCTCGGCCGAACTCGACCTCCGCATCGGCGACAAGGACTACTGGGGGCGCGGCTACGCGACCGACACCGTGCGCGTGATCTGCCGGTTCGGGTTCGACGAGCTGCGCCTGCACCGCATCTCCCTGACGGTCGTCGCGGACAACGAATCCGCCCGCCGCGTATACGACAAGACCGGCTTCGTCGAGGAGGGGCGGCAGCGGGAGTGCTTCCGCCGCGACGGCACGTGGCACGACATGATCCTCATGGGGCTCCTCGAAGGCGAACTGCGCTGACCGCGACGGCCGCTCCGGCAGCGCCCCGGAAATCCTGGCGTGAAAGAGGAGGCAGGAGCGAGGATGGGCTGATGGATGTCCAGCTGCGCGCACAGTCGTTCAATGCGGCCGCCGACCAGTACGCCGCGAACCGCCCCTCCTACCCGCCCGCCCTCCTGGACGCCGTCGAAGAGCTCGCGGGCCGTCCCCTCGCCGGTGCGCGGGTCGCGGACGTCGGCGCGGGCACCGGGATCGCCACGGCCCTGCTGCGCGAGCGCGGCGCGGAGGTCGTCGCGGTCGAGCCGGGGGACGGCATGGCGGCCCGGTTCCGCCGCGAGCTCCCCGGTGTGCCGGTCGTCCGGGGTGACGGCAATGCCCTGCCGCTCGCCGACGCGTCCGTCGACCTCCTCACGTACGCACAGTCCTGGCACTGGACGGACACCGCCCGCTCCGTCCCCGAAGCGCTGCGGGTCCCGCTCCGTCCCCGAAGCGCTGCGGGTGCTGCGGCCCGGCGGTGCGCTCGCCGTCTGGTGGAACACGACCGCGCTCGACGTGCCGTGGATCGCCGCCCAGCACGAGCGGATCGCGCGCCACACCGGAACGGAGCCGCCGTCCAGGGAGCCCGACGACCGCCGTGCCGCCCGGCTCGCGGGCTTCGAGGGGCTGCCCTGCGTGCGCCGCCACGTGCGCTGGAGCCGGACCGTCCCCCTCGGCGTGCACCTCGCCAACATCGGCAGCCACTCGGCGTTCCTGGTGCTCGGCGAGACCGCCGCCCGGGAGTTCCTCACCGCCGAGAGGGGCCGCCTGCGGGCGCTCTTCCCCGGCGAGGAGATCGAGGAGACCTACGTGACCGACCTGTTCGTGGTGGGGCGGCGGCCCTCCGCCTCACCCCGCGCCGCTACCTCGCCGTGAAGGTGAGGCAGTCCGCCGAGGCCCCCAGGGCGGCCACCGTGATGCCGGGAGCCTGGCACTCCAGTCCGACGTTGTGCAGGCACCCGGCCATCTTGCAGGCGCCGACCCGGCCGACGGACGAGGAGTCGCCGCCCTTCGAGGGAAAGACGAAGTAGGTGTCGCAGTGGGCGTGGGCGGAGTCGCCCACGGTGATCGCGAGTGCGTGGCAGGCGCTGTCCTGGTTGTAGGCGCACTCGTCCACCTGACATACGCTCACCTGGGGCATTTCCACGGCGCTTCTCCTCGGCATGACGTCCCGGCCGGCCACGGTCCGTTCCCCCGACGCCTTCCTCGGGTGCCGGAGGGTGACACCGGTGGCCCCGGGGGTTCACCCGGAAGCGGGATCGGCGGACGGCGGCGTGCTACGTTGTCCGTCGTCACTTCAGCCTCCGGCCGCGGCTCCATTCCGCGCGGAGGCTTTTTTCATGCCTGCATACCGATCAGACGCGCCCGTAGCCGCACCCGCACCCGTATCCGTACACCTTGCGAGCGACGCCGACCGCCCCGTACTGGAGCGTCTGTGGCTGATGTTCCGCCACGACATGTCGGCGTTCGACGGCTCGGTGCCCGCCCGCGACGGGACGTTCCGCAGCGACCGGCTCGAAGCGGCGCTCGCCGGCGCCGGCTGGGCGCCGTACCTGCTGCGCAGCGGCCCCTCCCCCGCCGGCCTGGCCTTCGTGCGCGGGCTGGGCGGTCCGGTGCGCGTGATGAACAGCTTCTTCGTGGTGCGCGGGGCGCGCGGGACGGGGGCGGGGCTGGGGGCCGCCCGGGAGGTCGTGGCCCGTCACCCGGGCCGGTGGGAGATTCCGTTCCAGGACGCGAACGCGGTCGCGGTGCGCTTCTGGCGGCGCGTGGCCGCCGAGGTCGCGGGCAGCGCGTGGACGGAGGAGCGCAGGCCCGTGCCGGGACGGCCGGACCTGCCGCCCGACGTGTGGATCTCGTTCAGCGAGGGCGGGACGGGGGCAGGCGTCAGGCGCCCTGCTCCGACTCCTTCGCCTACTTCCCCTGCTGCTCCTGCTGCTCCTGCTTCTCCTTGATGCGCGCGGCTTCCTTGCGGACCTCGGCCTGGGTGGCACGCTCGCGCTGGAGCCACTCGGGCATCTCGTCCTTCAGCGCGTCGATCTGCTCGGTGGTGAGGGGGTCGGTGATGCCGCCCCGGGCGAGGCCCGCGATGGAGACGCCCAGCTTCGAAGCGACCACCGGGCGGGGGTGCGGGCCGTTGCGCCGCAGGTCCTGCAGCCACGCGGGCGGGTCGGCCTGGAGCGCGTTCAGCTCGTTGCGCGTGACGACCCCCTCCTGGAACTCGGCGGGGGTGGCCTGGAGGTACACACCCAGCTTCTTCGCCGCGGTCGCGGGCTTCATCGTCTGGGTGGTCTTGTGCGACGTCATGACGTCAAGGGTATTCGAGCATGTGCGCTACCTCGACCACGACCGGTAGCCTGGCGGAGTGACAGGCTCGGAAGTTTCCCCTTCGTTCCGGCTCGCCTATGTCCCGGGAGTGACGCCCGCCAAGTGGGTGCGAATCTGGAACGAGCGGCTGCCCGACATCCCTCTGCACCTCGTCGCGGTCACCGCCGCCGAAGCGTGCGACGTCCTGCGGGGCGGCGGCGCCGACGCGGGTTTCGTCCGGCTGCCGCTGCCGGCCGAGCGTACGGACCTCAGCGCGATCCCCCTTTACACCGAGACCACGGTCGTCGTGATCCCGAAGGACCACGTCGTGGCGGCGGTCGAGGAGGTCACCTCGGAGGAGCTGGCCGACGAGATCGTGCTGCACCCCCTCGACGACGTGCTCGGCTGGGAGGAGCTGCCTGGGCGGGCGGCGATCGAGCGCCCGGCCACGACCGCGGACGCCATCGAGCTGGTGGCGGCGGGGGTGGGCGTCCTCGCCGTCCCGCAGTCGCTGGCCCGCCTGCACCACCGCAAGGACCTCACGTACCGGCCGCTCACGGATGCCCCGCAGTCGCGGGTCGCCCTGTCGTGGCCCGAGGACGCGACCACCGACATGGTCGAGGATTTCATCGGGATCGTCCGCGGGCGCACGGTCAACAGCTCGCGCGGCCGCACGCAGCCCGACGCCAAGGCCCAGGCCAAGGCGTCGAAGGCCCCGGCCAAGGGTGGCCAGGCCAAGGCGCAGCCGAAGGGGAAGCGTCCCGGTTCGGGCGGCGGCCAGCGCAAGGCCGCGGCCGGCAAGAGCTCGCGGGGCGGATCCGGCGCCGCCAAGCGCGGCAAGCCCCGCCGCCGCTCGTAGCGGCGGGCCGCCGCGTGGCGGAGGTCACGCCCCGGGTGCGGGATCTTTGAAGGGCACCGTCCGCCACAGGCTGTCCGGGTCGGTGGTCAGGGCGCGGTGCGCGTCGAGGACCGTCGTGTACCAGGGGCCGAACTCTTCTTCGTCGAAGTGCAGGCACCGGCCGAGTATGTAACCGGCGGAGAACTCCTCCCAGGAGTCGTACGCGGCCTGTGCGGCACCGGACGCGCGCTCGATCGCCGCGTGCATCTCGGCCTCGGTGGCGTAGCGCGCGCCCCGGCCCCAGCGGGCCATCTTCGAGGCCCTGCCGATGTCCCAGGCCGCGACCGTACGCACGAGGCCGTCGGGAGGCAGGAGGCCGTCGGCGCGGAACCGGGCCTCGTAGCGCAGCACCTGGCCCACGATGCCGCGCAGGTGCGCCACGAACCCGGCCAGGTCGGGGTCGCCGGCGGAAGTGCCGCTCTCATGGGCGCGGGCACGGGCCGTGGCCTCGACGGTGTCGCGCCACTGCCCCGGGTCGGGGCGGCCGCCGCCCTGCGCGCGGAGCAGCGCGGTCCGCGCGCCCAGGACGAAGTCCCAGTACCAGGGGCTCACGTCCTGGGCGAGGAGGCGCTCCTCCGTGCTGATCCAGTCTTCGCGGCTGTGCACGCCCCAGTCGTCGGCGATCCGCTCGGTCTCGCCGCGGTAGCCCATGCCGTGCCAGTGGAGGGTGTTCCACGCGTCGCCGTTGCGGAAGCACAGGTGCGCGCCGCAGGCCAGGCCGTGCAGCAGCGGGCCGGGGGCGGGGGCGCCGGTGCAGCGGGTCACGACGCGGTCCATCAGCTCGTCCGGGCGGAACAGCTCGTGGTGCAGGTCCAGCCACACCTCGCGTTCCTCGTCGCTGACCAGGAAGTACTGCTCGCAGGGCGTGGCCGCGTTGACGGCGAGGACGTCCACGCCGTCGGGGACGATCTGTGCGAGCGCGCCGAGCGTCGCGTACTCGTAGACGAGGAACGGGTGCGGGCGCGGCAGCAGGCCGGGCGTGTACACCTGGAGGACGGTCCGCCCGTCCGGCGTCTCGATGGTCAGCATGGGGTGCGTGTCGCCGCCGGCGGCCTGTGCCTCGTCGAGGCGCACCGGGTAGTAGACGCCCTCGATCGCGAGGGTGCGCAGGTAGGCGTAGGAGTCGTCCGACCTCGTCACCTTGTACAGGTACTGCTCCACGTCGGTGGGAGCCTGCCAGCGAACGCCGTCCTCCGGCGCCGGGACGAAGGGGAACAACTCGTCGTGCGCCTCGTCCTGGGCAGCGGCGTACATGGGGCTCCTCAACAGTTCGGCTCAAGATCGCCCGAGTACGGTAACGGTGCCGATGTCATGCCCACGGAGAGGGTCCTCGCCGACCCGCCCGGCTTCCGGTCGTGACGAGCCGTCACGGGGCCGGCGGCGCGTGATGCCGGGCCGGATCAGGCCGTGAAGCGGCGGACGTAGCGTTTTTGCCAGGGGGTTTCCACGGCATGGGGGTCGTAGTGGTCGCGGACGTACCGCACGGCTCGGGTGGCGGGGACGCCGTCCAGGATCGCCAGGCAGGCCAGGGCCGTGCCGGTGCGGCCTCGGCCGCCGGCGCAGGCGATCTCGACGCGTTCGGCCGCGGACCGTTCCCACGCCTCGGCGAGGACCGCGCGGGCCTCGGCCGGGCTGCTGGGCAGGCGGAAGTCGGGCCAGCGCAGCCAGGCGGCCTCCCAGGGGACTTCGGGAGGCCGCTTTCCGAGCAGGTAGACCGCGAAAGCGGGCTCCGGGCCCGCGGGGAGGGGGCGGAGCAGGCCGCGGCCCCGGATGAGGCGGCCGGAGGGCAGGTGCAGGATCCCGGCGGAGCCGGCCGTCCACGTCTCGGTCACGCCGTCGAGGTTACGCCCGGGCACTCAGGACGCCGACGGCGGCGGGCACTTCGAGGTCCGTGCCTCGCACAACCCCACGACCGCGCCCGTACGTTCCCTGCCGCCCGCCGCCGGCACGGTCGTCGCCTCCGCTCCTCCGGCAGGCACGCCACGTCCACGGTCACCACTGGGCGCACGCCGCGGGCGGCCGTCCTGGGATTCCGGCGCGGCCGCCCGAAGCGCTGAGCCCGCGGCGGGCCGGCGCGGTCGGGGCGAGGCCCGGTCAGCCGGTGACGGCGGCCGGCCTGCGGGCGAGCAGGTAGGCCTGCGGTGTCTCGTCCGCGCCCGGCTCGTGGAGCGTGCGGGCGTGCACGGCCAGGCCCGCGTCGCGCAGCATTCCCGCGATGCGGTCCGGCTGCCGCCTGCGGAAGTCGAGGGCCACGTCGTGGCCGAACGGGCGCGCCACGTGCAGCGGGACGTCGCCCACCTGGAAGGCGATCAGCAGGTGGCCGCCCGGCGCCAGGACCCGGTGGAACTCGGCGAACACCTCCGGGAGCCGCTCCTGGGGGGTGTGGATGACCGAGTACCAGGCCACCACGCCGGCGAGGGCGGCGTCCGGGAGGTCGAGGGAGAGCATCGAGCCCTCGGTAAATCGCAGGTGCGGGTGCGACTTCCTGGCCTGGGCGAGCATCCCCGGCGACAGGTCGATCCCGGACACGGACAGCCCGAGGCGGCTCAGGTGCGCCGTGACGCGGCCCTCGCCGCAGCCGATGTCGGCGACGGGCCCGCCGCCGTCGGCGTGGACGAGGTCGGCGAACGCGCCGAGCATCGCGCGGCACAGCGGGCTGCCGTCGAGCTCGTCGCGGTAGCGGTCGGCGTAGTCGGCGGCCACGGCGTCGTAGAACGCCCGGGTCGTGGTCAGGAATCCGGGCTCCAGCCGGTCGGATCCGGTCATCTCGGGTTCGGTCACGACCGCGCACCCTACCCGGGCGCACGGACGCCTCCGGGCCCCGGGCCCCGGCCCGCGCCTCAGACGACGCGGACGGGGTGGCGGACCACCGCGTCGAAGAAGAAGCCCTGCTCATTGGGGACGGCGTGGAGGGGCTGGGTGGTGCCTGCCGTGTCCGTCGCCCGGGCCAGGAGGCGGGCGGGCCCGGGCTCGTACGGGTGCCAGCGGGTGCTCCAGCGCACCCAGCCGCCCGGCCGCGGGACGTCGTGCAGACGGGCCTCCTGCCAGGTGGCGCCGTCGTCCGTGCTGACCTCCACCCGGCGTATGCTCCCGCCCCCGGACCACGACCGGCCCGTCAGCCGGTGCCCCCGGCCCGCGGCGAACACCGCCCCGGGGGCCAGCTCGAAGGCGCTGCGCACGGGCTGGCGCGTGATCGGAGCGCTGCCGCCGGGCGGGTAGGCGGAGCCGAAGAGGCGGTAGAACACGGTGTTCCACGGGGAGAACAGCGGGCGGTCGGACACCTCGATGTCCCCGACCCACTTCACGGAGGCGATGCCCACCCAGGAGGGCACCACCAGGCGCGCCGGGCAGCCGTGGTCGGGCAGGAGCGGCTGCCCGTTCATCTCGTAGGCCAGCAGGACGTCGCCGAGGGCCTTCGCCACGGGCATCGGCCGGCGCACGTGGCCGTAGTCCGTCCCGTGCGCGGTGTACACCGGGTCGAGGCCGCGCGGCATCACGTCCACCGCCCGCCGCGACAGGCCCGCCGCCCGCAGGACGTCCGACAGGCGCGCGCCCCGCCAGCGCGCCGCGCCGACCGCGCCCATCGTCCAGGGAGTGCCGGTGACCGCATCGCCCTGCTGGGCGGCAAAATAACTGCGGCCGTTCCCCGCGCACTCCAGGCACTCGCTCAGGGTCACGGCCGGGAAGGACCGCAGGTCCTCGTACGAGAACTCCACCGCCCGGCCGCGCAGTCCGCCGCCCCACACCGTCAGGCGCCACCGTGCGGGGTCGAGGACGGGGGTCGCCGTGTGGTTACGGACGAAGAACCGGTCGATCGGCGTGTAATAGCCGGTCCCCCGCAGCGCCGCCCAGTTCGTCTCCGCGTTGGTGTCGCGTACGGTGAACAGCTCGGCGGGCAGGGGCTTGACGATCCCAGGCCTCCCCGCGGCCGCCGCGGTGCCCGCTCCGATGCCGGCCCCGGCGGCGGCGAGCCCTGCCGCGGCGCCCATCAGGCGCAGCACGACCCGGCGCGAGAGCCCTTCGCCCGTTGCCTCACCCGACAGGAACTGCCGGAGCCTGTCGCGGTCGTAGGCGCGCTCGGACATTCCCTGACCTCCCCGAACCCAGGAGCAGGCCGCAGCCTCCCCTTCACGGTAGGCCACGCCGGACGGCCCTGTCCCCACCACAATTCGGCCGCGGCGCTCCCCGCGGCCCGGCGGCCGTGAGGAGCTCCTACGAGTCCTTGCCCTCGACGACGCGCCGGGCCGCCTCGCTCTCCGCGGCGGCCGGTGACAGCTCGCTCAGCGTGTCGAGGTCGGTGTCCTCCCGGAGTTCGGTCTCCCAGGCGGCGGCCAGCTTCTCCTGCTGCGGGCGCGGCTGCTTGCGGACCTCGTCGCGGTGGGCCGGGCTCAGGGCCTCCAGGAATCGCTCGACATCGTCGGTCGGCATGGGTTCTCCCTCGTCTGCGTCGACAGCCTTCCCCCTTCCCACTGCCGGCGGCCCCCGGACCCACCGGGCCTTCCCCTTCACCTGAAAGGGGGCAGGGCGGGCGCCGGCAGGCGGAGCCGTGGCCGGGCGGCTACCCGCCCCCTTCGGCGGAGGCGGGCAGCCGCGCGGCGGCAACGGCTACTCCTGCCGTACGTACAGCAGCAGGCGGGCGAACAGGCCGGGCCGGCGCGGCGCGCCGCGGGGCGCGGCCGGGCCGGGGGCGGCGGGCGGCTTCTCCGCGTCCGGGTCCGCGAGGGGCGCGGTGCGCGGGAGGACCTCCGGGGCCGAAGGGCTCGGCGGGTTCGACGGGTGCGTGGAGTCCGGCGGGGCCGGCGGGTTCGGGGCGGCGGCCGGGGGCCGCGCGCCTGCGGCGGAGGCGTGCTCGGGGTCGGGCTCGGGGGCGCGGTAGACCTGGGCGCGCAGATAGGCGCTCAGGACGCGCGCGGGATCGAGGGGCATGACGTCTCTCTGCTTCTCGTGCCTGTGGTGTGAGGGAAGTTCCGGGCGTGCCGGACGCGACGGCCCGTCCCGTACGGGGCGGGACGGGCGGGGGTTCCTCTCAGCAGCGCAGGACGTCGTTGCGCGCGTGGCCCGCGGTGGCCGCGGGGCCTTCGGGTGCCGGCGGTGTCAGCCGGCAGCCGGATGCCCATGGGGATCCGGATCCCTCGGAGTCCTGTGAGGAGGGCAGGCACGTGCGCCTGCCGGGAGAGGCCTGGACGCGGGGCGTGCGGTTGTCCGCGACGCAGTCGTCCGCACTGGCGAACTCCACGGACACGGGGCTCTCTTCCGGGCCGGAGCCCAGGGCCAGCACCGTGCCGCTGCCTCCGGAGAAGAGCAGCAGGACGGAGACCAGCACGGCCACGGCGGCCCGCAACGCGGACTGCGAGGGCGGCGGTGCGGGGCTCCACAGGGTCATGCACCAAGCGTAATCAGTCAATTACTTTGGGCGCATTCCACCGTTCGGGTGAGGGCGCGGGAGCCGGGACGGCATCTCCCGGCGGGAACGGGGCACCTGGCCCGTATGGTCGCACAGCCCGCGGCACGGAACCCGGGTGCGCCGTACGGTCGGAGCAGGGCTTCCCCTCGCACGGCGGCGGCCCCCGGTCACGGCAACGACGGCGGAGGAGGAGCAGGTGACGGATGCCCGGGAGAGTGCGGACCACGTCAGCGTGCATCTGACGGACTGCGGCCATCAGGACGCGGGTGCCGTCTTCGGCGTCCTGGAGGCCGTCTTCCCCGAAGCGGGACCGCCGCGCAGCGAGACCAGCCCGGGCGCGCCCGGCGCGGGCCCCATGATCTGGTGCATGACCGTCGACACCCGCACGCGGCGGGGCGAGGGCGCGGCAGAGCCGGGGCGGGCTCCCCTGTCGGGCACGGTCACGGCCGACCTGTTCGGGGCCGCCGACCCGGTCCGCCAGGTCAAGGAAGAACTGGAGCGCGCCTTCGCCGCCGAGCACCGCGGTCACGTCTCCGGCGAGCACGAAATGGAGCTGCGGCTGCGCCTGGCCACGCGAACCGGCTCGTGAGGCGCGCCACTTCACTCTTCCGTGACCCTGCCCCGCAGCCTAGAGTGACGGTGCAGCTGGTTCGCCCTGCTCGCCAGGCAGGCGCGTCGCAAGAGGGAACCCGGTGGGAATCCGGGACTGCCCCGCAGCGGTGAGCGGGAACGACCGCCGTCATACGCACTGGATCCGCAAGGGTCCGGGAAGCGACGGCCATTAGGTGCCATGTGGCGTGCCCGCGAGTCCGAAGACCTGCCGACTGCCCGTGCGCTGCCGAGCGCACGGAGATCCCGGTGACCTCGAGGGCGGGTCGGCGCACACATCAGGCGGGCACGACGCGGCGGCGCAATGGCGACCGCACCGCGGCAGGCAGTGTCCCGTCAGGTCTGCCGTTCCTTCGCGCCTTCCGCCCGTCCCGGGGTCATGGACGCACGCACGCTCGCGAAGGAGAGTTCCGTGACCAGCAAGTCCGCAGCCGCGGCAGCACAGGCCACCGTCCACGGCTATCCCCGGCAGGGGCAGGGCCGTGAACTGAAGAAGGCGATCGAGGGGTACTGGAAGGGCCGCGTCACGGCCGGTGCCCTGCGGGACACGGCCGCTGCACTGCGCCGTACGAACTGGCAGCAGCTGGCCGGGGCCGGTGTGCACGAAGTGCCCACCGGAGACTTCTCGTTCTACGACCACGTCCTGGACACCAGTGTGATGGTCGGGGCGATTCCCGCGCGGCACCGCGCGGCCGTCGACGCCGACGCCCTGGACGGCTACTTCGCCATGGCCCGTGGCACGCAGGAGGTGGCACCGCTTGAGATGACCAAGTGGTTCGACACCAACTACCACTATCTGGTCCCCGAACTCGGCCCCGACACGGTCTTCTCCGCGGACTCCACCAAGCAGGTCGCGGAGCTGAAGGAGGCTCTGGCGCTGGGCCTGACGGCCCGTCCGGTGCTCGTCGGCCCCGTCACGTACCTGCTGCTGGCCAAGCCCGCGCCGGGCGTCGCCCCGGGCTTCGAGCCGCTCACCCTCCTCGACCGGCTGCTGCCGGTGTACGCCGAGGTGCTCGCCGACCTGCGGGCCGCGGGCGCCGCGTGGGTGCAGCTCGACGAGCCCGCCCTGGTCCAGGACCGCTCCCCCGCCGAGCTGAACGCCGCCGCCCGCGCCTACCGCGATCTGGGCGGCCGCACCGACCGGCCCAAGCTGCTGGTCGCCTCCTACTTCGACCGGCTCGGCGAGGCCCTCCCGGTCCTCGCCAAGGCGCCGGTCGAGGGCCTCGCCCTGGACTTCACCGGCCCCGCCGCCGCCAACCTCGGCGACCTCGCGGCCGCGGGCGGGCTGCCCGGCAAGCGCCTCCTCGCCGGCGTCGTCAACGGCCGCAACGTGTGGATCAACGACTTCGAGAAGTCCCTGTCCGTGCTCGGCACGCTCCTCGGCCTCGCCGACCGGGTCGACGTCTCCTCGTCCTGCTCCCTGCTGCACGTGCCGCTCGACGCGGCGGCCGAGCGGGACATCGACCCGCAGATCGCCCGCTGGCTCGCCTTCGCCCGCCAGAAGACCACCGAGGTGGTCACGCTGGCCCGCGGCCTGGCGCAGGGCCCCGACACCATCGCGGCCGCCCTGGCCGCCAACCGCGCCGACCTGGCCTCGCGGGCCGGCTCGGCCATCACCCGCGACCCGGCCGTCCGCTCCCGCGCCGCCGCCGTCACCGGGTCCGACGGCCGCCGCTCGCAGCCGTACGAGCAGCGGGCCGCCGCCCAGCGGGCCCACCTCGGCCTGCCCCTGCTGCCGGTCACCACGATCGGCTCCTTCCCGCAGACGAGCGAGCTGCGCACCGCCCGCGCCGACCTGCGCGCCGGGCGGATCGACACCGCGGCGTACGAGGAGCGCATCAAGGCCGAGATCCGCGAGGTCATCTCCTACCAGGAGAAGGCGGGCATCGACGTCCTCGTGCACGGCGAGCCCGAGCGCAACGACATGGTGCAGTACTTCGCCGAGCAGCTGACGGGCTATCTGGCCACGCAGCACGGCTGGGTCCAGTCGTACGGCACGCGCTACGTCCGCCCGCCGATCCTCGCCGGGGACATCTCCCGCCCGGAGCCGATGACCGTCCGCTGGACCCAGTACGCCCAGTCGGTGGCCGGCAAGCCCGTCAAGGGCATGCTGACCGGCCCGGTGACCATGCTGGCCTGGTCGTTCGTCCGCGACGACCAGCCGCTCGGCGACACCGCCCGCCAAGTGGCCCTCGCCCTGCGCGACGAGGTCGCCGACCTGGAGGCCGCGGGCACGTCGGTGATCCAGGTGGACGAGCCGGCCCTGCGCGAGACGCTGCCGCTGCGCGCCGCCGACCGCGCCGCGTACCTGGCGTGGGCGACCGAGGCGTTCCGCCTCTCCACCGCGGGCGTCCGGCCGGACACCCAGATCCACACGCACATGTGCTACGCGGAGTTCGGCGACATCCTCCGGGCCATCGACGACCTCGACGCCGACGTCATCAGCCTGGAGGCGGCCCGCTCGCACATGCAGGTCGCCACCGAGCTGGCCACGGCGGGCTACCCGCGCGAGGTCGGGCCCGGCGTCTACGACATCCACTCCCCGCGCATCCCCGGCGCGGACGAGGCCGCGGCGCTGCTGCGCAAGGGGCTGGAGGCGATCCCCGGTGAGCGCCTGTGGGTCAACCCGGACTGCGGACTGAAGACCCGCGGCTGGCCCGAGGTCCGGGCCTCGCTGGACAACCTGGTCACGGCAGCGCGGGAGGTCCGCGCGGAGCTTCCCGGCGGCGCTTCCTGACGCTGAAGTGACGGAGTGAAAGGGGGGCGGACGCCGGCACGACACGGCGTCCGCCCCTCCTGTCTCGTCCCTCCTGCCGTGCGGTCAGCGCGCGGGCAGGATCCGGTCGAGGTGGTAGTCCAGCGTCGTCCGCACGTCGGCGAGGGTGCGCCGGCCGTGGAGCACGTCCATGCCCAGCCCGGTCACCCCGGACACCAGCAGGTCCGCCTCCCGCTCGGGGTCGACGCCGGGCGCCGCCCCCGCCTGCCGGATCAGCCCGGCGACGAGCTGCTCGACGGGCTGGGAGGCGTGCAGGAACACCTCGGCGAGCGCCGGGTCGTTCAGGCTGCGCACGTAGTACGCGACGAAGACGCGCAGGGCGCTGCGGCGCTGCTCGTCCAGGGGCAGGAACTCGTTCAGGACGGCTCCCAGCACCGCCCGCAGGTCCGCCGGGTCGTGCAGCGCGGCCATGCGGGCGCGGGCGCGCCGGTCGTTCTCCTCGTGCAGCAGGTGCAGCGCCGAGACGAGGAGGCCGTGCTTGCTCCCGAAGTGGTACTGGACGACGCGCAGGGAGACCCCCGCCGCGGCCGCGACCTCGCGCATGCTCGCCGCTTCCAGGCCCCGCTCCGCGGCGATCCGCCAGACGGCCTCGGCGATCTGCTGACGCCGCGATCCCCCCTCGGTCATGCGGGCGGCGCCCTCGACGGCCGCGGGCGGGGCCGGCGGCGTACGGCTGCGCTCGCCGGCCCGCCGCCGGTACGCCTTGGCCTGGCAGCTCCGCGAGCAGTAGACGGGCGGGCGGCCGCGGACGGCCACGGCGAGCGGCACGGAACAGACGCGGCACCGGTCCTGATTTTCGTCACGCACAAATGCAGTCTACTCCCGGAAAAATGCGTGACGAAACCCGACATTCTCCCCTCATTTCATTGATACGGTCGTATCAAGAAACCGAACGCTGATCGGAGGGGGCGTCGTGCACGAGGCCTGGTACAGGGTCATGTCCATCGTGGTGTGCGTCGCGGGCATCTGGGAGGGCCCGCTGGCGATCATCTTCCGCCTCGCAAGCGACGACGGCGGGACCGTCATGCGGGCGGCGAACTACCTCTCCTCCCCCTGGTGCTACGTCGTCGCGGTCGCGGCGGGGCTCCTCGCGTACGCCGTGCTGGCCGTCCTCGACGCCGGGCGCAAGAAGGCGCTGGCCCGGCAGGAGGCGCAGAGCGACGCCCGCAGCGCCGCGTAGCCCGTCCGCGCGGTCCGGGTGACACCCGGCGATCATGCGGTTGAGCTCCCGGCGCGCCGGTTACCCATCAGCCGCGGCCCCGTGCGAGGACGCGGGTGCCGGCGAGCCGACAGGGAGCGTGCGGGTGAAAGAGAAGGTCCGGGAGGCGGCCCTGACCGGCTTCGTGGCGCTGGACCGGCGGCTGCCGGCCGCCGAGGCCGCGAAGGCGCTGCTGCGCAAGGCGTTCCCCGACCACTGGACGTTCCTGCTGGGGGAGCTCGCCCTCTACAGCTTCGCCGTCCTGGTGCTCACCGGCTCCTATCTGACGCTCTTCTTCGACCCGGGCATGACGCAGAGCGTGTACGCCGGGCCGTACGAGCCGCTGCGCGGCCTGCGGATGTCGCAGGCGTACCTGTCGACGCTCGACCTGAGCTTCGAGGTGCGGGGCGGGCTGCTCATCCGGCAGGTCCACCACTGGGCCGCGCTCGTCTTCATCGCGGCGATCGCGGTCCACATGCTCCGGGTGTTCTTCACGGGCGCCTTCCGCAGGCCCCGGGAGGCCAACTGGATCGTGGGGCTGACGCTGTTCGTCCTCGCGCTCCTCGAAGGGTTCGCCGGCTACTCGCTGCCGGACGACCTGCTCTCGGGGACGGGGATGCGGACGGCGAACACGATCGTGATGTCGATCCCCGTGGTGGGCACGTACCTGAGCTCGTTCATCTGGCGCGGGGCGTTCCCGGGGCACCTGATCATTCCCCGGCTGTACGTCGTGCACGTGCTGTTCGTGCCCGGGGTGCTGATCGCCCTGATCACCGTGCACCTGATCCTGGTGGTCTACCTCAAGCACACGCACTGGGCGGAGCGCGGCCGGACGAACCGCAACGCCGTCGGGCAGCCCATGTTCCCGCAGTTCATCACGAAGTCCACGGGCCTGTTCCTGATGCTCTTCGGCCTGCTGACCGCGCTCGGCGGGCTCGCCCAGATCAACCCCGTCTGGGCGTACGGGCCCTACCGGGCCGACCAGGTGGCCACCGACGCCCAGCCCGACTGGTACGTGGGGTTCCTGGAGGGCGCCCTGCGCGTGATGCCCCCGTGGGAGACGGTGTTGTGGGGGCACACCTTCATGTGGAACGTGCTGATCCCGACGGTCGTCCTGCCGGGCCTGCTGTTCACGGGCCTCTACCTGTATCCGTTCCTGGAGAAGTGGATCGCCGGGGACCGCTCGGAGCACCACCTGGCCGACCGCCCCCGCAACCAGGCCGCCCGGACGGCGCTGGGCGTGGCCGGCATCGTCTTCTACGCGGTCCTGCTGGCGGCCGGCGGCAACGACGTCATCGCGTTCTCCTTCCGGGTCTCCGTCAACGCCCTGACCTGGATCTTCCGCATCGCGGTGGTCCTCGGCCCGGTGCTCGCGTTCTGGGTCACCCGGCGCATCTGCCTGGCCCTCCAAGCGCACGACCGCAGGCTGCTGGCCGAGGGCCACGAGAGCGGGAACGTCGAGCAGAACGTCCAGGGCGGGCTCGGCGAGGGCCACGAGGCGCTGTCCGCCGCGCAGGGCTACCGCCTGATGGTGCGTGAGGTGCCGGAGCCCCTGACGGCGCCCCGGCCCCGCGCGGAGCTGCCGCGCCGGCAGCGGCTGCGGCTCGCCCTGAGCTCCTGGTACTACGGTCACCGCATCGAGGTCCCGGTGACGCCCGAGCAGCGGCGCGCCGTCGAGGAGCGGACGGCCGCGCCGATCGAACCGGAGGAGCCGGGCACGGCCGCCGGGAAGGGCGAGCCGGCCGGGCGCGGCAGATGACGGCGGAGGCCGGGGCCGCTGACGGCGGGGCCGGTCAGGCGTCGCGCTGCACGTACTGGAAGGCCATGCCGCCGACCCCGGCGGCCAGAACGCCGAAGCCGATGATGAACAGCCACAGCCCGAAGACGATGCCGAGGGCGCTGACGGCGGCGCCCAGGGCGGTCAGCGCCGGATAGGCGCTGCGCGGCGGGAAGAAGTCCAGCGGGCCCGCGCGGTCGGCGATGGCGGCCTTCTTGTCGTCCTCCGGCCGGGGGCCCCGGCGGCGGTAGTTCACGGCGAAGAAGAAGGCCATCAGCGACGCCATGATGAAGGAGACCGTCAGCGCGGCGCTCCCCGCGGGTTCGCGGCCGGACAGCCAGACGTAGACGGCCCCGGTGGCGAGGAAGAAGCCGGCCACGCCGGCGAAGAGGACGGCCTCGGTCTTCATACGGCCTCGGTTTTCATACGTTCTCGGTCTTCATCCGTTCTCGGTCTTCATGGGAAATGCTCCTCGGGCTGCTGCGCCTATCGGGGAAGGCTCTTCTCCTCCGCCGCCTCCAGCGCTTCGGGATGATGCAGGTCGAAGGCCGGGGAATCGGACCGCACCCGCGGCAGTGCGTGGAAGTTGTGGCGCGGCGGCGGGCAGCTCGTGGCCCATTCGAGGGAAC
Organism: Streptomyces sp. SCA2-17; assembly: GCF_044336695.1. Taxonomy (NCBI): domain Bacteria; kingdom Bacillati; phylum Actinomycetota; class Actinomycetes; order Kitasatosporales; family Streptomycetaceae; genus Streptomyces; species Streptomyces sp. SCA2-17. Next base: position 116,197 of record NZ_CP117521.1, read on the forward strand.
GGCCGTAGCCCCAGGGGTCGTCGACGGTCACTTTCGGGGCGTGCCGGGCGGTGTGCCACACGTTGTACAGGAACGGCAGGGTCGAGAGGCCGAGCAGGAACGCGCCGATGGACGAGACGGTGTTCATGAGGGTGAATCCGTCGGCGGCGAGGTAGTCGGCGTAACGCCGGGGCATGCCGGACTGGCCGAGCCAGTGCTGCACCAGGAAGGTGATCTGGAATCCGGCGAAGAGCGTGAAGAAGTGGACCCTCCCGAGCCGTTCGCCGAGCATGCGGCCCGTCCATTTGGGCCACCAGAAGTAGAAGCCGCCGAACATGGCGAAGACGACGGTGCCGAAGAGCACGTAGTGCAGGTGCGCGACGATGAAGTACGTGTCGGTGACGTGGAAGTCGAGCGGCGGCGAGGCGATGAGGACGCCGCTGAGGCCGCCGAGCAGGAAGGTGACGAGGAAGCCGACCGCCCACAGCATGGGCGTCTCGAAGGAGACGCTGCCGCGCCACATCGTGCCGATCCAGTTGAAGAACTTCACCCCGGTGGGGACGGCGATCAGGAAGGACATCAGCGAGAAGAACGGCAGCAGGACGGCGCCGGTCGCGAACATGTGGTGCGCCCACACGGACGCCGACAGCATGGTGATGGCGATGGTGGCGCCCACCATTCCGGCATAGCCGAAGAGCGGTTTGCGGCTGAACACCGGGATGATCTCGGTGATCACGCCGAAGAACGGCAGCGCGACGATGTAGACCTCGGGATGGCCGAAGAACCAGAACAAGTGCTGCCACAGCAGGGCGCCGCCGTTGGCCGCGTCGAAGACGTGGGCGCCGAACTTCCGGTCCGCCTCCAGGCACAGCAGGGCGGCGGTGAGGACGGGAAAGGCGAGCAGCGCCAGGATGGAGGTGAAGAGGATGTTCCAGGTGAACACCGGCATGCGGAACATCGTCAGGCCCGGCGCGCGCAGGCAGACGATGGTGGTGATGAAGTTCACCGACCCCAGGACCGTACTGAGGCCCGCCACGACCAGGCCCATCGCCCACAGGTCACCACCGGCACCGGGCGAGTACACGGCGCTGTTGAGCGGGGCGTAGGCGAACCAGCCGAAGGGCGCGGCACCGCCGGGGACGACGAAGCCGGAGACGACGATCAGAGCGCCGAAGAGGAACAGCCAGTACGTCATGGCGTTCAGCCGCGGGAACGCCACGTCCGGGGAGCCGATCTGCAAAGGCATCACGGCATTGGCGAATCCGGCGAACATCGGGGTCGCGAACAGCAGCATCATGACCGTGCCGTGCATGGTGACCAGCTGGTTGTACTGCGCGGTGCTGACGATTTGCAGGCCCGGCCGCGCCAGTTCCGCCCGCATGACCATCGCCATGAGCCCCGCGAAAAGGAAGAAGCAGAAGGCGGTCACCAGATACATGTTCCCGATCACCTTGTGATCGGTGGTGGTGAGGTACGTCAGCATTCTGCTGCCCAGCCGGGCCGGAGGGCCGTCGGCGGTCTCCGTCGCCCCGTCGGTTCTCTCCTGCTCCAGCTGCGGCATCGCCCCTCCGTGGGCCCGTGCCCGTTGCGGGCGGGCGCCTCGTGTGTAGCCGTGTGCGCCGGAGCGCAAACCACGACTGGGCCATTCGGACGGGCGGCTGGAAGCACGCCTGTAATGACCTGCCCGCATGCGGGCAGACGAAGGAAAAGGAGGTAACCCCCATGGTTCCACTGCTGATCGTTCTTCTCCTCGCCCTGCTCCTCTTCGGCGCCGGCTTCGCCATCAAGATCCTCTGGTGGGTGGCTATCGTCGTACTGGTCCTCTGGCTCCTCGGCTTCCTCGTCCGCTCCGGCGGGGGCCGCTGGTACCGCTGGTAGCAGCCGGGCCCGGCTTCGGCTCCGCCGCCGGTGACCTGACCGGGCGGGGGGATAGGGCGTTCCGTCACCGGACGCGCCCTCGTGCGGTGTAATGGCCCACAAGAGTGGCGACACACCGGCATCCCCCAGGAGCAAGCGTGGACACACCACTGCACGAAGCCGCGGCCTCGGCCGCGCGTCAGGAAGCCGCGCGGCTGACGGCCATGGACGTGCACGGCATCATCCTGACCTGGGTCGACAACGCGGGCATCACCCGCGTCAAGGCCGTCCCCACCGCCCGGCTCGCCCACGCGGCGCAGTGGGGTGTGGGCATGTCGCCCGTCTTCGACGTGTACCTCAGCGACGACTCCGCCGTCACCAGCCGCCACATCGGCGGCCCCGACGGGGACCTGCGCCTCTTCCCCGACCTCGACCGGCTCACCGTGCTCGCCGCGCAGCCGGGCTGGGCCTGGGCCCCGGCCGACCGCAACGAACAGGACGGCACGCCGTACGCGGCCTGCCAGCGCGGCTTCGCGCGGCGCATGACCGAGCGGGCCGCGCGGGCCGGCCTCGAACTGCGCATGGGGTACGAGACCGAGTGGGTCGTCACCCATGCCGGGGAAGGGGAAGGGGCGGGCGAGAAGGCCGCCACGGGGGACGGGCCCCGCGCGGCGCACAGTGCACCGCGCTACGCCGCTCCTGGCCCCGCCTACGGCATGACCCGCATGGTCGGCCTATCCGACTACGTGCGCGACGTCCTCCAGGCCCTGGCCGCACAGGACATCGACGTGCTCCAGATCCACCCGGAGTACTCCCCCGGCCAGTTCGAGATCTCCACCGCCGCGGCCGACCCCGTCACCGCCGCCGACCACGTGGTGCTCGTCCGCGAGACCATCCGTGCCGTGTCCGCGCGCCACGGCCTGCACGCCACGTTCGCGCCCCTGGTCGAGCCGGACACCGTGGGCAACGGCGCGCACCTCCACCTCAGCCTCCGGCAGGACGGCGGCAACCTGTTCCGCGGCGGCGACGGTCCGTCCGGCATGACCCGGCCCGGCGAGGCGTTCCTCGCCGGCATCCTCCACGAGCTCCCCGCCCTGGTGGCCATCACCGCCCCGCACCCCGCGGGCTACCTTCGCCTCGCCCCCTCCCGGTGGGCGGGCGTCTTCCAGTGCTGGGGCCCGGAGAACCGCGAGGCGGCGCTGCGCTTCATCCCCGGCGCGGCCCTGGACGCGGACAGCGCCAACGCCGAGATCAAGTGCGTCGACGCGACGGCCAATCCGTACCTGACGGCGGGCGCGGTCATCGCCGCGGGCCTCAACGGCATGGAGCAGAAGTACAGCCTGCCCGACCCCGTCAGCGGCGACCCGGCCGTCACGGGCGCCGCCGTGCCCCGGCTGCCGAGGAGCCTGCCGGAGGCGCTTGAGCGCCTCCGCGGCTCGCAAGTGCTGCGGGAGGCCCTCGGGGAGCCGCTCTACGAGGCGTTCCTGGCCGTCCGCGAAGGCGAGCACGCGCGCCTGCGGCACGACTCCCCGGAGGCGGTCGTCGCCGGTCTCCGGCACCGGTACTGACGAGGGGGCTGCGCGCATGGTGAACCCGGCGGGAACGGAGTCGCACGGTGACGGACCGCCGGAGCCGGCGGACTTGGCGAACTCGGCGAACTCGGCGAACTTGGTGGACCATCACTGCCACGGCGTGGCCCGCGGCCCCCTCGATGAGGCCGGGTTCCTGTCCTACCTGACGGAGTCCGACGCCCCGGCCGCCGACGGCACCACCTTCTTCGACAGCCAGCTGGGCTTCGCCGTGCGCCGCTGGTGCCCGCCGCTGCTGGGGCTCCCCGCCCACTGCCCGCCCGCCGAGTACCTGGCCCGCCGCGCCGAGCTGGGAGAGGAGGAGACCGGGCGGCGGCTGCTGCGCGCCACCGGCATCACCGACTACGTCGTCGACACCGGACTCGCCGACGGCCTCACCACACCCGGGGAGCTCGCCGCGGCGGGCGGCGGGCGCGCCCACGAGATCGCCCGGCTGGAGACCCTCGCCGAGCGCGCCGCGGAAAAGGCCGGCAGCAGCCGGGAGTTCCTCGGCGCCTTCCAGGAGGCCGTGCACGAGGCGGCCCGTACGGTGGTGGGCTTCAAGTCGGTGGCCGCCTACCGCCACGGCCTCGACTTCGATCCAGGGCCGCCGGGCCCCGGGGAGCTCGGCGCCGCCGTGGACCGGCTGCTGGCCGCGCGGGACGCCGGCCGCCGCCTCCACGACCCCGTCCTCCTCCGGCACCTGCTGTGGACGGCCGCCGGCACCGCGCTGCCGCTGCAGATCCACACGGGGTTCGGCGACCCCGACCTGCGCCTGCACCGCAGCGACCCCGCGCTGCTCACCGACTTCATCAAGGCCGTCCGGCCGACGGGCTGCCCGCTGGTCCTCCTGCACGCCTACCCGTACCACCGCAACGCGGCCTACCTCGCCCACGTCTTCCCGCACGTCTACGCCGACGTCGGGCTGACGCTCTCCTACACCGGGGCGAGCGCCGCGGCCGTCCTCGCCGAGGTGCTGGAACTGGCCCCGTTCGGGAAGGTCATGTTCTCCACCGACGCCTACGGGCTGCCCGAGCTGTACGTGGCCGGCAGCCGCCTGTTCACGCAAGCGCTCGGCCAGTTGACGCGGCCGTGGGTGGGCGAGGGGGCGTGGCCCGCCGCCGACGCGCCCCGGATCGCCGCACTGATCGGCTCCGGGAACGCGCGGCGGCTGTACGGGCTGGCGCCCTGAGCCGTCAGACAATGCCCTCGATCGGGTTCTGAAGGCTCACGACGGTGCCACCGAAGAGGCCCACTGCAATCACTCCGTCCGCCAGGACTGTGGCGGTGCCGCCCAGGAGGTTGACATCGGCCTCCGCGTGGGCCGGTGCCGCCAGCGCCACCCCGCACACGGTCAGCAGGGCGGTGGCGGCGGCCGTCGTCAGGGCGGAGCGCAGGCGCTTCATCGCGAACTCCTCGCTAGGTGGGGAACTGTCACCCAGCTGATACCTCCCCGGCACAGCAACCACCCCCGTCCTGCCCGCACGCGCCGAAGCGCACCCCCGCACGCCCCTCATGCGGACTTGCGCTCCCGGCAGGGCGTCAACGGGCCACTGTGGGCGGGGCGTTCTCCTCCGCTCCGTGCACGCGTGCTTCTTGCAAGCGTGCACGGATGTGATCGGCCGCGCCCTCGCCGCCCGGGACCCGCTCCCACAGGGCGAGCAGGGCGGGAGCGAGGCGGGGGGCCTGATCGCCGCTGTGCTGCCAGCAGTAGTGCGCGCGCTTCAGCGCCGCCATGGCCTCCCCGTCGGCGGGTCCGCTGCGGCCGAGGCGGGCGCCGGCAGCCGTCATCCACAGCTCGGCGGCCCGGGCGTGGTCGCCGGCCATGCGGGCGAGGTCCGCGCGGACTTCGACCCACAGGCCCGCCTCGGGGCTGTCGGGCCCGTAGTGGCGCAGGGCCTGCTGCTCGGCCGCGGCGGCCATGGCCGCGGCTTCGTTGTGCCGGCCGGCGTGCGCGGCGGCCAGGATGCCGGGCAGGAGATCGTCCTGCGCGGGGACGGGGGCCGCGGCGGGTGCGGGATCGGGGTCCGGAAGCCGGACCGGGGCGGGCGCCGGTTGCTGCAAAGGGGCCGGTTGCTGCAAGGGATCCGGTCTGCCGGCGGCCCGGGGCTGGGGGTGCGGATGCGGGCGGGCCGCGGCCGCGGCGTTGGCCAGGACCGGGCCGGGCGTTCCCCACTGCAAGGGCACGGTGTCCGGGCCCTGGCCCGCCGCGAGCAGGGCGCGCCGGTGGATGGTGGGCACGTCGAGCACGGGGCCGGCGTGGGGGTCGCCGGTCTCCAGGGCTTCGAGGAGTGCCCGCGTGTACGGGCCGGCTTCGCGCGCGGGCACCGGCGGGACGGGGTTGACGACGCCGAACAGGGGCACGCCCTGGGCGATTTCGCCGGAGCCGGACCCGCTCACGACGTGCGGCCACGCGGCCGTGTCGGCCTCCAGATCCGCCATCAGCACCACCGGCCCCGCGTGGGCCTGCAAGGTGCGCAGCAGCCACGCCCAAGGCAGCCCGGTGTAGCGGACGGTGGCCGGGGTGCTGCCGGGCAGGGCCAGGTGCAGCTCGCCGCCGCGGCGGGCGGGGACCATCAGCCGCCCCGTCACCCAGACCAGGAGCGGGCCGGGCACGGCCGCGGCGTGCTGCAAATACGCCAGGGCGCTCTGCGGGCCTTCCACTGCGGGCAGTTGCACGACGTCCACGGCGCCCGCGGCGAGGAAGCGGCGGGGGTGGGCGCCCGCGACGGCGTGCGCGGTCGGATTCGGCAGGACACCTCGCCGCCGGTCAGGCGTACCGTCCAGTAACAGCACACAACCCCGGACCGTCTCGACCACTACGCACTTCCTCCCTGGCAGCACACAAAGGCACAGGCCACTGTAGAGCCCATGGGTGCGGCCGGGGGAGGAAGTCCCTCCGGCCACCCGGCCGGCAGGCCTACGGGACCGCGGGCGCCCGGGTCAGCCGGCGGAGCCGGCGCGGACCACCGGGAGGCGCCGCGGGCCGCGGACGAGGAGGCCGGGGCGGTAGGGAAGGCCGGCGGGGTCGGCGGCGAGGGCGAGGTCCGGTATCCGGGAGTCCGCGCCGAAGAGCATCGGAAGGGCCACCTCCGCCTCCAGGCGGGCGAGCCGGGAGCCGAGGCAGAAGTGCGGGCCGTGCCCGAAGGCCGCGTGGGGCGCCGCCCGTTCGCCGGAGGCGGCGTAGCGGCCGGGCCGGAAGGCGTCGGGCTCCGGGAAGACGCCGGGGTCGCGGTTGGCCGCGGCGAGGACCACGAGGACCGAGGCTTCCGCGGGTATGACCACGCCGTCGCCCAGGTCGACCTCCTCGGTCGTGCGCCGCCACGTCGTCCCCTCCAGCGGGCTGGCGTGGCGCAGGGCCTCCTCGGCGACGGCGGCCCAGCGCGCGGGCCCGCCCTGCCGGGCCGCTGCCAGTTCCCCGGGGTGGGTGAGCAGGAGGAGCGAGGCGGAGGCGATCAGGTTCATGGTCGTCTCGTAGCCGGCGAAGAGCAGCAGGAAGGCCATCGCGAGCAGTTCGCCGTCGTCCAGCCCGCCCTCGGCCTCGTCGTGGACGAGGGCGCTGAAGAGGTCGTCGCCGGGCGTCCGCCGCTTCTGCGCGATGAGCGAGGTGAAGTAGGCGTGGAGGCTGGTCCACGCCCGGTCGACGGCGCCGGCGGGGAGGGCGTCCGCGGGCGATCCGACCTGGTAGGTCCAGGTGCGCAGGTCGGCCCGGTCGGCGGTGGGCACGCCGAGCACCTCGCCGATGACGAGGACGGGCAGGGGGAAGGCGAAGGCGTCGACGAGGTCGGCGGCGCCCCAGCGGGTCAGCCGGTCCGCGACGTCCGTCACCAGCTCCGCGGTGAGCTGCTCGATGCGGGGACGGAGGGCGTCGACCCGGCGCGGGGTGAAGGCGGCGGTGGTCAGCCGGCGCAGCCGGGTGTGGTCGGGTGCGTCGGTGTTGAGCATGTGGCGGGCGAGGCAGCCGCGGGCGCTCCGGGCCGGCGAGTCCGGCTTGGGGCGGCCCGCGGCGTGCGGGGGCACGTTGGAGAAGCGCGGGTCGGCCAGCACTTCCCGGGCCTGCCGGTAGCCGGTGACCAGCCAGGCGTCCGTGCCGTTGGCCAGCGCCACCCGCGCTGCGGGACCGGTGGTGCGCAGGCGTGCGTAGTAGGGGTAGGGGTCGCGTGCGAAGGCCGGGTCCGCGGGGTCGAGGGTGTCGAGCACCTGTTCATCCTCGTCCGTCCCCCTGGTTTCCGGACAGCGGGGCCGATACCAGTGCTGGCGAGGGGTACCTGTACGGTTCCCACAACCCCGGAGCGGCTACGGCTTGGGCGGGCACTCCTTCCAGGCGATGCGGTAGACGGTGTTGATGGCGCCGTCGGTGGAGTCCATGGCCATGAAGCTGGTGGTCTTCGTGGGGTCGGAGGTGCCCGCTCCGACGCTCAGCTCGGTGTTGACGTTGAAGTTGCGCTGCTCGCCGCAGGGCGCGTACACGTACTGCGCGACCTCATTGCTGTCGGTCGCCTGCCAGCTGTCGTCCAGCGCGCCCTGGAACTGGTGCGACTTGACGGCGGTCTGCGATTGTCCCTGGAAGTAGTACGAGGCCTTCTGCTCGCCCGTGGCACCGGGTTCGAGGTGGGCGTATCCGCGGTAGTCGACGCTCGCAATCGCATAGGTGAATCCGTGCGGGACATGGACGATCAGATTCAATTGGCAGTTCTTACGGGAGTCGGTCGGCTTTGTTCCCTTTCCCACCTGGGCGAGGTACTCGCTGTAGGTGACGGTGAAGGCCGTGTTGTCCAGGGAGACGGCCACCGCGGCGGTGCCCGCGGGGCAGCCGGAACCGTTCACCGTCGCGACTTCGATCACTATTTTGTCGGGTGGCACGGCGATCGCCGGGGCCGCCGCGTGCGCCGGCAGCACGGGGCCGCACAACGCCGCCAGGGCGGCCGTACTACAGATGAGGGGAATTCTGGATCTGGGCATGGCGCTCCTATGGAGGATCGGCGGACGACCGGATCCGGGTGGGGCATCAATTCCACAGGGCAATAAAGAAGTCAACAGCACCGATAACCGGGGAAAGGAGTTCCGGACACGGCGGTGCGGGGCCGGCACCGGTACGGTGTCGGCATGACGAGCGACGCGATCGTCGTGGGGGCCGGGGTCATCGGGCTGACCACCGCGGTGGTCCTGGCGGAGGCCGGGCGGCGGGTGGAGGTGCGGAGCCGGGAGCGGCCCGCGGAGACCACCTCCGCCGTGGCCGGCGGCCTCTGGTGGCCGTACCGGATCGAGCCCCGGGAGGCGGTCACCGCCTGGGCCCTGGAGTCCTTCCGGCAGCTGTCCCGCCTGGCGGACCGGCCGGACGAGACGGGCGTCCGGCTCGTCGGCGGCACGTACGCGTGCACGGAGCAGGAGGAGCGGAGCGGCTGGGCCGCGGGCGTTCCCGGGCTCCGGCCGGCCGCGGCCGGCGAGCTGCCCGCGGGCTACGGCCACGGCGTCCGCGCCCGTACGCCACTGGTGGACATGCCGGCATATCTCGGGTATCTGGAGCGGAGGTTCGCCGCGGCGGGCGGCACGGTCATCCACCGGGCCGTGGAGGATCTGGCCGAGGCGGGCCGCGCCGCACCCCTCGTCGTCAACTGCACCGGCCTCGGCGCCCGCGACCTGGTCCCCGACCCGGCGGTGCACCCCGTACAGGGACAGGTCGTCGTCGTGGAGAACCCGGGCGTGAGCGAGTGGCTCGCCGCTGAGAACCGCGCGACCGGCGAGATCCTCAGCATCTTCCCGCAGCCTTACGGGGTGGTCCTCGGCGGGACCGCGCGCGAGCACGTCTGGGACCGCACCCCCTCGCCCGGCACGGCCGGGTCGATCATCAGCCGCTGCGCCCGCGTGGACCCCCGGCTGGCCGGAGCCCGGGTCCTGGCCCACCGGGTGGGCCTGCGCCCGGCCCGCTCCCCCGCGCGGCTGGACGCCGGCCGGCTGCCGGGCGGGGCACGGCTGGTCCACAACTACGGCCACGGCGGGGCGGGGGTGACGGTGTCGTGGGGCTGCGCCCTCGCCGCGGCCGCGCTCGCGGACGGGGACGACCCCCGGAAGGACCCCGTCAGTCCTGGGCGCGCTGGGTGACCGGGGCGTCCGTGCAGTCGCCCAGGAACTCGTACCAGCGGCGGCGCAGGCACACGTAGCGGGCGTCCGCCTCGACCAGTCGCAGGAACGACGTCACCGACTCCACCAGGCGGGCGTGGAGCCCGCTGTCGGCGAGGTCCCCGTCGCCGGTGAACCCCTCGTGCGCCTTGGCGAGGCTGAACATGTCGGGGTAGACGCGCGTGCCCAGGTGTTCGAGGGGGACGCGCAGGGACCACAGCCCGCGGTTGCCGCCGATCATGGACGGCGACGCGGAGACCAGGAGGGCGTGCTTGTCCTTGAACGGCTGGGGGCGGACGCGGGAGACCCAGTCGATGGCGTTCTTCAGCACGCCGGGCATCGAGGCGTTGTACTCCGGGGAGGAGATGACAAGCGCCTGGCACGCGGACAGCCGCTCGCGCAGCGCGAGCGCCCCGGGCGGCACGCCCTCGGCGTCCTCGGTGTCACCGTTGTAGAGCGGCATGGCGAACTCGTCCAGGCGGGCGTGGTCGACCTCCGCGCCCGCCTCGTCCCGGACCAGGCGGGCCACCAGCGAGGCCAGCCGGGCGTTGAGCGAGTCGGCCCGCAGGGACGCGCCGAGCACGAGCACCCGCATGGGGCCGGGAGCGGTCTCGCCGGCCATGTCAGGCCGCACTGTGCTGGGTGCGGGGGCGGGAGACCGCCGGGCCGTCGCCGGCGCCCCGGCCGCTGGGCCGGCGTTCGCGCGCCCGGTCCGCCAGCCACACCGCCGCCGGGCCCAGCGCGGTGATCAGCGCCATGCCGGCCCACACGCGCATGGCGAGCGAGGAGTGGCCCAGGAACACCGACGCCACCAGGCACACCGCGAACATGCAGGCCCACCACAGGTGCGTACGAAACGTCGCGGTGCAGTCCCCGGACGCCGACGCGCCCTTCGGGGTCACCACGAAGCCCGAGCGGCGGCGCAGCAGGGCCTGGCCCATGGCCCGCGCGTACAGCGGGGCGGATACCGCCGACATGACCATCCCGGCCACGCCCGATGAACCCTCCGGCTCGTGCGGGCTGACGTTGTGGCGGCGGTTGATGACGTACAGGCAGATCTGGAGGACGGCCGCGTCGCCGTAGAGCATCAGCCACACCTGCGAGGGCACGTTGATCCCCGTGGCCCCGAGGCCGAGGAAGAGGAAGCAGGAGACGCCGCCGAGGACCCAGGTCATGGCGGCCATGGGGTAGTAGGCGACCAGGAGGCAGTAGTTCCACAGACGGCCCGGGGACAGGGACCACACGGCGCGCCCGAACTGCCGCAGGAGGGTCTCGAACGTCCCGCGCGACCAGCGCAGCTGCTGGGAGAAGAAGTCCGTCCACGACGAGGGGCCCTCGCCCACGGCCAGGACGTCGGGGGTGTAGACCGAGCGCCAGCGGCGGCCCGTCGCCGGGTTCTTCCGCCGGTGGATCTCCAGGCCCGTCGCCATGTCCTCGGTGATCGAGTCGTAGAAGCCGCCGATCTGCTGGAGGACGCTCACCCGCACGCAGTTGGACGTCCCCACGAACATCGGCGAGCCGTAGCGGTTACCCGCGCGCTGCACCAGGGCGTGGAAGAGGAACTGCTGGCTCTCGGCGGCCTTCGTCACCCGGGCCGAGTAGTTCCCGTACACCTGCGGGCCCACCACGAAGGCCACGTCCGGATCGCGGAAGTAGCCCAGCATGCGCTCCAGGAAGTTCGGCAGGGGCACGTGGTCGGTGTCCACGCACGCCACGAAGTCGTAGCCGTGGCCGTGCGCGTCCAGCCAGGCGTTGTAGTTGCCGTGCTTCGTGCGGGCCCGGTACTTTCCCGACGGCCGATTGTAGCGCGCCACGCCCTTCCGGGAGAAGTGCCGCACGCCCAGCCGCCCGCACAGCGCCCGCGCGCCCGGGTCGTCGCCCTCGTCCAGCAGCCACACGTCCACCAGGCCGTCGTAGCCGACCCGCACCGCGCCCTCCAGCGTCGCCGCCACCATGGCGAGGGGCTCCTTGCCCGGCACGAACGTCGTGCAGAAGGCCACCCGCGCGCCGGGCTGCGCGCGCACCGGCACGGGGTCCCGCGCCACGCACGAGGCGTGGGCCACGGAGACCACGTTCACCACCCGGAACACCTCGACCAGCCCGACCGACGCGAGCATCACCGCGTCCACCGACCCCGGCCACCCGTCCCGCACCACCCAGTGGCCCGGCCACAGCAGCCACACCAGCACCCCCGCCGCCATCAGGGGCGCGAGTGCCACCAGCAGCCCCACCCACACCCCCGTCACACCCGCCCGGCCCCGCAGCCCCTGGTACGCCACCCGGTAGGCCCCCGGCGGCACGGGCTCCTCCATCGCCCCCGCCAGGCGGCTGAAGCCCTCGTAGTCGTAGTCGCCACCCGGTGCCGCGCCCGTCAGGGGACCCGCCGCACCCCGCTCCCCCGCAGGCCCCGGTACGGCGCTCCCGCCGCCTGCGCTTTCGCCCTCACCGGCTCCCTCTTCGGCGACGACGCCGCGCCCCGACACCTGCACTCCACCCACCACCGCAACCACCGCCCATTCCCCCACCACCGGAACCACCCCCAAAGGGGTCATTAGTCCGCAAAACGTAACAACGCACTGGAGCGATCATCCGAAGAATGCGGCCAACACACCCCCTCGTCACCCGCACGGCTCACAGGACTCGTACGGCCACATTTCGCCCCGGAACCGCCGCGATCCGGCCAAAGGCGGGCCGTGGAGCGTGCCGTTCAGTTACCGGTGCGGGCCCCCGCCGGTTGTATGAGGCGCCGGACATCACCTCACGCGCCGAAGGACGAATCACACGGTGATCACCAACCGCACTGCCCCCCGACTCGCCGCCGTCGCGGCGCTCGCCGCCGCCCTGAGCGCCGGACCGGTGCAGAGCGCCCTGGCCGACGGCAGGGCCGGAGCGCACCCCGGGTCCACAGGCAAGACGGTCGCCGCAGCCGGAGCGGACGGGCCGGACCGGGCGGACCGGCTCCGTGACGACAAGGGCGGGTGGAAGGGCGACGGCCTGTCGCTCAACGCCGCGGACAACAAGAAGGTCGACGAGTTCCTCGCCCGCGCCCGCTCCGCCGAGCAGACGGTCAGCCCCGAGATGCAGGCGGTGGCCCGCATCAGCCACGCCACCCTCATCGGCTTCGACCACCGCCTGAAGTCGCCGGACTCGCTCAAGCGCAAGGTCGCCACGGCCATGAAGGAGGAGCCCGGGCAGACCGTGGACGCCACCCTCGCCAGGATCAGCGACTCCGTCCGCTACACCCTCCAGTGGCCTGACGGCAGCTACACCAACGGAGTGACGATCGCCTCCTCGGCCCTGTCCCTGTGGGGCAACGACAGCGTCAAGTGGTCCAACACCTGGGGCCGGAAGCACGGCTACAAGGCCATCAACGCGGCCTGGCGCGACCCGCACTCCCAGCACGTCTTCGAGGTGCAGTTCCACACCCCGTCGAGCAAGTGGGCCCAGGAGGCCACCCACAAGCTGTACGAGGAGCAGCGGCTGCCCACCACCTCGCCCGAGCGGGCCCGCGAGCTCCAGGAGCAGCAGAACGCCATCTTCGAGTCCGTGCCCGTCCCCGACGGCGCGGAGGACCTCACCCTCCCCGCGGCGCCCGCGCAGGGCCGGCCGGAGCCCGCGCGAACGCTGCCGGCGCCGGTCGAGCAGCCCGTCGCGGCCGCGTAGGGCGCTCTGTCGGACGGAGCCGCGGCCCGGGGGGGTGAGTTCGGCCGGGCGGACGCCCGCCCGACTGGCCGTCCCGCCGTAACCGGGGTGGAATTTTCCGGGAGGGCCGGAATCGCTGTCGTCCCTGCTTCACCGGGTGCCCCCGCCTCCGCCAGCGTGGGCACCGGCGCGGGCGCTCCCGCCCGCCGCCGGCAGGGACCGGGACCGGCCCGCCGCCCCGGACCACCGCCCGAACACGACAGGAGCCGCCATGATCTTGATTGTCGTCAAGATGACCGTCCGCCCCGAGTTCACCGACAAGTGGCTCGACCTCGTCGGGGACTTCACCCGGGCCACCCGGGACGAGCCGGGCAACCTGTTCTTCGAGTGGTCCCGCAGCGTCGACAACCCGAACCAGTTCGTCCTCGTGGAGGGCTTCGCCTCCCGCGAGGCCGGTGACGCGCACGTGAACTCCGCGCACTTCAAGACCGCCATGGACGAGATGGCCGAGGCCATCGCCATCACGCCGCAGATCATCAGCACCGAGGCCCCCGGCAACGGCTGGTCCGCGATGGCGGAGCTCACGCCGCGCAACCTCTGAGCCGCGCAGTCCGGTGGCGGAACGGCACGGCCGTTCCGCCACCGGGGCGTACCCGGGCCCGGGCGGCGCGTGTCAGTCGGCTCCGGCGGGAGCCGTCGTCACCAGGTCCCGCGCGAGGGCGACGCGGGAGATCGTCACCGCCCCGTACAGCACCAGGGCGGCTCCGGCGGCCTCCGGGAGGATCCACCAGCCGCTGCGGACCCGCTCCTCGTACAGGGTGATGCCCAGCGAGAGGCTCACCAGGGCGTCGCCGAGGGTGAGGGCGGGCTGGGAGGCGGTGAGCGGGCCGGACTGCATGGCGTTCTCCAGCAGGAAGAGGGCCATGACGCCGGTGACGGCGAACCCGTACGTCTGCCAGGACAGGAAGAAGGCGGTGGCGCCGCCGTCCTGCCACGCGTGCGTCGCGTCCTTCATCAGGGCGGCGGTGAGGGCGTAGCCGACGGCCGCCGTGGTGCCGAAGCACGCGGCGCGCAGGCCGCCTTCGGGGTGGCGCAGGGCCGTGGCGGTCAGCACCCCGATGAGCGCGAGGCAGCAGACGAGGGCGAGCATCCAGCGGTCCGCGGGCGGCTGCACGGTGCCGGAGGTGGGCGCGGCGGCGGCGAGGGCCAGGCCGAGTCCGGCCGCGATGCAGACGGCTCCGCGCCAGGCGGGCGACGTGACCTTGCGACCCAGCATGATCCCGCCGAGCAGGAGGGCGAAGGGCAGCTCCAGCACGAAGACGGGCTGGACGACGGCCATGGCGCCCTGCGACAGCGCGAGCGCCTGGAGGCAGGCGGCGGCCATGACGGCGGCCATGCCGCCGAGCCAGGCCTTGCGGCGCAGCAGTTGGGCGAAGAGGTTCAGGCGCAGGCCCGGGGCGAGGGGGACGGTGCGGGCCGCGCGGCGCTGGAGGACGACCGCCAGGGCGTTGCTGACCGCGGCGAGCAGGGCGAAGAGGATCGCGGGAAAACTCCGCACGGTGCCGTTCCTTTCGGGCCCCACGGCCGGAATCGGGTATTCCTGGGCGGTGGATCCGGAATGCTCACTGCTATCTTCCGCCGGTCGCGGGTGAAAGCGGACCAGGCGCACCGACAGGAGCCCGCGGCACCCATGGCGGAGAATCGCTGGCCGTCCGTACGGAGAAGTGAGCGGGCGTTGACAAGCGGGGGCGGCGCCGCAAGGGTTGGCCGTTGCAAGCGAAAGGCACGGGAATGCAGGCGAGTTGAACTCATCCCCTTCTCCGCAGCAGGAGGAAATGTGTCCAAGCGCTCGTGGTTCGCCGCCCTGGCCCTCGTGGCCGCATCCGTTTCCGGTCTCGCGGCGGCACCCGCCGCCCAGGCCTCCGGCACCGCACAGGAATCGGCCTCCGCCTCACAATCCGGCGCCGCGGAGCTCCGCGGCAGACATCCCGAACTCGACGGCGCCCGGCTCAAGGGCGTGAACAGCCCGGCCGTCTATCTGATCCTCGACGGCAAACGCCGCTGGATCCCCAACCCGGCCACGTACAACAACCTGTTCCGTAACTGGAACGGAATTCAGTCCGTCGTCGACATCGGTGCCATTGACGACGGCGGGCAGCTGTCCGACGGCGCTATTCTCGCGAAGTCGCCCAGCGGGCCCGCGGTTTACCTCGTGAGCAACGGCGTCAAGCGCTGGATCACCAGCCCGGCCGCGATGGACAAGTACTACTTCGACTGGAACAAGATCGTGAGCGTCTCGCCCGTCGCCCTGAACGCGATCCCCACGGGCGCCTCCATCTCCTAGCGGTGCGCCCGCTGCTCCGTTCGAGGGGTCACCGTCCGCAGTGGCGGCGGCCCCTCCCCGGCGGCCCCGGCCCCCTCGGCCTTCCGGCCTTCCCGGCCGGCCCTCCGATCCCGGCTGCAACCACCGGCCGGTGCTATCAGTCTTACGTCACATGGGAACACTTAGCAGGAACAAGACGGTGCGCCCGGTCACGGCACGCCGGCTCGGGGTGCTGCTGGGCACGCTCGGGCTGACGGCGCCGCTGACGCTGGCGTTGAGCGGGCCGGCCGAGGCCGCCCCCGCCTGCACGACCCGGACCGGGCCCTACCAGAAGGAGGCCGAGAAGTTCCTGGGCAGACCGGTGGACGGGCGGCAGTCGCCCGCCGACTGCAAGGCGATCCAGGACTTCCAGACCAGTCACCGCATCACGCCGAACATCGGCTTCGCGGGGCCCGTCACCTGGGCGGCGATGCAGGACGAGATCACCCGGCGGGATCCGAACGCCGCCGGGAAGTGCCCCGTGAACAAGGGCCGGATAGCCTGCGTCGACCTCACCCGCCAGATCAGCTGGATACAGGACGGCAGGTCCGTGCGGTTCGGCCCCGTGCCGGTGCGCACGGGGCGGGACGGCTACGAGACGCGGACCGGCGCCAAGAAGATCTACTGGCGGTCGATCGACCACTGGTCGACGATCTACAAGGTGCGGATGCCCTACGCGCAGTTCTTCGACGGCGGGCAGGCCTTCCACGCCATCGACGGCAGCGTCTGGTCCCCGCCCGGCTCGCACGGCTGTGTGAACATGCGCACCGGTGACGCCAGGACGTACTGGTCCATGCTGGGCAACGGCGACAACGTCTTCGTCTACGGCCGCAAGCCCGGCACCTGAGCGGACCCGGAGGACCACCCCTCCACTCCGCGGTCCGGACGGCCCCCGCTCCCCCGAGCGCGGGGGCCGTCCCCATGCCGCCGAACACTCATACGAGTGAAGGGGATTTGTTTCCTCTTCACTCACCGTGGAGTCTCCGATAGACATGCGTCAGGTCCCACGGAGGGGTGGTCACGCATGGGTGGGCACGGATGACACCGAAGACGAGCACGTCCGCACGTTCCCTCGACGATTTCCTCACCGCCTCGGCCGCCCTCACCGGCTTCGACGCCTTCGACCTCCACGGCACGGGCATGGCCGGCCTCTATCACCGGACCGCGCTGGAGCAGGTGGGCGGCCCGGCCGTCGGCCGCTTCCTCGACGCCCTCGACGCCGCCGGGGGCGACCCGGACCGCATCACCGACGAGACCGCCCGGGACATCGCCCGCGCCATCGCCCACATGTGGTACCTGGGGGTGTGGCCGCAGCTCGCCGCGCCCGTCCACACCGCGCTGGGCCGCGAGCGCGCCAACACCGCGTTCACCGTCTCCCCCGAGGCGTACACCGAAGGTCTCGTGTGGCGCACCTTCGACGGCCACCCGGCGGGCGCCAAGCCGCCCGGCTTCGGCACCTGGGCCGAGCCGCCTCCCGGCGCTCCTGCCGTCGCCCGGGCGAGCGAGCGGACCGGCCTCCCCTCGCAGCGAGAGGCCGGCTCGTGAGCCCGGCCCCGCGCCACGGCCGCGCGCGGTACGACGTGGTCGTCGTCGGCGCCGGCCTGTCCGGCTCCCTCGTCGCCAAGGAGCTCGGGGACAAGGGCTGGCGCGTCCTCGTCCTGGAGGCCGGCACCGGCACCCTCGGCAGCTGGCCCGCCCACCTCGGCGCCCTGGACACGTACTACGCGGCCCTGGCCAAGGTGCCCAACTCCCCCTACCGGCCCAACGCCGCGGCCCCCTCCCCCGACGTCCTCGATCTCACCGGTCTGCCCTCCGGGGGCTACCGCGCCCACGGCTATTTCCTCCAGCAGGGCCCCTTGCCCTACGGCAGCGACTATCTGCGCGCCGGCGGCGGCACCGTCCTGCACTGGCTCGGGCTCACCCCGCGCATGCACCCGGAGGACTTCCGCACCCGTCGCACCTACGGCTACGGCCGGGACTGGCCCATCGGCTACGACGACCTGGAGCCCCACTACCGCGCCGCCGAACGGGCCCTCGGCGTCGCCGGTGACGCCGCCGAGCAGGCCGAGGCCATCGGGCTGCCGTTCCCCGACGGCTACGTCTATCCGATGCGCGCGATCCCCCGCAGCTACGTGGACGACGTCTTCGCCTCCCGCCTCGACGGCGCCGCCGTCCGGGAGGCGCCCGGCGCCCCCGCCACCACGCTGCGCGTCGTCGGCGTCCCCCACGCCCGCAACAGCACCCCCGATCCGCGCTACGACGGCGGCCGCGGCTACCGCCCGGTGGGCGCGGCGGGCCTGCCCAACTACGGGGAGCGCTGCGTGGGAAACGCCTCCTGCGTGCCCATCTGCCCCGTACAGGCCAAGTACACGCCGCTCAAGACGCAGGCCGCGTGGGACCGCCGCCGGGTCCGGCTCCTCACCCGGGCCGTCGTCAGCCGCGTCCTGGCCGACGGGACGGGCCGTGCGCTCGGCGTCGAGTACCTGGAGTACGAGGACCCGGCGGCCCCCGCCCCCACCACCCGTACGGCCGAGGCGGACGTCGTCGTCCTCGCCGCCCACGCGATCGAGAACGCCCGGCTGCTCCTGGTCTCCGGGCTCGCCAACCATAGCGATCAGGTCGGGCGGAATCTGATGGACCACCCGGTCCTGCTCGGCTGGGGGCTCCTGGACCACCCGGTCGGACCATTCCGCGGGCCCGCTTCCACCGCGGGCCTGGAGTGCTTCCGCACCGGGCCCGCCCGGCGCTCCCGGTCCCCGTTCCGCATCGAGATCAGCAACTGGGGCTGGAGCTGGCCGGCGGGCTCGCCCGGCAGCGACGTGGCCCGCCTGCTGGGCATGGGGGCGGACCCCGCACAGCCCCGCGGCAAGGGCCTGTTCGGGCCCCGGCTGCGGGCCGCGCTGGGCCGGGAGATCGGCCGGCAGGTCTCCGTGCAGTTCCTCATGGAGCAGGAGGCCGAGGAGCGCAACCGCGTCACCGTCGACCGGCGCCGGCCCGACCGGCTCGGCATTCCCCGCCCGGTCCTCACGTACGACCTCTCCGACCGGGTCAAGAGCGGCATGGCCGCCGCGAAGGCCGTCTCCGACCAGATCTTCGGCCTGCTGGGCGCCGAGGACCGCACGGCGTACGGGCCGGGGCCGCTCTCCCCCGGCTGGTTCCGCTTCCAGGGCCGGGACTTCTCCTTCAACGGCGCCGGGCACGGCGGCGGCACGCACGTCATGGGCGACGCGCCCGGCACCTCCGTGGTCGACTCCTGGCAGCGCTGCTGGGACCACCCCAACCTCTACGCCGTCGGCTGCGGCAGCATGCCCTCGATGGGCACCTCCAACCCCTCGCTGACCATGGCCGCCCTCGCCCTGCGCAGCAGCGAGCGCATCCACCGCGACCTGACGGCGGCTCACCGGCCCGCCTCCGTACACCCGCAGGAGGGACGCCCATGAGCACCGCACCGCCGCCGGACGCCCCCGCAGGGGCCGCGGCGGAGCCGGCCCGGGTCGAGGAGCCGCCGTTCCGGGTCCCGCGCGACCGCGCCGACCTGCACGTCTTCCTGCAAGCCGCACTCACGCTCGAACACCTCACCATCCCGCCCTACCTGACGGCGATGTACACGCTGCGGCCCGGCACCAACCGGCCCGCCTTCTACGCGATCCGGGCCGTCGTGCTCGAAGAGATGCTGCACATGACCCTCGTCGCCAACCTGCTCAACGCGGTCGGCGGCACGCCCCTGGTGGCCCGCTCCCGGTTCGTCACCAGCTATCCGGCCCTGCTGCCCTACAGCCGCGACAAGATGCCGGTGGCCCTGCGCCACTTCGGCACCGAAGCGCTGGACACGTTCTTGTACATCGAGCGGCCGGAGTACGTGGCGGAGCCGCCCGGCCATCCGTCCGTGGCCGGCGACACGGGCTGGACGTCCATCGGCCAGTTCTACAACACCATCCGCGCGGGCCTGGTCCGGCTGACCGCGGAGCTGGGCGAGGCCGGGCTCTTCAACGGTGACCCGCGGCGGCAGGCCGGCCCGGAGGACTTCTACAACTCGGGAGGAGAGGTCTTCCCCGTGACCGGCCTGGCCTCCGCCCTCAAGGCCCTGCGGGTCATCACCGAGCAGGGCGAGGGCGTCAGCCGCAGCGTCTACGACTCCGACGACCTGCTCTTCGGCGAGGCCCGGGAGCCCGCGCACTACTTCCGGTTCCACGAGATCCGCCGCCGGCGCGCCTACGGCCCGCACGACACCCCGGCCTCCGGCCCGACGGGCCCCGCGATCGAGGTCAGCTGGGAGGACGCCTATCCCATCGACCCCGCGGCCAGAGTCACCGACTATCCGCCCGGGAGCGCCGTGCGGCGCGCCGCCGAGCGCTTCAACGAGGCCTACGCCCGGCTGCTGTGCGTGCTGGAGAGGGCCTACACCCGGGATCCGGCCGTCCTCCACGCCGCGGTGCCGGCCATGCTGCGGCTGCGCGAGCTGTCCGTGCAGCTGTACCGCAATCCGCACCCCGACCCGGCCCGGCGCGCCCGGGGCCTGCACGCCTCCGCCACGTACGAGATCACCGAGGAACTCCTCGGCCGGGCCCGCCGGAGCCTGCGGTGAACGTGCAGAAAGGGGCGGGGCGCCGGGCACCCCGCCCCCCTTCTGCGGCCGGTCAGGCCGTCATGCCGCCGTCCGCCACCAGGTCGTGGCCGACGACGAAGCTCGCGGCGTCCGAGGCGAGCCACTGCACCGCGGCGACGATCTCCTCCGTCTCCGCGACCCTGCCGATCGGCACCGTTCCGGCCACCCGGGCGTTCCGGTCCGCCTCGCTCTCGCCGGGGCGGAAGGACATCGAGGTGTTGGAGGCGCCGGGGCTGACGGCGTTGATGCGGATGCCGTCCTTGATGTGGTCCAGCGCGGCCACCCGCGTCAGGGCGCTGACGCCGGCCTTGGAGGCGACGTAGGCGGCCATGCCGGGGCGGCGGCCGTGGAAGCCGATGTTGGAGGAGGCGTTGACGATCACTCCGCCGCCGTGCTCGCGCATGTGGGCGATCTCGTACTTCATGCACAGCATCACGCCGGTGAGGTTGACGCCGACGAGCCGGTGCCAGGTGGCGAGGTCGGTGTCGGCCAGCGGCGCGGGCGGGGCGAAGAGACCGGCGTTGTTGTGCGCGATGTGCAGACCGCCGTGGCGGGCGACCACCGTGGCGACCATCGCCTCGACGTCCGGCGCGCTGGTGACGTCGGCGGCGACGGCGCTGGCCTTGCCGCCCTCCTCCTCGATGAGCCGCACGGTCTCCGTGGCGGGCTCCAGCGCGACGTCGACGGCCACGACGGTGGCGCCCTGGCGTGCGAAGGCCAGGGCACTGGACCGGCCTATGCCGGAGCCCGCCCCGGTGACGAGGGCGACCTTGCCTTCGAACTGTGCGGTCATCTGGTTCTCCTCCATGAGGGGGTCACTGCTTGGGCAGGGCGATGGACTGCGAGTGGCGGAAGACGTTGCGCGGGTCGTAGGCGGCCTTCACGCGCTGCAGACGGGGGTAGTTGTCCTTGTAGTAGAGCGTGGTCCAGGGCACCCCGGACTTGTTCTGCTGCGGGTCGGTGATGTCGCTGTCGGGGTAGTTGATGTAGCAGCCGTCGGCGGCCGGGCCGGGGACGGGATAGCCGCCCGTGGAGGCGAAGACGTCGGCGTAGATCTCGCGGGTCCAGGCGAGGTTCTGCGGGTCCTGGTTCTTGTCGGGCCAGAAGCTCTGGAAGAGGCCCTTGAAGATGGAGTCGCGCTGGGCGGAGGCCGTGTCGCCCGAGCGCACCGTGTTGATCTTCCCGCCGTAGGAGAGCAGGACGACCATCGAGCCGGGGTTCTGCACGTCGGTGCGCGTCAGGTGCTTGTACAGGGCGGCGATCTGGGCGTCGTTGAAGCCCTTGCGCAGGTAGGCGGACTTGTGGATGCCGCGCAGGGTGGGGTTGGTGAGCGTGGGGTTGTTGGTGCCGAGGAAGCGGACGGAGGCCAGCCAGGGCACGCGCTGGGGAGTGAAGAAGTCGGGCATCGGGCCCTGTTCGCCGACCGCGGAGGTCAGCGGCTCGGCCTTGACGCCGAGGGCCGAGGTGATCGAGGCGACGTAGGCGTTGATGAGCTTCTCCGCGTCGGGCACGGTGGCGTCCATCTGCGTGAGCAGCCCGATGCTGTTGTTCGCCCGGTGGTTGATCATCAGGAAGCTGCACAGCGAGGCGTACGGCGAGTCGGGGCTGCCGTTCTTCTCGTGCCAGGTCCCGAAGTTCTTCACCAGGGTGGCGAAGCGCGCCTTGTCCAGCTTGCTCCACGGCAGGGAGATCGCGCTGACGTAGACGTCCTTCGGCGGGTGCATCAGCTGCTTGGCGGGGTCGCTGCCGGTCGCGTCCGGGGAGCGGAACCAGTAGCGGGTGATCACGCCGTAGTTGCCACCGCCCGCGCCCGTGTGCGCCCACCACAGGTCGCGGTGCGGGTCATCAGCCTCGCGGGTCGCCACGACGGCCCGCGCGGTGCCGTCGGCGTTCACGACGACGACCTCGACGGCGTAGAGGTGGTCGATGGTCAGGCCGTGCCGGCGCGAGAGCATGCCGTAGCCGCCGCCGCTGATGTGGCCCCCGACGCCCACGGAGTAGCACATGCCGCCGGGCAGGGCGACGCCCCAGCCCTTGTAGAGGGCTTCGTAGACGTGCAGCAGCGTGGCCCCGGCCTCGACGACGAACGCCTTGCGCTGCTCGTCGTAGCCGACCTGGTCCATGGCCGTCATGTCGATGACGATCCGGACGTCGGGGTTGTAGACGAAGTCGGCGTAGCAGTGGCCGCCGCCGCGTATGGATATCCGCTTTCCGGCGCGGACCGCCTCCTGGACGGTCTGGACGACCTGTTCGGTGGTGTGCACGATGCGCACGGACTCGGGGCGGCCGACCCAGCGGGTGTTGTTGCCGACGACGAGGTCGGCGTAGCGCGGGTCGTCCGGCAGGACGGTGACTGCCGCAGGTGCACCCGCGCCGGCCTCCGCCCCGGCGCCGGTGCCCGCCGCGGCGGCCCGGGTGGGCACGAGGCCCGTCTGTGTCACGGCGGCGCCCGCCACAACGGCGGCGGTGCCGGTCAGCATGGTTCGTCTGTTCAGCATGCCCATGGTTCTCTCTGTGCGGTACCAGTGTTTTCGCCGGTCAGCTGCCCCAGATGATGCCGAGGCCGAGCTTCTCCGCGACCTCCCGCGTGCGCTCGACGGACCAGCGGTCGCCGACCGGCGCGGCGGCCCCCATGTGCACGGGATATCCGCCGTCCAGGAAGAACCGCTCGAATCCGCCGGGGCAGGTGAGCACGTACAGGTCGGCCGTCTCGCTCTCCACCAGATACGAATGCGGGATTCCGCGCGGCAGGAAGAGCACGCTGCCGCCTTCGAGGAGTTCGGTGCGGTCGCCCACGGTGGCCCGTACGCCCCCGCTGCCGATCATGAAGATCTCGTCCTCGAGCGTGTGGATGTGGCTCGGGGAACGCTCGCCGAGCTTCGCCGCGAAATGAGTCATTCCCATGGCGCCCCTGGTCTGCTCGGCCGTGAGCTTCACGGTCACCAGGGAGCCCTTTCCCCACAGCCGCTGCGCCCCGTCGCCCGGTCTGAGGACCGCCGGCAGAACGTCGTCCTCACCGAAGGGGAGTTCTTCCCGCCCGTGCGGCGCTGTCGTCATTTCTCCTCCAGATCCTTCGCGGCACCGGGCAGCGCCCGACCGGCTGGCTCCGAGCCTTCCCCAGCAAACCGCGGACCGGCAACGCAGCAGAGCCCAATCCGTCAAGTGGCACTGCGCAGCGGCGAGTTCACGCTGCGCGAGACCGGAATCGGATGGGGCTCTGCTTTTTTATTCGGTTGTGGCGGAAGTGGGCGCGGGTTGTGCCCGGCTGAACGGGAAGTGACTACCGGGCGCCCTGAACGGCTCGTTCCCGGTAATCGCAGTACTTTTCCGCGGGGTCTTCGAAGTAACTCCAGGGGATCGATCCGACGCAGCCGTCGACGAGCCGGAATTGTTCGAGGGCCTCGGCGTGGCGCTTCTGCTTCACCAGGAAGAAGGCCAGCAGGTGCCGGGCCTCGGGCAGGCGGGGGTGGTCGGGCCGGACGGCCGGGAGGTCGGCGAGCAGGGCGTCGACCATGGCCGTGACCTCGGGGGTGCGGTAGTGCTTGCCGTTGAACGGCCGGTCGAGGTGCTCGAAGTGGGCGACGAGCCGCAGGGCGGGCAGCAGGGTGCCGGCCGGTGCGCCGGAGGCGGCCTTGTCCGCGAACTCGCGGGCCAGTTCCTCCGAGCCGCGCCATTTGGCGCACCAGTACTGGAGGGCGCTGTAGTGCGCCTCGTAGTGGAACGGCGCGCGGCCGGCGATCTCGGCCCAGAGCTCGTGCACGTACGCGTGCGGGTAGCCGAGGCCGAGGCCCGCCCAGAGGTCGGAGACGTACGGGGAGGGATCCTCGGGGTTGAGCTCGACCGCTCGGGCGATGTCTTCGCGGGCCCGCAGCAGGACGCGGTGGAAGCCCTCGAACTGCTCGGCCGAGGTCCGGTCCGCCGTGCTCGCGCCCCGCAGTTCCCAGGCGAGGAAGACGGTGGACCGGGCACGCACGGCCGCGGCGTCGGGGTCGCCCGGGCGTGCGGCTTCCCAGGCCGTGAGCCAGGCGTCCTCGTCGGCCGCGGCCTGCGCGAGCGAGATGACGAGCGCGGTCCGGCGCTCCCAGTCCTTGCCGATGGCGGTCATGGCGTCAGCCGCGGGCTCCCATGCGCCGCGCTCCGCCGCCTCACGTGCACCGTCGGTCTGCGGGTCGTGCAGGAGCCGCTCGGCGTCCTGCCGGTCCTGCGGGAGCAGGCCGAGGGCGGCCGCTTCCTTGGAGAGCCGGGCGGGCGAGGTGGTGGTCGAGGTGGTCGCCTTCTCGCGCGCGGGCCGTGCGGCGGCGCCCTTGCGGTTCCGGTACCAGAAGTAGATCCAGACGGCTATGACGAGGAGGGGCAGCAGTCGTGCCACGGGGGTTCGGCTCGATTCGTGAGAACGGGAGAAGGAGACTGGGCGCGGAGGTCACGCGGGTGCGGCCTGCGGCAGCAGCCGGCGCAGCGGGCCGGTGTCGGGGGTGTCGGCGACGGCCGCCTCCAGTGCCTGCGGCAGGAGGGTGTCGTAGCCGTCCGGCAGGTGCAGCCGGGCGCTCTCCGCCCAGGACAGTTCCCACCAGGCCGTCCGGGCGTCCACGAGCTCCAGCAGGACGAGGCTGGACAGGCCGTCGAGGAGCGCCGGGCGCAGGAATTCGCGCGCGGCCCGGCCGCTGACCCGCTGTGCGGCCGGCGGGTGCGGGAGGCCGGCGGCTATCTGCCACAGGCTGCCGTGGTCGGCCGCGTCGAGCAGGGCGTGCACGGTGGTGCGGCCGCCGGTGACGCGGGCGATGGCGTCCCGGAGCGGCTCCGCGTCGGCCTCGTGGCCGGCGCGGATGCCGTGGTGGACGAGCTCGGGCCAGTCGGCGCGGGGCATGTGCAGCGCTTCCTGGGTGAGGGTGGCCGCTTCGAGCTCGGCGTGGACACGTCCGGGGTCGTCCAGCAGGGCCATGGCGGGGCCCGCGGGCCGCCCGCCGCGGCCGTCGTCCGGCATGGCCTCGATGAGGCGGATCCGCTCCGCGGTCGGGGGGTGCGCGTCGTACGGGGACGGGTCGCCCGGCGGCAGGTCGCGGCGCAGCGCGTCGAGCTCTTCCTGGCGGGCCGGTTCGGCGAGCAGCCGGGCCAGCCCGCCGTAGAACTGGCCGTACGGGGGCAGGAGTCCGGCGGCCGCGCCCACGGAGGCGTATCCGCGGAGGTAGAAGCCGTGGGCGGCGTCGAGGACGACGGTTTCGCGCAGGGCGGCGGCGGTGGCGTCGCGGCCCGCGATCCGGACGGCGAGCCGGTCGGCGGCGAGCTCCTGGCGGCGGGCGTCGCTCCGGGTGGCCCGCAGGGCGAACTTGCCGTAGGCGATGAAGAGCTTGCTCATGCGGCGGTAGCTCCACCCGGCGCCGCGGGTGTCCACCTCCTTGGCCTTGCGACCCTTGCGCAAGGCCTTCTCGGCGGCCTTCTCCTGGCGCAGCCGCTCCTTCTCCACCTGCTGCTCGGCCCGCTCCGCGAAGGCGTTCACCGTGCGGGCGACGGTGTGCCGGCCGCGGGCGGTGAGGGCGGAGAGGCGGGTGTCGGCGTTTCCGTAGTGGCCGAACTCGTGGGCGAGGACGGCGCGCAGCTGCGCCTCGTCAAGGCCGGTCATCAGGGGGACGCCGATGTAGAGCCGGCGGTGGCCGGGCAGGAGCCCGAGCAGGCGGGCGTTCTCGCTGACGGCCGCGTTGACGGTGCCGGTGAGGAGGATCTCGTCGGGCATGCGGGTGCCGGCGGCGCCGGCCACGTCGCGCACGGCCGCCCAGAGCCGCGGCTGCTGCTGCTCGGTGACGGGCATGCCTTCGCTGCCGTCGTCCTCGGGGGTGCGGAGGAGAAGCATTCCGCGGATGACGGGGAAGGCCAGGAGCGCGAGGACGACGGTGACTTTGAGGGCGAGGGGATTGACACCCCGCCAATAAGCGGCGACTCCGATTCCGGCGAAGACGCCGAGGACGACAAGGCACAGCAGATAGAAACCCGCGAGCACGACGAGTGCACGCAGGGCACGCAGAAAAACGCCCATGGGGCAGGGGCCCTCACACAGAAATAAGGAATGGTCGGTGCACCGGGGGGAGAATCGCCAGTATGCCGCACAAGGTTTTGAATCGGCAAAAGATTAGGAAATGCGGCAACACATGCGACAGCGGCGGCCCGAAGGGGGCCGCCGCTGCCGGGTGCCGGGCGGGTCCGGGTGAGGTCCCCGGGGTGGGTCAGGTCCAGGTTTCCGGGTGGGGGTCGTGGAGGGCCGGGTCTTCGGGGGTTTGGCGGGGGCGGAGGTCGGGCGGGGTGGCGCCGTTCGACGGGTAGAGCAGGCGGCCGAGGGGGTAGGGCTCGGCGTAGGTGGTGACCAGGCGGCGGACGGTGGCGGGGTCGGCCGTCACCGGGAAGCGGCGGCGGTCGGCGTCGGCGTCGTCCGCGCTGGGGTCGGGGTCGGTCAGGGTCGACCACATGTCCTCGGCCGCGCTGATGAGCTGGTCGAGTTCGTCGCGCACCCCCTGCCAGGCGCCCTCGCGCACCGCCTCGTCGATGCGGGAGAGGGTGCCGAGGATGCTGGCGTAGTCCTCGGCCAGCTGGTCCTCCTGGGGGGACGGGGCAAGGGTGTTGGCGACTGGCTCGGTGGTGTACACGGCACCTCCACGCAAGGGGAAACGGTTCAAAGGCCGGGGCGGATGCGTACGAAACCCCCGCCCCGGCATCGTCGCGCGCCGCGGGGCCGACCGCGGCTCTCCACCGTCACCGGTCGGCGATATATCACTCGCACGGGCGAGCGGGGCGGTGGCGCCGCGGGCCGGGGGACCGCGGCGGCCGGGTCGCCCGGGCGAGCCACACGGTCGCGAGCAGGCAGACCGCCGTCATGGCGCACAGCACCACCGGCACGGCCCGTACGCCCGACAGCTCGATCGCTCTGCCCAGCGCGGGGCCCGCGGCGACGCCGCCCACCATGGACGCGGCGATCACGTAGGCGGCGGCGCGGCGGGCGGTGGGGACGGTGCGGTGCAGCCAGGGCAGGCCGGTGGGGAAGATCGGCGCGATGAACAGGCCCACGCCCGCGTACGCGTACGGGGCGAGGCCCGGTACGGCGGCCGCGCCCGTGCACAGCAGCATGCCGGCGCAGCTGACGGCGACGATCACCGGTTCGGGCAGGCGGACGGCCAGCGGCACCACGAGGAAGCGGCCGGCCGTCAGCATCAGCCAGTAGACGGAGGTGGCGGAGGCGGCCGCCGCCGTCCCGTAGCCGACGGTTTCGAGGTGGGTGGGCTCCCAGCCGCCGACGCCCGCTTCGACGCCGACGTGCACGACGTACAGGAGGACGAACGCGCCCATGAGCAGCACCGTCCGGCCGGCTCGCGGAGGGGGTGCGGGCGGCCCGGCCGGGCTTTCGGCGTTCGAGGGCGCGTCCCGGTCGCGGACTCCCTTGAGGAAGAGGAGGAGGGCCGCGGCGAGGGCTCCGCAGGCGAGGAAGGCCACGGGGTAGCGGTCCGGTCCGAGGAGGCCGATGAGGGCGGGGCCGGCGACCGCGCCGATGCCGAAGTGAGCGTTGAGGACGTTGAGCATGGCGGTGCTGCGGCGGCCGAAGCCGGTGGCGAACAGCTGGTTGAGGCCGTAGTCGATGCCGCCGAAGCCGAATCCGGCGACGAGGGCGGCCACCAGCGCGGCCGGCCAGGCGGGGGCGAGGGCGAAGGCGATGCTGCCTAGGGCCATGAGGGCGTAGGAGGAGCCGAGGAGGACGCGGTTGCCGGCCCGGCCGTGGATGCGGTTGAAGGCCAGGACGCCGGTCACGCCGCCGACGAAGTGGGCGCTCAGCCCGAGCCCCGCCGCGGAGGGGGACAGCCCGAACTCCTCGCGCAGGGCGGGGATCGCGGGCCCGTAGAGGGACTGGAGGGCGCCGATGAGGACGAACCCCACGCAGGAGGCGGCGACGGCGGTGCGCGTGAAGAGGCGCCCGGGAGAACTGCCCGGCCGCGCGGGGGTGCGCACTCCGGTGATCGGCTCGGTCATGGGCGCCCCGGGGCCGCGCTCAGGAAGCGTTCGGCGATCTCGTGGGCGAACGCCATGACGGTGCCCTGCGGGCTGATGCCGGTGACGCCGGGCAGGACGCTCGCGTCGCACACGCGCAGCCTCCGGAAGCCGTGGGGGCGGCCGTGCTCGTCACAGATGCCGCCGCGCTCGGCGAGGCCCATGCGGGCGGACGCCATGCCGTGCACGGACACCAGTTCCCAGTCGCCGGGCCGGACGCGGCGGCAGAACTCCTCGGCCTCGGCGCGGGAGTGGAGCGGGCGCGCGCCGGCCACCGGCGGGATCAGCTCCCGGGCGCCCGCGGCGAACAGCACCTCGCTGGTGCGCCGGAACGCCTCGCGCAGGAGGCTGTGGTCGGCGGACGTCATGCCGTGCCGGAGTAGGAGCCCGCCGCGCGGCGTGGCCAGGATCCGGGCCTTGCCCTGCAGGCGGACCTGGGTGGTGTACGACCCGAGCGTCCCGAAGGCGGCGAGCAGCCGGTCGAGGAGCTGCGGGGGGCGGCTCGCGAGCGCGGCGGCCAGCGCCCCGCGCGTGACGTTGGACGGCATCATCAGCACTCCGTCGGCGGCGAATTCGTGGACCTGTGCGGTGAAGATGGTGCCCCGGTCCGCGTGGACGGGCTCGTCGAAGCGGGCGACGGTACGGAGGTTGACGTGCAGGGACAGCTCGCGGCCGGCCGTCCGGCGGTGGATGCGGCTGCGTTGCAGGAGCGCGGGCGTCTGGAGCGGCCCCGCGGCGAGGAAGACCTCGCCGGCCCGGTGGACGACGGCGCGCCCGCCGGGCCCGGCCGCG
Source organism: Streptomyces sp. SCA2-17 (assembly GCF_044336695.1). Lineage (NCBI taxonomy): Bacteria > Bacillati > Actinomycetota > Actinomycetes > Kitasatosporales > Streptomycetaceae > Streptomyces > Streptomyces sp. SCA2-17. Next base: position 145,145 of record NZ_CP117521.1, read on the forward strand.
ACGACGCCGGTGACCGCGCCGTCCTCGTGCAGGATCCGCAGGACGCGGGTGCCGGGGACGATCCGGGCGCCCAGCGCCTCGGCTTCGGGGAGGTAGCTGACGGCCATGCTCTGTTTGGCGCCGGTGGGGCAGCCGGTGGTGCAGCGGTTGCTGTGGCGGCAGCCGTGGACGGCCCGGTGGGCGGGCTGCCAACTCCAGCCGAGCTGCTCGGCCCCGGCCGCGAGCAGGCGGGAGTCGTGGTTTCCGGCCCCGTGCGGCTGGGCGGCGACGCCGAGGCGGCGGGCGATGAGGGCGAGGTGCGCGGCGAGGTCGGCGGCGCGGTACCCGGCCACGCCGGACTCGGCGGCCCAGCGGCTCAGCAGGGCGGGCGGAGGCTCCCACAGCAGCCCGCCGTTGACGACGGTGGTGCCGCCGACGCAGCGCCCTTCCCCGTAGGCGAGGGTCGGGGTGCCGAAGACGGGGATCAGGCCGCCCTGCCGGTAGAGGCGGCGCATGTTCTCGGCGGGCGTGGCGGCGGCGATGCTGCCGGTGCCGACGCGCGGGCCCTCTTCGAGCACGGTCACCTGCCGCCCGGCGGCCGCGAGTTCCCGCGCGACGACGCTGCCGCCGGCGCCGGATCCGATGACCAGGACGTCGCTGTGGGTGCCGCGGGGGCGAGGCGTACGGAAGGGGCGCCGGCTCAGGGCTCCGTTTTGCGGCCCGTTCAACGGTTTCACCGGCCCGCTCCCCGGTGCGGCGCCGGCGGCGGCTGCTGCCCCGGGCTGCCGTCGAGGGCGCCGAGCAGGGCCAGAGCCGTGCTCGCCCGGACGACGTCCCCGAAGCCGGGCAGGGCGGCCAGCCGCTGCATGCCGCGGCGGCCCTCGGCCGCGGAGGCGTTGCGCAGGCCGTGCCCCGAGGCGAGGAGGAAGGCCGCCGGGAGCAGGCGCAGGGTGAGGGCGTAGGCGGCCCGGTAGGGCAGCGGCAGGGTGTGGAGAGTGCCGGTCACGTGAGCTTCGGCGGCGGTACGGGCCTGGAGGGTGTGCAAGCAGCCGTACTGCCGCAGCCAGTACGAGCGCAGGCCGCTCGCGCGCAGTGCGCCGCGCATCAAGCCGTCCATCAGGCGGTCACCTTTTCACGCATCAGGCGGTCACCTTTTCCTTGAGGAACGCGGTCAGCAGGCGGGTCGCGCCCTTGGCGAGCACGGCGTCGAGGGCGTCCAGGAAGAGGCGGGCCTCCTCCTCGCCCGCGACCAGGGGCGGGGAGACGATGAGGGCGATGTCCCGGTTGGAGCCGAAGAAGGTCAGGATCCCGTGCTCCCGGTACAGGGCGGCGATCACGGCGGCGGTGAGCAGCTTCGGTACGGCCTGCGGGTCGCGGACGGCGGCGGGGAGCAGGGTGCGGACGCGGTCCGGGAGCTCCGGGCCGGGCCGCAGGAAGACGCCGTGGAGGGCGCCGCGCCCCGTGGTGGAGGCAACGAGGCGCGGGTGGCGTGCGGCGATGCGGGCGAGGCCGGCGGACAGGTGCTCGCCGAGGGCGCGGGCGCGGCCGGGGAAGTCCTCCTCCACGGCGACCAGGACCGCTTCGAGCGCGGTGGCGGTCTCCTCGCCGAATCCGTAGTAGGTGGTGCTGTGCAGAGTGGCGTCGGCGAGGTTGTCGTAGGCCTTGCGGAAGACGGGTTCGCGGGCCACGTACCCGGAGATGGAGGACTTCCCGCCGCCGAAGGACTTCGACATGGCGAGGATGTCGGGGACGAGGCCGGGGCAGCGCATGAAGTGGAAGAGCTCGCCGGTCTTGCCCCAGCCGGTGTACACCTCGTCGAAGACGAGGACGATGTCGTGCGCGGTGCACAGCCGCCGGACCTCGCGCAGGAACGCGGGCGGGCACTCGCGCAGGGCGGAGGCGCTGAAGGGTTCGAGCACGACGGCGTAGACGTCGCTGCGGCCCGTGGAGTCGCGGTGGCGTTCCAGGGCCAGCTCGAAGGAGGCGAGGTCGCCGAAGGCGAAGGAGTCGGTCCCGGGGATCCGCGGGAACTCGAAGTGGATCTCGGGGGAGGCGGTGAGGCTGCCGGCGCCGAGGAGCTTGCCGTGGAAGGCGATGTCCGTGTGGAGGACGGTGCCGCGCCGGCCGCCGTGGTATTTGTACGCCAGTTTGACCGCGCCTTCGACGGCTTCCGCGCCGGAGTTGGGGAAGTAGCAGATGTCGAGGTCGCCGGGGAGCAGCGCGGCCAGGTTGTGGCTGAGGGCGGCGACGTAGGGCGAGAAGAAGTTCTTGTGGACCTCCATGCGGCGGCGCTGCCGGAAGCGGTCGCGGGCGGCGAGGACGCGCGGGTGGTTGTGGCCGTGGTTGAGGACGCCGATGCCGCCGGTGAAGTCGAGGATGCGGCGGCCGTCGCGGAGGGTGATCCACGCGCCTTCGGCGCTGTCGACGAGGTCGCGGCCGAAGCCGAAGGAGCCGATGAGGGAGACCTGGCTGCGGCTGACGTACTTCTCGTAGAGGTCGTGGACCTGGTCGATGCCGAGGTGTTCGGCCTGGTCCAGGGAGATGAGTTCGGGCATGGGGGTCCTCGGGGGGTTCAGGGAGTCCGCGGGTCCGGGCGTACGGGGCCGCGTCCGGGCGTGCGAGGGCACGGGTTCAGGCGCGGAGGCGGGCGGGCGCGGCACCTTGGTCAGGCGTGCGAGTCCTCGGGGAAGTTCCGGTTCCGGCCGCCGGGTGCGGTGCGCAGCCGGTCGGCGATGAGCCGCCCGGCGCGGCGGCCGTCGCGCACGGCGTAGTTGGTGCCGCGGTCCTCGGGGAAGACCTGGGCCATTCCGGCGAGGTAGAGGCCGGTCACGCGGCTCTGCACGGGGGGCATGACGCGGGTGTAGCCGGGGGTGATGACGGGCTGGGCGTGCTCGGCGCGCCACACGTGGTAGGCGTCGACCCAGGTGCGGTCGAAGCCGGGGAACATCCGCCGCAGGTACGGCAGGCTGTGTTCGAACACCTGCGCGCCCTCCATCCGGTACAGCTCCGCGTCGGCGGGCAGGTACTTGGAGAGGTACGCGATGTGCCGGCCGCCGTAGCGCGCGGGATCGTCCATGTTGGTGTGCTCGATCACGCCGACGTACGGGAACGCCGGGTCGTTGACGTTGAGCCAGTACGTGTCGGAGAGCGGGCGGTTGTTCTCCAGGACCAGGCAGAGGTTCGCGAGGTAGCGGATGCTGCGGAGCCGGCGCAGGAGGGGCGGCACGGAGGGGTGGTTGTCGCTCTCGTCCTCCAGCATGCCGGCGGCCAGGGCGGGGGCGACGGTCAGGAGGACCTGGCCGGCGGAGTGGAGCTCGCCGTCGGCGGTGCGGACGCCGGTGACGCGGCGGCCGTCGGTGGTGACGGACCGCACGGCGGTGTCCGTACGGATGTCGACGCCGTGGTCGGCGAGGCGCTTGCGGAGAGCGGTGAGGAGGGCGTCGCTGCCGCCGCGCAGGTAGTAGAGGGTCTCGCTGCCCGAGCGGGTGCGGCTGCCGCCGCGGAGGTGCAGCTTGGTCCACATCCAGGTGGCGCCGACCTCCGCCGCGTGGTCGCCGAACTTCCCCTCCAGCAGCGGCCGCCACACGACGTCGTAGACACGGCGGCCGCCGAGGGAGACCAGCCACTCCTCGGCGGTGCGGTGCTCCAGCAGCCGCCAGTCGCGCACGCGCTGGGCGCGCACGGTCAGCAGGCCGAGCCGGAGCCGGTCGAGGAGGGGCAGCGGGGCGAAGCGGAGCAGGTCGAGGGGTTTGGACAGGCGGTAGACGGAGTTGGCGTAGTACATGCCGGTGCGCGTGAGGTGCGGTTCCATCAGGTCGGCGATGCCGAGCCGGGCGCAGAGCCGCAGCATCTCCTCGTCGGAGGCGAACCAGTGGTGGTAGAAGCGTTCCAGGCGGCGGTCGCCCACGGTGAAGCTGCCGGCGAGGCCGCCGATGTCGGCGTCGCGTTCGAGGAGCCGTACGGTGTGGCCGAGCTCCGCGAGCTCCAGCGCGGCGGACAGGCCGGTGAAGCCGGCGCCGACGACGATGACGTCCGGGTGCAGGTGCTGGTACTGATGCTGATGCTGGTGCTGCATCACGCGACCTCCTCGACCGAGGCGAGGACGGCCCCGGGGATGGTGCTCGTCATCCGTTCGCTGATCACGTAGGCGGGCCTGCCCTGCACCTGGCGCAGGACCGCGTGGAGGTACTCCCCCAGGGCGGCGACGGCCAGCGACTCCAGTCCGAACAGGGCGAGCGGCAGGGCCTCGGCGCGGCCGCGGCGGGTGAGCGCCGTGACAAGGGAGGCGGCGAGGGAGGCGCTGCCGGTCCACAGGGGAAGCCGCAGCGGGAGGGCGGAGCCGCTGGTGAGGAAGGCGCTGCGGGAGAGGGCGAGCATTTTGGGAAGGGTGTATTTGGATTCGCCCGCGGCGCGCGGGTCCCGCTGGTATTCGATGGTCGTCTCGGGGAATCCCGCCCAGCCGACGGCGCCGCGCAGGAAGAGCTCCCGGTCCGCCAGCCCGGTGAGGAGGTCGACGACTTCCCGGTCGAGCAGCCGGAAGTCTCCGGTGTCGAATGCCACGGGGTGGTCGGAAATCCTGCCGAGGAGCCGGTAGAAGGCGAAGGCCGATAAGTTCTTGAAGGCGGTCTCGCCGTGCCGGGCGGTGCGCCGGGCGGAGACCACGTGCCATCCCCGGCGCCAGCGGGCCACCATTTCCGGGATGAGTTCGGGAGGGTCCTGGAGGTCGGCGTCGATGACGACGACCGCGTCGCCCCGGGCCTCCCTGAGCCCGCCGAGGCAGGCCGCCTGGTGGCCGAAGTTCCGGCTGAAGCGGACGGCCCGCACCATCGGGGACTCGCGGGTGAAGGTCCGTATGAGGTTCCAGGTGGCGTCGGTGCTGCCGTCGTCCACGTAGATGACCTCGTAGCGGACGTCCTCCACGGGGCGCAGGGCCAGGGCGATGCGGTCGTGGGTGCGGGCGAGCACCGCTTCCTCGTTGTAACAGGGCAGGACGACGCTGATCAGGTGGGTGGTCGGGGACGGTGGGCTGGTCTGGCTGGCAGGCATGGGCCTCTCCTGTGCCGGGAGCCGGTTGTCGCCGTGCGGGGTCTTGCGGAACCGTGCCGTCCCGTACGGGGCCGTACGGGATTGTCGTCGCAGGGATTGTCTCCGTGCTGCGCTTTTCGCCGCGCGGGCTTCTTCGCGCTGCCTTGCAGATTCCTTGCAGATTCCTTGCAGCTGCCTCGCAACCGCCTTCATTGCCGCGCATTTTCGATACTTTCCCCCTGCACCGATCGACGGTAGCCGACGGCCGAGCGGGCGGGCAAGATCCCGGCAGCAAGGGACCGTGGCCCGCGAAATACCGGCTTCCGGACCGAATTTCCCGGGTGGCGCAGTGCCGCGTGCGGCGCCGGTGCCCGGGGCCGAGACTGGAGCCGGGCCCCGGCCGGCCGCCGCCCCCTGTCCGGGCGGAGGAGACCCGGACGGGACACGGCCCGGACGTCCGGAGGAAGGGGACGGCGCGTGCCCGGACACGGCGTGCCCCACGGCCCGGAGGCTCCCGCGGCCGCTCCCACGAGGCCTGCGGCCCCGGGCCGCCGGGCCGTCCTGGCCGGGGCCGCGGGCCTCGCCCTCGGCGCGTGCGCGTGCGCGTGCGGGACGGCGCCCCCGCGCAACGCCATGGGCAGCCCACCGCCGTCACCCGCCGGGCTCCCCCGCCCGGCGGCGTGGCGCCCCGATCCCTCCGACGTCCGGCCGGAGGTGAAGCTGCGCGCCGTACAGCTCGTCGAGGCGCTGGGCACCTGGCGCGACGGCGGCGGGGGCGTTGCGAAGGCGCGGGAGCGGGTGGCCGCGCTCGGCCTGCCGCCCGCGCTCGCCGGGCAGGCCGGGCCGCTGCTGTCCGGCGCGGACGCGGCCGTCGTCGAGGTGACCGACGCCCAGTACGGCGGGATCCTGGCCGGCTCCGCGAGCGTCCTGGTCGTCTGCCGGCAGTGGACGCGCACGGGCGGCGGGCCCGTGGTGGCGGGCGGGACGACCGTGGACGTGCGCCTGACCGAGGGCGCGCCGCGCTGGACGGTGGGCGAGCTGCACCCGGCCGAGCCCGGGCCCGCGGCGGGCAGCCTGCCGGAGCCGGCGCGGCGGGTCCTGGGCGACGCCCGGATCCGGCTGCCCGCGGCCGCCGCGGCCGACATCCGGAACGGCGGTGTCCACGCGAGCGTGCTGCGGGCGATGCTCCGGCTCGCGGAGCGCTACCGCATGGACGTCAGCGTCGTACGTTCCGGCCATCCCCTGAACGTGTTCGGCACCGGCCGGCCCAGCGACCACCCGCCGGGCCGGGCCTTCGACGTGTGGCGGATCGACGGCCGGGCCGTGGTCGACCGGGCGACGCCGCGCGCGCTCGTCGAGGCGTTCATGCGCGACGCCGCCGCGGCCGGCTCGTACAACGTCGGGGGCCCGCTGCTGCCGGCGGGGGCGGGCGCCGGGCGGCAGTTCTTCACCGACGACACCCACCACGACCACGTGCACGTCGGCTTCACCGGCTGAACGTCACCCATAACGCGGCAAGAGGAGGCCCCGTGACCGTCGAGTACATCCGCTACCGCATCACCGACCCGGAGCGGCGCGCCGCCTTCGAGAAGGCGTACGCGGCCGCCGCCGAACACCTGTACGCGGCGCCGCAGTGCCTGGGCTACGAGCTCTCGCGCGGGGTGGAGGAGCCGGAGCGGTTCGTCCTGCGCATCGAGTGGACGTCGGTGCACGACCACGAGCAGGGATTCCGCGAGGGGCCGCACTTCCGGCCGTTCCTCGCCGAGGTCCGCCCGTTCGCCGGCGACATCGAGGAGATGAAGCACTACGAGCGGCTCCTCGTCGTGGCCAAGGGCAGGATCTGACGTCAAGGGCAGGATCCGGCGTCAGTCGACGCAGGGGACGCCGCCCATCTTGACCGGCGGACCCTGGAAGGAGCCGGAGGAGACGGGATCCGACCCGCCCGGCTTGGCGTCACCGCTACCGCCACCACCGCCACCGCTGCCCGAGGTCTTCCCCTGTCCCTGGCGCTGCGGTGCGGCGGCCGGCGCGTCGCTCTGCTTCTCCTTGCGCCCCGTCATCGCCTGGACGAGGGACTTGACCTTGGCCGGGTCGACGAGGTTGACGGCCTCTCCCTTGCGGGTGGCGAAGCCCTCGATGGGGAGGGTGTGGAACTCGGCGTTGCCGCCGGTCAGGTTGGGGGCCTGCCGGGCGAAGTCCAGGATGTTCCACCGGTTGTCGATGACGATGTCCTTCTTGATGACGTCGAACAGCCCTTGCAGTTTCCCGAAGTCGCTCCACACGCCCTGTTCCTGGAGCTTGTGCGTGACCGACGACAGGAACGCCTGCTGGCGGTGGGTGCGGTCGAGGTCGCCGCCGGGCAGGCCGTGCCGCTGCCGGACGAAGGACAGCGCCTGGCGGGCGTCGAGCTGCTGCGGCCCGGCGGGGAAGTCGGCGCCGGAGTACCGGTCGCGCACGGGGTGCTTCAGGCACACCGGGACGGGCTGGACCACCTTGGCGATGTCGTAGAAGCCCAGCAGGTTGACCTCGGCGAAGTGGTCGATGGGCACGCCGAGGAAGCTCTGGACGGTGGCCAGCGTGGCCTCGCGGCCGGCCTCGCGGCCGCGGTGCTCCAGCTCGGCGCCCTTGACGCCCTCGGCCGACAGCTTCTCCTCGGCCTCGGCCTTGGCGATCCCGTACGCCTCCTTGATCTTGTGCTCGCCGCGCCCGCCGGCGATCTCGACGTAGTCGTCGCGCGGTATCGAGAAGGCCGTCACCTTGCCGCCGCCGGCCGGGATGTGCATGAGGATGAGGGTGTTGGTGTTGTAGCCGCCGATGCCGCTGGAGCCGGCGTGCAGTTCGTCCTGGACGAACTCCTTCGGCAGGTCGTTGCCGTTCATGTCCTTGCGGCTGTCGAGGCCGATCAGGAGCAGGTTCACCGCGTCGCCGCGCTTGGGCGGCGCGCCGTCGCGCAGGGCGTCCAGCGCGCTGGAGGTGTTCACGCCGCGGTCCAGCCAGTGGTACGCGCACCAGCCCACGCCGCTGGTGAGCATGACGAGCGCGGAGGTGAGGCAGACCGCGAGGCGGGCCGCGCGCCCGGGCTTCAGAGTGGAGCCGGCGCGGCGCCCGCGGGAGCGCGGCCCGCCGGCGGGGCGGCCGCGGCCGGCGTTCTGCGGGCGGGGCCGGGCGCCGGGGCGCTGCCTGTCCCGGCTGCGGGCGCGGTCCCGTTCCCTGTCGCGGCTACGGGCGCGGTCGCCGTCACGCTCGCGGCCACGGCTGCGGGCGGGCTCACGGTCCCGGCTGCGGACGGGCTCGCGGCTGCGGTCGCGGCGGTACGGCTCAGGCATGGCAGGCCCTCCTCCCCCGGCCGGGGCGCAGCGCACGCCCGGCCAGGACGACGGCCGCCGTGACCTCGGCCGCCGCCATGGCGGGGAAGGTGTCGAGGGCCCAGTGCACGACGGCCATCACGGTGCTGCCGCCGCTCCTGTCCGCGCCCGCGGCAAGCTGTGCGCCGACGGCCACCACGGCGATGACCAGGGGCGGGGCGGCGAGCACCCACCACGTACGGCCGCGGGGACAGAGGGCCGCAGCGAGGGCGGCGGCGCCCGCGGCGGTGAGCACGAAGATCAGGCCGAGGCCGGCTCCGGCCGCCTCGTCCACGCCGGCGCCCGCCACGAGCAGTGCTGCCGGGGCGGCCGACGCCGCTCCGGCGCGCCGCGCCCGCTGTCGCGGCCTCCCCGGTGTCTCGGTCCGCCTACGGCCCATGCGTGCTCCCCATCGGATCCGGCCGCCGCGCTACCCACGGCAACCTCGCAACTTTCACAGTTGCGCAATATAGCAAGTGTTATTTCCGGACTGCCGCACGGACCCCGCCTCCCCGGCCGCCGGAGGGCGGGACGTCCACGGCGGACGCCACCCGGAGACGTATCGTCTCATTCGCCGGGACCGTACCAATAACAGTGGTTCAAAGGGGAGTTGGCGCGGAAAATATGAATTCCCCGGAAAAATTCCATGTGCACGACGGAATCGCCGGCACGACCGGAACCCAGCAGCACGACCGGAACCGCAGAAGGGTGGGCCATGACACTCGTCCCCAAGCGCCGTCTCCCCCGCGCCGCCGCCACGGCGGCACTTCTCACCGCCGCCACCGCGTCCCTCCTCCTCTCCGTCCCCGCGGCCGCCAAGGGGGCGATGGAGATCACCGCTCCCGGGCATCCCCTCCGCACCGGACAGGCCCTGCGCATCAGCGGGGACGGCGATGACGACGCCGCGCGGTACCTGCGCGCGTGCGTCCAGGAACGCACCCTCGGCGCGGGCACCTGGCGCACGGTGGGCTGCGGCCGGACCGTGGCCTCGGGCGATGGCGCGACCGTCGAGACACTGGTACGGGCCCGGCGCCGCGGCGCGCTCCAGCTCCGGGGCGTCCTCTACGGCCTTGACGCGCCGGGAGACACGCACCCGGACGTGGTGCGCAGCTCCACCGTGCGGATGGTCCGCATCCACTAGCGCCCGAATCGGCCGGCCCACCCCGCGGCCCCCGCCCTGCCCCGGAAGCCCCGGAAGCCCTGGAAGCCCGGAAGCCCTGGGAGCCCCCGGAACGAGTCCTGCCGGAAGCCTTGACGCAACCCTGGTCCAGTCCAACGATGTTCAGCGCGCAACCGGTCCCCCGCCCCTCGCGCGTGTCCGGCCCCGTCCGGACCATCGGGAGCTTCCGTGAGACGACACCGCGTCCACCGCATACGTCACATACGTCACCTACGCTGTAGCCGCATACACGGCTCACGCCGTGCTCGCGGCACACGCCACCCCCTCCTGACCTCACTGGCCGCAGCAGCCACGGCCGCCGGGCTCGTCCTGGGCGGGAGCGGTACCGCCCGCGCCGCCGCGGCACCCCTGCCGCCGCACGTCTTCGCGCCCTACTTCGAGACCTACAGCCCCGAAAGCCCCGCGGACCTCTCCGCGCAGTCCGGGGCCGAGCACCTGACCATGGCGTTCTTGCAGACCGAGGCGCCGGGCTCCTGCACGCCCTACTGGAACGGCGACACCGGCAAGCCGGTCTCCGCGTCCGTCTTCGGCGCCGACGTCGCCACCATCCGCGCCCGCGGCGGCGACGTCATTCCCTCCTTCGGCGGATACGCCGCTGACAACGGCGGGACGGAACTGGCGGACAGCTGCCCCGACCCCGCCCGGATCGCCGCCGCGTTCGAGAACGTCATCACCACGTACGGCGTCACCCGCATCGACCTCGACATCGAGGACAACTCCCTGACGAACACCGCCGGGACCGACCGCCGCAACAAGGCCGTCAAACAAGTGCAGGACTGGGCCGCGAGCACCGGCCGCACCGTGCAGTTCTCGTACACGCTGCCGACCACGACCCACGGCCTGGCCGACAGCGGACTGGCGGTGCTGCGCAACGCCGTCGCGAACGGCGCGCGCGTCGACGTCGTCAACATCATGACGTTCGACTACTACGACGGTGCCGCGCACGACATGGCCGCGGACACGATCAGCGCCGCGAACGGCCTCCACGCCCAGCTCGCGCGGCTCTACCCGGCGAAGTCGCAGGCGGAGCTGTGGGCGATGACCGGCGTCACCGAGATGCCCGGCATCGACGACTACGGCCCGGCCGAGACGTTCACCGTGCAGGACGCGGTCCGCGTCCGCGACTGGGCGGTCTCCCGGGGCATCAGCACCCTCTCGTTCTGGGCACTGCAACGGGACAACGGCGGCTGCCCTGGAACGAAGGGTTCCGACTCCTGCTCGGGGATCGAACAGGACACGTGGGCCTTCAGCCGGGCGTTCGCGCCGTTCACGAGCTGACAGCTCATCATGAGCGGCGCGCACGGAGGCCGCCCGCCCCTCCGCCCGCGCCCGGGGCGCGCGGCCGCCGCCGCGCGCCCACCGCGCGTCCCTTTCCGCACGACATTCGGACGATCGGCCTGCACGCCAGGGGCTCCGTTTCGCTTGGCTGATGGGTGAGGGCCCTGTGGCCCCGGGTGCCGGGAGAGCGGCACCGTCCATGCGGCGAGAGGACGTTCAGGTGCAGGTACATGCATGCGGTGGTCGGCCGCCCGAGCCCGGGCTCTGGCCGGCGCTGCGGGAGGACCTGTCGGAGGGCCTGCCGGCCGACTTCGTCGCCTTCTTCTCGCTCCACCACCGGCCCTACCTCCGCTACGCCCACCTCCAGCTGGACAGCGCGCCGGACGCCGAGTGGGTCGTGGAGGAGGTCTTCTACCAGCTGGCGCTGGCCTGGGGCGAGGTGCGGCAGCAGCCGAACCCCGCCGCGTACGCCCTGGCTGCCCTCAAGGAGAAGATCACCAAGCTGCTGGCGGCCAGGCGGCGCGGCGCCACGGCCCTCGTCGAGACGGCGGCCTTCGCGGCGGTCCGGGAGGCCAGCCGGGCGCGTCTTGAGGTGCTGGACGTGCTGGAGTCGCGGCTCGGGGTGTACGGGGCCATCAACCGGCTCCCCGACCGCCAGTACGACGTGGTCCTGCTGCGCTACGTGCTCGGCTATCCCGCGCACCGCGTCGCCGCGATCATGGGCATCACGCCCGCCACGGTGCGCTCGCACATCCGGGGAGCGAGACGGCACCTGGCCCGCGATCTGGAGATCGCATGGACCCCGGAAGCCCCGGAAGGAGAAGAGGAGGCGTGAACCACATGCGCCAGGGACACGGGCAGGGAAGCGACCGGCCGGCCGCCATCGACCAGGTGCTCGCGGAAGCCGCCGTACCGCCCGGCCCGTTCGACGGCTACGACGAGCAGGCCGCCCTCACGCGGATCGCCGGCCGCGTCGTGTGGAACCGGGCCGACACCATGGACCGCCGCGCCCAGAGCATCCGTCACGACCACGACCGCGCCGGCCGTACGGTCCCCGCCGTCCCGCCTCTGGGCACGGCCCGGCGCACCGCCCTGCACGAGCGGGCGGCCACGGAGCTGAGCTCGCTCTCGGCCCGCGTCGTCCACGACCGTTCCGCGGTCGCTGCGATGGCCCGGCTGGTCGACGACCCGGCGATCGAGCCGCGCGGCGCGCTGGCCTTCGCCTGTCTGCTGCACCTCGCGGGGCGCCACGAAGGCGCGGCGTTCTGGTGGCGGTTCGCCGCCGGCGCCGGCTCCGCGACGGCGGCCCGCTGCCTGTACCTGCACCACTTGGAACACAGCGAGCGGCAGGCCGCACAGTGGTGGCTGCAGCAGGCGGCCGGGCTGTACGCGCAGGACGGCGACCGGATCCTCGGCACGCCGCCCACCCCCATCCGCGGCGACCGGCGGCCGAGCCGCTACGGCGTCGTCGAGTCCTCGGCCCGCTTCTTCTGGGAGGAGCACGAGGAGCGCGAGGAGGGCCCGGACCGGCCGGCCTGTCAGGGCACGCCCGCCGCGCCCTCGCCCGACGAGCGGTGGTGGCGGGCGGTGACGGCCCGTCTCACCGCCGCCGTAGGGAAGCTGGAGGCGCACAGCGACGCCGACTACGGCACGGTCCCCCGGCCCGCGCCGTACCTCGCCGCGAAGCTGGAGGACTGCGCGGGGACACCGGCCTGAGCCGTACGGCCCGCGGCGGCCGGCCGGCTCCGCGCCGCCTGGCCGCGCCTAGCATGGAGGCATGAGCGCACGTGTGATCGAGTTCCCGGAACAGGGCATCCCCGGCACCCTCGTCCGCTACACGGAGGGCGGCGGGGAGCCCGTGGAGCTGGACGCGTGCGGCCCGGTGGCGCTGTCGTCCGGCTCCCGCCTCGTGTACGTGGTGGACGCGACGGACGAGGACGGCAACAGCGACCAGGATTGGGACCGGGACGCCCTCGCCTCCGCCCTCGCGCAGTTGCCCTCCGACGCGTTCGTCGTCGCCGACCTGTCCGGGGCGACGGACGCCATGGTCCGGGCGATCGCGGGACAGCGGGCGCTCCGGACGCTCGTACTGGCGGGCGACTTCACCGACGAGGGGGTCGCCGCGCTGGGCGACATGCCCGAACTGGCCGACCTCGTCCTGGAGTCCCCGCGGTTCACCGGCGCGGGGCTGGCCGCGCTCACGGGGTCGCGGACGGCCGCCTGCCTCGACTCCCTCGTCCTCAGTGAGGCAACGGCCTTCCGGCCGGAGTACCTCCGCGCGCTCACGGAGGCGCCGCACCTCGCGTCCCTCACCTTCGAGGGCATGCCCGTGGATCACGCCCTGGCCGGTGCCGTGCTCGCGCACCTCCCGCAGGTGGCCGAGGTGTCGGTGGCCGAGCGCCCCGGGCACGCGCTCGACCCGGGCGTGCTGGAGCGGCTGCTGGCCGCGGGGCTCTGCGTCAACGGGATCGCCGCGCCGGCCGAGTACGCGGCCCTCTTCGCCGGGGCGGCCGCCTCCGCCGGCGCCGGTCAAGGCGAAGACGAAGACGACTTGGACGGCGGCATGGACGGCGAAGAGGCCCCGGAGGAGCGCGGCGTCCTGCGCGAGGTCGTGGAGGAGGACGAGCTGGAGCGGCTGCTGGCCGGTCCCGTGCCCGTACTCGTCGGCCTGACGGCTCCGTGGTGCGGCCCGTGCGCCTTCCTCGCGCCCGTCCTGGAGGACGTGGTCGAGGCCCGCGGAGCCGCCCTGACCGGCGTGAAGGTCGACGTCGACCGGGCCGCGTGGGCGCAGGAGCGGTTCGGCGTCCTGGGCGTCCCCACCGTGCTGCTGCTGCGCGACGGCCGCGAGGTCTTCCGCTTCAGCGGCGCCGCCCCGCGCCGGCGGATCGAGGAGTGGCTGGCCACGGCCGGGCTGCCGGGGGTCGCCGCCCGCTAGGGGCGGGGGTCACCGTCCGCCGGCCCCGGGGGTGCGCGCGGTCTGTCCGGAAGCCGCCGGGCACTGTAGCGTCCGGGCATGCCTGCCCGATCCGGTGTCGTCGCGCCGCCGGGGTGGAGCCGCTGGCTGGTCCCGCCCGCCGCGCTGTCCATCCACCTGGCCATCGGCCAGGCGTACGCCTGGAGCGTGTTCAAGCCGCCGCTGGAGTCCTCGCTCGGCCTGTCCGGTACGGCTTCGGCGCTGCCGTTCCAGGTGGCGATCGTGATGCTCGGTCTGTCGGCGGCGTTCGGCGGCACGCTCGTGGAGCGCAAGGGCCCGCGCTGGGCGATGGCCGTGTCGGCCGTGTGCTTCTCGTCCGGTTTCCTGGTGGCCGCTCTGGGGGCGGCGACGCGCGAGTACTGGCTCGTGGTGGCGGGCTACGGCCTCATCGGCGGTACGGGGCTGGGCATCGGCTACATCTCGCCGGTGTCCACGCTCATCAAGTGGTTCCCCGACCGTCCGGGCATGGCCACGGGCATCGCCATCATGGGCTTCGGCGGCGGCGCCCTCATCGCCTCGCCGTGGTCGGCGGAGCTGCTGTCGGCCTTCGGCGCGGACGCGCCGGGAATCGCCCGGACGTTCCTGGTGATGGGCGGTGCGTACGCCGTCTTCATGACGCTCGGCGTGCTGCTGGTCCGGGTGCCGCCCGAAGCCCCGCCGGGGGCGGCGGCCGGACGCGCGGCGGGAGCGCCGTCCCGCGGGTTCGTCACGACGGGGCAGGTGTCGGCGCGCAATGCCCTGCGCACGCCGCAGTTCTGGTGTCTGTGGGTGGTCCTGTGCACGAATGTCACCGCGGGCATCGGCATTCTGGAAAAGGCCGCCCCGATGATCACGGACTTCTTCGCCGGCTCCTCCTCCCCCGTCGGCCCGGCCGCCGCCGCGGGCTTCGTCGGCCTGCTCTCGCTCGCCAATATGCTCGGCCGGATCGTGTGGTCCTCCGTCTCCGACGCCGTGGGGCGGAAGAACATCTATCGCCTGTATCTCGGGGCGGGTGCGCTGATGTACCTCCTGCTCGCACTCGCGGGCGATTCCGCGAAGCCGTTGTTCATCGCGTGCGCGGCGGTGGTGCTGTCGTTCTACGGCGGCGGCTTCGCGACCGTGCCCGCCTATCTGAAGGACCTGTTCGGCACGTACCAGGTCGGTGCGATCCACGGTCGGCTGCTGACGGCCTGGTCCACGGCCGGGGTGCTCGGGCCGCTCATCGTCAACGCGGTCGCCGACGCCGGGAAGTCCGCGGGCCGGACCGGTCCCGGCCTCTACACCACATCGTTCCTCATCATGATCGGGCTGCTGGCCGTCGGCTTCGCCGCCAACGAGCTCGTACGGCCGGTGCACCCGCGCCACCACGAGCCGGCCGGCGACGACGGCGGCGAGCGGCCCGCGGCGGCCGTACCGGAGAAGGGAGCGGGCTCGTGACCCCTGTCCGCAAGGCGGTGCTCGTGGCGAGCTGGCTGTGGGTGGGAGCGCCTTTCGCCTACGGAGTGTACGAACTCACCCTACGGCTTCGGCAATTGTTCACCGGGTGAGCGCGCGGGGAATTCGGCAGGACTCCGCCGGAGCATGAGAAATCCCCCGGACGTATTGACGTCCGGGGGATTTCTCTGCGTATATTGGGGGTTTCCTTGTTCTGCTCAAAACAGGGCAAGGAGAAGCTTTATGAGGCCATCATATCCCGGCGGGAGCTGAATTGTCAATCGCGGACATGCGCAACGAGCAAGAATTCATCGATCTGCTCCACGAGCGGCTCGCCGAACTGCGTGCCGGTGCCGAGACGGCCGTGGCGCAGGCCCTGGCCCAGGGAGGCAGCACCTTCCAGGCGCGGCTGGAACGCGATGTCATGGTGGCCGAGCAGTCCGGGCTCCTCTCCGCCTTCAACGCGGGCGAGCGCGGCCTGTGCTTCGGCCGGCTGGCGTTCCGCGACGGCCGCGACCACCACATCGGCCGCATCGGCATCCGGCGCGACGACGCGGAGCGCACCCCGCTCGTCATCGACTGGCGGGCCGAGGTCGCCCGCCCCTTCTACCTCGCCACCGGCCACACCCCCATGGGGCTGCGCCGCAGGCGCCACATCACCACCGAGGGCCGCCGGGTCACCGCCCTGCACGACGAGATCCTCGACCTCACCGACACCGAGCGCACCGGGCACGAGGGCTCCGACGCGGACGCCGTGCTGCTCGCCGCGCTCGACGCGGCACGCACCGGCCGGATGCACGACATCGTGCAGACCATCCAGGCCGAGCAGGACCGCATCATCCGCGCCCCGCAGCGCGGCGTCCTCGTCGTCGAGGGCGGGCCGGGCACCGGCAAGACCGTCGTCGCCCTGCACCGCGCCGCCTATCTGCTCTACGCCCACCGCGAGCAGCTGTCCCGGCGCGCCGTCCTCATCGTGGGCCCCAACCCCGCCTTCCTCGGCTACATCGGCGAGGTGCTGCCCTCGCTCGGCGAGACGGGCGTGCTGCTCGCCACGCCCGGCGAGCTCTTCCCCGGCGTGACGGCGACCGGCACCGACACGCCGCGGGCCGCCGCGGTCAAGGGCGCCGCCGCGATGGCGGACGCCCTGGCCGCGTACGTCCGCGACCGGCAGGTCCTGCCCGACCCGGCTCTCGTGATCGACCACGAGGACGGCGAGCTGCTGCTGGACGCGGACATCGCGTCCGACGCGCGCCACCACGCCCGCGCGACGAAGCTGCCGCACAACCTCGCCCGCCCGTACTTCGCCTTCCACGTCATCGACGCCCTCACCCGGCAGCTCGCCGACCGCATAGGCGCGGACCCGTACGGCGGGCCGAACTTCCTCGGCCCGGACGACATCGCCCAGCTCGGCAAGGGCATCGCGGCCGCCCGGGAGGTGCACGCGGCGATCGACGAGCTGTGGCCGCAGCTCACGCCCCGTCAGCTGGTGGCGGACTTCCTCGCCGAGCCCGCCCACCTGCCCGCCGCGGACGCCGAGGCGATCCGGCGCACGGGCGGTCCGTGGACCCCGGCGGACGTCCCGCTCCTCGACGAGGCCGCCGAACTGCTCGGCGAGGACGACTCGGCCGCCCGCGCCGCCGCCGAGGCCGAGCGGCAGCGGCGGATCGCGTACGCCCAGGGCGTGCTCGACCTGTCGTACGGCTCGCGCACCCAGGAGTTCGAGGACCGCGAGGACGACGATTCGGAGGTGCTGGCCGCACACGACCTCGTCGACGCCGAGCGGCTCGCGGAGCGGCACGAGGAGGAGGACCACCGCAGCGCCGCCGAGCGCGCCGCCGCGGACCGCACCTGGGCGTTCGGCCACATCATCGTGGACGAGGCGCAGGAGCTGTCCCCGATGGCGTGGCGGCTGCTGATGCGCCGGTGCCCGACCCGCTCCATGACGCTGGTGGGCGACCCGGCACAGACCTCCGAGCCCGGCGGCTGCGGGGCGTGGGCCCCGATCCTGGAGCCGTACGTCGGGGACCGCTGGGAACACGTGCGGCTCGGCGTCAACTACCGCACGCCGGCCGAGATCATGGCGGTCGCGGCGGACGTGCTGCGCACCGCGGACCCGTCGTTCGAGCCGCCGAGCTCGATCCGCTCCACGGACGTGCGCCCCTGGGCGCAGCGCACCGGCGACCTGCCGGGCGCGGTCGCCGCGGCCGTGGCCCGGGAGCTGCCGGAGGACGGCCGCCTGGCCGTGATCGCCCCGCGGGCCCACCACGCGGCCCTGTCCGCCGCGCTCCCCGGCGCCTCGTACGGCCCGGCACCGGACCTGACCCGGCCGGTCGTCCTGCTGGACCCCCGGCAGGCCAAGGGCCTGGAGTTCGACGCGGTGATCGTGGCGGAACCGGCGGAATTCACCGTGAGCGACCTCTACGTCGCCCTCACCCGCGCGACACAGTCCCTCGCGATCATCCACACGGGGGCACTGCCGGAGGGTTTGCAGGCCCTGCCGCAGGGCGTTCCGGCGGCCTCGTGAGGCCGGCGTGCCGGAATGAAATGATCAACGGTGGGGTTCGGCCGGGCAGAGCCCGCGTACCACCGAAAGGCGAACCGCATGACTGCCCACTCGTCTCCCGCCCCGGCACCCGCTCCCACTCCCACTCCCGCCACCCCGCTCGCCGGCCGCGACGTCGTCATCGTCGGCGGAGGTTCCGGCATCGGACTGGAGGTCGCGCGGCGTGCCGTCGCTGTCGGGGCGCGTGTCGTGATCGGCGGGCGGAATCCGGAAAAGCTGGCGGCCGCCGTGGACGAGCTCGGTGAACGGGCGCGCGGGGGCGTGGTCGACACCACCGACACGGAGTCGCTGGCCGCGTTCTTCCGTGCCATCGACCGGATCGACCACCTGTTCACGCCTGCCGCCTCCTACCAGGTCGGCCCCATGCGGGAGCTGACCGACAGTGAGGCCGAGAGCCCCTTCGTGTCGAAGTTCTGGGGGCAGTACCACGCGGTCAAGCACGCCGCTCCGAAGCTGACGGCGGACGCCTCGGTCGTGCTGATGTCCGGGGCGGCGAGCGTCCGTCCTCCGGCCGCCGCGCCCGCCTACGTGGCCTGCAACGCGGCGATCGAGGGGCTCGGGCGCGGGCTCGCCGTGGAGCTCGCGCCCGTACGCGTCAACGTCGTCTCGCCCGGCACGGTCGACGGCAACCTGTGGGCGCAGCGCCCGGCCGAGGTGCGCGAGGCGAGCTTCGGGCAGTACGGCCGGGACGCGCTGCTGCGCCGGCCCGGCACCGAGGGCGAGGTCGCCGACGCGGTGCTCTTCCTCTTCACGAACACGTTCATGACCGGCTCGACGCTCTACCCGGACGGCGGCTACGCCCTGCGCTGACCATGAACGGCTGGGGCCCCGGACCATGCCGGTCCGGGGCCCCAGCCGTTCACGCGGTCCTACGAACCGCTGCCGTAGGGGCGGGTGAGCACCTCCAGGTAGTGGCCGGAGGGGTCGGGGAAGTAGACGCCCCGTCCGCCGTCGTTGTGGTTGATCTCGTCCGGGCGGGTGCGGTACGGATCGGCCCAGTAGGGCAGCCCGGCGTCCTTGATCCGGGCGAAGATGCCGTCGAAGGACTCTTCCGGCACCAGGAACGCGTAGTGCTGCGGGACGATGTTCTCGGGCTGGTCGCTGGTGGCGAAGTCCAGCGCGACGCCGTTGCCGGTGACGACGGGGACGAACGGCCCCATCTCCGGTGCGACTTCCAGGCCCAGGATGTGCGCCAGGAACTCGGCGGACTCCCGCTTGTCCCGGGAATGAACGATGGTGTGATTCAGCTCGACTGACACGATCAATGCCTCCACAGGCATCTCCCGGACACCGGCCCCGCTCCCACCCGGATGGTGAGAACGACCGGTGCCCGGCATCGACCATAAGCGGCCGTCCCGTGAGATGTCATGAGACTTCCGACCTACTCCGGGGCCTACGCCGGGAGGTCCGCCTCAGTGCCCGCGCGCGATCCACTCGGGCAGGGCGGGCGCTTCGCCGCCGACGGTCGTGTTCTCCCCGTGCCCCGTGCGCACCACGGTCTCGGGCGGCAGCGACAGCAGTCGTTCCCGGATCGAGTCGACGATGGTCGGGAAGTCGGAGAAGGACCGGCCGGTCGCGCCCGGCCCGCCGTGGAAGAGGGTGTCGCCCGTGAACACCGTGCCGAGCTCCGGCGCGTACAGGCACACGCCGCCCGGGGAGTGGCCGGGCGTGTGCAGCACCGTCAGCGCGGTGCCCGCGACGGTCAGCACCTGACCGTCCGTCAGCTCCCCGCCGGGGGCGGTGCCGGGGTGGGTCTGCTCCCACAGTTCGCGGTCGGCCGGGTGGAGGAGCACGGGCGCGCCCGTACGCGTCGCGAGTTCCGGCGCAGCGTCGATGTGGTCGTTGTGCGCGTGGGTGCAGACGATCGCGGTCAGCCGGCGGCCGCCGACGGCCTTCTCGATCGCGTCCGCGTCGTGGGCGGCGTCGATGACGAGGACCTCCTGGTCGTCGCCCACGAGCCACACGTTGTTCTCGACGTCCCAGACGCCGCCGTCGAGCGCGAACAGGCCCGATGTGACGAGGTGTTCGATGCGGGCGGTCACAGCAGCACCACCGAGCGCAGCACCTCGCCCTTCTCCATCCGGTGGAAGGCCTCCTCCACCTCGTCCAGCGCGATGGTCTCGCTGACGAACGCGTCGAGGTCGAGACGGCCCTGGAGGTAGAGGTCGATCAGCATGGGGAAGTCGCGGGAGGGCAGGCAGTCGCCGTACCAGGACGACTTCAGCGCGCCGCCGCGCCCGAAGACGTCCAGCAGCGGCAGCTCCAGCTTCATCTCCGGGGTGGGCACGCCCACCATGACCACGGTCCCGGCCAGGTCGCGGGCGTAGAACGCCTGGCGGTAGGTCTCCGGGCGGCCGACCGCGTCGATGACGACGTCGGCGCCGAAGCCGCCGGTCAGCGAGCGGATCGCCTCGACGGCGTCGGCCGAGGAGGAGTTGACGGTGTGGGTGGCGCCCAGGCCCTTGGCCTGCTCCAGCTTGGCGTCGGAGAGGTCCACCGCGATGATCTTCGCGGCGCCGGCCAGCCGCGCTCCGGCGACCGCGGCGTTGCCGACGCCGCCGCAGCCGATGACCGCGACGGAGTCGCCCCGGCCCACGGCACCGGTGTTGATCGCGGCGCCCAGGCCGGCCATCACGCCGCAGCCCAGCAGCCCGGCGGCGGCCGGCGACGCGGCCGGGTCGACCTTGGTGCACTGCCCGGCGGCCACCAGGGTCTTCTCGGCGAAGGCCCCGATGCCCAGCGCGGGCGAGAGCTCCGTCCCGTCGGTCAGCGTCATCTTCTGCCGGGCGTTGTGCGTGTTGAAGCAGTACCAGGGGCGGCCGCGCAGACACGCCCGGCACTGCCCGCACACGGCACGCCAGTTGAGGATGACGAAGTCGCCCGGAGCCACTTCGGTCACTCCGTCACCGACCGACTCGACCACACCGGCGGCCTCGTGGCCGAGGAGGAACGGGAACTCGTCGTTGATTCCGCCTTCCCGGTAGTGCAGATCGGTGTGGCACACCCCGCACGCCTGGATCTTCACGACGGCCTCGCCCGGCCCGGGATCCGGGACCAGGATCGTCTCGACCCGTACCGGATCGCCCTTGCCTCGGGCGATGACACCGCGTACTTCTTGCGCCATGGGGGTGCTGCCTTTCTCGGTGGTCGGATCTCTGCGTCGGACCGCCCTCCACTCTGCGCGGGAATCGGTGCGGTGTCCAACATCCCTTCCCGATCACATTCAGCAGCCCTGACGATCAATCATCCTGTTGATCGAGCATGGCCAGCAGGGCCCGGGCGGCGGCCGTCGGCTGACCCGCCGCCGGCACGGCCACGGCCACCTTCCACCGCGTGGGTCCCGCCAGCGGTACGGAGCTGAGCCCGCGCGCCTGCTCCTTGAGCGTCACCGGGCGCGGCACGACCGCCGCGCCCAGACCCCGCGAGACCAGGTCGAGCAGCGTGTAGACGTCGTTGACCTGGAGGGCGACCTTCCGCGCCACGCCCGCGTCGGCGAACGCGAGGTCCGCGGCCCGGCGCGCTCCCCAGTCCGGGTGGAGGTCCACGAACACCTCGCCGGCCAGCCGCGCCGCCGGCACCGGCCCGCCGGTCCCCGCCAGCGGGTGGTCCGCCCGGCAGAGCAGCATCAGCGGCTCCTCAGCGACCCGCCGCAGCCGCACGCCCTCGTGCAGGCCGTCGTGCACCACGAACGCCACGTCGAGCTCCCCGCGCCGCACCTGCTCCAGCAGCCTGCCCGAACCCGCCTGCTCCATGTGCACCTCCACCTGCGGGTGGCGCGCGTGGAAGGAGGCCAGCAGCGCGGCGGCGTCGACCGTGCCCATGCACTGCTCGGTGCCCACCGCCAGCGTGCCGCCCATCAGGCCCTGCACCGCCGCGACGGCCTCCCGGGCGGCCGCGGCGCAGGCCAGGGTCCGCCGCGCCTCCACCAGCAGCGCCCGCCCCGCGTCCGTGAGCCCCACCCGCCGCGTCGTACGGAAGAACAGCTCGGCGCCCAGCTCCCGCTCCAGCGCCCGCACCGAGGCCGACACACCGGACTGGGCGACACGCAGCCGCTCGGCCGCGTGCGTGAAGTGCTGCTCCTCGGCGACCGCCACGAAGTGCTCAAGGTGTCGGAGTTCCATGATTCAGCATCGTAAGTGCTGGATGGGAAGGCCTTCCCCCGCGCCGGGAACCATCCGGCCCCGCCGTGGCGTCTCTCCTCTCAGACGCACCCGTCCCTGGCCGATACGGGGCCTTCCAGCACCGCGAGTCGGCCAGCCGACCCGCCTGTCACACCCGCCCCGAGGACACTTCCCGGCCAACTACGTCACTGGCGGAACCACTGCCTCACGGCCTGTACCTGGTCAGGAGGGTCCGGCAGCCGCTCAAACCATGGCCAATCCTCTACCCGTGGTGCAGTCAGGACGCGAGGTGTCTGTCTAATCTCCGTCGCCATGCGCAGACACACGTTCGGACGCCTCGGGCTGTCCGCCACTCTCGCCTCTGTCGTCGCCCTGATGGGCATGGCTCCGTCGGCCTCCGCCGCGGACACCCCTCCGATGACGGTCACCGCCGACAAGGCGTCCGCCTCGCCGGGCGACACGGTCACGGTCACCCTGAAGTTCACCAACGACCAGACCACGAACACCCAGTTCGTGTACCAGTCGATCCAGCCGACGTGGAACACGTCGCAGGACCCCGCGCTCAAGTACGCGTTCACCTCCTGCACGGGCGACGTGACCCGCTGCGACGTCACGGGCAAGCAGAGCGGCTCGATGAACTACAACGTGCCGGTCCTCCCCGGCGCCAGCCGCACCGTCACCCTGAAGTACACCGTCGCCGCGGACTCGGCGTGCGGCCCGAGCCGGCGCATCGAGTTCTACACGTACCTGTACTACGAGTACCAGGGCGGCCAGGCCAAGAAGGACGGCGTCAACTCGGTGGGCACGGACATCGCCTGCAAGACGCCGGCGGCCCCGGAGAAGGCTGCCCGCGCCGGGCACTGACCCCCGCCGGACCACCGCAGCACCACGCCGTAGGTCCGGCCCGGCCAGGAGCGCGCCCTGGCCGGGCCCGGTCCACCCGGCCCCGCCCCTAGGTCCGGTCCGCGGCCAAGTGCTTGCCGAAGAACGTCTCGATCCGCTGCCAGGCGTCCGCCGCGGCGGCCGGCTCGGGCCCGATGCCCATGACCGCGCGCATGACCGGCCGCAGCGCGGGCGGCACGTTGTCGGCCTCGTTGAAGAACGAGTGCCCGGCCTCCGGATAGAGCTTGACGTCGTGCTCGACGCCGGCGCGCTCCAGCGCCGTCCTGATCGTGGCCGCGTAGCCGCGGAAGGCCCGGTCCTTGGCGCCGTAGCTGGCCACCACGGGGCAAGCGCCCTTCATCGCCGCGTCCGCGTCCGAGGGCGCCCGGCCGTAGTTGGCCGCCGCCGCGTCGAACCGCCCCTGCCCGGCCAGCACGAGGGCGAAGCCGCCGCCCATGCAGAAGCCGATGACCCCGACCTTGCCCGTGCAGCCGGGGTCGGCCAGCAGCCACTGCCGGGCCGCCTCGATGTCGCCGTACACCCGGCCGCGGCCGGAGAAGGCGGACCGCATCGTCGGCACCAGGCAGCGGTACGGGGACCGGCCGTGGTAGAGGTCGGGCATCAGCGCCAGGTACCCCGCCTCGGCCATCCGCTCGTTGAGCCTCTTGTTGACCGCGTCCGCGCCCGACGCCTCGAAGAGGACGACCACTCCCGGCCGCGGCCCGTCCCCTGGAGGCCGCGCGAGGAAGCCCCGGAGCCCGGGAAGCCCGCCGTACCGGGCACTGAACTCGGAGAGATCAACGTGTTCGGTCATTCCTGAACGTTACGTCAACTCCGGCCCGCGTAAACGAGATCAGGAACGGTAGTGCCAGCGCGGCGACGCCGCGTCGTAGCAGGCTTCGCAGACAGGGAACGACACGCTGCCCAGCGCGGGGACCCGGAGGGTCAGGGCGAGATCCGGATAGGCCTCGTCCGAGCAGATGTGCAGCATGCCGCGGTGCGCCAGGGCGCACACGCAGTGACACGGCTCGATCTGCTCCGCCGAGCCCGCCGGAGGTGCGGGTGCCCGTTTCAGACTCCCGAAAACTGGCATATAGGGATTTTATCCCACACCTCCCGCGCCGGCTCGTCTCAGACCGTCCATGACGGTCTTCCCCACGCCGATGGGGAATCCGGCACCGGCCCGTCCGCCTCAGGCGCCGGATCCGGGAGGTCCAGCGCCCTGGCCGCGAGGCCCTCGCGCGCCAGGCCGCGCGCCCGGCCCCCCGCGGTGACCGCCACCGTCCACAGCGGCTCCAGCCGCGCACCGCGCCGCGACTTGGCCCGGGACGTGCCGATGCCCAGGTGCACGGCGCGGGCCCCCAGCTCGTGGGCCAGCCGCAGCGGCTCGTAGAACATCAGGCCGAAGTAGCAGCCGCGCGTCCCGGGCCGGGACTCGTCCACGCCGATCAGCCGCACCCACAGCACGTCGCGGTAGTGGAAGACCAGGTGGCAGCCGACCGTGCGGCCCGCCAGCCGGGCCCGTACGACGTACGCGCCGGGAAGCTCGGCGCAGCGGGCCAGATAGCGGGAGAAGCGCCCGCCGGGCCGGTCGTAGCCGGTGCCGTACATGCGCTCGTGCAGCACCAGCAGGTCGCTGATCTCGTCGTCGAGGCCGGTCAGCGGGCGGGTGGAGAAGGCGACGCCCGCCATGGTGTAGCGCCGCAGGTCGTCCTTGACCTGGTGGCGGTGGGTCTTCTCCAGGCCGGCGAGATAGCCGTCGAAGCCGGTGCCGGGCACGTCCAGCCAGGCGTCCCACGCGATCAGGCCCGCCGGGTGGCCCTCGGCCTCGAAGGCGGCGGCGGGCCCGCTCGGCAGGTACGGCAGGAGGGCGACGGCGGGCGGGGGCTCCCGGTCCTCCGCGGCGAGCAGGCCCTCGGCGACCTCGGCGGCCGGCAGCCGCTCCGGTCCGTAGCGGAGTTCGTTGAGATAGCCGGTGCGCGGCCCGGCGACGACGCAGCGCTCGGCCGGGAGCCGCTCGTCGAGGAGGAACCCCGGGCGGTAGCGCCCGGACTGCACGGCAGGGCCGGCGGTGACCGGGGCGAGGGCCGCCGCGCGCTCCTGCGCGCACATCAGCAGCCAGCGGTACCGGTGTCCGTGCTCCCGCAGCAGCTCCAGCCAGGAGTCGCTGCTGTACAGGCCGCGCGCCGGGGCCATGGGATGGCGCGCGGTCGCTTCCGGCAGTGATGCGTACGCGTACGAGCCGATCACGTGGTCCTTTCCGCCGCCTCGCGGTCACGGACACCGACGAATATAGCGGTGCCGTGCCGCCAAATGGGGGCAAACGAGGAGAGGTGCCGGGAAGCGGCGGCTTTCCCTCCGAAGGGGTGAAGAGGGGAGGACGGAGGGCATCTCCGCCCGCACGGCGGGGAAAGGTGAGGGACCGGGCCGGTCCGTCACCGGCACGGCCGGCGCGCCGATCCCGTCGCGCCGCGCGAGAAGGACGAAGGACTGGAATCACATGGCAACAGGCACGGTGAAGTGGTTCAACGCGGACAAGGGCTTCGGCTTCATCACGCAGGACGACGGCGGCCCGGACGTGTTCGTCCACTTCTCCGCCATCCAGACGCAGGGGTTCAAGGAACTGCACGAGGAAGACAAGGTCGAATACGACGTCACGCAGGGCCCCAAGGGGCCCCAGGCGGAGAACGTCACGGTCCAGCGGTGAGCGTCCGGCGGTGAGGCCGTGACATCCCCCGGCGGCCCTACGGCAGGGCCGCCGCCATCCTGCGCACCCCCTCGGTGAGCAGCTCCGGCGAGGTGGCGAAGTTCAGCCGCACGTGGCCCGCCCCGCCGGTGCGGAACGGCAGTCCGCCGGTCAGCGCGACCCGGCCGCGCTCCAGGAACACCGCGGCCGGGTCGTCCCCCAGCCCGAGCGCCCGGCAGTCCAGCCACGCCAGGTAGGTGCCCTCCGGGCGCAGGTGGCGGACCCCGGGCAGGTGGCGCTCCAGCAGTTCGCCCAGCAGCCGCCGGTTCTCGTCCAGCCCCGCCAGGACGGCGTCGAGCCACTCGCCGCCGTCCCGCAGCGCCGCGGTGTGGGCGAGGACCCCGAAGTGGCTGGGGCCGTGGCCGGCGATCTCGGGCAGCCGCGCCAGGTCGTCCGCGGCGCCCCGGCCGGCGATGGCGACGGCCGCCTTGAGCCCGGCCAGGTTCCAGGCCTTCGACGCGGAGAGCAGGGCGAAGGCGTCCTCCGTGCCGGGCACCGACAGGTACGGCACGTACTCCGCGCCCGGCAGCACCAGCGGGGCGTGGATCTCGTCGGCCACGACCCGTATGCCGTACGCGCCCGCCAGCTCCGCCACCGCCGCCAGTTCCGCGCGCGTGTGGACCGTGCCGGTGGGGTTGTGCGGGTTGCACAGCAGGTACGCGGCCCGCCGCCCGCCCGCCGCGGCCTGCCGGAACGCCGCTTCCAGGGCCGGGGTGTCGATCCGCCCGGCGGGGCCCAGCGGGGCCTCGACGACGCGCCGGTCCTCGTGCTCCAGGAAGCCGAAGAAGGGCGGGTACACGGGCGGGTTGACGACGACGGCGTCGCCCGCCCCGGTCACCAGCTTCAGCATCTCGACCGAGCCGCGCATCACGTCCGCGACGGTCGCCGTGCGCTCGACGGCCACGCCGTCCCAGCCCCAGCGCTTCCTGGCGAAGGCGTCCAGCGCCTCGGCGTAGCCCGTCCCGTTGTCGTAGCCCGTGTCGCCGAGGGCGATCGCTTCGGTGAGCGCGCGTGCCACCGGCGGGGCGGGCATCACGTCCATCTCGGCCACCCACAGCGGCAGGACGTCCGGCGGGTAGGCGCGCCACTTCGCGCTCGTACGGCGCCGCAGATCGGCGAGGGAGAGTCTGCGCAGGGGGTTCGGCCCGTCACCGGGCACGTGGTCGTAGGGCATGCAGGTCATTGTGCGAACGCGGGTGCGGGGCCGGTAGAGGGGCGTTCGGGCCGATCCGGTCCGCGCCGACCGGTGGTGGGCCGTTCGGGGCGCACCGGAAGCAGGCGCGCGCTCACGTCTCCGCCGCCCCGCGCTCGCGGTGGCCCGCCGCCCAGCCCCGGTGCGCGGGCTGCCGGTGCGCGGGCTGCCCGACCGCCGGGGCCTCGGGGGTGTGCGGCACCTTGCGGGTCACCACCGCGCCCTGCTTCAGCGTCACCTGCTCGCCGTAGTGCTCGATGTCCAGCGTGTCGCCGTCCACCAGTTCGTACGTGGCGGTGAGCCCCGTGATCTCGACCCGCAGCCGGCGCTGGAGCACCTGCACCGTGAACGCGAGCCGGCCCAGCTGCTCCGGGAGCTTCGGCGCGAAGCCGACCGAGCCGTCGAAGTGGCGCAGCCCGCCGAAGCCCGCGACGAGGGCGATCCAGGTGCCCGCGAGGGAGGCGATGTGCAGGCCGTCGCGCGTGTTGCTCTCCAGGTCGGAGAGGTCCATCATCGCGGCCTCGCCGAGGTAGTCGTACGCGAGCCGCAGCTGGCCCACCTCGGCGGCCATGACGGCCTGGACGCACGCCGACAGGGAGGAGTCGCGCACCGTCAGCGGCTCGTAGTAGGCGAAGTTGCGGGCCTTCTCGTCCTCGGTGAAGGCGTCCCCGCGCAGGTACATGGCCATGACCAGGTCCGCCTGCTTGATGACCTGCTTGCGGTAGATGTCGAAGTAGGGGAAGTGCAGCATCAGCGGGTACTGGTCGGGGCGGGTGCCCGCGAAGTCCCACAGCTGGTGGCCCGTGAAGCCGTTGGACTGCTCGTGGACACCGAGCGCGTCGTTGTACGGCAGGTTCATCCGCTCCGCGGCGTCCCGCCACTCGGCCGTCTCCTCGTCGTCCACCCCGAAGCCCCCCGCCAGGTCCGGGTGGCGCTCGGCGGCGTCCGCCGCGGCCCGCAGGTTCTGCTGGGCCATCAGGTTCGTGTAGACGTTGTCGTCGGCGATGGCGCTGTACTCGTCCGGGCCCGTCACCCCGTCGATGTGGAACCGCCCCTGGTGGTCGTGGTGGCCCAGGGAGCGCCACAGCCGCGCCGTGTGGATCAGCAGCTCCAGGCCGACCTCCCGCTCGAAGACCACGTCGCCCGTGGCGTGGAGGTAGCGCACCACGGCGTCCGCGATGTCGGCGTTGACGTGGAACGCGGCCGTGCCGGCCGGCCAGTACGCCGAGCACTCGTCGCCGTTGAGGGTCCGCCAGGGGAAGGCCGCGCCCTTCAGCCCCAGCTGCTGGGCGCGGTTGAGCGCGGCCGGCAGGGTGGCGTGGCGCCAGCGCAGCGGCTGCGCGGCAGCCAGCGGGGCCGTGCACGTGAGCACGGGCAGGACGAACGTCTCGGTGTCCCAGAAGCTGTGCCCGTCGTAGCCCGGGCCGGTCAGCCCCTTGGCGGCGATGGCTCGGCACTCCGCGCGGGCCCCCGCCTGGAGCACGTGGAACAGCGCGAACCGCACGGCCTGCTGGATCTCGGCGTCGCCGTCGACCTCCACGTCCGCGCGCTCCCAGAACTCCCGCAGGAACTGCTCCTGCTCGGCGCGCAGCCCCTCCCAGCCGGTGCTGGTCGCGCCCGCCAGCGCCGCGTCCACCTGGTCGTGCATCGCCGGCAGGGAGCGGGCGCCCGACCAGCCGTAGGCGACGGTCTTCTCCAGCCGCAGCCGCTGCCCGGGCCGCAGCACCGAGGTGACGGTGAAGCGGCTCAGGTCCTCCGTGCTCTTCGCGTACGTGCGCGTGCTCTCGGGCCCGTCCACGGTGTGGACGGCGGCGGTCGCGATCCGCAGCCCGCTGCGCTGGGTGCGGTGCACCAGGCGCAGGACGCCCTCCTCGGCCGAGTGCTCCTCCGCCACCAGCGGCGACTCCAGCACGGCCGCCACCCGCGGGTCCCCGCCGGCGCTGGGCAGCTGCTCGTTAGCCACGAGCTCCGACTGGAGGACGATGCGCGCGTCGCCGTCGACCGGCTCGACCTCGTAGGCGATGGCGGCGACCGCCCGCTGGGTGAAGGACACGAGCCGCGTCGAGCGCACCCGCACCGTGCGGCCGGAGGGAGAGGTCCACTCGACGGTGCGCTTGAGCAGGCCGGTGCGGAAGTCCAGTTCCCGCTCGTGGTGGACGAGCCGTCCGTAGCGCAGGTCGAAGGGCTCGTCGTCGACGAGCAGCCGGATCACCTTGCCGTTGGTGACGTCGATGACGGTCTGCCCGGACTCCGGATAGCCGTAGCCGGCCTCGGCGTACGGCAGCGGCCGCAGCTCGTACACCCCGTTCAGATAGGCGCCCGGCAGGCCGTGCGGCTCGCCCTCGTCCAGGTTTCCGCGCCAGCCGATGTGCCCGTTGGCGAGGGCGAAGACGGACTCGCTCTGCGGCAGCACCTCCAGATTGAGCGCGGTCTCGCGCAGGCACCAGGGCTCTACGGCATAGGCCGGATGGGTGATCACGTGTGTTCGCCCGCCTCTCCCAGCAGTTGCTCCAGATCCTGGACCACCACGTCCGCGCCGTGGCTGCGCAGGGCGTCGGCCTGGCCGACGCGGTCGACGCCCACGACGTAGCCGAAGGAACCCGACCGGCCCGCCTCCATGCCCGCCAGCGCGTCCTCGAAGACGGCGGCCTGCCCCGGCTCCGCCCCGAGCTCCCGGGCCGCCTCCAGAAAGGTGTCCGGGTGCGGTTTTCCGGGCAGCTTGCGCTCGGCCGCGACCAGGCCGTCGATACGCACCTCGAACAGGTCGTCGATGCCGGCGGCGACGAGCACGTCGTGGCAGTTGGCGCTGGAGGAGACGACGGCCCGGCGCAGCCCGGCGGCGCGGGCCGCGTGCACGTAGCGCACCGAACCCTCGTACGCCTCCACGCCCATCTCCTTGATCTTCTCCAGGACGATTGCGTTCTTGCGTGTGCCGAGGCCCTGGACGGTGTCCCGCTCCGGCGGGTCGTCCGGGGCCCCCTCGGGCAGGCGGATACCCCGCGAGGCGAGGAACGAACGCACGCCGTCGGCCCGGGGCATGCCGTCCACGTACTGGTCGTAGTCCTCCACCGCGTCGAAGGGACGGAAGCCGGCGCCGTCCCGTGCCTTCAGAAAGGCGTCGAACATCTCCTTCCAGGCGGCCGCGTGGACGGTCGCCGTCCGCGTCAGCACCCCGTCGAGATCGAACAGACATGCGCGAATGGATCCGGGCAGGCCGAGGCTCGTCATGCGGCCATGATGCCCCGTCGGGCGAGCGTGCGCCCGGCGCATACACTCGCTTGCGCCCGTCGCCCACCGCCCGCCCCGTCCACCCAACGGCCGCGTACGCCCGGGCAGGGGCGTGCGGAGCGCTCCGTTCAGACCCGTAAAGTGATCAAATGACCCATCCTGTTGATGCTGTCGATGCCGCCGCGGTCGCCCTGGGCGAGCGCGTCTGGATGCCCCACGACGACGAGCTGGCCCTCGGCCGGACGTTCCTCGCCCACCGCGACGCGCTGGAGCCGCGCCTGCTGCCGGACATGCCGCGCAGCGCCGACCCGCAGGGGTGGATCACCCAGCACGTGCTGTGGCTGGAGGACGTGGCGGCCCTCGCCGAGAACCTCCGCAACCAGTGGTACAGCCACCTGCCGGCCAGTCATATGACGGCCCTGATCTCGGCCTACGCCGAGCACGCCCGCGCCGTGACCCCGCTCGCCGCCCATCTGCGCGACGCCTGGGCGGCCGAGTCGCCCACGCCCCGCACGCAGGAGCAGGTCACGTGGTGGGAGGACTGGCACCTCCCGCCCGCCCAGCGGCAGCAGCTCGACGCGCTGACCCACCGCCTGATCGTCATCGGCTCGGTGGTCGTCGCGGCGGTCACGGGGGCGTGGCACGGGGAGGCGGCGCAGGAGGTCTGAGGGTGGCGGGGACGGCGCGACGACTCGCCTCCCGCGTCGGCGTCCTCGCCTGAGATCCATCCAGCCCAGCCCGCCTGAAGCGAACGGGTGTACCGCGGCGCCGGGGCGTTAGCCGGTGCGGGGAGCGGGGACTTCGTGACGGTGCCGGCGGGAGAACTGGGAAGGCGAGGCGCCGTGGAGCCACCGGAGACCACCTCCACCGTGACGCTGCGTGTCAACGGTGTGCAGCACAGCCTGGACCTCGATCACCGGACGACCGTGCTCGACGCGCTGCGGGAGCACCTGGGGCTGACCGGGGCCAAGAAGGGGTGCGATCACGCGCAGTGCGGGGCGTGCACGGTGCTGGTCGACGGGCGGCGTACGAACAGCTGTCTGCTGCTGGCCGTCGCGCACGACGGTGCGGAGGTCACCACCGTGGAGGGCCTGGCCGAAGGGAACGCGCTGCACCCGCTCCAGGAGGCGTTCCTGGAGCGCGACGGGTTCCAGTGCGGCTACTGCACGCCGGGGCAGCTCTGTTCCGCGCTGGGGATGATCGCCGAGGCGGGCGCGGGCGCGCCGTCCCTGGTGACACCGCCCGTCGGGGCGGCGCCCTCCGATGCACCCGTCGCCCTCTCCCCCGAGGAGATCCGCGAGCGGATGAGCGGGAACCTGTGCCGGTGCGGCGCGTACGGGAACATCGTCGCGGCGATCGAGGACGTGACGCGGTGAAGACGTTCGCGTACGAGCGCGCCGGCGGCGTCGACGAGGCGATCGCGGCCGTCGCGGCCTCGCCCGGCGGGATGTTCCTCGGCGGCGGCACGAACCTGGTGGACCTGATGAAGCTGGGGGTCGCCTCCCCCGGTCTGCTGGTGGACATCGGGCGGCTGCCGCTCACGGAGGTCCGGGAGACGCCGGACGGCGGGCTGCGCATCGGCGCGAACGTCCGCAACAGCGACCTCGCCGCCCACCCCGCCGTGCGGACCCGCTACCCCGCGCTGTCCCAGGCGGTGCTGGCGGGCGCCTCCGGGCAGATCCGCAACACGGCCACCACGGGCGGGAACCTCCTCCAGCGCACCCGCTGCCTGTACTTCCAGGACGTGGCCAAGCCGTGCAACAAGCGGGAGCCGGGCAGCGGCTGCCCCGCCCGCGAGGGCGTCCACCGCGACCTCGCCGTGCTCGGCCACTCGCCGATGTGCGTCGCCACGAACCCCTCCGACATGGCCGTGGCCCTCGCGGCGCTCGACGCGGTCGTGCACCTGCGCGGCCCCGGCGGCGAACGCAGCGTGCTGCTCTGCGACTTCCACCGGCTGCCCGGCGACGAACCGCACCGCGACACGGTCATCGAGCCCGCCGAGCTCATCGTGGCCGTCGGGCTGCCGGCGCCGCCCCCGGGGCGCTCGGCGTACCGGAAGGCGCGCGACCGCGCCTCGTACGCCTTCGCGCTCGCCTCCGTCGCCGCGGTGCTCGACGTGCGCGCCGGAGCCGTGGAGGACGTCCGGCTGGCCTTCGGGGGGCTGGCCCACAAGCCGTGGCGGGCGCGGGTGGCGGAGGAGGCGCTGCGCGGCGCCCCGGCCACGGAGGAGTCGTTCGCGCGGGCCGCGGAGGCCGAGCTGGCGGCGGCCGAGCCGCTGCGCGAGAACGGCTTCAAGGTGCGGCTGGCCCGGAACCTGGCGGTACGGATGCTCGGCGATCTCGCCGCGCCGGCCGGGGAGGGGAACGGATCATGAGCACTCCTGGACCCGTACGGCTCGAAGGCCGCGAGAAGGTCACCGGCACGGCCCGGTACGCCGCCGAGCACGCGCCGCCCCGCATGGCGTACGCGTGGCCCGTCCCCGCCACGGTCCCGCGCGGCAGGGTCGTGGCGATCGATGCCGACGCGGCGCTCGCCGAGCCCGGCGCCGTGGCCGTCCTGACGCACGAGAACGCGCCGCGCCTGAAGGAGACGGAAGACGGCGCCCTGCTGGTGCTGCAGGACGACCGGGTGCCGCACCGCGGCTGGTACGTGGCGCTGGCGGTCGCCGACACGACGGAGGCCGCCCGGGCCATGGCGGCCGCGGTGCGCGTCTCGTACGCGCCCGAGGACCACGACGTCGTGCTCACGCCCGGCCACCCGCGCCTCTTCGCCCCCGACGTGGTCAACCCCGGGATCCCGGGCAGCCGGGAGCGGGGCGACTTCGACGGTGCGTACGCGAGCGCGCCCGTGCGCGTCGACGCCACGTACACGACGCGCGCCCTGCACAACCACCCCATGGAGCCGCACGCCACGACGGCCCGCTGGGAGGACGGCCGGCTCGTCGCGTACGACTCCTGCCAGGGCGCGAATGCCGTGCAGGAGGCGCTGGCCGAGGTGTTCGGCATGGACAAGGAGCGGATCACGGTCGTCGCCGAGCACGTGGGCGGCGGCTTCGGCTGCAAGGGCACGCCCCGCCCGCAGGTCGTGCTGGCCGCGATGGCCGCCCGGCACACGGGCCGGCCCGTCCGGCTCGCGCTGCCGCGGGCCCAGCTCGCGGCCGTCGTGGGCCACCGGGCGCCGCTCGTGCAGCGGCTGCGGCTCGGGGCGGGCGAGGACGGTGCGATCAGCGCGCTCGCGCACGAGGTCACCACGCACACCTCCACCGTGCGGGAGTTCGTGGAGCAGGCGGCGGCCCCGTCGCGCGCCATGTACGTCTCGCCGAACAGCCGCACCACGCACCGGGTCGCCGCGCTCGACGTCCCGAGCCCGTCGTGGATGCGGGCACCGGGCGAGGCCCCCGGGATGTACGCGCTGGAGTGCGCGATGGACGAGCTCGCGTACGCCGCCGGGGTCGACCCCGTCGAGCTGCGGGTGCGCAACGACTCCGCGTCCGAACCGGACAGCGGGAAGCCGTACAGCAGCCGGCACCTCGTGGAGTGCCTGCGCGAGGGGGCGCGCCGCTTCGGCTGGGACGCGCGCGATCCCCGGCCGCGCTCGCGCGCCGAGGGGCGGCTGCTCGTCGGCACCGGGGTGGCCTCCTCCTACTACCCCGTCTTCCACATGCCGTCCTCCGCGGAGGCGCACGTCAACGAGGCCGGCCGCTACCGGGTCCGGATCAACGCCACCGACATCGGCACGGGCGCCCGCACCGTCGTCGCGCTGATCGCGGCCGAGGCGCTCGGCGTGGCCCTCGACCGGGTCGCCGTCGAGATCGGCAGCAGCGACCTGCCCTCGGCGTGGCTCGCCGGGGGCTCCGGGGGCACCGGCTCGTGGGGGTGGGCCGTGCACAAGGCCTGCCGCACGCTGATCGAGAGGGTCGACGGGCACGGCGGCACGGTGCCGCCCGGCGGCCTGACCGCCACGGCCGACACCACGGACGACATCCCTTCCGATCCGCCGCACGCGATGGCGTCTTTCGGCGCGCAGTTCGCGGAGGTGACGGTCGACACGGACACCGGGGAGGTACGGGTACGCCGCCTCCTCGGCGTCTTCGCCGCGGGCCGGATCCTCAACGCCCGCACGGCCCGCAGCCAGTTCATCGGCGGGATGACGATGGGGGTGGGCATGGCGCTGCTGGAGGGCAGCACCATGGATCCGCGGTTCGGCGACTTCGCCGAGCGGGACCTCGCCTCGTACCACGTGCCGACGCACGCGGACATCCACGGCATCGAGGCGCACTGGATCGACGAGACCGATCCCCTGCTCAACCCGATGGGGAGCAAGGGCATCGGCGAGATCGGCATCGTCGGCACGGCGGCGGCGGTCGCGAACGCGGTCCACCACGCGACGGGGGTGCGGGTACGGGACCTGCCGATCACTCCGGAGAAGCTGCTCGGGGGCGGGGCCGGCTAAGCGCTGCGCGGGAGCGGGAAGTGGAGTGCGTCATCTGCGGGCCGGTGGGGGCTGGTCGCGCAGTTCCCCGCGCCCCTTCGGGGCCGCGGACGATCACTGGTCGGCGTGCCCGCCGAGGTAGAAGAGCAGCCAGATGAAGCCGGCGAAGAGGTGCGTGATGAACACGTAGACCAGCACTCGGAGGGCGATCTGGCGCTCCGCCCGCTTCTCGCCGTCCATGGACGAACCTCTTCCTGACCGACGTGCGGCGCAGCTACCGCTGTGGGAACGCGATTCTACCGGCCGGGTACGGCCATGGGCTCACGGAGGGTGCCCCCCTCGCCGGGAACTTCAGGGGCGCCCGCACCGTCAGCTCGCGTCCTCGCAGGAGTCCAGGATCAGGCGGGCCACCGCTTCCGGTTCGCGGAGGGTCGGGAAGTGGTCGCTGTCCCGCAGTCTGGTCAGGCGGCAGCCGGGGATGCGGGCCGCCATTTCCTCGTTGCAGCGGATCACCTCGGGGCGGTCCTTCTCGCCGAGGGCCAGCACGCACGGCACGGACAGTTCGCCGAGCCGGTCGAAGGCGGGTGCGTCCGGCACCTGGTAGGGGTAGTTGGTGAACCACGCCGGGATCGCCGACCGCAGGTGGGCCGCGGCCTCCGCGTCGCCGTCCCGGCCCGCGGCGCCGCAGGCCCGCAGGGTGAGGGCCACCAGGCCGTCCATGTCGCCCGCGCCGGCCAGCCGCTCGACCTCGGCCATGAAGGCGGACGAGGCGAGCCCCTCGTAGCCCGTCACGTCCGGGACCAGCAGCGCGAGCGCCGCGACCCGCGCGGTGTCGGCCAGCGCGAGGTTCACGGCGGCGCCCCCGCCCATGCTGGAGCCGGCCAGGGCGGCCCGGCTCAGGCCGAAGTGGTCGAGGACCGCCGCCAGGTCCTCCGCCAGGGAGTACGTCGCCGTGGGCGCCGGGGACCGCCCGTACCCGCGCACGTCGAAGCGGATGACCCGGTGCCGCTCCACGAGGCGCGGGAGGACCGGGTCCCAGATCCGCGAGTCCCCGACACCGGGGTGCAGCAGCACCAGCGGCAGGCCGCCCGCCCGCGGGCCGCCCCCTCCCCCTTCCGAGTCGTCCGCCCAGACCTCACCGTCTCTGACCGACACCATCTGCTCCATGCGCCAAGTCTGCGGCCGGGGCCGCCGTTCCACCAGGAGCGCGTCACGGGGCCAGATCGCGGCGCGCCAGGAGGCGGAAGGCCAGGGCGATGCCCGCGGCACCGACACCGGCGAGGACCGCGAACTGACCCCAGGGGACGGAGCCGTGGGCGAGCACGTCACCCGGCGCGTAGTAGTGGAAGGGGCTGACGAAGCGCAGGGGCGCCGCCTTCGACCAGGCCAGGGCGACGAAGTTGACCGCGAAGCCGACGGCGCCGAAGGCGATGGTCGCTCCGACGACGTGCGCCCGGCTGCGGCCCGCGGCGGAGACGGCCAGCGCGGGCCCGGTCAGGCACAGGCAGAAGCCGAAGCCCAGCAGTCCGGCCGCGAAGACGCCGCTGAGCGGGACGTCCGCGTGCAGGTCCGGCGACAGCGCGACGCCCGCGGCCACGGCGAGCGTCGCGGCCGCGTTGAGCAGCAGGGAGACCAGGACGAGCGCGCCGGTCCGCTCGGCCAGCAGCCGGGCCCGGGACACCGGCCGGACCATGAGCAGCTCGACGGTGCCCGCCTCGACGTCGGCGGCGACCGCGGCGGCGGCCAGTGAGCCGATGGCGGTCAGCTGCAGGGCGATCCAGAACGGGTGGGTGAGCCCGGCGCCCAGCAGGCCGGGGTAGCTGGCGATCGACACGTCGCCGTTCGAGCCGCTGAACGCCTTGAACGCACCCGGCGGGTTGCGCCCGCCCGCGCCGAAGATCTGTTCCGCCGACACGGTGGTCGTGATCACGACGATGAGGGCCTCGAAGACGGCCATGCCGAGGGTGAGGGCGGCGATCATCCGGCGGCGGCGGTGCAGGGCCAGCCTCATGAGAGGGAAGCCGGAGGAACGGAACCGGCGGCCGGTCATGGCGGCGGCTCCTGCGCGGGCGCGGTGCTGCGGTAGAGGTCGAGGAACGCCTCGTCCAGGCCGGCCTCCTCGACGGTGACGTCCCGCACCGGCAGGGCCAGGAGCTCGCGGAGGGCGGCGACCGTGCGGTCCGGGGGGATCATGAGGACGGCTTGGTCGCCGTGCCAGTCGGGCGACCAGTGGTCGGCGGCGCCGAGGGGCCGCCGGCCGAGGCCGTCGGCGAAGGTCAGCCGCACCTTGCGGGCCCGGGCCTCGCGCAGGGCGGCGACGGTCGCGGTGGTCACCAGGCGGCCGGCCCGGATGATCGCCACCCGCCGGCACGTCCGCTGCACCTCGGGCAGGACGTGGCTGGAGAGCAGGACGGTGCGGCCGGAGCGGCCGAGCTCGGCCAGGAGGGCGTAGAAGGTCTCCTGGACGAGCGGGTCGAGGCCTTCGGTGGGCTCGTCGAGGACGACGAGTTCGGGTTCGTGCTGGAGGGCCTGGACGAGGCCGAGCTTCTGCTTCATGCCGCGCGAGTACGCGCGCACGGTGCGGTCGAGGTCCGCCCCGGTGAGCTCCAGGCGCGCGCACAGCTCCTCCTGGCGGGGCGCGGGGGCGCCTTGCAGCGTCGCGAGCAGCCGCAGGGTCTCGCGGCCGGTCAGCTCGGGGTAGAGCCGCAGTTCCCCGGGGAGGTAGCCGAGGCACGGGGCGAGGCTCAGGTGCTCGGCGACCGGGTCGCGGCCGAGGACGCGGACGCTGCCCTCCGTGGGCCGCAGCAGGCCGACGAGGCAGCGCATGGTGGTGGTCTTGCCCGCGCCGTTGGGCCCGAGGAAGCCGAAGACCTCGCCCTCGGCGACGCTGATGTCGAGGCCTTCGACGCCGACCGTGCGGCCGTAGCGCTTGGTCAGCGAGACGATGTCGATGGCGTTGCCCGTCGGTGTCCCCAAGGCTGTCTCCCGTGCGGCGTGCTCCCCTCCAGCTTGGTCCCGCCGGGGCCGGGCCGCCAGGGCTCGCGGAAGCGTCCGCGGTGGGGCGAAGCTGGAGGGAGACGCGAGCAGAAGGCAGCAGAGGAGCCGGCCATGCCGCACACAGTGGAGTGGAACGTTCACGTCGACCTGGTCGAGGACGCCGAGGGCAGGACGAGGGCCCGCGCCACGCTCGACACCGGGACGACGACCGTCACGGGCCGCGGGGCGGCGACGTGCGCGCCGGGCGACAGGGACATCCCGGAGATCGGCGACGAGTTCGCGGCCGGCCGGGCCCTGCGCGACCTCGGCGAGCAGCTGCTGCACACCGCGGAGCACGACGTCGCCGCGGTGGGGGCGGCGCCCGAGCCCCGGCGGTCGCCGATGTACGGGTGGCCGTTGTAGGAGCTCCGGCCGCCGGACCGGGCCCCGCGCCCGGCCCGGGGCCGGGGTGCCTCACACCCCGACCGTCTCCTCCATCTCCTCCTCCGCCGCGGGCCCGGCGTCCCGGTGCTTCGCCGCCGGCCGGCGCTTGCGCGTCTCCGCGTACCACGCGGCGGCGGTCACGGCCATGCCCACGAGCAGCCACAGCGCCAGCGTCACCACGTGCCCGCCGAGTCCGTTGCTGTCGAAGTAGACGAGGCTGCGGGTGCCCTCGACGAAGCCGGCGCCGTTCCAGAAGGAGTGCAGCCCGGCGAAGAAGCCGTTCTGCAGCTCGGGCCGGTACACGCCGCCCGCGCTGGTGAAGTTGAGCATCACGAAGAGCACCATCATGCCCAGCGTCGTCCAGCGCTTGAGGAAGGTGTGCAGCCCGACGCCGACGAGGAGGATGCCGGCCGAGTAGGCCCAGGCCATGCCCCACAGGCCGGCGAGGCCGTGGTCGACGAGGTGGAAGACGGGCCCGGCCAGGACCGCGCCGAAGACGCTGACGACCAGCGACGTCGCCACCGCCAGCGCGGCCCGTAGCCGCATCGGCAGGGTGGCGCCCGCGGCGCCGAGCACGGCGACGGAGGCGTACGAGCCGATGCTGAGCGCGACCAGCAGGAAGAAGATGCCCTGGCCGGTCGGGTCGCCGTCGGCGGGCCGCGCGACGTCGGTCACCTTGAGCGGGGCGCCGGTGCGGGCCGCGACGGGCGTGAAGACCTTCTGCACGGCCACGGCGGTGGTGTCGGAGCCGGCCGTGGCGACCAGCAGCTCGGGGGCGTGCCGGTCGGGCACGTAGGCGCCGAATACCTCCTGGTGGCGGAGGGCGCTGACGGCGGCGTCGCGGTCGGCGACGGTGCGGACG
Source organism: Streptomyces sp. SCA2-17 (assembly GCF_044336695.1). NCBI lineage: Bacteria > Bacillati > Actinomycetota > Actinomycetes > Kitasatosporales > Streptomycetaceae > Streptomyces > Streptomyces sp. SCA2-17. Next base: position 183,783 of record NZ_CP117521.1, read on the forward strand.
GCGAGCTTGTCGCCCGCCTTGTCGGCGATGCCGCGCGCCAGGGTGCTCGCGCCCGGCCCGGACCCCACGACGGCGACGGGGAGGTCGTGCGGCGTGGGCTGCGAGAACGCGCCGAGGTAGGCGAGGCCCATGCCGATGCACATCAGCAGCGGGGTCAGCAGGTGGGTCAGTACGTGGCGCAGCGCGCCGCGGGTGTCGGGTCCCATGGTGCTTCGTCGACTCCCTGGAAAATAGTTGACTTATACAACTTCACTCTTAAGTTGTACTATACAACCAGACCCGAAAGGAAGTGCCGTGCCCGACCGTGACGCGTCCCTGGAGACGATCCAGCGCGAACTGACCGCCTTCGCCCGCCGCGCCCGGGCCGCCGCGGCCCGCCTGCACCCCGAGCTGTCGCTGGTCTCGTACACCCTCCTCGCCCACCTGGAGGAGCAGGGCGGATGCCGCGCCACGGACCTGGCGGCGCACTACCTGCTGGACAAGTCCACGGTCAGCCGGCAGATCGCGGCCCTGGAACGGCTCGGCCTGATCGAGCGGCGGCCCGCCCCCGAGGACCAGCGCGCCCAGGTGCTGCACCTGACGGCCCGCGGCACCGAGACGCTCGCCCAGGTCGCCGCCAACCGCCGCGACGCCTTCCGGGAGCGCCTCGGCGACTGGGACGGCGCCGACCTCGACCGCTTCGCCGCCTACCTGCTGCGCTACAACGCCTCGGCGGGGATGCCCGGCCGGCGCTGACGCTCCCCGGAAGGCCCGGAACCCGGCGCACCCCCGTACCCGCACCGCTCCGAAAACCCACTCTCCCTCCCGAAACCTGGGCATTTAGTCACTCGTTGGGCTGTTTTGTCGCCCCGATGGGTGGGCCTGCCTCCCCCGGGCCGCTATGCAGGCCTGAGCGAAACGAAACGACCTGCCGGCGGGCTCGGACGGGAAGTACGGAAGACGGAGAACGGAAGGGTGGGGGGGGACCGTGCACCCACGCGGAGACGGCCGTGACCAGGGCGGCCCTTCCCCCTCGACGGCCGTCGCCCCCGGCGAGGAGCTGCGCCGGCTGCGGCAGCAGCGGGGCATGTCGCTGGCCGGGCTGTCCCGGCTCGTGCACTACACCAAGGGCTATCTGAGCCGGGTCGAGACCGGCGAGAAGCCGATGACGCCGGAGGTGGCCCGGCGGTGCGAGGAGGTCCTCGGGGCCGGCGGCGCGCTGACCCGCCTGGTGCCGGAGCCGGACGGCGGACGCCGGACGGCGCGCTCCGGGCTGCTGGAGGTGTGCCCGTACCGCGGCCTGGCCGCCTTCGACGCCGCCGACGCGGGCTGGTTCTTCGGCCGGGACCGGGCGACGGCCGCGCTCGTCCGTCAGCTGACCGAGCGCCTGGACGGCTCCGGGCCGGTCGCCGTGGTCGCGGCGTCGGGCACGGGCAAGACGTCGCTGCTGCACGCCGGGCTGGTGCCCGAGCTGCGGCGCGGCGTGCTGCCGGTGCCCGGGTCGAGCCGCTGGCCGGTGGTGACGATGCACCCCGGCGAGCAGCCGGTCGGGGAGCTCCTGGCCCGGCTGGCGGACGCCTCCGGGGCGGACCGGGACCACCTGCGCCGGGCACTGGCCGGCGGCGGGGCGGAGGCCCTGGCCCGGGCCGCGCACGCCGCCCTCAACCGCCGCCCCCGGCAGGCGAACCGGCGGCCGGGCGGAGCGGATCCGGACGGTGCGACGGCAGCCCCGAAGCGGGCCGTGCTCGTCGTCGACCAGTTCGAGGAGGTCTTCACGCTGTGCCCGGACGCCCGGGAGCGCGCGGATTTCGTCCGCGCCGTGCACGCGCTGGCGACGGTCCCGGAGCACGCGGGCGGCCGCGGCGGCTCCGCGGCGCTGGTGATCCTGGGCATGCGGGCCGACTTCTACGGCAAGTGCCTGGCGTTCCCCGAGCTGGCGGCCGCGCTGCGCACGGGCCAGCTGCCCCTGGAGCCGATGCGGGCGCAGGAGCTGCGGGAGGCCGTGGTGCGGCCGGCGCAGGCGGTGGGCCTGGAGCTGGAGCCGGGCCTGGCCGAGCTGATCCTGCGCGATCTGGGGGCGGGCGGCGACGGTCAGGGGGAGAGCGGCGGGGAGGACGGCGGCGCGTACGAGCCCGGTGCGCTGCCGCTGCTGTCCCACGCCCTGCTGGCGACGTGGCAGCGGCGCCGCGGCAGGCTGCTGACCGTCGAGGGCTACCAGCAGGCGGGCGGCATCGCCGGGGCCGTCGCGGCGACGGCGGAACGGGCGTACGGGCGGCTGTCCCCCGGCTGCCGGGACGCCGCGCGGGCCGTACTGCTCCAGCTCGTACGGGTCGACCAGGACGGGCGGTCCGCGCGCCGGAGGGTGTCGCAGGAGCGGCTGTCGCGGGACCTCGGCGCGCAGGCCGGGGCGGCGCTGGAGGTCGTGGAGGCCTTCACGCGGGCGCGGCTGCTGTCCGTCGACGCCGACCGGGTCACGCTGGCCCACGAGGCGGTGCTGCGGGCGTGGCCGCGGCTGCACGGGTGGATCGAGGCCGACGCCGCGGCGCTGCACGGCTTGCAGCAGCTCAGCGCGGCGGCCGGGCAGTGGGAGGCGGAGGGGCGCGACCCCGCGCTGCTGCCGCGGGGCAGCAGGCTGGCGGCCGCCCGCGACGTGGCCGGGCATCCCCTGGCCGCCGTGGGCCGGGCCGAGCGGGCGTTCCTGGACGCGGCGACGGCGCTGGCCGCGGCCGAGCGGGAGACCGAACGCCGCCGGGCCGGCCGCCTCCGCCGCCTGCTGGTGTCGCTGGCCGTGCTGCTGGTGCTCACGCTGGCCGGCGGGGCGACGTCGGTGCACCAGAGCCTGCGGGCGGAGGCCGAGCGGCACGTGGCCCACTCCCAGGAGCTGGCCTTCCGCGCCGTCGCGGGCGGCGCGCCCCGCCCCGAGGTGGCGATGCTCCTCGCGACGGGCGCGTGGCGCGACGCCCACACCGCGGCCGCGGCCAGCGCCGTGCTGAGCACGCAGGCGCTGCCGTACGCCGGGCGGCTGACCGGCCACCGCGGGCGCGCCTTTGCCGTGGCCTGGCTGCCCGGCGGGAAACGGCTGCTGTCGGCGGGCGCGGACGCGACCGTACGGGAGTGGGACGCCGGTACGCACCGGCAGGCGGCGGTGACGGCGACCGGGGCCGCTGTCCGGGCGCTGGCCGCGGCGCGGGTCCGCGGCACGGTCGCGTGGGGCGACGAGGCGGGCGCCGTGACGCTCCAGGACCGTGCGGGCGGCCGCCCCGCACCGCTCGCCCTGCCCGGGGCGAGCAGGCACGGCGGCGCCGTCCGCGGCGTGGCCCTCTCGGACCGCGGGGACCTGCTGGCCTCGGCGGGCGAGGACGGCACGGTACGGCTGACGCACCTGGGCGGCGGCCGGCCCCGTACGGAAGTGCGGGACGCAGGCCTGGGGTTGCTGTACGCCGTGGCCGTCAGCGGCGACGGCCGGCAGGTGGCGGCCGCCGGCCGGGACGGGCGGGTGTGGCTGCTCGACGTGCCCGGCGGGCGCGCGAGGGTCGTCGGCACCCGGGAGTTCGGCCGCGTGCGGGCCCTGGCCTTCTCGCCGGACGGGCGCCGGCTGGCCACCGGCGAGTGGCAGGACCGCATCGGCCTGTGGGACACCCGGACCGGCCGGCGGGAAGCCGCCCTCGAAGGTCTTTCCGACTCCGTGTTCGGTGTGGCGTTCTCGCCGGACGGCAGGCAGCTGGCCGCGGCCAGCCAGGACGACACCGCCGGCATCTGGGACATCGCCGAGGGCCGCCGCGTCGCCCAGCTCGCCAGCCACATCGGCCCCGTCCACGGCATCGCCTACTCCCCCGACGGCCGCACGCTGGCGACGTCCGGCGAGGACGGCTCGGTGCGCCTGTGGACCCCGCAGGCCGCCGTCACCACCCCGCTGCCGGGCTCGGCCTGGCAGGACGGGGCCCTCAGCCCGGACCGCTCCCTCCTCGCCGTCGCGGGCCGGGACGGCACCGTGCGGCTGCTGCGCACCGCCGACCGCGGCCTGCGCACGGTGACGGCGGGACAGGAGCCGGTGCGCGCGGTGGCGTTCAGCCCCGACGGGGCGCTCTTCGCGGCGGGCGACGAGCACGGCACCACCACCGTGTGGCGCACCGCCGACCCCCGGCGGCCGGTCCACCGCTGGCGGGCCCACGAGCGGGCGGTCACCTCGGTGGCTTTCCGCCCCGGGGACGCCGGGGCCCTCGCGACGGCGAGCGAGGACCACAGCGCGAAGGTGTGGCGGCTCGCCGGGGACGGGGCGCTGGCGGAGCAGTCGCTGGTGGGCCACGACGACGCCGTCTACCGCGTGCTGTTCCTCGACCGGGCGACCCTCGCCACCGGCAGCCTCGACAACACCGCCCGGATCTGGCGGCTCTCCGACGGCCGCGAGCTGCGCCGGCTGGCCGAGCACGAGGACACCGTCCTGGGCCTGGCCGCGGACGGGCACGGCATGCTGGCCACGGCCGGCCGCGACCACACCGTCAAGCTCTGGGACCCTGCGAGCACCAGGAGCCTGCGCACCCTCGCCGGGCACACCGGCCCCGTCACCTCGGTGGCCTTCAACCCGGCCGGCACCCGGCTGGTGAGCACCGGCCGCGACAACACCGTACGGATCTGGGACCCGGCCACCGGCCGGCCGCTGCTGACGCTCACCGGCCACACCGGCCGCGTCCGCTCCGCGGCCTTCCTCGGCGACGACGGGCCGGTGGTGTCCGTGGCGGAGGACGGCACGGTGCGCTGGTGGGACCTGGACGTGCCCGGCGTCCTCGCGCGCACGTGCCGGGCGCTGGGCAGCGCCACGGACCGGCGGCTCTGGGAGCGCCTCCTGCCGGACGTGCCGTACGCCCCCGGATGCCCCTGACACTCCGCCCCTGACGCTCCCTCAGGCAGCCCCTCCCCCACTTGCGCATCACGGCCGGTGGGGGGCGGTTGCCCGCCGCCTCGTCCACCGAGGCAACGGACAACCCCTGTTCCGCACGGCTGCCCCGCTCCGAGACTCGAATCATGGGAAACGGGACGAACCCACCCCATGCAGTGCATTCCTCCGAGTCCGCGACAGGGAACCGCCATGGACAACCGCCACGTCATCGCTCCGGTCACCGCCGCGCTCCTGTTCCTCACCACCGCGCTCCCGGCCCTCATCGGCGTCACGACCGCACCGGCCCTCGCCGCACCGCCCTTCGCCGCCCACTCCGGCACCCGCGCCGGCACCGACCCCGAGCCCGGGACAGACGCCGGGCCCGACGCGGTGGACGAGGGCGTGGACGACGCCGTCGACGCGGCCGTGGACGAGGCCGCCGAACGGCAGCGGATCGTCGACCGCACCACCGACGCCCTCACCACCCCCAAGCGCTTCCGCCTCAAGCGCGGCGGCCCCGTGCTCCGCAGCGTGCCGGGCCGCCCGGACCGGGACACCAACTACCTGGGCAAGGGCAGCAGCAACGCCAACATGAACGAGTACAACGACTTCGCGCGGAACCCGAACCACAGCCAGTGGTGCGGTTTCTTCGCAGAGGCGATGTGGGGCCGGCGCGGCGTGCCCGCGGACCCGGGCAGCAGCCGGGCCTGGCGCACCGGCGTCGGCCACCGCTGGCACCCGTACGCGGCGGGCCGTCCGCCGAAGCCGGGCGACGTGCTGGTCTGGGCGGGCCGGGGCACCGCCGGGCACGTCGGCGTCGTGGCCGCCGTCTCCGGCACGCGGGTCACGACCGTCGAGGGCAACACCGGCTACCACAGCGACAGCATCGCCCGGCAGTACTACGCGTGGACGGGCGCGGGGCCGGTGCTGAAGGACCGGTCCAAGACCATCCAGGGCTTCGCCTCCCGCTTCTGAGCTCCTTCTCCCCCTCCGTCACCCCATCCGCCTCCGCCTCCGCAAAGGACACCGTCATGGACACTCGCCCCGCAGCTCTCACCGGTCTCCGCCGTACCGGCGCGGCGCTCCTCACCGCCCTCACGCTCGCCGGCAGCGCCGTCGCCGCCACGTGCACGGCGAGCGTGACCGTCACGGCCACGGCGACGGCCACCGGTGGCACGGACGGCGCCCCCGGGGCGTGTCCGCCCGCGCCGGCCGTCCCGGTTCGCGCCGTTGCCTCCCGGCCTGTCCATGGGTGATCATGCGGTTCATGCACAGCGACCTCTTCGCCCACCAGAACATGGCCAAGCCGGCCACCGCCCCCGGCATGGCCGTCCACAACGCCAAGTCCATCGTCTACGCGGTCGACGGCGAGTGCTACGCACGCCAGGGCTCGATGGTCGCCTACCGCGGGGACCTTCAGTTCGAGAAGCACGGCCAGGGCGTCGGCAATTTCCTCAAGCGCGCCGTGACCGGCGAGGGCCTCGCCCTGATGACCGTGCGGGGCCGCGGCGAGGTCTGGTTCGCGCACGAGGCGGCCAACTGCTTCATCGTCGAGATAGCGCCCGGCGAGAGCCTCACCCTCAACGGCCGCAACGTGCTGTGCTTCGACCCGACCCTGTCCTACGAGATCCAGACCGTGAAGGGCGCGGGCATGACGGGCGGCGGGCTCTTCAACTCCGTCTTCACCGGCCAGGGCAAGCTCGGGGTGATGTGCGAGGGCAACCCCATCGTCATCCCCGTCTCCGCGCAGGCCCCGGTGTACGTGGACACCGACGCCGTCGTCGGCTGGTCCACCGCCCTGCGCACCTCGCTGCACCGCTCCCAGAGCCTGGGCTCGATGCTGCGCGGCGGCTCGGGCGAGGCCGTCCAGCTCAAGCTGGAGGGCGAGGGCTTCGTGATCGTACGGCCCAGCGAGGCGAAGCCGCAGAAGCCGCAGAACGGCTGAGGCGGATGCTCGGCCGGCTGGCCTCCGCCGTGGTGCCCGCCCTCGGGCGGCTCACCGTCACGTCCGACGCCGGCGCCGCGCTGGCGCCCGGCAGCATCATCGCGGCCAATCACACCTCGCTGGCCGACCCCGCGGTGGTGCTCGCCGCGCTCCACCGGCTGGGGGCGGCGCCCGTCGTCCTGGCCGCCGCCGGGCTGTGGCGGATCCCGCTGCTCGGACGGATGCTCACCCGCGAGGGCTTCGTGCCCGTCCACCGCAACGACCCGCGGGCGGTGCAGGCCCTCGACGGCGCGGCGGCCGCGCTCGCGGACGGGCGGCTCGTGCTCATCTACGGGGAGGGCGCCGTACCCCGCCGCAAGGACGCGGGCGAGGCGGCGCCCCGCCCCTTCCGCGGCGGGCTCGCCCACCTCGCCCTCGCCACCGGCGCCCCCGTCGTGCCGCTCGGCCAGGCGGGGGCCCGGCGCGTCACCTCCGGCAGCCGCCCCAAGCAGCTCGCCGGACTGGTCACCGCGCCCGTGCGCCGGCCGGCCCTGCACGTGCACATCGGCGCACCCGTCCGGCTGAGCGGCGACCGGGCGTCGGCCACCGTGCGTGCCCACGCGGCGGTGACCAGCGCCTGGCGCACCGCCGCGGAACGCATAGGAGAGCCGGTCGGCCTGGCGGCGTGAGAGCCGCACGGGCCACGTCCGGCCGCAGGTCCCTAGCGTCTGGCCTGGGGGTCGTCGCACCCCTGGCCGGTGCCGCCCTTCCCTTCCGGAGCGATCTCCGAGGCCCAGCCCTCGGGAGGCTCCTGGTACGGGCTGCAGGTCCCGCACGAGGCACACGTCCACCTGCCGTGTACCCCGAGGACGACGGACCCGCAGCCACTACAGGTGTTGGTGGTGTAGTAGGGCTCGCCGGGTGCGGCGTGTGAGCGCCATGCCTGCTCTTCCATGTCACCCAGACTGCCATGAACACTGTGAGCACGAGGACTTCCCGTCGGGACCGTTGATGGTCGACGCGCCACATTCGGGACAGTTCATGACCCCCCTTCCTGCCTGCGGCGCCTGCCGAGCAGCAGTCAAAAGCCGGTCGCCCGGCCTGAGTTGAGCCTTGGTTGCCTTCACCATCGGCCAACCGGGGCGAAGGCACCAGACACCGCGCCCGAAGTGTGATAAGCGCGATGCCGAGCGGTGGCGGCCGGCCCCGTCCGGTGCCCCCGGTGCCTCCATAAGCCGGTTGACAAAGACCGGCCCCTGTAGTGGATTCGCCACCGTGCACACCCCTCAACTCAGCAGCCCCACAAGGCTCACCAAGCTCTCCCGGCGCGTACGCTCCGCCGCCCCCGCGGACGCGGTCACGGCGGGCTTCCTCGCCGTGCTCATCGGCATCACGAGCTCCGTGGCCATTGTCATCACCGCCGCGCAGGCGGCGGGGGCCACCAGCGCCCAGATCACCTCGTGGATGTTCGCCCTGGGCATCGGCATGGGGGTCACCTGCGCAGGGCTCTCGCTGCGCTACCGCGCGCCGGTGGTCACGGCGTGGTCCACGCCGGGGGCGGCGCTGCTGGCGACCGGCCTGCACGGCGTGTCGATGGCGGAGGCCGTGGGCGCGTTCCTGCTCTCGGCGGTCCTGGTGATCGTCAGCGGCGCGACCGGCTGGTTCGAGCGCGTCATGGACCGGATTCCGGTGCCGCTGGCGTCTGCGCTCCTGGCCGGTGTCCTCGTGCAGTTCGGCACCGGTCTGTTCACGAAGATGCAGCAGGACGTCATCGTGGTGTTCCCGATGTTCGCGGTGTACCTGGCCTGCAAGCGGTGGCTTCCGCGGTACGCGGTGATCGGCGCGCTGGCCGTGGGCGCCGCGGTGAGCGCGGTCCGGGGCCAGTGGCGGCTGCAAGGGCTGCACGTGGCGCTCGCCGAACCCGTCTTCGTGCGCCCCGAGTTCTCCTGGCAGGTGCTGATCGGCGTGGGGCTGCCGCTGTTCGTGGTCACGATGGCCTCGCAGAACCTGCCGGGCGTGGCCGTGCTGCGCGGCGCCGGCTACCGCACGCCGGTCTCGCCGCTGCTGACCTGGACCGGGATCGTCAACGCGGTGCTGGCCCCGTTCGGCTGCTTCGGGCTGAACCTGGCCGCCATCACCGCCGCGATCTGCACGGGCCCGGACGCCCACCGCGATCCCCGCAGGCGCTACCTGGCCTCCGTCTGGGCCGGCCTGTTCTACGTGACGGTGGGCCTGTTCGGCGGTGTCGTGGGCTGGCTGCTGACCGCCATGCCGGCCGCCCTGGTGATGGGGATCGCCGGGCTGGGCCTGCTGGGCACGATCGGCTCCTCCCTCACGGCCGCCGTGGCGGACGAGCGCATGCGGGAGCCCGCGGTCGTCACCTTCCTGGCCACGGCGTCGGGCATGACCCTGGCCGGGATCGGCTCGACGTTCTGGGGGCTGCTGGCCGGGGTGCTGGCGATGTTCGTCCTCAACGGACGGCGGCGCCGCGGGAGGACCGCGGCGCCGCAGGACGGGGAAGGGGCGGAAGAGCCGGTGAAGGAGCCGGAGGCCGTGCCCCGCTGAGGTCAGGCGGTGGGCGCCCCGGACACGCGGCGCTCGCCGCCGTTGCGCTTCTGCCAGGCGCGGTAGACGTCGGTGGCGGCGTCGCGCGGCTCGTGGCGCATCGGCAGCCGGCGCTCGCTCCAGTCCTTGGCGAACTCCGCGTAGAAGGTGTTCAGCTCGAAGTACTTGCGGTCGTCCACGTAGTGGGGCTCGTAGTCCTCGCGCCCGGTGAGGAAGACGACCTCGTCGGGGCTGCAGTAGTAGAGCGAGCCCAGGCACATCGGGCAGGGGTGGGCGAGCACGTAGATGGTGGTGCCGGTGAGGTGCTCGGTGCCGAGCCGGGTGCAGGCCTCGCGGATCGCGAGGATCTCGGCGTGCGCGGTCGGGTCGGAGGTCTGGGCGACGAGGTTGGGGCTCTCGGCGAGGATCTCGCCGTCCCTGACGATGACGGTCGCGAAGGGGCGGCCGCCCTCCTCGACGTTCTTGCGGGCGATGTCGATGGTGCGCTGGATGAAGTCCATGGGGTGCGTGCTCCTGGGGTGACGCGGTCCCCCGCGCCCGGCGGAGCGCCGGGCGCGGGGGTCGCGGGGAGGATCAGGTCGCGGAAGGCTCGGTCGGAGCGGCTTCGTCAGAAGGGCTTCGTCGGCAGGTACTTGCCGTCGAGGGTGATCACGGCGCGCTCGCCGCCCTCGGGGTCCGCGACCTTCTTCACGTCCAGCTTGAAGTTGATCGCGCTGATGATGCCGTCGCCGAACTGCTCGTGGACCAGGGCCTTGAGGGTCGTGCCGTAGACCTGGAGCATCTCGTAGAAGCGGTAGATGGTCGGGTCGGTCGGGATGCCGCCGGGGATGGAGCCGCGGGTGGGAATGGTCCGCAGCACCATCGTGTCGTCCGCGTCCAGGTCCAGGAGTCCGGCGACGGCCTCGGCCGAGGCCTCGGGAAGCGGGTGCTGGCCGAGGACGGCGGCGGTGACGAAGGCGACCGAGAGGCCCGCGGCGTCGGCGATCTGCTGCCAGGACAGGTCCTTGCGGACCTTGGCCTCAACGGCCTTGGCGGCCAGGGCCTGACGGGTGGCGGGGTCGAACTGGGCGTGGATCATGGGAGGGGTTCCTTCCGTGGGTGAGAAGCAGCGCATGACGAGTCATGCGTGCATGCGTGGTGGGGAGGGACGGACGGGTGATCAGGCCGCTGCGGTGAAGGGGCCCGCGACGTCGAGTTCCTCGACGGTGCCGCTGCCGATGTCGTAACACCAGCCGTGCAGCGTGACGGTGCCCTGTGCGAGGGCACGGGCCACCGACGGGTGGGTGACCAGATTCGCCAGCTGGGCGCGGACATTGCTCCGCACGAGGGCGTCCACCCCGGCGACCGTGGTGCGGGCTCGTGCGGCATCCGCGTGGCGCAGCCAGTCGGCGGTCGTCGGCAGGGCGCCCAGGTCGTGGCCTTCGGCCAAGGCGGTCATCGCGCCGCAGGCGGAGTGCCCGCAGACGACGATGTCGCTGACGCCCAGAGCGGCGACCGCGTACTCGATGCTGGCCGCGATGCCGTCCGTACGGGGCGCGTAGGCGGGAACGAGGTTGCCGGCCGTGCGGATGACGAACAGCTCGCCGGGCTCGCTCTGGGTGATCAGCTCCGGCACCACGCGGGCGTCGGAGCAGCTGATGAACAGCGTCGTCGGCCGGTGCGTCGTGGCGAGGCCGGCGAAGAGCTCCGCCTTGGCGGGGTAGACGTCCCGCTGGAAACGCGCAACGCCCTGGGCGAGATCTTGCATGGTCACTCCTTCGGTGGTTGCCGGCCCGTCGGGCTGACGAGATCCACCATGCATGACCTGGCTCTATAGAGTCCAAGAGCTGGAACCCATGAAACCTATAGACCTCATCTATAGGTGCGCCGTGGGCGTGCTTTCACGGCAGCTGCTGCTCCGTCCAGACCGTCTTGCCCTCGCGCCCGTAGCGCGTGCCCCAGCGCTCGGTGATCTGGGCGACGAGGAAGAGGCCGCGGCCGCCCTCGTCGGTGCTCCGGGCCCGGCGCAGGTGGGGGGCGGTGTTGCTGGTGTCGGAGACCTCGCAGATGAGGCGGGGGCCGCGGATGAGCCGCAGGGTGACCGGCCCGCCGGCGTAGCGGTAGGCGTTGGTGACGAGTTCGCTGACGATGAGCTCGGTGGTGAAGACCAGTTCGTCGAGCCCCCAGGCGCTGAGCTGGTCGGACATCAGGGTGCGGGCCTGCCCGGCGGCGCGCGGATCGGCCGGCAGCGTCCAGGTGGCGACGCAGTGCTCCGGCAGCACGCGGGTGCGGGCCAGGAGGAGGGCGACGTCGTCGGCCGGCTCGGCGGGCAGGAGGGCGTCCACGACGGCCTTGGCCGTCTCGTCCACCCGGCAGCCGGGACGGGCGAGTTCCTGCGAGAGGCGCTCGAGCGCGGCGTCGACGTCGAGGGCCGGGATCTGGATGAGGCCGTTGGTGAAGAGGGCCAGGAGGCTGCCTTCGGGCAGTTCGAGCTCGGCCGCTTCGAAGGGCAGCCCGCCGAGGCCGAGCGGGGGCCCGGCGGGCAGGTCCGGGAAGCTCACCTTCCCGTCGGGGGTGACGATGGCGGGGGGCGGGTGCCCGGCGCGCGCGAAGGAGCAGCAGCGGGAGACCGGGTCGTAGACCGCGTAGAGGCAGCTCGCGCCGGTGACCTGGTCGAGGGGGAAGTCGCGGCTGTTGTGCTCCTGTTCGGCGGCGAGGCCGTGCACGAGGTCGTCGAGGTGGGAGAGGACCTCGTCGGGGTCGAGGTCGAGCTCGGCCAGGGTGTGGACGGCGGTGCGCAGGCGGCCCATGGTGGCCGCGGCGTCGAGGCCGTGCCCGATCACGTCGCCGACGACGAGGGCGACGCGGGCCCCGGACAGCGGGATGACGTCGAACCAGTCCCCGCCGACGCCTTCCACCGCGCCCGCGGGGATGTACTGGTGGGCGATCTCGGCGGCGGGCAGCTCGGGCAGTTCGCCGGGCAGCAGGCGCACTTGGAGGGTGAGCGCCGCGTGGTGCTGGCGGGTGTAGCGGCGGGCGTTGTCGATGCAGACGGCGGCGCGGGCGGCGAACTCCCCCGCGAGGGTGAGGTCGTCCTCCTCGAACGGCTCGGGGGAGCCGGAGCGCCAGAGGGTGACGAGCCCGAGGACGAGGCCGCGGGCGGCCAGCGGCAGCATCATGACGGAGTGGGGGCCCAGGGACCTGGCGCGCTCGGCACGTTCCTGCGCGACGACGTCCAGGTCCTCGGGGGTGCGCAGCTCCGGTACGAGGAGGGGTGTCTGCTCGGCGAGACACCGGCCCTGGGGAGTCTCCGGGCCGAAACGGATGAGGCCGCCGAGCGGGTGGAGGGCCTCCTCCGCGCCCGGGGTGTCGGTCCTGATGGCCGTGCGGCGGACGGGCCCGAAGCCGTCCTGCGAGGGCTCCTCGCCGCGGCTGACGGGGTCGAGGAGGTCGACGGTGACGCAGTCGGCGAGTTCGGGGACGAGGACCTCGGCGAGCTCGCGGGCGGTGGTGGTGACGTCCAGGGTGGTGCCGATGCGGGCGCCCGCTTCGTTGAGCAGGGCCAGCCGGAGCCGGGCCCGTTCCCGTTCGGTGACGTCTTCGACCAATTGGGTGACGCCGAGGATCTTTCCTGCGGAATCCTCCATACGGAACGCGGAGACGGAGACGTAACGGATGCGGGAGGGGTCGCTGAGCAGCCGGCACGGCTGATCGGTGAAGATCATCGGGTGTCCGGTGTCCAGGACGTGCTGGAGGCCGCGCTCCACGGTCTCGGTGTCGGCCGCCACGATGAAGTCGCCCGTCCTGTGGCCGCGCGCCTGCTCCGTGGTGATGCCGCCGATCCGGGCGACGGCCCGGTTGACCCGCAGGATGCTGAGGTCGGGGGCGTGCACGGCCAGGCCGATGGGTGCGCGCCGGAACAGCCCGTCCAGGACCGACCGGTCCGTCTCCCACTGGACCACGTCCTGCGCGGGGGCGCCGACCAGGAACCATTCGCAGTCGGGGCTGCCACGGGTGACGCAGCGGGCCCGGACGCCCACGGGGATGCGCCGGCCGTCGCGGTGCCGGACGGACACGACGCCGAACCAGCCGGAGGCCCGGAGGCACGCGGCCGCCGCGGCCGCGACCTGTTCCCGGTCGGCGGGGTCCACCAGCACGTCGAGCGCGGGCCGGCCGAGCACGTCCGCGTCGCGGTGGCCGAGGAGCGCCTCGGCGCGGTCGCCCCATCCCACGACGGTCCCCCGGTGGTCCAGCACGGCCGAGACCGAGGTGCCGACCGAGAAGGGGTCCTCGGGGCTCTCGTGGAAGCGCGTCATGGGTTCGTCCGTCAACGGGGCCTCCTTCCGCCGGACGCGCCGCGGCTGCCGTCTTCTCCTTCCACAGTGATGCGTGCGGGGCGTCGGCGCTTGCCGGCCGCCGGGCCGGGGGCGGCGCACACGGGTGCGGGGCGCTCCCCCGGACGGCGGAAGGAGGACCGGGCCGCCCGGTGCGGGCGGTGCCTACCGGGAGCCGGGCCGGCGGTCCGCGGGGAGCGCGCAGGCGGCCGTTCCGCCGGGGAGCCGGTGCCGGTTGTCCGCGATCAGGCGGTACAGGCCGTGACCGGCCCAGCGGGCCGGCGGCAGGGTGAGCACCGCGCCGGGGACGGCCCACGCTCCGGGCGCGCTGAGCAGGAGCTTGGCGACGGCCTGGGCACCGCCGTGGACGGTGCCGCCGGGGGCGATCCACAGCAGCTCGTGCTCGGCCCGTTCCCGGGTGACGCCCAGCTCGTCCAGGGCGGCGAACTGCCAGGCCACGACGGCGCAGTTGGGCCGGACATATTTCTCGGCGAACCGCACCGCGGTGGTGCAGAAGGCGCAGTCGCCGTCGTAGACGAGCACAGGTCGGGTTCTCATGGGCCCATCATGCCGGGGCCGGTGCGGAGGGGGACGGCGGGGTGACGGCGGGGCCGCCGGGGGCCGGCGGGTCAGCCGTCGAGCGCGATGCCGTTCTTCGCCTTCTCCATCGACTCCTCCGAGGGGTTGCCGGAGGCGTTCTCGTGCGCGACGGCCTGGTTGAGGGCGACGTACGGGCGCATACGGGTCTCGTAGCGGGCGAACGCGGCGGCGTGCCCGCCGCCGTCCCGCTTGCCGAGCTCGCAGGCCAGGACGTAGGCGCCGACGAGCGCCAGGCTCGTGCCCTGCCCGGAGAGCGGCGAGGGGCAGTAGCCGGCGTCGCCGACCAGGGCCGTCCTGCCGCCGGTCCAGCGGTCCATGTGGATCTGGGCCATCTGGTCGAAGTAGAAGTCGGGGGCCTCGTGCATGGCCTTCAGCAGCCGCGGTGTCTCCCAGCCCACGTGCGCCAGCCGCTCGGCCATGAGGGCCTTCTGCCGCACGGTGTCGCGGTAGTCGTAGGCGAGCGGGCCGGCCTTGAAGCCGAGGGTGACCCTGATCTCGCTGTTGTCGCGCACGGGGTAGACGCAGTAGGTCGCGGCGCCGGCGGCGGACTCGTGGTTGAGCCAGACCTCCCAGTCGTCGAGGCCGAGGAAGTTGGGCGCGCTGAAGACGGTCAGGTAGGCGCCGAGGTGGCGGACGTAGTCCTCTTCGGGGCCGAAGGCCAGCCGCCGCACCTTCGAGTGCAGGCCGTCGGCCCCCACCACAAGGCCGAACGTCCGCTCCGCGCTCCGCTCGAAGCCCACCCGTACGCCGTCCGGGCCGTCGTCGAGCGTGGTGACGGAGTCGCCGTAGACGAACTCCACGCCGGCGTCCAGCGCCTGACGGTGCAGCAGTGCCGTGAGGTCTTCGCGCAGCAGCTCGATGTCCGGGCTGTCCAGGCGGCCGCCGCTCAGGGTCATCTCGGTGGAGCGCCACGTCTCGTTGCCTTCGCCGTCGAGCATGGCCATGCCGCGCAGGCGGGTGCGGGCGCCGCGGGCCTCGCCGAGGATCCCTGACCGGTCGAGCACGCCGAGGGCGGCGCCGCGGACGTCGATCGCCTGGCCGCCGGGGCGGACGGCGGGGGCTCGCTCGACGACGGTCGCGGCGAAGCCGTTGCGGCGGAGCCAGTAGGCGAGCGTGAGGCCGGCGACGCTTGCGCCGGAGACGAGGACGGTCTGCATGGGGGATCACCTTCGCTGAGCGGTCTGTACGGATGGCCTGTACGCACTGTCTGTACGCTGTACGCAGAACTGAATGTACGGCGTACGCGCACGCTTGCCAAGCGCTGATTTCAAGGGCTTCCCGTAGTCGTGAACTAGTACAGAGGGCCTCTGCACCCCCATCGCCCCTGCTAGCCTGTGTACTAGTACAAGGAAGAGGAGGCCGTCCCTTGGCCGGAAAATCGGTCCCGCCGTATCTGCGCATCGCCGCCGAGCTGCGCGGGCGCATCGCCGGCGGCGAGCTCGCGCCCGGTGACCGCGTCCCGTCCACCCGGCAGATCGCCCAGGAGTGGAACGTCGCGCTCGCCACGGCCACCAAGGTGCTGACGACCCTGCGCCAAGAGGGGCTTGTACGGGCCCGGCCGCGCGTGGGGACCGTGGTCGCGGGCCCGGACGGGCACGACCGGCCGGAGCCGGCCACGGCCGCGGCCGGCTCCGCAGCCGTGGCCGCTCCCGCCGAAGCGGGCGGGAGCGCCGGCGGGGCCACCGACCACGAGCTGACCCGCGACAGGATCGTCCGCGCCGCCATCGCCGTCGCCGACGCCGAGGGGCTGTCCGCCCTGTCCATGCGCGGGATCGCCGGCCGGCTCGGCGTCGCGGCCATGTCGCCCTACCGCTACGTGAACAGCAAGGACGACCTGGTGTGGCTCATGGCGGACGCCGCGTTCGCGGAGCTGCCCTATCCCGCGGACGCCCCCGCGGACTGGCGCCGGCGCCTCGAACTGGGGGCCCGCGCGCTGTGGGCGGTCCACCGCGCGCACCCCTGGCTCGCGCACATCGGCCCCCTCACCCGCCCACTGGCCCTGCCGCACCTGATCGCGTACTCCGAGTGGATGCTCACCGCCCTCCGCGGCCTCGGCCTGACGCCGGCGACGATGCTCGACGTGAACGTGCTGCTCTACAGCTACGTCCAGGGCACCGCGGTCCACCTGGAGAGGGAGAAGCAGGCCGCGGGCGACACCGGGCTCTCCGGCGAGCAGTGGATGGACGCCCAGTCCGCGGCCTTCGACGCCCTCACCGCCTCCGGGCGCTACCCCGTCTTCGCCGAGGTGACCGGGTCGTTCGACGGCGACAACGGCTACGACCTGCGCCTGGACGAGGTCTTCGCGCTCGGCCTGACGTCGATGCTGGACGGCCTGGCCCTGCGGATCGGGGGCGCGGACCCGGTCCGGTGACGGCCCGGCGCGGGCCCGGCACCGCCCCGCGGCCCGCCCGGCGCCCGCGCACCCCCTACCCGTAGTACTTCAGAGCTACCCCGCAAAGGGCTCCCCGGTACGACGCCGACCACGGCGTCTCCTCCATAGCTTCCGTGCCGGAAGCGAAGCACCACCATCTCCGGCACGGAAGGCCCGACCCCATGGCGTCCAGCACGCTCGACACCGCGCGCCGCGGCAGCGGCCTCGCGCAGCGCATCCTGCTCGCCACCCCGCCCGGCCGGGACCGGGCCGTCGACGCCCTCCGGGCCTTCGCCGTGCTCGGCGTGGTGCTCGGCCACTGGCTGGTGACGGCCCTGGTCGCGGACGGGGGCGGGGTCCACAGCACGAGCCCGCTCGCCTACGTGCCCGGGCTCGCCCCGGTGTCCTGGGTGTTCCAGACCCTGGCCGTCTTCTTCCTGGTGGGCGGGCTGGTGGGCGCCAAGGGCTACGCCTCGGCGCGGGCCCGGGGCACCACCTACGGGCAGTGGCTCGGAGGCCGGCTGAAGCGGCTGTTCCGCCCGGTCGCCGCGGTACTGGCCGTCTGGGCCGCCGTGACGGGCGTGCTGCTCGCGTCGGGAGCGGCGCCGCAGACCGTGCGGACGCTGGTCAGCCTGGTGTGCTCGCCGCTGTGGTTCCTGCTGGTGTTCGCCGCGCTGACGGCCATGACTCCGCCGGCCGCGAAGGTACGGCCCTGGTGGTCGCTCGCCGCGGTCGCGCTGGTCGACCTGGTCCGGTTCGGCCTGGGCGGTCCCGCCTGGCTGGGCTGGGTGAACGTGGCGGCGGGCTGGCTGGTCCCGTACTGCCTGGGCGCGGCCTGGGCCCAGGGCAGGCTGCAGAGCCGCAGGACCGGCTGGGCGCTGCTGGCCGGCGGTGCGCTCGCCGCCGCGCTGCTCGTCGCGTTCGCCGGCTATCCGGCCTCGATGGTCGGCGTGCCCGGCGCGGCGGTCTCCAACCTCAGCCCGCCGACGCTCGCGGCCGTCGCGTTCGGCCTCGCCCAGTGCGGTGCGGCGCTCCTGCTGCTCGGTCCGCTGCGGCGGGTGCTGCGGCGCCCGGCGGCCTGGGCGGCGGTGGCCGTGGTGAACCTCTTCGCCATGACGGTCTTCCTCTGGCACCAGACCTCGATGATGGCCGTGACCATGGCCGGCCTGCTCACCGGCGCGCACCTGCCGGGCCTGCACACCGTCCCCGACGGCCCCCTCTGGATCGTCGCGCGCCTCGCGTGGCTGCCGGTCTTCGGCGCGGCGCTGCTCGGGTGCTGGGCGCTGTTCCACCGCTTCGAGCACGGGCGTCCACGGGGCGGAGGGCGTTCGCGGGTCGTGCGGGAGCACCGGCCGGCGCCGGTCGCGGCGGCGCGCCGTCCCTAGAATGGATCTTGTGAGCGCCGGAGGCGCAGGGGGCACGGGGGGGCGGAAAACACGTGGGAAGACGGCTGTTGAGAGCGCTGCGGAGAGCGTGGGCGGAGGGCCCGCGCTCGGTTGCCGAGGACCTCTGGTCGGTGGCCCGCGACCCGATGCCGCGCGGGACGTACCTGGGCCGGCTGCCGCACGTCCACCTGGCGCTGCTCGCGGCGCTCCTGGGCCTGCTCAACGCCAACGAGTCCCACCGCGGCAGGTTCGGGCCGGACACGGAGCTCGGCCTGCTGGTCATCGTGCTCCAGACGGCGGTCGTCCTCTTCGCCATGGTGCGCCCGGTGCCCGCCTGGTGGCTGTCGACGGCCCTGCTCTTCGTGTCCGCGCTGATCGGCGAGGACACGATCGACCACGGCAGGCTGTGGCCCTGGAGCGTGGCCGGAATCAGTCTGCACGCCCTCGTCCTGCTCCTCCTCGCGCTGCGCGTCCGCCCGCAGAGCGCGGCCGTGGCGCTGGGCATCACCGTGCTGTCGGGATTCGCCGACACGGCCCTGGCGACGCAGGAGCACAACCAGGTCATCGGCCGGGGCTCCATGGCCTTCGTCATCGCGGTGGTGATCGGTGCCGCGCGGCGCACCGGCCGGGTGGCCAAGGAGCGGCTGGTCGAGCAGGAGGTGCTCACCGCCGGGGAGCGGGCCCGGCGCACGCTGCTGGAGGAGCGCAACCGGATAGCGCGCGAGCTGCACGACGTCGTCGCCCACCACATGTCGGTGATCTCCATTCAGGCGCAGGTCGCTCCGCACCTCGTGGCCGACCCGTCGCCGGAGCTGCGGGAGAACCTCGCGGGCATCCGCGAGAACGCCGTGGAGGCCCTGGCGGAGCTGCGGCGGGTCCTGGGCGTGCTGCGCTCGGAGGACGCCCGGGCCGACGGGGTGCGGCACGCGCCGCAGCCCACCCTCGACCGGCTGGACGAACTGGTCGGCAAGGTCCGCGCCGCGGGTCCGGACGTGGCCGTCTCGGTCACGGGGGTGCGGCGCGCGCTGCCGCCGGGCGTGGAGCTGTCCGCGTTCCGCATCGTCCAGGAGGCGCTCAGCAATGCGATGCGCCACGCGCCCGGGGCGTCGGTGGAGGTGGGGATCGGGTACGGGGCGGACAGCCTGACCGTACGGGTCGTCAACTCCGCCCCGGACGGTCCCGCTCCGCCGTCGAGGGGTGCCGGGCACGGGCTGCTGGGCATGCGCGAGCGGGCCGCGATGCTGGGCGGCGACCTGGCCGTGGGCCCCACCCCGGGCGGTGGCTACGACGTCACCGCCGTCCTTCCCGTCGACCCTGCCGAGGACACTCCGTGAAGACCGACCGCGACATCCGCGTCCTGATAGCCGACGACCAGGTGATGGTCCGCCAGGGCTTCACGGTGCTGCTCGGCGCCGAGCCCGGGATCGAGGTGGTGGGCCAGGCCGTGGACGGCCTCGACGCCGTGGCGAAGACCGCCGAGCTGGTGCCCGACGTCGTCCTGATGGACATCCGCATGCCGGAGCTCGGCGGCATCGAGGCGACCCGCCGGATCACCGGCGCGCCGGACGCGACCGCCAAGGTCCTCGTCCTGACCACGTTCGACCTCGACGAGTACGTGTACGAGGCGCTGCGCGCGGGGGCGTCCGGGTTCCTGCTGAAGGACGCCTCGGCGGCGGACCTCGCGCAGGCGGTGCGGGTGGTGGCGGCCGGCGACGCGCTGCTCTCGCCGAACATCACCAAGCGGCTGATCTCCGAGTTCTCCCGGATGACGAGCGCCCCCCGCGCGCCGCTCAGGGCGCGGGTGGGGAGCCTGACCGAGCGCGAGACGGAGGTGCTGTCCCTGGTCGCGCAGGGCCTGTCGAACGCGGAGATCGCCGGCCGGCTCTTCCTGGCCGAGCAGACCGTGAAGACCCACGTGAGCCGGATCCTGGTCAAGCTGGGCCTGCGCGACCGGACGCAGGCCGCGGTCTTCGCGTACGAGACGGGGCTGGTCCGGCCGGCGAGCTGCTGAGGCCACGCGTCACCCGCGACCGCGTCACCCGCGAGGACACTGCTTCCAGGCGAAGTGGTAGAGCGTGTTGATGGTGCCGTCCGTCGAGTCCATCGCCACGAAGCTGGTGGTGCGCGCGGGGTCCGACGTGCCGGCGTCCGCCCGCAGTTCCGTGTTGATGTTGAAGTAGCGGACCGCCCCGCAGGGGGCGTAGACCAGTGCGTCGATGTCGGTGGTGTCGGACGCCTGCCAGTTGTCGTGGAGCGGGCCGGTGAAGTGGTGGTTCACGTACGTGGTCTGCTGCATGCCCTGGAAGTAGTAGTTGGCCCGCTCCAGGCCGGTGGCCCCCTTCTCCAGGTGGGCGAAGCCCCGGTAGTCCGCGCTGGCGACGGCGTACGTGAAGCCCTGCGGGACGTGGACGTTCAGGCTGAGCTGGCAGTTCTTGCGGAAGTCGGTCGGCTTCGCACCGACGCCCACCTGCGCGATGTAATTGCTGTAGGTCACAGTGAAAGCCTGGTTGTCCGGAGCGACGGTCACGTTGGCCGTCCCGGCGGGGCAGCCGGAGCCGTTGACCGCCACGACGTCGATCACGATCCGGTCGGGCGGAGGCTCCCCGTACGGGGAGGCCGGTGACGGTGCCACCGGAGCGGCGAGCATTGCCACGGCGGCCCAGCCGATCGCCACCGGTCCCAACATGGTGGTACCTCCCCCTGCTTCGGGTTCCACGGACGGACGCGTGCCGCCGGAGGCGGCCGGTCAGCGGTCAGGGACATTCCTTCCACGAGAAGTGGTAGACCGTGCTGACACTGCCGTCGGTCGAGTCCATGGCCATGAAGCTGGTGGTCGTCGCCGGGTCCGAGGAGCCGGCGCCCACGCGGAGCTCGGTGTTGACGTTGAGGATCCGCGACACGCCGCAGGGAGCGTAGACGAGGTCGGCGGCGCTCGTCACGTCCGTCGTCTGCCAGTCGTCGCTGACCGGGCCCGCGAAGCGGTGGCTGACGGAGGTGGTCTGGGACATGCCCTGGAAGTAGTAGCTGGCCCGCTCCATGCCCGACGCGCCGCTCTCCAGGTGCGCGAAGCCGCGGTAGTCCGCCTGGGCGACGGCGTACGTGAAGCCCTGCGGGACGTGGACGTTCAGGCCGAGCTGGCAGTTCTTGCGGAAGTCGGTCGGCCGGGCGCCGACGCCCACCTGGGCGAGGTACCTGCTGTAGGTCACCGTGAAGGCGGTGTTGTCGGGGGCCACGGCCACGGCGGCCGTCCCCGCGGGGCAGCCCGAGCCGTTGACCGCCACGACGTCGATGACGACCCTGTCCGGCGGAGGCACCCCCTCCGACGACGCGGACGACGGTGCGAAGGACGCGGCGGCCATCAGGGCCACAGCCGCGCCGGCGGTCAACACCGGTCTGAACATGGGATTCCCCTTTCCTTGCCGTGCACGGGGACGCGGTGCGCGCGGCCCCATGCCACCACCAGGGGAGGGACATGTACAGGTCAGGTTGAGCCACCCCGGCGGCGCGTCCGGACCGCCCCAGGAGCCCGGGCAGACCCACGCGCACCACCGGGCTCGCGCCTACGCGCGCTCGAAGACGTGCACGCGGCCGATCTCCCGGAAGCCGCGGCGGGCGTACCACCGGCGCGGCCGGCCGGCCGCGTCGGCGGTCAGGAAGCGTGTACCGCAGCCGGCGCCGACGGCCAGGCGCAGGGCCGTGGCGAGCACGGCGTCGGCGTGGCCGCGCCGGAGCCGGTCCGGCGCCGTCACCAGGTCCTCGATCTGCGCCAGTCCGGACGCCGGATCCAGGTAGAGGTCGGCCCAGGACGCGACCGCGCCGTCCTCGCCGCGCGAGCCGACGACGTGGACGACGGGCGCCCCGCCCCGTCTGGCCGCGCGCCGCTCGACCAGGTGCCGCACGACGTCCTCGCCGGCGTCCGGCAGGAAACGGTGCCAGCTTCGGGTGAGGGGGTCCCGGATCGCGTCCAGGTCTACGATCCGCCTCGCGGCGGGCGGTACGGAGCTGGTACCCGGCTCCGGACGGCGGCTCCGCGCACGCGGCAAGGCGCGGCCTTGCCTGCGGTCTTCACGGGTGTTTGCGGTGCGCGCTTGCACCGCCGGCCCGCCACGGCGGCTCGGCGCCGCCGCGGCTGCGCTTGCCTGGGGTTACGCCCCAGGGCCCCTGGCCGGGCAGGGCGGCCGGCACGTCACAACGCACCGGCCGGGCCTATCAGGCACCACCCGCACCGCCCGTCGCGGCACCCTCGGTACGGCCGAAGGAAACTGGCCGCCGCAGCGGCGGGACGCTCCGCGGCGAGGGTCCGGCGGAATGCGCGGTCACCGCAACCGCCCGTTCCCCGGGATCACGGCGCAGCCGTGATGGCGCAAGCGGGGTGCCCCCACCCCCGCTCGCCCTTGGAGATCTTCTCGCCGGCCGCGTAGGCCTGCCCGCACGGGCAGCGGCCCGCGAACTTCGCCTTGATCGTCGGCGAGCCGGCCGCCCCGGCGGAGCGCGGCTTGCGGCTCTTCGGCGGCCCGGCGCGCCGGGCCGCCGACGGCTCGCGCGGCGCCGGCACCGGCAGGCCCTCGGCCCCGTGCGCGGTGCCCGCCGCCTGCTGCTGCACCGCCGCGTCGCTGGCCGCCTGGTCGGCGATCGCGTTCAGGGGATCGCCGTTCTCCTGGTGGGCCGGCACGTACCGGAACTCGACGGCGCGGCCCGCGAGGAGCGCGTCGATGCGGATGACGAGCTCGCGGTTGGCCACCGGCGAACCGGACGAGGTCTTCCACCCGTTGCGCTTCCAGCCGGGCAGCCACTTGGTCACGGCGTTCATCGCGTACTGCGAGTCCATCCGCACCTGCATCGGAACGGCC
The DNA here is from genome assembly GCF_044336695.1 of Streptomyces sp. SCA2-17. Classification (NCBI taxonomy): domain Bacteria; kingdom Bacillati; phylum Actinomycetota; class Actinomycetes; order Kitasatosporales; family Streptomycetaceae; genus Streptomyces; species Streptomyces sp. SCA2-17. Next base: position 206,646 of record NZ_CP117521.1, read on the forward strand.
GGGTCCGTGGCCTCCAGGAGCTGCTCCAGGGCGGTCAGCTCCGCGATGTTGTTGGTCGCCCTGCCCAGCGGGCCGGCCTCCCAGCGCTCGGGCGCGCCCGTCGCGTCGGCGACGACCCAGGCCCAGGCGGCGGGCCCCGGGTTGCCCTTCGATGCCCCGTCACAGGCGGCGATGATCAGTTCAGACATCCCTCGATGATGCCAGGAATCCGGAGGCCCCCGTTCTGCGGTGTGCGGGCACCGAATACCGGACATTCGTCCAGTGAGCCCTGCGGAGCCCCCCGTACCGCGCCCGCGGGGCGGCCGGCCGGGCCGCCGCAGGTCACAGCGAGTGCCGTTCAGATCACAGGCACCGCCGGTTCACCGGACAGCCGACGGGAGTTGTCCATATTGAGAATAGTAATGACCGAAAATGCCCGTCATTTTTGACTGAGGGCCACGTCATGCCCAAATGTCTGCCAAATGTTGTCAATGAAGACTCATGGCGGCGGCATCTTACGGAATGGGGACTTCCGTCTGCTTCTGACCGGTGCCGCCGTGAGCCAGATCGGCGCTCAGGTCACCGTGGTGGCGCTGCCGCTGGTCGCCGTGGTCGTGCTCGACGCCTCCGCCCTGGAGGCCGGCCTGCTGACGGCCGCCGAGACCGCGGCGTTCCTGCTGGTCGGCCTGCCGGCCGGGGCGTGGCTGGACCGGATGCGCCGGCTGCCGGTCCTCATCCGCGCCGACGTCGTCCGGGCCGCGGCGATGGCGACCCTGCCGCTCGCCGCCTGGGCCGGAGCGCTCACCATGGCGCAGCTCTACGCGGTCGCCCTGGTCACCGGCGTGGCCACCGTCTTCTTCGACATCGCCCACCAGAGCTACCTGCCGTCCCTGCTCCCCCGCGAGCAGCTGGTCTCGGGCAACGGCGCCCTGGAGACCGCCCGTTCGTCCGCGCAGGTGGCGGGCCCCGGGCTGGGCGGCGCCCTGGTACAGCTCCTCGGGGCGCCCTTCGCCCTGCTCGCCGACGCGCTCGGCTACCTGCTGTCCGCCGTCTTCCTGCGCGGCATACGGGCCCGCGAGCCGGAGCCCGTCCCCGCGCCGGGCGTGCCGCTGCGCGCCCAGGTCGCGGAAGGGCTCGCCTTCGTCTTCCGGCACCCCGTCCTGCGCATGATCGCTTGCGCCACGGCGCTCGCGAACTTCTTCACCGCGATGCTCATGGCGGTCCAGACGGTGTTCCTGGTGCGCGTGCTGGAGCTGCCGCCGGGCGTCCTGGGCCTGATGATGTCCGCCTCGGCCGTCGGCGGCCTGGCCGGTGCCCTGTGCGCGGGAGCGCTCGCGCGCGCGGCCGGCCAGGCGAGAGTAATCTGGCTGTCGACCGTGGTCACCGGCCCGTTCGCCCTGCTGTGGCCGCTGTCCGGGCGGGGCGCGTCCGCCGCCTGGTTCGCCCTCGCCTCCGCGGTCGTCTTCTTCGGCGCCGTCGTCTACAACGTCGCCCAGGTCAGCTTCCGCCAACTGCTCTGCCCGGACGAGCTGCTGGGCCGCATGAACGCCACGCTGCGCTTCATGATGTGGGGCACGATGCCGCTCGGCGCGCTGGCCGGCGGGGCGATCGCGGAAGCGGCCGGAGCCCGTACGGCGGTGTGGGTGTGCGCCGCGGGGATCCTGCTGGTGCCGGTGCCGCTCCTGGCGTCGCCGCTGCGGGGGCTGCGCGACCTGCCGGCCGCGGAGGCGGTCACGGGCTGACGGGGCGGGCTCGCCCGCCGGCGGGGCGTCCGGGTTCGGACCGCTGCCTGAGGGCGGCCGGGCACCGCCGGACTCCATCGCAGTGGTTGCCCGCCGTTGCGGCGGGGGTGGGTCGCCGGGGCGACAGGAGTGGGCGATGCGCCCGGCATCGGGCGGGCCCCCGGCCCACCGGGGTGCGCCCACCGGCCCGGCTGCCGACCGGCCCCGCCACCTCGGCCGCCCCCGGCCACCCCGGCCACCCGCACTGGTCTGTCCGGTCTGTCCGGCTCGGGCCCGTGGCCCGGTCCTCGGACATCAGCCCCGCCCCGTACGACCACCCATACCCCTCACCCCCCTCTCTCGTCCTACGAGTCGTCGCGCCCTTCGGCGCACGGGAGGTCATCGTGCAACCCAGCAACATCACCTCGTCCTACCTCGCCCGCTACCGGCACCTCACCGACGGCGCCGGCGCCCCAGAAGGCGCCCTGCCCGTCACCGGTGCCCAGCGCCGGTTCCTGCTCGCCCGGCGGCTCGACCCCGCGGGGCGGCCCACGCTCGTACCGCTGTTCTTCGCGTTCCCCGCGGGGGCGGTCGACCCGGAGCGGCTGCGGGCGGCCGCGGGCCATCTCGCCGCCCTGCACCCGGCGTTGCGGTCGCGGCAGCTGGTGCTGCGCGGAGTACCGCTGCACGTGCCCGGCGCGCCCGCCGGGCACGTCGAGCGCGTCCGGCCGCGCCCCGGTGAGACTGCGCGCGACGCCCTGCGGCGGACCCTGGGCGAGTGGTCCGCCGACGGGCCGCCGCTGCGGTTCTTCCTCGCAGCCGACACCGCCGACACCGCCGACACCGCCGATGCAGCCGATACATCTGACGCGACCGACGCAGCCGGCGGCGGCCGTGACCTCCTCGCGCTGGTCCTGGACCACGCCGCCTGCGACGAGCAGTCGCTGGGCCTGATCACCGCCGGCCTCACCGACGCCTACCGCGACGGGCTCGGCCCCCAGGACGTACCGGCGGACATGGCGGCCGACGGCCTCGCCGCGTACCGCGACGCCGTCCACCGGCAACTCGCCACCGAGGAGCGGGCGTCGCACCCGGACGCCCTCGCGTACTGGGCGCAGCGCCTGTCCGGCATCCGCAGCGGCAGCCCCGCCGTGGCTGACGTCTCGTCAAACTCCGGTACCGGTACGGCTCTGCGCCGTCTCCCCCTCGGAGCGGACAGCGGGCGGGCCACGGCCTTCCCCGTCCTCCTCGACGCCTGCGCGGCGGCTGCCCGTACGCTCCACGGCCCGGGCTCCGTGCCGGTGCTGGGCTACCCGTGGGGCGGCCGGCCCCCCGGCGCGGCCCCGGTGCTCGGCTGCTTCCTGAACACGGTCGCCCACCCGGCGGACGCCGGCGACCTGGCGGGACGGGCCGCCGCCTGGTGGGACGACCTCGACCGGGCCGACACCCCGTTCGACGAGGTCGTCCACGCGGCGAGGCGGGCCGGGGCGCCCTGGTCCGGGCGGCTCGACGGGCTCCTCACCTTCGAGGACCTCGGCCGCCGCCCGCCGCTGCGGCTCGGCGGCGCCACCGGGCACGAGACCCACGTCGACGGCCGCCCCGTCCAGGCCCCGTTCGCCGTCTCCGTCTCGTACGGCACCGATCTGCTCGTCCGCATGGCCTGGGACCGGTCGGCCGTACCGGACCACCGCGCGGAAGAGGCCTTCGACCACCTGACCGGCGCGCTGGGCTCGCGGACCGCGCCCCCGGCGGCGCACCCCGCCCCCGCGGGCTGAGCCCACCACACGCCACACACCGCACACCGGCCCCATGCCGCGCTGCCCGACCGGCGCGCGGCCTCCGGGGCGCCCCCCACCGGCCGCACCGGCCCACCCGGCCGCCCGGTCCGTGAACTCCCGAACCAGAACCCGAAAGGCTGGCCATGTTCGGACTCTCCACATCCCAGGAGATCGTCTGGCTGCACGAGCAGATGCTGCCCGGCAGTCGCGCCTACAACTTCACCGCCACCGTGGACCTGCGGGGCACCCTCGACGAGGACGCGCTCCGCGAGGGCCTGGCGGCCGCGCTCGGCCGGCACCCCGGCCTGCGCCTCGAACTCGTCGACTCCCCCGGCGGCCTGCCCGGCCAGCGCGTGCGCGAGCACTGCGCGCCCCGGCTGCGGACGACCGGCCTCGACGGCGAGGCGGACCCGGAGGCGGCGTTCGCCGCGCTGCTGCGCACCGAGGCCGAGACGCCCCTCGACGTGTACGAGGCACCGCTGCTGCGCTGGAACCTCGTCCGGCTCGGCCCGGACCACCACCGGCTCGTCCACGTCGAGCACCATCTCGTCCACGACGGGCACTCCTTCGCGATCCTGCTGAACGACGTGTTCACCGTCTACCGGGCGCGCGTGCTCGGCGAGCGGGCGGTGCTGCCGCCCGCCGCCTCGTACACCGATCACATCGAGGCCGCCGGCAGCCCCGAGCGGGAGGCACGGCGCGCGGAGGGCCTGGCGTACTGGCAGCGCGAGCTGGGCGACGCGGCGTTCGACCTGCCGCTGCCCGGCCTCGCCCGGCCCGGGGCGCGGCGCCGGCACGCGGGCGGGCAGCTGCGCCAGGCCGTGGACGCGGAGCTCGCCGAGCGCCTGCGCGCCCACAGCCGCACCCAGGGCCACACACCGTTCTCCACGCTGCTCGCTCTCTTCGCGGAGCTGCTGCGCCGCCACAGCGGGCGCGCCGACCTCGTCGTCGGCACCGCGGTCGGCAACCGCCCCGAGGGCTTCGAGTCGGCCACCGGCATGTTCGTCAACACCATCCCGCTGCGGCTGCGCCTCGACCCGGCGGCCGGTACGGACGAGACGGTGGACGAGGTCACCGACAGCCTCATCCGTGCCCTGCCCTACCAGGACGTCCCCGTGCAGGTGCTCACCCGCGAGCTCGGCCTGCACACGTCCGGCGCGGACAACCCACTGTTCAGCGTCATGTTCAGCGCGCACGACGCGGCGCTGCCGGAGATCGAGGTGCCGGGCCTGGAGGTGTCGCTGTTCGAGGGTTTCAACACCGGCACCACGCGCTTCGACCTCGACCTGGTGCTGCTCCCGGACGACCGGCGCACGGTCGGCCCGCGGCGCGGCCCGGCCGGCATGACGCTGGTCTGGGACTACGACCGTGACTTGTTCGACGAGGACGCCGCCCGGCTGCTGGCGGACCGCTTCCTCGGCCTCGTACGGGCCTACTTGGAGGATCCGGCGGCGCCTCTCGCGGCGCTCGGCGCGCGGTCGGCCCCCGCGCCGGAGGAGGCCCCCGAGTCCGGGGGCACGGACGCCCCCGACGCCGTCCTCGACCCCGTCACCCGGCACGACCCCGGCCTCCCCGCCCTCGTCAGCGGCGCCCGGAAGGTCACTTACGGCGAACTCGACCGGCTCGTCGAGGAGCTGGCGGCGCGGCTGCGCGCGGCGGGCGTCACCGCCGGTCAGCCCGTCGCTGCCGTCCTGCCGCGCGGCGTGGACACCGTCGTGACGCTGCTCGCGTGCCTGCGCACGGGCGCGGTCTACTGCCCGCTGTCGCCCAACGACCCGGCGAGCCGCCTGGAGACGCTGCTGCACCGGCTGGCCCCGGCCCTGGTCCTGGCGGACCGCGAGACCGCCCTCGCGCTGCCCGCGGAGGGCCTGACCGCGCCGGTCGCGCTGCTCGGCGCCGACGGGCCCTTCCCCGCCGCGGCGCCGGCCGCGTGCCTCGACGGTGCCGCGTACGTCATCCACACGTCCGGTTCGACGGGGCTGCCCAAGGCCGTGGCCGTCGGCCGCGCCGCGCTCGCCCACCACATGACGGCCGTCGCCGGGCGGTTCGGGATGCGCTCCGACGACAGGGCGCTGCTGTTCGCCCAGCCCTCGTTCGACGTGGCGCTGGAGGAGGTGCTGCCGTCGCTGCTGGCCGGCGCGTGCCTGGTGGTGCCGCAGCGGGAGGTGCCGACGGCGGCCGAGCTGATCGCCGTCCTGGCGGCTCGCCGGGTCACCGTCGCCAACCTGCCGACGAGCTACCTCCTGGCCGTACGGGAGGAGCTGTGCGAGGCGCTCCGCGACGGGATGTGGGAGCCGCGGCTGCTGGTCGCCGGCGGCGAGCGGCTGCCGGCCGCCGCCCTGCGGGACGTCCTGGCCGCGACGGACGCGACGGTCCTCAACGCGTACGGGGTGACCGAGGCGACCATCACCTCCACGGTCCACGAGGTGTCCCGCGAGGGGGCCGAAGGCAGTGGCCAGGGTGGTGAGGTGCCGCTGGGAACGGCGCTGCCGGGGATCAGGGTCCACGTCCTGGACGCGGGGCTGCACCCGCTGCCCGTGGGCGCGGTCGGTGAACTCGCCGTCTCGGGCAAGGCGCTCGCCGACGGCTACCTCGGCGGCGAAGAGGCCGCTGCGGCGACCGCGGCCCGGTTCGTCGCCGTGCCCGCGCTCGGCGGGGCGCGCGTCTACCTGACCGGCGACCTCGGCTACCGGGACCGCGACGGCCTGCTGTGGTTCCTCGGCCGCCGGGACAACCAGGTCAAGCTGCGCGGCTACCGCATCGAGCCGGAGGAGATCGAGGCCGTGGCCTCCGACGTGCTGGGCGGGCGCTCGTGTGCGGTCGTCCTCGGTCACGACGCGGCCGGCGGCCCCTGCCTGACCGGCTTCGTCGACGGCGGGGAGGAGCCGGACCAGCCCCTGCTGCACAAGGCGCTGTCCGAGCGGCTGCCCGCCGCGCTCGTCCCCGCGCGCTGGCTCCGGCCGGCCGCGATGCCGGTGCTGCCCGGCGGCAAGCCGGACCGCGCCGCGCTGGCCCGGCTCGCCGCCGAAGCGGTGGCGGCGGGCGGTCCGGCGACCCCCCAGGAGGAGGAGAGCACCGACCCGGCCGTCGCCCTGCTGGCCGAGGGCTGGCGGGAGGTGCTGGGGCACGACCGGTTCTCGCCGTCGTCCCACTTCTTCCAGGTCGGCGGGCACTCCCTGCTCGCCGCGCACCTCGCCGCGTGGCTGGAGCCCCGGCTCGGCGCGCGCCCGCCGCTGCGCGTCCTCTTCCAGCACCCCGTCCTCGCCGACCAGGCCCGCGCCCTGACGGAGGCCGCCCGATGAGCAACACGACTCCTTCGTCCGTCCTGGAGACGGAGCACCGCGAGATCGCCGCCGCCTTCACGGCGTTCGTCCACCGGGAGCTGGTGCCGCTGGCCGCCGAGCTCCCCGAGGACGGGGGCATGCCGCCGGCCGAGCTCCGCGCGTACGTCCGCCGCCGCTCCGCCAAGCTGGGCTTCTACGCCGGCGACCACCCCGAGGAACTCGGCGGCTCCGGCATGCCGTTCAGCGCCGTGGTCATGCTGCACCACGCCGCCGGGCGCAGCGGCTGCCCGCTCGCGCCGTACGCGCTGGCCGGGTCGGACGGCCCGAGCCCGCTGCTGCGCCAGGGCACGGAGCAGCAGATCGAGCAGTACCTGAAGCCGCTCGTGCGGGGTGAGGCGACGCGCTGCCTCGCGCTGACCGAGCCGAACGCCGGGTCGGACGCCTTCCACCTCACCACGACCGCCCGGCGGGACGCGGACGGCGGCGGCTGGGTGCTGTCGGGGCGCAAGACGTTCGTGAGCAACGCAGGGCATGCCGACTTCGTCATCGTCGTGGCCCGGGCGGTGGACGGCGACGGCAAGGACGGCGGGCCGACGGCGTTCGTCATGGGCATGGACGTACCGCGGCTGCGCATCGGCCAGCGCTACGAGGGCATGTCCGGCGAGGAGCTGTACGAGCTCGTGCTGGACGAGGTGCGGCTGCCCGCCGGCGCCGTCATCGGCGGCGAGGCGGGCGTGGGCGCGGCGCTCGGCAACGGCATCGACAGCCTCTCGCGGGGCCGGCTCGTGGTGGCGGCGATGTGCAACGGCATCGCCGAGTACGCGCTGGAGCTCGGGATCGCGTACGCGCGCGAGCGGAAGGCGTTCGGGGAGCGCATCGGCGCGTACCAGCACGTGCAGGAGCACCTGGTCAGCAGCCGGGCGGAGGTGGAGGCGGCCAAGCTGCTGACGCTGGCGTGCGCGCGGCTGGTGGACGACGGCGTGGAGGCCCCGGAGAACGCGGCGCTCGCCAAGCTGACGTCGTCCGAGACCGCGGTCCGCGTCGTGGACCGGGCGCTTCAGGTGCACGGGGCGACGGGGTGGGTGCGCGGGCACCCCCTGGAGTTCCTGTACCGGTACGTCCGGATGATGACGATCATCGAGGGGACCTCCGAGATCCAGAAGGTGATCGTCGCCCGGGCCATGGGGCTGGGCTGACCGCGCCCGCCCCTGCCTCCGCATCCCCTCTCCTCTCCTCCCCCTCTCCTTCCTACGTGATCACGGAGGAACCATGACTTCTTCACCTGTTGCCGCAGACCTGTCCATCGCCTACGGCGGCACCGCCACCGCGGAGGGCTGGGACGACGTCCTGGCCCGGTACGCGCACCACGTCTCCGCGGCCCCGGACGCGCCCGCCGTCGAAGACGGCGAACTCACCTGGACCTACGCCGAACTGGACGTCCTCGCCGGCCGGACGGCCGACGCGCTGCGCGACCGGGTGCGGCCCGGCGACCTCGTCGCCGTCTGCCTGGACCGCTCCGCCGCCCTCGTCGCCACGGCCGTCGCCGTGGCCCGGCTCGGCGCCGTCTACCTCCCGCTCGGGCCGCGCCCCGGCGAGCGGCGGCTGGCCGCGGTGGCGGACGGGCTGCGCGTCGCCTGCTTGATCGGCGCGCCGGACGCGCTGCCCGAGGCGTACGCGGGCGCCGAGCGGCTGTCGCTGCCACTGCCCGCCGAGGGCGCCAACGCGCGCGGCGGGGCCGTCGCGGCATTCCCCGCCGCCGCCCCGGGCGCCGGGCGGCCCGCCGTTCCCGGCGGCACGTTCTACGCGGTGCTCACCTCCGGCTCGACCGGCGTGCCCAAGGCCGTCGCGGTGCCGGGCACGGCGCTCGCCGCCCGGCTGCGCTGGTACGCGGCGCGCACCGACGCCCGGCCCGGCGACCGGCACAGCCTGCTGGTCGGCGTCTCCTTCGACCCGCACGTCCTGGAGCTGTGGGCCGCCCTGACCTCCGGCGCGGCCCTCGCCGTCCCCCCGGACGACGTGCGCTGGGACCCCGAGGTGCTCACCGCGTGGTGGCGGCGGGCGGGCGTGAACGTGGCCATCCTGCCCACGCCCCTGGCCGAGATCGTCCTCGAACGCCCCTGGCCGGACCTGCCGGCGCTGCGTCACCTCAGCATCGGCGGCGACCGGCTGCGCCGCCGGCCCGGGCCGGACGTCACCGCCCGCGTGGACAACGCGTACGGGCCGGCCGAGGCCACGGTCGTGGCGACCGCCCACGGCCTCCTCGGCTCCGGCGACGGCTCCGGCGGCGACGCGCCCGGCACTCCCCCGCCGATCGGCACGCCCGCCGACGGCACCGTCGTGTGCGTCACCGGCCCGGACGGGCACGTCGTGCCGCGCGGCGAGCCGGGCGAGCTGCGGATCGGCGGCGCGGGCCTCGCGACCGGCTACCTGGACGAGGCCCTCACCGCCCGCCGCTTCGTCGCCCCGCCGCCGGAGCTGGCCGGCGGCACTGAGCGCGTGTACCGCACCGGGGACCGGGTGCGGATGCGGCCGGACGGCGTCCTGGAGTTCCTCGGCCGCTTGGACGACCAGGTGAAGGTGCGCGGCGCGCGCATCGAACCGGCCGAGGCGGAGGCCGCGTTCGAGGACGATCCGCGTGTCCTGCGTGCCGTCGTCGCGGCGGAGTCCTCGGCCGGGGGCGACGTCCGGCTGATCGCCTTCGTCCGGCTCGCGCCGGATGCGGGCGCCGTGCCGGCGGCGGAGCTGCTGGAGGCGGTCCGCGGCCGGCTGCCCGAGCAGGCGGTGCCGTCGGCGCTGCGCTACGTGGAGACGTTCCCGCTGGACGCCAACGGCAAGGTGGACCGGGCGGGACTGCTGGCGACGGCGCCCGGCCCCGCGACGGCAGGCGCGGGTGCGGGGACGGACACAGAGCGCACCGTGGTCGAGCTGTGCCGCGGCCTCCTCGGCCGCCCGGAGACCGGCCCCGGCGACAACTTCCTGGCCTCGGGCGGCGATTCCCTGACGGCGGCCCGGCTGCTGACCGCCCTGGAGGAACGCTTCGGAGTCCGCCTCCGGGCCCCTCAACTCCTGCGCCAGCCGGACCTGCGCAGCTTGGCGGCGCTGGTGGACTCCCGCCGGGAGAACGGCGCGGCGGTGACGGCGGGACGTGCCGACAAGGGCGCTTCCGCCGGCGTCCCGGCCTCGGCAGCGTACGCAGCCTCCCGCGAGGGACACACGCCGAAGGCGGCAAGCGCCCCTGAAGACACCGCCCTTCCCGCCGCCCCCGGCGGCGTCCTCGGGCGCATACTCGCCCACGCCGCCGCCGACCCCTCGGCCCTCGCCGTGACCGACGGCGAGCTCACCCTCACCTACGGGGAACTGGCCGCTGCCGCCCGCCGGCTGGCGGGCGCGCTGCAAGCCCGCGGCGTCGGGCGCGGCACGCCGGTGGGACTGCTGCTGCCGCATTCCGTGGGCGTCGTCGTGGCGAAGGTGGCCGTCTGGTGGGCCGGCGGTCACTACGTACCGCTGGACGCCGCGTACCCGCGCACCCGTACCGAGGCGATGCTCACCGACGCCGGCGTCTCCCTCGTCGTCGGCGAGAAGGACCTGCTCGAAGCCGCCGGCATACCGGCCGTCCGGACGCTCGCCCTGACCGCGGGCGGGCTCGCCGGCTGCTGCGGCCCCGACGCCGCAGAGGGCGACCTGCCGGAGCCGCCCGCCCACGACCCCGGCGCGACGGCGTACGTGATGTACACCTCCGGCTCGACCGGCCGCCCGAAGGGCGTGGCGATCACCCACCGGGGCGTCGCGGGACTGACCGCCGACCCGGACTTCCTGACGGTCACCCCGCGGGACCGGGTGCTGTTCCACTCGGCGCTGACCTTCGACGGCTCGCCGTTCGAACTGTGGGTGGCCCTGGCCAACGGCGCGGCCGTGGCCGTCTCCACCGCGGGACGGCAGTCGCTGGAGAGCCTGGCGCGGGACGTGGAACGGCTGGGTGCCACCGTGGCGTTCCTGACGACGGCGCTCTTCCACCACCTGGCGGCGCGCCGCTCGCAGGTCTTCTCCGTCCTGCGCTCGGTGGTCGTCGGCGGCGAGGCCCTGTCGGCGCGGCACGCGCGCGCCGTCCTGCGCGCCCACCCGTGGCTGGAGCTGGTCAACGGCTACGGGCCGACCGAGACGACGTCGTTCGCCACGGCCCACCGCGTACGGGACGACGCCGACTGTGACGCCCCGCCACCGATCGGGCGCCCCTTGGCCGGGGCGACGGCGCACGTCCTGGACGAGCACGGCGAGGCGGTGCCCCCGGGCACCCGCGGCGAGCTGTGGGTGGGCGGCCCCCGCCTCGCGGCGGGCTACCTCGGCCAGGAGGCCCTGACGGAGGAGCGCTTCGTCACGCACCCCTCGGCGGGGCGGCTGTACCGCACGGGCGATGTCGTATCGGCGCGCCCGGACGGGACGCTGGACTTCCACGGCCGCGTGGACGACCAGGTCAAGGTCCGCGGCTTCCGGATCGAGCCGGGCGAGATCGAGCACGCCCTGCGTGACCACCCGCGCGTGGCGGACGCCGCCGTGACCGTCGTACGGGCCGGCGAGGACGACGCGCGCCTGGTCGCCTTCGTCGTGCCCGACGGCGACGGGCAGCCCGCCGTGGCGGCCCTGCGCGACCACCTGGCCGGGCGGCTGCCGGCGCACCTGCTGCCCAACGCGTGGTCCGTGGTCGACGCGCTGCCGCTGACGAGCAACGGAAAGGTGGACCGCCGGGCGCTCGCCGCGCGGCCGGTGCCCGGTCTGCCGCGGTCCGCGGGCGCGCCCGGGCCCGTACGCCGTGAGCTGACGCCGCTTCAGCGGGCGGTCGCGGACGCCTGGAGCCGGGCGCTGGAGTGCGAGGTCGGCGACCCGGACGCCGACTTCCTGGACCTGGGCGGGCATTCGCTGCTCGCGCTGGGCGTCGTGGACGACCTGCGCGAGGACCTCGGCGTGGAGCTGACGCTGGCCGCGTTCTTCGCGGCGCCCACGGTGGCGGGACAGGCGGCCCTCATCGAGGAGGCGCTGGCGGAGACGTACGGCGTGGAGCCGGACGCCGAGCGGAACGGAGCGGGGCAGTGAGCAGCGGTACGGCTTCGGAGGTCGCCCGGCAGGAGGCGCTGCTGCGGCTTGCCCGCCGCCGCAGCGCGGACGCCCGGGCGGCCCGCAGGCAGGAGCGTCCGGCGCCTGCCGCGGACGGCGACGGCACCGCGCCGCTGTCCCACGCCCAGCACCGGATGTGGCTGATGGAGCGCCTGGGGCAGGGCGGCACGGTCTACAACGTGCCGTTCGCGACCCGGGTGCGCGGCCCCTTCGACGCGGAGGCGTTCGGCCGGGCCCTCACCGGCCTGGTGCGCCGCCACGAGGTGCTGCGGACGCGCTACGGGCAGCGGGACGGCGAGCCGTATCAGGAGGTGACGGCGGCGCGGCGGGTTCCGGTCCGTACGGTGGACGCCGCCGCCGGGGACGCCGCGCGCAAGGTGCTCGGCGAGGAGGCGGCCCGCGGTTTCGACCTCGCGACCGGCCCTGCGCTGCGGGCTTTGCACGTCCGGCACGCCGACAACGACCACACGCTCATGCTGACGTTCCATCACATTGCTGTGGACGGCGGTTCCCTGGACGTGATCGCCCGCGAGCTCGGCGACCGCTACCGCGCGGAGCTGGAGGGGCGCGCCGCGGAACCGGAGCACGCCGCGCCGCGGTACGCGGACTTCGCCCGGCGGGAGCGGGCCGGTTCGGACGCGCTCGACGAGGGCCTCGCGTACTGGACCGCGCAGTTGGCGGGCGCCCGCCCGGTTCCCCTGCCCCGCGACGGCGCGGAGCCCGGCGCCCGGGGCGAGGCGCGGGTGCTGTCCGTGCCGCTGGAGCCCGGCGCGGTCGAGGGGCTGCGGGCGGCGGGCCGTGCCCACCGGGCGACGCTGTTCACGGTCGTGCTGTCCGCGGCGTTCGCGGCGCTCCGGGAGGCGACCGGCGAGGACGACCTCGTCATCGGCTGCGCCAGCAGCCACCGCGACACGGCGGGCGCGCGCGACTTGGTGGGCCTGTGCGTGAACACCCTCCCGGTCCGGCCCGGACTCGCCGGAGCCGCGGACACGGGCGCGCTGCTCGCGCGCGTGCGGGACGCGCTCCTGGAGGCGCAGCGCCACCGCCACGTCCCGTTCGACCTCATGGTCGAACGCCTCGGCGCCACGGCCGCCCGCGATGCCGGCGGCAACCCCTTGGTGGGCGTCACGGCGGACGTCCTGTCCCCGCCCCCCGGCCTGCGGCTGGCCGGGGCGGACTGCGAGCCCGTCGACGTCGAACTGAACGGCGCCAAGTTCGGCCTGGGCCTCTACCTGGAAGAGGGCACGGCCGGCAGCGCGCCGCGCTGCCTGGTCCGCTACGACCGCGCCGGCCTGGGCGAACGCACGGCCGGCCGCCTGCTGTCCGCCTTCGCGGAGACGCTGAGGTCGCTGGCGGCGGGCGAGAGCCGCCCGCTGCGTACGGGTGGCGGGCGGCGCCCGGCGCCGGAGGGGGCCGGTGAACCGGACGAGGCCGGTGGGCCCGCGCACCTCCCCGCCTCCGCCACCGCCGTCGTGGAGGTCTTCGCCGAGCTGCTCGGCGAGCGGCCGGGCCCCGACGGGGACTTCTTCCTGCTCGGTGGGCACTCCCTGCTCGCCGTCCGGGTCGCCGAGCGGCTCCGGGAGCGGCTGCGGGTGCCGCTGACGGGGCTCGACGTCCTGGAGCAGCGCACCCCGCGCGCACTGGGGGCACTGCTGGAGGAACAGGAACGGACACGGACGCAAGCGCGGCAGCGCCCGGCGACCCGTACGTCCCCCGGGGCCGCGCGGCCCTCCGCCACCCGCACTGTCCTCGTGACGGGCGGCACCGGCGGCGTCGGGGCGTTCGTGCTGCAAGAGCTGGCGGCCCGCGGCCGGCAGGTCCGGGCGCTCGTACGGCCCGAGTCGGCACACTTGGTGGCAGCCGACGGGGTGGAGGTGGCCGAGGGCGACCTGGCCGACGCGGACAGCCTGCGCGCGGCGGTCACGGACGACGTGACCGCGATCATCCACGCGGCCTGCACGTTCACCTCACCGGAGGTGGACGTCGCGGCGATGCGCGCCCTGCTGGCCGGCTGGCGGCGCGGCTCGTTCGTCTTCGTGAGCAGCGTGGACGCGTACGGGCGGCCGTCGGTGGCCGACGTCGCCGAGGACACCGCGCCGGAGGAGCCGCTCACGGCGTACGGGCGGGCGAAGCTCGACTGCGAGCGGATGCTGTGGGAGGCGGCGGGCACGGCGGGCCGGGGCGGGGCCGCCGCGGTCCGCGCCCCGATCGTGTGGGGCCCGCACGCCCGGCTGCGCGACCAGCTGCGCTGGGGTGCGACGGGCGCGCTCTACCAGGCGGCCCGCGCCGGAGAGCCGGTCGTCCTGCCGGCGGCGGGCGCCGCCCCCGCCTCGGGCGACCCGTGGTGCGGCGTGCCCTGGATCCACGCCGCGGCCCTGGCCCGGACCCTGGTGACGTGCGCCGAACGGCCCCCGCACGGCACGGTCAACGCCATCGGCGGCCACGTCGGCTGGGAGGAGTTCGCCGCCGAGCTGATCCGGCTCCTCGGCAGCCCCAGCACCCTCGTCCCCGGCGGAGCCGCGCCCGGCCTCCTGCACCGCCACCGCTACCGCGCCGAGGCCCTGGCCGAGGAACTGGTGGCGCGCCCGGGCGAGGACTGGCGCTCGGCGATCGCCGCCATGCTGGCGCTCTGACCCGCGCGCACCCCGGAAAACCGTCGGGCCACCAGGACATCGTCCTGGTGGCCCGACGGTATTACGTGCACCCACCGTGAAGAACGACGAAGCCCGCCGGACGTCACGCCCTCAATCCGGACAACCGCCCGCCGAAGGCCGCCCGAGGCACGGTCCTGGACGTCACGCGGCCTGGGCCGTGGCCGCCAGGACCAGTTCGCGGACGGTGACCCGCTGGGGCTGCTGGTACGCGTAGCCGATCGCCGTCGCCACGTCCTCGGGGGCGAGCACCTCGATGGAGTCCTTGAACGCCTGGTAGTCGGCCTTCACGGCCTCGTCGGTGGTGTGCGAGAGCAGTTCGGTCTCGACGGCTCCCGGGGCGATGGTGACGACGCGCACCCCGTGGCCCGCGACCTCTTCGCGCAGGCTCTCGGAGATGCCGTGCACCGCGAACTTGCTGCCGCTGTACACCGTGTGGTTGGCGTAGGTCCTGCGGCCCGCGACCGAGCTGACGTTGATCACCGTGCCGCGCCCGCGCTCGATCATGCCGGGCAGGACCACCCGTATCCCGTTCAGCAGACCCCGCACATTGACGTCGAACATCCGCTCCCACTCATCGGCGGGCTGCCGGGCGACCTCGCCGAGCAGCATCACGCCCGCGTTGTTGACGATCAGATCGGCGGGGCCGTACTGCGCCTCGGCCTCCGCCACGGCGGCGGCCATCCCCTTGGCGTCGGTCACGTCGACGGAGCGGGCGAGGGTGCCGGGAAGGGCCAGCGCCTCGATCCGCTCGACCCTGCGGGCCAGCAGGAGCAGGGGGTGGCCGAGGGCGGAGAGGGTCCGGGCGGTGGCGGCGCCTATGCCGGAACTCGCTCCGGTGATGACGGCGAGGGGGCGGGGGGCGGTGGGTGCGGTGTTCGTGGTGGTCATGTCGTTCAGCTTCGGGGGTTCCGCGGGGACGAACAACGACGGAGTCCGGAGCGATTGATAACTTCAGGGTTATGGAACGCCGTGACCTTGAGATCTTCCTGACGCTCGCCGACGAGCTGCACTTCGGGCGCACCGCCGAACGGCTGCACGTCTCCCAGGCCCGGGTCAGCCAGACCATCAAGCAGCTGGAGCGGCGGATCGGTGCCGCGCTCTTCGAACGGACCAGCAGGCGCGTGGAGTTGACGCCGATCGGGCAGCGACTCCTCGACGACGTACGCCCCGGCTACCAGCTGATCAAGGACGGTGTCGCCCGTGCCGTCGCCGCCGGGCGCGGTCTGGCCGAGCCGCTGCGCGTCGGGTTCACCAGTCCCCTCTCCGGCGAACTGGTGCTCTTCGCCGCCTCCGCGTACCGCGCGAACCACCCGGAAGCCGGCGAGGTCGCCCTGCACGAGGCTCCGCTCTCCGACCCCTTCCGGCTGCTCCGCGAGGGTGAACTCGACCTGCTGCTCGCCCAGTTCCCCGTCGTGGAGACCGACCTGTCCACCGGGCCCGTCCTCATCTCCGACCGCCGTGTCCTCACCGTTTCCACCCGGCACCCCTTCGCGCGCCGCCCCTCGGTGAGCCTCGACGACCTCGCCAGGGACAAGGTGCTCAGCCTCTCGGGGCCCGTACCGGACTACTGGCTCGACGCCCTGCTGCCCCGCACCACCCCCGGCGGTCTCCCCGTCGAGCGCGGCGAGGAAGCCGCCACCCGGCAGGAGCTCCTCGCGCTCGTGGGCGCGGGGCGGGGTGTGCATCCGGCGCCCGCGCACGAGGCCCGGTACTACGCCCGCCCCAACATCGCGTACGTCCCCTTCGCCGACGCCCCGCCGCTGGAGTACGGCCTGGTCTGGCGCGCGGCGGCGGAGACCGGCCGTGTCCGCGCCTTCGCCGACGCGGCAGCCGAGGTGGTACGGAAGCAGGGCGGGCCCGGGGACGTGTGCGGCGAGTGCCGGTGAAATCCGGCGCCGCAGCCGGCGGTGCGCCGCGCCCCGGGCGTGGCCTGAAACCGATGCTGGACGGCGGGGACTTCACGTAGCATCCGTGATCTCGCATGACATGCGAACAAACGTTGCAGCGCTCGGTTCAGTCAGGCTCCGCTGCGCTCCAGGGGGAAGGAAACTCCATGACGTCGTCCCGCTTCGCGCGTCGCCTCGCCGGTGCCGCGGCCGCCGCGCTCGTGATCGGTGCGGGTGCGCTCGCCACCGCTCCGTCCGCTGCCGCCAAGGCCAATCTTCTGACGATCGGGAAGGTGGCGCTCCACGACCCCGGCCTCCAGGTGGACGTCACGTACTCGTGCGACCCGGGCATGAACCACCAGCTGGTGGCCAACGCGGCCAAGCTGAGCACGAACGACCACGACGAGTCCGTCGCCGCCGGGACGATCAAGGTCGACAAGCTCACCTGCGACTACGCGAGCCACTCCGCCCGGATGGCCCTGCGCGCCGCCGTCGGCTCGCACTTCGCGAAGGGGGACCGGGTGAAGGTCACGGTCTTCTACTTCGACGACGAGGGGTTCAGCTACGCCCGCCAGGAGACCGTCGCGGCGCTGTGACCCGGGCGGGGAACCGGGTGCGGCCGACACGGGACAGACATACGAGTATTGGCCACGCTCCGGACGCCGAGTCACTAGCCTGTGCCCGGTGGCAGCAAGCGAGACAGATCATGACGGCCGTCCCCCGCGCAGCCCTGCCCGCAGGCGGCCGAGCCTGCACGCGGACCTCGACCGGCTCGGGGATCAGCTGGCCGAGTTCGCCCGCGCCCAGGAGCGGATGCGGGGCTTATTGGAGGCCATACTCACGATCAGCGGGGAGCTGGAGCTCCCCGTGGTGCTCCGCCGCATCGTGACGACGGCGATGGAGCTCGTGGGCGCGCGCTACGGCGCCCTCGGCGTGCTGGACGAGGAGGGCACCAAGCTCGCCGAGTTCATCCCCGTGGGCCTGCACGGCGAGGAGGAGGAACGGCTGACCGGGGTGGCGCTCCCCCACGGCGAGGGCCTCCTCGGACTGCTCATCACCGACCCCCGTCCGCTGCGCGTGGACAGCATCGCCGACCACCCGCAGGCCGCTCAGTTCCCGCCGGGGCACCCGCCGATGCGTTCGCTGCTCGGCGTCGCCATCACCGTACGGGGCAGGATCTACGGCAACCTCTACCTCGCCGACCGGCAGGGCGGCGGCTCCTTCGACGGCGACGACGAGTCCGTGGTGGTCGCGCTGGCCGGCGCGGCCGGTGTCGCCATCGAGAACGCCCGCCTCTACGGCCGCGTCCGCTCCGGCGCGGAGCAGTTCCAGCGGCTGCTCCTGCCGAGCCTGCCCGACCTCTCCCCCTTCGACGCCTGGGCGGTGTACCAGCCCGCGGCGGACCCGGCGCTGCTGGGCGGCGACTGGTACGACGCGATGGTGCTGCCCGACGACACCCGCGTGATGATCGTCGGGGACGTGCTCGGCCACGACGTGCGGGCGGCCGCCACCATGGCCCAGATCCGCAACATGCTGCGCGCCCTCGCCTACGACTCGGACGCCCTGCCCAGCGAGCTGCTGAGCCGCCTGGACCGCACCCTGGAGGCGGTCGCCGAGCCGACGATGGCGACCGCCTGCCTGGTCCGCCTCGTGCCCCGGGGGAACGCGTGGTCCCTGGTCTGGAGCAGCGCGGGGCATCCGCCGCCCCTGGTGGTGACCGCGGACGGCACGACGCGCTTCCTCGACGCGGAGCCCGACGTGCCGATCGGCGTCGACGCCCGGTTCGCGCGCCACGACCACCGCTACACGCTGCCCGCGGGGGCGACGGTCCTGATGTTCACCGACGGGCTGGTGGAGCACCCGGGCCACGGTCTGGACGAGGGCCTGCACGCCATCGCCGAGGTCGCCGCGGCCCACGCGGGGGCTCCGCTCGACGTGCTCGGCCGGGCCGTCGCCGAGGCCCGCCCCAGCGACGGGCACGACGACCTGGCCCTGCTCGTCCTGCGGGCCCCGGAGGCGGAGTGAGCCGTGGCGGTCGAGGACGGCCCTCAGGAGGAGGGGGTTCGTGACCGGTCCGCCATGGCTCCCCAGAACTCGCGCAGTTCACGGGCCGTCATGGCCTGCCACGGCGCCTTCTTGCGCGTCCAGGACAAGGGGTTGAAGTAGCTCCTCCAGCGATAGCGGCGCAGGAGCGCCTGCTGTTGCCGGCAGAAGACCTCGCGCACTTCGGCCCGCGGCTGCACGCCCATGGCGGGGTAGGGGCACAGCTCGAAGGGGCAGTCGCGGCAGGCGCTTTCCGAGCGGCAGGCGCTTCCCGGTGTCGCGTCCCCGGCCATGCCCACGGTCCGCCCGGGCCGGAGCGTACGCCGGTGCTTGGCGAGACACGGCGGCAGGTCGGTGCGGTCCGCCCTCTCCAGGCACGCCTCCAGTTCGTCCGGCTGCTGCGAGTCCCGTTCGGTGAGGTTGCGCAGCAGGAAGACGTCGGCGAGCAGTTGCTGGGCGCGCGGGTGCAGGTTGCTCCAGCCCACCGACGGCGGAATCCAGAGGCGGTGCTTGCGATGGACCCGGGGATCGGCGGAGGACGATCCGATGGTGTTCATGACGCCGATCTCGTCGATCCAGACGAATCGCTCGGGGTCGCCGCTCTCCAGGGCGAAGACGGCGAGGCTCGCCGCCTCGGCGACGAACGGGTGCACGCGGTCGCCCTTACGGGTCCGGTCCCCCGGGTGCAGGGCCCGCGGGTCCTGTTTGCTGCCCGCCAGAGCCAGCCAGCGCTTGACCGCCTTCGTCGGATCGGTCTTCCGCGCCGGCCGGCCGCTTCCGGAATCGCCGTGGGGGGCTCCTTCCGTGGGGTCGGGGAGCTCCCACAGGCACAGGGCCTGGATGAGCGTCATCTGCGAGTACCAGTAGCGGGCCTGGGCCAGCATGATCTCTGCTTGGGCGACCAGGAACTCCCGCGCTTCCTCATTGTTCTGCGGGTGCCGGCGTCTCCGGTTGGCCGCGCTGATGAACCCCTGGGCCAGGGCGATCTCCAGTGAGATGGGCAGGTCCGCCCCGTGCGGGCGGTCGTGCTCCGGCTGCAGGTGGCGGAGCCAGAGCTGGAGCCTCTCCTTCGCCTGTTCCCTGTGCTTCCTGCTCACCGATCCGACCACCATCGGCACGAGCCAGGCCCGCATGACGAACTTCCGCCAGATCCGCAGCCGCTGCTCGTCCCCTGCCGCGGCGGCCTCCTTGGCCTGCTTCTCGTAGGCGTCGCCCAGCACACCAGCCCGCCTGACGAGGTTCTCGCGGGTCCAGCGCTCCGCGTTCAACTGTTCGCGGAGTTCCTTCTCGTACTGCCGCCAGGGGTCGTCCCTGCCGTGTTCGTCATCCCGGGGCAGGGGGAACATGGCCCGCAGGGCATCGAAGGCCTCGTCCCCGCCGGCGCCGATCTCCTGGGCGACGGCCAGCCTGATCTGATACGAGGGCTCGACGGTGGCGATGGTGAAGAACTGCTCGTAGGCCGGGCACGCGACCGCCCTCAGGACTTCCCCGAACCGGTGCACCAGGCGTTCCTTCGCCTCTTCGATCGTCCTGCGGTCGCCGGCCGTGATGTCCGCCCACCGCTCGCGAAGCGTCTCGGCGATGCGACCGTGGTGGGCGGCTCCCGCAGCCCTGTCGATGTCGAGGGCGACGGCGTACATGTCGAGGGCCTTGGGGTCCTTGCGGGCACCGGCCGCTTTGATGAGTTGCTCGACGACGGGCTCCTGCGGACCGGGTTGCCGCGACCGGGAGTCCAGGCCCAGCCCTATGAGGAGTTCGCGGCCGGGGCCCGCCTCCTTGCCCAGGGCATCGGCCAGGAGCGCGCACTCCTTGGCGTCGAGGTATGCGGAACCCAGGTACGCCTGGAGGACGCTGTGCTGGAAACGGACCTTCTCCCCCCGGGTCTCGATCAGACCCAGCTGCTCTCCCTGCGTCACGCACAGCGCCATGAGCTCGCGCTGCCTCTGCTTGTCGATGCTGCCGCTGCGGCATCCCTCGCCGAGCCGTTCCATGAGCCGGTTCAGCACGTCCGGCTGCCTCCTCAGATCACCGATCCGGACCTCCAGCTGATCGCGCAGCAGTCCGATCCCGGCCAGCGCGGAGACGAGTTCGATGACCTTTTCGCGGTCCCCCGGGGCCAGCGCCACTTCGCCGCGGAGGCGCCCGGTGACCAGCGCCTCCCGCCATTCGTCGAGCAGGCGCCGCTGCGTCGCCGTCCGGTCGCCGCCGCACGGGTCCAGCACCGCCCAGCGCTCGGCGTCCGTCACGGCTTCGCGCGGGGGGTGCTCCCGCAGCTCCCGCGCGATCCGCAGGTACAGCGGGGACTCGGCCGCACCCGCCGCTTCGGCGACGCGGTCCATGCGGAGGCAGTCGTGGTCCGGCCGGTCCTCCCGCAGGTACTCCAGCGCCGCCTCTTCGCTCAGCGGCTCCAGGTCGACGACCGCGGCCCGGGTGTGCTCCAGCGGCGCGTGGGGGCGGGAGGCGATGACGAGGGGAAGCCCCTGCTGCTCCGCCCGCTCGATCGCCCGGCGGATGAGGACGTCCCGCTGCTTCTGCTTCCTGCCGTCGGCGAAGGTCTCCTCCAGGCCGTCGGCGAGGACGACGGCCTTGTCGTCCATGCACAGCTGGCGCCACACCCTCTCGCTGTGCCGGTCGGAGAGCACATTGCGGTCCGCCATCTCCCCGAAGCGCTTCATGGCCGCTTCACGGAAGTCGAGCCGTCCCGCGTCCATGTCGACGTCCCGCAGTCTGATCGGGACGGGGACGGCCCCCTTCTCGGCGAGCATCCGGGTGAGCTGCACGAGGACCGTCGTCTTCCCGGCTCCCACGCCGCCCACGAGCAGGTACGGACGCCTGGTGCGCTTGTCCCGCAGCGCCCGGGCGATGACCCGGCACATCTCCCGGCGCCCGACGACCTCCGCGATGGCCGGTCCGGCCGTCGGCACCATGCCGCGCGGGTCCTTCCTGGCAGCCCGGACGAGAGTCCTGCGCACCGCGCCGTAGGTCGCGTAGAAGAAGACGATCGTGGCGAGACTGAGGCTCAGGAACGGGGTGAGGAATCCGTAGACCACGGTGCAGCCGGTGCCGGTCGCCCGGCACCACTTCTCTATGGGAGAGGCCCGGCTCGCGAGGAGCGCGTAGACACCGAAGCCGACGTAAGCCAGGAGGATCAGGGTGCCGAGGTAGGGGAGGAACCGCTTGGGTGACCCCCTCGTCCACCACCGCTGGGCCGGTGCGACCTTGCTCCGGGCCGCCAGCCGGACCCGCACCGAACGGACGCGGCGGCCCACGGCATCGGCCGCGCGGGACAACACCCGCCGCGGCCGGACCAGGAGCGGAGCCCTCCGGGGTGCGACCTTGCCTTGAGGATGCTTGATCACGTAACTCATGGACGTCAACCCGTGCTCGTCAGCCCGTCGCGTCGCATCGCTCCTTCATCATGACCACCTCGCCGTCACCGCCACGTGACCGCCGCGTGATGCCCGTCGACGCGGGGCGCGGCCGGACGGAGGCCGGCCACCAGGCCGAGCAGGCCGGGTGTCGGGCTCAGGCCGAGCTCACTGCGCAGGAGCGCCTGGTAGCTCCGGAAGGCGCGGAGCGCCTCGGACTGGTTGCCCTCGGCGAGGTGGGCCTTGATGAGGGCCGCATGGGCGCTCTCCCGCAGCGGCTCGGCGCGCACGGCAGCGCCGGCGGCCGACACCGCGTGGGCGTAACGCCGTGCCCCGGCGAAGTGCTGCGCGAGCGCTTCGAGGGCGTGCAGCCGCAGTTGCCGCCACTCCTCCGCTTCGCGGAGCGCCCAGTCGTCGCACCAGCCCGGCAGGAGGTCCTGCGAGAGACCGTCGATCTCCCCGGTGCCCAGGCTCCTCGTTTCCGTGGCGTCCAGCAGCTCCCGGGCGAGGGCGCGGAGCTCGTGCAAGTCGACCGTCACGCCCTCGGCGAGGGCGAGCTCAGCGGGGCCGATGGCGAGGGCCCGGCAGCAGCCCGCGCCGCGCAGCCGGGCGAGCGCCGAGCGCAGCGACGCGTGGGCCCGGGCCTCGGACGCGCCGGGCCAGAGGTTCTCCGCGACGTCACTCCGCGCGACCGGTCCGGAGCGAAGGGCGACGTAGGCCAGCAGGCGTTCGGAGCCTGCGGGAATCCGCACGCAACCGCCGGCTCCGGTGAGGCGGAATCCGCCGAGCAGGGCCATGCGGAGGGTGGCGCCTTCCTCTGATGACGGCACTTTCCCATCGTGCGGTGGGCGTCCGGGGGTGTCGAATCGAGGACCCGGGGAGTGCCGAACCGAAAAAAGCCCCCGCCGAACACGTCAGCAGGGGCCTTTCCTTGTGCGCCGCCAGGGACTCGAACCCCGGACCCGCTGATTAAGAGTCAGCTGCTCTAACCAACTGAGCTAGCGGCGCGCGACATGAATATTACATGACTTCCGGGGGCGCGCCGCCCGGCCTCATGGGTGGCAGAAGAGGCCGGGAAGGGAAACGATGGACGTGAGGGCCGGCCCGCCATGCGGATCGCCGTGCGGGCCGGCGTACGGGCAAGGGAGGTCGCCCATGTCATCCACCCTCCATCCGCAATCCGAGAAGTCCCGGGCCGCCGCCGGTGGCCTGACGCTCTTCGCGGCTGTGATGATGCTGGTCGTGGGGTTCATGAATCTCTTCCGGGGAATCATGGCCATCGTCCACGACAAGGTCTTCGTCACCACCCCGGACTACGTCTTCAAATTCAGCCTGGCGGGCTGGGGATGGGTCCACCTGTTCCTCGGCATCGCGGCGCTCATGGTGGGCGTCGGGCTGTTCCGGGTGAGCCTGTGGGCCAGGATCCTCGGCGTGGCCGTCGCGGCCCTGCTGCTGCTCGCCAGTTTCCTGTCCATTCCCTATTACCCGCTGTGGTCGGTCGTCGTCATCGCGTTGTGCGCCTTCGTCATCTGGGGACTGTGCGTGGTCCGGCCCGAGGACTCCCCCGGCTCGTAACGGAATTCCGCGGCTCGTAGCGGGGTGACCATGCCCGGCCGGCGTCGTTCACCGGGTGAAGACGTTCCGGGCATTCCCGGGAATTCTCCCGCAGTCAGCAGCCGAGTCGAAGGATCAGTGATGCGCTTCTTCCGTCCCGCACTCGCCACCACCGTGGTCGTGGTCGCCGCCGGATGCACCCTCGCCCTGGCCGTGCCCGCGAGCGCCGCCGGCACCGCAAGGGGCTGGTTCGCCTGGGTGGGACCCAAGGGCGCACCCTTCTTCATCGAGAACCCGCCGGACGGCCGGTGCCTCACGATGAGCCAGGAGTCCCAGGGGGCGCACAACGCCACGGCGCTCCCGGCGACGGTGTACCCGCAGAAGGAGTGCAAGGGCACGCCGCTCCGCCTCGCGCCGGGCAGCCACGCACCCCGGAACGCCCCCTTCGCGAGCGTGAAGTTCGGTTCGCACTGACGAACGGGCCCCGTCGCGCCCATCCGCTATGTTGAGCGGAAGCGGTACGGGAAGGAGGCGCACCGGTGCCATCAGGGCAGCAGGCACGCTCGCAAGCGTCCCAGCAGGTACGCGCCCAGGCGTCGCAGCAGGCCCGCGCGCAGGCGTCCGCGATCACGCCGGGCCGCCCGGGAAAGCCCGGCGACGAGCGGCCACCGGCGGCGGAGGCGCCCCCTGCGGACAGGGTCCGGGCCCTGTTCGGCGCTCACCGGCTGTCTCCGGGCCAGCGGCGCATCGCGCAGTACATCACCGACCACCTCACCGAGGCCGCGTTCCTGTCGATCACGGACCTCGCGGAGCGGGTCGGCGTGAGCCAGCCGTCGGTGACCCGCTTCGCGGCCTCCGTGGGCTTCAGCGGATACCCCGCCCTGCGGGAGGCGCTGCAGCCCATCGCGCTGAGCGCGGTCGCGGGCGTGCCCGGCGCGCGCGAGGAGGACCGCCGCAACGAATTGCAGGCGGCCGTGGACGCCGAGATCACCAACCTGGAGAGCCTGCGCCGCTCCTTCACGGACACCGACCGGGTGCTGGAGGTCGGCCGCGATCTCGCCCGCTCCGTCCCGCTGACCATCCTCGGCCTGCGGATCTCCGTCTCGCTGGCGGAGTACTTCGCCTACGCGGCCAAGCGGATCCACCCGGACGTGCGGCTGGTCTCCCGCGGCGGCAGCGTCGCCTACGACGCCCTGCTCCAGTCCCGGGAGGCGGGCGGCACGTGGGTGCTCGCGTTCGCGATGCCGCGGCACTCCAAGGAGATGCTCGCGGCGATGCGGGCCGCGCGCCGCACGGGGCTGCGCGTCGCACTGATCACGGACACGGGCCTGGGCCCCCTGGCCGGGGAGGCCGACGTGACGCTCACGGCCGGCACCGGGTCACGGCTCGTCTTCGACTCGTACGCGGCGCCCGGGATCCTGTCGGCGGCGCTCCTCCAGGCCATGGCCGACGCCGACCCGGAGCGCACGCAGCTGCGGCTGGAGAAGTACGAGCAGGCGGCCGAGCAGCACGACTTCTTCCTCGACGACTGACCCGCGACGACCACGAAGACCGCCTCTCGGGCGAATGAAAATTTTCATACCCTTGCTTACTGGGCAGTAAATATATTTACTTCGTGTGGCACCCGGGCCTGCAGCGCTCGCGACGGCGAGCACCCGGGGCGCTAGTGGCGAACACCAGGGACGAGACCCTCCTCATCGGCCCTGCGCGTTCCATTCGGGTGCTCCGCTCCCCTCGGACACCCCCGGCGGTCCCGGTCTACCCCTGGACCGGGGCCGCCGGAAACACTCACGTGGCGTCGTAGAGCCTGCTGCCGTCGCTCAGCAGCCCCGCCCGCTTCACCTGCCGGAGCACCGGAAGGACCTCCAGCCGGTGCACGGCCGTCAGCGCGCCGATGCCCTCGGTCATGTACCGGTACAGGTCGCGCTGATCGCGGCAGAGCACCGTGGCGGCGAGGTTGGCCGCGCCGGTCACGGCCGCGGCGAACGGCACCTGCGGGTGCCCGGCCAGCGCCCGCCCGACCGCCGCCAGCTCGCTCGGCGCGACCGTGGCGGAGATCCCCGCCTCGATCCCGTAGCCGAGGTGGACGGAGTGGACCTCGACGTCGAAGGAGAGCGCGCCGCTCCCGCGCAAGTACTCGATGCGCCGCCGGACCGTGGACTCCGACCGGCCCGCCGCCGCGGCCAGCTCGGGGTAGCCCGCCCTGCCGTCCCGGGCGAGCACGGCCAGCATCGCGTGGTCGGCGTCGTCGAGCCGGACGACGTCCTCGGCCTCCCCGCCCTCCCCGTCCGCCGGCACCGACGCCGGCGTCAGCTCCGCGATCTGCTCCGGCGTCAGCCCGTCCCGGGCGAACCAGCGGACCCCGCCCGCGGTGTACTCGTGCAGCATGGTCTGCGCCGTGACGCCCGTGACCTGCTGGGTGCGCGGAAGCTTGCGGAGCAGGAGCGCCTCGTGGTCCTCACGCGTGCGCGAGCTGACGAGGCAGCCCACCTCCGTACCGCCCGAGAAGATCTTGACCCAGCCCGTGTCCGGACGGCGGGCCAGGGCATCGGCGATGGCCACGGCCGCTCCCGGGACGCACTGGATGCGCAGCCTGGACTCGTACAGGCCGACGCGCTCGCCCTCGGGCAGGCCGAGCACCCGGAGCAGCCCCGCGCCGCGCAGCCGCCGGTAGCGGCGGATCACCGTCTGGTCCGTGGTGCCGAGGACGGCGGCGATCCGGCTGAACGCGGCCCGGCCGTCGACCATCAGCGCCTGCACGAGCCGCCGGTCGAGAAGATCGAACAGTTGCTCCCTGTCGTTCATGGTTTCCATCATTCCACAGCGGCACATCATCAGATTCCGCCACCACCCCCGCCCTGGGTTCTGAGAAAAAGCCATCGGGTGCGACCTTCGGTCTCCTCGAACAAACCCTCTGGAGGTTGGGAAAATGCGAAAGTGGCTGCCGCTCGTCGCGGTGTGCCTGGGGACGTTCATGCTGCTCGTGGACGTGACGATCGTCGTCGTGGCGCTCCCCGACATGGCCGAGAGCCTGCGCACCTCGTTCGCGGACTTGCAGTGGGTGATGGACATCTACGCGCTCGCGCTCGCCGCGCTGCTGCTGGGCGTCGGTTCCCTCGCGGACCGGATCGGCCACCGGCAGGTGTACGTGGCGGGCCTCGTGCTCTTCGCCCTCGCCTCGCTGGCCTGTGGGCTGGCGACCGGCCCGCAGGCGCTGATCGTCTTCCGCGGCGTCCAGGGCATCGGCGGCGCCGCGATGCTCGCGACCACGACGGCCCTGATCAGCAGCATCTACCACGGCAGGGACCGCGGCGTGGCGTTCGGCGCGTGGGGCGCGGTCAGCGGGGCCGCCTCGGCGGCCGGCCCGATCATGGGCGGTCTGCTGACCGAGCACCTGGACTGGCGCTGGATCTTCTTCGTGAACCTGCCCATCAGCGTGCTGGCCATCGTGATGACGCTGCGGTTCGTCGCCGCGGCGCCGCCGCGCCGGGGCCGCGGCGTGGACCTGCCCGGCCTGGTGGCGTTCACCGTGGCGGCGGGCGCCGCGACGTACGCGCTGATCAAGGGCAACGACTACGGCTGGACGTCGGGCGCCACGCTCGGGCTCTTCGGGCTCGCCGCGGTCGCGCTGATCGCGTTCCTGCTGATCGAGACGCGCCGCGAGCAGCCGCTGCTGGACCTGTCGCTGTTCCGCGGGGCGTCGTTCTCGGGGCTCATGGTGGCCGCGGTGCTGCTGTCCGTCGCCGCGTTCTCGTACCTCGCCTACACCTCGCTGTGGCTGCAGTCCGTCCGCGGCATGGGGCCGGTCGCCGCGGGCCTCACGTGCCTGCCCATGAGTGCGGCGGCGTTCGTCGTCGCCTCGCTGGCCGGGCGCTTCCTGCACGACGTCTCGCCGCGCTGGACCATCGGCGCCGGGCTGCTGCTGATCGGCGCGGGCGCGTTCCTCCAGGCGATGGTGGACGCCGGCTCCACGTGGACCGCGCTCGTGCCGGGGCTCGCGGTGACCGGCATCGGCGTCGGCATCGCCACGCCCACGCTGGCGTCCGCGGCGATGGCCTCCGTCGCACCGGAGCGCGGCGGCATGGCCAGCGGCGCCGTCAACACCGCGCGCCAGCTCGGGAACGCCCTGGGCATCGCCGTCCTGGGCGTGGTCTTCCACGCCGGGCTGGCGGACTCGGTCCGCGACCACGGCGCGGGGGCCGTCGCCGACCCCTCCGCGACCGCCGACGCACTGGCGGGCGGCCAGGCCGGCGCGATCGTCGCCCACGCGGCGCCCGCGCAGCGGGAGCTGCTCGGGCAGCTCGTGCACGAGGCCTTCGCGGCCGGGCTGCGCCAGACGTTCCTCGTCTCCGGCGCGCTGGGAATCCTGGGCGGCCTGGTGGCCCTCGCCCTGGTCCGCCGCCCCGCGAAGCCGGCCGCACCCCGGCCGCCGCAGGCCGCTCAGGCCGCCGAGCCGGCCCCGGCGATGACGGCGAACCGCGGCTGATCCGGGGCTCCTGCGGGCCCCGTAACGGCCCACTACGGTCGGACGTCCACGCACACGACCGGCGTACGGGAACAGGCTTCCCGGACGCCGGTCGTGTGCGTCGTTCCGGGTCCGTTACTCCTCCCCGGCCACGACACCTTCCACGTACGCGATCACCGGCGGGCCGAAGTGCGCGTACGTCCGGCCGACCGCGGCCAGGAGGGCGGGCAGGGGCCAGTCGTCCGGGAGGAGTTCGGGGGGCAGGCCGGGCGGGGTCCTGAGGGTGTCCGTCAGGCTGCCGCCGAAGAGCCGCGCGTAGGCCGCGAGGGCGGCGGCGCTCGGCCCGGGCGGCACCGGTTGCTCGTCGACGGCGGCCACGAGGCGCGCGGTGTGCTCGCGGTAGCGGCGGTCCAGCTCGGCGAGCTCCCACGCGCGGTGGGCGACCTGGGCGGCGTCGGCGGTGGAGAGTTCGACGCGCCCGAAGTAGACGGTCCCCTCCTCAGGGGGCCCGCCGAGTTCGGCGAGCAGGTGGTCGCGGCGGTCGGCCGGCGAGATGAGGACACCGGGCTGCATGAGGCCGTAGCGGGCCAGGGAGGCGGCCCGGCGCAGCCGGTCGCGGTAGGCCCGTCGCGCTTCCGGCACGGTGTAGAAGACGGCGTGGAAGAAGCCGTCCCAGGGCGGGGGTTCGGGGCGGCCGTGGCGGACCTGGCGGAAGGACTCCAGGAAGGTGCCGGCGAGGTGGTAGTCGGCGCCGCGGCCGCGGGGGGACGCGGTGATGAGGCCGTCCCGGCGCATGCGGGCGATGAGGGAGCGGGCGGCGGCCGGGGTGAGGCCCACGTCCGTGAGCAGCTTCACCAGCGCGACGCCGGGCAGTTCCTCACGGCCCGCCACTCCGTAGAGGAAGGGCACCAAGGCGACGTTGGCTCCGCGCGAGACGCTTGCACCGCCCTGACGACCTGTTACGCTCTCGCTCACGATCGTGAGCATACGCGATACAGATCAAAAATGCATGTGGGTACCAAGAAAGATGAACGGGGCGGGGATGACGAACGCGGACGGCGCCGGTGAGAGCGGCAAGAGAAGCGGCGGCGGCAAGGCGCTGACGAACTGGGGGCCGGCGATCCTGTTCGGCGTGATCCTGCCGTTCGTCACCTACGGGATGCTCACCGACCACGGCGTCAGCCAGGTGAAAGCGCTGCTGCTGATCACGCTGTGGCCCGCCGTCGAGACGCTGCTGCACCTGGCGATCAGGCGCCGGGTCGACGAGTTCGGCATGATGATGCTGGCCCTGATGCTGCTCGGCGCGCTGAGCGCGGTGGCGTACAACAGCACCGAGCTGATGTTCATCAAGGAATCGGCGATCACGGGCCTGCTGGGCCTGGCCTTCCTGGGCAGCCTGGCGATGCGCCGGCCGGCGATGTTCTACCTGGGCCGCAAGTTCGGCACGGACGGCTCTCCCGAGGGCGTGGCCCGCTGGAACGGCCTGTGGGAGTACCCCGGCTTCCGCCGCGTGCAGTACCTGCTGACGTCGGTGTGGGGCGCCGGCTTCCTGCTGGAGGCGGCGATCCGCGTGGTGCTCACGTACGTGCTGCCGACCAAGGCCATGGTGCTGGTGAACAACCTGTTCCCGCTCGTGGTGGTGGCGGCGCTGGTCTGCTGGACGACGGTGATGGGCAAGCGCGGGCGGGCCCGGTCGGCCGCGGCGCAGGCCGCGCGGACGGCCGCGGAGGCGGCGGAGGACGCGCCCGTCGCGCGGAGCATGGCGTAAGCAGCGCCGGCCGTCGTGGCCGTGCTCAGCCACGACGGCCGGGGCGCTCAGGCCTTGAGGGCGGACGCCACCTGCGTCAGCAGTCCGACGTCGGTCAGGAATCCGAGGTGCGTCTCGCAGGGCACCAGCGTGTTGACCGCCCCCGCGAGCGGCGTGCTCATGAAGGGGTTGATCACGCCGTCGCACGGCGAGTACCAGGTGCGGTAGTCGACGGCGCCGGGCGTCTCGTCGCCCGACGCGAGTCTCTTCAGGAAGGCGGAGCCGGGCGACATCTCCTGGCAGGAGACGGACAGGACGGTGCAGAGCCCGGCGATGTACGTGCCGTGGTGGGGCGCGGCCAGCGAGGCCATGTGCTTGATGTCCGCGGTGCCGCCCAGCTCCTTCGCGTACCAGAGGGAGACCAGGCCGCCCATGGAGTGGTTCACGATGTCGACCTTGTCCGCCCCGGTGCCGGCCTTGACCTTCGCGACGAAGGCGGCGAGGCCCTGCGCGCTCGCCTCGTTCGAGGCGAAGAAGTCATAGGAGTAGGTGAAGAGGTCGCCGGGCCGGTACCCGGCGGCCAGGAACGCCGCGATCGCCGGGTCCCACGTCACGCCGCCGCTGAGGTAGCCGTGCACGAACACGACGGGCGTGCGGGCGGGCGCGGTTCGGGCGGAGACGGTTCCGGCGGGCGCCGCTTCGGCGGAGGCTGCCGGCCCCGCCGTCACGGTGGCGGCCACGGCCGCCGCCAGCGCCAGGGCGCTGATGATCCTTCGCATACGGTCCTCCCGGTGTTCCCGGTGTGAGTGGGGTGCGCAACGGATGCGGAGAGAGCGTGCAGCGCCGCCCGGGGGGTGCGCATCGGCGAAATCACCAGGGTGGTCGGAGCGTTTGCGGTGACCGGCCCTCCCAGCGGCCTACCCAACGGTTTTACTTACGGGTAACTTGCTGGCAACGCCCTGCACTTGCTCACGCTTCAGCCAGTCACGCCCCGCCCCGCCCCGCAACGAGGAGGAGCCCTCGTGCGCGATCCCCAGCCCGGCTCCCGCCGCACCGGCACGGCAGGCACAACCGGCGCGGCGGGCCGGACGCGGCGCCTGCACCTCCGGTGCGCCTCCGCGCTCGCGCGGGCCGCCGAGCGTACGGACGGCGAGCGCGCGGACGACGACGGTGCCCGCGCCCGGCGCCTGGCCGCGGCCGCGGACCACGCCCGGCGGGCCGGACTCCCCCGGCGCGCCGCGGCGTTGCACGCCCTCTCCCTCCGCCGGAAGGCCGTCTCCACCGCCCGTGGGCAGACCGAACTGGCCCGCGGCCTCCAGTCCTTGCGGGCGGGCGAGGTGATCAACGCGCGGGAAGCACTGCACCTCGCCGCCGCGCTGTACCGGCACGCGGACCGCCCCGACGACGAACTCACCGCGCTCCTGTACGCCGCGGAAGCGAGCTGGACGGCCGGTGACGGCGCGGGGTACGCGGGCGCGGCCCTGCGCATCGGCGGCCACGGTGCCGCGCCCGAGGCGGTGCGCGACTACTTCCGGGGCATCGCCGCCGCCCTGCGCTGCGATCACGCCCGGTCCGTCCCCGCGCTCCGGGCGGCGTCCCGCGGCGGCGCGGCCGCCGCCGACGGACACCCGGCCACGCCCGTCCTGGCCTGCCGCGCCGCCCTGATGCTGGGCGAGGTGCCGCAGGCGCGCGACCTCGCCGGCCGTGCCCTGGCCCGCGCGGCCGGAGGACAGCGGGCGTTGCCGGAGCTCCTCGGCCTGCTCGCGCTCGTCGAGCTCGTCGCCGACAACCACGTCCGCGCCGGGACCCTCGCCGAGCGCGGCCTCCAGGCCGCCGTCGCCGGCGGGCGCCACAACACCGCGGCCCAGCTGCACGGGTCGCTCGCCATGGCCGCGGCGGTACGCGGGGACGCCGCCGCCTGCCGCGACCACGCCCGGCGGGCGCTCGGCACGGCGCAGGCCCACGGCCTGATGGTCCCCGCCCTGCTGGCCACGTGGAGCCTGGGCCGGCTGGACCTCGCCCAGCAACGGCCGCGGGCGGCCGTCGAGCTGCTGCGCCCCCTGGTCCTCGGGGAGTCCGGGGTCCACCACTTCGCGTGGCGCCTGCGGGTGATCCCCTCCTTCGTGGAGGC
This sequence comes from Streptomyces sp. SCA2-17, assembly GCF_044336695.1. Lineage (NCBI taxonomy): Bacteria > Bacillati > Actinomycetota > Actinomycetes > Kitasatosporales > Streptomycetaceae > Streptomyces > Streptomyces sp. SCA2-17. Next base: position 238,365 of record NZ_CP117521.1, read on the forward strand.
CGTCGCCCTCGCCGTCGCCGAACTCCCCTCCCCGGCGCGGAAGCGGGCCTGCCGGCAGGCGCGGCTGATCCTGCGGACCCTGGAGGAGTGGGCGGAGGTGACCGGCGACCGGCCCTCCCGGGCCACGGCCCTGCACTGCCGGGCCGTGCTGGCGGCCACCGCGGCACCCGCCGCCGCGGACCCGTGCTTCGGCCGGGCCCTGGCGCTGGTGGAGCGCGTGGGCTCCGAGTTCGCCCAGGCCCGTACGAAGCTGGCGTACGGCATGGCGCTCCGGCGGCTGCGCCGGCCCGCCGACGCCCGCGCGCACCTGCGGGGCGCGATGCTGCTCTTCGAGGCGTGCGGGGCGGGGGTCTGGGCGGAGCGGGCCCGCGACGAGATGCGCGCGGCCGGGCAGGCCGAACCCGGCGACCGGCCCCGGCCCGCGGCCTCGCTCACCCCGCAGCAGCTGCGGGTGGCCCGGCACGTCGCGGAGGGCCGCACGAACCGCGAGGTCGCGGCCCTCCTCGCGGTCAGCCACCGGACCGTCGACCACCACTTGCGCAACGTCTTCGCCGCGCTCGGGATCCGCTCCCGCGTCGAGCTGGTCCACGCGCTGACGGCGCATCAGCCGTGAGCTGCGCGGCTCGCCGCTGCCTGCGCGCTGCCGTGCCCGCTCGGCTTCGTGCGCCGGTCAGCTCAGTGCGCCGGCAGGTGCCGGGCGAAGAACGCGCGCAGGTGGTGGCGCACGGCCGGTACCGAGACGGCCGGTGCGGCCGTGCCGACCATCTTCGCGCGGTCGGCCGCCGTGACCAGGCCGGCGGCCTGCAACTGCGGTACCAGGGCGGCGTAGTCGGTGAAGGCCCAGTGTGCGGCGTGGTCGAGTTGCCGGCGGCAGGCGCGTCCCCGGGAGTGGGCGAGCACGGCCGGCCACGAGTGCTCCAGGCCCTTGCGGTCCTGGAAGCCGTCCGTGCCCAGCAGGAGCAGCGGCCGGTCCGTGCCGTACCGGGCGACCGGGTACAGCTCGCCTTCCCCGCCGGGCGTCTCCGGCGCGCGGTCCAGGTAGCCCTCCAGATTGACCGCCGCGCCGATGCGCCGGTCCTGGTACATCGCCTGCGTCACGGCCGTACCGCCCGCCGAGTGCCCGTAGGCGCCGACGCTCCGCAGGTCCAGCGCCCGGCCGAGGTGTTCGGGCAGGGGGTGTCCTGCCGCGTCCGGGTTCCGCCCTGCGGCCAGTTCCTCCAGCCGGTCCAGGACGAACCGGAGGTCGGCGACCCGTGTGTCGATCAGCGTGCGGAAGAGGGCCGGGTCCGTCCTCGGGTCGTAGCGCAGGACCGTCGGGCGGACGGTGTCCCGGCCCGTCAGGGCTACGGGGAACTCCACTTCGCAGGCGTCGCCCGGGTGGTCGACGGTCACCACGACGTAGCCATGACCGGCCAGCTCCTCCGCGGCGCCGGTGCCCATGGTGCGCGGGTCGCCGCCTCCCGGGCTGTACAGCAGGACGGGCCGCCGGCGCGCGGCGTCCGCGGGGGCGCCCGTACGGGACTGGGTCATGGTGGCCGCCCAGTTCACGCCCGACGCCGGGAGCTCCGGGTGGCTCCTGCGGCCGTCCGCGCCGAAGTCCGCGGCGGCGCCCGCGGTCATCTGCGGTGCGCGGGGGCGGCCGCGTACGGTGCGGGCCGGGTAGAACACCGTGGCCATCACCTCGCGGACGGGGATCCGCGGCTCCAGCGGGTCGCGCCGCGAGCGGTCGACCAGGTAGAGGGCGACGGCCCCGGTGCGGTACGGGCCCGTAGGGGCCGGCAGGCGCAGGGTGACGCCGTCCGCGGTCGTCCGCGGTCGCGCCTGCGCGGTGGCAGGGGCACTGGTGAGAAGGGCTCCGGCGGTGGCGGCCAGGGCCGAGGTGACGACGGTCCGCCGAGCAGCTGGACGACGAAGCATGGGGCTCCCTTTGCAGGCGTGGTGATCTCGGTGCTTGTGCTCGTGGGCACGGCCTGCATGCTGGTTCCCGGCGGAGGCTGGGGTCGAAGGTTCAGGCTCTGCCCGAAACGATGGCGCCGTGCGGGTAGGAGTGCAGTGATACGGATCCGTTTCTCGGCCGGCGACTTCGCGCGGGTCCGGTTCGCGCCGCGGCCCGTGCCGCTCCAGGCGCTCAACACGGCCTTCATGATGCTGTTCCGCGGCGACGACCACCTGCTCTTCGGCCGCTGGCGGCAGCGGCTGCTCCGCTCCCTGCCGGCCGCGGTGGAGCCCCTGGGGGACCTGGTCACCCCGGCCGGGGCGCCCCTCTTCCTCGACGAGTTCGGCGACGAGGCCGGCGGCGCGCCGGATGACGGCCTGGAGGGCGGCCTGGATGCCGTACGGGGCGCTCCCCCCGGCCTGGTCCGCGCGGAACTGGAGCGCGTGTACGCCGGGCACCCGGCGCCGCCCCCGCCGTGGATCCGCGACCTGCACCGGGGCGACGCCGGTGCCTGGCAGGTGCTCCGGCGCGCCCAGCAGGCGGCCTTCGAGACGGCCGTGCGGCCCGTATGGCCCCTCGTGCAGGACCTGCACCGGGCGGAGTTCACCCGGTACGCCCTGGCCGTCGCCGAGCACGGCGTCGGCGCGGCCCTCACCGCGCTCGTCCCCGGCAGCCGGCTGCGCGGGGACGTCTGGGAGCTCGCGGCACCCGGCGAGCGGGAGCTCGCGCTGCACGGCCGGGGCGTGCTGCTCCTGCCCGCGTTCCACTGGACCGGCCACCCGCTCATCGCTGACCTGCCCGGCCGCCCCCTGGTCCTGAGCTACGCGGCGGGCCCGGGGCTGCCGCTCTCCCCGGAGGGGGCGGGTGACAGGGACGGGGCCCTGGCCGAGGTGCTCGGACGGACCCGCGTCGACGCCCTGACCGCGCTGGCGCAGGAACACACCACGACCGGCCTGGCCCGCCGCCTCGGCGTCAGCAACGCCACCGCCTCCGCCCACGCGGCCGCACTGCGCGGCGCGGGCCTGGTCACGTCGGAGCGCGCGGGAAGAGCGGTACTGCACCGCCGCACGGAACTGGGAAGCCTGCTGGTACGGGGACGAGGCTGACCGCGGCCTCCCTGAACGCCTCCCGACGCGGGGCCACGCCCGGCGCGCCTACGGTTGCGGCGAGCGCGCGTCGTAGCGGGCGAAGTTGCGCCACCGGGCCGCGATGAGTGCCGTCGCGGCCACGCAGGCGAGGCCGCCGCCGGCGACCGCCCAGGCCGGTGAGGCGAGGTCCGCGGCGGAGCCCGCGAGGAAGTCGCCCAGTCGCGGCCCGCCCGCGACCACGACGATGAAGACGCCCTGGAGCCGGCCCCGCATGTCGTCGGGCGTGGCGGCCTGGAGCATCGTGGTGCGGAAGACCGCCGAGATGCTGTCGGCGCACCCGGCGACTCCGAGGAAGAGCAGGCCGAGCCAGAGGTTGCGGCTCAGGCCGAAGACGGTGACGGCGGCGCCCCAGGCGCCGACGGAGAGCAGCACGGCGAGCCCGTGCCGGTGGATGCGGCCGAGCCAGCCGGAGAACAGGCCGCCCAGCACCGCCCCGACGGCGGGCGCGGCGACGAGCAGGCCGACGGTCTTCGTGTCGCCGCCGTACCAGAGCCCGGCTATGGCCGGGAAGAGCGCCCTGGGCTGGGCCAGGACCATGGCCGCCAGGTCGGCGAGGAAGGTGATGCGCAGGTTGGGCCGGGTGACGAGGAAGCGCAGGCCGCCCCGTACGGAGGCGCGGCCCTGCCCCGGCCGGCCGCCGTCCTTCTCGGGGCGCATGGAGGGCAGGCGCCACATCGCGTACAGGGCGAAGGCGAAGGAGACCACGTCGAGCAGGTAGGCGGCCTGGAACCCCCAGAGGCCGACGACGGCGCCGCCGAGCATGGGGCCGCCCATGAGGCCGAGGTTGGTGGTCAGGGAGGTCAGGGCGTTCGCCGCGGGAAGCTGCTCCGGGGGCAGCAGCTTCGGGATCATCGCGCTGCGGGCGGGGCTGTTCATGGCGAAGCAGACGGACTGCAGGGCGACGACGGTGTAGAGCAGCCACACCTGCCGCAGGTCGAGCAGCGCGGCGCCGGCCAGTACGACGGACAGCAGCGTGGCGCCGGACGCGCTGGCCAGGCCGAGGGTCCGGCGGTCGACGGTGTCGGCGACGGCCCCGCCGTACAGGCCGGCGGCTATCAGCGGGACGAGGGAGCACAGGCCGACCAGGCCCACGGAGAACGTGGAGCCGGTGATCGCGTAGACCTGCAAGGAGACCGCGAGGGCGGTCATCTGCTGGCCCACCCAGGACACGGTGTTCCCGGCCCACAGGCGGCGGAAGTCCGCGGAGCGGCGCAGGGGGGTGAGGTCGGCGAGGTAGCGGGTGCGCTGCGCGGGCCGGGCGGCGGGAGGAGCTTCGGGCACGGGAGGTCTCCGGGGATGGGCACGAGGGCGGCAGCCCACAACATCGCCACGGAGGTCAGCCTGCGGCAAGAGGATTTTCGAACGAGTGTCAGGTCCCTTCCGCCGGCCGGGCGCGTACGTGCATGCGCTCGCCCTGCGGGCCGAACACGCTGATGACCTCCACCGGCGCGTCCCCGGTGGAGCCGAACCAGTGCGGCAGCCGGGTGTCGAACTCGGCGACCTCTCCCGGCTGGAGCACGAGGTCGTGGTCGGCGAGCACCAGCCGCAGCCGGCCGCTGAGCACGTACATCCACTCGTAGCCCTCGTGGGTGCGCGGCTCGGGCGTGCTGCGGGTGGGGCCGATGACCATCTTGAAGGCCTGGAGCCCGCCCGGCTGCTGGGTCAGCGGCACCACGGTCGAGTCCCCGCGCCGGACCGGCTTCAGGCGCACCCTCGGGTCGCCGACCGGGGGCGCGCCGACCAGCTCGTCGAGGGGCACCTGGTGGGCGTGCGCGATCGGCAGCAGCAGCTCCAGGCTCGGCTTCCGCTGCCCGGACTCCAGCCGGGACAGCGTGCTGACGGAGATCCCGGTGGCCTCCGACAGCGCGGCGAGGGTGCACTGGCGCTCCTGGCGGAGCCGCCGGAGCCGCGGCCCCACGGCGGCGAGCACTTCTTCCATCCCTCTATTGCAGAAACAGCAACAAGATTTGTCAAGGAGTCCGGTCCGGCCGCACAGTCTGCGCCAGGGCACGCATACGACAGGCAACACCGACGCTACGGAGCTGATGAGATGGCGCACGAGACGAACGACTTCGACTGGACCGCGCTGGCGGGCATGCTGGAGCTCGAGGGCGAGGCGCACAGCCCCTACGTGCAGCAGGCGTTCGAGGAGCTGGAGCGGCTGGTTCCGGCTCCGGGGCGGATCCTGGACGTCGGCAGCGGCCCGGGGGTCGCGGCCTGCCGGCTCGCGTCGGTGTTCCCGCGGGCCGAGGTCGTCGCGGTCGACGGCTCCCCGGAGCTGCTGGCCCTGGCCGAGAAGCGCGCCGCGCGGCTCGGGGTCCGGCTGGCGACGCGGGCGGCGGAGTTCCCGGAGGGCCTCGCCGGCCTGGGGACCGCGGACCTGGTGTGGTCCGGGCAGGTGGTGCATCACGTCGGCGACCAGCAGGGCGCCCTGGACCGGCTCGCCGGGCTGCTCGCGCCCGGCGGTGTCCTGGCCGTCGTCGAGGGCGGGCTGCCGGCCCGGTGCCTGCCCCGCGACCCGGGCTTCGGGCGGCCGGACCTGCACAGCCGGCTGGATGCGGCGATGGCGGACCGCTTCGCCCGGATGCGCGCGGAGCTGCCCGGGTCCGTGGCGGTGACCGAGAACTGGTCCGGGATGCTGCGGGCGGCCGGCCTGACCGAGGTGCGGAGCAGGACCTTCCTCGTGGACCGGCCGGCTCCCCTGGACGAGGGGACGCGGCAGTTCCTGCGGCAGATGCTGGAGCGGCAGCGCCGGATGGCCGCCGAGGTGCTGGACGCCGAGGACGTGGCGACGCTGGACCGGCTGCTCGACCCGGCCGATCCCGCGGGAATCGACCACCGCCCCGACCTGTTCCTGCTGGTCGCGAAGACGGTGCACTTCGGCCGCCGCCCGCGGGACTGAGCGCTGCCGCCGTCCCCGCCTCAGGAGCTACGGTCGCACTCCGCGAGGAAGTCCAGCACCAGCGGGCTCGCCACCGCGCGGAACTCCTCGAAGTAGGCGTGCCGCGCGCCGGGGATCACGTGCAGCCGGGCGCCCGGGATGCGGTCCGCGAGGAGGCGGGCGTTCGCGGTGGGGTTGAGGAGGTCGTCGCCGCCGTGCACCACCAGCGTGGGCGCGGAGACGCCGGGCAGCGCGTCCCACGTGTCGTGCCCGTTGCTGGCGGCCAGGTGCCGGCGCCGGGCGTACGCGGGCATGGCCGGATCGCCCAGCACGTGGGAGGGGCCGTCGTGGGCGGCGGGCCAGGCGGGGGTGTACATCAAGGCGCGCAGCGCCTGCCCCGCCGCGGGCCCGGGCCGGGCCAGGGACCTGCGGACGTCGGCACCGCGCTCCACGGCGTACGGGCCGCCCGGCGACGTACAGCCGAGGACCAGGGCGCGGATCCTGTCCGGGTGCCGGACGGCGAGCTGCTGGGCGACGCGCCCGCCCATGGACGTGCCGTAGACGTGGGCGCGCTCGACGCCGAGGGCGTCGAGTACCGCGATCACGTCCTGCGCGAACCCCTCGGTGCTGTACGGCTCGTCGGGCTTGTCGCTCCCGCCCGTACCGCGGTAGTCGAGGGTGACGGTGCGGTGCGCGGCCCGGAAGTCGCCGCGGACGCCGTCCCACCAGTGGTGGTTGTTGGCCTGGCCCGCCAGCAGGACGAGCGGGGTCCCGTCCCCCTCGGTCTGGTAGGCGATGCGGATCCCGTCCGCGGTCCCGGCGTACGGCATGGGTGCATCCTTCCGGCAGGCTCCTGCTGGTGACGGGCAGTCACAATGAGCACCAAGAGTCGGTCACAGTAAGCACCACCGGCGCCAGGGCCGCAGTAACCCGCGTCACGGGATCCCCCCACCGGTGCCGCTCTCCTCCTTGCCCGCGAGGCCGCGTGCCGGGAGGATCCTCCGGGATGTTCCGGACCTTCCCGGCCGATCTTCCCGATCAGGAGGCGCCATGCCTGCCCCTGTTCCGCACCCGAACCGGTGGGGACTGCGCGTGATGACGTTCAACCTGCGGTACGCCTCGGAGACCGATCCCCACCCGTGGTCGCAGCGCCGGCCCGTGATGCGGCGGCTGCTGCGCCACGAGAGGCCCCACCTGCTGGGCACCCAGGAGGGCCTGCACCGGCAGCTGCGCGACATCGCCGAGGATCTCGGCCCCCGCTACGCCTGGCTCGGGCTGGGCCGGCACGGCGGCAGCCACGACGAGTTCGGGGCCGTCTTCTACGACACGCTGCGGCTCGCACCGGAGGAGTTCGACCACTTCTGGCTGTCCGCCACCCCGTCCCTCATCGGCTCGGCGACCTGGGGAAACACGGTCGTCCGGATGGCGAGCTGGATCCGCTTCACGGACCGGCACACCGGCGTGGGGCTCTACCTCCTCAACACCCACCTCGACCACGCCCACCAGTACGCGCGGGAGCGCAGCGCGGAGCTGATCGCCGAGCGGCTGCGGGGCCTGGACCCGGCGCTCCCCCGCATCGTCACGGGCGACTTCAACGTCCCGGCCCACGGCAACCCCGTCTACGACGCGCTGCTCGGCGGCGGCGCCCTGGCCGACACCTGGGACACCGCCGCCGAGCGCGGCCCGCAGTACGCGACGTTCCACGGCTACCGGCCGCTGGTCCCGGACGGCGACCGCATCGACTGGATCCTGGCGTCCCCGTCCGTCCGTACGCTGCACGCCGGCATCAACACGTACTCCCTCGACGGCCGCTTCCCGAGCGACCACCTTCCGGTGCAGGCCCTCGTCGAGCTGTGAGCACTACAGGCTTAAGCGCCGCATGCTTTAAGCGCTACATGAGGGTCGTCGCCGAGGCGACGACCCGGGCCTTCGCCGGCCGGTCGGGGTTGCCGTAGCGGATCTCCACCCTGGGGTGCGACTTCAGGAAGTCGCTGTCCACCAGCCGCACCTGCCGCGGGTCCTCCACCGTGCGGCGGGCGATGTCCGTGTCCAGGAAGAACCCGAAGTCGCCGGTCGCCGGCGCGTAGACGAAGAAGCGGCCGCCCGTGTACGTGCGGGCGGCGCGCTCCTCAGTGAGGGCCAGGGACCAGTAGCCCACGCAGTGCCCGGCCGGGCACATGAACCGGTACTCGGCCCGGAGGCCGTCCAGCTCCATCCAGCGGAAGGGGTTCTCGTCCGCGGCGGGCGTCCGGACGCCGCCGGGTGCTGCCGCGGCGACGGCCGGCCCTTCCGGCGCGGAGGCCGCCTGTGCGCCTTGCGCGAAGGTGAGGCCCAGGGCTGCGGCCGCCGTGGCGGCGGCGAGGGCGCGGACGGCGGCTATGCGGAATGCCACGTCTGATCTCCAGTCCTCTGTGTGATCGATCCGGTACGAGAGGTGATCATCACGGGAGGCGCGGCGCGCGGCAACGCCACACAGAGGAATCAGGCCAATCGCGCATACCGATGCTTTCCGGCCGCGGCCCGCGGCGGAGCCCCGGGGCGGCCGGACGGCGTGCAGCACCCTGCGCGCGCGGAACGGTAGCAGCGTGCGGGCGCCGGGAACGGGGGTTTGTCACCCGGTGCGAATCCTCGTCCGCCGCGCTTCCGCGGCGGTTAGCGTCCGTGGGCGTTCCGGCAGCCGAGTCGAGCGAAGAAGGTGCCATGCGACCGGTACGTCCCCTGCGATCCGTACGCCCCTTGCGGTCCGTGTCCTCCCTGCGGCCCGTGTCCTCCTTGCGGGCGCTGTCGCCCGCCTCCCAGCGGACCCTCGGAACCGGGCTCGTCGTCTTCTCCCTCGCCGCGACCCTGCTGGCGCTGCTGATCCCCGTGTACCTCTTCGGGGGCGCCGGGACCGCGTCGGCCAGTGCGCGCACCGCGTGGACCGACGACGGCGAGGGCACCCGGCAGACGCCGTCGGGGCCGCTGACGGCGCTGGACCGGGACTTCGTCCGGCGGGTCCGCCTCGCCGGGCTCTGGGAGAAGCCCGCGGGGAAGCTCGCCCTGGAGCGCGGCACCACGGACGCCGTGCGGATGGCCGGCGAGCACCTCGTGGACGGCCACACCGAGCTCGACCAGCGGTCCGCGGACACCGGCCGCGCCCTGGGCGTGAGCATGCCGGAGCGGCCGAGCGCCGAACAGCAGGGCTGGCTGGACCAGTTGCAGAACTCCCGGGGCGCGGCCTTCGACCGGATCTTCGCGAACCTCGTGCGCACGGCCCACGGCAAGGTCTTCGGCCTGGTGGCCCTCGTGCGCGACCGCACCTCCAACGCGCTGGTACGGGCCCTGGCGACGCGCGCCAACACCGTCGTCCTCGACCACATCACCGTCCTCGAGAACACCGGACTCGTCGACTTCCCCCACCCAGGCGACAACGAAAAGAAGTGACCCCACATGATGCGACAGGCCCACAAACGCTCGAAACTGAGGACCCGGGCGGTGGTCGCGGCCGCGGCGCTGCTGCTCGGCGGCGGCGGTACGGCGATCGTCGCCGACTACGCCTCGGCCGGCAGCGCCCGGGACGCCGGCAGAAGCACGCAGCAGGGCGCCGGGCAGGCGGCGACGGCCATGACCGTTTCCTGCCCCGACGTCGGCGACCGGCTGCGGGACGTCCCCGCCGCGGCGCAGCCCGACGTCTCCCGGGGGCTGTCCCGGCTCGACGCCCAGGTGGCGCAGGCCTACGGGCGGCTGACGGGGGCCGGCCACGACACCGGCGGCCACGGCGGGGCGGACATGAACATGAGCACGGACGCGGACGGGGACACGGACGCGGTGCTCGGCGACCTCCAGCGGCAGCGCACGGAGACCATAGGCAGCATCGCCGGCTCCCTGCGCTCCGCGGGGAACACCGGTTCCGCCACGGACGGGCTCGCCGGGCTGAGCCGGTGCACCACCAGCGAGGTCAGCACGGCCGCGGCCGACGACTCCTCCCGGCCCCTGAGCTCCCGGCTGGGCGACCGGGGCATGCCGGGCGGCCCGTCCCGCGCCGACTTCGCCGACATCAGGAACGCCCCCGCGAAGCGCACCCCCGCCACCGGCCGGGCCGGGTCGACCGGCACCTTCACCACCGTTTGCGGACGCAATGAGAACGGTCACTTCAACCCCGACAACGTCATCGTGACGCCCGGGGTGCGCAACGGCGCGCACCATATGCACGATTACGTGGGCAACAAATCCACCGACGCCTTTTCCACCGACGCGAGCCTCGCGGCCGCGGGCACGACCTGCGCCAACGGGGACAAGTCGACGCATTACTGGCCGGTGCTGCGCGTCCTGAACGGAAAGGCCGCGCCGGACGCGAAAGCGCCCGGCGGCGGGAACGACGGGAACATGGGGACCATCCTGCGGCCCGCGTCCGTGACCCTGCAGTTCCGGGGCAGCCCGGTGACGAAAGTGACCGCGATGCCGCGATTCCTCCGCATCATCACCGGAGACGCCAAAGCACTCACGAACGGACTCGCCAACGCGAATGCCTCGTGGAGTTGCACCGGCTTCGAGAACCGGCAGCTGAAGGACAAATACCCGATCTGCCCGAACGGCTCGAAGGTGGTCCGTACCTTCGCCTTCCAGAACTGCTGGGACGGGCGCAGCACCGACAGCGCCAACCACCGCACCCACGTCGCCTTCGCCCGCGCGGACGGCTCGTGCCCGCGCGGCTTCCGGGCGATCCCGCAGCTGGTGCAGCGCATCGCCTACGACGTGCCGGCGGGTGTCCCGTTCGCCGTGGACAGCTTTCCCGAGCAGCTGCACAAGCCCGTCACCGACCACGGTGACTTCATCAACGTGATGCCGGACGCCCTGATGGCGAAGGCGGCGTCCTGCATCAACTCCGGCCGCACCTGCTGACCCTCCCCGAGCCCCCGGAGCGGGTGCGCCCACCCCCCACTGCACCCCGCGCCGGGAAGGCGACGGCCCCGAATTGCCGGATTCGGGGCCGTCGTAATGTCATGCCGTAACGGCGCCGCGCCACCGCTCACAGGCCGTTGACCCGGGCCGCCCTGCCCGCCGCTCCCAGGGGGTGGACGGCGGCGCCGAGGGCCCGGGCGGAACCGTGGGCCCGCGAGCGCAGCAGCCGGGCCCTGGCCATGAGCCGCCGGCTGCGCAGGGCGAGCTCCAGCTCGAAGCGGCTGTGCGGTTCGCGCATCGCGGGGCCGAAGAGCTTCTCGATCTGGCGGAGGCGGTAGCGCACGGTCTGCGGGTGCACGTTCAGCGTGCGGGCCGCCTCCGGGGCGCCGCCGCTCTCCAGCCAGGCCAGGAGGGTCACTTCCAGGCGCTCGCTCTGCCGCGGGGTGAGATCGTCCAGGGGCCGCAGCCAGCGCGCCGACAGGGCCCGTGCCAGGGACTCGTCCTGAAGCACCAGCAGGTCGGACAGGTGGTCGTCGACGAAGGCGATGCGTTCGGCCGGGCCGCACACCGCCGCCCCGGGCCCCAGCAGCCGGCGCGCCCAGCGCAGCGACGCCGCGGCCTCCGCGACGGGCACGGAGTGGCCGACGGCGGCCGGGCGGCCGCCGAGCGCCGCGTCCAGGGCCGCCTCCAGCGCGGGGCGTGACCGCGGTCCGGGGTCGGGGATCAGCAGGCACAGGTCGGCCTCGACCGTGCCGGGCAGGCCCTGGCCGAGCGCCGCCGCGAGCTGGGAGGTGAGCTGCGGGGACGGCGGGGGCACGAGGTGGGGCGCGGGCACCGGCGCGTCACCCGTGCCGGTGCCGGCGAGGACGACGGCCCGGACGCGGCGCGGCAGCGGCCAGCCCGCCTGGGCGGCGAGTTCGGCGAGCACGTCGGCGGGGATGCACCGGTCGTCGGCGAGGGCGGCGAAGAGGGCCTGGCGCGCCCGGGTGCCGGGCATGGGGGTCACGACGCGGGCCGGTTTTCGCCGCTGCTGCGGTATGCGGGCGTGCTCCGCGTCCGGCGCGGGGCGCAGCCCGAGGGTCAGCAGCAGCGCCTGCTCGACGGCGGTCCGCGCCGCTTCCGTACCGATGCGCCGGGAGACCGCCGAGAACGCCGGTGTGCTGCGCTGCAGTTCTTCGACCACCTGGGCGGCGACCGCGGGGAGTTCTTTTCTCACCACCCGGGTCCACTCGCCGCGCGGCCGTGACCAGATGCGGTTCAGGATTTCGCACATCGTCTTACCTCCGGACTTCCGTACCGGGCGCGAGGGCCGGGGAACCGGAATGAGCGGGCCGGGCGCCTCTCGCCTGAGTGGGCATCATCAGCAGTCGGCGGCCACCGAGGGGACAGCCGTACGGGAATTTGTCACAGCGCGATAAACCTTATGAAGATCCTGCGGAGATGGACGATGCTTCCGCACATTCGGCCGCCGGGCCTCCGGTGGCCGGCCGGTCACACCGCGTGAATTCAACAAGGGCCCTCCCGGCGGACAGCGCCGATGCGAGGGATTTCCGGATTTCTCAGGAACACGGGCGGTTGCCGGAAGCACCGGCGGCCACCTTTCGGAGACCCGCATGCACATGTCGCGAATGCAAACCATCCCGCCGCCGCCCCGTCCGCGGCCCCGACCGCCCCGGTCCCGGCCGCGCAGCGGGCCCCGCGGCCGGCAACGCCCCGCCGCAGGCCGGGCCGGAGGGACCAGGAGGGCCGGCCGGGCGCGGGGCCGGCCGCAGACGCGGCCCTCGGCCCGCCCGGCCCTGCCCGCCGCGATCCTGCTGCTCCTCGCCGTCGCCGCACAGGCCGGCGTGGCCGAACGGACGCAGGAGTTCCTCGACTTCGGCGCGGGAGTGCTCGCGCTCGTCTCGCTCACCTCCACGGTGCTGTGGGGTCTGGCCGCGACCGGCCGGCGGCTGCTGGGCCCGGCCCACCGCCTCCTCGCCCAGGGCGTGCACCGCGGACTGGCCGTGGCCGGGCTCGGCTTTCTCGCCCTGCACATCTGGGTCAAGGTTGCCGAGGACCGTACCAGCCCGGCGGCCGCGGCCGTTCCGTTCACCGACAACGGGCAACCGTTCCTCATCGGCCTGGGCACGATGGCGGGTTACCTCTTCGTCGCGGTGGCCGTCAGCGGGGCGTTCCGCAGCGCGTTCAGCAGCGCGAACGGCTCGCGCCGGTGGCGGGCCCTGCACATGACGGCCTACCCGGCCTGGGGCGCGGCCCTGGTGCACGGCCTGCACGCGGGCCGGCCCGCGGCCGGCTGGGCCACGGCGGCGTACGCACTGTGCCTGGCGGGAGTGGCCGCCGCGCTGGCGCTGCGCCTGCGCGCACGGCTGCGCGAGGAACGCGCGGAGCGCACCGGCCCCGGAGGCACCTCATGAGCCGTACCGCACCCGCGCCCGTACCCGCACTGGCCACCGTCGGCCCGCCGCGGCTGCTGGCCGGGCTGGACGAAACGGCGTGGATGGACCGCGAGGCGCACCTGGCCGTGCACGGCCCCGCCCCGGACCCGGACGTCGGGGAACTCGCAGAGATCGCCGAGGAGATCGGGCTGCGCGGCCGGGGCGGCGCGGGCTTCCTGTTCGCCCGCAAGCTGCGCGCCGTCGCCGCGGCGCAGCGCCGCAAGGGCTCTTCGGCGTCCGTCGTCGTCAACGGCAGCGAGGGCGAGCCCGGCTGCCTCAAGGACACGGCGCTGCTGCTCTACGCGCCCCACCTGGTCCTCGACGGCGCGCTCATGGCGGCGCAGGCCCTCGGCGCGCACCGCGTGGCCGTGGGCGTGACCCGGCCCGACGTCGAGCGGTCGGTGCGCCGCGCCCTCGCCGAACGGGGGCCGGGGCCCGGGCCGCAGGCCGAGGTGACGCTGCTGCCCGAGCGCTTCGTCACCGGCGAGAGCTCCGCGCTCGTCCGCGGCCTCGACGGCGGCCCGGCCCTGCCGTCCGGGCGCAGGGTCCGCACCAGTGAGAGCGGGCTCGGCGGCGCGCCCACCCTGCTCTCCAACACCGAGACGTTCGCCCAGCTCGCCGCGGCGGCGCGGCTCGGGGCCACGGGCTACGGCGCGTGCGGGCTGCCCACCGAGCCCGGCACCGTCATGCTGACCGTGGCCGGCACCCACGTCGTGGAGACGCCGACCGGGGTGCCCCTGACGTACATCCTCGACCTGTGCGGGACCGCACCGGGCCAGGGCGTGCTGGTCGGCGGCTATCACGGCAGCTGGCTCCCGCCGGAGGCGGCCCGCGCGGCCACGGTCTCACGCGACTCGCTCGCCGCGGCCGGCGGCGCGCTCGGGGCCGGCGCGGTGCTGCCGCTGCCCGAGACGACCTGCCCCGTGGGCGAGGTGGTGCGGATGGCCCGGTGGCTGGCGGCGCAGTCGGCCGGGCAGTGCGGTCCGTGCGCCCTCGGCCTGCCCTCCCTCGCGGACGCGCTCGCCGACGCGGCGGACGGCGGCGGGCAGCGCGCCCTGGACGCCGCGCGCGCCCGGATGTCCGCCGTGGAGCAGCGCGGCGCGTGCGGGCACCCCGACGGCAGCGCTCGCTTCGTGGCCTCGGCCCTCGCGGTCTTCGCCGACGAGTTCGCGGCGCACGCCCTCGGGCACGGCTGTGCCCGCCCGGTGCTCGGCGCCCTGCCGCTGCCCGAGGGGGACCTGCTGCACACCGCCGTGTCCGGGGCCCGTACGGACTCCTCCGCACAGGCCCCGGCCGAACAGCTGCTGGTGGACTGGACGCTGTGCCGGGGACACGGCCTGTGCGCGGACCTGCTGCCCGGGCTGCTGCGGCTCGGCGCGGACGGCTATCCCGAGCGGGCCGTGATGCCGCTGCCCGCGCGGATGCGCGGACGGGCCCTGCGCGCGGTGCGGCGCTGCCCCGCTCTCGCCCTGCGCATCGCGGCCGCCGGCTGAGCGCCCGGTGCCGCTTTCCGGCACCGGATTTCTATCACCGGATGACAAGTTTCCGGCCCCGTTGAGCGTACGGCGGGCCGGCCCCGTATCTCCCCTGCAACGGCGGACCACCGCCGTCACAGGGAGCACAGCACACGAGCAAAGGACGACTCATGAACAAGCTGCGTCACGTCTCCCTCGCGGGAGCGGCGATCACGGTCATGGCACTCACGGCGGCCTGCGGCGGCGGTGGTACGTCCGCGAAGGACGACTACGGCAAGGCCCCGGCCGGCAGCTCCTCGAAGATCGGCGAGGGGTACGGGGCCGGCTCCGGAGGCTCCTACGGCTCCGGCGGCTCCTCGCAAACGCAGGCCAAGAACGCCCCGGCCAAGGAAATGACGGTGCGTGAGGCCCCGGGGATCGGCTCCGTCGTCGCGGACAGCGCCGGCATGACCCTCTACCGCTTCGACAAGGACACGGCGAAGCCGCCCGCCTCGATGTGCGACGGCGACTGCGCGAAGGCCTGGCCGCCCGTGCCCGCCGGCGACGCGACCGCCGCCTCCGGGATCGGCGCGGCGGTCGGGGAGGTGGAGCGCTCCGACGGCACCAAGCAGCTCACCCTGGCGGGGTGGCCCGTCTACCGCTACGCCAAGGACACCGCGCCCGGCGACACCAAGGGGCAGGGCGTCGGAGGCACGTGGAGCGCCTTCGCTCCCGACGGCAAGAAGGCCGGCGGCGGCAAACAAGGCGAGGAGCAGGGCGAGGGCCAGGGCGGCAAGCCGGACGCGCAGGCCCCCGCCGGTGTCTCGGTGGCCGACAACCCCGCCCTCGGCAAGATCGTCGTCGACGGGCAGGGCCGTACGCTGTACCGGTTCAACAAGGACAGCGCCTGGCCCATGAAGTTCGCCTGCACCGGCACGTGCCTGGACACGTGGAAGCCGGCGGAGCCCGTCGACAAGAGCGCCGTGCGCGGCGTGCCCGACAAGCTGATCAGCACGGTCACGCGGCCGGACGGCACGAAGCAGCTGGCGGTCGACTGCTGGCCGGTGTACTGGTTCACCGGCGACAAGAAGCCCGGCGACACCGCGGGGCAGGGCAAGCAGGGGCTGTGGTTCGCGGTGAACGACCAGGGCAAGAAGGTCACTTCGGCGCCGCAGGGCTGACTCGGAGCGCCTTTCCGCACCGCTCCTGACGTAGCCTCACTCGTCCGGTACGGACCGCGCATTCACCCAGTCACGCGGTCCGTACGGCGGCCTCCCGGGCCAGGCCGCGCAGCGCCGTGCGTGCCGCGGGCGGGAAGGCGTCGTGGGCGAGGGCCTGTTCGGCCTGGGCGCAGCGGGACTGGATGAGCTGCTCGACGCTCGCGTGGGCGCCGGTCTCGGCGAGCAGGCGGCGGATCCGGTCGGCGCCCTGCTCGTCCAGCTCCGGGTTGCCGAGCAGGGTGCGCAGGACCCGCCGCTGGGCGCGGTCGGCGCGCTGGAGGGCCAGGGCGACGAGGGTGGTGTGCTTGCCGTCCCTGAGGTCGTCCAGGCGGGACTTGCCGGTGACGGCCGGGTCGCCGTAGACGCCGAGGAGGTCGTCGCGGAGCTGGAAGGCGTCGCCCAGCGGCAGGGCGTAGTTGCTGAGCAGGGCGCGGAAGGCCGGGCCGGCGCCGGCGAGGGCCGCGCCGATGTGCAGGGGGCGCTCCACCGTGTACTTGGCGGTCTTGCAGCGGCCGATCGCCAGCGCGCGGGCGGTGCTCGCGGTGGGCCGGCCGGTGGCCAGCAGATCGAGGCACTGGCCGTACATCACCTCCGTGCGCATCGTGTCGATCAGCGGGAGGACGTGCGCGAGGCGGCCGGAGCGCAGCCCGGCGGTGTGCAGCAGCTCGTCGGACCAGACCAGGGCGACGTCGCCGATGAGGATGGCGGCGCCGCTGCCGAGCCGGTCGGCGGCGGCGCCGCTGCGCCCGGTGCGGTGGCGGTCGGCGAAGGCCCGGTGGACGGTGGGCCGCCCGCGGCGGGTGGCCGAGTCGTCCATGAGGTCGTCGTGGATGAGGGCGAACGCGTGGAACATCTCCAGCGAGGCCGCCACCCGCAGGGTGGGGGCGGGGATGCCGTGGCCGCCCGCCGCGTGCCAGCCGATGACGCACAACAGGGGCCGCAGGCGTTTGCCGCCGGAGAAGAGGAAGCTCCTGAGGAATTCCGTGACCACGGCCGGATGGCTGTCCGCGGCGGCCGCGCGGGCCTTCTTCTCCAGGAACGCGGACAGCACGACGTCGACCCGGCCCCGGATGACGGGCAGGTCCAAAGGCGCGGTCGCGAGTTCAGGAGTCGACATGAGGCGGTCCCCTCCGGTGTCGCGTCCCAGCGCGAATATACCTCCGGGCGGGCCCGGTTCATCAGCAGCGCTCGGGGCGTGAAGGGCGCACCGCGCACCGGTCGTGGCTGCGCGGAGCTCCCCGGGGCGCGCCCCCCGGGGTCGCCTGCGGCGCCCGCCGTGACGTGGCGTCAGGGGCGGGCGGGTGCGGTGGGGCCGACGGCGTGCAGGGCCCCGCGCAGGTGGACCAGGCCGTCGCCGGGCTCGCCGCGTTCCGCGTGCTCGACGGCGGCCACGACCAGGTGGTGGTCACCGGTGCGGATCACGTCGCGGCGGGAGCAGACGAGCCGCGCGGGGCAGCCCTCCAGGAGCGGCACGCCGTGGAGGCCTCCGGTCCAGCGCGTGGGCGGCGCGAAGCGGTCGGTCCCGCGGGCGGCGAATCGTTCCGCCAGATCGCTCTGGCCGGCGCCCAGGACGTGGATGCCGTACCAGCGCGCGTCCTTGATCCGCGCCCAGGTGGACGAGGAGTCGGCGAGGGCGAAGGAGACCAGGGCGGGCTCGGCGCTGAGCGAGGCGAAGGAGGTGATGGTCACCCCGGCGGGCCCGGCCGGGGTGGGCGCCGTGAGGACGGCCACGCCCGACGCGTGGGCCCGGAGCACCGAGCGCAGGGTGGCCGCGTCGACGGTCACCGCCCGGCCTCGGCGCGGGCGGGGCCCGGGCGGGCGGGGCCGGGGTTCCTCGTGCGAGGGTTCGTGCTGCTCACAGGTGCGCTCCGACGGTTCCGGTGTTCTGGTGATTTCGGTGCTACGGGAAGGGATGGGCCGTACGAGCGAGCCGTACGGGCAGGGGGCGTCAGCCCAGCCGCCGGACCGGCGACCCCGCGAGGTAGGCCCGGATGTTCTCGACGGCCTGCCCGTAGAACGTCGCGTAGTTGGCGCGGGAGACGTAGCCGAGGTGCGGGGTGGCGAGGAGGCGCGGCGAGGTGCGCATCGGGTGGTCCACGGGCAGCGGCTCGGTGTCGAACACGTCGACGCCCGCGCCCGCGATGCTCCCGGTGTGCAGGGCTTCGACGAGCGCGTCCTGGTCGACGATCGCGGCCCGCGAGGTGTTGATCAGGTAGCCGGTGGGCTTCATCAGGCCGAGTTCCGCGGCGCCGAGCAGGCCCCGGGTCCGGTCGCTCAGGGCGAGGTGGACGGACACGAAGTCGCTGGTCTCCAGCAGCTCCTCCTTGGAGGCCGCCAGGCTGACGCCGGCCTCCTCGGCGCGCTCCTCGGTGAGGTTCTGACTCCACGCCACGACGTCCATGCCGAAGGCGAGGCCGATCCGGGCGACCCTGCTGCCGGTCTTCCCGAGGCCGAGCAGGCCGAGGCGGCGGCCGTGCAGGTCGGCGCCGACGGTGGACTGCCAGGGGCCGCCCAGGCGCAGGGCGGTGGCCTCGGGCACGATGCCGCGGGCGAGGCCGAGGAGCAGTGCCCAGGTCAGCTCGACGGGCGGCGTGGAGGAGGTGTCCGTGCCGCACACGGTGACGCCGTGCCGCTCGGCGGCGGCGTAGTCGATGACGGAGTTGCGCATGCCGGTGGCGACGAGCAGCTTGAGCCGGGGCAGCCGGGCGAACAGCGACGCCGGGAAGGCGACGCGCTCGCGGAGGGTGACGACGATGTCGAAGCCGGCGAGGGCGGCGGCGAGGGCGTCCTCGGTGCCGAAGTGACCGGGGAAGGAGACGACGTCGACGTCATCGGTGACGGGCGACCAGTCGGCGGCGGTGGCCGCGACGGACTGGTAGTCGTCGAGCACGGCGCAGCGGAGTTTCATGTCAGCGCTTTCCTCAGTCATGTCAGCACTTTCCCTCGGTGTGGATGGCGGTCGTGGGCCGTGCCGGTCACCGGCCGGTGCGGCCTTGCGGGCGGGCGGCGCCCGGCGACCCGGGGATGCCTGCGCGGGCCCGGCTCACGGCGGGGGCCGGCGGCGGTGCACTCTCCCGTACGGCCCCGGCGAGTTGGGACAGCGGGGCCCGGTGCGTGAGCGGTGGGCCGGGGCAAGGGGTTCGGCTGCGGCGTGCGGAGAGGCCGGCGGTGCCGGGGGCGCGGCACGTGCCCGGATCGCGATGCGCCATGTCGGAACTCACGCCCTCCCCCCGAAGGCCTGGTTTTCGATCATCCTCGCCAAGGCGGCCGACCGGGGTCAATGGAGGCCGGACGGGCCGGTGGAGTGATCCGGGACACAAGCGCCCGGGGGCTCCGCGAGGAGCACCGCCGCGCCTGCCGCCCGCAGCGGCGGAGCCGACGCATACTGCGGTCAAGTGTCCGGGTGGGGAACCGGTGACCAGGAGGGCCTGCCCGTCATGACGTACGCATCGCTCGGCGCCCGGACGGCCCTGCGCGGGTTCACGACCCGTCGCGGCCTGCTCCGCGCGCTCGCCGTCACGGGCGGGCTCACGGCGGGCGCCGGGCCCGGTGTCCTCGCGGAGCCCGGCGGCGGGCGGCGGGCCGTGGCGCCGCTGCCCGGCGGGGCGTCTCCTGCCGCGCCCCTGGCCGCACCGCCCGGCGCGCGGCGGCGGGCGGAGCGGCCGGACCGGGCGAAGGCGCAGGAGATCCGCGCGGAGTTCGGCCATGCGTGGGAGGGGTACAAGCGGTTCGCCTGGGGGCACGACGAGGTGCTCCCCGTGTCGGGCCGGCACCGCGAGTTCTTCGCGAAGAGCCGGCCGGTGGGCCTGTCGATCATCGAGGCGGTCGACACGCTCCACCTGATGGAGCTGGACGACGAGGTCGAGCGCTGCGTCGCCTGGATCAAGGACAACCTGGACTTCGACGTGAACGCGGACTTCCAGGTGTTCGAGTCCACCATCCGGCTGGTGGGAGGCCTCCTCTCGGCCCATCTCGCCACCGGCGAGAAGGAGCTGCTCAGCCTCTGCACGGACCTCGCGGACCGGCTGCTGCCCGCCTTCACCGCGTCGCCCACCGGCATGCCCTACCGGTACGTCAACCTGCGGACGGGGCACGTCCGCGGGGCCACGCTGCCGCTGGCCGAGATCGGCACCAACGTGCTGGAGTTCGGGGCACTGTCCCGGCTCACCGGCGACGCCCGCTACCGGCGGGCGGCCGAGGGAGCCCTGCGCGCGGTCGTGCAGCGGCGGTCGTCGCTCGACCTGCTCGCCACCCGGATGAACGTGGAGACCGGCCGGTGGGCCGACCGCGAGAGCGTGGCCGTGAACCCGCCCGCGGACTCGTTCTACGAGTACTTGTGGGGCGCGTGGGTGATGTTCGGCGACGTGGAGTGCCGGGACTGGTTCAAGATGTTCGCGGCCGCCATGCGCCGCCACCAGGCCGAGCACGTGGACGGGCGCCTCTGGTTCAAGCACGTCGACTTCACCACCGGGCAGCTGATCAGCCGCCGGGCGTCCGCACTGTCCGTCGCCGTGCTGCCGGTCGGTGGCGACAACGACCTCGCCGCCGGCCACTACCGCTCCTGGACGGCCGTCCTCGACAAGTACGAGGTCGTCCCCGAGGAGATCGACTACGGCCGCGGGCTCAAGGTCCTGAGCCCGCGGAACGACCTGCGCCCCGAGTACGCCAACTGCGCCTTCCAGATGTACTGGCAGACCGGTGACCCCTACTACCGGACGACGGCGTGGCGCTACTTCCAGAACCTGAAGCGGCACCACCGCGTGCCCGGCGGCTACACGGTGCTCACCGACGTCACCCGGCGGCCGATGGCCAAGGGCGACCTCTGCCCGGCGTACGTGTTCGCCGAGAACTTCAAGTGGCTGTACCTCACCTTCGCCGAGGCCCCGCGCTTCGACTACGAGCGGGGCTGGCTGAGCACGGAGGGGAAGGTCCTCGCCGGCTTCCGGGACATGTGAGACGTGTAAGACGTATGCGGGACGTGTGAGACGTGGAGGACGTATGAGAGATGCAGGGCGTGTGAACGGTCAGGGCTTGAGCTGCTGCTTCACCTCGGCGGCCTGCGGCCCGGTGTCCGTGGCCGGGACCGTCCAGCGGTCGTCGCTCTTCGTGCCGTCCGTGTAGACGATCGTGCCGCCCTTGGCTTGTGCGGGCGTGAGGTCGAAGACCTTGGCGCGCGTCTGGGACGTCCCCGGTGCGATGCCGCCGGAGTGCCGGTACTTGGCCAGGACCACCTTCGCGGCGTTGCCGTTGCCCGCGGGCACGGACTGCCCGTCGGCGGAGACCCACCGCCAGCCGCCGCCCTTGGCGGCCGCCTCCTCGTCGGCGGGGTTGGCGCTCAGCGACTTCTCCAGCAGCGTCACCACGGCGAAGGTGCCGTGCTGCGGGGTCGTCCGGCCGCCCTCCTTCGCGTAGACGACGGTCGTGGGGGTGATCTCCAGGATGCCGACCGTGCCCGCTCCGACGGTCCGCGAGGGCTCGCCGAAGGCGAGTGCGGCGCCCTTGGGGCCGTTGGAGGCGGTGGGCCGGGCCGAGGCCGGGGACCCGGCCGGAGACCCAGCCGGTGACGTGGCTGGTGATGTGGCCGGCTTGCTGCCGGCGGTCCGCGACGGGCTCGCCCCGCCGCCCTTCGCGTCGTCGTCGTTGCAGGCGGTGAGTGTGAGGCAGCCGACGGCGGTGACGACGGCAGCGGCGGCGAGCAGGTTCTTGCGCATGGATCCCCCCAAGGCTTCGGCGCGCACGGGGACCGTACTGCCGCCGGAGCGGCCGCGGAGGGCCGTTGACCGAGCCGGTACCAACGGGTTGCTTCCATGACGAACACACACTCATCGGATCAGTTGATTGGTAACGGAACCAGCAGGTATGTCGCGCTCGTCTAGCACGTCGGTTCGAAGACGAGTGGTGACGATCTGGAGGAGGCACCGGTGGCAGGAGAGTCCCCCGGCACGGCGGAGCGGCAGAAGGAGCCGGCGGAGACTCCTGAGCGGCCCGCACCGGAAGCCCCGGAGCCCGCCGGGACGCCGGAACGGCCGGCGGACGCCCCCGCACAGCCCGCGCCCCTCGACCTGCTGACGCAGCTCACCAACCGCCCCGCTCCCCCGCCGTCCGCGTCCCGCACCGTGGCGCGGCGGCTGAAGATCTGGTCGCCGCTCGTCCTGCTGCTCGCCGTCCTCCTCGGCACCGTCCAGCTGCTCCGGCCCCTGCCGGACCCGGAGTTCGTGGTGGCCGGGAGCCCGTACACCTTCACGGGTGACGCGTTCACGATGCCCTGGCCGGGCGAGGGGCAGGCCGCCGCCGAGGTCGTGGGCGTCGGCAGTCTGGGCACGTACGGCGAGCGGAAGCCCGTGCCGACCGCGAGCGTCGCCAAGGTCATGACCGCCTACGTGATCCTCAAGGACCACCCGCTCAAGGCCGGCGAGGAGGGCGAGCGGATCACGATCGACGCCACGGCCGCCAAGGAGGCGGGCGCCCAGGAGGAGTCGCGGGTGGAGGTGTCGGAGGGGCAGAGCTACACGCAGTTCCAGATGCTCCAGATGCTGCTGATCCCGTCCGGCAACAACATCGCCCGGCAGCTCGCCCGCTGGGACGCGAGCTCCGAGGACGCCTTCGTGAAGAAGATGAACGAAGCGGCCCGGGAGCTCGGCATGGACGACACGACGTACACCGACCCCAGCGGGCTGGACGCGTCGACCGTGAGCACCGCCGTGGACCAGGTCGAGCTGGCCCGGGAGGTCATGAAGAACGACGTCCTCCGGACGATCGTCAAGATGCCCAACGCCGACATCCCCGGCCTCCCCGACCGCATCTACAACAACAACGACGACCTGCTCGTCACCAACCCGGGCGGGCTCGGCATCAAGACGGGGTCGAGCGGCCCGGCGGGCGGCGCGCTGATGTGGGCGGCGAAGCGGACGATCGAGGGCAAGGAGCGCCTGATCGTCGGCGCGACCATGGCGCAGCGACAGGCGGGCAGCGACGACGCCAACGCCCACCTGAAGGTGGTCAAGGAGCGCAGCTACAAGATGATCGAGGCGGTGCAGGACGCGCTGGTCCCCGCGACGGTGGTCCGTAAGGGTGATGTCGTCGGGCACGTGGACGACGGTCTCGGCGGCCGGACGCCGGTCGTCGCGACACGGGACCTGCGGGCCGTGGGCTGGGGCGGGCTGAAGGCGAAGCTGGAGCTCACCGCCGGCGGCAAGGGCGTCCCGCACGAGGCCAAGGCCGGTACGGAGGTCGGCGCGCTCGCCGTCGGGACCGGGCCGGGCCGGGCGCAGGTGCCGGTCGCCCTCCAGAAGGACATGGCGGCGCCGGGCGCGGGGGCCAGGCTGATCCGCCTCGGGTGAGGGCACGCGCGCACCGTGTGAAGTTCTGCTGTTGCCCCGCTTAAGAAAACCTCGATGGACTTCACGGTCATCACTGGGCACATTGGTGCGCGCACGGAGTAGATCCACACGCCGTGGGTCCACCCGCAACAGATCGCCTCACCACGCCTGGAGCCGCAGCCATGAAGGCACTCGTCAAGCACAAGGCCGAGCCCGGGCTGTGGCTCATGGACGTCCCGGAGCCGGAGTACGGCGCCGACGAGGTCCTGATCAAGGTGCTGCGCACCGGCATCTGCGGCACCGACCTGCACATCCGCTCCTGGGACGGCTGGGCCCAGGGCGCGGTGAGCACCCCGCTGGTGCTCGGCCACGAGTTCGTGGGCGAGGTCGCGGCCGTCGGCGCGGACGTGCAGGACATCACGGCCGGCGACCTGGTCAGCGGCGAGGGCCACCTGGTCTGCGGCAAGTGCCGCAACTGCCTGGCGGGCCGCCGCCACCTGTGCCGCAGCACGGTCGGCCTCGGCGTGGGCCGCGACGGCGCGTTCGCCGAGTACGTCGTGATGCCCGCCTCCAACGTGTGGGTGCACCGCACGAAGGTCGACCTCGACGTCGCCGCGATCTTCGACCCGTTCGGCAACGCCGTGCACACCGCGCTCTCCTTCCCGCTCGTCGGCGAGGACGTGCTGATCACGGGTGCGGGCCCGATCGGCATCATGGCCGTGGCCGTCGCCAAGCACGCCGGCGCCCGCAACGTCGTCATCACCGACGTCAGCGAGCCGCGCCTGGAGATCGCCCGCAAGGCCGGCGCGACCCTGGCCCTGAACGTCTCCGGCGCGTCGATCGCGGACGCGCAGCGCACGCTGGGCCTGCGCGAGGGCTTCGACATCGGCCTGGAGATGTCGGGCCGGCCCGAGGCCATGCGCGACATGATCGCGAACATGACGCACGGCGGCCGGATCGCCATGCTGGGCCTGCCGGCCCAGGAGTTCCCCGTCGACTGGGCGAAGATCGTCACCTCGATGATCACCGTCAAGGGAATCTACGGCCGGGAGATGTACGAGACCTGGTACGCGATGACGGTGCTGCTGGAGGCCGGCCTGGACCTCAGCCCGGTGATCACCGGCAAGTACTCGTACAAGGACTTCGACGCGGCCTTCGACGAGGCCGCCACCGCCCGCAGCGGCAAGATCATCCTCGACTGGACCGCCTGACCGCCCGACCCGGCCGGCCGTCCGTCCCCTTCTTCTTCCTCCCGTCTCTCCGTAAGGAGTCCCCCGCATGTACGCGTCCGTCCGCGACGACTTCCGCGCCACCCTCGACGAGATCCGCGAGGCCGGTCTCTTCAAGCCCGAGCGTGTGATCGGCACCCCGCAGAGCGCCTCCGTCAACGTCACCGCCGGCGGCGCCCCCGGCGACGTCCTGAACTTCTGCGCGAACAACTACCTGGGCCTCGCCGACCACCCCGAGGTCGTCGCCGCCGCCAAGGACGCCCTCGACCGCTGGGGCTACGGCATGGCGTCGGTGCGCTTCATCTGCGGCACGCAGGACGTCCACAAGGAGCTGGAGGCGCGGCTGTCGGCGTTCCTCGGCCAGGAGGACACGATCCTCTACTCCTCCTGCTTCGACGCGAACGGTGGCGTCTTCGAGACCCTGCTCGGCGCCGAGGACGCGGTGATCTCCGACGCCCTCAACCACGCGAGCATCATCGACGGCATCCGCCTGTCCAAGGCCCGCCGCTTCCGCTACGCCAACCGCGACCTGGCCGATCTGGAGAAGCAGCTCCAGGCGGCGAACGAGGGCGGCGCCCGCCGTAAGCTCATCGTCACCGACGGCGTCTTCTCCATGGACGGCTACGTCGCGCCGCTGCGCGAGATCTGCGACCTGGCCGACCGCTACGACGCGATGGTGATGGTCGACGACTCGCACGCCGTCGGCTTCGTCGGCCCCGGCGGCCGCGGCACCCCCGAGCTGCACGGCGTCATGGACCGCGTCGACATCATCACCGGCACCCTGGGCAAGGCCCTCGGCGGCGCCTCCGGCGGCTACGTCGCCGCCCGCGCCGAGATCGTCGCCCTGCTGCGCCAGCGCTCGCGCCCGTACCTCTTCTCCAACTCCCTCGCGCCGGTCATCGCCGCCGCCTCCCTGAAGGTCCTCGACCTGCTGGAGTCCGCGGGCGACCTGCGGGAGAAGCTGAAGGCCAACACCGAGCTGTTCCGCACGAAGATGACCGAGGCGGGCTTCGAGATCCTGCCCGGCGACCACGCCATCGCCCCCGTCATGATCGGTGACGCGGCGGAGGCCGGCCGGATGGCGGAGCTCCTGCTGGAGCGCGGCGTGTACGTCATCGGCTTCTCCTACCCGGTGGTGCCGATGGGCGCGGCCCGCATCCGCGTCCAGCTGTCCGCGGCGCACTCGACCGAGGACGTCGAGCGTGCGATCGCGGCGTTCATCGACGCGCGCAAGGCGCTGCGGGGCTGAACCCCTCGGTAGCCCCGGCCGCGGGCGGCCCCGGTCACCCTGCCGGGCAGCCTCGGTAGCCCTGCCGCGGGCTGCCCCTGCGGGGTTACCGCGTGTTCCTGGCAAAATGGCGGGGTGATCGACCCCCGGCGGCTGCGCGTCCTGCGGGCCGTGGCGGACCACCGTACGGTGACCGCCGCGGCCGCCGCGCTGTACCTGACCCCCTCGGCCGTCTCCCAGCAGCTCGCCGCGCTGGAGCAGGAGACCGGCCACGTCCTGCTGACCCGCAGCGGGCGGGGCGTGCGCCTGACCGCGGCGGGCGAGATCCTGCTGACCCACGCCCACGAGGTCCTCGCCCAGCTCGAGCGGGCCGAGGCCGAGCTCGCCGCGTACGCGGGCGGCACGGCCGGGGAGCTCACCGTCGCGGCGTTCGCGACCGGCATCGCCGAGGTGCTCGCCCCCGTCATCGCCCTCCTCGCCGGCCGCCACCCCGGGATCCGGCTGCGGGTGCGCGACGCCGAGGGCGACGCGAGCCTGCCGATGGTGCTGGACGGGGAGGCCGACGTGGCCCTCGCCGTCGAGTACCGGGGCGCGCCGCGGGAGGACGACCGGCGGCTCGTGCGCGTCCCCCTCTACGCCGAGCCGTTCGACGCCGTGCTGCACGCGTCCCACCCGCTGGCGGACAGCCCCCGCGTGGGCCTGGACCAGCTCGCCGACTGCGACTGGATCGGCCCCTACCCGGGCAACCCGTGCCACGACGTGGTGGTCCTGGCCTGCGAGCTGGCCGGCTTCCAGCCCCGGCTCGTGCACTCCTCCGACGACTTCCGCGCCGTGGTGGCCCTGGCCGGGGCAGGGGCGGGGGTGGCGCTCGTGCCGCGCTCGGCGCTGCGCGGCATGGAGCTGAAGGACACCGTCGTCCGCCCCGTCGCGGGCCCGGCCGCGACGCGCCGCGTGTTCGCCGCGGTGCGGCAGGGCGCCGAGGACCACCCGCTGTTCCGGCCGGTCCTCGACGCGCTCACGGAAGTCGCGGGCTCGCTGTCGACGAACTGACGGGCGTCACTGCCTCAGGACTTCTTCAGGGTCCACTCGCCCGTCTCGTTGGCGAAGCCGCCGTCCATCGTGAACTGCACCTTGGCCGTCTTGGAGTTCTCGGGGACGGAGAAGACGACCCAGCCGAGGGCCTTGGCGCCCTGGGCGAGGTTCACGGTGACCGGGAACTTCGGGCCCTCGGTGACGCCGCCCATGGTCTGGGTGAAGCCCTGGCCCTGCTCGTCGATGACCTTGGCCCCGCTGGAGGGGCTGTCCGAGTAGGCGACCGTGCCGGTGTTGACGAGCTCGAACTGGGCGGCGACGAAGCGCTTGCCGGCGGCCGGCTTGTTGTACTTGTTGTCGCTGTGGGCCGGGTCGGCGAAGCCCTTCAGGGTGACGTCGAGCTGCTCGCCCGCCTTCTTGCCCTTGAGGGTGAGCTTCCCGCCGACAGCGTGGGCGTCGCCGCCCTGGCCCTGGCCCTTGTCCTGACCCTGGCCCTTGTCCTGGCCGCCGCCCTGGCCGCCGTTGCCCTGGGCCGCGGGGCTCTGGTTCGCCGAGGCGCTGGCATCGGCCGCGGGGTCGGTGCCGTCGCCGTTGCAGGCGGTGGCGGTGGCCGCGAGCACGATGACGGCCGCGGCGGTGAGGAGCTGACGACGCATGATGAATCCCCCGTAATGGATGCGTTGCATGGTTTGACGTGCACACTTCCGTGCTTGACGTGCACATTCTTACCTCGCCGCCGGGCGGGTTCCGGCCAATCGAGGGGTCGACGGGGCTCCTGTGACAATCGAGTGATCAAATCGTGGCATCGGAACATCGGCTCGTAACAACGGGTCGTAACAACGGGAGCGAACGGAGGCGTCGTGAGCGTCCACGCGCGGCGTACGCCTGCACCGGTCGCCCTGTGGGCCCTGCTCGTCCTCCTGCTCGGCGCGGTCTGCGGCACGGCCGCCGGCAGTACGGGCAACAGCACCGCCCTTCTTCCCGCCGCCTCCACCTCCGCCACCGGCTCCGCCGGACAGGTCCGTCCCGCCGTCCACGCGCCCGGCACGCACCCCGCGGCGGTGGACCACGCCCTCGCCGCCCACGGCCTCCACGCGTCCGCCGCGGTCCAGCACTCGCGGCTGCCCGGGCTCCCCGGAACCGTGCCCGGCCCGGTGGCGGGGCCGCTCGCCGTTCCGTTGCCGCCGGGCGAGATCGCCGGCCCGCGGCAGGAGCGCGCGCCGCCCGCCACGGCCCCCTCTTCACGCACCACTCGCGGCCCTCCCTCTCCACGGAGCAGCTGACGCCACGAGCGCGGTCCCCCCTGCCCTCCCGGCCCTGAGCCGGGGCGGGCGGTCAGCGGCCGGCGCTCCGCCTCGTATGCCGTGAAGTGGAGAACCCATGTCATCCCGTAAACCCGGGACATCCCGGAAACCGCGGTCGCGCCGCGCCCCGCTGTGGCGCGCGCTGTTCGCCCTGGCCGCTGTCGCCGCCTCGCTGTACTTCGCCCTGACCACCCCGCCCCGGCTCGGCCTGGACCTCCGCGGCGGCACCCAGATCGTGCTGGAGACCCGTCACGGCCCGGCCGCCCGCGCCGATGCCGCCTCCACCGACCGGGCCCTGGAAGTACTGCGGCAGCGGGTCGACGCGCTCGGCGTGGCCGAGCCGTCGCTGGCCCGCTCCGGCGAGCGCCGCATCGTCGTCGAACTGCCCGGCGTCCAGGACCCCCGCAAGGCCGCCGAGGTCGTCGGGCGCACCGCGCAGCTCACCTTCCACCCCGTCCTCGGCGCGTCCGCGCCGGGTGGCGGCGAAGCGCGCACGCTGCCCGACCCCGACGCGCCGGGGCGGCACCTGCGCCTGGGGCCGCCCGCCCTGACCGGCAAGGACGTCAAGGACGCCCGGGCCGTCCTCGACACGCAGACCGGCGGCGGCTGGACGGTCGCCCTCTCGTTCCGGGGCGGCGGGGACAAGAGCTGGGCGCGCGTCACGGGCGAGGCGGCCTGTGCCGCGCCCGGGGACGCCGCCCGGCGCGTCGCGATCGTCCTCGACGACCGCGTCGTGTCGGCGCCGGCGATGCAGCAGAGCGTGCCGTGCCGCACCGGCATCCAGGGCGGCAGCGCGCAGATCACCGGCGGGTTCGGCGACTCCGAGGCGCGCGACCTGGCGGCGCTCGTCAAGGGCGGCGCCCTGCCCGTACCGGTCGAGGTCGTCGAACAGCGCACCGTCGGGCCGACGCTGGGCGCCGAGGCGATCCGGGCGAGCGCGGCCGCGGCGGTCATCGGCCTCGTGTGCACGGCGGTGTTCGTCGTCGCCGTCTACCGGCTGCTGGGCGTCCTTGCCACGGTGGCGCTCGCGCTCTACGGGCTCATCTCGTACGCCGCGCTGGTCGCGCTCGGCGCCACGCTCACCCTCCCGGGGCTGGCCGGCTTCGTGCTCGCGATCGGCATGGCCGTGGACGCGAACGTCCTGGTCTTCGAGCGGACCCGCGAGGAGTACGCGCGCCGCCCGGCGGCCTCGTCCGACCTCCGCGGCCCGCTGCGCAAGGGCTTCGGCAAGGCGTGGAGCGCCGTCGTCGACTCGAACGTCACCACGCTGCTCGCCGCCGGGCTGCTGTTCTTCTTCGCCACCGGCCCCGTGAAGGGCTTCGGCGTCACCCTGTCCGTGGGCGTCGTGGCCTCCATGGTCTCCGCCCTCGTCATCACGCGGGTGCTCGCGGAGTGGGCGCTGCGGCTGCGCGGCGTGCGGCGCCGGCCGCGGCTGGCGGGGGTCGCGTCGGCCGGCCGCATCCGGGCCTTCCTCGTGCGCCGCGGGCCGCGCCTGATGCGGCGCCGGCGCACCTGGCTGGCCGTCAGCGGCGCGCTGCTCGCCCTCGCCGTCACCGGGATCGGTGTGCGCGGGCTGCACCTGGGCGTCGAGTTCACCGGCGGCCGGCTGGTGGAGTACGGCACGAGCCGCCCCGTGGACGTGGAGCGGGCACGGGGCGCCGTCAGTGACGCCGGGTTCCCGCGCGCCGTCGTGCAGAAGGCGGGCAACGGCGACGTCGTCGTCCGCTCCGGCGACCTGTCGGACGGCGACCAGCAGCGCATCAAGGCGGCCCTGGAGGCGCACGGCGGAAACGTCACCGTCGAGCGCGACGAGCGGATCGGGCCGAGCCTGGGCAGCGAGCTGCGCGACAAGGCGCTGCTCGCCCTGGGCGCCGCGGTGGCGGCCCAACTCCTGTACCTCAGCGTACGGTTCCGCTGGACCTTCGCGACGGCGGCGGTGGCGGCGATGGTCCAGGACGTCCTGCTGGTGACCGGGCTGTTCGCGTGGCTGGGCAGGCCGGCCGACAGCGTCTTCCTGGCCGCGCTGCTGACGGTGGTCGGCTACTCCGTCAACGACACGGTCGTCGTCTTCGACCGCATCCGGGAGATGCGCCCCCGGGCGGACCGCACCGGCCGGGCCGGGCTCGTCACTGCCGTCGACAGCGCGATCCTGCAGACGGTGCCGCGCACGCTCAACACGGGCATGGGGGTGCTGTTCGTCCTCGCCGCGCTCGCGGTCCTCGGCGGCGACTCGCTCGCCGACTTCTCCATCGCGCTCCTCGCCGGGGTGCTGTTCGGCATCGCCTCGACCGTCCTGACGGCGGCACCGCTGGCGGTGGTCCTCGAAGGGCGGCATCCCGGCGAGGCGGCTTCTCCGGCGCCGCGCGCGGGGGCGAAGTCCGGGCGCCGGGGCTCGGGGGCGGTGGTCTGACGCGCTGTCGTGCGCCGGGGCGCGGGCTCGCGGGCTCGCGGGCTCCCGGGCGGGAGGCGGCGCACGGCGGGCGGGCGGCGGCAGCACGTTCACGCGCGCGGGCCGCCGCCCGTCCTTCACGTCCGCGTGACCGTTCCGCACCCCTCGCCCCGGCCGGCGTCCAGGTCCCGGCTGCGGTCGTAGGGGTCGACGGCGGGGCCGGAAGGAGCCTGAGCCGTGCCGGAGGGGCGTCCCCGGCCGAAGTCGGGGTGCAGGAAACCGTCGTGGACTCCGCAGGCGGAGTTGGCGATGTCCACGTCGTAGGAGCGGACGGTCAGCCTGCCCGGCGTCACCTTGAACCGCTCGGGGTCGAGGAGGTCGGTGTCCAGGACGCGCCGCACAATGGTGCGCTCGATCGCCGGGGCCCCCTGCTCCTTCTTGGTGAGCGGGTAGACGAAGGTGACGTCGGCGTGGATGCCCACGGAGCCGTCCTTGTGCTCGGCGAAGGTGATCCGGCCGCGGGTCTTCACGGTCTTCCCCACCATGCGCACCTCCTTGCCGTCGAAGCGGCTGAAGAGGCTGACCGGGTCGTGCTCCCGGCCCGGCTTGTCGAGTGCGGCGCCGGTGCGGGTGACGAGGTCGTCCTGGTACGGGTCGAGCAGGGCGAGGGCCGCCGCCGGGCGCTCGCCCCGGATGACCGCCGGGTCCAGGTTGGCGGCGACGAGGAAGTCCTTGGCCAGCTTCAGGCCCTCGGCGACCTCCTCCTGCGACATCGTCCCCGCGGCGCGCGCCTCGGGCACGACGATGCCCGCCGCGCCGTCGGCGTACTGCTCGGCCGGCGATCCGGCGAAGGGCCGGTCGGGGGTGGCGACGCCCTCGGTGCCGGCGGGGGCGCCGCTGGGCCGCTCGGTCTCGGGGGCCAGGGGCGCCGGCGTGCCGTGGGAGGCCGTCTTCGCGTCGCTCTTCCCGCCGTCCCACGCGCCCGGTATCCGGGAGAGGACCAGCTCGGGCCGGAGCACGGCCAGGGTGGCCGCGGCGGCGGCCGCGACGCCGACGGCACCGAGGATCCGCCGCTTGCGGGCCGCCCGCCCGTTCATCTCCTGCCAGGCGGGGCCGGTGCGCCAGCCTTCGGGCTCCTGGGAGGAAATGCTCTTGCTGCGTCTCCCGGACGCAGGCCTCTCGACTGACACGCGCTCTCGCTTTATCTCGTACTTACCTGTTCGGAGCGGCAACTGTAGACGTGGGCCCGCCACGCCCCACGGGCACCCTGGGCCACGGGAAGCACGAAGCGTCATGGCGGTCGGAAATGGCTGGTTTTAGGCCCTGCCCTGTTCCCTTTTCGGCCCCGGAGGCTCTACCTGTAGCGGGGCGGTCTCCGGCCGGCCCCAGGGGCGAGAGGATTTGTACGATGACCTCCGGGATGACCTCGTTCGACAAGATCTACGACCAGCCCGACCCCCGGGCGTACTTCACGGTGCTGGGACCTCTGGAGTACCAGACACCGCATCATGCCCAGGCCGTCTTCCGGCGCATGGCCGAGACCCGCAGGACCACGGCCGCGACCGCGCCGCTGACGGTCGTCGACATCTGCTGCTCCTACGGCATCAACGCGGCACTCCTCAACCACGACGTCACACTCGACGAGCTGTACGCGCGCTACACCTCCCCACGGCTCGCGCCGCTCACCACCGCCGAGCTCATCGAGGACGACCGGGCGTACTTCGCGGCGCGGCGGCGGCCCGGGGCCGCGCGGGTCATCGGGATCGACGTGGCCGCGCAGGCCGTCTCCTACGCCCGGGCCGTCGGGCTGCTGGACGGAGGCTTCGCCGAGAACCTGGAGACCGCCGAGCCCAGCAACGAGCTGCTGCGGCAGACGCGGCCGGCCCGGCTCATCACCATCACCGGCGGCACCACGTTCCTCTCCGCCAGAACCCTCAAGGCGCTCACGGCGGACACGGACGAACCGGCCTGGGTGGCCTCGTTCGTCCTCCGCACCGCCTCGTACGCCCCGATCTCCGACGCCCTGGCCGCGCACGGCCTGCACACCGAGAAGTACACGGCCCGCACGTTCCCCCAGCGCCACTTCAGCGGCGCGGAAGAGCAGGGCTACGCGGTCGCGGCCGTCGAAGCCACGGGCGAGGACCCCCGCGGCAAGGAGACCGAGGGCTACTTCCACACGGCCCTGTACGTCTCCCGCCCCGCGGAAGACGCCGCGGCCCTCCCCCTCGAAGAACTCCTGGCGAACATCTGACCGCCGGGCACGCGCACGGGCAACGGCGGGTTCATGGCAGGGCGACCACCCATTTCCGGCCATGAACCCGCTAGGGGTGGGCACCACCGCCATACGGACCGGGCTCGCGAACGGCGAGTCCAAGGCGAAGATCGCCTTCCGCATCCGGACCGCGGCAGCAGCGGGCGCCTGAGCCTGCGGTGAACGTCCCGGGCATCACTCGCGCCCTGGCGATCACCGGCCCCTTCGGGGAGGTGTCGCGCGCGAGCCGCAAGGGCAAGGCCGGTGTCGGCGAGGCAGCCGGCGATGAGGTCAGTGGCCGGGGGCGGCGTGGCAGGGCCGCGGTGTCACCTTGTCGCCTTGTCAGTGGAGTGCCGCTCGGGGAGGCTCAGCCGAGGTTTTGACCGGTGAAGCGGACCTTGTACTCGGTCGCACTGACGGGGGTCACGTGCGCCGTCCCGCCGGCTCCGTCGTAGCCCACCGAACCACCCGTGATCGACTCGATGTACGCGGTCGTGCCGTCGGCCCGCGGGACGGCCCCGACGAGGACGACCTGATACCCCGTAACGCTTCCCGCATTAAAGACCAGGACGTCGGTGCACACAGCCTTGCCCCCGGCCGGAGCCGGTCGCGAGTCAAGGGCGCGGGCACCGCACTGCCGGTTCACCGCGCCGATGACCGCGCCCGTCTCCCCGTCGAGGACCGTTGCCACCCCGGTCTGCCCTGCGGATCCGCTGAACTTCCAAATCTGGGGCGCGATTTGAGCGGTCTGGGCTGAGGTTGCGGGGGTAGCGGACGCCAAGGTGCAGGCCGCGCCGAGAGCAAGAACGGCGAACACCACGTTGGCGTGCCTACGCAGCAAGTCGAATCGAGGCAAGGCGAACTCCCGGTGAACTGGCGGATTTCACGCGTCCGGCGCGGTCAAGGCCTTTGATCTGCGCAAGTGCGGGCAGACGCGGCCAGCGTGACAGGCAGGGGAATATAAAACTCCAGAATTACCAACCAGATTGCCCCAAACCACTCTATACGGTGAGGAGTGGCCCTCCTGGCGCCCGTTCCACCGGCCACGCCCCGGAGGAACCGGCCCACTGCCTGCGGCTCGCCTACCACGGACGCACTCGCACCGGTCAGCGCACAGCCATCGCGTCCAAGTGCGCGCCCGCCGAGCGGGAGAAGCTGTCCAGGAGCGCCTTGCCCTTGGCGGCGGCGGCCGGCGACGGCTGTCCGATGGGGCGACCGGACGATCCCCCTTTCTGCACCGCCGGGCACGCGTGCGAGCAACGGCGGGTTCATGGCAGGGCGACGGGCGTCTTCCGGTCATGAACCCGCTACGGGCATACGCCGCCGGACGGCTCGTACGGGCGTTCCTGGGGCAGTCTGCTGCGGGCTTCGGTCAGTTCGGCCGCGGCGACCAGGCCGTGGATCTCGCGAGCCAGCGGGGTGACGTCCGTGATGGAGACCGTCCACTCGTCGGCGTACCGGCGCGCCGCCTCGCCCGCGAGGCCGAGCTGGAGGGAGCGGTGGGGCAGGGCCTTGAGGTGGAGGTCGCGCTCGGGGTCCCACTGGACCCGGGCCGGCGCCGCCTTCAGCTCGCGGCGCCAGGCGTCGTGATCGGCGTGGACGTCACGGTCGTAGTGCGAGAGGCAGGCGTTGGCCAGGGCCCAGTCGAAGCCGGCGCGGTCGATCTCGATCGCGAGGACGCACTCCTGGTCGGTCTTGGTGGCCCAGCCGCAGCGGTACATCATCCAGAGGAAGGACGGCTTGATCCACGTCATCCGGTCGCGCTTCCACGCGGGCGGGAAGCGCCCGTCCCTGGCCGCGGGATGGCCGAGGCGGGGCGCGTACGCCTGGTAGACGGTGATGGTGGTGTCGGTGTACACCGCCCGGATACGGCGGTGGGGTTCATGGGGGTCATGCGCCTCTTGCATGCCTTGCATGCCTTGCATGTCTTGCATGTCTTGCATGGGGTCAGTCTCGGTGGGCGGCGGTGACCCGCCAACCGATTTACGACCACGGGGCCGGGGCCGCTCCCCCGTGCGGCTATCGGGATCGTCCTCCGGGACGAGTCCGGGCCGTCGTCCTCCCGGCCACGATGGTGCGGTGAGCATTGATGACATGACCGCAACCGCCCCGGCTCCGACCCCGGCGCCCGCCGTCCGTGCCGTGCCGCCGCCGGATCAGTGGGCCGTACGGGCCGCACGGCTTGCGGTGGCCTGTGTGCTGCCGTCCAGCCTGTGGCGGGTGGCCCTGGCGCTGGGGGTGCCCCTGGGGTTCGGCGCGGGGGTGCTGCGCGAGGAGTTCCACTCGCCCGGCTGGGGCACGGCCTACATGCTCGGCCTCAGTCTGCTCTCCGAGGCGCTGGCCTTCCTCACGCTCGGCCTCGTGCGCCCCTGGGGCGAGGTGATGCCGCGCTGGATACCGGTTCTGGGCGGGCGTCGCGTCGTCCCGAAGGCGGCGGTGACCGCAGCAGCGACCGGTGCCGTGCTCCTGTGCCTCCTCTTCACCCTGCTGCCGGTCGTGCAGATCCTCTTCGTGCACCCTGAGCGCGACCTCCACGGGGGCCGGCTCTGGCTCATGAGGGCCTGCTACCTGCCACTGCTCGCCTGGGGCCCGCTGCTCGCGGCCGTCACGGTCTCCTACCACCGCAGACACCGGGCCCCGCAGCTCCCGGCTACCGCCGCGCCGCCGGTGTGTCCAGCAAGTCGGTGACGAACTTGCGGAGGCGGCCCGAGCGGACCGGCTGGACGCCGTGGAGGACCTGGGCGCCGTAGGCGAGGCCGGTGCCGGGGCCGGCGGGGGTGATCCAGCGGGTGCTGGGCACCTCCTCCAGCCACGTGGGGAGGCCCCCGTGGTCGGGCACGTGCGGCAGCCGGTGCGTCAGGGGCGTGCCGGGCGCGTAGCCCTCGGGTTCGCCGACGACGGTGCCGGACCAGACGGCCGGGCTGGCGGTGGTCTCGATGTAGAACTCGCCTCCCGCCTCGGCCTCTTGGACGACGACCCCGATCCGTCCGATGCGCCGGGGCGCCGTGGCCGGGTCGGGGATGCCGTCGATGTGCGTCGGGATGCACTGACCTTCCGTCAGTTCGGTGTAGCCCCAGTGGGCGTCGGCGGCCACCGAGGGCAGGGCCCGCTGGAGGACGTGCAGCGAGCGGGCCGTGGCGGCGCGCAGGATCTCCTGGGCGGGCGCGGGCGCCCGGAGGACTTCGGCCTGGTGCCGGGGCCGCCAGCCGGTCGCCGCGCACTCGCTGTCCATGATTTTGATCAGGTGTTCCCGCTCCGCCTCGGTCAGGAAGGCCTCGACGCTCTGCAGGGCCAGGGTCTCAGTCAGGTGGATCACCGGTTGTCCCCTCGCTCGACGTACGTACGCGGTACTCGGCCATGGGATTCATCCGGCAGTGTCCTGGCACGGCGTGCCGTCCGGCAGTCGACAACTGGCCGACTTGCGCGAGCCGGCAGCGGCCCGGCAGCGAGCCGGCAGCGGGTCAGAACTCCAGTGACACCTCGTGCGTGCGCAGCCAGAAGTCCAGGGCGAGGACGAGTTCGGTGCCGGTGCGGTAGCCCGGCTGCGGATCGTCGGCGGTGGCCGCCGCCAGCGAGGGGCCGTCGAGGAGCGGGCGGACCGGCGAGTCCGGGCCCTCGGTGACGCGTTTGAGCGCGGCGCGCAGCCCGTCGAGGTAGTACGGGTCGCGCGTAGTGGGGTACGGGGCCTTGACCCGGTCGGCGATCTCGGGCGGGAGGACGTCGCGGGTGGCGGCGCGCAGCAGACTCTTCTCGCGGCCGTCGAAGGTCTTCATGGCCCAGGGGGTGTTGAAGACGTACTCGACGAGGCGGTGGTCGCAGAAGGGGACGCGGACCTCCAGGCCGACGGCCATGCTGGCGCGGTCCTTGCGGTCGAGCATCCACTGGACGAAGCGGGTGAGGTGCAGGTGGCCGATCTCGCGCATGCGGCGTTCGAGACCGGTCTCGCCGGGCAGGCGCGGTACCCCGGCCAGCGCGTCCCGGTAGCGCTGGGCCCGGTACCCCTGGAGGTCGATCTTCTCCAGCAGCCCGCGGTCCAGGAGGGCCTCGCCGGGGCCGCTGCCGGGGCCGGAGATGCCGGTGCCGAAGGGCGGGGCGAGCCAGGGGAAGGTGTCGGCGGCGACGGAGTCGGGGTGGTGGAACCAGCGGTAGCCGCCGAAGACCTCGTCGGCGGACTCGCCGGACAGGGCGACGGTGCACTGCTCGCGGACCGCCTTGAACAGCAGGTAGAGGGAGGTGTCGCCGTCGCCGAGGTCGAAGGGCAGGTCGCGAGCGCGCATGACGGCTTCGCGGGCCTCGGGGTCGAGCAGCGCGGACGGCGGGAGGGTGACGACCCGGTGGTCGGTGCCGGCGTGCCGGGCGAGGAGGTCGGCGTACGGCGAGTCGCGGGTGCCGCGCCAGTCGTCGGCCGTGAAGTTCTCGGCGTGGCGGGCGAAGTCGAGGGCGAACGACTGGACGGGCGCGCCGCCTTCGGCGGTGCGCTGCCGGGCCCCGAGCGCGGTGATGACGCTGGAGTCGAGGCCGCCGGAGAGGAGGGTGCCGAGGGGGACGTCGGCGACCATCTGCCGGGCGATGATGTCTTCGAGGAGCTCGCGGATACGGGCGACGGTGGTGTCGAGGTCGTCGGTGTGCTCGCGGGCTTCCAGCGCCCAGTAGCGGCGCAGGCAGGTGCCGCTCCGCCGGACGCGGAGGGTGTGCCCGGGCGGGAGTTCGTACATGCCCTTGTAGACGGCGTGGCCGGGCGTCTTGGTGAAGGCGACGAGTTCGGCGAGGCCTTCGGCGTCGACGGCGGGGCGGACGGCCGGGTGGGCGAGGACGGCCTTCGGCTCGGAGCCGAAGAGGACGCCGCCGCCGGGAAGCGGGAAGTAGTACAGGGGCTTGATGCCCATGCGGTCGCGGACGAGCAGGAGTTCCTCGGTGCGCGGGTCCCACAGAGCGAAGGCGTACATGCCGTTGAGGCGCTCGGTGAAGTCCTCGCCCCACTGGAGGTAGGCGTGCAGGACGACCTCGGTGTCGCTCTGCGTACGGAAGACGTGCCCGTGGCTTTCGAGCTCGGCGCGCAGCTCGCGGAAGTTGAACACCTCGCCGCTGTAGGTGAGGGCGAGGACGGTGCGGCCGCCGTGGTCGTACGTCATGGGCTGTCTGCCGCCGTCGGGGTCGATGACGGCGAGGCGGCGGTGGCCGAGGGCGGCCGTGGCGTCCAGCCACAGGCCGTGGGCGTCCGGGCCGCGGCACGCCATGGTGTGCGTCATCGCGTCGGCGGTGGCGGCGGTCACGGGGTGCGCCGGGTCGTACGAGACCCATCCTGCTATTCCGCACATGGCGTGTGTGCCTCCTGTCGGTGTGCCTCGTGGGATGAGGGGTCTGCCTCGTGGGGTGAGAGGTCTGTCTCATGGGATGAGGGGTCTTGCCTCATGGGGCCGGGAGAGGGGCGCGGCCCTCCTCGCGGAAGAGCCGCACCCCCGCGGTGCCCTGGTGATAGCGGTCAGACGTGCGCGGCCGGCACCTCGGCGGGCTGCTCGCCGTTGCCCGCGAAGCGGCGGAACGTCCAGGTCATCCACATCACGACGAGGACCATCAGCACGCTGATCGCGGTGGCCCAGGCCATGGCGTCGGCCCAGCTCGCGTCGGTGGCGTGCTTGCCGGCGACGGCGAAGAACACCGCGCCGATGACGGCGACGCCGGCCGCGCTGGCGAACTGCTGGGTGGTGGTGAGGATGCCCGAGGCGATGCCGGCGTCCTGGGCCCGGACCCGCATCAGCGCGGCACCGAACAGGGCGGGCAGCACGACGCCGTTGCCGGCGCCGATCAGGCACAGGCACGCCACGATCCACGGCAGGCCGGTGCCGGGCCCGGCCGCGTACAGCCGTACGGCCAGGGCCACCAGGCCCAGGGCGATCACCGCGCTGCTGACGACGAGGGCGCTCATGCCCCAGCGGTTGGTGAGCCTGCCGCCGATCATCGAGGTGGCGGTGAAGAGGATGCCCATCGGGGAGAACACGAGGCCCGCCTGGAACGGGCCGAGCCCCAGGCCCGACTGGAGCAGCAGGGTCAGCGTGAACATGAAGCTGCCGAAGTAGACCATGAACGCGACGCTCGCGATCACGCCACCGCGGAAGGACGGGCTGCGGAACAGCGGGAAGACGAGCACGGGGTCGCCGCCGCGGCGCCGGAGGGTCTGCTCCCAGCGCAGGGTGACGGCCGCGACGGGGACGGCCAGGGCCATGCAGATCCAGGTCCAGGCCGGCCAGTCGGCGCTGTGGCCCATGGTCAGCGGTACGAGCAGCAGGGCGAGGGCGAGGGAGACGCCGAACGCCCCGACGGGGTCCAGGCCGACGCTGCGGCGCTGCGTCTGCGCGGGCAGGACGCGCAGTGCGGCGGCGGCGATGACCACGCAGAAGGGGACGTTGATAAGAAAGATGCTCCGCCAGCCGAGACCGGCGAAGTCGGCGGCGATCAGTGCTCCGCCGAGGACCTGGCCGGCGATGGAGCCGAGACCGGCGGCGGCGCCGTACCAGGCCATGGCCTTGGGCTTGCGCTCGTCGGGGAAGTCCGCCGTGATCACGGCGAGCACCTGCGGGACCATGATCGCGCCGGACAGGCCCTGGGCCAGGCGGGCGATGACGAGCTGCTCGGGGTTAGCGGCGATGCCGCACAGCAGCGAGGTGATGCCGAAGGCGATCGTGCCGATGACGAACAGCCGGCGGTAGCCGTACTTGTCGCCCAGCCGGCCTCCCGTGATCATGCCGGCCGCGTAGGCGAAGGCGTAGCCGCCGACGACGAGTTCGAGGGCGGCGGGCCCCGCGTGGATGCTCTCCTCCAGCGACGGCGCGGCGACGTTCACCACGAAGAAGTCGAACTGGGCGAAGAACATGGCGGACAGCAGGACGAGGAGGATAGGTCCGGTGCGTACGGTCGGTTTGGTCGAGGCCTCCGCCACGGAGGGCGGGGCGAGCTGGTCGGTCATGGGGCTCCTCGGCGCCGGGCGCGTGCGGCGGCCGGCGCGGTTCGCGGACCTGTGGTCGGGACGGGATGGACGGAAGGGAACGAAGAGAGGCGTATCGGTGCGGGGGGTGTCAGCGGTCCCTGCGCCGGCCGTGGACGGCGCAGGTGATGCGGGCGGTGCACACCCGCCGCCCCGCCTCGTCCGAGATGACGACCTCGTAGGTCGCCGTCGTACGGCCGAGGTGGAGCGCGGTGGCGACGCCCGTGACCGTGCCGGTGCGCACGGCCCGGTGGTGGGTGGCGTTGAGGTCGACCCCGACGGCGATGTGGCCTTCGCCGGCGTGCAGGACGGCGCCGATGGAGCCGAGTGACTCGGCGAGGACGGCCGAGGCGCCGCCGTGGAGCATGCGGTACAGCTGGGTGTTCCCGGCGACGGGCATCGTGGCGACGAGCCGCTGGGGGGTGGCTTCCTGGAAGGTGATGCCCATCCGGCCGGCGAGGGTGTCCTCCCCCGCCGCGTTGATCCAGGCGACGGGGTCCTCGGGGGGCGCGTCGAGGAGGCGGGGGGTGCGGGGTGCGGCGGTGGTCATCGGACGGTCACCGCCTCCGCGGCGGGTGCCGTAGCGACGGCCACCGGGTCCACCGGCCGGTAGGTGTGCAGGGACAGGTACTTCTCGCGCAGTTGCCGCTTGAGGACCTTTCCGGTGGGGCCGAGGGGGATGTCCGCGGGAGACGCCGCGATCTCCAGGAGGGCGAGCCGGGGCTGGCCGATGCGGTCGAGGACGGCGTTGGCCCGGCGCAGCAGGTCCGCGGCGTCCCCGCCGCCGCCGAACAGCCGGACGAGGGCGACGGGCACCGTACGGTCCTGGTCGTGCCCGGCGACGACCGCGCAGTCGGCGACCTCGTCCAGGCCCAGCAGGATCTCCTCCTCCATCAGGGCCGAGTAGCCGTCGCCGGCGTCCGTGCGGATCCGGTCGACGGCGCGGTCGACGTGGAAGTACTCGCCGTCCTCGGTGCGGTGGACGAGGTCGCCGGAGAGCCAGTAGCCGGCGAGGGTGGAGCGGTAGGTGGTGTCGGAGTCGTTCCAGTAGCCGCGGGCGATGGAGTCGCCGCGGACGCCGAGCAGGCCGACCTCGCCGGGGTCCGCGTGGCTGCCGTCCTCGCGCAGGACGGCGACCTCGGAGAGGGGGACGCGGCGGCCGAGGTGGCGGGCGCGGGGCGGGCTGGCCGGGGTGATCTCGCGGCGCAGGGCCGCCCAGCCGAGCTCCGAGGAGCCGAGCCCGTCGTCGATGACCGAGCCGGGCACCGTGCCGCCGCCTTCGACGACGGTGTGGCCGAGCTCCATCAGGCGCCGCATGTGGGCGTCGTGGCCGCAGTCGCCGAGGTTGACCCACACCTGTACGGAAGTGAAGTCGGCCGGGTCGGGGTGGTGGTGGGTGGCGAGGTGGGCGAGGGCCTCGTTGAAGGCGAGGACGACGCCGGGCCGGTAGGTGGCGCAGCCGCGGGCGAGGCCGGGCCCGGTGGGGTCGGACCAGGCGACGGTGGGCAGGCCGCCGAGGACGGAGAGGAGGGTGAAGGCGATGGCGCTGGAGTGGGACTGGGGGTAGGCGGCCAGGACGACGGAGTCCTCGGGGCCGGGCGGGTTGACGAGCCGGTAGCGGGCGCCGGCGACGCTCTGCGCGTGGGTCCAGACGACCGGCTTGGGGTTGCCGGTGGTGCCCGAGGAGTGGCAGATGACGACGGGGTCGTCGGCGCCGTGGCGGTACTCGGCCCCGGCGGGCAGGGTGCGCTTGCCGAGGATGCCGACGTCCTGGCGGGTGCAGGTCCAGCGGACGACGGGCAGTTCGCGCTCGCGGCCGGCGAAGAGGGCCAGCCGGGGCGCGTCGGTGTAGATGCCGACGGGGGCGGTGCGGCGGATGAGGCCGAGGGCGAGCTCCGGTTTCATCCGGCCGTTGATGAGGACGGCGATCGCCCCGATGCGGGCGAGGGCGGCGAGGTGGAGGTGGTCCTCGAAGGAGTCCTCGATGTAGACGGCGACGCGGTCGCGGGGCCGCACGCCCCGGTCGTGGTACCAGGCCGCCCACGCCTCGGCGAGGTCGTCGAGCTGGCGGAGGCTGAACTCGCTCTGCTGCCAGCCGTCCGTGTTGAGCAGTGGCACGTCGGCGGCGATGAGCGGCAGGTCGGCGGCGGGGTTGACCGCGGCGGCGGCGCGCCAGGCGTTGCCGCCGCCGAGGCCGGGGTGGTCCACGAGGCGCAGGCGGGCCTCCGGCGGGAGCAGGGTGTGCGAAGTGAGCGGCATCATTCACCTGGCCTCGGATTCGGGACGGTCGGCATGCGGTGTGGGGGGTGCCGGAACATGGCAGTCCGCTGGGCGGGCCCACCGGAGGCGACGCTAGGCGCGCCGTCCGGAGGCCCGCCAACGGAGGCGGGATAGCCCGTCAAGTCGCCCCGCGCCACGGGGAGTAGGGGGGCGGGGCCGGAGCGGATTCCACTTGACGGACTCCCCGGCCGCTGGTTCGGCCGTCACAGGCCCGTGGCTATGTTCGGGAAAGTCCTCCGGCGCGCTCCGGAATCCGTGGAGACCGGTAGCCGTACGTTCCCGAGAAGGAGTACACAGTGCCACCTGTGCGGAAATCCGATACCGGCGATACCGGCGACCGGCTTCGCGAAATCGTGGCGTTCGTCCTCGACCTCGACGTGGCGGACGTACGGACCGACGCCTCGTTCCACCAGGAGCTCAAGGTCGACTCCCTGGAGAAGGTGGAGATCGCGGCACGCATCGAGCAGACCTTCGGGGTCGCGCTCGGCGACGACGAGACGGCGGGGATGGACAGCGTCCGGGACGCGGCGGAGCTGCTCGCCGCCAAGGCCCCGCGCGCGGGAGACCTGGTGGACCGCCTGCTCGGCACCCACGTCGCCGCCGGTCACGGCGAGCGGACCGCGTACACGGACCCGGACGCCGGCACCGTCTCGTACGCCCGCCTCCACGAGGCCGCGCAGGACTACGCCCGGGCCCTGGCCGGGCGGGGCGTGCCGGCCGGCAGCCGCAGCCTGATCGTCGCCGAGGACTCCGTGGCCACGGCCGTGGCCGTCCTCGGGCTGTGGTGGCACGGGTGCGTGCCGGTGCCGGTGAGTCCGATGCTCGGCGACGACGACATCCGGTTCATCGCCGCCGACTGCGGCGCGGCCGTCGTCCACCTCGACACCGGCCCCGCCCAGCAGGCATCCCTGCACGAGGCGTTCGCCGCCCTCCCCCGGCTGACGGGCGATCAGGTGCGGGAGGGGCTGGCGGCCGGGCCCGGGCCGGCGAGCACCCGCGTACCCGTCCCGCCCGCGCACCGCCCCGCGGGCGCCGAGTCACTGATCCAGTACACCTCCGGCTCCACCGGCCGGCCCAAGGGCGTACGGCACTCCGCCGCCGGGATCCACGCCATGCTCGACGGGTACGGCGCGGTGCTCGGGCTGCGGCCCGACGACGTCGTGCTGTCCACCGCCCGGATGTCGTTCGGCTACGGCTTCGGCAGCTCGGTACTGTGCACGCTGGCGGCCGGGGCGAGCGCCGTCGTCCTGCGCGGGGCCGTGGACCCGCTGTCGGTGAGCGCCGCCCTGCGCCGCCACCGGCCGACCGTGCTGTGCTCGGTGCCGCGCCTGTACGCGGGCCTCCTCGACGCGGCGCACGGCGGCCGCCCGGATCCCGGGGCCCTGTCGTCCGTGCGCCTGTGCCTGACCGCCGGCGAGCACTGCCCGGCCGCCCTGAGCCGGCGCATCGAGGCGGCCTTCGGCGCGCACGTCATGAACTGCCTGGGCGCGACCGAGGTCATGCACGTCGCCATCGCGACGCCCGCGGACCGCGCGCTGCACGGCCTGGCCGGTCTGCCCGTCCCCGGCGTGACCGTGACCGTCCGCGACGAGCGGGGCCGCCCGGTGCCCGACGGCACCGACGGCCGGCTGCACATCGCCGGGCCGACCGTCTCCCTCGGCTACGTCGGCCGCCCGGACGCCGACGCCGCCACGTTCGGCGACGGCGGCGCGTACACCGGGGACGTCGTCCGCCGGAACCCCGACGGCAGCATCGCGTACCTGTGCCGGGCCGACGACATCCTCAACCTCGGCGGCTACAAGGTCGTGCCCCGCGAGATCGAGGACGTGGTCCGCTCGATCGACGGCGTCACCGACTGCGTCGTCGTCGGCGTCCCGGACCCCGACGGCCTCCAGCGCTCGGTGGCGTTCACGGTGACCGCCGAGGGCACCGACCGGGACGCGGTCCGGCGCGCCATCCGCGCCTGCGTCCGCACCCGCCTCGCCCCGTACAAGCGGCCCGGCCGCTTCGAATTCGTGGACGCCCTGCCGGCGACGGCCACGGGCAAGCTCGCCGCCTACCGGCTGCGCGAGCGGATAGGACAGTCATGACCTGGGACATCACCGGCATGGGAGCGGTCGCGAGCATCGGCGGCACCCCGCAGGAGATCTTCGCCGCGCTCTGCGCGGGCCGCAGCGGACTCGCCGGGCTGCGCGCCTTCGACACCGCCAAGTACCGGGCCCGGCAGGCCTACGAGATCGACGACCGCGCCCGCCCGGGCGCCGACGAGCCGGGCCGGGCCACCCGCTGGCTGCGGCAGGCCGCCGCCCAGGCCCTCACGGACGCGGGGCTCCCCCACGACCTCGCGGACGTCCCGGTCCTGGTCGGCACGACCCTCCAGGAGCAGCGCAGCGCCGAGCTGTGGTGGCGCGAGGGCGCCCCGCTGACCCCCTCGGACCTGCACTTCGGCACCGCCCTGCGGGCGGAGTTCGGCGCGACCCGTACGTACACGTTCGCCAACGCCTGCGCCGCTTCCCTCTACGCGCTGGCCATGGCGACCGACCTGATCGAGGCGGGGGCCGCGGACACCGTCGTGGTGGCCGGCACGGACGCGATCGGCGAGAGCGCCTTCGGGACGCTGGACCGGGTGCAGAACGACATCCCCGACGCGCTGCGCCCGTTCGACCGCTCCCACAAGGGCATGCTGATGGGCGAGGGCGCGGTGGCGGTGGTCGTCCAGCGCGCCCCGGCCGCACCGGATCCCGGCCGGCGCGTGCACGCACGCGTGCGGGCCGTCGGCATCAACTGCGACGCCCACCACCCCACGGCCCCCGACCCCGAGGGCATCACCCGCGTGGTGCGCGACGCCCACCGGCGGGCCGGGGTCGCCGCCGAGGACATCGACCTGGTCATGCTGCACGGCAGCGGCACCCCGAAGAACGACACGACCGAGGCCGGCGTGCTCGCGCAGGTCTTCGCGGC
Organism: Streptomyces sp. SCA2-17; assembly: GCF_044336695.1. NCBI lineage: Bacteria > Bacillati > Actinomycetota > Actinomycetes > Kitasatosporales > Streptomycetaceae > Streptomyces > Streptomyces sp. SCA2-17. The sequence continues at coordinate 283,295 of NZ_CP117521.1, forward strand.
TGATGACGGCGGAGGCGACGGCGGGCCGCTGATGACGGCCGTGAAGTCCATGACCGGGCACACGCTGGGCGGCTCGGGCCTGCTGAGCCTGGTGGTCGCCGCGCTCGCCCTCCGGCAGGGCACGGTGCCGCCGGTGCTCGGGCTCACCGACCCGGTCGAGGAGGCCGCCGGGCTGCGGCTCGTCCGGGACACGGCGGCCACGGCCGGCCTCGGCCTCGCCCAGATCGACGCGTTCGGCTTCGGCGGGATCAACGCCGCGGCGATAGTGGAGGCAGTCCGATGACCAGTGCCGCGCAGACCGCGCACCGTGCGTCCCGTGCGTCCGGCAACCCCGAGGTCGTCGTCTCCGGCGTGGGCCTCGCCGTCCCCGGCATCACCCTTCCCGACGAGCTCCTCGGCGCCGTCCGCGAGGGCGGCTTCGACCCGCACACGGGCCTCACGGGCCGCGAGATGCGGCACAAGGACCGCGCCTCGCGCCTGGCCCTGCGCGCCGCCGAACCGGCCCTGCGCGACGCCGGCCTGCACGACGGCAAGGCCTTCACCGGCGACGGCGACACCACCGCGGTGGTCGTCAGCTCCAACTTCGGCATCCTCGACAGCGTTTGCGCGTTCGCCGACGTCATCGCCCGCGACACCGTGACCGGCCTGAGCCCCCTCGGCCTGCCCCAGACGTCCAGCAACGTCATCGCCGGGTCCGTGGCCATGCGCCACGGCCTGCGCGGCCCCAGCCTCACCCTGTGCAACGGGCCCGGCAGCGGGCTCGACGCCGTGTACTGGGCGCGCGGGCTCATCGCGGCGGGCCGCGCGGAGACCGCCGTCGTCATCGGCGTGGAGCCGTCGGGCGACGCCGTCACCAAGCTGCTGGGCGAGCCGGTGTTCGACGGCGCCGCCGCCCTCGTCCTGGAGGCCCGGGACCGCGGCGCCCGGGCCCGCGCGGTCATCGGCGCGGGGGCGTACGCGCGCGGCGCGGACCCGTCGGCCGCGGTGACCGCGGCCCTGGCCGGCCGCTCCCCCGCCTCCGTGAGCCTGTGGCTGCCCGGCGAGGACAGCTGCGGCGCCCCCGGCGGCGCTCCCGCCTTCGACCTCACGGGGCGGCTCGGCCGGTGCTCCGGTGCTCTGGGCGTGCTCCAGTGTGCCGCGGCCGTCGCGCACTTCGACCGCCGGCCGGACGAGGACGCCGCCGTCCTGGCCTTCGCCGGGGGCCCGGCGGACGACGCCGCCGCGGCGCTCCTGCTGACCGCACCCTGACCCGTACCTGAGCACTTCTGACCAGCCCTCACACCCCCGAAGCATCCCGGAAACATCCCCGAACCGGAGGCACCGCCATGTCCGTTCAGCCCACGGTCAACACCCTCGACGTCGAAGAGCTCCGCGCCGTCGTCGCCGAGGCCCTCGAACTGCCCGTCGAGGAGGTCACCGACGACGCCCGCTTCAAGGAGGACCTCGACGTGGACTCGCTGATCTCCCTGGAGATCGCGGTGCGCATCGAGGAGCAGTACGGCATCCGCGTCGACGACTCCGACCTCGCGGACCTGGGGACCTTCCGGCTGATCAGCGAGCTGGTACGGGACCGGGTCGCGGGGCGGTCCGCGGCATGAGCGCGGCGGCCCGCACCGTGCGCGGCGAGGCGGCGGGCGGTGCCGCGCGGCGGCCGGTGGCCCTGGTCACCGGCGGCTCGCGCGGCATCGGCCGGGCGGTGGTGGCGCGGCTGGCCGGGGACGGCTACGACGTCGCCTTCTGCTACCGGTCCGCCGCGGACGCCGCGGAGGCCGCCGCGAAGGCGGCCCGGGAGGCGGGCGCCCGGGTGCTCGCCCGGCAGGCGGACGTGGCGGAGGCCGGCGCGGCCCGGGAGTTCGTCACCGACGCCGTACGCGAGCTGGGGCCGCCCGACGCGGTGGTCACGTGCGCGGGGATCACCCGCGACCGGCCGCTGGCGCTGATGGCCGACGAGGAGTGGCGGGAGGTCATCGACACCAACCTGCACGGCACGTACCACGTCTGCCGCGCGGCCGTCTTCCCGCTGATGAAGCGCCGCAAGGGGGCGATCGTCACGCTGTCCTCCGTCGCCGGTGTCCACGGCAGCGCGGCGCAGACCAACTACGCCGCCTCCAAGGCCGGCATCATAGGCTTCACGCGCTCACTCGCCAGGGAAGGCGGGAAGTACGGCGTCCGTGCCAACGTCGTCGCCCCGGGCCTGATCACGACGGACATGACGGCGGGCCTGCCGGAGGCGGTCGCGAAGCGCCATCTGGAGCAGATCCCGCTCGGCCGGGCCGGGACCCCGGAGGAGGTGGCCGATCTGGTCGCCTACCTCGTGTCGGACCGTGCCGCGTATATCACCGGGCAGGTCGTGGAGATCAACGGAGGCCTGCCGGGGTAAAGATCGCACGGATATATCTATGGGCTTCCCCTGAGCTTCCTGAGCTTCTTCTGAGCTTTCGCCAATAGGTGCCGCCAGCAAGGAAATCGATTCCCGGCGCCCCGCCGCACGGCGGCGGAATCCATTCCGCCAATGGGCTCCCCGCCACCCACGGTGACGTGTACCCTCAAGCACCTGTCGGCAACTGTGCGGAGCTCGGGGGACCCATGACGCCGTCAACACGTGGTGCGATTTTCAAACCCAAGGTGATCGTCGCGATCGATTTCGGGACGCACGGCACCGGGTTCGCCTGGGCGACCGTTTCTGCACTCCAGGACGCGGCGGGGCACCGGGTCGTGGTCTACCAGCCGTTCACGCAATCGGGAGGCCACACCTACCCGAAGGACCTCAGCGCCGTCCTCGTGAACCGGGCCGGCGACCCGGTGAAATTCGGAGAAAAGGCGCGCAATGCCTGGGACCGCGAACTCGCCCGCGGAAACCCCCAGGACTTCGGCTACGCCAGCAAGTTCAAGATGGCCATTCACGGGCGCGAGGGAAAGTCCGACATCCCGGAATTCCTCGGCAGCCTCGCGGGCGCCCGCCGCGATGCGGTAAAGGGTCTCGTCACCGCCATGCTCACGCATGTGCGCGCGGCCGCGCTGGACCAGATCGGCCGCTATGCCGTCGGCGGCGCCGCTTATACCGCCGATGAAATCCGCTGGTGTCTCACCATTCCGGCCATGTGGACCGAGGCGGACCGGCAGTTCATGCGGACGGCGGCCGTCTCCGCGGGGCTGCCGGGGGACGCCGAGCAGTTACTGCTGGTGCAGGAGCCCGAGGCCGCGGCCGTCTACTGCGCGCTCAACGCGGGCACGGTGCTCGGCCCGGACCGCCCGGAGGGGCAGCTGGAGGTCGACACCCCGGGCAGCCGGTTCATGGTGGTGGACTGCGGCGGCGGCACCGTCGACATCACCAGCTACCAGATCCGCGCCGAGGGCGTCGGCCCCGGCCAGCTCAAGGAGACCCGCGTCGCCGACGGCGACCGCCTCGGCTCCGCCTACGTCAACCACGCCTTCGTGACGGACATCCTCGCCGACCGCTTCGGCGAGCAGCAGCTCAAGCAGCTGATCGCGGCCTTCCCCAAGGAAGTCGGGCAGCTGGAGACGGAATGGGAGACCGAGAAGGTCCGGCTCGTCTCCGAGACCGCCGCCGACGGCACACCGGTCATCACGGACACGGTGCTCATCAGCATTCCCGGCAAGATCTGGGACGCCCTCGACGCGGGAACCCGGACCCGGCTCACCGTGCTCGCCTCCGGCGAGACCCATTACATCGAGATCACCGCGCACGAGGTCACCACGCTCTTCGAATCCGTGGTGCGCCCGATCCTCTCCACCATCGAGCGGCAGCGGGCCGCCGCGGCCGGCGACGGGCCGGCCGTCGGGCGGGAACAAATGCTGCTGGTGGGCGGATTCGCGCGCTCGACGTACCTCCGGGACCGCATCGCCCAGCGCTTCGGCCACGAAGTGCGCGTGATCACCCCGATGGACCCGGCCGTCGCCGTGCTCGGCGGCGCCGTGCACTTCGCCTACGACCCGTCCATCATCTGGGGCCGCCGCTCCAAGTACACCTACGGATTCGGGTGCAGCATGCCGTTCCGGCACGGCATCGACCCGCAGGAGAAGTTCTTCATCGACGACGACGGCAACGAGAAGTGCAACGACCGGTTCGTCATCATGGCCCGGCGCGGCGACCTCGTGCCGGCGGACCACAAGGCGGTGAGCACCGTCGCGGTGTTCCCGAAATGGACGACGGTCCAGGTGACGATCCACGCCACGTACGCGCACGACCCCGGCTATACGGACGAGGAAGGCTGCGAGGCCATCGGAAAGGTCGTCCCCGACATCTCGGGGTCGGTGGGCCTCCCCACGAGCGAGCGCTCCCTGGACGTCGCCTTCTCGTTCGGGACCACCGAGATCGAAGTGGAGGTCTGCGACCGCCGGTCGGGGGCCGCCCGCCGGGCCGAGGTCGCCTTCGACGACCTGTACGGCCGCGGCAGCACCGACCGGCCCGACACCCCGCAGGGAAGGTGAGCCAGGACCATGTACAACTACGGGTGGAACGACCACGAGGCGCCCAACGAGCCGCACCCCGCCGCCCCCTCCATACAGGCGGCGGGCGGCCAGTACTCGCAGGAGTGGTGGCTCGGCCAGCTGCACGACCTCCAGCAGCGGCTGGCCGCGGTGGAGTCCTGGCAGCACAGCGTGGACGCGACGGCCGAGCAGCAGACCGCGAAGGCGAGAAGGAGCGGCGGCTCGCAGACCGACCTGACCCGCTTGCGGGACACGGTGGTCCGGGTCTCCGACGGCGTGAGCGCCATGGCCCACCGGGTGGACCACCTGGAGGAGCGGCTGCGGCAGGCCGAGGTCCTGCTCGACCGGCTGCGCTCCGCGGGCGTCCGGGACGCCATCGCCACCGGCGAGGCCCCCAGCGACATGCACCGCAGACACTCGCAGATCAAGGAGCGCTACCAGCGCCTGGTCGACCAGGACCTGCGCAACCTCGCCCGCGAGCTGTGCCCCGCCGACGCCCGGCAGTGGGAGCAGATGGCCGGGGGCCTGCCGGCCGCGCGGGCCCGGGCCGTCAGCGAGACCGTGCAGATGCTCTTCGCGGCGCCCCAGCAGAGCACTCCGGCCACGGCCGAGAGCGTGCAGTCCGCGCTGGCCCACCGCGGCTACGAGACGGAGGGCGCCGACCCCCGTCTCCACAAGGTCGTGGACGCGGCCAACGGCATCGTCCGCGACATGGCCGCCGTCGAGCTGCCCGCGACCCTGCTGTTCGACACCGACGTCACCGCCCTCGCCGAGGGCGAGTACCAGGCCTACAACCGGCAGGACACCGGCGTCCCCGGCTTCCTCGTCGCACCCGCCTACGCCGTCCAGGGCGAGGCCCCGGAGAACCACCTGAAGGCCTTCGTCTTCCTGGCCCCGGGCGAGGCGCCGTGACGCCGCCGCGGAACGGCTCGCTCAGCCTGGAGACCGTGGCCCGGGGCGTGCCGCTCGTCGACGACCGCCTGCTCCTGGAACTGACCAACGACCTGCACACCGCGAACGACCTCACCCGCGCCGCCGGCCGCGAGGGCTTCTTCGCCCGCCTGCTCGGCCGGGCGACCGGCCGCGACCGGATCCGCGAACGCACCACCCGGGACCGGATGCTGAGCTCCCAGCAGCTCACGCTGCGCTGGCTGACGCACCTGAGCGAGCGGATGACGGTGACCGACCTCGTGGTGGCCGAGGTCTCGGAAGAAGTACACGACGCGAAGAAGCGCATCGAGCGCGTCGAGGCCGCCGGTCAGTGGTCGGCGGCCGCGATCGGCGAGCTCGGGGCGATCCTCGGCAGGCTGGCCAGCGACACCGGCCGCTTCCTGTCCGACCACGAGCGCCGGCTCGCGGCGCTGGAGGCCCAGCTGGCGCTGGACCGCTCGGCCCGGCGCTGGCGCAACCCCCGGCCCGACCCGGAGCTGCCCTGGCTCGTGGGAGCAGTGCTGCTGGCCCGCGAGGTGGCCTCCGGGCCGGCCGGCACGTACGCCTTCACCGGCGGCGAGACGCTCATGCAGCGGCAGCTGGTCGAGCGCATGCTGCAAGACCCGCCGGAGCCCTGGTTCGAAGGCGTGAAGTCGGTGCCGGCCATGCTCACCGGTGTCGTACGGGACCTGCCCAGCGAGAACCACCGGCTGATGGTGGCCGAACTCCTCGGCCTGGGCGTCGCCGACGAGCTGTCGGACGCGGTCGGCCCGCTGACCTCCGCGCTGGCGCGGGCCACGGAGCTGGCCGTGGCGGGGGCCGATCCCGGCGACGCCGCGCGGGCCGCCCTGCGGGACAGCAGCGGCAGCGGCGACCTCTTCCTGCCGTCCAGCCTGAGCGTCGAGCAACTCGTACGGCGCATCGTGGCCGAGCAGTTCGCGGAGGCGCGGCAGCGGCGGATCCGGCTCCGCAAGCACGCGGAACCCGAAGACGAGAGTGAGGGTGATGGCGACGGACCGGACGACGGTGCGGGGCGTGATGCACGGTGAGTGAAGCGCGAGACGCGGAAGACCCCGGCGGCATGGGCAGCGCGCAGGACATCGCGCGCGCCTTCGCCGGCTGGGCGGCCCGCGCCGACGGCGTGGCCGCCGGGCCCGGCGCCCCCGTGCCCAAGGCACGGCCGGCCCCCGAGGAGCCGTGCCCCGCACCCGCGGCCCGGCCCGCGTTCCCGTCGCCCGGATCGCTGCGCATCGGGCTCGTGCTGGCCGGCGGAGGCGCCAAGGGGGCCTACGAACTGGGCGTCTGCGACTACCTCGCGGAGATGGGCCTGGAGATCGCGGCCATCGCCGGGACCAGCATCGGCGCCCTCAACGGCGCCGTCCTGGTCGGCGCCCCCGACCTGCCGACCGGCACGCGGCGCCTGGCCGGGTTCTGGGAGCGCTTCTCCACCCGCTCGGGCGTCACGCCCTTCGCCGACCAGGGCCTGCCGCTGGACGAGGCCGGCGCGGCGGCCGAGGGCACCGGCCGGCAGGCCCGGCTGCTCGCGCCCAGGCTGCTGGGCCTGCGCCGCCGGATCGGCCTGCTGGAAGAGCTCGTCAGCGAGGCCGTGGACGCGGCGGCGATCCGGGCCGGGCGCCCCCTGTGGGTGGCCGCCTACCCGCTCGTCCGCACGCCCGCCCTCCCGGTGCGGCTGCGGCACCTCATGGAGGTCCTGCGGTGGCTCGGCGGCGCGAAGGGCGCCATCCTGCGCCTCAACGGCCTGCCGGAGCACCAGATCCGGGAAGCCGTCCTCGCGAGCGCCGCGCTGCCGTTCATCTTCCCGTCCCGCGTGGTCGACGGCTGCGCCTACCTCGACGGCGGGCTGGGCGGGCCCGGCGACCGCACCCCGGTGCGCGCCTTCGCCGAGCAGGAGCACTGCGAGGTCGTCGTGGTCGTCCACCTGCACCCGGACGCCGTCGTGAGCTCGCACCCCGCGGGCCCCGTCACCCGGATCGACATCCGCCCCAGCGTCCCCATCATCCCGCCCGGTCCGCTGGGCCCGCTCACCGGCCTGCTGTCGTTCTCCCCGGACCGGGTCCAGGCGCTGCGCAGGCTCGGATACCGCGACGCCTGGGTACGCTTCGAGGAGCTCCGCCATCTGCTCGGTGTGCACAACTCCCTCTCCCAGGCCGAGACGCGCATGCTCGCGACGTTCCAGCGGCTGTGCGACGCGCCCCGGCCCGCGGCTCCGTCGTGACGTCCGTCCTGGAGGCCATCGTGCGGGATCTCCCCTGGCACCTGAGCCGGCCGATCGCCCACCGGGGCCTGCACGGCGGCCCGGACGGCCCGCCGGAGAACTCGATGGCGGCGTTCCGGCGCGCCGCCGCGCACGGCGTGCCCTTCGAGCTCGACGTGCAGCTGACCAGGGACGGCGCGCTCGCCGTCGTGCACGACGCGGCGGTCCGGCTGCCGTCCGGGCACGACCGGCCCGTCACGTCCCTGACCCTGGGCGACCTGCGCGCGGTGGCCTCGTCGGTGCCGGGCGCCGCCCTGCCGGTCACGCTGGCGGAGGTGTTCGCGGCGGTGGCCGGGCGCGTGCCCGTCATGGTGGACGTCCGCCGCTGGGGGCTCGCCGGGGCGGGCGGCCTGGAGCGGGCCGTGACGCGCGCGGTCCGCCGCTACGACGGCCCGGTCGCCGTGCAGTCCTTCGACCCGCGGACGGTGTTCCGGTTGCGGCGCGCGCTCCCCGGGGTGCCGGTGGGGCAGATCGCGGGGGCCCTGAGGTCCGCGCCGCCCGTCCTGCGCCAGGCGGGCCGGTCCATGGCCACCAACGCCGTGTGCCGGCCGGGCTTCCTCAGCTTCGAGCTGGACGCCCTGCCGTCGCGGGCCCTGCGCTTCTGGCAGCGGCGCGGGCTGCCCGTCATCGGCTGGACCGTTCATTCGCCGGAGCAGGAGCGGGCGGCGCGCGAGTCGGTGACCAACGTCTTCTTCTCCGGGTACCTGCCGTCGGCCTACGCGTCGCATCCGCCGTCGCCGGCCCGGTGAGCAGGTGAGTGGCACGTGAGTGAGTTGCGAGTGAGTGCGAGGAAGAGTGTGCTGAGGAAACTGGGTCTGAGATTCTCCGCGCCCCGCTGGCGGAGCTCCGAAAAGGGCTTCACCGCCGCGACCGAGCGCTACGTCCTGGACGTCATAGATTTCTACGACGCCCGCGCCACCTGGCACCGGCGCTTCTACCGGCTGAGCGGGGCGGTCGTGATCCTGGCCGGCGCGGCCCTGCCGGTCCTGACCTCGCTCGACTTCACCGGGAAGAGCGCCGCGATATCGGGCACGGGATTCCTGGTGGCGGTCACCACCGCCATGAAGAGCCTCTACCGCTGGGACGTCTCCTGGATACTGCTCCGGGAGACGGAGATCGAGCTCACCCGCGTCTATCTCCAGTGGTGCGCGGGCGGCCTCGGCGCCGACGGCACCGACGGGGCGTCCCGCTCGGCGAACGCCCTTCTCGACGCGGTGTTCAAGATCCGCCACCGGGAGTCCTCGCAGTTCTTCAAGAACCTGCCGGACCCGGGCCCGGCCGTCCAGCCGGTCAACGGCGGGACGGGCCACCGCGCCGTACGCTGACGCCCGGCGCGGGCTTCCGGCGCCGCGTCACCGCACCCGTGCGGGCGCCCCGGCCAGGAGCTCCCGCACCCAGGCCGCCTCGGGCACCCCCAGGCGTTCGAAGAGGGTCAGGGCCTCGCGGAGGTGGTCCTGACCGCGGGAGGGATCGCCCAGGCGGGCGCGGGCCCGGCCGAGGACGGCCAGGGCCAGGCCCTGGCAGTACGTCTTGCCCAGGTCGCGGGCGATGCTCAGGGACTGCTCGGCGCACGAGACCGCGTCCTCGTCGCGCCACTCGGCCAGGCGGCATTCGGCGAGGCGGGCCCAGGCCAGCCCCTCCCAGCCGCGCTGCTGCTGCTCGATGAAGGACCCGAGGGCGTCCTGGAGCTGACGGGCCGCCAGATCCGGGCGGCCCGTCTTGTGCAGCACACAGCCGTGCTGGTAGAGGGTCAGCGCGATGGTCGGGCCGTTGCCGGTGGCCCGGGCGATGCGGACGGCCTCGGCGGCGTCGCGCTCGGCCTCGCGGGGCCGGTCGAGGGCCAGGCGGACGCGGGCGGTGTTGGCGAGCACCCGGGCCTCGCTGCCCTTGTCGCCCAGGGCGTCGCACAGGTGGCGGGCCTGCTCCAGCAGGGGCAGGGCGCGGGCGGGGCGGTCAGTGGCGAAGCAGAGGATGCCGAGGGCGTTGGCGGCGAGGTGGCGGCACAGGGGGTCGCCGGCGGCGTCCGCGAGGCGCAGGGCCTCGGACAGTTCGCGCTCGGCCGCCTCGTACACGTCGGTGAAGTAGTGCAGGTTGCCGAGGGTGTAGCGGGCCCGGGCCTCGACGCGCAGGTCGCCCGCCTCACGCGCGGCGACGGCGCTCAGTTCGGACAGGCGGCGCAGTTCGTCGCGGTGCGCCGGGCCCTCGATCAGGCCCGACCACGTGAGCAGCACGTCGCCCGCGGGGCGCAGCGCGCCCGGCAGGGCCCGGACGGCCTGGGCGAGGCCGGCGGCGAGCGTGATGTGCTCGCGGCGCAGCCACTGGCGGGCCTCGTCGGCGTCGGCGAAGGCGGTGCCGGGGGTGGTGACGGGGTGGAGGTGGCGGTGCAGGGCGTGGTCGGGTTCGAGGAGGCGGGAGGCGTTGCCGACGGTGGCGAGCAGGTGGTCGAGGAGGCGGGCGACGGCGGCGCCGCGGTCCTCGGGCGCCTCCGTGCGCTCGGCGCGGCGACGCGCGTAGAGCCGCAGGAGGTCGTGGAAGCGGTACCGGCCGGGGGCGTACGACTCGAGCAGGCCGGCGTCGGCGAGGCCTTCGGCGAGGTCCTCGGCGGTGAACTCGTCGCAGTCGAGGAGGGCGGCCGCGGCGGCCAGGGGGAGATCGGGGGCGTCGGCGAGGGCCAGCAGGCGGAAGGCCCTGGCCTGGTCGTCCGGCAGGTGGGTGTAGCCGAGCCGGAACGTGCTCTCCACGGTGAGGTCGCCGGCTTGCAGTTCGTCGAGGCGGCGGCGTTCGTCGTCGAGGCGGGCGACGAGGGAGGCGACGGTCCAGCCGGGCCGGGAGGCGAGGCGGGAGGCCACGATGCGGACGGCGAGCGGCAGGTGGCCGCACGCGGCGGCCAGGGCCTTGGCGGCGCGCGGCTCGGCGGAGACGCGCTCCTCTCCGGCGATGGCGGCCAGCAGCGAGAGGGCCTCGGCCTCGCTCGAGACGCCGACGTGGAACTGCCGGGCGCCGCCCAGGGTGACGGCGCGGGAGCGGGTCGTCACGAGCACGGCGCAGCCGGCGGTGCCGGGGAGCAGCGGGCGGAGCTGGGCGGCGTCGCGGGCGTTGTCAAGGAGGAGCAGGACGCGGCGGTCGGCGAGCACGGACCGGTAGAGGGCGGCGCGCTGTTCCAGGTCGTCGGGGATGTCGGCCTCGGGGACGTCCAGCGCCTGGAGGAAGTGGGCGAGGACGCTGCCGCTGTCCGCGGGGTCGGCGCCGGTGCCGCGCAGGTCGACGTAGAGCTGGCCGTCGGGGAAGCCGGGGCGGGCGAGGTGGGCGGCGTGGACGGCGAGGGTGGTCTTGCCGACGCCGCCGATGCCGGTGAGCACGGCGATCGGCACGGCGGGGCCGGCGGCTCCGGTGAGCGCGCCGCGCACCTCGCGGAGCAGCTCCTCGCGGCCGGTGAAGTCGGGTATGCCGGCGGGCAGCTGGAAGGGGGCGCCGGCCGGGCGCCGGTCCTCGGCGGGGCCGCCCGCGGTCGCTTCGGCGGTGGGCAGGGCGAGCCCGGGGTCGCCGGCCAGGACCCGGGCGTGCAGCCGGGTCAGCTCGGGGCCGGGTTCGACGCCGAGCTCCTCGACGAGCAGCCGTCGTGCGTCGGCGTAGGCGGCGAGGGCGTCGACCTGGCGGCCGCAGCGGTAGAGGGCGAGGATCAGCTGGGCGCGCAGCCGCTCCCGCAGCGGGTGTTCCGCGGCGAGCGAGGTGAGCTCGGGGACGGCCTCGGCGTGCCGGCCGAGGGCCAGGGCGCACTCGAAGAGGCCTTCCTGGGCGGCGAGGCGCGCTTCGGTGAGCCGGTCCTGCTGGCGCTCGCAGTACGGGCCCGGGAGTCCGGCCAGCGCGGTGCCGTGCCACAGCTCCAGCGCCGCGGCGTAGGTGGCGTGGGCCGTCCCGGTGTCGCCCGCGGTGCGGGCGGCGGCCGCCTCGGCGAGAAGGCGTTCGAAGACGTGGGCGTCGACGCGCTCGGGCTCGACGCGCAGGGCGTAGCCGCCGGCGACGGAGACGAGGACGGTCGCGGGGGTACGGGAGGCGCGGCCGGGTTCCAGGAGGGTGCGCAGGCGGGAGGCGTAGGTGCGGATGGTGCCGAGGGCCTGGGGCGGTGCGTTCTCGCCCCACAGGGCGTCGATCAGCTCGTCGCTGGAGACCGTGGCGCCGCCGCGGAGCAGGAGGACGGCGAGCATGGCGCGCTGCTGGCGCGCCCCGAGGTCCACGTCGCGGTCGCCCGCCCGGGCGCGGACCGGGCCGAGCAGCTGGAAGTGCAGCAGGGGAGCGGACGGCTCCGTTGTCTCCCGCATGTCTCCCCCGACCGTGCCGTGCCGGATCCGTCCGGCGCCAGCGGTGACAGTACCTCAGTGTCCCTTACAAGAGCAGGGGCCGGTGAATGCGGCCGGCTCCGCCTGCGGGCGGGGGCGGCCGCGCCCGGCGAGGGGTCGTTGATCGTACGTTGATGGCGCCGATACATACTTCAAGCACATGTTTTTCACGGCGCGTCACGACGCGCCTTGTCTACAGGAGTTCGCTATGACCGCTGAGGACCCCAAGCACACGGAGCAGGCCGGGGCCCCCGCCGAGCAGGCCGCCACGGCGTCCGGCCGGCCCGCCACGCCGTCCGAGCAGGCCATGTCGACCGAGCTGGACCAGCCGGTCGAGCACGTGGAGGGGGGCGCCGCGCAGGGGCAGGGGGGCAGCGGCCCGATCCGCCCGACCCACACGTCCGGCGCCCAGTAACGGGGGGTGACAAGGCCGGGGCCCGCTGTGCGAACGGCGGGCCCCGGCCTTGTTTTTGCGGGCGCCGTACCGCCCCCGGCCGCGGAGAGCCGTCTCCAGCCGTGAAGAACGGTCGCGCGAGAGGAACCGTTGCCCGTTAAGACTGCGCAAAGGCCGCCCCACGGCCCCGGCACGGACGGCCCGCGGGTGACGAATACCGGACAGGCGTACGCCTCGCCGTCCGCTCACCGCCCGGCCTGCGTCCGTACGCGTCACCCCCGTTCAGGGGGACGGCTCGCGGTACGGGTGAGCCGCCGGGGGTCCGCCGCCGGGACCGTTCGCACGACCGAATGTCGCTCTTGAACTTCCGTTCGCCGCCTCGGGATACTCGCCCGTATCCCGTTCTTGACATGGACGCGACGATCACATCGGCCTGTCGCGCTCCCTGTCCCACCCGTGCGCGGTACGTGGGCGCATGACGTACGCGCAGCACGCACGCGCACGACGTAACGCACGTCCTCCACCTTGCCCGGGCGCCACCGCGCCGCCGGGCGCTCCCCCACAGGAGGCCACGAGTGAAACGTTCCCGCATCTCCACGCGCCGTACGGCCGCCGCCGGTGCGGCGGTGGCGGCCCTGACCGCCGCGGCGCTCACGCTCCCCAGCGCGCAGGCCAGCTCGCCGGCGCCCCGTCAGCTCTCCTCTCCGCAGGCCGCGGAGCTCGCCCAGCGCATCGGGGCCGACCTGGGCGCGGACTCGGCCGGCGCGTACTACGACGCCGGCAGCGGCCGGCTCGTCGTCGGCGTCCTCGACCAGGCGGCGGCCGCGCGGGTACGGGCCGCGGGCGCCGAGCCGAGGACCGTGCGCCACTCGGCGACCGAGCTCGCCTCGGCCCGGGGAACGCTGAAGGCGGACGCCTCCATTCCGGGCACGGCCTGGGCGGTGGACCCGCGCCTGAACAAGGTCGTCGTCACCGCCGACAGCACCGTCACCGGCGCCCGCAAGGACCGCCTCGACAAGGTCGTCGCGAGCCTCGGCGACAAGGCGGTCGTGAAGAGAACGGCCGGGACGCTGCGCCCGTTCATCGCGGGCGGCGACGCGATCTGGGGCAGCGGCGTGCGCTGCTCCCTGGGCTTCAACGTCACCAAGGGCGGCAAGCCGTACTTCCTCACGGCCGGCCACTGCGGCAACGCCTCGCAGACCTGGTCCGCCACCCAGAGCGGCGCCCGGATCGGGGCGACCGAGAGCTCGACGTTCCCCGGCCACGACTACGCGATCGTGCGCTACACCTCGTCCACCGCCCACCCCAGCGCGGTGGACCTCTACAACGGCAGCACCCAGAACATCAGCCGGGCCGGGGAAGCGACCGTCGGCGAGACGGTGCAGCGCAGCGGCAGCACGACCGGCGTCCACGACGGCCAGGTCACGGCCCTCGACGTGACCGTCAACTACGAGGAGGGCGCGGTCGACGGCATGATCGGCACCTCGGTCTGCGCCGAGCCGGGCGACAGCGGCGGCGCGCTCTTCGACGGTGACACCGCCCTCGGCCTCACCTCGGGCGGCAGCGGCGACTGCTCCGCCGGCGGCGAGACGTTCTTCCAGCCCGTACCGGCGGCCCTCCAGGCGTTCGGGGCACAGCTGCCCTGACGCACCCGCGCTCCTCCGGGGATGCCCGCGGAGGGATCCCCGGAGGTCTCCGGGCCGGGGTAGGGTCGCCCCGGCCCGGTCGGGCGTGTGCGGCCCGGGGCGGTCGCCCCGGGCCGTTGGCACGATCAGGTGGCGTGGCTAGTTGACCCGGCCGTACCAGACGCTGCCGGACCAGATCTTCTCCAGACGCACCGACGCACCGGGCTTGGGCGAGTGCCAGATCTTGTTGCTACCCGCGTAGATACCGACGTGGTAGACGTTGCTGCCCGAGTGGAAGAAGACCAGGTCGCCCGCCTGACGGGAGCCGGAGGAGATGTGCCGGGTCTTGTTGTACTGGTCGGCCGCGGTGCGCGGCAGGTTCTTGCCCACCTTCTTGAACGAGTAGAGCGTGAGGCCCGAGCAGTCGAACCGGTTGGGGCCGGCGGCGCCGTACTGGTAGGGGGAGCCCTGCTTGGAGGCCGCGACCTTCAGGGCGGCGGCACCCGGGGTGGCCGCACTCGCCTCGGCCGACATGCCGGGAAGCAGCATGGACGCGGTCACGGTGGCGGCGGTGACCACGGAGGCGGCACCGGCGCGGGACATGAGCGTGGATATGCCAGGGAACGCAGACATGCCAAAACCCTTCGTCATCCGCCTGCGAAAGATGACCTGTCGGGTTCGGGCTGTCGAAGTTGCCCGGCCATCTGAAATGGCTTCACCCCAAGGACCACCGCCATCGTGGTCCGCCGTGCTCGGGTCTCCCGCTCCTGCCGATCCATTCGTTTCTGCTCCGCACCCGGTACGGCGGCAGGACTCGGCGTCCGCCCGGGTCGCCCGCCTCGGTGACGGGATCTTGTTGTTCGCTGCACGATCCTGCATCACGAACTGCCGGAATTCGGAGCCGAAAGGGGCTTCTGTGAACTTCTTCACTTCGCGTGGTCCCGTGGAACCGGGGTGTTACCCGGCATCGTGCGCAGCGTGAAATCCCGTTTATCAAAAGGCGGTTGAAGAACGGATTCGAGTCACCTGGGCGGGGCGCGAAGGACGAGGTGAACGGGGGCGCGGCAGGGCGTCTTTGCGTCAGAAAGCCGCGGCGGCGGGCTCCGTGCGGTTCGCCGCAAGGGCCCGAGGGTAGCCCTACGGCATGCTCACCCTAGGGATCGAGGAGGAGTATCTTCTGCTCGACCCGGCCACCGCACTGCCGGTACCCCTGGCCGACGAGGTCCGGGCGGCGGTCGACCTGGATCCGGTCGTGCACGAGCGGGAGATTCAGGCGGAGCTGTTGCAGGCCCAGGTGGAAGTCGCCACTCCGGTCTGTTCCGATCTCGCCGAGGCCGGCCGGCACCTGCTGCGGCTGCGCCACGCGGTGAGCTCCGCCGCCAAGCGGTCCGGCTGCCGGATCGCCGCCTGCGGAACGGCGCCGTGCTCGGGCCCCGAGCCCGTCCCGGTCACCATCAACCCGCGCTATCTGGCGATGCGGGCGCGTGCCGCCCAGCTCGTGGACGAGCAGTTCGTCCACGGCATGCACGTCCATGTCGCCATCCCCGACCGCGAGATGGGCGTCGCGGTCCTCAACCGGGTGCGGCCCTGGCTGCCCGTCCTCGTCGCCATGGCGGGCAACTCCCCGCTGTGGAACGGCCAGGACACCGGCTTCTCCAGCTGGCGGACCGTGGTCTACAGCCGCTGGCCGGTCAGCGGACCGCCGCCGTACTTCCACGGCCTCGCGGACTACGAGGAGCGCATCGACGCGCTGATGACGGCCGGTGCGATCGCGGACCGGGGCCAGCTGTACTGGCAGGCGCGGCTCTCGGAGCGCTATCCCACGATCGAGGTGCGCTGCCTGGACGTGCAGTTGCGGGCCGACGACTCCGTCATGTTCGCCGGCATCGTCCGCGGGCTGGTGGCCACCGCCCTCCGCGACGAGAAGGCCGGGCGGCCCCCGACGCCCTGCCTGCCGGAGCTGCTCGCCGCCGCGAACTGGCACGCCGCGCGGCACGGGCTCGACGGGGTGCTCGTCGACCCCGCGGGCCTGCGCCGCGCCGCGGACGACGTCGTCCGCTCCCTCCTCGTCCACATAGGGCAGTCGCTGGAGGAGGCGGGCGACACCCGGCAGGTGAGCTCGCTGGTGCACCGGCTGCTGCGCCGGGGCACCCCGGCCGACCGGCAGCGCCGGGCGCTGGCCACGGACGGGCTGAAGGCGGTGATGGAGCTGATCGCGGAGCCGTAGGCCACGGCCGGGCGCCCTCGCCGGAATCCTGCCGGCACCCCGTCAGAAGTGCGGATCGCCCTCGATCCGCCCGCCGAGGGCCCGCCCGGTGGCCGGGAGGTGCCGGACCCGCGTCGTCAGCAGGAGGGCCGCCAGGCCCAGGTAGACGTAGGTCAGCACCTGGCGGGCGTACTCGCCGGGCAGCGCGAACTGCACCGCGAACAGGACGAACAGCGCGGCCGCCTGCCACCGCGCGAAGCGCAGGTCCAGCAGGACGACGACGGCCAGGACGGTCTGCGCGGCCGTCAGGGCGACCTCGTCGACCTGACGGGTGACCAGCGGCAGGGCCGTCCCTCCCCCGCCGAGCGCGTAGGCAAGGGGCAGGCAGCCGACCAGCAGCGTCCACTGGTTGACCTTGCTGGACAGCAGTGCGCCGAGCCCGTCGCCGGCCCGCGCGCGCCACGCGAAGACCACGGCGACGATCAGCTCCGGCGCCTCCGAGGCGAGCGGCGCGAGCCACTGCACCAGGACGAAGCGGTCGATGCCGAGCGAGGCGCCCGCCTCGACCAGGCCGTGCGCGAACGGCTCGGCGCAGGCGAAGACGACCGCCGCGGCGCCGGCGAACAGCACGGCCGTCGTGGTGCGCCGGCCGGCCCGGGGCAGCGCGGCGAGCCGCGCCGGCACGCCGGCCATCTCCTCCATCTCGCCCGAACCGCACTTCCCGATCCGGTAGAGGTAGTAGCCGTACCAGGGAATGAGCACGGCCGGCACGTACCAGCCGATCTCCCGGGTGAGCGGCATGACGAAGGCGACCACCGCGGCCACGGCGAGGAAGGCCACGTCGATCCGGCGGTGCGGCTCCAGGACGACCGGGCCCGGCGCGACGCCCCGGCGGCGCCGGGACAGCGCGGCCGCGAGCGCGACGAGCGGCCAGCCGACGCCCACCAGCAGCCGGTTGGCACCGGTCATGTTGGCGGCCGCGTACGCCGCGTAAGAGGGGTCGGATCCGGCCGCGTAGGCGAAGTAGAGGTCGACGGCGTACTCGGGCAGCACGGCGATGAAGGCCAGCAGGGCGAGCGCGAGCGCCCCGGCCATGTCCGCGCGGGCCGTCTCCGCGGCCCACATCAGCAACAGCGCCGCACTCACCACCCCGAGCCCGAACACGGCAACGGCCGCCCCCGGCGCCGGCTCACCCCCACCCAACCGCACCACCACCGCAGGAACCGCCCCGGCACAGGCACCCGCGATCCGCACCGCGCTCGCCGCGACGGAGGGCGGGGCCGCCGACTCGCGCATACCGGCTCCTGAACGTCAGTGCGCGGAGTCCGCGCGGAAGTGTTTCGGGACGAGGAATGCCGCGAGGGCCACGGCCGCCGCCACGATGACCGCCGAGACCAGGGACGTGGTGCGCAGGGCGTCGTCGAAGGCCGTTCTCGCCGCGGCGAGCAGGGTGCGGCCCTCCCTCGTGCCGTAGCCGAGGGCGCGGGCCGCCTGGTCGGCGCCGCCGACCGATGCGCGGGCGGCCGGCGGGATGCCGGCGGGCATGGCGGAGCGGAAGAGGGAGGTGTGGATGCTGCCGAGGAGGGCGACGCCGAAGCCGATGCCCAGTTCGTAGGCGCTCTCGGAGACGGCGCCGGCCTGGCCGGCGCGTTCGGGGCGGACGGCGGCGACCATGACGGCCGCAGCGGCGGTGATCGCCATGCCGTCGCCGATGCCGAAGGTGACGAGGGCGACGGCGACGACGCCGTAGCCCAGCGGATGGGGCGCGGCGGCGAGGAGGGCGAAGCCGCACATCAGGGCGGCCAGACCCGCCGTCAGAACGGTGCGGACGCCCGTGCGGCGCAGCAGCCACGGCGTCAGCAGCGAGGAGGCGAGCAGGGCGAGGGCCACCGGCAGGGTGTGCAGGCCGGCGGCGAGGGCGTCGTGGCCGCGGACGTATTGCAGCCAGAGCGAGATCAGGTAGAGAGCCGCGCCGATGCCCATCATGGCGATGAGGGTGGCGAGGGCCGCGGCCAGGAAGGGGCGGCTCGCGAAGAGGCGGACGTCCAGCAGCGGGTCGGCGGATTGCAGCTGGCGGCGGACGAACCAGGTCAGGGCCGCGAGGCCGACGAGCAGGGCGGCGAGGTCGACGGGCCGGAAGCCGCCGGCCAGGTGCTTGATGCCCCAGGCGGTGAGGACCACCCCGGCCACCGAGAGGAGGGCGGCGACGAGGTCGAGGTCGTGGTGGGAGGGGCTGCGGTACTCGGGCAGCAGGAGGACGGCCGCCACGACGGTGGCCAGGACGACGGGGACGTTGACCCAGAACGCCGCCGACCAGGAGAAGGCGTTCACCAGCAGTCCGCCGGCGAGGGGGCCGATCGCGGCGCCCGCCCCGGCGACGGCGGCCCAGATCCCGATGGCGAGGGTGCGCTCGTGGGGGTCGGGGAAGATGGTGCGGATCAGGGAGAGGGTGGACGGCATCACCATGGCCCCGCCGACGGCGAGCAGGACGCGCCCGGCGATCAGCTGGAGGACGCTCTCGGTCAGGCCTGCCGTGGCGGCGAGCACCGAGGCCGCGCCGAAGACCGTGAACCCGGTGGTGAACAGCAGCTTCCGGCCGTACCGGTCGCCGACCGCGCCCGCGGTGACGAGCAGGCCGCCGAGGACGAGCCCGTAGATGTCGATGATCCAGAGCTGCTCGAGGGCGTCGGGCCGCATCTCCTTGATGAGCGAGGGCAGGGCCACGTTGAGGATGGTGGCGTCCATGGCCACGAGCAGCAGGCTCGCGCACAGGACGGCGAGCATCGCCCAGCGCGCGGGGTCGGCCTGTGCCTGCTCAGGGGGGCCTTCGGGGGAGAGACGGTCCACAGCCGGAACGTATCCGCAGGTCCGGTGGCCCGCATCCGGAAGGCCGTGCGAGTTCCGCGGGCCGGCCGGCTGGGCATTGTGCTCTACGGGCCCGGGAGTGAGAGCCGGGAGAAGGGCGGTGGTTGTGAAGGGTGACACCGGCCGGGAGGTCGTCGTCATCGGCGGCGGGGTCGCCGGCACCAGCCTGCTGCTGCACCTGGTCCGCACGCTCGGCGGCCGCCGGCCGCCGCACCCCGTGCGGGCCGTCCGCGTGGTGGACCCCCGCCCGGCCGGCTGGGGGCTCGCCTTCGGGGACGAGGACCCGCTGCTGCTGTGCAACTCGGCCGCCGAGCTCAATTCGCTCCTCGCCGACCGGCCCGGCGACTTCGTCGAGCACTTGCGCGCGCACGGCTGGACGGGCTCCGCGAAGGACTGCGTCCCGCGCGCCCGCATGGCCGAGTACTGCGCGGACCGCGCCGCCCGGGCGCGGGAGCAGGCCGGGCGGGCCGGCATCGCCGTGGAGCACGTGCGGGCCTCGGCGGAGAGCATCGGCACGGCGGCGGACGGCAGCGGTGGCCACCGGGTGCGGCTGAGCACGGGCGAGGAGCTGTACGCCGTCGACGTCGTCGTCTGCACGGGAGTCCACCGTCCCCGCATCCCGCACGGCTTCGCCGAGTTCCGGCACCACCCGCGCTACCTCGACAGCCCCTACCCGTCGAGCCGGATCCGGGAGGGCCTGCGCCCGCGCTCCCGGGTGCTGGTCCTCGGCACCCACCAGTCGGCGGCCGACGCGGCGCTCCTGCTGTGCCGCGACGGGCACCGCGCCACCCTCAGCTCGCCGTCGGGGAAGCTGCCCGCCGTGCGCGAGTCCCTCGCCGCGCCGCTGCGCGCGTACCCGCCGCTGGAGCGCGTCCCCCGTCTCGACCCGGCGGACCCGTACCTGGAGGACCGTCTGGCGCGGTGCGTCGTGGAGGCGGTGCGGCTGTACGACCGGCGCCCGCTGCGCCGGCAGGTCTCCCGCGCCTCGGATCCGGTGCAGCGGCTGCGCGAGGAGACCGCCCTGGCCGAGGCGGGCGCCTGTGCCTGGCCGGACGTCATCGTGCCCATGATCGAGCAGCTCATCGAGCTCGCCCCGGCGCTGCCCGCGGGCCGGCTGGAGGAGTTGTCGGCGGAGTTCGCCTGGCTGACCGACCGGTACGCGACCGCCCTGGCCCGCGTGAACGCCCGGCGGCTGCTCGCGCACTTCGACTCGGGGGCGCTGCGCGTGGCCCGCCCCTATCCGCGGGCCGTCTCCTTCGAGGGCGGCCTGTGGCGGGTGGAGCGCTCCGGGGCCGCGCCGGAGGCGTACGACTACGTCGTCAACGCCACGGGCTTCGAGCGGCCGGTCCTGCACTGGGACCGGGAGCGGACCGCCCTCCACCTGGACGGGGCGCCCGCCGGGGGCACGGCCGTCGGCCGCCTGGAGGCGGACCTGCGGGTACGGAGCAGGCCGGGGGCGCCGCCGGAGCGCGTGTGGGTGGTGGGGGTCGGCACGCACGTCCGCATCCCCTTCGCGAACCACTTGCGGAACGTGGTCCGCCAGGCCCGGCAGGTCGCGGACCGGCTGGCGGAGACGCCATCCCCCGATCCCGCCTTTTCGGTCATTTCGGTCATACGGCCGATGCCGTCCGGGGACTGTCTTTCCTAGCGTGGGCAAGGAGCCGGACAGTGCCGGACAAGGAGTCCGGACGAAGGTCCGCGGAGGGAAAGGACGGAGCCCATGCCCAAGGACGTGACGCGCGTCGTCGTCGGAGTGGACGGATCGGCGGGCAGCCTGGCCGCCCTCAGGCAGGCCGCGCAGGAGGCGGATCACCACGGTGCCGTGCTCTGCCCGGTGCTCGCCTGGCGGCCCCCGGGCGGAGAGGCGGCCGACGCCGTGCAGCCGGCGCCGCCCGACGTCTGCGCCCACTGGGAGCGAGCGGCCCGGGACAAGCTGTCATGGGCCTGCCGGAGGGCTCTGGGCGCGGACGCGCGGCGGCTGCGGGTGCGCCCGCGGGTGATGCGGGCGGACGCCGGGCCGGCACTGGTCGCGTGCGCGCGCGAGGACACCGACATGCTGGTGATGGGGGCGGGCAGCCACGGCCCCGTCCACCGGCTGGTGCACGGCTCGGTCAGCCGCCACTGCCTCAGGCACGCCCGGTGCCCGGTCCTGGTCGTCCACCCCCGTGCCGGGGACGAACCGGAGGAGGACGGTGCCGGAGGCCGTCCGCGGCGGCGCCCGGCCCGGCCGCCGGCCACGATCCCGGCGGGTCTGCTCGACGTGTGGCCGGCACGTCCGTCCGGCGCGGAGCCGCCCGCGTCCGCACCGCGTCGTGGGCCACGCCGGTGAGCCACGCCTCGGTGTCGACGATGAGCAGCACGTGGGCGTCGCTGATGCCCGGCTGCCGGTCGGTGGCGCGGCGCAGCGGGCCGGACTCCTCCGCCGGGTAGCGGGAGACGGTCGTACGGGGCTCGCCGGGCGGGCCGCTGCGCAAGGAGTCCGCCGCGCGCAGCACCTCCTGGGCCACCTGCCCCGCGAGGCCGGTCAGGGCGGCGGCCGGGCCCGGCGGGAGGGGCTCGCGCAGGCCGTCCTGGTGGGTCATCAGCAGCAGCTCGGCGCCGTGCACGACGGCGCGGCCGGTGGCCAGGGCGGCCTCCCAGTGCTGCTCGGGCCGCTCGCGGTGCATGCGCTCCGTCAAATACTGCGCGAAGGAGGCCTCGGCCAGGTACATCGCGCGGCGTGCGGGGTGCAGCGGGTCCCCCTGGGAGCGCTCGCGCTGGAACCGGTCGTCGCCCAGCAGCGCGGTCACGGCGCGGCAGGCCACGGCGCACTCGGCGAGGAAGTCGGCCATGTCTCGCCCGAGTTCGCCCCGGC
This sequence comes from Streptomyces sp. SCA2-17, assembly GCF_044336695.1. Classification (NCBI taxonomy): domain Bacteria; kingdom Bacillati; phylum Actinomycetota; class Actinomycetes; order Kitasatosporales; family Streptomycetaceae; genus Streptomyces; species Streptomyces sp. SCA2-17. The sequence goes on from NZ_CP117521.1 coordinate 305,233, forward strand.
CGCCGCGCGGCCAGGCCAGCAGGCCGGCGACGGCACCGATCGCGCCGCCGACGAGGACGTCGAGGATCCGGATCTCGGACAGCCGCCAGTCGGCGGTGGAGAACTGGCTGAAGACGAGGACGAAGGCGAGCGTGTAGGCGGCCTGCGTCCAGGCGGGCCCGAGCGGCGGGCCCAGGGTGAAGCCGATGAGGATGACGAACGGCAGCGCGACGGCGTAGACGAGGGGCCGGTCCCCGACGGCGTAGAGCATGAGGGCCGCGACGGCCGCACCCGCGACCGTGCCGGTGAAGGCGGGGGCCAGGGCCGCCCGGGTGTCGGCCGCCGAGGTGCGCATGAGGCTGAGGGTGGCGAGCAGCACCCAGAAGCCGTGCGAGAGGTCGAGGGCGCCGACGACCAGCCGGGCGCAGGCGAGCGCGACGGCCAGGCGCAGGGCGTTCTGCAGGTGGACCGAGTGCGGTGTCAGGTGGACGCGCAGGCGCCACCACCACAGCCGGTACGCGGGCGTGGTGGCGTACGCGAAGACGTCCGTGCCGGGCCGCGCGGTGCGGCCGGTGTCCCCGGGCGGCGGGCCGTGGCCTGCGGGGGGCCCGTGGCCGAGGGCGATGCGGGCGGCCTCGGAGGCCAGCCGGGTGCCTTCGGCGGCGGCCCGGGCGACGGCGTCCTGGCGCAGCCGCTCGCCGGCCGTGCCCCGCAGGCCGGCGGCGCGGACGGCGTCGAAGGCGGCGAGGGCGGCGGGCAGCGGGTCGGGGTGGGTGCCGGCGGTGCCGGTGCGCAGCTCGCCGGCGACGGAGCGCAGGGTGAGCTCGGTGTGCCGGAGCAGGGTGACGGCGTCGGGGCCGGCGGGCAGGGGGCCGGGGCAGTCGGCGAGGCGGTCGAGCTGGTCGCGCACGTGGCGGACGGCCGCGCGGGTGTGGTTGAGGGCCCGGTCGTGCGCGGAGGGCGAGGCGGGGCGGTCGGTGACGGGCACGCGGGAGACGCGGGCGGCGGCGAGCGCCCGGTCGGCCGCCTCCCGCTCGGGCAGGGCCCCGCCGCCGGCCTCCAGGTGGTAGGCGGTGGCGCTGGTGTAGTCGGCGACGGCCGCGGCCGCCCGCGCGAGGACGGCGCGGTAGGGGACGGGGTCGGGCTCGGGCCACAGGAACCGCTCGGCCAGGACGGTCAGGAGGATGCCGGTGGTGAGGCCGGCGAGGCGGGAGCCGAGGGTGGCGGGCTCGTACGGCGGGAAGCAGGGCAGCACGTAGAAGAGCTGGAAGGCCATGGCGAGGCCGGTCAGGCGCGGGCCGCCGAAGCCGCAGAAGGAGACGGCGAAGCCGACGGCGAACATGCCTGCGGCCGCGGCCCAGGGGCTGACGGCGAGGAGGGTGCCGGCGGTGACGAGGGCCCAGCCGACGGGCAGGGCGGCGAGCAGGGTGCGGGTCCGCTGCGGCGCGGGGCCGGGGACGCGGCAGAACATGGCGAGGGGAAGCGCCCCGAAGATCGCGTACAGGGCCATGACAGGGTCGCCGGTGACGTACCGGAAGAGGTAGAAGCCCGGGCAGCCGGCCGCCACCGTCCACACGGCACGGCGGGCCGCCTGCGGCACGCCCTCGTGCCGCAGGAGCCTGCGGACGGGCATGCTCACGCCTGCGGCCACCGGGGCGCCTTCCGGCCAATTGTGCGGATCATAGTGTTTCCTCACATTAAGTGAAGTCCCGTCAGCTTCAAGGCGACACCCCGTTCACCTCGTCGCTCGGCTGACGGTCACCACCGCGGGCGGTCAGCACCGCAGCGGGTCCGCGATCACCGTCGTCGTGGGGCCGGTGTTGCGGCACAGGGAGTAGCCCTGGTCCCGCAGGTCGTCGACGATGCCCGGCAGCGCGTCCGGGTAGCGGGTGAAGAGGTGCCCGAGGATCACGCCGCCGCGCTTGTCCGCGGCGGGGGCGTTGCGGACCCTCGCGCGGAGCGTGGCGACGTCGGGGTAGCGGCCGTCCCCGCCCTCCCAGTCGAGGGTGTCGACCGTCCAGGTGCACACACGGGCGCCGCGGGCCGCGGCGATCTGCTCCTCGCGCGGGCCGTAGTCGCCGTACGGGGGCCGGAACAGCGAGCTCTTGACGCCGTCGCCGATCTCCTTGCGGGCGGCCTCCTCGGACAGGCCCGTCAAGTGCGGGTGCGACCACGTGTGGTTGCCGACCCAGTGCCCCTGGCGGCGCAGGGTCCTGGCGACCTCCGGGTGCTGCGAGGCGTACTCGTTGATGAGGAAGAACGCCGCGCGGATCCGCCGGCCCTTCAGGTACGCGCCCACCTCCGTGGCCCGCTCGACGTGGTCGTACGACCAGTCGTCGAGCGTGAGCAGCACCCGCTTGGACGTGTTGCCGCATCTGCTCCGGTCGTAGGAGTCCGCGGGGGCGGGGCGGACGGTCGCGGGGGCGGAGGCGGCGGCGGGCAGGCAGCACAGCGTCAGGAGCAGTGCGGCCAGGGCCGCGACGAAGGGCGACCGTACGCGGAGGGTGCGGGGCACGGGGGACGTGTGGAGCACGGGGGACTCCTCCCGGGGGCACGGCTGGGGTTCAGATGATTCCGGCGCCCGCGCACGGCCGCCAGCAGTGCGCCGCCTACGGAGTCACACGGCGGGCGCCCTGCGGCCCGGGCCGGGCCGGGGAACGGGCACAATCGTGGGGTGAGCGGAAAAACCAGACACCACGCACCCCGGCCGGCCGTGACCGCCGGCTCCCCCTGCCCCTGCGGGCTGGACGCCGCCTACGGCGACTGCTGCGGCGCCCTGCACGACGGCCGGCGGACGGCCTCGACCGCCGAACGGCTGATGCGCTCGCGCTACAGCGCGTTCGCCGTCCAGGACGCCGCCTACCTGCTGCGCACCTGGCACTCCACCACCCGGCCCGGCAGCCTGGAGTTCGACCCCGGCATGCAGTGGACCCGGCTGGAGATCCTCGGGACGACGGACGGCACGCCCTTCCACCAGGAGGGCACGGTCGAGTTCCGCGCCCACTACGCGGCCCACGGCCACGCGGACTCCCAGCACGAGAACAGCCGCTTCGTCCGCGAGGACGGCCGGTGGGTGTACGTGGCCGAGGTCTGAGCCGCGCTGCCGCCGGGGCCGCGGCTGTACGGGTACGGCTCAGTGGCAGGGCTCCCGCCACGCGTCCAGCCCGAGCTTCTTGCGCATGGAGCTGAGCCCCAGCCGCTGCGCCTCGGCGCAGAACTCCTTCGGCTCCAGGGCGTACTCCACGTGGAAGACCGCCTTGCCGTTCTTGACGAAAGGCGTCAGCTTCTCGCACTCCTCGAACTCGGCGCACTGCTCGTTGACCGCGAAGTCGAAGTCGCCCACGAGGGCGGGGATCTGGTCGAGGTCGTTCTTCAGGCCCACGGCCATGCCGCGGTCGTGGGCGAGCCGGGCCAGCATCCGGTTGAAGGCGAGCTGGTCCGCCCCGGACAGCGGGAAGCCGGTGCGGTTGCGGTAGCCCTCCGTCAGGTCCGGCTCGACGGCGTCGAACCCCTTCTCCCGGCACATGTCGAAGCGGGCCGCCATGATCGGCCGGAGCTCGTCGAGGCGGCGGATGTCCAGCCACTTCTCGCCCTTCCAGCCCTTGTTCGGCTCCCCCAGCAGCCGCTTGGGGAACTCCTTCTGGTCGGCGCGGAAGTCCTCCCACGCGCCGGCGTTGACGTAGCAGATCACCTTGGCGCCGCGGTCGTGCAGCTCCTTGACCGTACGGGCGGAGTTCTCGAAGCCGTCGATGTCGTAGACGGGCACGCCGACGGAGGTGTCGACCTTGCCGTCGAGCTGCCACTGCCAGCGCAGCCCGGGCCGCGGCTGCCAGTGCGGACCGCCCGCGCGGCGGTCCGCTCCGGAGGAGCTGGGCACGGGGGTGCCGTCGGCGTCGTCGTCCGGCCCGTCCCCGGCCTCCGTGCCGGAGCAGCCGGCCACGGCGGCGAGCAGGAGCAAGGCGGCCAGCACGGCGTACGGCCTCTGCCGCCGCGGGTTCACCGCGCCCTCCGCAGAAAGGACGGCTCGCCCGCACGGTGCGGGGGCTCGCCCGGCCCGAGCCCCGCCCCCGGGCGTGGCTCCCCGTTGAGCCACGGCGCCGCGCGCCAGGGGTTCGCGCCCTCGCCCGGGACCGCGCAGTGGATCGCTGCGCCACGGCCGTCAGCCGTGCGGGCGACGTCTGCCGCCCGGCCGGGCGGGACGGCGTAGACGAGGTGGCAGAAGCGGGTCGGCGGGTGGTCGGCGGTCCACGGGGGGACCGCGGCCCGCCGGTAGGCCTCCCAGGTGCCCTCGAAGGTGACGAGGAGGTCGGCGATGCGGGCGTAGCCGGGGTCGGGGTGGGTGCCGGGGTTGAGGACGGCCGTCCGCGCGCCGAGCGCCTTGGCGAGCAGGACGAGCCGGCGGTAGTGGGGCAGCGGCGCGGCGTGGGCCGGGACCTGGTCGAGGAAGACGCCGTCGACGCCGTACCAGCGGCGGTGGCGGCGGATGTCCCCGACGACCGCGCGCGGGGCGCGCCGGCCGTAGCCGGTGTCGACGTAGCCGAGGAGGGGGACGCCCGCGCCGCGCAGCCGCTCGGCGGCGGTGTGGAAGGCGGGGTCGGGCCGCTGCCCGGGCCCGTCCGCGGCGTTGAGGACGACGCTGTGGAGCCGGGGCGCGGCCTCGGCCAGGGCGGCCCACGCCGCGGGGTCGGCCGCGGGGTGGACGTAGAGCGGGACGAGCAGCCGCCCGCCCGCCGGCCCCGGCGGGGTCATCGGGCGCACTCCTCGGGGCGGTCCAGGACCTCGGCCCAGAGGTCGGCGACGGAGGTGGCGAGGGAGCGCCGCGGCGACCAGCCCAGGGCCGTGCGGGCCAGGGAGACGTCGGCCTCCTGCCAGGGCACGGCGGCGGAGCGGGACGAGCCGGCGCCGTCCTCGTCGAGCAGGCCGCGGAAGCCCGCCGCGGCGACCAGCGCCTCGGCCACGGCCCGGACGGGGCGGGCCGTGCCGCCGGCGATGTTGAGCACGGGCGGCAGGGGCCCGGGCGCGGTGACGGCGAGGGCGACGGCGTCGGCCACGTCGCGGGCGTCGACGAAGTCGCGGTGGGCGGAGAGGTCGCCGACGCGGACCCGGCCGTCCCGCCCGGCCTCGCGGAGCAGCCCGGCGAGCCGGCCGGGCAGCGAGGCGGCGGGCGCGCCGGGGCCTATGGGGTTGAACACCCGCAGGACGGCGGCGTCGAGGCCGGAGCCGGTGACGGCGAGGGTGCCGGCGAGTTTGGCGGCGCCGTAGAGGCCGGCGGGGCGGGCGGGGTCGGTCTCGGTGAGGGGACGGTCGGCCGGCCCGTACTCGGCGGCGGAGCCCAGGTGGACGAGGCGGGCCCGCGGGGCGGCCTCGGCGAGCGCCGCGCACAGGGCCGCGGGGCCCAGGGCGTTGACGCCGGCGAGGTCGACCGCACTGCCGCCCACGGCGCCCGCGCAGTTGACGACGGCGTGGGGCGCGGCCTTGCGCAGCGCGGCGGCGAGCCGCCCGGCGTCCGGGCGGGCCAGGTCGGCGGGGAGGTCCGCGCGGGGGGACCGCCCGGCGTGGAGCACCTGCGCGCCCGGGAGGGCGCGCAGGCGCTCGGCGGCGTGCCGGCCCAGGAAGCCGGTGCCGCCCAGGACGAGGATGCGCATGCCTGCCGTTCACGCTCCCTTGATCAGCATGTCGCGGTGCAGGGAGAACTCCCGGTTGGCGCGGTCGTAGTCGTCGGGCCGGCCGATGTCGAGCCAGTAGCCGTCGAACTCGTACGCGCGGGGCGGGGTCTGTGCCTCCAGCATGTCCAGCACCAGCTCGTCGAAGCCCAGCGGGAGGCCGGGGGTGTAGCGGGCGAGGGCGGTGCGCGAGACGCCGTAGACGCCCATGGAGACGCGGTAGTCCATTCTGGGTTTCTCCGCGAACCCGACGACTCTGTCGCAGTCGGTGGTCAGCACGCCGAAGTCGATGCTCACTTGGCGGGCGTAGGTCGCGATGGTCAGCGGGGCTCCGGATGCCACGTGCGTACGGTACACATCGCCGAAGTCGAGGTCGGTGAGGATGTCGCCGTTCATGGCGAGGAAGTGCTCGGGCAGCCGGTCGAGCATGGTGAGGAGGGGGCCCATGGTGCCCAGGGGGCTCTCCTCGGTGGCGTAGTCGACGCGTATGCCCCACTGGGAGCCGTCGCCGACGTAGGCGCGGATGATGTGGCCGAGGTGGCCGATGGCGAGGGTGCAGCTGGTGAAGCCCGCGCCCACGAGCTGGCGCATCACGATCTCCAGGATCGCGTGCTCCTCGCCGATGGGGACGAGCGGCTTGGGCAGGGCGGTGGTGTAGGGCCGCAGCCGGACGCCTTTGCCTCCGGCAAGAATGACGACATGCATGGGTGCTGTTCCTCTCTGCGTGGGTGACGCCCTGGACGGGCGGCGAGCGGTGCCGCCGCGTCAGACGTTGTAGATGCCGGCCTTGTACCGGCCGAGGTTCAGCGGGTCGCGGAAGAAGGCGACCGTGCGGGCGAGTCCTTCCTCCAAGGTGTGGCCGGGGGCCCAGCCGGTGGCGGTGCGCAGCCGGGTCGCGTCGCAGACCAGGCGCATGACCTCGGAGGCGGCGGGCCGGATGCGCTCCTCGTCGGCGCGGACCTCCAGCTCGGTGTCCATGATCTTGCCGATGAGGGTGACGAGGTCGCCGACCGAGATCTCCTCGCCCGTACCGGAGTTGAAGGTGCGTCCGACGACGTCGGCGGCGGGGGCGGTGCCGACGGCGAGGAAGGCGGCGACGGTGTCCTTCACGTAGCTGAAGTCACGGGTGGGGCGCAGGTCGCCGAGGGTGATGGTGCGCTCCCCGGCGGCGACCTGGCCGATGACGGTGGGGATGACGGCCCGCATGGACTGGCGCGGCCCGAAGGTGTTGAAGGGGCGCAGGGTGACGACGGGGACGTCGAAGCTGGCGTGGTAGCTGTCAGCGAGGCGGTCGCCGCCGGCCTTGGAAGCGGCGTACGGCGACTGGGTGTTGATGGGGTGGTCCTCGCTGATGGGCACGGTCTGCGCGGTGCCGTAGGTCTCGCTGGTGGAGGTGTGGACCAGGCGCGGGATGCCGAGGTGGCGCACGGCTTCGAGGACGTTGAGGGTGCCGGTGACGTTGGTCTCCACGTAGCTGTGCGGGGCGCGGTAGGAGTACGGGATGGCGATGAGGGCGGCCAGGTGGTAGACGGCCTCGGTGCCGGTGACGAGGCCCTGGACGGAGCCGGGGTCGCGGACGTCACCGAGGATGACGTCCACGTTGTCCATCACCTCGGCGGGGACGGTCTCCAGCCACCCGTAGGAGGAGAAGGAGTTGTACTGCACCATCGCGCGGACCCGGTGGCCGGCGGCGACGAGCGCTTCCACCAGGTGCGAGCCGATGAATCCTTCCGCGCCGGTGACGGCGACGGGGGCGGGTGCGGACATGACGGTGTCTCCCTTTGCGTGAGCGGAACGCGGCGGGCGCCGCGGCGGAGCGGGGACGTGCGGAGGAGCGAAGGAACCGGCGTGCGGAGGAGCGGCGGAACTGCGGAGCGGCGGTACGGAGCGGACGGTGCGTCAGCGGTGCGCGGTGATGCGGCTGAGCAGGGCGGTGGCGGCGGCGAGCAAGCCCGCTGCCGCCGCCGTACAGACGGCGAGCTGGGTGGCGACGGGTGCGGAGAGCCGCAGGGCGAGCGCGGCCGCTTCGGCGCCGGCGGCGCCGAGACAGAGCAGGGCCGGGGTCCAGGCGACGCCGAAGGCCTGGAGGAGCAGTCCGGTCCACAGGACGGCGCCGAGGGCGAGCAGGGCGGCCGTGCGCGCGGCGGTGACCGGCGGGCCGTCGGGCCACAGGGCGCCGGTGGCGAGGTCGAGCGCCGCGAGCGCCGCGAGGTAGGCGGCGACGCACAGGGCCAGGATGCGGGCCGCGCCGAGTTTCAGCCCGGCGGTGGTGGTGGAGCGGGCGAGTGCCGCGAGGGCGGTGCCGCGGCAGCGGTAGAGCAGCCATTCCGCGACGCCCATGCTGAGGGTGAGCGCGATGACGGCGGCTCCGGCGGTGGTCGCGCCGGGGGTGCGGCGCAGGACGTCGCCGAGCGCGGCGAGGGTCGTCAACACGCCGCAGCCCAGGCCGAACAGGCCGTACGGGACGGAGGCGAGCGGCGACAGCCGGGGTTGTTGCGGCGGTTCCCCTTCCCGGCGGGCGCGCAGGATCTCGTACGCGGCCGTGCCGAGCACGCCGGCCGCGGTGGCGAGGAGCAGGCCGGTGCGGACGGCGCCGGGCGGCTGGACGACGAGGAGCGCCGCTCCCCCGGCTGCGGTGGGCGCCAGCGTGAGGAGGAGCAGTTTCTCCCGGCCGAGGACCAGCAGCACCGTGGCCGCGGCGAGGTAGAGCGCCTGGCCCGCCGCGAACGCGGTGACCCCGGCCAGGCCGGGCAGGGCGAGGGCCGCGGCCGTGGCCAGGAGGGCGCCGAGCGGGGCGCCCCACTGCAGGCAGCGGGCCGCCGCCGTACGTCCGCCCGTCGCCAGCCGCAGGTAGGCGCGGTGGGCGAGGGCCTGGTTCCACGCCCAGGCCACGAGGGCGGAGGCCACGAGCCCGGCGGTGCCCCGCGGCAGGCCGTAGCCGTCGCGGGCGCCGGCCATCAGCGGTGCGGCCAGCGCGTAGCCGAAGCCGGGCAGGGTGAAGACCAGGGCCCGCAGGACGAAGCGGCCCGGTCGCACCTTCCACGGGTCCGGGCGGGGCCCGGGCTCGGGGTGGCTGCGGGGGACGCGCGCGTACAGCTCGGCGGCGAGCTCGAACGCGTCGGCGCGGCCGTAGCGTTCGGTGATCTGCTCGCCGGTGAGGCCGTCGGCCTCCAGGACGGCCGCGATCTCGTCGGGGTGGACGGCCGCGGCGCACACCTCGGCCAGTTCTTCGGCGAGGGCGTCGACGGGGTCGGCCGCCCAGCGGGGCCGCGGCCGGGGCCGCGCCGTCGCGGGTACGGCCGCCAGGTCGTGGGCGGGCTCGGGCTCGCCGGGCACGAGGCGCAGTAAGCCGCTCATCCTGCACCACCCGCGGCCATGGCCATCACGGGTCTCTCGGCGTCCGCGACGGCCCGGTCCGGCTGCGCCGGGGTGCGCCAGGGGCGTTCGAAGGGACCGGTCCGGCGGGTGCCGGCGAGGTCGTGGTAGATGTCGCGGAAGGCGTCGATGGTCTGCCGGAGGGTGAACTGCTCGATCACCCGGAGGCGGGCCCGCTCCCCCATGTCGGCGCGCAGCGCGGGGTCGTGCAGGAGTTTCAGGGCGGCGCGGGCCATGGCTTCGGGGTCGCGGGGCGGTACGACGAGGCCGGTGTCGCCGACGGCCTCGCTGACGCCGCCGACGTCCGTGGAGACGGTGGCCCGCCCGCACGACATGGCCTCGATGAGGGTGAAGGGGAATCCTTCGCTGATGCTGGAGAGCATGACCACGTTGCCGGCGGCGTAGGCGTCGCGGATGTCGTCGACGCGCCCCTCGAAGACGACGGCCTCGCCGGCGCCGAGCTCGGCGGCGAGCTTCTCGCAGGCGGTGCGGTAGCCCTCGCCGCCGCGCGGGGTGCCACCGAAGAGCCGCAGGCGGGCGTCCGGTATCTCCTCGCGGACGAGGGCGAAGGCGCGGATCAGCGTCTCCAGGCCCTTGATGGGGTCGACGCGCCCGGCCCAGCTGAGCGTGGGCTGCTCCGGCTCGGGCCCGGCGGGCGGGAACGCCGCCGGGTCGACGCCGTTGTAGACGGTGCGGATGCGGTCCGGCGGGGTGCCGCCGTGCTCCTCCCAGCGCCGGTTGTAGCGGTTGCCGGGGGTGACCAGGGAGGCGCGGCGGTAACTCTCCACGGCGAGCAGCCGGAACAGGCCCAGCATGAGGGCCTTGACGGGCCACCGGTAGGCCTCGGCACGGAAGCTCAGGTAGCGCTCGCGGAGGTAGATGCCGTGCTCGGTGAGGAGGAAGGGGGTGCCGTGCCGGTGGTGGGCGAGCAGGCCGGGCAGCGTGGCGAGCCCTCCGCTGACGGCGTGGGTGACGCCTCGGGCGGGCGGGGTCGCCGCGAGCGGGCGGAGCGCGTGCTCCAGCAGGTCGGTGGCGAGCAGCGCGTCGTGCAGGGTGGGGCGTGCGGCCGCGGTGTGCAGGTGCGGGCGGTTCCAGACGCGGACGAGGGTGCGGGCGGCGGCCTCGCCGCGCAGGGCTGCCGAGAGGGCGCCGGAGGCGGCGTGGTCGGCGAGGCGGTAGAAGGTGCGGGCGAAGTGCTGTTCCTGGGCCGGGTCCAGGAGGGACAGCAGGAACTGCTCGTAAGCGGTGAGGAAGGCGCGCAGGTCCCGGCCGCGCGGCGCGCGCCCGGCGGGCGGCGCTCCCCACAGGGGGTGGCTCTCCACTCCCCGGACGTGGCGCGGCAGGTCCCAGGCGAGCGGTTCGCGGCCGGTGCCGGTCACCGCGATCACCCGGAAGTCGACGTCGGGCATGCCCTGGACGAGCTGGTCGCACCACACGCTCACTCCGCCATGGCTGTGCGGGTACGTTCCTTCGGTGAGCAGCGTCACCGAGGGAGTGTCGGATGCCGTTTCGGCAGGCGGTCCGTGCATAGAACTCGGTTCTCTCCAGTGTCGGCTGTGCAGGGGTGGTGCGGCACGGAGTGATGGCGGGCCGGGTCAGCGCCGGGCGGCGTCACCGGGGCCGTACGGAACGCGGCCGGTGACGCCCTCGGGCACCGGGAGTGCGGTGCGGGCCGGGGGCTGTACGCGGGCGGTGGCGGAGGCCTGCGCGCCGGCGGCCGGGGTGGCGGCTGCGGGCAGGGTGAGGCCGAGGCCGGTCTGGCCGGCGGCGGGGGCGGCCCAGCCGGAGCGCAGGCCGGCGTAGGCGTCGCCGAAGGCGGCGTTGGTGTCGTTGCGCACGGTGCCGCCGGGCAGGGTGGCGGAGATCTGCGTGCCGGCGGGTGCGGAGACGGTGACGGCGCTGCCGATGCGGTAGGCGGTGACCTTGCCGGCGGCGAGCGCGGCGCTCCAGGCGGCCCGCTTGCTCATCTCCGCGCCGATGTCGCGCATGCGGAGGTTGACCAGCGGGGTGTTGTCGGCGTAGAGGCCGGAGTAGTCGCCGAGGACCTTCTCCAGGACGCTGTAGCCGATCCGCTCCTCGGAGAGGTTGGACTGGTGCATGAAGTGCGGCCGCGGGTCGTTGGCCAGGACGTGGCCCATGGCGATGCGGGCCTCCAGGGGCACGATGTACGACGAGAAGCCGGTCTTGACGTCCAGCGGTGCCTTCAGGCACGTGGTCGTGGAGGAGTTCTCGCAGATGCCGCTGCCGCCGTCGGCCTTCTTCGTGTACAGCCAGTTGTACTCGTCGGTCTGTTCGGTGGCCTTGCCGACGTTGTAGTAGACGTTCATCGGGTAGCGCGGCACGGTGAGCGCGGAGCCGACGGGCCGCTGCTGGGGCTCGCGCGAGTTGTCGCCGGCGACCCAGCCGACGCCGTACTGGGCGAGGGACGGGGCGAGTTCGGGGTTGTCCTTGGGCTGCTGGGGCGTGGTCTTCAGACCGGAGTGCTCACCGGTCACCAGCTCGTCCTTGTCGAGGGCCAGGCCCTGGCGCGCCGCCCAGTTCAGGTTGTTGCCGATCTCGCCGCTGATGGTGGCGCGGCTGACCCAGCGAATGTTGCCGAGGAGGTCGGTGGCGCACTTCCAGGGGACGACGGTGGTGTTCTGCACGCAGCCCAGGAAGGCGTGGGTGTAGGTGTGGTTGATCCAGCGGAAGGACTTCTGGTCGGCGCGCAGCTGGTCGAGCAGGGGATCGTAGGTTCCGCCGTGCTCGGCCTTGAACTCCTCGCTGCCGACGCCGTTGTAGGCCAGGTCGAGCGGGAGGTTGTGGCTCTGCGACCACTGCTTGGCGTACTGGGCGTCGGCCGCCGTCATCCGGATCGGCGGGCTGTCGGGGCTGGGGTTGCCGGGGCAGTCGACGTCGCCGGGGGTGCACTTGCGCTTGGTGTCCCAGCGGTCGTCGGAGGCGAAGACGTCGTCGACGTGCACGCCGAAGTAGTTGCGGGAGGCGCCCAGGTGGATGCCCTGGGTCAGCCACTCCACGATGCCGCGGGAGACCAGCCGGAACTGGCTCTGGTACTGGTTGGCGATGAAGGTGACGACGAGCTCGCTGCGGCCGTCGTGGGTGTACTGGCCGATCAGCGAGCCGCGCGCGCTGCCGCCGGGGACGGGCGCGTCGAGGTAGCTGGTGTAGGAGGCGCCCTGCTCCTGCTGCGCGAGGGGCGCGGCGAGATAGCCGTAGCTCTCGTTGACGGAGGTGTCGTTGTCCTCGAAGGGAACGTTTTTCTTGAGGTAGCCGAAGGGGCCGGTGGCGCCGTCCGCGGTCACCTGTGCGGTCTTGCCGTCGAGGGGCCCGCTGTACCCTCCCCCGTCCTGGGGGCTGTTGAGGCCGACCTTGGGGCTCGCGTACGTGTAGGCGTCGACCTGCCGTATGCCGAAGCGCTTCTCGTACGTGGCGAGGGCGGCCATCTCCGGCGAGTCCGCGCCGAACGGGTTCTCGTTCGGCAGCACGACGCCCTGGAACTTGGCCCGGGGTCTGCCGTCGGTGGTGTCGCTGAGGAAGGCCTCGTCGATGCGCTGCCGGCGGCTGTCCGTCAGGTCCACCTTGGTGTACGGCGTGCCGGCGCCGTCGAGCTCGGCGCGCAGCGCCTCCGTGGCGGGCCCGCCGTCGTCCACGACGAGGACCCGCAGGTCGATCCTGGGCGCGGGGTCGGCGGCACGGGCCGCGCCGGCCGGAGCGGCGACGGCGAGCAGAGCGGCCGCAGACAGTACTGCGGCAAGGCGGGTCGGACGACCCATAGGATTCTCCCCCCAGGACGGCGGCGCGCACGGCGCGGCCCTCCGGTCCAAAGACATGTGCGCGCAGCGCCGACGGCGCGGCCCGCACAGCTGATCGGTCCCCAGTTGATCCCCACTGGCACGGCCCCACGGCGGTCATGCCTCCCCACGCGACCGCCTGCCGGATCCCCCCACGGCCCCGGACACCGATGCCCGTGACCGAGCCGCGCGGCCGGAGCCGGACCGCACGGCGTAACGCGGGCGCGCCGGGCACACCGGTGCCGCGGCATCGAGAGGCACTTGCGTCTCTCAACAGTCTCTCGACCGCCCAGGCATATAGTGCGCCATGCCCGGAGCTCTCGCTGGCTCACTGGCCAGGAGCCGAGGTGAACTCTTCGGCCGGTGGCCGGAATTGACTGCGGCATGTTCACCCCGGGCAAGGCGTCCGGTTCCGTGCCGGGATGCCGGCCGCGCCGCGATGACCTGTGACAACATGGGTGCGCGCCGTGGGCTCCCCGGCGCGCGCTCCCCGGCGCCCCAGGGGTCACGGGAGCGGCGGACCGCCCCGAGATCGGCCGGATGACGGCCGTCCGGCTTATCGCCTTTATCGTCCGATCAGCGGCTACATCCCCCCGGTCGCCGTAGCCGGTGGCCTCATGGCGGAGGACGGCTCGCAGAACCCGGACGCAACCGGAAGCAACTCCTCGCCCTCTAAGTAAGGTTGCCCTCCTTCCACTTGATGATCTCCCCTCCGATTTCCCCCCTCCCGGACCCCGGTCCTTCTCCCTCGCGCCCTTCCCCGGGCCGGGGCGCAAGAGGCAGGGTGGGAGCATGAGGCTCTTGATACTGGGCGGTACGGAGTTCGCGGGCCGGGCCGTCGCGGAGGCGGCGCTGGCCCGCGGCTGGCAGGTGACGGTCTTCCACCGGGGCAGGCACGCCCCGCCGGAAGGAGTGGCGGCCCTGCACGGCGACCGCACCGCGCCGGACGGTCTGCGCGCGCTCGCCCGCGGCGAGTGGGACGCCGTCGTCGACACCTGGTCGTGGGCACCGTCGGCCGTGCGGGACGCGGCGCGGCTGCTCTCCGGGCGCACCGAGCGCTACGCCTACGTCTCCAGCGGCTCGGTGTACCGCTACCCCTCGCCCGCCGGGCACGACGAGGACTGGCCCGTGGTGGACGGTTCGCCGGACGCCGGCGACGTGGAATACGAGGAGGCCAAGCGCGGCGGCGAGCTGGCCGCCCTCGGCTCCTTCGGCGACCGGGCGCTGCTGGTACGGGCCGGGCTGATCCTCGGCCCGGGCGAGAACCTGGGCCGGCTGACGTGGTGGCTGGGGCGGATCGCCCGCGGCGGGCCGGTCCTGGCCCCCGGCCCCCGCGACCTCGGGTTGCAGTACATCGACGTGCGCGACCTCGCCGAGTGGACCCTGGACGCGCTCGCCGCGGGGCTCGGCGGACCGTACAACCTGGTGAGCCCGCCCGGCCACACCACCATGGGCGAGCTGCTGGAGGCGTGCGTCCGGGTGACGGGTTCCGGCGCCCGACTGCGCTGGACCGACCCCGAACGGATCCTCGCCGCGGGCATCGCGCCGTGGAGCGACCTGCCGGTGTGGGTGCCGCCCGGCGAGCTCTACGACGTACTCCACATGGGGGACTCCTCCAAGGCCGTCGCGGCGGGGCTGCGCTGCCGGCCCGTCGCCGCGACCGTGGCGGACACGTGGGCGTGGCTGGAGCGGATCGGCGGGCGGGCGCCGCAGCGGCCGGACAGGCCGCCGCTCGGGCTGGACCGGGAGCGCGAGGAGGAGCTGCTGGGGCGCTCTGCGAGCACGGACACCAATGTCAATATAAAGTGACAAACTGAAATAAGGGTTACGCGACTCAACCTCGTCCGCTCGAACTCCCCTCTCTCCTGGAGACCACCTCCAAGAGGAGTGACTGCCGTGGGCCTGACGTCCCAGACGTTCCTGCTCGTCCTCGCGCTCATCGCCGCAGCGGTGTGCGTGCTCGCCCTGTGGCTGTGGCCGCGCGCGGCGCGGAAGGGGCCGCTCGCGCTGGCCGGCCGCGTCGGCCTGCTCGTCCTGACGCAAGCCGGCATCCTGGCGGTCCTGCTCGTCGCCGCGAACAACGAGTTCGGCTTCTACTCCACCTGGAACGAGCTCCTGGGCCGCGCGTCGAGCAAACAGGTCCTCCAGCCGGGCACGGCCGGCGGGAAGCGGCCGCCCGCGCTCACCGTGAAGGGGCAGGAGTCCATCGGCCTCAAGGGCACCCGCGAGAAGGCCGGGCAGGTGGACCGCATCGAGATCCGCGGCCCGGTCACCGGGCTGAGCATGGACGGCTACGCCTATCTGCCGCCGGAGTACTTCCAGAAGGAGCACGAAAAGGAGAAGTTCCCGGTGGTGGTGGCGATCACCGGCCAGCCGGGGGTCTCCAAGAACCTCATCACCCAGCTCAAGATCCCGCAGGTCGCCTCCTCCGCCATCATGAAGAAGGAGATCCGGCCGACGATCTACGTACTGGTCCGGCCCTCGGTGGTCGCCGACCGCGACACCAACTGCACGGACGTCCCCGGCGGTCCGCAGGCCCTCGCCTTCTTCAACCAGGACCTGCCGCTGGCCGTGACCGACGCCTACCGCGCCGACGACGCCCCGGGCGGCTGGGGCGCCGTCGGCAACTCCACCGGCGGCTACTGCGCGTTGAAGCTCGCGATGACCAACCCCGCGCGCTACGGCGCGGCCGCCGGCCTGTCCGCCGACTACTTCGCCCGGCAGGACAGCAAGACCGGTGACCTGTACGCCGGCAGCAAGGCGTACAAGAACGAGAACGACCTGACGTGGCGCCTGGAGCACCTGCCCCCGCCGCCGGTGTCGCTGCTCGTGGGCACCAGCAAGAACGAGGACAACTACGGGCCCAGCCTGAAGTTCGCGCAGAAGGCGAAGCCACCGCTCAAGGTCGACAAGCTGGTCCGGGACGAGGGCGGGCACAACTTCCAGACGTGGCGCGAGGAGTACCCGGTCGTGCTCAAGTGGCTGGACAAGGAGCTCAAGGAGCGGGCGGCCCGCAACGGCGGTCAGTAGCACCATGGCCCACTGCCGGCCCATCCCCCTCCGCCAGGCCGCCTCCACCGAAGGCCCACCGTGCCGCCCGCCGCCAGCGGTTCGCGGGCAGCGCGGGGCGCAGGACGGCCAGCGCCCCGCAGTACTTCGTGAAGACCGCCGGCCGCACCCCGCAGGCGTGCAGGAGCCGGTCGGCGTCCGTGAGGTGCCCGGCGGTCTTCGTCTCGACGAGGACGAGGTCCGCGCCGCAGGTGACCCGCCGCCCGGCGCGCAGGTCGTCGCAGACGAGCCCCGCGTCACAGGTGATGCGCTCCCCGTCGGCGACGAACGTCGCGCGCAGGTAGTCCGTGCTGAGCGAGGGCCGCAGCGTGGCGGGCGAGCCGATCCCGTAGGCGCGGTGCAGGGTCTCGGCGAGGAACGCCCGGTAGCCGGGGTCGAGCGGGGTGTCCGCGCCCGCGATCGGCCTGCGGTGCTTGACGGTGTCGCCGCGCTTCCCCTTGAGCTTGACCTCGAACTGCCGCTCCCCCGTGTCCTCGTAGACCCGCTCCCGCACCTTGAAGCGGAGCCGGCGGCCCTGCCGGTGGTCGTGGAAGGAGCGCAGGCCCGGGGTGTCGTAGTAGACGGAGTGGTAGCGGAAGGCGCGGCGGCCGTCGATGGTCAGGGCGCGGAAGGGCCCGCCCGGGCGGCCCGGGTCGGTGAGCTGCTCCGCTAGGGAGAGGAACGTTTCTGCGGGGACGAGGTAGCTGCGGTCGAAGCGGGTCATGAGCTCGGCGCGCCGGTTTAACTCCGCGAGGGAGACCGGGGCGGCGGCGTGCGCCGCGGCGTGGATGGCCCGCACCGACGGGGCCTCCGGCAGTGCGGGCGGCGCCGGTTGCCGCTGCGCTGCGTCGGTCACACGGACTCCCACGCGGGGGTGGTCGAACGTGCGGTCCCGGCCTCGGTCCCGCCCTCTGTCCCGGTCTCGGTCCCGGTCGCGGCGAGGACCGTGCGGACCGGCCTGGTCCCCGGCTCGGGCTCGCGGTAGCGGACGTCGACGACCGTCAGGTCGCGTACGTAGTCGACCTCCATGACCGTCCAGTGCAGGGGCTCGCCGAGCCGTCGGGCGAGGTCGGCCCGCAGCGCGGCGGGGTCGCCGTGCACCGTGTCGAGGGTGACCACGGTGCGGCGCGAGCGGGCGAGCAGGCGGGGGTGGTCGGCGGCGTAGACGACGAGGAGCAGGACCGCGCTGAGCGCGGCGGCGAGCCCGAACGCGAGGTGCGGCAGGCCGGTGATGAGACCGAGGACCAGCGTCGTGAAGTAGTACGCGACTTCCTCGTGCTGGACGGAGTCCGACCGCAGCCGGATGATCGACAGCACGCCGAACATCCCGAACCCGAGGGCCATGCCGCCGCTGCCGCCCAGCTCGGCGAGGGCCGCGACGACGGTGAACAGGGCGACGTTCAGGGCCAGGTAAGCGGGCACGAGGTCACGTCGCCGGTGCCGCGGGTAGTAGATCGCGAACGTCAGCAGGCACACGGCCAGGAGGTCGAGCCCGAGGTGGGCGGCGAGGTGGCGAAGGGAGTCCATTGCTCACTCTCTGTGTGTCGGAAGGAACACAGACCATAGGAAACTCTGGGTGAACAATCGCTTACTTCTCGGTGAACAATGCGCGTCCTTGATGGAAGTGGATCCCAAGTGTCCGGATCGGTACGACGCGTGTCGCATTCGACGCTCTTGCCCCGCGTGTCACACCGCTCTAGGAGCTGAACGTTCCAGTTCCGTCCCAGAGCTTCCGTGCGCCCTGCTCGGCGGCTTGTCGGTGTGCAGATAATAGGGGCCGCGTTCCGGCGGACGGGCCTCTGCGGCCCGTCCGGCGGAGGCGCACCGTACGTACGAGAACACCCGGAACACCGATGGGGGCGTCAATGAACGCTGAGCTGATGGACGACGAGCAGCGGGCGGGCGCGGCAGCGCCGGCCGTACGGCGGCGGTGGCAGCGGGCCCGCCGGGCGGCCGTCGTCGCGGCCCTGGCGCTGGGCGCCTCCCTGCTGGTCTCCCCCGCCTCGGCCCAGCCCGTGGAGCAGGCCCGGCCGGCCGTCGTGACGGCCGCGGCCGAGCGTCAGGCCGAGGTGAACACGGCGGCGGGCGCCGCGCAGCCCGGTGCCGCGAACGCGCTCCAGGCCTCGCACGGCCACCGGTCCGCGAAGGACCACGTGACGACGGCGGCGAAGAAGCCGAAGAAGGAAAAGAAGAAGAAAAAGGGCTTCTTCAAGAAGCTCGGCATCTTCCTGATCATCGTGCTGATCCTGGTCGTGATCTTCATCATCGTGCTGATCGCCCTGGCGATCCACTTCATCCGGAAGGCCCTCAAGCGCCGCCGCCCCTGAGGCGGTCTCCCTTGAGCGGCAGGGGTGCGGGGCGGCGCGGCCGCCCCGCACCCCTTTGCCGTTTTCCGTCGCCCGGCCGTCAGCTGACGGTCTGGTCGCCGTCGGGCACGTCCTGGACGGTCACGACGGCGCGCGGCTGCCCGAGGCCCGCGGCGACGGCCGCGGCGATGCCACCGGGGTCGGGCGCCTCCGGGAAGGGCACGGCCTCGCCGTCCCCGTAGCTCTCGATGGCCTTGGTGAAGTAGCTCGGGTCCCAGGCGCCGACGGCGCCCCTGACCTCGACCGCGCGCACCGCCCGGCCGCCCACGCGCTGCTTCAGCGCGGACAGGATGCGGTCGGAACGGAGCTCGCCCGGCACCTGGAAGAGGCTGGCGTGGGCGCCCACGAGACCGCCGTCGCGCAGCCGGACGGTGAGAGTGAGGCAGCTCGTGACGCTCGGGTAGAGGAGGGTGCCGCCCGGGGCGGCCTCGGCGACCTGCCCCTCCGTGATCCTGACGGCGGCGGCCTTGCTGTCCGCACCGCCCGCGGCCTTGCCGGCGACGGCGGCGGGCGTCGGCACCGGAGCCGCCTCCGCGGCCGTCGCGGCCGCCAGCTGCGTGCCTATGAGGACGGCCGCCGCGGCTGCCATTTTTTTCGTACGTGTTATCGCATTCACGCGATCATTCTGCTGGTCCGCCGCTCACACCGCGGTCTCCGGGCCGAAGCGGCTGCGGACCGCGGTCTGGACGTCGTCCTCCTCGGCCGGGTCCGCGGCGAGCCTGCGCAGCTGTTCGACGACGCGGGCGTCGGCGGTGGTGGCGTGGTGCGCGGCGAGCTCGCGGGTCGTCTCCTCGCAGTCCCACAGGCACTCCACCGCGAAGCCGGTCGCGAACGACGGGTCCGTCGCCGCCAGCGCCCGCGCCGTGCGGCCGCGCAGGTGCGAGGAGGAGGTCTCCCGGTAGACGTGGCGCAGCACGGGCGCGGCGCAGGTGATCCCCAGGCGCCCGGCGCCCGGCACGAGGTCCCACAGGACCGGCGCGTCGGGGCCCTCGGCCCGCACCGTGCGGCGCAGGGCGCCGAGGACCAGCGTCGCGTCGTAGGGGGCGCCGCGGGAGGCGAGCATGCCGGCGGCGGCGCCGCCGAGGGCGTCGGTGCGGTGGATCCAGGCGCGGGCGCGCTCCAGGGCGGCCGTGCCGCGCATGCGCTCGAAGGCGGTGACGGCGGCCTCGGCCACGAGCCCGGCGGGGTCGGCCGCGGCGGCCTCGATGAGGTCGAGCGCCTGGGGGTCGTCGTGCTCGGCGAGGTAGCGCAGGGCGGTGGCGCGGGCGGCCTCGGGGCCGAACGCGGCGGCCTCGATGATCTCCAGCCGGTCCTCGGGGCCCGCGACGGCGTTCAGGCAGCGGGTCGCGGGGACGTGGCGGAGCTGGGCGGGGTAGAGGCCGAGGCCCTCCTGGGCCCAGTCGAGGACCTCGCGCACGCTCCAGCCGGGCCGCGGGCCCGACGGGCGCAGCTGGCGCTGCCAGCGGTCGAAGGAGCCCTGCTCCTGCGCGGCGCGCACCCGGGCGGCGGTCGCGGGCGACTGCGCCTCGTCGGCCCACAGCCGCCAGGGGCGGGGCTCGAAGGCGTCGCGGACGGCCGCGGCGAGGTCGCGGTCGCCCTCCGGGCCGGCGGGGAAGCGGGCCAGGACGCTCTCGCCGAGGGCGATCAGGCCGGCGTCGTCGTCGCGCAGGGCGAGCTCGTCGAGGGCCCAGGCCCAGTTCGCGCCGGAGATCGCGTACCGCCGCAGGAGCAGCAGGGCGTCCTCGCGGCCGTACGAGGCGAGGTGGCCGAGGACGGCGAGGGCGAGGCCGGTGCGCTCCTCCGCGGTGTCGAGGAGGTCGTCGGCGCAGAAGAGGTGCCGCTCCAGCTCGCCGAGCCCGGCGTCGAGGTCCAGACACAGGCGCGCGTAGTACAGGGAGCGGTTCTCCACCTGCCAGTCGCGCCGGGGGTCGCGCAGGAGACAGTGGTGGAGCGCCGCGAGCGCCTCCGCCCGCGGCGCCGCGAGGGCATGCAGGGTCCCGTCGCCGCGGCCTCGCTGAAGGAGGCCGAGCAGGGTGCCGCTGGGCGCTATGTCTGGATCGAACATGGGGTCAGCATCCGGTGCGGGGAGTCGGCTGGCAACGGGATTTCCGTCGTCCGGCATTCTTGCCGGTGTCCACCGGTGCTATGCGTGGTGAACAGGGGGAACTCGAGGTCGGTCGAGCGCCCCGCAGCCTACCTGGAGTGTGGGATTCCGCCGAGCCCCGTCCGTTTCGCCGCTTTTCCTCCGCTCTTTCGCCCCCTCCCCCGTCTCTCCCGCCTCCCTCCTGCCTCTGGCATATGCCCTGGACACCACCGGATCGGGTGTTGCCAAAGCCCTTACAGGCCCTCGCCGCCTGTGCCAGAGTCGTTACGGCTCATCCCGCGGACCCTACGGAGCCGGCTGTGCCGCTCCCCCCATCGGAGTACGACATGCCGTCCCCCCTCCACCCGGACTCCTCCGCAGCTCAGCCGCCCGAGCACGGCACGGTCGACGCCCTCATCTCACAGACGCGGCGGCTGCGCGGCGGCCTCGACGCCGTGCGGCGCGCGGCGGCCGCCGAGGAGGCGCCGGACGACGCCCGCAGGCGCTGGCACCGCGCCCTGTGCGACCTCGCGGCCCACCACCTCGACGATCTCGGGGAGCACCTGGGCCAGCTCCGCGAGGGCCCCCCGCCGCCCGGCCTCCCCGCGGGCTCGGTAGCGGCCCCGGCCGCGCCGCCCGCCCCGCCGCCCGGCACCGCGCCGGGCCGGGTCGGCAGCGCGGAGTGGAATCTCCTCACCGACGAGGCCACCTGGTCCGACGAGCTCTACCAGCTCTTCGGCCGCCGGCCCGAGGACGGCCCCCTCACGCTGGACGAGCTCCCCTCCTGGCTGCCCGAGGAGGACCGCGGCCTGCTGACCGCGATGGTCACCGGCTGCCTGGTGGACGGCAAGCCCATCGACGGCGAATTCCGCATCGTCCGCGGCGACGGCTCGCTCCGCGCGGTGCACATGATGGGCGAGCCCGTCCTGGACGGCGACGGCACCGCGACCTCGATGTGGGCCGTCTTACGCGACATCAGCGAGCTGCGCCGCAGCCGCCGCGCCGTCGACGAGACCTGCGACTCCCTGCAACGCCGGCAGCACATCGCCCGGACCGAGCACCGGATCGCCGTCGAGCTCCAGGAAGCCGTGCTGCCGCCGTGGCGCGGCTCCCTGCGCTTCCCCCAGGGCGGCTCCGCACAGTCCGGCGACTCCCCCGGCGCCCTCGACCTCGCCGCCCACTACCTCCCTTCCGCCAGCAGCGCCCTCATCGGCGGTGACTGGTTCGACGCCCTGGGGCTGCCCGGCGGGCAGACCCTCCTCAGTGTGGGCGGCCTCACCGGGCACGGCGTGGCCGCCACCTCCGGCATGGCCATGCTGCTCGGCGCGCTGCGCGGCATGGCCGTGACCGGCGCCGAGCCCGGCCCGCTCATGGGCTGGCTCAACCGCCTCCTCGACGCCTCCGCGCAGCCCGCCCTGGGCAGCGCCGTCTGCTGCCGCTACGACCCCGCGAGCCGCACCCTGACCTGGTCCCAGGCGGGCCACCCCGCGCCGCTGCTCTTCCGCGGCGGGAAGGGCCGTGCGCTGCGGCCGCCGGAGGGCATGCTGCTCGGGGCCGTCGCGGATGCCGCCTACGGACAGGCCGAGGAGCTCCTGGAGCCCGGCGACGTCCTTCTCCTGCACACCGACGGACTCTCGCCCCACAGCACCGGGCCGGCCGCCGGAACGGTCACCGACCGCCTGCTGGACCTCGCCCCGCGGTTCACCGCGGCGAAGAGCGCACAGGACTGCGTACGGGCCGTGCTGGAGGAGTTCGGCAGCAAGGAGCGCGAGGACGATGCCTGTCTGCTGATCGGCCGCATCAGCGGCTAGCCGGATCGGCAGCCGGACACGCCGGACACGCCGGACACGCCGACGGCTAGACGGCCATGCCCTTTCCTCCGCTCCCTCCGCCCTTCTTGGGCTGTGCTTTGGGGGCCTTGGGCAGGGCCCGTTTGATCTCCTGCCGGAGATCCTCGATCCGGGCGTATCCGGCGTACTTCCCCGTGAGGCGGTACATCTCGCGGAGCCGGTCCCAGGTGCGGTGCGAGGAGGTCTCGCCGATGGACACCAGTGCCAGCCGGGCGTAGGTGTCCGCCTGTTCGGGGTCGTTGCTGATGAAGCAGGCCGACGCCATGGAGATGTAATCGAAGATCATCGAGCGCTGGTGACCGCTCTTGCGCAGGGCCAGTGCTTCTCTGGCGTGCTGCTGGGCGATGGCCGCGGCCGCCGCGTCGTGCTCGGCGAGCGTGCGGTAGGCCAGGGCCTGCATGCCGTGGAGGTCGGCTTCGTCGAAGTGCTGCATCCAGCTGGGGGGCGGCACGTCCCGCTTGTCGGAGACGAAGAGCTCCTCGGCCTCGCCGAGCGTGCGCCGCATGGCCTGGCCCCGGCCCATCGACGCCTGTGCCCAGGCCTCGATGGTGCAGAGCATGGCACGGGTGCGGGGCAGGGTCTCGTCACCGGAGCCGGACTTGGCGAGCCGCATCAGGTCGAGGGCGTCGTCGGGCCGGCCCAGGTGCACCATCTGGCGGGCCGCCCGGGAGAGCGCCTCTCCGGCCCGGGGCCGGTCGCCGCCCTCGCGGGCCGCGTGGGCGGCGATGACGAAGTATTTCTGAGCGGTCGGTTCGAGCCCCACGTCGTGGGACATCCAGCCGGCGAGCACCGCGAGGTTCGCGGCGACGCCCCACAGCCTGCGCTGGAGGTGCTCGGGATGGTGGTAGGAGAGCATCCCGCCCACCTCGTTGAGCTGGCCGACCACCGCCTTGCGCTGCAGACCGCCGCCGCGGGCCGCGTCCCACGCGCGGAACACCTTGACCGAGTGCTCCAGGGCGTCGATCTCGGTGGAGCCCACCGGCGCGGCCTCGTAGCGGTCGAGCCCGGCGGTTTCGGCGTGGACGGCGTCCCTGTGCAGCGGATCGTCGAAGCGGGGGGAGTCGGAGGCGAGGACCGGATCGGAGTGCAGCCAGTCGTGCATAGCGCTGCTGAGTGCTGAGCCTGCGGCGAGCGCGGCGCCCGCGCCCACCAAGCCGCGTCGGTTGAGCATGAGGTCCATTCCCGTGAATTCGGTGAGGACCGCGGCGGTCCGCTCGGGCGGCCAGGGGAGGCCGTCCGCGGACTGCCCCCTACCCGCGCGCCCTCGACGGCCGAACCCGAGGTCCTCGATGGTCACGACACGGCCGAGTCGCTCGGTGAAGAGGGCTGCCAGCACCTTGGGCACGGGATCGCGCGGGGACTCCCCCATGTCGATCCAGCGCCGCACCCGCGAGGTGTCGGTCGCCAGCTGCGGGTGGCCCATGACGGCCGCCTGCCGGTTCACGAGCCTCGCCAGTTCGCCCTTGGACCATCCGGCCAGGCCGAACAGATCCGCGAGGCGGGTGTTGGGTTCCCTTGTCACGTCAAGCCCCCAGGTTCTCGGCTGACTTGAAGGTAGCGGTCCGTCATGGACCAAGCGAGTATTCGCCAGGGTTCGCCAGGGTCCGCCACATGGTGTGCCACCCGCGGACGGGTGTGATGTAGGAACGCGCCACCCCGGTCCCCGGCAGCCGGCCGCGGATCCGCTGGTTCCCCGCGTATGCAGCGCGCACATGGCGGCATATGCGGGGAGGATCCTCCCCGTGCATTCCCCAGGGTGCACGGCCGGTTCCGGGTACCGGGGCAGCGCGGCAACTCGTCGGCACACGAAGGGATCCGTTCCGCTCATGTATGCAGCCTCGTCCTCCGTGTCCGCCCCGCCCCGGCTCCGCCCCCAGCACGCCGGCGGCGGGCCGTACCTCGACCCCTCCCACGCCGCTGGGGCCGCCTTCGGGGGAGGACGGGCCCGGCTGGCCCCGGGGCTGGGCAGCCAGCCGCTCAGCGGGAGAATCGACTTGTCCGGCCCCCAGGGGGCGCAATTGCGCACGGTGATCGCCGCGGTGCAGCGCATCTGCCCGGAGTTCAACGCCGTCCAGGTCCTGCGCCGCAGCGGGCACTCCGTCCTCCTGGTCGGCTCCACCGGCCGCACCACAGCTGTGGCCAAGTGTTTACTGGATACCTCCCCTAGCTGGACCGAGCGGTTCCGGCAGGAAATAGCGACATACCGTGCGTTCGTCCGCCACCGTCCGCCGGTGCGGGTGCCGCGGCTCATCGCCGCGGACCCCGACAACTGCACGCTGGTGATCGAGCGCATGCCCGGGCGGCCCGCCGCCGTACAGCGCCACCCTTCGGAGACCCCGCCGCGGGCGGATGTCCGGGCCGCGCTGGGCGCGATCTGCCGGGTCAATCTGTGGCGCCCCCCGGCCGGCATGTTCGACATGCCGCTGGACTACGGCAAGCGCATCGCGCGCTACCACGAGCTGGGCCTGCTGACCGACCGCGACATGGGCGACCTGCAAAAGCTGCTGTACGGGCTGGCCCACGTCCAGGGCCAGTTCTGCCACGGCGACGCCCAGCTCTCCAACATCCTCCTGGCCCCCACGGGCCCGGTGCTGGTGGACTGGGACCAGGCGGGCTGGTATCTCCCGGGGTACGACCTGGCCACGCTCTGGATGGCCCTCGGGGACGCCCCGGTGGCGCGCCGGCACATCAGCCAGGTCGCCCGGCAGGCGGGCACGGTGCAGCGTGACGCCTTCCTGGTGAACCTCATGCTCATCCTGACCCGCGAGCTCCGTACGTGCGAGACGGCCGTGCAGCGCGCCATGCAGGACCCCGCCCCGGCGGTGCCCGGTGCGGTCGACTCGGGCGAGGAGCAGCGGCTGCTGCTCCGCCGGCTGCACGACGACTGCGCGCTGGCCCGGCGCGCCGTCCGGGCGGCGGTGGGCACCCGCTGACGGCCCGCTGAATGCCACGCCGACGGCAGTTCAGCGACCCCCTTCGCGACACGCCGCGCCCCGAGCGCGGCGTGTCGCCGTGTGCGGGGCCGGAAAAGGTGCAGCCTCGGCGTCGGAGGCGCAGCGCTCGTACGGGCAACATGCTTCGCAGCAGCATGATTGACGGATCGTCTGCCAGGGGCTACCTCTGGTTACGTCCGGTCCCGCACGCCCGCTCGCGCCCCGACCATTTCCCGCGCGTGGCACGGCACGCCCCGAGGAGGCTGCATTGCGAGGATCCGTTCCCGAATCGTGGACCGCCCCCCTGAGAGCCCTCCGAAGAAGCCGGGGGGCGTTCCGGGCTGCCGGAGTACTGGCTTCGGCCGCCCTTTTGCTGCCCGTGGCGCCCGGTGCGGCGACGGCCACGGACCGCCAGGTGCGCTCCGGCGCGCTACAGCGGGCCTTCGCCGCGGCGTCCCATGAATATCGCGTTCCGCAGAGTGTGCTGCTGGGCGTCTCCTATCTGGAGTCGCGGTGGGACAGTCACGGCGGCGCCCCGAGCGTCACCGGCGGCTACGGCCCGATGCACCTGACCGATGCCGCGCACGCCGTGGCCGCGGTTCCGCACCACAGTGAAGGCCGCGAGGATCCGCGCGGCGACGGCTCCCGTGCGGCCGCCGGTCCCCGGACGGTCCGGCCGTCCGTGCTGCCGGCCGGGGAGGTCCCGGCGCGGCTGCGCACCCTGGAGCAGGCCGCCCGGGTGTCCGGTCTGCCGCGGGAGGCCCTGCGCAAGGATCCCGCCGCGAACGTGAGGGGTGGCGCGGCGCTGCTCGCCGCCGCCCAGAAGCGGCTGCGGCTGCCCTTGAGCGAGAATCCGGCCGACTGGTTCGGCGCCGTGGCGGGCTATCCGGGCGCCTCCGACACGGCGACGGCCACGGCCTTCGCGCGTGACGTCTTCGACGTGATCCGTTCGGGGCAGCGGCGGACGAACGACGTCGGCCAGCAGGTCGCCCTGGCGGCCGTCCCGCGCCTGCCCGAGCGCGCGGAGCAGGTGCGGCGGCTGGGCCTGCCGGATCCTTCGGACGAGGAGACCGAGTGCCCGTCGGCGGTGGCCTGCGAGGCGATCCCGGCCCCGTACGAGAAGCTGCCGGGCGACAACAACTACGGCAATCACGATCTGGCGGACCGCCCGGATTCGCAGAAGACGGAGTTCATCGTCATCCACGACACGGAGGGGTCCTGGGAGACGACGATCAAGCTGATCAAGGATCCCGCGTACGTCTCGTGGAACTACACCGTGCGCTCCGCGGACGGCCACATCGCCCAGCACGTGCCGACGAAGGACGTGGCCTGGCACGCGGGGAACTGGTACGTGAACGCGAAGTCGGTCGGCATCGAGCACGAGGGCTTCCTGGCCCAGCCCGACGCCTGGTACACGGAGGAGATGTACCGCACCTCGGCCCGCCTGGTGCGGTATCTGGCGCAGCAGCTGGAGATCCCGCTGGACCGGCAGCACATCCTGGGCCACGACAACGTCCCGGGCACGACCCCGGCGACGATCAAGGGGATGCACACCGACCCCGGTCCGTACTGGGACTGGGCGCATTACTTCGACCTGATGGGCAAGCCGTTCGGCCCGACGGGCGGCGCGTACGCGGGCATGGTCACCGTCCTCCCCGACTACGACGCGCACAAGCCCGCCTACACCGGCTGCACGGGCCCGGCGAAGCCGTGCGCCCCGCACGGTTCGGGTGCGGTGCGGCTGTACACGCAGCCGAGCGAGAAGGCGCCGCTGGTGAAGGACGCCGGGCTGCGGCCGGACGGCAGCGCGTCCACGATCGACGTCAACGACACGGGGGCCCGCGCCTCGACGGGCCAGCAGTTCGCGGTGGCGGGGCGCAAGGGCTCGTGGACGGCGATCTGGTACCTGGGGCAGATGGCGTGGTTCAAGAACCCGGTGTCGCAGCCGACCGCGGTCAACGCCTACGGCTCGGTGGTCACGCCGAAGGAGGGGCTGGCGGAGGTCCCCGTGTTCGGGCGGGCGTATCCGGAGAAGGAGGCGTATCCCGCGGAGGTGCCGGTGCAGGCGCTGGCCCCGCTGCCGTACAAGCTGCTCGCCGGGCAGGCGTACGTGATGGGGCAGCGGCTCCGGAGCGAGTATCTGTGGGCGAAGACCTTCGATCCCGCGGGCCACAAGGTGATCCGGGGCAGGGAGGCGTACTACGAGATCCAGTTCGGGCACCGGGTGGCCTTCGTGAAGGCCGCTGACGTGACCGTGCGGCCCTCGAACCGCTAGCGCGCCTGACAGAGGACGCGAGGAGCCCGGTACGGCGTGGCCGTACCGGGCTCCGGTGCGTCGTGTGCGGGGGTCTCGTCAGGCGGTCTGGAACATCTCGGCCGGCAGCGGCTTGAGGAGCTGGTAGAGCTCGTCCGTGATGGGCCGGTCCCAGCTGGCGATGGTGACGAGGACGCCGTCGCTGCGGTCGAACTGGGTGCAGGAGATGCGGCCCTCGGAGCACTTGATGCGCCGGACGATCAGCAGGTTGTCCTCGTGCATGACCGGGATGTCCTCGGTCTCCAGCACCTGCACCGGCTCCTCGTTGCCGAGCGCGGCCAGGAGCTGGGTGACCTCGAAGGGCACCTGGCCCTCGTCGAGCTCGCGCGCCGGGGAGCCCTCGGGCAGATTGCCGATGATCATCGCCGGGCCGCGCCCGCCGAAGAGGTCGTAGCGGAGGAAGACACCCTGGCAGCTGCCGTCGGGCGCGGGCAGCAGCCCGGCCCCGAGATCGCCCGGCCAGTCCCCCGGGTCCATGGCCAGGACGTCGAAGTCCGGCCCGGTGGGCGTGGCGCTGCGGCGGCGGAGGAAGGACATGCTCACATCGTACGTGCCCGGGGCCCCGGAGTGGCGCCGGGGAGGGCTTCGGCGGCGGCCCGCAAGAGGGGCCGTGGCGCCCCGCCCAGGGCCCGCCCGGACGCGGCTTGTGGGGGCGCTGCCCGGGCGGGCCGACGGCCGAAGAACTCCGCCGCGGCGGCACGTTACCAGGCGAATATGGGACTTCTCCTTACGGAAACCACCCCTCTGGAGCAAATGAGTGAATTCCCGAAACTTCCGTTATGGGGCTGAGTTACTCAGATCGCTTCCCTGTCTTTGAGAGGCAGCTAATCGATCGAAAGGCACAGACCGTGCTCAAGAAGGTACTCACGACGGCCGCCGTGACGGTTACCACTGTCGGCACCATCGCCGGCCCGGCGATGGCGATCGGCAACGACCAGGACGTCGCCAACGGCAACGCTTCGCACACCGGTTACGGCAACACCAAGACCGGTGGCAAGGAAAGCCCGCAGATGAGTCTGATCCAGGGCACTCTCAACAAGCCGTGCATCGGTATCGGCAAGATCGGTATCCAGTCGCTGATCGCGCTGCTCAACATCGGCGTCCAGGACGTGCCGATCCTCACTTCCCAGCAGCAGCAGCAGTGCACCGACAACTCGACGATCAGCGACGGCGACGACCCGCTGTCGCACATCCTCGACGAGATCCCGATCATCTCGGGCAACGGCTCGGGCAACAAGGGCGGCGGCCACCCCGGCTTCGGCGGCCCCGGCTTCAACCACGGCCACTGACCGACGCCGCGACCGGCGCTGCGGCCGCTGTGCGGTCGGCCGGTTCTCCCCCTGTCTCGGGTGCACGGGCCCCGGGGCAGGGGGCTTTCCCTTGCCCGGAAACCGCAGGTCAGAGCCATCGGCGCCGGTTTCCCGGCGGGTCGTATACGATGGGCCCGTGACTATGCTCGTCAAACGCCGCCACGTGGACCTCCTCCGCGTCACGAGCATGTCCTGTCGCCGTTACGGCTGATCTTCTTCCTGCCCGGCCCCTTTCTTCGGGCCGTGGCCTGCTTTCTTTCTTTTCCTTCCTGCCGCTTTCCCGGTCCCGCTCCGCCCTGCCCGCGCACCCCGCGGCGGCGGCGCGGGCGTCCGGCGCACCGCCGTACGCGATTCCGGGCCCTCACGCTGTGGACAACCCTCATGAGCAACGAGCTTCCCGTCCTCGACCTCTCCGCCGCCTCCGCCGGCCCCGAGGCCCGTGCCCGCTTCCGCGAGCAGCTGCACTCGGCCGCGCGCGACGTGGGCTTCTTCCACCTGACCGGCCACGGCGTCACCGAGGCCGAGACCGCCGAACTGTGGCGCACCATGCGGGCGTTCTTCGCCCTCCCCGAGGCGGACCGGCTGTCCATCAGCAACCTCAACTCCCCCCACTTCCGCGGCTACACCCGCACCGGCGACGAGCGGACCGGCGGCAGCCGGGACTGGCGCGACCAGCTCGACATAGGCGCCGAGCGGGAGCCGCACGTGCCGGGCCCGGACGAGCCCGGCTACTGGTGGCTGGAGGGCCCGAACCAGTGGCCCGCGGCCCTGCCCGAGCTGCGTACGGCGGCGCTGGGCTGGATCGACCGGCTGAGCGCGGTCGCCGAGCGGCTGCTGCACGAGCTGCTGGCCTCCATCGGCGCCCCCGAGGACTTCTACGACGAGGCCTTCGCCGACCGCCCCCACCTGCACCTGAAGCTGGTCCGCTACCCCGGCAGCGCCCCCGACGGGGCGGGCCAGGGCGTGGGCGCCCACAAGGACTACGGGTTCCTGACCCTGCTCCTCCAGGACGAGGTCGGCGGCCTGCAAGTGGAGGCGGCGGACGGGTCCTTCGTCGACGTGCCGCCGGTGCCGGGCGCGTTCGTGATCAACCTGGGCGAGCTGCTGGAGGTGGCCACGAACGGCTATCTGAAGGCCACCAACCACCGTGTGGTCAGCCCCGCCGGCACCCGCGAGCGGTTCTCGGTCCCGTTCTTCTACAACCCGCGCCTGGACGCCCGCATCGCGCCCGTGCCGTTCGCGCACGCGGACCGGGCGCCGGGCGTCACGCAGGACGCCCGCAACCCGCTGTTCGCCGAGTACGGCCGCAACGAGATCAAGGGCTGGCTGCGTGCGCACCCCCAGGTGGCCCGCCGCCACCACGCGGAGCTGCTGACCGAGGGCACGCCCGTGGGCTGACAGCCCATCAGGTCAGGTCGAAGTCGCCCTCGCGCGCGCCGCGTACGAAAGCCCGCCAGTCCCCCGGCGTGAAGACGAGCGCGGGCCCGTCCGGATTGCGTCCGTTGCGCATCGCGATGAAGCCTTCGACGAAGGCGATCTGGACATCGCCGGTCCCCTGGCTGCTCGACAGCCAGGCGGCGTTGCCGAGGTCGAGATCGGGCACGATGCCGCCCGCCGGTCGTTCAGTCGTGCTCTCCGCCACTGCTGAAGCTCCTCCCGGTCGTCCTCCCGCGCCCACCCTAGCGAGCGCGGCGTGCGCCGCACAGGCCGCACGGCGGCGAACGCTCCGCCGTGCGCTCCTTCAGGTGGTGGGCGGCTGACGGCCCACCACCCACATGGAGAAGAACTGCGCGCCCCCTCCGTAGGCGTGGCCGAGCGCCGTGCGGGCGCCGTCGACCTGGTGCTCCCCCGCCCTCCCCCGCACCTGGAGGGCCGCTTCGGCGAAACGGATGAGGCCGGAGGCGCCGATGGGGTTGGTGGACAGGACGCCGCCCGAGGGGTTGACGGGCAGTTCGCCGCCGGGCTCGGTGGCGCCGGAGGCGGTGAGCTTCCAGCCCTCGCCCTCGGCGGCGAAGCCGAGGTTCTCCAGCCACATCGGCTCGTACCAGCTGAAGGGCACGTACAGTTCGGCGACGTCGATCTCGCGGCGCGGGTCGGTGATGCCGGCCTGCCGGTAGACCTCGGCGGCGCAGTCGCGGCCCGCGCGCGGCGAGACGAAGTCCTTGCCCGCGAAGAGCGTGGGCTCGCTGCGCATGGCGCCGCCGTGCACCCAGGCGGGCGGGTACGGGGCGCGGGCGGCACCGGCGCGGTCGGTGAGGACCACGGCGCAGGCGCCGTCGGAGGACGGGCAGGTCTCGGAGTAGCGCACGGGGTCCCACAGCATGGGCGAGGAGCGCACCTGTTCCAGGGTGATGCCATGCTCGTGGAGGTGGGCCCAGGGGTTCCGCAGGGCGTTGCGGCGGTCCTTGTAGGCGACGAGCGCGCCCACGCTGCCGGGCGCGCCGCTGCGGCGGATGTAGGCCCGTACGTGCGGGGCGAAGAATCCTCCGGCGCCGGCCAGCAGGGGCTGCTGGAAGGGCACGGGCAGGGACAGGCCCCACATGGCGTTGGACTCGGACTGCTTCTCGAAGGCGACGGCGAGGACGGTGCGCTGGACGCGCGCGGCGACGAGGTCGGCGGCGACGAGGGCCGTGGAGCCGCCGACGGAGCCGGCGGTGTGCACCCGCAGGACGGGTTTCCCGGCGGCGCCGAGGGCGTCGGCGAGGTAGAGCTCGGGCATCATCACGCCCTCGAATAAGTCGGGGGCCTTGCCGAGGACGACGGCGTCGATGTCGGCCCAGGACAGCTGCGCGTCGTCGAGGGCCCGCAGGGCGGCTTCGCGGACGAGTCCGGCGAGGGAGACGTCCCGGCGGGCCGCGGCGTGCTTGGTCTGGCCGATGCCGACGACGGCGACGGGCTCCCTGCCCGTCCGCTGACCGCTTCCGCTCACCGGGTCTCCCCTTCCGCAGCGGCTTCCAGTACGGCGACGAGGTTGTGCTGAAGGCAGGGGCCGGAGGTGGCGTGGGCCAGGGCCCGGCCGGAGTCGCCGCGGTGGATGCGGGCGGCCGCTTCGCCGAGCCGGACGAGACCGGTGACCATGACGGGGTCGGAGGCGAGCGCTCCGCCGGAGGGGTTGACGGTGACGGTGTCGTCGAGGCGCAACGCCCGCCGCAGGACGGTCTCCTGCGCGGTGCAGGGGGCGTGGAGTTCGGCCGTGTCGACGGGGGCGCGGAAGGCTCCGGCGCGTTCGGCGGCCAGGCGGGTGGAAGGCGAGTCGGTGAGGTCGCGCAGGCCCGGCGCCTGGGGTTCGATGCGGTGGTCGATGCCGCGGATCCAGGCGGGCCGCTCGCGCATGCGGCGTGCGGTGTCGCCGGCGGCGAGGACGACGGCGGCCGCGCCGTCTACGGGTGCCGGGAAGTCGCCGGCGCGCAGGGGCAGGACGGGGTGGGCCTCCGCGGCGGGCGGCTCCTCCAGGTGGCCGGCGTCGATGAGGGCCCGGGCCTGGAGGGCTGCCAGGGCGCGCGGGTCGGGCCACAGGGGCGCGAGGTAGTAGGGGTCGAGCTGGCGGGTGAGGACGTCGGCCGGGTTGCCGGCGGTGGGCTTGCCGTGGGCGTAGACGAGGGCCGTGTCGGCCCGGCCGGTGAGGATCTTCACCCAGGCCTCGTACAGGGCCCAGGCCCCGTCCGTCTCCACGTGGGATTCGGCGATGGGCGGCCAGGCGCCGACGCTGTCGAGGGTGAGCGTGAAGGAGAAGGGGCGGCCCGCGAGGTAGTCGCTGGACCCGGAGCAGGTGAAGTCGGCTTCGCCGGGGGCCAGTCCCGCCTGGTCCAGCGCCTCGCGCAGGACGGGCAGCAGCATCTCGGGCTCGGACGCGCCGCCGGCGCCGCCGTCGTGCTCGCTGTGGGCGAAGGCGACGACGGCCACGTCGCGGGGCGGCGTCACAGCAGCTCCTTGTAGGTGTCGTAGGCGGCGTCGGGCTCGCCGGTGGGACGGAAGTGGTCCGGGTGGCGGGCGTCGCCGGTCCATACGGGTTCGACGCGCATCCCCATGCGCACCTCGTCGTAGGGGATGCCGCCGATGCGCGCGTGAAGGGCGAGGTCGGCCCCGTCGAGGGCGATGTGGGCGTAGACGTAGGGGACGTCTATGTCAGCGCCCTTGGCCTTGATGTTGACGACGCAGAAGGTGGTGACGGTGCCGTGCGGGCCGACCTCGGTCTGCTCGGCCGTGGGGACGCCGCAGGTGGGGCAGACGCCCCGGGGCGGGACGTGGACCTTGCGGCAGGAGGGACAGCGTTCGCCGGTGATCCGGTGCTCGGCGAGGGCGGCGAGGTGGCGGCTCAGGGCGCGGCCTGGGGTGTAGGTGTAGTCGAGGCGGGCGGGGGTGACGATGCCGGTGACGGGGTCGTCGAAGACGCCGTCGTGCGGGGTGGCGGGGCGTTGGCCGGCTTCCCTTTCGTCGGCCTGGCCTTGGCCTGCTTTCCCTGCGTCTGTCTCGTCTTCGCCGGCCTCGTCTTGGTAGGCCTCGTCTTCGTACGGCTCGAAGCAGCCGATGTCGGTGATGGCGCCGGTGCGTTCGGGAGCCCAGCGGATGCGCACGCGCATGCCGGTCCGTACGGCGTGCGGGCCGGGGGCGTCGAGGACGTGCAGCAGGGCGGTGTCGGCGCCGTCAAGGCGGACGAGGACCCAGGCGAAGGGGGTGCGCAGGGGCTGGTTGTCCCGGGGGGCGGGGTTCCAGGCCCAGGTGGTGACGGTTCCGGTGGGGGCGACCTCGGCGAGGTCGCGGATCTCCTCGGCGGTGACGGGGTCGTACTCGACGGGCGGTACGAGGACGCGGCCGTCGGTGGTCCGCACGCCGAGGACGGTGCGCTCGCGGAGGCCCGTGAGGAAGGCGCTCTGGACGGGTCCGAGGGAGCGGGTGAAGGGGAAGGAGACGGTCAGGGGTGCGGTGAGGATCTCCGGCACGGCGAGGCTCCCTTCAGGCGCGCCGGTAGACGGCGGGGCGCTTCTCGGCGAAGGCCCGGGTGCCCTCCTTGGCGTCGGCGCTGCCGATGACCGGCAGGCCCCGTTCGAGTTCGAGGGCGAGGCCCGCGGCCTCGTCCAGGCCGGCCGTGTCGTGGACGCAGGCCTTGACGGCCTCGACGGCGAGCGGCCCGTTGGCGTTGACGAGCGCGGCGGTCTCCAGGGCTCGTTCCAGGGCGGTGCCGTCCGGGACGACGTGGCCGATGAGGCCGATGCGCGCGGCTTCGGCAGCACCGTAGGGGCGGCCGGTGAGCAGCATCTCCAGGGCGTGGGTGCGCGGGATCTGGCGGGCGAGGCGGACGGTGGAGCCGCCGACGGGGAAGAGGCCCCGGCGCACTTCGAAGAGGCCGAAGACGGCGCTCTCGCCGGCGATGCGGATGTCGGTGCCCTGGAGGATCTCCGTGCCGCCCGCGACGCAGGGGCCCTCGACGGCGGCGATGACCGGTTTGCGCGGCCGGTGGTGGCGGAGCATGGCCTTCCAGTGCAGGTCGGGGTCGGCCTTGAACCGTGCGCGGCAGGCGTCGTCCGCCGGGCCGCCCGGCCCGTGCAGCGCCTTGAGGTCCATGCCGGAGCAGAAGGCCCCGCCGGCGCCGGTGAGCACGACGGAGCGGATCGCGTCGTCGGCGTCGGCCTCCAGCCAGCCGTCGTGGAGCCCGGCCAGCATCGGCAGCGACAGGGCGTTCTTCGCTTCCGGCCGGTTGAGGGTGAGCACCAGTGTGGCACCGACGCGTTCGACCGTGAGGTGTTCGGTCCCGCTCATGGGGTCTTCCTCCCGTCCCGGCGACGGGAACAGGGTGCAGGAGGCGGGGGCGGGGTTCAAGGCTTTTCTGACTTCCCGTCAGATTTCTTGGGCCTTCCCGGCCCCCGGCCCTTCCTCCCTGCGGCCCGCGGCGCTCTAATGGGCGCCGGCCGCCGTTCCCCCGGGCAGGAGGAAACGTGGACTACAACCTCGCGGATCTCTTCGAGTCGGTCGTGGACGCCGTGCCCCGCAGGGAGGCCCTGGTCCACGTGGACCTCCCCGGGAGCGGCACCGAGCGGCGGCTGACGTACGCGGAGCTCGACGCGGCCGCCAACCGGCTGGCGCACCACCTGCGCGGCCGGGGGATCCGGCCCGGCGACCACGTAGGGCTGCACCTCTACAACGGCGTCGAGTACTTGCAGACCTTCTGGGCCTGCCTGAAGATCCGGGCGGTGCCCGTCAACGTCAACTACCGCTATGTCGAGGACGAGCTGGCCTACCTCTACCGGGACGCCGACCTCGTGGCGCTGGTCTTCGACGCCGCGTTCACCGCCCGGGTGGCCGCGGCGCTCCCCCGCACGGACCTGCTGCGCCATCTCGTACGCGTCGGGACGCCTCCGGACGGGGCGCCCGAGCCCGCTCTCCCGCCCGTCCCCTTCGCCGAGGCCGAGGCGTCGGGGTCGCCCCTGCGGGGCTTCGGGCCGCGCTCGGCGGACGACCAGGTCATCATCTACACGGGCGGCACGACCGGCCTGCCCAAGGGCGTGATGTGGCGCCAGGAGGACCTGTTCTTCTCCGGGCTCGGCGGCGGCGCCCCCACCGGCGAACCGGTCGGGCACCCGCGGGAGCTGGCCGAGCGGGTCGCCGAGAGCGGCGAGGGACTGGTCTTCTTCCCCACCGCGCCGCTGATGCACGGCACGTCCACGCTCACCGCGCTCATCGCCTTCGACTACGGCCAGAAGGTCGTGCTGCACAGCAGGTTCGCCCCCGAGGAGGTGCTGCGCACGGTCGCGCGGGAGAAGGTCACCTGCGTCTCCCTGGTCGGCGACGCGATGCTGCGGCCCCTGGTGGACGCGCTGGCCGGGCCGCTGCGGGGCACCGACTGCTCGTCGCTGTTCAGCGTGAGCAGCTCGGGTGCGATCCTCTCCCGCACCGTGCGGGAGCAGTTCGGGGCGCTACTGCCGCACGTGGCGCTGCTGAACAACTTCGGCTCCTCGGAGTCGGGCTTCAACGGCACGGCCGCGGACGCCCCGGTGGATGGGGCGGGGGCGGGGGTGGATTCCGGCGGTGGGTTGCTGCGGCTGCGCGTCAACAACCGTACGGCCGTCGTCGACCCGGTCACCCATGAGCCGGTGGCGCCCGGCGGGGAAGGGCGCGTGGCGCAGCGCGGCCACGTGCCGCTCGGGTACTACAACGACCCGGAGCGGACCGCTGCGACGTTCTTCCGGGCGGGCGGCGAGCGGTGGGTGTTGCTCGGCGACATGGCGCGGGCCGGGGCGGACGGCGAGATCACGCTGCTGGGGCGGGGCTCGCAGTGCATCAACACCGGCGGCGAGAAGGTCTATCCGGAGGAGGTCGAGCAGGCGCTCAAGGCGCATCCGGACGTGTACGACGTGCTGGTGGCGGGTGTTCCGGACGAGCGGTGGGGGCAGCGGGTGGCCGCCGTCGTCCAGCTGCGCGAGGGGGCCGGGCCGCTGCCGCCCGGCGTGCTGGAGGCGCACTGCCGTGCGCGGCTGGCGGGCTACAAGGTGCCGCGGCGGGTGGTCTTCACGGAGCGGGTGCGGCGGTCGCCGAGCGGGAAGGCGGACTACCGGTGGGCGCGGGCGGTCGTGGAGGAGGGGGCGCGGCCGGGGGGTTGAGGGCGCGCACCGGGGAGTTGTGGGGGCGCGGGTGTGAGGGAGGCGTCCTCTTGACGTCCCTCGTTACCTCTGGATACTTGATCTCATGCAACTACCGAACGCTCGGTTGGTTCCGGGAGGTCCGGCCGAGCGGATGTCCCGCGACGAGCTGGCCGCGCTCCAGCTGGAGCGGCTGCGGGCCACGCTCCGGCGCGCGTACGAGCACGTGCCCTTCTACCGGCGGGCCTTCGACGCCGCGGGCATACGTCCTGAGGACTGCCGCACCCTCGCCGATCTCGCCCGGCTCCCGTTCACCACCAAGGCGGATCTCCGGGAGCACTACCCCTTCGGCATGTTCGCCGTTCCCGGCAGCGAGATCCGGCGCCTCCACGCCTCCAGCGGTACGACGGGCACCCCCACCGTCGTCGGCTACACCGACCGGGACCTGGACGTCTGGGCCGATGTCGTCGCCCGCTCGATCCGCGCCGCCGGCGGGCGGCCCGGCGACCGGATCCACGTCGCCTACGGCTACGGCCTGTTCACCGGCGGCCTGGGCGCGCACTACGGCGCCGAGCGGCTCGGCTGCACCGTGATCCCCGCCTCCGGCGGCATGACCGCGCGTCAGGTCGGGCTCATCCGGGATCTGGAGCCAGGGATCATCATGGTGACGCCCAGCTACATGCTCACTCTTCTCGATGAGTTCGAGCGCCAGGGCATCGATCCCCGGAGCACCTCCCTGACCACCGGGATCTTCGGCGCCGAGCCCTGGACGGAGGAGATGCGGCGGGAGATCGAGGAGCGCTTCGCCATCGACGCCGTCGACATATACGGCCTCTCGGAGGTCATCGGGCCCGGCGTCGCCCAGGAGTGCGTGGAGACCAAGGACGGCCTGCACATCTGGGAGGACCACTTCTACCCGGAGGTCGTCGACCCGGTCACGGGAGAGGTGCTGCCCGAGGGCAGCCACGGCGAGCTGGTCCTCACCTCCCTCACCAAGGAGGCCATGCCCGTCATCCGCTACCGGACCCGCGATCTGACCCGGCTCCTGCCCGGGACCGCGCGGCCCGCGTTCCGGCGTCTGGAGCGGATTGCCGGGCGCAGCGACGACATGATCATCCTGCGGGGGGTCAATCTCTTCCCGGGGCAGATCGAGGAGATCGTGCTGCGGACGCCCGGGCTCGCGCCGCACTTCCAGTTGCGGCTCACCCGTGAGGGGCGGATGGATCACCTCACCGTGCGGGTCGAAGCGCGGCCGGAGGCTACGGCGGAGCGGCGGGCGGCTGCCGCCGGGGAGGTGGCGCGGCTCGTGAAGGACGGGGTTGGGGTGACGGTGGGTGTCGAGGTGGTGGATGGCGGGGCGCTGGAGAGGTCGGTGGGGAAGCTGAAGCGGGTGGTGGACGAGCGGGGGGTGGGGTGAGGGGGTGCGGGGCCGGGCCGGGGGCTCCGGGGCAGGGTCCCTGGACCGTATATTTACGGCGCCCTTCCCCTCTGCGTGTTCGTGCCCCGCACTTGGCGCCACAAATACACGTCAGCGTCCAGGGACCCTGCCCCTGCGCCCCCGGCCCTCCTGCGCGTTCCCGCCTGCGGGCCGGCTCAAGACCGCCGCCGCGGTGATCCGTCCCCACCGGGATACCCGGCGGCGGGCCGTTTCGGCGTGGCGGCCTGGTCCAGCTATCGGGCGCGACAGCAGCTACCAGCAAAAATGCCCGCCGCTACGGCGCGACACCACCACGGCGAGTGTCCGGCGGAATCCGCGATCACAGCAGCCGAATCCGTCGTCATCCGGCCGAAAGGGCAGACCGCAACTCCCTCTTCAGCACCTTGCCGGAGGCATTCCGGGGCAGGGCGTCCGTGAACCGTACGCGCTTGGGTGCCTTGAAGTGCGCCAGCCGTTCCCTCGCGTACTCCAGTAGTTCCTCCTCGGTCACCGTGCCGCGCGCGACGATCACGGCCGTGACCGCCTCGATCCAGCGCGCGTCGGGGAGGCCGACGACGGCCGCTTCCGCGACCGCCGGGTGACCGTAGAGCACGTCTTCCACCTCGCGGGAGGCGACCAGTACGCCGCCGGAGTTGATGACGTCCTTCAGCCGGTCCACGACCGTGAAGTAGCCCTCGGCGTCCCGGACCGCGAGGTCGCCGGAGTGGAACCAGCCGTCCCGGAAGGCCTCTTCGGTCTCCTCGGGCTTGCCCCAGTAGCCCCGGCACAGCTGCGGGGAGCGGT
This sequence comes from Streptomyces sp. SCA2-17, assembly GCF_044336695.1. Lineage (NCBI taxonomy): Bacteria > Bacillati > Actinomycetota > Actinomycetes > Kitasatosporales > Streptomycetaceae > Streptomyces > Streptomyces sp. SCA2-17. The sequence continues at coordinate 343,740 of NZ_CP117521.1, forward strand.
AGACGACCTCGCCGGGGGTGCCGTCGGGCACGTCGGCGCCCTTGTCGTCCACGACGCGTGCCTCGACGAACAGCACCGGCCGGCCGCACGAGGCCATCCGCCCCTCGTGCTCCTCGGGCCGCAGCACGGTGGCCAGCGGCCCGATCTCGCTCTGCCCGAAGCAGTTGTAGAAGGCGAGGCGGGGCAGGCGGGAGCGGAGCCGCTCCAGGACCGGCACGGGCATGACGGACGCGCCGTAGTACGCCTTGCGCAGCGCCGACAGGTCCCGGGTCGCGAAGCCGGGGTGGCCGGCCAGTGCGATCCACACGGTCGGCGGGGCGAAGAAGCTGTCGGCCCGCCCCGCCTCCACCAGTTCGAGGACGCGGTCCGGATCCGGCCCGTCGATGAGGGTGTTCTCGGCTCCGACCGCCAGGTACGGCAGCAGGAACACGTGCATCTGCGCCGAGTGGTACAGCGGCAGGGCGTGCAGCGGCCGGTCCGTCTCCCTGAGGTCCAGGGCGGTGATCGCACTCATGTAGGCGTGCACGAGCGCGCCGTGCGTCATCATCGCGCCCTTGGGCTGTGCGGTGGTGCCGGAGGTGTAGAGCAGCTGCGCGAGGTCGCCCTGGTCCGGGCCGCCGGCGAAGAGGGCGGCGTTGCCTTGGCTCCGGTGCTGTGCCGACCGCTCCAGCAGGGAGTCCGTGGCGTCGCGCAGCGGCAGGGTGCGGGCGGAAGCGGGCAGCCGGTGGGCCAGGGCCGGGTCGGTGAGCACCAGCGCGCTGCCCGACTGCTCCAGGATGTAGCCCAGTTCGCCACCCGTGAGCTGGTGGTTGACGGGCACGTGCACGAGGCCGGCCCGGGCGCAGGCCAGGAAGCCGATCAGGTAGGCGTCGGAGTTGTGGCCGTAGGAGGCGACGCGGTCGCCGTCGCGCAGGCCGCTGCCGCGCAGGGCCGCGGCGGCGCCCGTCACGGCCTCGTCCAGCTCGCGGTAGGTCCAGACGCGCTCCCCGTACCGCAGGGCCGTCCGGTCCGGCACGCGCGCGGCCGTGCGCCGGAGGATGCCGTCCACCGTGCTGTCGCGGACTCCCGTCATGCCCCGGATCCTGGCGCCGCCGCGCCCGGAAGGTCAAGGGGCGGCCGCGGCCGCCGCTCACACCGGGCGGTCCCGGCCCGTCCAGTAGGGCTCGCGCAGGCGGCGCTTGTAGAGCTTGCCGTTGGGGTCGCGGGGCATGGTCGCGATGAACTCGACGGCCCTGGGCCGCTTGTAGCCGGCCAGAGCCCCGGCGGAGTGGGCGAGGATGTCCGCGGCCAGCGCGGCGTCCGGCGCGTGGCCCTCGGCCGGTTCGACGACCGCGCGGACCTCCTCGCCCCAGTCGTCGTGCGGCACGCCGAAGACCGCGGCGTCGGCGACGGCCGGGTGCCCGAGCAGCACGGACTCGATCTCCGCGGGGTAGATGTTGACGCCACCGGAGATGATCAGGTCGATCTTGCGGTCGCGGAGGAAGAGGTAGCCGTCCTCGTCCAGGTAGCCGAGGTCGCCGACGGTGAAGAAGTCGCCGATGCGGCCGGCCCGGGTCTTGCCGGCGTCCTTGTGGTACGCGAAGCCGCCGGTGGTCATCTTCATGTAGACCGTGCCGAGCCGGCCCGCCGGGAGGCGGTTGCCGTCGTCGTCGAAGACGGCGAGTTCGCTGATGGGCCACGCCTTGCCGACCGTGCCGGGCTTCTTCAGCCACTCCTCGGCGGTGGCGAAGGCGCCGCCGCCCTCGCTGGCCGCGTAGTACTCCTCGATGCAGCCGCCCCACCAGTCGATCATCGCCCGCTTGACGTGCTCGGGGCAGGGCGCGGCACCGTGCACGGCGTGGCGCATGGACGACACGTCGTAGCGGGCCCGGACGGGCTCCGGCAGGGCCAGCAGCCGCTGGAACTGGGTGGGGACCATGTGCGTGTGCGTGCACCGGTGGGTCTCGATCAGGCGCAGCATCTCCTCGGGCGCCCACTTGTCCATGACCACCAGCCGGTGGCCGATGTGCAGGGCCGCGGCCGCGAACTGGAGCACGGCCGTGTGGTAGAGCGGGGAGCACACGAGGTGGGTGTTCCCGTCGAACGGCCGGATGCCGAAGATGCCGAGGAATCCGCCCAGGTGACCTTCCTCGGGCGGCCTGCCGGTGAGCGGGCGGCGGATGCCGCGGGGGCGACCGGTGGTGCCGGAGGTGTAGTTCATGACCCAGCCGGCGGTGCGGTCGGCCGGCGGGCTGTCCGGGTGGCCGTCGAGGAGGGCGGCGTACGGGCGGAAGCCCGCGATGTCCCCGACCGCGTAGCGCCGGGCGGCGGGCAGGGCGGCCTCGTCCGCGGCGGCCGTCGCCGCGGCGGCGAACCGCTCGTGGGCGATGAGTGCCTTGGCCTCGCAGTCGGCGACGATCCAGGCGATCTCCGGGCCCACGAGGTGGTGGTTGACCGGGACCAAGTACAGGCCCGCCTGCGTCGCGGCGAGGTGGGCGGTGAGCAGCTCGGCGCCGTTGGGCAGCACGACGGCGAACGCGTCCCCGGCCCGCAGGCCCGCGGCGCGCAGCCCGTGGACGAGCCGGTTGGCGGCGGCGTGCAGGCGGCCGGCGGTCCAGGTGGCGCCGGCCGGGTCGACGAGGACGGCGCGGCCGGGCTCGGCGGCGGCCTGTGCCCAGAAGCCGTTGGGCGGTCGGGAGGGCATGGGACCTCCTTCGGGTCGGAGGTGGGGGCAAGACGGAGTGGACGGCGTACGTGCTCTGACGGTCAGTCCGGGCCCGGCCCCGCGTCGGCGCCGGCTTTCGGGGCGGTCTCTCGGTCACGGGCCTCGGGTGGGCCTTGTGCGTCTCCCGCGATGCTGTTCAGGCGGGCCACGGCGCGTTCGAAGTCTCTTGTCAGGTCGTCGAAGACGGCCTGGACGCCGCGGCGGGTGTTCATGCTGCCGACGATCTGGCCGACCGGCGTGCCCAGCAGCGGCCCGGCCTCGTACTTCTGGATGCGGGTCAGCGCCTCGGCGACGAGGAGGCCCTGGAGGGGCATGGGGAGGGTGCCGGGGCCGGCGGGGTCGTCCCAGGCCTCGGTCCAGGCCGTGCGCAGCTGGCGGGCGGGCTTGCCGGTGAGGGCGCGGGAGCGCACGGTGTCGCCGGAGCCCGCGGCGAGGAGCTTGGCCGTCAGGGCGGGCGAGCCCAGGTCGGCCTCCTCGGTGGTGAGCCAGAGGGAGCCCAGCCAGACGCCCTGGGCGCCGAGGGCGAGCGCGGCGGCGATCTGCTCGCCGGAGCCGATGCCGCCGGCCGCCAGGACGGGCAGCGGTCCGACGGCGCGGACGACCTCGGGGGTGAGGACCATGGTGGCGATCTCGCCGGTGTGCCCGCCGGCCTCGTACCCCTGGGCGACGACGACGTCGATGCCGGCGTCGGCGTGCCGGGCGGCGTGCCGGGCGCTGCCGGCGAGCGCGGCGACGAGGACGCCGTGGGCGTGGGCGCGCTGCACGACGTCGGCGGGCGGCGGGCCGAGGGCGTTGGCGAGCAGGGCGAGCGGGTGGCCGAAGGCGGTGTCGAGCTGGGCGCGGGCGACCTCTTCCATCCAGCCGGTGATGCGCCAGCCCCGCCGGTCCCCGGCGGCGAGTTCGGGGACGCCGTGCCGGGCGAGGGTCTCCCGGACGAACCTGCGGTGTCCTTCGGGGATCATCGCCTCGACGTCCGCCTCGGTGACGCCCTCCACCTTCTTGGCGGGCATGACGACATCGAGCCCGTACGGTCTGCCGCCGGTGTGCGCGTCCATCCAGTCGAGGTCCCGGGCGAGGTCGCCGGGGTCGGTGTAGCGGACGGCGCCGAGGACGCCGAGCCCTCCGGCGCGGGAGATCGCCGCGGCGACGGCGGGGAAGGGCGTGAAGCCGAAGACGGCGTGCTCGATGCCCAGCCGCCGGCTCAACTCGGTCTGCATGGGCGGCAGGATGCCGCAGGGGGCCGGGCGAGGGAAGGGATTTTCCTGACGCATCGTCAGCTGGGGACATCCTGCCGGCCCACCGCCGCAGGGCGGGAACCGCCCCGGCCCTCAGGGCCCGGAACGGCTGCGCGTGGCCCGGACCCGGCTGACCGCTGCGACCTGCCGGTAGAGCTCCACGGCCTCGGTGGAACGACCCAGCTGTTCGAGGCAGTGCGCTTCGTCGTTGCGGCTGGTGAGGGCGTCCGGGTGGTCGGCGCCCAGCACCCGCTGCCGGGCCTGCGCGACGTCGCGGTAGACGGCGAGGGCCTCGGTCCAGCGGCCGAGCCAGCCGAGCCCGACCGCGATCTCGCGCCGGCTGACCAGCGTCTCGGGGTGGTCGCGGCCCAGCACCCGCTCGCGCACCGCGCAGACGTCGCGCGCCTCGGCCAGGGCCTCCTCCCAGCGCCCGAGGCGGCCGAGGTTGACGCCGAGGCAGTGCCGGGCGCGCAGCGTGTCCGGGTCCTCGGGCCCCTGGGCGCGGGTGCGCTCGTCCACGAGCTCGCGGAACAGCCGCAGGGCCTCCGCGCTGCGCTGGAGGCGGCCGAGGCAGATGCCGGTCTCGTAGCGGGCGGCGAGCGTGTCGGGGTGGCCCGCGCCGAGAACGCGCTGCCGTGCGACGGCCACTTCGCGGTAGGTCTGCAGCGCCTCGGGCCAGCGGCCCAGCTGCCCGAGGGCGTACCCCACCTCGTAGCGGCTGACGAGGGTGTCCGGGTGGGCCGGGCCCAGGACCCGGGAGCGGGTGACCGCCACCTCGCAGGCCATGCGGTACGACTCCGCCAGCCGGCCCAGGCGGCCCAGGTTGAAGGCCAGGTTGTGGCGGCAGCGCAGGGTGTCCGGGTGGTCGGGACCCGCGGTCCGCTCGCGCGCCGCGAGCACGGCGGCGTACACGTCGTGCGCCTCGAAGTGCCGGCCGAGCTGCCCGAGGACGTACGCCGTCTCCTGGCGCGCGGCGAGCGTCGCGGGGTGGTCCGGCCCGAGGACGCGCTCGCGCCCGGCCGCGGCGCGGGCGTACTCGCGCAGCGCCTCGGCCGGGCGGCCCAGGGCGCTGAGGGCGAAGGCGGCCTCGTAACGGCTGGTGAGGGTGTCGGGGTGGTCGGGGCCGAGGAGCCGGTCGCGGTCAGCGGCGACGGCGGCGTGCGCCCGCCCGGCCTCCTCCCAGCGGCCCAGCCTGCCCAGGCGCAGGCCCTCCTGATGGCGGGCCACGAGCGCGGCGACGGCCTCCGGGGCGGGCGGGGCGGCCGCCTCGCGGACGGTGGGCAGGCCGGCGGCGGGCACGGCCGGCCCGGGCGCGGTGCGCCGGGCGGGTGCCGTGAGCGCGGCCGGCCCCGCCGTCCACACACCGGTGAGCCTCGCCGCCGGACCCTCCCCCGTCCAGGCGCCGGTGAGCGCCGCCGCCGGGTCCGGAGGCAGCGGTGTCCGCGGCCCCGGGCCGGTCGCCTTGGAGCCGGTGGTCATGTTCCTGGCCCAGCCGGGCAGCCGTGGCTCGGGCAGCCGGACGGAGGCCCGTACGGAGGGCAGGCGGGGCGGCGTCCGGTGGATGGTCACCGGGCGGGCGAGCCGGCCCGGGGGCTCCAGCACGAGCAGGCGGGCGTGCAGCTCCGCGGCGTCGGGAGGGCGGTCTTCGGGCTCCTTGGCGAGCAGGTCGAGGACGATGCGCTCGAAGGCCTCCGGCAGCTCCGGCCGGTGGGTGCGCGGCGGTACGGGCGCGGTGTCCCGGTGGCCGACGAGCACGGCCCAGGCGTCGTCCATGTCGAACGGCGGGGCGCCGGTGGCCAGCTCGTACAGCACGCAGCCCAGGGAGTACAGGTCGCTGCGGTGGTCGACCGGGGCGCCGCCGATCTGCTCGGGCGACATGTAGTGGGGCGTGCCCATGGCGATGCCGGTGCCGGTGAGCCGGGAGGAGACCGAGGAGTAGCCGATGGAGTCACCGAGCCGGGCGATGCCGAAGTCGCAGATCTTGACGCTGCCGTCGGTCAGCCGCATCACGTTGGCGGGCTTGAGGTCGCGGTGGACCACGCCCTGGCCGTGGGTGTAGGCGAGGGCGGCGGCGACCTGCTCGGCGATCTCCAGGATGTCGGGCACGGGCAGCGGGTGCCCGCAGGTGTCCTCCAGGAGCTCGCTGAGGTTGCGGCCGTCGAGGAGCTCCATGACGAGGAAGAGCACGCCGTCGGACTCGCCGAAGTCGTGGATGACGGTGATGCCGCGGTGCTGGAGGGCGGCCGCGACGCGCGCCTCGCGCCGGAAGCGCTCGCGCAGCACCCGGAGGTAGGACGGCTCGTGCCGCGGCCCCATGGGCTTGAGGCACTTGACGGCGACCTGCCGGCCGAGCGACTCGTCGAGCGCCCGCCACACCTCGCCCATGCCGCCCCGCCCGATGCGCTCGAGCAGGCGGTACCGCCCTTGGATCAGCCTGGTGTCCGCCATCCCCCGCCGCCGCCCCCGTCGATGCCCCGCGCCTCCCCCGGCCCCTCCAGTATGGCGGCCCGTCTGTGCAGGTTGTAGACGGAAGGACGGGTACCGGGCCCGAGTCTGGCGACGGCGCGGAGGATGTGCTTGGGCGGCAGCTGCCAGCGGACGCCGGCGGGGATCAGGCGCAGGGCGGCGCCCGCGGCGCGCAGCCGGCGGGTGACGACGGCCGGCGGCGGGGCCGGCCGGCCGTACAGCTCGTGGGCCCAGGGAGGCAGCGCGGCGTAGGCGAGGGAGGCCACCCGCCCCCAGACCAGGGCGCGCGCCGGGACCGCCGGGAGCGGCACGGGCGGGCGCCGCAGGAAGGCGTCGACCCCGCGGGCCTCCGGGGTGAGGGCGAGCTCGGGGCGCGCCTTCTCGAAGTAGGCGGCCATCCGGCCGGCCGTGTCGGGCACGGCGGCGGGGTCGAGGCCCACGAGGCGGGCGGACTGCCGGTGTTCGGCGCAGTAGGCGTCGGCCTGGGCGTCGCTCAGCGCGATGCCGGAGCGGCGGGCGACGTGGAGGTAGGAGTCGATCTCTGCGCAGTGCACCCACAGCAGCAGGCCCGGGTCGTCCACGGGGTAGCGCTCGCCGGTGTCCGGGTCGGTGGCGGACAGCCGGCGGTGGATGCCGCGGACGGCGGCGCCCGCGCGCTCGGCGGCCTCGGTGGTGCCGTACGTGGTGGTGCCCACGAAGTTCGCGGTACGCAGGAGGCGGCCCCAGGCGTCCTTGCGGAAGTCGGAGTTCTGCGTCACGCCGCGGACCGCGCGGGGGTGCAGCGCCTGGAGCCACAGGGCGCGCACCCCGGCGATCCACATCATGGGGTCGCCGTGCAGCTGCCAGGTGACCGAGTCGGGCCCGAAGAGCCCGGGATCGGCTTGCGGCATGGGGGCACCTCCCGTCGTCGTCAGGTTAGCGGCGCACGCGCGGCATCCCCAGGCCGATCCAGGAGATGATCTCCCGCTGGATCTCGTTGTTGCCGCCGCCGAAGGTGAAGATGACGGCGGCGCGGTAGGCGCGTTCCAGTTCGCCGTGGAGGGCGGCGCCGGCGGAGCCCTCCTTGAGGGGGCCCGCGGCGGCGAGGACCTCCATGAGCCAGGCGCAGGCGTCGCGGCGGGCCTCGGAGCCGTAGACCTTGGCGGCGGAGGCGTCCTGCGGGGTGAGGGCGGAGCGTTGCAGGGCGTCGACCATCTGCCAGTTGAGGAGCTTCATCGCCTCCAGGCGCAGGTGGGTGCGGGCGAGCCGGGTGCGGACCCAGCCGAGGTCGATGACGCGGCGGCCGTCGGCGAGCTTGGTGGCGGCGGCCCAGCGGCGGACGTCGCGCAGGGCGCGGATCGCGGTCGCGCCGTGGGCGGCGAGGGTGACGCGCTCGTGGTTGAGCTGGGTGGTGATCAGCCGCCAGCCCTGGTTCTCCTCGCCGACGCGGTTGCGGACGGGGACGCGCACGTCCTCGTAGTAGCCGGCGGTGGTGCTGTGGGAGGCGAGGGTGTTGATGGTGGTGCAGGAGTAGCCGGGGGCGCTGGTCGGTACGAGGAGGAGCGTGATGCCCTTGTGCGGCGGGGTGCCGTCCGTGACGGGGGTGGTGCGCACGGCCAGCCAGATCCAGTCGGCGCTGTCGCCGTTGGTGGTCCAGATCTTCTGCCCGTTGACGACGTAGTCGTCGCCGTCGCGCACGGCGCGCGTCGTGAGGGAGGCGAGGTCCGTGCCGGCGTCGGGCTCGCTGTAGCCGATGGCGAAGTCCAGCTCGCCGGAGAGGATCCGCGGCAGGAAGTACGCCTTCTGCTCGGCGGTGCCGAACTGCATGAGGGTGGGGCCGACGGTGTTGAGCGCCATCAGGGGCAGGGGGACGCCGGCCTGGGCGGCCTCGTCGAAGAAGATGAACTGCTCCATGGGGGTCCGGCCGCTGCCGCCGTACTCGGTGGGCCAGCCCACCCCGAGGCGGCCGTCGGCGCCGAGGCGGCGGATCGTGGCGCGGTAGAAGCTCTTCTGCCCGGCGGGGTCGTCGTGGCTCTCCGGGTCCCGGCCGGCGACCAGTCCGGCGAAGTAGTCGCGCAGCTCGGCGCGGAAGCGCTGCTGTTCCGGGGTGTATTCGAGGTCCACGGCCCCTCCAGGGTCTCGCCCGCACCGACGGCGCACACCGTAGAACCTGTTCCAGAAATGTGGAAGGCGGAGAAAAACAAAACCTCGCAGGGCGTCAGCCCTGCGAGGTTTTGTCGGATGCGGCGGACGGCGCCGCGGCCGTCAGCGGCCGGCGTGCCGGCGGTGGCGCCCCCCGGCGGCCGTGCCGCCTCCCCCGCCGCGGCGCCGGCTGTGCGGCACGGGACGGGTGTGGCCGTGGTGGCCGCCGTGCTCCGCGGCTTCCAGCTCGGCGAGCTCCTGGTCCAGGCCGAAGCGCTCCAGCAGCGGGATGCGGTAGAGCCGCGGCAGCAGCCAGGCGTGCCAGATGCCGGTGACGAAGAGGATCGCGGACGAGGCGATCAGGACCGAGCCGAGGGTGTCGGTCGGGTAGTGGGCGCCGACGTACCACCGGGAGAAGGCGACGAGCAGCACGGCGAAGGCGCCGACAACCAGCACGGTGCGCCGGTGGCGCGACTCCCGGAAGAGGAAGTACGCGGCGATGACCACGGCCACGGTGAAGGCGGTGTGGCCGCTGGGGAAGCTGTTGGAGCCGATCTCCGGGTCCAGCATGAACTCCCTCGGCGGCCGGGGCCGGGCGACGATGGCCTTCGCGATCTGGGTGCTGTTCCAGCCGACCGCGACGACGAGGAACGTGGAGACCGCCGTGACCGGCCGGCGCCGCACGAACAGCAGCCAGCCGCTCCAGACCGCGAGGATCAGGACCCCGGCGACCGGGGACGCGAGAGCGCTGACCCCCTCCATGACCACGTTCAGCCACCCGGTGCGGAAGGTGGTCTGGACCGTGCGGTCCAGCTTCAGGTCGTGCGGCTGGATGAGGTCGGTGTGCACCGCGACCAGGCCCAGCGCGATCGCGACGGCGAACAGCAGGACGGAGTTGCGCAACCAGTGGCGCACGTACGGCATGGGTGGGGCGTCCTTTGAATGGGTAGGGCGGTACCGGCACGGCAGTACACGCGAAGGTGACGATCACATGCCGCACAGGTGACGCGGCACGGCTGTACGGCAAAGCTACACGCGCCCCGCCCGCACCCCCTCGCGGGCGCCCGCCGGGACGGCCGGCACGGGCCGCGGACGCCGCCACCCACCAGGTGCGGAGCACCCTGGGTGAGTGAGTTATACCCGACAGTGAGCCCCTTGCCGGACGAGGAGGCGGCGGCGATACGGCGCCGGGGCGGCGACAGGCTGGTGACCGGGAGCGGGATTCAGCCGATCGTGGGGCAGGACCGTCCGGGCCACGGCGGTCACCCTTGACGCCACGGCCTTCTCCGCGGTTCCCGCGCACCGGAATCTGTGCGGTATCTCAAGCCGCTCCCCACCCGGCATCCGGTCCCCCACCCGGTCTGGAACCGGAGACTCTGATTCCCCATGGCCGGATCCCGCTCCCCTCCCACAAGCCCCTTCAACCCCGGGCGCCTTGGCGGAGTCCTGCCCCCTGTCCGCATACCTGCCGGAGCAGAGGGGTTGAACGTCATGAACATACGCACCGTCCAGAGAGCAGTGGCGGGAGCGCTGGCCACCGCGGCGATGACCGCGGGAGCCCTCACCGTCCCCGCGTCGGCCGCCCCGGCCGGCGACGCCGCCACCGGGCGGCACGACCGGCACGCCGCCACCCGCAGCGCCATGGAGGCCCAGGTCCGGGCCGGCATACCCGGCGTCCTGGGGCAGACACGGGACGCCCGCGGCACCTGGCAGGGGTCCGCGGGCGTCGCCGACGTCGATACGGGACGCGCCCGCCTCCCCCAGGACCGCTTCCGCATCGGCAGCGTCAGCAAGGTCTTCACCTCCGTCGTCCTCCTCCAGCTGGAGGCCGAGGGCAAGGTGCGCCTGGACGACTCCGTCGACCGGTGGCTGCCGGGCGTCGTCCGGGGCAACGGCCACGACGGCCGGAAGATCACCATCCGGCAGTTGCTCAACCACACGAGCGGCGTCTACAACTACACGGAGGACCCGGGCCTCCAGAAGCTGCTCGGCCCCGGCTTCCTCGAGCACCGCTACGACACCCACACCCCGGCCGACCTGGTGAAGACCGCGATGGGGCACGCGCCGGACTTCCGGCCGGGCGAGGGCTGGCACTACTCCAACACCAACTACATCCTCGCCGGCATGATCGTCGAGAAGGTGACGGGGCACGCGTACGCCCGCGAGATCGAGCGGCGCGTCATCCGGCCCCTCGGCCTGCGCGCCACCACCCTGCCGGGCACGTCGCCGAAGATGCCGGACCCGCACGGCACGGCGTACACCACGGCCGTCTCCCGGGAGCCGGGCGCGAAGCCCGTCGACGCCACCGAGCTCAATCCTTCGTGGGGCGGGGCCGCCGGCGAGATCATCTCCACCACCGGCGACCTCAACCGCTTCTACGGGGCACTGATCAGCGGGAAGCTGCTGCCCCGCGCCCAGCAGCGGGAGCTCCAGACCACCGTGTCCACCGGTGGCCAGATGCCCGGCGCCCGCTACGGCCTCGGGGTGGCGGAGATTCCGCTGTCGTGCGGGGTGACCGTGTGGTCGCACACCGGCGGCATCCACGGCTCCCTCACGCTGGCCGCCTCCACGGCCGACGGCAAGCACACCGCCGCCTTCAACCTCAACGGCGACTGGAGCGGCGACCTCACCGCGCTGGCCGAGGCCGAGTACTGCGGCAAGGCGCCCTCCGGGGACGCCGCCGCGCGGACGCCCGAGCACGCGCCGCAGAAGGTGATGACGCTGCGCTGACAGCACCGCGGCCCGCGGCTGTCGCCGGCCGCGGGCCGCGGATCCGCTCTGCGGGGACCTTCAGGGGCCTTGAAGGGCCCGCCGGGGGCTCAGCCCTGGCAGATCCCGCGGGCGTAGTCGAAGGTGGCGGTCGCCTGCGAGTACTTCCACTGCGGGGCGAGCAGCTCGGCGTCGAGCTGCCGGGCGGCCTCCGGGCTCTCCACGATGTACCCGAAGTCCTGCAGCCAGGACGGGTACAGGTTCTTCGAACCGATGTAGAAGGCCGAGTCGTCCACCGAGACCAGCTTGTGGTGCTGGGCGTACGGCTTGCCGTCCGCCCACTTGGCGCTGTCCGAGCTGCGGGCGGTCGCGAGCTGGAGGTTGCTGCACATGGCCGTCTTCGCGCCCTGCGCGCCGCCGGGGAGGAGCGAGAGGCGGTTGCGCAGGACGTCGCTGATCTCGTTCAGCGACTTGATCTGCGAGTAGCCTCCGCTGCCGACGGCGCCCCGGTTGGCCGGGTCGCTGACGACGATGCGCACCTTCACGCCGGCGGCCAGCTTCGCCGCGAGCGCGTCGTACAGGCGGATGTCGTAGCGCGGCAGCGGCGGGCAGGTGGCGTTGAGGTCCTGCTGCGAGATCTCGACGTGGCTGCGCGCGCTGGCGACGAGGGCGCGCAGCGCGCTCTCCTCGGGGTTGACCGTGTCGTAGTCACGGTCGGCGTTGGTGTTGTCGTGCAGGCCCACGACGCACTTGGTGTCGGGCGCCGACGGCAGCTCCGGCTTGAAGGCCGAGGAGGGGTCGGAGTCCTTGATGCCGGCGCCCAGTCCGCCGACGGCGATGACGGGGACGTTCCCGGTGGCCGCGGCGGGCGCGGGGTTGGCGTCCTTCTCCATCGTGGGCATGCAGCCGGCGCCGGGGGACGCCGCGAACCAGACGCTCGCGATGTTGCTCTTGTTCTCGCAGGTCCAGGTCCACAGCTGGTCCAGGTAGCGGCCCGCGGAGCCGGCGGCGGGGCCGGTCAGGGCGAGGTCGACGTCCGACACCGGGTGGGTGGTGTCGACGTAGTCGTCCTTCCAGCTGTTGATGCCGCCGGTGATCGCCGACTGCCCGTCCACGACCAGGAGCTTGGAGTGGTTCCAGGAGAACGCGGTCTTGGATGTCGTCATCGACGCGACGTTGAGGGTGAGGCCGTCGGCGGCCTTGCCGAGCTTGTCGCGCAGGTCGTCGCGGTACTTCGAGGGCAGCACGTTCATGTGGTAGACCGGCGCCGCCCCGACGAGGACGCGGACCTTCGGCTTGTTGCCGTTCTCCACCGACTTCTTCAGGCCGGCGACGATCGCGTCCTGGAACGCCCCGTTGGGGAAGGGGGCGAGGGTGGATATGTCGACGGTGCGCGTGGCCTTCGAGATGTTCTCGGTCATCCTGGCCAGCAGCCGCTTCGTGCCGGGGCGCTCGGTGCAGGCGGCGTCGCCCCAGCAGCCGGGGGTTTGCAGCAGCCAGCCGGCGGGGTCACCGGCAGGGGCGTCGAGCGCGTTGCCCGCGGTGCGCTCCCACACGCGGCCTTCGAGGCCGGGCGAGACCTGACGGAGGGTCTGTTCGACGGCGTCGAGGTGCGGGGCGGCGGGGGAGTCAGCGGACGCCGGGGCCGCGGGGAGCGCGGTGAGGGCGAGGGCGGAGACCGCCGTGAGGCCTGCGGAGGGGAGTAAACGGCGGAGCCGGTGGCGAGCCAAGGTGCTTCCTTTTCGGGGGCGTGGTGATGACCAGGTGATCAAGAAGTGATCACCTGGTGAAGTTACCAGCTCACCGGAAGGAACGGTTCAGACCGGAAGGAAAGGTTCAGGACGAACAGCTGCTGCCGCCGCCGCAGCTGGAGCTCGAACTGGAGCAGGAGGAACTGGAGGAGCAAGAGGAGCTGGAGGAGCAGCTGGAGTGACCCGAGTGACCGGAGTGGTGGGAGCCGGAGGAGCAGCTGGAAGCACCGGAGCAGCTGTACCCGCCGGCGGAGGAGTAGGAGGAGTACGACGACGAGGAGGACTTCGCGGACTTGGAGGACTTCGCGGTGGTGCTCGTGCCGGGGCGCGTCCGCACCGCCAGCCTGAGCTGGTGCAGGTACGGCTGGTCCGGCTCGGGCCCGACCGTGTCGCGCACGGCGACGACGCCCGCGACGCCCTCAGGGTGTCCGGCGGAGGTACGGACGCTCCAGGGTCCGGTCTTCCCCACCCGGTCGGTGAACTCCTGCCCGCGCGGCGTGAACCCGGGCTTCGGGCCCGGCCCGTACGCCATGCGGAGCTTGATACCGCCGGCGAGGAGGACGAACGCCACAAGCGACAACGGGAGGGCGGCGGGCACGCCGAACAGCCCCATGGCGATGACGCCCCCGACGACGAGGCCGCCCACCTGCACCTCTCCGGCCCGCTTCCACTTCTCCTCCGCCGCACGGGATATCAGCAGCCCGCGGTTGACGAGCGAGGCCCGGACTCCGTCCACGGCCGGGTCGAACTGCACCTGGACGCGGAGCCGGTACAGCTTGGTGCCCCAGTCGGGGCCGCACCGGGCCAGCAGGGCGCGCTCCACGGCGTTGGACGCGGCGGCCCGCTCCACCTTCAGCTCGCCGCTGCTGTTGACGGACACCCGCCCGTCCTCGCACATGCGGGTGATGGCCGTGTCCACCACCCTGATCGGGCCGCCCCGCAGGTACGCGACCTCAAGGAGCTCCGGTTCGCCCGGCACGCTCTTCGGGGTGGCGAGCGCGCGTTTGCGCGTGATGGCCAGCCAGGCCGAGGGGGCCAGGAGGGCGAGGTACATCACGACGGAGAGCACGACGATGCCGGTGGTCATTGGTCTGCTGCCTTTCGGGTCACGCGTGAACGCAGGGTGCGCCAGGCCGTGGCGAGGCGGGCGGACGGCGGGAGGGCCGGGGCCGCGGGGCCCGTCGTACGGTCCGTCGTGCCGTGCGCGTCCCGCCATGCCGCGAGGCGCTCCCGCTGTGCGGGGTCGGTGAGTGCGCCGTCCGCCTCCAGGAGCCCGGCGGCGAAGTCGAGGGCGTCCTGGCGGTAGCCGTGCCGCATGGGACGGCCGCGGGCGTGGTCGAGGAACAGCCGCCGGAAGTCCGGCCCGAGGATGACGGGCAGCTCCGGCGCGACCTTCGCGACGACCTCCGCGCGCTTGCCCAGCAGCGCCCGGCTCTGGACCCGCAGCCGCTGCGGGTCGTGGCCGGCCGGCGGGGGCGCGTCCGCGACGAGCGCCGACAGCAGGGCGTGCTGGGCCTCGGCGAGGCGCCTCCGTGCGGCGTCGGCCGTGGGAGCAGGGGAGGCAGCGGAGTTGGTGGGGCCGGCGGGGTCAGACACCGGTGGCCTCCTTCTTGCGGCGGGCCGGCTGCGGGGAGCGCCGGGACCGGGCCACCGTCGCCCTGACCGCGTCCAGTTCCGCCGCGAGCTCGTCCGGGGCGGGGAAGGCGTCGTCCCGCTCCAGGAGGACGCCGGGGAGGTCGACGCGGGAGGCCAGCTCGGCGAGGACGTCGAGGACGGGCCGGGTGACGGGGTGGGCGTGGGTGTCATGCCACAGGCCGTCCTGCTCGGTGCCGCCGGCCACGTGCGCGTAGGCGATGGCGTCGAGCGGCAGCTCGTCCAGGGCGGCCGCCGGGTCCTGGCCCAGGTTGACGTGGTTGGTGTGGAGGTTGGCGACGTCGATGAGCAGCCGTACGCCCGTCCGCTCGACGAGCTCGGCGAGGAACCGGCCCTCCGTCAGCTCCTCGCCGGGCCAGGTCATGAGGGCCGCGATGTTCTCCAGGGCGAGCGGTACGGGCAGCATGTCCTGCGCGATGCGGACGTTCTCGCACAGGACGTCCAGGGCGTCGCGGGTGCGGGGCACGGGCAGCAGGTGGCCGGCTTCGATGCGCGGCGAGCCCGTCAGCGGCCCTCCGGACCGTACGAAGGCGATGTGCTCGGAGACGAGCGGCGAGCCGAGGGCCTCGGCGCGCTCGGCCAGCGCCGCGAGCCGGGCGAGGTCCGGGCGGTCCGCGCCGCCCAGGCCGAGGGAGACGCCGTGCGGGACCACCGTCACGCCGCGCTCGCGCAGCAGCCGGATCGGCTCGGGGAGGTGCCCGGGGCAGACGTTCTCGGCCACGACCTCCACCCAGTCGGCCCGGACCGGCCCGGCGAGGGCACCGGCGATCTCCGGCCGCCAGCCGACCCCCGTCCCCAGCCCGCCGGGCACACCGGAATGGCTCATCGCCCGCCCCCCGTTCTTTCTTGCTCCCCCTGGCGCCGAACGCCTGTACCAGGGGATTTCCCAGCGGGACACTTTACAAATCCTTCCCCCGGCCCTGGATCCCCGTACATCTCGCGTATGACCTGCGGCGTCCGCACCGGACCTCAGATGTACGGAACACCGCCTCACGGTCTGATTACCCGCGGTGGTCCGGGGCCGTAGTTTCTTGATCATCGGTAGGGCGTACGGGGCTGCCATCGTGTGATGCCCCCCGCCCTTCCGTCAGCGATCCCGCAAATCCCGACGTGAGGCGGACCATGTACGGCAAGGCATTTGCTCCCGAGTACCGGGGCTCCCTGGAGGACCTCTCGGTGAACGCTTCCCTCGAAGAAGTGCTCGCCAAGGCCGTCGAGCAACAGCAGCGGGCCGAGCTGGCGGGCTCCGCCCTCGACGCGGCGCACGCCGGGCTGGCCGTCGCCGAGGCGAGCCGGCGGCTCGGCCGGGTGCCGGAGGCCGAGGGCGCGTGGAAGGCCAGCTACCGGGCGGCGCGGGAGGCCGGCGACCAGGGGGCGATGGCGTGGGCGGTGTGGAGCGGCGGCACGCTCGCCCGGCAGCGCGGTGAACTGGCCCTGGCCCGCCGGTGGCTCACCATCGCCGCCGCCCTCGCCGAGCGGGGCGGCGACGTCGTCGCCCGCGGCTACTCCCTCGCGGGCCTGGCCGAGACGGGTCGCATCCAGGGCGACTACGAGGCCGTCGGCGCGCTGCACGAGCAGTTGCTGGCGGAGGCCCGGCGCCGCGGCGAGGCCCGGCACACGGTGTGGGCGCTGGAGGGCATCGCGCAGATGCACCGCAACTCCGGTTCGTACGACACCGCGCTCGCGATGTTCGAGGAGGCCGCGGAGATATCGGGCGGGGCCGACGACGCGCGCGGCCACGCGTGGGCGCTGCGCGGGATCGCCGATGTGCTGTCCCTGCGGGGCGAGACGGACCGGGCGCTCGCGCTGCTGTCGGAGGCGGAGGCGACGTGCCGGCGGATGAAGCTGGTGAGCGCGCTCGCCTACAACCACAAGATGCGGGGCAACGTGCTGTTCCGCGCGGGCCGTTACGCCGAGGCCGAGGAGTGCTACCAGGGCGCGCTCGCGGAGTTCGAGGAGATGGCGGAGCCGCGGGGCGCGGCGCTGGCCAGGCTGGGGCTGGTCAAGTCCCGGGCCCGGCTGGGGCACGACCGCGCCGGGACGGCCGCGGAGCTGGACGACCTGCACCGTACGCTCGGCCGGATCGGGCTGCTGCACGCGCGGGAGATGGTCGAGGCGGCGCGGGCCGAGCTGGGGGTGACGCCGGCCGGTGCCCGGCCGGCTGCCTGACCGTAGGCGCTCTATCGCGTACGCCTTCCCGTACGCGCTGCTCCCCATACGCGTTCCGCCTCGGGCCCCTCACAGGCCCGCCTCAGGGCCCACCCACAGGAAAGAGAAGCCCCATGCCCACGCAGACCGGTCTCCGCACCCCCGCGCCTCAGGCGACGGCCCGTGCCCGGGAGTTGGTGGAGCCGGCCCTCAGAGCGGCCGTGGCGACGCTGCACCCGCTGCCGGCCCGGATGGCGGCGTTCTCGTTCGGCTGGTGCGAGGCCGACGGGGCACCGGCCCCGTCCCCCGGCGGCAAGGGCGTCCGCCAGGCGTTCGCCCTGCTCGGCGCGGAGGCGGCCGGGGCGCCCGCGGAGGCGGCGGTGCAGGCGGCGGTGGCCGTCGAGCTGGTGCACACCTTCTCGCTCGTGCACGACGACATCATGGACGGGGACGAGCGGCGGCGGCACCGTGACGCGGCGTGGAAGGCGTTCGGCACGGGCCCCGCGGTCCTGACGGGCGACGCGCTGTTCGCGCTCGCCGTGCAGACGGTGGCGGGGGCCGGGGGCGGGCACGCGGGCCGGGCGGTGGCACACCTCGCGGACTGCCTGGGCGAGCTGGTGCGCGGGCAGGCCGACGACCTGCTGTTCGAGGACCGGCCGTGGGCCGGGCCGGACGCCGTGGGCATACCGGAGTACGAGGCGATGGCCGGCCGCAAGACCGGCGCCCTGATCGGCTGCGCGCTGTCCCTGGGCCCGGTCCTCGCGGGTGCCCCCGCGCTGCAGACGGGGGCGCTCGCGGAGGCGGGCCGGCGGCTCGGCGTGGCGTTCCAGGCCGTGGACGACCTGCTGGGGATCTGGGGCGACCCGCTCACGACGGGCAAGCCGGTGCACAGCGACCTGCTGCGGCGGAAGAAGACCCTGCCGGTGCTCGCCGCCGTCGCCCGGGGCGGCAGTGCGACCGGCCGCGAACTGACCCGGCTGCTGGGCTCGGAGGCCGTCCCGGACGCCGCTGCCGCGCAGCGTGCGGCGGCCCTGGTGGAGGCGGCGGGCGGCCGGGACTTCGCCCTGGAGGAGGCGCGCCGCCACGCCGCGGCCGCGCAGGCGTGCCTGCGCGGCGCGGGGCTCGCGGAGAGCGCGACCGGTGAACTCGCCGCGCTCTCCGCGCAGCTGCTGGAGCGGCGGCTGTAGGGAGGGCGGCAGGATGCTGCGGGAGCTTCCGGTCTCCCGTGGCGGCCACCCGTACTACTTGGCCGGTGCCGCCTCGCAGGTGACGTCTCGTGCGGGCAGCTCTCCCGACAGCAAGTACTTGTTCACGATCCCGTCGGCGCAGGCGTTGCCGTCGCCGTAGACGCCGTGGTCGCCGCCGGGAACCGTGACCAGGCGCGAGCCGCGCAGCGCCCGGTGGGCGCGCTGCGCGCCCTCGTAGTACGTGGCGGGGTCGTGCAGGGAGTTGAGCATCAGGACGGGCGGCATCCCCTTGCCGGTGACCTTGACGCGCGGGCCGGGAGACGTGGGCCACGCCGCGCACGTGGCGGCGAACGCGAGCTCCCTGGCGCCCATCAGGGGGTACTTCGCGGTGTCCTCGGCACTGCGCCGGACCCAGTGGCCCGTGTCGCGCGTCCAAGGGGTGTCGGCGCAGGTGACGGAGAGGAATTCGGCGAAGAAGTTCGGGGAGAGGTACGCGCCGTAGACCTTGTCGACGAGCTGCCGTTCCGCGGCCGTGGCGGAGTCCCAGTGCTCCAGCGCGGCCAGGGCCGTGGCGAGGCCGGGGAAGCCCTGCTGCGAGTTGTAGATCGCCTGGATGGTGCCGCTGTCGAAGCGGTTGGGGTCGAGGGTCTTGCCCTTGGTCCTGCCTCCGTCGAGGCTGAGGGGCCGGTCGTGCAGGGCGCCGCGGCGGCGCTCCCAGGTGGCCTTGGCCTCGGCGGCGGTCTTCCCGTAGTGGTAGGTGGCGTCGTTCTTCGCGAGCCAGGGCAGGAAGTCCTGTTCGAAGCGGCGCTGGAAGCTCATCGGCTGGCCCGTCTCGAAGTCCTCCCAGGTGCCGTCGAAGGCGATGTTGCTGTCCAGGACGGCGTGTTCGACGCGCTGCGGGAAGAGGGAGGCGTAGTACGCGCCGACCATGGTGGCGTAGGAGGCCCCGTAGTAGGAGATCTTCCGCTCGCCGAGCAGAGTGCGCAGGAGGTCCATGTCGCGCACGGTCTGCTCGGTGGTGATGTACGGGAGGAGGTCGCCGTGCTGCGCGCCGCAGGCCTCGGCGAGCTTGCGGGAGTTGGTGAGGACGCGCTGGACGGCCTCGGGCGAGCGGTCGCGGAAGTCCCCGGCGAAGAAGGCGTCGAGCTCTTCCTGGGTCTGGCACTGCACCGGGGTGCTCGCGCCGACGCCGCGCTGGTCGAAGCTGACGACGTCGTAGGCGGCGCCTATGGAAGGCGCGCTCTTGGCGAGCCCGGCCGGCCGCTTGAGGCCGGAGCCGCCCGGGCCGCCCGCGGCCATCATGAGCACGCCGCGCCGGTGGGCGGGGTCGCTCGCCTTCACGCGCGACACGGCGATCGTGAGGTCCTTGCCGGCGTCCGGGGCGTGCCAGTCGCGCGGGACGGTCATCTGCGCGCACTCCAGGCCGGGCGCGACCTCGGGGCAGGGCTTCCAGGCGAGCTTCTGGGCCGCGTAGCGCTCGGGCACGGTCACCGCCGCGGCGGTGTGCGACGGGCCGGCCGCGTAGGACGCCCCGGCTGTGTGCGACGTTCCGGCCGCCCGGGGTGCCGCGGCCGCGGTGCCCGCCGGGAGCGCGGTGGCCGCGATCACGACGGCCACTGCGGCGGGCACGAGGGATGCGGCGGAGAGGGACCGTCGCGGCTTCCTGGACTCGGACATCGAACCTCCTGGGCGCTTTTCTTGACGGTTCGATGTTCCCGGGCGGCGGGGCCGTGGGCGATCCCTCTGGTATCCGTTCCCGGGGTGGTACTGGTGCCACCCCGGGGCCCGCTGCTGACGTCCGCTTACTTCTTCAGGAAGGTGACTTCTTACTTCTTCAGGAAGGTCACTTCCGGATAGGCCGGGGACGGCCGGTCGAGGAGCGGGCTCGGGGTGCCGCGCAGGTGCCGGTCGAGGAACGCGCCCACGTAGGCGCGGGTGAGGGCGGTCGAGCGCGGGCCGTGCAGGGTGCCGTACGCCTTCTTGACGTCACTGGGCGGCAGCCGGCCCGGCAGGCCGAACCGGTCGACGAGCCACGGGGCGTCGGTGAAGGTCATGTGCCCGCCTTCAGGGACGTCGAGCCAGCGCTTCCAGCCCGTCAGCCGGGGCCAGGCCTGCTCCCAGTTCACCTTCGGGTCCTGGGGGTCCGCCTCGGGACCGGCGAGTTCGCCGCGATGCGCGCCCAGGAGCAGCACCGGCTTGTTCACTCCGTCGGCGAGCTTCGGCTGGAAGTTGCCGTCGAGGTTGACGGCGGCGTCCACGCGCGGGTCGTCGTGGAGGACCTGCACCGCGCTCGCGCCCCCGATGGAGTGGCCGGCCACGGCGATCCGGCGGGCGTCGACGGCGAGCGGGCTGCGGGGCCCGGTCAGCTGGTCGAGCAGGAACCGGATGTCCTTGGACCTGTTCGGTGCGACCGCGGAGAGGTCGGTCTTCCCGCAGATCTCGCAGGTCTCGACGCGTCCGCCGGGGAACTCCACCGGAGCCTCGTAGGTGTGGTCGACCGCGGCCACGGCATAGCCGCGCGACGCGAGCTCCTCACCGAGCCCGGTGAGCGAGGCACGGCTCATCCCGAAGCCCGGCGAGAGGACGACCAGCGGCCGGGCCTTGCCGGCGGGCCGGGCGCCGGCGGTGGCGTTGGTGCGCACTCCGGCCAGCTCCTCCTTGCCGAGCCACGCCTTGGACAGCTGCTTCGACATATAGGGGGCGTTCAGGTCCCCCTGGTGCCGCGCCGGGTACCAGAGCGTGACCATGAGCTCCCGGTTGCCGGCGGCAGGCTTCCAGGGGTCGGGTCGTGAAGTGTCGACAAGGTGCAGCGTCTTCGTGCCGACCGGCTCCTTGCCGGTCGGCGCCGGGAGCCGGGCCGGTGCCTCGGACTCGGCGTACCCGGGCGCCGCCGCGGCCGCTGCCGGGCCCGGGGCCGACGCGGCCGCGGCTGCGGCCGGTATCTGGGGAACGGCGAGGGCCGTGAGGAGCGCGACGGCCACAACGGACCGCCGCGGTGTCTTCCGCGTTTTCCACATCATGATCACTACGCTATGCGGCCGACCGCACGCCGGGCATCGACCGCAGGTCGGAAATGATCATCGCAGGGCGGCGGCGTCCTCGCTCCGCGCCGTACGGGAGTCCTCCGCGTCGAGCCCGCGCCCGCCTCCGCGCCCGCGGTCCATCTCGCGCCACTCCGGACGCAGTCCGGCCAGATTGGTGGTGAGGAAGTACAGCGCCCCGCCCGCCAGGAGCACGGGCACGAGCCCGGCGGAAGTGACGGCGAGCCCGGCGAGCAGGCCGCCCAGGGGGATGCCCGCCCAGGCCAGCGAGTCGCCGAGCGCCCGTACCCGGCCCAGGAGGCCGCGCGGCACCCGCTCGAAGGAGACGGCGCCGAGGATGGGGTTGAGGAACCCGCCGCCGAAACCGCTGACCGCGAAGACGGCGACCACCGCCCACAGCGGCGCGTCGCAGGCGAGCACCACGAACCTCGGCGCGCCCGCGAGCAGGAAGCCGGCGAAGAACACGGGCCGGCGGCGCATCCGGTGGGCGAGCGCGGCGGCTATGAGACTGCCGCAGACCGCGGCGATGCCTGCCGCGCTGCTCGTGAGCCCGATGACGGCCGGGCCGTCCCCGGACCGTTCTGCCCACACGGGGACGAGGACGGCCGCGAAGCCCGCGTCGAGGAGGTTGGTGATGCCGACCATGACGATGACGGTGAGCAGCAGGGGTTCGCCGCGCAGGAATGTGAAGCCCTCGCCGAAGCGGCGCCAGTAGCCTGCCGGTTCGCCGGGCTGGGCGGCACTCGTGGAACTCACGGTGCCACGATCCGGGCCGTCCGGTTGCTCGTTTCCGGGCGGCACGGCGCGGCCCATGTCACGGGGCAGGACGAGCGCGACGACGAGCGACCCCAGGGCGAAGGAGACGGCGTTGACGACGATGCCGGCCATGGGGCCGAGGAGCGCCACGAGCGCGCCGCCGGCCGCCGGGCCGACGGTGGAGGCGAGGCGTTCGGTGACGCCGGACAGGCCGGTCGCCCGCTCCAGCGGGACCCTGCTGCGTTCGGCCGCCTCCGGAACCATGATCTCTTTGGCCAGGTCACCGGGCCCGCGCACGGCGCCGATCACCGCGACGAGCGTGAGCAGGAGCCCGAAGGGCAGCAGGCCGAAGGCGTGGAGCAGGGGGATCAGCGCGGCGGCGACGGCGCTGAGGGAGTCGGCCGCCCACGACACGACGCGCGGTCCGACGCGGTCCACCAGGGGCCCGGTGAACATCTTCACCAGCACGTACGGGGTCATCTCGCAGAAGGCGACGAGCCCGGTCAGGGCGGCGCTTCCGGTGGTGACGAGCACGAACCACGGCAGGGCGATCGCCGAGACGCGCGTGCCGGTCAGGGCGACGGCGGTCGCGGCGAGGACACCGGCGAGGGGGCGGATGCTGCGCCCGGATATCGGGCCGGGCTGTGACGGTACGGACCCGGTCATGCGCCGCGCCCCGGCCCGCGCTCGGTATCAGCCTGTGCGCCTTCAGAGGTTCCCCGTCCGCGCTCGGCGTCAGCCTGTGCGCCTTCGGAGGCTCCCCGTCCGCGCTCGGCATCAGCCGCCGGGCCCGGGTCCGGCAGGAGTTGCAGGATCAGGGAGACGCGCCCGGCGTCCGCGGGGGCGTCCGCTCCGGGGGCGTGCTGCCGGTACCGGTCGACGACGGCCCGGAGTTCGCTGCCGAGCTCCACGGCTTCCTGCGGGGTGAGCCTGAGGTTCCAGTCGCTCATCTCGAACGCCTCGCGCCAGGGGCGCGGCAGGCCGGGGTACGCGGCGGTGGCGAGCTGGGTGAGGAGGGTCTGGCCGGCGGCGACGCCCTGGAAGAAGCCGAGCACGGCCTCGGGCTCCTGCTCGGCAAGGTCTTTGTCGTCGATCCGGGTGACTTGGTGGACGGCGCGCCACCAGCGCTCCCGGGCGTTGCCCCGGCCGGTGTCCTCCTCGACGAAACCCGCGGCGGCGAGCTGGCGGAGGTGGTAGCTGGTCGCCCCCGAGGCGATGCCGAGCCGCTCGGCGAGCCGGGTGGCGGTCGAGGGCCCGAACACCCGCAGCAGCCCGACGAGCTGCACCCGTACGGGGTGGGCCAGGGCGCGCAGCCCCTTGGCGTCGAGGATCACATCGGTCATGGCCCCAGACTAACCCCCAAGGTTTCTTTGCAAAGAAACCTTGGGGGTTCCTGGGCCTACCGTGGGATCCGTAGTCCCGGAACGGTCAGCGGACCGAGGCGTACGCGCCTAGGGCGATGTCCGCGAAGTTGCGGAGGGAGTCCGTGCCGGGGGCGAAGTACCCGGTGTGGCCGCGGGCGCCGCCGGTGGGGACGGTGCGGGCGCCGAATTCCGGTGAGGTCGGGTCGGCGCCGTGGCCGAGGCCGAAGAGGTCGACGTTGGGCACGTTGCCGATCCAGTCCGAGGAGTTGCGCGCGGCCGCCCAGACGCGGGCGTCGGTGCGCAGTTCCTTCACCGAGCCGGCCCGCATGCCGGGGCTGCCGAGCGCGACGAGGTCGGCCGCCTCGGTGCGGTCGATGGAGGACGCGGCCAGGCCGCAGACGACCGAGCCGTAGCTGTGACAGAACACGGCGGGCGGCGGCGCGGCGGGCGAGGCCGCGGCGGCGGAGAGGCCGACGAGCAGGCGCTCCAGCCGGACCGCCCCGGCCTGCGCAAGCCGGCCGGTGGCGGCGTCCACGCCGAGGCCGACGGGCGTGGTGTAGCCGGCCCAGGCGATGACGGCGGTGGGGGTGCCGGGCGCCCTGCGCCCCATTTCGGACCGCAGCGCGGCGGCCATCCCGGCCGGGGTGCCGTACCGGTCGTGCGTGCGGTCGAACGTGGCGAGGTCGATGTCCGAGCCCGGGACGACGACGGCGGTGTGCCGGGCCGTCGCCAGGTCGCCGAACACCTCGGCGACCTGGCCGCGCCCCCGCGGGTCGAAGGCCAGGATCTGCCGGCCCGGTGCGAGGAGCCGCTCGCAGCGGTTGGCGTGCTTGCGGGCTTCTTCGCGTACTGCGCGGGTCAGGCCGGCGTCCCCGGCCCGGGCCAGCGCCCTGTCCCGCTCGGTGGCTATCGCGCGGGCGTTGGCCTCGTACCGCAGGGTGGCGGGCGCGCCGTCGAGGTTGCCGACGATCAGGGCGTGACGGGCCGCCAGGTCCTTGCGCTGGTCCTCCGTGAGGCCGGCGAAGAACGCGGCGACCGCGCGCGGCGTCGCCGTCGCGGGGTCGGGCAGTGTGCGGTGCAGGGAGTGGTCCGCCCGCCATTCCGCCGCGCCCGCGGGCGGGCCGGTGACGGCCGTCTGCTCGCTGCCGGCGGCCCAGCCCGCCGTGCCGGCGATGACCGTGGTGGCCAGCGCGGCGGCGACCAGCGTGCGCTTGAAGCGGCCCATGAATGTCTCTCCCTCGCCCTGTGTGGTGACAGGGGGAAAGCTAGGAAGAGCAGGTCAGGGACCACGTCACCCCTGGGAGCCAACCCTGGGGTGATACCTCAGTAGGGGGGTGGTGACAGCCGGGCCGCGGGGCGGCCGGGTCCGCCAACAGCCGGGCCGCCGGGTCCGCCGACGGCGGGGCTCACCGGCGGTGGAGACTCGTCGGCAGTGGGGACTCACCGGTGGTGGAGACTCGTCGGCGGTGGAGGCCCGTCGGCAGCGACGACTGCCCGGGCTGATCGGCTACAGCCAGCTGATCCGCGCGCTGGTGACCGGCCCGGTGCCGGTCTCGTCCGCCAGCCGGCCGAGCTCGCCGGCCCAGACCCGCTCCAGCAGCCGGCGGACGGTGTCCATGATCTCGGGTACGGCTGCGCGGAGCGCGGCCGCGTCCGCCTCCGCGACGTCGCCCGGGTGGACGCCGGTCTCCTTCAGCAGGGCGGGAAGGTCGGTGAGCTTGCCGGCCAGCCAGGGCAGGGGGTCGGCGGACAGTTCCCTGACGAAGACCCGCGGTCCGGGGATCCAGCCGTCGAAGTCGGGGTGGTGGTGTGTGCGGTCGAAGGTGCCGGGGGCGGCGGCCGCGTCCTGGAGCAGGTCGACCCGCCACAGTGGGCGGCCGATCGTGATGGGCCGCGCGGCGTAGATGGATCCGATCGGCTCGCCGCATTCGAAGAGCCTGAGCTCCAGCCGTACGCCTCGCTCGGGGGTTTCCTGCCCGGGCAGCGGATCCGGGTCGATGAAGTAGAGGTCGCTCACCACGACGCCGAGCCGTTCGAAGCCGAATGCGTACAACACGTCAACTCCCTGGAACCGCTTACGGACATGCGCGCCTGTCGCGACGAGCCTACGGAAGCCCGCTCCTCCGCCGCATCGGCCCGAACCGGCCACCCCCTCCCCCGCCCCGCCCCCCGCCCCTACTCCATCTCGAAGTCCGCTTCGTCGAAGCCCGGGGCGACCACGCAGGTCACCAGGACCGGCTCGTTGCCCGCGGGCTCGGCCGACTGCCATACGCCGCCGGGGACGAGGAACTGCGGCTGCTCGCCGCGCTCGACGGACGGCCCCACGACCACCTCCGACGCCCCGCTCTCATCGGGCTTGCCGCCCGCGCCGCCGAGCCTCATCCGCAGAGGACCGCCGCGGTGCCACAGCCACACCTCGTCCGAGCGCACGCGGTGCCAGCGGGAGACTTCGCCGGGATGGAGGAGGGAGTAGATGCCCGTGGCGAACGCCCTGGGCCCGCCGTAACCGTCGGGGACGGCCTCATGCGATGTCCTCCACGTCTCGCGGAACCACCCTCCCTCGACGTGCGGTTGGAGACCGAGAAGTGCGACCAGTTCCGAGGTGCCCGGAGTGCTGTCAGCCATGGGCCCATCCTGGCGCACTCGCACGGGCGGCCGCTCCCCTTTCAGGTACGCGTCCGGCTTGAGGTGTGCGTCCGGCTTCAGATGTTCTTCCGGTCGCCGGGCCGGGCCTCGGACCAGGCGTCGGCCTTGTCGGAGGCTATGAGCATGCTCACGCCGAGGACGGCGAGCACGATGCTCGCGTAGATCTCGTAACCGTCGAGGAAGCCGAGGTGGCGCACCAGGACCCCGTAGTGGAACCAGCCGGTGAAGGCATGGACGATGCCGGCCAGGCCTTGAAGCGTAAGGATGAAGCCGAGGATTTCGAGTGTCTTCTTCATGCCTGCCATGCTCGTGGCGCCACCCGGCCCTGGTCATCGCCCGGAAGGCTGCGCCGGCCCCGGCTGAAGTAGCGTCTTCCGTACCCTTGGATCATCCAAAGTCTCGTCTCCCGCGACTTTGGTAGAGGACCGCTGTCCAGCACCCCCGCTCCCTCCCACGGCTCAGTAAATTGGCTGCTCATGGACGGGACAGCAGAGGAAATGACGGAGGCGCGGCCGCGCCCGGCGCGCAGCTTTCGCGACTGGGTGGTCGACATCCTCTGCCTCGCGCTCGCGGCCGTCATCGGGCTGCTGAACGCCGAGGCCCTGCGCAAGGCGCCGGACGTCGCGCCCGCGCTCCTCGTAGCCGATCAAATCGTGGGCGCCGCCGCCTGCGTGGCGCTGTGGACGCGCCGCCGGTGGCCGGTGCCCCTGGCCGTGGCCTTGATCGTGGTCAGCACGTTCCTGCCGCCGGCCGGCGGGGCCATGCTCGTGGCGGTGTTCACGGTGGCGGTGCACCGGCCGTTCCGGACCGTGGCCGCCGTCGGAGGGCTCGCCCTGGTCAGCGAGCCGTTGCAGGCGGCCTTGCGCCCCGACCCCGACCTGCCGTTCCTCATCGCGACGGCCACGGGCGTGCTGCTCGTCCTCGCGGTCATCGGCTGGGGCATGTTCGTCCGGTCCCGGCGCCAGCTGGTCCTGTCCCTGCGCGAGCGCGCCCGCCGCGCGGAGACGGAGGCACAGCTCCGGGCGGAGCAGGCGCAGCGCCTGGCCCGGGAGCGCATCGCCCGCGAGATGCACGATGTCCTCGCGCACCGGTTGTCGCTGCTGTGCGTGCACGCGGGCGCGCTGGAGTTCCGGCCGGACGCGCCGCCCGCGCAGGTCGCCCGGGCCGCCGGGGTGATCCGCGACAGCGCCCACCAGGCCCTGGAGGAGCTGCGCGAGGTGATCGGCGTGCTGCGTGCCCCCGGTGCGGACGGCGGCGGCGATCGCCCGCAGCCCACCCTGGCGGCGCTGGACGCACTGGTGGAGGAGTCCCGGCAGGCGGGCATGGCGGTGGTGCTCGACCAGCAGGTGGCGGACGCCGCCTCGGTGCCGGAGGCCACGGGCCGCACGGTCTACCGGATCGTGCAGGAGGCGCTGACCAACGCCCGGAAGCACGCCGCGGGAGCCGAGGCGAGCGTCCGGGTGGCAGGCTCCGCGGAAGCGGGCCTGACGGTCGAGATCACCAACCCGCCGGGCGGCGGGCAGGGCGAGCACGGCGGGAGGGACGGGGCCGCGGGGCGGGGCGTCGCAGGTTCATCCGTGCCCGGATCCGGGCAGGGTCTCATCGGGCTGGCCGAGCGCGCCGCGCTCGCCGGTGGCCGCTGCTCGCACGGCCCCACCCCTGACGGCGGCTTCCGTGTCCACGGCTGGCTACCGTGGCGGCTATGAACGTCCCGCAGCGCCCGCACAGCCCCGGGCTCCCCCAGGACCCGGCGGCTCCGAGCGGTCCCGGCTCGCCGCAGACCCCGCCGATCCGGGTCCTGCTCGTCGACGACGACCCTCTCGTACGGGCCGGGCTGTCGTTCATGCTGGGCGGCCTGCCCGACATCCGGATCGTCGGCGAAGCCGCCGACGGCACGGAAGTGGCCGCACTCGTCGAGCGGCACGCGCCCGACGTCATCTTGATGGACATCCGCATGCCGGCCATGGACGGCCTGGCCGCGACCGAGGAGCTGCGCAGCCGCGAGCAGGCCCCGGAGGTCATCGTCCTGACCACGTTCCACGCCGACGAGCAGGTGCTGCGGGCCTTGCGCGCCGGGGCGGCGGGCTTCGTCCTCAAGGACACCCCGCCCGCCGAGATCGTCGCGGCGGTGCGCCGGGTCGCGGCGGGCGAGCCGGTCCTCTCCCCCGCCGTGACGCAGCAGCTGATCGCCCGGGTCACGGGGCACGAGCAGCAGCAGGAGCGGGACACCCGCGGCGACCGGGCGCGGGCGCGGCTGGCCCTGCTCAACGACCGGGAGCGGGCGGTCGCGGTCGCGGTGGGGCGCGGGCAGTCCAACGCGGAGATCGCCCGCACGCTCTATCTGAGCGTGGCCACGGTCAAGACGCACGTCTCGCGCGTCCTCACCAAGCTCGGCCTCAACAACCGCGTGCAGATCGCCCTGCTCGTCCACGACGCGGGCGGCCTCGACACGGAGACCTGACCTACCCCACCCTCGGCATCCCCCCCGACCGCCCCGGCAGCCCTCCCGGACGCCGCCCCGGGCCCCACCCCGGGCCCCGTTCCGCTACCGCCGCGCAACCCTCGGTTGCCGCCGATCAACCCTTGGTCACCACCGCGCACGCCCGCGGGCCGCGTTGCGCAACCGCGCACGAAACTACATGCGGCCGACGTACGGCTGTTACAAAACAGCGGGGAAACAGCAGGTTGCGTTTCATAAGATCGAACTCAAGATCCATGGGCGATTAGTTCTAATCGCCCATTCGCTTTTCCACTGCGCGCGTCCCGCGCAGCAGAGTTGGGGGAATACCTGTGCCAGGGCACATACCGCGCCGACGCGTGCTCCAGGTCGCGGGCGGCGGCATCGTCCTCGGAACGGGCGCGGTGGGGGCCTGGCAGTGGCTCGCGCCCGACGCGAAGAAGGAGACCGGGCACGAGGGCACCGCGGTGCGGCCCGCGAAGGCCACGACCTCCGAGTCGTTCGTGCACGTCATCGCCCACCCCGACGACTCCCTCTACTTCATGAACCCGGAGCTGGAGCAGTCGATCCTCGGCGGCGGCCCCTCCGTCACGGTCTGCCTCACCGGCGGCGAGTCCGACGGCCGCAACGAGCTCTCGAACGCCCGCGGCTACAAGCGGCTGCCGGAGAAGCGCGGCGAATTCGTCCGCGCCCGGCTCAACGGCTTCCGCGAGGCGACCGCCCAGATGTCCACCGGCGACTGGCTCAGCCCCTGGACCGTCGAAGCGCTGTCCCTCCTGCCCGGCATCCAGGTCGAGCTCCACACGCTGCGCGCCGCCCCCCAGGTCCAGCTGATCTTCCTGGAGCTGGTCGAGGCCCGCACCCTGCGCAACCCCCGCCAGGAGAGCCTGCGCGGCCTGTGGCTCGGGGCGGCGCCCAAGCTGACGACGCTCCTGCCGGCCGGCAGCCCGGTCAAGCGCACCTTCCAGTACGGCCGCCAGCAGGTCATCGACACCCTCGTCGCGATCTTCGAGCGCTATCAGCCGACCGTGGTCCGCACCCTGGACCCGAACCCGGCGCACCTGCCCAAGCCGCCGGAGTTCCCGAACACCCCGCCCGTCCTGCGCGGCATAGCCAAGTACGACCACCAGGACCACACCACGTCGGCGTTCTTCGCCCAGGCCGCGCTCGCCGAGTACTGGGGCCGCAAGCACACCCGCCCGACGGCCGTGGACAGCTACGTCGGCTACGAGGTCTCCCACCTCCCCAGCAACCTCGACAAGGCCACCACGGAGCACAAGCTCAAGTTCCTCGACACCTACGGCTGGGCCGACGGCAAGGACTGCGGCGACGACGCGGGCTGCGGTGACCGGAAGGTCGGCAACACGTCGCACACCAAGTACCGCGGCTGGTCGAGCAACTGCCGCCACCGCGCTCCCGGCACCATGCGCTGGGTGCAGCCCCTGCCCGACGGCCGCCTCGCGGCGTTCGGCCTCCTCGACGGCGCCGCGCAGTGCTGGACCGAGGCCAAGGCGGGCAGCGGCATCTGGTCCACGCCCACCTCCGTCGGTGGCTCGATGCTGGAGGGCCAGATACAGGCGCTGCGGCACCCCGACGGCACCCTCCAGTTGTTCTCCATACGCACGGTGCTGCCTGTGAAGGACCAGCCGCACCGGCGCGAGGTCGTCACCGCCCTGCAGAGCGGCAGCAACGGCGGCACCCCCGCCTTCGGCCCCTGGGAGTCGCTGGACTCGCCCGAGCAGGACCCCGCCCGCACGATGGAGATGGGCTACCCGGTCGCCGCCGCGGACAAGGACGGCACGGTGCACGTCTTCGTCCGCACCTTCGAGGGCGAGGTCGCCTTCCGCAGCGGCTCCGGCGGCAAGGACTTCTCCGGCTGGGAGACGCTGCCCACGACCGGCCCGCCGGTGCGGACCGAGGACGGGCTCGACGCGGCCGTCGACAGCCAGGGCCGCATCCACCTGGTGGCCGCCGACACGAAGACCGTGCACCACTGGATGTCGCAGGGCCCCGGGTCCCCGTTGCAGATGGCGGAGCCGACCAAGCTCCCCGCCGCCACCGGCCCGCTGAGCCTCGCCCCTCTCGCCAACGGCGGCATGCGCATGGTCATGCGCCAGCCGAACACCTCCCGCGTGCTCGTCGCCGACCGGCTCGGCGACGACAAGGGCTGGCGGGTCTCCGCCCAGTGCGAGCCGCTCGGCGGCCACGCCCGGCCCGCCGTGGCCCAGGCCGGGAACACCACCGTCCTCACGGACCACGACGCCAAGGGCCGCATCCGGCTCTCCGCCGGTTCGGGCCGGCCGGGGCCGTGGGGCAAGGACGGCATCCCGCACCGCGGGGTCCCCGGGCTCGTACTGGACGGCAAGGGCAACCCGGTCGTCGTCGTCATGGGCCTCGACAACCGGCTCAGCAGCGCGCGGATGCGCGGTACGGGCAAGGACGCGTTCACGGACTGGATCGCGCACGACGGCAAGGCGCGTACGAACGTGCAGTCGTAGGACGCCCTGGGGCAGGTCCGCGGACCTGCCCCGGATGTGGGCGGCGATCACGGGCAAGTTCACGTCGTGGAACTGGGCCCACGCGGGCGTCGCCGGGGCAGGCCGTACCGCTCGTGGACCACTCCGGGATCAGCCGGTGGTAGCCGTAGCCCGGGCGCGCGCCGCACCGCACCGGTGGTGAAGGACACCCTGACCCTTTGGGGTATTACTTCTGATATGTCATATACGCCGTCCGGCAGTCCTGATGCTCAGCGCAGCTTCGACGATCTGGTCGCGGAGGCCGCGGCCGTCCCCGTGGCCGGCTGGGACTTCTCCTGGCTGGAGGGCCGGGCCACCGAAGAGCGGCCCTCCTGGGGCTACCAGCGGACGATGAGCGAGCGCCTCGCCCACGTGGACGCGGCCCTCGACGTCCAGACGGGCGGCGGCGAGGTGCTCGCCGGCGCGCGCCGGCTGCCCCGCACGATGGTGGCCACGGAGTCCTGGCCGCCCAACGTCGCGAAGGCGACGAAGCTGCTGCACCCCCTCGGGGCGGTCGTGGTCGCGGATCCCGACGAGCCGCCGCTGCCCTTCGCCGACGAGGCGTTCGACCTCGTGACGAGCCGCCACCCGGCGACCGTGTGGTGGGAGGAGATCGCCCGCGTGCTGCGGCCCGGCGGCGCGTACCTCGCGCAGCACGTGGGCCCGGCCAGCGCCTTCGAGCTGGTCGAGTACTTCCTGGGGCCGCAGCCGGAGGAGGTCCGGCGCAGGCGCCACCCCGACGACGAGCGGCGGGAGGCGGAGGCCGCGGGGCTCGGCGTCGTCGACCTGCGCGCCGAGACGCTGCGCATGGAGTTCTCCGACGTCGGCGCGGTGATCTACTTCCTGCGGAAGGTGATCTGGATGGTGCCGGGCTTCAGCGTCGAGCAGTACCGCGACCGCCTGCGGGAGCTGCACGAGCGCATCCGGGCGGACGGCCCCTTCGTCGCCCACTCGTCACGCTTCCTCATCGAGGCCCGCAAGCCCGTGTGAGCCCCGCCGGCCCGTAAGGGCGCCCTCGCGCGCCGCGGCAAGGAAGCCTTCCCGGCCGTTCCCGGGCCGTTTCCCCGGTTCCCGTTCCCTCGCGGCGCTCCCCTCGGCAAGGTGAGCGGGACACCGAGCGAGCGAGGAGAGGGCCCATGCGCGTGCGTTCGAGACTCTGGATCGTTCCCGTACTCGCCGCCCTGGTGGCGGTCGTGGCGGCGCTCCCGGCGCTGTCGCAGCCGTCCGCGGAGCCCGCCGGCACCACGTCCGTGGCGGTAGGGCCCGGCCGCGGGACCCCGCCCCGGCCGGAGGCCACCGGCGTGGTGCTGGCCGTGCACGGCGGCGCCGGGACGGCGCTGCGGCGCGAGGACACCGACGCCCGTACGGAGAAGGCCTACCGCGACGGGCTGGCCGGCGCCCTGCGCGCCGGGCAGCGGGTACTGCGGGACGGCGGCGGCAGCGTGGCGGCGGTCGAGGCGGCCGTACGGGTCCTGGAGGACGACCCGCTGTTCAACGCGGGCCGCGGCGCGGTGTTCACCGAGGACGCGGGGCACGAGCTGGACGCGTCGGTCATGCGCGGCTCGGATCTGGCGGCCGGGGCCGTCGCCGGCGTGCGGCACGTGCGCAATCCCGTCTCCGCGGCCCGGCTCGTGATGGAGCGGACCCCGCACGTGCTGCTGGCCGGACAGGGCGCCGACGACTTCGCCGCGCGCAACGGCCTGCCGCCCGTCACCCAGGACTACTTCTGGACACAAGCCCGCTGGGACAGCCTGATGAAGGCCAAGGAGCACAGCAGGGGCGGGCGGACGCCGGCGGCAGCGGGCGGCGAGGCCGCGATGGGAACGGTCGGTGCCGTGGCCGTCGACCGCGGGCGGGACCTCGCCGCCGCGACGTCCACGGGCGGGACGACGAACAAGATGGCCGGCCGGGTGGGCGACTCCCCCGTCGTCGGCGCGGGCACGTACGCGAAGAACGGCACGGTCGCGGCGAGCGCGACCGGGCACGGCGAGGTGTTCCTGCGGGGCGCCGCGACCGCGACGGTCTCCCACCTGATGGAGTTCGGCGGCCGGGACGTGGCCTCGGCCGCCCACGAGGTCGTGCACGAGCGGCTGACCGCCCTGGGCGGCACGGGTGGCGTGATCGCGCTCGACCCGCGGGGCGTGCTCGCCGCCCCGTACAGCAGCGAGGGCATGTTCTACGGCTACGTGACCGCCGACGGCAAGGTGGTCACGAAGGTGTTCCCGGGCGAGTGACCGGCGCGCCTCGGCGCTCCGCCGGGGTCAGCCGGCCGTGGCCGCCTCCGTGACGTCGGCGACCAGCTCCACCATGTCCGGGCCGTACGCGTCCGAGTTCACGACCTTCAGCAGCAGGCAGAACGTGCCGTCGATGCCGTGGCGGCGGGCGAGTCCGGCGTGGTTCCGGGCCAGGTACCGTATGGCCGCCTGGTTGGTGACGCTGCGCTGGCCGGAGGCGAGGAAGACCGGCCGGCTGCCGCCGGGCCCCGTCAGCCGGGCGAGCAGCACGTACTCGGCCGTGCCCTTGTCCACCCGGTACGTCTCGCCGCCGACGGTGACCGCGCCCCCGTCCGGGCCGCCGTTGCCGGAGTCGACCCGGACGCCGGGCAGCAGGGAGCGCAGATGGGCCTCGGTGCGCCGGTTCGACACGGGCCCGCCGACGCAGAACTCGGTGCGCACGCCGATGCCCTGGCGGGCCGCGTCGTGCACCACGATGTCCGTGTGCGCGCCGCACTCCTTGATCAGCGCGGCGAGTTCGAGCAGGGCGAAGGCGTCGTGCCGCGCGACGCCCCAGCCGCTCGCGCCGGGGTCCTGGTTGACCACCAGCAGGCATTCCGAGCCGCTCGGGAGGCCGAAGAACGCCTGCTTGCGCCGGAGTTGCCGGCGCCACAGCAGTGTCCTCACGAACCAGCCGGCGGCAGCACTGATCCCGCTGGCGGCCAGGCCCAGCACGATGTTGCGCACGTCGTCATTCATGGGCGGGGAGCCTACGGGAAGCCCCGCGGGCGGCTCCCCCGGGTCTTGCGGCCGCGGTCTCCCGGGAATCGGCGGAGGCCGTGCCAGCCACGATGCGCCGCCCCGCGCGACCGCTCCGTGGCACACGCCCTGGCGGACCGCCGCCGCCGGATTCCCGCGTCTCCTACGCCGCGTGGCGTCCTTCCCCGGGCGCCGCCTGCGGGACGGCGGCCGGGCGGTCACCAGGCGTACGGTCACCGGGCGTGCGATCGCCGGGCACACGGTCGCCGGGCGTACGGTCCGGGACCGGCGCGAGCCGCGTGCCGTGGGCGGCGAGCTGCGCCCTGGCCTCGACGGCGTACATGTCGACGTACTCCTGCTCGGAGAGCTTGAGGATCGCGTACATGATCTCGTCCGTGACCGCCCGCAGGATGTGCCGCTGGTCCTCCATGCCCGCGTAGCGCGAGAAGTCGAGGGGCTCGCCGAAGCGGACCGTGACGGGGACCATGCGGGGCAGCCGCCGACCCGCGGGCTGGGCCTCGAACGTGCCGATCATCGCGCACGGCACCACGGGCACGCCGGAGCGGATCGCCATCTCCGCGACGCCGACCTTGCCCTTGTACATCCGCCCGTCGTGGGAGCGCGTGCCCTCCGGGAAGATGCCGAGGAGCTCGCCGCGGCCGAGCACGCGCACGCCTTCGTCGACGGCCGCCTGGCCGGCGGCCCGGCCGGAGCGGTCGACGGGTATCGCCCCGAGGCCGCGGAAGAAAGCCGCGGCCAGCCGGCCCTTCAGGCCCCGGCCGGTGAAGTACTCCTGCTTGGCGAGGAAGCTGATCCGGCGCCGCAGGATCACGCCCATCAGGAACTGGTCGGTGAACGACTGGTGGTTGCCCGCCACGATGGCCCCGCCGTGCTGCGGCACCCGGCCCAGGCCCTCGACCCGCGGCCGGAAGAGCCACCGCAGCAGCGGCACGAGCACCACGGCCCTGAACGCGCAATAGAACATGCCAACGCCCTTCTCCCAGAGAGGCCCCCGCGCCGGGGCACGCTACTCGCGGGTATCGATCAGGGGGAGACAGCAAATCAAGCCAGAGCGTGGCCAGTTGGTTACGGACGATTACGAGATTATTACGGGCGCCCGCCGTGCAGGATGCCCCAGCGCAGCAGACCGCGGCGCGCGGCGTCGGCCCATACGGGCAGGTTCTCGTTGAGGTGGGTGAGGTAGGCGGCGCCGATGCGGCCGCCGAGCTCCGCCGTGCGCGCCGCCGTCTCTGCGGTCAGCCGGTCGTAGTGGGTGACCAGTTGGCCGCTGTGGTCGTCGAATCCGGTGCCGGCGAGGCCCAGCTCCGCGAGCCGCTCCCGGTAGAAGGCGACGGTGGCGAGGGCGTCCACGCCGAGGCGGGAGACGGCCGGGCGCAGCACCTCCGCCGGTACGTCCTCGGCGGCCATGATGTCGGTGAAGGCCAGCGCCCCTCGGGGCTTGAGGACGCGGACGGCTTCGCTCAGCACCCGCGGCCGGTCGCCGCTGTGGCAGAAGGCCTCCAGGGAGCACACGGCGTCGAAGCTGCCGTCGGGGCACGGTACGTCGTGGAAGGAGCCGGTGACGACGTCGATGAGGCCGTCCAGCCCGCGGGCGGCGTTGACCTCGCGGTGCCGCTCGTTCTGGGCGGCGCTGAGGTTGAGGGCGACGACGCGGCAGCCGAAGCGCCCGGCCAGGCGGCGGGCGGTGCCGCCGTATCCGGAACCGAGGTCGAGGACGGCGCTGTCCGGGCCGAGCCGGTGCGCGAGGCGGTCCGCGAGCCGGTCGACGGTGCGGCGTGAGGCGTCGGCGACGGCTTCGCCGGGGTGGGCGTAGATGCCGGTGTGGATGTCCTCGCCGCCCCAGACCGCGTCGTAGAAGGCGTCGACGTCACTGGAGTCGTAGTACTCGCGGGTCGCGTCCTCGCCGCTGCGCGGCGTGCTCCGGCCGGTCACAAGTGCTCCTCTCGCTGGCGGGATCGGTCGTGATCAGCCTCGCCCGCCGCACGCCGGCGACCACAGGGCCGAACCGGCCATGATCGGGCCGTGTCCGAGCCCCCGGCCCCCTACGCCTCCGCGGAACCCGCCAGCTTCTCCAGCACCCGGGCGCGCAGCAGTTCGTACTCCTCGCGCAGGCGCTTGATCTCCGGCGGGCGCGGTATGACGACACCGCCGGTGACGATCTCCCCGGGGTGGAACTGCTCGCGCGTGAGGTCGATCTCCACCCCCTCCCCCAGGCGGTTCCACCAGTGGAAGTCGGTCCGCACACCGCCGACCAGGACCTCGCCCCGGACGAGCTCGCCGCCCAGCAGGTCGTTGAGGACGAGAGCGGTCACCCCGCACTGGTCGCGGGCCGGATTGCCCCGCGTCCACCGCGACCTGTACTCGGGTGTGCACGTGTCGGCGTCCCAACTGCTGCGGACGGCCCGTTCGATGTCGGTGAGAAGCCGAGGAGTCATGACACGCATCCTGGCACCGGGTACTGACAAGCGACCGTCTGGTCCGGGTCCGGGAGACGTACGGCCCCGGGCGCTTCTTCCGCTTCGCGCAGAGCATCTGAGTCCGGTCGGGGTCTTTTTGTGAGCGCGTTCTTGCCACATCCAAGGGCGACTTGAGAGCTTCTTGACCACGGTTCACCCACATCGGGGATCACCCGCGGGTGTGAGGGCGCGGGCCCGGCGCACGGGCGCCTAGGGTGCTGCCACGTGACCCGCTGACAGACAGAATCGAGGACACGTGGACGAGGAAGAGGACCGGAGGCTGCGGGCGATCGCACCGGAGATCTCGCACACCACCATCGGGCTGATGCGCACCATCGTCGGCCTCGAACCGGCGGAGCGGGTTCCGGAGGAGGCCCTCAAGGTGGCGGACAGGGTGCTCGCCGAGCACGGTACGGACGGGCTGCGGGTGCTCGTCATGAGCGTGTCGGGGTGGATGGCGGTCGGCATCGAGAACGTCGCGCACCTGAAGGGGCAGTCGAACGAGGCCATCATCGACGACATCGAACTGACCTGCCTGGAGGCCAACCCGGAAGGGTGAACCGGCCCCGAGGACCGGGTCCTCAAGGTACGGAAGGTGCCGGCGGCAGCAGAAGGGGCGATCCGACCCGTAGGGCGATCGCCCCTGTCCGGCATGACCCGGCGCTATCCGGCGTTCTCCGCCCGGAGCCGCACCTGTTCCTCCAGCCGCTCCAGGCTTCGGTCGAGGGCGCCGAGCGCGGCCTCCTCCCCCGGGTCGTGGCGCCGGCCGGAGAACGAGAGGTGGACGGTGACCTCGCTCGCCCCGGAGTCGTAGGGGGCCACCTGGAGCCAGCCCGTGTAGCCGCTGCCGTCTTCCAGCGCTCCCCACTCCAGCCGCATCCGCTCCCGGTCCGCGTGGAGCAGCGCGGGCGCGTCCAGGCCGGTGCGGTCCTCGTGGACGGCCACGGCCGGCGGGTCCTCCGGCCGGACGTGCAGGTCGTCCGGGAGCCAGCTGCTGAACCAGGAGACGACGCTCGCCTGGTCGAAGACGTGCTCGGGGAGGTCGGGCATCGTCCGGGAACGCTCGTATTCGCTCATGCCCTACCCATGACCCACCCCGGCGGTCCGCGCAACAGCAACGCGCCACCCGGCCGGGTCCACGCCCCGGCGTTGCCCCTACTGTTGGGTACGCCACGGATCGCATGAGTACGCCATGGAGCACGCCGGGGACCGCGCCGGCGCGACGACCCCAGGAGGACGGCATGGACAGCTCGGTCGGACACAGCTTCGTCGAGGTCAACGGAGTCAGGCTGCACATCGCCGAGCAGGGGCGGGGGCCGCTGGTCGTCCTGCTGCACGGCTTCCCGGAGTGCTGGTACTCCTGGCGGCACCAGTTCGGGCCCCTGGCCGACGCCGGCTACCGGGTGGTCGCCGTGGACCAGCGCGGCTACGCACGCAGCGAACAGCCCGCCGCCATCGGCGCCTACAGCGTGCTCCACCTCGCCGGCGACGTGATCGGCCTGATCCACGCCCTCGGCGAGGACAGCGCGGTGGTCGTCGGGCACGACTGGGGCGCGCCGGTCGCCTGGACGACGGCGCTGCTGCGGCCCGACGCCGTGCGCGGCGTGGCCGGCCTGAGCGTGCCGCCGGCGCCGCGCGGCCCGGCGGCCCCGCTGCCGCACCTGCGCTCCCTGCTCGGCGACGGGTTCTACCAGCTGTACTTCCAGGAACCGGGCGTCGCCGACGCGGAGTTCGTGCAGGACCCGGCGGCGACGTTCCGCCGGTTCCTGGTGGGCGCCTCGGGCGACAGCCCGCACACCGCGCCGCCGGCCCCGTGGGTCATCCCGGCGGGCAGCACGGCCCTGGACGCGATGCCGGAGCCGAAGGAGCTGCCGGGCTGGCTCACCGAGGAGGACATCGCCACGTTCGTCCGCGAGTACGCGGGGCACGGCGACCGCGCCTTCACCGGCGGCCTCAACTGGTACCGCAACCTCGACCGGAACTGGGAGCTCCTCGCGCCCTTCGAGGGCCGCCGCATCGAGGTGCCCGCGCTGTACGTGGCGGGCGACCGCGATCTCGTACAGGCCTTCCCGGGGGTCGCGCAGCTGCTGGCGTCGCTGGAGACGTACGTGCCGCGCCTGCACCGCAGCGTGACCCTGCCCGGCTGCGGTCACTGGACGCAGCAGGAGCGCCCCGACGAGGTCAATGCCGAACTGCTGGGCTTCCTCGCCGCCCTGGAGGCGTGAGGTGGGTGACACGATGCTCGCCGGACGGCTCGACCTGCGGTCCGGCGGCTTCGCCGTCGAGGAGATACCCGTGCCCGAGCCGGGCCCGGGGCAGGTCCGCGTCAAGGTCGAGGCCGCCGGCATCTGCCTGTCCGACGTGCACCTCATCGACGGCAGCCTCAAACCCGCGTACGCGACGGCCGGCAAGGTCACCCTCGGGCACGAGACCGCGGGGGTCGTCGACGCCCTCGGCCCCGGGGTGCCCGCCGAGTGGGCCGCGGGCCGGCGCGTCCTGCTCCAGGCGGGCGAGCGCTGCGGTGTCTGCCGCCCCTGCGAGCGCTTCTCCGGGCCGTGCCGACGGCTGCTGACGCGGGGCGTGGACTACGACGGCGGCTGGGCCGAGTACGCGCTCGCGAGCCACCACACGCTGGTCGCCCTCCCCGGCGGCCTGCCGTACGACCAGGCGGCGATCATCCCGGACGCCGTCTCCACGCCGTGGTCGGCGATCACCCTGACGGGCCGGGCCCGCGCCGCCCGCCCCGCCGGAGTGTGGGGCATAGGCGGCCTCGGCGCGCACGCCGTGCAGCTGCTGCGCCTGGTCGGGGCGGCGCCGATCGTCGCCGTCGATCCCCTGGAGGCCGCCCGGAAGCGGGCGCTCGACTTCGGTGCCGACCTCGCCCTGGACCCGGCGGACCCCGGCCTCCGCGAGCGCATCAGGGCAGCCACCGGCGGCGACGGGCTGGACCTGGCCCTCGACATGGCCGGCGTCCCCGCCGTGCGCGAACAGGCCGCCGCCTGCCTGGCCCCGGACGGCCGCCTGGTCCTGGTCGGCCTCGGCCCGGCCCCGCTGACCGTCACCAACAGCATCGCCTTCAGCGTCCGGCACCAGCAGATCCTCGGGCACTACGGTTCCGAGCCCGTGCACACCGACGAACTGGTCACGCTCGCACGCTTGGGCCGGCTCGACCTGAGCAGGTCCATCAGCGGCACCCTGCCCCTGGCCGAGGCCGCCGCCGGCGTCGAGCGGCTGCGCAAGAAGGAGGACGACCCGATCCGGCTGATCCTCACCCCGTGAGCGCCGGCCCCCTTGAGGGCCTGCCCCCTTGAGGGCCGTCCTCCGCCGGCCCACTCGGTCGGGTGAGTTCGCGGCGTGAGGCGCGCGCCTCACGCCGATGTCGTACGCCCGTTCCTCGTCCGCCGGGCGCGGAACAGGAGCACGCCGCCCACGGCCGCGATCACGGCAGCGGCCGCGCAGGCGCCGACGGCCGGGCCCGTACGGGATGAGCCGGAGGAGGACGCCGCTTCCTGCGGGGCGGCGGAGGCAGCGGCACCGGAGTGGCTCGGCGGCGCTGTGGACCGCGCCGCCGGAGCCGCCGTTGCGCCCGGAGCGGGGCCGCTTCCGGCTTCGCCCCGGGCCGCCACGTCGACCGTTCCCTCGCCGTGGCCGAGGTCCGGGAAGCCGCTGTGGACGACGACCTTCCACGTACCGGGCGGCAGGGCTTCGCGGGTGGTGTAGGCCGCCTTCTCACCCTCGGCGGCCACCAGCTGCCACGGCCCGAGGACGCGCCCGTCCCGGCCGGTGGCCGTCAGGGTGCCGGCCACCGGCTCGTCCACGGGGTCGTCGTCGTTGTCCCAGGCCGCGAGGGCCCGTACGTGACCGTCCGACGGCGTGCCGCCGACGGTGAAGTGGATGGTGTCGCCGTGCGCGGCGGCGGGCCCGGGCGCGCCCAGGACCAGCAGGGCTGCGGCGCAACCCAGCCCGGGGGCCAGGGTGGTGAGGGAGCGTGGCTTCATCGCGGCATTCCTCCAGCGGGAACGAAGGGGTGAGCAGGGCGGGGCGAGGAGGGCCGGCGACCGCCGGTGGGGGGTGTCGAACAGCGGTCGCCGGCCCGGATCAGGGGACGGCCGCCGAGGGACGGCCGTCAGAGGTGATCAGCCGTCAGGAGGAGGCCTTCGCCAGGGTCCAGTTCTGGTAGCCCTGGCCGTTCTTCTGCTGGAGTTCGAGCAGCCAGCCGCCGTAGTACCAGCGCTTGCTGATGCCCAGCACCAGGGAGGAGCCCTCGGGCTGGAGGACGTACGCCCCGCCGCCGGAGCCGTTCAGCCGCCACTTCTGTGCGGCCGTGTCCCGGCACGGCCGCTGGGCGACGTACTGGCCGGCCGCGGCCTGACCGCCGCCGCCCAGTTCGAGGCACTTGCCGCTCTGGGCCGACTTCACGCGCAGCGCGCCGCCGCCGGCGTTCTCGAAGGTCCACTGCTGGTTGGCGTAGCCGTGCCGCTGGTAGGCGATGGCGACGGTGCCGTCCGCGGCGGAGCCGCCCCACAGGTCGACGGCCTGGCCGGTGAGGCCGTTGACCATCAGGTACGGGGTGCCCGGGCGGGTCGGGGAGCCGCCGTCCGCGGGGAGGGTGCGGAAGGCCGCGGTACGGCCGGGCGCGGAGGCCTTGCCGTCGGTGCCGCGCGCGGCGACGGCGACCTTGTAGGCGGTGCCCGGCGTGAGGTTGGTGAGGCGGACGACGGTGTCCTTGACGCCGGCCGTCTTCTTCCCGTCGACCAGCACGTCGTATCCGGCGGCCGAGGGGACCTTCGGCCAGCTGACGACGGCGGAGTTCGGGGTGATCTGGCTGACCTGGGCGTCGGGCCCGGTCGCCGGCGGCCGCGTCGGGTCAGGGGTACGGGTCGGCGTGGGGCCGGGGTTGGTGGTCGTGCCGCCGCCGGCCATCAGGAAGCGGTTGTTCGCGATGTTCCAGTGGGTGGCGAGGTAGCTGCCCGGCTTGGGGTTGGTGTGGAAGTAGTCGTCGTGGCCGCAGTCCAGGCGCTGGTCACCGGTCCGCTCGGGGCACAGGACCTGCATCTTCGGGTAGTACGGGGCGTCCGAGTAGCACATGATGTCCCACTCGTCGACGCAGTGCGCGGCCTTGCTGGTGTGGGGGGCGCTGTTGTTGACGGCGCCGAGGTTGTGGCCGAGCTCGTGGGCGGGGGTGCTGCCGCCCCAGCAGCCGGAGTCCGTGCGCCCGTAGGAGGGGCCGAAGTTGCTGAGGTTGTCCTGGCCGGGGCGCTCGTCGCCGTTGAAGGTGCCGATGC
Source organism: Streptomyces sp. SCA2-17 (assembly GCF_044336695.1). Classification (NCBI taxonomy): domain Bacteria; kingdom Bacillati; phylum Actinomycetota; class Actinomycetes; order Kitasatosporales; family Streptomycetaceae; genus Streptomyces; species Streptomyces sp. SCA2-17. The sequence goes on from NZ_CP117521.1 coordinate 385,229, forward strand.
CGCAGTAGACCTGGGCGTCCGCGAAGACCATGTACTTGCGGTCGCGGCGGTTGAAGCCCTTGGCGGCCAGGGCGTTGTTCATCGCCCCGAACTCCTGGAGGTCGCCCGCGGAGACCTCGACGTCCAGGACGGAGACGGAGCAGTCGGCCTCGGTGACGTAGCGGACGTGGCGCTCGCCGCCGGTCTCCTTCGCGCTGGCGTTGTAGATGACGTCGGTCTCGGCCGCCCACTGCTTGAAGGAGGCCGCGTACTGGCCGAACCGGTCGCGGCCGGGGGCGTGCACGTACAGCACCTGGACGCGGTTGCCGGTGGTGCCGTCGCCGTCGCAGACGACCTGGGAGCCGGACGACGGCGCCTGCGGGGTGCCGGGCGCGCCGGGGGCGGCGGGCGAGGCCGCCACGCCGCCCTTGCGGGCGTCGATCACGGCCGGTGCGCCGCGCAGGGCCTCGGTGGCCGAGGGGGCCTGCTCGCCGTCGCCGGTCAGGGATGCCGGTTCGGCGGTGCCTTTGGCCGCGGGCGGGGTGTCCTTGGTGATGTCGATGCCCTTGGGCGGGGCGTCCGGGCCGTGGGTGCACAGGCCGGCCCGGGAGACGCTGTAGACGCCGACGCAGCGGTCTCCCTTGGGGGCGGGCTTGAGGCCCTCGTAGACGAGGCCGCGGCGCTTGTCGGCCTTGGGCGCCGAGGTGAGCGGGGCGGGCGGCTTCTTGTGGACGGGCTCGGCGGCGGGGGCGCTCGCCGCTCCCGGCTGCGCGCTGCCGCCGCCCGTGGTCGCGGATCCGGCGCTGATGACGCCGAAGGTGATGCCGGCGGCCGCGGCGGCCGCGGCCGCCGTGAGTATCACGCGGCGGCCGGTTCTGCTGCGGCGGTGGCTGTGTTTGCGTGGCAAGGGAGTTCCCTTCGGTGGGGGCGGTGGGGGGTAGCGGACGGCCGGGCGCGGCGCGGTGGCCCGCCCGGCGGGGTGGGGTGGCTGAGGGGGACGGCTGCTCAGCGCGCGGCGAAGACCTGGAGCCAGCGCGGGCCGTCGTAGGTGACGGTGAAGCCGATGCCGATCTCGGTGTAGGCGCAGTTGAGGACGGTCCTGCGCTGCCCGGGGTCGTTCATCCACGCGGTCACGACCGCGGAGGCGCTGCCGTGGCCGGTGGCGGCGTTGACCCCGTACGAGCTCCAGCGGTGGCCGGGCACGGCGAGGCCGCGGGCGAAGGCGGACCACTGGTTCAGCGGGGTGCGCTGCGCCGTGTCCTCGGTGCGGCGCTGGGCGAAGGCGACCAGTTCGGCGCTGCGGCGGACGGGGCCGCAGCCTGCCTTGGCGCGCTCGTCGTTGACGATGCGGACGACCTCTTGCGCGAGGTCCGGTCCCGGGGCGGGCGACGGTGGGGTGTGCGTCTCCGCGCCGGGCTTCCGGCTCGGCGCGGAGGACGCGCCGGTCCGGCCGTGCGGCTTTTCCGCGGCCGGAGTCTTGTCCGGAGCCGGGGTGACGGACGGGGCCGGCGGTACGGGAGCGGCGGACTGGCGTACGGGAGTCCGCCCATCGGTCTCGGAGCGGCCGACGGGCGTGGCGTCGGTGCGCTCCGGCGCGGTCGGCGTGGGGCCGCCGGCGGTGACCGGAACGATCTCGACGGGGCCGCCGGAAGACTTCGGAACGGCACGCTCCGGGGCGGCGTTGAAGACCTGCGGGCCGCCGCCCAGGGCACCGGCCACGACGAGGGCGACGACTCCGGCGACGACGGCCCGGCGGGCCAGGCGCGCGCCGTCGCCGGACGGGGAGGGGGCGGCCGGGGAGGCGGGTCCGGTGGACGGCGCACCGCCCGGCTCCACGGGTCCCGCCGCGGCGCACGCCGTCATGGTGTCGCCCATCGCGCTCCCGGTCAGCCGGCCCAGCAGGGCGGCCCCGAGAGGAACGAGCCCGAGGCCCGCGAGCAGCCCTTCCGCGGGCACCAGCGCGGACCAGTGCCCGCCGCAGTCGGAGCAGCCGCGCGCGTGCCGGGCGATGCGCTTGCGCCACAGCGGGGCCGGCGCCCCGTCCCAGCCGTCGAGGACGGCCGCGAGGTCGGAGCAGCGCGGGGTCGCGGCGAGCGCACGGACGACGACGCGGGCGGTCTCCAGCTGCGCCTTGGTGCGCTGGACGCGGACGGCGGTGTACTGCGGTGAGCGGCCCAGGGCCGCGGCGACCTCGGCGCGGCTCAGCTCGCCCGCGGCCTCCAGCCACCACAGCGACATGACGACCTGGTCGTCGCCGTCGAGCCAGCGGGTGGCCTCGGCGGCCTGCCTGCGCTGCCCTTGCAGGCCGAGGCGGATGATCGACCACTCGACGAAGTCGGGCTCGGGGGCGGCGGCCTCGCCGACCTCCTGCGGGCCGCCCGCGGGGGCGTCCTTGCGGTCCCCGCGCTCCTTGCGCCAGTGGCTGCGTATCTGGTTCATCGTGATCGCGACGAGCCACGACCGGAAGCCTTCGGGGTCGCGCAGTCCGCGCAGCCCGCCGACCATCCGGATCATGGTCTCCTGTACGACGTCGTCGACGTCCGCGTGGCCGTTCAGGGCCCGGCCGACGATGTTGTAGACCAGTGGCAGGCAGGCGGCGACGAGCTCGCCCTGCGCGGCGCGGTCTCCGCTGCGCGCTGCTTCGACCACACCGGCCGTGCTGTCCAAGTTCACGTTCCGCGCACCCTTTCTCCGCCGCCGGAATGGCGGCCTACGTAAGGGGAGACCTGGGCTCGCGCGGCGGATAACAGAAAAATTTCGGTGCGCCGTGAAAGATCGCCGGGAAGCCGGCGGGGGGCGGGCTGCCGGGGGCTCGCGGCCGTCAGCCGCCGCTCGCCGCCACGGCGACGAGCTCGGCCTCGAAGCCGTCCTCGTTCTCGAGGTAGGCGGCGTAGTGGGCGGGCCCGCCCGCGTAGGGGTGCCGGTCGGGGAAGAGCAGGCGCCAGCCGTGCGCGGGGGCCTCGGCCACCAGGGCGTCGACGGCGGCGCGGCTCTCCACCGCGAAGGCGACGTGGTTGAGGCCCGGCCGGCACCGCTCGTGCCGGCCGGCGGTCAGGGCCGGGGACTGCTCGACGACGACGTAGAAGGCGCCCAGCCGCCAGCTGCGGCCGTGCTCCCAGTGCTGGTAGGGCGTGCAGCCGAGGGCGCCGAGGAGCCAGCCGAAGCTCTTCTCGGCCCGTCGCAGGTCCGGAACCCAAAGCTCCAGATGGTGCAGCACGCCCACGCCCCCGTCGGCTCAGCGGATCGGTACGTCCGAGATCGTACGGGCGATCACCAGCCGCTGGATCTCACTGGTGCCCTCGAAGATCGTGTAGATCGCCGCATCCCGGTGCATCCGCTCCACCGGGTACTCCCGCGTGTAGCCGTTCCCGCCCAGGATCTGCATCGCCTGGGCCGTGACCGTCTTCGCCGTCTCGCCCGCGAAGAGCTTGGACATCGAGCCCTCCGCCGACGTGAAGGGCTTGCCCGCCGTCGCCATCCAGGACGCGCGCCACACCAGCAGCCGGGCGGCGTCGATGCGGGTGCGCATGTCGGCGAGCTGGAAGGCGACGCCCTGGTTGTCGATGACGGGGCGACCGAACTGGACGCGCGTCTGGGCGTAGTCGAGCGCCACCTCGTACGCGGCGCGGGCGATGCCGACGGCCTGCGCGCCGACGGTCGGGCGGGACGCCTCGAAGGTGGCCATGGCAGCGTTGTGCGTGCGGGTTCCGCCGGTGCGGGCGCGCTCGCGGGCGCGGGCCAGGCGTTCGTCCAGCTTGTCCTTGCCGCCGAGGAGGCAGTGGCCGGGCAGGCGTACGCCGTCGAGGACGACCTCGGCGGTGTGCGAGGCGCGGATGCCGTGCTTCTTGAACTTCTGGCCCTGGGAGAGGCCCGGCGTGCCCGGCGGCACGATGAAGGAGGCGTGGCCGCGCGCGCCCAGCTCGGCGTCGACGACCGCGACGACGACGTGCACGTTCGCGATGCCGCCGTTCGTCGCCCACGTCTTCGTGCCGTTGAGGACCCATTCGTCCTTGGCCTCGTCGTAGACGGCGCGGGTGCGCATGGCGGAGACGTCGGAGCCCGCGTCGGGCTCGGAGGAGCAGAACGCGGCGATCTTCACGTCGTCGGCGTCGCCGTACATCTGCGGGAGCCAGGTGCCGATCTGTTCCTCGGTGCCGTTGGTGAGGACGCCGATGGCGGCGAGGCCGGTGCCGGTGATGGCGAGGCCGAGGCCGGCGTCGCCCCAGAAGAGCTCCTCCATGGCCATGGGGATGCCGAGGCCGGTGGGGTCGAAGAACTGCTGGGCGTAGAAGTCGAGGGAGTAGAGGCCGATGCGGGCCGCTTCCTGGACGACCGGCCAGGGGAATTCCTCGCGCTCGTCCCACTCGGCGGCGGCCGGGCGCATCACCTCGGCGGCGAAGCCGTGGATCCAGTCGCGCACCCCCCGCTGGTCCTCGTTGAGCTCCATCGTGAACTCGGCCACGCGGCCTCCCACCCCTCGGCACGGCATTACTCGCGGTAACGCGAGTATGTTACCGACCGGTAGTAGTGTCAACCGCCCCGCCTCCCGGATTCGCTGGGTGGAGCGGGTGTTACGTTGCGCAGGCATCACGATTCTCAGGGGCGGGGAGGCAGGTCATATGGAAACCAGTCAGCGGGAGGACCAGCAGCACGCGGCGGAGCGCCGCCGCCAGGAGCTGCTCGAGGCCGCGGACCGGGTGGTGCTGCGGGAGGGGCCGGGGGCCTCGATGAACGCGATCGCCGCCGAGGCGGGCATCACCAAGCCGATCCTCTACCGGCACTTCGGCGACAAGGGCGGCCTCTACCGCGCCCTGGCCGCCCGGCACACCGACGCGCTGCTCGTGGGGCTGCGGGCCGCGCTGGACGCCCCGGCCGACCGCCGCGACCGCGTCGAGCGGACCCTGGACAGCTACCTCGCGGCCATAGAGGCCCGGCCGCAGGTCTACCGCTTCCTGATGCACCCCGCCGACGAGGACCAGCCCTCCGAGGGCGGCTTCGACGTGGGGCGGCACTCGGCACCGCTGCTGCGGCGGATGGGCGAGGAGCTCGCCCAGGTCATATCCGAGCGCGTCGACCTCGGCCCGGACAGCGGCGAGCTGGCGCGCACCTGGGGCCACGGCATCGTGGGCATGATGCACGCCGCCGGCGACTGGTGGCTGCGCGAGCGCCCGTTCCCGCGCGAGCACCTCGTGCGGCACCTCGCGGACCTGCTGTGGGGCCGGCTCGCCTCGTCGGGCGACCTGCCGGGCGGACCCGGGTTCTGAGGAGACCCGGGTGCCGAGAAGGCGCCACGCACCAGAGCCCGCCCCGTACGCCCTACGCCGTACGGGCCGGCTCCGGCCGCGCCTCCGTGCGGCCCGCCCACGGCGCACGCCGTACGGCCCGCAGCGCACGGCGGCGGCGCAGCCCCGTCACGTGGTCCAGGTAGAGCCCGCCGTCGAGGTGGTCGCACTCGTGCTGCAAGCACCGGGCGAAGAACCCGGTGCCCGCCACGCGCACCCGCGCGCCGTCCAGGGTGAAGCCCTCGACGACGGCGTGGTCGTAGCGCGGCGTGCCCGCCTCGATGCCGGGGACGGACAGGCAGCCCTCCGGCCCGCGGACGGTGATCCCGTCGGCCTCGACGAGCCGGGGGTTGACCAGATGGCCCAGGTGGCGGCGGTCCTCGTCGTCCGGGCAGTCGTAGACGAAGACGCGCAGCGGGACGCCGATCTGGTTGGCCGCGAGGCCCACGCCGCCCGCGGCGTACATGGTCGCGAACATGTCCTCGACCAGCCGGGCGAGGTCGCCACCGAAGTCCGTGACGTCTTCGCAGGGGGTGCCGAGCCCCGGGTCGCCGAGCAGCCGCATGGGCCGCACACGTCCGGAACTGCCGGGGATCGAGCCGTTTCGCATGCGCCAACCCTACGGTCAACCTCGCGTTCCGTGGACGGCCGGTTCGGGCCTGCGGCCGGATCTCGATAGGCTGATCCCCGACCGGGCCTCCTGGCTGGCGATTCGGCGCGGAGGGGGCGTTCCACCACCGGCGGACCAGGGACGGGCACGGCGCCGGAACAAGGAGGATCTAGGACGATGGCAGGCAACTCGGGGCCACTGTCGCCGCGGGCCAAGCTGGCCGTGACGGCGGGCAAGGCGGCTGCGGCGGTGTCGCGGGCCGCGGGCCGCGGCAGCGGATCGGTGATCGGCGGCAAGGTCGCGCTCAAGCTCGACCCCGACCTGCTGGCCCGGCTGGCGACCCACCTGGACGTGGTCCTGGTGTCCGCCACCAACGGCAAGACGACCACGACCCGGCTGATCGCCGAGGCGCTGCGCGCCAGCGGCCCGGTGGTGTCCAACGCACTGGGCGCGAACATGCCCGCGGGCATCACCTCGGCGCTGGCGGGCGGCTCGGACGCGCGCTACGGCGTGATCGAGGTGGACGAGAAGTACCTGGCGGGTGTCGCCCGGGACGTCTCCCCCAAGGCCATAGCGCTGCTGAACCTCTCGCGCGACCAGCTCGACCGGGCCGCGGAGACGCGCATGCTCGCCGAGAAGTGGCGTGAGGGCCTGGCCGGCAGCAAGGCAGTGATCATCGCGAACGCGGACGACCCGCTGATCGTGTGGGCCGCCTCCTCCTCGCCGAACGTGGTGTGGGTGGCGGCCGGCCAGGAGTGGAAGGACGACGCCTGGTCCTGCCCGTCGTGCGGCGGCGTGATGCAGCGCCCCGGCGACGACTGGTTCTGCGGCGAGTGCGGCTTCCGCCGGCCGACCCCGAGCTGGGCGCTGTCGGGCGACTACGTCCTCGACCCGCACGGCTCGGCGTGGCCGATCCACCTCCAGCTGCCCGGCCGGGCCAACAAGGCGAACGCCACCACCTCCGCGGCCGTCGCGGCCACCTTCGGCGTCCCGCCGCAGGTCGCGCTGGAGCGGATGTACCAGGTGCAGGCGGTCGCGGGCCGGTTCGACGTGGTGCAGTTCCTCGGCCGCGACATCCGGCTGCTGCTGGCCAAGAACCCGGCCGGCTGGCTGGAGACGTTCTCGCTGATCGACGGGCCGCCGGCGCCGGTGATCCTCGCGGTCAACGCCCGCGGCGCGGACGGCACCGACACCTCGTGGCTGTGGGACGTGGACTACCCGCGCCTGGCCGGTCACCCGATCTTCGTCATCGGCGACCGCAAGATGGACCTGGCCGTCCGGCTGGAGGTCGCGGGCCTGGACTTCCGGGTCTGCGAGACCGTCGACGAGGCGGTGCAGGCCGCTCCGCCCGGCAGGATCGAGCTGATCGCCAACTACACCGCCTTCCAGGACGTCCGCCGCCGCGTCGGCAACTGACCCCGCAAGCACTTGACAGGATTGTGAGCATGAGCCAGAACAGTCTGCGTGTGGTGTGGGTCTACCCCGACCTGCTCAGCACCTACGGCGACCAGGGCAACGTCCTGGTCCTGGAGCGGCGCGCGCGTCAGCGCCGGCTGGACGTCCAGCGCGTGGACATCCGGTCGGACCAGCCCATCCCGACCTCCGGGGACATCTATCTGATCGGCGGCGGTGAGGACCGCCCGCAGCGGCTCGCGGCCGAGCGGCTGCGCCGCGACGGCGGCCTGAACCGGGCCGTGGCCAACGGCGCGATCGTCTTCTCGGTCTGCGCCGGCTACCAGATCCTGGGCCACGAGTTCATCAACGACCTGGGCCAGCGCGAGCAGGGCCTCGGCCTGCTCGACGTGATCAGCACCCGCGGCGAGGGCGAGCGCTGCGTCGGCGACGTCCTCGCGGACATCGACGAGCCGCTCGGCCTGCCGCCGCTGACGGGCTTCGAGAACCACCAGGGCATCACCCACCTCGGCCCGACGGCCCGCCCGTTCGCCCGCGTGCGCTACGGCAACGGCAACGGCACGGGCGACGGCTTCGAGGGTGCGTACAACGACACCGTCTTCGGTACGTACATGCACGGCCCGGTGATGGCCCGTAACCCGCACATCTCGGATATGCTGATCAAGCTGGCGCTGGACGTCAACGCCCTGCCGCCGGTGGACGACCGCTGGTACGAGGCCCTGCGCGCCGAGCGGATCGCGGCGGCGACCCAGTCGGCGTAGCCCTGCCGCCCGCATGACGGACGGTCGCGTCCCCCGCCGCCCCGCGAGGTTAGGGTGGCGGGGACGCAACCGGACGACGGGGTCCGGTCTCCCGCCCTGTTGCGAAGGTTTCCCCCTGTCATGCGCATTGGTGTACTCACCTCCGGTGGCGACTGCCCCGGTCTGAACGCCGTCATCAGGTCCGTCGTGCACCGCGCGGTCGTCGACCACGGCGACGAGGTCATCGGCTTCCACGACGGCTGGAAGGGCCTCCTCGAAGGCGACCACCGCAGGCTCGACCTGGAGGCGGTGGCCGGCATCCTGGCCACCGGCGGCACGATCCTCGGCTCCTCGCGCGTCCAGCCCGCACAGCTGCGGGACGGCGTCGAGCGGGCCAAGGGGCACGTGGCCGACCTCGGTCTGGACGCCGTCATCCCCATCGGCGGCGAGGGCACGCTCAAGGCCGCCCGGCTGCTGTCGGACGCCGGCCTGCCGATCGTCGGCGTGCCCAAGACCATCGACAACGACATCGCCTCGACGGACGTCACGTTCGGCTTCGACACGGCCGTCGGCGTGGCCACCGAGGCCCTGGACCGGCTGAAGACCACCGCCGAGTCGCACCAGCGCGTGCTCATCGTCGAGGTGATGGGCCGGCACACCGGCTGGATCGCCCTGCACTCGGGCATGGCCGCCGGCGCGCACGCGATCGTCGTGCCGGAGCGGCCCTTCGACATCGACGAGCTCACCGAGGTCGTCGGCCGGCGTTTCGAGGCCGGCAAGCGCTTCGCGATCGTCGTCGTCGCCGAGGGCGCGAAGCCGCGAGAGGGCTCGATGGCCTTCGAGACCGGCGCCACGGACGTCTACGGGCACGAGCGGTTCGCCGGGGTGGCCCGGCAGCTCTCCGGGGAGCTGGAGCGGCGGCTGGGCAAGGAGGCCCGTCCGGTGATCCTCGGCCACGTGCAGCGCGGCGGCACCCCGACCGCGTACGACCGCGTGCTCGCGACCCGGTTCGGCTGGCACGCCGTGGAGGCGGTGCACCGCAGGGCGTTCGGGATGATGACGGCCCTGCGGGGCACGGACATCACGCTGGTGCCGCTGGCGGAGGCCGTCGAGCGGCTCAAGACCGTGCCGCAGGAGCGGTACACCGAGGTCGAGTGCGTGCTCTGAGGCTCCTTGCCCTGCTCTGACCCGTTCTCCGGCGGGGCGCCCCCGGCCGTGGACGCGGCCCGGGGCGCCTCTACTCTGGTTCCGGCGCATCGGTGCGAAATGGGAGAGAGCGGATGGATCACAGCGGGCACGGCATGATGCACATGGACATGCCGCCGTTCACGCTGGAACGGGGTCTGCAGTTCAGTGGCGATCCATTCTTCATGATCGGCTGTCTGCTGGCGCTGGCGCTCTACGGCTGGGCGGTGGTCCGGCTGCGGCGCCGCGGGGACTCCTGGCCGGTGGGCCGGACCGTCGCGTTCGTCCTCGGTGTGCTGACCGTGTGGCTGGTGATGTGCACCAAGCTCAACGACTACGGCATGGTCATGTTTAGCGTGCACATGGTGCAGCACATGGTCATCAGCATGCTCTCGCCGATCCTGGTCCTGCTCGGCGCGCCGGTGACGCTGACGCTGCGGGCGCTGCCGGCGGCCGGGCGCGGCCGCCGGGGCCCGCGCGAGTGGCTGGTCTCGCTGCTGCACAGCCGCTACATGCGGGTCATCACGCACCCGGTGTTCACGATCCCGCTGTTCATCGCGAGCCTGTACGCGCTGTACTTCACGCCGCTCTTCGACTTCCTGATGGAGTCCAGGACGGGCCACATCGCGATGATGGTGCACTTCCTCGCCGTGGGCCTGGTGTTCTTCTGGCCGATCATGGGCGTGGACCCGGGCCCGCACCGGCCGGGCTACGTGATGCGGATGCTGGAGCTGTTCGCGGGCATGCCCTTCCACGCGTTCTTCGGCATCGCGCTGATGATGGCGTCGGAGCCGATGATCGGCACGTACATGCACCCGCCGGCCTCGCTGGGCATCGACCCGCTGGAGGACCAGCAGGCGGGCGGCGGCATCGCCTGGGCGTTCAGCGAGATCCCGTCGGTCGTGGTGCTGCTGGCGCTGGCCTACCAGTGGTACCGCTCCGAGCAGCGGCAGGCCCGGCGCTCGGACCGCGCCGCGGACCGCAACGGCGACAAGGAGCTGGAGGCGTACAACGCCTACCTCGCCTCGCTGCGCTCGCGGGAGACGTGAGGGGCGGGCGTACGCGTGAGGCGCGCGCGGGGGCGCGCGCACGGGATCTGGCGGCAGGGGCCGCGGCCGGGAGACGATGGACTCCTGGCCGCGGCCCTTGCGCGTGGGCGCGTTCCCGGGCCGCCGTGAGGAGGTGCGGGGATGTCAGGATCGGCGAAGACGATGGCGGCTCTGACGGTGGGAGGCCTCGTCGTGGTCACCGCGTATTCGGTGACGATAGGCAGCGACGGCTGGCTGTGGTTCGCGTGGGTGATGCTGTCGCTGCTGACGATAGGGACGCTGGTCGCCCGGGGGACGTGAGGCCGCCCGGAGCTGTTCGGAAGAGGCTTCTCAGAAGCGGAAGACGGGCCCGGTCGCCACGTCGAGCGCGCAGGCGTTGGGGAACGTCTTGTGCCAGACGACGGGGCGGCCGTTCCACTCGCCCTCGGCGGCCGCGGTCACGGGGTCGTACTGGCGGGTGCACCGGTGCTCCGCGCCGGTCACCCGGCCGGGGTCGCCCTTCGCCTTGTGCAGCGTCGTGCACGCCTCCGCGGCGTGCGGGTGGTGGCCGTCGGCGTCCGGGCAGCTGAGCTGCACCCCGCGGATCCAGGTGTTCTGCCCGCCGGAGACGGAGAGGAAGAGCTGGCCGTCGGCGCCGTCGGCGCGGCCGTGCTTGCCCTGTCTGCCCGGCTTGCCGTCCGCGGCAGCCTGCGGTGCGGCGAGGAGCAGGAGCGCGGCGGAGGCCGCCGCGGCGGCCACGGCGGTACGGGGTAGGGACATCGGTGCCTCCTGGAGCGGGGTGCCCGGGTCAAGGCCACCGCGCGCGGACCGCGCCCGGCAAGCCGCCGCGCCGCGCGGTCGCCCGGGTGGCCGCGGGAGGAGTCACCCTACTGCGCCCCCGCGCACGAGGAGGACGGCACGGCCGCCCGCGCCCCGGCCCGCACCGCCACCAGCCACTCCGCCCGCAACCGCTCGTAGGCCCTGCGCTCCTCACCACTGAGCATCCGGCCGCGGCGCGCGGCCAGGAACGCACGGATCGCGTCGTTGATCTCCTCGGGCGACTGGGTGAGGTCCGGGTTGACGGGCATGTGCACAGGCTACGAGGGACGGCCGCCCAAAACACCGAGAACCGTCGAGCTTTGCAGAATGCTCATCAAATGGTCATCCAGCCGGAAACCCTCCCGTCGGCACCTGAACGGCGGCAACAACGCAGGTGGCGCCCCGGTCCGGGAGGACCGGGGCGCCACGGTGCGCTGCGGTGGGGCTACTTCGCCGCGGCGGCCTTCGGCGGCTCGGGGGTGGCGTGCGGGGCGCACGTCACGTCCTTGGCGTCGAGCTTGCCGTCGACGAGGTAGGCGTCGAGGCGGGCGTTGACGCAGGGGTTGGCCTCGCCCGTGACGCCGTGCGAGCCGGCGTCCTTCTCCGTGATCAGGCGGGAGCCCTTGAAGCGCTTGTGCAGCTCCACGGCGCCCTCGTACGGGGTCGCCGCGTCCCGCTCGCTCTGGATGATCAGGGTCTGCGGGAGGCCCTTGTGCGTGGTGACCTCGATGGGGTTGCCCTGGGGGGCCTTCCACGTGGCGCACGGCAGGTTCATCCACGCGTTGGACCACGTCATGAACGGGGCCTGGCGGTGGATGCGGGTGTTGTCGCGGTCCCACTTGGCCCAGCTGGTGGGCCACTTGGCGTCCGCGCACTCGACGGCGGTGTAGACGGCGTTGCTGTTCTCCGCGGCGATGTTGCCCGCGGTGTTGGACAGGTCGGGGCCGGCGGCCTCGACGAGCGCCTTCTCGTCACCGGCGGCGTACTTGCTCCAGGTCTCGGCGACCGGGACCCACGAGGTGTCGTAGTACGCCGCGCCCTGGAAGAAGCTGATCAGCTCGGCCGGGCCGACGACCCCGCCGATGGGCTTCTTCTTGGCGGACGCCCGCAGCGTCTCCCAGTTCTTCTGGACCCCGGCCTGGGTGGTGCCGAGGTGGAAGACGTCGTCGTGCTTGGCGACCCACGTCTCCCAGTCCTTGAAGCGGGACTCGAAGGCGATGTCCTGCTCCAGGTTGGCCTGGTACCAGATGTTGTCCCGGTCCGGGTTGACGACGCTGTCGACGACCAGGCGGCGGACGTGGTCCGGGAAGAGCGTGCCGTAGACGGCGCCGAGGTAGGTGCCGTAGGAGACGCCCAGGTAGTTGAGCTTCTTCTCGCCGAGGGCGGCCCGGACGACGTCCACGTCGCGCGCGGTGTTCGCGGTGGTGAGGTACGGCAGCAGCTTGCCGCTGCGCTCGGCGCAGCCGTCGGCGTACTGGCGGGCCAGCTTGCGCTGCGCGCGCTTGTCGGCCTCGCTGTCGGGCACCGGGTCGGCCTTGGGGGCCGCGACGAACTCCTGCGGGTCGATGCAGGAGATCGGGGCGGAGTGGCCCACGCCGCGCGGGTCGAAGCCCACGAAGTCGTACGCCTTCGCGGTCTTGGCCCACAGCGGGGCCTTGGTGGTGATCCTGCGCGGGAACTTCATGCCGGAGCCGCCGGGGCCGCCGGGGTTGTAGAGGAGGGCGCCCTGGCGCTCGCCCGCGGTGCCGGTGGAGCGGGCCCGGTCCACCGCGATCTTGATGGTGGGCCCGTCGGGCTTGGCGTAGTCCACGGGAACCGTGACGTAGCCGCACTGGATGGGCTTCTCGAGACCCCAGGAAGCAGGGCAGTCCTGCCACTTGATGCCCGTCTTGGCCGCGCGATCGGCGGCCGTCTTCACACCGCGGGCCTCGGCGGCGCCGCCCGGCACGCGCTCGCTCGCGCCGGCGGCCGGGGCGGTCAGGAACCCGGCCACCAGCGCGCCGGTCACCAGGGTGCCGGCCGCGCCGAGTATTGACGTGTGTCTCACGTAGGAATCCCCCTGCTGGATATGCCGCTTGGAGCGGCAGAGATCGCCATGCTGCAAGGGGATCCTTTCGTCTCCCATCCCATAATGGACAGGTCGTACGAGTGTTCTTTACTAATCCGTAAGAATGACGAAACATGGCGCGGCACGAGTGGCGTCATTCGTCACCGCTGTACCGCAATATCCGTATCGTGTTGTATACCGAAATCCACTCCCAAGCGGCCGTTTTCGAGCAGCGTCCTGAGCTCCAGGCCGTCCCGCGCGACCGCGCTCACGACGGCGGCCGGGCCCGCCAGCGGGGCGACGACGGCCGTCGGGCCCAGGGCCCGGGGCTCGGGCGGGCGCGCGGCGAAGGCCGGGTCCACGACGAGGAGTTGCCCGGCCGCCCGGTGGCCGCCCAGGACCGCCCCGCCGTCCCAGCCGGGCGCGCCCGGACCGTACGACAGCTCCTGGTCGTAGAGCGGGCGCCCGCCGCGGCGGACGGTCAGCCGGGCCGTCAGCCGCCCCGGCGGCTCCCCCGCGCGCCCCAGGATCTGCTCCTCCCTCAGCACCAAGCGGGCGGTCGGGGCGAGTTCGACGACCGTGGTCATCCGCAGCTCGCCCCCGCGTGCCGAGATCAGCGGCTCGGGAAGCCAGCGCAGCACCGCGCCGTCGCCGACCCTGATGCGGACGTCGTACGTGGCCGGCGCGCCCGTACGGCCCGGGAGGGCGATGGTCGCGGCCGTGGTGGAGAAGTGCAGCGCGGCGCCGTCCCCCACGTCGGCGGAGAGCGCGAGGGCGTCGCCGCCCAGCGGCGCGCTCATCGCGCCCACCAGGCACACGCGCGCCTCGTGCCCCACGGAGCGCAGGCGCCGCAGCGCGAACGGGCCGGCGCCGTCGAGGACGGGCAGCGCGGTGCCGCCCCTGCCGTCGGCCGCGGCGACGACCCGGGCCGAGGCCAGCAGGCCGTGCCCCGCCGGGGCGAGGGCCGTGGTCACGGCGCCGCGGTCCAGGCGGCGAGCTGCGCGCGCACCCACGCCGTGACGGGCTCCACGCCGCCCTCGGCGACGAGGGAGGTGAACACGGCGGGGAGCTCCCCGCGCTGCGCCTTCGCGTCGCGCGCCATGCCCTCCAGGTCGACGCCGACGTACGGGGCGAGGTCGGTCTTGTTGACGACGAGCAGGTCGGCGGTGGTGATGCCGGGGCCACCCTTGCGCGGGATGTCGTCGCCGCCCGCGACGTCGATGACGAAGATCTGCGCGTCCACCAGGCCCTTGGAGAAGGTGGCGGTGAGGTTGTCGCCGCCGGACTCGACGAGGACGAGGTCGAGCGGCCCCGCCGTGTCCTCCAAGTCCTCTATGGCTTCCAGGTTGGCGGAGATGTCATCCCGGATGGCGGTGTGCGGGCAGGCCCCGGTCTCCACGGCCGTGATCCGCTCCGGCGGCAGGACGGCGTTGCGCAGCAGGAACTCCGCGTCCTCGCGGGTGTAGATGTCGTTGGTGACGACGGCGACGGACAACTCGTCGCGCAGGACCCGGCAGAGCGCGGCGACGGTAGCCGTCTTCCCGGACCCGACGGGGCCCCCGAGCCCGATCCGCAGAGCACGGCGCGAGCCGTCGGGGCGGACGGGGGAAGCGGCGCTGTAGGTGTGGCGGTGGGGGTAGGTCTCGGGGTGATCGAGGTGCATGGTCCCTCCGGGGGGTCGGTGATGGGTGGGGGTTCGGGGGCGGTCCGGCACCGCCGGGCTGCCACGTGGTGGCTGGTCGCCGTCGCGGCGGAAGAGACCTCGCGCCGTATGGACGGCGCGGAAGACCTTGACCGCCGTGACACCGGCGAAAGAGATCCCGCCGCCACGGCGACAAGCCACCGCGGCGAGAGCCCGGCGGAATGCGTCATCCGCGCGCGGTTCTGCGCCGTCGGACCGGCGCGTCGTCGGCTTACGCATCAGCTTGCGAACAGACGTACGGGCCAGGTCGCATGGAGTTCCGCCGTGATGTCGAGGAGTGGTGCCGAGCAGGCCGGCAGGGCGTCCGGGCCTTCCACCCCGGCCCGCCGCGCGGCGTCCACCGCGCGGCCCGCGACCGCGTCCATCGCCGGTGCGAGCCGCGCCAGGACCGCCGTCGCGTCGAACGGGTCGAGGCTCAGCAGGCGTACGGCCGCGGTCGCCGGACCGCTGACGGACTCGTAGACGGCGGCGTAGGCGGCGTCCAGCGGGGCCAGTCCGGCGGACCGGGCCGTGAGGCCGAGGACGACCGGCTGGTGGGCGCCGCGCGGCCGGGCGGCGGAGAGGGCGTCGAGCGCGTCCGAGGGCCAGGTGGCGCGGGCGGCGCGCATGAGCTGCCGGCCGAGGCGCCGCGCGGTGGCGCGCAGGGCGGGCGCGGGGGTGCGGGCGTCCGCGGCGTCGTCGAGGGCGAGCGGGTCGAGCCCGGTGGCGGCCGCGGCGGCGAGGGCGGCCGCGGTGAGCCCGGCGGTGTGCAGCCGTCCCCGGCAGAACTCCTCCAGGGTCCACCCGTCGGTGATCCGCCCGGCTTTGACGGCGGCCTCGGCCCCGCCGGAGTGCGCGTGGCCTCCGGCGGGGAAGCGCCCGTCGGCGAGGACGAGGAGGGCGGCGAGGCCGCCCGTCCTCGGAGCCGGCGCGGCGGGTTCGGTCGTCGTGCTCATCAGAACAGGAAGTAGCGCTGGGCCATGGGCAGCTCCGCAGCCGGACGGGGTTCGATGACTTCGCCGTCGACGGTGACCGTGAACGTGTCGGAGTCGACCTCGACCCTGGGCCGGGCGTCGTTGTTGCGCATGTCGGCCTTGGTCACGCCGCGCGTGGACCGTATGGGAACGAACCGCTTGCCCAGCCCGAGCCGTTCGGGGAGGCCGTCGTCCATGGCCCACTGGGTGACGAAGTTGAGGGAGTTGGCGGCGGGTGCGCGGCCGTGGGCGCCGAACATGGGCCGGGGCAGGACGGGTTGCGGGGTGGGGATGGAGGCGTTGGCGTCGCCCATCTGCGCGTAGGCGATCTGCCCGCCCTTGATGACGAGCTGCGGCCGGACGCCGAAGAAGGCGGGGTCCCAGAGCACGAGGTCGGCGAGCTTGCCGGGCTCGACGGAGCCGATCTCGTGGTCGAGGCCCTGCGCGACGGCCGGGTTGATGGTGTATTTGGCGACGTAGCGCCGGGCGCGGACGTTGTCGGCGGGGCCGTCGCCGGGCAGGGCGCCGCGGCGCTCCTTCATCACGTGGGCGGTCTGCCAGGTGCGCAGGACGACCTCGCCGATGCGGCCCATGGCCTGGGAGTCGGAGGAGATGATGGAGATCGCGCCGAGGTCGTGCAGGACGTCCTCGGCGGCGATGGTGCCCGGCCGGATGCGGGATTCGGCGAAGGCGAGGTCTTCGGGCACGGCCGGGTTGAGGTGGTGGCAGACCATCAGCATGTCGAGGTGTTCGTCGACGGTGTTGATGGTGTGCGGCCGGGTGGGGTTGGTGGAGCTGGGCAGGACGTTGGCCTCGGAGACGACGGTGATGATGTCGGGCGCGTGCCCGCCGCCGGCGCCTTCGGTGTGGTAGGCGTGGATGGAGCGGCCGGCGATGGCGGCGAGGGTGTCGCCGACGAAGCCGGCCTCGTTGAGGGTGTCGGTGTGGATGGCGAGCTGGGCGCCGCTCTCCTCGCACACGGCCAGGCAGGCGTCGATGGCGGCGGGCGTCGCCCCCCAGTCCTCGTGGATCTTGAAGCCGACGGCGCCGGCCCGCAGCTGGGCGCGCATCGAGTCGTACGAGACGGTGTTGCCCTTGCCCAGCAGGCCGAGGTTGACGGGGTAGCCCTCCATCGCCTCGAACATGCGGGCGAGGTGCCAGGCGCCGGGGGTGATGGTGGTGGCCTTGCTGCCCTCGGCGGGCCCGGTGCCGCCGCCGAGCAGGGTGGTGACGCCGGAGGCGAGGGCCTCGTCGGCGGCCTGCGGGCAGATGAAGTGGACGTGGGCGTCGATGGCGCCGGCGGTGAGGATCTTGCCGTTGCCCGCGATGACCTCGGTCTCGGGGCCGATGACGAGGTCGGGGTGGACGCCGTCCATGGTGTCGGGGTTGCCGGCCTTGCCGATGCCCGTGATGCGGCCGTCGCGGATCCCGACATCGGCCTTGACGATCCCCCAGTGGTCGAGGACGAGGGCGCCGGTGACGACGGTGTCGGGGGCGCCGTCGGCGCGGGTCGCGCGGGACTGGCCCATGGACTCGCGGATGACCTTGCCGCCGCCGAAGACGGCCTCGTCGCCGGCGTGGCCGGGCCCGCCGCTGCGGTCCTCCTCGATCTCGACGACGAGGCCGGTGTCGGCGAGGCGGATGCGGTCGCCGGCGGTCGGCCCGTAGAGGTCGGCGTAGGCGACGCGGCTGAGCTCACTCATCGAGGGGTCCCCCGCACTCGCCGCGCAGGCCCTCGACGATGCGCTTGCCGCCGATGGGCACGAGGTCGACCTGGACGGGGATGCCCGGCTCGAAGCGGACGGCGGTGCCCGCAGCGATGTCGAGGCGCTTGCCGCGGGCCGCGGCCCGGTCGAAGTCGAGGCCGGGGTTGGCCTCGGCGAAGTGGTAGTGCGAGCCGACCTGCACCGGGCGGTCGGCGGCGTTGAGCACGGTGAGCCGGGTGCGGTGCAGGCCCTGGTTGAGGGCCACGGGCTCGGCGGCGTGCAGGATCTCTCCGGGAATCATCGGGTCCGCCCCTCAGCAGATGGGTTCGTGGACGGTGACGAGCTTGGTGCCGTCGGGGAAGGTGGCCTCGATCTGGACGTCGGGGAGCATCTCGGGGATGCCTTCCATGACCTCGTCCCGGGTGAGCACCTTGCGTCCGGAGGACATGAGCTCGGCGACGGTGCGGCCGTCCCGGGCGCCCTCCAGGACGTGGACGGTGATGAGGGCCACCGCCTCGGGGTGGTTGAGGAGCAGGCCGCGGGCCTTGCGCCGCGCGGCGACGTCGGCCGCCACGTGGAGGAGCAGGCGTTCCTGCTCACGCGGGGAGAGTTGCATGTCCCACCTCACTGTCGTCCCGGGGGGTCCCGGCCGGCCGCACCGGGCCGCAACCCGAGTTCAACACGGTGTTGACCAGGGGTTCTTCGGTCGGTGGCCAGGGATTGCAGATTAGGGCGCAACCTTTTCCAACGCGTTAACTGACTCTTTGCGTTGCCATGGCCATAGCCATCCGGTCCGGCTGTCGCATGCATCTACTGGATCTTCTGGGCCGGATCATGGCCGTCCGTCCGCACGACACGTACGGCCGGCTACGGGTACCGCACATGCGGCCGTCGCCGCGGCGCGCCCGCGGCCCGGTTCGCAGGCGTGTGCGAAGCCGGGGAACGGGAGGTGTGAACGGGCCGTGCCGACGCGGGCGGTGCGGGCCCGCGGCGCAGAGCGCCGGGGGCGAAGGGATCTCCGCGCCACGCGCGCCGGAGGGGCCGGGCTCCGCGCGCGAATAAACCCGGCTCCGCCCCATGGAGGATCACGGCGTAGACGGGGCGCGGTGATCGATTTGGGGCGGACGGCCGGATTGCGCCCGGCCGGGTACGAACCGCCGCAGGCCAGCGCCTCAGCCGGCTTTCGCCGACCCCGTCAATTCGCCCTGTGTCCACCGGAATTGCCCAAGAGTGATCAGCCTCACATACCCCTGGATCCGCTCGGAATCGGCACGGCGGCTGCGCCAAGATCCCTGCGACGACAAGACCCCGCCACCCCGGCGGGGCGGTCCCGGCGGACGCCGAACCCTGCCGCCGACGGGATGCCGGGTCGACTTAGGTGCACGGCAGGGATGGAGGACCCAAGAGTGGTGGGACGACCAAGAGTAGTGCGGTCGGCCCTTGGGGTGAAGCCGTTGACGGCGGCCGGGCAACCTTCGCCTGCCCGAACCCGACAGGTCATCCTTCACAGGCGGCTGACGAAGGGTTAGCGCATGGGCGCGCACAAACGTCCGTCGAAGCTGTCCAGGGCCGGTGCCGCATCGGCCCTCACTCTCGCCGCCGTCGGGGCCACGGTCCTGGCACCGGGCGGCGCGGCAGAGGCGGAGGCGTCTTCCGTCTCCACCATGGCACTGCGGATCGCGGCCTCGAAGCAGGGCTCCCCGTACCAGTGGGGAGCGACCGGACCCTACCGGTTCGACTGCTCGGGCCTGACGCTCTACTCCTTCAAGCGGGCCGGCAAATCGCTGCCCCGCACCGCCGCCCAGCAGTACAACAGCACGCAGCACATCCCGCGGTCCGCACGCGAGGTCGGCGACCTGGTCTTCTTCGTCTCCGGGCGCGGCATCTACCACGTCGGGATATACGCCGGGGACGGGAGGATCTGGCACGCGCCCAAGACCGGCGCGGTCGTCCGCCTGGAGCGGATCTGGACCAACAGCGTGCGCTACGGCCGCGTCGGCTGATCCCCCGCGCCGACGCCAGGCCCGTAACCGCTCACCGGTGACAGGCCCGTCACCGCCCCGAGAGGGCCCGAGGCCCCCCGCACCCCGTGCGGGGGGCCTGGCCGGCCGGAGGGGAGTTCAGCGCTCGGCGCTGACCGGCACGGTCCAGGGGAGGGAGATCCACACCGTCTTGCCGCCGTCGGAGGTCGGGGTGAAGAACAGCCGCCCCCCGTACTCGGCGGTGAGACAGCGGATGATCACCATGCCGCGGCCGTTGTCCTGCTGGGCCGCGGCGGGCAGCCGCCGGGGGAAGCGGGGGTGGCTGTCCGTGACCCCGATGCGCAGCTGCTGGTCGCGGTCGAGGCGGACGTCCACGGTGAAGGTGGGCGACTGGCCCCGGGTGTGCTGCACGGCGTTGGTGGCGAGCTCCGAGACGATCAGGCGCACGGTCTCGGCGGTGTCCGTCCCGCCCGGCAGTCCCCAGTCGGCCAGCACCTCCGCGACGTAGCGCCGCGCCGTGGAGACCGAGCCGGGAGCGCTCGGCAGGGTGACGGTGGCTTCTTGGTGGTCTGCCATGGTGGTGGCCCTTTCAGCCGATGTCTCGACAGACTGCCACTGATAACGCCTGTGATGCGTGCGATCCACCAAGATATGCATATATCTGTCGCTCAAAGCGGTGAACTCTACGACGAGCGACCGTATTCGCCCGGCACACTGGGCTATTGACACTGACGTATGACAGTGACAGTGGCAGTGATCTAGGGGAGGGCAGGGCCGAATGCGCTACGGACCGGCGGTGCGCCGTCGCAAGCTGGGGGCGGAGCTGCGCCGCCAGCGCGAACTGGCCGGGCTGACGAGCCTGGAGGCCGCGCGCGCGGTGGGCTGGCACCAGTCGAAGGTCAGCCGGATCGAGACGGGCGCCAGTGGCGTGAAACCGGCGGACGTGGCACGGCTCCTGGACGCCTACGGGGTCACCGACCCCGAACTGCGCGCACTGCTGGGGGCGTTGTGCGGGGCGGGGTCGCCCGTGCCGGGCGAGGGGGCGGGGGCCCGGCGCGGCTGGTGGTACGCCTACCGCGACCGGCTGCCACCCGCCTATCTGGACTTCATCAGCCTGGAGTCGGAGGCGTCACGGTTAAGCACGCTGGAGACCACCGTGGTGCCCGGCCTGCTCCAGACGCCCGCCTACGCCCGGGCCGTGACCCGCGCGGCGCTGGGCGATCCCGCTCCGGAGCAGGTCGAGGAGCTGGTGCGGGTGCGCATGGCGCGGCAGGCGGTGCTGCGGGGCGAGCGGCCGCTGGAAGTGTGCGCCGTGCTGGACGAGGCGGTGTTGCGCCATGAGGTGGGCGGGCCGGAGGTCATGGCCGGACAGCTGCGGCACCTGGTGGAGACGGGGTCGCTGGGACACGTGCGGCTGCACGTCCTGCCGTTCTCCAGCGGCGGCCATATCGGCATCACCGGGCCTTTTGTTATTTTCTCATTTCCGCGCATTGCTGATCTGGACGTGGTGGTTCTCGACCACTTGACGAGTAGCCTCTACCTGGAGCGGAAAGAAGACCTCCGGGCGTACGGCGCGGCCTTCACGACGCTGCGCGAACACGCGCTCTCGCACGAGAACTCACTGGAATTCATCGCCGGGATCAACGACGGCGCGTAAGGAGGCACCATGTCCGCAATGCCTCGGTACGTACTTGCCGCCCCTTCGCTTCTCCGCGGCGCCTCGTGGCGGCGCAGCAGCTACAGCACCGGTTACAACAACTGCGTCGAGACGGCCGGACCGCTCCCCGGCCGGCTCCTCGCCGTGCGCGACTCCAAGCGGGCGAGCGGTCCCGCGCTCCTCTTCCGCTCCGCCGCGTGGACATGCTTCGTCGAAGGACTGCGCGACGGCGGGCCCGGCCCGCTCTGAACCGGTAAGGCTCTTTTTCTCTGGTTTTCCAGGCTCGTCAGGAGGCGGCCGGCGCGGTCCGTACGATCGCGTCGGCCGCCGCCGTCACCTGCGCGTCCGACAGATCCGCCCGGGCGGTCAGCCGCAGCCGCGAGATGCCGTCCGGCACGGACGGCGGCCGGAAGCAGCCGACCGCGAACCCGGCCTCCCGGCAGTCCGCCGCCCAGCGCACCGCCGCCTCCGGTGAGGGCGCGCGGACGGACACCACCGCCGCGTCGGGCCGTACCGCCTCGAAGCCCGCCGCCACGAACCTGCCGTGCAGGGCGGCGGCGATCTCCCGGACCCGCGCCGCGCGCTGCGGCTCGCGGCGCAGCACGGTGAGGGCCGCCAGCGCAGCGGCGGCCGCCGACGGGGCGAGGCCGGTGTCGAAGATGAACGTCCGGGCGTTGCTCACGAGGTGCCGGATCACGCGCGCGGGGCCGAGCACCGCGCCGCCCTGGCTGCCGAGCGACTTCGACAGGGTGACCGTGGCGACGACGTCCGGGGCGCCCGCGAGGCCCGCCGCGTGCACCGCGCCGCGGCCGCCCTCGCCGAGGACGCCGAGCCCGTGCGCGTCGTCCACGAGCAGCGCGGCGCCGTGCTCGCGGCACGCCGCGGCGAGCGCGGTCAGCGGGGCGGCGTCGCCGTCGACGGAGAAGACGGAGTCGGTGACGGCCAGGGCGCGGCCGGCGTGCGCGGCGAGGGCCTTGCGGACGGCGTCGGGGTCGGCGTGCGGCACGATCGCCTTCTCGGCGCGGGCGAGCCGGCAGCCGTCGATGAGCGAGGCGTGGTTGCCCTCGTCGGAGACGAGCAGGGCGCCGTCGACGCCGCCGGCGGGCCCGGCGAGGGCGGTGACGGCGGCGAGGTTGGCGGTGTAGCCGGAGGAGAACACGAGCGCGGCCTCGAAGCCGCAGAACGCGGCGAGCTCCGTCTCCAGCCGGGCGTGCAGGGCGGTGCTTCCGGTGACCAGGCGGGAGCCGGTCGCGCCCGCGCCCCACTCCCGGGCGGCCGCGGCGGCGGCCTCGGTGACCTCCGGGTGGCGGGTGAGGCCGAGGTAGTCGTTGCCCGCCAGGTCCACCAGCGGCGCGTCGGCGGACCGCGGGCGCAGGGTCCGTACGAGGCCGGCCGCCAGGCGCCGCTCGTGGTGCGCGTCGATCCACCCGAAGGCGTCGTCCTGGGGCATGCGGCCGTCCTTCGCGTTCGCGTTTCAGGGGGCTGGGGGGCCGGTTCCACGGAGCGCTCCGCAGAGCGTTCCGCGGGATGTTCCGCAGAGCGATCTGTGGAGCCCGGATAGAACCTCTCTAGAACGTAGCGGCCGTCACTCCTGGTCAGGGTGTGGCAATACACACACATCAAACCGCCCGTGTTGTGTAATCCCTACCTTGGCCAAGGGCGCCCCGTGAGCGAGGATCACCGCCATGGACCTGCTGAACACGCTGGTGGACAAGGGGCTGCGGCGCGAGCTGCCGAGCCGTGAAGAGGCGCTCGCCGTGCTGGCGACCTCCGACGACGACCTGCTCGACGTGGTGGCCGCGGCCGGCAAGGTGCGCCGCAAGTGGTTCGGGCGCCGGGTGAAGCTCAACTACCTCGTCAACCTGAAGTCGGGGCTGTGCCCCGAGGACTGCTCGTACTGCTCGCAGCGGCTCGGCTCCAAGGCCGAGATCCTCAAGTACACCTGGCTCAAGCCGGAGGACGCCTCCAAGGCCGCCGCGGCCGGCGTCGCGGGCGGCGCGAAGCGGGTCTGCCTGGTCGCGAGCGGCCGCGGGCCCACGGACCGGGACATCGACCGCGTCTCGAAGACCATCGAGGCGATCAAGGAGGAGAACGAGGACGTCGAGGTGTGCGCGTGCCTCGGGCTGCTCTCCGCGGGCCAGGCCGAGCGGCTGCGCGCCGCGGGCGCCGACGCGTACAACCACAACCTCAACACCTCCGAAGCCACCTACGGCGGCATCACCACCACCCACACCTACGCCGACCGCGTCGACACCGTGCAGCAGGCCCAGGCGGCGGGCATGTCCGCCTGCTCCGGGCTGATCGCGGGCATGGGCGAGAGCGACGAGGACCTCGTCGACGTCGTCTTCTCGCTGCGCGCGCTGGACCCGGACTCGGTGCCGGTCAACTTCCTCATCCCGTTCGAGGGCACGCCGCTCGCCAAGGAGTGGAACCTCACCCCGCAGCGGGCGCTGCGCATCCTCGCCATGGTGCGGTTCGTGTGCCCGGACGTGGAGGTCCGGCTGGCGGGCGGGCGCGAGGTGCACCTGCGGACGATGCAGCCGCTCGCCCTGCACCTGGTCAACTCGATCTTCCTCGGCGACTACCTGACCAGCGAGGGCCAGGAGGGCAAGGCCGACCTGGACATGATCGCGGACGCCGGGTTCGAGGTCGAGGGCGCGGGCACGACGACGCTGCCGGCGCACCGGGCGGACGTCGCCGGAGCGGGCTGCGGCGGGGGGTCGTGCGGGCCTTGCGGGGACGACTCGGCCGCTGCCCCTGCCGCGGTCGCGGCAGCGGTTGCGGCTCCTGAGGCCGAGGCCCCTGTGACCGGGGCCCCTGTGACCGAGGCCGTCGGCGCCGGCCAGGACGCGCGGACCGACCTGGTCGCCGTGCGGCGCCGGGGCGCGGGCACGGACCTGCCGCCCAATGCCTGAGCCGCTTACCCCCGGTGAGCTCCTCGCCCTCGACCGGCAGCACGTGTGGCACCCCTACGGTCCGATGCCGGGCCGCCAGGAGCCGCTGCTCGTCGCGTCCGCGTCGGGCGTGCGGCTGCGGCTCGCCGAGCCGGCCTGGGGCGTGGGCGAGCTGATCGACGGCATGTCCTCGTGGTGGTCCGCCGTCCACGGCTACAACCACCCCGTCCTCAACGAGGCCGTGCAGGCGCAGCTGGGGCGGATGAGCCATGTGATGTTCGGCGGGCTCACCCACGAGCCCGCCGTGCGGCTTGCCGCACGGCTCGTGGAGATCACCCCCGAGGGGCTGGAACACGTCTTCCTCGCCGACTCCGGCTCGGTGTCGGTCGAAGTGGCCATCAAGATGTGCCTGCAGTACTGGCGCTCGGCCGGACGGCCGGAGAAGCGGCGGCTGATGACGTGGCGCGGCGGCTACCACGGGGACACGTGGCAGCCGATGGCCGTGTGCGACCCCGACGGCGGGATGCACGAGCTGTGGTCCGGGGCGCTCCCGAAGCACGTCTTCGCGGACACGCCGCCGGCGCTGTCCGAGGGCCCGGAGGCCGTCGCGGCGTACGCGGCGCACCTGCGCGAGACGCTCGCGGCCCATGCCCACGAGCTCGCGGCGGTCATCGTCGAGCCGGTGGTGCAGGGGGCGGGCGGGATGCGCTTCCACGATCCCGTGCTGCTGCGGGTCCTGCGGGACGCGTGCGACGAGCACGACGTGCTCCTCGTCTTCGACGAGATCGCCACGGGGTTCGGCCGTACGGGCCGGCTGTTCGCGGCCGAGCACGCCGGGGTCACGCCCGATGTGATGTGCCTCGGCAAGGCGCTGACCGGCGGCTATCTGACGATGGCGGCGACGCTGTGCACGTCGCGGGTCGCCGACGGCATCTCGCGGGGCGAGGTGCCGGTGCTGGCGCACGGGCCGACGTTCATGGGCAACCCACTCGCCGCGGCCGTCGCCAACGCCTCGATCGACCTCCTCCTGGGCCAGGACTGGCAGACGGAGGTCAAGCGGATCGAGGCAGGCCTGCGGGACGGCCTCTCGGAGGCGGCGGAACTGCCGGGCGTACGGGACGTCCGCGTCCTGGGCGCGATCGGCGTCGTCCAGCTCGACCACGAGGTGGACGTCGCGGCGGCGACGCGGGCAGTGGTCCGCGAGGGCGTCTGGCTGCGGCCGTTCCGCGACTTGCTGTACGTGATGCCCCCGTACGTGACGTCCGACGAGGATGTGGCTCGGGTGTGCGGGGCGGTCTGCGCGGCGGCGAGCGTGGCGTAGCGCGGGCCGCGGCCGCGGCGGGGGCACCGGGCCCCCGCTGCCCGGGTCACCGGGCAGGCCCGTCCGGCACCGCCGGACACCGTCACGGTGGCTGATCACGGCTGCGGCGGAGGAACGCGGCGCTGCTGCGCGTCCTTTCTCCGCCGCAGCGTCGCTCGGCCGAGACGGCGCAGCCCGGCGGTGCCGGACAGCCCTCGGCCGGTAACCAGGACCATGAGACAGAAGGCTGAGGACATTCATGACCGTACTCATCGTTACCGGGACCGGCACCGAGGTCGGTAAGACCATCGTCACCGCGGCCCTCGCGGCGGCGGCGCGAGCCGCGGGCCGCTCCGTCGCCGTGCTCAAGCCCGCGCAGACGGGGGTCGCGCCGGGCGAGCCCGGGGACGTCGCCGAGGTGCACCGCCTCGCGGGGGACGGGGTGACCGGGGAGGAGCTCGCGCGGTTCCCCGAGCCGCTCGCGCCGGGCACGGCCGCGGCCCGGGCCGGCCTCGCCCCCGTCCGCCCGCCGGAGATCGTGAAGGCGGCCGCGCGGCTCGCGGAGAGCCACGACCTGGTCCTCGTCGAGGGCGCCGGCGGGCTCCTCGTCCGCCTGGACGAGGAGGGCGCGACCCTCGCGGACGTAGCTCACCTGCTGGCGGCCCCCGTCCTGGTCGTCGCGCAGGCCGGCCTCGGCACTCTCAACACGACGGCCCTCACCGCGGAGGCGCTGCGCGCCCGGGGCCTGCGCTGCGAGGGCGTGGTGATCGGCAGCTGGCCGGCCGCCCCGGACCTGGCGATGCGCTGCAACCTGGCCGACCTGCCGGAGGCGGCCGGCGCCCCGCTGCTGGGCGCGGTCCCGGAGGGGGCGGGAGCCCTCCCGCCGGAGGGCTTCCGCACGGCGGCACCCGCCTGGCTGGCGCCGAAGCTGTCCGGCACCTGGGACGCCGCAGGCTTCACCGCATCCCACCGCTGACCCCACCCGTCCCGGCCGTCCCACACACACCGCCCGCCCCAACTGCCGCGGCCGCGGCGGAGCTTGCGGCGCGCCGACGGTGCGGGCCGGGCCGGCGGGGGAACAATCGCGGTAGCCGTCGTCCCCGGAAAGGGGTGTGTGCCATGCCGCCGCTTCGGAGCACCAGGTTGCCGCACGACGCCGTGCACCATCCGGTCTTCGCCCGCTTCTACGCCAAGGTGAGCCCGGTCATCGACGAGCGGGCCGGTGTGGGCGCGCACCGCCGCGAGTTGCTGGCCGGCTTGTCGGGCCGGGTGATCGAGATCGGCGCGGGGAACGGCCTGAACTTCCCGTACTACCCGCCGACGGTCTCCGAGGTGGTGGCGATCGAGCCGGAGCGCGGCCTGCGCAGGATCGCGGTGGAGGCGGCGGTGCGGGCGGGCGTCCCGGTGGACGTGGTGCCGGGCGCGGCCGAGGCGCTGCCGGTGAAGAGCGAGGCGTTCGACGCGGCGGTGACGTCGCTGGTGCTGTGTTCCGTACGGGATGTGCGGCGCGCGCTGGCGGAGCTGCGGCGGGTGCTCAGGCCGGGCGGTGAGCTGCGGTTCTTCGAGCACGGGCGGGCCGAGGGCCTGGCGCTGGCGGTCACGCAGCACGCGCTGGACCGGACGGTCTGGCCGGTGCTGTTCGGCGGGTGTCACACGGCGCGGGATCCGCTGGCGTCGATCGAGGCGGCGGGGTTCGAGCTCGGCACGTACAGCCGGCTGCGGGTCCCGCAGACGCGCGTGCCGACCCCGGCCTCCCCCTGCGTGCTGGGCGTGGCCAGACGGCCGTCCGTGACCGACCCGGCCGGCCCGGCGGACGGTCACGCGTGAGCCCTCTCACACCGCCCCGGCGCGACAGCGAAAGCGAGCACGAAGCGGAGGAAGCCTCCGCTATCTTTGGATCATGAACCCCTTCCCCTTCCCCTTCCGTTTCGCCGTCAACATGCTCTCCCCCGGCTCCGCCACCGCATGGCGCGAGAAGTGCCGCCGCGCCGAGGCCCTCGGGTACGACGTGATCCTCGTGCCCGACCACCTCGGGATGCCCGCGCCGTTCCCGTCCCTCGTCGCCGCCGCCGAGGCCACCGAGCGCCCGCGCCTGGGCACCATGGTGCTCAACGCGGGCCTGTGGAACCCCGCGATGCTGGCCCGCGAGGCGGCCACGACGGACCAACTCACCGGCGGCCGCCTGGAGCTGGGCCTGGGCGCGGGCTACGTGAAGGCCGAGCACGACCTCGCGGGCCTGCCCTTCGGCTCGCCGCGCGAGCGCGTGGACCACCTGGAGCACACGGTCCGCGAGCTGGAGCGGTTTCTCGGCGATCCGGAGCACGCGCCGCGGCCGGCGCAGGACCCCCGCCCGCCGCTGCTCCTCGGCGGCAACGGCGACCGGATGCTGCGGCTCGCCGCGCGGTACGCGGACATCGCCGCGTTCTCGGGGGCGACGACGGACGACAGCGGCGCCATCCGGCCCGTCTCCCCCGCGGTCCTGGGCGAGCGGGTGGCCCGCTACCAGGGCTTCGCCGCGGACCGGCCCGAGCCCGCCGAGCTCAACATCCTCGTGCAGCGGGTCGTCGTGGGCGACCGCCGCGCCGCCGCCCGCGAGCTGCTCGCGCAGGCCCCCGGCCTGACCGAGGACGAGCTGCTGGCGCACCCGGTGCTGCTGGCCGGCTCGGTCAAGGACATCGCGGACCAGGTGCGGGCCCACCGCGAGCGGTTCGGCTTCACGTACTTCACGGTCCTGGAGCCCTCGATGGAGGCGTTCGCTCCGGTGATCGAGGAGCTCCGCTAGACGTCGGCAAAAAGGACACCGGGCCCTTTTGCCCGTCCTTTACCATGGGGGGACAGCTTCCCGTACAACATGAAAGGTGTGAGCGTCCGCCCATGGGCGAGCCTCCCAGTAGTCCCCGCAGTCGACATCGCGCGGTCCCCGTCCCTTCGTCCGATCATGGGACGGAGGTGAACCGATGACCGAGGTAGTCCTGCTGGTGGTCGCCCTGCTGCTGACCCTGGCCTGCGCCGTCTTCGTCGCGGCGGAGTTCTCGCTCACCACCGTCGAGCGCGCCGACCTCGAGCGCGCCGCCGAGAACGGCGAGCGCGGCGCGGCGGGCGCGATCCAGGCCGTGCGCAGCCTCACCTTCCAGCTCTCCGGCGCCCAGCTCGGCATCACCGTCACCGGTCTGATCATCGGCATGATCTCCAAGCCGTCCATCGCGGCGCTGCTCACGGGCCCGATGGAGGCGATCGGCCTCGGCGCCGGCGCGGCCTCCACGACGGCCCTGGTGCTGGCCACCGTGCTGTCCACCGTCGTGCTGATGGTCGTCGGCGAGCTCGTCCCGAAGAACTGGGCGATCTCCCGGCCGCTGCCGGTCGCCAAGCGGGTCGCGGGCCCGCAGCGCGCGTTCTCCGCCGCCTTCCGCCCGCTGATCCGGCACCTGAACAACACCGCGAACCGCACCCTGCACCGGATGGGCCTGGAGCCCGCCGAGGAGCTGGCCTCCGCGCGCGGCCCGCAGGAGCTGGCCGCGCTCGCCCGCCACTCCGCCAAGGAGGGCACCCTGGAGGCGGACGCCGCCGAGCTGTTCGTGCGGACCCTGAGCCTCGCCGACCTGACAGCGGAGAACGTGATGACGCCCCGCGTCCAGGTCATCGCCCTGGACGCCCAGGCCACCGCGGAGGACGTCGCGAACGCCACCCGCGCGACCGGCCTGTCCCGCTTCCCCGTCTACCGCAACAACCTCGACACCGTCGTCGGCGTCGCCCACATCAAGGACGTCCTGGCCATACCCGCCGACCGCCGACCCCGCCACCCCGTCGCCTCGATCCTGCGCGAGCCCTTGCTCGTGCCCGAGTCGCTGACCGTGGACCGGCTCCTGGACCGGCTGTCGGGCAAGCGCACCATGGCCGTCGTCATCGACGAGTACGGCGGCACCGCCGGCGTCGTCACCCTGGAGGACATCGTGGAGGAGGTCGTCGGCGAGGTCCGCGACGAGCACGACCCCCACGAGGTGCCCGACCTCGCGCCCGCCGGCACGGACGCCGCGGGGCGCCCGCTGTACGACGCGGACGGCGCGGCCCGCACCGACCAGCTGGAGATCATCGGGCTGCACGCGCCGGACGGCCCGTACGAGACCCTGGCCGGCCTCGTGGCGACCGAGCTCGGCCGGATCCCCGGCCGGGGCGACACCGTGGAGGTCGCGGGCTGGCGCGTCGACGTCGTCGACGCGACCGGTCACCGCGCGGCCCGGGTCCGCCTGACGGGACCGCCCACGGACACAGGGACCGGCATTGATTCCGCCTCGGGCTCCGGCTCCGGCTCCGAGGCCACCGGGGAGGGCGGCCGATGACCTTCGTCCAGCTTCTGATCGGCCTGGCGACGCTCGTCGTCAACGCCTTCTTCGTGGGCGCGGAATTCGCCCTCATCTCGGTGCGCCGCAGCCAGATCGAGCCGTACGCCGACCGGGGCGACCGGCGCGCCCGCAGCGTCCTGTGGGGCCTGCGCCACATCTCGGCGCTGATGGCCGCGGCCCAGCTCGGCATCACGCTGTGCACCCTGGTCCTGGGTGTCGTCGCCGAGCCCGCGATCGCCCACCTGCTGGAGCCCGTCTTCGACGTGCTCGGCGTGCCGCACGGCCTGGTCCACCCCATCTCGTTCGTCATCGCGCTGGCCGTGGCGACGTACCTGCACATGCTGTTCGGCGAGATGGTGCCGAAGAACATCGCCCTGGCCGAGCCGGTCCGCACCGCCCTGCGGCTCGGCCCGCCGCTGGTCACCCTGGCGCGGGCGCTGCGCCCGTTCGTCTTCGCCATCAACGCCTTCGCGAACGCCCTGCTGAAGCTGCTGCGGGTGGAGCCGAAGGACGAGGTGACGGCGACGTACTCGGACGACCAGCTCGCCCGGATCGTCGCCGACTCCAGCGCGGCCGGCCTGCTGGACTCGCGGGCCACGGAGCGGCTGCGCGACGCCCTGGTGCTGGGCAAGCGCCCGGTGCAGGACGTGGTCACGCCCGTCGAGCGGGTCGTCTCGGCGCCGCTGGGCGTCACTCCCGAGGGGCTGGAGCGGCTGTCGGCCGAGTCCGGGTTCTCGCGGTTCCCGGTGGTGGACGCGGCGGGCCGCATCCTGGGCTACCTGCACGTGAAGGACGCCCTGGACGCCCGGCCACGGGACTTCCCCTTCCCGCTCCAGCGGATGCGCCGCATCGCGACGGTCCCGGCGACGACGCCGCTGGACGACGTCATCACGACGATGCGCGGCACGGGCACCCACCTCGCCGGAGTGATCGGCGAGGACGGCAAGCTCGCCGGCCTGGTCACCCTGGAGGACCTCCTCCGCAAACTGGTGGGCCGCCCGGCCCAGTGACCCGCACCGCCTCCGCCCCCGGCCGGGCGGCGGTCACCTCACCGGCCTGAAGCCGGCCGGCAGCGGCGTCCGGGCTGTCCGGGCGCCGCTCAGTTGTAGCGGACAGACCATGCGTGCGCCACTTGCGCGTTCTGCAAGGGCATCAGGATGGTGATGAAGTCCTTGCAGAACGGGTCCGAGTACACGTAGGCGATGCTGTCGGTGTAGTTGGCGACCAGGCCGGCATCGCCGGGAGCTTCGCTCCGGTTGCAGCCGGTGGGGTTCTGAAGGATGCGACCGTTGATGATCAGGGTCCCGGTCGCGGCAGAGGCTGATTGAGTCAGTCCGAGCGTGAGCGCGACGCTCGCGCCGAGCACTCCCAGTGTGGTGGCAAGACGCCGCATGCGAATCTCCTTTGATCGGGGCGTCGGCCCCGCCCCCGCGGTCCGGTGGGCGCGGCACTTGAACGACCCGAGCGTGCCGGGCGCCCCGTCCGTACCGCCAGCAAATCCAGGCACTTCGGGACGCAGGAACGCGGAAACGCCCTTTGACCAGGGCAGTCGCAAGCTGCCTGGAACGCGGAGCCGGGACGCCTGACGCCGTTCCTCCCCCGGGGGTGACCGGACATGGGCGCCGGTCCAGGCCCCGCACCGGCGCCGGGCACACCGGACGACCAGGTGCTCCCCGGGTGCAGCCTTCGACCGGCTGATCACCGGACGGGGTGCGGGGTGCGGCCGGTGTCGTCGCCGCCGGAGAAGAGCCGCATTGCGTTGCCGTTCACCTCGGTGATGTCCCGGCCGTCAGCTCCTCGATCCGTTCGGCGAAGTCGGGGCCGGGCAGGGGGAGCTCGACGTCGGCGTCGTCGGCGTCGTCGAGGGCGTCGGGGACGTAGGCGATGACGGCGGTGACGGCCGGCGAGGTGCCGTGGCCGGCGTAGCCGCGCTGGACCATCATGTAGCGCAGGACGGCGCGCAGGTCGTGGCGTGTGTCCTCGCCGCGGGGGCGGTTGGCGAGGTCGGTCTGCCGGTGCCACAGGTCCGCCTCGTCGGTTTCTCCGAGGGCCATGTGGTGGAGGTAGAGGCACAGGGCGGCGGAGAGGTCGCCGGCGCCTGCGGCGAACTGCCACCAGAATCTGGCGCCGTCCTCTCTGCGGGCGAGGTGGAGGACGCAGCCCAGGACCAGGGCACCGTCCGGTTCGGGGATGCGGCTGACGAGGAAGTCCCGCAGCCGGTGCAGGTCCTGCACCGCGATGCTCTCGCACAAGGCCCTCAGGTTCTCCCGGAAGGCCCGCCGGGGCAGGGCGCGGCGCACGGCTGAGCGTGCGGCCGCGGTGCGGGCGGGCAGTAGCGCGTCATCGACGCGCAGGGCGCCTTGCCACATGCGGGCGGCGATCCGTGCTGTCAGCCGCTCCTCGGCCTGGCGGGTGCCGGTGTAGGGGGGGCGCTGGATGCGGGCGTGCTCCAGCAGGCGCTCGACGGGCTCGGTCATCCTCGGCCTCCCTCGGTCGGGTCGTCAGTGTCGGGGGCGCACTCCGGAGTGAACGCTTTTCTGAGGCGGTGGCGGGCGTAGCGGGCGGTGGAGCGGACGCCGGCTTCGGTGATGCCCAGGACGTCGGCGGTCTCGCGAGTCGTGTAGCCGAGGACGTGGTGCAGGACGAACACGTCCTGCTGCCGCTCGGGGAGGGCTTTGACGGCTTGGTAGATCTCCAGGCTGATCTCCAGCTCGCCGATCGGGTCGCAGGCGTGCTCCAGTCCGGTGGTCTCGAAGGCGGCGGTGTCGACCACGACGGGCCGGCGGCCGCGGGCCCGGGCCAGGTCGATGGTCCGGTGGCGCACCACGCGCCACGCGTAGGCCTGCGGGCTGGGCTTCTCCAGGACGTGCGACCAGGTGCAGTACAGCTGTTCAAAGGCGGTGTCGACTGCTTCCTCGGCATCCGCCCAGCTGGAGAGGTACAGCTGGGCCCAGTGGACGTAGCGGCCCCGGTAGAGCTCGTGGAAGGCCCTGAAGTCCGCCGGGAGCTGCGGCTGTAACACAGCGATCGGATCCGGATGCCGCCGCGACCGCGGCGTCACCCCCGCCCTCCCCGCCGCCGGCTCCCGCCGCGCGATCCCGCTCGATGGTGCGGAGTGTCCAGCTCCGGATCGCATAATAAGACCGCTCGGGCCGCGGCGCGCCCCAGCACCCTCAGGGCATCACGGCCGAAAACCCGCGTGAGCAGCGCGACCATCAGGCCGTCTGTGAGGTGACCTGGCATCACGATCAGCAAATCCCTTCACCCGCAGCAGGGGCGGCTCTCCCCTACGCCCCGGAGGACCCTCGGTGACTCCTCTGCCACGTAAAGCGTCCACCGGCCGCCAAATGTGCAAGCGGGGTGCCGTGAAGACGCCCGAGGTGCCGGGCGAGGCGGGAGAGAGCGAGGTGCCCCGCCGCAGCGCGGTGGCGGAGGCGTTCCCTCTGCCCGGTGACCGTCAGCGGATGCTGACGATCGTGCAGGTGGCGGGTGGGACGGTGACGGTCAAGGAGGTTGGCGTCGAGCTGGGGCTCGGGGTCGCGGTGCTTGTCCGGCTTGAGCCTCTGCCGTCGCTTATCCCGGCACTCCCCGTGTCCCCTGCAGGTCGTGTCGCTTAACTCCCCACTGGACGAGAGGGAGTTGTCGTATACCTCAGCCGGGCCATGAGTCTCATTCTACTTCGGCACCGGCCAGCCCCTGTGACGCATGCCATAACCGATCAGGTGACCTCGACCGACACAGGCTTCCTGCCGCGAATCGGACTTGATCGCCCTACGCCTCTCATCGGCAGCCTGTCCGGCTTCCGGCCTAACTTCGGCTCGCTGTACGCACCCTGCCGCCCCATCAGCACGGAGAAGAACTATGTCCCGCCCCGTCCAGCCCGCCGTCGCCGTCATCACCCCGACGGGCTTGCACCCCGCGCGCCTGCCCTTCCTCGAGGAGCTCTACGAGGGCCTCCGCGCCCAGGAAGGCGTCACCTGGGAGTGGGTCGTCGCGCCCAACGGCCCGCGGGCCGAGCCTGACCTCATCCCGCGCACGATCACGAAGGACCCCCGGGTCAAGGTGATCGCCAGACCCGGGCCTGGACCGGCGCCCGCCCGCAACGCCGCCTTGAACTACGTCGACGCACCTCGCTGCGCCTTTGCGGACGACGACCGGCTCCCCCCGTGCAGCTTGGCCGTCCGGAACGAGCACGCCATCGCCACCGGGCTACGCTGGGTCGCTGGCCGGTCGGCCGACTGGGACTCCGGGTCCGGAAGCCTTCGACGTGGATGTGCCCGACCCCTGTCGGGCCGCTCGCGCCCGGCGAGGTACTGGCGTACTGGCCGGACCCGCTCGCCAGCAAGCCGCCACTGGGGCACTGCATGCTGCTGACCGAGGCACCCCTCGCGCGGGCAGTCGGGCATGGCGGTCTGCACAAGGGGGAGGACTACACGTTCCTGATCGGCGTCTGTGCCCGCTCGGCCGGGGAGCTGCTGTCCGACGTTGTGTATCACCGGAGAGTGCACTCCGGGCAGTGGACTGCCGAGGATTCGTATCGTGACCAGGCCGAATTCGACGCTCGAGCACATGCGTGGCTGAAAGGGTGTGAGGAGCGTGACCTGCAGGCCAAGATCCCGTCGGGATCCACGGTGAGCTCAAAAGCCGCCTGATGACAACAGTAGGCGCAGGTATTCAGCCTAGGGGCTGCCACAGGAATCCGGCATTTGCAGCGGCTACTTTTGATGGCGCATTTGAGCGCTGGAGGAGCGCTGTCACTCGAACTAGGCTCCTGTGCATGTGCAGTGCCGTGGGGCGCCCTTTCCGATAAGCGCGCCCCCTAAGCAGGCTTGTTCGGGTGCGCCGAGGGGAGCGGTATAGAACTCACGGTGTTGGACCCCAAGTACCAGGCAGCGGTCTGCGTCGCTTCGGGGCGGAGGGGTCTCTCCTGTGACCGGTGGTGAGGTGAGGGACCGTGGGCGGTCGGCGGTGCTGCGGGGCGGTCCGCCCGGAATTGTCGTAGGTGTAGTGGCTGCCGGGCGGTACGGCTGATGCATCGCAGGGCTTGAGACGCTAGCTAAGGGCGCCACACGGACAACCCTATGTCGAGGATGACGGCCCATGGTTCGTATCACCTTCAGCAGGCGCACGCCCAGTTCACCGACACCGTCCCCGGACCTCGCCACCGCCTTGCCCTGCCCCGAAGGCTGGTACTGCCTCGCGACGTCCGACGAGGTGGCCCCGGGCCGGCTCATCACGCGGCGGCTGGCCGGCGAAGACGCAGTGCTCTACCGGCTTCGCGACGGCAGTCCCAGGGCAATCCGTCCCTACTGCCCGCACCTCGGGGCTCATCTTGGGGTGGGCGGCAGGGTGGAGGGTGACGATCTCGTCTGTCCCTTCCACCGCTTCGCCTTCGCCCCTGACGGCGTGTGCGTGCGGACCGGCTACGGAACGTCCGCTCCCCGGGCTCGACTGGCCCTGTTGCCCGTCCGTGAGCAGAACGGCCTGATCTGGGTGTGGTACGGCCACCACGGCACGCCTCCCGCCTGGCAGCCGTTGGAGCTTCCCGCCATGGAAGGGAGCGTCAGCGCTCCGCGGTGGGTCAGCGCCGACTTCAACGGCCACGTCCAGATGGTGACCGAGAACTTCATCGACATCGGGCATTTGGGAGCACTCCACCAGGCGGCCTGCACTGTCATCACCCCGCCTGCTTTCGACGGAGTGGACTTCACCGCCCGGTATCGGCTCACTCGTCGGTGGGCCGGCGGCCGCACCCTCGCCTCGGAGACATCGGTACACGGCAGGGCCCTGGGGGCAGGGGTCGTCACCGCCCGGCTGGGAGACTCCGTCCACGTCCTCGCAGCTCTCCTGCCCGTCCCGACCGATCCCGGCCGAGTCCGGGTCCGCGTCCTCACAATGGTCGCGATCCGCCCGCCCCTGCTTCCCGGCGGCCGGACGGCCCGTGTACCGCTGAAAGTTCTCGCAAGCGCAGTGAACCAGGCCGCCCTGTGGAGCACAGCCAAGGACGTCGCAAAAGATGGCCCCATCTGGCATTACAGCCGGTACGAGCCGCGCCCCCGGCTGGCCAAGGGTGACGGTCCCATCGGCTCCTTGCGCCACTGGGCAAGCCAGTTCTACCCGGACCCGGGGGCGGTGTAGACCGCACGGCGTCCGGCCCGAGTACCAGGTGGCGGGTTGAAGACCTCAGGGATGGCACGCGGCCGGTGAAAGGGGCGGTGCATGCCGGTCGTCCGGTTCGTCCACAGCACAGCGATCGCGGAGTAGGGGGCTGGGCATGGCAGTGTCGAGGCAGGTACCGGTCGCGATCATCGGCATCGGGTGCAGGTTCCCGGGTGGGGTGGAGTCGGCTGCGGGGCTGTGGAACCTTCTGCTGGAGGACAGGGACACGGTCAGCCGGGTCCCTGCGGACCGGTGGGACGCCCGGCGTCTGAAGGCGTTTCAGCACCCGGATGACGCCGAGCGCTATGACCGCGGCTGCTTCGTCGATGGGGACATCTGGGCCTGGGAGCCGGAGGCTCTGTCCGTGGCGATGCTGGAGGCGGCCACGGTGGATCCGCAGCACCGGCTGCTGCTGGAGACCGCGTGGGAGGCGGTGGAGCATGCCGGGGTCCCTGTTGCCCGGCTGCGGGGGTCGCGCACAGGGGTGTACCTGGGCATGTACGCCGCCGACAACCTGCTGCGGGATGCCCGGCCGGTCGAGGACTATCCGGACGTCGTTTACGCCTTTGGGAACTTCCCGGCCAACGCGGCCGGGAGGGTGGCGTTCGCCATGGACCTGCGCGGGCCGGTGATGGTGGTGGAGACGATGTGCTCCTCCGGACTGGTGTCGGTGCACGTGGCGTGCAGTGCCCTGGCAGCAGGTGACTGTGATGCCGCGCTGGCCGGGGCGGCGTTGCTGATGCCGTCGCCGGAGTGGCTGCACTACGAGGCCGAATGGCTGCTGTCGCGCAAGGGGCGGTGCTACGCCTTCGACGAGCGTGCGGACGGATATGTGCGCGGTGAGGGCGCCGGTGTGGTGCTGCTCAAACGGCTGGAGGACGCGGTACGCGACGGTGACCGGGTGCTGGCGGTGATCCGGGGATCGGCAGTCAACGCGGACGGGCAGTCCGAGCGGATGACCGCTCCGTCCACGCTGGTCCAGCAGGACGTGTTCCGTGCCGCGGTGGCCCGCGCCGGGATCGACCCGGGCACGGTGGGACTGGTGGAGGCACACGGGCCCGGCACCTACGTCGGCGACCCGATCGAATACACGTCGATCAACGCGGTCTACGGGCAGGGCCAAGGGAGGTGCGCGCTGGGGTCGGTCAAGACGCACATCGGGCATTCCGAGCCCGCCTCGGGCCTGGCCGGGCTGATCAAGGCGGTGCAGTGTCTGCGCCACGGGCAGATCGCACCCAACCAGAACTTCACCGCCTGGCATCCCTCCATCCCCACCGGCTCCGGTTCACGGCTGTTCGTGCCGACCGAGCTGGTCGATGCGTGGCCGGTGCCGGGTGCGGTCCGGTCGGCGGCGGTGTGCTCGTACGGAATCTCCGGGACCAATGCCCACGTGCTCCTGGAAGAGGCACCGGAGTCCGTGCGGCGGCCCATCTCGGACCCGCGGATTACCGTTCACGGCCGAACTCTGACGGGCGACAAGGCTCAGCAGCGCGTGTTTGTCCTGTCGGCGGCCTCCCCGTCGGCGCTGCGGATCGCTGCGACACGGCTGGCCGACTGGCTGGACGGTGCGGGCGGGCAGGTGCCGCTCAGGGACGTCGCATACACCCTGGCACTTCGCCGCTCGCCGGCCGGCGAGCGGCTGGGCGTGGTCGCCTCGTCCCGGGAAGACCTGGTTGGACGGCTGCGTTCCTGGGCCGGCGAGTCGGACACGGACGGTGCGGTCGCCGGGCATGCCGTGCTGCCGGGGGACGATCCCGGGCCGGTGCTGGTCTTCACCGGGCAGGGCTCCCAGTGGGCGGGCATGGGCAGGAAACTGATGGCCTGTGAGCCGGTGTTCGCCGAGGCGATCCGCCGGATCGAGCCGGTGATGGCCCGGGAGGGCGGCTTCTCCCTGACCGCGCTCCTGCACAGGGGTGAGGAGCCGACGGGTGTCGGCCAGGTCCAGCCGGTGCTGTTCGCGGTCCAGGTGGCGCTGGCCGAGGTGTGGAAGTCGTGGGGGGTGTGCCCCGCCGCGGTCATCGGCCAGTCGCTGGGCGAGGTGGCCGCCGCAGTGGTGGCCGGGGCGCTGTCCCTGTCCGACGGGGTGGCGGTGATCACGCGGCGCGCGGCGCTCCTCGCCGAGACAGCCGGGGGCGCCATGGCCTCGGTGCTGCTGGGCGTCGAGCACGTCGAGGCGGACCTGGCGGCCGTGGGGGCGGACGGGGTGTCGATCGGAGTTGTCACCTCACCGCAGGCAACCGTGGTCTCGGGCGACGCGTCCCAGATCGAACGGCTGATCAGGCTGTGGACGGAACGGGGCGAGGTGGTACGACCGGTGAAGGTCGATGTGGCCTCCCACTCCGCGCACATGGACCCGATCCTGGAGCGGCTGCACGATGTGCTCGCCGGCATCGAGCCGCAGGAGCCGGAGATCGCCTTCTACTCGACCGTCACCGACGACCCCGGCGGCACCGGGCTGCTGAACGCCCGGTACTGGGTCGACAACCAGCGTCGCACCGTACGCTTCGACCGGGCCTGTGCCGCCGCGCTCGCCGATGGCCACCGCCTGTTCATCGAGTGCTCCCCCCATCCGCTGGCGGTGCGTGCTGTGGGCGACATCGCCCGGCACGCCTTGGTCCGTGACGTGCACGCGGTGGGCAGTCTGCGGCACGGCACCGACGATGTGGAGACGTTCCTGACGAACGTGGCGTCGGTCCACTGCTGCGGCCAGGCCGTGGACTGGTCGAGCCGGTACGGCGAGGGGGAGCTGGCCGAGTTGCCCGGCATGTCCTGGCACCGGGTGCACTACCGCAAGGACCCGCCCTACCGGCTCGTCGCCCCGGGCCTGGTCGGAGCCGAGCAGCACAGCCTCCTGGGCGGCCACGTCGCCGACCCCGCCGGCTCCGGCCTGCATCTGTGGCAGACACCCATCAGCCCCGCCCGGATACCGTGGCTGATCGACCACAAAGTGGCGGGGGTCCCGGTCATGCCGGGGGCCGGGATATGCGAAATGGCGCTCGGCGCCGCGGCGGCGATCTTCGGCACCGACGATCTGTGCGTGCGTGACCTGGTATTGAAGGTGCCGCTGGTCCTGGACCCGGAGCCGTTGGTGACCGTCCGCGCGGTCCGGGACGGCGAGCAGGCACAGGTGGAGGTGCTGTCGCACACCGACGACGGGCCCATCACCCACGCATGCGCTGCCGTCGCCCCGGGCGGCGGCCGTCAGTCCAAGTGGGAGGGCGGCCCGGCTGCCCTCGCGGAGGGCTGGACGGATTCCCCGCCGTCGCAGCTGTACGCGCGGTTCCGGGAGCGGCACGACATCACGCACGGTCCGGCCTTCAACGGCCTGGAGCGCGTCCAAGTGTCGACCAGCTCCGACGAGGGGATCGCCACTTTGCGGATTCCCAACGAGGGGCGCGTCTCCTCGTGGATGATGCGCCTGCATCCGTCCCTGCTCGATGAGTTCGTGCAGACGGCGGTCGCGGTCTGGGTGGGCCGGTACACCACCGCCCCGGGCCCGGTCGTCGTCGCCGGGTTCGACGAGGTGCGCGTGTACGGCGCTACCGGGCACGCGCGGGCCGCACGGGTGATGCTGCACGAGGCCGGCGAGATGCGCTGCCGGGCATCGGGCGTGCTGACCCTCGCGGACGGCACAGTGGTCGCGGAGGTGGAAGGTCTGTGGCTGGCCAACATCACTCCGCCGGAAGAGCGATTCGCATCCCGCCTTTCCCACCTGAGGTGGGAGCCCACCGAGCCCTTTGAGCCCGCGACGTCCCCCGCCCGGAGCTGGCTGGTGATCGCCGAGACCAACGAGCCGCAGGCCGCCGCCCGCGTATCCGAGGCACTGCGAGACGCGGGAGCCAAGTGCGAACTGGTGACCGTGCCCCTCGGACAGAGCCTGACCCCCGAGCACCTCCACTCGGCCGAACCGGCCGACGTGGTCCTCGTCGCCGACCCGGGCAACAGCCGGCCGGTGGATCCGCGGACGGCCGCGGACCGCGCGCTGCGTACCGTCGAGGCGATCCGGCTGCTCGACGAGCTACCGCAGGCGCGCAGGCTGTGGGTAGCCCGGCCCGGTGAGAACGCGGACCCGACGGTCGACGCCCTACGCGGGGTACTGCGCACTGCCGCCTACGAGTGCCCGAAGGTGGCCGCCAGCCTGGTGGAGTACTCCGACGCCACACAGCCCGCCGCGATCGCCCGCACACTCCTGCACAACGGACCGCCCATCGAGTGCGCGTGGCGGGGCACCCGGTTCTCCGTCCTCCGGCTGGTCCCCGGAGCCCCCGAGGCCCTCACACCTCCTCCGGAAGCCCTGGTGCGCTCCGCCGGCTCCTACCTGATCAGCGGAGGGCTGGGCGGTCTGGGACTGCTGACCGCAGCCTGGCTGGCCGGGAAAGGGGCGGGACGCATCGTGCTGCTGGGCAGGACCCGGCCCTCCGCCGAGGCTCGCGCGAAGGTGGAAGAACTACGCAAGGCAGGAGTGGACGTCGAGGTCCTTCAGGGCGACATCGGTGCCACCGGGGTCGCGGAGGAAGCGGTACAGGAAGCGGTGACCACCCGGCTGCCACTGCGGGGTGTATTCCACTGCGCCGGCAGCCTCAGCGACGCGACCATCGCCCGCATCAACCGCCCGATGTTCGACGCCACTTGGCGGGGCAAGGCAGAAGGGGCCTGGGCGCTGCACCGAGCCACCACCGGCCAGGAACTGGATCACTGGGTGCTGTTCTCCTCCGTCGCCTCCCTGCTGGGCTCGCCGGGGCAGGCGGTGCACGCTGCCGCGAATGCATGGCTGGACGGGCTTGCCGCGTGGCGGCGTGCGCAGGGCCTGCCCGCGACCTCGATCCAGTGGGGCGCCTGGAGTCAGGTGGGCGCCGGACAAGGCATGGCCGAGCGGGGCGTTGCGATGATCTCGCCCACCGAAGGCATCGACGCACTGGAGCGCATCCTGGCCGCCGGGCACCACCTCGTCGCATACTCCCCGATCGACCTCGCCCAGTGGACCGCCCCCTACCCGGACGCGGCCCGCTCGGCGCTGTTCGCCCAGCAGCTCGGCGAGAGTCAGGGACAGAACGGCAGCTCCAGCCTGCCGCGCGCACTGCGGGAAGCCGCGAGCGACGCCGAACGCCAAGTACTGCTGGAGGACCACGTCATGGACTGCGTACGGGACATCCTCGGCGGCACCAGTATGCGCATCACCCCCCGCACCTCCTTGGTCACGCTCGGCCTGGACTCGCTCAACGCAGTCCGGCTCAGAGTGCTGCTGGAGAACTCGCTCGGCATGAGCATCGACAGCGGCATCCTCTGGATGAAGCCCACCGCTGCGGGCCTCACGGAGTGGATCATGCACCGCCTCGGCTACCGGGAGGAGCAGCCATCATGAGCAGCGAGACGGTGCATTTCGCTGCCGAATGGCACTTCGGCAATACGGTGGTCGCCCCGCTCGGCATCGTCACGGCGGTGGTGCTGGGCGCTTGGGCGGTGCGCGAGGCACGGCAGGGCAGGACGGCACTGGCTGTGCTGATGGGCGCCGGCGTGGCGGCGACCTTCACGGATTCCGCAGTGCGCCTGCTGAGCGGACTGACCTTCACCCCGTCTGAGGAACGCCCTGTGCTCTACCGGGCGTTCGGCATCGACACCCCCCTGTGGGCACTCGCCGCCTACGCCTCGATCTTTCCCAGCGTCGCCTACGTGGGGTATCGGGCGGCCGCCGGGGCATGGCGCAGGAGGAAGTTCTGGCTCGCCGTGGGGGGCATGGTCCTCGGCCAGTTCGCCTTCGATCTGTTCGTGGTGCACGTGGTGGACCTATGCCACTACGCGGGCGCGAACCAGCCGCTGCGGATATGGGGTGTTCCCGTGTTCTGGTCGGCGGTGTGGGTCATCGCGCAAGCGGTCGTCGGCATGGGGTATGCCAAGGTCGAGCCGCACCTGGCGGTGCCGAGCCGATGGCTGGCCGTGCCGGTACTCGGCACGGGATGCCTCGGCCCTCTGGCCGTGCTCGTGTGGCCCACCATCACAGCCCTGCACTCGGCACTCGCGGACACGCTCGTCTCGATCGTTGCGGCGGCCAACGCGAGCCTGATAGCCACCGCCGTGCACCTGCTGGCAGCCCCCCACACAGCGCCAGCACCCCGCCCTCACGCTCTGGAGAAACCATGAGCAGCGGGGGCGATGAAGGGCTGGGGCACGCGGTGGTGATCGGGGCGGGAA
The DNA here is from genome assembly GCF_044336695.1 of Streptomyces sp. SCA2-17. Classification (NCBI taxonomy): domain Bacteria; kingdom Bacillati; phylum Actinomycetota; class Actinomycetes; order Kitasatosporales; family Streptomycetaceae; genus Streptomyces; species Streptomyces sp. SCA2-17. The sequence goes on from NZ_CP117521.1 coordinate 427,214, forward strand.
TCTCCGGCCTGCTGGCGGCGCGGGTGCTGTCCGACCACTTCTCGCAGGTCACACTGATCGAGCGGGACTCCATGGACGCGCCGCGCACCTGGCGCAGCGGAGTTCCACAGGCACGCCACCCGCACTTGCTGCTGGCCCGCAGCCAGCGGATCGTCGAGGAGCTGTTCCCCGGGATCTGGGACGACTTCAAGGAACTGGACGTCCCCGTCTTCGATTTCGGCTCGCGCACGATGATGCTGTTTCCCACCGGGTTCTCCCCGACCGTCGACAGCGGGGTGCTGTGCCGCTCGGTGAGCCGCCCCCGCTACGAGGCGGCGCTGCGCGAACGAGTGCTGGCCCTGCCTGCGGTGGCGTACCGGGACGGCAGCCGGGTCGTCGGCCTGGACCTGGATGGTCCCGCACGCAGGGCGGTTGCGGTGCTGGTCGCCGGCCGCGGCCGGAAGCAGGCGAGTGAGGACGTACGCCGGGTGGCGGCCGATGTGGTCGTGGATGCCGGCGGGCGCAACTCGCACCTTCCGCACTGGCTGTCCGCGTCCGGCCTGTCCCGTCCACGTGTGTCGCAGGTCGATCCCCGGCTGGGTTATGCAACCCGCCTGTACGAGATCCCCGATGGGGTGTACCTGGACTGGGACATCCTCGCCGAGTTCACCCGGTTTCCGTCGGCGTCCCGCGGCTGCGTCGGCCTGCGCATCGAGAACAACCAAGTGCTGTTCACGCTGCAGGGCAACGGCGGCGACTACCCGCCGGGAGACGAGGAAGGGTTCGCCGCCTTCGCCAGGTCACTGCGCCTGGACGTGACCGGCATGCTCGCCCGGCTGCAGGCCCGCTCGCCCATCTACTGCTACCGCAACACCGTGAACCGCTGGTACGCCTACCACCGAGTGCCGCGGTGGCCGCAGAACCTGATCGTCGTCGGAGACGCCCACTGCGTGTTCAACCCCATCTACGGACAGGGCATCACAGTCGCCTCCCAGCAGGCGTTCCTGCTCCGCCACATGCTCGAACAACGCAGCGGAGAGCCCGTCAGCAGGACCTTGTGCGCCTATCGTAGGCGTCAGGCGCGGCAGCTGCGCTGGCCGTGGCTGCTGTCCACCTCGGTGGACCGCGGCTGGCAGGAAGGCCCGGAGCCGCTGCCGTCGAGGTTTCTGAGCAGGGCGGCGGACGCGTGGATGTGTTCCCTCGCCGGAGACGCGGAGATGTTCTCCCGCTTCATCAGCGTTACTCACATGCTGTCCGGGCCCGGCATACTGCTGGCTCCCCGCTCTCTCGCCCGCATCGGGAGGGCCTACCTGCACCATCACCGGACTACCGGGGGCTCCCGCCGGGAGGAGATTCCGTGAAGCGCTCTCCCGAGACCAAAAGCCCTGCCACGGCGGCCCGGCAAGTGCGGCCACCCGGCCTGTTCCGGACTCCGGCCTTCGCGTGGGCTGCGGCCGGCGCGGTGTTCCTGGCGGCCCAGATGTGGGTGATCGGCCACTGGCTCGCCAGCGGGGGCCTGGACCGGAAGGTCACCGGCACCTACGAGATCTCTCAGACGCGTCGCACTGTTCTGACCGTGTGCGAGCTGGCCGTCATTGCCGCAGTGGCCGTATGTGCAGCGTGGATCATCCGTGACGTGCGGCGCAAGGGGCACGTCACCATCCATGCGGCGCTCTTCCTCGGCTACGGCACCGCGCACTGGATGGACCCGATCCTCAACTACGGCGGGTGGGGATTCGCCAACAGCCGCGCTGTTCATCACGTCGCCGGATGGGGTCCGTTCCTGCCGGGCTGGAGGGGGCCCGAGGCGTCCCCGCAGCCGCTCATCTACGCGACCGGTCTGTTCTTTCCCCTGCTCATCGGCTTGATCTGGATCACCCTCGCCATAGCAGTCAAGATCTCTGTGCTGCGTCCCCGCTGGGGACGGGCACGCATTACCGCAGCAGTGGTTGTCCCCACCATGATGGTCGAGGTTCTCGGCGAATCCCTGATCATCCGCAGCGGTGCCTACGCCTATGTCGGAGCGCCGCCAGAGCTGTCCCTGTTCGGCGGCCATTGGTACCAGATCCCACTCACCGAGATCATCTTGTGGCCGGTCGTCTTCGTCATCCCCACAGTCCTGCTCATCCTGAGCCCCCGCATGACCGGGCAGGAAGTGGCCATCTTCGCTGGGACACCCCCGTCAGGCGGAGTTCGTCACGGTGCGGTTCGGCTGCTGGCCGGCATCGGGTTCGCGCACGTAACGCTGCTGATCTGGCTGGTCGGTGTCAGCTTGTCCCTGCGGCATCAGGGCATTCCTGCCGGCACCCCTTCCTTCCTGCGCCTGTAGTCCGTCCAGGGCACGGGGATACTCTATGAAGGTCTCGCCTCAATGCCTTGACCACCACCGTGTCGCCCGCGGCTGCACTCGACGGGGCCGAGGCGAAGACGCCCGGAAACCTGCCCGGCACCGAGCGCCGCGCACACTACGACGCCGATGTCGCCATCGCCTTCGCCCGCTCGGGCCGCCGGGACGACTGCATCCGCGCGCTCCTGGCCGCCGAGCACCACGTACCGGAAGAGACCCGCGCCCGTCCGGCGGTGAAGTGTCTGGTCTCCGGGCGGACGACCACCGAGCTGCGCGGCCTCGCCGCACGCGTCGGCCTCCTGACCTGGCACCCTTGGCCAAGGCAGGCGTTCCGTCGCATATCTCAGCTGCACGAGCCGAACGGTGCCCGTCCTGGGACGGGCAGGCGCCGTACGGTGCCGTCTTCGAGCTTCGGACCAGGCCGACGGCGGCACCCTGAACCTCACCGAGGCCCGGAGGCAGGCCAACAAGCAGTCGGGCCCCTGGGTCGGAGCAACAGTACGGCCCCGTCGTCATGCGCCCGCCCGCTCGAAGCGCAGGACCGAGCTCCCCATGGCGCATGCACTGGCCGAAGCCTTACATAGCCGACGAACCCCGGTTAGCGAAACCGGCGATCACCAAGACCATAGATATCTCACCCGCTGTCACCGAATCGATCGAGGGAGATTCTCCGATTACTCATCGTCCACCGGCACCATCGCTGCTCACTACCGGGTTCCGGCGTTCCCGCTGGAGCCAGTGCTTACGAAGCTGCGGGCCTTACATCAGCTGCAGGAACCGTGCGGCGCCCGGCCTGGCGTGGGCAGTCGCCGTACGGCGCCGCCTTCGAGCTGCCGGCGAAGCCGCTGAAGCTCGGCGTGCTGGGCCGCGATCTGCGACAGCGCCCGCTGCCGGAACTCCTTCAGCTCGGCGATCTCAGTGTCCCGGGCGGACGCACGCTCGCGCAGGGCGACATTGTCCTGCTTGAGACGGGCGGTCTGGCCGTCACGAGGGTCGGGCACCGCTCCAGCGTCCTGCAGCGCCTTCAGGCGACGCTGGAACTCCTCGGCCAAGTGCTGGTACGGGCCGCGCCGCATGGCGCCGTCCCGGTTGCGCTTGGCGTAGAAGCCGGTCCGCGTCACCCCGGCCTCGGCTGCCAGGGTCTTGAGGTCACAGCGCCCGCCGGGCGGCAGCTCGCCGCGCAGCAGCCGGTCCACATGGCTCGGGCTCGAGGCGAGCCCGAGCCGCACCAGCATCGGGACGGTCACCGCACTCAGTCCGCCGGTCAGGCCGAGTGCGGTCAGGCCGGTGACCAGTTTGCGCAGGTCACGCACGTACCGCTTGGCGGTGCGCGGCGCGGCGACCTGCACCAGCGGATGGACGAGACCGGGCAGCCCGCGGGAGAGTTCGGCGGCCAGGTCGTCGTCCTCGGTGCCGTCGAGCGGGCATGTCAGACGTCGGCCGTCGGGGAAGACGAAGTCGACGCGCAGCGGATCCTGGTGGACGGTGGCAGGAATTTCAGAGGTTCTCCTCGTCGGTGAACTCGGCGGCGGCCTCGGCCTCGGCGGCCGGATCAGCGAGGCCAGCGGCGCGGCCCTGACGCAGGTACGCCTCGCGGTAGAAGCGCCGCATGTCCATGCAGCGCACGTAAAGTTCCGTGGTCAGACCGCTGGAGTGACCGAGGATGTCGCGCAGCACGAGCAGCGGCTCGGTGCGCGTGAGATACAGCGCCAGCGCCGCGTCCTCGTCGGTGTCCAGCACCAGCCGCGCGGCCTGCTCGTAATAGCCCTGGCTGAGCCGCTTGAGGGTGGCCATCGCCATCGTGTGGCGCAAGGTATGGGCGGACACGATCGGGAACCGCGGCTCGAAATCCCGGCGGATGCGCCGCGAGGTCCAGCGGAAGACGGTGTCCCAGTCGGTGAACGGCACGCCGGTCGACTGCAGGGCCACCAGCGGCGACCGCCCGGCCTCGTCCACCAGCCGCAGCCGCTCCTCCGGCAGGACCAGCCGCCACGACCGGCGCACGCCCTCGACATGGCCGCCCTCCCAGTCCGGATCACAAACCTCCAGACCGGGCCCCTGCCCGGGATGTACAGACCCCAGCTCGCGGCTACCTCCCGGTCCAGATCCAGGTACTGGTGCATCCGCGCGAGAGCGTCGTACATCACCCACGACTCCCGGGCCTTCTTGCCCTTGGTGACCGCCCTACTCAACGGCAGCGGAACCGGAACCGGCGTCCGCCGCGGCGGAAGTCCGGGGACCTCATACCGCAACAGATAGGTGAATTCTTGAGTCCTCAGCCCAGACGACAGGACGAACGTGGCCAAGGCCGCGTTTCCGCCCCAGCATCCGGCCACGGAACCCCGACGGCATCCCGTCCGGCCCGAGTCCCGTCAGAGCGTTGACGAAGAGCTCCGCGAACTCCTCCTCCAGGTACTTCATCGTCACGTGCCGCTGCGCCCGGCGGAGGACGGCGTTGTTGCGCCGCACCTCCCGGGGGCCGCCGGCCTCGGTGAAGCGCCGGGCCCACGACTAGGTGAACGGCACGTTCGCGCAGTGCTCGTTGTCCACGCACCAGCCGTAGAAGCGGGACATCGCGTTCACGCGCTGGTTCCAGGTCTCGACGTCCCACCGCTCCTTGAGCGGCCCGGCCAGCCGGAACTGGGCCAGGACGCCGAGCGCAGCACGGAGCTCGTCGCGGGCGCCGTACGGATCCACACCGTACCGCTGGAGGAACTCCAGCCAGGCCAGGAGTGCCCGCACGTACGCCCACCAAGAACGCCACGCAGGAACCCCGTTGACCGGCCGCTCACGCAGCCAGGTGTTGGCGAGCACGGTGGCCCGCGGTCCGGACGCGTCCTCGAACCGAAGGTCGTCGTCGATCAGAACCGGCATGCGCTCAGGGATCAGCGGCTCGTAGTCCAGCCCCCACTGTTCCCACCCCTCGCGGGAGAAGGACCTCAGCAATATGCTTCGGGACCGTACATGCCAACTCGCCCGAGTGCAGGAGATACAGAAAGGTCCTCGTGCTGCTCCATCGACCGCGAGTCAACGAATGAGACGCGACAGGTGTGCAGGGATAGGCGGGAAGTCGTAGGAACCAGCCGACCCGGGCCCGGCCGCGCAAGCTGCCGAACGGCACCATCACCGCGCGAACAGCCGGTCCAATGCCGACCGGCTCTCGTCGTCCGTGGCGCGGTAGATCACCAATCGCTGGTCCGGATCCTGAAGTGGCATCAGCACTTCGAAATCCACTGCGATCACACCGACGGCAGGATGCCGCATCACCTTGCGCCCGCGGCCGCTGACCTGGATGTCCCGCTCGGCCCACAGCCGCGCGAAATCCTCGTCTCGAATGGTGAATTCGGAGATGAGGTCGGTCAACGCCTGATCCTCCGGATGCGCGGCCCACGCGGCACGCAGGTGGGCGATTCCCTCCCGCACGACGCGTTCGCGATCGACGTAGAAATCGCGCAGCTCCGGATGCATCAGGCACAGCCACATCGCATTGCGCTGTGAGGGTGGCAGGGTGTCGAAATCCACGAGCAGCCTCGCCATTTCGTCGTTCCAGGCCAGGATGTCGTAGCGGTGGTTCATCAGCATGGCCGGCAGCGGCGACAGGTCGGCGACCAGCCGGGCCAGCGACGGTGCCGCAGTGGTGGCGGGCTTGTCGGCGTTGCGGGGGCGCTGCTGGGCCAGGTCGAAGAGGTAGGCGCGTTCGTCGGGGGCCAGGCGCAGTGCCCGGGCCAGCGCCTCCGTCACATCCGCCGAGGGCCGCAGCCCGCGGGCCTGTTCCAGCCGCACGATGTAGTCCGTGCTGACACCGGCCAGATCGGCGACTTCTTCGCGGCGCAGTCCGGGGGTCCGCCGGGACCGCCGACGCAAGGGCAGGTCGAAATCGTGCGGATTCAAGCGTTCGCGCCGGGTCCGCAAGAACGCGGCCAACTCCTGTGTCCTGTCCACGGTGCGGGTGGGGGTGCGGGGCATCATGGCCGGTCCAACAACCAGGGTAGGACTGGCGTTCCCAGGAATCTTCTTCCCTTACCTCCGGCTCTCCGCGGTCACAGAATCGTTCCCGGCAACGGATCACAAGCGCAGGAGGACATCATGTCGCTCACCCTCGACACGTACCGGCTTCTCGGCCGCTCCGGATTGCGGGTCTCACCGCTGGCGCTGGGCGCTGCGACCTTCGGCACCGAGTGGGGCTGGGGTGCCGGGCAGGACGACGCACGCAAGCTGTTCGACCTCTACGTCGAGCGCGGCGGCAACTTCATCGACACCGCCGACACCTACACCCATGGCAGCTCGGAGCGCCTGCTGGGCGAATTCACCCGCGACAACCGCGACAGCCTGGTCCTTGCGACGAAATACTCGACGCTGCGCCGGCCCGGCGATCCGAATTCCGGGGGCCCGCACCGCAAGAACCTGTTCGCGTCGGTGGAATCCAGTCTGCGGCGGCTGAAGACGGACTACATCGATCTGCTCTACCTGCACCTGTGGGACTTCACGACGCCGGTCGAGGAGATCTTGCGTGGCATGGACGACCTGGTCCGGCAGGGCAAGGTCTTGTACGTGGCGATCTCCAACGCCCCGGCCTGGCAGGTGTCACGCATGCAGGCGATCGCCGATCTGCGCGGCTGGTCGCCCCTGATTGCCCTCCAGATCGAATACAGCCTGATCCAGCGTGCCGGGGAACGTGACCTGATCCCCATGGCGGGAGAGATGGGCCTCGGGGTGGTCCCGTATTCACCGATGGGTGGCGGGGTGCTCACCGGCAAGTACAGCCGCGACGATCTGACCGGGACGAGCACCGGATCCGGGGAAAGCACCCGCAAGAGCCTCAACCACGCCTTGGGGTGGGTGACCGAACGCAACCTCGCCGTTGCCGACGTGGTGAAGAAGGTCGCGACGGAGCTGAGCCGCACACCCGCCCAGGTCGCTCTGGCCTGGACCCTGCGGAACCCCGGTGTGACGGCACCGATCATCGGTGCCCGCACCCCCGCACAACTGGAGGACAACCTGGGCGCCCTGGAGGTCGACCTCAGCGCCTCCCACCTGGCCCGCCTCGATGAGGCAGGCGCGATTCCCCTCGGCTACCCGCACACCTATCTCGCCGGCGACTCCGCCCGCACGCAGACCCGGGGCGACCTGAAGATCGAAGCCCGCGGCTGACCCCTGACCGGGCCGGGGGGCGGGCGGCCCCTCGAAGCCGGGCGGCCCCTCGAAGCCGGGCGGCCCGGAGGTGCCGGGACGGGAATCGTGCGGTGCGGGGTTGCTCCTTCTACCCGGCCGTGGCCCGGCAGGTCAGGTCCTCGGCGGGGAGCCTGCCCGTGGTCAGGTAGACCGTGACGGCCTTGTCCGCGCAGGGATTGCTGTCCGGCGCGTAGAGGACGCCGTGTCCCTCGCCGCCGGCGACGGTGCCCTTGGCGTCGCAGCGTTTCCACTGGAGCTTCTGCTGCGTGTACTGCCGCGGAAGGTCCTTGGCAGTGGAGCCAGTGGAGGCGGCGGATGCCGTGGACTCGGCGAAGGGCGTTGCGGGCGTCAGTGCCGAAAGGGTGGCCGCCGCGAGGCCGGCGGCGAATAGCGGAGCCTTGCGGGTGTTTCTGCTTGGCACGATGATGCTCGTCCTTGCCGAGGAGAGGGGGCAGCCGGTTCACCGGTGGGGAAAGGGAAGGCCGTTCAGTTCCGTTTCAGTTTCCGATTCCTTTTCCGTGCAGGTGCTCGCGGACGCACTGCGTGTACTGGTGGAAACTGTCGGGCTGGTAGCACTCTTGCGTCTTGTTCGCGTACCAGACCATGAAGACGGCGGCCAGCCCGGACACCACGATCGCGAGGGACGACGTCACCACGGCGGTGACGGCCTTGCCCCGGCCAGCACCGGTCCGCTTGGCCGATGTCAGCGCGGCGATGCCCAGGATCAGGCCGATCACGGCGAGCGGGCCGCCGATGAAGACGACCGAGGTGCACAGGCCGATGATGCCCAGTGTCACGGCGGCCGTGGCCAGGCTGTTCTTCTCGATTCCCTGGGCGTTCATCGGCCCGTCCTTCCGTCCCGTCAACTGGTGAGACCCCGATTCTGGTTTTCGGGGCCCGCGGGCACATCGCGGGAAGGCGGGAGAATCCGCTCCCCCGATCGAGGGAGGCCGCCGGTGGGCCGGCCGGTCATACTTGCCTGGCCATGTTCAGAGGAATTCGGCCGCTGCTGCGCGGCTCCACGTATTCGGGTGCGTTCTTCGCCTATTGCGGCGCGTTGGCGAGCCTTCCCCTGCTGCCTTTCGCAGCACTACCGGCGATGGCGTGGCCATCCGCTTCAGTGGGAGTGCAGTGCGCTCTGACCGTGGTGGTTTGGTCCGTACTGATCGGTGTGATCGGGCTGGCTCGTACGACGCGGCGGGTCCTGATCGCTTGCGCCCGGCGGATGCTGGGGGTGCCGTTGCCGGATCCCGTGCGCGAGCGGCGGCGTGCGGGCTCGCCCGGTGACGGGACGGCTTCTTCTTCCACGGCATCGGGCGCCGATCGCCTGCGGACCCCGCTCTGGCTGCTGTCGCACGTGGTGCTGGGGTGGGCGGGGGTGCAGCTGAGCGTCCTGCTGTTCGCCGCGGGCCTGCTCCTTCCCGGCGGTTGGGCCGGCGCGGAAGCCGGGGTGAGTGTGAACGGCTGGACGCTGCGGGCGGAGAGCGGCTGGCAGAGCTGGGCAGCGGCGCTCTGCTGCCTTCTGCTGGCGGCGGCTCTGTGCCTGGCGGTGACGTGCGCCCTGCGGTGGCTGGCGCCCAGGCTGCTCGGCCCCTCGTCGGCCGAGCGGCTCGCGCTGGCGGCCGAGCGGGAGCGGGCCCTTGCCGAACGCAACCGGCTGGCCCACGAGTTGCACGATTCGATCGGGCACACGCTGACGGCCGCCACGATCCAGGCAGCGGTGGCGGGCGAGGTGCTCTGTGCCGACCCGGTGGCGGCGCGGGCCGCCCTGCGCAGCATCGAGGAGTCGACCCGGGCCGCCCTTGAGGACCTGGACTACGTGCTGGGCATGCTGCGCGAGGAGCAGGCGAGCACGGCGCCCGTCCGGGCCCTGGCCGACCTGCCCGAGCTGCTCGACCGGCTGCGGCACGCGGGCGCGGTGGTGGAGCCTGAGCTGTCGGGCGGCTATGCGCAGGTGCAGGGGACGCTCTCCCGGGCGGCGTACCGGATCCTGCAGGAAGGGCTGACGAACGCGCTGCGGCACGGAGCGGGCGGTCCGATCCGGGTCAAGGTGGCGGCCACGCCGGACTCGCTGGAGCTCGAGGTCGTCAACCGGACCGGAGCCGGGAGCGGAATGTGCCCGGCTGCCTTCCCGACGTCCGGGCACGGCCTGCCCGGTCTCTTTGAGCGCGTGCGGCTCCTGCACGGCGAAATCGAGGCCGGTCCGGACGGACCGGAGCTCTGGCGGCTCGCGGTCCGGCTGCCGGTACGCTTGCCCGCATGATCGGCTCACAAGCGAGCGCAGCGGTCACGACAGGCCCCGGCGCGAGCGCAGCCGTCACAACTGACACCGTCGACGCCTCGAACCGCACCACACTCCTGATCGCGGACGACGACGAGGTGACCCGCAGCGGACTGCGCACGCTGCTCGCCATGCAGCCCGGGATCGCCGTCGTCGGGGAGGCCGCCGACGGCGTCGAAGCGGTCGAGCGGGCGCGGGAGTTGCGGCCGGACGTGGTCCTGATGGACGTACGCATGCCGCGGCGCAACGGCATAGAGGCCACCCGGCAGCTCCTCGCCGGGCCGGCCGACCCACCGAAAGTCGTGGTGATCACCACCTTCGAGAACGACGACTACGTCACCGCCGCACTCAGCGCCGGGGCCAGCGGCTTCGTCCTCAAGCGGCTCCCCGTCCCCAAGATCGCGGAGGCGGTGCGGGTGGTCGCGGCGGGCGAGGCGATCCTCTTCCCGGCGGCCCTGCGCCGGATGGTCACCGCCCGCCCACGGGGATCCGCCGAGGCGCTGCCGCGGGCTGCGCTGACGGGCCGGGAGGAGGAGGTGCTGCGCCTGATGGCCACCGGCCGGTCCAACCCGGACATCGCACAGTCGTGCAGGGTGAGCCTGGAGACGGTGAAGACGCACGTCGGAAACGTGCTGACCAAGCTCGGTGCGCAGAACCGGACTCACGCGGTGGTGATCGCGTACGAAACCGGCCTGGTCGTGCCCGGGGTCACGGGCTGAGGTCGGCGGGGCCAAGGAGCTGGAGCGCGCGTACGGCAGAATCACGCTGTGACGTCCATGGGGATCCTGGCCGAACTGGAAGCCGGCATGGCAGAGCTGTCCACGCCGATGCGGGTGTACGTGGCGACCGGGCGGTTCACCGAACCGGAACCCGGCCTGCCGGAGCTGGCCGTCCGGATCCGCACACTGCTGGCCGCGATCGCGGCGGACGATGCCTGGCAGCGCTTCCTGCCCGGGTACGCTCCGCCGTCCGTCCCGGAGATCTGCGCCGCCCTGGAAGCGCTGGAGCCGCACGGAGCGGCCTCGTTCCTGGCCCGGGTCGCGGCCGTCGACCTGGTCTGGCCGAGCCACCTCCACCTCCCCGTCGAGACTGCCGAGCGCGCGGCGGACCGGGTGGTGTCCCTGCTCGGACCGGCAGCCAGGTGGTGGACCAACCACGACGCCGAATGCGGCGCAGTGAATGGACTCACCCCACTGTTCGACAGCCTGCTCGCAGGAACGGACGGTGAACACTTCACGCTGGCCGTGCAGATCGCCGACGACTGAGCACCTCTGCGACCTGGGGCTTGCAGGGGATACGCGCTTCGACCCTCTGGCAGGTGTACGAGATGACGGGCGGACGGGGCGGTGGCCGGGCATGCACCCTCGGGGAACGCGACGACGACCTCGCCACGCCCGCGCCGCCCGATGCCCGATGCCCGCCAGGCTGCCTCGAGCGGCCGGGGCCGCACGCTTCGCGCAGCGGGCCGGTGAGGAAGCTGTTGCGGATCCGGACGATGGGAGTTGATGTCGCCGGCCGCGGTTTCAGCCACCTATTGGTTGATCTTGGTGAGGTGAGGCCGCCTCGGTGGTGAAGCGGTACACCGAGCAGCCGAAGACCGCGTACGAGCATGCCTGGGAGATCCGGGATGCGTACTCAAGGGCCACGGGAAACGGGGACGGTCCCGGGCGGCACGGTAAACCGGGCGTACGCCCGCCGGCCGCCCACGCCGCCTCCTCACGCCATGTCCGTCCGAACCCGCCCGCGCGGGGGCTTGCTGCGGCAGGCCGCCTGGTGCGGGACTTCAAGGGGGGCGGGGCCAAGGTGGTTGTCAGCAGGATGCGGGTCCCGTCGGGGTTTCCCCTGGACTATCGGCCAGTGCCGCGTCCACGGCGGCCTCGGCGTGCAGTCGTGCGGTGGGAAAGACCGGGACAGGGCTGTCCTCGGGGTCGATGAGAAGTTCGATTTCGGTGCAGCCCAGGATGATGCCTTCCGCGCCGGCGGCGACGAGGTCCTTGATGACCGTCTGGTAGGCGGCGCGGGACGCCTCCCGCACGATGCCCAGGCACAGTTCCTCATAGATCACTTGGTGCACGAGCGCGCGCCCCTCGGCGTCCGGGACACACACGTCGAGTCCACCCGCTTCGAGGCGACCTCGGTAGAAGTCCTGCTCCATGGTGAACGCGGTGCCCAGCAGCCCGACCCGGCGCAGGCCCGAAGCCCGCACGGCGTGTGCGGTGGCGTCGGCCAGGTGCAGCAGCGGGACCGAGACCGCCGCTTCGACATGGTCGGCGACCTTGTGCATGGTGTTGGTACAGATGAGCATCAGGTCGGCACCGGCCGCCTCCAGAGACCGGGCAGCCGCACCCAGGATCTCACCGGCCTCCGTCCAGCGGCCCTGGACCTGCAACTCCTCGATCTCGGCGAAGTCCACCGAGTACAGCACGCATCGGGCCGAGTGGAGTCCGCCGAGCCGGTCGCGCGTCAACTCGTTCAACAGCCGGTAGTACTCGGCTGTTGACTCCCAGCTCATTCCACCGATCAGCCCGATCGTCTTCATCACCACGAACTCCTCACGCTGACTCCGAGGGGCACCCCTGGCGTGCGCCGGCCACCCACCCATAAGGGATCAAGAATCCCACACCCCGAGGTATAAGCGTCGCTTTGATGCTGTTGTCCGGGGCCGGGGCCGGCTTCGAGCCCGTGTCCGCAGTTGGCGGGCGTGGGTGTCGGTGCGGACGTTGTTGCCGCAGCCGGGCCGGCAGGCATACTGCCGCGGAGCTGTCGCCCCCCCGGTTCGGGTCGCAGAGCGCGTTGTCGTGCTTGAACACGCAGATCAAGAACGCGTCGGGCTTGTCGCAAAGCAGGACACCATCCCGGGCAAGGAACCTGGCGGCCTTCCCCCCGACGTCGTAGCCGCTGAAAGTGCGGGCGTCCAGGACGGTTCGCATGTGCACGTACTGGATCGCGAGCGCGATCAGCCCGTCCGGACAACGGGCGACATGCCAGGCCAGGGTGCGGCGGAACCGCGACATCCCGATCGCTCCATGCGGATCCTCGGGAACCATCTGATGGGACAGCCCCAGGGGACGTGGCCTCGCGATTCACTCAGACGACGAATCTCTCGATCCGGTCGTTCAGCGAACCACCTTTCTGAGAAGGGGTTCCTGATCAGGGACCATGCGTTCCAGGACACGGATAGCGCGGACGACCGGAGTGATCGCCGATCACAGCCCCTGCACTAATGGCGGGAGGGGGTTATTCCGACCGTGCACTATTCCTCTCTTCTCCTCTGGTCGTGGCCTCATCCTCAGAGCTCGCCCTTGTCCCGCAGCAAGGGCTCCACGACATGGATCCCGGTCATGCGGGTCAAGTCGGCTGACAGTGCCTCAGCAGCCGTCGGGCCAAGCCTCGTGATGAGACCTGGCCCCATGATCCGGATCGGCAGCGATACTCCAGGTTCAGTGGCGGGTTTGCCACCAGACGACTACCAGGCCAAAGGCTGTAGTCCCGGCGGCGTATCCGATCCCGCGCAGAGCACCGTCGCCAAGTTTGCGAGCGCCGCCGGCCAAGACGTGCGGCCACTTCCTAGGGGTCTGGTGGCGTACTGACTCGCTGCCTTCCCTAAACTCACTCATGGGAACCCTTCTGTCCGACTCGATGGATACGGGTGGTTCCAGTCGGGCTCTCTCGGCCGAATGCTTGCCGGCTGGGCCGAGAGGGCCCGTTCGCACGAACCACTTGTCTTTAAAAGGGGGTTGGTCCCTTCTTGACGTCGAAGTCTAGAGAGATGCCACGCAGCCCGGACGCGTACCCCTGGCCCACTGCGCGGAACTTCCACTCGCCGCCGTACCGGTAGAGCTTGCCGAAGACCATGGCGGTCACCGTAGAGGCGTCATTGCGCAGGGCCCGTAGCGGCCGAGTTCCTGGCCGTCGGCCTGGTTGATGACGCGGATGAACGCGTTGCTGACCTGGCCGAATGTCTGGTCGCGTTCGTCGGCCAGGGTGAATGGGGACCAAGAGGGCGATCTTGTCGCACTGAGGCCGCGCGAGAGCGCTGGCATCCAGGTCGAAGGGTGCGCCGGTGGTGGAGCGCGCGTTCCAGCCGAGGATGAAGTCGAGGAAGATCATCAGCAGGAACATGCTGCCAAGGTGGCATTCGACAGGCACGAGTCGTTACCAACTGCTGGCCCCGTCCTTCACGAGGTGCATGGTGTGCGGGCCCCCTCGCCTTATCCGAGCAGCCTCCCACGGACCACGGTGCCAGATGGCCGGGGTGGACGCTCAGCCCGAACTTCGAGGGCCACAAAGTCACCCACCAAATGAAGAAGCTGACCGAGCCGCGCAAGTCCTCCGAAAGTTTTTGACACGGACGAGGCGCCTGCGCGAGATCACTCGGGGTTCAAGGATGGACTCTCAGCTCGTGCGGCAAGGTACTCGGCCCAGTCCCGTCGGGCGTAGGCGACCCAGCGGAGTGCGGTGTGGCGGTGCATCCCGGTCACGTCGGCGAGGATCGGGCTGGGGAGATCAGCGGCGAGGGCGGCCAGTGCCGCGTTGCGGGCGGTGCGAACCGGGACACCGTGCCGGTTGAGTTTCTGAGTCATGCCGTGCGTCGAGATCGGCTTGCCCGGGACCATGCCCGGGAAGAGCCACCGAGGGCCTGGGTGAACTCGCGAGAGCTGCGGCCGCAACTGGGGTTGTTCGGCGAGTTGCCGCAGGAGTTCGGCGAGTCGTGGAGGCAGCAGGACGGGGTGGCGGCCTAGGACCAGGTGAGCGTGCTTGTCGCCGAACTTGAGGTGCTCGGGTATCAAATGGCAGAGGCGTTCGGTGGACGGGCCGAACAGCAGGGTGATCGCGCCGGCAGCCCGGACGTCCGTAGGCAGGGCATCGTCGGTCAAGCAGCGCTGGAGGAGCGGCCATCGGTCGTCTTCGTCGAGCAGGTTCTGGGGTTCCTGGCTCGGGATGGCGGGGACGGTCAGCTCGCGGGTGAGCCGACGGCTTGTAGTCCATTTCAGGAAGTAACGGATCAGGTAGCGCCGTTGACTGGTGGCTCCGGCGATCCAGTCGTCGATGTGCTCCTGGGCGAGGTCGGCGAGAACCAGGCCGCGTTGGTCCATCCAGGCCAGGAAGTCCAGGGCGACGCTGACGCGGCGCCGCAGGTCGCGGTCGGCGGAGGCGGGATGGTGGCGGTAGGCGGCCCGTTGGCGTGCTCGCCGGAGCAGGAACCAGTGCAGGAACGGGCGGGCGAGGTTGGCGTGGGCGTCCGGCTTGTCCTTGAGCTCGTGCTCCAGCCAGCCGGGGATGCGTTCGAGGTCCTCATGCCGTTTATCCAACACGCCGGTGTGTACGAGGAGTTGGCGGATGTAGCGCTGGTTCCGGCTGGGCGGGAGCTCGTCCAGCAGTTCGTGGCTGAGGGTCTGGCCTTCGGCCGCGAGCCGGGCGAGGACCTTGGTGTTCGGGCTCTCCTTGATCCACTGGATGGCGGGGAACGGCGAGGGAACGGACGCCAGCGCGGCCGCGAGCGGCTCCAGCTGCGGGGCGACCGTGCCGTCGGGCCCGGCCAGCAGGGCGTTGACCCGCTCGGCGAGTACGCAGTGAGCGCATCGGCCGCGGCTGTGGGGGTTGCCGGCCCGGCCGCACTGGCGGCAGGTGTAGTTGGCGGCGAAGCCGACGCAGGGTCCGCAGACGCCAGTGCCGTTGTCGTCCCGCGCGATCAGTGGCTGGACTGTGCCGCAGAGGGGGCACTCGGCCGGTGACCGGAGCACGGCGGTGTAGCAGACCTGGCAGACCGGCCCGATCGGCCATCGGGTGTTGACCGGCTTGGTCTGACCGCAGCGGGCGCATGGCTCGCCGGTGCGGTGTCGCTGGTAGCAGTTGGCGCAGATCGGCTGGCCCTGCCCGTCGCGGCTGGTGCAGGGGCGGACCCGGCTGCAGATCGAGCAGGTCGCCTCGGGGCCCTGGTAACAGCCGTCGCAGAGGTCCGGTTGACCGTCGCGCGCGTTGCAGGCGATCCGCTTGAGTTGCCCACACCGACCGCAGAGACGCCGTGGCCGGCGGTGGCGGTTGTAGCAGAGGTGGCAAAGTGCGCCGTCGGCGTCAACGAGGGCGGCGGCTGCGGTCTTTCCACAGCCCACGCAGGTGTGCATGGGACGTCTCCAGCACTTCATGCACAACCCTCGGCCGTCATCCCGTCGCACCACCGGGTGTCGGAGCTGACCGCAGCCGGCGCACTCCTCGAACGTGGCGGGGTCCGCGCGGTAGCAGCGATGGCAGATCGGGCCTTCCGGGCGCCGGGCAGTCACGCGCTGGCCGTCACGGTGGCAGCGTGCGCAGGTTTCGCGTTGGCGGCTTCGGGCGTCGCACGAACCGCAGACCCGCCCTTCGGGGCGGAGTTGCCGCAGGTCAGAACGGATCTTTCCGCAGTGCGCGCACCCGGGGCGAACGACCGGGTGTCCGGCTTCGTGCAGCACCTCGGCCAGCCGCAGCAGAACCGGTGGGCAGAGGGAGCTGCCCGAGGTCAAGGCGTCAGGGTGAGCGGCCATGTGATCGGCCAGCTCCTCCAGGAACCGGGCGGCGCCGCGGACGGGGATCGGCACCGCAGCCTCTAGCACCGCTGTCGCGTCGGCGGTGCTGAGGGTCGGCAGGGCCGTTATGACCTGACCAACGGCGGCGTTCGTGGCAGCTTCCATCCGCGCCGCTTGCGCGGCAAGACGGGCGACGACCGACGGGGCGGTCGGAGAAGGCGCGGTCACAGGCCCTCCGGGCGCCGGATCGAGGTCCGGCGCACGGCCGGAAGCGGGCCAGACGTCTCGCCGCCGGCGGTCTTGCGTACCTCTTCGTTGACGACCTGGACTTCGATGAGGTCGTTGGGCTGGCAGTCGAGGATGTCGCACAGAGCCGCGAGGGTGTCCATCGACAGCCGCTGCGGCGGCTGCGTGACCAGGCGGAAGACCTGCTCGCGCGAGAGGGTGACGCCCCGTTCGGCCAGCAGCGGCACCAGGTCGGTGGTCTGGAACATCTCCCGGTCGGCCATGAGCTTGCGCAGGTTCCAGCGGTAGCCCATCTTCTTGATCACTTCGGGTCCTCCCAGATGCCCGGGTACCGCTCGCCCAACTTCTTGTGCACCAGCCGGTTGCGGTACTCGTCCGAGACGCCGGTATAGAGGGCCGTCGTGCTGGCATAGCCGTGACCGGCCTGGTCTTGGATGAACCGTTCCGGGTAATCAAATTCGGTCAAATGCGTGATATACGAATGTCTCAGGCAGTGCAATTCGAGTTCTTCGGGCAGGTCCGCGGCCTGCTTGGCAGCCTCGAAGGCTTCGTTTGCAGACCGGCGCGACAGGCGTCCGGCGCGTTCGGTGACCCAGATCGCGGGGTGCTTACCCACGTTGAAGCGGGGCCGGACTTCGGTCAGGTAGTGGTTGAGGTCGTCGACGATCCAGTCCATCTCGGGGACGGTGAAGATGGTGCGGCGCTTGGGCGGGCTGCCCTTGGAGGACTTGCCCCAGCGTACGAACACCGCCCCGTGGCGCTTGTATTGCGGGGCCTTGGGGTTGCGCCGCAGGTCGGCGAGATCGAGGCCGACGTTCTCCCGGCGCCGCATGCCGTAGGCGTAGTACGTCTTGAGCAGGGCGGAGTCGCGCATCGCAGTCAACGCGCCCTTGCGGACGCGCTTTCGGATCTTCTCGACCCGTCCGTCGGCAGCGTCGAACAGGTCCTGGATCTCGTCGTAGGTCAACGGTCGGCGGCTCGGGTCGCCCTCGTACTCGCTGACGTGGGTGACGGTGTTCCACTCGTGCAGGATCTGGACCGGCACCTCGCCGAAACGCTCCTGACAGACGGACATCCATCCGTAGCGGGGATCGGTGATGAACTCGCAGAACAGCCGCAGGTGGTTTTGGTAGTTCCGGCCGCTCGCCACCGTGAACGTCGGCGTCTTCGTGCGCAGGTGGTCGATGAACGCCTCGAACTCCGCCGGCTGCCACTGCCACGGGTACTGGTTGGAGAACTCGGCGAACCGGCGGACCAGCGACAGTCGCGGCTTGATGGTCCCGTCCCACTTCAGAAAGCGGGACCGCTGCTGCTTGGTCCACCCCTCCAGCATGGCCTCGAACACGGCAGGCGCGGGGTCCATGTAGGAGATCCCGTCCACGAGCATCAGGTGTGCCGCACCCGCCAAATCGGCAGCTTTCGCCACTCCAACCTCCGTTGCGTTAGACGCATCATTGTTGGGATGACATCGGTGAAGCGCAAGAGTGCCTGGTAGATCGCCTGCGCAGTGCGAGAGGATGGCGGAGCAGAGGCCCATCACCTGCCGATTCGCGGTTACTTGGACCCTGCGGAGTGCTGCATCAGATGCAACTCCGCCCCGTTTTCCTCCGGGCGCATACCGGTCAAATAGCGGCAGAGGATCACCGCGGCTGTGCCGAGATGCCTCATCAGCTCGGCGGTCTCTTCGAACCTCACAGCCCGCCACCAATCGTTCGCAAGGGCCGAGGCTGAGGGCGAGTTCAGACGGCAAGTCACCTGACAGAGGGAGAGGCCCCTGTTCTCCAGGGGGCGGAAGCTCCGCCGAATCCAGGAGAACTCACTAGATATCACATAGATCAGAACATTTCACCACAGCAGTCACTCATTCGGGTGATGCAGGGTTCATGTCAATCTATGCGGGAAAGTCCCTTCCGAGGGCTTTGCGGACATTGTGTGTCGTAGCAGCGCCTCGAAGGGGTAAAAGGAACAAGGGGGCATCTCTGATGTCGTACTCGCGCAAGGGAACACTCAGGGCTGGACTGGCCGCCGGCGGGGCTCTCCTGCTCTTGGCCGCGCTTCCCGCCTCGTCCTACGCAGCCAGCGGCGACTTCCAGTACCTGCGAGCGGACAACCGTCAGAACGACGTGATCCCTGACCCGCCCAGCGATTCGTGCCGGGTGATCTCAGGCGGTGCGCTCAACGCGACCAACCGCACGAACGCCTTCGCTGTCGTGTACAAGAACACCAGTTGCACCACCGCGAACAGGATTAAGGTCCTGGATCCGAGCGGAGGCCAGTGGGACAGCGGAACCACACTGGTGGTCGCTGAACGCGTGTGCTTCACCGCAACCCGACCGACCTCGGCCCGGTTGACCTGCGAAAGCAGTTAGCGTTTCCGCAGGTCACACGGGAGCAGAGGGGACCGTTCCCGCCCGCGGGACCCGGCCCCCTCTCACGCTGAGCCTCACGTCGGTCCGGCGATCTCCTTGATGCGGGCGAAGCACGGCAGCACGGGCAAAGTCGGCGGCGATCCCCATTGGCTGCGAAACTCCACCACGAGACCCCTGCCCTGAAGAAGAAGCTGGGCAACAGCCGTCGGCTGACCGCTCTCCCCGCCCCACAGTGACCGAATAGGCGGCGCATGGAAAGCCGTAACTCCGTCGGCGGAACCGCGTGTGCCCTCTCGCAGCCGTCCGCTTTCCATAGCGGGGATCATGGGTAGCCGACGGGGCGACCGGGTGCCGTGTTCACCCCCGGCCGCCCCACCGCTACGGCTTGCGCGCGACGACGGCGACGGAGTCGAGCAGATCGATCTCCTGCCGGATCCGCTCCCGCTCGCTCCACTCCTTGACGAACTCGCGGGCAGCTTCCGGGTGCAGCTCCTTGAGCGCCTCCGGGTCGCTGACCAGGCCCGTCCAGTACCGGTACCAGCCCTCCCACGTCCGGTCGCGGACCGAGGTCACGTCCGGATCGGCGAAACCGGCTTCGAGGAGCTGCCGGGTGTAGGTCCGCCGGTCGTACCAGTTGGCGTCGGGCACGCTGTACCTGTACAGACTGAGACGGTTGGTCCTGAAGGTCCTGCGCGGGGTGTCACCACTCAGCGGGATGGTGTCGATGGCGGCCAGGGTGCCACCGGGCTTCAGCACGCGCAGCGCCTCCTTCAAGAAGGCGCTGCGAGGGTGGAAGTGCAGGGCGGAGTCCAGGGCGACGACACGGTCGAACCTGCCGTCTCCATAGGGCAGTTCGGTGGCACTGCCGACGCGGAACTCCGCCCGATCCTGGAAGCCCTCCGCCACGGCCTGCGCGCGGGCGCCCTCGACGTGCCGAGGTGTCACTTCCAGCCCATGCACCCGGTGGATCATGTTCCCGCGTAACCAGGCGAAGTCCTGCTCCCCGTACCCGAATCCGACGTCGAGGACGGTGTCGTCCGGCTCGAATCCGGCGATGTCGGCGAGCTTGAGGGCGAGGTCCTCGCCGGCCCGGTCCGGGTCCTTGGTGCCGTCCTCCCAGTAACCGATGTTGATGTACCTGGTGGCGCGGTGCCTGAACTGCATGTCGGGGTCGGGGAGTTCGTAGAGCCGTCTGACGCGGACGTCGGGATCGGCGGTCGCGACGGCCTGGATGGCCTTGCCGATCGACTGAGCTTTTCTCAGCATGACGAACCTGCCCTTCGTGGAGGATCCAGGGACTCGCGCGGCGGCTGAAGGCGTCGGGGGCCGTGGAGCACCGGCCGCCGGTGAGGTGTGGGGTGTTGTTACGGCTGCCCGCCCGTTTCCAGCAGACCCCATTCCGTTTACGGAAATCCCTAGTAGCAGGACTTCGTTGGGTTGGGTTGGGCGTGGTCTGGGAGGGTGGTGTCTGCGGGTGGGGATGAGATGTCGGCAGGTGGGGCAGGTGCCGGTCGAGCATGCCAGCAGGCTCTGTATGGCTACCAGGACAGGGAAGAGACTCAGGGGCCGGCCAGGGCTTTGGGGTCGAGCTGCCTGAGGGTGAGGAATGCGTGGGCGGCGGTCGCGAGGGTGACGTGATGGTGCCGGCCACGCCAGGTGCGGCCTTCGAAATGGTCCAGTCCCGGGCCTCTTTTCATCTCCCGGTAGTCGTATTCGATCCGCCGGCGAATCTTGGCCAACCGCCATCCCCGTGGG
This sequence comes from Streptomyces sp. SCA2-17, assembly GCF_044336695.1. Classification (NCBI taxonomy): domain Bacteria; kingdom Bacillati; phylum Actinomycetota; class Actinomycetes; order Kitasatosporales; family Streptomycetaceae; genus Streptomyces; species Streptomyces sp. SCA2-17. Next base: position 447,866 of record NZ_CP117521.1, read on the forward strand.
CACGAGGCGGTATCGGTCACCGCTGCAGGACCTGCATGTTGCCGTCCGGCCGCCGCCCGGCAGCCGCCCGGCCATCGGCTGGACCGACTTGCGCCGGACCTCCAGCATCAGGCCCCGCAGATAACACTCACCCCACCCGCGCTCGTCCCCGCGGGGAACCGACACGAACACCTCACCGACAAACCCAGCCAACCCCTCACGGAGTTGCGCGACGTCCCCGGCTCCCCAACACGCTCGCCAGACACGTACCTGGCAACCAACCTAACGAAGTCCTACTACCGAGTGTCGCCGAAGGACAGGCCCGCCCGCTCGGCCGTGACAGCTGCCTGGACACGGTTGCTGACCCCCAACCTGCTCAAAATGGAGCTGACATGGTCCTTGACGACCGCTGGGCTGCTGTTCAAACGGGAGCTGATGTCGGAGTTGGCGAGGCCTTGGTGGATGAGGGTGAGTACCTGCTGTTCCTGAGTTGTCAGAGCGGCCACCGCCTGGCGTGCGGCACGGCTCACCGAGCCGAAGGACGGTCGTTTCAAGCGGTTCAGTACGCATGGCGACAGGCAGCCGGCTCCGGTGGCCAGGGCTCGTACCGAATTCAAGAGGCGCTGGGGAGTGATGCTTTTGAGTAGGAACCCCTCGGCACCCAGCTCAAATGCCTCGGCGATGAGTTCGTCCGTGCCGGAAGTCGTCAGCATCGCGACGTGCGGAGGGTCGGGCAGTTCACGGACATCGCGCAGCAGGGTCAAGCCGTCGACATCCGGCATGTGGATGTCGAGCAATGCCACATCCGGCCGGTGTTCGAGGATCGCCTGCACCGCCTCGTCCCCGTTGACGGCCGCAGCGACATGGATGTCCGGCGCCGTGCCCAGGATGAGCATCAGTCCTGAGCGGACAAGCTCCTCATCGTCAACGACAAGCACGCTGACGGGGTCGGTGGTTGGGGAGGGCACAGCTTCTCTCCGTGTAGTGAGCAACCATCCGAACGTATCGCACGTATCCCGGCGGCGCCCAGCCGGCCGTGTCCGGCCGGCGGTACCTGCTTCCCCTCCCCGGAGCCACGTGACGGCGGCTGGGGGACAGATGGAGGCCACATGGCGGACAGGGTCGTCCTGGCGGACGATCTGTCGCCGTGTGCGTCGGTGACAGGCTGGTACCGCTCCCGACGTCCTTCGCACGCAGTGCGCTCCGCTGCCTGTGCCGGGCGCCATGGAGTCCACCCGTGGGAACGCCGACCCGTCACCGTGTCAGGGCAGTCCTTCGGGCCGGACCTTCCGCGGCCTTGACCAAGCCGACGGGATTACCTGACACCAGCACCACCAAAGGGGAATCACTTTGCGTACCTTGGCCCCGGCCGTAGCCACTGCAGCCATGGCTGCCGCCGTGCTCATGCCGACCGCCGACGCGGTGGCCGCGACGCCGCAGCCTGCCACGCAGGGCACCATGAACCAGGCGTTGGCCAGCACCGACCACGACTCCACCTTCGGCCGCGACACGGTCTGGAAGATGACGCCGCCCGCCGGCGAAAAGATGGTGGCTGATGACGGAGGCTTCGATTACGTGGATGCCGCCGGGAAGCCGGTCGCGCACTTCGCTCCGCAGGACATCGTCGACACGACCGGCCATGTCCACAAGGTGACCTGGACGGTCAAGGGCAACACTGTCCAGCAGCACGTCGATGCCTCCACCCCCGCGATCACCGGCCACCTGCAGCCGCAGATCGTCACGTACTCGGCGTGGGACTGGGTCAAGTGCGTGGGCAAGAAGTCCATGGACCTTGGTGAAACCGGCCTGGTCGGCGGATGCATCACGGGCCTGGAAACCGGCTGTGCCGCCGGTGCCGCGGTCGGGGGCTTCGGCGGAGCCCTCGCCGGCGCGGTCAGTGGCGCTGCTCACTGCTGAGTAGGCTGGTTGACGTGAAGCAGTACAAACAGCCCGGCACTGACGCACATACCTACACAGTCCTCGTCCTCTGCCTGGCAGGGGTCGTTGTCGGCGGTCTGATTCTCAGCGAGGTCCATGGCTGGCAGGGGCAAGCACTCGCCCTCGCCGTGGTGATCGTGTGGGCCCTTGCCGTGCGGTGGTGGAGCCGCTCCCGTCCTCGTGGCCACGGCGACACCGACTGAACCATCACCATGCTGCCGTCCTCCGCCGAACGCCCCGGCGGAGGACGGCAGCATGGTGAAGGGGACTGGTCTGCTTCGACGTGCAGCAGGACTGGCTCAGGTCTTGAGCGGTGTCGCCAATCGGCGGTAGCCGATGAGGGGTGCGGCTATGCCGACGAAGGCGGGATCCTAAGGAAATTCGGGTATCGCCAGTCATACCGTTGTCCTTGATTCCGAGAGAGTCAAGGTGGTGACCATGCACGACCAGAGCCCGCTGCGAGCCGAGACTTGGCCGATGTCTCGGACCTGCCCGTTCTCCCCGCCACCGGACTACGCAGGCCTGCGCGAGCACCCCGGCCTGCCCAGGGTGACGGGCCCGAGCGGGCGCACCGTGTTCGTTGCCGCACGCCATGAAGACGTTCGCGCCGTACTCGGCGACGCCCGGTTCAGTTCCGACCGCTCGCACCCGGACTTCCCGTTGATGCGCGTCGGCGAGACCGTGTTCCCCGGCTTCAGGGCCTCGCTGATCGAGATGGACCCACCCGAGCACGGCCCCGCCCGCCGCGCGGTCGCCGGCGAGTTCACCAGCCGCCGCATGCGAGAACTGCGCCCCAAGGTCCAGGGCATCGTCGACGGTCTGCTCGACGGTGTGCTGGCCGGCGGCGGGCCCGCCGACCTGGTGTCCGCGCTGGCCGTGCCGATGTCCGGTCTGGTGCTGTGTGAGCTGCTCGGCATCCCGGCCAGTGACCGGCAGGAGTTCACCGCCCACACCACGGTGCTGATGGCCCACGACTCCGCTGACGCGGATCGCGCCGAGGCCTTCCGCTCTCTGATCGCGTATTTCGACGCACTGTGCGCCACCAAGATGACCGAGCGGCCCGAGGACCTTCTGGGCAGGCTGGCGGGACACCAGCTCTTCAGCGGTGGCGAGGGCCGCCGGGCCATGGTCGAACTGTGCATACTCCTGGTCGCCGCGGGCCTGGAGACCACCGCCACGATGACCGCACTCGGGGTCCTGGCTCTCCTCGAACACCCCGACCAGCTCGCCCTCCTCACCGCCGATCCGAGCCTGATTCCGGCGGCGGTGGAGGAATTGCTGAGGTTCTTCTCCGTCGTCGAGCTGTCTTTGATCCGCCGCGCTACAGCGGACGCCGAGATCGGCGGCACTCTGATACGGGCGGGAGAGGGCGTCGCCGCCCTGTCAGCCGCCGCCAACCGCGACCCCGCGGCCTTCGCCGACCCGGACACGTTCGATGTCACCAGGGACAACCGCAGACACCTGGCTTTCGGCTCAGGACCGCACCAGTGCCTCGGCAAGAATCTGGCCCGGCTGGAGATGCGCATCGCCCTCGAGATCCTGTTCCGGCGCATCCCCACGCTCCGCCTGGCCACGCCACGCGACGAACTGCACTTCGTCAACGGCTCCGCGTTCTCGGTATCGGCACTCCCGGTCACTTGGTGACGGAGACGAAAAGCGCCGACCGTCAGTCATGCGTTTACCGGGCTGCGGGCGAGGCGTTTCTTTTCGTGCCGGTCAACTCCGGGTAGGGCAGGACCTGCTACGCGTCACGGTAGTGGTGAAAACCCTTGACGCCAGGCCGGATTCTCTAGCGGAATCCCCAGATTTTGGCCAGCTGAAGGTGTTGCATGCAATGAGTTCGGGTGATCATCATGTTGATGCACCTCGATTTATCGCCGTTTGGTTAGATGGTCGCGAGTTCGGTGAATGATTTTGCGCCCATGGTAGCCGACAAAGTCCAAACTGCTCTGGGAGGGCGCCGGATGCCGGGCGAACCGATTGCGATTGTGGGAATGGCGTGCCGCTACCCGGGCGGAATAACCGATCCGGAAGGGCTCTGGCGGGTGGCCAGGGACGGGAACGACGCGATCGGCGAGTTACCGGACGACCGGGGCTGGGACCTGGCGGCCCTCTACGATCCCGACCCGGACCGGCCCGGCACCTCCTACGTCCGGCACGGCGGCTTCCTCTACGACGCCGGCCATTTCGACGCCGAGTTCTTCGGGCTCTCCGCCCGCGAGGCGTTGACCACCGATCCGCAGCAGCGCCTCCTGCTCACGACGGCGTGGGAGGCCCTGGAGAACGCGGCCATCGATCCCACCTCGCTGCGGGGCAGCCGCACGGCCGTGTTCGCCGGCTCGATGATGCACGACTACGCGCCCCGGGTGCACACCGTCCCGGACGGGCTGGAGGGGTACCTGATCACCGGGAACACCTCCAGCGTGGTGTCCGGCCGAGTGGCCTACGTGCTCGGCCTCACCGGCCCCGCGGTCACGGTGGACACCGGCTGCTCCTCGTCGTTGGTGACCACTCATCTCGCGGTGCAGTCGCTGCGTCTCGGCGAGTGTGACCTGGCCCTGTCGGGCGGGGTGACGGTGATGGCGACCCCGGAGATGTTCGTGGAGTTCTCGCGGCTGCGGGGCCTCGCCCCGGACGGCCGGTGCAAGCCGTTCTCCGCTACGGCGGACGGTACGGCCTGGTCCGAGGGCGTCGGCATGCTGGTGCTGGAACGGCTCTCCGACGCCCTGCGCAATGGGCACACCGTGCACGCGCTGGTGCGCGGCACCGCGGTCAACTCGGACGGGGCCTCCAACGGGCTCTCCGCACCCAGCGGGCCGGCCCAGGAACGGGTGCTGCGGGCGGCCTTGGCCGACGCCGGACTGTCCGAGGCGGACGTCGACGCGGTGGAGGCGCACGGCACGGGCACCACGCTCGGCGACCCGATCGAGGCACGGGCGCTGCTCGCGGTGCACGGCCCGCAGCGGTCGCGCTCGCTGCTGGTGGGGTCGGTCAAGTCGAACATCGGGCACACGCAGGCCGCTGCCGGGGTGGCGGGCATCCTGAAGATGGTGCACGCCATGCGCGACGGCGTGCTGCCGCGCATCCTGCACCTGACCGAGCCCAGCCCGCACGTGGACTGGGAGTCCGGCAGGGTCACCCCGCTCGCGGAGGACACGCCGTGGCCGGAGACCGGACTCCCGCGCCGGGCCGGGGTGTCCTCGTTCGGCATCAGCGGCACCAACGCCCACGTGATCCTGGAACAGGCGCCGGAACCCGCGCCCGCAGCGCCACCGCGACCGGCGTCCACGGTGCCGCTGTTGCTGTCCGCACGGTCGGCGGAGGCGCTGCGGGAGCAGGCCGGCCGACTGGCCGAGCGGCTCCGCCCGGACCGGCTCGGCCTGCTGGACGCCGGATTCACGCTGGCGACCGGCCGGGCCGGGTTCGAGCACCGGGCCGCCGTCCTCGGCCGGGACCGGGACGCGTTGGTGCACGGACTGGACGCGCTCGCCGAGGGCGATTCGGCACCGGGCACGGTCGTCGGGTCACCCGGCCGGGACACCAGTCCGGTGCTGTTGTTCCCCGGCCAGGGCACGCAGTGGACCGGGATGGCCACGGGGCTGCTGGAGTCCAGCCCGGTCTTCGCCGGGCACATGGCGGCCTGTCAGGACGCGATGGCGCCGTACGTGGACTGGAACCTGCGCGACGTGCTCACCGACGCGGACGCGCTGCTCCGGGTGGACGTGGTGCAGCCCGCGCTGTGGGCGGTCATGGTGTCGCTGGCCGGACTCTGGCGGGCGCACGGGGTGCGGCCGGCCGCGGTGGTGGGCCACTCCCAGGGCGAGATCGCGGCCGCGACCGTAGCCGGCGCGCTGTCCCTGGACGACGGGGCGCGGATCGTCACGCTGCGCAGCCGGGCCTTGCGGGCGCTCTCCGGTACGGGCCGGATGCTGTCGGTGGGGCTGCCGAGGGCGGCGGTCGAAGAGTCGATGGCCCGCTGGGGCGAGGACCTCTCGGTGGCGGCGGTCAACGGGCCGCGCTCGACGGTGGTCTCGGGCGCCGTCCAGGCGGTCGAAGAGTTCGCCGCCGCCCTGGTCGCCGAGGACATACGGGCGCGCCCGTTGCCGGTGGACTACGCCTCGCATTCGGCGCAGGTCGAACTGCTGCGTGCGGAGCTGCGCGAACTGCTGGCGCCGGTGACTCCGATGGCGGCCGAGGTTCCCTTCCACTCGACCGTGACCGGCGGTCCGGTGGACACCACCGGGCTGGACGCCGACTACTGGTACCGCAACCTGCGCGCCACGGTCGAGTTCGAGGCGACGGTGCGCGGGCTGGTCGCCGCCGGGCACACCACGTTCCTGGAGTCGAGCCCGCATCCGGTGCTCGCCGGCGGCGTGCGGCAGATCCTCAGTAACTACCAGGAGGACCACAACTACGGGGAGGACCACGACGGGGGCGGCGTGGTCCTGGAGACCCTGAAACGGGACGACGGTGATGCCGACCGCTTCCTGCTGGCGGTGGCCGAGGCGGCCGTGCACGGTGTGGACGTGCACTGGAACGGGCTGTTCGACGGCGCCCGGAGCGTGGAGCTGCCGACCTACCCGTTCCGCGAGCAGCGGTACTGGATGCTGCCCACCGCCGCCTCCGGGCCCGTCGCCGGGCATCCGATGCTGGACTCGGTGGTCCAGCTCGCCGGCGGCGGCCTGGTCGCCACCTGCCGGCTCTCTCTTACCCGGCACCCCTGGCTGGCCGAGCACGAGGTGCGCGGCACCGTGCTGCTGCCCGGGGCCGCGTTCGCCGAACTGGCACTGCACACCGGGGAGCGGGCGGGGCTGCCGGTGCTGGACGAGCTGGTGCTGGAGAGCCCGCTGGTGCTGCCCGAGCGGGGCGAGACCGAGTTGCAGATCGCGATCGGCGAGACGGACCCGGGCACGCTGGCGATGTACGCCCGGTCCGCGCCGGACGCGCCGTGGACCCGGTGCGCGACCGGGACGCTCCGGGCCGCGGGGGCCGGCGGCGAGGCCCTGACGGAGTGGCCGCCGGCCGGTGCCGAGGAGATCGACCTCGACGGCGAGTACGCCCGGCTCGATGAGCGGGGTTACGAGTACGGGCCGGCCTTCCAGGGGCTGCGGCGGGCCTGGCGGCTCGGTGCGGAGCGCTGGGCCGAGGTCGAGCTGCCGGTCGATCCCGGGCGGTTCGGCCTGCACCCGGCCCTGCTCGACGCCGCATTGCACGCGCTGCTGCTGGATGCGGGGGACGCGCCGGTGAGGTTGCCGTTCTCCTGGAGCGGGGTCGCACTCCATGCGGTCGGGGCCACGGCCTTGCGGGTGCGGCTGACTCCGCAAGGCAATGACTCGTTCGCCGTGGCGCTCGCCGACGCGGCGGGGGAAGCGGTGGCCACGATCAGCGCGCTCGCGCTCCGGCCCGTGGGGCCCGTGCGGCCGGGGACGGCGGGCGTGGACCGGGCGCTGCACCGGCTGGACTGGGTGCCGGTCGCGCGGCGGGCCGCCCCGGCGATCGTGGACGCGCCGGTCGTGGACGTGGCCGGGCCCGAGGAAGCACTGGCGCGGGTCCGCGAGTTTCTGGGCACCGACGACGAGAAGGCGACGGGCGGGCCCCTGATCGTGCGGACCCGTGGTGCGGTCGCGATCGCCCCTGAGGACGACCAGGACCCCGACGCCGCGGCGGTCTGGGGCTTGATCCGCACGGCACGCACCGAACATCCCGGCCGGTTCGTCCTGGTCGACCTGGACCGCCCCGGCGACCCTGAGGACGCCGGTGCCGCCCTGGAGCTGGCGTTGGGCACCGGTGAGCCGGAGATCGCCGTCCGCGGCGGGCAGGCGTTCGCGCCGCGGCTGACCCGGGTGACGCGGACGGGGGACCGGCCCGCCCTCGCCGGAGGCACGGTGCTGATCACCGGCGGGACCGGCGTACTCGGCCGGGAGCTGGCCCGGCACCTGGTCACCGAGCACGGGGTGCGGCACCTGGTGCTGGCGGGGCGGCGCGGCGGCGCGGCGGCGCTCGGTCTGGAGGACCTGGCCGGCACCGCCGAGATCGCGGTCGTGGCGTGTGACGTCGCCGACCGGGCCGCCCTCGCCGAGCTGCTGGCGACGATTCCCGCGCACCGCCCGCTGACCGCGGTGATCCACGCCGCCGGGGTGCTGGACGACGGCACGGTGCGCTCCCTCACCGCCGAGCGACTGAGCGCGGTGCTGCGGCCGAAGGTCGAGGGCGCGCGCAACCTGCACGAACTGACCGAACACCTCGACCTGGCCGCGTTCGTGCTGTTCTCCTCGGTGGCCGGTGTCCTCGGCACACCGGGGCAGGCGAATTACGCGGCCGCCAACGCGTGGCTGGACGGGCTGGCGCAGCACCGCCGCTCGCGGGGACTGCCCGCTTCGTCGATGGCGTGGGGACTCTGGGCGCAGGACACCGGCATGACCGGGCGGCTGGGCGACACCGACCGGGCCCGGCTGCGGCGGACCGGGATCGTGCCGATGTCCCGCGAACACGGGCTCGCACTCTTCGACGCGGCGCTGGGCACCGACCTGGCGTGCACCGTGCCCGCCCGTTTCGACCTGGACAACGTCCGTGCGGCGGGCCCGGAGCGGGCTCCGGTGTGGGCCGGGCTGCTCGGCGTCCGGCGGAGCGCGGCCCGGCCGGCCGCCGTGGCCGCGGCGCCCGTGCTCGTCTCCGGTGGCGAGCGGTCGGTGCTCGATCTCGTGCTGGCCACGGTGGGCTCCGTGCTCGGCGTGGAGCGCCGGGTGGACCCGGCGCGGGCGTTCCGCGACATCGGCTTCGACTCGCTGTCCGGGGTGGAGCTGCGTAACCGGCTCAGCGCCGCGACCGGGGTGCGGCTCCCCGCGACCGCGGTGTTCGACCACCCCACCCCCACGGCCCTGGCCGGGTACCTGTCCGGGCAACTCCCCGGCGCGGTACCCGGCGGCCGGACAGCGGACGCCGGGCCCGGCTCGTACGACACGGACGACCCGGTGGTGCTGGTCGGCGCGAGCTGCCGCTTTCCCGGCGGGGTGTCCACCATGGACGAGCTGTGGGAGCTGCTGGCCGCCGGGCGGGACGCGATCACCGAGTTCCCGGCGGACCGCGGCTGGAACCTGGACGAGGTCTACCACCCGGAGCCGGGCCGCAGCGGGCGCAGCTACGTGCGCCACGGCGGCTTCCTGGACGGGATCGCCGAGTTCGACAACGGCTTCTTCGGCGTCGCCCCGGCCGAGGCGGTCTCGATGGACCCGCAGCAGCGCATCCTGCTGGAACTGGCCTGGCATGCGCTGGAAGACGCCGGGATCGACCCGACCGCGTTGCGGGGCACCCGCACCGGTGTCTACCTCGGGCTGATGGGCAACGACTATGCGCGCCACGCGCACCGGACGCCCGAGGACCTCACCGGCGACGTCTCGATCGGCAACGCGGGCAGCGTCGCCTCGGGGCGGCTGGCCTACACCTTCGGCTTCCACGGCCCGGCGATCACGGTGGACACGGCGTGCTCCTCCGCGCTGGTGGCGATGCACCAGGCCGCGCAGGCGCTGCGGTCCGGTGAGTGCACGGTCGCGCTGGCGGGTGGCGTCACGGTGCTGACCACGCCGACGCTGTTCGTGGAGTTCTCGCAGGTGGGGGTGCTCGCCCCGGACGGCCGGTGCAAACCGTTCGACGCGGCCGCGGAGGGCACCGCGTGGAGCGAGGGCGCCGGCCTGCTGGTGATGGAGCGCCTTTCCACCGCGCGCGAACGGGGCCACCGGGTGCTCGCCGTCCTGCGCGGCTCGGCACTCAACTCCGACGGCGCGTCCAACGGGCTGACCGCGCCGAACGGATCGGCCCAGCAGCGGGTGATCCGGGACGCGCTGGCCGTCGCGGGCCTGGCGCCCGGCGAGGTGGACGCGGTGGAGGCGCACGGCACCGGCACCCCGCTCGGCGACCCGATCGAGGCCACCGCGCTGCTGGCGACCTACGGGCAGGACCGGGCACAGCCGGTCCTGGTCGGGTCCGCGAAGTCCAACCTCGGGCACACCCAGGCCGCGGCGGGCTTGGCGGGTGTGCTCAAGATGGTGCAGGCCATGCGGCACGGCCGGTTGCCCCGGACCCTGCACTTGAATGACCCGAGCCCGCACGTGAACTGGGACGAGGGTGCGGTGCGGTTGCTGGACGAGCCGATGGACTGGCCGCGCGTGGACCGTCCGCGCCGGGCGGCGGTGTCCTCGTTCAGCCTCAGCGGCACCAACGCGCACGTGATCCTGGAGGAACCCGAGCCCGAGCCCGAACCGGAGCCGGCGACCGCCGCGGCTCCGCCGCTGATCCCGTGGGTGCTCTCCGCGGCCACCCCGGAGGCGCTGCCCGCGCAGGCCGACGCCCTGCTCCGCCGGCTGGCCGACGAGGACGGGAACGGCTCGCCGTCCGCGCTGGACGTGGCGTACTCGCTGGCCACCACGCGGGCCCGGCTGCGTGCCCGCACCGTCGTGCTCGGCACCGACACCGGTGAGCTGACCGCCGCGCTGCGAGCCGGGCCCGGCACCACCGGAGTGGCGGCCGACGGCGCGACCGCGTTCCTGTTCCCCGGCCAGGGCGTGCAGTACGCGGACATGGCCACGTCGCTCCGGGACCGGGTATCGGTGTTCGCGGCGGCCCTCCAGGAGATCGCCGCCGAGCTGGACCCGCTGCTGGACCGGCCGCTCGCCGAGATCCTCCGGGACGGGCCCGGTGAACGCACCGACCATGCGCAGGCCGCGGTGTTCGCGGTTCAGGTGGCGGTGTTCCGGCTGCTCACCACGGTGGGGGTGCGGCCGGACGCGGTAGCCGGGCACTCGGTCGGTGAACTCGCCGCGGCGCACGCGGCGGGCGTGTTCTCGCTGGCCGACGCCTGCGCACTGGTGGCCGCGCGCGGGCGGCTGATGCGCGAACTCGGCGGCGAGGGCGCGATGGTGGCGGTCCAGGTACCGGAAGCCGACGTGCCGGAACTGCTCCGCGGACGCGAGGACCGGGTGGCGCTGGCCGCGGTGAACGGGCCCGCCTCGGTGGTGCTCGCCGGGGACGCGGACGCGGTGGGGGAGATCGCGCAGCGGGTGTCCCACGCGCACCGCCTGGCGGTGGGTCACGCGTTCCACTCCCACCACATGGACCCGATTCTGGACCCCTTCCGGAAGGTGCTGGCCGGAGTGGGCTTCCGGGCACCGGTGATTCCAGTCGTGTCCTCGGTGACCGGCGCACGGGTCACCGAAGAGCTGTGTGACCCGGAGTACTGGGTCCGGCATGCGCGGGAACCGGTGCGCTTCCACGACTGCCTGCGCGCTCTGGACGCGGCGGGCACCAGCACCTACCTGGAGCTGGGACCGGGCGCGACGCTCAGCGCGCTCGGCCAGGACGCGCTGGGCGGGGACGGTTTCCTGCCGGTGCTGCGGCAGGGCGCCGACGAGGTGCACGGCCTGCTGACGGCGTTGGCGACCGCGTACACCCGGGGGGTCGACGTGGACTGGGCGGCCTGGTGCGCGGGCGGACGGGCGGTGCCCCTGCCCGGCTACGCGTTCACCCGGCAGCGGTTCTGGCTGCCCGACGACGAGGCCCCCGCCGACCCTCTGCTGCACGGTGTCGAGTGGCCGCTGCTGTCCGCCCCCGGCCCGGACGCCGAAGCGCCGGGGCCGTGGCTGGTGGTGGCCCCGCCGGGCGCGGACTGGGACCAACTCACCAAGGACGTGGCGGGCGTGCTGGGCGAAGGGACCCGCACCGTGCGCGGCGACGCCGCGGACAGCGAGCACTGGAACCGGCTGCTGCCCGACTTGCCGGGCGGCGGCATCGTGTCCCTCCTGGCGATGGCCGAGGGCCCGGGCACGCCGCGGGTGCCGACCGGCCTGGCCGCCACCCTGGCGCTGCTGCGGGCGCTGCTGTCCAGAGGCGCGGACACGCCCCTGTGGTCGGTCACCAGCGGCGCCGTGCGGGCCGGCACGGCGGACACCGTGCCGCATCCGGAGCAGGCCGCCGTGTGCGGGTTGGCCCGGGTCGCTGGCATGGAAGCGCCCCGGCTGCACGGCGGTTTGGTGGACCTGCCGCTGCGACCGGCCGTGGAGGACCTGGCCGCGCTGCCCGCCGCGCTGGCCGCCGGAGACGAGATCGCGATCCGGGACGGGCGGCTGCACGCCAGGCGACTGGTCCCGGTACCCCGCACCGAACCCGCCACGACGGAGCCCATCGGCACCGTGCTGATCACCGGGGGGCTGGGCGGCATCGGCGCGCACGTCGCCCGCCGGCTGGCGGCCCGGGGCGCGGACCGCCTGCTGCTCGTCGGCCGCCGGGGCGTGGACACCCCCGGCGCGGCGGAACTGCGCGCCGAACTCACCGCGCTGGGCACCGAGGTCGACATCGCCGGCTGCGACGTGGCGGACCGCGAGGCGCTGGCCGGGCTGCTCGCCGGGCGGTCGCTCACCGGTGTGGTGCACGCCGCCGGGGTGCTTGACGACGGGGTGCTGGAGGCGCTGTCCGAGGACCGGCTGGCGCGCGTGTTCGCGGCGAAGGCGGACGGCGCGCGGTTCCTGCACGAGCTGACCGCCGGCCATCCGCTGCGCTTCTTCGTGCTGTGCTCCTCACTGGCCGGCACCGCGGGCTCGCCGGGGCAGGGCAACTACGCCGCGGCCAACGCCGTCGTGGAAGCGCTGGCTGCCCATCGGCAGGCCGCCGGCCTGCCCGCGACGAGCCTGGCATGGGGCCCCTGGCTGGACACCGGGATGACCACGTCCTGGCCCGTCGGCCCGCAGTCGGACGGCGGCGCCACGCCGATGCCCGCCGACCGGGCGCTGGACGCGCTGGAGCGGGCCCTGTCCGGCGGTGCGGCGCAGTACGTGGCCGGCGCCGTGGACTGGCCGCGGTTCGCCGCCGCACGGCCGGGGCACCTGTGCTCCCAACTGCCGGGTGTGGGCGCGGACACCGGGCCCGAACCCGCGAGCGCGTTGCGGGAACGGCTGGCGGCCACCGAGCCGCAGCGGCGGTCGGCGGTGCTGCTGGAGCTGGTCACCGCCCGGGTCGCCGTCGTTTCGGGCCGGCCGGCCGGAGACCTGGACACGCACCGGCCGTTCCGGGAGCTGGGCCTGGACTCGCTGGCCGGGGTCCGGCTGCGCAACCTGCTCGGCGCGGACACCGGAGTGCCGCTGGCGGCCTCCGCGGTCTACGACCATCCCACCGCCGCCGCCCTGGCCCGGTACCTCGGCGACGCGCTCGGTGTCGACGACGGCGACCCGGCCGAGCGGATCGTGCTGGACCGCCTGAGGGAGCTGGAGGCGGCCCTGCTCCGGCGGCCCCCGTCCGCGCCCGTCCCCGAGGTGGTCACCACGACACTGCGGCGGCTGCTGCGCGGCCGGGAAGACGGCACCGCCGATGAGCAGGCCGCGGTGCCCGACCTGAGCGACGCCACGGACGACGAGATGTTCACGCTGATCGACGGAGTGCTCGACGGCGCGCAATCGGACACCGGTCGCACTGCCGGCCGTGCCACGGAGAGGAGCTAGCCCATGTCAGTGCCGAGCCGCCCACCGGCCACCGCGCTCGACAACCCGCTGCACGCCCTGCTCGACCGGGAGGTGCTCGCGAACCCGTACCCCTTGTTCGAGCGGTGGCGAGAGCAGGGTCCGATGTGGACGTCGGACGGTTCCCTGCTGCTGAGCGACCACGCCAGCTGTATGGCGGTGCTCAAGAGCCACACGACCATGGGCAGCGACACGTTCAACGCGCCGGGGATGCGGGAACTCTTCGGCGACCGCGGCGACGAGCCGGTGCTCAACTCGATCTTCTTCATGGACGATCCCGGGCACGGGCGGCAGCGGAACCTGGTCAGCAAGGCGTTCACGCCACGGATCACCGCGCGCTTCGAGCCGTGGATCCGCGAGATCGTGGACGAACTGCTCCGCGACTGCCTGGCCGGCGGCGAGTTCGACGGCGTGCAGGACCTGGCCGCGGTGCTCTCGCTGCGGGTCATCGCGACTCTCCTGGGCATCCCGGGAGAGGACATCCCGATGCTGCGGGAGTGGTCCAGCGACATGGCGCTGTCCACGGAGCTGCCCACGCTGGTGGCCAGCTTCCACTCCACCGCGATGTTCGACCGCGAGGAACTCGTCCGCATCATCCGCACCACCACCGAACTGCACGGCTATTTCGCGGACCTCATCCACAAGCGCCGCCGCAACCCCGGCGAGGACCTCATCTCCAGCCTGCTCTCCACGCAGGAGAACGGGCGCGGGCTGAGTCGGCGTGAGGTGACGAACGTCGTGGTGACCGTGTTCACCGCGGCCCACGAGTCCACCACGAACCTGATCACCAACGGCCTGCTCGCGATGTCGCGCCACCCGGAGCAGTTCCAGCTGCTCCGGCAGGACCCGGCGATCGCCGGCGACGTGGTCAGCGAGGCGCTGCGCTACGACTGCCCGATCATGCTGACCGGCCGTGTCGCGCTGCGCTCCGACCGGATCAACGGCCTCGACATCCCCGAGGGCTCGGTGGTCACCCTGGTCCTCGCGTCCGGCAACCGGGACGAGCGGGTGCACCCGAGGGCGGGTCAGTTCATCGCGGACCGGAAGCCGGCCGCGATGAACCTCGCCTTCGGCGCCGGCGCGCACTACTGCCTCGGCAGCAGCCTGGCCCGGCTGGAGGCGGAGATCGTGTTCGGTGAACTGGCTCGCCGGCTGAGCGACTTCCACGTGCACGAAGACTCCCTGAGCTACCGCAGGCACGTGGTCGTCCGCGGCCTCGACACCGAACGCATCACCTTCCACCTCTGACCGCCCACCCGTCGCAGGGAGTCGTCCATGCCCGATGAAGTCAGCACGCTCCGGCAGTATCTGAAAAGGGTCACCACCGATCTGTTACGCACCCGGGAGGAGTTGCGCGACGCGACCGAGCGGTCCGCCGAGCCGATCGCGGTGGTCGGCATGTCGTGCCGGCTGCCCGGCGACGTGGCCTCGCCCGCCCAGCTGTGGGACCTGGTGGCTGCGGGCACGGACGCCATTTCGCCTTTCCCCCTGGACCGGCACTGGCCGATCGAGGAGCTCTACGACGCCGATCCGGAGTCCCAGCAGGCGCGCCGTTCCTACGTGCGCGAGGGCGGCTTCCTCAGCGGGGCGGGCGATTTCGACCCCGCGTTCTTCGGGATCTCCCCGCGCGAGGCGCTGGTGATGGACCCGCAGCAGCGGTTGGTGCTGGAGCTGGCCTGGGAGGCCTTGGAGTCCGCGGGCATCCTGCCGGACTCGCTGGTGGGCGAGCGGGCCGGGGTGTTCGTCGGCGCGTCCAGCAACGACTACGAGATGCTATGGCAAGGCACCGACCAGTTCTCCCAGTACGGCATCACCGGCAACACCATGAGCGTGATCTCGGGCCGGATCAGCTACGCCCTGGGCTTCCACGGCCCGGCCCTCACCGTGGACACCGCCTGCTCGTCCTCCCTGGTCGCCACCCACCTCGCGATGCGGGCCCTGCGCGCCGGCGAGTGCCCGATCGCGCTGGCGGGCGGTGTGACGGTGCTGAGCACTCCGGAGACGTTCGTCGAGTTCTGCGGCCAGGGCGTCACCTCCCGGGACGCCCGGATCAAGGCGTTCGCGGCCGGGGCGAACGGCTCGATCTGGGCCGAGGGGGCGGGCCTCCTGGTACTGGAGCGGCTGTCCGACGCGCGGCGGCACGGCCACCAGGTGCTCGCCGTGCTGCGCGGCTCGGCGGTCAACTCCGACGGCACCAGCAACGGGCTCTCCGCACCCAACGGCACCGCCCAGCAGGAGGTGATCCGTACCGCGCTCGCCGACGCCGGACTGTCCACCCAGGACGTCGACGTGGTCGAGGCGCACGGCACCGGCACCCCGCTCGGCGACCCGGTGGAGGGCACCGCGCTGGTAGCGACCTACGGCCGGAGCCGGCCGCCCGGCCGGCCGCTGCTGCTGGGCTCGCTGAAGTCCAACATCGGGCATACGCAGGCCGCGGCCGGAGTGGCCGGCATCATCAAGATGATCATGGCGATGCGGCACGGTCTCGCGCCGAAGACGCTGCACGTGGACAGCCCCACCCCGAAGGTGGACTGGGGAGTGGACGGGGTCAGCGTGCTCGCCGACGCGGTGCCCTGGCCGGAGACCGGCCGAGTGCGCCGCGCCGCCGTCTCCTCCTTCGGGATCAGCGGCACCAACGCCCATGTCGTGCTGGAACAGCACGTCGAGCCGGAGGCGCCGGAGCCCGGCGCGCCGTCCGCCGGTCTGGTGTGGACGGTGTCGGGCCGGACCGAGGACGCACTGCGCGCCCAGGCGGCCCGGCTGCTGGCCTTCGCCGAGTCCGGCGACGCTCCCTCCGCCGAGGGGCTGGCGCACGCGTTGGCCACCCGCCGCACCCACTTCCGCCACCGGCTGGCAGTGCCCGGCCGGGACCTGGCCGACCTCACCTCCGCGCTGCGCGGCCACCTCGGCACCGGCTCGGCCCCCGATGTGGCGGTGGGCGCCGCGGCCGGCGGCGGGGTGTGCGTGCTGTTCACCGGCCAGGGCGCGCAGCGGCCCGGCATGGGGCGGCAGCTCGCCGCCTCCTTTCCGGTGTTCGCCGAGGCATTCGACGAGGTGTGCGCGCTGTTCGACCGGGAGCTGGCGATTCCGCTGCGGACCGTGCTCGACGGCGAACCGGACCTGCTCGACCGCACCGACTACGCCCAGGCCGCCCTGTTCGCGGTGGAGGTCGCGCTGTTCCGGCTCATGCACTCCTGGGGTGTGCGCCCGGACCTGCTGCTGGGACATTCGATCGGCGAGATCAGCGCGGCGCACGTGGCCGGGGTGTGGTCGCTGCCGGACGCGGTCCGGCTGGTGGCCGCCAGAGGCCGCCTGATGGCCGCGCTGCCCGAGGGCGGCGCGATGCTGTCCGTACAGGGCACCGAGCAGGACCTGGCCCCTTGGCTGGCGGAGCGCGCGCAGCGGGTGTCCGTCGCGGCGGTGAACGCCTCGGACACGGTGGTCGTCTCCGGTGCGGACGAAGACATCACGGAACTGGAGGCCGACTGGGCGGGCCGGGGACGGCGGACCCGGCGGCTGCGGGTCAGCCACGCCTTCCACTCGCCGCTGATGGAGCCGATGCTGGCCGAGTTCGGCACGGTTCTGGCCGGGTTGACGACGCACGACCCGGAAATCCCGGTGATCTCCAACCTCACCGGCGAGACGGCCACGGCGGAGCAGTTGCGCTCGCCGGCGTACTGGACCGCGCACGTCCGGCAGGCGGTGCGCTTCCACGAGGGCCTGCGCACCGCACGCGAGGCCGGTGCACGCGTCCTGCTCGAACTGGGGCCGGGCGCGGTGCTTTCCGCGCTGGCCGGGCGGGACGCCGGGCCGGACGAGGCGGTCGTGCCCACCCTTCGCGGGGCCGATCGTGACGAGACCAAGGACGTACTGCTCGCCCTCGGCGCGCTGCACACGCAAGGCGTGGAGGTGGACTGGCCCGCCGTGCTGCCCGCCGCGCCCGCCAGGACGGCGGACCTGCCCGCCTACGCGTTCCAGCACGAGAGGTACTGGCTGGTGCCGGACGGGAACGGGCTGAACCTGCGTTCCACCGGGCTGCTCCCGGTGGGCCACCCGCTGCTGGGCGCCATGCTGCCCGCGGCCGAGGGCGACGGCGCGCTGCTCACCAGCAGGCTGTCCCTCCAGTCGCACTCCTGGCTGGGGGGCCACCGGGTGCGCGACATCCCCCTGCTGGCCGGCACCGGCTTCGTGGAACTGGCGCTGGCCGCGGGCGAGCAGGTCGGCTGCGACCTGCTCGAACAGCTGACCGTCGAGGCGCCGCTGGTCCTGCCGGAGCAGGGCGGGGTCTCGGTGCAGGTGGTGGTGGGCAACACCGAGGAGACCGGCCGCCGCCCGGTGCGGGTGTACTCCCGGCCGGAGGGCGCGGGCCGGGCCGAGCCGGGCCCGTGGCGGTCACACGCCTTCGGCTACCTGGGTGTCCGCACCGCGACGCCGGACACGACCCTCGCGCACTGGCCGCCGCGGGACGTGCGGGAGATCCCGGTCGCGGACGTCTACGACGAGGTGGTCGAGGGCAGGCACTTCAGCTACGAGGGCGCGTTCCGCGGTCTGCGGACCCTCTGGCAACGCGACCACCCCGACGGGAGCTCGGAGATGTTCGCCGAGGTCGCCCTGCCCGCCGAAGCGGCGGGCGACGCGAAGCGCTACAGCCTGCATCCGGCGCTGCTGGACGCGGCACTGCACGCGGTCGGCCTCGGCCCGCAGCTGGACGGGATCGACGAGGGCAACGGCTCGATGCCGTTCTCGTGGTCGGGGCTGTCGCTGTTCCGGGCCGGAGCCTCGACGGTGCGGGTGCACGTCACCGGCGGGAACGGTGACGTGGCGATCACGCTGGCGGACGAGACCGGTGCCACCGTGGCCACCGTGGACTCCCTGGTGTTCCGGCCGCTGCCGGCCGACGAGTCCTACCTGCTGGGACCGGCCGAGGATGGCGCGGAACTGCTCGCACAGGACTGGGTGCCCGTGCGCCGGCCGTCCACAGTGGACGATTCCGGTGACTGGCACGACCCCGGGACCGGCCGGCTCGACCTCGCGTCGCTGGCGGACGCGGAGGACCCGGTGCCGCCGGTGGTGGTGCTGCGCCCGGACCGTCCCGCCGGGGACGACGTCACCGCACGGGTCCGCGCCGCGGTCACCGAGCTGACCGGGTACCTGCGCGTGTGGCTCACCGACCAGCGGTTCGCCGGTTCGCAGCTGGTGGTCTGTACCGAACGCGCGCTCGGCGTGCGTGCGGGCGACGAACCCGACCTGGCACTGTCCGCGGCCTACGGGCTGGCTCGCTCGGCACAGAACGAGTACCCGGGCCGTCTCCTGCTGGTCGACGTCGATGTTGACGAGCCGGCCGGCACCGCGTTGCGCGACGCGGTCGCCGTCGCGTCCGCGGCCCGTGAGCCCCAGGTGGCGCTGCGCGCGGGCGAGCTGCTGGTGCCCCGGCTGCACCGCGACAACGGTCCGGCGGAGAGCGACGGCGGTCCGGCGGAGAGCGACGGCGGCTCGGCCGCCCGCACGCCCGATCCCGACGGCACCGTGCTGATCACCGGTGGGCTCGGGGCGCTGGGCCGCACGCTGGCCCGGCACCTGGCGAGCCGCGGCGCCCGCAGGCTGTTGCTCCTCTCGCGCCGTGGCGCGGAGAGCCCCGGCGCCGCGGAACTGGTCGCCGAACTCGGCCGGCTCGGCGCGCACGCCGAGCTGGCGCGCGGCGACGTCGCCCGGCGCGACGACGTGGCCCGGGTGCTGGCCGGGGTGCCCGCGGAACACCCGCTCACCGCCGTGGTCCATGCGGCCGGCGTGCTGGACGACGGCTTGGTGGAGTCGCTGACCGATGAGCAAGTGGAGCACGTGCTGGCTCCGAAGGTCGACGGAGCCTGGCACCTGCATGAGCTGACCCGGGAGCTCGATCTCGTCGAGTTCACGTGTTTCTCCTCCGCCGCCGGCGTGTTCGGCACCGCGGGCCAGGGGGCGTACGCCGCGGCGAACGCCTTCCTGGACGCGCTCATGAACCAGCGGGCCGCCGCCGGGCTCCCGGCCCGCTCGCTGGGCTGGGGCCTGTGGGCGCCGGACAGCGGGGCCAGCACGACCGACGGGATGGGCGGCGGGCTGGCCGCCGCGGACCGGGCCCGCATGGACCGCACCGGGATCCGCGCGCTGACCGTCGCACAGGGCCTGGCGCTCTGGGACACCGCGACCGGCTCGGACAGGGTCCACCTGGTGCCCATCGGGCTGGACCTGGTCACCGTGGCCGGTCTGGGAGAGGAGGGCATTCCGCCGCTGCTGCGCGATCTGGTCCGCCCGGCCCGCCGCCGGCGCTCCGCGCGGTCCGCCGCGCCCGCCGAGTCCCCGGCGGACCTGGCCCGCAGGCTGAGCAGGCTGAGCCCCACCGAACGGGACCGGCAGCTCCTCAACCTGGTGCTCGGGCAGATCGCGGCCGTACTCGGCTACCCGTCCGCGGACGGGGTCCCCGCGGACGGTCCGTTCGGAGACCTCGGATTCGACTCCCTGAGCTCGGTTGAACTGCGCAACCGGCTCAACGCCGCCACGGGCCTGACCCTGCCCGCCACCTTGGTGTTCGACCACCCCACCCCGGCCATCCTCGCGGCGCACCTCGGTACGGAGGTCGCGCCGGATGCCGCCGGCGCGGAGGAACCGGCGGACGGCCCTGCCGAGCGCGGCCCGGATCAGCTCTCCGGACTCGCGCGGGCGGTCGAGGAGGCGCTGGCCGGCGAGAACGCGCAACGCGACGCGCTGCGCGGACGGCTGCGGGCGGCGCTGCGCGCGCTGGACGGCGAGCCGGAGCCCGGGGCGGACGAGCTGAGCTCGGCCTCCATCGACCAGCTCTACGCCTTCGTGGACCGGGAACTCGGCGATGCGTGAACCAGCAGCCGGGGCCGCCCGGCCGACCGGAGAGGAAACGAAAGCTGTGGGCGAGGATCCGAAGCTCGTCAAGTACTTCCAGCGGGTCACCGCGGAACTCCAGCGCACCCGGGAGCGGTTGCGGGAGCTGGAGAACCCCGCCGACGACCCGGTGGCCGTGGTCGGCATGGGCTGCCGGTTCGGCGGTGGGGTCGGCTCGCCGGAGGAGCTGTGGGAACTGCTCGCCGCGGAGCGGGACGTGATCACCGGGTTCCCGGCCGACCGCGGCTGGACCGAAGACCAGATCTACCACCCGGAACCGGGCACGCCCGGCCGCTCCTACGTCCGGCACGGTGCCTTCCTCGACGACGCGGCCGACTTCGATGCCGAGTTCTTCGGCATTTCGCCGCGCGAGGCGCTCAGCATGGACCCGCAGCAGCGGATCGCGCTGGAGGTCACCTGGCAGGCGCTGGAGTCCGCCGGCATCGATCCGGCCGGGCTGCGCGGCAGCCGCACCGGCGTGTTCCTCGGACTGTCCAACGCGGACTACGCCACGGCGGTCCGCGAGATGCCCGAGGACATGCTGGGCCAGCTCTCCATCGGCAACGCGGGCAGCGTGACCTCCGGCCGGCTGGCCTATGTGTTCGGCTTGCAGGGGCCCGTACTCACGGTGGACACCGCCTGTTCCTCGTCCCTGGTCGGGATCCACCTGGCCGTGCAGTCGCTGCGCGCGGGCGAGTGCTCCCTGGCGCTCGCGGGCGGGGTGACCGTCCTGTCCAGCCCGCTGCTGTTCATCGACTACGCCCGGCAGCGCGCCCTGGCGCCGGACGGGCGGTGCAAGCCCTTCTCCGCGGCCGCCGACGGCACCGCGTGGGGCGAGGGCGCCGGGATGCTGGTGCTGGAGAAGCTTTCCGACGCACGACGCAACCACCACCCGGTGCTCGCGCTGCTGCGCGGAACGGCGATCAACTCCGACGGCACCTCCTCCGGGCTGACCGCCCCGAACGGAACCGCGCAGCAGCAGGTGATCGCCGACGCGCTCGCTTCGGCCCGCCTGTCGCCCGCGGACGTCGACGCGGTGGAGGCGCACGGCACGGGCACCGCGCTCGGCGACCCCATCGAGGCGCAGGCGCTGTTGGCCGGGTACGGCCGCCACCGCGGCGACCGGCCGCCGCTGCTGGTCGGCGCGGTGAAGTCGAACCTCGCCCACACCCAGGCCGCGGCCGGAGTCGCCGGCGTGGTGAAGATGGTGCTGGCCATGCGGCACAGCACGCTGCCCAGGACCCTGCACACCGGCACGGCCACCCCCCGGGTCGACTGGGCGCAGGGCGGGGTCGAACTGCTCACCAGCGCGGTCCCGTGGCCGCGCGACGGGCGCCCCCGGCGGGCGGGCGTGTCCGCGTTCGGAGTCGGCGGCACCAATGCGCACGTGATCCTGGAGGAGGCGGGGCCCGACCCGGACGCCGAGCCCGGTGACCGGGCCGTCCCGCCCCTGCTGGCCTGGCCCCTGTCGGGCAGGACCGAACAGGCGCTGTCCGCCCAGGCGGCCGCGCTGCACGAGCACCTCGACCGGGAGCGCCCGGACCTGCTGGACCTGTCGTGGTCGCTGGCCACCACCCGGGCGCACCTGCCGCACCGCGCGGTGGTGTTCGGCTCCCGCCCGGCCGATCTCGCCGCCGGCCTGACCGCGCTGAGCACGGGCCGGAACGACACCGGGAGCGCCACGGTGGTGGCCTCCGGCACCGCTGTGCGGAACGGCACCACCGCGTTCCTGTACCCGCACGAGTGCACCCCGGCTGTGGTGCGCGCAGTGGCCGCGCAGTACGCCGAAGCCGAGCCGTTCGCCGAGCACCTCTCCGCATGTGAGGCAGTGCTGGCCGGGCTGGCCGGCTGGTCCCTGACGGACGTGCTTCGCGGTGACCCGGACGCACCACCGCTGGACCGGCCGGACGTGCTGGCCCCGGCCACGCTGGCCGTGCTGACCGGCGCGACACGCGTGTGGTGCGCGTCCGGGGTGCGCCCGGCGGCGTTGGCGGGACACGGATCCGGCCGGCTGGCCGCGTCCTGGGCGGTCGGATGGCTGTCCCTGTCCTCGGCGCTGCGGATCGCGGCCGGGCGCCCCGCGGGCGTAGAACCCGACGTCGCGGATGTCCCGCCCCCCGCGCCCGGTGTGCCGGTGCTGTGCGGGGACACCGGCCGCTGGCTGCGGGACCGTCCGGCCGAGGACGACTACCGCACAGTGCCGGCTGCCGAACGCGGCTTGGCCGCCCGCGAGCTGCGGGCCGACGGTCACCGGCTGCTGCTCGCGTTCGGCGGGGACAGCGCGGGCATGGCCGCCGAGCTGTCCGACGGTCCCGCCATGCTGGCCGTGCCGGAGGAGACGGAGAGCGAGGAGACGGAGAGTGAGGAGACGGACAGCGCGGTGACCGGTTCGGCGGCGGTCGTGCGCGCGCTGGGCCGCGCGTACGTGATGGGCGCGGCGGTGGACTGGCGTGCCGTCCTGGCCGGCACCGGTGCGCGGCGTGTCCCGTTGCCCGGCTACGCATTCCAGCGCAGCCGGTACTGGATCGAGCGCGAGTGGACCATGCCGGTGCTGATCTCCGACGACCCCGGGACGCGTGGCCCGGGTGGCAGCCCTGCTGCACCGGCCGGACTCCGGCACGGTCGCGAGCCCGACCGGCGCTCGCCCGCGGCTCTGCTGTGGGCACTGCCCGAGCAGGAGCGCAACGGCCGCGTCGAGACGCTGGTGCGTGAGTGCCTGGGCCGGGCACTGGGCAACGGGCCGGATGACCAGGTCGACGCCGAGGACACGTTCCGCGATCTCGGGATGGACTCGCTGGGCGCCGAAGACCTACGCGATCAACTCACCACCGATGCCGGCGTGGAGATCGAACTCGCCGACGTGCTGAACTACCCCACGGTCGTCGATCTCACCGAGCGCGTACTGGAAAAGCTGGCCGTCCGTGCCGAAGAGGGCACGCTCGACGAGATCGCGGGAACCACCCGGTCCGGGAACGAGGCCCCGGAATCCGGCACCGAGCCGGTGGACCCGGCGCCCGAGAACGCCGACGAAAACGACGGCAGCCTGGCCTCGTTCTACATCCGGGCGATCCGCACCGGCCGGATCAACGTCGCCCTCCGCCTGGCCCGCGCGGCCTCCGAGACCCGCGACACGTTCGACCAGGACGATCCGCGTGACCTCGCCGAACTGCGCAAGGTGGGAGCGGGCGCGGGCGGCCCCACGATCGTCGGCCTCACCCCGCCGATCTTCCCCAACCTGGACCTGCCCTACTCCTACCTGCACGCCGGGCTGGCCCCCGCGTCCGACGTGTGGTCGCTGTGGTCACCCGGATTCGCGGGTGAGGCTCCGCTGCCCGCCGACCGTGCCGCCCTGATGCGGATGCTGGCGAAACCGCTGCGCCGTGAGCTGGCCGGCACCCCGTTGATCATCGCGGGCTACTCCTCGGGCGGCTGGCCGGCACACGACCTCGCCGCGCACCTGGAGCAGACCGGCGTCCCCGTCACCGCACTGCTGCTGCTGGACTCGTACCTGCCGGAGGAGGAGATGGACCAGACCGAGACCCGCAGCGAGTTCATGCGCGAGCAGATCCGGCGACGGGACCTCATGGGCATGTCGCTCGACCGCCCGGACCGGACGGTGACCACCAGCGGCCAGATCGCGGCGATGGGCGGCTACAGCAGGATCTTCAGCGGCTGGCGGCCCGGCCCGCTGAAGGCGCCGGTCCTGCACCTGCTCGCCAGCGAGGTCGTCGCGGGTCTGCCCACCAGCCCGGAGGACCACCCGTTCCCGGCCGAACTGGCGCACCGCGTGCGCAGGCTGCCCGGCGATCACTTCACCATCCTGTCCCAGCACGCCGACCTGATCTCAGCGAACCTGCACGACTGGCTGACGGAGGTGCAGCCCGTATGACGACCGTTCCCGACCTTCCTGATCTTCCTGGCCTTCCTGGTCTTCCTGGTCTTCCTGACGCCGCAGAGGCACTGGAACACTTCCCCTTCGACGACGGCCTCGGCATCGAGGTCAACGAGCGGTTCCGGGAGCTGCGGCAGCGCAAGGGGCTGCTCCGGGTACGGCTCGCCTACGGTGAACCCACCTGGCTGGTCACCCGCTACGCGGACGCCCGGCTGGTGCTGGGCGACGCGCGCTTCAGCCGCGCGATGTCGGTCGGCCGGGACTTCCCGCGCCAGGAGGAGGCGACGGACCTGGCCGGGCTGATCACCATGGACGCCCCCGAACACACCCGGCTGCGCACCCTGTTGATGAAAGCCCTCAGCAAGTCCCGTATGGAAGCACAGCGCCCGACGGTGCACGCGACGGCGGACGATCTGTTGTCGTCGGCGATGAAGGCCGGGCCGGGCATGGACATCGTGGTGGACTACGCGCAGCGGATGAGCGTGCTGTCCATCTGCGACCTGATCGGCGTGCCGGTCTCCGACCGGGAGGTCTTCGAATCGACCAGCGCGGCGCTGATGCCCGGCAGCGCCGTCGGCGCCGAGGACATGATGCGACGGTTCGGTGCCCTGCGCACCTGCACCGAGCGACTCATCGCCGAGCGCCGGGCCCGCCCCCGCGACGACCTGATGTCGGCGATGGTCCAGGCCCGGGACGAGGAGGACCGGCTCACCGACACCGAGCTGATCGACCTGGTCGTCAGCATGCTGCTGGCCAGGTTCGAGGCGATCATCACCCAGATCCCGAACTGCGTCTACGTTCTCACGCGGGGCGACCGTGCGCTCTGGA
The DNA here is from genome assembly GCF_044336695.1 of Streptomyces sp. SCA2-17. Lineage (NCBI taxonomy): Bacteria > Bacillati > Actinomycetota > Actinomycetes > Kitasatosporales > Streptomycetaceae > Streptomyces > Streptomyces sp. SCA2-17. The sequence continues at coordinate 472,895 of NZ_CP117521.1, forward strand.
ACCGGCTGCGCGCGAATCCGGCCGAGCTGCCGGCGGCGGTCGAGGAACTGCTGCGCAACAACGCCTCCGCCGGCGCCGGCCTGTTCGTCCGCTACGCGCGGGAGGACGTCAACGTCGGCGGCACGCTGGTGCGCGCGGGCGAAGCCCTGACCGTCGCCGTCGAGTCGGCCAACCACGACCCGGCCCGGTTCGAGGACCCCGACGCAATCGACTTCACCCGGCCACCCGGCGGACACCTCACCTTCGGCCATGGCGCGCACTACTGCGTCGGCGCCCAGCTCGGACGCATCGACCTCCAGGAGGGCCTGCGGGTGCTCCTCACCAGGACCCCGGAGCTGACCGTCCGCGACATCAGGTGGAGAGTACGGCCGCACATCCGGGGCCCGGAGGCGATGCGCGTGACCTGGCAGGGCGGCCCGGAATGACCACCACTACCCACCGGGGGTTCGCCGGCTTCCGGTGGGTAGTGGCAGGCCGGCTGGATCGGGTGCAGTGGCACCGTGCTTTCTCGGGGTCACCAAGGTGGTGAGCCCGGGCGGCCAGATGGAGCTGGACGACCGGAATGGCGGCTCTACCGGTGACGGTCTGACGGCGGTCCCGGTCGCCTCCGACCGCGCGGGATGCGTTCCCGTAGGGATCAGTGGCCAGCGACAGCATCTGCGTACGAGTGGTACCAGCCCTGGCATCCTGGCTCCAAGGGCCGACGCGGGCACGGCCGTCCCGGCTTGCGGTGCCCACGTGAAAGCCCCACTGGGCCGCCGACGTGCGCGAACCGGCTGCGATCAGGGCCCCAACAGCGTTCTCGCGCGCTCCGCAAGCAAAGGCATCAATCGCTCTCGCCACGTGTCGAGAGCGACCATTCCGCTGGACATGCCACCGTGAGCGTATTGCTCCCGGTACGCGGATGACGCCGGGTCGCGGACGAGGTCAAGGCCCATAAGTTCACTGAACGCTGCCTGCACAAGGCCGACCGCTTCGTCCGCCGTCACCGGGACGTCGGTACCGGACAGGTGGTCGCGAAGGGCCCGCCAGACGTGCGGGTCGCCACGCAGCCCCCACGATTTCGGCTCCGGATCGAAGAGGTCGGCCATCTTCACGGTGGCCGCGTCATCATGCGCCATGGCGCCAGTCTCGCAGGGCTGCGAACTGACAACGACGGGAAGTCACCAGCATGCGGTCGGCGTGACCCGGCGCGATGCCCCATGGGCAAACCGGCCATCTCGATGTACGGCATCGAGGACGAAGGCCGACCGGCGGGACTACTCCGGCAAACACCCTTGCCACGGCCTGCACTTCCTCGCCTGCATCCTCGCGCTCGGGCGCGCACCGGTCGAGCACGGCTTCGCCCACCTCAAGAACTGGTGGCCCTTCACCAAACTCCGCGCTGACCCTGCCCGCGCCACCCACCTTCTGCCCGCCCCGCTCGCCTTGACGAACCTCGAAGTCAACCGCTGACAGACGATCTGTGACACAGACAGCCGTCAACGACCAGCGTTAGCGGAGGCTCACTGTGGTCTACCAGGACCAGCGCGCGCATTGGGCTTCATTCACTGAACCGTCCGGGGAACCCACGCAGACCCGGAAGGTCAGGTCCTTCGTGGGATAGTTCGACCGGTAGTAGGGTGAAATGACCTGCGATTCATCCGGCTTGCAGTCCACCGCGGGTGACCGGTAGTGCCACGACCAGCTGCCGTTGATCTTTACCTGGTATTTGATCTGGGTCACCGCACAAGTGTGCTCGCTTCCCTGCAGTTGCTTGGCGCCCGCGTGTACCTCCACGGTGGTGCCGTTCCAGTCCACGCGGCCCCAACCGTTGGCTTCGCCGGTGTCGGGGGCGGGATAGCCCATCCATCCCGTCGCCTGGTGATACGGCAGACCGGTACGGTCCGGTATCCGGGTCCAGTCGTCGGACGCGTGCGCCGGTGCGGTCGCCATGGTGACCGCAGCGGTGCACGCCACGGCCAACACGCCCGATCGCTTGAGGTACTTGCTCATAAGCCCTCCATTGATCATGGTCAGGTGCTCGGTTTCCTGTTGGGGCGCGGCGACCTTAGGAGGCCGAGAACAGACCGCACAAGGCTCGTGCAGTGGACTGGCGCTATATGGCGGAAAGTGACTGAGGGCGTCCCAGGTACCAGGACAGGGGCTAGGGGAGTTGGAGAAGAGGATCCGGCACTCCTGGGTGTCCCGTGGCCGCCGTGGTGGGCGCGCGGCCCGCGTTCGTGGCCGAGAGGAGTACGCACTGCTCACGGGTGAGGGTGCTGGAGCCGTACTTCACGTCGACTAGGACGATCGTGAGCTCCTCAGGTCTCCGGTCGCCCTGCCGGATCTCGAAGGGCGTTGAAGAAGAGGGCTTTGAACACGAGGAAGCCGATGTGGCCGCCGACATGGAACGACGTCTTTGAGGTAGTAGCCGTGCTCCGCCGCATGGAGGAAGGTGCTTCTCCGCGACGTGACCTTCGAAGGTGCTGCGCGAGATCCGGTGAGCCGCCCGCCCCGCTCGGTCAGGGCCTTCTGGCTGTGTTCTCCACGGCGGTGCGGAGCCCGTCTCGGGTCCGGCCGGCGCACCGCTGCACCGCAGTGCGCCGACGCGGGTCGAGCGCACGAAGGCGGCCGCGGTGATCGCGATCGCTACCAGGGCGACCGTCGTCATGGTGAGGAGCCGATCAAGACCGGCCTTCGGGGGCGGTGAATTCGCTGCCTGTCCAGGGGAACCCTGCAAGGTGGTCGAGGCGAGCTTGCAGTCCGTGGGTGCAGGAGATGAGCTGCGTCGGCATGCTACTAGGAGCGATTCCTTGATCGCGAACAGCTATTATCCCGCGTAGAAATGGGCACGCTCGTGCGGATGTGACGAGTTGTCGAGGGGACAGTCAGCACCGGCCCGTTCGTGCGCCGAGGGGGAGGACCAGAGGTGGGGAAGCATGGGTCATGATCCTGGCATTGAGCCTGCGGGAGCGGCAGTCCCGGCTCCGGAACGCCCCGGGGAACTGCTGCGTCGGCTGCGGCGCGAGCAAGGGATCCCCTTGGCCGGGCTGGCTCGCCGGGCGTTCTACAGCAAGGGCTACCTGAGCAAGGTCGAGAACGGTGAGAAGCCGTTGACGAATGAGCTGGCTCGGGTCTGTGACGAGGTGCTGGCCACGGGCGGACTACTCGAGAGGTCCCTTCCGTCGGAGGGACGCGATACCGCGGGCAAGGCGAGGGATGACAGGGGGTGTCCGTATCCGGGGCTGTCCCCGTTCGGGGTCCGGGACGCACAGTGGTTCTTCGGGCGGGAGAAAGCCGTCACGGATGTGGTGTCACAGCTGACAGAGCGACTGCGCGTGCCAGGGCCCCTCTTGGTCATGGCGCCGTCGGGGGCGGGCAAGTCATCGCTGCTGAGGGCAGGCTTGTTGCCTGCCCTCGCGCGCGGCGTGCTGCCTGTGACCGGCTCACAGTCATGGCCCGTCGCCCTGCTCACGCCGGGCACACGCCCTCTCGAGGAGCTCCTGGACCGGATCGCCACAGTGACCGGAGCGTCCCGGACGCTACTGGCAAAGGCCGAACGCGAGGGAGGGGATGCTCTCGCCGCCGCCGTCAGTGCCGCCGTGGGCACTGCGCGAGTGCTCACGGACTCAGGTGCCGGGAACGGCGAGGACGCGCCCGGCGCGATCAGCGATGAGGCCGCCCTGGTCGTCGTGGTGGACCAGTTTGAAGAAACCTTCATGCTGTGCTCCGACCAGAAAGAGCAAGAGGCGTTCGTCGAGGCGCTCCTCGCGCTCACGAGGCAGCGGGAGCCGCATACGGCAGTCCCGTCGGCACTCGTCGTTCTCGGGGTCCGGTCCGACTTCTACGAGCGTTGTCTGGGATTTCCGGGGCTGGCTGCGGCCATACAACGAGGCCACGTGACAATGGGGCCGATGAGCGACGCGCAATTGCGTGACGCCATCACCGGGCCGGCACGCCAGGCCGGCCTGGAGCTGGAACCGGGGCTGGTCGAAATCCTGCTGCGTGACATCGGTCTCGTGCACGGCCATGCGGCCGCCGCCCACACACTAGGCGGCGCGCTCCCACTGCTGTCCCACGCCCTGCTGAGCACCTGGCAGCACCGCGAGAACGGCACCCTGACCGTCGACGGCTACCGGCTGACCGGGGGAATCTCCGGCGCCGTGGCCGCCACCGCAGAACGCGCCTTTGCCTCGCTTCCCCCACACCAGCAGCACATTGCGCGACGCGTCCTATTGCACCTCGTCCAGGTCGGTGAGAGCAGACACACCAGCAGGCCCGGCCGGCGGACGGAGATCCTGGACGCCTGCGCGGACCAGCGAGACGACGCCGACCTCGTCATCGAAACCTTCACGCAGGCGCGCTTGCTCACCATCGACACTGAACACGTCGCGATAGCCCACGAGGTCCTGCTGGACGCCTGGCCCCGGCTGCGCCAGTGGATCGACGAGGACCGAGCCCTCCTGCACACTCTGCAAACCCTGGCCGACGCAGCCGCCACCTGGGATAGAGAAGGGCGCGACTCCAGCCTGCTCTACCGCGGCCCGCGCCTCGCAGCCGCCCTCGAAGCCGTCGAAAACCCTCATGCCAAGGCAGGTCTTACTTCGACAGCCCGCACATTCCTTCAGGCGAGCGCCGATCTCGAGACGTCGCAGAGACGGCTTGAACGCAGGCGCCTGCGGCGCCTGCGCACTCTGACCGCCGGTTTGGCGTCCCTGCTCGTCCTCTCGCTCGTCGCCGGCACCATGGCCTTCCAGCAAAGCCGCGTGGCGGACAACCAACGCCGCGTCGCCCAATCCCGGGAACTCGCCGCCCGCGCCGACGGAATGATGCGCGAGCAGCCGGAGGCCGCCATGCTCCTTGCGCTGAGCGCGTACCGCCGCTCACCCACCACCGAAGCCCGCAGCAGTCTGCTCAGCACCTATGCCCAGTACCCCGGCAACCAGCTCACCGCCCACATGGATGACATGTGGGCGGTCGGGTTCAGCCCCGACAGCCGTATGGTCGCCACGGCGAGCGACGACCATACGGCCAAGCTCTGGGACACGGCCTCGGGAGGAGTCGTCACGACCTTCGCGGGGCACACCGACAGAGTCGCTGACGTAGTCTTCTCGCCTGACGGCCGCATGGTCGCCACGGCGAGCCGGGACCGTACGGCAAAGGTGTGGGACGCGGCCGGCCACCAGCTCGTTGCCACGCTCACCGGCCACTCCAGCGGCATCAACGGCGTAGCGTTCAGCCCCGACAGCCGCACCCTGGCGACAGCGAGCGATGACGGTACCGTGCGCCTGTGGGACGTCGCCACGCGGCGCCAGACCGCGCTCCTGGCCGAGGGCAGCAGTTCTGTCCGGCGTGTCACGTTCTCGCCCGACGGCCGCACCCTGGCTGCCGCGTACAGCGACCAGAAGGTCCGCCTCTGGGATGCCGGATCCCGTCAGGTGAAGGCCACCTTGGGCGGCCACACCAATGCCGTGATGGCCGTGGCCTTCTCCCCCGACGGGCGGACCCTCGCAACCGGGAGCTCGGACCGTACCGCCCGGCTGTGGGACATGGAGTCCTACCGTTCGACAGCCACGTTCACCGGCCACGCCGACCTTGTCTGGTCCGTGGCCTTCTCGCCGGACGGCCGCACCCTCGCCACCGCCAGCTTCAACGACGACACCGCGCGGCTGTGGAACACCACCACGCACGAGGCCACCGGTACCTTGACCGGCGCCGGACTCATATCGGCCGTGGCCTTCAGCCCGGACGGGCAGAGCCTGGTTACCACTTCGGAGACCGGACAACGCGGCGTGACACCCACGCTCCAGCTGTGGAACGCCTCCACGCTCGAAAAGACGCGAACGCTCACCGGAAGCAGCGGGTCCGCCACGGCCGTGGCCGTCTCCCCGGACGGGCAGACCCTGGCCGCCGGTGACTCCAGCGGCTCCGTGCTCCTCTGGGACCTCGCTCACCGCAGTCTCGTCGCCTCTCTCACCGGCCACACGGACGCCATCACCAGTGTGGTCTTCTCTCCTGACGGTCGCACTCTTGCCACCACGAGCGACGACGGCACCACCCGCCTGTGGGACACACGAGCACACACGGAGAAAACCACCCTCCGGGGTCACAACGGGAGTATCCGGGCAGCGGCTTTCAGCCCCGATGGCCTCACCCTGGCGACCGCCGGCACCGACCACAGCACACGCCTTTGGGACACACGCTCCCACCGGCCGGTTGCCGTCCTCGACGGCGAGCCCGACGCCGTCGGCTCCGTAGCCTTCTCACCGGACGGCCACACCCTCGCCACAGGCAGCCACGACACGACCGTCCGCCTATGGGACCTCCGCCCCCGCAAACTCGTCGCCGTCCTGGCCCGCGAGGGCCAGATGTGCCGGACCTACTCCCTCGCCTTCAGCCCTGACAGCCGCACACTGGCCGCGACCAGTTGTGATGTCACCCTATGGAACACCGAGACCCATCGGCGCATCACCAGGCTTACCGGACACACCGACACCACGAGCCGGCTCGCCTACGCGCCCGACGGGCGCGCACTGGCCACAGCCGGCTACGACCGCACCATCCGCCTGTGGGACGCACAAACCCACCGGCCCGTCGCCACACTCACCGGAACCGGCGGCTATGTCTCTGGACTGGCCTACGCACCCACAGGGCACCTCCTCGCTACCACGAACACCGACCGGGCCATCCGCCTGTGGGAACTCGACCCGGAAGCGGCCGGGAAGCGTATCTGTGCTCTAAGCCGCGACCACCACTGGCATCGGACAATCAGCAATTCTTCCGGGAAGAGCCCCTGCGACTGATCCGGGCCCCCGGGGCCGGGCTCGAAATGGTTTCCTGTGCGGTGAGAGCTGCGGCGAAGGCACGTACAGCTCGCGCGGATTCGGCCGACGTCATCTCGTAGTCCTGATGTCGAGATGCGAGAAGTCGGCTTGGGCGCGAAGGCTGCTCAGCAGTGAGCAGAGCGTGAGTGCAAGGGAGAGGCGGGTAGTTCAGGGCCGAGGCGTACCGCCGGGAGGGCCGAAGCTGCCTCGCTCGCCGCACCATCACCATCAGTGGTGGCGCGGCGGTCCGGCTTACCCGATGTCGTACGCGGCACGAGGGGTCGACGCCCATGCCGTGTCCTCCCTAGATCACTGCGTTCTGGGCGGAATGATTTTAGGGTCCTTCTGCTCGTCCTCACTCAGTGCCCAGGTGTTCCAAGCCCAACGCTGAGCCTGTGATTTAGTCCAGCCCCCTTGCTTGGCGTCTGCTCCGTTGTCCGTGCTGCCTCGTGGGATTTCGAGCACGTAGTGGCTGTTGTAGTTTACGAGATAGGTTTTATCCCAGATGTACCACATCTGGGTATCGAGGTTCGGATTGCAGCTCCATTGCTGAGCGGGTGCACCTTCATCTTGGCGAGAGTCTGCAATTTCAAGACATTTACCGCTTCTGGAGTTTCGGATCTGAAAGACGCCGCCCCCTACATCGTGCTTGTACCAGGACGATCCTGATTGGCCCATGCAGTCCCACTGCTGAGCCTTACCTCCGTTTTGAGTGCTTGAGTTTTCAATCTCTAGGCACTTGAGGCTTTTCGCGTTTATTACCCTGGAAGCTGAGAGGTTATCTGCCTGTGCCGCATCAGGTGAAATCAGGGCGACGGCTGCGGTAAAGACGGCCAGGGCTGCAATGCTCGAATGTTTTTGCATGACTACACCTGCTCCTACCTTGGTGAGTGTGGGTGAACGGATTGGCCTTGCGGCAGCTTCGCTGGATTCCTCGGAGTGCCAGTCATAATCATCCGGCTCGACTGCTCCATCGCCCGCGCGGCCGGGGTGTCGCTGGAGGCTGCGGATGCGAACTTCCCGCCCTCGGACGCGGGGGTGCCCAGTGATGTGCACCCCCGCGTTCGGCTGAAAGCAGTACAGCAGCGGCAGAGCTTGTCCAGCAAGGGACGTTGAGTTTCCTTATCGTCCTGGCGGGGGGAAACCAGCGATAAGCTGCTGTTCTCTGAAAATGAAAATTTAGGCCGGGTGCATCTCCGGCCCAGTCGTTTGAGGTGTGCAAGCAGGGCGCGCTCGCGGTGTGCCACTGGTCGGGAAATCAGCGCACATATCCGCCACCACGACTTTCCATCGGGTCGCTCCCCTAAATGCAGCGACAGAAACCTGAGAGGGCTTGGCGACGTTTGCTGTGTCCGGCGGTGCTCATCCCGTGGGCGGTAGAAGGTGCGCCGACGCCTTCGGAGGCCGTTCTGGCGTGCCTGACCGGCCTCAAAGGTGGCTCCGTTCTCTGAGAGCACTCCCCGCAGGCGTCGCCGCAGGCCGGCGGAGGTTTCCCTGGCCACCGTTGGCGCAGGAAACCGGGAAACCCATCGACTCCCGGTGATGGGTGGGCTGAACTGCTGGGTGTCGGCCTGTCAGCGCTCTAGGTGGTGATCCTGTGCGGCTCGCGCTGCATTGGATGCGAGAAAGGATGAGAGAAATGATCGAGAGGATGGCTGTGCGGGCCAAGACTGCTGCAGTCGTAATGGGCGGCGCAATGCTGGTTGCCAGCTTGGCGGCCAGTCCTGCTCAAGCGAGCAGCTGCCAGCAATACGGTTGTGACGGTCGGGACCCGAACAGCGAGAGCTGGGACAAGACGGATACTGACGGTAGAACTTCCAGTCGTGGTAACACGACGCTGGAGCTCAGGTCAGGAAAAAAGAACGGCTACTGGTATGCCTGGGCTCGGGTGTCGACGAGAGGCGGCGCATCCATATGGATAGATCGTTCCGGTACTCCGGCAGACAAGAATGAGCGTTACCTGGGGAAGAAGTGGGTTAAGGAGGGAACTGATTGGACGACCATGTGGTTCTGGCCGGACTATGCGCAGGTTCAGGCATGCGCCAGCACTGGCGATGGGGTCATTTGCGCAAAGCCGTAACTCGAGCACGGCACCTGCCCTCATACCCACGTACGTGAGCGTCTCCCCGGAGGGGGTTCCCGTATCCCGGTGCTTCCCGAGTTCGGCGATAGACCTCTGATTTCCTTCCGATAGAGCAGGCAGGGAAATCCTGGTCTTGGCGGATCCTCAGCCGGGTCGGCGATGATTACGGGCACCCGCTGGGCGACCTCGACTTGAGGATCACGCCTGTGATGGGTGCTCGGATCAGCGCTGTCGCCGTTGGCTGCCGGGCACCCGGATGGACAGCCCTATGCACCACAGAAGCCTAAGCGCCCGCCGGGCGGCGTCCCGTCGAAGACGCGTCATTGCGTTTTCAGCTTCCAAGGGCCAAGTCGTCATCTTCCGCAGGCTTGGCTAGGTGAGGGGTGAGGTAAATGGCGAAGCGAATGAGGTTCCACAGGAATTCCATTGTGGCGGTGCTCAGCAGTGCGCTGCTGATCGCCGGCCTCTCGGCCGGCCCGGGGCATGCGGTCGGGCGTACAGCAGAGCCACTCCGTGGCTGCGAAGACTATGGCTGTGATGGCCGAGATCCCAACAACGTCAACTGGGACAAGACGGACACCGATGGGGTTACCTCCAAGGGTGATGTAACCCTGCAGCTCAGGTCGGGGAAGAAGGGAGCGTACTGGTATGCCTGGGCACGGGTGACCACACGCAGCGATGTCAAAATCTGGATAGAGCGCTTAAATGACATTGAAGGGAAGTCGGGGACGAACCTAGGCAGGAAATTTGTCTCGGCTGGTACAGGGGTTGACTGGACGACTATGTGGTTTTGGCCCGACTACGTCGACCTCTACGCATGCGCCCAGACCGGATACGGGAAGATCTGTGCAAAGCCGTAAGTAGTCATCGCATCGGTTGGAGGCCGCGTCGAAGTGCTGAGGGTACAGACGGGCGGGGCGGCAACCTCGCGACCCTCATCAGCTTTCGGTGAGCAGGTGTGGGGTGCCTCTTGAGCTTGGACCGGGTCGCGCCATGCGGAACGGACGTCATTTTTTCGCTCGTGGCCCAGCGGGTGGCGGACGGCCTAGGCAGTGGCAGGGCGGCCATGAAGTGGGCGAAGTCGTTGGTGGTAGCGAGCGTGCGCAGCCGATCGACGGCGGCGGCCAGGTCCTGGTTTTCACCGCGGACGGCGTGGTGGAAGGCGAGGGCTATGGCTCACACTCTGACTTTGCGGACACGCCCTAGGCGCAGGCAGGCAACGAGGAGCATGCAACTGGGGGCGATGACAGCGGCTCGGTGATCAGGCGTCCCCCGGCAGGTTTTACGGCGAGCCCGCCCCGTGGCCTCACCCGGCCGACGGGGTGGGGCGCAGGATGCAAATGGGGAACGATCGCACTGAGGACGATAACTAGCCGGTCCAGTGCGAGGCTTTCGCCGATGCACCGGCGGTGGCGGATGACGTTGTGGGGGTAGGTCAGGCGGGCCAGGTCCTGGGGGCCGGCGAGACGGCCGCCGAGTACGCGGTCGAGCTCTTCACGCACGCGCTCTTCGGCCTGAGGGTGCCAGCTGAGGACGTGCAGCAGCCAGGTCAGTGCGGTGGCCGGGGCTTCGATACCGCCCAGGAACAAGGTGACGATCTGATCGAGCAGCTCGCGGTCGGTGAGGGGCTGCCTGCCCGGCTCGGTGCCGGCCAGATGGGACAGAAGCCTGGCGGGGTGCTCCTGCGCGCGGGCCGTGGTCAGTACCCGTTCGGCCAGGGCCTCTACTTGGCCGCGTGCACGGTGAAAACGCTTGTGGGGCGGGACGGGCAGCAGGTGCATCCAGGGCCAGAGCGCGACAGCGCGGCGGAGGGTGCCGTGAATGAGGGTGTGGATCTGGTCGGGACGCTGCGGGACTCGGTGCCGCCGAGGGCGGGCTGAAGGATCCGCAACAGCGTGCGGCTGCTCAAGGCGGCCATCCCGTCCAGGGTGTCGACTTCCATGTGCGGGCGCCAGGAGGCCGACAGGGCTGAGCTTTCCTGCTGGAGGACCGTGGTGCAGGCGGCGATGCCAGTGGTGGTGAAGGCCGGCTGCATCAGGCGGCGTTGGGCGCGATGGGTGTCGCCGGCCGAGGAGACCAGGCCATTGCCGACGACGGCGCGCAGGCTGCCGATGACGGGCCCGCCTTTGTCGAAGCAGCCGGCTTGCGAGACCAGCAGGTCGTGGACCAGGCCGGGACTGCGGACCAGGCACGCGGAACGGGTGGCCGGCCGGACGCGCAGGACCGGTCCGGCGCCGGTGCAGCTGCGCAGCCACTCCAGCTGATTGTGCAGCAGGCGAGGGGTCTGCCCGAGGAGAGGGACGGCACCCGGTGCTGCCGGGGCGGCCTGGGATTTCATAGTGACCACCACCAGTCGATAGCGGGGATGCCCGGCGGACCGGTGGCGGCCGGGGTGCCGGTGACGGCATCGAGGATGCGCACTGAGCCGGGGTGGCGAGCTTCGGGAGAGTACGGGTGAGGCGGACGGCGACGCTGACGAACGGGAAGCCGTCGGCCCCGGCGCCGGGGCCCTGGCTCTACTCCACTTCGTCGAACACGAACGTCAGGTAACCCCAGTGTCCACAGCCCGGCGGCCCGGCCCCGGAGGACCGCCATCCCCTTCGGAGCAACTCGTCCGGGAGCATGGCCGGGCCGCTCCTGGCGGCGCCGGACCAAGGCCGGGCGGGCCGCCCGGGTGCGGATTTGCACCGGGTCGGGGGCGGTGTGCGACAGTGGGTCCTCCGGTTCGCCAGGTGCTCCGCCACGTGCGCGGCGGCCGGCCGAATTCCCCACATCTCCCATCCCCGAACCACCGTTCCGGCCTGCTCTCCGCAGATCCGGTCCGTCCGCACGCCCTCCCGCCCTCCTCCACAGAGGAACCCTTCCCCACAGAACGATGCAGGCGACGACCCTTCCTCCCCGAACCGCGGACCTGTTCACCCAGGGCCTGGAACTTCAGACCGGCTCGGCCCTGCTGCGCTTCGGCGCCGCGCGGCCACGCCCGGCCGACCGGATCAGCTGGTCCGGCGACGGTGCGGTGGCCTGGCTCGACGAGCCGCGCGGCCACCTGTGGAGCGTCGGCGAACCGACCGCCGCAGCCGGTCTCACCCTCCGCGCGGCCCACCAACTCCCCGGAATCATAAGAGAGTTCACCGGGCCCCGGGGAACCGACGTGCTGCTCGCCCGCCATCTCGCGGTGACCGACCCGGTCGCCTGGGTCTTCCGTTGGACGCTCGACGAGCCGCCGCTCCACCCGGCGGAGGAGCGGGTGACCGAGCTGGACGAGGCGCACCACGGCGAACTGCTCGCCTTCCTCGGCGAGCACAGCCCGGCCCACTCGACCGGCCCCGGCTCTTCGGACGTCAGCTTCTGGGCGGGGATCCGTGACGCGGACGGGCGGCTGGTGGCGTGCGGCGCCATGAGCAGTCTGAGGGACAGTGGCGCGCCGCTGATGGCGTCCGTCGCGACCGACGCGGCCCTGCGCGGCCAGGGGCTCGGCGCGGCACTCACCTCGTGGCTGACCCGGTACGCCGTCCGCCGCTACGGCTGCTGCACGCTGTGGCAGCTTGCCGACAACACCCCTGCGGACCGGCTCTACACCCGCCTCGGCTACCGCAACGAGGACCCCTGCGTGGCCGCGAGGATCAGCACCCACTGATACCGGCCCGGCGGCCACCGGCCGCCCCGGACTCCACGCTGCGGGTCATGCCAAGCCGTCGGTACGCCGACGATGCCGCAGGCCCCTGACGCGGGGCTGGTTCGGGGCTGGTTCGGGGCTGATGGGGGCAACGCTAGGACGCGGGCTTGAGTTCGACTCCTTCCTGGTCGTTCACCTGCACCGTGTACCGGAGACCGTCGTCGACGGTGATGGTCATGTCCCCTGAATAGTGGTGCGGGCCGTCGCCGGCCTGGGTGTCCACAGTGACGGTGCAGTTCTTGTCACCGGCGGACCCGAAGTGCATGGCGCCATTCGCGTCTTCGCTGCCTTCCTTCATGTCGAGCTGCAGCTGACCCTCCCCGCAGTCGACGACGTCCTTCTCCTCCGTCACTTTCTGCTCGGGGGGCCAGCCGGTGAGCGTGCTGGAGACATTGATGGTCACCGCTTCCGAGCCCGTGGGGCCGGCGGGTGGGGCACTCGACGCAGAAGGGGGCGTGGTGGGGTGTTCGTTCGATCCCTTCTGCGTCAGCAGCACGAAGAACACGATGGACAGCACGAAGAAGAGGACACTCGCGCTCACGAGCGCCACCCTCTGGATCGCCCCCACCTTGCCGGTAATGGTGATCTTCACGTCGCGCGCGGACAGGTCGTTCACCTGCAGGATGCCGATCAGCAGCAGCACTGCGGCGATGATGAGTCCTGCGGTGGGTACGGCGTACTCCACTCCGGGCCTCCTTCCCTGCCGCGTCAAAGCCGATGTCAGCGACGTCAGCGTTTCCCACGGTGGGGGCACCGGGTGGGCCGGGCCCGCCCGGCTGACCCGAACGGGTGACCCCAGAGACGGAAAAGAAGCCCGTCCACCGCGTGTTTCCGCGGGTCAGAGGGGTTCCGGCGGAAGCCGGTGAGCCGAACCGCCAGGCCGTCGGCGTTCCCTTAACTGAGCGTTTGCTCCGCTGATCAGTGTCCGGTCCCGGGAGGAGGTTCCGGACGCCGTCGACGACCACCGCGGCCCGGTGGGAAACAGCAGGTCGAGGAGCTGACCGCACAACACCTACGGTCAGTTACGGGCCCGGGCAAGGAAGGCCTGGTACCAGGCGAGGGTGTCGTCCAGGGTCGCGTCGAAGCTGGTCGGCTTGATGCCGAAGGTCTCCTGGATCGCGGTGGAGTCCATCACCTGCGGTTCGGTGTGCTGGTAGAACAGCTCGGCGTAGGAGTCTATGAACACCTCGTCGAACGGCCCGAAGGGGCGCGGCTCGCTCATGATGGTGATCTTCAGGGGCTGCCCGACCTTCCGCTCGATCTGCTGGAAGACCTCGCGGGTGGACCGGGCGGGGGCGGTGGGCAGGTGCCAGACGCGGCCGTCGCCCTTGGGGCGCTCCCCCAGGGTGGCCAGGCCGGCGGCGACGTCGCGGATGTCGGTGTAGCTGTGAGGCAGGTCGATGTCCCCCAGGCCCAGCACCTCGGTTCCGGTCAGGGCGCCGGGGAAGACGGCGCCGCCCAGGGTGGAGTTGAGCACGCCGGGGCCGACGAAGTCCGCCGAGCGGCCGAGCACGACGCGGGCTCGGCCGTCACGGTGCGCGGCCAGGTACTTCTCGTCGAGGGCCGCCCGCATCCTGCCCTTGGCGCCGGTCGCGTTCCACGGGGTGTCCTCGGTCATGACCTGACCGCGCGTTTCGCCGTAGGGGTAGAGGGTGTCGAGGACGACGAGGCGTGCCCCGGTGGTCTCCACCGCGCCGAGGATCGCGTTCTGGATGCCGGGCATCACCTCGACCTGCTGGTGATAGGCGACATTCACGCAGTGGTAGACGACGCCGGCGCCCTCGATCGCCGCCAGCGCTCCCTCGACGGTGCTCACATCGCCCCTGCGGCGTTCGACTCCGTCGACGGGCTCCCCGGCCCCCGAGCGGTCGACGAGACGGACTCCTTGGCCACGGCGGGCGAGTTCGGTGGCGACGGCGGTGCCCGCGGGGCCCGCACCCAGGACGACGTGCACATCAGCGGCGTTCATGAGGATGCCCTCCTGCTCTTCGTACGGACTGTTATCCGCGCGAGGCGACCCGTACGTTACGATGACTCACATCTGTTAGACACTATAACTCTCTCGGGTGCGGTTCGGGCAAGGTCTACTGAGTGCTCCGGACCCGCGACACCGGACAGCACAGGAGGAACGTCATGGCCGCGGCAGCATCCAGTCCCCGGGCCCGCTACCGGGAGCAGACCCGCGTCCAGATCAAGGAGATCGCCCTGGCACAGCTGGCCGAGGGCGGAGCCTCCGCCGTGGCCCTCACCCGCATCGCCAAGGAGATCGGGCTGTCCGGCCCGGCCCTGTACCGGTACTTCGCCAGCCGCGACGACCTGCTCCACGACCTGGTCCGGGACGCCTACGACGACGCCGCCGCCGCGATCCGGCACGCGGCCGCCGACCTGCCCGACAGTCCCGCCGCCGCCCTGCACCGCCTGGCCGACGCCTACCTCGACTGGGCCACCGCCGAACCCCACCGTTACCTGCTGATCCAGGGCAACTCGATCCCCGGCTACGCCGCCCCGCCCGACACGGTGCGCCGCGCCCGCGCCGGCATGGGCCCTTTCGTGAAGGTCTTCGCCACCGGCCGGCCCACCGATGCCGTCCAGCCGGTCGTCGACGAAATGACCACCTGGCTGCGCCAGGACGAAACGGCCGCCGACTGGCTGCGCGAGTACGCCGGCCTCACCCCCGACGCCCCGAACGCGGGCTGCGCCCTTGCCGGCCCGGTGCTCGCCTGGTCCCACCTGCACGGCACCGCGCACCTGGAAGTGCCCGGCCAGTACGCGGGCATGGGCCACCACGCCCGAACGCTCCTGAGAGCCCAGATGAGCATGCTGGCCACCGCCTTTCGCCTCTCCTGACCCGGCTCCACCCAACCGGTCGCACTCAGGCGGCTGACGGTGTGCACGGCGGGGTCGTTTTTTCAGTCCGATTTCATCAGCCCCTGCACACTCGTGGCGTGAGGACTGCGACCACCCCGTGGCTGACATCAGGCCGAGCCGGCAAAGGGTCAGACGATGCGTCGGGGGGTCTTCATAGGCTCGTCACGCTTCACAGGAAGTTCACGGACTCACCCCGGAAGGTCACATGCTGAGACACCCCAAGGGCGTCAGACGCCTCATAGCGGCCCCGTTCCTCGCCCTGCTCATGCTCACCAGCGGCGCCGTCGCCACCGCCACCACCGCCACCGCCGCCACCGCGCAGGCCGCGGACTCCGATGCCTGGACGTTCACCAACCCGGACGGCACCCTCAACGCGACCGGCAACAACGACGGAAACCAGATCTCCGTCACTCCCGACGGCACCAACTACCGGAACTGGCGGCTGATCAAGCTCGGCGCCCCCGGCACGTTCAACATCGCCAGCACCTCCTCCGGGAAGTGCGTCTACGCCACCCAGCCCGCCGTCCAGCAGTCCTGCGGCCAGGACGGCGAGCAGTGGAACTTCCGCCCCGTCGACGGCAAGCCCAACACCTTCGGCATCGTCCGCCGCGACGACCGCAGCGGCACCGAGTGGTGCATGGACAACCGGGGCGGCCTCCACCTGTGGGGCATCCTCGCCCAGCCCAACGTCTGCAACGGCAGTGCGAGCCAGGAATGGACGGTCCCCGCGTCGAAGGCGGCCGAGGCGAGGAAGCTCGCCCTCGACTTCTACGCCGACCTGTGCTCCAAGAAGACCTCCACCTGCTCGTGGACGCAGAAGTCCGAGGGGCAGCCCGAGGTCCTGCCGCGTCAGCCCGCCTCGTCGGTCTGGTACAACGACACCAGCGGCACCATGAAGCAGGTCTTCACCACGATCTACCACTCCGGCTGGGCACAGGCGTACTCCGCGGGCGTGTCGAGCTCCGTCGGTGTCTCCGCCCCGGTCCAGGCCATGATCTCCAGCCAGCTCACCGCGACGCAGACCTACTCCTCCGACGAGACCACCGTGAACGGCATCGCGATCGACGTCCCGGCCAAGAGCTACGGATGGGTCGACTTCGCCGCCGTCGGCAAGAAGGTCACCGGCACGTGGACCTTCGACACCGACAACCAGCCGTGGACCACGGACGCGACCGTCACCGTCCCCGTCATCAACTCGACGGCCGGATCCACCATGTACGTCGCCCGCACCAGCACGTCCGCACCCGGCACCGGCACCGGAAGCCCGGACGTCAAGCCTGCCGCCCTCGCCACGACCACGACGAACACCGTGGACATGCCGAAGGGCACCCACCTGACCGCCTACAAGGGCGGTGTGCGAGCCATCGACGACACCGACGGCAGCACGATCGCGACGATTCTGCCCGGCACGGTCAAGGCCACCGACGGCACCACCCACAAGATCAACACGTCCGTCGACGGGAACAAAGTGACCCAGACCATCGACGGCGTCACCGGAAGCACCATCGACGGCACCGTGACCCCGCCGGTCTTCTCCGTCGGCACCGCGGACCCCGCCCCGGTCGGCACCGTCGCCGCGAAGACGGCCCTCGCAAAGAAGACGGCCCTCGCGATGCGTACCGCCGCCGACGACAAAGACAAGGACAACAAGGACAAGAACAAGGAAAAGCTGAACTGCATCAGAGACAAGATGGTCGCAGGAATCATCGGGGGTTTCGTGGGCACCATCGAGGCGGGCGGCGCCGGAGCGATGCCCGGTGCCCTCGGCGGCCTCGCCATCGGAATCGTGACCTGCAAGTGATCTGACCCGTACGACCTGAACAACAGCGTCCCCCTGCCTACGGGCCGGCAGGGGGACACGGCGCGTCCGGGCACGGGGATCAGCTCGGGCCGGGGCGGCCAGGGGTGGAGCCGGAGGAGTAGGATCGCGCGGGCCATGCAGATGAATGCCACGTACACCAGTTTTGTCGCGGTCGGGGACTCCTTCACCGAGGGCATGTCCGACGGGCTGCCGGACGGCTCCTACCGGGGCTGGGCCGATCTCCTCGCCGCGCGGATGGCGGCCCGCAGCCCGGGCTTCCGGTACGCGAACCTCGCCGTACGCGGCAAGCTGATCGGCCAGATCGCGGACGAGCAGTCCGCGGCGGCGGCCGCGCTGGGCGCGGACGTGGTGACGCTCGTCGGCGGGCTGAACGACGTGCTGCGGCCCAAGTGCGACGTGGACGAGGTGTGCGCCAGGCTGGCGGAGGCCGCCGACCGGCTCGCGCCGAGCTGCAAGCAGCTGGTGCTGATGCGCAGCCCCGGCCGGCGCGGCCCGGTCCTGGAGCGGTTCCGGCCCCGCATGGAGCAGCTTTTCTCGTTCGTCGACGCGCTCGCGGAGCGGCACGGGGCCGTGGTCGTGGACCTCTTCGGCGCCGAGGTGCTCGGCGACGACCGGCTGTGGGCCGACGACCGGCTGCACCTGAACGCCGAGGGGCACCGGCGGGTGGCAGAGGCCGTGTGGCAGGCGCTCGGCCACGAGCCGGAGGCCGACTGGCGCGCGGCGCTGCCCCCGGCCGTCCGGCCCGGCTGGGCGGCGCGCCGCGCCGCCGACGCCCGCTTCACGCGCGAGCACCTCGTGCCGTGGATCGGACGCCGCCTGACGGGACGCTCGTCCGGTGACGGCCGGGCGGGCGCGCACTTCAGCGCGGACGAGGGCCGGGCGTTCTGGGTGACACCGCCGGCCGGCGGGGCGGCGGCGACCGGCGACGTGACGGGGTGGCTGCGGGCGCAGCCGGTGTCCGAGTGAGTGCGGTGGCGAGGTAGGCCGTGGCCTGACGGATGGCTGCCTCGGCGGCGCGAGTGGGGCGCAAGGCGTTGAGCACGACGAAGTCGTGGATGACGCCGGTGTAGCGGACGGCGGTGACGGGGACGCCCGCGGTGCGGAGTCTGGTGGCGTAGGCCTCGCCTTCGTCGCGCAGGACGTCTGCTTCCGCGGTGATGACGAGTGCCGGCGGCAGGCCGGTGAGCTGGTCAGTAGTGGCCCGCAGGGGCGAGGCAGTGATCTGCGTGCGCTCGGTCTCGTCGCTGGTGTACTGGTTCCAGAACCATTGCATGGCGTCGCGGCGCAGGCCGTACCCCTCGGCGAACCGGTGGTAGGAGGGGGTGTCGAAGGCCGCGTTGGTGACCGGGTAGAAGAGCACCTGGGCCGTGAGGGGCATGCTGCCGCGCTGCTTGGCCATCAGGGTGAGGGCCGCTGCCATGTTGCCGCCGGCCGAGTCGCCCGCGACGGCGATCCGGGCCGGGTCGAGGTTCTTGGAGGCGCCGTCGGTGGTGATCCACCGGGCGGCGGTGTAGGCCTGTTCGATGGCGACCGGGTAGCGGTGCTCGGGGGCGGGGCTGTACTCCGGGAAGACGACGGCGGCCCGCGCACCGGTAGCGAGCTCGCGCACCAGCCGGTCATGGGTGCGGGCGCTGCCGAAGACCCAGCCGCCGCCATGCAGGTAGAGGATCACGGGCAGTGCTCCGGCGGCCCCGGCAGGGCGGACGATACGGAGGTCCACCACTCCGGTGGGCCCGCCCCTGATGATGATCCATTCCTCGTCGACGGCCGGCATCGCGACGGTTGTGGCCTGGTTCTCCTCCATGGCCTTGCGGCCCTGGGCCAGGGGCATCTGGAAGCAGAACGGCGGATGCACGTCGGCGATGAGCGCCTGGACCTGCGGTTCCAGAGCCGGTCGGGCGGGTCGGGCCGGTCGGGCGGGCCAGTCGGGCCGGTCGGTCATGCCGGGCTTCCTTGTCCGGGGCGGGTGCGGCCCTGCCGCTCGTGTGTCGTGTGACGGGAATGCCCTGCCCGGCGCCCCTGCCGCTGGAGCTCTCGCCGCAGTCTCAGCTCACCCCGGACCTGCTCCGGTCGCATGCCGGGAACGCCGAACGGGTGGACACACCGACACGGCTGGACGCACCGAAACGGGTGGGCCCACCGAGTGTCCACCCGACACGGGTGGACACACCAAGGGGGTCGGCGCGCGCGAAAGACGGAGAACAGGGGAGATACGGAGCATGTTGCGGGAACCAGGGGAAACCGGCGGGCAAGACCGTGGCGGGGGCAGGCGGACGGCGGGAGGCCGCAGCCTGTGGGCGGCCACGGCGGGCAGCGTGGTCGAGACATTCGACTGGACCATCTACGCGCTGCTGGTCCCGTTCTTCTCCGGCCAGTTGGTCGCGCCCGGTGCACCGGGGACACTGGTTTCCTACACCGGATTCGCCGTGGGCTTCCTGGCCAGGCCGCTGGGCAGCGTACTGCTCGGCCGGTTCGGTGACCGCCGGGGCCGCCGGGCGGCGATGCTGCTGTCCATGACCGTGGTGGCGGCCGGCTGCTTCGCCCTCGCGGCCCTGCCCACCGCCGACGGTATCGGCGCGGGCTCCGCGGTGCTCCTGGTGCTGGTGCGCATCGTCCAGGGCCTGGCCGTGGGAGCCGAGAATTCCACCGTGGCCGCGTACGTGACCGAGACGGCCCCGCCGGGGCGCCGGATGCTCTACAGCGGCATCTCCTACGGCGGAGTGATCCTCGGCACGGTGCTGTGCTACCTGGTCCTGGCGGCTCTGCTCGCCCACTTCGGTCCGCAGGAGCTGCGCGCGGGCGGCTGGCGGATCGGGTTCGCCGTAGGCGGGCTGCTCGGTCTCACCGCCGTCCTGATCCGCCGCTGGGCCGCGGAATCCCCGGAATTCCTGGCCTGCACCCGCTCTGGCCGCCAGGACGAAGACGGACAGGGCTCCCCTTCCCGGCGCCTCGTCAGGCGCAACGCCACGGCCGTCTTCCTCATGACGGCCGGCCTCACCTCCGGCTTCTACCTGACCATCACCTACCTGCCGGAATACGTGCGGCACACCGCAGGACGGGCCGACGCGCGGGACACCGCGGCGATGGTCGCACCGCTGCTGCTGCTCCTCGCCATGATGGCCGCCACCGGAGCCCTGGCGGACCGTGTCGGCGCCCGGCCGGTCTTCCGCACCGGCCTGCTGCTCACCGCGCTGGCCACGGTCCCCGCCTACGCGGCGGTCAGCGCGCAGCGCCTTCCTCCGTGGATCGCGGCGACCCTCGTGCTGGCTTGCCTGGCCGGCCCCCTCGCCACCGCCAACGTCTTCTTCGCCCGCCTCTTCCCCGTACGGATCCGCGTGCTGGCCATGGGCCTGCCCCTGACCCTCTCCATCGCTCTCTTCGGCGGCACGTTCCCCCTCCTGGCCGAAGCCCTGGCCGAAGCCGGGCACATCCGCCTCGTCCCCTGGGCCGCGACCGCCGCCGCTGTCCTCTCCCTCGCGGCCACCTGCCTGGTACGCAAACCCTCAAGGTGACCCCCGCCCTACCCGGAACCCAGTCGTGGGCCCCCGGCCCTCTCCTGGCCCTCTCCCTGCCGGCTCAGCTCTCCAGCAGCCGGTGCAGCGCGGCCTTGAAGGCGTCGACGAAGGCGTCGCGCGTCTGCGGGGCCACGAGGTCCAGGGACAGGTACGGGTTGAGGTCCTCCAGCTCGACCAGCAGCAGCTCACCCTCGGGCGTGCGGCAGGCGTCCACGCGCTGGATGCCGTGCTCGATCGCGTTCCAGTCGACGAAGCGCTGCGCGAAGGCCAGGTCCTCGGCGGTGGGCTCGTAGGGGACGAGCTCCCAGCGGCGGGCGGGGTCGGGCGCGTGGAGGGCGTACTGGAAGGCGTCGTCGACGAAGTAGAACGACACCTCGTAGCGGAAGCGGATCCGCGGCTGGACGAGGACGCTGCCGGAGGGGCCGTAGGAGAGGTCCGTGAGCTCCTCGCGCGGCACGAAGCGCAGGCCGATGGAGTCCGCGCCGAGCTTCGGCTTGACCACGTACTCGTCGGCGGCGGGCAGGCGGCCGGCGTCCTCGGCGCGGTCGGCGGTCGGGATGACGGGGAGGCCCGCGGCGGTGAGGTCCAGCAGGTACTGCTTGCCGGCCATGTCGGCCCGGCCCGTGAGCTGGTTGTAGACGCGCACGCCGCCCTCGGCCGCGCGGCGGGCGAAGTCGTCGTACGCGGCCTGGTAGTGCAGCACGGGGCCGCTGTTGCGGACCACGACGGCGTCGAAGGCGTCCATCAGCGCGGCGGCGTCGAGCGGGTGGCACAGGGCGATGTCGAAGTCCTCGCGCAGCCGGGAGGACAGAAAGATGTCCTCGTCACAGTACCTGCGCCCGCGCGCCGGGTAGGCGAGGTCGGTGACGTAGAGGACACGGGGCTGGGCGGCGGACGGCATGACTCTCCTGACACGGTGCTGCCCAGGGGCCCCATTGACGGCCCACGGGCTGTCCGGTCGATGATATCCGTGCAGGTCAGACGGAGATCGTCCGGCGTTCCCGAGGTCCGGTGCCGCCTAGGTCCCCGATGTTGCCGATGTTGCCGAGCTAAGGAGATACGGCGTGCCTGTCGACGGCAAGGCTCATGTACGCATCGCCCGCCCGTCCCGCGACCTCGCGGCGGCGGAACGGTTCTGGACCGGGGGCCTCGGTCTGTCGGTCCTCTTCCGGCACGAGGCCGGCCCGGACGCCCCGCCCCGGGAGGACCACTCCCTGCTGATGCTGGGCTGGCCGGACGCGGGCTGGCACCTCGAACTGGTCGTCTCGGAGGGCGAGTTCGTACGGCCCGTGCCCACCGTGGAGGACCTCCTGGTCATCTACGTCGCCGAGGAGGTCCCGCAGGAGCTCGTCGACCGCCTGGAGGCGCACGGCGGCAGGCGCGTCGAGGCCCACAATCCCTACTGGGACACGTGGGGCGTCACCGTCGAGGACCCCGACGGCTACCGCCTCGTGCTGTCCACGCGCGACTGGTCCAACGCGTAGGCAGGGCTCGCCCGGCGGATCACCGGCCGGTCCGGGCCGCCGGGCCGGGCCGGCCGGCCCGGCGATGCCCGCACCCGCCCCGGGCCGCCCTCAGCGCGTGGCGTCGAGGATGACTCTCGCGACGAGCGCCGGGTCGTCGTTCATGGGCACGTGCCCGCAGCCGGGCAGCCGGACCAGCCGCGCCCCGGGAATCACCTGCTTGGCCCGGACGCCCTGGCGGCGCAGCAGCAGCCGGTCGCGCGTGCCCCACGCGATCGTCACGGGGACGTCCACGATGTCGTGCGTGAAGAGGACGCGCTGACCGGCGGCCATGGTGGCCTCGAAGCCGGCGCACTCGCGCAGCGCCCGCATCTCGGCCATCAGGGCGTCGGGCGAACGGCGGCCCGGGCGGGCGTAGATGGTGCCGGCCAGCGCCGCGCGCCCCGCGGCCGTGCGGGCCAGCCGGGCGACGGCCTGCGGGGGCAGCGACTCGGCGCCGCGCCGCAACCCGCGCAGCACGGCGAAGGCGTAGCGGCGCTCGGCCTCGGTCCAGAAGCCGGCGGGCGACAGCGCGACCGTGGTCCGTACGAGCTTCTCGTGCGCGAGCTGGAGCGCCAGCAGCCCGCCGAGGGAGTTGCCCGCCACGTGCGGCCGGTCCAGGTCCAAGACCTCGAACAGCGCTCTGAGGACGGGGACCACGCCGCGCAGGTCGTAGGTGACGCCGTCCGGCAGTGCGGGCGAATTGCCGAAGCCGGGCAGGTCGACGGCGATGACGTCGCGCTCGGCGGCGAGGATGCCGGCGACCGGGTCCCACGCCTGCAAGTGGTGGCCGATGCCGTGCAGGAGCACCAGCGGCTCTCCGCCGCCGAGCCGTTCGTAGGACACCTCCGCCGTCCGCCGTCCGGAGGGGGTGTCGATGGGGAAGACGACCGTGTCGGCCATGGGTGGCTCCTCGTCATCCTGGGGTGACCGCCGGGGTATTGAGACAGGATGTCAGTAAGGGTTACCGCAGGGTAGACCCTGTGCGAAGAGCCGTACGATGGCCCGGTGACCGCACGTGACGCCGCGCTCGACGCCTTCGAAGAACACCGCTCGGTCCTGACCGGGGTGGCCTACCGGATGCTGGGCCGCGTCACCGACGCCGAGGACGTCGTCCAGGAGGCGTGGCTGCGCTGGTCCGGCGCCGGCCGCGAGGACGTGCGCGACCCGCGCGGCTATCTCGTCCGGGTCACCACCCGGCTGGCCCTCGACCGGCTGCGCCAGGTGCAGGCGCGGCGCGAGGCGTACGTGGGCCCCTGGCTGCCCGAGCCGATCGCCACCGACTACGGCCCGGCCGTCCCGGACACCGCCGAGCGGGCGGTGCTGGCGGACTCGGTCTCGCTCGCCGTGCTCGTGGTCCTGGAGTCCCTGTCGCCGCTGGAGCGGGCGGTCTTCGTGCTGCGGGAGGCCTTCGGCTTCCCCTTCGGCGAGATAGCCGTCACTCTCGACCGCTCGGAGGCGTCCGTGCGGCAGCTCGCGAGCCGGGCCCGCCGCCATGTCGACGACCGCAGACCGCGCTTCACCGTGGACCCGGCCGAGCAGCGCGACCTCACCGAGAAGTTCCTCGCGGCGGCCACCGGCGGCAGCATCGAGAACCTGCTGGAGCTGCTCGCGCCCGACGTGCGCCTCATCGGCGACAGCGGCGGCAAGGCCAAGGCTCCGCTGCGCGTCATCGAGACCGCGGAGAAGGTCGGGCGGTTCCTGTACGCGGTGGCGCATCAGCCCCTGCCGGAGGCAGAGGTCCGTTTCCTGGAGATCAACGGCCGGCCCGGCGCGCTCGTCCTGTCCGGGGGCCGCCCGGACACCGCCTTCAGCCTCGATGTGGCGGACGGCCGGATCGTGGCGGTCTACCTGGTGCGCAACCCCGACAAGCTCGGGGGGCTCGCGGCGTCGTAGGGGGTCGGGGCGTGGCTACAGCCCGCCGGCCACCCGCAGTACCGCCCCCGTCGTGTACGACGCGTCCGGTGACAGCAGCCACGCCACCGCCCCCGCGACCTCGTCCGGCTCGCCCGCGCGGCCCATGGGCACGACGGCGGCCTTGTGCTTCGGCCGGTCGGGGAAGCCCATCGACGCGTGGATGTCCGTGACGATCAGGCCGGGCTGCACGGAGTTGACGCGTATGCCCTCCTCGGCGAGCTCCTTGGACAGGCCCATGGTCATCGCGTCGACGGCCGCCTTGCTCGCCGCGTAGTGCACGTACTCGCCGGGGCTGCCGAGGGTGGCCGCGCCCGAGGATATGTTCACGATCGCACCGCCCCGGCCGCCGTGCCGGGTCGACATCTCCAGCGCCGCGCGGCGGGCGCAGATCAGCGCGCCCGTCACGTTCACGTCGACGACGCGGCGCATCCGCTCCACCGGCGTCTCCGTGAACCGGCCGAGCAGGCCCGTGATGCCCGCGTTGTTGACCAGCCCCGTGACCGGGCCCAGCTCCGCGCGCACCGTGTCGAACAGCGTGTCGACCTGGCTCTCCACACTGGTGTCGGCCTGGACGACCACGCAGCGGACGCCCTCCGCGCGGACCTGTTCGGCCGTCGCCTCGGCGGCCTCGCGCGCGTGCTCGTAGCCGATGCCCACGCTGTGGCCGGCGCGCGCCAGCCGCACCGCGACGGCCGCGCCGATCCCCCGGCCGCCTCCCGTGACCACCGTGACCTGATCCATCGCCCCGTCCCCCTCGCCTGTGTCTTCCGGTGTCTTCCGCCCGTACGGTAATCGGGGCATTGGTCTTGACCAAGTCCGGGCACCGTCCTATGGTCGCCATACTGCAACAACCTTTAATAAAGAAGCGCGCAAAATGCTTTGCGGAGGATCAGGGTGGGGACCACGCAGCTCGACACGGTGCCGGAGCCGAAGTACTGGCACCTGAAGACCGTGCTCAGCGAGGCGCTCGACTCCGAGTTCGCGGTGGGTGAGATCCTGCCGAACGAGCGGGAGCTCGCCGCCCGGTTCGGCGTCGCACGGGCCACGCTCCGGCAGGCGCTCGAACAACTGGAGCTCGAAGGGCGCCTGCAGCGGCGCCGCGGCGTCGGCACCACCGTCGCCCCGCCCCGCGTGGGCGTGGCCGTCGGTGACGCCGAGCAGGTGTGGCCCGGCACCGCCGCGGACTCCTGGCAGGCCGTCGACTGCCTGGAGGCGGCCCCGCCCGCGGCCGTCGCCCGGCTGCTGGGCACGCCCTCCGGGCGGCCGGTGCACACCGTCCGCCGGATCCGGCGGACGCACGGCCAGCCCGTCGCCGCCGAACTGCTCTACGTGCCGGGGCACTCCGTCCCCGGCCTCGCCGCGATCGACACCGCGTCGGGCGCCGCCCGCGCGCGGACGGTCCTGCGCGAGCTGCAGCGGCTCACTCTGGAGGGCCAGGACCGCGCGGTGGAGCTGGGCTCGGCCCGCGCCGAGGACGCCAAGCAGCTCGACCGGCTGCCCGGCGCGCCCGTCCTCCTCGTCACCACGCGCTACTTCGCCGAGGGCGCCACGGCGGCGGTGGCCGTCGCGACGTACCGGGCGGACACGTGCCGGCTCACCTTCGGTGAGACGGGGGTCCAGCTGCTGGCGGCAGGCTGACGGTACGTTCACGGCGGTCCGCCACGGCCGTGCCGGTGGGCAGCAAGCCCACGATGTCCGCCACCGCACGCGCCGGTTGCGGCGGGCTCGTATTCCGCCGGGCGTTCACCGTAGGGGCTCAGCACCGCGGCGGCGGGACATGTGCCGGCCGGTGTTCCGGGCCCGTGGAGATCAAGCCGCCGCGACGGTGCGCATCCGCAGCGCGCCGTCCCGGCGGTGCCGAACCGCGGCTCACACCTGCGCAGGGGCGGCGCTCAGCGCCGCGCCGTCACCGTGCTTTCCACCGCGAACAGTTGCTTCTCCACGTGGTCCAGGGCCAAGCGCAGCGCCCCCGTGGCCACTGCCGCCTCGCCGAGCATCGACTGAACCACCTGCGGGGGCCGCAGGCAGTAGCGGGCCAGTTCCGTGCGCAGGGGTTCCAGGACGCCGCTGAGGCCCGCCGCCCAGCCGCCGACGACGACCAGTTCGGGGTCCAGGGCCAGCACCAGCGCGGCCACGTCGTGCACCAGCCTGCGCATGAAGCGCTGCACGGCCGCGGCGGCCCGCTCGTCGCCCTCACGCGCGAGCGCGAAGACCTGCGCGACCTGCGCCTCGTCCAGCGGGTGCAGCGGTTCGCCCGTGGTTGACAGCACCTCTTCCGGGGTGGCCTCGCGCCCCAGCAGGTGCAGCGCGCCGATCTCGCCGGCCGCGCCCCCGAAGCCGCGGTGCAGCCGCCCGCCGATCAGCGAGCCGGCCCCCGGGCTGAGCCCCGCCAGGACGAACACGACGTCGTCGGAGCCGGTGGCCGCGCCCTTCCAGTGCTCGGCGACGGCGGCGGCGTTCGCGTCGTTCTCCACCAGGACCGGGCAGCGGAACGAGCGGCGCAGCCGCTCCCCCAGCGGCAGGCCCGTCCAGCCGGGCAGCGCCGTGCCCAGCCGGACCGTACCGTCGGCCTCGACGATGCCCGGGGTGGCCACGCCGACCGCGCGCAGCCCGCTGCGCGGCACACCCGAGCGCGCCAGCAGGTCGGCGACGGCCTCCCGTACGCGGTCCAGCCGCTCGTCGGCCGGGGCCGTCTCCGCGACGTCCACGGACGCCGAGCCCGTGACGCGGCCGCTCAGGTCGGCCATCAGGGCGGCGATCCGGTGCGGCCCGATCTCGATGCCGAGCAGGTGGCCCGCCTCGACGCGGAAGCGGAAGCGGCGCGCGGGCCGGCCCTGGCGGCGGGCCTCGCCGCCCTCGGCGGGCGCCTCCACCACCAGGCCGGACTCCATCAGGCCCTCGACCACGCCCTCCACGGTCGGCCGGGACAGGCCGGTGACCTTGACCAGGTCCGTGAGGGTGGGCGCGGCGGCCAGCGGGGACGCCGGGGAGGCGGCCGTACGGAGCGCGTGCAGCACCACGGCCGAGTTGATCCGCCGCAGCAGGGACGGATCCCCGCCGGTGAGCCGCCCCAACGTCGCCGCCTCCTCGCGTTTACGCGTCCTTTGCCTACTGGCCGGATCGTATCGGGTGCGGTGGCCCGCGGCGAGCCTCGGGACTCGGCCGGGGGCAATCGGAGGGATCAGCCGTGGGATCAGCCGGGGGTCACGAACCCCGACTCGTACGCGGCGATCACCGCCTGGGTGCGGTCCCGCGCCCCGAGCTTCGCCAGCACCGCGCTGACGTGCGTCTTCACCGTCTCGGAACCGAGCACCAAGGTCTGGGCGATCTCCGCGTTGGACAGGCCGCGGGCCATGTGGCGCAGCACCTCCGCCTCGCGCGCGGTCAGGGCCGCCCGCTCCATGGCCGCCCGGGCCCGCTCGTTGCCGCGACCGGCCGCGAGGCGCCGCAGCGCGGCGGGGAACAGCAGCGAGTCGCCGGCCGCGACCGTGCGGACCGCCTGGACGATCTCGGCGGGCGCGGAGCGCTTGAGGAGGAAGCCGTCGGCGCCCGCGCGCAGGGCGTCGTAGACGTACTCGTCGTTCTCGAAGGTGGTCACGACCACGATCTTCGGCGGCGGGTCCACCGTGCGGAGGACGGCGCGGGTCGCCTCGATGCCGTCCAGGAGCGGCATGCGGACGTCCATCGCGACGACGTCCGGGCGCAGCTGACGGACCATCGGGACTACGGCCGCGCCGTCCGCGGCCTCTCCCGCGACCTCGATGCCGGGCTGCGCTTCGAGGATGGCGCGCAGGCCCGCGCGGACGAGCGGCTCGTCGTCGACGAGCAGAACGGATATGGGCACCGGGTCACTTTAGGTCAACGCGTTGTGGTTCCGGTGAGTGCTCATTCCGCCGGACCCGCCCTACGCCCCCAGCGGCAGCACGGCCCGTACCCGCCACTCCCCCTCGTGCACCCCCGTCTCGGCATGGCCGCCGAGGAGCGCGGCGCGTTCGCGGATGCCCCGCAGGCCGCTGCCTCCGCCGCTGACAGCGCTGCCCCCGAGCCCGGCCCCGGCCCCGGCCTCGGGAAGGGGGTTGCGGATGTCCAGCTCCAGGGCGTCCGCGCGGACCGCTATGCGCAGCGAGACCGGCACGGGGCCCGCGTGCCGCACCACGTTCGTGAGCGCCTCCTGGGCGATGCGGTAGCCCTCGCGCGAGACCGGGCCCGGCACGGCCTCCAGCGCGCCGGTGACGTCGGCGGTGACCTCGGCGCCCGAGCCCCGGGCGGCGGTGAGCAGCCGCTCGACGTCGGTCAGGGCCGGACGTCCCGCCGCCGGTCCGGACGCGTCCTCGCGCAGGACCTTGAGGACGCGCTCCAGGTCCTCCAGGGCGTGCCGGCCCGTCTCCTCGATGGCGGTCAGCGCCTTGTCGGTGAACTCGGGCGAGCCCGCGGCGCGCGCCGCGCCCGCCTGGAGCACGGCGACCGTCAGCGCGTGCCCCACGGAGTCGTGCAGCTCCCGGGCGAGCCGGTTGTGTTCCAGCAGGCGTTCGGTGCGCTCCTCCAGCGCGGCCAGGCGCTGGGCCGCCGAGGGGCCGAGGAGCGCCCGCGCGGCGCGCGCCGTCACCTCGCCCGCGGCGACGACGAAGGCCAGGAGCAGCGCCAGGGCCGCCAGGGCCAGGAGCGCGTACCACCAGTGGCCGCCCCGGGGCTTCCACAGCGACAGCACGCTCTCCGGCCGCCCGCCGCACGCGGCGCTGATGAGGTTCACCGCGAGCGTCGGCGTGTGCACCGAGAAGAAGGCCGTCAGCGTGCCCAGTTCGTAGCGCAGGACCAGCCACAGCACCGTGCGCCGGCGATCGCTCCACGAAGCCGAGGGCGCGGGCGTGAAGTCCGGCTCCCGGTCGTCCCGGCGGGCCGGGTGGAGGAGCAGCTGTGCCTGCATCCCCTCCGAGAGCCGCACCCTGGGGACCGTGCCGGCCACCACCAGCAGCGGCAGCGGCGCCACGAGGAGCCAGGCCCCCGCGAGCGTGTCGATGTTGGCGAGCCCGGGGAAGACGAAGGCGAACACCGTGGCGACGACGATCGTCATCACCAGGTGCAGCCAGCGGGTGTACGTGACCGCGCGGGTCACCGGGCGCAGGGGAGCGATCATGACGTCATCCTCCCAAGGCCGCCCGGAGGAGGCCCTCCCCCGCGTGGGGGAGACGGTCCCCACGCGCGGGGGAAGTGCCGCCCCCGGCCGGACGCGAGCCTTGGGACATGACTTCGATCGAAATCCGTGAACTCACCAAGCGGTACGGCCCGGTGCGCGCCCTGGACGGGCTCACCGTGACCGTCCGGCCGGGCCGGGTGACCGGCTTCCTGGGCCCCAACGGCGCCGGCAAGTCCACCACGATGCGCATCCTCCTCGACCTCGACCGGCCCACCGCCGGGACGGCCCTCGTCGGCGGCAGGCCGTACGCCTCGTTCGCCGAGCCGCTGCGGCACGTCGGCGCACTGCTGGACGCCTCGGCCGCGCACCCGGCGCGGACCGCCCGCGACCACCTGCTCACCCTCGCGCGCAGCAACCGCATCCCCGCCGGCCGCGTCGACACGGTCCTGGAGGAGACAGGGCTGGCGACCGCGGCCCGGCGGCGCGTGCGCACCTTCTCCCTGGGGATGCGGCAGCGGCTCGGCCTGGCCGCGGCGCTGCTCGGCGACCCGCCCGTGGTGCTGCTGGACGAGCCGGCCAACGGCCTCGACCCGGAGGGCATCGTCCAGTTGCGCCGGCTGGCCCGCCGACTGGCCGGGGAGGGGCGGACCGTCCTCCTCTCCAGCCACCTCATGAGCGAGATGGCGCAGACCGCCGACCACCTCGTGGTCCTGGGGCGGGGGCGGCTGCTGGCCGACGCGCCCCTGGACGAGTTCGTCGGCGGGAGCGCCTCGCTGGAGGAGGCCTACTTCGCCCTGACCGCCGGCTCCACCGAGTTCACGCACCAGGAAGGAACGCCGTCATGACCGCCGTCGCGCCCACCCCCGCGCCCACCCCCGCGCCCGCCCTCGCGCCCGTCCTCCGCTCCGAATGGGTGAAGATCCGTTCTGTACGGTCCCTGCTCGTGGCGCTGTCCGCAGCCTTCGTCTGTACGGTCGGCGTCACGCTGCTGGTCCACGCCATGGTCGGCAAGGCCGAGGCGGCGCACGCGGACTTCGAGCCGGTGTACGGCTCGTACTACGGCCTCAACTTCGGGCACATCGCCGCGGTCTGCTTCGGCGTGATGGCGGTCGCCGGGGAGTACGCGGGAGGCGGGATCAGGCTTTCGCTCGCCGCCGTGCCGCGCCGCGGCCTGTTCTTCGGCGGCAAGCTGCTCGTCGTGGGCGCCGCGGCCCTGCCGGTGGGCCTGGCGACCGGCTTCGGCTGCTTCCTCGGCGCGCAGGGCCTGCTCGGCGAGTACGGGGTGGGGCTGGGGGCGCCCGGCGCGCTGCGGTCGGCGATCGGCTGCGGGCTGTACCTCACGCTGCTGACCGTGTTCTCGGCGGGCGTGGCCGCGGTCGTCCGCAGCCAGGTCGGGGCGCTGTCCCTGCTCACGCCCGTGGTGTTCCTGATCTCGCCGGTCTTCGCCGGGGTGTCCGGCATCGGCAAGCTCGTGGCCTACCTCCCGGACCGAGCCGGCCAGCAAATCCTCCACCCCTCCCCCGAGGGCCCGCTCGGGGCCTGGTCGGGGATGGCCGTGATGGCCGCGTGGACGGCCCTCGCCGCGGCAGCGGGCTGGTGGTCCCTGCACCGCCGCGACGCGTGACCCCTCCGGGGAGGGCGGCGAGGGCGCGGTCCGGCGGTCCCGGACACGTTCAGGCCCCGCTCAGGCCGTGCCGTCCGCCGCCGCCCGCAACCGCGCGAACTCCTCCGCCATCTTCGGCAGTGGCCAGTGGGCGTTGAGGCCGCTCGGGTTGGGCAGGGCCCAGACACGCGTCGTGCCTATCGTCCGCTCCTGCGGGCCGATCTTCGCGTGCTTGTCGGCGAACGCGACGCGGTAGGCGGTCACGCCGACGACCGCCAGCCAGCGCGGCTTCAGCAGCCGCACCTTCTCCGTGAGGATGCGGCCGCCCTCGACGTACTCCGCGGTGCTCAGCTCGTCGGCCCGCGCCGAGGCACGGGCGACGACGTTCGTGATGCCCAGCCCGTAGTCGAGCAGTTCCTCCTGCTCGGCGGGGCGCAGCTGCCGCGGTGTGAACCCCGAAGCGTGCAGGGCGGGCCAGAAGCGGTTCCCCGGGCGGGCGAAGTGGTGGCCGGTGGCCGCCGACATCAGGCCCGGGTTGATGCCGCAGAAGAGGACGCGGAGGCCGTCCGCGACCACGTCGGGTACGAGGCGGTCGCGGGCGGCTTCCAGCTCGGCGGGTGTCAGAGGATCGCCCCCGGCGCGTACGCGGCGGCCTCCGGGTGGCGCTTGGCGATCTCCTCGATGCGGGAGACCACGACCCCGGCCTGGGCGGCGGCGGCGCCGGTGAAGGACAGCTTGTCGGCCATCAGGGCGTCGAGGCCGGCGCGGTCCAGCGGGATCCGCTCGTCGGCGGCGAGCTTGTCGAGGAGCTCGTTGCGCTCGGCGCCCTGCTCGCGCATGGCGAGCGCGGAGGCCACGGCGTGCTCCTTGATCGCCTCGTGGGCGACCTCGCGGCCGACCCCGGCGCGCACGGCCGCCATGAGCACCTTGGTGGTGGCGAGGAAGGGCAGGTAGCGGTCGAGCTCACGGGCGACGACGGCCGGGAAGGCGCCGAACTCGTCGAGCACGGTGAGGAAGGTCTCCATGAGGCCGTCGAGCGCGAAGAACGCGTCCGGCAGGGCCACGCGGCGCACCACGGAGCAGGAGACGTCGCCCTCGTTCCACTGGTCGCCCGCGAGCTCGCCGGCCATGGACGCGTAGCCGCGCAGGATGACCATGAGGCCGTTGACGCGCTCGCAGGAGCGGGTGTTCATCTTGTGCGGCATCGCGGAGGAGCCGACCTGGCCGGGCTTGAAGCCCTCGGTGACCAGCTCGTGGCCGGCCATCAGCCGGATCGTCTTGGCGAGCGAGGACGGGGCCGCGGCCAGCTGCACCAGCGAGGTCACGACCTCGTAGTCGAGCGAGCGCGGGTAGACCTGGCCGACGGAGGTGAACGCCTGGGCGAAGCCGAGGTGGTGGGCGATGCGCCGCTCCAGCTCGTCGAGCTTGGCGGCGTCGCCGCCGAGGAGGTCCAGCATGTCCTGGGCGGTGCCGACGGGGCCCTTGATGCCGCGCAGCGGGTAGCGGCCGAGGAGCTCCTCCAGGCGGGCGAAGGCGACGAGGAGCTCGTCGGCGCCGGTGGCGAAGCGCTTGCCGAGGGTGGTGGCCTGGGCGGCGACGTTGTGGGAGCGGCCGGCCATGACCAGCTCGGCGTTCTCCGCGGCCAGCTTGCCGAGGCGGGCGAGGACGGCGACGGAGCGGTCCCGGACGAGCTCCAGGGAGAGCCGGATCTGGAGCTGCTCGACGTTCTCCGTGAGGTCGCGGGACGTCATGCCCTTGTGGATGTGCTCGTGGCCGGCGAGGGCGTTGAACTCCTCGATGCGGGCCTTCACGTCGTGCCGGGTGACCTTCTCGCGCTCGGCGATCGAGGCGAGGTCGACCTGGTCGAGGACGCGCTCGTAGTCGGCGAGGGCGGCGTCCGGCACCTCGATCCCCAGGTCCTTCTGGGCGCGCAGGACGGCGAGCCACAGCCGCCGCTCCAGCGTCACCTTGTACTCGGGGGACCACAGGACGGCCAGCTCGGCGGAGGCGTAGCGGCCGGCCAGGACATTGGGGATGCGGGGCTTCACAGACACGCTGCCGAGTCTACTGTCGGTTGTTGCAGACTCCGGCACGGGGCTCGTTCGTAGCTTGCTACGAGCTACGGCGCCGGCTTCAGGGTGTACTCACAGCCCCTGACGGAGCTGCCGCCCTTGTCGGCCGCGACCTGCTTGCCGTCGACCTTGATCACGCAGGGCGGGGTGGCGAACCTGTCGTCGTGCTCGGGGCCGGTGCCGTAGACGGAGCCGGGGACCAGGGCCAGCAGGACGCCGTCCTTGGGGTCGGTGTCACGGAGGGTGACGTCGAGGGTCTTCGTCCACGGCAGGGAGACCTGCTCGGTGGCGTTGCGGTCCTTGGCCACGTAGGTGACCTGGGAGGAGCCCGTGCCCTGGAGCTCGAAGGTCACCCGGCGCACGGCCGGCTCGCTGCGGGCCACGGCGGCCCGGCGGGGTGCCGCGGCGGCGGCGCCGCTCCCGCCCGTCCCCAGCCCCGTCCCGCAGCCCGTCACCAGCGTGCCCGCCGTCACGGCCAGCGCCGTCCAGGTGACCGTCTTGCGCATGTGCTCCCCGCATTCCCCCGGCAGTGGCCCGTAGCCCGGTCCGGCGCGGAAGCAAGATCACTTCCGGCCGACGGTGATCATAGTGGGGGTTACGGGGCCCCCGTGGGGGTCCGGGACCTCCACGGGAACGCAGGGGACCTCAGCACGGGACTTCCGCGGCGCCCCCCTCCCGGATGCGGGCGAGCACCCGGCCGTGGAGGGCCGCCAGGCCGTCCTCGGGGACGGGCACCGGGCTGCCGGTGAGGGTGTACCACTCCTCGGCCCCGGTGTACTGGACGTCGACGCGGGCCTTTCCGCCGGGCAGGGCGGCGGTGGCGACGGTGAGGTCGCCGGTGATGACGCCGACGTCATCGGTCATCGCCCCGCCCGGCCCGGCGGTCACCTGGTCCACGAAGGGCCCGCCGGGCTGTCCGCCGGTCATCGGCTGCTGCTCGTGCTGCTCATCGGTCGCATGAGTCCAGCATGGCAGCAAGGGTGTCCTGCTCGCTCTGGGTCACGCTCAGCTTGTACACGTGCTTGACGTGGGTCCAGGCGCGGGAGTACGAGCACCAGTACGCGCCCAGCGGCGGCCGCCACTGGTCCGGGCTCTGGTCGCCCTTGGAGCGGTTGGAGGCGGCGGACACGGCGAACAGCTGAGGGTTGGTCAGGTCGTTGGCGAACCGCTTGCGCTGGTCGGTGGTCCAGGAGTCGGCCCCCGACCGCCAGGCGTTGGCGAGCGGCACCATGTGGTCGATGTCGAGCTGGCCGGCGACCGTGAAGTCCTTTCCGTCGTAGGCGCTGTGCCAGCGGCCGGAGACCGAGCGGCACTGGTCGTCGGTCTTCACGTCCTGGCCGTCGCGGGAGAGGACGACCTCACGGGTGTCGCAGGTGCCCATCTGCTTGACCCAGTGGGGGAACTTGGCGCGGCTGTACCCGGCCATCGAGTGCGGCAGTTCGACGGTGAGCCCGGCCAGCTCCTCCTTGACGACGGACGCCGAGGGCGCCTCCGGCGCGTCGTGCGGCACGGGCGGCGGCGCGGCCGAGGCCGGGGCGGCGGCGGGAGCGAGGGCGGCGGACAGGCACAGGGCTGCGGCGGTGGCGGCGCGGCGCCACCGGATTCGTGAGATCACAGACCAACAGATACCGGTAGCCACACTCTGATACGGGACATATACCCCGGACGGCGACGTGCCGGGGTGCCCCGTTGACGCCGGGGCCGGGCGCGCCACCTCATGTTCACGGCACGTTCGACCGCCGGGCACCTCACGCCGGTAGGAACACGCAGGCAGAGACGCGTACAGATACGCAGGGACGCGTGGGAACGCGTAGGGACACGCAGAGACACACCGTCGGGAACACCGAAGAGGAGGACTTCCATGGCGCACGGGCCCGGGTTCGGCGTGGGCAGACGAGCCGTCCTGCGGGGCGCGGCGGGTGCCGCCGCGGTCACCGCGCTGCCCGCGGCGGCCGGCGCGGCACCGGCCCTGGCGCTGTCCGGGCGGCCGGAGGCGCGGTGGGGCGTGCAGACCGGCGACGTGACGTCCTCGTCGGGCCTGGTGTGGGTGCGCGCCGACCGGCGCGCGCGGATGATCGTGGAGACCTCGGCCACGGAGTCGTTCCGCAAGGTGCGCCGCATAGCGGGCCCGCTCGTCGGGCCGGACACGGACTTCACCGGCCGCACGGCGCTGCACGGGCTGCCGCCCGGGGAGCGGATCCACTACCGCGTGCTGCTCGCGGACCCGGACGACCCGCGCCGCACCGGCCGCCCGGTCCACGGCACCTTCCGCACGGCGCCCGCCCGCCGCTCGGACGTGCGCTTCCTGTGGTCCGGCGACCTGGCCGGGCAGGGCTGGGGCATCAACCCCGACCGCGGCGGCTACCGCATCTACGAGCACATGCGCCGGCTCGCACCGGACTTCTTCCTCTGCAGCGGCGACAACATCTACGCCGACAGCCCCATCGCGCCGTCCGTGACCCTGCCGGACGGCAGCATCTGGCGGAACGTCACCACGGAGGAGAAGGCGAAGGTCGCCGAGACCCTGGCCGAGTTCCGCGGCGCGTTCCGCTACAACCTCCTGGACACCAACCTGCGCCGCTTCAACGCCGAGGTGCCGGCCGTCGTCCAGTGGGACGACCACGAAGTGCACAACAACTGGTACCCGGGCCGGATCCTGGACGACGCGCGCTACACGGAGAAGAGCGTCGACGCCCTGGCCGCCCGCTCGCGGCGCGCCTTCTCCGAATACTTCCCGGTCTCCACCCAGCGCGAGGACGGCGACGGCCGCGTCTACCGCGTCCTGCGCCACGGCCCCCTGCTGGACGTGTTCGTGCTGGACATGCGCACGTACCGGAACGCGAACTCGCCCGGCCGGCAGCCCGACGACGCGCAGGGCATCCTGGGCGCCCGCCAGCTGGAGTGGCTCAAGCGGGAGCTGTCGCGTTCGCGCGCCGTGTGGAAGGTGATCGCCTCCGACATGCCGCTGGGCCTCGTGGTCACCGACGGGCCCCGGGACTTCGAGGCGGTGGCCCAGGGCGACCCGGGCGCACCCCTCGGCCGCGAGCTCCAGATCGCCGAGCTGCTGCGGCACGTCAAGCACCGGCGGATCACCGGCACGGTCTGGCTGACGGCCGACGTGCACTACACCTCGGCGCAGCACTACGAGCCGGAGCGGGCGGCGTTCAAGGACTTCGCGCCGTTCTGGGAATTCGTCTCGGGCCCGCTGAACGCGGGCGGCTTCCCGGCGAACGCGCTGGACGGCACGTTCGGCCCCCGGCAGGTGTTCCTCAAGGCGCCCGCCACGGCCAACGTCCCGCCCGGGCAGGGCAGTCAGTTCTTCGGCGAGGTGGCCATCGCGGGCGACAGCGGCGAGCTGACCGTACGGCTGCGGGACGAGGACGGCGCGGTGCTGTTCACCAAGGTGCTCCAGCCGGGGCGCGTCGCACAGTGACGCCGTCGGCGGCTGGTGGGAAGGTGGGGCTGTCCGGCCGACCCGAGCGGAAGGTGGCTTGCCATGGCCGAGCAGGTGGACGTCGTCGTCATCGGGCTGGGCCCGGGCGGTGAGCATGTCGCGGGCCGGCTCGCGGACGCCGGGCTGAGCGTGGTGGGCGTCGAGGCGGAGCTGGTCGGCGGCGAGTGCCCGTACTGGGGCTGCGTGCCGAGCAAGATGATGATCCGCGCCGGGAACCTGCTGGCCGAGGCGCGGCGCGTGCCCGGCATGGCGGGCTCCGCCGGGCAGGTCGTGCCCGACTGGGCGCCCGTGGCGGCCCGGATCCGCGACGAGGCCACCGACGACTGGGAGGACCAGGTGGCGGCCGACCGCCTCACCGGCAAGGGCGGCCGCCTGGTCCGCGGGCGCGGCAGGCTCACCGGCCCGCGCCGGGTGGCGGTCGAGGGCGGCACCGGTGACGGCTCGCAGTTCGAGGCCCGGCTGGGCGTGGTGCTCGCGACGGGCTCGCGGCCGCAGATCCCGCCGGTGCCGGGCCTCGCGGACGTGCCGTACTGGACGAACCGGGACGCGGTCTCGGCCAAGGAAGCACCGCGCTCGCTGCTCGTGCTCGGCGGCGGCGCGATCGGCCTGGAGGTCGCCCAGGTCTACGCCCGCTTCGGCACGCACGTCACGATCGTGGAAGCCATGGACCGGCTGGTGCCGGGCGAGGAGCCGGAGGCCGGCGCCCTGCTGGCCGAGGTGCTCGGCCGGGAGGGGCTCGTCCTGCGCACGGGTGCCCGGGCCGCCGGCGTACGGCACGAGGGCGACGCGTTCGCGCTCGCGCTGGAGGACGGCACCGAGCTGACAGGAGATCAGCTGCTGGTGGCCACCGGCCGCCGCGTGGACCTGGCCGGGCTGGGCCTGGAGAGCGTCGGCCTGGACCCCGGCGGGCGGGCCCTCGCCGTCGACGGCCGGATGCAGGCCGCGCCCGGGCTGTGGGGCGTCGGCGACGTGACGGGCCACGGCGCCTTCACGCACGTGGCGATGTACGAGGCGGAGGTCGCCATCCGCTCGATCCTCGGCGAGCCCGGCCCCCACGCCGACTACCGCGCCCTGCCGCGGGTGACGTTCACCGACCCGGAGGTCGGCGCGGTGGGCCTGACCGAGCATCAGGCGCGCGAGAAGGGGCTGCGGGTGCGCACGGGCCTGTCGCGCGTGCCGTCCTCGGCGCGCGGCTGGATCCACAAGGCCGGCAACGACGGCCTGGTCAAACTGGTCGAGGACGCGGACCGCGGGGTGCTCGTCGGGGCGACGGCGGCGGGGCCCATGGGCGGCGAGGTGATGTACGGCCTGGCCGTCGCCGTCCAGGCGGAGGTCCCCGTGGAGACGCTGCGGCACATGATTTTCGCGTACCCGACGTTCCACCGGGGCGTCGAGGACGCACTCGCCGACCTCCGATCGCGGGAGTCCTTGCCGGACGGGGCGTAGACCCGTACGCACGGGTTACGGTGTCCACCTGACCGAATCAGGACAATTGGCGAGAACGCGTCGATTAACTCATCGGACACGCGCTGTTCGTGATCACGCAACACCCCTCCGTCAGGGTGGTGCCCATGACGGACGAGACCACCGCGAAGCCCCATCGCCCCCCTCACTGGCGGCGGGACCTGGTCGAGCTGGCCGCCCTCTTCACCGCGGTCGCCGCCGCCGACACCGTGGCCGACACCGTCGTCCACGGCCCCGACGGACCCGTGCTCCTCGCCTCCTCGGCCGCCGCCCTGCTGGCCACCACCGCCTTCCACACCTGGTGGGCACGGCGCAACGGCGGCCGCAGCCACACTCCTCAGCCGAAGCAACCGAAGCAACCGGAACAGCCGGAACAGCCGGAACAGCCGCGGCAGGACCCCGCCGCGGAGGACGCCACCGGCACCACCCTGTGGCGGATGCGCACGACCGTGCGCGACGAGCCCGGCAGCCTGGCCGCCCTGTGCACGGCCCTGGCCGGGCATCGCGTCGACATCCTCTCCCTCCAGACGCACCCCCTGGCCGACGGCGTCGTCGACGAACTCCTCCTGCGCGCCCCCGCCGCCCTGGCCGCCACCGGCCTGGCCGACGCGGCGGCCGCGGGCGGCGGCCGCGACACCTGGCTGGAGCGGGCGGACGCCCACGACCTCGTCGACGCGCCGACCCGCGTCCTCAACCTCGCCACCCGTACCGCGCTCGACGCCGCCGAGCTCCCGCTCGCGCTGCGCCGGCTCTTCGGCCGCTGCACGATCCGCTCCGTGCCCGCCCGCTCGCCGCGCGGCGGCGGCGAACCCGCCGGGCAGGTGCCGGCGGAAGGGGTGTGGGAGGAGACCGTGATGCGGCTGCGCGACCCCTCCGGCGGCACCATCACCATCGAGCGCCCGTACCTGCCGTTCACGCCCACCGAGTTCGCCCGGGCCCGCGCCCTCGTCGAGCTCGACGCCCGGCTCGGCCCCCGCGTCCCGCCGCGCGCCGACGTCCTGACCCTGCCCGAGGGCAACGAGATCACCGTCCGGCGGGCCGGCCCCGAGGACCTCGCCGCGGCGCGCGCCATGCAGGAGCGCTGCTCCGCCGCGACGCTCGCCCAGCGCTACCACGGCCCTGCCGGCGACGCCGACCGCTACCTGCGCCACCTGCTGAGCCCGCGCTTCGGCCGCACCCTGGCCGCGTACACCGCGACAGGCCGCCTCGTCGCCCTGGGCCACCTGCTGTGGGACGGCGACGAGACGGAGGTCGCCCTGCTCGTCGAGGACGACTGGCAGCGGCGCGGCGTCGGCGGCGAACTCCTGGGCCGCCTGGTGGACCTGGCCGTGGCCGACGGCTGCCGCAGCGTCTACGCCGTCACGCGGTCCTCCAACACCGGGATGGTCGCGGCGATGCGCGCCCTGGACCTGCCGCTGGACTACCAGGTCGAGGAGGGCACGCTCGTCGTCACCGTCCGCCTCGCCCCGGCTGTCGTTCCGGCACTTCCGCCCGCACCCTGACATTCCGCCCGCCCACCGCCGCCGGACCTGCAAATTCCCGGTGACGCGGCGCACCCCGCCGTATGAGGATGTCCGCATGCCGAACGACACGAGCACGCTGCTCCCCCGCCAGGTCGCCGACGCCTACGTCGACGCGTACACCGAACTCGACCCCATCACGGGCACCTATCTGGGGGTGCCGGCGTCCGCGACCCGGCTGCCGGACTTCTCCCCGGCGGGCGCGCGGGCCGTCGCCGACCTCGCGCGCGCCACGCTCGACCGCCTCGCCGAGGCCGAGCGGCAGCCCGGCGCGGACGCCGGCATCGAGCGCCGCTGCGCCCGGCTGCTGCGCGAGCGCCTGACCGCGGAGCTCGCGGTGCACGACGCGGACGAGCACCTGCGCGCCGTCAGCAACATCCACTCGCCGGTGCACTCGGTGCGCGAGGTGTTCGCCGTCATGCCCACGGACTCCGTGGAGGACTGGGCGGCGATCGCCGAGCGGCTGCGGGCCGTGCCCGCGGCCCTGGAGGGCTACCGCGAGTCGCTCGCCGAGGGCCTGGCGCGCAAGCTGCCCGCCGGCCCGCGCCAGGTGGCCACCAACCTCGTGCAGCTGGAGGAGTGGATCGGCACCGGCAACGGCTGGTTCGGCGACTTCACCGCGGCCGGCCCGCAGGAGCTGCGCGCCGAGCTGGACGCGGCGGCGGCCGCCGCGACGGGCAGCCTCGCCGTGCTGCGCGACTGGCTGCGCGACGTCTACGCGCCGGGCGTCGAAGGCGCGCCGGACGTCGTGGGCCGCGAGCGCTACGCCCGCTGGTCGCGCTACTGGAACGGCACGGACCTCGACCTCGACGAGGCCTACGCCTACGGCTGGTCGGAGTACCACCGCCTCCTCGGCGAGATGCGCACCGAGGCGGAGAAGGTGCTGCCCGGCGCGAAGACGCCGTGGGAGGCGCTCGCCCACCTCGACGAGCACGGCGCGCACATCGAGGGCGTCGAGGAGGTGCGGGTCTGGCTGCAGAAGCTGATGGACGAGGCGATCGAGGCGCTGGACGGCACCCACTTCGAGCTCGCCGAGCGGGTCAAGAAGGTCGAGTCCCGGATCGCGCCGCCCGGCGGCGCGGCGGCCGCGTACTACACCGAGCCGTCCGAGGACTTCTCCCGCCCGGGCCGCACCTGGCTGCCGACCATGGGTCAGACCCGCTTCCCCGTCTACGACCTGGTGTCCACCTGGTACCACGAGGGCGTGCCGGGCCACCACCTCCAGCTCGCGCAGTGGATGCACGTGGCGGAGCAGCTCTCGCGCTACCAGGTCACCCTGGGCGGGGTCAGCGCCAACTGCGAGGGCTGGGCGCTGTACGCCGAGCGGCTCATGGACGAGCTGGGCTTCCTCACGGACGCCGAGCGCCGGCTGGGCTACCTCGACGCGCAGATGTGGCGCTCCCTGCGGGTGATCGTGGACATCGGCATGCACCTGGAGCTGGAGATCCCCGCGGACTCCCCCTTCCACCCCGGCGAGCGCTGGACGCCGGAGCTGGTGCAGGAGTTCTGCGACCTGCACAGCGGGCGCCCGTCGGACTACGTGGAGAGCGAGGTCGTGCGCTACCTCGGCATGGCGGGCCAGGCGACCGGCTACAAGCTGGGCGAGCGGGCCTGGCTGGCCGGCCGCGAGGCGGCCCGTGCCGCGCACGGCGACGCCTTCGACGCGAAGGCCTGGCACATGGCGGCGCTGTCGCAGGGCTCGCTGGGCCTGGACGACCTGGTGGCCGAGCTGTCCGTGCTGTGACGCCCGGGGGGCGGGTCCCCGGACCCGCCCCCCCCCCGCTTCCGGGCTGTCAGATCCGCCAGGTGCGGATGCGGTCGGCGCACTCGTAGACGTCGACGCGGTACTCCTTGATGTCGCGCGCGAGGTCGACTATCGACCCGTACGGCGGGTCGATGCCCTCGCCCGCCGCGGCCATGTAGGCGACGACGACCATGCAGGCGTACAGGCTGCTGCGCACGGGCAGCGGCTGGAGCCGGACGAGGGTGTGCATCAGGGCGGCCGCGCGCCAGGCCGCGTCGGGCTCGTGGTCGAACTTCGCGACGTCGAAGGCGTGCCGGGAGACGGCGGCGGCGAGGGCGGTGTAGTCGTGGACGGCGGGCTCTTCGTACAGCTTCTGCTCCTGGACTCCGAGGAGCCAGGGCAGGTCGATGAGCAGCGGCATCAGGCGGCGGCACCGCCCGTGGACGGGGGAGCCTCCTCGGGGAAGGCGGCGTCGAACTCCGCCATGTGCTCGTTCCAGAACTTGGCGGCGCGCTCCACGAAGCGGCGGCGCTGCTGCTCGCGCACGGACAGGTCGTGCACGTACGCCTTGATGCTCTTGCCGTCCGCGGCCGCGGCCTCGCGGATGGCCGCGAGCTCCTCTTCCGTGAATTCGATGTTGAGTGCCGGCATGGCACCACGGTACCGGCCGAGTACCGCGGGCGGCAGCCGCCGGGGCGGACTCCGCGGGCGGAGCGTCCTGTGCGGGCGGGGCGGCCGCCCGGCCGGTCAGCAGCCGCAGTCGTCCGCGTCCACCGGGGCGGTGAGCGGGTCCGGCGGGAGCTGCCGGGTGCCGTCGGCGGTCTCCACGGCGTAGCCCTCGCGGATCCAGTACTCGATGCCGCCCAGCATCTCCTTGACGCGGTAGCCGAGCCGGGCGAGGGCCAGGGCGGCGCGGGTGGCGCCGTCGCAGCCGGGGCCCCAGCAGTAGACGACGACGGGGACGGCGGGGTCGAGGAACTGCCGGGCCAGCTGCGGGATCTGCGCCGTGGGCAGGTGGACGGCGCCGGGGACGTGGCCCTGGTCCCAGGACGCGGTGGAGCGGGAGTCCACGACGGCGAAGTCCGTGGCGCCGGCGGCGAGGGCGGCGTGCACGTCGGCGACGTCGGTGTGGAAGGCGAGCCGGGCGGCGAAGTACGCGGCGGCGTCGGCGGAGGGCGCGGGCGGCACGGCCATGACGCGGCTTGCGGGGACTTCGGCGGGGGCAGGAGCAGTGGTGGTCATGGCAAGGAATCTACGGCCCGAGATCACCGAGCAGAACCGTCAATCCTCGGCAAAACTCTTGAGTTACCGGTGATTTCACTGTTAGACATCGCCCATGACCGGCTATTCCCCCGACGCCACCGACTGGCGCATCCTCGACGCCCTCCAGCACAACGGACGCGTCGGCTACGCCGAGCTGGCGCGGATCGTGAACATGTCCTCCAGCGCCGTCACCGAGCGGGTGCGCAGACTGGAGGAGGCGGGCGTCATCGGCGGCTACACGGCCGTCGTCGACCCGGAGAAGCTGGGCATGCCCGTCCTCGCCTTCGTCCGGCTGCGCTATCCCAACGGCAACTACAAGCCCTTCCACGACCTGCTGGAGACCACGCAGGAG
This sequence comes from Streptomyces sp. SCA2-17, assembly GCF_044336695.1. Lineage (NCBI taxonomy): Bacteria > Bacillati > Actinomycetota > Actinomycetes > Kitasatosporales > Streptomycetaceae > Streptomyces > Streptomyces sp. SCA2-17. The sequence goes on from NZ_CP117521.1 coordinate 515,690, forward strand.
ATCCTGGAGGCGCACCACGTCACCGGCGACGACTGCTTCATGATCAAGGTCGCGGCGCGGTCGATGCGGCACCTGGAGGAGGTCGCGGGCCGGATCGGCGCGCTGGGGTCGGTGACCACCAGCATCGTCTACTCCTCCCCGCTCCCCCGCCGCCCGATCTCGGTGACCGCTCAGTGACCACCCGCTGACGACTCAGTAAGTGCCGCCCGCCACCTCGTGCCGTACGGTCGAGCCCGACCGGCCCTTGACCACCCGCAATTGGGTCGGCACGCGCCGGCGGAGGTCGGCGACGTGGCTGACGATGCCGACGGCGCGGTCCCGCTCGCGCAGCGCGTCCAGGACGTCCAGCACCTCGTCCAGGGTCTGCTCGTCGAGGCTGCCGAAGCCCTCGTCGATGAAGAGGGTGTCGAGCCGTACCCCGCCCGCCTCCTCCGTGACGACGTCGGCGAGGCCGAGGGCGAGGGCGAGGGAGACGAAGAAGGTCTCGCCGCCGGAGAGGGTGGCGGTGTCGCGCTCCTTGCCCGTCCAGTGGTCGATGACGTGCAGGCCCAGGCCCGAGCGGGCGTTGCCGCCGGCCCGGGCGTCGGAGTGGACGAGGGTGTAGCGGCCGGCGGACATGCGCCGGAGCCGGGCGGTCGCGGCGGCCGCGACCTGTTCGAGGCGGGCGGCCAGGACGTACGACTCCAGGCGCATGCGGCGCTCGTTGCGCGTGGACGTGCCCGCGGCGAGGGCGGCCAGTTCGGCGACGCGGTGGTGCTCCTCGCGGAGCGGGGCGAGGCGGCGGGCGTCGGTGAGGGCCGCGGCGGAGAGGCGGTCCAGGTCCTTGCAGCGGGTGCGGGCGGCGACTTCGGCGACGGAGGCGTCGCGGAGCCTCGCCGCGGCCGCGTCGAGGGCGGCTGCGGCCGCCCCGGGGTCGGCGGCGGGGCGTGCGGCGGCGTCCTCGACCGCGGGGTCGGCGAGGGCTTCGGCCACGGCGGCCTCCTCGCGGGCCCGGGCGTCGAGCCGCTCCTGGAGCTCCCGGCGGGCCGCCGCGCCGAGCACGGCCTCCTCCGCGAGCGCGGGGTTGCCGAAGCCGGCGCGGAAGGCGGCGTCGGCGAGGCGGGCGTCGGCCTCCTTGAGCCGGCCGGCCGCGTCCGCGGCGGCGCGGACCGTCTCGACGGCCCCGGCCAGGAGGTCCAGCTGCCGCTCCAGGTGGGCGGCGCGGTGGGCGACGGACGCTTCGCCGGCGCGGGCCCGGGCCAGCTCCTCCTCCAGGGCGGCCAGGTCGTTTTCGAGCTGTTCGCGGCGGGTCGTGCGGGCGGCGGCCCGCGTCAGGGCGGTCTGCCGGGCCTCGCGGCGCAGGTCGTGCTCGCGCTCGGCCTGCCGGAGGGCCTCCTGGGCGGCGTGCAGGTCCGCGCCCGCGGCGCGCGCGGCGGCCAGGGAGCGGCCGAGGTCTCCGGCGAGCGCTTCGAGCTCGGCGGCGGTGGCCCCGCCCGCGTCGGCCTCGGCGCGGGCGAGGGCGTCGCGGAGCCCCTGGAGTTCGCGGGCGGCCTCCTCCCGTACAGCGTCGGCGCGCTGGAAGGCGGCCAGGGCGGCCTCCTCGTCGGCGCGGTCGACCCGGCCGGCTGCGGCGCGCGCCGGATCGGGGTGCTCGGTGGCTCCGCACACCTTGCAGGCCACGCCGGTTTCGAGCTCGCCCGCGAGCTCGGCGGCGATGCCGTCCAGGCGGCGCTCCTTGACGTCGAGCCAGGTGGTGCGGGCGGCGACGGCCCGCTCCCGGGCGCCGGTCAGCGTCTGCTCGGCCGCGGCCGCGGCCGCGGTGAGGCGGTCGCGTTCGCGGGCGGCGGCCAGGCGGGTGCGGACGGGGCCGGTCTCGGCCTCCAGCCGGACGGCCCGGTCGGCTCCGGCGCGCGCGGTCTCGACGCGCTGTTCGCAGGCGGCGCGCAGCGCGTCCCAGCCGTCGAGCCAGCCGGTCAGCTCGGCGAGCTCGCCTTCGCCGGCGCGGGCCTCGCGCTCCAGCGCACGCTGCTGGACCTCGATGTCGGCGGCGCGCTCCTCGGCGCGGCGGGCGGCGGTCAGGGAGCCGAGTTCCTCGCGGAGCTGCCGCTCCAGGGCGGCGAGCTGTTCGGCGCCCGCGTCGCGCAGGTCCTCGGGGAGGGCCGCGCGGACGCGCTGTTCGGCGGCGGCGGCCGCGCGGTGGGCACGGTCGGCTTCGGCGCGCATTTCCAGGACGGGGACGACGCCCTCGGCGGCGAGCGCCCGCCGCATCCGCTCGCGGCCGGCCTCGTGCGCGTCGTGCTGGGCGGCGAGGGCGTCGGCGCGGCGGCGGGCCTCGGCGTGCCGGTCCTGGAGCCGGGCGAGTTCGCGTACGGCGTCGGCGCGGTCCTGGGCGGCCCGGTGGGCGTGTTCGGCGGTGCGTGCGGCGACGGCGGCGATGTCCCGGCGTTCCCGGGCGCTGCTGCGGGCGAGGGCGGCCCACTCCAGGACGGCTTCGGCGAGTCCGGGGTCGCCGGGGGCGAGCGGGGCGGTGACGGCGGCGCGCTGGGCGGGGACGGCCCGGCCGGCGCCCTGCTTCGCGGCGCGGGGTGCCGGGACGCCTCCGCGGGCGCGGCCGGCAGGTGCGCCGGCGCCGCCCTCGGCCGCCTCTGCGGGCGAGGGCGTGCCCACCTCGGGCAGCGACGGGTCGCCGGCGGCCTGCCGCATCCGGTGGGCGAGGGCGAGCAGCCCGTCGTCGCCGGCCCGTACGCGGGTCTCCGCGGCGCGGCGCAGCTCCGCGAGCCGCTTCTCGACGGCGGCGAAGCGGCCGGTGTCGAAGAGCTTGCCGAGCAGGTCGCCGCGGGCGGTGTCCTTGGCGCCGAGGAAGCGGGCGAACTCGCCCTGGGGCAGGAGGACGACCTGGCAGAACTGCTCCCGGCTCATGCCGAGGAGCTGCTTGACCTCGTCGCCGATCTCCTGGTGGGAGCGGCTGAGCCCCTCCCACCTGCCGTCGCGGTGTTCGCGCAGCTCGCTCGCGGCCCGCTCCTTGGTGAAGCCCGTGCCCTTCTTCTTGGGGCGCAGCTGCTCGGGGCGGCGCGTGATCTCCAGGCGGCGGCCGGCGACGGTGAGGTCGAGGACGACCTGGGTGAGGGTGTCGTCGCCGGCGTGGTCACTGCGCAGCACCGGGCTGCCGGCGGTGCCCTGGCGGGCGCCGGGCACCTCGTTGTAAAGGGCGTAGCAGACGGCGTCGAGGACGGAGGTCTTGCCGGCGCCGGTGGGCCCGTGGAAGAGGAAGAGCCCGTCGGCGGACAGCGCGTCGAAGTCGATGTGCTGGGTGCCGCCGAAGGGGCCGAACGCGGTGATCGTCAGCCGGTGCAGCCTCATCGGGCGCCCGCCTCCTCGGAGCTCTCGGCGAGCCGTACGTAGTCGAGGGCGGCGGTGAGGATGCCGCGTTCGCGGTCGTCGGCCGCGAGCCCGCCGCGGACGTGGGCCACGAAGTCCTCGGCGATCTCCTGGTCGCTGCGGTCGCGCAGGCGCGTGGCGTACGAGGCGAGGGGGTCCTGCGGCGACCGCTCGGGGTCCAGGACGAGGCTGAGCACGTGCGGGAAGCGCTCGGCGAGGCGGGCCATGGGCTCGTCGGGGCGGTGCGGGTCGGTGAGGGTGGCCTCGACCCACGCGTCCTCGTGCCGGGTGAGGGACGGGTCCTGGAGCAGGTCGTCGAGACGGCCGCGGATGCGGGCGAGGGGGCGCGGCACGGGGCAGTCGATCCGCTCGGCGGCGGTGAGGATGCCGCCGGCGCCGAGGTCGAGGAGCCACATGGTCTTGCGGTGGCCGGCCTCGGAGAAGGAGTAGGCCAGCGGGGAGCCGGAGTAGCGGACGCGCTCGGTGATCGTCTGGCAGCCGTGGAGGTGGCCGAGGGCGGCGTAGTCGACGCCGTCGAAGACGGAGGCGGGGACCTGGGCGACGCCGCCGACGGTGATGTCGCGCTCGCTGTCGCTGGCGGTGCCGCCGGTGACGAAGGCGTGGGCGAGGACGACGGAGCGGGTGCCGGCGGGCCGTGCGGCGAGGTCGGCGCGGACGCGGTCCATGGCGGCCGTGAGCACGTCGGTGTGGCCGGCGCGGGCGGCGCCCAGCTCCTCGCGGACGAGGGCGGGCTCCAGGTAGGGCAGGCCGTAGAAGGCGACGTCGCCGTGGGCGTCGGCGAGGACGACGGGGGTGCCCACGCCCGCGGGGTCGGTGCGCAGGTGGATGCCGGCCCGGTCGATGAGCCCGGCGCCGACGCCCAGGCGGCGGGCCGAGTCGTGGTTGCCGGAGATCATGACCGTGGGCACGCCGAGGTCCGCGAGCCGGTGCAGCGCCTCGTCGAAGAGGGCGACGGCGCCGAGCGGGGGGACGGCCCGGTCGTGGACGTCGCCCGCGACGAGCACCACGTCCACCTGCCGCTCCCGGACGGTGCGCACCAGGTGGCCGATGAAGGCGCGCTGGGCGTCGAGCAGGTTCACGCGGTGGAACGAGCGGCCCAGGTGCCAGTCGGACGTATGCAGGATCCTCACGGGCCCCAAGTGTTCCATCTACGCAGGGGTGGCCGGGCACGGCCCCGAGTGGCCGAGCACGGCGCCCCGATGGGCGTACCAGGCGGGCGGGGCGGCCGACCCGCTGAAAAGATCCTGAAATATGCGACTCATACGAAATGTCCTTGCGGGGCGCGGCCGTGGCGCACGCCACCGCATACGCCGCCCCCTCCCCCTCCTCCTGACCGTCCTCCTGCTGCTCGCCGGCGCCGCCGCGTGCGCGAGCGGCGACGCGGCCCTGCCCGGCGCGCGCGACGGCCAGGACGCGGCCGGCCTCGGACAGCTCAAGGGGCAGGGCCGGCCGGGGCAGGAACAGCAGGGACAGGAACGGCAGGGCAGTGAGGAGCAAGGGCGGGACGAGCAGGACCAGGAGCAGCAGGCGCCGGCGCCGCCGAAGCTCAAGCTGACGCCCGAGCAGCGGCTGGCCGCCGCGCAGCGCTGGGGACTGGACCAGGCGCCGCTCGTCGCACCGCCCCCGCCGCGGGAGAAGCCGCGGCTGACCACGCCGGAGTGGGCGGACCAGGGACCGGACCTGATCCCCGCGCCGGCCCACGTGCCGACCGACCAGAAGATCGCGTTCCTGACGATCGACGACGGGGCGGCGAAGGACCGCGAGTTCCTGGACATGGTGCGGGACCTCCAGATCCCGCTGAGCGCCTTCCTCACCGACGAGTCCGCGGCCGAGGACTACGGCTACTTCCGCGACCTGCACGCGCTGGGCGTCTCGATCCAGAACCACACGCTGCACCACCCGCAGATGAACCACATCTCCGAGGACGAGCAGTACACGGAGATCTGCGGTCAGCAGGACATCCTGGAGCGTGAGATCGGCGTCCGGCCGACGCTCTTCCGGCCGCCCTTCGGCGACTTCGACGCCGACACCCTCGCCGTCGCCGAGGAGTGCGGCACGCGGGCCGCGCCGCTGTGGAACGAGGAGGCCTTCGCGGACCGGATGGACTTCCGCCACGACGACCAGCGGTTCCACCCCGGCGACATCATCCTCACCCACTTCAACGGGCCCAAGGCGTGGGGCGGCACCATGTGCGACATGCTGCGCACCGTGCTGCGCAAGGTCACGGAGCAGGGCTACGCGCTGGCCCGGCTGGAGGACTACGCGTAGGGCGGGCAGGGGCGCAGGGCAGGAAGGAACGGGCCGGAGACTCAGGCGTCCCCGTACGCCTCGCCGCCGAGTTCGAGGCGGGCGGTGCCGGCCGTGGTGTCCGCGAGCCAGGCGCGGAAGCCCTCGACGTCCGCCTCGGGCAGCCCCACCTCGATCCGCACGTCCGCGCCGTAGCGCACCTCGCGCACGGCGCGGCCCGTCGCCCGCAGGTCGTTCTCCAGCTTCCCGGCGCGCTGGTGGTCGACGGTGACGGACGCGAGCCGGAAGCGCTGCCGGGTGACGGTCCCGAGGGCGTCCAGCGCCTCGCCGACCACGCCCCCGTAGGCGCGGATCAGCCCGCCCGCGCCGAGCTTGACGCCGCCGAAGTAGCGGGTGACGACGGCGACGGCGTAGCGCACCTCGCGGCGGACCAGCATCTGGAGCATCGGCACGCCGGCGGTGCCGCCCGGCTCGCCGTCGTCGCTCGCCTTCTGCACGGATCCGTCGGCGCCCAGCACGTAGGCGAAGCAGTGGTGGCGGGCGGTGGGGTGCTCCTTGCGGACGCGCGCGACGAACGCCTGCGCCTCCTCCTCCGTGGCGGCGGGCGCGAGCGCGCAGATGAAGCGCGACTTGCTGATCTCGATCTCGTGCACGCCCTCGCGCGCGACCGTCCGGTACTGCTCCGTCATCCCGCCAGCCTATGCGCCGGTCCGGGAATGGTGACGGGGGGATGATCGTTGAGCGGGCATGTACGCGGAACCGGGGATCATCCGGAAGATCATCGAGGAGACCGGCGACACGTGGGCGCTGGTCGGTCTGTCGTCCAACCGGCAGCGGGCGGCCTACGGCGTCGCCGAGGTGCTGCGGCGCCACGGCAAGCGGGTCGTGCCGGTGCATCCGAAGGCGGAGCCGGTGCACGGCGAGCCGGGTTACGCCCGCCTCGCGGACATCCCCTTCGCGGTCGACGTGGTGGACGTGTTCGTCAACAGCGGCCTCGCGGGCGCCGTCGCGGACGAGGCAGTCGCGATCGGCGCGCGGGCGGTCTGGTTCCAGCTGGGGGTCGTCGACGAGGCGGCGTACGAGCGGACGCGCGCGGCCGGCCTGGACATGGTGATGGACCGCTGCCCGGCGATCGAGCTGGACGCGCTGCGGCTGCGGGACGCACGCCGGACGCGGCCTTCCTGACCGTGGCTCCGGCGCGGCCGGCCGCCCCCGCGGGGGCGGTCAGTGCGCCGGGGCGATGGCCACGGCCATCGTCATCTCCACCGGTACGTCGCCGGCGTTGCGGTACGTGTGGGGCACGTTCGACTCGAACGCCGCCGAGGTGCCGGCGGGCACGGTGTGCTCCTCGCCGTCCACGACGAGGGTGAGCGCGCCGGCGGTGACGGTGATCAGTTCGAGCGTGCCGGGCGGGTGCGGGTCGGATTCGCTGGCGTCGCCGGGGGCGATGCGCCAGTCCCACAGCTCGACCGGGCCGCGGCCCTGGGCGCCGACGAGCAGCGTGGTGTGGCTCCCCGCCTCCGTCGACCACATGCGCACCGCCTCCTCCTTCGGCACGAGGCGGACGCGGGCGACCTGATCCTGGTCGAGGAGCGTGGTGATGCTGACGCCGAGGGCGTCGGCGAGCTTGACGGTCGTGCCCACGCTGGGGTTCGTCCGGGCCTGCTCGATCTGGATGATCATGCCGCGGCTGACCCCCGAGCGGGCCGCCAGGGCGTCGAGGGTGAGGTGGCGCTCGGCGCGCCAGCGCTTGAGGTTGCGGGCGAGCGACTGAGTCAGCCGGTCGAGGTCCGTCGCCATCTTTCCCTCTTAGGTCGAATATATTTAATACCGAAGTCGAAGATAGTGAACTACGGTGTGCTGCACTGCACTGTTCACCACACTGTACTGCGAGGTTTTCCCATGACGGCGGTCTTCGCCCTGACCACGAGCTTCCTGTGGGGGCTGGCCGACTTCGGCGGCGGGCTGCTCACCCGCCGCATCCCCGCCCTGACCGTGGTCCTGGTCTCGCAGCTGCTCGCGGTCGGCGTCCTCGGGGCGATCGTCGCCGGCACGGGCGGCTGGTCCGAGGCCGGGCCGCAGCTCTGGTACGCGGTCGCCGCCGGCGTCGTCGGCCCCGCCGCCATGCTCGCCTTCTACCGGGCGCTGGCCCTCGGCCCCATGGGCGTCGTCTCGCCGCTCGGCGCGCTCGGCGGTGTCGCCGTGCCGCTCGGCGTCGGCCTCGTCCTCGGCGAGCGGCCCGGCATCCTGCAGTTCGCGGGCATCGCCGTGGCCGTGGCCGGCGTCGTCCTCGCGAGCGGTCCCGGGCTGGGCGGCGCGCCCGTGCAGCGGCAGACGCTGGTGCTCACGCTCGTCGCCGCGGTCGGCTTCGGCTCCGTGATGGCCCTGATCGCCGAGGCCTCGCACAACCTCACCGGGCTGTTCCTCGCCCTGTTCGTCCAGCGCGTGTGCAACGTGGTCGTGGGCGCGGGCGCGCTCTTCGCCTCCGTGCGGCGCGGCGCGCCCGCCCTGCCGGAGGACGGCTGGGCCGGCATCCGCGCCGCGCTGCCCGCGCTCGCCTTCGTCGGCCTCGCGGACGTGGCCGCCAACGGCACGTACAGCCTCGCGGCACGGAGCGGCCCGGTCACGGTGGCCGCGGTGCTGGCGTCGCTCTACCCGGTGGTGACGGCGCTGGCCGCGCGGGGAGTTCTCAGCGAACGGCTCCGAACCGTCCAGGCCGCGGGGGCGGGGCTGGCGCTGGTAGGCACGGTGCTGCTCGCAGCGGGCTGACGGGGGACGGCGGCAGGCGGTCGGCATGCCGCCGGACCCTCGCCGCGGTGGTTCCTCGCCGCGGCGGCGGAGGGTCTTTGGCGGTGCGCCGCCGTATGACGGCCGGGGCCGGGGCGCAGCCCGCCCGGCTTTCCTGCGGCGAGGGCCGCGCCGCCCCACCCTTCTTTCCGCCGCGACGGCGGTGCACCACCTCGCGGCGGTCCGGCGGTGCCGGGCCGGTATCAGCCCTGGCTACGAGCCGCCCGACGGACGGGCACTCACCGTGCCGCGGGCAGTTCCTTGCCGCAACGGCGGTGTGCCACCACGCCGCAGTCCGGCAGTGCCGAGCCGGGTATCAGCCCTGGCTACGAGCCGTCCAACGGACGAACCCTCGCCGCTGCCGCGGGCAGTTCCTCCCGCCGCAACGGCGATGCACCACCACACAGCAGTCCGGCGGTGCCGGGCCGGGTATCGGCCACCGATTGTGAGCCGTCCAACCGGACGGACCCTCGCCGCTGCCGCGGACAGTTCCTCCGCCGCGACGGCGGTGTGCCACCACGCAGCAGTCCGGCGGTGCCGGGCCCCGCTCGGCACCCGGCTATTGACCCTCCGGCGGGAGGTCCGCCAAGGCCTTGAGTTGGTCTGCCGTCATCTCCGAAGGGATCGGTACCGGCGGTGCCGTCCGCAGGGGCGGGACCCAGCCCGTTGCCGGCTGCCAGCGGCGGACGAGCTTGGCCGGGGCGCCCGCGACCACCGCGTGGTCCGGGACCTCGCCTCGGACCACCGCACCCGCGGCGACCACGACGTTGCGGCCGAGCCGGGCGCCCGGGAGTATGACCGCGCCCGTGCCCAGCCAGCTGCCGGAGCCGATGGAGACGGGCGCGCTGCGGGGCCACTGCCTGCCGATGGGCTGGTGCGGGTCGTCGTAGGAGTGGTTGTCGCTGGTGACGTAGACGTACGGGCCGCAGAAGACGTCGTCACCGAAGGTCACCGGCTGTGAAGCCACCACGTGGCTGCCGCGGCCGAGGACCACGCCGTTGCCCAGGCGGAGCACGGGGTCGGGGCCGAGGTCGAGGCCCGGCATCATGCCGGCGGTGAGCGTGACCTGTTCGCCGATGATGCAGTGGTCGCCCAGCTCGATCCACCGCTCGCCGAAGACCGTGCCGAGCGGGAACGCCAGCCTCGTGGCGGGGCCGATCCGCCCGAAGCGGTACGGCCCGGGGTGCTCGGCGGTCACCGCGCCGGCCCGCTGGATCCACCGCCAGCCGCCGTGGACCGCGCGCGACGCGGCGCGGCGCCCCCAGGCGCGCAGGGCCGCGGAGGCGTCGGAAGAGAACGCGTTCCTGTTCTTCGGCACGCGGACACGGTAGTCGGCCGGGTGCCGGCCGGCCGCCGGGGTGACCTGTGATCTTCACCCCACCGGCCGGCCGGGCGGGTCACTCCGCGAGGGCCGCCCGGACCTCGTCGCGCAGCAGCCCGACGTAGTCGCGCATCCAGCCCTCGATCGTCGCCCGGTCCCACAGATCGGAGGAGTACTCGGCCATTCCGACGAGCACGTCGCCCGCCGGTACGAGACCGAAGGTGAACTCCGCCCGGGCGGCCTCGGGCGCGAGGTCCTCGATCGCCACGGCCACCCCCGGCAGCTCGATCTCGGTCTCCAGCGAGTTCTGGTAGGCGAAACCGACCGCGAGCCGGTCCGGCATCTCCATCCCGTACCGCTCCCGCAGCAGCGGGGCCAGGTCCCGCGGCGGCATGAACGCGTCGATGCACGCGACAGACGTCCGGGCCACCTGGTCGACCAGGGCGGTGAAGGAGGCGGCCTCCCCGTCACGCACCCGCAACGCGAACCCGGACGTCGCACAGGTCACGAGCGACTCGAACTCGCGGCGCCACCGGTTGGCGTAGGAGACGTTGAAGACCACGTCGGACTGACCCGAACCGCGGGCCATCAGCCGTCCCAGCGCCGCCGCGGTGACCGCGTAGGGCGTCGCCCCGCGGCGCCGCGCCAGCCGGTCGACGTCCGCGCGGACGTCGGCGGGCACCGTGAACATCACGACGCCGCCCCGCCCGCTCAGCTTCCCGGGGCGCGGCCGGTCGAGCGGCATGGCGACGCCGAACGGCGCGCCGTCCAGCTCGCGCTGCCAGAACGCCAGCTTGCGCTCCTCGACGGCGGGGTCGGCCGGCTCGCGCTGCCAGCGCGCGTACGCACCCGGCCGGCCCACCTCGGGCGACAGCCCGTCCGGCAGTCCCTCGGCGGCCGAACCGTAGAGCGCGGCCAGCTCCTTGAGGATCAGGCTGACGGCCCAGCCGTCGCACACGGCGTGGTGCAGGACGAACAGCAGGACCCACGTGCGCTCGCCGGAGCGCAGCAGACGCAGCGCCGGCCCGGCCCCGGTGGCGAGGTCGAACGGCGTCTCGGCGGCCTCGGTGGAGATCCGCTCCACCGCGGCCTCGCGCTCCCCGGCAGGCAGCCCGGTCAGGTCCTCGACGGGCAGGCTTACGGGCCGGGCCCGCACGATCTCCTGCTGCCAGTCGTCGCCGTCGGGGACGATGCGGGTGCGCAGGCCCTCGTGCCGGGCGACGAGCCGGGTCAGGGCCGTGCGCAGGGCGTCCACGTCCAGGTCGCCGGTGAGGGTCAGGCGCATGGCGACGTTGAACACCTGCGGCAGCGCGTGGCCCTGCTGGACCCGGGCGAAGTGCACCTGCTGATCGGTGGCGGGCACCCGGTGCTCGACGTCGTCGCCCGAAACCTCCTTGTCACCGGAGAAGAAGGCGGCCATGGCCCGCAGCGTGGGCCGCTCGTAGAAGCGCACCATCGGGTACTCGCTGCCGAACTCCTCCCGGGCCCGGTTGACCAGCCGGATCGCGGTGATCGAGTGGCCGCCCAGGTCGAAGAACGAGGCGTCGGGCGCGAGGGAGCCGGCATCCGTGCCGAACTCGGCGGCCCACAGCGCGCGGAGCCGCCGCTCGACGTCACCGGAGGGGGCGACCACGGCGCCGCCCGGCGTCCGGGGCGCCGGAGGCGCGGCCGTGACCAGGTCGGGCGCGGGGAGCCCCGCGCGGTCCAGCTTGCCGCCCGCGGCCACGGGCAGCGCGGCCAGGACCGTCCAGGCACGCGGCACGAGGTACTCGGGCAGCCGCTCGGCCAGGGCGTCGGCCATGAGGTCCGCGAAGGCCTGCCGGTCGCCTTCGGCGTCCCCCACCGGGTCGGCGGGGACGGCGAACGCCGCGAGGTACGCCTCGCCCCGGCCGTTGCGGCGCGCCAGGACGACGGCCTCGCGCACGCCCTCCAGGGAGTTGAGCGCGCGGGAGACCTCCTCCGGCTCGACGCGGAAGCCGCGGATCTTCACCTGGTCGTCGGTGCGGCCGCGGAACTGCAATTTTCCGTCCGCGGTCCAGCGCACGAGGTCGCCCGTACGGTAGAGGCGGGCGCCCGGGCCGCCGTCGGGGTCGGGCAGGAAGCGCCCGGCGTCCGCCTCGGGCCGGTGCAGATAGCCGCTCGCCACGCCCGGCCCGCCGACGTGGAGCTCCCCCACGGCGCCGACCGGAACCGGCGCGCCCGACTCGTCCAGCACCCGCAGGCGCACGTTGTCGACGGGGCGGCCGATCGCGATCTCCCCGGTCTCGCTGCCGAAGCTGCCGGAGCTGCCGGAACCGTCAGCCGCCTCGCCGGGCACGACCGTCTCGACGGTGCACAGCACGGTGACCTCGGTGGGCCCGTAGACGTTGGCGACCTCGTACGGCGTGCCGGGCCGCGGCCGGGTGCGCATCACGTCGCCGCCCATGAGCAGGTGGCGCAGCGGCGGCTGGGCGTCCGGCGGGAGCTGGAGCAGTGTCTCGCCGAGGGCCGTGGGCAGGATGGAGAACGTGACGCCCTGCGCCGCGTACCAGCGGGCCAGCGCGAGCGGGTCCTTGCGTACGGCGTCGCCCGCGACGGTCAGCGAGGCGCCCGCGGTCAGCGCGGGCCAGACCTCCAAGACGGAGGCGTCGAAGCTCTGGCTGCACACGAGGGCGGCACGGTCGGCGGCGGTGAAGCCGAAGCGCCGGTGGTGCCACGCGCAGAGGTCGACGACGGCGCGGTGCGGCACGGCGACGCCCTTGGGCGTGCCGGTGCTGCCCGACGTGTAGATGACGTAGCACAGCGACTCGCCGCCGGCGACAGGTGCCGCGGAGGAGGGGGCGCCCGCCGGACCGTCACCGGGCGCCACGACGACGACGCCCTCCGGCAGCCGGAGCTGCGCCGCATCGGCCTGCGGGGAGACGAGGACGCGGGCGCCGGACTCGGCGATGACCTTCTCGGCGCGGGCCCGGCCGAGCGCGGGGTCCAGCGGCACGTACGGGCTGCCGGCCTTGAGGGCCGCGAGCATGGCGACGACGAGACCGGCGGAGCGCGGCAGCCACAGGGCCACGGGGGCGCCGGCCGCGCCCCGCTCCCGGAGCACGGCGGCCAGCCGGCCGGCCCGCTCCTCCAGCTGACCGTAGGTCAGGACCCGGTCACCGTCGAGGACGGCGACGGCGCCGGGAGCCGCCGCGGCCCGCCGGGCCACCAGCTCGTGGACGGTGACCTCCTCCACGGGGTGCCGCGGCCCCCGCTCCCACTGCGCCGGTACGGGGCCGCCGGGCGCGGCCGGTGCGAGGGCGTTGCCGGCCGCCCCAGGGGTGGCGAGCCGGGACAGCGGGGCCTCCGGTGCCTCGACGGCCGCGGCCAGCACGTCCCGGAAAGTGGCGAAGAACCGCTCGGCGGTCTCCGGGTCGAACAGGTCGGTGTTGTACTCCAGGTGGCAGCGGATGCCCTGCGGCTGGTCGGTGAAGTAGACGGTGAAGTCCGTCAGGGACTTGTCCGGCCCCGCGTCCAGGGGCGTCGCCTTCACGTCCGGCAGTTCGAAGCGGAACGGCTCGCTGCTCTGGAACTCGGCGAGCACCTGGAAGACGGGCGTGCGGTCCGTGACCCGAGGCGGTGCGAGCTCGCGCACGACCGCCTCGAAGGGCACGACCGCGTGGTCGTAGGCGTCGAGGGCGCGGCCGCGCACCCGGTCCAGCAGCGTGGCGAAGGACGGGTCCCCGGAGAGGTCGAAGCGCAGGGCCAGGGTGTTGACGAAGAACCCGAGCAGGTCACCGGCCTCTTGCGGCCGGTCGGAGACGGGGGTGCCGATGATGATGTCGTCCTGCCCGGTGACGCGGTGCAGCATGGCCGCGTACCCGGCGAGCAGGGTCATGAACAGGGTGCCGCGGCGGGCCCGGCTCAGCTCGCGCAGGCGCGCGGAGAGTCCGGGGCCCAGCGTGCGGAAGACGGCCCGGCCGTTGGACGTCATGACCGCGGGGCGCGGCCGATCGGTGGGCAGGTCCAGGACGGGCAGGCCGCCGCCGAGCGTCTCGCGCCAGTAGGCCAGGTCGGCCGCGGCCTCCGGGCCCTCCAGGGCCGCGGCCTGCGCGCGGGCGTGCTCGGCGTAGCTCCGGGTGAGGACGGGCAGCCCGGTGTCGGTGCCGTCGCGCCAGGAGCGGTAGAGGGCCGACAGGTCGCGGGTGAGGACGGTCGCGGAGGCCGCGTCGACGACGATGTGGTGGATCGACAGCACGAGCACGTGCGCGTCGTCGGCGAGCTTCACGAGCCGGGTGACGAACAGGGGTCCTTCGGCGAGGTCGAAGCGGCGGGCACTCTCGGCGGCCAGGGTCTCCCGCACGGCCTCTTCGCCGCGCCCCGTGCCGTCGACGACCGCGAAGTCGGGCTCGGCGGGCGGCCGGACGACCTGGCGCGGCTCGCCGCCGGTCTCCCGGAAGACGGTCCGCAGCCCCTCGTGGCGGGCCACGAGGCCGCGCAGCGCCGCGCGCAGGGCGGGCACGTCCAGCGGGCCGTCGAGGCGGATCGCCTTGGTCTCGTTGTAGGCGGTGCGGCCCGGCAGCATGCGCTCCAGGAACCAGATCCGCTGCTGGCCCGGGGAGAGCGGGGCCTCTACGGGAGCGGGGGTGAGGACGGCGGGCGCTGCCGGTGCGGGGGCCTTCTCCGCGCCCTGCTGACGGCGGCGGCGCAAGGCGTCGAGGTGGGTGAGGCTCGCGCGCAGCTCGCCGGGCGCGACGCCGAAGTCGACGAGGGAGACGAGCTCGTCGGCGCCGGCCGCCGTGACCGTGTCCACCACGGGCGCGACGGAGTCGACGGTGCCGATCAGGGCCCGCTGGTCGCAGTAGCGGTCGTAGGCGCGGCGGAACACGACGTCCAGGTCGTCCTCGCTGAGCGAGGAGAGGTCCACGTTGTGCCCGAGGCTGTTGGTGACGCCCCCGAACAGCGACAGCGACGCCCGCATGTAGCGCGACAGGGGCTCGTACGCCTCGGCGCGGGCCGTGTCGTGGCGGGCGGCGAGGTAGGTGTGCAGCAGGACGGCCACGCGGCCGGCGGCCGGGTCCAGGCCGTGCTCCTCGCGAGTGCGGCGGTACAGCGCGATGTTCTCCGCGAGCTGTTCGACGCTCTGCGTCATCAGGTTGGTGACGATGCCGAGGTCGTGGCGGGCCGCGAGCGCGAACGAGGCCGGGTTGCCGACCACGGCCGTGTACATCGGCGGGGCGTCCTGGACGGGCCGCGGGAAGAGCCGCACGTCCGCCTCGCCGTCCCCGGTGGTCCGGCGCAGCGGCTCGCCCCGCCAGAACCGCCGCACCTGCTCCAGCTGCTCGTACATCGTCTCCTTGTGCCGGCCGAAGCGGTCGGGGAAGAAGACGAAGTCGTTGGCGTGCCAGCCACTGGCGATGCCGATGCCGACGCGGCCCGCGGAGAGGTTGTCGGCCATCGACCACTCCTCCGCGACCCGGATCGGGTCGTGCAGCGGCAGCACGACGGACCCGGCGTTGAGGCGGATGCGGGTGGTCTCCCGCGAGAGGGCGGCGGCGAGCACGGCGGGGTTGGGGAAGAGCCCCCCGAAGGAGTGGAAGTGCCGCTCGGGCATCCAGAGGGCGTGGAACCCGTTCCGGTCGGCGAACCGGGCGGTCTCCATGAGCAGTTCGTACCTGCCCTGCTGGTCGCCGTCCTCGGGATAGTCGCCGAAGAAGTAGACGCTGAAATCCGGGGTGCGGGGGGCTGTCCGCGGCGCGGCAGGTGCGGCGGCCGCGGCCGCGTTCCAGGCCATGGAGGCGATGCGTACGGGCTTGTTCTGCTCTTCAGCGGGGGTTCTCTCGGCAGGCGCCTTCGGCGCCACGGCCGCCGCCGGGCGCGTACCCGGGAAGAAGCCCGCCCCGCGGAGCTCCCGCAGGGAGCCCTTGACCGCGTCGGCGATGAACTCCAGGTCGCCGTCCGAGTGCGCGGTGGAGAGGAAGAAGTTCCGCCACTCCCACACGTGGACGCCGCGCAGCATCAGGTGGTGGTAGAGCAGCTCCATGTCCGCCCGGTGGTCGAACCGGAACTGCGAGCCGAAGTGGCTCATCCGCAGCGGGAACTCCTCCGCCTCGAAGAAGGCGTTGAGGGTCCCGGCCAGCTCGGCCGTCCGCGCGTTGAGCCGCTCCTGGAGCCGCGGGCTGTGCTCCTTGAGGTGCGTGAGGACGGCCCGCGCGGCCACCATCGACACCGGGTGCTGGATGTACGTGCCGCCGAAGAACGTCGTGTCCGCGGGCGGGTAGCTGTCGTCGCCGTAGGACCAGTAGCCGCCGTCGACGCCGTCCATGATGTCGGCGCGGCCGGCGATGGCCCCGATGGGGAAGCCGCCGCCGAGCAGCTTGCCGTAGGTCGCGAGGTCGGGCGTGACGCCGTACAGCTCCTGGGCGCCGCGGAGCGCGGGGCGGAAGCCCGTCAGCATCTCGTCGAACATGAGCACGATGCCGTGGCGGGCGGTGAGGTCGCGCAGCTTGCGGACGAACTCGACGGGCTGCAGCGCGGGGTGCCGGCTCTGCACGGGCTCGATGATGACGGCGGCGATGTCGCCGGCGTGCTGCGCGATGGCCTCCAGGGAGGCGTCGCTGCCGTAGTCGAGGACCATCAGGTCCGCGACGGCGCTGTCCGGGATGCCGCGGGAGACGGGCACGGTGAGCCGGCTCTCCGGGGAGCCGGAGGGCCGCCCGAGGACGGTGTCGGCGTGGCCGTGGTACGCGCCGAGGAAGGTGACGATCTTGTTGCGGCCGGTGGCGGAGCGGGCGAGGCGGATCGCCGCGGAGTTGGCCTCCGTGCCGGAGTTGGCGAAGGCCACGCGCTCCATGCCGGTCAGCCCGGCCAGCAGCTCGGCCGCCTCGCCGGTCTCGGCGTTGCGGGGGCCGAGCTGGATGCCGCGGGAGAGGTGCTCGCGGACGGCCTCGCCGACGAACGCCGGCTCGTGGCCGAAGAGGAGCACGCCGAAGCCCATGGTGATGTCGACGTACTCGTTGCCGTCGACGTCCTGGAGGCGGGCGCCGCTCGCCCGGCGGCCGGCGATGGGGTAGAGCATCTCCTTCGTACCGCTGCGGAAGCCGACGACGGCGCGGCTGTCGGCGAGGACGCGGCGGTAGCGCTGGGCGAGCTGCTTGGAGGTGGGGGTCTTCGCGGTGTAGCGGCGTACGAGGTCGGCCAGGTGGTCCTGCTGGGCGCGCGGACCGTCACCCTGAACCATGCCGGAGGCGCGCGACACGGTCACCCGGGGGCCGTGCACGCGGCGCGGGGCGGCGGGCTGCTCCGCGGCCGCCGCCCCGGCCGGGACCGCCGGCTCGCCCGCAGCCGCCGGCTCCTCCGCGCCCGGCGACGTCGTGTCCGGAGCGTCCCCCGCCGGATCACCCGCGGGACTCTCCGCCGGGCCGGTGCCGAGCTGCTCGGCGATGCGCCGCGAGAGCTCGGCCATGGCCGCGAGGTCCTGGTCGAGAGCCGCGGAGGCGGCGTCGAGGCCGGTCACCGGGACACCGCCGCCGTGCCATTGAGCCGGGACGTCGCGGCAGCCGTCTGGAGGGCCAGCAGCTGGGAGAGCTGGGACATCATTTGCAGCTGTATCTGCGATATCTGCTGGAGCTTGTGGGCGAGGTCCTCCAGCTCACGGCGCGTGGCGTACTCGGGGGCGCCGGCCGCCGGGACGACAGGCTCGGGAACCGCGGGGATGACGGGACCTGCCGGCGCCGCGGGAGCGACCGGTTCCGGCGCCGCCGCGGCAACCGGCGCCGCCTCGGGTGCGGCCGCCCCGGCCCCCTCCCCCGGCATCCGGCTCACGATGAGCTCCGCGAGCCGCAACGGCGTCCCGGTCTCCTCGAACAGCTCCCGCATCGAGACCTTGACCTCGTACTCCTGCTCCAGCTCGCGCAGCGCGCTGATCATCTGGAGCGAGTCGGCGCCGAGGTCGAAGAAGGACGTCTCGCCGGTGATGGCGTCCGGGTCGTGCCCGAGGTGCCGTGCGGCCGACTCGACGATGCTTCGGACGACCCGCTCGACCGCTGCCTGGTGCTGTACCACAGTGGCTCCATCTGTCGCTGGTGTTCCGGTACGTACGGCCGTCAACTCCGGCCCTGTCCAGTAGTCCTTGTGCTGGAAGCGGTAGCCCGGCAGGGGGATCCGGCGGCCGCCGCAGCCCGCCAGCAGCGGCCGCCAGTCCAGGTCCGCGCCCGCGCAGTGCAGGCCCGCCGCCGCGGCCCACAGGGCGCCGAGGCCGGAGCCGCGGCGCAGCGACGGCAGGGCGCGCACGGCCGGCAGGGCCCGGCGCGCCAGTCCGCTGAGCGTGGTGTGGGGACCGATCTCGACCACGGCCGCGGGCGTCTGCGCGCCCACGGTGCGCAGCGCCTCGTCAAAGAGCACGGGCTCCCGGGTGTGGCGCAGGAAGTACGCGGCGTCCGGCGTCCAGCCGGGTGCCCGGAGCGCTCCGTCCAGCCCGCTGACGAAGGGGATCCGAGTGGGCCGGAAGGTGACGTCGTCGAGCACCGCCCGGAAGTCCCCCAGCATCGGCTCCATGAGGGCGGTGTGGAAGGCGCGTTCCACCGGGAGGCGTTCGCCGGGCGTGCCGCGCTCCTCCAGCAGGGCGAGCACCCGGTCCACGGCGGCGACGGGCCCGGCGATGACGTGGGAGCGCTCGCCGTTGGCCACGGACAGCTCCGCGCCGGGGACTTCGGCGGCGAGGGCGAGGGCCGCGCCGCGGGTGAGCGGTACGGCGGCCATCGCGCCGGGGGCGCAGAGCTTCTGCATCAGCCGGCCCCGCTCGGCGGTCAGGCGCAGGCCGTCCTCCAGCGTGAGGGCTCCGGCGGCGTGGAGGGCCGCGTACTCGCCGACGCTGTGCCCGGTGACGGTGCCGGGGGCGACGCCGGTGTCCTGCCACAGGCGCGTGAGCGCGCACTGCAACGCGAACAGGGCGGGCTGGGCGGTGTCGGTGGCCCGGAGGGAGTCCGCTCCGGCGGTGCCGAGGAGCCCGTCGAGCAGGGAGCCGCCGCCGAGGTCGCGGTGGTGGTGCTCGCAGGCGTCGAGCACCTCGCGTACGGCGGGGAAGCGCTCGTAGAGCTCCGCGGCCATGCCCGGGTACGGGCTTGCCTGGCCGGTGAACTGGAAGACGACGCCGGGCGCGCCGTCGCGGGGCGCCGTCCCGGCCGTGACGGCCGCGGAGTCCGTGCCCGCGAGCCGGCTGTCGAGGGCGGCGGCGAGCGCGGCGGGCGTGCTGCCGCGGACGGCCAGCCGGTGGCGGCCGTGGGTGCGGCCGAGCGCGGCGGTGGTGACGAGGTCGGCGAGGGGCGTGCCGGGCCGCTCCCGCAGCCGGTCGCGGAAGGCGCGGGCGTTGGCGGTCAGCGCCTCCTCGCTGCTGCCGGAGACCAGGAGGACGTCCGGCGGGGCCGCGGCGGCGGCCGGGCGGGGCGCGGGCTCGGGGGCCTGTTCGAGGACAAGGTGGACGTTGGTGCCGCCGATGCCGAGGGAGGTCAGGCCCGCGCGGCGCGGGTGGCCGTCCTCGGGCCAGGGCCGGGCGGTGGCCGGCAGGTAGAAGGGGCTGCCCTCCAGGGCGAGCAGCGGGTTGGGGGTGGTGAAGTTCGCGATCGGCGGGACGACGCCGTGCTCCAGGACGAGCAGCGTCTTGATCAGGCCGGCCAGTCCGGAGGCCACGTCGAGGTGGCCGATGTTGGCCTTCGTCGAGCCGAGCGCGCAGTACTGGGTGCGGTCGGTGTCCTCGCGGTAGGCGGCCGTGGCGCCGTCGAACTCGATGGGGTCGCCCTTGAGGGTGCCGGTCCCGTGGGTCTCCAGATAGCCGATGGTGTCCGCGCCGACGCCGGCCCGGTCCAGGGCGCGGCGGACGGCGGCGCGCTGGCCGCCGGCGCTGGGCGCGCTGTACGCCTTCTTGTCCGCGCCGTCGTTGGTGACGCCCCAGCCGCGGATGACGCCGCGCACGGTGTCGCCGTCGGCCAGCGCCCGGTCGAGCCGCTTCAGGACGACGGCGGCGACGCCCGTGCCGCCGACGGTGCCGTCGGCGCCCGCGTCGAAGGCGCGCAGCCGGCCGGACTTCGAGAGGATCGACCCCTTGACGTACTGGTAGCCGAGGACCTGGGGGACGTGGACGGCCGTGGCGCCGGCGAGGGCGATGTCGCAGTCGTCCGCGAGCAGCGCCTGCGCGGCCGTCTGGACCGCCACGAGCGAACTGGAGCAGGCGGTCTGGACGCTGACGGCGGGTCCGGTGAGGCCGAGCCGGTACGCGATGCGGGTGGCGGTGAAGTCGGGGGCGTTGCCGGTCAGGATCTGCATGCCCGCCATCCAGTCGGTGACGGGCGTGCTCGGCAGGACGTTGTTGAGCTGGTAGGTCTCCAGCGTGTACAGGTGGTAGCCCGCGGTGGCGTAGACGCCGGTCCTGCCGCCGTCGCGCTCGTCGGGGTACCCGGCGTCCTCCAGGGCGTGCTGGGCGCACTCCAGGAGCAGGCGCTGCTGCGGGTCGGTGAGCTGCGCCTCGCGGGCGCTCATCCCGAAGTGGGGGGCGTCGAAGCCGGCGATGCCGTCCAGGATCCCGGAGGCGCCGACGAAGCCCGGGGCCTCGTAGCGCTCGGCGGGCACGCCGGCCGCGGCGAGCTCCTCGCCGGTGAAGCGGGTGATGCAGTCCGTCCCGTCGCGGATGATGCGCCAGAACTCCTCGGGGGTGTCCGCGCCGGGCAGCCGGAAGGCCAGTCCGATGACGGCGACGGCCCGGTCGGTACGGGCGGGGTGTCTGCGGGGGTGGGGCGTGGGTGTCATGAGATGCGGCCTTCCGCCGTCGGTACGTCCCGGGCCGCCCGGTCGTCCCGGCCGCCGGGCCGGTCCTGGCTCCGGGTGGAGGTCCTGCCGCGGCCGAGGAGCACGGCGAGCAGGACGGCGCACAGGGCGATGGCCAGCCCGTGGAAGGCGGCCACGACCTGGAGCGGCGAGAACGACTCCAGCAGGGCCGCGCTGACGATCATGCCGAGGCCGAAGCCGGTGTTCTCGGCGGAGGCGGACAGCCCGAAGAGCCGGCCGCGCTCGGCGTCGGGGGCGGCCTGGAGGCGGGAGACGTACACGATCTCCGTGAAGCCGTCGGCCATGCCGGCCACCAGGGCGGCGATGATGGTGGGCACGGTGGGCAGGCCCGCGAAGACGACGATGAACGCCGCCGACATCAGGCACGCCCCGAGCGCGAACGCCCGCTCCCCCGGAGTGCGGCCGGTCCGCTTGGTGACCCGGCCGAACAACTGCTGCGCGACGATGTTGCCGATGGCCCAGGTGGCCCAGAACTGGCTGATGAACGTCGCCGGGTGAGCGGGGTCCAGGCCGTCCGAGTAGATGGGCAGCGCCACGTTGTGGGACGAGGAGCCCAGCCCGTCCACCGCCCGTACGGCGATCATCACCGCGAGCAGGGGCGCCGTGCGCAGCAGCATCCGGGCGAAGCCGCCCGCGGCGCCGGCCTTCTCCTCCGCGCCCGCGGCCCCGGCACCGTCCCCGGCCTCCGGAGCGTCCCCGGCGGCCGCCCGGGTCCGTACGGGCAGCAGGAACAGCACGCCCGCGGAGATCACGAACGTGACGGCGTCCAGGGCGAACGCCGTGGAGTAGCCGAGCTGCGCCACGACCAGCCCCGAGGACGCGAAGCCCGCGATCATGGCGAGCGAGCGGCCGGTGACGAGCAGGCCGTTGGCGCGGGCCCGGTGCTCGGCCCCGACGATCTCCGGCACGCTGCTGCGCAGCGCGACCTGGGAGAGTGTCGCGCAGGACCCGGTGATCACCGCCAGGGCGAAGAGCAGCCCGACGCGGGCGCCGTCCGGGGCGAGCAGCAGCGCGAGCAGGGCGAGCGCCTGGGTGACGTCGGCGCCGACCATCAGGCGCTTGCGGTCGCGGGTGGAGACCAGGCGCCCGGCCACGAAGCCCGCGAGCACGCTGGTCACCAGGCGTACGGCCATGAACAGACCGGCGGTGAGCGCGCTGCCGGTGACGTGGTAGATGAAGACGTTCAGCGCCACCATGTTCAGGTAGCTGCCGTACGCCGAGATGCCGTTGCCGACGACGAGCAGGCGGAAGTGCCCCACGCGCGGTCCCCCTCCGGTCGCTCCGGGCTCAGTGCCGCGGTCGGCGGCGTCTCTCACATTCGCCCGGTTCGAAGCGGCGCTGGAGCCGCGGAAGTTGGGGACTTGACACTCGACCGGCCTTTGATTAAGGGGATATTGACCGGCTGGTCACTCTTTTTTGCTTGCATTTAGCAGAGTTCGTGGTTAGATCCCTCTAAAGCGTCGCGCGGGTGGGGGAACTCCGCCCGCTGCCGGCCGCAGGCCACCCATGCCGCGCGGCTCCGCCAGCCCATGGAGACGAGATGCCCGGCCGCAGCCTCCCGGCAGGACCGCCGCGCCTGTCGCCCCGCGAGCGGCAGGTGCTGGCCCACATCGGCGCGGGGCTCACCTACCACCAGACGGCCAGGCGACTCGGTATCAGCGTCCACACCGTGGGCACCTACCTGCGCCGCATCCGCGCCAAACGCCCGGCGCCCACCCTGGCGGACCTGGTCCGCCTCAGCATCACCCAGGACACCGGCCGGAGCGGCTGAGAGGCCACCACAACGAGCAGCCCCCGGGTCCGCCGCGCGGATCCGGGGGCTGCTCGCTCGAAGCGACTGCCGTCAGTCGGCGGTGCCGACCGGCTCGGGCCGGGCCTCGGCCGCGTCGGCGGCCTGGGCCGCCTCGGCCTTCTTCGCCTTCATCTTCATGACGACCAGCGAGCCGAGACCGAAGAGCACGGCGGCGAGCAGGCCGAGCCAGGAGAACTTCTTCAGCCACTCCTCGGCGACCTTGCCGACGGAGTAGATCACGGCGACGGTGCCGCCGGCCCAGACGATGCCGCCGAGCACGTTGGCGATCAGGAACTTCCAGTAGGGCATCTTCAGCACGCCCGCGAGCGGGCCGGCGAAGATGCGCAGCAGGGCGATGAAGCGGCCGACGAAGACCGCCCACATGCCCCACTTCTGGAAGGAGCGCTCGGCGGTGGCCACGTGGTGCGGACCGAAGTGCTTGGGGAACTTGCGGCCGAGCCACTCCAGCAGCGGCTTGCCGCCCTTGCGGCCGATGAGATAGCCGATGGAGTCACCGATGATGGCGCCCGCGACGGCACACGCACCCAGCACGTAGGGGTTGATGTGGTCCTGGGTGGCGGCCAGCAGCGTGGCACTGACGAGGACGATCTCACCGGGAAGCGGAATGCCCAGGCTCTCCAGACCGATGACCCCGCCCACCAAGAGGTAGACGGCGATCGCCGGTACCGTTTCGAGCCACTCCTGGATGTGCAACGCCGGTTCCTCCCGGTTTGACGATCTCTTCCCGGCGTGCGCCGCGAGGGCGCACGCCGGGAAGCCTACTGGAGGAGAGGACTCCCTCGGACGCCCGCGGGTTGCGACGGTACGGCTACTTGTTCGGCCGGAGGGTCCAGACGACCGTCATCTCGCCGGTCACCGCGCCGTCCTCGCGCGTGATCGCCACGTGGACGGGGAACTCCGGCCGGCCGCCGGCGTCCAGCTCGGCGACGACCTCGGCGACCGGGCGGCCGAGCTCGGCCGTGGCGGTGACGGGGCCCATGGCGAGCTTCTTGTAGCCGATCTCGGCGCTGACCGCGAGCGGCACCGCGCGCGAGAGCTGGTCGCCGAAGGCGGCGAGGACGATCGCGCCGCTCGCGGACTCGGCGAGGGTGAACATCGCGCCGGCGTGCGGGCCCCCGACGTGGTTGTGGTAGTCGGGCTGGTCGGGCAGGCGGACGACGGCGCGCTCCGCTCCCGCCTCCTCGAAGACGAGGTTGAGCGTCTTGGCCATGGGCACGGTGGCCAGGAGCATGTCGCCGATCGAGGGCGGGGTGCTGGTCTCAGACATACCCGCAAGTTACCAGTCGGTAGCAACGACGGGGAAGGGGCGGGCTCACCGGGATCACCATCTGCCTCTATGGTTATCGGCCATGTGGCCAGGACAGCAGCCGCCCGGGGGCGAGCAGAACCCGCAGGACTCCAATCCGTACAAGACGCCGGGCCCGCCGCCGGGCCCGCCCTCCGGCGCGCAGCCGGGCTACCAGCAGCCCAACCCGTACCAGCAGCCGGCCTACCCGCCGGCCGCCCCGGCGGCGAACCCCTACCAGCAGCAGCCTCCCGGCCCGCCGCAGCCCGGTCAGCCGGGCGGCGGCCAGCAGTGGCACACGCCGGCCCCGGCCGGCGCACCGCAGCCGCCGCGCGACAACCGCAAGCGGACCACGATCATCGCGATCACCGCGGCGGTCGCGGTGGTGGCCGCCGCCGTGATCACCGGTGTCGTCGTCCTGAAGGACGACGACAAGGAGAACGTGGCGCACGGCGACCCGGCGAAGTCGCCGAGCGCGGGCCCGTCCGCTTCCTCGGCGGCGCCGTCCCAGAGCGCGAGCGAGGACCCGGCGGACAACCCGCGGGCGAACGTCGAGGTCAAGCCCGTGATCGACGGCTGGAAGGTCGTCACCAACAGCAAGCGGCACGTCGTCTTCGACGTGCCGAAGGAGTGGAAGGTCGGCTCCCCGGGGACGAGCTTCGGCTTCCAGGACGAGGACGACCACTCCTTCCCGCCCAACGGCAAGGGCATCACCATGTCCGGCGTGGCCTACTTCAACGAGGACCGCTGCGAGAAGGACGCCACCCCCGTCGCCGCCGGCACCAAGGGCGCCCAGGGCGCCAAGAGCGAGGCCGACGCCGCCGAGAACGAGGCGCTGAACTGGCTCTTCTGGGGCTTCGACCAGAAGAAGACCGGCAAGTTCAACTACTCCAAGGGCAAGGAGTTCAAGAGCGACCACGGCCTGACCGGCACCTCGGCGTCGGCCACGGTCACCGGCGTCGCGAAGAAGCACCACTGCGCCACCAGCGCCAAGTCCGTGACGGTGACGTACAAGGACGTCAACGGCGACCTGGCCACCTGGTGCCTCTACAGCGCCACGGGCACCGAGGACGAGGTGCCCGACGACACCATCAAGAAGATCATGAGCTCGCTCCGGCCCCTCAAGAGCTCCTGAGCTTCTGACCTCCTGCTCCTCCCCGAACCCCCTGCTCTCCCGGCCCGCCCGCCGGGTGGCGGCCCGCGTCAGCCGACGCTGAAGGTCCCGCCCGGCGGCTCCGGAGAGCCCACGGCCTCCGCGTCGTGCACCGGCCCGGCCCCGGCGGCGAACCGCTCCAGGGCCGGGCCGTGCTCGACCCGGGCCGGGAACGCGTCCGCGGCCGCGCGCCGGGCCAGCGCCGCGACCGGGAGCCCGGCGTGCGAGGCGACGAGGATCGCGTTGCCGAAGCGCCGCCCGCGCAGCACCTGAGGCTCCGCGATCAGGCACACGTGCGCGAAGACCTCCGCGAAGGTGGCCACCTGCGAGCGGAGGAAGGCGAAGGGCGCGCCGTCGGCGAGGTTCGCGGCGTAGCGGCCCCGGGGCCGCAGCACCCGGGCGGCTTCCCGCGCGTACTCCAGCGAGGTCAGGTGGGCCGGGACCCTGGAGCCGCCGAAGACGTCCGCGACGATCACATCGGCGGAGGCATCCGGCGCGGCCTCCAGTTCGCTGCGCGCGTCACCGGCGATCACCTCGATGCCGGAGCCGTGCCGCAGCGGCAGGTGCTCGGCGACCAGCGCGAGCAGCCCGCGGTCCGCCTCGACGACGCGCTGCCGGGAGCCCGGGCGGGTCGCGGCGACGTAGCGGGGCAGGGTGAGCGCCCCGCCGCCGAGGTGCAGCACGTCGAGGGGGCGGTCCGGCTCGGCGGCGGCGTCGAGGACGTGGGCGATCCGCCGAGCGTACTCGAACTCGAGGTGGGCGGGGTCGCCCAGGTCGACGTACGACTGGGGCGAGCCCTCCACCGTGAGCAGCCAGGCCCGCGGCCGGTCCACATCGGGCAGCAGCTTGGCGGTGCCGCCGTCCACGTCCCGCATCACGGGTATCGGCTCTGCCGGTTCGTTCACGCCTGGTTCGTTCAGGCCTGCTTCGTTCACTCCCCCATTGTGGCGTTCAGGGGTGGGGTGAGGAGACCGTCCCGGTACCGATGGTGCGGCCTCCCTCGCGGACGACGAAGGCGAGGCCGGGTTCGAGCGGCATCTCCCGGTCGAGGGCGACGGTCGCCGTGACGGTCTCGCCGGGGAGCGCGACGCCGGGCCCGCCGAGGTGCACGGTGCCGGGGACGCCGGCCGTGCGGATGTGGAACTGCGGGCGGTAGCCGGAGAACACGGGGGTGTGCCGGCCGCCCTCGTCCGCGCCGAGCAGGCGGATGCCGGCGGCGAAGCGGCGGCGCGGCACGACGCTGCCGGGCGCGGCGAGGATGTCGCCGCGGCGCGCCTCGTGGCGGTGGAGCCCGCGCAGCAGCAGGGCGACGCGGTCGCCGGCCTGCGCGGCGCCGAGCGGCCGGCCGAAGCTCTCCAGGCCGGTGACGAGGGTGTCGCGGGGGCCTTCGGGCCCCAGAAGCTCGACGCTGTCGTCGAGCAGGACGGTGCCGCGCTCGACGACGCCGGTGACGGCGGTGCCGCTCCGGGCGAGGGTGAGGACCTTGTCCACAGAGAGCAGGAACGGCGCGTCCGCGTAGCGCAGGGGCGTCGGTACGTAGGTGTCGACGGCGTCGAGCAGGGCCTCGATCGCGGCGATCCAGCGCGGGTCGCCGCCGAGGGCGCGCAGGCCCGAGACGCGGACGACCGCGGTGTGCCCGCCGTCGTAGCCGTGGGCGGTGAGCAGGGCGCGGACGTCGCGCTCGGCGAGGCCGGTGCGTTCCGGGTCGCTCGCGTCGGCCTTGGTGAGCGCGACGACGAGGTGGCGCACGCCCGTGCTGCGGGCGAGCAGCAGGTGCCCGGCGGTCTGTGCGGCGGGCCCGTCGGCGGCGGAGACGGCGAGGACGGCGCCGTCGATCCGGGCCGTGCCGGCGAGCAGGTTGCCGGTGAAGCGGGGGTCGCCGGGCGTATCGGTGTGGGCGTAGTGGCGGGTGTCGGTCTCGTAGGCGACGTGGGCGCAGGCGACGGTAGGGGCCCGCTCCGCCTCCTGCGGGGCGGGGCCGAGGCCGGCGGGCGGGACGAAGACGGCCCGGCCGCGGCCGGCGAGGAGCTTGGTGACGGCGGCGGTGAGGGTCGTCTTGCCGTGGCCCGAGGGACCGAGGATTCCGATGTTGAGGTGCGGTTTGTGGCGTGGAAGGCCTGATAGGGGCCGGTGCATGCGGTTGATGCTCGCGCACGGGGTGCGGGGCGTCGAACGGTTTTCACGGGCCCGGGGCTGCCGCGCGCAAGGGACGCGGGGACGGCAATCGAGTGAACGTATGAGGAAGGGGTGTTCCGCGCCCGCCCCGTCTTTCCGGGATGACGACCGCTTTATATCCCTGTCGGTTAGGCTCCAGCGATGCCCGATCCCGCCGCGCCCTCCCCCGGCCCCGCCGCCGCGCCCACCCCCGGCACCGGCCCCGCCGAGCGCCGTCCGCGCGCCCGGCCGTCCGCGTGGTTCCGTCTGGGCCTGCTCGTGGCGCTGCTGGCCGCCGCCGCGGCCACGGTGCTCGCCCTGCACCCGGAGCGGCTGCTCACCTCGGGCTGGCCTCAGTTGTCGGGCGGCGCGGCCATCGTGCTGTTCTCCGCGGCGTACGGGGTGTGCACGGCGGCGTTCGTTCCGCGGCCGATCCTCAACATCGCGGCCGGCGCGCTGTTCGGCGCCCCCGCGGGGACGGCGGCGGCGGTCGTGGGCACGGTGCTCGGCTCGGCCGCGTCGTTCGGGCTGGGCCGCCTGCTGGGGCAGGACGCGCTGCGGCCGATGCTGCGCGGGAAGTGGCTGCGGGCGGCGGACCGGCAGCTGAGCCGGCACGCCTTCCGTTCGATGATGGCCGTCCGGCTCTTCCCGGGCGTGCCGTTCGCCGCCGCGAACTACTGCGCCGCCGTGTCGCGGATGCGGTGGACGCCGTTCCTGCTGGCGACCGCGCTGGGCAGCGCGCCCGCCACCGCCGCGTACGTGATCGCCGGCAGCCACGCCACGGCGCCGACGTCGCCCGCGTTCCTCGGGGCGACGGCGTTCATCGCGGTGACCGGTCTGGCGGCGGTGATCGTGGCATGGCGCAAGAAGGGCCTGGCGGCGCGGCGCCTGTCGCGGTCGTAGCGCCGTAGCGGGGACTCCGGACGTCGGCGGGCCGGCTGCGGAACCGTCGGCGAACGCGGTGCACGGCCGTCCGCCATCCGGGCGGGCCCGGCGCGCGCGGCTGCCGCCGGAGTGCTGTCCTGTCCTGGACACCCCGCCGAGAGGAGCCGTCCCGTGATCCCCGTCGATCAGCTCTCCAACCCCGCCGTCCGGACGCTGGTGAGCGCCCTCAACGCGGGCGACCGCACCGCCTTCCACGAGTCCCTCGCGCCGGGCGCGACGATGGCCGACGACGGTACCGACCGCGACCTCACCCAGTGGGCCGACCGCGAGATCTTCACGGTCAACGGCCACATGGAGGTCGAGTCCGAGAGCGACGACGGCCACGCCCTCGTCGCCCGCTACCGCAACGACACGTGGGGCGAGATGCGCACCAAGTGGTACTTCACCGTCGACGGCGGAAAGGTGACCCGGTTCGAGACGGGACAGGCCTGACGTGAGGTCTGCTGCGGCCGCAGGTTGGTGCTGTTCGCGCTGGTGACGGCCGGTGTGCTGAGCCCGCACGCGGCCGGGGACGTGAGCTGACATGGGGGCGGGGGCCCCACAAGTCCGGCTCGTACCGTTTCGGGGCGCCTTAGTGGGATGAGGTGCCCCACGGCAATACCGGGACGGTAGCGGGCTGGTCACGATTGATGCAGATCGGCGCTTGAGGGATTGTTACCGAGGGTACGGTTCCCCGGTCCGTTCGTACCTCACGTAACCCGAACCTCCGGGGGATGCATGCGCACCACTGCCGTCACCGTCACCGCCCTCAGCCTCGCCGCGGCCCTGTCGCTCGCCGCGTGCAGCAGCGAGACGAAGGCCGAGACCGTGAAGTCGGACGGGTCATCACCCTCGGCCGCGCCCGCGGGGCCGTCGGCGGAGCCCCTGGCCATGGGCAAGGGCACGGAGACCGTCGGAGCGGGCGGCGGCGGCAAGCTCGACATCACGCCCGTCAGCGTCGTGTACGCGGCCAAGACCGCGACCGACAAGCCCTCGCACGGCCTGTACGCGGTGATCGCCGTGCAGGAGCGCCCCATGACAGAGGTGGCCGCCGCGGAGACCACGCCGACCGAGAAGGGCGGCTGGCAGTGGATAGCCGCGGACGGCCAGGCCGTCAGCAGCGAGCCGAACATCTTCCTGCCGGGCCTCGACGCGGGCGGCCCCATCCGGGCCGGCGCCACCCAGCTGCGGGCGCGCACCTTCGACATCACCGCCGCGCAGCGCGGCGGCACCCTCACCTACACGGACGGCGAGGGCAAGACCTTCCGCTGGCAGATCCCGGCCCAGGACTCCGGGCCGCAGGTGACGAAGGTGAAGAAGGCCCTGGGGAGCTGACACCGGCCCTCCGGATGCGCGGCGCCGCGGCTCGGCGCAGGCTGTGCACATGGGCACGAGACTGCCGCCGCGGGCGGCCGTGGCCCTCGCGGCCGCGGCCGCCGTGGTGACGGCGGCCGCGGCCTGCGGGGGCTCCTCCGGCAAGGCCGGCACCACGATCACGCTCTCGGGCGGCCCGTCGGCCTCCCCGCAGTCCCGCACGGCCTCCTTCGGGGACACCTATGAGTACCGCGACGGCCTGAAGGTGACGGTGACGCGGCCGGCGAAGTTCACGCCGAGCAGCACCGCCCTCGGCCACGAGGCGGGCAACCAGCCCGTCAGGTTCACGGTCTCCCTCAGCAACGGCGGCAAGGAGCCCCTCGACACGGCGGGCGTCCTCGTCACCCTGGAGTCCGGCGCCAAGGCCGACCGGGCCCAGCAGGTCTTCGACAGCGCGAGCGGGGTCGGCACGCCGTTCACCGGGACCCTGGAGCCGAAGGGGTCGGGCACGGCGACGTTCGCCTTCGACGTCCCGCCGGGCGGCCTCGGCCGGCTGAACGTCGCCGTGCGGCCGGGCTTCGGCCAGGAACGGGAGACGGTCCACTGGACCGGTTCGGTAGGGTGACGCTGCGTCACGCCGGACCGTTGAACCACCCGGCACACGCGCCTGGTTAGGGTGGGGCTGCAGCGCGTTCGGCACCGCCGGACAGCCACCGTCGTGGTTGCGCGCCGTTGCGGCGGCTCATTTCCCGGAGATGCACCCGGTTTCCCGGGTCGTCCCGCCCGGGGAAGCGGGCCCGCCGCGGCGGCGAAGCACCACCACGGCGTGAGTCCGGCGGAAGGGGAACGCGTCGCAACCGGCGCGTTCACAAAGGCCCGCCGGACGGCACACCCGCTGGGAGACACCTTGATCGTCGTGGACGCCTCCGCCCTCGTCCTGGCCCTCGCCGACGACGGACCGCGGGGCGAGAGCGCCCGCGCCGCGCTCGCGGCGGACGCCGACTGGGCCGCCCCGGAGCACATCCTGGTGGAGGTCATGCAGTCGCTGCGCGGCATATACCTGGCGGGGCAGGTGACCGCCGAGCGGGTCGCCGAAGTCGCCGGGCGGCTGCCGGGCCTGACGCTGCGGAAGGTCCCCGTGGAGCCGCTGCTGGGCCGGATGTGGCAGCTCAAGGACAACCTCACGCCGGACGACGCGGCCTACGTCGCCGTCGCCGAGGAGCTGGGCGCGACCCTCGTGACGGCGGACCTGCGGCTGCTGCGCGCCACCGGGCCGCGCTGCCCGATCCGGGGCATCACCGACGCGGCCGCGACCACCCGGTGAGGGGGCACGATGACCAGCACCGATGACGCCGTGCTCCTGCGCCGCGAAGGGCGCGTCGGCCGCATCACGCTCAACCGGCCCCGGGCGCTCAACGCCCTGACCCACGCCATGGTCCGCCGCGTCGCCGCCGCCCTGGACGCGTGGGAGGGCGACGCCGCGGTCGCCACGGTCGTGCTCGACGGCGCGGGTGAGCGCGGCCTGTGCGCGGGCGGCGACGTCCGGGCCGTGCACGACGACGTCCGCGCCGGTGGCGGCGCGGCCTCCCGGGAGTTCTGGCGCGACGAGTACCGGCTCAACGCCCGTATCGCCGCCTACCCCAAGCCCTACGTGGCCCTCATGGACGGCCTGGTGATGGGCGGCGGGGTCGGCCTGTCGGCGCACGGCGCCGTCCGGATCGTCACCGAGCGCTCGTCGGTGGCCATGCCCGAGACGGGCATCGGCTTCGCCCCCGACGTCGGCGGCACCCACCTCCTCTCCCGGGCCCCCGGCGAGCTCGGCACGCACCTCGCGCTGACCACCGCCCGCATGGGCCCGGGCGACGCCGTGCACGCCGGGTTCGCCGACCACTTCGTGCCGGCCGCGCGGCTCGCGGAGTTCACGGCGGCGCTGGCGGACACGGAACCGGCCGACGCCGTACGGGCCTTCGCCACGCCGGCCCCCGCCTCCGGGCTCGCCGCGCAGCAGGGCTGGATCGACCGCTGCTACGCCGCCGGCACCGTCGAGGAGATCCTCGGGCGGCTGGCGGACAGCGGGGTGGCCGAGGCGAAAGAAGCGGCGGAGGCGATCCTGGGCAAGTCGCCCACGGCGCTCAAGGTCACGCTCAGCGCGCTGCGCCGCGCGCGCCTGCTGCCCGGCCTGGCCGAGGTGCTGGAGCAGGAGTACCGCGTGATGTGCGCGTCGCTGGCCGACCCCGACCTGCTGGAGGGCATCCGCGCGCAGGTCGTGGACAAGGACCGCAAGCCGCGGTGGCGGCCGGCGAAGCTGGAGGACGTAACGGACGCGGACGTGGCGCGGCACTTCGCGCCGACGACCGGGCCCGGACTCGGTCTCCAGCGGCCCCGGCCCGTCCCCGCCTGACGCACCCGCAGACGGAGTACCACGCTTCCAGCGAAGCGCTCACGTACCGAACAGCTGCGTCCAGTACGTGCCCGCGCTGCTGCCGGTGGCGTAGCCGATGCCGATGTACGCGAAGTCCGGTTTGAGGATGTTGGCACGGTGGCCCGGGCTGTTCATCCAGCCCTGGACGACCTCCGCCGCGCTGCGCTGCCCGCAGGCGATGTTCTCGCCGATCCCCGGGTGCGGGGCTCCTGCGGCCCGCGCCCGGTCCCAGGGCTGACTCCCCTCGGGCGAGGTGTGCGCGTAGAAGTCGCGGGCGACCATGTCGTCGCTGTGCGCCTGCGCGGCGGCGGCGAGCCGGTGGTCTCCGGCCAGCGGGCGCAGCCCGGCCGCGCCGCGCTCGGCGTTGGTGAGCACGGTGACCTCGGCGGTCAGCAGGGCCAGGCCCGCGGGTGTCATGGGCGCGGCCCACAGCGCCGTCCAGTAGATGTCGCCGCCGGGGCCGCTGACATGGGCCGCGGCGGCGTGGACGACGGCCGGGTCGCGGAAGGGCCGGGCGCGCTCGGGGTCCGCGAGGCAGTACGCCACGAACTCGGCGGGCGTGCGCGGCCCGGACACGAGGTGCTCGGCCACGGTCAGGCAGCGGTATCCGGCCGCGGCGACGCGGTGGTGGAGCGAGGTCCCGTCCGGGCCCTCGGCGGCGAGCCGGCCCTGCGCGGCCATGGCGGCGGCGTGCGCGCGGGCCGCGGTGGCGAGCCGGCCGTCGGCAGTCACGGGCCGCAGCCCGGCCGGGATCCGCTCGGCGTTCACGAGGGCGGTGAAGGCGTCGGAGGGGCCCGGCGCCGCGTGGGGCGCCGGCTCGCCGGCGTTCCTCCCGGAGTCCGTGCCGTCGTCGGCCACGTCCACGCCGAAGTCCCTGGCCACGCCCGCGAGTCCGTCCGCGTACCCCTGGCCCAGGGCGCGTATCTTCCAGCCCGTGCCGCGCCGGTAGAGCTCGGCGAGCAGCAGGACCGTCTCCGGCCCGGGACGCGGCGGCACGAACCGGGCCAGGACCCCGCCGCCGCTTCCGGCGACGGTCAGGACGGGCACGGGCAGCGCCCCGAGCCGCGTGCCGGGCTCCGCCGGGCTGACCACGACGGTGACCCGCGCGGCACCTGCGCGCAGCCCCCGCGGATCGACGGTGACGGTGTCACCGGCGAGCCGGGCGCCGGGGGCGGCCGGCTGGTTGTAGAAGACGAAGTCGGCGTCCCCGGCGACCTTTCCGTTCTCGCCGGTGACGATGACCGACAGGTCGAAGGGGCCGGGTACGCGGAGGGAGAGTGCGCCGTCGGGCAACGGCGCGTTGCCTCCGGCCGCGAGGTCGTTCATCGCTGCTCCTCCGAACACCGGCCGCGTTTCGGCCGGTGCGGTGGAAAACGTGCGGTCCGTCGGTGAGGTTCCCTCAACCCCCGGCGGGGCTGTTACGGAACGCCTCCAGCAGCCGCTGCGCCGCCAGCCCCGCCGGCAGCGTGCCCTCGCGCACCCGCTGTTCGACGCCCGGGCGCTCGGCCCGTACGGCGGGATGGTCGCGCAGCTCGTCCATGAGCTGTTCGCGGACCATCGTCCAGACCCAGTCGACCTGCTGATCGCGCCGCCGGGCGGCCAGCGCGCCCGTGCTGTCCATGACGCGCCGGTGCTGCTCCAGCCGTTCCCACACCGTGTCCAGGCCCGTGTTCTCGCGGGCGCTGCACGTGAGGACGGGCGGGTTCCATGCGGCGTCCGGCGGCTGGAGCAGGCGCAGCGCGCCGGCGAGTTCGCGGGCGGCGGCCTTGGCGTCGCGCTCGTGGGGGCCGTCGGCCTTGTTGACGGCGACGAGGTCGGCCAGTTCCAGGACGCCCTTCTTGATGCCCTGGAGCTGGTCGCCGGTGCGGGCGAG
Source organism: Streptomyces sp. SCA2-17 (assembly GCF_044336695.1). Taxonomy (NCBI): domain Bacteria; kingdom Bacillati; phylum Actinomycetota; class Actinomycetes; order Kitasatosporales; family Streptomycetaceae; genus Streptomyces; species Streptomyces sp. SCA2-17. The sequence goes on from NZ_CP117521.1 coordinate 549,158, forward strand.
GGTGAGCATGAGGAAGCTGTCGACCATGTCGGCGACGGCGGTCTCGGACTGGCCGACGCCGACGGTCTCCACGAGCACCACGTCGTAGCCCGCGGCCTCCATGACGACGATGGTCTCGCGGGTGGCCCGGGCGACGCCGCCGAGGGTGCCGGCGGTGGGCGAGGGCCGCACGAACGCGGCGGGGTCGACGGCGAGCCGCTCCATGCGGGTCTTGTCGCCCAGGATGCTGCCGCCGGTCCTGCTGGAGGACGGGTCGACGGCGAGGACCGCGACGCGGTGGCCGAGCCCGGTCAGCATGGTGCCGAAGGCGTCGATGAAGGTGGACTTGCCGACGCCGGGCACGCCGGTGATGCCGATCCGCCGGGCCGCCCCCGCGTGCGGGAGCAGCTCGGTCAGCATCCGCTGGGCGAGGGCCCGGTGGTCGGCCCGGGTGGACTCGACGAGCGTGATGGCGCGGGCGACGACCGCGCGCTTGCCGTCGAGCACGCCCTTCACGTAGGCGTCGATGTCGATCGTCCGCGCCATGTCAGGAGCCCTTGCTCACAGCTCGTGGCCGAGGACCCCTGCAAGGGTCTTCAGCAGGTCGTGGGCGGCGTCGGGGATGACCGTGCCGGGCGGGAAGACCGCGGCGGCGCCCATCTCCAGGAGCGTGGGGACGTCCTGCGGCGGGATGACGCCCCCGACGACGATCATGATGTCCTCGCGCCCCTGCCCGGCCAGTTGCTCGCGCAGCGCCGGGACGAGCGTGAGGTGGCCGGCCGCGAGCGAGGAGACGCCGACGATGTGCACGTCGGCCTCGACGGCCTGCCGGGCGACCTCCTCGGGCGTCTGGAAGAGCGGGCCGACGTCGACGTCGAAGCCGAGGTCGGCGAAGGCGGTGGCGATGACCTTCTGGCCGCGGTCGTGGCCGTCCTGGCCCATCTTGGCGACGAGGATGCGGGGGCGGCGGCCGTCCTCCCGCTCGAACGCCTCGACGAGGGCGCGGGTGCGCTCCACGCCGGACGACGGGCCTGCCTCTTCGCGGTACACACCGGAGATCGTACGGATCTGCCCGGCGTGCCGTCCGTAGACCTTCTCCAGTGCGTCGGAGATCTCACCGACGGTGGCCTTGGCGCGGGCGGCGTTCACGGCGAGGGCGAGGAGGTTGCCTTCGAGGCCCTGGCCGGTGCCGGCCTCGGCGGCGCGGGTCAGGGCGTGCAGGGCGTCCTGGCAAGCGGTTTCGTCGCGCTCCTCCCGCAGGCGGCGCAGCTTCTCGATCTGCTGGGTGCGCACGGAGGAGTTGTCGACCTTGAGGACGTCGATCTGTTCGTCGCTGTCGACCCGGTACTTGTTGACGCCGATGACCGGCTGCCGGCCGGAGTCGATGCGGGCCTGGGTGCGGGCCGCGGCCTCCTCGACGCGCAGCTTGGGGATGCCCGCGTCGATGGCCTTGGCCATGCCGCCCGCGGCCTCGACCTCCTCGATGTGCTGCCAGGCGCGGCGCGCGAGGTCGTGGGTGAGCCGCTCGACGTAGGCGCTGCCGCCCCACGGGTCGATGACCCGGCAGGTCCCGGACTCCTGCTGGAGCAGCAGCTGGGTGTTGCGGGCGATGCGGGCGGAGAAGTCGGTGGGCAGGGCGAGGGCCTCGTCCAGGGCGTTGGTGTGCAGGGACTGGGTGTGGCCCTGGGTCGCGGCCATGGCCTCGACGCAGGTGCGGGCCACGTTGTTGAAGACGTCCTGCGCGGTCAGCGACCAGCCCGAGGTCTGCGAGTGGGTGCGCAGCGACAGCGACTTGGTGTTCTGCGGCTCGAAGCGCTTGACGAGCCGGGCCCACAGCAGGCGGGCGGCGCGCAGCTTGGCGATCTCCATGAAGAAGTTCATGCCGATCGCCCAGAAGAAGGAGAGCCGGGGCGCGAACGCGTCGACGTCCAGGCCGGCCCCGATGCCCGCCTTGAGGTACTCCACGCCGTCGGCGAGGGTGTAGGCGAGCTCCAGGTCGGCCGTGGCGCCGGCTTCCTGGATGTGGTAGCCGGAGATGGAGATGGAGTTGTAGCGCGGCATCTTCTGCGAGGTGTACGCGAAGATGTCGGAGATGATCCGCATCGAGGGCGCCGGCGGATAGATGTAGGTGTTGCGGACCATGAACTCCTTGAGGATGTCGTTCTGGATGGTCCCGGCCAGCTTGTCGGGCGCGACGCCCTGTTCCTCGGCGGCGACGATGTAGAGCGCGAGGACGGGCAGCACGGCGCCGTTCATCGTCATCGACACGCTCATGCGGTCCAGCGGGATGCCGTCGAAGAGCTGCCGCATGTCGTAGATGGAGTCGATGGCGACGCCCGCCATGCCGACGTCGCCGGTGACGCGCGGGTGGTCGCTGTCGTAGCCGCGGTGGGTCGGCAGGTCGAAGGCGACGGACAGGCCCTTCTGACCGGCCGCCAGGTTGCGGCGGTAGAAGGCGTTGGACTCCTCGGCGGTGGAGAAGCCCGCGTACTGCCGGATCGTCCAGGGCTGGTTGACGTACATGGTGGGGTACGGGCCGCGCAGGTACGGGGCGATGCCGGGGTACGTGCCGAGGAAGTCGAGCCCGTGCAGGTCGTCGGCGGTGTAGAGGGGTTTGACGCCGATGCCCTCGGGGGTCTCCCAGACGAGGTCCTCGGCGCTCTTGCCGGTGGCCTCCTTCAGGGCGGCCCGCCACTGGCCCGGGTCGGCGGGGGCGGCGTGCGCGGGGCCCAGGCCGATGCCGGAGAAGTCGGGGATCGGCATCACGCGACTCCCATGCTGTCGAGGACGGAGGAAAGGACGGCGACGGCGTCGCCGCCGGCGAAGACGAACGCGTCGACCCCGGCCCGCAGATACGCCTCGCGCTGCTCGCCTGCGGGCTTGCCGGCGAGGAACACCCGCTGCGCGCCCGCGGACTTGAGGGCGGCGGCGACGGCTTCGGCCTGCTCGGCGTAGAGCTTGTCGCTGGAGCACAGGCAGGCCACGGCGGCGCCGCTGCGGACGAACGCCTCGGCGGCGGAGGCCGCGTCGACGGTGGCGGGGTCGTGCACGGGCTCGACGCCGCCGGCCTGGAAGAGGTTGGCCGCGAAGGTGGCGCGGTCGGTGTGGGCGGCCGCGGGGCCGAGCGCGGCGAGGAAGACGCGGGGGCGGGCGCCGGTCGCGGCGAGGTGGGCGTCGGAGCGGGCGCGCAGGGCCTCGTAGGCCTCGTCGCGCCGGACCCGGGGCAGGCCGCCGCCGGGAGCGGCGGGCGCGGGCTCGCGGTGCAGCGGCTGCTCGCCGAGGTTCGGGAACTCGCTGACGCCGGTGACGGGTTCGCGACGGGTGGCCAGGTCGGCGGAGCGGCGGGCCCAGGTGGCGGCGAGCCGCTCGGCCACCAGGCCGGAGCGCAGCGCAGCGGCCTGGCCGCCGGCGCGCTCCAGCTCCTGGAACCAGGCCCAGGCGGCGTGCGCGAGCTCGTCGGTCAGGCGCTCGACGTACCAGGAGCCGCCGGCGGGGTCGATGACCCGGGCCAGGTGGGACTCCTCCAGCAGCACCGAGGAGGTGTTGCGGGCGACGCGGCGGGCGAAGGCGTCGGGCAGGCCGGCGGCCTCGTCGAAGGGCAGGACGGTGACCGCGTCGGCGCCGCCGACGCCCGCGCCGAGACAGGCGACGGTGGTGCGGAGCATGTTCACCCACGGGTCCCGGCGGGTCATCATCACCGTGGAGGTGACCGCGTGCTGGCGCTGCGCGGCACCCGCGGCGCCGGCCCCGCTGACCTCGGCGACGCGGGCCCACAGCCTGCGGGCGGCGCGCAGTTTGGCGATGGTGAGGAACTGGTCGGCAGTAGCCGCGTAGCGGAACTCCAGCTGCGCGCATGCCTGATCGACCGTCAGCCCGGCGGCGGTGAGCGTACGGAGGTAGGCGACGCCGGTGGCGAGCGAGCAGCCGAGCTCCTCGGCCGCGGAGCCGCCGGCCTCGTGGTAGGGCAGGGCGTCGACGGTCAGGGCGCGCAGGCCCGGGCGGCCGTCGGCGCACAGCGCGGCGAGGTCCGCCGCGGCGGCCAGGAAGCCGTCGAGGCCGGTGTCGCCGCCGGTGCGGGCCAGGGTACCGAGGGGGTCGGCGCCGAGGTTGCCGAGGGCGGCGCGGGGGGCCAGGCCACGCTCGTCGTACAGGCGCAGCAGCTCCCGGGCGGCCGGCTCGAAGTCCGCGCCCGCGTCGAGGACGACGGGGGCGAGGTCGAGGTAGACGCCGTCGAGGGCGGCGGCGATGCCGTCCACGGGGATGCCCGCGGGGCCGGCGGTCAGCCAGAGGGAGGTGACGCCGTTCTCCAGGTCGGCGAGCACGGCCTCGTTGGCCTGCCGGGGGTCCGGGTGGGCGTGGCGCTGGCGCACGTCCCAGCCGGCCGCGGCCGTCCCCTCGGGCCGGCCGCCGCGGACGAACGGGGCGAAGCCCGGGTATCCGGCGGCGCCGGCCGCGCCGGGGGCGTCGTCGGCGGTGTAGAGCGGGCCGGTTGCGAGCCCGTCCTGGAGTTCGGTGGCGAGGGCCGCCTCGGCGGCCGGGCCGGTTGCGTCAGCCGCGCCCGCTTTGCGCAGTACGCCCTCCACCAGGCGCTGCCACTGCTCGCGGGTGGGGTCCGGGAACTCGGCGGCCAGGGGGAAGCCTTCGTCAGGCAGGACCGTCATGGGGGGAAGGCTAGGGGAGCCGGGGCACCTTCCAGCAGTGGCAACTGCTGTGACCTTGGCCTCTTCCACTGATGGCCGCGGTGGAGGACGTCGTCGCCCCGGGAGTCCCCGCCTGGCGGAAGCATCCATTCCGCCACGGCGGCGGATCCGCCGCCCCGTCAGACCGCCCCGTCCGCCTCGTCATACACCTCGTGCCGCCCCGGCACCACGAATTCGCACCAGACGCTCTTGCCCGTCCCGCGCGACTCGACCCCCCAGACGTCGGCGAGCCGGTCGACCAGCAGCAGCCCGCGGCCCGAGACGCCGGACTCGCCCGGCTCGCGGCGCCGGGGCAGCGTGCTGGAGCGGTCCTCGACGTCGACGCGCACGCGCCGTTCGGGCCCGGTGATGATGCGGATGGTCACGACGGCCGCGCTGTCGGTGTGGATCAGGGCGTTGGTCACCAGTTCGTCGGCGACCAGCTCGATCTCGTCGGACCGCTCGCGCGCGCCCCAGGCCCGTACGGCCGCGCGGATCATGTGGCGGGCCGCGGAGAGCGCCTCCGGGTCGGCCGGGGCGATGTGCTGCTGGAGCCGGCCGCCGCCCCGGTTGGCCGCGCCCTCGCGGCGCAGCAGCAGCACGGCCATGTCGTCCTCGCCCACGCGCTCCCCGATGATGTCGCACAGCCGGTCGGCGAGCTGGTGGAGGTCGTAGGGGCCGGCGCGGACGACCGCGGCGAGGCCCTGCATGCCCTCGTCGAGGTCGGAGCCGGGCCGTTCGACGAGGCCGTCGGTGAACATCAGGAGCGTCTCACCCGGGTCGATCTCGACGGTGGTGACGGGGTAGTCGAGGCGGCCGAACTGGGCGGAGAGGCCGAGCGGCAGGCCGCCGGAGACGGGCAGGCGGCGGCAGGTGCCGTCGGTGTGCCGCAGCAGCGGGTCGATGTGGCCGGCGCGGACGAGCTGGACGACGCCGGTGGACAGGTCGGCCTCGGCGTAGGCGCAGGTGGCGAAGCGGTCGGTGTCGAGCTCGTGGAGGAAAGAGGAGGCGCGGGCCATCACGGTGGCCGGGGCGTGGCCCTCGGTGGCGTACGCCCGCAGGACGATGCGCAGCTGGCCCATGACGGCGGCGGCCTGGGTGTCGTGCCCCTGGACGTCGCCGATGACGGCGCCGACCCGCCCGCCGGGCAGCGGGATCACATCGTACCAGTCGCCGCCGATGTCGCGGCCCATGCGGGCCGAGCGGTAGCGGACGGCGATCTGCGCGCCGGGGATCTCGGGGATGCGGCGCGGCAGCATGGACTGCTGGAGGCCCTCGGCGAGGTCGTGCTCCTGGTCGTAGAGCATGGCGCGGGCGATGGCCTGGGAGAGGCTGCTGGAGAGGGCGATCAGGAGGTTGCGCTCCTGCTGGGTGAAGCCGCGGGTCTCCCGGTAGAGCAGCCCGATGGCGCCGACGGGGCGGGCCTGGGCGATGAGCGGGAGGTAGGCGGCCGAGGAGATGCCGGACCCCTGGATGCGCTCCCACAGCCAGGGGTAGGAGCGGGCGAACTCCTCGCGGGACTCGATGAAGCGCGGGGCCATCGTGCGGATGACCTCGCTCATGGGGAAGTTGTCGTCGATGCGGGTCCAGCGGGTGCCGGGGATGTAGTGCTCGCCGGGGCCCTCGGCGACCATGTGGATGCGGCCGGCCTCGACGACGCCGAGGACGAGCAGGTCGGAGCCGAGGTGCGTGACGGCCCGGTCGTCGCGGAAGAAGTCGATCACGTCCTGGACGGTGCGGGCGTGGGCGAGGGCGGCGGTGAGGGTCTCCACGATGGTGGTGTGCGTCAGGCGGTTCTCGTCGCGCCTGCCGATGGAGTGGCCGAGCTCCTCGGCGGCGTCGCGGACGATGCCGATGATGCGGTGCGGGTGGCCCTCCCCGTCGCGCAGGATTCGCCCCTGGGTATAGGTCCAGTGCAGCGTGCCGTCGGCGGCGCGGATGCGGTAGTAGGCGCTGTAGGTCTCGCGGCCCTCCTTCAGGGCGCGGGTGACCTGGGCGTCGAGGTCGGCGGAGTCGGAGCGGAGCACCTTGCCGGCCAGGCCCGAGAGGCGGCCGTTGAACTCTTCGGGGGTCAGGTCGAAGAGCTCCAGGGCGGAGGCGTCCATGTGCAGCACGCCGGTGTCGAGGTCCCAGTCGAGGCCGCCCATGCGGTTGAGGGCGAGCGTGACCTCCGGGCGAGCGGGCCAGTCGTCCGGCACGGAACCTGCCGGTGCGGTGGCAGGCGTCGCTCCCCGATCAACCATAGAGCTACTCTGACACCTTTTGCCCGTTTCTTCGATGTGACTGCGCGCTCCGGAGTGGTACGGATACGCCATGGAGTGGTTCACGGCCCCGGGGTACTGGCTGAGCCGGCTGGTGGTGCAGCGCGGGCTCGCCGGCCTCTACCTCGTGGCCTTCCTGGCGGCAGCCCTCCAGTTCCGGGCGCTGATCGGCGAGCGCGGCATGCTGCCGGTGCCGCGCTGCGTGCGCCATGTGCCCTTCGCCCGCGCCCCGGGGGTCTTCCAGCTGCACTACTCGGACCGCTTCTTCGCGGCGTGGGCGTGGTCGGGCGCCGCGCTGGCGGCCGCGGTGGCGGCGGGCGCGGCGGACGCGGTGCCCCTGGGGGCGGCGATGGCGATGTGGGCCGCCCTCTGGGCGATGTACCTGTCGATCGTCAACGTGGGCCAGACCTGGTACGGCTTCGGCTGGGAGTCGCTGCTGCTGGAGGCCGGGTTCCTCGCGGTGTTCCTGGGCAACGCGCGCACGGACCCGCCGGTCCTCGTGCTGTGGCTGATGCGCTGGCTGGTCTTCCGCGTCGAGTTCGGCGCGGGCCTGATCAAGATGCGCGGCGACCCCTGCTGGCGCGACCTGACCTGCCTGTACTACCACCACGAGACCCAGCCCATGCCGGGCCCGCTGAGCTGGTTCTTCCACCGCCTGCCGCGGCCGCTGCACCGGGTCGAGACGGGCGCCAACCACGTCGCCCAGCTCGTCGTGCCGGTCGCGCTGTTCACCCCGCAGCCCTACGCGAGCCTGGCCGCCGCGGTGATCATCTGCACCCAGCTCTGGCTCGTCGCCTCCGGCAACTTCGCCTGGCTCAACTGGCTCACCATCGTCATGGCCTTCGCCGCCGTCGACGGCGTCGGCATGGCGGACGTCCTGGGCCTCCCCCGGCACGCCCCGGTCCCCCCTCCCCCGGGCTGGTACGAGGGCCTCGTCATCGCCGCGACCGCGCTCGTGGCCGTCCTGAGCTGGTGGCCGGTGCGCAACATGCTCTCGCGGCAGCAGCGCATGAACATGTCCTTCAACGCGTTCCACCTGGTCAACACGTACGGCGCCTTCGGCAGCATCAACCGCAGGCGCTACGAGGTGGTGGTCGAGGGCACCGACGAGGAGCGCGTGGGGCCGGACACCGTGTGGAAGGAGTACGGCTTCAAGGGCAAGCCCGGCGACCTGCGCCGGCTGTCCCGCCAGTACGCCCCGTACCACCTGCGGCTCGACTGGATGATGTGGTTCGCGGGGATCTCCCCCGCGTACGCGGAGCCGTGGTTCGGCCCCTTCATGGAACGGCTGCTCACGGGCGACCCGGACACGCTGCGCCTGCTGCGGCACAACCCCTTCCCCGCCGCGCCCCCGACCCACGTCCGGGCGCGGCTGTACCTCTACCGCTTCACGACGTGGCAGGAACGGCGCGAGTCGGGCGCGTGGTGGCACCGGACACTACGGGGCGAATTCCTGCCCCCCGTGGCGCTCCGGAAGGGTGGTTCGTAAGGCGCGTTCGGCCACGGCGGTGGCACAACTCGTACGTGTCAGGAACCGCCACCCCGCGGTCCCAGCCCGCACAACGCCAGCTCCGCCTCCGTGATCGACGGCTCGTTCCGCACCTCGCCGCCCGGCCCGCGCAGGACGCCGAACACGACGAGCGGGCTGACCAGGGCCGTCATCGGCGCGGACAGCGTCATCACGTCGTAGAGCGAGCGCATGACGACGGGGTTCACCGTGGCGGTGCGCATCAGCCGCTGGACGTACCCCCGCAGCAGCCGGGCCGCGACCGGGGGACGCTCGCCGATCGCGCCGGGGTAGTTGATGTCCTCGCCGGTGGCGAGGTCCCACGGGCTGCTCGCGGCGCGGCCGACCGCCCGCTGGATGCGCCGGGACAGGCCGGGCGCGTCCACGCCGCGCTCGGCCAGGAGGCCGCGGATCGCGGTCGCGCTGTGGGCGGCCACGGACATGCCCTGCCCGTAGACGGGGTTGAAGGTGGCGACGGCGTCCCCCAGCACGGCGAAGCCCTCCGGCCAGGAGGGCAGACGCTCGAAGTAGCGGCGGCGGTTGACCGTGCTGCGGGTGAGGTGGACGTCGGTCAGCGGCTCCAGGCCCGCGATCAGGTCGGCGATCAGCGGGTGGCGCAGGCTGCGGACGAACGGCTCGAACTCCCCGGCCTCCCGCGACGGTTCGCCGCCGCGCGTGCCGCAGGCCGTGAGCAGCCAGCGGCCGCCCTCGACGGGCAGCATCGTCGCGCCCTGCCCCGGCATGGCGCCGTACGGATCCGCCTGCACGCTGACGACAGGGAAGCGCTCGCTGCCCGGCGGCGCCCGGAAGATCCGGGTCACGTAGACCATGCCGGAGTCGACGGTCTCCTCGTGGGCGGGGTGCAGCCCGAGCTCGTTGAGGCGGCGCGCGGCCTGCGAGCCGCGCCCGGAGGCGTCGATCACCAGGTCCGCCTCCAGCACCTCGGCGGAATGGCTGCCGGCGGTGCGGACCTTCACACCGGTGACCCGCTGCGCGTCGCCGAGCAGCGCGAGCGCGTCGGTCTCCTGGCGGAGCACGACCCCGGGCAGGGCCAGGACCTTCTCGCGGACGACGAAGTCGAGCAGGTCACGGGTGCAGGCCATCAGGAACTGCGTGCTGGGCCAGCGCGGAAACCAGCCCTGCGGGCCGAACGCGACCAGCCCGGTCCCCAGCGGGACCCGGCGGGCGCCCGCGGCCACCCATGCCTCGATGGTCCCCGGCAGCAGGGACTCCACGGCCCGGGCGCCGCCCGACATCATCAGGTGCGCGTGGCGGGCCTGCGGCAGGCCCTTGCGCGGCTCCAGCCCCTCCGGCAGCCGGTCCCGCTCCACGATCACGACCTCGCCGACGTGGCGGGCCGCCGCGGCCGCGGCCAGCAGCCCGGCCATGCCCGCGCCGAGGACCACGGCGCGGCCGGCTCTGCGGGAAGCGCCGGGGGAGCCGGCGGAGGAGGCCTCGCTGGGGAAGGGGGCGGCGGAGGAAGGGGCGCTCATGTCACGGACCCTCCCCACCCCGCCCGGCGCCTACTCACGGGTTCACCCGCGTGTGCACCCCGCGGCATGCGCACCCGCCGCGGAGCGCGCACCGTAGGACGAGGAGCGCCCGCCGCAGGACGCGGGGCGAGGAGGCGGTGGTGCGATGGACCCGGTGCAGGCGCTGGACCGGATCGCCTTCCTGCTGGAGCGCGCGGACGCGCCCACGTACCGCGTGAAGGCCTTCCGCACGGCCTCCGGGGTGGTCGAGGGGCTGCCGGAGGAGGAGCTGCGGCGGCGGGTGACCGCCGGCACGCTGACCGCCGAGAAGGGCATCGGCCCCAAGACCGCGGCCGTCGTGGCCGAGGCCCTGGCCGGACGCGTGCCCGGCTACCTGGCCAAACTGGAAGAGGAGGCGGCGCGGGAGCCGCTGGCCGAGGGCGGCGAGGCGCTGCGGGCGGCCCTGCGCGGCGACTGCCACATGCACTCGGACTGGTCCGACGGCGGCAGCCCCATCGAGGCCATGGCCCGGGCGGCGCGGGACGTCGGCCACGAGTGGGCGGTGCTCACCGACCACTCCCCCAGGCTGACGATCGCCCGCGGCCTGACGGCCGAGCGGCTGCGCGCCCAGCTCGGCGTCGTCGCCGAGGTGGACGAGCGCCTCGGCGACGGCTTCCGGCTGCTGCGCGGCATCGAGTGCGACATCCTCGACGACGGCTCCCTCGACCAGGAGCCGGGGCTGCTCGGCGAGCTCGACGTCGTCGTGGCGTCGGTCCACTCGAAGCTGCGCATGGACGCGGACGCCATGACCCGCCGGCTGGTCGGTGCCGTCGCCAATCCGCTCGTGGACGTGCTCGGGCACTGCACCGGGCGGCTGTCGGCCGGGCGGGGGCGGCCGGAGTCGGTGTTCGACGCGGCGATGGTCTTCGCCGCGTGCGCCCGCTTCGGCACCGCCGTGGAGATCAACTGCCGGCCGGAGCGGCTGGACCCGCCGCGCCGGCTGATCCGCCAGGCCCTCGACGCGGGCGTGCTGTTCTCCATCGACAGCGACGCGCACGCCCCCGGCCAGCTCGACTGGCAGATCCACGGCTGCGCCCGGGCCGAGGAGTGCGGGGTGCCCGCCGAGCGGATCATCACCACGTGGACCGCGTCCGAGCTGCTGGAATGGACGCGGGACAAGCGGGGCCAGCGGTAGGCGGCGGGCGATGTCCCCGACCGCCGGGCGCGCCCCGGCCGCGCCGCCCGCGATCCGCCCGATGCTCGCGACACCGGGGCCGCTGCCGGCCGCGGGCGAGGAAGCGGCCTGGGCGTTCGAGGTCAAGTGGGACGGCATCCGCCTGGTCGTGGGCGTCGCGGGCGACGGCACCGTACGGCCGGTCACCCGGGCCGGCAACGACGCCGGCGTCACCTACCCCGAGCTGCGGGCCCTGGGCGGGCACCTGCACGGCCGGCCCGCGGTCCTCGACGGCGAGATCGTCGTCCTCGACGAGGCCGGGCGGCCGGACTTCGGCCTGCTCCAGCGCCGCATGGGCGTCACCGACGCGCGCCGCGCGGCCCGCCTCGCGGCGGAGTACCCCGTCCGCCTCATGCTCTTCGACGTCCTGCACCTCGGCGGCCGGTCCCTGCTGGACCTGCCCTACGCCGAGCGGCGGGCCGTCCTGGAGGGCCTGGGCCTCGCGGGCCCCGCCTGGTCGGTGCCGGCGTACGTGGCGGGCCACGCGCAGCAGGCCTGGCACGCCACGCTCGAAGGCGGGTTCGAGGGCGTCGTGGCGAAGAAGCTCACCTCCGTCTACACCCCCGGCATCCGGTCCTCCGAATGGCGCAAGACCAAGCACGTCGTCACGATCGACGTGGTCATCGGGGGCTGGGCGGAGGGCCGCGGGGCACTGTCCGGGCTGCCCGGCGCGGTCCTCGCGGGAGTGGAGGAGCCGGGCGGGCTGCGGTACGCGGGGTCCGTGGGGTCGGGGCTGTCGGAGCGCGAACGCCGGGACCTCGCCCGGTACCTGTCGGTGATCCCACGTGCGGACCCGCCGTTCTCGGGGCCCGTGGACGTGCCGGGGGCGCACTGGGTCGAGCCCCGGCTCGTCGCCGAGGTCGTCTTCTCCGGGTGGACGTCCGCGGGCCGCCTCCGCCACCCCGTGTGGCACCGGCTGCGGCCCGACCTGACCCGGCTCGGCTGACGCGGGCCGTTACGGGAGGTGCGCGCGGGTGGCGTCGCCGGTGAGCGGGGCCAGCAGGTCGCCGTACGTCTCCGCCCGGTCCAGCACCTGCTCGGGGGTGAAGGCGAGGTCGGCCGGGTCCCGGCACGCGGCGACCTCGTCCCAGGTGACCGGGGCGGCGACGCCGGGGGCGCCCTCCCGCAGCCGCACGGTGTACGGGGCGGCCGTGGTCTTGGCGCTCGCGTTCTGCGACCAGTCGATGAGCACCTTCCCCCGGCGCTCGACGCGCGCCATCGACACGACGACCAGCCCCGGGTGCTCCCCCATCATGCGGGCCGCCAGCTCCTTGGCGTAGCCGCCCGCCGCCCGCCCGGCCGCCGCGTACACGGGTGCGTACAGGTGCAGGCCCTTGGAGCCGGAGACGACGGCGTGGGCGGTGAGGCCGTCGTCGTCGAGGAGCTGGCGCAGCCGCTGGGCCACCCGGCAGCAGACCACGAGGTCGGTGCCGGGGCCGGGGTCCAGGTCGAGGACGAGCCGGTCGTGGCCGTCGGGGCCCGCGGTCGCGGTCCACTGCGGGACGTGTACCTCGTACGCGCCGAGGTTGGCGAGCGCGACCAGGGCGGCCGTGGTGTCGAGCACGACCTGCTCGGTGACGCCCTCGCGGTGCTCCACGGGCACCACCCGCACCCAGCGGGGCACTCCGCCGGGCGGGTTCTTGGCGATCCAGCTCTGCCCGGCGGGGCCCTCCGGGGCGCGGACGAACGAGGCGGGCCGGTCGGCCGTGTGCGCCACCATCACCGGGGCGATCCGCGCGTAGTACCGCAGGACCTGCGCCTTGGTGTGGCCGGACGCGGGGAACAGCACCCGGTCGAGGTGGGTCAGGGCCAGCCGGTGGCCCTCGATCTCCACCGCCTGCCGCTCGGGAGAGACAGACATAAGGTAGGAATTCCCCGTGGAGGGATAAAACTATGCGGACCATGTGGAAAGGTGCGATCGGCTTCGGACTGGTGTCCGTGCCGGTGCGGCTCTACGCCGCCGTCCAGGAACACGGCGTCCGGCTGCACCAGGTCCACGACAAGGACGGCGGCCGGATCCACCTCAAGCGCGTCTGCGAGGTCTGCGACGAGCAGGTCGACTACGAGCACATCGCCAAGGGCTACCAGGACGACGAGGGGCACACCGCCGTCGTCACCCAGGACGAGCTGGCCGGTCTGCCGCTGCCCAGCAAGAAGCTCATCGACGTGCTGGCCTTCGTCGACTCCGGCAGGATCGACCCCCTCCAGCTGTCCAGCGGCTACTACCTCGCGCCCGAGAGCGCGGCGGCCAACAAGCCCTACGTCCTGCTCCGCGAGACCCTCAAGCAGACCGAGCGCGTCGCCGTCACCAAGATCGCACTGCGCACCCGGGAGTCCCTGGCCCTGCTGCGGGTCCACGGCGACCTGCTCACGCTGCACACCATGTACTGGCCGGACGAGATCCGCGACGCCGGCGACCTGGCCCCGCCCTCCTCGGTCACGGTGCGGCCGCAGGAGCTGAAGATGGCCACGAGCCTGATGGACACCCTCTCCGAGGAGTTCGACCTGGAGGAGCTGGAGGACGAGTACGAGATCGCCCTGGGCGAGCTCATCAACGCCCACCTGTCCGACCGCCCGGTCCCCAAGAAGGAGACGGCACCCGCGCCGGACAACGTCATCGACCTGATGGCCGCCCTCCAGGCCTCCATCGACAGCGCGGCGCGCAAGCCCGGCGAAAAGGCCGAACGGCCGGGGCGGGGCCCCAAGAAGACGGCCCCGGCAGGGAAGACGGCCCGCGGCACCGCCAAGAAGACGGCAGAGCCGCGGAAGCGCACGGCCGCCAAGAAGACGGCGGCGGCCTCCACCGCCTCCACGGGCAGGAAGACCACCGCCAAGAGCACCACGGCCAAGACCGCCAAGAAGACGGCGGCGACCAAGAAGAGCGGCCGCCGCGCCGCCTCGTGACCCCGGCCCGGCCCGTCCGCGCCGATCAGCATCGGCGCGGACCCGCCCCGCTCACCGCACCGTGTCACCCGCCGGTGCGACGCCCTCGCAGACCGCCGAGGCAAGAGCCTTCCGGGCGGTCTCCATCAGCCCGTCCGCCGCGCACTGCTCGGCCGTCTCCAGGCCCTCCCGCAGCCGCTCGGCCGCCTCGGGCAGCTTCCCGGCCCCCAGCAGCGCCACGCCGTGGGCGACCAGGGCCTCCGTGAGCTCGTACTTGCACGGCGAGCGGCGCAGGTGCACCACGGCCTTCTCCAGCTTCACCAGGGCCTCGTGCGGCTCGGCGACGAGGGCCGCCCGGCGCAGGGCGTCGCCGACCGCCGTGTCCGTGCCGAACACCGCCGCGTGCCGGACCGCCTTGTCGGCGAGCGTACGGGCCCGCTCCGGGTCCTCGTCGGCCACGGCGACGGCCAGGTCGAGCGCCCACGGAGCCCAGATGGTGTTGTGCCGGCCGCGCTCCTCCAGCTTGCGCCCGGCGGCCTCCAGCTCCGCGATCGCTTCCTTCTTACGGCCCTGGGCGAGCAGCAGCCGCCCGGCCAGGGACGCGGCGTCGGGCAGCACGATGGCGGGGGTGTACGGCGCCCGGAAACCGTTCTCCTCGGCGAAGGCCTGGGCCTCGTCGACCCGGCCGCGGGCCAGCAGGGTGTCGATCAGCAGGCACGCGCCGTCCCAGTGGATCGGCAGGCCCGGGCCGAGGCGCTTGCCCAGCCGCAGCCCCTCGCGCAGGAACGCCTCGGCCTCGTCCAGCTCGCCGCGGCGGCGGAAGACCAGGCCCAGGAAGTCGTGCGCGAAGGCGAGGTGCCCACCGCTCCAGCCGGAGACCTCGAAAGCCGTCACGGCCTCCTTGAAGAGCTCCTCGGCCTGGTCGAGCCGGTCGGTGTAGGCGAGGGTGATGCCGATGATGCTGGGGACCTCGAAGCCCCACTCGGTGTTGGTCCAGCCCATGCCGTCGGCGAGCCGGCCCTCCACGAGGGCGCGCTTGACGTTCTCGACCACCTGCACGGCGTCCTCACCGCGGATCATGCCGTCGAAGCCGCGCAGCGCGAGCAGGGTGCGCTCGGTGTTGTCCCGGCCGGGGAGGCGCTCGGCGAGCTCCGCGATGCGGCGCGAACGCGCCAGCGAGTCCTGCTCCTCCACCTGGATGCCCTGCCACAGATAGTGCGCGGCCTGGAGGCGCATCCGCCCGGGGCCGGGCGGGGTGCGGTCGGCCTGCTCCTTGACGACCGCGGCGGCCTCGCGCAGCTGGCTGTTGTGGGCGTAGGCCTGGGAGAGCCGGTAGGTGGCCTCGAGGCGCAGCTCCTCGGTGAGGTGCGGCAGGGAGAGCGCTGTCTTGAGGTGGTTGACGGTGGTCGGCGGCGAGGTGAGCAGCGCGGAGCAGCCCAGCTCGTAGAGGACCGCGGCCCGCTCCTCCTCGGGCGGCGGCTCCTGAAGGGCGCGCTCCAGGCAGCGGCGGGCCGCGTCGGGCGCGCCGACCGCCAGGTGCTCGCGGGCGGCGACGCGCAGCTGCTCGACCAGCTCGGAGTCGTGGTCGGGGTGGACCTCCAGCAGGTGGCGCGAGGCCGCAGCGGCGCCCAGGCCCGCCTCGGTGACGGACCAGGCCGCCTGCCCGTGCATGGCGGTGCGGGTGGCGGGCGGGATCGAGGCGTAGATGGCGGTCGCGATCAGGGGGTGGACGAATTCGAGGTCGATGGCGCCGGCGAGGATACGAGCGTGGCGCAGCTTGTCGGCGCACTCGGCGGCCTGGGCCGGGCCCATGCCCGCGAGGTTGGCGGCCAGGGACGGCTGGATCTCGGTGCCGAGGACGGCCGACGCCCAGGCGAAGCGGGTGACGGCGGGGCCCAGCCGCTCCAGGCGGGCCACCAGCCCGCTGCCGCGGGACGCGGCACCGAGGTCGCGCAGGAGAGCGGCCGACTCCTCGACCGGTTTGAGGCCCCGCTCCTTGGCCTTGGCGATCAACTCGACGGTCTCGTAGGGGTTTCCGCCGGTGACGGCCCAGACCTCACGGCAGAAAGGAGCCTCGCAAGGCTCCGGGAAGGAGTCGCACACCAGCCGGCTGACCGATTCCGGCGTGAGGGGGCGCAGCTCCACGGGGCGGGCGCCGCGCGTGGCGACCAGGTCGTGGAAGATGGGCGCGGCTTCGGTCAGCTCCTCGGGGCGGTAGGAGATGACGGCGAGCAGGGGCGTCTCGCGCAGCCGCGCGGCGAAGTACCCGAGCCAGGTGAGGGATTCGGCGTCGGCCCAGTGCGCGTCGTCGATCAGCATCACCAGGGGCTCCGGGCGGCGGGCGAGCTTGGTCACGAGGAAGTCGATGCCGTCGCGGACGCCCTGCGGGTCCTGCTGGCCGACCGGCGGGACGATGCCCAGCGCGGGGCCCGCGATCTCGTGCCAGCCGGCGAGCAGCTCCTTGCGGTCGGTCTCGGAGATCGGCGCCAGCACCGGCTGGAACAGCTGGCGGACGACGTGGAAGGGGACGGGCTGCGTGGACTCGCTGCCGCGGGCGAAGAGGACGGTGCACTTCTCCTCCGCCATGGCCTTCCTGCGCGCCTCGGCGAGCAACGCCGTTTTCCCCAGGCCTGCTTCGCCCCGGTAGAGCAGCAGGCCGCCGATCCGGGGCCGCCCTTCGGTCTCGGTCCCGCACAGCCTTCGCACCGCGTCAACGGCGGCTTGCAGCTCGAGCTTCCGCTCGAACAGGGCGGCGGATGCGTTCTGTTCACGCTGATGCCCTGACATGGCGTTGTCTCCCCGGAAGATGTGGTGGGGCGAGCCTAGCCCCGTCCGTGAGGCCAGGGGCAGGGTTCGGCAGACGGACCACCCGGGAGCGTGACCTCGCCCCGGCCGCCTCCGGCGCCTCCGCGCAGCACGGGGACCACAGGGGAAACACGCCCCACGTACGCCGAACACATATTCATACGTTTCGTAAACACATTCGGAATTCGAAGCGCGAGGCCATTATGGAGCCTTTCGAATTCCCGCGTCAGGCCGATCCGGGAATATGACAACTTCGCGCCGGAGCCCCGCGCGACCGGCTACGCTCCATGTCGCGCAGCGGGTTGTGGCGACTACTTCACGGTGCGCACAAGTGCTGCGCCCGCGCCGTTCCCCGCGGCAGACATCCGGGGAATACCCCGCGCCGGGCCCCGATGCAGATACGCCCTCTTAAGAGTTCCGAGGATCCCGATGGTTGGTACCGGCTCGTCAGTTCAACGGCGGCCCGTCTCCGCGCTGATATGGCTGATCTCCCCCCTGGTCCTGGCCGTGTGCACGGCAGCGGCGGTCCTCGCCGCCGCTCCCGACGCCCGCGTGCCCGTGGCCTGGTGCGGAGCGTCCGCCACGGTCGCGGTGGCGCTGGCAAGCTCCGAGGCCGCCCGGCGGGGACGGGTCATCGCGGCCCTGCGGCGGCGCTGCACCGAGCAGGAGGCCGCCCTGCGGTACCAGCTCGACCAGCACGAAGCGGAGACCCGGCGGCTGGCCAAGGAGCTGCTGCCCCGGGCCGTCCACCTGCTCCAGCGCGGCGCCCCCACCGAGGTCGTGCTCCGCCACACCCTCCCCGTCCACGACCTCGAACCCGGCTACGCGGCCGCCCACCGGTCCGTGCTGAAGTCCGTCATCGAGGCCGTGCAGGCGGAGGAAGGGCTGCGCGACGCCGCGCAGCGCGCCTTCGTCAACATCGCCCGCCGCATGCAGGCCATCGTCCACCAACAGGCCTACGACGTCCGGGAGATGGAGCACAAGCACGGAAACGATCCGGACGTCTTCGGCGATCTCCTCCACCTCGACCACGGCAACGCCCTGACCGGCCGCCTCGCCGACAGCATCGCCGTCCTCGGCGGCTCCCGCCCCGGCCGCCAGTGGAAGAACGAGATCCCCCTCTACAACGTGCTGCGCGGCGCCATGTCGCGGATCCTGGAGTACCGCCGCGTCGACCTCCACTCGGTGGCCGACGTCGCCGTCGTCGGGCCCGCCGTCGAGCCGGTCATCCACGCCCTGGCCGAGCTGCTGGACAACGCCACCCGCTACTCCCCGCCGCAGACCCGCGTGCACCTGACCGCCGTGGACATCCAGTCCGGCATCGCGGTCGAGATCGAGGACGCCGGCGTCGGCCTGACCGACGAGGCGCGCCGCCGCACCGACCGCGTCCTGTCCCGCGAGGGCGACCTCGACCTCGACGACCTGGGCGAGGCGCCGCGGCTCGGCCTCGCGGTGGTCAGCCGGCTCGCCCGTACGTACAACTTCCTGGTGTCGCTGCGCCCCTCCGCCTACGGCGGGGTCCGGGCCGTGCTCGTCATCCCCATGGACCTGATCACCGCCAGCAAGCACCCCGGCGGCGACATCGCCCGCGCGGCCAAGCTGCCGCCCATCAAGTCCAAGCGCCGCCCGGGCCAGAAGATCCCCCCGCCCGCTCCGCAGACGCCTCCGCCGATGATGGAGCACCCCATCCCGCCGCCGCTCGGCGACAGCGGGCTGCCGCAGCGGCGGCGCCGCCGCGGCCCCGCGCCGCTCCCGTTCGGCCGGGGCGCGGCCGAACGGCGGGACCGGCCGCCGGCCCCGCCCGCCGCGCCGGCCGCTCCGGAAGAGGCCCCCAAGCAGCCCGGGATGTGGCTGGCCGCCTTCAACCGCGGCATCAACGGGGAGTCCCTGGAGCCGGACCCCGGCCGGGTGAACAGTGATATCCCGTCGGACAAGGAAGAGTAGCCAAGTGACGCAGCCGCGGTTCAACATGGACTGGATGCTCAAGGACCTGGCAACCAGTGTTCCGCAGACCCGCCACGTGATCGTGCTGTCCTCGGACGGCCTGCGCATGGCTCAGCACGGCACCGATCCGGACGCCGCCGACCGCCTGGCCGCCGCCTGTGCCGGGCTGCAGAGCCTCTCGACGGCGATCGCCGGTGAATTCCCGCACGGGGACGGGCAGATGCGCCTGGTCGTGATCGAGGTCGACGGCGGGTTCTTCTATCTGATGGCCGCCGGGGCCGGGGCCTTCCTGGCGGTCCTGGCCGACGACGACGTGGACGCCGAGCTGATGGGCATGCGGATGCGGGACCTGGTGGCCCGCATCGGTTCGCACCTCACCAGCCCGCCGCGGGTCGGCGGGTCGGTGACATGAGCGCGGAGGGACCCGGCTCCCCGACGGCGCCCGGCAGCCCCGACCGGCTGTACATCCTCACCGGAGGCCAGGCCCGCGCGGAGCGGAAGACGGAGCTCGACCTGGTGACGCTGATCGTCTCCCGGTCGGAGGCCGACCCCGGCCTGCAGCCCGAGCACGCCGCCATCGTCAGGATGTGCGACTACCCGCTCTCCGTCGCCGAGATATCGGCCTATCTGGAGCTGCCGGTCAGCACCCTGACCCTGCTGCTCACCGAGCTGGTGGCGGGCCGCCACGTGGAGGCCCGCCCGCCGGTCCCGGCGGCGGCGCTGCCCGACGTACAACTTCTGGAGGCGGTGATGAATGGACTACAGAAGCTCTGACTCCCCGGGGCTGGAGACCTATGCGGGGCCGCGCAGCGAGGACGTGCTGCCGGCCTCGGCCACCGCGGCCGTCAAGGTGGTCATCGTCGGCGGGTTCGGGGTCGGCAAGACGACCCTGGTGGGCTCCGTCAGCGAGATCCGGCCGCTGACCACCGAGGAGACGATGACCCAGGCCGGTGTCGGCGTGGACGACATCGCCGGGATCGAGCACAAGACCGAGACGACCGTGGCCATGGACTTCGGCCGGATCAGCATCAACGACCAGCTGGTGCTGTATCTGTTCGGCACCCCCGGCCAGGAGCGCTTCTGGTTCCTGTGGAACGGCCTGTTCGAGGGCGCCCTCGGTGCGGTCGTCCTCCTCGACACCCGCCGCATGGACGTCAGTTACGACGTCATCGGGCGCCTGGAGGAGAGGGGAGTGCCGTTCGTCGTCGGCGTCAACCGCTTCCCCCAGGCCCCCGAATACCCGATGGAGCAGCTCCGGGCGGCCATGGACCTCGACGACTCGGTGCCCATGGTCGACTGCGATGCCCGCGACCGCGCGTCCTGCCGCGACACCCTGCTCACCCTCATGCGCTACCTCTACACGCTCACCACCGCCTCCACGGAGCACCAGTGACCTTGCCTTACGAACGCCCCCGCACCACCTCCCCGGCCGCTCCTCCCCCGCAGTGCCCCGCGCACGCCACCGGCCCCGGGGGCGTCACCCGGCTCTACGGCCCGGAGGCCGAGGCCGACCCGATGGCGCTGTACGAGCGGCTGCGCCAGAAGCACGGCCAGGTGGCGCCCGTCCTGCTGCACGACGACGTCCCGGCCTGGCTCGTCCTCGGCTACCGCGAGAACCTCGACGTGGCGCGCACCCCCTCGCGCTTCTCCCGCGACTCCCGGCGGTGGATCGAGGCGCGCGAGGGCCGCGTGGCCCCGACCCACCCGCTGGCGCCGATCACCACCTGGCAGCCGATCTGCGTCTTCGCCGACGGGCGGCAGCACGAGCGCTGGCGCGGCGCCGTCAACGACAGCATCGCCCGCTTCGACAAGCGCGGCATCCGCCGCCACGTCACCCAGTACGCGAACCAGCTCGTCGACCGCTTCTGCGCCTCGGGCCGGGCCGATCTGGTGCACGAGTTCGCCGAGCAGCTGCCGATGATGGCGATGACACAGCTGCTGGGCATGCCGGAGGCCTACAGCCCCCAGCTGGTCAACGCCGCCCGCGACATGATCAAGGGCACCGAGACGGCGATCGCGAGCAACGAGTTCGTCCAGGAGACGCTGCGCAAGCTGGTGGCGCGCAAGCGCGTCGAGCCGGGCGCCGACTTCACCAGCTGGCTGCTGGAGCACCCCGCCGGGCTGTCGGACGACGAGGTGCAGCAGCACCTGCGGCTGGTGCTGATCGCCGCCTTCGAGACCACGGCGAACCTCATCGCGAACACCCTGAAGATGGTGCTCACCGACCACCGCTTCCAGGCCTCCCTGGCGGGCGGGCACATGACGCTGCCGGACGCGGTCGAGCAGGTCCTGTGGGACGAGCCGCCGTTCATCGCGATCCTGGGCCGCTGGGCGACGCAGGACACGGAGCTGGCGGGCCAGCAGATCAAGGAGGGGGACGCCCTGGTCCTGGGGCTGGCCGCCGCCAACATGGACACGGTGATCCGCCCCGACCCCGACGCCCCCGTCCACGGCAACCGCTCGCACCTGGCCTTCAGCGGGGGGCAGCACGAATGCCCCGGGCAGGACGTGGGCCGGGCGATCGCGGGCGAGGGCATCGACGCCCTGATGCTGCGGCTGCCGGACCTCACCCTCGCGGTGGAGGAGTCGGAGCTGACCTACCGCTCCACCCTGATGTCCCGTCACCTGACCGGGCTGCCGGTCCGGTTCACAGCGCGGGCGCCGCTGCCTCCCGAGGAGACGGTGACGCCCGCGCCGGAGCCGCCCGCCCCGGCTCAGCCGGTAAGGGCCGAGCAGCCCGCCATCCCCCCGGCGCCTCCGGTCAGCGCCGACGCCCCGGAGGCCTCCGGTTCGCGGCGCTCGTGGTGGAGGTCGCTGCGCCGGCTGCTGCTGCGCCGGTAGCGGCCGGAGTCGAGCTGGTCCCACCACCAGGCGATGGCGGGAACGGGCAGCGGGTCCGGGCTGTCGTCCGACGGGACCGGTTTCCACCACTCCGTGCCGGCGGCGGTCCCGTACGGGTCCTGGTAGCGGGCGCAGTCCGAGGCCCAGTCCAGGTGCCCGCGGACGAAGTGGCCCAGCGCCACCAGATAGCAGCGCAGCTCCACTCCGGCCCGGGGCCAGATCTGCTCGCGTAAGCGCAGGAAGAGCGTCATGACGCGGTCGCGCATCGCCATGGCCTCTTCCTGGGCGCGGGCGGGCTCCCAGCCCCG
Source organism: Streptomyces sp. SCA2-17 (assembly GCF_044336695.1). NCBI lineage: Bacteria > Bacillati > Actinomycetota > Actinomycetes > Kitasatosporales > Streptomycetaceae > Streptomyces > Streptomyces sp. SCA2-17. The sequence continues at coordinate 571,071 of NZ_CP117521.1, forward strand.
CTCCTGGGCGAGGACGTCGATCAGGTTGAGGTTGTCGCCGGCACGCTGGATCTCCTTGTTCCGTGAGTAGAAGTCGTTGTCCCAGGCGACGAGCGTCCAGGTCATCTCGGTGAGGGCCCGGACCTCGGGCCGGTCCAGGTCGCGGTCGTCGAGCTCGTAGCCTCCGGCGATGTCCATCAGGGCCGTGGAGGGCGCCATGCCGATGGCCCGCATCCACATGGCGGCGTAGTCGTTCACGGACGGCAGGGCCCGGTCGCGGCGGCAGGCGGCCTCCCACACCAGGCCGGTCAGGTAGGTGCGCATGCCTTCGGTCCAGCGGCGCAGCTGGGCCGGTGTCGCGTATCCGGCCAGCTCCAGGCGGACGGTCCGCAGCGCCGCGGCGTGGGGCGAGTCGTCCGGCCACGTGGGCAGCGGTGCTTCCAGGACGCGCATGATGCGGGAGGTCGTGTGCGCCAGGCCGTGGGCGGTGGCGGTCGCCTCGTCGCACAGGGCGTCGTCGAGGGAGAACAGCACGGCGTGGAGTTTGGCCACGACGGTGAGCGGTCCGGGCCGGCCGTAGGGCATGGTCCGGGCCGTGAGGCCGCCGAAGTCGCACCGTGCGAGGCGCTGCCGCTGGTGGGCGGAGGTGTCGAGCTGCTGCTGGAGCATCCAGTCGATCGAGGTGCGGTCGATCTCCCGCATGCACGGATGAACCGCCGGCGCTATCGGGCAGTAGAAGGGCACGATCTCCAAGGGCTGTACTGCAATGCGATCTCGCACGCCCGTCACGGCGCCTCCCCAAGCCGGCTCGCAGCGTTCCTGTCCACTTTTGCGCGGTACCTGCCCATGGTGGACCGGGGATAACCCGCGGCGCATACCCGGTCACACCTTTCCAGCGCGGGATGCACGGCTCACTTCGGACCGTTTCTGACCGGACCCGACTAAAGGGGCTTTTCCGATGAGTGGCGGCAGTGGAATATTGCACCTCGATGTCGGAGTTTTTTTCCATGATCCTCCGATGTTCGAAAACGCAAGGGTTGGCCGGAATACCGCTCATACGTAGGGCGGACGAGTGATCGATGATCTACGGCACCGGTGACGGTTCGGGCCCAGGGAGGCACGCCATGACGATGCGACCGCCGGAGGGCCCGTACGCCCGGCTGCTGACCCGGCCCTGGCCGCGGGCGGCCGCAGCAGTGGTGGCGGGGGCGCTGCCCGCGCTCACTTTTCCCACGCCTTCGCTGTGGTGGCTGGCCTACGCGGCCCTCGTGCCCTGGCTGTCGCTGATCCGCACGGCGCCGGGCGCGCGGCGGGCGGCGCTCGACGGCTGGCTCGGCGGTGGCGGATTCCTGCTGGCCGTGCACCATTGGCTGCTGCCGAGTCTGCACGTCTTCATCCTCGTGCTGGCGGCGCTGCTGGGGCTGCTGTGGGCGCCGTGGGGCGTGCTGGTGCAGCGACTGCTGAGCGGTTCCCCGGGGCCCGTGCGCGCCGCAGTGGCCTTTCTCGCCATTCCTTCCGGATGGTTGATGGTCGAACTTGCCCGTTCATGGGAGTATTTGGGCGGCCCATGGGGGCTGTTCGGGGCGAGCCAGTGGCAGGTGGCACCCGCCCTGAAGCTCGCTTCTGTGGGCGGGATCTGGCTGGTTAGTTTCCTCCTGGTGGCCCTCAACACCGCGATTTCCACGGTCATTTGGGCTTCTCGCGCGCGTATCACCGGACTAGTCGGTCTGGTGGCCGTTACAGCGGTCGTGGCCGGGGTGTGGAGGTGGGCGCCTTCGCCGCGCACCGCGGGAACTGTCCGGATCGCACTCGTGCAGCCGGGGGTCGTCGACGGGACGGGCAGCGTCCAGCGCCGGTTCGAGCGCGAGGAGGAGCTCACCCGGGGGCTGGCCGGGCAGCGGGTGGACCTCGCCGTGTGGGGCGAGAGCGGCGTCGGGGGCGACCTCACGGAACACCCCGACCTCCGCGACCGGCTCACGGCGCTGTCCCGCACGGTGGGCGCGGACCTGCTGGTCAACGTGGACGCGCGCCGCTCGGACCGGCGCGGCATCTTCAAGAGCTCGGTGCTCGTCGGCCCCGGCGGGCCGACCGGGGACCGCTACGACAAGATGCGGCTCGTGCCGTTCGGGGAGTACGTGCCGGCGCGCTCGCTGCTGGGCTGGGCCACCTCCGTGGGCAAGGCGGCGGGCGAGGACCGCAAGCGCGGCGACCACCAGGTGGTGATGCGGCTGCCGGCGTCCCCCGCCGCGCCGCGGGGCCTGCGGGTCGGCCCGCTGGTGTGCTTCGAGTCTGCGTTCCCCGACATGAGCCGGCAACTGGCGCGCGACGGCGCCCAGGTGATCGTCGCGCAGTCCTCCACGTCGACGTTCCAGAACGGCTGGGCCCCGCGGCAGCACGCCTCACTTGCAGCGCTGCGGGCCGCCGAGACCTGGCGGCCGGTGGTGCACGCGACGCTGACCGGAGTGAGCACGGTGGCGGACCCGCGGGGCAAGGCGGTCGGCCCGCCGCTCGGCACGGACCGCAGCACGGCCGTCGTCCGCGAGGTGCCGCTGGCCGGTGGCACCAGCCCCTACGTGCGGTACGGGGACTGGGTCGTCCTGGCCTCCGTGGCGATGCTGGCCGGCACGTGCGCCGCCGGAGGCTGCGCAGCGGTCCGACGGAGGGTCAGGAAGCCTGCTCCAGAGCGGCCCTGACGACGCGTTCACAGAGCTCGTGGGTGCGCAGCGCGTCCTCGGCGTCCAGGTGCTTGCCCGCCCGTACGGCGTCGAGGAAGGCGAGGACGGCCTGCTCGATGCCGCGCTGGCGGGCGACGGGCACCCAGTCGCCGCGGCGGCGGATGCTGGGCTGCCCCTTGTGGTCGATCACCTCGGCGAGGTTGACCACCTGCCGCTTGGTGTCCTGCCCGGCGACCTCCAGGACCTCCTCGGCGGAGCCGCTCATCCGGTTCATGGTGCCGATGGCCGTGAAGCCGTCGCCGGAGAGCTGGAGCACGACGTGGTGCAGGAGGCCGTCGCGGACCCGGGCCCGGACGTCCACGTGGTCGACGGCGCCGGGGACGAGGAAGCGGAGGGTGTCGACGACGTGGATGAAGTCGTCGAGCACCAGCGTGCGCGGGTCCTCGGGGAGCCCGATGCGGTTCTTCTGCATCAGGATCAGGTCGCGCGGGTGGTCGAGGCACTGGGTGTAGCAGGGTGCGTAGCGGCGGTTGAAGCCGACGGCCAGGCTCACCCCCCGGTCGCGGGCGAGCTCGACGAGCCGCTCGCTCGTGGCGAGGTCGTAGGCCAGGGGCTTGTCGACGTAGACCGGGACGTCCGCTTCGAGGAGGCGGGTGACGAGCCCGGGGTGGGCGGCGGTCGCCGCGTGGACGAAGGCCGCGTCGAGGCCGGCCGCGAGCAGGGAGTCCAGCTCGGTGTGGCACTGCGCGTCCGGGATGCGGTGGATGCCGGCGACGCGCTGGACGGTGGCGGCGGTGCGGGTGTGGAGGTGGAGTTCGACCCCGGGCTGAGCGGCGAGTACCGGAAGGTACGCCTTCTGCGCGATGTCCCCGAGCCCGATGCAGCCGACCTTCACAGCGCCTCCCTGGTACGTGCCTTCGTTTGGGAAGCATACGGGTGTACGGGAGGGTGCCAGTCCGCTATGCCGTCGTGACTGCGGAGGACGACGCGCGGGCCGCAGAGGTCGGCGACGGCGAGAGCGGCCGCGCGCAGGGCCACGGCCGGCGGGGCGGAGAGGGAGGCCAGCCGGCTGATCCGGGCGGAGCGGCGGACGACCTCCGTGGTCCGCGGGAGGCGCTGGGCGGTGTAGGCGCTCAGGGCGTCGTCGAGGCCGGCTGCGCCTGCGGCGAGGAGGAGGCCGAGGACGGCGCCGTCCTCGACGGCCTGGCAGCCGCCCTGGCCGAGGTTGGGGGTCATGGGGTGGGCGGCGTCGCCGAGGAGAACGACCCGTCCGCGGTGATGGGCGGGCAGGGGGGTCGTGGCGTGGTGGACGTCGTTGCGCAGGACGGCGGCGGGGTCGGCGGCGGCGAGGATCGCGGGGACGGGGTGGTGCCAGCCGCCGAAGCGGCGGCGCAGCTCGTTCAGTTCGCCGTCGGGCGACCGGCCCCCGGCGGGGGCGTTGGCCTGGGCATAGGCGTAGACGCGGCCGTCGTGCAGCGGGACCGTGCCCCAGACCGAGCCGCGCCCCCAGGTCTCGTGGGCGGGGAAGGGCCCGGCGGGGCGGGGGACGACGACGCGCCAGACGGTGAACCCGGCGTAGACGGGGCCGGGGTGGCCGGGGAAGAGGAGGGTCCGGGTGGCCGAGCGAATGCCGTCGGCCGCCACGACGAGGTCGGCTTCGAGCTCTCCGCCGGGGGTGGTGACGCGGGCGGGGCGGCCGGGGCCGCCCGGGTCGGCGAGGGCGGCGGGGCTGCCGGTGCGGACGCTGCCCTCGGGGAGGTGGGAAGCGAGGACGGCGACGAGGTCGGCGCGGTGGGCCACGATGACCGGGCCGCCGAAGCGCCGGGCCGCCGCCTCGTTGCTCGTACGGGAGAGCCACCGGCCGCCGGGCAGCCTCAGCCCGCCGTCAGCCTGCCAGCCGGACAGGGCACGGACGGCCTCGCCGGCACCGAAGGTGTCGAGGGCGCGCAGGGCATTGGCGGCGAGGGCGATGCCGGCGCCCACGGGTTCGAGTGCGGCGGCGCGTTCGAGGACGGTGACGTCCCATCCCTGGTGGTGCAGGGCGGCAGCGGCGGTGAGACCGCCGATTCCGCCGCCGATGACGACGGCGCGGGGTGCGGGCATGGTCATTCCCTTCAGCCACTACGGGTGTAGTGCCTTCAGGCTACTACGGATGTAGTTACGCGCACTACCTCTGTAGTGCGAGCGGTAGGTTGGGGACCATGCCCGCCGAGAACCCCTCCCCTCCCGTCCCTGCCGGCGCCTCCGCCCCCGCCGGACGCTCTGCCGAGGCACCCGCGCCCCGTACCGTGCTCATCGCCGACGCCGCCCTCGCCCTGATCGCCGAGCGCGGCATGCGCGGGCTGACGCACCGGGCGGTGGACGAGGCGGCGGGGCTGCCACCCGGATCGACCTCCAACCACGCCCGCACCCGCCTCGCGCTCCTGGAGCTGACGGTGCGACAGCTCGCCCGGCGGGATGCGGAGATCCTCACCCCGGCGGAGTTCCCCGGCCCGGCGGAGGGGCTCGGCGCACTGGCGGACGCGATCGCGGCCGTGCTGCACCGGCTCCTGGTCCACCGGCGGGAGCACACCGTCGCGCGCTTCGAGCTCGCGCTGGAGGCATCGCGGCGGCCGGAGCTGCGGGCGATCTACGACGCCTCGGGGCAGGGATTCCGGGATCTGATGGCGGAGCTGATGGCGGCGGCCGGGTCCGCCGAGCCGGAACGGCACGCACTGTCGCTCGGCGCGTGGTCCGACGGCTTGCTGTTCACCTGCACCGCGGGCCCGTACCACGACCGGGTGCCCACCAGGCAGGAGCTGAGGGCGAGCGTCGGTGAGCTGTTGCGCGGCATGCTCGCGGAGAGCGCCGGGGGCGGGAAAACCCGTGGCGGGGCGGGCGGATGGGCAGGAGGATGACCGCCATGGTCACCACTGAACGCCCCGAACCCCCCACCATCGCCGACGAGCGCACCGCCCTGGAGAGCTGGCTCGACTTCCACCGCGCCACGCTGGCCCTGAAGTGCGCGGGCCTGGACGAAGCGCAGCTGCGCGAGGCGTCCGCACCACCGTCCCCGATGAGCCTCATGGGTCTCGTCCGGCACATGGCCGAGGTCGAGCGCGCCTGGTTCCGCCGGTGCCTGGCCCGCGAGGAGGCCGGGCCGATCTACTACTCCGACGAGGACCTGGACCGGGACATGGAGGTCACGGAGGCGGACAGCTGGGAGGAGGCCTACGCCACCTGGCAGGCGGAGATCGCCGCGGCCCGGGAGGCGGCGCGCGGGCGCTCGCTGGACGACCGCGGCTTCGCCCCGCACCGCAACAAGGAGTTCGACCTCCGGTGGATCTACATCCACATGATCGAGGAGTACGCGCGCCACAACGGCCACGCCGACCTCATCCGCGAGCGGATCGACGGGGCGACCGGGGCCTGAGCCCTACGGACACATGATCGCGCGTCACCCGTGCGGGGAATTCCCAACGCGGGCGGCCGCAGAGCAGAGTTGAGCGAGTGCATCGACTGCCTGCAGCGACGGTCATGGCGGCGGTGGCGATGGCGGCCGCCGGGTGCGTGTCCGTCTCCCAGCCGCCCGCCTCCCACTCACCGCCCCGCCCCCCGGGCCACTCCCGGCCGGGCGACCCCGCGCCGGGCCGGGCCCGCGAGGGCCTGATCACCATCGGCCCGGACGGCGCGGGCGGCCCGCAGAGCCCCGGGCAGGAGCCGGCAGCCGCCACGCCCGGGGGCGCCCCGGGGCCCGAGGGCGCGATCGCCCCCTCCGGCGGCTTCCGGCTCCGCGGCGACGGAGGCCCGCCGGGGACCTTCGGCTTCGGTGATCCCCCGGGCCCGTCCCGCGACGGAGCGGAGCCGTCGCGCTCCGCCGGCTCCCCGTGGCTCCCGCACCCGCCCCGGAGGGCGGGCCGCTCCTGGGCCTCGCCGGACCGGCCCGCCTCCCCGGACTTCAGCCCCTCGTTCCCGCAGAGCGAGGTGCCCGCTCCCGCTCCGCCGCCGGAGCAGCAGCACACCGCCGATTCCCCGCCCGCGTCCGCATCCCGGCAGGAAGCCCCGCCGCCCGCGCAGGCGCCACCCCCGGCACCCGCGCCCGCGCCCCGTGCCCGGACCAACCCCCGTAACAACAACGTCTGCGCCATGGGCCGGCAGCACGGGCGCTGGCAGCAGGGCGGCGACGCCTCCCGGATCTGCGACTCGGTGTACGGGCACTGACGCGCCGCCGCCGTGCGGCCGGGGCGGGTGGGCACGCTGCCCGCCCGCGGGCCCCGGCCGGGATCCGGTCAGAGCGCCGGCACGGCCGCCAGGTCCGGGATCCGCCAGTCGATCGGCTCGTGGCCCTGGGCCGCGACGGCCTCGTTGATCTGGCTGAACGGGCGGCTGCCGAAGAACTTCTTGGCCGACAGCGGCGAGGGGTGGGCGCCCTTGACGACGACGTGCCGGGACTCGTCGATCAGCGGCAGCTTCTTCTGGGCGTAGTTGCCCCAGAGCACGAAGACGGCCGGGTCGGGCCGGGAGGCCACGGCGCGGATGACCGCGTCGGTGAACTTCTCCCAGCCCTTGCCCTTGTGGGAGTTGGGCTCCCCGCCGCGGACCGTCAGCACGGCGTTGAGCAGCAGGACGCCCTGCTCGGCCCACGGCTGGAGGTAGCCGTTGTCCGGGACGTCGTAGCCGAGCTCCTCGCGCATCTCCTTGTAGATGTTCCGCAGGGAGGGCGGGGTCTTCACGCCCGGCCGGACCGAGAAGCACAGGCCGTGGCCCTGGCCCGCGCCGTGATACGGGTCCTGGCCGAGGATGAGGACCTTCACCTGCTCGTACGGCGTGGCCTCCAGGGCTGCGAAGACCTCCCCGCGCGGCGGGTACACCGGTGCCTTCGTGCGCTCCTCCTCCACGAAGTCGGTGAGCTCCTTGAAGTAGGGCTTGTCCAGCTCCTCGGCGAGGACACCGTGCCAGGACTGGGGCAGCACGTCGGTGACGGTCACGTCAACAACCTCCGGGGTTCGTTCCGTTCTCGTCGGAGAACTTACCGGTGACCACTGACAACGACCGATCCGAGACCCCCTGCCCGCCCCTCGTCCCTGTCCGCTACGGCCTGGTGCCGCTCAGAAACCCGCGTTGAGGAAGATCCCGCCGTCCACGACGAGGGTCTGCCCGGTGATCCACGCGGCGGCGTCCGAGAGCAGGAACGCGGCCGCTCCCCCGATGTCCTCGGGGACCCCGAGACGGCCGAGCGGGTACGAGGCCACGACCTCCTCCTCGCGTCCCTCGTAGAGGGCGGCGGCAAACTTGGTCTTGACGACGGCAGGGGCGATGGAGTTGACGCGCACCCCCGGGGCGAACTCGTGAGCGAGCTGGAGCGTGAGGTTGACCATCGCCGCCTTGCTCATGCCGTACGCCCCGACGAACGGGGAGGCGGAGATCCCGGCGACCGACGCGATGTTGACCACCGCCCCGCCATTGTCCTTCTGCCAGGCCCGCCAGGTCTGCTGGGCGAATCCGAGGGCGGAGATCACGTTGGTCTCGAAGACCTTGCGGGCGACGCCCAGGTCGAGCTCGGCCATGGGGCCGAAGACGGGGTTCGTCCCGGCGTTGTTGACCAGGTAGTCGATCCGGCCGAACTCCTCCATGGCGTGCTCGACGGCGGCGGCCTGGTGGGCCTCGTCGTGGGCCTTGCCCGCGATGCCGATCGCCCGGCCCGCGCCGAGCGACGCCACGGCCTCCTTGAGGGTGTCCTCGTTGCGGCCGGTGATCACGACGCGGTCGCCGCGGGCGACCAGCGCCCGGGCGATGCCGTAGCCGATGCCGCGGCTGGCCCCGGTGACGAGGGCGACCTTGCCGGTGTCCTGCCGACCGGCCTGCTCCTGCTGCTGTGCAGTCATCTCCGTGCTTCCTGTCAGTTGAGCGGTCCGCCGGCCACGTACAGGACCTGGCCCGAGACGAAGCCCGCCTGCTCGCCGGTGAAGAAGGCGACGGCGTTGGCGATGTCCTCGGGCTCGCCCACGCGCTGCACCGGGATCTGGGTCGCCGCGGCCGCCTTGAAGTCCTCGAAGCCCATGCCGAGGCGCTCCGCGGTGGCGGCCGTCATGTCGGTGGCGATGAATCCCGGGGCGACGGAGTTGGCCGTGATGCCGAACTTGCCGAGCTCCTTGGCGAGGGACTTCGTGAAGCCCTGCACGCCGGCCTTGGCCGCGGCGTAGTTGGCCTGGCCGCGGTTGCCCAGGGCGGAGCTGCTGGAGAGGTTGACGATGCGGCCGAAGCCCGCGTCCACCATGTGCTTCTGGCAGGCGCGCGACATCAGGAACGCGCCCCGCAGGTGCACGTTCATGACGGTGTCCCAGTCGCTCTCGTCCATCTTGAACAGCAGGTTGTCACGGGTGACGCCCGCGTTGTTGACGAGGATGAGCGGCGCGCCCAGCCCGGCGGCGATCCGGGTGACGGCGGCGTCCACCTGCGCGGCGTCGGTGACGTCGCAGCCGACGGCGAGCGCCCTGCCGCCCGCCGCGGTGATCTGCTCGACGGTGCCCGCGCAGGCCGCCTCGTCGAGGTCGAGGACGGCGACGGCGCGGCCTTCCTGCGCGAGGCGCACGGCGGTCGCGGCGCCGATGCCGCGGGCCGCGCCCGTGACGACGGCCACGCGCTGCTCGGGCTTGGGCATACGGGGTTCTCCTCACCTCGAAGGCGGCCCGCCCGTCCGGCCTCCGCGGCCGGACAGGTGAGCAACCGCTTAGTAGCTTCGGCGGATCAGACGCTAGAAGCCCCGCCACCCGCTGTCAACGCCTTCCCGCGCCGCCCCGGAGCTCACCTCACCAGCAGGTCCAGCAGCCGCTCCGGCTCGGCCGCCGGATCCGCCGTCAGGCCGGCGTGTACGGGGCCGGGCTGGACGATCGTGCTGCGGGGGGCGATCAGCCAGCGGAAGCGGCGGCCGGGGTCGTCCCCGGCGGCCTGGCCGGCCCGCTCCCCGCCGAGGCACACGCCTTCGACGGCGCCGAGCGCGGCCCGTACGCCCGCCACGTCCGCGGCCGGGTCGAGGGCCAGCAGCCGCGCCTCGTCGAGGTGGACGCGGGCGGCCACGTACCCCTTCGCCTGGCAGTAGACGACGACCCCGGCGTTGATCTGCTCACCGCGCTCGACGCGGGGGACGACCCGCAGCAGTGCGTACTCGAAGACATCGCGTCCGTTGTGGCGCCCGGTCACTTCCCGGCCCTTCCGTCGAGCCTGACACGCACCCACTCCGGCGCCTGCGAGGGCTTGTCCTTGCTGCGTTCACCGACCGTGATCCGGTCGCCGATGCTCCGCGCCCGCTCCAGCAGCACCTCGACGTAGGCCCGGCGCACCGCGTCGGGGCCGTCGAAGCCCGGCTCGTCCGCGAGCCACTCGTCGGGCACGTCGGCGGCGACCGCGGTGAGCAGGTCCTCGGTGACGCGCGGCGCGAGCTCGGCCGCGGCCGCGGCGAGGTCCGGGCCGAAGGTCGCGAGGACGTGGTCGGAGGCGTCGTAGGGCTTGCCCGCGGCGGCGGCCGCGCCCGGCCAGTTGTGGTGCCAGATCATGGTGGCGCCGTGGTCGATGAGCCACAGCTCGCCGTGCCACACGAGCAGGTTCGGGTTGCGCCAGGAGCGGTCGACGTTGTTGATGAGCGCGTCGAACCAGACCACGCGGCCGGCCTCGGCCGCGGAGAGCTCGAAGGCGAGCGGGTCGAAACCGAGGGCGCCGGGCAGGAAGTCCATGGCGAGGTTGAGCCCGCCACTGGCCTTCAGCAGCCCCTGCACCTCCTGGTCCGGCTCGCAGCGGCCGATGACCGGGTCGAGCTGGATGCGGGCCAGGTCCGGGACGCGCAGGCCGAGCGCGCGGCCCAGCTGCCCGCAGATGACCTCGGCGACCAGCGTCTTGCGGCCCTGGCCGGCACCGGTGAACTTCATGACGTACGTACCCAGGTCGTCGGCCTCGACGATGCCGGGGAGCGAGCCGCCCTCACGCAAGGGCGTGACGTATCGGACGGCTGTGACTTCGGGGAGCATTGCCCCAGGCTACTGCGGGGCTCCGGCGCGCCTTCGAACGCGGGTCGCCGTGGTGTGAACGCGGGCGGCTCCGGCCCCGTACGTCTCTCTGAACCGGCACGATCCGATCTGTATCTGCACGACCAGAGGAGCGCACATGAACCACGTGTCACGGGCCGCGTCCTGCGCGTCTGCCGTATCCACCACACCTCAAGCGCCGCGCGGCTCGACCCGCCGCAGCGTCGTCGCGGCCGCCGGGACCGCCGGTCTCGTCACCCTGCTCGCCGCGTGCGGCGGAGGGGACGACGGCGGGAGCGGCAAGGCGAAGGACGATACGGGCAGGACCGGGGACACCGGCGGCAGCACGACCGGGAGCGCGGACGCGGGCAAGGGGGGCGGGGAGATCGCCAAGGCCGCGGACATCCCGGAGGGCGGCGGCAAGGTCTTCCCCGACCGGAAGGTCGTGGTGACCCAGCCGGCGAAGGGCGAGTTCAAGGCCTTCTCCGCGGTCTGCACGCACCAGGGCTGCCTCGTCAGGGACGTCTCCGGCGGCACCATCAACTGCCCGTGCCACGGCAGCAAATTCGCCGTCGCGGACGGGAGCGTCAAGGGCGGCCCGGCGAAGAAGGGGCTCCCCGAGCAGCAGGTCTCGGTGCACGACGGGTCCCTGCACCTGGGGTGAGGCCGGGCGTCAGCCGCGCCGGGGCGCGCTCCCGCTCCGCCAGCCGCGCAGGACGGCCCCGGCCGTGGTGACGGTGGCGACGAGCGCCAGGGTGTGGCTGACCATGGCCGCGGTGTAGTCCGCGGGCACGCCGGCGATGGCGTCGGCGGGGACGACGGCCGTGTAGCCGAGGTTGACGGCGTCGAAGACGGTGTTGGGGACGGCCACGTTGGCCGAGACGCCGGTGACGACGAGGGTGCGGCAGCCGAGGTTGCGCAGCAGGGGGTCCAGGCCGGTGCCCGCCAGAGGCGAGAGCCCGTGCAGCCGCCGGACGACGAGGTCGCCGTCGCCGACCGGGATCGGATCGGCGACGCGCACCGCGCGGGTGCCGGCCAGCTGCTGCACGGGCAGCCGCTCGGCGGCGCGGAAGAGCCGGGCGTTGCGGCTGGCGCCGCGGCCGTCGGGGCGGCGCTCGGCGACGGCGTGCACGACCTGGACACCGGCGTCGTGGGCGCCCGCGACCAGGCGGGCGATCGTGACGAGGGCACCGGAGGCGCGTGCGGCGGCGGCGAGCTCGGGCAGGGCGCTGCCGGGGCCGACGACGCCGTACTGGCACTCGACGGTGAGCAGCACGGTCGTCGCGGGGTCGAGGCACTCGGCGGGCGGGGCGGCCGGGTCGGGCGGCGGCATGGCGTTTCCTCCCTCCTGGGGCGGGGCCGGGCCGGGCCGGCCGGGCCGCGTGAGGGTAGCGGGCCTTGCGCCGGCGGGGAAGGGGCCCCACACTTTCTGACACTCAATCAGGTAGTCGGGTGCGGGGAGGGCGCGGTCATGGCCACCAGCCAGCGGCGGGGCCGCCGGATCATGATGACGGAGGCGGAGCTGGACGCGTTCCTCGCCGGGCAGCGCACCTGCCGGGTGGCGACGGTGGGGCGCGACGGGCGGCCGCACCTCAGCGCGCTGTGGTTCGTCTGGGACGGGTCGGCGGTGTGGCTGTACTCGATCGTGCGCAGCCGCCGCTGGGCGGAGCTGCGGCGCGACGCGCGGATCGCCGTACTGGTGGACGACGGACGCGAGTACGGGGAGCTGCGGGGCGCGGAACTGTCCGGCACGGCCGCCTTCATCGGCGAGGCCCCGCGCACGGGCGCCCCCTGCCCGGAGCTCACCGCGCCGGAGGCGCTCTTCACCGCCAAGTACTTCGGCGGCCTGCCCGCGATGCCCCACGACGGCCGCCACGCGTGGCTCCGCCTGACGCCGGACGCGGTCGTGACCTGGGACTTCCGCAAGTTGGGGGACGGCCGCCCGCCAGGGTGAGGGATGACGAGGGCTACGGTCAGCCCGCCACTTTTCCGCCGGCCGTCCGCAGTGCCTCGACCGCGGCGCGGATGGAGGGGCGCCGGTCCGCGTCGGCGCGCCAGATCGCGTAGACGTGGCGGCGCACGGTGTGCCGTACGGGCACGACGCGCACCCCGTCCGGCACGGGCCCGCGGCCCAGCCGCGGCGCGACGGCGACGCCGAGCCCGGCGGCGATCAGGGCGAGCTGGGTGTGGTGCTCCTCGGCCATGTGGGAGATGCGGGGCTCTATGCCCTTGCCGCGCAGGGTGAGCATCAGCCAGTCGTGGCAGAACTCGCCCCGGGGCCAGGAGACCCAGTCGTCGTCGGCGAACTCCTCCAGGTCGACGTCCTCGCGGCCGGCCAGCGGATGGTCCGCCGGCATGGCGACATCGGCGGTGTCGTCGAGGATCGGGGCCTTGGCCAGGCCGTCCGGCAGGGGCAGCGGCTTGTTGTACCAGTCGAGGACGACGGCGACGTCGATGTCGCCGCGGACGACCCGGGGCACGGCCTCGTCCGGCTCCATCTCCTCCAGCCGGGCCCGCAGCTGGGGGTGGGCCGCGCGCAGCTCGGCGAGGGCGGCCGGGAAGAGGCCGCGGGCGGCCGTGGGGAAGGCGCCGAGGAGCAGCTCGCCGACGGCCTGCCCGCGCTGCGCCTCCAGGTCGGCCTGGGCCAGCTCGACCTGCGAGAGGATCCGCGAGGCGTGGTCGGCGAGCAGCCGGCCGGCGTCGGTGAGCCGCACGCCGCGCCCCTGTTTGGCGAGGAGCTGCTGCCCGGTCTCCCGCTCCAGCTTGGCGAGCTGCTGCGAGACGGCGGACGTCGTCACGTGCAGCCCGTCCGCCGCGGCGCTGACGGAGCCGTGGCGGGCGACGGCGTTGAGTGTGCGCAGGCGCTCCAAGTTCAACATATAAGCAACCCTACGCGATAAACCCCACTTAAATTTACTTGTTCTAAGGCGTACAGGCGGTCATTCTTACGACCATGCGCACCACGGCAACCTCCGGCTCCACCGCCCCACCGGGTCTCCCCGTCCGCCCGCTCCCCACGTCGGGCACCTCGTACCGTCAGCCGCAGCGGGGCCGGCCCGCGGTGGACTGGAGGATCCGCTTCGGTGCGCTCGCCCTCATCTGGGGCTGCAGCTTCCTGTTCATCAAGCTCGGCACGGACGGCTTCCCGCCGCTGTACGTCTCCTTCGGCCGCATGTTCTTCGGCGCGGCGGTGCTCGTGGCGACGCTGGCCGTCAAGCGGGAGCGCCTGCCGCGCGCCGCCCGCACCTGGGGCCACCTGGCCGTCGCGGCCTTCCTGCTCAACGCCCTGCCGTTCACCCTCTTCGCCTACGCCGAACTGCGCATCCCCTCCACGCTCGCCGGGATCTGCAACGCCACGACCCCGCTGTGGGGCATGGTCCTGTCGCTCGTGGCCCTCTCCGAGGACCGGCCGACGCGGCGCCGGTTCGCGGGGCTGGCGATCGGCTTCGCCGGCGTGCTGACCGTGCTCGGCGCCTGGCAGGGCTTCTCCGGCCAGGACGCGGCGGGCACGGTGATGGCCCTCATCGCCTCCGCCAGCTACGCGGTGGGCTGGATCTACGTCCGGCGCACGCTGGCCGACTCGGGCGACTCCAACCTCTCCAAGTCCGGCGCGCAGCTGCTGCTGGGCACGGCCCAGCTGGCGGTGGTCGCCCCGCTGTTCGCACCGCTGCCGTCCTCCTTCCCCGCCGTGCCGCTGCTGGCCGTCTTCGCTCTCGGGGCGCTGGGCACGGGCCTGGCCTTCCTCGTGCAGTACGGGCTGGTGGCCGAGGTCGGTCCCACGACGGCGACCATGACCACGTACCTGATACCGGTCGTGGCGACCGTCGCCGGCGTGGCCCTCCTGGGCGAGGAGCTCAGCTGGAACACCCCCGTCGGCGCGGTCATCGTGCTGGCGGGTGCCGCCCTCACCCAGAGCAAGGCGGGGACCAGGGCCGGAAAGAAGTGACCGTGCCTCCCTGCGGGGGGGGCATGCCGGTTGAGGGGCTGTCAGTCGTAGCGCCCCGCGGCCGAGGGACGGGTCGCGGCCGCCAGGGCGTCCGCGACCTCTTCTGCTTCCTCCGCGGCCAGGCCCGAGACGGTCAGCCGCACCGCGGGAGGCGACGCGAGCCGGAACCGGGCCCCCGGCGCGACCGCCCAGCCCGCGTGCAGCAGCCGCGCCACCGCCGCCGTCTCGTCGGGCACGGGCAGCCACACGTTCATCCCGCTGCGCCCGTGCGCCTCGATCCCCCGCGCGCGCAGGGCCGCGACGAGCGGGTCGCGGCGCCGCCCGTACGCGGCGGCCACCTCCGACGCATCCACCGCGCCGCTGCGCCACAGGTGGACGACGGCGTCCTGGAGGATGTGGCTCACCCAGCCGGGGCCGAGGCGCTGCCGGCCGCGGACCCGGTCCACGGTGACGGCGTCGCCCGCGAGCACCGCGAGCCGCAGGTCAGGGCCGTACGCCTTGGCGACGGAGCGGACGACCACCCAGTGGTCGGTGCACCCCGTGAGGGTGTGCAGGGGAAGGTCGACGATTCCGTGGCCGTGGTCGTCCTCGACGAGCAGCGCCCCGGGGTGGCCGGAGAGCACGGCGCGCAGCTCGCGCGCCCGGGCCGCGCTCACCACCGCCCCCGTGGGGTTCTGCGCCCGCGCGGTGACGATCATGGCCCGGGCGCCCTCCCGCAGCACGCGGTCCGCCGCCTCGGGCAGCGGGCCGTCGTCGTCGACGGGCACGGGGACGGCTCGCAGCCCGAGGGCCGGGACGAGGTCGAGGACGGCGCCCCAGCCCGGGTCCTCGACCGCGACGGCGTCGCCCGGCCGCAGGTGTACGGCGAGGACGCGCTCGATGGCGTCGAGCGCGCCGGAGGTGACGGCGAGCGGGCCGCCGGGCACTCCGTCCGCGGTGAAGGCGGCCCGGGCGAACCGCTCCAGCTCCGTGTCGACGGCGGGCGCTCCGTAGAGCGCGGGGGCCTCCGCGGCGCGGGCCGCGGCGGCGGCGAGCGCCGCGCCGAGCGGGGGCAGCAGGGCCGGGTCGGGATTGCCCGCTGAGACGTCCCGCACGCCCTCGGGGACCTCGACGTGGATGAGCTCACGGGCCGTACTGGCCGGGCGGTGGCGCACGCGGCTCCCCCGGCGGCCGGCCGTCTCGATCACCCCGCGCTCGCGCAGCGTGCGGTAAGCGGCGGCGACCGTATTGGGATTGACGCCCAACTCGACCGCCAACTCCCGCATGGGCGGCAGCAGTTCGCCGGGAGCCAGCTTGCCGGCACCCACGGCACTTTCGACGCTCGCGGAGATCTCAGCTGCGCGGCGACCCTCGATCCGATACTCTCCTAGCACAAAGAAGATTATGCACTAGTGCAATGGAGTTCGCAATGACTGCTGCTGCGCCGTCCGTCCCGCACGAGCAGCCCGTCTCGCACAAGCAGCCCGCCCCGTACGAGCAGACCGAGCGGACCACGCCGACCCGCGTCCGCGAGCGCGCCTCGTACGACCGCGAGACCGTGCACGCGATCCTCGACGCCGGATACGTCTGCCACCTCGGCTTCGTGCGCGACGGGGCGCCGGTCGTCCTGCCCACGCTCTACGGGCGCGTCGGCGACCGGCTCTACGTGCACGGTTCGACGGGCTCGCGCCCGCTGCGCGCCGCGGGCCGCGCGGGGGAGGCGGGCATGCCCGTCTGCCTGACCGTCACCCACGTCGACGGCCTCGTCCTCGCGCGCTCCGCCTTCCACCACTCCCTCAACTACCGGTCGGTCGTGGTGCACGGCTCCGCCCACCAGGTGACCGAGGAGGCCGAGAAGCGCGCCGCCCTCGACGCCCTGGTCGAGCAGGCCACGCCGGGCCGGTCGGCGGACTGCCGCCCGGCCTCCGCCAAGGAGCTCGCCGCGACGGCCGTGCTCCGCCTCGACCTCGCCGAGGTGTCGGCCAAGGTGCGCACCGGCGGCGTGAACGACGAGCCCGAGGACCTCGCCCTCCCCCACTGGAGCGGCGTCGTGCCCGTGGCCCCGGCGTACGGCACGCCCATACCCGACAAGGACCTCGCCCCGGGCACTCCGCTCCCGGCCTACGTCGCCGCTCTCTGAACGGTCCTGAGCGGTCCGGCCTGAGCGGTCCGACTTGAGCAGTCGGGCCTGAGCAGTCGGGCCTGAGCAGTCCCGGCGCCCGCCGGTCAGGGCCGGGCCGGGCTCGACTCAGCAGGCACGTCCTCCTGGGCGTCGGCCACCGCGCCGCCGCCCTGGGCCACCGGCGCCGCCGCGGCCTTCTTGGGCGTGGAGGACTGGGCGATGAAGGCGCCCGCCAGCACCACGGCGCCGCCGAGGGTCTGGGGAGCGGAGAGGTGCTCGCCGAGCAGCACCCAGGCCAGCACGGTCGCGACCACCGCCTCCAGGCAGGCGACCACGCCCGCGACCTGCGGCGACAGCCTGCGCACGGCGAGCACCCCGGTGAGGTACGCGGCCACGGTGGCCACGAGCACGACCCAGCCGAGGAGCAGCGCGGCCGGCACGTCCGTGCCGTTCATCCCGGCGCTCCCGGCGAGCACGGACCAGTCCATGCCCCAGGGCCGGGCGACCGCGGTGAGGACGAGGGCGCCGACGAGAAGCCCGTAGGCGATCACGCCGAAGGGGTCGGCAGGCTCCTCGCCGTCGCTCCCGTGGTCGCACAGCACGAAGTAGCCGACCTGGCAGCAGGCGGCGCCGAGGGCCAGCAGCAGGCCCACCGCGTCGAAGCTCATGCCCGACCACACCTCCACCACGCAGGCGAGCCCGGCGACGGCGAGCACCACGCCCACGGCCGCGGCACGGCTGACCGGCCGGCGCTGGACGAAGCGCACCCACCCCAGCAGGAGCGCCGGACCGAGGTATTCCACGAGCAGCGCCACGCCGACCGGGATCCGGGATATCGCGGCGAAGTAGCAGGCCTGCACGCCGGCCACGGCCAGCAGGCCGAATCCGGCGAGGAGTGCGGGGCGGCGAGTGACGAGGGCGCGGTGGCGCCAGGCGACCGGCAGCAGCACCAGCGCGGCCCCGGCAGCCCGCAGCCACACCACGTGCAGCGGGTCGAGGCCCGCCTGGATCAGCGGCTTGGCCGCGACACCGGAACCACCGAACGCGAGGGCGGAGACCAGGGCGAGGCCCAGGCCCGCACTTCTCCCTTGAGAGGCTTGCATCGGCACATCATGCCAGCCGATGACATGACCGTCACTCCTCAATGGTCATGACGTACCGATCAGGGAATTCCAGGCGCCGGCGCCGCCATGACGTCACGGCACCTCACGGCACCTCATGGCTCATCAGGTCGAGATCGGCCGCCAGCGCCGCCGTGTCCACGCCCGCGCGGCGCATGACCTCGGCCGCGCGGCAGCGGTGGTCCAGGGCGAGCGCCGCCAGGAGGTCCACCCCTTCCGCACGGTCACCGCCCCGCGCGCAGGCCCGGGCGTACGCGCCCTCCATGGCGGTGGCCGCCGCGGGCGACCAGCGGGGCGCCCGGCAGTCGAGGAGGACGGGCAGCGAGCCGGAGTCCTCGACGGTGCCCCTCCAGCGCAGCCCGTAGCCGATGGTGCGCTGGACGAGATAGCCGAGCAGCCGTACGGACCGGCCCTTGCCCCGGCCGTTCACGGCCCGGCACACGGCGGGGTCCGCCTCCATCAGGGTGTGGAGCAGGTGGGCGGTGTCGACCTGCCCGTCCCCGTCCCGGACGGCGCGCCTGCGGGCGCCCGTGACCGCGGCCGCCAGCTCGGGGCTGAACAGGCCTTCCCGGGCGACGCCCGTCGCCCCCTTGTCTCCTATGCGGCTCTGCACCCTCCCACCCCATCAGTCACGAACCGCCGGGTCATCCCCGTAGGGGAGCATTCGCGCATCCCACGGCGGTTGGGTGCGCACCGCGGATTCCTCCTCCTTGAGGAGGACGGGCGCGCCATCGTTCTCAGGGGTGTTCCCGGACAGAAGGCGGGAACACCCTTCGCGGCCGCACAATCGGCTCAGCCCTCGTCGGCGAGGATGAGGTAGAGCTTCTTGCGCGATTCGTTGATGACGTCGAGGGCCTTCTGGCGCTGCTCGGGGGTGCCGGTCTTCCACACCTGCCCGAAGGCCTCCAGCAGTCCGAAGCCGGCCTGCCGTATCTCCTGCGCCGCCTCCCAGTCGACGCCGCGGCCGGCGTCCTCCCAGGGGGCGTCGGGGCCGGCCTCGGCCTCGGTGCGGCCCTCCGCGGTGAGGCTGAACAGCTTCTTGCCGCCCTCGCTCGCGCTCTCGATCAGGCCCTCGTCCTCCAGCATCTGCAAGGTCGGGTAGACCGACCCGGGGCTGGGCTTCCAGGCACCGCCACTGCGCTCGGCGATCTCCCGGATCATCTCGTAGCCGTGCATGGGCCGGTCCTTCAGCAGGGACAGGATCGAGGCGCGCACGTCGCCCCTCCTGGCCCGGCCGCCGCCGTGGCCTCCCCGCCCACGGCCCCAGGGCCCGCCGCCGAACGGCGGCCCCCCGAAGCCGGGGCCGAAGGGCCCGAAGGCGGCCCGGCGCCCGTCGAAGTCCCCCGCGCGGCGCGGGCCGGGTCCATGGTGCTCGTATCCACGTGAACGTCGCATGACGTTCCTCCCATCGTTGATCACTGTCGCCGATCAACACGGTCGCTGATCTGTCGCGACACGTCAACGATATATCGGAACCGATCGCCTGACAATACCCTCCCCGCGGCCGGCGGCACCGGGCCCCGCGCGCCCGCCCGGGCCACATTCGGCGAATTGGCCCTGGCCCGGGGGTTCTTCGAGGCCGTAGCGTCCGGCTATGCGCATTCGAATCGTCGACGCCTTCACCGACCGCCCCTTCGCCGGCAACCCGGCCGGGGTCGTCCTCTTCGACGGGGCCTTCCCCGAGGACGACCGGCTCCAGAAGATCGCCGCCGAGGTGAACCTCTCCGAGACGGCCTTCGCCCGCCCCCTCACCGGCTCCCCGCAGGGCGCCGACTGGGCGCTGCGCTGGTTCACGCCCCTGACCGAGGTCGACATGTGCGGCCACGCCACGCTCGCCACGGCGCACGTCCTGCACTCGACGGGCACCGCGACCGGCACGGTCCGCTTCGCCGCGCGCTGCGGCACCCTCGCCGCGACGGCGCATGAGGACGGGTCGATCACCCTGGACTTCCCGACCGCACCGCTCACCCCCGCCGCCCTCCCCGACGGCGCGAGCGAAGCGCTGGGCGCCGAGGTGCGCAGCGTCCACGACACCGGCCCGCACATCGGCGACCTGCTGGTCGAGCTGGCCGACGAGAAGACCGTACGGGCCCTGGCCCCCGACGTCCGGGCCCTCGCCCGGCTCTCCCGCCGCGGCGTCATCGCCACCGCCCCGGCCGAGGACCCGTCCCGCGGCTACGACTACGTCTCGCGCTGCTTCTTCCCGAACGTCGGCATCGACGAGGACCCCGTCACGGGCAGCGCGCACACCGCGCTCGCCCCGTTCTGGTCCGCACGGCTCGGCCGCGACGACCTGACCGGGCTCCAGGCGTCCGCCCGTACGGGCCTGGTGCGGACGGGGCTGCGCGCCGACCGCACGCTGCTGACCGGCTCCGCCGTCACGGTCATCGACGGCGAGCTCCTGGCGTAGGCCGCAGCCGACGGCCTGACGGCCCGCCGGCGCGGGCGGGCCGTCAGGCCGTCGGCAGCCAGCCCACCTTGCCCGCGAGCAGCGCGTACCCCACGAACGCCACGATGTCGATCAGCGCGTGCGCGGCCACCAGCGGCCCGACCCGCCCCCAGCGCCGGTAGAGCAGGACGAAGACCACGCCCATCACCATGTTCCCGAGGAACCCGCCGACCCCCTGGTACAGGTGGTACGAGCCGCGCAGCACCGCACTCGCCGCGAGCGCCGCCGCGGGGGTCCACGCCAGCTGCCCCAGCCGGCGCAGCAGGTACCCGACGACCACGACCTCCTCCAGCACCGCGTTCTGTACCGCGGACGCCACGAGGACGGGGATCTTCCACCACACGTCGGGCAGCGACTCCGGCACCACGGTCAGGTTGAAGCCCGCCGCCCGCACGCCGAGGTAGAACAGCAGGCCCGTGCCGCCGATGGCCGCCGCCAGGCCGGTGCCGCGCGTCAGGTCGAAGCCCGGGCGGTCCCGGTCGAGCCCCACCGCGCGCAGGCCCGGCACGCCCTCGCGCAGCAGCAGGTGCGCCACCAGGAAGACCGGCACGAGCGCGGTCGCGATGCCGAAGACCTGCCAGGACAGGTCGAGCCAGGGGCGGCCGGGGGCGTGCGAGGCGTTGAGGTTGGCGGCCTGGTCCTTGAGCCCGCCCGGCCGGGTGAGCGCGCCGGTGAAGCTGATCAGCGACGAGACCGCGCTGGCTCCCAGGGACAGCGCCAGGACGAGCAGCGTCTCGCTGCGCAGCGTGCGCCGCCCGGTGGCCGCGCCGGGCGGCGGGCCGGGCCTGGTGCCCGGCACGACGCCGTCCTCGCCCTGTGCGTTCTGCCGCACCTGCGCCTCCCCTTCCGCCCGCCCCACCAGCGGAGAGGCGCCGTACCGGGCCGCCCGAGGCGGCGGCCGCCGTCACAGCTTGCCCGACGCGCCGGTGCCCGCGGGGCAGGGGGTAGGGGTGAGAGGGGATGTGTCCGCCGGGCCGGCACAGGCTGCCCGCTCCCGGAGCAGCGCGTCAGTCCCCGGGGCCCGCCGGCCACGTGTGCACCGGTGCCCCCGTGCGCATCAGCTCGCAGTAGCGCCGGGTGGTGACGGCCAGGGCCTTGTGCCGGTCCAAACCGCTCTCCAGGGCCCGGTGGTACGCGGCGGCCTGCCAGGTGGCGCCGTTGGTGCGGCGGCGGCAGCGGCCCTCGATGACGCCGAGGTAGCGGTCCCGGTCGGAAGGTTCCACGCCCCAGGCGTCGAGCCCGGCCGCGGCGAGCGGCAGCAGTTCCTCCAGGACGAGCCGGACGGCGGGCACCCGTTCCAGGGCGCCGGCGCGCCCGCCCGCCTTGGGCCAGCGCAGCCAGGCGTCGATGCCGTGCCGGCAGGCGGCGTCGAAGTTCTCGGCGGCGACGGTGAACGGCATCCTGCTCCACACCGGCCGCGGCTCCTCGGCGAGCGCCCGGACCAGCCCGTAGTAGAAGGCGGTGTTGGCGATGACGTCGGTGACGGTGGGGCCCGCGGGCAGCACGCGGTTTTCGACCCGCAAGTGGGGCACGCCGTCGGCGACCCCGTAGACGGGCCGGTTCCAGCGGTAGACCGTCCCGTTGTGCAGGGTCAGCTCGTGCAGCATCGGCACGCCGCCCTCGTCGAGCACGCGCACGGGGTCCTCGTCGTCGGAGATGGGCAGCACCGGCGGGAAGAAGCGCAGGTTCTCCTCGAACAGCTCGTACGCGGAATCGATCCAGCGCTCGCCGAACCAGGTGCGCGGCCGCACCCCCTGGGCCGTGAGCTCGGGCTGGCGGGTGTCGGTGGACTGCACGAACAGCGGCGGGCGGGACTCGCGCCACAGCTCCCGGCCGAAGAGGAAGGGCGAATTGGCGCCCACGGCGATCTGCGCGGCCGCGACGGCCTGCGCGGCATTCCACACGGCGGCGAACCGGCCCGGCGTCACCTGCAAATGCAACTGCACCGACGTGCAGGCGGCTTCGGGGGCGATCGACTCGGCGGTGCAGGTCAGCCGTTCGACGCCCTCGATGTCGATCGTGAAGTGCTCGCCCCGGGCGGCCACGACCTGCGCGTTCAGCATCGCGTACCGCTCGTCGGCGGAGAGGTTCGCCGAGACCAGGTGACGGTCCTCCAGGGTCGGCAGAATACCGATCATCACGATCCCGGAATCGACCTCCATGGCTTTGCGATCGGCATAGTGGAGAGTAGTGCGCAACTCTTCCGCAAGCTGGTCGAGGACGCTTCCTGAGAGCCGGTGCGGAACAATATTCACTTCCAGGTTGAACCGGCCGAGTTCGGTCTGGAAATCACCGCTGGCGATACGCTCCAGCACTTCGGCGTTCACCATGCTCGGCATCCCGTCGGCCCCCGCGAGATTCAGCTCGATCTCCAGGCCCATGAGATTCCTGGGACGGTCGAAACGCTTCTCTTCCAGCAGTCTCGCCAGTGCTTCCAGGCACTGCCGGAGCTTTGCCCGGTGGCGCTGCCGGTCGGCGAGGCCGATGCCCCCGGCCACGACCTTGTCCCCCATTGCAGGGTCCCTCCTCACATGGGTCGCCGCGGCGCCGGTGGCTCGCGTCACGGTCGATGATGCCCAGCCAATGTGATCGATAACGCCCCGCCGGGACCGCATACCCGCTAGGCTCTTGGCAACGCATCCGGTGGCACATTCCGTGGGCATGAAGGGCCGCCCGGGCATTGCCTATAGCACCGGTGACAGCGCTGGTGATAAACACCGACGAGATTCGGCCTACCCTGCCCGGGGAAGAATACGAGGTGGCGTGCCCGGCCATGGCACAGAATCACCGAAATCACCCCCTGACGGGGCCCTGATATCCCCTTGCCGGAAATACCGGCGACAGCTAGCCGAAACACCATGTGAACACGTGTCGTATAAACTTCGGGAACGAGGCGGAGAGTAGGCGCCCGGCCCCGGCTGCCGGTAAGGTCCCGGCCCCCCTCTGACCCCGCACGCCGACAGCGTCGTCCGCACCCTGCCCAGCACCACGTGTCTCCGAAGTGAGAGGCGACCCACCATGCCGCTGCATGTCCCCCCGGCTCCTGCGCCCGCCCTGCGCAGTGTTCTGAGCGCCCTCGGCTCCCCCTCCGCCGTGCGCGAGGCCCGCACCCCGTCGCTGAAGGCCGCGCAAGGGCCGCTGACCCCCGAACTCCCCCTGCCCGTCCACGTGCTGGAGCAGGTCACGGGCCGCGGGGGCGCGCCGCGCAGCCGGCTCACCGGCTGGCGGTTCCTGATCCGCGGCGCGGAACGGGTGGTGGCAGCGGGAGAAACGGTGCGGACCGCGGACGGCTGGAAGTTCGCCCACTTCTGCGAGGGCCCCTACCTCGCCTCGACGGAGCGCGCACTGCGGCAGGCAGAAGCGCTGGCGACTCCGTACCAGCCCCGGCTGCTGTCCGTGCCCGAGCTCTACATGCTCACCCTCTGGCTGCACGGGGACGTCACCGCCGACGCCTCCTCCGGGCTGCCCGGGCCCGGCGACCTCCTGGTGCCGCTCGCGCCCGCGCCGCCGGGCATCGCCGCGCACCGCCCCCACCGGTTCGCCGAGCTGTTGCCCGTCCTGACCCTCCGTCTGACGCCCCCGCCCCTGCTCAAGACACCCGCCTGAGCGGGCTCCCGCCCCGCTCCGCCGCCCGTGCGCCCCGCGGCCGCCGCCGCGGGGCGCACACGTGTGCTCATCCTCCTGGGCTAGCCCGTACCGGCCACGTACAACCATCCGTCCGGACAGTCGCGTTGGGGGCAACCGCCCGCACGGGTGACGCGTCTCCAACGAGTGAGGAGCGCTGCCGGGAAATCCCTGCGGAATCTCGCCCGTGGGGCAACACTGGTATCGACCAACCGATTCGCCAACGGGGGGCGGCATGAACACCGAATCGAGCCGCACGACAGCCACCACATCACAGCGAAAGAACCTTCCCATGTGCCAGCACCAGCCCACGTGCCCCTCAGCCGACTCCGCCGACCGGGAAGCCGCGCACCTCGTGGCGCACCACCCGGAGCAGGGCTGGAGCCTGCTGTGCAACGGCGTCCTGCACTTCGAGGACACCGGTGAGCTGCTGCCGGACGGCCGCGTCATCGCGCCGCACCGGCCGCTGGATCCGGGGAATGTGGTGACGGCCGCCTGAGCTCGCACCACCGCACCAGCACCGCACGCACTGCACGCACCGCACGCACAGCACCGCAACTGCGCAGAGGGGCCGGCCCGGCGCCATCGCCGGACCGGCCCCTTCCAGGCTCGGCTCCTATGAAGACGCGGGCCCCTCAGGAGGCCCGTCGCCCCGATCAGCCGTCGTAGTCCTCCAGCGGCGGGCAGGAGCAGACGAGGTTGCGGTCGCCGTAGGCACCGTCGACGCGCCGCACCGGCGGCCAGTACTTGTCGGCGGCGGAGACCCCGGCCGGGAAGACGGCCTCCTCACGGCTGTACGCGTGCTCCCACGCGCCCGTCACGGACGCGGCGGTGTGCGGGGCGTTCCGCAGGGGGTTGTCGTCCTTGTCCCACTCCCCCGAGCCGACCTTCTCGATCTCGGCGCGGATGGCGATCATCGCCTCGCAGAAACGATCCAGTTCGGCGATGTCCTCGCTCTCCGTGGGCTCGATCATCAGGGTGCCGGCCACCGGGAAGGACATGGTCGGCGCGTGGAAGCCGTAGTCGATCAGACGCTTGGCGACGTCGTCGACACTCACGCCGGTGGCCTTGGTCAGCGGCCGCAGGTCCACGATGCACTCGTGCGCCACCAGGCCGTTCGGGCCGGTGTAGAGCACGGGGTAGTGCGGCTCCAGGCGCTTGGCGATGTAGTTGGCGCCCAGGACCGCCACCTGCGTGGCGCGCCGCAGACCCTCGCCGCCCATCAGCCGGACGTACGCCCAGGAGATCGGCAGGATGCCGGCCGAGCCCCACGGGGCCGCCGAGATCGGGCCGACACCCGTCTCCGGGCCGGCGGTGGGCTGCAGCGGGTGGTTCGGGAGGTACGGGGCGAGGTGCGCACGGACGGCGACCGGGCCGACGCCGGGACCGCCGCCGCCGTGCGGGATGCAGAAGGTCTTGTGCAGGTTCAGGTGCGAGACGTCGCCGCCGAACCGGCCCGGCTTCGCCAGGCCCACCAGGGCGTTGAGGTTGGCGCCGTCCACGTACACCTGGCCGCCCGCGTCGTGCACGGCGGCGCAGATGTCGGCGACGTGCTCCTCGAAGACGCCGTGCGTCGACGGGTACGTGATCATCAGGACGGACAGCTCGTCGCGGTACTGCTCGATCTTGGCGCGCAGGTCCTGGACGTCGATCTCGCCGTCGTCGGCGGTCTTGACGACGACGACCTTCATGCCGGCCATCACGGCGCTCGCGGCGTTGGTGCCGTGCGCCGAGGACGGGATCAGGCAGACGGTGCGCTGCGCGTCGCCGTTGGCGCGGTGGTAGGCGCGCACGGCCAGCAGGCCGGCGAGCTCGCCCTGGGAGCCGGCGTTCGGCTGGATGGAGACCTTGTCGTAGCCGGTGACCTCGGCGAGCCGCTCCTCCAGCTCGGTGATCAGCGTGACGTAGCCCTGGGCCTGCGCGATCGGGGCGAAGGGGTGCAGCGCGCCGAACTCGGGCCAGGTGACCGGCTCCATCTCGGTCGTGGCGTTGAGCTTCATGGTGCAGGAGCCGAGCGGGATCATGCCGCGGTCCAGGGCGTAGTCCCGGTCGGCGAGGCGGCGCAGGTAGCGCAGCATGGCCGTCTCGGAGCGGTGCTCGTGGAAGACCGGGTGCGTGAGGTAGTCGCCGGTGCGCAGCAGGGCCTCGGGGAGCGCCTCGGCGGCCACCGCGTCGAGCGCCTCGACGTCGCCCGCCACGCCGAACGCGGCCCAGACGGAGGCCAGGTGGGCGCGGGTGGTGGTCTCGTCGCAGGCGATGCCCACGTGGTCGGCATCGGTCAGGCGCAGGTTGACGCCGCGCTCGCGGGCGGCCTCGACGACCTCGGCGGCCCGGCCGGGGACGCGCGCGGTCAGGGTGTCGAAGTACGTGCCGTGGACGAGCTCGACACCGCCGGCGCGCAGGCCCTCGGCGAGGATCGCGGCGTAGCGGTGGGTGCGGCGGGCGATGGCGGCCAGGCCCTCGGGGCCGTGGTAGACCGCGTACATGCCGGCCATGACGGCGAGGAGCACCTGCGCGGTACAGATGTTGCTGGTGGCCTTCTCGCGGCGGATGTGCTGCTCGCGGGTCTGCAGGGCCAGGCGGTAGGCCTTGTTGCCGTCGGCGTCGACGGAGACGCCGACGAGGCGGCCGGGGAGGCTGCGGGCGAACTGCTCGCGCACCGCCATGAAGCCGGCGTGCGGGCCGCCGAAGCCCATGGGCACGCCGAAGCGCTGGGTGGTGCCGACCGCGATGTCCGCGCCGAGCTCGCCGGGGGGCGTCAGCAGGGTCAGGGCCAGCAGGTCGGCCGCGACGGTGACGACCGCGCCGAGCTCGTGCGCGCGCTCGATGACGGGGCGCAGGTCGCGCACGGCGCCCGAGGCGCCGGGGTACTGGAGCAGGACGCCGAAGACGCCGCGCTCGGCGATCTCGTCAGGGATGCCCGCGCTCAGGTCCGCGACGACGACCTCGACGCCGGTCGGCTCGGCGCGGGTCTCGATCACGGCGACGGTCTGCGGGAGGGTGTCGGCGTCGACGAGGAAGACGCCCTTCTTGACCTTGCCGACGCGGCGGGAGAGGGACATGGCCTCGGCGGCGGCGGTGCCCTCGTCGAGAAGGGAGGCGCCGGAGGTGGGCAGCCCGGTCAGGTCGGCGACGACGGTCTGGAAGTTGAGCAGGGCCTCCAGGCGGCCCTGGGAGATCTCCGGCTGGTACGGCGTGTAGGCCGTGTACCAGGCGGGGTTCTCCATGACGTTGCGCAGGATCACCGGCGGGGTGAACGTGCCGTGGTAGCCGAGGCCGATCATCGGGGCGAGGACCTCGTTGCGGCCGGCCAGGGTGCGCAGCTCGGCGAGGACCTCGGCCTCGCTGCGGGCCTCGGGCAGGGCCAGGGCGCCCACGCTCCTGATCACTTCCGGCACGGCGGCGGCGGTGAGCTCGTCCAGCGAACCGAAGCCGACCTGGGCGAGCATCTTCGCCTGGGCCTCGCCGTCGGGGCCTATGTGGCGGCGCTCGAAGGGCGTGTCCCGCTCCAGGTCGGAAAGGGCGATGCGGTGGGCAGTCATCTGCGGAGGCCTCCTGGTCGTTGCGACCTGCGAGGGGTACCACGGCGCGGGTACCCGGACGGCCTCCCCCTCTGTCATCTCAACCTGAGAGCTTCACCGGTCCGCGGCGCGCGCGGGCCGGCTTTCACCGTCGGTGAGGGAGGGCTTCGGCGCGCTGTCGCTGACCGGGCCCGCCCTGCTTTCCAGAGTGACCTCATCCGTGCGGTACGGGTGCCTGAGAGATTCCGGGGAGGATTTGCTCCTTCGGCGCCTCCGTCGACCCCGCTGGGCGGGCTTGCGGAGGACTCTCCCGCACGGATTCTGCGGCCACTCGCCAGCCTACCAGCGCAACTTTCCCGTGGGTTCTCCCGAGTGGCCGCTTCCCGCTTTGTGTTTTTGGGTGGGAGAAGGCGCCGATCCTGGGAGGAAACCGTGCAGAGCGACATCGATCCCCGGAGCCTGATCGGCTGGAAGGTCTTCGACCGGGACGGGACGAAGGTCGGCACGGTGGACGAGGTCTACCTGGACGACGCGACCGGCGAGCCGCTGTGGGCGGCGGTACGGACCGGCTTCTTCCGGCGGGACGCGTTCGTGCCCCTGGCCACGAGCGAGGTGGCCGGGCAGTCCTTGCGCACCGCGTACGACCGGGGGCTGATCAGGGACGCCCCCGACTTCGGCGTGGGCCGCCACCTCTCCCCCGAACAGGAACTCCAGCTCTACCACCACTACCACCTCCCGATCCCGGGCGAGCCCCCGGCTCCGCCCGCGGGCCCGCCCTCACCCCCGGGCCACGGCCCACCCCGGAACCCGGGCCCCAGGCCGTCTCAACCTCCCGAGCCGCCCCGGCCCCCCGAAACGGGACCGGCTGCACACTCCGGCCCGGGCACGGACGAGGGACCGGCTCCCGCCCCGGGCCAGACTCCCCCCGAGCCACCTCGATCCCCAGAAACCGGCCCGGTCACGGACCCGGGGCCGGCTCCCGGTACGGGGCAGGCTTCGGCTTCTGGGCCGGCCTCGGCGCCCGCTTCGGCATGCGGACTCGGATCAGCTCCGCTTGCCGGATTCCGTACGGCTCCGGAGCCCGGGCCCGGGCCCGAGCCGGTCGCGGGTTCCGGGGCTCCTTCCGGGCCCGGGCCAAGCCCGGACGCCGGACCGGCTTCCGGGGCGGGGTCCGGCTCCGGGACCGGAGCGGCTCCGGCGCCCCCGGCCGGGGTCTCATCGGGACCCGGCGCCGCCTGAGCCGCGTCCGTGCCCGCATCCCCGCCCGGCAGGGCACCCCGTACGAGAGGGAGCGGCTCCCCCGGCTCCAGGTCCGGGTCGTCGACCGGGAAGGTCCGTACCCGGCCCGGCTCCGACCAGGGCGTTTCGAAGCGGACCGTCACCCGGCCGACCCCGCTGCCCTGCACCCACCCCGCCCCGTACTCGGCATGCCGCACGTCCAGGCCCGGGAGCCAGCGCCGCGGCCTGACCACCGCGGCCGCGTCCTCCTGAGCCTCTTCGACGGCCCGCGACGCCTCCGCCGCCGCGGCAGCCGCGCCCGCCGCCTCGCTCGCGGCCTGCGCGAACAGGTCCTCCTGCGTGTAGTCGGCGAGGCCGCTGACGCCGACGCCGAGCAGCCGGACACCGGTCGTGGTGTCGACGCCGTCGAGCAGCCGGGCCGCCGCCTCCCGGACCACCGCGGGGTCGTCCGTCGGGCCGCGCAGGGTCTCGGAGCGGGTCAGCGTGGAGAAGTCGTAGCTGCGCACCTTGATCACGACGGTGCGCCCGGACCGGCCGGCCGCGCGCAGCCGCTGGACGCAGCGGTCGGCGAGCCGCGCGATCTCCAGCTGCACCCGCGTCCGGTCGGTCAGGTCCTCCTCGAAGGTGTCCTCCACGGAGACGGACTTGGCATCCCGCTCGGCGACGACGGGGCGGTCGTCATGGCCGGTGGCCATGGCGTACAACCCCGCGCCGTGGGCCTTGCCCAGGAGCCGCACCAGCTCCGCCTCGCCCGCCTCCGCGGTCTCCGCGACGGTGGTGATGCCCGCCCGGCGCAGCGTCTCGGCGGTGGCGGGGCCGACGCCGGGGATGGCGCGCACGGACATGGGCCACAGCCGCTCCAGCTCGGTGCCCGGCTCTATGAGCAGCAGCCCGTCGGGCTTGGCCTCCTCGGAGGCGATCTTCGCGAGCATCTTGGAGGCGGCGAGCCCGACCGACCCGCTCAGCCCCGTCGCCGTACGGATGTCATGGCGCAGGCGCTCACCGACGGCCCGGACGGCCGCCGGAGTGGGCTCGACGCCGCCGGCCTCCAGATCCACGAACGCCTCGTCGAGGCTGAGCGGCTCCACCAGCGGCGACAGCGCGCGCAGCAGGCCCATGACGACCTCGCTGATGTCCCGGTAGAGCGAGAACCGCGGGGTGAGGTAGGCGGCATTGGGGCACAGCCTGCGGGCCTGCGCCGTGGCCATCGCGGAGCGGACGCCGAAGACCCGCGCCTCGTACGACGCGGTGGCCACCACGCCGCGCGGCCCGATCCCGCCCACGACCACGGGTTTCCCGCGCAGGCTGGGCTTGGCCGCCTGCTCGGCCGAAGCGTAGAAAGCATCCATGTCGAGATGCAGGATGGTCGGCGCGCCTCTCACGACACCGATGCTCCCTCACACCACTGACAATCGCACTCACGTGCGACGCGAGCGGCGGGGCCGCAGGTCAGCCGACGCGGTTGCGGCGGCGCGCCAGCTCGTCCGCGGGATTGGGGCGGACGAGCGTCTCTCCGGTGTCCACACGCTCGCCGTGCAGCTGGGACAGCGCGCTCTCGACGTCGCGCCAGACGACGCCCACGGCGATCCCGAAGACGCCCTGCCCGCCCTGGAGGAGATCGACGACCTCGTCGGGCGAGGTGCACTCGTAGACCGTCGCGCCGTCGCTCATGAGCGTCATCCGCGGCAGGTCGGCCGCGCCGCGCGAGCGCAGGTGCTGGACGGCCGTGCGGATGTTCTGCAGCGAGACCCCCGTGTCCAGGAGCCGCTTCACGATCTTGAGGACGACCACGTCCCGGAAGCTGTAGAGCCGCTGGTTGCCCGAGCCGTGCGCGGGCCGCACGCTCGGCTCGACCAGGCCCGTGCGCGCCCAGTAGTCGAGCTGGCGGTAGGTGATGCCGGCCGCGGCGCACGCCGTCGGCCCTCGATAGCCGATGAGATCGGCCTCCGGCCCGCGCGGGGCGGTGACCGCCGCTGCCGGGCTCGCATGACGGGGGGCCTGTTCGACCGCTCCCCCGAACAGCGGATACGGACTGCCGACCGCCGTCCCGTCGCCCATGCTTCTCACGCCGACCTCCGTCCTTGACCTGCCCTCCCGACGGTAGGCAGTCACCAGGGGTGCGTCAACGATCGCCACACTCGGCACGCC
Organism: Streptomyces sp. SCA2-17; assembly: GCF_044336695.1. NCBI lineage: Bacteria > Bacillati > Actinomycetota > Actinomycetes > Kitasatosporales > Streptomycetaceae > Streptomyces > Streptomyces sp. SCA2-17. The sequence goes on from NZ_CP117521.1 coordinate 601,871, forward strand.
GAGTGATAATCACCCAGAGAGTGGTTTTGCGTGCCCCTGCGCCGGGAATGGCTAATCGAATGCGCCGCGGCGGAGCGCCGCGAGCCGCTCCGGCCGGGTCACCGGCCACCGGCGCCGGGCCGGCTCACTGGCTGCTGCTGCCGAAGTCTTCCGGCGAGATCTGGTCGAGGAACTCGCGGAACTTCTCGACCTCGTCCTCCTGCTCGTCCGGGATCGCGATCCCGGCGTCGTCCAGCACACCGTCGCTGCCGTAGATCGGCGTGCCGGTGCGCAGCGCCAGCGCTATGGCGTCGGACGGCCGGGCGCTGACCTCCACGCCGCTGGCGAAGACGAGCTCCGCGTAGAACACACCCTCGCGCAGGTCCGTGATGCGGACCTCCGTGAGCTGCTGGCCGACCGCTTCCAGCACGTCCTTGAAAAGGTCGTGGGTCAGCGGGCGGGCCGGAGCCATGCCCTGCTGGGCAAAGGCAATGGCCGTCGCCTCTCCCGGTCCGATCCAGATCGGGAGGTAGCGGTCGCCTCCCACTTCACGCAGGAGCACGATCGGCTGGTTGGAGGGCATTTCCACCCGGACACCCACGACATCGAGCTCGTTCACACAGCAACCCTAGGACGTGCCCGGCAGGTTTGGGTAGTCGGGCACTGGCCGCTCAGTGCGAGCCCGCGTGCAGGGCGGCCTGCACGAGCGCCGCGTGCAGGCGCACGGACAGCGTGGCCAGCTCGCGCGTGGTGGCCTCGGCATGCGCCCTGGTCTGCGGATTGCGGTGCCGCCGCAGGGGTGCGACCACCTGTTCGACCAGGCCGGCCTGGCGGTCCGCGGCGGCCTTCATGACGCGCAGGTGGCGCGGCTCCAGGCCGAAACGGCCCAGGTCGGCCACGAGGCGCGCGACAGCCACCGCATCCGCGTCGAATCCGCCGTCCGGGTGGGGGGCGACCAGACCGTACGACTCCCACTCCGCCAGGTCACCCTCCGTGACACCGGTGGCACTCAGAAGTTCTTCCCGGCCGAGCCGCGGGGGCGGGGCGGACGCGCCCGGCTCCACGCCGTCGGCATCGGTGGCATCGCCAACGGCACCGGCGGCGCCGGGCGGCCCGCCGATCCGGCCGTCGGCGGCCACGAGCGCGGCGTCACGCGGCTTCGCGGGCGCGGGCAACTGCGGCGTCTCGCCCCGGGCCCGGGCCTCCAGGTGCTCCTTGATGACCCGCAGAGGGAGATAGTGATCGCGCTGCATGCGCAGCACGCGACCGAGCCGCTCCACGTCCTCCGTGCTGAACTTGCGGTATCCGGACGGCGTGCGCTGCGGCTCCACCAGGCCCTCCGCCTCCAGGAAACGAATCTTGGAGATGGTGACCTCGGGGAACTCCTCGCGGAGCAGGTTGAGCACCGTGCCGATGCTCACCAGCCGTCCTTCCGCGCCGGCGGCACCGGGAGACCCGGCACCGCCCGACGGTGTTCGAAGCATGGCCCTTCCTTGGGGTCCCCCCGGACGTGGTCCGGGGAGGGTCAGATGCCCCGCTGGCTGCCGTAGAAGACCAGCCGGTACTTGCCGATCTGGACCTCGTCGCCACTGTTGAGCGACACCGAGTCGATCCGCTCGCGGTTGACGTACGTGCCGTTGAGGCTGCCGACGTCGGAAACGGTGAAGCTGCCGTCCTGGCCTCTGCGGAACTCCACGTGCCGGCGGGAGACCGTGACATCGTCCAGGAAGATGTCGCTCTGCGGGTGCCGGCCCGCCGTGGTGATCTCGCCGTCCAGCAGGAACCGGCTGCCGGAGTTCGGCCCGCGCCGGACCACCAGCAGGGCCGAGCCCAGCGGCAGCGCGTCGACGGCCGCCTGGGCCTCCGGGGAGAGCGACGGGATCGGCGTCTGGCCGGTGGTCTCGGAGTCGTACGCCTCGAGACCGGAGATGGAGATGGTCGAGGTCGTCTCCGAGGCGCGCTCGGCCACGGCACCCGGCCGCAGCGGGGCGCCGCAATTGGAGCAGAACCGGCTTCCCTCGCCGTTCCGGTGGCCGCACCTCGTACAAACCGGCAAGGCAGACCCTCCATGCGCGCTCGAGGTCGCTGGTGCCCCGAAACCTATGCGCCCGGTGGCAGCAGGGTCAACAGCCGACCCGCCCGGAATGTCTCCACCCGGGGCCGCCGTCTCGTCGCGGAACAGCGGCCGCTCTTCGCGCGCGCCCTCCTGGCCCTGACCGCCCTCACCGTGGCGCGACGCGCGGTGGCGGGCGCTGCCGCCGTCCTGGCGTGCGCTCTTGCCGAACAACTTCGCAAACAACTTCACGGGCGATTCCCCTTGACCGAAACAGACCCGCCCGTGGGGCAGGACAAACCCTCGATGCACACACCGTCCGACCCGGACATCCATACAACGTCCGTGGTCAACAGACAGTTTCCACCACGCACCCTCGACTTGGTGCGCCGACCCCCCGCAACCTCGTGGCCTCCCTCCGAAGCCGGCCCGGCCACCCGCCTCACTGCGATGACGACCGAGCGTAGTCAGGCCGCTTCGCCGGGCGCAAGGCGTCCACAACGATCTTCTCAGACCGCTGGACCGCCACGCCCGCCTGCTCCTTCTCCAGCGTCTGCACCACGCCACCAGGAATGTTGAGCGCGGGCTCCAGGTCCTGCGGCTTGCCGATCACCTTGAACCGGTAGGGCTGCGAGACCTTCTTGCCGTCGATCTCCACCCGGCCCGCCGCGCCCGAGAAGTACGTGTTGGCGGCCACGCGAACGTCGTTGATCTGGATCGCCTCGGCACCCGCGGCCCGCAGCTCCTGGATGGCGTCCAGCAGCTTGTCGGCCTCGACCAGACCCTTGGGGTCGCTCACCGTGAGCTCGATCCCCGGCCCCTGCGCCCCCACCGTGCCCGCGAGCACGCCCAGCTGCTGCTCCTTCTGCGCGGTCTGCTTGCGGGCCTCAGCGGCCTGGTTGGAGCTGCTCTCGAGCTCGGTGCGCTGGTTCTCCAGGCGCCGCTTCTCGTCCTCCAGCCGCTTGGTGCGGTTGTCGAGTTCGTCCAGGATCCGCACGAGATCCTCCTGCCGGGCGCCGCGCAGCGCGCTGTTGTCGCTGGTCGACCGGACCTGGATGGCCAGACCCAGCCCCAGGACGCACAGCAGCACCGCGACGGTGAGCTGGGCCCGCGTCAGCCGCGGCGGCCAGAGACTGTTCAGCAGGCGCTGACGGCCCGTCACGGGCGCGGCGGCGGGCGGAGGCGCGGGAGTGGGCTCGGGTACGGGGCCGGGAGCGGCGGCACCCTCCGACGCGGACGCGCCGTCAGGGGCGGGAACCGGCCCGGGCCCTACGGGTTTCTCCGGCTTCTCCGGTTTCTCCGGCCTGCGGCCCTTGCCACCCTTGCCGGTTTCACCGGACTCGGGCGGCCCCGCAGGCGTGCGGGGCCTTTCGGGCTCTTCGGCCCTACCGGCCTTCTCGGCCTTTTCATCCTTACCGGCCTTCTCGGCCTTACCAGACTTCGCGGCTTTCTTCGGCTCTTCGGCCGGCGTCCGCTCCCGCGCGGAATCCGGCTCCCCGGCCTGGTTCTCGTCGGGCGCGTTGCCGTCGCTGCTCATCGGCCTCACGCCCGGAAGACGTGCCGACGGATCGCGGCCGCGTTGGAGAAGATGCGGATGCCCAGGACGACCACGACACCGGTCGAGAGCTGGGCCCCGACCCCGAGCTTGTCGCCCAGGAAGACGATGAGCGCCGCCACGACCACGTTGGACAGGAAGGAGACGACGAACACCTTGTCGTCGAAGATCCCGTCCAGCATCGCCCGGAGGCCGCCGAACACCGCGTCGAGCGCCGCCACGACGGCGATGGGAAGGTAGGGCTCGACCACCGTCGGCACCACGGGACGGACGACAAGTCCGACCACGACTCCCACGACGAGGCCCAAAACGGCGATCACGATGTGCCCTTCCCTGTGTCGGTGGCGCGGCCGGCCGCGCCACCCTCCTGCGGCTGTGCGGTGCGTACGATCAGGCTCGGCGCGGCGGGCAGCCGGACCTCTCCCTGAGCGGAAATGCTGTAGCGGACCCCGTATTTCTGCTGCAGAGCACGCAGGTACAGCCCGTCGGCGCTGCGCTGGAAGGCGTCGGCGAACTTCTGCCCGTCACCGATCGCGAGCACCGTGTACGGCGGCACCAGCGGCCTGTTGTCCACCAGTATGGCGTCACCGGCGGCCCTGATCGCCGACAGCGCCGTCAGCCGCTGCCCGTTGACCGAGACAGCCTCGGCCCCGGACTGCCACAGGCCGTTGACGATCCGCTGCATGTCACGGTCGCGTACCCGGCCCGTGTCGGAGAAACCGCTGCTCTCACGCGGCCCGCCGCCACCGCCCTGCTTCGTCTGCTTGGCGTCGTCCACGACCAGCTTGACGCCGGGGCCCTGCACGGCGGTCGCGCCCGCGAGCAGCGCCACCAGGTCGGCCCTGTCCCCGCCGTGCTTCAGGACGTCACGCTGCTTGGTGCCGACGGCGTCCCGCAGGGTGTCGACGTTCTTCTGCAGCGTGTCGGCCGCCGAGGTCTCCCGTTCGATGCGGTCGATGAGCTGCTGGCGCTCCTTGGCCAGCGTCGGCGCCGATATCTGCGCCTGCGCGGCCCCCAGCGTCACCACCACCGCGGCCAGCAGCAGGGCGGCCGCGAGACCCAGCTTGGCCCGCAGCGGGCTCGGCAGCCTGCTGCCGTCCTCCGTCCCGCGCCGGGCCGCCGCCTCGGCGTAGCCGTCGTCGAGGCTGTGGTCCATCACATTGGTCAGCAGCGACATGGAGGCGTCGGGGCGCGGCGGCGCCGGGGGCGTGCTCCGATCGGGGGGCTGCTGCGACATGCCGCACATCGTCGCACGTCGGGGGCGCCGTCTCCCAATGGCCCCACCGGCGCGCCGGACGCAGGATCACTCCGGCACCGGTCCGGCCCCAAGGAGACGACGCCCGCCGGGTCCTGACCCGGCGTCCGCGGTCAGCGCCCGGCGCCGTCCACGACCGCCGACCACTCGTCGAGCAGGGCCTGCGCCGAGGCGTCGTCGGGCCCCTCGGCCCACAGGTGCGTCACCGCCTCGGCCGGGTCCGGCAGCACCATGACCCAGCGCCCGTCGGCCTCCACGACCCGCACCCCGTCGGTCGTGTCCACGTGCCGGTCCCCGGCCGCCTCGACCACGGACCGCATCACGAGCCCCTTCACGGCCCACGGCGTCGGCAGGTCGCGACGCAGCACGTGGGCGCGGGGGATGCGGGCGTCTATCTGGCTGAGCGTGAGCTGAGTGCGCGCCACCAGGCCGATGAGCCGGACGAACGCGGCCGTCCCGTCGAAGACGCTGGTGGACTCGGGGACGATGAAGCCGCCGCGCCCGTCCCCACCGAAGATCGTGGTGTCCGCGCGGCCGACCCTGGTCAGGTCGTCGGGCGAGGTCGTGGTCCACTCCACCTGGGTCCCGTGGTACGCCGCCACCTGCTCGGCGATGCGGGTGGTGGTCACCGGCAGGGCGACCTTGCCGCTGCGCCGCTCGGCGGCAACCAGGTCGAGCAGGACGAGCAGGGCCCGGTCGTCCTCCACGATCCGGCCGCGCTCGTCGACCAGCGAGATCCGCTCGCCCACCGGGTCGAAGCGGACGCCGAAGGCGGCCCGGGCCGACGCCACGATCTCCCCGAGCCGCACCAGGCCGGAGCGCCGGTCGTCCGCGGTCTCGGTGGGCCGGGACTCGTCGAGCCCCGGGTTGATGGTGAACGCCTCCACCCCGAGCCGGCCGAGCAGGCTGGGCAGGACGAGGCCGGCGCTGCCGTGCGCCGCGTCCACCACGACCTTCAGCCCGGCCTCGGCGACGCCGCTGGTGTCCACGGACCGCAGCAGCGAACCCGCGTACGAGTCGTAGACGCTGGAGGGGAAGGAGAGGTCGCCGATCTCCCCGGGGAAGGCCCGGCGGTACTCCTGGCGGGCGTAGACCCGGTCGAGTTTGCGCTGCCCGGCCTGCGAGAGGTCGGCGCCGCGCTCGTCGAAGAACATGATGTCGACGGAGTCCGGCACGCCCGGCGTCGTACGGATCATGATGCCGCCGGCGCTGCCGCGGGCCGTCTGCTGGCGGGCCACCGGCAGCGGGACGTTCTCCAGGTCCCGTACGTCTATGGCGCTGGCTTGCAGCGCGGAGATCACCGCGCGCTTGAGCGCCCGCGCACCGCGGGAGTGGTCACGCGCCGTGGTGACGGTGGAGCCCTTCTTGAGCGTCGTGGCGTACGCGCCGGCGAGCCGCACCGCGAGCTCGGGCGTGATCTCCACGTTGAGGATGCCGGACACGCCGCGCGCGCCGAAGAGGTGGGCCTGGCCGCGGGACTCCCAGATCACCGAGGTGTTGACGAACGCGCCGGCCTCGATGGTCTTGAACGGGTAGACGCGGACGTTGCCCTGAATAATCGATTCCTCACCGACCAGGCACTCGTCGCCGATGACGGCGCCGTCCTCGATGCGGGAGGCGCGCATGATGTCGGTGTTCTTGCCGATGACGCAGCCGCGGAGGTTGCTCTGCTGGCCGATGTAGACGTTGTCGTGGACGACGGCCTTGTGCAAAAAGGCTCCGCTTTTGACGACGACGTTGGAGCCGACGACGGTGTGCTCGCGGATCTCGGCGCCGGCTTCGACCTTGGCGTAGTCGCCGATGTAGAGCGGCCCGCGGAGCGTGGCGTCGGAGTGGACCTCGGCCCCTTCGGCGACCCACACACCGGGCGAGATCTCGAATCCGTCTATGTCGACGTCGACTCTGCCTTCGAGCACGTCGGCCTGGGCCTTGACGTAGCTCTCGTGGGTGCCGACGTCCTCCCAGTAGCCCTCGGCGATATAGCCGTAGACAGGCTTGCCTTCCTTCATCAGCTGGGGGAAGACATCACCGGACCAGTCGACGGGGACATCGGCCTGGACATAGTCGAAGACTTCGGGCTCCATGACGTAGATGCCCGTGTTCACGGTGTCGGAGAAGACCTGGCCCCAGGTGGGCTTCTCGAGGAAGCGGTCGACCTTGCCGCTCTCGTCGACGATGGTGATGCCGAATTCCAGGGGGTTGGGAACGCGGGTGAGGCAGACGGTGACGAGGGCGCCCTTCTCCTTGTGGAAACGGATCAGGTCGGTCAGGTCGAAATCGGTGAGGGCGTCTCCGGAGATCACCAGGAAGGCGTCGTCCTTGAGCGCCTCCTCGGCGTTCTTGACGCTCCCCGCGGTGCCGAGTGGCTTTTCCTCGTTGGCATAGGTGAGCTCCATGCCCAGCTCCTCGCCGTCCCCGAAGTAGTTCTTGACGAGGGAGGCGAGGAACTGCACCGTCACTACGGTCTCGGTGAGTCCGTGCCGCTTGAGCAGTCGCAGCACATGCTCCATGATCGGCCGGTTGGCGACCGGCAGGAGCGGCTTGGGCATGCTCGAGGTCATGGGGCGAAGGCGGGTGCCTTCACCACCGGCCATCACGACGGCCTTCATGTCGGAAACGTCCTCCTTGCGAGACGACGGTCATGCCGAACTACGGTCATGCCGACTTCACGCCCGGGACGGCCGGAGTTGGCCGGGGTCTGCGGCGGGCTCAGTCGGCCGTGGCGTCCGCCTTGACCAAGCGGCGGACCTGGACCACATAGAGGATCCCTGCCCACCAATAGAGGGTTGTACCCCATCCGGCGAACGCCCATCCGAAAATCGCGGCAAGTGACGGCAACCAGCCGTGTCCGTCACTGAGAAGCAGCAACGGGAACGCGTACATCAGGTTGAACGTCGCGGCCTTGCCGAGGAAGTTCACCTGCGGCGGCGGATAGCCGTGGCGCCTCAGGATCCACACCATGACCAGCAGCATCGCCTCGCGGGCGAGCAGGGCGAGGGTCAGCCAGAGCGGAAGGATCTCACGCCATGTCAGGCCGACGAGGGTGGAAAGGATGTAGAGCCGGTCGGCGGCCGGATCGAGCAGCCGGCCGAGGCTGCTGATCTGGTTCCAGCGGCGGGCGAGCTTTCCGTCGAGGTAGTCACTGACGCCGCTGAGGGCCAGGACGAGGAGCGCCCATCCGTCGTGCTTCTGGAGAATCAGCCACAGGAAGAGCGGGACGCCGACCAGGCGCGCCATGCTGAGGATGTTCGGGATGGTGAGGACGCGGTCGGTCTGGACTCGCGTCTCCTGGACCTCCACCCGGGGGCCTCCTGTGGGAAATATGCGAACGATACCCCCTGACCTTACCCTCCGGTGCGGGGCGGGTGCGGCGAGGGGCGGGGCGGAGCCGGGGAAGCCGGGAAATATCCTGGATAAATGCCCTGAAGAAACGCCCCAGGAAACGCGAAAAAGCCCTGGCAGGAACTCTAAGGTTCCCACCAGGGCTTTCTCTAAAAATTGTTCGGCGGCGTCCTACTCTCCCACACGGTCCCCCATGCAGTACCATCGGCGCTGAAAGGCTTAGCTTCCGGGTTCGGAATGTAACCGGGCGTTTCCCTAACGCTATGACCACCGAAACACTATGAAATTGAACTCCAGCCGGATATTGGCGAGTTCGTTACTTCAGAACTAACACAGTGGACGCGAGCAACTGAGGACAAGCCCTCGGCCTATTAGTACCAGTCAGCTCCAACCGTTACCGGTCTTCCACACCTGGCCTATCAACCCAGTCGTCTACTGGGAGCCTTACCCCATCAAGTGGGTGGGAGTCCTCATCTCGAAGCAGGCTTCCCGCTTAGATGCTTTCAGCGGTTATCCCTCCCGAACGTAGCCAACCAGCCATGCCCTTGGCAGGACAACTGGCACACCAGAGGTTCGTCCGTCCCGGTCCTCTCGTACTAGGGACAGCCCTTCTCAAGACTCCTACGCGCACAGCGGATAGGGACCGAACTGTCTCACGACGTTCTAAACCCAGCTCGCGTACCGCTTTAATGGGCGAACAGCCCAACCCTTGGGACCGACTCCAGCCCCAGGATGCGACGAGCCGACATCGAGGTGCCAAACCATCCCGTCGATATGGACTCTTGGGGAAGATCAGCCTGTTATCCCCGGGGTACCTTTTATCCGTTGAGCGACGGCGCTTCCACAAGCCACCGCCGGATCACTAGTCCCGACTTTCGTCCCTGCTCGACCCGTCGGTCTCACAGTCAAGCTCCCTTGTGCACTTACACTCAACACCTGATTGCCAACCAGGCTGAGGGAACCTTTGGGCGCCTCCGTTACTCTTTAGGAGGCAACCGCCCCAGTTAAACTACCCACCAGACACTGTCCCTGATCCGGATCACGGACCCAGGTTAGACATCCAGCACGACCAGAGTGGTATTTCAACGACGACTCCACCATGGCTGGCGCCATGACTTCACAGTCTCCCACCTATCCTACACAAGCCGAACCGAACACCAATATCAAGCTATAGTAAAGGTCCCGGGGTCTTTCCGTCCTGCTGCGCGAAACGAGCATCTTTACTCGTAGTGCAATTTCACCGGGCCTATGGTTGAGACAGTCGAGAAGTCGTTACGCCATTCGTGCAGGTCGGAACTTACCCGACAAGGAATTTCGCTACCTTAGGATGGTTATAGTTACCACCGCCGTTTACTGGCGCTTAAGTTCTCAGCTTCGCCTGAACGAATCCAAGCTAACCGGTCCCCTTAACGTTCCAGCACCGGGCAGGCGTCAGTCCGTATACATCGCCTTACGGCTTCGCACGGACCTGTGTTTTTAGTAAACAGTCGCTTCTCGCTGGTCTCTGCGGCCACCCCCAGCTCAGAGTGCAAGACTCATCACCGGTTGTGGCCCCCCTTCTCCCGAAGTTACGGGGGCATTTTGCCGAGTTCCTTAACCATAGTTCACCCGAACGCCTCGGTATTCTCTACCTGACCACCTGAGTCGGTTTAGGGTACGGGCCGCCATGAAACTCGCTAGAGGCTTTTCTCGACAGCATAGGATCATCCACTTCACCACAATCGGCTCGGCATCAGGTCTCAGGCTTCATGCTGTCCGGATTTGCCTAGACAGCGCCCTACACCCTTACCCCGGGACTACCACCGCCCGGGCTGGACTACCTTCCTGCGTCACCCCATCGCTTACCTACTACAAGTCTGGGTCGTCGGCTCCACCACTTTCCTTCACCCGAAGGATCCAGAACGGCTTCACGGACTTAGCATCGCCTGATTCGATATTGGGCGTTTCAAAGCGGGTACCGGAATATCAACCGGTTGTCCATCGACTACGCCTGTCGGCCTCGCCTTAGGTCCCGACTTACCCTGGGCAGATCAGCTTGACCCAGGAACCCTTAGTCAATCGGCGCACACGTTTCCCACGTGTGTATCGCTACTCATGCCTGCATTCTCACTCGTGAACCGTCCACAACTCGCTTCCGCGGCTGCTTCACCCGGCACACGACGCTCCCCTACCCATCACAGCGGGCGTTGGCCCTCATGCTGCAATGACACGACTTCGGCGGTACGCTTGAGCCCCGCTACATTGTCGGCGCGGAATCACTTGACCAGTGAGCTATTACGCACTCTTTCAAGGGTGGCTGCTTCTAAGCCAACCTCCTGGTTGTCTCTGCGACTCCACATCCTTTCCCACTTAGCGTACGCTTAGGGGCCTTAGTCGATGCTCTGGGCTGTTTCCCTCTCGACCATGGAGCTTATCCCCCACAGTCTCACTGCCGCGCTCTCACTTACCGGCATTCGGAGTTTGGCTAAGGTCAGTAACCCGGTAGGGCCCATCGCCTATCCAGTGCTCTACCTCCGGCAAGAAACACACGACGCTGCACCTAAATGCATTTCGGGGAGAACCAGCTATCACGGAGTTTGATTGGCCTTTCACCCCTAACCACAGGTCATCCCCCAGGTTTTCAACCCTGGTGGGTTCGGTCCTCCACGAAGTCTTACCTCCGCTTCAACCTGCCCATGGCTAGATCACTCCGCTTCGGGTCTTGGGCGCGCTACTCAATCGCCCTATTCGGACTCGCTTTCGCTACGGCTTCCCCACACGGGTTAACCTCGCAACACACCGCAAACTCGCAGGCTCATTCTTCAAAAGGCACGCAGTCACGACTTGCAAGCAAGCTTGCAAGCGACGCTCCTACGGCTTGTAGGCACACGGTTTCAGGTACTATTTCACTCCGCTCCCGCGGTACTTTTCACCATTCCCTCACGGTACTATCCGCTATCGGTCACCAGGGAATATTTAGGCTTAACGGGTGGTCCCGCCAGATTCACACGGGATTTCTCGGGCCCCGTGCTACTTGGGTGTCTCTTAAACGAGCCGTTGATGTTTCAGCTACGGGGGTCTTACCCTCTACGCCGGACCTTTCGCATGTCCTTCGCCTACACCAACGGTTTCTGACTCGTCTCACAGCCGGCAGACTATGAAAAAGAGATCCCACAACCCCGCATGCGCAACCCCTGCCGGGTATCACACACATACGGTTTGGCCTCATCCGGTTTCGCTCGCCACTACTCCCGGAATCACGGTTGTTTTCTCTTCCTGCGGGTACTGAGATGTTTCACTTCCCCGCGTTCCCTCCACACTGCCTATGTGTTCAGCAGCGGGTGACAGCCCATGACGACTGCCGGGTTTCCCCATTCGGACACCCCCGGATCAAAGCTCGGTTGACAGCTCCCCGGGGCCTATCGCGGCCTCCCACGTCCTTCATCGGTTCCTGGTGCCAAGGCATCCACCGTGCGCCCTTAAAAACTTGGCCACAGATGCTCGCGTCCACTGTGCAGTTCTCAAGCAACGACCAGCCACCCATCACCCCGACACCTACATGCCGAGTTCACTGGGGCCGGCGTCAAGAAGGACGAGCAACGCTCGTACCCTCAGACACCCAACAGCGTGCCCGGCCCAGCCACTCACTCTCTGTGTTCCACGCCGAAGCAGTACTAACAGGGAGATCCTGAACTGTGCCGAATAGTCAACGTTCCACCCATGAGCAACCGTGCAAGTCATTCGCTTGCAGTCGGCTATATGCTCCTTAGAAAGGAGGTGATCCAGCCGCACCTTCCGGTACGGCTACCTTGTTACGACTTCGTCCCAATCGCCAGTCCCACCTTCGACGGCTCCCTCCACAAGGGTTGGGCCACCGGCTTCGGGTGTTACCGACTTTCGTGACGTGACGGGCGGTGTGTACAAGGCCCGGGAACGTATTCACCGCAGCAATGCTGATCTGCGATTACTAGCAACTCCAACTTCATGGGGTCGAGTTGCAGACCCCAATCCGAACTGAGACCGGCTTTTTGAGATTCGCTCCACCTCACGGTATCGCAGCTCATTGTACCGGCCATTGTAGCACGTGTGCAGCCCAAGACATAAGGGGCATGATGACTTGACGTCGTCCCCACCTTCCTCCGAGTTGACCCCGGCAGTCTCCTGTGAGTCCCCATCACCCCGAAGGGCATGCTGGCAACACAGGACAAGGGTTGCGCTCGTTGCGGGACTTAACCCAACATCTCACGACACGAGCTGACGACAGCCATGCACCACCTGTACACCGACCACAAGGGGGCGACCATCTCTGGCCGTTTCCGGTGTATGTCAAGCCTTGGTAAGGTTCTTCGCGTTGCGTCGAATTAAGCCACATGCTCCGCTGCTTGTGCGGGCCCCCGTCAATTCCTTTGAGTTTTAGCCTTGCGGCCGTACTCCCCAGGCGGGGAACTTAATGCGTTAGCTGCGGCACGGACGACGTGGAATGTCGCCCACACCTAGTTCCCAACGTTTACGGCGTGGACTACCAGGGTATCTAATCCTGTTCGCTCCCCACGCTTTCGCTCCTCAGCGTCAGTATCGGCCCAGAGATCCGCCTTCGCCACCGGTGTTCCTCCTGATATCTGCGCATTTCACCGCTACACCAGGAATTCCGATCTCCCCTACCGAACTCTAGCCTGCCCGTATCGAATGCAGACCCGGGGTTAAGCCCCGGGCTTTCACATCCGACGTGACAAGCCGCCTACGAGCTCTTTACGCCCAATAATTCCGGACAACGCTTGCGCCCTACGTATTACCGCGGCTGCTGGCACGTAGTTAGCCGGCGCTTCTTCTGCAGGTACCGTCACTTTCGCTTCTTCCCTGCTGAAAGAGGTTTACAACCCGAAGGCCGTCATCCCTCACGCGGCGTCGCTGCATCAGGCTTTCGCCCATTGTGCAATATTCCCCACTGCTGCCTCCCGTAGGAGTCTGGGCCGTGTCTCAGTCCCAGTGTGGCCGGTCGCCCTCTCAGGCCGGCTACCCGTCGTCGCCTTGGTAGGCCATCACCCCACCAACAAGCTGATAGGCCGCGGGCTCATCCTGCACCGCCGGAGCTTTCCACCTTTGAAGATGCCTTCAAAGGTCATATCCGGTATTAGACCCCGTTTCCAGGGCTTGTCCCAGAGTGCAGGGCAGATTGCCCACGTGTTACTCACCCGTTCGCCACTAATCCACCCCGAAGGGTTTCATCGTTCGACTTGCATGTGTTAAGCACGCCGCCAGCGTTCGTCCTGAGCCAGGATCAAACTCTCCGTGAATGTTTACCCGTAATCGGGTCATACACCACGAGAGCGGAACAACCAGGAGGAATAGTCCCGGTCGTTCACAGCGTCCTCGCTGTGTGCCTTCCTCTAGAGGAAGAACTTTTCAAAGGAACCGCGTCCCGATCAAAGATGACCGGAGACGGGGTATTTTATAGTCTGGCGTTGACTTTTGGCACGCTGTTGAGTTCTCAAGGAACGGACGCTTCCTTTGTACTCACCCTCTCGGGCTTTCCTCCGGGCGCTTCCCTTCTGTGCTTCACACTCTATCAGGAGTTTTTCCGCTCTCTTACCGCTCTGTTTTCCGCCTGTACACCCAGAAGGCATACGGACACACAGCAGCAGAACCAAGATTGGATCACTTCTGATGGGGTGCTGCCCCCACCTCGCCGGCAGTTGACTGCGGGCCTCGGTCGTGGGCAGGGATCTGACAGTACATGCCCTCCTCACCCGAGGCAAATCGATTACGCACCGCACACGGCGGGGCCCTCTTCACTCGTGCGGAATCCTCAGTTCCTATGACTTAGGCTTCCGATCAGTGCGCCGTCCAGGACAGGTAGTGACGGCGCGTGACGAATCTCCACCTGGGAGGCTTCCCATGACCACCGTGTCGTCCCCGATCGCCGGACGCGCCATCGGACTCGCGGCAGTGCCCGATCCGGTCTTCTCCGGCGCGATGGTGGGACCCGGTACCGCCGTCGACCCCGTCCGTGAGCCGCACGCCGCGGTCTCCCCCGTTGACGGTGTCATCGTCTCGCTGCACCCGCACGCGTTCGTCGTCGTCGACGCCGAGGGCCACGGCGTGCTGACGCACCTCGGCATCGACACCGTCCAGCTCAACGGCGAGGGCTTCGAGCTGCTCGTGAACAAGGGTGACACCGTGACCCGCGGCCAGGAGGTCGTGCGCTGGAACCCGGTCGCCGTCGAGGCCGCCGGCAAGTCGCCGGTCTGCCCGATCGTCGCGCTCGAGGCGATCGCCGACTCGCTCGGCGACGTCCGCGAGGACGGCGACGTCAAGGCCGGCGACCAGCTCTTCAGCTGGCAGTAGCCGATACCGCTCCCTGAGAAGGGGAGCGGCACGTACGACATCCAACCGCGGCGGCGCGGTCGCCGCCGCATCAACCGGAGACGGGTGTAATGGAGACAACGCTGCGAGGCGTCGGCGTGAGCCACGGTGTGGCGATCGGCGAGGTCCGGCACATGGGCACGGCGGTGCTGGAGCCGCCGGCCAAGCAGATTCCGACGGACGAGGCGCCGCGCGAGCAGGGCCGCGCCCGCCAGGCCGTGGAAGCTGTGGCCGCCGACCTCATCGCGCGCGGCAACCTGGCCGGTGGCGAGGCCCAGCACGTGCTGGAGGCCCAGGCCATGATGGCCCAGGACCCCGAGCTGATGGCCGACGTCGAACGGCGCATCACCGTCGGCAGCACCGCGGAGCGCGCGGTGTACGACGCCTTCGCCGCCTACCGCGCGCTGCTCGCCAACGCCGGCGAGTACCTGGCCGGCCGCGTGGCCGACCTGGACGACGTGCGGAACCGCATCGTCGCGCGCCTGCTGGGCGTGCCGATGCCGGGCGTGCCGGACAGTGACGAGCCCTACGTGCTGATCGCCCGGGACCTGGCTCCCGCCGACACGGCGCTGCTGGACCCGACGCTGGTGCTGGGCTTCGTGACCGAGGAGGGCGGGCCGACCAGCCACAGCGCCATCCTGGCGCGGGCGCTCGGGGTGCCGGCGGTCGTGGCGCTGCCGGGCGCGGGTGAGCTCGCCGAGGGCACGGTCGTGGCCGTGGACGGCAGCACGGGCGACATCTTCGTCGACCCGAGCCCGGAGAAGCGCGCCGAGCTGATCAAGACGGCCGAGGAGCGCAAGGCGGCGCTGTCGGCGTCGTCCGGTCCGGGTGCGACGTCGGACGGTCACAAGGTGCCGCTGCTGGCGAACATCGGTGGCCCGGCGGACGTGGCGGCCGCGGTCGAGGCGGGTGCGGAGGGCGTGGGCCTGTTCCGTACCGAGTTCCTGTTCCTGGACGACAGCGCGAAGGCGCCGTCGGAGGCCAAGCAGGTCGAGGCGTACCGCAAGGTGCTGGAGGCCTTCCCCGAGGGCCGTGTGGTCGTGCGGGTGCTGGACGCGGGCGCGGACAAGCCGCTGGACTTCCTGACGCCGGCCGACGAGCCGAACCCGGCGCTGGGCGTGCGGGGTCTGCGGACCCTGCTCGACCACCCGGAGGTGCTGCGCACGCAGCTCACCGCGCTGGCCAAGGCCGCCGAGGGGCTGCCGGTCTACCTCGAGGTCATGGCCCCGATGGTGGCGGACCGTACGGACGCGAAGGCGTTCGCGGACGCGTGCCGCGAGGCGGGTCTGCAGGCGAAGTTCGGTGCGATGGTGGAGATCCCCTCCGCCGCGCTGCGCGCCCGTTCGATCCTCCAGGAGGTCGAGTTCCTGTCGCTGGGCACCAACGACCTGGCGCAGTACACGTTCGCGGCCGACCGTCAGGTCGGTGCGGTCTCGCGGCTCCAGGACCCGTGGCAGCCGGCGCTGCTCGACCTCGTCGCCGCGTCCGCCGAGGCGGCCAAGGCCGAGGGCAAGAGCTGCGGCGTGTGCGGTGAGGCCGCGTCCGACCCGCTGCTGGCCTGTGTGCTGACCGGTCTGGGCGTGACGAGCCTGTCCATGGGCGCGGCGTCGATTCCGTATGTCCGCGCGACGCTGGCCAAGCACACGCTGGCCCAGTGTGAGCGTGCCGCTGCCGCGGCCCGTGCGACGGACTCCGCGGAGGAGGCCCGGCTGGCCGCGCAGGCGGTGCTGTCCGGCGAGTAGGCCGGCCGCAGCTGTGGCGTGAGCCGCAGCAGTGCTGTGAAGTGAAGGGTGTCCCGCCTGCGGCGGGGCGCCCTTCACTCTTTGCCAGCCCCTTTCCCGTCTCTGTCAGCTCCTTTCCCGGCGTCTCAGTCGTCCAGGGGCAGTCCCGCGCGGTAGTCGACGCCCGGCTCCGGTGGTACGGGTTCGCCGGTGCGGGCGTCGGTGCAGTAGGCGGCGAAGACTTCCGCTTCGGTCAGCGGGTGGAGCCTGCCGCCGTCCTTGAGGTTCCAGCCGCGGACGGTGTCGCGGCGGCCGGGCAGGGTGCTGCGCAGGACGACTCCTCCGGGCCGGTCCGTGGCGATGCCCGCCGCGAGGACCGTGCAGAAGAGGAGGGCGGCCGCCTCGCCGAGGTGCAGCAGGCCGTCGTCGCGGGTCTCGGTGTGGAGGACGGCGACGAGCGGGGCCGGCCCTTCGGCCGGGACGCTGCAGACGAGGTGGTGGGTGCCGGGGCCGGCCGCTTCGATGATGCGGCGCAGGAGCGCGGTGGCCCGGGCGAAGGCGGCGCGCCCGGTGTCTTCGCCGCAGGAGTCGCAAGAGTCGCAGCCGCCGCGGGTGAGCAGGGCGGACGCGTACTCCCAGGTGGCCTGTTGTTCCGCTTCGGCGACGAGGCGGGGCAGCAGGCGGGCGAGGGGCTGGCCCTCGTAGGTGACCTTGGTGCCGGCGGCGGCGACCTCCGCGGTGTAGCGCGTGCGGCTGGCCGCGGTGTCGGGGTCGAGGCGGGACTCGGTGCAGAACTCCTCGTAGCCGGCGGGGTCGAAGAGGGCGACGCTCGTGTGCGTGCCCCGGGCGGCGAACTCGCGCAGCAGGCCTTCCATCTGCCGCATGTACGTGGCGTGGTCGTCGAAGGTGAAGCTCGCGTAGCCCTGCATGGCCGCGAAGTCCTCCGCGCCGGCCAGGACGGCCACGGTGCCGGGGACTTCGCTGCGCAGCCGGCGCCGGGCGCTCACCATGCGCCGTGCGGTGGGCGGTCTCTTCCTGCCGTCCCGCTGCATGGGCCCGGTGTGCGGCCGTTTCCCGGCCGGGGTGCGCTTCCTTGCCCCGCTGCCGCCCCCGGTGCGGTCTCCGTCCGCCGGCCGTCCTCTTCCGTTGCTCGTGTGCGCCATCTGTCTCCCCCTCAGCGCGTGTGATCAGTGCTCACTCACCGTAAGGCGAGGCACTGACATTGCGGTCTCGTCATCGTCGCGGGTGAGCCTGCGCTGGGCGAGGCACATGACGGCGAGACCTGTGCCGAGCCCGAGCCAGCCGAGGGGGCCCGCGGCGACGGCGCCGGTCACGACCAGGGGGCCGGCGCTGCGCTGGGCGGCTTGGGCGAGGCCGTGGACGCCGAGGTAGGCGCCCTGGGCCGTGGGCGGTGCGAGGGCCACGGACAGTTCCCAGGACACGGTGGCGTGGAGCATCTCGGCGACGGTGAAGGCGATCGCGGCCAGGGCCAGTGCGGTTGCGGCGAGCCAGCGGTTGCCGGTGGCCGAGGCGGCGAGGGCGGCTCCGCCCGCGAGAAAGGCGGCGGCCAGGGGGAACAGTGCGCTCCGGGCCTTCGCCACGGTCGTGCCGAAGCGGGCGAAGGGGACCTGGAAGCAGACGACGAGGACGTTGTTGAGGACGAGGAGGAGGAGAACGGCCTGGTGCGGGAGGGTCGTTGCCGTGACCGCCCACAGGGCGAGGCCGACTTGGAAGACGGAGTCGTCGAGGAAGAGGACGGCCTCGGTGGCGGTGTAGGCGAGGTAGCGGCGGTCGCGCCAAGGGTTGCGCCCGGGGGCGGGGCGGACCTGCGCTCCGGCCGCCTCCCCGGTGCCCTTGCCGGCTTCCGCACCGGTACGGGTGCCGCTCGTGGCCACGACCCGCGCCGGCGACGGCGGTTCGCCGCAGCGCAGGGTGAGGAGGGCGATGGCGGCGAAGGACAGGGCGTCGCCGGTCAGCAGCCGGCGGTAGACGGCGGTCGTT
Organism: Streptomyces sp. SCA2-17; assembly: GCF_044336695.1. Classification (NCBI taxonomy): domain Bacteria; kingdom Bacillati; phylum Actinomycetota; class Actinomycetes; order Kitasatosporales; family Streptomycetaceae; genus Streptomyces; species Streptomyces sp. SCA2-17. The sequence continues at coordinate 620,119 of NZ_CP117521.1, forward strand.
CCGGTGGTGAGGGCCGCGGCCGCGATGAGTCCGCCGACGGCCCAGCCCAGGTTGGAGGCGGTGCGGTTGACGGCCTGGTAGCGGCTGCGGCCGGGGCCGGCGATGCGCGTCGCGTAGAGCTTGGTGAGGACGGAGGATGCGCGGTCGCCGAGGCTTCCGGCGGCGGTGATGGCGAGCAGGAGCCTGAAGTCCGTGGTGGTGAGGAGGGCGAGGGAGGCGACGGCGCGGAGGGCCTGGACGGTGGCGAGCAGCGGCCGGAGGGGGACGCGGTCGGCGAGCAGGCCGCCGAGGGGCGGGCCGGCGATGCCGACGGCGCCGGAGACGCCGAGCAGCAGGCCGATCTCGGCCGTGTGGAGGCCTGCGACGTAGGTGAAGTACAGGACGGCGGTGGCGCCCCAGAGGCCGGAGCCGATCCTGTCGACGAAGGTGACGGCCAGCATGCGGCGGCCGTCGCGTCCCCCCGGTATCTGCATGTGCTGATCCCCCTTGACCCGGATATTGTATTGATACATACTCAGATCTGTGGCAACACAATATGAGATCACCGGTACGAACGCCAAGGGGATTGCCGCGTCCATCGAGCGCGGCGTCGCCGACGGCGCCCTGACTCCCGGGAGTTCGCTCCCCCCGGTGCGCACGCTCGCCGAGCGGCTCGGCGTGAGCCCGGGCACGGTCGCCACCACGTACAAGGAGCTGCGCCGCCGGGGCATCGTCGTCACGCGCGGGCGCGGCGGCACGGTGGTGGCCGAGGCCCCCGCGGTCGCCTCCCGCCGCCCGCCGAAGGTGCCGGAAGGGCTGCGCGATCTGGCGGGCGGCCACCCCGACCCGGCCTTCCTGCCGGAGCCCGTGCCGCCCGCACGGGTCGCGGGCGCGGCGCGCTCGCACCGGGCGGCGCCGCGGCTGGCACGGCTGGAGGAGATCACCCGCGCCTGGTACGAGCGCGACGGCGTCCCGTCCGCGCACGTGACCTTCGCGCACAGTGCGCTCGACTGCGTGGCGCGGCTGCTCGCCACCGAACTCCGGCCCGGTGACGCGGTGGCGATGGAGGACCCCGGCTACCACCACATGCTGGACCTCGTGCCCGCGCTCGGCCTGCGGGTCGTGCCGGTCGGGGTGGACGACGAGGGCATGCGGCCGGAGGAGCTGCGGGCCGCGGTGCGCGGCGGGGTGCGGGCCGTCATTTGCAGTCCCCGGTCACAGAATCCGTACGGGGGCTGCTTCTCCGCCGGGCGGCGGGACGCCCTGGCCGCGGTGCTCGCGGAGGCGCCGGAGATCCTGGTGATCGAGAACGACTACGCCGCGGAGGTCTGCGGCGCCCCGCTGCACAGCCTGACCGCCGGGGGCGCTCTGCCGCGCTGGGCCCAGGTCCGCACGGTCACCAAGCACTTGGGGCCCGATCTGCGCTGGGCGGCGGTGGCGTGCGACGCGACGACGCTGGCGCGGCACGACGGGCGGCTGCTGCTGACGTCCGGCTGGGTCAGCCACCTGCTTCAGGAGACGGTGGCCGGGCTGCTGACCGATCCGTCGGCCCTGGCCCTGGTCGCGGGGGCCCGCGCCGCCTACGCCGAGCGGCGCGAGGCGCTGATCGGGGAGCTGGCCCGGCGCGGGATTCCCGCGCACGGGCGGGGCGGGCTGCACGTGTGGGTGCCGGTACGGGACGAGGCGGCCGTGGTCAGCGGGTTGCGGTCGGCGGGGTGGTGGGTGGCTGCGGGGGCGCGGTTCCGGACCGGGGCGGCGCCGGGGGTGCGGATCACTACGGCGGACCTGCGGCCGGCGGAGGCGGTTCGCCTTGCCGCCGACTTTGCGGCCGTGCTGGGTGAGGCGCAGGCTACGTACGGGGGGTAGGGCGATTGCGGCCCAGTTCCTCGTAGAACTTCAGCAGGTCCGCGTTGTCCACCGAGCCCGGGTTGACCGCCTTTTCCAGAGGGGTGCCCTGGAGGAGGCGTTTGACCGGGACCTCGATCCGCTTGCCGGTGAGGGTGTGCGGGATCGCCGGGACCTCGATGACCTCGTCGGGGACGTGGCGCGGCGAGAGGTTCTCGCGGATGGTGCGCTTGATGCGGTCCAGCAGCGCGTCGTCCAGGCGGGCGCCCGGTGCGAGCTGGACGAAGAGCGGCATCCAGTAGCCGCCGTCCGGCTGTTCGGCGCCGATGACGAGGGACTCGCGGATCTCGGGGAGGCGTTCGACGACCTCGTAGATGTCGGCGGAGCCCATGCGCACGCCCTGCCGGTTGAGGGTGGAGTCCGAGCGGCCGTGGATGATGACGCTGCCGCGCGAGGTGAGGGTGATCCAGTCGCCGTGCCGCCAGACGCCGGGGAACATCTCGAAGTAGCTCTCGCGGTAGCGCGTGCCGTCGGGGTCGTTCCAGAAGCGGATGGGCATCGACGGCATGGGCGTGGTGACGACCAGCTCGCCGACCTCGTCGGTGACGGGCTTGCCGTGCGGGTCCCAGGCCTGGAGGCCGGTGCCGAGGCAGGGGGCCTGGAGCTCGCCGATGTGGACCGGGAGGGTCGGCACGGCGCCCGCGAAGCAGCTGCACACGTCCGTGCCGCCGCTGACGGAGGCGATCCACATGTCCTCCGACACCTCGTCGTGGAGCCAGCGGAATCCGTCGGGCGGCAGCGGCGAGCCCGTCGTGGCGACGCACTTGACGCGCGAGAGGTCGAAGTCCCGGCCGGGGTGGACCCCGGCCTTGCGGCAGGCCATGACGTACGCGGCGGAGGTGCCGTAGAGGGTGGTTCCGGTGCGTTCGGCGACGCGCCACTGGGCGCCGGTGTCGGGGTGGCCGGGGCTGCCGTCGTAGAGGACGACGGTCGCGCCCACGAGGAGGCCGGAGACGAGGAAGTTCCACATCATCCAGCCAGTGGAGGTGTACCAGAAGAAGCGGTCGCCGGGGCCGAGGTCGCAGTGCAGGGAGAGCTGCTTGAGGTGTTCGACGAGGATGCCGCCCTGGGACTGGACGATGGCCTTGGGCAGGCCGGTGGTGCCCGAGGAGTACAGCACCCACAGCGGGTGGTCGAAGGGGACCTGCTCGAAGACGGGTTCCACGTCGGCCGCCACCAGGGCGTCCCACTCCAGGGCGCCCTCGGGAGCCGGGGTGCCCAGCAGCGGGATGTGGACGACGGCGCGCAGCGTGGGCAGGCCGGCGCGGAGTTCGGCGACGGTGCCGGCGCGCTCGTGCTCCTTGCCGCCGTAGCGGTAGCCGTCGACGGTGAACAGGACGACGGGCTCGACCTGCTGGAAGCGGTCGAGGACGCTGCGGGCGCCGAAGTCGGGCGCGCAGGAGGTCCACACGCCGCCGACGGCCGCGGTGGCGAGGAAGGCGACGACGGCCTGCGGGATGTTGGGCAGGTAGCCGCTGACGCGGTCGCCGGGGCGCACGCCGAGGCGGCGCAGCTCGGCGGCGAGCGAGCCGACCTGCCGGCGCAGCTCCGCCCGGCTGAGGGGGCGCGGGTCGTGGGTCTCGTCGACGGCGAGCAGGGCCGGTTCGTCCGCCCGTGCGGGGTCCTCGGCGGCGCGCAGGGCGTGCTCGGCGTAGTTGAGGGCGGCGCCGGGGAACCAGCGCGCGCCGGGCATGGCCGGGTCGGCGAGGACGCGCTCGTAGGGGCGGGAGAAGCGGACGCCGGACCACTCGGTGAAGGCCTGCCAGAACGTCTCCAGCTCGTCGACGGACCAGCGGTGGAGTGCGGCGTAGCTCGCGGCGGGGTCGCCGGGGACGGCGGCCGGGGCGCCGTGCCGCTCGGCGGCCCACTGCTGGAAGCGGGTGACCTGTGCGCGGGCGATGCGTTCCGGGCCGGGGCTCCAGAGGGGCTCCGGACTGCCGGTGTGCTGCGGTGCGGTGGTCATGACTGCTCCCGGGCTCCTGCGCGTCGTGGGCGGTGCCGCGCACGGCCGGGTGAGCACGTGGCGCGGCTGAGCAAGGACGATGCCACGTGATCGACTCCTGCACCAGAGCCGGTGGCGTACGTCTCCCTCACCCTTCTCCGTCACCTGTCTCCCCCACGGCGCGTCCTGTGTGCACAGGTCCTCCCTGCGTGGGTGAACGCCGTCTGAACGCGGGGCGCCGGCGATCGTGCGGGTGGCAGGCTGAGCAGCATGGATGCGCGTGATCTGCTGCGGTTACTGAGGACGGTCCGTACGGCGCGGGGGATGCGGTCCCTGCGGTCGGCGCTGCGGCGGCGGTGCACGGACAGAGCGGGGCTGCCGCGGCCGGGTGCGGAGCGGGCCCGGGTGCCGGGTGCGGCGCAGGGGGCCGATCCCCTGCCGGGCGGCGGGGTGGTGCACTTCGCGCGGTCGTCGCTGCGCGTGCGGGTGACGGCGGGCGGCGCGGTGTTCTGCGGCTGGGACGGGGCCGGGCCGGAGCCCTCGTACGCGCTGGCCGGGCCGGGCCCGGAGGCGGACGAGCGGGCGGTGCTGGAGCCGGACAAGGACGGCGGCTGGCGGGTGGTGTCGGAGCGGGTGCTGGTCGTGGTGGGCCGGCACGGGTCGGTGGAGGTGCGCACGCCCGGCGGTGTGCTGCTGCGGCGCGACCTGCCGCCGCGCTGGTGGGAGCCGGCGGACACGGCGGGCGGGCAGCAGGGCGGGGCGCGCTGGGCGGTCCGCTCGGAGGTGCCGGCGGACGCGCGGTTCTTCGGGCTGGGCGGCAGGTCGGCCGGTCCGCGGCTGCGGGACGGCACGTACCGGCTGTGGAACACCGATCCGGACGGGGCGTTCGAGCCGGGCGACGATCCGCTGTACATCACGATGCCGGTGCAGCTGGTGGTGGCGGACGCGGGGACGCACCTGGTGTTCCACGACGACACGTGGGACGGGCGGGTCACGCTGGCGGAGGGCGAGGAGGGGGCGGGCTCGGGCCACGACCGGCCGGGCCGGTGCGAGGTGCGCATGGACGGCGGCCCGCTGCGCTACTGGGTGCTGGTGGGGACTCCGGCGCGGGTGTTGCAGGGCTGGTCGGTGCTGACGGGGGCCGCCGCGGTGCCGCCGTCGTGGGCGCTCGGGCACCACCACGCGCGCTGGGGCTTCGGCAGCGAGCAGGAGGTGCGCCGGGTGGTGGCGGGGTACGCCGAGCGCGGGCTGCCGCTGTCGGCGCTGCACCTGGACATCGACCACTACCGGGGGCACCGGGTGTTCACGGTGGACCGGGAGCGGTTCCCCGACCTGCCGGGGCTGGCGGCGGAGCTGCGGGAGAAGGGGGTGCGGCTGGTGTCGATCGTGGACCCGGCGGTGAAGGCCGAGCCGGGCCAGTGGGTGTTCGACAGCGGCACGGCGGCCGACGCGTTCGTACGGGACGGCCGGGGGCGGCGGGTGCGGGGCGAGGTGTGGCCGGGCGAGTCGGTCTTCCCGGACTTCACGGACCCTCGGGTGCGCAAGTGGTGGGGCGGGCTGTACGGGGAGCGGCTGGCGCAGGGCTTCTCGGGGATGTGGCACGACATGAACGAGCCGGTGTCGTTCGCGGCGTTCGGGGATCCGTCGCTGCCGCTGTCGGCGCGGCACTCGCTGGAGGGCCGCGGCGGCGACCACCGCGAGGCGCACAACGTGTACGGGCTGTCGATGGCGCGGGCGGGGCACGAGGCGCTGTGCGAACTTCGGCCTGCCGAGCGGCCGTTCCTGTTCTCGCGCTCGGGCTGGGCGGGCATGCAGCGCTACGGCGGCACGTGGTCGGGCGACGTGGCGACGGGCTGGCCGGGGCTGCGGGCGTCGCTGTCGCTGGTGCTGGGCCTGGGGCTGTGCGGGGTGCCGTACTCGGGCCCGGACGTGGGGGGCTTCTCGGGGTTCCCGTCGCCGGAGCTGTTCGTGCGCTGGTTCCAGCTGGGCGCGTACGTGCCGCTGTTCCGCACGCACTCGGCGATCACGGCGGGGCGGCGGGAGCCGTGGGAGTTCGGCGGGCAGGCGCTGGAGCACACGGCGGCGGCGCTGCGGGAGCGCACACGGCTGCTGCCGTACTTCGTGACGCTGGCGCACCTGGCGCAGCGCACCGGGGCGCCGTACGTGCGCCCGGTGTGGTGGCGTTCGCCGGAGGACCGGGCGCTGCGGGACTGCGAGGACGCGTTCCTGCTGGGCGACGCGCTGCTGGTGGCGCCGGTGCTGGAGCAGGGGGCGGACCGGCGGGCGGTGCGGCTGCCGCGCGGTCGGTGGTACGACACGGCGACGGACCGGGCGTACGAGGGGCCGGGGCAGGTGCTGCTGGACGCGCCGCTGTCGCGGATCCCGGTGCTGGCGCGGGCGGGGTCGGTGATCCCGGTGCAGCGGGAGGCCGCGGGTCCGGTGGAACTGGAGGTGTGGGCTCCGGCCCCGGGCCGTACGGGCGGCGGTGTTCTGGTGCCCGACGCGGGGGACGGGTGGGAGGCGCCGGAGGTGGTGCGGTTCTCGACGTGTCTGCGGGACGGAACGGTCGTGGTGGAGCAGGAGGGTGCCCAGGCGGTGGGGTATCCCGTACGGGTGCGGGGTGAGGGCGCGGGGTGAAGTGAGGGGGCGGGCGCTCTTCCCCGGGCACCTGTCCCCCTGCTATCTGGTCGTCATGGACAGAACCCGGTTCTCTGCCGCCCTGCGGGCCGTCACCCTGCTCATAGCGGCTCTCCTGGCCCTGCTGACCTTTCCGTTGTCGCCTCCGGCGCAGGCGGCCGCTGCGCACGAGCCGCGCCCGCCGCGCGGGTTCGTCGCCCTCGCCGACGTGGACCCGACGATCCTGCAAGAGATGCGGTACGTCACCGTCCACAACTTCACGGGCCACCGCGTCGACGGTTACCGGCGGCCCCTGTGCGTCCTGACGCGGGAGGCCGCCGAGGCCCTGCACCGGGCGCAGCTCTCGCTGCTGCGCCGGGGTTATTCGCTGAAGGTGTACGACTGCTACCGGCCGCAGCGGGCCGTGAACGACTTCGTGGAGTGGGCGAAGGACCTCGCGGACACGCGGATGAAGGCGGAGTTCTATCCGCGCGTGGACAAGACGCGGCTGTTCGCGGACGGGTACATCGCGGAGAAGTCGGGGCACAGCCGGGGCAGCACGATGGACGTGACGCTGGTGAGGCTGCCGGTCCGGCCGACGCGGCCGTACGTGCCGGGTGAGCCGCTCGTGCCGTGCTACGCGCCGCGGCAGCAGCGCTTCCCGGACAACTCGGTCGACATGGGGACGGGCTTCGACTGCTTCGACACCCTCGCGCACACGCTGGACCCGCGGATCACGGGCGTGCAGCGGGCGAACCGCCTGCTGCTGAAGTCCTCCCTGGAGGGCGTCGGGTTCGTGAACCTGCCGGAGGAGTGGTGGCACTTCACGCTCAAGCCGGAGCCGTTCCCGGACACGTACTTCGACTTTCCCGTCCTGCGCCGTCCGTACGGGATCGGGGCGCCCTAGCCGGCGCGGTGGGCGAGTTCGGCGAAGCGCTGTTCCACCACCGACACCAGCACTCCCTTCACTGATTCCTTCTCCCGCGCGTCGCAGAGGATCACCGGCACCCCGGGGTCCAGGTCGAGGGCGGCGCGCACGTCCTCCTCGGGGTAGCGGTCGGCGCCGTCGAAGCAGTTGACGGCGAGGGTGAAGGGGATGCCGCGGCGCTCGAAGTAGTCGACGGCGGCGAAGCAGTCCTGGAGCCGGCGGGTGTCGGCGAGGACGACGGCGCCCAGGGCGCCGCGGGCCAGCTCGTCCCACAGGAACCAGAAGCGGTCCTGGCCGGGGGTGCCGAAGAGGTAGAGGACCAGGTCCTCGCGGAGGGTGATGCGGCCGAAGTCCATGGCGACGGTGGTGGTGCGCTTGCCCTCGACGCCGGCGGTGTCGTCGACCGGCCGGCCCGCCTCGGTGAGCAGTTCCTCGGTGTGCAGCGGCCGGATCTCGCTGACCGCTCCGACGAGGGTGGTCTTGCCGACGCCGAAGCCGCCGGCGACCAGGAGTTTGAGGGCCACCGGGGCCGGCGCGGGGCGCGTGCGGCCGCGGTCTGCGCGCAGGAGCCTCATGGTTGTTCGTCCTCCGGTCGTGGGTGCCCGCGGGGGCCGGCGCCCCCGGTGGAAGGTGATCGTTCCGTAAAGACCATGGCCACGACAAGTCTCGGCAGATGGCCCGTCAGCTCGGCCGGGAGCCCCGTCAGGTCTCTCCAGGGGCCCGGCCGGCTCGGTCCGGCGGGCCCGCGGGCCGGTTCACAGGGCCCGCAGGCCGTCGATCACCTCGCGCAGAATGCTTTCGTCGGGCAGTTCGGCCGGCGGGACCGGGCGGGTGACCCGTACCAGGCCGGCGTGCACGAGGTCGCCGACGAGCACCCGCACCACGCCGACCGGCAGGTCGAGCCCGGCGGCCAGCTCCGCGACGGAGCGCGGCAGGCCCTCCGTGAGGTCCACGATGTCGAGGTGTTCCGGGGACAGCATCTGGTCGGCGAGGGCGGCGGCGGGCCGCCCGGCCGGGTCCTCGGCGACGACGACCGCGATGAGGTCGAGGCCGGCCCCGTCCGCGATCCGGGTGCGCCCGCGGGTCATGGCGTACGGGCGGACCACCGGGCCCGCCGCGTCGTCGTACCAGCGCACGTCCCCGTCGCCGGGGCCGTCCCCGGGCTGGCCGGCGGTCACCCGTCGGCGGCCACGCCGGTGCGCGGAGCCGTGGCCAGGTGTGCGCCCACCCGCTTGACCAGCAGGGTCATCTCGTAGGCGACCTGGCCGATGTCGGAGTCGGCGTCGGCGAGGACGGCCAGACAGCTGCCGTCGCCGGCGGCGGTGACGAAGAGGAACGCCTCGTCCAGCTCGACGACGGTCTGGCGGACCTTGCCCGCCTCGAAGTGCCGGCCGACGCCCTTGGCGAGGCTGTGGAAGCCGGAGGCCACGGCCGCCAGGTGCTCGCCGTCCTCGCGCGAGAGGTCCTTGGAGGTGCCGGTCGCCAGGCCGTCGCCGGAGAGCACGAGCGCCTTGCGGATGCTGCCGACGCGCTCGACGAGTTCGTCGAGGAGCCAGTTGAGCTCGCCCGTGGCGGCGGGCCCGGCGCCGGCTGCGGTGGTTGTCGCGTTCTCGGCCTTCGGTGCGGTCATCGACCGTCCCCCTCCGATGTGGTTCGTGGTGCTGTTCTCGGTGATCTGCTGGGTGCGTCCGCCTCATTGTGCTCCCGGGCGCGCTGCCAGCCGCGCTGGAGGGCGGCCATCCTGGCCCGCACCTCGTCGGCGTCGCGCTCGGGTTCCGGACCGGCGGGGTCCGGGCCGGTGGTCCCGCCCTGGGTGCGGGGGGCCTCCGGATCCTTCCTCAGCTGGGGGGCGAGGCTCGCCTGGCGCACGCGCCGGGGCAGCCCGCCGGTGGGGGTCCGCTCGTCCCCGGGCCCGTCCGGGGGCGAGGCCGGCCCGTCCGGGCGCGGGACCAGGGCGACTGGGCGCGAGGCCGTGCCGTCCCGGTGCCCGCCGGGACCGGCGTCCCGGCCGGAGTGCCTGCGGCGCGGCAGCGGCAGCGGGCCGTCGCCCGCCGGGCCGTGTTCCTCGCCCTCGTCCGCCCGCAGCTCGAACGGGCAGAGCACGTCCTCGTCCCCGAGGGCGCCCCCTGCCGGACCGGCGGCCACGGGGGGCCGGTCGTGGGAGAGGGCGGCGCGCGCGGGCGGCACCGGTCCGCGGCCGCCGGCAAGGGCCTGCTCGCCCGTGTCCTCGTCCCCGGCCCGGGGGCCGTCCTCGGTGAGCAGGTCGAGCGGGACGAAGACGATCGCGGTGGTGCCCCCGTACGGGGACGTCTGGAGCGTGACCTTGACGTCGTGGCGGCGCGCGAGGCGGCTGACGACGAACAGGCCGAGCCGGTCGGTGTCGGAGAGCTCGAACTCGGGGGTCTCGGCGAGCCGGAGGTTGGCCTCCAGCAGGGCGTCCGGGGACATGCCGAGGCCCCGGTCGTGGATCTCCAGGGTGAAGCCGTTGGCGACGCGCTGGCCGTGCACCTGCACGGCGGTGCGCGGCGGGGAGAACACCGTGGCGTTCTCCAGGAGTTCGGCGACGAGGTGGGTGAGGTCGCCGACGGCGGGGCCGCGGACGGCCAGCCGCGGCAGGCGCCACACCTCGATCCGCTCGTAGTCCTCGACCTCGGCGACGGCGGCGCGGACGACGTCCATGAGGCGGACGGGCTTGCGCCACTGCCGGGCCGGGGCGGCCCCCGACAGGATGACCAGGCCCTCCGCGTGGCGGCGCATGCGGGTGGTGAGGTGGTCGAGGCGGAAGAGGTCGGCGAGCTCCTCGGTGTCCTCGGTGCGGCGCTCCATGGCGTCGAGGAGGGTGAGCTGACGGTGCAGCAGGACCTGGCTGCGGCGGGCGAGGTTGACGAAGACGTCGGCGACGCCGCGGCGCATGTCGGCCTGTTTGACGGCGGCTTCGACGGCGGCCCGCTGGAGGGTGTTGAGGGCCTTGCCGACCTGGCCGAGCTCGTCCGGGCCGAAGTCGCGCAGCGGGGCCTCGGCCGCGAGGTCGACCTTCTCGCCGGCGGCCAGGCGGCGCATGACGGCGGGCAGCCGCACGCCGGAGACCTCGTGGGCCTCCTTGCGCAGCTGCCGCAGGTCGCGCACGAGGCCGCGGCCGATGCGCAGGGAGATGACGAGGGAGCACGCGAGCGCGGCGGCGCCGAGGACGCCGGCGACGGCGGCCTTGACCAGGACGCGGGTGGCGATGGGCTCGACGCGGTCGGCGTAGCGGCCGGTGGCCTCGGTGTTCATCCGGGCGAGCTCGTCGAGGACGACGCCCGCGGCCTTCTCCCAGCTCTGCGGGTCGATGGTGCGCGGGGCGCGGGCGTAGCCGGCGAGGATCGCGGTGTCCTCGGCGGCGCGCAGCGTGTGCGGCGCGGTGCCGCGCCAGTACTCCTCGAAGATCTTCTGGTCGGCGGCGGGCAGGACGGCGAGGTTGGTGCTGTAGAGGATCTGCCGCTCGGCGACGCGGTCGGAGACGGCCCGCAGGTCCTGGCGGCTCATGGTGCCGGCGGTGAGGGCGGCGGCGAGGAGGGCGTCCTCGCGGGAGAGCGCCTCGCGGGCGCGGGCGACGCCGATGAGGGCGCGGGCCTGCTTGTCCATCTCGGCGTCCTCGAAGGCGCCGAGGCTGCCGAGGAAGGCGTAGTACGGCTCCACGAGGTCGTTGTAGGCCTGGAAGGCGCCGTGCCGGCTGATGGAGCCGTCCCGGACCTTGCCGCGCAGGCCGCCGAGGTCGCCGAGGGCCTTCTCGATGCGCCGGAAGCGGACGTCCGTGGCGGGGCTCATGTCGTCGCGGACCTTCGCGGCGCCGGCCCGGAAGGCCGTGGCCGCCCGGTCGGTAGCGGCCTGCTGATCGCGCAGGACGGCGAGGTTGTCGGCGCGGCGCGGGTCGGCGAGCAGGACGAGGGCCTGGCGGCGTTCCTTCTGCAAGGCGCGGACGAGGTCCTCGGCGGGGAGGCCGGCCGTGCGGATGGCCCCGGAGGCGTCGAGCAGCCGGGCGGCCTCCGTGCCGGTGATCACGGTGGCGAAGACCCACAGGCCGGTGAGCGACACCAGCGGCACCAGCAACAGCGCCACGATCTTCCGGCGGATGGACTTCCCGCGAAAGCGCATGGCCTCCCCAACGTCGACCCCGCTCCGGAGGCGTGGTGTTCCGACAACAATGCGGCGTGAGCCTACTACTGCGTGGTACACGACTCGAAGACCAGTACGGTGATCAGACTGCCGAGGCGGCCACCCGTATGGCGGTAATTCCTTGCCCATGGGAACTATCGGGCGCGGTCCTTCGCTCTTGTGAAGGGAGCCGGGCCGCTACCGCCGGCCGTCGGCAGGGGAGCCGGCGGGGCGGTCCGCCGACGAGGGGGGTGAGCCGTCGTGGAGCGGGATCATGACGTCCCGTCGTACCGAGCGCGGCCGGCGCTGTGGGTGGAGGGGCCCGCCCGCAGGCGCCGGATGCCGGATCCGGTGCGGACGGCCGCGGTGCGCGCCGTCCTCTTCGCCGCCTTCACGCTGGTGCAGGGCATGGTGGCGGCGCTGTTCGCGCTGGCCGGGAGCTGGCTGGCGCTGCCGGCGCTGCTGTGCGTGCTGGCGAGTGTGGTGGCCACCACATGGGCGGTGCTGGACGTGTGGGTGACGCGGCAGGTGTGGCGGCAGCGGCACGGAGTGGTGTCCGTGCCCAGCAGTACGGCGCGTGCGGGCAGAAGGGCCCGTCGCCCCGGCTTCCCCTGATCGTCAACTGCCGGGTAGGTTCGGCAGTTGACGGTGGCGTACACCGGGCACGGGCGGGCTGACGGGCCATGGGGGGATGTACGGATGGCGGAGCGGGACCGGGCGGTACATCGGATTCCGGAGATCCTCCGGGATGCCGGCTGGACGGTGTGTCTGGTCGGTGAGGAGCAGTCGGGCAAGCTGGCCCAGGTGACGGCCGGACTGCGGCGCGGCCCGGACCCCGCGGGCTCGGGGAAGCTGATCACCTCCGGCTTCTCGTACTGGGGCCTGGAGTCGACGGTGGCGTGGGCCCACGCGTGCAACGACCTGTACTACCCGGTGATGCGCGAGAGCATCGCCTCCTTCAGCCGCCGCTGGCGCGGCCTGAGCGAGCGGCTCCCGGACGGGCCGCTGCACTACGTGAGCCTGGGCCCCGGCACGGGCCAGAAGGACCAGGCGCTGCTGCGCTCCCTGGACAGCCGGGGCCGCTGCGGCTGCTATCTGCCCGTGGACGTCAGCGCCGAGATGCTGCGCCTCGCCCAGCGCGAGGCGTTGCAGCACCTGCACGTGCCCGCCGCCGACGTGCTCCCCGTCCAGCTGGACTTCTCCATGCCCGCCAACCTCGACCGGCTGGGCACGCTGGTCCGCAGCACGGTGGGCGACGAGCCGGTGGTGTATTCGCTGCTGGGCAACACCCTGGCGAACTTCGACAGCGACACGCGTCTGCTGTCCCTGCTGGCCGAGAAGCTGCTGCGGCCGCAGGACCGCTTCCTGCTGGAGGTGGCCAGTACGGCCGGGCAGGACGAGGTCGCGGCCCGGGCCGCCGCGCAGGAGTACGAGAACAGCCCGCGCTTCCGCGAGTTCGTCACCAGCGCCCTGCTCCAGTACACCGACCTTCAGATCGACATGAACAGCCTCACGTGCGAGGGGCTCGTCGAGGACGACCGGGCCCTGATGGTCAAGGTGATCTACCGCAACCGGACGGGCGCCGAGCTGGAGCTGACGCTGCCCGACCGCAGCACGGTGCCGTTCCCCGACCAGGACACCATCCGCCTCCTGCTCAGCCGGAAGTACACCCGGGCCGGGCTGGAGAAGATGCTGGTGGACGCCCGGGTCACCGTGGTGGGCGAGACCCACGAGGCCGGGCACACGTCCTTCGACCGGCCCGCGTTCGGGATGACGCTGCTGCTCCTGGCCAAGGGCGACGGGGTGCGGCCCGACGGGCCCAACCCCTTCGACTGACGGCACGTCACCATGACGGGGTTCCTCGGCCGGTTCGGCCGGCAGTTCTTCGCCGCCGCCACCATCGCCTGCCTGCTGCTCGCGCTCGGCATCTGCGGCTGGTGGCTGACGGTCGCGCAGGGCCGCGACGGCCGCTTCGAGCCCGCGACGTCCGGGCTCGCGCTCGTCGCCGCCATCACCGGGGTGTACGCGGAGCGGCGGGCGGCCGCCCGCGAGCGGCGCGCCCAGGTGCGCCGCGCCCTGTCCGACGAGCTGGTGAAGAACACCGAGCTGCTGACCGGCGGGGGCTTCGCGCCGCTGGACCGCTTCGCGCCGAAGGCGCGCGTCTACCCCCGCCTGGTGCAGTCGGCGACGGACGCGGCGCTGGTGTCGGGGGTGTTCGCCGATCCCCGGCACGCCGCGCTGGTCTCCCTGCTGCACCGCTGGCGGGACGCGGTGCACGACTTCAACCGGCGGCTGGACCTCACTGAGCTGCGCACGTACGTCTCCCGGGTGCCCGCCGAGGAGCTGCTGGCGATCGACGAGGCCATGCACCGCCCGGGCGGGCAGCTCGACCGGCTGCGGCAGCTGCGCGACAGCATCGAGGAAGTGCTGCGGGCCTAGCGGGCTGCGGCCTAGCGGGCCGGGCGCCGCGACCTCGGAGGCCGCGGCGCCCGCCGGCTCAGGCCTGTGCCGGGGCCTCCTCCGCCGGGCGGCGGTACATCCGCGTCGCCGTGATCTGGCCGTGGACCTGCTCCCCCTCCGGGTCCTGCTGCTGGGGCAGGCCCGGGCGCAGGTGCTCCTCGACGCTGATGTACTTCAGGCCCGCCCTCAGGTCCGCGTCGTTGCGCAGCCGGATGACCAGCGGGAACTCGGCCAGGGCCGTGGTGTCGAACAGGCCGGTGGTGTACAGCAGCTGGACGCCGAGGGCGTCGGCGACGGCCCGCTGGAGCTCCAGCAGGTACGTGGCGTTGGCGCGGCCGATGGGGTTGTCGAGGAACAGGGTGCCCGCGTGGCGCTGCTTGTCGCGGCCGCGGTCGTTGCTGCGCAGCGCCGCCATGGTGCAGTACAGGGCGATGGCCGCGGTCAGCAGCTGGCCGCCGGAGAACACGTCGCCCATCTGCCGGACGGGCACCCGCTCGGCGCGCAGCACCGCGTCGGGCTTGAGGATCTCCACGGCGACGCCGCGCGGCAGCAGGGCCGCCTGGACGCCGCGCAGCAGCAGGGACATGCCGTCGCGGCGCAGGTCGGAGTTCTTCTTGACGGCGGAGCGGGTCGCCTCGTCGATGACCTCGCCGAGGCGCTCGGTGAGCGTGCTCTGGTCGGGGTCGTCGAAGCGGATGCGCAGGAACTCCTGGCCCGACCACTCCCCCAGGCCCTCGGGCAGCCGGGACAGGCGCTGGGCGGAGCGCAGGGTGGTGAGCGAGGACTCCACGAGGCCGCGCAGGCGGTCCACGATGCTGTCGCGGTTGCGCTCCAGCTGCTCCAGCTCGTCGGTCAGCACGCGCAGGCGGGGCGCGAACGCCTCGGCCCACGCGGCCGCGTGCTCGGGCAGGGCGGCGGCGGGCAGCTCGCGGATCTGCTGGCGGGCGGGGGTGCGCACCTGCTCGTAGCGGGTGGAGTTGGCGTGCCGGACGAGGACGTCGCTCGCCTCGCGGACGGCGGACTCGGCGGCCGACAGGTCGCCGGCGCAGCCCCGCAGGGAGCGGCGGGCCTCGGCCGCGGCCTGGCGGGCCTCCTCCAGGCTTCCGGTGTACGGCTCGGGCTGCTCGGTCTCCTCCTCGGAGGAGTTGTCGCGCAGCAGGTCGCGCAGGAGGGCGGCGGTGTCGTCGAAGCCGGTGGCGGCGTCCTCGGCGGCACGGTGGGCGCGCAGCAGGTCGCTGTGGGCGGTGCGGGCGCGCTCCAGGGCGTCGGTGCGGGCGGCGAGTTCGCCGGTGGCGGTGCGCAGGAGCTCCTTGGCGCGGTCGGCGTCGCCCGGGACGAGCTCCTCGGGGAGCTCGGTGTGGGCGTCGCCGTCGGCCGGGGCGAGGCGCTCGGCCTCGCCGCGCAGCCGGCCCAGCTGCTCGCTGGCCGCGGAGGCGCGGCTCTCCAGCATCTGGACGAGCTCCTCGGCGCGGGCCGCGGCGGCCTGCCGGGAGGGCCCGTCGGCGCCTTCGGTGCCCTCCAGGAGCTGGGCGGCGCGGGTGCGCACCTTGTTGGTGAGCCGGTCCAGTTCGTTGCGGGCGGCGCTCTCGTCGCTCTCGGCGCGGGCCTGCTCGGCGCGCAGGTCGGCGCCGACGCCGACCTTCTCGTAGACCTGGGAGGCGGCGCGGTAGGCCTCGCGCAGGGCGGGCAGCGAGGCGGTGGGCGGCTCGGCGGCCTCGGGCACCTCGTCGGGGGCGCCGGCGATCTCTGCGCGCTCGGCGCGCAGGGCGCGGGCCGTGCGGCGGGCGTCGTCGGCGGCGCGCTGGGCGGCGCGGCGGTCCTCGTCGGCGGCGCGGGCGCGGTCGACGAGCTCGGCGGCGCGCTCCTCGGCCTCGGCGGCCTCCTCGGCGAGCTCGCGGGCCTGCGCCTGCCAGTTGGCGCGCTCGCGCAGGCGGTAGGCGAGCCCGGCGAGGGCGTCGGCGACGCGGCGGGCGCGCTGGGCGGTCTCCTGCCGCTCGTCGCGCACGCGGGCGGCCTCGGCGGCGGTCTCCTCGGCCTCGGCGCGGGCGGCGCGCAGGCCGGTCAGCTCCTCCTGGGCGGTGTCCGCGGCGGCGCGGGCGCGGGCGGCCTCGGCGGCCAGCTCGGCGAGGCGGCCGGCGGGGCAGCCGGCGCGCCACGAGGAGAGCCGGGCGGCGAGAGTGCGGTCGCCGGCGAGGCGGGCCGCTATGGCACGGATCTCCTCGTCGCGGGCGAGGGCCCGCTCGCGCAGGGTGTGCCGCTCCTCGTCGGCCGCGCGCTCGTCGTGCATGGCGGGGTTCGGCGGTACGAGGAAGACGCCCGTGTCCTGCTGCTCCGTCTCCGGTACGGGGGCGAGCAGGGCGCCTGCGGTGCCGACGGCGAGGGCGGAGCGGGGCAGCAGCGAGGCGGTGCCGAGGACTTCGCGGGCGCGGGCGTGGGAGTCGGCGTCGGTGATGACGACGCCGTCGACGAGCTCGGGGCGGGCCGCGAGGACGGCGGCGTGCCGGGCAGGGTCGACGGCCTGGGCGAGGTAGCGCCAGCCGGGCAGGGCGGGGATGCCGTGCTCGCCGAGGTACTCCACGGCCGCGAGGACGTCGGGGCGGGGCGGCAGCAGGCCGCCGTCGCCGAGGGCGCCGAGGATGCGGGAGTCGTCGGCGGCGGCCGTGCGCAGGTCGAACAGCTGCCGCTCGGAGGCGGCGACGCTCTCGTCGAGCAGCTCGCGCAGCGCGTCGGCGTTGCGGTCGAGCTCCTCGGCGGTGAGCGGGCCCGTCACGGGCGGCAGCTCCGCGCGGCCGCGGGCGGCGGCCGCGCGTACCGCGCCCGGGTAGTACAGGCCCGCGGCCTGCGGGTCGCCCTCGGCGGAGCGGCGCGGGGCGGGCGGCTGGCCGTCGCCGTGCGGGCCGTCACCCGCGCGCGGGCCGGGCACCTGGCCGGCGGCGGCCGGCTCGGGCAGGCCCAGCAGTTCGGTCAGGCGCTGCTCGGCGCCGAGGGACTCGGCGGCGCGCCGCTCGGCGTCGTGGGCGGCTTCGGCGGCCGTGGCGGCGTCCGCGGCGCGGGCGGCGGCCAGCTCGGCGCGGCTCTCGGCGGCGGCCGTCTCCTTGGCTCGGTCGGCTGCCTGGCGGGCGGCCTCGCGCGCGGCCTCGTAGGCGGCGACGGCCGGCTTCTCGGCGTCGCTGGCGGCGAGCGCGGCGCGGGCCGGGTCGGCGTCGGGGCCGGTGTCGTCGATCCAGCCGGCGCGGACGGCCTCGGCGGTCTCCTGCTCGACCTCGGCCAGGCGCTGGCGCAGGTGGCCGGCCTCGCTGCGGGCGCGCTGGGCCTCGGTGGCGGCGGCGGTCGCGTCGCGGTGGGCGGCCTCGCTCGCCTCCTGGAGGGCGGCGGAGCGCTCCTCTTCCTCGTTGGCGCGCTGCTCGCCGTTCGCGGCGGCGGTGTTGAGGGCCCGTACGAGCTCGGTGGCGGCCTCGGCGCGGGCGGCCAGGGCGGGGGCGGCGTCGCGCTCGGCCTCGCGGATGGCGGCGGCGACGCGCGCGGAGCGGTCGGCGGCGGCGCGGTGGCGCAGGACGGTCTCGGCGGCCTGCCAGGCGGAGTGCAGCGTGCGGGCGTCGTTGAGCTCGCGGCGCTGGGCGGCGGCGGCCTTCTCGGCGGCGGCCAGGGCCAGGGAGGCGTGCCGGTAGGCGATTTCGGCGGCGACGAGGGAGCTGCGGCCGCGCTCGGTGTCGGCGTCGGTCACGGCGTGGGCCGCGGCGGCCACCTGCTCGGCCAGCTCGGCGGTCCGGCCGCGCTCTTCGAAGGCGCGGGCGGACAGGCGGCGGGCCAGGTCGCGGGTGCGGCGCTCGGCGCCGGTATGCACGCCGCGGGCCTGCTCGCGCTTGACGGCGGCGTCGGCGATGCGGGAGAGCAGGTCGAGGGAGCCGGCGGTGAAGTCCCGCTCGGCGGTGAGCTCGGCGCGGCGGCCCAGCTTGTGGGCGAAGCCGTGGACGAGGTCGGCGAGGCCGTCGGTGTCGCGGGTGTCGGTGACCGCGCGCAGCAGCAGGTCCGTGAAGTCGGAGTCGTTCTTGACGGCGAAGAGGCCGGCGGCCTCGCCCTCGTCGGCGTTCATCTCACGCTGGTAGCGGAAGAGTTCGGGGTCGAGGCCGAGCTCGCCGAGGTGCTCGTTCCAGCGCTCGTGGACCTCCTCCCACACCACGTCCAGGTGGGGGTAGGCCTTGCCGGCTTCGGTGAGGGCGTCGCGGAAGCCCTTCATCGTGCGGCGGCGGCCCCGTGCGCCGGAGGTGCCGTCGGCGGCGGCGCGCATGGCGCTGGACTCGGCCACGGGCAGGGCGTCCAGGCTCATGCCCGGGCCGGGCCGGAACGAGTACCAGGCCTCGGCGAACTTCCGCGGGTCGTTGGAGACCTGGCGGCCGCGCCACTCGCTGACCTTGCCGACGACGATGGTCTCGCCCGTCAGGACGTGCTGCCACTCCAGGGCGACGTGCCCGCAGTCGTCGGCCAGCAGGAACTTGCGGAGCACGCCCGAGCTGGCGCCGCCCAGGGTGTTGCGGTGGCCCGGCAGCATGACCGAGAAGATGAGCTTGAGGAGGACGGACTTGCCGCCGCCGTTCTCCAGGAAGAGCACGCCGGCCGGGGCGGGGCGGCGCGGCGGCCCCACCGGCTCCTCCTCGAAGAACTCCGCCTGCGCGGGCGCGGGGGTGGGCACGGGCGCGCCCACTCCCCGCAGGTCCAGCACGGTGTCGGCGTAACGCGCACCGGCGGGCCCGATGGAGTAGAGGCGGACCCGGGACAGCTCGTACATGGCGGACTCTCGTGTGTGGCGGGACGGTTGTCAGGAGGACTGGCTGTGCTGGTTCTCGAAGAACGGCAGGCCGGCGTCGGCGACCAGGTCGAGGTCGTCGGCGTCGTCCGGCGGCAGGAGCGTCGCGCTGCCGTCGCCGACGGGCACGACCCCCAGCTCCAGCAGCTCGGTCATGGCGGCGCTGCCGGCCATGTCGCGGACCTGGAGCTGGTAGCGGGCGGTGGTGCGGAACGCGCCGCCGGCGTCGTCGCCGGTGCGCTGGAGGAAGCCGGAGTCGACGAGGAAGGCGACGGCCTTGGCGATGATGCCCGTGGTCGAGCCGGCCAGGCGGCGGGCGTCCTTGGTGGCGCCCGTCGCGCTGCGGCGCGCGTAGACCCGCCAGGCGGCCTCCAGGCCGGGGGCGTCCGTCGTCGGGTCGGTGTTCTCGCCCTGGGCGGCGGAGCGCTCCTCCAGGCGGCGGCAGGCCTGCCGGACGAAGGCGTCGACGCCGTTGACGGTGATCCGGCCGATGTAGCCGTCGTCGGCGAGGTCCTCCGGGCGGGGGAAGGCCAGGGCGGCGACCGCGAGGTGGGCGAGGCCGTGCAGGAAGCGGTCGCCGGAGTCGACGGTGGCGCGGCGGGCGTAGTCGCCCATGCGCACGGCGAAGACGGAGTCCTCCGCGGCGGTCACGGCCATGCCGGCGCGGGTGGACACCTCCAGGACGATCAGGCCGAGGCCGGCCGCGACGGCGTCCGCGAGGCGGGCGAACGCGGGGTCGTCGCGGTGGCGGCGCAGCAGCTCGGTGTACTCGGCGTCCCGCGCGGGCGCGAGCTTGGGCTGCAGCCCGAAGGCGATGAGCCGCGCCGCGTCGGCCGCGTCCGCGGGGGTCACCGCACCGGTGCCGGTGCCCTTGCCGGGCGCGTCGGCCTCGCCGGCGACGTCCGGCTCCGCCGGGGCTTCGGCGTCGTACTCAGTCACGGGTTCGTACTCCTGCGGATGTCGGTCTGGTGGTGGGTGCGGCACCGCCGGGCGGGGCGGCCGTCCGGCCCGTCACGTCGCCTCCTGGCGGTCGGCCGCCATGCCCGCCGCGTCGAGGAGGGCCGTGCCGACGATGAGGTCGGCGCCGCCGAATTCGGGGTCGTCGAGGACCGTGCCGTCGTCGACGGCGAAGAGGAGGGACTGCTCGCCCTGGCGGTAGGCCGTGCCGACCGCGGGGCTCGCGGCGTGGACGGCGAGGAGGGCGACGAGGTAGGGCAGTTCGGGGTCGCGGCGGCGGGCGTCGGCGAGGAGCCCGGAGAGGCGGCGCGGCGCGTCGGGCGGCAGGGTGAGCAGCTCCATGGCGCTCGCGAGCTGCTCCTCGCTGAAGCGGCTGTCGTCGGGCGTGGCGATGAGGTCCGGCTCGGGCATCTCCGCGCCGAGATGCTCCCGCTCGGCGGGGGGGCTCAGGAGTATGTCGACGAGGTCGCCGACGCGCACGGAGACGGGCGTGCGCAGCCCCGTGCCGCGGGCGAAGAAGGCGTCGGTGACGCGCCCGGCCTGTTCGAGCGGCAGGGGCAGGACGGGGGCGAGGAGCTGTCCGTAGAGGTCGAGGCCGGCCCGGCCGGTGGAGACGGCGAACGCCTGGCGGTCCTGCTCGGCGCGGAAGAGGGGCCCGGCCTCCAGGAGCCGGGACTGGAGCTGCGTGTGGCGGCGGATGCAGTCCTTGACGATGTCGACGAGCTCGGCGGCGCGCCGCTTGTGCTCGGCGCCCTCGGCTTCGTCGCGCGCCTTGCGGATGTTGGTGAGGATCGCGTTCTCGTGGCGGTAGCGGTCGGCGACGTGGTCGAGCGCTTCGGCGATCATGTCGGGGACGGCCTGCAGCCAGTCGACGGCGCGGACGTTGCGCCGGGTGGCGTCGAGGGTCTTGCGGAGGGTCTCGGCGTACTGCACGGTGCGGTAGCGGGCCTGCTCCGCGGCGAGCTGGGCGTCGGCGAGCCGGCCCCGGCTGATGAGGACCTCCAGCTTCACCTCGGCGGCGATCTGCGCGCTGGTGACGTCGGTGTCGAGGGCGCCGACGAGGACGTTGACGGCTTCGTCGGTGGTGCGCAGGAAGACCGTGCCGCCGGGGCCGGGCACCTCTTCGACGAGCTTGAAGTCGTAGTCGCGCCGGACGTAGACCCCGTCGGCCCCGAAGGTGCCGTAGACGGCGCGGAAGCCGCGGTCGACGCTGCCGACGTTGATGAGGTTCTCCAGGACCCAGCGGGCCACCCGCTCGTGCTCGGCCTGCGGCCGCTCCGGCGCCTGGGCGGCGACGCGCGGCTGCAGCCGGGCCACTATCTGCTCATGGTCGGCGCCGGTGTCGAAGTCCATGTTGAGCGTGACCAGGTCGATGGCGGCGAGCGCCACCTCCGCCATGGCGTAGACGCCGTACTCGCCCGCGAGGTTGGCCTTGCGCGCGTCCAGGTCGTGCAGCGGCGCCGTGCAGGCGAGCGCGCGCAGGCGGCGGGCCAGGCCCTCGTCGGCGGCCGGGCCCGGGGCCGGCCGCGACGGCCCGTTGAGCTGGGGCGGAGCGGCCGCCGGGGCTGGAGAAGTCACGTCGCACAGAGTAGGCGGTCACACCGACAACGGACGAAACGGCACGGGCGGAATGTCCGTCACGCCCCTAGTGTGTGGCTCCGCCTTCCGCACGGATGTCCGTGGTGCGCCCCGCGGCGGTGACGGCGATCACACAGAGTGCTTCCGCGGCGGCGGTGACGGGCAGCGAGGGCAGGGCCCGGTCGGTGACCTGTGCGGGCGCGTAGGGGACGTGCACGAATCCGCCCCGCAGGCCGGGCCGTTCGGTGGCGGCGAGGTGCATCAGGCCGTAGAAGACGTGGTTGCAGACGTACGTGCCGGCGGTCTGGGAGACCGACGCGGGCAGCCCGGCCTCGCGCACGGCCGCGACGCAGGCCTTGACGGGCAGGGTCGCGAAGTAGGCGGCGGGCCCGCCGGGGACGACGGGCTCGTCGACGGGCTGCGCGCCCGCGTTGTCGGGGATGCGGGCGTCGTCGACGTTGACGGCGATGCGTTCGACGGTGATGTCGGGGCGGCCGCCCGCCTGCCCCACGCACAGGACGAGGTCCGGCTCGGTGCGGTCGACGGCCTCCCGGAGGGCGTCGAGGGCCGTGCCGAACGCGCAGGGCAGTTGCGCGGTGGAGAGGGCTAGCCCGTCGGCGCCCCGCGCGGCGGCCGCGCGGACGGCCTCCCAGGAGGGGTTCACCCCCTCCCCTCCGAAGGGCTCGAATCCGGTGAGCAGGACACGGGTCACGGCGGGTTACCTCCCGGCGGGCCGTCAGACGGCGAAGACGTACATGATGACGATGTTGCAGCCGAGCAGGGCGACGGCCGTCGGCAGCTGGGCCTTGATGGGGCCGTACTGGTCCTTCAGTTCGAGGAGCGCGGCCGGGACGACGTTGAAGTTGGCGGCCATGGGCGTCACCAGCGTGCCGCAGAAGCCGGCGAGCATGCCGATGGCCAGGACGGCCGGGGCGTTGCCGCCCTCCTGGACGACGAGGACGGGCCAGCCGACGGCCGCGGTCATGACGGGGAAGGCGGCGAAGCCGTTCCCCATGACGACGGTGAAGAGGAACATGCCGACGCAGTAGACGGCGACGGCGAGGAAGAGCGAGCCGTCGGGCAGCACGGCGGTGGTGATCCGGCGGACCTGGTCGCCGACGCCCGCCACGGAGAAGATGCTGCCGAGCGTGGCGAGGAGCTGGGGCAGCAGCATGGCCCAGCCCATCGACTCCAGCATGGACCGCCCTGCGTGCAAGGGGGTCGCGAGCCGCTTCTCGCGCAGCATCACCATGCCGACGACGAGCGCGACGACGGCTCCGATGCCCACGCCGAGGATGGTCTCGCTGCCCTTCTGGAGGACGGGTTCGCCGTCCAGGGAGAGCTTCTTGACTCCGACCGCGCAGACCAGGGCCACGACGGGGATGGTGAGGGCGGGCACGAACAGGCGGCTCCCCCACCGCTCCGCGCGCGCCTCCCGCTGCCCGGGCGTGGCGGCGGTGCCCTTGCCGCGCCCGGTGAAGCCGAAGCCCGCGAGGCAGACCATGGCGAGGACGGCCGCGCCCAGGGGTTCGGCGGGGGCGGACTTGTCGGCGACCCAGGTGCCGTAGATGAAGCCGAGCCCGAGCAGGCCCCAGAAGGCGGCGGTGCCGAAGCGCTTGGGATTGGTGCGGTCGGTGAGCATCTGCGCGGCCATCACCAGGAAGATGCCGCCGACCAGCCAGTAGAACCACTCCGCCTTGATCACTTGACGGTCTCCCCGAGTCCGGTGGTGCGGCGGCCGGGCCCGGGGACCGCCCCGGGCAGTTGCCGGTCGAGCCGCAGCAGCCGCCAGCCGTGGACGGCGAGCGCACACAGGGCCGTGGG
Source organism: Streptomyces sp. SCA2-17 (assembly GCF_044336695.1). NCBI lineage: Bacteria > Bacillati > Actinomycetota > Actinomycetes > Kitasatosporales > Streptomycetaceae > Streptomyces > Streptomyces sp. SCA2-17. Next base: position 643,246 of record NZ_CP117521.1, read on the forward strand.
CACGGCCCACAGCGCGAGTTGCAGCGGTTCGAGGTGCGTGTGGTACGTGGTGTTGACGAAGCCGGTGATCAGCAGGATGGAGCCGACGGCCAGGAAGACGTCCTCGCCGAAGAACAGCCCGACGTTGTCCGCGCTCGCCGCGAAGGAGCGCACCTTCTCGCGGGCCTTCTCGCTCAGCGGCCCGTGCCGGCGCTCGGCGGCGCCCTCGGCCATGGGCGCGGCGAGCGGCCGCACGGTCTGGGCGTGCCCGAAGACGTTGTTGAGGCCGACGGCGGCGGCCAGCTGGCGCAGCAGGAGGTAGAGCGCGAGGAAGCGGCCCGCGGTGAGCCCGGCGAAGCGGGTGATCAGGCGGCGGGCCTGTTCCTGGAGGCCGTGGTGTTCGAGCAGGCCGATGACGGGCAGCGTGATCACGAAGATCGTCACCGAGCGGCTGGAGGCGAAGCCGGTACCGAAGGCGGCCAGGACGCGCTGGGGGGAGAGGCCGCCGAGGAGGCCCGTGACGATGCCGGCGGCGCCGACGACCAGCAGGGGGTTGCGTCTCGTGGCGAAGCCCAGCACGACCACGAGGACGCCCAAGAGAACGATCATGGGCTCCGCCTTCCGGGATCCCGGACGGCCCTCACTCGATCGGGTGAGGGGATTGGCGAGGAGGCTAAGATATTGTTCAACAATTCTCAATAGGCTTGGGGTTCTCAAGAGGCATTGGGGATGACAATGGCCCTGTCCACCGCACAGCGCGTCGCCGGCGTGCTCCGCGACCGCATCGAGGCCGGCGGTCTGCCGCCCGGCACCCGGCTCTCGGAAGAGGCCCTCGGCCGGGACCTCGGGGTCTCGCGCAACACCCTGCGCGAGGCTTTCCGGCTGCTCGTCCACGAGAGCCTGGTCGTGCACCGGCTCAACCGCGGCGTCTTCGTCCGCGTCGTCGACCCGGCCGACGTCACTGACATCTACCGCGTCCGCGCGGCCCTGGAGTGCGCCGGTGTCCGGGCCGCCGCGGGGGCCGGGCGGCCGCTGCGCGAGGCCGTGACCGCGGCGGTGGAGGAGGCCGGGCGCGCCGCCGCCGGGGGCGACTGGCAGGAGGTCGGCTCGGCCGACCTGCGCTTCCACCGGGCGCTCGCCGCCCTGTCCGGCAGCCCGCGCATCGACGCCGCGATGGACCGGCTGATGGCCGAACTGCGCCTGGCCTTCCACGCGATGCCCTCGCCGCGCCGCTTCCACGAGCCCTTCCTCGCGCGCAACCGCGCCTTGGCGGAGCTCTTGGAGGACGGCGAGTACGCCCGCGCGGAGAGCGAGCTGACCACCTATCTGGACGACGCCCTGGAGCTCATCCTGGGCGCTCTGCGGGAGCGGGAACGGGAACGGGAAGGGGAGAACGCATGAACGCCCACGGCACGGCCGTGCTCGACCTCAACGCCGACCTCGGGGAGGGCTTCGGGCGCTGGCACCTGACCGACGACGACGCCCTGCTGTCGGTCGTGACCAGCGCGAACGTCGCCTGCGGCTTCCACGCCGGCGACCCCTCCACGATGCGGCAGGTCTGCGAGCGGGCCGCCGAGCGCGGCGTGCGCATCGGCGCCCAGGTCTCCTACCGCGACCTGGCCGGCTTCGGGCGCCGCGCCATGGACGTGCCCCCGGACGAGCTCGCCGACGAGATCACCTATCAGATCGGCGCGCTGCGCGTCTTCGCGCAGGCGGCCGGCGCGGACGTCGCCTACGTCAAGCCGCACGGCGCGCTCTACAACCGCACGGTCACCGACGCGGAGCAGGCCGCGGCTGTCGCCGCCGGGGTGGTGCGCGCGGGCGGGGCCCTGCCCGTCCTGGGCCTGCCGGGCTCCCGGCTGCACGAGGCCGCCGCGCAGGCCGGACTGCCGGTGATCAGCGAGGCGTTCGCCGACCGCGCCTACACGGCCGCGGGCACGCTCGTGCCGCGCCGGACCCCCGGCGCGGTCGTCCTCGACCCGGACGCCATCGTCACCCGCTCCGTACGGATGGCACGCGAGGCCGCCGTGACCGCCCTGACGGGCGAGGAGATCGCCGTACGGGCCCGCTCCCTGTGCCTGCACGGGGACACGCCGGGCGCCGCGGACCTCGCCCGCAGGGTGCGCGCCGCGCTGGAGTCCGCGGGCGTGCGCCTGGAGGCCTTCGCGTGACCGCGCACCGCGCCGGCTCCCCGCCCTGCCGCCCCCTGCGCGTCGGCCCGCACGCCCTGCTCGTCGAGGTCCCCGGCGGCGAGGAGGCCCAGGCGCTCCACGCCGAGCTGCTGCGCCGCCGGGAGGCCGGGACCCTGCCGGCCGTGACCGAGATCGTGCCCGCGGCGCGCACCGTCCTGCTCGACGGGCTCGCCGACCCCCGGGCCCTCGCCGCCGACATCGTGCACTGGGACGTGCCGCCGCTCGCGGCCGCCGAAGGCGATCCCGTCGTCCTGCCGGTCCGCTACGACGGGGCCGACCTCGCGGAGGTCGCCGCCCTGTGGGGAGTCGCCGCGGACGAGGTCGCGCGCATCCACTCCGGCCTCGAATTCCGCGTCGCCTTCTGCGGCTTCGCCCCCGGCTTCGGCTATCTGACCGGCCTCCCGGCGCACCTGCACGTGCCGCGCCGGGCCACGCCCCGCACCACCGTGCCCGCGGGCGCGGTCGGCCTGGCCGGCCCGTACACCGGCGTCTACCCCCGCTCCTCCCCCGGCGGCTGGCAGCTCATCGGCCGTACGGACGCGGTCCTGTGGGACGCGGCGCGGGAACCGGCGGCACTGCTGGCGCCCGGCACCCGCGTACGTTTCGAGGTGAGCGCATGACCGGCATGAGCGGTTCCGGAGTGGACAGCCGCATATCCGAAACGGACAGCGGCCCGCCCGCCCTGACCGTCGTCCGGCCCGGCGCCCTGACGACCGTGCAGGACCTCGGCCGGCCCGGACACGCGCACCTGGGCGTCGGCCGCTCCGGAGCCCTGGACCGGCCCGCGCACGAGCTCGCCAACCGGCTCGCCGGCAACCCCGCGGGCCACGCCACGCTGGAGACCACCGTCGACGGCTGCGCCGTGCGCGCCGGTACGGCCGTGACCGCGGTCGTGACCGGCGCGCCCTGCCCGGTGCGGGTCGACGGCCGGCCCGTGGCATGGGGGGCCGCGGTGCGGGTGCCGGCGGGCGCCGTGCTGGACGTGGGCCGGGCCGCCGGAGGCCTGCGCAGCTACGTGGCGTTCGCGGGCGGTCTCGCCGTACCGCCCGTCCTCGGCAGCCGCTCGCGCGACCTGCTCTCAGGCCTCGGGCCGGAGCCGCTCGCCGCGGGTGCGGTCCTGCCGCTCGGCGCGCCCTGCGGGCCGCCCGCGCACGCCGACGCCGTCCCGTGGGCGGGCCCGCCCGTCGGCGGGCTGGTGCTCCCGGTCGTGCTCGGCCCGCGCGACGACTGGTTCACGCCCGCCGCGCTGCACACCCTGGCCCGCGGCGCCTTCCGGGTGGCGGCCGCGAGCAACCGGATCGGCCTGCGGACCGAGGGGCCGGCCCTGGAGCGCGCCGTGGCCGGCGAGCTCCCGAGCGAGGGCATGGTGCTGGGAGCCGTCCAAGTCCCGCCGGACGGCCGCCCGGTCGTCTTCCTGGCGGACCATCCGACGACCGGCGGCTACCCGGTCGTGGGTGTCGTCCCCGAGGCGGAACTGGCCGCCGCGGCCCAGGCCGTGCCCGGCACGCCGGTACGGTTCGTGCCCGTACGGGGCTGAGCCCGGGGCCGGTCGATCCCGGGGTCAGTCGAGGCCGCGGATGATGTGCGACTCGGCGTCGGCGTCCTCGCCGGTACGGTCCGGCGTCTCACTCTGGACCGAACGGCGGGTCCGCGCGGCCTCCTCCCGGGTCTCGCCCCGGTGCTGCATCCGCTCGCCCTGTCCCTTGAGCTGTTCCACGGCCGCCTCCTCGCATCGCCGAACCCCCGGAAACCGACTGCCCGGGTTCCCCCAGGGTGACGGGACGAAACCAGGTCCCAACACAGGGGAAATCGCCAGATATGACGGCCTCCATTCAGGTGAAAATGCCTCCAATCAGGTTAAAATGCAGTCAGGTCAGAGCTGACACGGAAAGAAGGTGGCTGACGTGACCGCCCCTACGTCGCCCCGGATAGACCAGCACCCGGACATCCTGGCGCTCCGCGCCCACTCCGAAGCGGCGACGAGCACCCCCGTCGCCCAGGCCGTTGAAGCGCTCGCCCTCCTCTGTGGCGTCTACCTGGCCGCTTCGCCATGGATTGTGGGCTTCAGTGGCGCTTCCACCCTTGCTATCCACAATGTGATTGTGGGTGCAGCCTTCGCTTGCCTGGTCGGTGGCTTCGGCCCCGCCTACGAGCGCACCCACGCGATGAGCTGGGCAGCCCTCTGCCTCGGCGCCTGGACGATCATTTCGCCCTGGGTCGTCGCCGGTCACGCGTTCGCCACGGCCGCCGTCGTCAGCAATGTCATCGTCGGAGCGGTGGCATGCCTGGTGGCTCTCGCCCTGGCACGCATGGGGATGGCGAGGTCACGGCGCTGACCGCCCCCCGTCCTGAGGAAGGCTGAATTTCGCCGTTCAGCGGTTCTCACCGCTCCCGCCGTTGCCGTTGCCGTCCGCCAAGACCGTCCAGCCGGGACCGCCATCGGCGGCAGCAACGGCAACGGCACAACCAGCGGCACGACACGACACCAACGGCAATGCCCATCACCCTTTTCACCCCTGGGGATGAAAACTCGGGTGATCTTCCTACCTGATGACTCCGCCGGACCTGAAGTGGCAATGCTCCCCTCTCACTGATCACTTCAACCTCATGAGGTCCGACGCATGACGATCGCGCCCGGGGTCGGCACGGGCCGGGGGACGGCACTGCCCGCCGCATCCGCGGGAGAGAACCTCCGGCTCACCCTCGTCTATTTCCTCCCCAACTACCTCAAGGGCGCCTTCCGTTCCCGGCCCCGGATCGCCGCGCTCGTCGCGCGCGCGGACACCGCCCGCCGCGCGCCGGAGGCCATGCGCCGGCTGCGGCGGCGGCACGGCCGCGGCCCGGTCATGGTGCGCGGCGCCGCCGGCCCCACCCTGCTCGTCCTCGACGCCGACGACGCCCGGCAGGTGCTGTCCGGCCCCGTCGGGGTCTACGCGGTCGACACCTGGGAGAAGGTGAGCGGGTTCGCGCCCGTCCAGCCCGAGACCCTCGTGGCCTCGCACGGCCGGCAGCGGATGGTGCGCCGGATGTTCAACGACGCGGTCCTGGACGCCGGCTGCCCGGTGCACCGGCTCGCCGACCGCTTCCTGCGCGTCGCCGGGGAGGAGGCCGCCGCCCTGCTGGGCCCGGGTGCCGTGGCCGGGCTGCGCGCCGAGGCCCTGCGGGAGAGCTTCGAGCGCGTGGGGCGGCGCTGCTTCCTGGGCGAGGCGGCCGCCGACGACGTGGAGTTCTCCCGGCTCCTCGGCGAACTCCTCGGCGAGGCCAACTGGATGGGAGCCCGCCGCTGGCGCGCCGGCCGCGCCCGCCGGCTGCGCCGCAAAATGATGCAGCGCCAGGCGAGATATCTGTACGAGGCGGATCCGCGCAGCCTGGCCGGGCTGTTCGCGGCCGCGCCCCGGGGCCCGGAGACCGCCCCGGAGTGCCAGGTCAGCCACTGGTTCATGGCCCTCGGCGCGCTGAGCTCGGTGACGGTGCAGACGCTCGCCCTGCTCGCCTCGCACCCGCGCCACCACGAGTGCGTCATGAAGGAGATCCGGGCGGCGGACCGCACCCACGGCCCACGCACGGTCCCCGGCTTCCTCGGCATGCCCTACCTGCGCGCCTGCGTGCAGGAGGCCGCCCGGCTGTGGCCGCCGGTCGCGGGCCTGACGCGCCGGACCACAGGCGAGACCCGCTGGCGGGACGCCGTCGCGCCGGGCGGGGTCGACGTCGTCGTGCCGGTCGCCTTCCACGCCCGCGACGGCGAACGCCTCGACTACGCACACCGGTTCGCGCCCGAGAAGTGGCTGGACGGCATCGCGGAGCGCGACTGGGCGGTCGGCCCGTTCGGCCGCGGCGAGGCCCAGTGCAGCGGCATGGAGCTCGCGCTCCAGCTGGCCACCGGGTTCGTCGCCGAACTGCTGCGCGGCGGCGAGCTCGCCGTCGCGGGGGTCCGGCTCGGCCCCGGCCGGCCGCTCCCGCACACCTTCGACGCCTCGCGGCTGCGGATCGGGATCCGCGGCCCCCGGTCGCCGGAGACCGGCACGGCGAAGGTCCGGGCCACGCAGTCCCGCACGCCGGAGGAGGGCGCATGACGGCAGCAAGCACACCGGGCCCCCGGGGCACCACAGGAGCCGGCCCGGAGGACGCGGCGGCCGCGGCGCGGCTCACCGCCGTGGCCCGCGAGCTGGCCGAGGCCGCCGGGGCGGTCCGAGCGGCGGGGCGGGCGGTCACGGCCGTCGCGAGCGACCCCGCGCTGCTCGCCTCGCTCGGCCGCTCGCCCCGCAGCGGCCTGCGGGCGGCGGGCGCCCTCGCCCGCGGCCTCACCGGCTCCGCCGGGCTCGGCCACGCCTGGGACGGCGGTCGGGCCGGCCACGCCGGCCGGCCGGCCGGCGTGGCCGCCCGCCGCGGGAGCCTCGCCGGCGACCTCGCGGCCACCGCGCTGCGGCTGCGGATCCGGCTGTGCGCGACGCGGCACGCCGAGTACGGGGCCGAGAGCGCGGTCCGGCGCATGCTCGTGGCCGTCGAAGCGGGCCTGCCCGCCCTGGCCCTGCGCATCCTCCGGGAGGACGTCCGCGTCCGCAGCGCCGGGCCCGCCCTGGCCGCGCTCGCCCCGGCGTACGAGGAGGTGACGGCGTGGCACTCCCTGGCCGACGGCAATCCCTTCAACGACGCGGCGGCCTGGCGCGTCGTCACGGGCACCCGGGTGCGGAGCGCTCCCCCGCCCGTCCCCCGGCCCCGCCGCTCCCGCGGCGCGGGCTCCCTGGCGGAGCCGCCGGACGGCGTGTTCCCGGACGGCCTGGACGAGGACGGCGGGATCTGCGCCCACCTGCGCAACCTGGCTTCCCTGGGCCCCGGCAGGATGCTCACCCGGCAGGTCACGGGCCCGGACGGCACCACCCGGTGCCTGGTGCTCCTGCCCGGCCCGGAGTTCCTCCTGCCGCGCACCGCCTCCCCGGAGGGGCTGGTCGCGGCCGTCGCCGCACTCGGCTGCGGCGGCTCCCCGTACACCCTGGCCGCCCGCGACGCCCTCCGCCGCACGGTGCCCGAGGGGATGCCGGTCGCGCTCGTCGGGCACGGCCTGGGCGGAGTGACGGCCCTGCACCTGGCCGGCGGCCCGGGGCGGCTCGGCCGGGCCGTCACGCACGTGGTCACCGTCGGCTCGCCCACCGGCTCCGGGCAACTGCCCGCGCCCCGCGCCCGCGTCGCCGGGCTGGCCGAGGAGCACGACCTGCTGCCCCGCCTGGAGGGCCGCGGCCCGGTCCCGGCCCTGCCCTCGTCCCCCTCCCCGTCCCTATCCCCGTCCCCGGACCGGCTGTGGCTCGCCTGGACGGATCCCTCGTACGACATCCCGCTGTGCCTCGGCGCCGAGGCGTACGCGCAGAGCCTCGACAAGGCCGCCCCCGAGACCCGCGACCGGGTGGACGAGCTGCTCGCCGCCTACCGGGGCCGGCCCGGCAAGACCGCCGTCCACCGCCTCCTGGGCGGCTGAGCCGGTGCGCCCGAGCACACGGAACTCCTTACGCACCACCCGCCGCAACCCTCACGGAGACTGTCGATGACGCCGGTACCGCGCCGCCGCGAGTGGCACGACCTCCCCTTTCCCCTCGCGCTGCTGGACCTCAGAAGACAGCGGCAAGTGCTGCGGACGCACAATCTGTACGACACCTACGGGGCCGGCGGGGAGCGCCCCCGCACGCCCGTCGCCGACCTCCTCCCCCACCGCAGCTACGACGGCTCGGGCAACGACCCGGGCGACCGCGACATGGGCCGGGCGGGCACCCGCTTCGACCGCAACTGCGCGCTGCCCGAGACGTATCCCGAGCCCGAGGACGACGGGCTGCTCTCGCCCAGCCCCCGCGAGGTCAGCCGGCAGCTGCTGCGCCGCCGCTCCGGCTTCCGCCCGGCGACCGGGCTGAACCTGCTGGCCGCGGCGTGGATCCAGTTCCAGAACCACGGCTGGTTCAGCCACGGCGACAACCGCGCCGACCGGCCGCTCGACGTGCCGCTCGGCGCGGACGACGACTGGCCGCAGTGCCCGATGCTCGTGCGCCGCTCCCGCCCCGACCCCGTCCCCCGCACGGACACCACCCGGCCGCCCACGTACGAGAACACCGTCAGCCACTGGTGGGACGGCTCGCAGCTCTACGGATCGAGCGAGGAGCGGTGCCGCGCCCTGCGCACGGGCGAGCGCGGGAAGCTCGCCCTCACCGGCGGGCGGCTGCCCGACGAGACCGCGCCCGGCCTGTCCGGCATCGACCTCACCGGCTTCAACGACAATTACTGGGTCGGGCTGTCCCTGCTGCACACGCTCTTCGCCAAGGAGCACAACGCCGTCTGCGACCGGATCGCCGCCGCCCACCCCACCTGGGGCGACGAACGGCTCTTCCAGACGGCCCGGCTCGTCAACACCGCCGTCATGGCCAAGATCCACACGGTCGAGTGGACCCCGGGGATCATCGCCCACCCGGTCACGCGGGCGGCCATGCACATGAACTGGTACGGGGTCCTGCCCGCGCGGGTGCGGCGCCGGGTCGGCCGGTTCGGCGGCGGCGAGATGCTGTTCGGCATCCCCGGCTCCCCCACCGACCACCACGCCGCGCCGTACGCGATGACGGAGGAGTTCGTCTCCGCGTACCGGATGCACCCGCTGATCCGTGACGAGTACGCCGTCTCCTCACACCGTACGGGCGCGCTCGTGGAACGGACCGGCTTCGAGGATCTCCAGGCCCTGGCCACGCGGCCCGCGGTCGACAAGTTCGGCCTCTCCGACCTGCTGTACTCCTTCGGCATCATGAACCCCGGCGACATCACCCTGCACAACCACCCCGACTGCCTGCGCGACCTCGTCCGGATCTCCGGCGAGCACGTCGACGTGGGGGCGGTCGACGTGCTGCGCGACCGCGAGCGGGGCGTGCCCCGCTACACCGCTTTCCGTGCCGCACTGCACCGTCCGCCCATCTCCGGCTTCGAGGAGCTGACCGGCGGTGACGTCGGGCTCGCCGCGGAGCTGCGCGAGGTCTACGACGGGCGGCTGGACCGCGTCGACACCATGGTCGGCATGTACGCCGAGCGGCGGCCGCGGGGGTTCGCGTTCAGCGACACGGCGTTCCGGCTGTTCGCCCTGATGGCCTCCCGGCGGCTGAAGAGCGACCGCTTCTTCACCCGGGACTACCGCCCCGGCATCTACACCGCCGAGGGCATGGAGTGGATCGACCGCACCGGCATGACCGACGTGCTCCTGCGCCACCACCCGGAGCTGGCCCCGGCATTGCGGGGGGTGCGCAACGCGTTCGCGCCCTGGCGGATGCTGCGGCCCGGGGGGATCCGGTGATGGGCGCGGGGGCGGAGCACGCGCCCTGGTCGCAGCCCGTCCGGGCGCAGGCCTTCTCGCTGCGGGAGCAGGCGGCGCGGCTGCGGTCGAGTGCGGAGGAGGTGGCGTCGCTGGGAGCGGAGGGCGCTGCGCTGCGCAAGCGGATGATCGCTCACGCGGACCGCGCGGAGACGGCCGCGCGCTCCTTGGAACGCGCGGCGGAGGCTCTGGCCCACCACGAGGCGGTCCTGGCGGCGTTGGACCGCCGCCTGAACGAGGATTCGGAGCGCTCGGGCGGCTGGCGGTAGGCCCCACGGGCCGGCTCGCCGCCGCGGCCGGACACCGCGGCGGCGGGCTTCTCCGCTACGGCGGATCCTGCGGCCCTGACCGGGCACCGCCACGACGGTCGCTCGCGGATTCCGCCGGACCCTCACCATGGTGGTCGCGCGCCACCGCGGCGGCAGGATCTCGGCCGCAACAGCCGACGCCGTCGCTGACCCTGCGGGACGAGGGCCGGCCCACAGACCGAACCGGCCGCGGCCGACGCGCACCTCCGAATTCCGCCGGACCCTCACCATCGTGGTCGCGCGCCGCTGCGGCGGGCTTTCTTCTGTCGCAGCGGCGCTGTCGGCACCGCCCCCGGCGGCCGGTGCCCGCCGCGGCGGGCGAACGGGGGTCCGGCGCCCCTTCGTCCGCCGCCGCGGCGAGTCACCACGTGGGTGGGGGCCGGCGGTGCCGGCGCCGCGGTGGGAGGCGTCCTAGTGGGCCGCCAGCGCTCCCGCCGGTTCCCGGGCGTACCAGCGGTCGGCGCGGAGTTCGGCCAGGCCCTGGTCCGCGAGGCCCTGGACGTGCTTGGTGACCGTGCGCGGCTGGTAGCCCGCGGACGCGCACAGCTCTTCCAGGGAGGCCCCGGCGGCGCCGCACGTGCGCAGGCTCTCCCAGGTGCGCGCGGCGTGCCTGCCGAGCCGGCTCTCCTGCTCCAGGGGCTGCTGGGCCGCAGCCGCGGCCGGCGCGACCGGAGCAGCCGGCCGCACGGCCATCACGCGGGGGCGGGCCGCGCCGACCGGGCGCGGTGTGCGGTTGACCCTGCGGTGCTTGCGGCCCTTCTGGCGTTTGCTCATGGATGTACCACTGCTCCGTCCTGTGGCGGGGTGCGTGCTGCGTGCGTGCTCTCTCCCGGGTCAACCCGGCGGTCATCAGGCGGTTACGGCCCTGTCTCCGAGTGTGCGGGACATCACGCGCGAGCCCGGAAGGACGCGCCGCAAGTGCTTCTGGTGGCATATGTGACGCTTGGGACGTGCGCATTCTGATAGTGGAGGACGAGGCCGGACTGGCCGATTCGCTGCGGCACGGCCTCGCCGCCGAGGGCCATCTGGTGGACGTCGTCCACGAGGGGCACCGCGGTCTGGAAGCGGCGCTCACCGGCGTGTACGACGTGGTCGTCCTGGACGTGATGCTGCCGGGGCTGAGCGGCTACGAGATCTGCCGGCGGCTGCGCGGGCTCGGCCAGTGGACGCCGGTGCTGATGCTCACCGCCAAGGACGGCGAGTACGACGAGGCGGAGGGGCTGGACGCGGGGGCGGACGACTACTTGTCGAAGCCGTTCTCCTTCGTCGTGCTGCTCGCCCGGCTGCGCGCCCTGGGCCGCCGCCGGGGCCCGGCGGCGGCGCTCCCGCTGCGCGCCGGGGACCTGGTGCTGGATCCCGCGGCGCGCCGCTGTGCGCGCGGCGGGCGGGAGATCGAGCTGACCTCCCGCGAGCTGTCCGTCCTGCGGTACCTGATGGCGAACGCCGGGCAGGCGGTCGCCAAGCGGGACATCCTGGACGAGGTCTGGGACTTCCCCGGCGACACGGACCCGAACATCGTCGAGGTCTACGTCTCCTCGCTGCGCAAGAAGATCGACGCGCCGTTCGGCCGGCGCACCCTCGTGACCGTGCACGGCACCGGCTACCGCATCGACCCGGACGACGGATGCGCGTAAGGCTCCCCGCGTCCCTGCCGTGGAGGCTGCGGCCGCCCCGTACGGTACGGGGCCGGTGCGCGGCCGCGGCGGCCCTGGCGATGGCCGTGGTCCTCGGCGTGGGCGGCACCTGGCTCTACACGGTGCTGCGCGCCAACCTGCTGGACACCACGACCGGCCGCACCGAGCTGGCCGCCCGCGAGGTGGCGGCGCAGGCGGACACCGGGGAGCTGCCCGGGCTGCTGGCCGCGCCGCGCGCGGGCGTCGACGTCGTGCTCGTCCTGGACGCGGACGGCCGGGTGGTCGCGACGACCCGCCCGTCCGCGGAGGCCCTCGCCGAGGAGCTGGCGCCGCTGCGCCCGGAGGCCGGCCGGGACTCGGCCCACCACATCCTGTCCGGGGTACGGGCGGCGGGCGGCGGCCGGGCCGGCGAGCCGGACCGCGCCGACGTGGTGGCCGTCCGGGCCTCGGCGCCGCCGGGGCCGGGCGGGGAGCGGCACGAACGGTACGTGTACGCGCTGACCGTCCTCAACGACGTCGACGGCGCCACCCACGCCGTCGCGGTCGGGCTCCTGGCGGGCGCGCCGCCGCTCATCGCCCTGGCCGCGGCCATCGCGTGGGCGGTGACGGGGCTGGCCCTGCGGCCGGTGACCACGATCCGCACGGAGCTGGCCGCCGTCACGGCGAGCGCGCTGGACCGGCGGGTGCCGGTGCCGGCGGCCGGCGACGAGGTGACGCAGCTGGCCCGTACGGTCAACGCCACGCTGGACCGGCTGGAGCTCGCGGTCGGCCGGCAGCGGCAGTTCGTCGCGGACGCCTCGCACGAGCTGCGCAACCCCGTGGCCGCGGTGCGCTCCCGGCTGGAGGTCGCGCTGGCCGCGCCCGGCGGGCCGTCGCCGGAGGCCGTCCGCGCGGCGCTGGACGACACCGTCAGGCTGCAGCGCGTGGCGGCGGACCTGCTGCTCCTGGCCCGGTTCGACGCGCGGGCGCCGATGGCCGCCGCGGAGCCGGCGGACCTCGCGCTGCTGGCGGCCGAGGAGGCGGCCCGCCGGCCGGCGCCGCGGGTGCCGGTGAGCGTGCGCGCGGACGCCCCGGTACCGTTGCGCGGCCGGACGGGCCAGCTGGAGCGCCTGCTGGCGAACCTGGTCGACAACGCGCTGCGGCACGCCGCCTCCCGCGTGGTGATCACGGCGTCGCTCGACGAGGCGGCGGGGCGGGCGGTGCTGGAGGTGGCCGACGACGGGCCGGGGATCCCGGAGGAGGAGCGCGAGCGGGTCTTCGAGCGCTTCGTGCGGCTGGACGCGGCGCGCACCCGGGAGAGCGGCGGCAGCGGGCTGGGCCTGGCCATCGCCCGGGAGATCGCGCGCGCCCACGGCGGGAGCCTGGAGGTGGCGCCCGGCAAGGGACCGGGCGGGAAGGGTGCGCGGCTGGTGACGCGGCTCCCGGTGACCGGCTCAGCGGCCGGCTCAGTGGCCGGTTCCCCACCGCACGGAACGCCCGATTCCTGAACGTCCGTTCAGAAATCTCAGGTTTTCTTCAGTCCGGCCCCCCGATAGTGGTCGGTGTGACCGTGGATTCCGTGCACCTCGACGGCAGTGACGAGCACCGCGTGCAAGCGCGGGGCCCGTCGGCGGCCGCGCGGCGGGCCCGCGAGGCGCTGCTGCTCGGCCTGGCCGTGCTGATCAGCTGCTTCGGCTACGTGTACACCGGTCTCGCGACGACCGGCCGGGTCCCGGACGGCTTCGCCGGGTTCGCGGGCGCCATGGGGTGCCTCGCGCTCGTGCCGCACCTGGCGGCGCGCCGCTGGGCCCCGTACGCCGACCCGCTGATCCTCCCGCTGGCCGTGCTGCTGTCGGGGATCGGCCTGGTGCTGCTGTACCGGCTGGACTTCTCGTACGCCGAGCGCTACTCCTCGGACCCGACGGCCGCCGGCCAGCTGATGTGGACGGTCATCGGCGTGAGCCTGTGCGTGGGCGTGCTGATCGTCCTGAAGGACCACCGCCGGCTCCAGCGGTACATCTATCTGACGATGGCCGTGGCGCTGGTGCTGCTGATGGCCCCGGCGTTCTTCCCCGGCGACACGTACGGCGCCAAGCGGTGGATCTTCATCGGCCCGCTGTCGTTCCAGCCGGGCGAGTTCGTCAAGACCATGATCGCGGTGTTCTTCGCGGGCTACCTGGTGATCCACCGGGACGCGCTGGCGCTCACGGGCCGCAAGGTGCTGGGGGTGCGGCTGCCTCCCGGCCGGCAGCTCGCGCCGATCCTGGCGGTGTGGGTGCTGAGCCTGCTGGTGCTCGTCTTCGAGCGCGACCTGGGCACGTCGCTGATCTTCTTCGGGCTGTTCGTGGTGATGCTGTACGCGGCGACCGAGCGGTTCAGCTGGGTGCTGTGCGGCGTGCTGATGGCGGCGGCGGGCGCGGTCGTCGTCGGCTCGGCGGAGCCGCACGTCAAGGGCCGCATCGACGCCTGGCAGCATCCGTTCGCGGCGCTGCACAGCCAGGGCGCCGGCTCGGACCAGCTCGCGAAGGCGCTGTTCGGCTTCGGCAGCGGTGGCGTGACCGGCACGGGCCTCGGCACGGGCCACCCCGACCTGATCGGCTTCGCCGGCCGCAGCGACTTCATCCTCACCACGGTCGGCGAGGAGCTGGGCCTGGCCGGCACGATGGTCGTGCTGATGCTCTACGCGCTGCTGGCCCAGCGGGGCCTGAGCACGGCCGTGGCCCTGCGCGACCCGTTCGGGAAGCTGCTGGCCGTGGGCCTCTCGGCGGCCCTGGCCTTGCAGGTCTTCGTCGTGGCGGGCGGGGTGCTCGGCCTGATCCCGCTGACCGGCAAGGCGCTGCCGTTCCTCGCCAAGAGCGGTTCTTCGCTCGTCGCCAACTGGCTGATGGTGGCGCTGCTGATACGCATCAGCGACAGCGCGGGCCGGGCCCGCGCCGCGGGACGGACCGGCTGACGACTCGTTGACTGAGGCACCGTTGACTGAGGCACCCATTTTTGCGGAGGCTTGAGGTACCGCGGCGGCCGCACGGCCGCGGCGGTACGGGGGAGCCACGGGAATCCGCGAGAAAAATCAGGCTGGAAAAGGCAGGAAAGAGGCGCCCGGATGTCCATCGCCCACGACGAGCCCACCGCCTATCCCTTCAACGAAGCCACCGGACTCGACCTGTCCGGAAAGTACGAGGAAGCGCGCCGCGGCGAGGGCCTGCTGCGCGTCCGCATGGAGTACGGCGAGCCCGCCTGGCTCGCCACGCGCTACGCCGACGCCCGGCTCGTCCTCGGCGACCGGAGGTTCAGCCGCGCCGAGAGCCTCCACCACGACGAGCCGCGCCGCGGCGAAGGGCCGCGCGACACCGGCCTGCTGAGCATGGACCCGCCCGACCACACCCGGCTGCGCACGCTGGTGACCAAGGCGTTCACCACGCCGCGCGTCGAGAAGCTGCGCCCGGACGTGCGCGCGCTCGCCGAGGGCCTGGTGGACGCGATGGTGGCGGCGGGCCCGCCCGCCGACCTGGTCGAGGACTACGCCCTGCCCATCCCCGTGGCGGTGATCTGCCGGCTGCTCGGGGTGCCGGTGGAGGACCGGCCGCGGTTCCGCAGGTGGAGCGACGCCGCCCTGTCGACGAGTTCGCTGACCGGCGAGGAGAAGACCGCGAACCGCGACGAGCTGCGGGCCTACATGGCGGGACTCGTCGAGCAGCACCGCGCGCACCCGGCCGACGACCTGATGACGGCGCTGATCGAGGCGCGCGACGTGAACGACCGGCTCTCGGAGCTGGAGCTGATCGACCTGTGCGTGGGCATCCTCGTCGCCGGCCACGAGACCACCGCGACCCAGGTGCCCAACTTCGTGCTCACCCTCCTCGGCCACCCCGGCTCGCTTGCGCGGCTGCGCACCGACCCGGACCTGATCCCGGCCGCCGTCGAGGAGCTGATGCGCTTCGTCCCGCTGGGCGCGGGCGCCTCGTTCGCCCGCTACGCCCTGGAGGACGTCGAGGTGGGCGGGACGCTGGTGCGCAAGGGCGAGGCGGTGCTGGTGTCCGTCGGCGCGGCCAACCGGGACGCGGGGCGGTTCGCCGACCCGGAGACCCTCGACATCGGCCGCACGGGCAATCAGCACCTCGGCTTCGGCCACGGCGTGCACCACTGCCTCGGCGCGCCGCTGGCCCGGCTCGAGCTGCAAGAGGCGCTGCGGGCCCTGGTCCTGCGGCTGCCGGGGCTCCGCCCGGCCGGTGACATCGTGTGGAAGACGGAGATGCTGGTCCGCGGGCCGCGCTCGATGCCGGTGGCGTGGTGAGCCCCGTGCCGGACGCGACGACGGGAGCGGCGGCGGACACGCAGGCTGCGAACACGAAGGCCATGGGCGCGAAGGCTGCGGACGCGAAGGCGTGGCGGGTGACCGTGGACCGGAGCGCGTGCCTCGGCTCCGGGATCTGCGCGTCCCTCGCCCCGGAGTCGTTCCGCCTGGAGGACGAGCGGTCCCGGCCGGTGAGAGAGGCGGCGGAGCCGGACGAGGCGCTGCTGGACGCGGCGGACTCGTGCCCCGCGGCGGCCATCACCGTCACCGAGGGGACGGAGGTCATCGGGCCCAGGCCATGAAGTGACGGCCGGTAGTGGTGCGGCGCGGCGATACGTACGGGCCGGGATGGGTACCTACCCCGGTGCCCGGGCCGACCACGTGCCCGCCGGCCGAAAGGACATCCGCAATGCAGCATGTCCGGCTTCCGCACCGCAGAAGCGGGGCGCTCCTGGCCCTCCTCCTCGCGCTGCTGTCCGTCACCTCCGCAGCCGCCGCGGCGCCACCCGGGCCGCGGACCCGAACACCGGACGGGCCGGTCGTGGGCACCGACCACGGCCCGGTGCGCGGCAGAGCACACGGCACGTACACCACGTACGAGGGCATACCGTACGCCGCGCCGCCGACCGGCCCGCTGCGCTGGCGCGCCCCGCAGCCCGCACGCCCCTGGGAGGGCGTGCGGGACGCGGGGACGCCCGGCCCGGTGTGCCTGCAACTGCCGGTGTTCGGGCCCGGGCCCGTCACCGGCTCCGAGGACTGCCTGTACCTCAACGTCACCACGCCGTCCGGCCGCGCCGGGGGCCGGGGCCGGCCCGTCATGGTGTGGGTGCACGGCGGCGGGTTCGTCGGCGGCTCCGGCAGCGACTACAACGCGGGGCGGATGGCCGCGCGCGGCGACGCCGTCGTCGTGACGCTCAACTACCGGCTGGGCGCCCTCGGCTTCTTCGGCCACCCGGAGCTCGGCGACGCGCCGGCCTTCGGCCTGGCCGACCAGCAGGCGGCCCTGCGCTGGGTGCGGGCCAATGCCGCGCGCTTCGGCGGCGACCCGCACAACGTGACCCTGTTCGGCGAATCGGCCGGCGGGATCAGCACCTGCGCCCAGCTCACCTCGCCCACGGCGGCCGGCCTCTTCCACAAGGCCGTGCTGCAGAGCGGCTCGTGCATGACGGCGTTCCCCCGCGGCGCCACCACCCCGGGCACGCCCGGCTCCGCCTTCTTCGCGCCGCAGAAGACCGTCCAGGACACGGGTGCCGCCGCGGCGCGCCGGCTCGGCTGCCCGGAGGGGCCCGGGGCGCTGGACTGCCTGCGCGGGCTGAGCGCGGAGAAGCTGGTGACGGCCGAGCTGTCGCAGGAGTTCAGCAAGCCCTCCTACGGCAACGCCCTGCTGCCGTCGGCGCCGGACCGCGCGCTGACCGCCGGCCGCTTCCACCGGGTGCCGGTGGTCCAGGGCTCGAACAGTGACGAGATGCGGCTGTTCGTCGGCCTCAACCTGGGCACGTACCCGCTGCGGGACGCGCGCGACTACCGGGCCCGGCTGACGGATTCCTTCGGCGCGGCCGCGGGCGCCGTCGAGGCGCAGTACCCGCTGGGCAAGTACCCCACGCCCGCACTGGCCTGGGCCGCGGTGCTCACCGACACCACGTTCGCGTGCTCGGCGTACCGGGCGGACAAGGCACTGGCCGGGCGCACGCCCACGTACGCGTACGAGTTCGCCGACCGTGACGCCCCGCTCCTCCAGGGCATCCCCGAGGTGCCCGGGTTCCCCTACGGGGCCTCGCACGCCTTCGAACTGCCCTATCTGTTCAGCGCCTTCCCGCTCCAGAAGCCGCTGAACGAGGCGCAGATCGCGCTGTCGGACCGGATGACGGACTACTGGACGCGCTTCGCGCGCACCGGTGACCCGAACGGGCCCGGCGCCCCGCGCTGGCCGGTCTTCCGGAACGGGGCTCCGCTCACGCAGTCCCTCGCGCCGGGAGCGGACGGCATCCGCCCGTTCGACTTCGGCGCCGCCCACCACTGCGGGTTCTGGGAACGGCGAGGTTAGTTTCCCGGGCCGCGCCCCCGGCGCGGCCCGGCGGAACGCGGAACCACCCGAACCGACACCCACGGCGCGACCGGCCGGGCAACTCCGGGCAGGATGAAGACATGCTCCTGGCCGATGTCGCCCGCGTGTCCGCCGAGGTGGCCGCGACGTCCGCGCGGTCGGAGAAGACCGCCCTGCTGGCCGGTCTCTTCCGCGGCGCGGACCCGCACGAGGCGCCGATCGCCCTGACGTACCTGTCGGGGCGGTTGCCGCAGGGCAGGGTCGGGATCGGCTGGAGCGTGCTGCGCGATCCCCCGGCGCCCGCGGCCGTGCCCGTGCTGACCGTCGCGGAGGTGGACCGGGCGGTCGACGCGCTGGCCGCTGTCGCCGGCAAGGGCGCGCAGGCCGAGCGGCGCCGCCTGGTGGACGCGCTCATGGGCGCGGCCACCGCGGAGGAGCAGCGCTTCCTGCGGGGCCTGCTCGGCGGGGAGCTGCGCCAGGGCGCCTTGGACGCGCTCGCGGCCGAGGGACTCGCGGCGGCCGCCGGCGCGGACCCCGCCGAGGTGCGGCGGGCGGTGATGCTGGGCGGTTCGCTCGCCGCGGTCGCCCGGGAGCTGCTGGCGCGGGGCCCGGCGGCGCTGACGGACTTCCGGCTGGAGGTCGGGCGCCCGGTGCTGCCGATGCTGGCCCACACCGCGGGGGACGTCGGCGAGGCGCTGGACCGGCTCGGGCCGTGCGCCGTCGAGGAGAAGCTCGACGGCATCCGCGTGCAGGTGCACCGGGACGGCTGTTCCGTACGGATCTGGACGCGCAGGCTGGAGGAGATCACCGAGCGGCTGCCCGAGCTGTGCCGCGTGGCGCGCGAACTGCCGGTGTCGTCCGCGGTGCTGGACGGCGAGGTGATCGCGCTGGACGCGGAGGGGCGGCCGCGCCCGTTCCAGGAGACCGCGGGCCGGGTCGGCTCGCGGCTGGACGTGGCCGGGGCGGCGGTGACGGTGCCGCTGTCGCCGGTCTTCTTCGACCTGCTGGCCGTGGACGGCCGGGACCTGCTGGCGCTGCCGGCGGCCGGACGGCACGCGGAGCTGGCGCGGGTGGTGCCCGAGCCGCTGCGGGTGCGGCGCCTGGTGGTCGCGGATCCCGCGGATGCCGGGGCGCGCGCCGCGGCGCGGGACTTCGCGGAGGAGGTGCTGCGGCGCGGCCACGAGGGCGTGGTGGTCAAGGCGCTGGACTCGTCCTACACGGCGGGGCGGCGGGGCTCCGCGTGGCTGAAGGTGAAGCCGGTCCACACCCTGGACCTGGTGGTACTGGCGGTGGAGTGGGGGCACGGGCGGCGTTCGGGAAAGCTGTCGAACCTGCACCTGGGGGCGCGGCGGCCGGACGGCTCGTTCGCGATGCTGGGCAAGACGTTCAAGGGCATGACGGACGCGATGCTGGCGTGGCAGACGGAGCGGCTGCGGGAGCTGGCGGTGAGCGACGACGGCTTCGTGGTGACCGTGCGGCCGGAGCTGGTGGTGGAGGTCGCCTTCGACGGCCTCCAGCGGTCCTCCCGGTACCCGGCGGGGGTGACGCTGCGGTTCGCGCGGGTCGTGCGGTACCGGGAGGACAAGCGGGCGGAGGAGGCCGACACGGTGGAGACCGTGCTGGCCCTGGGCGCTACGGGTTGACGTTCACCGTGGCGGGGCAGAGCCGCCGCGCGGCAGCTGAAGGGCGGAGCCGGTGGAACCGGTGCCCGTGACGGGCCACTTCAGGGCGCCGGGGGCGGTCGCGGCCGGCGCGGACGGCTCCGGTCCCCGCCGGAACGGCGACGGCGGCCGCGCCCCGGCTCACTCGCCCCGGAAGAGCTCCAGCAGGTCCTGCCGCCCGAAGACGCCCGCCGCCTCCACGGCGGACGGCGCGCCCGCGGCGGGGTCCGCGCCGTGCGCCAGCAGCGTGCGGACGATCTCGTCCTCGCCCTTGAAGACGGCGCCCGCGAGGGGCGTCTGCCCGCGGTCGTTGGGCCGGTTCGGGTCCGCGCCGCGCTCCAGGAGGGCCAGGACCGCGTCGAGGTGGCCGTGGTAGGCGGCCAGCATGACCAGCGAGTCGCCGCGGTCGTTGGTGAGGTTGGCCGGCACGCCGGCGTCCACGTAGGCGGCGAGCGTGTCGGTGTCGCCGTGGCGCGCCAGGTCGAAGACCTTGGCCGCGAGCTGGAGCACCTCGGGGTCGTGGGCGGGCTCGGTCTCGGGGGTCTGCTCGGTCATGGGTCCGCGGTCCTCCGGTCAGTGCGCACGGGTGCACGCGATATCGGTGTACCCCCACCCTATGTACGGGCGGCGCGCACTGTCCGGCAGGCACGGACGCGCCCATCCGGGTGAATCACGGGACAGCCGCGCGGGAAGTCCCGTGGCCGCCCGGCGCCGGGGCGGAGGCGCGGCCCGGGGCCGCGGGGCAGGCGGTTTGCCCGGGTGCGGCATCCTGCGGCCACCCGCCGTCCCTCCGCCGCCCCTCCTCCGAGCCCGGCGAGGCGCCCGCTGATCGAACTGCGAGGTCTTTATGCGGCATTAATACTTTCTGTTGAGTCCTGAGGAGCTCATGGTGAACCCCTCGACCCACTCAGGAGAAACGTCATGATCCTGTCCATGTCCGGCGTCGTGCTGTTCGGTGTCATCGTCTACCTGTTCTTCCGCAAGGACAGCCTCAAGGCCAGCCACGCCATCGTCTGCGCCCTCTTCGGCTTCTACCTCTCCAGCACGGCCATCGCCCCCAGCATCAGGGCCGGCAGCGCCAGCCTCGCGGGGCTCCTGGGCGGCCTCAAGTTCTGACCCCCGCCCGCACCGGCCCGGCGCCCCGGCCCCGACCACCCGCAGGAGGAGACCGACGTGGACCCACGACAGCTCCCCCGCACCCTGGCCGGCGGCCGGCCCGCCGCCCGCGGGCAGGAGCTCGCGCGCACCGCGGCCGACAGCGCGGCCGACATATTCCACCCGCTCTGCGTCATCGCGCGCGGCCTGCGCGTCCTGGCCGCCGGGGCGTGGCGCAGGTGGCAGCGGACACCGGGCGACCGCCGCGGCCCCACGCTGCTGCTGGCGGGATCCTGCGCGGCCATCGTGGCGCTCGTGCCGTACGGGCCGGTGCTCACCGGCGTCGTCCTGATGACCGTGGCCGCCTGGGCCGGGCGCGACCGCGACCCGGCGTACGAGACGGGCCGCGAGAGCGAGGGCGAGCGGCTCCAGGCGCTGTACGAGGCCCTCGTGCCCTACCTCTCCGTCCCGGAGGACCCCGCGCCGCTCTACGCGCACGACGGCGACTGGGAAGAGGCCTTCGCGGCCCACTCCTTCGACCACGGGGGGCGGCTCGAATCCCTGGAGCTGCGCTACCCGGCCTACTTCACCGACGGCGAGCCGGAAGCACGGGCCAGGATCGAGCAGTTGCTGCGGGTGAAGGCGGGGCGGGGGCGCGAGTACCGCTTCGACTGGGACGAGGAGGCCAACCGCCTGCGCGTACGCGTGCTGCCGCCGCTGCCCGCCGACATCTTCGCCCAGCGGTTCGTGACCGCGCCCGGCGAAGCCGTCCTCGGCTTCACCGATCCCGGCGCCGTGCACCGCACCCTGCCCGTCTTCGACGGCACGGACCGCCGCGACGAGGCGCCGGTGCTGTGGCGCACGGGCCCGCGCTCCACGGAGCCGCACCTGCTCGTCCTCGGCCGGGCCGCCGCCGGCACCAGCACGCTGCTGCGGTCCCTCGCGCTCCAGGCCCTGCACCAGGGCGACGTGGTCGCCGTCGACGGCGGCGGGGCCGGCGAGTTCTCCTTCCTCCGCGGCCGGGACGGCGTGCTGGCCGTCGAGTCCTCGGCCGCCGGGGCCGTCGCCGTCCTGGAGTGGGCCTCGCACGAGACGGAGCGGCGGCTCCTGGCCGCCAACCGCGCGCGCCAGGAGGGCCGTCAGGCCCCCTCGGATGTCCGGCGGCCCCTGTGGATCGTCGTCGACCGGCCCACCGCGCTGGGGCACCTGGCGGCGGCCGACGGGCGGGCCGATCCGCAGGTGCTGCTGCAAGTGCCGCTGCGGCACGGGCGGATCGCGAACGTCACGGTCGTCCTGGGCGATCACCTCGACGACGCGGCGGCCCTGCTGACGGAGCCGGTGCTCGCCCACACGCGCGCCCGCGTGCTCCTCGGCGCCGTCACCGACGAACAGGTGCGGACCGTACTCGGCGCCCCGCCCCGCACCACGCCCCCGCCGGAGGCCCCACCGGGCCGCGGCTACGCCCGCCTGGGCTCGGGCCCGGTACACCGCCTCCAGGTTCCGGCGACGCCGGACCCGTACGACGAGGAAACCCCCGACCACGAACGCGAAACGGTGCTGGCCCTCCTACCCGGCCCGGTGGCGGGCCCCGCCCCGGCCGGGGCGGCGTAGCGGGTTCCGCCGGGGCGGAGCGGAGCGTGGCGCCCACACCCCGACTCCGCCGCGACGGCGCCCGGCCCCCGCGGCGCGGCCCGGCGGCGCCTTGCCCGCCCCAGGCCTGTCCGGCACCGCCGGATACGTCGTTGCCGGTTGCTCACCATCGCGGCGGAAACAAGGTGCCGCCCACGTCGGGCAATACGGCCGCAGACCAGTCCACGCACCCCTGAACCCGCCGCCACGGCGCCCGGCCCCCGCGGCGGAGCCGGACCCCGCGGCCCGTCAGGCCACGTACGTCCTCGGGGCCTCCACCGCTGCCGTCGCGCCGCTGGCTACCAGGCGGGCCGCCTCCGCCAGGCGCGAGGCCGCCTCCTCCGCGACCGCGCCCGTGACCGTGAACGGGAGGCGGACGTAGCCCTCGAAGGCGCCGTCCACGCCGAAGCGCGGGCCCGACGGCACGCGCACCCCGAGCCGTTCGCCCGCTTCGGCGATGCGGGAGCCGGACAGGCCGCCGGTGCGGACCCACAGGGTGAGGCCGCCGCGGGGCACCGTGAACTCCCAGTCGGGCAGGTGGCGGCGGACCGCCGCGACGAGCGAGTCGCGGCTCTCGCGCGTCGTCGTGCGCCGTATCCCGACGGCCGCGTCCCAGCCGTCGGTGGTCATCAGCCAGGTGACGGCGAGCTGTTCGAGGACGGGCGTGCCGAGGTCGGCGTACGCGCGGGCGGCGACCAGGCTGCGGATCACGTCGGGCGCGGCCCGCACCCAGCCGATCCGCAGCCCGGCCCAGAAGGACTTGCTGGCGGAGCCGACGGTGATGACCGCGCTGCCGGCGGGGTCGAAGGCGCAGACGGGGCGCGGCAGTTCCAGGCCGGGCTCCAGGCAGAGGTCGGCCATGGTCTCGTCGGCGACGAGGAGCGTACCCGCGGCGCGCGCCGCCTCGACGAGCTGCCGGCGCTGCTCCTCCGTGGCGAGGGCGCCGGTCGGGTTGTGGAAGTCGCCGATGACGTAGGCCATGCGGGGCGCGGCGTCGCGCAGCACCTGGCGCCAGGCGGGCAGGTCCCAGCCGGCGAGGCCGTCGCCCATGGCGACGGGCACCAGCCGGGCGCCGGCCTCGCGCATGAGCTGGAGGACGTTGGCGTACGAGGGCGAGTCGACGGCGACCCGCTCGCCGCGGCCGGCGAAGAGCCGGCAGATCGCGGCGACGGCGCCCATGGCCCCCGTGGTGATCATGATCTGCTCGGGCATGGTGGGCACGCCGCGGGCGGTGTAGCGGTCGGCGACGGCCTGGCGCAGGGCGGGCAGGCCGGCGGGGTAGTCGCCGTGGGTGGCGGCGTAGGGCGGCAGCTCCTCCAGCGCGCCCTGGACGGCGCGGCCGAGCCAGGGCTCGGGGGCGGGCAGCGCGGCGCAGCCGAGGTCGATGACGGAGCCGGCGGCCTCGGGGGGCAGCGGGTCCAGGGCGCGGGTGGGCAGCGGGTTGCCCGCGGGGACGGCGGTCCAGCTGCCGGCGCCGCGCCGGGATTCGAGGAAGCCTTCACTCCGCAGCGCCTCGTACGCGGCGGCGACGGTGGTGCGGCTGACGGAGAGGGCCGCGGCGAGCTCCCGCTCGGCGGGCAGCCGGGCGGCGACGGGCACGCGTCCTTCGAGGACGAGCAGCCGGATGCCGTCGGCGAGCGAGCGGTAGGCGGGGGCGCGGCGGCCGCCGAGCGGTGTGACCGTGCCGCGGCCGCCCTGCGGCGCCTCGCGGTCCCGCTGCGAGCCGAGGAGGCGCGCGAGCTTCTGCGCACCCACCGACGAGGTCCAATGACTCATCTGAATCGGTCCACCTTTCGGCGATTGGCCATGGATCTTGCGTCCACCTGTTCTCCAGACTGTCACGTGGCAGGCCACTCGCACCACTGCGGGTGGCCGCAATGCATGCCGTCACACCGCCTTCGGGCCGCACCGAGCATCAGGAGGATCCGTTGTCCGCATCAGGGGGACCGTCGGGAGGGCCATCCCTCACCCGCCGGCTGACACAGCTCTACGTCGGGCTCGCGCTGTACGGGGTGAGCGGAGCGCTTCAGCTGCGGGCGGGCCTGGGCCTCGCGCCGTGGGACGTGCTGAACCAGGGCGTCGCGCGCCACACGGGCATCTCGATCGGCGCGGCGTCGATCGCGATCGGCGCGCTGGTCCTGCTGCTCTGGATCCCGCTGCGGCAGCGGCCGGGCCTGGGGACGGTCTCGAACGTGCTGGTCATCGGCCTGGCGATGGACGCGACGCTGAGCGTGGCCCCCGACCCGCGGTCCCTGTGGCTGCGGATCCCGCTGCTGGGCTTCTCGGTAGTGCTGTGCGCGGTGGCGACGGGTCTGTACATCTCGGCGCGGTTCGGCCCGGGCCCGCGGGACGGCCTGATGACGGGCCTGCACCGGCGCACGGGCCGCTCGGTGCGGCTGGTGCGGACGTGCATCGAGGTGGCCGTGCTGGCGACGGGCTTCGTGCTGGGCGGTTCGGTGGGCGCGGGCACCGTCTTCTACGCCCTGGCGATCGGCCCGCTGTCCCAGTTCTTCCTGCGCCGGTTCGCTCTTCCGGAACAGGCCGCTCCGGCCCCCGTGGCCCCGGCCGGGGAGAAAGTTCCGGACCTGGTTTAGGCCGGGACGAAGCGGGCCGGTAGTGTACGCCTTCGACCCACCGAACGAACCGTTACTGCACGCTAAAGCGACAGAAACGCAGGGTGACATCCGTTGCCAGATGTGACAAAACGGGCGTTGGTGGGTACAACAAGGGGCGGCACGACGGGCGACGCATGTCCCTCAACGGGAATCTTCACCGCCGACCGGACGTTGACCGGATGACGACGACAGCGACACCTGTCCTGTGGGCGACTAAGCCCGGGAGGCACGATTCATGAGTGAGCGAGCTCTCCGCGGCACGCGACTTGTGGTTACCAGCTACGAGACCGACCGCGGCATCGATCTGGCCCCGCGCCAGGCGGTGGAGTACGCATGCCCGAACGGCCATCGATTTGAGATGCCGTTCTCGGTAGAGGCGGAGATTCCGCCGGAGTGGGAGTGCAAGGCGTGCGGCGCCGTGGCACTCCTGGTGGACGGCGATGGTCCTGAGGAGAAGAAGGGCAAGCCTGCGCGTACGCACTGGGACATGCTCATGGAGCGACGTACCCGTGAGGAGCTGGAGGAGGTGCTGGCCGAGCGGCTGGCGGTCCTTCGTTCCGGCGCCATGAACATTGCCGTTCATCCGCGGGACACCCGCAAGTCCGCCTGAGCGGACAACCACGCAGTACTAAAGAGGGCCCGGGCCACTGCCGAAGCAGTGGCCCGGGCCCTTTTGCGCGTTTTTCAGCGCGGCAGCTGGGGGCCGCCCGGGCGCGGCGCCGGCGGCTCGTCGTCGCGGATGACCTCGCCCTGGACGACCTTGCCGCCGGGCCCGCCGGGGCCGCCCATGCCGCCCGTGGCCCCCATCCCGCCGAGATCGGCGGTGCGGGCCTGCCGGAAGGCGTCCCCGAGCGTGCCGGGGGCCGCCGGGCGGTTCAGCCACCGCTCCCCCGCCTTGCGCAGCAGGGCGCGGGTGGGCGGGAAGAGGCAGAGCAGGCCGGCCGCGTCGGAGAGCAGCCCGGGCAGGATGATCAGCAGGCCGCCGAGCATCGTGAGGGCGTTGCCACCGGTCTCCTGGCCGCCCGGCTCGGCGGTCGCGCCGCCGGGCTGGAGGGAGACCGTGAGCCGCTTCCAGGCCCGCCGCCCCGCCCGCTTGATCACGTACGAGCCGAGGACGACGCCGCCGGCCAGCAGGGCGAAGACGGTCAGGCCGCCGGCCGCACCGGCCACCAGCGTGAGCAGCCAGATCTCCAGGACGGCCCAGAGAGCCACTCCCAGGGGGATGAGCCTGCGGGCGCGCCGCCGCTGCGGCGGGCGGCCGTTCATCGTCTGCTGTGCTCCGAACGTCATGCCTCAAGTGTGCCTGGCCTGCGGCGGAAGCCGGGCGCGGCGCTTATGGGACGCTTACGGCACGGCCGCCCGGGCACCCTCCGGCCGGCGCGCCGCCCGTCACGGCGCGGCCGCCCGCGGGGCTACTTGCGGCCGAGCGCCTTGCCGACCCGCGAGCCGACGCCCCAGGACGTGACCCGCCACAGGGCCTCGGCGACGATGTCGCGGCTCATCTTGCTGTCGCCGAGCTCGCGCTCGACGAAGGTGATGGGGACCTCCACGACGTGGAAGCCGGCCTTGACGGCGCGCCAGGCCAGGTCGACCTGGAAGCAGTAGCCCTGGGAGGCCACGTCCTCCATGCCGAGGCCCTCCAGGGTCTCCCGGCGGAAGGCCCGGAAGCCGCCGGTGACGTCGCGGATCGGCACGTCGAGGAGCAGCCGGGAGTACGTGGAGCCGCCGCGGGAGAGGATCTCGCGCGACTTCGGCCAGTTCACGACCCTGCCGCCGGGCACCCAGCGGGAGCCGAGCACGAGGTCGGCGCCCTTGAGGGCGGTGAGCAGGCGGGGCAGCTCCTCGGGCTGGTGGGAGCCGTCGGCGTCCATCTCGACGAGCACGCCGTAGCCGTGGTCGAGGCCCCACCGGAAGCCCGCGAGGTAGGCGGCGCCGAGGCCCTCCTTGCCCTTGCGGTGCAGGACCTTGACGTGGTCGTCGTCGCCCGCGAGCTCGTCGGCGAGCTTGCCGGTGCCGTCGGGGCTGTTGTCGTCGGCGACGAGGACGTGCGCCTCCGGCACGGCCGACCGCACCCGTCCGACGATGCTCTTGATGTTCTCCGCCTCGTTGTAGGTCGGGATGATCACCAAGGTCGTGCCGAGCGGACCGAATCTCCGCTGCCCGTCGTTCACTGCTGGCCCCTCTTGTTCCGCTCGTCCGTACGTACCCGACGGCCGATCAGGAGTGCGGCCGCACAGGACAGAAGGCCCACCATAGCGAGCACCCATTCGGGCGCCGCACCCACGCGGTCGGCCACGGTCGTCCCGTCCCGCAGGGGGAGGGTCGCGCTGATCACATCGCGGGTGAATTCCTCGCTCCGCTGCTGCACCGTGCCGTCCGGGGCGACCACGGCGCTGATGCCGCTGGTGGCGACGGTCACCACGGCGCGGCCGTGCTCGACGGCCCGCAGCCGCGACATGGCCAGCTGCTGCTCGGGCTGGCCGGTGCGGCCGTAGGTGGCGTTGTTGGTCTGGACGACGAGGGCGCGGGCGCCGGCCTTGACGGTGTCGCGGACGATCTCGTCGTAGGCGACCTCGAAGCAGATGACGTCGCCGAGCCGGGCGGGGCCGACCTGCATCACTCCGGTGTGGTCGCCGGGGTAGAAGTCGCGCTGGACGCGCTGGAGGCGGGTGATGACCTTGCTCAGCGCGCTGCGGAAGGGCACGTACTCGCCGAACGGCACGGGGTGCTGCTTGGCGTAGGAGGCGCCGGGGCCGGTCTTCGGGTCCCAGACGATGCCCTTGTTGTCGATGTAGCCGCTCTGTCCCGGGTGGTCCACGAGGGCACCGACGAGGACGGGCACGCCGACCGCCTTGACCGCCTCCTGGATGCGGTCGTAGGCCTGCGGGTACTGGAAGGGGTCGAGGTCGGAGGAGTTCTCCGGCCAGATGACGAGGTCCGGCCGGGGCACGCGGCCGGCCTTGACGTCCCGGGCCAGCTGCAGGGTGGCTTCGGCGTGGTTGTCGAGGATCATCATGGGGCGGCCGAGGAAGTCCATGCCGGCGTGCTGGACGTTGCCCTGGACGAGCGCCACCTTGACCTCGTCGTCGGCCTTCGTCGGCACGGGCACCGCGTAGCCCGCGAGCAGGACGGCGGCGGCCAGCGCCAGCGCCTCGACGCCCGGCAGGGCCGCCCGGAGCCTGCCCGCGCCCGCGGCCGTGCGCAGCTTCAGGGCGGCGGTGACGGCGTACGCGAGGAGGCCGCCGGTGAGGGCGACGGCGAAGCTCACCAGCGGGGCGCCGCCGAGGGCGGCGAGCGGCGTGAACGGCGAGCCGGTGTTGGCGAAGGCGAGCCGGCCCCAGGGGAAGCCGCCCAGCGGCAGCCGGTCGCGGGCCAGCTCCTGAGCGACCCACAGGCAGGCGCCCCACAGCGGCCACGCGCGCAGCCGGGAGACGAGCGCGAGGGCCGCGCCGAGGACGGCGACGAACAGCGCTTCGGCGATCGACAGGCCGGTGACGGCGTCGTAGCCGACGACGCGCAGCCAGCGCAGCAGCACGAAGAAGAAGGGGAGCGCGAAGGCGAAGCCGGTCCAGGCGGCCTGCCGGACGGTGCGCCCGCGGGTCAGCAGGGCCAGCGCGGCGACGGCCACGACCGACAGCGGCCACACGTCGTAGGGCGGGAAGGACAGGGCGAACGCGATGCCGGCGAGCGCGGCGATCCCGGTACGGGCCGCTTCGCGGCGCACGAGCCGGGCCAGGCGCACGGCCCGGCGGGGGCGCGCCTGCGGGGCGGACGCGGTCGCCTCCGGGGCGGGGGCCTCGGCGGTGGTTTCGGGACCCGGGGGCACGGGCGAGCCTTCCTGCTCTGTCTTGCGGTGGTGAGCCCGACGGTACCTCGCTCGGGGCACCGTGCCCGCCCTGGGTGCGTGCGCAGGGCAGGGGAAGGCCGGGGAAAGGCCGGGAAAACGCGGGGGTGGGGCGAATGGGGGCCCGGCGTCCTTCGGGCCGACCCGGGACCCGCTGGCTGCGGGTCGACCTAGAGCCGTTGTCT
Organism: Streptomyces sp. SCA2-17; assembly: GCF_044336695.1. Taxonomy (NCBI): domain Bacteria; kingdom Bacillati; phylum Actinomycetota; class Actinomycetes; order Kitasatosporales; family Streptomycetaceae; genus Streptomyces; species Streptomyces sp. SCA2-17. The sequence continues at coordinate 672,035 of NZ_CP117521.1, forward strand.
ACTGAACGTCCGGGCCCCACCCGGGTCGCACCTGCCGGCCCGGCAGCACCTCACTCGCCCCCGTGCGCTGGAACCTGGCTGCCAGTGGCGGTGGCCGCTCCCCGGCGCACCGCCCCATGGCCCAGCGGCGTTCGACGACTGTGTGGAAGTGCACCGGCCGGACGTCCTGTGGTGGACTCCGCAGAACCTACCGGCCGCCGCCCGGACCCTGTCAACACCTCTGCGACCTGGGGATATGCACTAAATCAGCAGGTCAGTACGGCGAGTGATCACGGGCGGCGACAGGCCGACGTCTCATCGTTCGGCGGTACGCGACGGGCGCGGAGTCACTCGTTCGGACGCTCGTAGACGGTGTGCCCGCCGACGACCGTGCGCAGGCAGGTGGGGAGCTCGGTGCCGGGGGTCAGATCGGGCAGGCCCGGGGTGCCCGAGCGCGGGTCCGTGGACCAGCTCGCCACGCGCTCGTCCGGCACCTGCACGACGAGGTCGCCGGCCTGCCAGACCGCGTAGTCGGCGGGCGCGCCCGGCACCAGGACGCCCGCGTCGTCGCGGCCCACGGCGCGCCAGCCGCCGCGCGTGTGCGCGGTGAACGCGGCCCGGACCGAGATCCGGTGCTCGGGGGTGCGGTGGAAGGCGGCGGCGCGGACGGTGCCCCACGGGTCGAGCGGGGTGACCGGGCTGTCGGAGCCGAGGGCGAGGGGCACGCCGGCGCGCAGCAGGGCCGCGTACGGATTGAGGGTGCGGGCCCGCTCGATGCCGAGGCGCTGGGCGTACATGGCCGTGTCGCCGCCCCAGGCGGCGTCGAAGGCGGGCTGCACGGACGCGGTGAGGGCGAACTCGGCGAAGGCCGCGATGTGCTCGGGCGTGAGCATCTCGGCGTGCTCGACGCGGTGGCGGGCGGCGCGCACGCGCGCCAGTCCCAGCTTGTCGGCCGCGGCGCGGACGCCCTCCACGACGGCGGTCAGCGCGGCGTCGCCGATGGCGTGGAAGCCGGCCTGGAGGCCCGCCTCGGTGCACGCGGCGACGTGGGCGGCGACGGCGGCCGCGTCGAGGTGGGCGGTGCCGGTACGGCCGGGCAGGTCGGCGTACGGCTCGTGGAGGCACGCGGTGTGCGAGCCGAGGGAGCCGTCCACGAAGAGGTCGCCGGCGGCGCCCACCGCCCCGAGCTCGCGGATGCGGTCCGCGTCGTTCGCGGTTGCGACGGCCTCCGCCCAGTAGCCGACGACGCGCGGGCCCGGGCGGCCGGCGGCGAGGCGCAGCAGCCCGGTGAAGTCGTCGGCACTGGAGATCTGCGGCCCGGCGCACTCGTGCACGGAACCGATGCCGAGCGAGACGGCGCGGTCGAGCGCTGCGGTCTGGGCCGCGGCGCGCTGGGCGGCGGTGACGCCCGCGTGCGCGGCGGCGCGCACGGCGTGGTGGGCGTCGCCCGTCAGCGGCGCCTCCGGGTCGTATCCGTCCAGGCCGGCGAGGCCCGGCACCAGGTCGAGCAGGGCCGTCGTGACGACGGCCGAGTGGACGTCGGCCCGGGTGAGGTACAGCGGCCGGCCGCCGGTGGCCTCGTCCAGCTCGCGGCGGGACAGGGGGCGCTGCTCGGGCCACGCGCTGGCGTCCCAGCCGTGGCCGAGGAGGACGCCCTCGGTGGGGCGGGCGCCGGCGTGCGCCCGGATCCGGTCGAGGGCCTCGGCCAGGGAGCGGGAGCCGGTGAGGTCGAGGCCGGTGAGCGCGAGGCCGGTGGCGGTGGTGTGGACGTGTGCGTCCGTGAAGGCGGGGGTCACCAGCGCGCCCCGGAGGTCGACCACGTCGTCGACGCCTTCGGCGAAGGAGTCGGCGGCTCCTTCGGAGCCGACCCAGGCGACGGCGCCGCGCTCGACGACCATGGCCGTGGCGAACGGGTCGGCGGGGCTGTGCACGGTGCCGTTGCGCAGCAGAACGGTGCGCGGCTTGTCCTGGGATGCGAGGGACTCGGTCATGGGGATCAGTCTCTCCCACCCGGGGCTGCGCCCCGGACCCCGGCCCTCACCGGCCGGACGAGGGCGTCAGCCGACCCTCGGCGGCCTCGCCTCGTACGGCGTGGACAGGACGATCGTCGTCCGCGTCGAGACGCCCGCCAGGGAGCGGATCCGGGCCAGCAGGTGCTCCAGCTCCAGCGGCGTGGCGACCCGCACCTTGAGGATGTAGTTCTCGTCGCCGGCGACGCTGTGGCAGGCCTCGATCTCGGGGATCTCGGCGAGCCGGTCGGCGATGTCGTCGGGGGCGCTGGGGTCGAACGGCTTCACCGAGATGAACGCGGTGAGGGGCAGCCCGACCGCCTCGGGGTCCACGACGGCCGCGTAACCGCGGATGACACCCCGCTGTTCGAGCCGGCGCACGCGCTGGTGCACCGCCGAGGTGGACAGGCCGGTGGCCTTCCCCAGGTCGGTGTAGCTCATCCGCCCGTCCTTGACGAGCAGTTCCACGATTTCTCTGTCCAGCTCCTCCACGCGGATCAACCTACTGGGTCCGGGCCGGAGCGGCACAGTCGACGGCTCCACGGGGGCGCATGACGACGCACAAAGACATGTGACGAACAACACAGATATGCACCCGTGTCCTCCGTGATGCGGAGATTACCCGGCTCGTGACGCGGGAAGTGCTTGCTGTGGCCGAGGCCGAGGCGCCTGGCCGGCCAATCCGAGGGGGAGAAAGACTATGCCCAGCCTGGAACGCCTGAACGAAGGCGACGGCAGCAGCCCGTACGAGTCCTATGAGGTCGACACCACCACGATGTTCCGGGTGACCTGCCCGGACTGTGCGCGCCCGATCGCGCTGCTCCCCGACGAGGACGTGCTCCCCGAGCACGCGCTGTGCCCCTCGCCGTGGAATCCCTTCGGGCTCACGGTGTGCCCCGGCTCGGGCCGTGCGATGGAGGACGCCGCCGCGGCGGACGAGTCTCCGGACGGCCAGGAGTTCGACGCGGCGCTGATGCTCACGCTGCCGGAGAGCCTGGACTGGCGGACGCAGCCGTTCTCCCACATCGGGGGTCCCGGCTCGCGCCCGGTCCGCGTCCCGGAGATGCGCCGGCCGTCCTGACGAGCTCCTGACGCGGATGACGCACTCCTGACGCAGGAGCGTTTCCGGCGGGCGGGCCGCGCGGAGCCCGCCCGCCACGCCGCCGCTCAGCGGCTCTCGGCGCCCGCCAGGTGACGGGCGATCACCATGCGCTGGATCTGGTTGGTGCCCTCCACGATCTGGAGCACCTTGGCCTCACGCATGTAGCGCTCGGCCGGGAAGTCCGCCGTGTAGCCGTAGCCGCCCAGGAGCTGGACGGCGTCGACGGTCACGCGCATCGCCGCGTCGGTGCAGAAGAGCTTGGCCATGGCCGCCTGCTTGGAGAACGGCAGGCCGGCGTCGCGCAGCCGCGCCGCGGCGAGGTAGAGCGCGCGGCCGGCCTCGACCTGGGTGGCCATGTCCGCGAGCATGAAGCGCAGGCCCTGGAAGTCGGCGAGGGGCCGCCCGAACTGCCGCCGCCCGGCGGTGAAGGCGATCGCCTCGTCGAGCGCGGCCTGGGCGACGCCGACCGCGCAGGCGGCGATGCCGAGGCGCCCGGAGTCCAGCGCGGACAGGGCGATCGCGAAGCCCTGTCCCTCGTCGCCGATGCGGCGGGCGTCCGGAACCCGCACGCCGTCGAAGTGGAGTTGGGCCGTCGGCGAGCCCTTCATGCCCATCTTGCGCTCGGGGGCCGCGGCCGACAGCCCGGGGGCGTCGCCGGGGACGAGGAAGGCGGTGATGCCGTGGGCGCCCTCGCCTCCCGTACGGGCCATCACGGTGTAGAAGTCCGCGATGCCGCCGTGGGTGATCCAGGCCTTGGTGCCCTCGATGGTCCAGGTGTCGCCGTCGCGGGTGGCGCGGGTGCGCAGGGAGGCGGCGTCGGAGCCGGAGGAGGGCTCGGAGAGGCAGTACGCACCGAGGAGCCCGCCGCCGAGCATGGCGGGCAGGTGCTCGGCCTGCTGCTCCTTGGTGCCGTAGCCGGCGAGCGCGTGGCAGGCGAGGGTGTGCACGCTGACGCCGAGGCCCACGGTGAGGCGGGCGGCCGCGAGCTCTTCCAGGACCTGGAGGTAGACCTCGTAGGGCTGGTCCCCGCCGCCGAACTCCTCGGTGTAGGGCAGGGCGAGCAGGCCGGAGGCGGACAGCAGCCGGAAGACCTCGCGGGGGAAGCGCCCGGCTTCCTCCTCCCCGGCCGCGACGGGCTCGATCTCCCGCTGGACCAGATCGCGTACGAGCGCGAGCAGGTCGCGGGCCTCCTCGGTGGGCAGCTGTCGCTCCACCGGCTGCGGGCCGTGGTCGGTCATGGCGGCGCTCTCCTCCCTGTCGGGCGCTGCGGCGACGGGCGCGCAAGGGTGTGGCGGCGCCGCCGGTGATGCCCAGCCGATGATCCCGCGCCGGGTCGCGGCACCGGATGACCTGCGGCTGTGGCGGCTTGGAGTATGCCCGATCGGCGGGCTGACGTCACGGGTTGACAAGTCGCGCACCAGGCGCAACGTCCTTGTGACGCAGTCGTGAACGGGGTTGGTCCAAACCATTGACCGCACTGGTCCAGACCTTCTATGGTCCTGGGCACGCTTAGCGCGTTCATGCCAGGTCACACCCCCCGCAGAGCACCTCTCCCCACCCCACCGAGGAGAACCGATGCCCGCACGACCGCGTACCCTCCTGCCGTCACGACCGCGTACCGTCCTGGCCGCCTTCGCCGCCGCCGGGGCCCTGCTCACGACGACGCTCCTCACCGGTCCGGCGAACGCCTCCCCCGCCGCACCGGCTGCCGCACCCGCCGTCGGATCCGACGGCGGGTCCGACGACACCGCCGCCGGCCGCAAGGTCGTCGGCTACTTCACCAACTGGGGCGTCTACGAGCGCAATTACCACGTCAAGAACATCCGGACGTCCGGCTCGGCCGACCGGCTCACGCACATCAACTACGCCTTCGGGAACGTCACGAACGGCAAGTGCGCCATCGGCGACTCCTACGCCGACTACGACAAGGCGTACGACGCCGCCGGCAGCGTCGACGGCAAGGCCGACACCTGGGACAACGGCGCCCTGCGCGGCAACTTCAACCAGCTCCGCAAGCTCAAGAAGCTGCACCCCGGCCTCAAAGTGGTCTGGTCCTTCGGCGGCTGGACCTGGTCGGGCGGCTTCGGTGAGGCCGCCCGCAACCCGGCCGCCTTCGCCGAGTCCTGTTACGGCCTCGTCAAGGACCCGCGCTGGGCCGACGTCTTCGACGGCATCGACATCGACTGGGAGTACCCCAACGCCTGCGGCCTCACCTGTGACACGAGCGGTCGCGAGGGGTTCGTGAAGCTGATGGCCGCGCTGCGCTCGAAGTTCGGCACGCGCAACCTCGTCACGGCCGCCATCACCGCCGACGCCTCCGACGGCGGCAAGATCGACGCCGTCGACTACGCGGGCGCCGCCCGCTACGTCGACTGGTACAACCCCATGACCTACGACTTCTTCGGCGCCTGGGACGCCAAGGGCCCCACGGCCCCGCACTCCCCCCTCACGTCCTACCCCGGCCTCCCGAAGCCCGGCTTCACCACGGACGCCACGATCACCAAGCTCAAGTCCCTCGGCATACCCTCCTCCAAGCTCCTGCTCGGCATCGGCTTCTACGGCCGCGGCTGGACCGGCGTGAACCAGGCGGCACCCGGCGGCACGGCCACCGGCCCGGCGAAGGGCACGTACGAGGACGGCTTCGAGGACTACAAGGTCCTCAAGGCCAAGTGCCCGGCCAACGGCACGGTGGCGGGCACGGCCTACGCCAAGTGCGGCAGCGACTGGTGGAGCTACGACACCCCGTCGACGATCGCCGGGAAGACGGCGTACAAGAACCGTCAGGGGCTGGGCGGCACGTTCTTCTGGGAGCTGAGCGGCGATACGACCGACGGCGAACTGATCAAGTCGATCGGCTGACGCCGGGCGCCTCCGGCGGGGGATGACCACCATGCGGCGCCCCCGCCGGAGCGGTGATCAGCTCCTTCCGGGGAGAGCGCCGGTGCCGAGCGGGAGGTCCGCCCTGCCCCTGCCCTCCTCGTCCTCCTCACCCCGCCGGAGGCGACCGGGCGTGCGGTGGTCGAAGGCGATCAGGGGATCGCCCGTCAGCGGGTGGTCGACGACCGCCGCCCGGACGCCGAAGACATCGGCCAGCAGCTCCGGGGTCAGCACCTCCCTCGGCGGGCCCGAGGCCACGAGCGCGCCCTCGTGCAGGACGTGCAGGCGGTCGCACAGCGACGCCGCCGCGTTCAGGTCGTGCAGGGACAGCAGGGTCGTCCGGCGCTGCGCGCGCAGCAGGGCCAGGAGCTCGACCTGGTGCAGGACGTCCAGGTGGTTCGTCGGCTCGTCCAGGACCAGCACCTGCGGGTCCTGGGCCAGTGCCCGCGCCAGCAGCACCCGCTGGCGCTCGCCGCCCGACAGCGCCGAGAAGCGCCGCTTCTCCGCCCCCGCGAGCCCGACCCCGGCCAGCGCCGACGCCACGATCTCCGCGTCGGCGCGGTCCTCGCCCGCGAACGCCCGCTTGTACGGGGTGCGGCCCATGGCCACCACCGCGCGCACCGAGAGCTCGAAGTCGCTGCCGCGCTCCTGCGGGAGCGCGGCCACCCGCCGGGCCGACTCGGCGGCGGTCAGCGACGTGATGTCCGTACCACCGACCAGCACCCGGCCCGCGTGCGGGCGCAGATAACGGTAGACGGTGCGCAGGACCGTCGACTTGCCGCTGCCGTTCGGCCCGACCAGCCCGGCGATCTCGCCTTCCTCCGCGACCAGGTGCACGCCGGAGACGACCGTCCGCCCGGAGAGGGACACCTCCAGGTCCTCGATCGCGATCCTCATGCCGGCCGTCCCCATTCCGCCCATCCCCCTAGCCCCTCTCCACCAGGCGCCGGTCCAGCAGGTACAGCAGCGTCGGCGCGCCGACGAGCGCCGTGACCACGCCCACCGGCAGCTCCTGGTCCGGCAGCGCCGTACGGGCCACCAGGTCGACCACGACCAGCAGGACCGCGCCGAACAGCGCGGCCACCGGCAGCAGGACGCGGTGCGCGCCGCCCACGACCATCCGGCACACGTGCGGCACCATCAGCCCCACGAAGCCGATCGCGCCCGAGACGGACACCAGCACGCCGGTGAGCACGCTCGTCACGACGAACAGCTCGCGCCGCAGCCGTGTCACGTCCACGCCCAGCCCCGCCGCGGTCTCGTCGCCCATCAGCACGGCGTCGAGCGCCCGGGCCCGGGCCAGGAGCGCGGCGAGGCCGAGCACGACGGCCGCGGCGGGCACACCGAGCGTGGACCACTGGGCGCCGCCGAGGGAGCCCATCAGCCAGAACAGCACGCCGTGCGTCTGCTGGTCGTCGCCGGCCTGGAGCACCAGGTAGTGCGTGAAGCCGGACAGGAACTGGCCGATGCCCACGCCCGCCAGCACCAGCCGCAGCGGCGAGAACCCGCCCCCGCGCCGCGCCATCGCCCACACCAGCGCGAACGACGCGAGCGCGCCGGCGAACGCCGCCGCCGACAGCCCGAGCCCCAGCAGCCCGCCCGCGCCCGCCCCCAGCACGATCGCCGCGACCGCGCCGAGCGAGGCCCCGCTGGAGATGCCCAGCAGGTACGGGTCCGCCAGCGGATTGCGGACGAGGGCCTGGACGGCGGTGCCCACCAGGCCCAGGCCCGCGCCCACCACGGCCGCCAGCAGCGCCCGCGGCACCCGCAGCCGCCACACGATCAGGTCCTGCGTGCCCGGCACGGGATCCTGGCCGCTGACTCCGCGCACCACCGAGGACCACACGTCGCCGAGCGGCACGTCCGAGGAGCCGAAACACACCGAGGCCGTCAGCGCGACCAGCAGGGCGCAGCCCAGCGCGGCCGCCACCCACGGCGCCCGCGCCCCGGGCTCGCGCTCCTCCGCCCGCTCCGCGGCGACCGCGGCGGGCGCCCCCAGGGACCCCACTTACTTGACCCGGTCCGGGTGCAGCGTGTGCGCGATCTCGCGGACGGTGTCCGCGCTGCGCACGCCCCCGATCGTGGTGCGCTCGGAGCCGATGCGCAGGAAGCGGTTCTCCTTGACGGCCGTGAGGTCCTTCGTGGCGGGGAGGGTCTTCAGGAACTCCGCGGCCTCGTCGAAGGCCTTGGCGTTCGCCTCGTCGCTGCCGCGGTTGCGGACGCCGAGCTGGATCCAGTCGGGGTTCTTGGCGACGACGTCCTCCCAGCCCACGGGCTTGAAGTCGCCGTCGCAGCCGTCGAAGACGTTGCGGCCGCCAGCCATGCCGATCACGGCGTTGGCGACCTGCCGGTTGCACACGGCCATCGGCTGCTTGGTGCCCGCGTCGTAGTCGAAGAAGAAGTACGAGGGCCGCTTGTCCGCGGGGACGTCCTTGAGGGCGTCGCGCACGGCGCCCGTCTTCTTCCGCATTTCCTGCACCAGTTCGGCGGCGCGCGCGGAGGTGCCGGTGACCTTGCCGAGCTCCTCGATGTCGGCCTCGACGCCCGAGAGGTCCGTCCGCGGGCTCTTGCTCATCGCCGCGCAGGCCGTCGACTTCAGGAAGACGTGCTTGATGCCGGCGGCCTTGAACTCCTCGGCCGTCGGCGCGTCGCCCATCTTGCCCATGTTCTTCATGGACGAGAACGCGTCGACGTAGAGGTCCGCGCCCGAGCCCAGCAGCTTCTCCTTGGGGATCACCGTCCTGCCCAGCACCGGCACCTTCGCCGCGCGGTCCGCGTACTGCCCCGGCAGGGCGCCCTTGCCGGGCGGGAAGCCCGTGCCGATCGCCTTGTCGGCCGCGCCCAGCCACATGAGCAGTTCCAGGCTCGCGGCGTTGCTGGTGACGATCTTCTTCGGCGCCGCGTCGAAGGTGGTCTTCGCGCCCATGCAGTCCGTGACGGTCACGGGGAAGCCGGACCGTGCGCCGGCCCCGGCGCCGTCGGACTTCTCCGCCGCACCGCCACCGCCGCCACCGCAGGCCGTCGCCGACAGGGCCACTGCGGCCAGGACACCGCACCACGCACGAGGGCGCATCAGACAACTCCAGGAATTTCGGTTTCGCCACGGCCCGCCGGTGCGGGCCCGGATCAGGTAGTCGGACCGCAGGACCGCCCGGTTCCCGCGTGTCGCGAAGAACTGCGACGTACGCTTCATCGAACGCCCTGCCGACGGCGCGTGGCGCGCGGCGCGGGCGCGCGGCGGGCGCGCCCCGGGGCGGATCCGACCGGCTGAAGGCTGTACTGAAGGCTGAGGGAGACCGTGATGGCGGATGCGACGGGTACGACGGATGTGACGGCCGCGGCGGGCGCGGCGGAGGACGTGCCGGCAGGGGCGCCCGGGGCCGAGCAGGCCGCCGCCCTGCTCAAGGAGATGCCCACCGACTGGCGGCGCGCCCTCGCGATCGTCGCCCACCCCGACGACCTCGAATACGGGGCCTCCGCCGCCGTCGCCACCTGGCTGGACGACGGCCGCGAGTGCGTCTACCTGCTGGCCAGCGCCGGTGAGGCCGGGATCGACACCATGGCACCCGCCGAGGCCGGCCCGCTGCGCGAGCGCGAGCAGCGGGCGAGCGCGGCCGCCGTGGGGGTGGCGACCGTGGAGTTCCTCGGCCACCCCGACGGCGTCATCGAGTACGGCACGGCCCTGCGGCGCGACTTCGCCGCCGCCATCCGCCGCCACCGCCCCGAGCTCGTCCTCACGCTCAACCACCACGACACCTGGGGCGGCACGTACTGGAACACGCCCGACCACCGCAACGTCGGCCGGGCCGTCCTCGACGCCGTCGGCGACGCCGGCAACCGCTGGATCTTCCCCGACCTCGCCGAGGAGGGCCTCGTGCCCTGGGACGGCGTGCGCTACGTGGCGGTGGCCGGCTCCCCGCAGCCGACCCACGCCGTCGACGCGAGCAGCGGCCTGGAGCGGGCGGTCGCGTCCCTCCTCTGCCACCGCACGTACATCGAGGCGCTGACGAAGGAGGACCCGGAGACGTACTGCCGCACGTTCCTGGAGGGCAGCATGCGGGGCGTCGCGACGCGGTTCGGGGGGCGGCCGGGGGTGGCGTTCGAGCTGTTCGTCCGCTGAGGGGCTGCGGGGGAGAGACGGCCGCGCACCTTACGGGGCCGGGGCCCGCTCCTCCTCCCCCTCGGCGGCGGCCGCCCCGTGGTATTCCGCCGCCCGTTCCATCACCAGGACCGCCACGTCGTCCTGCAGCCGCCCGCCCGTGTGCGCGTCGAGGTCCGCGCGGAGCCGCTCCAGCAGCTGGGGGGTGGGCAGGGCGGCCCACGCGTCGAGCCGCTCCGCGAGCGGGTAGAAGCCGCCGTCCGGCGACCGGGCCTCGGTCACCCCGTCGGTGCAGGCCAGCACCCGGCAGCCGGGCGGCAGGGCGACGCGCTGCGCCGTCCGCGGCGCGGCGGCCAGGTCGCCGAGGCCCAAGGGCAGCCCCGCGTCGGCCGGTTCCAGCTCGCGCACCCCGCCGTCCGCGCCGATCAGGAACGGCGCGAGGTGCCCGCAGTCCACGAACACCACCGGCACGTGCCCGTTGACGCCGGGGTCGCCCGGCGCCTCCTCCGTGCCGAAGGCCAGGGCCGTCACGAACTCCTCCGCCGCCCGCATCCGCAGGTCCTCCGGCCGCCCGGCGTGCCGCTCCGGCTGCAAACGCGCCTGGTACTCCGCCGACCGGTGGTAGCGGTACAGCCCCTGCTCCATCGCCACCACCCCGCCCTCCAGGTCGCGCCGGTGGTACGCCGCCTCGCGGAAGGCGGTCAGCACCGCCGCCCCCGCGCCCAGCGTGCCCAGCCCCTTGCCCCGTACGTCACCGATGAGCACGCGCGTCCCGTACGGCGTGTCGACCACCTCGTACAGGTCGCCGCCGACGAGCGCCTCCCGCTGCGAGGACACGTAGAAGCCGTCCACGACCACGCTGCGCGTGCGCAGCGGCAGGGGCCGCAGCAGCGCGCGCTGCGCGGCCTCGCCGGTGGCCCGCACGCGCTCCAGCAGCGACTCCGCGTCGCGCCGCAGCCGGGCCACGGCGATGCTCGCGCCGACCATCAGGGCGTTGCCGACGAACGAGCCGACCCTGTTGACGGGCACCTCGCCGTTGACGACGCCGTGGTGCGCCACCATCAGGCAGAAGTCGAGGACGCCGACGAACACCGTCTGCCGGTACGTGCACACCGCCGCGGCCGTCATCGGGGCGAGGGCGGCGAAGACGTCCAGCCGGAGGTTCGACGGTGTCATGAGGTCGACGGCGACGATGGCGCCCAGGTAGGCCAGGACCAGCGCGAAGGGGAGTCTGCGCGACGACACCGTGGCGGGACCTCCACGCCGGGACGGAACGGAACGGGAACGGGAACGAGGAAGGGACACATGGGGGCATTTGTGCCATTACACCCTGGCATGGGTGATGCGTCCCGGCCACCGCTGCGATCTTGGTGCCGCCGCCTCTTGACTCAGAGTTTGCGGTAGGCCCGGGCGTCGTCCGCCGCGGCGAGCACGGCCGCGAGGTCGCCGCCGGCCGAAGCCGTCACCAGGGCGGCCACCGCGCCCTCCACGAACGGGGCGTCGGCGATCCGCACCTCGGAGCCGCCGAGGCCCTCCGCGAGCAGCGCCTTCACCGTCAGGACCGCGCTGCCCATGTCGCAGAACACCGCCACGCCCCGGCCCTGGTCCGCGGACGCCACCGCCCGGCGCACCAGCTCGGCGCTGGTGCCGACCCCACCGTCCGGCAGCCCGCCGGCCGCGGCCGCGGGGGCGGGGTCGCCAGTGCCGACCAGGGCCTTCGCGAGCTCTGCCGTCGCGGCGGCGACCTCCCGGCTGTGCGAGACCAGCACGATGCCGACCCGGCCCGCGGGCTCCGCCCGCGCGGGGGCCTCGGCCGCCGCGGCCTCCCGCTCCGGCGGCACCGCGCACAGCGCCGGGTCCGTGGCCTCGTACAGCGCCGTGACCAGCAGCGCGGACGACGTCGCGCCCGGGTCCTGGTGGCCGATGCTGCGCTCGCCCAGATAGCTCGCCCGGCCCCGGCGGGCCTGGAGCGGAATCGTCGCCTCGGCCCCTTCGCGAGCCGCCCGCGCGGCGGCGTCCAGCGCGGCCACGACGCCCTGCGGGAGGGCGGCGGCGTACGCGTCGGCGGCGGGTTGCAGCGCGTCGACCATCGTCTTGTCGCCCGGCGCCGAGTCCCCGAGCCGCCGCACGCTCGCCACGGCGGCACCGAGCGCCCGCCCCAGCGCCTCCGCTCCGACCACGGGCTCCTCGCCCAGCACCTTCCCCATGCGCCGCAGCACCGTCCCGTACAAGGGCCCCGACGCCCCGCCCACGGTGTTCGTCAGATGCCCCCCGACGGCCGTCAGCAGCGCCCCCGGCGTAACGGGCGGCTCCGCGGCCACCGCCTCGGCGGCGGAAGTGAACCCGCGCTTGAGGTTCGCGCCGTGATCGGCGTCGCCGATGGCGGCGTCGAGTTCGGTGAGGTACGCCGACTCCGCCACGATCACGCGCGTGGCGCGGTCGAGAAAACGGCGGAAGAAGGCGAGGTCGAGCGGGACGGTCATGTGCGGTGACTCCCTCGGTGAACGACGGGGTTCGGCCCGGCTCAGCGTAATGCTCGAAGGTCGCCCGCGTGATCGACCTGTTGACGGTGGAGCCCGCCCACCTCTCACTTTCATTGCATCCGCACCGGATGCTTGCCGGGCGCGTAACGCCCCGTTCCCTCCTGCGTTGAAGCCGTCGAAAGAACGACAACCCGACAGATCGGGAGCGTGGCATGACAGATGGGTTCGGCCCTGACCAGGCATCTCCTCCACAGCGCAGCTGGTTCGCACGGCACAAGGTCCTTACAGGTATGGGGGCCTTACTCACGCTGATCGTGGTCCTCGCGGTGGCCACGGGAGGTGGTAAGGGAGATACGTCCACGAAGGCCGGGGCTCCGGCGAAGGGCGCTACCGGAGGGCAGAAACCGGCTGCCGGGTCCCGAGCTGACGCGAAGGACTCCGAGTCCTCTGAAGCTGCCGCACCGAAGGCAGCCAAACGGGCACCGGCCAAGGAAGTCGGCAACGGCAGTTACATCGTCGGTGAGGACATGCCGTCCGGGGTGTACGTCAGCAAGGGCGCGAACGACGACCCCATGGGGATGTGCACTGTGGCGACGGAGCCGAAGTCCGGCAAGCTGCCGCAGTTCAAGGCCGCGAAGAAGGGCGAGCAGGTCATCGTCACGCTCGCGGACGGAGACGGCACCGTCACGATCTCGGGCTGTGAGCCGTTCACGCAGCGCAGGTGACTGAACGGCTCTCCGCCGCCCGGCCGCCGTCGCGGCGCCGGGCGGCTTCCCATGGTGCGGGGCCGGTGGGATAGTGCCGGGCGGGCCGGTCGGGTTCCGGTTGCTCAGGAGGCGTGCTGATGCCTCCGCTGATGGCGCCGGCCCCGGCCCCGGCCCCGGCGCCCGTGAGATGATCATGGTCATGCGGAACCACGGGGAAACGTGCAGGAGCTGCGGCCGATCGGGCCGCTTCCGGCACGGCGGTCAGTGCCGGAAGTGCCGGCGCGGGGAGCGGGCCGAGCTGGCCATGAACGCCGCGGACACCGCGATCGAGGCGGGCGCCCTGGGCGGTCTGTGGCGCGTGATCCGGGCTGTGGCGAAGGCGCTGCCCGACGTCTGAGCACCCGCCGGCCGCTCAGCGGCACGGGCACTCAGCCGCGTTCGCCACGTTCTTCGAAGTGGCTCGGGCGGCCCGCGCGGAGGACCAGGCGCCCCAGCTTCTCCGCCTCCGCCCGGTGCACCAGGCGCGCCTCTCCCCCGCGCCCCCGCAGGACCGCCGTGTGCCACGGCGTGGCCCACGCGTCCGCTGCCTCCAGCAGCCGGATGCCGAACTTCTCCGCGCCCGGGCGCTGCGGGTGGATGGACAGGCGGACGGACCGCGGGTGGCAGTCCGCGATGAGGTCGCCCCACGCGCGGCTGCGCGCGATGACGCCGTACGCCCGGGCCCGGCACTCGCGCTGGAGCGCGGACCGCGTGCCGGCGAAGTCGGCGGTGTCCTCGACGAGGAAGCGGGTGATGCCGCGGTAGAGCCGTGCCGTCTCCTCGTCGCCGCGCACCAGGGCCCGCAGCTCCTCGACCGGCGGCGCGTAGGCCTCCGTCACGAGCCGCCGCTTGGTGTCGTGGTCCAGGTCCCCGTGGACGTCGCGCAGGTCGAACGTGTCCAGCCGGCCGAGCCCCTCCCCGGCGATCAGGGCGCGCAGTTCGTCGCCGTAGGCGTCGATGTGCTCGTCGGGCACGTGGATGAGGTCGCCGAAGATGTGGCCGTCGGAGCAGATCAGTATCCGCGCGCCGGGCGCGTAGACCTCGCCGATGCGGGCGCAGAGCCGGTCGAGGAAGGCGAGCGAGAGGCGCTCGCCCTCGTCGGGCAGGTGCCCGAGGACCTTGGCGGGGTTGGGGGACTTGCACGGGAAGCCCGGCAGGGTGAAGAGGACGGGCTCACCGGCGTCCGTGAACTGCCGTATCTGGCGCAGCTGCTCCGGGAAGTCCGCGGGGTCCGCGGATCCCGGGCCGGTGGTGCGGTGGTACGGGAGGAGGAGGCGGAGGATGCGCGCCTCGGCCGAGGAGGCCGTGGCGGTGGCGGCGGCGGCCGCCGGCAAGGTCAGCGTGGCCTGGGACATGCGCGCGCTCACCCCCGCCCGCGCGGGCAGACGGGTCCGGCGAGCCGGTCGAAGGCGACCGGCAGCTCGGCGGTGCCGCGGCCGAGGACGGCGGGGATCCAGGACAGCTCCTCCTCGGGCACGGCGAGCCGCAGGCCCGGCAGCCGGGCCAGCAACGTTCCTAGGGCCACCTGGAGTTCGACCCGGGCGAGGGCCGCCCCGGGGCAGAAGTGGACGCCGTGACCGAAGGCGAGGTGCGGGCCCTGGGCCCGGTCCAGGTCGAGGGTGTCGGGGTCGGGGAAGCGCTCGGGGTCGCGGTTGGCGGCGCACAGGGAGACGATCACGGAGTCGCCGGCGGGCACCCGCGTGCCGTGCAGGTCCGCGTCCTCGGCGAGGAACCGCCAGGTCGTCAGCTCGAAGGCGGCGTCGAGGCGCATCAGTTCCTCGACGGCGGCGGGCATGAGCTCCGGCTCGGCCCGCAGCCGGGACAGTGTCGCGGGATGGCGGAGCAGGGCCACCATCGCGGTGGTGATCTGGTTGGTGACGGGCTCCTGGCCGGCCACCAGCAGCTGGAAGATCATGGAGTCCAGCTCCTCCCGGGTCAGTTCGCCGCCGTCGCGGGCGGCCACCAGCCGGCTGAGCAGCCCGTCGCCGGGCGCGCCGCGGCGGTCGGCGACGACCTCGGCGATGTAGCCCTGGAGTTCGCGCAGCAGCGCCTCGTAGGCGGGCCGCCCGGGGTCCGCGGGGCCGACGGGCGCCACGACCTTGCCCCACTCGCGGCGGAAGCGGGCGGCGAGGTGCGGCGGCAGGCCGATGACCTCGGCGAGGACCTGGAAGGGGAAGCGGGCGGCGAAGTACCGTACGAGGTCGGCGGAGTCCGCGTCCGCCGGCATCGCGTCGACGAGCGCGTCGGCCATCTCCTGGAAGCGTGCCCGCATCCCCTCGACGCGCCGCGGCGCGAAGGCGTCCGTCACCAGGCGCCGCATCGTGGTGTGCTTGGGCGGGTCCTGGTGGAGCAGGTGCACCTGAAGCTGCGAGTGCTGCGGCTCGGGCATGATCGAGGCGCGCTCGCGCCAGCGGTCGTTGCCGCGGTCGTGGTTCTTGCCCAGCCGGGGGTCGGCGAGCGTCTTCTGGGCGGCCTCGTGCCCGGTGACGAGCCAGGCGGTGACCCCGCTGGGGAAGAGGACCCGGTGGATCGGCCCGGCCTCCCGCATGCGCGCGTACAGCGGGTAGGGGTCCCGCTTGTACTCCGGCCCGTAAAGGGGGACCGGATCGGGCAGCACGGAAGGCTCGGGCGCCTCAGAGGCCTCGGACGGCTCGGGCAGGGACACGGTGAAGGGCTCCTCGCGAAGTCGTGGACCCCTGAGAAGTCGGACGGGCGGCGGGGTGAGTTCCCGCAGGTCCGGCGAAAGTTCATAAGGTCGTACGGGTGTCCGGCCGGTTCGGACGCGTCCGGGCGCGTCCGGGCGCGTCCGGGCGCGTTCCGTATCTCCAGGTAGTCGGCCGCGGACGGCCTCCGGTTCCCGCGGACGGAAGGGACAATCCTCACGCGCCGCGAGCCGGTCGTGAGCGGCCGAACGGGCCGCGCAGCGTGCCACGATGCCCGGATGACCGTTCGTCGCCCCCTCAGTCCGTACGGAACCCTGGCCGGTTTCGTCCTGCTCCTGGCAGCCCTCTTCGGAGTCTCGTACGCGGTCGGCACGGCCGCCGGGCCTGCCGCTCCCGGCATACACCGCACCGGCGGCGGCTCCGGTTCTGGTTCCGGTTCCGGTTCCGGACATGGCTCCGGCGGCGGCATGGGCGGGATGCACGGCATGGGGGGTGGACGGTGACCACGAGCACCAGTACCAGTACCGGCACGAGCGCGGGGAGCAGCGCCCCGACCGCGACCACCGAGCTGATCGTCGGCGGCATGACCTGCGCCGCGTGCGTCGCGCGGGTGGAGAAGAAGCTGGGCAGGGTGGACGGCGTGAGCGCGACCGTCAACCTGGCCACCGGCCGGGCCCGCGTCTCCCACCCCGCCGACGTCACCGCGGCCGAGCTGATGGCGGTCGTCGAGGGCGCCGGCTTCACCGCGGCACTGCCCGAGCCGGACCCCGGTCCGGGGTCGGCGGACAGGAAGGACGGGGATGCGGAGGGAGCCGACGGCGCGCTCACCCGGCTGCTGATCACGGCGCTGCTCTCGGTCCCCGTGCTCGTCCTGTCCATGGCGCCCGGCTTGCAGTTCCGCAACTGGCAGTGGCTGTGTTTCGTGCTCGCGACGCCGGTCGCCGTGTGGGGCGCGTGGCCGTTCCACGAGCGGGCGCTGCGCGGTCTGCGGCACTCGGCCGCGACCATGGACACGCTCGTCTCGCTCGGCGTGCTCGCTTCCTACTCCTGGTCCGCGTACGCCCTGTTCTTCGGCGGCGCGGGGCGGCCCGACATGCGGATGCCGTTCACGCTGGTGCCGTCGATGGCGGGCGGCACGGCGGACGTGTACCTGGAAGCGGTCGTGGGCGTCCCGCTGTTCGTGCTGATCGGCAGGCTGCTGGAGGCGCGGGCCCGGCACAGTACGGGTTCGGCGCTGCGCGCCCTCGCCTCGCTCGCCGCGAAGGACGTGCTCGTGCGCGGCGCGGACGGCACGGAGCGCCGGGTGCCCATCGAGGAGCTGCGGGTCGGCGACCGTTTCGTCGTCCGGCCGGGCGAGCGCGTCGCGACCGACGGCGTCGTCGTCGCGGGCAGTTCGGCCCTGGACCTGTCCCTGGTGACCGGCGAGAGCGCGCCCGTGGAAGCCGGTCCGGGCTCGTCCGTCGTCGGCGGAGCCGTCAACTCCGGCGGTCTGCTGGAAGTGCGGGCCGAGGCGGTCGGCGCGGACACCCGGCTCGCCCGGATCGCGAAGCTGGTGGAGGAGGCGCAGGCGGGCAAGGCGAAGGCGCAGCGCGTCGCCGACGCCGTCGCCGGCGTCTTCGTACCGGCGGTGCTGGCCGTCGCCGTGACCGTGCTGGGCTTCTGGCTGGGCGCGGGCGCCTCGCCGCAGGCCGCCGTGACGGCCGCGGTGGCGGTCCTCGTGGTCGCCTGCCCGTGCGCGCTCGGGCTGGCCACGCCCACGGCCCTGCTGGCGGCCACGGGCCGCGGCGCGGGCCTGGGCATCCTGGTCAGCGGACCGCAGGCCCTGGAGGGGCTGCGCCGCGTGGACACGGTCGTCCTGGACAAGACGGGCACGCTGACGACGGGTTCGATGACGGTGACGGGCGTGACGGCCCGCCCGGACGGCCTCGGCACGGAGGCGGCACTGCGGCTGGCCGCGGCGGTCGAACGCGGCTCGGAGCACCCGGTGGGGCGCGCGGTCTGCGCGTACGCGGCCGGGCAGGGCGCGGGGGCGGACGGGGTCACGGCGGACGCTCCGGGCTCGCCCGCCGTTCCGGAAGTCACCGGCTTCACCGCCACGCCCGGCCGGGGGGTCGCGGGGCGCGTCGGGGAGCGGCTCGTCGAGGTCGTACGGCCGGAGGCCTCTCCCGCCGTGGCAGCTCCCGCCGCCCGAAAGCCCAAGAAGAACGAACAGAAGGGGCGAAAGGGGCAGTCCGTCCCGACGGGTGACCGCCTCCCCGAGGTGCTCGCCGCCGCCGTGGAGGCCGCCGGGCGCGACGGCCGTACCGCGGTCGTCGTCCGCGTGGACGGCACGCCCGAGGCCGTGATCGTCCTCGGTGACACCGTCCGCTCCGGCTCGTACCGCGCCGTCGACCACCTCAAGCGGCTCGGCCTGCGGCCCGTCCTCGCGACGGGCGACAGCGAGGGCGCGGCGCGGGCCGTCGCCGCCGAACTCGGCATCACCGAGGTCCACGCGCGGGCCACGCCCGAGGACAAGGCCGCGCTCGTCCGCGAGCTGCGCGAACAGGGCCGCCGCGTCGCCGTCATCGGCGACGGCGTCAACGACACGGCCGCACTCGCCGGCGCGGACCTCGGCATCGCGATGGGCGGCGGCACGGACGCGGCCATCGGCGCCGCGGACGTGACGCTGGTCCGCGAGGACATGGGCGCCCTGGCCGACGCCGTCCGGCTGGCCCGGCGGACGTCCGCCACGGTACGGGCCAACCTCGCGTGGGCCTTCGGCTACAACCTGGTCACGCTGCCGCTGGCGGCGGTCGGCCTGCTCAGCCCGATGGTCGCAGCGGCGGCGATGTCCGTGAGCTCGGTCCTGGTGGTCGCCAACAGCCTGCGACTGCGCGGCTGGCAGCCGGTGCCCTCGCGGGCGGCGGCGGGCAGGGGCCCTCGGCGCGGCGGCGCCGCGGCTCCCGGTTCTCACGGCTCCCCCGGTTCTCACGGCCGGCGCACGGCCGCCGCTCTGCCCTCGCGAGGTGACGCATGAAGCTCTCGGTTCCCCCCGCCCTCGTCTCCGCCGGGCGCGCCGCGCTCGTACCGGTCGTCGCCGGGGCCGTGGCCCTCGGCGGGCTCTGCGCCTGGACGGCCTCGGGCGCGGCGCCCCGGCCGCCGGGCGTCAAGGTCGAGGAGGCACGGGTGCTGGTGCCGCTCGGCCGGGACGACACCGCCGCCTTCTTCCGCGTACGGAACACCGGCGACGTCGACGACGAGCTCATCGGCGTCGAAGCTCCCACGGCCGGCGGCGCGATGCTCAGCCGCACCGTGGTGCGGAAGGGCGCGGGCCACATGGAAATGGTGCAGTCCGCTCCCCTGCCGGCCGGCCGCACGCTGGAGATGACCCCGCACGGCCTGGACGTCATGGTGTGGTCCCCGCCGCGACTGAAACCCGGCGACCGGCTTCCCGTCGTCCTGCGGTTCCGGGAGGCGGGGACGGTACGGGTGGAGGCGGAGGTCGTACGGGCGGGAAGCCGCTGATGACGGAGGGGCGGCCGGGGAAGTGCCCGGCCGCCCCTCTGTTCCGTACCGCCGCCTCGCAGTCGTGCGCCGTGGCACGGGCGAAGAAGCCCGCCGCAACGGCGCACGACCACAGCGGTGAGAGTCCGGCGGAATGCGCGACCACCGCGACCGGTGGCGGCCGCGCCCTCCGCCGGAAGGGCCTACGCCGCGACCGGTACGCGCACCGCGTCCCGCTCCGCCGTCTCCAGCTGGCAGATCAGCGACTCGCGGGCCCGCGCGACGCGCGACCGCACCGTGCCGACGGGACAGCCCGCGACGACGGCGGCCTCCGCGTAGGGCAGGCCCAGCATCTGGGTGAGCACGAACGCCTCGCGCCGCTCGTACGGCAGCCGGTCCAGCAGCTGCGACAGCGCCACGCCCTCGTCGAAGCCGGGCAGCTGCGCCGTCTGGGCGCGCTCGGCCGCCGACTGCCAGTCGTCGGTGTCCGAGACGCGCGGCCGCGCCGCGTTGAAGCGGAGCCGGTCGACCACCGTGCGGCGGGCGATCGTCAGCAGCCACGTACGGGCCGACGCGCGGCCCTCGAAGCGGGGCAGCGAGCGCAGGGCCCGCAGGTACGTCTCCTGGACGAGGTCGTCCGCGCCCTGCGGGTCGTTGCTGAGCCGCGCGACGTAGCGCCGCACGTCGTTCTGCGTGGCCCGGATGAAGCACTCGATGGCGTCGGCGTCACCGCTGCGCGCGGCGAGCGCCCAGGCGGTCACCTTCTCGTCGTCACGCACGGCGGCCTCCCCCACGGACGGCGGTGCGGGGGGTGATGCACGGGGCAAAAGCGGCACCGGAGACGATGGCGAGGTGCATTGCAGTGAATTTCGTACCGCCCTGTCCGCCCGCGTCGACGGCGAGGAGATGCCGCCGGGAGTGACCGGAGCCGCCCTCGACGCGCACCTGCGGGGGTGCGGAGAGTGCTGCGCGTGGGGCGAACGGGCGCGCCGGCTGAGAGTGCTCGCGGCGCGGTTCGACGTGGGTTGAGGGGGTTGCGGGGGTTGCGGAGGTTGCGGAGGTTGCGGAGGTTGCGGGAACGGCGTGCCGGCGTGGCACGTCCCCCGTACGGGCAGGGGTCATCGCCCTGTGTCCTTCCTGGAATCCGGGCAGCCCGAGGAGCGGGACGGGCCCGGTGACGTGATGCGGCGCTGGGGGTCGCCGTCAGTCAGCTGACGGCGACGCGGGCCGGCGGACCACGTCGGGAGAGGACATGCGCGTACAGCAGCTGCCGCAGGCGCTGCGCGGCGCGGCTCCGGTCGGCGCGGACGCGCGGCGGCCCGGAGGGCGCGGGCACGGCACCGACAAGGATGAGGAGCGGGGCGAGGAGCCGGCCGCGGACGGTGCGGACGAGCCGGAAGGCGGCCTGTTCGCCGCCGGCAAGCCACATGCCGCAGACGACGGCGACGAGGATGTGCGCGGACCACATGCCGAGCGCGCCGTGGCCGGCGTGCATGGACATGGAGTGGCCGGCCATGCCTGCCATGCCGCCCATGCCCTCCATGCCGCCCATACCGTCCATACCGCCCATGGAGGACATGGCACCGTGCCCCATGCCCGCCATGCCACCCATGGAGTGGCTCATGTCCATGGAATGAGGGGCCATGTCACCCATGGGGGACGCGGCACCGTGATCCACGGGCATGCCCGGGTCCAGACCCAGCCGGGCCGCCCGGGCGGTGTTCACGACGACGTTCTGCGCGAGTGCGAAGAAGAAGTGCAGGCCCGTCTGGGCGCCGACGGTGGCGAGCGTGATCAGCAGCGGCCCGCGCTCGCGCCCCGCGAGGAACCACGCCCCGCTGCCCGTGCCGCACAGGGCGACGGCGACGGCCCACCACGGGACCGTCGTTCCGGACATGACCGCGTGGCCCAGGGCAGCGAGCAGCACACAGACCGCTGCGAACACCGCGGCTCGCAGCGCTCGCGGTCCCTGTTCCGGCTGCGGCCCTGCTCTCATGACGTGGACATCGTTGCACCCGCGCCGCGGGGCGCGACAGCGGGGTGCGCGATGACGCCCGTACGAACCCCCCGCACGGGCGCACGGGCCCGCCCCGTACCGTCCGCCCGGCGGTACGAGGCGGGTGGGCCGCCGGCTCGGGGGAAGGACCGGCGGCCCGGGGTCCCGTCGCTCCATTGGGACTCGCACGGCCGAGTCAAGCGCGGGGCGGGCGGGCGCGGGAGCGTGTGTGCGGGGGCGATCGCGGGTGCGCGCTTCACACCCCGTGTGAAGGATCAGCTTCCGGTCGTGCGGCCGCTCGCACTTCCGCTTCGGCTGCGGCTGCGGCGGCCGTCCGGGAGCCAGGCCGCGCTGCTCTTGTCGCCGAAGCGGCTGCCTATCGCGCCCTTGATCACCGAGAGGGCGGCGGGGAGGGCGGCGATGGCCGCGGCCTTGAGGGCGGACACGTCGGTGAGGTCGAACCCGTCGGCGAGGAGGAGACCGAGGAAGGTGGTGACGTACGCGGCGGCGGTGCGCTCGAGGATGTCGAGCAGGACTTTCTGTGCTTTCTGCATGACTGTTTCTTCGTCTCTTCCGTTCGTGTGCGATGGGTAAGGGAAGCGTCGTGGCGGGGCGGCCCGCACCGCAAGACCCGGAGCTGCACGTCCTGTACGTACCGCAGATGAGGAGGGATTCAGGTGGCCAACCCCGACCCCTGGCCGGCGATGAGCTCCGGCGACGACCCGGCCGAGCGGAGCCGTACGGTCCGCGGCGCGCACGAGGACTTCGTGACCGCGGGCACGGTGGGTGCGGGCGTCCGCACGGTGGTCGCCGGCTCGTGGCGGCGGTCGGCGGCCGCGCTGCCCGCGGCCGACTTCCTGGCGCCGGTCGAGCTGGACGGCGCGGAGCTGGAGGAGTACCGCCGGGCGCATCCGCTGGCTTCGGTGATGCCGCTCTTCAGGGAGCTGCTCGGCACGATCGCCGACGACGGGGCGCACCTGCTCGCGGTCTGCGACGCGTACGGCCGGATGCTGTGGGTGGAGGGGCACCGTGGTGCCCGGAGCCGGGCCGAGGCCATGAACTTCGTCGCCGGAGCCCGCTGGGACGAGCGGCACGCGGGCACGAACGCGCCCGGTACGGCGCTCGCCCTCGACCACGCCGTGCAGATCTTCGCCACCGAGCACTACAACCGCGCGGTCCAGCCGTGGACGTGCGCGGCGGCGCCCGTCCACGACCCGCGGACCGGACGGCTGCTGGGCGCGGTGGACCTCACCGGCGGCGACCAGCTGGCCACCCCGCACAGCCTGGCGCTGGTGCGGGCGACGGCGCTGGCGGCCGAGGCGAGACTGGCGGCCGGCGCCGGACCGGGACCGCTGCTGTCGGCCCTCGGCCGCGACGAGGCGGTCCTGGCGACGGCGGACGGCCGCCGGACACACCTGGGCCGGCGGCACAGCGAGATCCTCGTCCTGCTTGCCGCCCACCCCGAAGGGCTGACCGGGGATCAGCTCGCGACGGCGCTGTACGGGGAGCGCCCGGTGCCGCCGGTGACGCTGCGCGCCGAGCTGTCGCGGCTGCGGCGGCTGGTGGGACCGCTGCTCGGCTCGCGCCCGTACCGGCTGTGCGCGCCCGTCGGGACGGACGTCGCGCGGGTGGAGCGGGAGCTGGCGGCGGGCGACGTGCGCGGGGCGCTCCGCGCGTACGACGGGCCGCTGCTGCCCACCTCCGAGGCGCCGGAGGTGTGCCGGATGCGGCGGGTGCTGGACGGGCGGCTGCGGCGAGCGGTGCTGAGCTGCGGGGACGCGTGGGCGCTGCAACTGTGGGCGGACAGCGCGTGGGGCGAGGAGGACCTGGAGGTGTGGGAGCGGCTGCTGGCGGCGCTGCCGGTGAGTGCGCCGCAGCGGGGAGGGGTGGCGGCGGAGGCGCGGAGGTTGCGGGAGGCGTACGGGGCGGGGGCGGCTGCCGCTGCCGCTGCCGCTGCCGGCCGGGCAACGTTCGCGCAACGTCCCCGGCCTTAGCGTCCTTCCGGTCGCCGCCGCGCCGGAAGCGGACGGCGGCGAACCGGAGACTCCGAATCGCTGTCTCCCAGAATCCCGGAATCCCGGAATCCCGGAAGGGAAGGCCGTCCCATGCCTCGCTACGCCAACCCCGGCTCACCCGACGCGGTGGTCTCGTACCGCCCGCGCTACGACCACTGGATCGGCGGCGAGTACGTACCGCCCAAGCAGGGCGGCTACTTCGAGAACCCGACGCCGGTGAACGGGCAGCCGTTCACCGAGATCGCCCGGGGCACCGCCGAGGACGTCGAACGCGCCCTGGACGCGGCGCACGCGGCGGCCCCGGCGTGGGGCCGCACCCCCGTGGCCGAGCGGGCCGCCGTCCTGAACCGCGTCGCCGACCGCATGGAGCAGCACCAGGAGGCGCTCGCGGTCGCCGAGTCCTGGGAGAACGGCAAGCCGGTCCGCGAGACCCTGGCCGCCGACATCCCGCTCGCGATCGACCACTTCCGCTACTTCGCGGGCGCGATCCGCGCCCAAGAGGGCGGCCTGTCGGAGATCGACGCGGACACGGTCGCGTACCACTTCCACGAGCCGCTGGGCGTGGTCGCGCAGATCATCCCGTGGAACTTCCCGATCCTGATGGCGGCGTGGAAACTGGCCCCGGCGCTGGCGGCGGGCAACGCGGTGGTGCTGAAACCGGCCGAGCAGACTCCGGCCTCGATCCATGTCTGGATGGACCTGGTGGCGGACCTCCTCCCGCCGGGCGTGGTGAACATCGTGAACGGCTTCGGCGCAGAGGCGGGCAAGCCGCTGGCGGCGAGCCCCCGCGTGGCCAAGATCGCGTTCACCGGGGAGACGACGACGGGCCGCCTGATCATGCAGTACGCGTCGGAGAACCTGAAGCCGGTCACGCTCGAACTCGGGGGCAAGAGCCCGAACATCTTCTTCGACGACGTCTCCGCGGCGGACGACGACTTCCTGGACAAGGCCCTGGAAGGCTTCACCATGTTCGCCCTCAACCAGGGCGAGGTCTGCACGTGCCCGTCGCGTGCCCTGATCCAACGCGGCCACTACGCGGCCTTCCTGGAAGCGGCGACAGCCCGCACCGAGGCGATCGTCCCGGGCCACCCTCTGGACACGGAAACAATGATCGGCGCCCAGGCCTCCAACGACCAACTGGAAAAGATCCTCTCCTACTTGGACATAGGCCGCCAGGAAGGCGCCCGCACCCTCACCGGCGGCCACCGCGCCGACCCGGGCGGCGAACTGGCCGGCGGCTACTACGTCCAGCCCACGATCCTCGAAGGCCGCAACGACATGCGCGTCTTCCAGGAAGAAATCTTCGGCCCGGTCGTAGCCGTAACCCCCTTCACCGACTTCGACGACGCCATCACCCTCGCCAACGACACCCTCTACGGCCTGGGCGCCGGCGTCTGGACCCGCAACGGCACCACGGCCTACCGAGCCGGCCGCGCCATCCAAGCAGGCCGCGTCTGGACCAACTGCTTCCACGCCTACCCGGCCCACGCCGCCTTCGGCGGCTACAAACAGTCAGGAATAGGCCGGGAAACCCACAAAATGATGCTGGACCACTACCAGCAAACGAAGAACTTGCTGGTGAGCTACTCCCCGAAGAAGCTGGGCTTCTTCTAGAGGCAAGCGAAAGGGCCTC
This sequence comes from Streptomyces sp. SCA2-17, assembly GCF_044336695.1. Taxonomy (NCBI): domain Bacteria; kingdom Bacillati; phylum Actinomycetota; class Actinomycetes; order Kitasatosporales; family Streptomycetaceae; genus Streptomyces; species Streptomyces sp. SCA2-17. Next base: position 697,120 of record NZ_CP117521.1, read on the forward strand.
CGACCTGCATAAAGCGCGGGTCGGAGGCCCTTTCTACGTGGAGCCGGGCACTGCCCGCCGACCAGCCTGCAATGCGATGCATGCACCAACTTGTCCCGTCACTGACCAGCACTCCCGGACCAGTCACGGACCAAGCCCGGCCAGGGGCCCAGCACCTACGGGCCGGTTTGTAGCTCCCACGCCTCCTCCCTGTGCGGCCTGTGCAACCCAAGTGGTAATTCTGCTGACCAAATGGAGCAACCCAGCAGAACCGCGGCTCTGCTCTCAGCAGAGAGTACGAGAGTGAACGACACAAACGAGAGGACGACGGAGTCGCGAAGAACGAGATTCGAAAGTGTACACAAGTGGGCTGCCACACTAGCCGCTCTCGTTGCACTTGCTTTCTCGGTCTACAACTTCACCGAACTCCGGCAGGAGCCAAGAATCAACGCGGCGCTCCCCCACCTGCTGCGCACCGGACCAGTAGACAACGGAATCGCTTTCCAAATCCAGCCAACAGTGTCCACCAGGTTCAAGACTCAGGATGTCGAGGTGATTCGCGATGCACATCTACAGTTGACTCCCGTAGGATCAACCCCCTCTTCAAAGAAGCCGACTTTCTACTGGCATGAAACCGGAACATACGTGTACGATTTCGCTTCAGACCAGGTCAACTATCACTGGACCAGCGATCCTGCACCATTCATCGTCAGCCAGGACAAACCCCAGCAACCCACGCTGACATTCTGGGCCGACAACTGGACGTTCCAGCCTGGCCAGTACGATGGCGAGCTTCAATTGAGTCGGTCAGGAAACCATAGCCCTCTGACTAAGAAATTCTGCCTGATTGTTTCAAGGAAGGCTGCCGACGAAATCCGCGGCGCAGAACAAAGACAGATCTTCTTTTTCCGCGATGACCTGCCCAAGTTCCACTCCTCTCAAGAATCTCCAGGCTGCTACCGGAGGGAAACGGATTAGCTTGGGAGTGAAGCCCACCTTGTTACTGATCCGCTTACCGCGCACAGCGTAGACGCCGCACCTGGTCGCTGCCGTAACCGCAGAGATCAGGGCATTCTCGGCTACTTGCCTTCCTTCATGGCCGCCTCTATCCGGCGGTTCGCACGCTCCTGGCCCTGGGCGAGGACCTTGGCGTAGACACGCAGCAGGACCGCGATGCTGTGGCCGGCCCGGCGGGCGCACTCGGCCGGGTCCACTCCAGAATGGAGCCAGAAGGAGATGCCTGCGTGACGCAGGTCGTAGGGGCGCTTGGCGACGAGTGGTGCTTGCTCCTGCTCCGAGAGGGCGGTCTCTCGGGCCCGCTTCCAGGTCTTGTTGTAGGCGGCGGTCTGGTGAAACCACTCAGAGTTCACCCCTGCCGCTGAGCCGCGGGGCTGGAAATCGTAGAGGGGCGTCCGATTGGGACTGACACTCGCGGTTACTGGGCACAAGCTCCGACACGGTCGACAATAACGACAGGCCCCAACTTGGCCTGGCACACTCTCGGTGGCCACTTCGCCGAGTCACGGGGTTTCTGGGCCGCCGTCGGCAACGGGGTTCCCGGCGAGTACCAGCAACGCCCGACGTGTCCGCACGTCGGTGCAGGCGGGTAACACCGGATCGGACCATCATGATCCGGACCATGCACGGGCCACCCGGGCCCCAATGGGCCCAGTCGGTGGGTCAACTGCAGGTCGCTCGGGGTGTCAGCATTGCGCCTCCAGCACCCCACGAAGAACCTATTGGTCAGCTACTGCCCCAAGAAGCTGGGGTTCTTCTAGAGCAGTGAAGTCCGCTGTCGGAAGTGGGAGTTGCCATCAGCGCGCCCACAGGCGGGATCGTGTCAGCGTCGCCGGGGGTCGCTGGCGGCGCGCTTGTTCGCTCAGTTCGCGCAGCGCTGTGCGATCAGCGTTGGAGGGTCCGGAGGAAGTCTCCGAGAGCGGTCGCGACGGCGTGGGGAGCTTCCGCGGGGAGGAGGTGGCCGGCGGCGGGGACAGTGACCAGGGTCGCCTGCGGGATGTGCGGCAGGAGACACTCACGCAGCACGCGCGGCGGTTCCACCACGTCGTTCTCCGCGGCCAGCACCATCACCGGAACGGTGACGCTGTGCACGGCGCGGGCGATGTCCTGCGCGATCCCGCGTAGCGGCCACTCCTGCCGGGCCTCGCGTCCGGCGGCGAGGCTGTCGCGCACCGCGGTGGCCCGCACCGTCTCGGGCAGCGGTGAGGCAGTGAGGACATGGTCGAGGGCGTGCCGCACCGCCCCGGGCGAGTCGTAGGCGTGGGAAAGGGCCTGCCGGTAGTCCTCAGTGACCGTGACGGGCGGCTCGGGCGGTGCGGGTGCGACAAGCGCCATGCCGGCCAAGCCGGCCGGCCTGCGGGCCGCGACGAGCTGGCTCACTTTGCCGCCCATCGAGTGGCCGACGAGGACGTACGGCCCCGGCGTGCACGTGCTGACCACGTGAGCGAGGTCGTCGGCGAGCTGGTCGAGGTGATAGGGGCCGGGCAGAGCCCGCGAGGTGCCCCAGCCGCGTTGGTCATAGCGCACCGTCGCCTGCCCGGGCGGCAGATGACGGATCACATCGTTCCACGTGCCGGCGGAGCCGCCCCAGTAGTGGACGAACACCAGCGCCGGTCCGGTACGGCCCCCGACCCGTACGTCCAGAGCCCCGCCCGCCACCGGCACCGGCCTTGTTGTTTCCTTCATCGCTGCACCTTTCGCTCGACCGCTCAAGGACGATCCGCGCCCCGTAGCCGCGGCCTTGAACGCGTAACCTGACCCTGCTTGTCAGGTGCACATCCGACGGTAGGGGAAGCGCGGTCCGCTCCCTGGTGGAAAGGAGCACAGTACTTGTGGAAAACGGACACCAAGCCGTGCGACAGCTGCGCTATTCGCCTGCCGTCGGCTCACCCCACGGCATGGAGGTCCTCGACCTCGCCGCGCTCCATGGACACCCACCGCCGTCGCGTACTCCCCCAGCGCCCCGACTTCCACGTCCTCGCCCTGATCGCCTCCGGCACCGGCACGCATGAAGCGGACTTCCACACCTACCGGCTGGCGGAAGGCAGCGCCGTGTGGATCCGGCCCGGCATGGTGCACCGCTGGAGCGACATCGACGCCTGCGACGGCCCGCTGGTCCTCTTCCGGCCGGGCTTCCTCCCCGGCCTCACCACCGCGGAGGCCACCGCCCCGGTGTGCAGAGACCTGGACCGGCAGCGTCTGAGCCTGGCCCTGTTCGCGGCCGAACACCTCGGCCGCGAACACGACGCGGCAGCGCGCACCCCGCTCCTGGCATCTCCCGCGCTGCTCTCCCACCTGCTGGCTGCGCTGGTCCTGCGCATACTTCCTGACGCGCCCTCCCGCACCGGCGGGAGCCCGGCCGACAACCGGTCCAAGGACGTGTTCCGCTCCTACCGAGCCGCCGTCGAAGAACACTTCACCCGCTGGCACCACGTGGCCGACTACGCGCGGGCACTCGGCTACGACGTGCGCACTCTCACCCGGGCGACGCGCGCCGCCACCGGCACGGGCGCCAAGGCCTTCCTCGACCAGCGCATCCTGCTGGAAGCCAGGAGACTGCTCGCCCACACCGACCTGCCGGTCGCCGGCTGCGCCCGGCGCCTCGGCTTCCGGGACGCCGGCAATTTCACCACCTTCTTCCGGCGCCAGGCAGCCACGGCACCCGCCGGCTGGCGCGCCGCCTACGGCGCGCCCGACACTCACGGGGCCTGACTTCGCCACGACTCGTTCCGGCACAGGCACATCAGCTACTACGGGATAAGGCCGCGCCATTTAGCCGCGCCATTTTCCACCCTGCCGACACTCGTGGCCGGAGTGCGCATCCCCGACAGCGAACCGGCCCGGGCCGCCGACCCGCCGGCGTCTTCCGGTCGACTGAACAGCATCCTGTCCGGCAGCCACCGGGGGACGCCGGTCGGCGGTTCATGGGGTCTGCTCGTCCCGGGTGAAGAGGTCGGTCAGGTCCTCGAGTGTGGGGTTGTCAGGGACTTCGGCTTCGCCGGCAGCGGCACTGCGAGGGAACAGCGCTTGCTCGTACTCGGCCAGCGCGGCCTCGATGTCGTCGGGGTGCGCGGCGAGGGCCATGCCCAGTTCAGCGCCGTCGAGCATGGCCAGGTTGGCGCCTTCGCCGTTCGGAGCCGAAAGATGGGCGGCATCACCGAGCAGGGTCACACCCGGCACCCGGCCCCACCGGTGCCCGGCCGGCAGAGCGTAGAGGGGACGCAGGACCGGCGTGGTGTCGGCGTCGGTGATCAGCGCGGTGAGTTCCGGCGCCCAGCCGTCGAACTCCTGCGCGATCCGCGCTGTGGCCGCAGCGGGGTCGGTGAAGACGAGGGCGGCGAACCAGTCCTGCGGCTCGGACAGCCCCACGTAGGCGTGCAGGGTGTCGTCCCTTTCCCGGTGAGCGAAGATCTCCCTGCCCGGGGTAAGCGCGATCATCGACCCGCCACCGACCGCTTTTGCGGAGGCGGGGTGCCGGGTGCCGGCGTCGAACAGGTAGGTCTCCACGACCGACTTGCCGATGTATTCGGGTGTGGCGGTGGAAAGCAGCGGCCGGACCCGTGACCAGGCGCCGTCCGCGCCGACCAGCAGGCTGGTGACGACGGTGCTGCCGTCGGCGAACATCACCTCGTGACGTCCCTCGCCGAGGGTGCGGGTCCTGCCGGCCTTGCGCCCCCACTGGACGGTGCCGGCCGGCAGTGAGTCGAGCAGGATCCGTCGCAGCTCCCCGCGCATCACCTCGGGGCGTCCGCCCGTACCGTCGTCGCCTTGGTCAAGCCGGACGTTCCCGTCCCGGTCGAGGATCCGCATTGTCTGGCGGCCCTCCAGGATGATGCCGCCGAACTCGTTCATCAGGCCGGCCGCCTGCAAGGCCAGTTGGCCGTTGTAGTCGTGGATGTCGAGCATGCCGCCCTGCGAACGTTCCGCTGGTGAGGCCTCTGCCTCGTAGACCGTGGCCGGGATGCCGTGAACGTGAAGGACACGGGCGAGTGTCAGCCCGCCGAGTCCGGCACCGATGATCGTGACGTGAGTGGTCATGGTGATTCCTTGCTTGTCGTAACCCTGCCGGACGGGCATCCGGCACGATCTTCAGCAAGGCTCCGGCCCCCCGCCGACAAGAAGCCGACATCGGACCCGACCACCCCGACAAACAGCCGACAGCGGGTCCACGGCCCCGGCATGCCACCGGGCATCGGCACAGTTCCGCCGCCGCCCACCGCCGGTCCAAGCCCGAATCAGTCGGGAGGAGGCTCAGCACACAAGCGACCGCGCGTTTGCCCGGTCACGGGCCGGGCGCTCACCGCTGGTTGTCGTACCTCTTCGCATAGGGTGACATCGCCGGAACGTTCCGCTCAACTGTGGGTTTCGGTATCCGCGCCGGGGGTGGAAGCCGGCGGTGGTTGAAGAGCGGAGTGGGCGAACCCCATCAAGCGGGTCGTGGGCGTGGCCGGCGACACCGTCGAGTGCAAGGGCGCCGGCCCGCTGACGGTCAACGGCAAGCCGCTGGACGAGCCCTACGTCTTCCCGGGCAATGTTCCGTGCAGCACAAACCCGGATGCTCAGTTCAAGGTCACGGTGCCCCAGGACCGGTTGTGGGTGATGGGCGACCATCGGCAGGACTCGCAGGATTCCCGCTTCCACCAGGACGAGGCCGACAAGGGCTTCGTCCCCGTGGACGACGTGGTGGGCCGCGCCATCGTCGTCGCCTGGCCCGTCGACCGCTGGGACACGCTTTCCGTTCCCGCCGCCTTCGATCAGAAGGGCATCGACAAGGTGGCCGCCGCCGCACCCACCGCGGTGGCCTTCATCGGCGCCGTCCCCCTGGTGCTGGTGCGCCGCCGGTGCCGGCTTTCCCGCCGCGAGGCCGAGGGCACGACACGGATCTGACCCGGACGGATGGCCGGGTGGCCGGCCGCATCAGTGCTCACCAGCCGTGCCCGCAGGAAGGTGCAGGCCGCCCAGCAGCCGGCAAGCCCCGGACGGCAGCGACGCGAGGTGGTCCGGGCGTTCCTGGCTGCGGCCCGTGACGGTCAGTTCGAGCAGTTGCTTCGGGACGTGCGGCAACCGTCAACGGCTTCCCCGGTGTCATCGCCGGGAACGGAGACGGCACCCCGGTCTCCCTCCTCGCCTTCCTCGTCTCCGACGGCCGCATCACCGAGATCACCGCTGTGGTCGACCCGGCCGAACTTGCTCGAATGGACCTGCCGGCGCCGGTGTGACTCCCGAGCCTCTTCCAGTAGTGCGATAAAGGCGCCTGAAAATCTGCCTTTTGCCCGTCAGGCGACTTTTATCAGTCCCTCGGTGACCAGTAACTTCCGTTCGAGCCGGCCAGTTCTCACCCTTAACCTGAATTGGCGTCAAGTGCCCTTACTCCACTAGACTTTACGCAAGCACCAGCAAAAGAAAGGGCGCCATTCATGGGCACCAAATTCATTGAGGTAGACGAATCCCACAAGGGTCAGCCCGGCGTGGAAGAAGGCGTGAAGACGATCGAGGTCGGTGGTCAGACGATCACGACGACGATCTTCGTTCAGCGGATCGACTTCGACGACCTCGCCCCCGAGGTGACCGATGAGCTGACCACGGTCAAGTTCGCCGTGACGGTGACCGAGGAGATGGAGGACCTGACGGGGGAGGTGGACGAGGATGGTTCCCCGGTTACGGAGATCAAGGAGATTCAGGTGCCCAAGTGGCTCGAGATCGACCTGGGGCCCGAATCCCTTAAGCAGTACGAGGAGGTAATGGCGCCCTTCTTCGCTGCCGCCCGCGAGACCGAGACGCCGATCGTTCCCGCGCCCCGCAAGCGCCGGAAGAAGTGATTTCGCGCCCCTCTCCTGTCACCGGGAGAGGGGCTTCATCGTGTCCTGGAGACATGCCCCGCGTGACCCGTCAAGGATAGTCGTATCGTGTCCGCGTGCGACACGAGAGACATGGCGAACCCCTGTCCAAGCAGGAGTTGGAAATCTTCTTCCAGTACCTGCACCGCTTCTGCAGGCACGATCTGGACCTCTTCGCGACCATCGAAGCGGGAGATCCCGCCCACCCCGCCTATGTGACGATCACACGGGACCCCGCGCCGGGTGTCGATCCGGAGGCATACCGCCGGCCATGAGCCGCCGGCCATCCTCTGGGCGCCCCCTGGCGGAGCGCCCAGAGGATGCGGGGTGTTACCAGCTGCCGCCCCAGACGGCTCGCGTGCCGACGGGGCAGGTCAGGCGGAAGTCCCACTGGCCCGAGAAGGTCTCCGGGAACAGGTGGCGGCCGTCCGTGCAGTCCACGTACACGTGGTACGAGGTGCCGTTGCACGTCATGAAGAAGTTGCGGCCACCGTCGGTGCGGCCGTTCCAGCAGTTCGCGGCCAGTTCACGCTCGGTGGAGCTCGACGCGCGCTGGACCTGGGTGTTCGCCGCGCTCGACGTCACCCCCGCGGTGCTGGTCTTGCTCTGCCCGTCCGTGCTGGTCGCCTGGGCATCGGCGGTGTTGGGCACCGGGTCCGCGCTCGCCGGTGCGGCGAGGCCGGCGAACGCCGTGACGGCGATCGCTGCGGCAGCGGCGGCGTTCCTCAGGAACGTCACGTTCTCCTCCGAGTGATGACTGTTGACGTAGGTACGGGGGGTTCCCCGCCCTTTCGGTGCCATCGTGGATGATTGCCGCCTTGGGTGGAGTTGGTGCGGTTTCGGGGGGCGCGCGGGAAGAAACGTCACCAACTGGGCTTGTATCGCTGCCGGGTTGGGTCGCGCTCCTGCGAAGGTGTGGTCAGCGGCCGCCCGTTGCCCGTTCGTGTGGGGGACCCCGCCGTCCCCTCAACCTCCCGCGGCTGTCCCGGATTCAGCCCTCCGAGCGCCCTGATGCGAAGATCATGGCGCCGAAGGATCCCGGGCGGGTGCACTGGAAGTGAGGCGCGGATCAATGCAGCAAGGAGAGCAGGGCGGCCAGTCCAAGAGGCCCCGCTCACCGCACCCATAACGGCACGCCTCGGCTACACCACGAACGCCCACGACATTCCCGCGCTCCGCGAACCGTTCACCACCGGCGAGTCGGCGGCCCCCCGCACGACCACGCCGCTCGCCCGCTCCCCGTAGAGGTACATGCCCAGGACCAGGTGATACGGCTCCGGCATGCCCTCCGCCCCCGCAATCTCGACCGTCGACGCGTAGACGCGCCGCTGCGCGTACCAGGTGGCATCGCCGTCACGCGTGAGCAGGTCGCGCAGTTCCTCCGCGGTGTGCTGGTCGCCGGCCAGGACGCCCCTGCCGCCGTAGAGGTAGCTGCGCTTGAACACCAGCCGGTCCTTGTCCGCGACCATCGCGTCGACGTCGCCGGGCCCGACGACGGCGGTGTGCGGCACGTACTGCTCGACGGCCGCCCGCTCCTCCGCGGTGAGCAGGTGGTGGTGGGCAGGGTCGCAGAGGAGGGCGAACCAGCGGCGGTGCATCTTCAGCTCCGCCTCGAACATGCAGGAGAGCACGGCCCCGCAGGCCCGCAGCCGGGCGAGGAACGCGCCGTGGTCCGTGGTGTCGTCGAACGTGACGAGCCGGTGGACCAGGGTGCGGCCGGCCTCGCCGGGCTCCAGCCACTCCGCGGGATACGTCAGCTCGTCGTGGTACGCGAGCTCGATGTCAGGAGCCAGGAGGCGGAGGTACCGCTGGAGCATCAGGTGCTGCCCGTAGCCCTGGGCCCGGTGTCCCGGCGTGTCGAGGACGACGATGCGGGTGAGGCCGGCGCGCCGGCACTCCGTGACGTACTGGAGGGCGAGCTGCCGGAACGGCGAGATGCCGGTGACCGGCCGGCCGAGGACCTCGGCGTGCAGGTGCGCCGCGTGGTAGGCCTCGCCTCCGCCGACGCCGGAGAAGTGGTTGAGCTCGCAGAACCAGTAGCCGGTGTCGGTGGGGATGATGTCGGCGCGCAGCATGCGCAGCCCGGACGAGGGCAGGGCCGGCCAGTCGACGTGGGCCGCCATCTCCGGCCGGACCTCGAACATGGCCACGAGCTCGTCGGCGGTCAGGGTGGCGCAGAGGTGGGCCAGCACCTTGTCCTGGGCGTCCGCCAGCAGGCGGGTGGCCCGCTCCAGGGCCGCGTGCTCCGCCGGGGCGATGCGGAAGTGGCAGGGCAGCACGGGGACCTTCATGCCCACGTCGTGCAGGAGCTGGTCGGCGGCCCGCGCCGCGAGCGCGTGCTCCGGCGAGCGGCGTGCGTCGTACTGCCCGGCGAGGAAGGCGCGGTTGTCTTCAGCGAACACGGAGATCACCCATCGGTGGTGAGGGGGGCCGCGCGCCGTTCCCGGAGCCGGCGCAGTCCGTAGCCGGCCACGAGGGAGAGCGCGAGCAGCAGGAGGATCGCGAACGCCACGGCGAACACGTCGTGGAGGGCCAGGCTCCGGACGCTCCGGCCCGCACCGTCGGCGCCCGGCAGGCCGGCCGCATGCGCATGGTACGCCTGGCGGATCGTCAGGAACGCCGCGCAACCCGCCGCGCCGACCGATCCACCGAGGCTGCGCGCCATGTTGAAGAGCAGCGATCCGGAGGCCGCCTGGTGCGCGCTCAGCGCGCGGGTGGCCATCAGGCCGAGCGCGGCGAGCAGCAGGCCGGAGCCGACGGAGCGGCACATCAGGGCGATGACGATCAGGACGTACGGCGGCGAGGAGCCGGCGAGGAAGGGCAGCAGCGCGGCCGTCGCGAACAGGAGGGCGCCCGTGCACGACACGAGGTAGGTGTCGATGCGGCGCAGGAAGAGCGGCAGGCCGAGCGCGATGGCGAGCTGGACGGTCCCGCCGTAGAGCGAGACGGTGGCGATGTCGGCGGCGGAGAAGCCGAGCGTGGTCAGGTAGACGGGGATGAGGACGTAGCTGGAGTACACGGCCACGCCGCCGACGACGTTGAACACGCAGCCGGCCAGGAACGGCCGCAGCCGCAGCAGCCGCAGGTCGACGAGCGGGTAGCGGCTGCGCAGCTCCGTCACGACGAACAGGACGGCGGCGGCGATCGCCGCGCCGGCCACGAGGGTCACGACCGCGGAGGAGAACCAGCCGCGCTCCTGGCCGGTGTCCAGCGCGTACTGGGTGCAGCCCAGGCCCACCACGGCCGCCCCGGCGCCCACGGCGTTGACCCTGCGCCCGAGCGGGGATGCCTCCGTGCGCATGTGCCGCAGCCCGGGCAGGGCGAGCCACAGCCCGAGCGCGCCCACCGGCGCCGCCACGCAGTACAGCGCGCGCCAGCCGGTCCACTCCCCCAGGGTGATGCACAGGACGGGGGCGAGGACGTACGAGCCGGTGACCAGGATCGAGAACGTCGAGATCGCCTTCGGGTGCTTGTCGCCCGGCAGGAGCACCACGATCGCGTAGTAGGCGAACGGCATGATCGCGCCGCTCGCCGCGCCCTGCACGACGCGCGCGACGAGCAGGCTCTCGAAGCTCCACGCGCAGGCGGACAGCAGCGCGCCGCCCACGAACAGGCACACCAGCAGGACGAGGTACGTCCGGGCGGGGAACACGCGGGTGAGGAAGGCGCTCAGGGAGAGGGTGATGAGCTCGGCGGTCGCGTAGGCCGAGATCACGAGTGCGCCCTTGGCGAGCGGCTCGTCCATGCTCTCCTGGATGCTGCCCAGCACGGTGCTGGTCATGGCCAGGTCCAGGACGGTCATGGCGGCGGCGATGATGCAGCCGAGGACCGCGCGCCAGACGAGCGGGGAGAGCGCAGAGGGGCCGGCCCCCTGCCCCTCGGGCCCGCCGGGGGCGGCCGCCGCCGGGCCCGCCTCCCCCGGCAACTCCGCCGGTTCCACCGCCGGCTTCGGCTCCGTCACGACCCGCCCTCTGCGCCGGCGGGCTTGCGCCCCCACGCGTACACCGTGAGCGAGCGGAGGTCGGTGAAGCCGGGGTCCGCGCACAGGTCCATGACCGCGTCGACGTCGGCCTGCGTCAGGAGGCCCGCGCCGACCAGGTAGGCGCCCTCCTGCCGGATGTTGGCGGCGGACAGCGCGCCGTAGGGGCCGCGCTCGCCCAGGCAGTTCGCCCGCGTCAGGACCTCGATGTCGCGCAGGCCGGCGCGCGCGAGCCGGGACGGGAGGGTCTGCGCCCACCGGTGCATGTCGGAGCCCTGGGCGAGCCAGCTCGTCTCCATGGCGCCGAAGAAGCGCCGGACCGGCTCGTACACCGAGCCCTCCGCCGGCATGAGCAGCGGCTCGCCGAGCGCCAGCCGGCCTCCGGGCTTCAGCCACCGCACGGCCTTGGCCACCAGTTCCTCGCGCTCGGGCAGGTGGCAGAAGGTGAAGCGCGAGTGCACCAGGTCGAACGTGCCGGGCGCGAAGTCGAGCTCGCGGATGTCGCCGGCGCGCCATTCGAGGTTGGCGCGGTCGGTGTCGGCCAGGTACCGGGTGTCCATGTCGACGGCGAGGACGGAGCCGTCCGGGCACTGGTCGGCGGTCCAGCGCGCGACGGAGCCGGCGCCCGCCCCGATCTCCAGGCACCGCCAGTCGCGGCCGAGCCCGAGGTTGCGCAGCACGGTGCGGGTGTCGGGATCGCCCCACGCCTGGAGCAGCTGGAGCCGCTCGAACTCCTCCGGTGTGTCCTTGCTGAGCGCGCCCGACGCGTAGTCGGTCGCCAGAGCCTTCGCTGGACGGCTCGCTGTACGGCTCATGAGTTCCCCCCTGTACGCCCTGCGGGCGTCCCTGTGCGGCCGAGGCCGATACCCGTACCCATCCCCGTATCCATGCCCTGCGGGCGGCGGTGCCGCTCCCCCAGTTCCGCCTCCAGCACCTCGGCCACGCGGAACACGGTCGCCTCGTCGTGGGCCCGCCCGACGATCTGGAGCCCGATGGGCAGCCCGTCCGCGGCGCACCCGATCGGCAGCGACAGGGCCGGATGGCCGGTGACGCTGAAGGGGATCGTCTGCATGTCGTTGGCGAGCTTGGGCGGCGGCCAGTTCTCGGGGAAGTCGCTCCAGCGCGCCGCGGTGGTCTGGCCGCACACGGTCACCAGGACGTCGTGCCGCTCGAACACGGTCGCGTCGAGCCGCCGCTTCAGCCATCGCCGTACGTCCAGGGCGCGCAGGTAGTCGGCGGCCGCGATCCCGGCGCCGGGCATCACCCGCTGGTACGTGTAGCGCCCGAAGGAGCGCGGCCGGTGGCGCAGGTCGTCCTGGTGGACCGCGAACGCCTCCGCCGCGAAGACGACGCGCCCGCACGCGTTGAACACGTCGTACGGCGGCAGCGTGACCTCTTCGACGGCCGCGCCGTGGCCGCCGAGCACGCCGAGCGCCCGCTGGATGCCGGCGGTGATCTCCGGCATCGTCAGGGGGTCGTCGGCGTACCAGCCCGGCGAGGTGGCCACGCGCAGCCCGGCGACCCCGCGGCCCAGGGCCGCCATCCAGTCGGGGGCGGGGGCGCCGGTGGTGCGCGGATCGGCCGGGTCGGCGCCCGCGACCACGTGCAGTGCGGCGGCCGCGTCGGCGACGGTCCAGGTCAGCGGCCCGAAGTGGTCGAGCGTCTGCGACAGGGTCTGGGCGCCGTGCCCGGACACCCGCCCGTAGGTCGGCTTGAGTCCGACCGCGCCGCAGTGGAACGCCGGGCCGCGGGTGGAGCCGCTGGTGTCGGAGCCGATGGTGACGCGGGTCAGCCCCGCGGCGACCGCCGCGCCCGAGCCCGACGACGAGCCGCTGGGGACGTGCTCCTCGCTCCACGGGTTGCGGGCGGGCGGGACGGGCAGGTCGAAGCTGGGGCCGCCGACCGCGAACTCGAACGTGGTCAGCTTGCCCAGCCCGACCGCGCCCCCGGCCCGCAGGCGGCGCTCCACGGTGCTGTCCGTACGGGCCACGTCGCCGGTCCGCAGCCACGAGGCGTTCGTGGTGGGCACGCCCTCCGCGTCGAAGATGTCCTTCAGCGCGTACGGGATCCCGTGCATCGGGCCGCGGTCGGTGCCGGCCCGCAGGTCGCGGTCGGCCGCGGCGGCCCGCTCCAGGGCGGTCTCCTCCGTGACGAGGATGAAGGCGTGCAGCGCGGGGTCGAGCCGGGCGATCCGGTCGAGGGCGTGCCGGGTGAGCTCGACGGAGGTGAGCTCACCCGCCCGCAGGAGCGCCCCCGCCTCGGGAACGGACAGCTCGTGCAGTGCCGTTGCCTGCCGAGCCGAGGGCATGTCAGGCACCCGGTCTCTCCTCGTCGTCGCCCGTACGGGTCTCCCCGCCCGTACGGCCGTGCTGGTCGGTCTCCACGCCCCGCAGCAACGCGGTCATGTCCCGCAGCCCCCGGTAGCCGGCCAGGACACCGCCCTTGAGGTCGGCCGGCACCTCGATGCCCAGCCGGCCGGTGAGGGCGTCGAACTCCGCCTCGGCGGCGGACTCCGCCGCGGCAGCGGGATCCGCCGCCGCCGCGGAGTCCGCCACGAGCGCCGCGCGGGCGTCGTCAGTTGCCATCGAGGCCCGGTTCCCGGGGGCCCGCCTCGCGCTGGGCGGCGAGCCAGGACTCGACCTCGTGCGACTCGGTCGGCAGCGCCTCGGTCAGCAGGCGGTTGCCGGTGGCGGTGATCAGGACGTCGTCCTCGATGCGCACGCCGATGCCGCGCAGCTCCTCGGGCACCAGCTCGTCGTGCGGCTGGAGGTAGAGGCCGGGCTCCATGGTCAGGACGTGGTTCTCGCGCAGGACGCCGCGGCCGTAGTGCTCGGGCCGGGCGTGGCCGCAGTCGTGGACGTCCAGGCCGAGCATGTGGCCGAAGCCGTGCAGGGACCAGCGGCGGTAGGCGATCGACGCCGGGTCCATGGCCTCCTCCACGCTGCCCTTGAGGATGCCGAGGCTGAGGAGGCCCTCGGCGAGCACCCGGTTGCAGGTCGCCTGGATCTCCGCGAAGGCGGTGCCGGGGGCCATCTTGGCGAGGCCGGCGGTCCGCGACGCGTGCACGATGTCGTACACGTCGCGCTGGGCCTTGGTGAACGTGCCGGAGACCGGCAGGACGCGGGTGACGTCGGCGGTGTAGCCGTTGTTGTTCTCGATGCCCATGTCCATGAGCAGGATCTGCCCGGGCTCGACGACGGCGTTGTTGTGCGACCAGTGCAGGATCGTGGAGCGGGGGCCGCCGGCGGCGATGGAGCTGTAGCCGAGGCTGTTGCCGGCGATGCGCGCGCGCCAGGTCATGATGCCCTCGATGTACCGCTCGGGGGTCGGGGCGTCGGGGCGCAGGCGGCGGGCGATGTCCTCGAAGCCGAGGATCGTGGCGTCGACGGCCTCCTGGAGCTGGGCGATCTCCCACTCGTCCTTGTCCAGCCGCAGCTCGGACAGGACGCTGGCGAGCATGGCGTCGCGCTCGGCGTTCTCGGAGGTGGCGGGCAGCGCGCCGCGCTCCAGGCCGCCGTCGATGCCGGTGTCGTAGCCGCGCAGGACGCGCGTCCGGTCCGAGTCCGCCAGCTTGGCGAGCACGGCGGGCAGTTCGTCCAGGGGGCGCGTGGCGATGCCGAGGATGGCGGACTTCTCCTCGGGGGAGAAGCGCCGGCCGTGCCAGATCTCGCCGTCCATCCGGTCCAGGTACGCGGCGCCGGCCCGGTGGTCCAGGCGGGGCTGTACGTAGAGGACGGCGTCGTGGCCGGTGGCCGTGGGGTGCATGACCAGGACGGAGTGCGGCTCCTGATCGCCCGTCAGCCACAGGAAGTCGCTGCCGGCCCGGAACTCGTAGGGGGCGCCGAAGGTGCGCGAGCGGTGGCTGCCCGTCGGGATCACGAGGGTGTCGCCCGGGAAGGCCGCGGAGAGCTGGGCCCGGCGGCGGGCGAGGTGCTTGACCTGCGGTACGGGCGTGAGGTCGGTGTCCTCCTCCTCGCGCCAGCCGGAGGCCATCAGGTCGAGGAACTTCTGCGGGATCTGCGCGTCGTGGGCGCCCGAGATCTCCTCGCGTCCGATGTTCGCCCTGTTCGCCATGCTTGCCATGCGTTTCCCTCCCTTGGTCGGGGGCGTTCCGGCGGTCACGGGGCAGCACCCGTCAGCCGGAAACCCTCGAAGTCGTCGCGCCCTGCCAGATGGGCACAAGTGATCAAATCAAGATACGCGCACCCGGTCGAGGCGAAGATCGTCCCCTGTTTCGTGAACTCCTCGGCGCCCGGGGCGAAGAGGGCGTCGAGCTCGATCGCCCGGGCGTGGCTCTCACCGGCCTCGGCGAGCGCCGTGCGCAGGTCCTCGACGATCACGACGCTGCTGTTCAGCAGCTCGGCGGACACCTCCCGTGACGCGGTGGTGTGCGCTCCCATGCAGTTGATGTGCACGTGGGCGGGCAGGCCGTCCCCGATCGGCAGCGGGCGCACCGAAGTCGTCGCGGTCGAGAGGATGTCGGCGCCCCGGGCGGCGTCCTCGGCAGAACCGGCCACGACGACCTCGACGTGCCGGCCGTCGGCGGCCGCCATCTCCTCGATGTCGCGGGCGAAGGCCGCGGCACGGTCCGGGTCGCGGGACCAGACCCGGACCTCGGCGAGGTCGCGCACCGCGGAGACGCCGAGGAACTGCCGGCGCGCCTGGACGCCCGACCCGATGATGCCCAGGACGCGGCTGTCCGGCGCGGCGCACCGGTCCGTCACCAGCGCGGTGACGGCCGCGCACTTGAGGTTGGTGACGGTGTCGCCGTCCAGCGTGCCGAGGAAGCGCCCGGTGGAGGCGGAGAACACGGGCACGACGGAGGTGACGGTGGCGCGGCGGCCCGGTACGGGGGACGCCACGATCGTCGCGACCTTGTTGATGTAGAGGTCGTGGTCGGGCGACACGGCGGGCATCGAGATGAACTTCGCGCCCGCGGCGTCCTCGACGGTCTCCCGCGGCGGGACCAGCATCCGGCCGACGGCGCCGCTGCACAGCGCGTCGCGCATGGCCCCGGCCAGGGACCGGACGAGGGTCACGGACTCCGCGGAGGCGGGGCCGGCCGCCTCCGGGGGGTCCGTCGCCGGCAGGCAGTCCGTTATCCGGATGCAGTCCGTCATGCGGCCCCGTCCAGCACGTCGTCCAGGACGTCTTCGAGGACGGTGACGAAGTCCTCCGTCATGGCGGTGGTCATGTCGCCACGCAGCATCAGGCGGACGCCGGCCTGCCCGCGCGGGACGACCGGGAAGAACATCGCCGAGCAGTAGTAGCCGCGCCGGTAGAGCTCGGTGGAGAGCCGTACCGCCTTCTCGTTCTCGCCGACCGTGACGAACTTGATGTGCGATCCGGCGCCGCGGACGTCGCGGCCCTTCATGCGCCGGTCGAAGATCGCGACGTTCTCGGCGAGTTGGCGCTGGCGCACGCCGAGCTCCGGCGAGCGGTGGACGGCGATGCTGCCCAGGGTCGTGCCGATGGCGGCGGTGCGCATGCCCTGGGACCAGCCCATCGGGCCGGAGCGGTAGAGGAAGTCGAAGACGCTGGACGAGCCGAGCATGGCGATGCCGCCGGTGCTGCCGAAGGCCTTGGCGGTCGAGGCGACGATCATGGTGCGTTCGTCGAGCTCCCGGAACACCGACCGGGCGTAGCCCTCGCCGTGGGGGCCCTGTGTGGAGAGGGCGTGCGAGTCGTCCAGGTAGACGTACAGGCCGTACTTCTCCTGGAGGGACTTGATGCCCTCCAGGTCGGCGAGGCCGCCGGTGGAGTACGCGCCCTCGCACACGTAGGCCACGCGCGGGTACTTGCGGCACACGTCCTCAAGGAACTGCATGTCGTTGTGCGGGCTGGTCAGCACCATCGTCTCGTCGGCCACGACCGGCTTGACGAAGTTCATCGAGAAGTGCGCGAACCGGTCGAACACCATGACCAGCGGCTCGCTGCCGGTGAGGTGCCCGGAGGCCAGGATGGGCAGTACGGCGGCGCTGGTCACGCCGCAGGAGATCGACGGCAGGACGGGCCCGCCGAACAGGCCGGCGAGCTCCTCTTCCAGGCGGTGGGCGGCCTCCAGGCGGATCCGGAACTCGGCCATGGCCAGCCCCGTGATCTGCTGCTCGCGCAGGGCCGCGACGCCGGCCTCGACGACGGTGGGGTGGCTGTTGAGGCCGAGGTAGGAGCACGAGGCGAGGTTGAGGAACTCGTGCCCGGTGCGGACGTCGCGCAGCCGGTTCTGGCCGTGGGTGGCGTCGACGCGGATGTCGAGCATCCCGTGGTCGCCGGCGAGCTTCCACGCCGCCTCGCCGGCCGGGACCATGCGCTGGTTGTTCCGGAACCGGTGCGGTCCCGTCACCGCCTCGGCCTCGGGGCCGGTCACGGTGTCGCTCATGAGTTTCCCTCGTTCCGTGCGCCCTCGCGGGGCGCCGCCGTGCCGGGCTCGCGCAGGAAGGCGCCCAGGCGCGCGAGCGCCTCGCGGGCCTTGGCCAGGCGCGAGTGGTGCAGGTGCCAGACGTGGACCATGCCGGGCCAGACCTCGATGGTGACCGGGGACCCGGCGGCGGCCAGCTTCGCGGCGAACCGCTCGGAGTCGCTGTGCAGCATCTCCCGCTCGCCGACCTGGATGAGCACCGGCGGGAAGCCGTGCGGGTCGCCGTAGTGCGGGGAGGCGTACGGGGTCTCGGGGGCGGTTCCGTCGAGGTAGGCCTCGGCGACGTCGTCGACCACCGACCGGCTGAGCAGCGGGTCGATGTCCTCCTTCGTCGTGAAGGTCTCCCCCGTGCCGGCCAGGTCGGTCCAGGGGGAGACGACGGCGGCGGCCGCGGGCATGGGCAGCCCGCGGTCGCGGGCGGCGAGCAGGGCAGCGAGGAGGAGACCGCCGCCGGCGGAGTCGCCGGCCATGACGATCGCTTCCGGCGCCCAGCCCTCGTCCAGCAGGGCCGCGTAGACGGCGACGGCGTCCTCGACGGGAGCCGGGAACTTGTGTTCCGGGGCCCGGCGGTACTGCGGGTGCAGGAACGCGCAGCCGGCGCTGCGCGCGGCCTCGGCGACCATGCTGCCGTGGCTGGTCTGCGTGCCGAACACGTAGCCGCCGCCGTGCAGCCAGATGCCGATCCGGGCGGGGTCGGCGTCCGGCGGGGTGAGCACGTAGGCGGGCACGCCGCCCGCCTCGCGCTCGGTCACCCGGACGTCCGCGGCCACCGGGGTGCCCCACTGGTCGTAGAACGCGCGGCCCTCGAAGAGGTCCTCGGGCCAGTCGCCGGCGTTCAGCAGGCCGAGCAGGTCCGCGAGTTCGGTCTCGTCGGCGGGGCTCATGGCCGGGGCGTCCGGCCGGTGCAGCAGTGACATGGGGTGCCTCACTTGCCGGGCGCGGCGGGGCTCTGGGCGGCGAGGTCGGTGTCCACACCACGGTGGTAGCGGTTGTGGTCCGGGGTGTCCAGGTCCGGCACCTTGACCTTGACCTCGGGAATGTCCAGGCGGTAGTGGCGGTACCAGTTGTTGAGGTTCTCGCCGTCGGTGAACTGGAGCTCGATGTGGCGCAGCGGGCGCTTGCCGGGCCGCTCCGGGTCGGCGAGGCGCGGCGTCGAGCCGGCGTGGGCGAGGCCGCCGTCGACCTCGTTGTTGAGGACGACCATGACCATGTCGTCCTTGAGGTCGACGTCGAGGGCGACGGCGTGGCGGGCGAGGACGGCCTCGGTGTGCTCCTGCTTGACCGCGACGTTGTAGCTGTGCGGCATGAGCTCGATCAGGTCGGCCGGGTCGACGCCGTTCTCCCGGCAGTACGCGCGGGTGTCGCACACGATCGGCAGGCCGCCGTCGATGTTGGTGTTGGGGCCGTAGACGTTGCCGATGAACGTCGTGGCGGAGTCGAAGTGGACGCACTTGGTGGTCAGGAACTCGCGCGACTCGGTGTGGTCGGAGTTGGGCGTGAAGCTGGTGTTCTTGTTGAAGCCGTCCACGTCCATGCTCGCGACCTGGTCGTAGCCCATGGGCAGCGGCGAGTGCGTGGCGGGGTCGACGGCGGCGGCGAAGGCGCGGAAGACCGCCTCGAAGTAGTCGCGCACGGCGGCGGCGTCGGACTCGCGCCGGATGTCCAGGCCGTGCCGGGCGAGCAGGGCGCCCGCGCCGTGGCAGACGGCCAGGCCGGCGCCGTCGGCGACCAGTTCCACCAGGCGCGCGACGAGCGCGTCGGGCACGCCGGCGAAGCTCCCGCCGGTCAGCTCTACGGGGTAGGCGGAGACGTCGACCATGGCCTGGCTCGCGACGTCCGTCATCGGGGTGCTCACAGTGTCCTCCACGGGTGCCGGCCCGGCCGTGCGGGACCGGGGCCGGCGTAGGTTCGGTGGATCAGCGGATCGGGCGGGCGATGCCGTCGTGCAGCGCGAGCATGCGCCGGGCCCGCAGGACGAACGGCGGGGCGAGGACCCTGTCCTTGCTGACGGCGAAGCCGCGTTCGTCGGCCTCGTAGTCCTTGATCGTCTGCCGGTACTCGTCCAGCTCGGCCGGGGGGACGCTGAAGGTCTCGACGATCGTGTCGACCTGCTTGGGGTGGATGGCGGCCTTGCCGGTGAAGCCGCACTGCTTGGAGGCCTCGCACTGGGCGCGGACCACGTCCATGTCCCACAGCTCGAAGGAGTTGGTGTCGATGACGGGCAGGCCGTAGCGGGAGGCGGCCACGCACATCCGGGACCGGGCGTGGGCGAGGTAGTTCTCGTCCTGGGCCCACATCTCGGCGACCAGGTCGGCCTGCCCGAAGCACAGGCCCTCGCTGGCCGCGGCGATGTCGAAGGCGTTCTCGACGGCGTCCAGCGTCTCGATGAAGGAGCAGATCTCGGGCGGGTCGTCCAGGCCGGCCAGCAGGGACCGGTAGATGGCGACGTCGCGGCCGGCGGCGACCTTCGGCACCAGCACCGTGCGCAGGGGCAGGCCGCCGATGCGCCCGCCGAGGGCGAGGATGGTCTGGAGGTCGAGCAGGCCTTCCGGCGTCTCGATGCTGTTGATGCGCATGGAGACCCCGGTGAGGCCGGTGCCGGTCAGGTCGACGGTGCCGAGCTGCTCACGGGCGGTGGGCTTGGCGTCCTTGGGGACGGAGTCCTCCAGGTCGAGCACGAGCTCGATCGACTCCCGCGGCACGTTCTTGAGCAGGGTGTCCACGCGTGACGCCGGGACGTAGAACAAGCACGGGTCGACCTTCACGAGCGGGCCTCCCGTCCGAAGAGCGCGTCCATCTTCTGCAGCGAGAACGTCTCGTAGCGGATGGGCTCGTACGTGGCCGGGCGCTCGCGGGTGAACTTCGGGAAGGCCTCGATGACGGCGTCGTCGTTGGCCAGCTTGAAGAAGACGATCGACTGGCGCGGGCGGTCCACGAGCCGCACCCGGTGCGGCGTCGAGACGTACTCGTCGTTGGACCAGCGGGCCATGAGGTCGCCGATGTTGACGATGAAGTGGTCGCGCTCGGGGACGTCCACGTCGAGCCAGGTGCCGGACAGGTCGCGCAGCTGGAGGCCGGGGCCGTCCTCGGTGAGCAGGGTGATGAGCGTGCCGTCGGTGTGCTCGCCCATGCCCTGGTCGTTGAGGAACTCCCGCTGCACGCCCGGGTAGTACTGGGAGCGCAGCGAGTCGTTGGAGCGGTCCGTGCGGGTGGCGAAGAAGTCGCGCGGCAGTTCCAGGGCGACGGTCAGCAGCTCGGTCACCCGCGAGGAGACGGTCTCGCACGCGGCGAAGTAGGCCTTCAGGGCGGCGCGCAGCGCGCGTCCGTGCTCGTCGGCGGGGAAGGGCAGGTCCTCGGAGTCGTCGAGGACGAGGCGCCCGACGCTGAACTTCTCGACGTAGTCGGACGGCATGCCCTGCTTGCCGGTGTAGGCGTAGGCGTTCTCCGACAGCAGCGCGCTGTAGCCGTAGGGGCTGTAGTCGTTGTCGCCGCGGGCCGTGCTGGTGCGCATCGGCAGGGCGTCCTTCTCGGCGGCGGGCCGGCCGAAGAAGCCGAGGGACAGCTCGTAGGCGTCGTCGAAGACCTTCCGGTCGATGCCGTGGCCGCGGACGATGAAGAAGCCGGCCTCGGTGCAGGCCCGGGAGATCTCCTCGGCGACCTTCTCCTCGTTGCCGTGCAGGGCGTCTTCCAGATTGATCACCGGTAGGACGGTCATGGGCGCCTCCTGTGTTTCAGGACCGGGGTGTCTCAGGACTGGGGTGTCTCAGGGCCGGGGCCGCCGACCGGGGCGCCCGGCCGGCGCATGGCCGCCAGGACGGTGCGGTCGAACTCGATGACCTGGACCCCGTCCTGGTTGCGGCCCACCGTGTGGACGGTGACGATGCCCTCACCGGGCCGGGAGCCGGACGGCCGCTTGCCGGTGATCGTGGTCTCGGCGTAGAGCGTGTCCCCGACGAAGACGGGGGCGCTGAGCCTGACCTTGTCCCAGCCGAGGTTGGCGACGGCCCGCTGGCTGATGGTCTTGACCGTCATGCCGTTGACGATCCCGAACGTCACCAGGCTGGACACGAGCAGCTTCTTGAACTGCGTCCCCGAGGCGTAGACGTCGTCGATGTGGAGCGGGTGCAGGTTGAGGCAGAGCAGCGAGCTCCAGATGTTGTCCGTGGTGGTGATCGTGCGGCCGGGGCGGTGTTCGAAGACGTGGCCGACGACGTAGTCCTCGTAGGCCAGGCCCGCGTCCTCGCGGAACCGGCCGGGCTCCAGCTCGACGTAGGCCGGCAGGGCCGGGTCGCTCATCGCGTTCCTTCCTTGGGCCCGGCCGGCTGCGGCTCGGGCGCGCTGTCCTCGGGTCTCGCCCCGCTGCGGTGCAGGGCCGACAACACCGCGTTCACGGCCGCGGCGCGGGCCGTCCCGCCCAGGCCCACGCCCCACACGGGCCGCTCCTCGACGAGGATCCGGGCGTAGCAGGCGTGCGCGGCGCCGGTCGCGGACCCGGCGCCGTCGTGCTCCAGCCGGTCCGTCCCGGCGCGTACGCCGCGCTCGCGGGCGGCGGCCAGCACCGCGTCCGCCGCGTCGCCGGGGTCGTCGCCGGTGACCGTGCCGGTTGCCGGGAAGCCGGCCCAGCCGCCCGGGTCGCAGTACTGGGCGCGGAAGGCGTCCCAGATCCGCTCCGGTTCCAGCTCGGCGCCGCTCGCGTTGGTGACCTGCTGGATCGCCGCGGCGAACTCGACGCGCAGCGGGGCGGGCAGGTCGAGGCCCCAGCCGCTGCGCAGGACGTACGCGATGCCGCCTTTGCCCGACTGGCTGTTGACGCGGATGATCGCCTCGTAGCTGCGGCCGATGTCCTGCGGGTCGATCGGCAGGTACGGCACGTCCCAGGGCAGTTCGGCGGGTGCGCGGCCGGCCGTCGCCGCCTGGTCGCGCAGGTGGGCCAGGCCCTTGGCGATGGCGTCCTGGTGCGTGCCGGAGAAGGCGGTGAAGACGAGGTCGCCGGCGTAGGGGTGGCGGGGCGGCACGGCCATCTCGGTGCATTCTTCCGCGGTCTGACGGACCGCCGGGAGGTCGGAGAGGTCGAGCTGCGGGTCGATGCCGCGGCTGAACAGGTTCAGCGCGAGGGTGATCAGGCAGACGTTGCCGGTGCGCTCGCCGTTGCCGAAGAGGGTGCCCTCGACGCGGTCGGCGCCGGCGGCCAGTGCGTACTCGGCGGCGGCGACCGCGGTGCCGCGGTCGTTGTGCGGGTGGACCGACAGGATGACGGAGTCGCGCCGGTCGAGGTGGCGGTCCATCCACGCGATCTGGTCGGCGAAGACGTCCGGCGCGTGCATCTCGACGGTGCTCGGCAGGTTCAGGATCAGCGGCCGTTCCGGGGTCGCGTCGACGATCTCGGCCACGGTGTTCGCTATCTCCAGGGCGAAGCCGGGCTCGGTGACGTTGAACGTCTCGGGCGAGTACTCGAAGCGGATGTCGCCGCCCGCCCGGTCGGCGAGGCGCACCATGCGCTCCGCCCCGTCGCGGGCGAGCGCCATCACCTCGGAGGGCGTCATGCGGAAGACGACCTCGCGCCACAGGCACGCGGTGGCGTGGCAGAGGTGGACGACGGCGCGGTCCGCGCCGCGGATCGCCTCGAAGGTGCGGTCGATGGCGTCCGGGCGGGCCGAGGTGAAGACCGAGACGGTGACGTCGTCGGGGATGTGACCGCCGGTGACGAGGTGGCGCACGAACGCGAACTCGGTCTCGGCGGCGGAGGGATAGCCGATCTCGATGTCCTTGAGACCCAGGCGGACCAGCAGGTCGAACATCGTCCGCTTGCGTGTGCCGTCCATCGGGTTGGCCAGGGCCTGGTTGCCGTCCCGCAGGTCCACCGAGCTCCACAACGGCGCCCGGTCGAGCGGGCGGTCGAGCCACGGGCGCGGCGCGCCGGGGCCGGGCAGCTCCTGCGGTACGGCGCGCCGGTAGCGGTGGACCGGCATTCCGGAGGGCTGCTGGGTATTCCACCAGGGTTGGCCGGCCGGATGGCCGACGGCAGACGACGGCGTCCTCATAAATTCCCCCTCGGCTTACCTGTGCGCTGTTCACGAACAATGAAGCCTCGGGATCCGGCCCCATCCGAGCAGGGGGAAATGCCGGGACTAACAGGCCATAGAACGGGCGGCCCGGACCGGACAGATGAAGAAATTCCCCCGTATAGCGACTGCGGCGAGGCCCGCACCCTGCGCGCTATTGCGCCTCGTTGGCGGTGAATTCCCTCGCTCCGCAGCGAACGTATCGACAGCGTTCAGCACTGTCAAGGGATCAGCGGTCCGGCGCTTATCGCTCCGGTACGGGCCGGAAATTTTCGCGATACGAAAACGGAATCAATTCTTCAGAACATGCGATCCAGGCCACACCCGCCAGTACAGTGTCACAAAACTCCGTGGACATAGAGGGGCATTCAGCCCCATTCCACTTTGCTTACATCTCAGCATACGGACAAGATCTTGTTTGCGTCCGCAGGGCCGCCCCTACCGTGAACCTGCCCGTGCAGGAGAGGGATTCCCTCAATGACCACCGGCGGGGCGATGCCGGGGGAGGACTGTCATGCCGAATAGCAGCGTTCCGCACCCGTCGCTACCGCGACTTCGATTCAGGAAGCGGGAAGGGCGATCAGGGACTTCTGGCGGGACTTGATATCGGTACCCCGGTCTTCCGTCACATAGCCGGCCGAGAGGTAGAGCGTGCGGCCGTGGGTGACGGGATAGGGGTCGGAGCCGATCCAGGCCGTGGTGGGGGTGGGGCGGTAGCGGCGTACTTCGGTCCGGGCACCGGTGTCCGGGTCGAAGCGCACCAATGCGGCCGCGTCGTGGATGTTGCCGGCGACGTACGCGAGGATCTCGTCCGGCTCCGAGGCCACCAGGTGGAACGTCTGGAGGTATCCGCCGGCCCGCTTCTCCCACAGGCGCTTTCCGGTCGTCAGGGACCAGGCCGCCATGCGGTTGTTGTCGTCGGGGTCGCCCTCCTCCTTGTCCAGCGTCATGACCAGCTTGTCGCCCCTGACCTGGACGTCCGCGGCGGGCGCGCTGCCGTCGTCCCCCGAGAGGTTGTAGCGGCGCCTGGGCTCGCCTTCGAGGCGGGTGCGGACGGCTCCGTCGTCCCCGAGGACGGTCAGGCGCATGGCCTCGAAGGGCCGTTCGGGGTCGTCGACGACGACCGGCGAGGTGGCGAGGACCTGGGCGTCCGTGCCGTGCTCGCCCAGCCGGTGGCGCCACTTCTCGCGGCCCGTCGCGGGATCGACCGCCACGGCGTACGAGGCGGTGTCGGCGCTGCCGAGGAGGCAGCGCTGGATGCGGACGAGCTGCTTGCCGCCGGTGTAACCCTGGCCCCGGCAGGTGTCCTTGTCACCGGCGCCCTCGTACAGGCCCTTGCCGCCCTCCTTCCACAGCTGCTTGCCGTCGCTGACCCGGAACGCCGTGGTGAGGCGGCCGTTGGCCGAGACGACCACCACGTCACCGCTGCGGGCGATCCGCGGCGTGCTGCCGGGCGCCCACTCGTCGGGTTCGAGCGAGTGCTCCCACAGGGTCCTGCCGGACGTCAGGTCGACGGCGTAGAAGGTCTCGCACTGCTCCCCCGCACCGCGGGCGAGGACCGCGACGTCTCCCGACGAGTCGGCCGACGCCTGGCACATGACGCTGCCCGAGCCGGGCGTGGGCGCCTCCCACACCCGCTTGCCGCGCTTGGGGTCGAGACCGACGATACGGTCCGGAAGCGCCTTGACCACGGCCTTGTCCGTGAACCAGAGGCCGCGGATCATCCTGGGGTGGCCGAGTCCGGAGCGGGTGTACGGCAGGCTCCACGACACGGTCCGGCCGCCGCCGGCGCGCACCGTCTTCTTGGCGGCCAGGACCATCCACACGCCCGCGCCCAGCGACGCGACCAGCAGCAGCGCGACCACCGCCGCGAGGACGACGAGCCCCGTGCGCCTCGCGGAGGCGGGGCGCGGCGGCACGGCCGGCGGTGCGCCCATCGGCAGCGGCGGTGGCGGCGTCATCCGCGCCACCGGCGGCAGCGGCGGCGCGGACGGCACGGGTGGCGCGATCACGTAGTCGTCAGCGCCCGTGCTCGTACCCGTACTCGTGCTCGTGTCCGCGTTCGTCCTCGTGCTTGTGTCGTTCTGCTTCGGCGGCTCGCCCATCCGGCTTCGGATCTCCTTTTCTCCGTCAATAAAGGAACAGTCATACCAAGTCGGGTTTCCCGGCGGCCCGCCGGGCGGGGTGCGGGCGCCGGGTGCGGGGAAGCGCGGGCCGCCTACGACGCGTTCCTGCGCATCGGTGCGAGCAGCGTGAGGTGCGCGGCGGGCCGGGTCCCCGGGCGGCCGTCACGGCGGCCGTTGGTGGTGCGGTAGACGTCCACGGGCCCGGCGGGGCGCCAGTGCTGGCCGAGGCGCTTGGCGGTGTACATCGCCTCGTCCGCGCCCCGCAGCAGGTCCGGCAGGGCGGCGCCCGGCCGGTGGCTGGTGCGGCAGACGCCGATCGAGGCGCGCGGGGAGAGCGTGACGCTGCCGGTCTCCAGGGGCGCCGAGAGGCGCGCGGAGAGGCTGTACGTCAGCTCCGAGTCCAGGTCGGCGTCCGGGGCGAGGCGCACCACGGCGGTGAACTCGTCGCCGCCGAGCCGCGCCGCGAACCCGCCCCGCTCCCGGCACCAGGCCGACAGGCGCCGGCCGACGGCCGCGATGACCTCGTCGCCGACGGCGTGCCCGTGCGTGTCGTTGATCTGCTTGAAGCCGTTGAGGTCGAGCAGCAGCACGGCGGCGTGCGGCCGCTTCACGGCCCGCTGCGCGCGGTGGGTGAACTCCTCGCGGCACATGAGGCCGGTGAGCGGGTCGGTGCGGGCGGTGCGCAGGCGGCGGACGAGGACGAGGGCGTGGGCGGCCCATCCGAGCGTCGGGGCGGCTATCGGTAAGGCCTGGAGCAGGAGGTTCATCGGGCACCTTCCGGAACGTAAGAGGTGGCCCGCCCGCATCCCTCGCCGTGAACGCGGGCAACGCCGTCGCGGCGGGGCGCGAGCGGGCCGGTGGGTGGGTCCGGTCATGCTGGAGATCCCCCGTTTCCCCGGGTTCGCCTCTGGCGGGCGGCCGCCGTCGGCGGCAGGCTGTGCAGTCCGGTCCGTGCCGCCCTACGGGAAGGAGATCCACCGTGAGCCCGCAGCCGACCCGCGTCTCGCGCGTCGCCCTCACCCCCGGTGCCGTGCGCCTCCTCCGCCTCCTCCGCGAGCGCCACGGCCCCCTGATGTTCCATCAGTCCGGCGGCTGCTGCGACGGCAGTTCGCCGATGTGCTATCCCGCGGGCGAATTCCGTACGGGCGGCTCCGACGTGCTCCTCGCGGAGCTGGCGGTGGAGGGCGTGCCGGAGCCCGTCGGCTTCTGGATGTCCGCGGAGCAGTTCGAGCGCTGGCGCCACACGCACCTCACCGTGGACGTGGTGCCCGGCCGCGGCAGCGGCTTCTCCCTGGAGGCGCCGGAGGGCCTGCGCTTCCTGCTGCGTTCACGGCTGCTGACGGACGAGGAGGCGCGGCGCCTGGGCGAGGGCGCGGGCGCCCGCGGTCCGGCGCGTCAGGACGCCGCGTCCACCAGCGACAGCGTGTGCAGCCGCTCCGGCGGGCCCGGCCGCGCGTAGTACCAGCCCTGTGCCGTGTCGCACCCGAGCACCCGCAGGTGCTCCGCCTGCGTGCCCGTCTCCACGCCTTCGACCGTCACCGACAGGTCGAGGGTGTGGGCGAGCGAGACGATCCCCTCGACGATCTTGACGTCGACCGGGTCCGCGGGCGCGCACTGCATGCCGCGGGTGAAGGAACGGTCCAGCTTGAGCGTGCTGACGGGCAGCCGGCGCAGGTAGGACAGGTTGGAGTAGCCGGTGCCGAAGTCGTCCAGGGCGATGTCCACGCCCAGGTCGGCGAGCTGGCGCAGCGGGCGCAGCTCCTCCTCGTCGGCGCCGATGAGGGCGTTCTCGGTGACCTCCAGGCACAGGGCCGAGGGGTCCAGGCCGGAGCTGTCGAGGACGGCGACGGTGTCGGCGACGAGGGCGGGGTGGCGCAGCTGCGACGGCGAGAGGTTGACGTTGACGCGCAGGGGCGCCTCGCAGGCGCCGTCGGCCCGCCAGGCGCGGGCCTGCCGCGCGGCCTCCTGGAGCACCCAGCGGCCGAGGGGCACGATGAGCCCGGTGCTCTCGGCGAGGGGGATGAACTGGTCGGGGCCCAGCACGCCGTGGACCGGGTGCAGCCAGCGCACGAGGGCCTCGGCGCCGCGCACCGTGCCGTCGGTGAGCCGGACGAGCGGCTGGTACTCGATGAAGAACTCGCCGTTGTCGAGCGCGGCCGGCAGGCAGTTGGTCAGGCTGTGCCGGGCGATGACGCGGGCGTCGGAGTCGGCGTCGGCCAGCTCGTAGCGGTTCCCGCCCGCGGCCTTGGCGCGGTACATGGTGATGTCGGCGCTGCGCAGCACCTCGGCGGGGCCGCACTCGCCGGCCGCGCCGTCCACGATGCCGATGCTGGCGCGTACGGACAGGTCGCGGCCGTCGAGGCGGACGGGCTCGGCGAGGGCGGCCAGCATGCGGCGGGCGAGGGCGGTGGCGTCGCTCTGCGCGGCGGGGCCGGTGAGCAGGGCGACGAACTCGTCGCCGCCGAGGCGCGCGACGAGCTCCGCGGGGGCGCCGGTGCAGGTGCGCAGCCGCTCGGCGACGGCGACGAGCAGCCGGTCGCCCACGGCGTGGCCCAGGCTGTCGTTGACGGCCTTGAAGCCGTCGAGGTCGAGGTAGCAGACGCCGAAGCGGTCGCCGCCGGGGGCGAGGGCGCGGTCGAGGCGCTCGAAGAACATGGTGCGGTTGGGCAGGCCGGTGAGGGCGTCGTGCGTGGCCTCGTAGCGCAGCTGCTCGTGCAGCAGGCGGCGCTCGGTGATGTCTTCCATGAGGGCCAGCTGGTACTGGGGGCGCCCGTGGGCGTCGCGCAGCAGCGCGACGGACAGGTCGGTCCACAGCACGCTGCCGTCGCCGCGGTAGTACGCCTTCTCCACGCGGTAGTAGTCGCGCTCGCCGCGGACGAGCTCGCTGTAGAGGCCCCACACGTCGGGCGAGTCGTCGGGGTGGACCATCTCGCCGACGTTCCGGCCGGTGACCTCGGCGGGGCGGGTGCCGAACATCCGGCTGAGGGCCTCGTTGACGTCCATGATGCGGCCCTCGACGTCCGCGATGCCGACGCCTATGGCCGCGCCCTCGAAGACGGCGCGGAACCGCTCCTCGCTGGTGTGCAGCGCCCGCTCGGTCTCGGCCTGCGCGGCGAGGGCCGCGCGGGAGAGGGCCTCCTGCTCGGCGAGGGTCCGCTCGCGCAGCGCGCCGGCGAAGCCCGCGGCCACGGCGTGCTGCAAGCGGGCGCAGCGGTCCCGGGCCTGCCCGGCCGTCAGGTGCCGGCCCGGCGGGCAGTACAGCAGGAGGTACGCGTCGATCGCGCCCAGGAGCGGGGTGAGGGCGTCGGGTTCGGTGCAGTGCGCGCGGACGATCGCGGCACCGACCTCGGCGGCGGGAGCCGGGTCGAAGGGCTCCGAGCGCAGCGCGGCGCGGAGCCGGCCGGCGAGCGGGACGAGGTGCTCCTCGAACTCGGCACGGGTCATGGGCGTCGCCGTCGCGGGGTAGACGGCCCGGCTCCAGACGGCGGCGAAGCGCCGCAGCGCGGCGTCGCCTCCCGGCGGGAGGCCTGCCGCGGCGGCGGCCTCGGCGGGGCCGGGCTCCGCTTCCTCCGGGCCCGGTGGCGCTCCCGCGTCGCGCACCATGTGTGCGTGCGCGTTGCGCGCCCCCGGCCGCCTCGTGCCCGGAACCACGTCCGAACTCCCGATCCCCACCCCGACCTCGGTTCCGCTTCCGCTTCTGATTCCGTTTCGGATTCCGCTTTTGGTTCCGCTGGTCCCGTCGGTCCCGGCCTCACTCCCCCGGTGAGGCCTTGTGACTTCTGCCCCGGCGGGACCGCCGGTAATCGAATCTGCGGTTCCGTCTCCGGATCCGCTCGACTCCGCGCCGGGCGGCGTCGCGGTCATGGTTTGCGCCCCAGGCCCGCGAAGCCGACGTACATCGCGGGGTCCTCGTGCGCCGCGGCGGGGGCGTCCGCCGGGTCGGGCCGCCAGTCCGGCATGGCCACCAGGCCGGGCTCGACCAGCTCGAAGCCGTCGAAGAAGCGCGCCACGTCCCGGTGCGCGCGCATGAGCAGCGGCGAGCCCACGTTGCGGTAGACGCCCTCCACTCCCTGCCCCTCCTCAGGCCTGATCGGACCGGTGTCGGTCGTCGCGTGCGTGAGGACGAGCAGGCTCCCCGGCGCGAGCGCGTCGCGCAGCTCGGCCACCGCCGCCCAGGGGTCGTCCTGGTCCTCCACGAAGTGGAGGACCGCCACGAGCAGCAGTGCGACCGGCCGGTCCAGGTCGAGGAGCCTGCCGACCTCGTCACTGGTCAGGATGTCACGGGGCTTGCGGAGGTCGGCGGGCAGGACGGCAGTGCGCGGGTCGCCCTCCAGGACGGCCCGGCCGTGGGCGACGGCCACGGGGTCGTGGTCGACGTAGACGACGTGCGAGCGCGGGTCCGCGGCCTGCGCGATCTCGTGGACGTTGCCGAAGGTCGGGATGCCCGAGCCGATGTCGAGGAACTGGGTGACGCCCTCGCCGACGGCGTAGCGCACGGCGCGCCGCATGAAGGCCCGGTTGGCCTGCATGATCTTCGGCAGCCCGGGATAGGCCTCCATGGCGCGCCGGGCGGCTTCCCGGTCGACCTCGAAGTTGTGCGAGCCGCCCAGGTAGTAGTCGTAGATCCGGGACACGCTCGGCACGGAGGGGTCGATGCCCGGGGGGACCCAGGTGGGGCGCTCCATCAGTCTGTTGCTCCAGCTCGTCTCGGGGACCTGTGAGCAGAGGCTACTGATCATTCGTTCGAATGGAAGCGTCAAGCGGAAATCAGCCATCCGCATGCCGCTGCCACCCGCCCCCGTCCGCACGGCGTCGATCATGCCAATAAATGACCATGAGGGGAAATATGCACCGATGCAGGCCCGCGGCGGCAGCGGCCGTCGGCGGTGGCCGCCCCGCGGGCCGGCGCGGGGCCACGGGAACGGCCCACCGCCCGGGCGCCGTCAGCCCCGCGGCTCGCGCCACATGGGCCACATCCGCGGCCCGCCGTCCGGCAGGTCGATGGGCGCGCCGGTGAAGACGAAGCCGAGGCGTTCGTAGAGCGCCTTGCTCCGGGAGTTGCTCGCCTCCAGGTAGGCCGGCATGCCCTCGCGGTCGCACCGGTCGAGGACGGGCGCGAGGAGCGCCCTCCCCCGGCCCTCGCCGCGCCGCCCGGGCGCGGCGACGATGTTCGGCAGGTAGTAGTGCGAGCGGTCCCCGGGGTGCGCCGCGCCCGTCAGCTCGCCCACGATCCGCGCCCGGTCGTTGCCGGGGGCGGCCTTCGCCAGCTCCTCGCCGATCCCGCCGTCGGCCGCCTCGCCGCCCTCACCGGTCTCGCCCGGCTCCCCCGCGCGCACCGGTATCCACAGCGCCGCCGCCGAGAGGTCGTCCGTCACGTCGACCCACCCGTCGCGCAGCGCCGCGTCCAGGAACACGCCGAAGAAGCCGGGGTGGACGGCGCGCCGGTGCGCCTCGTCCGGAAAGACCCAGCCGCTGACGGGGTCCTCCATGAAGGCCTCCCCGAGCAGCAGGCTGATCGCGTCCCGCTCCTCCTGCCGGGCCCGGCGGATCTCGGGGACGACGGAGGCTGCGGTTGTCTGATGCACAGTCATGGTTCCTTCCGTACGGGGTACGACGCACACGTGCTGTCCGCGCCCGATCGTACGGAGGTGCCACCTCCGCGCGTCAGCGGATCCCCAGCTCCTGGAGCGCCCGGCGCTGCTGCTCCTCCGGCTCGGCGGGGAAGTAGAGGTAACAGACGCCGCCCGAACCGCTCCTGACCTCGCCCTGGGCGTTGCGGCGCTTGGTCCGCAGCCAGATGTTCTCGAACTGCCGCCGCTTGTAGACCCGCCGGACCGCCGCGTCCGAGGGGCTGTTCGGGTCGTTGACGACCACGTCGCCCTGCGCCGTGAAGCCGACGACGCACATCAGGTGGCCGGCGGTGCCGTAGCCCGCGCCGTCGAGCTCGGCGGCGAGGAAGGACTGGGAGGTGATGACGGGGATCCGCGCGCGGATCAGCTTCTCGGCGTCGCCGAGGGAGCGCAGCCGTGTGATCACCGCCTGCATGTCGCGGTACGTCGCCGCGTAGGCCGCGTTGAAGGGCCAGTTGCCGCACCCCTTGTACTGGTAGTCGTAGGTGAAGCGGGCGGCGTGGCAGACCTGCGGGTCGGCGTAGTCGCGGTTGACCCAGGCGAGGTCGGCGGCCGTGGGCTTGCGGCCCCAGTACTCCAGGACCATCTGCGAGGAGGTCGGGCTGCACCACGCCTCGCCGCCGTTGTCGTACTCGGGGTACTGCCCCTTGTGGATCTCCTGCGAGTAGCGCGGGACGTGCAGCTCGTGTCCGGCACCGGGCCCCGGCACGGAGGCGGGCACGGTGAAGCGGTCGGGGAGGTCGGAGCCCATCACGCCGAGCCGCCGCACGGTGGGGGTGAGCCGGGTGCCCGGCTTGCGGAAGAGGGTCAGGCGCAGTTCGTACGAGGCGATGCGCAGCCCGGTGGCGGGCTTGCTGATGGCGAGCGTGTCGGTGTTGACGCTGCTGCGGCCGTCGCCCTGGCCGTCGACGGAGGTGCGGCGGATGTCGCCGGGGCCGTCGCCGGCCGTCCAGCGGCCCATCACGTACCAGGGCGTGCGGGTCCCGTCCGAGTACCTGCCGCGCACCTCGGTCTGGAGCCACGTGCCGGCGGGCGCGTCGGCGTTCCAGGACGCGATGACCTCGCTCGCCGGGGCGGGCGGGGCGTGGACCGGGGACGTCCAGGTGGCGTACTCCCAGGTGGCCTTGGCGCCGGTGTGCGGGTCGCTGTACTCCCTGGTGCCGGCGGGGCGGTCGATGACCAGGCCCGCCCGGTGGCCGCCGGCGGGGCGGGTGCCCTCGGCGGTGCCCCGCTGCCAGTCCTCGTCCGAGGTCCAGGCGTGGTAGTCGATGTGCGCCGAGCCCGCGCGGGAGGGCCCCGAGGACCCGGAGGAGGCGAAGGCGAGCGGCGAGGAGGAGGCCGCGAAGGAGGTGGCCGCCGCGGCGCCCAGGGCGGCGGCGAGCACGGTGCGGCGGGGTGTGGGTCTGCCGGGCATGCTGCTGGACATGGCGCTGGTCCCCCAGTCGTCTGCGGACGGGGCGCGCGGACGGGTCCGCCGCGCGCCGGTGCGTGCCAGTGATTCCCCGTACGGCCGGTTGCGATACCGGCGGCCTCGGGGATGGGGCCGTTGGGGGGCCGCCCCGGGGCGGCACAGCCGTCAACACGACTCCCCTCGGGTCCCGCCATAGGGTGGTCCGGTGCACGCCCACCCCCTTCACGGCCCCCACGTCCCCGCCTCCTTCGGCGACCTCGCCCCCTGGCTGCTGACGCTCCCTCCGTCCCTCGGCCCCGTACGGCTGGTGGCCGTGGACGGGCACGCCGGATCGGGGAAGAGCACGTTCAGCGCGCGGCTCGCGGCCGCGCTCGGCGGAGCGCCCGTCGTGCACCTGGACGACCTCGCGACGCACGAGGAGCTGTTCGCGTGGACGGACCGGCTGCGCGCGCAGGTACTCGCCCCCCTGTCCCACGGGGAGACGGCGCGCTTTCGCGCGTACGACTGGGTGGAACGGCGGTTCGCCGCCGGGCGGGAGGTCGCCCCGGAGCCGGTCGTGCTCGTGGAGGGCGTCGGGGCGGGGCGCCGGGCGCTGCGCCCGCACCTCGCGTCACTGCTGTGGATGGAGTTGCCTCATGAGCGCTCCTGGGAAAGGGGTCAACTCCGTGACGGCGTAGAGCTGTCCGATTTCTGGGACGGCTGGATGCGGGCGGAGCGCGCGCATTTCGCCGCCGATCCGACGCGCCCGTACGCAGAACTGCTGATTCTTCAGCGGGACGGGGGGTACGAGGTGCTGCCGGGGCCGCGCGGGACGGCCCGGACGGGCCCCGGACGCGCCTGATCATCACACTGCGTGAACGACTTCGGGCGGCCCGGCCGGCATCCCGGCCGGATCCCCGGATACTGCACCAACTCCGCTTGACCGACGGGGCGTACAGGACTTACGTTCTCATTGTGCGGCCGCTGGAGGCCGCCCGCGGACGCGAAGCCCCCGGTTGTTCCCCCGTGATCGGGGGCTTCGTACCACTCCGGAATCCTCCTTTTGGGCACTTTGCTCCACCGAGCCCCTCACCCTGGGTGACCATCGCACGGAGCGGTCCGCCGCGTCTTCAAGAACGCCTTTCCCGCCGCCTCTCGCCGCCGTCCGCGGCGAACTGCGGTGCCGCACCCTTCGGCCCGGACCAACGGCGCAGGTACGATGCGACTCGGTGCACCTATCGGCGGGTGCACTGGCACACACTGGTCAACTCCCGTCCACAGCACAGCGGTTCGGCAAGGCGTGCCCGGCACTCGCCGGGCAGCACGCTACGGGGGCACGGTTTGTGGGGGACGTGATGGATTTCGGCATGCAGGGCTCACCCGCCCCGGCCGATCTCGCCTGGCTGCGCGCCGTCGACGCCTACACCATGGGCGCGTACGCACAGGCCGAGGAGGAGTTCCGGGCCGCGGTCCGGGCGGACCCCGGCATGGCGGACGCCTGGCTGGGCCTGCACGCGCTGCGTGCCGACACCACGACCGCGCTGCTGCGCATGTACCGCCACCGGGACCGCTTCGGCGAGCAGCGCACGCGCCACCGGCGCACCCTCAACTCCTGGTACTGGCTGGGCTGGTGGGTGCAGCCCGTGCTGGAGACCGGCCGCGACCTGCTCCTCGCGCACGCCTCGCACTGGCTGGACGGCCGTCACGTACCCGAGCTGGACCGCGCGCTGGCCGGCTGCCCGCCCGTCGAGACCGACCCCCAGGCCCGCTTCCTGCACGCCTGCCGCGCCTACCTCGTCAAGGACTGGGAGCAGCTGCTGCGGCACACCGAGCCGCTCCTGGACGATCCGCTGCTCGGCATCGAGGCCGGCCTGTTCGGCGGCATGGCCCGGGTGCGGCTGGAGATGTACGGGCAGGCCGAGCCGCTGCTGTCCGCCGCGCTGATGCGCTGCCGCAGCGAGCAGCCCCAGCGCAAGGAGCTGCGCTACTGGCTCGCGCGCGCCCACGAGGGCACCGGCCGCAGCGCCGCGGCGCTCCCCCTGTACCGCGCCGTGCACCGCGTGGACCCGGCGTTCATGGACACGTCGGCGCGGCTCACCGCCATCGCCGACGGGGACGGCCTGGACCAGGAGCTGGACCTGTCGCCGGTGCCGCTGGGCGGGTCCGGCGAGGAGCCGGCCGCGCCGCCCCCGCCCGCCGCCTACGCCGACGCCGCGGCCGACGCCCCGGACCTCCTCGACGGCCGTGACGTGCTCACCGGCACGGACCCCGGGCCGGCCGGCACCGTACAGGCGGACGCCGGGCCCGACGACATACGCCGGAAGGTCCGCGTGCCCGCCCAGCCCGGCGGGAAGGCCGTGGCCGGGCCCTCCGACCCCGTCCTGCTCGCCAAGGCCCTCGCCGAGCTGGAGCGGATGGTCGGCCTGGAGCCGGTCAAGCGGCAGGTGCGGGCGCTCTCCGCGCAGCTGCACATGGCCAGGCTGCGGGCCGTCCAGGGCCTGCCGGTACAGCCCCCCAAACGGCACTTCGTCTTCTCCGGCCCCTCGGGCACCGGCAAGACCACCGTCGCCCGGATCCTCGGCCGGGTCTTCTACGCCCTCGGGCTGCTCGGCGGGGACCACCTGGTGGAGGCGCAGCGCGCGGACCTCGTCGGGGAGTTCCTCGGCCAGACCGCGGTCAAGGCCAACGAGCTGATCGACTCCGCGCTCGGCGGGGTGCTCTTCGTCGACGAGGCCTACAGCCTCTCCAACTCGGGCTACTCCAAGGGCGACGCCTACGGCGACGAGGCGCTGCAAGTGCTGCTCAAGCGCGCCGAGGACAACCGCGACCGCCTGGTGGTGATCCTCGCCGGCTACCCCGAGGGCATGGACCGGCTGCTGGCCACCAACCCCGGCCTCGGCTCCCGCTTCACCACCCGCGTCGACTTCCCCAGCTACCGCCCCGCCGAACTCACCAGCATCGGCGAGGTGCTGGCCGCGGAGAACGGCGACAGCTGGGACGAGGAGGCCCTGGAGGAGCTGCGCAGCATCAGCGCGCACGTGGTCGCGCAGGGCTGGATCGACGAGCTGGGCAACGGCCGCTTCCTGCGCACCCTGTACGAGAAGAGCTGCGCCTACCGCGATCTGCGGCTGTCGGGCTATCCCGGCACGCCCACGCGCGACGACCTGGCGACGCTGCGGCTGCCGGACCTGATGCAGGCCTACGGGGAGGTGCTGTCGGGTCCGGGCTGGGGCGCGCGGCGGGACGGGTCTCGCGACCCGCAGGATCCGGCGACGTAACGGCGAGAAGGCACGACGGCGCGCACCGGCGGTGCCGAAGCCGCCTTACCCCGCTTCCTTCTCCCCCGCGGCAGCGGCGTCCGCGGCAGCGGCGTCCGCGGCAGCGTCGTAGCTGCTCGTTCCCTCGTCCAGCAGGGGTTCCTGGGCCTTGAGGTGGGCCGGGGCCAGGGCGCGCAGGACGTGGTAGCCGGAGAGGACGACGATCGTGCCCAGGGCGATGCCGCTGAGCTCGAAGTTGGAGCTGATCTTCAGGCTGACACCGCCGATGCCGATGATGACGCCGGCCGCGACGGGCACGAGGTTCAGCGGGTTGCGCAGGTCGACCTTGTTGTGGACCCAGATCTGCGCGCCGAGCAGGCCGATCATGCCGTAGAGGATGACGGTGATGCCGCCGAGCACGCCGCCGGGGATCGCGGCGACGACCGCGCCGAACTTCGGGCAGACACCGAACAGCAGGGCGAAGCCGGCCGCGGCCCAGTACGCGGCGGTGGAGTAGACGCGGGTGGCCGCCATGACGCCGATGTTCTCGGAGTACGTGGTGTTGGCGGGGCCGCCGACCGCGGTGGAGAGCATGGTCGCGAAGCCGTCCGCGGAGATCGCCGTGCCCAGCTTGTCGTCCAGCCGGTCGCCGGTCATCTCGCCGACGGCCTTGACGTGCCCCGCGTTCTCGGCGATGAGCGCGATGACGACGGGCAGCGCCACCAGCGCGGCGGACCAGCCGAAGCTCGGCGCGTGCAGCGACGGCAGGCCGATCCAGTCGGCCTTCGAGACGCCGGACAGGTCCAGGCGCCAGTGGTCGACCGCCTCAGGTCCGCCGTTGACCGAGTGGATCTTGCCGAAGAGGCGGTCGAAGAGCCAGGAGACCGCGTAGCCGAAGAGCAGCCCGAGGAAGATCGCGACGCGCGACCAGAAGCCGCGCAGGCACACCACGGCGAGGCCGGTGAAGAGCATCGTCAGCAGCGCCGTCCACTGGTCCTGCGGCCAGTACGTACGGGCCGTGACCGGCGCCAGGTTGAAGCCGATCAGCATGACCACGGCGCCGGTGACCACGGGCGGCATCGCCGCGTGGATGATGCGCGCCCCGAACTTCTGCACGACCAGGCCGCTGAGCAGGAGCGCCACGCCGACCACGAAGATCGCGCCGGTGACGGCCGCGCTGCCGCCGCCCTGCGCCCGGATGATCGCGGCGACGCCGACGAAGGAGAGGCTGCATCCCAGGTAGCTGGGCACCCGGCCGCGGGTGGCGAGGAGGAAGAGGATCGTGGCGACGCCCGACATCATGATCGCGAGGTTCGGGTCCAGGCCCATGAGGACCGGGGCCACGAACGAGGCGCCGAACATCGCGACCACGTGCTGGGCGCCGAGCCCGGCGGTGCGCGGCCACGACAGCCGCTCGTCCGGCCGGACGACGGCGCCCGGGGCGGGGGTGCGCCCGTCACCGTGCAGGGTCCAGCGCACGCCGAGGCCCATGGATGCTCCCGAAAGGTCGAGTGGGGGGTGATCCGGTTCATGCTAAGCCGGGCCGGACGGTGCTCCGGTCCACCTCCCCCGGGGCGGTAGGCCACGGACCGGCCGCCGGAACCGCGGGGTGTGCTGCAACCGGCGCAATCGATCGCCCGTAGGACTGTATGACCGGCTTCTCATGCTTTTCTCAGCTCCGTGCACGGTATCGGTGCCATTGTCCGATTCCTGCAACTCAGGAGACACATATGCGTAAGCTCGCCGGCCGCGCAGCGGCCGCTGCCGTCATCGCCGCCGTCGCCATCGTCCCGGCCGCCGGGATGGCACAGGCCGCCCCCGCCACGCCGGCGGTCCAGGCCTGGGACCACGACCGCGACGACGATGACGACCACGGCCGCGACCACGGCCGTGACCACGGGCGCGACCACGGTCGCGACCGTGACTGCGACCACGGGCGCGACCACGGCCGCGACCACGACCACGGCCGCCACCACCACGGTGGCTGGGGCCACCACGACCGCGACGACTGCGACCACGGCTGGGGCTGGGACGACTGGGGCTGGGGCGGCGGCTGGGGCGGCGGCTGGGGCGGCCACCGCGGCGGCCACGGCGGCTGGGGCTGGGACGACTGCAACCGCAGCTGCGGCGGCCACCACCACGGCGGCTGGGGCGGCTGGGGCGGCTGGGGCGGCGGCTGGGGTCTCCTCGGCGGCATCCTCTAACCGCAGCAGTAGCGCAACACAACCACGGCACGGGCTGTGGCGACGGACCCTCGTGGTCCGCCGCCCGGCCCGTCCGGCGTTTCGCCCTCCGGGCGGGTGGCCGTGAACGTACGCGAAGCCATAGGCAGCACGGCCCGGAGGGTCACCGCCGCAACGGAGCAAAACCACGACGTGGCGGCCCTGCGGTGCCGGACCGGGCCCGCCGGATCGGATCCGGCCTCATTCCGTCTTCGACGGCGCCCGCAGGAACGCAGTCGTCACCGCCGTTCTCTCCGGCGTGCGCAGCACCCCCGCCCCCACCACCAGCCCCACCGCCAGCGCCGTCACCAGGCCGAAGGACGCCACGAGCGAGCCGGCCCGGGCGATCTGGCCGATGGCCGCCGGGGCGACGAGCCCCGACGTGTACGTGATCGTCGCGACGCCCGCGATGGCCCGGCTCGGCGCCGGCCCGCTGCGCCCCGCCGCCGCGAAGGCCAGCGGGACGACGACGGCGACGCCCACCCCGAGGAGGGCGAACCCGGCGATCGCGGACGGCGCGCCCTGCGCCGTGACCACCAGGAGCCCGCCGGCCGCGGCCAGCACCCCGCTCGCGCGGACGGTCCGTACGGGCCCGAAGCGCCGCACGGCCGGGTCGCCCGCGAAGCGGGCGAGGGCCATCGTGCACGTGAAGGCCGTGGTGCAGGCCGCGGCCACGCCCGGATCGGATCCGATGACGTCCCGGAGGTAGACGGCCGACCAGTCCAGGCTCGCGCCCTCGGCGAAGACCGCGCAGAAGCCCACGGCGCCGATGACCAGCGCCGCGCGCGGGGGCAGCGTGAACCGGGGCGGCGGGTGCTCGTCGCCGGCGGCGCGCAGGTCGAGGACCCAGTGGCAGGCCGCCGCGCCCAGCACGGCCAGCACCGCGGCCGCGCAGCCCAGGTGGACCCGGGCGTCGAGGTCCGCGTGCGCGGCGACCGTGCCGGCGGCCGACCCCGCGAGCGCGCCCGCGCTCCACATCCCGTGCAGGCCCGACATGATCGAGCGGCCCAGCCGCTCCTCGGTCTCCACGCCGAGGGCGTTCATGGCGACGTCCGCTATGCCGGCCGTCGCGCCGTAGACGGCGAGCACCCCGCAGAGCGCGGGCAGCCCCGGCGCGAGGGCGGGCAGTGCCAGGGAGGCGCACCACAGCACCAGGAGCAGGCGGAGCGCGGCCCGGGAGCCGAGGCGGTGGCTGACGCGGCCCGCGAGCGGCATGGCGCACGCGGAGCCGACGGCGGGCAGGACGAGCGCGAGGCCCAGCGCCCCGGAGCCGAGGTCCAGGTGGCTCTGGATCCAGGGGACGCGGGTGGCGAAGCTGCCGGTGACCGCGCCGTGCACGGCGAACACCGCGGCCACGGCGAACCGTGCCCGGCGCAGCCGGCCGTCGTCGGTGCGGCCCGTGTCCCCTTCTCCGGCGCCCATGGGCCGACATCCTTCCGGACGGGGCCCGCGCGGGTCGACCCCCCGCGCGGGCCCGCCGACCGTGCACGGCCGGGTTCAGCAGGCGCCCTGGTCCTGCCACACCCCCCATTCGCCGGTGGTGCCGGGCTCGTCGCCCTGGGTCCACCACTTGGCCTTCCAGGAGTGGGACTTCCAGGCGACGGTGGCGCCGCCGTTGTAGACGGCCCCCTTGTCCCACTGCGGTGCGGTGCAGGTGCCGCCGGTCGGTTTGCCGGTGGGGGTGCCGGTCGGCGTGCCCGTCGGGGTGGGGGTAGTGGTGCCGCCGGGGTCGACGACGGTCGTCCCGCGGGCCAGGTCGCCGGCGAGGGCGTACGTCTTCCCGCCGAAGGTCACGCTCCAGTTCGAGGGGGTGGCCGCGGGCAGGTAGTAGACGTAGTCGAGGTCCGCGGAGGCGCCGGGAGCGAGCGGCTGAGAGGCCGGGAGCTTCACGGAGACCCGGTTGTAGTCGCCCTTGAGGCCGCCGATGTTGTTGCCGGCGGTGTGGTCGCTGCGGATGACCTTGAGCCCCCAGCCCGACTGGTCCTTGGCGTTGCCGGGCGCGGAGTTCCCGTAGTCGAACTGGAATTCCGTGCCGCCGGGCAGGGTGGCCTTGGTCCGGTTCGTGAGGTGGATCTTCGGGTTGATGGGGTAGTTGCTGTCGCCGAGCGGGAAGTTCGTGAGGCTGACGTCGATGTCGAGCGCCTGTGCGGGCAGGTCGGTCGTCGCGCGCCGGGCCCCGTAGGCGGGCGCGCTCTTGAACGCGTCGTCCATCGCGGTGGTGAGCGTGCTGCCGGGTTCGTACTGGCCCTTGGCGGCGTTCCAGCCGTAGTCGCCGGCGAGTTCCCAGATCATGGTGCCGCCGAGGCCCTTGTCGACGACGTACTGGGCCTTGGCCTTGGCCGACTGCTCGTCCTCGGTGGAGAGGAAGACCTTCTTCTCGGCGTTCCAGAGCCAGGGCGCGGTGAGCGTGGCGTCGTAGCTGCGGACGTAGGTGCCGGTCAGCTTGGTGCCGGCCGGGAAGCCGTACCGCGCGGCGTAGTCCCCGACGACGCCCTTCTCCAGGTTCTTCGCGTGCCACATCGGGTTGGAGCCGGCCGGGGACTCCTTGCCGTCGTCGTCCTTGTCGTGCCAGAGGTTGTCGATGCCGACGGCGCCGTCGCCGCAGGTGGTGAGGCCGGATCCGGCCGGGCAGGACGTGGTCTTCGCCGTGCCCCACAGGCCGTTCGTGCCGCCGGTGACGTTCTTCCAGCCGCGCGTGTAGTACGGCAGGCCGAGGTTGATGCGGCCCGGGGGCAGGGCGCCGCGGAAGTAGTGGTACGCCCAGTCGCCGTTGAGGTAGCCGATGCCGCCGTACTGGGCGGTGGTGTAGACGCCCCACTTGGCGAGTTCGGCGTCCTTTCCGTCGTCGTAGAGCGCGGCGTTGGGCCCGACGAATTCGTTCCAGGCGC
Organism: Streptomyces sp. SCA2-17; assembly: GCF_044336695.1. Classification (NCBI taxonomy): domain Bacteria; kingdom Bacillati; phylum Actinomycetota; class Actinomycetes; order Kitasatosporales; family Streptomycetaceae; genus Streptomyces; species Streptomyces sp. SCA2-17. The sequence continues at coordinate 737,925 of NZ_CP117521.1, forward strand.
CGTGCAGGTCGTACGACATCACGTTCACGTAGTCCAGGTACTGCGTGGACTGGTACGTCTCCATTCCGCGCAGCAGATATCCGGAGGAGGGCGCGGCGACGGAGAGGAGGTAGTGCTTTCCGTCGGCCGCCCCGGCCTTGTCGAGCTTTTGCCGGAGCGTCTTCATGAGGGCCGCGTAGCCCTTGTTGAGCCCGCCGCGCCGGGCGTTGGCGAGGGCCCAGTCCTTGGGGTTGCCGGCGTCCTTCATCGACGTCGGGTATTCGTAGTCGATGTCGACGCCGTTGAAGCCGTACGTCCGGAGGAAGGAGACGGCCGAATCCGCGAAGGTGTCGATGCCGGCCTGGTTGACCGAGCCGTCGGCGTTCGTGGCCGTCTTGTAGAAGCCTCCGGAGTCGACGCGCTTCCCGTTCTCGTCGAGGTAGCCGCCGGTCTCCGCCCAGCCGCCGACGGAGATGAGGGTCTTCACGCCGGGGTGCTGCTTCTTGTACGTGGTCAGGAGGTTGAAGTGACCCTTGTACGGCAGGGCCGGGTCCATTTCGGCGCCGGCGACGCCGGGCCAGGTCATGCCGGTCGCGGGGTTGGACGGGCCGTCCGCCCCGACGGAGATCTTGTCGTCGGGTCCGACGTGCGCGAAGGCGTAGTTGAGGTGGGTGACCTTGTCCCAGGGGATGTCGGGGACGAGGTAGGCGGGGGTGCCGTCCTTGCCGGTGCGCCAGCCCGTGAAGTAGCCGATGACGCGGCGCTGGTGGCCGGCGCCCATCTTCTCGCGGCCGGCGGAGTCGTAGACCGAACAGTAGGGGACGTCGGTGCCGGGGGTGGCGTAGAGGCCGTCCGGGCGGCAGGCGGCGTTGTCTTCGGCGTACTCGGCGTGCGAGGCCGTCGCGGCCAGGGTGCCCACGAGCAGCCCGGCCAGAGCGGTGCCCGCCGACGCGAGGGCTGCGCTCCTGCGGGCGCGGGATCTGAGGTGGCTGAGGGGTCTCTTGCGGAACAACACGATCGGGTCCTCCAGTGGGGGGCTCAAAAGAGCGGTGCGTGGGGGGTGTGCGACGTGCTGTGGCCCGTGGTGCGCGCGTACCGCCGGGCCGTACTCCTCGGAGGTGTGGCAGAGGTTAAGAGGACTAGACCAGTGCGTCAATAGGTACGGACCAAGTCCGGGAACCGGAGCCCGAAGCTCCACCGCGGCCGCCGCGGGAGCGCCGTCGCGAGCCGTGTCCAGTGCGTCACATCGCCGTGGACACCGCGCCGCGGCCCGGCGTAGGCTCGTTCCGTCGACCAGCGGTTTCGAGAAGCCGCCGGCCGACCGCATGTAGCATGACCTGACATTTACGAAACGCAGCGCACTCCGGGGTCGGTGAAAGTCCGAACCGGCGGTTACAGTCCGCGACCCGTCCGCAGCCAGCGGCCGGTTGACCAGGTGAAATTCCTGGACCGACGGTTAAAGTCCGGATGGGAGGCAGTGCGCGGCGGGCACGCATCGGCACACCGTCGCAGGTGGCGGCCCCTTCATCGGGCGCCCCTCCCGTACGGCTCCGTCAGGGGCCGTGGTGTCCCCCGCTGTGGCGTACCCGCTTCATATCGTCGTCCCGTACGACAGCCCCGGAGTCCGTGCCCGAAGAGGCAGGAGGACCCGGTGGCCACCGCGACCGAAGCAGACGCGATGCGACGCGCCCTTGCGCTCGCCGCTCGCGCCCTTGGCGCGACGAGCCCCAACCCCGTCGTCGGCTGCGTGATCCTCGATCCGCAGGGCGCCGTCCTGGGCGAGGGCTGGCACCGCCGGGCCGGCGGGCCGCACGCCGAGGTCGAAGCCCTCGCCGCGGCGTCCGCCGCGGGCCACGACGTGCGCGGCGGCACCGCCGTCGTCACCCTCGAACCCTGCAACCACACCGGTCGCACGGGCCCCTGCGCCCAGGCCCTGATCGACGCCGGCGTCGGCCGCGTCGTCTACGCCGTCGCCGACCCCACCGGCAACGCCACCGGCGGCGCGGCCGCCCTGCACGCCGCCGGCATCGCCACCGAAGGCGGCCTCCTCGCCGACGAGGCCGTCGCCGGCAACATCGCCTGGCTCTCCTCGGTCCGCCGCGGGCGCCCCTTCGTCACGTGGAAGTACGCCGCCACGCTCGACGGGCGCAGCGCGGCCGCCGACGGCACCAGCCGCTGGATCACCTCGGCCGCCTCCCGCGCCGACGTCCACCGGCTGCGTGCCGAGGCCGACGCGGTCGTGGTCGGCTCCGGCACCCTGCGCGCCGACGACCCGCACCTGGCCGTACGCGGAGAGCTCCTCGAAGGGGGCGCCGCGGTGCAGCCGCTGCGCGTCGTCGTCGACACCCACGCCTCCGTCAAGCCCGGCGCGCGCGTCCTCGACGACGCGGCCCCCACCCTGATCGCCGCCGGCGAGGACGCGGACACCGGCCACCTCCCGGGCGTGGACGTCGTCCGCCTGCCCCGCGCCGGGGCCGGCCGCGGCGGGCTGGACGTGCCCGCGCTGCTCACCGAGCTGTACGGGCGCGGGGTCCGCTCCGTCCTGCTCGAAGGCGGCCCCGCCCTCGCCGGCTCCTTCCTCGCCGCCGGCGCCGTGGACCGCGTCGTCGGCTATCTCGCTCCCGCCCTGCTCGGCGCCGGGCCGGCCGCCCTCGGCGACGCCGGCGTCGGCACCATCGCCCGGGCCCTGCGCCTCGAGGTGACCGACGTCGCCCGGCTCGGGCCCGACCTGCGGATCACCGCAGTCCCCACCGCCCCTGAGGAGAACTGACAGTGTTCACCGGAATCGTCGAAGAACTGGGCGAGGTCGTCTCCGTCGAGAACCTCGGCGACAGCTCCCTGTTCCGGCTCCGCGGCCCGATCGTCACCGAGGACGCCAAGCACGGCGACTCGATCGCCGTCAACGGCGTGTGCCTCACCGTCGTGGAGACCGCCGGCGGCGAGTTCACCGCGGATGTGATGGCCGAGTCGCTCAAGCGCTCCAGCCTCGGCGCCCTCGTGCCGGGCTCGCGCGTCAACCTCGAACGCCCGATGGCGCTCGGCGGCCGTCTCGGCGGCCACCTCGTCCAGGGCCACGTCGACGGCACGGGCACGGTGCTGGAGCGGATCCCCGGCGAGCACTGGGAGATCGTGAAGATCGGCCTGCCGGCGGAGCTCGCCCGCTACGTCGTCGACAAGGGCTCCATCACCGTCGACGGCATCAGCCTCACCGTGGTCGAGGCCGGGGACGACTTCTTCACCGTCAGCCTCATCCCCACCACGCTCGAACTGACGACGCTCGGCATCAAGCAGCCCGGCGACCTCGTCAACCTCGAGGTGGACGTCCTCGCCAAGTACGTCGAGCGGCTGCTCGGCGGCGGCGCCGGCCAGGCCGGGGGCCCCGTCGCATGAGCGCCCTGAACTGGCTCACCGCGGAGGCGTTCAGCGCCTTCGGGCAGCACGTCATCTGGTCCGACCTGATCGGCAACAGCATCGGGCTCGCCGCCCTCGCCCTCGGCTGGCGGCGCTCCATATGGACCTGGCCCGTGCAGTTCCTCTCGGGCGTCGTCCTCGTCGCGGCCTACGCCTCCGCGCACCTCAGCGGCGGGGTCGGCAAGCAGCTCCTCGTCATCGGCGTGGCCGTGTGGGGCTGGCGGCAGTGGCACCGCGGCAAGCAGGAGGCGCAGGACGGCTCCATCGCCGTCCGCTTCGCCACCTGGCGCGAGCGCGCGGCGCTGCTGGGCGGCACGGCGCTCGGCACCCTCGCCGTGGGCGGCCTGTTCACGGCCCTGCCGGAGCTGTCCTGGAACCCCTGGCCGGACGCGTACATCTTCGTCGGCACGCTCGCCGCGATGGTGGCCCAGGCCCGCGGGCTGATCGAGTTCTGGGTGGCCTGGCTGCTGGTCGACGTCGTGGGCGTCCCGCTCGCCTTCAGCAGCGGCCTCGCCTTCTCCGGCCTGGTCTACGTCTTCTACCTCGCCCTCGTCCTGTGGGGCATGCGCGACTGGTGGCTGCGTTCCCGTACGGGCGCTGCCGCACTGGAAGGAGCACTCTCGTGAGCGACGCACGGGCGGCCGCCGGGCTGCAGCCGACAACGAAACCCGCACCTCTGCGCCGCCCGGGCGGTGGGGGTGCCCCCGGGCGAAGCCTGGGGGAGAACAAAGGAGTAGGGGTATGACCGTCCTTGATGCCTTCGCCCCGGTCGGTGAGCTCGTCCTCGACCCCGTCGAGCGTGCCGTCGCCGACATCGCCGCCGGCCGGCCCGTCGTCGTCGTGGACGACGAGAACCGCGAGAACGAGGGCGACCTCGTCGTCGCCGCGGAGAAGGTCACCGCCGAGATCGTCGCCTTCATGATGAGCGAGTGCCGCGGGCTGATCTGCGTACCGCTGGAGGAGGACGACGTCGACCGGCTCGACCTGCCGCAGATGGTCGCGGACAACACCGAGTCCATGCGCACCGCCTTCACCGTCTCCGTCGACGCGTCCCGCGCGCACGGCACGGACACGGGCATCTCGGCCGCGGACCGGGCGGTCACCATCCGGCTGCTCGCCGACCCGGCCGCCGTCCCGGGCGACTTCGTCCGCCCGGGGCACGTCTTCCCGCTGCGCGCCAAGCCCGGCGGCGTCCTGGTCCGCAACGGCCACACCGAGGCCGGGGTCGACCTGGCCCGGCTGGCGGGGCTGCGGCCCGCGGCCGCGATCGTGGAGATCGCCGGCGAGGACGGCGCGATGCTGCGGCTGCCGGAGCTGGTCCCGTTCGCCCGCAAGCACGGCCTGTCGATCATCTCCATCGAGGACCTGATCGCCCACCGCCGCGCCGTGGAGGCGTCGGCCGCCGAGGCGCCCGGGGCCCCCGCGGTGCCCGGCGTGCGCCGCGAGGCCGTGACGCGGCTGCCCACCGCCTTCGGCGACTTCCGCGCCCACGGCTACCGCTCGGCGGCCGACGGCGTCGAGCACATCGCCCTGGTGGCGGGCGACCTCGGCGACGGCGAGGACGTGCTGGTGCGCGTCCACTCCGAGTGCCTGACGGGCGACGTGTTCGGCTCGCTGCGCTGCGACTGCGGCCCGCAGCTCCAGGCGTCGATGGAGCGCATCGCCGCCGAGGGCGGCGTCGTCCTCTACCTGCGCGGGCACGAGGGCCGCGGCATCGGCCTGCTGCCCAAGCTGCGCGCCTACGAGCTCCAGGAGGACGGCCGCGACACGCTGGACGCCAACCTGGAGCTGGGCCTGCCCGCGGACGGCCGGGACTACGCGGCGGGCGCGGAGATCCTCGCCGACCTGGGCATCCGCTCGCTGCGGCTGATGACCAACAACCCCGGCAAGAGCGAGGCCCTGGCGCGCCACGGGCTGACCGTCACCGGCCGGGAGCCCGTGCCCGTCCAGGCCGGGGAGCACAATCTGCGGTACCTGCGCACGAAGCGGGACCGCATGGGCCACGACCTGCCCTGGCTGGACGGCGCGCACGCCTCCGCCTGCGACACCAACCAGTGACCGGTACCGGAACACACCGAACGAGGAGAGTGGAAGAGTGAGCGGCAAGGGCGCCCCCGAGCTGAGTGTGAAGAACTGCCAGGACCTGCGGGTGGCCGTGATCGCCGCGCAGTGGCACGAGAAGGTCATGGACGGCCTGGTCGACGGCGCCCTGCGCGCGCTGCACGACCTCGGCATCGACGAGCCGACGCTGCTGCGGGTGCCCGGCAGCTGGGAGCTCCCCGTCGCCGCGAAGGTCCTCGCGGGCCGCGGCTACCACGCGATCGTCGCCCTCGGCGTCGTCATCCGCGGCGGTACGCCCCACTTCGACTACGTGTGCCAGGGCGTCACCCAGGGCCTCACCCAGGTGTCCGTGGACACCGGGGTGCCGGTGGGCTTCGGCGTCCTCACGTGTGACGACGACGAACAGGCCCTGGACCGGGCCGGCCTGGAGGGCTCGAACGAGGACAAGGGCCACGAGGCGGTCACCGCCGCGGTCGCCACCGCGGTGCTTCTGCGCTCGGTGTCCGAGCCCTGGCACTGACGGCGGGGGCGGACCCCGTAGGGTAGGACGCACCATGTCCAAGAAGACGTTCGAGGAGCTCTTCGCCGAGCTCCAGCAGAAGGCCACCGGCGATCCCGCCGTCTCCCGCACCGCCGAGCTGGTGGGCAAGGGCGTCCATGCCATCGGCAAGAAGGTGGTCGAAGAGGCCGCCGAGGTGTGGATGGCCGCCGAGTACGAGGGCGCCGACGCCACCGCCGAGGAGATCTCCCAGCTGCTGTACCACGTTCAGGTGATGATGGTCGCCCGCGGGATCTCGCTGGACGACGTCTACGCCCACCTCTGATCAGCACCACTGCATCACCGCTGCATTACCGCACCACCCTGCACATCCCCCGCACCAGCCTCACGCACAAAGGAAACCGACCTCATGCTGCGCATCGCCGTTCCCAACAAGGGTTCTCTCTCCGAGCCTGCGTCGGCGATGCTCCATGAGGCCGGCTACCGCCAGCGCAAGGACCGCAGGGAGCTCGTGCTGGTCGACTCGGCCAACGACGTCGAGTTCTTCTTCCTCCGCCCCCGCGACATCGCCGTCTACGTGGGCTCCGGCAAGCTCGACATCGGCATCACCGGCCGTGACCTGCTGCTGGACTCGGGCTCGCAGGCCGAGGAGATCATGCAGCTCGGCTTCGCCGGCTCCACCTTCCGCTACGCGACCCGCCCGGGCACGGCCGAGGACGTCAGCGAGTTCGGCGGCATGACGGTCGCCACCTCGTTCTCCGGCCTGGTCACCAAGCACCTCGCCGACAACGGCGTGGACGCCTCCGTCGTCCACCTCGACGGCGCGGTCGAGACGGCCATCCAGCTCGGCGTCGCCGAGATCATCGCGGATGTCGTGGAGACCGGCACCACCCTGCGCAACGCCGGCCTGGAGATCATCGGCGAGCCGATCCTGGAGTCCGAGGCCGTCGTCATCCGCCGCTCCGGCGCGCCGGCCGGCGACCCGAAGGTCCAGCAGTTCCTCCGCCGCATGCAGGGCGTCCTCGTCGCCCGCCGCTACGTGATGATGGACTACGACATCCGCGTCGAGCACGTGGAGCGCGCCGTCGCGCTGACCCCCGGCCTGGAGTCGCCGACCGTCTCCCCGCTGCACCACGAGGGCTGGGTCGCGGTCCGCTCGATGGTCCCGTCCAGCGACGCCCAGCGCATCATGGACGAGCTGTACGAGCTGGGCGCCCGCGCCATCCTCACCACCAACATCCACGCCTGCCGCCTCTGACCGGCCCGGCCCCTCCCCACCCAGCGAGAGCCACCAGCGACGTGTCCACGCCCGTATCCCCGTCCGGCCTGCCCGGGCTCCCGGTCACCTTCCGCCCGACCCGCACCCGGGTCGTGCTGATGGGCCTGGGCACCGCCCTGCTCGTCGTGCTCACGGCGGTGTCCTTCCTGCTCGACACGGCGACGGCCGGGGACCGGGCCTCCTTCATCGGCACCGGCCTGCTGGTCTTCGCGTTCCTCGCGCTGCTCAGCCGGCCCAAGGTCGTCGCCGCGCAGGACGGGGTCACGGTGGTGAACCTGACCACCAAGCGGCGGCTGGAGTGGGCCCAGATCGTCCGGGTCACCCTGCGCCCGGGCGACGCCTGGGTCCATCTGGACCTGTCCGACGGCACGACCCTGCCGGCCATGGGCATCCAGCCCGGCATCGCCAAGGACCGGGCCGTCGCCGACGCCCGGGCGCTGCGGGCCCTGGTGGAGGAGCACGGCACGGGCAGCTCCGCCACCTGATCACCTGATCGCCACCTGATCGCCGGCAGGCAGGCCCGGCGGTGGGCGCGGTTCCTTGATTACTCTGGTGCCCACGGGCACACACGTGCCCCGTCCCGCACGAGGAACCGGCCGTGGCACCCGCACGGCCCGCGGGACACCTGCGACCCGAGGAGTGACTCCCTCCGGCAATGGACGGATCGTCCTGTAGTACCCGCGCCGCCGCCCGCATCGTGGAGGCGGCGGCATGAGCATCACCGTGTCCCTGCTGCTGCTCGCGGCAGCGCTCCTCCTCATCCTGGCGAACGGCTTCTTCGTCGCCGCCGAGTTCGGTCTGGTGACCGTCGAGAAGCCGGAGGCCGAACGGGCCGCGGCCGGCGGCGACCGCCGGGCCCGCACCGTCGCCGCCTCCCTGCGCGAGCTCTCCTTCCAGCTCTCCGGGACCCAACTCGGCATCACCATCACCTCCTTGGTCGTCGGCATGCTGGCCGAGCCGGCCCTGGGCCGGCTGCTCACCGGGCCGCTGGCCGCGGCCGGGCTGCCCGCGGGGGCCGCGCCCGGCGCGGCGGTCGTGACCGGCATGCTGGTGGCGTCCGCGGTGCAGATGGTCATCGGGGAGCTGGTGCCCAAGAACTGGGCGGTCTCCCGGCCCTTGCAGGTCGCGCGGTTCGTCGCCGGGCCGCAGCACGCCTTCGCCCACTTCTTCCGGCCCGTGATCACCCTGCTGAACGCGGTCGCCAACCGGCTCGTCCGGGCACTCGGCGTCGAGCCCGCCGAGGAGCTGGCCTCCGCCCGCACCCCCGGCGAACTCGTCTCCCTGGCCCGGCACTCGGCGCGCGCCGGCGCCCTGGAGCAGGACACCGCGGACCTGTTCGTCCGCACCCTCTCCCTCGGCGACCTCACCGCGCAGCACGTGATGACGCCCCGCGTGAAGGTCAGCGCGCTGCAGTCCTCGGCGACCGCCGAGGACGTCCTCAACCTCACCCGTGCCACGGGGCTCTCGCGCTTCCCGGTCTACCGGGAGCGCCTGGACGACATCGTCGGCATGGTCCACCTCAAGGCCGCCCTCGCGGTCCCGTCCGGCGAGCGGCTGCGCACGCCGGTCGGGCGGATCTCCGTGCCGCCGGTGCTGGTGCCGGAGACGCTGCCGGTGCAGCCGCTGCTGGAGCAGCTGCGCAGCGAGCAGCCGATAGCCGTGGTCGTCGACGAGTACGGCGGCACGGCGGGCGTGGTGACCCTGGAGGACATCGTCGAGGAGCTCGTCGGCGAGGTCCGTGACGAGCACGACCACGAGGACGCCGACCGGCCCGAACTGGCCCCCGTGGCCTGCGAGGACGGGCGGGCGGCGTGGGAGGCCGACGGCGGCTGCCGGGTCGACGCCCTGCGCCGCATAGGCCTGGAGGCGCCGGACGGGCCGTACGAGACGGTCGCCGGTCTCGTCGCGGACCTGCTGGGCCGCATCCCGGCGGCGGGCGACGCCGCCGAGCTGCCCGGGTGGCGGATCTCGGTGCGCCGGGTCGCCCACCACCGGGCCGAGCGGGTGCGCTTCGCGCGCGCCCTCGCGGGCAGGGGGGAGGCGCGATGAGCGTGCTGCAACTCCTCTTCGCCGCGCTGCTGGTGCTCGCCAACGGCTTCTTCGTGGGCGCCGAGTTCGCGCTGGTGTCCGTGCGCCGCAGCCAGATCGAGCCGAAGGCGGCCGCGGGCTCGGGGCGGGCGCGTACGGTCCTGACCGGCCTGGAGAGCCTGCCGCAGATGATGGCCGCCGCCCAGTTCGGCATCACGGTCTGCTCCCTGACGCTCGGCGCGGTCGCCGAGCCGACGGTGGCGGCGCTGCTGGAGCCGGTCTTCGAGGCGGTGCGGATGCCCGCCGGGCTCATCCACCCGCTGGGGTACGTCATCGCGCTCGCGGTCGTGGTCTTCCTGCACCTGGTGATCGGCGAGATGGTGCCGAAGAACCTGGCCATGTCGGCGCCCGACCGGGCGGCGCTGTGGCTGGGGCCGGGGCTGGTGGCGTTCGCCCGGGTGTGCAGGCCGGTCACGCGGCTGCTGGGCGCGTGCGCGCACGGCGTGCTGCGGCTCTTCCGCGTCGAGCCCAAGGACGAGGTGGAGGCCGTCTTCACCAGTGAGCAGCTGACGCACCTGGTGGCGGACTCGCGCCAGGCGGGCCTGCTGGAGCGGGCCGAGCAGCAGCGCCTGGAGGACGCGCTGGGGCTGGGCAGCCGCCTGGTCACCGACGTGCTCCTCGACCCGGCGTCGCTGGTCACGGTCGACCCGTCCGTCACGCCCCGGCAGATCGAGGAGCTGACGGTGCGGACCGGCTACTCCCGCTTCCCGGTGTGCGCGGCGGGCGGCGCCGTCATGGGCTACCTGCACGTCAAGGACGTCCTGGACCTGGAGGACCGCGAGCGCGCGGTGCCGCAGCGGGTCTGGCGGCGGGTCGAGACCGTCCGGGCCGAGCTGCCGCTGGACGACGCCCTGACCGTGATGCGCCGGGCCGCCTCCCATCTGGCGGCGGTCACGGACGCGTCGGGGCGGGTGCTGGGCCTGGTGGCGCTGGAGGACGTGCTGGAGAAGCTGGTGGGCGAGGTCCGCGACCCGGCGCACCGCCGCGCTCCGGTGCCGTCGGTGGCTCCGCGCTCCCGGCTGGCGGACCCGCGCGTCCCGGAGGAGCAGGAGGCGGAGGCCATGGCGGGCTGAAGGACCGCCGGTCGGGCGCCGTATCGCCTCGGGCCGTGCCCGCGTTGAGCCGGTATGAGACCTTTCACCGGACCGGTTCCGCGCGGGCCGCTCGCCCTTGCGGCGCTCCTTTCGGCTCTTCTGGGGATGCTTGCGGGGGTGCCGTCGCGCCCGGCTCACGGGGCGCAACCGCGCCCCGTGAGCGAGCTCTTCGGCAAGGAGGTCAGGCTCCTGCCGGAGTCCCGGCCGCTCGTCGCGCTGACGTTCAACGCGGCGTGGGACGAGGCCGGGATCGGCGACGTCCTGGCGACGCTCCGGCGGGAAGGGGTGCCGGCGGCGTTCTTCCCGACCGGGCGGTTCGCCGAGCGGCATCCGGGGGCGGTGCGGGCGATGGCCGCGCAGGGGTTCGGGCTCGGCAATCATTCGTACAGCCACCCGCACTTCGACCGGCTGGACCCCGAGGAGACGGCCGCGGAGGTGCTGCGGGCGGACCGGGCGATCCGCGCGGCGGGGCGTACGGAGCCGCTGCCGTTCTTCCGCTTCCCCTACAGCGCGACCACGCCCCGCGGGATCGCGGCGGTCAACGCACTGGGCTTCGCGGACCTCGAGTTCACGGCCGACACCAAGGGCTACCTCGGCGCCTCGCGCGGCATGACGGTGGACGAGGCGGTGCGGCGGGCCCTGGACGCGCTGAGGCCGGGAGCGGTGATCCAGATGCACGTGGGCAGCAAGGACGGCGGGCCGGTGCTCGACGCGCTCGCGCTTCCGCGGATCGTCGCGGGTGCGCGGGCGCGGGGGTACGGCTTCGCGGACCTGCGCGCTTACGCCGGCGGGGCATATGCCGGGAGGCCCTGCCCGTTCATCCGTTCCGGTCAACTACCGCACCCGCCTCCCTACTCTGCGTATTCGCGTGTCACTCTGTGTGCATGACGCTGACTTGGGCGAAGCCCGCGGCGCCGGCCGGGATCGAGGACGTGCTGGCGCAGATGCGGATGCTGGACGGAGCGCTCCCCCCGCGGGACGGGGTGCATGTCTTCAACCGCGTGTATCTGTCGGTCACGCAGCGGGTCGGGGAGCAGGCGGAGGCCGGAGGGTTCCGGGAGGGAGCGGCGGCCACGGAGCTCGCCGTGCGGTTCGCGGCGCGCTATCTGGCCGCCGTCGACCACGTGGCGGCGGGCCGCCGGCCGCCCGCGTGCTGGCGGCCGCTGTTCCAGCTGCGCGGCCATCCGGCCGTCCGGCCGCTGCAGTTCGCCCTCGCGGGCATCAACGCCCACATCGGGCACGACCTCGCGCTGGCCCTCGTCGACACGTGCCGGGCGCTGCGCCTCCAGCCATACGCACTGGAGGCGGACTTCGACCGGGTGGGCGGCCTGCTGGTCGCCATGGAGGAGCGGATCCGGGAGGACCTCATGCCCGGCCCGGATCTGCTGGACGTCGCCGATCCGCTGACGCACCTGGTGGGTTCGTGGTCCCTGCAGGCGGCGCGGCGCGGGGCGTGGGCGTCCTTCCGCGCACTGTGGGCGGTGCGCGGGCTGCCCGACGTGGCGGAGGAGCTGACCGAGCGGGTCGACGCGAGCGTCGGGCTGGTGGGGCGCTGCCTGCTCACGCCCCTGGGGTGAGGACCCCCGGCTGGGGGGCCGGGGGTCCTCGGTCCGGGGAGGCCGCGGAGGCCGGGGAAGCCTCCGAGGCCCTGGAGGAAGGGGCTCAGTCCTCCGGGAGCTCGACCGGCGCGAGCTCGTCGTAGCGGTCGCCGGGGCCCGGGTTCGCCGGGTCGGTCTCGCCGCCGAACTGGTGCATGACGCCCCACACGGCGTTGAGCGCGGTCTGCACGGCGCCCTCGGCCCAGCCCGCCGTCCAGGAGATGTCGTCGCCGGCGAGGAAGAGCCCGCGCTTGTCCTCCGGCAGGCGGTCCTGCATGAAGTGCGTGAACAGGCGCCGCTGGTAGCGGTAGTGGCCGGGCAGGTTCGCCTTGAACGCGCCCATGAAGTAGGGCTCGTTCTCCCAGGAGACGGTGACCGGGTTGCCGATGATGTGCTTCCGGATGTCGACCTTGGGGTAGATCTCGCCGAGCGACTTCAGCATGACCTCAAGGCGCTCGTTCGCGGACAGCGGCAGCCACTTGAGGCTGTCGTCGCACCAGGTGTACGAGAGGCAGATGACGGCCGGCTTGTCGGGCCCGTCGTCCAGGAGGTAGGTGCCGCGCGTCATCCGGTCGGTCAGCGTCATCGACATGACGTCCCGGCCGGTCTCCTCGTCCTTGTCCAGCCAGAACGGCCGGTCGACCGGCACGAACAGCTTGGAGGACTCCATGTAGTGCGTGCGCTCCATCGCCGTCCAGTGGTCGATGGGGAACAGCGAGTCGTCGCAGGCGATCTTCGACAGCAGCATCCACGACTGGGCGGTGAAGACCGCCGCCTTGTACGTACGGATGTCGCCGGTCGCGTCGGTGACCGTGATGCCGTTGCCGGCCGTGCGGTGCAGGCGGGTCACGGCCGGGCGCGGGTCGCCGCCGTGCAGCGAGGACAGCGAGGTGCCGGGCGCCCAGTGGACGATCTTCTGCGGCTCGCGCTCCCACAGCCGCTCCGGGAGCTGCTGGCTGCCGCCGACGATGCCGCGGTGGTGGTCGTCCGCCTCGGTGTAGACGACGCGCAGGATCTCCAGGATGGAGTTGGGGAAGTCGGTGTCCCAGCCGCCCGTGCCGAAGCCGACCTGGCCGAAGATCTCGCGGTGCCGGAAGGACTTGAACGCCTCCGACTCGCACAGGAAGCCGTAGAAGGTCTGGTTGTCGAGCTTCTCGACCAGCTTCGCCCAGATCTCCCGGATGCGCGGCACGTCGCGCTCGCGCAGGGCGCGGTTCATGTCGGAGAAGTCCGCGCCCTCCTCCAGGCAGGCGTTCCACGCGTCGGCGACCTCGCGGTAGACCGGCGGCAGGTCGTCGATGGTCTTCGCGTAGTGCGACTCGCCCTTGAGGTCGACGACGGTCGACGGGGTGTCGGGCGCCAGCGGGTTGGGGAACGGCTTGGTCTCCAGGCCGGCCAGGTCGATGTAGTACTGCAGCGCCGTGGAGCTCGGCGGGAAGCGCATCGCGCCCATCTCGGCGGTCAGCGAGGGGTCACAGCCCTCGAAGCCGACGGTGCGCAGCCGGCCGCCGATCTTGTCGGCCTCGTAGACGACGGGCTTGAGGCCCATCTTCATCAGCTCGTAGGCCGCGATGATGCCCGACAGGCCGCCGCCGATGACGGCGACCTCGGTGCCGTGCTCGGTCGCCGGTATCTGACCGATCCCGGCCGGGTGGGCGAGGAAGTCGTCGTAGGGGAACGGGAAGTCCGGGCCGACCATCGTGATCGGCGGCAGGACCGGCTCCGACGGCTCGTCGTGGGCGGCGTTGGGCACCATGGACGTCATCGGCTGAACTCTCCTGCGGAAGTGGGGGTTGCGGCTCTGGGGCGGCGCGGGGCGGGGCGGTGCGGGGTGGGGGTCAGACGAGCGAGGTGTACAGCTCCGGCCGTCGGTCGCTCAGGTAGGTGTTCTCGGCGCGCGAGGCCTTCAGCAGCGCCGGGTCCACGTCGGCGGTGATCAGGTCCTCGCCGTGGCCGGCCCGCGCCCGGACGGTCCCGTCGGGGGTGGCGAGGCAGCTGAGGCCGGCGAAGGAGAACTCCCCTTCGTCACCGCAGCGGTTGGCGTAGGCGATGTACAGCTGGCTCTCCCAGGCGCGCACCGGGATCACGCTCTGCGGCACGATCTCGTACGGGCGCATCAGCGCGGTGGGCGCGAGCAGCAGCTCGGTGCCGGCCAGGGCGTGGGCCCGTACGGTCTCGGGGAACTCGACGTCGTAGCAGATCAGCAGGCCGAGGCGGAGGCCCGCGAAGTCCGCCTGCACGACGGGGTCGGTGCCGGGCCGGAAGTGGGCGGTCTCGTACGCGCCGAAGAGGTGGGTCTTGCGGTAGTTCGCGAGGCGGGCGCCGTCGGGGGCGACGAGCTGGAGCGCGTTGTAGAGCGTGTCCGGGTCGTCCGCGTCGCGCTCGGGGTAGCCGTAGGCGACGGCCAGGCCGTGCTCGGCGGCGATCCGCGCCACGGCGCGGGCGCCGGGGCCGTCGGCCGTCTCGGCGCGGTCGGCGACGGCGGCGCCGAGGGCGTAGCCGGTGAGGAACAGCTCGTTGGTGAGCAGCAGCCGGGCTCCTGCGGCGGCGGCCCGGCGGGCGGCGTCGTCGAGGGCGGCGAGGCTGTCCGAGGTGGAGGAGGGGACGCCGGCGGGGCCCTGGTACAGCGCGATACGCGACGGCGTCATGCGGCCTCACTTCACCTGTCGGACGGGGGTGGCGCGGGTGCCCCTGCGGGGCGTGCGTTAAGACGCCTTGACGGTACGGGCCGCCGTCATGACCGGACAAGGCGCGTCCGTTGCGCGAGGGTGAGCGATTCGTTGCGCCTTTCCGCGGTTTCGGCGCGATTCGTTGCGTGGCGCCTACCGGGGGGTAGGCAGGACCCCCGCGGGGGCGGGTTCGGCACCGCCGGAGCGTGTGGTGGGGACTTGATCGCCGTCGCGGCGGAGGATGAAGGACCGGGCCCGTCACGAGCCGGGTGGCGCCTCCGGCTAGGAAGGCGCGCCGGAGCTGAAGCGGCGGAGCAGAGGGGAGAGGACCAGCACCGACTTGGTGCGCTCGACGAACGGCTCCCCCGCGATGCGCTCCAGCACGCGCTCGAAGTGGCGCATGTCGGAGGCGAAGACCTGCACGAGGGCGTCCGCCTCGCCGGTGACCGTGGACGCGGAGGCCACCTCGGGGTAGCGCGACAGGCCGCGGTGGATCGCCTCGGGGGAGGTGTTCCGGCGGCAGTAGATCTCGATGAAACCTTCCGTCTCCCAGCCGAGCGCCGCGGGGTCCACACGGACGGTGAAACCGGTGATGGCGCCCTCGGCGCGCAGCCGGTCCACGCGCCGTTTCACGGCCGGCGCGGACAGGCCGACCTCGGCGCCGATGTCGGCGTAGGAGCGCCTGGCGTCCTCGGCCAGGGCATGCACGATGCGTTCGTCGAGCTCATTCAATCGCACGGCGGGTGGATCACATTTCTACGGGTAACCATCTGCTGCTACGAGCAGTAGATCACGTCCCCGGCCGTGTCCCCGACCCGAACGCAGCACCACCGCCCCCGGACGGCCGGGAGCGGTGGTGCGGTTTCACTGAGTCGCCGGGGAAGGAGTTACTTCTCCTCGCCGGTCTTCGCCTGGGCCTGCTTGCCGCGCGCCTTCTTCTGCGGCTTCGGGCGGCCCTTGCCGGCGGCCTTCGGGCCGGGCGTGCCCGCGGAGCCGGACGCCTTCCCGGCCCCAGCGGCCTTCTTGGCCGCCGCGGCCTTCTCCGCCGGAGCGGCGGCCTTCGTGCCGGTCTTGGCCCCGGCCTTCGCGCCGGTCCTGGCTCCGGCCTTCACACCGGCCTTGGCGCCGGTCTTCGGACCGGTCTTCGAAGCGGCCTTCGTGGCGGCCTCCGCCGCCGGGACGGCCCCGGCAGCGGCCACGGCCACCTCACCCGTGGCCAGCCGCGAGCGCCGCATCCCGTAGACGAAGTAGACCACCAGGCCGACGAGCATCCAGCCGCCGAAGACCTCCCACGTGATGGCGTCGAGGCTGAGCATCATGTAGAGGCACATCGCGAAGCCCAGGACCGGGAAGACCAGGCCGAGCGGCACCTGCACGCCGGCCACCCGGAAGCGCACGCCCGAGAGCGGCACCCGGAAGCTGCGGTGCATGTCGGGGCGGGTGAAGCGCAGCACGATGACGGCGACGTTCACCAGGGCGAAGGCGAAGAGCGTGCCGATGCTGGTGGCGTCGGCGAGCTTGCCGAGCGGGACCGCGGCGGCCAGGGCACCGCAGAACAGCGAGACGATGACGGTGTTCGCCAGCGGCACGCCCTTGCGGTTGACCTTGGAGAAGGCCTTGGGGACCAGGCCGTCGCGGGACATCGCGAAGAGGATGCGGGTCTGGCCGTACAGGACGGTGAGGACGACGCTGGCGATGGCGATGACGGCACCGGCGGCCAGCAGCACCGCCCAGAAGCTCATGCCGGTGACGTCCTTCATGATCCCGGCGAGCGCGGCCTCGGAGCCCTTGAACTCGCCCCACGGCATGGCGCCGACCGCGACGGCCGCGACCAGCACGTAGAGCACCGTGACGATCAGCAGCGACAGCATGATCGCCTTGGGGAGGTCCTTCTTCGGGTTCTTGGCCTCCTCACCGGCGGTGGAGGCGGCGTCGAAGCCGATGTAGGAGAAGAAGAGCGTGGCACCCGCGGCGCTGACGCCGCCGAGGCCGAGCGGCATGAAGGGCGTGTAGTTGCCGGCGCGGATGCCGGTGAAGGCCACGGCGCAGAAGAGCAGCAGCGCCACGATCTTCACGCCGACCATGATCGTGTTGGCGCGGGCGCTCTCCTTGGCGCCGCCGATCAGGAAGGCCATGCACAGCAGCACGACGAGCAGGGCGGGCAGGTTGAAGATGCCGCCGTCCGTACCGGGCGGGTTGGCCAGCGCGTCCGGGATGGTGACGCCGATCGTGCCGTCGAGGAGCTCGTTGAGGTACTGGCCCCAGCCGACGGCCACGGCCGCGACGGAGACGCCGTACTCCAGGATCAGGCACCAGCCGCAGACCCAGGCGATGATCTCGCCGAGGGTGGCGTAGGCGTAGGAGTACGAGGATCCGGAGACCGGGATGGTGCCGGCCAGCTCGGCGTAGGACAGGGCCGAGAACAGGGCCGTGACGCCGGCGAGCACGAAGGAGATCACGACGGCGGGGCCGGCGTCGGGGACGGCCGAGCCGAGCACGACGAAGATGCCGGTGCCGAGGGTGGCGCCGATGCTGATCATGGTCAGCTGCCACATGCCGAGCGAGCGGCGCAGGGTGCCGCCCTCGCCCTGGCCGCCCTCGGCGACCAGGCGCTCGACGGGCTTGCGGCGCATCAGGCGGGCGCCGAGGCCGGTGGCGGGCGGCGGGGAGGGCCGCTTGTCACCGGTGACGGGGGGCGCGGTGCCTTGGTCCAACACGGGGTTGCTCCGTTCATGACCTGCCGGTCGGGGGATGCCGGTCAGGAAGCGGCGGCCCACGGCGGCACCCGGGGTGCGCTGGGGCATGACAGAGC
Source organism: Streptomyces sp. SCA2-17 (assembly GCF_044336695.1). NCBI lineage: Bacteria > Bacillati > Actinomycetota > Actinomycetes > Kitasatosporales > Streptomycetaceae > Streptomyces > Streptomyces sp. SCA2-17. Next base: position 755,415 of record NZ_CP117521.1, read on the forward strand.
AAACCCGTAGCGAGGGGGTACCGCCGAGCAAGCGGTACCCGCCACTCCACGTTCTGCGCAGACCCTACGAGGTCAGGGCCCGCGCTCGTAATGCACCATTCTTGCGTATGCCCGGCTGATCATTGCGTCCGGGGGTCCAGAGCGGGCGATCGTTGCACGTCGCGTTATGAATCGGTACATGGGCAACGAAAAAGGGGCGCGACCCGGCGAACCGGATCACGCCCCTTCCAGGGTGCGGACTACTGCCAGCTGGCGTGCAGCGGCTTGCCCTCGGCGTAGCCGGCGGCGCTCTGGACGCCGACGACGGCACGCTCGGCGAACTCGGCCAGGGAGCCGGCGCCCGCGTAGGTGCAGGAGGAGCGGACGCCCGCGATGATCGAGTCGATCAGGTCCTCGACGCCCGGGCGGGCCGGGTCGAGGAACATGCGCGAGGTGGAGATGCCCTCCTCGAACAGGCCCTTGCGGGCACGGTCGTAGGCGGACTCGGTGGAGGTGCGGTTCTGCACGGCGCGCGCGGAGGCCATGCCGAAGGACTCCTTGTAGGAGCGGCCGTCGGCGGTCTGCTGGAGGTCGCCCGGGGACTCGTAGGTACCGGCGAACCAGGAGCCGATCATCACGTTGGACGCGCCGGCGGCCAGGGCCATCGCCACGTCGCGCGGGTGACGGACGCCGCCGTCGGCCCACACGTGCTTGCCGTACTTCTTCGCCTCGGCGGCGCACTCCAGGACGGCGGAGAACTGCGGGCGGCCCACGCCGGTCATCATGCGGGTGGTGCACATGGCGCCCGGGCCCACGCCGACCTTGATGATGTCCGCGCCGGCCTCGATGAGGTCGCGCACGCCCTCGGCGGCGACGATGTTGCCCGCGACGATCGGGACCTGCGGGTCGAGGCCGCGGACGGCCTTGATCGCGGCGATCATCGACTCCTGGTGACCGTGCGCGGTGTCGACGACGATCGTGTCGGCGCCGGCCTCCAGCAGGGCCTTGGCCTTGCCCGCCACGTCGCCGTTGATGCCGACGGCGGCGGCGATGCGCAGCTTGCCGTCCGCGTCGGTGGCGGGGGTGTAGAGCGTGGCGCGCAGGGCGCCCTTGCGGGTGAGGATGCCGGCCAGGCGGCCGTCCTTGTCGACCGCGGGGGCGAGCTTGCGGTGGGCGGCGTCGAGCTGGTTGAAGGCCTCGCGCGGGTCCATGTCGGCGTCGAGGAGCAGCAGCTCCTTCGACATGACCTCGGACAGCTGGGTGAAGCGGTCCACGCCGGTCAGGTCGTGCTCGGTGACCACGCCGAGGGGGCGGCGGTCCGCGTCGACGACGACGCCGGCGCCGTGGGCCCGCTTGGGCAGCAGGGACAGCGCGTCGGCGACGGTCTGGGCGGGGCTGAGGACGATCGGGGTGTCGAGCACGAGGTGGCGGCTCTTGACCCAGGAGATGACGTCGGTGACGACCTCGATCGGGATGTCCTGCGGGATGACGACGATGCCGCCGCGGCGCGCGACGGTCTCCGCCATGCGGCGGCCGGCGATCGCGGTCATGTTGGCGACGACGAGGGGGATGGTGGTCCCGGTCCCGTCCTGGGCGGAGAGGTCCACCGCCTGGCGGGAGCCGACCGCGGAGCGGCTCGGCACCATGAACACATCGTCGTACGTGAGGTCGTACGGCGGCTTCTGGTCATTAAGGAAACGCATACTGGCTCTCTCACCTGCGATTTTACGTACGGAGCGGGTGGGGAGTCAGACCGGGCCGAGGCCGGATCGGGCTGAGGTTCCTGGACCCATCATCCACGATTGCGGGGCGTCGTGGCGAACTGGCGTCGCATTCTGTGACTTCGGCCAAGCGCCCCGGACGAGCTCTGTGGCTTCGCCCGAGGCGCCCGGCTTGCCTGCTTTTACGTCGTGGCGTGGGGTGACGGCGTTCCCCGCCGTCACGAACCGTCCGGGTCCGCCCGGTCGAGGGCCGGGCGGGGGCCCGGGCCCGTTTCGCTGAGGAGGTAGTCGGCGGCCGTGGTGTCCGTGACCAGGCTCGTGACCAGCCCGGACCGCAGCACCGCGCCGATCGCCGCCGCCTTGCGCCGGCCGCCCGCGATCGCGACGACCTCCGGTATCCGGCGCAGCCGGTCCGCCTCGACCGTGATGCAGCGCTCGCCCAGGTCACGGCCGATCCGGCGGCCCTCGGCGTCGAAGAGGTGCGCGGACATCTCCGCGGCGGCGCCCAGGGACGCGTAGTGGGCCCGCTCCTCCTCCGTCAGCATGTCGTAGACGGTCGAGATGCCCGGCGCCCACGAGCCGATCGAGACCGCCGCGACCGTCACCTTGTCGAAGTAGTCGAAGGCGCGGGCGATGCCCGTCTGGCCGCGCAGCGCGGCGGCCGTGGCGGGGTCCGGCAGCAGCATCGGCGCGTAGATCGGGTGCGCCTCGCCGCCGGAGACCTGCGCGGCGCGCCGCACGGCCTCGACCGAGCCGCGCTCGGCCGTGCCCGCGTCGTAGACGCCGGTGAGCTGGACGACGGTGCACGGCGGCAGCCGGTGCAGCGCCGCGGCCATGTGAATGGTCGAGCGGCCCCAGGCCAGGCCCAGCACATCGCCCTCGTGCACCAGCTCGCCGAGCAGGTCCGCAGCCACCTCGCCGAGGTTCTCGGGGTCGGGCGCGTCGTCCGCGGCGTCGGCGGGCGACTCGACGACCACCGCGTGGCGCAGGCCGTAGCGGGCGCGCAGCGCGTCGGAGCGCTCCGCGTCCAGCTCGGCGGGGACCCGGATCTCGATCCGCACGAGATCGCGTTCGAGCGCCGTCTCCAGCACCCGGGCGACCTTGAAGCGGCTCACGCCGAACTCCTCGGCGATCTGGATCTTCGATTTGCCCTCGAGGTAGAAGCGGCGGGCCATGGCCGCCGCCTGCACCAGCTCGGCGGGCCCCATCGGCGTGGCTGAACGGCCCGTCGACACCACCGTCTCCTCACTGTTCTCACACTGTTCGAGCTTGGACTCCACCGTCATCCTGTCAGAAACGGCGGTCCTTGATCAGACCCTGACCTTCGCGCTCAGCATTTCGGGCGAGCGCGGCAGCCCGCTCAGTGCCCGCAGGCCTGGGCCGCACCGGCGGCAACGCGCTCCGCCTGGGCGCGCAGGCCCCGTACGGCAGCCGCCGGGTCCTCCGTACCGTAAACGGCGGATCCGGCCACGAACACGTCCGCGCCGGCCTCCGCGCACCGCTCGATCGTCTCCGCCGAGACCCCGCCGTCGACCTGCAGCCACATCTGGAGGCCGTGCTTCGAGATGAGCTCCCGGGTGCGGCGGATCTTGGGCAGCATGATGTCCAGGAACGCCTGGCCGCCGAAGCCGGGCTCGACCGTCATGATCAGCAGCATGTCCAGCTCGGGCAGCAGGTCCTCGTACGGCTCGATCGGCGTCGCCGGCTTCAGCGCCATCGACGCGCGGGCGCCCTTCGCCCGGATCTCCCGCGCGAGGCGCACCGGCGCGGCGGCGGCCTCCGCGTGGAAGGTCACCGACCCGGCACCGGCCTCCACGTACTGCGGAGCCCAGCGGTCCGGGTCCTCGATCATCAGGTGGCAGTCCAGCGGGGTGTCCGTGGCCCGGCTCAGCGACTCGACGATCGGCACGCCGAGGGTGAGGTTGGGGACGAAGTGGTTGTCCATGACGTCGACGTGGAGCCAGTCGGCGCCCTTGACGGCCTCGGCCTCGTCGGCGAGGCGGGCGAAGTCGGCGGACAGGATGCTGGGGTTGATCTGCACGGCCATGCCTTAAGCGTGCCATGCCCCCTGCGCTCAGTTGTGCGGGGGCCTCCCCAACGAGGGGGGAGACGAGGGCGTGCCGCGCCCTCACCTCCCGCCGCAACGGCGCGCGGGCACCGGCCCGCGTCGCTACGCCGTACGCCGGAGCAGCGCCAAGTACATCGCGTCCGTGCCGTGCAGGTGGGGCCACAGCTGGACGTCCGGGCCCTCGCCCAGGGCCGGGACGCCCTGCATGTGCGGGCGCGCGTCGATCCACTCCGCGCTCACGCCGTCCCGCTTGAGCACGTCGTCCACGACGGCCTTCGTCTCCGCCGGGTGCGGCGAGCACGTCGCGTAGCCGACGACGCCGCCGACCCGCACGGCGCGCAGCGCCTCCCGCAGCAGGTCGCGCTGGAGCGGGGCGAAGCCCGGCACGTCCTCCGGGCGGCGGCGCCAGCGGGCCTCGGGGCGGCGCCGCAGGGCGCCGAGACCGGTGCAGGGCACGTCGACGAGGACCCGGTCGAAGACGCCCTCGCGCCACGGCGGCCGCGTGCCGTCCGCGGCGATGACCTGGTACGGGCCGGGGTTCCCGGCGAGCGCCCGCCCGACCAGGCGGGCCCGGTGCGGCTGCTTCTCGGAGGCCAGCAGCGCAGCCCCCCGCTCGGCGGCCAGCGCGCCCAGGAGCGCCGCCTTGCCGCCGGGGCCGGCGCAGCCGTCGAGCCAGCGGGTGTCCGGCCCCTCCACCGGCACGGAGGCGAGGGCGAGCGCGACCAGCTGGCTGCCCTCGTCCTGAACGCCGGCCCGGCCTTCTCGTACGGCGTCGAGCGCCCCCGGCTCGCCGCCCTCGGCGAGCCGCACGGCGTACGGCGACCAGCGGCCCGGCAGCGCGGAGTCCTCGCCGACGGCCGCCAGCAGTTCTTCCGGGGTCGAGCGGCCCGGCCGGGCGACCAGCGTGACCTCCGGCCGCTCGTTGTCCGCCTCCAGCAGGTCCTCGATGCCGGCGCGGCCGCCGCCGAGGGCGTCCCACAGGGCGGAGACGATCCAGCGCGGGTGCGCGTGCACCACGGCGAGGTGCTCTTCGGGGTCGTCCTCGTACGGCGGGGCGACCTTCTCCAGCCAGCCCTCCAGGTCGTGCGCGGTGATCTTCCGCAGCACGGCGTTCACGAACTTCGCCCGCCCGTCGCCGAGCACGACGCGCGCCAGCTCGACGCTGGCGGAGACCGCCGCGTGCGGCGGGATGCGCGTGCCGAGCAGCTGGTGGGCGCCGAGGGAGAGGACGTCCAGGACCGGGGGGTCCACCTCGCGCAGCGGCCGGTCGACGCACGCCGCGATGATCGCGTCGTACGTCCCCTGGCGGCGCAGCGTGCCGTAGACCAGCTCCGTGGCGAGCGCGGCGTCGCGCGCCTCGAAGTCGCCCTTCTCGCGGGCCTTGCGCAGCAGCGGCGGCAGGACCAGGTTCGCGTACGCGTCCCGCTCGTCGACCGCCCGCAGCGCCTCGAAGGCGAGGATCCGCACCGGGTCCTTCTTGGGCCGGCGGTAGGGCTTTGCGGGACGGCGGGCGGGACGGTCGTTCACGAAAGGTGCTCCGGGGCTGTGGTGGCGAAGGTGTCCAGCCTACGCTCTGCCCTCTGCGCTCCGCCTTACGCTCTGTGCTGCGCCCTACCCTGTGCTCCGCTTGCGCCCTGCGCTCCGCGCCGCCCTCAGGCCGCGCCGAGCCGCTCGCCCGCGGCGATGCGGACGCCGCGGGCCCAGTCGGCGGCCTTCATCGGCTTCTTGCCCTGCGGCTGGACCCACTGGAGCTCGACCGCGTGGGAACCCGTACCGACGTGCACGGAGTTCTTGGCGGCGCCGATCTCGCCGGGGGCGAGGTCCGCCCGGCCGGGAGCGGGCGCCACGGACATGACCTTCAGGCGCTCGCCACGGAAGAGCGTCCAGGCGCCCGGCGCCGGAGCGCAGCCGCGGACCACGCGGTCCACGCGGAGCGCCGGGGCCGACCAGTCGATCCGGGCGTCCTCGACGTTGATCTTCGGGGCGAGGGAGACGCCCTCGGCGGGCTGCGGAACGGCCTTCAGCGTGCCGTCCTCGATGCCGTCCATGGTCGCGGCGAGCAGCCCGGAGCCGGCGAACGCGAGCCGGGTGAGCAGGTCGCCGCTGGTGTCGGTGGGCCGCACGTGCTCGGTGACCACGCCGAAGACCGGGCCCGAGTCCAGGCCCTCCTCGATCAGGAAGGTGGAGGCACCGGTCATCTCGTCGCCCGCGAGGATCGCGTGCTGCACGGGCGCCGCGCCGCGCCACGCCGGCAGCAGGGAGAAGTGCAGGTTGACCCAGCCGTGGGCGGGGATGTCCAGGGCGGCCTTCGGCAGCAGCGCGCCGTAGGCGACGACCGGGCAGCAGTCCGGGGCGATCTCACGCAGCCGGGCGAGGAAGTCCTCATCGCGCGGGCGCGCCGGCTTGAGCACCTCGATGCCGGCCTCCTCCGCGCGCTCGGCGACGGGGCTCGCGACCAGGCGGCGGCCGCGGCCCGCGGGGGCGTCGGGCCGGGTGACGACGGCGACGACCTCGTGGCGGTCGGAAGCGAGCAGGGCGTCGAGGGCGGGAACGGCGACCTCGGGGGTGCCGGCGAAGACGAGCCTCATGGGTGGCGAACTACCTCTCCTCGAGCGCCGAGCGGAACGGCCCACCAGTCTAAGGGGCCTTTGGCCCGGGGGGCGTACGGACAGTCACGCGCCTCATTCCGGCGGATGTGCGCCCCCATACCGTGACCCGGTGGCCCATGGCGCGTTGTGGTCAAGAGAGATTGACCGAATGGCGCCGCCGCCGCGGGACTCTTCCGTCGCTCGTCGGCCGTCGCGTCAACTCTCGTCATTTTCCGTCCTTTTACCCCGCCGGTCCGAGAGGCTTCTTCATGGCCGACCACGCAACCCACGACGCCCAGGCACGGGCCAGCCTGCATCTGTTGGTCCGGGACATCGAGCGGGTGCGCAGGCAGGTGGACGCCCTGCGCACCCTCACCGCTCAGCTGGGCAATGTCTACCGCCCCCGGCGCACCGGCCCCTCGGCCGGCTTCGTCGTCTACGGGCGGGCTCCCGCGCCGACGGTACGGCTGGCGCAGGAGCTGCGGGACAGCGTCGAGACCCTGGTGACGGCCGCGGTCGACTTCGACCGCTCGCTGGGCTTCTCGTGGGACGCGGTGGGCTCGGCGCTCGGGGTCACCAAGCAGGCAGTACACCGGCGTTACGGCGCGCGCCGTACGAACGGGGCCGCGTCCGCGGAGGCCCCGGAGGCGGTCCGGACGGCGGAGCCGTCGCCGGTGCCGGTCGTCCCGGCGGCCCGCACGGTCCCGGGCCAGACCCCGCCCCCGGCCCACCGCGAAGAACGCCCCCCGGCCTTCCCGGGCCCGCGCAACGGTTAGCCCTGCGGGCGGCGAACCGGGCATGCGCGGTGCCGGGCACGTCACTTCCGCTGCGGGGCGGGTCACTGTCGCGGCGGACCCAAGAGCCCCGGCAGCGCAGCCGCATACGCCCCGCCGGGCACCACGCTCCCGCCGCAACGGCGAGCAACCAAGCACAACGCCACCGGCGGTGCCGAGCCCACCCCGGGTCGCTACGGCACCGCCGGAACCCGCCGCGGGGGCCGAGCACCGTCGCGGCGGACCCAAGAAAGCCGGCCCCGCAAGCCCACGCCCCCGTGCCGGACACTTCCCTCCCGCCACAACGGGCTGAGCACCGTCGCGGCGGATTCAAAGGACGCAGCCCGGAGACCGCTTGAGTCCCCGCCGCAGCGGCGGAAGCAAAACCGCACCGCCCCCGCCGGAGGCGACCCGTCAGCCGATGTCCGGGGGATCGACCCGCAGCCGGACCGGCTCGCCGTCGCGGCGGGCGAGGCGCGTTGCCTGGGCCGTCTTGAGGGCCGCGGCCAAGGCCGCGCCGCGGCCGGGGCGGACGCGGAGGAGGGCACGGTCCCACCGCTCCCCCGGCGGTGGATCGCCGGGCCGCCGCGGGCGGCCCGGGGCCGTCACGGGCAGGGGCACCGGCCCGAGCACCTCCGCATCCTCCGGAAGCTCCGCCGCCGCGAGCAGATCGGCGACATCCCCCGGCGGCCCGGAGACGGACGCCATCCGGGACACCGGCGGGAAGCCGAGCTCGGCCCGGTCGGCGAGCTCCCGCATCGCGTGCCCGGCGGGATCCCACCGCACGAGCGCCTGCACGGGCCGCAGCGTGGGCTCCGCGACCACGACGACGACCCCGCCGTCCTCCTGCCCGCGCACGAGCGCCGCCGCGGACAGCCAGCGCCGCAGCGCCTCCTCCCCCGCCCGCAGGTCGGGGAAGCCGAGCAGCGCCCAGCCGTCGAGCAGCAGAGCAGCGGCGTAACCGCCCTCGGCGACGGGTTCCGCCCCGGGGGTGGAGACCACGATCGCGGGCCGGTCGGGCACCGTATCGAGGATGTGATCGCGCCCGGAGGTCCGTACGGGCACGGACGGGAACGCCCGGCCGAGCTCCTCCGCGGTGCGCCCCGCGCCCACGACCCGGGCCCGCAGCCGCGAGCCGCCGCACTCCGCGCAGTGCCAGCCCGGGGGCGCGTCCTGCCCGCACCAGCCGCACCGCAGCGCGCCGTCGGCGTCGCCGGCCTCCAGCGGCCCGGCGCAGTGCCCGCACCGGGCGGGCTCGCGGCACCTCTCGCAGCCCAGGCGGGGCACGTAGCCGCGCCGCGGCACCTGAACCAGCACCGGCCCGTGCTTGAGCCCCTCGCGGGCGGCCTGCCAAGCGTGACTGGGCAGCCTCGCGGCCCGCGCCGCCGCGTCACGCGAATCGTCGACGTCGCCGACGGTCCGCACGGCGGGGGCGACGGCCCGCACGATCTCGCGGGCGGCGGCGAGCGGCAGGGCCCAGCCCGTGTTCACGAGCTGGGCGGCCTCCACCGTGCAGCCGAAGCCCCCGAGCAGGAACGCGGCCTTCTCGTGCACCGCACGCTGCACGAGCACCTCGCGGGAGTGCGGATGCGGAGCGTTCTGCGCACTGTGGCTGGAGTCCCCGTCATCCCAGACGGCGACGAGCCCGAGGTCCCGCACGGGCGCGAACATCGCCGCCCGCGTGCCGACCACGGCCCGCACCGAGCCCCGGCTGACCGCGAGCCAGCGGCGGTACCGCTCCTCGGGCCCGAGCTCGGCCGTCAGCAGCACATGCCGGCCCTCCCCCAGAAGCTCCCCGAGGGCGGCGTCGACGCGCGCCGCGGCCCGCCCGTCCGGCACGACGACCAGCGCACCGCGCCCGGACGACAGCGCCGCCGCCGCGGCCCGCGCGAGCTCCCGCGGCCAGTGCGGGCCGGGCAGGGCCGTCCACACGGCCCGCGGGGTGTCCCCCCGGGCCACGGCGTCGAGGAACGCCGTCCCGGTGGGATACCGCGCCCAGCTCCCGGGCTCCGGCACTCCCGGCGGCGGCAGCGGCTCGGGCGACGGCTCGGCCTCGATACGGGCGTGCCGGGGCGGTACGGCCAGCTGGAGCACGTCGGCGAGCGAACCGGCATACCGGTCGGCGACCGCCCGGCAGAGCTCGTAGAGCGCGGGACTGAGCACCGGCTCCGGAGAGAGCACCTGCGCGATCGCGGCGAGCGGCCCCTGGTAGTCGGACTCGGCCACGCGGTCCACGATGTACCCGTCGAGCAGGCCGCCGCCTTCCCGGCGCCCCCCGCGCACATTGCGCGTCCCGGCCCCGAAGCGCACCCGCACCCGCACGCCCGGCCGGGCGTCGGCGTCGAGCTCCTCGGGCACGGCGTAGTCCCACAGCCGGTCCAGGTGCACGGGGCCCTTGTCGACGAGCACGCGCGCGACGGGCAGCGTCTTGGCCAGCGGCGCACCCCGCCACGTGCGCGGCTTGGCCTTGGGCGCCTTGGCCTTCGCCTCGCGCACGCTCTCCCGGATGAGCGCAAGCTGCTCCCCGTGCTCCGGGGCTCCGCCGCTCCGCCCGTTCTCGCTGCTCACAGCCACAGTCCTACCAGACCCCACTGACAACGCCGATGGCGTACGGAGCGGCCCCCGGCCGCGCGCAGGGCCGCCGAGGCCTTGTCGACAGCCCGGAGATGTTGCTGTTACCTGCCGCCGGGGCCGCAAAGAGGAAACAGGAAACTTCGGCATCCGCCTTGTTCGTCCGTGGCAGCGGATCGCAATCTGACTGGCGGCTTCCCGTCGGCTGCCGGGACGACCGGTGGGGGAGGTTCGTGTGTTCGAGCAGCCGACTCGCTTCGGCCCGGAGCTTCGCGGAATGCGCCTGGCCGCAGGCATGACTCTCGAGTCCCTGGCACAACGCGTGCACTTCAGCAAAGGCCATTTGAGCAAGGTCGAACGCGGTCAGCAACGTCCGAGCCCGGAGCTGGCACGTCTCTGCGACGCCGCGTTGGAGGCCGGTGGCGCACTGGTGTCCCTGGTGCCCGGGCGGGCGTCCGTGACACCGCCCGCGCAGACGAGCAGCACGACGGATGACGAGGTGTGGTCGATGCATTTATCCCCGGACGGAGCGAGTTGGTTCCGGCCCCTGCCACGGCGGGACGTCGTCGCAGGGGCCGCCGCCTCCGTGGTCCGGCTGGGGCTCGGCGGCCCACGGCCGGCCGAGGACCTCAAGGGCACCACTGTGCTGGAGGCGTACGCGTCCCTCTTCGCCCAGTACCGGAAGCTCGGTCAGGCGGCAGGCCCCGAGGTCCTGCTGCCGACCCTGATCGCGCAGACCCATACGTTGAGGAGCCTGGCGCAGCGCTCCGGCCCCCGGACGCGCGACGGCCTGCTGAGGCTCGCCTCCCGCTACGCCGAATACATCGGCTGGCTGGTCCAGGAGACGGGGGACGACACATCCGCCCTGTGGTGGACTCAGCGCGCCGTCGACATGGCTGCCGCAGGCGGTGACCACGACCTGGCCGCGTACGCCCTGGTACGCCGGGCCTTGATCACCCTGTACCGGGGCGACGGTGCCGAGACGGTAGCCCTGGCCCAGCAGGCCCAGACAGGCGGGCTGCCTCCCCGTATCACGGGACTGGCCTCCCAGCGGGAGGCGCAGGGCCATGCACTGGCCGGGGATTACGACGCGTGCATGCGGTGCTTGGACCGCGCCCGCGGGCTCCTCGCTGTCCCCTCCCCCGACAAGGTTTCGCCCGTCCTCGGCACCACGAGCCTGACCGACCCGGTCGCCATGGTGACCGGATGGTGCCTGTACGACCTGGGACGACCGCGGCAGGCCGCCGAGAGCTTGGACGAACAAGTCGCCGGACTACCCGCCGGCGCCCTGCGCTCCCGCACTCGCTACGGGCTGCGCCAAGCCCTCGCCCACGCCGCGGCCGGTGACGTCGACCGGGCTTGTGACGTGGCCGGGCCCTTGCTGGGGACCACGGTCTCCGTCGGTTCGGCGACCGTCGCAACCGATCTCGGCCGCCTGGAGCGCACGCTCGCCCGCCACTCACGGAACGGGTCGGTGCGTGTGCTCGCCCCCGAGCTCACTGCTGCCCTGCGTGCCGTCCGGACCCGATAGATCCGTCTGAACCCGAGGAGGAGAACCACCATGCCCGATGTCTTCATCAATTACCGCACCGGCGACGGCGAGAAGAGCGCAACCCTGATCGAAACACGGCTGTCCGACCGCTTCGGGAGCGAGAGGATCTTCCGCGCCTCCAAGACCATCAAGCCGAGCGAGCCGTTCCCGCCGGCCCTCCTGAGGGCCGTGCGTCGGAGCTCGATCCTGCTCGCTGTCATCGGATCCCAGTGGGCCGCTCATCCCCGGCTGCGCAACCACGACGACTGGGTGCGCAGGGAGCTCCTGGAGGCCTGCGAGATGGGCATTCCCGTCCTCCCCGTTCTGGACGGCCGTACGGTGGACCGGCTGTCGGCCGACGCATTACCCGAGGAACTTGCCCACCTCGCCGATCTCCAGTCGCTGCGGCTGGACCACCAGAACGCGGACGCGGACCTCGCCCGCATCGGCGACACGCTGGCCGAACTGGTGCCGGAACTGGGCGCGGCCGACCGTTATGCGCGCGAGCGCGAGGACGGCACGCCGGACGGAGCCGATAACTCCATCAGCGGTGGCACTCAGGGCACGGCGGTCCAGACGCGGGACTTCAACGGCACCGTAGGGACGTCCTTCTACGGCGCACGAGGTCCCGTCCACACGGGCAACGGGAACCAGTACGTCGAATCGCAGCACTTCTCCGGCCCCGTCTCGGGTGATGGTGCAACGTACGTGACGGGCGACGTGAACGGCGGCATCAACCACCGCTTCGGTGGAAAGGCCGACCGTGAGGACGACGCCAGGTGAACGACCGGCTCCGAACCTTCCTCGAAGGAGTTCAGGGCCCCGTCCACACCGGCCCTGGTGACCAGTACAACCTCTCCTTCCTGACCAACTCCCGGGGCCAGACCCCCCGTGCGGTGGCGGAGAGCCACGTCCGCTGGTTACGCCAGCGGTTCGTCCCTCCATTCGGGCTGGGCAGAGCACGCGAACTACTCCTCAGCAACGGGATCGTGATGCTGTGCGCACCGCCCGGCAGCGGAAGGAACGTCGCAGCCCACATGCTGCTGTACGAGCTCGCCGAGAAGGGCGGCGCGTTCCAGGAGCTGGTCCCGGATCCACAGGAGACAGGCCCGCTTCTCCCCGCGGACCTGGTGGGTCAAGGCGATCGCCTGCTCCTGGACCTCTCGGCCGGCGGGGCGAAGCTCTGGACCGCTGTCCAGGCGGAACTCGGACCCTTCCAGGACACGCTCCGGAGGAACGCGGCCCACTTGGCGGTCGTTCCGCCCTACCCCCTGGCCCACCAGCACAGCAATGGACTCCAGCGCCTTTGTGCAGACCTCCGACGGCCACCAGCCACAGCCCTGCTGAGGCGCTATCTCCGGCTGGACGGGAGCGGCACCGAGGCCGGCAGCCACCTGCCGGAAATCGTGCTCTCCTACCTGGACCGGACGCCGCCCCTGCGCGACGTGGCCGCCCTCGCGCACTACATCCTGCGTGCGAAAGCGTCCGCCCAGGGGTCGGACGGCTTCGAGCAGTGGTGCGGGCAGGCGTTCCGTGCGGTGACGAACCAGGACCAGAAAGTCGCCGATCACGTCGCCTCCCTCCGGGAGGGCCCCCAACGGGCTCTGCTCCTGACCACCGCCATGCTGGACGGAGCGCACGCCGACGCGGTCCACCTCGGGGCCGAGCAATTGCTGCACACCATGCAGCATCCGCCGGAAGAGGCTCCCCTACTAGAGCAGGACGACCTCGCCCAGCGCTTCAAATCCATCGACGCGACCACCGGTGCCGACGGCAAGGTGCGCTTCCGAAAGCTCGGCTGGCCGGAGGCGGTCCGAACCCATTTCTGGACGACCATGCCCGGTCTTCGTCCCCGTCTCCGGACATGGGTGGAGAAGGCCGTCGGCCTGCCGGACCTGACCATGGAGGACCGCGACGGCCTCGTCGAGCGATTCGCCGCGCAGTGCCTGCGCACCAAGCGGTCGGGGGATTTGATCTCCCTGGTGGAGCACTGGACCACTTCACCGAAGGACGGCGTACGGCTGCGCGCGGCTGCCCAGGCGCTGGAACACGGCCTGACGTCAAAGGAGTGGGGGAGCTCGTTCCGGCAGAAGATCTACTACTGGGCGCTCGAGCGCCGCCTCTCCGAGGGGCTCTTCACCGTCCTGGTCGAGGTCTGCAGCGAAGTCATGGCCGTCCGCCACCCCGACCAGGCCATGGTCCGCCTCCACTACCTGAGCCGCCAGGAGGTCTCCCCCGGCATCGCCCATGACGCCCTCGTCCAGCTCGTCCGTGCTGACCACCGTGCCCAGCGGCGGCTCCTCGACCGGCTCGCCCGCGCACTGGAACACACTCACTCGGCCGCTGACCGGGATCTGTTCCTCGTAACCGCAGACCCTTATCTGCTCACGAATTCCGGTACCCGCGCCCACGCCCTCCTGACCGAGCCCGGTGTACGGCACCACCTGACCGGCTGCTGGAACTCGCTCTTCCGGAAACATCCGCCTCACACCTGGACATCCCTCGTGGGGCGCTGGTTGTCCGCCGCGACGAACGACGGGGACCACGGCGACCTTCTCCTGCGGGTTCTGGTCGAGGCAGCAGACAAATCGAGCGCTCTCCTGAGCCGCCTGTACCTGACCGGACGCGACTGGTCACGCGCCGCGCCCGCCTCCGAGGAGCGGGCGCGGCGGGCGAGCACAGCGCAACGACTGCTCCACATGATCGATGCCGCTCAGGGACTACGGAGCGGCTGACCAGTCTGCGACACCCAACGGGAGAAACGCACGATGAGCTCTGGCCACAAGACGGTGACTCTCTTCCTGACCGTCATCTGCGCACTGCTGCTGGTGATCGCAGGCAAGTGCCTGGGCTGGCCCCTGTGGGCCTGGCTCACCGCTGCCGCCGCCCTGACGGCGGGGCCGGCGGCATTCGCATGGATCTCCAGCCGCAGAAAGAACCCTTTACCGAGGGAACTGACGCTTGAACCCGACCTGCCGATTCCGCCGCTGGAGCGCCGGGAGCAGCGCATCATGCGCGTGGCCCTGCCCAGCAACACCCCCGACTACGACTTCATCCTCTCGGCCATCGTGCGGTGGCACCCCGTCGATGCCCCGTCGGACGCCCCGGTCGTCAATCCCGGCGCCCTCGCCATCGACGCCGTCCTGGCCCGGGCCCGCATGATCACCACCCAGCGGGCTCCCGGGCGGAGCACACTTGTCCAGCATGAGCTGAACGGAGAGCTGGGGACCATGCTGCCGGACCCGTCCGGCCGCGTGTACGCCATGGCCGAGAGCGTCGAACTCACGCTGCCGGAGCAGGACCGGGAACGGCTCGCCAAGCTCTCCGGAGTCCGTAAGGACGAAGCGGTCTGGGAACACGAACGAAGGTACGAACGGAACAAACGCGCCTATCTAGGCGGCGACGTGCTCAAGGACACCGGCAGCGCAGTGGTCTGGTGGCTGGCGAGGAACGACGACCGCATCGACACGACCGTCAAGGACATCGGCCTCCTGGCTCAGCTGTCGTCCGCGGCCAACAACCAGGACGTCCCGGAACCGTTCCGGCATCTGGTGCCGTGGCCCGAGGAAGAAGAGGAGGGCGACGGCGAGGTGAGCGCTACCGACCTACTCGACCGGATGCTGCTCGTGATGGGCTTCGCCGAGGACGATCCCGAGCGGGCGCTGTTCGTGGACCGAGTGGCCGACGCCGCGCAAGGGGCCGCGCGCCATGAGACCGCCCAGGCGATCCGGCAGCGCTTCGATACGCAATCGGACCCGGGCCCGGAGGACGAACCCCCGCCACCCTTCGGCCCCGCGGAGCAGCCTCCCGCCCCCTGACAGGGGCGGGCCGGTGCACAGGTGCCCGGCACCCCGAAGGGATGCCGGGCACCTGTGGAATGCCTGAACCGGTGCTTACAGGCCCGCGGCCTTCTTCAGGGCCTCCACGCGGTCCGTGCGCTCCCACGTGAAGTCGGGGAGCTCGCGGCCGAAGTGGCCGTACGCGGCGGTCTGCGCGTAGATCGGGCGGAGCAGGTCGAGGTCGCGGATGATCGCGGCCGGGCGGAGGTCGAAGACCTCGGCGATGGCGTTCTCGATCTTGTCGGTGTCGATGGTGTTCGTGCCGAAGGTCTCGACGAACAGGCCCACCGGCTCGGCCTTGCCGATCGCATAGGCGACCTGGACCTCGCAGCGCGAGGCCAGACCGGCCGCCACGACGTTCTTGGCGACCCAGCGCATCGCGTACGCGGCGGAGCGGTCGACCTTGGACGGGTCCTTGCCGGAGAAGGCGCCGCCGCCGTGGCGGGCCATGCCGCCGTACGTGTCGATGATGATCTTGCGGCCGGTGAGGCCGGCGTCGCCCATGGGGCCGCCGATCTCGAAGCGGCCGGTCGGGTTCACCAGGAGGCGGTAGCCGTCGGTGTCCAGCTTGATGCCGTCCTCGACGAGCTCCTTGAGGACGTGCTCCACGACGAACTCGCGGATGTCCGGCGCGAGCAGCGAGTCGAGGTCGATGTCGCTCGCGTGCTGCGAGGAGACGACGACGGTGTCGAGGCGGACGGCCTTGTTGCCGTCGTACTCGATGGTGACCTGCGTCTTGCCGTCGGGGCGCAGGTAGGGGATGGTGCCGTTCTTGCGGACCTCCGACAGGCGGCGCGAAAGGCGGTGCGCCAGCTCGATCGGCAGCGGCATCAGGTTCGGCGTCTCGTCACAGGCGTAGCCGAACATCAGGCCCTGGTCGCCCGCGCCCTGCTTGTCGAGCTCGTCCTCATCGCCCTCGACACGGGCCTCGTAGGCGGCGTCGACGCCCTGGGCGATGTCCGGCGACTGGGCGCCGATGGAGACCGAGACGCCGCACGAGGCGCCGTCGAAGCCCTTCTTGGACGAGTCGTAACCGATCTCGAGGATCTTGCCGCGCACGAGCTGGGCGATCGGCGCGTAGGCCTTGGTCGTCACCTCACCGGCGACGTGGACGAGGCCCGTGGTGATGAGGGTCTCAACGGCGACACGAGACGTGGGGTCCTCGCTCAGCAGAGCGTCGAGGATGGTGTCGCTGATCTGGTCAGCGATCTTGTCGGGGTGACCCTCGGTCACGGACTCCGAGGTGAACAGGCGGCGGGACACATCGCTCCCTGGGGTTGCAGCGGCTGCTGGCTGATCATTGACGGACCCGGCCGAGAGCTGCGCTCGGCGCTGGGTCCACGGTCAGTTTATCCGGCGTTCTCGTGGTTGGGGCATCCTGTCTCGTATCACCGGCCTGGTGACCTGCGACACCCGCGCGCTCCGGCGCGCGGAAAGCTCAGGCGAAGCGCCGTACGACGAGGTCCCAGACGGTGTCCGCAAGGTCGTCCTTGGGGCCGTAGGGAACCGGGGTCTCGGAGCCGTCAGGGGCCAGGACGACGGCCTCGTTCGCCTCCGAACCGAAGGTCTTACGCTCCCCCACCTCATTGACAACCAGCAGGTCACAGCCCTTGCGGGCGAGCTTGGCGCGACCGTTGGCGAGGACGTCGTCGGTCTCCGCGGCGAAGCCCACGACGATCTGCCCGGGGCGCGGCCGGCTCGCCGAGAGCTCGGCGAGGACGTCGGGGTTCCGGATGAGCTCGACGGGCGCAGGCTCCTCGCCGTCCCGCTTCTTGATTTTGCCCTCGGCATAATGCGAGGGACGAAAATCGGCCACCGCGGCGGCCATGACGACGGCGTCCGCGTCCTCGGCGGCCTTCAGAACGGCCTCCCGCAGCTGGACGGCCGTGCCCACCCGTATGACGTCGGCACCGGCCGGGTCGGCCAGCTCGCTGTTGGCGGCGACGAGCGTGACCCGGGCGCCGCGCGCGACGGCGGTACGGGCCAGGGCGTACCCCTGCTTGCCGGAGGAGCGGTTGCCGAGGAAGCGGACGGGGTCGAGCGGCTCGCGGGTGCCGCCGGCGCTGATGACCACGTGCCGGCCGGCGAGGTCGGCGACCGGGGCCGCGGCACCGCGGGCCAGCACCCGGCGGCAGACCTCGAAGATCTCCTCGGGGTCGGGGAGCCGGCCCTTGCCCGTGTCGACACCGGTGAGGCGGCCGACGGCGGGCTCGATGACGATCGCGCCGCGGCGGCGCAGCGTCGCCACGTTCTCCTGGGTGGCCGGGTTCTCCCACATCTCGGTGTGCATGGCGGGCGCGAAGACGACCGGGCAGCGGGCGGTGAGCAGCGTGTTGGTCAGCAGGTCGTCGGCGAGGCCGTGGGCGGCCTTGGCCAGCATGTCGGCCGTGGCGGGCGCGACCACGACGAGCCGGGCCTCCTGGCCGATGCGCACGTGCGGCACCTCGTGGACGCTCTCCCAGACCTCGGTGCCGGCGGGGTGGCCGGACAGCGCCGACCAGGTCGCCTCGCCGACGAAGTGCAGGGCCGAGGCCGTCGGCACCACGCGGACGTCATGGCCGGACTCGGTGAGCCGGCGCAGCAGCTCGCACGCCTTGTACGCGGCGATCCCGCCGCTGACCCCCAGGACGACCTTGGGCTTGTCCATCGCGCGCTGTCTCCCCATCCATCGGTTGCGATCCATCGGTTTGCGTACAGCTCCCATGACACACCAAAGGCCCGGCAGCCGTGCTGCCGGACCCGTGATGACGAATGTGCCGTGCTTACTGAGCCGGGGCCTCGATGGCCTCGGAGGTCAGCAGGCCCGCGTTGATCTCGCGGAGCGCGATGGAGAGCGGCTTCTCGTGGACGTGGGTGTCCACCAGCGGGCCGACGTACTCCAGCAGGCCCTCGCCGAGCTGCGAGTAGTACGCGTTGATCTGACGGGCGCGCTTGGCGGCGTAGATCACCAGGCTGTACTTCGAGTCGGTGGCCTCGAGCAGCTCATCAATCGGCGGGTTGATGATGCCCTCGGGCGCGGTGATGGAAGAGGACACTCTCTGCCTTCCGAAGGGGGGTGAAGAAAGATGGTCAACGGAGCAAGGCTAGCAGCTCACGCGCAACGTCCTCGACGGAGGTGTTGACCAGCGTGACGTCGAACTCCGACTCGGCGGCGAGCTCGACCTTGGCCGCCGCGAGGCGGCGCTCGATCACCTCGGGGGACTCGGTGCCCCGGCCGGTGAGCCGGCGGACCAGCTCGTCCCAGCTCGGCGGCGCCAGGAAGACCAGCTGAGCGTCCGGCATGGTCTCGCGGACCTGCCGGGCGCCCTGGAGGTCGATCTCCAGCAGCACCGGCTCACCGGCCTCCAGGCGGTCGAGGACCGCCCGGCGCGGCGTGCCGTAGCGGTTGCCGGCGAACTCGGCCCACTCCAGCAGCTCACCGTTGGCGATGAGCTTGTCGAACTCCTCGTCGTCCACGAAGAAGTACTGGACACCGTCCTGCTCGCCGGGGCGCGGCTTGCGGGTGGTGGCCGAGACCGAGAGCCACACCTCGGGGTGCGCCTTGCGCATATGGGCGACGACCGTGCTCTTGCCGACCCCGGATGGGCCGGAGAGCACGGTCAGCCGCGGTTGTCTGGCCGGGGATACGGGGGACGTCCCCCGGGAGACTGCAGTACTCATGCAGCGATTATCCCGGTTCGCGGGAGTGCCTGGGAACGTCAGGCGGCCTTGCCGCCGAACTCACGCTCCAAGGATGCGATCTGGTTCGAGCCGAGCCCGCGCACACGACGGCTCTCGGAGATCCCGAGCCGCTCCATGATCTGCTTGGCGCGGACCTTGCCCACGCCCGGCAGGCTCTCCAGGAGTGCGCTGACCTTCATCTTGCCGATCACTTCGTTCGTCTGGCCCTGCGCGATGACATCGTGCAGCGAGGCTCCGGAGTGCTTGAGCCGATTCTTGACCTCGGCGCGCTCCCGGCGAGCCGCGGCGGCCTTTTCGAGCGCGGCAGCGCGCTGTTCAGGGGTAAGGGGCGGAAGAGCCACGCCTACGTCACCTCGGATATCGAACTGTCGGATAACGGACCGGTGAGGAACCTAGTAGGCCCACACCTGGATGAGCAACGAGCAACGCGCTTGCACGTTCGCTCTCGTCGGAGACTAGCGGCCGATTCCGCTCCAGTCAGCGAGAACAAGCGAAAAGTCCTGGTCAGACTCGCTCGACCAGGACTTTTCCGGACATATAGACCAACAATTTTGACGCTTCCGCGGCGGACGCCGGCACCACCGGCCGCGCGGCGGGCCCCCGGCGGCTACCCCGCCGCCGGGTCCGCGGCGCTCACGGCCTCCCGCACCTCGGCGGCGAACCGCTCGGCGCTCGCCCGCAGCGCCGTGGCGTCCGGCCCGTGCCGGAGCACGCCGCGGCTCACGTTCGGCACCACGTCGCGCACGGCCGCGCCGAAGACCTTCGGCAGGTCGGCCGCGGTCGCGCCCTGGGCGCCGATGCCGGGCGCGAGCAGCGGGCCGTTGATGTCCAGATCCGCGCGGGCCGCGCCGAGGCTGCCGCCCAGGGTGGCGCCGACGACCGCGCCGAAGGAGCCCATGGGCGCGGCGTCCGCGTTCTCGGCCCGCAGGTGGTCCAGCATGGTCGCGGCGACGCTCGCGCCGTCGGCGCGCACGGCGTGCTGCACCTCGGCGCCCTCCGGGTTCGAGGTGAGCGCCAGGACGAACACGCCGGTGCCGCTCTCGCGCGCCAGCTCCAGCGCCGGGCGCAGCGATCCGTAGCCGAGGTAGGGGCTCACGGTCACGGCGTCGGAGAAGAGCGGGGAGGCGGGGTCGAGGTAGGTGGCGGCGTAGGCGGCCATCGTGGAGCCGATGTCGCCGCGCTTGGCGTCCATCAGGACCAGCGCGCCGGCCTCGCGGGAGTCGGCGACGGCCTGCTCCAGGACGGCGATGCCGCGGGAGCCGAAGCGCTCGAAGAAGGCGGACTGGGGCTTGAGGACGGCTACGCGGTCGGCGAGCGCCTCCACGACGGTGCGGGTGAAGCGCTCCAGGCCGTCGATGGTGTCGGGGAGGCCCCAGTCGGCGAGGAGGGAGGCGTGGGGGTCGATGCCGACGCAGAGGGGGCCGCGCTGGTCCATGGCACGGCGCAGACGCGCGCCGAAGGTTTCGGTAGTCATGGGTTTCCCTTTCCGGGTCGGGTGCGGGCCGTCGTCGGGTTGTGCCCACCCGTTCCGCCCTGCGGAACGACTGCCCACAACCAGCCGCGGTCAGCGAGTAGCGGCGCCCACCGCCTCGGCGAGGGTCTTGTACGGGCTTGCCGCGAGCTTTGCGGCCAGGCCCTGGTGGATCTTGCGGCACCAGAACGGGCCCTCGTAGATGAACGCGCTGTAGCCCTGGATCAGCGTCGCGCCCGCCAGGATGCGCTCCCAGGCGTCGTCGGCGGTCTCGATGCCCCCGACACCGACGAGGGTGATCCGGTCGCCCACGCGGGCGTACAGGCGGCTCAGGACCTCCAGCGAGCGGGCCTTGAGCGGGGCGCCGGACAGGCCGCCGGCGCCGATGGCCTCGACGGTGCGCTTCGGGGTGCGCAGACCGAGCCCCTCGCGGGCGATCGTCGTGTTGGTGGCGATGATGCCGTCCAGGCCGAGCTCGACGGCCAGGTCGGCGACGGCGTCGACGTCCTCGTCGGCGAGGTCGGGGGCGATCTTCACCAGCAGCGGCACGCGGCGCGAGGTGACCGTGCGGTCGGCGGCCTCGCGGACGGCGGCGAGCAGCGGGCGCAGCGCCTCCGTGGCCTGGAGGTTGCGCAGGCCGGGCGTGTTGGGCGAGGAGACGTTGACGACGAGATAGTCGGCGTGGGCGGCGAGGCGCTCGGTGGAGGTGACGTAGTCGGCGACGGCCTCCTCCTCCGGCACGACCTTGGTCTTGCCGATGTTGACGCCCACGGTGGTCCTGAAGACCTCCTTGCGGGCCGCCAGGCGCTCCGCCACGGCCGCCGAACCGTCGTTGTTGAAGCCCATGCGGTTGATCAGCGCGCGGTCCGCCACGAGGCGGAAGAGGCGCTTCTTGGGGTTGCCGGGCTGCGGCTGCGCGGTGACCGTGCCGATCTCGACGTGGTCGAAGCCGAGCATGCTCATGCCGTCGATGGCGGCGGCGTTCTTGTCGAAGCCGGCGGCGAGCCCGAAGGGGCCGTGCATGCGCAGGCCGAGCGCCTCGGTGCGCAGCTCCTTGTGGCGGGGCGCGAGGACGGCCGCGACGAAGGTGCGCAGGACCGGCACGCGGGCCGCGGCACGGATCCAGGCGAAGGCCAGGTGGTGGGCCTTCTCGGGGTCCATGCGCTTGAAGATCAGGTCGAAGAAGAGGCGGTACATGGCGGGCCTTCCGGGGCGAGAGGGGCGGACGGGTCGCATGCCGAGGGGGACACCTTCCGGTGTCCCCCTCGGCCCGGCACTCTTAGGCCTCGCGCGCCGCGGTCAGGTGCTCCGCGTGCTCCTGGAGGGAGCGCACCCCCACGTCACCGCGGGTGAGCGCCTCGATGCCCTGGACGGCGGCCGCGAGGGCCTGGACCGTGGTCAGGCACGGCACCGCGCGGGCGACCGCGGCCGTACGGATCTCGTAGCCGTCGAGGCGGCCGCCGGTGCCGTACGGGGTGTTGACGATCAGGTCGACCTGGCCGTCGTGGATGAGCTGGACGATCGTCTTCTCGCCGTTCGGGCCCTCGCCCTCGCTCTGCTTGCGCACGGCGGTGGCGTTGATGCCGTTGCGCCGCAGCACCTCGGCGGTGCCGGAGGTGGCCAGCAGCTCGAAGCCGTGGGCGACCAGCTCGCGCGCCGGGAAGATCATCGAGCGCTTGTCGCGGTTGGCCACCGAGACGAACGCCCGGCCCTTGGTGGGCAGCGCGCCGTAGGCGCCGGCCTGCGACTTCGCGTAGGCCGTGCCGAAGACGGAGTCGATGCCCATGACCTCGCCGGTGGAGCGCATCTCCGGGCCGAGGACGGTGTCCACGCCGCGGCCGGAGGCGTCGCGGAAGCGCGACCACGGCATCACGGCCTCCTTGACGGAGATCGGCGCGTCCAGCGGCAGCGTGCCGCCGTCGCCCTCCTTGGGCAGCATGCCCTCGGCGCGCAGCTCGGCGATGGTCGCGCCCAGCGAGATCCGGGCGGCGGCCTTGGCGAGCGGCACGGCGGTCGCCTTCGAGGTGAAGGGGACCGTGCGGGAGGCGCGCGGGTTGGCCTCCAGGACGTAGAGGATGTCCCCGGCCATGGCGAACTGGATGTTGATCAGGCCGCGGACGCCGACGCCCTTGGCGATGGCCTCGGTGGAGGCGCGCAGCCGCTTGATGTCGAAGCCGCCGAGGGTGATCGGGGGCAGGGCGCAGGCGGAGTCGCCGGAGTGGATGCCGGCCTCCTCGATGTGCTCCATGACGCCGCCCAGGTAGAGCTCGTGGCCGTCGTAGAGCGCGTCGACGTCGATCTCGATGGCGTCGTCGAGGAAGCGGTCGATGAGGACCGGGTGCTCGGAGATCAGCCCTGCGTGGCGCTCCAGGTACTCGCCGAGGGAGGGGTCGTCGTAGACGATCTCCATACCGCGGCCGCCGAGCACGTAGGACGGGCGGACCATGACCGGGTAGCCGATCTCGGCGGCGATGCCCTTGGCCTCCTCGAAGGAGAAGGCGGTGCCGTACTTGGGCGCGGGCAGGCCGGCCTCGGTGAGCACGCGGCCGAAGGCGCCGCGCTCCTCGGCGAGGTCGATGGCCTCGGGCGAGGTGCCGACGATCGGCACGCCGTTGTCCTTGAGCGCCTGGGCGAGGCCCAGCGGGGTCTGGCCGCCGAGCTGGACGACGACGCCCGCGACGGGGCCGGCCTCCTGCTCAGCGTGGACGATCTCCAGGACGTCCTCCAGGGTGAGCGGCTCGAAGTAGAGCCGGTCGGAGGTGTCGTAGTCGGTGGAGACGGTCTCGGGGTTGCAGTTGACCATCACGGTCTCGTAGCCCGCGGCGCTGAGCGCGAACGAGGCGTGGACGCAGGAGTAGTCGAACTCGATGCCCTGGCCGATGCGGTTCGGGCCCGACCCCAGGATGATCACCGCGGGCTTCTCGCGGCGGGCGACCTCGGTCTCCTCGTCGTAGGAGGAGTAGAAGTACGGGGTCTTCGCGGCGAACTCGGCGGCGCAGGTGTCGACCGTCTTGTAGGCCGGGCGGACGCCGAGGGCGTGCCGGACCTCGCGGACGACGGCCTCGGGCAGGCCGCGGATCTCACCGATCTGGGCGTCGGAGAAGCCGTGCCGCTTGGCCTCGGCCAGCAGCTCGGGCTCCAGCCGGACGGCGTCGGCGATCTCGGTAGCGATCTCGTGGATCAGGAAGAGCTGGTCGACGAACCACGGGTCGATCTTCGTGGCGTCGAAGACCTCCTCGGCGGTGGCCCCGGCGCGGATGGCCGCCATGACCGTGTTGATGCGGCCGTCCGTGGGGACGACGGCCTTCGCCAGCAGCTCCGCCTTGTCGCCGGGCGAGGAGACGAAGTCGAACTGCGAGCCCTTCTTCTCCAGCGAGCGCAGGGCCTTCTGCAGCGCCTCGGTGAAGTTGCGGCCGATGGCCATGGCCTCGCCCACCGACTTCATGGTGGTGGTGAGGGTGGCGTCGGCGGCCGGGAACTTCTCGAAGGCGAAGCGGGGCGCCTTGACCACGACGTAGTCGAGCGTGGGCTCGAAGGACGCCGGGGTCTTCTCGGTGATGTCGTTGGGGATCTCGTCCAGCGTGTAGCCGACGGCGAGCCTGGCGGCGATCTTGGCGATCGGGAAGCCGGTGGCCTTGGAGGCGAGCGCGGAGGAGCGCGAGACGCGCGGGTTCATCTCGATGACGATGACCCGGCCGTCCTCGGGGTTGACCGCGAACTGGATGTTGCAGCCGCCGGTGTCGACGCCGACCTCGCGGATGATCGCGATGCCGACGTCGCGGAGGATCTGGTACTCGCGGTCGGTGAGCGTCATCGCCGGGGCGACGGTGATGGAGTCACCGGTGTGCACACCCATGGGGTCGAAGTTCTCGATGGAGCAGACGACCACGACGTTGTCGTTCTTGTCGCGCATCAGCTCCAGCTCGTACTCCTTCCAGCCGAGGATGGACTCCTCCAGGAGCACCTCGGTGGTCGGGGAGAGCGTGAGGCCCTGGCCGGCGATGCGGCGCAGCTCCTCCTCGTCGTGGGCGAAGCCGGAGCCGGCGCCGCCCATGGTGAAGGAGGGGCGGACGACGACGGGGTAGCCGCCGAGCGTCTCGACGCCCGCGAGGACCTCGTCCATGGTGTGGCAGATGACCGAGCGGGCGGACTCGCCGTGGCCGATCTTGGCGCGGACGGCCTCGACGACGCCCTTGAACAGGTCGCGGTCCTCGCCCTTGTGGATCGCCTCGACGTTGGCGCCGATGAGCTCCACGCCGTACTTCTCCAGCACGCCGTTCTCGTGCATGGAGATCGCGGTGTTGAGCGCGGTCTGGCCGCCGAGGGTGGGCAGGAGGGCGTCGGGGCGCTCCTTGGCGATGATCTTCTCGACGAACTCGGGGGTGATCGGCTCGACGTACGTGGCGTCGGCGATCTCCGGGTCGGTCATGATCGTGGCCGGGTTGGAGTTGACGAGGATGACCCGCAGGCCCTCGGACTTCAGCACGCGGCAGGCCTGGGTGCCGGAGTAGTCGAACTCCGCGGCCTGGCCGATGACGATCGGGCCGGAGCCGATGACCAGAACGGACTGGATGTCGGTGCGCTTAGGCACGCTGGCCCTCCATCAGGGAGACGAAGCGGTCGAACAGGTACGCGGCGTCGTGCGGGCCTGCGGCTGCCTCGGGGTGGTACTGGACGCTGAATGCCGGCTGGTCGAGCAGCTGGAGGCCTTCCACCACGTCGTCGTTCAGACACACGTGGGAGACCTCCACCCGGCCGTACGGCGTGTCGGTCGCCCGGTCGAGCGGGGCGTCGACGGCGAAGCCGTGGTTGTGCGCGGTGACCTCGACCTTGCCGGTCGTGCGGTCCTGCACGGGCTGGTTGATGCCGCGGTGGCCGTACTTCAGCTTGTACGTGCCGAAGCCGAGCGCGCGGCCGAGGATCTGGTTGCC
The DNA here is from genome assembly GCF_044336695.1 of Streptomyces sp. SCA2-17. NCBI lineage: Bacteria > Bacillati > Actinomycetota > Actinomycetes > Kitasatosporales > Streptomycetaceae > Streptomyces > Streptomyces sp. SCA2-17. The sequence goes on from NZ_CP117521.1 coordinate 780,568, forward strand.
GAAGCAGATGCCGAACAGCGGCGTCTTGCGGGAGAGGACCTCGCGCATGACGGCGACGGGGTGGTCGGCGGTGCTCGGGTCGCCCGGGCCGTTGGAGAAGAACACGCCGTCGGGCTTGACGGCGTAGACGTCCTCGGCGGTGGCCGTGGCGGGCAGGACGTGCACCTCGATGCCGCGCTCGGCCATCCGGTGCGGGGTCATGCCCTTGATGCCCAGGTCGATCGCGGCGACGGTGAAGCGCTTCTCGCCGATCGCGGGGACCACGTAGGTCTCCTTGGTGGCGACCTCGGCGGAGAGGTCGGCGCCCGTCATCTCGGGGGCCTGGCGCACCTCGGCGAGCATGGTGCCCTCGTCGGGCAGGGAGTGCCCGGAGAAGATGCCGACGCGCATGGCGCCGCGCTCGCGCAGGTGGCGGGTGAGGGCGCGGGTGTCGATGCCGCAGATGCCGACGACGCCCTGCTTGGCCAGCTCCTCGTCCAGGGAGCGGCGCGAGCGCCAGTTGGACGGGATGCGGGCGGGGTCGCGCACCACGTAGCCGGCGACCCAGATGCGCGCGGACTCGGGGTCCTCGTCGTTGACGCCGGTGTTGCCCACGTGCGGGGCGGTCATCACCACGACCTGGCGGTGGTACGAGGGGTCGGTCAGGGTCTCCTGGTAGCCGGTCATGCCGGTGGAGAACACGGCCTCGCCGAAGGTCTCCCCCACGGCCCCGTAGGCCCGGCCGCGGAAGACCCGGCCGTCCTCCAGGACGAGTACGGCGGGGATCTTGGCAGTCCCCCTAGTGGAGGTCGTCATCGTGCGCCTTCCGTGTCGCTGTTCAGGTGGTGCAGGTGGGTGAGGGCCTCGGCCCAGGCTGCGTGCTCGGCCGCCTGGTCGGAGCGGAAACCGGAATCGATCTCGCGGTCCCCGTGCACCCAGGTGATCACCAGCAGGCCGCCCTCGGTGAGGACCTTGCCGGCGATGCCCTTGTCGAGCCGGGCGCCGCGCACCCGGTCGGCGGGGATGAAGAAGTCCTGGGCGCCCGGGCGCAGGACGGTGACGCCCTGCTCCGTCAGGGTGAGCTCGGCGCGGCTGCGGGTGCCGAGGCCGCGGGCGACGATGCGGTCGAGCCACTGGCCGGCCGTGGTGGAGCCGTGGTAGCGGCCCGTCATCGTCAGGGTGGGCTCGCCCTGGTCAGCGGGGGCGGCGGGGAGCTCGGGCAGGTCGCCCTGGAGCGTGCCGCGCCACTTCCAGCCCTCGCGCATCAGCCAGTAGAGCAGCGCGATGAAGAGCAGCAGCCCCACGACCCAGCCCATGCGCGCGGCCCAGTCGGTGACGTCGGCAGACTTCTGCTCGGCCGCCAGGTTGATCAGTGCAGATGGTGCTGATGTCACGCGAGTTTCCCGTCCACGACCGTTGCCCGGCCCCGCAGGAAGGTGTGGGTGACGCGACCCGGCAGCTCGCGGCCCTCGTAGGGGGTGTTGCGGCTGCGGGAGGCGAAGCCCGCGGGGTCCACGACACCACGGTAAGCGGAATCGACCAGGGTGAGGTTGGCGGGCTCACCGGCGGCGATCGGGCGGCCGTGGCCTTCGAGGCTGCCGATGCGGGCGGGCTTGAAGGACATGCGCTCGGCGACGCCGGCCCAGTCCAGCAGCCCGGTCTCGACCATCGTCTGCTGGACGACGGACAGCGCGGTCTCCAGGCCCACCATGCCCATGGCGGCCGCGGCCCACTCGCAGTCCTTGTCCTCGTGCGGGTGCGGGGCGTGGTCGGTGGCGACGATGTCGATCGTGCCGTCGGCCAGGGCCTCGCGCAGCGCCAGGACGTCGCGCTCGGTGCGCAGCGGCGGGTTCACCTTGTAGACCGGGTTGTACGAGCGGACGAGCTCGTCGGTCAGGAGCAGGTGGTGCGGGGTGACCTCGGCGGTGACGTCGATGCCGCGGGACTTGGCCCAGCGGACGATCTCGACGGAGCCGGCCGTGGACAGGTGGCAGATGTGCACCCGGGAGCCGACGTGCTCGGCGAGCAGGACGTCGCGGGCGATGATCGACTCCTCGGCGACGGCGGGCCAGCCGCCCAGGCCGAGCTCGGCGGAGACGATGCCCTCGTTCATCTGGGCACCCTCGGTGAGCCGGGGCTCCTGGGCGTGCTGGGCGACGACGCCGCCGAAGGCCTTCACGTACTCCAGGGCACGGCGCATGATCACGGCGTCGTCGACGCACTTGCCGTCGTCGGAGAAGACGGTGACGCCGGCGGCGGAGTCGTGCATGGCACCGAGCTCGGAGAGCTGCTTGCCCTCCAGGCCCACGGTGACGGCGCCGATCGGCTGCACGTCGCAGTAGCCGGACTCCTTGCCCAGGCGCCAGACCTGCTCGACGACGCCGGCGGTGTCGGCGACGGGGAAGGTGTTGGCCATGGCGAAGACGGCGGTGAAGCCGCCGCTCGCGGCGGCGCGGGTGCCGGTCAGGACGGTCTCGGAGTCCTCGCGGCCGGGCTCGCGCAGGTGGGTGTGGAGGTCCACCAGGCCGGGCAGCAGGATCTTGCCGTCGGCCTCGATGACCTGGGCGCCCTCGGGGGCGGTCAGGTCCGCTCCGACCTCGGCGATGGTCTCGCCGTCGATCAGCACGTCCTGCGGCTCTCCGCCGAGGACCTTCGCACCACGGATCAGGATCTTGGACATCAGTTGTTCTCCTCGGTGCGGGCGGTGGTGACGGCGGGCTCGGAACCGCCGAGCAGCAGGTAGAGGACGGCCATGCGCGTGCTGACGCCGTTGGCGACCTGCTCGACGGCCGTGCAGCGGTCGGAGTCGGCGACCTCGGCGGTGATCTCCATGCCGCGGTTCATCGGGCCGGGGTGCATCACGACGGCGTGCTCGGGCATCTTCGCCATGCGGTCGCCGTCCAGGCCGTAGCGGCGCGAGTACTCGCGCTCGGTCGGGAAGAACGCGGCGTTCATGCGCTCGCGCTGCACGCGCAGCATCATCACGGCGTCGGACTTCGGCAGCACGGCGTCGAGGTCGTAGGAGACCTCGCAGGGCCAGCTCCCGACGCCGACGGGCACCAGCGTGGGCGGGGCGACGAGGGTGACCTCGGCGCCGAGGGTGGTCAGCAGGTGGACGTTGGAGCGGGCCACGCGGCTGTGCAGCACGTCGCCGACGATCGTGATGCGGCGCCCGGAGAGGTCCTGGCCGATCCCGGCGTCCCGGCCGACCAGGCGGCGGCGCATGGTGAAGGCGTCCAGCAGGGCCTGGGTGGGGTGCTCGTGGGTGCCGTCGCCGGCGTTGACGACGGCCCCGTCGATCCAGCCGGAGTTCGCCAGCCGGTAGGGGGCGCCGGAGGCGTGGTGGCGGATGACGACGGCGTCCGCGCCCATGGCCTCCAGGGTCAGCGCGGTGTCCTTCAGCGACTCGCCCTTGGAGACCGAGGAGCCCTTGGCGGAGAAGTTGATGACGTCGGCGGACAGGCGCTTGGCGGCGGCCTCGAAGGAGATGCGGGTGCGCGTCGAGTCCTCGAAGAAGAGGTTGACGACGGTGCGGCCGCGCAGGGTGGGCAGTTTCTTGATCGGCCGGTCCGCGACCCGGGCCATCTCCTCGGCGGTGTCGAGGATCAGGACGGCGTCGTCGCGGGTGAGGTCGGCGGCCGAGATGAGGTGGCGCTTCATCCGGTTCTCCGTGGGTTAAGGAGGTGTGCGAAGGCTGGGGCCGGGCATGCGGCGGCACGGTCCCGGGCAGCTCGCCGGGTCCGCGGAGGAGGGTGCTACTGCCCGTCGGCCGGGGCGGTCGTGCCCACGCCGAGGAGCACGCTGTCGCGGCCGTCCTCCTCGGTGAGGTGGACCTTGACCGTCTCCCGCAGCGACGTCGGGAGGTTCTTGCCGACGTAGTCGGCACGGATGGGGAGTTCGCGGTGACCGCGGTCGACGAGGACCGCGAGCTGGACGGCACGGGGGCGGCCGAGGTCGTTCATCGCGTCGAGCGCGGCGCGGATCGTGCGGCCGGAGAAGAGCACGTCGTCGACGAGGATCACGAGCCTGCCGTCGATGCCCTCGCCGGGGATCTCCGTGCGGGCGAGCGCGCGCGCCGGGCGGAGCCGCAGGTCGTCGCGGTACATGGTGATGTCGAGGGAGCCGACCGGGGTCTTGCCTCCGGTGATCTCCTCGAGCTTGGCGGCCAGCCGGCGGGCGAGGAAGACGCCGCGGGTGGGGATGCCGAGGAGCACGACGTCGTCTGCGCCCTTGGCGCGCTCGACGATCTCGTGAGCGATACGGGTGAGAACCCGGGCGATGTCCGGTGCTTCGAGCACGGGACGCGCGCTGGGAATGGCGTCCATATGAAACGGACCTCCTTCTCCGCCTCACGGGACGGACATTAAAGGACGTCGGAATTACTCCCTCACCGTACCAGGCCCGGCGCCGGGAGCTCACCGTCACCCCTGCTGGAGGACGGTATGGACCATTCGGCTTGACGAAGTCAGATTACGCTGCGTAACCTCACAGTGAGTTACCAGACACGCGGCAGTCGCAGAAGACGCCGTCGCACGTCGATACAGCGTCCGGGGAGCTTTATGTCCAGCGAATACGCCAAACAGCTCGGGGCCAAGCTCCGCGCCATCCGCACCCAGCAGGGCCTCTCCCTTCACGGCGTGGAGGAGAAGTCCCAGGGCCGCTGGAAGGCCGTCGTAGTGGGTTCGTACGAGCGCGGCGACCGTGCCGTGACCGTGCAGCGCCTGGCCGAGCTGGCCGACTTCTACGGGGTTCCCGTGCAGGAGCTGCTGCCCGGCACCACGCCGGGCGGCGCCGCCGAGCCGCCGCCGAAGCTGGTTCTGGACCTTGAGCGCCTGGCCCACGTGCCGGCCGAGAAGGCCGGCCCGCTCCAGCGTTACGCGGCCACCATCCAGAGCCAGCGCGGTGACTACAACGGCAAGGTCCTCTCGATCCGCCAGGACGACCTGCGGACCCTTGCCGTCATCTACGACCAGTCGCCCTCGGTGCTCACCGAGCAGCTGATCAGCTGGGGCGTGCTCGACGCGGACGCGCGCCGCGCGGTCCAGCACGAGGACGCCTGACACAGGGTCCGGCCTTGCAAACCGCCCGGGGGCGGGAAACCTTGCGGTTTCCCGCCCCCGGGCGGTTTGCGTTCTGCGGCTTACTTCTCGTCGCGCCTAAGGCTCGGCTTGAGCTCCTTGAAGCGGCCGAGCAGACCGTTGACGAAGGCCGGCGAGTCGTCCGTGGAGAACTCCTTGGCGAGCTGCACCGCCTCGTCGATCGCCACCGCGTCCGGAGTGCCGTCCTCCCAGATCAGCTCGTAGGCACCGAGCCGCACGATGTTCCGGTCCACGACCGGCATCCGGTCCAGGTCCCAGTCGACCGCGTAGGTGGAGATCAGCTCGTCGATGCGGGAGACGTGCTCCGCGTACCCCTCGACCAGCTCCATCGTGTACTCGTTCACCGGCGGCTGGCGGTCGTCGGACCGCGAGTGCCGGATCCAGTCCGCGAGCACGTTCTGCACGGTGACGCCGCGCTGGTCGGCCTCGAAGAGGATCTGGAAGGCGCGCTTGCGGGCCTTGCTGCGGGCAGCCACGGTTAGCTGTTCACCCGGCCGAGGTAATCGCCGGTGCGCGTGTCGACCTTGATCTTCTCGCCGGTGGTGACGAAGAGCGGGACCTGGATCTCGTAGCCCGTCTCCAGCTTGGCGGGCTTGGTGCCACCGGTGGAGCGGTCGCCCTGGACGCCCGGGTCGGTGTGGTCGATGGTCAGCTCGACGGCGGCCGGCAGCTCGACGTAGAGCACCTCGCCCTCGTGCGTGGCCACGGTGGCGGTGAAGCCCTCCAGCAGGAAGTTGGCGGCGTCGCCCACGGCCTTGCGGTCGACCATCAGCTGGTCGTAGGTCTGCATGTCCATGAAGACGAAGTACTCGCCGTCCATGTAGGAGAACTGCATGTCGCGGCGGTCGACGGTGGCCGTCTCGACCTTCACGCCGGCGTTGAAGGTCTTGTCGACGACCTTGCCGGAGAGCACGTTCTTCAGCTTCGTACGGACGAAGGCGGGGCCCTTGCCGGGCTTGACGTGCTGGAACTCGACGACGGACCAGAGCTGGCCCCCGTCGAGCTTGAGCACCATGCCGTTCTTGAGGTCGTTCGTGGATGCCACGGTTGCGGTATCTCCTGGACTGGTGGAACCAGAAAGTGCGGTGCGCCCCGCTAGAGCGCGAGCAGCTCTTTGGTCGTGATGGTGAGTAGCTCGGGTCCGCCGTCCGCCTCGGGGCGGACGACGAGCGTGTCATCGATCCGGACTCCGCCGCGGCCCGGGAGGTGTACCCCCGGATCTACGGTGACCGGCACGCAAGCGTCCAGTTTACCCATTGCCGAAGGTGTCAGCCGAGGGTCCTCGTCGTTTTCGAGTCCCACGCCGTGTCCGATGCCCGGCCCGACCCGCTCGCCGTGCCCCGCGGCCTCCAGCACCAGGCGCGCCGCGCGGTCCACTTCCCGGTACGGAGTGCCCGGCGCGAGCGCCTCCCGGCCGGCCCGCTGGGCGGCGAACACCTGGTCGTAGAGCTCGATCTGCCAGTCCGCCGGGCTGGTGCCGATCACGAACGTCCGGCCGATCTCGCTGCGGTAGCCGCGGTAGTCGGCGCCCACGCACACGCTGAGGAAATCTCCCTCCTCCACCCGGCGGTCGCCCGGCAGGTGCCCGGCCAGCCCCGAGTTCGGGCCCGCGCCCACCGAGGTGGGGAAGGCCGGGCCCGTCGCGCCGTGGTCCACCAGCCGGCGCTCCAGCTCCAGGGCCAGGTGCCGCTCGGTGCGCCCGACCAGGATCGACTCCAGGAGCTCCCCCAGGGCCTGGTCGGCGATCTCCGCGGCGATCCGCAGGGAGGAGATCTCCTCGTCGTCCTTGACGAGCCGCTGCTGCTCCACGGCCGGGCCGAGGTCGGTCAGGCGCAGCCGGGGCGCGACGGACCGCAGGGTGCGGTGGCGGGAGACCGTCAGGTGGTGCTCCTCCACGGCGAGCGAGCTCCTGCCCGCGGCCGCGGCGTGCTCGGCGGCGGCGACGGCCGGGTCGCCGTCCGCCTCGGCCAGTACGACGACCTGGAGGTCCTCGGCGGCCCGGGGGCCGGAGGCCTCGCCGCCGCAGGGGTCGCAGGGACACACCAGGACGTCCCGGCCGGGGCAGACGAGCAGGACCGCCCCGGCCGGGGCGGTGCCGGCCAGATAGCGGACGTTGGCGTTCCCGGAGACCAGGGCGGCCTCGCTGCCGGCCGCGTGGCAGCGCTCGCGCAGCCGGTCGCGGCGCGCCGCGTACACCTCGGACATGTCTCTGAGCCTACGGCGGGGTGGCGCGGGCGGCCGTCCCAGCGCGTCCGACCGGGCACCGGCGCCCGCCCGCCCGGCCAGGGGCCGGCCGGCGGGCGGGCGGTCACCAGCTGGGCGGGCTGGCCAGCGAGCGGGCGACGACCTCGTCGAGGAGGCGGGCGGTGGTGGTGACGTCCTGCTGGGAGTTGTCGATGATGGGCAGGCCGGAGCCGTACCAGCCGGCCATCCTGCCGTGGATCCGGGCCACCTCATCGTCGCCGAGGCGGCGGTTGCCCGAGCGCTCGGCGTTGCGCTCCAGGACGACCTCCAGGCCGGGCAGCAGGACGACGGGGAGCAGGCCGGGGCCCACGTGGCGCTTCCAGCCGCCGAGGCCGACGGCGGGCCGGTCGGGGAAGACGGCGTCGTCGAGGATGCAGGAGATGCCGTTGGCGAGGAAGTTGCGGGCGGCGAAGCCGCAGGTGCGGCGGGCCAGCCGGTACTGCGCCTCGGAGTGGTCGTTCCAGCCGGACTGCGGGTCGGCGAAGCCCGAGCGCACCCACTCGCGGACGTCGTCCAGGCTGATGTGGGCGGTGGGCACGCGGCGGGTGTCCGCCCAGTGCCGGGCCACGGTCGTCTTCCCGGCGCCGGCCGGGCCGATGAGGATCACCGCGACCGGGGCGTGGGCGGGATCGACGGGCTGCGCGGCGGGCGCGGGGCCCGGCACGGGTGCGCCCTGCGGAAGCACGAAATGGCCGGTCTGCGCGGCGGGATGACCGGTCTGCGCGGCGGGCGGCGGGGGCGTGCCCGGCATCGGGGGGTGGGCCGGCGGCAGCGGCGGTCCCGCGGGGTACTGCATCCGGTGGCACTCCGTCTCGTAAGGGCGCGGGCGTCAGGGGCGCCCGGTGGCGTGAGCTGAGAGGCCCTCAGCTCACGCCACCGGGCGTCGGCCAGACGGGAGAGTACCCGAGCCCCGTCCCCGTTGCCCCTGCAGGGGCAACGGCCGCGTCAGCCCGCGAGTTCCTCGGCCAGGGCCCGCAGCGCGAGCCGGTAGGAGCCGATGCCGAAGCCCGCGACGGTGCCGCTGGCGACGGCCGCGATCACGGAGGTGTGGCGGAACTCCTCGCGCGCGTACGGGTTGGAGATGTGCACCTCGATCAGCGGCGCGGTGCGCTGGGCGGCCGCGTCGCGCATGGCGTACGAGTAGTGCGTGAAGGCGCCGGGGTTGATGACGACCGGGAGGGCGCCGTCGGCCGCCTCGTGCAGCCAGCGGACCATCTCGCCCTCGTCGTTGGTCTCCCGCACGTCCACGGCGAAGCCGAGCTCCGCGCCGAGCCGGGCGCACGCCTCCACCAGGCCCTTGTAGGACGTCGAGCCGTAGACGTCGGGCTCGCGCGAGCCGAGCCGGCCCAGGTTGGGGCCGTTGAGGACCAGGACCTTCCGCGGCTGCTCCGGCACGGCGCTCACGCCGCGATCTCGGCGTGCGCCGCGAGCAGCATCGCCGGGTCGGGGCCCTCCAGGACCGTCGGCTTGGCCAGGCCGTCCAGGACGATGAAGCGCAGCCGGTCGCCGCGGGTCTTCTTGTCGACCTTCATGGTCTCCACCAGCTTGGGCCACTGGTCTCCGCGGTAGGTGACGGGCAGGCCCACGGAGGTGAGGATCGCGCGGTGCCGGTCGGCGGTCGCGTCGTCGAGGCGGCCGGCGATGCGGCCGAGCTCGGCGGCGAAGACCATGCCGACGGCGACGGCCGCGCCGTGCCGCCAGTTGTAGCGCTCGTTCTTCTCGATGGCGTGGGCGAGGGTGTGGCCGTAGTTGAGGATCTCGCGCAGGCCCGACTCCTTGAGGTCGGAGGAGACCACATCGGCCTTGACCCGGATCGCGCGCTCGATCAGCTCGGCGGTGTGCGGCCCGGCGGGGGTGCGGGCGGCCTCGGGGTCGGCCTCGATGAGGTCGAGGATGGCCGGATCCGCGATGAAGCCCGCCTTGATGACCTCGGCGAGGCCGCTGACGTAGTCGTGGACCGGCAGCGAGTCCAGCGCGGCCAGGTCGCACAGGACGCCGGCGGGCGGGTGGAAGGCGCCGACGAGGTTCTTGCCCTCGGCGGTGTTGATGCCGGTCTTGCCGCCGACGGCGGCGTCGACCATGGCCAGCACCGTGGTGGGCACAGGGATCCAGCGCACGCCGCGCAGCCAGGTGGCGGCGACGAAGCCGGCGAGGTCCGTGGTGGCGCCGCCGCCCACGCCGACGATGACGTCGGTGCGGGTGAAGCTGGTCTGGCCCAGCGCCTTCCAGCAGTAGGCCGCGACCTCGACGGTCTTGGACTCCTCGGCGTTGGGCAGCTGGATCGCGATGGCCTCGTAGCCCTGGGAGGCCAGATCCTCGCGGATCGCCTGGCCGGTCTCGGCGAGGGCCTCCGGGTGGAGCACGGCGACCCGCTTGGCCTTGGGGCCGATGAGGCCGGGCAGCTCGCCCAGCAGCTGGCGCCCGACCAGGACCTCGTACGGGTCGGTGCCCGCGCTGCCGGCGACCTGGATGCGGGTGGGGGCGTCGGTCATGCGTTCCTCACTGCGTGGTGTCCTGTGTACGGTCGCCGGGCACCGGGGCCAGGTGCAGGGCCTCCAGCACGGCGTCGGCGACCTCGTCCGGCGTGCGGCCGCCGGTGGTGACGGTGGCGCGGGCGACCTCGGTGTAGAGCGGGCGGCGGGCCTCCATCAGCTCGCGCCAGCGCTGCCGCGGGTTGACCGCGAGCAACGGGCGCGGGGCGTCGAGGCCGACGCGCCGGACGGCGTCGGCGAGCTCGACGTCGAGGAAGACCACCGGCAGCCCCGCGAGGAGGGCCCGGGTCCCCTCGTCCATGATCGCGCCGCCGCCGAGGGAGAGCACGCCGGGGTGCCCGGCGACGGCGGCGCGCACCGCCTGCCGCTCCAGCTCGCGGAAGTGCGGCTCGCCCTCGTCGATGAAGATCTCCGGGATGGGCTTGCCGGCGGTCCGCTCGATGTCGGCGTCGGTGTCGCGGTAGCCGGTGCCCAGCCGCTGGGCGAGCAGGGCGCCGATGGTGGACTTGCCGGCTCCCGGCGGGCCCACCAGCACGACGGCGGGCGCGGTCACTTGATGGCCAGGTTCTCGAGGTAGCCCTGGACGTTGCGGCGGGTCTCGGCGACGTTGTCGCCGCCGAACTTCTCCGCCACCGCGTCGGCCAGGACGAGGGCGACCATCGCCTCGGCGACGATGCCGGCGGCCGGGACCGCGCAGACGTCGGAGCGCTGGTGGTGGGCCTGGGCGGCCTCGCCGGTGGCCACGTCGACGGTGCGCAGGGCGCGCGGCACGGTGGCGATCGGCTTCATGGCCGCGCGGACGCGCAGCAGCTCGCCCGTGGACAGGCCGCCCTCGGTGCCGCCGGAGCGGCCGGAGGTGCGGCGGATGCCGTCCTCGGTGGAGACGATCTCGTCGTGGGCCTGCGAGCCCGGCACCCGGGCCAGCTCGAAGCCGTCGCCGACCTCGACGCCCTTGATCGCCTGAATGCCCATCAGGGCGGCGGCGAGGCGGGCGTCCAGGCGGCGGTCCCAGTGCACGTGCGAGCCCAGGCCGACGGGGACGCCGTAGGCCAGGACCTCGACGACGCCGCCGAGCGTGTCGCCGTCCTTGTGGGCCTGGTCGATCTCGGCGACCATCGCCTTGCTCGCCGCCTCGTCCAGGCAGCGGACCGGGTCGGCGTCGAGCTTCTCGACGTCGGAGGGCGTGGGGTAGACGCCGAGCGGGGCCTTGGCCGCGGCCAGCTCGATGACGTGGGAGACGATCTCGATGCCCGTCGTCTCCTTGAGGTAGGAGCGGGCGACGGCGCCGAGGGCGACGCGGGCGGCGGTCTCGCGCGCGGAGGCGCGCTCCAGGATCGGGCGGGCCTCGTCGATCCCGTACTTCTGCATGCCCGCGAGGTCGGCGTGGCCGGGGCGGGGGCGGGTCAGCGGGGCGTTGCGGGCCATCGCCGCCAGCTCCTCCGGGTCCACCGGATCGGCCGCCATGACCTTCTCCCACTTGGGCCACTCGGTGTTGCCCACCATGACCGCGACCGGGGAGCCCATCGTCAGGCCGTGGCGCACGCCGCCGAGGAAGGTGACCTCGTCCCGCTCGAACTTCATGCGCGCGCCGCGGCCGTAGCCGAGCCGCCGGCGGGCCAGGTGGTCCGCCACCATGTCCGTGGTGACGGGGACACCGGCGGGCAGGCCCTCCAGCGTCGCCACGAGTGCCGGACCATGCGACTCACCGGCAGTCAGCCAGCGCAACCTGCTCAACGGGACTCCTCATGCTCGCGCGCCTTGGATCGTGCGGCGACCGGGTGCGCGGCCCCGGCCCGCCGCTTCTGATCCTCCCATGCCGCGCGGTCCCGCCCGCGCTCCGGTCCGCGTTGTGGAACGGACTGAGTCAGGTCGTGGTCACCCGGACGGGTGCCGTCAGCCGCGGGCGGCCAGGGCGGCCTCGCCCGCCGCGCGCATCGCGGCCAGCGGCGCCCGCGGACGACCGGTCATCTGCTCGACCTGGAGAACCGCCTGGTGGACCAGGAGGTCCAGGCCGCCGAGAACCGTGCCGCCGCGCGCGGACCAGGCCGCGGCCAGGGGCGTGGGCCACGGCTCGTAGAGCACGTCGAAGAGGGCGCCGGGGCGGTCCGGTACGGCCTCCGCGAGGGCGTCGGTGGCCCCCGCGGGAGTGGTGGCCACGACCAGCGGGGCGGTGAGCGCCTCGGCGGCGCGGGACCAGTCCTCGGTGCGGACGGCGACGCCGAGCCGCTCGCCCCACTCGCGCATCTCGGCCGCGCGGGCCGCGCTGCGCACGTACACGACGACCTCGCCCGTGCAGATCCCGGCCAGGGCGGCCAGGGCGGAGGACGCGGTGGCGCCCGCACCCAGCACGGCGGCGGAGGCGGTCCCGGTCACGCCGCGCTCGCGCAGGGCCGCGGCGATGCCGGGGATGTCGGTGTTGTCCCCGAGGCGGCGGCCGTCCTCCGTGAACACGACGGTGTTGACGGCCTCGACCGACGCGGCCGTGCTGCTGACCTCGTCCAGCAGCGGCATCACCGCCCGCTTGAGCGGCATGGTCAGGGACAGCCCGGCCCAGGTCTCGTCCAGCTTGTCGAGGAAGGCCGGCAGCGCGGCCTCGTCCACCTCGAACCGGTCGTACGTCCACTCCCCCAGGCCCAGCTCCGCGTACGCGGCGCGGTGCAGGACCGGGGAGAGCGAGTGGGCGATCGGGGAACCGAGGACGGCCGCGCGGCGGCGCTCCGGGGCGTGGCTCATCACTGCTTCCGGCTCTTGTTGAACTCGTCCACGAGCTTCTGGTGCTCTTGCAGGTTCTTGGTGAACGTCGTCTTCTCGTTGATGGAGACGAAGTAGTACCAGTCCCCCGGCTCCGGATCCATGGCCGCCTTGAGGGCCTGTTCGCCCGGGTTGCCGATGGGGCCCGGAGGCAGGCCCTTGTAGAAGTACGTGTTGTACGGGTCGTCGAGCGCCCGGAGCTGCTTGGGGCTGAGGTCCAGCTTGCTCTGGTTCTTCGTGTAGTTGTACGTCGAGTCGAACTCGAGCTTGCCGTTCGTCTCGATGTTCGTGGGCTTGAGGCGGTTGTAGATGACCCGCGCCATCTTGCGGAAGTCGTCGTGCGTCATGCCCTCGGCGTTGACCAGGCTGGCCACGGTGATCATCTGGAGCGGGGACTTGAGGCCCAGCTCGCGCGCCTTGCCCTCCAGGTCCTGCTTGGCGTAGTTCTCGTTGGCCCGGGCGACCATCTGCTTGAGGATGGTCTCCGGCTTGGTGCCCTTGCCGGCGCTGTACTGCGAGGGATAGAGGAAGCCCTCCAGCGGGTCCCTGATCTTGGGGTCGGTGTTGGCCCACGAGGGCAGCCCGAGGTTCTTCGCCTGGTTCTTGGCGACGTCCTTGGTGGTGCCCGCCGGAAGGCCCAGCTTCTGGTCGATGGCACCGTAGACCTGGACGGCCCGCCGGCCCTCGGCGATGGTCAGGAAGTTGCCGGCGTTGGTCATCATCTCGACGGCCGCCGCGCCGGACATCTGCTTGTGGAGCGTGTACGTGCCCGGCTGGATGGCCTTCTTGGCGGCGGCGTCGGTGAAGGCGCCGACGCTCTTGACGACGCCGGCCTTCTCCAGGACCCGGCCCATCTCGGTCAGGCTGGCCCCCTTGGGGATCTCGACCTGGACCTGGCCGTCGCCCTGGCCCTCGTAGTCCGGCGCCGCGCCGAAGTGGGTCTGCCAGTAGTCGTAGGCGAAGTAGCCGCCACCGCCCACGACGCCGAGGAGCACCACGGCGACCACCAGGCAGGCGGTGCCGCTGCGGCGCTTCTTGGGCTTCTTGGGCTTCTTGCCGCGCCGGTCGCGGCCGCGGGAGGGCTCCTCGCGCGGCTCGTCGTCGTCCTCGTCCCCGGGCAGGCCGGGCTCGCCGTCGTGCTCGCCGGGGCGGGCCGTGGCGGGAGGCAGGTCGTCGAAGAGGGAGATCTTCTCCTCGTCGGGCTCGGACCACTCCTGCTGCGGCTGGTACGACCCGGCGTGCTGCGCCTGCTGCTGCTGTTGCGTCTGATGCATCTGCTGCTGGGACTGCTGGTGCCCTTGCTGGCCGTGCGGCTGCTGAGGCACCTGGTGCTGAGGATGCTGCGGCTGCTGGGGATGCGGCTGCTGGGGATGCTGCGGCTGCTGCTGATAGCCGTCGGACGCGCCGTAGTAGTCGGACTGCCCGCCGCCGTACGTGCCGCCGCCCTGCTGCCCGTACTGCTGCTGCCCGCCCTGGGCGGGGTCCCAGCCATACTGCTGCTGGCCGTGACCGTACTGGGGCTGCTGCGACTGCTGCGGGTGCTGCTGCTGTCCGCCGCTGTAGCCCTGGTCCCCGTACAGCGGGTCGTCAGGATGCCACGGTTGGGAGCCGGAGCCCCGGCCGTACTCAGTCATCGATCCCCTAGAGCCGCGCAGCGGCAGCAGGTGGGCGCTCGGGAGGAGCGCGGTTCCCAGTCGTCCGGCCGCCGTCGAGGACGGGCGGCCGGACGGCTGCCATGTTCAGCGCGGAACGTTACCGTACTGCGATCAGATGACCACTTCGACGGTCTCGCCCGGGGGCCTGCCGGAGACCTTCTCGGTCTCCAGGGCGTTCTGCAGGATGACGACCGCGGCCGCCTGGTCCACCACGGACCGGCCCTTCTTGGAACTGACGCCCGAGGCGCGCAGCCCCTGCGTCGCGGTGACCGTCGTCATGCGCTCGTCGACCAGGCGCACCGGGACGGGCGCCACGCGGCGCGCCATCTCCTTGGCGAAGGTGCGCACCTTGGCCGCGGCCGGCCCCTCCCCTCCTTTGAGGGAACGGGGCAGGCCGACGACGACCTCGATCGGCTCGTACTCCGCGACGATCTCCACGAGCCGCTTGTGGGCCTTGGGGATGTCACGGCCGGGCACGGTCTCCACCGGGGTGGCGAGGATCCCGTCGGGGTCGCACGAGGCGACCCCGATCCGGGCGTCCCCGACGTCGACGGAGATGCGTCTTCCTCGGCGCACGGGTCAGGCCGCCTCGGCCACGAGGCGCTCGACGGCGGCCATGGCCTCGTCGACGGCCTCGGGGTTCTGGCCGCCGCCCTGGGCGACGTCCGGCTTGCCGCCACCGCCGCCGCCGAGGGTCTTGGCGGCCGTACGGACCAGGTCGCCGGCCTTGAGACCGCGCTCGCGGGCGGCCTCGTTGGTGGCGATGACCGTCAGCGGGCGGCCATTGGCCACGGTGAACAGGGCCACGACGGCCGGGCGGCCGCCGTTGATGCGGCTGCGCACGTCGAGGACGAGCTTGCGCAGGTCGTCGGCGCCGGTGCCGTCCGGGACGCGGCCGGTGACCAGGGCCGTGCCGTGCACGTCCTTGGCGCCCTCGGCCAGGCCCGCGGCGGCCTGGAGGACCTTCTCGGCGCGGAAGCGCTCGATCTCCTTCTCGGCGTCCTTGAGCTTGGCGAGCATCCCGGAGATCTTCTCCGGCAGCTCCTCCGGGCGGCCCTTGACGAGCTCCTGGAGCTGGGCGACGACCGTGTGCTCCTTGGCCAGGAAGTTGTAGGCGTCGACGCCGACCAGGGCCTCGACACGGCGCACGCCCGAGCCGATGGACGACTCGCCCAGCAGCTTCACCAGGCCCAGCTGGGCGGTGTTGCCGACGTGCGTGCCGCCGCACAGCTCCTTGGAGAAGTCGCCGATGGTGACGACGCGCACGCGCTCGCCGTACTTCTCGCCGAACTCGGCGATGGCTCCGGCCTTCTTGGCCTCGTCCAGGCTCATCACCTCGGCCTGCACGTCGAGCTCCCGGGAGAGGACCTCGTTGATGCGCTGCTCGACGTCGGTCAGCACCGTGCCGGGAACGGCGGCCGGCGAGCCGAAGTCGAAGCGGAAGCGGCCCGGCGAGTTCTCCGAGCCGGCCTGGGCGGCCGTCGGGCCGAGCGCGTCGCGCAGGGCCTGGTGGGTGAGGTGCGTGGCCGAGTGGGCGCGGGCGATGGCGCGGCGGCGCTTGACGTCGATCGAGGCGTAGGCGGAGGCGCCCACGGTGACCTCGCCGACCTGGACGACGCCCTTGTGGACGTGCACGCCCGGAACGGGCTTCTGCACGTCGCGGACCTCGATCACGGCACCGGTGTCGAGCTTGATGCGGCCGGTGTCGGCGAGCTGGCCGCCGCCCTCGGCGTAGAAGGGGGTGCGGTCCAGGATGACCTCGACGTCGTCGCCCTCGGTGGCGGCCGGCGAGGGCAGGCCGTCGACGAGGAGACCGACGATCGTGGACTCGTTCTCGTTGCGGGTGTAGCCGGTGAACTCGGTCTCGCCCGCGGTGTCGGCGACCTCGCGGTAGGCGGACAGGTCGGCGTGGCCGGTCTTCTTGGCCTTGGCGTCGGCCTTGGCTCGCTCCCGCTGCTCCTTCATCAGGCGGCGGAAGCCGTCCTCGTCCACGGACAGGCCCTGTTCGGCGGCCATCTCCAGGGTGAGGTCGATCGGGAAGCCCCAGGTGTCGTGGAGCAGGAACGCCTTCTCGCCGGCGAGGACCGTGCCGCCGGCGGCCTTGGTCTCGGTCACGGCGGTGTCGAGGATGTTGGTGCCGCCCTTGAGGGCCTTGAGGAAGGCGGCCTCTTCGGCGAGGGCGACCGTCTCGATGCGCTTGCGGTCGCTCTCCAGCTCCGGGTACTGCTGCCCCATCGTCTTGATGACGACGTCGAGCAGCTCGGCCACGACGGGGCCGGTGGCGCCCATCAGGCGCATGTTGCGGATGGCGCGGCGCATGATGCGGCGCAGGACGTAGCCGCGGCCCTCGTTGCCGGGGGTGACGCCGTCGCCGATGAGCATCGTGGACGTGCGCATGTGGTCGGCGACCACGCGCAGCGAGACGTCGGTGCCCTTGGCGGCGCCGTAGCGGACGCCGGTCAGCTCGGTGGCCTTGTCCATGACGACGCGCAGGGTGTCGGTCTCGTACATGTTCTGCACGCCCTGCAGGATCATGGCGAGGCGCTCGAGGCCGAGACCGGTGTCGATGTTCTTGGACGGCAGGTCCCCGAGGATCGGGAAGTCCTCCTTGCCGTCGCCGGCACCGCGCTCGTACTGCATGAAGACCAGGTTCCAGATCTCCACGTAGCGCTCGTCGTTGACGGCCGGGCCGCCCTCGGCGCCGAACTCCGGACCCCGGTCGTAGTTGATCTCGGAGCAGGGGCCGCACGGGCCGGGGACGCCCATGGACCAGTAGTTGTCCTTCTTGCCCAGCCGCTGGATCCGCTCGGCGGGCACGCCGACGACGTCACGCCAGATGCGCTCGGCCTCGTCGTCCTCGAGGTAGACGGTGATCCACAGCTTCTCCGGCTCCAGGCCGAAGCCGCCGTCCGCCACGGGAGTCGTCAGCAGCTCCCAGGCGAGCTTGATGGCGCCTTCCTTGAAGTAATCGCCGAAGGAGAAGTTGCCGCACATCTGGAAGAACGTGCCGTGCCGGGTGGTCTTGCCGACCTCCTCGATGTCCGGCGTGCGGACACACTTCTGCACGCTGGTGGCGCGCGAGAACGGCGGCTTGACCTCGCCGAGGAAGTACGGCTTGAAGGGGACCATGCCCGCGGGGACCAGGAGCAGGGTCGGGTCGTCCGCGATGAGCGACGCCGACGGCACGACGGTGTGCCCACGCTCCTCGAAGAAGCGCAGCCAGCGCCTGCGGATTTCAGCCGACTCCATCAGTGGTCCTCTTTCCGGGTGAGCGAGTTGTAGGTGTGGTGCTGGTCGAGGGCGACGAGGTGGCGCTGCCCGGGGACCGCGCGGTGCTCGGGGGCGGGCGGCGCGGCGCTGAGGCCGAGCGCGTCCTTGAGCGCCGCTTCCCGGTGCGCCATTCCGTCACGGACGTCCAGCGCGAAGAGCTTGACCCTGCGCCCGGCGATGACCGCGCGGTCCGCGGCCTGCAGGGCCAGGCTCTCCGGGGTGAGCTTGGCGAGCTTCCGGTTGACCTTGGTGGTGGCCCAGACACCGGCTGCTACACCGGTCGTGAACCAGAAGGTGCGGCGGAACATTCCTGGGGTCAACCCTTCCCACGGGTGCGGCGGCCGGCGCGGGCGGACGGCAGGGGGCTGCCGACGGCCTTGCCGACGAAGACGGAGCCCTTCGGCTCGGGAGCGGCCTTGCGGCCCATCGCCCGCCGGACGCCGTAGCCGAAGGCGGCGACCTTGACCAGCGGGCCGCCGAAGGCGGAGGAGACGGTCGAGGAGAGCGCCGAGGCGTTCGCCGTGACCTCCTGGACGTCCGCGGCGATCGAGTCGACGCGGGCGAGCTGGGTGTGCGCGGAGCGGACGGTCGCCGAGGCGTCGGCGAGGAGCGGCACGGCCTGCTCGGTGACGTCGGCGACCAGCTTGGTGGCCGCCTTGAGCGTCTGCGCGAGCCGCACCAGCACCAGGGCGATGAAGGACACCAGAATGGCCCAGAAGACGGCCACGAGGATCCCGGCCACCTCTCCACCGGACACGCTGCACCGCTCCCTAACTGTGGTCTTTTCTGCTCGGATACCGACCTTATCGCGCCGGGCCTCCGCGCCCGTACCGCATTACCGGTCCGTACGGCACGGATGTGCGAGCGCGGTGCCCCGGAAACGCGCCAGCCCGCCGTCCCGCGGCCACGAGGGCGGCGGAACGACGGGCTGGGCGAAAGGCAGTCCTGCTCCCCCGGCTGCTGCCGGGGGGTACACCCGGACTTAGCGGGCGTAGTACTCGACGACGAGCTGCTCGTCGCAGATGACCGGAACTTCCTTGCGGTTGGGCAGGCGGTCCAGGCGGAAGGCCAGGGCGCCCAGGTTGACCTGCAGGTAGCGCGGGGTCTCACCGTCGGCGGCGAAGCCACCGGCGCGGGAGGTCTCGAACAGCGGCTTGCTGCGGCTGCGCTCGCGGACCATCACGACGTCGTTCGGGGCGACGCGGAAGGACGGCTTGTCGACCTTGCCACCGTTGACCTCGATGTGGCCGTGGACGACCATCTGGCGGGCCTGGTAGATGGTGCGGGCGATGCCCGAACGCAGGACGAGGGCGTCGAGGCGGCGCTCGAGCTCGACCACCAGGGCCTCGCCGGTCTTGCCCTCGGCCTTGCGGGCGCGGTCGTAGGCACGGACCATCTGGCGCTCGCTGATGTCGTACTGGGCGCGCAGACGCTGCTTCTCGAGCAGACGGACCTTGTAGTCGCTGTTCTGCTTGCGGCCACGGCCGTGCTCACCCGGCGGGTAGGGGCGGGCCTCGAAGTACTTGACGGCCTTCGGGGTCAGCGCAATGCCGAGCGCACGAGACTTCTTGACCTTGGGACGCGACTGGTTAGGCACGTTCTCCAGACCTCCGAAATAGGTTAGGTTAGGCTTACCTTACTCAAGGAGATCGCATGTCTCGCCCGGGGAACACCAGTCACATCACGGACAGCACGCAGAAGACCGGCGCTCTCGATGGCGCCGACGTGACGGAGGTCCGATCAGATCGTGGTCAGCCGCGTCCCAGCGGACTTGAAATCGCGCGGATGCCGTCAGCAGCCGAGCGCACACGAACTCTCGTACAGAGTACATGCTCCGCGGTGCTGCTCGTTCCCGGGGCCGCGGCCACCCGTCCCGACCAGCTGATGCCCGAGGCGCGCAGCGTCGGTCCCGACGGCGAGGTCTTCCTGGTCTTCCCCGCCGACAGCCCGGCCGTGCGCGCCGCCACCCACGCCCAGGACGACGAGCTGCCCGCCGTCCTGGAGCTCACCGACGTGGCCCCGGTCTCCGTGCCCAGCCGCATCCGCGGACGGGCCTGGATCTCCGGCTGGGTCACCTGCGTGCCCGGCGTGACCGAGCCCGGCCGGATGATGGTGCGCCTGGAGGTCGGCGAGGCGAGCGTGGACGACCTGTGGGGCGCGGAGGACGTCGAGCCCGAGGAATTCACCCGGGCCCAGCCGGACCCGCTCATCGGCCACGAGGCCGAGCTGCTCCAGCACCTGCACGCGGGCCACGGCGACCAGGTCCTCGGGCTGTACGCGCTCCTCGGCGAGCGGGCCGAGGACGCGCGCCGCGCGGGCGACCGCGCGGTGCCGCTGGCGCTGGACCGCTTCGGGCTGCGGGTGCGGTTCACCCGCGCGGGCAGCGGGGCGCCGGCGGACCGGTCCTTCGACGCGCGGTTTGAATTCCCGGAGCCGGTCCGCGACGTGGTCGGCTTGCGCCGGGCGATGCATCGCCTCTTCGAGGCCGCGGCCGATTAGGGCGGGGCCCGCCTTCACGACCGGGCTGAGCACGGGTCCGGCACCGCCGATCACCTCCGGTGGGGGGTGCGCGCCGCTGCGGCGGGACCATTCTTTTCCGCCGCAACGGCGAGACGCTGAAGGTGCCTGACCGGCGGTGCCGAACCAGGATCAGCCCTCCTGCTCCCCGCGCAAGCGGGACCGCACGCGTTCCACCACGTCCGCATAGCGGGCCTCCGCCCCGTACCGGGTCGGCGCGTAATAGCTCCGGCCCCGGACCGCGTCCGGCGCGTACTGCTGCGCCGCGATGCCGCCGGGCAGATCGTGCGGATACAGATACCCCTGCGCGTGCCCCAGCTTCTCCGCGCCCTTGTAGTGGCCGTCCCGCAGGTGCGGCGGCACCGGGCCGGCGAGGCCCGCCCGGACGTCGGCGAGGGCGGCGTCGATGGCGAGGTAGGCCGCGTTGGACTTCGGGGCCAGCGCCAGCGCGATCGCCACCTGGCTCAGCGTGATCCTCGCCTCGGGGAAGCCGATCAGCGCGACGGCCTGCGCACCGGCGACCGCCGTCTGGAGGGCCGTGGGATCGGCCAGGCCGATGTCCTCGCTCGCGGAGATCATCAGCCGCCGCGCGATGAACCGCGGATCCTCGCCCGCCTCGATCATGCGGGCCAGATAGTGCAGCGTGGCGTCCACGTCGGAGCCGCGGATCGACTTGATCAGGGCGCTCGCGACGTCGTAATGCTGGTCACCGGCGCGGTCGTACTTCACGGCCGCCCGGTCGACGGCCTCCTCCAGCGTCTCCAGGGTGATCTCGCCCTCGCCCTTGGCTATGGCCGAGCCCGCACCCGCCTCCAGCGCGGTGAGGGCGCGCCGGGCGTCGCCGCCGGCGATCCGCAGCAGGTGCGCCTCGGCGTCCTCGGGCAGGGTCACGGCGCCGCCGAGCCCTCGCTCGTCGGTGAGGGCGCGGTGCAGCAGCCCCCGCAGGTCCTCGTCGGTGAGCGCTTGCAGGGTCAGCAGCAGGGAGCGGGAGAGCAGCGGGGAGATGATCGAGAAGTACGGGTTCTCCGTGGTGGCCGCGATGAGCGTGACCCAGCGGTTCTCCACGGCGGGCAGCAGGGAGTCCTGCTGGGCTTTGCTGAAGCGGTGGATCTCGTCGAGGAAGAGGACGGTCTCCTTGCCGTAGCCCCCGGAGGCGCGGCGCGCGCCGTCGATGACGGCCCGTACTTCCTTGACGCCCGCGGTGATCGCGGAGAGCTCCACGAAGCGCTTGTTGGTGGCCTGGCTGACCACGTACGCGAGGGTCGTCTTGCCGATGCCGGGCGGGCCCCAGAGGATCACCGACGAGGGGCCGGCCGGGCCGCCGCTGCCCTCCCCCACCAGCCTCCGCAGGGGACTGCCGGGCTTGAGCAGATGTCCCTGCCCCACGACCTCGTCGAGCGTGCGGGGGCGCATGCGCACGGCCAGGGGACTGCTCGCCGGGTCTTTCTCCTGGCGGTCCTCTGCGGCTGCGGTGAACAGGTCGGGCTCCACGTCCGAAACCCTATGCCACCCCACTGACAACGCCGCCGGACCAGGAGGTCCGGCGGCGTCGATCAAGCCAGGTCCGCGAGGACCGGGGTCAGGCGGTGCCGCCCGTCCAGAAGTCCCACCAGCGGGTGAGGATCATCATGCCGATGATGCCGATCCACAGGACGGGCACGACCCAGTGGAACTCCAGCAGGGCGCGGCGCACGCCGTCCGGTGCCGGGATGAAGCGGTGCCGGACGTTCTGCACGGTCACGTAGCAGAACATGAAGATCGTGGCGGCCCAGGCCAGGCAGCACCACAGGCACAGCGACCCGATGACGTACAGCGACTGGTACTGGAGCCAGGTGACGAAGCCGACGCCGAAGAGGCAGCCGGCCTCCATGCCGAGCCAGTACCAGCGGGGGAAGCGGGCCCCGCCCAGCAGGGCGAGGCCGATCCCGATGATCACGCTGTAGGCGGCCAGGCCCAGCATCGGGTTGGGGAACCCGAAGGCCGCGGCCTGCTCGCTCTTCATGATGTTGCCGCAGGACACGATGGGGTTCAGGCTGCAGCCCGGCACGAAGTTCGGGTCTTCCAGCAGCTTGAACTTGTCGAGCGTGATGACCCAGGAGGCGAGCACCCCCATCGCGCCGGTGATCACCAACAGCAGGGCGAACGCGCGGCTGCCGCCCACGGCGCCGGTCGCGGGGCCGTCCCGCTCGTCGCCGTCGGTGTCGGAGCGGTCGAGTGCCGAAGTGGTCATAGCGCCGTTGATCCCATCAGTCGGTCCCTGGCGCCCATTCTGCACCAGCGGAGTGACAATCAGCCCTGCTTGGCCAGGACTTCACCCACGACGTCCGTGAGGGCGACGGCCTTCTGCTCGCCGCTCTCCAGGTCCTTGAGCTGCACGTTCCCCTCGGCCAGGTCGCGCTCGCCGGCGATGACCGCGAAGCGGGCGCCGGAGCGATTGGCCGACTTCATCGCGTTCTTCAGACCCTTGCCGCCGTACGCGAAGTCGGTGGCGACGCCCTGCCGGCGCAGCTCGGTGACCAGGCCGAAGAGGACCTTGCGGGCCTCCTCGCCGAGCGGGACGGCGTAGACCTCGGTGGGCGAGGGCAGGTCGAGCGCGATGCCCTCGGCCTCCAGGGCGAGCACCGTGCGGTCGACGCCGAGCGCCCAGCCGACGGACGGCAGCGCGGGGCCGCCGATCATCTCGGACAGGCCGTCGTAGCGCCCGCCGCCGCCGACCGCGGACTGCGAGCCGAGGCCGTCGTGGACGAACTCGAAGGTGGTGCGGGTGTAGTAGTCGAGGCCGCGGACGAGCTTGGGGTCGTCCTCGAAATCGACGCCCGCGGCGGTCAGCAGCTCGCGCACCTGGTCGTGGTAGGCCGTGCAGGCCTCGCACAGGTGGTCGCGGAAGAGCGGGGCGCCGACGAGTTGCTTCTGGACGTCCTCGCGCTTGTCGTCCAGGACGCGCAGCGGGTTGATCTCGATGCGGCGGCGGGTGTCCTCGTCCAGCTCCAGGCCGCGCAGGAAGTCCTGCAGGGCGGCGCGGTAGACGGGGCGGCACTCCTTGTCGCCGAGGGAGTTCAGCAGGAGGCGGAAGTCGGCGAGGCCCAGCGACTTGTACGCGTCGACGGCCAGGATGATCAGCTCGGCGTCCAGCGCCGGGTCCTCGGCGCCGATGGCCTCCGCGCCGACCTGCGAGAAGTGGCGGTAGCGGCCCTTCTGCGGACGCTCGTAGCGGTAGTACGAACCGGAGTACCAGAGCTTGACGGGCAGGTTGCCGTCCTTGTGGAGGTTGCCCTCCAGGGCGGCGCGCAGCACGGAGGCGGTGCCCTCGGGGCGCAGGGCGAGCTGGTCGCCGCCGCGCGTGGTGAGGGTGTACATCTCCTTGGTCACGATGTCGGTCGACTCGCCGACGCCGCGGGAGAACAGCTCGACCTGCTCGAAGCCGGGGGTCTCGACGTAGCCGTAGCCGGCCCGCTTGAGCGGGGCGGCGATGGCCTCGCGGACCGCGAGGTAGACGGCGGAGGTGGGGGGCTTGAGGTCGTAGGTGCCCTTGGGGGCCTTGAACGTACTCACGGGAAAATCGTCACATTCCTCTTCGCGGAGCGGCGGTAGGGCCGCCTCCGGAGCCGCGCAGCGTGTCCGCCACTTCCCGCAGGTACGGGTTGGTGGCGCGCTCGCGGCCGATGCTGGTCTGGGGGCCGTGGCCGGAGAGGACCACGGTCGAGTCGTCCAGGGGCAGGCATACGCGTGCCAGCGACCGGAGCATCTCGGCGTGATCACCGCCCGGCAGGTCGGTGCGTCCGATGGAGCCGGCGAACAGCAGGTCGCCCGAGAAGAACACCGAGGGGACCTCGGAGGTCTCGGGCATCCTGAAGGTCACCGACCCCTTGGTATGGCCGGGCGCGTGCGCGACGGTGAACTCCAGCCCGGCGAGGTCGAGGCGCGAGCCGTCGGTCAGCTCCTTGACGTCGTCCGGCTCCCCGACGGTCAGCTCGCCCATGAGCTGCTGCCCGATGGAGCGGCCGAGGGCCTTCTCCGGGTCGCTCATCATGTAGCGGTCGGCGGGGTGGATCCAGGCCGGGACGTCGTGGGCGCCGCACACCGGGACGACCGAGGCGACGTGGTCGATGTGGCCGTGGGTGAGGACGACGGCGACGGGCTTGAGCCGATGCTTCTTGAGCGCCTCCTCGACCCCAGGGGCCGCCTGGTGGCCCGGGTCGATGATCACGCACTCCTCGCCGGCGGCAGGGGCGACCAGATAGCAATTGGTCCCCCAGGCCCCGGCGGGGAACCCGGCAATCAGCACATTCGTCCTTAATGATCGACCAGCAGTTTTCATCCAGCGGTGCGGCCGCGACGCCCTGCGGGGATCACCGGCTGCGAACAAGAGCCTACCGGCGGCACCTCCGCGGCCGCGAACCCGTATACCGTACGGGCACACCAGCAACACAGGGCTCATGACATGGACAAGTCGGTATGAGGAGTAGACCCGGTGGTCAGTAACGAGCAGCGGCGGCGGCAGCTCGCCCGGGAGAAGTTCGAGCGGCAGCAGCAGCGCCGCGAAGAGGCCCGGCGCAAGGCCCGGCGGCGGAACGCGGTGATCGCCGCCGTCCTCGCGGTGGTGGTGGCCGCGGGCGTGACCGCGTACGCCACGGGCGCGCTGTCCGGCGACGACAAGAAGGACAAGACCGACGCCGCGGCACCCGAGACCTCCAAGGCGCCTTCCAAGGGGCCGGACCCGTGTGCCAAGCCCGCCCCCGGCTCCCCCGCCACGAAGACATGGAAGTCGGAGCCGGAGATGAGCATCGACAAGTCCGCGGCGTACGCCATGGACTTGAAGACGACCTGCGGCACGATCGACGTCAAGCTCGACGCGGCGAACGCCCCGCACACGGTCAACTCCTTCAACTTCCTGGCCGGCGAGGGCTACTTCGACCACACCAAGTGCCACCGCCTGACCACCGCCGGGATCTACGTCCTCCAGTGCGGCGACCCCAAGGGGACCGGCCAGGGCGGCCCGGGCTACACCCTGCCCGACGAGAACCTCAAGGACCCCAAGCTCAAGGGGAACGTCTACCCCGCGGGCACGGTCGCGATGGCCAACACCAGCCAGCCGCACACCGGCGGCAGCCAGTTCTTCCTCGTCTACCAGGACAGCCCGCTGCCGCCGTCGTACACGCCCTTCGGCACGATCGGCGCCGAGGGCATGAAGACGCTCAAGAAGATCACCGGCGCGGGCGAGGCGTCCGGCGCCGGCGACGGTGCCCCGAACGCGACCGTGGTCATCGACAAGGCGACGGTCGCCAAGTCCTGACTCCGGGCGCACCGCTCCGATCAGGCCTCCGGTGCCCGGCTGTTGCCCGCTCAGCGAAATTTCGGTCGCGCGGGATACGGACAGCCAGGGCGCCGGTCGCCTATGTTGGCGTTGTGTAGGGTGCCTGATCCGGCGGCTACCCGCACCCGAATGATCAAGGCGATGATCAAGCCGCCGGACCGGCCAGGGCGCGGCCCTGCCCGGAACAACTGTGGACGATGCGCGAGGGCCGCACACCGGCCCCGCCATCATGTGGAGGAGGCGCTGTGAGCAGCGACCCATGGGGCCGCGTCGACGAGACGGGGACCGTGTACGTGCGTACTGCCGACGGTGAGCAGGTCGTCGGATCGTGGCAGGCCGGGTCTCCCGAGGAGGCCCTTGCTTACTTCGAGCGCAAGTACGAGGGCCTGGTCGTCGAGATCGGCCTCCTCGAGAAGCGGGTCAAGACCACCGACCTGTCGGCCAAGGACGCGATGGTCGCGATCGACCACCTGCGCACGCAGGTCGACGAGCACCACGCCGTCGGTGACCTCGACGCGCTGCGGACCCGGCTCGACAAGCTCGTCGCGACCGTCGAGGCGCGCCGCGAGGAGCGCAAGGCGGCGAAGGCCAAGCAGGCCGACGAGGCGCGCACGGCCAAGGAGGCGCTGGTCGCCGAGGCCGAGGAGCTGGCGGCGAGCGAGCAGTGGCGGGCCGCCGGCGAGCGGCTGCGCGCCCTGGTCGACACCTGGAAGGGCCTGCCGCGGCTGGACCGCAAGGCCGACGACGAGCTGTGGCACCGCTTCTCGCACGCCCGCTCGGCGTTCTCGAAGCGGCGCAAGGCGCACTTCGCGGCCCTCGACGCCCAGCGCGAGGACGCCCGCAAGGCCAAGGAGAAGCTGGTCGCCGAGGCCGAGGCGCTGTCCGGTTCCACCGACTGGGGCCCGACGGCCGCGCGTTACCGCGACCTGATGGCGGAGTGGAAGGCCGTCGGCCGTGCGCAGCGCGAGGCGGAGGACGAGCTGTGGGGCCGCTTCCGCGGTGCGCAGGACGTCTTCTTCCAGGCGCGCAGCGAGGTGTTCGCCGAGCGCGACGCCGAGCAGTCGGTCAACCTGACGCACAAGGAGGAGCTCGCGGCCGAGGCCGAGAAGCTGCTGCCCGTCACCGACCTGAAGGCCGCCCGCGCCGCGTTCCGCTCGATCAACGAGCGGTGGGAGGCCATCGGCCACGTCCCGCGCGACGCCCGCCCGAAGATCGAGGGCCGGATGCACGCGGTGGAGCGCGCCATCCAGGAGGCCGAGGAGGCCGAGTGGCGGCGTACGAACCCGGAGGCCCGGGCCCGTGCGGCGGGCCTGACCGGCCAGCTTCAGGCGGCCGTCGACAAGCTCCAGGAGCAGGTCGACAAGGCGCGTGCCGCGGGCAACGACGCCAAGGCGAACAAGCTCTCGCAGGAGCTGGAGGGCCGTAAGGCCCTTCTGGACCAGGCTCTGAAGGGCCTGGAGGAGTTCGGCGGCTGAATCACCCCATGAGTAAGGGGCTCCGGCTATTGCCGGAGCCCCTTACTCATGTGCGCATTTACGGCCGGCGGGCCGACGTCACGCGGTAGACGTCGTACACGCCCTCCACACCCCGTACGGCCTTCAGGACGTGGCCGAGGTGCTTCGGGTCGCCCATCTCGAAGGTGAAGCGCGACGTGGCCACCCGGTCCCGGGACGTCTGCACGGCAGCCGAGAGGATGTTGACGTGCTGGTCGGACAGGACGCGCGTGACGTCCGACAGCAGCCGGGAGCGGTCCAGCGCCTCGACCTGGATCGCGACCAGGAAGACCGAGGACTGGGTGGGCGCCCACTCGACGTCGATGATCCGCTCGGGCTGCTGCGAGAGCGACTCGACGTTGACGCAGTCGGCGCGGTGCACCGAGATGCCGTTGCCGCGGGTGACGAAGCCGATGATGGGGTCGCCGGGCACCGGCGTACAACAGCGGGCCAGCTTCACCCAGACGTCCTCGACGCCCTTGACGATCACGCCGGGGTCGGCGCTGGAGCGGCGCTTGGAGCGGCCGCGGATCGGCGCGGTCTCCTCGATGTCCTCGGTCGCCGCGTCCTCGCCGCCGAGGGCCTGGACCAGCTTCTGCACGACGCCCTGCGCCGCGACGTGGCCCTCGCCGATGGCGGCGTAGAGGGAGGAGATGTCGGGGTAGCGCATCTCGTGCGCGAGGGTGACCAGGGAGTCGCCGGTGAGGATCCGCTGGATCGGCAGGTTCTGCTTGCGCATGGCGCGCGCGATGGCGTCCTTGCCCTGCTCGATCGCCTCGTCGCGGCGCTCCTTGGAGAACCAGGCCCGGATCTTGTTGCGCGCGCGGGGGGACTTGACGAAGCCCAGCCAGTCGCGGGAGGGGCCGGCGCCGGGCGCCTTGGAGGTGAAGACCTCGACCAGGTCGCCGTTGTCCAGGGTGGACTCCAGGGGCACGAGCCGCCCGTTGACCCTGGCCCCTATCGTCCGGTGGCCGACCTCGGTGTGGACGGCGTAGGCGAAGTCGACCGGGGTGGCCCCGGCCGGGAGCGCTATGACATCGCCCTTGGGGGTGAAGACGAAGACCTCGTTGCGGGAGAGGTCGAAGCGCAGGGACTCCAGGAACTCGCCCGGATCCTCCGTCTCCTTCTGCCAGTCCAGCAGCTGCCGCAGCCAGGCCATGTCATTGACGGTGTCCTGGTTCTTGCCGGCGTTCTTGGGCACGTCGGTGCGCACCTTGGAGGCACCGGCGACGGCCTCCTGCTTGTACTTCCAGTGCGCGGCGATGCCGTACTCGGCGCGGCGGTGCATGTCGAACGTACGGATCTGCAGCTCGACGGGCTTGCCGCTGGGGCCTATGACCGTCGTGTGCAGCGACTGGTACATGTTGAACTTGGGCATCGCGATGTAGTCCTTGAACCGCCCCGGGACCGGATTCCACCGGGCGTGGACGGTGCCGAGCGCCGCGTAGCAGTCGCGGACGGTGTCGACGAGGACGCGGATGCCCACCAGGTCGTAGATCTCGGCGAAGTCCCGGCCCCGCACGATCATCTTCTGGTAGACGCTGTAGTAGTGCTTCGGGCGGCCGGTGACGGTGGCCTTGATGCGGGCGGCGCGCAGATCGGCCTGGACCTCGTCGGTGACGATCGCGAGGTACTCGTCGCGCTTGGGGGCCCGCTCGGCGACGAGGCGGACGATCTCGTCGTACATCTTGGGGTAGAGGATCGCGAAGGCGAGGTCCTCCAGCTCCCACTTGATGGTGTTCATGCCCAGCCGGTGCGCCAGCGGAGCGTAGATCTCCAGGGTCTCGCGGGCCTTCTTCTCCTGCTTCTCCCGCTTGAGGTAGCGCATGGTGCGCATGTTGTGCAGACGGTCGGCGAGCTTGATGACCAGGACGCGCGGGTCCTTGGCCATGGCGACGACCATCTTGCGGACGGTCTCGGCCTGCGCGGCCTCGCCGAACTGCACGCGGTCCAGCTTGGTGACACCGTCCACCAGCAGGGCGACCTGGTCGCCGAAGTCGCGGCGCAGGTCGTCCAGGCCGTACTCGGTGTCCTCGACGGTGTCGTGCAGCAGGCCCGCCATCAGCGTGGCCGGGTCCATGCCGAGCTCGGCGAGGATCGTGGTCACCGCGAGGGGATGCGTGATGTACGGGTCGCCGCTCTTGCGCTTCTGGCCGCGGTGCCAGCGCTCGGCGACCTGGTAGGCGCGCTCGATCTGGCGCAGCGTGGTCGCGTCGGCCTTCGGGTCGTTTCCGCGCACTATGCGCAGGAGCGGCTCGAGCACGGGGTTGTACGGGCTGGAGCGCTGGACGCCGAGGCGGGCGAGGCGGGCCCGGACGCGGCTGGAGGAGCCGGGGCGGGGAGCGCTCGGCGGGGGCGTGGGCCGGGCGGGTGAGGTGCCGGCGACGGCCGGGACCGGGCCCTTCGGCCCGCTGCCCGCCCCGGTGCCGGCGGGCGGCCGGGGCGTGGACTCAGGCGCGCTCTGCGGGCGGCCCGTGGGCGTACCCGTGGCCGCCGCGGCCTCGGGAGACGGCTTGTCCTGCTGTGCGGCGGTGAGCGGCTGGGCCTCGTCTGGCAAGAGCACTCCTCATGCGGGGTCCGGCCCCCCGATCAGGTCCGGACTGCCATGGTATCGAGCCCGGGCGGCGGGGGCGCCGCGCACCCGGCTGTGCTCACAAGAACGCGGGACGGCCCCCGGGGTCTTCCCCGGGGGCCGTCCCGCTTGTCCGGTCTGTGCCGTCGTGGCAGGTCAGACGGTGATCAGCGCCTCCAGCGGCGCATCCTCGAGGGCGCCGGCGAGGCGCTCGCGGCCGGGCAGGAAGCCGAGCTCCATGAGCACGACGACGCCGGCCACCTCGGCGCCGGCCCGGCGGATCAGCCGGACCGAGGCCTCGGCGGTGCCGCCCGTGGCCAGCACGTCGTCGATGACGAGGACGCGGTCGCCCGGGCCCACGGCGTCGGCGTGCATCTCGATCTCCGCCGTGCCGTACTCCAGCTCGTACGCCTGGGCCAGCGTGGCGCCGGGGAGCTTGCCCGCCTTGCGCACGGGCACGAAGCCGAGCCCGGCGCTGACGGCGGCCGGGGCGCCGAGGATGAAGCCGCGGGCCTCCAGGCCGACGACCTTGGTGGCGCCGTGGCGCTTGCACGCCTGCGCCAGGGCGTCGGTCAGGGCGGCGAACGCCGTGGCGTCGGCGAGCAGCGGGGTGATGTCCTTGAACATCACGCCCGGCTTCGGATAGTCGGGGACATCGTGGATGTGCGCGACCAGCAGGTCACGCAGCTTCTCGTCGGCCGGGCCGACTCCCGTGGCGCTCATCGGCGCTTCCCCTGGGCACGGCCGCGGCTGCCGCGGGCGCGGGGGGCGACGACACCGGCGGCGCCGGCGTCCTCATCCTGGCCGTCCTCGGCTCCGGGGACGGCGTCGCGCGGCTCCGCCTCGCCCGTCTCGCCCTTCGCGGCCGCGGCGGCGCGCTTGGCGCGCACCCGCTTGGCGAGGGCCTTCATCTGCGGGTCGCGCTCCTTGAAGTCGGCGACCAGCGGGGTGGCGATGAAGATCGAGGAGTAGGCGCCGGCCGCGAGGCCGACGAACAGGGCGAGCGAGATGTCGTTGAGCATGCCCGCGCCGAGGAAGCCGCCGCCGATGAACAGCAGGCCGGCGACCGGCAGCAGCGCCACCACGGTGGTGTTGATCGAGCGCACCAGGGTGCCGTTGAGGCTGCGGTTGGCGATCTCACTGTAGGTGAAGCGGGTCTGCTTCGTGATGTCCTTCGAGCTCTCCTTCAGACCGTCGAAGACGACGACGGTGTCGTAGAGGGAGTAACCGAGGATCGTGAGCAGACCGATCACGGTGCCCGGGGTGACCTCGAAGCCGACCAGGGCGTAGACGCCGACGGTGATGGTGAGGTCGTGGATCAGCGCGACCAGGGCGGCGAGCGCCATCCGCCACTCGAAGGCGATCGCGAGGTAGATCACCACGAGGATCATGAAGACGGCCAGGCCGGTCCATGCCTTGTTGGCGATCTGGTCGCCCCAGCTCGGGCCGACGATGTCGGTGTTGACCTTGTCCGTGGAGACGCCGAGCTTCTTGGCCAGGGCTTCCTGGGTGGCGCGCGACTGCTCGGTGGTGACGTCGCTGACCTGGATGCGCAGCGGGCCGTTGCCGAGCTTCTGGACGATCGCGGTGTGGCCGGAGGCCTCCTCCGCCGTCTGGCGGGCGGCGTCCGCCGAGACCGAGGTCTTGGGCGTGGTGAAGACCGCGCCGCCGGAGAACTCGATGCCGAAGTTCAGGCCCCGCACCGCCAGGCCGACGATGGCCGTGATGGTGATGAGGATCGAGATGCCGTACCAGATCTTCCGCTTGGCCACGAAGTCGTAGCCGACCTCGCCGCGGTAGAGCCGGGCACCGAGATTGCCGAGCTTGGACATCTCACGCCTCCTTCGGGTCGACGGGGGCGGCGGGGCGGCGGCGGGAGGCCCGCAGCGGCGGCCTGGCGCCGAGCCGCTTCGGGTCGAGCCCGGACCAGGGGTGACCGCTCGCGAAGAACTTGCGGCGGGCCAGGAGCGTCATCAGCGGCTTGGTGAAGAAGAAGACCACGACGACGTCGAGGAGGGTGGTCAGGCCGAGCGTGAACGCGAAGCCCTGCACCTTGCCGACGGTGACGATGAAGAGCACGGCGGCGGCGAGGAACGACACGAAGTCGGAGACCAGGATCGTGCGGCGGGCGCGCGGCCAGCCGCGCTCGACCGCCGGGCGCAGGGTGCGGCCCTCGCGGATCTCGTCGCGGATGCGCTCGAAGTAGACGATGAAGGAGTCGGCGGTGATGCCGATCGCGACGATCGCACCACAGACGGCCGGCAGGTTCAGCGCGAAGCCGATGGCCTGGCCCAGCAGCACCATGATCGTGTAGGTGAGGATCGCCGAGCACAGGAGGCTGGCGAGGGCGACGAGCGCGAGACCGCGGTAGTACGCCACGAGGTAGACGACGACCAGGAGCAGGCCGATGGCACCGGCGAGGAGGCCGGCGCGCAGCTGGTCCCCGCCCAGCGCGGCCGTGACCGTCTGCTCGGTGACGACGTCGAAGGAGAGCGGCAGGGCGCCGTAGGACAGCACGTTGGCGAGGTCCTGGGCGGTGGCCTGGGTGAAGCCGCCGGAGATCTCCGCCTGGCCGCCGGTGATCGAGGTGGAGACGGACGGGTCGGAGACGACCTCGCCGTCCAGCACGATCGCGAACTGGTTCTGCGGGGCCTGCTTGCTCGCGAGCTGGCCGGTGACCGCGGCGAACTTCTTGGAGCCGGTGGAGTCGAACTTCAGCTGGACGAGCCAGCCGCGGCCCTGCTGGCTGTCGAAGACGGCGCTGGCGCCGGTGACGTTGGTGCCCTCGACGGACACCGGGCCGAGGATCTCCTTGGCCGAACCGTCCTTCTTGCAGGCGACGATGACGTCGGTGGGCGTGGCGCTCGACGCGGCCTCGTTGGCCTTGGCGCGGCCCTCGGGGGTGGTGCAGTCCAGGGCGTCGAGCCGCTTCTGCAGCGCGGCGGCGTCGGCCGGGGACGGCGTCGGGTCCTTGGACTTGTCGTCCTTCGCCTTGTCGTCCTTCTTGGCGTCGTCCTTCTTCTCGTCCTTCGCCTTGTCGTCCTTGGCGACGGCCGAGGCGGACGGGGTGGCGTCGGCCTTGACGGCGTCGGTGACGGGGCGGCCCTGCTGGCGCGGGCTCGCGCTCGCGGAGGGGCTGCCGGCGCCGGCCGAAGCGGAAGAGGAGGCGGAGGGCGAGCCGGACGGCTTGTTCTTGTCGTCCTTGGCCTTGCCGTCCTTGTCCTTACCGGGGGTGGAGGCGTTGGGAGTGGGCTCGGTCTTCGCACCGGGGGCCACGGACAGCACAGGGCGGAAGCCGAGCTTGGCGGTGGTACCGACCTGCTGGCGGGCCTGCTTCGCGTTCGTCCCCTTGGGGATGTTCACGATGATGTGGTTGTCGCCCTGCGTCTGGACCTCGGCCTCGGTGACGCCGAGACCGTTGACACGCCGCTCGATGATGCCGACCGCGGTGTTCATGTTGGTCGGGTTGATCGCGTTGGGCTTGCCGGGCTCGTTCTTGGCCTCCAGCGTGAAGCTGGTGCCGCCCGCGAGGTCGATGCCCAGCCGCGGCGTGGTCCGCCCGGAGGCGAACATCCCCCCGGTGAGCGCCACCATGGCGATCAGGATCAGGGCCAGGACCCGGCCCGGCCTGCCCTGGCCGCCCGGGGACCTGCGGCCCTTCTTCGGTGCTGCCACCTTGTCGTTTCTCCCTGTCCAACCGCCCGGCGCCGTGCAGTGGCCGGGCGGCCACGAATGTAGTGGGGACCTGCCCCCCGCCGGAGCCTAGACCGTCAGGGAACCGCGGCGCACCGACCGAGCGGTGCTCCGCGGTTCCTCGATGGGCTACTTCGCGTCGGTGTCGCCGTCCTTGCCGTCCCGCTCGGCGCCCTTGGCGTCCTTGACGTCCTTGGCCTGCGGCTCGGCGGCCTTCCCGGCGTCCTCCGGCTCCGCGGCCTTCTCCGCCTCGGCGGCCTCGCCCTTGCCCAGGTCGATCTTCTTCTCGCCCGGGGCCTCGGCCTCGGCGTCGGTCAGCGACGACGCATCGTCCGGGACGACAGGGGTCTCGGACTCGTCCTGGTCGATCCCGTGGACGATGCGGTTGTACTCGGAGTCCTCCAGAACGGCGCCGATGGCGTTCTTCGCGTAGATGGCGTGGACGCCGGGGGCCACCTCGAGGAGGACCGTGTCGTCGTTGACCTCCTTGACGGTGGCGTACATGCCGCCGATCGTCCGCACACCGGTGCCCGGGTGCATCTGGTCGCGCATCTGCGCCGCCTGGCGCTGCTTGTTCTTGGCCGACCGCGTCATCAGGAACATGGCCCCGATGAGCACGATGAACGGCAGGAGAGTCACGATATTCACGGGACGGGGTTTCCTTCACACGACCGCGGGACGCGGCCTTCTACGGGGGTGGTATGCCGTGCCGGTACCGGACGGCATCGGCGGAGTCTAAGCGAGTCCGCACCTATGGAACAACGCCCAGCATGGCACCGTGGTTCCTGACCGGACCAGCCCCCGCGCCGTCACCCGCCGAAGAGGCCCTGCTGGGACGGGGTGCCCGCCGCGCCCGCGTCCCGCACGAGGCCGAGGTGCTCCCACGCGGCCGGGGTCGCGACGCGGCCCCTGGGCGTACGGGCCAGCAGGCCCTCGCGGACGAGGAACGGCTCGGCGACCTCCTCGACCGTCTCGCGCTCCTCGCCGACGGCCACGGCCAGCGTCGACAGGCCGACCGGTCCGCCGCCGAAGAGCTTGAGGAGGGCGGTCAGGACGGCGCGGTCGAGGCGGTCGAGGCCGCGGGCGTCGACCTCGTAGACGTCCAGGGCCTGGGCGGCGATCTCGCGCGTGATCACGCCGTCGGCCTTGACCTGGGCGTAGTCGCGGACGCGGCGCAGCAGGCGGTTGGCGATGCGGGGGGTGCCGCGGGAGCGTCCGGCGATCTCGGCGGCGCCCTGGTCCGCTATCTCCACGTCCAGCAGGCGGGCGGAGCGGTGCACCACGCGCTGGAGCTCGGCGGGGGCGTAGAACTCCATGTGCCCGGTGAAGCCGAAGCGGTCGCGCAGCGGGGGCGGCAGGAGGCCGGCCCTGGTGGTGGCGCCGACGAGGGTGAAGGGCGGCAGCTCCAGGGGGATGGCGGTGGCGCCGGGGCCCTTGCCGACGATCACGTCGACGCGGAAGTCCTCCATGGCCATGTAGAGCATCTCCTCGGCGGGCCGCGACATGCGGTGGATCTCGTCGAGGAAGAGGACCTCTCCTTCGGTGAGGGAGGAGAGGATCGCGGCGAGGTCGCCGGCGTGCTGGATGGCGGGGCCGGAGGTGATGCGGATGGGGGCGCCCATCTCGGCCGCGATGATCATCGAGAGGGTGGTCTTGCCGAGGCCGGGGGCGCCGGAGAGCAGCACGTGGTCGGCGGTGGCGCCACGGGCGCGGGCGGCCTTGAGGACGAGGTCGAGCTGCTCGCGGACGCGCTCCTGGCCGACGAACTCGCCGAGGTCCTTGGGGCGCAGCGCGGCCTCGACGGCCCGGTCCTCGCCGTCGGCGTCGGTGCCGACGAGGCGGTCGCCTGCCGGTGTGTCCGCGGATGCGGATTCGTCGTCCCAGTTCACGGGTTGAACCTCACGGTCGGATGCTTGGTCGGTTTGCTCAGCGCGCCCGGTTCAGCCTCTGCAGCGCGGCCCGCAGCAGCTGGCCGACCTGCGGGGTGCCGCCTTCGGCGGTCACCGCCTCCGCCTGGGGCGCCACGGAGGCCACGGCCTCCTCCGCCTCGCGCGGGGCGTAGCCGAGGCCGACGAGCGCGGCGTGCAGCTGATCGCGCCAGCCCGCGGCGGCGGGGGCGGCCGCGGCGGGCGCGGCGGAGCCCATGGGCTTGCCGAGCCGGTCCTTCAGCTCCAGGAGCAGCTTCTGCGCGCCCTTCTTGCCGATGCCGGGGACGGCGGTGAGCGCCTTCTCGTCGCCGGAGGCGAAGGCCAGCCGGAGGGCGTCGGGGCTGTGGACGGCGAGCATGGCCTGGGCGAGGCGGGGGCCCACGCCGCTCGCGGTCTGGAGCAGCTCGAAGGTCTGGCGCTCGTCGTCGTCGGCGAAGCCGTAGAGGGTCAGGGAGTCCTCGCGGACGACGAGGGAGGTGGCGAGGCGGGCCGGCTGCCCGACGCGCAGGGCCGCCAGCGTGCCGGGCGTGCACTGGACGGCCATGCCGATGCCGCCGACCTCGACGACCGCGGTGTCGGGGGCGAGGGCGGCGACGGGGCCGGAGACGAAGGCGATCATCGGGTGCCCTTCGGGAGGCGTACGGGGGCGGTGGCGCGGCGCTGGGCGGCGGCGAGCTGCTGCAAGCGGCTCGTCACGGGGGCGCGCCAGATGTGGCAGATGGCCAGGGCGAGGGCGTCGGCGGCGTCGGCGGGCTTCGGCGGTGCGTCGAGCCGCAGGAGGCGGGTGACCATGGAGCCGACCTGGTCCTTGCCGGCCCGGCCGGAGCCGGTGACGGCCGCCTTGACCTCGCTGGGGGTGTGCAGCGCGACGGGCAGGCCGCGGCGGGCGGCGCAGAGCATGGCGACGGCGCTGGCCTGGGCGGTGCCCATGACCGTGCGGACGTTGTGCTGGCTGAAGACGCGCTCCACGGCGACGCATTCGGGCCGGTGCTCGTCGAGCCACTGCTCGATGCCGCGCTCGATGAGGACGAGGCGGTCGGCGACCTCGGCGTCCGCGGGCGTGCGGACCACTCCGACCCCGACCATGCGCAGTGGGCGGCCCGCGGTGCCCTCGACCACGCCGACGCCGCAGCGCGTCAAACCGGGGTCCACACCCAGCACCCGCATCTGTCCCCCTCTGTTCGCTCACCTGCCCGGGCAGGCTACCGGCTGCCACTGACAACGGCCGTTCACGACGACGGGCCGGCGGGACGCGTGTCCCGCCGGCCCGTCGGCCGACCGCAGGCGGATGCCTCGCGTGTCTTACGCGTCGACCTTCGCCATAACGTCGTCGGAGACGTCGAAGTTGGCGAAGACGTTCTGGACGTCGTCGCTGTCCTCCAGCGCGTCGATGAGCTTGAAGATCTTGCGCGCGCCCTCCTCGTCGAGCTCCACCTGCATGGTGGGGACGAAGTTGGCCTCGGCGGAGTCGTAGTCGATGCCCGCCTCCTGGAGCGCGGTGCGGACCGCGACCAGGTCGGTGGCCTCGCTGATGACCTCGAAGCTCTCGCCGAGGTCGTTGACCTCTTCGGCGCCGGCGTCGAGGACCGCGCCCAGGACGTCGTCCTCGGTCAGCTCGCCCTTGGGGACGATGATGACGCCCTTGCGGTTGAACAGGTACGACACGGAGCCCGGGTCGGCCATGGAGCCGCCGTTGCGGGTCATGGCGACGCGCACGTCGGAGGCGGCGCGGTTGCGGTTGTCGGTGAGGCACTCGATGAGCACCGCGACGCCGTTCGGGCCGTAGCCCTCGTACATGATCGTCTCGTAGTCGGCGCCGCCGGCCTCAAGGCCGCCGCCGCGCTTGACCGCGGAGTCGATGTTCTTGTTCGGAACCGACTGCTTCTTCGCCTTCTGGATGGCGTCGTAGAGCGTCGGGTTGCCCTCGATGTCGACGCCGCCCATGCGCGCCGCGACCTCGATGTTCTTGATCAGCTTCGCGAAGAGCTTGCCGCGCTTGGCATCGATCACGGCCTTCTTGTGCTTCGTCGTAGCCCATTTAGAGTGGCCGGACATCTGCCTGTCTCCTTCGCGTAACCAACTTCTGAAACGAACGACAGAGATCCTACCGGGGCCGGGCTACTGGGCTGCGCGCACCATGTCCACGAACAGGGCGTGGACGCGGTGGTCGCCGGTGAGCTCCGGATGGAAGGACGTGGCCAGCACGTTGCCCTGGCGCACGCCGACGGTGTGGCCGTCGTAGGTGGCGACGACCTCGGCGGCCGCGCCGACGGACTCGACCCAGGGGGCGCGGATGAAGACGCCCTCGACGGGGCCGCCCTCGATGCCGGCCACCTCGACGGCCGCCTCGAAGGACTCGTTCTGCCGGCCGAAGGCGTTGCGGCGGACGATCATGTCGATGCCGCCGAGCGTCTCCTGGTCCTCGCGGCCGTCGAGCAGCTTGTCGGCGAGCATGATCATGCCGGCGCAGGTGCCGTAGACGGGCATCCCGGCCCGCACGCGCTCGCGCAGCGGCTCCAGCATGCCGAAGACGACGGCGAGCTTGGACATGGTCGTGGACTCGCCGCCGGGTATCACCAGGCCGTCGATCTCCGCGAGCTCCTCGGGGCGGCGCACGGGGCGGGCGAGGGCGTCGGCGGAGGCGAGGGCGACCAGGTGCTCGCGGACGTCGCCCTGGAGGGCGAGGACGCCGATGGTGGGCGTGGAAAGGGATGCCACGGGGGAGTTCTCCGTCTCGGGTCTGGACGACCGGTGGGCGGCCCGCCGTCGTGCGCGGGCCGCCCGGCCGGGAAAAGCGGTGCGGTGTTACCAGCCGCGGTTGGCGTAGCGCTCGGCCTCGGGGAGGGTGTCGCAGTTGATGCCGACCATGGCCTCGCCGAGGTTGCGGGAGGCGTCCGCGATGACCTTCGGGTCGTCGTAGAAGGTGGTGGCCTTCACGATGGCGGCGGCGCGCTTGGCCGGGTCGCCGGACTTGAAGATGCCGGAGCCGACGAAGACGCCCTCGGCGCCGAGCTGGCGCATCAGCGCGGCGTCGGCGGGGGTGGCCACGCCACCGGCGGAGAAGAGGACGACCGGCAGCTTGCCGAGCTCGGCGACCTCCTTGACGAGCTCGTACGGGGCGCGCAGCTCCTTGGCGGCGGCGAACAGCTCGTTGTTGTCGAAGCCGCGCAGCTTGGCGATCTCGTTCTTGATCTGGCGCAGGTGGCGCACGGCCTCCACGACGTT
Source organism: Streptomyces sp. SCA2-17 (assembly GCF_044336695.1). NCBI lineage: Bacteria > Bacillati > Actinomycetota > Actinomycetes > Kitasatosporales > Streptomycetaceae > Streptomyces > Streptomyces sp. SCA2-17. The sequence goes on from NZ_CP117521.1 coordinate 818,800, forward strand.
GCCGGTGCCGGCCTCGCCCTTGGAGCGGATCATGGCGGCGCCCTCGGCGATGCGGCGCAGGGCCTCGCCCAGGTTGGTGGCACCGCAGACGAAGGGGGTGGTGAAGGCCCACTTGTCGGAGTGGTTGACCTCGTCGGCCGGGGTGAGGACCTCGGACTCGTCGATGTAGTCGACGCCGAGCGACTGCAGGACCTGGGCCTCGACGAAGTGGCCGATGCGGGACTTGGCCATGACCGGGATGGAGACGGCGCCGATGATCTCTTCGATCATGTTGGGGTCGGACATCCGGGCCACGCCGCCGTCCTTGCGGATGTCGGCCGGAACCCGCTCGAGCGCCATGACGGCGACCGCGCCCGCGTCCTCGGCGATCTTCGCCTGCTCGGCGTTGACGACGTCCATGATCACGCCGCCCTTGAGCTGCTCGGCCATGCCGCGCTTGACGCGGGCGGTACCGGTCTCGGGGGTGGTGGACGTGCTGGGGACCGTGCTGGACACGTGGTGACCTCACTATCAAGGGCGGTGATGCTGCGGCCCTCATACAACCCAGCCGGGAATCCCCGGAAAAAGAGCCAATCGGAGGCCGGTGGCTCCTCCGGTCAGCTGTTCATCACGGGTTCCAGCGCGGCGGGCGGCTCGTCGTCCATCTCGAAGGCCATCGGGAAGGGCGCGTGACCGGCGAGGCGGAACCAGCGCACCACGCGGTGCTTGCGCACGGCGCGGGCGGCGCGGACCGCGTCGTTGTGGAAGCGCCTGGCCATCGGCACCCGGCGCACCGCCTCCGACAGCTCGGTCAGCGACTCCTCGCCGCCCGGGGCCTCCCGGACGGCCTCGACCTGCGGGCCCTCCGTGAAGACCGCGCGCAGGGCCTGGCTCAGCTCGCTCTCGGCGACCTCGCGGTGCTCCTCCTCGGCCTGCCGGGCCGCATGGGCGGCCTGGTAGAGCACGATGGAGGCGGCCGGGTCGAGGACTCCGGCCGTGCCCAGCTCCTGGGCGACGGAGGCGCGGCGCAGCAGCTGGGCGTCCAGCGCGGCGCGGGCGGCGTCGATGCGGCTGTGCAGGCGGTCCAGCCGGCCTGCGGTCCAGCTCAGATAGACGCCGATGACGACCAGCGCGGCGACGATCCAGATCAATGTGGTCACGCCGGGCCACGTTACCGCTCGCCGCGGGGCCGCTGTGCGGGGCGATATCGGCCTCCGGCTCCACCCGCGGGTGGAGTTGGACGGACCGCCGGTCCGTGCGTTTCTCCACCCCGGCTCCGATCCGCCTCCACCCGGCCCGCGCCTAGCGTCGTTGCAGGACGCAGAAGACCGGCGAAGGGCCGGGGAGGAAGCACCATGACACCGCACGCCTGGCGAGCGCTGCTCGTCCCCTTGACCATCACGATCGCCTTGCCCGTCGCGCTGTACTACGTGCTGCGGGCGCAGGGCACCGCCCAGTGGCAGGCCCTGCTGATCAGTGGCGCGATACCGGCCGCGCACGCGGTCGTCACGGCCGTCCGCCGCCGGCACGTCGCCTTCTTCGACCTGCTCGTCGTCGCCCTGCTCGCCGTCTCGGCGGCCACATCGATGGTGAGCGGGAATCCGCGGGTGCTGCTGCTGAAGGACGCCGCGATCCCGGCCGTGCTGGGCCTGTGGATCGGGGCCACGCTGTTCCTCTCGCGGCCCTTCGCCTTCCACTTCGGGGCGCACCTGCGGCGCGGCAGCGGCGACGCGGAGGCTGAGCGGGCCTGGCAGGAGGTGCCCGCGTACCGGCAGGCGCTGCGGGGGCTGACCCTGCTGTGGGCAGGCTTGCAGTTGCTCGACGCCGCCCTGAGCACGGTGCAGGCGCTGGTGCTGCCCGTCGACGCGGTCCCGGTCGTCGGCCGGATCCAGTCGTTCACCCTGCTGGCCCTGGTGGTGCTGATCACCGTACGGCGCAGCCGGCGCTTCCGGGCGCGGCACGGCATATCCCTGTTCGGAACGGCGGGCTCGGCGGGCCGGACCGACGGCCCGGCGCCACGCGAGGCGGAGGGCCCGGCGTAGGCCGTCTGCGGCGGTCCGTCACCGGACCGGAAAAATGGGCCGCCGCAACGGCGAGAAGCCACCACGGCGAGAGTCCGGCGGAATGCGCACACTGCCGAAACCGGAGCGTGCCCGGCAATCCGCCGGATCGGCTAGTCGCGGGCGAGGCCGAAGCGGGCGCGCAGGCCGGTGCGCTCGTCGGCGGCGACCGAGGCCGCCCCGGCCGTGACCGTCTCGTAGACGGCCAGGATGTCGGCGCCCACACGGGACCAGTCGAAGCGGCGCACGTGCGCGCTGCCGCGCTCGCTCAGCCCGGCCCGCTGCCGCGGGTCGCCCAGCAGCCGGACGGCCGCGGCGGCGAGCGCGTCGGCGTCCTCGTTGGCGAAGAGCTCGCCGGCCGAGCCCTGGTCGAGCACCTGGGCGAAGGCGTCCAGGTCGCTGGCGAGGACGGGGGCGCCCGCCGACATCGCCTCGACCAGGATGATGCCGAAGGACTCCCCGCCCGTGTTGGGGGCGACGTAGACGTCGACGCTGCGCAGCAGCCGCGCCTTGTCCTCGTCGCTGACCATGCCGAGGAACTCGACGCGGTCGCGCATCTCGCGGGGCAGGCCGGCGACGGCCTCCTCCTCGTCGCCCCGGCCGGCGACCAGCAGCCGGGCGTCCGGGCACGCGGCGAAGATCTTCGGCAGGGCGCGCATGAGCACGGGCAGGCCCTTGCGGGGTTCGTCGATGCGGCCGATGAAGCCGATCGTGCCGCCCTGCCACTCCCGCTTGGGCTCGGCGCGGGCGAAGAAGTCCACGTCGACGCCGTTGGGGATGACCACGGCGTCGCCGCCCAGGTGCTCGACCAGGGTCCGGCGGGCGTATTCGCTCACCGCGATGCGGGCGCTGATCTTCTCCAGGGCGGGCTGGAGGATCGGATAGGCCGCGATCATCGCGCGGGAGCGCGGGTTGGAGGTGTGGAAGGTCGCCACGATCGGGCCCTGCGCGGCCCAACAGGCCAGCAGGCCCAGCGAGGGGGAGGTGGGTTCATGGATGTGGATGACGTCGAAGTCGCCGTCGTGCAGCCAGCGCCGCACGCGGGCCGCCGACAGGAAACCGAAGTTCAGCCGCGCCACGGAGCCGTTGTACGGGACGGGCACGGCCCGCCCGGCGGAGACGACGAAGGGCGGCAGCGGCGTCTCGTCGTCCGCCGGGGCCAGCACGGACACTTCGTGGCCCAGCCGGATGAGGTGCTCGGCCAGGTCCCGGATGTGGAACTGCACGCCACCGGGCACGTCCCATGAGTACGGACAGACGATCCCGATCCTCATGCCCCGTCCCTCCGGTCGCTCTCCGCCGGGCGCGGCTCCAGGTCGGCGAGCCACAGTCGCTGGAGCATATGCCAGTCCTCCGGGTGCTCGGCGATCCCGGCGGCGAAGATGTCGGCGACCTGCTGGGTCATGGCGGCGGCCTTCTCGGCGCGCGTGCCCTCCGCGGGCACCTCGACCGGGGCGTGCACCCGCCCCTTCATCACGGGCGAGCGGTCGTACCAGAGCGTCACGGGGAGCAGCAGCGCCCCGGTCTGCACGGCGAGCATCGCGGGCCCCGCGGGCATCTTCGTGGCCTCGCCGAAGAAGGTGACCTCTATGCCCGAGGAGGACAGGTCGCGGTCGGCCACCAGGCACACCAGTCCCCCGGCGCGCAGCCGGCGCGCCAGCGTGCCGAAGGCGCTGCCGCCCGCGTGGGGCAGCACCTCCATGCCCAGGCCCTCGCGGTAGGCCACGAAGCGGTCGTAGAGCGTCTCGGGCTTCAGCCGCTCGGCCACCGTCGTGAAGGGCACCCCGAGCCGCGTGGTCACCCACGCGCCCGCCAGGTCGTAGTTGCCCATGTGCGGCAGCGCGACCACCACGCCGCGCCCGCTCGCCAGGGCCTTCTCCAGATGGTCCAGGCCCTCCGGGGCGAAGGACGAGCGCGTGCGCTCCGCACTCCACACCGGCAGCCGGAAGGACTCCATCCAGTAGCGCATGTACGAGCGCATGCCCGCCCGGGACACCTGCGCGAGGCGCTCCGCGGACGCCCCCGGCAGAACCCTGGCCAGGTTGGCCTCCAGGCGCAGCACGCCGCCGCCGCGCCGGCGCCACGCCACGTCGGCGATCTGCTGCCCCAGCCGTACGGCCAGCGGCTCCGGCAGCTTCTTGACGGCGGCCCAGCCGAGCCCGTAGAGCGCGTCGGTCAGCCGTTCCTTCACCCGTTGCCACCGCCCTGCGCCGCCGCCGCGGCCTCGGCCTCCGCCTCGGCCGACTCGCGGCGCACGGTCACCACCCGCTGGATCAGGGTCACGAGGCTGCCTGCGGCCACGATCCACAGCGCCACGGGCAGCAGGTACTGGATGCCCGGCACGCCGAACTTGTGCAGGCCCGCGAAGCCGCACGCCACCAGGGAGATGACCAGCCGCTCGGCGCGCTCGACGAGGCCGTTGACGTTCACGGGCAGACCGATGCTCTCGCCGCGCGCCTTCGTGTACGAGACGACCTGGCCGCTGGCCAGGCAGAAGATCGACACCGCGCAGAGCACGTTGTCATCACCTCTGCCCGCGTACCACAGCGCGAGCCCGCCGAAGATCGCCGAGTCGGCGACGCGGTCGAGCGTGGAGTCCAGGAAGGCGCCCCACCGGCTGGAGCGGCCCAGCTGCCGGGCCATGTTGCCGTCCACCAGGTCCGAGAAGACGAACAGGGTGATGACGACCGTGCCCCAGAAGAACTCCCCCCGCGGGTAGAAGACCAGGGCGCCCGCCACCACACCGCCGGTCCCGACGAGGGTCACCGCGTCGGGGCTGACGCCGAGGCGGATGAGCAGGGCGGCGAACGGCGTGAGAACACGCGTGAAGAACGCACGCGCGTACTTGTTCAGCATGGCCTTCCCGGAGGGGTGTCGTATCGGGCCGCGTGGTCAAGCAGGCCACCGGCTGGCCCATCGTAGCCAGGCGCCCCCCTGGCGCCGCGCACGCACTGCTCGCAGCGCGCGCACCGGTGCGGCCGCCGCCCCCGGCAGCGCCCCCGCGGGGCGTACGGATGTGCCCGCGCGTGCGACGTATGGACGCAGCGTTACCGCAGTGGAAAGCTCGGTGTACCGCAGGTGTCGACCGGGAGGCGGGACACATGGGCGAGAAGACGGGCACGTACCCAGGGGCCGCGGGCAGAGCAGTATCGGCCGACCGGCCGAGCCACGTACGCAATGTGGTGCTGGTCGGCCACAGCGGCTCCGGAAAGACGACGCTGGTGGAGGCCCTCGCACTGGCGACCGGTGCGGTCAACCGGGCCGGCCGCGTCGAGGACGGCGGCGCACTGTCGGACTACGACGAGATCGAGCACCGCCAGCAGCGCTCGGTGCAGTTGTCGCTGGCCCCGGTCGAATGGGCCGGCATCAAGATCAACCTGCTGGACACCCCCGGCTACGCCGACTTCGTCGGGGAGCTCAGGGCCGGTCTGCGGGCGGCGGACGCGGCCCTCTTCGTCGTCTCGGCCGCCGAGGGCGCCGAGCACATCAACGGCGCCACCCGCATGGTCTGGGAGGAGTGCGCCGCCGTCGGCATGCCCCGCGCCATCGTCATCACCCATCTGGAGGCGGCCCGCTCCGATTTCGAGGAGATGACGGAGACCTGCCGCACGGCCTTCGGCGGCGACTCCCCCGACGGCGTGCTGCCGCTCTACCTCCCCCTGCACGGGCCCGAGGGCCCCGACGGGCACCGCTGCGTGGCCGGCCTCATCGGCCTGCTCTCCCAGCGCGTCTTCGACTACTCCTCCGGCACCCGGGCCGAGACCGCACCCGGCCCCGAGCACCTGCCCCTCATCGAGGAGGCCCGCAACCGGCTCATCGAGGGCATCATCGCCGAGAGCGAGGACGAGACCCTCATGGACCGCTATCTCGGCGGCGAGGAGATCGACGTCAAGACCCTCATCGAGGACCTGGAGCGCGCCGTGGCGCGCGGCAGCTTCCACCCCGTCCTCGCCGCGGCCCCCGCGCCCGAGGGCGCCAAGCAGGGCCTGGGCACCGTCGAGCTCCTGGAGCTGATCACCGGCGGCTTCCCCACCCCCCTCGAACGCGAGGCCCCGGCCGTCACCACCCCCGACGGCCGCCCCCGCACCCCCGTGACCTGCGACCCCGCGGGCCCCCTCGCCGCCGAGGTGATCAAGACCTCGTCCGACCCGTACGTCGGCCGGATCTCCCTCGTCCGCGTCTTCTCCGGCACCCTGCGCCCCGACGAGACCGTCCACGTCTCCGGCCACGGCCTGGAGGACCGCGGCCACGAGAGCCACGACGTCGACGAACGCATCGGCGCGCTGTCCTCACCCTTCGGCAAACAGCAGCGGCCCCTCCCCCAGGCCATCGCCGGCGACATCGCCTGCGTCGCCAAACTCACCCGCGCCGAGACCGGCGACACCCTCTCCGCCAAGGGCGACCCGCTCCTCATGGAGCCCTGGCAGATGCCCGACCCGCTGCTGCCCGTCGCCATCCAGGCACACAGCAAGGCCGACGAGGACAAGCTCTCCCAAGGCCTCGCCCGGCTCGTCGCCGAAGACCCCACCATGCGCCTGGAGCAGAACCAGCAGACCCACCAGGTCGTCCTGTGGTGCCTGGGCGAAGCCCACCGGGACGTCGCCCTGGAACGGCTGCGCACCCGCTACGGCGTCCAGGTCGACGTCGTGCCCCACAAGGTGTCGCTCCGCGAGACCTTCGGCGGCAGGGCCGCCGGCCGCGGCCGGCACGTCAAGCAGTCCGGCGGCCACGGCCAGTACGCCATCTGCGAGATCGAGGTCGAACCGCTGCCCGGCGGCTCCGGCATCGAATTCGTCGACAAGGTCGTCGGCGGCGCCGTGCCGCGCCAGTTCATCCCCTCCGTGGAGAAGGGCATCCGCGCCCAGGCCGCCCGCGGCGTCGCCGCCGGCTACCCCCTGGTCGACATCCGGGTCACCCTCCTCGACGGCAAGGCGCACTCGGTGGACTCCTCCGACGCCGCGTTCCAGACCGCGGGCGCCCTCGCCCTGCGCGAGGCCGCCGCCGAGACGAAGATCCACCTCCTCGAACCCGTCGCCGAGATCGAGGTCCTGGTCTCCGACGACTACGTCGGCCCCGTCATGAGCGACCTCTCCGGCCGCCGCGGCCGCGTCATCGGCACCGAGCAGTCCGGCGCCGGCCGCACCCTCGTGCGCGCCGAGGTCCCCGAGATCGAGATCGGCCGCTACGCCGTCGACCTGCGCTCCCTCTCGCACGGCACCGGCCGGTTCACCCGCTCCTACGCCCGCCACGAACCGATGCCCCCTCAGATCGCCGAGCGGCTGCGGGAATCGGCCGAGGGCGGAGCGTAACGAGCGCGAACCGCCCGCCCCGCGACCCGGTGGGGCGGGCGGCCTTCACGATCTCTGCGACAGCCGGCACCCCGCGCCGATACGCTGGTCCCGCGGACCAACACGTATGACGCGGGCGGTCGTCGGCATCCGTCGGAAGGCCGCAGCACCGGACATGCGCGGCATTGGGGGCAGCAGTGGCAGCAGGGGACCCGTTCGACTTCAGCCCCGGGGCACAGATCCCGCTCTCGGGCTCCTCCGGACAGACCGCGGCGACCCAGGCACTCGCCTCGGCCGCCTACCGCGACGGCCCGGTCGACCAGCTCCTCAAGGCCAATTCCGACTGGGCCAAGTCCGAGGTCAAGCCGCCCCGCATATCGCTCTTCGAGCCCAACCTGGGCGAGGCCTTCGCCCGCGCCGTCCAGCTGCGCGTGCTCGGCGGCGGCCGCAAGCCCCTCATCCAGTCCTTCGGCCTCGACCCCCAGCCCGTCGTCGAGCACTGCCTCGCCGCCAACCGCATCCGCAAGCAGCGCGACGCCAGGCTCACCCTCATCATGGGCGTCTGCGGGCTGCTCTTCCTCCCCGGCGTCCTGCTCTGGCTCGGCGCCTTCCAGCTCCGCCGCACCATCGCCGGCGCCCAGAACAAGCGCGTCGGGGCCCTCGGCACGGCCCTCCTCCTGGCCCTCGGCATCCTCGCCGCCATCATGCTGATCAAGCTGCCCTTCCACGGCTTCTGGGCGTTCTACCTGCGCGCCATGCTCATCGCCCCGCTCGTCGGCGGCTTCTGGGCCAAGGCCGTCTGCGAGCGGACCGCCAAGGACCTCCGCGAGCGCTGGGCCGGCCTGCTCTCCGGCGGCGGCATCGGCGCCAAGATCCCCGAAGCCGTCCCCAAGAACCCCGGCGAGACCGCCGCCGAGCGGCTCCGCCAGTCCCTGGAGCGGCTCGCCGCCGAGCAGCAGAGCAACGTCGCCTTCTACGCCGGCACCAAGGGCATACTCGGCATGGGCACCCGCTGGGGCAGCTGGCAGCTCGCCGAAGAGCTCGTCCCGCTCGAACCCGGCAAGGAGATCAACCCCTTCCGCAGCTGGGACGTCGTCCGCGCCATCCACGACCAGCTCCACCTCCTGGAGCGCAGCCCCCTGCACACCGGCGGCTTCCCCACCCCCTCCGTCGAGCACTGGGTCGTCTCCGACGTCGGCGAGGGCGCCGGCGCCGTCTCCCGCCCCGAGGGCAACGACGGCTTCCAGATAAGGGGCGCCGAACTCCAGAAGATCTGCAACGAACAGCAGTTCGGCGCGGGCAGCCGGCACTACCTCGGCGTCCAGTTCGTCCTCTGGGACGGCCAGCTCGTCATCACCCTCCTCATCACCGTCACCGTCCTCCACAAGACCCTGCGCATCGAGGTCACCGGCCACGCCCTCGGCCCCGTCCACGGCGTCTTCATGGGCAAGCCCTCCGCCCGCACCAAGACCACCGCCAAGACCATCAAGTTCTGGGAGAACCGGACCAGGACCCTCTCCGTCGTCCCGCCCCGCGAAGTCGTCCGCCTCGCCGCCCGCGCCCCCCTCACCTGGTACCCCCCGCTCCTGGAGCACTGGGGCGGCAAGCTCGTCCTGCCCGAGCCCTTCGGCCTGCGCCACGCCTGGGCCGGCAAGCCCTGGCGCCACCGCTTCATGGCCGACGACGCCCTCCGCGCCACCACCCCCGTCCTGCGCGTGGTGCACGAGGCCGCCCTGCGCGTCCTCAAGGAGCACGGCGTCAACACCGAGCGCTTCACCAGCCGCGCCATGTCCCTCAGCGGCGCCGTCCAGGACGCCAAGCCGTCCGCCGCGGACGTCTACAACGCCTGACGGGAAACGCCCGGCTGGAAACGCTTGACCGGGCGCCGGGAACATTCCCGGCGCCCGTCCCACGCCCGGCTCTTCGGCCTTACGCCCGCCCCGCCCTCACTCCCCCGGCCTCACCGGAAGATCCCCGTGTGGCCCAGCGAGTACCGGCCCGGCTGCGGGTACACCGCCAGCCCGTGCGGCCCCGCACCCACCCGGATCTTCGCGATCTGATGCCCGTCCCGCGTGTCGATCGCGTACACCTCCGAGTCGTAACGCCCCGACAGCCACAGCACATTGCCGTCCGCCGACACCCCGCCCATGTCCGGACTCCCGCCCTCCGGCAGCTCCCACTTCTTCACCAGCTTGCGGCTCGGCAGGTCCAGCACCGAGATCGACCCCTCGCCCCGGTTCGAGATGTACATCGACTTCGAGTCCCGGCTCACGTACAGCCCGTGCGCGCCCTTCCCCGTCGGCATCAGCCACGGCTCGGTGAACCGGTCACCGTCCAGCACCCACACCCCGTCCGCCATCATGTCGGCGATGTACCACGTCTTCCCGTCCGAGGAGATCTTCACGTCCTGCGGCATCGCCCCCTCGAACGGCAGCTTCTGCTTGCCGATCACCTTCATCCTCGCCGTGTCGACCTTCAGCAGCTCACCCGAGAACTCGCACGACACGATGAAGTACCGGCCGTCCGGGGAGAAGTCCGCGTGGTTCACCCCCTTGCACGCCACCGGCTCCGTCTTCTTCCGCTTCATCGTGTGGGCGTCCCGGAACACCAGCTCCCGGTCCATCGACGCCATCACCACCGCGTACTTCCCGTCCGGCGTGAAGTAGAGGTTGTACGGATCGTGCACGTCGACCGTCCGCCCCTTCTTCCCCGTGGCCGGATCGATCGCCGTCAGCGTGTGCCCCCGGTCGTTGTTCACCCACAGCGTCTTCAGGTCCCACGACGGCACCACGTGCTGCGGCTGCGCCCCCACCGGGATCGTCTCGATCACCTTGTACGTCTTCGGGTCGATGACGCTCACCGTGTCCGACTCCGTGTTGGGCACGTACACCCGCGACGGGAAGTCCTTCACCACCGACGACAGCTTGTTCGGCCGGTCCGCCGCGTACAGGTCGTGCGGGTCCAGCAGCGGCGGCATCCCGGGCAGCCCCGCCGGCGCCGCCCCCCGCTGCTGCGGCTGCTGCCGCTGCTGCTGCCCGTCCTTGTGCGGCGCACGGTCGGCCGCCTCCGTACCGGACTCCCCGCCGCAACCGGAGACCAGCAGAGCACAGGCAGCGGCGAACAGCACGGCACGGTGCACCCCGCGCAGACGCGGCCGCCGCAGAGAGCTCGGGAACGAGGAGAACTGGTTCATCAGGTCAGCAGCTCCGTAGTCGTCACCGCGCGCAGGCCGCGGCGGTGCAGGCCGTCGAGGATCGCGGGCAGCGCGGCGACCGTGCCCGCGTGCCCGAAGTGCAGGCTCACCACCGAACCCGGCCGCACCGCGCCCAGCACGGCCCGCCGGACCGCCTCGGGCCCCGGGTCGGTGAAGTCCAGGGAGTCCACGTCGTAGGAGAGGACGTGCGGATAGCCGGCCCGCCGGGCCAGCTCGGCCACCTGCTCGGTGGCCCGCCGCGCGCGCGACGGCCGGAACCAGCGGCCGATCCCGCCCGTCAGCCGCCGCAGCCGCTCCGCGCACTCGGTGATCTCCGCGGAGGCCTCGGCCGCGGGCATGGCACAGATGTCGAGGTGGCGCATCGTGTGGTTGCCCAGCTCGTGCCCGCCGTCCAGGACGCGCCGGGCGAGCTGCGGCTGGGCATCCAGCCAGGTGCCCACGGCGAGCACCGTCACCCGCGCTCCGCCCCGCTCGGCCTCCCCCAGCAGCTCGGTGACGGACTTCGGCTCCCCCTGGCCGTGGAACGTCAGCGCCACGTCCTTGCCCGTACGGGGGCCGTGCTCGATCTGCGCGGGAAGCCCCGGCGGGAGCGGGGCCAGAGTCAGGGAGGGGGGCGGCTTGGACGGCGACGCCGACGGCCCCGGCAGCCGGGACGCCTTGCCGCCCTTCGGGCGCTTGGACGGTGCGGACCGCCCGGGCGGCGGCCCCGTGGCCCGTACGGACGGGTCCGCGGCGGCCCCGTCGCCCGCCTCGCCGTCCGACGGACCGCAGCCCACCGCGGCGGCCCCGGCGAGGACACCGCCGGCGGCCGCGCGCAGCACGGTGCGGCGGTGGAGGAACGTCACCGCACCATTAGAACTGCTTCTAATGAGGAATCGGGGAGATTTGCCCGCTTTGCTGGGGCGCGTGTCCTCAGACGGCGGGCCAGGCGTCGGCGAGCATCTTGCGGGTGTCGGCGAGCAGTTGGGGCAGGACCTTGGTGTGGCCGACGACCGGCATGAAATTGGTGTCGCCGCCCCAGCGGGGGACGACGTGCTGGTGCAGGTGGGCGGCGATGCCGGCACCGGCGGTCGCGCCCTGGTTCATGCCGATGTTGAAGCCGTGCGCGCCGGAGGCGGTGCGCAGCGCGGTCATGGCCCGCTTGGTGAAGTCGGCGAGCTCGGCGGTCTCGGCGTCGTCGAGCTCGGTGTAGTCGGCGACGTGCCGGAAGGGGACGACCATGAGGTGGCCGCCGTTGTACGGGTAGAGGTTCAGCACGGCGTAGACGCGCTCGCCACGGGCGATGACCAGCCCGTCCTCGTCACTCTTCTCCGGAATCGAGCAGAACGGGCAGCCGTCGTCGGCCCCCGGGCCGGTCGGCTTGTTCTCGCCTTGGATGTACGCCATCCGGTGGGGCGTCCACAAGCGCTGGAACGCGTCCGGCGCCCCGACTCCGATCTGCTGCTCCGGCTCACTCGTCATGATGGGAAGCATATGGGCCCCGGAGCGCTGTTGACGCTCCGGGGCCCGTAAGGCTGCGGATCAGACCTGGACGCGGTCCTCGACGACCTTGAGGATCTCGGCCAGGGCCTCGTCGCGCGGGATGCCGTTCTTCTGCGAGCCGTCGCGGTAGCGGAAGGACACCGTGCCGGCCGCCATGTCGTCGTCACCGACGATGATCATGAACGGAACCTTGAGCTTCTGGTGGTTGCGGATCTTCTTCTGCATGCGGTCCGAGGAGGCGTCCACCTCGACCCGCAGGCCCTTCTTCTTCGCCTCGGCGGCGAACTCCTGCAGGTACTCGACGTGGGCGTCACCGATCGGGATGCCGACCGCCTGCACCGGGGCCAGCCACGCCGGGAACGCACCCGCGTAGTGCTCCAGCAGGACCGCGAAGAAGCGCTCGATCGAGCCGAAGAGCGCGCGGTGGATCATGACGGGGCGCTGGCGCGAGCCGTCCGCCGCGGTGTACTGGAGCTCGAAGCGCTCCGGCAGGTTGAAGTCGAGCTGGATGGTCGACATCTGCCAGGTCCGGCCGATCGCGTCCTTGGCCTGGACCGAGATCTTCGGGCCGTAGAAGGCCGCGCCGCCCGGGTCGGCGACGAGCTCCAGGCCCTGCTTCTCGGCCACCTTGCGCAGCGTCTCGGTGGCCTCTTCCCAGGCCTCGTCCGAGCCGACGAACTTGGTCTCGTCCTTGGTGGACAGCTCCAGGTAGAAGTCGTTCAGACCGTAGTCGCGCAGCAGGTCCAGGACGAAGGTGAGCGTCCGGTCCAGCTCCTCCGCCATCTGCTCGCGGGTGCAGTAGATGTGCGCGTCGTCCTGCGTGAAGCCGCGGGCACGGGTGAGGCCGTGCACGACGCCCGACTTCTCGTACCGGTACACGGTGCCGAACTCGAACATCCGCAGGGGCAGCTCGCGGTACGAGCGTCCCCGGGCGTCGAAGACCAGGTTGTGCATCGGGCAGTTCATGGGCTTGAGGTAGTAGTCCACGCCCTCGTCGAGCTGCATGGGCGGGTACATGCCGTCGGCGTACCAGTCCAGGTGGCCCGAGGTCTCGAAGAGCTTCCCCTTGGTGGCGTGGGGGGTGTAGACGAACTCGTACCCCTCCTCCTCGTGCCGCCGCCGCGAGTAGTCCTCCATAACCCGGCGGATGATGCCGCCCTTGGGGTGGAAGACGGCCAGGCCCGAGCCGATCTGCTCCGGGATGGAGAAGAGGTCCAGCTCGTTGCCGAGGCGGCGGTGGTCGCGCTTCTCGGCCTCGGCGAGGAAGTCCAGGTGCGCCTTCAGCTCGTCCTTGGTCGGCCACGCGGTGCCGTAGATGCGCTGGAGCATGGGGTTCTTCTCGCTGCCGCGCCAGTACGCGGCGGCGTTGCGCATCAGCTTGAACGCCGGGATGACCCGCGTGGTGGGCAGGTGCGGACCCCGGCAGAGGTCCTTCCAGCACAGCTCGCCGGTCTTGGCGTCCAGGTTGTCGTAGATCGTCAGCTCGCCCGCGCCGACCTCGACGTCCGCGCCGTCGTCGTGCGAGGCGGCGCCCTTCAGACCGATGAGCTCCAGCTTGTACGGCTCGGCCGCGAGCTCGTCGCGGGCCTCCTCGTCGGTGACCACACGGCGGGAGAACTTCTGCCCGCGCTTCTGGATCTCCTGCATCTTCTTCTCGATGGCCTTGAGGTCATCGGGGGTGAAGGGCTTCTCGACGTCGAAGTCGTAGTAGAAGCCGTCCTTGACCGGCGGGCCGATGCCCAGCTTGGCCTCAGGGAAGAGCTCCTGCACGGCCTGGGCCATGACGTGCGCGGTCGAGTGGCGCAGGATGTCCAGACCGTCCTTGGAGGAGATCTCGACAGGCTCGACCTCCTCGCCGTCGGCGACGACGTAGGCGAGGTCCTTGAGCTCGCCCGCAATGCGCGCGGCGACGATGGTGCGCTCACCGGCGAAGAGCTCGGCGGCCGTAGTGCCCGTCGTCACCACGCGCTCTTCCCGCTCGGAATCGCGTTGGATGATCACACGGACGTCTGACACCGGTCTCTCCTGACGTATGGGTCGCCGCAGCGGACACTGCGCGCCTGAATCGTACCGAGAGCGGCACCCTGGTCGCGAAACGGTTTACCGGGCGACCAGGGAAGGGCCCGTGGTCAGTCGCCGCCGCAGGCTTCCTCGAAGAAGTCGAGGTTCTCGTGGAGCGACTTCAGGAGGCGGTCGCGCTCCCCGTCCTCGACCCGTACGGGCATGACGTCGCGGGCGCCGGTCAGGCGCCGGAAGCCGCCCTTGCTCTCCAGGCGGCCGCTCATGCGGACGGGCAGGCCGACGAGGTGGGCGTGGCCCGCGATGCGGTAGTCGTCCTCGTCGAGGACGGCGCGGATCTGGGGCACGTCCGCGCCGGCGAGGACCTTGAGCCGGACCGCCCCGGGGCCGCTCTGGGACTCGCGGCGCATGCGGAGGACCACGGCGGTGAGGTGGACGGTGACGGGCGGCTCGTCCCGGATGTAGCGGGCGCCGGCCTCGCGGAGGACGGGGAGGTCGCCAGGGGTGAACTCGACGGGGGCGGGGCGGGCGGCGAAGCCGGGGGGCGGGCCGGCCGCGGGGGCCCAGTGGAGGGTGATGCGGATGCCTCCGGAGCCGCGGACGAGCTTGCCGATCGCCTCGGTGAGCTCCTGGCAGACGCCCGCCTCGACGGCCGGCTCGAAAGCCTCGCAGCCGCCGGTGGCCCGCTGGTGGTCGGTGGCGTCGCGGGTGGCGCACAGGGCGCGGAGCAGGGTGGTGGTGATCAGGCGGCCGTCGTCGGGGCCGGGTGCCGCGGAGGTGCCCACGGGGAGGAAGGTCGTCAGCTCGCGGCCGCCGGCGGCGGTGCCGGCGAGGAGGCGGTCGAGGGCGGCTTCGGCGTGCCGGCGGTGGCGGGCGCCGTGGTAGCCGGCCCGGCCGCGCGCGGCGAGGGCCGCGGCGAGGAGGAGGGCGCGGGCGCCGGAGCGCAGTTGTTCCTGGGCGGCCCAGGCGGCCGCGGGCGCGTCGGGATCGGCGGTGTCCCGCTGCCAGTGGATCTCGTCGAGGGGGGTGCGCAGGGCGGTGAGGATGTCGGGGGCGGAGGGGGTGGCGCTGTGCTGGAGTGCGGTGAGTGCTTCGGCGATGAGGTCGGTGCTGTCGGGGTAGGCGCGGCTTTCGGGCACGAGGAGGCTGGTGCGGCCGCGGGCCGGCATGCCGGCGCCGTCGGGCGGGGTCCAGCGGCTGTACGTGCCTGCTGCCGAGCCGCTGCGGCGCCAGCCGTGGCGGGCGAGGAGCGCCGTGAGGACGGCGGGGTCGACGGTCTCGGGCGGGGGGCCGCCGGGCGGGGTGTGCCGGGGCGGGCGTCCGGGCTGCCCATCGGGTGCGGTCGGCCGGTGCATCAGGGTCTCCCTCCCGCCCCGACCCGCGTCATGATCTCGCAGAGTGCGCGGTCGTCGAAGACGCGTGTGGCCGGGATCCGCACGGTGGTCCTCTGCTTGCCGGTCACGGGGTGGCCGGCGAGGTTCGTCCAGTAGCAGCAGTGCCTCAGCTGGAGGCTGTCGTGGCCGGCGCGCAGCCAGTCGTCGCGCGATCTGGGCACGATCATCACGACGAGGATCCGGTGGACGGCGACGGGGGTGCGGGCCAGCTTGGCCAGGTGGTCGTTGTCGAGGGTGAAGGCGAAGGTGGGCGCCGGCACCGGGGCGGCGGCCCGGCCGGCGGGGGCCGCGGGGGCGCGGGGCGGCGGCTGGACGGCCGGGCGGGGGCCGAGCTGGTAGGTGCATTTGAGCTGCACCTTGATGGTGACCTCGTCGTCGACGGCGTGGCCGGGGGCGGTGTGGCTGAGGTGCCAGTCGATGCCGTGGTCGGGGAAGGGCTGGGCGAGCGAGCAGCCTGCGGCCGCGGCGACGGCGTGCAGATAGCCGATCTGGAGCGTCTCCATGCAGGCGGTGGTGGCGAGGGAGCCGCGTGCGGGGGCGGGGGCTGTGGGCTGGGGTGGCTCAGACAGCAGCCCGCCCGGTTCGGGCCGCGGGAACGCCATGTCCGAATCCTTCCGGGCGACTTCGGGCGTTCGATCCGTACATCTGTGTTGTTTCCTTTGCAACTCCCGTGCAAACAACGGCGGTTCGCATGACTCCGTGGCCGGGTATCACCTGCCGGGGAGGGTGAAACACGCCATTCGCCGGGCAAGTGCGAGGAGTTGTGAACATGTGCTGGTTCGAGGGGCCACTCGCCGCGTTCGATACCGAGACCACCGGGGTGGATGTCGAGCACGACCGGATCGTGTCGGCGGCCCTCGTGGTGCAGTCGGCGGACGAGGCCGCTCCGGTCGTGACGCGCTGGCTGGTCGACCCGGGGGTCCCGGTGCCGGAGGGGGCCATTGCGATACATGGGCTGACGGATGCCTTTTTGCAGCGCAACGGCCGGTGGCCGGCGCCGGTCATGGAGGAGGTGGCGCGGGCGGTGGCCGGGCAGGCCGCGCGGGCGACGCCGCTGGTGGTGATGAACGCGCCGTTCGACCTGACGCTGCTGGACCGCGAGTTGCGGCGGCACCGGGCGTCGTCGCTGGCCGATTACCTGGGGGCCGCGCCGCTGTGTGTGATGGATCCGTGGGTGCTGGACAAGCACCTGGACCGCTATCGCAAGGGGCGCCGGACGCTGACGGACCTGTGCGCGCAGTACGGGGTGGAGCTGACGGGCGCGCACGACGCGGCGTCGGACGCGCTGGCGGCGTTGCAGGTGGTGCGGGCGGTGGGGCGCCGGTTCGCGGCGCGGCTGGAGCGGCTGAGCCCGGCGGAGCTGCACGCGCGGCAGGCGGTGTGGCACGCGGCACAGGCGCGGGGCTTGCAGGCGTGGTTCGCGCGGAACGGGACGGAGGAGGCGTGCGATCCGGCGTGGCCGTTGCGGCCCGCGCTGCCGGCCGCGGCCTGAGGGGGTTGCCGGCCGGTGTGCCGGGGTGCCGGGTGGTGCGTGTCGGCGGGTCCGGGTGGTGAGTGCTGTACGCGTCGGGCGGGCAACGCACAAGGCCGGTCCGTCGATTGACGGACCGGCCTTGCCTTTGTGTGGGCGATACTGGGATCGAACCAGTGACCTCTTCGGTGTGAACGAAGCGCTCTCCCGCTGAGCTAATCGCCCGGGATTCGTGCGGGGTTTCCCCCGGCAACGCACTGAACAATACAGGTCGTGGCGGCTCTCCATCAAATCCCTGTCGCGCCCGCGGTCGTCTCGGCGGCCAGCAGGGCCCGCAGGCCGCGCCGGCCGGTGCGCATCATCCAGGCGTGGTTGGCGGTGAAGAAGGGCCGGGCGGGCAGGGCGAGGCGTCTGAGGAGGGGTTTGCGGGCCTCGACGTCCTGCTCGTAGCGGGCGGTGCAGGCGGCGGGGCCGTGCGGGAGGACGGTCCAGCGGGCCCAGCCCTCGAGGTCGCCGGTCATGGCGATCTCCAGGACGCGGGCGGCGGGGTCGTGCCGGGTGGAGCGGACGCCGACGGTCACGTCGTAGGGGAGCAGGGAGCGGATGCGGGCGGTGCCGGAGGTGGCGCCCGACCGGCGGACCTCGCGGATCTGCGGCCACCAGCGGGGGTAGTCCTCGACGGCTTCGAGGCGGGCGTAGACGGCGTCGGGCGGGGCGGCGAGGGCCCAGGCGCCGTGGAAGCGGTAGTGGTGGATCCGGGCGAGGGCCGCGGCCGGTGAGGGCATGGGGCCAGCGGATACCAAACGACCGAGGGTCCGCAAGGGGTGAACCTTGCGGACCCTCGGTCCTGTGTGGGCGATACTGGGATCGAACCAGTGACCTCTTCGGTGTGAACGAAGCGCTCTCCCGCTGAGCTAATCGCCCGGGCGCACCGCAAACATTACCGCATGTCAGACGGTGCTTTGAACCGGTGGCGGGCCGGTCGGCCGGGGCTCCTCGCGCCGTGCGTTCCTAGCCGTGGGCCTTCCACGGCAGGACCATGCCGAACTTCCAGAGGTAGATCCCGGCGAGGGTGCCGGCGATCACCAGGCCCGTCACGGTGAGGATGATGTTCCGGCGCCGGACGCGGGGGTCGAGGGCGCGCTGGGCGGCCTCGGTGACCTTGCGCTTGGTCCAGCGGAGCACGAGCTGGGCCCAGACGAACTCCGTGGCCCAGATGGCCATGCCCGCGAAGATCACGAGCCAGCCGGGGCCGGGCAGGGGCAGCATGATGATGCCCGCGACGACGACGGCCAGGCCGACGACGAAGACGCCGACCTGCCAGCTCAGATGCAGGGCCCGTGAGCGCTTGATGAAACGGGGCGCGCGCGACCCGAGGGCGGGCGGCTGCGCCTCACCGCCCCGGCCCGCTCCCTCACCCTGCGTGGCGTCCCCCGCCGCGGCGGCGTCCTGCCGCCGGTCACTCTCCGCATTCATACGCCCCAACCTACCGGACCGATCCGGAACTCACCGGAATGGCGGTATTACGGCGTGAGCGGCTGGGCCGTCCGAGGTATCCGAACAGTCTCAAAACGGTCAGAGGGGTTTACAACGGCACCGTAGGTGGCATGTCGATTTCGCCGACGTGCGAATCCCCGAGCGCACACTGAGCGAAAGGCCCTGGCGCTTATGAACACCACGGTCAGCTGCGAGCTGCACTTGCGCCTCGTCGTGTCGAGCGAATCCTCGCTGCCTGTTCCCGCAGGCCTGCGGTACGACACGGCGGATCCGTATGCCGTGCACGCCACGTTCCACACCGGAGCCGAAGAAACGGTCGAATGGGTGTTCGCCCGTGATCTGCTCGCCGAGGGGCTGCACCGGCCCACCGGCACCGGCGACGTCCGCGTCTGGCCGTCCCGCAGCCACGGTCAGGGCGTCGTATGCATCGCGCTGAGCTCCCCGGAGGGCGAGGCGCTGCTGGAGGCCCCCGCGCGGGCCCTGGAGTCGTTCCTCAAGCGGACGGACGCCGCGGTGCCGCCGGGCACCGAGCACCGTCACTTCGACCTGGACACGGAGCTCTCGCACATCCTGGCGGAGAGCTGAGTCCGGGCCGGGGCTGACCCGGAGCGCGCCAGCCCACTCGGGGAGGCTGCGCGCCACATCTCGCACACAGGGCACGGCACGGCGCCGTCGTCCGCGGAGCGCTCCGCGGACGACGGCGCCGTCGCGTCACGGGGCCGCGCGGATGCCGCCCAGCCAGTAAGGTCGGGGGCCGCGGTCGAACACTTGCCGCCTCCGACCGGCCAGGGAGCGTACGAACGTGCAGATCAACCACGACACCAAGGCTGCGCTCGACTCCGTCGTCGATCTCCTCAACACGGGCCCGCAGGACCTGGCGGAGCTGCGCTCCTTCGTGACGCGGCACGGGATCACCGGCGTCGTGCTGCGGGAGCGGGACGTCGTCGCGGTGCGGTCGATACGCGAGCGGTTCGGGCAGGTCTTCGACGCGGCGAGCACGGGCGAGGCGGCCGGGCTGATCAACGAGCTGGTGGCCGAGGCCGGGACGACGCCGCAGCTGAGCGCGCACGACGGCTACGACTGGCACGTGCACTACTTCGCCCCCGGCGCCTCCGTCGCCGAGAACCTCGCGGCCGACGGGGCCATGGCGCTGGCGTTCCTGCTGGTCGCGGGCGAGCGGGACCGGCTGCGGCGCTGCCACGCGCCGGACTGCGGGCACGCCTTCGTGGACCTGTCCCGCAACCGCTCGCGGCGCTACTGCGACGGGCGCACGTGCGGGAACCGGCTGCACGTGGCCGCGTACCGGGCGCGGCGGCGGGGAGCGGAGGCCGAAGGAGCCGGCGCGGAGGCCGAGGGGTCCGGCGCGGCGGTCTGAAACCGGGCAGGAAACACTGCTTTCCCCGTCCCTTTAGCGGGCGGGCGAAAAGGCGCCCGGTGAATTACCCGGAAAACGGCTGCGGGCACACGGCCGCAGCACCGCGGGAGTGCACGCTACGGGGCCGGGTCCGGGCACCATGCAATCCGCCGGGGCGGCCTCCCGGCGGCCAGGCCCGACGGCCCGTCATATTCCGTGCTTCTTCAGAATCGCCTCGATATCCGAGAAGTCCTCCCCGTCGGGCGATTTCTTCGCCCTGCCCTGCGGGCGGCTCGCGCTGCGGCCCGGGCCCAGTGACGGAGCGGAGGCACCGGGGGCCATGGCATCGCGCTGCGCAGTGGCTTCCACCGTCCTGCGCTCCTGGCGGCCGCCGCCGATGCGGCGCCGCTCGGCCACCCTGCTCACCATGAACAGCAGGGCGGAGAGCGCGAGGACCCCGAAGCCGGCCCAGACGCTCGGCTTGAAGACGACGTCGGTGAGCCAGTCGACGATCCCGGTCAGGACCAGCCCGATGGGGACGAGGGAGAAGGCGGCGATGCGGGTCGCCGCGAGGAACCGCTTGCGGTAGGCCGTCAGCGCGGCGATGCCGAGGCCCGCCGCGGACACCGCGGCACAGATGGTCGAGGTCAGCATCGGGCTCCTCCTGCTCTTCACTGCCGGGCTCGCCCTTCTATCGTGCACCGCCCACCGCCGGGCGGGCCATGCCCGGCCGCCGAGCTCAGGGAGATCTCCGGGTCATCCCCCACGGCGTCATCCCTGGAGGACGGGGAGGACCCCGAGGACCCCGAGGACCCCGAGGACCCCGAGGGCCCGGAGGGCCGCCGCCCCCGCCGCCTGGAAGACTGGCCGCATGAGCGAGACCAACACCGCCCCCGTCGTCCTCGACGTGTGGTGCGAGCTGCAGTGCCCCGACTGCCGTACAGCCCTGGACGACCTGCGGGCGCTGCGCGCACGCTACGGCGACCGGCTGGAGCTGCGGCTGCGGCACTTCCCCCTGGAGAAGCACAAGCACTCCTACGCCGCGGCGCAGGCCGCGGAGGAGGCGGCCGAGCAGGGGCAGGGCTGGCCGTACGCAGAGGCCGTGCTGGCCCGCGCCGAGGAGCTGGGTGCGCGCGGCGAGGCACTGCTGACCGAGGTGGCGGGCGAGCTCGGGCTGGACGCCGAGGAGGTGGACATCGCCCTCGTCGACGGCCGCCACATGCTGATCGTGGACGCGGACCAGGCCGAGGGCAAGGCGATCGGCGTCAAGGGCACGCCCACGTACGCCATCGGCGGTGAACTCCTGGACGGCAGCAAGAACCAGGACGGCCTGCGCGAACGCATCGAGGAGATCGCGGACCGTCTCCTCGGCTAGCCCGGCAGCGGGGATTCCGCCGGGGCAGGAACCGCTACAGCAGCGGCTTGTACAGGTGGTACGCCGTCGGTGCGTAGCCCAGCGACTCGTACAGACGCAGCGCGGGGACGTTGCCGGCGAAGACGTTGAGGCCGAGGACCCGCGCGCCGAGGGCGAGCATTTCGGCCTCCGCCAGGAGCATCAGCGAACGGCCGTGGCCGCGCCCCCGGTGCTCGGGCACGACCTCGACGTCGAAGACGAAGGCGTCCGCCTCGCCGGGGCGGGCGTCGCGCAGGGCCGCCCAGAGCCTGCCGACGGCGCCGCCCTGGTGGGTGAGGATCCGCAGCACGGTGCCCTCGGTGTGCATGCCGCCGGGGAGCAGGGTGTGTTCGTCGGTCTCGGCCTTGGCGCGGGCCTCGGCGGCGGGGACGCCGCGGTCGACCCAGTCCTGGATGTAGCCCGCGCGGGACGCCGCGCGCCAGCCGGGGTACTCCGCCTCCGTCATCCGCCGCCCTTCGGTGCCCTCGGGCAGCCGGGGGGCGGCGGTCAGTGTTTTGACCATGGTGCGGCTGCGTTCGACGTAGCCGAGCGCGCCGGCGAGTCCGAGACCGACCTCGGCGCCGGCGTCGACGGAGACCTCGACGCGGGTGCAGCCCCAGCCCCGGAGCACTTCCTCCGCGGCGAGCGCGGCGACCGTGCCGCGGCCGCGGTGGCGGTCGCGCTCGTCGACGGCGAGCCGGAGGATGCGGCCGGCGGCCGGTCCGAAGCGGTGGTCGGTGGCGAGGTCGACGGCGCCCACGGGCCTGCTGTTGACGCAGACCTCGTACGAGCGGGACCGGGCGCCGCCGGGGCCGCGCTGCTCGGGTGCGGTGGGCCGCAGGGTGGTGGTCATCCTCGTGTTGTACCGGGCCCGGCGGGTCCGCGCCACGGGGTTTGCGAGGGTGCGGCGAGGAGGGCCCGCGCAGGGCCTACGGGTCGAGGTCCGCCGCCGACTGCTCGTCGAAGATCCGGGCGGCCTTGGCGGTGACGGGCCCCGGGGCTCCGGGCAGTTCCCGCCCGTCGACGGCGTGGACGGCCTGGACGTCGCGGAGGCTGGAGGTCAGGAAGACCTCCTCGGCGCGCTCCAGCACGTCGTAGGGCAGCTCGGTCTCCTTGGCGCCGGCCCACTCCAGGACGAGGGCGCGGGTGATGCCGGCGAGGCAGCCGGAGGCGAGGGGCGGGGTGTGCAGTTCCCCGTCGAGGACGACGAAGACGTTGGAGGCGGTGCCCTCGCACAGGGCTCCGGCCGTGTTGGCGAGCAGGGCCTCGCCGGCGCCGTGGGCCTTGGCGCGGGCGAGGGCGATGACGTTCTCGCCGTACGAGGTGGATTTGATGCCGGTCAGGGCGCCGCGTTCGTTGCGGGTCCAGGGCACGGTGACGACGGCGGCCGTGCGCGGGGCGGGGGGAGTTTCCGCCACGGCGACGACGAGGGTGGGGCGCGCGGCGCCGCGCTCGGAGCCGAGCGGGGCGAGGCCGCCGGTGTAGGTGATGCGGAGCCGGCCGAGCGGCACGGGGTTGGCGTCGAGGACGGCCGTGCAGGCGCGGCGGATCTCGTCGAGGTCGGGTTCGGGCAGGCCGAGGGCGCGGGCCGAGGCGGTCAGCCTGGCGAGGTGGCGGGTCAGGGCGAAGGGGCGGCCCCGGACGGCCTTGAGGGTCTCGAAGACGCCGTCGCCGACGGTCAGGCCGTGGTCGAGGACCGAGACGCGCGCGCTGTCCGTGTCGTGCAGGGAGCCATTGAGCCAGATCGTCACCGGATCGTCCCTCCGAGCGGCTGATGGGTGCCCGACGCTATCGCGAGGAGCCGGGAAGCCTTGAGTTCCGTCTCGGCCCACTCGCGCTCGGGGTCGGAGCCCCAGGTGATGCCGGCGCCGGTGCCGAAGCGCAGCACGGGGCCGGGGGCGGCGGTGCGGTCGATCCAGAAGGTGCGGATGCCGACGGCGAGCTGGCCGGTGCCGCGGTCGGCGTCGACCCAGCCGATGCCGCCGCAGTAGGGGCCGCGGGGGGCGGTCTCCAGGGCACGGATGATCTGGAGGGCGCTCTCCTTGGGGGCGCCGGTGACCGAGCCGGGCGGGAAGGTGGCCGAGAAGAGCTCGGGCCACCCGGCGCCGTCGGCGATCCGCCCGCGCACGGTGGAGACGAGGTGGACGAGCCCGGGGTGGGGCTCGACCGCGCAGAGCGCGGGGACGGTCACGGAGCCGGTGGTGCAGACGCGCCCGAGGTCGTTGCGGACGAGGTCCACGATCATCACGTTCTCGGCGTGGTCCTTCTCCAGGAGGTCGGCGGCGGTGCGGCCGGTGCCCTTGATCGGGCCGGACTCGACGGTGCGGCCGGTGCGGCGCAGGTAGAGCTCGGGGGAGGCGGTGGCGACCTCGACGCCGTGGGCGGGGAGGCGTACGCAGCCCGCGTACGGAGCGGGGTTGCCGCGCGCGAGGAGGGCGGTCAGCGCGTCGACGTCGGCCGCGGCGGGGTCGGGCAGGGGCGCGCTGAGGACGCGGCAGAGATTGGCCTGGTAGACCTCGCCGGCCGCGATGTGCTCGCGGATGCGGCGGACGCCCGCGGTGTAGGCGGTGTGGTCCAGGGAGCTCGTCCAGTCCCCGGCGGCCGGGCCGCGCCACTGTGCGGGGGCCGCGGGGCGGGGCGGCTCGGGGCGTACGTCGCCGAAGCGCGCGCAGGTCAGCCGCCCCTCGAAGTCGGCGACCACCGCCCACCAGCCCGTGGACTCCAGGGCTGCCGGGTCGCGGGTGACATCGCGCAGATCGGTGGCGAGGAGGCCGCCGAAGCGGGCCATCGGAGGGAGGCTCGGGGGGAAGCTGTGCACGTCACCGAGTCTATGGCGGGGCCGTCCGGAGTGGCCCGGGTGAACAATCAGGGCAGCACGCTGCGGAAACGGAATTTGAGCTGGCGCCGGAATCCGCTAGAGTTCAACACGTCGCCGGGACGCGGAAGCGGACCGGACAGACACTGCGGACGTAGCTCAGTTGGTAGAGCACCACCTTGCCAAGGTGGATGTCGCGAGTTCGAGTCTCGTCGTCCGCTCGAGTTGGGGGATCTTCCCGAACCCCCGCACTCCTGGTGGAGTGGCCGAGAGGCGAGGCAACGGCCTGCAAAGCCGTCTACACGGGTTCAAATCCCGTCTCCACCTCCAAGGACGATTAGCTCAGCGGGAGAGCGCTTCCCTGACACGGAAGAGGTCACTGGTTCAATCCCAGTATCGTCCACCAGGTCTTCACGGACCTTCCCGCGCGATTAGCTCAGCGGGAGAGCGCTTCCCTGACACGGAAGAGGTCACTGGTTCAATCCCAGTATCGCGCACGCTGCACCCGCGTCTTCGCGGTGCGTCCCGGACGATTAGCTCAGCGGGAGAGCGCTTCCCTGACACGGAAGAGGTCACTGGTTCAATCCCAGTATCGTCCACCAGGTCTTCGCAGACCTTCCCGCGCGATTAGCTCAGCGGGAGAGCGCTTCCCTGACACGGAAGAGGTCACTGGTTCAATCCCAGTATCGCGCACACCGATCGGCCGGAGGCCGGGGCTCAAGGGCTCCGGCCTCCGGTCGTTTTCGTCGGCAGTCCGGTCGTTTTCGCAGGTGGAGCGCTTGCGAGCGGATGTCGTGAAGGCAGTACGAAGGGCCGGGCGCCTCCCCAGGTGCCCGGCCCTTCGTGCCGTCCGCCGTACCCCCGTCCCCACGGGGTTGATCCACCGGCTTGTCCCCGGCCCGGGCCGCTCTCCCGGGCCCGGGGCGCTCAGCGCCCCAGCATTCCGGCGACGGACGACGCTTGTGTGACGACGGCGTCCCAGCCGCCGAAGAGGAAGGCGAGGAAGGCCGCGAGGGGCACCACCATGGCCACCGCCACCAGCGGGTGCCGGGTGCCGGAGGGCTGGGGCGCGAAGAGGCCCGCGACCAGGCCGGCGGCGCGGTGGCCGCGTGCCCGGCCGGCCGTACGTCCCGCCGTGTCCGCCATGGTGCCGCTCCCTCTGTCCTCGCCGTGCTCCCGCCTTGTGACGTCGTACGAGCGGCGGGCGTCTGACCTCGGGGGACGAGTGCTGTCACCCGCCGCTCGGATTCCAATTTAGGGGCGCGGCCCCGGGCGGGCGTCATGCCCTCGTACCGATTGGCGGGCATCCGGGAGGATGAGCGGGGCCCGGGCGGCTACTCCCCTGGTTGGAGACGGGGGGTCCGCCCCCCGGGGACTTCCCGGAGGGGGAGCCCCGGAGGCGTCCGGGAACCGTCCTGGTCGGTGTGGTTTCGCTCACGTCCGGCCCGCCCCCGAGCGTAATGATCTTCACTGCCCCGGCGGCCGCTCCCCCGCCCGCCGCACCCGCCCCACGGACCTCACTCGCCTCGCGCGGAACATGCGCTCCCGGGCCCGGCACAGCCCCAATCCCCCTGCGGGGCCGGGCTCTTGGGCCCGCTCCCCCGCGCCCGGCGCGTCCGGCCACCGCCACGGGCCCACGGCCGGCCGGCGGTACCGGGCGCGGGCAATCCACTTGCCGACGCATGCGCGGCCTATCAGCGCGCCCGCCCGTCAATCCGTAAGCTGTGCCACGTCAGACGGACCGGGCAGCGGGGATGAAGATGGCGATGATGCGGCTCCGGCGCGAGGACCCGCGTGTCGTCGGCTCGTTCCGGCTTCACCGCCGGCTCGGCGCGGGCGGCATGGGCGTGGTGTACCTCGGCTCCGACCGGCGCGGGCAGCGCGTGGCGCTGAAGGTGATCCGGCCGGACCTGGCCGAGGACCAGGAGTTCCGCTCGCGGTTCGCCCGCGAGGTGCAGGCCGCCCGGCGGATCCGCGGCGGCTGTACGGCGCGGCTCGTGGCCGCCGACCTGGACGCGGACCGCCCCTGGTTCGCGACGCAGTACGTGCCGGGGCCCTCCCTGCACGACAAGGTGAACGAGGACGGGCCGCTGTCGGCGGCTCAGACCGCCTCGATCGGGGCGGCGTTGGCCGAAGGTCTGCTGGCCGTGCACGACGCGGGCGTGGTGCACCGGGACCTCAAGCCGTCGAACATCCTGCTGTCCCCCAAGGGCCCCCGCATCATCGACTTCGGCATCGCGTGGGCGACGGGCGCGAGCACGCTCACCCACGTGGGCACCGCCGTCGGCTCCCCCGGCTTCCTCGCCCCCGAGCAGGTCCGGGGCGCCGCGGTCACCCCCGCCACGGACGTCTTCGCCCTCGGCGCGACCCTCGCCTACGCCTCGACCGCGGACTCGCCCTTCGGCCAGGGCAGTTCGGAGGTCATGCTCTACCGGGTCGTCCACGAGGAACCCCAGCTCATGGCCGTGCCCGACGCCCTGGCGCCGCTGATCCACGCGTGCCTGGCCAAGGACCCCGAGGAGCGGCCGAGCACGCTGCAGCTGTCGCTGCGGCTCAAGGAGATCGCCGCCCGGGAGGCGCAGGGCCTCTCCGAGGGACGGCTCCCCCTGACGCGCCGTGAGCCCGACCGGTCGGCTGACCGGCGCGCCGCGGAGTATGCCGAGCAGCGTACGGAGCGGCCTACGGTCAAGGCGCCCGCGCCGCATCATCCGCCGCAGGCCCGGCCCGAGCCGGGTGGCCGGCGGCCGGCCGCGCGGCCGGGGCGGGTGGGCGGCCAGCGTGGCCAGGGCGCCGCGCGGGGTGCCGCGGGGGCCGCGGCCGGCCGGCGCGGGGCCCCCGCGTCGCGGACCGGTTCCGGGGCGCGGCGGCCCGCGCCGCAGCGGGACCCGCGGCTGCTGCGGCAGCGGGTGACGGTCTTCGTCGTGGTGACGCTGCTGGTGGCGCTGGGCATCGCCGTGGCCCAGGGGTGCCAGGGGCCGGACCGGCGCACGGACGGGCTGGCCCCGGCGCCGGTGGTTTCTTCACAGCGGGGCGGCTGGGCGCCGGGCGGCGGGGGCTGAGCGGGCCGGGCGTTCCGGCGCCGGCTCGGTCCGGCGTCCTGGCTCTTCAGCCGGGTTACGGCTGTCCGGCCCGGCCGAGTTATGGCACCGCCGGTCCGGCGCGTCGGGGTGCTTTGCCGCGGCACGCGAAAAAATGCCCGCCGCCACGGCGCGCAACCCCCTCGGCGAGGGTCCGGCGGAATACGCGGAGACGGGCAGCCGCACGTCCCGCTAAGCCGGCGGCCGCCCCGCCGTCACCGCGTAGAACGACACCGCCGCCGCCGCGCCCACGTTGAGCGAGTCGATGCCGTGCGCCATCGGGATGCGTACCCATTCGTCCGCCGCCATCAGGGCGCGCGTGGACAGGCCGGAACCCTCCGCTCCCAGCATCAGCGCGACGCGGTCCAGGCGGTGCGGGGCGGCCGCGTCGATGGACGTGGCCTTCTCGTCGGGGGTGAGGGCCAGGATCCGGAAGCCCGCCTCGCGTACGGTCTCCAGGTCGCGGGGCCAGGTCTCCAGGCGCGCGTAGGGCACGGAGAACACGGCGCCCATGGAGACCTTGACGGAGCGCCGGTAGAGGGGGTCGGCGCAGTCCGGGGAGAGCAGGACGGCATCCATGCCGAGGGCCGCCGCGCTGCGGAAGATCGCCCCGATGTTGGTGTGGTCGTTCACGGCCTCCATCACGGCGACGCGGCGCGTCGTCCGCAGCAGCTCGGCCGGGGACGGGAGGGGCTTGCGCTGCATGGAGGCGAGCGCCCCGCGGTGGACGTGATAGCCCGTCACCCGTTCGGCGAGGTCCGGGCTCACGGCGTAGACGGGCGCGGGCGCCTCCTCGATGACGTCGCGCATCACGTCGACCCACTTGGCGGACAGCAGCATCGAGCGCATCTCGTACCCGGCGTGGCGGGCCCGCCGGATGACCTTCTCGCCCTCGGCGATGAAGAGCCCCTCGGCGGGTTCGCGGCGGCGGCGCAGCTCGACGTCGGTCAGGCCGGTGTAGTCGTGCAGGCGCGGGTCGGCGGGGTCGTCGATGGTGATGATGTCGGCCATGGTCCTCGGTCCTCGGTACGTACGGGTGCTCGGTCGCGGTGCGGTGCCGTGCGGGGGTGGTTCTGGCTCGGGCGGCCTAGCGGCCGGTGCCGGTGCCCGTGCCGGTGCCCGTGCCGGTGCCTGTGCCTGTGCCTGTGCCTGTGCCGACCTTGACGACGTCGCCGACGACGATGACCGCGGGGGGCCGTATGCCCTCTGCCTTGACGCGCTCGCCGACCGTCGCGAGGGTCGCGTCGACGCGCCGCTGGGCGGCGGTGGTGCCCTCCTGCACGACGGCGACGGGGGTTCCGGCGGCCCGGCCGTGCCGGACGAGGGTCTCGGCGATGGCACCGATGTTCTCGACGGACATCAGGAGGACCAGCGTGCCGCGGAGCCTGGCGACGGCCTCCCAGTCGACGAGGGAGCGCTCGTCGTCCGGGGCGACGTGGCCGCTGACGACGGTGAACTCGTGGGCGACGCCGCGGTGGGTGACGGGGATGCCGGCGGCGCCCGGGACGCTGATGGTGCTGGAGATGCCGGGGACGACGGTACACGGGATGCCGTGCTCGGCGAGGGCGTGGGCCTCCTCCATGCCGCGGCCGAAGACGTACGGGTCGCCGCCCTTGAGGCGGACGACGGCCTTGCCCGCCTGAGCGTGCTCGATCAGGGCGTTGTTGATGGCTTCCTGGGCCATGGCGCGGCCGTACGGGATCTTCGCGGCGTCGATGACCTCGACGTGCGGGGGGAGCTCGTCGAGGAGGTCGCGCGGGCCGAGGCGGTCGGCGATGACGACGTCCGCGCCTGCGAGGAGGCGGCGGCCGCGCACGGTGATGAGGTCCGGGTCGCCGGGGCCGCCGCCGACGAGGGCGACGTGGCCTACCGCGGGGCCCGCGGCGTTGCCTGCGGCGGGGCGGGCGCGGAAGTGCGGGGCCGTCAGGGAGCCGTCGCGCAGGCCCTCGACGATGGCGTCGCGGACGGCGGCCGAGCGGCGGGGGTCGCGGCCGGTGAGGACGGCGACCGTGACGCCCTCGCTGCGGCCCGTGGCGGGCGTCCAGGCGGTGGCGGCTTCCGCGTCGTCGCTGCGCACGGCCCATACGCGGCGGGCCTCGGCCTCGGCGGAGGCGGCGCGGTTGGCGTCGGGGTCGTCGGTGGAGATCAGGGCGTACCAGGCGCCGTCGAGGTCGCCTTCGGTGTAGCGGCGGCGCTCCCAGCGCACCTCTCCGGCGTCGGCCATGGCTTCGACGGAGGGGGTGGCGGACGGGGAGATCAGCAGGACGTCCGCGCCGGCGGCGATCAGCGCGGGGAGGCGGCGCTGGGCGACCTGGCCGCCGCCGAGAACGACGACGCGGCGGCCCGCGAGGCGCAGTCCGACGGGGTAGGCGGCGGATTCGTTGTGCTCGGCCATGGGGGTGCGGGTCTCCTCGTGGGCGAATGCGCTGGTGAGGACACCTTACGGGGCGGTGGGGGGTCGGGGGCGGGGCGGGACGGGCCCTTCCGGGGCTGCATGATTTACGGCGGGTGAGGGGCGCCCTCGAGCGAGCCCCCGTCGCCGCCACAAATCCTGCTTTACGCCCCTCCCAGGGCCCGTCCCGCCCCGCCCCCTCCTGTCACCGCCAGTCCTGCTCCTGCCGGGCAACGGATGGGTGGGGCTGTGGGTGAAACCCCACGCGTCACGCCTTTTCCGTTACGCCCGCCGCGTCGAACGTCGCCACCTCGTGCATGGCCCGGGCCGCGCTCTGGACGATCGGCAGGGCCAGCAGCGCTCCCGTGCCCTCGCCCAGGCGGAGGTCGAGGTCCACCAGGGGGCGCAGGCCGAGCTTGGTCAGCGCCGCGACGTGGCCCGGCTCCGCGCTGCGGTGGCCCGCGATGCAGGCCGCGAGGGCCTCGGGGGCGATCGCCCGGGCGACGAGGGCGGCCGCGCCGGCGCTCACGCCGTCCAGGATCACCGGGGTGCGCAGCGAGGCGCCGCCGAGGATCAGGCCGACGAGGGCCGCGTGCTCCAGGCCGCCGATCGCGGCCAGGACGCCGATGGGGTCCTTGGGGTCGGGCTGGTGGAGTTCGAGCGCGCGGCGGACCACGTCGATCTTCCGGGCGTGCATCTCGTCGTTGATGCCGGTGCCGCGGCCGGTGATCTCGGCCGGGTCGGCGCCGGTGTAGACGGAGATGAGGGCGGCGGACGCCGTGGTGTTGGCGATGCCCATCTCGCCGGTCAGGAGCGCCTTGTTGCCGGCCGCGACCAGGTCGCGGGCGGTCTCGATGCCCACCTCCAGGGCGCGCATCGCCTCGTCGCGGGTCATGGTGGGGCCCGCGGTGAAGTCGGCGGTGCCGGGCCGGATCTTGCGCGGCAGGAGGCCGGGGGTGCTGGGCAGCTCGCCCGCGACGCCGACGTCCACGACGCAGACCTCGGCGCCGACCTGGTTGGCGAAGGCGTTGCACACGGCGCCGCCGCCCAGGAAGTTGGCGACCATCTGGGAGGTGACCTCCTGCGGCCACGCGGTGACGCCCTGGGCGTGCACGCCGTGGTCCCCCGCGAAGATCGCGACGGCGGCGGGCTCGGGGATCGGCGGCGGGCACTTGCGGGACAGGCCGCACAGCTGCGCGGAGATGATCTCCAGCATGCCGAGTGCGCCGGACGGCTTGGTCATCCGCTTCTGCCGCTCCCAGGCCTCGCCGAGCGCCTTGGCGTCCAGCGGGCGGATGCCGCGGAGGGTCTCGGCGAGCAGGTCGTGCGGGTCCTCGCCGGGGAGGGCGCGGCGGCCGTACTCCTCCTCGTGCACGACCCACGACAGCGGGCGGCGCTTGGACCAGCCGGCCTGCATCAGCTCGGGCTCGTCCGGGAACTCGTCGACGTAGCCGACGCAGAGGTAGGCGACGACCTCCAGGTGGTCGGGCAGGCCGAGGGCGCGGACCATCTCGCGCTCGTCGAAGAAGCTGACCCAGCCGACGCCGAGGCCTTCGGCGCGGGCGGCGAGCCACAGGTTCTCGACGGCGAGCGCGGAGGAGTACGGCGCCATCTGCGGCTGGGTGTGCCGGCCGAGGGTGTGGCGGCCGCCGCGGGTGGGGTCGGCGGTGACGACGATGTTGACGGGCGTCTCGAGGATCGCCTCGATCTTCAGTTCCTTGAACTGCTTGGCCCGGCCCTTCGGCAGCGACTTCGCGTAGGCGTCGCGCTGGCGCTGTGCCAGCTCGTGCATGGCCTGCCGGGTCTCCGCGGAGCGGATGACGACGAAGTCCCACGGCTGGGAGTGGCCGACGCTGGGGGCCGTGTGCGCGGCCTCCAGGACGCGCAGCAGGACCTCGTGCGGGATGGGGTCCGTACGGAATCCGTTGCGGATGTCGCGCCGCTCCCGCATCACGCGGTGCACGGCCTCGCGCTCGGCGTCGCCGTAGCCGGTGGCCGCGGGGACGTTGTCCCGTGCGTCGTCCCCTGCGGGGGTGCTCTCGGGGCTCTCGGCTGCGGGCTCCGCTGCGGATTCCGCTGCGCGGGGCGCGGGGACGACGACCGGGTCGGTGGCCGGTTCGCGGACTTCTTCGGCGGCGGGCTGTGCGTCGGGCCCGGTGCTGGTGTCGGCTGCCGGCTCGGGCAGGTCGGTGGCCGCCTGCTCGGGCTGCACCTCCGGCTGGGGCTCACTGCCGGCCGCCGGGGTGTGCGCTACGGCCTCGGTCTCGGGTGCCTGTGGTTCAGAGATGGTGGCCTGCTCGGGCTGCGGAACGCCGACGGGGGCGTGCGGGGCGGACGGGGTGTCGGCGGGTGCGTCAGCGACGACGCTTGCGGCCTGCCCGGCGGCCTCCTCCGAGGCTGCTGCCGGGGTGTCAGCGGGACCCTGCGGGGCGGAGGCGGCGGCCGGGGCTTCCGGGGCGGCGGCCGGGGCCTCCGGCGTTGCCGGCTCGGCAGCGGCCGGGACACCGGCGGTCGGCTCGGCTCCACCGGGCTGCGCGGCCGGGGTTTCGGCAGCGGGGACGGCGGGCTGCGGGACCGCGGCCGGCTGCTCTGCCTCAGGGGCGGCTACGGCAGCGGCAACGGTGCCTGCGGCCTCCCCGACCTGCGGAGCGGCACCGGCGGTGGCAGGGGCGTCCGCCACCTGCTCGGCCTGCGCAGAAGCGTCGGCATCGGCCTCGGCACCTACGGCCTGCACGTCGTCGGCACCGGCAGCGACGACGTCGGCGGGCTGCTCGGCCGGGGCGACGGGGGCGACACCGGCAGGCTGTGCGGCCTGCGGAGCGGTGTCGGCAGCGGAAGCCATACCTGCGGCCTGCTCGGCCGGGGCGACGACAGCGGCCTCAGCGGGCTGTCCGGCGTCAGCAGCAACGTCGACAGCCTGCTCAACCTGCGGAGCAGGGTCAGCAACGACGCCAGCGGCCTCCCCGGCCGGGGCGACGGCGGCGGCGCCGGCCTCCGCCACGACGGGCTGGTCCGCCTGCGGAGCGGCGACTACCGCGGCGTCAGCGGGCTGCCCGGCGTCAGCAGCAGCGATGTCGGTGGCTTGCTGAGCAGCGTCAGGAACGACGCCTGCGGGCTGCCCGGCCGGGGCGACGACCTGCACTGCGACGGGCTGGTCCGTCTGCGGGGCGGCGACGGCAGCGGCAACGGTGGCTGCGGCCTGCTCAGCCGGGACAGCAGCTGCGACGTCCGCGGTGGCGGTGGCGTCTATGACCTGCTCAGCAGCCTGCGGAGCAGCGTCAGTAGTGACGTTCACGGCCTGCTCAGCCTGCGGAGCAACTCCCGGGGCAGCGGCGGCGGCCTGCTCAGCCTGCAATGCGGCGTCTGCCGCCTGCTCGGCCGGCGCGACAGCGGCAGCCTCAGCGGCGACGTCCGTGACCTGCTCACCCTGCGGAGCAGCAGCCGGAGCGCCGGCAGCAACGTCAGCAAGCTGCCCGGCCTGGAGGGCCGCGTCGGCGACCGCAGCGACATCCGCCACCTGCCCGGCCTGCGCACCGGCAGCCGCGTCGGCAGCCTGTCCGGTCCGCGCAGCGACATCGGCCGCGCCCGCAGCCGAGACCGCGTCAGCAGCAACGGCGTCCACGACCTGTTCAGCAGCCTGCTCAGCAACCGCCGGAGCCCCGGCAGCATCAGCAGCGAGCTGCTCAGCCTGCGGGGCCGCGGGGGCAGCCGCAGCGGCATCCGCCGCCTGCTCGACCGGGGCGCCGGCCGCAGTATCGCCTACAGCCTGCGGAGAAACGTCAGCCGCAGCGACCTCCACGGCCTGCTCAGCCTGCACCGCAGCCGCCGGGGCGACAGCTGCCGCATCTGCCGCCTGCCCGGCCTGCGGAGCGGCCTCCGCGGGGGCTTCCATGCCCGCCTCGGCCGCGACGGGCTGGTCCGCCTCCGGGGCGGCTCCGGCGTCAGCACCCGCTACCGCCGTCTGCGGAACAGCGGCAACCTGCACGTCGTCCGCGACCGCGGCAGGAGCCTCCTGTGCCTGCTCGCCGCCGGCGACCGGCCGGGCCGCGGGGGCCGCCGCGTCCGCCGGGACCCCCGAGACACTCGGCGGCACGTGGATCTGGCCGGTCGCCGCGGCGACCACCGCGTCGATGGCGGAGAGCCCGGTCGACGTCGCGCCGGCCGGGGCCTCGGGGGCCGCTGACGCTACGTCACCGGCAACGGGGCCCGGCGCTGCCGGGGCGGCCGTGCCGGCGGCCTGGGGCGGGACGAAGGCCGTCGCGGCCGACGGCTGCGGCTGGGCGTCCCACGTGCCCGGCTGCTGCTGCGGCACCTCGCCGAGGCGCGGCGTCTGCTGAGTGCCCGTCTCGTCGGTGGTGGTGTCGAGGTATTCGGGGCCCGGTGCGGGCGCCGCCGGCGGGGCGGGCGGGCGGACCGGGGCGGGGGCCGGCGCGGCGGGGCCGCGGTCGGCGAGGGAGCGGACGACTCCGCTGGTGGGGTCCGGGACGGGCGGGCCCATGTGGAGGGGGCGGCGCGGCGCCGCGGGGGCGGCGGGGGCCGCGGGCGTGCGGACGTCGCCGAAGTCGACGGAGCCGGTGTCGCGCCCGCCGCTCTCGTGCGTGCCGCCCTGGACGGCCGGCTGTTCCATCCAGGCGCCCTGGGCGCCCGGCATCAGCAGGAGGTCGTCCTCGTCGGCGCCGTCGGCTTCCGTGCCGTCGCCGTGGTCGAGGAAGGTGAACGCGGCGGGGGCG
Source organism: Streptomyces sp. SCA2-17 (assembly GCF_044336695.1). NCBI lineage: Bacteria > Bacillati > Actinomycetota > Actinomycetes > Kitasatosporales > Streptomycetaceae > Streptomyces > Streptomyces sp. SCA2-17. The sequence goes on from NZ_CP117521.1 coordinate 852,965, forward strand.
CCGGGGTCGGCAGGGGCTGCGGCGTCCGTGGGGAACGGGTGGCCGGGCAGCGCGCCTGCGTTCTCCGGCTGTCCCTCGCCCGGGAACTGGCCGGTGTCGGTCATGCGTACCCCTCGCCCATCGGTAGTGCTCCTTCCAACCGCTCACGCCCATAGTCAAGAACGAGCGTCCGTGCCTCGCGGCACGTGTGCATCGCCCGCCCCTACCTTGCCGTGCTCCCGCCAAGAGGAGGGTGCGTTCGGGACATTGGCGACTGTGGTGTCGGACACCGAAGGGCGGTACAACGATCCGCCAGCCTACCCTCCGCCCGGCCCGCCGGGCTCACAGGTGGGTGCGGCGTCCGCTCAGCAGGAAGGCGACGGAGCGTTCGCGCTCGGACCAGGCGGCGGGGTCGAGCCCCACGGCCTGGAGCAGGGTGCACTCGACGCCGTAGCCGCCTTCGGCGAGGGCGCGGCCGATGGCCTCGGCCTCGTCGCGGGTGGCGGCGTGGGCGACGATGCGCTCGGGGCGGCGGGCGGCGCAGGCGGCGACGACGGCGGGGCCGCCGCCGCCGACGCGGACGACGTCGGGTTCGGGGAGGTCCTCCAGGACCTGGGGGGCGGCGCCGTGGACGACTTGGAGCTGGACGCCGTAGCGGCGGGCGACGGCGGTGGTGCGGGCGCACGCGTCGGGGTCGCGGTCGACGGCGATGACGGCGGCGCCGAAGCGGGCGGCCTCGACGGCGGCGGCGCCGCAGCCGGAGCCGATGTCCCAGACGAGGTCGCCGACGCGGGGGCCGAGGCGGGCGAGTTGGGCGGCGCGCAGCTCGGTGGCCTCGCCCTCGCCGAGGTCGCTGCCGTAGGCGTCGGCGGGCAGGGCCCAGCCGCGGACGGCCGGCGGGTAGCCGGGGTCGCGGCCGGCGATCCAGCCGCCGCCGGCGCGGGGCCGGGTGGCGCCCCAGCCGGGGACGGCGACGGGGCCGGCGCTTCCGCTGCCGCCGATGACGATGACGACGTTGGGGTCGCGCCAGTGGTGGTCGGGGGCCTTGTCGGAGGTGAGGACGGTGACCTGTTCGCGCTCGGTGCCGAGCTCCTCGCAGATGACGAAGGTGCGGTGGACGTCGCCGAGGAGGAGGGCGAGTTCGGCGGGGCCGGCGCCGGGCGAGGTGAGGACGGCGACCTTGGGGTGGGCGCGGCAGACGTTGACGGCGCGGCGCAGGTCGCGGCTGTGGGCGACGACGATCTGGGCGTCGTCCCAGGGCATGCCGGCGCGGGCGAAGGCGGCGGCGACGGCGGAGACGGCGGGCACGACCTCGACCTCCAGCCCGTGCTGGGGGGCGCGCAGGGTGCGGACGACGCCGAAGAAGCCGGGGTCGCCGTCGGCGAGGACGACGGCGGAGCCGCGGTGACCGGCGATGCGGCGGGCGGCGAGGTCGACGCTGCCGAGGCGGACGCGCTCGGCGGCGGGCGGCACTTCGGGGAGCGCGAGGTGGTGGGCGGCGCCGGCCACGAGGGTGGCGGCGGCCAGGGCGGAGCGGGCCGCGTCCGTGAGTGGTGAGCCGTCCCACCCGATCACCGTGACCCGGTCGGCCATCGTCGTCATTCTCCTGGGCTTGTCAGCGGGTCTGCGGTGGGTGCCCGTCGGCGGGCAGGGTGAGCGTACCCCGTGCTGGTCCGGACCTTCCGGCTCCGCTTTCCGTACCGGCGGTGGGGCCCGGCAGGTGCGGCCGTCAGGACCAGTCGCGGAAGGCTGCCGCGTAGCCGGGGTCGCCGGCGGGCTGCTCGCGCAGCTCGTCGAGGTCCTCGGGCAGGAGGCTCCAGATGATGAGGTCGGAGCGGAGCTCGGTCCAGCCGCCGTCCTCGGTGCGGCCGCGTCCTATCCAGGCGTTGCGCAGCACTCCTTCGCTGATGCAGCCGATCTTCTGCGCGACCTGCTGGGAGGCGGTGTTGTCGGCGGCGGTGCGCAGCTCCAGGCGCTCGAACTTCTGGTCGTTGAAGAGCCACTCGGCGACCGCGAGGACGGATTCGCAGGCGTAGCCCTCGCCGCGGGCCCAGGGGGCGACGACGTAGCCGACTTCGGCGGACAGGGCGCGCCAGTCGGTGTGGTGGAGGTGGACGCAGCCGACGAGGCGGTGGGTGAGGAACTCGGTGACCGCAAAGACGATTCCGCGCCCGGAGGTGCGCTCGGCGGGGGCCTCGCGCAGGGCCCAGTTACGGGCGTGGGCGGTGGTGTAGGGGTGGGGTACGGAGGTCCAGGCGGTGACGAGCTCGTCGCTCATCATCTCCGCGAGCGCGGGCACGTCCTGGGCTTCGAACGGGCGCAGCACCAGCCGGTCCGTACTGATGGAGATGTCCGGGAAGGTGGATGTCATGTGCTGCTCCAACGCCGGGGAAGTGGGCTCGGGACGGGGCGGTCCGGGCTCGGGTGCACCAGCATGCAGCATCGATGCGTGCGTGCGCCAAGCGCGTCGGCCCCGCGCACGTCGTCGTGTGCGCGGGGCCTGGGGCCACAGGGGCGGTTGTGGTGACGGCAGGGGCTGCCGGGGTCAGCTCTTCACCGCGCCGAAGGCGGGCAGGACGGCGCCGTTGCTGAACTTCTGCTCGATGAACTTCTTCACCTCGTCGGAGTTGAGGAGCTTGGCGAGCTTCTGGACGCGCGGGTCGGCCTCGTTGCCCTTCTTCACGGCGAGGAAGTTGGCGTAGGGGTTGCCGTCGGCCTTCTCCAGGGCGATGGCGTCCTTGGCCGGGTTGAGCTTGTGCCCGATGGCGAAGTTGCCGTTGATGACGGCGGCGTCGACGTCGGCGAGGCGGCTGGGGATCTGGGCGGCCTCGAGCTCGGTGAACTTGATGCCCTTGGCGTCCTCGACGTCGGAGAGCTTGGCGGCGGCGCCGACGCCGTTCTTGAGGACGATGACGCCGTTGTCGGCCAGCAGCTTCAGGGCGCGGCCCTCGTTGGTGGCGTCGTTGGGCACGGCGATGGTCGCGCCGCTGCCGAGGTCGCCGGCCTTCTTTACCTTTTCGGAGTACAGGCCGAGCGGCTCGAGCTCGACGTTGACGACGGGGACGATGTCCGTCTTGTTCTTCTTGTTGAAGTCGTCGAGGTACGGCTTGTGCTGGAAGAAGTTGGCGTCGACCTCGCCGTTCTGCGTGGCGGTGTTGGGGAGCACGTAGTCGTTGAACTCCTTCACCTCCAGCTTCAGGCCGGCCTTCTCCGCGAGGTTGTCGCGGACGAAGTTGAGGATGTCGCCGTGCGGGGTCGGGCTGGCGGCGACGACGAGCTTGGCGGCCGGGTCGGCGTCCTTGCCCTTCTTCGCCGAGCTGCCGGACGAGGAGGTGTCGGACGGAGCGCTGCACGCGCTCAGGCCGAGGGTGAGCGCGGCGGCGGCCGCGGCGGCGGCGGTGAGCTTGATGGTGGTACGCACGAAGAGTGCCCCTCTTTCTGGATTTCCTGGGTTCACGAGGTGTTGCGCCCGGCAAAGGGTCCGGGCTCGTGGTGCTGCGGTGAGGGGCGAAGAGCCCCTCGGTGCCAGGCCTGATCAGCTCCGATCAGGAAGTCTTGGTGTTCAGGAGGACTTGACGGCCTCCGGGGCCTCGGCCTGGGCCGGGACGGATGCCACGGGCTTCGGCGCCGGGCGCGCCGGGGCCCACAGGCGGCGCAGGCCCACGGGGGCCGCCTGCCGTCCGCCGCGCCGGGCGAGGGTCCGTACGGCGAGGTCGCCGGCGAGCTGGACGGCGGTGACGATGACGATGAGCAGCACGATGGTGATGTTCATCAGGCCGGTCTCGGAGCGCTGGTAGCCGTAGACGATGGCGAGGTTGCCCAGGCCGCCGCCGCCGACCGCGCCGGCCATCGCGGAGTAGCCGATGAGGGCGATGACGGTGGTGGTCAGGCCCGCGATGACGGAGGGCAGGGCCTGCGGGAGCAGCACCTTGAAGATCACGGTCCAGGTGCCGCCGCCCATGGACTGGACGGCTTCGACGAGGCCGTGGTCGACCTCGCGGAGCGCGGTCTCCACCAGCCGGGCGAAGAACGGGATCGCGCCGATGGCCAGGGCCACGACGGCGGCGCTGGGCCCGATGGAGGTGCCGACCACGAAGCGGCTGAAGGGGATCAGCCACACCATGAGGACGATGAAGGGCAGCGAGCGGCCGAGGTTGACGACCACGCCGACGGCCTTGTTGACCACGGTGTTCTGGAGCAGGCCGCCGCGGTCGGTGAGGACCAGCAGGATGCCCAGCGGCAGGCCGCCGAGGATGGTGTAGAGGGTGGACCACCACACCATGAAGAGGGTGTCCAGACTCGCGTCGCGCAGCAGGGGCTGCATCTCGGCCCAGGTCACTTGGCACCATCCTTCAGGAGCGCGCCGGCCGGAGCCGGGTTCACATCGGCGACGTCGACCTGGAGGCCCTGCTCGCGCAGGAAGCCGATGGGGACGACGTTCTCCTCGAAGCGGCCGGGCAGCTCGATGCGCATCCGGCCGACCTGCTTGCCGCAGACGGTGTCCATCGCGGCGCCCAGGATCGAGATGTCGATGTTGTACGTACGGGAGAGCTGGGAGATGACCGGCTGGGTCGCGGCGTCGCCGTGGAAGGTGACGTCCACGACGGTGCGGTCCGGGCCGGAGGGCTCGCCGCCGACCGGGAAGAGCTCGGCCGCGAGCTCCGAGCCGGGGGTGGCCAGCAGTTCGGAGACGGTGCCGGACTCCACGACGCGGCCGCCCTTCATCAGGGCCGCGGAGTCGCAGATCGTCTTGACGACCTCCATCTCGTGGGTGATGAGGAGGACGGTCAGGCCGAGCTGCTGGTTGAGGTCGCGCAGTAGCTGGAGGATGGAGCGGGTGGTCTCCGGGTCGAGCGCGGAGGTCGACTCGTCGGAGAGCAGCACCTTGGGGTCGCCGGCGAGGGCGCGGGCGATGCCCACGCGCTGCTTCTGGCCGCCGGAGAGCTGGCCGGGGTAGGCCTTGGCCTTGTCGGCGAGGCCGACGAGGTCGAGGAGTTCGAGGGCCTTGCGCTCGCGCTCCTTGCCGGAGACGCCGAGGATCTCCAGGGGCAGCTCGATGTTGGACTGCACGGTGCGCGAGGACAGCAGGTTGAAGTGCTGGAAGACCATGCCGATGCGGCTGCGCGCCTTGCGCAGCTCGGCTCCGGCGCGGTTGCCGCGCCCGGCGAGGGCGGTGAGGTCCTGGCCCGCCACGGTGACCGTGCCGGAGCTGGGGCGCTCCAGGAGGTTGACGCAGCGGATGAGGGTCGACTTTCCGGCGCCGCTCTGACCGACGACGCCGTACACCTCGCCCTCGCGCACGTGGAGGTCGACGCCGTCGAGGGCGGTGACCTCGCGGCCGCGTGAGCGGTAGACCTTTGTCAGGCCCGTAGTGGTGATCACAGGGGTTTCCGTCACTGTCGAGTGCGCGGCGGTGAGGGGGCCGGGCACGGGCATTCATTGCGGAGCGCGGCATAGGGTGCCCCGGCGGGCGCGAGCGGGGTCGCGGCTTCGGGGGTCCTGGTGACGCGGGGCTGAGCCTTCCGGTCCGGTCCGGGTGGGACGCGGGACGCGGGCTCTACGGGTCTCGCTTCGGGGCGCGAGGCACGGAACGGGGGCCCTCAGCAGTCACACATTCGACACATGCAACGAGCAGCGCCGGGCGTCGTCATCGCCTCGGTCGCACAGGTGCGGCTGCTCGTCGTGGTCATGCAGGAAGTAAAACAGACGGGTGTGCGAGTCGGCCAAGCCTGTCCGAATAGCGGACACGAGTGGCCAGTACATGGACACGTCGCCGTTCCACAAGTGATCTTCACGCCACCCGGAAGCCGCCGGTGACCTGCACAGACGCACCGGGAGGCGGACCGCGACGCGTCGCCTCGTCCGCACGCGACGGGCCGCGGTGTGGTCAAGGCCACGGGGCGACGGCGCCCGGCGCGGGGCCGAGCGCGGTGCGCCCGGGGCGGGCCATTAAAGTCGTCCCATGCTTGTCCAGCCCCATCCGCACGCCCCGGCAGCGCGGTGGCCACGGTGATCGACGCGCTGACGCTCGTGGTCGGCGTGACCGCCCTCGCGCTCGCCGCCTGGTGCGGCTTCGCCTTCTCCCGCGACCAGTCCACCAAGGACTGGCACTTCATCGGCATGGCCGTGGTGTCCGTCCTGGCGGTCGCCCAGCTGGTCGTCGGCGTGGTGCGGCTGGCCGGCGGCGACAAGCCCGAGCAGGGCACCGCCATCTTCCTGGCCTACCTGATCGGCTCGGCCGCGGCCGTGCCCGCCGCGGGCTTCATGTCGCTCGCCGAGCGGACCCGCTGGGGCTCGGCCACCGTGGCGGCCGGCGGCGTCATCCTCGCCGTGCTCGAAGTGCGGCTCTACGACATCTGGGGAGGCTGACCGTGACCGAACCGACCACCCCCGCCAAGCCGGCGTTCAACCTCGGCGAAGGCCCGGGCCGGCTGCTGGTGTGGCTCTACGGCGTCTTCACCGTCGCCGCGGCCTCCCGCTCGATCGTCCAGATGATCCTGGACTTCGGCCGGGCGCCGCTGGCCTACGTGCTCTCCGCCGTCGCCGCCGTGGTGTACGCCTTCATCACGTACTCCCTCGTGCGCGGCGGCCCCGCGGCCCGCAAGGCGGCGCTCGTCTGCTGCGCCGCCGAGCTGGCCGGCGTCCTCGTCGTCGGCACGTGGACGCTCGTCGCGCCGTCCGCCTTCCCCGACGCCACGGTCTGGTCCGACTACGGCATGGGCTACCTCTTCATCCCGGTCATCCTGCCGGTGACCGCGATGATGTGGCTGCGCCGGGCGGCGCAGCCACAGGACGGCTAGCGGCTCGTCGCGAGCGCCGCCTCGGCGGCGCCCTCGCGGACTTCCGGCGCCGCCTCCCGCTCCGGCTCCGGCTCCTTCTCCAGCGTCACCAGCGTGAGCTTGCGCGTGACCTGCTCGCGGGCCACCTGCACGTACCCCCACTTGCGGTACAGCCGCAGATTGCCCTCGTTGCGGTGGCCGGTCGCCAGCCGGAAGCGGGTGGCGCCCTCCCCCGCCAGCCGGGCCTCGACCGCGGCGAGCAGCCGCCCGCCCAGGCCGTGCCGCTGCATGCGGGGGTGCACGATCATCCCCGAGATCACCGCCGTGCCCTCCGGGCCGGCCGCGCCGCGCACCGAGCCCACGACCTCCTCGCCCAGCCTGGCCACCAGGACACAGCCCGCGGCCAGTTCGGCGCGGAGCTCGGCAAGGGTCTGGGTGAGCGGTGCGATGGAGTAGTCGCCGTAGAGCTCGGCCTCGCCCTGATAACAGAGGTACTGGAGTTTGAGGATCTGCTCGGCGTCGTGATCGGTCGCCGCAGAGATGGTCACGCTCATGCCCATGTGCCCACGCCTCCCCTTTTCGGTTCGGTTCGCCCTGATCCGCCCTGACAGGAGCCGTCGCGGGTGCACGTCGCCTCCGTGGCGACGGCTGTCTATCGCTCCTTTCCCCAGGGTTCAGGAGCCGCAACCTCCGCCGTCAGCATTCTGCGCAGGCATCCCAGGCAACGGGAACGTACCGGCCCCAAAGATCCTTGTGACATTCCCAACTCGCCTGCGATTTCTCGGTAGGTCGGGTCCTTCCGGGACAGCAGGGCCGCCAGCAGGCGGGGGCACCGGCCGGGCAGGCGGCGCACGGCGGCGCGCAGTGCGCGGCCCTCTTCGGCGGCGAGCACCTGCTGTTCGACGCCCGCGTCGGGGGCGCACGGCGGCTCGCCGTGGGTGGGGTCGTAGGGCACCTCGCGCCGGGCGCGGCGGCGGGCGGCGCGGGCCTCGGCCCGGACGGTCGCCCGCAGCCGGCCCGCGGAGACGATGGTGCGGCTGTCACTGAGCAGCCGCACCCAGACGCCCTGTTCGAGATCGGCGGCGTCGGTCCCGGCGACCGCGGCCGCCTCGGCGGCGCACTCCGCTTTGAGCAGCGGGCTCAGCCGGGTGAGGAGATCGCTCTGCGTCATGCGTGGCGGGACGTGCGTCCCGGCTCTTCCGGTTCCGGGTCCCGGGGCAATCACCCGTGCGGGTGGCGCCCCTCGTCCGGCACCGCCGGTCACCGCCGCGGTGGCTGATCGCCGCCGCGGCGGAAACAAGACGCCTGTACGTCAGGCCTTACGGAATGCGTCCCGCGCCAGCGCAGCCGTATCGCAGTTGTCCGAGAAGATGCCGTCGATCCCCGTGGCGAAGTACGTCTTGAACGCCGCGAGCGCGTCGCCGTACGCGTTGGGGTCGGTGCCGCGCCGGAAGTCGGCCGGCAGGAAGCTGTTCTCGTTGCGCATGGTGTACGGGTGCAGGATCAGCCCCGCGGCATGCGCATCGCGGACCAGCGTGGTCGGCTTGGTCAGCTTGTCGTTCTTGTCGCGCGGGATGATCAGGTTCAGCCACGGGCCGATGCCCTGGGCGAAGCCGGAGACCCACTTCAGGCCCTTGGGCGTGATGAGGTCGGCGACCGTGCGCGGGTCCTTGGCCTCGACGAAGTCCCACGGCTGCGTCTTGAGGTCGTCCAGCAGGAGCACCTTCGGGCAGTCGACGCCCAGCCGGCTCAGCCGCTGGAGGCTGCTCGGCTCGAACGACTGCAGGAAGGTGTAGCCGTTGCGGCCGGAGCGGTTGTAGCGGCGCAGGAGCTTGGCGACCCGCTCCTCCAGGCCGAGGCCGGCCTTGCGGAAGTAGGTGGGGTGCTTGGTCTCGACGTGCAGCCATATGCGCCGGCCGCGCTTGCGGCCCTGCTCGTCGGCCCACTTCAGGACCTCTTCGAAGGTGGGCACCTGCCACACGCCGTCGTAGAGGGTGTTGTGCTGCCGGTTGCCCGGGATGCGCTCCTTGGCGCGCAGCGTCTTGAGCTCGGCGAGCGTGAAGTCCTCGGTGAACCAGCCGGTGTGGGCCTCGCCGTCGACGGTCTTCGTCGTCTTGCGGGAGGCGAACTCCGGGCGGGAGGCGACGTCCGTCGTGGCGGTGATGTCGTTCTCGTGCCGGCACACGAGGTGCCCGTCCTTGGTGGGGACGACGTCCTGCTCGATGACGTCCGCGCCGTTGTCGAGGGCGAACTGGTAGGAGCCGAGGGTGTGCTCGGGGCGGTAGCCGCAGGCGCCCCGGTGTCCGATGACGGTCGGCACCGGCAGGTCCTTGTACGAACCGCCGGCAGGGCCCCGGCCGCGGTCCTGCGCCGCCGGGGCGGCGGTCGCGGCCGCCGCCGTGCCCGCTCCGCCACCGAGGACGACCGCTCCCGCGCCGAGGGCCGCGGCGGCCCCCAGAAGGGTGCGCCTGCCCGGCCGCTGCTCCTGATCCATGAACGCTCCTTGCTTGCGGGTCCCGGCGCCGGTCGGGCACCTGTCGGACGCGCAGATCGTAAACACGTACGACTTCCGTCTGTGAAGACGGAAGACAAACGGCGTGCAAACTCACGTCAACACTCCGTATCGCGTCCCCCTACCCGGGGTGCGCGTGGGTCATACCGGCGAGTATGGTCAGCCCCTGCGCAGGCATGCGCCGCACCGACCATCACGACCGGAGGGCCCCGTTGTCCCGCATCTTGCTCAAGGCGTTCCTCGGATTGCTCATGCGCGTCCTGTACCGCCCCAAGGTGGAGGGCGCGGAGAACATCCCCGGCAGCGGGCCGGTCATCCTCGCGGGCAGCCATGTGACGTTCGTCGACTCGCTCTTCCTCGCGCTGGTGGTCAAGCGGCAGGTGTTCTTCATCGGCAAGGACGAGTACGTCACGGGCAAGGGGATCAAGGGCCGGCTCATGGCCTGGTTCTTCCGCAGCTCCGGCATGATCCCGGTGGACCGTGACGGCGGCCGCGGCGGTGTCGCGGCGCTGATGACCGGCCGCCGGATCCTCGACGAGGGCCGGGTCTTCGGCATCTACCCCGAGGGCACCCGCTCCCCCGACGGCCGGCTCTACCGCGGCCGCACCGGCATCGCCCGCCTCGCGCTGATGACGGGCGCGCCGGTGGTGCCGTTCGCGATGATCGGCATGGACAAGGTCCAGCCGGGCGGCAAGGGCATGCTGCACCTCGCCCCGGTGACGGTGCGCTTCGGCGATCCGCTGGACTTCTCCCGCTACGAGGGCATGGACCGCGACCGCTACATCCTGCGGGCCGTCACCGACGAGGTCATGAGCGAGGTCATGAGCCTGTCGGGCCAGGAGTACGTGGACGTCTACGCGACCAAGGCCAAGGCCGCCTGACGCCACGTCACCCCTCCGGCCGCGGCCCGGCTAGCCCAGACCGATGCAGGTCGGGTGGAAGGCCGGGTCGGCCGGGCCCTTGCGCCCGAGCGCGTTGAGGACCCACTGGGCGACGACCGGGTCCTTGGTGGACTGGTCGTGCATGAAGACGTCGAGCTTGCACTTGTCCTGGAGCACGACGTTGGTGACGCGCTCGGCCGGGCCGTTCAGGAGGGCGCTGGTGTACGGGATGACGACCTCGTCGTAGCGCGTGCTGATGACGGTGTAGTCGGGGCCGGCCGGCGCCTCCTCACCCTCGTTGAGCTTCTTCATGAAGTCCGAGCCCCAGCGCTGGTCCACGCAGGACGGGCAGAACGTCCAGCCGGCGGGGATCGCGAGCGGGTTCTTCGTGCCGTGGTTGGACGGGACGATGCCGACGAGGTCGTCGACCTTGTCCGCGCCGCCCAGGAACTTCACGTAGTAGCGCGGCAGCATGCCGCCCTGGCTGTGGCCGACGATGTCGACCTTCTTCGCGCCCGTGGCGCCGCGCACGGCCTCCACGAAGTCGCGCAGCTCCGTGGCCGCCTGCGGGATCGGGGCGGTCTCCATGTTGCCGTAGTTGAAGGCGAAGACGCAGTAGCCCGCCTCCTTCAGCTTCGGGGAGAGCGCGGCCCAGTTCTCGCCCATGAGCTTGAAGGTGCCGTTGACCAGCACCACCGGCTCGGGGTGGGCCGAATCCGGCTTGCAGGACCAGTCGTTGGCGCCCTTCGGCGGGATGTCGAGGACGGAGGCGGAGGCCGGCGACGCGGCGAGGCCCGTGAGGCCCAGGGCCGCGGTGGCCGCGGCGGCGAGCAGCAGTCTGACCGTTTTGCGGAGGCGCATGAGGGGGGTTTCCTTTGGCAACGGGACGGCGGGGGACCGCCGTCGGAACCGAACCGCGTTCGACAATGTCGACCAGTGGTCGTGATCGTTGCCCGCGCATAAGCATGACGTCAAGGGAAATTGTTTCCGGCATATGTCACACGGGCCGGGGCTTGCCGCCCCGGCCCGTCGTGCGCTTTGCTCATGTGAGCCGCGCCCGGCTCAATCCGGTGAGCACCGTTCCGTTTGCTGTGCCCGCGCGGCGGATCAGCCGCCGGACCCTTCCTCCAGCTTCTGCCCGCGGAGCAGGAACCACGCGGCGACGGCCGTCGCCAGCAGCACCACCGCGCCGACGCCCGAGGCGATCCGCAAGCCCTCGACGAAGGCCTCCTGCGCGGAGGTGAGCAGGCCCGCAGCCTGGTCGGCCGGCAGCGCGGAGGTCGCCTCCACGGCGCCGCCGAGGGACTCGTGGGCCTCCGCGGCGGTCCCCGCCGGCACGCCCGCGGGGACGGCGAAGTCCCGGTAGACGCCGGTGACGATCGAGCCGAGCAGCGCGATGCCCAGCGCCGCGCCGAGCTCGTACGCCGTCTCCGAGACGGCCGAGGCGGCGCCCGCCTGCTCCTTGGGCACGCTGGAGAGGATCACGTCGGCCGTGACGGTGAAGGAGAAGCCCGCGCCCACCCCGACGACGAGCAGCGTCGCACCGAGCACCGGGTAGGCGGTGTCCGACTGGAGCCAGACGAGCACCGCGAGGGCGAGGCCGATCCCCCCGAGCCCGCCGGCCACGACCGAGCGCACCGAGAACCGCCGGGCGGCCCGCCCCGCGAGCAGCCCCGCCGTGACCGCGCCGACCGCCGCCGGCAGCTCGGCGAGCCCCGCCTCCAGCGGGCTGCGCCCCTGGACGAGCTGGAGGAACTGCGAGAGGAAGAAGACCATGCCGGACAGGCCGAGGACCGTCAGCAGGTCGGCCAGCACCGCGCCGGAGAAGCCCCGGTTGTGGAAGAGACGCATGTTCAGCAGCGGCGAGGGCAGCGTGAGCTGGCGGCGTACGAACCACACGAGCGCCAGGATGCCGAGGAGTGCCGCCGCGGCGACGTCCCAGCGCGGTCCGTGCGTAGCCCCCTCCTTGATCGCGTAGACGACGGCGATGATGCCGCTCATGGAGAGCACCACGCTCAGCAGGTCCCACGGGCCGGGCGACGGGTCGCGCGACTCGGGCAGCAGCTTGATGCCGACGAGCACCAGCACGGCCATCACCGGCAGGTTGATCAGGAAGACCGAGCCCCACCAGAAGTGGCCCAGCAGGAAGCCGCCCACGACCGGGCCCACCGCGGCGCCCGCCGAGGCCATGGCGCCCCAGATGCCGATGGCCAGGCTGCGCTCCTTGGGGTCGTGGAAGATGTTGCGGATGAGGGCGAGCGTGGACGGCATCAGCGTCGCGCCCGCGACGCCCAGCAGGGCCCGGGCCGCGATCATCATCTCCGGGCTGGTGGCGTAGGCGTTCAGCACGGACACCGCGCCGAAGGCCACGGCACCGGTCAGCAGGAGCTTCTTGCGGCCGATGCGGTCGCCGAGGCTGCCCATGGAGACCAGGAGCCCGGCGATGACGAACGAGTAGACGTCGCCGATCCACAGCAGCTGGGTGCCCGACGGGCGCAGGTCCTCGCTGAGGAAGGGCGTCGCGAGGCCGAGGACGGTCGCGTCGACGGCGACGAGGAGGACGGCCAGCGCGAGGACGGCCAGCGCGAGCCAGCGTCCGGGGCGGGGGGTCTCGGCGGGGGCCGCGAGGGTCCGCGGGCCGCCGGTGGTACCGGTCACCGTTTCATCCTCCGCTCGGTCCCGGCCCTTCGCTCGGCGCCGCCCAGGAGCAACTCGGCGACCATGTGAGGCATGTCCTTGGCGGCCACGCGCCGGTCCTGGACGGCCCAGGCGCCGGTGCCGATCAGGCCGTAGAGGGCCTCGGTGAGCCAGGCGGGCGTGAGGTCGAGGCGGAAGGAGCCCTCCTCCTGGCCGCGGCGGAAGAGCTGCTGGACGCGGGTGTCGAGCCGGTTCCAGCCCTCGTTGGTGCCGTTCTCGTAGAGCTGGTTCTCGGTGAAGAGGAAGGCGAGCATGCCGGCGACGGGCTCGGCTTCGGCGATCAGACGGCGGACGGCGCCGGCCGCGTCGCCCTCCTCGATCCGGGCCGCGTCCAGGGCCTGCCCGAACTGCTGGATGCCCAGCTCCTCCAGGGCGCGGACGAGCGCGTCGCGCCCGGCGAAGTGGCGGTGGAGGGTGGCGCGGCCGATCCCCGCGGCCTTGGCGATCTCATCCATGGAGGCGGTCGCCTTGCGGGTGAGCAGGGCGGCGGCCTCCCTCAGCACATGGTCCCGGTCAACACTCATGAGACGACGATAACCCGAATGAGACGCACATGTCTCACACGGGTTGCCGCCGTCTCATCCGGACCGCGAGTGCACGGACCGCTGGAGGCGCTGCGGCGGCCGGGGGTACCGATGTCCCCCGGCCACCGCCGTCAGCCGCGCGCGGCCTCCGCCCACTCGCGCTGGACCGCCAGGTCCGCCTTGACCTCGCCGAGCTGGACCGCGACCGCGGACGGCGCGGTACCGCCCCGACCGCTGCGCGAGGCCAGCGCGCCGGGCACGCTCAGCACCGAGCGGACCTCGGGCGTCAGGTGCGGCGAGATGGCGGCGAACTGCTCGTCGGTGAGCCCGTCGAGCTCGATGCCCCGCGCCTCGCACTCCTTGACGCACTCCCCCGCCACCTCGTGCGCCACGCGGAACGGCACGCCCTGCTTGACCAGCCACTCGGCGATGTCGGTGGCCAGCGAGAAACCGGCGGGGGCCAGCTCCTCCATCCGGGCGCGGTTGACCGTGAGGGTGGCCATCATGCCGGTGAAGGCCGGGAGCAGGACCTCCAGCTGGTCGCAGGAGTCGAAGACCGGCTCCTTGTCCTCCTGGAGGTCCCGGTTGTACGCGAGCGGCAGCGCCTTGAGCGTGGCGAGCAGCCCGGTGAGGTTGCCGATGAGCCGCCCGGACTTGCCGCGCGCCAGCTCGGCGATGTCCGGGTTCTTCTTCTGCGGCATGATCGACGAGCCGGTCGAGAAGGCGTCGTGGAGGGTCACGAAGGAGAACTCCTTCGTGTTCCAGATGATGACCTCCTCGGCGATGCGCGACAGGTCGACGCCGATCATGGCCGTGATGAAGGCGAACTCGGCGACGAAGTCCCGCGAGGCCGTCCCGTCGATGGAGTTGCCTGCGGAGCCGCGCTCGAAGCCGAGGTCGGCGGCGACCGCCTCCGGGTCCAGCCCGAGGGAGGAGCCGGCGAGCGCGCCCGAGCCGTACGGCGAGACCGCCGTGCGCTCGTCCCACTGCCGCAGCCGCTCGGCGTCCCGCGACAGCGCCTGGACGTGCGCGAGCACGTGGTGGGCGAAGAGCACCGGCTGGGCGTGCTGCAAGTGCGTCCGGCCGGGCATGGCGACGTCCGGGTGCGCCTCGGCGAGGCCGACGAGCGCCTCCTGGAGGTCGGCGATCAGCCCGCCGATGATCCGGGCGTGGTCGCGCAGGTACATCCGGAAGAGCGTGGCGACCTGGTCGTTGCGGGACCGGCCGGCGCGCAGCTTGCCGCCGAGGTCGGGGCCGAGCCGCTCCAGCAGGCCGCGTTCGAGGGCGGTGTGCACGTCCTCGTCGGCGACGGTGCCGGTGAAGGTGCCGGCGGCGACGTCGGCCTCCAGCAGCCCGAGGCCGTCGATCATCCGCTGGAGCTCGTCGCCCGTGAGCAGCCCGGCCTTGTGCAGCACGCGGGCGTGCGCCCGGGAGCCGGCGATGTCGTAGGGGGCGAGCCGCCAGTCGAAGTGGACGGAGGCGGAGAGCTTGGCCAGCGCTTCGGCCGGGCCGTCGGCGAAACGGCCGCCCCAGAGCCGGACGTCGTCGGTGGTGCCGTTGCTCACTTGCGTGCTCCTCGTGGGGTGGTGGGGGCGGCCGGTCGGTCAGGCGGTCAGGCCAGGTCGCGCTTCGCGGCGATCTTCGAGGACAGGCCGAAGATCTCGATGAAGCCCTTCGACATCGACTGGTCGAAGGTGTCGCCCGTGTCGTAGGTGGCGAGGTTGAAGTCGTAGAGGGACTTCTCGGACTTCCGGCCCGTGACCACGGCCCGGCCGCCGTGCAGCGTCATCCGGATGTCGCCGGAGACGTGCTCGTTGGCCTCGGCGATGAAGCCGTCCAGAGCCCGCTTGAGCGGGGAGAACCACAGGCCGTCGTAGACGAGCTCGGTCCACCGCTGCTCGACCTGCCGCTTGTACCGGGCGAGCTCCCGCTCGACGGTGACGGCCTCCAGCTCCTGGTGGGCCGTGATCAGCGCGATCGCGCCGGGCGCCTCGTAGATCTCCCGGGACTTGATGCCCACGAGCCGGTCCTCGACCATGTCGAGCCGGCCGACGCCCTGCGCGCCCGCCCGCTCGTTGAGCTGCTGGATGGCCTGGAGCACGCTGACGGGCTTGCCGTCGATGGCGACCGGGACGCCCTGCTCGAAGGTGATGATCACCTCGTCGGCGTCGCGCGGGGTGGCCGGGTTGGCCGTGTAGTCGTAGACATCCTCGATCGGGGCGTTCCAGATGTCCTCCAGGAAGCCGGTCTCGACGGCCCGGCCGAAGACGTTCTGGTCGATGGAGTACGGCGACTTCTTGGTGGTGGCGATCGGCAGGCCCTTGGCCTCGCAGAAGGCGATGGCCTTGTCCCGCGTCATCGCGTAGTCCCGGACGGGGGCGATGCACTTGAGCTCGGGGGCGAGGGAGGAGATGCCGGCCTCGAACCGCACCTGGTCGTTGCCCTTGCCGGTGCAGCCGTGGGCGACGGTGGTCGCGCCGTGCTTCTGCGCGGCGGCCACCAGGTGCTTGACGATCGTGGGCCGGGAGAGGGCGGAGACCAGCGGGTACCGGTCCATGTAGAGGGCGTTGGCCTTGATCGCCGGGAGGCAGTACTCCTCGGCGAACTCGTCCTTGGCGTCGGCGACCTCCGCCTCCACCGCACCGCAGGCGAGCGCGCGCTTGCGGATGACGTCCAGGTCCTCGCCGCCCTGGCCGACGTCCACGGCAACGGCGATGACCTCGGCGCCCGTCTCCTCGGCGATCCAGCCGATGGCGACGGAGGTGTCCAGGCCGCCGGAGTAGGCGAGTACGACGCGCTCGGTCACGGGTTTCTCCTTACGATGCATTCGCTGATGGGTATAACTATGCACTCCACCGTATGGTTCGTCAATCCTCTTCAGGGGTCACTTTGCGTGGTGATCCGGTCACACAGACGGGCTCCCGGACCCCGAATTTGGATCACGCCGCCAAACAGGATATTTTCTTGTTGCACGCCCGACCGGGGAAAACCGGGAGGGACGAGCACCGGGACGTGGCGCAGCTTGGTAGCGCACTTGACTGGGGGTCAAGGGGTCGTGGGTTCAAATCCCGCCGTCCCGACCAGCGGATAACCGCAGGTCGGAAGCCGTTTCCTCGCACAGCGAGGGAGCGGCTTCCGTCGTTTTCCGGGCTCTCGCCGGACCGTTTACGGCAGGGCGACCCGTACGCCCTCGCGGAAGACGGCGGTCACCGCGTGGACGGCCGTGATGTCGGTGAGCGGGTCCCCCGCGACGGCCACGAGGTCCGCGTCGAAGCCGGGCGCGATGCAGCCCTTGCGGCAGGCGACGCCGCAAGCGCGGGCCGCGGCCGAGGTCGCCGCGCGGAGCGCCTCCAGCGGAGTGAAGCCCGTCTCCACCATGGCGGCGACGCTGTACGGATGGCTGCCGTGGGCCTTGACCGGGAAGATCCCCGAGTCGCTGCCGCAGACCACTCCCACGCCCGCCTCGCGCATCGCGGCCAGCCCGGCGACCAGGCCGGGGAGGCGGCGGGCGATCCGCGGCGGGGGCGGCGGGCCGCCGGGCAGGGACCCCAGGGTGAGGGAGGCGACCACGCCGAGGCGGACCATGTCGTCGAGCACCCGCCGGTCAAAGTCCACGCCGGGGTCGCTCTCGTCGCTCTCGTCGGTGATCTCGGTGACGAAGAAGCAGTGCTCGACCATGTCGAACCCGGCGGCCACGGCGTCGGCGATGCCGGCCGCGGAGTGCGCGTGCGCCGTGGCCGGAAGGCCGTGCCGGTGCGCCTCGCGCACGGCGGCGAGCAGCTCGGCGTGGCCGTACTGCACGCGGAAGGGGTCCGAGCCGGGGGTGAGGTCGCCGCCGGTCACCATCACCTTCACGACGTCCACACCGCGTACGGCCCGCTCGCGTACGGCCGCCCGGATCGCGTCGACGCCCTCGGCCTGCCCGCCGAGGAACCAGCAGTGGCCGCGGGCGGTCGTCAGGGGCGGGCCGGAGGCGAGCACGGTGGGCCCGGCGGTGGGGTCCTTGGCGGTCTCCTCCCGGATCCGCAGCGCGAGATATCCCCGGTCCCCCAGGTCGCGCACGGTCGTCACGCCCGCGGCGAGGGTCGCGCGGGCCGCGGCCCGCATGCGGTCGAGCAGCTCCTCGTCGCCGGCGCGCCGCAGCCGGCCGACGGCGTCCTCGCTCGCGTCGAACGCGAGGTGGACGTGGGTGTCCACGAACCCGGGCAGCAGCGTCGCCTCCCCCAGGTCCACGAGCGCGGCCTCCGCGGGCACGCTCCCGCCCGGCACCACGCCGGTGACGCGCCCGCCCTCCACCAGCACCGCGGGCCGTTCGACGGTCCCCGGGCCTATCCCGTCGAAGAGCTTCGCCGCGCGGATCGCCAGCATGTGTCCTCCCTCGCCCCACGCCTGCGGTTGGGCCGGTGTTCACGAGGCCGACGCCCTGCGCCCCTCGACATCCTGCCCACCCCGGCGGCGAGTTCACCCCCGGCACCCGCGGCCGCGTCCGGACGGCGCGTCAGCGCTCCTTCTGAGCCAGCCTCAGGAGGTGGTCCGCGAGGGCCTGGCCGCCCTTGGGGTCACGGCTGATGAGCATCACCGTGTCGTCGCCCGCGATGGTGCCGATGATCTCGTGAACGCCCGCCTGGTCGATCGCCGAGGCGAAGAACTGGGCGGCGCCCGGCGGGGTGCGCAGGACGACGAGGTTCGCGGACGCCTCCGCCGAGATCAGCAGCTCGCCCGCGAGGCGCGCCATGCGGGCCTCGGTCGCGGACTCGCCGAGCGGGGCCCGGGGCGTGCGGTCGCCGCCCTCGGAGGGAACGGCGTAGATCAGCTCGCCCCCGGTGTTGCGGATCTTGACCGCGCCCAGCTCGTCGAGGTCGCGGGAGAGCGTCGCCTGGGTGACGGTCAGGCCGTCGTCGGCGAGCAGCTTGGCGAGCTGGCTCTGCGACCGGACCGCCTGCCGGCCGAGGATGTCCACGATCCGGCGGTGGCGGGCGGTACGGGTCTGCGGTACGGCCTGTCCGCCGTGGAACGGCTCCGGCTCCTGCGCCTGGGTCATCGTCTCGTCAGTCTCCGCTTCGTCGTTCCCCGGGAGCAGCGGCGTCCAGGACACCCGGCAGTGCCCGGAGGAACGTTTCCACCTCATCTTCGGTGATGACCAGCGGCGGGGCCAAACGCACCACGTCGGGTGCGACCGCGTTCACCAGAAGGCCGGCGTCCTGTGCTGCCTGCTGCACCTTCGGTGCAAGGGGCTCGGAAAGGACAATACCCAGCAGCAGGCCCGCGCCACGGACGCGGTCGACCAGGGGGTGGCCGAGCGCAGCGATCCCGTCACGCAGCCGCTCCCCCGCCGCCGCCACGCGGGCGAGGATTCCCTCGGTCTCCAGGGTGTCGATGACGGCCAGGGCGGCGGCGCAGGCGACGGGGTTCCCGCCGAAGGTGGAGCCGTGCTGACCGGGTGTCAGCAGGTCGGCCGCCGCGCCGAAGGCGAGGGTCGCCCCGATGGGCAGGCCGCCGCCGAGGCCCTTGGCGAGCGTGACGACGTCGGGCTCGACGCCCTGTGCTTGATGCTCGAACCAGTGGCCCGTCCGGCCGATACCTGTCTGGATCTCGTCCAGGACGAGGAGGGTGCCGGTGGCGCGGGTGATCTCGCGGGCGGCGGCGAGATAGCCGGCGGGCGGGACGATGACGCCGCCCTCACCCTGGACGGGCTCCAGCACGACGAGCGCGGTGTCGGTGGTGACGGCGGCGCGGAGGGCGTCCTCGTCGCCGTAGGGGACGTGGGTGACGCCGGCGGGGAGCGGCAGGAAGGGGTCCTGCTTGGCGGGCTGGCCGGTGAGGGCCAGCGCTCCCATCGTGCGGCCGTGGAAGCCGCCGGTGGCGGCGACCATGTGGGGCCGCCCCGTACGCCGTCCGATCTTGAAGGCCGCCTCGACGGCTTCCGCGCCCGAGTTGGCGAAATACACGCGGCCCGGCCGGCCCGCGAGGCCGAGCAGCCGCTCGGCGAGGGCGACCGTCGGCTCGGCGGTGAAGAGGTTGGAGACGTGGCCGAGGGTGGCGATCTGGTCGGACACGGCCCGGACGACCGCAGGGTGCGCGTGGCCGAGGGCGTTGACGGCGATGCCGCCGACGAGGTCGAGGTACGGCTTGCCGTCGGCGTCCCAGACCGTGCTGCCCTCGCCTCGGACGAGGGGGATGCGGGGGGTGCCGTAGTTGTCCATCAGGGCGCCTTGCCAGCGCTCGGTGAGTTCCGCGTTGCTCACGGCTTCCGTGCCTCCTGTTCGGTTGCCGCTGGTGCCGCCGGTGCCGCTGAGTCCGGGACGACCATCGTGCCGATGCCTTCGTCCGTGAAGATCTCCAGCAGGATCGAGTGCTGGACGCGGCCGTCTATCACGCGGGCCGTGGTGACGCCGTTGCGGACGGCGTGCAGACAGCCCTCCATCTTGGGGACCATGCCGCTCGCCAGGTCCGGCAGCAGCGCCTCCAGTTCGCTCGCCGTGAGCCGGCTGATGACCTCGTCGCTGTGCGGCCAGTCCTCGTACAGGCCCTCGACGTCGGTGAGGACCATGAGCGTCTCGGCACCGAGGGCCGCGGCGAGCGCGGCGGCGGCGGTGTCGGCGTTGACGTTGTAGACGTGACCGTCGTCGGCGCTGCGGGCGACGGAGGAGATGACGGGGATGCGCCCGTCGTCGAGCAGGGCCTGGACGGCGCCGGTGTCGATGGCGGTGATCTCGCCGACGCGGCCGATGTCGACGCGCTCGCCGGCTATCTCGGCGTAGTGCTTGGTCGCGGTCATGGTGTGGGCGTCCTCGCCGGTCATCCCGACGGCGAGCGGGCCGTGCTGGTTGAGCAACCCGACGAGTTCGCGTTGGACCTGCCCGGCGAGGACCATGCGGACGACGTCCATGGCCTCGGGTGTGGTGACGCGCAGGCCGGCCTTGAACTCCGATACGAGGCCGAGCCGGTCGAGCTGGGCGCTGATCTGCGGGCCGCCGCCGTGCACGACGACGGGGCGCAGCCCGGCGTGGTGGAGGAAGACGACGTCCTGGGCGAAGGCCGCCTTGAGCTCGTCGTCGACCATGGCGTTGCCGCCGAACTTGATGACGACGGTCTTTCCGTGATGCCGCGTCAGCCAGGGCAGCGCTTCGACGAGGATGCGGGCCTTGGGGAGGGCGGTGTGTTTACGGGTCGTGCCCGCACCGTCCGTGAGGTCTGTGGTGCCTGTGCTGTCGGTGCTGTCCGTGGTCGTCATGAGGAGTACGCGCTGTTCTCGTGGACGTAGTCGGCGGTGAGGTCGTTGGCCCAGATGACGGCGGTCTCGGAGCCCTCGGCGAGGTCGGCGGTGATACGGATCTCCCGGTAGCGCATGTCGACGAGGTCGCGGTCGTCACCGACGGAGCCGTTGCGGCACACCCACACGCCGTTGATCGCGACGTTGAGCGCGTCGGGGTCGAAGGCGGCGGAGGTGGTGCCGATGGCGGACAGGACACGGCCCCAGTTCGGGTCCTCACCGTGCAGAGCGCACTTGAGGAGGTTGTTGCGGGCGATGGACCGCCCGACCTCGACCGCATCGTCCTCGGTAGCGGCGTTGATCACCTCGATACGGATGTCCTTGCTCGCCCCCTCCGCATCCCCGATGAGCTGGCGCGCAAGGTCGTCACACACAGCCCGTACCGCCTCGGCGAACACGTCCGGGTCGGGGGTGATGCCGGAGGCGCCGGAGGCCAGGAGCAGGACGGTGTCGTTGGTGGACATGCAGCCGTCGGAGTCGACACGGTCGAACGTCGTCCGGGTCGCCGCGCGCAGGGCGGTGTCCAGGCCGGGGGTGTCGATGTCGGCGTCGGTGGTGAGGACGACGAGCATGGTGGCCAGGCCCGGGGCGAGCATGCCCGCGCCCTTGGCCATGCCGCCCACCGTCCAGCCCTCGCCCTGGGCGACGGCCGTCTTGTGGACGGTGTCGGTGGTCTTGATCGCGATCGCGGCCTTCTCGCCGCCGTGCGCGGAGAGCCCGGCCGCGGCCTTCTCGATGCCCGGGAGCAGTTTGTCCATGGGCAGCCGGACACCGATCAGGCCGGTGGAGGCGATCGCGATCTCGCCCGCACTGTGACCGAGGACCTCGGCCGCCTTCTCCGCGGTGGCGTGGGTGTCGGCGAAGCCCTCGGGGCCGGTGCAGGCGTTGGCGCCACCGGAGTTGAGGACCACGGCGGAGACCTGACCGCCCTTGAGGACCTGCTGGGACCACAGCACCGGCGCGGCCTTGACGCGGTTGGCGGTGAAGACGCCCGCGGCGGCCAGGCGCGGCCCCTGGTTGACCACCAGGGCCAGGTCCGGGCTGCCGTTCTCCTTGATCCCGGCGGCGATGCCCGCCGCCGTGAAGCCCTGTGCTGCCGTGACGCTCACTGCATCTCCTCCATCGCCCGCTTGCTCGTCGTGTGGGTGGCCGTGCTGTACCTGGCCGTGTCGCACGGCACCAGCCGTGCCAGAAGGGTCGCGATGACCCGGCGCACGCTCATGGCGCCACTCCTGTGGCCGTCAGCCCCATGTCCTCGGGAAGGCCGAGGGCGATGTTCATGCTCTGCACCGCGCCACCGGCAGTGCCCTTGGTGAGGTTGTCGATCGCGCTCACCACCACGACCCGCCCGGCCGCCTCGTCCAGCGTGACCTGGAGCAGTGCGGCGTTGGAGCCGTACACCGCGGCGGTGGCCGGCCACTGCCCCTCGGGCAGCAGGTGCACGAACGACTCGTCGGCGTAGGCCTCCTCGTACGCGCTCCGCAGGCTCTCCGCCGTAACGCCGGGGCGGGCCTTGGCGCTGCACGTGGCGAGGATGCCGCGGGACATGGGGGCGAGGGTGGGCGTGAAGGAGACCGTCACGCGCTCCCCCGCAGCTGCGGAGAGGTTCTGGACGATCTCCGGGGTGTGCCGGTGGCCGCCGCCCACGCCGTACGGGCTCATGGAGCCCATGACCTCGGAGCCCAGCAGGTGCGGCTTGGCCGCCTTGCCCGCACCCGACGTCCCCGACGCCGCCACCACCACCGCCTCCGGCTCCACCAGCCCCGCCGCATACGCCGGAGCCAGCGCCAGCGACACCGCCGTCGGATAACACCCGGGCACGGCAATCCGCCGCGCCCCCTTCAGCCCCTCCCGGCCACCCGGCAACTCCGGCAACCCGTACGGCCACGTCCCCGCATGAGCAGACCCGTAAAACCGCTCCCACTCCGTCGCATCCCGCAGCCGGAAATCCGCACCGCAATCCACCACCAGCGTCCCCTCACCCAGCCCAGCGGCAACCCCCGCCGACTGACCATGCGGCAACGCCAAAAACACCACGTCATGCCCGGCCAGCACCTCGGCGCTCGTGGCCTCCAGAACCCGCCCGGCCAGGGGAAGCAGATGCGGCTGCACGGCGCCGAGGCGCTGGCCCGCGTTGCTGTTCGCGGTGAGGGCCCCGATCCGTACGCCGGGGTGCGCGAGGAGCAGGCGCAGCACTTCGCCGCCTGCGTATCCGCTCGCTCCTGCCACTGCCACACGTACTGCCATCGGGCCCCTCCTGGTCGATGGCATGACTATACGAATGAATGAAGATTTATGCAATGGCGCTACGTGAATCGCAGTACGCGCTTCACAAGGCCCGCGGGGCTTGCGGTCGACCACCTGGGCTCGCGTGAGATCGCGCGTCAGGTCGTCGCGTGAGATCACGTCCGATCGGCGACCTGCGGCGAGACCGGGCGCTCGAAGAAGGTCTCCAGCACGACCGTCGCCTGGGTCCCGCTAACCCCGTCGATTGCGTAGAGCCGGCGCAGCACGTCCTGGAGCTGCTCGGTGGTCGTGGTCCTGACTTTCAGCAGCACTGAGGCGCTGCCGGCGATGACGTGCGCCTCCAGGATCTCGGGGAGCGCGGCGAAGTCCTTCGCCGAGTCGCCCATCCAGGCGGTCGAGTCGACCATCACGTAGGCCAGGACGCCGCCGCCCACCGCCGCCGGGTCCACCTCGACCGTGGTGCGCCGGATGACGCCGCGCTCCCGCAGCTTGCGCACGCGCTCGTGGGCCGCACCGGCGGACAGGCCCACGGCCCGGCCCAGCGCGGCGTAGGACTGGGTGGCGTCCTGCTGGAGCTGCGCCAGCAGGGCGCGGTCAATATGATCCACAGCTCCCCATTCGCTATAACCTTGCGAAGACCATAGCCCATCTTGCAATCTCGCCACCAAGCCGAAGAATATTCGGCTCATATTTGTGGAGGGGACCCATGACCAGCGAGCGCCCTGCGCTGTACGAGATGTTCGACGACCGGTTCCGCACCGGGCAGTGCATGAACGGCGATGACCGCTTGGAGGTGCTGTACACGGGGTGCCGCTGGGCCGAGGGGCCGGTCTACCTCCCGGCCTGGAGGCAGGTGATCTGGAGCGACATCCCCAACGACCGGATGCTGCGCTGGGACGAGGAGACCGGTGCCGTCAGCGTCTTCCGCCGCTTCGCCGGGCACACCAACGGCAACACCCTCGACCGCCGGGGCCGGTTGATCACCTGTGAGCAGGGCAACCGCCGGGTGACGCGGACCGAGCACGACGGCACGATCACGGTGCTGGCCGACCGCTGGCAGGGCAAGCGGCTGAACAGCCCGAACGACGCGGCGGTGAAGTCGGACGGCTCCATCTGGTTCTCCGACCCCGACTTCGGCATCACCAGCGACTACGAGGGGTACCGCGCCGAGAGCGAGATCGGCGCCAGCAACGTCTACCGGATCGACCCGGACAACGGTGAAGTACGCCTGGTCGCCGACTGCTTCGCGGCGCCGAACGGCCTGGTCTTCTCGGCCGACGAGCGGCAGCTGTTCGTCTCCGACACCCGGGCGGGCTGCATCCGGGTCTTCGACGTGCGGGACGACGGCACGCTCTCCGACGGAGAGGTCTTCGCCGACGCCGGGCGCCGCAAGAACGCGCGCTTCGACAACCTCCGCTTCGACGACGACGGCCGGCTGTGGGCGGCCGCGATGGAGGACGGGGTGCACTGCTACGACTCCGACGGCACGCTGATCGGGCGGCTCGACATCCCCGAGACGGTGGCCAACATCTCCTGGGGCGGAGCCAAGCGCAACCGTCTCTTCATCACCGCCCGGACCAGCCTCTATTCGGCGGTCATGGGCGTCACGGGCACGCACCCGACGGGCCCGGGGCACCGGCGCCGGCCGCCCCGTCCATCAGGGCGGTGACATACGCGTCCAGCCGCTCCTCGACGGCTCGCGTCGTCAGCTCCGTCCTCCCCGCCTCCCGCCACGGCCGGGACACCGCCCGCACCTCTTCCGAGAACGCCAGCCCGCTCCGCACCCGCCAGTACAGCCGCTCGCTCGCGGCCGCCGCCGGCACGCCGCCGGCCTCCTCGTAAGCCTCGGCGAACCGCAGACCCCACCCCGGGCCGTGCAGCAGCGCGAGATTGGTGGAGCAGTGCGCCACATCGAGATCCGCCGGCCCCCAGGAACTCGCCGCCCAGTCGACGACGCCGGTGATCCGGGCGCCTGCCGGACTTGAGGGCGGCACGTCGAACAGCACGTTGCCGGGCTGGAAGTCCCGGTGCAGGAGTCGCCCTTCGTAGGGCGGCGCGGGCCTGCGGATCAGCTCGATCGCCGCGGCCCACGCCGCCGCGTCGGCACCCTTCGGGGTCACGACGGAGTCGGCGGTCGTCAACGCCACGTACTCTCGGGGCCGCACAACGGGTCGCAGCGCGTGGATCGCCACGAGTTGGCGGGCCAGCAGAGGGACGCGCGTCTCCAACCCCTCGTCGTCGAGGACCGTCCGGCCCGCCATATGCGTCATCAGGAGCGACGGATACTCGCAATGCGCGGCGGTCCGGTCGACCGCGACCAGCCCAGGAGCCGGCACGCCGGTCCCCGCCAGCAGGGTCAGGGCGCCGGACTCCCTGTCCAGCCGGGCCTCGGCGTGCTCCGCGGTGGTGAAGGTCCGGAGCACCAGGTCGCGGGTGCCTCCGTCCCGCGTGCTGATGGTCAGCCTCCGCATTTCGGCAGTGATGCCGCCGTGCAGCGCCTCGGTTCCGACGATCCGCTCGCCGGCCTCCAGGTGCCGGCTCACCCAGGCCAGTGTCCGCGGCCGGACAGCCGCCGCCTCATCGTGGTTGGTCACCGTGCCACCTCATCATCCGGACGCGGGCCTGCCGTAGCGACAGGCGGCGAGGGCGTCCGCGGGGGCCGGGGAGCCGGTGAGGGCCCTGCACGCCTGCTCGCGGACCGCAGCGTCCGGGTCCCGGGTGCACGTACCGCTCCAGCGGATCCGGCCGGTCCCGCAGCGCGGCGGCCTCCGCCCGGACAGCGGGGTCGTCGCGCTCGTGGGCCGCGAACGTCGTCGCGGACCACACCGGCTGGTCGACGTCCGGCTCGGTCAGGGCGCGGCCCAGCAGCTCCGCGAAGGACGGCTTGATCCCGTACTTCGGCTCCAGCTCGGTGAGGATCGCGGCGTGTCCGTTGCGTACGGTCAGGCCGCCGAGCGACAGCTCTTCGCACGCGCTTCCCCATCCCTCCCGGGCCGCCCTGCGTACGACCGGGCCCGTCGCCCCGGTTCTGCGGCGCAGTTCGCTCTCGACGCCGGTCACGTGCCAGTGCCGGGCGAGCCCCAGGGCGTCCCGTCCCTCGGCGTCCTTGAGGTACAGATACGCCCCCGCGCCCCCATGTCTCCGTATCACCTTTTTCATCCCCTTTGGGTCGCGCTTGCCCTGGAGCGCACTCCAAGATCTACGGTCTTGCCATGACTACGGACAACAGCACCGCCAGGACCCGCCAGGAGCGCTTCGACCACGGCATGGAGGTCCTGACCCGCATCGACGGAGAGAGCGGGCAGAAGGTCATCGACTCCCTGGCCGACATCTCGCCGGAGCTCGGCCACCAGGTCGTCTCCTGGGCCTTCGGCGACATCTACGACCGGCCCGGCCTGGCCCCCCGCGACCGGCAGCTGGTGACCCTCGGCATGCTCACCGCCCTGGGCGGCTGCGAGCCGCAGCTGGACGTGCACATCAACGCGGCCCTCAATGTGGGCCTCGCTCCCGAGGAGATCACCGAGGCGCTGCTGCACTCCGCCGTGTACTGCGGGATGCCCCGGGCGCTCAACGCCACCTTCGTGGCCAAGAAGGTCTTCGGGGAGCGCGGGCTCCTGCCCGTCGCGCAGGACTGACGCGCGCCTGTGCCCCGGGCGGACAGAACCGCCCCGGCCGGGCGCAGGGCCGGCCGGGGCGGAACGGTTTACCGTGTGCGGGCGCGTCAGGCCAGGGTCGCCAGGGCCTGGTTGAGCGTCGCCGACGGGCGCATGACGGCCGAGGCCTTCGTCACGTCGGGCTGGTAGTAGCCGCCGATGTCGGCCGGGGAACCCTGCACCGCGATCAGCTCGCCGACGATGGTGTCCTCCTGCTCGGTCAGCGTCTTGGCCAGCGGCCCGAACGCCTCCGCGAGCTGCGCGTCGTCGGTCTGCTTCGCGAGCTCCTGGGCCCAGTACATCGCGAGGTAGAAGTGGCTGCCGCGGTTGTCGATGCCGCCCAGGCGGCGGCTCGGCGACTTGTCCTCGTTGAGGAAGGTGCCGGTCGCGCGGTCGAGCGTGTCGGCGAGGACCTTGGCGCGGGCGTTGTCCGTGGTCGTCGCGAGGTGCTCGAAGCTGGCGGCGAGGGCGAAGAACTCGCCGAGGCTGTCCCAGCGGAGGTAGTTCTCCTTGACGAGCTGCTGCACGTGCTTGGGGGCGGAGCCGCCGGCGCCGGTCTCGAAGAGGCCGCCGCCGTTCATGAGCGGGACGACCGACAGCATCTTCGCGCTCGTGCCGAGCTCGAGGATCGGGAACAGGTCGGTCAGGTAGTCACGCAGGACGTTGCCGGTGACGGAGATGGTGTCCTCGCCGCGGCGGATGCGCTCCAGGGAGAACTTGGTCGCCTCGACCGGCGACATGATCTCGATCTGCAGGCCCTCGGTGTCGTGCTCCGGCAGGTACGCCTTGACCTTCTTGATGAGCTGCGCGTCGTGGGCGCGGGTCTCGTCGAGCCAGAAGACGGCCGGGGCGCCGGTGGCGCGGGCGCGGGTGACGGCGAGCTTGACCCAGTCGCGGATCGGGGCGTCCTTGGCCTGGCACATGCGGAAGATGTCGCCCTGGCCGACCGTCTGCTCCAGCACGGCGTTGCCGGCGGCGTCGAGGACGCGGACCGTGCCGGTGACGGGGATCTCGAAGGTCTTGTCGTGGCTGCCGTACTCCTCGGCCTTCTGGGCCATGAGGCCGACGTTCGGCACGGAGCCCATCGTCGCCGGGTCGAAGGCGCCGTTCGCGCGGCAGTCCTCGATGACGGCCTGGTAGACGCCCGCGTAGCTGCTGTCCGGGAGGACGGCGAGGGTGTCGGCCTCCTGGCCGTCCGGGCCCCACATGTGGCCGGAGGTGCGGATCATGGCCGGCATGGAGGCGTCGACGATGACGTCGCTCGGGACGTGCAGGTTGGTGATGCCCTTGTCGGAGTCGACCATCGCCAGGGCGGGGCCCTCGGCGAGCTCGGCGTCGAAGGAGGCCTTGATCTCGTCGCCCATGTGGGGCAGCGTCTCCAGGCCCTTGAGGATGCCGCCGAGGCCGTCGTTCGGGGTCAGGCCGGCCGCGATGAGCACCTCGCCGTACTTCGCGAAGGTCTTCGGGAAGAAGGCGCGGACCACGTGGCCGAAGATGATCGGGTCGGAGACCTTCATCATCGTGGCCTTCAGGTGCACGGAGAACAGCACGCCCTCGGCCTTGGCGCGGGCGACCTGCGCCGCGAGGAACTCGCGCAGCGCGGCGACGCGCATGACGGAGGCGTCGACGACCTCGCCCGCGCGCACGGGGATCGACTCGCGCAGGACGGTGGTGGAGCCGTCGTCACCCTTGAGCTCGATGCGGAACGTGCCGTCCTCGGCGACGACCGCGGACTTCTCGGTGGAGCGGAAGTCGTCGACGCCCATCGTGGCGACGTTCGTCTTCGAGTCGGCCGACCAGGCGCCCATGCGGTGCGGGTGCGCCTTGGCGTAGTTCTTGACCGACGCGGGGGCGCGGCGGTCGGAGTTGCCCTCGCGCAGGACCGGGTTGACGGCGCTGCCCTTGACCTTGTCGTAGCGGGCGCGGATGTCGCGCTCCTCGTCGGTCTTCGGGTCGTCCGGGTAGTCCGGCAGGGCGTAGCCCTGGGACTGAAGCTCCGCTACGGCGGCCTTCAGCTGCGGGATGGACGCCGAGATGTTCGGCAGCTTGATGATGTTGGCCTCGGGCGTCTTGGCCAGCTCACCCAGCTCCGCCAGGGCGTCGTCGATCCGCTGGCTCTCCTCGAGGTACTCGGGGAAGCCGGCGATGATGCGCCCGGCCAGGGAGATGTCACGCGTCTCCACGGTGACCCCGGCCGTCGAGGCGTAGGCCTGGACCACAGGCAGGAACGAGTGCGTGGCCAGGGCCGGGGCCTCGTCGGTGTGCGTATAGATGATGGTCGAGTCAGTCACCGGGTGCTCCGCTCCACGTCTGTAACATTGCTCGACATCAAGATATCTCGTGCCGGGGCCCCTCTCGACAGGACCCTGGCCACACTCACGTGTCACATCGGTGTCCTCCCGTCCGTCATCTCTTCGACGGATCGCGACGGAAGAGTGTGACCGATGAACGAGAACGAATTCCTGGCGGATCGCTTCGAGGCCCACCGCTCCCACCTGCGGGCGGTCGCTTACCGCATGCTCGGCTCACTCAGCGAGGCGGAGGACGCCGTGCAGGAGGCGTGGCTGCGGCTCGACCGCTCCGGCGCGGACGGCGTCGCCAACCTCGGCGGGTGGCTGACGACGGTCGTCGGCCGGGTGTGCCTCGACATACTGCGCTCGCGCGCGTCGCGGGCCGAGGAGCCGCTGGACGTACGGGTGCCCGACCCGCTCGTGAGCCGCGGCGCGGACGAGGTCGATCCCGAGCACGCGGCGCTGCTGGCGGATTCGGTCGGCCTCGCCCTGCTGGTCGTGCTGGACACGCTGGATCCGGCCGAGCGGCTGGCGTTCGTCCTGCACGACATGTTCGGCATGCCGTTCGATGAGATCGCGCCCATGGTGGGGCGGACGACGGCCGCGGCGCGGCAGCTCGCGAGCCGGGCGCGGCGCCGGGTGCGGGGCGCGGCGCCCGAGCCCGAGACGGACCTGGCCCGGCAGTGGAAGGTCGTCGACGCCTTCATGGCGGCCTCGCGGGCCGGTGACTTCGACGCGCTGGTGGCCGTGCTCGACCCGGATGTGGTGCTGCGGGCCGATGCCGGGGCCGGTGGTGTGAGGGCGTCGCAGGAGGTCCGCGGTGCGCGGGAGGTCGCGGGGCAGGCCATGCTGTTCCGGTCCCCGGCGCTCTTCGCGCGGCGGGCGCTGGTCAACGGCGCCGCGGGGGTCGTCACGGCCCTGGAGGGGCGCCTGCTCTCGGTGCTGGGATTCACGATCGCGGACGGCCGGATCGTCGAGATCGACATCCTTGCGGATCCGGAGCGGCTGGGGCGGCTGGACGTGCAGACGGAGTTCTGAGGCGCGGGCGGCAGCGGCGGCCGGGGCTCGGAGACCGGGGCTCGGAGACCGGGGCTCGGAGACCGGGGCTCGGAGACCGGGGCTCGGAGACCGGGGCTCGGAGACCGGGGCTCGGAGACCGGGGCTCGGAGACCGGGGCTCGGAGACCGGGAGGTCATCCCTTTGCGTCGCCGAGTGACTCCAGGAGGGTGGCGAGGACGGTCGCGAGCGTGTCGCGCTCGCCTTCCGTGAGCGCGGCGAGCAGGCGGGTCTCGGTGGCGACGTGATCGGGCAGGGCCGCGTCGATGAGCTCGCGGCCGTCGTCCGTGAGCGCGACGACGACGCTGCGGCCGTCCGAGGCGCTGGGGCTGCGGCGCACCAGGCCGCGGGCCTCCAGCCGGTCGAGGCGCTGTGTGATCGCCCCGGAGGTGACCATCGAGGAGCGCATGAGCTCGGCGGGGGTGAGGCTGTGCGGCGGGTCGCTGCGCCGCAGCGTGGCGAGGACGTCGAAGGACGCGGCGTCGAGGCCGTGGGCGGTGAAGGTGCGGCGCAGTTCGGTATCCACGAGCCGGGAGAGGCGCGACAGGCGCCCGATCACCGCCATCGGCGAAACATCGAGGTCGGGGCGGCGTGCGGCCCACTGTTCGAGCACTCGGTCGACGTGATCTGCCATGGGCTCAGGGTAGTGGATCGACGGCGTTTGCCTTAGCGGTGAGGTACCTCACAAGGTCACGGACCCCCTAAATAGCTTAGCGGTGAGATACATTGCTTTAGTGCTAAGCAATCGAGTCGGAACCCTGCTGCTCACCGCCCTGGCGCCCGCCGTCTGGGGCACCACCTATCTCGTCACGACCGAGCTCCTCCCGCCGGGCCGCCCGCTGCTCGCCGCGGTCGTCCGCGCCCTGCCCGCCGGGCTCGCGCTCGTCGCCGTCACGCGGCGCCTGCCGCAGGGCGTGTGGTGGTGGCGGGCGCTGGTGCTGGGCGCGCTCAACATCGGCGCGTTCTTCGCGCTGCTGTTCGTCGCCGCGTACCGGCTGCCCGGCGGAGTCGCCGCGACCGTCGGCGCGATCCAGCCGCTGCTGGTCGCCCTTCTCGCCTCCGGCCTGCTCGGTGAGCGGCTCAAGCCGCGCACGCTGATCGCCGCCGTCGCCGGCGTGGCGGGCGTCAGCCTGCTCGTCCTGCGGGCCGGTGCACGGCTGGACGGGCTCGGCGTCGCCGCCGCGGCCGGCGGGGCGGTCGTCATGGCCACCGGGGTCGTCCTCAGCAAGCGCTGGGCGTCGCCCGCGCCGCTGCTCGCGACGACCGGGTGGCAGCTCGTTGCCGGCGGCCTGCTCCTGCTCCCCGTCGCCTTCTTCGCCGAGGGCCCGCCGCCGGTACCGACCGGCACGAACCTGGCCGGCTACGCCTACCTCGCCGTCATCGGCTCGGCCCTCGCGTACGCCTTGTGGTTCCGCGGGATCCGGCTGCTCTCCCCCACCGACGTCACCTTCCTCGGGCTGCTCAGCCCGCTGGTCGCCACGGTGCTCGGGTGGCTGGCGCTCGGTCAGGAGCTCACCGTGGCACAGGGGTTCGGGGCGGTGGTCGTCCTCGGCTCGCTCGTCGCGGCGCAGGCAGGGCGCGGGCGGGGTCCGCGCAGCACGCATACTCTTCCGTCCACGGCCCGGCCGGTTGCCGCGGCCGCCTCTTCCAACCAGCACAGGAGCTGACAGTCATGCGCATCACCGTCTTCGGAGCAGCCGGCAACGTGGGCAGCCGGGTAGTGGCCGAGGCCCTGGCCCGCGGCCACCAGGTCACCGCCGTCGTACGTGACGCCGCCCGCTTCCCCGGGCTGCCGGCCGCGGCGGACGCCCGTACGGGCGACGCGTCGGTGGCGGACGACGTCGCCCGGCTCAGCGCCGGGCAGGACGTCGTGATCGGTGCGACCCGTCCTGCGCCCGGCAGCGAGGGGCAGCTCGTCGCCGCGACGGAGGGGCTGCTGGCCGGGCTCGCCCGCACGGGGGTACGGCTGCTGCTCGTCGGCGGCGCGGGCAGCCTGACCCTTCCCGGCGCCGGGGGCACCACCGTGATCGACGGCCCCGGGTTCCCCGCCGACTGGCGGCCCATAGCCCTGGCCTGCAACGACCAGCTCGCGGCCTGCCGCGCGGACCAGCACGTGGACTGGGCCTACCTGAGCCCGGCGGCCCTGCTGGAACCGGGCGAGCGCACCGGCCGCTACCGGCTGGGCACGGACGAACTCCTGGTGGACCCGGACGGCGTCTCGGCCATCTCCATGGAAGACCTGGCGGTCGCCCTCCTCGACGAGGCGGAACGCCCGAAGCACCACCGGACGCGGTTCACGGTGGCGTACTGACGCGGCGGCCGGGCCCGGCCCGGCTGTCCCGGCGGCCACGACGGACCGTCTGTGCCGACCCGGCACGTCCACGCACGCGCCGCGCGACCCGGCCAACAGGCTGTCCGGCACCGCCGATAGGGCCGGTGGTGGTTGCGCGCCATTGCGGCGGGGGGAATGTGCCGGCCCTGCACCGAGTGTGTGCGCGCGAGGCCGCACCCGGTCATGGCACGGCCGCACAGCCCGGCCGACAGGCCGCCCGGCACCGCCGACACGGCCTGCCATGGTTACGTGCCGGGCCGGCGCCGAGCACCGTATCGGCGGTGCCGAACCGGCCCCTGCGCCGGCCGTCGCGCAAGCGCATGCACGCCGTATCGGCGGTGACGGGCCCGGCCCTCCCCGTAGCGTGGCAGAGCTAGCGGCCCCGCTGGGCGCCCTGTAGGCGTTCCAGGTCTCGGCGGTCCCGCTTGGTGGGGCGGCCCGTGCCGCGGTCGCGGACGGCGGCCGCGGCCACGTGTTCGCGGGGCGGTTCCGGCGGGGAGTTGTCGACGTAGCACTCCGCCGCGGCGGGCGCGCCGACGCGCTTGCTGATGAGCCGCGACACGACGACGACGCGCTCGCGCCCGGCGAGCCGCACCCGTACCTCGTCGCCGACCCGTACCGGCTGGGCCGGCTTGGCGCGGTCGCCGTTGACGCGGACGTGCCCCGCGCGGCAGGCCGTGCCCGCCGCGGAGCGCGTCTTCGTGAGCCGTACGGACCAGATCCAGCTGTCGACCCGAACCGGGCCGCTCCCCTCACCTGAAGCCATGTACCGACTCTAGCCCGCCGCCCCCGCCGGTCACCGGCCCGCGACGTCTTCGAACGCCGTCCGCAGCCGCCCCACGCCCTCCGCCAGCTCCGCCACGCCCGTGGCGGCCGCGAAGCTGAGCCGCAGGTGCGGGGCGGCGGCTTCCGCGGGGTAGGAGGGGCGGCCCGAGGCGACGGCGACCCCGGCCCGCAGCGCGGCCGCGGCCAGGGCGTCCTCGTCCGTGCCGTCCGGGAGGCGGGCCCACATGTGGAAGCCGCCGGGCGGGACGAAGTCCACGGTGACGTCGGGAAGTTCGCGGCGCAGCGCGGTGAGCAGCGCCTCGCGGCGGACGCGCAGCTCGGCGGCGGAGTTGCGCCGGTGGCGGGGCCAGGCGGGCGAGCCGACGAGTTCGAGGGCGGCTTCTTGCAGCGGCCGCGGCACGAAGAAGCTGTCGACGACCTGGATGGCCCGCAGGCGTTCGAGGACAGGCCCGCGGGCGGCGAGCGCCCCCACGCGCAGGCTGGGCGAGGTGGCCTTGGTGAGGGAGCAGACGTGGACGACGATGCCGTCGGGGTCGTCGGAGGCGAGCGTCGGCGGCAGCGGCGGGGCGTCCTCGTGGGCGAGGCGGCGCGCGAAGTCGTCCTCGATGACGAAGGCCCCGGCCTCGCGCGCCACCCGGACCACCTCGCGCCGCCGCTCCTCGGCCAGGACCGCGCCGGAGGGGTTCTGGAAGAGCGGCTGGCAGACGAACACGCTGGCACCGCTCGCCCGGAACGCTTCGGCCAGCAGATCCGTGCGCACGCCGTGCGCGTCCGCCGGGACGGGGACGGGCCGCAGGCCGGAGGCGCGGGCGACAGCGAGCATGCCGGGGTAGGTGGGGGACTCGACGAGGACCGGCGCCCCCGGCGGGGCGAGGGCCCTCAGCGCCGCGGTCAGCGCGCTCTGGCCGCCGGCGGTGATCAGCACGTCGGAGGCGGCGAGGGTGCCGGCCGGTCCGCTGATCTCGCGGGCGAACCAGGCACGGAGCTCGGTCACCCCCTCGATGGGCGGGCGCCCCCACGCGCCGGGGCGGCGGCCGGCGCGGCCGAGAGCTGCGGCGAGGGCGCGCTCGGGCTGGAGGGAGGGGTGGAGGTAGCCGCCGCTGAGCTCGATGACTCCGGGCGGCGGCTCGGCGAGCGTGGTGAGCACGCCGGTGGCGTCCACGGCGCGCGGGATCGCCTCCGCGGAGCTCTCGGCGCTGAGGGCGACCTGCTGCCAGGAGGTGTCGCCGAGGCGTACGGGCGCGCTGTGCGGGGCGGTACGGAAGGCGCCCGCGCCGGGGCGGGTGGTCACCAGCCCCTCCGCGGCGAGCGTGGCGAGGGCGCGCGAAACAGTCACGGGGCTGACGCGGAAGCGCTCGACAAGGGCCCGGCTGGACGGCAGCTTCTCACCCGGAGAGTAGCGGTCCAGCTCCCGTTTAAGGGCTTCAGCCAGCTCAGCCACGCTGTTACGCTCATACATGAAACTCAAAGATAGCGCTATCCGCCCGACTGCGATAGCAGTGCAGAGCCCCGCAGTCGCAGCCGCCGGCGCGGTCGGCCGCACGCGGAGCGGCGTCCTGCTGGCCGCCCTGGGCGTGGCCTCCTTCTCGCTGACGTTCCCCGCGACCGCATGGGCCCTGGAAGGGCTCGGCCCGTGGTCCCTGGTCAGCTGCCGGATGGCGCTCGGCGGCCTGATCGCCGGCATCTGCCTGCTCGCCCTGCGCGTACGGGCTCCCGCGCGCCGCCACTGGCCGGCGCTGTGCGCGGTGGCCGGCGGCACCTGCGTCGGCTTCCCCCTGCTGACCACGCTGGCGCTGCAGACCTCCACCACCTCGCACGCCGCCGTCGTCGTGGGCCTGCTGCCGCTGACGACGGCCGCCTACTCGTCCGTACGGAACCGGACGCGCCACTCGCGCACGTTCTGGGGCGCGGCCGTGGTCGGCGCCGCCGTGGTGATCGCCTTCGCCGTGCAGCAGAGCGGCGGCAGCCCCACGGGCAGCGACCTGTACCTGTTCGCGGCGCTGCTCGTGTGCGCGGCGGGCTACGCGGAGGGCGGGCAACTGGCCCGCGAGATGCCGGGCTGGCAGGTCATCGGCTGGGCGCTGGTGCTGTGCCTGCCGGTCGCGGCCGTCGGGGCGGCGCTGGCGCTGCCGGCCGAGCCCGTACACCTCACGGGGCACACGATCGCGGGGCTGCTGTGGCTCGCCGCGGGGTCGCAGTTCGTGGGCATGTGGGTGTGGTACCGGGGCATGGGCGCGATCGGCGTGGCCCGCGCGAGCCAGTTGCAGCTGGCTCAGCCGCTGCTCACGCTGGTCTGGTCGGTGCTGCTGCTCGGCGAGCACCTGACGCCCGCCGCACCGGTGGCCGCCGTGGCGGTGCTCGTGTGCATCGGGGTGACGCAGCGGGCGCGCGGCTGAGCGGGCGGCCCGCCGCGGCCCGCGGAGGCGCTCGCCGCGTTGCTCCACCTGGCCGAGGGGCGGGCCATATACCGCCGGTCACCGTAGACTTGGGAGCATCCCAGCACACGTCTCGGATCGCGAATCTCGAACGGAACTCGAACAGAAGGGCACCGTCGATGCATGCGAGCAAAGGTGACCGGTTGGTGGTCCACGGGCGGACGGTCGGCAAGGAAGACCACGTCGTGGAGATCGTCGAGGTGCTGGGGCCCAACGGCAATCCGCCGTACCGGGTCCGCGCCGAGAACGGCCACGAGACGATCATGTCGCCCGGCCCGGACTCCGTGGTCGACCACCGCAAGGCGAGCGATCAGCGTTAGCTAGCGCCCGGCCCGGCCGCGGGCGAGGTTGTCTCCGGCGGCGCCGCGCTTTTGTGCCGCCGCCCCGGCGACTTGCCACCGCGGCGGCCTTCGGCGGCGCCGTACGGGCCCCAGGCCGGTTCGGCACCGCCGGACACCTCGTAGGTGGCTGAGCACGCCGCGGCGGTGGTGAGGTGCGGGAGCAGCAAGGGTGCCCCGCCCCCGCCCCGCCCTCACCGCGGCGGTCTCACCCTCGTCGGGTAGTGGTCCCTCACCACACGCCCCATCGCCCCGATCGGGTCCCCCACCACGTACTTCGCCGAGAAGTAGACGTTCCCCTGCACCTCCGCGTGCCCCCGCCCCAGCGCCACGTGCCGGGAGAGTTCCGCCGGGTCCTGCCAGGGGGCGGGCTGGGCGGGGTCGCCCGCCCGGTACAGCGCCTCGCCGACGTACAGCCGCACCCCCGTGCCGCGCACGGTCTCCGCCCACCACGGCACGAGCTTCGCGTAGTCCGCCGCGGCGAAGCCGATGTGCCAGTAGACCTGCGGCACGATGTAGTCGATCCACTCCTCGCGGACCCACTTCCGCGTGTCCGCGCCCAGGTCGTCATAGGTCTGGACGCCCGCGCGGGTGTCCGAGCCGAGCGGATCGGTGGAGCGGTTGCGCCAGACCGCGAACGGGCTGATCCCGAACTGCACGTGCCGCTTGCGCCGCTTGATGCGCTCCCCCGTCTCCCGCACC
This sequence comes from Streptomyces sp. SCA2-17, assembly GCF_044336695.1. NCBI lineage: Bacteria > Bacillati > Actinomycetota > Actinomycetes > Kitasatosporales > Streptomycetaceae > Streptomyces > Streptomyces sp. SCA2-17. The sequence goes on from NZ_CP117521.1 coordinate 889,450, forward strand.
AGCCGGTCGATGTTGGCGCGCCGCCAGGCGGCCCGGTCGGGGAAGCCGGAGCCGTAGCGGGCGTACGCGGTGTCGTCGTCGAAGCGCTGCCCGGCCACGGGGTACGGGTAGAAGTAGTCGTCGAAGTGCACGCCGTCGAGGTCGTAGCGGGAGACGGCGTCGAGCATGGCGTCCTGCACGAAGCGGCGCACCTCGGGCAGGCCGGGGTTGTAGTAGAGCTTCCCGCCGTAGGGGACGGCCCACTCGGGGTGGATGCGGGCGGGGTGGGTGGGGACGAGCCGGCCGGGGTCGGTGTGGTTGGCGATGCGGTACGGGTTGAACCAGCCGTGCAGTTCGAGTCTTCGCCGGTGGGCCTCGCGGACGGCGAAGGAGAGCGGGTCCCAGCCCGGGTAGCGCCCTTGAGTGCCCGTCAGGTATTCCGACCAGGGCTCGAACGGGGAGGGCCAGAAGGCGTCCGCGGTGGGACGGATCTGGAGCATCACGGCGTTGAGGCGGCGCTCGACGGCGGCGTCGAACAGGGCGGTCAGCTCGTCCTGCTGCTGCCGGGGCTCCAGGCCGGGCTTCGAGGGCCAGTCGACGTTGACGACGGTCGCGGCCCACATCCCCCGGAACTCGCGCCGCCGCCGGCGTTCGCCGGCCGCGCCCGCGAGCGCGGGCCCCGGCCTGCCCGGCTCCACCGCTCCCGGCTCCTCCGCTGCGGCCTCGCCGGACGCCAGCATCGCGGAGGACATCATCCCCGCGGCGGCCACGGTGAACCCTCTTCGGGTCATACGCCCCATTTGCGGGACCTCTTTTCGCCGTCTCGTCGGATCGGTCACACCGTTCGGGGCCAGCATGCCCGCCCCGGCACCGCCGGGACCGCACGGCGCGGAGTAACGTCTGGAACGAGGCGGAGAGCGCGGCGCAGGACGCGGCGCCCCGCCGGACGACCAAGATCAGCGAAAGGCACGATGTTGACGGACACTGTGGCAGACGTAGCGCGTGTCGGGGTGGTGGGCTGCGGCCAGATGGGCGCGGGGATCGCGGAGGTCTGTGCCCGGGCCGGCCTGGACGTCATGGTCGCCGAGACCACCGGTGAGGCTCTGGAGATCGGCCGCACCCGCCTGACCAACTCCCTCGGCAAGGCCGCCGAGCGCGGCAAGATCACCGAGGAGGAGCGCGACGCGACGCTCGCCCGGCTGAGCTTCACCACCGACCTCGGCGAGTTCGCCGACCGCGATCTGGTCATCGAGGCCGTCGTCGAGAACGAGCAGGTCAAGAGCGAGATCTTCCAGGTGCTCGACCAGGTGGTCACCCGCCCCGACGCGATCCTGGCCTCCAACACCTCCTCGATCCCGCTGGTGAAGCTGGCCGTGGCCACCTCCCGGCCGGACCGCGTCATCGGCATCCACTTCTTCAACCCGGCCCCGGTGCAGAAGCTCGTGGAGCTCATCCCGGCGCTCACCACCAGCGAGGAAACGATCAAGCGCGCCGACGCGCTGGTCGCCAACGTGCTGGGCAAGCACGCGATCCGGGCCCAGGACCGTTCGGGCTTCGTGGTCAACGCCCTGCTCATCCCGTACCTGCTCTCCGCGATCCGGATGTTCGAGTCGGGCATCGCCAGCCGCGAGGACATCGACAACGGCATGGAGCTCGGCTGCGCCCACCCGATGGGCCCGCTCAAACTGTCCGACCTCATCGGCCTGGACACCGTGGCCTCGGTCGCCGACAGCATGTACCAGGAGTACAAGGAGCCGCTGTACGCCGCTCCCCCGCTGCTCCAGCGCATGGTCGACGCGGGCCGCCTCGGCCGCAAGACCGGCTCGGGCTTCTACTCGTACTGAGAACCGAGGACCGAGGTCGCCCGGACCGCCGGGCACCCGTCACGCACCGTCACCGCCGCACACCCGTGTTCGCACGGGGTGTGCGGCGGTGACTCGCATATACCCCCCGCACACGCTCCCGTTCCGCGCCGCTACGCGATTGACTCGGCTCGTCGGACACACAGGACTCATTCCGGAAGGGGTACGGACCGTGACCATGCATCCCGAGCAGGCCACCAGAACGGCTGAGCTCGCGGAGCTCCGTCGTAGCCTCGATGTCGGCGTCGTCCGCATCGACGGCCACCTCGCCCTCCTCACCCAGCGCAGCGACCAGTCGGAGCGCGACATCACCGAGATGGCAGGCCGGGTGCGGGCGCTGGAGCACGGCAGGTGGCCCCTGCCCTCGCTGGCCGCGCTCACCGGGGTCGCCGCCCTGGCACTGGCCGTCTGGCAGGCGACCGGCCGGTGAGCGCCGCTGCCCGTCCGGCGGATCATGATGTACGCGTCGGCTCCGGCGGCCGTGGACTCCGCCGGACCCTCACCGCTGTGGCGTGCCACCGCTGCGGCGGGCACAACTTCTTCCGCCGCAGCCGGGCGAGGATCCGCCGGACAGGCATCAGCCGAGCCTGATGTGGTGCAGCAGCAGCAAGGCCGCCGCCATGTTCGCGGCCGGCACCTCACCCCGGCCGATCATGTCGGGCACCAGCTTCAGCGGCACCCACTCGCGCCGGTCGGACTCGAAGGCGTCCTCCGGGTCACCGATGTACTCGGCCTCGTCGGACCAGTAGATGTGGTGCCGGGCGTCGGTGAGGCCGTTGGACGGCTCCACGGACATCAGGTGCCGCAGCGGGCCCGGCCGCCACCCGGTCTCCTCCTCCATTTCGCGGGCCGCCGCGCCGGCGAGGTCCTCGCCGTCCTCGACCACGCCGGCGGCCAGCTCCCAGCCCCAGTTGTCGGTGATGAAGCGGTGCCGCCACAGCAGCAGGACCTCGTTGGCCTCGTTGACCACCGTGGCCACGGCGACGGGCCGCAGCCTGATGAGGAAGTGGTCGAGGTGGCGGCCGTCGGGGAGTTGGACGTCCGCGAGATTGACCCGGAACCAGCGGTTCGCGTAGACCGTCCGTTCCCTGAGATTCTTCCAACGCACGTGTTGCCACCTTCCGCCGAGGTGGCCACCTCCCCGGGCGCTGTCCTCACAGGGGCACGCGCAGCGCCCCGTCGATCATCTCGGCGGCCTCGGCAGTGGCCGCACACCCACTTTCGATCAGGTGCTCGCGCACCGCCCGGAGCCGGTCCCGTAAGCGCTGCGATTCCATGCCTCTCGCCTGCTCGGTCATCTCCCGCGCGGTGGCCACCGCCTTGTCCGCGTCTCCTTGACGCAGCTCGATGTGCGTGAGCATGGCGAGCCGGTGGACACGTCCCCGGTCGTGGGCGGGGGTGTCGACGGCCCGGTCCGCGTGCTCACGGGCGGGTCCGAGATCGCCGAGGCTGAGAAGCGCCTCCGCCACCTGCACGTTCACCAGGCCGGGCTGCACATAGCCGGTCTCGGCGGGCTCCTGGCCGCGGCGGATGCGCTCGGCGGCGGTCTCGGCGCGGCGGATGCAGGCGAGCGCGCCGGCGCCGTCGCCGAGCCGGGCGTACGCCTTGGCCTGCATCGCGTAGAGATCGGCCGCGAGGGCCGGGGTGAGCTCCGCGCCCGCCGCCCGCAGCGCGGACTCGGCGAACGCGACGGCCTGCCGGTACTCGCGCATGAACAGCGACTGGTTGACGAGCAGGGCGATGACGTAGCCGCCGAGACCCCGGTCGCCGCTGGCCTTGGCCAGCCGCAGCGCCTGGTGGAAGTAGCGCTGGGCCAGGCCGTGGGCGTCGGAGTCGTACGCGCAGATGCCGGCGACGGCGACGAGGCCGCCGGTGGCCCGGTGCAGCTGACGACCCGTCTCGTCGGGGTAGCTGCCGCGCAGCAGCGGGGCCGCCTCGGCGTTGAGGAAGCCGACGACGCGGGCGCGCGTCGCGATGCCACCGGCCTTGCGGTACATCTGCTCGTAGTGGGTGCGGGCGGCGCGCAGCATCTCGATGTCGTCCATGGAGACCCGGGTGAGGCCGCGCCGGGAGACGTCGGCGTCCTCGGGCGGGTTCTCCCACTCCCAGACCGGGATGACGGCGGGGGTCCCGGTGACGGCGGGGGCGGTGACGACGTGCTCGCGCTGCTGCTCGTCGGAGCGCCAGAGGGCGGTGGCCCGCTCGACGAAGCCGGAGAGCGGGGTGTTGGGCAGGCGGGGGCTGCCCGGGGTGCCGAGGCCGATGTCGTCGAGGGTCAGCGGGCGGTGCAGCCGCTCGCCGAGCACCTCGCAGATCAGGTCCGGCACCTGGCCGCGGGGCCGCTGGCCCTTCAGCCAGCGGGCGACGGCGGTGTGCTCGTACCGCAGGGAAAGCCCCCGGGCCCGGCCCGCCGCATTGATGTGGGCGGCCAGTCCGGCGTGGGATATGCCTGCTTCGTCGAGGATGGCGTCTAGGAGAGTGTTGGGCTCCATCCTGCCCCTCCGCATGCGCTCGGTGGGCCCAGCGTAGTGGAGATCGCTTCGCACGGGGTGTGAACCGGCCGTGGCGGAGCGTCAGTTGGGCGGCTCGCGGCCGGCGTCAGCGGCGGGGGCGGCCCGAGCGGACCAGGCACGGGCGCGGCCCGTGCCCCGCGGCGCGGCGGCGGTCGTTGCTGAGCACCAGCAGGGCGATGTCGTCGGAGAGCCGGCCGCCGGTGTGCCGCAGCAGGGCGGCCTGGACGCGGTCGATGACTCTGGAGGGGACGATGGGCGCCCCGCCCGCGGCATCGCCGAGGACCCTGGCCAGCGGGAAGAAGGCCCCGGCCGCATCGCGCGCGTCCTCCGCGCCGTCCGTGTGGAGCACGAGGGCGTCCCCCGGCAGCAGCCGGGTCAGGCGGGCGACGGGCAGCTCGGACGGCAGCGGGAAGAGGCCGAGGGGCGGCAGCGGGTCGCCCCGGCCGACGGAGGCGGCCCGGGCGCCGACGCCGTCGCCGTCTCCGGCCGGGCAGGCGAGCCGATACGGCCAGGGGTGGCCGCAATTGAGCGCGGTGACGACGCCGTCGGGGGCGACTTCCAGGAGCAGGAGGGTCACGAACTCCTCGCCCAGCCAGCGTTCCGGATCGGCTCCGGGCCCGGCCCTTCCCTCGGCGCGGGCCCGCTCGCACAGATGGCGCTGGAGCGCGCGGTCGAGGCGGCGGAGCACATCGGCGAGGTCGGGCTCGTCGTGGGCGGCCTCGCGGAAGCTGCCGAGGACGGCGGCGACGGTGCCGATGGCGGTGAGGCCGTGGCCGCGGACGTCGCCCATGACGATGCGCACGCCGTACGGCGTGGCCAGCGCCTCGTACAGATCGCCGCCGACGAGGGCGCCCTCGCTGACCGACAGGTGGCCGCCGGCGACGGCGATCCCGTCGAGCCGGGGCGGCAGGGGGCGGAGCACCACGCTCTGGGCCGTGGCGGCGACTTCGCGGGCGCGCTCCAGCTCGCGCAGGAGCCGGCGGCGGCGCACGGTGACGGCGCAGCCCGCGGCGGCGACGGCGACGATCGCGCAGCAGGTGCCGGCGCGGATGCCGGCGTCGGCGCGCCCGGCCGAGCCCAGGGGCACGAGGGCGAGGATCGCGCAGGCCCCCGCGGCGGCCACGCACTGGCGGCGGCCGGTGCCCGCGCAGGCGATGGCGGGCGCGGCGGCGAGCAGCTGCACGGCCTGGCCCCGGGGGCACAGAAGCTCCCACACGACCACTCCGAGTACCCACAGGCCGGGGAGAGCGAAGACCACCCCCCGCCGCCAGCCCACCGCTCTTGTCCGGATCATGCCGTTGGCCCCCCTAGCAGCAATGACGCCCCCGATTCTCGCGAGTGTTCAGCGCTAAGTAACGACCCGGACCTTCGTTTCCACCCTATTGAGTGATATTCGGACACTCCTGAGCGAGGGAACGCGCGAGGGGCGCACCCGGTTCACCCGGATGCGCCCCTCGTTCTGGCTGCTTCTTTCCGCGGTCTCCCGCGTCTTGGTCAGCCTCCGCCGACTGTTTTCGGCCGCCGCGCAAGCGCTTGACGGCCGTCACACGGCGTCACCGGCCTCAGGCGCCTCGCAGCACCGCGCCCGTGCGCTCGACGGCCGCGGCGACGGCGGCGTCGCGCGCGGCGGACGCCTCCTCCGCGGTCAGCGTGCGGTCGGCCGCCCGGAAGCGCAGCGCGTAGGCGAGCGACTTCTTGCCCGCGCCGAGCTGCTCGCCGGTGAAGACGTCGAACAGGCGCAGCGACTCCAGCAGCTCGCCCGCGCCGGACCGCAGCGCGGCCTCGACGTCGGCGGCCGCGACGGAGGCGTCCACGACGAGCGCGACGTCCTGCGTGGCCACCGGGAAGGAGGACACGTGCGGAGCCTCGACGGCACCGGTGCCGGCCCGCTCCAGGACATCGAGGTCGATCTCCATGGCGCAGGTGCGCTCCGGCAGGCCGAAGGCCTTGATGACGCGCGGGTGCAGCTCACCGGCGGAGCCGGCGAACACCTCGGCGCCGTCGACCACGGCGTAGAAGGCGGCGCAGCGGCCCGGGTGGAACGGCGCGCGCTGGTCCTGGCGGACGATCAGCTCGGCGCCGGCCTCACGGGCGACGGTGCGGCCGGCCTCGACGGCGTCGGCCCAGCCGGCCGGGCGGCCCTTGCCCCAGTAGCCGTCGCGCTCGCGCGCGCCGGCGAGGACGGCGGCGGCACGGCGCGGCTGCTGCGGCAGCGCGGCGTTCAGGCCGGCGATCTCCTCGTCGGTGGGGCGGCGGTCGACGGGCAGCCGGACCGGGGTGGTCTCCTCGCCCGTGGGCAGGAAGACGAGACCGGTCTCGAAGAGGGCCAGGTCGTGCTCACCGCGGCTGTCGTTGCGGCGCAGGGCCGTGAACAGGCCCGGCAGCATCGTGGTGCGCAGGGAGGGCTCGGCCTCGGAGAGCGGGTTGACCAGGCGCACCGTGGTGCGGCGCGGGTCACCGGCCTCCAGGCCCAGGTGGTCGAGCGCCCAGTCCCCGACGAAGGGGTAGTTGAGCACCTCGGAGTAGCCCGCGCCGGCCAGCGCCCGGCCGACGCGGCGGTGCAGCCGCTGACGGTGGGTCAGGCCGCGGCCGGCGGGGGGCGCCGGCAGGGTGGCGGGCAGGTTCTCGTAGCCCTCGAGCCGGATGACCTCTTCGGCGAGGTCGTTCGGGTCGGTGAGGTCGGGGCGCCAGCTCGGGACGGTGACGATCAGCTCGTCCTGCCCGTAGACGTCGCAGCCGACCTGCTGGAGGCGGCGGACGACGGTCTCCCGGCCGTACTCGACACCGGCGACGCGGTCCGGGTGGTCGGCGCTGATCGCGATGGTGCGCGGACCGCTGGGGGCGGTGAACGCGGTGACGCCGGCGTCGGCGGTGCCGCCGGCGAGCAGCACCAGCAGGTCGACGGTGCGCTGGGCGGCCGCGGCGGCCGCCTCCGGGTCGACGCCGCGCTCGAAGCGCTTGGCCGCCTCGGAGGGCAGCTTGTGGCGGCGGACGGCGCGGGCGATGGCGGTGGGGTCGAAGTGGGCCGCCTCGATGACCACCTCGGTGGTGGCCTGACCGTCCGCGTGGCCGGCGATCTCGGTGTCGGCGCCGCCCATGACGCCCGCGAGCCCGATGGGGCCGCGGTTGTCGGTGATGACCAGGTCCTCGGCGTCCAGGACGCGCTTGGTGCCGTCGAGGGTGGTCAGCTTCTCGCCGCGCTCGGCACGGCGGACGCCGATCGGGCCGTCGAGGCGCGAGCGGTCGTAGGCGTGCAGCGGCTGGCCGAGCTCCAGCATCACGTAGTTGGTGATGTCGACGGTCAGCGAGATCGGGCGCATGCCGGCCTTCTGGAGGCGGCGCTGCAGCCAGATCGGGGAGCGGGCCTCGGGGTCGAGACCGGTGACCGTGCGGGCCGTGAAGCGGTCGCAGCCGGCCGGGTCGGCGACCTGGACGGGGTAGCCGAGGGTGTTGGGCCCGGGCACGTCGAGCAGGGCCGGGTCGCGCAGCGGCAGGCCGTAGGCGGTGGCGGCCTCGCGGGCGATGCCGCGCATCGACAGGCAGTAGCCGCGGTCGGGGGTGACGGCGATGTCCAGGACCTCGTCGACGAGCTGGAGCAGCTCGATGGCGTCGGTGCCGGGCTCGTACTCCTGCGGGAGCACGATGATGCCGTGCGTGCCGTCGTCGCCCATGCCCAGCTCCTCGCCGGAGCAGATCATGCCGTGCGAGACCTTGCCGTAGGTCTTGCGGGCGGCGATGGCGAAGTCGCCGGGCAGGACGGCGCCGGGCAGCACGACGACGACCTTGTCGCCGACGGAGAAGTTGCGGGCGCCGCAGACGATCTCCTGCGGCTCACCGGTGCCGTTGGCCGTGCCGACGTCGACGGTGCAGAAGCGGATCGGCTTGCGGAAGCCCTCCAGCTCCTCGATGGTGAGGACCTGGCCGACGACCAGGGGGCCCTTCAGGTCCGCGCCGAGGCTCTCGACGCGCTCGACCTCGAGACCCGCGGCGATCAGCTTGGCCTGCACGTCGCGGCCGGTCTCACCGGCCGGCAGGTCGACGTATTCCCGCAGCCAGGAAAGCGGGGCTCGCATCAGATCTCCATCCCGAACGGCCGGGTGAAGCGCACGTCACCTTCGACCATGTCTCGCATGTCCTCGACGTTGTGGCGGAACATCAGCAGTCGCTCGATACCGAACCCGAAGGCGAAGCCGCTGTACTTCTCCGGGTCGATGCCCGCGGCGGTCAGCACGCGGGGGTTGACCATGCCGCAGCCGCCCAGCTCGATCCAGCCCTCGCTGGAGCAGGTGCGGCAGGGGCGGTCGGGGTTGCCGGCCGACTCGCCGCGGCAGACATAGCACTGCATGTCCAGCTCGGCGGAGGGCTCGGTGAAGGGGAAGTAGTTGGGGCGCAGGCGCGTGGTCAGGCCCTCGCCGAACAGCGAGCGCACCATGTGCTCGATGGTGCCCTTGAGGTCGGCCATGGTCAGGCCCTCGTCGATGGCGAGGAGCTCGACCTGGGTGAAGACCGGCGTGTGCGTGGCGTCCAGCTCGTCCATGCGGTAGACGCGGCCGGGGCAGATCACGTAGATGGGCGGCTCGCGGTCGAGCATCGTGCGGACCTGCACCGGGGAGGTGTGGGTGCGCAGCACGACGCCGGACTCGGCGTCCTTCTTGCCCGGCGCCTGCACGAAGAGCGTGTCCTGCATGGCGCGGGCCGGGTGGTCCTGCGCGATGTTGAGCGCGTCGAAGTTGAACCACTCGGTCTCGACCTCGGGGCCCTCGGCGACCTCGTAGCCCATGGCCACGAAGACGTCCTCGATGCGCTCGCTGAGGGTCGTGATGGGGTGGCGGGCGCCGGCCGGGGTGCGGTCGTACGGCAGGGTGACGTCCACCGCCTCCTCGACCAGCACACGGGCGTCGCGCTCGGCCTCCAGCTCGGCCTGGCGGGCGGCGAAGGCCTTGTTCACGGCACCACGGGCCATGCCCATGCGCTTGCCGGCCTCGGCCTTGGCCTGCGGCGGCAGGGCGCCGATCTCGCGGTTGGCGAGGGCGAGGGGCGAGCGGTCACCGGCGTGCGCGGCCTTGACCTCGCGCAGAGCGTCGAGGTCGGCGGCCGCGGCGACGGCGGCGAGCGCCTCGTCCCGCATGCGCTCGATCTCTTCCGGTTTCAGTGCCTCGACCTCGACAGGGTCGTACGACTTATTGGGTGCGGACATCTCTTCCCGTGCTTCCGATTTTCTCCCAGCTACCGCTGGGAGGTGCCCCCAGGCTTCGCTTCGCCGGCGGCGCTTGCCCGACAGATGGGTGCCAAGGTCGTGCCAAAGGTGCCAAAGGTCGAGTCTAAGGGGCGCGTGGTGGTCGTCGGGCCCGCGGGCCGCCCGCTTCAGGCCTGTGAGAGAAAGGCCGGGGCGCCCACGGGCAGGGTAAATCGGAACCGCGCGCCGCCGCAGGCGGCCCGCTCGACGGTGATCGTCCCGCCGTGGGCCTCGACGATGCCCTTGACGATGTAGAGGCCCAGGCCGGTGCCGCCGCGCTTGCTGCCCCGCCAGAAGCGGGTGAAGACGCGGCTCATCGACTCCTCGGGGATGCCCGGCCCCTCATCGCTCACCGTGATCGCCGTACCTTCCGTGCCCTCCGGCCGTGCCGTCAGCAGCGCCGGCGCCACCTCTATCGTGACGCGCCCCTCGCCGTGGCGCACCGCATTTTCCAGGAGATTGCCGAGGACCTGGTCGACCTTGTCGGGGTCGGCCCAGAGGGCGGGCAGGGGGGCCGTCACCTTGACCTCGAAGCGGTCGGGGCGGTGGCCCGCGGTGGTGTACGCCTGGACGTGGCGGCGGACGGCCGCGACGACGTCGACCGGCTGGCGGCGCAGCTCCAGACGGCCGGAGTCGATCCGGGAGATGTCGAGGAGCTCGGCGATCAGCCGGGTGACGCGGTCGGCGTCGGCGTCGACGGTCTCCAGCATCAGCCGCTTCTGGTCGTCGGTGAACCGCTCCCACTTGGCGAGGAGCGTGGCCGTGAAGCCCTTGACGGAGGTGAGCGGCGAGCGCAGCTCGTGGGCGACGGTGGCGATGAGCTCGGCGTGGCTGCGCTCGGTGCGGCGGCGGGCGTCGGTGCCGCGCAGCTGGACGACGAGGCGGCGCACGGGGCCGGCGGGGTGCTCGCGCACGTAGCGCACGGAGACGAGGACCTCGCGGCCGCCGGGGAGGAGAAGATTCCGCTCGGGCTGGCCCACCCGGGTGGTCAGGCCGCCGTACGGATCGGTCATCGGCCACCAGCGGCGGCCGTCCAGGTCCTCCAGGGGCAGGGCGCTCTCCAGGGAGCGGCCGAGCGCCTCGTCGGGCCGGACCGCGGTGATCCGGGCCGCGGCGGCGTTGAAGCAGGTGACCCGGCCGTTCTCGTCGGCGACGACGAGGCCGTCGGGGAGCTCGTCGGGGTGCAGGCCGAGGCCCGCGAGCCCCTGAGCAGGCGCTCCTTGCCCGGGGGAACCGTGCGGCGCAGCATCCGCCGCCGGAGCGGCGTCGGCCACGCCCCCGGAAGTCCTGACGTTCGTCATCCGCACCCCCTCCCGATCCCCCGGGGGCAACCCTACTAGCTGAAGGTCACGGAGCGGCACCCTCCGGGTGCACGCTGCGCACGGGCGGAGGCGTAGAGGCACACGGCGGCGGCCGTCGCGAGGTTCAGACTCTCGGCCTTGCCGTGGATGGGGACGCGCACCACGGCGTCGGCGAGCGCGCGGGTCTCCTCCGGCAGGCCCCACGCCTCGTTGCCGAAGACCCAGGCGGTGGGCCCGCCCATGGTGCCCCGGTCCAGCTCGGCGTCCAGGTCGCGGTCGCCCGCGCCGTCGGCGGCGAGGATGCGGGCGCCGACGCCCTGGAGACCGCTCACGACCTGCTCCACGGGGACGCCCACGGCGACCGGCAGGTGGAAGAGGGAGCCGACGGAGGCCCGTACAGCCTTGGGGTTGTAGAGGTCCACGGAGGCGTCGGTGAGCACGACGGCGTCGGCGCCCGCGGCGTCGGCGCAGCGCAGGACGGTGCCGGCGTTGCCGGGGTCGCGCACGTGGGCGAGGACGGCGACCAGGCGGGGCCGGCCGGCCAGGATCTCCTCGAACGGCGTGTCCAGGAAGCGGCAGAGGCCGACGATGCCCTGCGGGGTGACGGTGTCGGACATCTCGGCGATGACCTCGTCCGTCGCGGTCAGGACGGGCACCCCGGCGGCGAGGGCGGCGGCGACGATGTCCGCGTGGCGCTCGGCGGCGTCCGGCGTCACGTACACCTCGACGAGGTGGCCTATGGCCTCGCGGACGGACTGCGGTCCCTCCGCGATGAAGCGGCGCTCCTTGGCGCGGAAGCTGCGCTTGGCAAGACGGCGGGCCGCGATGACACGGGGCGATCGCAGGGAGGTCAGCTCGGGGGCCGCCATGGGCTCACTTTCGGTTGCTGGTGTGCGCGGTGCGGTGCCGGCGGGGCGGCAGCGGGGGTCCTGGGGCCGGACGCGAGCGGACCCGCAGGCCGTGGGCCTGCGGGTCCGGTCAGCAACAGCCTCGGGGTGCCGGTCAGGCAGCGGCCTTCGGGGCGTTGACGTCGGCCGGCAGGGCCTTCTGGGCGACCTCGACGAGCGCGGCGAACGCGTTCATGTCGTTGACGGCCAAGTCCGCGAGGATCTTGCGGTCCACCTCGATGTTGGCGGCCTTCAGACCCTGGATGAGGCGGTTGTACGTCATGCCGTTCTGGCGGGCAGCGGCGTTGATGCGCTGGATCCACAGCTGACGGAAGTCGCCCTTGCGCTTCTTGCGGTCGTTGTAGTTGTAGACCAGGGAGTGGGTGACCTGCTCCTTGGCCTTGCGGTACAGACGCGACCGCTGGCCGCGGTAACCGCTGGCCGCCTCGAGGATCGCCCGACGCTTCTTGTGCGCGTTGACTGCGCGCTTGACGCGTGCCACTTGTTAACTCCTTGTAGCGGGGTCGTGGTGGATTCTCACACGACCCGAAATCGATTGGGTCCCGGTGTGGACGTGCGGCCGAAGCCGGAACGTCACTTGCCGAGAAGCTTCTTGATCTTCTTGGCGTCGGCCGGGGCCATCTCGGCGTTGCCGGTGAGGCGACGCGTCAGGCGGGACGACTTGTGCTCGAGCAGGTGGCGCTTGCCGGCGCGCTCGCGCAGGACCTTGCCGGAGCCGGTGACCTTGAAGCGCTTCTTGGCACCGCTGTGCGTCTTGTTCTTCGGCATAGCGCCGTTCTCTCCTCGTCGGTGGCACTCCCCCGGCCGGATCAGGGCGCACGGGAGTGTCATCTGTTTCGGTTGGTGTCCGGGGCGGATGCCCCGGGGGTCATCCGGGGCGCGGGGCGCCCCCGGATCACGCCTCTGCGGGCTCCTCGGCGGCGTCCGCGGGCGCAGCGCCGGTGCGCTCCGCCTTGCGGGCGGCCTGTGCCTCGCGGGCTTCGGCCATCGCCTCGGTCTTCTTCTTGTGCGGACCGAGGACCATGATCATGTTTCGGCCGTCCTGCTTCGGGTTCGACTCGACGAAACCGAGGTCCTGGACGTCTTCCGCGAGGCGCTGCAGCAGTCGGTAGCCGAGCTCCGGCCGGGACTGCTCGCGACCACGGAACATGATCGTGATCTTGACCTTGTCGCCCTGCTTGAGGAACCGGACGACGTGACCCTTCTTGGTGTCATAGTCGTGCGGGTCGATCTTCGGCCGGAGCTTCATCTCCTTGATGACCGTGTGCGCCTGGTTCTTGCGCGCCTCACGGGCCTTCATGGCCGACTCGTACTTGAACTTCCCGTAGTCCATGAGCTTGCAGACCGGCGGACGGGCGTTCGCCGCCACCTCGACGAGGTCGAGGTCGTACTCCTGCGCAAGCTCCAGTGCCTTGGCAAGCGGCACGATGCCGACCTGCTCGCCACTGGGACCGACAAGTCGCACCTCGGGGACTCGAATCCGGTCGTTGATGCGGGGCTCGGCGCTGATGGATCCTCCTCGGTAGCACCACGCGGCGGCCTGGCGGGCGGCCACGTAACGTCTTTTCCTAAGACCAACCGCGCCGGTACACACAAAAATGCCCCGACGGGACACAGGCGGGGCTCCATAAAACCGGAACACCGCCACGGCATGCCGCGGGGCGCATCGGGCAGCTCCATCGTCCGTACGGAACGATGGGCGCCGCCTGACCGGAGACCTGCCGACCTGGGGCCGGGCGAGGTGGGAGAACGGAGCTCCACTTGTGGGCCGGGCACATGTGTGTCCAGCCGGTCGTTCCCTCACCCTACCAGCTGGGGAGCAGGCGTGCTAACCCGTGGCGAACCGATTCGGCACCGGCACGTATCGTGTCCGCCATGAGCGACGCGACCCCCACCGGCGAGAAGCCGGACTTTGACACCATGACCCGCGACATCGCGGACGTCCCCGCCGTCGAGGTGATCACCACGGTCGCGGTGCACCTGATGAGCTCGGCCGCGGTCAACCTCGGCCTGGCCGAGGAGGGCGAGCAGCACAAGGACCTCGACGAGGCCCGCAAGCTGATCACCGCGCTCGCCGGGCTCGTGACGGCCAGCGCGACCGAGGTCAGCAACTTCCACGCCGGGCCGCTGCGCGACGGGCTGAAGTCCCTCCAGCTGGCCTTCCGCGAGGCGTCCGTCGTGCCGGACGAGCCGGGTCAGGGGCCCGGCGAGAAGTTCACGGGCCCCGTCTTCGGCTGATCGCCCCGTCTCAGGGCTGTGGCGCCCCGGTCAGGCCGGACCCGACGGGCCCGGCCGGCCGGGGCGCTCCCCGCCCTCGTCCACGCCACCGCTTTCCTCCCGCGGCGCGGGACGCTCCTCCGTCGGGTGCGCGGCCGTCGTCGGACCCTTCGGGTAGTGCGGCAGGGCCAGGTCGTCCGCGAGGTTCGACGGGCTGAACGGCGGATGCGTGACGCGGTGCGCGCAGGCCGCCAGGGCGCCGCCGATCAGTGGCGCGACGATGAACAGCCACAGCTGGGACAGCGCGCCCCCGCCCGCGAACAGCGCCGGGCCCAGGCTCCGCGCCGGGTTGACCGAGGTGCCCGTCAGCGGGATGCCGACCAGGTGGATCACCGCGAGGGCCAGGCCGATGGGCAGCCCGTCGAAGCCCACCAGGGCGATCTTGTGGGTCACCGCGAGCACCACGAAGACCAGCAGGAAGGTCAGGACGACCTCCGCGAGGAACGCGCCGCCCGTGTTCAGGTGCACCGCCGAGCGCCGGCCCCAGCCGTTGCTGCCGAACGCCCCGTCCGTCCTCAGCCCCGGCACCTGCTTGGCCAGCAGGAACAGCAGCGCCGCGCCCACGATGCCGCCGAGCAGCTGCGCGACCCAGTACTCGATCGCCGTGCGCAGCGCGATCCGGCCCTCCAGCAGCATGCCGAGCGTCACCGCCGGGTTCACGTGGCAGCCCGACACCGGGCCCAGCGCGTAGCAGAGGGCCAGCAGGACGAAGCCGAAGGCCAGGGCGATGCCGAGGACTCCGATGTAGTCGGCCGCGAGGACCGCGGAGCCGACGGCGAAGAAAACCAGCAGCAGCGTGCCGAGGAACTCGGCGGCGACGGTTCTCGTCTCCACGGAGTCGAGACTTGCGGCCCCCAGCTTCACGTCCATGGCGTTCCTCCAGGGATCTCCGGGATCTCTCGTGGACCTCTTCGCATTGTCGGTCGATCCACTGCGGAGCGCCTGTCGGCCGGAACGGCCGGAAACAGCCGGAACGCGGCTAGCGGGTGAAGAGCGGCTCCCCGGGGACGGAGGCGCCGGCCGGCAGCAGGGCCAGGTCGAGGCCGCGGACGAGGCGGGCCCGCAGGACCTCGTCGGAGGCCAGCGCCTGTGCGATGCGCTGCACCGCGGCGGAGACCTCGGCGTCACCGGCCAGGGCCAGGGCCAGCGTGCCGTCCGCCTCCCGCGAGGGGGCCAGGTGGGCGCGGCGCACCGCCGGCTCGGCGGTCAGGACGGCCCGGAGGGCGTCCGCGACGGCCGGGTCGGCGAGCGGGTCAGTGCTCTCGCGGCCCTCCGCGAGGGCCAGCAGGGCGGGGCCCGTCAGCTGGTACGGGACGGGGCCGGCCAGGTCCAGGACGATCGTGTCCGCCTTCTCGTGCGCGGCCGCCTGCAGCGCCTGGTGCAGGGGTACGGCTACGGGGCGGGCGTCGGAGCGCCAGCGCGCCAGGGAGTCGGTGGACGTGAACGCGGGGAGCGCCTTGCGGCCGTCCGGGGCCTGGAGCGTGGGTACGGCCATGTCGCTGGTCTTCTCGCGCTTGAGCCCGTCCGGGCCCGTCTCGACCTCCCCGAGCACGGCCACGACGGGCACGAGCAGCCGTGCGCCGCGGAGCGCGGCGAGCACGCGGGCCTCGGCACCGCCGCCCGGGTCCGCGGACCACGCGGCGAGCGCGGCGGTCAGCTCCGCGTCGGCGGAACCGTCGTCGTCGGAGAACCCGGGATCAGGAATATTCTTCAGCGCCACCAGAAGAGTCTATGGGTGCCTGTGACAACGGCTTCCGCCCGGGTGGAGGGCGCCGTCACAGACCGCCTGATCCGCCGCGGCGGCGCGCAACCACAACGGTGGCGACCGGCGGTGCCGGACCGCGCCCAGGAGTGTCCGGCACCGCCGGACCACGCCGCGGGGACTGATCACCACCGCGGCGGAAGGGGGTGCCAGGGCTCCCCGTGCCCCACGGACCACCGTCGGCGCAGGCGCTCCCCACACCTCGCTCGCCCCCTGAGGGGCCGGGGCCCGGCCCCTTGAATCCGCCGCCGCGGCGCGCAACCACAAGGGTGGAGCCCGGCGGTGCCGGGCCGGCCTCAGCGCGGAGGGGCCCGCCACGCCCCGTTACGGCTCGCGGCGGCGGCCGCGCCACAAGGCCGTGGCCGTGGCCAGGAGTGCGACGCCCAGGGCGCCCGCGGCCGGGGCCGTGTAGTTCTCGGTGGCCGGGGGGTCACCCGGGGGGCCGCCCGCAGGGCCGGACGTGCCGAAGTACGGGCTGCTGTACTCGCGGGTGACCCGGGGGCCCGGCGTCTCCGGGGCCAGGTCCCCGCCGCGGGCGATCGCCGCCGCGGGGTCGACCACCCCCGCCCCCAGCGCGTCGCTGCGCCCGCCGGGCGGCGCGTCCCGGGCCGTGTCGACGAGGAGCTTGCGGATCTGGGCGGGGCTCAGATCCGGGTGCGCGGAGCGGACCAGCGCGACCGCGCCGGAGACGAACGCGGCGGCCGCACTCGTACCCCACCCCTCGTAGTAGTGCCGGTCGGGGTCGGCGATGACGACGTCGACGCCGGGCGCGCTGAGGGCCGCGTACCACCGGCGCGTGGAGAACGCGGCCCGGCTGCCGTAGCGATCGACGGCGGCCACGGCGATGACGCCGGGGTAGGCGGCCGGGTAGGAGACGTGGTCGCCCTGCTCGCCGCCGTTGCCGGCGGAGGCGACGACGACGGCGCCCTTGCCGAGCGCGTACTGGACGGCGGCGTCCTCCTGCGGCTCGGGGTGGGCGGTGTCGCTGTCGTCGCCGAGGGAGAGGTTGATGACGTCGGCCCCGTGGTCGGCGGCCCAGCGGATGCCGTCGGCGAGGGCGTTGCCCCGCCCGCTGCGGGCCTTGGCCCGGGAGGGGTCGCCGTCTTCGAGGATCACCCGCACGGGAAGGATCTTCGCTTCGGGGGCGACGCCGACCACCCCGTCCGTGCCGTCCGCCCCGTGCCCCCGCCCGGCGATGATGCCGGCCATGGCGGTGCCGTGCCGGGCCCAGGCGCGGTCGCCGGGCCCGGCGCCGAAGCCGATGAGGTCCTTGCCGGGGAGGACCTGCCCGGCGAGGTCGGGGTGGCCGTCGTCGACGCCGGTGTCGAGGACGGCGACGGTGATGCCGGCGCCCTTGGTGGTCTGCCAGGCCTCCTCGGTGTGGAGGGCGTCGAGCGCCCACTCCTGGACGCGTATGGAGTCGGCGTGCGCGGTCCCGGCGGCCGGCAGCACAACGAGCGCGGCGGCGAGGACAGCCGTGGACAAGGGCCTGCGGCCACGGCCCCGGAACGCAACAGCGGTCACCGGGAACCCCCCTGGCCGGTGGACTGCCGCAGCGCCTGCCGGAAGCCGTTCTCGACGCGCCCGGCGAGCGCGGCGGCCTCGTGGCCGAGCCCCGCCTGCGCGGGGGCGGTGGTGGCGCCGGGGCGGGTGGCGAGGGTGGCCGGCTGCGGCGGCGTACCCGTACGGCCGTCGGCGAAGCCGGTGACGGCGTAGACGACGGCGGGCGCGTCGGTGAGGACGCTGACGGCCCAGCTCGCGCGCTGCGCGTCGCCGAAGCTCTCGGCGACGGTGCCGCGCGGCGCGTACGGGCGGGGCATCAGGTCGGTGCGCTCGTCGAGCCGTTCGTCGGCGAACCGCCGGCGCAGGTCGCGCATCCCCTGGCTGCCGGTGGCGGTGACGAGCAGTCCGACGGTGGTGACGGCGGTGGACGTGGCGTCGGTGTAGGTGGCACGGAGCAGCCGCGTGCAGCCGGCGGGGGCGAGGGCCTTCTCCAGGAGCGGGTCGAAGGCCTCTTCGCAGCCGCTGTCGGGGGCGACGCCGATCCGCGTCCAGGCGCGCTCGGCGCCACCGGGCCCGGCCGCGTCGGCGCGCAGGACGGGCGGGAAGAGGTCGTCGACGGGGGTGGTGCGCCAGAGCGTGCCGCCGCGGGCGAAGTCGCGTTCGGCCGCGGTCCCGCCGCTGCCGTCCGCGAGCCAACTCCCGGCGACGGCACCGCCGATGAGCCCGAGGCCGAGAACGAGGCAGACGGCGGCGGACAGCGTCCGGGCCCCGGAGCGGCGGCCGGCGCCCTGAGGCGGCATCGGGGGCAGCGGCGGCAGGGACGGCGGCGGAGGCGGGAAGAAGGCGGAGGCCGGGAGGGGACGGACGGGCAGTGCGGGCGCGCGGTCCGCCTCGGTGCTCACCCTGCGCTCCCCCTCGTGAGCTGGCGTCCCCTGCCCGCGCCCGGTTCTCGTTACGGGACAGGCCGGTCCGTATCCGGACATCACTCCGCAGGACGTGCGGCCCGCGGCGTGGGCGCCACTCTACGGGGCGGGCGGCGGGCGCTGCCATCTCGCCCGTGCGGGGCCCCTGTCCACCGCCGGGCGGCTCTGGCAAGCTGCGCCCCATGCGCCTTCCCGCCGCACCTCCCGCAGCACTTCAGGCCGCGCGTCCCGCCGTGCACGCGAGCACCGAGCGGGCCCGCCTGGACCGGGCGACGGCTTCCTGCGACGCGCCGCTGGCCGTGGTCGACCTCCAGGCGTTCGACGCCAACGCCGCGGACCTGGTGCGCCGGGCGCAGGGCAAGCCGGTGCGGGTGGCGAGCAAGTCGGTGCGCTGCCGGGCGCTGTTGGAGCGGGTGCTCGCCCGGGACGGCTTCACGGGCGTGATGAGCTTCTCGCTGGCGGAGTCCCTGTGGCTGGCGCGTTCGGGCGTCGAGGACGTCCTGCTGGCGTATCCGACGGCCGACCGGGCGGGCCTGGCGGAGCTGACGGCGGATCCGAAGCTGGCCCGGGCGGTCACGGTGACCGTGGACGACCCGGCCCAGCTGGCGCTGATCGACGCGGCCCGGACGGGGCGTGAGGACGTGCGGGTGTGCCTGGAGTTGGACACCTCGCTGCGCCTGCTGGGCGGGCGGCTACGGCTCGGGGCGCTGCGCTCGCCGCTGCGCGACCCGGAGCGGCTGGCGGACCTGGCGCGGTCGGTGGTGCGCAGGCCGGGCTTCCGGCTGGTGGGCCTGATGGCTTACGAGGCGCATGTGGCGGGTGTGGGGGACGCCGTGGAGGGCCGGCCGCTGTACTCGCGCGCGGTGCGGCTGATGCAGGCCGCGGCGCGCCGGGAGCTGGAGGCGCGCCGGGCGGAGGCCGTCCGGGCCGTGCGGGCCGTGGCGGAGCTCGCGTTCGTCAACGGCGGCGGCACGGGGAGCGTGCAGCACACGGCCGCGGAGGACGCGGTGACGGAGGTCGCCGCGGGGTCGGGGCTGTTCGTGCCCCGGCTGTTCGACCACTACCGGTCGTTCCGCGGCCGCCCGGCGGCGCTGTTCGCGCTGCCGGTGGTGCGGCGGCCGGGAGTCGGCGTGGTGACCGTCCTGGGCGGTGGGTACCCCGCGTCGGGGGCGGCCGGTTCCGACCGGCTTCCGCAGCCGTACCTGCCGGCGGGGCTGCGGCTGGACCCGCGGGAGGGGGCGGGCGAGGTGCAGACGCCGCTGCTCGGCGGGCCCGCGGACGATCTGCTGGTCGGGGACAAGGTGTGGTTCCGGCACGCGAAGGCGGGCGAGCTGTGTGAGCGGTTCTCCGCGCTTCGGCTGATCGATGGCGACCGCATCGTGGATACGGTCGCCACCTACCGGGGCGAGGGGCAAACGTTTCTGTGAGGCCTCGCAGGGTGGACGTCCGGCGTCAGAACGCCTTGTCCGCCTGGTCCGGGATGACCGAGCCGTCCGCGCGGCGGACCGGGATCTTCGAGCCGTCCTCCGCCGTCGCGCCCGTCGTCGCGCACGGGTACGTACCGGACTTGCGCGGCATCGGGTCGATGAACATCGGGTTGGCCACCCAGCGGCCGTCCGCGTCGTCGTAGGCGCGGCACATCAGCTCGGACTTGTTCCGGTTGATGGCCACGTGCGCACCGGTGGCGTCGTTCACGAACGTCACGTCGGTGTCGGCGTCGCCCGCGCCGAGCGCGATGCGGTGCCGGAAGTCCTGCTGCTGCCAGGCCTTCGCGCCCTTGATCTTGAAGATCTCCTGGTTGATCATGCAGCGCTTGCCGTCCATGTACGGCAGGGCGTCGCCGCGCCCGGTCTCGACGCCGCCGCAACCCTTGATGGCCGTGGTGAGGCGGCCGTGCTTGGTGATGTTGCGGATGCCGATGGTGTGCTCGGCGTCCAGGCCCACGCCGCCCGACCAGGCCTCGGCGATCGGCTCGGAGGAGGCGGAGACGATGTAGACGTCGAAGCCGGCCGCCTTGAGCGTGCGGATGAGGTCCTTCTGCTGGTCGTAGTAGCGGACGTAGCCGGCGAGGGTGTGCGTGCCGACGGTCTGCTGGGCGCCGACGGGCGCGGCGAGCTGCTCGGCGCGCGCCTGCTTGGCGATGGAGGTCACGGCGGCGGGCGTGTGACCGGCGAACAGCTGGGGGATCCAGGCGTACGCGGGGACGGTGCGGCGGTGGTTCCAGTCACCGGCGAAGGCGTCGGCGCCAGCCATCGTCTTCGACTTCTCGCGGATCTCGAAGATCTCGTCGGCGCAGGCGGTGTTCTTCGAGGTGGGCAGCGGCCGGCCGGGGCGCACGGCGGTGCCGCAGGCCTTGGTGAGGGCCTTGTCGGCGGCCGGGGTGAGCCAGGCGCTGGTGGCCTTCCAGCTGCGGGGCTGGAGGATCTTGTCGTGCTTGAGCGCCCAGGCGAGCGTGGCGTCGGTGATGTCGTTCTTGACGACGGTGTTGTCCCAGTCGAAGGCGGCGACGGGGCGGGGGCCGCCCTTGCCGGAGCAGGTGCCGCGCTCGTCGATCATCTTCTGGAGCCGGGCGCGGTTGTCACCCGCCCACGGCAGCTTCTTGTCGAGCTGGGGGCAGTTGCGGCGGGGCGCGTCGTGGGAGGGCGCGGCGGTGGCCGGAATTGCCGTGGCGAGGGCCGCGGCGGCAGCGAGGCCGGCGACGATGGCGGACTTGGTGCGCATGTGCTCTCTTTGCGGTGGTGCGTGCGGTGGCAGGGGAATCCCCCGGCGCCGGCCATTGCGGGCCCGGCACCCGGGGATCCACGGCGGGACCGGCCCCCGGGGTCTGCACCCGCGAACCGGTCTCGCCGTTGATCATGGACCCTACAGCGGGGTCACGTACGCGCCCGCGATGCCACCGTCGACGAGGAATTCCGCGGCGTTGACGAAGGACGAGTCGTCGCTGGCGAGGAAGGCGACCGCGGAGGCGATCTCCTCCGGCTCGGCGAAGCGGCCGACGGGCACGTGCACGAGGCGGCGCGCTGCCCGCTCGGGGTCCTTGGCGAAGAGCTCCTTGAGCAGCGGGGTGTTCACCGGCCCCGGGCACAGGGCGTTGACGCGGATGCCCTCGCGGGCGAACTGCACGCCGAGCTCGCGGGACATCGCCAGGACGCCGCCCTTGGAGGCGGTGTAGCTGATCTGGGAGGTCGCGGCGCCCATGACGGCGACGAAGGAGGCGGTGTTGATGATGGAGCCCTTGCCCTGGCGCTGCATGTAGGGGAGGGCGGCCTTGCAGCAGAGGTAGACGGAGGTGAGGTTGACCTCCTGGACGCGCTTCCAGGCGTCGAGCCCGGTGGTGAGGATCGAGTCGTCGTCGGGCGGGGAGATGCCGGCGTTGTTGAAGGCGATGTCGACCGAGCCGTAGGTGTCGTAGGCGGTCTTGAAGAGCGCGTCGACCTCCTCGGGGCTGGTCACGTCGACCTTGACGAAGAGCCCGCCGGTCTCGGCGGCCGCGGCCTTGCCGGCGGTCTCGTCGATGTCGGCGCAGACGACGCGGGCTCCCTCGGAGGCGAGGCGGCGGGCGGTGGCCAGGCCGATGCCGCTGCCGGCGCCGGTCACGACGGCGGTGCGGCCGACGAGGCGGCGGCAGACGGGGGTTTCTTCGGTCAAGGCAGTGGCCTTTCTGTGAGGTGCGGGGGTGCGCTGTTGGTACGAGGGGAGGGTGGAGGGCCGCCGGCTACCCCTCGGCGGGCCCGGGGTCGACGGCGATGAAGACGTTCTTGGTCTCCGTGAACGCGGCCAGCGCGTCGGGGCCCAGCTCCCGGCCCAGCCCGGAGCCCTTGAAGCCGCCGAACGGCGTCGCGTAGCGGACGCTGCTGTGGGAGTTGACGGAGAGGTTGCCGGCGGCGACGGCGCGGGAGACGCGCAGGGCCCGGGAGACGTCGCGGGTCCAGATCGAGCCGGAGAGGCCGTAGTCGGTGGCGTTGGCGATCCGTACGGCTTCCGCCTCGTCCTCGAAGGGGATGACGACGGCGACGGGGCCGAAGATCTCCTCGACGGCGGTACGGTCCTCCGCCCGGCCCTCCAGGACGGTCGCCGGGTACCAGAAGCCCTTGCCCTGCGGGGCCTCGCCGCGGATCGCGGCGGGCGCGGTCTCGCTGACGTAGGACCGTACGCGCTCGCGCTGCGCGGCCGAGATCAGCGGGCCCATCTGCGTGGCCGGATCCGCCGGGTCGCCGACGGCGAAGGACTTCACGGCCGGCTCCAGGAGCTCCATGAAGCGGTCGTACACGGAGCGCTGGACGAGGATGCGGCTGCGGGCGCAGCAGTCCTGGCCGGTGTTGTCGAGGAAGGAGCCGGGGGCGGCCGCGGCGGCCCCCTCGACGTCGGCGTCGGCGAAGACGATGTTGGGGCTCTTGCCGCCGAGTTCGAGGGTCACGCGCTTCACGCCGGCCGCGCACTTGGCCATGATCTGCTTGCCGACGGCCGTGGAGCCGGTGAAGACGACCTTGGCGACGCCGGGGTGCTCCACGAGGGCGTTGCCGGCGACGGGCCCGGCGCCGGGCAGGACCTGGAAGAGGCCCTCGGGCAGCCCCGCCTCCAGCGCCAGCTCCGCCAGCCGCAGGGCGGTCAGCGGGGTGGTCTCGGCCGGCTTGAGGAGGACGGCGTTGCCCGCGGCCAGGGCGGGGGCGAGGCCCCAGGCGGCGATGGGCATCGGGAAGTTCCACGGGGCGATGACGGCGACGACGCCCAGCGGCTCGTGGAAGGTGACGTCCAGGCCGCCGGCGACGGGGATCTGGGCGCCGGCGAGGCGCTCCGCTCCCCCGGCCGCGTACTCCAGCAGGTCCCGGGCGTTGCCCGCCTCCCAGCGGGCGTTGCCGATCGGGTGCCCGGCCTCGCGGACCTCCAGCTGGGCGAGGTCCTCCAGGTGGCTGTCTACGGTGGCCGCGAAGCGGCGGAGGTGGCGGGCGCGGTCCGCCGGGGCGAGGGCGGACCAGCTGCGCCGGGCTTGTGCGGCGCGTTGGACTGCCGCGTCGACGTCTTGCGGCGTCGCCGCGGGGATGGTGGCGACGAGTTCCTCGGTCGCCGGGTTGATCACTTGGTGCTCGTGCACGTCCTTCTCCTGGGTCGCTCCGCCGCGTTTCGTGTCCAGCTGCACGCCGGTGGTTCCGTTGTGCCGGGCTACATCCGCTCGAAAGAGCGGAACCGCTCCCAGTCCGTCACCGCCGTGTCGTAGGCCTCCTGCTCGACGCGCGCCATGTGCAGGTAGTGCTCGACGACTTCGTCGCCGAAGGCTGCCCGTGCTATCGGGCTGGCCTCCCACAGGGCGGCGGCCTCGCGCAGGGTGGCGGGGACGTGCTGTGCGTCGCCCGCGTAGGCGTTGCCCGTACAGACCTCGGGCAGCTCCAGCTCGTGCTCGACGCCGTACAGGCCGGCGGCCACCATGCCCGCGACGGCGAGGTACGGGTTCACGTCGCCGCCCGGCAGGCGGTTCTCGAAGCGGTGGGAGTGGCCGTGGCCGATGACGCGCAGGGCGCAGGTGCGGTTGTCGGGGCCCCAGGCGACGGCGGTGGGCGCGAAGGAGCCGGGCCGGAACCGCTTGTAGGAGTTGATGTTGGGGGCGTAGAGGAGCGTGAAGTCGCGCAGCGCGGCCAGCTGTCCGGCCAGGAAGTGCCGCATCGTCTTCGACATGCCGTACGGGCCCTCGTCGTCGGCGAGGACGGGCCGCCCGGCTTCGTCGCGCAGCGAGAGGTGGATGTGGCAGGAGTTGCCCTCGCGCTCGTCGTACTTGGCCATGAAGGTGAGCGCCATGCCCTCCTGGGAGGCGATCTCCTTCGCACCGGTCTTGTAGACGGCGTGCTGGTCGCAGGTGGTGAGGGCGTCGTCGTAGCGGAAGGCGATCTCGTGCTGGCCGAGGTTGCACTCGCCCTTGGCGGACTCCACGGTCATCCCGGCGGCGCCCATCTCGTTGCGGATGCGGCGCAGGAGGGGTTCGACGCGGCCGGTGCCGAGGACGGAGTAGTCGCAGTTGTACTGGTTGGCCGGGGTCATGCCGCGGTAGCCGCGGCTCCAGGCCTCCTCATACGTGTCCTTGAAGACGATGAACTCCAGCTCCGTGCCCGCGTACGCGCTCCAGCCGTGCTCGGCCAGCCGGTCGAGCTGGCGGCGCAGGATCTGCCGGGGCGAGGCGAGGACGGGCGAGCCGTCGTGCCAGGCGAGGTCGGCGGTGAGCATGGCCGTGCCGGGGTTCCAGGGGGTGCGGCGCAGGGTGGAGAGGTCGCCGCGCATGGCGAAGTCCCCGTAGCCGCGCTCCCAGGACGACATGGCGTAGCCGTCGACGGTGTTGAGGTCGACGTCCACGGCGAGGAGGTAGTTGCAGCCTTCGGTGCCGTGGTCGAGGACGTCGTCGAGGAAGAACCTGGCGGCGAACCGCTTCCCCTGGAGTCGTCCCTGCATGTCGGTGAAGGCGAGGACGACGGTGTCGATCTCCCCGGTGTCGACCAGCCTGCGCAACTCCTCGACGGCGAGCGGGGGCGTGCGGTCTGCCACAGTGATGCCTCCTGTCGGTGCGACCGGAGGTCTTAAGGTAGGGCTGAAGACCATTAAAGGGAAGGGGTCAGATGAACGATCATGCGGCCGACCGGACGGACCGGGCGGACCGGCTCGCCCCGGTGCTGCGTCCGGTCCGCGCGGGCAACGGCTTCGAGGAGGCGCTGGAGCAGATACTCCAGATCATGCGGCTGGGCCTGGTGGCCGAGGGCGAACGACTGCCTGCCGAGCGCGAGTTGGCCGACCGGCTGCACGTGAGCCGGGTGACGCTGCGCGAGGTGCTGAAGGTCTTGCAGGACCAGGGGCTCGTCGAGAGCCGGCGCGGCCGCTACGGCGGCACGTTCGTGCTCGCGCGGCCGGCGACGGAAGCGGGCGAGGACGAACTGCGCCGCCGGGTCGCCGGCGTGGACGTCGAGGACACGCTGCGCTTCCGCGAGGTGCTGGAGGTGGGCGCGGCCGGGCTGTGCGCCGCGCACGGGCTCCCCGAGGGTGGGGCCGGGCGGCTGCGCGCCGCGCTGGCCGCCACGCACGACGCGCCGCTGGCCGGGTACCGCCGCGCGGACACGCTGTTCCACCTGACGCTCGCCGAGCTGTCGGGATCCCCGTCGCTGGCCGAGCGGTACGCCGCCGTCCGGGCGACGGTCAACGACCTGCTGGACTGCATTCCGCTGCTGGTCCGGAACCTGGAGCACTCGCAGCAGCAGCACACCGCGCTCGTGGACGCGATCCTCGACGGCGACGCGGAAGGGGCGCGCGAGGTGATGCGCGAGCACTGCTGCGGGACGGCGGCGCTGCTGCGGGGGTTCCTGGCGTAGCCCGCACAAGCCGCGTTAACCCACGAGAGCCCCTCTCGTAACCAGTCTTTTACGCAAGGGGGTTGCCGAATCAGCCACCGCGAGGCAAAGGTATGGCGCAAAACCTTTACCTCCCGAGGCAGGAGCGGCAGCATGCCCGAACGCACGGAGACACCCACGGCAGCGCCACGCTCCCCGGACCGGACGCCGGACGGCCCGGACTCCCCGGGCTCCCCCGGCTACCTGGAGAAGCGCACCCTGCGCCGCGGCAGCGCCGGCCCCCTGCTCCTCACCGGCCTCGGCGTCGCCTACGTCGTCTCCGGCGACTTCTCCGGCTGGAACTTCGGCCTCGCGCACGGCGGCTTCGGCGGGCTCGCCGTCGCCGCCGCCCTCATGGGCCTGATGTACACCTGCATGGTCTTCGCCCTCGCCGAGCTCGCCGCCATCCTGCCGACGGCGGGCGGGGGTTACGGCTTCGCGCGGCGCGCGCTCGGCCCGTGGGGCGGCTTCCTCACCGGCACGGCCATCCTCATCGAGTACGTCCTCGCGCCCGCGGCGATCTCCCTCTTCATCGGCGACTACGTCGAGTCCCTCGGCCTGTTCGGGCTCACCTCCTCCTGGCCCGTGTACCTCGCCTGCTTCGTCCTCTTCATCGGCATCCACCTGTGGGGCGTGGGCGAGGCGCTGCGGTTCAGCTTCGTCGTCACCGGCGTCGCCGTCGCCGCGCTGCTGATCTTCGCGGCGGGGGCGCTGACCGACTTCGACGCCGCCCGGCTGCACGACATCCCCGCCGACACGAGCGCCCTCGGCGCGTCCTCCTGGCTGCCGTTCGGGGTGCTCGGGATCTGGGCGTCGTTCCCCTTCGGGATGTGGTTCTTCCTCGGCGTCGAAGGCGTGCCGCTCGCGGCCGAGGAGACCAAGGACCCCGTGCGGTCCCTGCCCCGGGCCATGGCCGCCGCCATGGGCATCCTGCTGGTCCTCGCCCTCCTCACCTTCCTCGCCTCGACGGGCGCGGGCGGCGCGGACGCCCTCAAGGACGCCGGGAACCCGCTCGTGGCCGCCGTACAGCCGGACGGGCACCCCACCGTGCTCGGCCGCGTCATCAACTACGCGGGGCTCGCGGGCCTCGTGGCCTCCTTCTTCTCCCTCATCTACGCCGGCTCGCGGCAGCTCTTCGCCCTCTCCCGGGCCGGCTACCTCCCCCGCGTCCTCTCCCTCACCAGCCGCCGCAAGGCCCCCTGGCTCGGCCTGGTCGTGCCCGGCGCGCTCGGCTTCGGGCTCGCGGCCGCGACCGGGGACGGGGCACGGATGCTCAACGTCGCGGTCTTCGGCGCCACCGTCTCGTACGCGCTGATGTCGCTCTCCCACATCGTGCTGCGCCGCCGCGAGCCGGGGCTGGCGCGGCCGTACCGCACGCCCGGCGGCGTCGCCACCTCCGCGCTGGCCTTCCTGCTGGCCTGCGCGGCGCTCGTGGCGACGTTCCTCGTCGACGTCACCGCCGCGCTCGTCGCCCTCGGCGTCTACGCCGTCGCCGCCGTGTACTTCGCCTGCTGGAGCCGGCACCGGCTCGTCGCGGGGGCGCCCGAGGAGGAGTTCGCGGCGCTTGCCGCGGCTGAGGCGGAACTGAACCGCGACTGAACGGTGTGATCAACGTCGTAGCGTACGGAATGACTCGCGTACGGATTGACTCGCGTACGGAAAGGACCCGCTCCATGCCCCGCCAGCCACTGATCGGCGTCACCACCTACCTCACCCGGGCCCGCTGGGGCGCCGCGTGGGACCTGCCGGCCGCGCTCCTGCCCGCCTCCTACGCGCAGCACGTGCAGCGGGCCGGCGGCCTGGCCGTACAGCTGCCGCCGGACGACCCGGCCGCCGCCGGCGACATAGTGCGGCGGCTGGACGGGCTGGTCCTCGCCGGCGGCGAGGACCTCGACCCCGGGCTCTACGGCGAACGCCCCCACCCGCGCGCGGGCGCGCCCGTGCCCGAGCGCGACGCCTGGGAGCTGGCTCTGCTGGACGCCGCGCTGGAGCGGGCGGTTCCGGTGCTCGGGATCTGCCGGGGGATGCAGCTGATGAACGTGCACGCGGGCGGGACGCTGTGCCAGCACCTGCCGGACGAGGTGGGCCACGAGGACCACAACCCGGTCGTCGGTGCCTTCACCGGCCACCTGGTCAAGCCGGTGCCGGGGACGCGGCTGGGCGACCTCCTGCCCGAGCCGTGCGACGTCGCCACGCACCACCACCAGTCCGTCGCCCGCCTCGGCGCCGGCCTCGTCGCCACGGCCCACGCGGAGGACGGCACGATCGAAGCGCTGGAACGGCCGGGTGCCGGCGTGTTCGCGGTGGGCGTCCAATGGCACCCGGAGGCACGGGACGATCTGCGCCTGACGCGAGCGCTGGTGGAGGCGGCAACCACCAACTAGGCGTTCCGTTCCGGGCGCGCCACCACGGCGGGGACGGGCGGTGCCGTACGCCCCTCATGTCTGCCCGGCACCGCCGGACGCCTCGTACGTGGCTGATCGCCGATGCGGCGGGAGATGTGGTGCCCGGCCGGCAACACGGCGAGCTGACGGCGCCCGCACCCACCCCCCGCCGCAACGGCGATCAGCCGCACGCCACCTCACCGGCGGTGCCCGCCCTGTCCGGCCGAGGGCGGCCCGGCACCGCCGGACACGTCGTTCGTGGCGCCTCGCCGTTGCGGCGGGAGGGATGGTGCCCGGCACCGAGACGAAGGCAGTCCGGCCCCCGGTCAGGGCCTGGTCACGGCCTCGTCAGGCCCAAGAGGTCTCGGGCCGGGCCCGTGGGGCGGTGGCCGGCGGGCCAGACCGCGCGGAGTGACCGGTGCAAGTCGAGATCCCCGACGGGGATCTCGACCAGGCGGCCGGACGCCAGCTCCTCCCCGATCGCGAGCTCGCTGAGCACGGACGGCCCCGCGCCGCCCACCACCGCCGCCTTCACCGCCGTCGTGGAGGCGAGTTCGAGCAGGGGCTCGGCGAGCCCCCCGTGCGCGGCGAGGGCCGCGTCCAGGACCTGCCGCGTGCCCGAGCCCCGCTCGCGGAGGATGAGCGGGGTCGCGGCCAGCTCCCCCGCGCCCAGGGGCGCCCGGCGCCGGGCCCAGGGGTGGGCCGGGGCCGTGACGACCACCAGCCGGTCGCGGGCGACGACCGCGCCGGACAAGCCGGCCGGCAGGGCGAGCCCCTCGACGAACCCCAGGTCGGCCTCGCCGGCCCGCAGCCGCTCGGCGACGGCCTCCGAGTTCCCGGCGAGCAGGGACACCGCGGTCCCGGGCCGCCGGGCGCGCAGGGCGACCAGCCACCCGGGCAGCAGGTACTCGGCGATGGTCATGCTCGCGGCGACCCGCAGCCGCGAGTCCCGCCGCCCGCGCAGCGCCTCCGCGCCGGCGTCGAAGGCCTCGGCGGCCTCGACGACGCGCCGGGCCCAGTCGGTGACGAGGACGCCCGCCTCGGTGAGCGTCGAGCCGCGGGGCGAGCGCTCGACCAGGGCGACGCCGAGCATGCGCTCCATGCTGCGGATCCGCCCGCTCGCCGCGGGCTGGCTGATGCCGGTCTCCCGCGCGGCACGCCCCAGGCTGCCCAGCCGGGCCACGGCCAGCAGCAGCTCCAGCGCGGCGAGGTCGGGTACACGGTCCGTCAGCCGCCCATGCGTCATAACTCCAGGTTATGCCCTCATAGAGACAAGGTCCCTGGTGGCGGGCAGCGCCCCCGCCGATCCTTGAGTCATGAGCACCTCCCGCACCACCGCACCCCTACGCCACCTCGGCCCCAACTGGTACGCCGCCGTCATGGGCACCGCGATCGTCGCGAGCGCCGGCCGCGCGCTGCCCGTGCGGCCGCCGGGCCTGACCGGGGCGTGCGAGGCGGTGTGGGTGCTGTCGGCGGCGATGCTGGCCGCCCTGCTCATGGCGCGGGCCGTGCACTGGGCCCGCCACGCCGACCAGGCGAGGCGGCACCTCGGTGACCCGGCGGTGGCACCGTTCTACGGCTGTGCCGCGATGGCCCTGCTGGCGGTCGGCGGGGCCACCCTCTCCGTGGGCTCCGGGGTGATCGGCACGGGCGCCGCCGTGGCCGCCGACGCGGTCCTGTGGACGGCCGGCACCGTGACGGGCCTGGCCGCCGCGGCGGGCATCCCGTACCTGATGGTGACCCGGCACCGGATAGAGCCGGGCCAGGCCTCCCCGGTGTGGCTGCTGCCGGTCGTGGCGCCCATGGTCTCCGCGGCGCTGGGCCCGGCCCTGGTGCCGCACCTGCCCGCCGGGCAGGGGCGGGAGGCCATGGTGCTGGCCTGCTACGCGCTCTTCGGGATGAGCCTGCTGGCGACCCTGCTGATCCTGCCCGCGGTCTTCGCGCGGCTGATCCACCACGGCCCGCTGCCGCTCGCGCTGACCCCGGCCCTCTTCCTCGTGCTGGGCCCGCTGGGCCAGTCGACCACCGCGGTCGGCAACCTCGCCGACGCCGCGCAGGGGGCGCTGCCCGCCCCGTACGCGCACGCCGCGGCGCCGTTCGCCGTGCTGTACGGCGCCCCGGTGATGGGCTTCGCGCTGCTGTGGCTGGCGCTGGCCCTGGCCATGGTGCTGCGGGCGTTCCGGCAGGGCATGGGCTTCGCGATGACCTGGTGGGCGTTCACGTTCCCGATCGGCACCTGCGTCACGGGCGCCGCGGGTCTCGCCCGCCACACCGGCCTGCACGCCCTGACCTGGCTGTCCGTGGGCCTGTACGCCGTCCTGGTGGCGGCCTGGGCGGTGGCGGCCGCCCGTACCGCGCAGGGCCTGGTCAGCGGCCGGCTGCTCGCAGCGCCGCGCCCAGCACCGCAGCAGCTTCCGTCAGTGAGGGTCCGTACCACGTGAGGTGACGCCCGCTGACGAGCGCGCACGGCAGCCCGGGGAAGGACTCCGGGCCGTCGTCGTGCGTGAAGCGGTAGGGCTCGTCGGGCAGGACGGCCAGCTCCGCGCCGCAGGCGTTGAGCTCGTCGAGGGGGATGCGCGGATAGCGCTCGGGGTGGCCGGCGTGGACGTTGGCGACGCCGAGCCGGGCGAGGAGGTCGCCGGCGAAGGTGTCCCGGCCGAGGACCATCCAGGGCCGCCGCCACACCGGCACCACGGCCGGCACGGCAGGCCCGGCGGCCCGCACGTCCCGCCACGCGTCCTCCGCGTCGGCCAGCCAGCCGGGCCGGGCCAGTCCGCAGCCGCGCACCAGGACCCGCTCCAGCTCCGTGAACGCCTGGGGCAGCGTGCGGACTTCGGTGACGAGCACGTCCAGCCCGGCGGCGCGCAGCGCGCCGAGGTCGGGGGCGCGGTTCTCCTCCTCGTTGGCGAGGACGAGGTCGGGCGCGAGGGCGGCGATCCGCGCCGTGTCGGGGTTCTTCGTCCCGCCGATCCGTACGACGCCGAGGCCCGCGGGGTGGTCGCACCAGTCGGTGGCGCCGACGAGCAGGCCGGGCTCGGACGCGGCGACGGCCTCCGTCAGGGAAGGGACGAGGGAGACGACGCGGCGTACGGCGGGGCGGCTGCTCCTTGCGGTGACCACCGCCCCACCGTACGCCCGTTCGTCAGTGGCTGACAGGCGCGAGCTTGTCGGCCAGGCCCGGGTGGGCGTCCAGCCAGTGGCGGGCGGACTCCTTCTCCTTGCCCTTGCCGCCGTCCTGGACCGCGACCTCCAGGGAGGCGAGGTCCTGCTCGGACAGCTTGAAGTCCTTCAGCCAGGCGGTGACTTCGGGGAAGTCCTTGCCGAAGTCCTTCTTGCCGACGGCGTGGATCTCCTCGCCCTTGCCCCAGGCGCCCTTCGGGTCCTTGAGCTTCTTCAGCTTGTGCTTGCCGTAGGCCCAGTGGGGCGACCACAGGGTGGCGACGATGGGCTCCTGCTTCTTGATGGCCCGGTCGAGGTCGGCGAGCATCGAGGAGGTGGACGAGGAGACGACCTTGTACTCGCCGTCCAGGCCGTACTCCTTGAGGACCTTGTCGTTGAGCGTGCCCATCATGCCCGCGCTGGACTCGATGCCGACGATCTTCCCGCCGAACTGCCCGCTCTTGCCCTTGAGGTCCGCCAGCGAGTCCACGCCCTTGACGTAGTCGGGCACGGACAGCTCCAGCGAGGTGGGCCCGTACCAGGCACCCAGGTCGGTGAGCTGGTCGCGGTAGCGGTCCATGTACTGCTTGTGGGTCGTGGGCAGCCAGGAGTCGAACTGGACGTCCATCTGGCCCTGGGCCAGCGCGGTGTACAGCGGGCCGGGGTCGAGCTGCTTGACGTCCGGCTTGTAGCCGCGGTCCTCCAGGATGTTCTGCCAGAGGTACGTGGTGGCGACGGCCTCGTCCCACGGGAAGTAGCCGAGCTTGATGCCGCGGCCGTGGCCCACGTCGGCGCCGGCCGCGACACTGTGCCCGTCGTCGCCGCTGCGGGCGAGGTTCATGCCGCCGGCGACCAGCGCCAGGACGACGACGCCGACGGTGGCGACGGCCGTGCCGGGCCGGTAGCGCAGGACGGCGAGCCCGCGGGTGGCGGCCGCGGCCTTGGCGGCGGCGCGCCGGCCGAGCGGGGAGACCCGCTGGTTGAGGGCGCCGGTCATCCGGTCCAGGTAGATGGCGAGGACGACGACGGCCAGGCCGCTCTCGACGCCGCCGCCGATGTCGACCTTGGTGACGGCCGCGTACACGGCCTCGCCGAGGCCGCCCGCGCCCGCCATGCCGGCGATGACGACCATGGACAGGGCCAGCATGATCACCTGGTTGACGCCCGCCATGATCGTGGGCAGGGCGAGCGGCAGCTGGACCCGGGTGAGGGTGTCGCGCGGCGTGGTGCCGAAGGCCGTCGCGGCCTCGACGAGCTCGCCGTCGACCTGCCGGATGCCGAGCTCGGTCATGCGGACGCCGGGCGGCATCGAGAAGACGACGGTCGCGATCAGGCCGGGGATCGGCCCGATCGAGAAGAACATGACGCCGGGTATGAGGTAGACGAACGCCGGCATCGTCTGCATGACGTCCAGCGCGGGGCGCAGCGCCCCGCTGACCTTGCTGCTGCGGGCCGCCCATATGCCGAGCGGCACGGCGACGAGCAGGGTGATCAGGCTCGCGACGAGGACGAGCGAAAGGGTCGCCATCGCGGCTTCCCACAGGCCGAAGGAGTCGACCAGGGCGAAGCCGGCGAAGGTGAGCACGGCGGGCAGGAGGCCGCGCAGCCACCAGGCGACGACGGCCAGGATGCCGGCCATCAGCAGCGGCTCGGGGCTGCCGAGGACGGCGTCGACGCCGTCGTACATGCCGGTCAGGACGGTGTTGATGGCGTCGAAGAGCCAGTTCAGGTGGGTTTGCAGCCAGCTGACGGCGTTCTCCGCCCAGCTTCCGAGGTGGATCCTAGGCACGGGCGCTCACCTCCGCCTCGTCGGCGTGGGCAGGCGTGGCGGCCTCCGCGGGCTCGTCGCCGGTCTCCGGGGACTTCGCGGTCGCCGCCTTCGCGGCGGCCGCGGGCTTTCCGGCTTCCGTGGCGTCCGGGGTCCGCGGGGCGGGCACCTCGGCCTCCTCGCTGAGCGCGGCGAGCAGCAGGTCGCGCGTGACGACGCCGGCCGGCTCGCCCTGCGCGTCGGTGACGGTGAGGGGGTCCGTGCTGCGGGCGAGCGGGGTGAAGAGCTCGGCGACGGGCGTCGCGGCGGGGACGGTGGCGGCACCGGCCGGGGCCGCGGCCCCCGTGTTCATGATCGAGCCTGCGGTCAGCACCCGGCTGCGGTCGACGTCCTGGATGAACGAGGCCACGTAGTCGTTGGCCGGGCGCACGAGGATGTCCTCCGCGGTGCCGTTCTGCA
Organism: Streptomyces sp. SCA2-17; assembly: GCF_044336695.1. NCBI lineage: Bacteria > Bacillati > Actinomycetota > Actinomycetes > Kitasatosporales > Streptomycetaceae > Streptomyces > Streptomyces sp. SCA2-17. The sequence continues at coordinate 922,845 of NZ_CP117521.1, forward strand.
CGATCCGGCCGTCGCGCATGACGGCGATCCGGTCGCCGAGGCGCATGGCCTCGTTGAGGTCGTGGGTGATGAAGACGATGGTCTTCTTCAGCCGCGTCTGGAGGTCCAGGAGCTGGTCCTGCATGTCGCGGCGGATCAGCGGGTCGAGGGCGCTGAAGGACTCGTCCATCAGCAGCAGGTCCGCGTCGGTGGCCAGCGCGCGGGCGAGGCCGACGCGCTGCTGCATGCCGCCCGAGAGCTGGTCGGGCCAGGAGGTCTCCCAGCCCTTGAGGCCCGCGAGCTCCAGCGCCTCGGCGGCGCGCTCCTGGCGCTCCGCGCGCGGCACGCCCTGGACCTCCAGGCCGTAGGCCGCGTTCTCCAGCACGCTGCGGTGCGGGAACAGCGCGAAGTGCTGGAAGACCATGCTGATCTTCCGGGAGCGCACCGTGCGCAGGTCGCGCGGGGCCAGGGCGGTCAGGTCCTGGCCGTCGAAGAGGACGCGTCCGGCGGTCGGCTCCAGCAGGCCGTTGAGCATGCGCAGGAGGGTGGACTTGCCGGATCCGGACAGACCCATCACCACGAAGATCTGGCCGGCCTCGACCTCGAACGAGGCGTCGATGACGGCTGCGGTGGTGCCGTCGGCGCGCAGCTCGTCGCGGTCGGCGCCGCCTTCGAGCCGTTCGACGGCGGCTTCGGGTCGTCTGCCAAACACCTTGTACAGATGCTCGGCCTGGAGCCTGGACACATACACCTCTCGGGTCGAACTCACGACGGCCCTGCCTCCCCCGGGTGGCAGGGCCGTGGAGCGGTGCGGCAATCGGTCCGCGCGCCCGCTTCCAGGCACACGTGCCGAGGACCGGGTCCGCTCCGGTGCCGCGCCTGCCCCCGATCAATCAGGGCAAACGGAACAGTGACCCGGTTCACATCGGCGGGGTGGGGTTGCGGGAGGGGTGTCAGTGGTCTGCGGCATGATCGGAGCGTGACGCGACGCCTGATGCTCCTCGACACCGCTTCCCTGTACTTCCGCGCCTACTTCGGCGTGCCGGACTCCGTCCGCGCCCCCGACGGCACCCCGGTGAACGCCGTGCGCGGCCTGCTCGACTTCATCGCCCGCCTCGTCCAGGACCACCACCCGGACGACCTCGTGGCCTGCATGGACTTCGACTGGCGGCCGCACTGGAGGGTCGAGCTCATCCCCTCCTACAAGGCGCACCGCGTCGCCGAGGAGACGGAGGCCGGCCCGGACGAGGAGGAGGTGCCCGACACCCTCTCCCCGCAGGTCCCGGTCATCGAGGCCGTGCTCGACGCGATCGGCATCGCCCGCGTGGGCGCCGTGGGGTACGAGGCCGACGACGTGATCGGCACGCTCGCGGGCCGTGCCGCGGGCCCGGTCGACATCGTCACGGGCGACCGCGACCTGTACCAGCTGGTGGATGACCGGCGCGGGGTGCGCGTGCTGTATCCGGTCAAGGGCGTCGGCACGCTCCAGCCGGTCGACGAGGCGCTGCTGCGCGAGAAGTACGGGGTGGACGGCTCCGGCTACGCCGACCTGGCGCTGCTGCGCGGCGACCCCAGCGACGGCCTGCCGGGCGTGCCGGGCGTCGGCGAGAAGACGGCCGCGAAGCTGCTGGCCGCCTTCGGCGACCTGGCGGGGATCCTGGCGGCCGTGGACGACCCGGCGGCGAAGCTGACCCCGGCGCAGCGCACGCGGCTGGCGGAGGCCCGGCCGTACCTGGCGGTGGCGCCGAAGGTCGTACGGGTCGCGTCCGACGTCCCGCTCGCGCCGTTCGACGCGGCGCTGCCGGCGGAGCCGCGGGACCCGGAGGTGCTGGAGGCGCTGGCGGAGCGGTGGGGGCTGGGCGGGTCCCTGCAGCGGCTGCTGGGCGTGCTCGGGGGCTGAGTCGCCGGGCCGGTCGCTGGGCCGGGTCCGCCTAACTTTGTTAAGTTAGGCGGACCTAACTTTTTCAGGATCAGGGGATCAGGGGAGACAGCCATGGCAGACCGTCCCGTACGGAAGCAGCCCACGCTCAACCGCGCGCACGTGCTGCGCACCGAGCGGCTCACGCCGCACATGGTGCGCGTGATCCTCGGCGGCGAGGGCCTCGCCGACTTCGGCGCGGGCGAGCACACCGACCACTACGTGAAGCTGTTCTTCCCCGTGCCCGGTGTCACCTACCCCGAGTCGTTCGACATGCAGGTCATCCGCCAGGAACTGCCGCCCGAGCAGTGGCCGAAGACCCGTACGTACACGGTGCGGTCCTTCGACCGCGAGGCGCGCGAGCTCGCCATCGACTTCGTCGTCCACGGCGACGAGGGCCTGGCCGGCCCGTGGGCGGCCTCCGTGCAGCCGGGCGCCGAGGTGCTCTTCCGCGGCCCCGGCGGCGCCTACTCCCCCGACCCCGCTGCCGACTGGCACCTGCTGGCGGGCGACGAGAGCGCGCTGCCGGCGATCGCCGCGTCCCTTGAGCGGATTCCGGCGGGCACGCGCGTCCACGCCTTCGTCGAGGTCGCGGGCCCGGAGGAGGAGCAGAAGCTGGAGCTGGCCGAGGGCGTCGAGGTCACGTGGCTGCACCGCGGCGGCGCGCCCGTCGGCGAGGCGCTGGTCGCGGCCGTCCGCGGGCTCGACTTCCCCGCCGGTGACGTCCAGGCCTTCGTGCACGGCGAGGCCGGCTTCGTGAAGGAGCTGCGCCGCTACCTGCGCGTGGAGCGCGAGGTGCCGCGCGAGCGGCTTTCGGTGTCGGGCTACTGGCGCCGCGGCCACGACGAGGACGGCTGGCAGGCGTCGAAGCGCGAGTGGAACCAGCAGGTGGAGGTGGAGCAGGAGGGCACGGCGGCGGCGTAGCCGAGGAAACGCCTGGCCCCCCCTTGAGGGGAGGGCCAGGTGAACGTCCCCGCCGCGACGGCGCCCGGCCCCCACCGGAGCTGACCGGCGGTGCCGCCCCGCTCAGCCCACCGACGAGTACGCCACGACGCCCCGCAGCAGGCCGTCCACCGCCCGGCGCGCGTTCCGCGCCACCGTGCTGCCCGGCGGCGCCGCCGCCGCGATCTGGCCCAGCACGTCGATCAGCTGCTTGCACCAGCGGACGAAGTCGCCCGCCGGCATCTCGATCTCCCGCAGCACCTCGTCCAGGCCGTGCCCGGACGCCCAGCGGTACGCGGCCCAGGCGAAGCCCAGGTCCGGCTCGCGCTGGCCGACGCCCTCCGCCTGGTTGATCTTGTGCTGCTCCTCCAGGGCGTCCAGCCGGCCCCAGATGCGCACCATCTCGCCGAGGGCCTCCTGCGCGGGGCCCGCGGGCAGCTTCGGCGGCGCCGCGTCGTCGGCCGTGCGGGCCTCGAAGACCAGCGCGGAGGCGCACGCCGCCAGCTCGGCCGGCTTCAGGCCCTCCCACACGCCGTCGCGCAGGCACTCCGAGGCCAGCAGGTCGAGCTCGCCGTAGAGCCGGGCGAGCCGCCTGCCGTGCTCGGTGACCTCGGTCCCGTGGAGGTAGTCCAGGTCGGTCAGGAGCGCGCAGATCCGGTCGAAGGTGCGGGCGATGGTGTTCGTCCGCCCCTCGATGCGCCGCTCCAGCTGGCGGGTGTCCCGCTGCAGCCGGTGGTAGCGCTCGGCCCAGCGGGCGTGGTCCTCGCGCTCGGAGCAGCCGTGGCAGGGGTGCGCGCGGATGGCCGTGCGCAGCCGGGCGATCTCGGTGTCGTCCGTGGCGGCGGAGCGGGACTTGCGATGCCGGTCGGGCACGATGTGCCCGGCCTTGGTGCGCAGCGCGGAGGCGAGGTCGCGGCGCGACTGCGGGGAGCGCGGATTGAAGGACTTGGGGATCCGCATCCGCTCCAGGGGCTCCACCGGCACCGGGAAGTCGATCGCGGCGAGCCGCTTGACCTGCCGCTCCGCGGTGAGCACCAGCGGGCGCGGCCCGTCGTAGGGGTCGAAGCCGCGGTGCCGGTCCGCGCGGGCGGGCGGCACACCGGGGTCGAGGACGAGGGCCAGGCCCGCGTACTTCCCGGTGGGGACGTGGATGACGTCACCGGGCTTGAGCCGCTCCAGGGCCGTGGCGGCGGCGGCACGCCGCTGCACCGCGCCCTGCTTGGCCAGCTCGTTCTCGCGGTCCTTCAGCTCACGGCGGAGCCGGGCGTACTCGTCGAAGTCGCCGAGGTGGCAGGTGATGGCCTCGCGGTAGCCCGCCAGGCCCTCCTCGTTCTTCTGCACCTGCCGGGAGATGCCGACGACCGACTTGTCGGCCTGGAACTGCGCGAACGACGTCTCCAGCAGCTCGCGGGAGCGGTGCCGCCCGAACTGCGAGACGAGGTTGACCGCCATGTTGTACGAGGGCTTGAAGCTGGAGCGCAGCGGATAGGTGCGCGTGCCGGCGAGGCCGGCGAGCGCGGCCGGGTCCATGGCGCGCTGCCACAGCACGACCGCGTGCCCCTCGATGTCGATGCCGCGGCGCCCCGCGCGGCCGGTGAGCTGGGTGTACTCGCCGGGCGTGATGTCCGCGTGGGTCTCGCCGTTCCACTTGACGAGCTTCTCCAGCACCACCGTGCGAGCCGGCATGTTGATGCCGAGGGCCAGCGTCTCGGTCGCGAAGACCGCCTTGACCAGGCCCTTGACGAAGAGCTCCTCGACGACCTCCTTGAAGGTCGGCAGCATGCCGGCGTGGTGGGCGGCGATGCCGCGCTCCAGGCCCTCCAGCCACTCGAAGTAGCCGAGGACGTGCAGGTCCTCGTCGGGGATGGAGGCGCAGCGCTCCTCGACGATCTCCCGGACCCGGGCGCGGGCCGCGTCGTCGTTGAGCCGCAGGCCGGCGTAGAGGCACTGCTGGACGGCGGCCTCGCAGCCGGCGCGGCTGAAGATGAAGGTGATGGCGGGCAGCAGGCCCTCGGCGTCGAGGCGCTCGATGACCTCGGGGCGGCCGGGCGTCCAGATCCGGCTGCGCTGGCGGCGCTCGCGCTCGCGGTCGGCCTCGCGCACCATCTTGCCGCGGCGCCGCTCCCGCGGGTTGTACGTGCGGCTGTTCTCCATGCGGGCCATGCGCAGCAGGTCGGGGTTGACCTCCCGGCGCGCGGCGCCGCGGCCGCCGTGGTCGGTCTCCTCCTCGAAGAGGTCGTACATCCGCCGGCCGGCCAGCACGTGCTGCCAGAGCGGGACGGGGCGCTCCTCGGAGACGATCACCTCGGTGTCGCCGCGCACGGTGTCCAGCCAGTCGCCGAACTCCTCGGCGTTGGAGACGGTGGCCGAGAGGGAGACGAGGGTCACCGAGTCCGGGAGGTGGATGATGACCTCCTCCCAGACGGCGCCGCGGAAGCGGTCGGAGAGGTAGTGCACCTCGTCCATGACCACGTAGCCCAGGCCCGTGAGCGCCTGGGAGTTGGCGTAGAGCATGTTGCGCAGGACCTCGGTGGTCATCACGAGCACCGGGGCGTCGGCGTTGACGCTGTTGTCGCCGGTCAGCAGGCCGACCTTGGCGGCGCCGTAGCGCCGGACGAGATCGCTGTACTTCTGGTTCGACAGGGCCTTGATGGGCGTCGTGTAGAAGCACTTGCGGCCCTGGGTGAGGGCCAGGTGGACGGCGAACTCGCCCACGATGGTCTTGCCGGAGCCGGTCGGCGCGGCGACCAGGACGCCCTTCCCGGCCTCCAGGGCCTTGCAGGCCTCTATCTGGAACGGATCCAGTGCGAAGTCGTACATCTCGCGGAACGGTGCGAGCGCGGTGGCCTGCTCGGCGGCGCGGACCCGCGAAAGGGCGTAGCGCTCAGCAGGGGACATGTCGTCGGTCATCTTGTGTACGAGCCTACCGGTGACCTCGGACAGTCACCTGATCTTTATCGAGCTCCCCGGCCGGGCACGGGGCTCCCTCCGGGGAAGCCGCGCGCCCGCGCCGGGGAGGCGGGTCACCTCAGGTCACGTCACGTCGTCGTAGCTGTTGCGGGCGGCCTCGCGGCGTCCGCCCTCGGGCCCGTCGTGCAGGGCCGGCATCGGCTCGGAGTCACCGAGGGACTGCGGGCTCAGGTCCAGTGGCGCGGCTTCGTCGTCCGACAGCAGGCGGTCGGGGTTGCTCCGCTCCCGGCGCTTGTCGTTGAGCATCGAGAACCCGACCGCACCGAAGTACAGGATGATGATCGGCACGGCGAGGATGCACATGCCGAACGGGTCGGTGCTGGGCGTGGCCACGGCACCGAAGACGAAGGTGCCCATGACGACGCCCCGCCACCACTTGATCATGGTCTTGCCGGTGACCATGCCGGCGATGTTCATCATCACCAGGAGCAGCGGCAGCTCGAAGGCGAGGCCGAAGACGAGGATCATCCGGACGGTGAAGTCGAGGATGTCGTCGAGGTTGAGGGTGTTGGCCGCGGAATCGGGTGTGATCTGCAACAGCACCCGCATGCTCATGGGCATGATCTCGTAGGCCAGCCAGGCGCCCGCGACGAAGAGCGGGGCCGCCGTCGCCACGAAGGCGATCGTGTACTTCTTCTCGCTCTTGTGCAGGCCGGGGGCGAGGAACGCCCACAGCTGGTAGAGCCAGATCGGCGAGGAGACCGTCACGCCCGCCAGGAGGCAGATCTTGACGATCGTCGTGAACGGCGACGACAGGCTGTTGAAGACGACGATCGCGCAGTTGCCGCCGTGGCTCTGGGCGAGGTCGCGCCCGGGGCACTTGGGAACGGGGCTCGAGAGGAAATCCGTGAGCTGCTTCTGGTAGAAGGCAGCGACGATCGCGACCACGATGATCGCGAGGACCGCCTTGGCCAGCCGGTTGCGCAGCTCACGGAGGTGCTCCGCGAGCGGCATCCGCCCCTCGGGGTCCTTCTCCTTCTTGCGGGCAGACTTGGGCAACCCACGTCCCTATCTCGTGCGGCAGACGGACGCCGCGGGGGCGGCCGCCTCGATCGTCCCTGGAAAAGTGCTGCTCAGTGCTGCGTCGTGCGGTCGCTCGGCTCGGTGGCCGGGCGCGCGCCCGCGACGTCGCCGGGAGCGGCCTTGATCGTACGCGGGGCCTGGCCGGCGGGCGGGTCGGCCGGAGCGGAGGCGTTGTCCTGGCCCTCCGACTTCATGGCCTTGGCCTCGCTCTTGAGGATGCGGGCGGACTTGCCGAGGGAACGCGCCATGTCCGGGAGCTTCTTCGCACCGAACAGCAGGACGATGACGACGAGAATGAGGATGATCTCGGGGGCGCCGAGCCTACCGAACATTTGCGTTTACCTTCTCACCGAGGCGGCATGGGGTGGGTACTGCCCGACTGATCGGACATTTGTCCATCAGACGCACGGCAGCGATCGTAACGCGCAGGGGTGAACGCCGGGCAATCCCCGTGCGTACTCCCGGAAGCGGCCCCCCGCCTCGTCGCCGGGGCCACCGAAACAGCGTACCGCCCGGTCAGTGGCCTTAGCAGAGAGCGGGAGCGAGGTTGTCAGAACCGCTCATTCCTGGCGCAAAGTCTGCACGGCCTGCGAGCTCGCCGCGGCGAGCGGCCCGGCGGCCCGCTCCAGCTCCTCCGCGGCCCGGCTGATCCGCAGCGAGCTCTCCGAGACCTGGCCGGCCAGCCGCCGCACCTCGGCCAGGACCCGGGCGGCCAGCACCCCGAGGACGGCGATGCCCAGGAAGGCGAGGGCGACGGCGAGCATGGGCCAGAACATGGGGCGAACCTATCGGGATGTCGGAATGACTCAAAACAACCGTTTGCCTGAGCTTGTCTGAGCGGCTCGCTCAGACCGTCGAGTGCAGCCGCAGCGTCCGCACCCCGCCGCCGGTCAGCAGTTCCACGATCCGCTCCCCCGCCGGCTTGCGGACCGCGGTGCCGCAGTCCGGGCAGGTGAAGGAGTAGAAGGTGGTGCGGCGGCTGCCGCCGATCGCCAGCCGCAGCGCGCTCGCCGCCAGCTCGAAGCGGCCGCGGCAGTCCGGGCACGCCGCCTTGAACATCGCGGCGCCCGGCACCCGCCCGTCCATCGCGTCCACCCTCACTCCCCGTACGCCGCAAGGGCCTCGCGGGCAGCGTCCCGGGCGCTGTCCGCCAGCACGGCCGGCGAGACTATGCGCCCGTCGCCGCCCAGCCGCAGCGCGAGCCGGCGCAGCGAGGCCGGCTCCGGGGTGCGCAGCGTGATCCGCAGGCCCCCGTCGGGCAGCTCCACGGCGCTGTCGTGGGGGTAGTACTCGGCGACCCAGCGGCCACCGGGGCCGACCTCGATCACGACCTCCGGGTCCTCGGCGGCCGGCTGCACCAGCCCCTCCGAGAGGTCCCGCAGCTCGACCGGCGGCGGATCGGACGGCTCGTCCAGCAGCCGGATTTCGGCCACCCGGTCCAGGCGGAAGGTGCGCCGGGCCTCCGACAGCCGGCACCACGCCTCCATGTACGTGTGGCCGACGACGAACAGCCGGATCGGGTCGACCTCGCGCTCGGTGAGCTCGTCGCGCGCGGGCGAGTAGTACGTGATCAGCACGCGGCGGCGCTCGGCGATCGCCCGGTCGACGTCCGCGAAGACGCCGCCCTCGGACTCGAAGGTCACCGACAGCCGGGAGCTGGCCCCGGCGGCCTCGCCCGCGGCGGCCTCGATCTTCGCGGTGGCCCGCACCAGCGCCTGCCGGCCGCTCTCGCGCAGGCCCGGCAGCGTGGCCACGGCGCGCGCGGCCACCAGCAGGGCCGTGGCCTCGTCGGCGGCGAGCCGCAGCGGCTCGCCGGTGCTGCTGCCCGAGGCGTCCGGGTTGTGCCACCAGATGCGGTCGCCGTCGGTGTCGATGTCGAGCAGGTCACCACCGCGGAAGCTGGTGCCGCACATGGGCAGCACGTCGAGGTCGCCGATGAGCTCGTCCTCGGTGATCCCGAAGGCCCGCGCCACGTCCGTGACCCGGGCGCCGGGGCGCTCCCGCAGATAGGTGACCAGCGACAACATGCGCCGCGTCTGGTCAATGGCGTTTCCGGCCATCAGAAGTCGGTCCGTTCCTCTCAGCCCCCGACGGACCCTCGGGCCCGTCGTCCGCCTGTCCCCGTATCAGCCTTGTCTCAGCTCAGCCCTTGGCCACGGCACGCAGCCGGTCCAGGACCTGCTCCCGCAGCTCGGCCGGCTCCAGCACGACCACGTCCGGGCCGAACTCCACCAGCCACGCGTCCAGCCCGTGCCCGTACGGGATCTCCAGCTCGTCCCAGCCGTCGCCCAGCTCGCGCGTGCTCGTGGCCCGGGCCCGCAGCGGATAGCCGTGGTCGGCCCGCACCTTGATCCGGGCCGTGCCCGTCGCCGTCTCGCCCGCCCACCGCTCGACGGTCTCGCGGACCGTCACGTGGTCGGGCACCGGCGCCGTGAGGGGGATGCCCCGCGAACGGACCTTGCCGGTGATCCGGGACAGCCGGAAGACCCGCTCCGCCTTGCGGTCGCGGTCCCAGCCCGCCAGGTACCAGTGGCCGCGCCAGCACTCCAGCGTCCACGGCTCGACGTGCCGCTGCTCGGGGCGGGCCGAGTTCGCCTTGCGGTAGTCGAAGACCACCGGGCGCCGGTCGCGTGCCGCGAGCATCAGCGGCTCGAAGGCCGCCTCGTGCACCGGGATCCGCGTCTCCAGCGCGCTGTGGCTGCCGTAGATCTCCTCGGCGAGCGGCATCCCGGCCGCCCGCAGCTTCTGCAGCGCCCCGCTGGCCGCGGCGGCCAGGCGCGCCTGCTGCCAGACGCTGGCCGCCAGCCCCAGGGCTGCGGCCTCCTCGACGTCCAGCGTGATGGGAGGCAGGCGGTTGCTGTCGCGGCGGGCCAGATAGCCGGTCTCGCCGTCGACGCTCTCCACCGTCTCGATGATCAGGCCGAGCTCGCGCAGGTCTTCCTTGTCGCGCTCGAACATGCGGTTGAAGGCGTCGTCACTGCCCTGGGCGTTGTCCGGAGCCCCGGAGCCGGCGCCCGAAGCCGCCGCGTACCCCGGCCCGAAGGCCGTCGCATACCCCGGCCCGAAGGCCTCCAGGTAGGCCTCGATGGACCCGCGAAGCTCCCGCTTGCTCAGCGGGCGGCGCGTCCCCAGCAGGCACAGTGCCAGGTTCATCAACCGCTCGGCCTTGGCAATCGCCATCGACGCCCTCTCTGCTTGTGCTCTCAACCGCTGACCGTACCGCTACGGTCTTCCTGCGCAAAAGCCGAGGGTCCATGCCCCGGAGGAGCATGGACCCTCGGCCCGTCAGCAGGTGACTCAGACCGCGATCAGGTCGCAGACGAAGATCAGCGTCTCGCCCGGGGCGATCACGCCGCCACCGGCGCCACGCTCGCCGTAGGCGAGGTGGGCGGGGATGACCAGCTTGCGGCGGCCACCGACCTTCATGCCCTGGATGCCCTTGTCCCAGCCCTCGATGACCTGGCCGGCGCCCAGCTTGAACTCCAGCGGGTTGCCGCGGTTCCAGCTCGCGTCGAACTCCTCGCCGGTGGAGAAGGCCACGCCCACGTAGTGAACCTTGACGAAGTCGCCGGCCTTGGCGACCGCGCCGTCGCCCTCCCAGACCTCGGTGATCTCCAGGTCAGTGGGGATCGGGCCCTCGGGGAAGTCGATCTCGGGCTTGTCGATGCTCACGAAAGTGCTCCTACGAACGAATCTTGTAGACAACCGTGCAAGTCTGGCAGATAACGGTCGCGGATCAGACCTTGCCCACGATGTCCACGACGAATACCAGCGTGTTCTTGTCCAGGCCGCTGCCGGCCTGGCCCTCGTAGCCCAGCCTCGGCGGGATCACCAGCTCGACCCGGTCCCCGACGTGCTTGCCGACCAGGCCCTTGTCCCAGCCCTGGACGACCGAGCCCGTGCCGATCTGGAAGCTCGTGGCCCCCGAGTGGTCCCAGGAGGAGTCGAACTTCTTGCCGTCCTCCCACTTCACGCCGGTGTACTGAGCGATCAGGCCCTCGCCGGCCTTGACCTCCGGGCCCGTGCCCTTGATCAGCACCTGCTCCTTGAGGTCCGACGGCGCCTTGGCGTCCTTGGGAATGGTGATCTCCGCGGCCTTCTGCGGCAGCACCTTCACCTCGGGCATGCCCTCGTCCGGCTTCGCCTGGTCGCCCTTGACCTCGCTCTTCGAGTCGACCTTCTGGCCGCCGACCACGTCCACGACCCACACCAGGCCGTCCTCCGGGGCCAGGCCGAGCTGCGGGTTGACCTGCTCGCCGATGGTGTCCTTCACCGTGCCCACGACCTCGACCCGGCTGCCGGCCCGCTGGCCGGTCACGGCGTCCGCCACCTTCGCGGGCACCTGCTGGCCCGGCTGGCCCACCGCGAAGACGTCCTGGCGGCGCACGTCCTTGTTGCCCGGGATCTGCCCCTGGCTCGACCAGGAACCGCCCAGCGGCTTGTCGTCCTTCATGCTCTGCACGGCGAAGTCGAGCCGCACGAACGTGCCCTTCTCGACCTTGTCGCCCTTGCCCTCCGAGAGCGTCTTGACGGAGAGCTCGTCGCCCGGCTTCGAGTCCTTCTCCACGGAGATCTCGGGCTTCTGGCCGAAGTCCCCCTTCACCGAGACCTTCGCCTCGGACGACCCCTTGTCGTCACCGCCGCACGCCGCGGCGGAGAACAGCAGGGCAGGCACGGCCAGCGCCGCGGCCAGGCGACGCGTGTTCTTCGTGAGGTTCATCAGTCCAACTCGGGCTAGGGGGGTGGCTGAGCAGTGCCCGCCACTCTACGGCCTGAATCTGTGCGATCAACCCCGCCCGACACGGCGGTGCACCGGGCCCCGTACGACCCGGTGCACCCCGCTGCCCGCACCGCCGGCTCACATCCCGGCGATCAGCTTCTCCACCCGGTCGTCCACCGACCGGAACGGGTCCTTGCACAGCACCGTCCGCTGCGCCTGGTCATTGAGCTTCAGGTGCACCCAGTCGACCGTGAAGTCGCGCCGCTGCTCCTGCGCACGGCGGATGAAGTCGCCCCGCAGCCGGGCCCGGGTCGTCTGCGGCGGCACAGACTTGCCCTCGAAGATCTTGACGTCATTGCACACCCGGGCCGCCTGACCGCGCTTCTCCAGCAGGTAGTACAGCCCGCGGCGGCGGTGGATGTCGTGGTACGCGAGGTCTATCTGCGCCACCCTCGGGTGCGACATCGTGATGTTGTTCTTCGCGCGGTAGCGCTCGATGAGCTGGTACTTCATCACCCAGTCGATTTCCGTGGAGATGCGGTCCAGGTCCTCGTCCCGGACGGCCTCCAGGGTGCGGCCCCACAGCTCCAGGACCCGCTCCACCGTGCCCGTGCGGATGCCGCGGCGCTCGCAGAAGTCCACGGCCTTCTCGTAGTACTCCTGCTGGACCTCCAGGGCCGACGCCTCGCGCCCGCTCGCGAGGCGGACCTTCCGCCGGCCCGTGATGTCGTGACTGACCTCACGGATCGCCCGGATCGGATTCTCCAGCGTCAGGTCGCGCATGACCGTGCCCGCCTCGATCATGCGCAGCACCAGGTCCGTCGCACCGACCTTCAGCAGCATCGTCGTCTCGGACATGTTGGAGTCCCCGACGATGACGTGCAGCCGGCGGTAGCGCTCGGCGTCGGCGTGCGGCTCGTCCCGCGTATTGATGATCGGGCGGGAGCGGGTGGTCGCCGAGCTGACGCCCTCCCAGATGTGCTCCGCGCGCTGGCTGACGCAGTACACCGCGCCCCGCGGCGTCTGCAGGACCTTCCCGGCCCCGCACAACAGCTGCCGCGTCACCAGGAACGGGATGAGAATGTCCGCAAGACGCGAGAACTCCCCGTGCCGCGCGACGAGATAGTTCTCGTGGCAGCCGTAGGAGTTCCCGGCGGAGTCGGTGTTGTTCTTGAAGAGGTAGACGTCGCCCGCGATCCCCTCCTCGTGCAGGCGCCGTTCGGCATCGACGAGCAGGCCTTCGAGAATGCGCTCGCCCGCCTTGTCGTGGGTGACCAGCTCGATCACGCTGTCGCACTCCGGCGTTGCATATTCCGGGTGCGAACCCACATCCAGGTAGAGACGCGCTCCGTTGCGCAGGAAGACATTGCTGCTGCGGCCCCAGGAAACGACACGGCGGAAGAGGTAGCGCGCCACTTCGTCAGGCGACAGCCGGCGCTGTCCCCTGAAGGTGCACGTGACGCCGTACTCGTTCTCCAGCCCGAAAATGCGGCGGTCCATGCCTGAACATTACGCCTGATGCCCTGCGCTGAAACCGGGTTCGACCGCACCGTTCCGATCATTTTCCGACCGGGCCGCGACGGGCTCCTCTTCCGACCGCGCCACGATGGGCGAGGGGCTCGCCGGAGCCTGCAGCGCACGCCGTGCCGCCAGCATGACGACCAGGGCGGCCACGCCGCAGCCCACGGCGACCGCGAAGCCCGCGCGGATCCCGATGCCCTCCAGCGCGGGACCGGCGAAGGCCGTGCCGATGGCCGCGCCCACGCCGAAGGCGGTCACCAGCCACGAGAACGCCTCGGTCACGGTGCCGCGCAGCGCGTGCCGGTCCACGACCACGAAGGCACAGGCCAGACAGGGGGCCAGGAAGATGCCGGCGACACCGGCGAAGACCGTCATGGGCACGACGCCCGGCACCAGCAGCAGCGGCAGGTAGCACACCGCGAGGCCGGTGACGAGCAGCCGCAGCCGCTGCTCCGGGCTGCCGGGCCACTGCCGGTGGCCGTAGACGGTGCCGCCGATGAAGGCGCCCACGCCGACCGCGGAGAGCAGGTAGCCGGCCACGTTGCCGTCGTGGTGGGCCTCGCCGTAGGCCACCGCGGAGACCGCGATCGAGCCGAGCGCGGAGCCGATGAAGAAGAACGTCCCGAGCAGCACGAGCAGCCCGCGCGAGCGCAGAGCACCCAGCCAGTGCGCCTCACGGGGCGCGCTGCGCCACTCGCGGGAGGGCGGCGAGGTGACGACGGCGAGCGCGCCGAGGGCGCCCAGGGCGTTGATCACGAACAGCGCGCCGGCCGGGGACCACACGCCGACCAGCCCGGTGATGATCAGCGGGCCGACGACGTAGATCACTTCCTGGGCGATGGCGTCGAGGGAGTACGCGGCGTGGATGCGCTCCTCGCTCTTGAGGACCGCGGGCCACAGCGCCCGCAGCCCGCCCTCCAGCGGCGGCGTGAAGAATCCGGACACCACCATGGCCGCGTAAGCTAGGGCGACGGGTTCCAGACCGGCGGCGGCGAAGACCGTCATGCCGAGCGCGGCCAGCAGGGCCGACGGCAGCATGACGCGCGGCTGGCCGTAGAGGTCGACAGCCCGGCCCAGCAGCGGCTGGCCCACCGCGTTCGCCACGCCGTAGACGGCGGAGAGCGCCGAGGCGAGCGCGAGGCTGCCCCCCTCGGCGCGGACGAAGAGGACGATCGCGAGCGCGGCCGTGGCGTTCGGCAGACGGCCGACCAGCGTGCCTGTGAGCAGGCGCGCGGCGTACCGCGTTCGGAGCATCTCGCCGTAGCCGGCCGCCATCGGTGACTTCCTCTCTTCCCCGAGCCTCGGGTTTTACGTATAACTTGAAGCGTCATACGTATCATGGCCGCAGCCCGCGGGTCCAACGCCGCAGGCCGCGCCACTCAGGGGAGGCACCTACAGTGACCAGCGGCGAAGAGACCCCGCAGCGCCCCGGCGAGCGGTGGCCCACGGCCCGCGGCCCCCGCGCCGGGGCCCGTGCCACCAGCCGTGACGTCGCCCGCGCCGCCGGCGTCTCCCAGGCCACCGTCTCCCTGGTCATGGGCGAGAAGTGGCGCGGCCGCGTCTCCGAGCGCACCGCCGAGGCCGTCCGCTCCGCCGCCCGCAGCCTGGGCTACCGCCCCAACCTCGCCGCCCGCGACCTGCGCCTGGGCCGCACCCGTACGGTCCTGCTGGTCGTCCCCGCGCTCACCAACGAATTCTTCGCCCGGGTGCACACCGGAGTCGTCCGCGTCGCCCGCGAGCACGGCCTCGGCGTCGTCCTCTACCTCTCCCCCGAGGGCACCGGCCCGGCCCCCGACCCCTTCGCCTCCGCCAGCGCCACCCTCGACGGCGTCCTCGCCTCCTCGATGGCCGCCGAAGCCGTCGGCGCCCTCCGCGGCGGCGGCCTCCCGCTCGTCATGCTCGACAGCGACCCCGGCCGCGAAGGCGCCTCCGCCACCGTCAACCCCGACATCGCCGACGGCATGCGCCAGGTCGCCGGGCACCTGCTGGGCCTCGGCCACCGGCGCTTCCTGCACCTCGCCTCGGACATCGACACCTGGACCTTCCGGGTCCGCGCCCGCGCCCTCGCCGACGCCCTGTGCGCGACGGCCGGCGTGACGGTGCGCACGGAGCGGGCGCCCCTGACCGTCGCCGACGGGCTGCGCGCCACGGAGAAGGCGCTCGCCGAGCCCGGCCACCGCCCCACCGCGATCATCTGCGACGACGACGTCCTCGCCGCGGGCGCCTGCAAGGCCGCCCGCCGGCTGGGCCTGCACGTGCCCGCCGACCTCTCCGTCACCGGCTTCACCGACCTGGCCCTCGCCACGGCCGTCGAGCCCGAGCTCACCACCGTCCAGCTGCCGGCCGAGGCGGTCGGCGAGGCCGGGATGCGCGCCCTCGTCGCCGTCCTCGACGGCCGGACCCCGGCCCCCGAAGCCCTCCCGGTCCGCCTGGTCACCCGCGGCACCACGGCACACGCCCGCACCTAGCACGCACAACGCCGTGCGCCCCGGCGGGGAAACCCGGCGGGGCGCACGGCGTCGGCAAAAGCAGGAGGGATCAGCTCTCGGCCGAGGCCTCTCCGCCCTCCTCCGGAGCCGTCTCCGGCTCCGCGTCCGCCTCGGCGGCGGCAGAGGTGTCCCCCTCCAGCAGCCGCGACAGCTGACGGCCCAGCAGCCGCTTGAACTTCCGCTGCTGCGGCCGCGTGCGGTCCAGGACCGCGACCTCCAGCTGCTCCGCGGTCAGTGTCCGCTCGCCGCCGTTGTTATCGCGGGTGAGGGATTCCACGGCGAGCTTCAGCACCTCGGAGAGCGTCATGCCGTCGCGGTGCCGCTGATCGAGGTAACTGCTGATCTGATCGGCATTGCCACCGATGGCGACCGAACCGTGCTCGTCCACGATCGAGCCGTCGTGCGGCAGCCGGTAGATCTGGTCGTCCTCGGGGCCCGCGCCGACCTCGGCGACGATCAGCTCGACCTCGTAGGGCTTCTCGGCCGCGCTGGAGAAGATCCCGCCCAGCGTCTGGGCGTAGACGTTGGCCAGGCCACGGGCCGTGACATCGTCCCGGTCATAGGTGTAACCACGGAGGTCGGCATAGCGCACGCCGCCGATCCGCAGATTTTCGAATTCGTTGTACTTTCCGACCGCGGCAAACGCGATCCGGTCATAGATTTCGCTGACCTTGTGCAGGGCCCGGGACGGGTTCTCGGCCACGAAGACAACGCCATCGGTGTATTGGAGCACCACGACGCTGCGGCCGCGCGCAATGCCCTTGCGGGCGTACTCGGCGCGGTCGGCCATGGCCTGCTGAGGTGATACGTAGAACGGCGTCGACACCGGTTATCCGTCCCTTTCTGTCGATGAGGAGTTCATTCCGCAGCTCTCAGAGGAGGGCGGCCCGCGGGCCGTCCGGCTCCTGGAGGCGCCGGTCGTGGATCGCCCGGACGACCTCGGAGCACTCCGCCTCGGTGAGCTTGCGGAACCCCTCGTCGGTGATGACGGTGACGATCGGATAGATGCGCCGTGCGAGATCCGGCCCGCCGGTCGCCGAGTCGTCGTCGGCGGCGTCGTAGAGCGCCTGGACGACGAGCGTGAGCGCCTGGCCCTCCGTCAGATCCTCACGGAAGAGCTTCTTCAGCGACCCCCGGGCGAAGACCGAGCCCGAACCGGTGGCGGCGAAGCCGTGCTCCTCGGAGCGGCCGCCGGTCACGTCGTAGGAGAAGATCCGGCCCTTCTGCCGGTCGACGTCCCAGCCGGCGAAGAGCGGCACCACGGCCAGGCCCTGCATGGCCATGCCGAGGTTGCTGCGGATCATCGTCGACAGCCGGTTCGCCTTGCCCTCCAGCGAGAGCTGGACCCCCTCGACCTTCTCGAAGTGCTCCAGCTCCAGCTGGAAGAGCTTGACCATCTCGACGGCCAGCCCGGCCGTGCCGGCGATGCCCACCGCCGAGTACTCGTCGGCGGGGAAGACCTTCTCGATGTCGCGCTGGGCGATGACGTTGCCCATCGTCGCCCGGCGGTCACCGGCCAGC
Organism: Streptomyces sp. SCA2-17; assembly: GCF_044336695.1. Lineage (NCBI taxonomy): Bacteria > Bacillati > Actinomycetota > Actinomycetes > Kitasatosporales > Streptomycetaceae > Streptomyces > Streptomyces sp. SCA2-17. The sequence continues at coordinate 939,928 of NZ_CP117521.1, forward strand.
ACCACACCGCCGGGGAACGAGGCCGCGACGATGGTCGTCCCATGGGGAATCTCGATCGCGCCCTGCACCGGGGGGAGCACCCGGTTGCCCGGGAGCAGGTCGGGCGAGTGCGCGGAGAGGAAGTCCATGAACGACGAGGAACCGGGGGTCAGGAAGGCAGCCGGCAGACGCCCGGTGCTACGAGTGTTGGCTTCCACACGTTTCCTTCCAGGTATGCAGCGGCCCGCCCCATGACGTCCGCTCGATCCTTGAACCGCCCCAGGGCCGCGTCGGAGCTGGGGCGCAGTACGCCAGGGACCTTACCGGTCCCATGATCATGATCGACAGGCGGCGGCAGGTGCCTACTCTCCGCCCTTCTGGACGAAGGACCTCACGAAGTCCTCGGCGTTCTCCTCGAGCACATCGTCGATTTCGTCCAGCACGGAGTCGACGTCGTCCGACAGCTTCTCCTGCCGCTCCTTGAGGTCCTCCGAGACCTGCGCGTCCTGCGCCTGTTCCTCGACGTCCTCGGTGGATCGCGTGGCCTTCTGCTGACCGCCGCCGGTGTCCTTGGTCGCCATATCCCTCACCCCGCTCGGTTCGACGTACAAGATCGGACGTGCACAGTCGTACTCAGCCGTACTCGGGCCTGCATGATCAGACCCTATAACCCGGGTCCGGCATCGGCCCGGCACTTGCTACAACGTCCCGGAACCACCGTGATGATTCCCTGAACGCTCCCCTCTCAGACCTGGCTCAGCCCCCGGAGAGGACCCGGACCAGCTCTTCCGCGGTGCGGCAGCGGTCCAGGAGCTCCTTGACGTGGTTGCGCGTGCCGCGCAGTGGCTCCAGGGTGGGCACCCGTTGCAGGGAGTCACGGCCCGGGAGGTCGAAGATCACCGAGTCCCAGGAGGCCGCGGCCACGTCGTCCGCGTACTGCTCCAGGCAGCGGCCGCGGAAGTAGGCCCGGGTGTCCTCGGGCGGGACCGTACGGGCGCGCTCCACCTCGGTCTCGTCCAGCAGCCGCTTCATCCTGCCGCGGGCCGCGAGACGGTTGTACAGGCCCTTCTCGGGCCGCACGTCCGCGTACTGGAGGTCCACCAGGTGCAGCCGGGCCGCGTCCCAGCCCAGGCCGTCGCGGCGGCGGTAGCCCTCCAGGAGCTCCCGCTTGGCCACCCAGTCGAGCTCGCCGGCCAGGCTCATCGGATCGTGCTCCAGCCGGTTCAGCACGTCCTCCCAGCGGTCCAGGACGTCCTTGGTCTGCTCGTCGGCGTCGGCCCCGAAGCGGTTCTCGACGTACTTGCGGGCCAGCTCGCAGTACTCCATCTGGAGCTGGACGCCGGTGAGCGTGCGGCCGCTGCGGAGCGTGATCAGGCGTTGCAGGGTGGGGTCGTGGCTGACCTGGTGGAGCGTGCGGACGGGCTGGTCGACGGCCAGGTCGGAGACGATGAAGCCGTCCTCGATCATGGACAGGACCAGCGCGGTGGTGCCCAGCTTGAGGTAGGTGGAGATCTCGGAGAGATTCGCGTCACCGATGATCACGTGGAGCCGGCGGTACTTCTCGGCGTCGGCGTGCGGCTCGTCGCGCGTGTTGATGATCGGCCGCTTGAGGGTGGTCTCCAGGCCCACCTCGACCTCGAAGTAGTCCGCGCGCTGGCTGAGCTGGAAGCCGTGCTCGTGGCCGTCCTGGCCGATGCCGACGCGGCCGGCGCCGGTCACGACCTGGCGGGAGACGAAGAAGGGCGTCAGGTGGCGCACGATGTCCGAGAAGGGGGTCTCCCGCTTCATCAGGTAGTTCTCGTGGGTGCCGTAGGACGCGCCCTTGTTGTCGGTGTTGTTCTTGTAGAGGTGGATCGGCTGGGCTCCGGGCAGCTGGGCGGCGCGCTCGGCGGCCTCGGCCATGATCCGCTCCCCGGCCTTGTCCCACAGGACGGCGTCGCGGGGGTTGGTGATCTCCGGCGAGCTGTACTCGGGGTGGGCGTGGTCGACGTAGAGCCGCGCCCCGTTGGTCAGGATGACGTTGGCGAGGCCGATGTCCTCGTCGGTGAGCTGGCTGGAGTCCGCGGCTTCGCGGGCGAGGTCGAAGCCCCGGGCGTCCCGCAGCGGGTTCTCCTCCTCGAAATCCCAGCGGGCGCGTCGCGCCCGGTGCATCGCCGCGGCGTAGGCGTTGACGATCTGGGACGAGGTGAGCATGGCATTGGCGTTCGGGTGACCGGGGACGGAGATCCCGTACTCCGTCTCGATGCCCATTACTCGCCGTACGGTCATGCGGCCCTCCTTGCCCGGCGGCGCCCCCTGGTGGGGTCGGCGCTCAAGTACCGCTGCGCATCCGGTCCGTGTCCGGCCCTCGCTCCCCCGGCGCGCGCTGCGGCGGTATCGAAGAGCCTAGAACGGCTTTGCGGCGGTGGGGAGATCATTACAGTCATTGCTCCGGTTCGTGGCGTACCCGGGCCAAGGACGCTCCCCGTGGCGCGATCCTGGCGGGAAACCTGCGGAATTCGGCGCGGGCGGCGGAAAAACGCGTCCGGCCGCGGTTGTCCCGGGGTGTGCCCCCGCCAGGGCGGGGGCGGGACATCCGCAGCCGGACGGCGGTGCTACAGGTACTGGCCGGTATTCGCCACCGTGTCGATCGAGCGACCGGTGTCGGCGCCCTGCTTCCCGGTGACCAGGGTGCGGATGAAGACGATCCGCTCGCCCTTCTTGCCGGAGATCCGGGCCCAGTCGTCCGGGTTGGTGGTGTTGGGCAGGTCCTCGTTCTCCTTGAACTCGTCGACGCAGGCGGCGAGCAGGTGGGAGACGCGCAGACCCTTCTGGTTGTGGTCGAGGAAGGCCTTGATCGCCATCTTCTTCGCCCGGTCCACAATGTTCTGGATCATGGCGCCGGAGTTGAAGTCCTTGAAATAGAGGACTTCCTTGTCGCCATTGGCGTAGGTGACCTCGAGGAAGCGGTTTTCCTCGGATTCAGCGTACATCTGCTCGACGACCGACTGGATCATGCCGGCCACGGCGGCCCCGGAGTCCCCGCCGTGCTCGGTGAGGTCGTCCGCGTGGATGGGCAGGGTCCTGGTGAGGTACTTCGAGAAGATGTCCTTGGCGGCCTCGGCGTCCGGGCGCTCGATCTTGATCTTCACATCGAGACGGCCGGGGCGCAGGATGGCCGGGTCGATCATGTCCTCCCGGTTGGAGGCGCCGATCACGATCACGTTCTCCAGGCCCTCGACGCCGTCGATCTCGGAGAGGAGCTGGGGGACGATGGTGTTCTCGACGTCCGAGCTGACCCCCGACCCGCGGGTGCGGAAGAGGGAGTCCATCTCGTCGAAGAAGACGATGACCGGGGTGCCCTCGCTCGCCTTCTCCCTGGCCCGCTGGAAGATCAGCCGGATGTGCCGCTCGGTCTCCCCGACGTACTTGTTGAGGAGCTCGGGGCCCTTGATGTTGAGGAAGAAGCTCTTCCCCGCGGGCTTGCCGGTGACCTCGGCGACCTTCTTGGCAAGGGAGTTGGCGACGGCCTTGGCGATGAGCGTCTTGCCGCAGCCGGGGGGCCCGTACAGCAGCACGCCCTTGGGCGGCCGCAGTTCGTGCTCCTTGAAGAGGTCGGGGTAGAGGTAGGGGAGCTCGACCGCGTCACGGATCAGCTCGATCTGGTTCCCCAGACCGCCGATCTTGGTGTAGTCGATGTCCGGGACCTCTTCGAGGACGAGCTCCTCGACCTCGCTCTTCGGGATGATCTCGTAGACGTAGCCGGAACGGGGTTCCAGAAGCAGGGCGTCTCCGGGACGGATGGTGGTGTCCAGCAGCGGCTCGGCGAGCCTCACCACCCGCTCCTCGTCGGTGTGCCCGATGACCAGGGCGCGCTCGCCGTCCTCGAGGATCTCCTTGAGGGTGACGATGTCCCCGGCCCGCTCGAACTCCATGGCTTCGACCACGTTGAGCGCTTCGTTGAGCATGACCTCCTGGCCACGCCTGAGGTCCTCCGCCTCGACGCTCGGGCTGACGTTCACCCGGAGCTTGCGGCCCCCGGTGAAGATGTCGGCCGTGCCGTCGTCGTTGGCCTTGAGGAAGACCCCGAAGCCGGCCGGCGGCTGTGCGAGCCGGTCGACCTCCTCCTTGAGGGCGACGATCTGGTCGCGCGCCTCACGGAGGGTGTTGGCGAGCCGCTCGTTCTGCGCGGACACGCCGGCCAGGTTGGTCTGGAGCTCGACGATCCGCTCTTCGAGAATCCTCGTGTGACGCGGAGAGTCGGCGAGCTTGCGTCGCAGGACGGCGATCTCCTGCTCGTAATAGGCAACCTGGCTCGCGAGGTCGTCGGACGCTCGTCCCGGCCGGATGCCGCGGTTCATGTCGTCGTCGTGGGCTGCCACGGTCCTCACCTCCTCCAAGGGGAGCTGGACGCTTCCTGACCCTACCTGGGCCGGTGCAGGTTGAAACCCCTAGATCACAAACCCGGTCGGAGTGTGTCCGATCTTCACCCTTGCGCACGTCCCCACAGCAGGGGAATACCCACCCATCAACATCGGAAAGCGGGCGGTTGTATCGTCGAGTCGGTCAACACCCGTCAGGGCTGGCTCCAATTGATTCAGATACGTAGCGAACGGCAGGGCGAGATGACCGTGCAGAACGAGGACCGCGCAGGCACGGCCGGGGCTCCGGCGGGCCGGGACGCGACGGAGGCGGCGGGCGCGACGGGCGATGCCCTGGAGGTCTGGATCGACCAGGACCTGTGCACCGGGGACGGGATCTGCGCCCAGTATGCGCCCGAGGTCTTCGAGCTGGACATCGACGGTCTGGCCTATGTGAAGAGCGCCGACGACGAGCTGCTGCAAGAGCCCGGCGCGACGACGCCGGTGCCGCTGACCCTGCTCGCCGATGTCCGGGACTCCGCGAAGGAGTGCCCGGGCGACTGTATTCATGTACGCCGCATTTCGGACAAGGTGGAGATCTACGGCCCCGACGCCGAGTAACGGATCACACACTCCCCGCGACCGGATGGGGCCGGACGACGAACTTCCCGTTCTGCCAGTGCCATTCGACGGTCCGCTGCATGTCCGGGCAGCAACGCGGCACGCTCGGGGACGAGTAGCCGAGCAGAGTGGCCGAAACGATGCCCTCGGTGACGCTGAGACCGGTGACGGTCATCTTCTCCCCGGGGTCGACGAGGGTCGCGAGGACGCGCGGCGGCTCACCGTACTCACGGGGCTCGGCGAGCAGGTAGACCCCGCTGGGCGGGGTGCCGCCGCCGGCGCGGCACCGCACGACGGCCACGGTCTCCGGCCGGCCGTCGTGGTCCAGGTCCGAGGTGATCTGCTGGACCACGTCGGGGCCGCCGCCGGGGCCGCACTCGAGCGGATAGCGGGCGGCGAGCGCGTCGGGGGCCCGGGTGGCCGCGGCCGGTGCGACGGCGCGGGCGGGGGCCGGGTCCTCGCGGGGGCCGGTGAGGCAGGCGACGGCGATCACGGCGGCCAGGGCCACTGCGGTGACCACCCAGTGCACGGGCCCGGGGCGGGTGTGCGGGAGGGGCTCGGCGGGCTCGGGGTCGGGATGAGCACGGTCTGGGTGAAGACTGCCGGCCGGTGGCTGCACGCGCGCTGACTCCTGGAGGCGGTGACTGCGGGGAATGCTGGAGATGCGGAAGTGATCAGCATCGTGCCACATCACCGCGTACCGGTGAACAGCGGGCACGCCGGAAAAAGACCGGAGAAAGGCAGCCGGAATCCACCGGGCGAAGCCGGGCGGGTGAGCCGAACGAAGAGGCGCCGCCCCCGAGTTCCCCGCGGTGCGGGGGGTCCGGGGGCGGCGCCGTGCGTGCCGGGCACGCGGCGTTCGGGGTCAGCCCTTGTTGGGGCCTTCGTAGTCGTCGCCGTAGGCGCCCTTGGCGGGGCGGCGGCGGCGCATGGGCGGCTCGACGCCGTCCGCGAGGCGGCGGGCGGTGACCAGGAAGCCGGTGTGGCCGATCATGCGGTGGTCCGGCCGGACGGCCAGGCCCTCGACGTGCCAGTTGCGGATCATCGACTCCCACGGCTGCGGCTCGGCGAAGCAGCCGATCTCGCGGATCGACTCGACGGTCCGGGCGAGCTGGGTGGTCGTCGCCACGTAGCAGCAGAGGATGCCGCCGGGGACGAGCGCCTTGGAGACGGCCTCCAGGCACTCCCAGGGGGCGAGCATGTCGAGGATGACGCGGTCGACGTCCGTGTCGGACAGGTTGTCCTGGAGGTCGCCGACGGTCAGCTGCCAGGCGGGGTGCGGGCCGCCGAAGTAGCGCTCGACGTTCCCCTGGGCGATCTCGGCGAAGTCCGCGCGGCGCTCGTAGGAGTGCAGCATGCCCTGGTCACCGATGGCGCGCAGCAGGAAGGCGCTGAGCGAGCCGGAGCCCACCCCGGCCTCGACGACGCGGGCGCCGGCGAAGATGTCGGCGAAGGCCAGGATCTGCCCCGCGTCCTTGGGGTAGACCACGGCGGCACCGCGGGGCATGGACAGGACGTAGTCGGGGAGCAGGGGGCGCAGCGCGAGGTAGGCGACGTTTCCCGTGGTACGGACAACACTGCCTTCGGGGGCACCGATCAGCTCGTCGTGGGGGAAGGCACCCTTGTGGGTGTGGAACTGCTTCCCGGCTTCGAGCGTGAAGGTGTAGTGGCGTCCCTTGGGGTCGGTGAGCTGGACCTGGTCCCCGACCTGGAAGGGCCCGCGACGGCGGGCGGCACCGGTCGGTTCGGACATGTGCCCAGCCTACCCGTCATCCGGCGGGCGTACGGACACGGCGCCGCTGCCCAGGCCCTGTGACGGGCCCCGTGCGCGGCTTCAGGAGGGCGTGCGGGCCGAGGAGGAAGGGCGGGACATGGCGGCCACGAAGGCCCGCTCGACGTCGGAGGCCGACAACACGCCGTAGACCTCTCCGCCCGGCTCCACGACCAGGTACTCGGTGGCGGGGGTGGCACGGAGGGTGTCGAGGAGCTCTTCGCCGGCGAGGTCGGCGGGGACGCGCATGCCGTCCTTGAGGTCCTGGGCGAGGGCGCTGACGGCGACCCAGGGGCGGCGGTGCTCGGGGACGCCGGCGATGGCGGCCTCGCGGACGAGGGCGGTGGGGCGGCCCTGGCCGTCGACGACGACGAGGGCCCGGGCGCCGGCCTCCCCGGCGCGGCGCAGGGCCTCGGAGAGGGGCGTGGCGGCCTCGACGGGAACGGCGCGGCGGGTGAGGACGCGGGCGCGGAGGCCGGGGAGGCGCTCGCGCAGGCGGGCCATGCGGAGGCTGTTGCCGGCGCCGGTCCAGATGATGGCGGCGAGGATCGCCGCGAGGAGGGCGTCGGTGAGGGAGTCGAGGCCGCCGAGGCTCGCGCCGGAACTGCCGAGGCCGCCGCCGGCGCGGGTGAGCAGGGGCAGGCCGATGAGGACGGCGACGGCGAGGGCGCGGCCGATCCAGGCGGCGGCGACGGTGCCGGTCATGGGCTTGCCGCTGATCTTCCAGACGACGGCGCGGAGCATGCGGCCGCCGTCCAGGGGGAGGCCGGGGAGCAGGTTGAAGGCGGCGACGAGCAGGTTGGAGACCATCAGGCCGGCGAGCAGGACGCCGGGGACGGTGCCGGGCTCGACGGCGAGCAGGCCGAGGTAGAAGACGCCGGCGAGGACGAGGGAGAGCAGGGGGCCGACGAAGGCGAGGACGAATTCGCGGCCGGGGGTCTCGGTCTCCTTCTCGATCTCGGAGACCCCGCCGAAGAACTGGAGCTGGATGCGGCGCACGGGGAGCTTGAAGCGGAGCGCGGCGACGGTGTGGGCGAGCTCGTGGACGAGGACCGAGGCGTAGAAGGCGACGGCGAAGAAGAGGGAGACGAGGTAGCGGGCGCGGCCGAGCTCGGGGAGCACGCGGTCGAGCTGGCCTCCGAAGACCCAGGTGATGAGGGCGGCGACGAGGAACCAGCTGGGGGCCACGTAGACGGGTACCCCGAAGGGGCGGCCCATGAGGATGCCGCCGCCGCTCTCGCGGCGGCGTTCGGGCGGGGGCTTGCCGGGCTCGTGCCGGTCACCGGCGTCCCCGCCGCCGGACCTGCTCTGCCCGCTGTTCTCCACGGTGTCCCCTCGTCCGATGCGGCCCTCGCTGGTGACCGGGTGCTGTTCCGATCATGCAGTGCGAAGGGGTCTGTGGTCGATGGTATGACGCCGGCTGTCGGTGGCGGGCCTTAGGGTTTTCTGTCATGGGTATGGACAGTGGGGCCCCCGCCGGGCAGGCCGGGGCGGAAGCGCGCCGCGGGCCTGCGGAGACGGGTACGGGAGCGGGACGGCCGAAGGCGCTCTCGCCGTCGCGGGCGGGCGATTTCATGCAGTGCCCGCTGCTGTACCGGTTCCGGGTGATCGACCGGCTGCCGGAGAAGCCGAGCGCCGCGGCCACCCGCGGCACGGTGGTGCACGCGGTGCTGGAGCGGCTCTTCGACGCTCCCGCGGCGGAGCGGACGACGGAGCGGGCCAGGGGGCTGGTGCCCGGCGAATGGGAGCGGTTGCTGGCCTCCCGCCCGGAGCTGGCCGAGCTGTTCCACGGTGAGGACGGCGCGCACGACCCGGAGCTGCTGGCGAAGTGGCTGGGCGAGGCGGAGCGGCTGGTCGAGCGCTGGTTCACGCTGGAGGACCCGACGCGGCTGGAGCCCGCGGAGCGCGAGCTGTACGTGGAGACGGCGCTGGAGTCGGGCCCGCTGCTGCGCGGTTTCATCGACCGGGTGGATGTGGCCCCGACGGGCGACGTGCGCATCGTGGACTACAAGACGGGCAAGGCCCCGCCCCCGCAGTTCCGTGACGGGGCGCTGTTCCAGATGACGTTCTACGCGCTGGTGCTGTGGAAGCTGAAGGGCCGGGTGCCGCGCCGGCTCCAGCTGGTCTACCTCGGCAGCGGGGACGTGCTCACGTACGACCCGGTGGAGGACGAGCTGCGGGCGGTCGAGCGCAAGCTGCGGGCCCTGTGGGACGCGATCGTGCTGGCCACGGAGACCGGTGAGTGGCGGCCCCGGCCGACGAAGCTGTGCGGCTGGTGCGACCACCAGGCGGTGTGCCCGGAGTTCGGCGGCACTCCCCCGCCGTATCCGCTGCCGGTCGTGGCGCAGCGCGACGGCCGGGTGCCCCCGCAGGGGACGGCTCAGGGCAGAATGGACGCGGTCTAACGAAGGAGTTCCTGTGGCGATCCGCGTCCTACTGGTCGACGACCAGCCGCTGCTGCGCACCGGCTTCCGGATGATTCTCGAAGCGGAACAGGACCTCGCGGTGGTGGGCGAGGCGGGGGACGGTCTGCAGGCGCTGGATCAGGTGCGGGCCCTGCAGCCGGATGTGGTCCTGATGGACATCCGGATGCCCCGGATGGACGGCGTCGAGGCGACGCGCCAGATCACCGGCCCGGACCGGAACGGCCCGGCGAAGGTGCTGGTGCTGACCACCTTCGACCTCGATGAGTACGTGGTGGAGGCGCTGCGCGCGGGGGCGAGCGGCTTCCTGCTGAAGGACGCGCCGGCCAATGAGCTGGTGCAGGCGATCCGGGTGGTGGCGGGCGGCGAGGCGATGCTGGCGCCGAGCATCACGCGCCGGCTGCTGGACAAGTACGCGGGCCACCTGCCGTCGGGCGAGGAGCCGCTGCCGGACACGCTGCACACGCTGACGGACCGCGAGGTCGAGGTGCTGAAGCTGGTGGCGCGCGGCCTGTCGAACGCGGAGATCGCGGCGGATCTGTTCGTCAGCGAGACCACGGTGAAGACGCACGTGGGGCACGTCCTGACGAAGCTCGGGCTGCGGGACCGCGTGCAGGCGGCGGTCTACGCGTACGAGAGCGGTCTGGTGCGGCCGGGCGCGCAGTAGCCGCCGGCCCAGGAAGCACGGAAAAGCACGGTGCCCTCCCCCGGACGTCCGGGGGAGGGCACGTGTGCGTGGTGAGCCGGTCAGCCCTTGGCGCTCTTGCTGATCTCCCAGAAACGGAAGACGGTCGAGGCGTCGAGGGTCCACTGGAGACCGGAGATGCGCTCGCTGGCCACGGCGTACTGCTTGCCCTGCCACAGCGGGAGCAGCGGTACGTCCTGGGCGACGGTGTTCTGCACCTTGGCGTAGTCGCTGACCGTGGAGGGCCGGCTGCCGTTGGCGGCGGTGGCCAGGATGCGGCTGGTGATCTCCTTGGACTCGTAGTTGTTGGAGACCACGTTGTCCTCGCCGAAGAAGGGCGCGGTGAAGTTGTCGGGGTCCGGGTAGTCGGGGACCCAGCCCTTCACGTAGACGCCGTACTTGCCGGCGGCGATGCCCTGCTCGTACTCCGCCAGCGGGACGGACTTCACGTCCGCCTCGAAGAGGCCGCTCTTGTTGAGCTGCCGGGCGATCTCCTGGAACTCCGGGACGGTGCCGGGGCCGTAGCGGACCGGGGTGGCCCACAGGGTGAGCTTGACCTTGTCCTTGATGCCGGCGGAGTTCAGGGCGGCGGAGGCCTTCTCGGGCTGCGGCCGGTCGCCGTAGGTGTCGTAGAACGAGGTCTTGTGACCGGTGATGCCGCTGGGGACGATCGAGTACAGCGGCTCGGCGGTGCGCTTGTAGACGTCGCGGACGAGGGCGCTGCGGTCGATCAGGTAGGCGATGGCCTTGCGGACGCCGACCTTGCCGACCACCGGGTCCTTGGTGTTGAACACCAGGTGCTGGACTTCGGCGCTGGTGCCCTCGACGACCTTGAGGTTGTGCTTGCCGGCCGCGGCGTCGAGGTCGGCGATGTCCTTCATGGCCAGACCACGGTAGGCGAGGTCGATGTCGCCCTTCTGGACGGCGTCCTTCAGCTCGGCCTGCTCGCCGTGGAAGAGCTTCATGGTGAGGCCGCTGTTCTGGACGACCGCACCGCCCTTGTAGTTCTTGTTGACGGAGAACTTGGCCTGCTTCTCGTCGTACGAGTCCAGCTTGTAGACGCCGGAGCCGACCGCCTTGCCGTCGGTGCGGAGCTTGTCCAGGGGGTATTCCTGGTGGTCCACGATCGAGCCGGCGCCGGAGGCGATCTTCTGCGGGAAGGTGGCGTCGGAGCGCTTGAGCTCGAAGACGACGTTCAGCTTGTCCGGCGTCCTGATGTTCTTGATCGAGGACAGCAGGGCCGAAGCGGGACCCTTCTTGTCGTTGATCTTCAGGGTGCGGTTGAAGGAGTAGGCGACGTCCTCGGAGGTGAGGTCGTGGCCGTTGCTGAACTTGAGCCCCTCCTTGAGGGTGCACTGGTAGACGGTGCTGCTCTCGTCCTTGAAGCTGCACTTGTCGGCAGCGTCCGGCTGAGGGATGGTGCTCCCCTTGGGGAAGCTCATCAGCGACTGGAAGACGTTGTTGAAGACCACCCACGAGCCCGGGTCGTAGCCGGATGCCGGGTCGGTGGAGACGACCTCGTCGGACATCCCCATGACCACCGACTCACCGGTGCCGCCCGCGTTGCCGTCTTCCGAACCGCACCCGGTGAGCAGGGCGGCGGCGAGCCCCGCGCCGAGCGGGGCGGCAAGCCACTGGTCACGTTTCCTCACGTGCACGTTCCTCACAGTTTCCTTGTTCGTCTCTGAACAAATTACGAACACGTCGCCGGCGGAGCCGGGGCGACGGGCTCAGGGGCCTCAGACGCCGCGGGCGAGTTCCCACGGCTGCATCTCCGAGGCGGAGTTGAGCGCCCACTCGGCACCGGTGACGTTCTCCCGGGCCGCCACGTACTGCTTGCCCTGCCACAGCGGCAGCACCGGCACCTCGTCGGCGACGATGTCCTGAGCCTGCTGGAAGTACTTGGCCGCCGCCTCGCGCTGCGCGGCCTCGCGGGAGTCGGGGATCAGCTCATTGCTGATCTTGCTGTTCCGGTACGGCGAGCGGAGGAAGTTGTCCTTGCCGACGAACGGGGCGACGAAGTTGTCAGGGTCCGGGAAGTCGGGGAACCAGCCCATGCCGTAGACGGAGTACTTGCCGGCGGCGGCCTCGGGGCGGAACTCGGACCACTCCTTGCCCTGGAGCTTGACGCTGAACAGCCCGCTGTCGTTCAGCTGCTTCTGCAGGGTCTTGAAGGACTTCTCGGTGGCCTCACCGTAGTGGTCGGTGGTGTAGGTGAGGGTGAGCGGCACGGGGGTGCTGACGTTGCCGGCGCGCAGGATGCCGCGGGCCTTCTCCGCGCTGGGGTCGCCGTACTTGTTGGAGAACGAGTTCTGGTGACCGGTGATGCCCATGGGCACCAGCGAGTACAGCGGGTCGTTGGTGCGGTCGTAGGAGTCGCGGGCCAGCGCCGGGCGGTCGACGACCTGGGCCATGGCCTGGCGGACGGCCTTGTTCTTCACCGCCGGGTCGTCGGTGTTGAAGGCGAGGTAGCTGATCTCCTGGCCGGGGGCCTCGAGCAGCTTGACGTCCTTGCTCGCCTCGCCGCGCAGGCGGCTGACCTGGTCCGGGGACAGGGTGCGGTTCATGATGTCGATGCCGCCCGACTTCAGGGCCTTCTCCATCGACCCGGCGTCGTCGTAGAAGCGCATCTCGACCTTGTCGTTCTGCGGCTCGACGGCGCCCTGGTAGCTCTTGTTGCGGTTGAGGACGGCCTTGACGACGCGGCCGTCCTTCTCCTCGGTCTGGAGCGTGTACGGGCCGGAGCCGACGACCTTGAAGCCGTTGTCGAGCTTGTTCTTGTCGTAGGACTCGGCGTCGACGATGGCGGCGGCGGGGGTGGCGATCTTCTGCGGGAAGGTCGCGTCGGGCGTCTTCAGCTGGAAGACGACCTCCAGCTCGCCCGGCGTCTCCACCCGGTCGATGTTGCTGAGCAGCGAGACCGGGCCGTTCTCGAAGTTGATGGCGCGGGCGCGGTCGATGGAGAACTTGACGTCCTCGGCGGTGAGCGCGTGCCCGTTCGAGAACTTCAGGCCGCTGCGCAGGGTGCAACGGAACTGCTCGTTCTTGCGGTCGCTCCAGGCGCACTTGGAGGCGGCGTCGGGGACCGGGTTGGTGCCGGAGCGGGGCAGCCGCAGCAGGGTCTGGAACGTGCTGTGGAGGACGTTCCAGGCGCCGATGTCGTACGCGGCGGCCGGATCGAACGGCGCGGGGGCGTCCGTCGTCTCCTCGAACCGGTCGGTGGTGCCGATGACGATGGCGCCGCCGCCCTTGCCGGCTCCGCCGCTCCCGCCACAGGCGACGAGCACGGGGGCCAGCAGGGCTGCCACGGTCGGCAGCACCAACGTCTTGCGGTTCATTGTGCGGGGTTCTCCCTGTGGTGCGATCGGTTCCCGGGACCCTACCGACGACCGGTGCGCGGGCCACGGGCAAGCCGTGAAGTTCTCGCGAAAAGATTAGTGCCGGGGGCCGGTGGCGCTGGAACACGGAGAAGTTGACGCGATATCACGCGGCGATAACAAGGGCGGCGCTTCGCGATATCCGGACGCCGGAACGATTCGCGCACTCGATCATCAATCGGGACACAAGGGTGCGCTTCTACCCGGGCGAAGGGCCCGTCGAGTGATCGGTCCCGCACGCTCCGCCGCCATGGGCGGTGACGAAGGTCACTCGGGCGGCTTCCGTGCGGCCGCGGGAATTAAGTCACCGCATTCGTCACGGAAAACACTCGTTCCGGCGCCCAGAGTTCCTTGAACTTTCCCCGTGGCACGCTCAGTACACGGGCCGGTGCATTCCCGTGATCAGGCCACGGAGAAAACCGAGATCCACTTCTTCGAGGGAGCCGACGACGGTCCGCCCGGCGGCGGGCGGGATGGGCGCCACTGACGGGACCGCGACCACCCGGCAGCCGGCCGCCTCCGCGGCCGTCACCCCGGTCAGGGTGTCCTCCACGACCGCGCACCGGCCGGGCTCCGCCCCGAGCCGGGCGGCCGCCAGCAGATACGGGTCGGGGTGCGGCTTGGTGCGCTCCATCTCGTCGCCCGCGACGGTCAGCGCGAAGTGCTCCGGGCCCAGGGACAGCAGCACGCGGTCGATGATCTCGCGGTGCGAGGCCGAGACCAGGGCGGTGGGGATCTTGTGGGCGGCGAGCTCGGCGAGCAGCCGCCGGGCGCCCGGCATCAGCGGCACGCCGCGCCCGATCATCTCGGAGAAGCGCGTGTTGAGCAGGACGGTGAGCTCCGTCAGGGCGATCTTCGCGCCCGTGGCCTGAATGAGGAAGGAGGCGCTGCGCGCCATCGGGCCGCCGACGACGACCTCGCGGTACTCCTCCAGCAGCTGGTGGCCCAGCTCGGCGAAGACGGCGACCTCCACTTCCCACCAGAAGCCCTCGGTGTCGACGAGGGTGCCGTCCATGTCGAGCAGGACCGCCTGCAGGGCTCCGCCCGCGGCCGTACGGGGCGGGGCGACGGTGATGCTGCTGGTCATCCGGGGCACACCTCCTGGGGGACGAGAAGGCCGGCTCGCGCGGCCCGCGGCGGGGCTGTGCGAACCGGCCTTCACCGGACCGACAAGTGTACGGCGGACGGTTGCGGACGTCTCTTCAATATCGGGGATTCGTCACTCAGACCTCGTCCTCAGGCCTCGTCCTCAGGGCCCTCGGGCTCCTCCTCGGCCGCCGGCTGCTCGTCCTTCGGCGACCGCTGCGGGCGCGTGCGCCCGCTGGTGGTGTCGCGCAGGTACGAGCCGTCGCCGGACTGCGGGTCGCGGCGGCGCAGATAGCGCTCGAACTCGCGAGCGATGGCCTCCCCGGACGCCTCCGGCAGGTCGGCCGTGTCGCGCGCCTCCTCCAGGGACTGCACGTACTCGGCGACCTCGCTGTCCTCGGCCGCCAGCTGGTCCACGCCCAGCTGCCAGGCCCGCGCGTCCTCCGGCAGCTCGCCGAGCGGGATGCGCAGGTCGATCAGGTCCTCCAGGCGGTTCAGGAGCGCCAGGGTGGCCTTCGGGTTCGGCGGCTGCGAGACGTAGTGCGGGACGGCGGCCCACAGGCTCACCGCCGGGACGCCGGCGTGGGTGCAGGCCTCCTGGAGGATGCCGACGATCCCGGTCGGGCCCTCGTAGCGGGACTCCTCCAGGTCCATGGTCCGCGCGAGGTCGGGGTCGGAGGTGACGCCGCTGACCGGGACGGGGCGGGTGTGCGGGGTGTCCCCGAGCAGCGAGCCCAGGACCACCACCAGCTCCACGCCGAGCTCGTGGGCGAAGCCCAGGATCTCGTTGCAGAACGAGCGCCAGCGCATGCTGGGCTCGATCCCGCGGACCAGCACGAGGTCGCGCGAGGAGCCCTTGCCGTCGCCGCCGGTGCGCACGACGGACAGCCTGGTCGTCGGCCACGTGACCTTGCGGACTCCGCCGTCGAGCCAGACGGTGGGGCGGTTGACCTGGAAGTCGTAGTAGTCCTCCGCGTCGAGCGCGCCGAAGACCTCGCCCTTCCACTCCCGGTCCAGGTGCGCGACCGCGCTGGAGGCGGCGTCCCCCGCGTCGTTCCAGCCCTCGAAGGCACAGATCATGACCGGGTCGATCAGCTCGGGAACCCCCTCAAGCTCGATCACCCAGCGCCTCCTTCCGACCGGGCCCCCTGCGGCGGCTCCGGTTGCTGTTCCCTGCGGATTCTTCTGCTGCTCTGTTGTGCGACCCCAAGACTACGACTTCCCTGCTGCCCGGTCGCAGCCCCTGTACGGGCTCTTCCTCAGCCCCTTGCCCCCCAGCCGTTCCGGTAGGCACGCCAGTCGTCCTCGGTGGCGGCGAAGTCCACGTAGAGCGCGAGCCCGAAGTGCGAGCGTGCGCGGTCCTCGCGGGACAGGCCGAGCCGTGCGCCGCGGACGGCCGCCGCGGCGGTCTCGGCGTGACCGTGGTGGCCCAGATCGTCCGTGTGGTAGAAGGGCAGGCCCATCAGCAGGTCGGTGCCGGCGGGCGTGACCTGGAGGGCGAGCTCCGTCTGCCGGGCGACGTAGCCGCCGTAGAGGCTCTCGACCGGCAGGGCCGTGTCGTAGGACATGACCGCGATCTGGTCGGTGCGCCGGGCGACTTGGGCAAAGTAGCGCTGCGTCCACCACTTGGGGCTGCCGGCCAGGCGGGCGGCGGCGTGCATCGCGGGCACCGGGTCGATCTGCTGGGCGGCGACCGACAGCACTCCCCCGGCGTCCCGCACGGCCGGGTGCAGGGCGTCGAGCAGGGCGAGGAAGTCGCGGTCACCGGTGCGGACGGGCTCGACGTCGAGATGGACGCCCTCGAAGCCGGCCCGCATGACCTGCCGCGCGCTCTCGACGACCGCGGCGCGGGCCCGCGCGTCGTCCAGGCGCAGGCCTCCCGAGCCCTCGCCGGGGCGCACCAGCTTGTCGCCCAGCCAGGCCTGGATGCGGATGCCGGGCAGTTCGCGGTGCAGGACGCCGATCATCCGGCGGGCGTCGGGATAGGCGGTGGCGGGCAGGGTGCCGTCGTGCTCCAGCGGGCCCGCGTGGATGTACAGGTCGCGCATGCCGGTGCCGGCGAGGTTGCGCTTGAGGGCGGCAATGTCCGCGGGCCCGCGCCGTCCGTCGAGCCACGCGTGGCCGAGCCAGACGGCGTCCCGGCCGCGGGTGACGGCGTCGGCGGCGGGCGTTCCGGCGTACGAGGCGCGCAGGGCGCTGCCCGCGGCGACGACGGGCACCAGCACCACCAGGACGAGGGCCAGGACGGCCCGTATCGCCGTCTTCCTGCCCGGGCGCCAGGCGCGCACCCTGGCCACCAGGCTCCGGCCGGCCTGCTTCTCCATCTCGTCCCCCTCGTTCTCCTGTTCTGTAGGGACGAGAAAAAGGGCAGGTCAGTTGCCCTGCGGCGGAAACGGACACGCCCCGGGGGCGGGACACACGCGGTGTCCCGCCCCCGGGGGTACGGCAGCTGCCGGTGGATCAGCCCTGGTCGGCCAGCATGTCCTTGACGCGGGCACGGACGTTCTCGTCGTCCAGGCCGCGGATGGTCAGGGTCGTGCGGCGACGCAGGACGTCGTCGACGGTCGCGGCCCACTCGTGGTCGCGGGCGTAGGCGACCTGGGCCCAGATCTCCGGGCCGTCGGGGTGGATGCGCTCGCCGAGCTCGGGGTTCTCGTTGGCCAGGCGCGCGATGTCGAAGGACAGCGAGCCGTAGTGGGTGGCGAGGTGGCGGGCGGTCAGCGGGTCCATGCGGGCGCCGGGCTCGCGGTCGACGAGCAGGCGGTGGGCGACCGCGTTGGGGTTGGCGACGCCGGGCAGCGGGGTGCGGCGCACGAGGCTGGAGATGGGCTCCATGTCCTCGGTCAGCGGGCTGCCGGGCACCTGGGCGAGCTTCTTCATGACCGTGCGGCCGATGTGACGGTAGGTCGTCCACTTGCCGCCGGCGACGGAGAGCATGCCGCCCTTGCCCTCGGAGACGACCGTCTCGCGCTTGGCCTGGGCGACGTCGCCCGGGCCGCCGGGCAGCACGCGCAGGCCGGCGAAGGCGTACGTCATGAGGTCGCGGTCGAGGTCCGCGTCCTGGATGGAGAACGCCGCCTCGTCGAGGATCTGCTGGATGTCCGCCTCGGTGGCGCGGACGTCCGCCGGGTCGCCCTCGTACTGGGTGTCGGTGGTGCCCAGCAGGAGCTGGTCCTCCCACGGCAGGGCGAAGGTGATGCGGTACTTGTCGATCGGGGTGGCCATGGCGGCCTTCCACGGCGACTTGCGCTTCATCACGATGTGCGCGCCCTTGGAGAGCCGGATCGACGGCGCGGCGCCCTTGTCTTCCAGCTTGCGCAGGTGGTCCACCCACGGGCCGGTGGCGTTGAGGACGACGCGCGCGTCGATGCCGAACTCGGTGCCGTCCAGGCGGTCCTTGAGCTCGGCGCCGGTGACCTTGCCGTGCGTGAAGCGCAGGCCGGTCACCTCGGCGTGGTTGAGCACCACGGCACCGGACTCGACGGCCGCGCGGACCGTCATGACGGCAACGCGGGAGTCGTTCATCTGGTGGTCGTAGTAGACCGCGACGGCCTTCAGGTTGTCCGTGCGCAGACCGGGGTTGTCGGCCTTGGCCTTGGCCGGCGAGATCACCTTGCCGACGCCGTCGCCGAAGGCGGACAGCGCCGAGTAGGCGAAGACACCGGCGCCGAGCTTGGCCGCGCCGACCGGGCCGCCCTTGTACACGGGCAGGTAGAAGGTGAGCGGGTTGACCAGGTGCGGGGCCACGTCCTTGGCCAGCACCCGGCGCTCGTGGTGGTTCTCCGCGACCAGCTTGACCGCGCCGGTCTGCAGGTAGCGCAGACCGCCGTGGACGAGCTTGGAGGAGGCGGAGGAGGTGGCGCCGGCGAAGTCGCCGGCGTCCACCATCGCGACCCGCAGGCCGGACTGCGCGGCGTGCCAGGCCACCGAGGTGCCCAGGATGCCGCCACCGATCACCAGGAGGTCGTACGTCGCCTTGGACAGCCGTTCCCGGGTCTCGGCTCGGCCCGGGTTGGCGCCGGCAGCCGGGTGCGTTCCCAGGGTCGGAACGCTCTGCGGGGTTGTCATGATTACTCCTCGTCCTCGATCCAGCCCATGGTCCGCTCGACGGCCTTGAGCCAGCTCTTGTACTCGCGGTCACGCGTGTCCGCGTCCATGCGGGGGGTCCACTCGGCGGCCCGGCGCCAGTTGGCGCGCAGGGCGTCGGTGTCCGGCCAGAAGCCGACGGCCAGGCCGGCGGCGTAGGCAGCGCCGAGGCAGGTCGTCTCGGCGACCATCGGGCGCACGACGGGTGCGTCCAGGAAGTCCGAGAGGGTCTGCATCAGCAAGTTGTTGGAGGTCATGCCGCCGTCGACCTTGAGTGCGGTCAGCTCGACGCCGGAGTCCTTGGTCATGGCGTCGGTGATCTCGCGGGTCTGCCAGGCGGTGGCCTCGAGCACGGCGCGGGCGATGTGCGCCTTGGTGACGTAGCGGGTCAGGCCCGCGATGACACCGCGCGCGTCGGAGCGCCAGTAGGGGGCGAACAGGCCGGAGAAGGCCGGCACGAAGTAGGCGCCGCCGTTGTCCTCGACGGAGCTGGCGAGCGTCTCGATCTCGGCGGCGCTCTTGATCAGGCCCATCTGGTCGCGCATCCACTGCACGAGGGAGCCGGTGACGGCGATGGAGCCTTCGAGGGCGTAGACGGGCTTCTGGTCGCCGATGCGGTAGCCGACGGTGGTCAGCAGGCCGTTGTACGACTGGACGGGCTCGTCACCGGTGTTCATCAGCATGAACGTGCCGGTGCCGTAGGTCGACTTGGCCTCGCCCTGGTCGAAGCAGGTCTGGCCGAAGAGGGCGGCCTGCTGGTCGCCGAGCGCGGAGGCGACGGGGACGCCGGCCAGGGCGCCGCCCTTGGCAGTGCCGTAGACCTCGGCGGAGGAGCGGATCTCCGGCAGCACGGCGGCCGGGATCTCCATGGAGGACAGGATGCGGTCGTCCCACTCCAGCTTGCGCAGGTTCATCAGCATGGTGCGGGAGGCGTTGGTGACGTCCGTGACGTGGACGCCGCCCTCGGCACCGCCGGTGAGGTTCCAGATGACCCAGGAGTCCATGGTGCCGAAGAGGATGTCGCCGGCCTCGGCGCGCTCGCGCAGGCCCTCGACGTTGTCCAGCAGCCAGCGGACCTTGGGGCCGGAGAAGTACGAGGCCAGCGGCAGGCCCGTCTCGCGGCGGAAACGGTCCTGGCCGACGTTGCGGCCGAGCTCCTTGCAGAGCGCGTCGGTGCGGGTGTCCTGCCAGACGATGGCGTTGTAGACCGGCTCGCCCGTGTTCTTGTCCCACATCAGCGTGGTCTCGCGCTGATTGGTGATGCCGATGGCCTTGACGTCGGCGGCGGTGATGCCCGCCTTCTCGACGGCGCCGGCGACGACCTCCTGGACGTTGGTCCAGATCTCCGTGGCGTCGTGCTCGACCCAGCCCGGCTTCGGGAAGATCTGCTCGTGCTCCTTCTGGTCGACGGAGACGATGCGGCCGTCGCGGTCGAAGACGATGCAGCGGGAGGAGGTGGTGCCCTGGTCGATCGCCGCGATGAACGGGCCCTGCATGTGCGCGTCGGTCATGGTGTGTCTGCTCCTACAGGTCTGAAGGGTCTCGGCGGATGCGGTCAGAACGCGATCTTGTGGATGCCTGCGGCCAGGGCGGCGCCGGCGAGCGGGCCGACGACCGGGATCCAGGCATAGCGCCAGTCTGAACCGCCCTTGTTGGGCAGCGGCAGCAGCGCGTGCACGATGCGCGGGCCGAGGTCGCGGGCGGGGTTGATCGCGTAACCGGTCGGGCCGCCGAGCGAGAGGCCGATGCCGACGACGACGAAGGCCACCATCAGGGTGCCCGTGCCGCTGACGGCCAGGCCCTTGGTCAGACCCATGCAGAGGATGAAGAGCACCAGGGCGGCGGTGCCGATGATCTCGGTGACGAGGTTCTGCACCACGTTGCGGATCTCGGGGCCGGTGGAGAAGATGCCCAGCACCGGGCCGGCCTGCGGGGTCGCGGTCTGGTCGACCATGCCCTCGGCCGGGTTGAGCGTCGAGACGAGCTCGGGGTCCGTCAGATGGGCCTTGAACTGGCCGTAGTAGGCGAGCCAGACCAGCGTCGCACCGATCATCGCGCCCAGCATCTGGGAGCCGATGTAGAGCGGAACGTCGCTCCACTTGACGCCGCCGTCGATGGCGAGGCCGAGGGTGACGGCGGGGTTGAGGTGCGCACCTGACTTGGCGCCGATGTACGCACCGGTGAGCACGGCGAAGCCCCAGCCGAACGTGATGGCGAGCCAGCCGGCGTTCTGTGCCTTCGAACGCTTCAGGGTGACGGCGGCGCAGACGCCACCGCCGAGCAGGATCAACACTGCGGTACCGATGAGCTCACCGGTGAAGATGTCGGAGCTGGACACCCGCGACTCCTTTGTCCTTCGTCCAGGGGAAGGCGGACCCCCAGGTCCCTCCGGGTGGTCCGCAGCTCTCCGATGGAGAGCTTCGATCGGCCCGCGGCAGTGTCCACCATAGCGAATATTGTCGTTAGGTGTTCGACAATGCCGACCGATGCACGGCAGTTTTCTGCACGGTTAAGGGCTCGTCAAGAGTCCTGTGACCGAAAACTCTAGGCAGGAGTGGCTGAAAACTGCCGTACCGGACACGATCGGTTACCGACCAGTAGTACCCGGTAGTCACCACCGGGCACAACAAAGTCCCCGGGGTCAGAAGCGACCGGCTCCCAGGTCGCGGGAGACGGCGCGCGCGCAGTCCCGGACGGCGGCGACCAGCTGCGCCCGCAGCTCGCCGTCCTCACAGACCCGCTCCACCGCGCCCATGACGCCGACGGCCCCCACGGGCATCCGGTGCCGGTCGTGGATGGGGGCGGCCACCGAGGCCACACCCTCCCAGGTCTCCTCGACGTCCGCGGCCCAGCCGCGGGCGCGGGTCAGGTCCAGCACGCCCTCCAGGTCGGGCAGCGCGGTGACCGTCCGCACGGTGAACGCCTCGCGCTCGGCCTCCAGCAGCTGGCTGTGCGCCACCGGGTCGTAGGCGCACAGCACCTTGCCCAGGGCCGTGCTGTGCAGCGGCTGCATGGCGCCGACCTCCAGCACCTGCCGGCTGTCGTCCGGCCGGAAGACGTGGTGGACGATCAGCACCCCCTGCTGGTGCAGGACGCCCAGGTAGACGCTCTCGCCGCTGGAGCGGGCCAGGTCGTCCGCCCACAGCAGGGCGCGGGCACGCAGTTCGTGTACGTCCAGGTAGCTGTTGCCCAGGCGCAGCAGCTCGGCGCCGAGCTGGTAGCGCCCCGAGGCGGGGTCCTGCTCGACGAAGCCCTCCTGCTGCAGGGTGCGCAGGATGCCGTGGGCGGTGCCCTTGGCCAGCCCGAGTGCGGAGGCCACATCGGACAGTCCCAGCCGTCGTTCGCCCCCCGCGAGCAGCCGCAGCATCGCTGCCGCCCGTTCGAGCGACTGGATGGTCCGTGCCATCGCTCATCCTCCTCCGAAATGCCCGTTCGGCATTGCTGAACACTATCGGCCGATGCCGACCAGGAGATAGCTGACCGGCGGCTGGACCATGATCGCCGAGGCGCTCCGGGCCCCGCGCCCGGCCCCGTCCCCCGCGTATCCGACCCGTATCCGAAGGGTGGGACACCCGCCCGAATTCCGGTTGCTGCGGTTACGCTGACGGCGTGCGCCTTCTTCCGGAGGGCGCAAAGCCGACAGCCGTCGCAACCCCGGGAGCACTTCCATGGCCTCGTACACGCCATCGACCGCAAGCACCGCCCGAGCCTCCGAACTGCGGGAGGCGCTCGCCTCCCGGGTCGTCGTGGCCGACGGGGCCATGGGCACGATGCTCCAGGCGCAGGATCCGAGCATGGAGGACTTCGAGCAGCTCGAAGGCTGCAACGAGATCCTGAACGTCACCCGTCCCGACATCGTCCGCTCCGTCCACGAGGCGTACTTCGCGGTGGGCGTGGACTGCGTGGAGACCAACACCTTCGGCGCCAACCTCGCCGCCCTCGGCGAGTACGACGTGGCGCACCGCATCTTCGAGCTGTCCGAGGCGGGCGCCCGCGTCGCCCGCGAGACCGCCGACGACTTCACCGCCCGCGACGGGCGGACCCGCTGGGTGCTGGGCTCGGTGGGCCCGGGCACCAAGCTGCCGACGCTCGGTCACGCCCCGTACGCCGGCCTGCGCGACGCCTACCAGCAGAACGTCGAGGGGCTGGTCGCCGGCGGCGTCGACGCGGTCCTGGTGGAGACCACCCAGGACCTGCTCCAGACCAAGGCCTCGGTCATCGGCGCGCGGCGCGCCATGGAGTCCCTGGGCGCGGACCTTCCGCTGCTCGTCCAGGTGACGGTGGAGACCACCGGCACGATGCTCCTGGGCTCCGAGATCGGCGCGGCGCTGACCGCCCTGGAGCCGCTGGGCATCGACATGATCGGCCTCAACTGCGCCACCGGGCCGGCCGAGATGAGCGAACACCTGCGCTATCTCTCGCGGCACGCCCGTACCCGCGTCTCGGCCATGCCCAACGCCGGCCTGCCGGTCCTGGGCAAGGACGGCGCGCACTACCCCCTCTCCCCCGCCGAGCTCGCGGACGCCCATGAGACCTTCGTACGGGAGTACGGACTGTCCCTGGTCGGCGGCTGCTGCGGCACGACCCCGGAGCACCTGCGCCAGGTGGTCGAGCGCGTGCGCGGGCTGCAGCCCACGGAGCGGGAGCCGCGCCCCGAGCCCGGCGCCGCCTCCCTCTACCAGACGGTCCCCTTCCGCCAGGACACCGCCTACCTGGCCATCGGCGAGCGGACGAACGCCAACGGCTCGAAGAAGTTCCGCGAGGCCATGCTGGACGGCCGCTGGGACGACTGCGTGGAGATGGCCCGCGACCAGATCCGCGAGGGCGCCCACCTGCTCGACCTGTGCGTGGACTACGTGGGCCGGGACGGCGTGGCGGACATGGCCGAGATCGCCGGCCGCTTCGCCACCGCCTCGACGCTGCCCATCGTGCTGGACTCCACCGAACCGGCCGTCATCCAGGCGGGCCTGGAGAAGCTGGGCGGCCGGGCCGTCATCAACTCCGTCAACTACGAGGACGGCGACGGCCCGGAGTCGCGGTTCGCGCGGATCACCCGGCTGGCGGCCGAGCACGGCGCCGCGCTGATCGCGCTCACCATCGACGAGGAGGGCCAGGCCCGCACCGTCGAGAAGAAGGTCGAGATCGCGGAGCGGCTGATCGCCGACCTGACGGGCAACTGGGGGGTGCTGGAGTCGGACATCCTCATCGACTGCCTCACCTTCACCATCTGCACCGGTCAGGAGGAGTCCCGCAAGGACGGCATCGCCACGATCGAGGCGATCCGCGAGCTCAAGCGCCGCCACCCCGACGTGCAGACGACGCTGGGCCTGTCGAACATCTCCTTCGGCCTCAACCCGGCCGCCCGCATGGTCCTCAACTCCGTCTTCCTGGACGAGTGCGTCAAGGCCGGCCTGGACTCCGCCATCGTCCACGCCTCGAAGATCCTGCCCATCGCGCGCCTGGACGAGGAGCAGGTCAAGGTCGCCGGCGACCTGATCTACGACCGCCGCAGCGAGGGCTACGACCCGCTGCAGCGCCTGCTGGAGCTCTTCGAGGGCGTGGACACCAAGTCCATGAAGGCGGGCAAGGCCGAGGAGCTCCTCGCGCTGCCGCTGGAGGAGCGGCTGCGGCGCCGGATCATCGACGGCGAGAAGAACGGCCTGGACGCGGACCTCGACGCGGCGCTCGCCGAGCGCCCGGCGCTGGAAATCGTCAACGACACGCTGCTGGAGGGCATGAAGGTCGTCGGCGAGCTGTTCGGCTCGGGCCAGATGCAGCTGCCGTTCGTGCTCCAGTCGGCCGAGGTGATGAAGACGGCGGTGGCCTATCTGGAGCCGCACATGGAGAAGTCCGACGCGGAGGGCAAGGGCACGATCGTGCTGGCCACCGTCCGCGGCGACGTCCACGACATCGGCAAGAACCTGGTCGACATCATCCTGTCCAACAACGGCTACAACGTCGTCAACCTGGGCATCAAGCAGCCGGTCTCGGCGATCCTGGAGGCCGCCGAGGAGCACCGGGCGGACGTCATCGGCATGTCCGGCCTCCTGGTGAAGTCCACCGTGATCATGAAGGAGAACCTGGAGGAGCTCAACCAGCGCAAGCTGGCCGCCAGCTACCCGGTGATCCTCGGCGGCGCGGCCCTCACCCGCGCCTACGTCGAGCAGGACCTGCACGAGATCTACGAGGGCGAGGTGCGCTACGCCCGCGACGCCTTCGAGGGCCTGCGCCTGATGGACGCGCTGATCGCCGTCAAGCGGGGCGTGCCGGGCGCGACCCTGCCGGAGCTCAAGCAGCGGCGGGTGGCGAAGAAGGCGGCGACGGCCGTCCTGGAGGTGGAGGAGCCGGAGGGCTCGGTCCGCTCCGACGTCGCCGTCGACAACCGCGTGCCCGAGCCGCCGTTCTGGGGCACCCGTGTCATCAAGGGCATCCCGCTGAAGGACTACGCGTCCTGGCTGGACGAGGGCGCCCTGTTCAAGGGCCAGTGGGGCCTGAAGCAGGCCCGCGCCGGCGGCCCCACCTACGAGGAGCTGGTGGAGACCGAGGGCCGCCCGCGGCTGCGCGGCTGGCTGGACAAGCTCCACACCGAGAACCTGCTCGAAGCGGCCGTCGTCTACGGCTACTTCCCCTGCTACTCCAAGGGCGACGACCTCGTCCTCCTCAACGAGGACGGGACCGAGCGCACGCGCTTCACCTTCCCCCGGCAGCGCCGCGGGCGCCGGCTGTGCCTCGCGGACTACTTCCGCCCGGAGGAGTCCGGCGAGAAGGACGTGGTGGGCCTCCAGGTGGTCACGGTGGGCTCGCGGATCGGGGAGGCCACGGCCGAGCTGTTCGCCGCCGACGCCTACCGCGACTACCTCGAACTCCACGGCCTGTCCGTCCAGCTGGCCGAGGCCATGGCCGAGTACTGGCACGCCCGCGTGCGCGCCGAGCTCGGCTTCGCCGGCGAGGACCCGGCGGACGTGGAGGACATGTTCGCCCTGAAGTACCGCGGCGCCCGCTTCTCCCTGGGCTACGGGGCCTGCCCGAACCTGGAGGACCGCGCCAAGATCGCGGAGCTGCTGGAGCCGGAGCGGATCGGGGTCCACCTCTCCGAGGAGTTCCAGCTGCACCCGGAGCAGTCCACCGACGCGATCGTCATCCACCACCCGGAGGCGAAGTACTTCAACGCGCGCTGAGGCACGTCACCGCGCACCGGGCAGAACGCCGGAGGGCCGGGTGCGCACCGCTGAGCGGTGCGCACCCGGCCCTCTTCGCCGTTGTGCGGGTTCAGCGCGTCACAGCGCCACGCCGAGCAGGGCGTCGGCGGCCCGGGAGACGAGGCCGGGCGCGCCCTCGTCCGTGCCGCCGCCGGCGGCCTGGGCGGCCGCCCAGCGGTCGATGGCGGCAAGGGCCCGGGGCGAGTCGAGGTCGTCCGCGAGGGCCTCGCGGATCTCCTCCACCAGCGCGTCGGCGGACGGGCCGTCGGGGCGCGAGACGGCGGCGCGCCAGCGGCCGAGGCGCTCGACGGCCTCGTGCAGGACGGCGTCGGTCCACTCCCAGTCGGCGCGGTAGTGGTGCGCGAGGAGCGCGAGCCGGATCGCGGCGGGGTCGACGCCGTCGCGGCGCAGGGCCGAGACGAAGACGAGGTTGCCCTTGGATTTGGACATCTTCTCGCCGTGGAGCGCGACCATGCCGGCGTGGACGTAGCTCTTGGCGTAGGGGTGCTCGCCGGTGAGGACCTGGGCGTGCGAGACGCCCATCTCGTGGTGCGGGAAGACGAGGTCGGAGCCGCCGCCCTGCACGTCGAAGCCCATGCCGAGGTGCTCCAGGGCGATGGCGACGCACTCGATGTGCCAGCCGGGGCGGCCGGGGCCGAGCGAGGCGCCGTCCCAGCTGGGCTCGCCCGGGCGGGCGGCCATCCACAGCATGGGGTCCAGCGGGTTCTTCTTGCCGGGGCGTTCCGGGTCGCCGCCGCGCTCCGCGGAGAGCAGGCGCATGGCCTCGGCGTCGAGGCCGGAGACCTCGCCGAAGCGGCTGTCGGACTCGACGGAGAAGTAGACGTCGCCGTCGAGCTCGTAGGCGGCACCGGCGTCGCGCAGGCGCTCCACCAGGGGGACGATCTTCGGTATCGACTCGACGGCGCCGACGTAGTGCCGGGGCGGGAGCATCCGCAGGGCGGTCATGTCCTCGCGGAAGAGGGCGGTCTCCCGCTCGGCGAGCTCGGTCCAGTCGTCGCCGTTGGCGACGGCCCGCTCCAGCAGCGGGTCGTCGATGTCCGTGACGTTCTGGACGTAGTGGACCTGCCGCTTGGTGTCGAGCCACACGCGCTGAACGAGGTCGAACGCGTTGTAGGTCGCCGCGTGTCCCATGTGGGTGGCGTCGTACGGCGTGATGCCGCAGACGTAGATACGGGCGACGGGGCCGGGGACGAGGGTCACCCGTCCACCGGTCGCGGTGTCGTGGATCCGGAGGTCGCGGCCACTGCCGGGCAGGGCGGGAACCTCAGAAGCGGGCCAGGCATGCATGTCATGAGCGTAACCGGACGCATGTTCCGGATACGAACCGGATCCGGCTGTTGGCCGAACAGGCGCTCTTGTGGAAGTTCCCGGGCTGTGCAGGGGAATAGATCACGCCTGTCCGGCGTTCGGGGGCGAGGTCCGGCAGGGCCGATACCGGGGTGATCCGCTCACACCGGCGGCCACGGGATGGCCGGCCACTGCCCGCTGGGCTCCCGGTGCCGTCCCGTACGGAGCAGTTCCGCCACCCGGGTCCGCAGCGCCGTGATCTCCTCCGCGGTGATCAGCTCGGCGAGCCGCCCCGCCAAGGGGCTGCCGTCGGCCAGATTGGCCGAAAGACGCCGCAGCGCCTCCATGGCCTCCTCCGTGAGCGGCTCGCCCGCCCAGCCCCACAGCAGTGTGCGCAGCTTGTCGTCCGCGTTGAAGGTCACTCCGTGATCAATCGCATAGAGCCGGCCGTCCGCGGCCGGGAGCAGGTGGCCGCCCTTGCGGTCCCCGTTGTTGATCACGGCGTCCAGCACGGCCAGCCGACGCAGCCGCTCGTCGTCGGCGTGCACGAGCAGCGCCGTGCGCTCCTCGCCCACGTCGGCGAGGCCCACGGCCTTCCAGCCCGGCTCCGGCTCCTCGCCCTCGACGAGTGCGAGCAGCGCCGCGTCCTCGGCGGAGGCCTCGATCCACATCTGGCACATGCCCTCGCCGTACGGGCCGTCGCGCAGCACGGTGGGCGGCACCAGGCCCCATCCCATGGCCTCGGAGAGCTCGTACGCGGCGACCTCGCGCTGGGCGAGCGTGCCGTCGGGGAAGTCCCACAGGGGCCGCTCCCCCGCGACGGGCTTGTAGACGCAGGCGGCGCTCACGCCCTCGTACTCGACCGTGCAGTACAGCACCGCGTTGGACGCTCCGGAGATCCGGCCACGGACCGTCAGCTCGCCCTTGGCCAGCAGTTCCTGCGGGCTCACGCGCCGCGGCGGTATCCGTTCTGGCGCGGACATACGTGTCCCTCCGGGTCGAGCGGCAGACTGCACAGCGGGCACGGCGGGCGGCCGGCGTTCACGACCTCCAGGGCGCGCTTGGCGAAGGCGCGGGCCATGGTGCCGGTGATGCGGACGCGCAGCATCGGCGGGCCGTTCGTCTCGTCCTGGAGGAGGCGCTCCTCGGCCTCGGCGAGGTCCTCGTCGGTGGCGGCGTCCAGCTCGACGAGGGCCTGCGCCTCGACGATCATGCGCTGGTGCTCGCCGTCCCAGGCCAGGGCCATGGTGCCGACGCGGAACTCCTCGTCGATGGGGGTCACGAGCGGGCCCGTGTCGGCGAGCTCGGCCGGGGCGACCGCGGGCACGGGGGCGCTGCCGCCCGTGCGCCGGACGACCTCGTCCAGCAGCTCGTCGATGCGCTCGGCGAGCGCCTCGACCTGGGCCTTCTCCAGGGCGACGGAGGTGGTGCGGCCGGCCGCGGTGGCCTGCAGGAAGAAGGTGCGGCGGCCAGGCAGCCCGACCGTACCGGCGACGAAACGGTCCGGCGGGTCGTAGAGGAACACCTGACGGGACAACGTCCTGCTCCATTTGGTTCGGGTCGTTCGGGCGATCGGAGTGCGGGCGATCGTTCTCCGGCGGATCCGGCGCCGGTCACGGGGTGACGGGCGGACCCTGCCGCGCCACCACCCTACTGCGCGCCGCGATCACGGTGCCCCCGCCCCGCCCCCCACGACGCCGTCCTCCTCCGGGCGCCGCGCCTGCCCCGGCGTCTCCTCGTGCGGCGCGAGGCCGCGCAGGTCGCCGGTGTCGCCGAGGCGCACCAGGAAGGGGCGCAGCCGGGTGTAGCGGATCGCGGTGACCGAGCAGGGGTCGACGGCGATGCGCTGGAAGAGGTCGAGGTGCAGGCCCAGGGCGTCGGCGACGAGGGCCTTGATGATGTCGCCGTGCGTGCACACCAGGTAGCAGGCGTCGTGGCCGTGCCCGGCCTCCATGCGGGCGTTCCAGTCCCGTACGGCGTCGACGGCGCGGGCCTGCATGGCCCGTACGGACTCGCCGCCCGGGAAGGCGGCGGAGGACGGGTGGCGCTGGACGACCTCCCAGAGGGGTTCGTCCGTGAGCTCGGCGATCTTGCGGCCGGACCAGTCGCCGTAGTCGCACTCGCCGACACGCTCGTCGGTGTGCAGGGCCAGGCCCGGGCGGGCGGCGAGGAGGGGCGCCAGGGTCTCGCGGCAGCGCTGGAGGGGGCTCGTGACGGCCGCGGCGAGGGGCACCTGCGCGAGCCGGCCCGGGAGGGCGGCCGCCTGGGCGGTGCCGCGCTCGTCCAGGGCGATGCCGGGGGTGCGTCCCGCGAGGACTCCACCGGTATTGGCGGTGGACCGGCCGTGCCGGACCAGGATCAGCGTGGGCATGGCCGCCAGGGTACGGCCTGTGCGGCGGGCGGGGGCGGGCGCGCGGGTGCCGGCGGCCGCGGATTCCGCCGGACCGCGGCCCGGTCCCGGGTGCGTTTTCCGCGCCGGAGGCGCCGACTCCGTGTGCTCCGGGCGAATCGGCGGCACAATGCCCTGCGTGATCGTGGACTGCGCCATCTACCGGGACGGACGCCGCACCGAGGGCCCCGCCGACTTCTCCGATGCCCTGGACGAGGCACGGGCGGCGGGTGACTCCTTCCTGTGGGTCGGGCTGCACGAGCCGACGGAGGAGGAGTTCGAGCTCATCACGAGCGAGTTCAACCTGCATCCGCTGGCGGTGGAGGACGCCCTGAAGGCACATCAGCGGCCGAAGCTGGAGCTCTACAACGGCTCCCTGTTCGTCGTGCTCAAGCCGGTGACGTACGACGACGACGCGGACACGGTCACCACGAGCGAGCTGATGCTGTTCGTCGGCGACTCGTTCGTGGTGACCGTGCGGCACGGCGAGGGCAGCCCGCTCGCGGAGGTGCGGCAGCGGCTGGAGCACGAGCGGGAAGTGCTGCGGCACGGGCCGGCCTCGGTGCTCTACGCGGTGTGCGACGCGGTCGTGGACCACTACACCGAGGTGGCCACGGAGCTTCAGCTGGACCTGGAGGAGCTGGAGGCGGAGGTGTTCGCCCCGATGGGCGGCGACAACCGGACCATCGCGTCGCGGATCTACTCGTTCAAGCGGCAGGTGCTGGAGTTCCGGCGGGCCTCGGCGCCGCTGGCCGAGCCGATGGGGCGGCTCGCGGGGCTGGGCGTGCCGTTCGTGCCGGAGCGGTCGCAGCCGTTCTTCCGGGACGTCAGCGACCACTTGACGCGGGCGAACGAGTCCGTCGAGGGCCTGGACCGGCTGCTGTCGGACATACTGTCCGCCCACCTCGCGCAGATGGGCGTCCAGCAGAACGACGACATGCGCAAGATCTCGGCGTGGGCGGCGATGGCGGCCGTCCCGACGATGATCGCCGGGATCTACGGGATGAACTTCGACCACATGTGGGAGCTGCGGCAGCCGTGGGCCTATCCGGCGGTCGTGGTGGTGATGGCGGCGCTGGTGTTCTGGCTGCACCGGCTGTTCAAGCGGCGCGGGTGGCTGTGAGCGCGGGACGGCTGTGAGCGCGGGACGGCTGTGAGCGCGGGACGGCTGTGAGTCCGTACCCGGACCCGTCCGTCAGGCGAACTCGGGCTCGGAGGCCGGTGCTCCGCCCAGCGCGTCGCGGTGTTCCGGCATGCGCAGGGTGACCATCCGCCGCCAGCCGGCCAGCCGCTCGTAGGCGTACGCGGCCCGGATGCCGAGGGACAGCGCGAGCGCCTTCGGCCGGGGCCAGCGCAGGATGGCCCCCATGCGCTCCATGACGGCCAGGCTCACGTCCCGGTAGACGCGGCTCTCCGCGCGGGCGCTCTCCCGCAGGACCGCGCGGATGGTCCGGCCGTGGCCCTCGCGCGCCAGACGCAGCAGCTCCTCGTGGCAGTACGAGAGGTGGTTGACCTCGTCGTGGGCGATCATCCGGATCGCCCTGCCGACCTCGGGGTGGTCGCCGAAGTGCGTGGTGAGCATCTCCATCTGGTCGGCGGCGCGCTGCTCGGTGACACGGCTGTGCGCGAGGTAGGTCACGACGTCCCGCTCGGTCAGCGGCTTCTCGCCGTGGAGGAGTGTGTGGGGCAGGCCGATGCCGCGGCGTTCGAGGAGCATCGTGTAGTCGGTGTCGCCGGGCACCGGGACGGGTTCGAGGCCGCGCTTGCGCAGCAGGGCGTGGAAGATGCGGCCGTGCTTGTCCTCGTCGGCGCCGTGCCGGGCGATCTTCGGCGCGAGGGCGCGCTGCTCCTCCGGGACGAGAGCGGCGATCCGGGCGTTCTCCCAGCCGCCCTGCGCCTCGCCGCTGGCGGCGATGGAGCAGAAGAGCCGGTACGCCTCGTCGTCGTTGAGGATCTCCTGGAACAGGCTTCTGGCCGAGAGCATGACGGACCCACCTCCGTTCACGGCGCATGGCGCATGCGTCCCGTGAACCCCGAGTCAAGTGCCATCGTTGCGGAGCGGCAATCGGGGGCGGTGTCCGCTCGGCCGAATGCGCGACGCCGGAGGCCGTGCCGGGCGCGTAACCCGGCGCCCGTACGGGCGTTGTCTTCTGTACCGGCCGTGGCGGGGAAGGCCCCCGAGCCCCCACCACGGCCGCTGGTCTTCTCTGTTTCTCCGCTCTCTCCGCTTCCGCGGGTTACGCCAGGCCGGCGCGCTCCAGGGCCTCGACGCCCGCCCGCAGGCTCGCGATCCGCTCGTCCAGCGTGAAGCCGGCCGGGGCGAGGGACAGCGTGGTCACGCCGGCCGCGGCGTAGGCCTGCATACGGTCGGCGATGCGGTCCACGGAGCCGATGAGCGTGGTGGAGTCGATCAGGTCGCGGGGGACGGCCGCGGCGGCGCCCGCCTTGTCCCCGGCCAGGTACTTCTCCTGGATCTCGGCGGCGGCCTTCCCGTAGCCCATGCGCTGCGCCAGCTTGTTGTAGAAGTTCTGCTTCGCGCTGCCCATGCCGCCGACGTAGAGGGCGGTGTACGGGCGGAAGAGGTCGGCCAGGCCGTCGATGTCGTCGCCGACGGCCATGGGGACGGTCGGGACGATGTCGAAGCCGTCGAGGTCCTTGCCGGCCTTCGCGCGGCCGGCGCGGAGCGCGCCGAGCGTGGTCTCCTCGGCGTGCTCGGGGGCGAAGAAGACGAGGAGCGCGCCGTCGGCGATCTCGCCGGTCTGCTCCAGGTTCTTCGGGCCGATGGCGGCGATGTACAGCGGGATGTGCTCGCGGACCGGGTGAACGGTGAGCTTGATGGGCTTGCCGGGGCCGTCGGGGAGCGGCAGGGTCCAGTGCGCGCCCTCGTGCGTGAGGCGCTCGCGGGACATGGCCTTGCGGATGATCTCCACGTACTCGCGGGTGCGGGCCAGCGGCTTGTCGAACCGCACGCCGTACCAGCCCTCGGACACCTGCGGGCCGGACACGCCGAGGCCGAGCCGGAAGCGGCCGCCGGAGAGCGAGTCGAGGGTGGCGGCGGTCATCGCCGTCATGCTGGGCGTCCGGGCGGGGATCTGGAAGATGCCCGAGCCGACGTCGATGCGCTCGGTCTGCGCGGCGACCCAGGACAGGACGGTGGCGGCGTCGGAGCCGTAGGCCTCGGCGGCCCAGCAGACCGAGTAGCCCAGCCGGTCAGCCTCGCGGGCGACGGCGAGGTTGTCGGCGTCCATCCCCGCGCCCCAGTAGCCGAGGTTGATCCCGAGCTTCATGCGACTCATGCCGGCTCCCCTTACTGATCAGTAACGTCCTTGTTGCGGGGACTGTAGCGCGCCGCCGCGGGGTACGTCACCGGTCGGCCGGTGGGGCGTTGTCCACAGGCGGCCACGGCGGGGGCCGCGGCCAGTAATCTCAGCGCTCATGGAACTGAGGCATCTCGGCCGTACGGGCCTGCGGGTGTCCCGGATCGGGCTCGGCACGCTCACCTGGGGCCGGGACACCGACGAGGGCGACGCCGCAGAGCAGTTGAAGACGTTCTGGGAGGCCGGCGGCACGCTGATCGACACGGCGGACGTGTATGCGGACGGCGCGGCCGAGTATCTCCTCGGGCAGCTGATGGAGGATCTGGTGCCGCGCCGCGACCTGGTCATCGCGACCAAGTCCGGCAGCGTCCCCGATCCCGACCGGCGCTTCGACGGCTCGCGCGGCCACCTGCTTGACGCGCTCGACGCCTCCCTGGAGCGGCTCGGCACGGACCACGTGGATCTGTGGCAGATCCACGCCTTCGATCCGCACACGCCCGTCGAGGAGACCCTCCAGGCCGTCGACATCGCCGTCACCAGCGGCCGCGCCCGCTACGCCGGCGTCTCCAACTTCTGCGGCTGGCAGCTCGCCCGCGCCGCCACGTGGCAGCTCGCCGCGCCCGGCGTCCGTACGCGGCTGGCCAGCACCCAGATGGAGTATTCGCTGCTCCAGCGCGGCATCGAGCGCGAGGTGCTGCCGGCCGCGCTGGACCTCGGGATCGGGGTGCTGCCCTCGTCGCCGCTCGGCCGCGGCGTCCTCACCGGCAAGTACCGCCACACGACGCCCGCCGACTCCCGCGGCGCCTCCGGGCACCTGGCGCCCTTCGTCGCCCCGTATCTGGACGAGACGGCGGGCCGCGTGGTCGACGCCGTCGCCACCGCGGCGGACGGGCTCGCCACGACGGCCCTGAAGGTCGCCCTCGCCTGGGTCCGCGACCGCCCCGGAGTCGTCGCCCCGATCGTCGGCGCGCGCACGGCGCAGCAGCTCAGGTCCGCGTTGTCAGTGGAGAGCCTTACGCTTCCCGACGAGATCTGCCGGGCGCTGGACGATGTCTCGGCGCCCGTGCACCGCTATCCCGATCAGGACTGGAGCACCCTGTGAACACCGATCGCCTCCCCGGCGACCCCGCCGCGGAACCGCCGGAGGGCCCCGCCCTCACCGGCGAGAAACCGGCCGCCGCGGACGGCGAACCCGCCACCGAGGGTGCGGGCGCCACCTCCGGCGAGGAACCGGCCGTGGCTCCCGCCGCTCCTGGCGGCGAGCCCGCCGCCCCCTCGCGCGGCAGCGCCGGCGAGCCCGACGCGCCGGAGGCCGCGCGGAGCGCTCCGGGCTCGCCCGCCGCGCGCCCCGCAGCCGCGGCACCCAAGAGTGCCGTTGCCGAGGCGCTCGCCGCGGCCGTTCGGGCCGTGGAGAGCGGAGAGCGGGACGCGGCGTCGTTCTTTACGGAGGCGCCGCGGCGCGCGCCCGCCCGGCCGCCCCGCCAAGCGGCACCCGCACCCGCCCCCGCGCCGGCCGCCGCCGCGGCCCCCCGCATCGACGCCGAGGGCCTCGCCGGCGTACGGCAGGTCCTCGCCGCGGGCGGCGCGCCCGAGCAGCTCGCGGTCCCCGTCGCCGAGGCCCTGGGCGAGCAGGCCGCCGAGGCCCTCCAGGAGGACCCCTGGCGGCTGCTGGCCGTCCCGGGCGTACGGCCCGAGCAGGCGGACGGCTTCGCGCGGGCCCTGCTGGGCACGGAGGCCGGCCCCGGGGACGAGCGCCGGGCCCAGGCCCTGACCGGCTGGCTGCTGGAGCGCGCCGCGCTCGAAGGCCACACCGTCCTGGAGGCGCCGGCCTTGACCGCGGCCCTCGCCCAGCACGCCGTCCCGGACCCGGACGAGGCCCTCCAGTCCGCCATCGCCGAGGGCACGGTCCTGGTGTTCCAGGAGGCCGTGGAGCCCGCGCCCGGCGCCGCCGCGCCCCAGGGCGAGGACGAGGAGGTCCCGGTGCGCCTGCTCCTGGGCCTCGACCGCTACGCCATGGCCGAGGAGAGCCTCGCCGACGGCCTGGCCCGGCTGATCAGCACGTTCACGGCCGGCGAAGCCGAGTGGGAGGGGGCGGCGGCCACTGCCCCCACACCCTCCGCAGCGGAGCTGATCCGCGCCGCGTCGGCCGCGGGCCTCGTCACGCACAGCGGCGGCGAGGCCGCCCGCGCCGAGCCGGCCGCCCTGGTCGCCGCGGCCCGCGCCCTGGGCCTGCGCGCCTGCGCCGCCGCGCACACCGAGGACGGCCGCCGGCGCCTGGCGGCGGCGGGCGATCCGGAAGCGGTGACGGTGGCGGGCCTGCTGTCCGGCGCGGAGGGCCCCGGCCGGGACGAGGACGGTGCCCTCGCCCTCGACGTGCTGGCCGTCCTGGACGCCCCGCAGCTCGACGTCGAGACGGCGGCCGTGCTGGTGGAGTCGCTCGCCGACGGCACCCGCCTGGTGCTCAGCGGCGACCCGGCCGTCCTGTGGTCCGCCGGCCCGGGCCGCGTCTTCGCGGACGTGGTGGCGGCCCGCGCCTGCCCGGCGGTCGTCTCCCGCACGCCGGACGAGGGCCCGGTCGGCGAGCTGGTGTCGGGGATCGGCGTCGGCGAGCTGACGCAGCCGGCGGCCCCCGGCAAGGAGGTCGTGATCGTCCCGGTGCGGGATCCGGGCGAGGCCGTGCACCGCACGGTGCAGCTGGTCGCGGATTCCATCCCGCGGGCCATCGGCGTGCCCGCCGAGCAGACCCAGGTGATCACCCCGGGCCACGGCGGCCCCGCCGGCACCCGCGCGCTCAACGCGGCGCTGAAGGAGCGACTGAACCCCGGCCCCGGCCGGTTCGGCGGCTTCGACCCGGGCGACCGCGTGGCGTACGTGCCGGCGCCGGGCCGCATGGTCCCCGGCACCGTGACCGCCGCGGAGCCGGAAGGGCTCCGGCTGGACTGCGGCGGCTCCTCCGTGCTCGTCCCGCGGGAGCGCGTGGCCGACATGGTCCGCCCCGGCTGGGCCGTCACCGCCCATCAGGCGGCCGGCATCCGCTGGCCGGCGGCCGTGGTCGTCCTGCCGGGCGACGCGGCCCGTACGCTCACGCGCTCGTGGGTCTACACAGCCTTCGGCCGGGCCGGGCAGCACCTGTCCGTCGTGCACGGCGTGGACCAGGCGCTGCCCCGCGCGGTCGCGGAGGTCCCGGCGAAGGAGCGGACGACCCGGCTGCGGGCCCTGCTGCGGGCCCAGGTGCGTCCGGCCGAGTGAGGCATCCGGGCCCGGGCACGTGCCCGGGCCCGGAGCGGGTCAGCGCTTGGGGGAGGAAGCCGGCGCGCCGCCGCTCCCTGCCTCCGGAGTGCCGTGCGCATCGTCGTCGGCGTCGACGTCCAGGACGTCATCACCGTCGTCCCCGTCATCGACGTCGTCGACGTCATCCGCATCGTCGTCGCCGTCGTCGTCCAGATCCTGCTCCTCGTCGAAGACCGCGCTGACGTCGAACCGGCAGATCACCCGCTGCGGGTCGGCCTGCTCGAAGGGCACCGACAGCCACTCCCCCGGCTCCGCGGGGTCCTCCGCCGCGGTGACCCAGAGCGTGGAGTCGCCTTCCTCAAGGCCGAATTCCTTGTGCCGCGAGGCGATCTCGTCCGGCTCGTACTCACCGAAGATCACTCCGAGCGCGGCGTGCACGCTGCCCCCCACGTTGCCCACGGCCGCGGCGGCCGTCCCGGGCGGCGTGTCGACATCGGGGTCGAGGTCGGCGACGCGCTGGGCCTGGGCGAGGAGCCGCTGCGGCTCGACCACGGCGTAGTCCCTGCGGATCATGACGCTGAGCGCGCTCGGCTCCTCCGGTCCGGCGTAGGCGGGCAGGGTGTCGTCGCCGGGGATCTCGAAGGGCGTGACCTCGTCGTAGACGTCGTAGAGCAGCTCGTCGTAGGCCTCGGCTGTCGCGGCCAGGTCGTTGAACGCGGCGTAGACGGCCGGGTCGTCCTCGCCCGACCGGCGTTCGACGGCGTCGAGGTGGCGGTCCAGAGCGGCTTTGACCGCCTCGGCGGCGGCGCGTACCTCGGCAGCGGATGGCTGCGCAGCATCAGACATAGTGCAGACGCTATCCGCACCAGGCCCGTTCCCGCACAATAGATGCGATGCCGGAATACGAATTCTGTGATGTGTATGTGCCACGGGGGGTCTCCCGGGGTGCCGCCACACGCCTGCTGACCGATCACGCCGAGTACGGACACTGGGAGTTGGACCGACTTCGCCTCTACCCCGACGGCAGTCGCAGAGTGCGGCTGCGCCGCAGGATCATCCGCCAGGTGCGCGCCACCTGGTGACACGCAGACGGAGCGGGCCCCGCGTGGCGGGGCCCGCTCCGTGCCGTTCAGGCGGTGCTGCGAGCGACCGGGTCAGTTCTGCCCGGCACGCGCGCGGCGGTAGATGACCGCGCCGCCGAGCAGCAGACCGGCGCTGGCGGCGCCGGCCATGCCCAGCTGGCCCGCGCCGGTGTGCGCGAGCTCGACGGCCTTGGCGGCCGGACCGGCGGCCATGGCCGGGGCGGCCATCGGGGCGCCCTTGTGGGCGTCCTTCACCGCGGGGGCGGGGATGTGAGCGGCATCCGTCCGCGCGGGCTTGTGCCCGGCGGGGGCGTGCTCGCCCGGCTTGTCCTGGCCCGGGGTGTGGCCGCCCGGCTTGTGACCGGCCGGCTTGTCGTGGTCCTTGGCCGGCGGCTTGTGGTCGCAGTCGTGCCCGCCGGGGTGGCCCGGGTGCGACGGCGGCTTGTGGGCCCCGTCGTGGTCACCGGGGTTGTGCGGGGGCTTGTGACCGGGGTGGCCGGGCCACTCGTGCCCGCCACCGCTCACGTTGGCGCAGTCGTTGCCGGTGGTGTGGTTGCCCACGCCGACGACGTTGACGCTGTTGCCGCAGGCGTTGACCGGCACGTCGACCGGCGCCTGGACGGTGTTGCCCGACAGCACGCCGGGCGAGTGGGCGGCGGAGCCCTGAGCGGCGGAACCGCCGTGCCCGTGGTTGCCACCGCCGTGGCCCTGACCGCCGTGACCCTGACCGCCGTGCCCGCCGCCGTTGGCGCACTGGTTGCCCGACGCGGGGTTGAGCGCCCCGATCACGTTCACCGTGTTGCCACAGGCGTTGACCGGCACGTGCACCGGGACCTGGACGGTGTTGCCGGAGGCCACACCGGGCGAGTTGACCGAGTGGCCCGAGGCGCCCGAGGACGCCTGGGCGTAACTGCCGGTCACGGCCGCGAGCACGCCGCTCGCCGCCGCTGCTGTGATCAGGCCCTTCTTGGTGACCTGTCGCATGAGTCCTGCCTCTCTGCTTGCGCTATACGGATACGCGCCAGCAATGGGGACAAAGTGCCCACTGCTCGCGCATCGAAAGCCCGGGCGGCCCCGGAGTGCACGCATGTCACTCCGAAGCCGCCCATGTCAGACCCTTACGGGTTGAGGCACGACGTCAGTCGTTGACGCAGGTGTTGCCGAACGTGGGGTTCAGCAGGCCCACGATGTTGACCGAGTTGCCGCAGGCGTTGACCGGGACGTGCACCGGGACCTGGATGACGTTGCCGGAGACCACGCCGGGCGAGTTCACGGCAGCCCCCTGGGCCTGTCCGTCCGCAGCGGCAAGGCCAGCACCCGCGAGCACGAGACCACCGGTAACGGCCGCGGAAGCGACGACCTTCTTGATCATGGATTCCTCCTTGTTGGCAATGCGGTCCCAGCCGCGGACCGCACACCTGTAACGACGAGGAGGTAATCGGGCTACGCAACCCTCGAATCATTCACTCGTTACGGTTAACTCGGCACAAACTTACGGAGTTTAGCCCCTGATTCAGCACTGATCGAGGAAGCGGTCGAGAACCCGTGCGCCGAACTTCAGCCCCTCCACGGGCACTCGTTCGTCCACCCCGTGGAACATGCCCGCGAAGTCCAGCTCCGGCGGCAGCTGCAGCGGCGCGAACCCGAAGCACCGGATGCCCAGGTCGTCGAAGGACTTCGCGTCCGTACCGCCCGAGAGCATGTACGGGACGGCGCGCGCGATCGGGTCCTCCGCCTTCAGCGCCGACTGCATCGCGTCGACCAGCTTGCCGTCGAAGCTCGTCTCCAGCGCCTTGTCCGCGTGCACGTCCTCGCGCTTGACCCGCGG
This sequence comes from Streptomyces sp. SCA2-17, assembly GCF_044336695.1. Lineage (NCBI taxonomy): Bacteria > Bacillati > Actinomycetota > Actinomycetes > Kitasatosporales > Streptomycetaceae > Streptomyces > Streptomyces sp. SCA2-17. Next base: position 978,650 of record NZ_CP117521.1, read on the forward strand.
CCCGAGGATGCGGTCGAGGTCGGCGAGGAACTCCTCCTCGTAGCCCGGCAGGAACCTTCCGTCCACGTGCGCCGTGGCCTGTCCCGGGATCACGTTGACCTTGTACCCGGCGCCGAGCATCGTCGGGGCCGCGGTGTTGCGCAGCGTGGTGCCGATCATCCGGGCGATGCCGCCGAGCTTGGTGAGCGTCGCCTCCATGTCCTCGGGGTCGAGCGGGGTGCCGAGCGCGTCGGAGAGCTCGTCGAGGAAGGACCGCACGGTCTTGGTCATCCGGACCGGGAACTCGTGCCGCCCGAGCCGGCCGACCGCCTCGCACAGCTCGGTGATCGCGTTGTCCTTGTTGGTCATCGAACCGTGGCCCGCGGTGCCGTCGACCGTGAGCCGCATCCAGTGCATGCCCTTCTGGGCCGTCTCGATCAGATAGAGCCGCAGGTTCTCGTTGACCGTGAAGGAGAAGCCGCCGACCTCACCGATCGCCTCCGTCACGCCGTCGAAGAGCCCGGGGTGCTTGTCGACCAGGTGCCGCGCGCCGTAGACGCCGCCGGCCTCCTCGTCCGCCAGGAAGGCGAGCACCACGTCGCGGGGCGGCTTGCGGCCGGTGCGCATCCGGTCGCGGACGACCGCGAGGGTCATCGCGTCCATGTCCTTCATGTCCACGGCGCCGCGGCCCCACAGGCACCCGTCCGCGATCTCGCCCGCGAAGGGGTGGTGGGTCCAGTCGGCGGCGTTGGCCGGCACGACGTCGGTGTGGCCGTGGATGAGCAGGGCGGGCCGCGAGGGGTCCTCGCCCTCGATCCGCGCCACGGTCGACGCGCGTCCCTTGTGGGACTCGAAGATCTGCGGTTCGAGCCCGACCTCGGCGAGCTTCTCCGCCACGTACTCGGCGGCGGCTCGCTCGCCGGGCCCGGAGTGGTCGCCGTAGTTGCTGGTGTCGATCCGGATCAGATCGCGGCAGAGGTCGACGACCTCGTCCTCGCCACCCCTGCCCGTCCCGGCCCCGGCCGGCTTCGACTCGCTCACGCTGCCTCCTCCTGGTTCGCTGCCGCGGCCCGCCCGCTGGGGCGGTCCGCGGCGTGGGTCCTCGGCCATCCTCTCTCTCCGCCCGCCGCAGCCCAAGGCCGCAATGCTCCCGACATCCGCCCGTCACACCCGCCCGCGCCGCCCCCACCGGCCACGTGATCGACCACCCCCAGATGTTTGGTATTGTTTTCCTCGTCGGAAGGGCAACGGCCCGGAAGACAAAACACCTGGTCCGGGTGGCGGAATGGCAGACGCGCTAGCTTGAGGTGCTAGTGCCCTTTATCGGGCGTGGGGGTTCAAGTCCCCCCTCGGACACCGGCGAGGAGCCCCAGCAATGCTGGGGCTCTTTTGTTATGCCTGCGGGCTTTGTCCCGTGCGTATTATCTGGCGGATGATCACTAACCAGTCCCGGCGCCGGGCGCCGGCGGGCTCCTCCGCACCCTGTCGCGTCACCGTCTGCCGCGGCTGCTGCTGCGGGGACGCGCGGAAGGTGCCGGGGGTCGACCACGCGGGGCAGATTCCGCGGCTGCGGGCGGCGTTGGGCGATGCCGCGCAGGTGCGGGCGTCCGAGTGCCTGGACGTGTGCGACCAGGCGAACGTGGTGGTCGTCCAGCCGTCGGCGGCGGGGCGGGCGGCCGGGGGCCGGCCCGTGTGGCTGGGGCTGGTCAACGACGACGACGCGCTCGCGGACATAGCCGCGTGGATCCGGGCCGGCGGGCCCGGGCTGGCGGAGCCGCCCGGGGTGCTGGACCTGTACGCGTTCACGGTGTCGCGGCGAGTGGGGAAGGCCGTGGAGGGGTAGCCCGCCCCTCCACCCCCTCCGGCTACCCGCGCTCGGCGGCCGCGGCCGCCTTCTCCAGCTGGAACGCCTCGTTCCCCAGGCCGATGCTGCCGTGCACCCCGGGTCGTACGTACTTGAGGACGATGCCGTAGCCGATGCCGGCGACGACGGCCGCGCCGATGGTGCCGGGCAGGATCCAGCGCAGGGGCGACCCGGGGTCCGCGCCGAGGAGGACGTCGAAGTCCTTGACCGCGTACCCGGCGATGACGAGGAGGGCGGCGCCGGCGACGCCGGACGCGACGAGGCGGGGCGCCTGGGTCCGCGCGGCGCCGCGCCGTACGAAGAAGGCGATGACCGCGGCGGACGCGGCGGCCATGAGCACGATGACGCCGAGCGCGCCCACGTTGCCGCTCCAGGTGAACAGGCGCAGGACGGGCGCGGTGGGGTCGCCGTGCGGGCGGCCGTCGGTCACGGCGAAGAGCAGGACGGCGATCAGCGAGACGGCGCTCTGGAGCAGGGAGCCGTAGGCGGGGGCGCCGCTCGCGCGGGAGGTGCGGCCGACGGCGGCGGGCAGCAGGCCCTCGCGGCCCATGGCGAAGGCGTAGCGGGCGACGACGTTGTGGAAGCTGAGCATGGCGGCGAACATGCCGGTCACGTAGAAGACGTGCATGACGTCGGTGAAGGTGCCGCCGAGCCGGTCCTCGGTGAGGCCGAAGAGGAGGTTCGGGCCCTGTTCCTGGGCGAGGCCGACGATGCGGCCGGGCCCGGCGGCGACGCTGAGGGCCCACGAGCTGACGGCGAAGAAGAGGGCGACGAAGCCGACGGCGAGGAAAGTGACGCGGGCGACGACGACGTTCGGGCGGCTGGTCTCCTCGGCGTAGACGGCGGCCTGTTCGAAGCCGACGAAGGCGGCGATGGTGAAGCAGAGGGCGGTGCCGAGCCCGCCGCCGCCGAGGGTGGCGGGGTCGAAGGCGTGCAGGGAGACGCCCTGCGGCCCGGGGCTCGCGATGCCCGCGATGTCGAACACGACGACCATCACGCACTCGATGAGCAGCAGCACGCCGAGGACCTTGGCGCTGAGGTCTATCTTCAGCCAGCCGAGGACGCCGACGACGAGGACGGCGGCGAGGGCGGGCACCCACCAGCCGACGGAGATGCCGAGGTGCTCGTCGAGCAGGCCGGAGAGTTCGTAGCCGAAGATGCCGTAGATGCCGAACTGCATGGGGCTGTAGGCGACGAGGGCGACGACGGAGGCGGCCGCGCCGGCGGTGCCGCCGAGGCCGCGGGCGATGTAGGCGTAGAAGGCGCCGGCGTTGTGGACGTGGCGGCTCATCTCGGCGTAGCCGAAGCTGAAGAGGGTCAGCACGACGCCGAGGATGACGAAGAGCAGGGGCTGCCCGACGATGGCCATCGTGCCGTACGTGGTGGGCATGACGCCGGCCGTCACCATGAGCGGGGCGCTGGCGGCGACGACCGACAGGAGCAGGCCGGCGAGCCCTATGCGGTCGGCGCGCAGGCGTCTCTCCTGGCCCTTGAACGTGCTGATCTCGCTCGTCGTGCCCGTCGTCATGGCGGGGTGGTCCTTCCCGTGGGGAGAGCGGGGACAGTGGTGCGGGGGGGGCGGGCCGCCGGGCGGGTCAGGCGGAGCCGAGGGCGGCGCGGCGCGCGTCCTGGAAGGCCCGGCCGGCGTCCCGGTCGGGATAGGACCAGGGCGCGCGGGTGGCGTGCGGTCCTATGCGGGTGAGCAGGGCCGCCGCCTCGGCGAGCCGGCCTTCGTGGAGCTTGGCGTGGGCGAGGTAGTTGAGGTCGACCTTGCGCCGGGGGTGGGCGCTGCCGGCGGAGGCGCCCGTCTGCTCGTCGTTCTCGTCTATGTCCCATTCGAGCCACCAGTCGAAGGCGGCTTTCATCACCTGGCGGGCGCGGCGGCTGGTCCAGTGGCCGGAGCGGGCGGGGTCGCGGGGTTCGAGGCCGGCGCGGGCGAGGACGCGGTAGCGCTCGGCGTGGGCGACGACGGGCAGGACGGCCAAGGGCGAGTCGGCGGGCGCCTGTTCGGCGGCCCAGGAGGCGAAGTCGTAGACCTCGTGCAGGGGGTCGTCGCGATCGCCCTCCTGGTGCTCGGCGAGGCAGGCGGCCATGAGGTGGTGGGCGTGGTGGTGGTCGCGGTGCCGGGCGCGGACCTGGTCGAAGGCGCGCACGCGCTCGTCGTCGGTGCCGGTGCGGCGGGCGAGGATGAGGACGGCGAGCCAGGGGGACGGGTCCGTGGGGGCCATCCTGGCCGCCACCAGGCACGCGGCGCGGGCCGCCTCGGGGCTGTCCTTGCCGCCCACGGCGCGGAAGACGGTGGCGCAGGCGAGGAGGGCGGCGGCGTCCGGGCTGTCGGGCTCGGCGAGCTGCCACTCGCGGGCCCAGGCCAGGCTCGCGGGCCCTTCGGCGAGGACGACGAGGCGGTGGCCGCGGCGGTCCCAGTCGTCGCCGGTCTCGGCGAGGAGATGGCGGGCCTCGGTCCAGCGGCCGCGGGCCAGCGCGTCACGGACCGTGGCGAGTTCGCCGTCGTCCAGGGCGGGGTCGAAGATCACTCCGTCCTTGCTCCGGGAGCGGGCAGACCGGGCCGCTCTCCCCAGGGGTGGCGGGGGCGTCATCTGCGGGCTTCCTCCACGGCGTACGTCCCCTCCGGCCGCCTGGTCGGGGCGTCCGCATGCATCCAGTCAGTCACGCACAGCAAAGCGGTAGTCACTACTCCGAGTCAAGACCCGATCTTGGGGCTGACATGACATCAACTCACCAGCAGTCAGTTCCGGTTACCGGGGTTCACTCCCCGGCACCGCGTCGGCCCATCAATTCGTACATCTAACCCGTGAACAACCGTTCGACAGAGGGTGGGGCACTCCCCGGAGGTGTCGACCGTTGGAGGGGATGGCCGCCCGAAAGAGGGGTACTCGGGCGTCACACCGCCCTCAAGGCGGCTATCGTTTTTCTGTCAAGTCCCCGACGACCGAATGGTCTTGAACCGAATGGTCTTGAGGTGCGCGACGTGATGGTCTTCGCCTTCGCCGTGAGCGCGGCCTGCTGCCTGGGCATCGGCTTCGTCCTCCAGCAGAACGCCGCGCAGCGGGCCCCGATGAGCGACTTCCTCTCCCTCCGGTTGCTGCTCGACCTCGTCCGGATGCCGCGCTGGCTGGCCGGCATCGGGATGATGGTCTGCGGCATGGTGCTCGGCGCGATCGCGCTGAGCCAGGGCGAGGTCTCGCTGGTCGAGCCCCTCCTCGCGACGAACCTGCTGTTCGCGATGGCCCTCTCCCGCTGGCAGACCCGCCAGCCGCTGGGCCGGTCGGGGTGGGGCGGGCTGTGGCTGCTGGCCGGCGGCGTCGCCGCCTTCATCGTCGCGGGCCGCCCGCACGGCGGCGCCACCGTCACCGACCCGCTGCGGCACTGGCTGATCATCGGCGTCATGGTGGGCGGCGCGCTCGCGCTGGCGGCGGCGTCGAAGCGGGCCCGGATGAGCATCGAGGCGCCGCTGCTGGCGGTGGCCGCCGGGATGCTCTACGGCGTGCAGGACGCCCTCACGCGCGTGAGCGGCGAGCGGCTGTCCCAGCACGGCTGGACGGCGTTCTTCCTGAGCTGGCAGCCGTACGGGGTGCTCGCGCTCGGTCTGACGGCGCTGCTGTTCGTGCAGAGCGCCTTCGAGACGGCCCCGCTGCGGATGTCCCTGCCCGCGCTGACGGCGGCGCAGCCGCTGGCCGGGATCGCCTGCGGGGTGGGGTTCCTCGGCGACCGGCTGGACACCTCGCCCGGGGCGCTGGCCTGGGAGGTCACCGGCCTGGTGGCCATCGTGATCGGCATCGTGCTGATCGGGCGGCATCCGGCGATGCCGTCGGGGACGGCGGAGGTGGACCGGATGCGCGATCTCCAGCCGCACTGAGCGGTTGCGTGGCGGCTCGCCCTCGCTGCTTTCATGGGCGCATGAGCAATCAGACACCGCAGCCCGCGGACGAGGTGCTGGACATCGTCGACGAGCAGGACCGGGTGGTGGGACGGGCCGCGCGCGGCGATGCGTACGCGCGGGGGCTGCGTCACCGCTGTGTGTTCGTCCTCGCCCGGGACGGCGAGGGGCGGATCTTCGTCCACCGGCGTACCGCCGGGAAGCTGGTCTTCCCCTCGCGCCACGACATGTTCGTGGGCGGGGTCGTCGGGGCGGGCGAGACGTACGACGAGGCGGCGCTGCGGGAGGCCGAGGAGGAGCTCGGCGTCTCGGGGCTGCCGGCGCCGGCGCCGCTGTTCCGGTTCCTCTACGAGGGGGAGGGCGGCTCGTGGTGGTCGGCGGTGTACGAGGTCCGGTGCGAGCTTCCGGTGCGGCCGCAGGTGTCGGAGGTCGCCTGGCACGGGTTCCTCTCCGAGGAGGAGCTGGAAGAACGCCTCGCCGAGTGGGACTGGGTCCCGGACGGATATGAGGCGTACCGGCGCCTGCGGGGGCGCGCCTGACCGGCGGTGCCGTTCGGGGCACAGCCGGGTGGGGCACCGCCGGGATCCGCCGTGGTGGCTGCTCGCCGCCGCGGCGGAGAAAAGTGCCGGTGACCCGGCCGAGTCGTCAGAGGCCGGCCCGGCACTGAGGTCCGGACCATGCCAGGAGCCGGCAACTCTGCAGCCGAGCACACATCCCCTCCGCCGCCACGGCGAGCAACCACCACGCGCCTGAACGGCGGTGCCCAACCCGGGCCACGCCCGGAGCGGCACCGCCGGGATCCGCCGTGGTAGTTGCTCGCCGCCACGGCGGAGAAAAGTGCCGGCACCGGCGGTCAGGCCGGGCCGGGCCCGGAGTGCGCGCGGGCGGTGGGGCCGCGGCTCGGCGCGTTAGTCGACCGTTACTACGATCTTGCCCCGGGTGTGGCCCTCTTCGCTGAGGCGGTGGGCTTCCGCCGTGCGAGCCAGGGGGAACGTCTTCGCCACCTCGACCGTGAGCTTGCCGTTTTCCGCCAGGTCGGCGAGGGCCGTGAGGTCGGAGTGGTCCGGGCGGACGAAGACGTAGCGGCCGCCGAGGCCGAGGACGGCCGGGTCGGCGACGGAGGCGAGCCGGCCGCCGTGGGCGAGCAGCCCGGGCGAGACCGTGAGCGCGTCCCCGCCGGCGAGGTCGAGCACGGAGTCGACGCCCTCCGGGGCCAGCGCCCGCACCCGCTCGGCGAGCCCGTCCCCGTACAGGACGGGCTCCGCGCCGAGGGAGCGCAGGTACTCGTGGTTGCGCTCACTGGCCGTGCCGATGACCCGCGCCCCGAAGTGCCGGGCGATCTGGACGGCCATGCTGCCGACGCCGCCGGACGCGGCGTGGATCAGCACGGTCTCGCCCTCCCACAGCCGGAGCGCCTTGACCAGGGCCTGGTAGGCGGTGAGCCCGGCCAGCGGCAGCCCCGCGGCCTGCTCGAAGGTGAGGTTCTTCGGCTTGCGCGCGAGGGTCCGTACGGGTGCCGCGACGTATTCGGCGAAGGTGCCGCGGGAGAGGAAGTCCTCGCGGACGTAGCCGATGACCTCGTCGCCCTCGGCGAATTCCGTGGCGTCGGCGCCGGGCCGGACCACGACGCCCGCGACGTCCCAGCCGGGGATGACGGGGAAGACCGCGTCGAGGGCGGGGTCGAGGTAGCCGGCGCGGGCCTTCCAGTCGACGGGGTTGACCGCGGCGGCCTTGACCTTGATCAGGACGGAGTCGGGGCCGACCTTGGGGTTCGGCCGCTCGCCGTATTCGAGGACCTCGGGCCCGCCGTAGGTCCGGTAGCTGATGGCCTTCATGGGTGGTGCTCCTCGCGGGGGGGGTGTCGGGCGTGCGCGTCAGGCGCCGGCGGGTGCGGTCTCAGCGTCCGCCGTGGCGGCGTGGTCCGCCACTTCGGCGTGCCGGGCGTGGATCTTCCGCAGGCCGAGCCCGGCGACGAAGGCGACCAGCAGGAACGCCGTGCCGGCGATGACGAAGGTCAGCGTGAACTGGCTCTCGGCAGGCAGCTTCGGCGCGCCCGGCGGCAGGTGTTCCAGGCTCTTGGAGGCGAGCGCCGTGGTGATCATGGCGCTGCCGATGGCGCTGCCCGTGGAGCGGGAGATGGAGTTGATGCCGTTGGCGATGCCGGTCTGCCGGGGCGGGACGCTGGCGACGATCACGGCGGGCATGGCGGCGTAGCCGAAGCTGATCGCGGCGCCGACGAACATCCCGGCGGCGATCACGGAGACCGTGTGCTCGTGGTCGAGCGCGATCCACACGAAGCCGGCGGTGCCGATGAGGGAGGCGAGCAGCAGGACCAGGCGGGGGCCCTTGTGGCGGACGAGCTGGCCGCCGACCGGGGCGGCGAGCAGCGACACGATGGTGCTGGGCAGCAGGTACTCGACGGAGGCGCGCAGCACGCTGGCGGAGAACCCGTATCCGGCGATCTTCTCCGGCATCTGGACGAGGTAGGACACGCCGATGAAGAGGGCGAAGGAGCCGAAGCCGACGAGGAGGCCGGCGATGTTGGCGAAGAGCACCGGGCGGTGGGCGAACATCTTCATGTCGACCAGCGGCTCGCGCACCTTGCGCTCGACGAGCGTCCAGACAGCGGCCATCACGACGGCGCCGGCGAAGCAGCCGATCGTACGGGCGGAGGACCAGCCCCACTCGTGGCCCTGGGTGATGGGCAGCAGGAGCAGGACGAGGGTGGCGGCCAGGGTCAGCGCGCCGAGGACGTCGGTGCGGCCGCCGGTGGTCTCGCGGGTGGCGGGGACCAGGAAGACGACGGCGAGGAGCGCGAGCGCGGCGAGGCCGGTGGCCAGCCAGAAGGCGCTGCGGTAGTCGGGGTTGTCGCCGGAGGTCAGCAGGCCGGTGGCGACGAGGGCGAGGCCGCTGCCGAAGGCGAGGGTGCCGCTGACCATGGCCATGGCGCCGGGCAGCTTCGCGGGGCGGACCTCCTCGCGCAGCACGGAGAGCGCGAGCGGGAAGATCGCGGTGGCGGCGCCCTGGAGGACCCGGCCGACGATCAGCCACAGCAGGGAGTGGGTGACGGCGGCGAGGACGGAGCCGGCGACCATGACGATCAGCACGGCGACCAGGGTCTTCTTCTTGCCGTGCTGGTCGCCGAAGCGGCCGAGGAGCGGGGTGAAGACGGCGGCGGAGAGCAGGGTCGCGGTGGTGACCCAGCTGACGTTGGCGGAGCTGGTCTCCAGGTCGCTCTGGATGAGGCCGAGGATCGGGACGACCAGGGTCTGCATCATCGACACGACCATGGCGGCGAGGCTCAGGGCGAAGACGATGACCGTCTCGTTGCGCGGAGAGGCCGGTGCAGCGGCCGGTGAGGAGGTCAAGGGGAGTCCTTCTTGTTACTTCACGACATTGATGCTTGAGATCGTCAAGCAACTCGGACCACGGTAGGCCGGAATACTTCAGGTAGTCAAGTTAATGTTTTATTACCTCAACCTCTTGAGTACACTCGAGGCATGACCGCCACCGCACCCCGGACCCCGACCAAGGCCCAGCTCCTGGAGCTCGTGGCGGCGCTCGGCACCGCCCAGTGGCAGGACTTCGCCGCCGCCGCTTCCCGGCACGGCCTCACGTCCGTCCAGGCCAAGCTCCTCGCCCAGCTCAAGGGCCCCGTCCCCATGCGCAAGCTCGCCACCCTGCTGGTGTGCGACGCCTCCAACGTCACGGGCATCGTGGACCGCCTGGAGGCCCGCGGCCTGGTGCGCCGCGAGCCGGACCCCGCCGACCGCCGCGTGAAGAACGTCGTCGCCACCGACGAGGGCCACGAGACCATCCGCCGCGTCCGCGCCGAGATGCAGGCCACCCACAGCGCGCTCGACGCCCTCGACGAGGAGGAGCGCACCACGCTGTACGGGCTCCTGGAGCGCCTGCGCCCCGGCATGGAGCACCGCGGCTGACGGGCCCGGAGCACCGTGGCCGGCCCTTTCCGTGCCGCCTCCCCGTCGCCCGTATTCTGACGGGCAGTCCGTTCCGCGCACCCCGCGCGGAGGCAAGGGGAGGTCTTCCATGTGCAGCACGAGCCCGGTCGCGCCCGTCGGAGCGGAGCAGGCCGAGCCCTACACCGTCGACGTCGCCCCCGGTGTCACGGCCTTCGTCCAGCCCGACGGCGGCTGGTGCCTGAACAACGCGGGGATCGTGACCGGCGGCGGCCGGACGGCGCTGATCGACACCACGGCCACCGTCCGCCGGGCGCGGCTGCTGCGCGACGCCGTCACGGACGCGGGCGCGCCCCTGCCCTCCACGATCGTCAACACGCACCACCACGGCGACCACACCTACGGCAACTGCGTCTTCCCCGAGGCGACGGTCGTCGGCCACCAGGAGTGCCGCCGCCAGACCCTCGACGCCGGCCTGCAACTGCACGGCATCTGGCCCGGGGTCGAGTACGGGGACGTCCGGATCACGCCCGCCGAGGTCACGTACACCGACACCCTCGCGCTGCACGTGGGCGACACCGAGATCCGGCTGATCCACCCGGGCCCGGCGCACACCACCGGTGACACCATCGCCTGGCTGCCCGAGCAGCGCGTCGTCTTCACCGGTGACCTCGTCTTCAACGGCGGCACCCCGTTCCTCCTCATGGGCTCCCTCGCGGGCTCGCTGCACTCCCTGAAGGTCCTGCGCGAACTGGACGCCGAGACGGTCGTGCCCGGCCACGGCCCGGTCACCGACCCCGGCGCGTACGACGTCCTGGAGCGCTACTTCCACTGGCTGCAGGACCTGGCCCGTACGGAACACGCCGCCGGCCGCACTCCCCTGGAGGCCGCCCGCGCCGCCGACCTCGGCGAGTTCGCGGCCCTCCACGAGAGCGAACGCCTGGTCGCCAACCTCCACCGCGCCTACGCCGAACTGGAGGGCCGCCCCCTGGGGGAGCCCCTCGACCTGCCGGCCGCCGTCGGCGACATGATGACGATGAACGGCGGCCGCCTGATGGTCTGCCACGCGTGATCCGGCGCCCGGGCACCCGGCGTCCGGCGCGCTCTGGACGGCATACCGACCGGTCGGCATGATGGCCTGCGGACGTGGTGGTCAACTCCCCTGACGAGGAGCGTGCGATGAGCAAGGGCAATCCCCCCGGACTCGATCCGGAGCGGCTGCGGGCCTGTCTGGACCGGGAGCTTCCCGGGCTCGTGCGGGGGCCGCTGGCCGCCGAGTTGATCGAAGGGGGGCGGTCCAACCTCACGTACGCCGTCAGTGACGGCACGGGCCGGTGGGTGGTGCGCCGGCCGCCGCTCGGGCACGTCCTGGCCACCGCGCACGACATGCGGCGCGAGCACCGGGTGATCAGTGCACTGCACCGGACGGCCGCGGTGCCGGTGCCGGGGACGCTGCTGCTGTGCGAGGACGAGAGCGTGCTCGGGGCGCCGTTCTACGTGATGGAGTTCGTGGAGGGGACGCCGTACCGGACGGCGGCGCAGCTCGCGGAGATCGGCCCGGAGCGCACCCGGAAGGTCGTGCTGGGGCTCGCCGACACGCTCGTACGGCTGCATGCCGTCGATCCGGAGGCGGCCCAGCTCGCGGACTTCGGGCGGCCCGACGGCTTCCTGGAGCGGCAGCTGCGGCGCTGGGGCAAGCAGCTGGAGGCGTCCCGCAACCGCGAGCTGCCCGGCATCGACGCGCTGCACTCCGCCCTGGCCGCGGCGCTGCCCGCCTCCCCCGCCGCCACGGTCGTGCACGGCGACTACCGGCTCGACAACGTCCTGATCGGCGCGGACGACACGGTCGCCGCCGTCCTCGACTGGGAGATGTCCACGCTCGGCGACCCGCTCACCGACCTCGGCCTGCTGGTGATGTACAGCGAGCAGGAGCCCGTCCCCGGCTCCCCCATCAGCACGACGCGCGACGCCCCGGGGCACCCCGGCCCGGCCGAGATCGTCGACCGCTACGCCGCCGCGTCCGGCCGCGACGTCTCCGCCCTCCCCTGGTACACGGCGTTCGCCTACTTCAAGCTCGCCGTGATCCTGGAGGGCATCCACTACCGCTACACCCTCGGGCAGACCGTCGGCGCGGGCTTCGACCGCATCGGGCAGCTCGTCCCGCGCTTCATCGACAACGGACTCACCACCCTGCGGAAGGGCTGACCGGCCATGGACTTCGCATTCGACGCCCGCACCGAGGAACTGCGCGGGCGGCTGCTCGCGTTCATGGACGAGCACGTGTACCCGGCGGAGGCCGTCGCCGAGGAGCAGCGCGCCGGGCTGACCGACCCGTGGACCGCGCCGCCGGTCGTCGCCGAGCTCCAGGCGGAGGCGCGGCGGCAGGGGTTGTGGAACCTCTTCCTTCCTGATGAGGAGTACGGCGCCGGGCTGACCAACCTCCAGTACGCCCCGCTCGCCGAGATCACCGCCCGCAGCCCGCAGCTGGCCCCCACCGCCCTCAACTGCGCCGCCCCCGACACCGGGAACATGGAGCTGCTCGCCCAGTTCGGCAGCGAGGAGCAGCGCAAGCGCTGGCTGGAGCCGCTGCTCGACGGCCGGATCCGGTCGGCGTTCGCGATGACCGAGCCGGATGTCGCCTCCTCCGACGCGACGAACATCGGGACCCGCATCGAGCGCGACGGCGACGCGTACGTCATCACCGGCCGCAAGTGGTACATCTCCGGTGCCATGAACCCTGCTTGCGAGATCTTCGTCGTGATGGGGAAGACCGATCCGGACGGCGCCGACCCGCGGCGCCAGCAGTCGATGGTGCTGGTCCCGCGGGACACACCCGGCCTGGAGGTCCGGCGCGCCATGCGGGTCTACGGCTACGAGGACCACTACCACGGCGGCCACGCCGAGATCGTCCTGGACCGCGTACGGGTGCCGGTGGCGAACCTCGTCGGCGAGGAGGGCGGCGGCTTCGCGATCGCCCAGGCGCGCCTCGGCCCCGGCCGCATCCACCACTGCATGCGGCTGATCGGGATGGCCGAGCGGGCGATCGAGCTGATGTGCCGGCGCGCCCTGGACCGTACGGCCTTCGGCAAGCCGCTGGCCGGGCAGGGCGTCGTGCAGCAGTGGATCGCCGACTCGCGCGTGGCGGTGGAGCAGTTGAGGCTGCTGGTGCTCAAGACCGCGTGGCTGATGGACACCGTGGGCAACCGCGGCGCGCACACCGAGATCCAGGCCATCAAGATCGCCACTCCGCGGACGGTCGTGGACATCCTCGACAAGGCCGTCCAGCTGCACGGGGCGGGCGGCGTGAGCCAGGACTTCCCGCTGGCGGAGCTGTGGGCCGCGGCGCGGACGCTGCGGCTGGCGGACGGGCCGGACGAGGTGCACCAGCGGTCACTGGCGCGGCGGGAGCTGCGGCAGTATCGCTAGCCTTCCGGCCGGCGGGCCGGGTGGTGGCCCGCCCCTGCCGGGCCCTGGGCAGGCTTGGTTCTTTGCGGACCGGGAAGCCATGTAAAGAGCCATCAGGCCAAGGCCCAAGGCCATTAAGGGGGACACCATGCGGCTGGGAGGTCTGCCGTTCGCCGCTGCCGCGCTCACCGGCACCGTCGCGCTCTACATGGCGCTCGTCGCCTTCGGGAACATCACCGACTTCGGGACGAACCAGGAGTTCGTGCGGCACGTCCTGGCGATGGACACGACGTTCCGGGACGACGACCTGATGTGGCGGTCCATCACGGACCGTACGCTCCAGGACATCGCCTACCTCGCGATCATCATCTGGGAGGTGCTGGCCGCGGTCGTGCTCGTGGGGGCAACGGTCCTGTGGGTGCGCGGCTTCACGAGCCGCGGCGCGGGCTTCCGGCGCGCGCGGCGCGTGAGCACGCTGGGGCTGGTGATGGTCCTGCTGCTGTTCGGCGCGGGCTTCATCGCGATCGGCGGCGAGTGGTTCGCCATGTGGCAGTCCCAGAAGTGGAACGGCTTGCAGGCCGCGGAGCGGAACTTCCTGCTGGCCGGGTTCGTGCTCGTGCTGATCCACCTGCCGTCTCCGCAGTGGCACTCGGAGGGCTGACGGCCCGGGCGGCCCGAGGACCGGCAGGGCCGCCCGGAGCCGCCTCCTACACCTCCGCGCCCGAGAAGACCACGAGCGACCGCCCGCCCCGCCCCGCGAGCATCGCCTCGAACGCGTCGGCTATCCCGTCGAGGCCGATCCGCGCCGTCACCAGGGCGGACAGGTCGAAGCGGCCCGCGCGCACGTGCTCGGCGATCACGGGCAGGTCCTTCGCCGGGTCGCTGTTGCCGTAGACGCAGCCCGAGAGCGTGCGGCCGAAGTGGAAGAGCTCCAGCGCGGAGAACGTCACCTGCTGGTCCATCCCGCCGATGCCGACGACCGTCGTCCGGCCGCCCTTGCGCGTCGACGACCAGGCCGTACGGATCGCGTCCGCCCGTCCCGCGCACTCGATGGCGACGTCCGCGCCCCAGCCGCCGGTGAGCTTGCGGACCACCTTGGCCGTGTCCGCGCCGGCGACGACGAAGTGGGTGGCGCCGGCGGCCCGGGCCAGCGCCTCCTTCTCCGGGGAGACGTCCACGGCCACGATCGTGCCCGCGCCGGCGATCCGCGCGGACTGCAAGGTGGCCAGCCCGACGCCGCCGACGCCGTAGACCGCGACGGACTCGCCCGCGCGGACCCGCGCGGAGTGGTGGACCGCGCCGTAGCCGGTGAGCACCGCACAGCCCAGCAGCGCCGCTTCGACCGGCGGGATCCCCACGGGCAGCGGAATGGCCGCATCCGCGCGGACGACGGTCTCCTCCGCGAACACGGCCGTGCCGAGGCCCGGGTAGAGCGCGCTGCCGTCGGCGGCGAGGCTCGCGTACGGCATGGCGGCGGCCGCGGCGGAGCCCGCGCACAGCCAGGGCTCGCCGAGCCCGCAGAAGTGGCAGCCGCCGCAGGAGGGCGCCCAGTTGAGGACGACCAGGTCGCCCGGCACCACGTGCGTGACCCCTTCGCCGACCGCGGTGACCCGGCCCGCGCCCTCGTGCCCGAGGACGGCGGGCACGGGCTGGCGCAGCGTGCCGTTGGACAAGGAGAGGTCGGAGTGGCACACCCCGGCGGCGGCGAGGCGGATCCGCACCTGCCCGGGGCCGGGCGCGGGCAGGACGATCTCTTCTATCCGGAGCGGAGCACCCACGGCGGGCAGTACGGCGGCGCGGACCATGCCATTCCTCTCGACGGTGGGGCGATGCGGCGATGCGGTGCAGAGGCGGAGGCGGGAGCGGAAGCGGAAGCGAAAGCGGAAGGCGTCAGAACTGGAGCGACTTCGTCTGGAGGTACTCCCCCAGCCCGTGGACGCCCAGCTCGCGCCCGACGCCCGACTCCTTGTAGCCGCCGAAGGGCGCCAGGATGTTGAACCCGCCGCCGTTGATCTCCACTTGGCCGGCGTCCAGCCGGCGGGCGAAGGCGGCGGCCGTCTCCTGGTCGGCGGCCCAGACCGCGGCGGCGAGGCCGTAGACCGTGCCGTTGGCGATCCGGGCGGCCTCGTCCTCGTCCTCGTACTTGATGAAGGAGAGCACGGGGCCGAAGATCTCCTCCTGGGCGATGGTCATCTCCGGCGTGACGTCGGCGAAGACGGTCGGGGTGACGTAGTAGCCCTTGTCGAGGCCCTCGGGGGGCGTCGCGCCGCCGGCGACGAGGCGTGCGCCCTCCTCGACGCCCTTGTCGATGTAGCCGCGCACGCGCGCGTGCTGCTTGGCGTTGACGAGCGGGCCGACCCGGACGCCGTCCTGCGCGGGGTCGCCGGGCGCGAAGTCGGCGACCGCGGCGGCGGCGAGGGCGACGGCCTCCTCGTAGACGTCGGCGTGGACGAGCGTACGGGTGAGGGCGTTGCAGGACTGGCCGGTGTTGCGGCAGACGTCGGCGACGTTCGCGGCAACGGCCTTGGCGAGGTCGGCGCCGGGCAGGATGACGCTGGCGGACTTGCCACCCAGCTCCAGGGCGACGCGCTTGACGGCCGCGCCGGCCAGCGCGCCGATCCGCTTGCCCACGGCCGTGGAGCCGGTGAAGGAGACGAGGTCGACGCCGGGGTGCTCGGCGAGCGCCTGGCCGGCCACCGGCCCGAGGCCGGTGACGAGGTTGAAGACGCCCGCGGGGATCCCGGCCGCGTCCACGCACTCGGCGAAGAGCTGCGCGGTCAGCGGGGTGTCCTCGGCGGGCTTGAGGACGATCGTGCAGCCCGCGGCCAGCGCGGGGGCGACCTTGTTCACGACCTGGTGGAGCGGGTAGTTCCAGGGCGTGATGGCGGCGACGACGCCCACGGGCTCGTGGAGGACGGTCGAATTGCCGATCCGCTCCTCGAAGGGGTGGCTCGCGGCGAGCTCGGCGTACGAGCCGGCGACGGCGATCGGCAGCCCCGTCTGGACCCGCTGGGCGAAGCCCTTGGGCGAGCCGAGCTCGGCCGTGATCGTGGCGGCGATCTCGTCCTTGCGGGCGGCGAGCGCGTCGCGCAGGGCGGCGATGTACTCGCCGCGCCGCGCGGGCGGCGTGGCCGCCCAGCCGGGCAGGGCCGCGCGGGCCGCCCGGACGGCCGCGTCGACGTCCCGGGCGTCACCGGCCGGGACGGTGCCGACGACCTGCTCGTCGGCCGGGTTCACGACGTCGATCGTGCCGGTGCCCTCGGCGGGGCGCCAGGCTCCGTCGATGTACATGCCGTCGTGCGCGCTCACGGGTCGTCTCCTCGCGAAAGCGGAACCGGAGGGAAGGCTCCGGGTCCCGGATCGGGAAAGCTGCTGACAGCTTCGGATAACTGCGGAAAACCCCACGCTAGCGCCGCGCGCACCGGCCGTACCAGAGTGCGCCCCACGCGGCGGTGTGGCCGTCGTCTCAATGCCGGGAGCCACCGGTCACGTAAGGTCTGTTCGTGCCGCAGATTTCGTACACGCTCCAGGAACTGACCGTCGGCCAGCTGTCCGCGCGCAGCGGCGCGGCGGTCTCGGCGCTGCACTTCTACGAGACCAAGGGTCTGATCAGCAGCCGCCGCACCTCGGGCAACCAGCGCCGCTACGACCGTGACGCCCTGCGCCGCGTGGCCTTCATCCGGGCCGCGCAGCGGGTCGGCATCCCGCTGGCCACGATCCGGGAGGCGCTCTCGGAGCTGCCGGACGAGCGCACCCCGAACCACGAGGACTGGGCCCGGCTGTCCGAGACGTGGCGCGGCGAGCTGGAGCAGCGCATCAAGCAGCTGACCCGGCTGCGGGACCACCTGGACGACTGCATCGGCTGCGGCTGCCTGTCGCTGGACACCTGCGCGCTGTCCAACCCCGACGACCGCAACGGCCTGCGGGGCGCGGGCTCGCGCCTGCTGGTCGAGCGCTGACCGAGCCGGGCGCCGGCGAACACCGCTCCCCGGGCGCCCGCCCTCACCACATGCCCGGCCGCCGCCCCGCCCACGGCCGGGCCTCCTCCAGCTGGGCGGAGAGCGCGATGAGGCCGGCCTCGTCGCCGTAGCGGCCGCCGAGCATGATCCCGACGGGCAGGCCCTCGGGCGTCCAGTGCAGCGGCACGCTCACGGCGGGCCGGCCGGTCGCGTTGTAGAGCGGGCAGAACGGCGTGAAGGCGGCGAGGTCCGCGAACTCCCGCGCCGGGTCGTCGTCGTTGCGCAGCCCGCCGACGGGCAGCGGGGGCCGGGCGAGGGTGGGCGACAGGAGCACGTCGTAGCCGGTGCCCGGCGCTTGCAGGACGTCGTCGACGAGCTGGGCGATCCCGCGCATCTGCCGCAGGGCGGCGGCGAACTCCGTGCCGGTGACCCGGGCGCCGCGCTCGCGCAGGTGGCGGGTGAGGGGCAGCAGGAGCTTCTCGCCGCCCGGCGGTACGGGCGGGAGCGTCGCGGTCACCTCCCAGACGGTGATGAAGGCCCGCGCGAGGGACTCGTCGCCGGGGAGCGTCAGTTCCTCCACGTCGTGGCCGAGCTCCCGCAGCAGGTCCGCCGCCTCCTGCGCGGCGCGCCGGCACTCGGGGTGCACCTCCACGCCCGGAACGGGCGCCTCCGTGAGGTGGGCGACGCGCAGCCGGCCCGGGGCGCGCCGGGCGTGCTCCGCGAAGGTCTCGCCGGGCGGGAGCGCGGGCGCCGCGTACGGGTCGCCGGGCATCGGCCCCGCGAGGACGTCGAGGAGCGCGGCGGCGTCCGCGACCGTACGGGCGAGGGGCCCGTGGGTCACCAGGCCGGTCACGTCGTGCAGGAGCGGGCCGCCGCTCACCCGGCCGCGGCTGGGCTTGATGCCGAACAGGCCGCACGCGGACGCCGGGATGCGGATGGAGCCGCCGCCGTCGCCGCCGTGCGCGAGCGGCGCGAGGCCCGCGGCGACCGCGGCCGCCGCCCCGCCGCTCGACCCGCCGGCCGAGCGGCCGAGGTCCCAGGGGGTGCGGGCGGGCGGCACGAGGGCGTTCTCGGTGTGCGAGGACAGGCCGAATTCGGGCGTGCTGGTCTTGCCCAGCAGGATCGTGCCGGCCTCCCGCAGCCGCACCACGACGTGGTCGTCCATCGTGGCGACGTTGCCGGCGTAGGCGGCCGAGCCCATCGTGCAGCGCACGCCGGCGACCTGGCTGAGGTCCTTGACCGGGACGGGCACGCCGTGCAGCGGCGGCAGCGCGCGGCCCTCGCGCCGGGCGGCCGAGGCCGCGCTCTCGGCGTCGGCCGCCTGCTTGCGCGCCGTCTCGGGGGTGACGGTGACGAACGCCCCGACGGTGGCGTCCAGCCGTCCGATGCGCTCCAGGTAGTGCTCGGTCAGCTCGACGGGCGAGACCTCTCCCGCCCGCACCGCCGCCCCCTGCTCCAACGCGGTCAGATCGTGCAACTGCGCCATGCCGTCCGCCTCTTCTCGCACACCGGTGGGCCGTGCGCTGCATCCTCGCACCACCACCGGACGGCGGACACCCCCCTTTCCCGGCCTCCTGCGGATCACTTCCGCCACGCCGCGGCCTCGCTCACACCGCCGCGTAACGGTCCTCCAGCACCCGGCGGCGGGCCGACGCCAGCGCCCCCGCGGTGAGTACGGGCGCGGGCACGACGATGCCGCAGTCCGCGCAGACGGGGCCCTGCGCGGGGCAGCGGTCCAGGTCGGGGCGCCACTCCAGATGGTCCTGCGAGCAGACGGGGCAGACGTTCCCGGGCTCGGCCTCCATGGCGGCGATCACCCGGCGCAGCACGTCGGAGAGCCGTTCGGCCGGGTAGACGTCGGGGCTCACGCAGGGCACGATGTCACAGCCGCCCCAGGTGTTGCGGTGCCATGCGTCGACGGCGGCGGGCTGCCGGATGCCGTCGTGCTTCTCGCGCTTGCGGCGGTCGGCGAAGGACGCCTCGTAGGCCAGCCAGACCGCGCGGGCCTCCTCCAGCTCGCTCAGGGCGACGACCAGGCGGGCCGGGTCGGGGGCCCGGTCGGCCGGGGCGATCCCGGCCAGGTCGCACAGGTGGTGCCAGGTCGCCCGGTGCCCGTACGGGGCGAAGCGCTCGAGGCACTTGCGCAGGGAGGTCCGCCGCAAGGCGATGGTGTTCCGTGGATTGCGCACCTCTCGTGCGAGTGCTCTGAAACCTGCCACTGCATCCCACCTCCGACAGCGCGGACTCGGATCGACATGGAAGGGACGTAACTCATCGCCATTCGGATCCCTCGGCCGCGGTGTGCGGCCGACTCCGCTCTGCTACCCCGAAGTCGCGCCGGGATGTGGGGACGGGTTCATCAGGCTCGGTTCAGTCGCCCGGTCCGGCCGGCTCGGCCCGGTCCGGTGGCCTCCTTCACGGCCCGGCCGGCAGGACCCGGCCGGCGTGGAGGATGACGCGGGCCAGTTCCTCGTGGCAGATGTCGCTGTGGGCGCCCGACGGGGGGCCGCCGCGGGCGACGACCGACGAGACGTCCACGCTCACGCACCCTTCGGCGGGCAGGCCGCCGCGCAGCGCCGCGTCCAGGGCGATCCGGGCGCAGGGGTCCACGGCCCGGAGGCCGTCGTGGCCGACGGCGCCCCACCGGCCGTCGTCGAGGCCGAGACCGCCGAGAACACTGCTGTCCTCGCGGGACGTCATGGACGCGAGGGGATAGAGGGTGCCCAGCGCGGAGTCGTGGCGCGAGTGGCAGGCCACCAGCGGTCCGCGGATCCGCCGGTGCAGCCCGTCGAGCGCCCCGCCGCGGCCGGTGTCGAACGGCAGGCGGGACGAGAAGGCGTAGTGCGAGAAGGCGCCCTGGAGGAGGGTCACGCTGCTCAGGGCGGTGCCGCCGTCGGGCAGGCCGCGCAGCGCGTAGGACACGAGGCGGGCGCCGAAGCTGTGCCCTGCCAGGTGGACGCGCAGCCCGGTGGCGGATTCGGCGAGCAGGGCGAGCGCGGGCCCGAGGCCCTTCTCGCCGACGGTGCCCGCGCGCCGCTTCATCGTGTAGTACGACATCTGCCGGAGCACTTCGAGGGCGCCGCCCCACAGCCGCTTCAGGGCTCCGCCGAGGAAGGCGGGCGGCAGGGCGCCCATCCGGTCGAGGGCGGCGGCGAAGCTCTCGCACACCTGCCGGGCGTCGCCCGTGAGCAGGTACGAGGCGTCCCCCTCGTCGGGCCCTTCGGCGGCTTCCCCGGCCCCGAGGCCCTGCGGCTGCGCGGGGGCGAGGCCGCGGACGAGGGAGACGAACTCCTCCAGGCGCGCGGGGTCATCGGACTGCTCCGCGGCCAGCTCCGCGAGCCGGTCCATCACGGCCCGCTCGCACGGCAGGATCCTGACCAGGGCCTCGCGGGTGGCGGCGTCGAGGGCGGGCGGGGCGGGGGGCGCCTCGGGGGCCGCCGACGGGAAGTCGGGGACGGCCTCGCCCGGGAAGCGCATGGACGGCCAGATCACGCCCGCGTAGCCCATGCGGACGCCGGGGGCGCGGGCGACCAGGCCGGGGAAGGGTGCGTAGAAGCGGGAGTAGAGGTCCGTGGCCATCGGCCTGTCGTTGTTCCACCCGTGGGCGAACACCACCAGATCGGTGAGGCCTTCGCTCACGGCGCCGCGTATCAGGGCGTCGCGCTCGCCCGCGTCGGCGTCCCCGCCGGCGTCGAACGTGAGCTCCCAGTAAGGTTCCGCGCTCATGCCGGACATGGCATTCCCCCTCGGCAGCGGCCCGATGCGGGCGCATCGTCCCGCTGCCGGGGAGGACTGTCCAGGCTCCTGTCACGCGGTTCACGCTTCCGTGTCCTGGAACCGTGCGCACCGCGGATCAGGGCATCGTCAGGGGGTCAGGAGTTCGGCCGCCCGGATGCGGTGGACGTGGATGAGGAGGTCGTACGAGCGGCCGAGCGCGGTCATGTACTCCGGCTCCGGGTAGGCGGTGCCGATGTTGCGGGTCGGCCGGGCGGCGGCCAGCCAGTCCTTCGCGGCGCGGGGCGCGGTGCGCATGTCCAGCAGCCAGGCCGGGCGGTGGGCCACCTGGTCGAGGGTGTGCTCGTTGCTGCCGGGCGCGGCGGGGCCGAGCGTGACGGGCTTCGTGCGCCCCTCGTCGTCGACGGTGTTGAAGGAGCCCTCCGAGAAGGTGAGCCGGACGTTGACGTACGCGCTGCCGAGCCGGTCGCGCAGGAACGCGCCCTGCATCTTCGGGTACTGCGCCGGGTTGTCGCTCACGTAGGAGACGTGGGCGTTGTGCGCGGACAGGAGGATCTTCTGCCCGGTGTGCCGCTGCCACCAGACGGTGTTGTCGGCCATGACCCGGTCGCGGTAGCGCATGCAGTCGGCGACGCCCTTGGGATCGTCGAGGTCGTAGGTGTACATCCCGGCGACCTGGGCGACGGCGCGCGCGTCCTGCACGGCGCTGTCGAAGGCGCGGTGGTCGGAGCCACTGTGGCCGCCGCCGGGGTGCTGCCCGGCCAGCAGGTCGAGGGCCTGCCGGGCCCGGTCGGCGTTCGCGCGCCGCTCGGCGAGCGGCTGCTTCAGGAGCGCCTGCATGGTGTCCTTGACGCTCGTGCCGGGCTCGGGGCGCTGCCCGCGGTACAGCTCGGCGAGGCGGGGCAGGAGCGCGGGGTGGTGCTCACGGGCGTAGCCGGTCACCCGGTCGAAGAGCTCCGGTCCGGCGTAGGCGGCGTCGTTGCCCAGGAACTGCACCTTGCGCGCGTGGTGGGCGTTGTAGTCGCGCATCCAGGTGAACAGGTCGAGGTACTCGCGGGTGTTCCACAGCTGGTACGCGTCCTGGAACTCCTCCTGCATGATCTTCCGCAGGTCGCCCTTGCCGTGCAGCACGTAGTCGTTGATGCGCAGGCCCGCGCTCCAGTTCGCCTCCAGGGCGAAGGCCGTGAAGCCCTTCTCCTCTACGAGGTAGCGGAAGATGCGGTGCTTGTTGGTGAAGAACTCGTGCGAGCTGTGCGTGGCCTCCCCGACGCCGACGACCTCGGCGTCGCCGATCATGGCGCCGAGCGGGCGCAGGTCCGCGACGCTGCCGCCCGGCTCGGTGGTGCGCAGGGGGTGGGCGGCGGAGGCGAGGGCCGCCACGGCGTCCGCGGGGCGGGCCTGCGCCCGCTGCACGAGGACGGGTGTCCAGGAGAGGGCGCACACGAGCAGGGTGAGCAGCAGGGCGGCGGGAAGGCCGGTGCGCCGGCGGCGGCGCTGGGGGGTCATGCGGGGCACTCCTCGGGGTCGGACCGTGTCGGTGGGCCGTGCGTCGGTGGCCCGTTCCACGATTCCCGGCGCGGCCCTGCGGGACCATCCGATGCGCCCCCGGGGACGGGGTGGGGACAGCCCCCGGGCGGTCACGGCGGTCAGCCGTAGGGGCGCTCGCGGTCAGCCGTAGAGCAGGTGCTCCTCGCGCAGGGCCCGGAACTCCTCCAGCCCGGGCCGCCAGGCCGCCACGATGTCGTCCACGGGCGCGCCCGCGTCGGTCATCGTGCGGACGGACGCGGTCCCCGCGAGCCGGTCGATCCACCGGTCCGGGCGCCACGCGAAGCCGGGCCGGAGCCGCTTGGCGGTCACGAGCAGCGCGATGCCCGCCCGTACGGGCTCGAAGGCCCGGGGGTCGTGCACGTGCAGCTGTACGCCGCCGATGGTGCGCCCCTGGAACTTGGAGAACGCGGGGACCGCGTAGGCCTCCCGGAAACGCACGCCGGGCAGGTCCAGCGCGTTGAGGGCGGCTGCCCAGCGGTGGTCGATGCCCTCGGCGCCCACGAGTTCGAACGGGCGGGTGGTGCCGCGCCCCTCGGAGAGGGTGGTGCCCTCCAGCAGGCAGGTGCCCGGGTAGGCGAGGGCGGTGTCCGGCGTGGGCATGTTGGGGCTGGGCGGGACCCACGGCAGCCCGGTGTCCGCGAAGAGGTCGCCGCGGCGCCAGCCGCTCATGGGCACGGTGTCCAGCCGCGCCGGCCGCCCGGCCGCCGCCGGCACGTACGCCGCGTTGAACAGCAGGGCCAGCTCGGCGACGGTCATGCCGTGCGCCTGCGCGACCGGCTCGCGGCCCACGCCGGACGCGAGCGGGCGCTCCAGGACCGGGCCGTGCGCGCCGCGGCCCGTGAGGGGGTTGGGCCGGTCCAGGACGACGGTCCGCAGGCCCGCGAGCGCCGTGGCGATCAGGCAGTCGTAGAGCGTCCACACGTACGTGTAGAAGCGCGCGCCCACGTCCTGGATGTCGAACACGACGGTGTCCACGCCGGCCCGGGCGAACAGGTCCGCGAGCTCCCGGCCGCGCTTGCCGTGGATGTCGTGGACCGGCAGGCCGGTCGCCGGGTCCGTGGTCGTCGGCTCCGAGCCGGCGGCCTGCGCCGTGCCGCGGAAGCCGTGTTCGGGGCCGAAGACCGCGCGGAGGTCCACGCGGCGGTCGGCGTGCAGGACGTCCACGACGTGCCGGAGGTCGCTGGTGACGCCCGTGGGGTTGGTGACGACGCCGATCCGGTCCCCGTCGAGGAGGGCGTATCCGCTCTCCGCCAGCCGCTCGAAGCCGGTGCGGACGCGCGGGGCGGACGCGGCCCGCGCCGGCGGGGCGGCGGCCGGGCCGGCGAGGGCGCCCGCGGCCGCCGTTCCCAGCACCTGGCGGCGCGTCACATGCCGTGCGTACGGGGGGCGTCCCCCGGAAGAGTGCCGCATGGTCATGCACGCTAACGCTCCGGCGGCCCGGTGGGCAGAATGCCGGAGGGCGCGCCTCCGGACCGCGTTCCGGGCCTCTTCCCCCGGCACATACCGACTGGTTAGTCTGCGCGGTGCAGCCGAGCCGAGGGAGACCGAGCGTGGGCATCGTGCGGGACGCGGGAGTCGTCGTCACCGGGGCGGGAGGCGGCATCGGCGCCGCGCTCGCCCGCCGGTTCGCGGCCGAGGGGGCGCGGGTCGCGGTCAACGACCTCGACGCCGGCAAGGCCGAGGCGGTCGCGGCGGAGATCGGCGCGACGGCCGTGCCCGGCGACGCCTCCGACGTCGTGGAGGCCGCGCGCGAGGCGCTCGGCGGCCGCGTCGACATCTACTGCGCCAACGCCGGAGTCGCCCCCACCGGCGGGCCCGAGGCCGAAGAGGCCCTCTGGGAGACCGCCTGGGACGTCAATGTGATGGCTCATGTGCGCGCGGCGCGCAAGCTGCTGCCCGAGTGGCTCGACCGCGGCAGCGGCCGGTTCGTGTCCACGGTCTCCGCGGCCGGGCTGCTGACGATGCTCGGCTCGGCCCCGTACAGCGTCTCCAAGCACGCGGCCCTGGCCTTCGCCGAGTGGCTCTCGCTCACCTACCGGCACTGCGGCATCGAGGTCCACGCGATCTGCCCGCAGGGCGTGCGGACGGACATGCTGCGCGGCACGGGCCCGGCCGGTGACCTGATCCTCGTGCCCACGGCGATCGAGCCCGCGCAGGTGGCGGACGCGCTCTTCGACGGGATGGCCGCGGGCCGCTTCCTGATCCTGCCGCACCCGGAGGTCGCGGACTACTACGCGGCCCGCGCGACCGACCCCGACCGCTGGCTGCGCGGCATGAACCACCTCCAGCGCAAGCTGGAAGAGGGCCTGTGAGCGGCGGCGCACGCGCGGCCGCCGGGCCGCAGGCCGACACGAAGCCCGCGCCGGACGGCGACTCCGTGCCGCAGCGGCTGCTGGCCGCCGCCACCCGGCTCTTCGCCGACCGCGGCTACGACCGCACGTCCGTACAGGAGATCGTGGAGGCCGCGGGCGTCACGAAGGGCGCCCTCTACCACTACTTCGGGTCGAAGGACGACCTGCTGCACGAGGTCTACGGGCGGGTGCTGCGGCTCCAGCAGGAGCGGCTGGACGCCCTCGCGGGCTCGCGGGCGCCCGTCGAGAAGCGGCTGCGGGAGGCCGCCGCCGACGTCGTGATCACCACCATAGAGAACCTCGACGACACGACGATCTTCTTCCGCTCCATGCACCACCTGGGGCCCGAGAAGCTCGCGCAGGTCCGGGCGGAGCGGCGCCGCTACCACGAGCGCTTCCGGGCCCTGGTCGAGGAGGGCCAGCGCGCGGGCGTGTTCACCACGGCCACCCCCGCCGACCTGGTGGTCGACTACCACTTCGGCTCGGTGCACCACCTGGGTGCCTGGTACCGCGCGGAGGGCAGGCTGAGCGCGCAGGAGGTGGCCGGGCACCTGGCCGATCTGCTGATGCGGGCGCTGCGCCCGTAACGCCCGGGCCGGCGGCCGGAAAAGCCGTGGCGGGGGCCGGCCGGGGCTCCTCCCCACCTCCCTAAGCGCCCGCTCACCCCGGGGTATGGTGTTCGTTCCGCGGGCGCAGGGCCCGGGGCGGACCGGGAGAGCGGGGCGTGGGATGGGTGCGGAGGGGCAGCAGAGCGGGCAGTGGGCCGACGTCACGCCCGACGCCGCGCGGCGGCTGGTGACCGCCGCCGTCGAGGCCTTCGCCGAGCGCGGCTACCACGCCACCACCACCCGCGACATCGCGGGCCGCGCCGGCATGAGCCCCGCCGCGCTCTACATCCACTACAAGACGAAGGAAGAGCTGCTCTACCGCATCAGCATCGTCGGCCACCGGCTCGCCCTGGACATCCTGCGCCGGGCGCGGGACTCCGCCGGCAGCCCCGCTGACCGGCTCTGCGAGGCCGTGCGGTCCTTCGTCCGCTGGCACGCCGAGCACCACACGACGGCGCGCGTCGTGCAGTACGAGCTGGGGGCGCTCGCCGAGGAGCACTACGCGGAGATCGTCGCCCTGCGCCGGGACACCGACGCCGCCGTCCGCTCCATCGTCGAGGACGGCGTGGCGGCGGGCGAGTTCGACACCCCGGACGTCCCGGGGACCACGCTGGCCGTGCTGTCCCTGTGCATCGACGTGGCCCGCTGGTTCACGTCGGGGGGTAAGCGCACGCCGGACGAGGTGGGCGAGCTGTACGCGGACCTGGCGCTGCGCATGGTGGGGTACGCGAAGAAGTAGCGCGCCCGGCCCGGTCCCCCCACACGCCGCCCCTGATCCATTGACGCGCCCCGCCGGGAATCCTACGGTCTCCCATAGGAATCCATCAGCGCTGGGAGCACGCGATGAGCGGTACGGGCAACGAGCAGGCGCGGAAGACCGCCGAGGGGCTCTCCTACTCGGCCGGTTTCGGCAACGAGCACAGCAGCGAGGCCGTCCCGGGGGCGCTGCCGGAAGGGCGCAATTCCCCGCAGCGGGCCCCGCTCGGGCTGTACGCGGAGCAGCTGAGCGGCACGGCCTTCACCGAGCCCCGGCACAGCAACCGCCGGTCGTGGCTCTACCGCATCCGGCCCTCGGCCGCGCACCCGCAGTTCACCCGCACCGGCAACGGCGGGCTGGCGAGCGCGCCGTTCGCCGGCGCCGTGCACGACCCCAACCGGCTGCGCTGGAACCCGCTGCCCGAGCCGCCCGCGGGCACGGACTTCCTCGCCGGCCTGTGGACCCTCGGCGGCAACGGCGACGTCGCGCAGCGCACCGGCATGGCCGTCCACCTCTACGCCGCGAACGCCTCGATGACCGACCGGGTGTTCAGCGACGCCGACGGCGAGCTGCTGATCGTGCCCGAGCGCGGCGGGCTGCTGCTGCGGACGGAGTTCGGGCTGCTGCGCGCCGAGCCGGGGCACATGGCGCTGATCCCGCGCGGGGTGCGCTTCCGCGTCGAGCTCCTGGACGCCACCGCCCGCGGCTACGTCTGCGAGAACTACGGGCAGCCGTTCGTCCTCCCCGAGCTGGGGCCGATCGGCGCGAACGGGCTGGCGAACGCGCGGGACTTCCTCGCGCCGGTCGCCGCGTACGAGGACGTCCAGAGGCCCGTCGAGGTCGTCAGTAAGTACTGCGGCGACCTCTGGACGGCGACGTACGACCACTCGCCGCTCGACGTGGTCGCCTGGCACGGCAACCTCGTCCCGTACGTCTACGACCTGCGCCGCTTCAACGTGATCGGCTCGATCAGCTACGACCACCCGGACCCGTCCATCTTCACGGTGCTCACGTCGCCGTCGGACACCCCGGGCCTGGCGGGCGTCGACTTCGTCGTCTTCGCGCCGCGCTGGCTCGTGGGCGAGGACACCTTCCGGCCGCCGTACTTCCACCGGAACGTGATGAGCGAGTACATGGGCCTGATCGAGGGCGCGTACGACGCGAAGACCGCCGGCGAGGGCGGCTTCGTGCCGGGCGGCGGGTCGCTGCACAACATGATGTCGGCGCACGGGCCGGACCGGGACACCTTCGAGCGGGCGAGCGCGGCCGAGCTGAAGCCGCAGAAGGTGGACGACGGGCTGGCCTTCATGTTCGAGACGCGCTGGCCCGTGGCGCTCACCGCGCAGGCGGCCGCCGCCGACCACCTGCAGACGGGCTACGACGGCGTGTGGCAGGGTCTGCAGCGCCACTTCCGTCGCTGACGCCCACGGAGCTCCGCGTGACCACCTTCGCCCCCGACTCCCTCGCGCTCAACCGCAAGCTGCCGCTCTGGTACCAGGTGTCGCAGTCGCTGCGGGCCTCGATACTCGGGCGCTGCCCGGGCGACCCGCTGCGCCTGCCCACCGAGGACGCCCTCGCCGAGCACTACGGCGTGAGCGTCCTGACCATGCGGCAGGCGCTGAAGGAGCTGGAGGAGGAGGGGCTGATCAGCCGGCACCGGCGGCGCGGCACCTTCATCGAGCCGAGCGCCCGGCGCGGCTCCCCCGTGCGGCTGCTCGGCTCGGTGGACGCGATCGTGGCGCAGCAGTCCGGCGAGCGGACGACCGTGCTGGGCCACGGCCCGGCCCCCGTCCCGGCGGAGCTGGCCGAGCACTTCCCCGGGCTGGCGGAGGCGGTGGCCTTCCGGCGGCTGCGCTGTGACGGGGAGTCGGGCGAGCCGACGAACTGGGCGGAGAACCTGGTCCGCCCGGAGGTCGCCGCGCGCATCGACGTGGCGGACCTGGCCCGGTGGCCGATGACGAAGGTGCTGCGGGACGCCGTGGGCGTCCGGATCAGCCGGATCACGGACACGGTCGAGGCCCGGCTCGCCGACCCGGAGACGGCGCGGCTGCTGCAAGTGCCGCTGCTGAGCCCGATCCTGCACTACACGGGCGTGACGTACGACGCGTCGGGCCGGGCGGTGGACGTGGCCCGGATCCGCTACCGGGGCGACCGGTTCTCCTTCACGGTCACGCTGGAGACGGAGACCACGCTGGAGACGGAGACGGGCACGGACCCCGAGCCGCGGACGGGCCGGGAGCCGGGGGCGGACTGACGCACGGGGCGGCTCATGGCGCTCGAAGGGGGCGCGCACCGCCGCGCGCACCGCGGGGCGTACCGCCCTCCCCGGCATACCGGAGAGGGGCCTGACGTGCGACGGCGCCGTGCGGCCGCGCCCTGGGGAGAGGGTGGAGGGCCGACGGCGTCGACGGTGGGGCGCTTACGCTCGGGAGTCGGGGTTCAGCCGTGATTGCCGAACAGGGAGCGGCGCAGCCGTCTCAGCGGCGCGAGGAGGGAGACCTTGGCGGTCCGGCTCTGCTTGGCGCGCGCATGATCACGTGTGGTCAGCTCGCGCATGAGCAGGGTCGCCCCCTCGACTTCGCGCTGGGGCACGGCAGGCCCGCCCAGCACCGCGAGATGGCGGTCGAGGCGCGCACTGGACGCACCGCTGTTGCAGTTGATGGCAGGCACCCGAGGCCTGCCACGCATTGCTATCTGATCCATTGAGACTCCCCACCCGAACGAGGCACCCGGCTCAGGCAGGGTAACCCTACCGCCCTCTTACGTCACCCGCGCATCGGCGGGGCGGATTCACCGCTCCGTCAAGGGCGTTGACAGGGCTGGCGTGAACCTGCCGTCACTGTCGGCGAGTTAGCGGGTCAAGGATATGCAGAAGAGGGGGCAATCACGCTCCGTTGCGGTAGATTCACCCCGAATCGCTCTCTTGCTGGAGGGGGCCCGTCGATGAGCGGGATGTCCGGGGGCGGTCCGGAGGGGGCAGCGGTGCCGCCGGGCCGGGTGGTGGCGGGCCGGTACCGGCTGCTGGAGCGGCTGGGCCGGGGCGGCATGGGAGTGGTCTGGCGCGCGCGGGACGAGGTGCTCGACCGCGACGTGGCCGTCAAGGAGGTGCGGGCCCCGGCGGGCCTGCTCGACCACGAGGTCCAGCAGCTTTACGTACGGCTGGAACGCGAGGCCAGGGCCGCCGCGCGCATCGCGCACCCCCATGTCGTGACCGTCTTCGACGTGGCCTCCGACGAGGGCCGGCCCTGGATCGTGATGGAGCTGGTGCGCGGCCTCTCACTGGCCGACGCCCTGGAGACCGAGGGCCCGCTGCCCCCGGCGCACGCGGCGCGCATCGGCGCCGGGGTGCTCTCCGCGCTCCGGGGAGCGCACGCGGCGGGCGTGCTGCACCGTGACGTGAAACCGGGCAACGTCCTCCTCGCCAACGACGGGCGTGTCGTGCTCACCGACTTCGGCATCGCGACGGTCGAGGGGAGCTCGGCGCTGACCCGGACCGGGGAGCTGGTGGGCTCGCCCGAGTTCCTCGCCCCCGAGCGGGCGCTCGGGCACCCGCCGGGCCCCGCCTCCGACCTCTGGTCCCTGGGCGTGACGCTGTACGCGGCGGTGGAGGGCGTCTCCCCCTTCCGCCAGGACACCCCGCTCTCCACCATGCGGGCCGTGGTGGACCAGCAGCTTCCGGCGCCGGTGCGGGCGGGGGCGCTCGCGCCCGTCCTGGAAGGGCTGCTGCGCAAGGACCCCGCCCTGCGGCTCGGTGCCGAGGAGGCGGAGGACATGCTGCGGGTGGTGGCGCGGGGCGGCACCGTCTCCGGCACGGACACGGCGCTCGCCTCCGAGGCGCCGACGGTGCCCGCGCAGACCCCGCCGCACGACCCGGCCGGCGGCCCGGCGGGGTCCGCCGGGGAGCGCGGCGGGGACCCCGGCGCCGGCTTCGGCCCGCCGGGCGGGAGCCCTCCCGCCGGGCCGGGCGGCGGCGACGCACGGCGGCGCCGCCCCGCCGTGGTGTTCGCGGTGGCCGCCGTCGTGCTCGTGCTGCTGACCGCGGGGCTGGTGTGGGCCCTGACCCGGGGCGGCGGCGACAGCGGCGCCACCGGCAGCAGCGACTCCGCCGCCCCGGACAAGAACGCGGGGGCGGGACAGGCGGGCGGCTCCCCGGGCAGGTCCCCGGACGCCGGCGGTTCGGCCGGCGGCTCCTCGCCGGGCGTTCGGGCCTCCGTCGAGGCGGAGCGCGGCGCGTACACGGGACCCTGCCCGCCGCAGCCGGCGAGCTCGGGCCCCACGTTCCGGGTGACGTTCACCGTCGACCGCTCCCCCGTCCGTCTCGTGTACCACTGGGTCACCGGCAGTGGGCAGGTGGGCGCCGACCAGTCCGTCGACGTCACGAACGGCAGGACCGCCACGCTGCGGCACGTCGAGGTCCCCCGCGACTCGGGAAAGGACTGGATAGGCGTCGAGGTCAAGGACCCGCAGAAGGTCACCTCCAACCATGTGTCGTTCACGGTGACCTGCAAGGACTCTTCGTCCAGCAGGCCGTCGGACAAGCCGTCGGCACCGGGCTCGGCATCACCGTCCCGGCCGGCGGGCCCGTCGCCCTCCGCTCCGACGGGCCCGACGTACGGCTACGGCTACAGCTATGGCCACGGCTCAGGCGGCTGACTACGGGTCAGGCGGCTGAGGAGAAGACCGGGAGGTAGCCCCCGGCCTGGCCCGCCGCGTTCGGGTGGTAGGAGCTGTCGACCGGGAAGGTCACGCTGTTGAGCCAGGGGCTGCCCGAGCAGAGCTCGTGGCCGGTGAAGCCGGCGGCGGCGTCCCCGTAGGAGAAGCCGTGGTCGGCGGCCCGCTTGGCGATCACGGAATTGATCAGCTCCGCGGCGGCGTTGACGGCCGACCTCTTGGTCTCGCTGAGCCCGGTGCAGGTGGTGCCGAGTTTATAGAAGCGCGGATATCCGAGGACGACGACGTGGGCGGCGGGGGCTCTGCCTCTGATGGCGGTATAGACCTTGTCGAGTTCCCCGGGAAGCGTGTTCTGGACATATGTACGGGCCTGATTGATCCGGTCCAGGCACGCGCTGTCACTGCTGAGCACGCAGGTCGTCATGGTGTCGGCGAAACCGGCGTCATTCCCTCCGATACTGACGGAGACGAGGCCGGTCGTGCTGTTCAGCGGGCCGAGCTGCTTGCTCAGAACATCACCCGTTCGGGCGCCGGAGCAGGCGGTGAAGGCGAAGCTCGAAGGGGCGTGCGCGGCCGCCCAGAGCGCGGGATAGGACTTGGAGCTGCGCTTGCAGTCCCCGCTGTTCGTGTAGTAGCTGCCGGCTCCGAGGCCGGACGAGTAGGAGTCACCGAGCGCTACGTAGCCGGGAGTTGCGGCCTGCGGCGCGGCTTGGGCGGCGCCGGCTCCGGTGAGGGCCAGCGTGGTGGCGAGGGCGAACGCGGAGAGGGAACCCGCGAGGCGGGACAGCTTCATGGAACCTCCTTTACCAGGGTTTCTGCCGTACCCGTGGTAGCAGCAGACCGCGATTCATGGAAGTGTCCATGTCAAAGGTGTGAGCCAATGAACGCTCAATCACCTACAGCGGGGGACAATCTGACGGGTCAACATATTCGTGCAGTATTCACCTGACCGAAAGCCTCCGGTTCTCTTCCGATGCGGTAACCGGAGGCTGTTTGCACGGCCTTCACATCTTGACGTCGCTCCGCCGATTGCGCGACATTGAAGCCTCGGCATCCGGCGCTTCGGGGGGCAAAGTCGCCAATGCAGAGCTTCACAGATCCCACCGGTCTCACCGGCCCGTCCGGCACACCCGGCACATCCATTCCTTCCAGCCCGTCCGGCCCGCCCGGAAGCACCGGCTCTCCCGGCCCGCCCGGCCCGGCCGCCACCGTCGAGCACACGGATCACACCGGGCCCGCAGCCGCACCCGACCGGCCGGTGGCCGCGGGCGGAGCACCGGCCGGGGATTCCCTTCCCGTGGTGGCGGGGGCCGCCACGGCGATCGCGGGGGTCGGCGCCGTGCTGGCCCTCGCCGACATCGGCTCACCCCTGCGTGCGCCGTTCACCCTCTTCTTCCTGCTCGTCGCGCCGGCCTGCGCCGTGGGGGCGGCGCTGCGCGGCCTCGATCCACTCAGCAGGTCCGTGGTGGCGGCGGGCGGAGCCGTCGCCGTCGACATGCTGGTCGCCCAGGCCATGCTCGCGCTCCACACCTGGACGGTGCGGGGCGGCGTCGCGGCGGTCGCGGCGGTCAGCCTCCTCCTGTTCCTGCTGGCACACGTGCGGCGCCACCGGGGCCGTGCGGCGAAAAGTCGGGCTTCCTGACGTGAACATCAGCGTGTACCGGCCCGGCGAGCTCACCGCGGCCGACCGGGCGGCCTGGTCCGCCCTGCAGGCCAAGGCGGTGGAGGACGGCTCTCCGCAGCTTGCGAATCCTTTCCTCGCACCCGAGTTCGCCCTTGCGGTCGGCCGGTGCCGGGCCGGGGCGCGGATCGCCGTGGTGCGCGAGGACGGCGAGCCGGCCGGCTTCTTCCCGTACCAGCGCTCCGCCCTCGGGGTGGGCCGGGCGATCGGCCTCGGCGTCTCCGACGCCCAGGGGCTCATCCACCGGCCCGGCTTCCAGTGGGACGCCCGCGAGCTGCTGCACGCCTGCGGGCTGTCGGTGTGGGAGTTCGACCACCTCGTGGAGGGGCAGAAGCCGTTCGAGGCCGGCGCCTCCGGGTCCTACCGGTCGCCCGTGGTGGACGTCGAGCAGGGTTTCGAGCCGTATCTGGCGGTCCTGCGCAAGCAGTCGCCGAAGTTCACCCGCACCACGCTCGCCAAGGAGCGCCGGCTCGGCCGCGACATCGGCGAGGTGCGCTACGTGCACGACGAGCGCGACCCGGAGGCGCTGCGGACCCTGATCGCCTGGAAGTCCGCGCAGTACCGAAGAACGGGGCGCAGCGACCGGTTCGCGCGCCCCTGGATAGCGCGCCTGGTCGAGCAGCTCTTCCACACCAGGACGGAGTCCTTCGCGGGCCTGCTGTCGGTGCTGTACGCCGGGGGGCGGCCGGTCGCGGCGCACTTCGGGCTGCGTTCGCGGCAGGTGCTCGCCTGCTGGTTCCCGTCGTACGACCCGGCGTTCGCCAAGTACTCGCCGGGCCTGGTGCTGCACCTGCGGATGGCGGAGGGGGCGGCCGCCGCGGGAATGGCCTACCTCGACCTCGGGCGGGGCGAGAAGGACTACAAGAACTCGCTCAAGACGCGCGAACTGTGCGTGTCGGAGGGGTGGGTGACGCGCCGTCACCCGGTGGCGCTGGGACACCGTGCCCGGCGTGCGCCGGTGCGGGCCCTGCGCAACACGGTGCTGTCCCGGCCCGAACTCTTCGAGCCTGCCGACCGGTTGCTCAAACGCGTGGGCAGGTTGCGCCAGGGGGACTGAGGGGCGCACTGCGCCCGGCGCGCGCCGTCAACAGCGCAAAGCGTCAACAGGACACACGAGTTGGGCGCAAAAAACACCCAAAGGAGGAGTCAACGCACCAGCTCTTGCCATACAGTCTCAACCATCAATACCGTCGTACATCCACCCGCATCGGCCCATCATGCAAAGCGGCTCAAGGGGAGGGCAAGCGTCGCGATGGTGTCCGGGGCGGGGCGCGGTGGGGGGTGCCGCGTCCGGCTGATCAGAGTCGCCGTGTCGCGTATACCGCGCGGCCAGCAACCGTTGCCAGCTCACCCTGCCCATGCGGTGCTGAGTGCCGTCAGGGCGGGGTGAGTACCCCCTTTTCGAACCGGATACGCCACCGGACCGCTCGGGGCGGGCGGTCCACCGGACGAGAGGGACATCCGAGTCATGAGTTCTTTCCTGCGCCCGGCGGCTGATCAGGAGGGCCTGGTCGCTGCCCATTACCGCCCGGTGACGACGCACTTCGCCATAGCGCCACCGGTGAGCGTCGTCATCCCCGCCATGAACGAGGCGGAGAACCTCCCGTACGTGTTCAAGACCCTGCCGGAGTGGATCCACGAGGTCGTCCTGGTCGACGGCAACTCCACGGACGACACCATCGAGGTCGCCCGGGAGCTGTGGCCGGACGTCAAGGTGGTCCAGCAGCTCGGCAAGGGCAAGGGCGATGCCCTGATCACGGGCTTCGCCGCCTGCACGGGCGACATCATCGTGATGGTCGACGCGGACGGCTCCGCGGACGGCAGCGAGATCGTGAGCTATGTGTCCGCCCTCGTCGGCGGTGCGGACTTCGCCAAGGGCTCCCGGTTCGCCAACGGCGGCGGCACGGACGACATGACCCCGATCCGCAAGCTCGGCAACCGCGTGCTGTGCTCGATCGTCAACCACAAGTTCGGCGCCCGCTACACCGACCTGTGCTACGGCTACAACGCCTTCTGGAGGCACTGCCTGGACGACATCGCCCTCGACTGCGCCGGCTTCGAGGTCGAGACCCTGATGAACATCAGAGTCGTCAAGGCGGGCCTGCGCGTCCAGGAGATTCCCAGCCACGAGTTCGTCCGCATCCACGGCGCCAGCAATCTGCGGGCCGTGCGGGACGGGCTGCGCGTGCTGAAAGTGATTTTGCAGGAGCGCGGCACCCGGCGCCGCCGCCCGCAGCGGCCGGCCATCGCGCCCGCCGCCAACCGTGGGGAAGTGTCTTGACCTCGACCGACTCCCCCAGCGGTGCCCCGGCCGGCGCGGCGGACGGCGCCGGCCCGGCCACCGGGCCTTCCGTCTCGGTGGTCATCTGCGTCTACACCGAGGACCGCTGGGACGACATCGTCGCCTCGGTGGCCTCCGTCCGCGAGCAGTCCCGGCCCGCGCTGGAGATCCTGGTGGTCGTGGACCACAATCCGGCCCTGCTGCGACGGCTCGCCAAGCAGTTCGGGGACGACGGCTGCGCCGGGGACGGGGTGCGGGTGCTCGCCAATGCGGGCCCCCGCGGCCTGTCCGCGGGCCGCAACACCGGCATCGCGGCCTCGTCCGGCGAGGTCATCGCCTTCCTCGACGACGACGCCGTCGCCGAGCGGGACTGGCTGCGCCACTTCGCCGAGGCCTACGCCGACCCCCGGGTGATGGCCGTGGGCGGCCGCACCCGGCCGGTGTGGGCGTCCCGGCGGCGGCCCGCCTGGTTCCCCGAGGAGCTCGACTGGGCCGTCGGCTGCACCTACCGGGGCCTGCCGCCCGGCAGGGTGCAAGTGCGCAACGTCCTCGGGGGCAACGCCTCCTTCCGCCGGTCGGCCTTCGAGCTGGCCGGCGGGTTCGCCAGCGGCATCGGCCGCGACGGCGACCGGCTGCCGCTGGGCTGCGAGGAGACGGAGCTGTGCATCCGGCTGACCCGGGCCGTGCCCGGGGCGGTCCTGCTGATCGACGACCGGTCGGTCATCCACCACCGGGTGCCCGCGGCCCGCGAGCGCTTCGGCTATCTGTGGACCCGCTCGTACGCCGAGGGCCTGTCCAAGGCCCTGGTGACGCGGAGCGTGGGAACGCAGCAGGGGCTGGCGTCCGAGCGCCGGTACACCACGCGGGTGCTGCCCGCCGGGGTCGCCCGGGGGCTGCGCGACGCCCTGCTGGGCAGGCCCGGCGGTGCGGGGCGGGCGGGGGCGATCGTGGCCGGGCTGACGGCCGCGACCTGCGGCTATGCGGTGGGCACGCTCCGGGCGCGGCGCATCGGCGGGCGCTATGCGGTGGCGGCGGCCGGGGAGCCGGCCGGGCTCAGACCGGCGAAGGAGGCGGGCGCATGAGCGCGAGCCGGGTCCCGATACTGATGTATCACGCGGTGGCCCACACCCCCGCGCGCGCCACCTACGGCCTGTCGGTCTCGCCGCACGCGTTCGCGCGGCAGATGCGGCTCCTGGCCGACCGCGGGTTCCACCCGCTGACGACCGAGGAGCTCGCGAAGGCGTGGCGGGCCGGCTCCGGGCTGCCCCGGAAGCCGGTGCTGATCACCTTCGACGACGGCTACGAGGGCGTGCACCGGCACGCCCTGCCCACGCTGGTGGAGCACCGTTTCAGCGCCACGCTGTTCGCCTCCACGGGCTGGCTCCGCGGTGCGCACGAGACGGGGGGCGCGCTCGACCTGATGCTGAGCTGGGGTCAGGTGCGGGAGCTCGCGGCGTCGGGGGTGGAGATCGGCGGGCACAGCCACACCCACCCGCAGCTCGATCAACTCCCGGACGACCAGCTGTGGTTCGAGGTGCTGCGGTGCCGCGAGATACTGGCCACGGAGCTGGGGCGGGCGCCGGTCTCGTTCGCGTATCCGTACGGCTATTCCAGCCGCCGGGTGCGGCGCATCGTGCGGGCGGCGGGCTTCGGCATCTCCCTGGCCGTGGGCAACAGCCTGGCCTCCCGCCCCCAGGGGCCGTACGCCCTGGAGCGGGTCACGGTGCGGCGCTCGACGGGGATGGCCGAGTTCGAGCGGCTCGTGGAGGGCCGGGGGGTGGGGCGGATCTTCGCCCGGGACCGGACGCTCACCAAGGGGTACGCCCTCTACCGCAGAACCCGACAGGTCGTCAGGAAGGCAAGCGAAACCCGTGTCTGACACGTCCACCCGAACCGAGGAGCGGGAGACGGAGGGGCCGGCCGGCCGCAGGCTGCGGCTGCCGGGGCGGGGCGGCGGAAGCCCGCTGTTCCGCAACGCCTTCGCGCTGATGCTCAACACGGGCATCAGCGCCGTCCTCGGTCTCGGGTACTGGCTGATCGCCGCCCGGTACTACACGGAGGGGGCGGTCGGCCAGGGCTCGGCGGCCATCGCCGCGATGAAGCTCATCGCGGGGCTCACCGCGGTGACCCTGACCGGGGGGCTGGCGCGGTTCATCCCGGTCGCCGGGCGGACGACGGGCAAGCTCGTCTTCCGCACCTACGCGGGCAGTTCGCTGGTCGTCGCGCTCGCGGCGAGCGCCTTCCTGCTCACCCTGGGCTCGTGGGGGCCGTCGTACAGCTTCCTGCACGGCACCCTCAACGGCCTGGGCTTCATCGCCGCCGTCGTCGCCTGGTCGGTCCTCACCCTTCAGGACGGGGTGCTCACCGGCCTGCGCCGGGCGCTGTGGGTGCCCGTGGGCAACACGGTCTTCTCGGCGGTGAAGCTGGCTCTGCTGGTGGGGCTGGCGGCGACGCTGCCCACCTCCGGCGTGTTCGTGTCGTGGGTGGTCTCGATCGCCGTGTCGGTGCTGCCGCTGGGCTGGCTGGTGTTCCGCAAGCTCGTGCCCCGGCACGTCGCGGCGACGGAGGCGACAGCACGGCCCGCCTCGTACCGCGAGATGGGCCGCTTCCTCGCCGGGGACTACACGGGCTCGCTGTTCTCGCTGGCCGTGGTCTACCTCGTGCCGGTGATCATCGCCTCGCAGGTCAGCTCCGAGGACAACGCGTACTTCTACATCACCACCACCATCGGCGGCACGGTCAACCTCCTCGCGATCAACATGGGCGCGTCGCTGACGGTGGAGGGCTCGCACGACCCGGCGCGGCTCGCGGAGAACTGCCGGGCGGCGCTGCGCCGGATGGCCACGATCATGGTGCCGGTCTGTCTGCTGCTGTTCTTCCTCGCCCCGTACATCCTGCGCGTCTTCGGCCCCGGCTACGCCGCGGCGGCCACGCCGCTGCTGCGCTGGTTCGCGGTGGGGGCGGCGCTGCGCGTGGTGATGGAGGTCTATTTCGCGGTGCTGCGGGCCCAGAGCCGCACGGCGGGGCTGGCCTATCTCCAGGGGCTGCTGTGCGTGCTGGTGCTGGGGCTGACGCTGCTGCTCCTGCCGCGCATGGGGCTCACGGGGGCGGGAGTGGCCGAGATCAGCAGCCTGGCGGTGATCGTGTCCATCTCGGCGGTCAAGCTCCGGCGGATCCTGCGCGGCGTCCGGCCCGCGCCCTCCTCCTACGCCCCCGATGTGGCCCCGGACGGCGATCTGGCCGACCTGGCGGTCCGCGGCGACCGGCGGGACGCCCCGCGCACCGAGCCGCACGGCGTCCGGCGCGGGGTGCGGCACGGCCTCACCCGCGGCTTAGGGGGTGAGGGCGAGGAGGCGCCCGGGGACAGAGACACCGGCGGCTACGGCACCCGCTGGGCCCTGCGCGCCGCGCTCGACGCCGACACGATGCCGCTGGGCGTGCGGCTGGACTTCGACCACTTGGAGAGGCGCCCTGATCTCCGGCACACCCCGGAGGCAGTCGTCGTGTCCCACTCGGTCTCCCCGGCCGCGCCCGGCCCGTCCGTGACGCCGCCCGCGCGGGAGAAGGCCGCCCCCCAGGAGAAGGCGATCCTCCAAGAGACTGCCCACGAGAAGACCGCCGCTCCCCCGGGCCCGCCGCCGTGGTGGCGCCGCCCGGAGACGGCTGTCTGGCTGCTGCTGGCCGCGGCCCTCGCGCTGTACTGGGCGCCGCTGGCGGGCGCCGGCGAGGCGACGCTGGACCGGATGGGCGGGCTCGGCCTGATCTCCGTGCTGCCCGTGGCCACGCTGGCCGGGGCGGCCCTGCTGATCGCCGCGTTCGCGGCGGCCCTGTGCCTGGACGGCCAGCGGCGCCGGCTGCTCACGGCTGTCCTGGTGCTGACGGTGGTGTGCCTGCACGCCCTGCCGGCCGTGCTGGAGGCGCAGCCGCGCTTCGCGACGGCCTGGCAGCACCTGGGCTTCCTGGACTTCATCGACCGTACGGGCGTGGCGGCGCCGGATCTGGACGCCCGCTGGAGCTGGCCCGGGTTCTTCGCCCTGATGGCGTTCGCGGCGAAGGTGGCCGGCGTGAGCGACCTGACGGAGGTGCTGCGCTGGTGGCCGACGGCCATTCAGCTGCTGTGCCTGGCGCCGCTCGCGCTGCTGCTGCGTGCCGTGCGCGCGGGGTGGCGGGCGAAGTGGACGGCGGCCTGGCTGTTCGTGCTGTGCGGCTGGGTCGGGCAGGACTACTTCTCCCCGCAGGCGCTCAACTACTTCTTCTACCTGCTGTTCGCCGCGGTGCTGCTGGTGTGGTTCCGCTGGCCGCGGCAGCTGCGCGGCACGCTGCTCCCGGGCGAGACGGAGCCGCTCCCGGCCGGCCGGCGGGCGCAGGGCGCGCTGCTGGCGGTGGTGATCGCGTTGTTCGCGGCGTCGGTGGTCAGCCATCAGCTGACACCGTTCGTGATGCTGGGCGTGCTGACCGCCCTGGTCGTCACCCGCCGTTCGACGCTGCGCGGCCTGCCGCTGCTGTGCGGCGTGATGCTGGTGGTGTGGGTGGGCTTCCTGGCGGAGCCGTACTGGTCGGGCCACTTCGACGAGCTCTTCGGCGGCCTGGGGTCCCTGGGCGGCAACGTCTCCTCGTCGGTCTCGGGCCGCATCGAGGGCGGCAGCCCGGTCCACAAGCTGGTGCTCTACACCCGGGTCGTGCTCGCGGGCGGGGTGCTGGCCTTCGCCGCGGTCGGCTGGTGGCGCCGGCGGCGCGCCGGGATCGGCGACGTGGCGCTGCTGGTGCTGACCGCCGTGCCGTTCCTGGCCTTCGGCATGCAGTCGTACGGCGGCGAGGTGGCCCTGCGGGTGTTCCTGTTCGCGCTGCCGGGCGCGTGCGTCCTGGGGGCGCTCGCGCTGTTCCCGCGCGCCGCGGAGGGCACCGGCCGCCCGCTCGTCGCGCCGCTGGCGGCGCTGCTGGCGGGCCTGGTCCTGGTCTTCGGCTTCCTGGTGGCCCGCTGGGGGAACGAGCCGTTCGAGCGGGTGCGGCCCGGTGAGGTCGCCGCGATGGACTTCGTGTACGCGCACGACAAGCCGACCGTCCGGCTGCTGTGGATGAGCAGCGACCCGTCGAAGAACGTCACCCCGGCCATGCCGTGGGGCGCCAAGGACATGGAGCGGGTGCAGTACGACGCGATGCTCGCCCCGCGCGACCCTGCGCGCGTGGAGGATCTGGTCACCGCGCTCCGGAAGTCGGGCCCGAACGCGTATCTGATCGTCAACCGCGGCCAGTCGGTGTACCTCCAGCTCGACGCGGGCTACGCGGACGGCTGGGACGGCCGGGTGATGCGGGCGCTCGACGGGCGGCCGGAGCTGCGCCGGGCGTTCTGGAACAAGGACGCCGTGCTGTACGAGCTGAAGCAGAAGCCCGCCGGGGAGGCGCCGCAGCCCAGGCCGGGGCCGGCGGGCCCGCGGGTGACGTGGACGCCGGTGTCGGTGGTGGGCGCGCTCGCGGCGGCGGCGCTGCTGGTGCTGCTGACGGTGCGGGAGCTGACGCGGGTGATGGTCCGGCCGGGGGTGCGGCAGCTGCGCTGGCTGCAGGGCTCGTACTGGTTCGCGCTGCCGCTGCTGCTGGTCCTGCTGGCGTCGCTGGTGTACCGCTTCGCGACGATGTCGTAGCCGCGCGGGGCCGGTTGAAGGCTGCTTCAGCCGGTCCAGCGGATCTCGTTGGGCGCCAGGTCCACCGGCTTGCCGTCGACCTCGGCGGTCAGCCGGCGGTCCTGCATGTTGACGACGAGGACGGTGCTGCCCGCGGCGAGCGCGCTGACGGCCTCGCGGTTGTCCCCCGTGACCTCCGGGGTGCGCAGCTCCACGCCGGGCGGGAAGTCCTTGCCGAAGCGGGTCAGCAGGTCCAGCATGGGCAGGCCGCCCCCACCGCCCTTCGGTTCGGTGCTGCGCCACAGGCAGCCGGGGCAGTCGGCGCCGGTCTCCTCGGGGTTCCAGTAGAAGGCCGCGGAGGCGCCCGCTCTGGCGAGCTGCATCATGGCCGTGGCGTGCACGGCGAGGCGGTGCTGCTCGGTCCACATCTTGCGGTCGTCGTTGGCGTCGGCGGGCTCCACGTACCACTCGGACCACCAGACGGGCAGGCCGGTGGACTTGCGCAGCCAGGTGGTCACGTCGGCGAACTTGGCCGTCGCGGCGAACTCGTCGGGGAAGAGCTTGCTGCCCTCGCGGGTGTAGCTGGCGCCGTCGACCACGAGGAAGTCGGCGCCCTTCTTGTGGCTGTTCCAGTACGTGAGGGCGTCGACGGCCCGCTGGTCGACCGATCCCCAGGGCCCGCGCAGGGACGAGGCGTTGGAGGAGGATCCGGGCGGATTGCTGTCCATGCTGATGTACGGGCCGCCGACGGCGTTGGCGCGGTTCTGTTTCTTCAGCTCCGCGTAGACGAGGTTGTACAGCTCCGTGTAGCCCTCGTAGTTCCAGCGGCCCTTGCGCTCGTCGTAGAAGCCCTTGAACTCGTTCCAGACGATGAAGTGGCGGATGTCCGGATAGCGCTTGGCGATGACGCCCGCGAGTTTGGCGAAGTCCTGGTAGTGGGCGCGGTCGGGCGCCTTCTCCAGCGACTTCTGCGACCAGTCGGTGCGCTCGCCGCCGCCCTTCATCCAGTCGGGCGCGCAGCACAGGGTGAGCACGGGGGTCGCGTTCGTCTTGCGCATGAAGGCGACGCGCCGGTCGAGGTCGCCG
This sequence comes from Streptomyces sp. SCA2-17, assembly GCF_044336695.1. Taxonomy (NCBI): domain Bacteria; kingdom Bacillati; phylum Actinomycetota; class Actinomycetes; order Kitasatosporales; family Streptomycetaceae; genus Streptomyces; species Streptomyces sp. SCA2-17. Next base: position 1,020,011 of record NZ_CP117521.1, read on the forward strand.
AAGTTGTACGTGCCGGGCTTGGGCTCGGGGTTGTCGACGCCCCAGCCCATGATGTGCTGGTTCTGCGGCATGGGGGTGGCGGAGAGGAGCCCGGCCGTGGTGCGGCGGGCGGCGTCGTCGCCGCGGTCGGCGCTGTACTGGGTGTGGGTGAAGCCCCAGCCCAGCTCCACGGCCGCCGACTGGCCGCCGCCGGACCCGTCGGAGAGGTCGTCGCCGCTCTGCCGGCTGGTCGCCCACAGGACGAGCAGCAGCGCCAGCGCGAGCGCGCCGGCTCCGGCCGCCACGGCGAACTTCCACCGGCCTGCCCGCCGAAACGTCCGAACTGCGCCACGTCGTCCCATCACGGGCAAGCGTATCCGCGGCCGAATCCCCGTGGGCGCGTTCCGGACGAACGTGGGCAGGTGTCGTGGTTCCGTTCACGGCCCCGTGGAGGGAAAGCCCCGGGTTCCGTCCGGGAATCGGCGAAAACCTGTGTGCGCAAGGGGCCCCGGTGCCGGATCATGGGCGGCATGTGTGCCGACCGCCGACCCAGCGCCAGGAGGCAGGCCCTGCCCACCGACCCGGACTTCACTCCGACCGAGAAATCGCTGCCCATCCGGCTGAACGTGGACGACAGCGACTCGCCGTCCGACGTCATCGACGCCCTCTTCCTGGGCCGGTTCGCCACCGGCGAGCAGCCGTACGCGCACAGCCACTCCGTGGACCGCGTCAAGTCCGGGGCCACCCTGATCCCGCCGTCGGGCCGCGTGGTGCGCTCCGCGCGGGACGACGACCGCAGCGCGAGCCTCGTCGAGGGCGACGGCTGGACGCTGCTGGTCTCCCGCTGGAACCGGGGGGCGGACGTGTCCGTGACGGCCACCACCGACGAGCTGGCCAAGAAGGTGCTCGGCCAGGCCGTCGAGGGCGCGGAGGACGAGCCGGAGCCGCAGCCGGAGCACGTGACCATGGGCTTCTGGTACGTCTCGCCGCGGCGCGGCCCGCACCGGACGACGCGGCAGATCTCCGCCGGCACGTGGGAGGAGGTCCGGCCCAACTACACGGCGCGGGTCGCTGACGCGATGGACCGCCTGATGAAGATCACCCCGGATGACATCGCGGGGCGGCTACTGCTCCTGCACGGCCCGCCCGGCACGGGGAAGACGTCCGCCCTGCGCACGCTCGCGCGGTCGTGGCGGGACTGGTGCCAGGTGGACTGCGTGCTGGACCCCGAGCGGCTGTTCAACGACGTCGGCTATCTGATGGACATCGCCATCGGCGAGGACGACGGCAGCTCCAAGGGCCGCTGGCGGCTGCTGCTGCTGGAGGACTGCGACGAGCTCATCCGCGGCGAGGCCAAGCACACGGCGGGGCAGGCCCTGTCCCGGCTGCTGAACCTCACGGACGGGCTGCTCGGGCAGGGCCGCAACGTCCTGGTCGGTGTCACCACCAACGAGGACCTGGAGCGGCTGCACCCGGCCGTCGTGCGGCCGGGCCGCTGCCTGGCCCGGATCGAGGTCGGGCCGCTGTCCCGCGGGGAGGCGGTGAGCTGGCTGGGCTCGGAGGAGGGCGTCGGCCGCGAGGGCGCGACGCTCGCGGAGCTGTTCGCCTTGCGGCGTGGCAGCGGACCGGCGTCGGTGCCGGCGTCCCGGGACGGCGAGGCGGACGCGGGGTTGTACTTGTGACGCGCCCGGCCTGACAGCGCTGCGGCCGGGGTTGGTCCGGCACCGCCGGACCGGCACGTGGTGGCTGAGCACCGCTGCGGCGGAAGGAACGTGCTCGCCACGGCGGTGCGTGAGCAGGACGTCGCCCGGCGGCCGGGCCTGGTCCGGCACCGCTGGACCGCCACGTAGTGCCTGAGCGCCGTTGCTGCGGAGGAGAAGGCCCGCCGCCGCGGTGCGCAACCACGGCGTGGGAGACCGGCGGTGCCGGACCGGCCGCAGCCCGGTGCTAGCCGTACACCGCCCGCAGGGCGTTTTCCGCTGCCGCGCGGGCGGCCTCGCGGTCCAGGCCCAGGCGGTGCGCCCGCGCAGCGAACTCCGCTGCGGCGGAGGCCGCTTCCCGGGCCGCCGTGTCGCCCGGGGCGGCGATGAAGGAGCCGTGGCGGCCCCGGGTTTCGATGACGCCGTCGGCTTCCAGGGCGCGGTAGGCCTTGGCGACGGTGTTCGCGGCGAGGCCGAGCTCTTCGGCGAAGCCGCGGACGGTGGGCAGCTTGTAGCCGACGGGGAGGTCGCCGGAGCGCGCTCGCTCGGCGATCCGGGCGCGGATCTGCTCGTACGGGGGTTCCGCCGCGTCCGGGTCGACGGTGATCTTCAGGGCCACGCCCGGACTCTACCGCTTCTACAGCTCCAGCACGGTGTCGTGCATACGCAGCCACGTGTCCAGGTTGAGGACGAGTTCGGTGGCGGAGCGGAAGCCTTCGCCGGCGTCGCCGGCGAGGCAGCCCGCGGCGGCCTCGGTGTCGAGCAGGGGCCGTACGGGCGCGTCCTTGTCGGCGAGGACGCGGGCGAGCTCGGCGCGCAGCGCGGCCGCGTAGCGCGGGTCCTGGATGCTGGGGTAGGGGCTCTTGACGCGGTCGGCGACCTTCGCGGGGAGGACGTCGCGGGTGGCGGCGCGCAGCAGGGACTTCTCGCGGCCGTCGAAGGTCTTCATGGCCCAGGGGGTGTTGAAGACGTACTCGACGAGGCGGTGGTCGCAGAAGGGGACGCGGACCTCCAGGCCGACGGCCATGCTGGCCCGGTCCTTGCGGTCGAGGAGGAGCTGGACGAAGCGGGTGAGGTGCAGGTGGCTGATCTCGCGCATGCGCCGTTCGAGGCCGGTCTCGCCGGGCAGGCGGGGCACTTCGGCGAGGGCTTCGTGGTAGCGGGCGTCCTGGTAGCCGGCGAGGTCGAGCTTGGCGAGGAGGCCGCGGTCGAGGAGGGCGGAGCGCCCCCCGCTGTGCTCGCCGGCGAAGCGGTCGGCGGCTCCGGCGGCGGCCCAGGGGAAGGTGTCGGCGTGCACGTGCGCGGGGTCGTGGAACCAGCGGTAGCCGCCGAAGACCTCGTCGGCGGACTCGCCGGAGAGGGCGACGGTGGACTGTTCGCGGATGGCCTTGAAGAGCAGGTAGAGGGAGACGTCGCCGTCGCCGAAGCCGCTGATGGGCATGTCGCGGGCGGTGAGGACGGCGTCGCGGTTGGCCTTGGCCATGAGGTCGGCGGCGTCGAGGACGATGTCGGAGTGGTGGGAGGAGACGTGGGCGGCGAGGGCGTGGGCGTAGGGGCCGTCGGGGGTGGGCCGCAGGGGGTCGGGGCGGAAGTTCTCGGTGTGGCCGGTGAAGTCGACGGAGAAGGAGCGGACCGGTCCCGCGCCGGCGGCGGCGAGGCCCCGGGCCGCGAGGGCGGTGATGGCGGAGGAGTCGAGGCCGCCGGAGAGCAGGGTGCACAGGGGGACGTCGGCGATGAGCTGGCGGCCGACGATGTCGTCGAGCAGGTCGCGGACGTGGCGGACGGTGGTGTCGAGGTCGTCGGTGTGCTCGCGGGCTTCGAGGGCCCAGTAGCGGCGGAGGGTCAGGCCTCCGCGGCGTATGCGGGCGGTGTGGCCGGGGGGCAGTTCGTACATGCCCTTGTAGGCGGCGTGGCCGGGGGTCTTGGTGAAGGCGACGAGTTCGGCGAGGCCTTCGGCGTCGACGGCGGGGCGGACGGCCGGGTGGGCGAGGATGGCCTTGGGCTCGGAGCCGAAGAGGACGCCGTCGGGCAGCGGGTAGTAGTACAGGGGCTTGATGCCCATGCGGTCGCGGACGAGCAGGAGTTCCTCGGTGCGCGGGTCCCACAGGGCGAAGGCGTACATGCCGTTGAGGCGCTCGGTGAAGTCCTCGCCCCACTGGAGGTAGGCGTGCAGGACGACCTCGGTGTCGCTCTGCGTGCGGAAGGTGTGCCCGTGGCTTTCGAGCTCGGCGCGCAGCTCGCGGTAGTTGTAGACCTCGCCGCTGTAGGTGGTGACGAGCAGGGTGCGGCCGCCGCGTTCGACGCGCATGGGCTGGGCGCCGCCCTCGAGGTCGATGACGGCGAGGCGCCGGTGGCCGAGGGCGGCGTGGGGGCCGAACCAGGTGCCGCCGGCGTCGGGTCCGCGGCAGGCCATGGTCTTCGTCATCGCGTCGAGCGTGCCGCGCGCGGCGGTGGGGGCGGTGAAGTCGTCGGCGTAGGAGATCCATCCGGTGATCCCGCACATGGTCGCGGTCTCCCCTTTCGGTAGGCCGTCCCGGGTCGCTTCCGGGTGTGGCTGTCCCCCGTGGGGCGCGGTCCCCGCCTCGGGGGCGGCGGGGACCGCTCGGTTCACCGTACGCCCATGTAGATGCATAGGCCATCCATGTGGTGGTAAAACGCCGGGAAAGCAGTCGGTTCCAGCCAATGCCCCTGCTCAGGACAGGAAGTGGAACGTGGGCGCCGGGTGCATCAGGAAGTCGTGGTGCGAGATGTTCCAGGCGTACGCGCCGGCCATCGCGAAGGCGATCCGGTCCCCCGCCCGCAGCTCGGCCACCGGGACCGCCCGCGCGAGGACGTCCTTGGGCGTGCACAGCTGCCCGCTGAGGGTGACCGGCTCGTCCAGCGCGGCCGGGCGCGGCCAGGGGCGCTCCCACACGTCGGCGGGCAGTACCGTGAAGGGCTGGTCGTGGCCCTTGGCGGCGGGGGTGCGCAGGTGGTGGGTGCCGCCGCGCACGACGGCGAACGCCTCGCCGTGGCTGTGCTTGATGTCGAGGACCTCGGTGACGTACCAGCCGGAGTGGGCGGTCAGGGCGCGGCCGGGCTCGATGCGCAGCCGGTAGCCGGGGTGTCCGACGGCGAGGGCGGCGAGGCCGGCTCCGTAGGCGGCCCAGTCGAAGCGGGCGTGCGGGCGCGCGTAGTCGACGGCCATGCCGCCGCCCACGTTGACCTCGGTGAGGCCGAGGCCGTGCCGCTCGTCGAGGGCGCGTGCCCAAGCGGTGACGCGGGCCGCGACGGCGAGCAGGGCGGGGGCGTCGAGCCCGCTGGCGAGGTGGGCGTGGATGCCGCGCAGCCGCAGCCGGGTGCCGCGCAGCAGGGGCAGGCAGGCCTCGGCGCGGCGCGGGTCGAGGCCGAAGGGGCTGGGGCGGCCGCCCATCGCGAGGGCGGCGCCGCCGAGCTCGCCGTCGCCGGCGGGCAGGTTGACGCGCAGCAGGATGTCGACGGGCTCTTGTCCGGGGCGTTCCGCGGCGAGGGCGGCGAGCAGGCGCAGTTCGCTCTCGCTCTCGACGTGGATGCGCTCGGTGCGCAGGTCGAGGGCGAGCCGCAGCTCGGCCTCGGTCTTGCCGGGGCCGCCGAAGGCGAGCGGCAGGCCGGGGACGGCGTTGCGGACGTGGGCGAGTTCGCCGCCGGAGGAGACCTCGTAGCCGCTGACGTACGGGGCGAGGGCCTGGAGGATCTCGGGGGCGGGATTGGCCTTGGCCGCGTAGCAGAGCTCGACGCCTTCGGGCAGGGCGGCCCGTACCGCGCGGGCGTGCTCGCCGAGGGCGGCGAGGTCGTAGAGGTAGGACGGCAGGTCGCCGGCCGGGAGGCGGCCGGCGAGGGCGGCGGCGCGGGGGGTGATCACGAGGCGGTGCTCCAGGGTGCGGTGCGGGAGGCTTCGGAGAGCAGGTCGGACACGAGCGGCGAGCCGATGCGGACGTATCCGGCGTGCCGGTCGGCCTTGCGCTCCCAGCGGGTCAGCAGGTTGGCCTTGGCGGGCAGCGGGACGCCCGCGACCAGGGCGCGCAGCAGCGGCGGGTTGCCGTGGGCCGCGGACCGGGCGGCCAGCACCCGGCGCAGGGCGGACCACAGTTCGGGCTCCAGGCGGGGGTGGCGGTCGGCGAGGGCGGCGAGCATCTCGGCGAGGTGGTTGACGACCAGGCAGTAGACCACCCGGTCCCAGCCGCGCTCCCGGTCGTAGGTCATGGGCCGGGCCACGTCGTCGCCGAGGGCGGCCAGCGCCTCGGCGTGGTGCTCGGGGAGCAGCTTGGTGCCTTCGAGGTCGCGCAGGAGGACCTGCCGGGGCATGCCCGCCCCGTCGACGCCGACGACGACGTTCTGGAGGTGGGGTTCGAGGACGATGCCGTGGTCGAAGTAGGCGGCCAGCACCGGGGGAACGAGCAGGCCGAGGTAGGCGTCCCACCAGGCCAGGGCGGTCTCGGGGCCGGTGCCCGCCAGCAGCCGGGAGACCTGGGCCGCGCCGGTGGGGTACTCGTCGGCGACGGCTCCGGCGAGCAGGGCGGTCAGGCCCGGCGCGAGGCGGGCGCCGAGGCCCTCGCGGACGATGACGCCGAAGGCCTCGGCGAGCTCACGGCTGCCCAGGTCGAGGGTGCGGTAGCCGGGCTCGCGCAGCAGGTCGGCGCCGGGGAAGCGGGCGGCGAGGCCGGTGGCGGCGGGCTCCAGCAGGCGGGTCAGGGCGACGGCGCCCGTCAGCTCGTACTCGGAGTTCTTGCGCAGGCAGTTGGTGATGCGGATGTTGAGGCTGAACTTCAGGAAGTCCTTGCCGTCGTAGAGCGTGCGCACCGAGGCGGTCGGCGCGAACGCGGGGCCGCGCTCGCCCAGGTCGATCACGTCGCCGCGCCCGGCGGCCGCGCGCAGCAGGGGGTGGTCCCGGAACATGCCGTACTGCCAGGGGTGCGCGGGCAGCAGGACGTAGCCCTCCGGTACGGATCCCTGCCGGTCGAGGGCGGCGAGCGCGGTGGGGGTCGCGGCCTCTTCGCGTACGAGTTCTCTGCGCACGGCCAGGTGGCGCAGGGCGAAGCGGGCGCGGGCCTCGGGGGCGTAGCGGTCCCAGTCCTCGGCGGCGCCGGTGCGGGCCTTGGGCGTGGGGTGGAAGCGGTGGCCGTAGAGCAGGGACTGCTCGGAGTCGACGTAGCGGTCGGTCCCGGCGGGCTCGTCCGCGCCCGGGCGCCGGGCGGCGAGGGCCGCGCTGACGCCGGCGTGGCTGGAGGCCACCTGGTCGAGGAACTCCTCGTTGCGGACGCCGGTGCGCAGCCGCAGTTCGCGGTGGATGAGCTCGGCGAGGGCCTGCCAGGTCAGTTCGGCCCAGCCGCCGCCCTGCTCGCCGTCCCGCTGCACGGTGACCGGCCCGGTGAAGCGGTGGGCGCCGATCAGGGAGGCGCGCCGCAGCCGGACGCGGAGCAGGTCGCCGGTGCGGGGCAGCCGCAGCAGGAGGTGGCCGTCGCTGACGGCGGTCTGGTGCTCGGGTCCGGAGACCTCGCGCAGCAGGCAGTTGAGCAGGGTGTGGGCGACCACGTGGTCGGCGGTGGGCACGCCCGGGACGGCGGACGGGCACGTGGCGGGGGTGGCGATGGGTGCTGAGGAGGACATTTCAGCGGCTCCAGCGGAGGAGGACGGGCGTGCTGATGAGCGCCGTCAGGGCTGCGACGGCGGATCCTGCGACGATGGGCGCGGCCGGGCCCCAGACGTCGTTGGAGAGGGCGGCGACCGCTCCGGCGACGACGGCCCCGGCCTTGGATATGAACTCCAGGGAGCCGAACATCCGGCCGGGTCTGCGGCCGCGGCAGGCGTCGGCGGCGAGTGCGGACAGGCTCACCAGGCCCAGGGTCATGCCCGCGCCGAGCAGCAGCCGCAGCACCACGAAGGAGGCGAGGCTCCCGGCGCCCCAGTGCCCGGCGAGCGCCACGGCCACCAGGGCGAAGCCGGTGACGGCACCGAGCGTCGGGCGGGAGGCGACGGCGGTGTGCACGGGCTTGGCGAGCAGCGGGTAGCACACGTGCGGGAGGGCGAAGAGCACGCCGCCGACGGCTCCGCCGAGGCCGGGCAGCCGGTCCTCGACCAGGGTGATCATGTACGGGTAGGAGACGACGGTGGCGAAGACGAAGGCGAATTCGAGGGTGTAGAGGGTGCGGAGCGCGCGCCGGGGCGAGCTCGCCGCGGCGTCCTCGGTGGTCTCCGTGCTCTCCGGGCCGGGGTCCGGCGCCCGGGGACGCGGCGGTTCGGGCAGCGCGGCCAGCATCAGGGCGGCGGCCAGCGGCAGGACGGCGAGCAGCGCGTACTGCCGGTGCGGGGAGATCCACGGGGAGAGCGAGCCCACGAGGACGGGTGCGGCGACGAGCGCGAGCCGGGCGGCGCCCTGCATCAAGGTCAGGGCCCAGGAGAGCCGTTGCCCGTCGAGTGCCGCGGCGAGGTAGCCGTTGGAGGCCGCGAAGGTGCCGCCGAGGACGCCTTGCAGGACGAGGGCGGCCGTGAAGCCGGGAAGGCTGTCCGCCCAGCCCGCGAGCAGGAAGGAGACGGCCAGGCCCAGCTGGGCGCGGAGCAGCAGCCGTTTGCGCCCGTAGCGGTCGGCGAGCCGCCCCCACAGGGGTGCCCCGATCGCGCCGAACACGGTCGGCACGATGTAGAGCAGCCCGGCCCAGCGGGCCTCGCGGTCGCCGAGGGAGGGCAGGATCTCGGTGAGGTAGGGCGGCAGGCCGAGCGCGGCGAACGAGGCGACGAAGTAGCAGGCGGCGACCGCGTGGATCTGGCGGGTGCGCAGCGACGCGGGCGCCTGGGCCTTCGTGCGCTCCAGGACGGCGGTCACCGCGCCTCCCCCCGCAGGTAGTTGGGGCCGTCGACGTAGTGCTTGTTGATGTCGGCGGCGCCGGAGCGCTCCTTGGTCAGCAGGGTGCCGGCGGTGATCATGGCCTTGACGGGCAGCCGGTCGGCGTCGAGGACGCGGGCGCGCAGCACGCCCGCCGGGCCTTCGGGGAGTCTGCCGACCGCCTCGGCCAGCCGGTCGCGCAGCTGGTCCAGCCACTGCCGCAGCGGTCCGCGGCCCAGGCGGGCCAGCTCGAAGGCGAGGGCGCCGGCGCACAGGTGGACCGTGATGGTCGCGAAGACGTCGGCCACGGGTCCGTCGCCGCCGACGAGGATGCGCCGGTCGTCGAAGCCGAGCAGGTCCGCGGCCTGGCCGCCGATGCGGGCCGCGAGGCGGACGGAGTGCACGCGGGGGCCGTCGTTGTCCTTCAGCAGCAGCCGCAGCCGGGGCCGTCCGTCGTACGCGTCGAGCACGACGGAGGTGTTCTGCTGGTGGGACTCCAGGGCTATGCCGTACGAGAAGAGGGTGGTGTGCCAGTCCAGCAGCAGCGTGAGGTAGGCGTCGAGGAGGGCGGCGAGCGAGCCGCCGTAGTACCGGTCGGCGAGGGCTTCGGCGACGAGCCGGCCGTCCGGGGTGCGGGCGAGGAGCCCGGCGACGGTCACCACGTGGGCGTCCTGGAGCCCGGCCGGGTAGCGGCGCACGAGGGCCGCGAGGAGCTCGTGGTCCGCGCCGAGGTGGGTGGTCTCGTCGGCGAGGAGCACGGCGTCCGCGAAGCGCGGCTCGCGCGCCACGATCTCTTCGAGCAGCCGCTGGCCGACCTCGCCGTCGAGGAGGGTGCCGGGCTTGATGGTGCGCCGGTTGCGCTGCCCCAGGGTGGCGGTGGCGAGGGGGAGCTTGAGGTGGGTGCCGGGGTCGTCGGCGACGGCGACGGTACGGGTCGACAGGGTGGGGATCACCTCCAGCCAGGGCTTCTCGGCGAGGTGCGCGGAGCCTTCGAGGCCGCGGGCGCGCAGCGCCCCGGCGAGCGGGGCGCCCGCGGTGAGGGGGTGGACGGGCAGGGCGAGGTGGGTGGCGTCGAGGGCGGGCAGGCCGAGGGCGGCGGGGGTGGGCCACCAGGGGGGCAGCCCGGCGCGGCCGCCGGTGACCGCCTCGCGCGGCAGGGCCAGCCAGCGCAGGGCGAAGGAGGGGTGGAATTCGGGGGTGTACGCGCGTAGTTCGGCTTCGGAAAGGCCGGAGCGTGCCCGTCCGGTGGGGTAGACGGGGTGGTCGCGGTAGGCGGCGAGGGTGTCGTAGGCGAGGCTGCCGCGCAGGCCGGTCCACTCGGCGGTGCTGCGTCCGTACGCGGCGGCCAGCCGTCCTACGGTCTCCTCCCGTACCGCGCCGTGCAGCTGCACGGTGGCCAGGGCCTCGTGGCACTCGGTGCGGAAGGCCTCGTACCCGGCCCGGTCCTCGGGGGCGACGGCGCCGTGCAGCCGGGCCAGCACGGGTTGCAGACCCCGTACGGGGCCGCCGGCGGTGTGCAGGACGGGCTCGCGGGCCCGGATCTCGCACTGGAAGCCCTCGGGGGCCACCGGCAGCAGCAACGTTTCACCCGGGACGGGGAGCCGGAGCCAGTCGCCGTCGGGGCGGTGCTCGGTGACGGCCTTGCTGCGCAGCTGGTACGCGTCCTCGCGCAGCAGGGTGCTGAGCACCCTGCCGAGGAGCTCGTCCTCCACGGCGCCGTGCGTGGCGGGGGCGGCCGTCGCGGCCGTGCTCATGAAACGATCTCCCATCGCTGGGCAGACAGGAAGTCCGCGACGGCACGGTCGATCCGGTCCTGGTCGGTACCGGTCGCCCGCAACACGCCTACGTAGTCGCGGTTCGTGCGGTAGAGCGGGTGGTCCTCGCCGAGCTCGCGCAGCGGCCGGTAGACCAGTCGCACGCCGTCGTGCTCGGTGTCGCTCGCCCCGGGCGCGGACTTGAGCGTGCCGCCGCGCCCGGCGCACACATACTCCATACGTACCCGGCCGTCCGTGCGCGCACCGAGTTGGGCCGGGAGCTGCTCGCCGAGGTGGGTGCGCAGGACGTGCTCGAAGAGGGGGACGTCCAGCAGCTGGGCGAGGGTGAGGTCGCACTGGTCGCCGATGGCACGGTAGTTGACCTCGATGAGCCGGGCGCGGTCGCCCTGGGCGACGTACTCGGTGTGGCAGATGCCGAAGCCGATGCCGAGGGCCTTGAGCTGGGCGAGGAGCTGCTCCGTGTGCGGCTGAAGCGGGGCGGGCAGGAGGCGCATCCGTTCTTCGATGAAGTACGGGGGCGGGGAGAGTTCGGTGTGGAAGGAGGCGAAGGCGTGCAGCGTGGTGCCGTCGCCGAGCGTTTCGAGGGTGTGCAGCTCGCCGTCCAGGTACTCCTCGACGACCAGGGCGGTGCCGGGGCGGCGGGCGCGGATCTCGCGGCAGCGGTCGGCCAGCGCGGCGGCGTCACCGACGAGGACGACGTCCTCGCTGGCCACGCCCTCGCGGGGTTTGACCACGCACGGGAAGGGAGCGCCTTCGAGGCGGCCGTCCGCGAGGGCGTCGAGGTCCTCGTCGGGGCCGAGTTCGGCGGACCAGACGGCGTCGAGGCCCGCCTCGGCGAGGCTGCGGCGCAGCTCGGCCTTGTTCTTGGCGCGCAGGGCGGCCCGCCAGTCCTTGCCGGGGAGGCCGAAGTAGTCGGCGGCGAGGGCGGCCTGGGTCTGGAGGTGGTCGCTGTTGGTGAAGACCGCGTCGGGCGCTCCGAGGGCCGAGATCCGGCCGATGACTTCACGGAAGTCGCGGACGTCGCAGGCGGCGAGGCGGAGTTCGGGCAGGGGGGCGCCGCCGTGGGCGACGTGGCGCGCGTAGGCGCGGCGGTGGGCGTCGGGCTGGTCGGTCAGGAGGGTCACCGCGAGGCCGAGGCGGGCGGCGGCGGGCAGGAAGCCCTCGGTGACGGAGTCGGTGGGGTTGAGCGCGAGGAGATACAGCCGGCGCACGGGTGGGCCTTTCGCGGGCAGGAGCGTGCTGGTGGGGGGAGCGCGGGGAAGGGCTTCCGCCGGGCCGCACCGCAGAGGCGGCCCGGCGGAGGAAGGGGGACGGCCGGGCTTGCACCCGGGCGGCCCGGGCCTACCGGGGCGCGGGGACGCCGGCGGCCTTGGCGATGTCGTCCACGACGTGGTTCGCGGCCTGGATGCCGATGCCGGACATCCACGTCTCGTCCGGCACCTGGACGACCTTGTCGTTCTTGACGGCGCCGAGCTCCTTCCAGAGCGGGTTGTCCTGGACGGCGGACTGCTGGGTCTTCTTCGGGTCGTCGGCGACGGTCACGAACATCAGGTCGGCGTCGGCCTTGTCGATCTGCTCCGGGGAGACCTCCAGCATCGCCTTGTCGACGTCCTGCGACGCGGGGCGGCGGAGGCCGACGTCGGAGAGGACGATGCCGCTGAAGGACTGCTTCTGGTAGAGGCGGGTGGGGCCGGCGACGAAGCGGACGACGGACGCGGTGGGCATCGTGCCGTCGTTCTTCTTCTTGATCTCCTCACCCAGGGCCTTGGCGCGCTTCTCGTACGCCTCCATGGCCGCCTGCGCCTCCTTCTCCAGCCCGAGCGCCTCGGCGTGGACCTTCAGGTTGTCCTTCCAGGGGGCTCCGGTGGTCTCGGTGAAGACGGTGGGGGCGATGCCCTTGAGCTTGTCGTAGACCTTGGCGTGGCGGACCTTGGAGGACAGGATCAGGTCGGGCTTGAGCGCCATGATGCGTTCGATATTGGGCTCCGCCATGGGGCCCACGTCCTTGGTGTCCTTGGTCTTGCCGGAGAGGTAGGAGGGGAACCCCCCCTCGGTCTTCATGTGGGGGGAGACCGCGCCGACCGGCTCGATGCCGAGCATGGTGACGTCGTCGAGTTCGCCGGTGTCGAGGACGACGACGCGCCGCGGCTTCTTCTTGATCTCGGTGGTGCCCATGGCATGGGTGACCGAGCGCGGGAAGCCGGTGCCGGCGGCTGCGGGCTGGTCGTCGTCCTGCTTCGTCTCGCCGTCGCCGCACGCGCCGAGGGCGGCGGCGCCGATGATCACGGTGAGAGAGGCGGCGAACACTCTGCGCATGCGGTTCTGGGCCGGCCGGAGCACGGTCATGGTGGGGTTCCTTTTCGGGCGGTGGGTGAGTGGGGGGGCGTCAGGAGGTGGTTCGCGCCGCGCGCTTGGCGGACCGGGCGCGGGGCACGACGAGGGGGGTGCCGGTCTCGGGATCAGGGACGACCCGGCACGCGACCCGGAAGACCTCCTCGACGAGTTCGGCGGTGAGGACGTCCGCCGGGGGCCCGGCCGCGGCCGGCCGGCCCTCGCACATGACGACCAGGTGGTCGGCGTAGCGGGCGGCCTGGCCGAGGTCGTGCAGGACCATCACGACCGTCCGCCCGGCCTCGGCGTTGAGCTCCTCGACCAGGTCGAGCACGTCGAGCTGGTGGCGCAGGTCGAGGAAGGTGGTGGGCTCGTCCAGGAGCAGCAGCGGGGTGTCCTGGGCGAGGGCGAGGGCGATCCAGGCGCGCTGGCGCTGGCCGCCGGAGAGCTCGTCGACGGCGCGGTCGCGCAGCACGGCGGTGCCGGTGCGGGCGAGGGCCTCCTCGACGGCCGCCTGGTCGGCCCGGGACCAGGGGGTGAGCATCCGCTGGTGGGGGTATCGGCCGAGGCGTACGAGGGCTTCGACGGTGATGCCCTCGGGGGCGACGGCCTGCTGCGGGAGCAGGCCCATGCGGCGGGCCAGCGCGCGGGCGGGCATCCGGTGGATGTCGCTGCCGTCGAGGGTGACGGTGCCGGCCGTGGGGGCGAGCAGCCGGGCCATGCCGCGCAGCAGGGTGGACTTGCCGCAGGCGTTGGGGCCGACCACGGCGGTGACGGCGCCGCCCGGCAGGGCGAGGTCGATGCCGTCGACGACGACCGTGCCGCCGTAGCCGAGGGTGAGGGCGTGGGCGGCGAGGCGGCCCGTGCCCGCTGCGGCACCGGCAGGGGCCGCGGTGCTCGCAGCACTCGCATGCGTGGAGGGCTTCGTGGCGCTCATCGGGTGGTACTCCCAGCGTTGGGCTTCAACTGACGCAGCATCAGTACGAGCAGCCAGGGCGCCCCGAGCGTCGCGGTGACGACGCCGACGGGCAGCCCGTGCACGGGCAGCAGGTGCAGCACGATCAGGTCGGCGCCCAGCAGCAGGGCGGCTCCGGTCAGGCCCGTCAGCGCGAGCGTGCCCAGGGTGGGCGGCCCGGCGAGGAACCGCACGACGTGCGGGACGGCCAGGGCCACGAAGCCGATGGGCCCGGTGAGGGCGGCGGCGACCGAGGCCAGGACGACCGCGAGGAGGAGCAGGTGCAGCCGGGCGGCCCCGGGGGCCAGGCCGAGGGCGCCGGCGGCGTCGTCGCCCAGGTCGAGGACGGCGAGCCGCCGGTTGCAGGCCAGCGCGAGGGCGATCCCGGCGAGGATCGCCGCTCCCCCGGCGCCGAACTCGGTCCAGGTCCGTCCGTAGACCGAGCCGGTGGTCCACTGGAGTGCGGTGGAGGCGAGCTCGCGGGGGAAGCGCACGATGAAGAGGTTGACGGCGGCGGCGAGCCCCGACTGCACGGCGATGCCGACGAGGACGAGCCGGGAGACGGTGAACCCGCCCCGCCAGGCGAGCAGTCCGAGCAGGACGGCCGCGAGCAGCCCGCCCAGGAGGGCGGCGAGCGGGGTGTAGGCGGCCGAGGCACCCGTGGCGATGGCGGCCACCGCGCCCAGGGAGGCGCCGCCGGTCACGCCGACCACGTCCGGGGAGGCGAGGGGGTTGCGGGCGACGCGCTGGAGGAGCGCTCCGGCGACGCCCAGCCCGGCGCCGGCCACGAGGGCGGACAGCACGCGGGGCGCGCGCAGTTCCTGAACGAGCATCACCGTGCCGGGGTCGCCGAGGCCCACCAGGCCGCGCAGGGCGTCCACCGGCGGGACGGACACCTCACCGGTGCCGAGGCCGACGGCCGTCAGCACGACCAGCAGGGCCACAGCGGCGGTGCTCAGCAGCGCGGTGCGCCGGCGCTGCCGGGCGAGCGCACGGGGGACCGCCGGGGCGGGGGTGGTCGCAAGGGGGGTCATCGCGCCACCTTCCGGGCGAGAAAGGCCAGCAGCGGGGCACCGAGCAGGGCGGTGACGATGCCCACTTCGAGTTCGACGGGCCGCAGCACCAGGCGGCCGGCGACGTCCGCGGTGAGCAGCAGCAGCGGCCCGGCGACGAGGCAGCCGGGCAGCACCCAGCGGTGGTCGTTGCCGACGAGCTTGCGTACGAGGTGCGGGGCCGCGAGTCCCACGAAGGAGAGGGGTCCCGCGACCGCGACGGAGGAGGCCGCGAGCAGCACGACCGCGAGCCCTCCGGCCGCGCGGACCCTGGCGACGGGGACGCCGAGCGCCTGCGCGGTCTCGTCGCCGAGGGCGAGGGCGTTGAGCGCGGGCGCGACGGCGAGGGCGAGGACGAGGCCGACGAGGAGCGGCACGAGGACCGGCAGCAGGATGTCGGCCTGCCGTCCGGCGAGCGACCCGGCCAGCCAGAAGCGGGCCTCGTCCAGGGTGCGGTGGCTGGTGAGCATCACCGCGGAGGTCCAGGAGATGAGGACGGCGTCCAGCACGGTGCCGCCGAGCGCGAGGCGTACGGGGTCCAGGTCGCCGGCGCGGCGGGCGAGGGAGAGGACCGCGAGCGTGGCCAGGGCGGCGCCGGCGAAGGCGAACCACAAGTACTGCGCGGGGTGCGAGAGGTGCAGCGCGTAGCTCGCGACGACGACGGCGAAGCCGGCCCCGTGGTTGATGCCGAGCGTGGCGGGCGAGGCGAGGGGGTTGCGGGTGATGCCCTGGGCGAGGGCGCCCGCGAGGGCGAGCGCGGCGCCGACGACGAGGCCGATCACGGTGCGCGGCACCCGCAGGCCGGTCACGACGAGGCCGTCGCGGCTCCGGTCGTCGTCAACGAGGGCGTGCCACACCGTCTCCAGGGGCACCGAGCGGGAGCCCAGCGCGAGGCTGAGCGCCGCGCAGAGGGCCAGCAGGGCGACGCCGCCGAGCAGCAGGGCGGCCCGGCGGGCCGGGGCCGGACGCCCGGCGGCGGGCACGGCGGAGCCGGGGGCCGCCGTGGCGGCCCCTGGAGCGGTCTCGTTCACGAGGGAGACCCTAGGTTAGGTAAGGCTTACCTTGTCAATTCTTCATGGAACGCACACTCTCCCATGCCCTCAATGCCCATTTATGGGCGCCGGGGCATCACGTTCCCAGCCCGATCCGGCGGTAGCGCGCACGCCTGTCGGCCAGGCGTTCGCCCTGCTCGCGGGCGCGGAGGGCGGCCATTTCGGCACCGAGAAGGGCACCGAGGTGCGGCAGAAAATCGCCGTCCGCGGCGTCCGCCGGGCCGGTGTACGGGGCTTGCTCCGTGCCCCCGTCCGGCTCCTCGACCACCACGTCCACGATGCCGTTGGCCAAGAGGTCCGCGGACCGTACGCCCTGCCGCCCGGCGACCTCGTAGGCCCGGTCCGTCGTGCGGTACAGGATCGCCGAGGCCCCCTCGGGCGGCAGCGGCGACAGCCACGCGTGCCGGACCGCGACGACCCGGTCCGCGGGCAGCAGCGCGAGCGCCGCGCCGCCCGCGCCCTGACCGAGCAGCAGGCACAGCGTCGGCGCGGGCAGGGTCACCAGGTCGGCCAGGCAGCGCGCGATCTCGCCGGCCAGGCCGCCCTCTTCGGCGTCGCGGGACAGCGCCGCTCCCGCCGTGTCGACCACGGTGAGCAGCGGCAGGCCCAGCTCGGCGGCGATCCGCATGCCGCGCCGGGCGGCGCGGAGCCCGGCGGGGCCGAGCGCCTGCCCGGCGGCGGGCACACCGCTCGCGCCCGCCCCGGCCGTCGCCCCCGTACGGCTTCCGCGGTCGTGCCCGAGCACCACGCAGGGCGTGCCGCCGACGTGCGCGAGGGCGAGCAGCAGCCCGGGGTCGCGCTCCCCCGCGCCCGTACCGCTGAGGGGGGTGACGTCGGTGGCGGCGGCGTCCAGCAGGGCGCGGACGCCGGGGCGTTCGGGGTCACGGGAGCGGCGAATCGATTCTTCCGCGGAGGGGGCGGGGGCGGCCGGGGAGCTCCCGGCAGGGGCGGCGGGGACGGGAGCGGACGGCTCGCCGCACAGCACCCCCAGCGCCCGCGCCACGACCCCCGGCAGCTGCTCGGCGGTCAGCACGGCGTCCACCAGCCCGTTGGCCAGCAGGTTCTCCGCGACCTGCACCCCCGGCGGGAACTCCTCGCCGTACAGGGCCTCGTGGACGCGCGGCCCCAGGAAGCCGATGAGCGCGCCCGGTTCGGCGGAGGTGAGGTGCCCGAGCGAGCCCCACGAGGCGAGGACGCCGCCCGTCGTGGGGTGCCGGAGGTGGACGAGGTAGGGCAGGCCGGCCGCCTTGTGGTCGGTGATGGCGGCCGCGACCTTGACCATCTGGAGGAAGGCCACCGTGCCCTCCTGCATCCGGGTGCCGCCCGAGGCGGGCGCCGCGAGCAGCGGCAGCCGCTCGGCCGTGGCCCGCTCCACCGCGCGCACCAGCCGCTCCCCCGCCGCGACGCCGATCGACCCGGCCAGGAAGCGGAACTCGCACGCCACCACGGCCACCCGGCGGCCGTGCACCCGCCCCTCGCCGGTGACGACGGACTCGTCGAGGCCGGTGCGCTCGCGCGCGGCGAGGAGGTCGGCGCGGTAGGCGGGGTCGTCCGTCGTGACCTCGACGGGCTCGTCCCAGCTGCTCCAGCTGCCGGGGTCCACCACGGCGTGGACGAGGTCGAGGGCGGAGGTGCGGTGGTTGCTCGCGTTCATGCCGTCACCCTGTCACGAGCGGCCCCACCACGTCTTTGGTCACGTGCTGGTAGATCACGGAGCTGCGGAAGCCCACGACCTCGCGGCGCCCGGAGAAGCGGTCCATCAGCAGGCTGTGCAGGTCGTCGACCTCGGGCACGGCCACGTGCACCAGGAAGTCGTCCCCGCCCGCGACGACGTACACGTTGAGCACCTCGGGCAGCCCGATGAGGTACGCCTTGAAGCCCTCGATGACCTCCCGGCTCATCGGCCGGATCCGCACCGACAGCAGCGCCTGCACCGGCCGCCCCAGCGCCCGCAGGTCGACCGTCGCCCGGTACCCGGTGATCACCCCGCGCTGACGCAGCGCCCGTACCCGCTCCAGGCAGGTGGAGGGGGCGATGCCGAGGGTCCGGGCGAGGTCGCGGTTGGTCTGCCGTGCATCGCGCTGGAGTTCCCTGACGATCGCCGAATCTATGTCGTCCATAAGGGCACATGATGCCGCACGCACCGAATTTGATTCGGCAGGAGGCCTTTTCTCCCACTGGTCGAGCTAACTTCACCACCCGTGACCGTACGAACCACTCATGCTCCCGCCCCTTCCCGGCCGTCCGTTCGGGGCCTGGGCGTCGGCAGCGGCACGGCCCTGTGCGCCGGTGCCGTCCTCGGCCCGGGCGTCCTGGCCCTGCCCGCGCTGGCCGCCGACGCGGCCGGGCCGGCCTCGATCCTGGCCTGGCTGGTCCTGCTCGTGACGAGCGTGCCCGTAGCGCTGTCGTTCGCCGCGCTCGGCGCGCGGTTCCCGGACGGCGGCGGGGTCGCGACCTTCGTGCACCGGGCGGCGGGCCCGCGGGCCGCGGCGGCGGTCGGCTGGTGGTTCTACGGGGCCGTGCCGATCGGCGTCGTGGCGGCGGCCCTCATCGGCGGCCAGTACGTGGCCGGGGCCCTGGGGCTGGGCCCGGTGGCGGCCGCGGCCATCGGGGCCGTGGTGATCGCGGCGTCGTTCGCGGCCAACTGCGTGGGCCTGCACCTGTCGGGGCGCGTGCAGTTGCTGCTGGTGGCCCTGCTGGCGGCGGTGCTGGCCGGGGCCGCGCTCGCGGCAGCGCCCCACATGGCCTCCGCGCACTTCACCCCGTTCATGCCGCACGGCTGGGGCTCGGTGGGCTCGGCCGCGGGCGTGCTGTTCTTCGCCTTCGCGGGCTGGGAGGCGGCCAGCCACCTCTCGGGCGAGTTCGCGAACCCGGCCCGCGACCTGCCGAGGGTGACGGTGTACACCCTGGCCGCCGTCTCCGTCCTCTACCTCGGGCTCGCCGTGACGACGATCGGCGCGCTCGGCCCGGCCGCCGCCGGCACGGACACCCCGCTGACGGACCTGCTCGCGCAGAGCGCGGGCACGGCCGCCCGCCCGATCGCCGCCGCGGCGGCCCTGTTCCTCACCTTCGGCGCCGTCAACACCTACCTCGCCGGCGCCTCCCGCCTGGGCGCCGCCCTCGGCCGCGACGGCGCCGCCCCCCGCTGGCTCGCCCGCGGCGCGGCCCCGGGCGAGGTCCCGCGGCGCAGCCTGGCCGTACTGGCGGGCGCCTGCGCGGCGGTCGGCACGGCAGCCTGGCTCGCCGGCGGCGACCTGGACGCCCTGATGCGCGCCACGTCAACCTGCCTGGCCTCAGTAACCCTGGCGGGCCTCTTGTCGGCGCTGGCCCTGCTCCCGCGCCGGACGTGGCTCTGGTACGCGGGGATCGCCAGTTCCGTCCTTACGGCGGGGGTACTGGCCTTCTCGGGGATCCTGTTGCTGATACCGGTGGTGTTGGCAGGCTTGTCGTGGGGCTTCACGACGCTGGCGGGACGGGGGCGGGCGCGCCGGGCGTAGCCGCGACTCACTTCCCCCAGCGACTCGCCGAGTTGGCCTGCCGCACTTTGGCACTGAGCAGCTGGGAGTCGGTCGCCCGGCGGTGTGCCTCCGGCTCGGGCTCTCCGCACTTGCATGAGGACAGCGGGCCGGGCGAACTGAGATCAATGCCATGGGCGGTCGCCCAGACGTAGACCTTGCAGGACGGGGACGGGGGCTCGGGCGCCGGGACCGGGGAGGCTTCGGGCGGTGCGGCGGGGGTTGCATCGGAAGCGGCGAGGGCTTCCTTACGGACACGAGTTCCGAACCCGAAGGTCCGGAACCATCCCGTGCAGCGGGCGATAAAATGACGCACGTTGACGCTCCTGGTGCAGCGTTGACCACGCCCCGGGGCCGTTGCAGCGGTCGCCGGGGTCTTCTTCTGGCCAGAAGCATGCACACCCTGCTCTCAGCCAGCAACGAAAACCGCGAAAGTGCATCGGAACGCGTGAACGTTGGCTGCACTTGTCGGCCCCTCCGGCAGACTGAGGGCCACACCGCCACCCCCGGAGGTTCGAAGTGCCCGCACTGCCCACTGTGCGCCGCCGGATTCTCGGCGCCGAACTACGCCAGCTCCGCGAGGGGTTGGGGCTCACCACCAGCGAAATGGGCGAGCGCATCGGTTGGCACCAGTCCAAGGTGAGCCGGGTGGAGAGCGGACGCTCCGGTATCCGCACCCAAGAGGTCTCCTCCGTGCTCGACGCCTACGAGGTAGCCACAGCCGACGCCCGGGCCTCCCTCTCGGCACTTGCCACGGAGGGCAGGCAACGGATGTGGTGGACGCCCTACTCCGACGTGATCACATCGAGGTACGCCTCGTACATCGCGCTGGAAGCGGACGCGACGTCCATGAGGAGCTTCCGCGACACGCTGATCCCCGGTCTGCTCCAGACTCCGGAATACACCCGCGCAGTACTCAGCGCGCTCCAGCCGGACCTGGCTCCGAACGCGATCGACGCCTTGGTGAGCGTCCGGCTTTCGCGGCAGAACGCCGTTCTCCGTCGCAGCGATCCGCTCGACCTACGGGTAGTGCTCGACGAAGCAGCGCTGCGCCGGGCGATCGGCGGCGCACAGACCATGGCTCAACAGCTCCGCCACCTGCTGGAAGCATCCGAAGAACCCCACATCGCCTTGCAGGTACTGCCGTTCGCGGCGGGCGCGCACGCCGGGATGACAGGATCGTTCATGATCCTTCAGTTCCCCGTCCGGAGCGATCTCGACGTCGTGTACACCGAGTCCCACACGAGTAGCATTCAGCTGGAGCGAAAGTCCGACCTCGCGACCTACAGCCAGCTGTTCGAGAACATCTGCGCAGCAGCGCTCAACGCGGTGTCATCGCGCGACCTCATCGCACACGTCATAAAGGATCTCGAGTGAGGCACCCAAACCGGCGAGAGAGGGACCCCGGAGGCGTCACCTGGCGCAAGAGCACGCACAGCGGGCACCAGGGCGACTGCATACAGGTGGCGGACGGCGTCGCCGACATGGTCCCCGTCCGCGACAGCAAGAACCCCCACGGCCCCACCCTGGTCCTCCCGGCCAGGGCGTGGGCCGCTTTCGTGTCCCACGTGAAGGGGGCGGGCCTGCCGCGTTAGGTACCGTCCGGTGGCTGGGATCCGTGGTTCGGGTGCGGGTGAGAACAGGCCGGCAGCGGAGGAGGGTTGGGGGGGGTTGCGCTTGTCGGAGGCGACTTGCGGTGGGTGGGCGGTTGGCCGCCGTACTCGCGCCGTCACGGATGCGGCTGCGTGAGGAGACCGGACGCTCCGTCCGTGGCTGAGGGGGAGCGGGCTGCTGCCGCGATGTGGTTTCTCCCGTCGCGGGCGTTCCACTAGGGAGTGTCCGACGGGTCGGGTGACGGGCTTGCGAGCAGATCGTTCGCTTGGTGTGGGGCGGGGAGATCTATCAGATACTGAGTGGGCTCGGCTGCGGCCGCACCTTCCGAGGAACGTCGGTCGGGGTGGACGGTGGAAGAACCACCGCACCGTCATCAACGGCATCCTCTTCCGTCAGCGGACCGGCATCCCGTGGCGGGACTTACCCGCGCGGTTCGGCAAGTGGAAGACCATTCATGATCGGCACCGGCGTTGGTCGGCGAACGGCACATGGGAGAAAGTCCTGAGGGCCGTCCAGAGCAACGCCGACGCGGAGGACCGGATCGACTGGAGTGTGGTGAGTGTGGATTCCACGGTGTGCCGTGCCCATCAGCATGCCGCCGGGGCGACGAGGGGATCGGTCGTTCACGCGGCGGTCTCACGACGAAGATCCACCTAGCGAGTGATGGCAGATGTCGCCCGCTGGCCATCGTGGTCACGCCCGGACAGTGGGGTGACGCGCCGCAGTTGATCCCGGTGCTGGACCGAATCCGTGTCCCGCGTCCGGCGGGCGGGCACTCACGGACGCGCCCGGATCACATGTGCGGCGACAAGGCGTACAGCTCGCGCCGAAACCGCCGTTACCTGCGGCGACGGCAGATCCAGCACACTATTCCCGAGCGCCGGGACCAGCGAGCCAACCGCCGGCGGCGCGGCAGCCGGGGCGGTCGCCCCGCTGGTTTCGACCGGGCACGGTATGCCCGCAGGAACGAAGTCGAGCGGACCCTCAATGCTCTCAACGGCTTCCGCGCCGTGGCGACCCGGTACGACAAGAGAGCGTACGTCTTTCACGGAGCGATCACCCTCGCCGCGATCCGGCTGTGGGTTCGTTGATGATCCGCCGCACAGTCCTTAGCCCCTCACTTCACCGGACGAGGCCGATGGCTTCAATCTCGATCATCCACTCGGGGTCGGCGAGTGAGGAGACCTCTACGAACGACTCCGCGAGGTGGGGCTCGTTGGGGAAATGTTCCGTGCGCAGCTTGGCGAAGTTGTCCTGCCGTGCAATGTCGGTGACGAACACGGTCGCTTTGATCACGTCGGCGAGGCTGGAGCCCGCGTTCGTCAATACCGTCGACAGGTTCGCGAGCGCCTGGCGGGCCTGCGCCTCGAAGTCCCCAGCGCCGACCGTGGCCCCCTGGGCGTCGATCGGGGCCTGGCCTGAGGTGAAGACCAGATTCCCGACGCGGATGCCGAGCGATATACCGGCCGACTCGTACCAGTCGGGCTCCGCGGAGACGCGTACACGCTCAGCGGCGGATGGTGTAACGGACACAGTGCTGACGCTCCTTCAAAACTGCTTGTGTGTAGCCAAGTGGCGGCAATCGCCAGCTCGATGGCGATCCATACAGGACAACCACGGAATGCCGTGATCCATTCCCGAGGACCCGTGGGGTCGCTTCTGGGCCAGGTCGAGGCGGCTGACAAGCGGAGTGAGGCTGGGGTTAGAGAGGCGCGGACGGCCGGAAGAGTCTGGTGAAGTGGGGCGGCTGACGCTCCCAGCCCACTTGTACGCCGCGTACGGCCGCAGAGTCGGGTGACTTCTGTCCTGGGAAGGTCACCGAGGCTCGTGAGGCGCCGGACTGCCGGGTGGGGCTGGTGAGGCGCACCGACTGCACTCCCAGCGCACTTCTACGCCGCGCAGCCCCGCCCCGCCGGTGGTTTTCCGCGCCGAGAGGACACCAACCCCCACCATCCCGCACCCGGCCGCTCAGCCACGACGGCGACAAGGTGAGTGGAACGCCCACGACGGGCCCAGCCACATCGCGGCAGCAGCCCGCTCCCCCTCAGCCCAGACCTATACGCAAGGTCTCCTCACGCACGTGCCATCCGTGGCGGCAGGAGTACGGCGCCCAACCACCCACCGGGCGTCGGACACCCGACGTGCACAAGCCCCCACTCCTCCCCCTGCTGCCAGCCTGTTCTGACCCGCACCCAACCCACGGATCTGAACCCGCCCCGTCCCCCCTCCGGCCGGGCCCGGCTGATCCGGGATCGCACGGTTCGGAGAGCACGTCACCATCCTCACCACCCCCGTCCGGAGACGTTCCGCCTGCCCCCAGATCCTTTACCCGACGGTCGACCAACCGTCCCCGCAGGTCACCTAGCGTCTGCTCCATGACAGTGATCAATCTGAACGACACCGTCGCAGCCCTCCCCGAAGCGTGGCGCTCCCGCGTGCTGGGGCGCGTCGGGCCGGTCTGTCTCAAGGTGCTGCGCATGAATGAGCTGCCCGTGGACGAGGAGAGCCACGACGCCCCGGAGGCACTGCTCGTCCTCGATGGGCGGCTCGGGCTCGATGTCGGCGGCGAGGTGGTGAACGTCGGGCCGGGTGAGCTCTGCGTCGTGCCCGCGGGGGTGCGGCACGCGGTGCGGCCCGGGAGCCGCGGCACGCTCGTTGTCGTCGAGCTGGAGGAGGACGGCCACGGCGCGGCTTGACCGCAACGGGTCTTGTCCGTGAGGGCGGACGGGTGTTCGCTGGATCGGGGAACACCCCGATCCCCGCGTCGAAGGAGGCGGTTGACCATGGCTGCTCACGAGCCTGTCGCGGCGCCCGGTGCTGATTGCACCTGTGGTCCGGGATGCAGTTGCGGATGCCAGAACGGTGGCTCCTGCCAGTGCGGCGGGTGACGTCCGCCGCTTGAGGAACACACAGGAACACAAAGGAACACAAGTGGCACAAGGGCCGGTCGGCCGAGCGGCCGGCCCTTTCCGGCTGTCCTGTCTCACTCAATCGAGTCGCTTTCTCAGCGAACCGAGTCGTTCGGCCTTCTGTCTCAGCGAACCTAGGCGCGCGGTTGAGTGCGCTGGGGTCCGTGTCCCGTCTTCGGTGTTCTGGTCCGTGACCAGAGCTGTGTCCTGCGGCGACCGGATCGACTGAGACGCCGGGCGGCCGGGAATTTCGGGTGAACTGGTTCTCGGCGCTTGGACGTTGGAGGTGTCTCCAGTGATCTGGTCCGGCGTCGTGCGTCGGTTGCTCGGGTTACGGTGGACGGTGGCCTGATGGGGAGAGGACGGCGATGGCGAACACAGCACAGGCAACGACTGCGCCCGAATGGGTCCTGAAGTTCATGGGTGCCATCGACACACTGGACTTCGGGGAGGGCTTCTCGCCGCTGACCGAGGACACCGACATGTTCTTCGGCACCGAACACATCCACGGCGTCGAGGCCATCAAGGCGTTCTTCGTCAAGATCGACGAGCCGCTGATCATCGCTCATGAGGTCCTGGAGTTCTGGACCGCGTGCGACGGCGTCCGCCTGCTGCGCGGAGAGGCGACCATGGCCAAGAAGAGTGAACCGGAGCGCGTGGTGCGCGCTCCATTCATGCACATTTTCTACCTCGCCGACGAGGAGCCTGTCCGCGTTCGTGAACTGCGCATCACCGCGGGCCCTCTGCAGACCGACGCGGTGATGTAGCAACCTCCCGGCGCTGGGACTGGCCGCCGCCGACAGGCCCGTGCCTGGTCGCCTCGCGGACCCGGCGCGCCACTTCACCTGAGACCGCAGGTGAAGTGGACCAGTTCGCCTGCCTACGGGGTCCAGGTCTTTCGAGACGGGACAGCCCGCTCCGATCCGGAAACTGACGTCTGTCTCAACGAACCGAGTCCACGCGTCTCACTCAATCCAGTCCACGCAGGTCCGCGGCATGCGGACGACTAACTTCGTTGAGACAGGACACCGGCGCCGCCGGGCGGTACGCCGCAACCCCGCTAGCCCAGCAGCCCCGTCAGCCCGCCGCCGCACGCCAGCGCCTCCAGCTCGTCCAGGGCCGCGCAGGCCTTCGCCGCCGCTCCGGGGTCGCGCCCGGCCAGGCCGCTCTCCTCGAACTCGTCCTCGTCCAGGCGGAGCACCGTGGCCCCGTCGGCGGAGACCCACAGGTCGAGGTCCAGGTCGGTGGAGACGACGGCGCCCGGAGTGATCTCGGCGGGCCGGGTGATGTCGCAGTACCAGCCCTTCAGGACGCCGTCGGCGCCGCGCACCTCCTTGACGGCGAACCAGCGGTCGCGCCAGTAGTGCTCGGTGAAGACGTCGCCGCGCTCGAAGCGGACGAAGCCGAAGTCCCGGTCCGACGGGGCCGCCCACGGGGCGCGGACGACGGCGTGGGTGCCGTCGTCGCGCACCACCACCGCGGGGTAGCCGATGCCGGACCGGGATTCCTTGACCAGCGTGACGGTCACGTCACTGCCGGGCTCCAGTGTGAAACTCGTGGTGCTCATGGGAGATGAGGCTGCCCCACGACGGGCCGTGGAGCCACTGGATTTCCGCCGGGTTCAGCCGGTCACCATCGCGGCGCACGTCGACGGCGTCGCGTGGGCCGGGTCGAGGGCGTTGGCGGCTTCGTGGAAGGCGACGCGGTCGATGGTGCCGATGGCGACGTGCTCGGAGATGTCGACCGCGCACAGGTCCTGGAGGACGACGTTGCGGACGTTCGGGCCGGTCAGGAAGCCGTTGCGGTAAGGCGTGGCCACCTCGTCGTACTTGGTGACGATCACGGTGTAGCGGACGCCGGGCACGGTGTCGCCGCCCTCGTCGAGGCGCTTCATGAAGGGCGAGCCGATGACCTGGTCGGTCAGGCCGGGGGCGTTGGCCGCGATGACGTCGCGCGCGCCCGGGACGACGTCGAGCAGCTTGGTCAGGCCGGACAGCGTCGTGCCGTGGTTGCTGGGGGCGAAGCCGACGAGCGCGTTGACCTTGTCCGCGCCGCCCAGGAACTTCAGGTAGTACCGCGGCATCATGCCGCCCTGGGAGTGCCCGACCAGGTCGACCTTGGAGGTGCCGGTCGCCTTCAGGACCTTGTCGACGTACGTGGAGAGCTGTTCGGCCGACTTGTCGATCGGGCCGAGGCCGTGGAAGACCGGTACGCCCGGCAGCTGCCCGTAGTCGAGGGAGAAGACGCAGTAGCCGCGTCCCACCAAATAGGGCGCGAAGGCCGCCCAGTTGTCCCAGGAGTTGCCGAGGGTGCCGTGCACGAGGACGACGGGGCGCGGGTGGGCGGCCGACGGCTTGCAGGAGTAGTCGTTCCAGCCGCTGTTGACGGCCTTGCCGGCGACAGCGGCCGGGCGGGAATCGTGAGACGAAGCGGCCGCTGCCCCGGGGGCGGTGAGGGCGGCGGCGGAGAGGGCGAGGGCCAGTGCGGGGAGCAGGGTGCGCAGGGGTCTCCAGGGCAGCTTCATATGAACACCTCGCTGGTGGGGGGTGGTCACCGACGGTGGGCACACGGGTGGCCCGGAACCGCGGTTTGCTGAAAGGGCGTTAACTTACGTGCCAGTAAGGATGCGTGGCGCACCTTGATCGGTCAAGGAATCCGTCACGCGTTCTTTATGTGGAAGACATCGCTCCGTAACGGATTCAGGCCACGGCACGCCTGCTCAGCGCCGCCGCCGGGCCCACCGCCCCCGGCCCGAAGCGGGCCCGCGCCCGGTCCACGGCCGCCTCGACCCGGCGCGCCTTCTCGTCGGCGGGGTCGAACGACAGCTGGTGCGCGGCGGATCCGGCGTCGCCGAGGCCCTCCGCGCGCAGCGCCACGGCCCGGACCCGGGCGCGCTGCAACCCGAGCGCGTCGTGCAGCGCGTACGCGGTCGCGGTCAGCTCGGGGGTGTGCGCGGTCGGTTCGGCGAAGGTGCGGGAGCGGGTGGTCGCCGAGCCGTCCGCGTAGCGCACGGTGAGGGTCAGACCGCGCGCGACCTGGCCGCTCTCCCGCAGCCGGCCGCCCAGCCCGTCGGCGAGCGCCAGCAGCGCGCGGCGGCGCCGGTCGGCGTCCAGCTCGTCCCGCTCGAAGCGGTGCTCCGCGGCCATCGAACGGGCCCGCGCCCCCGGGGTGACGGGGGTCGGGTCGATGCCGCGCGCCCGCTCGTACAGCTGCCGGCCCGCCACGGGCCCCAGGATCCGCTGGAGCGCGGGCAGCGGCGCGGCGGCGATCCGGCCGACGGTGCCGAGCCCGTACGTGGCCAGGGTGCGGGCGGTGGCCGGGCCCACGCCGTACAGGGCGGCGGCCGGCTTGCCCATGAGGAACGCGGACACGGCGGCCGGGTCCCCGGGGAGCGTGCGCACCGCGCCGGGCGGGCCGTCCTGCGCGGCCATCCGGGCCAGCATCGGATTGCCCGCGATGCCGACCGTGCAGTCGGCCCCGTACCGGGCGAGCGCCCGTACCCGTACGAGCGCGGCGAGCCCGGCCGGGTCCTGCCCGAAGTAGCGGGTGGCGCCGCGGACTTCCACGAGCGCCGCGTCGGGAGGGACGGCCTGCACGACGGGGCTGACCTCGGCCAGCAGGCCGAGCAGTCCGTCGTAGGTCTCCTCGCCCAGGGGTGCGCCCGCCCCGGCGTGGAAGTGGACGTAGAGCACGGTGGGCGCGCCGGCCGGACCGGGCGGTGGGTCCGGCACCGCGGCGAGCCGCGCCCGGGCGCTCATCCCGCGCTCCCGGGACTCGCGTGCCACAGCTTGCGGCCCGTGGCCGCACCCTCGCCCGCGGGTTGCAGATCCGCCCACGGGTGCATGGCGTAGCCGGTGGGGAGGTGGATGCGGCGGCCCGGGCTCCCGGCCGGGTCCGGCCCCGCGGTCCCGGCCGCGGAAGCCGCCGCGGTCGCCGGAGCTGCTGCCGGGGCCGCCAGCACCGAAGCCACTGCCTCCAGCCCGCCCTCCGCACGGAGCCTCGTCAGCTGCGCGAGGTCCCACGCCGCCGCGCCCACCACGCTCAGGCTGCGCGGCCCGCGGCGCTGGACGACGCCGCGGACGAGCAGCAGCCAGGAGTGGAAAACGGTGTGCGCGCAGGCGGGGTGGCTGTCGTCGAAGAAGGCGCAGTCGACCAGGCCCGTACCGTCGTCGAGGGTGGTGAAGATGACGCGGCGGCCGGAGCGGACGGGCGGGGTCTGGGTGGCGGCCTTGGCGCCCGCGACCAGGACGGTCTCGCCATGGCGCGCGTCGCGCAGCCGGCGGGCGGGGACGACGCCCAGCTCGGTGAGGAACGCCCGGTGGTCCGACATCAGGTGCCGGGAGGTGTCCATGCCGAGCACGCCGAGCTCGGCGCCGAGCCGCTCCTCCGCGTCGAGGTCGGGCAGGCCGATGGGCTCGGCCCGCACGCTGTCGATCAGGGTGGGCTGGTCCACGCCTCCGCGCCCGTGCCCGCGGCGGCCGTGCCCGTAGCGGCCCTGCCCGTGGTGCAGTTCGGCGATGTGCAGGAGCAGGTCGCGGCGGTTGCCGCCGAAGGCGTCCAGCGCGCCGACCCGGGCGAGGCGTTCGGCGACGGGCCGGGCCGGACGGGCGCGCTGCCACAGGTCGGGGAGGGAGGTGTACGGGCGGCCCTCCGCGATGCGTGCGGCTTCGGCCCCGGTGATGCCCTGGACGTCGGAGAGGGCCATGCGGAGCCCCCATACGGCGCCGGCCCCGCCAGCATCACCGGACACCAGTTCGATCGAATAGGCCGTGCCCGACCGGTTCACGTCCAGCGGCAGGATCGGCACGCCGCGCCGCCGCGCGTCCGCGAGCAGCAGCCGCTTGGGGTACATCCCCGGGTCGTGGGTGAGCAGCCCCGCGTAGAAGGCCGCCGGGTGATGGGCCTTCAGCCACGCCGACTGGTAGGTCGGCACGGCGAACGCGACGGCGTGCGCCTTGCAGAAGCCGTAGCTGCCGAACGCCTCCACGATCTCCCAGGTGCGGCGCACGGACTCGGGCGAGCGACCGAGCTTCGCCGCCTCCCGCCCGAACCACGTGCGCACCCGCCCCACCAGCTGCGGGTCGGACAGCGCGCGGCGCGTCTCGTCCGCGAAGCTCCGGTCGCAGCCGGTCATGATGCGCAGGATCTCGATGATCTGCTCGTGGAAGACGACCACGCCGTAGGTCTCGCGCAGGGCGGGTTCGAGGTCCGGGTGCGGGTAGCGCACGGGCGCGCGCCCGTGCCGGGCCTCGATGAAGGGCCGCACCATGTCGGCCGCGACCGGGCCCGGCCGGAAGAGGGAGATGTCCACCACGAGGTCGTGGAAGGTCGTGGGCTGCAGCCGGCCGACGAGGTCGCGCTGGCCCGGCGACTCGATCTGGAAGCAGCCGAGGGTCTCGGTCGACCGGATCAGCTCGTACGTACGGGGGTCACCCGGCGGCACGTGCGCGGGGTCGTCGAGGTCGAGGCGGCGCCCGGTGGCCCGCTCGATCTCGGCCGCCGCGTGCGCCATCGCGGACTGCATCCGCACGCCCAGCACGTCGAGCTTGAGCAGCCCGAGCTCCTCCACGTCGTCCTTGTCGAACTGCGCCATGGGGAAGCCCTCGCCGCTGGTCGGCACGACGGGCGTGCGGGCACGCAGGCTCGCGTCCGACAGCAGCACGCCGCACGGGTGCATGGCGACGCCGCGCGGCAGCCCGTCCAGCGCCTCGACCAGCTCCCACAGCCGGCCGTGGTCCTCCGCGGCCACCCCGCGCAGCTCGGGCAGCTCGGCCAGCGCCGCGCGGGCGTCGCGGGCGCGGATGTGCGGGAACGCCTTGGCGAGCCGGTCCACCTCGGCCGGGTCCTTGCCGAGGGCCGCGCCCACGTCCCGGATCGCGTGCCGGACCCGGTAGGTCTCGGGCATGGCGACGGTCGCGACGCGGTCCGCGCCGAAGCGGTCGAAGATCGCGCGGTAGACGTCCAGGCGGCGCGCGGACTCCACGTCGATGTCGATGTCGGGCAGCGCCTTGCGGTGGACCGACAGGAAGCGCTCCATCAGCAGGCCGTGCTCGACGGGGTCGGCGTGGGCGATGCCGAGCAGGTGGTTGACCAGGGAGCCTGCGCCGGAGCCACGGGCCGAGACCCGTACGCCGAGGGCGCGGGTGTCGTCCACGACCTGGGCGACGGTGAGGAAGTACGAGGCGAGGCCCTTCCCGGCGATGATCGCCAGCTCCTCCTCCAGCCGCTCCCGGTAGCGGCGCTTCCGGTCGTAGCCGCGCAGCACCATGCCCGCCGTGCAGCGGGAGCGCAGCACGCGGTCGGCGGTGCGGTGACCGGCACCGACCAGGTGCGCCTCGGGGAAGTGGACGTGGCCGAGCCTCAGGTCCTCCTCGGGGCCGACCCGGCAGGCGGCGGCGGTCTCCTCGGTCGTGGCGAGCAGCCGGCGGGCCGCGCCCTTGCCGAGCCCCGCGGCCTCCGTGATCCGCTCGGCGAGGGCGGCCATGGAAGCCGGCCCCTTGAGCCAGCGCTCGCCGGTGTCGAGGGACTCCGGCTTGCGGGGGTCGACCGGGACCAGCCGGCGGGCCGCGTCGAGGACGTCGGCGACGGGCCCCTGGCCGGGGTCGGCGTAGCGCACGGCATTGGTGAGGACGGCGGGGACGCCCTGGTCGGCGGCGAAGCCGGCGGTACGGGCGGCGAGCCGCAGCGAGCCGGGACCGGTGCCGGTCCGGCCGTGGCAGACGACCTCCAGCCGCAGGGCGTCACCGAACATTTCCCGCCAGGGCGCGAGCAGCCGGGCGGCCCGGTCGGGGCGGCCGGCGGCGAGGGCGCGACCGGGCTCGGAGCCGGGGCCGAGGAGGACGTGGAGGGGGGCGCGGATGCCGGGGGCGGCGGCCGCAAGGTCTTCACGGGTGAGCTCGGGAGGGGTGGAAGCGGCATTCGCATGGGCCGCGGAGACCAGTCCGCACAGGGCGGCCCAGCCGCGCGCGCCGTCCCGGGCGAGGAAGACCGCGCGGGGCGCGGACTCGTCGACGAAGGCGCCGCCGCGTACGGGGGTACGGGGGCGGGGGCCGGGATGGGCGGACGGCCGCGGGGGCTGCGGGGGGCGCGGCGGCTCGTCCCGCACGGCCAGGTCCACGCCGAACACCGGGCGCACCCCGGCCCCGGCGCACGCCGTGGCGAACCGGATCGCTCCGGCGAGGGTGTCGCGGTCGGTGAGGGCGACGGCGTCCATGCCGCGCTCGGCGGCACGCTCGGCCAGCTGTTCGGGGTGCGTGGCCCCGTACCGCGTCGAGAAGCCGGACGCGGTGTGCAGGTGCGTGAACGTGTTCAGCCCGGTCATCGCACCTCCTGCCGTTCCTGTCACCCCCTGGCTGAAAACCGCCCTCTCCATCCACCATAAACCACACTCTCGAACATTCGTACGAACATATGTGTGAGTGCGAGCCCGGGTCGCGGGCTTCGATCACCCGGACGGCCCGCACCGCCTGCGCCGGCCCTCCGCACCCCGCAGGCTCGGGGCATGCCCACATTCGTCCAGGAACTGCGGAGCGCGGTGACGGGCCGGGCCGCGGTCCTGGTGATCGGCACCCTGGTGCTCCAGCTCGCCTTCATCGCCTCGTACGTGGGCGCCTTCCACAGCCCCCGGCCGCGGGACGTCGCGCTCGGCGTCGTCGCCCCGCGGCAGATCGGCGGGCAGCTGGTGCAGCGGCTGGGCGGGCTGCCGGGCGGCCCCCTGGACCCGCGCACGGTGGACGGCGGCGAGGCCGCGGCCACCCGGGAGATCCGCAACCGCGACCTCGACGCGGCGCTGATCGTCGACCCCCGCGGCAACACCGACACCCTGCTGGTCGCAAGCGGTGCGGGCGCCTCCCTCGCCCAGGCCACCGAGGCGGTGCTCACCCGCGCGGAGGCGGCGGAGGGGCGCACGGTGCGGGTCAAGGACGTCGCGCCCGCCGCGGCCGGCGACGCTCGCGGCCTGACCGCGTTCTACCTGGCGGTCGGCTGGTGCGTGGGCGGCTACCTGTGCGCCGCGATCCTCGCCATCAGCGCGGGCGCCCGGCCCGCCAACTCCCACCGCGCCGTCATCCGGCTCGGTGCCCTCGCCCTCTACGCGGCCGCGGCCGGCCTGCTCGGCGCCGTCATCGCGGGCCCCGTCCTGGACGCGCTGCCCGGCAGCATCCTCGGACTGTGGGGCCTGGGAGCGCTGGTGGTCTTCGCCGTCGGAGCGACGACGCTCGCCCTCCAGGGCCTCGCGGGCGTCGTCGGCATCGGCCTGGCCATCGCGATCGTGGTCGTCCTGGGCAACCCGAGCGCGGGCGGCGCCTACCCGTACCCCCTCCTGCCCCCCTTCTGGAACGCCCTCGGCCCCGCCCTCCCCCCGGGCGCCGCCACCTGGTCCGCCCGCTCCCTCGCCTACTTCAGCGGCAACGGCCTGGCCCCGTCCCTGCTGGTACTGGCGGCTTGGGCGGTGGCGGGGGTGGTGGTGACGATGGCGTGCTCGGTGCTCAAACGACAGGAAAAGAACCCCGAAGAGTGAACACCCCTTCGCAGGGCGGCAGTTGATCCCGGTTCGCGACTAATGTGCTCTGCGGCGCCCCTGAACGGGCGCCCCCCTTCCAGGAGGAGCCGACAGTCGTCGGGTTCGCGGAGGGCCCGGACGACCGGGTTCCTCCGGAGCGGCCACCGGGCATGGCCGCAGTAGGAAAGGGGGGCGCCCGCATGACGGGACGCCACCGGAAGACGCCTCTGTGGGAACGGGTCGCTGCGGTGATCCGTGAACTGTGGAGGTGGATGTGCCGGAAGTGACCGGAGGCTCGAAGTAGAAGCCTCCGGCCGGAACATCGTTTCCGGTTTGGCCCTCGCCGCGGATTCGCCCATCCGTGGTGGGGGCCTCTCTTGATACGTCCCGGTCGCGGATATGCCCACCCGACGACCGCACCTCGGCCGTATGCCTGGCCGACCGGGGCAAATATCAGCCTAGCGTCTCCCCGCCACATCCGGGCTGCCATTCAGCCGCACCGGTGACACAAGCCGAGCAGAGCGCCCACGACAGTCATCCTGTTCTACCCCGCACCCCACCCACGGATCCCAGCCACGGTCCCGCCCCAGCGAATGGCACCCCGGCGCGCGAGCCGGGTCCGCGCGCCTCGTGGTGCACTGATGAGCCGTTGGTGAAACGGGGCAGGGCCATGGATCCGGTGCGGGGGCGGGGTGGACGCTGTGACGTCAGCACCTCGCGTGCGCCTCCGTCGTCCACCCCCTCCTCCTCGAGGAACGCCGTGTCCCGGATCAGCCCGCACCTCGACGAAGCCGCCGCGTTCACCGACCGCTGGGTGCGGCGGACCGGGCTGATCCAGTCCTTCTCCGCCCAGCGGCGCTTCCGCAGGGCGGGCTGCGCGGAGTTCGCGGCGCGGGTGGCGCCGGAGGCCGAGTGCGGGCGGTTGCAGCGGGTCTCGGCCTGGCTGGTGTGGTTCCACGCCCTCGACGACCGGTTCCACCACCGGGAGGAGGAGAGCCCGTACGGGTACGACGCGCTGCCCGACTTCCTGCCGCCGGACGGCGGGCGCACGCCGCCGCCGCGGACCGCCCTCCAGCGGGCGCTCGCCGACGTCTGGCGGATGACCGCGCCCGCGATGTCGCCCGCGTGGCGCGCCCGGGTCACCGCGCGCTTCCGGGAGTGCGCCGCCGGGCGGCGGCCCTGGGACGGGCTCGCGCCCGGGATCGTGCCCGACCTCGTCGAATACGCCTGCCGAAACGAATTACCCGCCGCCGTACGGGAGCTGGCGCCCCATCAGGAAGCGGTCGCGGCCGCGGTCTCGGTGCTCACCCAGGGCGGTGCCGCCCGGGAGGCGCTCCGGGGCGCGCTGGACCGTCTCGAAGACGAGGCCCCCGCGTCCTCCTCCGCGGCCGTCGCCGCCTGGAGCCGCGCGCTCTCCCTCTGGGCCGACGGCCACCTGGCGTGGGCCCTGCGCGAGGGTCCGGCCGGGGAGACCCGGCCGCTGCTCCTCGCCGACGACGTCACCGGTGTCCCGGTGGACCTGCTGCGCCCCCGGCGTCCCGCGCCACCGCCCGTCCCCTCCACGAGCGGCGGCGCGGGCACCGCCCTACATCGTGGCCGCGAGTAGCTCCCGCGTGTAGGGGGCCTTCGGATCGTCGAAGACTTCGTCCCGCGGACCGCTCTCGACCACGCTCCCGGCCCGCATCACCGCCACCCGGTCGCAGAAGTGCCGGACGACGGCGAGGTCGTGCGAGACGAACAGCAGCGACAGGCCCAGTTCGGCGCGGAGGTCCATGAGCAGGTTGAGCACCTGGGCCTGCACGGACACGTCCAGCGCCGACACGGGCTCGTCCGCGATGACCAGGCGCGGGCGGAGGGCGAGCGCGCGGGCTATGCCGATGCGCTGGCGCTGGCCGCCGGAGAACTCGTGCGGGTAGCGGTGCAGATGGGCTGCTTGCAGGCCCACCTGCTCCAGCAGCTCGGCCGCCCGCGCGCGGCGCTCCCCCTTGTCCAGGCCGGTGTGCACCCGCAGCGGGGTGGTCACGATCTCCTCGACCGTACGGCGCGGGTTGAGTGACGCGTACGGGTCCTGGAAGACCAGCTGTACGTCGCGGCTGAGCGCGCGCCGCAGGCGCGTGTCGCCCGCGGCGCGGGAGATGTCCCGGCCGTCGAACCGCACGTCCCCCGACGTGGGCCGCTGCAGCCCCGCGAGGACCCTCGCCGTGGTGGACTTCCCGGACCCGGACTCCCCCACGAGCCCGAGCGTCTCTCCGGCGCCGATCCGCAGACTCACGCCCCGTACGGCGTGCACGGCACCCCGCCCCCGCCGGAGGAGCCCGCGGCGGCCCCCGAACTCCACGTGGAGGTCGACGACCTCGGCGAGGGGATGGACGGGGGTGGGTCCGCCGCCGCGGGGTGCCTGTGCCTCCGCGAAGGCGGCCCGTACAGCCGGGGCCTGTCCGGCACCGCCGGATTCCACCGTCGGCAAGCGCGTCCCCGGCACCGTGTTCAGCGTCGGTGCCGCGCTGATCAGGGCGCGCGTGTACGGGTGGGCCGCGTCGGTCAGGAGCTTGCGGGTGGGGCCCAGCTCCAGGCCCCGCCCGCCCCGCATGACGAGCATGCGGTCGCACGTCCCGGCCACGACGCCCACGTCGTGCGTGACGAGCAGCACCGCCGTACCGCTCTCCTCCCGCAGCTCCGCGAGCAGTTCGAGGATCTGCCGCTGCACGCGCGCGTCCAGCGCGGTCGTCGGTTCGTCGGCTATCACCACGTCCGGGCTGTTCACGAGCGCCATCGCGATCATCACCCGCTGCCGCATGCCGCCCGAGAACTGGTGCGGGTAGTCGCGGGCACGGGCGGCCGGGATGCCGACGCGTTCCAGCATCGCGAGGGCCTTCTCCTTCGCTTCGGCCCGCCGCCCCGCCCCCGCCGGGGCGTGGACACGATAGGCCTCCGCCACCTGCGCGCCCACCGTGTGGAAGGGCGAGAGCGCGGCCAGCGCGTCCTGGAAGACCATGCCGATCCGGGAGCCGCGCAGCGCGCGCACCGCGGACTCGGGCGCGCCCACCACCTCCGTTCCCCCGGCCAGCACGCTCCCGCTCACCCGCGTACGGGCCGGGTCGTGGAGCCCCATCGCGGCCAGCCCGACGGTGGACTTGCCCGAGCCGGACTCCCCCACGAGGCCGAGCACTTCACCGCGCGCCAGCTCGAACGAAAGGCCGTCGACGGCCGTGGTCTCCGTACCGTCCCGCCCCTTGAAGGCGACCGTCAGATCCCTTACGGACAGGGCTGCGGACAAAGCCGACGCCGTCATGCGAGCCTCACCCTCGGGTCGAGCCGGGCCACCACCACGTCGGCGAGGGCCACGAACACCACGACGAAGAACGCGGCGAGCAGCACCGTGCCGACGACCGTGGGCAGGTCGTTCTGGACGACGGAGTCGACGGCGAGCTTGCCGACGCCACCGAGCCCGAAGACGGTCTCGGTGATGAACGCGCCGCCGAAGAGCGCCCCGGCCTCCAGCCCGAGCAGCTGGACGAGGGGCCCGGCGGCGCCGCGCGCCGTGTACTTCACGTGGGCCCGCAGCGCGGTGAGCCCCTTGCCGCGGGCCGTCCGCACGTACCCCTCGTGCATGGTCTCCAGCGTCTGGGAGCGCGCGAGGCGGGCGAAGACGGCGGCGTTGACGAAGCCGAGGACGAGCCAGGGAAGGAGCAGCCCGGCGGCCCACGGGCCCGGCCCGCCGGCGAGGGGTGCGTAGCCGGGCAGCGGTAGGAGGCCGGTCTTGTAGACGAGCAGGTACTGCACGGCGTAGCCGAGGAAGTAGATCTGCACGCTCGCGCCGACCAGGGTGAAGCCGGACAGCAGCCGGTCGGTGGCCGTGCCGCGGCGCAGCGCGGCGGCGAAGCCCGCGCCGATGCCGAGGACGACGATCACGACGAGTGCGCCGCCCGCCAGCGACAGGGTGACGGGGAAACGGTCGCCGATGGCGTCGAGGACCGGCTGGTGGAGGGTGTAGGAGTAGCCGAGGCAGGGGGCGGTGCAGTCGATGGGGCTGCCGTCGACGTCGCTGATGGTGCGGCCGGCGACGAGGCCGCGCAGGTAGTCGAGGTACTGGCCGCCGAGCGGCTGGTCGAGGCCCATGCTGTGGCGGACGGCCTCGACCTGTGCGGTGTCGCACTTGGGGCCGCAGGCGATGAGGGCGGGGTCGGAGGGGGCGGCGTAGAAGAGGCCGAAGGCGGCGGCGGTGATCGCGAGGAGCACCGCCGCGGCCTGGAGGGCCCGCCGCAGGAGGTAGCCGGTCATGGAGTCTTACGACCTCTTCAGGTACAGGTCGGCGGCCGCGATGGAGCCGTAGATCGGATGGATCGCGGCGCCGCCGACGTTCGCGCCCCGGAACTGCGTGACGCCGGCGTAGAGGAACGGCACGACCGGGACGTCCTTCATGACGTTCTCCTCCAGGGCCATGAGCGCGTCGGCCTTCTGCTGGGCGTCGCCGATGCCGGCGATGCGCTCCAGCTCCTTGTCGACCGCGGGGTTGGCGTAGCGGACGGGGTTGGCGAGGGCGTCGAGCTTGCTGTGGTAGCTGTCGGGCAGGAGCGTGGACGGGGTGGGCCAGTCGACGGAGTTGGTGGACAGCCAGAGGTCGTAGGGGGCCGGGCCGCGGAAGACCTCGTTGGTGAACGCGGCCTTCTCCAGGGGCTTGGTGACAAGCTTGATGCCGGCCTTGGCGAAGGCGTCGGCGAGGACCTGGGCGAGCCGGTCCTTCTCGGGGGCGTCGCTCTCGTACGCGTACGTGAGCGTGTCGACCTTCGTCTTGGCCCTGGCCAGGTGTTCCTTGGCCTTCTCGATGTCGCCGGCGGGTGCTACGGGGTAGAGGTCGTACTTCTTCCAGCCGACGACGGCGGGCGAGGAGAGCGTGGTGGCGAAGTCGCCCAGGCGCGGGCCGCCGAGGACCTGGCGGGCCTGCTCGCGCGGGAAGAGGTAGTGGATGGCCTTGCGGACCTCGGGGTCGGTGACGCGGCTGTTCTTGATGTAGAGGTCGCTGGTGTACGCGCCCCGGCTGCCCGCGACGAGGAGCTCCTTCTGCCGCGGGTCGCGCCGGGCCTCGGCGTAGAGCTCCGGCGGGACCTCGCTCTTGGTGGAGAGGGTGGCCGGGCCGTCGCCGCGCCCGTTGAGGACTTCCTGCGCGGTGTTGAGGATCTTCTTGCCGAAGGTGAACTCGAAGCGGTCGGCGTACTGGTGGCGGATGGGGTCGGTCTCCGGCTTCCAGTGCGGGTTGCGCTCCAGGGTCAGGCTCTGGTTCTGCTTGTGCGCGGCGATCCGGTACGGACCGGTGGCGAAGGGCCGGGTGTCGTAGGCGGTGCCGGTGTCCTTGTCCTTGCGGACGGGGGACGAGGAGGACTGGGCGGCCATGTAGGGCACGTCGGACTGCGGCTGCGGGAAGTGGAAGACGATCGTCTTGGCGTCGGGCGTCTCGATGGCGCCGAGGTCGCCGTGTTCGGGCCCGGCGTACTTCTTCACGGCGGCGGTGCGGTCCTCGGAGCCGGTGAGCCACTCGGGCCAGTAGGTGGGGCCGAGTTCGAAGCCGGGGGCGAAGGTGCGCTCGATGCCGTACTTGACGTGCTCGGAGGTGATGGGCTCGCCGTCCTCCCAGGCGATGCCGTCCTTGAGCTGGTACGTCCAGGTGCGGCCGCCGTCGGTGGACTTCCCGGTGTCGGTGGCGAGGTCGCCCACGAGCTTGGGCTTGCCGGCGACGATCTGATACTGGGTCAGCTGGCGGCCCCACAGCAGGGAGGTGCTGTACGACTCGCCCGCGTAGATCTTCTGCGGGTCGAGGTGGGAGTAGTCGTCGGCGTTGGCGATGCGGATCGTGCCGCCGCTCCGGGCGCCCTCGACGGCGGGGGCCGGGCCCCGGCTGTCCGCGGCGGTACCGAGAGTGGCGGTGAGCCGCTGCCCGCTCTTGGCGGCGTCCGCGTCCTTCCCCTGCTCCCCGCTGCCCGCCTCTGCGCC
Organism: Streptomyces sp. SCA2-17; assembly: GCF_044336695.1. NCBI lineage: Bacteria > Bacillati > Actinomycetota > Actinomycetes > Kitasatosporales > Streptomycetaceae > Streptomyces > Streptomyces sp. SCA2-17. Next base: position 1,058,219 of record NZ_CP117521.1, read on the forward strand.
GGCCGAGCAGGAGCAGAGCAGCATGACGGCGGCGGTGAGAAGTGCCGGGACGGCTGCGGTGCGCGGGCGGATGCGGGGCATGGTGAACTCCGAGTTGAGGAAGGGAAAGAGGGTGCGTCCCGCAAGGGAGGCAGCGCGCCCCGCAGGGGCGCGGGGCTGTATCAATCTGCGGCTCCGCCGCGTGGGCGCGACCAGCCGAAACCGACCCGCAGCCGACAACGCTCCGGGCGGAAATCTCAGCGCACGATCCGAGGATCGAGCGCATCCCGGACCGCGTCGCCGAGCAGGTTGAACGCGAGGACGAAGACGAGGATCGCCACGCCCGGGAAGACCATGTACGTCGGGTCGTCGTAGAAGACCTCGGAGCCGCGGGAGATCATGCGGCCCCAGTCGGGGACCGGCTCGTTGATGCCGACGCCGAGGAAGGACAGCGCGGCCTCGGCGGTGACGATGCCGGGGACGGCGAGCGTGATGTGCACGAGCACGGGCGCCCACACGTTGGGCAGCAGCTCGCGCAGCACGACGTGCCGGCGGCTCGCCCCGACGGCCCGCACCGCCTCGACGAACTCCTGCTCGCGCAGGGCCCGTACGGAGGTGCGCAGGACCATCGCGAGCGGCACCCAGCCGAAGGCCGAGAACACCAGGATGAGCGAGGTGAACTGCATCCATGCGGGCTCGTTCTCACCCGGCCCGACGAAGCGGGTCCGGATCACCGGGCTGAGCGCGAGGAGAAGCAGAAGTGTCGGAAAACCGAGCAGTGCATTGCATACGAAAGTGAAGGCCCGGTCGGCGAGCCCGCTGAGGTAGCCGACGGTCACGCCGAGGACGACGCCCGTCACGGCGATCACCGCGACGGAGGCGAAGGCCACCAGAAGCGACGTGCGCATGCCGTACACGAGCTGGGCGAACACGTCGCGGCCGAGGCCGGGTTCGATGCCGAACCAGTGGTCGGCGGAGATGCCGCCGTTGGGCAGGACCGGAAGGCCCTCGGCGCTCAGCAGACCGGGGGTCTGCTGCCCGTAGTGGGAGGTGGGGTCCTTCCCGTAGAGGGCCGTGACCAGGGGCGCGGCGGCCGCGAGCAGCGCGCAGAACACGACGACGGCGAGCGCGGCCATGCCCGTGCGGTCGCGGCGGAATGCGCGGCAGGCGGTGGCGAAGGGGCCGCGGGAGGGGGTGGCGGAGGGCCCCTGGGAGGGCGCTTCGAGGGTGCCCCGAGGGGCTCTCCCTGAGTGCTCTTCGGCCATTTGCTGCCGCGCTCCTGTATCGCTCCGGCCGCCGCTCGGTCACGCGGCGGGCCTCTTTTCGGCCGGTGTGCGGGGATCGCCCGATCCGGCGTGCAGATCATTAGATCCAACGAAATGAGCGGCTGCAATCCATCTTTTTAAAGGCGAGTTGGATAATTCTTCATTGATTACAAGGAATCCTTGCTGGTCAACATCCCCGTAACATTAAATCCCCGCAATTGCCCTGAAGCGGACGCCGGGCGGGGTCGGACCCTCTCCCTCAAGGCCCGTATGAGACGTGCCTCACACGAGATCCGGCCACTACGGAGGGTTTTCAACCAGCGACTGAAAGTGTTCGTTCGATGTGCGTTCATGCCCAACTTGGGTAAGACTTCCGTCCGTTATCTGCAGCCACGAGCAAGGGAGTGTTCGGAATGCGGTACATCACTGGGGGCATCGCGATGGGCGCCGCGCTCGCACTGGGCGGCGGCCTCCTGGCCGCCGGAACGACGACCGCGAGCGCAGCACCCGCACCTGTCCCCGCGGCGCAGGCGCAGAGCCTGTACGCCGCCTCCGCCCTGGTCCTGACCGTCGGTCACGGAGCGAACTCCACCGAGGCCTCGGTCGACCGCGCGGTGACGCTGACCTGCTTCCCCAAGGCGACCGGCTCGCACCCGGACGCGAAGGGCGCCTGCGCCGCGCTGAAGGCGGCCGACGGTGACTTCAAGAAGGCCACCACCATCAAGTCCGGCACGGCCTGCACCAAGGAGTGGAACCCGAGCGTCGTGACCGCCGACGGCGTCTGGGAGGGCCAGCGGGTCCACTTCGAGCGCACCTTCGCGAACCCGTGCGAGGCGAAGGCGGGCAAGGGCACGCTCTTCGAGTTCTGAAACCCCCCGCGGACCGGCTGAACGACTGAACGACTGAACGCAGAGACCGGTTGAGCGTGGAACGGCCCCCGGACACCGTGGAGGTGTGTCCGGGGGCCGCGTCCTGGGTGTCCTCGGCTTCGCTTTCGGCTTCGGCTTCGGCTTCGGTCTTACGGGATGGTCGCGCCGTACGCCGCGAGGATCTCCTGGACCGGCTGGTAGTACGTCCTCGGCTCCGGGAGCGGCATCGTGCAGCTCCCGGAGCCGCCGGACAGCACGCCCAGCGCCGTCGTCCCGGCGAAGAGGGGTCCGCCGCTGTCACCGGACTCCGCGCAGGCGCTGGTCTCGATGAGCCCGGTGACCTGGCCCTCCTTGTAGTTGACCGTGGCGTTGAGGGCGGTGACCGTGCCGCTCCTCAGCCCCGTCGAGGAGCCGCTGCGGCTGATGGCCTGGCCGACGGTCGCGGCGCCGGCGCCGGTGATGGGCTTCAGGCCCGGGTTCACGGCGCTCGGGTGGTCGACGGCACCGGTGGCGGGGTACGCGGCGATGGCGTAGTCCTTGACGGGGAACGTGGCGGCCTCGGTCCTCGCGATCACCGGGCCGCCGTTCGAGGCGCGCCAGTCGGGTTCGACCTTGCCGCAGTGCCCGGCCGTCACGAAGGCGTCGGGCTTGCCGGGCCGCTTCACGTTGAAGCCGAGCGAGCAGCGGTACTGCGAGCCCCAGATGCCGTCGCCGCCGGCGATGAACCGGGTGAGCTTCGTGGCGGACCGCTTGACCACGACCGCGCTGCCCAGCGAGCGGGCGGTGTCCTTGATCCGCGCGAGGTCCGCCGCCGTGACCGTGGGGTCGGCGGTCAGGACCACCTTGTTGAGCCGCGGGTCGGCCGCCCAGGCGGTGCCGGGGGTGGTGATGCGGGAGTCCAGCGCCGCGTGGGCGGAGTCGAGCTCGGCCTTCGAGTGCTCCACGACGCGGGGCGCGGCGCCTGCCGCGCGGACGATGCCGGCGGCGTCGCTGTCGGTGACGTCGACGACGAGCCGGCCGAGAGTGGAATCGTAGTACGAACCCGCGACAGCGCCGCCCAGTGCGGCGACGAGCGTCCTGGTGAGGGAGGCGTCCGAAGCGTTCGAAGCGGCGGACGGTGCGCGGGCCGGAGCGGCGGGCGAGCCGGGCGAGGCGTCGGCCTGCTGTGGACTGAGGGTCACCGCCGCGAGGGCGGCGGTCGACGCGGCGGCGAGGGCGACGCGCGCGGGAATCCATCTACGCTTCAACTCGGCACCTCCGGTGGGGGGTTGGGCCACGGAGAGGTGATTCGCCGGGCCCGGAGGACATACGACACGGGCTCGCCGACGGCTTTACAGAGGGCGCGTCCATGCCAAGTTGGCTTGTTGAGTATCCCGGACCCGGGGAGGGCGCGCACAAGGCGGAATTCCTTTGGCGCGTGCGATACGCAGCACGCCCCGCGCACGCGCTACGCGCGACCGCCCCGCGGTTTACCCCACGGGGCTAGACCGTTGGGATGACGGAGCGCGACGCCTCGCGGCACGGACCGGCGGTACCGGTCAGCCCGGCACCGCCGGACTACGTCGTTCGGGGTTGCTCACCGCGGCGGCGGGAGCAAGGGCCCGCGCCCGCCGCCGCATGCCTGGCCACGCCCCTCACCCGGCCCGGGCGCCGGGCCCCCTCATCCCCGCCGCAACGGCGAGACGCCCCACGGCGCAGCCCGGCGGTGCCGGACCGACCGGCACCGCCGGAAGGGCTCTCCGTGGAGCGGGGCTCAAGGGACGTAGCCCGCCCGGGCAGGGGTCACAGCTCCGGGGCCGGAGGGAGCTCCTCCGGAGGAGGAGGTGGAGGCGCCGGCTTCTCCACCTCCTCCTTCTCCGCACGCCGCGGCGGATCCGGCGGCACGAGCCCCTGCTGAGCCGACCGCTCCAGGAAGCGCAGAAGCTCCACCGGGAACGGCAGGACCAGCGTGGAGTTCTTCTCCGCCGCCACCGCCACCACCGTCTGGAGCAGTCGCAGCTGCAACGCCGACGGCTGGTCGGCCATCGTCGCCGCCGCCTCGGCCAGCTTCTTCGACGCCAGCAGCTCCGCGTCCGCGTTGATCACCCGCGCCCGCCGCTCGCGCTCCGCCTCGGCCTGCCGGGACATGGACCGCTTCATCGTCTCCGGCAGCGAGACGTCCTTGATCTCCACGCGGTCGATCTGCACGCCCCAGCCGATGGCGGGGCTGTCGAGCATGAGCTCCAGGCCCTGGTTCAGCTTCTCCCGGTTGGAGAGCAGGTCGTCGAGGTCGCTCTTGCCGATGATCGAGCGCAGGGACGTCTGGGCCATCTGCGACACCGCGAAGCGGTAGTCCTCCACGGCGATCACTGCTTCGGCGGGGTTCACGACCTTGAAGTAGACGACGGCGTCGACCCGCACGGTGACGTTGTCGCGGGTGATGCCCTCCTGCGCGGGGACGGGCATCGTCACGATCTGCATGTTCACCTTGCGCAGCCGGTCGACGCCCGGGATGACCAGGGTGAACCCCGGCGGGCGGACGTCGGGCATGAGCCGCCCGAGCCGCAGCACCACGCCGCGCTCGTACTGCTTGACCACGCGGGCCGCCGCCATGACGTAGACCGCCCCGGCGGACGCCACGCCCACGGCTGCCACCACCAGATCCTCGACCATGGGAGGCCCCCTGCCGTACATCTCAGGTGTTATGTCCACGGTATGCCCGTATCGGGCACAGGGTCGAGTCCCCGGCAGGGGCAGCCTGGGCGCGCCGTGCTCAGCCGATGGTCACGCCGTACGCCTTCAGGGCCGGTCCGACGGGCTGGAAGAACGTCGTCCCGCCGGAGCTGCAGTTCCCGCTGCCGCCGGAGGTGAGGCCGAGCGCGGTGGATCCGGCGAACAGGGCGCCGCCGCTGTCGCCGGGTTCGGCGCACACATTGGTCTTGATCAGACCGCGGACGACCTGCCCGTTGCCGTAGTTGACGGTGGCGTTGAGGCCGGTGACCTTGCCGCCGTGCACGCCGGTCGTGGAGCCGCTGCGCTGGACGGCCTGGCCGACGCTCGCGTTGCCCGCGGCGGTGATCTTCTGGGTGCGGCCGTTGTAGAGGTTGACCTCGCTGGGGTGCGCGAGGGAGCCGTTGGTGTACTGCACGATGCCGTAGTCGTTGCCCGGGAAGCTGGTCCCGGTGGTGGGGCCGATGCTGGTGGTGTGCCCGGAGTTGGTGTAGTAGGGCGGCTTGCCCTCGGTGCAGTGGCCCGCGGTGAGGAAGTAGGCGGTGTTGCCCTTGCGCACGTTGAAGCCGAGGGAGCAGCGCCAGCTCGGGGCGTAGATCGCGTCGCCCCCGCCGAGGTAGGGGCGGAGGACGCCGGTGGTCCGCTCGACGCGTATCGCGTCGGCGGCGGGGCCGGCCTGCTGCTTGATTCTGGCAAGGGCGGCGTCGGGGACGGTGGAGTCGGCGGTGACGACGAGGGTGCCGCTGCCCTGGTCGACGGCCCAGGCGGTGCCGGCGACGTCCGCGGACTGCACGGCGCTGGCGGCGGAGGCGAGCAGGGCGGCCGATCCGGCGGAGCCGGCTGATCCGGCGGCGGGCTCGGCGTGGGCGGCGGTGCCGAGGAGCGCCGCCGCGGCGGCGAGGGTGGAGGCGAGGGCGACGCGGGTCGCGGTGCGGGTGCGCGGGCGGGGGGTGGTGCGCTTGATCCTCACGTGGTTCCTCCCGAGTGGGGTCGGTAGGTGAGGCGCAGCCAGGACGTACGGGCACGCGGGATTCCGTTTTCGCCGTGCCCCTGACAAGCGCTTCTCGGGAGTATTCGGGCCGCGCAACGCCCCTCGCAAGAGCCGCTTTCGGACGGGCCCTCGCGCGGGGCGAAGCGTACGACGTGGGGGAACTAGCCCCGCAAGACGTCTCGTTCGCCTGCCGGTACGGCGATCGCGAGGGTGTTCCCCGGCGGCGGGAACGGGCAGATGAAGTGGTCGGCGAAGGCGCACGGCGGGAGCAAGGCCCGGTTGAAGTCGAGCGTCACCCGGCCGTCGACGCCCGGCGCCGGCGCGCGCAGGAAGCGGAAGCGGTAGCTCGACGTACCGCTCGTCGCGTCGGCGAACACCGCCCACAGCGTCCCGTCCACCTCCAGCGCGGCTTGCAGCGTGTGTTCGGCCCCGGCGACCGTGAACGCCAGCTCACCGTCCAGGCCCAGCCCCCGTTCCCGCCCGTCCGCGTTCGGGACGCTCACCCGCCGGCTGCTGCCGTACGGGCGGAAGACGCCGTCCCGCACCCACTCCTCGTCGTGGCCGAAGACGTCGATGCCGGCGAACTCCCGGCGCCCGGCCGAGCCGGGGTCGAAGACGCGCACCGCCCACAGCCCCTCCCGCCGTATCACCACGAGCTTCCGCCCCCCGTACGAGAGCCGGGCCCCGGCCGCGGGCCCCTTGTCGGGGCGGAGCCGGACCACGCCGTCCAGCGGCCGCCCGTCGAGGGTGAGTCCGTCGACGGCCGCGGCGGTCAGCCGTACCGCTTCCTCTTCCTCCGCCCACCGCCCGGGAATGGCGGGAATTCGCCCCTCGGTGGCGTCGGCGAGCCAGTGCGTCCCCGTCAGGGCGAGGGGTCCGTACGGTGCCGAGACCGTCTCCGTGCGCTCTTCGCGCCACGCGTTCCACTGCTGTCGTGCGTCGCGCGCCGTGTCCGTGCTCATGACCGTCAACCTTTCCATACGGGCACCGGCAACCCGAGGTGCTCGCGGAGCGTCGCGCCCGTGTATTCCGTACGGAACGCGCCACGCTCCTGCAACAGCGGCACGACGCGGTCGGCGAAGTCGTCCAGCCCGCCCGGAACGAGGTGCGGGACGAGGACGAAGCCGTCGGCGGCCCCGGCGGTGACGTACTCGTCCAGCTGTGCGGCGACCGAGGCGGGGGTCCCGATGAAGGACTGCCGCCCGGTCACCTCGATCACCGTCTGCCGGAGGGACAGACCCTTGGCCTCGGCAACGGCCCGCCACCGCGCGGCGACGGCGAGGGAGCCGGCGACGGCGGGGTCCGGGTCGACGGCGGGCAGCGGCCCGTCGGGGTCGTAGCCGGACAGGTCCCGGCCCCACACCCGCTCCACGGCGAACAGCGCCTTCTGCGGCGAGACCTGCTGCTTACGGATCTCGGCGGCGTTCTCCTGCGCCTCGGCGCCGGTGTCCCCGAGGACGAACGTCACGCCGCCCTGCATGACCTTCAGCTCTTCGGGCCGCCGCCCGTACGCGGCGAGCCGCCCTCTGACGTCGGCACAGAAGGCCTGCCCGGCCTCAAGCGACCCGTGACCGGCGAGGATCACGTCGGCGGCGGAGGCCGCGGACTCCCGTTCCTCACCGGAGCCCCCGGCCTGTATGACGACCGGGTGCCCTTGCGGGCTGCGGGCCACGTCGAACGTGCCGGAGACCGAGAAGTGGCGCCCGTGGTGGGCGAAGGGCCGCGGCACTCCCCCGGGCGTCCACGAGCCCCACAGGTCACGCGCGGTGGCGACGAATTCGGCGGCCCGGGCGTGGCAGTCCGACCGGTCGAGGCCGCCGCCGCGCCGGAAGTTCGCGCCGATGAAGCCGGTGCAAGCGTCATCGGAGGAGCTGATCACGTTCCAGGCGGCCCGCCCGCCGCTGAGGTGGTCCAGGGAGGCCAGCCGGCGGGCCAGTTCGTACGGCTCGTGGAACGTGGTGCCGACGGCCGCGGCCAGGCCTATCCGTTCGGTGACGGCGGCCAGGGCACTGAGCGCGGTGACCGGCTCGGGGCGGCCGACGGCATCCAGGTCGTGGATCCGGCCCTTGTGCTCGCGCAGCCGCGGCCCTTCGGAAAGGAGGAAGAAGTCGAAGAGGCCGCGTTCGGCGGTGGCGGCGAGGTGCCGGAAGGACGCGAAGCCGGTCCGGCTGCCGGCCCGGGGGTCCGCCCACACGGTGGCGTCGTCGGCACCGGGGAAGTGCACAGCGAGGTGCATCTGCTTGCGCTGCCGCGCCCTGCCGGTGGTCATGCGGTCCTCCCTACCGTGGCTGCGGCGGCATAGCGGTTGGCGGGGCGCGGCAGGCACAGGTGCTCGCGGAGCGTGCCGCCGGGATAGAAGGAGCGGAGCAGGCCCCGGTGCTGGAGGACGGGCACGGTCCCGTCGACCAGCAGCGCGAGGTCCCGGTCGGGGTCCCGGGGCCGGAAGTGGAAGCCGTCGACGACGCCGTCCGCCCACCAGGAGCCGGCCAGGTCGGCGAGGGCGACGGCGTCGGCGGCCGCGTACAGCGCCACGGGCAGCGAGGCGAGGAAGACGACGCGGCCGGGGTCGCGGCCCAGCGCGCGCAGCCGGGCGTGCAGGTCGTCGCGGGCGGCGCGGACCGCGCCGGGCGCGGGCGTGGGGCCGGTGCGGAGGTAGACGACGTCGGCGTGGCGGGCGGCGGCCTCGCGCGGCGGCAGGCGGGTGGCGTCGACAGCGGTCACCGGCCGGCCCTGCGGGGGCCGGGGTTCCCAGCTGTCCCAGCGCCGGGCGGCGACGTCGGCGACCGCGGCGGCCTCGCGCCACAGGGCGTCGGCGGGCGCCGGGGCGCGGCGGCCGAAGTGGCGGGCCTCGGCCTCGGTGGCGGACACCTCGGCGGTCCACCCGGCGCGGCCGTTGCTCACCTGGTCGAGGGTGGAGACGGCGTCGGCGACGTGGAACGGCTCGGTGTGGGTGGTGGTGACGGTGGGCACGAGGCCGATCCGCCGGGTGGCGGGGGCGACGCGGGCGAGGACGGCGAGGGCGTCGAGGCGGCTCTCGCCGCGCCGGGGCGGGCCGAGGGTGTCGCCGAGGGTGACGAAGTCCAGCCTGCCGCGTTCGGCGAGGCGCGCGGCGCGGACGTAGGGCCCGGCGTCCCGGACGCCGGGGCGGTCGATGCTCACGGCCAGGTGCAACGGCCGGATGGGTGCGGGCATGGGCTTCCCTGGGGGTGTGGGGGCCATGGTGGCGCTGGGGCCCGGTGCGAGGGGAGAGAAAGGAGGGAGGGGAGAGAAAAGAAGAGAGGTGGCGGGACGCCGCCGGTCACGCGAAAGGCTCCGTGGATACGGGATCGAACACGGGTGGTGCCTTCACGTCGGACACATCGAACACCTTGGATGCGGCGACCGCTTCAGGGCGCGGCGCATCCGGCCGCGCCCCTCAGCACGGCCGAACTCCGAGGCTATTCCGGTGCCTTGGCCAACTGTCAAGCTTGTCCACTGACAGGTCCACATGATGGACAAGTCGTCTCAGGACAGTTGACGGGGATACGGATGGCTGTTCCACTTGGCCCATGCACTCAGGGCAACGGCTCGTCACCCGGCACCACATCGACTTCGGTCGGGTGTGGTCCGCGTCGTGTCCCGGCTTCCACGCGCCCCTTCCGGGCCGGGGCTGATCTCCCCTACGGCCATCAGCCCCGCGTACCCCTTCACGCCTTCACATCAGCGGCACTCCAGCGCCGCGCACCCCTCCCCTCGCAGCACCTCGTACGTCGCACAGCGCTCACTCAACAGCCGCAGTCGCAACCACAGTCGCAGCAATCACAGTTCTCGCAACAGTTACAGCAGTCGCAGCAATCGCCACAGTTGCTGCAATCGCAGTCGCCGCAGTCACACTTGTGGCACCAGCCTTCCCGCTGCTGCCCGTCCCACGGGTCGAAGTACGGGTCCCGGCAGCAGACCTGGCACGTGCAGAAAAGCGTGGCCCACACCGCACAGCCGGCGATGAGCCCGCGCCGCCGCCCGCGCCGCGGCGGCTCGGGCGGCGCGCCGGGAGGCGCCCCCTGCCCCGGCGGCATCCGGTCCGGCGGCATGACGGGCGGCGGCCCGAACGCGCCCTGCGGCGAACCGTCCTGATGTCCTGCGGCAGCGGCGTGCCCGGCCGCTCCGGCATGCGCATGCCCGCCGTGCCCGCAGCCCGCCGTGCCGAACGCCCGGTCGACGGCGCGCTCCAGCTCGTGCGCGAGGAGCACGTGCGCCAGCCGGCTCTGGCTCTTGCTCGCGAAGTCGACCTCGCGCAGCGCCAGGCGGACGCCGTGCACCGCGTCGTCGCACAGCCTGCGCACCTCGGCGAGCCCGGTGCCCGTCGCGGCCACGGGGTTCCACGCGCCGCTCTCCGCGTCCTCCGCCAGGTCCTCGACGGCGTCCAGCAGGTGAGCCAGCCGTCCGAAGAGCCGGCCCGCCTCCTCCAAGGGCGCCTTGTTGGCGGGCCGTCCGGCGAGGACGGCGGTGTAACCGAAGGCCGCGGCAGTGGCCGTCTCGGTGGGCTCGGTCACCGTCAGCAGCGACGTCCCCGCACCGGCCAGCGCCTCGATGCCGGCCTGCCGTTCGACCGCGTCGACCAGCACCGCGGTGTCGAACCCGAGGTCGGCTCCCGTACGGGCACCCGCCCGGTCCCACTTCGCGGCCACCCGGCGCGCCGCCGCGGCGACCGGGCGGCGCGCCAACACGCCGTCGCCGTCGGCAACATGGTCGCGCATCTTCGCCGAGGCCAGCACCAGCGAGACCGAGGCGGCCAGCCGCGCGCCCTCGCCCTTGGCCACGGAAGCGGTGCGCATGCCGCGCAGCGGGCACGGGCCCGCCGTGCGCCGCCAGGAGTTGGCGCCCTCGTCCGCCGGCGACTGGGCCTCCACCAGCACCGAGATGACCAGACCGTCGTAGTTGGTGGCCGCGCGTGCGAACTGACCGTGGTCGCCGCGCAGCGCGAGGCACAGTCCGCACAGATGCGCCATCCATTCCGTGCGCATGGCCTCTGACAACCGGTGCCGGCATGGCCTTATGATCCCGAACAAAACCCAGCCCCCGTGTGTGGTGTGAATGGACCCGGGCATCCTAATCACCTGACCACCCGACCCGACCGGGGCCCGCACCACGCCCCCGAATCGCCCGCCGTAACCGCATATGCCCAGGTCCAGGGCGCAAGAAGGGGCCTACGGGGTTTCTGACGCACCGCCAACCGGTTTGCACCAGATGCGTCACGAAATGCTCGTCCGGCGGCCATCCACTTGGCACACCATCCGCATCATGGACGACGATAGGGATGCGGACGGAACACACCGCGTGTGAGAGGAGGCGTTCATGGGATCGGTGCGCAAGGCGAGTGCCTGGCTCGGCCTCGTCGACGACAGCGATGACGAGCGCTACTACGACGACGACTACGCCGAGGGACCCGAGCCCGGCGACGCCTGGGTCACCAACCCCAAGGTGCGCGTGGCGGACGAGGCCGCGCAGGAGCAGGGCACGCGCATCGCCACCGTCACCCCGGACGGCTTCCGCGACGCCCGGGGCATCGGCGAGCTCTTCCGCGAGGGCGTGCCCGTGATCGTCAACCTCACGGGCATGGAGCCCAACGACGCCAAGCGCGTCGTGGACTTCGCGGCCGGGCTGACGTTCGGGCTGCGCGGCTCCATCGAGCGCGTGGCCAACCGGGTCTTCCTGCTGACCCCCGCCGACTACAAGGTGGTGAGCGGGGAGCCGGTGGGGCGGGCGAACGGCGGCTTCTACAACCAGAGCTGAGGTGCGCGGCGAGGAGCCGCGCACCTCAGGTCAGGACCTAAGGGTTTAAGGCCTTAAGAACTTAAGCGGCCATAACGGGCGTAATACACCCAAGGCCTACCGGAACGCGTCGAGACCGGTGAGCGCCTTGCCCAGCACCAGCTGGTGCATCTCCACCGTCCCCTCGTACGTCAGCACGGACTCCAGGTTCGTGGCGTGCCGCATCACCGGATACTCCAGCGAGATCCCGTTCGCACCGAGGACGGTCCGCGCCGTCCGGCAGATCTCGATCGCTTCCCGCACGTTGTTGAGCTTGCCGAAGCTCACCTGTTCCGGCCGCAGCGTCCCCGCGTCCATCCGCCGTCCCAGGTGGTGGGCCAGCAGGATCCCCTTGTGCAGCTCCACCGCCATGTCGGCCAGCTTGGCCTGGGTGAGCTGGAAGGCGCCGATGGGCTTGCCGAACTGCTCGCGCGTGCGCGCGTAGTCGAGCGCGGTCTCGAAGCTCGTGCGGGCCGCGCCCATCGAGCCCCAGACGATGCCGTAGCGCGCGTGGCTCAGGCAGCTCAGCGGGCCGCGCAGGCCGGTGACCTCCGGCAGCACCGCGTCCGCGGGCAGCCGCACCTCGTCCAGGACCAGCTCGCTGGTGACGGAGGCGCGCAGCGACCACTTGTGCCGGATCTCCGGCGCGGACAGGCCGGGGAGGTCGGTGGGCACGACGAAGCCCCTGATGCCGCCGTCGGTCTGCGCCCAGACCACGGCGACGCCGGCGACCGAGCCGTTGGTGATCCACATCTTGCGGCCGGTCAGCACCCAGTCGCCGCCGGCGTCGCGCTTGGCGTACGTGCGCATGCCGGCGGGGTCCGAGCCGTGGTCGGGCTCGGTCAGGCCGAAGCAGCCGATCGTCTCGCCCGCGGCCATCGACGGCAGCCACTGCCGCTTCTGCTCCTCGGAGCCGAAGCGGTGGATCGCGTACATCGCGAGGGAGCCCTGCACGGAGACCAGGGAGCGGATGCCGGAGTCGGCGGCCTCCAGCTCCAGGCAGGCCAGGCCGTACTGCACGGCGCTCGCGCCCGCGCAGCCGTAGCCGTCGAGCTGCATGCCGAGGGCGCCGATCGCGCCGAGCTCGCGCGCGAGCTCGCGGACGACGGGGAGTTCGCCGGCCTCGTACCACTGCGCGATGTGCGGGAGGACGCGGTCGGCGGCCCACTGCCTGACGGTGTCCCGGACGGCGCGGTCCTCGTCGGTGAGGAGGTCGTCGATGCCGAGGGGGTCATGCGGGTCGAACACGGGTGCCTCCGGCGGGGTGCGGGCGAATGAGTGATCGCTTCGCCAGCACGCTACGGCCGGGTAACCGGCCGAGTCCAGAGCGGGGCGGGGGTGGGGCAAGCCCCCAGCCCCCCGCAGGGGTTTCGGGAAGGGGCGGGCCCGGGGCCCCTCCCCCGCCGCGACGGCGCTCAGCCGACCGCTACGTCACCGGCGGTGCCGAGCCCGCCTCGAGTTCCAGGCGCTCCGGAACCGCCGCAGGCACCCCGCAATCCATCGCCCGCGGCAGGCGCAGCGCCGCGACCGCCCCCGCCAGCAGCAGACACGCGCTCAGCGCCAGCGTCACGTGCAGGCCGTGCACGAAGGCGTCCCGCGCCGCGACCCGCAACGCGGACCCCGCCGGTCCCCCCAGCCGGGAGGCGACGTCGTACGCCTCGCCGAGGGAGTGGCTCGCGGAGGCGCCGGCCGCGCTCGGGACGCCGGGGACGGAGGCGACGCCCGGCGCGTAGGCGGCGTTCATGACGCTGCCCAGCAGGGCGATGCCGATGCCCGCACCCAGCTGGTACGAGGTCTCGCCGATCGCCGCGGCGCCGCCCGCGGACTCCACGGGCGCCTCGCTGAGCATCGACTCGTACGCGCCGAAGAGCGTGGTCTCCAGGCCGAAACCGAGCAGGACGAAGCAGCCGACGAGCACGCCGGGCCGGTCGTGGAGGCCCATCGCGGTCAGCGAGGCGACCGCCGCGGCGGTCAGCACGAACCCGAGGGCGACCATCGTGCGCGGGCCGAGCCGTTGCAGCAGCCGGGAGCCGACGAGCCCCGCGGCCATCGCGGCGAGCGTGAGCGGCAGCAGCCGCAGGCCGGTCTCCAGCGGGGTGAGCCCGAGGACGAGCTGGAGGTACTGCGCGGCGATCAGCTCCAGCCCGACGAGCGCGAGCATGGCGAGCACGATGCACCCGACGGACGTCCCGAAGGCGGGCCGGGAGAACATCCGCAGGTCGACGAGCGGGTGGGCCCGCCGCCGCTGCCGGCGCACGAAGAGGACGAGCAGGGCCGCCCCGACCGCGCCGGGGACGACCGTGCCGAGCGAGAGCGCGTCGCCCGTGCCGGCCCGCTTCACGCCGAGGACGAGCCCGAACAGCCCGAACGCCGCCATCAGCGCACCGGTCACGTCCCACGGCCCGTCGCGCGGCCCGGTCGACTCGGGCAGCAGCCACCGCCCGACCGGCAGGGCGGCGGCCATCAGCGGGATGTTGATGAGGAAGACCGATCCCCACCAGAAGTGTTCGAGCAGGAAGCCGCCGAGCAGGGGCCCGACCGCCGCGCCCACCGCGGCGACCGCGCTCCACACGCCGACGGCGACGGCCCGCTCGCGCCGGTCGGGGAAGACCTGGCGGAGGATGGACAGCGTCGCCGGCATGATCATCGCGCCGCCGGCGCCGAGCAGCGCGCGGGCCCCGATGAGCACTTCCGGGGTGGGGGCGAAGGCCGCGAGCGCGGAGGCCGCGCCGAAGAGCCCGTAGCCGAGCAGGAGCACTCGGCGGCGGCCGACGCGGTCACCGAGGGTGCCGAAGAGGATGAGCAGCGAGGCGCACACGAGCGGGTAGACGTCGACGATCCACAGGAGCTGGATCGCGCCGGGCCGCAGGTCCTCGGTGACGGCCGGGACGGCGACGTGCAGGACGGTCGCGTCGACGGCGACGAGGAGCAGGCTGACGCAGAGGACGACGAGGACGGTCCAGCGGCTCACCCCGGCGCAGGCGGAAGGCCCGTACGGCGGCCGCTGCCGCTGTCCGCGCCGGTACCGCTGCCGGGGGACGCCGTCAGCCCGCGGCGGGCCGGCCGTGGTCGTCCCGGACATTCACACCTCCGTGTCGTGCGCTCGCGGCCGCCCGCCGGCCCTGGGGACTGCGGACCGTGCGGCGTCGTCGGCGAGTGACTCGACAGAGTACGCGAGTCCCGGGCACGGATCCGTGTGCTCCGTCACCGTCCGGGCCCATCGTGGAGGCGCTCCGCGCATGCTGGACAATTGATCGGTGACTGATCTTGTTTCTCCCGCCGGTACGGGCGCCGGGGCTCCCCTGCCCCGGGCCGTCCTCCGGGCGCGCGGCGCGCTGCGCCGTGCGCTGCCCGCCCTGCTGGTCTACGCGGGGGTGCGGGCGCTGGGGATCGCGGTCCTCGCGGTGTGGGGTTACTGCACGGGCAAGAGCCCGCACCAGCTGCTCTCGGCGCGCTGGGACTCGCTCTGGTACGCGCGCATCGCCGAGGACGGCTACGGCTACACGCTCCACCTGCCGGGCGGCAAGGTCCATGCGGACCTGGCGTTCTTCCCGCTGCTGCCCTGGCTGGAGCGGGGCCTGTCGGCGGTCTTCCCGCTGTCCGCGGGCGACGCGGGCCTGGTGGTCAGCGCGGTGTCGTCGCTGCCGGCCGCCTGGGCGGTCTTCCTGATCGGGGAGCGGCTGTACGGGCGCCGGGCGGGCGTGGCCCTGGTGGCGCTGTGGGCGGCGCTGCCGGTCGGGATCGTGCAGTCGATGGCGTACTCGGAGTCGCTGTTCACGGCGCTGGCGGCGTGGAGCCTGTACGCGGTGCTGACGGGCCGCTGGGTGTGGGCGGGCTCGCTCGCGGCGCTGGCCGGGCTGACGCGCCCGGTGGGTGCGGCGGTGGTGCTCGCCGTGTGGCTCGGGGTGCTGGTGGCGCTGCGGCAGGGGGAAAGGGGTGCGCGTCCGGCGCTGCCCCGGATGCTGCTGGGCGCGGTGCTCGCGCCGCTCGGCTGGCTCGCCTACTTCGCGTGGGTGGGCGTGCGCACGGGCAGCCCGACGGGCTATCTGGACGTGCAGGGCGGCTGGGGCAACGGCTTCGACGGCGGGCTGGCCTTCGGTTCCTTCATCGCACAGCGGCTCTTCGGCCCGGCGTTCGCCGCGGGTCTGGGGCTGCTGGTGGGCGTGGGTCTGGTGCTGTGGCTGTACGCGGCGTGCGTGCGGCAGCGCCAGCCGCTGCCGCTGCTCGGTTACGCGGGGGCCGTGCTGCTGCTGGCCCTGACGGCGAAGGGGTACTTCGGCTCGAAGCCGCGCCTGATGATGCCGGCGTTCCCGCTGCTGCTGCCGCTCGCGGTGGCCGCCGCGCGGGCCCGGCCGGTGCGGGCGGTACTGACGGTGAGCACGGTGGTGCTGGTCTCGGCGGTGTACGGGGCGTTCTGGCTGAACGGCTCCGGCCCCCCGTGATCTCCGCTCCCCCACGATCGTGCACCGCCCCCGCGGCCCTCTGATCGTTTTCCCGGTGATCTTCCGTACGGTCTCCCGGGCCCGGGGAAAACGCCGTGGAACGCCCGGGCCAATCCCCGATAAACGACGGCTCGGAATACCCGGCAAAACGGCCCCGGCGGACGGCCGGAGAGGCTCCGGAATTTCCGGTGCGACGGTCGTCCCGGGGAATCGAATGTGGCGCATGTCATGGCTGAGACGCATTCCACATCACATCGTCATCACGAACAGGCCCGATCGGCCGAAGCTTCCTGTCACTCAATGTAACGTCGATTGAGTGCGTACCAACGACGAGCTCGTCCAAGCGGAGGAGCGCCCGACCGAGCCCGTGCGGCCGCGGATGACCCGGACCCGCCTCGGGATCTTCGTGGCCACCTCCGTGGTGTACCTGGCGATCGTGGTCGGCGTGCTCACCACGTCCTGGCCGGTGCGGTTCGACTGGCAGGTCATGCTCTTCCGGCCGTACAAGCAGTGGCCGGAGATCCACACCTTCCTCGACTACTTCGTGGTCCTGGGCCAGCGCGGCCCGACCGCCGTCGCGGTGGCCGCCTGGCTGGGCTGGCGCACCTACCGGCAGGGGACGCTGCGCCCGCTGCTGGTCCTCGGCACGTCCCTGCTGCTGCTCAACGCGACCGTGGGCGCGGCGAAGATCGGCATGGGCCGGCTCGGCCCGCACTACGCCACCTCGATCGGCTCGAACGAGATGTTCGCGGGCGGCGACATATTTCCCTCCGGGCACACCGCCAACGCCGTGGTGACCTGGGGCGTCCTGGCCTATCTGGCCACCACGCCGCGCACCCGCCGGGTGGCCTCGGTGATCGCCGCGCTGCTCGCGCTGGGCGTCGGCATGACGACGGTCTACCTCGGTACGCACTGGATGAGCGACGTGACCCTCGGCTGGACCGCGGGCCTGCTGGTGCTGCTGGCCCTGCCCTGGTTCGAGGCACCGATGGCCCGTGCCGAGGTGTGGCTGCTGGCCCTGTGGCGCCGGGTGCGCGAGCGCGGCGCGGCCGTGCCCGTCCCGGTGGCTCCGGTGCCCGTGGCCGCCCCGCGCGCCCCCGCGGACGACGAGCAGCCGGCCCGCGAGCCGGTGGGCGTCGGGAGCCGTACGGCGGGCGGCCGCGCCGGAGAGGGCCGGCCGTACCTGCCGGCCCGGCCGCACACGGCGCGCTCGGAGCGGACCCCGGTCACCCCGACCGGCAGCCGCCGCCCGCCGAACCCGGACCGGGTGCCGCGCACCGCCCCGCTGGGCCCGGCCTCGGGCCGCGGCCGGACGGTGGGCGGCTGACGGCCCGTAGCCCCGCTGCCTCAGTGCGACGGCGGCCCCGGATCTCTTCGGAGGTCCGGGGCCGCCGTCGTACGTCCGCCGTGCGTCCGGCCGGTCATCCCTTCCAGCAGCGCTTCACGACGCCGTTCTCGGCCTCGAAGTTCAGCCGTCCCGCCTGGTACTCCATGGTGACGATCGTGCCCGGCGCGAGGGCGCGCACGGTGGCCCAGCCGCGGGCGCGGGCCCGCTCGGCCGCGGCGGCGGTGCCGAGGCCCACGTAGGCGGTGAGGTCGTCGTCGGGGTCGGCGGGGAGGTTCGGTAGAGGTGCCATGCCCGTCACCGTAGGCCGCCCCCGCCGCCGGACGGAAGCGGAGCGGGAAGGACGGACGGGACGGGCGGGAAGGAAGCGGCCGGGGGCGGGCAGCACGCGGGCATGGCACTGCCGTCCCCCCGCGGTCACACTTCTGTCACAGAGAACCCGGTGTGGTTTACCCCGGAATCTTTCACTCCTACGGGGATTACGCCACCGGGCCGGGCGTCTTCACAAAGCGCGGGCGGGAAATACACGCCTCCTTTCCCGTACCCTCCCCGAAAACCCCCGCCAGGATGGTTCGAATGACCACACAAGGGACCCGGCGGATATTGCGGATCCATGTTCGCGGTCATCGGAATGGTGTAGCCCGTAAGTAACTGGAATAAGTAATTCCGAATAGGAGGCACCCTCGCGCGCCGGGCGCGGGGCGAGCATCATGGCGTGAGCCCGCAAGCCCGTCGAGGTGCACGACCGAGCGATCGAGGGAGCGCAGATGGGGACGGACACCGCGCAGGCGACCACCGGCCCGGTGCGGAAGCGCCGACCGGGCCGGCTCGTCGTCGACTGGCTCACGACGACCGACCACAAGACCATCGGCAACCTCTACCTGATCACCTCGTTCGCCTTCTTCCTCGGCGGCGGCCTGCTGGCGATGCTGATGCGCGCCGAGCTGGCCCGGCCGGGGTTGCAGTTCATGACCAACGAGTCGTTCAACGAGGCCTTCACGGCCCACGGCACGATCATGCTGCTGCTCTTCGCGACGCCGGCCTTCGCCGGCTTCGCCAACGCGATCATGCCGCTGCAGATCGGCTCGCCGGACGTGGCCTTCCCGCGGCTCAACATGTTCGCGTACTGGCTCTACCTCTTCGGCGGCCTGATCGTGGTGTCCAGCCTGCTGATGCCGCAGGGCGGCGCCACCTTCGGCTGGACCGGCTACGCCCCGCTGAACAGCATGGCCCGCTCCCCCGGCATCGGCACCGACATGTGGATCATGGGCCTGGCGCTCTCCGGCTTCGGCACGATCCTCGGCGCGGTGAACTTCCTGACCACCATCATCGGGATGCGCGCCCCCGGGATGACGATGTTCCGGATGCCCGTCTTCACCTGGAACGTGCTCTTCACCTCGGTCCTGATCCTGCTGGCGTTCCCCGTCCTGGCGGCGTCGCTGCTGGTGCTGGAGGCGGACCGGCGGTTCTCGTCCCTGGTCTTCGACCCGGCGAGCGGCGGGGCGCTGCTGTGGCAGCACCTCTTCTGGTTCTTCGGCCATCCCGAGGTCTACATCATCGCGCTGCCGTTCTTCGGCATCATCAGCGAGATCATCCCGGTCTTCTCCCGGAAGCCGATCTTCGGCTATCTGTCGCTCATCGGCGCCACCATGGCCATCACGGCCCTGTCGCTGGTGGTCTGGGCGCACCACATGTTCGCCACCGGGGCGGTGCTGCTGCCCTTCTTCTCCTTCATGTCGTTCCTCATCGCGGTGCCGACCGGAGTGAAGTTCTTCAACTGGATCGGCACCATGCTGCACGGCTCGCTGTCCTTCGAGGCGCCCATGCTGTGGGCCGTCGGCTTCCTGGTGAGCTTCCTCTTCGGCGGCCTGACCGGCGTGATCCTCGCGTCGCCGCCGCTGGACTTCCACGTGACGGACACGTACTTCGTCGTCGCGCACTTCCACTACGTGGTGTTCGGGACGGTGGTGTTCGCGACGTTCGCGGGCTTCTACTTCTGGTGGCCGAAGCTCACGGGCAGGATGCTGGAGGAGCGGCTGGGGAAGGTCCACTTCTGGACGCTGTTCCTGGGCTTCCACCTCACGTTCCTGGTCCAGCACTGGCTGGGCGCCCAGGGCATGCCCCGCCGCTACGCCGACTACCTCGCGGCCGACGGCTTCACGGCCCTCAACACCGTCTCCTCGATCGGCGCGTTCCTGCTGGGCCTGTCCAACCTGCCGTTCTTCTACAACATCTGGAAGACCGCCAAGTACGGCAAGCCCGTGGGCGTCGACGACCCCTGGGGCTACGGGCGCTCGCTGGAGTGGGCGACGTCCTGCCCGCCGCCCCGGCACAACTTCGTCGCCCTCCCCAGGATCCGCTCCGAGTCGCCCGCCTTCGACCTGCACCACCCGGAGGTGGCGCGGGTGACCACCCCGCAGACGGCGGAAGCGCCCGGGGCGGCCGCGCCCTGACCGCTTCTGACCGTGGCATGCGGTGCCCCGGGGCCGGGCGGGCGGCCCCGGGGTCAGCCCGCTACGGGCGGGCGCTCCTCGATCCGGACCGAAAGGTCGTTGTCGGTGGTGTAGCACGGGCCGGCCTGGGCAGGCGCGTAATCGGCGTCGACCGGCAGCACGGGATAGGCGAAGACCTGCTGCTTGTCGACGACGTCGTCGAGGAGGCGGGCGAGGCGGGCGGGCTCCGAGCCGTCCGCCGGGCACAGCCACAGGTCCCAGACGTCCAGGCCGCCCCGCCACTCCGCGGCGAGCCGGGCGTAGTCCAGGGTGAAGGAGAAGTCCTGGCCGCCCTCCTCCGCGGGAGCGTCGTCCGGCCGCTTCTCCTGGGTGACCGGCGCCGTGACGACCAGGTCGGGCGCGCGGCGGCAGCGGGCCTCCACGACGGCGCCCGCGAGCCAGGCGGCCGGGTCCGCGACGCCGTGCAGGCGGCCGTGGGCGGTCAGCCCCGAGGCGTCCGGGTGCAGGTCGCCGGCCTCGGCGTGCGGGGCGCGCAGCCAGCTGCGCAGCGAGAGATTGCCGTGCTTGGTCGCGTACGGGATGCGGACCGCGAGCGGCGAGGTGCTCGGCCCGGGTCTGCGGTCGACCAGCGATCTGAGGTCGGCCAGGCCCGGCACGAGGCGGCGGGGCTCGGTGTCGGCGAAGGCGACGTAGACGTCCCAGCGCCCTTCGGGGAGCGCGACGGTGCTCGGCAGCACGGCGCGCAGCCGTCCCTCGCCGTCGGGCGCGAGCGGCAGGCGGACCTCCTCGGCCTCGTCGTCGCCGCGGCGGCGCAGGACCAGTGCGGCGGTCCAGTGGCCCGGCTCGCTGAGGTCGGGGCCGGAGCCGGGGGCGTCGAGGTCGAAGGTGAGCCCGCCCGCGGAGTCCGCGATGCAGTCGGCGCGCGGCGGTGCCGGGGCAGACACGATGGTGCTCTCCTCGGGGGTGGTGGAACCGCCGGATCCGGCGGCGTTCGCGGGCACGGGGGGTGTGCGGTCCTCGTCGGTCATGCGGCACGCACCCGGCGCAGGGCGGAGCGGCTCGCGTCCGACGTCCTGAACGCGCTGCTGAGCAGGGCGCCGCGGGTGCGGTGCAGGGAGCCGCGCAGGGAGCCGCGGGCCACCAGGTCGCCGAAGAGCCGCTCGTAGCGGCCGGCGACCTCGGCCGGGTCGAAGCGGGCGGAGCTCGCGAGCGCCGCCCGGCCCATGTTCTGCCGCAGCTCGTCGTCGTTGATCAGCTTCAGCAGCCCGGCGGCGATCTTGTCGGTCTTGCCGACCGGCACCAGCAGGCCGTCGACGCCGTCGTCGATGATCTCGCCGGGGCCGTGCGGGCAGTCGGTGGAGACCACCGGCAGGCCGCAGCGCATCGCCTCGACGATCGTCATGCCGAACGACTCCAGGCTGGAGGTGACGGCACCGATGGAGCCCTTGACCCACTCGGGGTCCAGCGGGTTGGCGGGGCCCATGAGGAAGACGTGGTTGTAGAGGCCGCGCTTGTCGATCAGGGCGCGCAGCTTGGCGCGCTCGGCGCCCGCGCCGTAGATCCGCAGTTTCCAGTCGGGCCGCTCGGCCACGACCTTCTCGAAGGCGCGGATCAGCACGTCGTAGCGCTTGGCGGGGGCGAGGCGGCCGGCGGCGACCACCCACTTGCCGGTGCCGTCGGCGGGGGCCACGGCCGGGGCGGGGATGCTGTTGGGCACGGCCTCCACCCGCACGCCGGGCAGCCGCATCAGCTTGCGGTACGTCGCGGCGTCGGCCTCGGTCACGGTGGTGACGGCGTCCAGCCGCGGGTAGTGCGTGCGCAGCGTCAGCTTGAGCGGCTGGGAGTGGGTGCTCAGCGTCAGGTGCTCCTGGCCGACCCGGACCGGGCCGCGGCGGGCCTGCTGGGCGATGTGCACGTTGAGGCCGGGGCGGGTGCCCACGACCACGTCGCTGTCCAGGGTGCGCAGGTGCTCGGCGATCCGCCGGTCGGTCAGGGCGCTGTACTGCTTGTAGCGGCCCTCGGTGGCGGGGAAGACCGCCGCGGGACGCTCGTACTCCGGGTCGTCGCCCTCGTAGCCGGGCGTGCCCTTGCGCAGGTCGACCAGGTGGCGCAGGCGCACCTTGCCGCCGGGCGAGAAGACCGGCTCCTCCCGGTGGCGGAAGACGGAGACGATCTCCACGTCGTGCTGCTCGGCGAGGGTGCTCGCGAGGTTGAACGTGGTCCGGATCGTCCCGCCGATGCCGTACGCGTTGTGAATCAGGAATGAGATGTGCATTCGTCCCCAGCCGTGTGCCGCGGACATTCCATCCAGCCCGCCTACCCAGAGATTAGACCGTGGCGGGGCGCGTGAGGTTGGCCCTGATCACCAACTCGTTACGCGTGACCCCTGCCACGGATCGCCCGTTGTGCTCTTACGAACCGGGAACCCCCGTGTGATACGCACCGATATCTAGGAGCCACCCGTGCCGCGCATGCTCGACGTCAGTGACGACGTCCGCGCCGAGATCGGCGACGAAGAGGCCGAACGACTGCTGGGCGGCGACACCGCCCCGGGCAGCTACGACTGCACGTCCTGCCGCACCCCGGGTGACACGGACCGGGAGCGGACCAGCACCGTGCTCTTCGTCGGCGAGGAGACGGCCGTGCTCGCCTTCGCGCACGCCGCCTGCATCCCCTCCCAGGTCGTCGCGGTGTCCGAGGAACAGCTCCAGGGCGCCGTGCGCTCCATCCAGGGCGAGGGCGGGCAGGCCGGGGCCCAGCTGCCGGCGCCCGCCACCATGCCCACGATGCCCGCAGCGCCCGACGGGCCCGTGCAGGCCGAGCTGGGCGTCACCAGCGGCCTGGTGCTCATCAAGGGTGACCTGCACCCGGCGCTCGTCGTCGAGCCGCTCGGGCCGATCGCCCGCCCCGGCACGTCCGGGCCGGTCGACGTCTTCCTGCCGCTCCTGATCGAGCAGGGCTTCGCGCCCGTCGCCACCGTGGAGCAGGTGCCGCCGCCCACCCCCGGCTGGTCCGTACTGCTCGCCATGGGGCAGCTGCACGCGATCCTGATGCCGGGCGGCGTCCCGGGCGCCGCGCCCAGCGCGTGGTGGCAGGCCCACCAGGCGATGCAGGTCGCTCCCGAGTGGCGCTCGGCGGTGAACAAGACCAAGCAGGTGCTCGTCTTCGCGGCGCCGGTCGGCACGATCGGCTCCCAGCCGCGGGAGGACCTGCTGCGCGAGGCCCTCGACCGGGCGGCGGCGGCCGGCCGGCTCGTCGCCGCGTCCATGCCGCTCGCGGGTATGTGACGAGCGCCGTGCACCCCGTGCACCCCGCCGGCGGCGCTCCGGCGGGCCATTACGAGCCGGGCCCGCATCCCCCGGGCCACGGACTCGTTGGCTCGTATGTGCACTCATACGAGCCTGCCCCGCGGATTCCGTACCCGAACCACATCCCCGGTATGCGCCCACCCCGCGACACCACCCCGCAGAGCCATCCCGCCTCGGTCACCCCGATCTACGATGCGCTCTACTCCGAGTACCGCCGCTCGTTCCGGGCGCTCCCCTTCGACCGCTCCGGCGAGGAGGACCTGAGGTTCGTGGGCTTCGGTCCGCACCCGCAGCTCGGCTACGGCCAGTACGGCGGGCAGCAGGGCTACGCGGGCCAGCTGGGCTACCACGTCCCGTCGGGCTACCAGTCCGCCTGGGACACGCACTACGGGCGGCAGCGCGGGCACGTGCCCGCGCTGCCGCCCGCACCACGTGACGGCCGCATGCGCGGCTATTAGACGTGGCGTGGGGGGTGTCCGGGACCGACCCGGACACCCCCCACGGCGTACTGCTGCTTCTACTTCTACTTCTTCTTGCCGCGCTTCTCCCGCACCCGCACCGAGATGTGGATCGGCGTCCCCTCGAAGCCGAACTCCTCGCGCAGGCGACGCTCCACGAAGCGCCGGTAGCCCGCCTCGATGCTGCATCTCCCGGGGGATGACCCCCGGACCCCCAGCCGGGGGCCCGGCAGAGCTCGCCCTACTTCTTCTTGCCGCGCTTCTCCCGCACCCGCACCGAGATGTGGATCGGCGTCCCCTCGAAGCCGAACTCCTCGCGCAGGCGACGCTCCACGAAGCGCCGGTAGCCCGCCTCGATGAAGCCGGAGGCGAAGAGGACGAACCGCGGCGGCTTCGTGCCCGCCTGCGTGCCGAAGAGGATGCGCGGCTGCTTGCCGCCCCGGATCGGGTGCGGGTGGGCCGCGACGAGCTCACCGAGGAAGGCGTTCAGCCGCCCGGTCGGCACGCGCGTCTCCCAGCCCTCGAGGGCCGTCTCGATCGCCGGGACGAGCTTCTCCATGTGCCGGCCGGTCTGCGCCGAGACGTTGACCCGCGGCGCCCACGCGATCTGCTGGAACTCCGTCTCGATCTCGCGCTCGAGGTAGTAGCGGCGCTCCTCGTCGAGGGTGTCCCACTTGTTGTACGCGATGACGATCGCGCGGCCGGCGTCGACGGCCATGGTGACGATGCGCTGGTCCTGGATCGAGATGCTCTCGCTCGCGTCGATCAGGATCACCGCGACCTCGGCCTTCTCGACCGCGGCGGCGGTGCGCAGGGAGGCGTAGTAGTCGGCGCCCTCCTGGAGGTGGACGCGCTTGCGGATGCCCGCGGTGTCCACGAACTTCCAGGTCACCCCGCCGAGCTCGATCAGCTCGTCGACCGGGTCACGGGTCGTGCCGGCCAGCTCGTTGACGACGACGCGCTCCTCGCCCGCCACCTTGTTGAGCAGGGAGGACTTGCCGACGTTCGGGCGGCCGATCAGGGCGATGCGGCGCGGGCCGCCGAGGGCGGTGCCGAAGAGCTGGGCCGGGGCCTCGGGCAGGGCCTTGAGGACCTCGTCCAGCATGTCGCCCGTGCCGCGGCCGTGCAGCGCGGAGACCGGCATCGGCTCGCCGAGGCCCAGCGACCACAGCATCGCGGCGTCGGCCTCGGCCGAGGGGCCGTCGACCTTGTTGGCGCACAGCACGACGGGCTTGCCGGCCCGGCGCAGCAGCTTGACGACGGCCTCGTCGGTGTCGGTGGCGCCGACGGTGGCGTCCACGACGAAGACGACCGCGTCGGCGGCCTCGATCGCGTACTCGGCCTGGGCGGCGACGGACGCGTCGAGCCCGAGGACGTCCTGCTCCCAGCCGCCGGTGTCGACGACCTTGAAGCGGCGGCCCGCCCACTCGGCCTCGTAGGTGACGCGGTCGCGGGTGACGCCCGGCTTGTCCTGGACGACGGCCTCGCGGCGGCCGATGATGCGGTTCACCAGCGTCGACTTGCCGACGTTGGGGCGGCCGACGACGGCGAGCACGGGCAGCGGGCCGTGGCCGGCCTCGCCGAGGGCGCCCTCGATCTCGTCGGCGTCGAAGCCCTCCTGCGCCGCGAGCTCCATGAACTCCGCGTACTCGGCGTCGCCAAGCTCACCGTGCTCGTCGCCGTGGATCTGGTCGTTCATGAAGTCCGTTCCTCGTTCGTATGGTCGGCGGACCCGCGGGTCCGCTACTAAGTCTCGTTCAGCGGCCGGTCAGCCGCTTGGCGTCCGCCAGGTGCGCGCCCAGCCGCTGCTGGATCCGGACGGTCGCCTCGTCCAGCGCCTTGCGCGTGCGCCGGCCGCTGCCGTCGCCCGCCTCGAAGGCGTCCCCGAAGACGACGTCGACCCGGCTGCGCAGCGGCGGCAGGCCCCGCACGAGGCGGCTCTTGCGCTCGGCGCTGCCGAGCACCGCCACGGGCACGATCGGCGCCCCGGAGCGCACCGCGAAGTAGGCGAGGCCGGAGCGCAGCGAGGCGAAGTCGCCCTCGCCCCGGGTGCCCTCGGGGAAGATCCCCAGGACCCCGCCGCCCTCCAGGACGCCCAGCGCCTCCGTGATCGCGGCGCGGTCGGCGCTCTCCCGGTCCACCTTCAGCTGGCCGATCCCTTCCAGGAACGGGCCGAGGGGGCCGGTGAACGCCTCCTTCTTGATCAGGAAGTGCACGGGCCGGGGCGCGGTGCCCATGAGCATCGGGCCGTCGACGTTGTGGGAGTGGTTCACGGCCATGATGACCGGCCCCGCGGCGGGCACCCGCCAGGCGCCCAGCACGCGCGGCTTCCACAGCCCGTACATCAGGCCTATGCCGATCCGCCGGCCGACGGCGGCACCCCCGGGGGACGCGGTCACGCCGACCGCCGCTCCTCAACCAGGGTCACCACGCACTCGATGACCTGGTCCAAGGTCAACTCCGTGGTGTCCACCTCGACCGCGTCGCCCGCCTTGGCCAGCGGCGAGGTCTTGCGGCCGGAGTCGGCGGCGTCCCGCTTGACCAGCGCGGCCTGGGTGGCGGCCAGGTCAGTGGCCTCCTTGCCCTTCAGCTCGCCGCTGCGGCGGGCGGCGCGGGCCTCGGCGGACGCCGTCAGGAAGATCTTGAGGTCGGCGTCGGGCAGCACCGTGGTGCCGATGTCGCGGCCCTCGACGACGATGCCGGCCGGAGCCTCGGCGGCGATCGCCCGCTGGAGCTCGGTCAGGCGGGTGCGGATCTCCGGGACGGCGCTGACGGCGCTGACCGCGGAGGTGACCTCCTGGGTACGGATCGGGCCCGCGGCGTCGGCGCCGTCGACCGTGATGGTCGGGGCGGACGGGTCGGTGCCGGAGACGATCTCGGGCTTGCCCGCGGCGTCCGCGACCGCGGCGGCGTCGTTCACGTCGATGCCGTTGCTCAGCATCCACCAGGTGATCGCGCGGTACTGCGCGCCGGTGTCCAGGTAGCGAAGGCCGAGCTTGGCCGCGACGGCCTTGGACGTGCTGGACTTGCCCGTGCCGGAGGGGCCGTCGATGCCGACGATGACTGCTGCCGGAGCGGTCCGGGCGGCGGTTTCCACGGTGTCTGACACCTTCCTTGTGCACGGGGTGGGGTACGGGCGGCTCATATCAGCCTCCGACAAGGTTACTGGCTCGCGGGAGCGGCCCGGGCCGCACGGAGCACTGGCCCGAGCCGCACGGAGCGCTACTGCCGCAGCGACCAGCCCTGGTCGCGGAGCGCGGCGCTCAAAGAAGTGACCGCGCCCGGTTCGACCATGAGCTGGATCAGGCCCGCCTGCTGGCCCGTCGCGTGCTCGATGCGGACGTCCTCGATGTTCACGCCGGCCCGGCCCGCGTCGGCGAAGATCCGGGCGAGCTCGCCCGGCTGGTCGCCGATGAGGACGGTGACCGTCTCGTACGCGGCCGGAGCCGCCCCGTGCTTGCCCGGCACCCGGCTGCGGCCCGCGTTCCCGCGCCGCAGGACGTCCTCCAGGCCGGCCGCGCCCTCCTCGCGCTTGCCGTCGTCGGCGGCCTCCAGCGCGCGCAGGGACCGTACCGTCTCGTCCAGGTCGGCGGCGACGGCGGCGAGGACGTCGGCGACGGGGCCCGGGTTGGCGGAGAGGATCTCGACCCACAGCCGCGGGTCGGACGCGGCGATCCGGGTCACGTCCCGGATGCCCTGGCCGCACAGCCGTACGGCCGTCTCGTCGGCGTCCCGCAAGCGGGCGGCGACCATGCTGGAGAGCAGGTGCGGGGTGTGCGAGACGAGGGCCACGGCCCGGTCGTGGTCGTCGGCGTCCATGACCACGGGCACCGCCCGGCACAGGGCGACGACCTCGAGGGCGAGGTTGAGGACCTCGGTGTCGGTGTCGCGGGTCGGCGTGAGCACCCAGGGGCGGCCCTCGAAGAGGTCGGCCGTGGCGGCCATGGGGCCGGAGCGCTCGCGGCCGGCCATCGGGTGCGTGCCGAGGTAGCCGGAGAGGTCGGCGCCGAGCGCCTCCAGCTCGCGGCGCGGGCCGCCCTTGACGCTCGCGACGTCGACGTAGCCGCGGCCGAGGCCGTCCCGGATCGCCGCGGCGAGGGTGGCCGCGACGTGCGCCGGCGGCACGGAGACGATCACCAGGTCGACCGGGCCCTCGGGGGCCTGGTCCGTCCCGGCGCCCCGGGCCGCGGCCGTCCGCGCCGCGTCCGGGTCGTGGTCCCTGAGGTGGACGTGGACCCCGCGGCCCGCGAGGGCGAGCGCGGCGGAGGTGCCGATCAGTCCGGTGCCGATGACGAGGGCGGTTCTCACGGGGAGTCCTTGTGAGGTGCGTGGAGCGTGACGGAGAGCGGGCCCGGCCAGCCTATCCAGCCGCTCCGCCGGCCGGGCGGGGCGGGCGCCGAAGCGGGACTGCCGGGCCCGCGTCCGGTAGAACCGTGCACATGATCTACCACGTGGTGCCCCTGGACGACTGGCTGGCCGTGCCCGACCGCCCGTACTCCCCCGCCTCCCTCTCCGAGGAAGGCTTCGTCCACTGCTCGCCCGACGAGGAGACGACGCTCGCCGTGGCCACGGCCTTCTACAAGGACGTGCGCGGCCCGCTGATGGTCCTCCTGATCGACGAGCACAAGCTGGACGTCCTGGTCCGCTGGGAGGCCGCCGACCCGGCCCCGCCGCCGGGCGTCGCCCCCGGCACGCTCTTCCCGCACGTCTTCGGCCGCATCAACCGCGACGCGGTCGAGGGCATGATGGAGATCCAGCGCGACGAGGACGGCCGGGCGACGGGCCTGGCGGTGTGGTCGTGACGCTCGTGACGCCGGCCGGACCGGTCGAGCTCGTGACCGAGCACACCGTCTACGCGTGCGTGATGGGCTCGCGGGCCTTCGGGCTGGCCACGGAGGCCAGCGATACGGACCGGCGCGGCGTGTACGTGGCGCCCACGCCGCTGTTCTGGGGCTTCGACAAGCCGCCGCCGCACGTGGAGGGCCCCGCGGAGGAGCAGTTCTCCTGGGAGCTGGAGCGCTTCTGCGAGCTGGCGCTGCGGGGCAACCCGAACATCCTGGAGTGCCTGCACTCCCCTCTCGTCGAGCACGCCGACGCCACCGGGCGCGAGTTGCTGGCCCTGCGGGAGGCGTTCCTCTCCCGCAGGGTGCACCAGACGTACGCGGGCTACGCGGCGGACCAGCGCAAGAAGTTCATGGCGGACGTCCGGGCGCACGGGGCGCCGCGGCGGTGGAAGCCCGTCATGCACGCGCTGCGGCTGCTGATGTGCGGCCGCGACCTGCTGCGCACGGGCTCCCTCGTGCTCGACGTCGGCGAACTCCGCGAGCCGCTGCTCGCCGTGCGGCGGGGCGAGCTGCCATGGGCCGAGGCGGAGGCGTGGCTGAACCGCCTCACCGAGGAGGCCGGGGAGGCGGCCCGCACGACCCCCCTCCCCGAGGAGCCGGACCGGGCACGGGTCGAAGACTTCCTGATACGCGTCCGCCGCGCTTCGGCGGGCTAGGCGGACAGCCGTGCGCACCCCGCACTCCGCCGCCGCGGCGATCAGCCGCGGCGGCAGGAGGGACGTAGCCGGGCCGCACCACCGGGCCCCGATGGGGCCGGAACCCCCGACCGGCTTAGAGGTCGACCTCGCGCATCAGCATGCCGACCTCCGTGTTCGTCAGGCGGCGGAGCCAGCCCGACTTCTGGTCGCCGAGGGGGATCGGGCCGAACGACGTGCGGACCAGCTTTTCGACGGGGAAGCCCGCCTCGGCCAGCATGCGCCGCACGATGTGCTTGCGGCCCTCGTGGAGGGTGACCTCGACCAGGTAGTTCTTACCGGTCTGCTGGATGACGCGGAAGTTGTCCGCGCGGGCGTACCCGTCCTCCAGCTCGATGCCGTTCTTGAGCTGCTTGCCGATGTCCCGCGGCAGCGGCCCCGTGATCGCGGCGAGGTACGTCTTCTGCACGCCGTACCGCGGGTGCGTCAGCCGGTGGGCCAGCTCGCCGTGGTTGGTGAGCAGGATGATGCCCTCGGTCTCCGTGTCGAGACGGCCGACGTGGAAGAGCCGGGTCTCGCGGTTGGTGACGTAGTCGCCGAGGCACTGGCGGCCGTCGGGGTCCTCCATGGTGGAGACGACGCCGGCCGGCTTGTTGAGGGCGAAGAAGAGGTAGGACTGGGTGGCGACGGTCAGGCCGTCGACCTTGATCTCGTCCTTCTCGGGGTCGACCCGCAGGCCCTGCTCGGTGACGATCTGGCCGTTGACCTCGACGCGGGCCTGCTCGATGAGCTCCTCGCAGGCGCGGCGCGAGCCCATGCCGGCCCGGGCCAGCACCTTCTGGAGGCGCTCGCCCTCCTGCTCGGCGCCGGGGAAGGTCTTGGGCGTCTTCACCTGCGGCTTGTTGTGCCGCTCCCGGTTGCGCTCCTCGATCTTGGCGTCGAGCTCGCGCGGGCGGGCGGGGGCGTAGCCGTGGCCGCGGGCGGGCCCGCTGCTGCGGCCGCCGGCGCCGGCCGTGGAGCTGCGCTTGGGGCCGCCCTTGGCACCGCCGCGGGCCGCCGCGCCGCGGCCGCTGGTGGGACCGCTCTGACGGCCGCTGGTGGCGCCGCCGCGGGTGCGCTCGGCGTCGGGGCCCACGTCGTAGCGGCGCTCCTCGGGACGCGGACGGCGCGGACGCTCCTGCTGCCGGTCGTCCCGGCGGTCGTCGCGGCGATCGTCACGCCGGTCCTCGGAGCGGCCACCGCCGGAGCGACCGCCGCCCTCGGGCCGCCCTCCCGACCAGCTGCCGCCCGCACGCCCGCCGCCGGAACGGCCGCCGCCCGCGCGCCCGCCCCCGGACGCCGGACGTCCTCGCCCGCCCCGGTCGTCCCGGTTGCCGCTTCCGCTGTTCCTGCCGCTGCTTCGCATCAAAGTTCCGTCTTGTCGTCCGCTTCGGTGTCCGGTGCGTCCGGATCGAACGACGGCACACCTTCCTGAGTGTCGCCCTCGATCGCCTCCGCCTCGGGGAGGAAGGGCGCGAGCTCCGGGAGCTCGTCCAGGCCGCGCAGGCCCATGCGCTCCAGAAAGTAGTTCGTCGTCCTGTACAGGATCGCACCTGTTTCGGGTTCCGTCCCCGCCTCCTCCACCAGACCTCTCTGGAGGAGGGTGCGCATGACCCCGTCACAGTTCACGCCGCGCACCGCCGAGACCTTCGAACGGCTCACCGGCTGACGGTACGCGACGACGGCCAGCGTCTCCAGGGCGGCCTGGGTGAGCCGTGCCTGCTGGCCGTCCAGGACGAAGGCCTCGACGGCGTCGGCGTAGGCCGGGCGGGTGAAGAAGCGCCAGCCCCCGGCGACCTGCCGCAGCTCGAAGCCGCGCCCCTGGGCGTCGTACTCCCCGGCCAGCCCGGCGAGGGCGTCGGCGATCTCGCGGCGGGGGCGCTGGAGGACCTTGGCGAGGTGCTCCTCGGTAGCCGGCTCGTCGACGACCATGAGGACGGCCTCCAGCGCGGGCCGCAGGTCGAGCCGGGCCACGGCGGAGTCCCCCGCGAGGCCCTCGTCGACCGTTTCCGCCACTGCTTCCGCTTCGCTCACTGGGCCTTCTCCTCCGGCTCGGTCTCCGGCGCGCGGTCGAACTCGTCGGTCACCAGCGGGCGCGCCCCGTCCTCGCCGGTCCAGCACACCGTCAGCTCCCCGAGGGCCTCGTCCTGGTCCAGGGCGACCGCGCGCTCGCGGTAGAGCTCCAGCAGGGCCAGGAAGCGGGCGACGACGGTCAGGGTGTCGGGGGCGTCGCCGGTCAGCTCCCCGAAGGTCGCCCGGCCGGCGCCGCGCAGCCGGGCCACGACGACCTCGGCCTGCTCGCGGACGCTGACGAGCGGCGCGTGGATGTGGTCGACGTACACCTGCGGCACCGGCTTGGGCCGCATGGCCTTGACGGCCAGCTCGGCCAGGCGCGCGGGCCCGATGCCGAGGACGACCTCGGGCAGCAGCTCGGCGTGGTGCGGCTCCAGGCCGACCGTGCGGGGGAAGCGGCGGGCCTCGTCGTCCAGCCGGGCGCTGAAGATCTCCGCGACCCGCTTGTAGGCCCGGTACTGGAGCAGCCGGGCGAACAGCAGGTCGCGGGCCTCCAGGAGGGCGAGGTCGGCCTCGTCCTCGACCTCGGCGGCCGGCAGCAGCCGGGCGCACTTGAGGTCGAGGAGGGTGGCGGCGACGACGAGGAACTCGGTGGTCTGGTCGAGGTCGAAGGCGGGGCCCATGGCGCGGATGTGTGCCATGAACTCGTCGGTGACCTTGGAGAGGGCGACCTCGGTGACGTCCAGCTTGTGCTTGGCGATCAGCTGGAGGAGGAGGTCGAAGGGCCCTTCGAAGTTGTCGAGCCGGACGGTGAACGAGTCGCCTCCGGCGGGGGTCTCCGGCGCGGCGGCACCCGGCCCGGGCGCCGGCTCCGCAGCCGGCGCTCCGGCCCCGGAGGGCTCCGCCGCAGCGGTGTCCGCCGCGGGAACCGACGGCCCACGGGCCTCGCTCACGGCGGCCCCGGCCTCGCCGCCGGCAGGCGGCTGCGGATGCGGCCGGCCGCCCGGGCCACGGCCGAGGGGACGGCGGGCCGGAGAGGAGGCGGCTGCGGGCATCGGTGATCCAGGGTGGGGGCGGAACGGGCCGTACGACGGCGCGCGGGGCGCGGTCACGGCAGAGGCTAGCGAGGCTAGCGCAGCGGAACCCCTCAGCGGCCGCGCAGGCGCCGTACGAGGATGCTCGCGTCGCCCCGCGACTCCAGGTCGGCGAGGACGACCGCGACGGCCTCCCGCACGATCCTGCCGCGGTCGACCGCGAGGCCGTGCTCGCCGCGCAGCACCAGCCGGGCGTGCTCGAGGTCCATGAGCTCCTCGGCGGAGACATAGACGGTGATCTTCTCGTCGTGGCGCTCGCGGCCGCTGGGCCGGCGCCCCGCCCCGCGCCCGCGGCGGCGGCCCTGCGCGGGCGGGGCGGCCTCGCCCTGGCCCGCGGCCCGGCCGGCGCCCGCGGGGCGCTCCTGCGCGCCCGCGGGGCGGCGCTCGGGGGCGTTCTCCCGCTCGGCCGCGGCCGTGCCGCGGCCGCTGTGCTCGGTGCCCGCGCCGGCGGCGCCGCCCTCGGACGGCGCGTCGGAGTCACCGGCGGGGCCGGGGACCCGCGGGCCGCCCTCCGCGTTCGCCTGCCGGCGGGGGGAGGAGGACTGGAGCCCGGACCCCCCGGTCGTACGGAACAGCTCGTCGGCGCCGGGCAGACTCACTCGGCGTGACACCGGGCGAGCACCTCCCTGGCGAGCTGTCGGTAGGCGGCGGCGCCCACGGAGTTGGACGCGTACGTGGTGATCGGCTCGCCCGCGACCGTGGTCTCGGGGAAGCGGACCGTCCGGCCGATGACGGTGTGGTAGACGTGGTCGTCGAAGGCCTCGACCACCCGTGCGAGGACCTCGCGGCTGTGCACGGTCCGCGAGTCGTACATGGTGGCGAGGATGCCGTCGAGCTCCAGGTCGGGGTTGAGCCGCTCCTGGACCTTCTCGATCGTCTCGGTGAGCAGCGCCACACCGCGCAGCGCGAAGAACTCGCACTCCAGGGGGACGATCACCTTGTGAGCGGCCGTCAGGGCGTTGACGGTGAGCAGGCCGAGCGAGGGCTGGCAGTCGATGACGATGTAGTCGTAGTCGGCGAGCAGCGGCTTGAGGGCGCGCTGGAGCGTCGACTCGCGGGCCACCTCGCTGACGAGCTGGACCTCGGCCGCTGACAAATCGATATTGCTGGGCAGCAGGTCCATGTTGGGCACGGCCGTCTTGAGGAGGACCTCGTCGGCCGACATGCCCCGCTCCATGAGGAGGTTGTAGACCGTCAGGTCCAGCTCCATCGGGTTGACGCCGAGGCCGACGGAGAGCGCGCCCTGCGGGTCGAAGTCGACGAGCAGCACCCGGCGTCCGTACTCGGCCAGGGCGGCACCCAGGTTGATGGTCGAGGTGGTCTTGCCGACCCCGCCCTTCTGGTTGCACATCGCGATGATCTTCGCGGGGCCGTGGTCGGTCAGCGGTCCGGGGATGGGGAAGTACGGCAGGGGACGCCCGGTCGGGCCGATGCGCTCGCGGCGCTGCCGGGCAGCGTCGGGCGCGAGGGTGGCCGCGTACTCGGGGTCGGGCTCGTACTCCGCGTCAGGGTCGTAGAAGTGCCCGTCGGGCACGTCCTCGTAGTCGGCGAGCCGCGCGGGATCGACCCCGCCGCGGTCGCCGGCCATGGCGTTCACGTGATGGCCGTCCATGCTCTGGTGGGCTGTCGGTGTGCTCTGGATGTTCTGGTGTGCCGCGAAGGTGTGGACAGCGACGGAGCCGACAGCTTCGAGTCCCCTGGGACTCTGGCCCTGCGCAGACATTCCTGGGTGACCACCCCCGGGAGCAAATGTCGACTCATTCACAAGTCGTCCTACCTCCTTGGTGACCAGGAAACATCTAGATAGGTCAGCGTTGCACCATGCCGACGGTTGGCGACTCTATGGCGTGTCGGCGGTTCGCAGCAACACAATCCGCCGGAGACGGCACGATGTGTCGGCAATCGAACAGGGTTCTGTCAAGGCCCTGCGGACCCCGACCCGGAAGTTTCGCGGGTGGGTGACCAGGCGTCGAAACCAGTCGCAAACTGGGTGGAAACGACCCCGGCCGGGCCTTGCTGAACAAGGCCCGGCCGGGGGTGCGCTCTTGGCGTGTCGTGTTGACGACTCAGCCGAGCAGGGTGCTCAGTTCGACGAACGGCAGGCCGTGCGCCTCGGCGACGGGGCCGTAAACGACCTGTCCCTCGTGGGTGTTGAGGCCCTTGGCGAGGGCGGCGTCCCGGCTGAGCGCCTCCTGCCAGCCGCGGTTGGCCAGCTCCACGATGTAGGGCAGCGTGGCGTTGGTCAGCGCGTAGGTGGAGGTGTTCGGCACCGCGCCCGGCATGTTGGCGACGCAGTAGAAGACCGAGTTGTGGACCTGGAAGGTCGGCTCGGCGTGGGTGGTCGGACGGGAGTCCTCGAAGCAGCCGCCCTGGTCGATCGCAATGTCGACAAGTACACTTCCGGGCTTCATCTTGGCGACGAGCTCGTTGGTGACCAGCTTCGGGGCCTTGGCGCCCGGGATGAGGACGGCGCCGATGACGAGGTCGGCCTCGACGACGGCCTTCTCCAGCTCGAAGGCGTTGGAGACGATGGTCTGCACCTTGGTGCCGAAGACCTTGTCCGCCTCGCGGAGCTTGTTGATGTCCTTGTCGAGCAGGGTGACGTGGAAGCCCATGCCGACGGCGATCTGCGCGGCGTTCCAGCCGGAGACGCCGCCGCCGATGACGACGGCCTTGCCCGCGTGGGTGCCCGGGACGCCGCCCGGCAGCACGCCGCGGCCGCCGGCCGAGCGCATCAGGTGGTAGGCGCCGACCTGCGGGGCCAGCCGGCCCGCGACCTCGGACATGGGGGCGAGCAGCGGCAGCGCGCGGTTCGCGAGCTCGACCGTCTCGTACGCGATCGCCGTGGTGCCCGACTGCAGCAGGGCGTCGGTGCACTCGCGGGAGGCGGCGAGGTGCAGGTACGTGAAGAGGGTCTGGCCCTTGCGCAGGCGGTGGTACTCCTCCGCGATGGGCTCCTTGACCTTCAGCAGCAGGTCGGCGGTGGCCCAGACCTCGTCGGCCGTGTCCAGGATCGCGGCACCGGCCGAGACGTACTCGGCGTCGGTGATGGACGAGCCGGCACCAGCGTTCTTCTCGACGAAGACCTGGTGGCCGTTGCGGACGAGCTCATGCACGCCGGCAGGCGTGATGGCAACGCGGAACTCGTTGTTCTTGACCTCGCGGGGGATGCCGACCTTCACGTCGATCACGGTCCTTGAATCAGAGAAATACAGGCTATTCCGGAAATGCGGGGGCACACCAGAGCAGACCGCGGCAACCGCGGCCCAACCAGTCTAATGAAGGATCCTGCGCTGTCTAGCCTTGCAAAGGGCCAATCTTTTGGAAAAGCACTACCGGTTTCGCAGGTAACCCCTCGGGGATGCGGTCAGTCCGGCGGTGCCGTCCTGGTACCGGGCAGCTCGCCCTCGGCCGGCGAGGGGAGCGGCACTATGGCGCCGCCCGGCTGCGCGGCGGAGGCCGCGGGCCCGGCGGGGCCGGAGGCGGCGCCCGCCAGCAGCTCCCCGGCGGCGGACCGGTGCCCGGCCGCGGCCGCGGGGTCGCCGAGCCGCTCCAGGGTGTCCGCCAGGCGCAGCAGCATCGCCGCCCGCAGCCGGTCGTCGCCCGCCTGCCGCGCGCACTCCACCGCCTCCCGGCAGGTCCGCACGGCGTCCTGGGGCCGGCCCGCGTGCTCGTGCACCCGGGCGATCTCGCCGAGGGCCCGGGCGTGCCCGGGCAGGTCCCGCAGCCGGCGGCATGCGGAGGCCGCTGCCCGCCAGTCGCGGAGGGCCTCGTTCCACTGCCCGGCGTAGCTGCGTACGGCGCCCAGCCGGCCGTACAGCCGCGCCTCGTCGGCGAGCTCGCCGCGCGTCAGGCGCAGCTCCAGGGCGCGCCCGTACCAGTCGACGGCCCGCTGCCAGTCGCCGAGCTCGTGGTACGAGGCGGCGATCGACTCCAGGGAGCGGCTGATCGCGTACGGGTCGCCCGCGCGGCGGGCCGCGTCCAGCGCCTCGCGGTAGCGGCCGAGGGCGGCGGAGGTCCGGCCGGCGCGGGCGTCCAGGTCGCCGATGTTGAGCAGGGCGGCGGCCTTCTCCAGGGGCATCTCGCAGCGCCGGGCGACGTCCAGGACGAGCTGGTGGAGGCCGTAGAGCTCGGGGCCCGCCTCCTCGGCGCCGAAGTGCGCGGTCAGGGCGCGGGTCAGCGCGGACACCAGGCGGCGGGCCAGGGTGTCCAGGCGGCCGTCCTGCACGGCCAGCCGGGCGGCCGCCAGGAGCGCCGGGAGCCGGCAGGTCAGCCACTCCCCCGCCGCCTGCGGCGAGGCGAACCGCAGCGGCCGGGGCAGTTCGGCGAGGCGCTTGCGGGTCAGCGGGTCGTCGGTGCGGGTGGCGGCCCGGCACGAGTGCAGCTGGCGGACGGTGCGCTCCAGCATCCGCGCCCGCGCGAGCTCGACCTCGGCCGGCCGCTCCTCGGTCCGCATCAGCTCCCGCAGCATGTCCAGGAGGCAGCCCGGGACGAGGTACTGCGGCGGCAGCGAGCCCACGGCGGGCTCGGCGCGCAGCAGGCCGCGGGCCTCGAAGTCCTCCAGGGAGGTCTGCGCGGCGGACACCGAGCAGCCGGCGAGCGCGGAGGCCGTGTGGGCGTCGGCCCGGCCGGCCGGGGCCAGCGCGAGCAGCCGCAGGACGCGGGCGGAGGACGCCGGCAGGGCCTCGTAGGCGAGCCGGAAGGCGCGGGCGAGCGGGCGGCCCGCGATGTCGTGGCCGTCGCCGGGCGGCAGCTCCCGCAGCCGGGTGACCGCGTCGACCACGGACAGCTTGGACATGGCCGCGAGCCAGCCGCCGACCAGGACTAGCGCCGCGGGCTGGCCGCCGCACTCCTCCACCACGGCGTTCGCGGCGGCCGGGTCGACCATGATGCGGGTGGGGCCCGCGTAGCGCTCCAGGAGCTCGACGCCGGAGGCCGAGTCCAGGCCGCCCAGGGTGCAGGGCCGCACGTCGGGCACGCCGGTCAGCGGGCCGCGCGAGACGGCCACGATCAGGCACTCGGACTTGTCCGGCAGCAGCGGGTCCACCTGCTCGGCGCCCGCCGCGTCGTCGAGGAGCAGCAGTGCGCGGCGGCCTTTGAGGGCGGCGCGCACCGCCTGCGTCAGCTCGT
The DNA here is from genome assembly GCF_044336695.1 of Streptomyces sp. SCA2-17. Taxonomy (NCBI): domain Bacteria; kingdom Bacillati; phylum Actinomycetota; class Actinomycetes; order Kitasatosporales; family Streptomycetaceae; genus Streptomyces; species Streptomyces sp. SCA2-17. The sequence goes on from NZ_CP117521.1 coordinate 1,095,583, forward strand.
CCTCCTCGGCCCCCGCGGGGACGGGCGCCCCGAGCGCGCCGAGCAGGGCGCGGGCCGTCCGCTCGGTGGGGACGGGGGCGCCGCCGGCCTCGGTGAGCCGGGCGCGCAGCACGCCGTCGGGATACTGGCCGGCGAGCTGCCCGGCGAGCTCCTCGGCCAGGGCGGTGCGGCCGGAGCCGGGCCGCCCGGCGATGAGGAGGACCCGGCCGCGCGGGCTCTTGCGGCCGGCGAGGGTGTCGAGGCCGGCGCGCACGATGTCGGCGCGCAGCTCCTCCAGCTCCCGGCGGCGGCCGACGAAACCGGGCAGCACGGGGACCGCCGTACGGGCCGGGCCGCCGGCCGCCGGGACGGACAGCCGCCGCCCCGGCGGCACCGCCGCCATCCCGTCGCCGGTCTCCACCGCCTGCTCCGCCACGGGGCACACTCCGTCCACCTGCCACGCACGAGCCCGCCGCGGCCGCGGTCGGGCACGCGATGAGCCTAGTTCACGCCCCGGCACGACCCGGTGAATCCCCACCGGCCCCGCAGAAGATCACCTATTCGGTTCTGATGATGGTCGGACAGCCCTACGCCTCGAAGGGCCTCGCGGGCCACTCCGCGTCCGCCGGCCGCAGGGCGTCGAGGCCGTCGCCGGCCAGGGCCGCGGCGAGCGAGAGGGCGCCGACGACCAGGCAGTTGTTGTGCAGCTCGCCCGCGAGGACGCCCCGCACCAGCTCCGCCAGCGGCACCCGGTCGAGCTCCATGTCGAGCTCCTCGTGCTCCACCTCGAAGCGCTCGCCCTCGACGTCGGAGATGTCCCGGGCCAGGAAGATCCGCACGGCCTCGTCGCAGCCGCCGGGCGTGGTGTAGACGTCGGTCAGCACCCGCCAGTCCTCGGCCTTGACGTGGGCCTCCTCGTACAGCTCGCGCTGCGCGGCGTGGAGCGGGTTCTCGCCGGGCACGTCGAGCAGGCCGGCGGGGATCTCCCACAGCCGCTGCCGGACGGGGTGGCGGTACTGGCTGAGGACCAGCACGCGGCCCTCGTCGTCCAGGGCGAGGACGGCGACGGAGCCCGGGTGCACCTGGTAGTCGCGCTTGACGACCGTTCCGTCGGGCATGACCACCTCGTCCGTGCGGACGCTGGTCTTGTTGCCGGTGAACGGGGTCTCGCTGGCGATGACCCGCCACTCGGCGGCGGTGTCCTTGATGCCCATGTGCGTCCTCCAGAAATACGGAAACCGGGGTGAGGGCCTCCGTGCGGAAACCTTCACCCCGGTCAACCGTATAGGTCAGCCCTGCTGACGCTCGACGGCCGCCTTCACCAGGCCCGCGAAGAGCGGGTGCGGGCGGGTCGGGCGGGAGCGCAGCTCCGGGTGGGCCTGGGTGGCCACCAGGTAGGGGTGCACGTCGCGCGGGTACTCCACGTACTCCACGAGCTTGTTGTCCGGGGAGGTGCCCGAGAAGAGCAGGCCGGCCTTCTCCAGCTCGGCGCGGTAGGAGTTGTTCACCTCGTAGCGGTGGCGGTGGCGCTCCTCCACGTACTGCTCGTTGCCGTAGACCTCGCGGACGATGGAGCCCTCGGCGAGCTTGGCCGGGTACATGCCGAGCCGCATGGTGCCGCCCATGTCGCCCTCGCCGGCGACGATGTCGAGCTGCTCGGCCATGGTGGAGATGACCGGGTTGGCGGTGGCCGGGTCGAACTCGGTGGAGTTGGCGCCCTCGATGCCCGCCAGGTTGCGGGCGGCCTCGATGACCACGCACTGCAGGCCCAGGCACAGGCCCAGCAGCGGCACCTTGTTCTCGCGGGCGTAGGTGATCGCGCCGACCTTGCCGTTCACGCCGCGGTCGCCGAAGCCGCCGGGGACGCAGATGGCGTCGACGTCACCGAGCGCGGCGGCGGCGCCGGCCGGGGTCTTGCAGTCGTCGGAGGCGACCCACTTGACCTTGACCTTGGCGCGGTTGGCGAAGCCGCCGGCGCGGATGGCCTCGGTGACCGACAGGTAGGCGTCGGGCAGGTCGATGTACTTGCCGACCAGGGCGACCGTGACCTCGTGCGAGGGGTTGTGGACGCGGTCCAGCAGGTCCTCCCACTGGGTCCAGTTCACGTCGCGGAACGGCAGGTCGAGCTTGCGGACGACGTAGGCGTCCAGGCCCTCGGTGTGCAGGACCTTCGGGATGTCGTAGATCGACGGGGCGTCGATCGCGGCGACGACCGCGGCCTCGTCGACGTCGCACATCAGGGAGATCTTGCGCTTGATGGCGGTGGGGACCTCGCGGTCGGCGCGCAGCACGATCGCGTCGGGCTGGATGCCGATGTTGCGCAGGGCGGCGACCGAGTGCTGGGTGGGCTTGGTCTTCAGCTCGCCCGAGGGGCCGATGTAGGGCAGCAGCGAGATGTGCACGACGAAGACGTTGTCGCGGCCGACCTCGTGGCGGACCTGGCGGACGGTCTCCAGGAACGGCAGCGACTCGATGTCGCCGACCGTGCCGCCGACCTCGGTGATGACGACGTCGACGTCGTCGGTGGCCATGCGGCGGATGCGGTGCTTGATCTCGTTGGTGATGTGCGGGATGACCTGCACGGTGTCGCCCAGGTACTCGCCGCGCCGCTCCTTGGCGATCACGGAGGAGTAGACCTGGCCGGTGGTGACGTTCGCCGAGCCGTCGAGGTCGACGTCCAGGAAGCGCTCGTAGTGGCCGATGTCCAGGTCGGTCTCGGCGCCGTCGTTGGTGACGAACACCTCACCGTGCTGGAACGGGTTCATCGTGCCCGGGTCTACGTTGAGGTAGGGGTCGAGCTTCTGCATCGTGACCCGCAGTCCCCGCGCCTTGAGCAGCGCGCCCAGGCTGGAGGCCGTCAGTCCCTTGCCGAGCGAGGAGGCGACACCCCCCGTGACGAAGAGGTGCTTGGTCGTCGTGGGCTTAGCGGCAATGGCCAAAGGGGGGCTCCCGTGGTCGCGAGTGGAGGGTGCGTACCGGCGCCGACCCGGGGTTTTCGGGGGTGCCGTCGCTGCGGTTGGGGGGTCTTGCGCCCACCGGTCCACGGGGTACCAGGGTATCAGCGCCCCGGGCCGGCCGCTTCCGCCGACGCGTCCGGGCCCCTTGCGCGACCGTGCGCGGCGGCTTCGTCACAGGCCACCCATTCGGCTCAGATTCGTCCTCCAACCGTCGCGCGTCGCACCAACTCCGCGTCGTATCCTGCTCGGACACATGCAGCGAGCCGGCCGGCACGGCATCATCCCGCCCTCCCCCAGCCACCTCCCCCGGCCACCGCCGGGGGTACCGGTTCATCCGCAGGGAGACGCACCTTCCGGAACAGAGCTCGTCTAAAGATCGCTTGACCGCAAGAGGGACCCCCACGGGGTCATGTGGCGCCGTTCGACTGGAGATGACCGTGGCCGGGCGTATCGAGGATTACGCACTCATCGGCGATATGCAGACCGCCGCCCTTGTCTGCCGGGACGGTACGGCCGACTGGCTGTGCCTGCCCCGTTTCGATTCCCATGCCGCGTTCGCCGGTCTGCTCGGCACGGAGGAACACGGCTTCTGGCGGGTCGGGCCCGCGCACCCCTCGGGGGCGGCTCCACCGGCCGCCGACCGCCGCCGGTACCGGGGGGACTCCCTCGTGCTCGAATCCGAGTGGGACACCCCGCGGGGCACCGTGCGCGTCATCGACTTCATGCCGCCGCGCCAGGGCGCGCCCCAGCTGATCCGCATCGTGGAAGGGGTCAGCGGCCGGGTGCCGATGCGCTCGGCGCTGCGGATGCGCTTCTCCTACGGCCGGGTCGTGCCCTGGGTGCACAAGGTCGGCGACCGCTCGGTGGCCGTGGCCGGCCCGGACTCGGTGTGGCTCGACACCTCCGCCGACACCTTCGGCAAGGACCTCACCACCTACTCCGACTTCACCGTCTCCCCCGGCGAGCGCGTCGCCTTCACCATCAGCTGGCAGCCCTCGCACTGCGAGCCGCCCGCCCTGCCGGACCCGGAGGGCTCGCTGACGGCCACGGAGGAGTTCTGGCGGGAGTGGGTCGAGCACTGCACGTACCACGGGCCCTACCGGGACGCCGTGATCCGCTCCCTGATCACGCTCAAGGCCCTGACGTACGCCCCCACCGGCGGCATCGTGGCCGCCCCGACGACCTCCCTGCCGGAGGAGATCGGCGGCGTCCGCAACTGGGACTACCGCTACACCTGGCTGCGCGACGCGGCGATCACCCTCTCCTCGCTGCTGCGCACCGGCTACCGCGAGGAGGCCCGCGCCTGGCGCGAGTGGCTGCTGCGGGCCGTCGCGGGCGACCCCGAGAACCTCCAGATCATGTACGGCATCGCGGGCGAGCGCGAGCTCGGCGAGGCCGAGCTGCCGTGGCTGCCCGGCTACGAGAACTCCACGCCCGTGCGCGTCGGCAACGGCGCCGCCGACCAGCTCCAGCTCGACGTCTACGGCGAGGTCACCGAGGCCCTGCACCTGGCCCACATGACGGGCCTCGCCCGCAACGACTACGCGTCGGTCCTCCAGCTGCGCCTCATCGGCTACCTGGAAGACCACTGGAACGAGCCCGACGAGGGCATCTGGGAGGTGCGCGGCCCGCGCCGCCACTTCGTGCACTCCAAGGTGATGGCCTGGGTCGCCGTCGACCGCACCATCAAGCTCATCGAGTCCGGCGACGTGGACGGGCCCCTGGAGCGGTGGCGCGAGCTGCGCGACGACATCCACCGGGACGTGTGCGAGAAGGGCTACGACAAGGAGCGCAACACCTTCACCCAGTCCTACGGGTCGAAGGAGCTGGACGCCTCCCTGCTGCTCATCCCGCAGATGGGCTTCCTGCCGCCCGACGACAAGCGCGTCATCGGCACGATCGAGGCCATCCAGCGCGAGCTGTCCACGCCCGACGGCTTCGTGCTCCGCTACCCCACGGCGGGCGAGGAGGCCGGCGTCGACGGCCTGGCGGGCGACGAGGGCGCGTTCCTGGCCTGCTCCTTCTGGCTCGCGGACGACCTGGCGATGATCGGCCGGGTCGACGAGGCGCGGCAGCTGTTCGAAAAGCTGCTGGGGCTGCGGAACGACCTGGGGCTGCTGGCGGAGGAATGGGACCCGCGGCTCCAGCGCCAGGTGGGGAACTTCCCGCAGGCCTTCAGCCACGTGCCGCTGATCGACACGGCACTGCGGCTTACGGCCTCCAGCGCGTTCGGGGGGTAGCGGTACGTACGGGTTGCGGTGGGTGACCATTCCGCCGGACCCGCGGGGTGGGGGTTCCTCGCCGCGGCGGCGGGATCAGATTTCGCTGCGCCGCAGCGGGCCGGTTCTTCGGCCGCGGCGGCGGCTTTGTCCCGCCCGAGCCGGCCGGGCTGAAAGGGGCTCCGGCCCCTTTCTTTCCGCTTCTTTCCGCCGCAGCGGCGAACAGCCACGACGCGTCTGACCGGCGGTGCCGAGCCGAGCCCGGCTCCGGCTAACGACGCCGCAAGGCGAAATACAGCGCGCACGCGCTGACCGGGACGACCAGGACGGCCGCGGCCGCGTTGAGCCCTCCGTAGCCGGAGAAGGCGACGAACGCGCCGGAGAGCGCACCCCCCGCCGCGCCGACGAGGTTCATCAGCGTGTCCGAGGCGCCCTGCACCTCGGACCGGTGTTCCGCGTCCACCGATTCGCTCAGCAGTGTCGAACCGGCGACGGTCGCGCACGACCACGCGACGCCCAGCAGGAACAGCCCGGCCGCGATCGCCCACTGCCGGCTGCCCGCCGTGCCCGCGAGCAGCGTCGCCACCACGAAGATCACCTGCCCGGCCAGGATCACCGGCACCCGTCCGGCCCGGTCCGCGGCCTTGCCCACCAGGGGCGAGAGCGCGTACATGCCTGCGATGTGCAGGCTGATGGTGAAGCCGACGACGCTGAGCGAGGCGCCGTGGTGGGCGAGGTGCACAGGCGTCATCGTCATCACCGACACCATCACGGCATGCCCGAGGACGAGCGCGGTCAGCCCCGTCAGCGCGGAGGGTGATGCGGCCACGTGCCGCAGGGCGCCGCTCATTCGGGTAAGGAAGCGGCCCTGCCGCGCGGGCGCCGCGGCCGCGTCCAGGCGGGCCGCCAGGAGCAGCGGGTCGGGGCGCAGCCGGGCGCGGATCACGGCCGCGCCGGCGAGGAACGCCGCGCAGGAGAAGACGAAGGTGCCCGACGCCTCGGGCAGCCCGAGGGCGCGGGCGACGGCGGCTCCGGGCCCGGTGAGGTTGGGGCCGAGGACGGCGCCGACCGTCGCCGACCAGACGACGAGGGAGAGCGCGCGGGCCCGGCCGTCCTTCTCGGCGAGGTCAGTGGCGGCGTAGCGCGACTGGAGGTTGGCGGCGGTGCCGGCGCCGAGGAGGAGCAGGCCGAGGAGGGCGAGCGGGGCCCATCCGAGCGCGGCGCCGGCGAGCACGGTCAGCGCGCCCGCGGAGGCGATCAGCCAGCCCGCGCCGAGGCCGGCGCGGCGGCCGCGGGCCCGGGAGAGGGCGGCGAGGGGGACGGACAGCAGCGCGGCGCCGAGGGTGACGAGGGTGGTGGCGAAGCCGGCGGCGGCCTCGGAGCCGGTGAGGTGCTCGATGAGCAGCCCGCCGGAGGAGATCACCGCGCCCATGCCGATGCCGATGACGACCTGGGCGGCCATGAGGACGTTGACCGTACGGCGCTGGACGGCGGCGCGGTCGGGCAGGGCGGAGTCCTGGTCCCGGGATATGCCGGAGGGTATGGACTCGTGGCTGTCGGGGGCTGCGGTCATGCGGGACAGGGTAGGGGCGGCGGTGGCGAAGGGGGTCCTCACGTGCAGAATCCGGTCATGGAAGCGCGCGCCCAGCAGGGCATCACCGTGGCCCGGGCCCTCGAACTGCCCGCGCTGCGCAAGGGTCTGCCCGAAGTGCTCGCCGCGGGCGACCGGCTGGACCGTGCCGTCCGGTGGGTGCACGCGGGCGAGGCCCCGAACATCGCCGCCCTGCTGAAGGGCGGCGAGCTGCTGCTGACGACGGGCCTGGGGCTGGGCAGCCGCCCCGCCGAGCAGCGCGGTTTCGTGCGCGGGCTCGCCGCGCGGGGCATCGCGGCGCTGGTGGTGGAGCTGGGCGCGCGGTTCGCGACACTGCCGGCCGCGGTGGTGGACACGGCGCGCTCGTGCGGGCTGCCGCTGGTGCAGCTGCACCGGGAGGTGCCGTTCGTGGCGGTGACGGAGGAGATCCACACCGAGCTCGTCAACGAGCACTACGCCGTGCTGCAACGCGCGGAGGAGGTGTACCGGCGCTGCACGGAGGTGCTGCTGAGCGGCGGCGGGGTGCCGGAGGTGCTGCGGCTGTTCGCGGGCTTCGCGGGCAATCCGGTGTTCCTGGAGACGCCGGACGGGCGGCTGCTGTACGCGGCGGGTCCGGAGGGCGCGGCGGGCGGTACGGATCCGCTGCACGTGTGGGAGCGGCTGCGGTCGTCGGCGGGCCGGCCCGCCGGGGCCGTGGTCACGGACGTCCCGGGGAACGGGCCGGGGCCGGGTGCCGTGCGGGCCCGGCTGGCCGTCCTGCCGGTGGACGCGCCGCTGGCGCCCGTGCACCGGATCGCGGCGGAGCGTACGGCGGGGCTGCTGGCGGTGGTCCTGCTCCAGGCCCGGCAGGAGGAGGAGCTGGCGGCGCGCGGCCGCGGCGACTTCCTGGCCGATCTGGCCGAAGGCCGGGTGCCGGCGGCCGAGGCACCGGCGCAGGCGCGGGTCCTGGGCTTCCGGCCGGGCTCCGGTCCGCTGCTGCCGCTGGTGATGCGGCCGGCCACGGACCTGGCGCCGGCGGAGGGCCGGGCGGCGCTGGCCTGCGCGGTGCAGGAGGAGCTGGCCGGGGCGGGGGTGCCCGTGCTGCTGGGCGTCCGGCTGCCGGAGGGCCGGGTTCCGCTGCTGGTGGGGCTGCGGGACGCGGCGGAGCGGGCGGCGGTGGCCGACCGGGTGGCGGCGGCGCTTCGGGCGGGGACGGAGCGGGCGGGGTTCCCGGCGCCCGTCGTGGTGGCGGGGGCGCCCGCGACGTGGGAGACGGCGGGTGCGGAGCTGCGGCACGCGGCCGAGGCGGCGACGGCGGCCCAGGGGCTGCCGGACCGGCCCTGGCACGACGTGCGGGGGCTCGACGTCGACGTGCTGCTGTGGCGGCTGCGCTCCCAGGGCGACCTGGCGGCGTTCGTCGACCGGGTGCTGGGCCCGCTGATCGCGCACGACGCCGCGGCGCGGCCGGCGCTGCTGCCCACGCTCGCCGCGTACCTCGCGCACGCGGGCCGCAAGGCGGAGACCGCGCGTGAGCTCCACCTCAACCGCCAGACGCTCTACGACCGGCTGGCCCGGATCGGGCGGCTGCTGGGCAGGGACCTGGAGGACCCGGAGACGGTGCTGTCACTGGGTCTGGCGCTGCGTGCCCGACGGCACACGGAATGGATTTGACCTGCGCAGACGCACCGGGCTCTACTCGTTTGGTGACCGGGATAGAGAAGAACGAGGCGGCGGCCGCCGGCGTCGCCACCACGGACCGCGAAGACCTGCGGGCGGACTGCGGCAGCTGCTTCGCGCTGTGCTGCGTCGCGCTGCCGTTCGTGGCGTCGGCGGACTTCGCCGCGAGCAAGGACGCCGGGAAGCCGTGCGGCAACCTCCAGCAGGACTTCCGCTGCGGCATCCACACCGGGCTGCGCAAGAAGGGCTACTCGGGCTGCACGGTCTACGACTGCCAGGGCGCGGGACAGAAGGTCTCCCAGGTCACCTTCGGCGGGCGGGACTGGCGGCAGGACCCGGGGACGGCCCGGCAGATGTTCGCCGTCTACCCCGTCATGCGGCAGCTGCACGAGCTGCTCTGGTACCTGGCCGAGGCCCTCGCCCTCCCGGCCGCCCGGCAGCTGCACGCCGAGGTCCGCCGCGTGCACGACGCCGTCGAGCGCCTCACCCACGAGAGCCCCGAGGCGATCCTCGAGGTGAACGTGGCGGTGCGCCGGCAGGAGGTCGGCGAGCTGCTCCAGCGCACCAGCGAGCTCGTCCGGGCGCAGGTCCCGGGCAAGAAGAAGAACCGGCGCGGGGCCGACCTCATGGGGGCCCGGCTGCGCGGCGCGAACCTCCGGGGCGCCCAGCTGCGCGGGGCGTACCTGATCGCCGCCGACCTCGGCGGCGCGGACCTGCGGACGGCCGACCTCCTCGGGGCCGATCTGCGCGACGCGGACCTGAGCGGCGCCGACCTCACCGGAAGCATCTTCCTCACCCAGGCGCAGCTCAACGCGGCGCGGGGCGATGCGCGGACGAAGCTGCCGGCGGGGCTGAGCCGGCCGGGGCACTGGGCGTAGGAGCCCCTAGCGGCTCGACAGCAGCTCGTCGTAGACGCTGAGGACGTGCGCGACGGTGTCGTCCTCCGTGGGCCAGGTGGCCGCCTGGGCACGCCCGGCCGCGGTGAGCTCGGCGCGGCGAGCGGGGTCGGCCAGCAGGCACGTCACCGCACCGGCGAGCGCGGCCGGATCCCCGTACGGGACGAGGACGGCCGCGGAGCCGACGAGGTCCGGGACGCCGCCGACCGCCGTCGCGACCAGCGGGACGCCCGCGTGCAGCGCCTCCTGGGCGAGCAGGGAGCGGGCTTCCCACCGGCTCGGCAGGATCGCCACGTCGGCCGTGGCGAGCAGCGCGGGCACGTCGTCGCGGCGGCCGATCAGGCGGACCGGGAGGCCCTCGTCCTCGATGCGGCGCTGCAACAGCGGGCGTTCGGGCCCCTCGCCCGCGACGAGCAGCAGCGGCTCGGGGTCCAGCTCGCGCCACGCGCGGGCCGCGTCCAGCAGCGGGCCGTGCCCCTGGCCGGGCTCCAGGCGGCCGGCGGTGACCAGCAACGGGCGGGCCACCGCGCCCAGTTCGGCGCGGGTCTTGTCCTTCGGCTCGTCGTCGTCCGAGGGCGGGCGCGGGGCGGGCACGGCCGCGGGGGCCAGCCGGGCGTCCCGCGCGCCGCGCGACCGGGCCCGGTCGACCAGCTCCGACGTCACCCCGAGGACGACGGCCGCGGCACGGGCCGCGCGCCGCTCCATCAGCCGTACGAAGCGGCCGCGGGCGCCTTCCGCGGGCCGCGTGGTGTGCCACGTGACCACCAGGGGGGTGCTGCGGCCGCGCAGCGCGAGGGCCGCGAGGACGGCGGAGCGCAGGCCGTGCGCGTGCACGACGTCGGCCCCGGCACCTGCCGCCCTGATGCCGGCCACGGCCAGGGCGTCCGGCCGGGACCACAGCGGGGCGAAGGCCGCGCCCGCGGCCGTGAACCCGTACGCCTCGCCCGTCGGCTGCGGGGCGCACACCGTGACGCGCACGCCGCGCGCCACCAGGCCGGCCGCCAGCGACCGCACGTGCGCACCGCTGCCGGCTCCCCCGCTGCCCAGCACTTGCACCACGTGCAGGGGCGGCCGCCCTTGGGGTGCGGGTGTACTGCTCACGCGGTGAGGGCTCCTGATTCGGCGTCGGCATCGTCGGTGGGCGTACGGCGCATTGCTGCCGCCCAGGATGCCAGCGCCCGCCGACATCACGGGACCACCGTCTCGCGGGTTGAGCGCCCTACCTCGCCCGCACATCCGCGGATTCACTCACATAGGTGATTTCTCGCGTCCATGGCGAGGGCCGTGCCCACCAGTGCGGCGGCGTGCAGAGCGAGCCCGGCACGGCCGTTGCCCACCGCGACGGCGAGCCCGAGGCCCGCGCCGAGCGCGTGGGCGCCGGTGTCGCCGAGCATGGTCCGCTCGGCGAGATCGTCCGCGATCAGCGCGGCCGCGGCGCCCATCGGGGCGGCCGCGAGGGGTGCGGAGCCGCGGCGGGCGAGGCCCGGCGCGGCCAGTGCGAGCACGGCTCCGGTCGCCCGCCCCGGCCTGACGTCCAGCAGGTTGACGAGGTGCGCGGACCCGGCGATCACCACCGCGGCGAGCGCCTTGTCGAGCGGCCGCTCCTTGACGACCGCCCCCGCGGCGCAGGCGGCCGCCCCGATGCCGATGAGCTTCACGGCACCACTGGTGACCTCACCCCGCCGCAGCGCCCCCAGATGCGCCCGGAACCCCCGCCGGGGGTCCCCGGCCCCCACGAAGTCGTCGTAGGCCCCGCACGCCGCGGCGGCGACCACGGTCAGGGCTCCGGCCGCCCGGGCGCGCGGCGGCAGCCCGGCGGCGGTGGCCAGGGCGAGCGCGGTGCCGGCGGCTGCGGCGGGGCCGGCGTGGAGGTGGACGGTGCGGCCGACGTGATTGGTGCGCTCCCATACGGCGCCCCGGCCGCTGCGCCTGCGTGCGGCCTCGTAGACCCCGCGCGCCACGACGGCCCCACGGAACGCCGCCTTCCCGACTGCCCTCGAAGTGATCATGGCCCGACCCTACGACTCCCTGCCGGGGGTCTCGCCGGCCCCCCACAGCGGGCCATCCCGGCACCGCCGGGGCTCGGCCGGCCCACCCCGGCCACTCTCATCCCGCCGCGATGGCGATCAACCACAACGCCGCAGCCCGGCGGTGCCGGACCGGCCCGCGGTGCGGAGCGCGCGCCCACGCCGGTGCCGGACCAGGCCGAGCCGGGCCCGGAACGGCACCGCCGGTCACCACCGTCGTGGCCGGTCGCCATCGCGGCGGGATGAAAGGTGACCGGCACCTTTCATCCCGCCGCTACGGCGAGAAACCGGCGCGGCGGGAGTCCGGCGGAATGCGCAGCCGCCGGCACCGGTACGTACGAAGCGAACCCCGCGCGGAGCGCTTACACGCCCCGCCGGAGGCGACCCGGCGCACCCCGTACCGTCTACGCACCCCCGCCGGAGGCGCCCCGCGCTGTGGCGAGGAGTTCTTCCGCGTGGGCGCGGGCCAGTTCGGAGTCTTCCTGGCCCGCCAGCATGCGGGAGAGCTCGCGGATGCGGTCCTCGCCCTCCATGGCCTGGACGCCGCTGCGCGTCACCGACCCCTCGTGGGTCTTCTCCACCACCAGGTGCCGGTCGGCGAAGGCCGCCACCTGCGGCAAGTGCGTGACCACCACGACCTGGGCCGTACGCGCGAGCCGCGCGAGACGGCGGCCCACCTCGACGGCCGCCTTGCCGCCGACGCCCGCGTCGACCTCGTCGAAGAGGTACGTCGGGACGGGCGCGGAGCCCGCGAAGACGACCTCGACGGCGAGCATGACGCGCGAGAGCTCACCGCCGGACGCGCCCTTGGCGATGGGCCGGGGCACCGCCCCGGGGTGGGGGGCGAGGAGGAGCTCGACCTCGTCCGCACCGTGCGGCCCGTACGCGACCGCGCGCCCGCCGACGTCGATGCCGCTGTCCGCGTCCGCGGCCTCGGTCTGCCGGATGGAGAAGGTGACGCGGGCGTGCGGCATGGCCAGCTCGGCGAGCTCGGCGGTGACCGCCTCGGCGAACCGCTCGGCGGCCTCGGCCCGCGCGTCGCTGACGGCCTGGGCGAGCCCGCCCAGCTCGGCGCGGAGCGCGTCCCGTTCGGCGGTGAGCTCCTCGATCCGCTCGTCGTCGCCGTCGAGCTCGCCGAGCCGCGCGGCGCCCCGCTCGGCCCAGGCGAGCACTTCGGCGATGTCCGGCCCGTACTTGCGGGTGAGCTGGGTGAGCGCGGCGCGCCGCTCCTCGACGGCGGCGAGCCGCAGCGGGTCGGCGTCGAGGTCGGAGGCGTATCCGGCGAGCTCTCCGGCGACGTCGGACAGCAGGATGCCGATCTCGCCGATGCGGTCGGCGAGGGCGGCGAGCGCCGGGTCGTGGGACCGTACGGCCTCCACGGCCCGGTGCGCGCCGGCGACGAGCGTGGCGGCGTCGATGCCCTCGGGGTCCTCGGGGTTGCCCGCGAGCGCGGCGTGCGCGGCGGTGGCGGCGGAGGCGAGGGACTCGGCGTGCCCGAGCCGCTCGGCCTCGGCGGCGAGCTCGGCGTCCTCGCCGGGCAGCGGCTCGACGGCGGCGACCTCGTCCAGCCCGAACCGCAGCAGGTCGGCCTCCTGGGCGCGCTCGCGGGCCCGCGTCGTCAGCTCGGCGAGCTCGGCGGTGACGGCGCGCAGCCGCCGGTAGGCGTCGGCGTATTTGGCGAGGGGCGCGGCCACCGCGTCGCCCGCGTACCGGTCGAGGGCCTGCCGCTGCCGCGCGGGCCGCAGGAGCCCCTGCTGGTCGGTCTGGCCGTGGACGGCCACGAGGTCGTCCGCGAGCTCGCCGAGGAGCCCGACGGGCACGCTGCGCCCGCCGAGATGCGCCCGGGAGCGCCCCTCGGCGGAGAGGGTGCGGCTGATGAGCAGGGTGCCGTCGTCCAGCTCGGCGCCCGCTTCCTCCGCCCGCAGCGCCACGGACGAGGCGGGGTCGACGGCGAGCCGCCCCTCGACGACCGCGGACCGGGCCCCCATCCGCACCAGCGCGGGGTCGGCACGCCCGCCGAGCAGCAGACCGAGGCTGGTCACCACCATGGTCTTGCCCGCGCCGGTCTCGCCGGTCACCGCGGTGAAACCGCGCGACAGCTCGACGACCGCGTCATCAATGACGCCCAAGGACCGGATCCGCATCTCCTCCAACACGGATACGACCATACGAGGTTCCGGGGCCCCCTCGCGACGGCCACCCCCACCGACCCCCCTGGGGGAAACCCCACCACCGTTCCGGGTGATCTCTCCATGGCCCCGGGGGACCCCGGCGGAGGAGTCTGATGGCGACCGCAAAGCCCCTCCCTGCCCCATGAGGTCGGTATGCCCGTTCGTCCCCGTTCATCCCGCGCCGCCGCGCTCCTCCTCGCCGCCGCGGTCGCCGTGACCACCGCCGCCGGCACGGCGAGCGCGCTCGCCCGCAGCCCCCGCCCGGCGGCGCCCGCAGCGCTCGACGGCGTGTGGCGCATGGACGGTTACGGCACGCTCGCCGTCGTCGAGGACGGCGGCCGCCGGCTGCGGACGTACGAGACCACGCAGGTGAGCTGCCTCCCCGGCGCCCTCACCGCCGCCCGTACGGACGCCTCCGGCCCCTTCCGGCAGGAGGGCGAGCCCGCCGTCACGGTGACCCCGCAGGGGCGCGACACGGCGCGGCTGGCGTTCGCCGACAACGTGGGCCACCGCACACTGCACCGCGTCCCCGCCCTGCCGTCCGGCTGCCGGAACGCCCCCGCCCCGGACCCGGCCGCGGACCCGCGGAAGGTCTTCGACACGTTCTGGCAGACCTACGCCGAGAACTATCCGTTCTTCGCCGCCCGGCACGTCGACTGGAACGCCGTCCGTGACCACTACCGTCCCCGGGTCACCGCCACCACCGGCAAGGCCGAGCTGTTCGGCATCCTGTCGGACATGATCCGGCCGCTGTACGACGGCCACACCGGCCTCGTCGACCCGGCCGACCCCGCCGGCTACTTCGCGGGGCACCGCCGGGACACCGTCATCCCCGACGCGGCGGCGCGGGCCCGGATCGACGAGGCCGTCGCCGGGAGCGTCGCGAAGGCGGGCGCCGGCACGCAGCGCTCCTGGGCCGGCGGGCAGATCACGTACGCCGAGCTCCCCGGCCGGACGGGCTTCCTCCGCATCACGTCGTTCGCGAACTACGCAAAGGACGGCGGCTACGAGGCCGACAAGGCCGCGCTGGAAGCCGCCCTCGACGAGGTCTTCACCGCCGCCCGCACGACCGGCCCGGACGCCCTGCGCGGCCTCGTCCTCGACCTGCGCCTCAACGGCGGGGGCTCGGACCGCCTCGCCCTGGACGTGGCCGAGCGGCTGACCGCCCGGCCGTACACGGCCTACCTCAAGCACGCGCGCGACGACGCCCGCGACCCGCGCAGGTTCACCCCCGCCGAACCGGTACGGGTCGCCCCGCACCGCGGCCCGGTCTACACCGGACCCCTCGCCGTCCTCACCGGCCGGCTCACCATGAGCGCGGGCGAGACGCTCACGCAGGCACTGATGCAGCGCGGCCCGAAGCCCACGCTCATCGGCGAGAACACGCAGGGCCTGTTCTCGGACCGGCTCATGCGCACCCTGCCGAACGGCTGGCAGTTCTGGCTCCCGAACGAGGAGTTCCTGAGCGCGCAGGACGGCAGGACGACGTACGACGGCACGGGCATCGCCCCGGACGCCCGCACGAGCGTCTTCACGGAGGAAGACCTCACGGAACACCGTGACCCGGCCCTGGCGAGGGCCTTGGAGGTGCTGAGGGGCGCAAGTCACTGACCGGCACCCCGCTCCCCGCCGGAAACGCTAGTGCGGCGCGCCCCGCCACCCCGCCACCGGCAGCGCGAACTTCGCCACCAGCCGGTCCGTGAAGGACGCGTGGTGCAGGCGCGCCAAGCGCACCGGCACCGCCCCGCGCCGCACCTCCACCCGCGCCCCCGCCGGCAGCTCCACCGTCCGGCGGCCGTCGCACCACAGGACCCCGTTCGGGGTCTGCGGCTGGACCTCGACCGCCAGGACCGAGTCCGGGGCCGTCACCAGCGGCTTGGCGAACAGCGCGTGGGCGCTGATCGGGACCATCAGCAGGGCCTCGACCTCGGGCCAGACCACGGGCCCGCCGGCCGAGAAGGCGTACGCGGTGGAGCCGGTGGGCGTGGCGCACACGACGCCGTCGCCGCCGAAGCGGGACACCGGGCGCCCGTCGACCTCGGTGACGACCTCCAGGAGCCGTTCCCGCGCGGCCTTCTCCACGGACGCCTCGTTGAGCGCCCAGTCGGTGTGCACGACGTGCCCGTCGGTCAGGACGGCGACGTCGAGCGTCATGCGCTCCTCGACCTCGTAGGCCCGGGTCACGACCCGGTCCACGACCTTGTCGAGGTCGTCCCGCTCGGCCTCGGCGAGGAAGCCGACGCGGCCGAGGTTGACGCCGAGCATCGGCACGCCGGAGCGGCGCGCGAACTCGGCGCCGCGCAGCAGCGTGCCGTCGCCGCCGAGGACGACGAGGAGTTCGCAGCCCTCCAGGACGTCCGGCCGGCCCGGGCCGGCCTCGACCAGCTCGACCTCGGACGGCAGCGGCAGGTCGGCCGCCTCCTCGGCGAGGACCCGTACGCCGATCCCGCACCGCAGCAGCCCTTGGACCACGAGTTCGGCGCTGCGGATGGCCGCCGGGCGGCCCGTGTGCGCGAGCAGGAACACGGTGCGGCCGCCCTCGGCAGCCGCCTCCCGCTCCCCCGCCCCTGTTGCTGTTGTCGCCTGTGATGCTGCTTGTGAAGTCGTCAACGCGGCCCCTCCGCCACTGCACGGTCAACGTCCGCCGGGTCCAGTTCGGGCGCTCCGGCTCGCAGCCACAGAAAGTACTCGACGTTGCCGGAGGGGCCGGGCAGCGGGCTGGCGGTCACGCCGAGCACGCCCAGCCCCAGCTCGGCGGCGCGGGCGGCGACACCGCGCACGGCCTCGGCCCGCAACTGGGTGCTGCGCACGACGCCGCCGCTGCCGAGCCGCTCCTTGCCGACCTCGAACTGCGGCTTGACCATGAGCACCAGGTCGGCGTCGGGCGCGGCGCAGCGCACGAGCGCGGGCAGCACGAGGCCGAGCGGGATGAAGGACAGGTCGCCGACGATCAGGTCGACGGGGACGTCGTCGATCTGCTCCAGCGTGAGCTCGCGGACGTTGGTGCGGTCCTTCACGGTGACCCGCTCGTCGCTCTGCAGCGACCAGGCGAGCTGCCCGTAGCCGACGTCGGCGGCGACGACGTGCGCGGCGCCGGCGCGCAGCAGGACGTCGGTGAACCCGCCGGTGGACGCGCCCGCGTCGAGGGCGCGGCGGCCCTCGACCTTCAGCCCGCGCGGCACGAAGGCGGCGAGCGCGCCGGCCAGCTTGTGGCCGCCGCGGGAGACGTAGTCGGGGTCGGTCTCGTCCTGGGTGACGACGATCGCGGCGCTGAGCTCGACCTGGGTGGCCGCCTTGGTCGCGACGGCGCCGCCGACGGTCACCCGGCCCGCCGCGATGAGCTGGCTCGCGTGCTCGCGGGAGCGGGCGAGTTTACGGCGCACGAGCTCGGCGTCGAGTCGGCTGCGTCGCGGGCGGGTCACTGCCACGGGTGGTTCAGCTCCTGGTGTCGTACGAAGCGGGTGCGCCCGGGGCGGCGGGTGCCCCGGACGGGCCGGGGCCCCGGTCGAGCGCGCTCAGCGCGTCCCGCAGGCCCCGGTGTACATCCTCGTACACCTCCAGGTGGCCGCTCACGGCGAGGTGGTCGGCGTCGGCCAGCCGGTCGAGCTGCGCGTCGACGGCGGGGTCGCCGGCCGCGGTGCGGGCGACCCCGAGCGGCTGCGGCCCGGGCTCGGCCGCCGCCTCACCGGCCTCACTCGGCTCCGGGTCCGCGGGAGTCACGGGGCCCGCGGGAGACACCGGATCCGCGGGAGTCATCGCATCGCTCATGACCCCGACGCTACCCCGGAACGGCGCCTCTGCGGCGTACGCGGCCTGCTGCGGTACCGTCCCTGGTGATGGCGACGATCGAGGAGTGCCGCGCCGCACTCGACAGACTGGCGGAGAACCTCGCGGGGGCGAAGGGCGAGCTCCGCGACGCCGCTGCGCCCGACCGCTCGCTCAGCTGCCACATCACCGACCTCGACGTGACGTTCACCGGGCACCTCATGGGTGGGCACATCCAGGACGTGGAGCGGCTGGCGGGCACGCCCGAGCGGCGGGCCGAGATCGCGCTGACGATGTCGGGCGACGACCTGGTGGCCCTGGTGGACGGGCGGCTGAACTTCGCGAAGGCGTGGGCCGCCGGCCGGGTCAGGGTCCAGGCGAGCCTGCGCGACGTCCTGCGCCTACGGTCGCTGCTGTAACTCCTACAGCTGCGCCGCAACGGCCGCACGCGCCTTCCGGGCCGCCGGCACGACCAGCGGCGTCCCCGTCTCCGGGTCGTCGATGACCTGGCACCGCAGCCCGAACACCCGCTCCACGAGCTCGGCGGTGACGACGTCCCCCGGCTCGCCCTCCGCCACGACCTTGCCGTCGCGCATGGCGATCAGGTGGGTGGCGTAGCGCGCGGCGTGGTTGAGGTCGTGGAGGACGGCGACGAGGGTGCGGCCCTGCTCCTCGTGGAGCTGGGCGCACAGGTCGAGGACCTCGATCTGGTGCTGGATGTCCAGGTACGTGGTGGGCTCGTCCAGCAGGAGCAGCGGGGTCTGCTGGGCGAGGGCCATGGCGATCCAGACGCGCTGGCGCTGGCCGCCGGAGAGCTCGTCGACGTGCCGCTCGGCGAGGGCGTCGACGCCGGTGGCGGCCATGGACTCGGTGACGATCCGCTCGTCCTCGCGCGACCACTGGCGCAGCAGGCCCTGGTGGGGGTAGCGGCCGCGGGCGACGAGGTCGCCGACAGTGATGCCGTCGGGTGCGATGGAGGACTGCGGGAGCAGCCCGAGCGTGCGGGCGACCTGCTTCGCCGGGTACGAGCTGATGGCGGATCCGTCCAGCAGGACGGATCCGGCGGCCGGCTTGAGCATCCGGGCGAGGGCGCGCAGCAGGGTGGACTTGCCGCAGGCGTTGGGGCCGACGATGACGGTGAAGGACCGGTCGGGGATCGCGACCGAGAGGTTCTCGGCGATGACGCGCTGGTCGTAGGCGAGCGTGACGGATTCGGCCGTCAGTCGGCTCATGGTGCGGTCTCCTTGCTGAGGGGTCGTCGCTGAGGGGTCGTCATGCTCGTACGGAGGGCCGGGGGTACCTGTCACACCCGCCCGGCCCTCCGCTCCTTGAACAGCAGCCACAGCAGGTAGCAGCCGCCGAACATCCCGGTGAGCGCGCCGACGGGCAGCTTGTCGGCCCCGAAGAGCCGCTGCGAGGCCCAGTCGGCGCCGACGAGCAGGGCGGCGCCCATGGCCGCGGCGGCGAAGAGGCCCGGCCCGGCGGCGCGGGTCAGCCGGCGGGCGAGCTGCGGCGCGGCGAGCGCCACGAAGCCGATGGGCCCGGCGGCGGCCGTGGCGGCGGCGGTGAGCAGCACGGCGGAGGCCATGACCACGAGCCGGGTCCGCTCGGCCCGTACGCCGAGGGCGTGGGCGGCGTCGTCGCCCATCTCCAGCATCCGCAGCGCGCGCCCGTGCCCGAGCACGAGGGGGAAGAGGACGGCGGCCGCGCACAGCAGGGGCCACACCTGCTCCCAGTCGCGGCCGTTGAGGGAGCCGACCATCCAGATCATGGAGCGGGTGGCGTCGACGAGGTCGGCCTTGGTCATCAGGTAGTCGCGCAGGCCGGTCAGGACGGCGGCGGCGCCGATGCCGACGAGCACGAGCCGGTAGCCGTTGATGCCCTTCTTCCAGGCCAGGAGGTAGACGGCGAGGCCGGTGAGGAGTCCGCCGGCGACGGCTCCGGCGGACACGGCGAACGGGTCGCCGTGGAAGAGGACGATGACGACGAGCGCGCCGGCCGCGGAGCCCTGGCCGAAGCCGATGACGTCCGGGCTGCCCAGCGGGTTGCGGGAGACGGACTGGAAGACGGCGCCGGCCAGGCCGAGGCTGCCGCCGGCGAGGAGGCCCACGAGGACGCGCGGCAGCCGCAGGTCGTGGACGATCACGTCCTGTGCGGGGGTGCCGCCGCCGGTGAGCGTGCGCAGGACGTCGGTGGGTGAGAGGGGGAAGTCGCCGGTGCCGATGAGGGCCACGGACGCGGCCGCTGCGAGGGCCAGCAGCAGGAGGACGACCAGGGCGGCGCGCGCGTCGACGCGCAGGGAGAGCCCGCCGCCGGTACGGAGGGTTCGTGGGGACGAGCTCACTGCTGGGCCACCCTCCGGCGCCGTACGAGGTGGATGAAGACGGGTCCGCCGATGACGGCGGTGACGATGCCGGCCTGGAGTTCGCCGGGCCGGGCGACGACCCGTCCGAGGATGTCCGCGCCGAGCAGCAGCACGGGCGACAGGACGGCCGCGTAGGGCAGGATCCAGCGCTGGTCGGGGCCGGTGAGGGCGCGCACGAGGTGCGGGACGATCAGGCCGATGAAGACGATGGGCCCGCAGGCGGCGGTCGCGGCGCCGCACAGCAGGGTGACGGCGGCCAGCGCGAGGACACGGGTGCGGGCGGGCCGGGTGCCGAGGGCGCGGGCGCTGTCGTCGCCGAGGGCCATGGCGTTCAGCGGCCGGGCGAGCGCGAGGGCGAGCAGCGTGCCGGCGGCGATGAAGGGCAGGACCTGCCGGATGACGTCCGCGTTGGCGGAGGCGAGCGAGCCGACGGTCCAGAAGCGCATCCGGTCGAGCGCGGCGGAGTCCATCAGCTGGACGGAGTTGACGTAGCCGTAGAGCGCGTACGTCACGGCGGTGCCGGCGAGCGCGAGCCGGACGGGCGTGGCGCCGCGGCTGCCGCCGAGCACGTGGACGACGGCGGAGACGACGGCCGCTCCGAGGAGGGCGAACCACACGTAGCCGCCGGCCGAGCTGACGCCGAGGAAGGTGATGGCGGATACGACGGCCGCGGCGGCGCCCGCGTTGACGCCGAGGATGCCGGGTTCGGCGAGCGGGTTGCGGGTGAGGGCCTGCATCACGGCGCCGGAGAGCCCGAGGGCGGCACCGGCGAGCAGACCGAGCAGCGTGCGGGGCAGGCGGACGTCGCGCACGATGACGTCGGCCTCGCCGTGCGAGGTGTGGAACAGCCCGTGCCAGACGGCCTCCAGCGGCAGCGGCTTGGCGCCGATGGCGACGCTCGCGACCGCGACGAGCAGCAGCAGACCGGTCGCCGCGAGCAGACCGGCGGCCCGGGCGGCATTCCGCTTACGGCTTGCCGGGGGTATCTGCGGCGGTGGCGGAGCGGTATCCGCCGGGGGCTCGGGGGGACTGTCAACCAACACAAGCCTTAGGTTAGCCTACCCTTAACTCCCCCCGTTCTTGCCTCGTTCCTGAGAGAAGCGCACCACCATGAGCAGCCCCCGAACCCTCCGCAACTCCCTCCTCTCGCGCCGCAGCCTGCTGGCCGCGGGTGGCGCGCTCGGTGCCGGCGCCCTCCTGACGGCCTGCGGAGGCGGCGGCTCGAAGGGCTCCACGGACGGGGAATCAGATTCCGCTTCCGGCCCGTGGACGTTCAAGGACGACCGCGGCGAGACCGCGAAGGCCGCCCGCACCCCCAAGAAGGTCGTCGCCTTCACCGGAACCGCCGCCGCCCTCCACGACTTCGGCGTCGAGTGCACCGCCGTCTTCGGCCCGACCGTCCTCAAGGGCGGCAAGCCCGACCCCCAGGCCGGTGACCTCGACGTCGGCAAGCTGACCGTCCTCGGCAACGCCTGGGGCGAGTTCAACGTCGAGAAGTACGCCGCCCTCTCCCCCGAGCTGCTCGTCACCAACATGATCCAGGGCACCGAGCTCTGGTACGTGCCGGACGAGAGCAAGAAGAAGATCCTCGGCTTCGCCCCCGCCGTCGGCATCAACGTCTCCAAGGTGTCCCTCACCCACGTCATCGGGCGCTACGCCGAACTCGCCGCCTCCCTCGGCGCCGACCTCAAGGCGAAGCAGGTCACCGACGCCAAGGCCCGCTTCGAGAAGGCCTCCGAGACCCTCCGCAAGGCTGCCCAGGCCAACAAGGGCCTCAAGGTGATGGCCGCCTCCGGCTCCGCCGACCTGCTCTACGTCTCCGACCCCGCCGTCTACGCCGACCTCACCTACTTCAGGTCCCTCGGCGTCGACTTCGTCACCCCCGACAAGGTCACCGGCGGCTTCTTCGAGAGCCTCAGCTGGGAGAACGCCGGCAAGTACGCCGCGGACCTGATCCTCCTCGACAACCGCACCTCCGCTCTCCAGCCCAAGGACCTCGCCGCCAAGCCCACCTGGGCCGGGCTGCCCGCCGTCAAGGCCGGCCAGGTCAGCCCCTGGCTCAGCGAGCCGCGCTACTCGTACGCGGGCTGCGCACCGCTCGTCGAAGCCCTCGCCGAGGCGGTCCAGAAGGCCAAGAAGACCGCCTGACAAGCGAAGGGAAACGCCGCGCATGGCCAGCCCCACCACCCTCCCGTACCGCTTCTTCGACCTGGAGGTCCTCCGCACCGAACGGATCAGCCCCGCCATGGTGCGGGTCACCTTCGGCGGCGAGGGCCTCCGCGACGTCGTCACCGGCGGCCGCGACCAGCGCTTCAAACTGTTCCTGCCGCAGCCCGGCCAGGACGCGCCGGTGCTGCCCGCCGCCCGCGACGAGAACTGGTTCACCGAGTGGCGGGCCCAGGACCCGGCCGTACGGGCCTTCATGCGCACCTACACCGTGCGGGACATGCGGTACGGGCCGGACGAGATGGACGTCGACTTCGCCGTCCACGGCGACGCCAACGGGCACGGCGGCCCCGCCACGAACTGGGCCCAGGCCGCCCGCCCCGGCGACAGCGCCACCGTCCTCGCCCCCGTCGTCGAGGACAACGGCGGCGTCGACTTCCAGCCGCCCGCGGACACCGACTGGGTCCTGATCGCCGCCGACGAGACCGCGCTGCCGGCCGTCGCCGGCATCCTCGCCCGGCTCCCGGCCGGCACGCCCGCCAAGGTGTGGATCGAGGTCCCCCACGCCGAGGACGTCCAGGACCTGCCCACGGACGCCGCCGCCGAGATCACCTGGCTCGTACGGGGCGCGGCCGAGCCGGTCCTGAGCGCCGTCCGCGCCGCGGACCTCCCCGCCGGCAAGCCCTACGCGTGGCTGGCCGGCGAATCCGGCACGGTCCGCGGCCTCCGCCGCCACCTGGTCAACGACCGCAGCCTGGACCGCCGCACGGTGACGTTCACGGGCTACTGGCGCAGGGGAGCAACGGAGGAGGACTTGCTGGCGGAGCTGGCCTAAAAACCTTCCGTCACAGCCCGAGCAGCCCCACCGCCTTGGCGGAGTCGAGCTCGCACACCCCACTCCCCGCAGCCGTCCACGCGACAGCGCAAAGCGCCCGAAGCCCGTCCACGGAATCCCCCTCACCCTCAAGGGCAAGCGCACCCCCGTCAACGGACGCGGTCCACCCCCCGCACCGGAACCCGTCCCCGGCCGGCACAACCGCCGGCTGCGCCACCAGCAACCCCCGAAGGTCCGCGGCCACATACGTCGCCCGATGCTCCGGCCGCGCCGCAACCAGCTGCGCGGCCGTCGTCACGCCGGTCAGCACCAGCAGCGAGTCCACCCCGCCCACGTTCGCGCCCTCGATGTCCGTGTCGAGCCGGTCGCCGACCACCAGCGGCCGCTCCGCGCCCGTCCGCAGCACCGTCTCCCGGTGCATCGGCGGCTGCGGCTTGCCCGCCACCTGCGGCGTCGCGCCCGTGGTTATCCGGACGACCTCCACGGCCGAGCCGTTGCCCGGGGCGATGCCGCGCCCGCTGGGAATCGTCAGGTCGGTGTTGGAGGCGAACCACGGCACGCCCGCCGCCACCGCGTACGACGCCTCCATCAGCCGCGACCACGGCATGTCGGGCCCGCCGTAGCCCTGCGCGACGGCGGCGGGGTCGTCGTCCGCCGAGTCCACCGGCACCAGCCCGCGCTCGCGCAGCGCGACCCGCAGCCCCTCGGCGCCGATCACCAGCACCCGGGAGCCGGCGGGCACCTGCTCGGAGATCAGCCGCGCCACGGCCTGGGCCGAGGTGATCACGTCGGAGGGCTCGGCCGGCACGCCCAGCCGGGTGAGGTGGGCGGCCACCGTCTCCGGGGTGCGCGCGGCGTTGTTCGTCACGTAGGCGAGGTGCATCCCGCCCGCGCGGGCCGTCTCCAGCGACTCGACGGCGTGCGCGATGGCCTCGCCGCCCGCGTACACCACGCCGTCGAGGTCGAGCAGCGCCGTGTCGTAGGCCTCGCCGAGGGGCCGCTCGCTGCCGTCGGGCCGCGTCCGGACGGTCTGATTCATCCTGTACTCGCTCCTTGTGCTGTACGTCTCTTCCACGATCATTGCTCACGGGGCCATGAGACATAACATTTCCCAATGAGCACTCCAGGCCGAGCAGGGAAAGCAGGGCAAGGACTTCAACTCGCCCCCTTCCGAGGGCTGCGCTATGTCCCGGAGCGGGTCGGCAGCCTCGCCGCCGTCACCTCGCCACCGTACGACGTCGTCGTACGGCCCGACGGGTTGCGTCACCTGGAGACCGCGGACCCGCACAACATCGTCCGGCTGATCCTCCCCCAGGCCGCGAGCGCCGCCGACCGGCACCGGCTGGCCGCGGAGACGCTGCGCCGCTGGCAGGACGAGCAGGTCCTGGCCCCCGACCCGGATCCCGCGCTGTACGTGTACGAGCAGCGGGGCGGCGGCATACTGCAGCGGGGCCTCATCGGCGCACTGCGCCTCAGCCCCCGTGAGGAGGGTGTCGTCCTCCCCCACGAGGACGTGATGCCGCACATCGTCGAGGACCGCGCGGCCCTCATGCGCGACACGGGAGCCAACCTCGAACCGCTGCTCTTCTCCTACCGGGGCAACGGCAGCACGACCGGCGCGGCAGCCGTCATCGACCGCGTCACCGCCACCCCGCCGCTGCTGTCCACGACGACCGACGACGGCTACGCGCACCGCCTGTGGTCCATCACCGATCCGCACGACCTCGAACTGATCGGCAAGGACCTCTCGCAGCAGCACGCCCTCATCGCCGACGGCCACCACCGCTGGGCGACGTACCTGCGGCTGCGCGCCGAGCAGCCCGCACCCGGCCCCTGGGACTTCGGCCTCGTGCTGCTGGTGGACACCGCCCGCTACCCGCTGCGCGTACGGGCCATCCACCGCCTGCTGCACCGGCTGCCGGTCGCCGAGGCCCTGGCCGCCGTCGAGGGCGTCTTCCGCGTCCGTACGGTCGACGGCCCGCTGCCGGCGGCGCTCGACGCACTGGCGGAGGCGTCGGAGGAGCCGGGGAACGCCTTCGTCCTGGCGGGCGACGGGCGCTTCCACCTCCTCGACCGCCCGGACCCGGCCCTGCTGGCCCGCCTGGTCCCGGCGGACCGCCCGGACGCCTGGCGCACCCTGGACGCCACGGTCCTGCACTCGGTCCTGCTGGAGCACGTGTGGCGGGTGCCGGACGACCCGGAGCACATCGGCTACATCCACGAGACGGCGGCGGCCGTGAAGCAGGCCGAGCGGCACGGCGGCACGGCGGTGCTGATGCATCCGGTCAAGGAGGACGTGGTCCGGGAGCTGGCGGAACAGGGCGTGACCATGCCGCGCAAGTCCACCTCGTTCGGCCCCAAGCCGGCGACGGGGCTGGTGCTGCGGAGCCTGGCCCTGAACTGAACGAAGAGGCCGGCACCCCGGGATCGGGGTGCCGGCCTCTTCGTCACTGTCTCATTGCTGCCCTACTACGGTGTCAGCGGTTGTCGTCGCCGGCCTTGTCGGCGTCAGCGGACTTCTCGGCCTCGACAGGCTGCTCGGCCTCGACAGGCTGCTCAGTCTCGACGGGCTGCTCGGCAGACGCCTCGGCCTCGGAAACGCCGGACTCCTCGCCGGAGGCGACCTCGTCCTCGGAGTCCTCGGAGTCCACCATGGCGTCGGTGAACTCGACGCCGTCCAGCTCCGCGAGGCGGTCGGAGGCGTCCGTCTGGCCGCCCTGGTCCGCTTCGAGGGCCTTGGCGAACCACTCGCGGGCCTCGGCCTCGCGGCCGACGTCCAGCAGCGCGTCGGCGTACGCGTAGCGCAGGCGCGCGGTCCACGGCTGGACCGAGTTGGAGGCGAGCTCGGGGCTCTGCAGCGTCACGACGGCGGCGTCGGCCTGGCCCATGTCCTTGCGGGCACCGGCGGCGACCAGGCGCATCTCGACCTGGCCGGCCTTGTCGAGCTTGTTGACCTCGGGCTCGCCGGCCATGGCCAGCGCGCGCTCGGGGCGGCCCATGCCGCGCTCGCAGTCGGCCATCACGGGCCACAGCTCCACGGAGCCTGTCATGCGGCGGGCCGCACGGAACTCGGCGAGCGCCTCGGAGTACTTGGCCGTCGCGTACGAGGCGAAGCCGGCGGCCTCGCGGACCGCGGCGACGCGGGAGGCGAGACGCAGGGCGATCCGGGAGTAGGCGTAGGCCTGCTCCGGGTCCTCGTCGAGCAGGTTGGCGACCATGACGAGGTTGCGGGCGACTTCCTCGGCGAGGCCCTTCGGCAGGCTCATGAGCTCCTGCCGCACGTCCGCGTCGATCTCCTCACCGGTGACGTCGTCGGGGATCGGCAGGCGCTTCACCGGCTCGCGGTCGCTGCGGTACTGGTCGCGGTCGTCACGGCGCCCGTAGCCGCCGGAACGCTCGTCACGCCCGCCGCGGTAGCCGCCGCCCTGGCGGTCGTCACGGAACGAACGACGGGGGCCACGGTCGTCGCGGCCGCCGCGGTAGCCACCGCGGTCGTCGTCACGGCGCGGGCCGCGGTCGTCACGGCGGAAGCCGCCGCGGTCGTCCTCGCGACGGGGGCCGCGGTCGTAGCCGCCACGGTCGTCGTCACGGCGGGGGCCGCGGTCATCGCGACGGTCGTCGCGACGGAAGGACGGGCGGTCGCCACCGCGGTCGTCACGGCCGCCACGGAAGCCACCGCCGGCCGGGCGGCCGCCGCGGTCGTCGTCGCGACGCGGGCCGCGGTCGAAGCCGCCACGGTCGTCACGACGGTCGTCACGGCGGAAGGAGGGACGGTCGCCACCACGGTCGTCGCGACGGTCGTCGCGGCCGCCGCGGAAACCGCCGCGGTCATCGTCGCGGCGGGGGCCGCGGTCGTCACGGCGGTCGTCGCGACGGAAGGAGGGACGGTCGCCGCCACGGTCGTCGCGGCCGCCGCGGAAGCCACCGCGGTCATCGTCGCGACGGGGGCCACGGTCATCACGACGGTCGTCACGACGGAAGGAGGGACGGTCGTCGCGACGGAAGCCGCCGCGGTCGTCATCGCGACGCGGGCCGCGGTCGAAGCCGCCGCGGTCGTCACGGCGGAAGGAGGGACGGTCGCCACCGCGGTCGTCGCGACGGTCGTCACGGCGGAAACCACCGCGGTCATCGTCACGACGCGGAGCGCGGTCGTCACGGGGGAAGGAGGGGCGGTCGTCGCGGCCGCGGAAGCCACCGCCGGCGGGACGCCCCCCGCGGTCGTCGCGACGCGGGCCACGGTCGAAGCCGCCACGGTCGTCACGGCGGAAGCCACCGCGGTCATCGTCACGGCGCGGGGCGCGGTCATCGCGACGGAAGGAGGGACGGTCGCCACCGCGGTCGTCGCGGCCGCCGCGGAAGCCACCGCGGTCATCGTCGCGACGGGGGCCACGGTCATCACGGCGGTCGTCACGACGGAAGGACGGACGGTCGCCGCCACGGTCGTCACGGCCGCCACGGAAACCACCGCCGGCCGGACGGCCGCCACGGTCGTCATCGCGACGCGGGCCGCGGTCATCACGGCGGGGGCCACCGCGTCGGTCGTCGCGGCGGAAACCGCCGCGGTCGCCACCCGAACGGTCGTCGGGAGAGTTGGTGGGCATCGACGTGACTCCTGTCTTCAGGTACCGCAGTCATTCTCGCGCAACCGGCGGACCGGCGCGCTTCGGCAGAAATACAAAAAGGACCCTTGGTCCCAGCGTGAACGCTGGGACCAAGGGTCCTTGAAATATTGTTCGGCGGCGTCCTACTCTCCCACACGGTCCCCCATGCAGTACCATCGGCGCTGAAAGGCTTAGCTTCCGGGTTCGGAATGTAACCGGGCGTTTCCCTAACGCTATGACCACCGAAACCCTATCGGTTTCGAGCGAACAAGCACACTCTTCAATTAAGTGGTTCTGCTCAAACCAGCAACTGTTCGTTGCTTCAGAACTAACACAGTGGACGCGAGCAACTGAGGACAAGCCCTCGGCCTATTAGTACCAGTCAGCTCCAACCGTTACCGGTCTTCCACACCTGGCCTATCAACCCAGTCGTCTACTGGGAGCCTTACCCCATCAAGTGGGTGGGAGTCCTCATCTCGAAGCAGGCTTCCCGCTTAGATGCTTTCAGCGGTTATCCCTCCCGAACGTAGCCAACCAGCCATGCCCTTGGCAGGACAACTGGCACACCAGAGGTTCGTCCGTCCCGGTCCTCTCGTACTAGGGACAGCCCTTCTCAAGACTCCTACGCGCACAGCGGATAGGGACCGAACTGTCTCACGACGTTCTAAACCCAGCTCGCGTACCGCTTTAATGGGCGAACAGCCCAACCCTTGGGACCGACTCCAGCCCCAGGATGCGACGAGCCGACATCGAGGTGCCAAACCATCCCGTCGATATGGACTCTTGGGGAAGATCAGCCTGTTATCCCCGGGGTACCTTTTATCCGTTGAGCGACGGCGCTTCCACAAGCCACCGCCGGATCACTAGTCCCGACTTTCGTCCCTGCTCGACCCGTCGGTCTCACAGTCAAGCTCCCTTGTGCACTTACACTCAACACCTGATTGCCAACCAGGCTGAGGGAACCTTTGGGCGCCTCCGTTACTCTTTAGGAGGCAACCGCCCCAGTTAAACTACCCACCAGACACTGTCCCTGATCCGGATCACGGACCCAGGTTAGACATCCAGCACGACCAGAGTGGTATTTCAACGACGACTCCACCATGGCTGGCGCCATGACTTCACAGTCTCCCACCTATCCTACACAAGCCGAACCGAACACCAATATCAAGCTATAGTAAAGGTCCCGGGGTCTTTCCGTCCTGCTGCGCGAAACGAGCATCTTTACTCGTAGTGCAATTTCACCGGGCCTATGGTTGAGACAGTCGAGAAGTCGTTACGCCATTCGTGCAGGTCGGAACTTACCCGACAAGGAATTTCGCTACCTTAGGATGGTTATAGTTACCACCGCCGTTTACTGGCGCTTAAGTTCTCAGCTTCGCCTGAACGAATCCAAGCTAACCGGTCCCCTTAACGTTCCAGCACCGGGCAGGCGTCAGTCCGTATACATCGCCTTACGGCTTCGCACGGACCTGTGTTTTTAGTAAACAGTCGCTTCTCGCTGGTCTCTGCGGCCACCCCCAGCTCAGAGTGCAAGACTCATCACCGGTTGTGGCCCCCCTTCTCCCGAAGTTACGGGGGCATTTTGCCGAGTTCCTTAACCATAGTTCACCCGAACGCCTCGGTATTCTCTACCTGACCACCTGAGTCGGTTTAGGGTACGGGCCGCCATGAAACTCGCTAGAGGCTTTTCTCGACAGCATAGGATCATCCACTTCACCACAATCGGCTCGGCATCAGGTCTCAGGCTTCATGCTGTCCGGATTTGCCTGGACAGCGCCCTACACCCTTACCCCGGGACTACCACCGCCCGGGCTGGACTACCTTCCTGCGTCACCCCATCGCTTACCTACTACCACCTTGGGTCAGCGGCTCCACCACTCCCCTTTCCCCGAAGGGTCCAGGGCGGCTTCACGGCCTTAGCATTAATGGATTCGATATTGGGCGTTTCAAAGCGGGTACCGGAATATCAACCGGTTGTCCATCGACTACGCCTGTCGGCCTCGCCTTAGGTCCCGACTTACCCTGGGCAGATCAGCTTGACCCAGGAACCCTTAGTCAATCGGCGCACACGTTTCCCACGTGTGTATCGCTACTCATGCCTGCATTCTCACTCGTGAACCGTCCACAACTCGCTTCCGCGGCTGCTTCACCCGGCACACGACGCTCCCCTACCCATCACAGCCTCCGTTGGGAGTATTGCTGCAATGACACGACTTCGGCGGTACGCTTGAGCCCCGCTACATTGTCGGCGCGGAATCACTTGACCAGTGAGCTATTACGCACTCTTTCAAGGGTGGCTGCTTCTAAGCCAACCTCCTGGTTGTCTCTGCGACTCCACATCCTTTCCCACTTAGCGTACGCTTAGGGGCCTTAGTCGATGCTCTGGGCTGTTTCCCTCTCGACCATGGAGCTTATCCCCCACAGTCTCACTGCCGCGCTCTCACTTACCGGCATTCGGAGTTTGGCTAAGGTCAGTAACCCGGTAGGGCCCATCGCCTATCCAGTGCTCTACCTCCGGCAAGAAACACACGACGCTGCACCTAAATGCATTTCGGGGAGAACCAGCTATCACGGAGTTTGATTGGCCTTTCACCCCTAACCACAGGTCATCCCCCAGGTTTTCAACCCTGGTGGGTTCGGTCCTCCA
Organism: Streptomyces sp. SCA2-17; assembly: GCF_044336695.1. Classification (NCBI taxonomy): domain Bacteria; kingdom Bacillati; phylum Actinomycetota; class Actinomycetes; order Kitasatosporales; family Streptomycetaceae; genus Streptomyces; species Streptomyces sp. SCA2-17. The sequence continues at coordinate 1,125,458 of NZ_CP117521.1, forward strand.
CGAAGTCTTACCTCCGCTTCAACCTGCCCATGGCTAGATCACTCCGCTTCGGGTCTTGGGCGCGCTACTCAATCGCCCTATTCGGACTCGCTTTCGCTACGGCTTCCCCACACGGGTTAACCTCGCAACACACCGCAAACTCGCAGGCTCATTCTTCAAAAGGCACGCAGTCACGACTTGCAAGCAAGCTTGCAAGCGACGCTCCCACGGCTTGTAGGCACACGGTTTCAGGTACTATTTCACTCCGCTCCCGCGGTACTTTTCACCATTCCCTCACGGTACTATCCGCTATCGGTCACCAGGGAATATTTAGGCTTAACGGGTGGTCCCGCCAGATTCACACGGGATTTCTCGGGCCCCGTGCTACTTGGGTGTCTCTTAAACGAGCCGCATAGATTTCAGCTACGGGGGTCTTACCCTCTACGCCGGACCTTTCGCATGTCCTTCGCCTATCCATACGGTTTCTGACTCGTCTCACAGCCGGCAGACTATGAAAAAGAGATCCCACAACCCCGCATGCGCAACCCCTGCCGGGTATCACACACATACGGTTTGGCCTCATCCGGTTTCGCTCGCCACTACTCCCGGAATCACGGTTGTTTTCTCTTCCTGCGGGTACTGAGATGTTTCACTTCCCCGCGTTCCCTCCACACTGCCTATGTGTTCAGCAGCGGGTGACAGCCCATGACGACTGCCGGGTTTCCCCATTCGGACACCCCCGGATCAAAGCTCGGTTGACAGCTCCCCGGGGCCTATCGCGGCCTCCCACGTCCTTCATCGGTTCCTGGTGCCAAGGCATCCACCGTGCGCCCTTAAAAACTTGGCCACAGATGCTCGCGTCCACTGTGCAGTTCTCAAGCAACGACCAGCCACCCATCACCCCCGGACCAAAACCCGGAGTTCACTGGGGCCGGCGTCAAGAAGGACGAGCAACGCTCGTACCCTCAGACACCCAACAGCGTGCCCGGCCCAGCCACTCACTCTCTGTGTTCCACGCCGAAGCAGTACTAACAGGGAGATCCTGAACTGTGCCGAATAGTCAACGTTCCACCCATGAGCAACCGTGCAAGTCATTCGCTTGCAGTCGGCTATATGCTCCTTAGAAAGGAGGTGATCCAGCCGCACCTTCCGGTACGGCTACCTTGTTACGACTTCGTCCCAATCACCAGTCCCACCTTCGACGGCTCCCTCCACAAGGGTTGGGCCACCGGCTTCGGGTGTTACCGACTTTCGTGACGTGACGGGCGGTGTGTACAAGGCCCGGGAACGTATTCACCGCAGCAATGCTGATCTGCGATTACTAGCAACTCCAACTTCATGGGGTCGAGTTGCAGACCCCAATCCGAACTGAGACCGGCTTTTTGAGATTCGCTCCACCTCACGGTATCGCAGCTCATTGTACCGGCCATTGTAGCACGTGTGCAGCCCAAGACATAAGGGGCATGATGACTTGACGTCGTCCCCACCTTCCTCCGAGTTGACCCCGGCAGTCTCCTGTGAGTCCCCATCACCCCGAAGGGCATGCTGGCAACACAGGACAAGGGTTGCGCTCGTTGCGGGACTTAACCCAACATCTCACGACACGAGCTGACGACAGCCATGCACCACCTGTACACCGACCACAAGGGGGCGACCATCTCTGGCCGTTTCCGGTGTATGTCAAGCCTTGGTAAGGTTCTTCGCGTTGCGTCGAATTAAGCCACATGCTCCGCTGCTTGTGCGGGCCCCCGTCAATTCCTTTGAGTTTTAGCCTTGCGGCCGTACTCCCCAGGCGGGGAACTTAATGCGTTAGCTGCGGCACGGACGACGTGGAATGTCGCCCACACCTAGTTCCCAACGTTTACGGCGTGGACTACCAGGGTATCTAATCCTGTTCGCTCCCCACGCTTTCGCTCCTCAGCGTCAGTATCGGCCCAGAGATCCGCCTTCGCCACCGGTGTTCCTCCTGATATCTGCGCATTTCACCGCTACACCAGGAATTCCGATCTCCCCTACCGAACTCTAGCCTGCCCGTATCGAATGCAGACCCGGGGTTAAGCCCCGGGCTTTCACATCCGACGTGACAAGCCGCCTACGAGCTCTTTACGCCCAATAATTCCGGACAACGCTTGCGCCCTACGTATTACCGCGGCTGCTGGCACGTAGTTAGCCGGCGCTTCTTCTGCAGGTACCGTCACTTTCGCTTCTTCCCTGCTGAAAGAGGTTTACAACCCGAAGGCCGTCATCCCTCACGCGGCGTCGCTGCATCAGGCTTTCGCCCATTGTGCAATATTCCCCACTGCTGCCTCCCGTAGGAGTCTGGGCCGTGTCTCAGTCCCAGTGTGGCCGGTCGCCCTCTCAGGCCGGCTACCCGTCGTCGCCTTGGTAGGCCATCACCCCACCAACAAGCTGATAGGCCGCGGGCTCATCCTGCACCGCCGGAGCTTTCCACCTTTGAAGATGCCTTCAAAGGTCATATCCGGTATTAGACCCCGTTTCCAGGGCTTGTCCCAGAGTGCAGGGCAGATTGCCCACGTGTTACTCACCCGTTCGCCACTAATCCACCCCGAAGGGCTTCATCGTTCGACTTGCATGTGTTAAGCACGCCGCCAGCGTTCGTCCTGAGCCAGGATCAAACTCTCCGTGAATGTTTACCGGTAATCCGGTGTGACACTCGCGTTGAGCGGAACAACCAGGAGGAATAGTCCCGGTCGTTCACAGCGTCCTCGCTGTGTGCCTTCCCCTAGAGGAAGGACTTTCAAAGGAACCGCGTCCCGATCAAAGATGACCGGAGACGGGGTATTTTATAGTCTGGCGTTGACTTTTGGCACGCTGTTGAGTTCTCAAGGAACGGACGCTTCCTTTGTACTCACCCTCTCGGGCTTTCCTCCGGGCGCTTCCCTTCGGTATTTCGTGTTCCGACTCTATCAGATCGTTTTCCTTGCCGTTTCCGGCTCGAAATTCGTTTTCCGATCCCCGTCGGCGGGGTGTTCACTACTTTAGCGGCTTTCCCGTCCGGCTCCTAATCGAGCCGGTCGAGTCCGTCCGGCGTCATATTTCGGCGCACCAAAATATGACCCCGATCCGGGGCGACCTCGTAGGTAGTGAGTGGTGCCGCCCACCGGTCCGTGCACACAGCGCGTCCGTCTCAAGCGGCTCGGGCTACGTTAGGTCCTCCTCACTCCGAAGTCAAGCACCGGCCTGTCGGCCGGTCTTGCCGGCGCCGCCTCCCCTGTTCCGCGGGACGTGCGCCCGGTACGGACTGACCGTCGGGTCGCCGTCCGCCCAGAAGCGCCAGGGGTGGGTCGCCCCCGCGCCGCCCACGCCGGTGCGCGGGCCGTTGCGGATGCGGTCCGGGTGCACGGGGTGGCCGGTGAGGACGGACAGCGGGGCGTCCGGGCCGGCGCACACGTCCGTGCCGTTCAGTGCCCGGTCGACACTCAGTGCCGTGGCCAGCCGCGCCGGCCCCTGGGCCAGCTCGCGGTCCTTGCGCGCCTTGGGGCGGCGCTCCCGGGCGAGCTCCTGGCCCCTGATCACCTCGCCCGCCCTGAGGAGGACGCCGCTCGCGGTGCCCTCCTCCCCGCAGACGAGGTTGAGGCTGAACCACATGCCGTAGATGAAGTAGACATACGCGTGGCCGGGCGGTCCGAACATCGAGGCATTGCGCTCGGTCCGGCCGCGGTAGGCGTGGGAGCCGGGGTCCGCCTCTCCCGCGTACGCCTCGACCTCCGTGATGCGGACCTCGATCGGCCCGTCGGGGGTCGTGCGGACGAGTGTGCGGCCGAGCAGTTCGGGGGCGACCTCAAGCACAGGACGGGCGAAGAAGTCCCGGGTGATGGGCATACGGTCAGGCGCTGCGATCATGCCGATCGAGCGTAACGGACCGGACCGGCAAGACCGGAACGGTAAGAACAGAAGAGGAGAGGTCGCGGCCATGGGGTTCAAGAAGCTGCTGGCGAGCCTGGGCGCCGGGGGCGCTTCGGTGGAGACGGTGCTGTTCGAGGAGAACGTCGTCCCGGGCGGCATCGTCCAGGGCGAGGTCCGCATCCAGGGCGGCTCCGTCGCCCAGGCGATCCAGGCACTGTCCGTCGGGCTGCAGGCCCGCGTCGAGGTCGAGGGCGACGACAGCGAGTACAAGCAGGACGTCGAGTTCACGCGCGTACAGCTGGGCGGGGCGTTCGAAGTGCAGGCCGGGGCGGTGCACACGGTGCCGTTCGGGCTGGAGATCCCGTGGGAGACGCCGGTCACCACCTTCCTCGGGCGGCACCTCACCGGCATGAACGTGGGGGTGACCACGCACCTGGCCATCGCGCGCGCCGTCGACTCCGGCGACCTCGATCCGGTGAACGTGCACCCGCTGCCGGCGCAGCAGGCGATCCTGGACGCCTTCGGGCAGCTGGGCTTCGCGTTCAAGAGTGCGGACCTGGAGCGCGGCCACATCCGCGGGACGCGTCAGCGGCTGCCCTTCTACCAGGAGATCGAGTTCCGGGCGCCGTCGCAGTACCGGGGGCTGAACGAGGTCGAGCTGTCGTTCGTCGCGGACGACCGTGAGATGGACGTCGTGCTGGAGATGGACAAGAAGCCGGGGCTGTTCACGGAGGGCAGTGACACGTACCGGTCGTTCACGGTCGACCTGCACGCGTACGGGCAGACGGACTGGGCGGCCTACCTCAACCAGTGGCTGGCGGAGGTCGGCGGCCGGCGCAACTGGTTCTGAGCGCCCGGCCGGCTCCGTCCCTCCCCCGCCGGTCACCCCAGCAGGACCGCCAGCGGTGACTCCGCCTCCGCCCAGTAGTCGACGGCGTCGCCGAAGACGGCCTCGGCGGTACGGGCCTCGCGCGGCGCCGCCTTCTTGAAGGCCGCCCACTCCTCGGCGAGCACCAGGAAGCCACGTGCCTTGCCCTCCTCCCGCCACCAGGAGAGGTCGGTGAGGCAGTCGGCGAGGGCGTCCCAGTTGCGGCCGAACCAGTCGGGGAGCTCGAGGCCGGTGGCGCAGCGATCCATGAAGGCGGTCTTGGTGGTCACCCCGCCCAGGTGCAGGGTGGCCCCCCGCCAGTCGGCTTCGGCGGCGAGCGCCATCACGCGGGGGGCGGTGTCGGCGGGGGGCAGCCGGTAGACGCCCGGCGGGGTCGTGCCGAGGAGGAGTCCGGTGAGTCCCGGGGCGGGCAGCAGGTCGGTCATGGCTGTACCACCGCTTCGAAGGTTTCGTAGTGGTCGCTGGTGTAGTAGCGCTCGGCGTGGCTGCCGGCGATGATGCGGCGTGCGCCGCGGTTGCGGGCCCCGGGCGTGGGGACGGTGTACTCGTGGTAGTAGCCGCGGGCCTGTTTCGGCAGCCGGTTCTCGTAGTTGCCGAAGACGGTGCCGTCCTTGTCGTGCGGGAAGGGACCGCCCTTGTCGATGAGGTCGAGGGTCTTGCGGGCCTCAGGTGGCAGCTTCTCCCGGGAGACGGTCTTCATGCCGTGTGCCCACGCGGGCGCGGGTGGTGCGGCGGTCGAGGCTCCGCCGCTCCCGCCCTTCTTGCTGTGGCTGCCGTCCGAGGAGGAGCAGGCGGGCAGGAGGAGCAGGGGGAGGGCGGCGAGGAGGACGGTCAGACTGCGCAGGGCGCGGCCGGCCGGTCGTCCGATGGGGCCAAACTGTCGAAGCACGCTTCGTATGGTCTCAGCCGGAGGCTCTGAGGGCTCGTTAGGCTGGCGTCTTCAGTGATCCGTAGCAGAGGGATCCGCAGGATCCGCACGCTGGTGATCCCCAGCATTCCGCGCGTTACAGGAGGCCCAGAGGTGTCCGAGCAGAAGCGACGGCCGCTCCCCCACGATTTCCACCCGCCGGTGCCCTCGTTCACGGTGGTGAGCGACGATCTGACGGACGGTGGGACGCTCGGCCGGGATCAGGTCCACAGCGGGGGGAACACGTCTCCGCACCTGCGCTGGGAGGGATTCCCCGCGGGCACGAAGAGCTTCGCGGTGACGTGCTACGACCCGGACGCGCCGACGGGCAGCGGATTCTGGCACTGGGTGCTGTTCGACATCCCGGCCTCGGTGACGGAGCTGCCGGCGGGTGCGGGCAGCGGGGACATGAAGGGGCTGCCGGCGGGCGTGGTCCACGCGCGCAACGACTACGGCACGCGGGACTTCGGCGGGGCCGCTCCGCCGGCGGGCGACGGCCCGCACCGCTACGTGTTCACGGTGTACGCCGTGGACGGGGAGAAGCTTGGCCCGGACGCGGACGCGTCGCCGGCCGTGGTGGGCTTCCACCTGCGGTTCCACGCGCTGGGCCGCGCCCAGCTGATCGGTGAGTACGAGGTGCCGGCCGCGGGCTGAGGCCCCCGGGCGGACCCGCCCCGCCGACGCGGGCCCGGCACGGCCCGGCGTGGCCGCGGAAATTCCGTTGCGCCCCGCCGCCCTTGGATCGCACAGTGGTGCATGGCTGACGGCCCCGCATGGCCGTCGGGCAGTGGACACCGCAGTGGCGGGGGCGGCGGGGCGCAGTTGCGTCCGCGGTCTGCCGGAGCCGGGCTGCGTGCCGGGCGACCGCGTCCGCTGCCGTACGCTCCGGGCCCGTGTGCGTTACGGGGGAAGGGCCCGGAGCGTTGCCCCCCGTTCCCTCCCTGCTCACACCCCTCCCATTCACCTCAACTTCCTTTTTGTGTAAGGAAATTGCGTTGTCCGGGCCGCGACGGCACCGGCACAGTTGAGCCATCTCGCCGCTGGGGCGGGGTGAGCCGGGAGGTGGCCGGGATGCGGGAGACGTTGGTCCTCAATGCGAGCTTCGAGCCGCTGGCGACGGTGTCGCTGCGGCGTGCGGTGGTGCTCGTCCTTCAGGGCAAGGCCGTGGTCGAGCAGGCCCGCCCGGGGCGCCGGGTGCGGGGCCCTGCGGTCGACGTTCCCGCGCCGCAGGTGATCAGGCTCTGCCGGTATGTACGGGTGCCGTTCCGAAGACGGGCGCCCTGGTCGCGGCGGGGGGTGCTGGTGCGGGACGGACACCGGTGCGCGTACTGCGGGCGGCGGGCCACGACGGTGGACCACGTGGTGCCGCGGTCCCGCGGGGGCGAGGACAGCTGGCTGAATACGGTCGCGGCGTGCGCGGAGGACAACCACCGCAAGGCGGACCGGACGCCGGAGCAGGCGGGGATGCCGTTGCTGAAGCTCCCGTTCGAGCCCACTCCGGCGGAGTCGCTGCTGCTGGCGGCGGGGGCGTACGGTGCCCCCGGCCGCCGCAGCGCCGCGGCTTAGCGCAGCACCATCTGCACGATGGCGACGACGCCCACCACGACGATGACGCCGCGCAGCGCCGTGGGTGACAGGCGGCGGCCGACCTTGGCTCCTATCTGGCCGCCGAGAGTGGATCCGGCGGCGATGAGGAGGGCGGCGGTCCAGTCGACGTGGGCGACGAAGACGAAGAACAGGGCGGCGACGCCGTTGACGACGACGGCCAGGATGTTCTTGAGGGCGTTGATGCGCTGGAGGTCCTCGCGGAGCAGCAGGCCCATCAGGGAGAGGTAGAGCACTCCTTGGGCCGCTCCGAAGTAGCCGCCGTAGGCGCTGGCGAGGAGCAGGCCCACGAGGAGGGCGGGGCCGCCGTCGGGGTGGGAGGTCGCTTCGGTGCCGTTGCGTTCGCGGCGGCGGGCGAGCGCCTTGGCGAGCCGGGGCTGGAGGATGACGAGGACGAGGGCGATGCCGATGAGAGCGGGCACGATCGCGTTGAACGCCTTGGACGGCAGGGCGAGGAGCAGGACGGCTCCGGCGAGGCCGCCGACGAGGGCGGTGAGGCCGAGGCGGACGGCTCGGGCGCCCTGGCCGCGGAGCTCGCGCCGGTAGCCGACGGCGCCGCTGATGTTGCCGGTGACCAGGCCGATGGTGTTGGAGACGTTGGCGGTCACCGGCGGCAGGCCGATGGCGAGGAGCACCGGAAAGGTGAACAGGGTGCCGGAGCCGACGATGGTGTTGATGGTGCCGGCGCCGATGCCGGCGGCGAAGACCGCGAGTGCTTCCCAGATGGACAAGGCCATCTCCTTCATGATCCGTTTGTCGCCTCCCCGCCATGACAGGTCGGGGGGCCTCGTTGATCATGCAGGAGAGAGCGGCTGCCGGTCGAGGTCGAATCGTCAGTCGATGCCCGGCTGCTCGCGGCGCGGGGAGTCCTTGCGGATCTTGGGCGCGCCGGCCGTGGGGTTGAGGCTGCCGACGGCGCCGCTGAGGCCCTTGAGGGCGTCGCCGATCTCGCTGGGCACGATCCAGAGCTTGTTGGCGTCGCCCTCGGCGATCTTCGGGAGCATCTGGAGGTACTGGTAGGCGAGCAGCTTCTCGTCGGCGTCGCCGGCGTGGATGGACTCGAAGACCGTACGGATGGCCTGGGCCTCGCCCTCGGCGCGCAGCGCGGCGGCCCGGGCTTCACCCTCGGCGCGCAGGATCGCGGACTGCTTCTCGCCCTCGGCGGTGAGGATCTGGGACTGGCGGATGCCCTCGGCGGTGAGGATCGCGGCGCGCTTGTCGCGGTCGGCGCGCATCTGCTTCTCCATCGAGTCCTGGATGGAGGTCGGGGGCTCGATGGCCTTGAGCTCGACGCGGTTGACGCGGATGCCCCACTTGCCGGTGGCCTCGTCGAGGACGCCGCGCAGGGCGGCGTTGATCTCCTCGCGGGAGGTCAGGGTCCGCTCCAGGTCCATGCCGCCGATGATGTTGCGCAGGGTGGTGACGGTGAGCTGCTCGATGGCCTGGATGAAGCTGGAGACCTCGTACGTGGCGGCGCGGGCGTCGGTCACCTGGTAGTAGATGACGGTGTCGATGTTGACGACCAGGTTGTCCTGGGTGATCACCGGCTGCGGGGGGAACGGCACGACCTGCTCGCGGAGGTCGATGCGGTTGCGGATGGAGTCGATGAAGGGGACGACGATGTTCAGGCCGGCGTTGAGGGTGCGGGTGTAGCGGCCGAAGCGCTCCACGATGGCGGCGCTGGCCTGCGGGATGACCTGCACCGTCTTCATGAGGGCGATGAAGACGAGCACCACCAAGATGATCAGGACGATGATGATCGGTTCCATCGGGGCTCCCCGTGCCGCTGGTCGTTGATCGGGTGGACCGGGCTGATCCAGTTCGAGTCTTTCAGAACGCGGGACCGCCGTGCAGGCGTTGACGGCACTTCATGGGGCCGCGTCGGATCGCGCGTCACATGACGAGGGCCGTCGCGCCCTCGATCTCGACGACGTCGACGTGCTCGCCGGCCTCGAAGACGCGGTCCTCGTCCAGGGAGCGGGCCGACCAGGTCTCGCCCGCGAGCTTGATGCGGCCGCCGTTGCCGTCGACCCGTTCGAGGACGACGGCCTGCCGGCCCTTGAGGGCCTCGATGCCGCTCGCCAGGGCGGGCCGCTGGGCGCGGTGCCGCATGGCGATCGGCCGGACGACGGCGATGAGGGCGACCGAGACGGCCGCGAAGACGATGAACTGCGCCACGGTGCCCGCGCCGAGCGCATTGGTCACGGCGGCGGCGACGGCGCCGATCGCGAGCATGCCGAACTCGGGCATCGCGGTCACCACCAGCGGGATGCCCAGTCCGACGGCGGCCACCAGCCACCACACCCATGTGTCCACAAGGTCATGGTAGGCGGGGCGGGCGCCCCGGGACAGGGCGCCCGCGGCGGGGCGCCCCGGTCCGGCGCGGCGTCAGGAGAGCGGCAGGCCCTGGGCCGTCCAGCGGTCGCCCTTGCGCTCGACGACCAGCGGGAGGCCGAAGCAGTGCGAGAGGTTGCGGGAGGTGAGCTCCAGCTCGACGGGGCCCGCGGCCAGCACCTTGCCCTGGCGGATCATCAGGACGTGGGTGAAGCCCGCGGGGATCTCCTCGACGTGGTGCGTCACCATGATCATCGAGGGGGCGAGCGGGTCGCGGGCGAGCCGGCCGAGGCGGCGGACGAGGTCCTCGCGGCCGCCGAGGTCGAGGCCCGCGGCGGGCTCGTCGAGCAGCAGCAGCTCGGGGTCGGTCATCATCGCGCGGGCGATGAGGGTGCGCTTGCGCTCGCCCTCCGAGAGGGTGCCGAACTTGCGGTCCAGCAGCTCGGTCATGCCGAGGACGTCGAGGAAGGCGCGGGCGCGCTGCTCGTCGACCTCCTCGTAGTTCTCCTGCCAGGTGGCCGTCATGCCGTAGGCGGCGGTGAGGACGGTCTCCAGGACGGTCTGGCTGCGCGGCAGCTTGTCCGCCAGGGCGATGCCCGCCACGCCGATGCGCGGGCGCAGCTCGAAGACGTCCACGGAGCCCAGCTTCTCGCCCAGGACCTTGACCGTGCCGGTGGTCGGGAAGAGGTAGCTGGAGGCGACATTCAGGAGGGTGGTCTTGCCGGCGCCGTTGGGGCCCAGGATGACCCAGCGCTCTCCCTCCTTGACCGACCAGGAGACCTGGTCCACCAGAGCCCGGCCCTCGCGGACCACGGATACGTCCACCAGTTCCAGCACTTCGCTCATGAGCGCGTTGTCTCCCATTGCAGTCTCGTCGTCGCGGCGCCGGTAAGCGCAGCCCCCAGGGAAAACCTACGCCACCCACCGGGGGCGCCAGTCCTTAGGCTGGTGACCATGCTCGATGAACATCGCTCAGGACGCCTCACCGCGTGGGGAAATGCCCTTATTGCGGGATTTGCCGCACCTGATGACGCCGCGCACCACATCACCGGAGATGACGCCGTCCACCGCGTCGTGGGCCTTCCCGGTGAATCCGGGCCCGTCGGCCTGACGCTCGCGCTGGGCCGGCTGCGGGCCCTCGGGGCCACGGGGCTTCGCCTCGCGCTGCCCGCGCCCGGGCACCCGCTGGGCCTGAGCGGCCCGCCGGAGTTCAACGCACGCGCCCTGGAGGCCGGCGAGGCGGTCGTCGCCACGGGAGCCGCACTGGGGCTCGTACCGGAGGTGTACGAGGCCGGGCCGGAGGGCGACGTGCACGTCGAGGTGCTCTGGCACTGCCTGCCCGCGCGGGACGCGCACCCGGCGGACGTGCCCTCGCTCGGAGAGGCCGAGCGGGAGCTCGCGGAGGCGCTGCGGGACGCCACGGAGGTGCTCACCCGGCTGGACGTGGCGGGCTCGGGGCCGGTGGCGCAGGCGGCCCTGGAGGCGTACCGGGCGCGCGCGGAGCGCGGGGGCGAGGTGCTGGCCCCGGGATATCCGCCGCGGGCGGTGCGGGTGCTGGAGCTGGCGCAGCGCGTGGGAGCGCTGATCGCGATCGCCCACGCGCCGGGGGACGGCGGCGGCCGCGAGCACGGGGCCGCGGTGAGCGCGTCGGAGATAGCGGCACGGGCGCAGGCGCTGCGGCCGGTGGAGCGGACGGCGCGGCGGGCCCAGGTGGCCGCGTACAACGCGATCGTCGAGGAGCGGGCCCGCAGGCGGCACTGAGGCCGTGACCGCGGACGGGGGGGGGACGGGGTCGCGGGCGCGGGAAGGCCCCGCGGTCCCTGAGGTCCGCGGGGCCTTTCCGTTACGCCTTTACGGTCAGTCGTCGTCGTGGTCGCCGTGACCGCCGTGGTCACCGTGACCGCCCCAGCCGCCGTCGTGGCCGTGCTTGTCGTGGCCACCTCCGTGGCCGTGGCCGTGGAACTCGCGGTGGGCGTGGAACTCGTCCCAGCCGGGGGCTGCGTTGACGCAGGTGTTCCCGAAGGTCGGGTTGAGCAGGCCGATGATGTCGATGCTGTTGCCGCAGACGTTCAGCGGGATCTGGATCGGCACCTGGATGACGTTGCCGGAGACGACGCCCGGCGAGCCCTTGGCGACGCCGTTGGCGATGGCGCCTCCCGGGTGGTGGCGGTGCTGGAGCACCTGGCGGCCACCGTGGTCGTGCGCGGAGGCGACGGCCGCGGTGGAACCTACGGCGAGCCCTGTGACCGCCAGAGCGAGGGCTGCTTTCTTGGCACTGTTCATGGAGGGTCTTCCTTCTGCTGACGTTCTCAGCGGCCCCAGCCGCGGGGTCGCGTAGTGATGAACGCCAGCGCACCGCCGACGGCACGGCCATCGGCGGTGTTGCCCTCGTTCGGACGATTGCTCGCCCGCGCCTGCCCGGCTATGCGACGCACCACCGGGCAGACGGATGCGCCGGGCTTACTTGTTGATGCAGAAGTTGCCAGCGGCCGGGTTGAGGACACCGACCACGCTGATGGTGTTGCCGCAGACGTTCACGGGGACGTGCACGGGCACCTGGACCACGTTGCCGGAGACGACGCCCGGGTTGCCGATCGCCTTGCCGTCAGCCTCGTGCGCGGAAGCAATGCCCGCACCGGCGATGGCGAGACCGCCGGCGGCGATGGTGAGGACTGCGGCCTTCTTCATGTTCTTCACTCTTCTAATGACCTTCCTAGGGCGTTGCCACGGCCAGCCGCCGCGTACGCCATGGAGAACGGGCTGCGGCCATTCGGGTTGCGGGGCCGGGGCTACAGCCACACGGTCGTATGAATCTCTGATCAGAATGCGACGTTCCGTTTTGCCGCGCGCCACCTCTGATCAGGCTCCGATCCCATGTCGGACGGCCCACAGGGCCGCCTGCGTGCGGTCGGCGAGATCCAGCTTCATCAGGATGTTCGACACGTGGGTCTTGACGGTCTTCTCCGAGAGCACCAGCGCCCGCGCGATCTCCCGGTTGGACCGGCCGTCCGCGATCAGCGCCAGCACCTCCCGCTCGCGCTCGGTCAGCGCGTTGCCCCGCCCGTGGCCGCCGCCACCGGGCTCGTCCTGCGACAGCAGCGCCCCGGCCACCTCGGGCTGGAGCAGGACGTGCCCGGCGTGCACCGAGCGAATCGCCCCCGCCAGGGCGTCGGGGTCCACGTCCTTGTAGACGTAGCCCGCCGCGCCCGCGCGCAGGGCGGGGACGACCGTGCGCTGCTCGGTGAAGCTGGTGACGATCAGCACCCGCGCGGGGTTCTCCAGCTCCCGCAGCCGGCGCAGCGCCTCGATGCCGTCCATGCCGGGCATCTTCACGTCCATGAGGACGACGTCCGGGCGCAGCTCCTCCGCGCGCTCGACGCCCTCGGCGCCGTCCGCGGCCTCCCCCACCACCTCGATGTCGTCCTGGACCTCCAGGAAGGTGCGCAGGCCCCTGCGGACCACCTGGTGGTCGTCCACCAGCACCACACGGATGACGTCCTCAGCCACCGGGCACCTCCATCTCGATCGCGGTGCCCAGGCCGGGCTCCGAGGTAACGGTCAGACTGCCGCCGACGCCGCTGGCACGGTCCCGCATCGACACCAGGCCCAGATGGCGCCCGGCCTTGCGGACGGCCTCGGGCTCGAAGCCGCAGCCGTCGTCGGCCACGCACAGGGCCGCGCCCTGCCCCGCCCGGGTGAGGGTGACCTGGACGCGGTCCGCCCCGGAGTGGCGCAGGGCGTTGTGCAGGGCCTCCTGGGCGACGCGCAGGAGCGCCTCCTCCTGGGCGGCAGGCAGGGCCCGTATGCCGTGGGAGGCGAAGGTGACCTTGGCGGTGTGGGCGCGGTCGAGGACCTGGACCTGGGTGCGCAGGGTGGCGACGAGGCCGTCCTCGTCCAGCCCTGCGGGCCGCAGCTCGACGACCGCGGCGCGGAGCTCGTCGGTGGCCTCCGCGGCGAGCCTGGCGGCCTCGTGGAGCTCCTCCTTGGCACGGGCCGGGTCGCGGTCGACGAGCGCGGCGGCGGCCTGGGCGGTCAGGCGCAGGGAGAAGAGCTTCTGGGCGACGGCGTCGTGCAGCTCGTGGGAGAGCCGGGCGCGCTCCTCGGCGATGGTCAGCTCACGGCTGCGCTCGTAGAGGCGGGCGTTGGTGAGGGCGATGGCCGCGTGCTGGGCCAGCACGCTCAGCAGCTCCTGGTCCTCCGCCGTGAAGCCGCAGGTGGGCGCGGTTTCCTCCAGGCCGCAGGGCGGCTCGCCGGGGCGGTCGGGGCGCTTCTTGTTGGCGAGGAAGAGGGCGCCGAGGATCTCGTCGCCGTCGGCGACCGGCATGCCGATGAAGTCGCGCATGTTGGGGTGGGCGGCCGGCCAGCCGCCGAAGCGGGGGTCGGCGCGGACGTCGGCGAGGCGCTCGGGGGTGGCCTGTTGGATCATCGCGGCGAGGACGCCGTGCTGGCGGGGCAGGGGGCCGATGGCCTTCCACTGCTCGTCGCTGACGCCGTCGACGACGAACTGGGCGAAGCCGCCGTGGTCGTCGGGGACGCCCAGGGCCGCGTACCGGGCGCCGATCAGCTCCCGGGCGGAGACGACGATCGTCTTGAGCACGTCGTGCACCTGGAGGTGTCTGCTCATGGCGAGGAGTGCGGTGCTCACGGCCGTGAGGCCGGAGCGGGGGCCGGTGGTCATGGGATCACGGTACCGAGGGTGCCGGGCCGGGCGGATCGGGCCGCCGACGGCCGGGAGCTGGTTCCCCAGCCCTAGGCCGGTGGTCCTGCCGGCGGGCCGGTGGTGCCCGCCGGTTCCGTTCCGTATGAGGGGACGATTGCCCACAACGAGGTAGCGGGCATGTTCTCGTCATGTCTATACCAACCGAGTGGACACCCACCCACGGCGATCCCTACCGGCCCGTGGCCTACCGCCCCGAGCGCATGCCCACCGCCGAGTCCCTCGCCCGCGCCGCGGAGCTGCGCGAGCGCATGGGGCGGCGCCGGACCGTACGGCAGTTCTCGCCGGACCCGGTGCCGGAGCAGGTGGTGCGGGACGCGATCGCGTGCGCGGCCACCGCGCCCTCGGGGGCGCACCAGCAGCCGTGGACCTTCGTCCTGGTGAAGGACGCCGGGGTGCGGCGGCGCATCCGGGCGGCCGCGGAGGAAGAGGAGCAGCGCTCGTACGCGGGCCGGCTGGGCGAGGAGTGGCTGGAGGCGCTGCGGCCGCTGGGCACGGACGAGGTCAAGCCGCACCTGACGGACGCGCCGGCGCTGATCGTGGTCTTCCAGCAGCGGTACTGGCTGGGTGAGGGCGGGGAGAAGCGCAAGCACTACTACGTGGACGAGTCGGTCGGCATCGCGGTCGGGATGCTGCTGTCGGCGCTGCACCTGTCGGGGCTCGCGGCGCTGGTGCACACGCCGAGCCCGATGCGGTTCCTGTCGGAGGCGCTGGGGCGGCCGGTGAACGAGAAGGCGTTCGCGGTGATCCCGGTCGGCTATCCGGCGGACGACTGCGAGGTGCCGGACCTGGTGCGCAAGAGCCTCGGTCAGGTGCTGGTGGAAGTGTAACTCCAGGGAGGCACCCTGCGTGCGGGGCCGGTCACGCCGGGCGACGGGAGCGCTCGCCCGGTGTGACGCCGCACATAGGACGCACGTCACCTACGACCACGCATAGTGGAGAGATAAATCCGGCGTAAGCGGGTGGCAGGGGCCCTTTTGACCTTCCCGCGGGCCCTCCCCGCCAGCCCCTCGGCAACGAAGCCGGGTAGTACGTCACTCCTTTGCCGAACCTTTTTGCGGCCGCTAAGAATTCTCACGTTGCACGGCGCCGTCGATCGAGACGCGGCGCTTTTTCGCGCCGATCCGGGCCACTGCGACTTGAAGCGAACAGAAGAGGTTCAGCACAATCATGCGCTCCCCCATCTCTGGCTATAGCCGCCTGACCAAGATCCAGAAGTTCACCACCGCGGGCATCGCCGCCGCGGGCGTCGCGGCCCTGACGTTCGCCGCGATACCGGGTTCCTCGGACACCGCGACCAGCGCCCAGTCCATCGGCGTGAAGCCGGTCGCGTGGAGCGCGGAGGCCTTCGGCACCCAGGAGCAGCAGGAGCACCTCGGCAAGCAGGCCGAGACCGCTGCCAAGCAGGCGAAGGCCGAGGCCGAGGCCAAGAAGAAGGCGGACGCCGACGCGGCCGCCGCCAAGGCCAAGGCCGACAAGGAGCGCGCCGACAAGGAGGCCGCCAGCCGGTCCGCCGAGCGCAAGCCGGTCCAGGCCGCCCCGGCCGCCCCGGCCCCGAAGACCTACGCCAACAACCTTGACGGCTGGATCAAGGAAGCCCTGGACATCATGAAGGCCAAGGGCATCCCGGGCTCCTACAACGGCATCTACCGCAACATCATGCGGGAGTCGACGGGCAACCCGAACGCCATCAACAACTGGGACTCGAACGCCGCCAAGGGCATCCCGTCCAAGGGCCTGCTCCAGGTGATCGACCCGACCTTCAAGGCGTACCACGTCGAGGGCACGTCCTGGAACATCTACGACCCGGTCGCCAACATCACCGCCGCCTGCAACTACGCGGCCAAGGTGTACGGCTCGATGGACAACGTGAACTCCGCCTACTAAGAGCGCGAGCGCGGACGACAACGCCGAAGGGCGGCACCCGATTGCGGGTGCCGCCCTTCGGCGCGTACGGAAGGCGTGCGACTACTTGCGCATGACCTCCGGCTCGTGACGGCGCAGCAAACGTGCGACCGCGAATCCGCAGGCGACGCCGATGACGATGAGGGCCACGATGTCGATGCCCCACTGGGTGGCGGTGTGCTCCCAGAGCGGGTCGAGCTTGGGGGGCCTGCTCTTGTCGAACGGGGCCATGACGTGCGAGAGGTCCAGCGTGGTGCCGGCGCCGGCGATGGCCCAGCGGGCCGGCATCAGCCAGGCGACCTGCTCGACGCCGGGCGAGTCGTAGATCTTGAACAGGATGCCGGTGAAGACGACCTGGACGATCGCGAACATGACCAGCAGCGGCATGGTCTTCTCGGCGGTCTTCACCAGGGCGGAGATGACGAGGCCGATCATCATGCAGGTGAAGCCCAGGGCGATGATCACCAGGCAGAGCTCGGCGGCGGGCGCGGCCTTGAAGACCAGTCCGCTCTCCGGCAGCTTGCGGACCGAGAAGCCGATGGCGCAGATGAGGGCGCCCTGCACCGCGGTGATCAGGCCGAGGACGACGACCTTGGACATCAGGTAGGCGGAGCGGGAGAGGCCGACGGCCCGTTCCCGTTCGTAGATGACCCGTTCCTTGATCAGCTCACGGACGGAGTTGGCGGCTCCGGAGAAGCACATGCCGACCGCGAGGATCAGCATGATCGTGCCGGCGTCCTGGTTGAAGTGGCCCTTGGTGGCGGGACCGAGCCCGAAGTCGGACGGGATCACCGTGCTCACGCCGCCGAGGACGGCCGGGAGGATCAGCATCAGCGCCATGAAGCCGCGGTCCGAGGCGATGACGGAGGAGTAGCGGCGCATCAGGGTCCACAGCTGGGAGCCCCAGCTCTGGGCCTTCGGCGGGCGCACCATCTGCGGCTGGACGTGGACGGACTGCGGGGCGACGGCGTCGATGTCGGCGGCGTACATCTGGTAGTGCTGCGAGCCGCGCCAGCGGCCCGACCAGTCGTAGTCGCGGTAGTTCTCGAAGGCCGAGAAGACGTCCGCCCAGGTCTCGTAGCCGAAGAAGTTGAGGGCTTCCTCGGGCGGGCCGAAGTAGGCGACGGAGCCGCCGGGGGCCATGACGAGCAGCTTGTCGCAGAGCGCCAGCTCGGCGACGGAGTGCGTGACCACGAGGACGGTGCGGCCGTCGTCGGCGAGGCCGCGCAGCAGCTGCATGACGTCGCGGTCCATGCCCGGGTCGAGGCCGGAGGTGGGCTCGTCCAGGAAGATCAGCGAGGGCTTGGTCAGCAGCTCCAGGGCGACCGAGACGCGCTTGCGCTGGCCGCCGGAGAGGGCGGTGACCTTCTTGTCCTTGTGGATGTCGAGCTTGAGCTCGCGCAGCACCTCGTCGATGCGGGCCTCGCGCTCGGAGGCCGCGGTGTCGCCGGGGAAGCGGAGCTTGGCGGCGTAGCGCAGCGCCTTCCGGACGGTGAGCTCCTTGTGCAGGATGTCGTCCTGCGGGACCAGACCGATGCGCTGGCGCAGCTCGGCGAACTGCTTGTACAGGTTCCGGTTGTCGTAGAGGACGTCGCCCTGGTTGGCGGGCCGGTAGCCGGTGAGCGCCTTGAGCAGGGTGGACTTGCCGGAGCCCGAGGGGCCGATGACGGCGATGAGGGACTTCTCCGGGACGCCGAAGGAGACGTCCTTGAGGATCTGCTTGCCGCCGTCGACGGTGACCGTGAGGTGGCGCGCGGAGAAGGAGACGTCGCCGGTGTCGACGAACTCTTCCAGGCGGTCGCCGACCAGGCGGAAGGTGGAGTGACCGACGCCGACGATGTCGTTGGGGCCGATGACCTGCTGGCGGACCGGCTGGCCGTTGACGTAGGTGCCGTTGTGGCTGCCGAGGTCGACGATCTCGAACCGGCCGTCGCCGGTGGCGCGGAACTCGGCGTGGTGGCGGGAGACCTGGAGGTCGGAGACGACCAGCTCGTTCTCCAGGGCACGGCCGATGCGCATCGTGCCGCGGCCGACGGCCATCTGGTGGAAGCTCGTGGGGCTGCGGTCGCCGTAGACGGGCGGGGCGCCGCCCTGCGAGGGCGCGCCGCCGTGCGCGGGGGGCTGCTGGCCGCCGGGACCACCGGGGCCCGGCTGCTGGGGGACGTAGGCCTGCTGGGGCTGCTGCTGCCAGCCGCCCTGCTGCGGCTGCTGGTACTGCTGGGGCTGCTGCCCCGGCTGCTGCCAGGCGCCGGGCTGCTGGTGCTGCGGCGGCTGGTGCGGCGCCTGCTGCGGCGGGGCCTGCTGCTGCAGCGGCGCGGCCATGGCCGTCTGCGCGCTGTAGAGGTCCGCGGCGGGGGCTCCCACTCCGGCGCCGGCGGCGCCCGCGGTGAGATTCAGCCGCGGGCCGTCCGTCGCGTTGCCCAGGTGCACCGTCGAGCCGGGGCCGATCTCCATGTGGTGGATCCGCTGGCCCTGCACGTACGTGCCGTTGGTGCTGCCGTGGTCCTCGATGACCCAACTGCGGCCCTCCCACCGTACGGTGGCGTGCCGCCACGAGACGCGCGCGTCCTGTAGCACCATGTCACCCTGCGGATCCCGCCCGAGGGTGTAGGACCTGGACGGATCGAGCGTCCAGGTCTGTCCATTCAATTCCAGTACGAGTTCCGGCACTCCATGCCCCACTACTTGTCCCCCGATGAGCCCCCTGCAAGGGGAGTCTAGGGATGGCGAACATCGGGAGGAACTATTTCAGGCACAGTCCCCGAACCGAAAGTCGGGGATTGCCGCGACCGTGTAACAGGCACCGTTGACGCCACCGAAACGCACCCTGAGAGTAGTTACCGCCACGGATATGTACGGATCATGCGTATCCGGGCAACAGCCAGGTTGCTGACCGGCACGGGGGGCCGTGATGAGCATGGACGGGGGCCGGCGCACAGCGCGCCCGGCGGAGCTGCTGCTGACTTCCATTGCCGCTGTGAGCTGGGCTTTTCTGGCCATGGCCGGGATCGCCGCACTGGGGCTGCACCTGCTGGGCGCGGATGCGGCGGGCGCGCTCGGGCCGATGACGGCGGCGGCCGTCGTGCTGGCCGTAGGCGGATCCCTCATGCCTTCGGGCGATATTGAAGCATTCGGACTGAAGGGCGCCGGGGCGCACACCGCCATCGATATCGCGCCACTGGGAGTGAGCCTCGTGGGCGCCCTCCTGCTGGGAATGATCTTTACGCGATCGTTGCGCCGGGCCGGTGCCACGATCGGCGCCGGAGAGCTCGCCGTACGGGCCGCCTCAGTGGCCGTCCTGTTTCTCGTCCTGCTCGCCGGCCTCGCCTGGGCCGGGGAGGACTCGATCACCTTCGACGGGAGCGGCCTCGGTCTCGGGGGCGGCGGGGGCGGGAGCGGTCCCAAGCTGGAGATCCCGGGGATCGGCGACATCGGGGACATCGCGGGCGGGCTGCCGGACCGGCTCACGGGGCTGGTGAACGCCAAGGCGGCCGTCGGCTTCAGCGTCCGGACCGGGCCCTCGCTGCTCGGCGGCGCGGCCTGGGTGCTGGGCGTGCTGCTGATCGCGGTGCTGGCCGCGCGGCGCGCCCCGCTCCCCCGCGGCTGGGAGGTGCTGCACCGCGGGGTGCGGCCCGCGGTGTCGGCGCTGTGCGCGGTGCTCGTCCTGGCGGTGGCGGCGGGCCTGGCCGCCGCGGCGTACGCGGCCGCCGGGGACGACGCCCCGAAGCGGGTCCTCGGGGCGGCGCTGCTCGGGGCGCCGAACGGGGTGTTCCTCGCGGTGCCGCTGGGGCTGTTCGTCTCCTGGCGCGGTACGGCCAGCGGCGCGCTCACCAAGGTGCTGCCCTCGCCGCTGGACGAGCTGCTCAGCGCGCGGGCCGACGAGCCGGTCACGCTGGGGCGGCTGGCGGAGCTCGACTCGCTGGTGTGGCTGCTGGCGGTGGGCTGCGTGCTGATGATGCTGTGCGTCGGGGTGCTCACCGCGGTCCGTACGCCGCGGGACGGTCTGGGGGTGACGGCGTTCGCCGCGCGCTGCGCCGTGGCCCTGGGGCTCGCGACCGCCGCGGCCCTGCCGCTGCTGGTGCTGGCGACCCGCGTGAAGGCGGACGCGAGCCTGTCGGTGCTGAGCTTCGACGTCTTCGGAGCGGGCCTGGAGCTCCGGGGCAACGCCCCGATGGCGCTGGCCCTGGGCGCCGCGTGGGGCGCCGCCGCCGGGGCTCTGGGGGGCCTGCTGGCGTGCGCGACGGGGACGGCGGGGCGGCGGGCGGTGCTCCGGAGGCCGGGAGCGGCCCCGGCGGCCCGCCCGGCCGCGGCGGGCACGGCCCACCCGCAGGCCGCGGGGCCCCCGGGCCCGTACCGCCCCTCGCCGGGGCGGCCCGCGCGGGACGACACCAACCCGTACAAGCGGCCCCTGCTGCCCGACGAGCGCTCCACCGCGCCGACGCAGACGGGCCGGCCCCTGCCGCCGCCGAGGCGGCCCCGGAGCAGCGGATACCGCTACGGCGCCCCGCCGCCCGAGGAACCGCCGCCTCCGCCGCCCGGGCCGCCACCACGCCGGCGTTGAGCGGGGTTCACACGAAGTAGGCCAGGTCTTCGCCGTCCGCTCCCCGGGACACCTGTACGTATCGGGTACGGGGCCCGATACGGTAAGAGGACCATGAGTGCATCGCAGACCTCGCCTGCCACCCCCGTAACCAGCGACGACGAGCCGACGCTCCTCGTCAAGATCTTCGGGAAGGACCGGCCGGGCATCACCGCCGGGCTCTTCGACACGCTCGCCGCGTACGCCGTCGACGTCGTCGACATCGAGCAGGTCGTCACCCGGGGCCGGATCACGCTGTGCGCGCTGGTCACGGCGCCGGAGGGCGGCGCGAACGCCGAGGGCGGGCTGCGGGCCACGGTGCACAGCTGGGCCGAGTCGATGCGGATGCAAGCGGAGATCATCTCGGGCCGGGGCGACAACCGCCCGCGCGGCACCGGGCGTTCCCACGTCACGGTGCTGGGGCACCCGCTCACCGCCGAGTCGACGGCGGCCATCGCGGCGCGGATCACCGGCACGGGCGGCAACATCGACCGCATCTTCCGGCTCGCCAAGTACCCCGTGACCGCCGTGGAATTCGCGGTGTCCGGCACGGAGACCGAGGCGCTGCGCACCGCGCTCGCGCTGGAGGCGCACGAGCGCGGGGTGGACGTCGCGGTCGTCGCGGCGGGCTTGCAGCGGCGGGCCCAGCGCCTGATCGTGATGGACGTGGACTCCACGCTGATCCAGGACGAGGTCATCGAGCTGTTCGCGGCGCACGCGGGCTGTGAGGCCGAGGTCGCGGAGGTGACCGCGCGGGCGATGCGCGGCGAGCTGGACTTCGAGGAGTCGCTGCACGCCCGGGTGGCGCTGCTGGCGGGCCTGGACGAGTCCGTGGTGGACAAGGTGCGGGCGGAGGTGCGGCTGACGCCGGGCGCCCGGACCCTGATCCGCACCCTCAAGCGGCTCGGCTACCAGGTGGGCGTGGTCTCGGGCGGTTTCACCCAGGTGACCGACGACCTTCAGGAGCGGCTCGGCCTGGACTTCGCCTCGGCGAACACCCTGGAGGTCGCCGACGGCAAGCTGACCGGGCGGGTCACGGGGGAGATCGTGGACCGGGCGGGCAAGGCACGGCTGCTGCGGCGGTTCGCCGCCGAGGCGGGGGTGCCGCTCGCGCAGACCGTGGCGATCGGCGACGGCGCGAACGACCTCGACATGCTCAACGCGGCGGGGCTGGGCGTGGCCTTCAACGCCAAGCCGGTGGTCCGGCAGGCCGCGCACACGGCGGTGAACGTGCCGTTCCTGGACACGGTGCTGTATCTGCTGGGCGTCACCCGCGAAGAGGTCGAGGCGGCGCGCACGCACGAGTGACCTGCCCGGCGTGCCGGTTCCGGTGAGTGCGGATTCCGCCGGACCCTCGCCATCGGGGTGCCTCGCCGTTGCGGCGGGCACTTGTGCTCCGCCCGCAACGGGCGGGATCCCCGGAAGAACAGTCCGTCGCCACGGCGACAAGCCCCCGCGGCGAGGGTCCGGCGGAAGAGGCCGGCACCGTGACCGGCGCGCGCTCCGCAACGGCGGCAAGCCGCTACGCGTGAGGCGCCCAGAAGGCGACGAGGCGGCCCACGCCGTGCTCGACGGACTTCCACGATCCGGTGAAGGCCAGCACCGCGATGGCGGCGGTGGGGAACCCGGAGCGGTTCATCCGGGCCAGCAGATCGCCGTCCGCCTCGCCCGCGAGGGCGTCGGCCAGGGCGTGCATGCCGGGGTTGTGCCCGATCAGGACGAGGTCCTGGACCTCGTCGGAGACCTCGTTGAGCAGGGCGATCAGCTCGCCGAGCGAGGCCTCGTACATCCGCTCCTCGTAGGCCGTCCGGGGGCGCTCGGGCAGCTCGGAGACGGCGAGCTTCCACGTCTCGCGCGTGCGGGCGGAGGTGGAGCAGAGGGCCAGGCCGGGGGTGACGCCGGACCCGGCGAGCCAGCGGCCGGCGACCGGGGCGTCCTTGCGGCCACGGTCCGCGAGGGGGCGTTCGTGGTCGTCGCCGTCGGACCATTCGGCTTTGGCGTGCCGGAGAATGACGATCCTGCGGGTCGGTTCGGAGCTCATGCCGTCCAGCTTCGCACGAAACCCACGGCGAGGCGCGGGGTGTTGGGGGGCTTCCACCCGAAGCGGCGCGGGCGCCCCGCACGGCGTCACGCGGCGAGCTCGCCCAGCGCCAGCTGGACGAATGCGACCACGCGGGCGACGGTGCCCGCGCCGGCGGCGTCCGGGCCGGGGTCGGCGGAGGCGGGCGCGGCCAGGAGGGCGAAGAAGCCGGTGAAGGCCGCGACGGCGAGCGCGAGGGCCCACCACGGCAGGCCCGACTGCACCGTGCCGGCGGCCCGGGCCTTCGGACCGGCGGTCACTTTCCTACCGGCGGGCATGGGATCGATCGCCTCCGAGTGCTCTGTGCACCGCCGCGTCGCGGTGTACTACGAAGCTACGGAGAACGGGGGCCCGCTCCCATCCGGTGGACCACCCACTTGTCCCTGACCCAGACCCCCTAGGGGACGGGGGGCTAGCCCCACCCCCGCATGGAGGCGGACCGCCAGGGCCGGGAGCAGGGGTCAGCGGCAGGGGTAGTCAGGGGCCGGTCAGGGGGAGAACACCGTCGCGATGACCGAGATGACCACGGTGATGGCGAGCATCGCCCCGAGGATCGTCAGCAGGGCCTTCTGGCCGTTCTTGGGGTTCGGATCGAGCACAGGCTGCATGCGGACCAGTGTCCCACCCCGCGCCCCCGCGGCCGCGGCCGGGGCGGTACGGGGCAGGAGGGGGCGGAACGGGCAGGCCCCGTCAGAGCTCGCCGTCAGAGCTCGTCCTCGACGGTGCGGGCGCGGCCGGCCAGCACGCCCGCCACGATCTGAGGAACCATCAGTGCGGCCATGAGGGCGAGCGGCACGTCCCAGCCGCCGGTGCGCTCGTTGAGCCAGCCCACGAGCAGCGGGCCGGGGATCGAGATCAGATAGCCGGTGCTCTGGGCGAACGCCGACAGCCGCACCACGCCCCCGCCGGTGCGGGCGCGCATGCCGATCAGCGTCAGGGCGAGCGTGAAGGCGCTGTTGGACACGCCGAGCAGCACGGCCCAGACCCAGGCGCCCCCGGCCGGGGCCAGCCACAGGCCCGCGTAGCCGGCCAGGCCGAAGCAGCCCAGGATGACGACCAGGACGCCCTGGTGGGGCAGGCGGGCGGCGAGGCGCGGCAGCACGAAGGCGAGCGGAACGCCCGTCAGCATCGTGACGGCGCTCAGGACGCCCGCGGTGGAGGGGGCCACCCCGGCGTCGCGGAAGATCGCCGGAATCCAGCCCATGACGATGTAGGCGCCGGTGGCCTGGATGCCGAAGAAGATGCCGAGGGCCCAGGCGGTGGGGCTGCGGGTGATGCTGGTGCGCGGGGCGTCCTGCGCGGCGGCCGCGGGGGCCGCGGCGCGGTCCGTGCGGTCACGGCGGGCGACCACGAGCCAGAGCACCACGGCCGCGGCGGCGAGCAGCGCCCACGAGCCGAGGCCGAGGCGCCAGCTGTGGCCCATCGCGTCGGCGAGCGGCACGGTGGCGGCCGCGGCGCCCGCCGCGCCCGCGGCGATGGCCATGGAGTACAGGCCGGTCATCGGGCCGACCCGGTCGGGGAACCAGCGCCTGACGGCCAGCGGCATCAGGACGTTGCTGACGGCGATGCCCGCGAGCGCGAGCACGCTGAGGGCGAGGAAGCCGGGGACCCCGCCCACGTACGGGCGCAGGGCGAGGCCGGCGGCTATCGCCGCCATGCCGGCGCAGACGACGGCGGCGGGGCCGAAGCGGCGGGCCAGGCGGGGTGCGGCGAGGCCGAAGACGGCGAAGCAGAAGGCGGGCACGGACGTCAGCAGGCCGGCCACCGCCCCGCTCATGCCGAGGTCGGCGCGGACCTCCTTGAGGAGCGAGCCGAGGCTCGTGACGGCGGAGCGGAGGTTGAGCGCGGCGAGGACGAGGCCCACGACGAGGAGCGGGACGCCCCGGGCCCGGCGGGCCGGACCGGCCGGGGAGGCGGCGGGCGCGGCGGATGCGGGGGCGGGCGCGGAGGTGCCGGCTGCTCTGAGGTCTTCGTCTGCCGTAGATGCCATGACCGCATCATAGATAGAATCATGGGATGAATGGAGGCTGTCGATGCCACTGAACTCCCCCAGGCGCTCCTGCCTCGTCGACCAGGTCATCGCCGAGCTGCGCGGCCAGATCACCTCCGGTGAGTGGGCGGTCGGCTCGCGCATCCCCACCGAGCCCGAGCTGGTCGAACAGCTCGGTGTGGCCCGCAACACCGTGCGCGAGGCGGTGCGCGCCCTCGCGCACAACGGGCTGCTCGACATCCGGCAGGGCTCGGGCACGTACGTCGTCGCGACGAGCGAGCTGGCCGGCGTGATGAACCGCCGCTTCGCCGACGCCGACCCGCTGCACGTGGCGGAGCTGCGCAGCGCCCTGGAGGCCTCGGCCGCCCGGCTCGCGGCCCGCCGCCGCACCGAGCAGGACCTGGTGCAGCTGGCCGCGCTGCTGGAGCGGCGCGAGGAGGCGTGGCGCTCGGGCGACGCGGAGCGGTTCGTGGAGGCGGATGCCACGCTGCACGCGGCCGTCGTCTCCGCCGCGCACAACGAGGTGATGTCCGAGGTGTACGCGGACCTCGGCGGGGTGATGCGCGAGTTCCTGCGGGCGGGCGTGGGCACGGCGCTGCGGCCCGAGGGGCTCGTGGATCACGGGCGGCTGGTCGCGGCCATCGAGGAGGGCGACGAGGAGACGGCGGGGGCGGAGGCGAGCGCCTATCCGTTCGGCTGCCGGGGCGTGGCCGGCGCCTGCTGAGTGCGCCGGCCGGCCGGGCTCAGGCGGCGGGGTGGGTCACCCAGGCGTGGCGTATGCCGAGCCAGCAGCGCTGCGCGAGGGATACGTGGCCGGCGGGGCCGACGGCGGCCCGGGCGGTGTCCATGTCCGGGTCCCACCAGCGCACGCACTCGACGTGCAGCTGGACGTGGTCGGTCGTCGCGTTGCCGTTGAAGCAGTGGGCGGTGGCGTGGGAGCCGTGGACGCGGGTGCGGCACTCGGCGTGCCGGGCCCCCGGCCGGGCGGCGGCCGGTGCGGCGGTGCGGGCTGCGGCCGGTGCCGCGGCGGCCACGGGGAAGGCCGGGGCCGTGGAGCCTGCCAGGGCCGTGGCGGCGAACAGCAGGGCCGTGGTGCGGCGGAGCGGGGACCTCATGCGCGTACCTCCCGCCCTTCAGTGTGCGGGGGCGGGCCCCGCCGCACGAGCCGGAAAAGCCCGGTGCCCGTTCCGGACTAACGGAACGGGCACCGGGCGTGCGCTACGGGTCCGGGGCGGCCATCATGGGGCAGCCCTGTGCCCCGTCAGGGGCGCGGGGAACTGCGCGACCAGCCACGCACGGCCCGCAGCCGACCGATCGCGAACCCGTACGCCCGCGAACCGCAGCGGAGCGGCTCAGGCCCCCATCATGTGGACGCCGCCGACCTCTCCTGCACGCCGCCCTCGCACTGCTCGGCCCCGGAGGGCCTCACAGGCTTCGGACGGCTGCGCCGGACTCCGCCCGGCGAGGGTGCTAGGCCCCCATCATGTGGACGCCGCCGTCCACGTGGACGATCTCGCCCGTCGTGCGCGGAAAGAAGTCCGACAGCATGCCGACGACGCCGCGGCCGGCCGGCTCCGGGTCGGCCAGGTCCCAGCCGATGGGCGCGCGGTGGTTCCACACGTCCGCGAGCTCCTCGAAGCCCGGGATGGACTTGGCGGCCATCGACTTGATGGGGCCGGCGGAGACCAGGTTGCAGCGGATGCCCTTGGGGCCGAGGTCACGCGCCAGGTAGCGGTTCGTGCCCTCGAGGGCGGCCTTGGCCACGCCCATCCAGTCGTACTTCGGCCAGGCGATCTGCGCGTCGAACGTCAGGCCGACGATCGCGGCGCCCTCGCTCATCAGCGGCAGCAGGGACATGGCCAGCGACTTGTAGGAGTACGCCGAGACCTGGACGGCCGTGGAGACGTCCTCCCACGTGGCCTCCAGGAAGTTGAAGGCGCCCTGGGGGCCGAAGGCGATGGAGTGCACGATGCCGTCGATCCGGGCGTCCTCGCCCTGGAGCTCGCGCACCTTGCCGGCCAGCCCGTCCAGGTGCTCCTGGTTGGTGACGTCCAGCTCGATGACCGGGGCTTCCTTGGGGAGGCGCTTGGCGATGCGCTCGACCAGGGAGAGCCGGCCGAAGCCGGTCAGGATGACCTCGGCGCCCTCGTTCTGGGCGACCTTCGCGGCCTGGAAGGCGATCGACGACTCCGTGAGGACGCCGGTGACCAGGATGCGCTTGCCTGCGAGGATTCCACTCATGTCGTTCAGTGACCCATGCCCAATCCGCCGTCGACAGGAATGACGGCTCCAGTGATGTATGCGGCCTCGTCGGAGGCGAGGAAGCGGACCGAGGCGGCGATCTCCTCGGGCTGCGCGTAGCGCGCGAGCGGGACCTGCTTGGTGATGCCCTCGCGCTGCTCGTCGGTGAGCACGCGGGTCATGTCGGTGTCGACGAAGCCGGGGGCGACGACGTTGCAGGTGATGTTCCGGGAGCCCAGCTCACGGGCGACCGAGCGGGCGAAGCCCACCAGGCCGGCCTTGGAGGCGGCGTAGTTGGCCTGGCCCGCGGAGCCCAGCAGGCCCACTACGGAGGAGATCAGCACGACGCGGCCCTTGCGGGCGCGCAGCATGCCCTTCGTGGCCCGCTTGACGACCCGGAAGGTGCCGGTGAGGTTGGTGTCCACGACGGAGGTGAAGTCCTCCTCGGACATCCGCAGCAGCAGCTGGTCGCGGGTGACGCCGGCGTTGGCCACCAGCACCTCGACCGCGCCCTGCTTCTCCTCGATCTCCTTGTAGGCCTGCTCGACCTGCTCGGGGTCCGTGATGTCGCACTTGACGGGGAGGCACCCCAGCTCCAGGAGGGCGGCCGGCGGCTCGCCCGAGCGGTAGGTGAAGGCGACCTTGTCGCCCGCCTCCGCGAAGGCGCGGGCGATGGCGAGGCCGATGCCCCGGTTTCCTCCGGTGACCAGAACCGAGCGGCTCAAAGGACCACCCTTCCTTCACGTGTAGCTGCCATTCAGCTGCCATTGGTCGTCTGTACCGTACGAAAACTATCTGGCCCCGGCGCACGGCGCGCAGCCCGCCCCGAACAGGAGCACATGGCGGTCCCTGTCGGGTCCCTACAGAAAGCGGCGCCGCACGAGGCGGCGCGGCCCGCGGAGGACGCTTCCCGGAGTGCGCCCCGGTCCGCCCCTGAACTGCGCGGAAGGCCGCCCCGGCGCGTGGTGCGGCGTGATTCACTGCGTCTTCGGGAGACATCGCACGCCTAGGGGAGGCCATCCGTGCCACATGAAATCGACGAGTCGTTCCTCGCGCTGCCGCTGCGGCAACTCGCCGACGCGGCCCTCGCGCGCGCCCGCGCCCTGGGGGCCGACCACGCGGACTTCCGCCTGGAGCGGGTGCGCAGCGCGTCCTGGCGGCTGCGGGACGCCCGGCCGGCGGGCACCTCGGACACCACCGACCTGGGGTATGCGGTGCGGGTGGTGCACGGCGGGAGCTGGGGCTTCGCGTCGGGCGTGGACCTGACGATGGACGCGGCGGCGCGGGTGGCCGGGCAGGCCGTCGCGATGGCGAAGCTGTCGGCGAAGGTGATCGCGGCCGCGGGCTCCGACGAGAGGGTGGAGCTGGCGCGGGAGCCGGTGCACGCCGACCGGACGTGGGTGTCGTCGTACGAGGTCAGCCCCTTCGACGTGCCGGACGCGGAGAAGAGCGCGCTGCTCGCGGACTGGAGCGCGCGGCTGCTGTCGGCGGACGGGGTGGCGCACGCGGACGCGTCCCTGCTGACCGTCCAGGAGAACAAGTTCTACGCCGACTCGGCGGGCACGACCACCACCCAGCAGCGCGTCCGGGTGCACCCGCAGCTGACGGCGGTCGCGGTCGACCCGGCGACCGGCGGCTTCGACGCGATGCGCACGCTCGCGCCCCCGGCCGGCCGCGGCTGGGAGTACCTGACGGGCACCGGCTGGGACTGGGACGCCGAGCTGGCGGAGATCCCCGAGTTGCTGGCCGAGAAGATGCGCGCACCGAGCGTCGAGGCGGGCTCGTACGACCTGGTGGTCGACCCGTCCAACCTGTGGCTGACGATCCACGAGTCGGTCGGCCACGCCACCGAGCTGGACCGCGCGCTGGGCTACGAGGCGGCCTACGCGGGCACGTCCTTCGCGACCTTCGACCAGCTGGGCAAGCTGAAGTACGGCTCCCCGCTGATGAACGTGACGGGCGACCGGACCGCGGAGCACGGCCTCGCCACGATCGGCTACGACGACGAGGGCGTCGAGGCCCAGTCCTGGGACCTCGTCAAGGACGGCGTCCTGGTCGGCTACCAGCTGGACCGGCGGATCGCGAAGCTCACGGGCTTCGAGCGGTCCAACGGCTGCGCCTTCGCCGACTCCCCCGCCCACGTCCCGGTCCAGCGCATGGCCAACGTCTCGCTCCAGCCGGCGCAGGGCGGGCCCTCGACGGAGGAGCTGATCTCCGGCGTGGAGCGCGGCGTCTACGTGGTCGGTGACCGCTCCTGGTCGATCGACATGCAGCGGTACAACTTCCAGTTCACGCAGCAGAGGGCGTACGCGATCCGGAACGGGCGGCTGGCCGGGCAGTTGCGGGACGTGGCCTATCAGGCCACGACCACCGACTTCTGGGGGTCCATGGCGGCCGTCGGCGGGCCGCAGACGTACGTGCTGGGCGGCGCGTTCAACTGCGGCAAGGCGCAGCCGGGCCAGGTCGCGGCCGTCTCCCACGGCTGCCCCTCGGCCCTCTTCGAGAACGTCAACATCTTGAACACCACCGAGGAGGCGGGTCAGTGAGCCCTCGCAACCAGCCGCACGAGATCGTCGAACGGGCCCTGGAGCTGTCCCGCGCCGACGGCTGCATGGTGATCGCCGGCGAGCGCTCCACGGCCAACCTGCGCTGGGCGCGCAACGCCCTGACGACGAACGGCGTCACCCGCGGCCGTACGGTCACGGTGATCGCCACCGTCGACGGCGCCGAGGGCACCGCCTCGGGCGTCGTGTCGCGCTCGGCCGTCACGGCCGGGGAGCTGGAGCCGCTGGTGCGGGCCGCCGAGGCCGCCGCGCGCGAGGCCGGCCCGGCCGAGGACGCCCAGCCGCTGGTGACGGGCGTGCCGCACTCCCCCGACTTCACGGCCGCGCCCGCCGAGACGTCCTCCGCCGTCTTCGACGCCTTCGCGCCCGCGCTCGGCGAGTCCTTCGCCGGGGCGCGGGCCGCGGGCCGCGAGCTGTACGGCTTCGCCCACCACGAGGTCTCCTCGTACTACCTCGGCACGTCCGCCGGGCTGCGGCTGCGCCACGACCAGCCGGCCGGCACCCTGGAGCTCAACGCCAAGTCGCCGGACGGCACGCGCTCGGCGTGGGCGGGCCGGGCCACCCGCGACTTCACGGACGTCGACCCGCGCGTGATGGACGCCGAGCTGGCGCAGCGCCTGGCGTGGGCCGAGCGGAAGATCGAGCTGCCGGCCGGGCGGTACGAGACGCTGCTGCCGCCGACTGCCGTGGCGGACCTGCTCGTCTACCAGATGTGGTCGGCCGCCGCGCGCGACGCCGCGGAGGGCCGGACGGTCTTCTCGAAGACCGGCGGCGGCACCCGCGTCGGGGAGAAGCTGTCCCCGCTGCCGCTGACGCTGCGCAGCGACCCGCGGGCGGCGGGCCTGGAGTGCGCGCCGTTCGTCCTCACGTCCGCCTCGGGGGACGACGCGTCGGTCTTCGACAACGGCCTGCCGCTGGGTCCGGTGGACTGGATCCGCGACGGCGTGCTGGAGCACCTGGTGACCACGCGGCACAGCGCCGGGCTCACGGACCTGCCAGTCGCCCCGCTCGTGGACAACCTGATCCTGGACGCGGGCGGCACGCGGTCGATGGAGGAGATGGTCGCGGCCACCGAGCGCGGCCTGCTGCTGACCTCCCTGTGGTACATCCGCGAGGTCGACCCGGCGTCGCTGCTGCTGACCGGGCTGACCCGGGACGGCGTCTATCTCGTGGAGAACGGCGAGGTCGTCGGCGAGGTCAACAACTTCCGCTTCAACGAGTCCCCGGTGTCGCTGCTGTCGCGCGCCACCGAGGCGGGGCGCACCGAGCCGACGCTGCCGCGCGAGTGGAGCGACTACTTCACCCGGGCTGCGGCGCCCGCCCTGCGCGTGCCGGACTTCAACATGAGCTCGGTGAGCCGGGGGGTGTGACGGGGGCGGGGGTGTGACAGCGGGGGCGCGGTACCGGTCCGAATAGACTGGTCCGCGTCCACCGTCCCCTTCTCACCTCAGGAACGTCATGACACGCCTCGGCGAATCCGTCGCCCGCGCCGGCGAGCTCCTCGCGCAGGACCTCTCCTCCGACCAGACCGTCCAGCGGCTGCTCCAGGAGACGGGCTCGCGGCGCTATCTCGACCTGACGGACCTGTCGCCGAAGGAGCAGGCCGAGCTGATCGCCTCCCGCACCGTCGAGGTGCTGCCGGGCGTGGACAAGCTGGCCGAGCGCATCGAGGAGCGGCGGGCGGCGGGCAAGGGCCTGAAGCTCAAGCTGGGCATCGACCCGACGGCGGCCGACGTCCACCTCGGGCACGCCGTGCCGGTGATCATCCTCAGCCGCTTCCAGCGCATGGGCCACGACGTCACCCTCCTCATCGGCGACTTCACGGCCAAGATCGGCGACCCGACGGGCCGTACGGCCGAGCGCCCGCCGCTGACCGACGAGGACATCGCGCAGAACCTCGCGGGCTACCGCGAGCAGGTGCGCCCGTTCTTCGACTTCGAGAAGGTCACGTTCGTCCAGAACAGCAGCTGGCTGGCGCCGTACACCTTCCCGGAGCTGCTCGGGCTGCTCTCGCAGGTGCCGGTCTCGCAGCTGCTCCAGCGCGAGGACTTCCGCAACCGCCTCGCGGCGGGCTCGGGCCTGACGATGTCGGAGCTGCTGTACCCGATCGCCCAGGGCCTGGACTCGGTCGCGCTCGACTGCGACGTGGAGCTCGGCGGCGCCGACCAGCTGCTGAACCTCCAGATGGGCCGCAAGCTCATGGAGCTGAAGGGCCAGACGCCGCAGCTCGTCGTCACGATGCCGCTGATCGAGGGCACGGACGGCACGGGCGCGAAGATGTCCAAGTCCAAGGGCAACTACGTGGGCCTGACGGCTCCGGCCGACGACGTCTTCGGCAAGATCATGTCGGTTCCGGACCGGCTGATGGAGCCGTACCTGAAGGCGTGGACCGAGTGGACGGACGAGGAGATCGCCCTCGCGCTGTCCCGGGTCGAGGAGCGCTCGCTGCACCCGATGGACCTCAAGAAGATCCTCGCGGGTGAGGTCGTGTCCGCGCTGTACGGGATCGAGGCGGCGATGGCGGCCCGGGCCGGGTTCGTCGCGCAGTTCTCGAAGAAGAGCTTCTCCGACGTGGAGACGCCCGTGGTGGAGCTCGCCGAGCACGGCGCCGCCCCGGCGACGGCGGTGCTCAGCCAGGTCCTGGGCTTCCAGCCGTCCGCCTCGGCGGCCCGCCGGGTCGCCAAGCAGAACGGTCTGCGGCTCGTGGTCGAGACGGACGGCGGCCAGGAGGCCGTCGTGCTGGCCGAGGCCGACGCGATCCGCCCGCTGGGCGAGGTCGTGACGGAGACGGTCGCGAAGGTCGCCGGGGCCGGACGGGTGTACCTCAAGGCCGGCCGGAAGATCGCCGAGCTGCGGTAGGGAATCC
Organism: Streptomyces sp. SCA2-17; assembly: GCF_044336695.1. Classification (NCBI taxonomy): domain Bacteria; kingdom Bacillati; phylum Actinomycetota; class Actinomycetes; order Kitasatosporales; family Streptomycetaceae; genus Streptomyces; species Streptomyces sp. SCA2-17. Next base: position 1,157,981 of record NZ_CP117521.1, read on the forward strand.
GCCGGAGACGTGGCCGGGGCGGTCCGTGCGCGAGACGCGCGCGGACCGCCCCGGCGCCGTTACGGGGCGTGACCCCTCCCGCCCCTCACGCCGCGTGTCTCCCGCCGCTCCTGTTGCGGCCGCGGACCGCGACCCACAGCCGGTCGCCGACGCCGACGACGAGGACGGCTCCGGCCAGTTGCAGCAGGTGCCGGCCCCAGTCGATGCCCTTGGTCTCGTTGATGCCGAGGGCCGTGGCCGCCCAGTTGCCGAGCAGGCTGCCGATCATGCCCAGGATGATCGTCAGCCACAGGGGGACCTGCTGCTTGCCCGGCAGGATGGCCTTGGCGATCAGGCCCAGGACAAGTCCGACGATGATGGCCCACAACCAGCTCATGTCGCCTCCTCAGCGGCGCGAGGTGCCGTGCCCCGCCATTCTGTGGCCGCCGCCGGTACGGCGCACGCCGGAGCGGTCCGTCCGCCGCCGTGCGGGCGTGCCGTACGCAACCGCAGGTGGGAACGGGGACGCGGGGGGACCCGCTCTCGTACCCGGCGGCCACGCGGCGTAACGTGGGAGGAGTCCCGGCACGGGTGCGCGGGCGCGGCGGATCAGGTGGTGGAACGTGATGCGGAAGCAGGGCGGGGCGGCGGTCTTCAGGATCACCGGTGCCCGTCAGGGCCTGGCCGAGGACGTGCGCGGCCGCCAGCGCCGCTATGTCATCTCGATGGCGATCCGCACCCTGTCGGTGGTGCTCACCGTGGTGCTGTGGAACGTCGAGCGCTTTGTGGCGATCGGCACGCTGATCCTGGGTGCCGCGCTGCCGTACGTGGCGGTCGTGATCGCCAACGCGGGGCGGGAGAACGCCCCTTCGCTGCCCGGCACCTTCGTCCCGGCCCCGACACGGCCGGTGCTGATGCCGGGTGCCGGTGAGGAGCCGGCGGAATCCGTCCCGGAAGCGGGCCGTCGCTCCGGGGCCGATCAAGGGCGTGACCACGGCTGATACGCCGCGGGGGCGCGGCGGCCCGTGCCGCGCGCCGCAAAGCTCAAGAAAACCTCAGATCAATCATGTGGTTTCAGTGCCGCACGCCGGGCACCCCGTGACATACTTCCTAAGCGCTCCGCATCCCCCGTCGGAGCGACAGACCGACGCCGGGCGGCTCCCCCCGTGGCTGCCCGGCGTCGCCGTGTCTGCACGCGGTTCGTAGAGTCCGGGGTATGACTTCCGCCGATGACTCCGCCGCCGTGATCTGTTCCGCCAAGGGCTGCCGTGCCCCCGCCGTCTGGGTGCTGGCGTGGAACAACCCCAAGCTGCACACGCCGGACCGCCGCAAGACGTGGCTCGCGTGCGACGAGCACCGCGAGCACCTGTCCAACTTCCTCGGGCTGCGCGGCTTCCTGAAGGACGTGGTGACGCTGGAGGAGTGGGAGGCGTCGCCGCGCCCGTAGGGCACGGGCGAGCTCGCAGGGCGGCGGGTGCGGCAGGTGCGGCGGGTCAGCCGCCGATGGCGGACATCGGCCGCTGGGGCTGGAGGAAGGCCGGGTCGTCCAGGCCCGAGCCCGCCTTCTTGCCCCACATGGCGTGCTTCCAGCGCGCGGCGAGCTCCTCGTCCGGGGCGCCGGAGCGCAGCAGCGCGCGCAGGTCGGTCTCCTCGCGTGCGAAGAGGCAGTTGCGGACCTGCCCGTCGGCGGTGAGCCGGGTGCGGTCGCAGGCGCCGCAGAAGGGGCGGGTGACGGAGGCGATGACGCCGACCCGGCCGGGCCCGCCGTCGACGAGCCAGCGCTCGGCGGGTGCGGCACCGCGCTCGCCGGCGCCCTCGGGGGTGAGGGCGAAGCGGGTGCGCAGGCTCGTGAGGATGTCCACCGCGGTGATCATGCCGTCGCGGCGCCACCCGTGCTGGGCGTCGAGCGGCATCTGCTCGATGAAGCGCAGTTCGTAGCCGTGGCCGAGGGCCCAGGCGAGCAAGTCGGGGGCCTCGTCGTCGTTGAGGCCGGGCATGAGCACGGCGTTGATCTTGACGGGCGTGAGGCCGGCGGCGTGGGCCGCGGCGAGGCCGTCGAGGACGTCCTGGTGGCGCTTGCGGCGGGTCAGCCGCTGGAAGACGTCGGGCCGCAGCGTGTCGAGGGAGACGTTGACGCGGTCGAGACCGGCGGCCGCCAGGGCCGGGGCGGTGCGCGCGAGGCCGATGCCGTTGGTGGTGAGGGATATCCGGGGGCGCGGCCGGAGGGCGGCGCAGCGCTCGACGAGGGAGACGAGGCCGGGGCGCAGCAGGGGCTCGCCGCCGGTGAAGCGGATCTCGGTGATGCCGAGCGCGGTCACGGCGATGCGGACGAGGCGGACGATCTCGTCGTCGGTGAGCAGGTCGGGCTTGGCGAGCCACTGGAGGCCCTCTTCGGGCATGCAGTAGGTACAGCGCAGGTTGCAGCGGTCCGTCAGGGAGACGCGCAGGTCGGTGGCGACGCGACCGTAGGTATCGATGAGCACGCTGCGCCTCCTGCGGCCTCAGGTTGAACGTTCGTTCACCTTCGCAGCGTACGCGACGGCCGGACGGGCCGGCTTACGGCCCGTCCGGCAGGTGTGTCAGTGCGCCCCGTGTCCCGTGAGGGAACGGACCTCGAGTTCGGCGTACTTGGCGTCGGCGTCCGGCTCCGGCTCGGACAGCATCGAGCCGAGCCAGCCCAGCAGGAAGCCGAGCGGGATGGAGACCAGGCCGGGGTTGCCGAGCGGGAAGTAGTCGAAGCTCATGCCGGGGAAGAGGGCCTTCTCACTGCCGGAGACCACCGGGGAGAAGATCACCAGGCCGACGGACGAGATCAGCCCGCCGTAGATCGACCACAGGGCCCCCCGGGTGGTGAAGCGCTTCCAGAAGAGGCTGTAGAGGATGGTCGGGAGGTTCGCGGAGGCGGCGACCGCGAAGGCGAGGGCCACGACGGCGGCGGCGTTGAGCCGGTGGGCGAAGATGCTCAGGGCGATGGCGACGGCGCCGATGACGACGGCGGCGCACTTGGCCGTGAGGAGCTCCTCCTTCTCGCTGGTCTTCCCCTTGCGGATGACGTTGGCCCACAGGTCGTGGGCGAACGAGGCCGAGGAGGCCAGGGTGAGGCCGGCGACGACGGCGAGGATCGTCGCGAAGGCGACCGCGGAGATCACGGCGAGGAGGACGGCGCCTCCGGTCGAGCCGGCGCCGCCGCCGACCTCCTGGGCGAGCAGCGGGGCCGCGGTGTTGCCGGAGGGGTCGGAGGCGGTGATGGACTTGGAGCCGACGAGGGCGGCGGCGCCGAAGCCCAGCGCGATGGTCATGAGATAGAAGGCGCCGATGATGCCGATGGCCCAGTTCACGGACTTGCGGGCGGCCTTGGCGGTGGGCACGGTGTAGAAGCGGATGAGGATGTGCGGCAGGCCGGCGGTGCCCAGGACGAGGGCGAGGCCGAGCGAGATGAAGTTGAGCTTGGTGGTGCCGTCCTTGCCGTACTGGAGGCCCGGTTCGAGGAAGGCCTTGCCCTTGCCGCTCTCCTCGGCGGCGCGCCCGAGGAGGGTGGAGACGTTCCAGCCCACCTTGTTGAGCACGAGGACGGTGATCAGCAGGGTGCCGAGGATGAGCAGGACCGCCTTGACGATCTGCACCCAGGTGGTGCCCTTCATGCCGCCGATGGTCACGTAGAGGACCATCACCAGGCCGACGAGGCCGATGATCCAGCGCCGTGAGCCCTCGCCCGAGGCGCCGAGCAGCAGCGCCACGAGGGCGCCCGCGCCGATCATCTGCGCGAGCAGGTAGAAGATCGAGACGACGATGGTGGAGGTGCCGGCCGCGGTGCGCACGGGCCGCTGCTTGAGCCGGTACGCGAGGGCGTCGGCCATGGTGAAGCGGCCGGAGTTGCGCAGCGGCTCGGCGACGAGCAGCAGGGCCACCAGCCAGGCGACCAGGAAGCCGATGGAGTAGAGGAAGCCGTCGTAGCCGTAGAGGGCGATGGCGCCCGCGATGCCGAGGAAGGACGCGGCGGACATGTAGTCGCCGGAGATGGCGAGGCCGTTCTGGAAGCCGGTGAAGGAGCGGCCGCCGGCGTAGAAGTCGGTGGCGTCCTTGGTCTGCCGGCCGGCCCAGACGGTGATGGCGAGGGTGGCGGCGACGAAGACGGAGAAGAGCGTGATGATCAGGGTGCGGTGCTCGCTCGCGGCGCCGGCCGCGAGGGGGACACCGGTGTGCAGGGCGCTGGTCATGCTGGTCATTCGGGTCATTCCCCCGCTTCCAGGCGGGCCCGCAGGGCCTCGGCCTTCGGGTCGAGCTTTGCCGCCGCGTGGCGCGAGTACCACCAGGCGATCAGGAAGGTGGTGAGGAACTGGGCGAGGCCGAGCACGAAGGCGACGTTGATGTTGCCCGCGACCTGGGTGCCCATGAAGTCGCCCGCGTAGTTGGAAAGCAGGACGTACAGCAGGTACCAGGAGACGAAGGCGAGGGTGAGCGGGAAGGCGAACGTGCGCTGGGTGCGGCGGAGTTCGCCGAACTCGGTGCTCGACTGCACCTCGCTGAAACGATCAGCCGCGGCGCCGGGCGCAGCGGCTGCGGTGGTGTCCGGGCCGTCGGGCTCGTCCGGCTCTTGAGTGGTGGCTGGTGCGGTGTCCACGGTCTCTCCTGACAAGGGGGGAGTGAGGCGCGAGCCGATGGCTTGTGATCCGGATCACGCATCGTAGAGGCAGGTCGCAGTATGCGACAGGGGGGAAGCCCGGAATTCGGGAGCGGCCGGCGGCAGGGGCGACACCGCCCGCCCGCGGACTCGTTGACCCTGGTGTGAGCGATGCGCCTCCTCCTCCCCCGCCGTCCCCCGGTCGTCGGCCGTTCGGGATCGTCAGGTTGACGGCGCCCATAGCGGCGGTGCCGACCGGCCGGTCCGTGCCCCCGCCGAGGGCGGGCCGCTGGTACGGGCCGCGGGTGCCGCTGCCGCCGCTGAGCATCGACGCGCTGCGCGACAGCGACCTGGCTCCCTGAGCGCGCAAGGCCCCTGAGCGCACCGCCCCGGTCCCTGTCCCCGGCCACCACCGGTCCCTGACCCCGTGCCCCGGCCCGGGACCCGCTGCTCCACCCCCGCCGCGAGCCGTACGATCCCACCCCTCGGATCCGGATGCTCCTCTTCCGAATTCCCGCCGCCCCGGGGCCATTTGCTGCCTGACGATGACTGCCAGGGCGTTTGTTCCGGAATGTATTGCCCGGTGCCATGATCGGCGCTAGCTTCACTCGTCATGTACCCGCCCGCGCGCGGCCCGCGCCCCGGCGGTCTTCGGATGATGTGGAGAACCCATGGCTCACCTGCGTCACAGACGGCACGCACTGCTCGCCGTCCCCGTCGGTCTCGCCCTCACCGCCTCGCTGGGTCTCCTGCCCGGGGTGGCCTCCGCCACGCCGCAGGCCGCGCCCGAGGCGAAGCAGGCCGCCACGGACGGCCCCCTGCTGTCGTACGTGGTGAACACCTCCGCCGACCGCGCCACCGTCGCCCGGGTGAAGAAGGCCGTCGCCGCGTCCGGCGGCAGCGTCGTGACCGCCTACGAGCGGATAGGCGTCGTCGTCGCCCGCTCCGCGAACCCCGACTTCGCCAAGGCGCTGCGCGCGGTCCCCGGGGTGCAGTCCGCGGGCGCCACCCGCACCGCGCCGATCACCCCGGCCGCCACCACCGACGTCGGCAAGCCCGAGAAGGTGAAGCTGCCCAAGGCCAACGCCGCGGCGGCGGCCCGCGAGTCCGCCGGCGGGGCCGAGCCCCTCGAAAGCCTCCAGTGGGACCTGCCCGCCATCAAGGCGGACCAGGCCGCGAAGGTCAACCCGGGCAGCCGCAAGGTGACCGTCGGCGTCATCGACACGGGTGTGGACGACACCCACCCGGACCTGGCCCCGAACTTCTCCCGGGCCCAGTCGGCGAGCTGCGTCAGCGGCAAGGCCGACACCAGCCCCGGCGCCTGGCGCCCGTACAACCCGGACAAGGACTACCACGGCACGCACGTGGCCGGCACGATAGCCGCGGCCCGCAACGGCGTGGGCGTCGCGGGCGTCGCCCCGAACGTCAAGGTCTCGGCCCTCAAGGTCTCCGACAAGAACAGCTTCTTCTACGCGGAGAGCGTGGTCTGCGCCTTCGTCTTCGCCGCCGAGCACGACATAGCGGTGACCAACAACAGCTACTACGTCGACCCGTGGATGTTCAACTGCGCCGACGACCCCGACCAGAAGGCGATAGCCGAGTCGGTGGCCCGCGCGTCGAAGTACGCCCAGGACAAGGGCACGGTCAACGTGGCCTCGGCCGGCAACTCCAACTTCGACCTGGCCGCCAAGGAGATCACCGACTCCTCCAGCCCGAACGACAAGGGCCGGCCGGCACAGACCCGCAAGATCGACCCGTCCGTCTGCCTCGACGTCCCCGCCCAGCTGCCCGGCGTGGTCACCGTCTCCGCGACCGGCGTGAAGGGCCAGAAGTCGTACTACTCCAACTACGGCCTGGGCCAGATCGACGTGGCGGCCCCCGGCGGCGACAAGTACCAGGTCCCGGACCTGCCCGCGAAGGACGGCCGGATCCTCTCCACGCTGCCCGGCGGCGACTGGGGCTTCCTGCAGGGCACCTCGATGGCCGGTCCGCACGTGGCGGGCGTGGCGGCGCTGATGAAGAGCGCGCACCCCACGTCGTCCCCGCAGGAGATCCAGTGGCTCCTCAAGGCGCAGGCCGACAACCCCGGCTGCCCGACGGCCCCGTACGACGGTGACGGCGACGGCAAGGTGGACGCCGTGTGCACCGGCACGAAGAACGTCAACGGCTTCTACGGCTTCGGCATCGTCGACGCCCTGGACGCGGTGCGCTGACGTTCGCGCCGGTGAGCAGAGGGGCCGGGCACGCGCCCGGCCCCTTCCGCGTCGGACAGGGCCGCGCTGCGCAGGATCCCCTCGGCGAGCAGGAGCTGCGCGCCGATGTAGGTGAGCATGACCCAGAACTGGGCGGCGGGCGCCTGGGGCCAGCCGGCGACGCCGGTGGCGATCAGGGTGTCCGACACGACGAACAGCGCCCCGCCGGCCGCGGCGAGCGGCACGGTGCGGGTCGCGCACAGCGCCATCGTGACGAGCAGCAGGCTGTAGAGCGCGACGGGCACGCGCAGCCCGGCCTCCAGGCCGGGCCACAGCAGCGCGACGGTGACGAGCCAGGCCGCCCCGTAGCCGGCGGCGAGCCGGCGGGTGCGGGCGCCGCCGGGGCTGCCGTGCCGCGAGCAGAGCACGAGGTAGCAGACGTGCCCGGCGGCGAACGAGCCCATGCCGAGCAGGAACGGCACGTCTCCGCCCACCTGGAGGAGGACGTCGCCGCCGCACCCGAACAGCAGCGCCACGACGAGCAGCCGGGGCCCGCCGCGCGCGAGGACGTACGCCGCGAGCAGGGGCATCAGGGCGGGCTTGGTGAAGAGCGCGACGGAGGGCGCCGCCAGCAGGGCGCCGAGGTGGGCGAGGGCGACGGCGCCGAAGAGGGCGGTGAGGGCGCGGCGGGCCCTCACGCGGCGTGCTCGTGCGCGGGAACGGCCTCGGCCGCGGTGGCGGGGGCCCCCTGACGGGGCGCCGGCTGCCACCCCGGGCCACGGAACACCCGCCCCAGCCGCTCCCGCCAGTCCCGCGCGGCGCGCAGGTCGCGGGCGATCGCGGCGTACTCGTGGGTGGCGACGCGCAGCGGGTTGTACGTGTCGATGTTCTTGGTCAGCCCGAAGACCGGCTTCTCGCCCTCGGCCACGAAGGAGCCGAACATCCGGTCCCAGACGATCAGGATCCCGCCGTAGTTGCGGTCCAGGTAGCCGCCCTGGGAGGCGTGGTGGACGCGGTGGTGGGAGGCCGTGTTCAGGACGTACTCGAAGGGCCTGGGCAGTTTCCGGACCCGCTCGGTGTGCACCCAGAACTGGTAGACGAGGTTCACCGACGAGCAGAAGGCCACCGCGGCCGGGTGCACGCCCACGGCGATCATCGGCAGGTAGAACGGCCACACGGTCAGCGTCGTCCAGGGCTGGCGCAGCGCGGTGGTGAGGTTGAACTTCCGGCTGGAGTGGTGCACCACGTGGCAGGCCCACAGGATCCTGATGACGTGGTGCCCGCGGTGCGACCAGTAGTAGAAGAAGTCCTGCACGAGCAGCATCAGGGGGAGCGTCCACCACAGGACGGGGACGCGCAGCGGCGTGAGCTCGTAGAGGGCGGTGTAGGCGGCGACGATCGGAATCTTCCACAGCGCGTCGAAGACGAGGCTGCCGGCGCCCATTCCGATGCTGGTCGCCGCGTCCTTGGCCTCGTAGCCCGCGTCGCCCGTCTCCTCGGCGGGGCGCAGCCGGTAGCTCACCAACTCCAGGACGGTGAGCAGGACGAAGGCGGGTATGGACCACAGCACGGCGTCGGGAAGGTGCGGCATGGACGCACGATAGGCGCGCCATCGGGCGTGCCGCTAGGGGTAGTTACTCATCGGTATCGAATTGTGTTACCGAAGGTTCGCGGAGGGGGCGCGGGGTGGTCGCAGGGGAAGCGGTGCTGGCGCGGGTGGCGGGGGCGGTGGCGGGAGCGCTCGCGAAGTCGCTGCTGGCCAGGGGGCGCGGGGCGGGGCTTACGGGCAAAGCGGGCGCCCTGGTGGGGCCGGGCCTGCGCCCGCCGTCGCTCGGGGAGGAGGAGACGGCGCGCCTGACGCGGCGCCTCGCGGCGCTCCGGAAGGGCGGCCCGTGGGAGCGGCTGCCGGAGGGCGAGTGGCGGGCGGCGGCCGATGCGGTGTGCGAGGTGTTCGCGGCGGCGGGCACGCTCGACCAGCGCGTGCTCTTCGCGGCCGACCTCGACCCCGGGCGTTTACGTACGGAGTTGCTCGCGCGGTGCCCGGGGACAGTGGAGCGGGCGGGGCTCGGCGAGGCGGGGGAAGCGGCGTTCCGGGAGCTGCTGGAGACGGCGTGCCTCCACGTCGTGGAGTACGCGACGTCGCAGCCGGCGTTCGCGGCGCGGGCGGACGTGGAGCTGGTGCGGCGCTCAGGTGAGTCGCAGCGCAGGCTGGCGGAGCTGCTCGGCCGTATGGACGGTGTGCCGGGCGGCGCGGAGTTCGACAGGCGCTACCGGGACTACATCGCGGAGACGTACGGGCGGGTGGAGCTGTTCGGGCTGACGCTGGGGTGCGGGGAGCAGAAGTGGGCGCTGAGCACGGCGTACATCTCGCTCAAGGTGACGGGTGGGGAAGAGACTCGCTGGGCCGCCGACGCCTCACCACACCTCGCGCAGGCGTCGCTCTCCGCGGAGCAGGCGCTGGCGAGCTGCGAGCGGATGCTGCTGCGGGGTCCGGCGGGCTCGGGCAAGAGCACGCTCGTGCAGTGGCTGGCGACGAACGCGGCGCGGCGGACGTTCGCCCCGGAGTACTTCGAGTGGAACTGCTGCGTGCCGTTCGTGCTGCGGCTGCGGACGCTCACGCAGCGGGGCGGCGCGCTGCCGGGGCCGGGGGAGTTCCTGAGCGCGACGGGAAACCCCTTGGCGGGCCTGGCGCCGGCGGGCTGGGCGGAGGGCCTGCTGTCGAGCGGCCTGGCGCTGGTGCTGATCGACGGCGTGGACGAGGTCCCGGCCGACCAGCGGCGGCGTACGCGGGAGTGGCTCCAGTCGCTGCTGACCGCGTTTCCGAAGGCGCGCTACGTCGTGACGACGAGACCGTCGGCGGTCCCGGAGGACTGGCTGGACGGCCAGGGCTTCACCGCGTACGCGCTCCAGCCGATGGACCGCGAGGACATCCGCAGGTTCATCGCCCACTGGCACCGGGCGGCAGGCGCGGAGGAGGCCTTCGAGGAGTCCTTGCAGCAGGCGGTCGCCACGCGGCGGGAGCTCGGGCGGCTCGCCACGAACCCGCTGATGTGCGCCCTGCTGTGCGCCCTGAACCGCGACCGGCGGATGCACCTGCCACGGGCGCGGAAGGAGCTGTACGACGCGGCGCTCGACATGCTGCTCGTGCGGCGGGACACCGAGCGCGACATCGGCGCGGCCCTGGAAGGCGTCGACCTGACGCGCGACGAGCAGACGCTGCTGCTCCAGCGGCTCGCGTACTGGCTGATCCGCAACGGCCAGACGGAGGCGGCGTGCGGGGACGCGGTCGAGATGATCGAGGAGTGGCTGGCGGCGATGCCGCAGGTGCGGGCGCAGGGGGATGCGGAGCGGGTCTTCCGGCACCTGCTGATCCGCAGCGGGCTGCTGCGGGAGCCGATTCCGGGTTCGGTGCATTTCGTCCATCGGACGTTCCAGGACTATCTGGGCGCGCGGGCGGCCGTGGAGGCCCGGGACTTCGGCCTGCTGGTGAGCAAGGCGCACGACGACCAGTGGGAGGACGTGGTCCGGATGGCCGTCGGCCACGCACGTCCGGAGGAGCGGGCGAGAGTACTGCGGCAACTGATGCGGCGCGCGGACCGGGTGAAACGGCATCGGCACCGGTTGACGCTGCTGATGGCGGCTTGCCTGGAGCAGGCGGCGGAGCTGGACCCGGACGTACGGGGGGAAATCGAGCGGCGGACGAGGGCGCTGCTGCCGCCGCGGAGCGACGAGGACGCGGAGGCCTTGGCCAAGGCGGGCGATCTTGTATTGGAGCTGCTCCAGGGCCCGGAGGAGCTGGACGAGGAGAGCGCGCGGGCGACGGTACGGACGGCGGGGTTGATCGGTGGGGATGGGGGGTTGGCGGTGATCTCGCGGTTCCGGGGGGATGAGAGGTCACGGGTTCAGGTGGCGCTGGCGGGGTGCTGGAACGCTTTCGGCACCCAGGAGTTCGTCGACGCCGTGCTTGCCAAGGCGAATGTGAGGCGCATCTTCGTACGGCTGGAGTCGGCAGAGCAGATTCAAGCCCTCCCGCAGATTCCGCACGCCCGGCATGTGACCGTCGTGGGAAATCACCGGCTCACCAGGGAAATCACCCGAAACGCGCACCTGACGACGCTGTACCTCGTCAACAACTACGAGCTGACAGACCTCACGCCGCTCGTCCACTGCCCGCGGTTGAAGAGCCTTGGACTCATCGAATGCCCTGCGGTCAAGGGCCTCGCTCCACTCGCTGCAACCGAGGTGGAGGCTCTCACCCTCGGCGAAGGGATGGGAGTCCTGTCCCTGGCGCCGCTCGCCGGGCACACCGCTTTGAGGTTCCTCCACCTCCATAGCCGCTTGGCCCGGACGGCGGGAGAGATCCCCGTCGGCCCCCAGCTCACCGGCCTCTCTCTTCTCGGCGACGCTCGTGGGACGGCTCTTGACGGCCTCGACCGGTGGCCTGAACTCTCCTGGCTGACCATCGCTGGAGAGGCACAGGTAGCCGAGCTCGCTCGGCAGACGAATCCTCCGAGCCTGACGACCCTGCAAGTGTTGGACCAATCGGCACTCGATCCAGAGACGCTCGTTTGTCACCGCCAACTTCAGGAGCTGCGGCTGGCGGCCTGCGTACTAAGCAGCAGCCTCGCCCCCCTGGCCGAGATGCCAGACCTCACAGCACTCAGCCTGAGCGCCTGCAAGTCGGCCGACGGGGGACCGATCGACCTGACGTCTCTGGCCCCTCTGGAACACCTCACCATCACCATCCGGACGGCTACCCCCATCCGCGGCGCGGACCTCTTCCCACCCGAGCGCCTCGTCTTCGAGTGACCGCCCGGAACGATCGGTGTCAGTCCCGGCCCGTATTCTTTCTGACCATGCTCGAAGACCAGACCGCAGCCGCCGCTCCGACTCCGTGGCCGGCCGCGTACCCCGAGGGGTACGCGGTCGTCGACGTGGAGACCACCGGGCTCGCCCGGGACGACCGGATAGTGTCCGCGGCGGTCTACCAGCTGGACGCCCGCGGCCGGGTCGAAGACCACTGGTACACGCTGGTCAACCCCGAGCGCGACCCCGGCCCCGTGTGGATCCACGGTCTGACGACCGCCGTGCTCTCCTCCGCGCCGCTCTTCCCCGAGATCGCGGACGAGTTCGCGAAGCGCCTCGAAGGCCGCGTCCTCGTCGCGCACAACGCCGCCTTCGACTGGTCGATGATCGCCCGCGAGTACGCCCGCGCCCGGGCGACCGCGCCCGTCCGCCAGCGGCTGTGCACCATCGCGCTCTCCAAGGAGCTCCAGCTTCCGCTGCCCAACCACAAGCTGGAGTCGCTCGCCGCCCACTACGGCGTCGTGCAGCAGCGCGCCCACCACGCGCTCGACGACGCCCGCGTGCTGGCCGAAGCCTTCCGGCCGAGCCTGCACCTCGCGGCGGAGGCCGGCCTGCGGCTGCCGCTGCTCGCGTGCCAGCCGCTGACCGAATGGTCCGACGGACCGGCAACACCCCGCCAAAGCGGTCATATCGGACAGCAGCGTTCCCACGGCTCCGGATACGGATACGGGAGCAGCTCGCCCTCCTCCTGGCGGCCGAGCCGTAAGCGCCCGGCCTGCCCGTACCCCAACCCCGGGCGGTACAAAGAGGGCGAACAGCTCATTCAGGGCATGCGGGTGGCGTTCTCGGGCGACACCTCCATCGACCGCGAGCTGCTGGAGGACCGCGCCGTCGAGGCGGGGCTGCACGTCGCGACCAGCGTGTCCCGCCTCACCAGCGTGCTGGTCACCAACGACCCCGGCTCCCCCACGACCAAGACCACCAAGGCCCGTTCCTTCGGCACGCCGGTGATCGACGAGGCGGCCTTCGTCCAGCTGCTGTCGCACGTGACGCCCGCTCCCAAGGGCTGAGGCCGCCGGCAGCGCCACCCACTGCACCCGGGGCGAACCGGGCCAGGTACCGTCAAATGCGTGTACCGCTTCCTGTTGTCCCGGCAGTGGGTGATCCTCACCCTCGTGGGGCTCGTCCTCATCCCGGTGATGATCAAACTGGGCTTCTGGCAGTTCCACCGCCACGAGCACCGGGTCGCGCGCAACGACTTCGTCGCCCGCAGCCTCGCCGCCGACCCCGTGCCGGTGACCGAGCTGTCCGCGCCCGGCAAGGACGTCTCCGACGACGTCTGGCGCCGGGTCAGCGCGAGCGGCACCTTCGACACCAAGGACGAGGTCGTCGTCCGGCTGCGGACCGACGCCGACGGCAAGTCCGGCTACATGGTCCTCACCCCCCTCCTCCTGGCCGACGGGCGGGCCGTCCTCGTCAACCGCGGCTGGATCCCCTCCACCGGCGACCTGACGAAGTTCCCCGAGGTCCCCGCCCCGCCCTCCGGCAAGATCACCGTCACCGGCCGGCTGCGCGCCGACGAGACCGACTCCAGCGGCATCAAGGACACCCGCGGCCTGCCGCCCCGTCAGGTCATGCGCATCAACAGCGAGCGCCAGGCGCAGTCCCTGCACCGCCCCGTCCTCGGCGGCTACATCGAGCTCACCGACCCCGACCCCGGCGCCAAGGGTCCCGAGCCGGTGGCGGCCCCCGACCACGACAGCATCGGCCCCCACATGGCCTACGCCGTCCAGTGGTGGCTCTTCGCCGCCTTCGTGCCCGTCGGCTGGATCATCCTCGTCCGCCGCGAGCGCCGCGACCGCGCCGCCGGAACCGCCCCTGCCGCGCCCGCCGCGCAACCGGACGTAGCCCGTACAGCCGCAACCCCCGAGTAGCCCTCCCGCCGCGCGGGAAGACGGTCCGCGTGGTAGCACGCATCGAGGACTACGCGCTCATCGGCGATCTCCAGACCGCCGCCCTGGTCGGCCGTGACGGCTCGGTCGACTGGCTCTGCCTGCCCCGCTTCGACTCGGCCGCCTGCTTCACCGCCCTCCTCGGCGACGAGGACAACGGCCACTGGCGCCTGGCCCCCGCGGGCACCGACCCCGGCACCCCCTGCACCCGCCGCTCCTACCTCCCGGACTCCCTCATCCTCGAAACCGTCTGGGAGACGGCCGACGGCACCGTCAAGGTCACCGACTTCATGCCCCAGCGCGACCGCGCCCCCGACGTCGTCCGCATCGTCGAGGGCGTCTCCGGGACCGTCGGCATGCTCAGCGTCCTCCGCCTGCGCTTCGACTACGGCAGCGTCGTCCCGTGGATACGGCGCACCGACGGCCACCGCGTCGCCGTCGCCGGCCCCGACTCCGCCTGGCTGCGCAGCGAGCCCCCCGTCAAGACCTACGGCCGCGACTTCAGCACCCGCTCCGAGTTCACCGTCTCCGCCGGCGACAAGGTCGCCTTCGTCCTCACCTGGCACCCCTCCCACCAGCCCCGCCCCGCCCTCGTCGACCCCCACGAAGCCTTGCAGCAAAGCCTCGCGGACTGGCGCGAGTGGGCGGCCCGCTGCACCTACGACGGCCCCCACCGCGAAGCCGTCATCCGCTCCCTCATCACCCTCAAAGCCCTCACCTACGCCCCCACCGGCGGCATCGCCGCCGCCTGCACCACCTCCCTCCCCGAAGAGCTCGGCGGCGTCCGCAACTGGGACTACCGCTACTGCTGGCTCCGCGACTCCACCCTCACCCTCGGCGCCCTCCTCTCCGCCGGCTACAGCGACGAGGCCGCCGCCTGGCGCGCCTGGCTCCTGCGCGCCGCCGCCGGCGACCCCGCCGACCTCCAGGTCATGTACGGCCTCGCCGGCGAGCGCCGGCTGACCGAGGCCGAGCTGCCCTGGCTCGCCGGCTACGAGCGCTCCGCCCCCGTCCGCACCGGCAACGGCGCCGTCAACCAGCTCCAGCTCGACGTCTACGGCGAGGTCATGGACTCCCTCCACCTCTGCCGCCACTGGGGCCTGCCCGCCAAGCCCCACGAGTGGAAGCTCCAGCGCTCCCTCATGGAGTACATCAAGGACCACTGGCGCGAGCCCGACGAAGGCATCTGGGAGGTCCGCAGCCCCCGCCGTCACTTCGTCCACTCCAAGGTCATGGCCTGGGTCGCCGCCGACCGCGCCGTCCGCGCCCTGGAGGCCGACCCCGGCCTGCCCGGCGACCTCGACGGCTGGCGCGCCATGCGCGACGAGGTCCACCGCGAGGTCTGCGAAAAGGGCTACGACGCCGAGCGCGGCACCTTCACCCAGTCCTACGGCTCCCGCGAGCTCGACGCCGCCACGCTCCTCATCCCCCGCGTCGGCTTCCTCCCGCCCGACGACCCCCGCGTCACCGGCACCGTCGACGCCGTCCGCCACGAGCTGTCCCACGGCGGGCTCCTGCGCCGCTACACCAGCGACCACAAGCCCATGGACGGCATCCCCGGCAACGAAGGCGCCTTCCTGGCCTGCTCCTTCTGGCTGGCCGAGGCCCTGCACCGGACCGGCCGCACCGAGGAGGCCCGCCACCTCTTCGAGCGGCTCCTCTCCCTCCGCAACGACGTCGGCCTCCTGGCCGAGGAGTACGACCCGGACGCCCTGCGCCACCTGGGCAACTACCCCCAGGCGTTCAGCCACATCGGCCTGGTCAACGCCGCGCTGGCCCTCTTCTCTCCGCAAGACTGACCCCATGGATCTAGGACTGAAAGACCGCACGTACGTCCTCACCGGGGCGACCAGAGGCCTGGGCAACGCCACCGCCCAGGAACTGATCACTGACGGCGCGAAGGTAGTGATCACCGGCCGCACGGAGGAATCCGCACGCTCCGCCGCGACGGCCCTGGGCCCCAACGCCCTCGGCGTGGCGGCCGACAACGCCGACCCCGCCACCCCGGACCGCCTGATCGCCGCGGCCCGCGACCACTTCGGCGGCTTCGACGGCATCCTCATCAGCGTGGGCGGCCCGCCCGCGGGAACCGCGGCCGCGGTCACCGACGACCAGTGGCAAAGAGCCATCGACACGATCTTCCTGGGCGCCATCCGCACGGCCCGCACCGCCGCGGGCGAACTCTCCGAGGGCGGCGTGATCGGCTTCGTCCTCTCGGCCTCGGTCCACGAACCGATCCCGGGCCTGACCATCTCCAACGCCCTGCGGCCGGGCCTGGCGGGCTTCGCGAAGTCCTTGTCCACGGAACTGGGCCCGAGAGGCATCCGCGTCATAGGCCTCCTCCCCCACCGCATCGACACGGACAGGGTCAGGGAGCTGGACGCCCGATCAGACGACCCGCAAAAAACAAAAGCACACCACGCAGCACAAATCCCCCTGCGCCGCTACGGAACCCCTCAGGAATTCGGCAAGGCAGCAGCCTTCCTCCTCTCCCCCGCAGCTTCCTACCTCACCGGCGTCATGCTGCCGGTGGACGGCGGGGCGCGCCACGGCATCTGAGACCGGCGGTCAGCGGACGACGAGACGGGAGGGGCCGGGGCCGCAGGGGCAGGGGTCCGGGACGCTGACGTGTATTTGCGGGCCCGATGCGCATGAGGGCGCAAAAGAAACGCGGGGAACGGGCCCGTAAATATACGGTCCCGGACCCCTGCCCCGGAGGCACCGGCCCCGCACCACCACGAACCCCGCACCCCGCACCCCGCACGCACCGGCCCCGCACTCACCGGCCCCGCACTCACCCCACCCGCTCAGCCCGATGCCGAACCGCCCGCACCCGCACCGACACCGCCAACCGCCCCACCCCCGCCGACACCCGCGCATGCTCCAGCGCCTCGCCGTCCAGCCGCGACAGCGCCACCGCCGGCGACGCGTGCGGCGCCAGCGTCAGCCCCACCCGCGCCTCCGGCGCCCCCCGCCGCCCTTCCAGGGCGACGAACGCCCGCTCAACCCCGTCCAGCGCCTCCGCCTCCGCACACACCACCTCCTCCAGCGCTCTCCCCCGCAGCACCGCCTCCTCGCCGTCCCCGCAGTCCACGACGAGCTCCCGCAGCCGGCGCCGCCGCACCTGCGCCAGCAGCCACCACAGCGCCAGCAGCACCACAACCCCCAGCCCGGCGATGACCGCGGGCCACCGCCACCCCGCACCCCGCCACTTCGTCCGCGCGCCCCGGCTCAAGAGCACGTCCCGCGGCCCGTCGAAGGGCCAGGCGGACGGCAGGGTGAAGCCCCAGCGCCGCTGAAGATCGAGCGCTCCGACAAGAACAGCCGCCCCTACGCTCACGAGCACGACCCCGGCCGCACCCACCAGCACCCGGTTAACACCCCTCAGCACCGCACACCGCCCCTCACCGCTTCGCCGGCGCCGGCCGCCCGACCCGTACCGACACCCCCGGTTCGTGCGCAAGCCCCAGCTTCCGCACGCCTTCCCCGATCACGTCTTCCACGTCGGCCCGTACGTCGTCGAGGTCCCGGAAGTGGGACTGCGCGCGTACGGTCACGCGCCGGCGCCCCACGTTGACCCGTACGGACTGCACTCCGGCCACCTCCATGGCGCGGTCCCGCAGGACGAGCGCCGCGGCGCGCCGGTCGATCCCGGCGCGGAGGTCGGCGCGGTCGGGCCGCATGGGCAGCACGGACCGCAGCCCCGGGGTGACAGCAAGAACAACGAGCCACACCCCCGCCACCACGGCAACAACAGCACCGCCCACAACCCACCCATCGCCAAGGGGCCGGGTGGCGAGCTCATGGGCGAGCCGCCGCCGCCACTCCATGGCGGGCCGGTGAGCGCGAACAGCAGCAACGTCGTACAGCAGCATCCCGGCCGCACCCAGAACGACGGCAGCTACCAAAAACGCAGGCACCCGCCGTACGGCCCAAAACCGCCGGGCCCCCGGAATCCGGCCCTCGCCCTGACCCCCGACCCCGCCTTCGACACCACCGTCGATCCCGCCCTCGATCCCGCCCTCGACCCCGCTCACCGCACCCGCTCCCGCCCCGTCGCCCCCGTGTGCACGGAATGCAGCCGTTCCACGGTGACGGCCACTTCCGGCACGTCCATCCCGGCCAGGGCCTTCACCCGTTCGGCGATCCGCCGCCGTACCGCCCCGCACTGCGCACCGATGTCCGAGGGGTAGCCGAGCTCGACGGCGACGCGCACCCGGACGATGTCGTCGTGCACGGTGACGTCGGCGTAGGGCGGCCCGGCCTCGTCGCCGGCCGAAAGGGAGACACCCGCGCCCCGCACCCCGGCCCCGCGAAGCGCCTCCCGCGCCGCCTGCGAAGCGATCTTCGCCACCACGCGGTCGGCGATCCGGGTCGCCCCGCGCTCACCGGCCGGAAGCGTCACCGCCGCCGCCCGTCCCGGTCCCGTGTCCGGAAGAACTCCCCCGGATCCAGGTCCCCGTCGAGGAAGCGGCCCACCACGAACCCGAGCGCGCCCAGGGCGGCTACGAGCAGAAACGCCCCGAACCCGCCGAAGTACCCGGCGAACCCGAGCGCCATGCCGGCGATCATGCCGACGACGGCCATGCTCATCGCGAGCTCCTCCACTCAGACCGGCTACGCGAACCCCGGCCGCTCGATCCCGGCTGTGCAAACCCCGCTACGCAGATTGGGCTACTGGAGCCTCGGCTCCGGCTCGTCCTCTTCCTCGTCCGGCAGCTTCACATCCGTGACGGCGATGTTGACCTCGACGACCTCCAGGCCGGTCATCCGCTCCACCGCCGCGATGACGTTCTCCCGGACGGACCGGGCGACGTCGGCGATCGCCACCCCGTAATCCACGACGATCTCCAGGTCGAGCGCGGTCTGGACCTCGCCGACCTCGGCCTTCACACCGCGCGAGACGGACCGGCTGCCGCCCGGGACGCGGTCCCGGACGGCCCCGAACGTCCGGGAGAACCCACTGCCCATCGCGTGGACGCCGACGACATCACGGGCGGCGAGCCCGGCGATCTTCTCGACGACCCCGTCGGCGATCGTGGTGCGGCCGCGGTCGGCCGGGGCGGTAGGAACGCTTTCCTTGCTGCTTACGTGTTCGCTCATCGTCCATTCGCCTCTCTCGGCTACGGGCCATGGGCTACGGGCTCCCTTTGCCACCTTAGGTGCGCTTTCCCCGGACCGCGCGGGGGATCCGGGGGAAACGACGGGAGCAGGCCTCCACGGGGGTGAGCCTCGGCCCGGAACGCGCCCGGGCGTGCGCGCGGCATCGCGGGAGGCCGCGAGGGCACACGACCCCGGCTGTCATGCCCACAGCGATAGAATCCCGCCCATTCGATCAAGAACGCGGGGCGGCAACAGCAGGTCCCCAGGAGGGGACCCATGGCGGACACCCAGCAGGCCGGACAGACCGGGCAAGCGGAAGACAACGGCGGCTGCCTGGTGGTCTTCCTGACCAGCGCCCACAGAGTGGCTCGCTACGCCGTCACCAGCCCCACGCAGCGCATAGAAGACGACAACATCACCGGCATCCAGGTGCTGCGGGCAGTCCTCGGCACGGTGGCGACC
Organism: Streptomyces sp. SCA2-17; assembly: GCF_044336695.1. Classification (NCBI taxonomy): domain Bacteria; kingdom Bacillati; phylum Actinomycetota; class Actinomycetes; order Kitasatosporales; family Streptomycetaceae; genus Streptomyces; species Streptomyces sp. SCA2-17. Next base: position 1,177,096 of record NZ_CP117521.1, read on the forward strand.
CTCTTCATGCTCTGGACGTACGGCGTGGACGGCGGCTGGAGCGCCGCGTTCAAGGACGGGATCAGCAAGCTCTTCCTCGCGCCGGTGGTCCTGCTGGCGATCGGCCCGCTCGTACTGGTGGGCTTCATCTGGTACGCGCCGAAGGAGAAACGCCCCCTGTTCCGCTCCCGCCTGGGCTATCCGCTGAAGGCCGTCGTCCTTTACCTCCTGGGCGCCGCGGCAACCGGCGGCTGTTTCCTGGCGCTACTGAATGTGCAGGACATCTACCACTCGATCGCCGGCTACAGCTACAAGGGCCTGCTGCTCGGCATCGTGCTGAGGATCGCCCTGTTCGCCATGCTCCTGTGGCTGGCCGCCTTCATGTTCTTCGCCTCCGGCACCGTTGCACGGCACGCCTTCAACACGGGGCACGTACACCCCATGCTGCCCGCGATCTTCACGGCCATCTGCGTCTGGGGGCTCAACCTCATATCCATGGGCGACGGTCTCCCCAACGGCCCCCTGCCCGTCAAGATCGCCGCCTTCCTCGGCGGTCCCCTCTCCGTCACCGCGGTCTCCGCCTGGGAGCTGTACTACCTGCGCACCCGCTACGGCGTGCGCGTCCGGGGATAAGCCCCGGATAAGCTTCCGCGAAATCTTGACGCGCAGTAACGCACGTACCGCACCACAGGGGGAGCACGCCACATGTCGCTGAGACAGCTGCTGAAGATCAACGGGGTGAGCCTCGCCCGCCACGCCCGCCGCCACGCCCACGGCATCTTCGCCGCCGCCGGCCCCGGCCGGGTCATCGACCCCGTCATAGGCCGCGTCCAGAAGGCGCGGGCCGCCGCCGGCGCGCTCACGACGTTCCTGCTGATATCCGTCTACGGCGTCGACGGCGGCTGGAGCGCCGTCTTCGAGGACGGCTTCACGAAGCTCTTCCTCGCACCGCTCGTCCTGATCCTCGTCGGCCCGCTCGTGATCGCCGGTTTCATCTGGTACGCGCCGCCGCAGCACCGCCCCGTGCTGCGCGCCCGGCTGCGTTACCCGCTCCGGGCCATCGGCTGGTACCTGGGCATACCGCTCGGCGCGGCCGCCGCGGTGCTGCTCCTGCTCGTGCTGAACAAGGCGCTGGAGGGCATCTTCGCGCTCCAGGCCGTGATCGCCCTGACCGTCCTGCTCGCCGGCATCCCGCTGCTGATCTGGGCGGCGCTCTTCCTCTTCTTCGCCTCGGGCGCCGCCGCCCGCTACGCCTTCAACACGGCCGACGTGCACGCCGCCCTGCCGGCCGTGCTCACGGCCGTCCTCGTGTGGGTGCTGAACGTCGCCCAGCTCGGCGACGGGCTGCCGAACGGCCCGGTGGCCGTGCAGGTCGCCGCGTTCCTCGGCGGGCCGCTCTCCGTGACGGCGGTGTCGTACTGGGAGCTGCACGTGCTGCGCACCCGCTACGGGGTCCGCGTCCGGGGCTGACCGAACGCGGACCCGAACACGAACCCGCACGGGAACCCGAGAGCCGGCACGCAGAAGCTGCCGGCGTAACGAAGTAACCGGCACTACGACCGGTACTACTCCCCCACCCCCGCGAGATCCCGCAGCCGCCGCCCCTGCGCGGCCCGCTCCGCCGTCCGCTGCTCGTCGTACGTCCGCCCGGCCGCGCCCCGCAGCAGCGCCTTGGTCTCGACCACGGCGTCGCGCGGGGCGGCGAGGATCGCCGCGGCGAGGTCGTGGACCGCGCCGTCGAGCTCGTCGCCCGGCACCACCAGGTTGGCGAGCCCGGTGCGCTCGGCCTCCGCGGCCCGGACGAAGCGCCCGGTGGCGCAGATCTCCAGCGCGCGGGCGTAGCCGACGAGGGAGACCAGCGGCTGGGTGCCGCCGAGGTCGGGCACCAGGCCCAGGCTGGGCTCGCGCATGGCGAACTGGGCGTCCTCCGCGCAGACGCGCAGGTCGCAGGCGAGGGCGAGCTGGAAGCCGGCGCCTATCGCATGGCCCTGGACCGCGGCGATGGAGACGATGTCGTTGCGCCGCCACCAGGTGAACGCGGACTGGTACGCGGAGATCTCGGCGTCGAGCGCCTCGTCGCTTCCGCGGGCCAGGTCGAGGAACGAGGGCTCGCCCTCGAAGCCCTCGGGGGTGAAGGCCTGCCGGTCGAGCCCGGCGGAGAAGGACTTGCCCTCGCCGCGCAGCACGACGATCCGGACGCTGCCCGGGAGCAGCCGGCCGGCTTCGGTCAGGGCCCGCCAGAGCGCGGGCGACTGAGCGTTGCGCTTGGCGGGGTTGGTGAGGGTGACGGTGGCCACCGCGTCGTCCACGGTGAGCCGTACGCCGTCACGGTCGAGCAGGGTGTCGAGCAGAGTCTTGTCGCTGGGGGCAGTCATCGAAGGGCCTCCGATCGGGCTACTGCACAGTAGGTGACTGCACAGTAACCACCCGGCCGACTGCTCGACCGACCGGGTGGCACTGCCCACACTGTCGGTGCCCTGGGTGCGCGGGCGTCAGGCCGAGGCGGCCTTCTTGCCGCGCGTCGCTCCGCCGCGACCCCGGAGGATCACGCCGGATTCACTGAGCATCCGGTGTACGAAGCCGTAGGAGCGGCCGGTCTCTTCGGCCAGCGCCCTGATGCTCGCACCGGAGTCGTACTTCTTCTTCAGGTCTGCCGCGAGCTTCTCGCGCGCGGCGCCGGTTACCCGGCTGCCCTTCTTCAGAGTCTCGGCCACCCGTGCCTCCTCATGGGAGATGCGCCTCTTGACTCTCATGATCACCCCTATACGGCCTCCTGGCCACCCATTCGACAAGGTCCATGAGAAGTCCGGGGCCCTCGGAGGCCCGGATTTCCGGCGTTCACAGGCCTCGGAGCAGGTAATTCCGAACGATCACGCTCGTACGGCCGTACGGGTGGCGCGGCGAAGGAGCAGGTCAGACGGGGCACTCCCGGCCGGTGGTGCGAACGCCCCGGCGCATGACACGGGTCGTGCGCCGGGGCGGCGGGTGACAGCGAGGTACGAGCCGCTCTCACTCAGATGATGGATCACCCGTCGGCCGAATGATCGGGACGGCACCGATCACGCCGTCACGGAGCGCTACGGAGCGCCCGGGCCCGGGGCAGGGCTCGGGCGGGCAGCCGCGGGGAAGGCCGCGGGAAGCCGTGCGAAGCGGCGGAAGGACGACGGCCGTCACGGCCCCGGATCAGGCGAGCGTGACCAGGTCCGCGTAGTCCGGGCCCCAGAGGTCCTCGACGCCGTCCGGCAGCAGGATGATGCGCTCGGGTTCGAGGGCCTCGACCGCGCCCTCGTCGTGGGTGACGAGGATGACCGCGCCCTTGTAGGTGCGCAGGGCGCCGAGGATCTCCTCGCGGCTGGCGGGGTCGAGGTTGTTGGTGGGCTCGTCGAGGAGCAGCACGTTGGCGGACGAGACGACCAGGGTCGCCAGCGCGAGCCGGGTCTTCTCACCGCCGGAGAGCACGCCGGCCGGCTTGTCGACGTCGTCGCCGGAGAAGAGGAACGAACCGAGCGTCTTGCGGACCTCGACGAGGTCCAGGTCGGGCGCGGAGGACCGCATGTTCTCCAGGACGGTGCGCTCGGGGTCGAGCGTCTCGTGCTCCTGGGCGTAGTAGCCCATCTTCAGGCCGTGGCCCTCGATGACCTGCCCGGTGTCGGGCTTCTCGGCGCCCGCGAGCAGGCGCAGCAGCGTGGTCTTGCCGGCGCCGTTGAGGCCGAGGATGACGACGCGGGAGCCCTTGTCGATGGCCAGGTCGACGTCGGTGAAGATCTCGAGCGAGCCGTAGGACTTGGAGAGGCCCTCCGCCATCAGCGGGGTCTTGCCGCACGGCGCGGGGTCGGGGAAGCGGAGCTTGGCGACCTTGTCGGAGACCCGTACCGCTTCGAGGCCGGACAGCAGGCGCTCGGCGCGCTTGGCCATGTTCTGCGCGGCGACGGTCTTGGTGGCCTTGGCGCGCATCTTGTCGGCCTGCGAGTTGAGGGCCGCGGCCTTCTTCTCGGCGTTCTGGCGCTCGCGCTTGCGGCGCTTCTCGTCGGCCTCGCGCTGCTGCTGGTAGAGCTTCCAGCCCATGTTGTAGACGTCGATCTGCGAGCGGTTCGCGTCCAGGTAGAAGACCTTGTTGACGACGGTCTCGACGAGGTCGACGTCGTGGGAGATCACGATGAAGCCGCCGCGGTACGTCTTGAGGTAGTCGCGCAGCCAGACGATCGAGTCGGCGTCGAGGTGGTTGGTCGGCTCGTCGAGGAGCAGGGTGTCGGCGTCGGAGAAGAGGATCCGGGCGAGCTCGACGCGGCGGCGCTGACCGCCGGAGAGGGTGTGCAGCGGCTGGCCGAGCACCCGGTCGGGCAGGCTGAGCGCGGCGGCGATGGTGGCGGCTTCCGACTCGGCGGCGTAGCCGCCCTTGGTCAGGAACTCCGTCTCCAGGCGCTCGTACTTCTTCATCGCCTTCTCGCGGGTGGCGCCCTTGCCGTTGGCCATCCGGTCCTCGTTCTCGCGCATCTTGCGCAGGACCTCGTCCAGGCCGCGGGCGGAGAGGATGCGGTCGCGGGCGAGGACGTCGAGGTCGCCGGTGCGGGGGTCCTGGGGGAGGTAGCCGACCTCGCCGGAGCGGGAGATCGTGCCGCCCGCGGGCATGCCCTCGCCGGCGAGGCACTTGGTGAGGGTGGTCTTGCCGGCGCCGTTGCGGCCGACGAGGCCGATGCGGTCGCCCTTGGCGATGCGGAAGGAGGCGTTCTCGATGAGGATGCGGGCGCCGGCGCGCAGCTCGATGCCGGAAGCGGTGATCACGGGATTACTCCAGGGCGGGATGGACGGCGGTGGGGACGGGAGTCATCTCGGCCGCGGGGCCCCTGCGGGGCGGCGGCCGGCGCCGTCTAATGCACGAGGAGGAATGCCATACCCATCAGTCTAACGGTGATCCGCGAGGACGTTTGAGCTCCGCCGGGTCCGGACCGGCACCGCCGGTCCGGCGGTGCCGTACGCCGCTCCGGAGGGCTACGCGAACGGCGACGTCGCCGAGATGGCGGCGATTCCGGTCGTCCAGGGCGTTCCGGGGGCGCAACGGCGGGCGATCAGGAGGAAGCCCGCGTGGTGGGCCGTGCGGGCCGGGTCGAAGGCGCAGCCGGGGCCCGCCTCGCGGTGCCAGCGGAGGTCGCCGTCGGCGGGCCCGTAGGCGGTGACCAGCCGCGGGGTGACGACGGCCACCGCGCCCGGCGGCGTGCCGAGCAGGTGGAGGGCGCCGCGGGCGGCCCGCCCGGCGGCGCCCGGGACGCCGCGGTGCCAGACGGAGAGCGCGCCGCCGCGCAGGGCGGTGCCGGTGACGAGCCCGTCGTCCCAGAGGGCGACGGCCCCGCCGCGGGCGGGGCGGGCGGTCTGGAGCGGGTGGTGGCCGTCACGGGCGTACGTCCAGCGGCGGGCGCCCGTGCCGGGGTCGTACGCCTCCAGCCCGCCCCGCACGACCCGCACCCGGGGCGCGCTCGCGGGCCGTGCGACGCGCGCGGCGGCGTGCAGGGTGAGCCGGTCGCCGAACGGGGCGTGCCGCCCGCGGACGGCGAGGGCGGCCAGCGGCGGAGTCAGGAGCAGCACCGCGAGGAGGAGCGCGAGGGAGGCCCGGAAGGGAGTGCGGTGCCCGTCGTGCACCGTGTCCGCCGTCGCCATGAGGGCACTCCTTCCGTACCGTTTGTCCTGGATATCCGGGCGCCGCCGGCCGGCCTCGCCGACACGCCGGACCGGACGCCCGAGCAATAGCGACATACGGGGCGATTCACCGATACTCAGGGGTGGGAAGGCGGTGGGCGCATGCAGTTCGACGACGACGCCGGACTGGACACCTCCCAGGTCCAGGACGAGCGCGGCGGCCGGATCCCGGGCGGCGGGGTGACGATCGGCGGCGGCATCGTCGGCCTGATCGCCCTGGTCCTGGGGCTGTTCTTCGGCATCGGCCCGCAGGAGCTCGGCCTGACCTCGGAACCGGCCCCCGGCGGCACGGCGAGCAGCGACGCGCAGGTCAACCAGCACTGCCGGACGGGCCGCGACGCCAACACCCGCGAGGACTGCCGGATCGTCGCCGTGGTCAACAGCGCGCAGTCGTTCTGGAGCCAGGAGTTCGCCCGCCGCTCCGGTACGTACACGCCCGCGTCGACCGTCTTCTTCACCGGCCAGGTCCGTACGGCCTGCGGGACCGCGTCCTCGGCCGTCGGCCCGTTCTACTGCCCGGGCGACCGCAAGGTCTATCTCGACCTGGGGTTCTTCAACGAGCTGCGGACGAAGTTCGGGGCGAGCGGCGGCCCGTTCGCGGAGGCGTACGTCGTCGCGCACGAGTACGGGCACCACATCCAGAACCTGATGGGCACGCTGGGCCGCGCCCAGGACCGGCGCACGGGCGCCGAGAGCAACTCCGTCAAGGTCGAGCTCCAGGCCGACTGCTACGCGGGCGTCTGGGCCCGGCACGCGACGACCACGCCCGAGAAGTCCACCGGGCGGCCGCTGATCAGCAAGCTGACCAGGGCGGACATCGACGACGGCCTGTCCGCGGCCGCGGCCGTCGGCGACGACCGCATCCAGGAGAAGTTCCAGGGCCGGGTGACGCCGGAGAGCTGGACGCACGGCTCGGCCGCGCAGCGGCAGCAGTGGTTCAACACGGGCTACAGCACCGGGGACATGGCCCGCTGCAACACCTTCCGCTGAGCGGCGCGCCCGGCCGGCGAGCCCCCGCTAAGGAGTGACATCTGATGACTGGCACGCACACGCCGAGCATGTACCCCACGCTGCTCTACCGCGACGCGAAGGCGGCGATCAAACAGCTCACCAAGTCGTTCGGCTTCACGCAGGCCGCCCTGTACGAGAGCGAGGACGGCACGGTCCTGCACGCCGAACTCGCCTACGGCAACGGCAGGGTGATGATCGGTTCGAAGGGCCGGGTGGGGGTGTTCGCCGAGGCGATGCGGGAGAGCGGGCCGGTGGGCGTCTACGTCGTGGTCGAGGACACCGACGCGCACTTCCGGCGGGCCGAGAAGGGCGGCGTGGAGATCCTGATGCCGCCGACGGACCAGGAGTACGGCTCGCGGGACTACATGGCGCGGGACCTGGAGGGGAACGTGTGGAGCTTCGGGACGTACGTCCCGGCGGGCTGAGCCCGGCGCGGCCCGCGGGGCCGGCCGGGCTCCGGATTCCTAGGCTCCGCCCGTGTGCACCTGGAAGGCCGCCTTCCGGACAGCCTTGGCCAAGGCCGGGTCCGGATGGGCCGCCGCCAGGGCGACCAGCACCTGCACCGTGCGCGGATGCCCCACCGCCCGCACCTCCTCCAGCAGCCCCGGCACCGTGCCCTGCACCGCCGAGTCGAGGTGCCGCACGAGCAGCCGGCTCTCGCCGTGGTCGGCGACGGCCGCGGCCGTATCGACCCACAGCCAGGTGGCCTCCTCGCGGGTGAGGACCTCGGCCGCCTGCTCCGGATCCCGCCCCTCGTGCTCGGCGAGCCACAGCAGGGCGTACGGCCGCAGGCACGGCTCCTCCACGACGGCCCGGACGGCGGGCTCCGCGGCCGCGCCGACGGCCCGCAGCGCCTCGAAGGCCAGGCCCCGGACGAGGGCGTCGTCACCGCGGGCCGCGTCCAGCAGCTCGCACAGGGCGCTGCCGGCGGGGCGGGCGGCGAGCCACGCGCGGTACTCGGCGCGGGCCGGGCCCGGGGTGAGGTCGGCGCAGCCGCGCAGCATGGCCTCGGCGGACAGCTCGATGTTGCCCGCGGGGCTCTGCGCGGCGACGCAGATCTGCTCCAGCTTGACCCACACCGCCCAGTTGCCCAGCGGGGTCAGCACGGCCTCGGCCTGCGGCCCGGGGCCGCCGCGCACGACCAGGGCGCCGACGGAGGCGAGCCCTTCGAGGGCCCAGCCGAGCAGCTCCTCCAGCAGGTCGCCGTCGGTCGAGACGGACCGGGCCGCGGGGACGGGCCGGCCGCCGTAGGGGACCTCACAGCGCTCGGCGCGGATCTCGGCGACGCGCTGCTGGAGCAGGTCGAGGAGCATGGCGACGGGCACGGACCCGGCCGACAGGTGCATGACGGACAGCAGCTGGGGCGCGGCCTCGACGACCTCGGCGGCGACCGTGGCGTCGGTTCCCTCGGGCGCGGGGTGGGCCAGGGACCAGGCGTCGAAGAGGGCGACCCAGCCGCGCAGGACCGCACCGTCGTCGCGGTCCCAGGCCTGCATCCGCCAGCCGGGGCGGGCGCTGCCGCCGTGGAGCTCGACGAGCCCGGCGAGGCGGGCGCGGTCCCAGTCGGCGCGCGTCTGGTGGGGCGTCAGGCCCAGGGCCGCGGCGGCCCGCCCGGCCGTCTCCGCGGAGAGCCCGCCGGTCGTGCCGGGGCGCAGGGTGGCGCCGCGGCCTCGCTCGTCGGCCGCCCAGCGGGCCACGCGGACCGCGCCGGTGAGGCAGTCTCTGGCCTGCCGGGCCAGTTCCGCCGGGGCCGGGGTGCCGGCCGGCGGGCGGGGCGCCGGGCGGGTGCCTCGGTTGGCCACGGCCCGGCGGGCAGCGGCGATCGGCTGTCGGGGGACAAGTCTGAGCCGGGAGTCGCGCGGAGTACGGGACGTCACAGGAGCAGTCTTGCCGCTGCCGCTCCGAAAACCCAATCGGAATCAATTGTCCAGCCCTCCACCATTCACTTCCTGCCGCTGGATCAGGGCAGCTTGGAGGCTGTGGAGGCGTCACATGAAGGGGATGAGGAACCTCCGCAGCGCCTCTTCGTAACGCTCCGGGGAGGCGTTCCACATCGCGGCGTGCGGGGCGCGGCGGACGGTGTGCAGGACGATCAGATCGGGGCGGCCGGCCGCGAGTTCGCGTGACGTGTGCCACGGGGCGACGCTGTCGTCGGGGCCGTGGGCCAGGAGGGCGGGGACGGCGAGCCGGGCCGGGTCGCGGAGCCGGTCGAGCCCGTCGGGGGCCATTCCGGTCCGGCCGCGGGCGGCGTGCACGGCGAGCGGGAGGAACGGGGCGGGCACGCCGCGGCCGGCGGCCAGGGCGTGCAGGGCCGCCGGCCAGTCGAGGACCGGCGAGTCGAGGACGACGCCGCTGATGTGCGGGCGCAGCTCGGGGTCGGTGACGGCCAGCAGGGCCATGGTGGCGCCGGTGGACCAGCCGTGGAGGACGACCCGGCGGGCACCGTGGGCCAGGGCATAGCGGACGGCAGCGGCGAGATCATGCCATTCGGCGAGCCCGAAACGGCTGATTCCGTCCGGTGGGCGGGGCGCCCCGGGGTCGCCCCGGTAGGCGAGGGCGAGGACCGGCAGCCGCAGGCGGTGCAGGAACGGCATGACGACCATGGGGTGCTCGCGGGTGGCGCCGAGGCCGTGCACGGCGATCACCCAGGTGTCGCGGGCGGCGGGCAGGAACCAGGCGGGGAGCGGTCCGAACTCGCCGGGGACGGTGACGTCGGCGTGGTCGAGGCCGAGGGTGTCGCGGGGGTTCCCGGCGTGGACCTGCGGGGTGAGCCACACCCGGTCACCCGGCTCCGGGGCGCCGCGCGTGACGCGCACCAGGCGGCGGACGACGGCGTCGGCGGAGTGCGGCGCGTCCTGGACGACGGGGCCGACGACGGCGTGCAGGCCGCGCCCGGTCAGCCCGTAGGTGCCGGGGCGCAGCGAGGCCTGGTGGCGGGTGAGGGTGATGTGGTCGCCGTCGACGGAGTGGACGGCGAGGCGCGGCTGGTCCGGCGGGGGGCCGCCGGGGGCTGCGCGGAGGGCGGCGTCGGAGGCGTACCGGCCGGCCGCGAGGGCGGCTGCGCCGGCACCGATCGCTGTCGCGGCGGCCGCGGCCGCCGTCGCTCGTATGCCCATCACGTCCAGTGTGAGCGGCCGCGGCGCACCCGGCCAGTGGGCGACGGCGGCGCTCCGTACGCCCCTGGCCGGAACGCGGCGGTCAGCGCCGGGAGCCGTAGCCGCGGAGCTTCTCCGCCGCCCGGTCCGCCTGGGCGGGGGTGAGGAGGGCGGGGGCGCGGCCGGGTATGGAGGAGGCCGTGAGCCAGACGCGGCACATCCACTCCAGCTGCGCGGTGCGGTCGTAGGCCTGGTCGAGGGCGGCGCCGTAGGTGAGGGTGCCGTGGTTACGCAGGAGGCAGCCGGTGCGGCCGTCGAGGGCCTCCAGGGCGTGCGCGGCCAGCTCGTCGCTGCCGTAGAGGGCGTACGGGGCGACGCGGACCGGCCCGCCGAGGGCGCCGGACATGTAGTGGATCAGGGGCAGCTCGTCGACGAGGGTGGAGACGGCCGTGGCGTGGACGGCGTGCGTGTGCACGATCGCGGCGGCGTCCGTGGCGCGGTAGACCGCCAGGTGCAGGGGGAGCTCGCTGGTGGGGGCGAGGTCGCCGAGGAGCGGGCGGCCCTCCAGGTCGACGGCGACCGCGTCGCGCGCGGTCAGCCGGTCGTACGGGACGCCGCTCGGTGTGACGACGATCACGTCGCCGGTCCGGGCGGAGACGTTGCCCGACGTGCCCACGACGAGGCCCTCGGCGGTGGTGCGGCGGGCCGTGGCCAGGACATCGGCCCACGTCCGGCGGATCCGCTCGGTCTCCGTCATCCGTCCTCCATCCGTCTGCATCCGCTACTGCCTCCGGTTCGCGTCACTGCCGTGCCGGGATCAGTTCACCTTCCGTTCACCCAAGGTCTTTACGGTCCCCGCTGTACTGACCATCGAGCTGATTGCCTGGGTGAATGGAACACATCACGCTTCTCATCGGGATCGTGATCGTCACGGCCTTGGTGTTCGACTTTACGAACGGCTTCCACGACACGGCCAACGCCATGGCCACCACCATCTCCACCGGGGCCCTCAAGCCCAAGGTGGCAGTGGCGATGTCGGCCGTGCTGAACCTCGTCGGCGCATTCCTGTCCGTGGAGGTCGCCAAGACGATCTCCGGGGGAATCATCGATGAGAGCGCGGGCATCAGACCGGAGGTCATCTTCGCGGGCCTGGTCGGCGCGATCGTCTGGAACCTGCTGACCTGGCTCGCCGGTCTGCCCTCCAGCTCCTCGCACGCCCTCTTCGGCGGTCTCATCGGCGCGACGATCGTCTCCGTCGGCTTCGACGCGGTCAATGCCGACAAGGTCGTCATGAAGGTCCTCATCCCCGCCGTCGCCGCGCCGATCGTGGCCGGCCTCGCCGCCTGGTGCGCGACCCGGCTCACCTACCGGCTCGCCCGCGGCCGCGACGAGCGCGACACCGCCAAGGGCTACCGCGCCGGGCAGATCGCCTCGGCCGCCCTGGTCTCCCTCGCCCACGGCACCAACGACGCCCAGAAGACGATGGGCGTGATCACCCTCGCGCTCGTCGCCGGCGGCGTCGTCGCGCCGCACTCCGACCCGCCGATGTGGGTCATCGTCTCGGCCGGCCTGGCCATCGCCCTCGGCACGTACCTGGGCGGCTGGCGCATCATCCAGACCCTCGGCAAGGGCCTCACCGACATCAAGCCCGCGCAGGGCTTCGCCGCCCAGACCGGCGCCGCGACCGTGATCCTCGCCTCCTCGCACATCGGCTTCGCGCTCTCCACCACCCAGGTCTGCTCCGGCTCGATCATGGGCGCCGGCCTCGGCCGCAAGGGCGGCGTCGTGCGCTGGTCCACCGCCGGGCGCATGGTCATGGCCTGGGGCCTGACCCTGCCCGCGGCCGGCCTCGTCGCCGGCGGCGCGGCCCTCCTCGCCGACCAGGGCGACTGGGGCGTCGGCGCGGTCGCCGTCCTCGGCCTGGGCGTCTCCGCCGCGATCTGGCTGGCCTCGCGCCGCAAGCCCGTCACCCACGACGACCTGGACGCGCGCGACGCCGTCGCCGGCGCCGAGCCGGCCGGTGTCGTCACCGCGGCCCTGCAGGCCGTCGCCCCGCCGCCGGCCGGGCCCCTGGCCTCCGCGGCCTCCCCCTCCCCCGAGGCCGGGCGGGCTCCTGCCGCCGCCGCGGCGAGCTAAGGCATAAGGAAGACACAGCATGCACATCGACTGGGCAGCTCTCGGCCAGGTCTTCGGCGTCAGCCTCGTGGTGACGGTCGGCCTGGTGGGCATCTTCACCCTCGGCATCATGGGCACGGCGCCCCGCACGGGGGCCTCGGCGGACGCGGCCGCGGGTACGGGCGCGGGGGCGCTCGCGCGCTCCGGCGCGTACGCGTGCTTCGCCCTGTGCGCGGCGGCCGTGGGCTACGGCATCTACTTGATCGTGGCGTAAGCGCACGCTCCGACGACGACGGCCGGGCCCCCGAGGGGGCCCGGCCGTTCGCGTGCCCAGGGGCAATTCCGTTGCCGCGCAACAGAACTCCCGCCGGAGGCGTCCGCGTCGGGCCAGGTCAGACATGAGTTGACGGCGCCCGCGGCGCATGGTGGACTTCCGGAGCCAAACGGCGACAGCAGAGGAAGCCGGTGCGAATCCGGCGCGGTCCCGCCACTGTCACCGGGGAGCGTCTCCCCACACCATGGCCACGGCGGCGAGCCGGAAGGCCGGGGCGGACGCGGATCCGGGAGCCAGGAGACTCTGGTCGCCGGTCACGTCGAGCCAGGGCGCGGACCCTGAGTGAGGACACATCGTCATGCCCGGCGCCCGCCACCGAACGCCCCGCAGCACCCTCTTCCCCCGCCGAGGCGTGACGGCGGTCTGAGCCGATGCGTGCCGACCCGATCGGTTTCGCGTGCGGCGCCGCCCTCGGCTTCCTCGGTGACCGCGTCCTGGGCGACCCCCGCCGCGGCCACCCCGTCGCCGCGTTCGGCCGCGCCGCGCTCGCCGTGGAGCAGCGCCTGTGGCGCGACGACCGCGGCCGCGGCGCCCTGCACACGCTGGTGTGCGCCGGGGGCGCTGCCGCCGGCGCCGCGCTGCTGGCCCGTACCGTACGCGCCTCCCGTTCCCGTACCGCCGAGGTCGCGCTGACCGCCGCCGCCACCTGGGCCGTGCTCGGCGGCACATCGCTGGGCCGCGAGGCGCGCGCCATCGGGGGCGCGCTCGCCGCCGGTGACGTGGACGTCGCCCGCGAGCGCCTGCCGCACCTGTGCGGCCGCGACCCGCAGGCGCTGGACGGTCAGCAGATCGCCCGCGCCGTCGTGGAGTCGGTGGCCGAGAACACCTCGGACGCCGTCGTCGGCGCCCTCGTGTGGGGCGCGTTCGGCGGCGTGCCCGGCCTGGTGGCGTTCCGGGCCGTGAACACCCTGGACGCCATGGTCGGCCACAAGTCGGCCCGTTACCGCCGCTTCGGCTGGGCCTCGGCCCGCCTGGACGACGTGGCCGGCTGGCCCGGCGCCCGCCTGACCGCCGCCCTCACCGTCCTCGCGGGCCCGGACCGGCGCGGCGCCTGGCGCGTGGCCCGGCGCGACGCTTCCCGTCACCCGAGCCCCAACGCGGGCCCCGTGGAGGCGGCGTTCGCGGGGGCGCTCGGCGTGCGGCTGGGCGGCACGCTCGCGTACGCGGGCCGGGTCGAGCACCGCCCCGTCCTGGGCGCGGAGAACCGCCCCGTGCGGACGGACGACATCGAGCGCGCGGTACGCCTCTCGCGCCGCGTGTCGCTGCTGGCCCTGGGGACGGCGGTGGCGGCCCGCACAGTGGGCAGCCTGTTGACGACGGCAAGGAGGAACCGGTGACGGCTGACAGGAGCGGGCCCGGGGGCCCGCTGGGCGGGGGCCTGCTGGTGGCCGGCACCACCTCGGACGCGGGCAAGAGCGTGGTGACGGCCGGCATCTGCCGCTGGCTGGTCCGCAAGGGCGTCAAGGTCGCGCCGTTCAAGGCGCAGAACATGTCGCTCAACTCGTTCGTGACGCGCGAGGGCGCGGAGATAGGCCGCGCGCAGGCCATGCAGGCGGCCGCGGCCCGCGTGGAGCCGAGCGCGCTCATGAACCCCGTCCTGCTGAAGCCCGGCGGGGACCGCAGCAGCCAGGTCGTCCTGATGGGCAAGCCGGTCGGCGAGCTGAGTGCCCGCGGCTACCACGCGGGCCGCCAGGAGCAGTTGTTCGGCACGGTGACCGAGTGCCTGGAGGAGCTGCGGCGCACGCACGACGCGGTGATCTGCGAGGGCGCGGGCAGCCCGGCCGAGATCAACCTGCGGCGCAGCGACATCGTCAACATGGGCATCGCCCGGGCGGCCCGGCTGCCCGTGGTCGTGGTGGGCGACATCGACCGCGGCGGGGTCTTCGCGTCGTTCTTCGGCACGACGGCGCTGCTGTCGCCGGAGGACCAGGAGCTGATAGCGGGTTACGTCGTCAACAAGTTCCGGGGCGACGTGACGCTGCTGGAGCCGGGCCTGGACATGCTGTACGAGCTGACGGGCCGGCGGACGTTCGGCGTCCTGCCGTTCGCGCACGGCCTCGGCATCGACGAGGAGGACGGCCTGCGGGTCTCCCTGCGGGGCGCGGTGCGCGAGTCGGTGGTGGCGCCGCCGCACGGGGCGGACGTGCTGCGGGTCGCGGTGTGCGCGGTGCCGCTGATGTCGAACTTCACGGACGTGGACGCGCTGGCGGCCGAGCCGGGCGTGGTCGTGCGCTTCGTCGACCGCGCGGAGGAGCTCGCGGACGCCGACCTGGTGGTCGTGCCGGGCACGCGCGGCACGGTGCGCGCGCTGGCGTGGCTGCGCGAGCGCGGCCTCGCGGACGCGCTCGCGCGGCGCGCGGCGGAGGGCCGCCCGGTGCTGGGCATCTGCGGCGGCTTCCAGGTGCTGGGCGAGCGCATCGAGGACGAGGTCGAGTCGAAGGCGGGCACGGTCGAGGGGCTGGGCCTGCTGCCGGTGCGCATCCGCTTCGCCGCGGAGAAGACCCTGGCGAGACCGGTGGGCACGGCCCTGGGCGAGCCCGTGGAGGGCTACGAGATCCACCACGGCGTGGCGGACGTGCGGGGCGGGGACGAACCGTTCCTGGACGGCTGCCGGGTGGGCTCGGTGTGGGGCACGCACTGGCACGGCTCCCTGGAGAGCGACGGCTTCCGCCGGGCGTTCCTGCGGCGCGTCGCGGAGGCGGCGGGGAGGGCGTTCGTCCCGGCCCCGGACACGTCGTTCGCGGCGCTGCGCGAGGAACAGCTGGACCGGCTGGGCGACCTGATCGAGGAACACGCGGACACGGACGCGCTGCTGCGGCTGATCGAGGACGGGGTGCCCAGCGGTCTACGGTTCATACCGCCGGGGGCCCCACCTCCGCCTGCGCAGAGAGAACAGAGCCCGGACCGTCGTCGTCTTGGCAGTCCCCGGCTCACCCCCGCTCGCGCGGGGCACGGCAACACTCTGCCGGGTCCAGCGGCCACCGAAGTTCCCAGCCGGATCGATTCCCTCGAAGGGGGTACCACCTGATGGCCTCGGCCACCTACCCGTTCACCGCGATCGTCGGCATGGACGACATGCGGCTGGGCCTGCTGCTCAACGCCATCTCGCCGTCCATCGGCGGAGTGCTCGTACGGGGCGAGAAAGGTACGGCCAAGACGACCGCCGTCCGCAGCCTGGCCACGCTGCTGCCCGACGTCGTGGCAGTCCCCGACTGCCGCTTCTCCTGCGACCCCGCCGCCCCGGACCCCTCGTGCCCCGACGGCCCGCACGAGGGCGGGCCGAGCGCCTCCCGGCCCGCCCGCATGGTCGAGCTGCCCGTCGGCGCGTCCGAGGACCGGCTCGTCGGGGCGCTCGACATCGAGCGGGCGCTGGGCGAGGGCGTGAAGGCGTTCGAGCCGGGCCTGCTGGCCGCCGCGCACCGGGGCGTCCTCTACGTCGACGAGGTCAATCTCCTCGGGGACCACCTGGTCGACTCGCTGCTCGACGCGGCGGCCACCGGCTCCTCCTCCGTCGAGCGTGAGGGAGTGTCGGTCCGTCACGCGTCCCGCTTCCTGCTCGTCGGCACCATGAACCCCGAAGAGGGCGAGCTCCGCCCCCAGCTCCTCGACCGCTTCGGCCTGACCGTCGAGGTCGCGGCCTCGCGCGAGCCCGACGAGCGCGTCGAGGTCGTACGCCGCCGCCTCGCCTACGACGAGGACCCGGCCGCGTTCGCCGCCAAGTGGGCGGCGGAGGAGGACGGGCTGCGCGAGCGCATCGCCGCCGCGCGGGCGCTGCTGCCGGACGTGCGGCTGGGTGACGGCGCGCTGCGCCGCATCGCCGCCGTGTGCGCCGGGTTCGAGGTGGACGGCATGCGCGCCGACATCGTCACCGCGCGGACGGCGACGGCGCTGGCCGCGTGGGCGGGCCGTACGGACGTGACGACGGCGGACGTCCGGCAGGCAGCGCTGCTGTCGCTGCCGCACCGGCGCCGGCGCAACCCCTTCGACGCCCCGGGCCTGGACGAGGACAAGCTCGACGAGATCCTCAACAGCTTCGAGGACGAGGAGCCGGACCCCGAGCCGGGCCCGGAGCCGGAAGGCCCGGACGACGACGGCCCCGGCGGTCCCGACGGCGGCGGGCAGCAGCCCCCGCAGGACGGCCCGGCCGCTGACGGCGCGCCCGACGTGCCGCAGCAGCGGCAGGAGCCCGCCGAGACCGGGGCCGACTCCGGCCCCGCCTCCCGGGAGACCCCGGACGCCCCTGAGAGCGCGCCCGCGGCCGGAGAAGCCCCCGAGGCCCCCGCCGTGGCCGCCTCCGCCCCCTTCCGGACCCGCCGGTTCGACGTCCCCGGTCTCGGCGAGGGCGCCGACGGCCGCCGCTCGCGGGCCCGTACGGCGCACGGCCGGACGACCGGTTCCCGCCGTCCCCGCGGCGCCCTGTCCCGCCTGCACCTGGCCGCGACGGTGCAGGCGGCCGCGCCGCACCAGCGGGCGCGCGGCCGCAGCGGCCCCGGCCTGGTCGTGCGCCGCGACGACCTGCGGGAGGCGGTGCGCGAGGGCCGCGAGGGCAATCTCGTGCTGTTCGTCGTGGACGCCTCCGGCTCCATGGCGGCCCGGAAGCGGATGAGCGCCGTGAAGGGCGCGGTGCTGTCGCTGCTGCTGGACGCGTACCAGCGCCGCGACAAGATCGGGATGATCACGTTCCGCGGCGCGGGCGCCGAGGTGGCGCTGCCGCCGACCTCGTCGGTGGACGCCGGCGCGGCCCGGCTGGAGAAGCTGCCGACGGGCGGCCGCACGCCGCTCGCGGCGGGCCTGCTGCGGGCGCACGACGTCCTGCGGGTGGAGCGGCTGCGCGACCCGTCGCGGCGGCCGCTGGTGGTCGTGGTCACCGACGGGCGGGCGACGGGCGGCCCCGAGCCGCTGGCACGGGCGGCGCGCGCGGCGCGGCTGCTGGCCGGCGAGGGCACGGCGTCGGTGGTCGTGGACTGCGAGCAGGGGCCGGTGCGGCTCGGGCTCGCCGCCGAGCTGGGCCGCGAGCTGCGCGGCCCGGTCGTGACGCTGGACGAGCTGCGCGCGGACAGCATCTCCGCGCTCGTACACACCGTACGGACCACTCACACCAGGAGGGCCGCGTAATGCCCAAGGGGCAGCCGACCACCGTTCCCGACGACGGCCTCACGACGCGCCAGCGCCGCAACCGGCCGCTCGTCTTCGTCCACACCGGCATCGGCAAGGGCAAGTCGACGGCGGCGTTCGGCCTGGCGCTGCGGGCCTGGAACCAGGGCTGGCCGATCGGGGTGTTCCAGTTCGTGAAGTCGGCGAAGTGGAAGGTCGGCGAGGAGAACGCCCTGCGGGTGCTCGGTGCGTCGGGCGAAGGCGGCAGCGTCGACTGGCACAAGATGGGCGAGGGCTGGTCGTGGATCCAGCGCGACGCCAAAGAGGGCGAACTCTCGAACGAGGAGAAGGCGCGCGAGGGCTGGGAGCAGGTCAAGCGCGACCTGGCGGCCGAGCGGTACAAGCTGTACGTGCTGGACGAGTTCGCCTACCCCCTGCACTGGGGGTGGATCGACACGGACGAGGTGGTCGAGGTGCTGCGCAACCGCCCCGGCACTCAGCACGTGGTCATCACGGGCCGCAACGCCCCGGAGAAGCTGGTCGAGTTCGCGGACCTGGTGACGGACATGTCGAAGGTGAAGCACCCGATGGACACCGGCCAGAAGGGCCAGCGGGGCATCGAGTGGTGAGTACGCGCATCCCCCGCCTGGTCATCGCCGCGCCGGCCTCCGGCAGCGGCAAGACCACGGTGGCCACCGGCCTGATGCGGGCCTTCACGGACGCGGGCCTCGCCGTGTCCCCGCACAAGGTCGGCCCGGACTACATCGACCCCGGCTACCACGCGCTGGCGACGGGGCGGCCCGGCCGCAACCTCGACGCGTACATGTGCGGCCCCGAGCGGATCGCCCCGCTGTTCCTGCACGGGGCAGCGGGCTGCGACGTCGCGGTGGTCGAGGGCGTGATGGGCCTGTACGACGGGGCGAGCGGGCAGGGCGAGCTGGCGTCGACGGCGCACGTGGCGAAGCTGCTGAAGGCGCCGGTCGTGCTGGTCGTCGACGCGTCGTCGCAGTCGCGTTCGGTGGCCGCGCTGGTGCACGGCTTCGCGTCCTGGGACCCGGAGGTACGGGTCGCGGGCGTCATCCTCAACAAGGTCGGCTCGGACCGCCACGAGGCCCTGCTGCGGGAGGCCCTGACGGAGTCGGGGGTCCCGGTGCTGGGGGCGGTGCGGCGGGTCGAGCAGGTGCACACGCCGTCCCGGCACCTGGGCCTGGTCCCGGTGGCGGAGCGCAGCACCGAGGCGACGGACGCGGTGGCGGCCCAGGCGGCCCAGGTCAGAGAGGGCTGCGACCTGGAGGGCCTGCTGGCGCTGGCGCGCACGGCACCACCGCTCACGGCGGAGCCGTGGGATCCCGCTGGTTTGTGGGCAGGCGTTCCGCAAGGCGGAACGGGTGGGCACAAACCACCCACCAAGCCGCACCCGAAAAGCGCACCGATCATCGCCGTAGCCGGCGGTGCCGCGTTCACCTTCTCGTACACGGAACACACAGAACTGCTCCGGGCCGCCGGCGCGGAGGTCGTCCCCTTCGACCCCCTCCGCGACGAGTCCCTCCCGGAAAGAACCGCCGCCCTCGTCATAGGCGGCGGATTCCCCGAGGTCTACGCCCCGGAACTCTCCGCGAACGAACCCCTCCGCAAGGCGGTCGCCGCCCTCGCGGCAACCGGCGCCCCGGTCGTCGCCGAGTGCGCGGGCCTGCTGTACCTGTCGCGCTCGCTGGACGGCAAGCCGATGTGCGGCGTGCTGCCCGCGGAGGCGCGGATGTCCGGCCGCCTCACCCTCGGCTACCGCGAGGCCGTGGCGATCGCGGACAACCCGCTGGCGCAGGCGGGCACCCGCGTCCGGGGCCACGAGTTCCACCGCACGGTGACGGAGCCGGGCGCGGGCGGGACCCCGGCGTGGGGCTTCACGCACCCGGAGCGCCGAACGGAGGGCTTCGTGCTCGGCGGAGTCCACGCCTCGTACCTGCACGTGCACTGGGCGGGCGCCCCCGGCGCGGCCGCCCGGCTCGTGGCGGGCGCCGCCGCCCGCGGGTGATGCCGGTGGCCGCCGTCTACGTGGGCGTGGGCGCCCGGCGCGGCGTGCCGGCCGCGGAGGTGCTGGAGCTGATCGAGCAGACGCTTGCGGAAGCGGGGGCGGGGGCGGGGGCGGCCGGGCCGCGGCCGTCCGCGCTGGTGACGGTGGAGGCGAAGGCGGACGAGCCCGGCCTGCTGGCGGCGGCCGCCCGGCTGGGGGTGCCGCTGCGGTCCTACGGGGCGGACGCCCTGTCACAGGTCGCCGTGCCGGCGGGTTCGTCGGCCGCCGCCCTGGCCGCCGTGGGCACGCCCGCGGTGGCGGAGGCGGCGGCGCTGCTGGCGGCCGGGCCGGGCGCCGTACTGGCCGTGGGGAAGCGGAAGTCCGCGCGGGCGACGTGCGCGGTCGCGTACGGACCCGCTTGACGGCCGTTCGGTGGCCGTCAGTACCGTTTCGGGGTGGGCCGCACGCGCCCGCCGACGACGATCCGGCACTGAGAAACTGAGAAGAAGGCGGCCCGCGGCCATGCACACTCCCAGCGAACCCGACCTGCGCCACCACGGTGACGCCGAAGTGCGGGGTGCCGGCGCGGAGCTGACGGACCTCGCGGTGAACGTACGGGCGGGCACTCCGCCGGTGTGGCTGCGGGAGCGCATCGCCGCGTCGCTGGACGGGCTCGCCGCGTACCCGGACGGGCGGGCCGCGCGGCGCGCGGTGGCGGCGCGGCACGGGCTGCCGGAGGAGCGGGTGCTGCTGACGGCGGGCGCGGCGGAGGCGTTCGTGCTCCTGGCGCGGGCGCTGCGGGTGCGGCGGCCGGTCGTCGTGCACCCGCAGTTCACGGAGCCGGAGGCGGCGCTGCGGGACGCGGGGCACCAAGTGGAGCGGGTGCTGCTCGACGAGGCGGACGGCTTCCGGCTGGACCCGCGCGCGGTGCCGGGGGACGCGGACCTGGTCGTCGTCGGCAATCCGACGAACCCGACGTCCGTGCTGCACCCGGCGCGGGACCTGGCGCGGCTCGCCCGGCCGGGGCGGACGCTCGTCGTGGACGAGGCGTTCATGGACGCGGTGCCGGGCGAGGCGGAGTCCCTGGCCTCGGTCACGGACCTGCCGGGGCTGGTCGTGCTGCGCAGCCTCACCAAGACGTGGGGGCTGGCGGGTCTGCGCATCGGCTACGTCCTCGCGTCGCCCGGGACCATAGCCCGGCTGGAGCGCGCGCAGCCGCTGTGGCCGGTGTCGTCGCCGGCGCTGGCGGCGGCGGAGGCGTGCAGTGCCGCCCCGGCGCTCGCGGAGGCCGAGGACGCGGCGGGGCGGCTCGCGGAGGACCGGACGTATCTGGCGGCCGCGGTGGGCCAGTTCGAGGGGGTCCGGGTGCACGGGCCGGCGGCCGGGCCGTTCCTGCTGATCCGGGTACGGGGCGGCGCGGCCGTACGGGGCAGGCTGCGGGGGCTGGGGTTCGCGGTGCGGCGCGGCGACACGTTTCCGGGGCTGGGGCCGGACTATCTGCGCCTCGCGGTCCGGGACCGCGCGACGACGGACCGCTTCGCGGAGGCGCTGGGCAAGGCGCTCGCCGAGGGGTGAGACCGGCTCTGGCCGAGGGGCGGAGTGATCGCTAAGGTCCGCCGTATGTCGACCCCGAGAACGCGTATACGCCCGGCAGCAGCCTCGGCCTCACCCTCGTCCTCAGCCGACCGGACGGCGCGGCTGGCCGTCACCGTCTTCCCGCTGCTCGTCGTCGCGGCCGGGGCGCTGGGGCTGGCCGCGCCGTCGCACTTCACCGGCTGGGCGCCGGCCGTGCCGTACCTGCTGGGCGTCGTGATGTTCACGATGGGCCTCACCCTGACCGGTGACGACTTCCGCGCGGTCGCCAAGCGGCCCTGGGCGGTCGGGCTCGGCCTCGTCGCCCACTACGTGATCATGCCGGGGCTGGGCTGGCTCATCGCCACGGCGCTGGGGCTGCCGCCGCAGCTGGCGGCCGGGGTGATCCTGGTCGGCTGCGCGCCGAGCGGGACGGCGTCGAACGTGGTCACGTACCTGGCGCGCGGGGACGTCGCTCTGTCGGTGTCCGTCGCGACCGTCTCGACGCTCGTCGCGCCGCTGGTCACACCGCCGTTGACGCTGCTGCTGGCGGGCCGGTTCCTGGACGTGGACGCGGGCGCGATGTTCACCGACATCCTCAAGACCGTGCTCGTGCCGGTGGTCGGCGGGGCGCTGGTGCGGATGGCTGCGGGGCGGCGAATCGCCAGGGTGCTGGGTGTTCTGCCGTCGTTGTCGGCGCTGACGATCGCCGTGCTCGTCCTGATCGTGGTGTCGGGCAGCGCGGCGCGCATCAAGGACGCGGCGGCGCTCGTCCTCCTCGCCGTCGTCCTCCACAACGGGCTCGGCCTGGCCCTGGGCTACGCGGCGGGCCGCGCGGCCCGCCTGGGCGGCCCGTCGAGCCGCGCGATGGCCTTCGAGGTCGGCATGCAGAACTCGGGCCTGGCGGCGTCCCTGGCCACGGCCCACTTCAGCCCCGCGGCGGCCCTCCCGGCGGCGGTCTTCTCGGTGTGGCACAACGTGTCGGGGTCGGTGGTGGCAGCGTGGATGTCGAGGCGCCCGAGCCACCGGACGTAACCGGCGGTGCCGAGCAGACCCGAGGCGGGTTCGGCACCGCCGGACGCCACCGTCGTGGCCGATCACCGCCGCGGCGGAAGAGCTGCCGAGAACGGCCTGCCCGAATCCTCCCGCCGCGACGGCGAGCAACCCCCACCGGACGCCATCGGCGGTGCCGAACCCACCCAAGGCCGTCAGGCACCCGCCGGACAGCAGCATCGTGGCCGATCACCACCGCGGCGGAAGAGCTGCCGCGGCGGAACGAGCTACCAGGCACGGCCTGCCCGAATCCTCCCGCCGCGACGGCGAGCAGCCCCCACCGGACGCCATCGGCGGTGCCGAACCCACCCAAGGCCGTCAGGCACCCGCCGGACAGCAGCATCGTGGCCGATCACCGCCGCGGCGGAGGGATTTCCCGCCGCCACGGCGCACACCCCCACCGGAGGTGCCCGGCGGTGCCGGGCCCGCCTCAAAGGCGCCCGGGGCCGGCCGGATTCCCGGGAGCCCCACCGGAGGTGCCCCCGCGTCAGCGGATTACCCGCCCCCGGAGGATCACGCGGCTCGGCGTGCCCAGGACGCGGACGTCCGCGCGGGGGTCCGTCGCGTAGACGACGATGTCGGCCGGGGCGCCCTCTTCCAGGCCCGGGCGGCCGAGCCAGGCGCGGGCCGCCCACGTCGTGGCGGCGAGGGCGTCGACCGGCGGGAGGCCGGCCTTGACGAGTTCGGCGACCTCCTGGCCGACGAGGCCGTGGGCGAGCGAGCCCCCCGCGTCCGTCCCGACGAAGACGGGGATCCCCGCGTCGTACGCCGCCCGCACCGTGTCGTAGCGCCGCGCGTGCAGGCGCCGCATGTGGTCCGCCCAGCGCGGGAACTTCGCCTCGCCGCCCTCCGCGAGCCGCGGGAACGTCGCGATGTTGACCAGCGTCGGCACGATGGCGACCCCCCGCTCCGCGAACAGCGGAATCGTGTCCTCGGTGAGCCCCGTCGCGTGCTCGATGCAGTCGATCCCCGCCTCCACCAGCGGCGCCAGCGACTCCTCCGCGAAGCAGTGCGCCGTCACCCGCGCCCCGAGCCGGTGCGCCTCGGCGATCGCCGCCTCCACCTCGCCCCGCGGCCAGCAGGCGGACAGGTCACCGGTCTCGCGGTCGATCCAGTCGCCGACGAGCTTGACCCAGCCGTCGCCCCGCCGCGCCTCCCGCGCCACGTACGCGACGAGGTCGTCCGGTTCGATCTCGTGCGCGTAGTTGCGGATGTACCGCCGCGTGCGCGCGATGTGCCGCCCGGCGCGGATGATCCGCGGCAGGTCCTCGCGGTCGTCGATCCAGCGCGTGTCGGAGGGCGAGCCGGCGTCCCGCAGGAGCAGGGCCCCCGCGTCCCGGTCGGTCAGCGCCTGCTTCTCGCTCGTGGACTCGTCGACCGGCCCGTGGGCGTCGAGCCCCACATGGCAGTGCGCGTCCACGAGGCCGGGCAGCGCCCAGCCCTCGATAGTGGTGACGTCCCGCGCCCCCACCGGCCGTTCGAAGGTGATCCGGCCGTCGACGACCCACAACTCGTCACGCACCCCGCCGTCCGGGTCCGCGCCGACGAGCACCCGCCCCTTGATGTGCAGCACACCGCTGTCGCTCATGAACCGCACTGTACGAGCCCGCTCCTCCCACTCGCCAAGGGGCCGCCGGCCCCGGGATACCGGCCGGCCCCGCCCGCACCCCGGGCAATTCCCCGGGACCCGCCTTTCTTATTCACACAGACAACTCCCCGCGCATTCTCCTGCCCGCTTTCCCGCACCCTAAACACAGCTTTTTCCTTACGTTTCCGCAAGGGAATTCATCCGCCCCGCAATCCCTTGTGACACACTCCACATCGCGCCCCTTTCGCCCGGTTATTTCCGGGCAAAGCACCCCGTATCACTCTCGCCTCGCCCGCCCACGCGCCTTCGCGCGATAACACAACCACCCGCCGCCGGGTAACCCGCACCCCCGATGCGATTTCCGATCCGCATCGGTAAATTCCCTCCGCATGACCGCCGCACAAGCAGACCTTGCACGTGCCCGCCCCGCCTCCTCCCGGGAATTCCCGGGAATTCCGGAGGACCTCACGCTCGACGTCCCGCGCGTCGACGACGGAGCCGCGATCTGGCGCATCGCCCGCGACTCCGGAACCCTGGACCTCAACTCCTCGTACAGCTACCTGCTGTGGTGCCGCGACTTCGCCGCCACCTCCGCCGTGGCCCGCCGCCCCGGCGACGGGGAGCCCGCGGGCTTCATCACGGGCTACATCCGCCCCGCCCGCCCCCGCACCCTCGTGGTCTGGCAGGTGGCCGTGGACCGCCCCCACCGCGGCCGCGGCCTGGCCGCCGGGCTGCTGGACGGCCTCGTCGCCCGGGTGGCCCGCGAGACGGGCGGGCTCGACGGGATCGAGACCACCATCACGCCGGGCAACACCGCCTCCAACCGCCTCTTCGCCTCCTTCGCCGAGCGGCACGGCGCCACCGTCGACCGCGAAGTCCTCTTCCACGGCGGCCTGTTCCCCGAGGACGGCCACGACCCGGAAGTGCTGCACCGCATCGGCCCCCTCGGGCCCCTCGCGCGCTGAACGCGCTCACCGACGGCATCACACGCCCCGAACGCATCGAACAGGAGCAGCCCATGACCATCACCCCGCCCGCCCTCAGCGTCTTCGAAGCCCTCGAGTCCGAGGTCCGCAGCTACTGCCGCAGCTGGCCCGCGGTCTTCGACCGGGCCCAGGGCAGCCGGATGTACGACGAGGACGGCCACACCTACCTCGACTTCTTCGCCGGTGCCGGAGCGCTCAACTACGGGCACAACAACCCGGTCCTCAAACGCGCGCTGATCGACTACATCGAACGCGACGGCGTCACCCACGGCCTGGACATGGGGACCACCGCCAAGCGCGCCTTCCTGGAAGCCTTCCAGAACGTCGTGCTGCGCCCGCGCGACCTGCCGTACAAGGTGATGTTCCCCGGCCCGACGGGCACCAACGCCGTCGAGGCCGCGCTCAAGCTGGCCCGTAAGGTGAAGGGCCGCGAGGCGATCGTGTCCTTCACCAACGCCTTCCACGGCATGTCGCTCGGCTCGCTCGCCGTCACCGGCAACGCCTTCAAGCGGGCCGGCGCGGGCATCCCCCTCGTGCACGGCACGCCCATGCCGTTCGACCACTACCTCGACGACACGGTGCCGGACTTCCTGTGGTTCGAGCGGCTCCTCGCCGACCAGGGCTCGGGCCTGAACACCCCGGCCGCCGT
Source organism: Streptomyces sp. SCA2-17 (assembly GCF_044336695.1). Classification (NCBI taxonomy): domain Bacteria; kingdom Bacillati; phylum Actinomycetota; class Actinomycetes; order Kitasatosporales; family Streptomycetaceae; genus Streptomyces; species Streptomyces sp. SCA2-17. The sequence continues at coordinate 1,202,274 of NZ_CP117521.1, forward strand.
CATCGTCGAGACGGTGCAGGGCGAGGGCGGCATCAACGTCGCCCGCCCGGAGTGGCTGCGCGGGCTCGCCGCGCTGTGCGAGCGGCACGACATGCTGCTGATCGTCGACGACATCCAGATGGGCTGCGGCCGCACCGGCTCCTTCTTCTCCTTCGAGGAGGCGGGCATCACCCCGGACATCGTGACGCTGTCCAAGTCCATCGGCGGCTACGGCATGCCGATGTCGCTCACCCTCTTCCGCCCCGAGCTCGACGTGTGGGAGCCCGGCGAGCACAACGGCACCTTCCGCGGCAACAACCCGTCGTTCGTGACCGCCGCGGCGGCGCTCGACGCCTACTGGACCGACGGGCAGATGGAGAAGCAGACCCTCGCCCGCGGCGAGCAGGCCGAGGAGGCCCTGCGCGCCATCTGCGCCGAGCACCCGGAGCTCGGCGCGCGGTACCGGGGCCGCGGGCTCGTGTGGGGGCTGGAGTTCGCCGACAAGGCGCGGGCCTCGGCGATCTCCCGGCGGGCCTTCGAGCTCGGCCTGCTCGTGGAGACGTCCGGTCCGGAGGGCGAGGTCGTCAAGCTGCTGCCGGCGCTGACGATTTCGCCCGAGGAGCTGGACGAGGGGCTGAGGATCCTGGCCCGCGCGGTCCGCGAAACGGCCTGAGAACGGCCTGAGAACGGCCTGAGAAACGGCCTGAGAAACGGCCTGAACAGGAAGCACGGAGAACAAACAGAAAGGCAATCACCATGATCGTCCGCTCCCTCAAGGACATCGAAGGCACCGACCGGCACGTCAAGGCCCGCAGCGGTACGTGGGAGAGCAAGCGGATCGTCCTCGCCAAGGAGCGGGTCGGCTTCTCCCTGCACGAGACCGTCCTCTACGCCGGGACCGAGACGTCCATGTGGTACGCCAACCACATCGAGGCCGTGCTGTGCGTGGAGGGCGAGGCCGAGCTCACCGACGACGAGACCGGCGAGAAGCACTGGATCTCGCCCGGCACCATGTACCTGCTCGACGGCCACGAGCGGCACACCCTGCGGGTGAAGACCGACTTCCGCTGCGTGTGCGTCTTCAACCCGCCGGTCACCGGGCGGGAGGACCACGACGAGAACGGCGTCTACCCGCTGCTGACCGAGGAGGGCTGAACCATGGCCGCGGTCACCGACCTCTACCCCACGCGCGGCACGCGCGAGGCCGCCGTACCGCGGCGGGACCCGGTGGTGTGGCCCTCCGCCTCCGGGGCCCCGGCCCCCGGGCCGGTCGACGCGGCCGGCCTCGCGGGCTACGAACGCGACGGCTTCCTCACCGTGGACGAACTGATCACCCCGGACGAAGTGGCCGCCCTGCGCGCCGAGCTCGACCGGCTGATCAGTGACCCGGCGGTGCGGGCCGACGAGAGAGCGGTCGTCGAGCCCCACTCGCAGGACGTGCGGTCGGTGTTCGAGGTCCACCGGATCAGCGAGGTGTTCGCCGGGCTGGTGCGCGATCCGCGGATCGTGGGCCGGGCGCGGCAGATCCTCGGCTCCGACGTCTACGTCCACCAGTCGCGGGTCAACGTCAAACCGGGCTTCGGGGCCGCCGGGTTCTACTGGCACTCGGACTTCGAGACGTGGCACGCGGAGGACGGGCTGCCGCGGATGCGGACGGTGTCGGTGTCGATCGCGCTGACGGAGAACCTCCCCACCAACGGCAGCCTGATGATCATGCCGGGGTCGCACCGGACGTTCCTGGGCTGCGCGGGGGTGACACCGCGGGACAACTACAAGCGGTCCCTGCGGATGCAGGAGGCGGGCACGCCGTCGGACACGGCCCTCGCCGGGCTCGCGGAGCAGCACGGCATACGTCTCTTCACCGGCCCGGCCGGTTCGGCGACGTGGTTCGACTGCAACTGCATGCACGGTTCGGGCGACAACATCACGCCGTTCGCGCGGAGCAATGTGTTCATCGTCTTCAACAGCGTGGAGAACACGGCGGAAGCCCCCTTCGCGGCTCCTGTGCCCCGCCCGGAGTTCATCGGAGCGCGCGACTTCACCCCGGTGTCCTAGCGGCCGGCCGCATCGCCGGGCACCCCCACCGGAGGTGCCCGGCGATGCCGGGCCGGCCTCAGGACAAGGCGGCCAGCACCGCGTCCACATCGGACGTGTCGTTGTAGACGTGGAAGGCCACGCGCAGGCGGCCCGCGCGGACGCTCGCCCGTACGCCCGCCGCCGAGAGGCGCTCCGTGGCGGGGCCCGGGCCGGGGACGGAGACGATGGCGGAGCCGTCCGCCGGCACCGGCCGGTGGCCCAGCCGGACGAGGCCCTCGCGGAAGCGGTCCGCGAGGGCCCGGTCGTGCGCCGCGATCCGCTCCGGGCCGAGCTCCTCGATGATCCGCAGCCCTGCCTGCGCCCCGACGTAGGTGAGGACGGCGGGGTTGTGGTCGTAGCGCCGCGCCGAGGAGGCGAGCTCGGTCACCGGCCCGTACGTGCTCTCCCAGGGGTCTTTCCCGGCCACCCAGCCGGCGAAGACGGGGCTGAGGCCGCCCAGGTCCTCCGGCACGGTGAGGAAGGCCGTGCCGCGCGGCCCCATGAGCCACTTGTAGCCGACGCACACGGTGAAGTCGTACGCGCCGGCGTCCGTCGGCAGCCACCCCGCGGACTGGCTGATGTCCACGAGCGTCCGGGCCCCGTACGCGCGGGCGGCCTCCCCGATCGCCCGCAGGTCGGCGAGGCGCCCGTCCGCGGACTGCACGGCGCTGACCGCCACGAGCGCCGTCCCGGGCCGGATCTCCGCGGCGAGCTTCTCCAAGGGGACGGTCCGGACGTGCAGGTCCCCCCGGACGTGGAACGGATTGACCAGGGAGCTGAAGTCGCCCTCGGCGCACAGCACTTCCGCGCCGTCCGGCAGCGACTGGGCGATGAGCCCGCAGAAGACCGCGGCGGATCCCCCCGTAGCCACACGCCGCGCGGGCACGCCCACCAGCCGGGCGAAGGCGCCGCGGACGGCGTTCACCACCTCGAAGTGGTCCTCGCTGCCGGCCCGGCCCCGGGCGAACGCGGTCGCGGCTTCGTGCATGGCGGCGACGGCCGACGCGGGGACCAGGCCGGTGGCGGCAGTGTTCACGTAGACGGTCTCGGGCGCGAACTCCTCGGGCGCAAGGCTCCCGATGCCCGCGCCCCCACTCCTGATCACGCTGCTCATGTCATCCATTCGTCCACTATGCGCGGCAGTGATCCCGCCGTCCACGGACCAGGGGTGGAGGCAGGGTGGAGACGCCGCTCCACCCTGCGGTGGAGGCGGTCCGCCGCTCAGGCCGATGCCCGGCCGCGTGCACGCCGGGACCCTGGTCTCATGACCCGCACGACGACGCTCCTCCGGGACGACCACGCCACCAAACGCCGCGCCCTCCGCGCCGCGGCCATCACCGCATGCCTGCCCTATCTCGGCCTCAAGGCCGCCTGGCTGTCGGGGAGTCACCTCGGCATTCCGGAGGGCAGCGTCCTGCTGGATGCCGACGCGGGGCTGGCCGTGGTGAACGCCGTGACCGTATTGACGGACGCCGCCGTCGTTGTTCTCGCCCTGCTGCTGACGCGCCCGTGGGGCAGGCGCGTCCCCGCGTGGCTGCTGCTCCTGCCGATGTGGGGCGCGGTGGGGCTGCTGACGCCCATCATGTACGGGTTTCCGGTGCAGTTTCTGGTGCGGGCGCTGGGCGGGAGCAACCCCCCGGCCGGCGCTCAAGGCGGCAGTGGGGAGCGGCCGTTCCTGGACGCGTGGGTGTTCGGGGTGGTCTACACGGGCTTCATCGTTCAAGGGCTGGCCCTGGGCGCCCTGTTCGTGCTGTACGCACGCGACCGCTGGGGGCACCTGTGGCAGGGCGGCGTCGGTGACCTGGCGGGTACCGCCCCGGGCCGCGGACAGCGTGCCGCGCTGACCGCGGCGGCGGTGCTGGCCGTCGTGCCCGGCGCGGTGCACCTGCTGTGGGCGTGCGGCCGGCCGGCGGGCCTGTCGCCGCGGATCGCCCGGGGGTACGGCGCCGACTCCGCGGTCGTGGAGTCGGGCTACGTGCTCTACGCCGCCGCGACGGTCGCGGGCATCGCCCTGCTGCTCTCCGGGGCGAACAGGGGCGGCCGTCTCCCCCTGCGCGTGCCGCTGCTCCTCGCGGGCGTGGGCTCGGCCGCCTCGGCCGCGTGGGGCGGCTGGCAGTTGCTCGCGATGCTGACGCCGCTGGCCGGTGACGGCCGGGGGCCGACGGCGGCGATGGCGGTCACCTACGCTGTGCAGGTGATCACCGGCCTGCTGGTCCTCGGCGCGGGCGCGCGCTTCTTCGCCGTGCGCTCGGCGGCGGCGCGTACGCCTGCGGCGGTCCCGCTCCGCGTTCCGGCCCCGGTTCCGCGGCGCACCGAGGCGGAGGCCTTCACCCTGTGACGGTTCTTCTCCGGCGCGGTGCCCGCGCGCTGCTGGGCCGCCGCGCCCGCCTCCGGTGGGTGCACCTCCTGCTCGGGGGCGCGCTGCTGATGCCGTACTACCTGCTGGCGAGCACCTTGCTGTCGGTCTTCATCAGCAGTACGAACGTCCTGTTTCCGGACACTCCGGGGCGGCAGTTCGGCGTCTTCGCGCTGGCGCTGGTGCCCGCGGCCGTGACGGCGCTGGTGCCGCTGGTGCGGTCCCTGGAGTCCGTGGCGGCCCGGGCCCTGTGCGGGCTGCCCGAGGAGGCGCTGGCGACGGGCCCGGCCGAGTCGTGGGCCGCGCGCGGGCGGGCCGCCTTGTGGTACACCCTGCATCTGCTGGCCGGTGGCGTCGTGAGCGGCATGTCGCTGGCCATGCCCCCGTTCGCGCTGCTGCTGATCGCCCTGCCGGTCACCGGCGCGCCCGGCGGCGCGGACTCCCCCTACGGGCTGGGCGATCTGTCGCTGCCGGGGCGGTTGCTGATGCCGTTCGCCGGGCTGGCGTTGCTCGCCCTGCTCGCCGCGCTGTCCGCGGGCGTGGGGGCGCTGCTCGCGCGCTGCGCGCCCGTCCTGCTCGGGCCGACGGCCGCGGACCGGCTCGCCGCCGCCGAGCAGCACGCCATGCGGCTGGCCCTGCGCAACCGGCTGGCGCGCGAGTTGCACGATTCGGTGGGGCACGCCCTCAGCGCGGTGACGCTCCAGGCGAGCGCCGCGCGCAAGGTCCTGGACACCGACCCGGAGTTCGCCCGGCAGGCGCTCGCCGCGATCGAGGAGACCACGCGCGAGGCGGTCGGCGAGCTGGACACCGTCCTGGGGCTGCTGCGCGAGGACGGCGCCGCTTCCGCCGCGCCCGCCCCGACCCTCGACGGTCTGGCCGGGCTGCTGGAGCGCGCCCGGGCGGCGGGCGGCGCGGTCGAGCTCACCGCGCCGCCGGGCCTGGAGCGCGTACCCCCGGTCGTCTCCCGCGAGGCGTACCGGATCGTGCAGGAGGGGCTCACCAACGCCCTGCGGCACGCCGGGCGGGTGCCCGTCCTGCTGCGGATCACTGTGGACGACGAGGCCGTGGAGGTCACTGTGGAAAATCCGGTCACTCCTGGCAAGGGCCACGCACACCGCGTGCACCGCCGCACCGGCGGCGGCCGCGGTCTGACGGGCATAGCCGAGCGCGCCCGGCTGCTGCGCGGCAGCAGCAGTGCGGGCGAGCGGGACGGCGTGTGGCGGCTCGCCGTCCGCCTGCCGCTGGGCGGGGGTGCGGGGCGATGACGGCGGCAACGCCCCTGCGGATCGTTCTCGCCGACGACGAGCGCATGGTACGGACGGCTCTGCGCGCCATCCTCGGCGCGGAGGAGGACCTGGAGGTCGTCGGCGAGGCCTCGACCGGCGCGGAGGCCGTCTCCGTCGTCCGCGAGCTGCGGCCGGACGTCGTGCTGATGGACGTACGGATGCCCGGCGTCGACGGGATCCGCGCCACGGAGCAGTTGCTGGGCGGCGGGATGGAGAAGCCGCCGCGGGTCGTCGTCGTGACCACGTTCGAGAACGACAGTTACGTGTACGACGCGCTGCGCGCCGGGGCGAGCGGGTTCCTCCTCAAGCGGTCGGACGCGGACGAACTCGTCCAGGCCGTCCGGCTGGTGGCCCGCAGCGACTCGCTCCTCTTCCCCGCCGCGGTGCGCGCCCTCGCCGCGGAGCACGCGGAGGCGCGCCGGGCGCGGGCGGCCGCGGGGCGGCTGCGCGCGCAGCTGTCGGAGCGGGAGGCGGAGGTGCTGCGGCTGATGGCCCGGGGCCTGTCGAACGCGGAGATCGCCGCGGAGCTCTTCCTCGGCGCGGCGACGGTGAAGACCCACGTCGCGGGCGCCCTCTCCAAACTGGGCGTCCGCAACCGCACGCAGGCGGTCATAGCGGCCTACGAATGCGGCTTCGTCTCCCCCCGCTGACCCCGGGGCACGCCTAAGGGCGTGCGCCGCGCACGCCCTCCGCCGCGGCGGGAGCAAGGACCGGCACCTCCGCGTTTATTTTGTGACCATCGTCCCGTCCCCCCTTCAGGAGGCCCCGCGCATGCCCTCACCCCGCACCGTCCTCCTCACCGGCGCGGCCGGCCGCATCGGCACCCACCTGCGCACCCTGCTCCCCGCCCACGGCCACCGGCTGCGCCTCCTGGACGTCCGGCCGGTGCCCGGCGAGCCCGAGGCGACCACCGCGGACCTCGCCGACCCGGGCGCCGGCGGCGAGGCGCTGCGCAAGGCCCTCGACGGCGTGGACGCGGTCGTCCACCTGGCGGGCATCCCCCTGGAGGCGCCGTTCGCGGACATCCTGCGCGCCAACATCGAGGGCACCTACCGTCTTTACGAGGCCGTGCGGGAGGCGGGCGTACGGCGCGTGGTGCTGGCCTCCAGCAACCACGCCGTCGGCTTCACGCCCCTGCCGCCCGCCGAGGACGGCCGTCCGCTGCCCGTGGAGACGCCGCACCGCCCCGACACCCTCTACGGCCTCTCCAAGTGCTTCGGCGAGGACCTCGCTTCCCTCTACCGGGACCGGTACGGCATCGAGACCGTCTCCCTGCGCATCGGCGCGTGCTTCCCGGAGCCGACGTCCGTGCGCATGCTGTCGGTCTGGCTGAGCCCCGCCGACTGCGCACGGCTCGTGCACGCCGCGCTCACGGCCGAGGGCGTCGGCCACACCGTCGCCTACGGCAGCTCCGCCAACACCCGGGCGTGGTGGGACCTGTCCTCGGCCCGCGCGCTCGGCTACGAGCCCGAGGACGACTCGGAGCCGTACGCGGCCGCCCTCCTCGCCGACGAGGAGCAGCAGTCCCCGCGGGAGGGCCACGACCTCGGCCGCACGTTCGTCGGCGGCGAGTTCTGCGGCGCCGAGCCGCCCTGCTGGCACCCCTCCTGACCTGCGGCGACGGCAAAGAACGGCCGACTCCGTAAAGAAAGCGCACTGAGCCCGCATCAGGTGTTCGGTAATGGAACCGCAAAGAGCGGCCACTCGTTACCCGGGGCATGACCGCTATGACACCCGGCTCGAACATCCCTCTCTCCGTCGCCCGCGTGACGGTGGACGTCGCCGCCCCGGTGCGGCTCGACGTATCGGGCCTGCTGCTCACCGCCGACGGCAAGGTGCGCTCCGACGACGACTTCGTCTTCTACAACCAGCCCTCCGGGCCGGGGGTGACCCACCGCGCCGCGTCCGGCGGCACGCCCGACGCCATCACGGTGGACACCGCCGCCGTCCCGGCCGGCATCGACAAGATCGTGGTGACCGCGAGCCCGGACGCCCAGGGCCAGACGTTCGCGGGCATCGAGCCCACCGCCACCGTGCGCAGCGCGGACGACGGCTCCGTCCTGGCCACGTTCACGCCGCCCCGGCTGGGCTCCGAGACCGCGCTCGTCGTCGTGGAGGTCTACCGGCGGGCCGGCGCCTGGAAGGTGCGTGCGGTCGGCCAGGGGTACGCGAACGGCCTGGCGGGGATCGCCGGCGACTTCGGCGTGAGCGTGGAGGAGCCCGCGGCCCCCGCCCCGGCGCCCACCGCCCCGGCCCCCGTGCAGCCGCCCGTCGCCGCCCCGCCGATGCCCGCGGCCGCGCCGCCCGTGCCCGCGGCGCCCCCGGCGCCGCCCGCCCCGGCCCCCGGCAGCGGGAAGGTCAACCTGGACAAGGGCCGGGTGAGCCTCCAGAAGAACCAGACGGTGTCCCTGGTCAAGGGCGGCCGGCCGCTGACGGAGTCGGTGAAGATGGGCCTGGGCTGGGAGCCCGCATGGGGCGGCCGGGCCATCGACCTGGACGCCTCCGTCATCGCCTACGGCCCCGACCGCAACATGATCGACGCCTGCTACTTCGGCAAGCTCCAGATCCTCAACGGCGCCGTCCAGCACTCCGGCGACAACCTCACCGGCGAGGGCTCCGGCGACGACGAGACGATCACGGTCCACATGGGCGGTCTGCCGCCGGAGGTGACCGGCCTGGTCTTCACCGTCAGCTCCTTCAACGGTCAGAAGTTCAGCGAGGTCGCCAAGGCCTACTGCCGCCTCCTCGACGCCCGCACCGGCGAGGAGCTGGTGCGCTTCGACCTCACGGGCTCCGAGCCCAAGACGGGCGTGCTCATGGCGAAGTTCGTCCGGCAGTACTCGGGCGAGTGGGAGATGACCGCCCTCGGCGAGTTCGTGAAGTCCCGCACCGTCCGCGACCTCGTCAAGCCGGCGGCGCAGGCGCTGTGAGCACCGGGGCTCCCGCCGCCGGCAGGCCCGCGAGCCGGGCCAGCCGGCGGTAGGAGTCCAGCAGGGCCTCCCGGTCGTACGAGGAGGTGGTGACCAGCACCTCGTCGGCGCCGCTGCGCTCCAGCAGCGCGCCGAGCGCGGCGGCCACCTCGTCCTCCGTGCCGTGGAGGTGCCCGCGCAGCCCCTCCTCGTACAGGCGGCGCTCGCGCTCGGTCATCGCCCGCACCTCGGTCTCCTCCGCGGGCTCCAGGGGCGGGAAGACGCCGTGCGTACGGGAATGGGCCAGCGCCCACGCCTCGGGGACGAGCAGCCGGCGGGCCTCCTCGCGGGTGCCGGCGACGGCCACGTTGCCCGCCACCACGACGTACGGGCGCTGCCACCACGACGACGGCCGGAACGCGCGCCGGTAGCGTCCGACGGCGGCGAGCATCCGCTCCTCGCCGCTCAGGCCGCCGATCACCAGGGCCGCGCCCGCGGCGGCCGCCACGTCCGCGCCCGCCTCGTTGGCCAGGACGAACGCGGGGATGCGCAGGCCCTCGGCCGGGCGGGCGTGCACCTCGGGGTGCGGCCGCGGGCCGTCCGTGAACCAGCCCTCCAGCTCGGCGAGCTGCCCGCCGAAGTCCCCCATGGCCTCCTTCTCCGTGCCCAGGGCCCGGCGGATGCCGTCCGTGAAGCCGACGGAGCGGCCCAGCCCCATGTCGATGCGGCCCGGGAAGAGGGACTCCAGCACCCCGAACTGCTCGGCCACCACCAGGGTGCGGTGGTTGGGCAGCATCACGCCGCCCGTGCCCACCCTGATCCGCGAGGTCGCGGCGGCGACCGCCGCGGCGAGCACGGTCGGGGCCGAGCCCGCCACGCCGGGCACGCCGTGGTGCTCCGAGACCCAGAAGCGGTGGTAGCCGAGCGCCTCGGCCTGCTGCGCGAACCGTACGGTGTCGCGCAGTGCCTCGGCCTGCGGGCGGCCCCGGCGGGTGCGGGAGCGGTCGAGTACGGAGAGCCGGATCGTCACCTCTTCTTCAACAAGGGCGACCGGTCATGATTCCCGGCGCTGGTCACTTGCCCTGGCGGCGCCAGGGGCCGGTGATCGCCAGCATGATGCCGGGCTCCTGGATGTTGGCGAAGAGGGTCCTGCCGTCCGGCGAGAAGGTGACGCCGGTGAACTCGCTGTACGAGGGCTTCTGCTCGGTGCCGATGTTCAGGTCGTTGCGGGCGATGGGGTACGTGCGGCCGTCGTCCAGGGCGCCGAAGAGGTGCTGCACGCCCTCGCCGTCCTCGGCGATGACCAGGCCGCCGTGCGGGGAGACCGTGATGTTGTCCGGTCCGTCGAAGGCGCCGTCCCGCTCCGGGTCCTCGTTGACGCCGAAGCGGACCTTCAGCGTGAGCGTGCGGCGGCGGGGGTCGTAGAACCACACCTGGCCGTCGTGCTGCACGGGGCTCTCCTCGCGGGCGAACGACGACACGACGTACGCGCCGCCGTCCGCCCACCACATGCCCTCCAGCTTGCGGGCCCGGGTGACCTCGCCGCCCTTGAACTGCTTGCGGACGGAGACGGACGCGGCGTCGCGGTCGGGCACGTCCGCCCAGTCGACGCCGTACACCGTGCCGGGGCGGGTGGCGCGGGAGAGGTCGTCGACGAACCGGCCGCCGGAGTCGAAGCACTTAAAGGCCTGCAGCCTGCCCGCGTCGGCGGCGAGGGTGCGCAGCCGGCCGCGGCCGTGCCGGAAGCCGGCCGGCGGGGTCCAGCGGTAGAGCAGGCCGTTGGGGCCGGCGGCGTCCTCGGTGAGGTAGAGGTGGCCGCGGGCCGGGTCGACGACGACGGCCTCGTGGGCGTACCGGCCGAGGGCCTTGACGGGCGCGGGGGCGCGGTTGGCGCGGCGGTCGTGCGGGTCGACCTCGAAGACGTAGCCGTGCGTCTTCGTCATGCCGTTCCGGCCGGCCTTGTCCTCGGTCTCCTCGCAGGTCAGCCAGGTGCCCCAGGGGGTGGCGCCGCCGGCGCAGTTGGTGGACGTGCCGGCGATGCCGACCCACTCCGTGACGTGCGCGCCGTCGTGCGAGACCTCGACGACGGTGCAGCCGCCGGACGCGGCGGGGTCGTAGACGAGGTCCTGCGCGAGCGGCACGGGGTACTTCCAGTCGGCCCGGGGGCCCTTGAGCTCGTGGTTGTTGACGAGCAGGGTGGTGCCGCGGGGGCCCTCGAAGGCGGCGGTGCCGTCGTGGTGGGAGGGGGTGGGCTCGCCCGACTCCAGTCGGGTGGTGCCGGCCCGGGTGATGACGCGGTACGAGAAGCCGGCCGGCAGGGCGAGGAGGCCCTGGGGATCCCGGACGAGGGGGCCGTAGCCCGGCCCGCGGGCGGGGCGGGGGCGAGCGCCGCGCTGCTCCGGCACGGTGCCGGCGAGTGCGCCGGGGGCGGTGGCGAGGACACCCACGCTGCCGGTGAGCGCCACCCCGGCGCCGGCGACGGCGGATCGCTTCGCGAAGTCTCTTCGGCTGAGGGTCATCTGCACTCCCGGGTCCGCTGGCTACGCGCCTACGGTCCCGTTCCCCACCGAATACGGTATGAACACCACACGAACCACGCGCAACGGAACGCGAAGCGTCGCGGGGCGCGCAGCGCCCCGAACACCACTCCCGGGGCGCCCGTCACGCGCCCCACCGCGCCGGGGGCCTCCGGCGGCCCCGACGTGCCCCCCGCCGCAACGGCGAACAAGCCCCGCGGCGCCTACCGGCGGGGCCAAAACTCGCTCAAGCCGGCACGGCACCGCCGGACACCACCGCGGTGGCTGATCACCGCCGCGGCGGAAGCAGGTTTCGGCAGCGCCGACCGACCCGCCCCCGGGACGTAGCGCCGCCGCACTCTCCCGCCGCAACGGCGAACAAGCCCCACGACCCCTACCGGCGGTGCCGAAACCCGCTCAAGCCCGCACGGCACCGCCGGACACCACCGCGGTGGCTGATCACCGCCGCGGCGGAAGGAGATCCTGGCGCGCCGCGGCGAAGGAGCTCCCGGCGCCGCCGGGCCCCGCGTGTCAGCCTCGGGAGCGGGCCTTGAAGGCGGCCTTGCGGGCCTCCTTGGCCACCTTCTTGTCCGGGTGGAGGCGGCCCATCGCCTCCAGGACGTCCGCCGTCGCCGGGTGGTCCACCCGCCACGCCGCGTCGAAGAACCCGCTGTGCTGCCCGACGAGGCCCTCCACCAGCCCGCGCAGCTCGTCCGTGTCGCCGGAGGCCGCCAGCTGGGCGGCGATCGTGTCGATGGTCAGCCAGAAGACCATGTCCTCGCCCGGCTCGGGCACGTCCGCCGCGCCGTGCTCGGCGAGCCACACGCGGGCGAGGCCGCCGAGCTCGCGGTCGTCGAGGACCTCGCGCACGGCGGGCTCGGCGCCGGCGCCGAGGAGGGAGAGCGTCTGCTGGCAGGCGAGGCGGCGGGACGGCGCGTCCAGGTCGTCGCCGCGCCCGGCGGCGAGCAGCTCCGCGGCGGCGGCCTCAGGCGTACGGCGGGCGAGCCACAGCTCGGCCTCCGCGCGCGCGGCCGTCTCCGGGTGGCCGGGCAGCGCGGCCAGGAGCGCGTCCGCGCCCTTGTCGGCGAGGTCGCCGACGACGGGGGCGTCGACGCCCGCCTCCTGCATCCGGTCCCGGACGGCGAGGACGCCGAGCGGGGTGAGGGAGACCATGCCGTAGCGGCTGACGTCCTCCTCCTCGGGGCTGTCGGAGGTGACGCCGTCGACGGACTCGCGGATGTGGCCCTCGCCGTCGACCTCCTCGATGAGGGACTCGTCGACGGGCCGGTACGCGATGACGCCGGTGGGCGCGAGCAGCCGGAACTGGTCGTCCAGGCGCATCATCGCGTCGGAGACCTCTTCGAGGATGTCGTCCGTGGGCTCGTCCATGTCATCCGGCACGATCATGGACGCGGCGAGCGCCGGCAGCGGCACGGGCCGCTCGGCGTCGCTCTGCTCCAGCGCGGTGAGCAGGTAGAGGTTGCCGAGGACGCCGTCGAGGAAGTCGGCCTCGCCCTCGGGGTCCCAGTCGAGGGAGTCGAGGTCGAGGTCCTCGCCCTCGGCGATCCGGTCGGCGATGTCGCCGAGGTCGGGCGCGGCGGCGTCGGCGAGGACGCTCTCGAAGCCGGCGAGCCACAGCTCGAGGATGTCGGAGGGGCTGCCGGAGGCGAGCGTGGCGAGCTCCTCGCCGGCGACGGCGATGCCGCGGGGCTCGTCCTCGCCGGGCTCCGCCTCCTCGCCGTCCCCGGTCTCCTCGTGCTCCTCGAAGTCGACCAGCCCCGTGTCGAGCGCGTGCTGCCACGCGTCCATGGCGTACGCGTCGCCGTCCTCGTCGCCCGCGAGCCCGAGGAGCTCCGTGGCCTCCCGCAGCTGCGCCGCGAGCAGCTCGCCGCCGACCCCGACCGGAATGCCCTCCTCGCCGGCCCAGCGCGCGAGCTTCGCGGCGCGGGCGAGCAGCGGCGCGGACAGCGCGTCGCGCGCGAGCTCCGCGTCGGAGGGGAGCCGCACCGGCGGCATGGTCGGACGGTCTCCGGACATCAGGGGGGTCTCTCCTCGTCGTGACATGCGCCGCGGCACGTGCGGTGACGTGCGGCGACACGCGTGGTGACATGCGGTGTGGCATGCGGCGCCGCAGACCGGGCGCGGTACGCCCAAGCGTAGACGGGATTTCCGCCCTGCCGCCCGGTTCGCCGAACCGCCGCCGGACATATGGCTGACGGTTACCCGCGGAACCTTGACAACTTCCCTGGGCTCGCAAGACATTGACGCGCGTAGAGATCGTCAGGATCGCGTCAACGACGACTCCTCCACGTCATACCCCCCTCGCAATCCCTACCGGAGGCCACCGTGCCCACTCCCCCGTCCGCCCGCCGCGCCACCCTGCGCAGACCCGCGGCCCTCGGCTCCCTCCTCGCCACCGCGCTCGCGGCCGGGCTGCTCGCCGCCCCGGAGGCGGCGAGCGCCGAGGGCCTGCGCATCCACGACATCCAGGGCACGACCCGCCTCTCCCCGCTCGCCGGCCGGCAGGTCGCGGACGTGCCGGGCGTCGTCACCGCCGTCCGCGCCTTCGGCTCGGCCCGCGGCTTCTGGATGCAGGACACGCACCCGGACCGCAACGACGCCACGAGCGAGGGCATCTTCGTCTTCACCGGCTCCACCACCCCGGCCGTGGCCGTGGGCGACGCCGTGACCGTCTCCGGCACCGTCACCGAGTACTACCCGGGCGGCGAGGCGGCCGGCCTCCAGTCGGTCACGGAGCTCACCAAGGCCACGTGGCGCGTCGCGTCCTCCGGCAACGCCCTGCCGGCCCCCGTCCGGCTCAGCCCGTCGCAGATCCCGGACCGCTACGCGCCCGACGCGCACGGCGGCTCGATCGAGAAGCTGGCGCTGCGCCCGGGCACGTACGCCCTGGACCGCTACGAGTCGCTTGAGGGCATGCGCGTCTCCGTGCAGAACGCCCCCGTCGTCGGCGCGACCAGTCCGCACAACGAGCTGTGGGTCACCGCCGAGCCCCGCCGCAACCGCACGAGCCGCGGCGGCGCGCTCTACGGCGCGTACCGCGACCCGAACGCCGGCCGTGTCAAGGTCACCTCGCTGATCCCGTTCGCCCAGCGGCCCTTCCCCGTCGCCAACGTCGGCGACGAGCTGTCCGGCACCACCGCGGGCCCGCTGGACTACGACAACTTCGGCGGCTACACCCTCCAGGCCACCGAGCTCGGCAAGCTCACCGACCGGGGCCTGAAGCGCGAGACCACCCGCAAGCAGCGCGGCGACGAGCTGGCGGTCGCCACGTACAACGTCGAGAACCTCTCCCCCAAGACGTCGCAGGCGAAGTTCGACCGGCTGGCGTCCGCGCTGGTCACCAACCTCGCCTCGCCCGACATCGTCGCCCTGGAGGAGGTCCAGGACGACAACGGCGTCACCGACAACGGCGTGGTGGACGCGGGCCAGACGCTGAAGAAGCTCACGGACGCCATCAAGGCGGCGGGCGGCCCGGCCTACCAGTGGCGGCAGATCAACCCCGTCAACGACCAGGACGGCGGCCAGCCGGGCGGCAACATCCGTACCGCCTTCCTCTTCAACCCCGCCCGGGTGTCCTTCACCGACAAGCCCGGCGGCGACTCCACCACCGCGGTGAAGGCCGTCCGCGAGGGTGGCAAGGCCGCGCTGTCGGCCTCCCCGGGCCGGGTCGAGCCCGGGAACGCCGCGTGGGCGAACAGCCGCAAGCCGCTCGCGGGCCAGTTCACCTTCCGCGGTCAGCGGGTCTTCGTCGTCGCGAACCACTTCAACTCGAAGGGCGGCGACCAGGGCGTCGACAGCCGCTTCCAGCCGCCGGCCCGCTCCTCGGAGGTGCAGCGCACCCAGCAGGCCGAGCTCGTGAACGGGTTCGTCAAGCAGCTGCTGGCGGCCGACCGGAACGCGAACGTCATCGTCGCGGGCGACCTGAACGACTACCAGTTCTCGCCCGCGCTGAAGGCCCTCACGGCGGGCAAGGTGCTCACCGACCAGGTCGCCCGGCTGCCGCGCGCCCAGCGCTACGGCTACGTCTACCAGGGCAACTCCCAGGTGCTCGACCACATCCTGACCAGCCCTCACGTACGCCGGGTGGACTACGACATCGTCCACGTCAACGCGGAGTTCGCCGACCAGGCGAGCGACCATGACCCGCAGGTGCTGCGCTGGAAGCCGTAAGCAGTGCTTAGCGGTGACAGCGAGAACAATTAAATAGACCTGTACGGTCGAAGGGGCCGAGAATCGCGTCCATGACGATCACGACTCCCGCCAGCCCCTTCGGCCGTACCGTCTGCGCGATGGTCACCCCCTTCACCCCGGAGGGAGAGCTCGACCTCGACGGAGCGCAGGCCCTCGCCGACCGGCTCGTCGGGGAGGGCGGCTGCGACGGGCTCGTCCTCAGCGGCACCACCGGCGAATCGCCGACGACCAGCGACGCGGAGAAGAGCGCGCTCATCCGCGCCGTGGCGGAGGCCGTCGGCGACCGGGCGCGGATCACGGCGGGCGTCGGCACGGCCAGTACCCGGCACACCGCCGAGCTGGCCCGGGCCGCCGAGGCGGCGGGGGCGCACGGGGTGCTGGTGGTGACCCCGTACTACAGCCGGCCGCCGCAGGAGGACATCGCCGAGCACTTCCTGACCGTGGCCGACGCGACCGGGCTGCCGGTGATGCTCTACGACATCCCCGGCCGCACCGGCACCCGCATCGAGCCCGCCACCATGCTGCGGCTCGCGGAGCACCCGCGCATCGCCGGCGTCAAGGACTGCGCCTACGACCTGCTGGGCAGCGCGAAGGTCATCGCCGCGACGGACCTCGCCTACTACTCGGGCTGCGAGGAGCTGAACCTTCCGCTGCGCTCGGTGGGAGGCGTCGGATACATCAGCACGGTCGCGAACGTCGCGGGCGGGGCGGTGGCGTCGGTGCTCGACGCGTACGACCGCGGCGACACCGCGGAGGCGACCCGGCTGCACGCGCGGCTGCTGCCCCTGGTGGAGCTGATGATGGCGTCGGGCCTGCCGGGCACGGTGACGGCGAAGGCCCTGCTGAACGCCCTCGGCCTGCCGGCCGGTCCGGTACGGGCGCCCCTGCGCGCGGCGGCCCCGGAGCGCACGGAGGCACTGCTCCAGGCGTACAAGGCGCTCTGAGGCCCCCGCCGGCGCAGGAGCGGCCGCACCCCTCGCCCGGGGTGCGGCCGCTCCGCTGCGTCGCCGTGCTCAGCCGTGCTCGGCCCTGCTTAGTTGTGGCTGTGCAGGATCTCGTTCAGGCCGCCCCAGGAGCTCTTGTACGGGCGGGCCTCGACGGCGCCCGTGGTGGAGTTGCGGCGGAAGAGGATGTTGTCGGCGCCCGACAGGGTCAGCGCCTTGACGACCTCGCCGTCCGGCAGGGTGACGCGGGTGCCCGCGGTCACGTAGAGGCCGGCCTCGACCACGCACTCGTCGCCGAGGGCGATGCCGATGCCCGACTCGGCGCCGAGCAGGCAGCGCTCGCCGATGGAGATGATCTGCTTGCCGCCGCCGGAGAGCGTGCCCATGGTGGAGGCGCCGCCGCCGATGTCGGTGCCGTCGCCGACGACGACGCCCGCGCTGATGCGGCCCTCGACCATGGAGGTGCCCAGCGTGCCGGCGTTGAAGTTGACGAAGCCCTCGTGCATGACGGTCGTGCCCGAGCCGATGTACGCGCCGAGGCGGACCCGGTCGGCGTCGGCGATGCGGACGCCGGACGGGGCGACGTAGTCCGTCATCCGGGGGAACTTGTCGATGCTCGTCACCTGGAGGTGCAGGCCCTCGGCGCGGGCGTTCAGGCGCACCGTCTCGACCTGGTCGACGGCGACGGGGCCGAGGGACGTCCAGGCGACGTTGGCGAGCAGGCCGAAGATGCCGTCCAGGTTCTGGCCGTGCGGCTTCACCAGGCGGTGCGAGAGCAGGTGCAGGCGCAGGTAGGCGTCGTGGGCGTCGAGCGGCTTGTCGTCCAGCGAGGCGATGACCGTACGGACGGCCACGACCTCGACGCCGCGGCGCGGGTCCGGGCCGACGGCCTTGAGGGCGTTCTCGCCGAGCAGCTCGGCGGCGCGCTCGGCGGTCAGCCGCTCGGTGCCGGCCGGGCCGGCGTCCCCGGTGAGCTCCGGGGCGGGGAACCAGGTGTCGAGGACGGTCCCGTCCTGGGTGATCGTGGCGAGGCCGGCGGCGACGGCGCCGGTGGTACGGGTGGCAACAGCATCGGTCATGCTCGAAAACCTAACCGGCCGGAGCCTCTCAAGGCGAACCGGTCGCCACGGTGGGGCGCCCGCGCCCCGGCACCCGGCCCGTGCCTCCGGCCCGGAGCCGGTGGCTAGGCCACGAGCGACCGCTTGGGGCTCAGCACGCAGAACTCGTTGCCCTCGGGGTCGGCGAGGACGCGCCAGGTGACGTCCGGGCCCTGCCCCACGTCCGCCGGGCGGGCGCCGAGCGCGGTGATGCGGGCGACCTCGGCGTCGAGGTCGTCGGGGTTGAGGTCGATGTGCAGCCGGTTCTTGAGGGTCTTGCCCTCCTCCACGGGCACGAAGGTGATGCCGGGGGTCGCGGTCTCGTCAACGCCGATGACGATTTCCGCGTCATCCTCGTAGAGCACCTTCCAGTCGAGGACCCCGCACCAGAACTGCGCCTGCGCGCGCATGTCGTGTGCGTCGATGACGACGGTGTAGAGCGAAGAAGCCATGATCACAGTCTGTCCGAGCGGCTCCGAGGATTCCCCACGATGCATCAGATGTCTGCCGAATCACAGCCCCACCTGCGCACCTTCATGGGCTGGCCGCCGGCCGGACCCGTGTGGGGCCCGTACACCGGCGCCGTGCGGAGGGACGTCGCCGCCGTCGCCCGGGTGATCGCGGAGTACGAGCCGGTGGTGCTGCTCGCCGGGCCCGAGGACGCCGCGGCGGCGCGGAAGGCGTGCGGCGGGGGCGTGGAGGTCGTGGAGGTGCCCGTCGACGACCTGTGGCTGCGGGACTCCGGGCCCGTCTTCGTGACCGGCCCGGACGGCCCCGCCGGGATCGACTTCGGCTTCAACGGCTGGGGCGGCAAGCAGGCCCACCCGAGGGACGCCCTGGTGGCCCGCCGGGTGCTGGAGGCCTTCGGCGTGCCGCGCGTCGAGGCGCCGCTCGTCGCGGAGGGCGGCTCGCTGGAGACCGACGGCGAGGGCACGCTGCTGGTCACCGAGAGCTCGCTGGTGAACGACAACCGCAACCCGGGCCGGACCCGCGACGAGATCGAACGCATGCTCGTGGACCTGCTCGGCGTCAGCAAGGTGATCTGGCTGGAGGGCGTGCGCGGCGAGGACGTCACCGACTGCCACGTCGACGCCCTGGCCCGCTTCGCCGCCCCCGGCACCGTCCTGCTCAGCAGCCCGCCGCCGGGGGCGCAGCCGGACGTCTGGACGCGCGTGTACGAGCAGGCGCGCGCCACCCTGGAGGCGGCCACCGACGCCCGCGGCCGGCCCCTGGAGATCGTGGACCTCCCCGAGCCCGACCCGGCCGCCCTCGGCCGGCGCGGCGAGGACTTCCTCGGCTGCTACGCCAACTACTACGTGGCGAACGGCGCCGTGATCGTCCCCCGCTTCGGCGACCGCCGCGCCGACGAACGCGCCGCGTCCCTCCTGGCCGATCTCCACCCGGGACACGCCGTCCGCACGGTCGGGATCCACGACCTGGCCGAGGGCGGCGGCGGCATCCACTGCGCCACACAGCAGCAGCCCGCCGCCTGACCGGGGGTCAGGGGCGGGCTGCTGCCGTCGTACGGAGTACGGCTCAGACGTTGCTCGGGCGACGCCTCAGACGTTGAAGCCGAGGGCGCGGAGCTGCTCGCGGCCCTCGTCGGTGATCTTGTCGGGGCCCCACGGCGGCATCCAGACCCAGTTGATCCGGAGCTCGTTGACGATGCCCTCCGTGCAGGACTTCGCCTGGTCCTCGATGACGTCGGTCAGCGGGCAGGCCGCGGACGTCAGGGTCATGTCGAGGGTGGCGATGTTGGCGTCGTCGATGTGGATGCCGTAGATCAGGCCGAGGTTGACGACGTCGATGCCCAGCTCGGGGTCGACCACGTCGTAGAGGGCCTCGCGGACCTCCTCCTCGGTGGCCGGCTTGGTGGTCATCTCTGCGTTGTCGCTCATGCGGTCTTCCTTGCTGTGTTGTCGCGGCCTTCACCCATGGCCTGGGCGGTCGCGTCCTTCCACGCCATCCAGCTCAGCAGAGCACACTTCACGCGCGCCGGGTACTTGGAGACGCCGGCGAACGCGACCGCGTCCTCCAGCACCTCCTCCATCGCGTCGTCCGGCTCGATGCGGCCCTTGGACTGCATCAGCTCCAGGAAGGTCTCCTGGATCTTCCGCGCCTGCTCCAGCTCCTTGCCGACCAGCAGCTCGTTGAGCACGGAGGCGCTGGCCTGGCTGATGGAACAGCCCTGGCCCTCGTACGAGACGTCCTCGATGGTGTCGCCGGACATGCGCACCCGCAGCGTGATCTCGTCGCCGCAGGTGGGGTTGACGTGGTGCACCTCGGCGTCGCCGTCCCGCAAGCCCCGCCCGTGCGGGTGCTTGTAGTGGTCCAGGATGACGTCCTGGTACATCGAATCAAGCTTCACAAGTACCCCGCTCTACCCGAAGAAGTTCCGGACGTGCTCCAGACCCGCGACCAGGGCGTCGACCTCGCCGGGGGTGGAGTACAGATAGAACGACGCTCGCGTGGTCGCGGGAATTCCGTACCGGAGGCAGACGGGCCGCGCGCAGTGGTGGCCGACGCGGACGGCGATGCCCTGCTCGTCGAGGACCTGGCCCACGTCGTGCGGGTGGATGTCGCCGAGCGTGAAGGAGATCGTGGCGCCGCGGTCCTCGGCCGTGGTGGGGCCGATGATCCGCAGGTCCGGGACTTCCTGGAGGCGCGTGACCGCGTACTGCGTGATCGCGTGCTCGTGCCGGGCGATGTTCTCCATGCCGATGGCGGAGAGGTAGTCCACCGCGGCGCCGAGGCCGACGGCCTGGGCGATCGGGGGCGTACCGGCCTCGAACTTGTGCGGCGCGGGCGCGTAGGTCGAGGAGTGCATCGAGACGGTCTCGATCATCTCGCCGCCGCCGAGGAACGGCGGGAGGTCCTCCAGCAGCTCCTGGCGGCCCCACAGGACGCCGATGCCCGTCGGGCCGCACATCTTGTGGCCGGTGAAGGCCACGAAGTCGGCCTGGAGGGCCTGGACGTCCAGCACCATGTGCGGGGCGGCCTGGGAGGCGTCGATGACGACGAGCGCACCGACCTCCTGGGCGCGCCGGACGATGGTCTCGACGGGGTTGACCGTGCCCATGATGTTGGAGACCAGCACGAACGAGACGACCTTGGTCTTCTCGGTGATGATCTCGTCGATGTTGGACAGGTCGAGCCGGCCGTCGTCGGTGAGGCCGAACCACTTCAGCTTCGCGCCGGTGCGCTGCGAGAGCAGCTGCCACGGGACGATGTTGGAGTGGTGCTCCATCTCCGTGATGACGATCTCGGTGTCGTGGTCGACCCGGTAGGGCTCGTCGGCCCAGCCGAGCATGTTGGCCACGAGGTTGAGCGACTCGGAGGCGTTCTTGGTGAAGATGACCTCGTCGCGGCTGGGCGCGTTGATGAAGGCGGCGACCTTGTCGCGGGCGCCCTCGTACAGCGCCGTGGCCTCCTCGGCGATGGTGTAGACGCCGCGGTGGACGTTGGCGTTGTGCCGCTCGTAGTACGCGTTGAGCGCGTCGAGCACCTGGCGCGGCTTCTGGGAGGTGGCCGCGGAGTCCAGGTAGACGATCTTCTTACCGTCGTGGACCGTGCGGTCCAGGATGGGGAAGTCCTTGCGAATCGCCTCGGTGTCGAGGAGGCCCGGCAGTATGGTCACGCGGTGATGCCACCCTTCGTCTGGTAGGCCTCGTAGCCCTCGGCCTCGAGCTTGTCGGCGAGCTCGGCGCCGCCGGACTCGACGATGCGGCCGCCCGAGAAGACGTGGACGAAGTCGGGCTTGATGTAGCGCAGGATGCGCGTGTAGTGGGTGATCAGCAGGGTGCCGACCTCGCCGGTCTCGCGGACGCGGTTGACGCCCTCGGAGACCTGGCGCAGCGCGTCGACGTCGAGGCCGGAGTCGGTCTCGTCGAGGATCGCGATCTTCGGCTTGAGGAGCTCCAGCTGGAGGATCTCGTGGCGCTTCTTCTCACCGCCGGAGAAGCCCTCGTTGACGTTGCGCTCGGCGAAGGCGGGGTCCATGTTGAGGCGCTCCATGGCCCCCTTGACCTCCTTCACCCAGGTGCGCAGCTTGGGGGCCTCGCCGCGGATGGCGGTGGCGGAGGTGCGCAGGAAGTTGGAGACGGAGACGCCGGGCACCTCGACGGGGTACTGCATGGCGAGGAAGACGCCGGCGCGGGCGCGCTCGTCGACGGACATCTCCAGGACGTCCTCGCCGTCGAGGGTGACGGTGCCGCCGGTGATCGTGTACTTGGGGTGACCCGCCAGGGAGTACGCCAGGGTCGACTTGCCGGAGCCGTTGGGGCCCATGATGGCGTGGGTCTCGCCCTGCTTCACGGTCAGGTCGACGCCCTTGAGGATCTCGCGCGGGCCGTTCTCGGCTTCGACGGAGACGTGCAGGTCGTGGATCTCAAGCGTTGCCATGGGGAACTCAGGACTCCTGGGTGACGGAGACGAGCACGTCGTCCCCTTCGATCTTGACGGGGTATACGGGGACGGGGCGCGTGGCGGGCAGGCCGGAGGGCTTTCCGGTGCGCAGGTCGAAGCTGGAGCCGTGCAGCCAGCACTCGATGGCGCAGTCCTCCACCTCGCCCTCGGAGAGCGAGACGTTCGCGTGGGAGCAGATGTCGTTGATGGCGAAGACCTCTCCCTCGGTGCGGACGAGGGAGACGGGGACGCCGTCGATCTCGACCCGCTTGGGGGTGTCCTCCTCCAGGTCGCTCAGGGCGGCCACTTTGACGTAGAGGGTCTCGCTCATGCCACCGACGCCTCCAGCTCGGCCTCGATCTTGGCGATGAGGCGCTCCTCCAGCTCCGGGATGCCGATCTGCTGGACCAGCTCGGCGAAGAAGCCGCGGACGACCAGGCGGCGGGCCTCGTCGGCCGGGATGCCGCGGGCCATCAGGTAGAACAGCTGCTCGTCGTCGAAGCGGCCGGTCGCCGAGGCGTGGCCGGCGCCGACGATCTCGCCGGTCTCGATCTCCAGGTTGGGCACGGAGTCGACGCGGGCGCCGTCGGTGAGGACGAGGTTGCGGTTGAGCTCGTAGGTGTCGGTGCCCTCGGCCTCCGCGCGGATGAGGACGTCGCCGATCCAGACGGCGTGGGCGTCCTGGCCCTGCAGCGCGCCCTTGTAGGCGACGTTGCTGCGGCAGTGCGGGGTGTCGTGGTCGACGAAGAGGCGGTGCTCCTGGTGCTGGCCCTTGTCCGTGAAGTACAGACCGTAGAGCTCGGCCTCGCCGCCGGGGGCGCCGTAGACGACCCGGGGGTGGAGGCGGACCAGGTCGCCGCCGAAGGTGACGACGACGGACTTGAAGGAGGCGTCGCGGCCGACCAGCGCGGTGTGCTGGGCGGCGTGCACCGCGGTGGCGTCCCAGTCCTGGACGGAGACGACGGTGAGCTTGGCGCCGTCGCCGACGAGGAACTCGACGTTGGCGGCGAGCGTGGTGTCACCGGTGTGGTCGAGGACGACGACGGCCTCGGCGAAGGCGCCGACCTCGATCACCTGGTGGCCGAAGGCCACGCCGCCCTCGCCGTGCACGGAGATCGTGACGGGCTCGGTGAGCACCGCGTCCTTGGGAATCGAGACGACCGAGGCCTTCTCGAAGGAGCTGTAGGCCTGGGCGGCGACGCGGTCGACCGGCTTGCCGGCCCGGCCGAGGCGGGCGTCGTCGCGGCCGACGGTCTCGACGGTGACGCCCGCGGGGGCGCTCACCTCGACCTTGACGCCGCCGCCGTCCACGCCCTGGTCGACGGCCGTGCCGTCGTGCAGACCGCGCAGGCGCTCCAGCGGGGTGAACCGCCACTCCTCCTCGCGGCCGTGCGGCACGGGGAAGTCCGCCACGTCGTACGAGGCGGGGGCGCTCACGCGCGCGTCGATGGGCTGCTGCGGCCCGCCCACCTGGATGGCGCCGTCGGTCGTGCTGCCGGCGGGGGTGTTGTCAGCCATGGCTGTCGTCGTGCTCTCTTCCTGTCACAAAGGGTTCGCTGCTGCGGTCGGGGGCGTCCGTGCCCCTCCCCCGCCTCCGGGGCGGGGGGAGGGTCAGCCGACGGAGCCTTCCATCTGCAGCTCGATCAGCCGGTTGAGCTCCAGCGCGTACTCCATGGGCAGCTCGCGGGCGATCGGCTCCACGAAACCGCGCACGATCATGGCCATCGCCTCGTCCTCGGAGAGACCGCGGCTCATCAGGTAGAAGAGCTGGTCGTCGCTGACCTTGGAGACGGTCGCCTCGTGGCCCATGGAGACGTCGTCCTCGCGGACGTCGACGTAGGGGTAGGTGTCCGAGCGGGAGATGGTGTCCACGAGCAGGGCGTCGCAGAGCACGTTCGACTTGGAGCCGTGGGCGCCCTCGCCGATCTCGATCAGGCCGCGGTAGGAGGTGCGGCCGCCGCCTCGCGCCACCGACTTGGAGACGATGTTGGAGGAGGTGTTCGGCGCCATGTGGACCATCTTGGCGCCGGCGTCCTGGTGCTGGCCCTGGCCGGAGAAGGCGATGGACAGCGTCTCGCCCTTGGCGTGCTCGCCCATCAGGTAGACGGCGGGGTACTTCATCGTCACCTTGGAGCCGATGTTGCCGTCGACCCACTCCATGGTCGCGCCCTCGTAGGCCACGGCGCGCTTGGTGACGAGGTTGTAGACGTTGTTCGACCAGTTCTGGATGGTCGTGTAGCGGCAGCGGCCGCCCTTCTTGACGATGATCTCCACGACGGCGCTGTGCAGCGAGTCCGAGGAGTAGATCGGGGCGGTGCAGCCCTCGACGTAGTGGACGTAGGCGTCCTCGTCGACGATGATCAGCGTCCGCTCGAACTGGCCCATGTTCTCCGTGTTGATGCGGAAGTAGGCCTGGAGCGGGATGTCCACGTGGACACCCTTGGGGACGTAGATGAAGGAGCCGCCGGACCACACGGCGGAGTTCAGCGAGGCGAACTTGTTGTCGCCGACGGGGATGACCGTGCCGAAGTACTCCTGGAAGAGCTCGGGGTGCTCCTTCAGGGCGGTGTCGGTGTCCAGGAAGATGACGCCCTGCTCCTCCAGGTCCTCGCGGATCTGGTGGTAGACGACCTCCGACTCGTACTGGGCGGCGACACCGGCGACGAGGCGCTGCTTCTCGGCCTCCGGGATGCCCAGCTTGTCGTAGGTGTTCTTGATGTCCTCCGGCAGGTCCTCCCAGGTGGCGGCCTGCTTCTCGGTGGAGCGGACGAAGTACTTGATGTTGTCGAAGTCGATGCCGGAGAGGTCGGAGCCCCAGGTCGGCATGGGCTTCTTGTCGAAGAGCTTCAGGCCCTTCAGGCGCAGCTTGAGCATCCACTCCGGCTCGGACTTCTTGGCCGAGATGTCGCGGACGACCGCTTCGGAGAGGCCGCGCTTGGCTGCGGCGCCGGCCACGTCGGAGTCGGCCCAGCCGTATTCGTACGTGCCCAGGCCTTCGAGCTCAGGGTGGGCAGTCTCCGTGGGGAGAGTCATGCGGGGTTCCTCCCGGCCGTGCTGGCGGATGCTGTGGTGGTCTTGGTCTTGCTCTTCGGGATGAACGTCGTGCACACCCCGTCGCCGTGGGCGATGGTGGCAAGACGCTGCACATGTGTCCCGAGCAGGCGGGAGAAGACCTCGGTCTCCGCCTCGCACAGCTGCGGGAACTGCTCGGCGACATGGGCGACCGGGCAGTGGTGCTGGCAAAGCTGTTCGCCGACCGGCGCGCTACGCGCCGTAGCAGCGTACCCGTCCGCGGTCAATGCCCTGGCCAGGGCCTCCGTGCGGGATTCGGGCGGGGCCGCCTCCAGCGCGCGGCGGTAGCCCTCGGCCTGGGCGGCCATCCGGGCGCGGGCGAAGGCCGCGACGGCGGCCTCTCCCATCTCGCCGCCGCCGGCGGCCTGCGCGATCCAGCGCAGGGCGTCGCCCGCGAGCTGGTCGTAGGCCTGGTCGAAGGCGTCGCGGCCGCAGTCGGTCAGGGCGAAGGCCTTGGCGGGGCGGCCGCGGCCCCGGGCGCCGTAGACCCGCTTCTCGCGGGGCTCGACGACGCCCTCGGCGACGAGGGTGTCGAGGTGGCGGCGGACGGCGGCCTGGGTGAGCTCCAGGCGCAGTGCCAGCTCGGCCGCGGTGGAGGGGCCGTGATCGAGGATGGAGCGGGCGACGCGATTGCGGGTGCCGCGCTGCTCGTCATGGCCGTGCTCGCGGCGCTCGTCCTCGCGCACGGGCCCGGGCGCAGGCTGCTGCGGCCCGGCGGCCACGGGTCCTCCCGGACCGGCCGCGGGGCCCTGCGAAGCCTCGCCCGCGTATTTCACAACACCATTGTTGCGTAATTACCCGGAGGCGGACAAGCCTCGCCCCCGCCGTCCGGCGGTGTCCTCGATCACTAAGGGTTACCTAAGCGCCACCCGTCGATCTTGCCCGGGGAGCACCGGGGAAGCGGCGGGAAGCAGCCCGGAGCAGGCGGGCGAGGGCCCCTCCTCCGCTTCCGGTTCCACCCCGGGGCCTGTGGGGACACGCCCGGCTTCGTAGACTTCCCGCCATGCGCAGCGTCTTCCCGGGGGACACCCCCGAGGCCCCGGACCGGCCCGCGGTCGAGGTCCGCGGTCTGGTCAAGCGGTACGGACCGAAGGCCGCGGTGGACGGGCTCGACCTGTCCGTCGCCCGGGGCGGCCTCACCGCCGTCCTCGGCCCCAACGGAGCCGGCAAGACCACCACGATCGAGACCTGCGAGGGCTACCGGCGCCCCGACGCGGGCACCGTCCGCGTCCTCGGGCTCGACCCCGTCGCCGACTCCGCGGCCCTCCGCCCCCGCGTGGGCGTGATGCTGCAGAGCGGAGGGGTGTACGCAGGGGCGCGCGCGGAGGAGATGCTGCGCCACGTCGCCGCCCTGCACGCCCACCCCCTGGACGTGCCCTCCCTGATAGACCGGCTGGGCCTCGGCAGCTGCGGCCGGACCGCCTACCGGCGGCTCTCCGGCGGCCAGCAGCAGCGCCTCGCGCTCGCCATGGCCGTCGTCGGCCGCCCCGAGCTGGTCTTCCTGGACGAGCCGACGGCCGGCCTGGACCCGCAGGCCCGGCACGCCACCTGGGACCTGGTGCGCGAGCTGCGCGCCGACGGCGTCACCGTCGTCCTCACCACGCACTACATGGACGAGGCCGAGGCCCTGGCCGACGACGTCGCCATCATCGACAGCGGCCGCGTCATCGCCCAGGGCAGCCCCGAGGAGCTGTGCCGGGGCGGCGCGGAGAACACCCTGCGCTTCAGCGGCCGGCCCGGCCTGGACCTCGGCTCGCTCCTGAAGGCCCTGCCCGCCGAGTCCACGGCGACGGAGCTGACCCCGGGCACGTACCGCGTGGGCGGCCGCATCGACCCGCAGCTGCTCGCCACGGTGACCACGTGGTGCGCGCAGAACGGCGTCATGCCCGACCGCATCGCGGTCGAGCGGCACACGCTGGAGGACGTCTTCCTCGAACTGACCGGTAAGGAGCTGCGGGCATGAGCGGGTACGTAGAGACCGGCCGGGGGGCCGGGGGTTGCCCCCCGGGGGAACACAGCCCGCGGCCCGGTGCCGCACCCCTCTCCCGGATGATCCGCGCGCAGGCCGCGCTGGAGACCCGCATGCTGCTGCGCAACGGCGAGCAGCTGCTGCTGACCGTCGTCATCCCCACGCTGCTGCTGGTGCTCTTCAGCGCCGTCGACATCGTAGACACCGGTGAGGGCAAGGCCGTCGACTTCCTCGCCCCGGGCGTGCTCGCGCTGGCGGTGATGTCCACGGCGTTCACCGGCCAGGCCATCGCGACCGGCTTCGAGCGCCGCTACGGCGTGCTCAAGCGCCTGGGCGCCACGCCGCTGCCGCGCTGGGCGCTGATGACGGCGAAGACCTGCTCGGTGCTGGTCACCGAGGTGCTCCAGATCGTGCTGCTGACGGTGATCGCCTTCGCGCTGGGCTGGTCCCCGCAGGGCAACCCCTTCGCGGTCCTGCTGCTGCTCCTGCTGGGCACGGCGGCGTTCTCCGGACTGGGGCTGCTGATGGCCGGCACGCTGAAGGCCGAGGTGACGCTCGCCGCGGCGAACCTCGTCTTCCTCCTGCTGCTGGTCGGCGGCGGCGTGATCGTGCCGATGGAGAAGTTCCCCGGCGGGGTGCGGGCGGTGCTGGAGCTGCTGCCGATCTCGGCGCTCTCGGACGGCCTGCGGGACGTGCTCCAGCACGGCGCGGGCATGCCCTGGGGCGACCTCGGCGTCCTCGCGGTGTGGGCGGTCCTGGGCCTGGGAGCGGCGGGGAAGCTCTTCCGCTGGGAGTGAAGCCCCGGAGGGACACGGCAGAGGGACACGGCAGAGGGACACCCACCCCTCGTGAATCCGTGCACAAGCTCCCCCTTACGATGAGCCCGTGCCGAAAACGCTGAACCCCCTCCAGATCGTCGCCGACCGCTGGCAGCCGTCCGCGCGCTTCGTCGAGCGAGCGGCCCTCGCCTGCGTGGTGATGGGCGTGGTCATCGTGGTGACGGGCGGCGCGGTCCGGCTCACCCAGTCGGGGCTCGGCTGCCCGACGTGGCCGACCTGCACCGAGGACAGCCTGACGCCCACCCCCGAGATGGGCGTCAACGGCATCATCGAGTTCACCAACCGCATGCTGACGTACGTGCTGTGCGCGGTCGTCGGCGTGGCGATCGTGGCGGCACGCGCGCGTGCCCCGCGCCGCCGCCCCCTGACGCAGCTGGGCTGGGCCCAGTTCTGGCTCATCGCGAGCAACGGCATCATCGGCGGCATCACGGTCCTCACCGGCCTCAACCCGTACATCGTGGCCCTGCACTTCCTCGCGGCGACCGCTCTGCTGACGGTGGCCGTGGTGATGTGGCACCGCTCGGGCGAGGGCGACGACGCACCGCGCGACCTGGTGGCCCGCCCCGTGCGGCAGCTCAGCTGGGTGCTGGTCGCGGCGACCACCGTGCTGATCCTCGTCGGCACGGTCGTCACCGGCTCCGGCCGGCACGCGGGCGACGCCTCGAAGGACGTCCACCGCATCCCGCTGGACTGGCGCGAGGTCACGCAGCTGCACGTCGACTTCGTCTACATCGTGGTCGGCCTGACCGCCGCCCTGTGGTTCGTGCTGCGGGCCGTGAAGGCGCCGGCCCTGCCGCGCCGCCGGGTCGTCGAGCTGTTCGCCGTGCTGATGCTCCAGGGCGTCATCGGCTACGTGCAGTACTTCAACGACGAGCCCGAGATCGTCGTCGGCGCCCACATGTTCGGCTCCTGCCTGGTGTGGATCGCCGTGCTGCGGGTCTTCCTGTCGCTGCGCGACCGCGGCGAGCAGCCCGTCGTGCCCGCCCCCGCGGACGGGCACGAGGCCGTCCCGGCTCAGCCGGCCGGCGCGTCCAGCCGGTAGACCCTGCGGGCGGTGCCGGCCGCGACCAGCGAGGCGATCCTGCGCGCGTCCGCCCGCCGGCACCAGCCGTCGGCCACCCAGTCGCTCATCAGCCGCTCCATGGCCTGCGAGAACGACCGGGCGGCGACCACGTAGAGCTCCGCCGGGCCGCGCGCGCCGGAGGAGAACAGCAGCTTGCCGAAGGGCGCCTCGCGCAACGTCTCCCCGGGGTGCGGCCCCACGTCCGCGTAGACGTGCGGAAAGGCCCCGGCGAGCTGCGCGGCCTGCCGGTGGTGCCAGGGGTCCGGCAGCAGCACCAGATCGCACCCCAGGCCCGCCGTGGCCCGCAGGAAGCGTGACAGGCGCAGCGGGTCGGCGCAGTGCAGCTGGACGGGGAGCCCGGCGGCGAGTGCGCTCCACAGCAGGTGGCGGGCGAGCACGGGGTCGTCCAGGCGGCCGCCCGGGCGGCGCGACCGCAGCCACTGCCCCGCGGCCCTGCGCACCTCCGCCAGGCCCGGCGGGCTCCCCTCGCAGAAGGGCACGCGGCAGGCGAACGCGATGGCGCTGCGGGCGGCCGCGTAGAGCGCTTCTGCCGTGTACGCGGTGAAGGATTCCGCGCTGCCGGAGGTGTCCGCGACCTGCTCGGCGAGCGGTTCGAGCCGGACGATTTCGTGCGCGCTGCCGTCGGCGGCCCCGGCCAGCTCGGCGGCGGACGTGAGGGCGCTCGGTTCCCCCGTCTCCAGCAGGAACGTGCCGATGCCGGCGCCGCGCAGCAGCAGCTGCCCGGCCCGGTAGGCGCCCAGCTCGCGGCGGCGCGCCAGGTAGCGCACGGGCGAGCAGTGCGGCTCCAGGCCGAGGAGGGGCGGGCACCAGCGGCGCAGCGCGAGGCCGGTGCGGCTGTCGAAGAAGGACGTGCCGGGCGGGGCGGGGCCCGCGGCGCCCGCGGCCGCGGCCAGGTGCGCCTCGAACCCGCCGAGCCCCAGCTCGCCGTGGACCGCGCCGTGGCTGTGCTGGTCGACGAGCGGCGGCATGCCGTCCATCCGCCCCCCCTCGTGCCGTCCCGCCCCGAGCGGCGCGCGTGCGGCCGCTCCCCGGGGGTCTAACGGCCGAGGGGCCCGTCAGTTATCGGCGCCGGTGATCGACGTGCGCCAGGCGTCCACCGGGCGTCGCCTACCGGCTGGTCACCGGCTCCCTGCGCGGCTCGCTATGCGGCGGGGTTGCGCGGGCCGCCGATCTGGATGCCCGCCATGCGCGACCACTCGTACGGGCCGGTGCGGACCTTGGCGGCGAGCTCGCCGTCGAAGTCGTCGTGGAGGGTCAGCCCGGCCTTCTCGGCGGCCTTCCGCGCGACGTCCAGGGAGGGGGCGACGAGGTTGCCCCACTCGCCGTCGGCGCCCACGAGGGCGACCCGGACGGTGCCGCGGGCGATGTGGGCCAGCTGGCCCTCGGCGGAGCCGCCGTGGCTCTTGGCGAACGTGTCGATCTGCCGGGCGAGCCGGGCGGCCTTGCGGTCCGCCCGGGCGTCGGGTGCGGCCGGTGCCTGCGGGGTGGTGTCATCTGCCATGCCGCAGATGCTACCCACCAGTAATTAACGAAGGAAGGGATCCACGGCCACGGCGACGAACAGCAGCGACACGTAGGTGATGGACCAGTGGAAGAGCCGCATCTCCTTGAGCTTCGCGCCCGTGATGCCGGCGTTGGCGCGGGCCTGGAGCGCGTGGGCCTCCTTCAGCCAGAAGGCGCCCAGTGCGGCCGCGACGACCGTGTAGAACCAGCCGGTGTAGCCGAGCGGCTGGAGGGAGAGCGAGACGGCGACCATCACCCAGCTGTAGAGGACGATCTGCTTGGCGACCGCCTTGTTGCCGGCGATGACGGGCAGCATCGGCACGCCGACGCGCTCGTAGTCGTCCTTGACCTTCATCGACAGCGGCCAGTAGTGCGGCGGCGTCCAGAAGAAGATCACCAGGAAGAGGACGACGGCGGCCCAGGAGACGGAGTTCGTGACGGCCGACCAGCCGATGATGACCGGCATGCAGCCCGCGATGCCGCCCCAGACGATGTTCTGCGCGGTGCGCCGCTTGAGGATCATCGTGTAGATGACGACGTAGAAGGCGTTGGCACCGAGGGAGAGCATCGCCGACAGCGGGTTGACCAGGAACCAGAACCACAGGGTCGAGCCCACGGTCAGCGCGGAGGCGAAGACCAGGCACTCCTTCGCGGAGACCATGCCGGTCACCAGCGGGCGCTGCGACGTGCGGTCCATCAGGGCGTCGATGTCGCGGTCGTACCACATGTTGAACGCGCCGGCGCCGCCCGCGGACAGGTAGCCGCCGATGCAGGTGGCCAGGACCAGCCAGAGGTCCGGCACGCCCTGCGCCGCGAGGAACATCACCGGCACGGTGGTCATCAGCAGCAGCTCGATGACACGCGGCTTGGTCAGCGCCACGAACGCCTTGGCACGGGCCCCGAACGGCCGGTGCCCGGGGCTCTCCACGAGCTCCCCCACAGCCTTAAGGGCGTGGGAGGTACCCCCACCCGCAGGACGGGATTCGACGGCCGTCACGCACACCCCTGACAGAGATAAGGCCAGCAAGCACATCCGGGACGGAAAGCCCGGTAAAGACTTGCGCGTACCACGCCACTTTAGACGCAGGCCATGGCGCGGCCTCCGCCGGGGTGGGTCGTGTTGGGGGCGCGCACAACGGATCACGGACGCGTCGCCGCGCGCCCCGGACAGGACCGCGGAGCTCCCCGGACATGACGGAACGGTCGTCTTCGGGAGGCGGGCGGGCGCGCCGCCCGTCAGGCTGGACCCAGGGCGCCGCACCCGCGGCGGGAATCCCTGCCGCCGCGATTCGGCTGCCCGCGAGCGGGCAGCCGACTGTACGTCGAAAAGATGCGCGTCCCCGCAGGGGTAGGCTCGACCACGCCGCGTCGTGGCGGAACATACCGCCCCCGGCAGACAAGACCATGTGGAGAGGAGCCCTGATCCAAGGGTGAGCACCAAGCCGACCACCACAGACCTCGAATGGACCGAACTGGACCAGCGGGCCGTCGATACCGCCCGCGTCCTGGCCATGGACTCCGTGCAGAAGGTCGGCAACGGCCATCCGGGCACGGCCATGAGCCTGGCGCCCGCCGCCTACCTGCTGTTCCAGAAGATGATGCGGCACGACCCCAGTGACGCCGACTGGACCGGTCGCGACCGCTTCGTCCTCTCCCCCGGCCACACCAGCCTGACGCTGTACGTGCAGCTCTTCATGGCGGGCTACGGCCTGGAGCTGTCGGACCTGAAGTCCTTCCGCACCTGGGACAGCAAGACCCCCGGCCACCCGGAGCACGGCCACACCCGTGGCGTCGAGACGACGACCGGCCCGCTGGGCCAGGGCATCGCCAACGCCGTGGGCATGGCCATGGCCGCCCGCTACGAGCGCGGCCTGTTCGACCCGGAGGCGCCGGAGGGCACCTCCCCGTTCGACCACACCATCTGGGCGATCGTCTCCGACGGCGACCTGGAGGAGGGCATCTCCGCGGAGGCGTCCTCGCTCGCCGGCCACCAGAAGCTCGGCAACATCGTCGCGCTCTACGACGACAACCACATCTCGATCGAGGGCGACACCGAGACGGCGTTCTCCGAGGACGTCCTCAAGCGCTACGAGGCCTACGGCTGGCACGTGCAGCGCATCGAGCAGGGTGCCGACGGCGACTTCGACATCCACGCGCTGCACGCCGCGCTGAAGGCCGCGCAGGAGGAGACCGGGCGTCCCTCGCTCATCGCCGCCCGCACGATCATCGCCTGGCCGGCCCCGAACGCCCAGAACACCGAGGCGTCGCACGGCTCGGCGCTGGGCGCCGAAGAGGTCGCCGCGACCAAGCGCGTCATGGGCTTCGACCCCGAGCAGCACTTCCAGGTCGAGGACGAGGTCTTCACGCACGTCCGCAAGGTCGTCGACCGCGGCCGCGAGGCCCACGCCACGTGGGACAAGCGCATCCAGGAGTGGCGCGAGGCCAACCCGGAGCGGGCCGCCGACTTCGACCGCATCGCCGCGGGCGAGCTGCCCGACGGCTGGGAGAAGGCCCTCCCGGTCTTCCCGGCCGGCAAGGACGTCGCCACCCGCAAGGCGTCGGGTGAGGTCCTCAAGGCGCTGGGCGGCGTGATCCCCGAGCTGTGGGGCGGCTCCGCCGACCTCGCCGGTTCGAACAACACGACGATCGACCCGTCGTCGTCCTTCCTGCCGAAGGGCAACCCGCTGCCGGAGGCGAACCCCTACGGCCGCACCATCCACTTCGGCATCCGCGAGCACGCCATGGGTTCGACCATGAACGGCATCGCGCTGCACGGCAACACCCGCGTCTACGGCGGCACCTTCCTGGTGTTCTCCGACTACATGCGCCCGGCGGTCCGCCTGGCCGCGCTGATGAAGCTGCCGGTCACCTACGTGTGGACGCACGACTCCATCGGCCTCGGCGAGGACGGCCCGACCCACCAGCCGGTCGAGCACATGGCCGCCCTGCGCGCCATCCCGGGCCTGAACATGGTCCGCCCGGCCGACGCCAACGAGACGGCCATCGCCTGGCGCGAGATCACCAAGCGCCACACCGTCAAGCCCGCGCCGCACGGCCTGGCCCTCACCCGCCAGAACGTCCCGACGTACGAGGCGAACGAGGGTGCGGCCAAGGGCGGCTACGTCCTGTTCGAGGCCGAGGGCGGCCGTCCGCAGGTGATCCTGATCGGCACCGGCTCCGAGGTCCAGCTGGCCGTCGAGGCCCGCGAGCAGCTCCAGGCCGAGGGCATCCCGACCCGCGTGGTCTCGATGCCGTCCGTCGAGTGGTTCGAGGAGCAGGACCAGGCGTACCGCGACGGCGTGCTGCTGCCGGACGTCAAGGCCCGCGTCGCCGTCGAGGCGGGCATCGGCCTGACCTGGCACCGCTACGTCGGCGAGGCCGGCCGCATCGTGTCGCTGGAGCACTTCGGCGCCTCCGCCGACTACAAGGTGCTCTACCGCGAGTTCGGTCTGACCACCGAGGCCGTCGTCGCGGCCGCGCGCGAGTCGATCGAGCACGCCGACGCCAACCGCCGCTGACGCCCCTTTACGAGCAAGTAGGAGATGCAGAACCCATGACAGACGCACTCAAGCGCCTCTCCGACGAAGGCGTCGCGATCTGGCTGGACGACCTGTCCCGCAAGCGCATCACGTCCGGCAACCTGGCCGAGCTGATCGACCAGAGCCACGTCGTGGGCGTCACGACCAACCCGTCGATCTTCCAGAAGGCGATCTCCAGCGGTGAGGGCTACGAGCAGCAGCTCGCCGACCTCGCGGCCCGCAAGGTCACCGTCGACGAGGCCATCCGCATGATCACCACGGCGGACGTCCGCGACGCCGCCGACATCCTGCGCCCGGTCTTCGACGCGACGAACGGCCAGGACGGCCGGGTCTCCATCGAGGTCGACCCGCGCCTCGCGCACAACACCAAGGCCACCGTCGCCGAGGCCAAGCAGCTGGCCTGGCTGGTGGACCGCCCCAACACGCTGATCAAGATCCCGGCCACCAAGGCGGGCCTGCCGGCCATCGCCGACGTGATCGGCAAGGGCATCAGCGTCAACGTCACGCTGATCTTCTCCCTCGAGCGCTACCGCGCGGTCATGGACGCCTACCTGACCGGTCTGGAGCAGGCCAAGGCCGCGGGCCTGGACCTGTCCCTGATCCACTCGGTCGCGTCCTTCTTCGTGTCCCGCGTGGACACCGAGATCGACAAGCGCCTGGACGCCCTGGGCACCGACGAGGCCAAGGCGCTGCGCGGCAAGGCCGCCCTCGCCAACGCCCGCCTGGCCTACCAGGCCTACGAGGAGGTCTTCTCCTCGGACCGCTGGGCCGCCCTGGAGAAGGCCGGCGCCAACAAGCAGCGTGCGCTGTGGGCCTCGACCGGCGTCAAGGACCCGGCCTACAAGGACACGCTGTACGTGGACGACCTGGTCGCCCCGAACACGGTCAACACCATGCCGGAGGCCACCCTGGAGGCCACGGCCGACCACGGCCAGATCACCGGTGACACCGTGCGCGGCACGTACGAGCAGGCCAAGGCCGAGCTCGACGCGCTCGCGAAGGTCGGGATCTCGTACGACGACGTCGTGCAGCTCCTGGAGGACGAGGGCGTCGACAAGTTCGAGCAGTCCTGGAACGACCTGCTGAAGTCCACCGAGGCGGAGCTCAAGCGCCTCGCTCCGGAGGCGTGAATTGAGCACAAGCAGCAATCCGCTGCGTGACGCTCTGGACCGACGGCTCCCGCGCATCGCGGGGCCGTCGGGCCTGGTCATCTTTGGCGTCACGGGCGATTTGTCCAGGAAAAAGCTGATGCCGGCGGTGTACGACCTCGCCAACCGGGGTCTGCTGCCGCCGGGCTTCTCGCTGATCGGCTTCGCGCGCCGCGACTGGGAGAACGAGGACTTCGCCCAGATCGTGCACGACGCGGTCAAGGAGCACGCCCGCACGCCCTTCCGCGAGGAGGTCTGGCAGCAGCTGGTCCAGGGCTGCAGGTTCGTGCAGGGCGACTTCGACGACGACGAGGCGTTCGAGACCCTCAAGACCACCATCCACGAGCTGGACGCGGCCCAGGGCACCGGCGGCAACTTCGCCTTCTACCTCTCCGTTCCACCGAAGTGGTTCCCCAAAGTCGTCCAGCAGCTCAAGAAGCACGGCCTGGCCGACCAGAAGGAGGGCTCCTGGCGGCGCGCCGTCATCGAGAAGCCCTTCGGCCACGACCTGGCCAGCGCCCAGGAGCTCAACCGGATCGTCCACGAGGTCTTCCCGACCGAAGAGGTCTTCCGGATCGACCACTACCTCGGCAAGGAGACCGTCCAGAACATCCTGGCGCTCCGCTTCGCCAACACCCTCTTCGAGCCGATCTGGAACCGGTCCTACGTCGACCACGTGCAGATCACCATGGCCGAGGACATCGGCATCGGCGGCCGCGCGGGTTACTACGACGGCATCGGCGCCGCGCGCGACGTCATCCAGAACCACCTCCTCCAGCTGCTTGCGCTGACCGCCATGGAGGAGCCCGCCTCCTTCGACGCGGACGCGCTGGTCGCCGAGAAGACCAAGGTGCTGGGCGCCGTCCGGCTGCCCAAGGACCTCGGCAAGGAGACCGTCCGCGGCCA
Source organism: Streptomyces sp. SCA2-17 (assembly GCF_044336695.1). NCBI lineage: Bacteria > Bacillati > Actinomycetota > Actinomycetes > Kitasatosporales > Streptomycetaceae > Streptomyces > Streptomyces sp. SCA2-17. The sequence goes on from NZ_CP117521.1 coordinate 1,238,113, forward strand.
GTACGCGCACGGCTGGCAGGGCGGCGAGGAGGTCGTCGGCTACCTGGAGGAAGACGGCATCGACCCGAACTCCAAGACCGACACCTACGCCGCGATCAAGCTGGAGATCGACAACCGCCGCTGGGCGGGCGTCCCCTTCTACCTGCGCACCGGCAAGCGGCTGGGCCGCCGCGTCACCGAGATCGCGGTCGTCTTCCAGCGCGCCCCGCACTCGCCCTTCGACCACACCGCCACCGAGGAGCTCGGGCAGAACGCCCTGGTCATCCGGGTGCAGCCGGACGAGGGCGTCACCATGCGGTTCGGCTCGAAGGTGCCCGGCACCCAGATGGAGGTCCGGGACGTCTCGATGGACTTCGCCTACGGCGAATCCTTCACCGAGTCCAGCCCCGAGGCCTACGAGCGGCTCATCCTCGATGTGCTGCTGGGCGACGCCAACCTCTTCCCGCGCCTGAAGGAGGTCGAGCTGTCCTGGCAGATCCTCGACCCCATCGAGGAGTACTGGGACAAGAACGGCAAGCCCGCCTCCTACCCGGCAGGCACCTGGGGCCCGGTCGAAGCGGACGAGATGCTCGCACGAGACGGACGGAGCTGGCGCCGGCCATGAAGATGGACCTCACGGACACCACGTCCAGCAAGATCAACAATGCGCTGGTCCAGGGCCGCCGAGCGATCGGCACCCCGGCCGTCGGCATGGTGCTCACCCTCGTCATCGTCACCGACGAGGAGCACGCCTACGACGCGCTCAAGGCCGCCAACGAGGCGTCCCGCGAGCACCCCTCGCGCAAGCTCGTCGTCATCAAGCGCGTCAGCCGCTCCCCGCGCGACCGCGCCAAGGCCCGCCTCGACGCCGAGGTCCGGGTCGGCACCTCCGCCGGCACCGGCGAGACGGTCGTCCTGCGGCTCTACGGCGACGTGATCGACCACGCCCAGTCGGTCGTCCTGCCGCTGCTGCTGCCCGACGCCCCCGTCGTCGTCTGGTGGCCCGTCGGCTCCCCGGTCGACCCCCACGAGGACCCGCTCGGCGCCCTCGGCCAGCGCCGCGTCACCGACGCGTACGCCGCCGAGGACCCCGTCAAGGAGCTCTCGGCCCGCTCGGCGCACTACACGCCCGGCGACACCGACCTCGCCTGGGCCCGGATCACGCCGTGGCGCTCGATGCTCGCGGCTGCCCTGGACCAGCAGCACGCCGACGTCGTCTCCGCGGAGGTCGAGGGCGAGGGCTACAACCCCAGCGCCGAGCTCCTCGCCCTGTGGCTCGCCGACCGCCTCGGCGTCCCGGTGCGCCGCACCGTCTCCGACGGCCCCGGCCTGACGGCCGTCCGCCTGGAGACCAAGGCCGGCCCCGTCGTCCTGGGCCGCCCGGACGGCTCCCTGGCCACGCTCTCCATGCCCGGCCAGCCCGACCGCGCCGTCGCCCTCCAGCGGCGCGAGACGGCGGAGCTCCTCGCGGAGGAGCTCCGCCGGCTCGACCCGGACGACATCTACCAGTCCGCGCTCAAGTACGGGGTGGACCGGCTGAACCACGAGCCGGCCACGAAGGCCCCGGCCGCGGAGGCCGCTCCGGCGCCCGCCGACGCCGAGGCCCCGGCCGCCGAGGCTCCAGGTGCCGAGGAGAAGGCTGCCCCGGCACCCGCCAAGAAGGCCGGCGGCAAGAAGGCGGCCGGCAAGTGAGCACCCCGCAGATCGTCGTCCACCGGGACAAGGAGCTGATGGCTCAGGCCGCGGCGGCCCGGCTGATCACGAAGATCGTCGACGCCCAGGCCGCCCGCGGCTCGGCGTCCGTGGTCCTCACCGGCGGGCGCAACGGCAACGGGCTGCTCGCGGCCCTCGCCGCGGCGCCCGCCCGGGACGCGGTCGACTGGTCCCGGCTCGACCTGTGGTGGGGCGACGAGCGCTTCCTGCCCCAGGGCGACCCCGAGCGCAACGCCACGCAGGCCCGCGAGGCCCTGCTGGACGCCGTGGACCTCGATCCGGCGCGGGTGCACTACATGCCCGCCGCCGACGGCACCCACGACGACGCCGACGCGGCGGCCGAGGCCTATGCGGCCGAGCTCGCCAAGGCGGCGCGGCCCGAAGACCACGGCCCCGTGCCGTCCTTCGACGTGCTCCTGCTGGGCGTCGGCCCCGACACGCACGTCGCGTCGCTCTTCCCCGAGATGCCGGGCGTACGGGAGACCGAGCGCACGGTCGTGGGCGTCCACGGCGCGCCCAAGCCGCCGCCGACGCGCGTCTCCTTGACGCTGCCGGCGATCCGCGCGGCGCGGGAGGTCTGGCTGCTCGCGGCGGGCGAGGACAAGGCGAACGCCGTTGCGCTCGCGCTCAGCGGTGCGGGCGAGATCCAGGCGCCGGCTGCCGGCGCGTACGGCCGCAGCCGCACGCTGTGGCTGCTGGACGCGGCCGCGGCGGCGCGGCTCCCGCGGGGCTTGTACCCGCCGGCGTCCCCCTGACGGGGCTCTGCCCCGTAGACCGATGGCCCGGTCCCCCGCGAGGGGGCCGGGCCATTTTCGGCACCGCCGGGATGCGCCGCGGTGGTTGCGCGCCGCTGCGGCGGAATGAAGGGCGCAAGCGCCCTTCACCTGGTGAAGGATGCCCCGCATCCTTCGAACCGCCGCAGCGGCGCGCAACCACCGTCAACGTCTCCGGCGGTGCCGGACCCGCCTCAGGCCAAGGGGCTAGCGCCCCCGCAGCTCGCGGTAGCGGGCGACCAGCGCGGCCGTGGACGCGTCCAGCCCCGCAACCTCGGCGGAAGCCGTCAGCGCCGGCTCCACCCGCTTCGCCAGGACCTTCCCCAGTTCCACACCCCACTGGTCGAAGGAGTCGATGTTCCAGATCGCGCCCTGGACGAACACCTTGTGTTCGTACAAGGCGATCAACTGCCCCAGCACCGACGGCGTCAGCTCGCTCGCGAGGATCGTCGTCGTCGGGTGGTTCCCGCGGAACGTCTTGTGGGGGACGAGCTCGGCCGGGACGCCCTCCGCCGCGACCTCCTCCGGCGTCTTGCCGAAGGCCAGCGCCTGGCCCTGGGCGAACAGGTTCGCCATCAGCAGGTCGTGCTGGGCCACCAGCCCCGGCAGGAGGTCGTCCACGGGCTTCGCGAAGCCCAGCAGGTCCGCCGGGATCAGCTTCGTGCCCTGGTGGATCAACTGGTAGTACGCGTGCTGCCCGTTCGTGCCGGGGGTGCCCCAGACGACGGGACCGGTCTGCCAGCCGACGGGCTGCCCGTCCCGGTCGACCGACTTGCCGTTGGACTCCATGTCCAGCTGCTGCAAGTACGCCGCGAACTTGGACAGGTAGTGGCTGTAGGGCAGGACCGCGTGCGACTGCGCGCCGTGGAAGTTGCCGTACCAGACGCCCAGCAGGCCGAGCAGCAGCGGGGCGTTCTCCTCGAAGGGCGCCGTGCGGAAGTGCTCGTCGACGAGGTGGAAGCCGGCGAGCATCTCGCGGAAGCGGTCCGGGCCGATGGCGAGCATCAGGGAGAGCCCGATGGCGGAGTCGTAGGAGTAGCGGCCGCCGACCCAGTCCCAGAACTCGAACATGTTGGTGGTGTCGATGCCGAACTCGGAGACCTTCTCCTCGTTCGTCGACAGGGCCACGAAGTGCTTGGCGACGGCCTCCTCGCCGGCCCGCAGCTCGGTCAGCAGCCAGTTCCGCGCGGAGGTGGCGTTGGTGATGGTCTCGATCGTCGTGAACGTCTTGGAGGCGACGATGAAGAGCGTCTCGGCGGCGTCGAGGTCGCGCAGGGCCTCGTGCAGGTCGGCGCCGTCCACGTTGGAGACGAAACGGAACGTCATGTCGCGGGCGGTGTAGGCGCGCAGCGCCTCGTAGGCCATCGCCGGACCGAGGTCGGATCCGCCGATGCCGATGTTGACGACGTTCTTGATGGGCCGGCCCGTGTGGCCCTTCCAGTCGCCCGAGAGCACCCGGTCGCAGAAGACCTGCATCTTGCGGAGCACGGCGTGCACGGCCGGGACGACGTTCTCGCCGTCGACCTTGACGACGGAGGACTCCGGGGCGCGCAGCGCGGTGTGCAGCACGGCGCGGCCCTCGGTGGTGTTGATCTTCTCGCCGCGGAACATGGCGTCGCGCAGCTCCGCGACGCCCGTGGCCGCGGCGAGCTCGCGCAGCAGGCGCAGGGTCTCGTCGGTGACGAGGTGCTTGGAGTAGTCCAGGTGGAGGTCGCCGACGGTGAGGGCGTACTTCTCGGCCCGCCGCGGGTCGTCCGCGAAGAGCTCGCGCAGCTGCACCTCCCCCAGCTCGTCCCGGTGTTTGGCCAGAGCGTTCCACTCCGGGGTCCGGTCCAGCCTGGTGCGGTCCTCTGCGTTCATCTCGGACATCAGCCCATTCGTTGTCGTAACTGCCCCGCCGCCCTCCAACCTAATTGATCTGCGGCCGGTTCGAGCGCAACGCGAAACGGCACCCACGAGGGGTGCCGTTTCGTCAGATCTCGCCGCGGAGCTTCGCGAGCGCCTCGGCGAGGATCGCCTCGCCGTCGGCGTCGCTGCGCCGCTCCCGGACGTAGGCGAGATGGGTCTTGTACGGCTCGGTGCGCGGCGGGTCCGGCGGATTGTCCCGGTCCTGACCTGCCGGGAAGCCGCAGCGCGGGCAGTCCCACGTGTCCGGCACCTGTGCGTCGCTGGCGAAGCTCGGCTGCGTCTCGTGCCCGTTAGAGCACCAGAAGGAGATGCGGAGGCGCGGCGCGGACTCGCCCCGCTCGGCCTCACCCATCGGCCCCGCTCCGACCCGGCTTCCCCGGATCGCGTTGCCACTTGCCACGGTCGTAACTCCCTGCGTAATGGTGCTGCGGACCGTCTGAACCGACGGCTCCGCTGCGGGCGCCCCAGTCTACGTAAGGCCCAACGCGCGTCCAGTGGCAGGAGTTACAGCCCGGCCGTGTGGACGCGACCCCAATGATAGGCCGCGTTCACGACGGTACGTCAGCTATCGAGCTTCATCAGCAGGCCGAGTGCGACGATGCACGCGAACCAGAGCAGCCCGACGACCACGGTGATGCGGTCGAGGTTGCGCTCGGCGACGGAGGAGCCGCCGACGGAGGACTGCATGCCACCGCCGAACATGTCGGACAGGCCGCCGCCCTTCCCCTTGTGCATGAGCACCAGCATCATCATCAGCACGCTGAAGATGATGAGGGCGATCGAGAACCCCATGACCACGGCTGGACCAACTCTCTCGGACGGTGAACGGTGAGGGGCCGGGCGGCACGGAATGTGCCGGTCCCGGCCCCGACAGGGTACGACGAGGAGCGTTCCTCGTCATAGCGCTGCTACTGGTCGCGGAAGCGCACGATCTTGACGAAGTCGTCCACGTCCAGCGCGGCGCCGCCGATCAGGGCACCGTCGACGTCGGGCTGCGCCATGATCGCGGCGATGTTGCCGGACTTGACGGAGCCGCCGTACTGGATGCGGATCTTGTCGGCGACCTCGCGGCCGTAGAGCTCGGTCAGGCGGCCGCGGATGGCCCCGCAGACCTCCTGGGCGTCCTCGGGCGTGGCGACCTCGCCGGTGCCGATGGCCCACACCGGCTCGTAGGCGATGACGATGCTCTCCGCCTGCTCGGCCGGGACGTCCTTGAGGGCGCCGTCGACCTGCGCGAGGGTGTGCGCGACCTGGGCGCCGGCCTTGCGGACGTCCAGGCCCTCGCCGACGCACAGGATCGGGGTCAGGCCGTGCCGGTAGGCGGCCTTGACCTTGGCGTTGCAGAGCTCGTCGGTCTCGCCGTGGTACTGGCGGCGCTCGGAGTGCCCGATCGCCACGTAGGTGCACTTGAGCTTGGCGAGCATGGCGCCGGAGATCTCGCCGGTGTAGGCGCCGGAGTCGAACGCCGAGACGTCCTGGGCACCGTACTTGATCTTCAGCTTGTCGCCGTCGACCAGCGTCTGCACCGAGCGGAGGTCGGTGAAGGGCGGCAGGACGGCGACCTCGGTGCCGTCGTAGTCCTTGTCGGCGAGCGCGAAGGCGAGCTTCTGGACGTGGGCGATGGCCTCGAGGTGGTTGAGGTTCATCTTCCAGTTGCCCGCCATCAGCGGGGTACGTGCACTCACAGTGGTTCAGTCCTCCAGTGCGGCGAGGCCGGGGAGCGTCTTGCCCTCGAGGTACTCGAGGCTGGCGCCGCCGCCGGTCGAGATGTGGCCGAAAGCATTCTCGTCGAAGCCCAGGATGCGCACGGCGGCGGCCGAGTCGCCACCGCCCACGACGGTGAAGGCCTCGCTGTCGAGGAGGCCCTGGGCGACGGCCTTGGTGCCGTTGGCGTAGTCGGGGTGCTCGAAGACGCCCATCGGACCGTTCCAGAAGACGGTGCCGGCGTCGGCGAGCTTCGAGGCGTAGAGCTCGCGCGTCTTCGGGCCGATGTCCAGGCCCTCCTTGTCCGCCGGGATGGCGTCCGAGGCGACGAGCTCCGGGTTGGCCGGGGCCTTGGTCTTCAGGTCCGGGAAGTCGGCCGAGACCAGGACGTCGACGGGGAGGACGAACTCCACGCCGCGCTTCTCGGCGCGGGCCAGGTACTCCAGGCAGACCGGGATCTGGTCCTCCTGGAGCAGCGAGATGCCGACCTCGTGGCCCTTGGCCTTGAGGAAGGTGTACGACATGCCGCCGCCGATGAGGATGCGGTCGGCCTTCTCCAGCAGGTTGTCGATGACACCCAGCTTGTCGGAGACCTTGGCGCCGCCGAGCACGACCACGTAGGGGCGCGCGACGTCCTCGGTGAGCTTCTTCAGGACGCCGACCTCGGTGGCGATCAGGTCGCCGGCGGCGTGCGGCAGGCGCGCCGGGAGGTCGAAGACCGAGGCGTGCTTGCGGTGCACGGCACCGAAGCCGTCGCCCACGTACAGGTCGGCCAGGGACGCGAGGGCGTCGGCGAAGGCGCCGCGCTCCGCGTCGTCCTTGCTGGTCTCGCCCGCGTTGAAGCGGAGGTTCTCCAGCAGCGTGACCTCGCCGTTCGCCAGTGCGGCGACGGTGGCCTTCGCGCTGTCGCCGACCGTGTCGGTGGCGAACGAGACCTTCTTGCCCAGGATCTCGCCGAGCCGCGTCGCGGCCGGAGCGAGGGAGAACCGGGGCTCCGGGGCGCCCTTGGGACGGCCCAGGTGGGAGGCGACGATCACCTTGGCGCCCGCGGCGGCGAGCTTGGCGATCGTCGGTGCGACGGCGCGGATGCGGCCGTCGTCGGTGATGGTGGTGCCGTCGAGCGGCACGTTGAGGTCGGCGCGGACGAAGATCCGCTTGCCTTCGACGCCGTCCTGGATGAGTTCGTCGATCGTCTTCATACGGTGACTCCGGTGGCTTCCGTAGTGCGGGCCCCTCCCAGCATCCAGCTGGGGGACAGTCATGGGACGGGGCCCGCACGACGCTCCATCGCGTCGCACGAGCCCCGTCCCCTACATCCCGATGCCTGTGATCGTACGATCAGCGGGCAGTGAGATCAGAGCTGGCCGCCGACGAAGACGGTCAGGTCCACCAGGCGGTTGGAGTAGCCCCACTCGTTGTCGTACCAGCCGACGACCTTGACCTGCTTGCCCTGGACCATCGTCAGCTGCGAGTCGAAGGTGCAGGAGGCGGGCCAGTTGACGATGTCGGAGGAGACGATCGGGTCCTCGGTGTACTCGAGGATGCCCTTGAGCTGACCCTCGGCGGCCTTCTGGAAGGCGGCGTTGATCTCTTCCTTGGTGGTCTCGCGGTCGAGCTCCAGGACGAGGTCGGTGACCGAGCCGGTCGGGACCGGGACGCGCATGGCGATGCCGTCCAGCTTGCCCTTCAGCTGCGGGAGGACCAGGGCGGTGGCCTTGGCGGCACCGGTCGAGGTCGGGATGATGTTCTCCGCGGCGGCGCGGGCGCGACGCAGGTCGGAGTGCGGGAAGTCCAGGATGCGCTGGTCGTTGGTGTACGCGTGGACCGTCGTCATCATGCCCTTGACGATGCCGAAGGTCTCGTCGAGGACCTTGGCCATCGGCGCCACGCAGTTGGTGGTGCAGGAGGCGTTGGAGATGACGTGGTGGTTGGCCGCGTCGTACTTGTCCTGGTTGACGCCCATCACGATGGTGATGTCCTCGTTCTTGGCCGGAGCCGAGATGAGGACCTTCTTCGCACCGGCGGCGAGGTGCTTGGCGGCGTCCTCGCGCTTGGTGAAGATGCCGGTGGACTCGATGACGATGTCGGCACCCAGCTCGCCCCAGGGCAGGTTCGCCGGGTCGCGCTCGGCCATCGTCTTGAAGGTCATGTCGCCGACAGTGATCGTGTCGTCGGTGTGGCTGACCTCCTGCTTGAGACGACCCAGGATGCTGTCGTACTTCAGCAGGTGCACCAGAGTGGCGTTATCGGTGAGGTCGTTGACACCGACGATCTGGATGTCCGCGCCCTGCTCCAGCAGCGCGCGGAAGTAGTTGCGACCGATACGGCCAAAGCCGTTGATGCCTACGCGGATCGTCACGAACCGATCTCCTCGTTGGTGTGCCGGACTGTCCGCCGGCGGGCTGTATTGGGATGTCCCCGACCACCACCGACCCTACCTCTAAGAAGGGAGGGACGTGACATTGGCGTCACTGGGCCTCTGAGGCGGCTTCACCCCTTGACAGAGCGCAGGGCTGCACTAATGAGCGCGGACCTTTCGGCGGGGTCCGGGACGTGCTGGAGACCGAATCCCAGGAGCACCGTGGCGGGGGTGGAGACGGCGGCCGCGCGGCGTGCGCCGGCCGACGCCGGGCAGGATTCGTCACGGAGCGTGACGGCGGTCCCGGTGCACGGAGTGCCCGTTGGGCCGTTCGTGTACTCCCCCGCGGCGGCGCTGCGGAACTGCGGGAAGCCCGCCGGCGGCAGTTCGTCGGAGACGGGGGTGTACGTGCCCGCGCCGTCGACCCGGTCGCCGGGGGCGTCGCCGAGGCGGACGGCGGTGCCGGCGAGGGCGCCGGCCCCGGTGAAGCGCGCGGGGGCGGGCTGCGGCGCCCGGCTGCCGGCGCCCAGGTAGTACTGGCTGAAGTCGTTCGTCTCGGCATCGCCGACGACGGCGTAGCCACCCGCCTGCTTGCCCGCGGCGACGAGCTTGCCGCCCTCGTTGACGAAGTCCCGCACGGCCAGCAGGGTGGCGCCGCCGGGCCGGTTGTCGCCGGAGTACCAGAGGACGCTCTTGAAGTGGCCGAGCACGCCGAGCGCGTGCGGCGCGCCTCGGGTGGCGACGTCCCAGACGGCGGCGTCGCGGCCGGCCGCGGACAGGGCGCCGGTGTAGGCGGCGGTGTGCCGGGCGGCGCTCGTGCCGCCCTCGTCGGCGATCACCAGGGTGTCGGCCTCGGGGCGGTGCGCCACGGTGTAGGTGAAGGGTTCACTGGCGGTGGGCTTCCCGTCGTGCGTCCGGCCCGTGTACCAGACCCGGACGCTGGAGCCGGGTTCGGCACCCTCGACGTAGCCGCGGTACTCGGCGAAGCGGATGCTGTCCCGGCCGCCGTAGCGGTCGCCGCCCTTCCAGGCCTCCAGCGGTGCGGAGTGCGTGCGCCCGCCGTCGATGCGGTAGTTGAGGCGGAGTTCGCGCAGGCTCTTGCGGGCGGTGACGGAGACCTCCTGCTCGTCGCCGAGGGCGTAGGAGGTGGTGAAGGCGTCGGGGGTGAAGTCGGGGGCGGTCAGGCCGACGGACGAGCGGGGCCGGTCGGCGCCCTCGCGGTTGACGGCGGTCTCGGCCACGGAGAGCGCGAACGGGATGTTCTTCGCGAACTCCTGCTGGATGAGCTTCTCGTCGTCGGGGAAGCTGAAGGACGACGGGCAGTCGGCCGGGTCCCAGCGGTCATGGGGGTCGGCCTCGGAGGCGGTGCGGCAGGTCGACATCTCCGGGGTGAACATCATCGTGCCGTTGACGTTCGCCGCGTGGCCGTCGGCCTCGCCGTTGGTCGTGTAGAGCTCGGAGGAGACCTGCGGGTGGTAGCCGGGGATCGCGGACTTCTCCGGGGTGCCGGCGAGCGCCTTGTACAGGACGTCGTCCGGGGTGGGCGTGGCGACCTGCCAGCCGACGCCGTAGAGCAGCAGTTCGGCCGCCGAGTGGTAGTTGACGGCGTAGCCGAAGCGGTGCTTCTTCTCGAAGGCGTCGAGCGCCCGCGTCTCCGGCTCGGAGGCGGGCGCCGGGCCGCGGTAGGTCTCGGAGCCCGGGCGGGGGGACGAACCCTCGTTGTCGTAGCCCCACTTGTACGGGAAGTTGCGGTTGAGGTCGACGCCGTCGCCCGGGGCGATCTTCCCGTCGCCGTTGTTGTCGCGCAGGTTCTTGCGCCACAGGCGGGTGGCCGGGCTCTGGAAGGTGTAGTCGTAGCCGTCGGGGTTGGCGGAGAGGACGAACCAGAGTTCGGCGCGGTCCACGACGTCGGTGAGGCGGGCGTCCTTGCCGTAGCCGTCGAGGTAGTGGTGGAGCAGCCGCCTCGTCATCTCGGGCGTGATCCACTCCCGGGCGTGCTGGTTGGACATGTACAGCACGGCGGGCTTGCGGCCGTCGGCCTCGGTGCGGGCGTTCCTGCTGAGCTTCAGGGCGAGGATGTCCTGGCCGCGGACGGTCTTGCCGATGCTCACGACCTTGGTGAGGCCGGGGTGGGCCTTGGCGGTGTCCAGGAGCTCCTGCTGAAGGCCGTTCTTGCCGCTGTACGGGCGGAAGACGCCGTCGCCCGCGGCCTTGAGGCGCTTCTGCGTGCGCTCGGGGATTCGCTTCTCGGTGAGGCCGATGCCGCGTGCGCGCAGGTCACGGGCCTGGCCGGGGGTGAGGTAGAGCTCGACGGAGGCCGCCTTGGTCCCTTGCGGGCGCTCGGCGAGCTCCTGGCCGTCGACGCCGGCCGCGAGCAGCAGCGGCACCTGGTCGGCGGTGATCCGGGCGGTCCAGACGGCCGGTGCGCCGTCATCGTCCCGCGCCGCGGCCGCGGCGGCGGGTTGTGCGTGGGCGAAGGGTGCCGCGGCGAGTCCGCCGAAGAGCAGCGAAGCCGCCGCGAGGACCGATCTCGTCCTGCGTCTCATGAGCCCCCCTTGCTGTTGTCTGCCACGTCAGTGCACGGACGCCAGACTGGAGAGACTGCATGATCATGTCAACGATGCAGAAACAGCCACCCTCCGGCGCCCTGCACGGCACCGGGGTGGCTCGAACGTGAGGCGGCGGCCGGTCAGCCGACCGTCCAGCAGGCGGCGGCCGGTCAGCCGCCGGCCGGCGGGGAGGGCCGCTCAGCCGGCCATGCCCTCCGCCATCTCCTCGGACAGGTCCGACAGGTCCGAGAGGTTGGACTCGGTGCCGGGGATGCCGAGGTCCTGGGCGCGCTTGTCGGCCATGGCGAGCAGGCGCCGGATGCGGCCCGCGACGGCGTCCTTGGTCAGCGGCGGGTCGGCCAGCGCGCCGAGCTCCTCCAGCGACGCCTGCTTGTGCTCCATGCGCAGCCGGCCCGCGGCGGCGAGGTGCTCGGGCACCTCCTCGCCCAGGATCTCCAGCGCGCGCTGCACCCGGGCGCCGGCCGCGACCGCGGCGCGGGCCGAACGGCGCAGGTTCGCGTCGTCGAAGTTGGCCAGGCGGTTGGCCGTGGCGCGGACCTCGCGGCGCATCCGCCGCTCCTCCCAGGCCAGCACCGACTCGTGCGCGCCCAGCCGGGTCAGCAGGGCACCGATCGCGTCGCCGTCGCGGACGACCACCCGGTCCACGCCGCGCACCTCGCGCGCCTTGGCCGCGATCTGGAGCCGACGGGCCGCGCCGACCAGCGCGAGCGCCGCCTCGGGCCCGGGGCAGGTCACCTCCAGGGAGGAGGAGCGGCCGGGCTCGGTGAGGGAGCCGTGCGCGAGGAAGGCGCCCCGCCAGGCGGCCTCGGCATCGCAGGTGGCGCCGGAGACGACCTGCGGGGGCAGCCCGCGGATCGGCCGGCCGCGGCCGTCGACCAGGCCGGTCTGGCGCGCCAGCTGGTCACCGCCCGCCACCACCCGGACCACGTACCGGCTGCCTCTGCGGAGCCCGCCGGGGGCCATCACCACCAGGTCGGAGGCGTGCCCGAAGATCTCCAGGATGTCCTTGCGCAGCCGCCGGGCGGCGATCCCGGTGTCCAGCTCCGCCTCGATCACGATGCGCCCGCTGACCAGGTGCAGACCGCCCGCGAACCGCAGGATCGCCGAGACCTCCGCTTTCCGGCAGCAGGTGCGGGTGACGGGGAGCCGGGAGATTTCATCCTTCACCGCTGCCGTCATCGCCATGGGCCGATCCTTCCATGCATCCGAAAAATACGGTCGTACGCGGCGGCCAACAGCTCCGGGTCATGGGTCGGGGAGCCGTCGGGCGCGGCGACCGGCGCCAGCTCGACCGCGGCCCCGAGCCGCTTCGCGGCTTCGGTGAGGCTCTCCCGGTCGGGCACGGCGGCCTCGTCGGCCAGCACCACGTCCAGGGCGAGTTTAGGGGCGTGTCGGGCCAAAACCTCCAAATGACGCTGCGGGGAGAAGCCATCGGTTTCACCCGGTTGTGGTGCGAGGTTCAACGACAGCACCCGGCGGGCCTTGGTCTCCTGGAGGGCTTCCAGCAGCTCAGGGACGAGCAGGTGCGGGATGACGGAGGAGAACCAGGAGCCGGGACCGAGCACGACCCAGTCGGCGTCGAGGACGGCGGCGACGGCCTCGGGCACGGCCGGCGGATCTTCCGGGACGACGTGCACGGACTGCACCTCGCCGCGGGTCAGCGCCACCGTGGCCTGGCCGCGGACGGTCGTGACGGCGTCGGGTTCGGCGGGGTCGTGGCCCCGGACGAGCGCTTGCAGCTCCAGCGGCACGGCGGACATGGGCAGCACCCGGCCGTGCGCGCCCAGCAGCTTGCCGACCAGGTCGAGCGCCTGGACGGGGTCGCCCAGCTGCTCCCACAGGGCGACGATCAGCAGATTGCCGACGGCGTGGTCGTGCAGGTCGCCCTCGCTGGTGAAGCGGTGCTTGATCACCCGGGCCCAGGTCTGGCCCCAGTCGTCGTCGCCGCACAGGGCGGCGAGGGCCTTGCGCAGGTCGCCGGGGGGCAGCACGCCCAGCTCGTCGCGGAGCCGCCCGCTGGAGCCGCCGTCGTCGGCGACGGTGACGACGGCGGTGAGGTCGCCGGTGATCCGGCGCAGGGCGGCGAGCGAGGCGGACAGGCCGTGGCCGCCGCCGAGGGCGACGACCTTGGGCTGGGCGCCGCGCTTCGTGCGCCCCTCGGGGCCGCGCACGGCCCGCCCGGGGACGAGGCGGCGCACCCGGTGGAGCCTGGACGTGCGGCCGGTCACTCGCGCCCCATGTCCCGGTGCACGACGACCGTCTCCACGCCCTCGGAGACGAGGCGGTGTGCGAGCTTCTCGGACATGGCCACGGAGCGGTGCTTGCCGCCCGTGCAGCCGACCGCGATGGTCACGTAGCGCTTGCCCTCGCGGCGGTAGCCCGCGGCGATGAGCTGGAGGAGCTCGGTGTAGCGGTCGAGGAACTCCTTGGCGCCGGGCTGGTTGAAGACGTAGCCCGAGACCTCCTCGTTCAGGCCCGTGAAGGGGCGCAGCTCCGGCACCCAGTGCGGGTTGGGCAGGAAGCGGCAGTCCACGACGAGGTCGGCGTCGACGGGCAGGCCGTACTTGTAGCCGAAGGACATGACGGTGGCCCGCAGCTCCGGCTCCTCCTCGCCGGCGAACTGGGCGTCCATCTTGGCGCGCAGCTCGTGGACGTTGAGGCTGGAGGTGTCGATCACCAGGTCGGCGTCGCCGCGCAGCTCGCGCAGCAGGTCCCGCTCGGCGGCGATGCCGTCGACGATGCGGCCCGAGCCCTGGAGGGGGTGCGGGCGGCGCACGGACTCGAAGCGGCGCACCAGGGCGTCGTCCGATGCCTCCAGGAAGATCACGCGCCGCTTGACCTGCTTGGCTGCCAGGTCGGCCAGGGACTCGCGGAGGTTGTCGAAGAAGCGCCGGCCGCGGACGTCCACCACCACGGCGATGCGGGCCACGTTGCCCTGGGAGCGGGCGCCGAGGTCCACCATGGTGGGGATCAGGGCGGGCGGCAGGTTGTCGACGACGAACCAGCCGAGGTCCTCCAGGCACTTGGCGGCGGTGCTGCGGCCCGCCCCCGACATGCCGGAGATGATCACCAGTTCGGGGATGCCCGCCGTCTCGGCCGCCGCATCCGCCGTCGTGCCCGTACTCACCTGTGCTCCGTCTCGGTCGTTCCCGGTCATGCTGCTACCCCCGTCTCACCGACGGCGCCGCGGTCGCGGCCCCGTCCTTCCATACTGCGTGTCCCGTCATTCCCCCGCCTCTTCCATGATCTCGCCCGTCGCCATGTTCACGGCGGGGGCGGGCGGGGCGGCCGCCGCGAGCGCGGCGGCGATCGTCTCGGCGGTCTTGCGACCGATGCCCGGCGTCTCGCAGATCTGCTCGATCGTGGCGGCGCGCAGCCGCTTGACCGAGCCGAAGTGCTTGAGCAGGGCCTTCTTGCGGGTCTCCCCGAGGCCCGGGACCGCATCCAGCGGCCCGGCCTTGAACGTCTTGGAGCGTTTGCTGCGCTGGTAGGCGATGGCGAAGCGGTGGGCTTCGTCACGCACGCGCTGCAAGAGGTAGAGGCCCTCGCTGGTGCGGGGCAGGACGACGGGGTCGTCCTCGCCGGGCAGCCAGACCTCTTCCAGGCGCTTGGCGAGGCCGCAGATCGCCACGTCGTCGATGCCGAGCTCGTCCAGCGCGCGGCGGGCGGCGGCCACCTGCGGCTGCCCGCCGTCGACCACCACGAGCTGCGGCGGGTAGGCGAAGCGCTTGGGGCGGCCGTCGTCGGTCCGAGTGGCCTCCCCGTCGGCCGCCTCGCCGGTTTCGACGGTCTCGACGGCGTTCTCCTCGGACCACTCCCCCGCCTTCTGCTTCTCCAGCAGATAGCGGCGGAAGCGCCGGCCGATCACCTCGTGCATGGACCGGACGTCGTCCTGCCCCTCGAAGCCTTTGATCTGGAAGCGGCGGTACTCGCTCTTGCGGGCCAGGCCGTCCTCGAAGACGACCATGGACGCGACCACGTCCTGCCCCTGGAGGTGGGAGATGTCGAAGCACTCGATGCGCAGCGGCGCCGAATCCAGCCCCAGGGCCTCGGCGATCTCCTCCAGCGCCCGGGAGCGGGTGGTCAGGTCGGAGGCGCGCTTGGTCTTGTGCAGGACGAGGGCCTGCTGGGCGTTGCGCTGGACCGTCGCCATCAGGTCCTTCTTGTCCCCGCGCTGGGGGATGCGCAGGTCGACGCGGGAGCCCCGGCGCTGGCCCAGCCACTGGGCGACGGGCTCCACCGGCTCCGGCAGGGCCGGGACCAGGACCTCCTTGGGCACCGCGTCGCCGCTCTCCTCGCCGTAGAGTTGCTGGAGGGCGTGCTCGACGAGGCCGGCGGTGTCGACGGCCTCCACCTTGTCGGTCACCCAGCCGCGCTGGCCGCGCACCCGGCCGCCGCGCACGTGGAAGATCTGGACCGCGGCCTCCAGCTCGTCCTCCGCGACGGCGATGAGATCGGCGTCGGTGGCGTCGGCGAGGACGACGGCGTTCTTCTCCATGGCGCGCCGGAGGGCCTCTATGTCATCCCGCAGGCGGGCGGCCTTCTCGTACTCCATCTCCTCGGCGGCCTCGTGCATCTGCTGCTCCAGGCGGCGCAGGTAGGCGCCCGTGCGGCCGGCCATGAAGTCGCAGAACTCCTCCGCCAGTTCGCGGTGCTCCTCGGGGCTGACCCGGCCGACGCAGGGGGCGGAGCACTTGCCGATGTACCCCAGCAGGCAGGGGCGGCCGATCTGGGCGGAGCGCTTGAACACCCCGGCCGAGCAGGTGCGCACGGGGAAGACGCGCAGCATCAGGTCGACGGTCTCGCGGATGGCCCAGGCGTGGGCGTACGGGCCGAAGTAGCGCACGCCCTTCTTCTTGGGGCCGCGCATGACCTGGACGCGCGGGAACTCCTCGCCCATGGTGACGGCGAGGGAGGGATAGCTCTTGTCGTCGCGGTACTTGACGTTGAACCGCGGGTCGTACTCCTTGATCCAGGTGTACTCCAGCTGGAGCGCCTCGACCTCGGTGGAGACCACGGTCCACTCGACGGAGGCGGCCGTGGTCACCATCGTGCGGGTGCGCGTGTGCAGGCCGGCGAGGTCCTGGAAGTACGACGAGAGGCGCTGGCGCAGGCTCTTCGCCTTCCCGACGTAGATCACCCGGCCGTGCTCGTCACGGAATCTGTAGACCCCCGGCGAGTCGGGGATCTGTCCCGGCTTGGGTCGGTAGCTGCTGGGGTCGGCCATGTCACACACCCTACTTGCGGGCAGTGACAATCGGCGTCCGCCCGCGGAGGGACCGGCTCCGGCCCCGGCGGGGGGTGGCTGCCGGGGACGGAACCGGGAACTCGGGGCGGATCAGGGTGGATCAGGGCCGATCAGACCTGATCATGAATGATCAGGACGGGTGGGCGGAGACCCGGGCGGACCGGGCCGGGTCAGCGGCGCCGGAGCCTGCGGCGCGCCACCACCGCCCCCGCGCCCAGGAGCAGGGCCGTGCCGCCGGCCGCCGCCGCGGACGCCGTGGTCAGCGGGCCGGAGCCGGCCTGCGGCGCGGGGGCCGCCTGCTGCTCGGTGGCCGCGGCCGGCTCCTGTCCGTAGCCGCCCGCCTCCCCCTTCTTCGCGTACGCGGAGCCCGGCAGCTTGTCGCCGTACGCCTTGTGGACCCGGGCGCGGTAGCCGTCGAGCGTAGTGCCCTGCGCGCCCACGGCCCGGACGGCATCGTCGTCCAGCGGCAGGACCCGCTCGCCGCGCTGGACGTACCACGCGTCGATCTGGGGCTCACGGAAGACGGTGCCGCCGCTGAGCTTCCGCTGTCCTTCGGCGGCGTAGCGCGTCTCGTCGTCACCGGTGGCGATGTTGACGACCTTCCAGTCGCTCCCGGTGCGCGCGGTCCACACCGACGCCTTCTGACCGTCGGAGGAGACCGCCTTGCTGGCGAGGAACTCCAGCGTGGCGACGGGGGCGCCGTTCCTGCCCGCCACGAACTCCGGGGAGAGCGTGTAGACGGGCACGGTCGCGCCCTCGATCCTCGGCTGCGCCTTCGCCGCGGCGACCGCACCGTCGCGGGCGAAGAAGCGGGACAGCGTCCCGAGGGTCGTTGCGGAGGCGGCCGCCTCGTGCGCGGCGGAGACTCCGGCGGCGGTGGGGGCCGCGGGAGGCGCCGGGGTGGCGGCGTGAGCGAGCGGGGCGAGGCCGAGGGCGGCGGCGGTGACGGCACCCGCGGCCACCGCACGGGCCGCGTTGCGCCGGGAGTGTTGCCGGGCTGCCTGACGGGTCATCCGGTCGGTCATGTCGTCACGCCCCGATCCGGTAGAGCGAGTGGGTCCAGGAGAAGTTGCTGTTGTTCACGTACCAGTCGTGCGAGGCCCAGTTGTAGCGGTTGCTGGAGGGCCAGGGGTCGCCCCAGTACACGAACCCGCTCGCGTCGTCGTAGCCGTAGAGGACGTGCATGTGACCGCCGCCGGAGGACCACTGGATGCGGGTCTCGATCGGCCTGTTGCCGTTGACCTCGCTCTGGACGGTCGGGTAGCGCAGCCAACCGGTCACGTACGAGCCGGGGTTGATGCCGGCCCACTGGAGGGCGGTCTGCACGTTGCCCAGCGTGGCCTGGTTGTTGGGGCATTCCGTGCCCTGCTGGCGGCGGAACGCCGCGTTGCAGAACTGGTTCTGGGTGTAGTTGCGCCCGAACCAGGTGGCGATGGTGTTGCCGGAGGCAGCCCAGCACCAATTGCTCTTCTGCTGGGCCTGCATGGTGATGTTGAGCTTCTTCGAGGCCTGCAAGGACGCGTGGTCCGCGCCGGCTGCCGACGCCGTGGTGGGGACGGCGAGCAGCGCGGCCGCGACGACGGCTGCGGTGGACAGCCGTCTGCCGCGTATGCGGGCCTTTCCGGGCTTGTTCAGTTGTGCCGATGCACGGGACATGGACGTTCCTCCCGAGGCGGGGGGTGGTGATGGAGGCGCGTCCGGACGCTGGTGAGGAGCATCAGGGAGTTGTCAGTGAATGGTCAACCGGCTTCAATGCTCGGTGAGCCGACGGTGTGAACGAGGCGTACCGGATGTGAACGTCCGTTGCCCGGCCATGCGGATCACGGCGGTCCGGCGGGCCCCGCCGCATTCACCGCTTGTGAATATTCACAGAGCACAAGGGGTGGGAACGGATGGCACGCACACGGCACGGCGGGGGCGCGCCGGACGGCCACGCGGCCGAGGCCGAGCTGGCCCGCGCCCTGCGCACCGGGCCGTTCCACGTGGCGCTGCGGACGGCGCTGAGCGTGCGGGGGCTCGCGCTGCACCGGGTGCAGCGCCGGCTCGCGCAGCGCGGCGTGCACATCGGCGTGACGAGCCTGAGCTACTGGCAGCAGGGGGCGCGGCGGCCGCAGCGGCCGGAGTCGCTGCGGGCGGTGCGGGTCCTGGAGGAGGTCCTGGAGCTGCCCGCCCACTCCCTCACCCGGCTGCTGGAGCCGGTCGCCCCGCGGACCGGCGCCGAGCGGCCGGCCGCGCGCTCGTACCGCTCGCTGGTCGAGGAGTCCCGCGCGCTGGAGCGGCTCCTCGCCGAGCTGGACTCGCCCGCCGACGGCGGCCTGCACACCGTCTGCCACCTGGAGCGGGTCCGCATGGGAGCCGGCCGGGAGCTGCGGGGGCGCGACTCCCACCACGTGGTGCGCGCCCACCGGGACGGCGTGGACCGCTACCTCGCCATCCACCACGGGGACGAGGGCTGCGATCCCGGCCGGGTGGCCGTGCGGGCGAGCGAGAACTGCCGCGTGGGGCGCGTGCGGTGGCACGCGGCGGCCGGTGTCCTGGTGGCCGAGCTGCTGTTCGACACCCGGCTGCGGGCCGGGGACACCCACGTCTTCGGCTACGGCTTCGACGACGGCACGGCCGGGCCGGGCAGCGAGTACGTGCGCGGCTTCAGCTTCGCCGGCGGGCAGTACGTGCTCCAGGTGCGGTTCGACGCCGCCGCGCTGCCCGCGCGCTGCCTGCGCTTCACCCGCAGCTCGGCGGTGGCGCCCCGCGGCGGCCTCCAGGAGCTGACGCTCGCCGGGCGCCACCGCATGGTCCACCTGGTGGAGCCGTCGGTACGGCCGGGACTCGTGGGGATCGCCTGGGACTGGGAGTGAGGCCCGCCCGGCGAGGGACTACGCCTCCGGGCCCGCGATCAGCTTGCCGCCCGTCGAGCGGACCGGCACGGACGGCAGCGGGTCGCCGGCCGGGCCCTGGAGGACCTTGCCGGTGTTCGCGTCGAACTCGCTGCCGTGGCAGGGGCAGCGGACCTTGCCGTTGTCCACCTTGTCGGCCACGCAGCCCGCGTGCGTGCACACCGCGCTGAACGCCTTGTACTGGCCCTGCACGGGCTGCGAGACGATCAGCCGCTGCTCGCGGAAGAGCCGCGCCTGGCCGACGGGGACGTCGGCCGCCGGGCCGAGCTCCACCGGCGCCGTGGGCACCGCGGCGGCCTTGGAGCCGGTCTTGCCGTCGCAGGCGGCCGCGCCCAGCCCGGCGACGCCCGCGAGCGCGGCGCCCCGGAGCACGGTGCGCCGCGACGCACAGGGGGGCTCGGCGGGGCTCTGCGGGGACGAGGGGGTGCTCATGGGGGCTCCAGCGCTGGACTCACGGTGACTGCGCACCGACCTTACCCGGCGCCGGAAGCCTCCCCGCGGGGTGGCCGGGCGGGCTCTTCGGGAGAAGGGCCCGCCCGGCCACCGGCGCCGGAGGTGATCAGCTCCGCCGCGCCGCGGCCTTCTTCCTGGCCGCCGGCTTCTTCCGCGGCAGCGGGACCGCGTCGCTGACCCGGTCCCCGAGGAGCTCCCGCAGGAACTTGCCGGTGTGGCTGGACGGCACGGACGCGACCTCCTCGGGCGTGCCCTCGGCGATGACGAGGCCGCCGCCGTTGCCGCCCTCGGGGCCCATGTCCACGACCCAGTCGGCGGTCTTGATGACGTCGAGGTTGTGCTCGATGACGATGACGCTGTTGCCCTTGTCGACCAGGCCGGACAGCACCGAGATGAGCTTGTTGATGTCCTCGAAGTGCAGACCCGTGGTGGGCTCGTCCAGGACGTAGACCGTGCGGCCCGTGGAGCGCTTCTGGAGCTCGCTGGCGAGCTTCACGCGCTGGGCCTCGCCGCCGGAGAGCGTCGGCGCGGACTGCCCGAGGCGGACGTAGCCGAGCCCGACCTCGTTGAGCGTGCGCAGGTGGCGGGCGATGGTGGGCACGGCCTCGAAGAAGGACAGGGCCTCCTCGATGGGCATGTCCAGCACCTCGGCGATGGACTTGCCCTTGTAGTGCACCTCCAGGGTCTCCCGGTTGTAGCGCGCGCCGTGGCAGACCTCGCACGGCACGTACACGTCCGGCAGGAAGTTCATCTCGATCTTGATGGTGCCGTCGCCGGAGCAGTTCTCGCAGCGGCCGCCCTTGACGTTGAAGGAGAAGCGGCCGGGCAGGTAGCCCCGGACCTTGGCCTCCATCGTCTCCGCGAAGAGCTTGCGGACGTGGTCGAAGACGCCGGTGTACGTGGCCGGGTTGGACCGCGGCGTCCGGCCGATGGGCGACTGGTCGACGTGGACGACCTTGTCGACCAGGTCGTCGCCGTCGACGCGGGTGTGGCGGCCGGGCACGGCCCGGGCGCCGTTCAGCTCGCGGGCGAGGTGGGTGTACAGGATGTCGTTGACCAGCGTGGACTTGCCGGAGCCGGAGACGCCGGTGACGGCCGTGAGCACACCGAGCGGGAACGAGACGTCGATGTCCTGGAGGTTGTTCTCACGGGCGCCGCGGACGGTGATCCGGCGGCCGGGGTCGACGGGGCGGCGGACGTCCGGTATGGCGATGGCCTTCTTGCCGGAGAGGTAGTGCCCGGTCATCGACTCCTTGTTGCGCAGGAGCTCCTTCAAGGGGCCGCTGTGCACGACCTTGCCGCCGTGCTCGCCGGCGCCGGGGCCGATGTCGACGACCCAGTCGGCGACCTTGATGGTGTCCTCGTCGTGCTCGACGACGATGAGGGTGTTGCCCATGTCGCGCAGGCGGACGAGGGTCTCGATCAGGCGGTGGTTGTCGCGCTGGTGGAGGCCGATGGAGGGCTCGTCCAGGACGTAGAGCACGCCGACGAGGCCGGAGCCGATCTGGGTGGCGAGGCGGATGCGCTGGGCCTCGCCGCCGGAGAGGGTGCCCGCGGCGCGGTTGAGCGAGAGGTAGTCCAGGCCGACGTCGACGAGGAACTTCAGGCGCTCGTTGACCTCCTTGAGGACCCGCTCGGCGATCTTCTTCTCGCGGCCGGTGAGCTTCATGTCCCGCAGGAAGTCGGCGCACTCGCTGATCGACATCGCCGAGACCTCGGCGATGGACCGGCCCTGGACGGTGACGGCCAGGACGATCGGCTTCAGGCGCGTGCCCTCGCAGGTCGGGCAGTCGACCTCGCGCATATAGCCCTCGAAGCGCTCGCGGCTGGCGTCGCTCTCGGCCTCGGAGTGGCGCCGCTTGACGAACGGCACCGCACCCTCGAAGGCCGTGGTGTACGCGCGCTCGCGGCCGTAGCGGTTGCGGTAGCGCACCTCGATCTGGGTCTTGTGGCCGTTGAGGAGGGCCTTCTTGGCGCGCGCGGGCAGCCCCGCCCAGGGGATGTCCGTACGGAAGCCGAGGGCGTCGGCGAGGGCGTCGACCAGGCGGCTGAAGTAGTCCTTGGTGTGGCCGTGCGACCAGGGGCTGATCGCACCCTCGTCCAGCGACTTCTCCGGATCCGGGATGATCAGCTCGGGGTCGACCTCCATGCGGGTGCCGATGCCGGTGCACTCGGGGCAGGCGCCGAAGGGCGAGTTGAACGAGAAGGAGCGCGGCTCCAGCTCCTCGAACGACAGGTCGTCGTAGGGGCAGTAGAGGTGCTCGGAGTACATCCGCTCGCGCTCGGCGTCGTCCTCGGGGAGGTCGACGAAGTCGAGGATGACCATGCCGCCGGACAGGCCCAGGGCCGTCTCGACCGAGTCGGTCAGGCGGCGCTTGGCGCTGTCCTTGACGGTGAGGCGGTCGATGACCACCTCGATCGTGTGCTTCTCCTGCTTCTTGAGCTTGGGCGGCTCGGAGAGCTGGATCGTCTCCCCGTCCACCCGGGCCCGGCTGTAGCCCTTGGTCTGGAGGTCGGAGAAGAGGTCGGCGAACTCGCCCTTGCGCTCGCGCACCAGCGGCGAGAGCACCTGGAAGCGGCTGCCCTCGGGGAGCTCCAGCACCTTGTCCACGATCGCCTGCGGCGACTGGCGGGAGATCGGGCGGGCGCACTCGGGGCAGTGCGGCTTGCCGATGCGGGCGAAGAGCAGCCGGAGGTAGTCGTAGACCTCGGTGATCGTGCCGACGGTGGAGCGCGGGTTGCGCGAGGTCGACTTCTGGTCGATGGAGACGGCCGGGGACAGGCCCTCGATGAAGTCCACGTCGGGCTTGTCCATCTGCCCGAGGAACTGCCGTGCGTAGGAGGAGAGCGACTCGACGTAGCGGCGCTGCCCCTCGGCGAAGATCGTGTCGAACGCGAGGGACGACTTGCCCGAGCCGGAGAGCCCCGTGAAGACGATCAGGGAGTCGCGGGGGAGGTCGAGCGAGACGTTCTTGAGGTTGTGCTCGCGAGCGCCACGGACGATGAGACGGTCAGCCACGCCGGTCGGCACCTTTCTTGAGAACGATATCGATGGGGTCCGCTCCTGCGGTCGCCTTCGGGAGCGCTTCCCGGGAGCGGTTCTTGCGGGCGGATCCTGGGGCGGTGAGGCGCGCGCCCCCGGTCCAGGGTAGGGGGGCCGCCGCGTTGATGTCGGATGCGATGCCCCACCGAGCCTATAGCACGCACATTCGATTTACGGCCGGAGTGCGAGACCTTCACCCGGACGAGTGGCGGCGCTATCGTCTGCCGCATGATCGATCACGTGCGCGACCTGGCATCTGTACGCGAAGCGACCGACCGCTTCCTGAGCGCAGCCGGAAAGCTCGACGACGAAGCCGTCGCCGGGCCGTCCCGGCTCCCGGGCTGGACCCGCGGCCATGTACTGGCACACATCGCGCGCAATGCCGACGCGCTCGTCAACGTCCTGGCGGACCGCCCCATGTACGCGAGCAGCGAGGCCCGCGACGCGGACATCGCCCGGGACGCCGACCGGCCCCTGGACGTCCATCTCGCCGACCTGCGCGAGAGCGCCGCGCGGCTGAGCGCCCAGGCCGCCGTTCCCGCCGACTGGACCCGCACCGTCGTCATGCGCAACGGCGTGACCGACCAGGCCGCCCGCGTCCCCTTCCGCCGCTGGATCGAGCTGGAACTGCACCTGGTGGACCTGGACGCCGGCTACGAGCTGGCGGACCTGCCGGAGGAGTTCACCGGCCGGGAGATCGCCTTCCTCGCCGAGCGCTGGTCGGGCCATCCGGAGGTCCCCGCCGTCACGCTCGTCGCCGACGACGGCAGGAGCTGGCGCACGGGCGGCACCGCGGAGGGCACATCGGTCACCCTCACCGGCCCCCCGGCGGCCCTCCTGGGGTGGCTCGCGGGCCGCGGCGACAAGGGTGCGGCGCTGGACACGGGCGGCGCCGCGCTGCCCGCCCTTCCCCCGCTTTAGCGGGGGTGGAGGAAGAGGGTGAAGGCATAGGCTGGCGACATGACGTACAGCGGAGCGGTGAAGGTCGGCGGACCGGCGGACGTGCACGAGCTGACCGACCTGATGATTTCGAAAGTCGCGGTCGGCCCGATGGACAACAACGCCTATCTGCTGCGCTGCCGCGCGACGGACGAGCAGTTGCTGATCGACGCGGCGGCCGAGCCGCACACCCTGATCAGCCTGATCGGTGACAGCGGCATCGCGTCCGTGGTCACCACGCACCGGCACGCCGACCACTGGGGAGCCCTGCGCGAGGTGGTCGACGCCACCGGCGCCACCACCTACGCGGGCCGCGAGGACGCCGAGGGCATCCCCGTGCCGACGGACGTTCCGGTGAGCGACGGGGACGTCATCCGCGTCGGCCGCGTGGAGCTGACCGCCCGCCACCTCGTGGGCCACACGCCGGGCAGCATCGCGCTGGTCTACGACGACCCGCACGGCCACGCCCACGTGTTCACCGGGGACTGCCTGTTCCCGGGCGGCGTGGGCAACACCCACAACGACGCGAAGGCGTTCGCGCGCCTCCTCGACGACGTGGAGACGAAGCTCTTCGGGCAGCTGCCGGACGAGACCTGGGTCTACCCCGGCCACGGCGCGGACACCACGCTGGGCGCCGAGCGGCCCCACCTCGGCGAGTGGCGCGCACGCGGCTGGTGACGCTTGGCGCTCCCCGGACACGAGCCCCGGAAGCCCCGGGCATGGGCCCCGGAACGAGTGGTGCCCCGGGCCGGGGGCCGCGGGGCACGAGTGAGGGGGCATGCAGTGAGGCCGTCCATCCAAATTCCTCCGGATGCGGCGGCCTCATCTCTTAAGCTACTCCCCTTCGAGCCGGATGGCTATACCTACGCAAATCCGGACGAAAAAACTTTGCGACTCCCCCGCGCCCCCCGTAGCGCGCCCATACGCCCGTTGCCTCCCTGCCGGCTGGATGTTGGTTATTACATGCACCCGCAGCACACCGCGCCGCACCGCGCGCCGTCCATGCCGCGCCTGGCGCTCGCCGCCATGACCGGCACCGCCATCGAGTTCTACGACTTCTACGTCTACGGCACCGCCGCCGCGCTCGTCCTCGGCCCGCTGTTCTTCCCCACCGCGTCGCCGCTGCTCGGCACCCTCGCCGCCTTCGGCACCTTCGGCATCGGCTTCCTCGCCCGCCCGCTGGGCGCGATGCTCTTCGGGCACATCGGCGACCGGCACGGCCGCCGGCCCGTCCTCATGGCCTCCCTGCTGCTGACCGGCGTGTCCACGGTCGGCGTGGGGTTCGTCCCCGCCTACGACACCATCGGCGTCGCCGCGCCCCTGCTCCTGCTCGTCCTGCGCTTCGCGCAGGGGCTGGGACTCGGCGGCGAGTGGGGCGGGGCGGTGCTGCTGACCGGGGAGCACGCCCCGGCGCACCGCCGCGCCCTGTGGACCAGCTTCCCGCAGCTCGGCGCGCCGGTGGGGTTCCTGCTGGCCAACGGCCTCGCCCTCGCGCTGTCGGCGGGGCTCTCCGAGGCGGGCTACCTGGCCTGGGGCTGGCGGGTGCCGTTCTGGGGCGCGGGCCTCATGGCGGCGGCGGGCCTGCTGCTGCGCTCCCGGCTCCCGGAGACGCCGCAGTTCCGCGCGCTGGAGGCCACGGACACGCGGGCCGACCTGCCGCTCGCCGAGCTCCTGCGCGGCCACTGGCGGCCGGTCCTGCTCATCGCGGGCGGGCTCTCCCTCGTCTACGCCGTCCACTACGCGATGAGCACCTGGGCCCTGGCCTACGGCACCGAGCGGCTGGGCGTGGGCCGCACGGTCATGCTCGGCTGCATCATGGCGGGCGTCGCCGTCTCCACCCTGCTCATCCCGCTCTTCGCGCTGCTGGGCGACCGCTACGGGCGGCGTTCCCTGTGCCTGGCCGGCAGCGCGGGCCTCGCGCTGTGGATGGTCCCGCTGATGGGCCTGCTGCACACCGGGCGGCCGGTGTGGATGACGCTGGGCTTCGCGGGGGCGGCGGTGCCGTTCTCGGCGGTGGTCGGCGTCGTCGCCGCCTACCTCCCGGAGCTGTTCGAGACCCGGGTGCGCTGCACGGGGGCGGCGGTCGGCTACAACCTGGCCGGGGTGGTGGGCGGCGGCCTCACGCCGGTCGTGGCGACGGCGCTGGCGCAGGGCTCCGGGCCGCCCTGGGCGGTCGCCGGCTATCTCGTGGCCGTCTCCCTCGTCAGCCTGGGGTGCTTCGCCCGGCTGCCCGAGACCCGGCCGGACACGGCGCCCGGACCAGCGCCGGAAGCCGCCCCCGCCTGAGCGGGGACGGCCTCCTGAGGCACGCGGCGCCGGCGCCGTCAGATGCGGGCGGCGTCCTTGGCGTCGCCCGCGCCCTCGGCGTCGCCCTTGCCCTCCGGAGCGGCCTCGGCTGCCAGGGCGTCCGCCTCCGCCTGCTTCCGCGAGGCACGGAGGCTGGTGAGGGTGGTGACGACCAGCACCGCGCAGATGACGCCGAGGGACACCGGGATGCTGATCTCCGGGACGGCCACGCCGTTCTCGTGCAGGGCGTGCAGGACGAGCTTGACGCCGATGAAGCCGAGGATGACCGACAGGCCGTACGAGAGGTGGACGAGCTTCTTCAGCAGGCCGCCGATCAGGAAGTACAGCTGGCGCAGGCCCATGAGGGCGAAGGCGTTGGCGGTGAAGACGATGTACGGGTCCTGGGTCAGGCCGAAGATCGCGGGGATCGAGTCCAGGGCGAAGAGGACGTCGGTGGTGCCGATCGCCAGCATGACGATCAGCATCGGCGTCATCAGGCGCTTGCCGTTCTCCACGACGAAGAGCTTGGTGCCGTGGTAGCGGTCGGTGGAGGGGAAGCGCTTCTCGACCAGCTTGAGGAAACGATTCTCCTCGAACTCTTCGTCCTCCTCGCCGGCGCGCGCCTCCTGGATGAGCTTCCAGGCGGTCCAGATCAGGAAGGCGCCGAAGAGGTAGAAGACCCAGGAGAAGTTGGCGATGATCGCCGCGCCACCGGCGATGAACACGGCCCGCAGCACGAGGGCGATGAGCACGCCGACCATCAGGACGCGCTGCTGGTAGATCGGCGGCACCGCGAACTTCGCCATGATCAGGACGAAGACGAAGAGGTTGTCGACGCTCAGCGACTTCTCGGTGATGAAGCCCGCGAAGAACTCGCCGGCCGGCTGTCCGCCGCCGAAGACCAGCAGGCCGAGACCGAAGAGGCCGGCCAGGGCGACCCAGACCGCCGTCCAGATACCGGCTTCCTTGAGGGAGACCTCGTGCGGCTTGCGGCCTCCGATGAAGAAGTCGGCGGCGACGAGGGCGCAGAGACCAAGGATGGTCAGCGCCCACAGGGTCAGGGAGACGTCCACTGTTCCTCCGGTACGTCGTACGGGGCGTACGGCAGTCCTCAAAACGGTACAGGAAGACCCAAGGAACAGTAAAGGAAATACCAAAAGCCCAGCTCGGCGCCGCTTTACCTGCTAAATGCCGTATGCCTGCCGCGCCTGCCCCACCCGTTGCAGCACCTGCCGTACGACGTCGCTGCCGGCCGGCACGAGCGACGGCTCGTACGTCCAGGTGTGCCCGACCCACGGGTCGGCGAGGTGGTCGTCGGGGACCGGTGTGATCCTCAGCAGGGCGCGCCAGAGCGGATCGAGCACCGGCCCGTACCCGCGGGCGTCCTCCCGGTCGGCGACCATCATCAGGTGCACCCCGACGGAGGGGCCCTCGTCCGCGAGGTAGCGCAGCTGGTTGACCGCGCGGTCGTCGAAGCCGTGCGGGAAGTCGTTGACGATCAGCAGCTGCTCGGCGGTGTCCACGTCCGGCGGGAGGGAGTCGGCGGCGCCGCTGCGCACGGCCATCTGCACCAGGTCGACGCGGCGCGTCAGCCGCTGGAGCAGCGTGGAGACGCCTTGCGCCCCGGCCGCGGGCGGCTCCTTGAGCGCGCCGGTCTGCAACAGCGGCGCAAGGGCCGTGCCGGCCGAGCCCGCCGGATCGATGACGTGCACGGTGAAGTCCCCGACCGGGTACACGGCCAGCAGCCGCGCCGCGTGGGCGACCGCCGTCTCCATGGCGAGGCGGCGCAGCTCGGTGGTGTCCAGGACCGCCGATTCGAACCCGGTGGGGCGGCCGCTGTCGATCCACAGGCCGCGCTCCAGGGGCAGCCGCACCAGCATGGGGATGCGCAGGCCGGTGCTCTCCGGCAGGTGCAGATCGCCCAGGCGCAGGGCCATGGGGGTCTCCAGCGGCACCTGGTAGCCGTGCCAGACGGGGTTGTCCCAGCGGGCGAAGGCGGGCGGCAGGGCGTGCTCGACGACCTCGGCTTCGGCGGTGAGCTGGGTCAGGTCCCGGTCGAGGACGGCGCGGGCCTGCTCCACCAGGCTCGCCTGCCGGGCGCGGGCCTCCGCGCGGGCCGCGTCGGCGGCGGGGCCGACCCGGGTGGCCGGGTCGGAGAGCACCTTGTCGAGCTCCTGTTCCAGGCGGGACTCCGCGAAGTCGACGGCGCTGCGGTAGGCGGCGGCGGAGCGGGCCAGGTCCTCGAACATGCCCCACACCTGGTTGTAGAGCCGCTCGTCCATGGTCCAGCCGTTGGCGTCGCCGGCCACGGGGCGCGGCGGCTGCCCGGGCTCGGCGGGCGGGGCGGCCGGGGCGGGCGCGGGGGGCGTGGCGGTGGCGCGGCGGGGGTGGCGGTAGTCGACGGGCCCGCTCC
Organism: Streptomyces sp. SCA2-17; assembly: GCF_044336695.1. Lineage (NCBI taxonomy): Bacteria > Bacillati > Actinomycetota > Actinomycetes > Kitasatosporales > Streptomycetaceae > Streptomyces > Streptomyces sp. SCA2-17. Next base: position 1,266,395 of record NZ_CP117521.1, read on the forward strand.
CGGCCGCGGGGCGCTGCGGCGCCGGCTCCGGGGCGGGGCGCGGGGGCGCGGCGTCCGGAGCCGTGCGCGGGGGCGGCGGCGCGACGGCGCGGGCCATGCCGCGGGTGACGGCCTCGTTGATGGCGGCGGCCGTCTCCAGGGCCCGCTCCAGGCCCTGGTCCTGGAGCATCGCGGCGAGGCCGCCCGCGTAGCCCTGGCCGACGGCGCGCACCTTCCAGGCGTCCTGCCTGCGGTACAGCTCCACGGCGACGACGGCGGACTCGGCGCCGAGGTCCGTGATCGTGTACGTGGCGATCTCCGCCCCGTCGAGCTCGGTGACGGCGACGAACGGGGCGGCCAGCGCCCCGAAGGAGGTGGGGCCGCCGGCTCCGGTGGGGAGCGCGAGCAGCACGTGGACCCGGTGCACGCCGTCGGGGAGGGCGTCCAGGTCGACGGCGAGCCGGTGGTCGGCCGCGGCCTGCCGGGAGACCTCCAGGCCGGGCAGGCGGTGGGAGGCGGGGTGCGCGATGCGGTCGGCGCCGGACACCGTGCCGTCCGCACCGGCGAGCGTGGCGCCCGCGATGACGGGGCCTCCCGCGGAGACCCGGATCTCCAAGCGGGTCCCGGACAGCGGGTGGTTCTGCCCCCGCACCAGCTCGGCCGTCATTGCTTGCGCCCCCTAGGTGTTCGTGCTCGTTCTGCGCTTGTCGTGCCCGCGGGCCCGGCGGAAGCGCTCTCCGCCGGGCCCGGGATGTGCTGTCAGGACGCGTGTGCCTACAGGCTCGGCAGGATCGACGGCATGAGGTCCTGGAAGGTCTTGCCGTTGGCCGGCGTGCCGATGGCGGTCATCGCCCAGCCGCTGCCGGAACGGTGCACCTTCGCCATGATCTGCGCGGTGTACGCGCCGCCGCCGTCCAGGGTGTAGCGGGCGAGCTCCTGGCCGTTGGTCTCGTCGACGAGGCGGCAGAAGGCGTTCTGCACCTCGGAGAACGTCTGGCCGGTGAAGGAGTTCACCGTGAAGACGATCTGGTCGATGTGCACGGGAACGCGCTGGAGGTCGACGAGGATGGCCTCGTCGTCGCCGCCGGTGCCGGCGCCGCCGACCAGGTTGTCACCGGTGTGGCGGACCGAGCCGTCGTCGCTGACCAGGTGGCGGAAGAACACCACGTCCACCGGCTGGCCGCCGGCGAACAGCACCGCCGAAGCGTCGAGGTCGATCTCCCTCGTGCGCGACCCGAACAGTCCGCGGCGGGGGGCGGCCTGCCAGCCCAGCCCCATCCGCACGGCGGTCAGAGTGCCCCCGTCCGCCTTCTGCAGGCTGATGCCCTGGCCCTTGGACAAGTTGACCGTCACGCGCAGTCCCTTCTCGTTCTATCCCCGTGGGCCGGGCGTCCGCACGGCCTCCGCCCCGACCCTACGCACGGACCCGGACCGCACACGAATCCGGGCGGGATTTGTGGCGGTCTTGCAACATCCGGCCCGCGGCACCGCGGCGGGTGGTGCCGGAGCGTCAGGCGTGCGGAGGCCGAGGCCCGGTGCGTCAGGCCAGCCCGGCCTCCTTCATCTGCCGCAGCTCCTTCTTGAGCTCGCTCACCTCGTCGCGCAGCCGGGCGGCGACCTCGAACTGCAGCTCCGCGGCCGCGGCCCGCATGCGGTCGGTCATGTCCTCGATCTGCTGCGCCAGTTCGGCGGCGGGCTTGTCCGTCACCGCGACGGCGCCCTTCGCCTTGGCGCCCTTGGCCGCCTTCGCCCCCTTGCCGGCCGCCTTGCCGACAGGGGCGGTGGGCACCGGAGCCTTGCCCTTGGCGCCCTTGTCGCGGTAGCCCGAGCCCAGCAGCTCCTGCGTGTCGATCTCCTCGCGGGCGAGGGTCGCGACGATGTCCCCGATCTTCTTGCGCAGGGGCTGGGGGTCGAGGCCCCGCTCCTTGTTGTACGCGATCTGCTTCGCCCGGCGGCGGTTGGTCTCCTCGATGGCCTTCTCCATGGCCGGGGTGACCTTGTCGGCGTACATGTGCACCTGGCCGGAGACGTTGCGCGCGGCGCGGCCGATGGTCTGGATGAGGGACGTCCCCGAGCGCAGGAAGCCCTCCTTGTCGGCGTCCAGGATGGCGACGAGGGACACCTCGGGCAGGTCGAGGCCCTCGCGCAGCAGGTTGATGCCGACCAGCACGTCGTACTCGCCGGCCCGGAGCTCGCGCAGCAGCTCCACCCGGCGCAGGGTGTCGACGTCGCTGTGGAGGTAGCGGACCTGGATGCCGAGCTCCAGGAAGTAGTCCGTGAGGTCCTCGGCCATCTTCTTGGTGAGGGTGGTGACCAGGACCCGCTCGTCCTTCTCGGTGCGCTTGCGGATCTCGTGCACCAGGTCGTCGATCTGGCCCTCGGTCGGCTTGACGACGACCTCGGGGTCGACGAGGCCGGTGGGGCGGATGATCTGCTCGACGAAGCCGTCGGAGCGCGAGAGCTCGTACTTGCCGGGCGTGGCCGACAGATACACCGTCTGGCCGATGCGCTCGGTGAACTCCTCCCACTTCAGCGGGCGGTTGTCCATGGCCGACGGCAGCCGGAAGCCGTGCTCGACCAGCGTGCGCTTGCGGGAGGCGTCTCCCTCGTACATGGCGCCGATCTGCGGGACGGTGACGTGCGACTCGTCGATGACGAGGAGGAAGTCCTCCGGGAAGTAGTCCATGAGGGTGTTGGGCGGGGAGCCGGGCTCGCGGTCGTCCATGTGCAGCGAGTAGTTCTCGATGCCGGAGCAGGAGCCGATCTGACGCATCATCTCGATGTCGTACGTGGTGCGCATGCGCAGCCGCTGCGCCTCCAGGAGCTTGCCCTGCTTCTCCATCCGGGCGAGGGTCTCCTCCAGCTCCTTCTCGATGCCGGCGATGGCCTTCTCCATGCGCTCGGCACCGGCGATGTAGTGGCTGGCGGGGAAGACGTACAGCTCCTGGTCCTCGGAGAGGACCTCTCCGGTGAGGGGGTGGAGCGTGGAGAGCGCCTCGATCTCGTCGCCGAACATCTCGATGCGGACGGCGAGCTCCTCGTAGACCGGGAAGATCTCGATGGTGTCGCCCCGGACGCGGAAGGTGCCGCGGGTGAACGCGAGGTCGTTGCGGGTGTACTGGATCTCCACGAAGCGGCGCAGGAGGTCGTCGCGGTCGATCTCCTCGCCGACCTTCAGCGGCACCATGCGGTCGACGTACTCCTGGGGGGTACCCAGGCCGTAGATGCAGGAGACCGAGGCCACCACCACGACGTCACGCCGCGTGAGCAGGGAGTTGGTGGCGGAGTGGCGCAGCCGCTCCACCTCCTCATTGATCGAGGAATCCTTCTCGATGTACGTGTCCGACTGCGGAACGTACGCCTCGGGCTGGTAGTAGTCGTAGTACGAGACGAAGTATTCGACGGCGTTGTTGGGCAGGAGCTCGCGGAACTCATTGGCGAGCTGGGCCGCCAGGGTCTTGTTCGGCGCCATGACGAGCGTCGGCCGCTGGAGCTTCTCGATCATCCACGCGGTGGTCGCGGACTTGCCGGTGCCGGTGGCACCGAGGAGGACGACGTCCTTCTCACCTGCGCGGATGCGTCGCTCCAGCTCGGCGATGGCCGCGGGCTGGTCACCGCTGGGCTGGAAGGGGCTGACGACCTCGAAAGGTGCCACCTTGCGTTCGATCTTCGATACGGGCCGCATGGGACCACGGTACGACCCGCCACTGACAACGGCCGGACACCCGCCGTCCGGCCCCTGTTCCCGGGGCGAACGGCAGGCGGCGATCCGGCGAAGAACACCCGTCGGCGTGCGCCCGGCACGCTCCCGTCGCGTACTTGTCTGAGGCAGGCCCATCCCGTACACCAGGGGTCGGGGCGCCCCGGGCGTCCGCGACCGTCCGTGTCCAGCCGCCGCGAGGAGCCCCCATGCGCATCCGCCCCGTCTCCGCCGTGACCAGCGCGCTGCTCGGCCTGTCCGCGCTCCTCCTCGCCGCCGCTCCCCCGGCCGGGGCCGCCCTGGAGGCCGCACCCGCCACGAAGACCTTGCGGGCGGGCACGCCGCTGGCGATCGGCCACCGCGGGGTGCCGGTCCGGGCCCCGGAGAACACGCTGGCCTCGATCGACGAGGCGGCCGACCTGGGGATCACCTGGGTGGAGAACGACGTGCAGCGCACCAAGGACGGCGCCCTGATCGTCATGCACGACACCACCCTGGAGCGCACCACCGACGTCAGACGGCGCTTCCCCGGCCGTGCCCCCTGGAAGATCGCCGACTTCACGCTCGCCGAGCTCCAGAAGCTCGACGCGGGCAGCTGGTACGACCGCAGGTTCGCCGGCGAGCGAGTGCCCACGCTGCGGCGCTACCTCCAGCGCGTGGACCACAACCGGCAGAAGCTGCTGCTGGAGGTCAAGGCGCCCGAGCTGTACCCGGGCATCGAGCGGCAGCTGGCGGCCGAGCTGCAGCGCGCCGGGTGGCTCAACGCCCGGCACGTGCGCAGCGCCCTCGTCGTGCAGTCCTTCAGCGCGCCCTCCCTCAAGGCCTTCCACCGCGTGCGGCCGGACGTGAAGACGGGCTTCCTGGGCGCTCCGAAGCCCTCGGAGCTGCGCTCGTACGCGGCGTTCGCCGACCAGGTCAACCCGAGCCACAAGAGCGTCACCGCCGCCTACGTGCGGGCGGTGCACGCCGTACGGGGAGCGCACGGGCGGCCACTGGAGGTGTCCGCGTGGACGGTGGACAACGGCGACCGGGCCGTGGCGCTGGCGCGCATGGGGGTCGACGGGATCATCAGCAACGCCCCGCAGGTGATCGAGGAGGCCTTGGAAGGGGCGGCGGACGAGCAGGAGGACGAGGACGACGACCCCCTGTCGTTCCTGAGCTTCCTGGGGTTCTAGCGGGCTCCGGCCTCAGGCCGAGGCCTGCGCCCGGCTCCGCCGGAGACCTGCCTGCTCGCATGATCGTGGATCACTTGTGCGGTCCGGACCCGGCGGATCCCCCGGACGGCCTACGCTGGCCTCATGATGGACCTGGAAACGGCCGCTGCGGCCGCGCCGCCCCGGCCGCAGGAGTGGGCGTGGGCGACGGTCGGCGCCTCCATCGGCCCGCTGGGGATCGCCGCGACGCCCCGGGGGCTGCTCCAGGTGGTCTTCCGCGCCGGTGCGGCGGAGACGGCGGAGGCCGTGGCCGGCCTCACGCGCCGCATGGGTACCGGCCCGGCGAGCGGGCCGTGCGCCGCACAGGAGGTCCTCGACCGGGCGTCGGCCGAGCTCACGGCCTATTTCACGGGCCGCCGGGAGACCTTCTCGGTCCCGCTGGACTGGTCGCTGACCTCCGGGTTCAACCGCCGCGTGCTGCGCGAGCTGGCCGCCGGCGTCCCGTACGGGACCGTGGTCAGCTACCAGGACCTGGCCGACCGCGTCGGCGAGCGCGGGGCGGCCCGGGCCGTGGGCGTCGCCATGGGCAGCAATCCGCTCCCGGTCGTCGTGCCGTGCCACCGCGTCATCGAGAGCAACGGCGGCCTGGGCGGGTTCGGCAGCGGGCTGGAGATCAAGCGCGCGCTCCTGTCCCTCGAAGGTGTGCTTCCCGAGCCCCTTTTCTAACGGTTCGTCTGTTGGCCGTGGCGCTCGGGCAGGTGAGCGAGCGCTGATTGTCAGTGGCAGCCCCTAGCGTGCTCGGCACGGAGATCGGCCGGCGTGGCCGACGGACGGGGAAGAGGGGCTTTGCCATGGCGGGAGAGACGACGTACCTGGAGCTTTCGCAGGACGGCGGCGGGGCGCACAAGTTCTACGAGGTCACCGTCGCCGGCACGGCCGTCACGGTCCGCTACGGCCGCATCGGCGCCCCGGGCCAGAGCCAGACGTCCTCGTTCCCGACCGCGGAGAAGGCCCGGGCGGCAGCGGCGAAGAAGGTCGGCGAGAAGGTCCGCAAGGGCTACGCCCCGGCCGTGGCCGGGCAGCGCGCCGCCCGCCCGGTGACGCACCGCCAGGTCTCCTCCGCGCCGTCGACCGCGCGGGCCGTGGCGCCGGTGCTGTGGCGCTTCGACACCGGCTCCGCCGCCTTCGGCATCCACGTGGACGAGGACCGCTGCTGGGTGGGCAACCAGGCGGGGCACGTCCACACCCTCGGCCACGACGGCGAGGTGCTCGCCCGCTACCAGCTGCCCGCCGGCGTCAAGTGCCTGGTCGCGGACGACTTCTGGATCTACGCCGGGTGCGACGACGGCACGGTCTACGACCTGTCCTCCAAGCTGCCCTTCGCCGCCTACGAGATCTCCTCCGACGTCGACATCTTCTGGCTCGACATCCGCGAGGGCGTCCTCGACGTGGCCGATCGCAACGGCAGGCTGACCGTCATCGACCACGAAGACGAGCACCAGTGGTCGCGCAACAGCAGCGGCGACCACGCCTGGATGGTCCGCCGCGACGAACGCGCCGTCTACCACGGCCACGCGCACGGCGTGACCGCCTACGCCCAGGACGGCAGCGGCGAGCTGTGGCACACCCCCACGTCCGGCGCGGTGCTGTTCGGCTGGCAGGAGGACCACGCCGTCTACGCCGGCACCAACCGCCGGGTCGTCCAGCGCCTGTCCAAGGCCACGGGCGCCGTCGAAGCCACCTACCCGTGCGACACCGTGGTCTACTCCTGCGCCACCTCCCCCGGCGGCCGCTACGTCTTCGCGGGCGACTCCTCGTCGTCGGTGTACTGCTTCGCGGCGGACGGCACCCGGCTGTGGAAGCTCGGCACGGGCGGCGGCTCGGCGCTCTCCATGCAGTACCTGAACGAGAAGCTGTACATGGTCACCACGGACGGCGCGCTGGTCTGCGTCGACGCCAGTGACGGCGCGGTCGCCGCGGCGCAGGCGGGCAACGTCCCGGTGCCCGTGGACGTCAAGTCGGCCGCGGCCGTGCCCACGTACACCCCGTCCCGCACCCTCGCCACGGTGAGCGCCGCGCCCGCGACGGGCGTCGTCGTCGAGTGCGTCCAGGAGGGCGGCCGGCTGCGGGTCCACGTCGTCTCCGAGGGCTACGACCCCAGCTGGAAGGTCCAGTTCCCCCGGCACATACGCGAGGCCGGCGCCCGCTACGTCATCGACGCCCTCGCGCCCGCGGCCGGCGGCTTCTACCGCGTGCGGGGCGAGATCCGGCGCCTGATCTGAGAGCGACCGGCCTGAGGGCGCCCGGCCTGAGCCCGGCGGACCGGCCGGGCGGCGTCCTTCACCCGTCCGGGTGGATCCTGGAGGCAGAGGTGCATCGCCATGCGTACCGGCAACGAACCCGCCACGGCCCGCAGCCCCCTGCGGCTGCGCTGCGGGCTGGCCTCCTGGGGCCTGTTCTGGGCCGTCACGGGGACCGTGCTCTTCGCGATCACCGGCCACCCCGGCTGGGCCCTGGCCTGCGGGGTGCTGGTCGCTGTGACGGCCCTCGACCTCACTCTGGTGATCCGGCACATCCGGCAGGGCCCGCACTTCCAGCCCGGCCGGGACGTCCCGCCGTACCGGCCGGTCAGCGACCGCCGGGATCCCTGGGAGCACCGGAGCCCGGCGGACGACGGGCGCGGACCGGATCCGTAGCGGACCCGGGCCCGGATCCGTGGCACCCCACCGCCCCCCATGCCCTCCCCCTCCGGAGGCTGGGGAGGAGGGGGAGGCGGGCGGTCAGTACAGGGACGGCGCGTCCCCGTCGCCCCCGCGCGCCGCGAGCGCGCGCCGGGCCTCTTCCACGTACCGCGCGCGTTCCTCTTCCGGCAGGGCCTGCCATGCCGTCCGCAGGGCCCGCGTGCCCTCGCCCAGGGCCTCGGCGTACGCCCCGACGCGCACGGCGTCCCGCAGGCCGACCCGGCCGGTGAGCACGTCGCGGGCCATCTCCTGAAGTACGTCGCCGGCGCTGCCGGTGGCGAGTCGCTGCAGCGCCCCGTGGAGGGCGCGCGCCCGGTCGGCGCTGCGTCCGCGGGTCACGAACTCTTCGAATCCCACGTACTGCTCGCTCGCGTCATGCACGTCACTCACGCGTTCCCCTCCTGCCCTTCCCGTCTCAGACCGCGGGGTGGTCGTAGGCCGTGCGCGGCACGGGGAACGTGTTGAGCGCGGTCAGGGCTTCCGCACCGGTCCGGATCAGTGCGGCGCTGCCGGCGTGCATCGCCGTCTGGGCCGCGCTGAAGAACTCGTTCATGTGCTCCCACTCCCTCAGGATGGTCATCAGCTCCTGGGTGCCCAGCGCGGCGGCCACGGCTGCGGCGCCACCGCCCGTGGCGGCCGAGGCGGCGACCTCGATGGAGGTGGTGATCAGCGCATCGAGCATCGCCGTGAGGCAGTCGGCGATGCCCGCCCCGGCGAAGGTGACCGACCTGGCAATGGCGAGGTATTCGGTGCCCATTGCGTCGAAGGAGCCGTGGAACGCCTCAAGATTTGCGTGCAGAGTCGCGAAGTACTGGGCAGCCGATCCGGCGGCGTTTCCGTCCCAGACGGCGTCGATGCGTACATTGCCGGAACGGAGATTGCGGGCGATCGCGTCACAGGCGTGCCCCATTGCCTCCCAAGCGGAGGCGCACGCGGCATAGGACTTCCAGTCGCCGGCGAGTTTCTCGCCGACCCACTTCACCGGATCGGTCCCGGTAATCAACTCGGTCATTTTGAGGAGCCATTGGTTCGGACTGAGGAAATCCGCCACCACGTTGAACGGCTCCAGCGGATCGACGTAGTCCGCGGGTGTTGCGGGCGGGACGAGATACGCGGCCGGCTCGACCACGTCGGCGAAACCCGTCACCGTTCGCCTCCCTTTCGCCCGGCGAGTGCGTCGAATGCGGCGGCAGAGCCGCGATCGGTACGACGGTAGTAGACGGCCGCCGCGGCCAGTTCCTCCGAGGAACTCTGCAGGACTTCGGCCATACGCTTCACAGCGCTCAGGACATTGCTGCGCAAGGCGTCGTGCAAGACGCGCGTCTCTCCGTACAACCCGGCTGCCCCCGGCGGCAGAACGGTATGCCGCCGGGCGTACGCCAGGACCTCCCGCATGTCCTCGGCACCCCGGCCGACCTGCCGCGCAAACGCTTCGAGCTGTCCGGGCTCGACCCTCAGATCCACGATTCCTCCTCAGGACCCGACGAGCGCCAGCACGGCGCACGCGGCGGTCCCGGCGCCGCCGGCCCGGAGCAGCCAGGAGACGTACGGCCCTGCGGACTTCCGGCGCAGCGCCTCCCACGAGGCCCTGATCTCCCCGGCGGTCCTCGCGCCGTAGCCGACCACCGTGGTCATCACGCCGAAAGCGACCATCATCAGCCCGGCGAAGAAGAAAGCCAGCCGCCCCCAGAAGAACCGCCAGCTGACCGGCTGATAGCGGTGTCCCTCGCGATAGACCCGCACCTTCTCGCCCGCGGCATACCAGCCGCGGAGCCCGGCGCCGTCCCGCACGACCCGGCCGCTGTCCGCGTGGAAAGAGCCGAAGCAGACGTCGTACGCATCTGAGGAACGGTGCCCGCCGTAAGCCCGGCTCTCCTCACACCGCTTCACGACCAGCGTGCCCTTGTTCGCCACGAACCCGGCCGACTTTTCCGCCTGACGGGCCATGAACCCCATGCAGGCCAGCGAAAGCACAACGATGCCGACACCGGCGAGGCGCGGCAGTATGCGCGGCGCAGGCAGCGCGGTGAAGGGGCTCGTGGCGGCTAACTCGGGCACGGCCATAAAAGGTCTCCTCACATCGGATGAGGGGACCTTATGCACACAGCAACAACTGACCGTCACACGAAAGCGCGCCACGCACCACGTGCGCCGGCCCCAAGCCCTTGTCCCACCTGCCCCCACGGCCGGCTCAGGCCCCGCCGACGCTCACCCGATAGGGCTAACAGCCGTGATGACCAAGGTGTCGCCTCATGTGACGGTGGCACGCTCCGGACGGCGTCCCGAGGGTCAGGTCCCGTTCGAGGGAACACCAAGTACGGGGTCCTAGCGGCCACCCGCGCTGCGCTCGCGCAGGTCCTCCCAGACCTTCGCCACCTGCCGTTCCAGCGCCTCGACCGGGCCGTCGTTGTCGATGACGATGTCGGCGACGGCGAGCCGGGCCTCGCGGGTGGCCTGGGCGGCCATGCGGGCGCGGGCCTCGTCGGGGGTCATGCCGCGGAGGCGGACCAGGCGGTCCAGGCGGGTGTCGGTGCCGGCGTCGACGACGAGGACCAGGTCGTAGAGGGGGGCCAGGCCGTTCTCGGCGAGGAGGGGGACGTCGTGGACGACGACGGCGTCCGGGGCCGCGGCGGCTTCCAGTTCGGCGGAGCGGGCCCGGACGAGGGGGTGCACGATGGCGTTGAGGGCGGCGAGGCGGTCGGGGTCGGCGAAGACGATCGCGCCCAGTGCGGGCCGGTCGAGCGCGCCCTCGGGGGTGAGGACCGCGGCACCGAACTCGGCGACGACCGCGGCCAGTCCGGGCGTGCCCGGCTCGACGACTTCGCGCGCGATCCGGTCGGAGTCCACGATCACCGCGCCGTACGACGCGAGCAGCCGCGCCACCTCGCTCTTGCCGGCTCCGATTCCGCCCGTGAGGCCCACTCTCAGCATGGGCCCCACGGTATAGGGCGGGCGGTCAGTGACCGCTGTCGCCCTCCCTGTCGGCGAGGAAGCGCTCGAACTCCGCGCCCAGTTCGTCGGCGGAGGGCAGCTCGACGGGCTCGGCGACGAGGTTGCCGCGGGTCTCCGCGCCGGACACCGCGTCGTACTGGTGCTCAAGACCGCGGACGAGCGTCACGAGCTCGTCGTCGCCCTCGGCGATCTGCCGCTCGATCTCCTCCTGGGTGCGCAGCGCCTCCGACCGCAGGGCGTGCGCGGCGTTGGGCAGCACCAGGCCGGTGGCGGCCGTGACCGCTTCGAGGGCGGTGAGGGCGGCATCCGGGTAGGGCGAGCGGGCGACGTAGTGCGGGACGTGGGCGGCGACGCCCAGGACGGCGTGGCCGGCCTCCGCCAGGCGGTACTCGACGAGGGCCTCGGCGCTCCCCGGCACCTGCGCCTCGTCGAAGAAGCTGCGGTGACCGGGCATCAGATCGGTGCGGTTGCCGTGCGGGGTGATGCCGACGGGGCGGGTGTGGGGGACGCCCATGGGGATGCCGTGGAAGTTGACGGACAGCCGCACGCCGAGCCGCTCGACCAGCTGCCCGACCGCGGCGGCGAACCGCTCCCACTCCACGTCCGGCTCGGGGCCGGACAGCAGCAGGAAGGGCGCGCCCGTCGCGTCCTGGACGACGCGCAGCTCGATCGCCGGGGTCTCGTAGGCGCTCCAGCGGTCCCGCTGGAAGGTGAGCAGCGGCCGGCGGGCCCGGTAGTCGATGAGCCGGTCGTGGTCGAAGCGGGCCACGACCTGGTGCGGCAGGGTGTCCAGGAGCCGCGAGACGATCAGCTCGCCGGTCTCCCCCGCGTCGATGTAGCCGTCGAAGTGATAGAGCATGACCAGGCCGGCCGTCTCCTGGGCCAGGGCCAGGTCGGCCACGGCGAGCCCCTTGGGCTCCCATTCGTACAAACCCTGCGGATCCAACACAGTGACCGCTCCTCCTCATGTTCCGTACCGGGGAACGCGCCCGGAGGGCCCGGCCATTCCCGCCTTCCGGATCGGACCGGCGGCCGCCGGCGCATCTCGCATGACGGAACGACAGCACGAGTAAGGCCCGCTCCCCAAGGGGAACGGGCCTTACTCAGTCAGCTGTCAGCTGCCGTGGTGCAGAGCCTCAGCTCTGGCCGCCGGCGAGCTTCTCGCGGAGGGCGGCCAGCGCCTCGTCCGACGCCAGGGCGCCGGAGTTGTCGGCCGACTCCGAGGAGTACGAGCCGCCGGAGACCTGGGCGCCACCGGCCTGCGGGGCAGCCTGAGCACCCTCGGCCGCAGCCTCGGCGTCCGCCTCGCGGGACTTGATGACCTGCGCCTGGTGCTGCTCGAAGCGCTGCTGCGCCTCGGCGTACTGGCGCTCCCACTCCTCGCGCTGCTTCTCGTAGCCCGGCAGCCAGTCGTTGGCCTCGGGGTCGAAGCCCTCGGGGTAGATGTAGTTGCCCTGGTCGTCGTAGGACGCGGCCATGCCGTACAGGGTCGGGTCGAACTCGACCACGGACGGGTCGGCACCGAAGGACTCGTTGGCCTGCTTCAGCGAGAGGCTGATGCGGCGGCGCTCGAGGTCGATGTCGATGACCTTGACGAAGATCTCGTCGTTGACCTGGACGACCTGCTCCGGGATCTCCACGTGGCGCTCGGCCAGCTCGGAGATGTGGACCAGGCCCTCGATGCCCTCGTCGACGCGCACGAACGCACCGAAGGGAACGAGCTTGGTGACCTTACCCGGGACGACCTGACCGATCTGGTGGGTCCGGGCGAACTGCTGCCACGGGTCTTCCTGGGTGGCCTTGAGCGACAGGGAGACGCGCTCGCGGTCCATGTCGACGTCCAGGACCTCGACCGTGACCTCCTGGCCGACCTCGACGACCTCGGACGGGTGGTCGATGTGCTTCCAGGACAGCTCGGAGACGTGGACGAGACCGTCGACGCCGCCCAGGTCCACGAAGGCACCGAAGTTGACGATGGAGGAGACGACGCCGGAGCGCACCTGACCCTTCTGCAGGGTGGTGAGGAAGGTCTGGCGGACCTCGCTCTGGGTCTGCTCCAGCCAGGCACGGCGGGACAGGACCACGTTGTTGCGGTTCTTGTCCAGCTCGATGATCTTGGCCTCGAGCTCCTTGCCCACGTAGGGCTGAAGGTCGCGGACGCGGCGCATCTCGACCAGGGAGGCCGGGAGGAAGCCACGGAGGCCGATGTCGAGGATGAGACCACCCTTGACGACCTCGATGACGGTACCGGTGACGATCCCGTCCTCTTCCTTGATCTTCTCGATGGTGCCCCAGGCGCGCTCGTACTGGGCGCGCTTCTTCGAGAGGATCAGGCGGCCTTCCTTGTCCTCCTTCTGGAGAACCAGGGCCTCGATCTCGTCGCCGACCTTGACGACCTCGTTCGGGTCGACGTCGTGCTTGATCGAGAGCTCGCGAGAGGGGATAACACCCTCGGTCTTGTAACCGATGTCGAGCAGGACCTCGTCCCGGTCGACCTTCACGATGACGCCGTCGACGATGTCGCCGTCGTTGAAGTACTTGATCGTCTCGTCGATCGCGGCGAGGAAGGCTTCCTCGTTACCGATGTCGTTGACCGCAACCTGCGGGGTGGTGGCGGTGGTCTCGGTGCTGCTCGTCATGTGGGAAAGGGCTCCGGTACGGACATTGAGTCGTAGGTACTGCTACGCCGAGAGCCCGTATCGCACCGCCGAAGCCGGACAGCCTTGGAGACGCGCAATCCGGCGATCCGGGGACCGCCGTACGCGCCTCGTACAACCGAGGGGACATACAACAAGTGCGAGCGCGGCCTGCTCCGTCTGAGGCGCGCAGGCCCGCAGCGCAACTTGTAGCATACGGGGGCAGCCGGGCACGGTCAATGCGCGAAGGCGCACACCCGGGACGAATGCCGTCATATCGGGCACAACTTATGTTTGGCGAGGCTGCGGGGCTGCCGGCACGCGAGCGCCTCGCCGCGCCGAGCGCCTCTTCCGGGCACCTCGCCCGGGCGTCTCGCCGCCCCCGGCCGCACACCGCAGCGGCCCGTCCGGGCCGCACCACACTACTGCCGGGGGCACGACCGCCGATGATCCACGAGTACGAACCGGAAGCGACCCGGCGCGTCACGGGCGAGACCGAGAGCAGCCGGGCCAGCCGCGGCTGGTGGGACCGCAACGCCGACGAGTACCAGACCGAGCACGGCGCCTTCCTCGGCGACGACCGCTTCGTCTGGGGCCCCGAGGGGCTCGACGAGGCCGAGGCCGGCCTGCTGGGCCCGGCGGACGGCCTCAAGGGGCTCGACGTCCTGGAGATCGGGGCCGGCGCCGCCCAGTGCTCGCGCTGGCTCGCCGCGCAGGGCGCCCGCCCGGTGGCCCTGGACCTCTCCCACCGCCAGCTCCAGCACGCCCTGCGCATCGGCGGGGACATCCCCCTCGTCGAGGCCGACGCGGGCGCCCTCCCCTTCGCCGACGGCTCCTTCGACCTGGCCTGCTCCGCCTACGGGGCCGTGCCCTTCGTCGCGGACCCGGTGCGCGTGATGCGCGAGGTCCGGCGCGTGCTGCGGCCCGGCGGACGCTGGGTCTTCTCCGTCACCCACCCCATACGCTGGGCGTTCCCCGACGAGCCGGGCCCCGAGGGCCTCTCCGTCGCGGCCTCCTACTTCGACCGCACGCCCTACGTGGAGCAGGACGAGCAGGGCCGCGCCATCTACGTGGAGCACCACCGCACGCTCGGTGACCGCGTGCGGGACGTCGTCGCGGCCGGCTTCCGGCTCACCGACCTGGTCGAGCCCGAGTGGCCCGCCTGGAACACGCAGGAGTGGGGCGGCTGGTCTCCGCTGCGGGGGAATCTCATCCCCGGTACGGCGATCTTCGTCTGCGACCGCGACTAGATCCCTCACGCGCCGGGTGCGGTGACCGGCGCAGGTCCTCCGGACAGGCATCCGGACGCCTGGGTGAGACTTGGGCTGTGATCCACAGCGACGCCCTCGACCGGCTACCCGTCCGTTCCGCCCTGCCCGCCCTCGACCGTGCGCTCGGCACGCACGGCGCGGCGGTGCTGTGCGCGCCGCCCGGCACGGGCAAGACCACGCTCGTGCCGCTGGTCCTCGCCGGGCTCGTCGGGGACGGGCCGCGGCAGCGCGTCGTGGTGGCCGAGCCGCGCCGGATCGCCGCGCGGGCCGCGGCGCGGCGCATGGCGTGGCTGCTCGGGGAGGGCGTGGGCGAGCGGGTGGGCTTCACCGTGCGCGGGGAGCGGCGGGTGGGGCCGCGGACGGTGGTCGAGGTCGTGACGACCGGTGTGCTGCTCCAGCGGTTGCAGCGCGATCCCGAGCTCGCGGGCGTGGGCACGGTGGTGCTGGACGAGTGCCACGAGCGGCACCTCGACGCGGACACCGCGGCCGCCTTCCTCCTGGACGTACGGGCTGCCCTGCGGCCCGAGCTGCGGCTGGTGGCGGCGTCCGCGACGACGGACGCCGAGGGCTGGGCCCGGCTGCTGGGCGATGCGCCCGTGGTGACGGCGGAGGGCGTCTCGCACCCGGTCGAGGTCGTGTGGGCGCCGCCGGAGCGGCCCGTGCGGCCGCCGCACGGGATGCGGGTGGACCCGGCCCTGCTGGAGCACGTCGCCGCGGTGGTGCGGCGGGCGCTGCGGGAGCGGGAGGGGGACGTCCTGTGCTTTCTGCCCGGCGTCGGGGAGATCGCGCGCGTGGCGGGCCGGCTGGGCGGCGCGGAGGCGCTGGGGGCCGAGGTGCTCCAGGTGCACGGGCGGGCTCCGGCCGCCGTGCAGGACGCGGTGCTGGCGGGCTCGTCCGGGGGGCGGCGGGTGGTCCTGGCGACGTCGGTGGCGGAGTCGAGCCTGACGGTGCCCGGGGTGCGGGTCGTGGTGGACGCGGGGCTGGCCCGCGAGCCCCGTACCGATCACGCGCGCGGGCTGAGCGCGCTCACGACCGTACGGGCTTCGCGGGCCGCGGGACGGCAGCGGGCCGGGCGGGCGGGGCGCGAGGCGCCCGGGGCGGTGTACCGCTGCTGGTCGGAGGCCGACGACGTGCGGCTGCCGGGGTTCCCGGCGGCGGAGATCCTCGTGGCCGATCTGACGGCCTTCGCACTCCAGGCGGCGTGCTGGGGCGACCCCGGCGCATCCGGGCTGGCCCTGCTCGACCCGCCGCCGGTCGGTGCGATGGCCGCGGCCCGCGAAGTGCTGACGGCCACGGGCGCGGTGTCGGCGGACGGCCGGGTCACCGAGCGAGGGCGGCGCATGGCGCGGCTGGGGGTGCATCCGCGGCTCGCGCGCGCCCTCCTGGACGGGGCCGGTGAGGCCGGTGCGCGCCGTGCGGCGGAAGTGGTCGCCTTGCTGAGCGAGGAACCGCCGCGGGAGTACGGGGACGATCTGGCGGCGGCCTGGCGCACGGCGCGGCGCGGCGGGGACGCGTACGGCGCGCGGTGGCGTACAGAGGCGCGGCGGCTGGAGAGTGCGCTGAAGGGCGTGCTGGAGGAGGGCGGCGGGGCGGGCGCTTCGGGCGCGCTGTCGGACGACGCCGTCGCGGGGCTCGTCACCGCGCTCGCCTACCCGGAGCGGGTGGCCCGGCTGCGCGGCGAGGGCGCGTATCTCATGGTGTCCGGCACGGGGGCGCAGCTCGGGGACGGGTCGCGGCTGCGGAGCGCGCCCTGGCTGGCAGTGGCCGTCGCCGACCGGCCGGTCGCGGCGGCCTCGGCGCGGGTGCTGCTCGGCGCGGTGATCGACGAGGGCACGGCGCGGGCGGCCGCGGGGGCGCTGTACGCGGAGGGCGAGGAGGTCGGCTGGTCCGAGGAGCGGCGGGACGTCGTGGCGCGGCGGGTCGAGCGGCTCGGTGCGGTCGAGCTGGCCTCCCGTCCGCTGCCGGAGCCCGGCCCCGGGCTCGTACGGGCGGCGCTGGAGGACGGGCTGCGGCGGGAGGGCCTGGCGCTGCTGCGCTGGACGGCCGACGGGGCGGGGCTGCGGCAGCGGCTGGCGTTCCTGCACCGGGAGCTGGGCGAGCCGTGGCCTGACGTCTCCGACGCCGCGCTGCTGGAGCGGCTGGACGACTGGCTGGGGCTGGAGCTCGGCCGGGCGCGGCGGCGGGCCGACCTGGAGCGGCTGGACGGCGGGCGGATGCTGGAGCGGCTCCTGCCGTGGGCGTCCGGTGACGCGGCGCGGCTGGAGGAGCTGGCTCCGGAGCGGATCCGGGTGCCGAGCGGGTCCCGGATCCGGGTGGACTACGGGGGCGGGCAGCCGGTACTGGCCGTGAAGCTTCAGGAGCTGTTCGGCTGGCAAGAGGCGCCGCGGCTCGCGGGCGGGCGGGTCCCGGTGCTGGTCCACCTGCTGTCGCCCGCGGGGCGGCCCGCGGCGGTCACGGCGGACCTGGCGTCGTTCTGGCGCGACGGCTACCGCGCGGTGCGGGCGGAACTACGGGGCCGCTACCCCCGCCACCCTTGGCCGGAGGACCCGACCGCGGCCCTTCCGACCCGCCGGGCGACGGGCGGGCACTGAGGGGTACGGCGGCGAGCGCCCGGCACCGCCGGACAGCGTGTATCCGATTGCTCACCGCCGCGGCGGAAGGGAGCGGGCGCGCCGCGCTCGCGCGTACATGCGACAGCCCGTCGTCGCGGCGGAAGAGGTCCCGTTCCCGCGCACCTTTCCTTCCGCCGCGACGGCGGGCCGCCACGTCCGGCCGCGGCTCGCCTCAGGGGAGGTACCGCTCCACCGCCGCCCAGCCCTTCTCCTCGATGAGCCGCTTCGCGCGCTCCACCCGTTCCGGTGTCACGTCCCGGCCGGAGGCCATGACCAGGTCCTCGGGGTCGATCGGCCGCTCGCCCCCGGTGTAGAGCTCCCTGGGCCGGGACGTGGTGGATCCGTCGTCCGTCTTCTCCTTCGTGGTCTTCTCCTTCACGGCGAGCCTCCTCTGCTCCGCGCGGCCCTCGTCGCCGGGGCCTGCCGCTCGGTTTTCCCTCCATCGTGTGCCTTTTGTCCGGTAAATGCACGACGAGGGCGGGCGCGGGCCTCCAGGTACAGGGCGAGGCCCGCCAGCGCACCGGCCGGCCCCGCGCTCCCCCAGGGCAGCCAGGAGGTCAGCAGGAGGACGAGCCGCCGCTGGGAGGTCACCATGGCGACGGTGGAGTCGACGTAGTCGGCGCGCATCTTCACGTGCCCGGCGAAGGCGGTGACCGGCTTCTTGTCCGGCTGCCCGGTCCACCGCAGCTCCTCGCGGTGGATCTCCTCGCCGTTGACGGGCGCGCCGGTCACGGGGTCGACCCAGAACATGCGCCGGGTCGTGTACCACCGCTCCAGGCCCATCCCGCCGAGGGCCTCGGGCGTCACGCCGAGGGGCAGCGTCTTGGGGAAGGGGACGCGGGTCCAGGGGACGGTCTGTTCGAAGTAGTAGACGTCGAGCCCCCGGAAGGTGCGGGTGCCGCGGTAGTGGATGGGCGCGGAGGTGCGGGTCTGCATGTCGAAGTAGCGGTAGTCGCGCTTCTCGGCGAGGAACGGCCACTTGTACTCGATGCCGTCGCGCCGTACGGGCGTGCCGTCGACGTGTTCCCCGCCGGCGTGCACGGGCTGCTGGCCGTGGGCGTCGAACACGTACCGCTCGGGGATCCGGGAGATCATCGCCCCGTCGGGCCCGGCCATGTACGTGAGGGTGTCCCAGACGACGACGTCGCGCCCGGTCCCGCGCCTGACCTTGCGGGCCTCTTCGACGTTGCCCTTGAGCGTCTGGACGAGGGTCACCTTGGGGACGGTCCGCGGCTCCATGCGGGCGTAGTCGACGAGCGTCGCGTCCTTCGCCTCCAGGACGGCGGTCTGGTACGTGCCCGCAGGCACCTTGGCCAGGCGGGGGAAGGCGTACCAGCGCAGCAGCGGGGCGAGAGCCGCGAGGAACACGGCCACCGCGAGAAGGACGAGGCTCGCTCTGCGGCGCACGGCGCGGCCGGCCCGTCAGGGGTGCGCGGGGACGGAGGTGAGCAGGGGCTTCGGGGAGGTCGTGCCCTCGGGCGGGCCGATCGCGGTGACGGTGAAGACGAGGGCGAAGGCGGCGGCCAGTCCGACGGCCGCGGCGGCGAGTGCGCGCATGTGAAGCCTCCCGGCGGATCGCCCCGGACCCAAGGCATCTGACGCCCAGTCAGGAGCAGGCAGGGCACGGTAGCAACGCACGGCGCAGATGAGAACCACGCGCACGGCCCCTCTCCCGCGCGGCGGACGCGAGGGAGAGGGGCCGTACGGACGTCACGGGCGCCGGTCAGTGCGCGGCGGACTCCCAGTCCCGCCCGACGCCGACCGACACGTCCAGCGGTGCGCGCAGCGTGACCGCGCCCGCCATCTCGCGGCGGACCAGCGCCTCGACGGCCTCGCGCTCGCCGGGCGCGATCTCCAGCACGATTTCGTCGTGGACCTGGAGCAGCATCCGGGACGAGAGCTTCTCGGCCTCCAGCGCCTCCCCCACCCGCAGCATCGCGATCTTGACGATGTCGGCGGCGGTGCCCTGGATCGGGGCGTTCAGCGCCATCCGCTCGGCCATCTCGCGGCGCTGGCGGTTGTCGCTGTTGAGGTCCGGGAGGTAGCGGCGGCGGCCGAGCATCGTCTCGGTGTAGCCCGTGGCGCGGGCCTCGACGACGGCCCGCTGGAGGTAGTCCCGCACGCCGCCGAAGCGCTCGAAGAAGGTGTCCATCAGCTTGCCCGCCTCGCCGGGGGCGATGTTCAGCTGCTGGGACAGGCCGAACGCCGACAGGCCGTAGGCCAGGCCGTACGACATCGCCTTGATCTTCCGGCGCATCTCCGGGTCGACCTCGGTCCGCTCCACGTCGAAGACCTGGGAGGCGACGGTGGTGTGCAGGTCCTCACCGGAGGCGAACGCCTCGATGAGACCCTCGTCCTCGGAGAGGTGCGCCATGACCCGCAGCTCGATCTGGCTGTAGTCGGCGGTCATGAGGGACTCGTAGCCCTCGCCGACGACGAAGCCGCGGCGGATGGCCCGGCCCTCGTCCGTCCGCACCGGGATGTTCTGCAGGTTGGGGTCGGTGGAGGACAGCCGGCCCGTGGCCGCCACGGTCTGGTTGAAGGTGGTGTGGATCCGGCCGCCGGGCGCGATGGACTTGATCAGACCCTCGACCGTGGACCGCAGCTTCGACTGCTCGCGGTGCCGCAGCATGATCACCGGGAGTTCGTTCTCGGTCTGCGCCGCGAGCCACGCCAGGGCGTCGGCATCCGTGGTGTAGCCGGTCTTGGTCTTCTTCGTCTTCGGCAGGCCGAGCTCGCCGAAGAGCACCTCCTGGAGCTGCTTGGGCGAACCGAGGTTGAACTCGTGGCCCGCGGCCGCGTGCGCCTCCTGCACCGCCTGCTGCACCGCGGCGGCGAACTGCTGCTCCATGCGCTCCAGCCAGCCGCGGTCGGCGGCGATGCCCGCCCGCTCCATACGGGCCAGCAGCGCGCTCGTCGGCAGCTCCACATTGCGCATGAGGTCCGCCGCGCCGACCTCCGCCAGGCGCGTGGTGAACGCGGCGCCCAGGTCGAGGACCGTGCGGGCCCGGCCCATGAGGGCGTCGGCCTCGGCCTGCTCGTCGGCGCCGAAGGCCAGCTGCCCGTCGCCCGCGGCGGCCGTGGCCAGCTCGCGGCCCAGATACTCCACGGACAGGGCGTCCAGCGCGAAGGAGCGGCGCCCGGGCTTGACCAGATAGGCGGCCAGCGCCGTGTCCATGCTGACGCCTTCGACGGACCAGCCGTGCTCGGCGAAGACCCGCATCGCCGCCTTGGCGTCGTGCATGACCTTCGGCGCGCCCGCGTGGGCGCTCCACGCGGCGAACGCCTTCTCATCGGCCTCATCGAGCTCCGCCGGGTCGAACCACACGGCCGGGCCCTCGCCCGTGGCCAGCGCGATCTCCGCGACGCGGCCGCTGCCCAGCGACCACGCGTCGACGGTCGCCACACCGAGCGGGGACGTGCCGTGCTCCGCCAGCCACGGGGCGAGCTCACCCGCCGCGAGCACCGTGCCGTCCACCTCGGCGCCGGCCGCCGGGACGACCTCCTCCTCGGCCTCCGCGCCCGGGTCCGCGGCCAGCAGCCGGTCCCGCAGGCCCTGGTTGCGGATCTCCAGGCCCTCCAGGAAGGCGATCAGCGCCGTGCGGTCGTAGGCCGCGCGCACCAGGCCCTCCGGGCCCACCGGCAGCTCCACATCGCGCACCATCTCCGTCAGGCGGCGGTTCAGCTTGACCGCCTCCAGGTGATCGCGGAGGTTCTGCCCGGCCTTGCCCTTGACCTCCTCGACGCGCTCCACCAGCTCGGCGAACGAACCGAACTGGTTGATCCACTTCGCGGCGGTCTTCTCGCCCACGCCCGGGATGCCCGGCAGATTGTCCGACGGGTCGCCGCGCAGGGCCGCGAAGTCCGGGTACTGCGACGGGCTCAGGCCGTACTTCTCCTGGACCTTCTCCGGCGTGAAGCGCGTCAGCTCCGAGACGCCCTTCGTCGGATACAGGACCGTGACGTCGTCGGACACCAGCTGGAAGGAGTCCCGGTCGCCGGTGACGATCGAGACGTGGAAGCCCTCGGCCTCGGCCTGCGTGGCCAGCGTGGCGATCACGTCGTCCGCCTCGAAGCCGTCCACCGCGAAGCGCGGCACCCGCATGGCGTCGAGCAGCTCGCCGATCAGCTCGACCTGGCCCTTGAAGTCGTCCGGCGTCTTCGACCGCGTCGCCTTGTACTCCGGGAACTCCTCCGAGCGCCACGTCTTGCGTGACACGTCGAACGCCACCGCGAAGTGCGTGGGCGCCTCGTCACGCAGGGTGTTCGCCAGCATCGACGCGAAGCCGTACACCGCGTTCGTCGTCTGCCCGGCCACCGTCGTGAAATTCTCCGCGGGCAGCGCGAAGAACGCCCGGTACGCCATCGAGTGCCCGTCCATGAGGAGCAGGCGGGGGCGACCTCCCTCCGCTGCCTCGGTGCCGGTCGGTCCGTTCGTCTTCACTGCCTTTGCTGCCACGCCCCCGATCCTGCCACGGACCACTGACAATCCCGGCCACGGCGACCTGACCGGCCCCCCCCCGGCGACCCCGGCCGCCTCGCCGGCCTCGCCCTGCCCGCCGCGCCGACCTCGCCCCGGCGCCCGCCGCGGCCCCGTGACAGGATCGGACCCGTACGTCAGGTGCGTACGGGATCCCGTACGCGACACCGCGCACCACCGACCGCTCAAGGGGGAGCGATATGGCAGGCAAGCCACCCACCGGCGATCCCGTTCAGGACGCACCGGACGTCACGGCCCCGCAGCACGCCGCCGCCGGACTGCCCGCCGTCGCCCACTCCCTGCGCATGGCCCACCAGCAGATGGGCGCCCGCCGCACCGCCCTCACCCTCCTCAAGGTCAACCAGAAGGACGGCTTCGACTGCCCCGGCTGCGCCTGGCCCGAGCCCGACAAGCGGCACGCGGCCGAGTTCTGCGAGAACGGCGCCAAGGCCGTCGCCGAAGAAGCCACCCTGCGCCGCGTCACGCCCGGCTTCTTCGCCCGCCACACCGTGACCGACCTGGCCGGGCGCAGCGGCTACTGGCTCGGCCAGCAGGGCCGCCTCACCGAGCCCATGTACCTGGCCGAGGGCTCCGACACCTACGAGCCGGTGACCTGGGAGCGCGCCTTCGGCATCATCGCGGAGGACCTCGCCGCCCTGGACTCCCCCGACGAGGCCGTCTTCTACACCTCCGGCCGCACCAGCAACGAAGCGGCCTTCCTCTACCAGCTCTTCGCCCGCGAGTTCGGCACCAACAACCTGCCCGACTGCTCCAACATGTGCCACGAGTCCTCCGGCTCGGCGCTCTCGGAGACGATCGGCATCGGCAAGGGCAGCGTCCTCCTGGAGGACCTCTACAAGGCCGACCTGATCATCGTCGCCGGCCAGAACCCGGGCACCAACCACCCCCGCATGCTCAGCGCCCTGGAGAAGGCCAAGCGCGGCGGCACGAAGATCATCACGGTCAACCCGCTCCCCGAGGCGGGCCTGGAGCGCTTCAAGAACCCGCAGAACGCCCGCGGCCTCGCCGGCAACGGCACCGCCCTGACCGACCTCTTCCTCCAGATCCGCCTCGGCGGCGACCAGGCGCTCTTCCGCATCCTCAACCGGCTCGTCCTGGAGACCGAGGGCGCCGTCGACACGGAGTTCGTCGACGAGCACACCCACGGCTTCGAGGACTTCCGGCGCACCGCCCTCGCCGCCGACTGGGACGAGACCCTGCGAGCCACCGGCCTGGGCCGCGCGGAGATCGAGCAGGCCCTCGCCATGGTCCTCGCCTCCCGGCGCACCATCGTCTGCTGGGCCATGGGCCTCACCCAGCACAAGCACGCCGTGCCCACCATCAAGGAGGTCGTCAACCTCCTGCTCCTGCGCGGCGACATCGGCCGGCCCGGCGCCGGCGTCTGCCCCGTCCGCGGCCACAGCAACGTCCAGGGCGACCGCACCATGGGCATCTTCGAACGCCCCGCACCCGCCTTCCTCGACGCCCTGGAGAAGGAGTTCGGCTTCACCCCGCCGCGCGAACACGGCCTTGACGTCGTCCGCGCCATCCGCGCGCTCCGCGACGGACAGGCCAAGGTCTTCTTCGCGATGGGCGGCAACTTCGTCTCCGCCACACCCGACACCGACGTCACCGAGGCCGCCGTCCGGCGCGCCCGCCTCACCGTCCACGTGTCCACCAAGCTCAACCGGTCCCACGTGGTCACCGGCGCCCGCGCCCTCATCCTGCCCACCCTCGGCCGCACCGAGCGCGACCGCCAGGCCGGCGGCGAACAGTTCGTCACCGTCGAGGACTCCATGGGCATGGTGCACGCCTCCCGCGGCGGCCTGAAGCCCGCGAGCCCCCACCTGCTCTCCGAACCCGCCATCGTCTGCCGCATGGCCCGCCGCGTGCTCGGCGACGCCTCCCCCACCCCCTGGGAGGACTTCGAGCGGGACTACGGCACGATCCGCGACCGCATCGCCCGCGTCATCCCCGGCTTCGAGGACTTCAACGCCCGCGTCGCCCGCCCCGGCGGCTTCACCCTGCCCCACGCCCCCCGCGACGAGCGCCGCTTCCCCACGGCCACCGGCAAGGCCAACTTCACGGCCGCGCCCGTCGAATACCCGCGCGCCCCCGAGGGCCGCCTGCTCCTCCAGACCCTGCGCTCGCACGACCAGTACAACACCACCATCTACGGCCTCGACGACCGCTACCGCGGCATCAAGAACGGCCGCCGCGTCGTCCTCGTCCACCCCGACGACGCGGCCGCACTCGGCCTCGCCGACGGCAGCTACGCCGACCTCGTCAGCGAGTGGACCGACGGCAGCGAGCGCCGCGCCCCCGGCTTCCGCGTCGTCCACTACCCCACGGCCCGCGGCTGCGCCGCCGCCTACTACCCCGAGACGAACGTCCTCGTCCCGCTCGACCACACCGCCGACACCAGCAACACCCCGGCGAGCAAGTCGCTGGTCATCAGGATCGAGCGGAAGGACGCCCCGGCCGGCTGACGGCGGCTGACGACGGTTGACGGCAAGGCCGTTGAACTGAAAAAACTTTCACACCACAACGGCCGAAGGTGATCGGAGCACGACGCATGGGCGAGCACGGCAAGACCACGTTCCCGCAGGAGGTCCTGGACCAGTGGGCCGGCAGCGGGGTCGACCTGCCCGCCCTCTTCTCGGCCGGGCATCTCGGCGAGCGCATGAGCGTGCGCGTCGTCGAGGCCTCCGCCGACCGCGTCGTCGGCACCATGCCCGTCGAGGGCAACACCCAGCCGTACGGGCTGCTGCACGGCGGTGCCTCCGCCGTGCTCGCCGAGACGCTCGGCTCCGTCGGCGCGATGCTGCACGGTGGCCCCTCGCGGGTCGCCGTCGGCGTCGACCTCAACTGCACCCACCACCGGGGCGTCCGCTCCGGGCTGGTGACCGGCGTCGCCACGCCGGTGCACCGGGGGCGCACCACCGCCACGTACGAGGTCGTCGTCACCGACGAGCAGGACAAGCGGGTGTGCTCGGCGCGGCTCACGTGCGTCATCCGCGACGCGGGGTGACCGGCGTCGCCGGAGCGTGACCCTGGCGGGGCCGACCCGGCATTCCGCCGGTCCCTCGCCGTCGGGGCTTCTCGCCGTTGCGGCGGGCTCTTTGTTTCCGCCGCAACGCGGTCCCCCTACCGTCACGGCAGGCATGTCCCTCCGCCGCAACGGCGAAACACCACAACGTGGCAGCCCGGCGGTGCCGACCGAGCGCAAGGCGGCTTCCCGGCGCTACGGATGCGCTCTACCTTCGCAGCATGCGGGCACCCCTACGCGGCCGGCCGGCCTGCGCCTCGCTGCTGGCAGCCGCCCTCCTCTCCGGCTGCGGAGGATCCGTAGCCGGCCCCGCCCCGCAATCCCCCTCGCCCGCCTCCCCCGTGCAGCTGTGCACCACGCTCATCTCGTACTGGGCCGAGCAGGACCTCACCGGCGGCAAGTGGGCCGGGCTCGACTGGGAGCAGAAGGGCCTGTCGAACGAGCAGTACGCCCTCTACAGCGACATCGTGCAGGCAGCGCGCGCCGAGCAGCACCGGCACGGGACGGACGCGGCGCTCGCACTGATCCGGCGCCGATCCGCCGAGCGCTGCAAGGCCGCGAACGGAGCGACCGGCAGCTCCGAGAACTGGCGGCCCCCGACGTAACGTTGTGTAACCACAGGGCAGGGCGGGAAGCGTAGGGACGGCGGCGCAAGCATCGCCGACGTGGCCTGACATCCCCCTTCCGCACCCCCGACCGCTTAGCGGAACTGCACTTTCTGGCTCCGCACTCGGGGGACAAATCACCATCCGCGAAGATCATTCGATCAGCGCTGCTACACAGAATTCCCCAGAAGTGAGCTGCGTCATAACAAGACAGTCACATCATGGCCAGCACCTCTGCCCCCCGCCGCCGCACCCCCTTAGAGTCACGGCCAGTCACCACCCCGCCGGGGAAAGGACACACCGTGCGCCATCGTCCCCTGCTCCTCCTCACCAGCACCCTCGCCGCCGGCGCCCTCACCCTCAGCGCCTGCGGCTCACGCGACGACGGCGGCAAGAGCGACGACAACGACGGCGGCGGCGCGCAGACCACCGTGGTCATCGGCGTCGACGCCCCGCTGACCGGCTCTCTCTCCGCCCTCGGCCAGGGCATCAAGAACTCCGTCGACCTCGCCGCCCGCACCGCCAACAAGAACAAGGAAGTCAAGGGCGTCACCTTCCGCACCGAATCCCTCGACGACCAGGCCGTCCCGGCCTCCGGCCAGCAGAACGCCACCAAACTCGTCGCCGACAAGGCCGTCCTCGGCGTCGTCGGCCCCCTCAACTCGGGCGTCTCCCAGTCCATGCAGGGCGTCTTCGCCCGCGCCGACCTCACCCAGGTCTCCCCCGCCAACACCAGCCCCGAACTCAGTCAGGGCGACAGCTGGCTCAAGGGCGACAAGAAACGCCCCTTCAAGACCTACTTCCGTACCGCCACCACCGACATCATCCAAGGCCGCTTCGCCGCGCAGTACGCGTACAACGACGCCAAGAAGAAAAAGGCCTTCGTCATCGACGACAAACAGACCTACGGCGTCGGCCTCGCCTCCATCTTCGGCCAGGAATTCAAACGCCTCGGCGGCGAAGTCGTCGGTACGGACCACATCACCGTCAAGGAGACCGACTTCTCCAGCGTCGCCGACAAGGTCAAGAACAGCGGCGCCGACATCGTCTACTACGGCGGCCAGTACCCCGAAGGCGGCCTCGTCTCCGACCAGGTCAAGAAGGCCGGCGCCCACATCCCGCTCATGGGCGGCGACGGCATCTACGACCCCGCCTTCATCAAGGCCTCCAGCGAGAGCAACGACGGCGACCTCGGCACTTCCGTCGGCTATCCCGTAGAAGACCTCGACTCCGCGAAGGCCTTCGTCCAGAACTACAAGGCCGCCGACTACAAAGACCCCTACGCGGCGTACGGCGGCTATTCCTACGACGCGGCCTGGGCCATCATCCAGGCCGTCAAGAGCGTCGTCACCGCCAGCAACGGAAAGCTCCCCGCCGACGCCCGCGCCAAAGTCACCGAAGCCATGGGCAAGGTGTCCTTCGAAGGAGTCACCGGAAAGGTCTCCTTCGACGAATTCGGCGACACCACCAACAAACAACTGACCGTCTACCAGGTCAAGGGCGACGCCTGGAAGTCCGTCAAGAGCGCCACCTTCAAGGACTGAGCACTCTCCAGGACTGAGCACTCTCAAGAACCGAGTCCCCTCACACGCCGAGCACTCGTCAAGGACCGCGCACCCTCACCGACCGAGCACCCACCCGGACCCCGGCCCACCGCGCGAGGAAGCGACCCACGCCCTCGCGCGGACCCGCATCCGACCACCCGCAACGGAGGCCCAGCGGTGCACCAACTGCCGCAAACGCTGGTCAACGGACTCGCCCTCGGTGCCCTCTACGGCCTCATCGCCATCGGGTACACCATGGTCTACGGCATCGTCCAGCTCATCAACTTCGCGCACGGCGAGATCGTCATGATCGGAGCCTTCGGCGCCCTCACCATCCACCTCTGGCTCCCCGGCGGCACCCCCCTGCCCGCCGCCCTCCCCCTCATGCTCGCCGGCGGCGCCATAGCCTCCGTGGCCGTCGCCACCGCGGCCGAACGCTTCGCCTACCGGCCCCTGCGCACCGCCCCCAGGCTCGCCCCCCTCATCACCGCCATCGGCCTCTCCATCGCCCTCCAGCAAATCGTCTGGGCCTTCTACCCCGACGCCAAGAAATCCCGCGGATTCCCGCAGTTCCAGGGCGACGCCTTCGAACTCGCCGGCAACCTCCACATCCAGCGCGACGACCTCTTCGTCCTCATCGCGGCCCCCCTGTGCATGCTCGCCCTCGGCTTCTTCGTCGCCAAAAGCCGCACCGGCCGCGCCATGCAGGCCACCGCCCAGGACCCCGACACCGCAAAACTCATGGGCGTCAACACCGACCGCATCATCGTCCTGGCCTTCGCCATCGGCGGCGCCTTCGCCGCGGTCGCCGCGGTCGCCCAAGGGCTCCGCGCCGGACAGATCAACTTCGAAATGGGCTTCATCCTCGGCCTCAAGGCCTTCACCGCGGCCGTCCTCGGCGGCATCGGCAACATCTACGGCGCCATGCTCGGCGGAGTCGTCCTCGGCATCGCCGAAGCCGCCGCATCCACCTACATCCAGCACATTCCCGGAATGCAGCAACTCGGCGGAGGCGGCTGGAAGGACGTCTGGGCCTTCGCCCTCCTCATCCTCGTCCTCCTCATCAGGCCCCAAGGGCTGCTCGGCGAACGCGTCGCGGATCGGGCGTGAGAGCAATGAACCCACACACCACACCAGAAGCACCCGCCACGGAAGCCACCCCTCTCATCCCCCTCCCCCTCGGCACCGCACGCGCCCTCACCACCGCCGGCGCCCTCCTCAGTGCCGCCTCCACCTTCCTCTCCTGGACCTGGACCACCCGCTTCCCCGGCAACCTCACCGTCAACGGCTACCCCGGCGGCCTCCAGCTCCTCACTCTCACCGGCGCCCTCCTCACCCTCGCCTACGCCCTCACCTCCTGGAACATCCCGGGCCTCCGCCCGCTCAACCCCGCCGGCAGCCACAACGCCACCGCCTTGCTGGCCGTCGCCACCCTCGCCACCACCTGGTACACCCTCATCGCCATCGCCGCCCAGCTCGGCGGACTCGCCAACCTCGAACCCGGCGGCTACGCGGCCGCCCTCACCACGCTCCTCACCCTCCTCGGCGCCCTCGCCCTCCCCCTCGACCGGAGCCCCGCCGACCCCGCCCCGGCCACCGGCCGCCTGAGCGGGACCCGCGCCGCGGCAGCCGTACGCTCCGTCCTGCGCACCCTCGGCCCCGGCCGGACCGGCAAGCAGCCGCCCCCGCCCCGGCCCCTGCCCGCCTGGGCCGAAATCCTCGTCATCGCCGCCGCCTTCGGCCTGGCCCTCGGCATCGTCACGTACGGCATCGGCACCGCGTACGGCGAACTCTTCACCGGCTTCCTGCTCCTCGCCGGCTTCGGCACCGCGGGCCTCGCCCGGGCCGGGCTCCTCGGCCGGCTCACCGCCCTGACCGCCAAGCACCGCACGCCCACCGTCACCGCCGCCTTCGTCGCCGCGGCCCTCTTCCCCCTCACCCAGGACACCGACCAGTACACGCTCATCGCCGTCAACATCCTGATCTTCTCGACCGTCGCCCTCGGCCTCAACGTCGTCGTCGGCCTCGCCGGCCTCCTCGACCTCGGCTACGTCGCCTTCCTCGGCGTCGGCGCCTACACCGCCGCCCTCGTCTCCGGCACCACCGCATCCACGCTGGACGTCCGCTTCCCCTTCTGGGCCGCCGTCCTCACCGGCGCCGCCGCCTCACTCGTCTTCGGCGTCGTCATCGGCGCCCCCACCCTCCGGTTGCGCGGCGACTACCTCGCCATCGTCACCCTCGGATTCGGCGAGATCTTCCGCATCACCGTCGGCAACCTCAACGGCGAATCCGGCCCCTCCCTCACCAACGGCCCCAACGGCATCCCCAACATCCCCGACCTCGTCCTCTTCGGCTACTCCTTCGGCAAGACCCACCACCTCGGCAGCGTCACCCTCAACCCCTTCGCCAACTACTACCTCCTGATGCTCCTCTTCACCGTCATCGTCGTCCTCGTCTTCAGCCGCGCCGGCAACTCCCGCATCGGACGCGCCTGGATCGCCATCCGCGAGGACGAAACCGCCGCCACCGCCATGGGCATCAACGGCTTCCGCCTCAAGCTCCTCGCCTTCGCCCTCGGGGCCACGCTCGCCGGGCTCGCCGGAACCGTCCAGGCCCACGTCGCCTACACCGTCGTCCCCGAGCAGTACGTCTTCGCCGGGCCCGTGCCGCCCAACTCCGCCTTCCTCCTCGCCGCCGTCATCCTCGGCGGCATGGGCACCATCAGCGGCCCCCTCCTCGGCGCCGCCCTCCTCTACCTCATCCCGGCCAAGCTCCAGTTCCTCCAGGACTACCAACTGCTCGCCTTCGGCGCCGCCCTCATCCTCCTCATGCGCTTCCGCCCCGAAGGCCTCATCCCCAACCGCCGCCGGCAGCTCGAATTCCACGACGGAGCCGCCACCGGCAGCACCCTCACGCCAGCGGAGGCGACCACCCCATGACCACCACCGCCGCCGCACCCGCGGAAGCCCCCGCAGAAGTGCCCGTCCTCACCGCCACCGGCGTCACCATGCGCTTCGGCGGCCTCACCGCCGTACGCGACGTCGACCTCACCGTCCACCCCAACGAAATCGTCGGCCTCATCGGGCCCAACGGCGCTGGAAAAACCACCTTCTTCAACTGCCTCACCGGCCTCTACGTCCCCACCCACGGCACCGTCGCCTACAAGAGCGCCGCCCTGCCCGCCAAACCCCACCTCGTCACCAAGGCCGGCATCGCCCGCACCTTCCAGAACATCCGCCTCTTCGCCAATATGACCGTCCTCGAAAACGTCCTCGTCGGCCGCCACACCCGCACCAAAGAAGGCCTCTTCTCCGCCCTCCTCCGCGGCCCTGCCTTCCGCCGCGCCGAAAAGGCGTCCGAAGAACGCGCCATGGAACTCCTCGCCTTCACCGGGCTCGCCGCCAAACGCGACCACCTCGCCCGCAACCTCCCCTACGGGGAACAGCGCAAGCTCGAAATCGCCCGCGCGCTCGCCAGCGACCCCGGGCTCCTCCTCCTCGACGAACCCACCGCCGGCATGAACCCCCAGGAAACCCGCGCCACCGAGACGCTCGTCCACGCCATCCGCGCCCAGGGCACCGCCGTCCTCGTCATCGAGCACGACATGCGCTTCATCTTCGCCCTCTGCGACCGCGTCGCCGTCCTCGTCCAGGGCGAAAAACTCACCGAAGGCACCTCGGAGGCCGTCCAGGCCGACGAACGCGTCATCGCCGCGTACCTCGGCACGCCCTTCGAAGGCGCGCCGGGAGAAGAAGAAGCGGCGGAAGTCGCCGCGGCCGAAGCACGCACCGAAGAAGGGGAGGAGAACCGGTGACCGCCCTCCTCGAAGTCGAGAACCTCCGCGTCGCCTACGGCAAGATCGAAGCCGTCAAAGGCATCAGCTTCAGCGTCGAGGCGGGCCGGATCGTCACCCTCATCGGCACCAACGGCGCGGGCAAGACCACCACCCTGCGCACCCTCTCCGGGCTCCTCAAGCCCCTCGCCGGCACCGTCCGCTTCGACGGCCGCCCCCTGACCGGCGTCCCCGCCCACCGCATCGTCGCCCTCGGCCTCGCCCACTCCCCCGAAGGCCGCCACATCTTCCCCCGCCTCACCATCGCGGAGAACCTCCAGCTGGGAGCGTTCCTCCGGAAGGACACCGGCGGCATCGCCGACGACGTACGACGCGTCTACGACCTCTTCCCCATCCTCGGCGAACGCGCCCGCCAGGCCGCCGGCACCCTCTCCGGCGGCGAACAGCAGATGCTCGCCATGGGCCGCGCCCTGATGTCCCGCCCCAAGCTCCTCATGCTGGACGAGCCCTCCATGGGTCTCTCGCCGATCATGATGCAGCGGATCATGGCCACGATCACCGAGCTCAAGGCCTCCGGGACGACCATCCTGCTCGTCGAGCAGAACGCCCGGGCCGCGCTCTCCCTGGCCGACCACGGCCACGTGATGGAGATCGGGAAGATCGTCCTCTCCGGGACGGGGGCGGACCTCCTCCACGACGAGTCGGTGCGCAAGGCGTACCTGGGCGAGGACTGACGAGGGGCCCGCGCCGGCGCGAACCGGACACGGGCCCCTCTCAGGAAACGGACGGGGCTACTGCCCCTTCGCCGCCTTCTTCTCCTCGGCGTCCTCGATGACCGCCTCGGCGACCTGCTGCATCGACAGGCGGCGGTCCATCGACGTCTTCTGGATCCAGCGGAAGGCCGCCGGCTCGGTCAGGCCGTACTGCGTCTGCAGGACGCTCTTCGCCCGGTCGACCAGCTTCCGCGTCTCCAGCCGCTGCGAGAGGTCCGCGACCTCCTTCTCCAGGGCCTTCAGCTCCGTGAAGCGGGAGACGGCCATCTCGATGGCCGGGACGACGTCGCTCTTGCTGAACGGCTTCACCAGATACGCCATGGCCCCGGCGTCCCGGGCCCGCTCGACGAGCTCGCGCTGCGAGAACGCGGTCAGCATCAGCACGGGCGCGATCGAGTCGCGGGCGATCTGCTCGGCGGCGGAGATCCCGTCCAGGACGGGCATCTTCACATCGAGGATCACCAGATCCGGCCGGTGCTCCCGGGCCAGCGCGACCGCGGTCTCGCCGTCGCCCGCCTCGCCCACGACGGAGTAGCCCTCTTCCTCGAGCATCTCTTTGAGGTCGAGCCGGATGAGGGCCTCGTCCTCGGCGATCACGACGCGGGTGATGTGGGGAGGGGTGTGCTGCGGCTCGTCGTCGACGGGCGGCGTGGGCTCGGCGGCGGTCACGGGTCTCCTCGGTAGGGCAGGTGCTGCTGCATGAGCCTACCTACGTCATGTAG
The DNA here is from genome assembly GCF_044336695.1 of Streptomyces sp. SCA2-17. NCBI lineage: Bacteria > Bacillati > Actinomycetota > Actinomycetes > Kitasatosporales > Streptomycetaceae > Streptomyces > Streptomyces sp. SCA2-17. The sequence goes on from NZ_CP117521.1 coordinate 1,298,406, forward strand.
TTTTGAGCACTGAGGGGGTATAGACTTCCCTTGGATTACAAGGCCCCGGTAGCCCAATTGGCAGCAGGCAATGGATTCAAAACCCATACAGTGTCGGTTCGAGTCCGACCCGGGGCACTTTACCTTCGATTCGAAGGTCACCTAAGGCGCCAAACCGTTGGCGATCTTCACTCACCACGGTGAACATTTCTCCGAATCCACCCGTCCGCTGCAAGCGCTCCCACACGCTCGCAGGTGTGTACGACCTCGAAACGCGGCATCGCGCACTGGCCCTCGTCCGCCAAGGACGCAGTCTCAACTCCGTGAGCAAGGAGACCGGGATATCCCGGTATGCGATCCGCTCATGGCAGGCCAGGATCGAACCCCTGTCACGCACGGCCGCACCATGTGAAAGATGCGGCCCAACCTTCCAGCCACCCCACAGCCCCGCCACATACGTCTACCTGCTCGGCCTCTACCTCGGGGATGGCTGCCTGAGTGCTGGCCGGCGCGGCGTCTACGCGTTACGCATCGCGTGCGCAAACGACTGGCCCGGGCTCATCACATCCTGCCGAGAGGCGATCAAGAGAGTCCGGCCCGAGAACAGCGTGTTCATCGCGCAGAGGCAAGGCTGCGTGATGGTCACCAGCACCAGCAAGCACTGGCCCTGCCTCTTCCCCCAGCACGGAGCGGGAAAGAAGCACGAACGGGCGATCGCGCTGGAGCCCTGGCAGCAACGTCTCGTGGACTCCTACCCCTGGGAGTTGCTACGCGGACTCATCCACTCTGACGGATGCCGCATCACTAACTGGACGACTCGCCTCGTCAACGGAGCGCCCAAGCGCTACGAGTACCCGCGATACTTCTTCACCAACAAGTCCGCGGACATCCGGAAGCTCTACACAGACACGCTCGACGCCGTGGGCGTCGAGTGGAAGCAGCCGAACGCCTTCAACATCTCCGTCGCCCGCAAGGCATCCGTAGCCCTCATGGACACCCACATCGGCCCCAAGCACTGACGTAGTCGTCCTACTCCTCCCCGATGTGGTGGACCCGCACCATGTTCGTCGTGCCCGGGGTCCCGGGGGGCGAGCCCGCCGTGATGATCACCCGGTCTCCCCTCCGGCAGCGGCCGATCCTCAGGAGGTACTCGTCGACCTGGTCGACCATCTCGTCCGTCGTCTGCACCATCGGGCCCAGGAACGTCTCCACTCCCCACGTCAGGCTCAGCTGAGCCGCCGTTGACGCCTCCGGCGTGAAGGCCAGGAGGGGGATCGGGGAGCGGTAGCGGGACAGGCGGCGGACCGTGTCGCCGGACTGGGTGAAGGCGACCAGGAACTTCGCCTCCAGGAAGTCACCCATTTCGGCCGCGGCGCGGGCCACGGAGCCGCCCTGGGTGCGGGGCTTGCTGCGTTCGGTCAGGGGCGGGAGGCCCTTCGCGAGGAGGTCCTCCTCCGCCGCGGCCACGATGCGGCCCATGGTCTTGACCGTCTCGACGGGGTACTTGCCCACGCTCGTCTCGCCGCTGAGCATCACCGCGTCCGTGCCGTCGATGACGGCGTTGGCGACGTCGGAGGCCTCCGCGCGGGTGGGGCGGGAGGCGTCGATCATCGAGTCGAGCATCTGGGTCGCCACGATGACCGGCTTCGCATTGCGCCTGGCCAGCTTGATGGCGCGCTTCTGCACGATCGGGACCGTTTCCAGCGGCATTTCGACGCCGAGGTCACCGCGGGCGACCATGATGCCGTCGAAGGCGGCGACGATGCCGTCGAGGTTCTCCACGGCCTGCGGTTTCTCGATCTTGGCGATGACGGGGCGGCGGCGGCCCTCCTCGTCCATGACGCGGTGGACGTCGGCGACGTCGTCCGCGCTGCGGACGAAGGACAGGGCGATGATGTCGGCACCGATGCCCAGGGCCCAGCGCAGGTCCTCGACGTCCTTGCCGGAGAGGGCGGGGACGGAGACGGCGACGCCGGGGAGGTTGAGGCCCTTGTGGTCGGAGACCATGCCGCCCTCGATGACGATGGTCCGCACGCGCGGGCCGTCGACCTCGGTGACCTCCAGGGTGACGCGGCCGTCGTCGACGAGGATGCGCTCGCCCCGGCTGACGTCGGCGGCGAGGCCGTCGTAGGTGGTGCCGCAGGTGTGGCGGTCGCCCTCGACGGGCTCGACGGTGATGGTGAATTCATCGCCCCGTTCAAGGAGTACGGGACCTTCGCGGAAGCGGCCGAGGCGGATCTTCGGGCCTTGAAGGTCGGCGAGGACGCCGACGCTGCGGCCGGCCTCCTCGGCCGCCTTGCGTACGCGCTGGTAGCGGGCCTCGTGGTCGGCGTAGGTGCCGTGGCTGAGGTTGAAGCGGGCTACGTCCATGCCGGCGTCGACGAGTGCCTTGATCTGCTCGTACGAGTCGGTGGCGGGCCCGAGGGTGCAGACGATTTTTGCTCGGCGCATGGCTCGACCTTATGACCTACCGGTGGGTAGTGGATCCGTCGCCGGCGACAGCCCAACGGCCTTTCGGTAAAAGGTTTTTGACAACGCATGAACGTGCGCGTGCGCGCTCCGATGAGCGGTTCAGAGCCGGGGCGGCGTCATGGTGAAGCGGGCGTTGACCTGGGCGTGGACGGTCTGGCGCTGGGGTTCGAGATCCAGTTCGGGCTCGGGGGCGGCGGCGGCTCCGTAGCCGCCGCGGGCCATGCCGCCGGCCATGCCGGCCGGGGCGGGGTAGCCGAAGCTCTCGGCACCGTCGTCGGCGAGTTCCAGGAGGGCGGTGAGGCGGGCGCCGAGGGCCTCGGCGTATTCGCGGGCGCGCTGCACGGCTTCCTGCACGGCCAGGCGGCGGGCTTCGCGGTGCGCGGGTGAGTCGGGGCGGAGGGACCACCAGGGGCCGGTGATGCTCGTGAGGGGGAGGTCGGCGATGCGGGTGGTGAGTTCGCCGAGAACGGTGAAGTCGTTGAGGGTGGCGGTGACGTAGACGCTGCCGTGGTAGGAGCGCACGCGCTCGTGGCGGCCCTTGTCGGCGAACTGCGGGGCCACGGTGACCAGGCCCGTTTCGAGCTTCTCGACGGCGTCGCCGTAGGACTTGACGAGGTCGAGGGCCCGGGTGTTGCGGAGCGTGAGTTCTTCGAGGGTGGTGGTGCGGTCGGTGTTGCGTGCGGTGACGGCGATGTGGATGAGGGCGATTTCGGGGTCGACTTCGAGGCGGGCTTCGCCCCGGACGGAGACGCGGGGGGTGTCGGGGGTGCCGTAGGGCAGGGCGGCGGATTCGGGTGTGGTCATGGCTCCAGTGTGGCCTTGCGGCCCTCCGGCCGGGGTTACCCGGGAGTCACCGGATCGCAACCTTGGGAGGGTGTCGCGGCCGGGGTGGGCCGGGTCAGAATCTACGCGCGTTGTCAGCATTGCGACTTGGGGAGAAGAAGTGCCGCTGAACCGGAGGAACTTTCTGGAGCGTACCGCCGCGACGGGCGCGGGGGTCGCGCTCGTGGGGGCGGTGGGTGCCGGGACGGCCGAGGCGCAGGGGGTGGATGCGGGTCTCGCGGGCGGCCGGGGGAAGCGGAAGTACTCCTTCACCGTGATGGGGACGACGGATCTGCACGGGAACGTCTTCAACTGGGATTACTTCACCGACGCCGAGTTCGACGACAAGGCGCACAACGACGTGGGTCTGGCGAAGATCTCGACGCTGGTGAATCAGGTGCGGGCGGAGAAGGGGCGCCGGAACACCCTGCTGATCGATGCGGGCGACACCATCCAGGGCACCCAGCTGTCGTACTACTACGCCAAGGTGGATCCGATCACCAAGGCGCACGGCCCGGTGCATCCGATGGCGCAGGCGATGAACGCGATCGGGTACGACGCGGCGGCGCTCGGGAACCACGAGTTCAATTACGGCATTCCGGTGCTGCGGAAGTTCGAGGAGCAGTGCGACTTCCCGCTGCTGGGGGCGAACGCGCTGGATGCGAAGTCGCTGCGGCCGGCGTTCGCGCCGTATGTGATGAAGCGGGTGTGCACGCCGTTCGGCCGTGATGTGAAGGTCGCGATCCTGGGGCTGACGAATCCGGGCATTGCGATCTGGGACAAGGCGAATGTCCAGGGGAAGATGGTGTTCCCGGGCCTGGAGGAGCAGGCGGCGAAGTGGGTGCCGCGGCTGCGTTCGATGGGTGCGGACGTGGTGATCGTCTCCGCGCATTCGGGTTCGAGCGGGACGTCTTCGTACGGTGATCAGCTGCCGTACGTCGAGAACGCGGCGGCGCTGGTGGCGGAGCAGGTGCCGGGGATCGACGCGATCCTGGTGGGCCACGCGCACACGGAGATCCCGGAGTACCGGGTGGCGAACAAGAAGACGGGCAAGCAGGTGGTGCTGTCCGAGCCGTTGAAGTGGGGGCAGCGGCTGACGCTCTTCGACTTCGGGCTGGTGTGGGAGCGGGGCCGCTGGCAGGTGGAGTCGGTGTCGGCGAAGGTGCTGAACTCGAACACGGTGCCCGAGGACAAGAAGATCACCCGCCTGCTGCGGGACGAGCACGAGAAGGTCGTGACGTACGTCAACCAGGTGATCGGTACGTCGACGGCGGCGATGAGCGCGGCCGAGGCGGCGTACAAGGACACTCCGGTCATCGACTTCATCAACCACGTGCAGAAGGAGACCGTGAAGGCGGCGCTGGCCGGAACGGCCCACGCGGCGCTGCCCGTGCTGTCGCAGGCGTCGTGCTTCTCGCGGACGGCGGCGGTGCCGGCGGGGAAGGTCACGATCCGTGAGGTGGCGGGGCTGTATCCGTTCGAGAACACGCTGGAGGCCCGGGTGCTGACGGGCGCGCAGCTGCGGGATTATCTGGAGTTCTCGGCGCACTATTACGTGCGGACGGCGGCCGGTGCTCCGGTGGATCCGGCGAAGCTGACGAATGCGGAGAGCATTCCGGATTACAACTATGACGTGGTCAGCGGCCTCTCGTACGAGATCGACATCGCGAAGGCGCCGGGCGCGCGGGTCACGAAGCTGATGTTCGACGGGAAGCCGCTGGACGACGCGGCCGAGTTCGTCCTGGCGGTGAACAATTACCGGGCCAGTGGCGGGGGCAATTTCCCGCATGTGGCGCGGGCGAAGCAGGTGTGGGCCAACTCGGAGGAGATCCGTAACACGATCATTTCCTGGGTGAAGGCGCAGGGGTCGATCGACGTGGCGCGCTTCGCATCAGTGGACTGGAAGCTGACGCGGGATGGTGCGCCGGTCTTCTGATCCCGCGCTGCGGGGTCGCGGCTGAGACCGCGGCTCCAGGCCGAACGTGGTGAAGGCGGTCCGCTCCGGGAGGGGGTAGACCGCCTTTCCCGTGATGGCGTTGAGGATCGTGGCGCTGCGCCAGGCGGCGAGGCCGAGGTCGGGAGTGCCGACGCCGTGGGTGTGGCGCTCGGCGTTCTGGACGTGGATGGCGCCGCGGACGAGGGGGTCGAGGACGAGGCGGTGGTTCTCGTCGATGCGGGGGCGCTCGCTGTGGTCGCGGCGGATGTAGGGGTCGAGGGCGGCGAGGAGGGTGTCGACGGGGCGCTCGCGGTAGCCGGTGGCGAGGATGACGGCGTCGGTGGTGATGCGGGAGCGGGTGCCCTGCTGGGCGTGTTCGAGGTGGAGCTCGACGCGGGTGGTGCCGACGCGGCCCGCGGTGCGGACGAAGACGCCGGGGGTGAGGACGGTGTCGGGCCAGCCGCCGTGGAGGCTGCGGCGGTAGAGCTCGTCGTGGATGTCGGCGAGGGTCTCGGCGGCGATGCCCTTGTGGAGCTGCCACTGCTGGGGCAGGAGCTGGTTGCGGACGGCTTCGGGGAGGGCGTGGAAGTAGCGGGTGTAGTCGGGGGTGAACTGTTCGAGGCCGAGCTTGCTGTACTCCATGGGCGCGAACGCGGGCGTACGGGCGAGCCAGTGGAGCTTCTCGCGGCCGGCGGGGCGGTTGCGGAGGAGGTCGAGGAAGACCTCGGCGCCGGACTGGCCCGAGCCGATGACGGTGATGTGCTCGGCGGCGAGGATGCGCTCGCGGTGGTCGAGGTAGTCGGCGGAGTGGATGACGGGGACGGCCGGGGCGTCGACGAGGGGGCGCAGGGGGTCGGGGACGTGGGGGGCGGTGCCGACGCCGAGGACGAGGTTGCGGGTGTAGGTGCGGCCGAGGGCTTCGGCCTCGCCGTCGGAGTCGAGCTGGGTGAAGTCGATTTCGAAGAGGCTGCGCTCGGGGTTCCAGCGGATGGCGTCGATCTGGTGGCCGAAGTGGAGGCCGGGGAGGTGCTGGCTGACCCAGCGGCAGTAGGCGTCGTATTCGGCGCGCTGGATGTGGAAGCGCTCGGCGAAGTAGAAGGGGTAGAGGCGTTCGCGTGATTTGAGGTAGTTGAGGAAGCTCCAGGGGCTGGTGGGGTCCGCGAGGGTGACGAGGTCGGCGAGGAAGGGGACCTGGAGAGTCGTGCCGTCGATGAGCAGGCCGGCGTGCCAGCGGAAGGTGTGGTTCTGGTCGTAGCAGGCGGTGCGGAGGCCGGGGACGCCGTGGGCGAGGGCGGCGAGGGAGAGGTTGAAGGGGCCGATGCCGATGCCGGCGATGTCGAGCGGCTGGTCGGGGGTGGTCTGGGGCGCTTCCGCCGGCGAGGGGGACGCCTGGGCCCGGCGTCCTGGGTCGGACGGGGGCGGCGGCGGGGTGCCGGGGGTGTTCTCCGGGGGGTTGTTGGGGGGTGGCGGGGTCTTCATCGGCGTACCTGGCCTTCCACGAGGGTGAGGAGTGTGCGGAGGTCGTCGGGGGTGGTGTGGGGGTTGAGGAGGGTGGCCTTGAGCCAGAGGCCCTCGGGGGTGGTGGTGCGGCCGAGGACGGCGTGACCGTGGTGGAGGAGGGTGCGCCGGAGTGCGGCGGTGGTGCGGTCGTCGGTGCCGGTGGGGCGGAAGAGGACGGTGCTGAGGGCGGGGCGCGCGTGGAGGTCGAAGGAGGGGTGGGCCTCGATGAGGTCGGCGAGGTGCTGTGCGGCGGCGCAGACGCGCTCGACGAGCTCGCCGATGCCGCGGCGGCCGAGGGCGCGGAGGGTGACGGCGATCTTGAGGATGTCGGGGCGGCGGGTGGTGCGCAGGGAGCGGCCGAGCAGGTCGGGGAGGCCGGCGCGGGTGTCGTCGGGGGCGTTGAGGTAGTCGGCGTGGTGGGCGAGGGGGGCGAGGGCGGTGGTGTCGGGGACGGCGAGGAGGCCGGCGGCGACGGGCTGCCAGCCGAGTTTGTGGAGGTCGATCGCGATGGTGTGGGCCTGGTCGAGGCCGTCGAGGGCGGGGCGGAGGGTGTCGCTGAAGAGGAGCGGGCCGCCGTAGGAGGCGTCGGCGTGGAGGCGGGCGCCGTGGGTGCGGCAGAGCTCGGCGACGGCGGGCAGGGGGTCGATGCGGCCGGTGTCGGTGGTGCCGGCGGTGGCGACGACGAGGGTGGGGGTGCCCGTGGCGGTGAGCTCGGTGAGGGCTGTGCGGAGGGTGGCGGGGTCGAGGACGCCGGTGGGGGTGGGGAGGGTGAGGGGGGCGGGGAGGCCGAGGAGCCAGGCGGCGCGGTGGATGCTGTGGTGGGCGTTGGCGCCGCAGACGACGCGGAGGGGCGCGGGGGCTTGCGTCTTGGCCTGCCCCTCGGCCTGTCCCCCGGCCGCTTCCCTCGCCAGGAGCAGTGCGAGCTGGTTGGACTCGGTGCCGCCGGTGGTCACCAGGGCGTCCGGGGCGGGGCGGCCCGGGTAGGCGAGGGCGGCCAGGGCGCGGGTGGTGAGCGCTTCGAGGGCGGTGGCCGCCGGGGCCTGGTCCCAGGAGTCGAGGGAGGGGTTGAGGGCGGCGGCCGCGAGGTCGGCCGCGGCGGCCAGGGCCAGCGGCGGGCAGTGGAGGTGCGCGGCGCAGTGGGGGTGCGCGGGGTCGGCGGCGCCTTCGGCGAGGGCGCTGACGAGGGTGTGGAGCGCTTCGTGGGCGCCGGTGCCGCTCTCGGGGAGGGCGGGGGCGGCCAGGGCGCGCAGGCGGGCGGTGACGGCTTCGGGGCCGCCGGCCGGGAAGGGGCCTGCGCGGGTGGCGGCGCCCTGGGCGAGGGCGTCGAGGGTGGTGTCCAGGAGCGGGTGGAGGGCGTGCGGGCCGTGGGATCCGCCGGCGAGTGGGACAGGGGTGTCCTCCGCGGCCTCGCGGGGTGAGGCGACGGTGGGGCCGGCGGACGCAGGCATGACTTTGCCCCTTTTGGGTTGACTTCGTGCGCGTGCTGTGCGGTCGCTTGCGGGCGGTGACGAGCAGCAACTGCAACAAGTTACGTTCGGCGCACGGTCGGTGACCGGCGTAGGGGCGGGTTTCGCTCGATGGTGGTACGGCCGTGCGACGGGCGTGAGTTGTGTCTGCTAATGGGGTCCGGGGCGGACGCACCCTCTTCCGTCGACTAATCTGCACCCCATGGCCATGAACTTTCTCGCTCTCGACGTAGGGCCGCTCAAGCCCGAGCCCGCGCCGCTCGTCCTCGGCGCGGTGCTGTTCTTCATCACCTTCGCCCTGATGGCGAAGGTGCTGCTGCCCCGGATCAACAAGGTCCTCGTCGAGCGCGAGAAGGCCACCGAGGGCCGCTTCGACGAGGCGGAGGAGACGCGCGCCGAGGCGGCCCGCGTCCACGCCGAGTACCAGGAGCTGCTGGCGGAGGCCCGGCACGAGGCCGCGCGCCTGCGCCAGGAGGCGACCGAGCAGGGCACCGCGATCGTCGCCGAGCTGCGGGCCGAGGGCCAGCGCCAGCGCGAGGAGATCATCTCCGCGGGTCACGCGGTGATCGACGCCGAGCGCGCGGTCGCCGAGGCCGAGCTGCGCGAGCAGGTCGGCGTGCTGGCCACGGAGCTGGCGGGCCGCATCGTCGGTGAGGACGTCGCCCAGTCCGCTCGCGACAACGGCACGGTGGACCGCTTCATGGAGGAGCTGCGCACCGCGCAGGCCTCCGACGCCGCCCGCGAGGCGCGCGGCTGACGCAGGCCGCCGCCGCTGGGACATTCTCGGACGCCGAAGGCTCCGCTCCCCTTTCCGGGGTGCGGAGCCTTCGGCGTTCCGGCGTTCCTACGCCCCGATCGCCCTGATGCGCAGGGCGCGGCGCAGGTCGTCGAGCTCGTCGGTGAGCCTGCGGCGCAGGGCGGGGACGGGGTCCGCGGCGCTCAGGCACTCCTCGCCGAGGTCGAGGGTGCGCTGCTCGACGAGGGGGCGGGGGAAGCCGGCGGCGCCCGCGGCGGTGGCCAGGGCCGGGCCGCGGCGGGCGGCGAGGGCGACGGCCGCGGGGTAGTAGCGGTCCAGGTAGGGGCGGACGAGGGAGTGCTGCTCGGGCTGCCAGAAGCCCTGGGCGGTGGCGGTGAAGAGGTAGTTGGAGAGTTCGGGGCGGTGCCCCGGGTCGTACATGGCCTGCCAGGCGGCTTCCTTGGCGGCCGGGTCCGGCAGGGCGGCGCGGCAGCGGGCCGCGCCCTCCTGGCCGGTGGCGCTGGGGTCGCGGGCGAGCTCGGCGCCGACCTCCTCGGCGGTGGTGGCGCCGAGGACAGCGAGGCGGGCGAGGGCGCGCCAGCGCAGGGCGGGGTCGAGGGCGGGGCCGCCGGGGACGGTGCCGTCGCGGAGCCAGGCGTGGAGGGTGTCCGGGGCGGTGGTGCTGTCGATGAAGGTGCGGACGGCCGTCAGGCGCAGGCCCTGTGCGGCGGTGTCCTCGCCCCGGTCCCGGGTGCGGTCGAGGAGCTCCTGGGCGAGGGCGGTGAGGCCGGCCAGGGCCGCGGGGCGGTCGGCGGGGGTGACGTAGCGGTCGGCGACCTGCCCGCGGGCGAACGTGAGGACGGCTCCGGCGATGGCCACGTCGCTCTCGTGGGGCAGGTGGGTGCGGGCGGCGTTCAGGTAGGCGGCGGGGGCGAGTTCGCCGTCGCGGACCATGTCGCGGGCGGCGTTCCACAGGACGGCGCGGTTCAGCGGGTCGGGCAGGCCGTGCAGGGAGCGCAGGGCGGTGTCCCAGGACGCGGCGTCGAGGCGGACCTTGGCGTACGTGAGGTCGCCGTCGTTGAGGAGGAGCAGGTCGGGGCGGGCGCCGGGGAAGGACTTGGCGGGTCCCGTCTGCGGCACGTCCAGTTCGAAGCGGTCGCGGAGCGTGAGGCGCGCGGGGTCCGCCGGGTCCCGGTCGTACGCGCCGACGGCGATGCGGTGCGGGCGGGTGCCGTCCTGGCCGACGGTGAGCTGCCAGTGTCCGCCGGCCTCGCCGGTGACCGCGGTGAGGGTGTCGACGCCGCTGGTGCGCAGCCAGCGGTCCGCCCAGGCGTGGACGTCGCGGTCCGTGCGGCGGGCCAGGGAGTCGAGGAAGTCGGCGAGCGCGGCGTTGCCGAAGCGGTGGCGGGCGAAGTGGTCGTTGATGCCCGCCAGGAAGTCCTTCTCACCCAGCCACGCGACGAGCTGGCGCAGGGCGGAGGCGCCCTTGGCGTACGAGATGCCGTCGAAGTTCAGGAGCGCGGAGGCGGTGTCCGGGACGGCGGCGGGGTCGGGGGCGACGGGGTGGGTCGAGGGGCGCTGGTCGGCGTCGTAGCCCCAGCCCTTGCGGGCGCAGGCGAAGTCGGTCCAGGCGCCGCCGAAGCGGGTCGCTTCCGCGAGGACCTGGTAGCCCATGTACTCGGCGAACGACTCGTTCAGCCAGATGTCGTCCCACCAGCGGAGGGTGACGAGGTCGCCGAACCACATGTGGGCCATCTCGTGGGCGATCGTCACGCCGCGGGTCTCGCGCTCGGTGTCCGTGACGGCCGACCGGAAGACGTACTCGTCGCGGAAGGTGACCAGGCCCGGGTTCTCCATGGCGCCGGCGTTGAACTCGGGCACGAACGCCTGGTCGTAGGAGTCGAACGGGTACGGCTCGTCGAAGATCTCGTGGAAGCGGTCGAAGCAGCGGCGCGTGATGTCCAGGAGCTCGCCGGCGTCCGCGTCGAGGTGCGGGGCGAGGGAGCGGCGGCAGTGCAGGGCGAACGGCAGGCCGGCGTGCTCGGTGCGGACGGTGTGCCAGGGGCCGGCGGCGAACGCCACGAAGTACGTGCTGAGGGGCTGGGTCGTGGCGAACTCCCAGCGGCCGTCGCCTCCGGCCGGGTCGCGCGTGCGGGTCGCCACGGCGTTGCCGAGGACGGTCCAGTGCGGCGGGGCGGTGACGGTGGCGTCGAAGACGGCCTTCAGGTCGGGCTGGTCGAAGGACGCGAAGACGCGCTGGCTGTCCTCGAGGAAGGCCTGGGTGTAGACGTACGTCTCGCCGTCGGCGGGGTCGGTGAAGCGGTGCATGCCCTCGCCCGTACGGGAGTAGCGCATGTCCGCCTCTATGAGCAGCTCGTGCTCGCCGGCGGTGAGGGAGAGCGGCAGCCGGTTGCCGTCCAGCGCGGCCGGATCGAGGGGGCGGCCGTCGAGGACGGCGCGGCGCAGGGCGGCGGGCTTGACCTCGACGAAGGTGTCGCCGGCTTCGCGCGCGGTGAAGCGGATGCGGGTGGTGGAGGCGAAGAGCTCGTCGCCGCGGGTGAGGTCGAGGGCGACGGCGTAACGGTGCACGTCGAGGAGGCGGGCGCGGGTACGGGCTTCGGCGCGGGTGAGTACGGGCATGGCCACATCCTGCCGGGTCGCTGGGCGCTGTGCCGAGGCTGGATTCCGGGGTGCGTCCGCCGTTCGCCTCACCTCACCGATGAGGGGGCCTCGCCCCTTCTCCCCCGCCGGGACGCGCCATGGGCGCTGATCACCGCTGCGGCGGAAGGAGGGGACGCGGATCGCCCCCTCACCCCCGCCGCAGCGGCGCGCAACCACCGCGGCGGAAACCGGCGGTGCCCGGCCGGGGCGCAGGTCAGTCCGGCACCGCCGACACGCGCCATGGGGGCTGAGCACCGCTGCGGCGGGAGGAAGGGCAAGCCGGGGCACCGCGGGGCCGGTGAGCGCCGTTGTCGGGCTGCCGCGCTGGAAGCGTTACGCGCGGGCGATCGTTTCGTGGTGGCGGATTACCTCGGCGATGATGAAGTTCAGGAACTTCTCCGCGAACGCGGGGTCGAGCTTGGCGTTCTCGGCCAGTTCGCGGAGGCGGGCGATCTGGCGGGCCTCGCGCGCGGGGTCGGCGGGGGGCAGTTTGTGGGCGGCCTTGAGGTGGCCGACCTGCTGGGTGGCCTTGAAGCGCTCGGCGAGCATGTGGATCACCGCCGCGTCGATGTTGTCGATGCTGTCGCGCAGCCGGCCCAGCTCGGCCCGTACGGACTCGTCCATGGAACTGTTGCTCATGGTCACCGAGCCTATGCGGACGGACGGGGTGCGATCACCGGCGGGTGGTCCGGATCGGGGATCCGCGCGCTCCACCCGCCGGGCACCGCGCGCCCCTGCCGGGCGCGGAAGCGGACGGGCGCGGTGCCGACCCGGCGGGTGAAGAGGCGGCTGAAGTAGGCGGGGTCGGCGTAGCCGACGCGGCGGGCGACGGCGGCGACGGGCAGTTCGGTGGCGGCGAGGAGCTCCTTGGCGCGGCCGAGGCGGATGTTCAGGAGGTAGTCCTTGGGGCTGCACCCGGCCCCGCGGCGCACCGCGGCGCGCAGTTCGGCGGGGGTCATGCCGTGCCGGGCGGCGTGCTGGGCGACGGTCAGGGGGAGGAAGGCGTCCCGGGCGAGGGCCTGGAGCACGGGTTCGCCGCCGGGCGTGGTGTCGGCACGGGCGCGGCGCAGGGCGACGAGGAGTTCGTGGACGGCCGCGGACGTCTCGATCTCCAGGAGCGGGTTGCCGCGGCGCGCCGCGCGGGCGATGCGGTGGACGGCGGTGCGTGCGGCCGTGGTGTCGGTGAGGGGCACGAGGGGCCGGTGGGGTTCGATGCAGCCGAGTTCCGTGTAGGCGGCGACGGCGGGGCCGGTGAAGTCGACGAAGCTCTCGTCCCAGCCGGTGCCGTCGGCGGCGCCGTAGTGGTGGGGGACGCCGGGGGCCAGCCAGAGCAGCGCGGGGGCCGTGACCGTACGGTGGTGGCCGTCGGGGGTGCACAGCCACCCGCTGCCGGCGTGGATGACGACGGCGACGTGGTGGTCGAGGGTGCGGGGCCCGACGGCCGGCAGCGCGCCGTGCTGGAGGCCGACGCCGAGGCACACGAGGCCGAGGCGGTGGTGGACGGGGCCGGGGGTGAAGTAGCGCATCCATGTCTGGTACATGGGTCCCGGCCTCCCGCGGTGTCGGCGCAGTGGGCCGATCTTCGCGCATGGGGGTGTGCTTCACCAGAGTGCTTCACGAGAGTCCGGGAGCCTCACCCGTCTCGTACACCGTGAAGCCGTCCAGGACGAACTCCGCCGTCCCGCTGTCGCCGGTCTTGCGCAGCCCGACCCACGCCTCGCCCGCCTCCGGCGCCGTGAACTCGTACGTGTGCGTGGCCGGGGCATGGGCGGCGGGCAGGGGCGTGCGGTGCAGTTCGCGGCCCTCGGGCGCGTCCACGCCGGTGATCCACGCGTACTGCCCGTCGGCCTCGTTCTCGTAGCGGAACGCGATCCGGTAGCGCCGCCCGGGCCGGAAGCGCACGGTGTGGGGCACGGTGCGGTAGACGAGCCCGGTGTTCTCGCCGCGGGACTTCAGGGACTGCGTGCCGTCGATGACGTCGTCTATCGCCTTGCCGTTCCAGCCCCGCTGCGTGTACGGGGCGTGCCGCTGGGCGATGTGCGTGCGCGGGTCGGTGGCGCCGCCGGCGTCGCCCTTGACGAAGGGGCCCCAGCCTTGGGGGACGTTCTCGAAGTCCTCGTGGAGGAGGGCGCCGGGCCGCGTGGCCGGGCGGCCGGTGGCGACGACCCGCAAGGCGTCGAACCGTACCCGCGCGCTGCCCGCGGCGACGGTGAGCGTGAGGGTGACGGGCCCGCCGCCCGCCGGGACGGTGAAGCGGGTGAACATCCGCTGGAAGCGGGTGCCGTGCTTGCGGTCGGCGGCGACGTGGTTGCCGGCGGTGGAGGTGTCCGTCCAGGTGGCGGCGGTGACGCCGTCGGCGGTGCGGACGTGCAGGCCGGCCCGGCGCCGCTCCCCCGCGGTGGCGCCGACCTCGGCCTGCACGGACGCGGCGTACGTGCCGGGTTTCAGCCGGGCGAGCCGCTGGCTCACCGCGGCCGCCGCTCCGGCGCGGACGACGAGCTCGTAGTCGCCCAGCGGGCTGCGCTCGACGGCTGCGGGGCCGGTGACCCGCCAGCCGTCGAGGCTGCCGGAGTGGAAGCCGGGGTCGTACAGCGGTGTGCCCTCGCCCCACGCGGGCCGCGGGGAGCGGCCGTGGCCGCGGGTGAGGACGTACGGCTGCCCGGCCTCGGCCTCGATGGTGACTTCGCCGCCGCGGACCGGCAGCTCGGCGGGGTCGGCGCGGCCCTGGTCGGTGAGCCGGTGGCGGACGACCGTCTTCCGGCCGGCCCAGCCGCGCGGCAGGCGCCAGCAGGTGGTGCCGCCCGCGGGGTTGTAGTGGTAGAGCTTGGCCGGGTCGAGGGCCTCGCGCGGCTCCCAGGGCAGCAGGTAGAGCCCGCCCTTGTAGACCACGCGCCCGTCCGTGGTGATGGTGCGGGTGCCGTCGGCGTCGCTGACGGCGGTGCGCGCCGGGCCCTCGAAGGTGATCTCGTGCTCGCCCCAGGTGCGGATCGGGTGGGCCTGGAGGTATTTGGCGGGGAGGTTCTCGGTCCACAGCAGGCGGTGGAAGGGCGCCCAGTCGGTCTTGCCCTGCCAGCCCTCGAAGGTGCCGAGCTTGGCCGTGCCGAGGAGGGGCCACTTGTCGGCGAAGACGTCCTTGTGGTGGTGATGGAGGAAGCGGATGAGGCGGGAGTTGATGCCGCGCGAGGTGTCGGGCCCGTAGTCGGTCTCGTTGGCCCAGTGCGCCCAGAGGCTGGAGCGTTCCAGGCCGTGGCCCCATTCGGTGGCGATCTGCCAGCCCTGGTCGCGCAGGGCGCGCTGCAGCCGGTCGGAGTTCCAGCCGGATTCGCGGAAGACGTCGATGTAGAGGGTGGTCAGGGCGGGGTCGGTCTCGGCGCGCAGTTGCCGGAAGCGGCGGACGACGTCGCCGGAGAGGAGGTCGCGCCGGGGGTCGATCCGGTACGACTGGTCGAGCCAGTCCCACTGCCGGTCGTCGCGGTTGACGAGGGTCTCGGAGAAGGCGTGGGCGACGGGGTAGGACTCGGTGGTGTTGACGTGCACGGCGAAGTCGCTGTTCCACTTCTTTCCGGCGCGCAGGAGCGTGTTGAGGTCGGTGAGGCCGCCGGCGCGGGCGTTGTAGTTGCCGCCGTAGTCGGGGTGGGCGGAGTCGTGGCCCTCGGACTGGTAGCCCTTGAGGAGGGTGAACTGGCGCAGCCCGTCCGTGGCGAGGGCGATGCGCTTGACGTTGTCGAGGGTGGCGAGGAAGGGGTTCGTGGCCTGGCTCGCGAAGTTGAACGGGATGTGGGGGACGACGCGCAGGTGCTGTTCGGCGGCGCCGAGCGGCGCGGTCATGACGTCGCGCAGGGCGATGGCCGCGTCCTGCCAGTCGGCGCGGCCGTCGCCGTTGCGGTCGCGGGTGACGATGACGGTGGCGCGGGGCAGGGGCTCGGTATCGGCGGTGGCCGCGCCGGCGGCCCGGTGGGTCCACTGGCCACAGGTGATCCGGGCCTCGGTCCCGTAGGGCCGGGTGCGGGTCTGCCGCCGGAGGCGGCCGTTCTCCCAGGCGGTGGCGGCGTCCGGCCGGTCCTGGACGGTGTTGGTGTCGACGGCGGCGGCGAGCCGGCCGGTGCTGACGACGGCGTAGGCGCAGCCGATGGGCGCCTCGTCGGCGAGTGTGTCCGGGCCGGGGCGGACGAGGGTGTCGCCGCTCTTGGCCTTGTCGAGCTGGATGCGGGCGGCGAGGAGCTCGGCGCCGGGCTGGGTGCTGCGGACGCTGAGCAGGGCGAGGCCGGGGATGCGCAGGGTGCCGATGCGCAGGGCGGGGGTGTCCGTGATGCGGGTGACCCGCCAGTCGAGACGCGTGCCGGCGACGCGGATCTCGACGTCGACGCGCGTGCCGCCGGCGAGGGCGAGGACGTACACGGCGCGGTCGCCGCGGACGGTGGAGGTGACGTGGGGGGTGTGTTCCTTCTCGTCCACGAGCAGGGAGGTGACCGGGTCCTCCTGGCCGTGGACGACGTCGCCGGTGGTGCGGTCGGTGTAGGAGATCACGTAGGGGAAGGCGGTGCTGACGCGGACGTCGAGGGCGGCGGACCGCAGGACGGCTTCGGCGGCCGGGGCCGCGGCGGAGGCCGTCCCGGTGAGCCCGGGGAGGCCGGTGAGTGCGGCGAGCCCGGCGGCGGCGCCCGTGGTGACCACGGTGCGACGGGTGGGGGTGCGCGGGGCGTCGGCGTCCACTCTGTCCTCCTCCTCGGTACCGAGGGACCAGTACCGAGGGACCGGTACCGATGGCCACGGGCACACAGTGGAGGGTGGGGGGCGTGACGCCCATGGACAAAAGCGGTACGGGTGTTGGACTCCTGTCCGCGACGGGGCAGGATCGATTCGTGATCGCGAAACTGATGTATCCCGTCGTCGACTGCCCCGACCCGGCCGCGCTGGCCGGCTTCTACGCCCGGATCCTCGACTGGGAGGTGGACGCCTCCGACCCGTCCTGGGTGTGGCTGACCTCGCCCGCGGGCGAGCGGATCGCCTTCCAGGAGGCGAAGGACCACCGGCCGCCGCGCTGGCCGGACCCGGCCTTCCCGCAGCAGTTCCACCTGGACTTCGAGGTGGAGACGCGGGAGGACGTGGAGCGGGCCCGGGGTGAGGTGGCCGCGCTGGGGGCGGAGTTCCTGCACGACAGCGGCGGCAAGGAGAAGGGGTTCCTGGTGTTCAACGACCCCGCGGGGCACCCCTTCTGCCTCTGCTACGGGCAGTCGTCGTAGGCCACCGGCACGAGGCCTGCCCCGGCGCCGGTCAGGTGTCGCACTCCAGCACCGACCGGCACAGCCCGCACCGCACCCGTACGCTCCCCCGCACCGGCACCCGGATCCGCTGGTGGCACGTGGGGCACGGGAAGCTCACCCGCAGCGGGTCGTGCCCCTCGAAGGCGTAGCCCCAGCCGGACGGCGCGCTGCGCCCGGCGTTCCGCACGGCGCGGCGGTCGCGGGCGTAGCGGTGGCGGCCGAGCCGGCCGGCCGCGGCGAGCGGGGGCCGGCGGCCGTCGCGCCGCGCCTCCGCGAGGCCCTTGGTGTACGCCTCGTACGCCTGGGGGCTGGTGAACCACGGGGAGGGGTCCTCGCCGAAGGCCTGCGCCCGCTTGGCGAGGACGTAGCCGAACTCCTCCGGGGTGAGGTAGCCGAGCTTCTGCGTAGAGACGGCCGACTCGCGGTAGGCGTCGAGGAGCAGCCAGCCGGAGCCGAGGTAGGCGGCGGCGGTGTCGGTGAGGATCTCGTTGTCCCGGGTGCCGGGGAAGGCGAGGCCCAGCCGGTGCAGGTAGACGTGCATGACCTCGTGGGAGAGGGCGGCGCCGATGTCCTTGCGGTGGGCCTTGAAGCGGGAGTTGAGCTCGATGAAGTACTCCGGGCCGGCCGCGAGCTCGACGCTTCCCGCATGCCGCATGTCGCGGAAGCTGACGATCATCCGGGCGTCCGGCAGGCGCAGGTGGCGCACCATCGCGCCGGCCACGCGCTGCACGCCGAGGTAGGGGTTCTCGTCGTCGTCGAAGGCCACCTCGGCCGGGGGCACGCTGAGCTCGAAGGTGTGCACCGTGTCGTAGGAGAGGCGCTTGTACAGCGCGGTGATCGCGGCGCGCACGGTCGCGATGTGCGGGAAGCCGTGCACGATCTCGACGCCGTGTCCCGTCCCGGTCCCGGTGCCCACGCGTGACCACCCCCTGGGGTCCCCTCACTCCACTGTACGGGGGCGGTGCGGTGCGGCGGCAGGGCGCGGCACCGGCGGTACGGCTTACGGCGGTCGGCGGTACGGCGCGCGGCGCCGGCGGGACGACTGGCCGAAACGGAGTGCTTGTCGCACGTTCGTTCGCTGCTCATAATCGCACCGCGCAGCGAAGGCTCGATTCCGGTAATCGGACGGCCGGGATTGTCATGAGCCTGACATTCGCGCGCAACCTCCCACGAAAGGAAGACCGTTGCGTTCCTTCCTCTTCCTCGGCACGCTCAGGAGAACCCTCGCCGTCGGCGCCGCGGCCCTCGCCGCGCTCACCTTCACCGCCGGGTCCGCCCTCGCCGACGGCCCGCGCGACGCGCGCCCGCACGAGGGCGTCGTCGGCGGCACCCCCGCCCAGCAGGGCGAGTTCCCGTGGATGGTGCGGCTGTCCATGGGCTGCGGCGGCGCGCTCTACACCCAGCAGATCGTCCTCACCGCCGCGCACTGCGTCGGCGGCAGCGGCGCCAACACCTCCATCACGGCCACCGCCGGAGTCGCCGACCTCAACTCCTCGCAGGCCGTCAAGGTCAAGTCCACCCAGGTCCTCCAGGCGCCCGGCTACAACGGCTCCGGCAAGGACTGGGCGCTGATCAAGCTCGCCAAGCCGGTCGACCTGCCGACGCTCAAGGTCGCCGGCACCACCGCGTACAACAACGGCACGTTCACGATCGCCGGCTGGGGCGCGGACCGCGAGGGCGGCAGCCAGCAGCGGTACCTGCTGAAGGCCACCGTGCCCTTCGTCGACGACACCGCCTGCCAGCAGGCCTACGGCAACCTCATACCCGGCGAGGAGATCTGCGCCGGATACCTCGACCAGGGCGGCGTCGACACGTGCCAGGGCGACTCCGGCGGCCCGATGTTCCGCAAGGACGGGGCGGGCGCGTGGATCCAGGTCGGCATCGTCAGCTGGGGGCAGGGCTGCGCGCGGCCGCACTACCCCGGCGTCTACACCGAGGTGAGCACATTCGCGGCGGACATCAAGAGCGCGGCGGCGAGCCTGGGCGGATAGCCCCGCGGGGCTTTGCGGTCCCGTACGGTGCGGGGTCCTCGGTGATTCCGCCGGCCCCTCGCCGCCTCGGCGGAGCGCCGTTGCGGCGGCGGGGGTTCCGCGGCGCCCCGGGGGCGCCCCGCCTCCCCCGCCGTTGCGCCGTTCGGAGGGCCCTCGACGCCCGGACGGCGCAATCGCGTGTCCTCCTCCGGAGCCCGCGCACGCGACTCCGGTATGACGTGGGAGGGCCCTCGTCATCCTTTCGGCCGAGGTGAGAATGGTCGGACAGTCGAGGTGTGGGCGCCGTAAAGGCCCGTAACGTGAAGTCGTGGTCCGCCGACCGGCGGCCGCAGACCGAGCCGACCGTTACGGAAGAGGGACCCCGTGTCCGCCAAGCACCGCATCGCCGCCGCCACCGTCCTCGCCGCCGCCGTCGGCGCGGTCGCCTGGCCGACGGCCGGTGCGCTCGCCGCGGACGCCCGCTCCTCCGGCGGCAGGGACAGCGGCTCGGGGCGCCCCGTGGTCGTCCGGCAGGTCCAGCTGCCCGACGGCAGCCGCGCCCAGCTGGCCTCCGGCGAGCGCGGCACGTCGGTGACGGTGACCAAGCACGGCAAGCAGCAGCACACCATCGACGCGTCCCGCCCCGCGGCCGACATCGACCGGCTCCACCTGCGCATCCTCGGCGGGGACACCGCGAAGCCCACGCTGCGCGCCTCCCTCGACGGGGCCCAGCTGACCAATTACTACGACTTCGCCTCCGGCACCCTGCGGCACACCCCCGACGGCGCCGAGGCCACCGCGGTCCCCCACAAGGGCGTCAAGGACATCAAGGGCACCGGGCACGCCCCCGGCACCACCACCGGTTCCGGCCATGTCGTCACCGTGCGCAACAGCGACGAGCCGCAGGCCCCGCACCGCCCGCGCACGCTCCACGCCGCCTCCAGCAACCCCGTCAAGCGGGTCGTCGAAGCGGGCGAGGTCATCAAGGGCCGGCACGACATCGGCGCCCCTGCCCTCGCGGGCGGCGTCGGCCTGCTCGCCCTCGGCGGCGGCGCCTACGGCGTGCGCCGCCTCGCCGCCCGCCGGGCCGTCCGCGGCACCGGGGAGTAACCCCGTACGGCGGGCACCGCCGCACGGTCAGCACAGCGCAAGGGACCGCAAGGAACGAGTATGGCGATCACCGTGGTCATCGCGGACGACCAGGAGATGGTCCGCACCGGCTTCCGCATGATCCTGGAGAGCCAGCCCGACATCGAGGTCGTCGCCGACGTCGTGGACGGCGAGGCCGCCCTGGCCGCCGTCGAGGAGCACGAGCCCGACGTGCTGCTCCTCGACATCCGGATGCCCAAGCTCGACGGCCTGGAGGTCACCCGCCGCCTGTCGGAGCGCACGGCCTCCCGGCCGGGGCTCGGCGGGCGCCCGCGCATCGTCATCGTCACCACCTTCGACCTCGACGAATACGTGCACACCGCGCTCCGCAACGGCGCCTCCGGCTTCCTCCTGAAGGACGCGAGCCCCGCCATGCTGGTCGAGGCCGTGCACGCGGCCGCCGTCGGCGACTCCCTCATCTCCCCCGCCATCACCGTCCGCCTCCTGCGCGACATGGCCCCCGGCGGCCCCGCGGGCCCGGCGCGGGCCCCCTCCGAGCCGCTGACCGACCGCGAGGCCGACGTCGTGCGCTGCCTGGCCCGCGGCGCGACCAACGCCGAGATCGCCGCCGAGCTCTTCGTGTCGCTGTCCACGGTCAAGACCCACCTGGCCAACGTGCAGACGAAGCTGGACGCCCGCAACCGCGTCGAGATCGCCGCCTGGGCCTGGGAGAGCGGGCTGGCCGCGGGCGGCACGTGACCAGGTGGGCCGGCTGGGCCCTCCGCCACCCCCGGCGGGCGGCCTTCGCGAAGGCCGCGCTCGGGGCCGTCCTGCTCTGCCTCGTGGGCCTGGAGGGCATCGCGCTCACCCGGCAGCCGAGCGAGCCGCACGCCATCGTCCTCGCCTCGGGCGTCCTCGTCTGCCTGTGTGCCGTGCCCTACGGGTGGATCCCGCTGACCGTACGGGCGTCCGTCGCGGCCGCGGTCTCCCTCGTCTCCTCCGCCGCCCTGATGATCGGGCCGCACCCCCGCATCGTGTGGGGCATGGGCGAGGACGTCGCCCTGCTCGTCCTCTTCACCCTCGTCGTCAGCAAGTCCTCGAACCGCGTCGCGGGGATCCTCGGCCCGCTGCTCGCCGTCGCCGTCGTGGCCGCGCCCATGCGCGACCTCAACCCCGAGTGGTTCACGGCCCTGTTCTCGATGCTGCTGGTCGTCGTGGGCACGTACTCGCTGCTCCTGCGCAGCCACGCCGGCCAGCGCGTACGGGATCTGACCGCCGTCCGCACCGCGGAGCGCCTCGAACTCGCCCGCGAGCTCCACGACCTCGTCGCCCACCACATCACCGGCATCGCCGTGCAGGCCCAGGCCGCCCGCTTCACCGCGGTGGAGGGGCCCGCGGCGGCCGGTGCGTTCGAGCGCATCGAGACGTCCGCGGGGGAGGCGCTCGGCGCGATGCGCCGCCTGGTGAGCGTGCTGCGGGAGGGAGAGGCGGAGACGGAGCCGGTCGCCGGGCTGCCCGAGGTGCGTGCGCTCACCGAGGCCTTCGCGCGCACGGGGCCGCCCGTCGTCCTCTACATCGAGCAGGGGCTGGAGGGCTGGATCCCCGCCGAGGTCGCCGCGGGCGTGCACCGCGTCGTCCGCGAGGCCCTCACCAACATCCGCAAGCACGCCGCGGACGCCACGGCCGTACGGATCGGCATCCGCGGGGTGCCCGCGGGCGTCGAGCTGCGCATCGCCGACGACGGCAAGAACGCGGCCGCGCTCCCGGAGAAGGCCCGGGGCGGCGGCTTCGGCCTGGTGGGCCTGAGCGAGCGCGCGAAGGCGATGGGCGGCCTGCTACGGGCGGGGCCCGCGCCGGAGGGCGGCTGGGAGGTCACGGCGCTCTTCCCGGTGGACCGGAGGCGGTGAAAGGGGCCCGCCCCTCACTTCCAGTGCTGTCGCAGCACCTTCTCCGCCGGCTTGCCGTGGGGCGTGTACGCGAGGCGGCGCGGGGTTTCGCCGGCGTCGGGCCAGTCGTCCCACATCCACCAGCAGACCCCCGCCCACCAGGGCTTTCCGTCGAGTGCGGTGAGCAGCGCCTCGTAGGCGGCGGCCTGTTCGTCCTCGCCGCCGCTCTTGCTGACGGTCCAGGAGTAGGGGGCGGTGGTGGTGCCGCGCTGGCTGACGTAGCCGGCCTCGGTGAAGAGGATCTTGCGGTGCCGGCGGGCGGAGAAGGCGGCGAGCTCGGCGGTGATGGGCTTCCAGGCGTCGCGGAGCCGGTCCGTGTCGGTCGTGGGACGCTCGGCGAGGGGCCAGTAGGCGTCGATGCCGATGACGTCGAGGTCGTCCCAGAAGGCGACGGTGCGGTATTCGTCGTAGTTGGCGGCGTAGGTCAGGGGGCCGCGGTAGCGGTCGCGGACGGCGCGGACGACCTTGCTCCAGCGGGAGCCGTCGCGGGAGGTGCCGGCCAGTTCGGTGCCGACGGCGAGCTGCTCCGTCTTCGTGTCGGCGGCGAGCGTCGCGTAGTGGGTGATGAAGCGCTCGTACGCGGTGAACCAGGCGTCGGGGTCACCGGGCCGGATGCTCGCCCGGTCGCCGCCCTTCACGAGGTCGACGTGCGGCTTGAGCATGACCTTGAGGCCGGTCTTGTGGGCGACGCCGATGACGTGCCGCAGGGCGTCGTCGCCGGCGGTCTCGCCGGTGGTGTGCATGCCCGCGTCGCCGGTGCCGTCCTGGTACCAGGTGGGGGTGAAGGTCACCCAGCGGGCGCCGGTGGCGGCGATCTGCCGCAGGTACGGGGCGGCGTCGGGGCCGGAGTAGTCGCCGGTGTTCCAGGAGGGGAGGGTGATGCCGCGCATACCGGTCGCCTTCCCGTCGTCGGGGCGGGCGCTCGGGCCGGGCGGCGTCTCCTCGCCGGAGTCCCCGTCGGGGCCGCCCGAGGAGCAGCCCGTGAGGCACCCGGCGAGGAGGAGGGCGGCCGCGAGCAGCGCACCGGCCGCCCTCCTCCCGGCGCTCACTGGTTCAGGTCCGTGGGGCCGACGAAGGTGTAGCCGAGGGCCTTGATGCCCTCGATCGTCTGCTGCAACGGCGCCAGCGGGTAGTAGGGGTGGTAGAAGAAGCTGGCCACACCGTCGCGGACGGCCAGGTTGGCCTTGGCGGAGGCGATGAGGTCGGCGGGCAGCCGCGGCGGGTGGTTGTTGTACGGCTCGGGCTCGTAGTTGCCGATGTTCTCGGGCAGGACGGTCGTCCCGTAGACGTCCTTGACGGCGTACGGGAAGAACTGGCCGATGTAGCGGCTGTTGTCCGGTGTGCCACCGGTGAGCGTGCCGGCGAAGTACAACGAGCGCTCCAGGCGTGCGGAGTAGTTCTGGCCGAGGACACGGTAGTCGGTGGCGGAGGCCGCGTAGTGCGGAGTGGTCCACAAGGCCGGTTTGGGCAGTCCGGCGGCGGTGAATCCGGCCAGGGCCTGGGTGACGCGGCTCTGGGCCCAGACGGTGGAGTCCTCGGCGGGCGGCCCGTCGAGGACGACGTTGTCCGCCGTGTCGACGTGGGCGCGGAAGAACTCGAAGTCGTCGCCGGTGACGCCGTTGTACGGGTTGTTGGCCGTGCCGTACTGGTGGGTGTAGCCGTGGTTCATCAGGACGGCGCCGCCCGCGATCATGTTCTTGAGCTCGGTGACGAGGGCCGGGGCCTGGGCCAGGGTGATCGTCTCGGGGACGCCGTTGTTGTAGGTGCCCTTGGGGTCGGTGTAGACGGGGATGACGTTGATCCCGTACGGGATCTTCTGCGCCTTGAGGTAGTTCGCGATGGTCCGCAGCTGGGCCGGGTCGGACTTGGGGCTGATGTCCTCCAGGCGGACGAAGGCCCGGTGGCGCTCGGCGGTCGAGGGCGCGAGGGCGTCGAAGAGGAGGTCCTCGAAGACGATGACGCGGTCGCTCTCGGAGACGTACGCGAAGGGGATCTCACCGAGATAGGTGAGGTTGGAGGAGCGGATCGCCCAGGGGCTGACGGCGCCGGTCGTGCCGTCCTTGGCGTCGGCGAGGCGGGTGACGGCCGGGATGCCCGGGCCGGTGACGAGGGCGGGGTGGAGCACTCCCCCGTCCTGGCCGGCGGGGATCTGCCGGGTCAGCTGCTGGCCCTTGTACGTGACCTGGTTGATGTTGCCGACGGAACCGCCGCTCTCGTAGAACGAGTTGGTGGGGTCCCAGCCGTACTTCTGCTTGAACTGGGCGATGCCGACCGCGCCGGCCATGTTCCAGATGTTGTCGCCGATCCAGGTGACGGGCCGGCTGGTGGCCATGGCGTCCTGGTAGAAGGCGGCGGGAACGGCGTCGGGGACGGTGCCCCCGTAGTAGGTCGAGCCGAGGTAGACCGTGGCGGTGTACTGGTTGACCATGCCGGCGGTGTAGGCCGAGACGGGCTTGGCGGTGACGGTGCCGAAGTGGCCGGCGAGGTTGGCGGTCGCCATGGCGTAGAGCTCGCCCAGTTGCCCGTAGGGGCCGGTGTTGTCGTAGAGGACGAGGGCCGAGGTGCCGGCCGGCGCGGCGAGCGCGGCCGCGGCGACGGCGGTCTTCACGCCCGCGCCGGGCGCCGGGGTGACCGTGAGGGCGCCCTTGCGGCGGAGCCGGTCGTTGGCGACCCGTTCCTTGGCCGCGGCGGTGAGTTGTTTCCTGCTCTCCGGAGAGAGTGCGAGCGGGTTCACGGCGTCGGTGCTGCGGGGTTTGGTCCCGGATATCGCGGCACCGGCGGACCAGGAAAACAGGACACCGCCCAGCAGGGCGGCGAGGAGCATGGCGATGGCGGAGATCCGGACTTTCCTGGATCTCCCTCGCTTGTTTTGCATGGAATTCCCCCTGGTAATGCTGCGGTCGCCACCCCCGTTGCCTCAGGGGCCCGACAGTCGCCAGATTCTTCTGGCCAGGAAGGATGCATGTCAATAGACAACTTCGGTCCTGAGCGGGCAGTTCCGTACACGGCTATTGGTGCAGACCAGAAATCACACCCGTCACATCCGGCCATGATCAGGCATAACGACCGGTAGGTTCTTCGAATTTGAGATTCCGCTCCAACAATAGCCACCAAGTCCGACAGTAATACTGGTCTGATCTGATACCTTCCCTGCGCATGCCTTGCCTCGTCATCGAGAGGCGCAATTCGGGGGGAACTCATGTACGGAAAACCCGCTCTGGGCTCCGTCCTGCCCATGGCCGGGCTGACGGTCGCGCCCCAAGTGCTACCGGGCATTCCTTTTGCCAAAGGACTGCAAGAAGCCGCCGGGGCCGGATTCCTGCTCTACTGCACGAGCGCGTTCGTCATCATCGCCGTGAAACTCTGGTTCGCGGCCCGCGGCACGCTCGGCGGCACCGCTCCGGAAGGCGGCGCGCCCGCCGGAACCACCGGCAGCCGGCCTTGACCGGCGAGGTCCTGCTGGGATCCGCCATCGCCATCATCGTGATGGCGGGCTGCTACAACACCACGTTGTTCCTGCTCTCCCGGCGCCGGATGCGCCGCGTCCGGGGCCCCCGGCAACAACGCCTGTACGTCTTTCTGCTCGCCTGCCTGAACGAGGAAAAGGTCCTCGCGGAGAGCCTCGCCCGGATCACTGCCCTGCCCGCCGGTAATTTCCTGGCCCTGGTGATCGACGACGCCTCCGACGACGGCACCGCCGACATCGCCCGCGCCGCCGACCCCGAGCGCGTCCGCCTCCTGCAGCGCACCCTGCCGAACGCGCGCCGCGGCAAGGGCGCCGCCCTCAACGCCGGAATCCGCCACCTGCGCGAGTCGGGCCTCATGGACGGCTACGACCCGCACGACGTCATCATCTGCGTCGTCGACGCCGACGGCCGGCTCGACGAACACGTGGTCCAGTCCGTCGACCCCTTCTTCGACAATCCGCGCGTCGGTGCCACCCAGATCGGCGTGCGCATGTACAACCGCCACCTGGGCCTGCTGGCCCGGCTCCAGGACATGGAATTCGTCATCTACGGCGATATCTTCCAGTGCGCCCGGCGCTATATCGGCAGCGTCGGAATGGGCGGCAACGGACAGTTCATGCGGCTCGCCGCGCTCGACTCCCTCGCCGTCCCGGGTCAGGAGGGCGGGCCCTGGAGCGACTCCCTCACCGAAGACCTCGACCTCGGGGTCCGGCTCATCGCCCGTGGCTGGACCAACCAGCACTGCACCGCGGCCGCGGTCTCGCAGCAGGCCGTGCTCGACGTCCGCCGCCTGGTCCGCCAGCGCTCGCGCTGGTTCCAGGGGCACTTGCAGTCGGCGGGGCTGGTGCCGCTGATCCTGCGCTCCGTCCCCACCCGTGCCGCCGTCGACCTGCTCTACCACCTCTCCAGCCCGGTCCTCATCCTGCTCACCTCGCTGCTGCCGCTGTCCTTCCTGGTCGCGGTCGCCGGCACCGTCATCGGCTCCGTGCAGGCCGGGCGCCCGCTGATCACCCCGATGTGGATCATCGGCCCGTACGTGCTGTCCTTCACCGCCGCCTACGCGTACGGCTTCGTCTACCGCAGACGCGAACGCGGCCTCGGGCTCGTGCGCTCGATCCTGCTCTCCCACGTCTTCATCTTCTACGGCTACATCTGGTTCGCGGCCGGCTGGTGGGGGCTGTGGCGGATGCTCACCGGCAAGCAGACGTGGCTGAAGACCGCGCGCACCTGAACCGAACCCCCACGCCCGACAGGCCCTTCCCAGGGAGAACCATGTCCGCTGACCTCATCACCGCGCCCGTACGCGCCATGCTCGTGCTGGGCACCCGACCCGAGGCCATCAAACTGGCGCCCGTGGCCCGTGCCATGGCGCTCTCCCCGCTCTTCGAACCGCTCGTCGTCACCACCGGCCAGCACCGCGAGATGCTCCACCAGATGCTGGACCTCCTGCGCGTCCCGGTCCACGCCCGGCTCGACGTCATGCGCGACCGGCAGCAGCTGTCCACGCTCACGGCCCGCCTCGTGGACGGCCTCGGCGAGGTCGTCCGGGCCGAGCGCCCCGACCTCGTCATCGTCCAGGGCGACACCACCACCGCCCTGACGGGCGCCCTCGCCGCGTTCTACGAGCGCATCCCCATCGCCCACGTCGAGGCGGGGCTGCGCACCGGCGTCCTCGACAACCCCTTCCCCGAGGAGCTCAACCGCCGCCTGATAGGCCGGATGGCGCGCTGGCACTTCGCGCCCACGCAGCGGGCCGCGGACCACCTGACGGCCGAAGGCGTTCCCGGGGCCGAGGTGTTCACCACCGGCAACACCGTCATCGACAACCTCCTGTGGGTGCTGGAAGAGGGCACCGGCCGCAGCCTCTTCCGCACCGGCCTGCGGCGCGTCCTCGTCACGCTGCACCGCCGCGAGAACCAGGGCGCCGTGATGCGCTCCATGGGCAACGCCCTGCGGCGGCTCGCCGACCGGGGCGACGTGGAGATGGTGCTGCCGCTCCACAAGAGCCCCGCCGTCCGCGACGCCCTCCTGCCCGAGCTGACCGGCCACCCGCACATCGCGATCGCCGAACCGCTCGGCTACCTCGACTTCTCCGCCACCCTCGCCGCCTGCGACCTGGTCCTCACCGACTCCGGCGGCATCCAGGAGGAGGCCCCCACCCTCGGCAAGCCGGCCCTCGTCCTGCGCACCACCACCGAGCGCCCCGAGGCCGTCGAGGCCGGCGCCGCCCGGCTCGTGGGCACCGACCCCGAGGCCATCCTGGAGGCCACCGTCCACCTTTTGGATGATCCTGCCGCCTACGCGCGGATGGCCACGGCCGGCAATCCCTTCGGGGACGGCCACGCCACCGACCGCATCATCGCCCAGCTCGCGGAGGATTTCGGCGCCGATGCGGATGACGGCGGCCCCGCCGGGCTGATCACCACCCGCACCGAGGGGCCGGGGTCATACTCGACGGCATGACGAGAGTTCAGCGGCTGCTCGGTCTCACGCTGCTCGCCGCCCTCGCGGTGGCGGGCGCCGCCCTCGCGGTGAGCAGCCTCTGGCCCGGTGACGGCGGGCCGGGCCGGCCGTGGGCCGAGGGATCGGTCCACGGCCCGTGGCGGTCGGTCTTCGACGGCCACGGCGAGAACATCGGCCGCCACGACGGCCTCTTCCTCTCCCCCAAGCCCTCCCGGGTGCCGGACGAGACCCACGCCGGGCTGATCGTCTCCACGGCCCGCTTCGAGGACGTGGACTTCGAGGCGCGCATGCGCACGGTCGCCCAGCTGCGCACGCCCGAGCCCAACCCGTGGGAGGTGCCGTGGCTGCTGTGGGCGTACACCGACCCCGAGCACTTCTACTACATCACCCTCAAGCCGAACGGCTGGGAGCTCGGCAAGCGCGACCCCGCCTACGGGGGCGGGCAGCGCTTCCTGGCGACCGGCCAGGGGCGGTTCCCCATCGGCGCGTGGTCGTCGGTGCGGGTGGCGCAGCGCGGGGCGCGCATGGAGGTGAGCGTCGGCGGGCAGGGGCTGGTCGCCTACGAGGACCGGGAGCGTCCTTACCGGGAGGGCAGCGTGGGGGTGTACACCGAGGACGCGAAGGTGGAGTTCCGCGACCTGATAGTGCACCAGGCCGGGTGAGGGGTCCGGCAGGGGGACGTGACAGCGCGGCGCCTGCCACCTGTGGTCGGGGTGGGGCAGGCGCCGCGAGCTTTTTCCGGGACGAGCCGGATTCCGGGACGGGCCGGGCTGTCAGACCGTCAGGGCGCGGTCCGTCGGGCGGACCGGGGCCGGCAGGGTGCTGGTGCCGGTGAGGTAGCGGTCCACGCCCCGGGCGGCGGAGCGGCCCTCGGCGATGGCCCAGACGATGAGGGACTGGCCGCGCCCGGCGTCACCGGCGACGAACACGCCGGGGACGTTGGTGGCGTAGTCGGCGTTGCGGGCGATGTTGCCGCGGGTGTCCAGCTCCAGGCCGAACTGCTCGACGAGGCCGTTCTGCCGGTCGGTGCCGGTGAAGCCCATGGCGAGGGTGACGAGCTGGGCGGGGATGCGGCGCTCGGTGCCGGGCTTCTGCTCCAGCTTGCCGCCGGTGAACTCCACCTCGACGAGGTGCAGCCACTGGACGTTGCCGTCCTCGTCGCCCTCGAAGTGCGTGGTGGAGACGGAGTAGATCCGCTCGCCACCCTCCTCGTGGGCCGAGGTGACCTTGTAGAGCATGGGGAAGGTCGGCCAGGGCTGGTTCGCGTTCCGCTCCTCTCCCGGCCGCGGCATGATCTCCAGCTGGGTGACGGAGGCCGCGCCCTGGCGGTGGGCCGTGCCGACGCAGTCGGCGCCGGTGTCGCCGCCGCCGATGACGACGACGTGCTTGCCCTCGGCGGTGATCGGGGAGACCGTCAGGTCGCCCTCCTGCACCTTGTTGGCCATGGGCAGGTACTCCATCGCGAAGTGGATGCCCTTGAGGTCGCGGCCGGGGACGGGCAGGTCGCGGGAGGTGGTGGCGCCGGCGGCGATGACGACGGCGTCGTAGCGCTTGCGGAGCTTGGCGGCGTCGATGTCGCGCCCGATCTCCACCTCGGTGCGGAACTTGGTGCCCTCCGCGCGCATCTGCTCGATGCGGCGGTTGATGTGCCGCTTCTCCATCTTGAACTCGGGGATGCCGTAGCGCAGGAGGCCGCCGATGCGGTCGGCGCGCTCGTAGACGGCGACCGTGTGGCCGGCGCGGGTGAGCTGCTGGGCGGCGGCGAGGCCGGCGGGGCCGGAGCCGATGACGGCGACGGTCTTGCCGGAGAGCCGCTCGGGCGGCTGGGGGGTGACGTCGCCCGCGGCCCAGGCCTTGTCGATGATGGTGACTTCGACGTTCTTGATGGTGACGGGCTGCTGGTTGATGCCGAGGACGCAGGCGGCCTCGCAGGGAGCGGGGCAGAGCCGGCCGGTGAACTCGGGGAAGTTGTTGGTCGCGTGCAGCCGCTCGCTGGCCGCCTGCCAGTCGTCGCGGTAGGCGTAGTCGTTCCACTCGGGGATGAGGTTGCCGAGCGGGCAGCCGTTGTGACAGAAGGGGATGCCGCAGTCCATGCAGCGGCTCGCCTGCTTGCTGATGACCGGCAGCAGGGAGCCGGGGACGTACACCTCGTTCCAGTCGCGGACGCGCTCGGCGACGGGGCGGGTCTCGGCGACCTCGCGCCCGGTGGTCAGGAAGCCCTTGGGGTCAGCCATTGGTCGCCGCCTCCATCATCTTCTCGTGGGTCTCCGTCTCGGAGAGACCCGCTCGCTCGGCGGCGTCCTTGGCGGCGAGCACTGCCTTGTAGGTGGCCGGGACGACCTTGCTGAAACGGCCGGCGGCGGTGTCCCAGCCGGCGAGGAGGCCGGCCGCGACGGTGGAGGCGGTCTCCTCGTGGTGGCGGCGCACGACGTCGTGCAGCCACTGCCGGTCGGCGGCGTCGAGGGGTTCGACGGCGGCGGCCAGCTCCTTGTTGACGTTGTCGGGGTCGAGGTCGATCACGTAGGCGACGCCGCCGGACATGCCGGCCGCGAAGTTGCGCCCGGTCTCGCCGAGGACGACGGCCCGGCCGCCCGTCATGTACTCGCAGCCGTGGTCGCCGACCCCTTCGGAGACCACGGTGGCGCCGGAGTTGCGGACGCAGAAGCGCTCGCCGACGCGGCCGCGCAGGAACATCTCGCCGCCGGTCGCGCCGTAGGCGAGGGTGTTGCCGGCGATGACCGAGTACTCGGCGAGGTGGTCCGCGCCGCGGTCGGGGCGGACGACGATCCGCCCGCCGGACAGGCCCTTGCCGACGTAGTCGTTGGCGTCGCCCTCCAGGCGCAGGGTGATGCCGCGGGGCAGGAAGGCGCCGAAGGACTGGCCGGCGGAGCCCGTGAAGGTGATGTCGATGGTGTCGTCGGGCAGGCCGGCGCCGCCGAAGCGCTTGGTGACCTCGTGGCCGAGCATGGTGCCCACGGTCCGGTTGATGTTGCGGATGGCGACCTGGGCGCGGACGGGGCGGGCGTCCTCGGCGGAGGAGACCGCGAGGGCGTCGGCGGCGAGCTCGATGAGCTCGTTGTCGAGGGCCTTGGCCAGGCCGTGGTCCTGCTCGGTGGTGCGGTGGCGGACGGCCCCGGCGGGCAGCTCCGGCACGTGCAGCAGCGGGGCGAGGTCCAGGCCCTGGGCCTTCCAGTGGGTCACGGCGCGGCCGGTGTCGAGGAGTTCGGCGTGGCCGACGGCCTCCTGGAGGGTGCGGAAACCCAGCTCGGCGAGGAGCTCGCGGACCTCCTCGGCGATGAACTCGAAGAAGTTGACGACGAATTCGGCCTTGCCGCTGAAGCGCTCGCGCAGGACGGGGTTCTGGGTGGCGATGCCGACCGGGCAGGTGTCCAGGTGGCAGACGCGCATCATGACGCAGCCGGAGACGACGAGCGGGGCGGTGGCGAAGCCGAACTCCTCGGCGCCGAGGAGGGCGGCGACGACCACGTCGCGGCCGGTCTTCAGCTGGCCGTCGGTCTGCACGACGATGCGGTCGCGCAGGCCGTTGAGCAGCAGCGTCTGCTGGGTCTCGGCGAGGCCGAGCTCCCAGGGGCCGCCCGCGTGCTTGAGGCTCGTCAGGGGCGAGGCGCCGGTGCCGCCGTCGTGGCCGGAGATCAGGACGACGTCGGCGTGGGCCTTGGAGACGCCCGCCGCGACCGTGCCGACGCCGACCTCGGACACCAGCTTCACGTGGATGCGGGCGGCCGGGTTGGCGTTCTTCAGGTCGTGGATGAGCTGGGCGAGGTCCTCGATGGAGTAGATGTCGTGGTGCGGCGGCGGCGAGATCAGGCCGACGCCGGGCGTGGAGTGCCGGGTCTTGGCGACCCACGGGTAGACCTTGTGGCCGGGCAGCTGGCCGCCCTCGCCGGGCTTGGCGCCCTGGGCCATCTTGATCTGGATGTCGTCGGAGTTGACGAGGTACTCGCTCGTCACGCCGAAGCGGCCGGAGGCGACCTGCTTGATGCTGGAGCGGCGCTCGGGGTCGTAGAGGCGGTCGGGGTCCTCGCCGCCCTCGCCGGTGTTGGACTTGCCGCCCAGCCGGTTCATGGCGATGGCGAGGGTCTCGTGGGCCTCGCGGGAGATCGAGCCGTACGACATGGCGCCGGTGGAGAAGCGCTTGACGATCTCGCTGACGGGCTCGACCTCGTCGAGCGGGACGGGCTCCCGCTCGGTCGTGAGGGAGAACAGGCCGCGGAGCGTCATCAGCCGCTCGGACTGCTCGTTCACGCGCTCGGTGTACTGCTTGAAGATGTCGTAGCGGCGGGCGCGCGTGGCGTGCTGGAGCCGGAAGACGGTGTCCGGGTCGAACAGGTGCGGCTCGCCCTCGCGGCGCCACTGGTACTCGCCGCCGATGTCGAGGCGGCGGTGGCTGGCCGCGATGCCGGTGGCCGGGTAGGCCTTGGCGTGGCGGGCGGCGACCTCGCGGGCGACGACGTCCAGGCCCGCGCCGCCGATCTTGGTGGTGGTGCCGTGGAAGTAGGTGTCGACGAAGCCCTCGTCCAGGCCGATCGCCTCGAAGACCTGGGCGCCGCGGTAGGAGGCCACGGTGGAGATGCCCATCTTGGACATGACCTTCAGGACGCCCTTGCCGAGGGCCTTGATGAGGTTGCGGATCGCGTCCTCGGCCTCGATGTCCCGCAGGAACGTCCCTGCGCGGACGAGGTCCTCGACGGACTCCATCGCCAGGTACGGGTTGACGGCGGCCGCGCCGTAGCCGATGAGCAGCGCGACGTGGTGCACCTCGCGGACGTCGCCCGCCTCGACCAGCAGGCCCACGTGGGTGCGCTGCTTGGTGCGGATGAGGTGGTGGTGGACGGCTGAGGTGAGCAGCAGCGAGGGGATCGGGGCGTGCTCGGCGTCGGAGTGGCGGTCGGAGAGGACGATGAGGCGGGCGCCGCCGGCGATGGCGGCGTCGGCCTCGGCGCAGATCTCCGTGAGGCGGGCGGCCAGGGCCTCGCCGCCGCCGGCGACGCGGTAGAGGCCGGAGAGGGTGACGGCCGCAAGGCCCGGCATGTCCCCGTCGGCGTTGATGTGGATGAGCTTGGCGAGCTCGTCGTTGTCGATGACGGGGAAGGGCAGGGTGACGCTGCGGCAGGAGGCCGCGGTGGGCTCCAGGAGGTTGCCCTGCGGGCCGAGGGAGGAGATGAGCGAGGTGACGAGCTCCTCGCGGATGGCGTCCAGCGGGGGGTTGGTGACCTGCGCGAACAGCTGGGTGAAGTAGTCGAAGAGCAGCCGGGGCCGCTCGGAGAGCGCGGCGATCGGCGAGTCCGTGCCCATGGAGCCGATCGGCTCGGCCCCGGCCTTGGCCATGGGGGCGAGGATGACGCGCAGCTCCTCCTCGGTGTAGCCGAAGGTCTGCTGGCGGCGGGTGACCGAGGCGTGGGTGTGCACGATGTGCTCGCGCTCGGGGAGGTCGGCCAGGTCGATCAGGCCGGCCTCCAGCCACTCCCCGTAGGGCGCGGCGGCGGCGAGCTCGGCCTTGATCTCGTCGTCCTCGATGATGCGGTGGCGCTCGGTGTCGACGAGGAACATGCGGCCGGGCTGGAGGCGGCCCTTGCGGACGACGCGGGCCGGGTCGATGTCGAGGACGCCGACCTCGGAGGAGAGCACGACGAGGCCGTCGTCGGTGACCCAGTAGCGGCCGGGGCGCAGGCCGTTGCGGTCGAGGACGGCGCCGACGAGGGTGCCGTCGGTGAAGGTGACGCAGGCCGGTCCGTCCCAGGGCTCCATCTGGGTGGAGTGGTACTGGTAGAAGGCGCGGCGGGCCGGGTCCATGGAGGCGTGGTTCTCCCAGGCCTCGGGGATCATCATCAGCACGCTGTGCGAAAGCGACCGGCCACCGAGGTGGAGCAGCTCCAGGACCTCGTCGAAGGAGGCGGAGTCGGAGGCGTCGGGGGTGCAGACGGGGAAGGTGCGGCCGAGGTTGCCGGCGGCCCCGAACAGCTCGCTCTCGAGCTGCGACTCGCGGGCGCGCATCCAGTTGCGGTTGCCCTGAACGGTGTTGATCTCGCCGTTGTGGGCGACGAAGCGGTACGGGTGGGCGAGCGGCCAGCTCGGGAAGGTGTTGGTGGAGAAGCGGGAGTGGACCAGCGCGATGGCGGTGGCGCAGCGGCGGTCGGAGAGGTCCGGGAAGAAGGGCTCCAGCTGGCCGGTGGTCAGCATGCCCTTGTAGACGATCGTGCGGGCGGAGAGCGAGGGGAAGTAGACCCCGGCCTCGCGCTCGGCGCGCTTGCGCAGCACGAACGCCTTGCGGTCCAGGGCGAGTCCGGTGCTCGCGCCGTCCGCGACGAAGAGCTGGCGGAAGTCCGGCATGGTGGCGCGGGCGCTGGCGCCGAGCAGCTCGGGGGCGACCGGGACGGCGCGCCAGCCGAGGACGGTCAGGCCCTCCTCGCGGGCGATCGTCTCGATGGCCGGAACGGCGGCGTCCGCCTCCGCGGGGTCCGCGGGCAGGAACGCGATGCCGACGGCGTACGCGCCGGGCTCGGGGAGAGCGAAGGGGACGCTCTCCCGCAGGAAGGCGTCGGGGACCTGGAGCAGGATGCCGGCGCCGTCACCGGAGTCGGGCTCGGAGCCGGTGGCGCCGCGGTGCTCCAGATTGCGCAGGACGGTGAGGGCCTGTTCCACGAGCGCGTGGCTCGCCTCGCCGGTGAGGGTCGCGACGAAGCCGACGCCACAGGCGTCGTGCTCGTTCCGCGGGTCGTACATTCCCTGCTGGGCGGGGTGGGATGCGGATCGCATCGGCGGCTCCCGTCGTCGTCTTGGCAGTCCCGGCCGGTGCGGCCGGTGCAGGTGCCGAGGGACGACGTTGGCCCTCTGCGGAAGAAATTTGGTGCAGGTTACATGATGGGGCGCTTCTCAAAAAGCGGAAGCCCCGGTTCAGCATGTGGACACTGCGGGTGAGGCACTGCGGTGATGCGGCGAGCTGCCGGAAGCCTTGGGGATCGCCCGGCCCGGCGGCGCCGGACACAGCACAGAGCGGGCGGCGTTGCCCGCTGCGCTCCCGGATTGTGCCCGGTCGTCGAGGGGCTGAAACCGCTCCGTCATCCGTACGTTATGCGGGACCCCGCATAAAGCATCACCCCAGGGCGGTGCCGAAGGCAATACCAAGGACGTAAGTCACACCCGCCGCGGCAGCGCCGAGGAACAGCTGGCGCAGTCCGCTGAACCACCAGGAGCGGGCCGTCACCCGGGCCACGACGGCGCCGCAGGCGAAGAGGCCGACGAGCGCCAGCAGCACGGCGGGCCACAGGGAGGTGGCCCCCAGCAGGTACGGCAGCAGGGGCAGGAGCGCACCCAGCGCGAACGAGCCGAACGACGAGACGGCGGCGACCATGGGCGACGGCAGGTCGGAGGGGTCGATGCCGAGCTCCTCGCGGGCGTGGATCTCCAGCGCCTGCTCGGGGTCCCGGGAGAGCTGCATGGCGACTTCCAGCGCCAGCTTCGGCTCGACGCCGCGCGACTCGTAGAGCGCGGCCAGCTCCGCCAGCTCGTCGGCCGGGTGCTTGTGCAGCTCGCGGCGCTCCACGTCCAGCTCGGCGAGGACGAGCTCGCGCTGCGAGGCCACGGAGGTGTACTCGCCGGCAGCCATCGAGAAGGCACCGGCGGCGAGGCCGGCCAGGCCCGCGATCACGATCGTGCCGGGGGCGGCGGCGCCGCCCGCGACGCCCGTCATCAGCGCGACGTTGGAGACCAGGCCGTCCATGGCGCCGAACACCGCGGGACGGAGCCAGCCGCCGTTCACGTCGCGGTGGGTGTGGTTGTCGCGGTGCGCTATGTGCGGTGCTGCGACGGCTTCCAGGACAGACATCTCCGGTTCGCTCCCTTCGCCGGGGCGTGACGGCTTGCCCGTGCGCCCCCCGATGCGTTCGAAGGTACGCAGGATGAGCTTGATCCGCTAGCAAGGAAGGCCTGGCTGACCTGGGTAGACGTACGGGGCGGCCGGGCGGGCGGCAGCAGTGACCGTACGGGGTGAGGCCGGTTCGGCACCGCCGGTGTCCCCGGTGGGGGTTGCGCGCCGCGGCGGCGGGATCTTGTTGCCTGCGGCAACGCACTGCTCGCTCCGTGCCGCAGGCACAAAAATCCCGCCGCAGCGGCGATCAGCCACTGCGGCGGGACTCGGCGGCGCCGAACCAGGCTCAGGCCTTCTTCATCTTCGGGGACGAGTCCTCCACAGACGAGTCACCGTCAAGCACCGGCTCGACCACGCTCTCCCGCCCCGGCGCCTTCTTCGCGGAGATGATCATGTAGGCGACCGCGCCCACGAACACCACGATCGACGTCCATCCGTTGAGCCGCAGGCCCAGCACGTGGTGGGCGTCGTCGACGCGCAGGTACTCGAACCAGAAGCGGCCCACCGTGTACGAGGCGACGTACAGCGCGAACGCCCGCCCGTGCCCGAGCGTGAAGCGGCGGTCCGCCCAGATCACCAGGCCCGCGATCAGCAGGCACCACAGCGACTCGTACAGGAACGTCGGGTGGTAGGTCCCCGCCACCCGCCCGATCGCCGGGTCCGCGTCGATCTTCAGCGCCCACGGCAGGTCCGTCGG
Organism: Streptomyces sp. SCA2-17; assembly: GCF_044336695.1. NCBI lineage: Bacteria > Bacillati > Actinomycetota > Actinomycetes > Kitasatosporales > Streptomycetaceae > Streptomyces > Streptomyces sp. SCA2-17. The sequence continues at coordinate 1,334,762 of NZ_CP117521.1, forward strand.
CTTGCCGTAGAGCTCCTGGTTGAACCAGTTGCCCCAGCGGCCGATCGCCTGGGCCACGGCGAGGCCGGGCGCGAGGGCGTCCGCCCAGGCCGGCAGCGGGATGCCGCGGCGCCGGCAGCCGATCCACGCGCCGACCGCGCCGAGCGCGACCGCGCCCCAGATGCCGAGGCCGCCCTCCCAGATCTTGAAGGCGTTGACCCAGTCGCGGCCCTCGCCGAAGTACAGCTCGTAGTCGGTGATGACGTGGTACAGCCGGCCGCCGACGAGCCCGAAGGGCACCGCCCAGACGGCGATGTCCGCTACCGTCCCCGCCCGTCCGCCGCGGGCGATCCAGCGCCGGTTGCCCAGCCAGACCGCCACGAAGACGCCGATGATGATGCAGAAGGCATAGCCGCGCAGCGGGACCGGGCCGAGGTGGATCACGCCCGTCGACGGGCTGGGAATGTATGCGAGTTCCATGACGTCCCCGACGCTACCCTGCCGGGGCGACGGAACGGCAACCCACCCGGCGCAACAGCTGCGTAACGCCCGGGGAGCCCCGCTCAGCCCTTGGCGGCCTCCGCCACCATCTGCCGCAGCTTGTCCGGAGTGAGCGGGTTGGCCTGGTCGGCGTAGATGCTCTTGCCGTTGAGCAGGACGGTCGGGGTGGCACGGTAGGAGGTCTTGCCGAAGGCCTCGTGGGACTTCTTCACCCAGCTGTCGTGGGTGCCGTCGTCGACGCAGGTGCGGAACGCGGGCGTGTCCAGCCCGGGCACCTGCCCGGCCAGCTCCAGCAGGCGCGCCTTCTTGCCGAAGGCGTCGTCCGTCTCCGGCGGCTGGTTCTTGTAGAGCAGGTCGTGGTAGGCGGAGAACTTCCCGGCGTCCTGGGCGCAGGCCGCCGCGTTGGCGGCGTTGAGCGAGCCGGTGCCGCCGAGGTTGTTGTCGATCAGTGTGACGATGTGGTACTCGGCCTTGAGCTCGCCCTTCTGCTCCAGCTCGTTGACCACGTCGCGGAAGCCGTTCTCGAACTGGCTGCAGGCGGGGCAGCGGAAGTCCTCGTAGACCGTGAGGGTCGACTTCGCCGCGGACTTGCCGACGGGGATGGTGACGCTGTCCTTGCCGGTGGCGCCCTGCGGGGCGACCAGCGGGCCGGCGGGCTCCTTCTTCTTGCCTCCGCCCGAGTTGGCCACGAGCGCCGCGATGCCGGCGCCCGCGCCGAGCACGGCGACGACGACCGCCGCGGCGATCAGCGTGCGCTTGCGCCTGCTCCGGCTCTCCTCGCGCTGCCGCTGTTCCTGCAGCCGCTCGCGGGCGCTGCGCTTACCGTCCGAGTTCTTCTGGCTCACATCCCCCTACAACGAACCGGGGACGCGCCGCAGCGCGCCCCCGGTCGTGGGTTCCTTCAAAAGAGTTACCCGCCCGAAAGGGTTATCCCCGCTTGCGCACGCCCTCGGCGAGCTCGCCGGCGAGGGCGCGGACGGCGGCCAGGCCCGTCTCCAGGTCGGGCGCGTCCAGGAGCCGCTTGACGAAGGCCGAGCCGACGATCACGCCGTCGGCGAAGGCGGCGACCTCCGCGGCCTGGACGGCGTTGGAGACGCCGAGGCCCACGCAGACCGGCAGCGAGGTGACCGCGCGCGTGCGCCGGACCAGGTCCTGCGCCTCGTTGCCCACGGACTCCCGGGTGCCGGTGACGCCCATCAGCGAGGCCGCGTACACGAAGCCGCTGCCCGCCGCCGTGATCTTGGCGAGGCGCTCGTCGCGGCTGCTGGGCGCGACCACGAAGACGGTGGCGAGGCCGTGCTGCTCGGCGGCCTTGCGCCAGGCCTCGGACTCCTCGACGGGCAGGTCGGGCAGGATGCAGCCCGCTCCGCCGGCGGCCGCCAGGTCGGCGGCGAAGCGCTCCGGGCCGTAGGCGTCGACGGGATTCCAGTACGTCATGCACAGCACGGGCGCGCCCGTGATCTCGTGCGCTTCCTTGACCGTGCGGATGACGTCGGCGATCTTGATGCCGCCGCGCAGGGCGATGTCGTCGGCGGTCTGGATGACCGGGCCGTCGAGGACCGGGTCGCTGTGCGGCAGGCCGACCTCCACGACGTCGCAGCCGCCGTCGAGCATGGCCGTGATCGCCTGTACGCCGTCGTCCACGGTGGGGAAGCCGGCGGGGAGATAGCCGACCAGGGCCGCGCGGTTCTCCGCCTTGGCCGCGGCCAGCACGGAGCTCAGGAGTTCGATGTTGCCCGCCATCACTTGGCCCCCGCCGTGTCGTCGTCGTACAGCCCGAAGTAGCGGGCCGCCGTGTCCATGTCCTTGTCGCCGCGGCCGGAGAGGTTGACGAGGACCAGCCCGTCCTCGCCCAGCTCCTTGCCGGTCTCCAGGGCTCCGGCGAGGGCGTGCGCGCTCTCGATGGCCGGGATGATGCCCTCGGTGCGCGAGAGCAGGCGCAGGGCCTGCATGGCCTCGTCGTCGGTGACGGCGCGGTACTCGGCGCGGCCGGTGTCCTTGAGGTAGGAGTGCTCCGGGCCGATGCCGGGGTAGTCGAGGCCGGCCGAGATCGAGTACGGCTCGGTGATCTGGCCGTCCTCGTCCTGGAGGACGTAGCTGCGGGAGCCGTGCAGGATGCCGGGCGTGCCGGCGGTGAGGGTGGCCGCGTGCTCGCCGGTGGCCAGGCCGTGGCCGCCGGGCTCGCAGCCGATCAGGCGCACGCCTTCGTCGGGCAGGAAGGCGTGGAAGAGGCCGATGGCGTTGGAACCGCCGCCCACGCAGGCCACGGCGGCGTCCGGCAGGCGGCCGGTGCGCTCCAGGATCTGGCGGCGCGCCTCGACGCCGATGACGCGGTGGAAGTCGCGCACGAGGGCCGGGAAGGGGTGCGGGCCGGCGACCGTGCCGAAGAGGTAGTGGGTGCGGTCGACGTTGGCGACCCAGTCGCGGAACGCCTCGTTGATGGCGTCCTTCAGGGTGCGGCTGCCGGACTTCACGGCGATGACCTCGGCGCCGAGCATCCGCATCCGGGCGACGTTCAGCGCCTGGCGCCGGGTGTCGACCTCGCCCATGTAGATGGTGCATTCGAGGCCGAAGAGGGCGCAGGCGGTGGCGGTGGCGACGCCGTGCTGGCCGGCGCCGGTCTCGGCGATGACGCGGGTCTTGCCCATGCGCTTGGTGAGCAGGGCCTGGCCCAGCACGTTGTTGATCTTGTGCGAGCCGGTGTGGTTGAGGTCCTCGCGCTTGAGGAAGACCCGGGCGCCGCCGGCGTGCTCGGCGAAGCGCGGCACCTCGGTGAGGGCGCTGGGGCGGCCGGTGTAGTTGACCATCAGGTCGTTGAGCTCGGCGGCGAAGGCGGGGTCCGCCTTGGCCTTCTCGTATTCGGCGGCGACCTCGTCGACGGCGGCGACGAGGGCCTCCGGGATGAATTTGCCGCCGAACGCGCCGAAGTACCCTTCGGCGCTTGGAACGTGACCCTCCGGGTCCGGGACGAAGAATTCGCTGGGCATGCCGGTCTCCTCAGGAGATGAGTGAGGTTGACGTGATCACTGAGCTGACGCTCAGCCACGCCATCGGCGCCCGTTGACCTGACCCGGCTCACAGCCGATGTGGTACCTCACCCTGCGGCCCCGGACGCGGCGCGCGGGCGCGCGGCAGCCCCGGGGCCGGCAGCCCCTGGCGAGGCGCGCGTAAGGGTCCTGCGCGAGCAGGCCGGCCGCGGGCACGCCGACAGGGGCCGGGCATCGGCCCGGCCCTGTGCGGCGGCTGCGGCGGCCGGTCATCCGGGGCGTCAGCCCCTGCCGTGCCGCAGGGCGGGGTGCGCGCCCGCGGCGACCAGGTCGGCCACGGCGCCCTTCGGGTCGCGGCCGGTGACCAGGGACTCGCCGACCAGCACCGCGTCGGCGCCGTCGTTGGCGTAGGCGATGAGGTCGTGCGGGCCGCGCACGCCGGACTCGGCGATCTTGATGATGCCGTCCGGGATCTCCGGGGCGACCCGGGCGAAGTTGTCCCGGTCCACCTCGAGGGTCTTGAGGTTACGGGCGTTGACGCCGATGATCCGCGCGCCGGCGGCCACCGCGCGCTCGGCCTCCTCCTCGTCGTGCACCTCGACCAGCGGCGTGAGGCCGATCGACTCGGCGCGCTCGATGAGGGAGACCAGGGCCTCCTGCTCCAGCGCGGCGACGATCAGCAGGGCCAGGTCGGCGCCGTAGGCGCGGGCCTCCCACAGCTGGTAGGCGGTGACGATGAAGTCCTTGCGCAGGACGGGGATGTCGACCCGGGCGCGGACGGCCTCCAGGTCGGCCAGCGAGCCGCCGAAGCGGCGCTGCTCGGTCAGGACGCTGATGACGGACGCGCCGCCCGCCTCGTAGTCGGCGGCGAGGCCGGCGGGGTCGGCGATCGCGGCCAGCGCGCCCTTGGAGGGGCTGGACCGCTTGACCTCGCAGATCACGCCGACGTTCTCGCCGCTGAGCGCGGCGACGCCGTCCTTGGCCTCCGGCGCCCTGGCGGCCCGCTCCTTGAGCTCGTCGAGGCTGACGCGCGCCTGCCGCTCCGCGAGGTCGGCACGGACGCCCTCGATGATCTCGTCGAGCACACTCACGCGAGCGGCCCCCTTCCGGACTCGGATGGTCTGGGCTGGTGCGGCGGGAATCCTCCCCACCAGGCACTGCGATGGTACTTGCCGCCGGGCGAAGGATTCGCATCCGGTTGACGCGGGTCCCATCTGGTGGACGCCCGCCGGACACCCGTCAGGGGGCGAGGGCGGCGCCCGCGGGCAGGTTCCGTACGACGGTGAAGAGCAGGACGACGGCGCCGAGGCCCCACCAATGGCGGGCGCGCGGCGAGAACGACACGCCCCCGCGGCCCCGCAGGGCCCTGGTGAACCACACGCACCAGAAGACGGCGAACGCGGCGTACGCGGCGACGGCCAGGGCGTTGGCCCCGAGCGCGCCCGGAAGGTCGCCGTGGGTGAGGGCGTGGAGGCCGCGCAGCCCGCCGCAGCCGGGGCAGTACAGGCCCGTGCAGCGCAGCAGGGGGCAGGCGGGGTAGCGGCCGGGGCGGTGGGGGTCCACGGCGGCGACGTAGCCGGCGGCCGCGGCGAGGCCGGCCGCGACGCCCAGCGGGGCGGCCAGCCGGCGCGCGCCGTCCTTCGCCCGGTCCTTCGCCCAGCCCTTCACAGGGCACAGTCTCCGCCGGACAGCACGAAGGCGCAGCTCAAGGCCGTCGTACGGGGGGCGTACGGGCCCGGGGCCGCGCCTCGGGGCATCAGGAGAGGGCGGGTCAGCCCTGGTTCGTCTGCCCGGACACCTTCAGAGGAGCCCGCTTGGGCATGCCCATGCCCATCATGGCCATGACGCCGCCCACGATGCCGCCGATCGCGATGATCGCGACGCCGGCCCAGAAACCGACCGGCTTCGCGGCCACCGTGAAGGCGCCGGAGACGCAGAAGCCGATGAAGGCGATGGTGACACCGGTCCAGGCGGCCGGGGTGTGTCCGTGGCTGGTACCCGCCATGACTAAGACTCCTCGTTGCTGTGGCGCGCCCGCGGGCGCGGAGAACGCTCATGGTCATTGTCCCCGACGGCCGGGGCCGCCTCTATCCGGGGGGCGGGGCGGGGCGTGTCACGCCCCTGTCGGGTCCTCGCCGCGGTCGAGGGCCTTCCACAGCTCCTCGGGGCGCTCGGGGTCCGGGGCGGTCCGGGCACGGCGCGGGCGCGGGGTGCCGTCGCGCTCGTAGCGGCTGGACATGGCCGGCCAGTGGCGGCCGAAACGCAGGGCCAGGAGCCCGGCGAGCAGCAGCAGGACACCGCCCGCAAGGGCGACCCACGGCCAGGCGGTGTGGGTGACGTGGTCGACGGCGCCGCTGGTGAGGCCGTTGGCCTTGGCGGCCTGCTCCTCCAGGGCGGAGGTGTCGCCCGCGCCCGTGACGGCGCCGGCGATGACACCGGCCCCCGCCAGGACGAGGCCGGCGGCCACCACGGTGCGCCAGACGCCGCGGACGGCGAACACCGCGACGAGGGCGGCGAGGCCGACGACGGCCAGGGCGCCGGGCAGGCCCGTGATGTCCGATCCGCTGACGTGCTTGGTGACGCTGCTCCCGGCGACGGTCGTCGTGCCCTCGGCCCAGGTGCGGCCGCCCGCGAGCAGGGCGAGGGCGGCGCCTGCGGCGCCCAGGAGCAGGGCGGTGCCGACGGTTCCGCGGCGGGGGGTTACAGCTTTGCTCACGGGTCCACTATCCCTTGTGGGGGTGTTTGGGGTGCCGCCGGGGGTCGCGCTAGGCGAGCCGGTTCGCCGAGTGCACGGCGCGCAGCACCGCCGCCGCCTTGTTGCGGCACTCCGCGTCCTCGGCGGCCGGGTCCGAGTCGGCGACGACGCCCGCGCCGGCCTGGACGTAGGCCGTGCCGTCCTTCAGGACGGCGGTGCGGATGGCGATGGCGGTGTCGGAGTCCCCGGCGAAGTCCAGGTAGCCGACGCAGCCGCCGTAGAGCCCGCGCCGCGACGGCTCCAGCTCCTCGATGATCTGCATGGCCCGCGGCTTGGGCGCGCCGGAGAGCGTGCCGGCCGGGAAGCAGGCGGTGAGCACGTCGAAGGCGGTGCGGCCGGCGGCCACGCGGCCGGTGACCGTGGAGACGATGTGCATCACGTGGCTGTAGCGCTCGATCGACATGAAGTCGACGACCTCCACGCTGCCGGGCTCGCACACCCGCCCGAGGTCGTTGCGGCCGAGGTCGACGAGCATGAGGTGCTCGGCGCGCTCCTTGGCGTCGCCGAGGAGCTCCTCGGCGAGGGCCGCGTCCGCCTGGGGGGTGGCGCCGCGCGGCCGGGTGCCGGCGATGGGGTGCACCATGGCCTGCCCGTCCTCGACCTTGACGAGCGCCTCCGGGCTGGAGCCGACGACGTCGAACCCGTCGAAGCGGAGCAGGTACATGTACGGGCTGGGGTTCGTCGCCCGCAGCACGCGGTAGACGTCGAGCGCGGAGGCCGTGCACGGCGTCTCGAAGCGCTGCGAGGGCACGACCTGGAAGGCCTCGCCGGCGCGGATGCGCTCCTTGATGTCCTCGACGGCCGCCATGTAGTCGGGGCCGCCCCAGCGGGCGGTGTACCCGGGCAGTTCGGAGGGCGGCAGGGCGGTGGGAGCCGAGGGCGCGGGCCGGTGGAGGTCGGCGGCCATGGCGTCCAGCCGGGCGACGGCGTCCGCGTACGCCTCGTCGACGCCGCTGTCGAGGTCGTTGTGGTTGATCGCGTTGGCGATCAGCAGGACGGTGCCGTTCCAGTGGTCGAGGACGGCGAGGTCGGAGGTGAGGAGCATGGTGAGCTCGGGCAGGCCGAGCGGGTCGCGGTCCTCGCCGCCGTGCTCGCCGATCTTCTCCAGGCGGCGGACGACGTCGTAACCGAGGTAGCCCACCATGCCGCCGGTGAAGGGCGGCAGCCCGGCGCCCTCCATGAGGTCGCGCGGGGTGTGCAGGGCGGCCACGGTGGCGCGCAGGGCCTCCAGCGGGTCGCCGTCGGTGGGCACGCCGACGGGCGGGGTGCCCAGCCAGTGCGTCCGGCCGTCGCGCACGGTCAGCGTCGCGGCGCTGCGGACGCCCACGAAGGAGTAGCGCGACCAGGTGCGGCCGTTCTCGGCGGACTCCAGCAGGAAGGTGCCGGGCCGCTCGGCGGCGAGCTTGCGGTACAGGCCGACGGGCGTGTCGCCGTCGGCGAGGAAACGCCGGGTGACGGGGATGACCCGGCGGTCCTTCGCGAGCGTACGGAAGGTCTCGGCGTCCGGGGTGACGTCACCGGTGGTCGTGGCAGCCATGGCAGCGGAGCCTACTGGCCGAGCGGGAGGACATCGGCATCGAAACAGGTGCGGTCGCCTGTGTGGCAGGCGGCGCCGGTCTGGTCGACCTTGACGAGGAGGGTGTCGCCGTCGCAGTCGAGGGCCACGGACTTCACGTGCTGGACGTGTCCGGACGTGTCGCCCTTGACCCAGTACTCCTGGCGGCTGCGGCTCCAGTACGTGCAGCGGCCTGTGGTGAGGGTGCGGTGGAGCGCCTCGTCGTCCATCCAGCCGAGCATGAGGACTTCGCCGGTGTCGTACTGCTGGGCGATGGCGGGGACGAGCCCGTCGGCGCTGCGCTTGAGGCGCGCGGCGACGGCGGGGTCGAGGGAGGACGCGGGGGCGGTGTTGCCGGTCATGGGTCCATTCTGCCGCGCGGACGGGCCGGGACCCCCCGGGCGGCGCTGTCAGTGGCGTACGGCATGCTTCGCCCATGAGTACTCCGCCCTCGAACTCCCCGCAGCCGCCCGGTGGCGGCGGTGGGTTCGGCCCGCCGCAGCAGTTCGGGCCGCCGTCAGCCCAGCCGCCCGCCCAGCCCTACGGACAGCCGCAAGCTCCGCAGGGGTACGGACAGCAGCCGGGCCAGCAGCCGGGCTTCGGCCGGCCTGGGCAGCAGCCGGGCTTCGGCCAGTACGGGCAGCAGCAGTACGGGCAGCAGTTCGCCCCGCCGATGCCGCCCCCTCCCCCGCCGTCCGGCGGTAACGGCGCGAAGGTCGCCGCGATCGTCGTCGGTGCGGTGCTGGTGGTCGGCCTCGTCGTGGGCGGCTTCCTGGTGACCGCCGGCGGCAAGGACAAGAAGGACCCGGTCGCCAAGCCGAAGAGCTCGTCGAGCGCGTCGGCCGCGCCCTCCGCGCCGGGCGTCAACCCCGGCGGCCCGGGCGCAGACCCCTCGAACCCCGACCCGTCGGCCTCCTCCTCTTCCCCGTCGGTGTCCCGCGTGCCGTACGTGGTGCTCAAGCCCGGCCAGTGCTTCGACCACCCGCGCATGTCCCTCGGCCTGACCGAGGTGAAGACGAAGCCGTGCACCGGTCCGCACGACGGCGAGGTCATCGCCAACGAGACCCTGACCGGCAAGTTCGACTCCGAGCTGGACATCCAGACCAAGGCCCGGGACATGTGCAAGAAGGACGCACAGGACCGCATGCGGTCCATAACCGACGGCAAGAACTACTACTCGTACGTGCTCTACCCGACCCCGGTCACCTACGCCCGCGGCCAGGACCAGATCACGTGCTCGATGACGCTGAGCGTCTCGCAGGGCGGCCAGAAGATGGACAAGCCCCTGCCCGAGTAGCCGAGGCGGCATGGCAGCGGCGCGGCGCCGGCCGTAGGGTGGCGCCATGTCGACCCACGCCCAGCGCGAACGTCTGCTCCTCGCCGATCTGTTGGAGTCGGCGGGCCCCGATGCCCCGACGCTCTGCGACGGCTGGCGGACGCGTGACCTGGCGGCCCACGTCGTCGTGCGGGAACGCCGCTCCGACGCCGCCGCCGGGCTCGTGTTCAAGCCGCTGGCCGCCCGCCTGGAGCGGGTGCAGGCGGAGTTCGCCGCCAAGCCGTACGAGGAGCTGGTCCGGCTCGTCCGCGGCGGGCCGCCGCGGCTGTCGCCGTACGCCCTCAAGCAGATCGACGAGGCCGCGAACACCGTCGAGTTCTTCGTGCACGCGGAAGACGTGCGCCGGGCCCAGGAGGAGTGGGCCCCGCGCGAGGTGGACCCCGTCTTCGCGGACGCCCTGTGGACCCGCCTGGAGCGGGTGGCCCGGATGCTCGGCCGCCGCTCCCCCGTCGGCCTGGTCCTGCGCCGCCCCGACGGCCGCACGGCGGTCGCCCGGCGCGGCGCGCCCGTGGTGACCGTCACGGGAGAGCCGGCCGAGCTGACCCTCTTCGCCTTCGGCCGGCAGACCGCCGCCCGGGTGGAGCTTGAGGGCGACAAGGACGCGGTGGCGAAGCTGCAAGGGGCTCAGCTGGGAATCTGAGGGTCCCTCGCCGGACCCGACCCGCAAAGGTGCCCCCGCCATGGCGTACACCAGCAGCCCCGCCCACTCCGCCCCGGCCGCCGCGCTGTCCCCGGGCGGCTTCTCGCTCGGGGTCCTGCTCCTGCGGATGATGCTCGGCATCATCATGGTCGCGCACGGCACGCAGAAGCTCTTCGGCTGGTTCGACGGCCCCGGCCTGGACGGGACCGCGAAGGGCTTCGAGTCCTGGGGCTATCCCGTGCCCAAGGCGATGGCGGTCATCGCCGGCCTCAGCGAGTCGCTGGGCGGCGCGGGCCTCTTCCTCGGGCTCCTCACGCCGCTGGCCGCGGCCGCCGTGCTGGGCACGATGGTCAATGCGCTCGGGGTGACGTGGGACGGGGGCTTCCTGCTGCCGAAAGGCGTGGAGTTCACCCTGCTGGTCGCCGTCTCGGCGGCGGCGCTCGCGCTCACGGGCCCCGGGAGATACGCGGCGGACGCGCACCTCCCGGTGCTCCGGCACCACCGGCTGTCCTACGGGATCGCGGCGATCGCCCTCGCCCTGGTGGTGGGGGCGATCTTCCTGCTGATCCGGGACTGAGCGTTCGGCGGACGCCCCTAGCGGACCGGGTGGCCCGACTCGCGGAGGGCCTTCTTGACGTCGGCGATCCGCAGGTCGCCGAAGTGGAAGACCGACGCGGCCAGGACCGCGTCCGCGCCCGCGTCCACCGCCGGGGCGAAGTGCTCCAGACGGCCCGCGCCGCCGCTCGCGATGACCGGGACCGTGACGTGCTTGCGCACGGCCTCGATCATCTCGGTGTCGTAGCCGTCCTTCGTGCCGTCGGCGTCCATGGAGTTCAGCAGGATCTCGCCGGCCCCGAGCTCCGCCGCGCGGTGCGCCCACTCGACGGCGTCGAGGCCCGTGCCGCGCCGCCCGCCGTGCGTCGTCACCTCGAAGGAGCCCGTCGCGCTGCGGCGCGCGTCCACGGACAGGACCAGCACCTGGCGGCCGAACCGCTCGGCGATCTCGCGGATCAGCTCGGGCCGCTCGATGGCCGCGGTGTTCACGCCCACCTTGTCGGCACCGGCCCGCAGCAGCTTGTCGACGTCCTCGGCCGTGCGGACGCCGCCGCCGACGGTCAGCGGGATGAAGACCTGCTCGGCGGTGCGGCGCACCACGTCGTAGGTGGTCTCGCGGTTGCCGGAGGAGGCGGTGATGTCGAGGAACGTCAGCTCGTCGGCGCCCTCCTGCCCGTAGACCTTGGCCATTTCCACGGGGTCGCCCGCGTCGCGCAGGTTCTGGAAGTTGACGCCCTTGACGACCCGTCCGTTGTCGACGTCCAGGCAGGGGATGACTCGGACCGCCAGGGTCATGTGCTCGTTGCTCCTCGGTACGCTTCCAGCTCTACTTCGACCAGCACGCGCGAGTCGAGGAACCCGGAGACGACGACGAGGGTCGCCGCCGGGCGGACCGCGTCGAAGATCTCCTTGTGGGCACGGCCCACCGCGTCCACGTCGCGCGCGTGGGTCAGGTACATCCGGGTGCGGACGACGGCCTCGGGGCCGAGTCCGAACCGCTCCAGCGCGGCGAGGGCGTTACCGAAGGCCGACCTGGCCTGCTGGTACGGATCGCCCTCGCCGTGCAGCACGGTGCCGGTGAACGGCATGGTGCCGGCCACCAGCACGCGGTCTCCCGCCGCGACCGCGCGCGCACAACCAAAGGCCTCTTCCCAGGGACTGTCGCTCTGCACACGCTGCACGGCTTCGGTCATGCGGACACAGCCTCCAGGGCCTCTTCCAAGGTGAACGCCTTGGCGTAGAGGGCCTTGCCGACGATGGCGCCTTCGACACCCTCCGGTACCAGGTTGGCAATTGCGCGCAGGTCGTCAAGGGACGAGACTCCGCCGGACGCGACGACCGGCTTGTCCGTGGCGGCGCAGACGTTCTTCAGCAGCTCCAGGTTGGGGCCCTGGAGGGTGCCGTCCTTGGCGATGTCGGTGACGACGTAGCGGGCGCAGCCCTCGCGGTCGAGGCGGGCGAGGGTCTCGTAGAGGTCGCCGCCGTCGCGGGTCCAGCCGCGGCCGCGCAGGGTCGTGCCGCGGACGTCGAGGCCGACCGCGATCTTGTCGCCGTGCTCGGCGATGACCTTGGCGACCCACTCGGGGGTCTCCAGGGCGGCGGTGCCGAGGTTGACGCGGGTGCAGCCGGTGGCGAGGGCGGCGGCGAGCGAGGCGTCGTCGCGGATGCCGCCGGACAGCTCGACCTTGATGTCCATGGCCCCGGCGACCTCGGCGATGAGCTCGCGGTTGTCACCGGTGCCGAAGGCGGCGTCGAGGTCGACGAGGTGCAGCCACTCGGCGCCGGACCGCTGCCACGCGAGGGCCGCCTCCAGCGGGGAGCCGTAAGACGTCTCGGAGCCGGACTCGCCGTGGACGAGCCGTACGGCCTGCCCGTCACGGACGTCGACGGCGGGGAGGAGTTCGAGCTTGCTCACAGGGTTCCGATCCAGTTAGTGAGGAGCTGGGCGCCGGCATCGCCGGACTTTTCCGGGTGGAACTGGGTGGCCCACAGCGGGCCGTTCTCCACGGCCGCGACGAACGGCTCGCCGTGCGTGGCCCAGGTGACCTTGGGGGCGCGGATGTTGGGGTTGGTCACCTCCAGGCTCCACTCGCGCACCGCGTAGGAGTGCACGAAGTAGTAGCGGGTGTCCGCGGCGAGGCCGGCGAAGAGCTGCGAGTCCTCGGCGGGGGTGACGGTGTTCCAGCCCATGTGGGGGACGACGTCGGCCTTGAGGGGCTCCACGAGGCCGGGCCACTCGTCGAGGCCCTCGGTCTCCACGCCGTGCTCGACGCCGCGCTCGAAGAGGATCTGCATGCCGACGCAGATGCCCATGACGGGGCGCCCGCCGGAGAGGCGGCGGCCGACGATCCAGTCGCCGCGGGCGGCGCGCAGGCCCTGCATGCAGGCGGCGAACGCGCCGACGCCGGGCACGAGGAGGCCGTCGGCGTTCATGGCCTTCTCGTAGTCGCCGGTGATCTCGACGTCCGCGCCGACGTGGGCGAGGGCGCGCTCGGCGGAGCGGACGTTGCCGAAGCCGTAGTCGAAGACGACGACCTTCTTCGGGGCGCTCATGACCACAGTCCTTCGATCCGGAGGGTGCCGGCGGTCAGGCACATCGCGGCGCCTATGCCGAGGAGCACGATGATGCTCTTGGGCATGCCCTGCTTGACGAAGGAGATGATGCCGCCGACGAGGAAGAGGCCGACGACGATGAGCGTGGTGTTGAGGCCGTTCACAGGGCGCCCTTCGTGGAGGGGAGGATTCCGGCGGCGCGCGTGTCGCGCTCGGACGCGTAGCGCAGGGCCCGGGCGAGCGCCTTGAACTGGCACTCCACGATGTGGTGGGCGTTGCGCCCGTACGGGACGTGCACGTGCAGGGCGATCTGCGCCTGCGCGACGAAGGACTCCAGGATGTGCCGGGTCATCGTCGTGTCGTACGTGCCGATCATGGGCGCCATGTTCTCGGGCTCGGTGTGCACGAGGTAGGGGCGGCCGGAGAGGTCGACGGTGACCTGGGCGAGGGACTCGTCCAGGGGCACGGTGCAGTTGCCGAAGCGGTAGATGCCCACCTTGTCACCGAGGGCCTGCCTGAAGGCGGCGCCCAGCGCGAGGGCGGTGTCCTCGATGGTGTGGTGGGTGTCGATGTGCAGGTCGCCGTCGGTCTTGACGGTGAGGTCGAAGAGGCCGTGGCGGCCGAGCTGGTCGAGCATGTGGTCGTAGAAGCCGACCCCGGTCGACACGTCGACCTGCCCGGTCCCGTCGAGGTCGATCTCGACGAGGACGGACGTCTCCTTGGTGGTGCGCTCGACGCGCCCAACGCGGCTCATCGTTCGTTCTCCTTCAGTACTGCGCGGACCGCGTCCAGGAACGCGTCGTTCTCCTGCGGGGTGCCGGCGGTGACCCGCAGCCGTCCCGGCACGCCGTTGTCCCGCACCAGCACGCCGTGGCCGAGGATGGCCCGCCACGTGGCGGCGCTGTCCTCGAACCGGCCGAACTGGACGAAGTTGGCGTCCGAGTCGGTCACCTCGCAGCCCATCGCGCGCAGCTCGGTGACGAGGCGGTCGCGTTCGGCCTTGAGCTGCTCGACGTAGCCGAGCAGGGTGTCGGTGTGCTCCAGGGCGGCGAGGGCCGTGGCCTGGGTGACGGCCGACAGGTGGTAGGGCAGGCGCACGAGCTGGACGGCGTCGACGACCGCGGGGTCCGCGGCGAGGTAGCCGAGGCGGAGCCCGGCGGCGCCGAAGGCCTTGGACATGGTGCGCGAGACGACGAGGTTCGGCCGGCCCTCGATGAGGGGCAGCAGCGAGGGGCGGTGGCTGAACTCGCCGTACGCCTCGTCGACGACCACGAGCGAGGGGCGGGCCGCCTGCGCCGCCTCGTACAGCCGCAGGACCGTCTCCGCGTCGACCGCCGTGCCCGTGGGGTTGTTGGGCGAGCAGATGAAGACGACGTGCGGGCGGTGCTCCGCGATGGCGCGCTCGGCGGCCTCGACGTCGATCGTGAAGTCCTCACGGCGCGGGCCGGAGATCCAGCCGGTGCCGGTGCCGCGGGAGATCAGGGCGTGCATCGAGTACGAGGGCTCGAAGCCGATCGCGGTGCGGCCGGGGCCGCCGAAGGCCTGGAGCAGCTGCTGGAGGACTTCGTTGGAGCCGTTGGCGGCCCAGACGTTCTCCATGGTGACGTCGTGGCCCGTGGTGCGGGTGAGGTACGTGGCGAGCCCGGTGCGCAGCTCGGTGGCGTCCCGGTCGGGGTAGCGGTTGAGGTGCCGGGCGGCCTCGGCGACGCGCTCGGCGATGCGGGCGACGAGGGCCTCGGGCAGCGGGTAGGGGTTCTCGTTGGTGTTCAGGCGGACGGGCACGTCGAGCTGGGGGGCGCCGTACGGGGACTTGCCGCGCAGCTCGTCCCGGATGGGGAGATCGTCGATGCCGGTCACTTGCTTTCCGGGACCTTCCAGTCGAACCGTGCCTTGACCGCCGCGCCGTGCGCGGGCAGGTCCTCGGCCTCGGCGAGCGTCACCACGTGGCCCGCGACCTCGGCCAGGGCCTCCCGCGTGTAGTCCACGACGTGGATGCCGCGCAGGAAGGACTGGACGGACAGGCCGGAGGAGTGGCAGGCGCAGCCGCCGGTGGGCAGCACGTGGTTGGAGCCGGCGGCGTAGTCGCCGAGGGAGACGGGGGCGTACGGGCCGACGAAGATCGCGCCGGCGTTCCGCACGCGGGCGGCGACGGCCGCGGCGTCCGCGGTCTGGATCTCCAGGTGCTCGGCGCCGTAGGCATCCACGACGGCGAGGCCGTGGTCGACGGAGTCGACCAGGACGATGCCGGACTGGCGGCCGCCGAGCGCGGGCACGATGCGGTCCTCGATGTGCCGGGTCACGGCGACCTGGGTTTCGAGCTCCTTCTCGACGGCGTTCGCGAGCTCCTCCGAGTCGGTGACGAGGACGGAGGCGGCCAGCGGGTCGTGCTCGGCCTGGCTGATCAGGTCGGCGGCGACGTGCACGGGGTCGGCGGTGGCGTCGGCGAGGACGGCGATCTCGGTGGGGCCGGCCTCGGCGTCGATGCCGATGCGGCCCTTCAGCAGCCGCTTGGCGGCGGCGACCCAGATGTTGCCCGGGCCGGTGACCATGTTGACCGGGCGGCACTCCTCGGTGCCGTAGGCGAACATGGCGACGGCCTGGGCGCCGCCCGCCGCGTACACCTCGTCGACGCCCAGCAGCGCGCAGGCGGCCAGGATCGTCGGGTGCGGCAGGCCGCCGAAGTCCGCTTGGGGCGGGGAGGAGACGGCCATGGAGGGGACACCGGCCTCCTGGGCCGGCACCACGTTCATGATCACGGACGAGGGGTAGACGGACCGGCCGCCCGGCACGTACAGCCCGACGCGCTGGACGGGGACCCAGCGCTCGGTGACCGTGCCGCCCGGCACGACCTGGACGGTCTTGTCGGTGCGCCGCTGCTCGCGGTGGACGATGCGGGCGCGGCGGATGGACTCTTCGAGCGCGGCCCGGACGGCCGGGTCGAGCTCTTCGAGGGCGCGGGTGATCGCCTCGGCGGGGACCCGGATGCGGTCGAGGGTGACGCCGTCGAACCGGTGCGCGTAGTCGATCAGGGCCGCGGTGCCGCGATGATGCACGTCCTCGCAGATGGGCCGCACCTTCTCCAGGGCGGCCTCGACGTCGAGTTCGGCTCGGGGCAGCAGGTCGCGGTCGACGCCGGCCTCGGAGGAGGCGGCACCGCGCAGATCGATTCGGGAGATCACACGGTAATTGTCTCAGACCCGTCCCGTCGTACCGCGCCCCGTACCACTCACTGGTACAGGTGTTTCACCGAGAGTGTTCAATCGGTCACCCGGAGGGAATGGGAACGGTACAGCGAGGTGCACGGGACGGGAGGGGGTGCGGAGCGTGACCGATCCGGGAGCCGGCGGCCCGCCGCCGGAGCTGGGGCTGACCGCGGCGGAGCAGGCGATGTGGAAGGCGTTCCGCGCGGGCCGCACGCACGACCTGCGCACGCCCCGGCCCGAGTGGAACGACCCGCGCGGCCCGCACGCGTGGGGCCCCGAGCGCAGCGTGCGGGCGCGCGTGGTGGCCCTGCTCCTGCTGGCCGGGCCGCCCCCGCTGCCGGGCAGAGTGGCCGCCCTCAAGCTGAACGGCGTGCAGATCACCGGCACCCTCGACCTCTCCGGCGGCACCGTCGTGCCCTACGTCGAGATGCACAACTGCCGCTTCGAGCAGGAGGTGCTCCTGCCCGAGAGCCAGTTCACCACCCTGCGCCTGGTCGCCTGCTCGCTGCCCCGGCTGGAGGCCGCCCGGCTGCGCACCGAGGGCGACCTGCACCTGCCGCGGTGCGTCGTCCAGCGCGGCATACGGCTGACCGACGCCCAGGTAGGCACCGACCTCCTGCTCAACCAGCTGGTCGTGCGCCCCGACCGGCGCGGGGTCTCCATAGCGGCCGACGGCATGAGCGTCGGGCAGGACATGCAGGCGGAGATGATGCGCTCGTACGGGGAGCTGAGTATGCGCGCCGCGACGATAGGGGTCTCGCTGAGCCTGCGCGGCTCGACGCTGAGCAATCCGCACGGGCGGCGCGCCTTCAACGCCCCGCAGCTGACCGTGGAGCGCACCCTCTATCTCACGGGCGCCGGGGTCGGCGGCTATCCGTTCACCACCGGCACCACTCCCCCGTACGGCATCACCACCACCCCGCAGCACGGCATCCGCACGCAGGCCTTCGAGTGCCGGGGCGGGGTGCGGCTGGACGACGGCCGGTTCGGCGACGCCGTCGACTTCAGCCAGGCCCGGTTCGCGCTGGAGGCCGACCAGGAGGTGTCGCTGCGCCGCATCCAGACGCCCGAGCTGCGCTTCCTCGGCGAGTGGGCGCAGCGCGGGCGCGTGGTGCTCTCCGGCGCCCGCGTGTCCAACCTGGTCGACCGCTACGAGAGCTGGCCCGGGCCCGGCAGCCTGGTCATGGCCGGCTTCTCCTACGAGACGCTGATACCGCTCGGCCACTTCCCCTTGAGCCTGCGCCTTGCGTGGGTGGCCGCCGCCACGCCCGAGTACGCCCCCGAGCCGTACGAGCAGCTGGCGGGCTCCTTACGCGCCGGCGGGGAGGACGCCGACGCCCGGGCCGTCCTCCTCGCCAAGCAGCGCCGCCGCCGCGAGACGCTGCCCCCGGCCGGCAAGGCCTGGGGCTATCTCCAGGACTGGATGGTGGCCTACGGCTACCGGCCCGGCCGGGCGGCCGTGTGGATGGCCGTGCTGTGGGCCGCCGCCGCCGTCTACTTCACCCTGCGGCCCGTGCCGCCGCTGAAGGCGGGCGAGGGCCCCGCCTGGAACCCCTGGCTGTACGCCCTCGATCTGCTCGTGCCGGTCATCGACCTCGGGCAGGGCAACGCCTGGCGGCCGGCGGGCGCGTCGCAGTGGGTGGTCGCCGTGCTGATCCTGCTCGGGTGGGTGCTCGCGACGACCGTGGCGGCGGGCGCCTCCCGGCTGCTGCGCCGGCAGTGAACGCCGGGGCGGCACCGGTGCACAGGCCATTAGGCTTACCGGCTGTGACCACCGCGCGCCTGCCCCTCTTCCCGCTGAACTCGGTGCTGTTCCCCGGGCTCGTCCTGCCCCTGAACGTCTTCGAGCAGCGGTACCGCGCGCTGATGCGCGACCTGGCGGCGCTCCCCGAGGAGGAACCGCGGCGCTTCGGCGTCGTCGCCATCCGCGACGGCAGCGAGGTCGCGCCCACGGCGCCCGGGCTGCCCGAGGGCGCCCGCCCCGAGCCGGGGCCCGCGTCCGGCTTCGGCCCCGACCCGCTCAAGGCGTTCCACGCCGTGGGCTGCGTGGCGGAGGCGGCCACCATCCGGGAGCGCACCGGCGGCACGTACGAGGTCCTCGCCACCGGCACCACCCGCTTCCGGCTGCTGTCCGTCGACGCCTCCGGGCCGTACCTGCTGGGCGAGGTCGAGGACATCGAGGAGCAGCAGGGCGAGGGCGCGGGCGCGCTCGCCTCCGGCGTCGTCCGGGCCTTCCGCGCCTACCAGAAGCGCCTCGCCGGGGCCACCGAGCGCACGCTCGCCGGGCAGGCCGACCTGCCGGGCGAGCCGTCCGTGCTCTCCTACCTCGTCGCCGCGGCGGCCATGCTCGACACCCCGGCGAAGCAGCGGCTCCTGGAGACGCCGGACACCGCGACGCGGCTCGCGCGCGAGCTGAAAATGCTGCGCACCGAGACCGCGGTGATCAGTAAGCTCCCGTCGCTGCCGGCCGTCGACTTCACCCGGCAGCCGACGAACCCCAACTGACCGGACGGAGCGGACTCTTGGCCCGCAAGCAGCGGTCGGGCTCGACCCCGGCCATCGTCGCCCTGGAGAAGGCGGGGACCGTCTTCTCCGTGCACTCCTACGACCACGACCCGGCGGTCGCCTCCTACGGGACCGAGGCCGCGGAGGCCCTCGGGCGGGATCCGGCCCAGGTCTTCAAGACCCTCGTCGCCGAAGTCGACGGCGCGCTGACCGTCGCCGTCGTGCCCGTCTCCGGCTCCCTCGACCTGAAGGCCCTCGCGGCGGCCGTCGGCGGCAAGCGGGCGGCGATGGCCGACCCGGCGGCCGCGGAGCGCACGACCGGGTACGTACGGGGCGGGATCTCACCGCTCGGGCAGCGCCGGCGGCTGCCGACCGCGCTGGACGCCTCCGCGCGCTCCCACGCGACGATCTGCGTCTCGGCGGGGCGGCGGGGCCTGGAGGTCGAGCTCTCGCCCGGTGACCTGGCCGCGCTCACGGGCGCGGTGGTCGCGCCGATCGCCCGGGGGTGACGGGGCCCTGCGGGCGGCGCTACGGGTGCCCGGGGGTCTGGACGGCCGCCCGTCCCTCGGCTAGGACCGTCAGGAGCGGGCCGCCGCGCGTGCGGCCCGCGACTCGGGAGGGACGCCCATGTCCAAGCGCACCCGCAAGCGCCGCTGGCGCGTCAAGAAGAACCGCGCCAATCACGGCCGCAGGCCGGCGTAGCCGCCCCGCTCATCGGGGCACGTGACGGTCCCGGTGCCGGGCCATTCCGCCGGTCCCTCGCCGCGGGGGCACTTCGCCGTCGCGGCGGGGGTTTCTGCCTGGCGGCAGAGCGCCTTCGGGCCGGGGCCTCCCCCTCCGCCGCGACGGCGCGCAACCCCCACCGGAGGTGACCGGCGGTGCCGGGCCCCCTCAGCCCCGGACGTCCCGTTCCCCGGACGTCCAGTCCGGCTCCGGCTCCGGGTCCCGCGGCCCGAACAGCGCCGTCAGCACCAGGTGGACCGCCATCGCCGCGAGCGGCCACGCCAGCAGCGCCCCCTTCGCCGCGAGCTTGAGCGGCGCGTCGAAGACGACACCCCGCCCCGCCGCCCGCGCCGCGGCGACCACGTCGGACGTGGGCCCGAGCCACATGCCCACGCGCCAGGCGATCAGCGAGGCGACGAGCGACCCCACGGCCAGCCCCGCCACCAGCGGAACGCCCCCGCGGCGCCGCAGCCAGAAGACGACGGCCGCGCTGAGCACGCCGAACCCGAGCGCCAGCAGGGCGAACGTGCCGTCGGCGCCGATGGCCTGCTCGCCCTCGCTGTTCTTCAGGTAGACGGCCTTGCCGTCCGAGATGAGCGGGACCCGCGGCGCAAGCCACACCCACAGCAGCCCCAGCAGCACGCCGGCCACGGCCACCGCCGCGGCGACGACCGCGGCCTGCCGCAGTTCGGTGCGCAGCTCGGCGCGGCGCTCGGCCTCGTCCGAGGGAAGGGGCGCGGGCTCCGCAGACGCGGCCCCCGCCCCGGTGCCGGGCTCGTTCGAGGGCGGGTCATGCGGCGTCAGCGGTGCGGTCACCCTGTCATCGTGCCAGGTCGGCGCCGCGGACCCGGCGGCAGGACGGTCCTGGCGCGTCACCGCACGGCCGCCCGGCGGTACGCCCACGTCGCCACGGCGAGCGAGACCACGCCGACGGCGGCGCACACGCCGAGGTCGGCGGCGACCACGGCCCAGTCAGGGCGCGCGTCGAAGGTGCGGGCGAGCGCCTCCACTCCGTACGTGGAGGGGAGCAGGTCGCGCGCGTAGGCGATGGGGGCGGGCATGTGCGCGGCGGGCAGCACGCCCAGGAGGAGGGCGGCCGACATGCCGAGCTGCCCGCAGAGCGTGGCCAGTTCCTGGCGGGGCGCGAGCAGCCCGAGGGCGGCGCCCAGCCCGGCGAGGGCCGCGCCGGAGAGCGGGACGACGGCGGCGAGCACCCACAGGTGCCCCATGGGGAGGCCGAAGAGGGCGCTGCCCACGACCGCGGTGACGGCGGTGCCGGGCACGGTGAAGGAGGCGTACGCGGCGGCCGCGCCGAGCACGACGGCGGCGGGCGGCACGGGCAGCGTCGCGTAGTGGTCGAGGCCGCCGCTCGCGCGCAGCTGGCCGAAGTACTGGGCGAGGAGGTTGAGGGCGACGAAGGCCACGACGAGCACGCTGGAGCCGGCCACGACGGCCCGCGCCTCGGCGCCGCCGTCCACCACGCCCCGCATCATGATCATGATGCCGACGGACTGGAACGTCGCCACGAACAGCAGCGGGATCCGCGCGACCCGGGCCCGCGAGAGCTGCGCGCGGTAGACGGCGGCCAGGGCGGGCAGCAGCTTCGCCCGGGGCGCGAGCGGGGCGGCGGCGTCGCCGCCGGACCGCGGCCGGGCCTCGCTCCCGGACCGGACCGCCCCGGCGGTCACCGCTTCTGCGGACACAGCACTCACCCGGCACAGCTCCTGTTCAGTCCGGTCGGCAGGGCTCTCGTCACGGCTCCCGTCACGCCTTCACCAGCCCTTCCGCGCCCTCCGCACGGCCCCCGAGGGCGAGGTAGACGTCCTCCAGGCTGGGCGTGGTGAGGGTGAAGTCGTCGAGCGCGGCGAAGGCGGGCCCGCCGGTCACGGCGGCGACGGCGGCGCGCGCCTCGGCGGGGGCGAGCCGCAGCGTCCAGCGCCGGCCGGCGGCCTGCGCGGCGTCGCGCAGCGCGGCGACCTCGGGGACGTGCAGAGGGGCCTCGGCGCGCCAGACGAGCTCGACGCGGACCTCGTCGCCGACGAGCTCCTTCAGCCCGGCGGGCGTGTCGCAGGCGATGATCCGGCCGCGCTCCAGCACGGCGACGCGGTCGAGGACGGTCTCGGCCTCGATGACGTTGTGGGTGACGAGCAGGACGGTCGCGCCGTGCTCGGCGCGCCGCCGGTCGACGGCGGCCCAGACGGCGCGGCGCGCGACGGGGTCCATGCCGGCGGTGGGCTCGTCGAGGACGAGGACCGGCCGGTCGCCGACGAGCGTGGCGGCGAAGCAGGCGAGGCGGCGCTGGCCGCCGGAGAGCTTCTTCAGGGGGCGCCCGGCGATCGGCGTGAGGCCCAGCTCTTCGAGGACGGCGTCGCGCTCCTCGCGGGCCGCCCGCAGGCCGAGGCCGCGGAGCCGGCCGGTGGTCTCGGCGGCGAGGGCGACGGTCAGCTCGTCGAGGGCGGTGGACTCCTGGCCGAGGTAGCCGACGAGGCGCGCGGCGCGCTCGGGGTGACGGACGAGGTCGTGGCCGAGGAGCTCGACGCTGCCCTCGTCGGGGCGGAGCAGGCCGGTCAGCTGGCGGACGAGGGTGGACTTGCCGGCGCCGTTGGGGCCGAGCAGCCCGAAGATCTCGCCGCGCCGGATCTCCAGGTCGATGCCGTCACTCGCGCGTACGGCGGCGGTGCCGGGCGCGCCGCGGCGGCCGCGCGCGGCGGGATAGGTCTTGACCAGGCCGCGCACGGTGCACACCGTGGCGGCTGCAACCGCCTCATTCACGCCCGTCCTCACGAGCTATGAGGGTACGCGCCCCCGCGCCCGCGGCGGGCTCCGGGGGGCGCGGGTCGGGCGCGGTGCCCCTCAGTCCGCCGCCGGAGTGCGCTCCGCCGCCGTACGGGTGTCGATTTCGCGCCAGAAACCGGCCCGGATCGCGTAGCGGTCGTGTTCGTCGATCTGGTCGTCCTTGTGGGCGAGCAGGCCGAAGCGGGCGGCGTAGCGCAGCAGCTCCCCGTCGATGCGGTGCGGGATGCGGGGGTACTCGGTGGAGAGGTGCTGGAGGTGGACGGCGTCGGTGAGGCGCTCGGCCCAGCGCCGGGCGAAGACCTGGCCGACCTCGAAGGGGTCGCCGCCGACGGTGGTGATGTCCTCTTCGCGGTCGGCCCAGCGCTGTTCGGCGCTGGTGAGCTGGGCGAGCATCGGCAGGAGGGCGGTTTCGGAGGGCTCGCCGGGGCCGCCGGTGCCGGGGCGCTCGATCCAGCCCTTGTCGGAGGACCAGCGCAGGGTGGCGTTGGCGGCGAGGGCGGAGCCGTTGCTCTGGCCGGAAGCGCCGCCCTGGCCGGAGGCGGGCCCGCCGGAGCGGTCGGCGGGCTGGGCGGCGAGGCCGCGGCCGAGGGTGGCGAGGTCCTTGGGGGTGGGCACGCCGCGGGCGGCGGGGGTCTCGGGGGCGTCCTGGTCGCCGGGCGCGGCCTCGGTGGTGGCGGGGGCGGCGGGCCGGGAGCCGTTGCGCTCGGCGGGCACGGGCTCGGCGGAGCGGGGGGCGGGGGCGGCGGCCGCGGCGGCGCTCTCGGGGAGGGGGGCGGAGAGGATCGCGGCGATCTCGGGGCCGGGGGCGGGCTGCGGGGCGCAGGCGCCGGTGAGCTCTTTGGCGCGGACGGCGCGGGTGATCCACGTGCGGTCGAGGACGCGGCGCTCGTCGGCCTCGGCGACGAGGTCCTCGGACTGGTTGTAGTCGCCGTCGGCGGCCTGGACGGCCCACAGGTGGACGGCGACGCCGTGCTCCTTGGCGGACATCAGGCCGGGCAGGAGATCGCCGTCGCCGGTGACGAGGACGATGTCGGAGCACGCGCGGTTGCGGGCGAGCTCGGTGAGCTCGGCGTGCATGGCGGCGTCCACGCCCTTCTGGGCCCAGCGGCCGTCGCTGCGGGTCAGGGCGCCCAGCCGGACGGTGACCCGGGGCATGACGCGGAGCCTGCGGTGCTCGGGCTGGGGCACCCGGTCGGGCGCGCCGTCGAACCAGTAGATCCTCAGGAGGGGCTGCTCGGTCTCGGCCTCGGCGCGCTCGCGCAGCCCCTGGATGAGGATCGCGTGGTCGACGGAGATGCGGGACCGGGCGGGCTCACCGGCCAGCAGGCTCGCGGCGGCGCCCAGCAGATACCCGGCGTCCACCAGGACGACGCAGCGGTCCACGTTCCACCCTCTTTCTGTGCGTGCAGAAATTGCGGTCGCCCCCCGGCACGGCAGTGCCCCGGTTTTCCTCGGCTTTCCTTGGAGTCTGCCCGACCGTGCGGGGGTTATCAGTCCGAACTGGATCTTCGGCGTGGCGGATACGCCCTCCCGGCGGTAAGTGCACGCATCACGCACGGTAATTACCCGAAATGCGCGGTTCGGCAGTGCGTGCGAGGGTGACCGCAGGGGGTCGTCCCGATGTGGAGGCACTTCAGCATGGCGAAGAACAAGGACCGGAAGCAGCCGAAGTCGGCGAGTGCCGCGGAGCGCGGCCAGCAGCAGGCCAGGAGCTCCTCGATCGAGTCCCAGAGCGAGCAGCGGGCCACGCAGGTCACCCCGGGCGACATGACTCGCAAGAGCAAGCAGAAGCGCTTCGGCCACAACTGAGCGGCGCCCGAAGGGTGCCCGGCCGAAAAGAGAGGGCGCCCACCGGCGCTTTGATGCGCACGAGGGGCGCACCCGGCTGATCCGGGTGCGCCCCTCGTGCGCGGGTGCGGGCCCGGCGGGCACCGGCAGGGTGCCCGCCGGGCCCGCGGGTTGCTCAGCCGGTGCCCGCCAGGGGCGTCAGCCGGCCAGGCAGGACGGGCCGAGCAGTTGCTTCAGGTCGCCGAAGAGCGCCGGGTCGGGGGTGACCCGGTGCCGGTCCAGGCGCAGGACGGTGGTCTTCCGCGGCCCCTGGAGCTTGATCCGCACCTCGGTGGAGCCCCGGTGGTGGGTGAGGACCTGGCCGAGCCGCTCCACCATGGGCGGGGTGACCTTCACCGTGGGGATGGTGATGACCACGGGGGCGTTGGTGCCTGCGTTCGACAGGTCGGGGACCATCATCTCCATGGCCACCAGGCGCGGGATGTCCTCGCGCTTGTCGAGGCGGCCCTTGACGAAGACGACACAGTCCTCGACGAGCTGGGTGGAGACCAGCTGGTAGGTGGCGGGGAAGAACATGCAGTCGATGGAGCCGGCCAGGTCCTCGACGGTGGCGATGGCCCAGGCGTTGCCCTGCTTGGTCATCTTGCGCTGGAGGCCCGAGATGATGCCGCCGATGGTCACGATCGCTCCGTCGGCGTGCTCACCGCCGGTGAGCTGGGAGATCGCGGCGTCGGCCTTGTCGTTGAGGACGTGCTCGATGCCGAAGAGCGGGTGGTCGGAGACGTAGAGGCCGAGCATCTCGCGCTCCTGCGCGAGGAGGTAGGTCTTCTCCCACTCGACGTCGGAGAACTCCACGTCCAGCCCGAAGCCGGGGCCGTCGTCAGCCCCTTCTCCATCGGCACCGCCCATTCCGCCGAAGAGGTCGAACTGGCCCTCGGCCTCCTTGCGCTTGACCTGGACGACGTTGTCGATCATCGGTTCGTAGTGCGCGGTGAGGCCCTTGCGGGTGTGGCCCATCTCGTCGAAGGCGCCGGCCTTGATCAGCGATTCGACGGTGCGCTTGTTGCAGACGACGGCCTCGACCTTGTCGAGGAAGTCGGGGAAGGAGCTGTACTTCCCCTTGGACTTGCGGCAGCGGATGATCGAGTCGACCACGTTCTGCCCGACGTTGCGGACGGCGGTGAGGCCGAAGAGGATCACGTCGTCGCCCTGGGCGGCGAAGTTGGCCTCGGATTCGTTGACGTTCGGCGGGAGCACCTTGATGCCCATGCGCCGGCACTCGTTCAGGTAGATCGCCGACTTGTCCTTGTCGTCGCGCACCGAGGTGAGCAGCCCGGACATGTACTCGGCGGGGTAGTTCGCCTTGAGGTAGGCCGTCCAGTACGAGACGAGGCCGTACGCGGCGGAGTGGGCCTTGTTGAAGGCGTAGCCGGCGAAGGGGACCAGCACGTCCCACAGGGCCTGGATGGCCTCGTCGGAGAAGCCCTTCTTCTGCGCGCCCTCCTTGAAGAAGACGAAGTTCTTCGCGAGCTCGTCGGGCTTCTTCTTGCCCATGACGCGGCGGAGGATGTCGGCCTCGCCGAGCGAGTACCCGGCGACGATCTGGGCGGCCTTCTGCACCTGCTCCTGGTAGACGATCAGACCGTAGGTGACGCCGAGGACCTCTTCCAGGGGCTCCTTCAGCTCCGGGTGGATCGGCGTGATCTCCTGCTGGCCGTTCTTGCGCAGGGCGTAGTTCGTGTGCGAGTTCATGCCCATCGGGCCCGGGCGGTACAGCGCGGACACGGCGGAGATGTCTTCGAAGTTGTCGGGCTTCATCAGCCGCAGGAGGGACCGCATGGGCCCCCCGTCGAACTGGAAGACGCCGAGGGTGTCGCCGCGCTGGAGCAGCTCGAAGGTCTTGGGGTCGTCGAGCGGCAGGCTCAGGAGATCGATGTCGATCCCCTTGTTGGCCTTCACCATCTTGACGGCGTCGTCCATGATCGTGAGGTTGCGCAGGCCGA
The DNA here is from genome assembly GCF_044336695.1 of Streptomyces sp. SCA2-17. NCBI lineage: Bacteria > Bacillati > Actinomycetota > Actinomycetes > Kitasatosporales > Streptomycetaceae > Streptomyces > Streptomyces sp. SCA2-17. The sequence goes on from NZ_CP117521.1 coordinate 1,360,641, forward strand.
GGAAGTCCATCTTCAGCAGGCCGAGCGACTCACAGCTCGGGTAGTCCCACTGCGTGATGGTGACGCCGTCGGTGTGCCGGACCCAGACCGGGACGTGGTCGGTGATCGCCTCGCTGGACATGATCACGCCGGCCGCGTGCACGCCCATCTGCCGGACCAGGCCCTCGACGCCGCGCGCGGTGTCGATGACCTTCTTGACGTCCGGCTCGTTCTCGTACATCCCGCGGATCTCGGCGGCCTCGCTGTAGCGCGGGTGCTGGGGGTCGAGGATGCCGGAGAGCGGGATGCCCTTGCCGAGGACGTCGGCGGGCATGGCCTTGGTGAGGCGGTCACCCATCGCGTACGGATAGCCGAGGACGCGGGCGGAGTCCTTGATCGCGTTCTTGGCCTTGATGGTGCCGTAGGTGCCGATCATGGCGACCTTGTCGGCGCCGTACTTCTCGGTCACGTAGCGGATGACCTCGGCGCGCCGGCGCTCGTCGAAGTCGATGTCGACATCGGGCATCGAGATGCGCTCGGGGTTGAGGAAGCGCTCGAAGATCAGGCCGTGCGGGATGGGGTCGAGGTCGGTGATGCCCATGGCGTAGGCCACGATCGAGCCGGCCGCGGAGCCGCGGCCCGGGCCGACGGCGATGCCCTGCTTCTTGGCCCACATGATGAAGTCGGCGACCACGAGGAAGTAGCCCGGGAAGCCCATCGAGATGATGGTGTCCATCTCGTACTCGACCTGCTTCATGCGGTCCTCGGGGATGCCGTCGGGGAAGCGGCGGTGCATCCCGCGCATGGTCTCCTCACGGAACCAGGTGACCTCGGTGTAGCCCTCGGGGATGTCGAACTTCGGCATGAGGTTCTTGGCCTTGAACATGCCGTCGGTGTTGATCTGCTCGGCGACCAGGCGGGTGTTCGCGCAGCCCTCCTGCCAGGCGTCCGAGGAGTCGATGGCGTACATCTCCTCCGTGGACTTCAGGTAGTAGCCCGTGCCGTCGAAGCGGAAGCGGTCGGGGTCCGAGAGGTTCTTGCCGGTCTGGATGCAGAGCAGGGCGTCGTGGGCCTCGGCCTCGTGGGCGTACGTGTAGTGCGAGTCGTTGGTGACCAGCGGCGGGATGCCGAGCTTCTTGCCGATCTCCAGCAGGCCGTCGCGGACGCGGCGCTCGATCTCGATGCCGTGGTCCATCAGCTCCAGGAAGTACCGGCCCTCGCCGAAGATGTCCTTGTAGTCGCTGGCCGCCTGCATGGCCTCGTCGAACTGGCCGAGCCGGAGCCGGGTCTGCACCTCGCCGGACGGGCAGCCGGTCGAGGCGATCAGGCCCTCGGACCACTGGGAGATCGTCTCCTTGTCCATGCGGGGCCACTTCGTGAGCCAGCCCTCGGCGTAGGCGTCGGAGGAGAGGCGGAAGAGGTTGTGCAGGCCGGTCACGTCGGCCGCCCAGATCGTCTTGTGGGTGTAACCACCCGAACCCGAGACGTCGTCGCGCTTCTGGTGGGGCTGGCCCCACTGGATGCGGCGCTTGTTGCGCCGGGACTCCGGGGCGACGTAGGCCTCGATGCCGATGATCGGGGTGATCTCCGCCTTCTTCGCCTGGTGGAAGAAGTCGTACGCCCCGTGGAGGTTGCCGTGGTCGGACATGGCGATGTGTGTCATGCCCATCTCATTGCAGGCATTGAACATGTCCTTGAGCCGCGCGGCACCGTCCAGCAGGGAGTACTGGGTGTGGACGTGCAGGTGCGTGAAGGGCGGCTTGTTGGCCACGGTGGGAGACCTCCGACGGGAGCGAGCAGCGGGGCGCGGCGGACGCAGCGGGACAGTTTTGAAGGTTACCGGCCCCCACCGACAGCCGCGGGCACGCGCCGGTACCCTCACGCGTTGAGCACGTCAGCACACATGTTCGTTCCATGCCCCACCCCAGGAGGACCCCGCGATGGCGACCGAGCACGACCGGGCCGCGCAGCGCGGCGAGGAGATCCTTGCCGTTTTCGACACCGCCTTCGGTGAGCTGCTCGCGGCCGACCCCGCCGCCTTCCGGGTCAAGTTCCGGAAGATGGCGGCCTCCGCCTTCGCCTTCTACCGGGGCACGGCGTGCCTCTTCTACCGGGACATGGCCGAGCAGGCCCCGGAAGGCGCCTCCGGTCCGTACCTGGACGAGCGCACCAGCCGGGTGTGGATCCACGGCGACCTCCACGCCGAGAACTTCGGCACGTACATGGACGCCAACGGCCGCCTGATCTTCAACGTCAACGACTTCGACGAGGCCTACGTCGGCCCCTTCACCTGGGACCTCAAGCGCTTCGCCGCCTCGATCGCCCTGATCGGCTACACCAAGGCGCTCAGCGACGAGAAGATCACCGAGCTGGTGCGGATCTACGCCGCCGCCTACCGCGAGCGCATCCACGCCCTGGCCGCCGGGGCCGCCCACGACGAGCTGCCGCCGTTCACGCTCGACACCGCCGACGGCCCGCTGCTGGGCGCGCTGCGCGAGGCGCGCTCCATGACGCGCTTCGGGCTGCTCGCCTCGATGACGGAGATCCGCGAGCACGACCGGCGCTTCACCGCCGACGGCGGCGCCATCGAGCTGGACGCCGCCACCCGCTACAAGGTCCTCGCGGCCTTCGACGGCTATCTGGAGACGCTGCCCGACACCAGCCTCGCCCGCCCCGACTCCTACCGCGTCAAGGACGTCGTCGGCCGCCGCGGCATCGGGATCGGGAGCGCCGGCCTGCCCTCGTACAACATCCTCCTGGAGGGCAACAGCGACGCCCTGGAGAACGACGTCGTCATCTACATGAAGCAGGCGCAGACCCCGGCGGTCTCCCGGCACGTCACCGACCGGGCCGTGCGCGACTACTTCCACCACGAGGGCCACCGCACGGTGATCTCGCAGCGCGCGCTCCAGGCGCACGCCGACCCGTGGCTGGGCTGGACGGAGATCCAGGAGGGGGGCCGGGTGACCGGGCAGCTGGTCGCCGAGGTCTCGCCGTACGCCGTCGACCTCGACTGGTCCGACCTGGACGACCCGGCCGAGATCGCGGCCGTCGTCGCCGACCTGGGCCGGGCGACGGCCACCATGCACGCGGCGGCGGACGACCAGAGCGGCCACTCGCTGGTGCCCTTCTCCACCGAGCGGGCCATCGACGCCGTGATCGCCGCCGACGAGGAGGGCTTCCCGGAGCTCCTGGTGGACTTCGCCCACTCTTACGGGGCCCGGGCCCGCGCGGACCACCAGATCTTCGTGGACCTCTTCCGCAACGGCCGCATCCCGGGCCTCTAGGCCCCTGGGCCCCGGGCCCCCGGCCGTGGGGCGCACCCTTTAGCCAAGGCTTACGGCGGGCCGTGCCAGACTCGTTCTTCATGGACATATCGGCGGCATGGGTGCGGGCACTGCGCGCGGCGCTGTTCACAGCGCTGTGCGTCACGCTGTCCGCGGGCTCCCACGTGCTGCTGTCCGGAAGGCCGCTGCCCCTGCTGACCGTGGGGGCGGCCTCCGCGGCCGTCTTCGCGCTCGCCTACTCCCTGGCCGGGCGGGAGCGCGGCTACGGGCGCATCGCCGCCCTCCTGGTCCCCCTGGAGCTCGGCGCGACCGCGCTCTTCACCACCGGGCAGGACACCTGCTACGGCCGGCCCGGCCACCCCGCCTCCGCCCCGGGGGCGCTGGCCTGGCTGTGCAGCGGCAGCACGGGCGGGCCGCTCGCCCGGCTCGCCTCCCCGGGCAGCGCCCCGTGGCTGCTGTTCGCGGGACACGTCGCGGTCGGCCTGCTGGCCGCCGCGTGGCTGCGCCGCGGCGAGCGGGCGCTGGCCGAGCTGCTGTGCGCGGCGGCCGCCGCCGTGTGCCGCCCGCTGCGGCTCCGCACCGCGATCGGCGCCCCGGTGCCCGGCGGGGTGACCGTACGGTTCGTGCGGGCAGCTCTCCCCGGCCGCACCCTTCCGCTCCTCGTCCACTCCGTCGTACGGCGCGGGCCGCCGCCGGGACCGGCCTTCGGCCGGACCCCCGCCTGACCCACCCCACGTATCACGGAAAGATCGCACCACCATGAGCAAGCGCAACAACTGGGAGAACAAGCAGACCGCCCGCGAGCGGCTGCGCGCCGAGCGCGAGCGCCAGGCCAAGAAGGACAGGACCCGCCGCCAGCTGATCGTCGGCGGCGCCGTCGTCGCGGTCCTGGCCGTCGGCGCGGGCGTCGTCGTGGCCGTCTCCCAGCTGGGCAAGGACGGCAAGAGCGGCCTGAACGAGAGCTGGGAGGCCGCCTCCAAGCAGGAGCTCGTCAAGCCCGCCAACACCGGCGGCGACAAGGGCACCGAGATCCTCATCGGCAAGAAGGACGCCCAGCACACCCTGGACCTCTACCAGGACATGCGCTGCCCGATCTGCTCCGTCTTCGAGCAGAGCGTCGGGGACACCATCGACAAGGACGTCAAGGACGGCAAGTACAAGGTCTCGTACCACGTCGCCACGTTCCTCGACCGCAACTTCGGCGGCAGCGGCTCCAAGAACGCCCTCAGCGCGCTCGGCGCCGCCCTGAACGTCAGCCCCGAGGCCTTCAGCGCCTACAACAAGGCCCTCTACTCCAAGGCCAACCACCCCAGCGAGACGAAGGACGACTACGCCAAGGACGACGTCCTGCTGAAGGTCGCCGACGAGGTCCCGGCGCTCAAGGGCAACAAGGACTTCGAGAAGAACGTCAAGGACGGCACGTTCGACAAGTGGGCGCTGACGGTGTCCGACGAGTTCGACAAGGCCAAGGACGTCACCGGCACCCCCACCCTCAAGATGAACGGCAAGAAGCTGACGGCGGAGGACGGGAAGAACGTCCCGATCACCCCCGACCAGTACACCAAGGCGGTCGACGGAGCGCTCAAGTCCTGAGGCCCGTAACCCCGGTGACCCGTCCCCTCCGGTGACGTTCAGTGATGCCGAATCTTGACACGACACTTAACGGATGCCGTGGCAGACTTCGGCCTCATGGAGGGGACGGGAGTTCGATTGAGGGCGCTGCGTGCGGCGTTCTTCACGGCGCTCTGTGTCACGCTGTCCGCCGCTTCGCACGTCCTGCTCTCCCGCACGCCCCTGCCCGCGGCCACGGTCGCCGGGCTGGCGGCGCTGTTCTTCGCCGTCGCCTACGCCCTCGCCGGCCGTGAGCGCGGCTACGGCTCCATCGCGGCGCTGCTGATCCCGCTGGAGCTGACGGCGGACACCGTCTTCACGACGGGCCAGCACGCGTGTTACGGCCGGGCCGGCGGCCCCGTCGCGGGCCCGCTGCACTCCCTGGGCCTCGACTTCGCCTGCCGCGGCGAGATCGGCACCCCGCTGGCCCGCATGGCCGTGCAGGGCGGCCCGGAGCCGGCCGCCGGCGCCGCGCTGCCCTGGCTGCTGCTCGCCTGCCACATCGCGGTGGGCCTGCTGGCCGCCGCCTGGCTGCGCCGCGGCGAAGCGGCCCTGGCCGGGCTGCTGCGCGCCGCCGCGACCCGCGCCTTCGGCGCGCTGCTGGCCCTCCCCGCCTTGAGCGTGCCCGCCGGCCCGGCCGCGCGCCTGCGCCCCGCCCGCCGCACGCTCCGCGCGCGCGGGCTCCCGCTCCTCGTCCACTCCGTCGTACGGCGTGGACCGCCCCTCGCTCCCGCACCTGCCTGAGCACGCGGTCCACCCCCACTCGTACACAACCGGAGAAGCCGTCATGAGCAACCGCAACAACCAGCAGAACAAGCAGGCCGCGCGCGAGCGGCTGCGCGCCGAGCGCGAGCGCCAGGCCAAGCGGGACAAGACGCGCCGTCAGCTCTTCGTCGCCGGCGCCATCGTCGCCGTCCTCGCGATAGCCGGCGGCGTCGGCTACGCGGTGAGCAACATGGGCGACAGCAAGGGCGGCAACAGCTGGGCGGGCGACAAGCCGCTGGTCAAGCCCGCCAACACCACGGGCGAGAAGGGCGACGAGATCGTCATCGGCGACGCGAAGGCCAAGGAGACCCTCACGGTCTACGAGGACCCGCGCTGCCCCTCCTGCGCCGCCTTCGAGAACGAGTCCGGCGCCCAGCTGCGCCAGGACGTCAAGGACGCCCGCTACAAGGTCCGGTTCGTCATGGTGAACTTCATCGACGACATGGGCCCCGGTGGCGGCACCGGCTCGAAGAACGCCGTCAGCGCCCTCGGCGCCGCGCTCAACGTCAGCCCGGACGCCTTCCTCGCCTACAAGGAAGCGCTCTACTCGCCGAAGAACCACCCCGACGAGCGGGACGACGCCTTCGCGAAGGACGCGCGGCTGATCGAGATCGCGCAGCAGGTCCCGGCCCTGAAGGGCAACAAGGACTTCGAGAAGGCCGTCAACGAGGGCACCTACGACAAGTGGGCCGTCGAGATGGGCACGCTGTTCCAGAAGAACAAGATCGAGGGCACCCCGGCGCTGCTCCACGGCGACAAGAAGCTGACCGGCCCCGGCGGCAAGAACCCGCCGATGGCCAAGCCGGACTTCATCGCCGCCATCGACAAGGAGTTCGGCCCCAAGAAGTAACTGAAGAAACGGTGAAGGCCGGGTGAGGGGCGGAGGAACTGTCAGAGTTCGTCCGCCCCTTCCGCTTACTGGGAAGTAAGGTGATGGCCCGTGACCTCTGACACCTCCATAACGCACATATCGCGCCGAACCGCCGTCACGGCCGCGGCCGGCGCCGCAACCGTCGCGCTCCTCCCCCTCGCCGGGGCCGCCCCGGCGCACGCGGCGGACTCCCCCGCGTTCCTGCACGGCGTCGCCTCGGGCGACCCGCTGCCCGACGGCATCCTGCTGTGGACGCGCGTGACCCCCTCCCCCGACGCGGTCCCCGGCTCGGGGCGCGGAGCGGCCGTCGACGTCGACTGGGAGGTCGCCGAGGACGAGGCGTTCGGCAAGCTCGTCGCCAAGGGCACGGTCAGCGCGACGGCCGCGGCCGACCACACCGTCAAGGCCGACGTCCGCGGCCTGCGCCCGGCGACCGCCTACTGGTACCGCTTCACGGCCGGCGGCGTGCACTCGCCCGCCGCCCGCACCCGGACGGCGCCGGCGGCCGGAGCGGCCGTCCCCGGCCTCCGTTTCGGCGTCGTCTCGTGCGCCAACTGGGAGTCCGGTCACTTCGCGGCCTACCGCCACCTCGCCGACCGCCGCGACCTCGACGCCGTCCTGCACCTCGGCGACTACATCTACGAGTACGCGACCGGCGTCTACCCGCCCGCGGCCCAGGTCGTCCGCCCGCACTCCCCGGCGCACGAGATCGTCACCCTCGCCGACTACCGCACCCGCCACGGCCGTTACAAGACGGACGCTCACTTGCAGGCCCTCCACCAGGCCCACCCCTTCGTGGCCATCTGGGACGACCACGAGTTCGCCAACGACGCCTGGACGGGCGGCGCCGAGAACCACACGCCGGGCGCCGAGGGCGAGTGGTCCGCGCGGGTGGCCGCGGCCAAGCAGGCCTACTTCGAGTGGATGCCCGTACGGCCCTCCACCGCGGGCACCACCTACCGCCGGCTGCGCTTCGGCAACCTCGCCGACCTCCACCTGCTCGACCTCAGATCGTTCAGATCGCAGCAGGTCAAGGCCGGCGACGGCAAGGCCGACGACCCGGAGCGCACGATCACCGGCCGCGCCCAGCTCGACTGGCTCAAGGCCGGGCTCGCCTCCTCCGACGCCACCTGGCGCCTCGTCGGCAACCCTGTGATGATCTCCCCCTTCGCCTTCGGCGCCCTCCCCGCCCACCTGCTGGAGCCGCTCGCCAAGCTGCTGGGCCTGCCCGCCGGCGGCATCGCCGCCAACACCGACCAGTGGGACGGCTACACCGACGACCGGCGCGAGCTGCTCGGCCACCTCGACGAGCGCGGGATCCGCAACACCGTCTTCCTGACCGGTGACATCCACATGTCCTGGGCCAACGACGTGCCGAAGAAGGCCGCCACGTACCCGCTGTCGCCGTCCCTCGCCACCGAGTTCGTCGTCACGTCGGTCAGCTCCGACAACCTGGACGACCTCCTGGGCGTGGCCCCGCACACCGTCTCGCTCGCCGCGGCCACGGCCATCAAGGCCGCCAACCGGCACGCGAAGTGGGTGGACATGGACTCCCACGGCTACGGCGTCCTCGACGTCACCCCCGAGCAGGCGCAGATGGACTACTACGCCCTCTCCGACAAGCGGGACCCGAAGGCGACGGCGGAGTGGACCCGCTCGTACCGGACGCGTACGGGCACGCAGCAGGTGGAGCGCGTCAAGACGCCGGTCCGGTAGGGCCTCCGGCCGGGCTTCCGGCGGGGCCGGGGCGTCAGCCCCCGATCTCCTCCAGGAAGCCCAGCGCGACGCGCCACGCCGTCTCCGCCGCCTCCGCGTCGTGGTCGGCGAGGTCCGGGTCCGTGAACAGGTGCCCCGCACCGGGGTACCTGTGGACCTCCACGTCCGCCCCGGCCCGGCCCATGCGCAGGTACCACGCGTTGAGCCAGTCGTGCGGCTCGAACGGGTCCGGGTCGGCGACGTGCAGCTGCACGGGCAGCTCGTCCACGGAGGCGCCCTCGGCGAGGTCCGACGTGCCGTGCAGGAGCAGCAGGCCGCGGGCCTTCTCATCGCCCAGCGCCAGGTTCTGAGCGATCGCCGCGCCGAGCGAGAAACCGGCGTAGACCAGGCCGCGGTCCGACAGCGGGGCGACCGCGGTGACCGCGCGGCGCAGCAGCTCGTCGTGGCCGATCTCGTCCTTGAGGGCCATGCCGTCCTCGACCGTCTCCGCCGTCCGGCCCTCGTAGAGGTCCGGTACGTGCACCTCGTGCCCGGCAGCGCGAAGGCGCTCGGCGGCGGCGTGCACGGCAGGCCTCAGGCCGTAGGCCGAATGAAAAAGGACAATCGTGGTAGAGGACGCCACTGGAGTCACTTCCTAACAGGTGGATCGCGTGCTCCCCATCGTGCCAGTTACGGTCGGAGGGAGCGCCACCCGGTGAGCACGGCCGGCCGGAAGGAGCTGAGGTGTCCATGGAGGGCGTACTGCGTCCGCTGTCCGTCGTCGGCGGGGCGCTGATCGTCACCCTTGTCGTGGGGTGGCTCGCCGACCACGTGCTGCGCAGAATCGACGCGCGGCGCCCCGAGACACCGCTGTGGGACCTGCTCCGCCGCTGCCGGCTGCCGCTCCAGGTCGTGCTGTGCACGGCCCTGCTGCGGGGCAGCTTCCGCTCGGCCGGCGTCCTGCCCGACCACGAGGACGCCGTCGGGCAGGTGCTGACGCTCGTGCTGATCGGCGCCTGCGCGTGGCTGCTGGTCCGGGTCGCCGTCGCCATAGTGGAGGCCTCCTACACCCGCTACGCCGCGCGGGCGGCGGACGCGGCCCGGGTGCGGCGGGTACGGACCCAGGTGACGCTGATCCAGCGAGTCGTCACGGCGGCCGTGTGCGTGGTGGCCGTGGCGGCGATGCTGCTGACGTTCCCCACCATGCGGACCGCGGGGGTCTCCGTGCTGGCCTCCGCCGGCCTCATCGGCATCGTCGCCGGTGTGGCGGCCCAGTCCACCCTCGCGAACCTCTTCGCCGGGCTCCAGATCGCCTTCGGCGACATCGTGCGGATCGGGGACACCGTCGTCGTCGACGGCGAGTGGGGGCGCGTGGAGGAGATCACGCTCACCTATCTCGTCGTCACCACGTGGGACGAGCGGCGCATCACGATGCCGGTCTCGTACTTCACCGGCCGGCCGTTCGAGAACTGGTCGCGCAGCAACCCGCGGATGACCGGGACGGTCTTCTTCCACCTGGACCACTCGACGCCGATAGACCTCATGCGGGAGCGGCTCCACGAGATCCTCCGGGGGCTGCCCGAGTGGGACGGGCGGTCCTGGAGTCTGGTGATCACCGATACGACGCCGTCGACGATCCAGGTGCGGGCGCTGGTGACGGCGAAGGACGCGGACGACATCTGGGCGCTGCGGTGCGTGGTGCGGGAGCGGCTGATCGAGTGGCTGCGGCGGGAGCATCCGTACGCGCTCCCGCGCATCAACACGGCGCCGGCTCCGGGCCTGGAACAGGCTCCCGACCGGCGCCAGGCGCCGCCGCGCTCGGAGGACATCGGCCCGGGCCCCGGCACGACGTAGGCTCCGCCCGGGTCCCTGCACGGTCCGGGGTGCGGCCGGTCCGGCACCGCCGGGGTCCGCCGCGGTGGCTGAGCGCCGCTGCGGCGGAGATTTTCTTGCCTGCCGGCAAGATGCGGACTGTGGCGGCGGCCGCCCGCGCCCCCGGCCGAGGGGCCGCGCCCCTCTCCATCCGCCGCGACGGCGATCAGCCACCGCGGCGCAACCCGGCGGTGCCGGACCGGCGTGCCCCGTACGTCATGCGGACCCGGCGTCAGCCGCGGAGGCTGCGGACGTCCAGGTGGCGGAGGACGCGGTCCACGACCTCCGGGTCCGCGCCCGGTTCCGAGCGCGCGGCCAGCACCTCGCGCCGGGCCGCCGACATCAGTTCCCCCTCCACCCGCTGAAGCGTCTGCAGCCGCTCGACCCGCTGCGCGTGCGCCTCGCGCCGTTCCTCGGCGACCATCTCGGGGCTGATCCTGGCGCCCATGTCGAACGCGCGCCGGCCCAGCATCTCCATCGTGTCCTCGGGGAGGTCCTCTTCCTCCACGATCTCCCACAGGCGGTGCCGCGCCGCCTTCGCCGCGCGCAGGGCCAGCTGCCGCTCCAGCTCCCGGCTCGCGTCGGTGTCGGCGCGCACGCGAAGCAGCTTGACCAGCCAGGGCAGGGTGAGGCCCTGGACGACGAGGGTGGAGACGATGACGGCGAAGGCGACGAAGAGGATCTCGTCCCGGGCCGGGAAAGGCTCTTTGGCGTCCGTGGTCAGGGGGATGGCCAGGGCGAGCGCCACGGACGCCACGCCCCGCATCCCGGACCACCACATCACCACCGTCTCGCGCCAGCTCACGAGGATGTCCTCGTCGACGTCCCGCCGCTTGTGCAGCCTCTTGGCCAGCCAGGCGGCCGGCAGCAGCCACAGCAGCCGCACGCCCACGACGACCGCGACGACGACGGTGCCGATGCCCAGCATCTCGCCCCAGCGGCCGGACGCGGTGGCGATGGCGTTGTGGAGCTCCAGGCCGACGAGGCCGAAGGCGACGCCGGTGACGAGGGTGTCGATGATCTCCCAGAAGGTGTGCCCGGCCAGCCGCCCGAGGACGTCGTCCGCGTCGGTCGCGTACTCGGCGAGGAAGAGGGCGGTGGTCAGCACCGCGAGCACGCCGGAGCCCTTGAGCTCCTCGGCGAGGACGTAGGCGACGAACGGCACCAGCAGGGTGAGCCCGATCTGGAGCGTGGCGTCGCCGAGCATGTCCATGAGCCGCTTGGTGGCCCAGCCGAGGGCCAGGCCGATCGCCACGGCGACCACAGCCGACAGCACCAGCTCGCCGACCGCCTTCGGCAGCGAGAAGCTGCCGCTGACGGCGGCCGCGATGGCCACGTGGTAGAGCACGATGGCGGTGACGTCGTTGAAGAGCCCTTCGCCCTCCAGGATGGAGACCAGGCGGCGCGGCAGCCCGAGGGAGCCCGCGACGGCGGTGGCGGCGACCGGGTCGGGCGGGGCGACGAGCGCGCCGAGGGCGACGGCCGCGGCGAGCGAGATGCCGGGCACGATCGCGTCGGCGACGGCGGCGACGGCCGCGGTGGTGACGAAGACCAGCGCCACCGCCAGCAGGAAGATCGGCCGCCGGTTGGCGGCGAACTGCCGCCACGACGTGCGCTGGGCGGAGGCGTAGAGCAGCGGCGGGAGCACCAGCGGGAGGATGAACTCCGGCGGGACGGCCACGTTGGGCACGAACGGCAGCAGGGCGAGGACGATCCCGCCGAGCGTCATCAGCACCGGGGACGGCAGCCCGATCCGGTCCGCCACCGGCACCATGACCAGCGCCCCGAACAGCAGGACGAAGAGCAGGGCGAGCTGGTCCACGGATGCCCTCCGGGCGGGTCGGTGCGGTCGAACAGGCTTCCAGCCTGCCTCAACCGTCCCCGGCCCGCCCCACGGGGCCCGGCCCGGTTACGCGCTCTCGGCGCGCACCGTGTCCAGCGCGCGCTGGAGGTCCTCGGGATATTCGCTCGCGAACTCGACCCAGCGGCCGTCCTCGGGGTGCTCGAAGCCGAGCCGGACCGCGTGCAGCCACTGGCGGGTGAGCTTGAGGCGCTTGGCGAGGGTGGGGTCGGCGCCGTAGGTGAGGTCGCCGACGCAGGGGTGGCGGTGGGCGGCCATGTGCACGCGGATCTGGTGCGTGCGGCCGGTCTCCAGCTTCACGTCCAGCAGGCTGGCGGCGCGGAAGGCCTCGATCAGGTCGTAGTGGGTGACCGAGGGCTTGCCCTCGGCGGTGACCGCCCACTTGTAGTCGTGGTTGGGGTGGCGGCCGATGGGGGCGTCGATGGTGCCGCTCATCGGATCCGGGTGGCCCTGGACCAGCGTGTGGTAGCGCTTGTCGACCGTGCGCTCGCGGAACTGCTGCTTGAGCAGGGTGTACGCGCGCTCGGACTTGGCGACGACCATCAGGCCCGAGGTGCCGACGTCCAGGCGGTGGACGATGCCCTGGCGCTCGGCGGCGCCGGAGGTGGAGATGCGGTAGCCCGCGGCGGCCAGGCCGCCGATCACGGTCGGGCCCGTCCAGCCGGGGCTGGGGTGCGCGGCCACGCCGACCGGCTTGACGATCACGACGATGTCGTCGTCGTCATGGACGATCTCCATGCCCTCGACAGGCTCGGCGACGATCTGCACCGGCGCGGGCGCGGCGGGCATCTCGACCTCCAGCCAGGCCCCGCCGGTCACCCGGTCGGACTTCCCGGCCTCCGCGCCGTCGAGCTGGACCTTGCCCGAGGCCGCCAGCTCGGCCGCCTTCGTGCGGGAAAAGCCGAACATGCGGGCGATTGCGGCGTCGACGCGCTCACCCTCCAGACCATCGGGTACGGGCAGGGCGCGGATCTCGGGAATGGTGCTCACCCGTCGAGTATGACGGACGGGTGCGACACCCCCGCCCCGGGCTCAGTCCTGGTGGGCCCCGGGGCTCAGTCCTGGTGGACGGTGCCGTCCGGGTCCAGGCCGCGGAAGGACAGGATCACGATGAGGAAACCGCCGCACACGATCGCGGAGTCGGCGAGGTTGAAGACCGCGAAGCCGGACGGCGCGATGAAGTCGACCACGCCGCCCTGGAAGCCGCCCGGCGAGCGGAAGAGGCGGTCGGTGAGGTTGCCCAGCGCGCCGCCGAGCAGCAGGCCCAGCGCGATCGCCCACGGCAGGCTGTAGAGCTTCCGGGCGATCCGGGCGATCACCACGATCACGGCGGAGGCGATCACCGTGAAGACGATCGTCATCGCCTCGCCGATGCCGAAGGCGGCGCCGCGGTTGCGGATCACCTCCAGCTGCAGCCAGGTGCCGATCACCTCGATCGGGTCGTGGTGCTCCAGCTTGGCGACCACGAGCAGCTTGCTGCCGAGGTCGAGGAGGTAGGCGAAGGCGGCCACGGCCAGGAGCACACCGATACGCCGCCTGCCTTTGGCCGTGGCGTCCGCCGCGGCCGCCGGTGTGCCGGTGGTGGTCTGTTCCGCCTCTGTCACGTGAGTCCTTCGACGTCGTCCCGGGGGCCAGGGCCTGCCTGACTGAGGACGAGGGTACGGCACACGCGCGCGGGCGGGTCAGCGGCGTTCCTGCCGCTGTTTGCACTCCACGCACAGTGTGGCCCGCGGGAAGGCCTGCATGCGGGCCTTCCCGATGGGCTTCCCGCAGTTCTCGCAGAGCCCGTAGGTGCCCGCGTCGAGGCGCTCCAGCGCGCGCTCGGTCTGGTCCAGCATCTCGCGGGCGTTCGCCGCCAGGGCCAGTTCGTGCTCCCGGGTGATGTTCTTGGTGCCGGTGTCGGCCTGGTCGTCGCCCGCGCCGTCGCCCGAATCGCGCATCAGGCCGCTGATCGCCTCCTGGGAGTGCGCGATCTCCGCGCGGAGCCGCAGCACCTCGCTCTGGAGCTCCGTACGGGCCTCGTTCACCTCCGCGGGCGACCAGGGCTCCTCCCCCGGCCGCACGGCCAGCTCACCGGGCCCCGCGGGCCCCGTCCGGGCCCCCGGCACCTTCCCGTCCATGGTCTTCTTCGCAGCCACCGTCCTGGCTCCCGTCTTCTCAGGGGGCACCGCCTTCTGGGCCGGTGCGGCTTGTTCGGCCTCGACGGCCGGTTCCGCTGCCGCGGGGGTCCCGGCGAGGGATTCCCGCGTGCGGGCGTCTTTCCGAGCGGCCTCGCCGGGGGCGGCCTTGCGGGTGGCCCGCTCGGCCGGCGCGGCGGACGCCTTCGCGGCGTTCTCCGCGTCAGCCGGGCCCGCGCGCTTCGCGGTGGCCTTTTTGGCCGGGACCGCCTTCTCGGCGGCGGGTGCGGCCTTGCGGCCGGTGGTCTTGGCGGCCGCGCCCTTGGCGGAGGCCTTCACGGCGGCGGGTGCCGCGGCGGCCTTCGCATCAGCCGAGCCCGCGCGCTTCGCGGCCGCCTTCTTGGCCGGGACCGCCTTCTCGGCGGCGGGTGCGGCCTTACGGCCGGTGGTCTTGGCGGCCGCGCCCTTGGCGGAGGCCTTCACGGCGGCGGCCTTGCCGGGGGCCTTCGCGGCGGCGGGCGCGACCTTGCGGCCGGCAGTTTTGGCAGCCGCCCCGCCGGCGGCAGTCTTCGCGGCGGCGGACTTGCCGGTGGCCTTCTTGGCTGCGGGCGCCGCGGACGCCTTGGCGGCGGACTTCGCGTCGGCCGATGCCGAGCCCGCGCGCTTCGCGGCCGCCTTCTTGGCCGGCGGCGCCGTCTTCTCGGCGGCAGCCTTGCCTGCCGGCGCCCCGGCAGGCGTAGTCCCGGCGTGGCCGGTGGCCTTTTTGGCCGGGGCCTTCACGGCGGCGGCCTTGCCGGTGGCCTTTTGGGCGGCGGGTGCGACCTTACGGCCGGTGGTCTTGGCGGCCGCGCCCTTGGCGGAGGCCTTGCTGGAGGCCTTCGCGGCGGCGGCCTTGCTGGTAACGGCCTTGCCGGCCGACGCCTTGGTAGAGGCGGCCTTCCCGGTGGCGGCCGCTGTCTTCTTGGCAGCGCCCCTGCCCGCCGACGCCCCGGCGGGCGCCGCCCCGGCCTTCCCGGACGCGGACTTCCCGGTAGCGGCCCTCGCGCCGGCCGCCTTCTTGGTCGCGGCAGCCTTCCCGGCCGGCGCAGCCGTCTTCGCCGCGGGAGCGGTCCCGGCGGACGCGGTCTTCTTGGCGGGGGCCGCCTTCCCCGCGGTGCCCGTGCCGGAACCGGCACCCGCGGCCCGGGCCGCGGTCCCCGCGGTAGCGGACCCCGCGGACCCCGCTCTCTTCGCCACCATGACCGCGGCCCCTTCACATTTTATGATCTTGCGCGCGAATCGTGCCGGAACGATAAAACTCCACCGGGCACGCGGCAACGGGGCACGCCGGTCTCCTCGGTTGTGCCCCGCCCCCGGCCCTGTAATCGGACCGCAGCCGTCCCCCGCCCGGCCCCGGCCGAAACCGGTGGGCCGCGTCCGGTCCCGCCCCGTACACTGGGCGCAGCGAAAGGCGTGGATGGGACGAGTAGCGCCGCACGCAGCCATGAGCGATCCGGGGACGGTGCGAGCCCGGAGGTGTGCGCGGGGTGAAGATCAGCCCGGAGCCGCCGGAAGAACGCCCCGAGGGTCGCCCCAGGGGGTCAGTAGAGCCGGCGTCGCGACCCTAATGAGGGGGCCGGGGGCCAGCGGGCCCGCGGCCAAGGAGGGTGGTACCGCGGGAGCGCGCAGGCGCGTCTCGTCCCTCCGACAGGACAGCGCACCAACCGTCCCGCCGGAGGAAGCCGATGACGCAGTACCACCAGGTACCCGCTCAGGTCGACCTGCCCGCCCTGGAGCACGCCGTGCTCGAGTTCTGGCGCGAGCAGAAGATCTTCGCCCGTACGCTCGATCAGTCCGAGGGCCGCCCCGAGTGGGTGTTCTACGAGGGCCCGCCCACCGCCAACGGCATGCCGGGCGCGCACCACATCGAGGCCCGCGTCTTCAAGGACGTCTTCCCCCGCTTCCGCACGATGCAGGGCTACCACGTCGGCCGCAAGGCCGGCTGGGACTGCCACGGCCTGCCGGTCGAGCTCGCGGTGGAGAAGGAGCTGGGCTTCTCCGGCAAGCAGGACATCGAGGCGTACGGCATCGCGGCCTTCAACGACAAGTGCCGCGAGTCCGTCACCCGCCACACCGACGCCTTCGCCGAGCTCACCACCCGCATGGGCTACTGGGTCGACCTGGACGACGCGTACCGCACGATGGACCCGGAGTACGTCCAGTCCGTGTGGTGGTCGCTCAAGGAGATCTTCAACAAGGGCCTCCTCGTCCAGGACCACCGCGTGGCCCCCTGGTGCCCCCGCTGCGGCACCGGCCTGTCGGACCACGAGCTGGCCCAGGGCTACGAGACGGTCGTCGACCCGTCCGTCTTCGTCCGCTTCCCGCTGACCTCCGGCCCGCTCGCGGGCGAGGCCGCGCTGCTGGTGTGGACGACCACCCCGTGGACGCTGGTGTCCAACACCGCGGCCGCCGCCCACCCCGATGTCACCTACGTCGTCGCCACCGACGGCACCGAGAAGCTCGTCGTCGCCGAGCCGCTGCTGGAGAAGGCCCTCGGCGAGGGCTGGACGGCCACCGGCCAGTCCTTCACCGGCCGCGAGATGGAGCGCTGGGCCTACCGCCGCCCGTTCGACCTGGTCGAGCTGGAGGGCGCGAACTTCGTCGTCAACGCCGAGTACGTGACGACCGAGGACGGCACGGGTCTGGTCCACCAGGCGCCCGCCTTCGGTGAGGACGACCTCAAGACCTGCCGCGCCTACGGCCTGCCGGTCGTCAACCCGGTCCGCCCCGACGGCACCTTCGAGGAGGGCCTCGCCCTCGTCGGCGGCCAGTTCTTCAAGAAGGCCGACGAGAAGCTCGTCGCGGACCTCTCCGAGCGCGGCCTGCTCTTCAAGCACATCGCCTACGAGCACAGCTACCCGCACTGCTGGCGCTGCCACACCGCGCTCCTCTACTACGCCCAGCCGTCCTGGTACATCCGCACCACGGCGATCAAGGACCGGCTGCTGGAGGAGAACGAGAAGACCAACTGGTTCCCCGAGTCGGTCAAGCACGGCCGCTTCGGCGACTGGCTGAACAACAACATCGACTGGGCCCTCTCCCGCAACCGCTACTGGGGCACCCCGCTGCCCATCTGGCGCTGCGAGGACGACCACCTCACCTGCGTCGGCTCGCTGACCGAGCTCTCCGAGCTCACCGGCAGCGACCAGAGCGGCCTGGACCCCCACCGCCCCTACATCGACGACGTCACCTTCACCTGCACCGCCGAGGGCTGCTCCCACACCGCCGTGCGCGTGCCGGAGGTCATCGACGCCTGGTACGACTCGGGCTCGATGCCGTTCGCGCAGTGGGGCTACCCGTACAAGAACAAGGAGCTCTTCGAGCAGCGCTACCCGGCGCAGTTCATCTCCGAGGCCATCGACCAGACCCGCGGCTGGTTCTACACCCTGATGGCCGTCGGCACCCTCGTCTTCGACAAGTCGTCGTACGAGAACGTCGTCTGCCTGGGCCACATCCTCGCCGAGGACGGCCGGAAGATGTCCAAGCACCTGGGCAACATCCTCCAGCCGATCCCGCTGATGGACCAGCACGGCGCCGACGCCGTCCGCTGGTTCATGGCCGCCGGCGGCTCCCCGTGGGCCGCGCGCCGCGTGGGCCACGGCACCATCCAGGAGGTCGTCCGCAAGACGCTCCTCACCTACTGGAACACGGTCGCCTTCCAGGCCCTCTACGCCCGCACCACCGGCTGGGCGCCCAGCGCCGCGGACCCGGCTCCGGCCGACCGCCCGCTGCTGGACCGCTGGCTGCTCGGCGAGCTCAATGCCCTCGTCGGCCAGGTCACCGAGGCCATGGAGGCCTACGACACCCAGCGCGCCGGCAAGCTGCTGTCCTCCTTCGTCGACGACCTGTCCAACTGGTACGTGCGCCGCTCGCGCCGCCGGTTCTGGCAGGGCGACGCGGCCGCGCTGCGCACCCTCCACGAGGTCGTCGAGACCGTGACCCGCCTGATGGCCCCGCTCGTGCCGTTCATCACCGAGCGCGTCTGGCAGGACCTGGTCGTCCCCGTCGACCCGCAGGCCCCGGAGTCGGTCCACCTGGCCACGTGGCCGGTGGCGGACGCCGCCCTCGTCGACCCGAAGCTGTCGCAGCAGATGCTGCTCGTGCGGCGCCTGGTCGAGCTCGGCCGCGCCACGCGCGCCGAGTCCGGCGTCAAGACCCGCCAGCCGCTCTCCCGCGCGCTGGTGGCCTCGGCCGGCTTCGAGGAGCTGGGCGCCGAGCTGCGCGCCCAGATCACCGAGGAGCTCAACGTCTCCTCCCTCGCCTCTCTCTCGGAGGTGGGGGGTTCCCTAGTCGACACCACCGCCAAGGCCAACTTCCGTGCCCTGGGCAAGCGGTTCGGCAAGGGCGTCCAGGCGGTCGCCAAGGCCGTCGCCGCGGCCGACGCCGCGGCGCTGTCCCTGGCCCTGCGCGAGGGCACGGCCTCGGTCGAGGTGGACGGCGAGCAGGTCGCCCTCTCCCCGGACGAGGTCATCATCACCGAAACGCCCCGCGAGGGCTGGTCGGTGGCCTCGGACTCGGGCGCCACGGTCGCGCTCGACCTGGAGATCACCCCGGAGCTGCGCATCGCGGGTCTCGCCCGTGACGCGGTCCGGCTCATCCAGGAGGCCCGGAAGAACAGCGGCCTCGACGTCGCCGACCGGATCGCCCTGCGCTGGCAGTCGGCGGACGAGGAAGTCCGTACCGCTCTCGCGGAGCACGCCTCCCTGATTGCGGACGAGGTCCTCGCCACGGACTTCGCCGAGGGCGAGGCCGACGGCTCCTACGGTGAGCCTTTCACCGACGAGGCCCTTTCGCTGACGTTCCGTCTCCGCAAGGCCTAGGCCGGGAGCGGGACCAAGGCCTGATAAAACCGACCATTGCCGGGCGAGGGATTCCCTCGCCCGGCAATTGTCATATGTCGTATTGCCCGACGGGCGAAACGCGCTGATATGCGGCACACAAAAGGGCCGGGCCCCTGGGAAATCCCAGGGGCCCGGCCCTTTAAGACTGCCGACCGACCGACTGCCGACTAGCGGCCGGGCAGGCGCCTCAGTTGTCGTCCTCGTCGATGAGGAAGCCCCGCATCGGGGACGGCGCCTGCTGCATCGGCTGCTGGCCCTGCGGCCGCACCGGTGCCATCGGCTGGGTCATCGCCGGGGACATCTGCTGCTGACCGCCGTAGGACGGGGCACCCATGGAGGAGTTGCCGCCCATCGAGCTGTTGCCACCCATGGAAGGGTTGCCGCCCATGCTGTGGCCGCCCATGCCCGCACCTGCCGGAGCCATCGACCCGCTCATCGAGGGGGCCGCCGGCAGCGACGGGGTGTTGGGGTTGCGGGGCGGGGCCAGCGAGTCGTCCGCCTGGTTCTCCAGCTGGCGCAGCTGGCTCTCCAGGTAGGACTTCAGACGCGTGCGGTACTCGCGCTCGAAGCCGCGCAGGTCCTCGACCTTGCGCTCCAGCGTGGCGCGGGCGGACTCCAGGGAGCCCATCGCGACGCGGTGCTTCTCCTGCGCGTCCCGCTCCAGGGCGTCGGCCTTGGCGCGGGCGTCCCGCTCCAGGCCCTCGGCGCGGCTGCGCGCCTCGCCGACGATCTTGTTGGCCTCGGAACGGGCCTCCGCGATCGCCTGGTCGGCGGTCTGCTGGGCGAGCGAGAGCACACGGGCAGCGCTGTCGCCGCCCGGGCCCTGACCCGGCTGCGGCAGCTGCGGGCCGCCCATGGGGCCGTTCTGCCCCATGGGGTTCTGACCCATAGGACCGTTCTGCCCCATTCCGTTCTGACCCATCGGACCGTTCTGACCCATGGGACCGCCCATGGGGCCGCCCATCGGGCCGTTCTGCCCCATCGGACCGGGACCGTTCTGCCCCATCGGACCGGGACCGTTCTGCCCCATCGGACCGGGACCGTGCGGACCCTGGGGACCGTGGCCGTGACCGCTCGGGCCGGCCGGAAGCTGCGGGGCACCGCCCGGCAGCTGCGGCGGGCCGCCCATCGGCTGCTGCTGCGGCACCGGCTGCGGTCCCGATATGGCGGCGGGCACCGGGGCCCCGCCGGGTCGCTGGTCCTGCTGCTCGGGCTTGCGCATGCCCTGCTGCTGGTTCTGCGCGGCGGCACGCGTGGCGGCGGCCAGCTTGGCGCGCAGGTCCTCGTTCTCGCGGAGCAGACGGGTCAGTTCGGCCTCGACCTCGTCCAGGAAGGCATCGACCTCGTCCTCGTCATAGCCTTCTCGGAGACGGACGGTCGTGAACTGCTTGTTCCGCACGTCCTCGGGGGTCAACGGCATCTCTTCTTCACCTCAACGTAGTCGTCGGCAATCGGCAAGACCGTATCGTTCACACCTGCTCCACGACGCGGATCAGGATGAAGACGATAATCATCAATACGAAGAAGGACAGGTCGAGCGCCACGCCCCCGAGACGCAGCGGCGGAATGAACCGCCGCAGAAGCTTGAGTGGCGGATCGGTGACAGTGTAGGTGGCCTCAAGGATGACCACCATCGCCTTACCGGGTTGCCATGAGCGAGCGAACTGGAAGACGTAATCCATCACCAGTCGGAAGATCAGTACAAACAGGAAGCAATACAGCGCGATGTAGATCACCTGTAGTGCGATGCTCATCTCGCGCTTCCCTCTCCCCTTGTTGCTCGTACCCGGCCTGTTCGGCCGTCATTCTCCCGGCGTCGCCAGGTATTGCGTCTCAGCTCTGATTGAAGAACCCACCCTCTGCGATGCGGGCCTTGTCCTCCGCCGTGACATCGACGTTAGCAGGAGACAGCAGGAACACCTTCTGCGTCACCCGCTCGATGCTGCCGTGGAGACCGAAGACGAGGCCGGCGGCGAAGTCGACAAGTCGCTTCGCATCCGTGTCGTCCATCTCCGTCAGATTCATGATCACCGGGGTGCCCTCGCGGAAGTGTTCCCCGATGGTACGGGCTTCGTTGTAGGTCCGGGGGTGCAATGTCGTGATGCGGTAGGGCTCCCGCTCGGACACAACCTTGGGCATGATCACCGGTGCGTTCTTCTCCAGAGAGTGGCGTTCGGGTGTGATGGACGCCACGGGGGCGATTCGGGCGGGTCGTCCCGTTTCCGCTGTGAGCGGAGCGGGTTCGCGCTGTGCAGGCGGCTGGGCGACTCGAACCGGTTCGTCCGATTGCGTCTGTTGTGCGAGGTGTTGCTGCTGATGCTGCTGCCTGCGTCGGTCGGGCTCCGGCTCGGGTTCGAACTCGTCGTCGGGGTCGAACCCCGGGCCGTCGTACCCATCGTCCTCCACGAGGCCGAGGTAGACCGCCATCTTGCGCATCGCGCCGGCCATTCTCTGCGTCCTCCGCTCTGTGGTGGATCGGCTCCGTCAGCGGCGCCTTGGATCCACGCGGTCTGCCCGCCTTTTAGCGGGAATGACCATATTTTTTGCTGTGGTCCGACTTCTTGGCGACGTTACCCGAGCCTGGGTCGGACTCCGAGTACCGCCGATCCGACACGTACATGTGTCGCCCCGGCGGCCACCGCGTCATCCAGATCCGCGCTCATCCCTGCTGACACCATGTTCGCAGCAGGATGGGCCGCGCGCAGGCCCGTTGAGATTTCCATGAGCCGGTCGAAGGCCGCCCGCGGCCGCCCGGCATATGGTCCGACGAGCGGAGCCACCGTCATCAGGCCCGCGGGGCGGACCCCTTCGGCCGCGGCGAGGGCACCGGCGAGTTCTGTCACACCATCAGGAGCGACTCCACCCCTTTCGCCCCTTTCACCCGACTCCACGTCAAGTGCCACCTGAATCAGGCAGTCCAGGGTCCGGCCGGCCTTCACGGCCGCGGCCGACAGCGCGGTGACGAGCCGCGCCCGGTCGACCGAATGCACAAAGTCGGCATAACTCGCCACGGAACGAACCTTGTTCGTCTGCAATTGCCCGACGAAGTGCCAGGTGAGCGGCAGGTCCGCGCACTCGGCCGCCTTCGGTGCGGCCTCCTGGTCCTTGTTCTCCGCGACGTGCCGCACCCCGAGTCCGGCGAGCAGCCGCACGTCGGAGGCGGGGTAGGTCTTGGTGACCACGATCAGGGTCACGTCCTCGCGCGGGCGGCCCGCCGCGGCGCAAGCCCTGGAGATACGTTCCTCCACGCGCGCCAGATTGTCAGCGAGTTCCGTTCTGCGGTCCGTCACAGCTCTCAGTCCAACCAGACATAGCTAGCAAGTCGCCCCGTTGTGCGCTCGCGCCGGTACGAGAAGTGATCGGCCGACTCCAGCGTGCAGATGTGAGATTGTCCGCTCATCATCACGCCGAGCCGGGCGAGTTGGGCCCGGACTCCCGCGGCCACGTCCACGGCGGGGGTGCCCTGCCGGGTGGTGGCCCAGGCCTCGGGCACGACCGCGGCGACCTCGGCCCGCATCTGCTCCGGCACCTCGTAGCACTCGCCGCAGACCGCGGGGCCGGTGCGGGCGAGGATCCGGGCGGGGACCGCGCCGAGGGTGATCATCCTCTCGACGGTCGCGGGAACCACCCCGGCGACCAGTCCCGGGCGGCCGGCGTGGGCCGCGCCCACGACCCCGGCGACGGGGTCGGCCAGCAGCACCGGGGTGCAGTCGGCGGTCAGGACCGCGAGGGCCAGACCCCGGCGGGCCGTCACCACTCCGTCGACCGCGGGGATCTCGGCTGTCCGCCACGGACCGTCGACCACGGCCACGTCCCGGCCGTGCACCTGGTTCATCCAGACGACGTCCGCGGGGGCGAGGCCGAGCGAGGCCGCCGCGCGCTCCCGGTTGGCCCGGACGGCGGCGGGGTCGTCACCGACCGCGCCGCCCAGGTTGAGCTCGTCAAACGGAGCGGCGCTCACCCCGCCCCACCTGTTGGTGAAGGCGAAGTGCGCGCCGCTCGCATGCTGTTCAGACGACACAGTTCCCGATGTCACTGCGTGCTGTTGTCCTATGCCGCTCACTCGCTCGTTTCCTACTTGAGGAAGTCCGGAACGTCCAGTTCCTCGGCGGTCGAGTCCTGGTACGGGCGGGCCGGCGGAACGTGCGGGGAGACCGGCGGCTGCGGGGGGAGCTCATTGACCGGCGCCGGCTCGGGGGCGGGCTCCTCGGTGCGCGGGGTGACGTTGCCGAGGCCGCCGAAGGACGGGCGGACCGGCTCGGCCGGGGTCGCGGGGCGGGGAGCCGCCGCGGCCGGGGTCTCCTCGCGGCCGGAGCCGTAGGAGGAGCCGAGCACCTTGTCGCGGCTGCCCTTGGCCGGCGGCTGGCCGCCGTCGAAGCCGGCGGCGATGACGGTGACCCGGACCTCGTCACCCAGGGCGTCGTCGATGACGGCACCGAAGATGATGTTGGCCTCGGGGTGGGCGGCCTCGCTGACCAGCTGGGCGGCCTCGTTGATCTCGAAGAGACCGAGGTCGGAGCCGCCGGAGATGGAGAGCAGGACGCCGCGGGCGCCGTCGATGGACGCCTCCAGCAGCGGCGAGGAGATCGCCATCTCGGCCGCGGCCACCGCGCGGTCGTCGCCGCGCGCCGAGCCGATGCCCATGAGCGCCGAGCCCGCCTCGGACATCACGGACTTGACGTCCGCGAAGTCGAGGTTGATCAGGCCCGGGGTGGTGATCAGGTCGGTGATGCCCTGCACGCCCGACAGCAGCACCTGGTCCGCGGACTTGAACGCGTCGAGCACGCTCACCTGACGGTCCGAGATGGACAGCAGCCGGTCGTTCGGGATCACGATGAGGGTGTCGACCTCGTCGCGCAGACCCGCGATGCCGTCCTCCGCCTGGTTCGCGCGGCGGCGGCCCTCGAAGGTGAACGGCCGGGTGACCACACCGATCGTCAGGGCGCCCAGCGAACGGGCGATGTTGGCGACGACGGGGGCGCCGCCGGTGCCGGTGCCGCCGCCCTCGCCCGCGGTCACGAAGACCATGTCGGCCCCCTTGAGGACCTCCTCGATCTCCTCGCGGTGGTCCTCGGCGGCCTTGCGGCCGACATCGGGGTTGGCGCCGGCGCCGAGGCCGCGGGTGAGCTCACGGCCGACATCGAGCTTGACGTCGGCGTCGCTCATCAGCAGGGCCTGTGCATCGGTGTTGATCGCGATGAACTCGACGCCCTTGAGACCGACCTCGATCATCCGGTTGATGGCGTTCACGCCACCGCCGCCGATGCCGACGACCTTGATGACTGCGAGGTAGTTCTGCGGTGCTGCCACGTCGAAGGCCTCTCGCCTCGAGTTACGTATGCCTGGGGGGCGGTTCAGTGCCGACCCGAACCCTCAACGTGAAGTTTAGGGTTACCTGTGCCGCTGTTCGCTGGGGTTCTCCGAACAGGACAGTAAGTCGACAAGCCGCGCGCGTTCAACGAACACGCCGAACCTCCCGTTTTTCTTTTCACCCTATGTGATCACCCATAGCCGTAGCCAGTCAGGGTGCTGCCCGGCCACCCCGGCCGTCAACTCCCCGACGCCGCGGGAGCGCTGGGGGCGCTCACATCGAAGTGATCCGCGCCCCGCGCGGCCTTCAGCAGAGCCGTCAGCGCGCGCGCCTTCGCTTCACCCCGCTCGCCGCTCCCCCAGACGACCGTCCGATCGCCCGTCAGCTCCAGCGTGATCGAGTCGTACGAGCGTACGCGGATAGCCCGGGTGTCCGCACGGACGTCCGCGGGCAGGGCCTCGGCGACCCGGACGCCCTCGCGCTCCAGGCGCTCGGGGCCGAACCGGCCCAGGCTGGCCTCGGCGGTCGCCGAGGGCTCCACGGTCAGCCTGGGGACGCCCCGCGGAGCTTGATCGACTGTGGCGAACCGCACGCCCGAACCGTCGATTTCGATGAATTTTCCGCGCTTCGCGGAGTCCGAAGCGTCCTGGACGATCGCTTTCGGTTGCCGCTCGACCACTTTCAGGCCGACCGCATGCGGCCAGGAGCGCTCGACACTGACCGATTCGATCCGCGGCAGGGCGGCGCGCAGCCGCTCCCCGATGGCGTCGGTGTCCACGGAGACGAGCGGGCCGCCGAGCTTCACGTCGGCGGCGGCCCTCACCTCATCGGGCGTCAGCACCCGGGTGCCGGACACGTCCACCCGGGTGGCGCGCAGCCAGGTGGAGCCGTAGAGCGCCCATCCGGCGGCGCCTCCGGCGAGCACGGCCGCCACCGCCCAGAGGACCAGCCGGCGGCCGCGCGGCAGTCCGGAGCGGAGGCCGGGGCGGCGCGGGCCGCGCCCCGGGGGCTTCTTCCCGGCCGGCTTCCCAGCCGGCCGGGAAGGGCCGGTCCTGCCACCGGAACCAGGCCGCACCGACTTCTTGCTCTTCGCGCCACCGCGCCGGGCGGTCGTCGGTCCGGCCACTGTCCAGCCTCCTGCTCCGGGCCCTCAGCCCGCTCTCTTGGCGGCGATCGCCTCGTACACCATGCCGACGAGCAGGTCGTCGGCGTCCCGGCGGCCGAACTCGGCGGCGGCGCGGGACATCTCGTACAGCCGGTGCTGGTCGGCGAGGACCGGCAGCACGTGCTGCTGCACCCATTCGGGCGTCAGCTCGGCGTCGTCCACCAGCAGTCCGCCGCCGGCCTTGACCACCGGCTGGGCGTTCAGCCGCTGTTCGCCGTTGCCGATGGGCAGCGGGACGTAGGCGGCGGGCAGCCCGACGGCGGACAGCTCGGCGACGGTCATCGCGCCCGCGCGGCAGAGCATCATGTCGGCCGCGGCGTACGCGAGGTCCATCCGGTCCACGTACGGTACCGGGATGTAGGGCGGCATTCCGGGCATGTTGTCCACGTGCGGCAGGTCGTTCTTCGGGCCGACCGCGTGCAGGATCTGGATGCCGGCCCGCTGGAGGAACGGGACGACGGCCTGGATGACCTCGTTGAGCCTGCGGGCGCCCTGCGAGCCGCCGGAGACCAGCAGCGTGGGCAGGTTCTGGTCGAGCCCGAAGTACGCGCGCGCCTCCGGCCGGGCGGCGGCCCGGTCCAGGGTGGCGATGGTGCGGCGCAGCGGGATGCCCACGTAGCGGGCGTTGCGCAGCTTGCTGTCCGGGGTGGACACCGCGACCCCGGCGGCGTAGCGCGAGCCGATCTTGTTGGCGAGGCCGGGCCGGGCGTTGGCCTCGTGCACGATGATCGGCACGCCCAGCCGCTTGGCGGCCAGGTAGCCGGGCAGGGCCACGTAGCCGCCGAAGCCGACCACGCAGTCCGCCTTGGTGCGCTCCAGGATCTGCTCGGCCGCCTTGATCGTGCCGCGCAGCCGCCCGGGGACGGTGATCAGCTCGGGTGTGGGCTTGCGGGGCAGCGGTACGGCGGGGATGAGGCCGAGCTCATAGCCCCGCTCGGGCACGAGCCGGGTCTCCAGGCCCCGCTCCGTGCCGAGCGCCGTGATCCCCACGGTCGGGTCCTGCCTGCGCAGGGCGTCCGCGAGGGCGAGCGCGGGCTCGATGTGGCCGGCGGTCCCCCCACCGGCGAGTACGACATGCACCGAAATTCACCGCTCTCCGGACGGTCGCTTCTTGACGCGCCGTCTCATCGTCTTCCATCTCACCCCAGGCTGCCGCATGGCCAGCGCCGCCCGCGCACCGGGTTCGTCGCGCGCGAAGGCGATCAGCAGCCCGATGGCGAACATGGTCGGCAGCAGGGCGGACCCTCCGTAGGAGAACAGCGGCAGGGGGACACCGGCGATCGGCAGCAGGCCGAGCACCGCACCGATGTTGACCACGGCCTGGGCCGTGATCCAGGTGGTCACACCTCCCGCGGCGTACCTCACGAAGGGGTCCTCCGTGCGTCCGGCCACGCGGATACCCGCATAGCCTAGAGCCGCGAAGAGGGCGAGCACCGACAGCGTCCCCGCCAGGCCCAGCTCCTCGCCGGTGATGGCGAAGATGAAGTCCGTGTGAGGTTCGGGGAGTTCGCCCCATTTCTCCACACTCGCTCCTAGTCCGGCGCCGAACCATCCGCCGTTGGCCAGGGCGTAGATTCCGTGCACGGCCTGCCAGCACTGGTCGTGGTCGCCGGGATCGGTGGCCCCGATGCACGCCAGCCGGGACATCCGGTTGGCGCTGGTCTTGATGAACAGGACGGCCAGCACGGCGGTGACGCCGAAGACCCCGGCGAACAGCCGGGTGGGCGCCCCGGCCACCCACAGCAGCCCGAGCAGCACCGTGGTGAGCACCACGGTGGTTCCCATGTCGCCGCCCAGCATGATCAGGCCGAGCAGCACGAAGGTGACGGGCACCAGCGGCACCAGCAGGTGTTTCCACTGGGTGAGCAGCTTCTTGGACTGTTTGCGTGCCAGCAGGTCAGCGCCCCAGAGCACCAGGGCGAGCTTGGCGAACTCGCTGGGCTGGAGCTGGAAGGGGCCGCCGAGGGAGATCCAGTTGGTGTTGCCGTTGATGGTCTGGCCGATGCCGGGCACCTGCACCAGGCAGAGCAGGAAGAGCGATCCGGCGAGCGCGGGGTAGGCGAAGACCCGCAGCAGCCGTACGGGCATGCGCGCGGCCACCAGCAGCATCACGGTGCCGATCGCGGCCGCCAGCAGCTGCTTGCGGAAGAAGTACGTGGGCGGCAGGCCGTTCTGCAGGGCCTTGATCTGGGAGGCCGAGTAGACCATGACCAGGCCGAGCACGGTGATCAGCAGGGAGCCGCCCATCACCAGGTAGTAGGCGGTCAGGGGGCGGTCCCAGGCCCGCTTGGCGCGCCTGTGGAGCTGCCTGAGGCCCCCCAGCAGGCTGCCGCGGGCCGGGCCGGGCCGCCGGGGCCCGCCGCGCCCCGCGCCGCCTCCACGGGCCCCTGCGGGGCGCGGGCGGGCCGTCCGGGCGGGCCCGGAGCGCGCGACGGGGCCGCGCAGGGCCGTCCAGGGGCCGGAGCGCCCCAGGGTGTCGTCCGCGTGCATCCGGGTGTCCCCTTCGCTCTTCTCCGGCGGCGGGCGGCCGCACCGCCGGGAACCGGCCGGAGAGACCTTCTCGGATCCGAGAAGGTCTCCGGCTGCCGCACGGGGCCGTGCCGCTAAGCGCCCGCGCCGCCGCCGGGCTCCTGGCCGGCCAGGTCCCGCACCGCCTCGGCGAAGGCCTCGCCGCGCTTGTTGTAGTCCGTGAACATGTCCATCGAGGCGCAGGCCGGGGCCATGAGCACGGTGTCCCCCGGCCCGGCGAGCCGGGCGGCTTCGCGCACGGCCGCGGCCATCGCCCCAGTGTCGGTCCGGTCGAGGTCGACGACCGGGACATCCGGGGCGTGTCGCGCCAGCGCTTCCGCGATCAGGGCGCGGTCGGCCCCGATGAGGACGACGCCGCGCAGCCGCTTGGCGGCCTTGGTGACGAGGGTGTCGAAGGTGGCGCCCTTGGCGAGGCCGCCGGCGATCCACACGATCGACTCGTAGGCCGCGAGAGAGGCCTCGGCGGCGTGGGTGTTGGTGGCCTTGGAGTCGTCCACGTACGCGACACCGGCCACGTCCGCGACGTGGGCGATGCGGTGGGCGTCCGGGCGGAAGGCGCGCAGGCCGTCGCGGACGGCCGCGGGATCCACGCCGAAGGCGCGGGCCAGGGCCGCGGCCGCGAGGGCGTTGGCGACGTTGTGCGGGGCCGCGGGCTTGACGTCGGCGACCTCGGCGAGCTCCTGGGCGGTCGTCCGCCGGTCCTCGACGAAGGCGCGGTCCACGAGGATGCCCTCGACGACGCCGAGCATGGACGGGCCGGGGGCGCCGAGCGTGAAGCCGATGGCGCGGCAGCCCTCCTCGACGTCGGCCTGCCGGACCAGGTGCTCGGTGGCGGGGTCGGCGGCGTTGTAGACGCAGGCGACCTGGTTGCCCTCGTAGATCCGGCCCTTGTCGGCGGCGTACGCCTTCATGGAGCCGTGCCAGTCGAGGTGGTCCGGGGCGAGGTTGAGCACGGCCCCGGAGTGGGCGCGGACGGAGGGCGCCCAGTGCAGCTGGTAGCTGGAGAGCTCGACGGCCAGGACGTCGTACTCCTCCTCGCCCAGCACCACGTCGATGATCGGCGTGCCGATGTTGCCGACGGCGCGCGTGCGCAGGCCGGCGGCCTTGAGGATCGAGGCCAGCATCTGGACCGTGGTGGTCTTGCCGTTGGTGCCGGTGACGGCGAGCCAGGCGGCCGGCTTGCGGCCGCTCTCGCCGCGCAGGCGCCAGGCGATCTCGACGTCGCCCACGACGTCCACGCCGGCCGCCTCGGCCGCCGCGAACAGCGGGCTCGAAGGCTTCCAGCCCGGGGAGGTGACGACGAGCTCCGTGCCCTCGGGCAGGGTCTCGGCGTCGCCGAGGCGGACGGTGATCCCCTCGGCTTCGAGGCCCGCGGCGCGCTCGCGCAGCTGCGGGCTGTCGCCGCCGTCGACGACCGTCACCCGGGCGCCGAGGCCGGCCAGGGCGCGGGCGGCGCTGATGCCGCTCACGCCGAGGCCGGCGACGGTGATGTTCTTGCCGCTCCAGGCGGAGCCGGAGGGGTCGGAGAGGCCGGAGAGGGGGGTCACTTGATGGCCAGCCATCCCGCGTAGAAGATTCCGAGGCCGATGGCCACGCACAGACCCTGGATGATCCAGAACCGGACCACCACGAGGACCTCGCTCCACCCCTTGAGCTCGAAGTGGTGCTGGAGCGGGGCCATCCTGAAGACGCGCTTCCCGGTCATCCGGAAGGAGCCGACCTGGATCACGACGGACATGGTGATCAGGACGAAGAGGCCGCCGAGGAGGGCGATCAGCAGCTCGGTGCGCGAGCAGATGGCGAGGCCCGCCAGCGCGCCGCCGAGGGCGAGCGAGCCGGTGTCGCCCATGAAGATCTTGGCGGGCGAGGTGTTCCACCACAGGAAGCCGAAGCACGAGCCCATCAGGGCCGAGGCGACGACCGCCAGGTCGAGCGGATCGCGCACTTCGTAACAGGCGGCGCCGGCGGTCAGCGGGTTGCCGCAGGACTGCCCGTGCTGCCACGTGCCGATGAAGACGTACGCGCCGAAGACCATCACGGAGGCGCCGGTGGCCAGGCCGTCGAGGCCGTCGGTGAGGTTCACGCCGTTCGACATCGCGAGGATCATGAACAGCGCCCACACCACGAAGATGACCGGGCCGACGGACCAGCCGAAGTCCTGGGTGAAGGAGAGCCGGGTGGAGGCCGGGGTCTGGCCGCGGGTGTCCGCGAACTGGAGCGCGAGGACGGCGAAGGCGATGCCGACGATCAGCTGTCCGGCCATCTTCGCCTTGGCCCGCAGGCCCAGGCTCCGCTGCTTGACGATCTTGATGTAGTCGTCGAGGAAGCCGACGAGGCCCATGCCCGCCGTCAGGAACAGCACCAGCAGACCCGAGAAGGTCGGCTCGTGGCTGGTGATCACCTTCGTCAGGGCGTAGGCGATCAGGGTGGCCAGGATGAAGGCGATGCCACCCATGGTGGGCGTGCCCTTCTTCCCGGCGTGGCCGCGCGGACCGTCGTCGCGGATGAACTGGCCGTAGCCCTTGCGGGCGAGGAACTTGATCAGCAGCGGGGTGCCGATGAGGGTCAGGAAGAGACCGATGACACCCGCGAAGAGGATCTGGTTCATCAGCCGGCGACCTCGCCGTCGACGGCGAGCAGCTGCTCGGCCACCCACTCCAGCCCCACCGACCGGGACGCCTTCACCAGCACGACGTCACCCGGGCGCAACTCGCTGCGCAACAGGTCGACCGCCGCCTGCGCGTCGGACACGTGCACCGACTCCTCACCCCACGAACCCTCGTTATAGGCGCCCATCTGCAGCCAGGCCGCTTCCCTGCCCCCGACTGCCACGAGCTTGCCGACATTGAGCCGGACGGCGAGCCGCCCGACCGCGTCGTGCTCGGCGAGCGACTCGTCACCGAGCTCGGCCATCCGGCCGAGCACCGCCCACGTGCGGGCCCCCTTCGCCGAAGCGGCTGCGCCCATGGCGGCCAGCGCGCGCAGCGCGGCTCGCATGGATTCGGGGTTCGCGTTGTAGGCGTCGTTGACGATCGTCACGCCGTCCGCACGCTCGGTGACCTCCATGCGCCAGCGGGAGAGCTGGCCCGCCCCGGAGAGCGCGGACGCGATCTCTTCTGCGGGCATGCCCAGCTCATGGGCGACGGCGGCCGCGGCGAGCGCGTTCGACACGTGGTGCTCACCGTACAGCCGCATGGTCACGTCGGCGCACCCGGTGGGTGTGTGGAGCGTGAAGGCGGGCCGGCCGTCGGCGGTCAGCCGGACGTCCTCGGCGCGCACATGGGCGTCGGGGGCCTCGCCGAACAGGAGGATGCGGGCCTTCGTACGGGCCGTCATGGCGCGTACGAGCGGGTCGTCGGCGTTGAGCACGGCGACGCCGCCCTCTTCCGCCGCGGGCAGCGCCTCGACGAGCTCGCCCTTGGCCACGGCGATCTTCTCGCGGCCGCCGAACTCGCCGACGTGGGCGGTGCCGACGTTGAGGACGACGCCGATGCGCGGCGGGGTGAGCTCGGCCAGGTAGCGGATGTGGCCGATGCCGCGGGCGCCCATCTCCAGGATCAGGTGCCGGGTCTCCTCGGTGGCGCGGAGCGCCGTGAGCGGCAGGCCGATCTCGTTGTTGAGCGAGCCGGGAGGCCAGACCGTGGCGCCCAGGTGCTCCAGCAGCTGGGCGGTCAGGTCCTTGGTGCTGGTCTTGCCGGCGGAGCCGGTGATGCCGACGACGGTGGTGCCCAGCCGTTCGACGACGGCGCGGGCCAGGGCGCCGAGCGCCCGCTCGACGTCGGCGACCACGATCGCGGGGACGCCGACGGGGCGGGCGGCCAGCACGGCCGTCGCGCCCGCCTCGACGGCGCGCTCGGCGTAGTCGTGGCCGTCGACGTGCTCCCCGGCGAAGGCGACGAAGAGGCTGCCGGGCTGCGTCGCCCGGGAGTCGATGACGACGGGACCGGTGACCCGGGCGTCCGGGTCCGGTATGTCGTGCTGCTGCCCGCCGACGATGGCGGCGATCTCGGCGAGGGACAGAGCGATCACTGAGATTTACCTCCGGCCGTTCGGGAGAGCTTCCGGGGGGAGGGTGGTGCGCACATGGCGGTCTGTCATCCCTGGTCGTTCCGGTGCGTGGTCAACGAGCGCTGCTGCGCGGCTTCGATGGCCTCGCGCAGCACCTGGCGGTCGTCGAAGGGGCGGACGACGCCGTTGATGTCCTGGCCCTGCTCGTGGCCCTTACCGAGGACCAGGACGATGTCGGAGGCGTCGGCGCGGGCGACCGCGGCGGCGATGGCGTCGGCGCGGTCCTCCAGCAGCAGGACGGTGCCGCGCTCGTGGACGGGCACCTCGGCGGCGCCTTGCAGCATCGTGGCGAGGATCGCGAGCGGGTCCTCGGAGCGGGGGTTGTCGGAGGTCAGCACGGCGGTGTCGGCGAGCCGGGCGAGGGCCGCGCCCATCGGGGCGCGCTTGGTGGTGTCGCGGTCGCCGCCGCAGCCGAGGACGGCGTGGATGCGGCCCTCGCAGACCTTGCGCAGCGCGCGGAGAACCGATTCGACGGCATCCGTCTTGTGGGCGTAGTCCACGACGGCGAGGTAGGGCTGGCCGGCGTCCACGCGCTCCAGGCGGCCGGGCACGCCGGGGACGGCTCCGACGCCGTCGGCGGCGGTCTGCGGGTCGATCCCGGCGGCCACGAGGGCGACGACGGCCGCGAGGGCGTTGGCGACGTTGAACGGGCCGGCGAGGGGCGCCTTGGCCCGGACCCGCTCGCCGCTCGGGCCGAGGATCGTGAAGACCGAGTCGAAGGGGCCGATCTCGACGTCCGCGGCGCGCCAGTCGGCGTCGGGGTGGCCCTCGGCGGAGAACGTGGTGACGGGCACCTCGGACTCGCCGGCGGCGAGCCGGCGGCCGTACTCGTCGTCGAGGTTGACGACGCCGGCGCGGCTGCGGGCCTTGGTGAAGAGCTCCGCCTTGGCCTGGAAGTAGTCCTCCATGCCGGAGTGGAACTCCATGTGCTCCGGGCTGAGGTTGTTGAAGACCGCGACGTCGAAGACGCAGCCGTCGACGCGGCCGAGCCGCAGGGCGTGGCTGGAGACCTCCATGGCGACCGAGCCGACGCCGCGCTCGTGCATGACGGCGAAGAGCGCTTGCAGGTCGGTGGCCTCGGGGGTGGTGCGCTCGGACTTGAGCCGCTCGTCGCCGATCCGCGACTCGACGGTGCCGATCAGGCCCGTCTTCGCGCCGGCCGCCCGCAGGCCGCCCTCGATGAGGTACGCCGTGGTGGTCTTGCCGGAGGTGCCCGTGATGCCGATCTGGAGCAGCTGCTCGCCGGGCCGGCCGTAGATCGTGGCGGCCAGCTCGCCCATGACGGCGCGCGGGTCGGCCACGGTCAGCACGGGCAGGCCCGTGGCGGCGGCGCGCTCTTCGCCCGCGGCGTCGGTCAGCACGGCGACGGCGCCGAGGCCCGCGGCCTGGGCGGCGAAGTCGGCGCCGTGGAAGCGCGCGCCGGGCAGGGCGGCGTAGACGTCGCCCGGCCGCACGGCGCGCGAGTCGTGGGTGATGCCGGTGACGGCGGCCCCGGGGCCCTGCGGAGCGGAGATGCCCAGCTGACCGGCCAGCTCCGCGAGGGGCGCGGGGCGGACGTGGGAGGGGCGGGGCGCACCCGGCGTCGCGGCGGGGGCGCCCTGGGGGCTGGGGTGGGACTGATCAGCGTGTGGCACGGCGGTGAGCGTACCGGGCGCACCCGCCCCGTCGCGAAGCGAGGGGCGTCCCGCGTCGCGGTTCCCGGGATCGGGAGTGATGGTCGTCACGGCCGGTCCCGGCTCACTCGTCGTCGTAGCTCACCGGCAGCCGGGGCGGCTGGGTGCCGGACGGGGGGACTTGCAGGGTCTTCAGGGCGAACTCCATCACCTGCTTGTAGACGGGGCCGCAGATCTGGCCGCCGAAGTAACTGCCCTTGGTGGGGTTCTGGATGGCGCAGTAGACGGTGAGGCGCGGCTGGTCGGCGGGGGCGAAACCGGCGAAGGAGGCGGTGTAGCCGTGGTAGCGGCCGGTGCGCGGGTCCACCCGGTTGGACGTGCCGGTCTTCCCCGCGACGCGGTAGCCGGGGATCTTGGCCTTGGTGCCGGTGCCCTCGCGGTCGTCGACGACGGACTCCAGCATCGTGGCGAGCTCCCGGGCGGTGCGGTCGCTGATGACGCGGGTGCGCTCGGGGACGGGGGCGGGGGTGAAGCGGCCGTCGGGGCCCTTGGTGCCGCGCACGAGGGTGGGCCGGATGCGCTCGCCGCCGTTGGCGATCGTGGAGTACACGGAGGCGGCCTGGACGGCGTTGAGCGAGAGTCCCTGGCCGAAGGGGATGGTGTACTGCCGGGAGCCCTGCCACTGGGCCGGCGGGGCGAGGATGCCGGGCGTCTCGCCCGGGAAGCCCAGGCCGGTGGGCTCGCCGATGCCGAACTTCCGCAGGTACGAGTGGAGGACCTGGTTGGCCCGGCCCTGGTCCTTGCCGAGCTGCTCGGCGGCGAGGATCGTGCCGATGTTGCTGGACTTGGCGAGCACGCCGTTGAGCGTCAGGTGCCAGGTGGGGTGGTCGACGTCGTCGGCGAAGGAGCGGTCGGCGCGCGGCAGCCGGTTGGGCACCTCGACGTGGGTCCCGGGCGTGGCCGCGCCCTCTTCCAGGACCGCGGCCATGGTCATGACCTTGCTGACGCTGCCGGGCTCGTAGGCGTCCTGGAGGGCGGCGTTGCCGAGGGCGTCGCTGTCGGCGTGCGCGAGGTCGTTGGGGTCGTAGCCGGGGGCGTTGGCCATGGCGAGGATCTCGCCGGTGCGGTTGTCCTGGACGACGACGTAGCCGCGGTCGGCGGCGGACTCCTGCACCTGCTGGGCGATGGCGTTCTGGGCGGCCCACTGGATGTCCCGGTCGATGGTCAGCTCGATGTCGGAGCCGGGCACGGCGGGCTGTTCCTTGACGTCGCCGGTGGGCACCTGGCGGCCGCCGGACTGGGCGTAGACGAGCTTGCCGTCCTGGCCCGCCAGGACGCGGTCGAACTGGGCCTCGATGCCGCCGCCCCCGCGGCCCTCCGCGTTCACGAAGCCCAGTATCCCGGCCGCGAGGCCGCCGTTGGGGTAGACGCGCTTGCTGTGCGGTTCTCTGTTGACCCCGGCGAGGACGTCGGCGCCCTCCTTGCGCTGTGCGCGGGCGGCGGCCGCCTTCTTGAGCTCCTTGATCCTGTTCCAGACCTTGGGGGGCTGCCGGCGGGCGAGGACGACGTACTTGGACTTGGGGTTGGCGGTGAGCTTCTGCTCCAGGACGGCGGGGCGCTCGCCGAGCACGGGGGCGAGCAGGGCCGCGGCCCGGCGCGCCGCGCCCGCGGTCTTGATGCGCTCGGGGGTCAGCAGGTCGGGCGCGGCGGTGATGTCGTACGCGTCGACGGTGGTGGCGAGGTCGACCCCTGAGCGGTCGGTGACGGTGCCCCGCTCGGCGGCCAGAGTGACCGGAATGTACCGGTTGACGTTGGCGCGGGCCGCGTAGGCACTCGCGTCGAAGGCCTGCACCTGGAGCAGCCGGACGGTGAAGACGAGCAGGACGAGCGTGAGGCCGAAGCCGACCATGCGCAGCCGCGGCCGGGGGCTGCCGAGCCGCAGGGGCCGGTCGGCGGCGGCCTTCAGCCGCGCGGGGCGGGCCGGGGGGCGGGCCGGCTCGGGGACGCGGCGGCGGGCCGGACCGGGCTGCCTGGGGGGCCGGGCCCCGGGGTTCTGCGGCACAGCGTCACCTGCCGGAGGTCGGGGTGGTCGGCACTGCCTGGGGAGCGGGCACGAGGGCCGGCGCGGGGGCCGGCGGCGGTACGGGGCGGGCGGGCGCACCGGCAGGGGGCGGTACGGGGGCGGCGGCCGGCGCGCGCACGGGTGCCGGGCGGGGCGCGGGCAGGAGGGCGGGCCGCGGACCGGGGCCGGCGGGGGCGGGCACGTGGTAGGCCACCGTGCCGTCGCCGGCCGGGGACGGCTGGCCGCGGACCGTGCCGTCAGGGCTGAGGAAGGCGGGGTTGCCGCCGGGGACCATGCCGAGCTCGCGGGCGCGGCGCTCCAGGGCGTCGGGGGCGGCGAGCTGGTCGACCTCCTGCTGGAGGGCCTGCTGCTCGTCGGTGAGCTCGGTGGTCTTGCGCTGGAGGCGGGAGAGTTCGAAGGAGCCCTGGTTGAGGGCGGAGTTGAGCAGGAGCAGGGAGATCAGGCCGGAGCCGAGCAGCACCACCACGAGGAGGACGAAGGGGGTGCGCCTGGCTCCGACGGGACCCACCAGGCGGCCCAGCCGGGTGCCCCGGCGGGCTGCCGGGCTCACCGGATGTCCTCGCGGATGCGTTCGGCGCCGCGCAGCCGCGCGGGGGCGGCCCGCCGGTTCTCGGCGACCTCTTCCTCGGTGGGCAGTTCGGCGCCGCGGGTGAGCAGCTTCAGGCGGGGCTGGTAGCGCTCGGGGACGACGGGCAGGCCGGGCGGCGCGGTGGTGGCGGCGCCGGCGGCGAACACCTGCTTGACGATGCGGTCCTCCAGGGACTGGTAGGACAGCACGGCGATGCGGCCGCCGACGGCGAGGGCCGCGACGGCGGCGGGGATGGCCGCCTCGACGCTCGCGAGCTCGGCGTTGACCTCGATGCGCAGGGCCTGGAACGTGCGCTTGGCGGGGTTGCCGCCGTGCCGCTTGGCGGCCTGGGGCAGGGCCTCGCGGATGACGTCCACGAGCCGGGCGCTGTTGGTGAACGGCTCCTTGGCGCGCTCGCGGACGACGGCCTCGACGATCCGGCGGGCCTGCTTCTCCTCGCCGTAGGCGCGCAGGATGCGCACGAGGTCGCCGGGGGCGTACGTGTTGAGGACCTCGGCCGCGCTGATGCCGGTCGTCTGGTCCATGCGCATGTCCAGCGGGGCGTCCTGCGCGTAGGCGAAGCCGCGGTCGGCCTCGTCCAGTTGCATGGAGGAGACGCCGAGGTCGAAGAGGACTCCCTGGACCTTCGGGATGCCGAGCCGCCCCAGCACCTCGGGCAGCTCGTGGTAGACGGCCCGCACGAGCGTGGCGCGCTCTCCGTACGGCTTGAGTCGCTCGCCGGCGAGCGCCAGGGCGGTGGGGTCGCGGTCGAGCGCGACGAGCCGGGCCTCGGGGAAGGTCTTGAGCAGCGCTTCGCTGTGCCCGCCGGCGCCCAGGGTGCAGTCGACGACGACGGCGCCGGGCTCGGTGAGAGCGGGAGCGAGCATGTCCAGGCAGCGCTGGAGCATGACGGGGACGTGTCGCGCGTTGCTGCTCATGCGCCCTTCTGAGTTCGGGGTGCCCGGGCGCGCGGGCGTCCGTATCCCCGGGTCCCCACCCGCTCCAAGGGGAAGCGGCCTGCCCGGCACCGGGGAAGGGGCGCCGGGCGACCGGGGAGCGGGAGGAGGCCGAGGGGTGCGTCCGCGTCGCGCACGTGCGGGTTTTCGGTGTCCAGGGGGAGCGTCAGGCCTCCCACTTCGCGCCACTTTAGTCCACTCGTCCCCCCGGTCAACCAACCGGCCAGCGCGTCCCGGCCCGGGCGCGGCGCGGCCGTCCGGCGCTCGTGATGTTGGCGGGAACGGCACCGTTCACCCGGACGGCAGGGGGGCCGCCACCCGTGTGGCTTACCTCACAGGCAAGGTTATGGGCAGGATTTTGTGGTCTCCGTAACGGGCTTGGGGCCGCGGTGCCGACTACCGTCGTTCATATGTCGATACCCGCGTCCCAGCCGGCGCCCCAGAGCCCCGAGAGCACCCGGCAGTCCACGGTCACGGACCGCCTGGTTCAGGCCAACGCCGAGTACGCCTCCCACTTCACCGACCCGGGCATGGACGCGCGTCCCGTCCTCAAGGTCGCCGTCGTCGCCTGCATGGACGCCAGGCTCGACCTGCACGCGGCGCTGGGCCTGGAGCTCGGCGACTGCCACACCATCCGCAACGCGGGCGGCGTCGTCACCGACGACATCATCCGCTCGCTGACCATCAGCCAGCGCGCGCTCGGCACCCGCTCCGTGGTCCTCATCCACCACACGGGCTGCGGCCTGCTCACCCTGACCGAGGACTTCCGCCACGAGATCGAGGCCGAGGTCGGGCAGCGCCCGGCGTGGGCGGTGGAGGCCTTCAAGGACTTGGAG
This sequence comes from Streptomyces sp. SCA2-17, assembly GCF_044336695.1. NCBI lineage: Bacteria > Bacillati > Actinomycetota > Actinomycetes > Kitasatosporales > Streptomycetaceae > Streptomyces > Streptomyces sp. SCA2-17. The sequence goes on from NZ_CP117521.1 coordinate 1,398,708, forward strand.
CAGGATGTCCGGCAGTCCATGCAGCGCGTCCGGACCTCGCCGTTCCTGCCCCACACCGACGACGTCCGGGGTTTCATCTTCGATGTGACGACCGGCCTGCTGCGGGAGATCGACCCGCAGCACTGATTGTCCACAGGCGGTGACGCGGCGCCGCGCGGGCGGCCAGAATGCGGAGTGGACGCCGCCCCCGTGTGACGCGCGGGGCGCGGTGTCCGTATTCCGGGGGCGGGTGCCGGTCCGTGACCCATGGACCGCAAGCCCGCAGGACGGGCCGAGGAGGGCCGGGTGACGACCTATGACGAGCGAGCCAGCCTGAGCAGTCTGACCGCCACCGCGGAGCGGATCCGCAGGGCGGTCGAGGGCGTGATCGAGGGCAAGCCGGAGGTCGTACGGCTCTCGCTGACAGTGCTGCTGGCCGAGGGCCATCTGCTGATCGAGGACGTGCCGGGCGTGGGCAAGACGATGCTCGCCAAGGCCCTGGCCCGGTCGATCGACTGCTCGGTGCGGCGCATCCAGTTCACGCCCGACCTCCTCCCGTCGGACATCACGGGCGTGAGCGTCTTCGACCAGCAGCGGCGCGACTTCGACTTCAAGCCGGGCGCGGTCTTCGCCCAGATCGTCATCGGCGACGAGATCAACCGCGCCTCGCCCAAGACGCAGTCGGCGCTGCTGGAGTCCATGGAGGAGCGGCAGGTCACCGTCGACGGGCACACCTACGAGCTGCCGAGCCCCTTCATGGTGGTGGCCACGCAGAACCCCGTCGAGATGGAGGGCACGTACCCGCTGCCCGAGGCCCAGCGCGACCGCTTCATGGCGCGGGTCTCCATGGGCTATCCCAGCCCCGAGGCGGAGCTGCGGATGCTGGACGTGCACGGGGTCGTCCCCCCGCTGGACGACCTCCAGCCGGTCGCCCACGCCCACGAGATCGTCAAGCTCGTCGAGGCGGTCCGCACGGTCCACGTCGCCGAAGCCGTGCGGCGCTATGCGGTGGACCTCGTCACCGCCACCCGCCACCACCCCGACCTCAGACTCGGCGCGTCACCGCGGGCGACGCTGCACCTGGTGCGGGCCGCCCGGGCCGCGGCCGCCCTCGCGGGCCGCGAGTTCGTCCTCCCGGACGACGTCCAGGCGCTCGCGGTGGCCGTCCTCGCCCACCGGCTGCTGCCCACGGCCCAGGCCCAGCTGGGCCGGCGCAGCGCCGAGGCGGCCGTCCTCGACATCCTCCAGCGCACCCCCGTGCCGGACCCGTCGGCGCAGGCGTGGCGGCAGGCGCGGCGGCTGTGACGGGCCCGGGGGACGGCACGAGCCCCGGGCAACCCGGCCCCGGTCAGCGGGACGGGGGCGGCAGCGGCCTGCGGGCGGCGCTGGGCGGGCTGACCACCCGGGGGCGCTCCTTCCTGGCGGCCGGCATCGCGGCCACCGTCTGCTCCTACGTGCTCGGCCAGGCCGACCTGCTGCGGGTCGGGCTGTTACTGGCCGTGCTGCCCCTGCTGTGCGTGGTGGTGCTGCACCGCACCCGCCACCGCGTCACGGGCAGCCGCCGGCTCACGCCCGCGCGGATCCCCGTCACGGCCGACACCCGGGTCCACCTGCGGATCGAGAACGTCTCCCGGATCCCCACCGGCCTGCTGATGCTCCAGGACCGGGTGCCCTACGTGCTGGGCCCGCGCCCCCGCTTCGTGCTGGACCGGATCGAGCCCGGCGGCCGGCGCGAGGTCTCCTACCGCGTCCGCTCCGACCTGCGCGGCCGCTATCCCCTGGGCCCGCTGCAACTGCGGCTGACGGACCCCTTCGGCATGTGCGAGCTGACCCGCGGCTTCAGCGCGTACGACACGCTGACCGTCGTGCCGCACACCGAGCCGCTGCCCCCGGTGCGCCCGGGCGGCGCGAGCCCCGGCCACGGCGACGGCCTGCGCCGCTCCCCCGCCCTGGCCGGCGAGGACGACGTCATCCCCCGCGGCTACCGCCACGGCGACGACCTGCGCCGGGTCCACTGGCGCGCGACCGCCCGCCACGGCGAGCTCATGGTGCGCCGCGAGGAGCAGCCGCGGCGGGCCCGCTGCACGGTCCTGCTGGACACCCGCCGTCCCGCCTACGAGGGCGGGGGCCCGGGCGCGCCCTTCGAGTGGGCCGTCTCGGGGGCCGCCTCCGTCGCGGTGCACCTGCTGGGGCAGGGCTTCTCCGTGCGGCTCCTCACCGACACCGGCAGCGCGTCCCCCGGTGGCCGCGGCTCCTCGCCGCACAACCCGGCGGAGGCGGCGGGCCTGATGCTGGAGACCCTCGCGGCCGTGGAGCACTCGGAGGGCACGTGCCTCTCCGGCGCGCTCGCCGCCCTGCGCGGCGGAGAGGGCGGCCTGCTCGTGGCCTTCCTCGGCGGGCTGGACGAGGAGCAGACGGCCCTGGCCGCCCGGATGCGCGGGCGCGGCGGCGCGGCCGTCGCCTTCGTCCTGGACCCCGCCGCCTGGCGCGGGGATCCGGATCCCCGGGCGCGCGGCGCGGCCGAGCAGCCGCTGCGGGCGCTGCGCGACGCGGGCTGGACGGCGCTGCCGGCCGGTCCCGGGGCCTCGCTGCCCGAGCTGTGGCGGCTGGCCGGCGGGCCGGGCCCCGAGGCGCCCGCGCCGTTCCCCGGCCCCTTCGGGGCGGGCGCGGCGGGAGGCCGGCCGTGACGGGGCAGGCACGCCTGACGGCGAGCGCCGCGGTGGCCACGCTCGCCGCCTCCTGCACGATGCTCCCGCTGGTCGACAAGACCACGTGGATACTGCAAGCCGCCTTCCTGCTGGCCTTGCAGAGCACGGCCGGCGTCCTCGCCCGCCGCGTGCCCCTGGCCAGGCCGGTGACCGTGGCCGTGCAGGCGCTGACCGGGCTGCTGCTGCTCACCGTGGGCTTCGCGGGCGGCCAGGCGGTCGCCGGGCTGCTGCCGGGCCCGGAGGCCTTCCACGAGTTCGGGCAGCTGGTGCAGGAGGGCGCCGAGGACGTCGGGCGGTACGCGATCCCCGCGCCGGCGACGGCCGGCATCCGGCTGCTGCTCGTCGGCGGCGTGCTGGTCGTCGGCCTGGCGGTGGACGCCGTGGCGGTGACGTACCGCAGCGCCGCCCCCGCCGGCCTGCCCCTCCTCGCGCTGTACTCGGTGGCCGCCGGGCTCGGGCAAGACGGCCGCGGCTGGCTGTGGTTCCTGGCGGCGGCGAGCGGCTATCTGCTGCTGCTCCTGGCCGAGGGGCGGGAGCGGCTCGGCCAGTGGGGCCGCGTCCTCAGCGGCGGCCGGACGGCCCCTCCGGCCCCGGGGCCCGCCACGGCGAGCGGCGGCCGCCTCGCCCGGCTCCGCACGGGCCGGCGCATCGGGGCGCTGGCCCTCGGCATCGCCCTGGCCGTGCCGGCCGCGCTGCCCTCGATGCAGGGCGGGCTCTTCGAGCCCGCGGGGCGGGGCGCCGCTCCGGGCTCCGGCCCCGGCGGCACGACGTCCGTCAAGCCGCTCGTGGCCCTCCAGGACAGCCTCAACCAGCCGGAGAACCGCGAGCTGCTGCGCCTGCGCTCCTCCGCCGAGAACACCCGCGACCTGTACCTGCGCATCGTCGCCCTCGACCGCTTCGACGGCGCCGCCTGGCGGACCACCGAGCGGCCCCTCGCGGAGCTGCCGCCGGTCCTGCCCGCCCCGGCGGGGCTCGCCGCCGGGGTCCGCACCTCGCGGGTCGAGACCTCGCTCACGGCCTCCGACGGCTACGCCCAGAACTACCTGCCGCTGCCCTACCCCGCCGAGGAGGTCCGCGCCGACGGCCGCTGGCGCTACGAACCGGAGGGGCGCGTCCTGGAGGGCGAGCGCGGCCAGACCACCAAGGGAATCCGCTACCAGGTCTCCAGCCTGCAAGTGGAGCCCACCGCCGCCCAGCTCGCCGGGGCGCCCGCGCCGCCGGAGGAGATCCTGCGCGCCTACACCCAGGTGCCGTCGTCGCTGCCCGCGGTGGTGGCGCAGACGGCCCGGAAGGTGACGGCGGGCTCGGCCAACGCCTACCAGCAGGCGGTCATGCTCCAGGACTGGTTCTCCGTCGGCGGCGGCTTCCAGTACGACACGCAGGTCGCGTCGGGCACCGGTGCCGACGCCGTCGCCCGGTTCCTGAAGGCCAAGCGGGGCTTCTGCATCCACTTCTCCTTCTCGATGGCGGCGATGGCCCGCACCCTGGGCATCCCCGCGCGCGTGGCGGTCGGCTTCATGCCGGGCACCCCCATGGCGGACGGCTCGGTGTCGGTCGGCTCCAAGGACGCCCACGCCTGGCCCGAGCTGTACTTCGAGGGCATCGGCTGGACGCGCTTCGAGCCGACGCCCAGCCGCGGCACGACCCCCGACTACACCGTCGCGGAGCCCTCGCCGGGCGCCGAGCCCGGCGGCGGGCCGGACCGGCTCCCGGACCGTACGGTCGTCCCCCCGTCGGCACCGAGGGACACGGACGCCTGCCCGCCCGCGCAGAAGAAGCTCGGCGAGTGCCGCTCCCCCGCCGCACCGGTCGAGGGCTCCGGACCGGCCTCCGGCGGCCCGTCGGCGGGCACGGTGGCGGGCGTCGCGGCGGCCGCGCTGGCCGTCCTGGGGCTGCCCCTGCTGCCGATGCTGTGGCGCAGGCGGGTGCGCGCCCGCAGGCTCGGCGGGCCGGGCACGGCGCCCGGTCCGGGGGCTGCCGCGGACGCCCTCGCGGATGCCGTGGCCGCCGAGCACACGCTGGCCGCCTGGCGCGAACTGACGGACTCCGCCTGGGACTACGGCATTCCGCCCGACGACTCCCGTTCGCCGCGCGGCGCCGCCGCCCGCATCGTCAGCGCCGGCGCCCTCCAGGGGGCCGCCGCCGAGTCCGCGGGCCGGGTGGCCGCCGCGGTCGAGCAGGTGCTGTACGCGCCCCGGCCCCTGCCGGCGCCGGGGCTCGCGGAGGACGTCGCGTGCGTACGGGCCGGGCTGCACGCCGCCGCTGGCCGGGGCGCCCGGCTGCGCGCCGTCCTGCTGCCGCGCTCGTCCGCCCGGCTGCTGTGGGGTTTCTCCCGGCTGCGGAGTCTCGCGCGGCGCCGGTCGGCGGCCGCCTGAACGGCACGCACGGGAGACGGATATGGCGTGGGGTCAGGAGACCTGCTCCCGACCCCACGCCATGGAAGAGACTGTGTGCGAAGAAGGACGGTAAAGAAGGACTGCGAGGGCTCAGTGGCCCTGTTCGTCGCGGCGGCGCTGCCAGCGCTGCTCGATGCGGTCCATCATGCTGCGGCGCGGGCGCATCGGGCCACGGCCGCCCGGCTGCCCCACCGGGCCCGCCCCCTGCTGTGCACCGGCCCGCGGCGCCTTGCGCCAGCCCGTGACGGCCAGGGCCGCGCAGCCCAGCATGACGAGAAAGCCGACCACACTGATCCAGTACTGCCCCTGAATCATGACGCCGGTCATCAAGAGCGCGATACCCACCAGAAACCCGGCGACCGCCTGGTAGACCCGTCGCCGGGTGTACGTGCGCAGGCCGCTGCCCTCGAGCGCTGTCGCGAACTTGGGATCTTCGGCGTACAGCGCTCGCTCCATCTGCTCGAGCATGCGCTGCTCGTGCTCCGAGAGCGGCACGGAGTCCTCCTACTCGTCGGTCGCGGGGGGCGACCGGGTGCGACCCTTTCAGGATAGGCAGGGAATCGCCCCCGTGAAACCCGCCCCTCTGCGCCAATCCGCCCACCGATGTCCGTGTGGCGATCGGTGGCATCGGGACGTACATTCCCGGTTCGCCGATCGGCCATGCCGGACGGTGCCCCCCGATCATACGGGGCGAACCGGCTGATCGGGTGGCCTGTGACCTACAGCGCGCAGTCAGCCACGCTCGGCCAGGACGTGCAGTTGGGTCGCCACGGAGTGGAAGGCCGGCAGCGCGGCCGCGGCCGCCTCCAGCTGCGCGAGCGCCTCCCGCGCCCCGGGCTCGGCGTCGAGCAGCACGCCGGGCACCAGGTCGGCGAAGACCCGGACGCCGTGCACGGAGCCGACCTCCAGGCCCTCGGCGGCGACGAGCCCCGAGAGCTGCTCGGCGGTGAACCGGCGCGGCACGGGGTCGCCGGCGCCCCAGTGGCCGGCGGGGTCGGAGAGGACCTGGCGGGCCTCGGTGAAGTGCCCGGCGAGCGCGCGGGCGAGGACCGCGCCGCCCAGGCCCGCGGCCAGCAGGCTCAGGGTGCCCGCGGGGCGCAGCGCCTCGATCACGTTGCGCACGCCCTGGGCGGGGTCGTCCACGTACTCCAGGACGCCGTGGCAGAGGACGACGTCGTAGGAGCCGCGCTCCACCACGTCGAACAGGCCGGTGGTGTCGCCCTGGACGCCGCGGACCCGCTCGGCGACGCCGGCCTCGGCGGCCCGGCGCTCCAGCGCGAAGAGGGCGTTGGGGCTGGGGTCGACGACGGTGACCCGGTGGCCGAGGCCGGCCAGCGGCACCGCGAACTTGCCGGAGCCGCCGCCGGTGTCGAGCACCTCCAGCACGCCGCCGGCCGGGGCGGCGGCCTTCACCCGGCGGTCCAGGGCGTCGCGCAGGACCTCCCAGACCACGGCGGTACGCAGGGAGGCCCGGGGGCGCAGCGGGTCTGACACGGCGGATGGCTCCTCGGCGGTGGATCGGCGGACGGAAGTGTCCGCCCCAGCCTAATGCGCCCGGCCCGGGCGGCGGCCGACGCGGTGGCCGAGCGCGCCGCGGGGCCCTGCCGGGGGCCCGCCGCGGAGGGTGTGGCCTGCACGAATACCCGTGCGGCCACCCGGGGTTGACGCGGGCGCGGGGGCGGCTGCGCGGGCAGGGAGAATCACTCCATGGACAGCAGCAGCACGCGCCGTCAGAACACCCGGCGGAAGCTCTTCGCCGCCGCGGTGACCCTCATCGCCGAACAGGGCTTCTCCTCCACCACCGTGGACGAGATAGCGGAACGGGCCGGGGTGGCCAAGGGCACCGTCTACTACAACTTCGCGAGCAAGACCGATCTGTTCGAGGAGCTGCTGCGGCACGGGATGGAGCTGCTGACCGGATCGCTGCGGGCCGCGGCCGAGGAGGCGGCCGAGCGGGGCGGCGGCCGGGCCGCCGCGCTGGACGCGATGATCCGCGCCGGGCTGGACTTCGTCGCCCGCCACCCGTCGCTGGCCCAGCTCTACGTCGCCGAGCTGTGGCGGACCAACCGGGTCTGGCAGCCGACGCTGACGCGGGTGCGGCAGCAGGCGGTCGAGGTGATCGAGTCGGTGTTACGGGAGGCGGCCGCGGAGGGCGACGGCGGCCCGGTCTCGGAGACGGACATTCCGCTGACGGCGTCGGCGGTGTTCGGCATGGTGCTGGTGGCCGCGCTGGACTGGCAGTCGTTCCAGCCGGAGCGTTCGGTGGACGACGTGCACGCGGCGCTGTCGCGCCTGCTCCAGGGCCGCCTGAACGGGGTCGCCGGCTAGCCCTTCGGGCCTTGCGGCCGGTCCGGCACGGGCGGGGCACGACGGCTTCGGCACCGCCGGGATGCGCCGTGGTGGCACCTCGCCGCTGCGGCGGAACGCATACGCCCGGCGGCGCCGCATCAGACCGCCGTTGCGACCGAAGACTCTTTCCGCCGCAGCGGAGGGAACGTGCCCGCCGCACAAAGATGCCCGCCGCAACGGCGCGCAACCCGCGCGGCGAGGGTCCGGCGGAATAAGCGGCGAGCCGGAACCCGTACGTACCCCTGTCCGCCGAAAGGCAGACGCGGTGCGGGCCGATCCCCCTCGGCCTGCACCGCGCCCGCGTTCCCCCGTAGCTCCCCCGAGCCCCCCGCAAGGGGCCCCCGCCCCCCGGTCACGTCGGGGGTGCCGCGCCGTTCCGCAGCCCCGTGCCGGCGGTGCCGGCGCCGCGCCCCTTCCGTGAGCACCACTCTTCCGCCCGGCGGGCCGCGGCCCATCCGTGCACCTACTCATCTCCTCCTCTGAGTACGGGTACTCAGCCCTGGGCGTTCAGCCCCCCGCCCGCGCCCCGGATACAGTCGTGCCCATGGCACGGATTGCGGTGATCGGCGCCGGGATGGGCGCGATGGCGGCCGCTGCCCGGCTGGCCGTCGCGGGCCACCGGGTGACGGTGTACGAGCGCGCGGCGACGCACGGCGGAGGCGTCGGGCGGATGACGCGGGACGGCTTCGCCTTCGACACGGGGCCGGGGCTGCTGCACCTGCCCGCCGTCTACCGCGACCTGTTCGTGAAGACGGGCAAGGAGTCGCTGGAGCAGAGCCTGGACGTGGTCCAGGTCGACCCGGCGAGCGCGCACGTCTTCGCCGACGGCACCTCCGTGGCGCTGCCGAACGCGTCCCGGGCCGGTGTGGTCCAGGCGCTGGACGAAGCTGTGGGCCCGGGTGCGGGCGAGCGCTGGAGCGAGCTGGTGAACCGGGCGCGCGTGGTGTGGGACGCCACGCGCCGGCCGCTGCTGGAGGAGCCGCTGCTCGCCGACCCGGAGTATCTGGAGGCCCTGGGCCACGACCCCTACCCGGGGCTGCGCAAGCGCGGCCTGTTCCGGCGGAGCACCCCGCCCGTGCTGGCCGCCGTCGCCGAGCGGGAGCTGAAGGACCCGCGGCTGGCGGCCCTGTTGGAGAGCCACGCGCTGGCGTACGGGCTGGATCCGCGGACCGCCCCGGCGAGCGCGGCGGTGCTGCCGTACATGGAGCAGACCTTCGGCAGCTGGTACGTGCGCGGCGGCATGCGCGGCCTGGCGGACGCCGTGTACGAGCGGTGCCGCAAGCGCCGGGTGGAGTTCGTGTTCGGCGCGGAGGTCGTGGCCGTCGTCGAGAAGGACGGCCGCGCGGCGGGCGTGGAGCTGGCGGACGGCCGCGTGGACGAGGCGGACACGGTGGTCGCCGGCGTCTCGCCCGGCGTGCTGCGGCGGATCGCGCCGGCGGCCTGCGGGCCCGCCGTCCGGCCGGGCCCGCCCGTGCCGCCCGGCCGGTTCACGGTCTTCCTCGCGCTGCGCGGGGCGCGGGCCGCGGGTGCCGCCCACCGCACCGTGGTCCACGCCCCGGACCGCGAAGCGGAGTTGGCGGGCGTCTTCGGCGAGGGCGCGAGCGGCCCCGCCGCGCCGCACTACCGGCCGACGGTGACGGTGCTGCGCCCGGACGATCCGGACGTCCGCCCGGATGATGGCCACGAGGCCGTCACGCTGACCGCCACGGTCGCCCCGCACGGCCGGGTGGACTGGGACGGCGAGGCGGCGGCCGGTTTCGCGGAGCGCGTGCTGGACGCGGCGGAGGGCTTGTTGCCGGGCCTGCGGGACCGGCTGCTGTGGCACGAGGTCCGCACGCCCGCGGACACGGAGCGGGCGACGGGCGCCGAGGGCGGGGGCGTTCCGGCGCCGGTGCTGGCCGGCGGCGGGGGCGCCTTCCTCCGCACGGCCAACGCGACGCCGCTGTCCGGCTTGTACCTCGCGGGCGGTTTCGCCCACCCCGGCGGGGGGCTGGCCCACGCCGGGATGTCCGGGACGATGGCCGCGGGCCTGATCGTCTCCGGGGCGGACTGGCGCGGCTCCCAGTAGGGCCGCGCCGCGGGGCCCGGTCTCAGTAGCGGTGCTGCTCGTTGTACTGCTCGCCGTAGCCCTGGCCCTGGCCCTGGCCCTGCCCTTGGGCCGGGGGCTGCTGCGGGTACGCGTACGGGTAGCCCTGAGGGGCGGGCGGCAGGTCGCCGTCGCGCTGCTGCGGCACCCAGACGCCGCCGGGCGGGGTGTCCATGTCGTACTGCGGGGCCGGTGCGTAGGCGTCGGCGGGATGGCCGCCCATGCCGTACGGCTGCGGCGCGGGCTGCGGCTGCTGGTACTGCCCGTAGGGGTCCTGCTGACCGTACGGGTCGTAGCCCTGCTGCCGGTTGCCGATGTAGGGGTCGGAGTAGGCGGCGTACTGGCCCTGTCCGTAGTCGAATTGGCCGGGTGCCGCGGGGACGGGCTGGGCCTGCGCGCCGTAGCCGTCGCCGTACGGGGCGTAGCCGCCGTCCTGCGCCGGGGCACCGGCGTAACCACCGTCGCCGTAGCCGCCGTAGTTCCCGTAGCCCGCGTCGGTGCCGGGGGCGGGCGCGGGGCCGGCCAGGGGCGGCTGGGCGGCGGCGCCCGTGCCGGGGTCGTTCTCGGGCTCCTGGAGCGGGGGGACGGCAGGCATGGCCGCGGTCTCGTCGAGCGGCGCGGCGGCGGACAGCGGAGGGGCCGGCGGGGCCTCCGCGCCCTTACGGCGCCGGCCGCCCCGCGACTCCTGCACGCCCTCGCTCTCGGCGGCGGCTTTCCCGGCACGCTTACCGGACTTGACGCCCCTGCCGGACCTTCCGAACTTGACGGACTTACCGGAATTGCCGGATTCACCACTGCCGTCCGCTGCCGCGCCGTCGTCCCGGCCGTCCCGGCGGAGCGCCCAGCCGCGGGAGAAGCCGCGGCGGAAGGACAGCGTCACGTAGGTCTGCCCGACGGCGAACGCCACCGCGCCCACCACGATGACCGCGACGGACGGGATGACGACGCCCGCGACGACGCCGAGGAACCCGGCGAAGGCGAGGAGGCGCCAGCGCAGTCGCGCCTTGTACTGCAACAGCACCTCGCCGAGCAGCCAGAGCGCGACGACGCCGAACGCGATGTAGAGGACCGTCCAGCCCATTTACGCCCCTCTCGTGGCCGCAGCCCTTCGAGGGGCCGGCCGTCAGGACCGCTGGTGCAGTCCCAGATTCTCGTAGATTTCCAGCGTCGCCGTGGAGTGGTTCAGGGTAATGAAGTGCAGCCCGGGAATCTCCTCGGCCATCAACCGAGCGCACAGCTCCGTGGCGTACTCGATCCCGATCGAGCGTACAGCGGCCCGGTCGTCCTTGACCGCGAGGATCCGCTCGGCCAGCGCGGGCGGGAACGCGGCATTGCTGAGCTGCGCGAACCGCTCGATCTGGCGGACGTTGGTGACCGGCATGATCTCGGGGATGACCGGGGTGTCGCAGCCGGCGGCGGCGACCCGGTCGCGCAGCCGCAGATAGTCCTCGGGGTAGAAGAACATCTGCGTGATGGCGAAGTCCGCGCCCGCGCGGCACTTGTCCACGAAGTGCCGGATGTCGGTGTCCCAGTCGGTGGAGCGCGGGTGCATCTCGGGGAAGGCCGCGACGCCGACGCAGAAGTCGCCGGACTCCTTGATGAGCCGGACGAGGTCGGCGGCGTAGTGCAGGCCCTCGGGGTGGCGCACCCACTCGCCCATGGGGTCGCCGGGCGGATCGCCGCGCAGGGCCAGCATGTTGCGGATGCCGACGTCGGCGTACTGGCCGATGATGTTGCGCAGCTCGGCCTTGGAGTGGTTGACGGCTGTCAGGTGGGCGACGGGCGTGAGCGTCGTGTCGGTCGCCATGCGCTCGGTCACCCGCACGGTGCCCTCGCGGGAGGAGCCGCCCGCGCCGTAGGTGACGGACACGAAGGTCGGGCCGACGGCTTCGATCCGGCGGATGGCGTCCCAGAGGGTGCGTTCCCCCTTCTCGGACCTCGGGGCGGCGAACTCGAAGGAATACGACCGCTCGCCTGAGGCGAGCAGCTCACGCACCGTGCGCGCGTGGTCTGTCCTGGTGGAGGCGGTGCCAAGGGCCATACCGGCAAGTTAACCAGCGGTTCCCGCGGCCCCCAATCCCACTTTTGCGATTTGCCCGATAGGCCGGGCTCCTGTCCGCATGCCGGACAGGTTCTTCATGTTTTTTTGACACTCTCGCGGACCGGACTTGCCACGGCGCCGCACGCCCGGGGCCTGCCGCGCCGGTCCCGGCGGCCTCAGAGACGCGCGCGGACCCGCTCGGCCAGCTGTGCCGCGGCCTCGCCCGGGTCCTCCGCCTCGGTGATCGCGCGGACCACGACGACGCGGCGGGCGCCCGCGTCGAGCACCTCGTCGAGATTGCCGGGGCCGATGCCGCCGATCGCGAACCAGGGGCGCTCGGTGCCCAGGGCCGCCGCGTGGCGGACCAGGGGCAGGCCGGGGGCGTGGCGGCCGGGCTTGGTGGGGGTCGGCCAGCAGGGGCCGGTGCAGAAGTAGTCCACGCCGGGCTCGGCGGCCGCGGCGTCCACCTCGGCCTCGGCGTGCGTGGAGCGGCCGATCAGCACCTCCTCGCCGAGGATCGCGCGGGCGGCGGGCACCGGCAGGTCGCCCTGGCCAAGGTGCAGGACGCCGGAGCCCGCGGCGTGGGCGACGTCCGCGCGGTCGTTGACCGCGAAGAGCTTGCCGTGGCGGCGGGCGGCCTCGGCGAAGACGGCGAGGTGCTCCAGCTCCTCGCCGGCCTCCATGCCCTTGTCGCGCAGCTGGATGACGTCGACGCCGCCGGCGAGGACCGCGTCGAGGAATTCCGGCAGGTCGCCCTGGCGCTTGCGGGCGTCGGTGCACAGGTAGAGCCGGGCGTCGGCGAGGAGCTCGCGGGCGGTGGCGGGCATGGGTGGTGGATCCCCCCGGGTCGGCGGTGCACGGGCGGGGGCGGGCCCCGCCCGTGCACCGGACGGTTCTGACGGGCGCGGTCACCCGCGCCCGGTTACTGCGGCTGAGACTTCCGGTCGGCCCTTCGGCTCAGACGGCGAGCGCCTGGGCGCGCCGCTTCACCTCCGTGCCGCGGTTCTCCCGCAGCGCGTCGGCCGGAGTGCCCGGCAGGGTGGGGTCGGCGGTGAAGAGCCACTCCAGCATTTCCTCGTCGCTGAAGCCGTCGTCCCGCAGCAGCGTCAGGGTCCCGGCCAGGCCCTTGACGACCTTGCCCTCGCCGATGAAGGCCTCGGGCACCATGAGCACCCTGTTCTCGCCCCGGCGGACGGCGATCAGCTGGCCCTCCTTCACCAGCTGCCGCACGCGCGTCACCTCCACGCCGAGCTTCTCGGCGATGTCGGGGAGGTTGAGCCAGGCGGGAACAAGCGCGTCGATCTTTGCGTCAATCTCGGTCACGGGACAAGCCTGCCATCTGGCGCTGACAGCCGGTAGCCGGGTTGACCCGACCCGGGCGCGTCACGGCGCCCCGGCACCCGCCGCGGGGCCGCGGCGGGGCCCTCGCGGACCCGTCAGAGCACCGCGGACTTCAGCGGTACGGACGCGTCGGCGGCCTTCGCCCGGTCGAGGGCGGCGCCCTTCTCGATGAGCTTGCGGCCCTGCGCCAGGTCCCGGGGCCGGCCCACGGCCAGCAGGGCGACCAGGACGCCGTCGCGCAGCCAGCACACGCTCCAGGCGGCGCTCGACGGGTCGCCGCGCCACAGCAGTTCGTCCGCGCCGGCATGGTGGCCCGCGTACTGCACGAATCGCCCGAACTGCTCGGACCAGAAGTACGGCACCGGGTCGTAGACCGGCCCCTCGGCCTCGCCGAGCGCGATGTTCGCGGCGACGGTCCGCGGCCCCTGCATGGCGTTGTCCCAGTGGTGCACCAGCAGCCGCTCGCCGTAGCGCGCGGACGGGAACGACGCGCAGTCGCCGACCGCGTAGACGCCGGGCAGCGAGGCGCGCAGCCGCTCGTCGGCGACCACGGCGCGGTCCTCGCCGAGCTCGATGCCGGAGCCCTCCAGCCAGCGGGTCGCGGGGCGCGCGCCGATGCCGACGACCACGGCGCCGGCGGACAGCCGGGTGCCGTCGCCGAGCACGACCGCGCCGGGCTCCACAGTGCTCACGCGCGCGCCGAGCATCAGCCGGGCGCCGCTCTCGGCGTACCAGGGGGCCATGCGCTCGGCGACCTCGGCGGGCATGGCGCCGGCGAGCACGCGGTCCGCGGCCTCGACCACGGTCACCTCGCAGCCCGCCTCCCGGGCGGCCGTCGCGACCTCGGCGCCGATCCAGCCCGCGCCGACCGCGACGACGTCGTGCTGGGCGGCCAGCACCGGCCGCAGCCGCACGGCGTCGTCCAGGGTGCGCAGCAGGTGGACGTTCGACAGGCCGTCGGCCCCCGGCAGCCGGACCGGCTCGGCGCCGGTGGCGATGACCAGGACGTCGTACGGGACGGGTCCGGCGGCGGTGTCCAGCAGGCGCTCGGCGGCGCGGAGGCCGGTGGCCTCGCGCCCGAGCCGGAGGTCTATCCCGAGCGAGGCGAAGTCCACCTCGAACGCGGAGCCCTCGGCCTTGCCGAGCAGGACGGCCTTGGAGAGCGGCGGCCTGTCGTACGGCGGGTGCGGCTCGGCGCCCAGCACGGTCACGGTGCCGGCCCAGCCGTACTCGCGCAGGGCGATGGCGGTCTGCACGCCGGCCATCCCGGCACCCACGATGACGACGCTCCGCTCACTGGCGGCAGGTTGTTCTTCCCGGTGCTCGCTCACCCGATCACTGTAGGGCGGCGGTCGCGGGGGACCGGGGCCAGGGCCCGTCCGGGCGGGTCACGGGGCAGGCCCTCGCCCCGGGTTCGGGGCGCGTACTAGGGTGGCCGGTGCAAGCACTCGCGGGAGCCCGGACGACCGGGCTGAGAGGGAGGCTGACCGGCCTCCGACCGTACGAACCTGATCCGGGTCATGCCGGCGAAGGGAGGGGCTGGACGCCTCATGGACGCGTCTACGATCACATCTACGGCATCTGCACCATCTGCCACCGCACCGGACCGTATCCCGGCCGTGCCCGCCTGCGACGTCCTCGTCGTGGGCGGCGGCCTGATCGGCCTCGTCACCGCCTGGCGCGCCGCACAGCGCGGGCTGCGCACCGCGGTCGCCGACCCCGCACCGGGCGGCGGCGCCGCGCGGGTCGCCGCGGGGATGCTGGCCGCGGTGACCGAGCTGCACTACGGCGAGGAGGCCCTGCTCGCCCTCAACCTGGCCTCCGCACAGCGCTATCCGGGCTTCACGGCCGAGCTGGAGGAGGCGAGCGGCGTCGCCACCGGCTACCGCGCGTGCGGCACGCTGGCCGTCGCCCTCGACGCCGACGACCGCGAGCACCTGCGCGAACTGCACGCCTTGCAGCAGCGCTGCGGCCTGGAGGCGCAGTGGCTCACGGGCCGCGAGTGCCGCCGCCTGGAGCCGATGCTCGCGCCGGGCGTACGCGGGGGGCTGCGGGTCGACGGGGACCACCAGACCGATCCCCGCAGGCTCGCGCGGGCGCTGCTCACGGCCTGCGAGCGGGCCGGGGTCGCCTTCCACCGCGCCGAGGCCGTCCGGCTGCTGCTCGCCGGCGACCGGGCCGCGGGCGCGGAGCTCGCCGACGGCCGCCGCGTCGCCGCCGGGCAGGTGGTGCTCGCCGCGGGCAGCCGCAGCGGCACCCTCGCGGGCGTCCCCGGCGACGTCCTGCCGCCCGTACGCCCCGTCAAGGGCCAGGTGCTGCGGCTGCGCGTCCCGGACGCGTACGGGCCCTTCCTCTCGCGCACCGTGCGGGCGGTCGTCCGCGGCGGCCCGGTGTACCTGGTGCCGCGCGAGAACGGCGAGCTGGTCCTGGGCGCGACCACCGAGGAGCTCGGCTGGGACACCACGGTCACCGCCGGCGGCGTCTACGAACTGCTGCGCGACGCCCACGAGCTGGTGCCCGGCATCACCGAACTGCCCCTGGTGGAGACCTCCGCGGGGCTGCGCCCCGGCTCCCCCGACAACGCCCCTCTGCTCGGCCCGACCGCCCTGCCCGGCCTGCACACCGCCACCGGCCACCACCGCAACGGCGTCCTGCTCGCCCCGCTGACCGGCGACGTGATGGCCGAGGTGCTGACCACGGGGCGCCTCCCCGAGGAGGCCCGCCCCTTCTCCCCCCGACGCTTCTCGAACGCGCTCCAGGAGCTGCCCGCATGAACCCCACCGACCCCACCGACACGCCTGCGGCCCACATGGGCATCAGCGTCAACGGCGAGCACCGCGAGGTGCCCCACGGCCTCACCCTCGACAGCCTGGTGACGAGCATGACCACCGCGCCCGGCGGAGTGGCCGCCGCCGTCAACGAGGCCGTCGTGCCGCGCGGCCAGTGGCCCGCCACGCGGCTCGGCGCCGGCGACCGCGTCGAGGTCCTCACCGCAGTGCAGGGAGGGTGAACAGCCCGATGGCCGACGACCTGCTCACCATCGCCGGTACCACCTTCAGCTCCCGGCTGATCATGGGCACCGGCGGCGCGCCCAGCCTCGACGTCATGGAGCGCGCGCTGCTCGCCTCCGGCACCGAGCTGACCACCGTGGCGATGCGCCGCCTCGACGCGACCGTCCGCGGCTCCGTGCTGTCCGTCCTGGAGAAGCACTCTATCCGGGTGCTGCCGAACACGGCCGGCTGCTACACGGCCGGCGAGGCCGTCCTGACGGCCCGGCTGGCCCGCGAGGCGCTCGGCACGGACTGGGTCAAGCTGGAGGTGATCGCCGACGAGCGCACGCTGCTGCCCGACCCGGTCGAGCTGCTCGACGCCGCGGAGATCCTCGTCGACGACGGCTTCACCGTGCTGCCGTACACCAGCGACGACCCGGTCCTCGCCCGCAAGCTGGAGGACGCCGGCTGCGCGGCGATCATGCCGCTGGGCTCGCCCATCGGCTCCGGCCTCGGCATCCGCAACCCGCACAACTTCCAGCTGATCACCGAGCGGGCCGGGGTCCCCGTGATCCTCGACGCGGGCGCCGGCACGGCCTCCGACGCGGCGCTCGCCATGGAGCTGGGCTGCGCGGCGGTCATGCTCGCCTCGGCGGTGACCCGCGCCCAGGAGCCCGTGCTGATGGCGGAGGCGATGCGGCACGCGGTGGAGGCGGGGCGGCTGGCGTACCGGGCGGGGCGGATACCCCGGCGGCACTTCGCCGAGGCGTCTTCTCCCGCGGAGGGCTTGGCGCGGCTCGATCCGGAGCGTCCGGAGTTCGCTCAATAGCAGGGGCTCCGCCCCTGACCCCATTTGTCCTCAATCGCCGGACGGGCTGAATTCTTGCCGGGTCAGGGCTTCGCTCCCGCCCCTTTTAGACTCGTCGCGTGGATACGACGCTAGGGGACCCGCTCGTCGGGCATACGCTCGACGGCCGCTACCGGGTGGAGGCCCGCATCGCCGTGGGCGGCATGGCCACGGTCTACCGCGCCCTCGACACCCGGCTCGACCGGGTGCTCGCGGTCAAGGTGATGCACCCCGCCCTCGCCTCGGACACGGCCTTCGTGGAACGTTTCATCCGCGAGGCCAAGTCCGTCGCGCGCCTCGACCACCCCAATGTGGTGGGCGTCTACGACCAGGGCACCGACGGCCCGTACGTCTATCTGGCGATGGAGTACGTGCCCGGGTGCACGCTGCGCGACGTGCTGCGCGAGCGCGGGGCCCTCCAGCCCCGCGCCGCCCTCGACATCCTGGAGCCGGTGCTGGCCGCGCTCGGCGCGGCCCACCTCGCGGGGCTCGTGCACCGCGACATGAAGCCCGAGAACGTCCTCATCGGGGACGACGGCCGCGTGAAGGTCGCCGACTTCGGGCTCGTACGGGCCGTGGACACCGACACCACCGCCTCGACCGGCTCCGTCCTCGGCACGGTGTCCTACCTGGCCCCCGAGCAGCTGGAGCACGGCACCGCCGATCCGCGCGTGGACGTCTACGCGTGCGGCGTCGTCCTCTACGAGATGCTGACGGGCACCAAGCCGCACACCGGCGGCACCCCGGCCCAGGTGCTCTACCAGCACCTGCACGCGGACGTCCCGGCACCGTCGGAGGCCGTGCCGGGGCTGGCCGCCGGGCTGGACGGGCTCGTCGCCGAGGCGGCGGCCCGCGACCCGCGGCTGCGCCCGGCCGACGCGGTCGCGCTGCTCGGGGTGGCCCGCGCGGTCCGCGAGGGGCTGAGCGACGAGCAGCTCGACGCGCTGCCGCCGCAGGCGCTCACCGGTGCCGCCACCGGCCGCCGCACGGCGGGCCCCGAGGACCGCACCAGCGTGCTGCCCCGCCCCGCGGCCCGGCCGCTGCCCGCGGAGGGCGGCGAGCAGCAGATGAACCGGACGACGCGCCTGGAGCGCCCGCCCGCGCCCCCGGCGCCGCCGGCTCCCCCCGCGGGCCCCGGCGCCCGCTTCCGGCAGCTGCCGCGGCGCGGGGTCATCGCCGTGGTGGCGGCCCTGCTGGCCGTGCTGGCCGGCACCGGCGTCTGGTACATCAACGCGGGCCAGTTCACGACCGTCCCCGCCGTCCTGGACATGACCCGGGAGAAGGCGGAGAAGACGCTGGACGACGCGGGGCTCGGGGTGCGCGCGAAGGAGGACTTCAGCGACACCGTCGAGCGCGGCCACGTCATCGCCGCCGACCCGGCGCCCGGCAAGCGCATCCGCAACACCGGCAAGGTGACGATCACCCTGTCGCGCGGGCCCGCGCGGGCCGAGGTGCCCAACGTCGCCGGCATGCCCTTCGACGAGGCGAAGAAGAAGATCGAGGACGCGGGCCTGACGGTGGGCGAGGTCGGCAAGCAGTTCAGCACCGAGACCCCGCAGGGCTCCGTGCTGGCCACCGACCCGAAGCCGGGCGAGCAGCGCCGGCCGGAAGCGCCGGTCGCGCTGACCGTCAGCAAGGGCGCCCCCCTGGACGTGCCGGACGTACGGGGCATGCCCGTCGACGCCGCGACGGCCGCCCTGCGCGACAAGGGCTTCGACGCCAAGGTGTCGGACGCGCAGGTGTTCTCCGACCGCGCCCAGGGCTCCGTGGCCGAGCAGTCCCCCGGTACGGGCGACAAGGCCGCCAAGGGCGACACCGTGACCCTCACCGTCTCCAAGGGCAAGGAGATGCTGCCGGTCCCGGACGTCACCGGGAAGAACGAGGCAGACGCCAAGCGACTGCTGACCGACGCCGGCTTCAAGGTGAAGGTCGACAAGCCGTTCTTCTTCCCGCAGGACTCCGTGGACAGCCAGTCGGTCAAGGGCGGCGAGCGGGCCGCCAAGGGCGACACGATCACCATCAAGCTCAAGGGCGGTCTGTAGCCGTGACGGCAGAAGCAGCAGCGGCAACGCTGGAAGCACCGGTGGCCGGGCGGCTGCGCAACCCCGTGGGCGGCCACGTCCCGGTGGCCGGCGGGCTGGCCAGGACGGGCCTCTCCTACGCCCGGGAGATCGGCGCGGAGACCCTCCAGGTCTTCGTCGCCAACCCGCGCGGCTGGGCGACCCCCGCGGGCAACCCGCGCCAGGACGAGGAGTTCCGGGCCGCGTGCGCGCAGGAGTCCCTGCCGGTGTGGGTGCACGCCCCGTACCTGATCAATTTCGGCTCGCACACCGAGGCGACGGTCGAGCTGTCCGCGGAGTCGATGCGGCACTCCCTGCGCCGCGGGCGGGCCATCGGCGCGGGCGGCGTCGTCGTGCACACGGGCTCGGCGACGGGCGGGCGGCCGCGCCGCGCGGCCCTGGAGCAGGTCCACGAGCGGCTGCTGCCGCTGCTGGACGAGCTGACGCACGACGACGACCCCTGGCTGCTGCTGGAGCCCACGGCCGGCCAGGGCGCCTCGCTGTGCTCGCTCGTGGAGGACCTCGGCCCGTACTTCGAGGCCCTGGAGCACCACCCGAAGCTCGGGGTGTGCCTGGACACCTGCCACGTCTTCGCGGCGGGCCACGACCTCGCCGAGCCGGGCGGCATGAAGCGCACGCTCGACGAGCTGGTCTCCGTGACCGGCGAGGGGCGGCTGAAGCTGATCCACGCCAACGACTCGAAGGCGGCCGTGGGCGCGCACCTGGACCGGCACGAGAACATCGGGGCCGGCCACATCGGCGCCGACCCGTTCGGGGAGCTCTTCCGCCACCCGGCGACGGCCGGCGTGCCGCTGACGATCGAGACGCCGGGCGGTAAGGAGGGGCACGCCGCGGACGTGGCCCGCCTGAAGGAACTGCGCGCGGGCGTCTGCTAGGACCACGGGGCTACAGCTCGGGGCCTTCGCCCGGCTGTTCCTGGTAGGAGTAGCGCTGCTCGCGCCAGGGGTCACCGATGTTGTGGTAGCCCCGCTCCTCCCAGAAGCCGCGCCGGTCGGCGGTCATGTACTCCACGCCGCGCACCCATTTGGGCCCCTTCCACGCGTACAGGTGCGGCACGACGAGGCGGACCGGGAAGCCGTGCTCGGCGGTGAGCTGCTCACCGTCCTTGTGCGTGGCGAAAATCGTCTGCTCGGCGGCGAAGTCGGCCAGCCGCAGGTTCGAGCTGAAGCCGTACTCGGCCCACACCATCACATGGGTGACCCCGGGCGCGGGCGGCGCGAGTTCGAGGACCGTCCGGGCGGAGACGCCGCCCCATTCGGCGCCGAGGACGCTGTACTTCGTGACGCAGTGCAGGTCGGCCACGACCGTCGTGTACGGCAGGGCGGTGAACTCGTCGTGGGTCCAGCAGTGCTTGTCGCCGCCGGCGGTCGACCCGAAGACCCGGAACTCCCAGCGGTCCGGCCTGAACCTCGGCACCGGGCCGTAGTGCGTCACCGGCCAGCCGCGCTGGAGACGCTGCCCCGGCGGCAGCGGGGGGAGCTCCCCTTTGCGGCTTTCGGTGTTATTAGAGGGCCCCATGCCTCCATGGTGTCAGACCTTTCAGGCCACCGATGACCAGGGCTCCCTCTATTTGGACAACTCCCACTAAGTGTGCACTTACTGGACGGTTTCGAAGGGCGGTGCGAGGATGCGCGCAACCTGCCCATCACCCCTGCTTGGAAGGAGCCTCTGCGATGCAGGGCGACCCCGAGGTCATCGAGTTCCTCAATGAACAGCTGACTGCCGAGCTGACCGCCATCAACCAGTACTTCCTGCACGCGAAGCTGCAGGAGCACCACGGCTGGACCAAGATCGCGTCGCATACGCGCGCCGAGTCGTTCGACGAGATGCGGCACGCGGAGACCCTCACCGACCGGATCATCTTCCTGGAGGGGCTGCCCAACTACCAGCGGCTCTTCCACGTCCGGGTCGGCCAGACCATCACGGAGATGTTCCAGGCCGACCGGCAGGTGGAGGTCGAGGCCATCGACCGCCTGCGGCGCGGGGTGGAGGTCATGCGGGCCAAGGGCGACATCACCTCGGCCAACATCTTCGAGGCGATCCTCGCGGACGAAGAGGATCACATCGACTATCTGGACACCCAGCTGGAGCTGCTCGACAAGCTCGGCGAGGCGCTCTACATCGCGCAGTTCATCGAGCAGGAGAACGGCGGGGCGGACTGAGCCGGCCCTAGGCCGCCTGGGGCTGCCTCGCGGGTATCCCGGGGATCTCGGCGCCGAGCACGCCGGGCTCCCCCTGGTCGGCCGCCTCGCGGCGCGGGCACGCGCCACGGCCGAGCAGAGCCTGGATGCGGCGCACGCAGCTGCCGCAGTCGGTGCCCGCCTTGCAGGCGGAGGCTATCTGCCGGGGCGTGCACGCGCCCTTGCCCGCGTGGTCACGCACCTGCTGCTCCGTGATGCCGAAGCACGAGCAGACGTACACGCGGTTCACCGCCCAGCCGGGTTGATCAATAAGGTAACCCTAACCTTACCCGGCGCGGTGGCGGAAAAACAACGCGGTGGGGCGCGGATCACTCGATCCGCGCCCCACCGCTCGTCCGTGTCACCGGCTCCTACTGGTCGCGGTACATCTCCGCGACGAGGAAGGCCAGGTCCAGCGACTGGCTGCGGTTGAGGCGGGGGTCGCACGCCGTCTCGTAGCGCTGGTGCAGGTCGTCGACGAAGATCTCGTCGCCGCCGCCCACGCACTCGGTGACGTCGTCACCGGTGAGCTCGACGTGGATGCCGCCCGGGTGGGTGCCGAGGCTCTTGTGGACCTCGAAGAAGCCCTTGACCTCGTCCAGCACGTCGTCGAAGCGGCGGGTCTTGTGGCCCGAGGCCGCCTCGAAGGTGTTGCCGTGCATCGGGTCGCAGATCCACGCCACCTGGGCGCCGGAGGCGGTGACCTTCTCCACCAGCTCGGGGAGGTGGTCACGGATCTTGCCCGCGCCCATGCGGGTGATGAACGTGAGCCGGCCGGGCTCGCGCTCCGGGTCGAGCCGCTCGATCAGGGTGAGGGCGTCCTCGGCCGTCGTGGTCGGGCCGAGCTTCACCCCGATGGGGTTGCGGATCCGGGAGGCGAACTCGATGTGCGCGCCGTCCAGCTGGCGGGTGCGCTCACCGATCCAGACCATGTGGCCGGAGACGTCGTACAGGTTCCCGGTGCGGGAGTCGGTACGGGTCAGGGCCGACTCGTAGTCGAGGATCAGGGCCTCGTGCGAGGAGTAGAACTCGACCGTCTTGAACTCCTCCGGGTCCGTCCCGCAGGCGTTCATGAAGTTCAGCGCGCGGTCGATCTCGCGGGCCAGGGCCTCGTAGCGCTGCCCGGACGGGGAGGACTTCACGAAGTCCTGGTTCCAGGCGTGCACCTGCCGCAGGTCGGCGTAGCCACCGGTGGTGAAGGCGCGCACCAGGTTCAGCGTGGCCGAGGAGGCGTGGTACATCCGCTTCAGCCGCTGCGGGTCCGGCGTACGGGCCTCGGGGGTGAAGGCGAAGCCGTTGACGGAGTCGCCGCGGTAGGTCGGCAGGGTCACGCCGTCGCGGGTCTCGGTCGGCTTCGAGCGCGGCTTGCTGTACTGGCCGGCGATGCGGCCGACCTTGACGACGGGCACCTGGCCCGCGTAGGTCAGCACGGCGCCCATCTGGAGCAGCGTCTTGAGCTTGTTGCGGATCTGGTCGGCACCGACGGCGTCGAAGGCCTCGGCGCAGTCGCCGCCCTGGAGCAGGAACGCCTCTCCACGGGCGACGGCTCCCAGGCGCTGGCGCAGCTGGTCGCACTCGCCCGCGAAGACGAGCGGCGGATAGGACTCGAGCTCGGCGATCACATCGCGCAGAGCCTCTTGGTCCGGCCATTCGGGCTGCTGCGCCGCGGGAAGGGAGCGCCAGGTGTTGCCACCGGCGTGGATTTCAGCGTTCACGGTCACGCTCCAACCCTACGGGGTCGCGGCAGCTGTCCGGCCGCCGGACCGCACTTTGAGACACGTGCCGAGACGGGGGGTGCGGCACGGCCGGGGCGCCGCGCGCCCGCCGAACACCCCGGAAGCTTCTGTTCCGGCCGGCCGGCGCGGTCCGGTACCCGCCGGTAGCGAGGGTGGGTCGGGTAGGGTGCCGAGCATGTTCGCGCAGCAGAACCGCACCTGGTGGTGGACCGTCCGACCGGCGGCCCACTGATCGCGCGTACACGAAACGCATCGCGAAGGCCGCCCGAGGGGCGGCCTTCCGCGTTTCCCGGGCCGTTCCTCCCTCACCGGAAGGAACCCCCTATGACCCGCGCCACCGCACCGGCCGCCGGCACCGCCGCCCTGCTCGCCCGGCTGACCGGCCCCGGCTGCCCGCCCTTCGCCCTGCTCCACCGCCGCACGCCCGGCCCGCCTCCCGGCGCCGCGGACGGGGCGGGCGCCCCCGCCGGCACCGTCGAGCTGCTCCTCGGCCCCGTCGAGGAGGCCGAGCGCCTCACCGACATCCCCCTGCCCACCGGCCGGCCCGCCGGGGACCGCCCCGTCCACGACGCCCTCGCCCTCGTGCCCTTCCGGCAGATCCGCGAGCGCGGCTTCGACGTCCGCGACGACGGCACGCCGCTGGCCGTCCTGCGCCCCCGTGAGGCCCACGAGCTGCCCCTCGACGAGGTGATCGCCGCGCTGCCCGCCCACGCCGTACGGGTCGAGGGCGGCGCGTTCGACGTGAGCGACGACGCCTACGCGGACATCGTCCGGCGCGTCATCGACGACGAGATCGGCAGCGGCGAAGGCGCCAACTTCGTCATCCGGCGGACCTTCGAGGGCGAGATCCACGGCTTCACGCCCGCCGACGCCCTGGCCCTCTTCCGGCGGCTGCTGACCGGCGAGCGCGGCGCCTACTGGACGTACGTCGTGCACACCGGCGACCGCACCCTCGTCGGCGCCAGCCCGGAGGTGCACGTGCGCATGTCCGGCGGGACCGTCGTCATGAACCCCATCAGCGGCACCTACCGCTACCCCGCCTCCGGCCCCGCCAAGGACGGCCTCCTGGCCTTCCTCCACGACCGCAAGGAGGTCGAGGAGCTGTCCATGGTCGTGGACGAGGAGCTGAAGATGATGTGCACCGTCGGCGACATGGGCGGCGTCGTCGTCGGGCCGCGGCTCAAGGAGATGGCCCACCTCGCCCACACCGAGTACGAGCTGCGCGGGCGCTCCTCGCTCGACGTGCGCGACGTCCTCCGCGAGACCCTGTTCGCCGCCACCGTCACCGGCTCCCCCGTGCAGAACGCCTGCCGCGTCATCGAGCGCCACGAGCCCGGCGGGCGCGGCTACTACGCGGGCGCCCTCGCGCTCATCGGCCGCGACGCGGGCGGGGCCCGCACCCTGGACTCGCCCATCCTCATCCGCACCGCCGACATCGACCGCCGCGGCCGGCTCCGCGTCGGGGTCGGCGCGACCCTCGTGCGCCGCTCCGACCCGTACGCCGAGGTCGCCGAGACCCACGCCAAGGCGGCGGGCGTCCTCGCGGCCCTCGGCGTCCGCGCCCCCCGGGTCGGCCGCCCGGCGGCGGCGCCCGCCCGGCTCGCCGACGACCCGCAGGTGCGCGCCGCGCTCGACGCCCGCCGCGCGGACCTCGCCCCCTTCTGGCTGCGCATGCAGTCCGCCGGGGACACCCCGTCCACCGCCCGGCTGACCGGGCACGCCCTGGTGATCGACGGCGAGGACACGTTCACGGCCATGCTGGCCCACCTGCTGCGCACGTCCGGCCTGCGGGTGACCGTACGGCGCTACGACGAGCCCGGCCTGCGCGAGGCCGCCCTGGCCCACGAGGGGCCCGTCGTCCTGGGCCCCGGCCCCGGCAACCCCGCGGACGCCGCCGACCCCAAGATGACGCTCCTCCGCGGCCTGGCTGCGGAGCTCCTGCGCAGCCACCGGTACGGGCTGCTGGGCGTGTGCCTGGGGCACGAGCTGATCGCGGCGGAGCTGGGGCTGGAGATCGTCCGCAAGGACGTGCCGTTCCAGGGCGCGCAGGAGCGGATCGACTTCTTCGGGCGGCCGGAGACGGTGGGGTTCTACAACACGTTCACCGCGCGGTGCGCGGTGGAGGCCGAGGTGGAGCTCGCCCTCCACCGCGTGGAGCTGAGCCGCGACGCGCGGAGCGGCGACGTGCACGCCCTACGGGGGCCCGGCTTCGCGGGCGTCCAGTTCCACCCGGAGTCGGTTCTCACGCTGGACGGCGCCACGATCACCGCGGAACTGCTGACCGCCGTCCTGGTCTGACCCGCCGCTGCGCGGCGGGCTCGTCCCTCCCACCCACCCGTTACTGGAAAGGGAATGTTCCGGAGTAACGGGCGGGTGGGTGGGCGAAACCGCGCCGTAGGCGCGGAAAACCGGCCGTCAGCCGAAGAAGACCTTGACCTCCTCATAGCGCTCGGCCGGCACCGTCTTCAAGCGAGCCGTGGCCTCGGCCAAAGGCACGCGGACGATGTCCGTGCCCCGCAGGGCCACCATCCGCCCGAACTCCCTCCCCCGCACCGCGTCGATCGCGTGCAGCCCGAACCGCGTCGCGAGCCAGCGGTCGAACGCGCTGGGCGTGCCGCCCCGCTGGACGTGGCCGAGGACCGTGGTCCGGGCCTCCTTGCCCGTGCGCCGTTCGATCTCCTTGGCGAGCCACTCCCCCACGCCGGACAGCCGTACGTGCCCGAAGGCGTCGTGGGACGTGCCGTCCTTGAGGACGAGGTCGCCGTCCTTGGGCATGGCGCCTTCCGCGACGACGACGATCGGGGCGTAGCTGGCGCGGAAGCGGGAGGTGACCCAGCCGCAGACCTCGTCGAGGTCGAAGCGCTGCTCGGGGATGAGGATGACGTTGGCGCCGCCGGCGAGGCCGGAGTGCAGGGCGATCCAGCCGGCGTGCCGGCCCATGACCTCGACGACGAGGACGCGCATGTGGGACTCGGCGGTGGTGTGGAGCCGGTCGATGGCTTCGGTGGCGATGCCGACGGCGGTGTCGAAGCCGAAGGTGTAGTCGGTGGCGGAGAGGTCGTTGTCGATGGTCTTGGGGACGCCGACGCAGGGCACGCCGTGCTCGGCCCAGAGCAGGGCGGCGACGCCGAGGGTGTCCTCGCCGCCGATGGCGATGAGGGCGTCGACCTCGTCCTCGGCGAGGTGCTCGCGGATCCGCCGGACGCCGCCCGGCTCCTTGAAGGGGTTGGTGCGCGAGGAGCCGAGCACGGTGCCGCCGCGCGGGAGGATGCCGCGCACGGCGGGGATGTCGAGCCGGGAGGCGGCGCCGTGGAGGAGGCCGCGCCAGCCGTCCCGGTAGCCGATGAATTCGTAGGAATGGTCCTGGACGCCCTTGCGGACGACGGCGCGGATGACCGCGTTGAGCCCGGGGCAGTCACCGCCGCCGGTCAGCACTCCGATCCGCATGACACTCTCCTTCAGCCGGAGGACGCCCGGCCGGGAGATGGTCAGGCGTCGTCGAGACCTCGCTCTATCGCGTAGCGCACGAGCTCCACGCGGTTGTGCAACTGGAGCTTGCCCAAGGTGTTCTGCACATGGTTCTGCACCGTGCGGTGGGAAATAACCAGCCGCTCGGCAATCTGCTTGTAGGACAGGCCCTTGGCGACGAGCCGCAGCACCTCGGTCTCGCGGTCGGTGAGCCGGGGCGCCTTGGGCTCGTCGGGGGCGGCCGGGGCGGGGTCGGCGGCCAGCCGCCGGTACTCGCCGAGGACGAGGCCGGCGAGGCCGGGGGTGAAGACGGGGTCGCCGGCGGCGGTGCGGCGCACGGCGTCGACGAGCTCCTGCGTGCTGGCCGACTTCAGCAGGTAGCCGGTGGCGCCGGACTTCACGGCCTCCAGGACGTCGGCGTGCTCGCCGCTGGCGGAGAGGACGAGGACGCGCAGGGCGGGGTTCTCCCCGACCAGTTCCTTGCAGACGGCCACGCCGGGCAGGCCGGGCAGGTTGAGGTCGAGGACCAGGACGTCGGGGCGGGCGGCCTTCGCGCGGCGGACGGCCTCGGGGCCGTCGCCAGCGGTCGCCACGACGTCGTGGCCGGCGGCGGCCAGGTCGCGGGCGACGGCGTCGCGCCACATGGGGTGGTCGTCGACGACCATGACCCTGACCGGCTGCTCCGCCGCGGCCTCCGCTGCGGTGTCCACTGTGCTGTCGCTGATGTCGCTCATCGCCGTTCTCTTCCGTTCCCCCGGGGGACCTTCAACTCGACTTCGGTGCCCTGGCCCGGGACGGACACCAGCTCGGCGCTGCCGCCCAGGTCCCGCAGGCGCCCGCGGATCGACAGGGCGACGCCCATGCGGCCCTCCCGTTCGGCGTCCGCGAGGCGGCCCTCGGGGATGCCGGGGCCGTCGTCGCGGACGCTGACGATCACCTCGCCGGGCTCGTCCTCCAGCAGGATCCAGGCCCGCGCCCCCTCGCCCGCGTGCTTGCGCACGTTGTCCAGGGCGGCGCCGACGGCCGCGGCGAGCTCGGCGGCGGCCGCCGCCTCCAGCAGGACGGGGGTGCCCGGCCCGGCGAAGGAGACGTCGGCGCCCGCGTACGGCGCGAGCAGGGCTCCCACGTCGATGGGGCCGGCGGGGATGCGGGGGACGTCCGGTACCGAGCCGCCCGGCTCGGCGTCCGCGGCCTGCCCGGCCTGCTCGGCCGACCGCTGCGGGGGCAGCAGGCCCCCGGCGACCAGGGTGCGCAGCGCGATCTCCTGCTCGCCGGCCATCCGGCCGAGCTCGGCCGCCTCGCCGCCCAGCGCGGCCCCGCGCCGCTGCACCATGGCCAGCACCTGGAGGACGCTGTCGTGGATGTCGCGGGCGAGCCGCTCGCGCTCGCGGGTGGCGGCCTCGATCCGCAGGGCGCGGGCGAGGGTGCGCTCACTGGCGCGGGCGACCTCGACGATGTAGCCGATGGCGATGCTGGAGACCCACACCAGGAGCACGTTGTGGACGGTGTCCCGGGCGGGGCTGCCGCGCTCGGCGAGGTTGGCGAGGGCCACCAGGGTGGAGCCGACCGCGGCCCAGCGCCAGCCGCCCTTGATGGCCAGGCCCAGTACCGCGCCGCCGGTCCATATGGACGGCAGGGTGGCCGCGCCGCCGTCGATCCGCGCCGGGGTGTCGACGGCGGCGGTGACGAGGATTCCGGCGAGCGCGAGGGCCAGGTCGGCCATGAGGAACCGCTTGGTGCAGCGCTCCGGCGTCGAGCTGCGGTTCCACGTGAGCGCCATCCACGCGGTGAGTACGCCCATGTAGAGGGCGCCACCGAGCGGATGCGCGTACTCGTGGTAATTGATGGCGAAGATCGCCAAGGCGTAGCAGAGCGTCAGGATCCGGTAGCCGGTCAGCGCGCGCCACAGCGGCAGCTCCACCGACATCCGTACGACGCGCGGCTTCCTGCTGCGCGGTGTCATCGACCAACCCCCGAGCCGGGCGCTCCGCGCACCGGCTGCCGATTCCCCTTTACTTGCCGCCCTCGTCCGGCGTGCCGGCCTTGTCGAGTCCGGCGGCCTTGGCCGCCTTCTCCTCCTCGGCCTTCCGCTTGGCCTCCTCCGCGATCTGCCGCTTGGCGGCGGTCGCGTAGATGTCCACGTACTCCTGGCCCGACAGCTCCATGATCTTGTACATGACCTCGTCGGTCACGGAGCGCAGGATGAAGCGGTCGCCGTCCATGCCGTGGTAGCGGCTGAAGTCCAGGGGCTCGCCGATCCGGATGCCCGGGCGCACCATCTTGGGCAGCACCTTGCCGGGGGGCTGCACCTTCTCGGTGTCGATCATGGCGACGGGGATCACCGGCGCCCCGGACAGCAGGGCCACCCGGGCGAGCCCGCCCGGCTTGCCCCGGTACAGGCGGCCGTCGGGGGAACGCGTGCCCTCCGGGTAGATGCCGAAGAGCTCACCGCGGTCGAGCACCTCCAGGGCGCTCTTGACCGCGGCCTCGCCCGCGCCGCGGGCACCCGAACGGTCCACGGGCAGCTGGCCGACGCCCTTGAAGAACGCCGCCGTCAGCTTTCCCTTGACTCCGGGGGAGGTGAAGTACTCCTGCTTCGCGATGAACGTGACCTTGCGGTCCAAAACCGCCGGGAGGAAGAAGGAGTCCGAGAACGACAGGTGGTTGCTCGCGAGGATCGCGGGCCCGTCGGCCGGGATGTTCTCCAGGCCCTCCACCCACGGCCGGAAGGCAAGCTTCAGCGACCCGCCGATGGACACCTTCATAGCGCCGTAGAACAACCGAGAACCTCCTGTAGTGACGAGGAGACCTTAACCTGCCTACCCGCCGTGCGGCGCTCCGCGTACGCTGAGGGCCGGACCCTCTGTGTCCTCCCTTACCCCCGCGTCCCCGATCGGAGATCCCGGTGCCGCTCCTCCCCGGAGCCGAGCCGTTCCGCCACGAAGGCGGAGAGGTAGGCGTCCTCGTGTGTCACGGCTTCACCGGTTCCCCGCAGTCCGTGCGGCCCTGGGCGGACCATCTGGCGGAGCGCGGCCTGAGCGTCTCGCTGCCGCTGCTGCCGGGCCACGGCACCCGCTGGCAGGACATGCAGCTCACCGGCTGGCAGGACTGGTACGCCGAGGTCGACCACGCGCTGCGGGAGCTGCGCGAGCGCTGCTCGCAGGTGTTCGTGTGCGGCCTGTCGATGGGCGGGGCCCTGGCCCTGCGGCTCGCGGCCCGGCACGGGGACGCGGTCAGCGGCGTCGTGCTCGTCAACCCGGGCAACAAGGTCCACGGCGCCGCGGCGAGGGCGCTGCCCGTCGTGCGCCACTTCGTGCGCTCCACGAAGGGCATCGCCAGCGACATCGCCAAGCCGGGCTCCGAGGAGGTCGGCTACGACCGGGTGCCGCTGCACGCCGCGCACTCGCTGCGCCGCTTCTTCCAGCTCGTCGACGCCGAACTGCCCCAGGTCACGCAGCCGTTGCTGCTCATGCACAGCCCCGAGGACCACATCGTGCCGCCCGCCGACTCGGCGCGCATCCTGGCCCGGGTCTCCTCGCGGGACGTCACCGAGCGGCTGCTGGAGCGCAGCTACCACGTGGCCACGCTGGATCACGACGCGGAGCGCATCTTCGCGGACACCTACGCGTTCATCGGCCGGCTCTCCGGCGTCGGCTCCGAGGAGGGGACGGCCGCCCGTGGCTGAGCGTGACGCGGGCCGCGACGAGAGCCGCGACCCGCTCGACGAGGACGCGGCCTGGGCGGAGCTCGTCGCCGCGTACGGGGAACAGCCCGACCCGGAGACCGGCCGCTGGCCCGCCACGGGCGGCGACGGCGCCGAGGCCGCTACGGGTGCCCCTGCCGGGGGCGAGGCCGGGGAGGGCAAGCCGGAGAAGTCCGAGAAGGCGGAGAAGGACGCCCCCGCCGGGCCGCCGTCCCCCTCGCGGGAGGAGCAGCCGGGCAGCTTCATCGTCTACGCGCCGGGCGTCGGCCCCCGCGACTGGAGCACGCCGGAGCCGCCCGACGACGACGCGGCCGAGGCGGACGCGGACGAGGAAGGCCACTTCATCCCGCCGGAGCCGCCGCCCCTGCCCACCGGCGACGTCACGGCGCGCTTCGCCTGGATCGCGGTGCTGGGCGGCCCGCTGCTGCTCCTGATCATGGTGCTGCTGCAACAGCCGCTCACGTGGTGGCTGACCACCATCGGGATCGGCGGCTTCCTGGGCGGCTTCGCGACGCTCGTCCTGCGGATGAAGGACAGCGACGAGGAGGACGACGACCCGGGGCGCGGCGCGGTCGTCTAGCGCGAGCACGTACCGCGACGGCGATCGCGTATTCCGCCGGACTCTCGCCATGGTGGTACTTCGCCGTCGCGGCGGACACATTCTTTCCGCCGTGGCCGGGCAGCGTGCCGGCCCTATGCGACCGGCACGCGCAGGGCTGCCAGCACCGGCAGGTGATCCGTGGCTGCCCGGAGATCACCTTCGGTGACGCCGGGCAGCCCCATCGGCACCCCGCACCCCAGCACTTCCACGCCCTCCGTCGCGAAGACCGCGTCGATCCGCTGCAACGGATCACCCAGCCGGGTGGTGTGCTCCCGCCCCCACGGCTTCGTCGCCCAGCCGTCCTGAAGAGCGTCCGCGAGCAGGCCGAACGTGCGGCCGTCGGGGCGGTCGTTGAGATCGCCCGCGGCGACGGCGTACGGCACGTCCAGGGCGGCCAGCCGGTCGAGGAGCAGCCGGCCCTGCTCGTAGCGCTCCCAGTCCTTGATGCTCAGGTGCGCGCTGAGCACCCCGAGCCGGGCCCGGCCGAACCGCAGCACGGCGGTCGAGAAGCCGCGCTGGTGGAGGCCGGGGGTACGGGGCAGCAGGACGTCCTCGGTGCGCTCCACGTGGGCGCGGAGCGAAGCAAGGATCATGGGGCCGGAGGCGGTGGCGCCGCCCGCGACGTACACGAGCCCGGAGGTCCGGGCGAGCCGGGCGGCCGCCTTGCGCCAGCGGAAGAACCGCGGCGCCTCCTGAACGCAGACGACGTCGGGCCGGCAGGCCCGGATCACCCGGGCGAGGGCCGCGACGTCGTCCCGCATGGAGCGGATGTTGTAACTGAGCACGCGCACGACGACGGAGCCGTCGGACTCCGTCCGGGACGCTGGAAGATCCGGCAAGGCCGCAGCGCCCGTTCCGGTTTCTGAACCCATTCCGCTCCGTCACCTCTCTCCGCCGCAACGGCGGTCAACGAGACGGCGGTATCCGGCGGTGCCGAACCGGCCTCAGGTCGGCTCGGCACCTCCCCCAGCTACCGCTGGGAGGTGCCCCCAGACGCGCCATCGTGGTGGATGTCCGCCGCGGCGGAGAAGCGCGCTACCCCTGACGGGCCAGGTCCGCCGCGCCGACCAGCCCCGCCTTGCCGCCCAGTTGCGCGGCCAGCACCTGCGCGTGCGGGCGCCACTGGCCGCCGATCAGCCAGCGCTTGAAGGACTTGCGGATGGGGTCGAGCACGAGGTCGCCCTCGTCCGAGACGCCGCCGCCGACGATGAACGCGGAAGGGTCGAAGAGCGAGGCCAGGTCGGCCAGGCCCGCGCCCGCCCAGCGGGCCAGCTCGCGGAAGGAGTCGATGGCGACCGGGTCGCCCTGCCGGGCGGCGGCGCTGATGTGCTTGCCCTCGATGCCCTCGACCGTGCCGTCGCCGAGACCCAGCAGGATCGCGGCGTTCTCCGGGGTGGCGTTGGCGCGCTGCTTGGCGTAGCGCACGAGCGCGCGCCCGGACGCGTACTGCTCCCAGCAGCCCTGGCTGCCGCAGCCGCAGAGCAGGCCGTCCGGCACGACGCGGATGTGGCCGAACTCGGCGGCCACGCCGAAGCGCCCGCGCCGCAGCTTGTTGCCGATGATGATGCCGCCGCCGAGGCCGGTGCCCAGGGTGATGCAGATGACGTCCTCGTGGCCCTGGCCGGCGCCGAAGCGGTACTCGCCCCAGGCGGCGGCGTTGGCGTCGTTCTCGACGACGACGGGGAGGCCGACGCGCTGCTCGACCTTGTCCTTGAGCGCCTCGTGGCGCCAGTTGATGTTCGGGGCGAAGAGGACGGTGGCCCGCTTGTCGTCCACGTATCCGGCGGCGCCGATGCCGACGGCCTCGACCTCGAAGCCTTCGCTGACCGTGCGCACCGCGTCCGCGATGGCGTCGATGACGCCCTCGGGGGTCGGCGGGGTCGGCACCTTGCACGTCGCGAGGATGCTGCCCGCTTCGTCGACCACACCGGCCGCGATCTTCGTGCCGCCGATGTCGACGCCGATGGTGAGTCCCATGTGTCCCTCAGTTTTTCGCTCGAACCCCGCCGGGCCCCACCGTACCGGAGCCGGAGATCAGTCGAGGTCGATGCGTTCGCTCCCGCCCTTGCCCCCGTCATCTCCGCGGGGCCCGGGGGGCCTTTGCTCTCCCCGCGCGGGCTCCTCGCGCACCCAGCGGGCCTCCTGGCCCTGGACGGCGGCGCGGTAGGCGGCCAGGAGTTCGGAGCCGGCGGAGGCGAGGTGGTCGAAGACGTCGGGGTTGCGCTCGATGACGGGCTCGACGACGGCCTTGGCCTGGGCGATGACCTGCTGGACGACGACCTGCGCGGTGCCGCCGCCGGGCAGCTGGATGCCGGAGACCTTGCCGGCCACGGCGTCGACGAGCTTGCGCAGCTCCTCGGCGGCGGTGCCGGGCGGCGGGCCCTGCTGGGCGCGGCGGCGGGCGCGCTCGGCCGCGAGGTCCTCGGCGCAGGCCTGCTCCCAGGCGTCGGGGTCGGGCGCCGCCTCGGGTGCGGGGCGCTCGGTGTGATCGCTCATGGCAGCGCCTCCTGGCTCCTGCAACAGGGGTTTTCTTCGACGTTACCCGAAGGGCGGGGCGCCGTTCACGCCGTGCCGCTCAGGAGGGTCTCGGCCACAGGCCGGGGTCGGGGGTGAAGCGCACGCACAGCGCCCCGTCCCGCAGTCCGGCGCCCGAGACGGTGCAGCGGCGCAGCGCGGAGGGCAGGGGCAGGACGCGGCGGAACGGGCCGACGCCGACGATGAGTTCGTCGCCGCGGCGCAGGAGGTCGAGTTCGTCGCGGGTGGCGCCGGGCAGGGGGAGGCGCCACAGCAGCACGCCGTCTGCGGCGAGGCGGTCCTCTACGACCGGTTCGCCGGCGGCGCCGGTGCCGTGCCAGCCGTCGAGCTCGTCGGTGAGGCCGCCGCCGGGTATGACGCCGAAGCCGCCGGCCGAACCGTTTCCTCCCTTTCTTGCCGCCGCGGCCACGCCGATGGTGGTCGAGCGGGCGCTTCCGGCGAGGTCGGCGAGGTCGTGCGGGCCGCGCGGGGCGCGGCCGAGGTGCGGCAGTTCGCAGACGGTGACGCCGTCGACGAGGAACTCCTCGTACAGGGTCTTGTGGGCGGCGAGCTGCTCGGCGGCGAGGGACGCGAGCCAGGGGTCGGCGGGGGCGGCGTCACCGGTGGCGCCGGGCAGCAGCCGGTTGGCGACGAGGGCGTCGACGCGGCAGCCCTGGAGGGCGAGCGCGGCGCGGGCCAGGCGCAGTTCGCCGACGGCGAGGGGCCCGGGCTCGGCGACGAGCCGTACGGTCGTGCCGTCCGCTTCGAGGACGTCCTGGACGGCGGCGAGCTCGGCCTCCAGGCGCTCGGCGGTCTCGTACAGCCGCTGGGCGGGCATGGGCACGCCGGCGAGCTGGGCGAGCATCGGGCGCAGGGCGCGGGCGGCCTGCCGCTCGGCGGGCAGCAGCCGGCGCAGGTAGCGGCGCAGCTGTTCGGGGAGGCCGAGCAGCCGCACCGTGGCGTGCAGGGGCGGCATGTCGGCGACGAGCAGGTCCCAGGCGCGCTCCTCGTGGGCGGCGCGCAGGGCGGTGAGGAGCGCGAGGGGCTCGGCGCCGGGGAGTTCGGTGAGCTCCTCGGGGTCGAGGGGGCTCGCGCCGAGCAGGTCGAAGAGGGAGGCGCCGCGGTCCTGGAGGTCGCGGGCGCGGTCCTGGAAGTGCTCGCCGGTGGCGATGCGGGCGGCGTGCAGCCCGGGCGCCGCCTCGGCCGGCGGGCCCCAGAGCGCGCCGCCGCCCGGCCCGGGTGCGGGCAGGGCGGTGCCGAGGACGGCTTCGGGCGCGGGGCCGCGGTCGGCGGTCAGGAGCAGGACGCGCCGCCCCTCGCGGGCCGCGGCGAGGGCCGTGGCCGCCGCGGCGGTGGTGCGGCCCGCGCCGCCGGGACCGGTGACGAGGACCGTGCGCAAGGGGGGAGCCTCCAGCGGTGACGTACGGGTGGACGTACGGGTACGGGTGCGGTGGGCGCGCCCGGGGTCAGGAAGCGGCGCCGCTCTCGACGCGCTTCTTGAGGCCGTCGAGGGCGCGGTCGATGATGACCTTCTCCGCCTTGCGCTTGATCATCCCGAGCATGGGGATCTTGACGTCGACGGTGAGCTGGTAGGTGACCTCGGTGTGCTTGCCGCCGGCGACCGGGGCGAGGCTGTAGGAGCCGTCGATCTGGCGCAGCATCTGCGACTTGACCAGCGACCACTGCACCACGTTCGGCTCGGGCCAGCTGTAGGCGAGCACGTGGTCGTCCTTGATGGCGCCCGCGTCCAGCACGAGGCGCACCTGCGTGGCGCGGCCCTGCTCGTCGCTCTCCAGCACCTCGGCCTGCTTGACCTCGCCGGTCCACTCCGCGTAGCGGCCGAAGTCGGCGATCACGGCCATCACCTCGGCAGGGGTCGCCTCGATCGTGATGCTCGAGCTCGTGTGTTCCGCCATCTCCGTGGCTCCTCCGTACCGGTCCGCCGCCTGGTGTCTGCCGCTGAAGGCTACATCGCGCTGCCCGTCACCACTCCAGCACCCAGGGTGTGCCCGTGGAGGCGAAGTGGCCGACGTTGACGCATTCCGTCGCCCCGATCCGCATCCGGCGGGCGAGCGGCTGGTGGACGTGGCCGAAGAGGGCGTACCGGGGCGAGGTGGCGCGGATGGCGTCGAGGAGGGCGGAGCTGCCGCGCTCGAAGCGCCGGGCGACGGTGTCGTAGCAGAGTTCGGGCACGTCGGGCGGGATGTGCGAGCAGAGCACGTCGACGTCGCCGAGGGCCGCGACCTTGGCCGCGTACTCCTCTTCGGAGATCTCGTGGGGGGTGCGCATGGGCGAGGGGAGGCCGCCGCCGACGAAGCCGAAGACGAGACCGCCGATCTCGGCGCGCTCGCCGTCGAGGACGGTCGTGCCGTCCTGGGCGAATTCCGGCCAGAGCCGGGGGATGTCGACATTGCCGTACGTGGCGTACGTGGGGGCGGGGAACGCGGCGAAGAGCTCGGCGTACTGCTTGCGGACGGCGCCCTCGATCGCGGCGTCCCGGTCCATGCCCTGCCACAGGCCGCGGGCCAGCTCGCGGGCCTCGGCGAAGCGGCGGGCGGTGCGCAGCTCGACGATCAGGTCGGCCTTCTCGACCCCGAAGAGCTCGGGGAAGATGCCGCGCGAGTGGTCGTCGTAATCGAGGAAGAGCACCAGATCGCCCAGGCAGACGAGGGCGTCGGCGCCCTCGCCCGCCCGTGCCAGGGCGGTGCTGTTGCCGTGCACGTCGCTGACCACGTGAACCCTCATAGCGCCTCCAT
This sequence comes from Streptomyces sp. SCA2-17, assembly GCF_044336695.1. Classification (NCBI taxonomy): domain Bacteria; kingdom Bacillati; phylum Actinomycetota; class Actinomycetes; order Kitasatosporales; family Streptomycetaceae; genus Streptomyces; species Streptomyces sp. SCA2-17. Next base: position 1,434,484 of record NZ_CP117521.1, read on the forward strand.
ACCGATCACCCTAGGCGCTGCGCCCGGACCTCCGGAAGGGCTGCGACCTGCGGTTACTCCGGTGGTTACTTCCGGGTCACCGAACTGAGGGGCTAGGGTGCGTCGAAGCAGTCCCGTGGCATGTGACGCAGAGAACATCTGGGCGCAGCCCCCTATTCGAAAGCCGTACTGGTGGGTAACGTCCGGGCAGTCCACTACCCCCCTTGCCTGATCATGGACCGCAGCCGAGCAGCGCCCCTCGAAGACGCGGCGGCGCCGGCGCCCGACGAGGAGCAGCAGTCTTGCGCGAGTTCAGCCTTCCGGCCCTCTATGAGGTCCCTGCGGACGGAAACCTGACGGATCTGATCCGCCGCAACGCCGCGCAGCGCCCCGACGTCGCCGTCATAGGGCGCAAGACCGACGGGCGGTGGGAGGACGTCACCGCCGCCGAGTTCCTCGCCGAGGTCCGGACCGCCGCCAAGGGCCTGATCGCTTCCGGTGTGCGGCCGGGCGACCGGGTCGGGCTGATGTCCCGCACGCGCTACGAGTGGACGCTGCTGGACTTCGCGATCTGGAGCGCCGGCGGCGTCACCGTGCCCGTGTACGAGACGAGCTCGCCCGAGCAGATCCAGTGGATCCTCAGCGACTCCGGCGCGATCGGCTGCGTCGTCGAGACCGCCGGCCACGAGGCGGCCGTCGAGTCCGTGAAGGACCGCCTGCCCGAACTCGCCCACGTCTGGCAGATCGAGGCCGGCGGGGTCGCGAAGCTGCGCGAGGCAGGCGCCGCCGTCACGGACGAGGAGGTCGACGAGCGCAGCGCGCTGGCGAACGCCGACTCGCCCGCCACGATCGTCTACACCTCCGGCACCACGGGCCGCCCCAAGGGCTGCGTCCTGACGCACCGCGCGTTCTTCGCGGAGTGCGGCAACGCCGTGGAGCGGCTCAAGCCGCTGTTCAACACGGGCGACTCGTCCGTCCTGCTCTTCCTCCCCACCGCCCACGTCTTCGGCCGGCTGGTGGAGATCTGCGCGATGCTCGCGCCGATCCGCCTGGGCTGCGTGCCGGACATCCGCAATCTGACGGACGAGCTCGCCGCCTTCCGCCCGACGCTGATCCTGGGCGTGCCCCGCGTCTTCGAGAAGGTCTACAACGGCGCCCGCGCCAAGGCCCAGGCCGACGGCAAGGGCAAGATCTTCGACAAGGCCGCGGACACCGCCATCGCCTACAGCCGCGCCCTCGACGCCCCGTCCGGGCCGGGCCTGGGCCTGCGCATCAAGCACGCCGTCTTCGACAAGCTCGTCTACGGCAAGCTGCGGGCCGTCCTCGGCGGCCGGGCGACGCACGCCATCTCCGGCGGCGGGCCGCTCGGCGAGCGCCTGGGCCACTTCTACCGCGGCATCGGCTTCACGGTCCTGGAGGGCTACGGCCTCACCGAGTCCTGCGCCGCGACCACGTTCAACCCCTGGGACCGGCCGAAGATCGGCACGGTCGGCCAGCCGCTGCCCGGCTCGGTCGTGCGCATCGCCGACGACGGCGAGGTGCTGCTGCACGGCGAGCACCTCTTCCAGGGCTACTGGAAGAACGAGGCGGCCACCGAGGAGGCGCTGTCCGACGCCTGGTTCCACACCGGCGACCTCGGCACCCTCGACGAGGACGGCTACCTCACGATCACCGGCCGCAAGAAGGAGATCATCGTCACCGCGGGCGGCAAGAACGTCGCCCCGGCCGTGATCGAGGACCGCATCCGGGCGCACGCCCTGATCGCCGAGTGCATGGTCGTCGGCGACGCCCGCCCCTTCGTCGGCGCGCTCATCACCCTCGACGAGGACTTCCTGCCGCGCTGGCTCGCCGACCACGGCAAGCCGGCCGGGATGACACCGGCCGAGCTGGCCGGGGACGCGGACCTGCTGGCGGACGTGCAGAAGGCCGTCGACGACGGCAACGCGGCGGTCTCCAAGGCGGAGTCGGTGCGGAAGTTCCGCATCCTGCCCGCGCAGTTCACCGAGGCGTCCGGGCACGTGACGCCGTCGCTGAAGCTGAAGCGGAACGTCGTGGCGAAGGACTTCGCCGACGAGATCGAGGCGATCTACCGCGGCTGAACCCCTGATCCGTAAACGCAGGGAGGGCCGGCATCGCCGGCCCTCCCTGCGTTTACGGACCGTCAGAGGAGGGTCTTGAGGCGCTCGGCCAGGAGGTCCCAGCGCCATTTCTCCTCGACCCACTGCCGCCCCCGCGCGCCCATGCGCGCGCGCAGCTCCGGGTCCTTCAGCAGCGTCACGATGCGGTCCGCGGCCTGGGCCGGCGAACCGCCCTTCACCACGTACCCCGTCTCGCCCTCCAGGACGGCGTCCGGCGCCCCGCCCGAGTCCCCGGCGACGACCGGCAGGCCCGTCGCCGACGCCTCCAGGTAGACGATGCCGAGCCCTTCGACGTCGAGGCCGCCGCGGCGCGTGCGGCACGGCATCGCGAAGACGTCGCCCGCCCCGTAGTGCGCGGGCAGTTCCTCCCACGGCACGGCGCCCGTGAAGCGGACGGAGTCCGCGACGCCCGTCTCCGCGGCCAGCTTCCGCAGGTCGTCCTCGTACGGGCCGCCGCCGACGATCAGCAGCACCGTGTCCGGAACGGCCGCCAGGATCCGGGGCATGGCGAGGATCAGCGTGTCCTGGCCCTTGCGCGGTACCAGCCGCGAGACGCACACCACCACGGGCCGGTCCGCGAGGCCCAGCCGGGCGCGGACCTCGTCGCCGCCGGAGCCGGGGTGGAAGGTCTTCTCGTCCACGCCGGGCGGCAGTTGCACCATGCGGGCCGCCGCCTCGTCCGTCAGCGCGGAGGCGATCCGCGAGCGGGTGTACTCGCCCAGATAGGTGAGGGTGTCGGTGCCCTCGCCGATGCGCCGCAGCAGTTGCCGCGACGCGGGCAGCTGCGCCCAGCCGGCCTCGTGCCCGTGCGTCGTGCCGACCAGGCGGCGGGCGCCCGCCCGGCGCAGCGCCGGGGCCATGAGCCCGAGCGGGGCCGCGGCCCCGAACCACACCGACGTGCAGCCGTGTTCGCGCAGCAGGGCCGTGGCGCGCCGGGTTATCCGCGGCGTCGGCAGCAGCATCGTGGTGCGGTCGCGGACGACCGGGAACGGCTGCTCGGCGTCGAAGCGTGCGGTGTCCACCGCGCCTTCCTGGCCGCGCTTCCAGGTGGAGGCGTAGACGACGATGCCCGACGGGTCCAGGCGCAGCGCCATGTTGTGCAGGAACGCCTGGATGCCGCCGGGGCGGGGCGGGAAGTCGTTGGTGACGACGAGAGTCTTGTCCATCGCCGTCCGACAGTACCGGGTGCGATCGGGGGCAGTCGGGGCCCCGTCCCGCCACGTCACGGCGTCTGGACCGGCCGGGGCGGCATCATGCCTTGCAGTAGCGGCGCGCGTACAGCGTGTAGTGACCGTGAAGGGCGAGGTGGATGATGGCGGGCAGGGGTTTGCGGCTCTCGGTCGCGGTGTGGGCCGTCACCCGGGCCGTGCTGCTGATGTGCGTGCTGCGGGTGTGGGTGATGCCGGGGTCGGACGTCTCCGTCGACATCGAGGTGATCTACCAGGGCTGGTACGGGGTGCTGCGCACCGGCACCTTCCCCTACGACGACGTCACCTGGCAGTACCCGCCCGCCGCCGCCCTCGCCGTGCTCGCCCCCGGCCTGCTGCCGTTCCTCGACTACGCCCCGGCCTTCTTCGTCGTGTGCTTCCTCGCGGACGCGGCGGTCTACGCGCTGCTGCTGTACGCGGTGCGGGACGGGCGGCGCCCGGCCTCCGGGGTGTGGGCGTGGGTGGTGGGCGTCCCACTGCTCGGCCCCATCGTCTACGCCCGCTACGACGTGATGGTGACGGCCGTAGCGGTCGCCGCCCTGCTGGCGGCCGGGCGCCGGGCCCGGCTCTCCGGCGCCCTCACGGCCTTCGGGGCGCTGCTGAAGGTGTGGCCGGTGCTACTGCTGGTCGGCACGCCGCGGGGGCCCCGTACGCGGGCGGCGTGGGGGGCCGCGGCGATGACGGCCGCGGTGCTCGGGCTGCTGTTCGCCGCCACGATGCCGGGGGCGCTGGCCTTCCTGACCTTCCAGCGGGACCGGGGCACGGAAGTGGAGTCCCTGGGCTCGCTGGTCTTCCACCTCGGGCGGCACGCTGGCTGGCACGGGCACGCGCGGCTGCACTACGGCTCCGTGGAGTTCCTCGGCCCGTACGTCCACACCGTGAGCCGGCTCGCGCTCGTGCTGAGCGTGCTGGCGTTCGCCTGGCTGCTGCTGTGGCGCGTGCGGGCGCGGCGGTTCACGGCGTGCACGCCGTACGAGGCGGCGTTCGCGTCGGTGCTGCTGTTCACCACGACCAGCCGGGTGATCAGCCCGCAGTACGTGGTCTGGCTGCTCGGGCTGGCGGCCGTGTGCCTGACAATGGGCACGACGCGGCAGCGGCTGCCGATCGCTCTGGTCCTGCTGGCCGCGCCGCTGACGCAGCTGGAGTTCCCCATCTGGTTCTCGCACGTGGTCGCCAGCGACAAGCTGGGCGTGGCCACGCTGACGCTGCGGAACGGGTTGCTGGTGGTGGCGACGCTGATCGCGTGCGCGCGGCTGTGGCGCGAGACAGTGTCCCTGCCGGAGGCGCCGGACACCCCGGACGACCCTCCCGCGGAGAAGGAACCGGTACTGGTGGCGGGCTGACGGCCCCCACGACGTGGGGTTGCGCCGGTTTCGGCGCCGCGGTGTCCACTGCGTGGAGCTGAGCCAAGTCCGGCACCGCCGGACCACACCGTAAGGGTTGCTCGCCGTTGCGGCGGGGTTTTCTTGCCTGCGGCAAGACGCCTGGTGGACGAGGAAGCCGTCGCCTATCAGCAGCAAGTGGTCGAGAGGCCCCGCCTCTCACCCCCGCCGCAACGGCGATCAGCCACCGCGGCGGTGACCGGCGGTGCCGGACCCGGCTCAGCTCCACGGAGTGGGCACCGCGGTGCCGAACCCGGCTCGACCGGCTCAGCCCGTGCCCAGCTGGTCCGCAACGTACGAGCGCCACCGTGCCGTGAACTCCCCCGGCGAGATGCCGAGGACGTCGCGGAGGGCGCCCTCGACCGCGCCGTCGCGGCGCGCGTGCGCGCCCACCGCGCGGTAGAACGCGACGAGTTTCTCCTCGCTCCAGCGCTCCGCGATCAGCCGGCAGGCCAGCCACCCCTCCTCGTAGGCGCGGGCCAGCTTCCCCGCCTCCCCGGCGAAGCCGAAGTCGGGGTCGCCGGGGAGCTCCCGGGGGAGCGCGCCCGCCGCGGCGGCGCGGGCGAGCTCCGGCGCGGCCTGGCGCGCGGTGCGCCCCGTGCCGCGGTACGCGGCCCAGTCGGCGAAGCCCTCGGACAGCCACAGCGGCGTGGCCTTCGTCGTCCGGGCCCGGGTCGCGACGTGCGCGGTCTCGTGGGTGAGGACGATGCGCCGCCCGAACTCGCCGAGCACGCCGTACGCCTCGGGGTTGACGATGATGCGGTCCGCCGGCGCGGCCGCCCCCGTGCCGCCGGCCTCGCCGGTGGTCACGGCGGCGATCCCGCGGTAGTTGGAGACGGGCGAGTCGAGGAGGGCGGCCATCCGCTCCAGGGAGGCCGGCATCTCGACGACGACCCGTCCGGGCCAGTCCCGCGGCCCGGCGTGCCAGGCCGCGCCCACGGCGGGCACGGCCTGGTCGGCGAGGCCGGCGAGGGCGCGCAGCCGCTCGCGGTCCTGGCCGACGCCGAGGACGAGGCTGCGCTCACCGCGGACGACGGTGACGGGGCCCTGCTGCCACAGCTGCCCGCCACCCCGCGGAGCGGTCTCCGCGGCCACGTACCACCGCCCGCCGCGCTCGACGAGGGTGAGCCGGGTGCGGGTCGTGACGGGCACGCCGTCGTAGCCGGCCAGCCGGTACCGCAGCTCGGCCTCGGCGGCGACGCGCCGCCCGCCGCCGTCGCCCCGCTCGGGGGTGAAGCCGCCGGTGCGCACGAGCCGGTAGTCCCAGGAGGCGAGCGGCACCGCGGCGAGGTTGGCGAAGACGCGGCGCTGTTCGGCCCGGTACGCGTCGGCGGCGGGGTCGACGGCGGCCAGGAAGGCGTTCTCGTCGCGGTCGCGGAGGGCGGCGGCCCACCGGTCCAGGGCGCCTTGCAGGGCCCGGTCACGGGCGCCGTCGTCGCCGGAGAGGGCGGAGCAGCCGGTCAGGGCGGCCTGGAGGGCCAGCAGGGCGGCGGCCAGGCCGCACGCCGCCCGGCGGGCCGGCCCACGGCTACCCGCGCGCGTGCCCCCGCGTCCGCTCCTCCACCACCGGCCCGTCACGTCCCGCATCGTACGAGCCGCGCGCCCCCCGGCGTGCGCTCAGGGCGGGCTCACGGCCGGGTCACGGACGAAATCGGCATCATGTTGGCCGGGTCGTAGCGCACGCGGGCACCGGGGTAGGGCGCGTGCACGACCTGGCCGTTGCCCACGTACATGCCCACGTGGCTGGCGTCGTCGCGGTAGATGACGAGGTCGCCGGGGCGGGCCTCGGACAGGGGGACGTGCCGGCCGGCGTTGCGCTGCGCCTGGGAGGTGCGGGGCAGGCCGACGCCGGCCCGCCCGTACGCCCATTGCATGAGCCCGGAGCAGTCGAAGGCTCCCGGCCCGTTCGCGCCCCAGGCGTAGGGCGAGCCGACGGCGGAGCGGGCGGCCATGGCGGCCGCGGCGCCGCGGCCGGAGGCGGCGGTGAGGTCCTGGAGGCCGCCGAGGAGGCCGCCGCCGCCCGAGTGGTCCAGCGTCCGCGTACCGCCGGAGCGCGAGGCCCGCGCGTAGGCCCGGCGGTCGGCCTCGGGCAGGGCGTTCAGCAGCCGGCGGGCCGTGGCGAGCTTGCCCTCGACCTCGTGCTTGTGGTGCTCGACGGCCTTGCGGGTCTCCTCCAGCTCGCTCAGCATGCGGGCGGCCTCGGTGCGCTCCTGGCGGAGGGCGCGCTGGGCGCCGAGGAGGGCCTTGAGCTGCTCGCTCTGGCGGTCGGAGACGCGGTCGAGGGTGGCGGCGCGGTCCAGGTAGCCGTCGGGGTCCGAGGAGAGGAGGAGCTGGAGGGCGGGGTCGACGGCGCCGGTGCGGTACTGCGCGGTGGCGATCATGCCGAGGGCGGTGCGCATGTGGTTGACGCGCTCCTGGCCGCGGGCCACGCGGTCGGTGGCCTCGGCGACCTTCCGGCGGAGCTCGCCGGCGTGCTCGCCCGCTTCGTTGAACTTCTCGGTGGCCCGTTCGGCCTGCTCGTAGAGCCGGTCGACCTGTGATGTGACGGTTCCGCCGGACCGGTCGCCGGCGGTGTCACTGGGCCGAGCTCCGGCCGGGGGCGCCATCGCGGCCGCGGCCGTGGCCACGGCGGCGGACAGGACGGTGACCCGGACGGTCTGGGTGAGACCGGACTGCGAAGAACGGCGATGGGACGCCACGGGCGCCGCACTCCCTTCGTTGCTGCTCTGCGGGCGCGGTCCGGGACGTGTCGTACCGCACGCCGGACAGTAGCGGCGTGCTCACCCCGCGTTCAAAGACCTCCGGGGGTGGGAATGGGACGGGAATGCGGACGCCCCGCCGGAGACGCAGGTCACCGGCGGGGCGTGGAGTCAGCGCGGGCCACCGCGATTCGCCCGAACGGGCGGCGGGTCAGCCATTCGGCCCAGCGGCGGGCCGGTCCGTCAGCCTATGCGGACGCCGAACTGGAAGGGCATGTTGCCCATCGACTCGTAGCGGACGTTCGCGCCCGGCTTGGGGGCGTGCAGGGTCATGCCGTTGCCCGCGTAGAGGCCGATGTGGTGCAGGTCGCCGTAGAAGAGCACCAGGTCGCCGGGCTTGAGCTGGCTCTGGTCGTAGATGCGGGTGCCGGCGTTGGCCTGGTCCTGGGAGATGCGCGGGAGGGTGACGCCGGCCTGGGCGTAGGCCCAGCCGGTCAGCCCGGAGCAGTCGAAGGAGCCCGGGCCGGTCGCGCCCCACACGTAGGGGGAGCCGATCTTGCCCTGGGCGGCGGCGAGGGCCGCGGCCGCGCGGCCGGAGGTGGGCAGGTCCTTGCCGAGGTCCGGGCGGGAGCTGTCGCGGCCCGCGCGGGCGCCGTCGCCGCCCTTGCCGCCGTCGGCCTTGTCCTTCTCGCCCACGACCTCGGCGCGCTCGGCGGCGCTGAGGGTGTTGAGCTGCTCCTTGGCCGCGGCGAGCTTCTCCTGGACGGCCTCCTTCTGCTCGCCCAGCACCTTGCGGGTCTCCGCGAGGTCCTTGAGCTTGCCGGTGGCCTCCTGGCGCTGCTGCTTGAGCACGCGCTGCTTCTCGGAGATCTGCTTGAGGGTGCTGGCCTGCTTGGCGCTCACCTGGTTGAGCGTCGAGGCCTTGTCGAGGTAGCCGTCGGGGTCGGAGGAGAGGAGCAGCTGGAGCGAGGGGTCGACGGCGCCGCTGCGGTACTGGGCGGTGGCCAGCGAACCGAGGCTGTCGCGCAGCTTGTTGATCTCCTCCTGGCCGCGGGCGACCTTGTCCTGGAGATCGGTGACCTGCTGGTCGAGCTTGTCCTGCTTCTCCTTGGCCCCGTTGTACTTCTCCGTGGCCTGCTCGGCCTCTTCGTAGTACTTGTCGACCTTCTCCTTGACCTCCGCCTTGGAGGCCTTCGGATCGGCGTGCGCGGCCTGCGAGGTGAGGGCGACGGCTGCGGCTGCGGTCGCCGTCAGGACGGTCACCCGGGCGCGGCCCGGCTGCTTGGGTCGACGGTGGGACGCCACGGAGACGAGCTCCTTCTTCCTCGGCCGCCACCGCACGCCGAAGGGCGGCGGTCCGGCGGGACCTTCACCGTCACCCCTATTGGATGATCAACCGGGCGAAGGTTCGAGGCCCGACCTTAGTGACCCCGGAGTGATCCGTTCAAATCCTCATCAGAAAAATCTCGCGCCCCAAGCGAAGCTTTACCAACATGACACAGCCGGTGACGGCGGCTTGACGGTCAGGTACGGGCAAGTCGCTTGAGGAGGAGGGCGGATGCGACGGGCCGGGCGCCCGCCTTCGCGACGCCGTCCGCGACCTCGCGGTCGGTGGAGACCACCACGACCGGCCGGCCCGGCGGCTCGGCCCGCACCAGCTGGCGGATCAGCTCGTCGGCGGTGACCCCGGGCTTGCTGAAGAGCACCCGCACCCCGCGCGGCGGCGCGAGCAGGACGGGCGCGGCCAGCTCGGCGCCGTCGAAGACGCACGTGACCTCGGCGCCCGTCTGCGCGGCCAGCATCGCGAGCCCGCCCAGCAGCCGCAGCCGCTGCTTGTCCAGCGGCATCGTCGGATAGCCGGTCTTGGTGACGTTGTAGCCGTCGACCACGAGGTGGGCCTGAGGCAGTGCCAGCAGCTGGTCCAGGAGCGCGGGGTCGGTCTCGGACAGGGCGCGCGTGGCGATGTCCTTCGGGGTCATCCGGCCGGGCTCCACGGCGTCCACCGTGTCCGCCGGGTGCACGGAGGCGGGCGGCAGCGCCAGCTCGCGCCGCAGGCCCTGGGCCGCGTCCAGCACGGTGTCGAGCAGCAGGCGCAGGCGCATGTCCTCCACGCTGCGGCCCTCGCGCACCGCCCGGCGGCTCGCCTCCAGCGCGGCCTCGGCCTCCGACAGCCGCGTCTTGAGCCGCCGGCTCTCCCCCAGCGCCGCCGCCTTCTCGGCCGCGCCGGCCGCCCGTGCGGACTCCAGCTCGGCCTCCGCCTTGCGCAGGGCGGCCTCGCCGCGCCGCACGTCGGCCACGGCGCTGCGCAGCTTGCGCTGGAGCGAATCGGTCTCCCTGCGGACGGTCTCCAGCTCGGCGCGGATCCGCTCGGTCTCGGCGCGGGCCGCGGCCCGCGCCTCCGCCAGCTCCTCGCGCAGGCGCCGCAGTTCGCGCTGGGCCTCCTCGCCGGCGCGCTCCGCGGTCGCCCGCAGCGCCTCCTCGCCGGCCGCCGTGACGAGCTTGACCCAGCCGGCGGGCCGCAGCACGTAGGCCATGGCGGCCACGTCCTCCGGATCGGCGGCGGCCGGGGGCGAGCCGGCGTCCAGGGCCTCGGCGAGCTCCGAGCCCGTCTCGCGCAGCCGGGCCGAGATGCGCCGGCGGAAGGCGGCGTCGTTCTCCACCGCCGCCGCCATCGCGTTGCCCGCGAACTTGGCCCGCCGGCTCGGCGTGAACCGGGCGTACTGCCGCAGCGCCGCGGGGAGTTCGGCCACGGTCAGCCCGCCGAACGCCTCCGCCACGAGCCCGACGACCCGGCGCCGCACGCCTTCCGGCAACGGTCGGTCGAGCACCTCGGCAGCGCCGTCGGTCCCACCGGTGTCACCAGGTCCACCGGCCGCCTCCGCGCCACCCGTGTGCTCCACCACCGCTCATCGCTCCCGTTCTTCAGGCGTTCGCGCCCGGCCGGTCCACCAGCTCGACCTGGTCGACCGCGTTGCACCAGCGGCAACGCACGGACTCGATGGTCTCACTGACCACCTCGCGCTCCTCCACGCTCGGCTCACCGGAAAGGTCGAGGTGCACGAAATCCACGGCTTTGGTCGTACGCGTCACATCGAACCGGGTGAGATTGCCGCACAGCGCGCAGCGCCACCGGGTCCCGGCTGTCGGCTGGGGAACGCCCATCGTGTCGTCCGTCCTCGTCAAGTCCATCGAACTGCGGGTGTGCTTCCCGTAACCCTACGGCCTGATGGTCATGCGGCGCGGAGCGCAGGCCCGCTTCGGCGGCCCGGCGAGGCACTCTGTGCGCTTTACTGCTGGTACGTCATGATCTGCTCATGTTCGGAAAGCCGGGGCAGGCTCCCCTCGTCACCTACGGCCTCATCGGCGCCTGCAGCGTGGTGTTCCTGCTCGGCCCCGCGTCGGGCCTCACGGTCACCCTGTCCGGCGGCCCCGGCAGCGGCAGCAGCCTCCTGGCCGCGCAGGCCGCCTACTTCGAGCGCTGGGGAGTGGTGCCGGAGGAGCTGTGGCACGGGCCCGCGGCGGAGCTGATCACCCCGCTCACCGCGCTCTTCGTCCACGGCAACTGGCTGCATCTGCTCGGGAACATGCTCTTCCTCTATGTCTTCGGCGCCATGGCCGAAAACCGTATGGGCCGGGGTCCCTTCGCCCTCTTCTACCTCACCGCCGGGGTGCTGGCACTGCTCGGCTACGCCGCCGTGCACGCCGGCTCCGACCGGACGCTCGTCGGCGCCTCCGGGGCGATCTCCGGAGTGCTCGGAGCCTTCCTCTACCTCTTTCCCCGGGCCCGCGTCACCAGTCTCTTCCCGTTCCTCTTCTTCCTGCCCCTGCGGTTCCCCGCCTGGGCCGTGCTGCTCTTCTGGTTCGCCCTCCAGTGGCTCGCCGCCCGCTCGGCCGGGGACCGGCCCGGCGTCGCCTACCTCGCCCACGTCGTGGGCTTCGCCCTGGGCTTCCTGTACGCGTGGGCGAGGTACGGGCGTACGACTAGAGTGAAGCGGGGCTGCCCCCCGACCCCCGATAGGAGCCCGCCGTGATCACTTCGATCGTCCTGATCAAGACCGACGTCGACCGGATCCCCGAGATCGCCGAGCAGATCGCGGCGATCGAGGGCGTGAGCGAGGTGTACTCGGTGACCGGGGCGCACGATCTGATCGCCATGGTCCGGGTGGCCCGCCACGACGACCTGGCGGACGTCATCCCGGGGCGCATCAGCAAGGTCCCGGGCGTGGCCTCGACGGAGACGCACATCGCGTTCCGCACGTACTCGCAGCACGACCTGGAAGCGGCGTTCGCGATCGGCCTGGAGTCGTAAGCCGTACGCCGGTCCGGCACCGCCGGTCACCTCCGGTGGGGTTGCGCGCCGCGGCGGCGGGATTTCCTTGCCTGCGGCAAGCGGCCTGATGGCCGAGAGGCCAGGCCTCCCCCGGCCACCGATCGAAAGGCCCTGCCTTTCACTCCCGCCGCCACGGCGCTCAGCCCCCGCCGGGCTCTCCGGCGGTGCCGTACCGGGCGCGCCCGCCATTCCTGCAACCGCCGTCAGGCGGGGACGCACCGCCCGCCCTCCGTCCGGTAGGACCACTTCGCGCCGTGGTGGACGAGTTCGCCGACCGCCGTCACGAAGCGGTCGACGTGCTCGTCCGGGGTGCCCGCGCCGAAGCTGACCCGGATCGCGTTCAGCGGTGCGCCCTCGTCCACCGCACCGCACTCCCCCTCGGCGGCGGCGTCGCCGCCCACCAGCGTCCGGACCAGCGGGTGCGCGCAGAAGAGGCCGTCGCGGACGCCGATCCCGTACTCCGCGGAGAGCGCCGCCGCGAAGTGCGAGCTGTTCCAGCCGTCGACGGTGAAGGAGAGCACGCCCACGCTCGGGGCGTCCGGCCCGAAGAGCGACAGCACCCGCACCCCCGGCACCGCCGCGAGCCCCTCCCGCACCCGGGCGATCAGCTCCCGCTCCCGCTCCGCGAGCCGGTCGAAGCCCGCCTCGGCGAGCGCCTTGCACGCGGAGGCGATGGCGTAGGCGCCGATGACGTTGGGCGAGCCGGCCTCGTGCCGGGCGACCCCCTCGTGCCACTCGACCCGCACCTCGCCGGAGGCGTCCCGCGCGACGCGGCGGCTCGCGCCCCCGCCCGCCAGGTAGGGCTCGGCGTCCCGGAGCCAGTCCGCGCGCCCGGCGAGCACGCCGGCGCCGAAGGGCGCGTACAGCTTGTGCCCGGAGAAGGCGACCCAGTCCGCGTCCAGCTCGGCGATGTCCACCCGCTGGTGCGGCACGAGCTGGGCCGCGTCGACCACGATCCGCGCGCCGTGCGCGTGCGCGGCCGCCGCCAGCTCCCGTACGGGCCACAGTTCACCGGTCACGTTGGACGCGCCGGTCACGCACACGAGCGCCGGGCCGTACGGCTCGCGGGCCGCGAGCTCCCGCTCCAGCGTCTCGACCGCCTGCGCCGGGGTGCGGGGCGCCTCCAGGTAGGTCACGGCGACGTCCGCGCGCCGCTCCCAGGGCAGGAGCGCCGCGTGGTGCTCGGTCTCGAAGACGAACACCCGGGTCCCCGTGGGGAGTACGGCGGCGAGCAGGTTGAGGGAGTCGGTGGTCGAGCGGGTGAAGAGGACCTGGTCGCCGTCCCGGCAGCCGAGGAACGCGGCGACGTCCGCCCGGCTGTTCTCGAACAGCTCGGTGGACAGCTGCGAGAGGTACCCCGCGCCGCGGTGCACGCTGCCGTAGTAGGGCGCGTACGCCGCCACGTCGTCCCACACGCGCTGCAGGGCGGGGGCGCTGGCCGCGTAGTCCAGCGCCGCGTACGTCACCTCTCCCCCGGTGACCAGCGGCACGCGGACATCCCTGCCCAGAACCGGCAGAGGGGTGCAAATGGCCTGATCGGTGGCAAGGGTGGAGACAGACATGGCGAACTCCCGTAAGAAGGCAGGCGAATTCCACCGCGCGACGGGCGCGGGAAGGGAAAAGAGGGTGCGCGGAAAAGGGGCTCTTCGAGCCCTAACGCATTCGCTGAACCACGGAAGGATCTCCCTCGGCAACCAGGATCCCTGGCGAGGGATCCGCGCTTGCCGCAGACCTCGCTGCCTGCGGCCTGGTCATCACCCGGGGCACCCCGCCACGGAAGGAGGGTTGCCGGACAGCAAGCCGGGGCCTGATCGCTGTCACTCGTGACCTTGCCGAGGAGTATGGCATACGTGATCGCCCCGCGGAACAGCCGTTCCGCGGGGCGAGACGGGTCAGGCGTTGCTCGCGGCGACCCAGCGCTCCAGCGCCCGCCGCGCCGCACCGGAGTCGATGGACTCCGCCGCGCGCACCAGCCCGGCGGAGATCTGCTCCGCCAGCGGCGCCTCCGTGGGCGCCGACGCGACGAGCGCCGCGGCGGAGTTCAGCAGCACCGCGTCCCGTACGGGCCCGGTCTCGCCCGCCAGCAGCCGCCGTGCCACGTCCGCGTTGTACGACGCGTCGGCCCCGCGCAGCGCCTCCACGGGCACCAGGTCGATGCCCACGTCCCGCGGGTCGAAGGCCTCCTCGCGGACCGTGCCGCCGGAGACCACCCACACCCGCGAGGTCGCGGTCGTCGTGAGCTCGTCGAGGCCGTCGTCGCCGCGGAAGACCAGCGCCGTGGAGCCGCGCTCGGCGAGCACCCCGGCGAGGATCGGCGCCATCCGCGCGTCCGCGACGCCGGTGGCCTGCGCCCGCACCTTGGCGGGGTTGGTCAGCGGGCCCAGCACGTTGAAGATGGTGCGGATGCCGAGCTCGCGCCGTGCCGCGGCCACGTGCCGCAGCGCCGGGTGGAACGTCACGGCGAAGCACAGGGTGATCCCGGCCTCCTCCGCCACTTCCGCGACGCGCTTCGGGGTGAGGTCGAGGTTGACGCCCAGCTTCTCCAGGACGTCCGAGGCCCCGCTGGCGGAGGACGCCGCGCGGTTGCCGTGCTTGACGACCTTCGTGCCGGTGCCGGCCACGACGATCGCGGACATGGTCGAGATGTTGACGGTCTTGGCGCCGTCGCCGCCGGTCCCCACGATGTCCACGCTGGGGCCGGGCACCTCGATCAGCCGGGCGTGTCCGTACATCGTGCGGACCAGGCCGGAGATCTCGGCGACCGTCTCGCCCTTGGCGCGCAGGGCGACCAGGAAGCCCGCGATCTGGGCGCCGGTGGCCTCGCCGCGCATGATCCGGTCCATGGCCCAGGCCGTGTCGTCGGCGGTGAGGTCACGGCCGGCGAGGAGGGCGTCCAGGAGGCCCGGCCAGGAGGGGGCCACCGCGCTGTCGCCGCCTGCCGGGGTCACAACGTTCATGGTCCACGCTCCTGGTGGTCGGTCCGGAGAGCCGGGTTCGTCCCGAGGGCTCTGCCCGCCCAGCCTATCCACCCCCGCAGAGCGCGAAGAGCCCCGTCCATGCGCTGGACGGGGCTCTCGCTGTGGCGATCAGCGATCAGTGTGGATCAGGCGGTGACCCGGAGATCAGTGGTGGCCGTGGCCGCTCGTGATCTCCTCGTACTCCTCGCGGGTGGCCTTGGGGATCTGGGTCCCCTCGCCGTAGAAGCCCTTGGAGAGCTTCACCTTCAGGCGCTGCCCGGCGCCGGCCTTGCGGGCCACGCCGTTCTCGTCGAACTCCGGCTCCAGCTCGAGCGGCTTGGGCTGCTCGTGCGCCGTGAGGGTGTGCAGCTGCTCCTGCGAGAGCGGCTCGTGGACCTCGACGAACTCACCGTGCGGCAGGCGCTTGATGATGCCGGACTCGCGGCCGTGCAGCACCTTGTCGCGGTCGCGGCGCTGCAGGCTCATGCAGATCCGGCGGGTCGCGATGAACGTCAGGACCGGCACCACGAAGAAGCCGATTCGGACGAACCAGGTGATGGCGTTGATCGACAGGTGGAAGTGGGTGGCCCAGAGGTCGTTTCCACCACCGATCAGCAGCACGAAGTACCAGCTGATCCAGGCGGCACCGAAGGCGGTGCGCGTCGGGGCGTTGCGCGGGCGGTCCAGCAGGTGGTGCTCCCGCTTGTCGCCGGTGACCCAGGACTCGATGAACGGGTACACCGCGATCGCGGCCAGCACCAGCGGGAAGATCACCAGCGGCACGAAGACGCCGAGGACCAGCGTGTGGCCCCACAGGTTGATCTCCCAGCCCGGCATCACGCGGATGAGGCCCTCGGAGAAGCCCATGTACCAGTCGGGCTGGGCGCCGGTCGACACCTGGTCCGGGCGGTACGGGCCGATGGCCCAGATCGGGTTGATCGTGGCGATCGCCGCGACGGCCGCGATGACGCCGAAGACCAGGAAGAAGAAGCCACCGGCCTTGGCCATGTAGACCGGCATCAGCGGGAGGCCGACGACGTTCTTGTTGGTGCGGCCCGGGCCGGGGAACTGCGTGTGCTTGTGGTAGATCACGAGGATCAGGTGGGCCACGAGCAGACCGAGCATGATGCCCGGCAGCAGCAGGACGTGGATCGAGAAGAACCGCGGCACGAAGTCCGAGCCGGGGAACTCGCCGCCGAAGAGGAACATCGAGATGTACGTGCCGACGATCGGCACGGACAGGATCGCGCCCTCCATGAAGCGGACACCGGTGCCGGAGAGCAGGTCGTCCGGGAGCGAGTAACCGGTGAAGCCGGTGAACATGCCCAGGACGAACAGCAGGAAGCCGAACAGCCAGTTGACCTCACGCGGCTTGCGGAACGCACCCGTGAAGAACACGCGCATCATGTGCACGAACATGCCGGCGAGGAAGATCAGCGCCGCCCAGTGGTGGATCTGCCGGATGAGCAGACCGCCACGGATGTCGAAGCTGATGTTCAGGGTCGACTGGAACGCCTCGGACATCCGCATGCCCTGCATGGGGACGTACGAGCCGTGGTAGACGACCTCTTCCATGCTGGGGTGGAAGAACAGCGTCAGGTACACACCCGTGAGGATGATGATGACGAAGCTGTAGAGGCAGACCTCGCCCAGCATGAAGGACCAGTGGTCCGGGAAGATCTTCCGCATGTTGGCCTTGGCCAGGGAGTAGATCCCCAGGCGGCCGTCGGCCCAGTCGGCTACCCGCTCGCCTGCGGGTGCCTTGCGGCGGCCCGGCGCGTTAGCGCCAGATGCGTTCGTGGTTGTAGTGCTCATCCGCGCTCCCAGTAGGCAGGACCGACGGGCTCGGCGAAGTCGCCCATGGCCTCAAGGTAGCCCTTGTCGTTGACCTTGATCCGCAGCTGCGGAAGGGCGTGGCCGGCCGGGCCGAAGATCACGCGTCCGCCGTCGGAGAGGTCGAAGGTGGACTGGTGGCAGGGGCACAGCACGTGGTGCGTCTGCTGCTCGTAGAGGCTGATCGGGCAGCCGACGTGGGTGCAGATCTTGGAGAACGCGACGATGCCGTCCGCGGACCAGTCGAGCTCGCGCTTGTCCTTGATGTTCTCCGGGCGGAGCCGGACGATCATCAGGGCGGCCTTGGCGATCTCCTTCTGGAAGTCGTGGTCCTCCTCCTTCATGCCCTCGGGCATGGCGAAGGTGAGGGAGCCGACCTGGATGTCCTCGGGACGCAGCGGCTGCAGCGTGTTCTGGTTGATCAGCATCTTGCCCTCGGACCAGGCGGTCTTCCGGAGCTTGGTGCCCGGCAGCGGTCCGAGGTCGCGCAGCAGCACCACGCCGGAGAGCGGCACCAGGGCCAGCGCGCCGAACATGGTGTTGCGGATCAGCTTGCGGCGGCCGAAGGCCGACTCCTCAGCGCCCTGCTTGAAGTCCGCCAGGACCTTGGCCTTGACGTCCGGCTCGGCGGAGATGGCGTGCCGCTCGTCGGCGACCTCCACGTCCGACATCAGGGTGCGGGCCCAGTGGACCGCGCCCGCGCCGATGCAGAACAGCGCCACCGCGAGGGTCATGCCCAGCGCGAAGTTCAGGGCACTGATGTGACCGATCGGGAAGATGTAGACGATCTTGTCGACCGGCAGGGCCACGTAGGAGGCGATGAAGCCGACCGTGGCCAGCATCGAGAGCAGGAACAGGAAGGCGACCACGCGCTCGGAGCGCTGGGCCGCCCGCTCGTCCACGTCCTGGATGCGGGGCTCGTGCGGCGGCAGGCCGGGGTCGGCGAACGGGTCGCCGGCCGTCTTCGTCACGGCGCCGCCGTGTGCGTCCTGCGTGCTCGGCAGGTTCTCTTCTGGAATGTCTTGGCTACTCATGACTTCTTGGCCTTAGCGGTGTGGGCCGCGACCCAGATGGCTACTGCGATCAGCGCGCCCAAGCCGAAGATCCACGCGAACAGACCCTCGCTGACCGGGCCGAGCCCGCCCAGCTCGAGGCCGCCCGGGCTCTCCGACTTGCTGCTGTTGACCGTGTCGAGGTACGCGATGATGTCCTTCTTGTTCTTCTCCGACAGCGTCGTGTCGGGGAAGGAAGGCATGTTCTGCGGGCCGGTCTGCATGGCCTCGTAGATGTGCTTGGGGTCGACGTCCTCAAGCGAGGGGGCGAACTTGCCGTTGGAGAGCGCGCCGCCCTTACCGGTGAAGTTGTGGCACTGGGCGCAGTTGGTGCGGAAGAGCTCTCCGCCCTTGGCGATGTCCGCGCCGTCCGGGCTGTACTGATCCTTGGTCGGGACCGCGGGGCCGGCGCCCAGCGAGGCGATGTACGCGGCGAGCTGGTCGGTCTGGGCCTGCGTGTAGATCGCCTTCTTGCGGGGGGCCTGGGCACCCTGCTGCTGGAGCGGCATGCGGCCGGTGCGGACCTGGAAGTCGACGGCCGCGGCGCCCACGCCGACGAGGCTCGGGCCGTCACTGGTGCCCTGACCGCCGGTGCCGTGGCAGCTTGCGCAGCCCACGGAATAGAGCTTCTTGCCCTCCTCGATGGCGAGGGACTGGGCGGTTCCATCGGCCTTGGCCGTGTCCGCCGGCGCGAACGCGGCGTACAGCCCCCCAGTGACCGCCAGCGCGAAGAGTAGGACGACGACCGCCGCCAGCGGATGGCGTCGTCGTGCGGAGAGCTTTTTCACGGATTACCCCGGTGTCAGGATCTTCTGCGTCGATCTGGACTGTTGGTCCGGTGCGGGACGGGACCGATTACTTGATCAAGTAGATCGTGGCGAAGAGGCCGATCCACACCACGTCGACGAAGTGCCAGTAGTAGGACACGACGATGGCCGCCGTCGCCTGGTGGTGGGTGAACCTCTTGGCCGCGTACGTCCTGCCCAGAACCAGCAGGAAGGCGATCAGACCGCCCGTCACGTGCAGGCCGTGGAAGCCGGTCGTCAGGTAGAACACCGAGCCGTACGGGTCGGAGGAGAGCGAGAGGCCGTCCTCCTTCACGAGGTCCGTGTACTCGAACACCTGGCCGCCGATGAAGATGGCACCCATCACGAAGGTGATCGTGAACCAGGTGCGCAGCTTCTTCACGTCGCCGCGCTCGGCGGCGAAGACGCCGAGCTGGCAGGTGAGGGAGGAGAGCACCAGGATCGTGGTGTTCGTCGCCGAGAACGGAAGGTTCAGCGAGGACGCCATATCCTTCCAGTGCTCTGCGCCGGTCACCGATCGCAGGGTGAAGTACATCGCGAAGAGGGCCGCGAAGAACATCAGCTCGGAACTCAACCAGATGATGGTTCCGACGCTGGTGAGGTTCGGTCGATTGACCGACGGGTGTGCGTGCCCGGTATCTGTTGCTGTTGCAGTCGCCACGACCGACATTATGTCGGTCGCTTATCTCGTGCTCACTCCGGGGGGTGCCGTTCGGTGTGTCAAGAGCATGTGCGCTGCTCGTACGGCCCAGTGCCGGGGTCCCCCAAAGGGGGGAACCGGACGTTCCGGGGCACTCTCCGGGCCTGACGGACCCTCCTCCGGAAGGGTGTTCGCGGAGTAGAGTCCGGCCAGCGATCAGCTCCACGTCAGATCCGCAGCTGTGCCGAACACAAGCCTGGAGGAACGATGCAGCCGACGGCCACCGTGCTGGTCTACAGCGACAACGCGGACACCCGCGCACAGGTCCGGCTGGCCGCAGGTCGCAGGCCGGCTCCCGACGTACCGCCGGTCGAGTACGTGGAATGCGCGACACTCCCGGGCGTGCTCGCGGCCCTGGAACAGCACCACGTGGCCGTGTGCGTCCTGGACGGCGAGACGGCGCCCGCGGGCGGCATGGGGGTGTGCCGGCAGCTGAAGGACGAGGTGTTCCGCTGCCCGCCCGTGCTGCTGCTGATGGGCCGCCCGCAGGACGCCTGGCTGGCCACCTGGAGCCGGGCCGACGCGGCCGTGACGCACCCGCTGGACCCGGCGGTGTTCGCCGAGGCGCTGGCGGGCCTGCTGCGCAGCCGGAAGGCCGTGGACGCCTGACGGTCCGGGGGCCGGCGCGGCGGGCCCTGCGGGGCCCGCCGGGCGGCTAGAGCTCGGGGCGCAGGCGGGCGGCGTCGGCGGGGCCGCTCCCCTGCTTCTTGCCTCCGACGAGGGCGCTGCCCTTGCGCCATTCGTCCCAGTCCATGTTCCAGTCGCCGAAGCCGTTGTCGAAGGGCGTCATGGTGGCGCCCGCGCTGCCCACGACCTTGACGATGTCGCCGACGTGGACGGTGTCGAAGAACCACTTGGCGTTGGCGGTGCTCATGCCGGTGCAGCCGTGGCTGACGTTCTCCCAGCCCTGGGAGCCCTCGGACCAGGGGGCGGCGTGCACGTACTCGCCGCTCCAGGTGACCCGGGTGGCCCAGTAGACGGGCAGGTCGTAGGAGTCGGCGCTGCCTTCGGCGATGCCGATGCTGGTGCCGCGCATCCGTACGAAGGATTCCCGGCCCAGGATCACCTTGACCCCGTTGCGGGTGGCGTAGCCGGGTTTGCCGGTGGTGACCGGGATGGAGCGGATCTCCTTGCCGTTGCGCAGCACGGTCATGCTGTGGGCGCCGGCGTCGGTGACGGCCTCGATGCGGTCGCCGGTGGTCATCCTGACGGGCTTGGAGGGGCCTCCGTAGAGGCCGCCGCCGACCTTGATGCCGTCGAGGGTCGCGTGCACGTCGACGGTGGAGTTGGCAGGCCAGTACTCCTTGGGCCGGTAGTGCAGGGTGCGGTTGTCCACCCAGTGCCAGGCGCCTTCCACGGCGGGCTGCGACTCGACCCTGAGGGTGCGTTCGACGACGGCGCGGGAGGCGGGGTCCTGGACGGGGGTGCTCAGCTCGGCGGTGATGGGCTGTCCCACCCCGTAGGTGCCGTTCTGCGGGCCGAAACTGACGCGCAGGAGGCGGTCCGCCGGATTGGTGTCGAAGCCGATCGTGCGCCGCCCCTGGGCCCCGTCCTCGTCCTCCGTTGTGACGCGGACGGTGTAGTGGGCGCCGGCGGCGAGGGCGCCGGTGCTGTGCCAGCGGGACCCGTCGGGGGCGAGCTCGCCCTTGACGTAGCGTCCGGCGGCGTCCGTGGCGGTGACGTCCGTGATCCGGTCGTCGCCCCTGGCGGTCACCTCCAGCGGCTTGCTGGGGTCCGCCTTCTGCCCGTCGCGGGCGCTGGTGAGCTCCACCTGACCGCCGGCGTCGTAGGGCTTGTCGGCCAGCGGGTTGGACGAGCCGCCGCAGGCGGTGACCCCCACCGCCAGCGCGGTCAGCAGCACGGCGCCGCAGAGCGCCAAGCGGTGTCGAGGTGACTGGGTCATGTCTCACACCGTAGGGACGTTCGGGGCGTACGGCCTGTCGGGTGACTGCAAACGGGTGGTTGTGCGCGAAGGCCCCGGAACACGCGAAGGGCCCCGCACACCGGGTGGGGTGCGCGGGGCCCTTCGCAGGAGCGACAGCTCCTACTGGTTCTGGTTCTCGCCTCGGTAGAACTCGAAAACCCAGCCGAAGAGGCCGACCAGGATGATCGGGGCCGAGAAGTACATCAGCCACCAGCCGAAGCAGATGCTCAGGAAGGCCAGGGCGCCACCGACCGCCAGGGAGAGCGGCTGCCAGCTGTGCGGGGCGAAGAAGCCCAGCTCGCCGGCGTCGTCGGCGACGTCCGCCTCCTTGTTGTCGCCGGCGCCGGTGTCCACCCGGCGTGCGGTGAACGCCAGGTAGTAGCCGACCATGATGCACAGGCCGAAGGCCATGAAGAGGGCCGTCGTGCCGGCAGCCTCCTTCGACCACACGCCATAGACACACGCCATGGCGAGGATGAAGACGGCGAGCCAGATGAACATCTTGCCCTGGATCTTCACTTGCCGGCCTCCTTGCCACCCGCGAGGGCCTTCTCAGCCGCGAGGTTCTCTTCGAGCTCCAGAGCCACGATCTCCGGGTGGTGCAGGTCGAACGCCGGGGATTCGGAGCGGATGCGCGGCAGCGTGAGGAAGTTGTGCCGCGGCGGCGGGCAGGACGTCGCCCACTCCAGCGAGCGGCCGTAGCCCCACGGGTCGTCGACCTCGACCTTCTTGCCGTACTTGGCGGTCTTCCAGACGTTGTACATGAACGGCAGGATCGACAGGCCCAGCAGGAAGGAGCTGATGGTCGAGATGGTGTTCAGCGTGGTGAAGCCGTCGGCGGCCAGGTAGTCCGCGTAGCGGCGGGGCATGCCCTCGGCACCCAGCCAGTGCTGCACCAGGAACGTGCCGTGGAAGCCCACGAACAGCGTCCAGAAGGTGATCTTGCCGAGCTTCTCGTCCAGCATCTTGCCCGTGAACTTCGGCCACCAGAAGTGGAAGCCGGAGAACATCGCGAACACCACGGTGCCGAAGATGACGTAGTGGAAGTGCGCGACCACGAAGTACGAGTCGGAGACGTGGAAGTCCAGCGGGGGCGAGGCCAGGATGACGCCGGTCAGACCACCGAAGGTGAAGGTGATCAGGAAGCCGGTGGCCCACAGCATCGGCGTCTCGAAGGACAGCGAGCCCTTCCACATGGTGCCGATCCAGTTGAAGAACTTCACACCGGTCGGGACCGCGATCAGGAAGGTCATGAAGGAGAAGAACGGCAGCAGCACACCGCCCGTGACGTACATGTGGTGCGCCCACACCGTCACCGAAAGACCGGCGATCGAGATCGTGGCCGCGATCAGGCCCCAGTAGCCGAACATCGGCTTGCGGGAGAAGACCGGGATGACCTCGGAGATGATGCCGAAGAACGGCAGCGCGATGATGTAGACCTCGGGGTGGCCGAAGAACCAGAAGAGGTGCTGCCACAGCAGCGCTCCGCCGTTGCCCGGGTCGAAGACGTGGGCCCCGAATTTACGGTCCGCCTCCAGAGCGAACAGCGCGGCCGCCAGGACCGGGAAGGCGAGCAGGACCAGGACACCGGTCAGCAGCACGTTCCAGGTGAAGATCGGCATGCGGAACATCGTCATGCCGGGCGCGCGCATGCAGATGATCGTGGTGATGAAGTTGACCGAACCGAGGATCGTGCCGAAGCCGGAGAAGGCCAGACCCATGATCCACATGTCGGCGCCGACGCCCGGCGAGCGGACGGCGTCCGACAGCGGGGAGTAGGCGAACCAGCCGAAGTCGGCCGCACCCTGCGGGGTGAGGAAGCCGGCCACCGCGATGATCGAGCCGAACAGGTAGAGCCAGTAGGCGAACATGTTCAGCCGCGGGAACGCCACGTCGGGCGCGCCGATCTGGAGCGGCATGATCCAGTTCGCGAAACCGGCGAACAGCGGCGTCGCGAACATCAGCAGCATGATCGTGCCGTGCATCGTGAACGCCTGGTTGAACTGCTCGTTCGACATGATCTGCGTGCCGGGACGGGCGAGTTCGGCGCGCATCAGCAGCGCCATCAGGCCGCCGATGCAGAAGAACGCGAACGACGTGACCAGGTAGAGCGTGCCGATGGTCTTGTGGTCGGTGGTGGTGAGCCACTTGACCGCGTTGATACCGGGCTGCTTCTGGCGGACTGGCGGTGCTGCCGTGGCTGTCGCGGCGGCGGCACCCTGGGGTTCGTTGAGGATGCTCACTTGTTCTTGGTCTCCGCGTTCTTCGCGTGATCCGTCATCGCGATGCCCGCCGGCTGGTAGCCGGTCTGGCCCTTCGCGGCCAGCTCCTTCAGGTGCTGCTTGTAACGCTCAGGAGAGACGACCTTGACGTTGAAGAGCATCCGGGAGTGGTCCTGGCCGCACAGCTCGGCGCACTTGCCGAGGAAGGTGCCCTCCTTGTTCGGGGTCACCGTGAAGCTGTTGGTGTGCCCCGGGATGACGTCCTGCTTCATCAGGAACGGCACCACCCAGAAGGAGTGGATGACGTCCCGCGAGGTGAGGACGAACTCGACCGTCTCACCCTTGGGCAGCCACAGCGTGGGGCCCGGGTTGTTGGTCTGCTCGTTGCGCGTGCCGGGGATGCCGATGTCGTAGACACCCTCCGCGCCCTGCGGTGCCTTCTTCAGGAACCGGTCCGGGATCGCGTCGAGCTCCTTGTTCTCCCGGAGCGGCTTCGCCGGGGTCGCGGCGTTGCCGTCGACGTCCTCCATGTAGTTGAAGGCCCAGCTCCACTGGAAGCCCACCACGTTGACGACGTGCTTGGGCTTGTCCGGGTTGGTCAGCAGCTTGTTCTCGTCACGCGCGGTGAAGTAGAAGAGCACCGACACGATGATGATCGGGACCGCCGTGTACAGCGCCTCGATCGGCATGTTGTACCGGGTCTGCTGGGGTACCTCCACCTTCGTCCGGCTGCGCCGGTGGAAGATGACACTCCAGATGATCAGGCCCCACACCAGGATGCCGGTCACCAGAGCGGCGGCCCAAGAGCCCTGCCACAGGGAGAGGATCCGCGGCGCCTCTTCCGTGACGGGAGTGGGCATTCCGAGGCGGGGGAAGTCCTTATATGTGCAACCGGAGGCGGTCGCCAGGACAGCGCCCGCGGCCAGCGCCTGCAGCAGCTTCCGCCGCACCGGGCGCCGCGACGAGCGGTCGGAGCCGTTGGGACTCACGTAGCGCCTTCCCGAGAGTCTCGCCCGTGCGGCCGGCTGCGGCCGTCTCGCTGGTCGGTCGCCGGCCCGCTGCGGGCAGGGGTTTGGATGTTTATGCGGACCAAACCCTACTGGACGCTATTTGGGGCCGCGCGGGGAGGGTGCCCAACGCGCCGCGTCACTCCCCGAAGGGATGGAATCCATGGGTCCGGCCGCCGTCTGGGGGACCGTCAGGCGGCTGCCGCGCAGGTGGGACGGTACGCGCGGGGCGGCCTCCCGGCGACGCGTTAGTTTCTGGGTGTGCCCTACTTCGACGCCGCCTCCGCCGCTCCCTTGCACCCCGTCGCCCGCCAGGCCCTGCTGGCCTCCCTCGACGAGGGCTGGGCCGATCCCGCCCGGCTCTACCGCGAGGGCCGGCGAGCCCGGCTGCTGCTGGACGCCGCCCGCGAGGCCGCCGCCGAGGTCGTGGGCTGCCGCCCCGACGAGCTCGTCTTCACCCCTTCGGGTAGCCGCGCGGTGCACGACGGCCTTGCCGGCGCCCTGGCCGGGCGCCGCCGCACCGGCCGCCATCTGGTCGTCTCGGCCGTCGAGCACTCCTCCGTCCTCGCCTCGGCCGAGGCCCTGGAGGCGGCCGGCGGCAGCTTCACCACGGTGCCCGTCGACCGGGCGGGCCGCGTGGCGCCCGGGGCGTACGCCGCGGCGCTGCGCCCCGACACCGCGCTGGCCGCCCTGCAGTCCGCCAACCACGAGGTGGGCACCGAGCAGCCGGTGGCCGAGGCGGCCGAGGAGTGCCGGGCCGCGGGGGTGCCGCTGCTGGTGGACGCGGCGCAGTCGCTCGCGTGGGGGCCGGTGGCGAGCGGCTGGTCGCTGCTGACGGCCAGCGCGCACAAGTGGGGCGGCCCGTCGGGCGTGGGCCTGCTGGCGGTCCGCAAGGGGACGCGGTTCGCGTACCAGGGCCCGGCGGACGAGCGGGAGTCGGGCCGGGCGCCGGGCTTCCCCGACCTGCCCGCGATCGTGGCGGCGGCCGCGTCGCTGCGGGCCGTGCGGCAGGAGGCGGCGGAGGAGGGCGCCCGGCTGCGGGCGCTGGTCGAGCGGATCCGCGAGCGGGTGCCCGCGCTCGTGCCGGACGTGGAGGTGGTGGGCGACCCGGCGCGCAGGCTGCCGCATCTGGTCACGTTCTCGTGTCTGTATGTCGACGGTGAGACGCTGCTGCACGCCCTCGACCGGGCGGGGTTCTCCGTCTCCTCCGGCTCCTCGTGCACCTCCAGCACTCTGGCCCCGAGCCATGTGCTCCAGGCGATGGGCGTGCTGTCGGAGGGCAACGTCCGGGTGTCGCTGCCGATGGGCACGGCGGAGGAGGACGTCGAGCGCTTCCTCGACGTGCTGCCGGGGGTGGTGGCGTCCGTACGGCAGCACCTGGGCGCGCCGGCCGCGCCCGCGCCCGCCGCCCGGACGGCGTCGGAGTCCGGGCTGGTGATCGACTCGCTGGGCAAACGCTGCCCGATCCCCGTGATCGAGCTGGCCAGGGCGATCGGCGACGTCCCGGTGGGCGGTGTGGTGACCGTGCTGTCCGACGACGAGGCCGCGCGGCTGGACATCCCCGCGTGGTGCGACATGCGGGAGCAGGAGTACGTGGGCGAGCGGCCGGGGGAGCAGGGCACGGCCTACGTGGTGCGGCGCCTCACGTGATCCCTGCCCAAAGCCGTACGTGACCCCTGCCCCCTCCGGAGGGGGCAGGGGTCACGCGGGAGCAGGGGTCAGGACAGGCGCGCCTTGACCTCGGCGGCGGCCTCGTCGCCGTAGGCCTTGGTGAAGCGCTCCATGAAGTGGCCGCGGCGCAGCTCGTACTCCTGGGTGCCCAGCGTCTCGATGACGAGGGTGGCGAGCATGCAGCCCAGCTGGGCGGCGCGCTCCAGGGACAGCTCCCAGGTCAGGCCGGCGAGGAAGCCCGCGCGGAAGGCGTCGCCGACGCCCGTCGGGTCGACCTTGGCCTCCTCCTGGGCGCAGCCGACCTCGATGGCGGGCTCGCCCGCGCGCTCGATGCGCACGCCCTGCGCGCCGAGGGTGGTGATGCGGGTGCCGACCTTGGCCAGGATCTCGTCCCCGGACCAGCCGGTCTTGGACTCGATGAGGGCCTTCTCGTACTCGTTGGTGAAGAGATACGTGGCGCCCTCGACGAGGACGCGGATGTCGTCGCCCTCCATGCGGGCCAGCTGCTGGGAGGGGTCGGCGGCGAAGGGGATGCCCCGGGAGCGGCACTCCTCGGTGTGGCGGATCATCGCCTCGGGGTCGTCGGCGCCGATCAGGACCAGGTCGAGGCCGCCGACGCGGTCGGCGACGGGCTGGAGCTCGATCTGGCGGGCCTCGCTCATCGCGCCGGTGTAGAAGGACGCGATCTGGTTGTGGTCCGTGTCCGTGGTGCAGACGAAGCGGGCGGTGTGCAGGACCTCGGAGATGCGGACGGAGTCGGTGTCCACGCCGTGCCGCTCCAGCCAGGCGCGGTACTCGGCGAAGTCCGCGCCGGCGGCGCCGACCAGGATGGGGCGCAGGCCGAGCAGGCCCATGCCGAAGCAGATGTTGGGCGCGACACCGCCGCGGCGGACGTCGAGTTCGTCGACGAGGAAGGAGAGCGAGACGGTGTGCAGCTGGTCCGCCACGAGCTGATCGGCGAAACGGCCGGGGAACGTCATCAGATGGTCAGTGGCGATGGAGCCGGTGACTGCGATACGCACGGCGGTTCTGCTCCTGCGGGGGCGAGGTGACGGGTTTCGGACGAGCCACACCACGCTACCGGGTCCGGAATTCGCACCTGCATATAGTTTCGGCCATCGTCCGGACAAAATTACCAAATAGTAGCCCTTTCCTCGTGCGTTGCGCGTGCATACGGTGCCGCTATGCCGAACCCTGTGAAGGACGTCACTTTCCCCGAGTACGAGCCCGAATCGCTGGCGGAGCTGCGCGGACTGTGCGCACGGATGTCGCCGCACTGGACGGGGTCCCCGGGAGCCGGGAAAGCGGCCGCGGCGGTGCCGCCCTCGCTGATCAGGGGCGTCTCGGTGCCGGCCGGGTCGGCGCGGCTGATCGACGGGATGTCGGAGTACGGCGACTGACCCTCCCGTTCCACCCGGCCTCAGCCGGGTGGAACCGCTCGCTCCTGTGCTCCGTCCAAGCCGCGTCCCCTTCCCGGGGGATGCAGCGCTACGGACATTGGGCGGAGTGAAGGAGCGATGTGGTGAGCACCGAGGGCGGCACCCCCGAAGGCAAGCAGCAGCGGAAGCGTTCACGGCTCGCGGTCGCCTCGGTGGCGGCGGCGGTGCTGCTGGCCGGTGGCGGCGGTGCGTACTGGGCCGCCACGGCGTGGGAGGACGACGGCGGCAAGGGCGGCGGCACGCCGGGCGGTGAGGGCTCCCCACCGCCCCTCGCGCTGGACGCCCCGGCCGTCGGCGGCCCCACCGGGCCCTCGCAGGGCATCGCCGTGGGCGAGCCGGACCCCAGTGGCGTGCGCTACCGCGCCGAGGGGAAGCTGCCCGACGGGCCGCGGACGGCGGCCGTGCGGCTGCCGAAGGGCGAGGTGGGCCGGGCGGAGGTGGCCTCCCTCGCCGCGGCCCTGCACGTGTCCGGGACGCCGGAGCTGGAGGGGGACACCTGGCGGGTGGGCGGTCCGCCCGGGGCGGACGAGCCGGTCTTGCAGGTGGCCCGCAAGGGGCCGGGCAACTGGTCCTTCGCGCGCTTCGGCAGCGTCGGCAAGGGGTGCGTGCACCCGCCGGGGTCGGGGCCGCGCACGGACCCCGCGGCCGACCTGTCCCCGGCCGAGCCCGTGAGCTGCCCGCAGCAGGAGGGGCGGGCCACGGACGGGCAGCCGCCCGTATCGGAGGAGAAGGCGAAGAGCGCTGCCGCGCCCGTCCTGAAGGCCCTCGGCCAGGACGACTCCAAGATCGACGCGTCGGGGCTCTTCGGCGCGGTGCGGGCGGTCAACGCCGATCCCGTGCTGGACGGCCTGCCGGTCTTCGGCTGGCGGACGACGCTGGAGGTCGGTTCGGACGCCCAGCTCGTACGGGGCAGCGGGCAGCTCCAGACCCCGCCGAAGGGGGCGGTCTACCCGCTGGTGACGGCCGACGAGGCGCTGAAGGAGCTCAACAAGGGTGGCGGCACCGGTCAGCCGGCGATCGGCGGCTGCGCCTCCCCCGTCCCGCACGGCGATGACGGCGCGAGCGGTGAGGGGCCGCGCGGCTTCGCGGTGCCCTGCCCGCCGAAGGCCCCGCCGCGTACGCCCGCCGTGGTGACCGGGGCCGCGCTGGGCCTGTCGGCGCAGTCGGTGGCCGGGCGGCAGTCGCTGGTGCCGTCGTGGCTGTTCCAGGTGCGCCTGCCGGGCGCGGAGAAGGAGGCGGCGGTCACCGTCGCGCAGCCCGCGGTGGACCCGGAGTTCCTGGTGCGGCACTCCCCCGGCCCGGGCCGCTCCGAGAGCCCGGGGAAGGGCACGCCGAAGTCGGTGCCGGTGCACGTGGAGTCGTACAGCGTGGACGGGAAGAAGCTCGTCCTGCACTTCTGGGGCGGCGTGTGCCAGAACTACGCGGCCTCCGCCGAGCAGTCGGCGGAGGCGGTGACGGTCAAGGTCACCGGGACGGAGAAGCAGCCGGGCCGGCAGTGCGTGCTGATGGCGAAGAAGTTCGACGAGACGGTCACGCTGGACGAGCCGCTGGGCGACCGGAAGGTGGTGGACGCCTCGACCGGGGAGCCGGTGGCACGGCAGCAGGAGAAATAGCTCTCTTCCTCACCAGGCGGTGAACACCACGAAGGCGGTGGCCCGGTCGGTCGGGCCACCGCCTTCGCGGCAAGCGGTAAAGGTGACGCTTTAGCTGAAGGAGTCACCGCAGGCGCAGGAACCCGTGGCGTTCGGGTTGTCGATCGTGAAGCCCTGCTTCTCGATGGTGTCGACGAAGTCGATGGAGGCGCCGCCCAGGTACGGGGCGCTCATGCGGTCCGTGACGACCTTGACGCCGTCGAAGTCCTTGACGACGTCGCCGTCGAGCGAACGCTCGTCGAAGAAGAGCTGGTAGCGCAGGCCGGAGCAGCCGCCGGGCTGGACGGCGACGCGCAGCGCGAGGTCGTCACGGCCCTCCTGCTCCAGCAGGCCCTTGACCTTGGCGGCGGCGGCGTCGGACAGGAGGATGCCGTCGCTCACAGTGGTCTTCTCGTCCTGAACGGACATCTGCTTCACTCCCGGGTTTGGTGCGGACTGCTTGCCGTCGGCTGCAACCGCCGGACTCCCGGATTCATTCCGGGCCTGCTGCGGTGTTTCCGCCTTTCATGCTCGCACACCCCGCGCCGGATCGGGAATGTGTCACATCGACGCGATCACCATCGTCAAACTGACGCGAAGCAGTTATGATAGATAACGTCATTTTGACGACAAGGCCCTTCCCGGCCGTCCCGCAGAACAGAAAGGGTGCGTGACGTGACCACCGCCCAGCCCTTGGACTTCCAGGCTCCCGCTCCCTCGCCCCTCGCGCTCCTGCTGCTCGGGCGCGAGGCCGACCCGAAGAGCGAGCGGGGCGTGGAGTGCCCCGGCGACCTGCCGGCGCCCTCCGACCCGGACCTGGTGGAGCGCGCCCGCGCGGCCAAGGCGAAGCTCGGGGACAAGGTCTTCGTGCTCGGCCACCACTACCAGCGCGACGAGGTCATCGAGTTCGCGGACGTGACCGGGGACTCCTTCAAGCTCGCGCGCGACGCGGCCGCCCGCCCGGACGCCGAGTACATCGTCTTCTGCGGCGTGCACTTCATGGCCGAGTCCGCGGACATCCTCACCACCGCCGGCCAGCAGGTCGTCCTGCCGGACCTCGCGGCCGGCTGCTCGATGGCCGACATGGCCACCGCCGAGCAGGTCGCCGAGTGCTGGGACGTGCTGGCCGAGGCGGGCGTGGCGGACGTGACCGTCCCCGTCTCGTACATGAACTCCTCCGCCGACATCAAGGCCTTCACCGGCAAGCACGGCGGCACCATCTGCACCTCCTCCAACGCCGAGCGGGCGCTGAACTGGGCCTTCGAGCAGGGCGAGAAGGTCCTCTTCCTCCCCGACCAGCACCTGGGCCGCAACACCGCCGTCCGCGACATGGGGATGTCCCTGGACGACTGCGTCCTGTACAACCCCCACAAGCCGAACGGCGGCCTGACCGCCGAGGAGCTGCGCGGCGCGAAGATGATCCTGTGGCGCGGGCACTGCTCGGTGCACGGCCGCTTCTCGCTCGACTCCGTCAACGACGTGCGCGAGCGCATCCCGGGCGTCAACGTCCTGGTGCACCCCGAGTGCCGGCACGAGGTCGTGGCCGCGGCCGACTACGTCGGCTCCACGGAGTACATCATCAAGACCCTGGAGGCGGCCCCCGCCGGCTCCAAGTGGGCCATCGGCACGGAGCTGAACCTGGTCCGGCGCCTGGCGAATCGATTCGCCGGTGAGGGCAAGGAGATCGTCTTCCTCGACAAGACGGTGTGCTTCTGCTCGACCATGAACCGGATCGACCTGCCGCACCTGGTGTGGGCCCTGGAGTCCCTGGCGGACGGCAAGGTGGTCAACCGGATCGAGGTCGACCCGGAGGTGGCGGCGTTCTCGAAGCTGGCGCTGGAGCGGATGCTGGCGCTGCCGTAGCCGTAGCCGTGCCGGGGCCCGTGCGTGCGGGCCCCGATCCCCGGGCGGCTAGTCCGTCCTCGGCCGGACCAGGCCCGACTCGTAGGCGATGACCACGAGTTGGGCCCGGTCCCGCGCCCCCAGCTTCGCCATCGCACGGTTGACGTGCGTCTTGACGGTCAGCGGGCTGACCTCCAGCCGCTCGCCGATCTCGTCGTTGGACAGCCCGCCCGCGACGTGCACCAGCACCTCCCGCTCCCGCCCCGTGAGCGCGTCCAGCCGGGCCGGCGGGCCGCCCTCCGGCCGCGCGTCCCCCGGCTGGGCCAGGAACCGCGCGATGAGCCCCTTCGTCGCCGCGGGCGACAGCAGCGCCTCCCCCGCCCGCGCCACCCGGATCGCGGCCAGCAGCTCCTCCGGCTCGGCGCCCTTGCCGAGGAAGCCTGAGGCACCCGCCCGGAGCGACTGCACCACGTACTCGTCGACCTCGAAGGTCGTCAGCATCACCACGCGCACGTCCGCGAGGGCCGGATCCGAGCAGATCGCCCGGGTCGCGGCCAGGCCGTCCGTCCCGGGCATCCGGATGTCCATCAGGACCACGTGCGGGGCGTGCCTCCGGGCCAGGTCCAGGGCCTCCGCGCCGTCGGCGGCCTCCCCCACGACGGTCATGTCCGGCTCCGAGTTCACCAGGACGCGGAACGCGCTGCGCAGGAGGGCCTGGTCGTCGGCGAGCAGGACGCGAATGGGGCGGTCGGGATCAGCCATGGGACGTAAGCGTACGGAGCGTCAGCGCAGCGCGAGGGCCTGCCCCGCGACCACCAGCAGGACGTGTTCGCACTCCGTGGCGACCATCGTGTTCAGCCGGCCCAGCTCGTCGCGGAAGCGGCGGCCCGACGCCGTCGCGGGCACGACGCCCGAGCCCACCTCGTTGCTCACCAGCACCACCGTGCGCCGCGTGGCCCGCACGGCCGCCACCAGCTCCGCCACGCGCACGGCCAGGGCGTCCTTGCCGCCGTCGGCCCACGACTCGTCGTCCCACGCGCCGACGGAGTCCATCGCGTCGGTGAGCCACAGCGACAGGCAGTCCAGCAGCAGCGGCGGGCCGTCGGCGGCCAGCAGGGGTACGAGGTCGGTGGTCTCCGCCGTGCGCCAGGAGCCGGGCCGGCGCTCGCGGTGCAGGGCCACCCGCGCCGCCCAGTCGGCGTCCCCCGGGCGGGTGCCGCCCGTGGCCACGTAGAGCACCTCGGGGAAGGACTCCAGGCGCCGCTCGGCCTCCACGGACTTGCCCGAGCGGGCGCCGCCGAGCACCAGGGTGCGCCGGGGCAGGTCCGGCACCGCGTGGTAGTCGCCGACGACGAGCGTGGTGCCGTCGGGCACGGTGCGGGCGCCGGCCGCGGCGAGCTGCCGGTGCAGTTCGCGGCCGGGCGGCACGTCGTGGTCGAGGTGGACGGCGATCACGTCCGTCGTGGCCGTGATCGCACCCGCGGCCCGCAGCCGGGCGAGGGCGTCCGGGCGGCCGATGACGTCGAGCAGCACCATGTCGTAGCGGACGGCCGGGGCCGCCGCCGGGCCGTTGTTCAGGCCGGCGGGGGCCGCGCCCGGCGGGAGGTAGAGCAGGCGCTCGCCGTCCGCGGCGGTCACCTCGTAGCCCGTGCCGGGGGCGTCCAGGGCGACCGCGCGGATCCGGTGGCCGCTGATCACGGCCAGTTCCCGCCCGTCGGGCACCCGGCCGGGCGCGGGCAGGCCCGCCGGGAACTCGACGGCGGGCCCGTCGTGCGGGTGGGAGAGCAGGACCTGCCGGACGCCGGCGATGGACCGGCCCGCGCGGGCGGCGGCGAACGCCGGCCCCGGGGTGAGGTCCAGCAGCAGCGCCCCGTCGACGAGGACCGCGGTCGCGGCCCGCGCCTCGTCACCCACGGCGGTGGCACAGGAGGCGCAGGGGCAGTCGGGGCGCGGCAGCCCGTCGGGGGCTCCGGTGCCGAGCAGTGTCAGTTCCACGCACTGATCGTCTCGCGTCCGCGGGCCGTGGGCGCGCGGGGCTCACCCTTTCTCGCCGCCGACGGCCCGTTAGGCTGCGCGGCACAGCACGTATGCAGGACCCATCCGGCAGTTTCTCTGTGCGACTCAGGAGGCGGACATGGCGTGGACGTGGCGGTTCGAGGCGGCCGACGGGACCGAGGTGGCTCCGGCGGTGGAGCCGGAGGAGTTCACCACGCAGGGAGACGCCGAGTCGTGGATCGGCGAGGTGTGGAAGGAGCTCCTGGACGGCGGTGCGGAGAAGGTGACGCTGTTCGAGGACGACTCGGAGATCTACGTGATGAGCCTGCGGGCGGCGGCGGAAGCCTGACGCGTATCCCTGCCTGCCGTCCCGTACGGGACGGCAGGCAGTCCCGTCGGGATCACATCTCGCCGAGGGTGACGGTCGTGGTGCGGGCGGCGCCGTTGCGGTCGTAGGACACGTCGGTTCTGTCGCCGGGCCGGAGGCCCGCGAGCGCCTCGGACAGGGACTGCATGGTGGTGATGTCGGTCTTGCCGACGCGGGTGAGGACGTCCCCGGCCCGCAGCCCGGCCCGGTCGGCGGGTCCGTTCTGGTTCACGGAGACGACCTCGACGCCCGCGGGGGCGAAGTCGGGGCCGACGATGGTGCGTGCGGTGATGCCCAGCGCGGCGCGGCCGGAGTCGGTGACGCGGCCGCTCTTGACGATCTGCCCGGCGACCGTGCGGACGGTCGCGGCGGGGATGGCGAAGCCGATGCCGGGGGCGGCGCCCTGGCCGAGCTCCGGGTCGGTGGCGGCGAGCGTGGGAATGCCGATCACCTGGCCCGCGAGGTTGACGAGCGCGCCGCCGCTGTTGCCCGGGTTGATCGCGGCGGACGTCTGCACCATGTTCGCGATGGTGGCGCCCGTACCGCCGCCGGTGCGGCCCTCGCTGACCGTGCGGCCGACGGCGGAGACGATGCCCTGGGTGACGCTGCTGGACAGGCCGAGCGGGTTGCCCATGGCGAGCACGATCTGGCCGACCTCGACCTTCGTGGAGTCGCCGAGGGTGGCGGGCTTGAGAGTCTTGGGAACCTCGTCCAGCCGGACGACGGCGAGGTCCTGCTCGGGGTAGCTGGAGACGAGCCGGGCGCCGACGGCTCCGCCGCCGGTGGCCAGGGTGACCTTGAAGGACTGCGCGGAGCCGACGACGTGGGCGTTGGTGACGATGTTGCCCTTGTCGTCGTAGACGACGCCGGAGCCGAGGCTGTCGCCCGCGGTGATCTGCACGACGGAGGGCAGGACGTCCTTGACGACCTTCTCGTAGGCGGCCTGAAGGTCTCCGGCGGACCCGGGCACGCTGGGCGCGCCGGATGCGGCGGGGGGCTCCTTCTGCGAAGGACGGGGCGAGGTGCTGGAACAGCCGGCGGTCAGTGCCGCGGCGCAGACGACGGCGGTCACGAGAAGCGCGACGCGGGCGCGTGAGCCATCCATGCTCGGAGTATCGCCCGCGGGACGTCCACGTGTCCCGGCCGAGCCTACGAATGGGTGGTACGGGGCGGTTCGGCAAGGGGCGCCCCGCCCCTTGCACCCGCCGCCGCGGCGCTCAGCCCCCACCGGCGAACCCGGCGGTGCCGGGCCGGCCCGGCACCATACGCCAAGCACCCCGGGCAGAGCCCTAGCCGCCCCTGACGCCGCACAAGTGCAACAGCGCCGCCACCGCGCGATACGGATCCGTGCGGCCCGCTCGCTCCTCCGCCAGGAGGAGGCGGTCCAGCGCCGCGCCGGCCGGGGCGGGGCCGGCGTCGGGGGCCAGGTCGGTGAAGACCCTCACCCCGTACCAGGCATGCAGCGGCGCTCCGATGCCGGCGAGCGTGCCGGTGAGCGTCTCCAGGCGGTCGGCGCGGACCGTCAGGCCGATCCGGTTGACGTACGCGGGAGAGTCGAACGCGGCGAGCGCCGTGTCCCAGTCCCCGGCGAGGCCCGGCCGCATGGCCAGGGCGTCGGCGTTGCGCACGAGCAGGGAGAGCAGCCCGCCGGGCGCCAGCACCCGGGCGAGCCCGGCGAGCATCGGATCCGGCTCGGGCACGTACATCAGGACGCCGTGGCAGAGCACGATGTCGAAGGAGCCCGGGGTGAAGTGGACGCCGGTCTCCCGGCCATCACCCTGGATGAGCCGCACCCGCTCACGGATGCCTTCCGGCTCGGCGGCCAGCGCCTCGCGGAGGGCGCCGAGCATCACGGGATCGGGCTCCAGGCCCGTCACCTCGTGCCCGGCGCGGGCCAGCCGCAGCGCCTGCGTGCCCTGGCCGGGGCCGACGTCGAGGATGCGCAGCCGCCGCCCGACGGGGTAGCGGGCGCTTATCTGCTCGTCGAGCTGGCGGGCCACCAACTCCTGACGCACGGTGTTCCGTAAGCCCCCCAGGCCCCGCAGCCAGCCCTCCGCGCCGGCGCCGAAGCCGGGAGCGAAGGCGCTCAGGACTTCTCCCCGCGCGGCTTCTCCCCGCGCTTGACCTGCGGCTTGGGCAGACGCAGGCGACGCATCTGGAGCGTGCGCATCAGGGCGTAGGCCACCGCGCCGCGGGTGTTCTCGTCGGGGAAGCGCTGCTTGAGGGCGCGCTTGAGGGAGATCCCGGTGATCAGGGAGTTGATCACGATCAGGGCGATCACGATCATCCACGCGAGCAGCACGTACGTCTGGAACGCGCCGCGGTTGACCATGCTGAGGATCAGGATCAGGACGGCGAGCGGCAGGAAGAACTCGGCGACCGAGTACCGCGCGTCCACGAAGTCGCGGGCGAAGCGGCGGACGGGGCCCTTGTCGCGCACGGGCAGGTAGCGCTCGTCGCCGTTGGCGAGGGCCTCGCGCTGCTTGGCCATGTCGACCCGGCGGGTCTCGCGGGCGCGCTTGGCCGCCTCCTTGCGGTTGGCGGGCGTCGACGCCATCGCACGGCGCTGCGAATTGGCCTCGCTGCGCTTGGGGGTCGGGCGGCCCTTGGGGGCCTGCGGGTTACGGGGCTGCTGGGACGTCTCGGGCCTGCCCGCGGTCACCTTGGCGGCGGCGGCCTGCTCATCCTTGGAAGTGGAACGGCTTCGGAACACGAAACCCAAGGGTACGGGGTACGGGAAGGGGGGCGCGGTCCGCAGAGGGGAACGATCCGGCAACGGCGGCCGTTGCCCTGGTTGTTCCCCGGTTCTCCCCGGAGCGTTCCCCGGGTTGTCCCCCAGGTCGGCGTCTACTCCCTGCGCCGGAGGGCGGCGCCCTGCTGATCGTCCTGGAGGAGGAGCGCATCCGCGCCCGAACAGTGCGGTAATGGAAGCAGGGCCCGTACTGTGGGGTCTGCAAGGTGTGCTGGAGCCGTAGTCCGTCAGAAGGGGGCGCGCGAGGCCCATGAGCGGTGTCATGAAGCGTATGGGAATGATTTTCCGCGCGAAGGCCAACAAGGCCCTGGACCGGGCCGAGGATCCGCGCGAGACCCTCGACTACTCGTACCAGAAGCAGCTGGAGCTGCTCCAGAAGGTGCGCCGCGGCGTCGCGGACGTCGCCACGTCCCGCAAGCGCCTCGAACTGCAGCTCAACCAGCTCCAGGGCCAGTCCTCCAAGCTGGAGGACCAGGGCCGCAAGGCGCTCGCGCTCGGGCGCGAGGACCTGGCCCGCGAGGCCCTCTCCCGCCGTGCGGCCCTCCAGCAGCAGGTCAGCGACCTGGAGACGCAGCACCAGACCCTCCAGGGCGAGGAGGAGAAGCTCACCCTCGCGGCGCAGCGCCTCCAGGCCAAGGTCGACGCCTTCCGTACGAAGAAGGAGACGATCAAGGCCACGTACACCGCCGCCCAGGCCCAGACCCGGATCGGCGAGGCCTTCTCCGGCATCTCCGAGGAGATGGGCGACGTCGGCATGGCCATCCAGCGCGCCGAGGACAAGACGGCGCAGCTCCAGGCCCGGGCCGGTGCCATCGACGAGCTCCTCGCCTCCGGCGCGCTCGACGACCCGACGGGCATGGCCAAGGACGACCTCACCGCCGAGCTGGACCGCCTCTCCGGCGGCTCGGACGTGGAGCTGGAGCTCCAGCGGATGAAGGCGGAGCTGGCCGGGGGCAGCGCTCCGAAGCAGGCCATCGAGGGCGGGAACGGTGCCGGCGGCCAGGCCGCCCAGCACTCCGAGCAGGAGCGGCCCCGCTTCGACAAGCAGTAGTTTCGCGGTGTGAGCACCGCTCACCCCGGCACCGACCCGACCGAGGGAGAGACCGTCATGATCGTACGGATCATGGGGGAAGGGCAGTGGAAGCTCGCCGACAGCCACTTCGCGGAGCTCAACAAGCTCGATGACGAGCTGCTCGAAGAGATGGAGGGCGGTGACGAGCCCGGCTTCCGGCGCACGCTCGGGGCTCTGCTCGACGCCGTGCGCCGGCTGGGCAGCCCGCTGCCCGACGACGCCCTCGAACCCTCCGAGCTGATCCTGCCCGCTCCCGACGCCACGCTCGACGAGGTCCGGGAGATGCTCAGCGACGACGGTCTCATCCCCGGCTGACCGGCCGGGCCCGCTCCGCCCGCCACCGGTGACTCCAGCACCCGCCGCGCCCCCGTCCCCCCGTCCGGGAGACGGGGGCGCGGCGCAGCCACGAGACGGGATCCCGATGAGCTCCCTCGCCGTCCCCGGCATAGCCCGCCCGCACCGATGGCTGCGGGCGCATCCGCTCGCCGCCGACACGCTGCTGGCCCTCTTCGCGTACGCGGTCGTCGTGATCGGCTCGTACGCGGGCCGCGGCCACGCCTCGGCCGCGCCCGGGCCGGGCTTCCTGCTGCTCTCCGCGCTCGCGTGCGGGGCGCTGGTGGCGCGGCGCTCCTTCCCGCGGACGGTCCTGGGCGTGACGTCGGCGCTGACCCTGGCCGAGATCGTCGTCCACCGGGGCGACCAGCCGCGCACGCAGATCGCCATGGCCGTCGTCGTCGCGCTCTACACGATCGCCTCGCGCACCGGGCGGCCGGCGGCGTGGCGGTTCGCCCTGGCCACGGTCGCCGTCCTCACCTGCGCCGCCATGCTCTTCGGGGTGCCGCCCTGGTACTCCCCCGAGAACCTCGGGCTCTTCACCTGGACCGCGCTGGCCGGGGCCCTGGGCGACGCCGTCCGCAGCCGGCGGGCCTACGTCGCGGCGATCGAGGAGCGGGCGGTACGGGCCGAGCGGACGCGGGAGGAGGAGGCGCGGCGGCGGGTGGCGGAGGAGCGGCTGCGGATCGCGCGCGAGCTGCACGACGTCGTCGCGCACCACATCGCGCTGGTCAACGTCCAGGCCGGGGTCGCCTCGCACATCATGGACAGCCGGCCCGACCAGGCCAAGCAGGCCCTCGCGCACGTACGGGAGGCCAGCCGCTCGGCACTGTCGGAGCTGCGGGCGACGGTCGGGCTGCTGCGGCAGTACGGCGACCCCGAGGCGCCGACGGAACCGGCGCCCGGGCTGGGCGTCCTCGACCGGCTCGTCGAGGGGTTCGCCCGGGCGGGGCTGAAGGTGTCCGTCACGGGCGGGCCCGGGGCGGCGCTGCCGGCCGCGGTCGACCTGGCGGCCTACCGCGTCGTGCAGGAGGCCCTGACGAACGTGCACAAGCACGCGGGGGCGGGGGCGCGGGCGGAGATCACCCTGACCCGGGGCGCGGACGCGCTGTCGGTGACGGTCCTGGACGACGGAGCGGGCGGCCCGCCGGCGGGCACGGGCGGCCACGGCTTGCTGGGCATGCGCGAACGCGTCACGGCTCTGGGCGGCACGTGCGAGGCGGCCCCCCGCGCGGACGGCCACCCGGGCTTCCGCGTCCACGCAACACTCCCCCTACGGGGGCCGCTGGGCCCTGACGGGGGCTGACCCCCGAGGCCGCTCGGCACCGCCGGAATCCCCGGCGGGGGCTGAGCACCGCTGCGGCGGAGGCTTGCTGCCGGACGGCGCGAATCGTGCCGGCTCGCTCCAGCCGGTCAAGGGCCCCGGCCCTTGAATCCGCCGCAGCGGCGAGCCACCCCCACCGGACATAACCGGCGGTGCCGGACGGGCCCCCGCCCAGGGTCGCTCGGCACCGCCGAACACCCCGGCGGGGGCTGAGCGCCGCCGCGGCGGAGGCTTGCTGCCGGGCGGTATCCGATCGAGCCGGCCCGGACCAGCCCGTCAAGGGCGCCCGCGCCCTTGAACCCGCCGCCGCGGTGCTCAGCCCCCACCGGACGTAACCGGCGGTGCCGGACGGGCCCCCGCCCAGGGTCGCTCGGCACCGCCGAACACCCCGGCGGGGGCTGAGCGCCGCCGCGGCGGAGGTTTGCAAGGGCGCCCGCGCCCTTGACCCCCGTTCGCCCGCCGCAGGCTTCACCGTGCCGTCCAGGTCTAGCCGGCCCCCGGCCGGGTAGGCTCCGGCGGATGAGCGGTCTGAATCTTGATGACTTCGCCACGCTGATCGAGCGCCCTGACCCGGGCATCCGGCGGGACGCGGAGGAGCGGCGGGAGCGCCTCGGGCTGCGGCCCGCGGCGCTGGGGCGGCTGGACGAGCTCGCCGAGTGGCTCGCGGCCGCGCAGGGGGCCGTGCCGGTCAGGCCGGTGGAGCAGGTCACGGCCCTGGTGTTCGCGGGGGACCACGGCGTCGCGAAGCTGGGCGTCTCCGGCGGCCCGGAGGAGGGCGCAGCAGCGCTGGTCAAAAGGGCCCTCGCGGGGGAGAGCGCGGGCGCCGTCCTCGCCCGCCGCACCGGCGCGCGCCTCCGCATCGTCGACATGGCCGTCGACTGCGACCCCGCCGAGCTGCCGGAGGAGGTGACCCGCCACCGCGTCCGCCGCGGTTCCGGCCGGATCGACATCGAGGACGCGCTGACGGCCGAGGAGGCGGAGGCCGCGTTCCGTACGGGCATGGCGATCGCCGACGAGGAGGCGGACTCGGGCACCGACCTGGTGGTCCTGGGCGACCTGAGCGTGGGCGGCACCACCGCCGCGGGCACGCTGATCGGCGCGCTGTGCGGCACGGACGCCTCGGTGGTGACGGGCCGCGGCGGCTTCGGCATCGACGACCTGGCGTGGATGCGCAAGTGCGCGGCGATACGCGACGGCCTGCGCCGGGCCCGCCCCGTCCTGGGCGACCAGCTGGAGCTGCTGGCGGCGACGGGCGGCGCGGACCTGGCCGCGGCCACGGGTTTCCTGCTCCAGAGCGCGGTCCGCCGCACCCCGGTGATCCTCGACGGAGTCGTCTCCGCGGCGTGCGCGCTGGTCGCGCAGCGGGTCGCGTTCCGCGCCCCGGACTGGTGGCTGGCCGGCCAGGCCAGCGGCGACCCGGCGCAGGCGAAGGCCCTCGACCGGATGGCGCTCAACCCTTTGCTGGATCACGGCGTCACTGTGGGCGAAGGGACGGGGGCGCTGCTCGCTCTGCCACTGGTGCAGGCGGCCGCGGCCCTGGCGGCGGAACTTCCCGAGCGCGGCTGACCTCCCCGGCGGCCGGCGTGGGGAGAGCACGGAATCGGAACCCGTCGCAGACAGTGCCCTGAACGTTGTCTTTCATGGGAGAAGTCCGCTTGACTCCGGATGAGGTCGCGCCGGGCGGCCGGATGCCACGGCGCGCCGCCGCTTTCGCCGTGTGGTACCTGCGCTTCGTCACGTTCGTCAATCTGCTCAGCGCGGTGTGGGTGTCGTTCGGCGCGGGCATCCGGCATCACAACGAGGACGAGTTCTTCACGCCGTACCTGCTGACGGCGGGCTTCGCGTCGGCGCTGTGGTCGTTCGTGATGGCGGTGACGCTGCGCCGGCGCAAGCGCGCCTCCTGGATTCTGAACCTGGTGCTGTCCGGGCTGTTCCTGGTGTTCATGGCGACGCTCATGTTCTCCCCGGAGTTCAGCGGGCACGCGCTGAACTGGTTCTCGCTGGTGGCCACGGGCCTCTTCGTGGCCGCGCTGCTGGCGGGCCGCAAGGAGTTCTACGCCAAGGGCGACCGGTCGAACCCGAAGCTCGCGGCGATCGTCGCGGTGGTGGGCCTGCTGGTCACCTCGCTGACGGCGGCCCTGCTGGTGCGGGCGGCGAACGACGCCCCGGACGGGTTCCGGGCGTCGTTCTTCGACCGCTGGCACTACGGCTTCATGCGGCTGATCTCGCTCCAGGCCGACGAGAGCGCCTACCCGGGCCTCAGCGTCCCGGGCTGGGTGGACCTCACGATCAACGCGATGAGCACGCTCCTGCTGCTGCTCGTGGTGTACGCGGCGTTCCGCGCCCGGCGCGCCGTCGACCCGCTCACGGCCGACGACGAGGAGAAGCTGCGTGCCCTGCTCGACCGGCACGGCGACCGCGACTCGCTGGGCTATTTCGCGCTGCGCCGCGAGAAGAGCGTGATCTGGTCGCCCAGCGGCAAGGCGGCGGTGACGTACCGCGTGGTGGGCGGGGTCTCGCTGGCCTCCGGCGATCCGATCGGCGACCCCGAGGCCTGGCCGGGGGCGATAGAGCCGTGGCTGGCGGAGGCGCGCGAGCACGGCTGGATCCCGGCGGTGATGGGGGCGAGCGAGGAGGGCGGCACGATCTACGCGCGCCACGGCCTGGACGCCCTGGAGCTCGGCGACGAGGCCATCGTGGACACCGCGGAGTTCACCCTCGACGGCCGCGCCATGCGCACGGTCCGGCAGGCGTACAACCGCGTCAAGCGCGCGGGCTACACCGTGCGGATCCGGCGCCACGAGGACATCCCCGACGACGAGATGGCGCGGCTGCTGACCCGCGCCGACGACTGGCGCGACGGGGCGACCGAGCGCGGCTTCTCGATGGCGCTCGGCCGGCTCGGCGACGCGCTCGACGGCCGCTGCGTGATGCTGGAGTGCCATGACGGCGAGGGCGAGCTGCGGGCGCTGCTGAGCTTCGTGCCGTGGGGCCCCAAGGGGCTGTCGCTGGATCTGATGCGGCGCGACCGCGACTCCGAGAACGGCCTGATGGAGTTCATGGTCATCGAGCTGTTGCAGCAGGCGAAGGGGCTCGGCATCACCCAGGTGTCGCTGAACTTCGCGATGTTCCGGTCGGTCTTCGAGCGCGGCTCGCGGCTGGGCGCGGGGCCGGTGCTGCGGGCGTGGCGCTCGCTGCTGAGCTTCTTCTCCCGGTGGTGGCAGATCGAGTCGCTCTACCGAGCAAATGCGAAGTACCGCCCCATCTGGGAGCCTCGTTTCATGCTGTTCGAGAAGAGCAGCGATCTGCTGCGGATCGGCATCGCGAGCGCCCGCGCCGAGGGCTTCCTGGAGGCCCCGGGCCTGCCCAAGTGGCTCAACCGCAAGCACCTGGAGACCCGGCGATGAACCGTGCGGCGCTGCGTCGCGCCGCGCGAACCGAGTGGGGCCCGCTGGCCGGGACCGTCCGGCGGACGCTCGTACGCAAGGGGATCCGGTCGATCCCGATGACCCTCGCGGCCGTCGCGCTGACGGCCGTCTTCCAGATCGTCCAGAACCAGTCGTGGGGCTTCGAGCCGGTGCAGCAGATCGGCTCGGTGCAGGCGCGGCTGACCTGGTGGGTCGCCCTGCTGCGGACGCCGCTGTCGCTGTTCGTCCCGGCGCTGGACCTGCCCGTGTGGGGCGCGCTGGCGCAGGTCCTGCTGGTCTTCGGCATCGCGGAGATCTGCCTGGGCAGGTGGCGCACGCTGGCCGTCTCGTACGTGGCGACCCTGGCCGGGACGATGTACGCGCGGCTGGCGATCCACATCGGGCCGGACTCGGTGTTCGGGCTGCCGGCCGAGGCCGCGAAGGTCGTGGACACCGGCCCGTCGGCGGCCGTCGTGGGGCTGGCGGTCTTCGTCACCTGGCGCTACCGCGCCTGGTGCACCTGCGCCGTGGTCGTCGTGGCGATGGTGACGGAAGCGCTGCTCAAGCCGAATCTCGCGGGCAAGGAGCACATCGCGGCCGTGGCCGTGGTGCTGCTGGTGTGCGCGGTGGACGAGGTGCGGCGAAGACGCCGCGCGGCCCGCGCGGACGGAGGCGTTCCGCCGTGCGGGCGCGGTCACGGTCAGCGGTCGGGGGCGCCGGCCAGCAGGTCGTGAATCCTGTTGCGGACCGCTTCCCAGCGCGCGTCGTGCCGGTAGGCGCGCACGCGGGCCCGGCGGCGGGCGCGCGGGCGGTGGCGGTAGAAGCGCCGGGCCCACGGTGAGCCGGGGCGGGCCAGGCGGACGGCCCCGACGATGGCCACGAACGGCACCACTGCGCCGAGCAGGGCGATCCGCGGCTTGCCCTTGGCCAGGGCGAACAGCGCGATCAGGAAGTTGATCAGGACGTTGACGACCACGAGGCCGCGGTCGTGCAGCTCCTCCGGGGTCAGCTCGTTCACCCCGAACGGCAGGAATCCGGCCAGGACGAGTCCGACGAGGGCC
Organism: Streptomyces sp. SCA2-17; assembly: GCF_044336695.1. NCBI lineage: Bacteria > Bacillati > Actinomycetota > Actinomycetes > Kitasatosporales > Streptomycetaceae > Streptomyces > Streptomyces sp. SCA2-17. The sequence goes on from NZ_CP117521.1 coordinate 1,477,615, forward strand.
GCCGTCAGGACGACGATCTCCACGCTCTTGCGGCCCTGCTCCGTCCAGTAGACGTCGTCCAGGTGCAGGACCAGCGCGAACTCGTCGAGGACGAGGCCCGCGCCCGTGCCGAACAGGACGGCCGCCACCATCGCCCCGAAGCCGTGCCGGCCCGAGGCGACGGCCCCGAAGCCGCCGATCACCATGAGCACGATGCCCGGCACGACGTGGTGGACGTGCAGCCCGCCCGGGCTGACGTTGCGGAAGGGCCCCCGGCCCGCACGGATCAGGCGGGTGATGACGCGGGTCACGAGGAAGGTCAGGACGAACGCGGTCAGGGCGAGCAACAGGGGCAGTTTGCCCGGTTCGACGATGTTGCGGCTCAACCACTGACCCATGACGCTCGCACCCGCTCCCGATCGGCCCTCACCGGCAACCTACTGCCCGTGGCCGGCCGGATAGTGTGCCCGCGATGACCGACACGACACCCGGGCGGGCCACGGCCGGCGACGCCCTCCGCTTCGCCTTCGGCACACTCACCGTGCTGCCCGTCCGCCTCACCCGCTGGGACCGCGCCGCGGCGCGCGGCGGCATGCTCGCGGCACCGCTGGCGGGGCTGGCGGTGGGAGCAGCTTCCGCTGCGGCCGGGCTGGTCCTCCTGGTCCTGGGCTCCGGCCCGCTGCTGGCGGCGGTGGCGGCGGTCGCCGTACCCGCGGCCCTCACCCGCGGCCTGCACCTGGACGGGCTGGCGGACGTCGCGGACGGGCTGGGCAGCGGAAAGCCGGCGGACGACGCGCTGCGCATCATGAAGCAGTCGGACATCGGGCCGTTCGGTGTCGTCACGCTCCTCCTCGCCCTGCTGGCGCAGGTGGCGGCGCTGTCCGGGGCGTACGCGGCGTCGCCGCTGCGGGGCGCGCTCGCCGCGCTCACGGCGGCCGTGACCGCCCGCTGCGCCATGACGCTCGCGTGCCGCCCGTCCGTGCCGGCGGCCCGGCCGGAGGGGCTGGGGGCCGCTGTGGCGGGCGCGGTGCCGGCTCGGGGAGCGATGGCCGTGGCGCTGGCGGTTCCGGCTTCCTGCGCGGCCTGGGGCGCCTTCCTGGGCCCGTACGGGGCAGCCCACGCGGCCGCTGCGGCCGCGGCGGGCCTCCTGTGCGCGGAGCTCCTCCTGCGGCGCTGCGTGCGCCGCTTCGGCGGTGTCACGGGAGACGTCTTCGGCGCTCTCGCGGAATCGGCGGCGACGGCGGCGCTGGTGGCCGCGGCTCTGGGCTAGGCGGGCACCGGCGGCAAGGCAGTCCGCCGGTCCGTGCCCCCGGCCCGGCAGAAACCGGCCAAGTCGACACGACACCGCCAAAGCCCCCGGCAGAGGCACCGCATACGATGCCCGGGGTGCGGCCGGCCCACCCGCTCGGCCGAGGAAACTCAACGGAAGTAGGGACCCCACCACCGTGTCTGCTCTGACTCTCAGCACTTCCAGTGCGGCGACGCTGCGCGCGGACGCCATCGTCGTCGGCGTGGCGAAGGGCCCGAAGGGCCCCGTCGTCGCCCCCGGCGCCGAAGCCGTGGACAAGGCCTTCGACGGCAAGCTGGCCGGCGTCCTGGAGACGCTCGGCGCCACCGGCGCCGAGGGGGAGAGCACCAAGCTCCCCGCCCCTTCCGGGCTGAAGGCCCCGGTCGTGCTGGCGGTCGGCCTCGGCGACGCCCCGGCGAAGGACGACTCCTTCGGCTACGAGGCCCTGCGCCGCGCCGCGGGCACCGCGGCCCGCGCGCTGGCCGGCACCAAGAAGGCCGGGTTCGCCCTGCCCGTCGAGGACGCCGAGGCGGCCTCCGCCGTGGCGGAGGGCGCCCTGCTGGGCGCCTACTCCTACCGCCCGGGCGGCAACGGCCCGGCCAAGAAGGACGACAAGGCCTCGAAGAGCGCCCCGCTCGCCGAGATCGCCCTGCTCGGCGCCAAGCCGCGCGACAAGGCGTTCAAGGCCGCGGCCGACCGCGCCGTGACCGTGGCCGAGGAGATCAACAAGGCCCGCGACCTGGTCAACATGCCGCCGAACGACCTCGACCCGAAGACGTTCGCCGCCGCGGCGCAGACCGCCGGCAAGGAGTTCGGCCTCAAGGTCGAGGTGCTGGACGAGAAGGCCCTGCTCAAGGGCGGCTTCGGCGGCATCATGGGCGTCGGCCGCGGCTCGGACGCCCCGCCGCGCCTGGTGCGGATCGCCTACACCCACCCGAAGGCGGAGAAGACCCTCGCGTTCGTCGGCAAGGGCATCACGTACGACTCGGGCGGCATCTCCCTGAAGCCGGCCGGCCACAACGAGACCATGAAGTGCGACATGGCCGGCGCCGCCGCCGTCTTCGCCGCGGTCGTGGCGGCCGCCCGCCTGGGCCTGAAGGTCAACGTGACGGGCTGGCTGGCCCTCGCGGAGAACATGCCCTCCGGCTCGGCCACCCGCCCGGGCGACGTGCTGAAGATGTACGGCGGCAAGACCGTCGAGGTCCTCAACACGGACGCCGAGGGCCGCCTGGTCCTGGGCGACGCGCTGGCCCGCGCCTCGGAGGAGAACCCGGACGCGATCGTCGACGTCGCGACCCTGACGGGCGCCATGGTGCTCGCGCTGGGCAACCGCACCTTCGGGATCATGGCCAACGACGACGCGTTCCGCACGTCCCTGTACGAGATCGCCGAGGAGGTCGGCGAGCAGGCGTGGCCGATGCCGCTCCCCGCCGAGCTGCGCAAGGCCATGGACTCCCCCGTGGCCGACTTCGCCAACATGGGCGAGCGGATGGGCGGCGGCCTGCTCGCGGGCATCTTCCTGAAGGAGTTCGTGGGCGAGGGCATCACCTGGGCCCACCTGGACATCGCGGGCCCGGCGTACCACGAGAGCGCCCCGTTCGGCTACACCCCCAAGGGCGGCACCGGCTCGGCGATCCGCACCCTGGTCCGGCTCGCGGAGCACACCGCCGCCGGCGACCTCGGCTGAGCCTCCCGCGAGGCTCGCACCGGGCACGTACGCGCTCCGTACGGCCGCCCGGCCCCGCGGCTTTTGCCCGGGGCCGGGCGGATTCCGTTCGCCCGTAACGAAAACCCCGGCCCGTACGCGCGAGTAACCCCCGAACGTGACGCAACAGTCGCCTCTCGGACCGGCCCGGCGTCCCGCCGTCCGTCAACAAATGCGAAGATGTTGTCTCGGCAGGACAGGGCCCCCTTAATCACAGGGCCGAAGAAACGCGGCCGAACGACAGCCGCCGCCCGGTCATCGGTGACCGGATCCGGCGTATCCATGCATGGAGGACGTGACGTGGCGAACGACGCCAGCACCGTTTTCGACCTAGTGATCCTCGGAGGCGGTAGCGGCGGTTACGCCGCTGCCCTGCGCGGAGCGCAGCTGGGTCTGGACGTCGCCCTGATCGAGAAGAACAAGCTTGGCGGGACCTGCCTGCACAACGGCTGCATCCCCACCAAGGCGCTGCTGCACGCCGGTGAGGTCGCGGACCAGGCTCGCGAGAGCGAGCAGTTCGGTGTCAAGGCCACCTTCGAGGGCATCGACATCGCGGGCGTCCACAAGTACAAGGACGACGTGATCGCCGGCCTGTACAAGGGCCTGCAGGGTCTGGTCGCCTCCCGCAAGGTGACGTACATCGAGGGCGAGGGCCGCCTGTCGTCCCCGACCTCCGTCGACGTGAACGGTCAGCGCATCCAGGGCCGCCACGTCCTCCTCGCGACCGGCTCCGTGCCGAAGTCGCTGCCGGGCCTGGAGATCGACGGCAACCGCATCATCTCCTCGGACCACGCGCTCGTCCTGGACCGCGTCCCGAAGTCCGCGATCGTCCTGGGCGGCGGCGTCATCGGCGTCGAGTTCGCCTCCGCGTGGACCTCCTTCGGCACCGACGTCACCATCGTCGAGGGCCTGAAGCACCTCGTCCCGGTCGAGGACGAGAACAGCTCCAAGCTGCTGGAGCGCGCGTTCCGCAAGCGCGGGATCAAGTTCAACCTCGGCACCTTCTTCCAGAAGGCGGAGTACACCGCCGACGGCGTCAAGGTCACCCTTGCGGACGGCAAGGAGTTCGAGGCCGAGGTGCTGCTGGTCGCCATCGGCCGCGGCCCGGTCTCCCAGGGCCTGGGCTACGAGGAGCAGGGCGTCGCGATGGACCGCGGCTACGTCCTGGTCGACGAGTACATGCGCACCAACGTGCCGACCATCTCGGCCGTCGGTGACCTCGTCCCGACCCTCCAGCTCGCGCACGTCGGCTTCGCAGAGGGCATCCTGGTTGCGGAGCGGCTGGCCGGTCTCAACCCCGTGCCGGTCGACTACGACGGCGTGCCGCGCGTCACGTACTGCCACCCGGAGGTCGCTTCGGTCGGCATCACCGAGGCGAAGGCCAAGGAGCTGTACGGCGCCGACAAGGTCGTCGCTCTGAAGTACAACCTCGCGGGCAACGGCAAGAGCAAGATCCTCAAGACCGCGGGCGAGATCAAGCTCGTCCAGGTCAAGGATGGTGCCGTGGTCGGCGTCCACATGGTCGGCGACCGCATGGGTGAGCAGGTCGGCGAAGCCCAGCTGATCTACAACTGGGAGGCGCTGCCGGCCGAGGTCGCGCAGCTCATCCACGCGCACCCGACGCAGAACGAGGCTCTGGGCGAGGCTCACCTGGCCCTGGCCGGCAAGCCGCTGCACTCGCACGACTAAGTCCCGAGCGCACCACCATCCGCACTATTCGTAAGGAGCAACCGCAACCATGGCGGTTTCCGTAACCCTGCCGGCGCTCGGCGAGAGCGTGTCCGAGGGCACCGTCACCCGTTGGCTCAAGGCCGAGGGTGAGCGCGTGGAGGCCGACGAGCCGCTGCTCGAGGTCTCCACCGACAAGGTCGACACCGAGATCCCGGCCCCCGCGTCCGGCATCCTCGCCTCCATCAAGGTGGCCGAGGACGAGACGGTCGAGGTCGGCGCCGAGCTCGCGATCATCGACGACGGCACCGGCGCCCCCGCCGCTGCCCCCGCCGCCGAGGCTGCCGCTCCGGCCGCCGAGGAGGCCCCCGCCGCTCCGGCTCCGGCCGCCGAGGCCCCCGTGGCCGAGGCGCCTGCCGCTCCGGCCGCCGAGGCCGCTGCCGAGGCTCCGGCCGGCGGCGCCGCCGAGGGCACCGATGTCGTCCTGCCCGCGCTGGGCGAGTCGGTCACCGAGGGCACCGTCACCCGCTGGCTGAAGCAGGTCGGCGAGACGGTCGAGGCCGACGAGCCGCTGCTCGAGGTCTCCACCGACAAGGTCGACACCGAGATCCCCGCCCCGGTTTCCGGCGTGCTGCTGGAGATCGCCGTCGGTGAGGACGAGGTCGCCGAGGTCGGCGCCAAGCTGGCCGTGATCGGTGCCGCGGGTGCGGCTCCGGCCGCTGCCGCCCCGGCCGCCCCCGCCGCCCCCGCCCCCGCCGCTGCTCCGGCCCCGGCCGCTGCTCCGGCCCCGGCCGCTGCTCCGGCCGCCCCGGCCGCCCCGGCTCCGGCTGCTGCCCCCGCCGCTCCGGCCGCCCCGGCTGCCCCGGCTCCGGCCCCCGCTCCGGCCGCTCCGGTCGCCCCCGCGGCTCCGGCTGCCCCGGCCGCTCCGGCTCCGGCCGCCGCTGCCGCCGTCACCGACGGCGCGTACGTCACGCCGCTGGTGCGCAAGCTGGCCGCCGAGAACGCCGTGGACCTCACCTCGGTCCAGGGCACCGGCGTCGGTGGCCGCATCCGCAAGCAGGACGTCCTGGCCGCCGCCGAGGCCGCCAAGGCCGCCGCTCCGGCGCAGGCCCCGGCCGCCGCCGCTCCGGCCGCGCCGAAGGCCGCCCCGCTGCAGGCGTCCCCGCTGCGCGGTCAGACCGTCAAGATGCCGCGCATGCGCAAGGTCATCGCCGACAACATGATGAAGGCGCTGCACGGCCAGGCCCAGCTGAGCTCCGTGGTCGAGGTGGACATCACCAAGATCATGCGGATGCGCAACAAGGCCAAGGACGCCTTCGCCGCCCGTGAGGGCGCCAAGCTGTCCCCGATGCCGTTCTTCGTCAAGGCCGCCGTCCAGGCGCTGAAGGCCCACCCGGTCATCAACGCCCGGATCAACGAGGACGAGGGCACCATCACCTACTTCGACTCCGAGAACGTCGGCATCGCCGTCGACTCGGAGAAGGGCCTGATGACCCCGGTCATCAAGGGTGCGGGTGACCTCAACATCGCGGGCATCGCCAAGAAGACCGCGGAGCTGGCCGGCAAGGTCCGCACCGGCAAGATCAGCCCGGACGAGATGTCCGGCGCGACCTTCACGATCAGCAACACCGGCTCGCGCGGTGCGCTGTTCGACACGGTCATCGTGCCCCCGAACCAGGTCGCCATCCTGGGCATCGGTGCGACCGTCAAGCGCCCGGTGGTCATCAACCACCCGGAGCTGGGCGAGACCATCGCCGTCCGCGACATGACGTACCTGACGCTCTCCTACGACCACCGTCTGGTGGACGGCGCCGACGCCGCCCGCTACCTGACGGCGATCAAGGAGCTCCTGGAGGCCGCCGAGTTCGAGGCCGAGATCGGCCTGTAGTCCTCGCGGCAACCGGCAAGGCATCAGCAGGGCGCGGCCCCGGCTCGTTTCGTACGAGCCGGGGCCGCGCCCTTGTGCACCGCCGGGATAATTGACGGCACAGGCACCGACACGGGCACAGGACGGCACCCGCCGCCCGACGACGTCGCCCGCCGCCCCCGGCCGCGCCCCACCGCACCACCCGCACTACCGCGCACCACCCCGCTGAGGAGCCCCTCCCATGGCCACACCCGTCGTGCACTCGCTGCGTGAGCAGATCCGTGAGCACATCCTCGAAGGGATCGTCGGCGGGCGCTGGCAGCCGGGCGAGCGGATCGTCGAGCGGCGGATCGCCGCCGAGCTGGCGGTGAGCCAGACGCCGGTGCGCGAGGCGCTGCGCGAGCTGGAGTCGCTGCGGCTGATCGAGTCCTCGCCCAACAAGGGCGTCCGGGTCCGCGAGCTGACCGCCACGGACCTGAAGGAGAGCTACCCCGTACGGGCGGGCCTGGAGCAGGTCGCGGCGGAGCTGGCCGCGCCCGCCCTGGCCGAGGACGTCTCCGCGCTGGAGCCGGAGGTCGCGGCGCTGTACGCGGCGGACCGGGCGGGCGACGGGGAGGCGCAGGTCCGGCACACGGTGGCCTTCCACCGCGAGATCGTGAAGGCGGCCGGCAACGCGGTGCTGCTGCACACCTGGGAGTCGCTGGGCATCGAGGTGTGGACGACGCTGTCGATCCGCTGGCTGAGCCCCGAGCCGCGCGCGCACGCCGAGGACCACGCGGAGATCGTGGCGGCGTTCCGGCGGCGCGATCCGGCGATCGGGGAGCTGCTGAAGACGCACGTGCTGAGCTGCGCACCGAGGATCTGAGCTCCCGGCCGGACCTCAGGGATTGATCGATCATCGATCAGAGGCGTACAGTCTCGTCCGAGCCGTCCGTGCGCCCTGTCCTGTGTCGCGGTACGGCTCAGAAGTGACGACAGGAGCCCGTGCGTTTTCCTGCCCTGGCTGCGCACCGGCTCCTGTCGCCACTCCCCTCACTCTTTGATCTCTGCGATCCCCTTACCCTTTGGCCCATGCGCGCTGCACGGCTGATCAAGCTGGTCCTGCTGTTGCAGTCCCGGCCGTCCATGACGGGCGCCGAGCTGGCCCGGCAGCTGGAGGTCTCCGAGCGCACCGTCGCCCGGGACGTCCTCGCGCTGTCCGAAGCGGGCGTCCCCGTCTACGCCGACCGCGGGCGCGCGGGCGGCTACCGCCTCGTCGGCGGCTACCGCACCCGCCTGACGGGCCTCGGCCGTACGGAGGCGGAGGCGCTGTTCCTGTCCGGGGTGCCCTCCGCGCTGCGCGAGATGGGCCTGGCCGACGCCGCCTCGGCCGCCCGCCTGAAGGTCTCCGCCGCCCTCCTGCCCGAGCTCCGGGACGCCTCGGCGTCCGCGGCCCAGCGCTTCCACCTCGACGCGCCCGGCTGGTGGCGCGAGGGCGATCCGCCGGCCCTGCTGCCCGCGCTCGCGGACGCCGTCTGGGACGACCGCGCCGTCACCGCCCGCTACCTGCGCAAGGGCACGGAGGCCGAGCGCGAGCTGGAGCCGTACGGGCTCGTGCTCAAGGGCGGCATCTGGTACCTGGCGGCGCGGCCGGCGGGGGCCGGGGCCTTCCGGGTCTACCGGGTGGACCGCTTCACGGCCGTGGCCGCCGGGGCGGACCGCTTCGAGCGGGATGCGGCGTTCGACCTGCCGGCCTTCTGGGAGGAGCGGGCGGCGGAGTTCGCCCGCTCGATCCTCCGCGACCGGGTCGGGCTGCGCCTCACCCCGGAGGGGGCGCGGCGCCTGCCCCACGTGACGGACCGCGTGGCGGCCACGGAAGCCCTGGAGGCCGCGGGCGCACCGGACGAGCGGGGCCGGGTGATGGTCACCTTGCCGGTGGAGTCCCTGGAGGTGGCCTACGAACAGCTGCTGGGCCTGGGGCCGGAGGCGGAGGTCCTGGAACCGCAGGCCCTGCGGGACCGCTTCGCGGAGGCGGCCGCTCGCAGTGCGGGCCTCTACCGGTAGTCCGCCTCCTGCGGCTCCTTGCCCGCCTCCAGGTCCGTGATGTACCGCCAGGCGTCCGGCTGCGTGCCGTCGGTGTCGGTGAAGCCGTAGACGCGGGCCAGCTGCCCGCTGGACAGCGACTGCCCGTTCCAGCGCGACACCTCGGGGTCACCGGCGAGCGCGGCCACCGCGCGCCCGACGTAGGCGGGGCTCTCCGAGATGCAGAAGTGCGGGTCCTCCGGCAGGGCGTCGCGCCAGGTCTCCTCGGTCACCTTCTTGTACGTGTCCAGCATCGCCTCCGACCGCAGGTAGCCGGGCGTGAGGCTGACGGCGGTGCATCCGAGGTCCCGGAGTTCCTCGGCGAGGCCGAAGGCCATGCGGATCGGCGCGCACTTGGCGAGGTCGAAGGCGAGGTGGCCGCGGTACTTCGTGTTGTAGCCGGCCGTCCCGTCGGTCATCTCGACCACCAGCCCGCCGGGGCGCCGGGTCAGCAGCGGCAGCGCGTAGCGGCTGGTGATCAGGTGGGAGTCGATGCCGAGCCGGAGGATGCGCAGGTCGGCTTCCAGGTCGTGCTCCCACATCTTCCTGCTGAAGGCGTCGGGGAAGCCGACGAGGTGGTCGCCTCCCCACATGCTGTTCACGAGCACGTCCAGCCGTCCGTGGTCCCGCTCGATGCGGGCGACGAGAGCCTCGACCTGCGCGGGTTCCAGGTGGTCCGCCGGAACGGCGATCCCCGTGCCGCCGGCCGCCGTCACCAGTTCGGCCGTCTCCTCGATGGTCTCGGGCCGCCCGACCTCGCTGCGGTGCTCGCGCGTGGTGCGCCCGGTCGCGTAGACGACCGCGCCGGCCCTGCCGAGCTCGACCGCCATCGCGCGGCCCGCGCCGCGGGTGGCCCCCGCCACGAGCGCGACCTTGCCCGCGAGCGGCCGGTCGTCCTGCGTCCGCGCCTTCTCCGTCCCAGTCACCTGCGTCTGCGTCATCTGCGTGTTCATTCCTCGGGTCTCCCTCTCCTCGGTACGGCCGTGACCCTGTCACCGAATCAAGACACCCTCTGTCCTGTTTCACGCGTCGCACCGCGCCCGGTGTGACGCCCCGATAACGAGACGGCCGCATCCGCTGCGCTCCGCGTGCGGGGCGGGATGCTTGGCCCGATGCTGGTGGCGTGGACGAGACGGAGTTCTGGGAGCTGATCGACGCCACGCGCGAGGCGGCCGACGGCGACGCCGAGGACCAGGCGGACATCCTGGTCGACCGGCTGATGCAGCTCGACCCCGAGCGCGTGCTGGACTTCGCCCGGCACTTCGAGTCCCGCTACAACCGCTCGTACACCTGGGACCTGTGGGGCGCGGCGGCCATCCTGCTGAGCGGCGCGAGCGACGACGCCTTCGACTACTTCCGGTGCTGGCTGATCGGCCAGGGCCGGGAGGTCTTCGAGGGCGGGATACACGATCCGGACCACCTCGCCGAGCTGCTGGAGGACTTCGACGAGGAGGTCGACGGGGACGGCGAGGACCTCGGCTACGCGGCCGACGAGGCGTACGAGCAGCTCACGGGGGCGGAGACGCCGGACCTGGGGCTGCCCGACCAGCCGGCCGAGCCCACGGGAACGCCGATCGACCCGGAGGACGAGGCGGCGCTCGCCGAGCGCTTCCCCCGCCTCTGGGCGCGCTTCAGCGAGTAGCTGACGGGGACAGGGGCGCGGCTCAGGGAGCGAGCGAACGGCCCATCAGCACGTCGTCGACGTAGCCGCCGTCCAGCAGGAACTCCCCCGGCAGCACGCCTTCCACGGCGAAGCCCTCCGCCTCGTAGAGGCCGCGGGCGGGCGCGTTGTGCGCGAGGACGCGCAGCGTGATGCGTGTCGCCCCCTGCCGGCGCGCCTCCTCCATCGCCGCCCGCACCAGCGCCCGGCCGATGCCGTGCCCGCGGAAGGCGTCGTCCACGGCGAGGCCCTGGATCTGGCGCACGTGGGCGTTGACGGCGAGCGGCGTGGGCGGCACCAGCCGTATGTACCCCGCGTGCCGGCCGCCGGCCTCGGCCACCAGGATGTGCCCGGGCCGGTTCCGCTCGGTGAAGAAGGGCTCGTAGGGCGGCTCGGGCCGCGGCTGGACCGCGTGCAGCGTGGACCAGGTGCGGCCGTCGAGCTCCGCGAGCGGGCCGTCGTCGGCCTCCGTGGCCGCCCGGATGATCAGATTCTCCATGGGGTCACTGTGCCAGGCGTGCCCCGCCCCTCCTGAGTCATTTTTTACGGGTCCGGGGGCAGGATGGGGCGTATGCGGATCGCGATCACCGGTTCCTCCGGGCTCATCGGCACGGCGCTCGTGCGCTCCCTGTACGCGGACGGCCACGAGGTGGTGCGCCTCGTGCGGCGCCCTGCCCGCGCGCGGGGCGAGGTCTCCTGGGACCCCGTGCGCCAGACCGTCGACGCCGCCGGGCTCGCCGGCTGCACGGGAGTGGTGCACCTGGCGGGGGCGGGCGTGGGCGACCACCGCTGGACGGCCTCCTACAAGAAGGAGATCCGGGACAGCCGGGTGCTGGGCACCGCCGCGATCGCCGAGGCCGTCGCCTCCCTCGACACCCCGCCGCGCGTGCTGATCAGCGGCAGCGCGATCGGCATCTACGGCGACACCGGCGACCGGCTCGCCGACGAGAACACCCCGCCCGGGCACGGCTTCCTCGCCGACGTCTGCCAGCAGTGGGAGGAGGCCACCGTCGCCGCCGCCGAGGCGGGCGTACGGACGGTGTACGCGCGTACGGGGCTCGTCATGTCCCGGCGGGGCGGGGCGTGGAAGAAGCTCTTCCCGCTCTTCCGGGCCGGGCTCGGGGGGCGCATGGGCAGCGGCCGGCAGTACTGGAGCTTCATCGCCCTCCAGGACCACGTCGCCGCGCTCCGGCACCTCCTGGAGGACACGTCGCTGTCCGGACCCGTCAATCTCACCGCGCCGCATCCGGTCACCAACCGTCAGCTCACCGAGGTCATGGGGCGGGTGCTGCACCGCCCGGCGCTGCTCCCCGTGCCCGCCCCCGCGCTCCGGCTGGCCATGGGCGAGATGGCCTCCGACGTGCTGAGCAGCCAGCGGGTCGTGCCCCGGCGGCTGCTGGACTCCGGGTTCTCCTTCGCCTTCCCGGACGTCGAGAGCGCCGTACGGGCCGCGCTGGCGGACACACAGTGACCACGGACCGCGCACGGGGCCGCTCGCCGTGCTACCCGCTGTGCGACCGTGCCCTGTCCGTGCGCGACTGTTATTGACCGAATTTCTCTCTACGGTCATGTCAAATCGCGCATCGGCGCTGCCCGTTGAGGGCATCAGGGCACCGAGCGAGCGGACCGAATCCGGGAGGGCACGTGCTCAGCAGCGCACGCGACACCGCTATCGACGCCGACGTCGTCATCGTGGGAGCCGGCCTCGCCGGGCTCTCCGCGGCCCACCGGCTCACGGCCGCCGGGGTATCGGTCATCGTCCTGGAGGCCGCCCCCCACGTCGGCGGGCGGATGACCACCGACCGCGCCGACGGCTTCCTGCTGGACCGGACGGCCCAGCTGCTCAACACCTCCTTCCCGGAGCTGCTCCGCACGCCCGGCCTGGACGCCCTCGTGCTGCGGCCGTTCACCCCGGGAGTGCTCGTCCACGCCGACGGGCGCAACCAGCGCACGGGCGAACCGCGCTCCACGAAGCGCGCGTTCCCCACGGCACGGGCCTTCGCGACCGCCGCCCGCGCGTCGCGGACGGCACGGGCGGCGCGGGCCGGCGGCCTCGACCAGGCCCGCCTGGGCACCGCGCTGGGCCGCCTCGCGGCGCTGCCCGCCCACCGCGTCCTCGCCCGCCCCGACCGGCCCACCGCCGAGACGCTCGCCGGGCGCGGCCTGCCGGCCCGCACCGTCGAGGGCTTCCTGCGGCCCCTCCTGGCGTCCCTGCTGTGCGACCCGGACCTCACCACGTCGAGCCGCTGCGCCGACCTCGTGCTGCGGGGCTACGCGCGTGGCCGCCTCTGCCTGCCGGCCGGCGGGGCGGACACCGTGCCGGCGCTGCTCGCCGCGCTGCTGCCGCCCGGCACGGTGCGGACCGGCGTCCACGCCAAGGCCGCCTGTACGACGTCCGTGTCCACCGCCGGGCACGGTGAGCTGCGCTGCCGCTCGGTCGTCGTGGCCACCGGCGCGCGGGCCGCGGCCGAGCTCATCCCGGGCCTGCGGATGCCCGGCTTCCATCCGGTGACCGTGCTGCACCACACCGCCCCCGAGGCGCCCTTGCGCGAGGCCTCGCTCATCATCGCGGCGGGGCGCCGCGGGCCCGTCGCGCACACCATGGTCGCCAGCGAGGTGGACCCCTCCCGGGCGCCCGCGGGGCGGCCCCTGATCACCTCGACGGTGCTGGGCGCGGCGGCCTCGCTGCCCACCGCCGAACTGGACCGCGCCGCGCGGGCCCAGCTCGCCCGGGTCTACGGCACCCCGACGGACGGCTGGGAGCTCCTCGCCGCCCACCACGACCCCGAGGCCGTCCCGGCCATGCCGGCCCCGCACGACGTCCGGCGTCCGGTGCGGCTGCTGTCGGGCCTCTACGTCTGCGGCGACCACCGCGACACGAGCACGGTCCAGGGCGCCCTCTTCTCAGGCCGGCGGGCGGCCCTGGCGGTCCTCCGCGACCTGGGCATCCGAGCCCCCCAGGACTCGGAAGAACTACAGGCGGCGTAGGGCCTCCGGCCGGGGGTTCCCGTTGTACGGGCTGCACGACTGTTCTTGCCTGCGGGCAAGAAGGCCGACCCCCTTGCGCACGGCTGCACGGCACCGCCGGTCACCTCCGGTGGGGGTTACGCGCCGTTGCGGCGGGAGGGTTCTTGCCTGCGGCAAGGGTGTGGTCGGCTTGCCGGCCGGCGGCTCGAACCGCCGAAGCTCAAGGAGCTCAAGAGGCCAGGCCTCTTGAACCCGCCGCAACGGCGAGCACCCCCACCGGAGGTGACCGGCGGTACCGAACGGCCTTCGGCCAGGGCACCCCGCACCGCCGGCCCACACCCCTTGCCGCAGGCAAGAAACCCCGCCGCAACGGCGAGCAACCCCCACCGGGGACACCAGCGGTGCCGAACAAGGCTCAGGCCAGACCCGGCCCGGCCCGGCCGCAAACCCAAGCCCCTTGCCGCAGGCAAGAAAAGCCCCGCCGCAACGGCGAGCACCCCCACCGGAGGTGACCGGCGGTGCCGAACCACCCCCGGCCGGGGAGCCCCGCACCGCCCGCCGCAGGCGAACCGCCGCCGGCTAAAGCGCCGCAACCTTCTCCCGGTACGCCCGCACCGCCGCCGCGTCCCGGTACGGTTCGAGCCGCCGCTCGAAGTCCCGGACGTACTCCAGCGCCCGCACCGACCGCATCTCCGCCGCCGCCTGCGCGGCCTCCGCCCCCAGCTGGCACGCCTGCTCCAGCTCGCCGAGGCCGAGCCGCGCCGTGGCCAGCACCACCCGGCAGAAGAGCCGGCTGCGGGCGTACGCCTGGCTGCGGAGCTGCAACGAGCGCTCGGCGTGCTGCGCCGCGGCCCGGTACTGCTGCAAGTCGCGGTGGCAGTGCCCGAACTCGTCCGCCAGCTGGGCCTCGTCGAAGAAGCGCGCCCAGTACGGCACGTCGTCGCCCGGCCGGGCGGACTCCAGGGCCCGCTCCGCCCGCGCCAGCGACGCCGAGCAGGCCCGTACCTCGCCGAGCACCCCGTGCCCGCGCGCCTCCACCGCATGGAGCAGCGACTGCACGACCGACGGCGCGCTGGAGCCGACGCCCTGCTGGGCGACCCGGGCCAGCTGGACGGCTTCCCGGCCGTGGCCGAGGTAGACCGCCTGCCGGCTCATGGTGACGAGCACGTAGCTGCCATAGGAGCGGTCCCCCGCGGCCTGGGCGAGCCGCAGCGCCTGGACGAAGTACCGCTGCGCCAGCCCGTGCGCGGCGATGTCGTACGACGTCCATCCGGCGAGCCGGGTGAGGTCGGCGACGGCGGCGAAGAGCCGGCGCCCCGTCGCCTCCCCGTACGTGCCGCGCAGCATCGGCTCGGCCTCGTGCTCCAGGTACCGCACGAGGGCCTGGCGGGCGTGCCCGCCGCCGTACGCGTGGTCGAGCGTGCGGAAGAGCTCGCCGACCGAGCGCAGCGCCGCGATGTCGCCCATCGAGACCCGGCCGCCGGGCCCGCGCTCGACGTGCCGCTGGCGGGGCTGGTGCGCGCGCCCCTGGGCCGGGACCCGGCCGCCCCCCTCGGCGGCGGGCGCCCCGCGGGCGACCCGCTCGTCGGCGCGGCCGATCAGCCAGTCCCGGCTGGGCACCACCAGCCCGGCCGGGGTGAAGGCGATCTTCCGGAGCTCGGTGTGGCTGCCGGAGTCCTTGCGCCAGAGGCCGCTGACGATGTCAATGGCCTCTTCCGGGGACGCGGCGAATTCGAGCCCGGCGTACACGGGAGCGCAGGCGTCCAGGCCCAGGTCCTGCGCGGACAGCCGCCGCCCGAGCCGCCGGGTGAAGACCTCGGCGATCAGCGCCGGGGTGGTGCCCCGGGGCTGCTGGCCGCGCAGCCAGCGGGTGACGGACGTCTTGTCGTAACGCAGGTCGAGGCCGTGCTCAAGCCCTAACTGATCGACTCGCCGAGCCAGCCCTGCGTTGGAGAAGCCCGCCTCCGCGATCAATGCGGCGAGCTGACGGTTGGGGATGCGCTGCGGGGGTCGTTCCGTCATCAGCCTGCCGGTCTCCCTGATCTCGTTCTGGAACGGCGCGAACTTAGCGGTCCCCAACGCCCTGATCGCTCCCTTCGCCCCGCATTCATCCGATCGTGTGAGGACAGATCAAATACACCCGGACGGCGCTCCGGATCCCCTCACCCCGCCGCGGCGGTCCGGGATCGCCCCTCCGCCCGCCGTGCACCGCCCGCCTGCGGCGATGTCGGCGGGCGGCCGTACAGTGGCAAAGGAGCACGTCGAAAAGGGCTGAAGAGGAGCTGAGGAGCCGCCGTGAGTGAGCTGCGCTTCGTCCACCTGGGCTTCGGGGCGGACGCCGTCGAGTATCAGGAGGCGTGGCAGGAGCAGCGGCGGGTCCACGCCGCCCGGTTCGCGGACGAGATCCCGGACACCTGCCTGCTGCTGGAGCACCCGGCGGTCTACACCGCGGGGCGGCGCACGGAGGACAGCGAGCGCCCCCTGGACGGCACCCCTGTGGTTGACGTCGACCGCGGCGGAAAAATCACCTGGCACGGCCCGGGCCAGCTCGTCGGCTATCCCATCCTCAAGCTGCCGCGCCCGGTGGATGTGATCGCGCACGTCCGCCGCCTGGAGGAGGCGCTCATCCGCGCCTGCGCGGAGCTGGGTCTTGAGACCACGCGCGTGGAGGGCCGCAGCGGCG
Organism: Streptomyces sp. SCA2-17; assembly: GCF_044336695.1. Lineage (NCBI taxonomy): Bacteria > Bacillati > Actinomycetota > Actinomycetes > Kitasatosporales > Streptomycetaceae > Streptomyces > Streptomyces sp. SCA2-17. Next base: position 1,493,493 of record NZ_CP117521.1, read on the forward strand.
TCTGGGTGCTGGGCGATCCCGTCGAGGAGCGCCCCGCGATCGGCGGCCTGTCCCTGGACTTCGACCCGCGGCTGACGGACGAGGAGTTCGACCCCCGGCTGAACGGCCCGGAGTACGCTCCGTCCAACGCCGGCCAGCGCCGCGAGGACCGCAAGCTGGCGGCGATCGGCATCCGGATCGCCAAGGGCGTGACGATGCACGGCTTCGCGCTGAACTGTGATCCTGACAACACCTGGTTCGACCGGATCGTGCCGTGCGGCATCCGGGACGCGGGCGTGACCTCCCTCTCGAACGAGCTGGGCCGGCGGGTGTCCGTGGCCGAGGTCCTGCCGGTGGTGGAGAAGCACCTGCGGGAGATCCTGGAGTCGGCGGAGCCGCGGCCGCGCCCCGTGGAGGCGGGGGTGGCGAGCGGCGTGGCCGGGGTGACCGAGGCGGCCGGGGCGAGCTAGCCCGCGGGGCCGGTGGGGAGCCGGTGACGGGCCGGTGAGGGGCCGGTGGGGGAATGTGTCCGGGCCTCCATGAGTTGCCCAGGGCACAGGAATGACGAGCGTAGGAAATAACGGGCGTACCCTGGTGTCCGCCGAGGAATCGAAGTCATAGGGAGCCGGACGTGTCGGCAGTCGCACCCGACGGACGCAAGATGCTGCGCTTGGAGGTCCGGAACGCCCAGACCCCCATCGAGCGCAAGCCCGAGTGGATCAAGACGCGGGCGAAGATGGGCCCCGAGTACACCTCGCTGCAGGGCCTGGTGAAGCGCGAGGGCCTGCACACCGTGTGCCAGGAGGCGGGCTGCCCCAACATCTACGAGTGCTGGGAGGACCGCGAGGCCACGTTCCTCATCGGCGGCGACCAGTGCACGCGGCGCTGTGACTTCTGCCAGATCGACACCGGCAAGCCCCAGGCCCTGGACCGGGACGAGCCGCGCCGCGTCGGCGAGTCGGTCGTCACGATGGACCTGAACTACGCCACGATCACCGGCGTCGCCCGCGACGACCTGGCCGACGGCGGCGCCTGGCTGTACGCGGAGACCGTGCGCCAGATCCACCAGCAGACCGCGGAGCGAGAGGCCGGCCGGACCAAGGTCGAGCTGCTCGCACCGGACTTCAACGCGGTCCCCGAGCTGCTGGACGAGGTCTTCGCCTCGCGCCCCGAGGTCTTCGCGCACAACGTCGAGACCGTGCCCCGGATCTTCCGCCGCATCCGCCCCGGCTTCCGCTACGAGCGCTCGCTCGAGGTCATCACCAAGGCCCGCGAGGCCGGCCTGGTGACCAAGTCCAACCTGATCCTGGGCATGGGCGAGGAGCGCGCCGAGGTCAGCGAGGCCCTGCGCGACCTGCACGAGGCGGGCTGCGAGCTCATCACCATCACCCAGTACCTGCGGCCCTCGCCGCGGCACCACCCGGTGGAGCGCTGGGTGAAGCCGCACGAGTTCGTCGAGCTGAAGGACGAGGCGGAGGAGATCGGCTACGCCGGTGTCATGTCCGGCCCCCTGGTCCGTTCGTCGTACCGCGCCGGCCGCCTCTACCAGCAGGCGATGGAGCGGCGCGCGGCCGCCCCGTCGACCCAGGCGGTCTGACCTGCGGCTTCGGCCCTGCACACGCTCATGGACGCGGCCCGTGTCTCCCCTGCCGGACGGTGGGGGAAGGTACGGGCCGCGTCAACGTTTCATAGGTGTTTGACCAAGAGGTCATCCATTGGTAACACCGTTCCGTGACGATAGGGGCACGCACAGCAGTTCCCCGTACGTACGACCCTTCAGTACGCCTTCAGTACGTACGACCTTTCCGCACGTACGACCTTCCTCGCCGGTACGCACCTCCAGCCCCCCGCTGCCCACTGATCACTTCCGCTCCCGAGGGGACAACGACATGCAGGCCGCGCCCGCCCACGCAGCCATGGCGACAGCCACCCGTGCCGCTTCCGCCCTGCCCACCACGCTCGCCGTGCGGCCCCCGTCCGTCACCGGGGCCCTGCGGGCCCTGGAGGGGCTGCTGATGCGCGGTGGCCAGCGCACCGCGCGGCGGAACGCCTGGACCGCGGTGCTGGAGGACCGCCGCCGGGCCAAGGACCGGCGCGAGGCGCAGCACGTGCTGGAGGCCGTGGCGGCCCCCGGTCCGCAGGCGACGTAAACTTCGCCTTATGGCGAGGAAGGCAACACCTGAGACTGAGAAGCAGGGGCGACTGCAGCAGATCGTCCTGTCCTACAAGATGACGCGAGAGGCCGACCCGAAGGTCGGTCTTGTCGTCGCAGGCGTGGGCATCGTGACCCTCGGTGTCCTGCTCGCCGTGGGCTTCGCTATCGGCCACCCGGTCTACCTGGGCATTCTCGGCGTCCTGCTGGCGTTCCTCGCGATGGCCATCGTCTTCGGCCAGCGCGCCCAGCGCGCCTACCAGAGCAAGATCGAGGGCCAGCGCGGCGCGGCCGCGGCCATCATGGAAGGCCAGATGGGCCGGCAGTGGACGACCACGACCGCCGTCGCGTTCAACCGTGACGAGGACATGGTCCACCGCGCGATCGGCAAGGCCGGCATCGTGCTCATCGGCGAGGGCAACCCCGGCCGGGTCAAGGCCCTGCTGGCGGCCGAGAAGCGCAAGATGGCGCGCATGACGGACGTCCCGGTGCACGACTTCATCATCGGCAACGGCGAGGGCCAGCTGCCGCTGAAGAAGCTCCGCACGACGCTGGCGAAGCTGCCGCGCGTGGTCCCGGGCGACAAGGTGACGGCGACCACCGACCGGCTGCGGGCCATGGGCGACCCGATGAAGAACATGCCGATCCCGAAGGGTCCGCTGCCGAAGGGCGCGCGGATGCCGAAGGGCCGCTAGAAAGCCTGGACAGCAGAGCGAACGACGAGGGCGGGGCGGAAACCTTTTCGGTTTCCGCCCCGCCCTCGTCGTTGCTGTCTCCTCCGTGCGGTCAGATCCGCACCTGGACGGCGCGGGCGAGCCGGTCGTGGAGCCCGCGGGTGTCGCGGTCCCAGATGACGGCCGGGATGACGACCGCGAGGAGTACGCTGCGGAAGAGGACGCGGGGCAGGGAGAGCCGGCCCCCGCCCTCGGCGACGACACGCAGCCCGAGGAGGCGCTTGCCAGGGGTGCAGCCGACCGTACCGACGGTGACGACACTGAGTACGAAGAAGATCAGCAGGGCCCAGTTGCCGGCCTGCTGGGGCTTGCCGTCCGCGAGGAAGGCGTAGGCGATGAGCATGCACAGCGCCCAGTCGATGAAGACGGCGCCGATGCGCCGCCCGAGCGGGGCGATGGAGCCGGGCCCGTCCGCCGGGAGCCCGAGGCGCTCGCCCCGGTGCCCGAAGTCGACGCCCATCTCCTCGGCGGCCGCGCGCGGGCCGGAGAGCCATGAGCCGATTGCTTGCCTGTTGTCCACCCGTCCACGGTACTGCGCCCGTATTCGTTCCCTTCCGCCCGGGGTCGGAAGGCCGTGTTACACAGCACATCCGGGCCGCACCCCGGTTAACCTCGGCGAAACAAATGGGTCATGCCCGGGAAATCCCGTCTCTCTAGGGTCGGCCGCAGCGCGCCGGTGCGATACGGACCGCGCCACCGAAGCAATCCCCGACCGCGTGCGGCCGGGCTAGGAGGAGTTGGATGTTCCAGAACGCCGACGAGGCCAAGAAGTTCATCTCGGATGAGGACGTCAAGTTCGTCGACGTCCGATTCTGCGACCTGCCTGGCGTGATGCAGCACTTCACGATCCCGGCCGCGGCCTTCGACCCGAACGAGGAGCTCGCCTTCGACGGCTCCTCGATCCGCGGTTTCCAGGCGATCCACGAGTCCGACATGGCCCTGCGCGCGGACCTGTCCACGGCCCGGATGGACCCGTTCCGCCGGGACAAGACTCTCAACATCAACTTCTTTATCCACGACCCGATCACGGGCGAGCAGTACAGCCGCGACCCGCGCAACATCGCCAAGAAGGCCGAGGCCTACCTCGCCTCCACGGGCATCGCGGACACCGCGTACTTCGGCCCGGAGGCGGAGTTCTACGTCTTCGACAGCGTGCGCTTCAACACCGCGGCGAACGAGTCCTTCTACCACATCGACTCCGAGGCCGGCGCCTGGAACACCGGTGCGGTCGAGGACAACCGCGGTTACAAGGTCCGCTACAAGGGCGGCTACTTCCCGGCCCCGCCGGTCGACCACTTCGCCGACCTGCGCGCGGAGATCTCCCTGGAGCTGGACAAGGCCGGCCTTCAGGTCGAGCGCCAGCACCACGAGGTCGGCACCGCCGGCCAGGCCGAGATCAACTACAAGTTCAACACGCTGCTCGCCGCCGCCGACGACCTGATGCTCTTCAAGTACATCGTGAAGAACGTCGCCTGGCGCAACGGCAAGACCGCCACCTTCATGCCGAAGCCGATCTTCGGCGACAACGGCTCGGGCATGCACGTCCACCAGTCCCTGTGGACCGGCGGCGAGCCCCTCTTCTACGACGAGCAGGGCTACGCCGGCCTCTCGGACACCGCCCGCTACTACATCGGCGGCATCCTCAAGCACGCCCCGTCGCTGCTGGCCTTCACCAACCCCACGGTGAACTCCTACCACCGCCTGGTCCCCGGCTTCGAGGCCCCGGTCAACCTGGTCTACTCCCAGCGCAACCGCTCCGCCGCCATGCGCATCCCGATCACGGGCTCCAACCCGAAGGCCAAGCGCGTCGAGTTCCGCGCCCCGGACCCGTCCTCGAACCCGTACCTCGCCTTCTCGGCCCTCCTCCTGGCCGGCCTCGACGGCGTCAAGAACAAGATCGAGCCCGCCGAGCCGATCGACAAGGACCTCTACGAGCTCGCCCCCGACGAGCACGCCAACGTCCCCCAGGTCCCGACGTCCCTCCCGGCCGTCCTCGAGGCCCTCGAGGCCGACAACGAGTACCTCCAGGCCGGCGGTGTCTTCACCTCCGACCTGATCGAGACCTGGATCGACTACAAGCGCACCAACGAGATCGCCCCGATCCAGCTCCGCCCGCACCCGCACGAGTTCGAGATGTACTTCGACATCTAGAAAGTGCGCAGGCCAGAGCCGCCTTGTAGCGCTCTGGGCGGTACTTGGGCCGTGGGCCGTGTCCTTTCCCGTCAAGAAGGAGAGCACGGCCCACGGTCGTTGGACGGGTCGCCGCCTGCGCGGCGGGGCGTTCCCGACCGCGTCGCGCAGTCACCCGGACGGGTGTGGCCGACCTATCGATCCTTGGCCGACGGATTCCCCTCGGGGGAGGAGTGTCATCCGTGCCAGGCTGCTAGGAGGCCGTGGCATCACACTCGGGCCGGCCATCGGCCGCATTCCTGCTTCGGAGTTCTTCAGCGGGGACAAGCGCCATCGCTACGCCGATCACCGAGACGCACGGGGCCCGTGGGGCGGCATGGATGAAGACCGTGCGACCGGCTACCCGGCATACCCCGCCCCGTTCTCCACGTCATCCATGTGAACGATCGCATCCGGGATTTCCATATGATGCATGAGCGCCCTCACGGACACCTGATAGCTCCGCCCGGATGAATTCACAGGGAAGGGGAAATCCCCATCCCTGACCTTTCGATATGCAGCAGACTCGGCGATCCCCATCACTTTGGCGGCGTCACGCAGCCCCATGAATTTTGGGTAGAAATCAGATACGTAGTAGTACCGCTCCACGCCATCGACCCAGGCTCTTGTCACCGCTCCACCCTTCAGAACCTTCTGCGCGATCCCAGGGTGGAGTCCGTTACGGATCTCCTGGTGGAACGACGCCATGCGTTCGACGTAGCCCATCTTCCGCAGGAGGGCACCGAAGCGCTCGCCACGAATCTGTTCGGCAACGACCGGATCTCGCACGTCAGCAAGATTTACGATGACCGAAGCCTTCATCGTAAATTCTGACGGGGCCTCCGGCAACGAGGGAAGGTCATCCATGCCATCAGACGATCGCTCTTCCCCATACGCCCTAGCTCTCTTGTAAGCGATATCGTAAGCGCTCTTGATCACATAGTGGCGCACACTCCCTGGTGGGCACCCCCGTTCCGTGTCCACCCACGCGAGAAGCGTAGCCTCGAACATGTCGGAGAGCACATCCTCAAAATCCGTACGAAGATCTCGCGCAATAATTCGCGAGCGCCGCCGAAGTACGGGTGAAAGACAGTCAACGAAGGCCATTTTCCACGTATCGTCACCGCCCATGTCAGCCAGTCTCCCCATTGCGATGAGCGCCTCCCAGCGCTTAGAGCGCTTCCCCTTCCTTCTGGTCAGATCGTCCATCATCTCGCTACGGAAACGGGAGTACCCAGGATGCCGCTGGACAGCACACTCCCCCACATCACCCGTATGCACACATACCGCAGTGCCAGCGAATGCCTCTAGAACGTACCGCTCCGTACAGGAAAAAATATCCAACACGATCCGGCCTCCGAATTAAGCTCCAGGTGGTCGAGAAAAGCATGGCGCGACGACGTTCCCTTGAATCCCGACTTCCTACGAATACTCTTTTCGGGTGAACCATGTTTGCCGATGCAAGCCGCCCTCCTGCGACCCCCGCCTCACAGGAAGCGCACATATCACTTAGACCGCGCCCTACGTGGTGAGGCGGATATTGATCCCTTCATGGGGTGGAGTATGTGGAGTTGGATCATTCCGGACGGGTTGCGGGAAATCGCAGGGCGGCGGAACGTAAGATTCGCCTGATGAGACGCTGCTCGCGGCCATCATCTACGTTCTGGTTAGCGGGTCTGCCTGGCGGCAGGTGCCACTCTGCCTGGGGATATCGAAGTCGACCGCCCACGGCCAGTTTCTAATCTGATCGAGAGCCGGGCGTCTGGGGGCGCCTGCGCGAAGTCATGCCTGCATCGCCTCAAAAACGCCAGCCTCATCGACGTCACCCGCGCCGTCCTCGAAACCGGGGATATCGTCGGGACGACCGAATGCGACCCCGGAGACAAGGTTCCGGAAGGTCTGCTGCGCGCTGAGGCCGCGTCTGCGCAACTGGCCGTAGAGCAGTTCAGCAATCGGCGGCACTCCCGGCCTTCCAAAGAACGGTCCTGGGCTGTGGCCATGAGATCACCCCAGCTGGCGCGGACAGCCTCGTCATGGCCGAGCGCTTCAAGGAGATCCTTCGCGGCCATGGTGACATCGGCCCAAATGGCGTGGACGCGGGTGCCTGGTGGCTGCGCCAAAAGCGCCGCGGGACTACCGTCGAGCCGCTCGGAGGGGCCTGGAAATGTGCGAGCAGTGCGGCGATGTGTGCTCGCAGCGAGGTCCCGATCGCACTGGTGGAGACTCGTCAAGGTCGAGCCGCAGCGAATTTCGGTTGGCAGACTTCTTCCATGCATCGACGCCGCTGGCGAGCTCTAGCCACTCCAGCACCTCTTCTACGGATCACGGTCAGCGGCAGAACGCTGCTAACGCCGTGGCCGCGATCGAGTGATGAGACGAGGGAGTTCAGCCAGTCTGGATCGTCAGCGAACCAGTGGGCGCTGACGTTGTAATCGATCACTGTTTCGTCATACCCCCCTCACAATAGGAGGCTTGTGCGAGTGGGTGGCACCTTTGCTGCCGCCTCATGTCCCTCGACGGCACCGTCACTCCGGGCGCCTGTCGGTCGACGGCCGGGCCGCGTGCGCGGCATCGTGGAGCTCCGGTACGGAGCAGTGCCAGCTCCAGGCGTGCCGCCATTCCGCCGAACCCAATCCTTCACCCATCAGCCGTCGCCACAGCCTGTACGCAACGCTCAACATGGCTCCGTACCGCCTCGCACCAGTACAGCCACTCACTTCGCAAGCAGCCTCCGGTGCGCACCGGTTGTGCGCCAACCTCTCCGGAGGCACGCATCTATACAGCTCAGAGTGATGTTTATGTGCTACTTCGACATCTAAGACGCCGGGCTGACCACGCGTGTGGGCCGCTACCCGAATTCGGGTGGCGGCCCACACGTGTTCTGCTACTTGGCGGGCTCCAAGAGCCGGACCGTGTTGAGGATTTTGCGGACCGTGTCGTCCGGGAGTTCGTTCTTGACGTCCTTTGCGGCGAAGAGGGTCCAGGACGTGTATTCGTTGCCCTTGGGGTTTTTGAAGACGAAGGCGGTGGCCTTGCCGTCGGAGGCGCACTTGTTCTTCTTCGGGACGCCCGAGGTGGAGGACGTGACCACGGTGCCGGACAGGCCGGACGTGGTGGTGTGCTGCTCCGCCGGGGCGGATTTGATCTTCTTCTTGTCGGGCTGGGTGTAGAAGCCGTAGAGCCAGGCCTCGGCGTTGGCGCGGGCGGCGGCCTCGGGGTCCTGGCCGCGTTCGCTGCGGGAGCCGGCCGCGGCGAGGGCCATGTTTTCCTTCTTGTCGCCGCTGCCGGTGCTGCACCACGTCGGGTCGAGCATCGCCGGTGCCATGAAGGCGACGAGCGGCTTGTCCTCGGGGTCGTCGTTCTCGGCGACGTAGGTGACCCAGTCGGACTGCTTGCGGTCCCACTCGGGGGGCACGTCGAAGGCGATGCCCTTCGCGGGGTTCGTGACGACCTTCCAGCCGGGGACGACCGGCTTGGGGTCGCGGTCCGCGCGGGGGTTGTCGGTGCCGGCCGACGCGCCGGGGTCCGTGCTCGGGGCGGCTGACGAGGGGCTCGTGGCGGGCTTCGGGTTCTTCGCCTCGGCGTCCTTGTCGCCGCCCAGGACGAGGAAACCGGTGACGCCCGCGGCGATGACGACGGCCGTCGCCGCGGCTATGGCTATGACCTTCGTCCTGTTTCTCCCGCCTCGTGGCGGCTGCGGCGGCGGCCCGTACGGGCTCGGCTGCTGATACGGATTCGCTTGCCCGCCCTGCGGATGCCGCGGGTCCCCCGGAGACTGCTGTCCTTGCCACATAAGCGGCAACCCTATGTCAGCCCCACGTCAGCGAGTGGTGTAGCCGCCGTTGATGAAGAGGGTCTGGCCGTTGAGCCACCAGCCGTCCGTCAGCAGGAATTTCACGTACGGGACGATGTCCTCGATTTTGGTGAGGTCGCCGTTCATGGACGAGGACTTGTGGTACGCGACGGAGTCGTCCGTCTCGGCCGGGTAGAAGAACGGGGTGTCCATCGGGCCGGGGGCGATGTTGTTCACCGAGATGTTCCGCCCGAAGAGCTCTTTGGAGAGGGCGCGGGTGAAGTGCTCGACGGGGGCCTTGCTGCCGGCGTAGACGGAGTAGAGGCCGGTGTACGCGGCGAGCAGGGAAGTCACGACGGTGACGATGGAGCCGTCGCGCTCGATGCGTTTGGCGGCCTCACGCATCATGAAGTACGCCGCCTTGCTGTTGACGGCGAACATCTTGTCGAACTCCTCCTCCGACGTCTCGGTCATCGGCTTCTTGATGACCATGCCGGCGGTGTTCACCATGTGGTCGACCCTGCCGAACGTCCGCACGGCCGCGTCGAAGAGCTTCCCGACCTCGGCGACCTTCGTCAGGTCGCCCTGGTGGGCGAAGGCGTCGCCGCCGGCCTCCTTCACGTCCGCGACCGTCTGCTCCGCCTTGTCGCGCGAGGAGTCGCTGTTGTAGTGGACGACGATCCTGGCGCCGTCCCGGGCGAGCTCGCGGGCGACGAGGCCGCCGAGGTTCTTCGACGCGCCGCCGATGACGACGACCTTGTCCTTGAGCGTACGAGCAGGCATGGGCCTCTCCCGGTGACGACCAGTGATGGTCAGTGATGGTCAGTGATGACCAGCGACGACATGACGAACCCTTTGCCACGGTATGGGCAAGTTCGCGGGTCCGCATGCGGGCGTCGGCCGCGCCGGGAGAGGCCCCTGCCGCTCCTGTCAGTAGTTGGCGGCGTCGTGGATGAGGGAGCGCACCGCCCGGCACGTCGTGTCGGAGGGCGTGTGGACCCCGATGCTGACCGCGGTCGCCCTTATCCGGCGGTTGCTCGCCTGCTCCGGGCGGTAGACCCCGGAGTGCAGGAGCGCGATCGCCAGGCGCATGGCCTTCAGCTGGCGGTTGTGGGATTCGTACCACGCGCGCGGCCGGCCCGCGGGCATCGGCTTCTTCGGCAGCGTGGCAAGGCTCGGGAGATCGGGAAGAGTGGGTGCGGCTACGGCCATCGGCGTTCCTCCTGAGGGGGGTCACAGCCTCTCTCGTATGCCTTCGATTTTACTGCCCACCACTGACAATCGCCCCAGCTCAGGCGGGATTTGACGGTGGTGCGCGGTACGGTGTGCGGCATGGAGATCTGGATCAATCCCGCCTGTTCGAAGTGCCGGAGCGCCATCGGCCTGCTCGACGCCGAAGGGGCCGGGTACACCGTGCGCCGCTATCTGGAGGACGTCCCCGGCGAGGACGAGCTCCGCGCGATGCTCGACCGGCTCGGCCTGGAGCCGTGGGACATCACGCGCACCCAGGAAGCGGCGGCGAAGGAGCTCGGCGTCAAGGACTGGCCGCGCGACGCGAGCGCGCGCGAGCGGTGGATCAAGGCCCTGGCCGAGCACCCCGAGCTCATCCAGCGGCCGATCATCACCGCCGACGACGGCACGGCGGTGGTGGGGCGTACGGAGGAGGCCGTACGGGAGGCGCTGTCACGGTCGCAGCCCGCCGGCTGACGGGAGCACGCAGGGGCTGACGAAAGAGCGCAGGCACCCGGCCGCTACCAGCGGTATAACGGGTGGTGTGGCATGCCCGCTCCGCGGAGGAGGGGCCCATGAAACCCGGCTACCTGCCCATCGAGGACCACGGGATCATCGGCGATCTGCACACCGTGGCGCTCGTCGGGGCGGACGGCACGATCGACTGGTGCTGCCTGCCCCGCTTCGACGCGCCCTCCGTCTTCGGGTCGCTGCTCGACGCCGACCGCGGCGGGTCGTTCTCCGTCACGGTGCGTGGCGCGGAGCGCACCAAGCAGATGTACATGCCCGACTCGAACGTGCTGCTGACCCGGTTCCTCGGCCGGGACTCGGTGGCCGAGCTGTACGACTTCATGGTGCCCGACCACCCGTCCTGCCCGGCTTCGGGCACCCGCCAGATCGTGCGGGAGGTGCGGGTGCTGCGCGGCCGGGCCGTGATCGACGTCTACTGCCGGCCCGCGTTCGACTACGGCCGCGCCCCGCACACGGTCACGCCCGTCCCCGGCGCGGGCGCCGTCTTCGCGAGCCCGGCCGGCTGCCTCGTGCTGCGCTCCTCCGCGCCCCTGACGCCCGGCGACGGGGGCTCCGCCCGCGCGACGGTGACGCTGGAGCCCGGACAGCCGCTGGAGCTCGCCGCGCAGTGGGGCGGGGAAGGTGCCGTACGGGAGGGCGTGGTGCGCCCGCTGGACTGCACGGAGGCCACGCGGCTGCTGGACATGACGCTGCGGTACTGGGACGGCTGGCTGCGGCAGTCGCAGTACCGGGGCCGCTACCGCGAGGTCGTCGAACGCTCGGCGCTGGCCCTGAAGCTGCTGGTCTACCAGCCGACCGGCGCCCTGGTCGCCGCGGCGACCACGTCCCTGCCCGAGGCCCCGGGCGGCGGCCGCAATTGGGACTACCGCTACACCTGGGTCCGCGACGCCGCCTTCACGCTCTACGCACTGATGCGGCTGGGCTTCACGGAGGAGGCCGCCGCGTTCATCGACTGGCTCCACCAGCGCTGCGTGCAGGCCCCGCCCGGCACCGGCTTGCAGGTGCTGTACGGCATCGACGGCCGCCCCGACCTGCCCGAGACGGTCCTGGACCACCTCTGCGGCTACAACGGCGCGCGCCCGGTCCGGATCGGCAACGCCGCGGCCGGCCAGACCCAGCTCGACATCCACGGCGAGCTCATGGACTCCGTCTACCTGTACAACAAGCACGCCGAGCCCATCTCGTACGAGCTGTGGGAGGCGCTCGCCCGGCAGCTCGACTGGCTGCAGAAGAACTGGGAGGAGCCCGACGACGGGATCTGGGAGACCCGCGGCGGCCGGCAGCGCTTCACGTACTCCGCGCTGATGACCTGGGTCGCCTTCGAGCGGGCCATGCGCATCGCGCGCCACCGCGGCATGCCGGCCCCCGTCGAGCAGTGGCGGGACACGGCCGCGGCCGCGTACCGGTTCGTGCAGGACCGCTGCTGGGCGCCGGACCTCGGCGCGTACTGCCAGTACCCGGGCAGCCCGACGCTGGACGCCTCGCTGCTGGTGATGCCGCTGGTGAAGTTCTCCGGGCCCAAGGACCCGCGGTTCCTGTCCACGGTGCGGCGGATCGAGGAGGAGCTGGTCAGCGACAGCCTGGTACACCGCTACCGGACCGACGGCAGCGACGGCCTGGACGGCGGCGAGGGAACGTTCAACCTGTGCTCGTTCTGGTACGTCGAGGCGCTGGCCCGCTCCGGGCGGGTCGGCGAGGCCCGCTACGTCTTCGAGAAGATGATCACCCACGCGAACCACCTCGGCCTGTACGCCGAGGAGATCGGGCCCGCGGGCGAGGCGCTCGGGAACTTCCCGCAGGCGTTCACCCACCTCGCCCTGATCAGCGCCGCGACGAACCTGGACCGCGCCCTGGCCACGCACCACGGGCCGGCGGCGCGGCACTGGCACACGGCCTGAGCGGCGCCGGCACATCCCCTGAGCGGCACGTGGTCCGCACGGCTGAGCGGCACGTGGTCCGCACGGCCTACGGGATCCCCGTCAGCCTTCTCTCCACGGACTTCGGGTCGGCCCTCCACTCCCGCCCCACCTGGGCGGCGAACGCGTCCGGGAAGATGTCCTCCTCGCCCGCCTCCAGGCCGTCGAGCGTGGCGGCGGCGACCTCGGCGACGGGTGCCAGCGGGAAGTCCGCGAACGCGGGCTCGTTGCGGACGACGTAGGCGATCATGTCGGTGTCGACGGGCCCCGGGAAGACGGCGTGGACGGCGATGCCGCGCGGGCCGAGGTCCGCCCGTACGGCCTGCGTCATCAGGTGCAGCGCGGCCTTCGAGGCCGGGTATCCGCCGAGCGACGGCGTGCCCCCGAAGGCGCCGACGCTGATGACGTTGGCGACGGCCCCGCCGCCGTTGCGCTCCAGGACGGGCACGAAGGCCCGGAGGACGCGCAGGGTGCCCAGGTAGTTGGTGCGCATCACGTCCTCGACGGCGCCGAAGTCCATGTCGAGGAGGTGGCCGACGGCGTGCGTGCCGGCGTTGTTCACGAGCAGGGTGACGTCGGCGGCCGCTTCCGCCGCGGCGTCGATCGTGGCAGGCACGGTGAGGTCCAGCGCCAGCGGGACCACGCGGTCCGGGGCTTCGGCCACGACCGGTTCGAGCGCGGCCGGATTCCGGGCGGCGGCGTGGACGCGACGGGCGCCGCGCGCCAGGAACGCGGAGACGAGCGCCCGTCCGATGCCGCGGTTGGCGCCGGTGACGAGCACGGTGGAGCCGTCGATGTTCACTGGACTCCGAACTCCTTTCGGTGGGGCCGGCCGGTCACCTCAGCGGGAGCCGGAACAGCTCTTCGAGCTTCTTCACCGTCTCCGCGGGATCGGCGTCCAGGACGGTGGTCATGCCGAGGTCCTGGGCGGGCGGCAGATTGCGGGCCGAGTCGTCCACGAAGACGCAGGCCTCGGCGGGCAGCCGCAGCTCCTTCAGGATGAGCGGGTAGATCCCCGGCTCCGGCTTGCGGAGGCCGTGGTCGCCCGACAGCACCACGGCGTCGTAGAGGGTGCCGAAGCCGTAGCCCCGGTAGGGGTCGTAGGGGCCGGAGCCGAGGCTGTTGGACAGGATGCCCACCTTCACGCCCGCGCGGCGGGCCGCCTGGCCCGCCGCGAGCATCAGGGGCTCGGGGCGGAGGTCGGCGAGGACCCGGCCGATCAGATTGCCGGGGGCGACGCCGAGCAGTGCGGCGGTGCGTTCGTTCCACTCGGCCTGGCCGATCCGGCCGAGCTCCAGCTGTGCGTAGATCTCGCGGCCTTCCGGGTCCGTGGAGATGACCTGGAGGAACGCGTCGGGCGCGAGGCCTTCGCGCAGGCAGAAGGCCCGGGTGCAGTCGGCGATCGGGGTGGTCAGGACGCCGCCGAAATCGAGCACGAGACCCTGGTGCAGGGGCGGGGGCATGGGAACTCCTCACGGTGGGTGGTCACCGCATCTCTTCCACTCTTCCAACGCACTCAACGAGTCATGCACGAACGCGACACGAAGACGCGGCACGAAGTCGTCGCCCCGCGTAGGGGAATTGATCACCGTAATGATGTCGGGAAGTAACAGTGGCTGATTTGATGTGGCAATGCCGAACCTCAAGCCCGCGCTCACGATCACCCTCGCCACCGTCGCGTTCGCCGCCGCGGTGCCCGGCGCAGCCGCTCAGGCCGCCTCGCCCGCCGATGTTCCGGAATTGAAGGTGCTCACGTACAACACCTTCCTCATGAGTAAGAACCTCTACCCCAACTGGGGTCAGGACCACCGCGCCAAGGAGATACCGGCCGCCGGCTTCTTCCAGGGAAATGACGTCGTCGTCCTCCAAGAGGCCTTCGACAACGGCGCCTCCGACGCGCTGAAGGCGAATGCGGCGGGCTCGTACCCGTATCAGACACCGGTCGTCGGGCGCAGCAAGGACGGCTGGGACGCCACGAGCGGGAATTACTCGTCCACCACGCCGGAGGACGGCGGGGTGACGGTGCTCAGCAAGTGGCCGGTCGTCCGCAAGGAGCAGGTGATCTTCAATGACGCGTGCGGTGCGGACTGGTGGTCCAACAAGGGTTTCGCTTACGTCGTGCTGAAGGTGAACGGCGTGAAGGTGCACGTGGTGGGAACGCACGCGCAATCGACCGACAGCGGCTGCGCGGCAGGTGAGGCGGCGGCGGACCGGGCGAAGCAGTTCCGCCAGATCGACGCTTTCCTGGACGCGAAGAACATTCCCTCGAACGAGCAGGTCATGGTCGCCGGTGACCTGAATGTGGACTCGCAAGGAAGCGAATACGCGGCCCTGCTCGCGAATGCCGACCTCGCCCCGCCGACGGAGCGCACGGGCCACCCGTACTCCTTCGACACGAAGGAGAACTCGATCGCGGCCTACCGCTATCCGACGGACGGCCGCGAGGACCTCGACTACGTCCTGCACCGCAACGGCCACGCGCGCCCGGCGACCTGGAAGAACACGGTGGTCAAGGAGTCGTCCGCACCGTGGACGGTCTCCAGCTGGGGCAAGGACTACACGTACACGAACCTCAGCGACCACTACCCGGTCGTCGCCGGGAAGTCCTGACGCGCCTCGTTGTCAGTGGGGGGTGTCAGGATGATTCCTACGCGGTCGCCGAACGGGGGGCGGCCCATCCGCGAGGGGGATCCATGCTGTCATCCGTGCTGCCCATCACCGTCAACACCGAGTCCGGTGAGGTCCGTTCGCGCGTCAGTGCCGAGGAGCTGGCGGGGGTCATCGCCCGGCTGGGTGGGGAAGGCGACCGGTTCGCGGTGGTCGAGCGCGCGGAGGGGGCCGGGGAGGCGGAGGGCGGCGGCGACCATTACATCCAGACCTGGCACGAGGACGGCGGGCCGTACGAGGTCGAGTACCGCGAGGGCACGGCCGAGCGGCACTTCGGGGTGCGGATGGAGAGCGCCGGCGAGGTGACGGCCGTGTTCGTGGCGTGGGCGCGGGGCGAGGAGGGGTGGGCGGACGGGTACGCCTGGGAGCAGGTCCGGTTTCCGGAGGAGGAGGACGAAGACCCTGCTGAGCCGGATCCGGAGCTGCTGGCCGAGGCCGAAGCGGAAGCCGGGCGGCTGATCCGGTGCGGGTTCGGCACGGCCGAGGAGATCACCGAGTCCGTCTCCGACCACTTCCACGCCGACGGCGCCACCCCGCTCTCCGTGCCGGCCGCCCGCCGGATCGTGCGCCGCCTGTGGCGCGAGCGGCTGGCCGAGCAGGAGGGCTGGCCCGAGGTGACCGACGCCGACCGGGTCGCGGCGGCGTTCGCGGCGCTGAACGGCAGCGGCGTCACGGCCCGGATGCACTTCGCCTGCTGCGGCAACTGCGCCTTCACGGAGATCGGCGGCGAGGCCGCCGATGGCGATCACGGCTTCGTGTTCTTCTACCACGACGACACCCGGCACGCCGCCGACGGCGGCGGCCTGCTGCTGACCTTCGGCGCTCACAAGGACGAGGAAGACCGCAAAGAGGCCTCCGTCGCCGTGGGGCGGGAGGTCGTGGCCGCGCTCACCGCGGCCGGCCTGTCCTCGCAGTGGGACGGTGATCCGGACCGGGCGATACGGGTCGAGCCGCTGGAGTGGCGCAGGCGGCTGCCCGCGGCGTGATCGCCTCGCGGGGGCCGGTCCGTCCGCCCCCGCCTTCCGGAGTCGACTGCTCCGTATTTGCCGGGCCCTTCGCGGGTGGCGGGCATCACGCCAAGGTCGCGTATCCGCCCCCACCCGGAGTCTGCTGCGCCGTCGCGGGTCATGCTTCAATAGGGGCATGGCCAGCTTCCAGAACACCGCGACGGGTCGTTTCGACCTTGAGCCCTTCTGGCCTTCCCGTCAGCACGACGACTTCGACCGAGTGTGTTGCCGCGCGACTTCCGCGCAGGCCCTCTCCTCCCGCTGACCCCCACGTCGAAGTCAGCCGCCGGTCCCCGGTCCCGGCCAACGGCCCCGCGCACACGCACGTCCCCTCGACGGTCTCTCGCGCGAAAGAGCTGAGCTCTCCATGACGAACCTCCGTACCCTCACCGTGCCCGCCCCGTCCGCCGCGGCCACCGCCACGGCCGCCTCCGCCGCCCCGCACGCCACGACGCACCCCTCCCACCCCTCGCATACCGCGCACCGCCACCGGCTCCGGGCCGTCTCGCCGGACGAGGTGCCGCCGGTCGCCGAGCTGCTGCACTCCGGCGCGGCCACCTGGATGCCGGCGCCGCAGCACACCGTGCCGTCGCTGCCCGGCCAGCCGCCGATGATCGGCTATCTGGTGCTCGTCCCGGCCGAGCAGCAGGCCCCCGAGACCGCGCCCGCCGCCACCCGCGGGGACGCACTGGTGAGCATCGACCCCGAGCAGCGCACGGCCAGCGTGGCCGGGCGCCCGCTCGACCTCACGTACCTGGAGTTCGAGCTGCTGGCCCACCTCGTCGCGCACCCCCACCGGGTGCACACGCGCGACCAGTTGGTGACGACCGTGTGGGGCTACGGCCACGTGGGCGACGGCCGGACCGTGGACGTCCACGTGGCCCGGCTGCGCCGCAAGATGGGTGCCGAGCACCGCGCGTCGATCGTGACCGTCCGCCGGGTCGGCTACAAGTACGCGCCGCCCGTCGGCTACTGATCCGGATCGGCGGCCCCCGCGCCCCCGAAGCCCCGGTTCCGTAGACGAACCCCGAGGTCAGAGGGTGGGGCTAGGTACACCATCACCGGGGCGGCACCCCCCGTGACGATCATGAGGCGGTCGTCCACACTGGTTCCCGGGCCCGAGCCGCGGGCCCGGGAGCACAGCACCAGGGGGACACCGGATGAAGAAGATCAGCAACGCACTGCTGACGGCGGCGCGCGGCCTATGGCTGGCGATCTTCGGCATGGCGACGTCGATCCTGCTGTTCGTGCTCACCGTGCTCTCGATCGCGTTCACGATCCTGGGCATCGGCCTGTTCACCACCCCCCTGGCCGTGAGGGCCCTCCGGGCCCACGCCTCCCTGCGCCGCCGCCAGGCGAAGGCGTGGACGTGCGTGGAGATCCCCGAGCCGTACCGCCCGCTGCCCGAACGGCGCCCCGGCCTCGCCGGCCAGGTGGAGCTCTGCACGGCCCTGCTCAAGGACCCCGCCACCTGGCGCGACCTGCTGTGGCTGCTGGTGGACGCGACGGCCGGCACGCTGCTGGCCGTCCTGGCGCCCGCCCTCGTGCTCTACCTGCCGTGGGGGGTCGTGCTCGCCCTCGGCGTCTGGGAGCCGATCGACCGGGCCGGCGGCGGCCTGTGGTTCACCTTCCTCCACATCACCGACCAGTCCACCGCCAATCTGGCGGCCCCGCTCGGCCTGGTCTGGTCGATCCTGGGCCTCTTCCTCGCCCGGCCCCTGCTGCGCGCGGACTTCCTGCTGGCCAAGCAGCTGATCGCGCCCGGCCCGGCCACGGCCCGGGAGCTCGAACTGGCCCGGCGCGTGGACCGGCTCACCGAGTCCCGGCACGACGCGGTGGACAGCTCGGCGGCCGAGCTGCGCCGCATCGAGCGCGACCTGCACGACGGCGCCCAGGCCCGCCTCGTCGCCATGGGCATGAGCCTGGGCACGATCGAGGCGCTGATCGAGAAGGACCCGGCCCGCGCCAAGCAGCTCGTCGCCGCGGCCCGCGCCAATTCCGCCGAGGCCCTGACCGAGCTGCGCGACCTCGTACGGGGCATCCACCCGCCGGTGCTCGCCGAGCGCGGCCTGGGCGACGCCCTGCGGGCCCTGGCGCTGCGGATGCCGCTGCCCGTCGAGGTGGACGTGGACCTGGCGGGCCGGGCCGAGGAGCCGGTCGAGACGGCGGCGTACTTCGCGGTCAGCGAGGTGCTCACCAACGCCGCCAAGCACTCGGGGGCCCGGCGGGTCTGGCTCGACGTACATCACGCGGAGGGCATGCTGCGGATCTCCGTGACGGACAACGGCCGCGGCGGGGCGGTCGCCCCGGCGGACGGCACCGCCGGGACGAGGCGCGCGGCGGGCTCCGGGCTCGCCGGCATCGAGCGGCGCATCGGCACGCTGGACGGCGTGCTGGCAGTGAGCAGCCCCGCCGGCGGGCCGACCATGGTCACGATGGAGATCCCCTGCGCCCTGTCATGACGGGCGCCTCGGTGCCGGTGACCGCGCCGTCCGCCGGACTCCCGGCCGTCGTGACGCGTCGCCGTTGCGGCGGGCTTGTCCTCACTGCGGAGACGAGCTGCCCGCAGGCACTGATCGACGGGCCGCGGGATCGGCGACCATAGGAGGGAACCGCCCCCGCCCTCCCGGCCGTCGAGGGGCGCTGTCCCCGCCGACGTTGGAGTGCCCGTGCGCGTTGTGATCGCCGAAGACCTGTTCCTGCTGCGGGACGGTCTGGTCCGGCTGCTGGAGGCGTACGACTTCGAGATCGCGGCGGCGGTGGAGAGCGGCCCCGAGCTGTCCCGGGCCCTCGCCGAGCTGCGGCCGGACGTGGCGGTGGTGGACGTACGGCTGCCGCCGTCGTTCACCGACGAGGGCTTGCAGTGCGCGCTCGCCGCGCGGCGGGAGACGCCGGGCCTGCCGGTGCTGGTGCTCTCCCAGCACGTGGAGCAGTTGTACGCGCGGGAGCTGCTCGCGGACGGCAGCGGCGGCGTCGGCTATCTGCTGAAGGACCGGGTCTTCGACGCCGACCAGTTCGTGGACGCGGTCCGCAGGGTCGCGGCGGGCGGTACGGCCATGGATCCGCAGGTCATCTCGCAGTTGCTGTCGCGGCGATCGCAGGACCGGCCGATGGGCGGGCTGACGCCGCGCGAGCGCGAGGTGATCGAGCTGATGGCCCAGGGCCGGTCGAACGCGGCGATCGCCGCGCAGCTCCACGTGACCGAGCGGGCGGTGGCCAAGCACACGTCGAACATCTTCGGGAAGCTCGGTCTGCCGCCGTCCGACGACGACAACCGCCGCGTGCTCGCGGTGCTGGCGTATCTCGACCGGGGCTGACCGACCCCGGCCGGATCCGAGTCACTCCCGACCGGGGCTGACCGGCCGACTGGGCAACCGATCACGGCTGAACGCCGAGCGCGCCCCATTGCTCCCTCTGGTGACGCCGGTTAACGTGCGCCGCGCACGCGTCCGTTGTCGCATTCAGCACAGTGGAGAGCGCCATGACCGATCAGCCGACCCATCAGCCGACGGATCAGTCGACCCGTCAGCCGGCCGACCAGCCGAAGCCGTCGAGACGCCTGCTGCTGGGAACCGCCGGTGCGCTCGGCGCCGGTGCCGTCCTCGCCTCCCACGCGCCGCCCGCCCGGGCCGCGGACCGCCCGCCGTTCGACACCGCCCCCGCCGCGGCGGCCCTCGTGCGGCTGCTGGGCAAGGGGCACGCGGAGCAGTTCCATCTGACCGCGCTCGCAGGCGCCGGGGACGAGGACCGGTTCGAAGTGACCGGCCGCACAGGGCGGATCGAGGTCGCCGGCACGAGCCCCGCGGTGCTGCTGACGGGAGTGCACTGGTACCTCAAGTACGTGTGCGGGGCGCACATCACCTGGGGCGCGCGCCACGTGGACCTGCCCCGCAGCCTCCCCGCCCCGGCCCGCCCCCTGAGACGGGCGAGCAGGCTCCGGCACCGCTTCGCCCTCAACGACACCAACGACGGCTACACCCTCCCGTACGCCGACTGGCCCTACTGGGAGCGGATGATCGACGTCCTGGCCCTGCACGGCTGCAACGAGGTCCTCGTCATAAGCGGCCACGAGGCGGTCTACCAGCGCGTCCTCCTCGACTTCGGCTACAGCGACGCCGAGGCCCGCGCCTGGCTGCCCGCCCCGTCCCACCAGCCGTGGTGGCTCCTGCAGAACCTCAGCGGCTACGGCGGCCCGCTCGGCCAGAAGCTCATCGACTCCCGTGCCGCCCTCGGCGCCCGGATCACCGCCCGGCTGCGCGAGCTGGGCATGGCGCCCGTGCTGCCCGGCTACTACGGCTCCGTGCCGGAAGGTTTCTCCTCCCGCAACGCCGACGCGCGCGTCGTCCCGCAGGGCATCTGGCACGGCTTCCGGCGCCCGGACTGGCTGGACCCGCGCTCCGGCGCGTTCGCCCGCGTCGCCGCTTCCTTCTACGAGCACCAGGCCCGTCTCCTCGGCCCGGCCGGGCACTTCAAGATGGACCTGCTGCACGAGGGCGGCACCGCGGGCGACGTGCCCGTCGCGGCCGCCGCGCAGGCCGTCGAGCAAGCCCTGCGCACCGCGCACCCGGGCGCGACGTGGGTGATCCTCGGCTGGGAGGACAACCCGCTGCCGGAGCTGCTGGGCGCCGTGGACCGCCGGCGGATGCTCATCGTCGACGGCGTCTCCGACCGGTTCACGGGCGTCACCGACCGCGAGAAGGACTGGGGCGGCACCCCGTACGCCTTCGGCAGCATCCCCAACTACGGCGGCCGCACCACGCTCGGCGCGAAGACGCACGTGTGGGACGAGCGGTTCTTCGCGTGGCGCGACAAGCCGGGCAGCGCCCTGGCCGGCACGGCGTACATGCCCGAGGGCGCCGACCGCGACCCGGCGGCCTTCGAGTACTTCTCCGAGCTGGCGTGGCTGGAGAGCGCGCCGGGCCGGGCGCAGTGGTTCGGCGCGTACGCCGCGTTCCGCTACGGCCGCGGGGACAAGGCCGCGCGGGAGGCGTGGACGGTGCTGGGCGAGACCGCGTACCGGCAGAACGCCCCCGAGCGCAGCGACCCGCACGACAGCCTCTTCGCCGCCCGCCCGGCGCTCGGGGCGGACCGCGCCGCCGAGTACGCGCCGACCGCCCCCGCCTACGACCCGGTCCGTTTCGACGCCGCCCTCGGCGGGCTGCTCGGCGTCGCGGCGGGCCTGCGCGGCGCGGACACGTACCGCTACGACCTGGTCGACGTGGCCCGCCAGGCCCTCGCCCACCGCAGCCGGCAGCTCCTCCCCCAGCTCAAGGAGGCGTACGCGCGCAAGGACCGCACCGCCTTCCGCGCGCTGTCCGCGCTGTGGCTGAAGCTGATGCGGCTCGCCGACGACGTCGCGGGCACGCACAAGGCCTTCATGCTCGGCCCCTGGACCGCCGCCGCCCGGGCGATGGGCTCCGACGCGGACGAGGCCGCCGAGCTGGAGCGCACCGCGCGCGTGCTCGTCACGGTGTGGGGCGAGCGGAGCACGTCCGACGGCGGCAAGCTGCACGACTACGCGAGCCGCGACTGGCACGGCCTCGTGGGCGACTTCTACCTGCCGCGCTGGCGGCGCCTGCTGGAGGAGCTGGAGGACTCCCTGCGCGTGGGGCGGGCGCCGCGGGCCGTGGGCTGGTTCACGATAGAGGAGTTCTGGACGCGCGAGCGCACCGAGCACCCGCAGCGGCCGGTGGGCGACCCGTACCGTACGGCGCTGCGCGTGCGGGACACCCTGGCCGCACTGCCCTACCAGGGGACGCTCGCGAGCACGCTCGACCCGGTGGCCGTCGCGCCCGGCGGCACGGCGGCGCTGACCGCCTCGCTCACCAACACCAACGGCTTCCGCGCCACGGGCCGCGCCGACCTCGCCGTCTCGGGCCTGCCCGCGGGCGCGCAGGGCCCCACATCGGTGCCGCGGCTGGAGCCCGGCGCCACGCTGTCGGCCCGCTGGCGCGTCACCGCTCCCGCGGCGCCCCTGGAACGGCCGTTGCAGCCGCTTCCGTACGAGGTGAGCGCGCGCTACGGGCCGCAGGGCGAGGAGCCCGTGCGGGCCGTGCGGGCCGGAACGCTGTTCCTGGCCGGGCCGCTGTCCGCCGGCTGGCGCACGGTCACCAACAACGCCGCCGTCTTCGGGCAGTTGGGCGAGGACCGCTTCGCGATCGACGGCTCCGGCGACGACCTGTGGAAGCGGACCGAGGAGTTCGGCGCGGTGTACCGGGCGGGGGCGCTGGGCGTCGGCGCGAGCGTCCGGGTGCGGGTCCTCAGCCAGACCGACACGAACGCCTGGGCCCGCTCGGGCATCATCGCGCGGAACGCGCTCGGCACGCGGTGGTCGGCGGGCGCGGTGAACCTCGCGGTGACGCCCGGGCAGGGCGTCGTGCTGTCGTACGACGCGAACGGCGACGGGACGTTCGACGCCTACCGGCAGGTGGCCGGCGTCCGCGCCCCGGTCTCCCTGCGGCTGACGCGCACGGGGCCCGGCGAGTTCACCGCGGAGTACGCGGCGGACGGCACGACGTGGCTCCCGGTCGCCACGGCGAAGGTCCCCGGCACGGCCGCCTCCCAGGACGTCGGCCTGTTCCTGACCGCGGGCAACGACGGCAGCGGGGCGCGGGGGACGGCGCAGTTCGCCGACTGGGCGGTGACGCCGTAGGCGGCCTCGGCGGCACGGGGCGCCCGACCACCCCTGGCCTCCGCATCGCGCAGCGTGAGGGGTGCGGGCGCGGGCTTCGGGTCTGTTGGGCACAATAACGGTAGATAAACGGCAGATATCTGATCAATATCAGACACGCTGTGCGCTACAGACACAGGAGACGCCCGCATGCCGCAGTTCGACGCCTCGACCATCATCAACCTCCGTGACCTCGGAGGCATCGCGCTGACCGGCGACTCCGCCGTCCGCCCCGGCCTGCTGCTGCGCTCGGGCCAGCTGGACCGGCTCGACCCCGCCGCCGACCCCGCGGTCGCCGCCCTCGGCATCCACACGGTCGTCGACCTGCGTACCGAGCACGAACGGGAGGAGCGGCCCGACCAGGTTCCGGCCGGGGCCCGGCTCATCGTCGCGGACGTCATGGCCGACAGCGTGGCGGCCCGCGCCGCGGGCGACGGCGTGCCGGCCAGGCTCGACTCCGTGCTGGGCAGCCCCGCCCTCGCCGAGGAGCACCTGGGCAGCGGCAAGGCCGAGAAGCTGCTCTGCGACTCGTACCGCTCCTTCGTCACGTCGGAGTCCGCCTGCGCCGCCTACGCCCGCCTGCTGTCGGCGCTCGCCGAGCCGGACTGCGGCCCGCTGCTGTTCCACTGCACGGCGGGCAAGGACCGTACGGGCTGGGCGGCCGCCGTGATCCTGCTGCTCCTGGGCGCGGACGAGGAGGCGGTCCGCGCCGAGTACCTCGCGGTGAACCCGGCGGTACGCGCCGCCTTCGCCCCGCTCAGCGACCGCTTCACCGCCGCGGGCGGCGACCCGGAGATCGCCGACGCGATCCTCGGGGTGCGCTCGGCGTACCTGACGGCGGCACTGGAGGAGATGGAGCGCACCTACGGCGGCGTGGAGGCGTACGTCCGCGGCGGCCTGGGCATCTCCGACGACGCGGTCGACCGCATCCGGGCGCGCTGCATCGCCTGACGCCCTCCGCGGGTGACGCAGGGTGACGCACCCGGGGCCGGGGCACTCCCAGGGGTGTGAGGTGACCATCTCACCATTCACTCGTTCTATGGATCGTGGAGCAGCAAGCGACAGCCCCCCGCCCCCTCCCCGCCCCCGTCGACGTCGAGCAGGCCGAGGCCGCGCTCATCGAGCACTACCCGCGCCTGGTGCGCCTCGGGTATCTCGTCCTGCCGCCGTCGCTGGGCCGCAACCGCCGCGTGCTGACCGCGCACGCCCTCGTCCAGCGGGCCCTGCCGCGCAACCGCGTCGCGGCGGACGAGCAGGCCGGGCTCCCGGTGCCTCCGCCGCGCGGGCCCGGCGGATCCCCGGGCGACCCCGGCTACGCCTACGTACGGCTGCGGGTACTGCGGTCGGCGCTGGAGGCCTGCCGGCCGCGCGGGCGCTGGCAGTTGCCGCGCCCGGGCCAGCTGCCGCCGCTGCTGCCGCAGGTGTGGGGGCTGCGGCTGTTCCCCCGCTCGGGCGGCGCCGACGAGCTCGCCCTGGACCAGGGGCTGGCCACGCTGTCCGGCCCGGGCCGTGCGGCGTACGTGCTGCGCGCCCTGGAGCTGCCCGCGGACCGTGACGTCCGGCAGGTGCTGGCCGCGGCGGGCGTCGAGGACCCCGGCGCCGCGGTGCTCGAAGCGGACGGGCTGCGCACCCCGCCCGGCAGCCGGGACGGCTCGCTGCTGGAGTCCATGGAGTTCGACCCCTGCTCCCTCCAGGCGCGGCCCACCGATCTGATGCGCCGCCGGCACCACACCCGGGCGGCGCTCGCGGCCTTCGCGGCGGTCGCGGTGTGCGGGGTCCTCGTGGCCCTGCCGGGCGACGGCTGGGGCCCGGACGGCGCCGCCGCCCCGCCCTACGCGCAGAACGCCGCGGCGCAGCAGGCCCTCGACCCGGCCAAGCTGACGAAGGCGGCGCCGGGCGCCTGGAAGACCGCGGACCGCCCCGGCTTCGCCGCCTGGCCCGCCCGCGGCAACCGCCTCGGCGACGAGGAGCTGCTGCACCGCGCGCTCGCCGTCTGGGCCCGCCCGGGCCGTACGGTCCAGGTCACCGCCACCCCCGGCACCCCCTCCGGCCCGGCCGCCGGCCCTCCCCAGCTGCTGTTCGCGGGCGAGGTCGGGCAGGCCGCGGTCGTGCTGCTCCACGACGGCCTGCGCGTCGTGCGCTACGCCGAGTCGAAGGACGGCGACACCGGCGCCGCCGCCCTGGACTTCGCGCGGACGGACGCCGCGGACGCCGGCACGGCGACGGCCGTCGTCGTGGGCCGCGCCGACAACAACGTCCGCTATCTGACCGCCCCTTGGGTCGACGAGGTCTCCGTGCGCGACCTCCTCAAGCCCGGCGACGCCCCGATCCCGCTGCACCGCGACGCCGACGGCGTGACGGACCCGACGCCCAGCCCGGCCCCGGGCAACGACTGCAACGGCTGGCCCGCCCTGCAGATGGGCAACCGCCTCGTCACCGACCTCGGCGAGCTGGCCCCCGCCCTCCTCACCACGGGCACCCCCGCCGCCCCGCGCGACGTGAGCGGCGACGGCGCCCGGGCCGGCTGGGCCCACGCCGCCTGCCACCTCCGGACCATGCGGGGCCAGGGCGTGCGCTCGGTCAACGCCTGGCCGTTCGCGGCCCAGCAGCTGCCCGGCGGGGCCGGCAGCGCCGAGTGGACGTGCGCCCGCGCCGAGACGTGGCGGGGCGCGGGCAGCCGGGCGCTGGCCCTGTTCCAGCCGCCGGGCGCGCGGGCCGGGGCACCGGCCACCGTCGTCGCCCGCGCCGAGTCCACGCCCGCCTGCGGAGCCCGCGACCCGCACGTCCTCGCGGGAGTGCTGTGGAAGGCCGCGAGCGGCACGTGGTACGCCTTGGCGGCCGGTGGCGGCGAGGTCCGGTCCATCACGGCCTCGGGCGGCGTCCACGGCACCGCCGCCGGCGACCGGCTGGCCGTTCCGGCGAAGGCCGGGGCCCAGGCCGAGCTGAGCGCCCGCCTCGCCGACGGAACGCGGATTTCCACTCTGCGATAGCGCCGCTCCAAGAGCTGAAAGATAGTCAGCAGGCTGGAGACCACGGCGGGATGACGGTTTCCGGTCTGCCCTAAGATGACCGCCATGACAACCGGGATACGTCGCAGGATGGGTGTCGAGCAGCGCCGTGAGCAGCTGATCTCGGTCGCGCTCGAGCTCTTCGGCCGACGGGCCCCGGACGACGTCTCCATCGACGAGATAGCAGCCGCGGCCGGGATCTCCCGGCCGCTCGTCTATCACTACTTCCCCGGCAAGCAGAGCCTCTACGAGGCCGCGCTGGGCCGCGCCGCGGAGGACTTGGCGGCCCTCTTCGACGAGCCCCGCGAGGGCCCCCTCGGCGCTCGGCTGCTCCGCGTGATGAACCGTTTCTTCGACTTCGTCGAGGTGCACGGCACGGGCTTCTCCGCCCTCATGCGCGGCGGCCCCGTGGCGGGCTCCGGCCGCACGTGCGCCGTGATCAACAAGGTGCGTCAGGCCGCGTACGACGAGATGCTCGGCCATCTGGGCATCCCCTCCCCCGGCCCGCGCCTGGAGCTCGCCCTCCGCTCCTGGATCTCCCTCACGGAGACGACGGCCCTGCTCTGGCTCGACGGCCGCCGCGTCCCCCGCGGCGACCTGGAGGTGCAGCTGGTCCACGCCTTCGCGGCGCTCGCCGCCGTCGGCGCGGCCAGTGACGACGACATGGCGGCCGTGCTGCACCGCATCCTGGAGGACGAGCCGGCCCACGGGCCGTTCGCGGACCTCGTGGACCGGCTCGGCGCGTCAGCCCCTCAGCCGGCCCGCTGACGCACCGGCGGTTCCGGATCCCTGGCCGGCCTTGAAGACGGCGACGGTGCGGGCGGGGACGGTGAACGTGCCCGTCGCGGGCGCGTAGGCCGCGGCCTTGACGGCGGGGTCCGCGCCGGACGCCTGCACCGGGTGCAGGGCGTAGGGCGTGCCGGAGAGGGCCGCGACGCGCTGGTCCTGCGACTGCGGGGTCGCGTTGAAGACGACGACCAGGTCGCCGAGGCGCATGGTGACGACGCCGGGCGTCTCGTCCGGGCCGGACAGCGGGAACGACAGCGCCGCCTGGACGGCCTCGGTGGTCGCGAGGCCGAACGCCTTCTCCGTCGTACGGATGCGCAGCAGGTCGCGGTAGGCGGCGGAGGCCGCCTCGACGGGCCCGCAGCCGGCCTTCAGGGCCGGGTCCGCCAGCAGCGGCCGGGCGTAGGGCCACTTGGCCTCGTTGTCGCGGGCCGGGGGCAGGCCGCGGCCGAAGCCGTTGCCGTCGGCGCAGTCCCAGTGGATCGCGTTGAACCAGTCGCCGCTGTCGTACGAGTTGCGGTCCAGCGACTTCGAGCGCAGCCGGTCCGTGCCGGCCTGGGAGAGCGCCGGGCCCTGGGACAGGGCGGCCGTGCCCATGGCGAGGACCTGCATGCGGGCCCGGTCGGCGGGCCGCGTGGACTGCGGGAGCTTGAAGGCGAGGGCGTCGTAGAGGGTCTCGTTGTCGTGGGCGTCGGCGTAGGCGAGGGCGTCGCCGGGGGCGGCGGCGTAGCCGGCGGGCGAGCCGTTGTAGTCGACGTCGGCACCCCGGACGCCGCGGCCCGCGGAGTCGGTGAAGCGGTAGCCGGCGAGGTTGCCCGTCAGGCCGACCTTGAGGAGGTCCTGGTCGTGCAGGAGCCGGGCGCGCTGCTCGGCCGGGGTGCCCTGCGGGGCGGCGTTGGGGTCGGTGAAGAGGCCGGAGCCGAAGCCCTGCATGCGGGGGTCGGCGTCGAAGGGGCCGCCGCCGCGGACGGCGTCGCGGGCGCGGTCGGAGAAGGTGGCGATGCCGGTGCCGGCCATGTTCCGCTGCGTGGCCTGCACGAAGCGGGCGTCGTTCGCGGCCTCGCCGAAGTTCCAGCCCTCGCCGTAGAGGATCACGGACTTGCCGTCGACGCCGTCCTTGGCCGGGGTGAGCGCGTCGAGGGCCTTGCGCACGGCCAGGATGTTGGCCTTGGGATGGTGGCCCATGAGGTCGAAGCGGAAGCCGTCGACCTTGTACTCCTTCGCCCAGGTGACCACGGAGTCCACGACGAGCTTGCCCATCATGGCGTGCTCGGGCGCGGTGCCCGCGCAGCAGGTCGACGTGGCGACGCCGCCGTCGTCCATGAGGCGCTGGTAGTAGCCGGGCACGATCCGGTCGAGGACGGACTTGTCGTCCTGCCCGGCCGCGGCGGTGTGGTTGTAGACGACGTCCATGACCGTGCGCAGGCCCGCGCCGGCCAGTCCCTGGACCATCCCCCGGAATTCGCGGGTGCGGCCGGGGCCGTCGGGGTCGGAGGCGTACGAGCCCTCGGGGACGGTGTAGTGCAGCGGGTCGTAGCCCCAGTTGTACGCGTCGCGCGCGGCGGTGCCGCGGACGCACTCCTGCTGGCGGTCCGAGTCCGCGGGGAGGGCGGCGAGGTCGCAGGGCGGGGTCGCCTGGTCGGCGCGGCGCTCGGGGACGGTGGCGAAGTCGAAGGCGGGGAGGAGGTGGACGTAGGAGGTGCCGGCCGCGGCGAGGGCCGAGAGGTGGCGCATGCCGGGGGACGTGCGGTCGGCGAAGGCGAGGTAATCGCCTCTTGGGGAGAAGTCCCGTATGTGCAGCTCCTGGATCTGCGCGTCGCGCAGCGGTACGGCCTTCGGCTTGCGCAGGCCGCGCCAGCCCGGCGGGGCCAGGGCCGGGTCGGCGAGGTCGGTGACGAGGCTGCGGGCGGAGTCGGCGGTCAGGGCCGTGGAGTACGGGTCCGTGACGAGGTTGGTGACCACCTTGCCGGCGGCCGGGGCGTGCACGGTGACGGCGTAGCGGTAGGGCTTGCCGGCCCAGGCTCGGCTGCCGGACGCGCTCCAGATGCCGGTGGCGGCGTCGCGGTGCATGGGGAGGGTGCGGCCGTCGAGTTCCAGGGCCACGTTCCGGGCCGTGGGGGCCCAGACGGAGAGGGTGGGGCGGCCGTTGCGGAACGACGGGCCGAGGGTGGCCTTGGTGGCCGCGGCCGCGTACAGGTCGTCGAGCACGCCGGGGGTCTGTACGCCGGTGGTGACGTCGCCGGCGACGGCTGTGAGGGCGCCTCGGAGGGCGGTTCGCTCCTGGTCCGGGGTCGCGTTGACGCGGTAGGCGTCGTAGGCGGCGAGGTGGGGGTATGCGGTGCGTTGGGCGGCCGTGAGGCCGCCGGGGGTGGCCGTGAGCGTGAAGCTGCCGCCGTCGTGGAGGAGGCGGTGGGGGCGGGCGGGGTCGCCGAGGCCCTTCGG
This sequence comes from Streptomyces sp. SCA2-17, assembly GCF_044336695.1. Classification (NCBI taxonomy): domain Bacteria; kingdom Bacillati; phylum Actinomycetota; class Actinomycetes; order Kitasatosporales; family Streptomycetaceae; genus Streptomyces; species Streptomyces sp. SCA2-17. Next base: position 1,522,577 of record NZ_CP117521.1, read on the forward strand.
CCAGGCGACGGTGGTGCGGTCGATCCACTGGACCTTTGCCCCCGTTGGGGGCGGGGTGGCGGCTTGGGCGATGCCGGTGCCGGCGAGGGGCAGCGCGATGACCGCTGCCGCGAGTGCGGCTAGTCGTTTCACGGAAGGTTGCTCCTTGGCTGAGGTCAGGTTGTGCCCACCCTCCCCCAAACTCCGTCCGGGGGTGCCCCCAGCCCTGCGGAACGCCTGCCCACAACCTGGTGCGGCAACAATTCGATACAGCTGGGCTAACCGCACATACGCGCGCCCGCATGCAGCGCCAGCGCCGTGTTCGGTGACACCGTTGCCGTGAAGCGGCCGTTCGTGTCCACCGTCACCCGTCGCCCGCTCTGCACGTCGCAGTAGTCGCCGCCCGGCAGCCCCGTCTCGAAGGTGCGCGCGAGCGGGAAACCCTCGTGGTTGACGACGACATAGCCCTTGTCGCCCCGGCCGAAGGCGACGGCCTGGTAGCCGTTGTCCCACCAGCGCGTGACCGCCGTCCCCCGCACCGCATTGCGGAACCCCACCATGCTCCGGATCTCCGGCCACTTGTGCTGGCACTTCCAGCCGTCCTGCCAACACGCAGCCACCGCACCCCCGTTGGGCGGCCCCGCGTCGCGGTCGGTGAACTCGTAGCCGGAGTGGACGTCGGGCGAGCCGTACGGCCAGGCGAGCATGAAGACGTTGGCGAGGGTGTAGTCGGCGCCGTCCTTGTAGTTCAAGGTGTCGCCGCCGCGCTCGGTGTCGTGGTTGTCGACGAAGACCGACGCCTGCCCGCCCGGCAGGTAGCCCCAGCCCTCGCCGTAGTTCTTCAGGTAGGCGAGCCGCTCGCGCTGGAACACCCGCTTGAGGTCGCGCGCGTAGCGGAACTCCTGGGCGTCGCCGGTGGCGAGGTACTCCTCGGGCTGGACGGCCTCGCCCGCGCCGTAGATCGTCTCCTGCTTCCAGTACACGCCGCTCCGGCTCAGCCGGGACTTGATCGCCGCGAGGTCCGCCGCCGGGATGTGCTTCGCGGCGTCGACTCGGAAGCCGTCGGCGCCGAGCGACAGCAGGTCGTTCAGGTACTGGGCGATGCGCGCGCGGACGCGTTCCTCGCCCGTGTCGAGGTCGGCGAGGCCGACGAGTTCGCAGTCCTGGACGTTGCGACGGTCGCGGTAGTCGCTGACGACCGTCGTGCAGTCGTCCATGTCCTGGCGCTGGTACGTGCCGGGGTAGTCGTACTTCGTATACGCGGAGCCGCCCGTTCCGGTGCCGGAGCCGGCGGCCATGTGGTTGATGACGGCGTCGACGACGACCTTGACGCCCGCGCTATGGCATGAATTGACCATGTTCGCGAAGGCCGCCCGGTCGCCCAGCCGGCCCGCTATCGCGTAACTCACCGGCTGGTAAGAGGTCCACCACTGCGGGCCCTGGACGTGCTCCTGCGGCGGGGAGACCTGGACGTAGCCGTAACCCGACGGCCCGAGAACGTCCTTGCACTCCCTCCCGACCGCGTCGTACTTCCACTCGAAGAGAACGGCGGTGACGTCCTTTTCGCCGGGCGCGGCGGCCTCCGCCCGCGGGACACAGACCGTGACGGCGGCCGCCAGGGCAAAAGCCGCGGAAAGAGTTCTTCGGGCTGTCGCAGGCATGCGGAGCTCCTGGGGTGGGGGATGTGCAGCAATGAAGGTTCTTGCGCAAGCCGTTCGCAAGCCAACCGGAACCTGCCGCGCACGAGACCGTACGAGGCCCGTAAGAGCCGGTCAACCCCCTGGACACGAGACGGTTACCACCGGGAAATCTCGCCGTTTCGTGCTTGCAAACCCTTTCGCAAGAGATTGCAGCCTGTTACCTTCCTCCACAGCTCGGGGCCGCCCGCGACGGTCGGCCTCCTTCACGAGGAGATCCATATGCGAAGAGGCATATCGGTCGCTGCCGTCGTCGGTGTGCTCGCGCTCACCGCGACCGCGTGCGGCGGTGACGGCGGGGGCGGGAACGACGGCTCCAAGGCGGCGAGCGACCCGGGCAGCGTCAGCGGCACGGTCACCTGGTGGGACACGTCGGACGCCACCAACGAGGCGCCCGCGTTCAAGAAGCTGGTCTCGGCCTTCGAGCAGAAGTACCCGAAGATCAAGGTCGAGTACGTCAACGTGCCCTTCGACCAGGCCCAGCAGAAGTTCAAGACCGCCGCCGCCACCGGCAAGGGCGCCCCGGACGTGCTCCGTTCCGACGTCGGCTGGACGCCCGGCTTCGCCCAGCTCGGTTACCTCAAGGACCTCACCGGTTCCGCGGCCCTCGACAAGCCCGAGGACTTCCTGGAGGGCCCGCTGAAGAACGCGGCGTACCAGGGCAAGACGTACGGCGTCCCGCAGGTCACCGACACCCTCGGACTGCTCTACAACAAGGAGCTGTTCAAGAAGGCCGGCATCGACAAGCCCCCGGCCACCTGGCAGGAGGTCAAGGACGCCGCCGCGAAGATCAAGGACAAGACGGGCGCCGAGGGCATCGGCCTGAGCCCGGACAGCTACTACTCGCTGCCCTTCCTCTACGGCGAGAACAGCGACATGGTCGACGTCGCCAAGAAGAAGATCACCATCTCCTCGGCCGCGTCCCGCAAGGGCATCGAGACGGCCGTCGACCTGGTGAAGTCCGGCGCCGCGCCCAAGCCGGCCGGCACCGACGGCTACAACGCCCTCAAGACGGACTTCAAGAACGGCAAGCTGTCGATGCTCATCGACGGCCCCTGGGCCACGAAGGAGATCTTCGGCGGCGACGCGTACAAGTCCAAGGACAACCTGGGCATCGCGGCCATTCCGGCCGGTTCCACGGGCACCGCGGGCGCGCCGGTCGGCGGCCACAACCTGGTGGTCTACGCGGGCTCGAAGAACTTCGACGCCTCCTACCTCTTCACGCGCTTCATGACCGGCGCCGCGCAGCAGGAGCAGGCCTCGACGAGCGTGGGCGTGCTGCCGACGCGCAAGTCCGCCTACACCGAGGCCGTGCTGGCCGACCCGGTGCGCAGCGCGTACTACCAGGCGCTGTCGAAGGCCCACGCGCGGCCCGCGATCCCGCAGGGCGGCGACCTGTTCACCGACTGGCTGAAGCACTACACGCAGATCCTCACGCTCAAGGAGGAGCCGAAAGACGGGCTGGACGCCACGGCCAAGGCCTGGCAGTCCGCGCTCCTCAAGGACTACGGCATCGAGGAGTAGGGCCTGATGGCCACAGTCGTCACCACGGTCAGGCGCTCCTTCAGCACCCACTGGTACGCGTGGGCGATGGTGCTGCCCGTCGTCATCGTCCTGGCGGTCCTCGTGGGGTATCCGCTGGGCAAGGGCATCTACCTGTCCTTCACCGACGCCAACGAGGCGAACGTCGGGCGCACGATCGGTGTCAACCACATCGAGGCGACGTACCAGTACGTCGGCCTGGACAACTACTGGAAGGTGCTGTCCGGGCAGGAGGGGCACTTCTACTCGCGCCTCGGCTGGACGGTCGTGTGGACCGCGTCGTGCGTGTTCCTGCACTACACGCTCGGTCTCGGGCTCGCCCTCCTGCTCAACCGGCCGATGCGCTTCCGGGCGCTGTACCGGGTGCTGCTGATCCTGCCGTGGGCGGTGCCGGCCTTCGTCGCCACCTTCTCGTGGCGGCTGATGTTCAACGAGAAGTACGGCGTGCTCAACGCCTTCCTCACCAAGCTCGGCGTGGGCTCCGTGGACTGGCTGGGCGACGCGACGCTGCAGAAGGTGTCGGCGGTCGCGGTCAACGTGTGGCTGGGCGTGCCGTTCATGATGGTGGCCATCCTCGGCGGGCTCCAGTCGATCCCGCGGGAACTGCACGAGGCCGCCGAGATGGACGGCGCGACGCCCTGGCAGCGGTTCGTGCACGTGACGCTGCCGGGCCTGCGCTCGGTGAGCGGGACGGTGATCCTGCTGGGCGTGATCTGGACGTTCAACATGTTCCAGGTGATCTACCTGCTGATCGGGCAGGGCGCGGGCTCCGAGAGCGAGATCCTGGTGACGTACGCCTACCGGCTGGCGTTCCAGGGGATCCGTGACTACGCGGGCTCGGCCACGTACGGCATCCTCATCCTCTCGCTGCTGCTGGTCTTCGCCGTCTTCTACCGCCGGATGCTCTCCCGACAGGAGGCCGTGCGATGAGCGCCGCCCGGACCGTACAGCCCCGCAAGCAGCGCCCGCGCGAGGAGCGTTCGCGCACGGCGTCAGCCGCGCTGCACACGGCGCTGGTCGCCGCGAGCGTGGTGTCCGTCTTCCCCGTCCTGTTCATCGTCTACGTGTCGCTGCGCGGCCGGGACGGCTGGCAGGAGCCCACGCGGTGGACCGGCTTCGACGTCTCGAACTACACGCACATCCTGGGCGAGACGAAGTTCCTGACCTGGTTCGGGAATTCGGTGATCGTGGCGCTGGGCGCGACCGTGCTCGGCGTGCTCATCGCGGCGACGGCCGGCTACGCCGTCTCGCGGATGCGCTTCCCCGGCCACCGGCCGCTGATGTGGACCTTCCTCGTCGTGCAGATGTTCCCGATGGCGGTGCTCATCGTGCCGCTGTACAACATCCTCGGTGAGCTGGAACTCCTGGACTCCTACGCCGGGCTGATCGTGACGTACTGCTCGGTGTCCGTCCCGTTCTGCGCCTGGATGCTCAAGGGGTACTTCGACACCATCCCCGCGGAGATCGACGAGGCGGGCCGGGTGGACGGGCTGAGCCCGTTCGGCACGTTCTGGCGGCTCGTCGTGCCGCTCGCCCGGCCGGGCCTGGCGGTGACCGGCTTCTACTCGTTCATCACCGCGTGGGGCGAGGTCGCCTTCGCCAGCCAGTTCATGAGCTCCGAGGAGCACTACACCCTGGCCGTCGGCCTGCAGACGTTCGTCGGCCAGCAGAAGGCCGAGTGGGGTCTGATGACGGCCGCCGCCGTGCTGATCACCGTTCCCGCGGCCGCGGTGTTCTTCCTCGCCCAGCGGCACCTGGTGGCCGGCCTGACCGCGGGCGGCACCAAGGGCTGACCTTGTCCGCCCGCCGTCGTTGACCGTGTTGACGCCTTCGCACCACCGCTTCCGACTCCGTCACCCGCTATCGAATAGGACGTACATGACCCAGGACCTCGCGCCCTCCGTCCGCCCGGCCGCCGCTTCCCCCGCCGAGACGGGGGGCTGGTGGCGCAGCGCCGTCATCTACCAGGTGTACGTGCGCTCGTTCGCGGACAGCGACGGTGACGGCATCGGCGACCTGCGGGGGATCCGCGAGCGCCTGCCGTACCTGGCGGAGCTGGGTGTGGACGCGGTGTGGCTCACGCCGTTCTACGCCTCGCCGCAGGCGGACGGCGGCTACGACGTGGCGGACTACCGGGCCGTGGACCCGCTGTTCGGGGACCTGTCGGACGCGGACGACCTGGTGCGGGAGGCGCACCGGCTGGGCCTGCGGGTGATCGTCGACATCGTGCCGAACCACACCTCCGACCAGCACGCCTGGTTCCGGGCGGCCCTCGCCGGCAGAGAGGGCGGTCCGGAGCGGGAGCGCTACCACTTCCGGCCGGGCCGCGGAGCGACCGGGGAACTGCCGCCGAACGACTGGGAGTCGGTCTTCGGCGGCCCGGCGTGGACGCGGACGGCGCGGGCGGACGGCACGCCCGGCGAGTGGTACCTGCACCTGTTCGCACCGGAGCAGCCGGACCTCAACTGGGAGAACCAGGAGGTGCGCGAGGAGTTCGAGTCGGTGCTGCGGTTCTGGCTCGACCTGGGCGTGGACGGGTTCCGCATCGACGTCGCGCACGGCATGGTCAAGGCGGCGGGCCTGCCCGACATCGGGCTGAGCGAGCAGGCGAAGCTCATCGGGGCGCAGGTGCTGCCGTTCTTCGACCAGGACGGGGTGCACGAGATCCACCGCGCCTGGCGGCGGCTGCTGGACTCCTACCCGGGCGAGCGGGTCGGCGTGGCGGAGGCGTGGGCGCCGACCTCGGAGCGGCTCGCGCTGTACGTGCGGCCGGACGAGCTGCACCAGGCGTTCAACTTCCAGTTCCTGACGTGCGACTGGGGCGCGGCCGCGATGCGGACGGTCATCGACGAGTCGCTGGCCGCGACGCGGTCGGTGGGCGCGCCGACCACGTGGGTGCTGTCCAACCACGACGTGGTGCGGCACACCACGCGCTACGGCGGCGGCGAGCGGGGGCTGGCGCGGGCCCGGGCGGCGGCGCTGCTGATGCTGGCCCTGCCGGGTTCGGCGTACGTCTACCAGGGCGAGGAGCTGGGCCTGCCGGAGGTCGTGGACCTGCCGGACGAGGTGCGCCAGGACCCGGCGTTCTTCCGCGGCGACGGGCAGGACGGCACGCGCGACGGCTGCCGGGTGCCGATCCCGTGGTCGGGCGGGGAGGCCCCGTACGGCTTCGGGCCGGGCGGCAGCTGGCTGCCGCAGCCGGAACAGTGGGCGGAGCTGTCGGTGGCGGCGCAGTCGGGGGACCCGCGCTCCACGCTGGAGCTCTACCGCTCGGCGCTCGCGCTGCGGCACGAGCTGCCGGGCCTGGGCGACGGGGAGATGACGTGGCTGGAGGCGCCCGAGGGGGTGCTCGCGTTCTCCCGGCCGGGCCTGGTGTGCACGCTGAACACGGGGGCGGACGAGGTGGGGATGCCGGTGCCGGGCCGTCCGGTGCTGGCCACGTCCGCCCTGGAATTCACCGGTGGTACGGTCCGTATCCCCGTCGATTCCTGTGTTTGGTGGGCAGTCTGAAATGCGACCGGTAAGGTCCAGTCCTGTGACCGCACGGCTGGCCGATATCGCAGCCCAAGCGGGTGTCAGCGAAGCAACCGTCAGCCGGGTACTCAACGGGAAGCCGGGGGTCGCCGCCTCCACCCGCGAGTCCGTGCTGGCCGCGCTCGACGTCCTGGGCTACGAGCGCCCCGTGCGGCTGCGGCAGCGCAGCGCGGGCCTGGTGGGGCTCATCACGCCCGGGCTGGACAACCCGATATTCCCGGCCTTCGCCCAGGTGATAGGCCAGGCCCTGACGCGCCAGGGCTACACCCCGGTGCTGGCCACGCAGACGCCCGGGGGCTCCACGGAGGACGAGCTGACGGAGATGCTCGTGGACCGCGGGGTCTCCGGCATCATTTTCGTCTCCGGGCTGCACGCCGACACCTCGGCGGACATGGAGCGCTACGAGCGGCTGCGCGCGCAGGGCGTTCCGTTCGTGCTGATCAACGGTTTTTCGCCGAAAGTACGGGCTCCTTTCGTGTCGCCGGACGACCGGGCGGCGGTCAGGCTGGCCGTCACCCATTTGGCCGCACTGGGGCACCGCAGGATCGGTCTCGCGCTGGGGCCGCGCCGCTACGTTCCGGTGCAGCGGAAGATCGAGGGGTTCCTGCGCAGCATGCGCGAGGAGCTGGGCCTGGCGGAGGCCGAGGCCGGGCAGTTGGTGGAGCACTCGCTGTTCTCGCTGGAGGGCGGGCAGGCCGCGGCCACGGCGCTCATAGGGCGGGGCTGCACGGCCGTGGTGTGCGCGAGCGACATGATGGCGCTGGGCGTCGTCCGGGCGGCCCGTCAGCAGGGGCTGGAAGTGCCGCGGGACGTCTCGGTCGTCGGCTTCGACGACTCGCCGCTCATCGCCTTCACGGACCCGCCGCTGACGACGATCCGGCAGCCGGTGCAGTCGATGGGGCAGGCGGCGGTGCGGGCGCTGCTGGAGGAGATCGGCGGGACTCCGGCGCCGCACAGCGAGTTCGTGTTCCTCCCCGAGCTGGTGGTCCGGGGTTCAACCGCATCGGTGCCGGGTACCCGGCCGAAAGCGGACGAAGACCAGACTTGGGGATGATCTGCGGCAGGCCGGTTTCTGGCAGACTGTTTCCCTATGGGTGAAGCGACGGCAAGGACACTGGAAGGCCGGACGGCCGCCCCGCCACCCAGCGAGGAGCGAGCGGACCGGCCACCGGCCGAGGGTGCCGCAGCACGGAGGACGGGCCTGCAAAGGCTCCGCTCTCCGCGCAGGCCCCGGCTGTGGTTCGAGGTGCTGCTGATCGCGGTGAGTTACTGGGTGTATTCCCTGGTGCGCAATGCCGTGCCCGAGCAGCGCGCGGCCGCGCTCCGCAACGCCGACTGGATATGGCGGGCCGAGCACACGCTCCACATCGCTGTGGAGAACAGCGTCAACCACGCCGTGAATTCCGTGACGTGGCTGATCGTGGGGATGAACTACTACTACGCCACTTTGCACTTCGTCCTGACGATCGGGGTGCTGGTGTGGCTCTACCGCTGGCATCCGGGGCGTTATGCCGCGGGCCGGCTGGCCCTTTTCGCCACGACGGGCGTCGCCCTGCTCGGCTATTACCTCTTTCCGCTCGCTCCGCCGCGCCTGATGTCCGGCGCGCATTTCATCGACACCGTCGTCGTGCACCACACGTGGGGCTCGATGGCCTCCGGCAATCTCGCCGACATGTCGAATCAGTACGCGGCGATGCCGTCCATGCACATCGGGTGGTCGACCTGGTGCGGCGTCATCATCGCGATGGTGGCGCGGCCGGTGTGGGCGAAGGTGCTGGGCCTGCTGTATCCGCTGGCGACGCTGGTGGTCATCGTGGCGACGGCGAACCACTTCTGGCTGGATGCCGTGGGCGGCCTGCTGTGCCTGTCGTTCGGCTTCGCCGTCTCGTTCCTGTGGTTCAGGGCGACGCCGGGGCGGCTGGAACGGCACGTGGCGTAGCGGCCGCGGCTCACGCCCTGCGTCACATCCCGCGTCCCGCCCCGTATCACGCCCCGTAGAAGAGCTCGTCCACGACGGCGCGGGCCCGCCGCGTGGTCCGCCGGTAGTCGTCGAGCATGTCCCCCACGTGGCCCGGCTCGTAGCCGAGGTAGCGGCCCACCGCCGCGAGTTCCCGCGGCTCGGTGGGGAAGGTGTCGCCGGACCGGCCGCGGACGAGCATGACCGCATTGCGCACGCTCGTCGCGAGAACCCACGCGTCGTCCAGTATGGCGGCGGCGTCCGTGCTCAGCAGCCCGGCGGCGCAGGCGGCCGCGAGGGCCTCGCGGGTGCGGGTCGTGCGCAGCCCGGGCTCCGCCCAGGCGTGCCGCAGCTGGAGCAGCTGGACGGTCCACTCCACGTCCGACAGGCCGCCGCGCCCGAGCTTGGTGTGGGTCGCCGGGTCCGCGCCGCGGGGCAGCCGCTCGCTCTCCATGCGGGCCTTGAGCCGCCGGATCTCGCGCACCGCGTCCTCGCCGAGGCCCTCCATGGGATACCGCAGCGGGTCGATGAGGTCGATGAAGCGCCGCCCCAGCTCGGCGTCGCCGGCGACCGGGCGGGCGCGCAGCAGCGCCTGGCTCTCCCACACCAGCGACCAGCGCCGGTAGTAGGCGGCGTACGAGGCGAGGCTGCGCACGATGGGCCCGGACTTGCCCTCGGGCCGCAGGTCGGCGTCGATGTGCAGGGGCGGGTCGGTCGTGGGAAGTTGGAGGAGGCGGCGCATCTCCCCGGCGACGGCGGAGGCGGCCTTGGCGGCCTCCTCGTCGGGGACGCCCTCGCGCGGTTCGTGCACGAACAGCACGTCGGCGTCGGAGCCGTAGCCCTGCTCGTGGCCGCCGAAGCGGCCCATGCCGATGACGGCGAAGCGCGTGGGCAGGGTGTCGCCCCACTCGGCGCGCACGGCGGCGCGCAGGGCGCCCGCGACGGCCGCGGCGTTGACCTCGGAGACGGCGTCGCCGACGGTGTCGACGCGGAGGTGCGGGTCGCGCTCGCCGTTGGGCTCGCCCGTGCCGTGCGAGCCGTTGCGGCCGAAGGAGCCGTTGCGGCCGTAGGCCCCGATGATGTCGGCGGCGGCGGTGCGGAACAGCTCGCGGCGGCGCACGCCGCGGACGGCGACGATCGCGGCCTCGGCGCCCTCGGAGCGGTTGACCGCGGCCAGCGTCTCCTGTTCGAGGGCCTCCGGGCCGCGCGGGCGCAGGCCCTCGGGGTCGCCGAGCAGGGCGACGGCTTCGGGGGCGCGCAGCAGCAGGTCGGGGGCGAGGCGGCCGGCGGACAGGACGCGGGCGAGGTTCTCGGCGGCGGCGCCCTCGTCGCGCAGCAGGCGCAGGTACCAGGGGGTGCGGCCGAGGGCGTCGGAGACCTTGTGGAAGTTGAGGAGGCCGGCGTCGGGGTCGGCGGAGTCGGCGAACCAGCCGAGCAGGACGGGCAGCAGGGTGCGCTGGATGGCGGCCTTGCGGCTCACGCCCGAGGCGAGCGCCTCCAGGTGGCGCAGGGCGGCGGCGGGGTCGGCGTAGCCCAGGGCTTGCAGGCGGTTTCCGGCCTCCTTGGCGCTGAGCCGGATCTCGCCGGGCTCCAGCTGGGCGACGGCGTCCAGCAGCGGCCGGTAGAAGAGCTTCTCGTGCAGCCGGCGCACCTCGCGCGCGTGCCGCTTCCACTCGCGGCCGAGGCCGTCCACGGGGTCCGTGCCCGGCGGCCATTGCAGGACGCGGGCCAGGGAGCGGCCGAGGCGGCGCTGGTCCGCCTCGGCCTCCGGCATCAGGTGCGTACGGCGCAGGCGGTGGAGCTGGATGTGGTGCTCCACGGTGCGCAGGAAGCGGTAGGCGGCGTCGAGGGCGGCGGCGTCGGAGCGGCCCACGTAGCCGCCCGCGGCGAGCGCGGTCAGGGCGTCGAGGGTGCCGGCGGCGCGCAGCGTGGCGTCGCCGCGGCCGTGGACGAGCTGGAGCAGCTGGACGGCGAACTCGACGTCGCGCAGCCCGCCCGGGCCGAGCTTGAGCTCGCGGTCGACCTGGCCGGCGGGGATGGAGGCGATGACGCGGCGGCGCATCTGCTGCACGTCGGGCACGAAGTTCTCGCGCTCGGCGGCCTGCCACACCAGCGGGGCGACGGCATCGGCGTACGCCCGGCCGAGGCCGGGGTCGCCGGCGACCGGGCGGGCCTTGAGGAGGGCCTGGAACTCCCAGGTCTTGGCCCAGCGCTGGTAGTAGGCGAGGTGGCTGGAGAGGGTGCGCACGAGGGGGCCGTTGCGGCCCTCGGGCCGCAGGTTGGCGTCCACGGGCCAGATGGTGCCCTCGGGGGTGACGTCGGAGCAGACGCGCATCATCCGGGAGGCGAGCCGGGTGGCGGCCTGGAGGGCCGGGCCCTCGGCGGTCCCCTCCTTCGCTTCGGCCACGAAGACGACGTCCACGTCGGAGACGTAATTGAGCTCCTGGCCGCCGCACTTGCCCATGCCGATGACGGCGAGGCGGCAGGCCGCGGCGTCCGCGGGCTGCTCGTCGGCGGCGATGGCGAGGGCGGCGCGCAGGGTGACCATGGCCAGGTCGGCGAGCTCGGCGGCGGTCTGGGCGACGTCCGTGGTGCCGCACACGTCGCGCGCGGCGATGGTCAGCAGGCAGCGGCGGTAGGCGGCGCGCAGGGCGTCGGCGGCGCCGAGGCCGGCTTCCCGTCCGGCGCGCGCGCCGTCGGCCAGGGCCTTCTCGAACTCCGGCACACCGGGGTTGAGATCGGCCGCCTCGTACGTGACGAGGGCGTGCCAGTCGGCGGGGTGGCGGGCCAGGTGGTCGCCGAGGGCCTCGGAGGCGCCGAGCACCCCGAGCAGCCGGTCGCGCAGCGGCTTGGCCGTCACGAGCGTGTCCAGCAGGGCCTGCCGGTCGCCGCCGGGCCGGGCGTCCAGCGCTTCGGCGAGCCGGACCAGGCCGTGCAGGGCCAGGTCCGGGTCCGCGGTGGCACCGAGGGCGTCGAGCAGGACGGGGTCGCCGCGTCTCGCCGCGAGCACCGGGGCCTCCAGCCGCCGCTCGGCGGCGGCCGGATCGGTGAAGCCGTACTTCAGCAGCCGGGTGTACGAGCTGCTGCGACGCCCCTCGGGCAGTGTCATCGGCACCCCTCGCTCCGCGCTGCCGGCCGGCTCGCCGCCATGATAGGCACCGGCTAGAGCACGGGCAGCATCTTGCGGAGCTCGAACGCGGTGACCTCCGAACGGTACTCCTCCCACTCCTGCTTCTTGTTGCGCAGGAAGAAGTCGAAGACGTGCTCGCCGAGGGTCTCGGCCACCAGCTCGCTGCGCTCCATCAGCTCGATGGCCTCGCCCAGGTTCTGCGGCAGGGGCTCGATGCCCATGGCCCGGCGCTCGGAGTCGGAGAGCGCCCACACGTCGTCGTCGGCGCCGGCCGGGAGCTCGTAGCCCTCCTCGATGCCCTTGAGGCCGGCGGCCAGCAGCACCGCGTAGGTCAGGTAGGGGTTGGCGCCGGAGTCGATGGAGCGGACCTCGACGCGGGCGGAGCCGGTCTTGCCGGGCTTGTACATCGGGACGCGGATGAGCGCGGAGCGGTTGTTGTGGCCCCAGCAGATGTACGAGGGGGCCTCGCCGCCCGCGCCGGCGCTGCGGGCCGAGCCGCCCCAGATGCGCTTGTAGGAGTTGACCCACTGGTTGGTCACGGCCGAGATCTCGGCGGCGTGCTTGAGCAGGCCCGCGATGAACGACCGGCCGACCTTGGACAGCTGGTACTCGGCGCCGGACTCGTAGAAGGCGTTGCGGTCGCCCTCGAAGAGGGAGAGGTGGGTGTGCATGCCCGAGCCGGGGTACTCGGAGAACGGCTTCGGCATGAACGTGGCCTGCACGCCCTGCTCCAGCGCCACCTGCTTCATCACGAGCCGGAAGGTCATGATGTTGTCGGCGGTGGAGAGCGCGTCCGCGTAGCGCAGGTCGATCTCCTGCTGGCCGGGGGCGCCCTCGTGGTGGCTGAACTCGACCGAGATGCCCATGGATTCGAGCATGGTGATGGCCTGGCGGCGGAAGTCCATGCCCACGTTCTGCGGGGTGTGGTCGAAGTAGCCGGAGGAGTCGGCGGGCACCGGGCGGGTGCCGTCCACCGGCTTGTCCTTGAGCAGGAAGAACTCGATCTCGGGGTGGGTGTAGAAGGTGAAGCCGAGGTCGGAGGTCTTGGCGAGGATGCGCTTGAGGACGTAGCGCGGGTCGGCGTAGGAGGGCGAGCCGTCCGGCATGAGGATGTCGCAGAACATCCGGGCGGTGCCGGGGGCCTCCGCGCGCCAGGGCAGGATCTGGAACGTGCCCGGGTCCGGCTTCGCGATCATGTCGGACTCGTAGACCCGCGCGAAGCCCTCGATCGCGGAGCCGTCGAAGCCGATGCCCTCGTCGAAGGCCTGCTCCAGCTCGGCGGGGGCGACGGCCACGGACTTCAGATAGCCGAGCACGTCGGTGAACCACAGCCGCACGAAGCGGATGTCGCGCTCTTCCAGGGTGCGGAGCACGAACTCCTGCTGCTTATCCATAGCTACCCATCCTCGCTGGTCAGGCCGCCCCTTCCCAAGCCTCGGGGCACATCTGGGGCGTAGAGCATCCCACCACATGATGTCGGGTGCGTTGCAGACGTGGGTCCGAACGTTCCCTTTCGCGTGCGTGTACGGCTCTCCCCCCATACTGCCTGCTCGGGAGCGGTGCCCGCACCGGCGGGGCGGGGGCTTCCCGCAGGGCTGCCTCAGCGGGCCGCGGGGCCCGTGGCCAGGACGGCCGCCGCGATCGCCTGCGGGCGGTCGTACATCAGGAGGTGGCCCGCCGGGGCCACCGCCTCGAAGCGGCCGTCGAGCCGCGCGGCGAGCGCCCGCTGGCGCTCCAGCCAGCGCCGTTCCAGCCAGGACCCCGTGCCCGGGGAGGCCGCCAGGACGCTCACCGGCACGGGCGGCATGGGCCGGCTCTCGCGCAGGGCGTCGAGCTCCGCGGCGACGTCGCGGTAGCGGGCGTTCTCCATCAGGAGGGCCCGCGCCACCCGCCCCGTGCCGTACGTGCGCCGCACGAGGTCCGCGGGCGCCGGGTCCTGGCGGCTGACGGACGAGGCGCGGACGGTGAGCCGGCGCAGGGCGGGGCCGAGCGCCCGCGGCAGGCCCGCCGCGGCGAGGACGCGGCCGCGGGCGTGGGCGGCGCTGGTGCGCAGCTCGCGGGCGGGCGCGGGCCGCGGGTCCTCCTCGACGCTGCCGTCGACGAGGACGATGCCGGCCGTGCGCTGCGGGTGCAGCCGGGCGAACGCCTCGGCGTGGAAGCCGGCCAGGGAGTGGCCGACGACCGTCGCGGGTTCGCCCAGCCCGAGGGCGTCGAGGACGCCGGCTATCCGGTCGGCCTCGCCCGCGGCGGTGGGCGGTTCGAGGGGCGGGGCGCTGAAGCCGAGGCCGGGCCGGTCGAAGCGGACGACGGTGCGGTGCGGGGTGAGCAGCGGCACGACGGGCTCCCAGTCGAACCAGCCCATGCCGAGCCCGGCGCTGAGCACGCACACCGGCCCGGAGCCCTCGCGCACCACGTGCAGCGGCACTCCGCCGACGCGGAGCATGCGCCCCGGGGGCCGCTGCGTGCCGGGCTCCGCGGGCGGCCGCACCGTGCCGTTGACGCCGCTGCCGCCGTTGGCACCGCTGCCGCCGTTCACGCCGTTGCCGCCGTTCGCGCTGATCATGGGCTCCCCCTCGTCGCTCTCCGACAAGCTAACGGACGGGGCTCTCCCGGTGCTCCGGCGCCACCCAGTGCGGCTTGCGGAACTTCAGGAGGGCCAGCGGGGTGAGGAACCCGAGGACGAACAGGCCGCCGCCGACCGTGAGCAGGTAGCGCCAGAGCGGGCCGCCGCCGAACTGCTCGGGCGGGACGAAGCCGATGCACATGGCCGCGAGGGAGGCCGCGAACCCGACGCCCGCGACGAGGTGCAGCGCGGGCACCCGGAAGCCGCGCGGCCGGTCCGGCTGGGCGCGCCGCAGGCGGACGGCGGCCGCGAACATCAGCAGGTAGACGACGAGGTAGATCTGCGTGGTGATCACGGAGAAGATCCAGTACGCGCTGGAGACGTCCGGGATGAACGCGTAGAGCAGCGCGATGACGGTGGTCAGGGCGCCCTGGGCGACCATGATGTTGCGCTGGACGCCGTTCTTGTTGAGCTTCTGGAGCGCGGGCGGCAGGTAGCCCTCCTGCCGGGCGACCATCAGCAGGCCCTTGGAGGGCCCGGCCAGCCACGCGAGCATGCCGCCGAGCGCGGCGGCGACGAGCAGCACGCCGACGACCTTGGTCAGCCAGCCCACGTGGAAGTGGTCGAAGAAGCCCTGGAAGGCCTGCATCACGCCGGCCGTGAGGCTGAGGTCCTCGCCCGGCATGACCCAACTGATGGCCAGCGCCGGCAGGATGAAGATCAGCAGGACGAGGCCGGTGGCCGCGAACACCGAGCGCGGGAACTGCTTGCCGGGCTCGCGCAGCGAGGAGACGTGGACGCCGTTCATCTCCATGCCCGCGTACGACAGGAAGTTGCCGACGATCAGCACGAGGCTGGCCAGGCCGGTCCACGGCGGCAGGAGGTGCCCGCTGTCCATGGGCGCGGCGGAGGCGTTGCCCTGGCCGAGGAAGACCAGGCCGAGGACGACGAGGACGACGCCCGGGACCAGGGTGCCGACGACGAGCCCGATGCTCGACAGGCCGGCCACGGCCTTCGTCCCGCGGGAGGAGATCAGCACGCCGGCCCAGTAGACGACGACGATGACGACGGCGACGTAGAGGCCGTTGTCGGCGAGGCGCGGGTCGATGACGTAGGCGAAGGTGCTCGCCACGTAGGCCAGCAGGCTCGGGTAGTAGGCGATCGTCATCGCGAACTGGCACCACACGGCCAGGAAGCCCAGCGGCTTGGAGAGTCCCTCGCTGACCCAGCGGTAGATGCCGCCGGTCCACCCGGAGGCCAGCTCGGCGGAGACGAGGGCGGTCGGCAGCAGGAAGACCACGGCCGGGAGGAGGTAGAGGAAGACGGCGGCCAGTCCGTAGAGCGCCATGGACGGCGCGGGCCGCAGGTTGGCCACGGAGGCCGTGGTCATCATCGCGAGGGTGACCCACGAGATGAGCTGCGGCTGCGGCCGGGGCTGCGGGGTCTTCGGCGGTGCGGGGACGGCGGCGGGACGGTCGTCCCTCACCTGGTCCGTGATGGTCATGGGAGGGGGAGCGTCCTTCAGGCCGTGCGTGGAGCGTTGAACGTTTCGGCCCATAATCCCATTTCCGGGGCCGTGGAAACGTGCGCATACCCCGCGGGGGTAGGGTGCGAGGGTGATCGTCAACGGACAGCAGGGGACGGCGGCCGCGTGGTGCGGACGCCTGTTGCTGCTCTCCGCCCTGCTGCTGGGCGTCGTCACGATGCACACGCTGGGACATCCGACGGGGCATGCGGGTACGGGTGCGGGCCACCAGGCCGGTGCGCATGCGGGTACGGGTACGGGTAAGGGCCACCAGGCCGGTGCGCATGCGGGTACGGGTACGGGTACGGGTACGGGCCACCAGGCCGGTACGTATGCGGCCGCGGAGGCGCACGCACCACAGGTGCACTCCCCCGGGCCCGCTGCACACGACCCCCTCACCGCCCCCGGCATGGACCCCATGTCGGTCTGCCTGGCCGTCCTCGGCGCCGCCCTGCTGGCGCTCGTCCTGCTGCTCGTCACCGCGGCCCTGCGCCGGCCCGCCGCCGCCCTGGCCGCGGCCCGGGCGCGGCTGCTGCGGCCGTTGTGGCCCATCCCGCCGCCTCCGCGGCACAAGTCCCTCGCGCGGCTGTCGGTGCTGCGGGTGTAGGAGCGCGCTTCCACGCGTCGCCCCTACCCCTTCTTCACCGACCCCTCAGAGGTGCACTCACCCATGCGTACGCACAACCGCACACACACCCGCCGCGCCGTCCTGGGCGCCGGTCTCGCCGCTGCCGGCGGCGGGCTGCTCGCCGCCTGCTCCGACGGCGCGGGCGGCTCCTCCTCCCCCTCGGCCGCGCCCGCCGCCTTCGTCGCGCCGGACGGCGCGGAGGTCGCCGCGGCCGAGGCGAAGCGCGGGAGCGGCCCGGTCCGCAGCGTCCGGCTGACCGCGACCCGCACGCGGATCGACCTGGGCGGCCGTACGGTCGACACCTGGGCGTACGGCGACCGGCTGCCCGGCAAGGAGGTCCGGGTCACCGCGGGCGACACCCTCGCCCTCACCCTCGCCAACCACCTGCCCGAGGCCACGTCCATGCACTGGCACGGGCTCGCGCTCCGCAACGACATGGACGGCGTTCCGGGCGTCACCCAGCGCCCCGTCCAGGCGGGCGCGTCCTTCGACTACCGCTTCGCGGTCACGCACCCCGGCACGTACTGGTTCCACCCCCACTCGGGCGTCCAGCAGGACCGCGGGCTGTACGCACCGCTGATCGTGGAGGACCCCAAGGAGCCGTTGCAGTACGACAAGGAGTGGGTCGTCGTGCTCGACGACTGGGTCGACGGGGTGGACGGCAGCACGCCGGACGCGGTGCTGGCGGAGCTGTCGAAGGGCATGGGCGGCATGGACCACGGGGGCATGGACCACGGCGGGGGCGGCGGCATGGGCGGCATGCACCACATGTCGATGACCGCCGCCAAGGCGGAAGCGTCCCCTTCCCGCATGCTGATGGGCGCCACCAGCCCCCTCCTCGGCGGTGACGCGGGCGACGTGGCCTACCCGCACTACCTCGTCAACGGGCGCACCGCGGCCGACCCCGAGACGTTCACCGCCCGCCCCGGCGACCGCGTCCGGATCCGTTTCGTCAACGCGGGCGGGGACACCGCCTTCCGCGTGGCCCTCGGCGACCACAAGATGACGGTCACGCACACGGACGGCTTCCCCGTCGAGCACGCGGAGACGGACGCCCTGCTGCTGGGCATGGGCGAGCGCTACGACGTGCTCGTCGAGGCGAAGGACGGCGTCTTCCCGCTGACGGCACTGGCCGAGGGCAAGAAGGAGGCGGCGGTGGCGCTGCTGCGGACGGGTGGCGGGGCGGCCCCCGACGCGTCGGCGCGCCCGCGCGAGCTGGAGGGGAAGCTGCTCACCGCCGACCGGCTCAAGGCGGGCGAGGCCGTACGCCTGCGGGACCGCTCCCCCGACCGGACGGTCACGCTCCGGCTGACCGGGTCGATGGCGAAGTACGACTGGGCGATCAACGGGGAGAAGTACGCGCCGTCGCGGCGGCTGCCCGTGGCGGCGGGCGAGCGGGTGCGGCTCTCGTTCGTCAACGCGACGACGATGTGGCACCCCATGCACCTGCACGGCCACACGTTCGGCCTGGCGGGCGGGGGCGCGCGCAAGGACACGGCGATCGTGCTGCCGGGCAAGCGGCTGGACGTGGACTTCGACGCGGACAACCCGGGGCTGTGGATGCTCCACTGCCACAACGTCTACCACGCGGAGTCGGGGATGATGACGCTGCTCGGCTACCGGAAGTAATCGCGGCCGCCCGCGCGAGGCGCAACTCGCCGCTCAGAGATCGCGTCAGTTAGACGAGTACTCTGGGCGGCGTGCCTCAACTTCGCCTCGCTCTGAACCAGATCGACTCCTGCGTCGGCGATCTCGCCGGGAACGCCGAGTCGATCGTCCACTGGACCCGGCACTCCGCCGGGCAGGGCGCCCACCTGGTGGCGTTCCCCGAGATGGCGCTGACCGGCTACCCGGTCGAGGACCTCGCCCTGCGGCCCTCCTTCGTGGAGGCGTCGCGGGCCGCGCTGGACGCGCTCGCCGCGCGCCTGGCCGCCGAGGGCCTCGGCGAGCTGCCGGTGGTCGTCGGCTACCTGGACCGCAGCGAGGAGGCGCGGCCGCGCCTGGGCCGCCCGGCGGGCGCGCCGCGCAACGCCGCGGCCGTGCTGCACCGGGGCGCGGTCGCGCTGTCCTTCGCGAAGCACCACCTGCCGAACTACGGCGTCTTCGACGAGTTCCGGTACTTCGTGCCCGGCGACACCATGCCGGTGGTCCGGGTGCACGGCGTGGACGTGGCCCTCGCCATCTGCGAGGACCTGTGGCAGGAGGGCGGCCGGGTGCCCGCCGCGCGCTCGGCCGGCGCCGGGCTGCTGCTGTCGGTCAACGCCTCCCCGTACGAGCGGGAGAAGGACGACACGCGCCTGGAGCTGGTGCGCAAGCGCGCCCAGGAGGCCGGCTGCACGACCGCGTACCTGGCCATGACCGGCGGCCAGGACGAACTGGTCTTCGACGGCGACACGATCGTCGTCGACCGCGACGGGCGGGTGATCGCCCGGGCCCCGCAGTTCGAGGAGGGCTGCGTCCTGATCGACCTCGACCTGCCGGCCGCCGCCCCCGAGGCGCCGTCCGGGACGGTGGACGACGGCCTGCGCATCGACCACGTCGTCCTCTCCGCGGACCCGCTCCCGGCCTACGAGCCGGAGACGCCGGGCGGCGCGGCGCCGCACCTGAGCGACGACGCCGAGGTCTACCAGGCGCTGGTCATGGGCCTGCGCGCGTACGTCGTCAAGAACGGCTTCCGCAGCGTCCTCATCGGCCTGTCCGGCGGCATCGACTCGGCGCTCGTCGCCGCGCTCGCGTGCGACGCGATCGGCGCGGAGAACGTGTACGGCGTGGCCATGCCCTCGCGCTACTCCTCCGCGCACTCGATCGCCGACGCCGAGGAGCTCGCGCGGCGCACCGGGCTGCGGCTGCGCACCGTCCCGATCGCACCGATGTTCGACGCATACATGGGGGCGCTGGGCCTGACCGGCCTCGCCGAGGAGAACCTCCAGTCGCGGCTGCGCGGCACGATGCTGATGGCCATCAGCAACCAGGAGGGCCACATCGTCCTCGCGCCGGGCAACAAGTCCGAGCTCGCGTGCGGCTACTCGACGCTCTACGGCGACTCCGTCGGCGCGTACGGGCCGATCAAGGACGTCTACAAGACCTGGATCTTCCGCCTCGCCAAGTGGCGCAACGCGGACGCCGGCTCCCGCGGCGAGACCCCGCCCATCCCGGAGAACTCCATCACCAAGCCCCCGAGCGCCGAACTGCGCCCGGGCCAGGTCGACACGGACTCCCTCCCCGACTACGAGGTCCTCGACCGCATCCTGGAGCTGTACGTCGACCGCGACCGCGGCCACGCCGAGATCGTCGCCGAGGGCTTCGACGCGGAGCTGGTCACGCGGATCCTGCGGATGGTCGACACGGCGGAATACAAGCGGCGGCAGTACCCGCCGGGCACGAAGATCTCCGCGAAGGGCTTCGGCAAGGACCGGCGCCTGCCGATCACGAATCGCTGGCGCGAGAGGGGCTGACGGGGCCGGCTCCACCGCCCCGGCCGTTCTCCGCCCATCCCCCTGGATATTCGGACAACCAAGGTCGTACTGCGTGGTAGCTTGCGACCTGGCTTTATTCGTACCCGGGGGGATTTCTTCGTGTTTTCTCGTACACGCACACTTCTGATCAGCGGCGCGGGCGCCGCGGCCGTCGTCCTGGGCGCGGCGTCACCGGGGGTCGCGGCGGGGGATGACACCGCTTTGCCGTCCGCGGTGGAGACCTTCGAGTACCCCGGCGCCGCGAAGATCTTCAAGGAGCGGGGCATCAAGCTGGAGCGCGGCGACGGGCACATCCTGTTCGCCGACTGCAGCGTCTCCCAGGACATCGTCGTCTACACGAAGACGACCGCCGGACCCAACAACGGCAGGTACTGCTTCCGGGTCACCGGGAACGGCAAGAAGGGCTACCTCGCCCTCGAGCTTCCCGACGCGATCGGCGTCGCCGCCGGCAAGTACGGCGCGTGGGCCTCCGTGTCGGGCAACGGCATGACCGAGGTTCCCAAGGGCGACTTCAAGGCCGTCGGCGAAGCCGTCACGGGCACGCCCGGTTCCCTGCTCGCGCTCCAGATCTGACGGGCGCCGGCCCGTCCGGCTCCACGCACCACAGCTCATGACTCGGGCCCGCCGGACGGCGGGCCCTTGAGGAGAACATCAATGTCTGCCATCCGTCCGCGCGCCGCGTGGATGACCGGCCTGCTCGCCTCCGCCGTCACCGCGGGCCTGCTGACCGCCGCCCCGGCCCACGCCGTCGCCGGCGAGCCGGTCGCCGACGGCGAGTACGCCTTCACGGCGAAGCTCGACATCAACGAGGGCTCGCGCAGCTGCTCCGCCACGCTCGTGCAGCAGGAGTGGCTGATCACTGCTGCCAGCTGCTTCGCCGAGGACCCGGCGAAGGGCTTCAAGGTCGCCCCCGGCGCCCCGAAGTGGAAGACGACCGCCACCATCGGCCGTACGGACCTCGGCCGTGAGGACGGCGGCGCGGTCGTGGACGTCGTCGAACTCGTCCCGCGCGAGGACCGCGACCTGGTGATGGCCCGGCTGGCGAAGCCGGTCACCGGCGTCAAGCCCGTCGACGGGATCATGACCAACCCCTCGAAGAAGGGCGACGCCCTGTGGGCGGCCGGGTACGGCCGGACCAAGGACGAGTGGGTTCCCGACCGCCTGCACGCCGCCCGCTTCACCGTCGACTCGGCCGACACCACCACGCTGCGCGTCACCGGCGAGTCCCCGGATGCCGCCGTGTGCCAGGGCGACACCGGCGGCCCGCTCTTCGACCGCGTCAGCACGTTCCGCGTGCTGGCCGGCGTTCACAGCACCTCCGGCCAGGCGGGCTGCTTCGGCACCGACGAGTCGGAGAAGCGCCGGACCGCCTCCGAGACCCGTGTGGACGACATCGCGGGGTGGATCAAGGCCGTCGCCGCCCGCACCGTCCTCCCCCGGGTGAACTGGAAGGACGCCGTCCAGGTCGTCCCGGGCCACTTCGTCTCGCGCAACGACAACGAGCGCTCGGACCTGTTCGTCGTCTGGGCCGACGGCTCGGCCAGCCTCTTCGAGGGCTCCGGTCAGGCCGACCCCAAGCTTCCCCTCTGGAAGGAGCACAAGCTCGCGGCCGCGGGGAGCTACTGGAAGGACGCGGAGGCCGTCACCTCCATCGGCGTGGGCTTCAACGACAAGGACGGGGTCGCCGTCCGCTGGAAGAGCGGCAAGCTCTCGACCTTCGAGGCGGTCAACGAGTTCGGCTTCGCCCGCGAGAAGACCCTGGTCTACCGCGACAGCTGGAAGAACGCCCGATCCATAGCGGCCGGCAGCCACACCGACGAGTACCGGCGGGACGACCTGGTCGTCCTGTGGGCCGACGGCTCCACCTCGATGTACCCCGGCACCTCCGACAACGGCATCTCCAAGGAGATCCAGCTGACCCGGGCCGACAAGTCCCGGGAAGGCGCCCAGATCACCTCCGGCCGGTTCACCGGCCAGAAGGCGAACGACCTGGTCGTGCGCCTGAAGAACGGCAGGACGGACCTCTTCCCCGGCTTCGGCGCGCGCGGCTTCCGTGACGGCGTCGCCCTGCGCCCCGAGGGCTCGGCCTGGAAGTACGCCCAGCCGCTGGTGGCGGGTTCCTTCGGCAGCGGTAAGCAGGAGGACCTCCTGGCCCGCTGGTCCGACGGCAACCTCAGCTACTACGCCGACGTGGACGCCTCCGGCGCCCGCAACGAGGTCCAGCTCGTCGGCTGACGAGCCGCCTCGCTCACGCGTTAGCATTGCTTGATTATTCAAGCAATGCTGATGGAGTGAGTCTGCCGTGAAGGTCGAGATCTACAGCGACATCGCCTGCCCGTGGTGCCACGTCGGCAAGCGCCGCTTCGAGCAGGCGCTGGCCGCGTTCCCCGGTGCGGGCGATGTCGAGGTCGTCTACCGGCCCTTCCAGCTCGACCCGCACGCCCCCGAGGAGCCGCTCCCCCACCGCGAGGTGCTGGCCGCCAAGTACGGGCCGCAGTCCGTCGCCATGGACGACCACATCACGCGGCTGGGGGCGGACGAGGGGCTGACCTTCGACTTCGACACCGTCGTCGAGAACAACTCCCTGCTGGCCCACCGCCTGCTGCGCTTCGTCCTGGAGCGGTACGGGCGGGACGCCCAGGCCCGGCTCAAGGGCCGGCTCCTGGAGGCCCACTTCGGCGAGGGCCTCGACATCGGCGACCGCGAGCACCTCACGGACGCCGCCGTCACCGTGGGCCTGGACCGCGACCCCGTCGCCGCCTTCCTCGACGGCGACGACCTGCACGACGAAGTCCTCGACGAGATCGAGGAGGCGCGGCAGCGGGGCGTCACGGCCGTTCCGACGTTCGTCTTCGAGGGGCAGTGGGCGGTGCAGGGTGGCCAGGAGCCGGCCACCTTCCTGAAGGTCCTCCAGCAGGTCGCGGAGGCGGCGGAGACGGAGGCGGGGGCGGGAGCCACCGACGCCGGCGCCGACTCCGGCCCCGGCGAGGCCTGCGCGGACGGCGCCTGCGCGGTCTGAGCCCGGCGCGGTCCGGCGCTACGCCTTCGCCGCGCCCGCGCCCCGCACCTCCAGCCCGTCGAGCAGCCGCTTCGTGGCCGCCGCCACGGCGGTCACGGCCTCCTCGAACACGGCCTGGTTGTGCGCGGCGGGGTGGTGGAACCCGGACACCTTCCGCACGTACTGCAAGGCGGCCGCCCGGATGTCCTCGTCCTCGACGGAGGGCGTCATCGGCGGGCGCAGGGTCTTGATGCTGCGGCACATGAGTCCAGTGTGCCGCAGCGGCCCCGTGTGCCGCCGACTCCCTCGTCCGTGCGCGAACGGCAGCGTGACAGTATCGCTGTCATGACTACTTCTGATGACGCCCAGAACGTGAAGAAGGCCCCGGCGAAGGACCCTTGGGAGCTGCCCGACGTCTCCGGCCTCGTCGTCGGCGTGCTCGGCGGCACCGGTGACCAGGGCCGCGGCCTCGCCTACCGGCTGGCCAAGGCCGGCCAGCGGGTGATCATCGGCTCGCGCGCGGCCGAGCGGGCGCAGGCGGCCGCCGGCGAGCTGGGCCTGGGCGTCGAGGGCGCCGACAACGCCGAGTGCGCGCGGCGCAGCGACATCGTGATCGTCGCGGTGCCGTGGGACGGCCACGCCAAGACGCTGGAGGGGCTGCGCGAGGAGCTCGCCGGCAAGCTCGTCGTCGACTGCGTCAACCCGCTCGGCTTCGACAAGCAGGGCGCGTACGCCCTCAAGCCGGAGGAGGGCAGCGCCGCCGAGCAGGCCGCCGCCCTGCTGCCGGACTCGCGCGTCACCGCCGCCTTCCACCACCTGTCGGCCGTGCTGCTCCAGGACCCGGAGATCGACGCGATCGACACCGACGTGATGGTGCTCGGCGAGGCGCGCGCCGACACCGACGTCGTGCAGGCCCTGGCGGGCCGCATCCCCGGCATGCGCGGCGTCTTCGCGGGCCGGCTGCGCAACGCGCACCAGGTGGAGTCGCTGGTCGCCAACCTGATCTCGGTGAACCGCCGCTACAAGGCGCACGCCGGGCTGCGCGTCACCGACGTCTGACGGGCGGAGGGCAAGCCCCCGGCGGCCCGGGGCGGCCGCCGCGGCGACGGGGCGGGGGGACGCGGGCGCGGCGCCTGAGCGACAATGGCCGGGATCGTGACCGTATGCGCCCCCGGACAGGAGCCGTCCCCCATGCCCCGCCTCGCCCTCTACGCCCTCGCCGTCTGTGTCCTCTCGGTCGCGGCGGCCGTCGTCTCCTTCGCGCGGGGCAGCTGGCTCGGCATCGTCTGGATCCTGCTGCTCGGCGTCTCGTCCAACATCGCCTGGTACTACGTGCGCAAGGCGAAGAACGACAAGGCCGCGGCCGCCGCCGACAAGGCCTCCTGACGGCGGCCGGCGGCCCCGGCCCGCCGGCCGCCGCCTTCCGGCCCGGCCCGGCTTCAGCCCGGCGGCGGCGCCGGTTCCCAGGCCGGCGAGCCGAGCGGCCAGTGGTACGAGGGCCTGCCCGCGGCGCCGCTGGTGCGGAAGGGCCTGCCCTGGTCGTCGATCCGCAGGACCCCGCGCCGGACGCCGCTGGACCACTGCACCTCCAGGTACCAGGTGACGTCCTGCCGCTGGGCGGCCGCCTTGACGTAGAAGACCTCGGGGTCGGTCTCGCTCACCTTGTACGGGAAGTCGCGCTGCCCGGCCCTGGGCGCGGCGACGGGGTGGGCGGAGTCGAGGTCGACGCCGAAGGACCGCGTCGCGACGTCGCCGCCGCAGCCGACGCCCGTCCCGTACTCGTTCCAGGCGAGCGGCGGCCTGGTGTTCCGCACCCGGACCTGGAGCCCTTCGAGGACGACGGTCTCCTTGCCGGTGCCCTGCAGAGTGATCTTGATGAACTGCTCGCCGGCCGCGACGGCGCCGAGCTTGGCCACCCAGCCGGGCGCGTCCGGCTCGCCGGGAGGCTCCGGGACGGTGCCGGGCGAGCGGTCGACCAGGAAGTGCTGGGTGCAGGGGTCTTCGTAGGCGTACGGCCGGACGTGGGCGGTCAGGGGCACGCCGGCGTTCTTGTCCGGGGCCGCTCCGCCGCCGGTCTCCTGCTCCGGGCTGCTGCCGGGGGACGCGGGCGCGCCGGGCTTTCCGCTCTCCTGCTCCCGGCTCTGTGAGGGGGACGGCTCGGCGGACGGGCTGCCGCTCCCGTCCGGACCCGGCTTCCCGGACTCGTGCGCCCGTCCCTTCGCCGACGGGGCGGCTCCCACGACCCGGCCCTTCCCGTCGTCGCCGGAGCCGGACCCGCCGCCCTTGCTGTCACCGCCGCCGAGCGTGACGGCGAGCGCCGCGGAGCCCAGGACGGTGACGGCCGCGGCGGCGGCGAGCGCCGCGAGGAGGGTCTTGCGGGACAGCCGCCGAGGCTGTGGCGCCGTCGGCTCGCCCGATGGAGCCATGGATGGCGCCATCGATGCTTCGGGCACTTTCGGCACCTCGGCGGCGTCTTGCGCTGCGGGCTCTCCCGGCGCGGCGGAGCCCTCTCCCCGCGCGGGGCTCCCTCCCGCCTCAGAGGCCTCCCCCGCTGCCGCCTCCCCCGCCGCCGCCTTCGCCGCGGAGTCCTCCGCCGCCCGTTCCGCCTTCGCCGCCGGCTCCGCCTGCGGCTTGCGGCCGCGCGTCGCGTCCGCCACGATCCACCGCCGGTGGACCTCCATCAGCTCTTCCGGCGTGGCCTTGCACAGGCGGGCCAGCCGCTCGACCGGCGCGAACTCCGCCGGTACGGCGCTCCCGCTGCAATACCGGTGCAGCGTCGACGTACTGACATGCAGTCGCTTGGCCAGCACGCCGTAACTCAGGCCCGACCGCTCCTTCAGCGCCCGCAGCAGTTCAGCGAGATCGCCCGCCCCCACGTCACTCCCCATCCCAGCTCCCCGTTCCAGGGAACGACTGTTTTCCCAGGTCAAAGCCTATGCAGCCATTCCCGCGTCCCGAACTCCGCCGTAGCGCTGGCCTCCGGGACGCCGTACCGCACAAGCTTTCGCCATCCAAGCACGCCGCTCCCCGCACCGGGTTGAACGGCGCTCCGCTGCCCGGCCCGTGAAGAAAGAGACCAGCCATGCGCGCCTCCGCCCGCCGAATCCTCCCCCGCTCCCGCCCGTTCGCCTCCGCGGGCCTGGCGGCCGTCGCGCTCGCCACGCTCTCGCTCGCGGCGTGCAGCGGAAGCGGGAAGGGCGAGGGCGTACGCCAGGAGGGCGCCGCCTCCTCGCAGCCTTCCCAGCCGGGCCCGGACGCCCTGCCCTCGCAGCCCCCGGCGCCCTCGCAGGGCTCACAGGCGTCCCAGGGCAAGCCGGCCGGGGAGAAGGCCCGGGAGAAGAACCGGCCGTCGGGTGCCACGCCCCACGGCGCACAGCGGACGGGCGCGACGCAGGACCCGTACGCCCCGGAGAACCGCGTGCCCTGCACCGCCGACAACACCACGGTCACCGCTGCGCCCGTCTCCCGCCCGCTCAACCACATGCTGCTCACGGTCACCAACACGGGGTCGAAGTTGTGTGACCTGAAGGGCTACCCCATCGTGAAGTTCGAGGGCGCCCAGTCCGTCCCGCCGGTCATGGAGAACACCAAGCCGCAGGCGGTCACGTCCCTGCCGCCGGGCGGGAAGGGCTACGCGGGCGTGATCCTGTCCGCGGGCGACGGCAGGGGCGGCGAGGGCTACCCGGCGCAGAGCCTCGAAATCGGCTTCCAGGGCAGCGACAAGATGGCCGAGGCCGCCCTCCAGGCGCAGGACGTGCACATCGACAACTCCCTGCGTGTCACGTACTGGGTGACGAACTCCGGGGACGCGCTCTCCTGACCACCCCCTCCTCCGGCCTTGCGCGTGGCGCCACCCAGGTGCCACGATGGCGTCACCGCACACCACACCGCAACCGGAGGACTCCATGGAACGCGCACTGCCCGCCCAGGACGCGGCGACGCTGCCGACGGCCCGTCCCGCGGGCTGCCCCTTCGACCCGCCCGCCGAGCTGGCGGGGCTGCGCGAGCAGCAGCCGCTGAAGCGGATGCGCTACCCGGACGGCCACCTGGGCTGGCTCGCCACCGGCTACGCCACGGTCCGCACGATCATGGCCGACCCCCGCTTCAGCGCGCGCTACGAGCTCATGCACTACCCGCTCCCCGGCGGGCCCGAGGGCACCCTGCCGTCCGCGCCGGTCGGCGACATGACCGGGATCGACGCCCCCGAGCACACCCGCTACCGCAGGCTGCTCGCCGGAAAGTTCACCGTCCGCCGGATGGACGCGCTCACCGCGCGCCTGGAGGAGATCACCACGGCGCAGCTGGACGCCATGGAGAAGCGGGGAGGCCCGCTGGACCTGGTCGAGGCGTTCGCGCAGCCCGTGCCCGCGCTGATGATCTGTGAGCTGCTCGGAGTGCCGTACGCGGACCGGGAGGTGTTCCAGCGGCACACGGCGACGCTGATGGACCAGGACCGCTCCATGGAGGAACTGCACGCGGCGCTGACCGGGCTGCACGCGTACATCGGGACGCTGGTGGCCGCCAAGCGCGCCGCGCCCACGGACGACCTGCTCAGCGACCTGACCGCGACCGACCTCACGGACGAGGAGCTCACCGGCCTCGGCGCCTTCCTGCTGGGCGCCGGCCTCGACACCACCGCGAACATGCTCGCGCACGGCACCTTCGCCCTGCTGGGCAACCCGGACCAGCTCGCCGCCCTGCGCGCCGACCCCGGCCTCGCCGACGGGGCCGTCGAGGAGCTGATGCGCTACCTCACCGTCGCCCACACCACTGTGCGGTCGGCGCTGGAGGACGTCGAGGTGGACGGCCTGCTGATCAGGGCCGGCGAAACGGTCACCCTGTCCCTCCAGGCCGCGAACCGCGACCCGGAGCGCTTCCCCGGCCCCGACGCGCTCGACCTGAGCCGCAGGGCGATAGGGCAGCTGGGCTTCGGCCACGGCGTCCACCAGTGCCTGGGCCAGCAGCTGGCCCGCGTCGAGATGCGGGTCGCCTTCCCGGCGCTCTTCGCCCGCTTCCCGTCGCTGCGGCTGGCCGTCCCGGCCGAGCAGGTGCCGCTGCGCCACCACGCGAACATCTACGGGGTGCACAGCCTCCCGGTCACCTGGGACGCCGCTTAGCCGCGGCTCCAAGGACTCAAAGGGCTCAGGAGACTCAGAAGGCTCAGAAGGCTCAGAAGGCTCAGAAGATGATGCCCGACAGCGGCGGGATGTCCGGCGTCCCCTGCCAGAAGCGGAACAGCTCCCGGCCCCAGTACGTGTCCCACGGCGTGACGTCGAGGGACCGCAGCACCGCGTCGATCATGTCGAAGAACGCGTGGTTGACCTCGGGGATCCACAGGAAGCCGAAGACGGCCAGTATCCCGAACGGGGCGAACGGCTCCACCTGGCGCCGCACCTTGTACGACAGCCACGGCTCGACGACCCCGTAGCCGTCCAGGCCGGGCACGGGCAGGAAGTTGAGGATCGCGGCCGTCACCTGGAGCTGGGCCATGAAGCCGAGGGCGTAGCGGAAGTGGTCCGGCACGCCGTCCATGGCGCCCAGCCAGAAGGGGGCCGTGACGACCACGGCGAACGCGGCGTTCGTCAGCGGGCCCGCGGCCGAGATCAGGCTGTGCTTCCAGCGGCCGCGGATGCGGTGGTTCTCGATGAAGACCGCGCCGCCGGGCAAGCCGATCCCGCCCATGATCACGAAGATGACCGGCAGCACGATGCTCAGCACGGCGTGCGTGTACTTCAGGGGATTCAGCGTCAGGTAGCCCTTGGCGCCGACCGTGAGGTCGCCGCCGTACAGGGCCGTGCGCGCGTGCGCGTACTCGTGCAGGCACAGCGACACGATCCAGCCCGAGACGACGAACAGGAAGACGGCGAAGCCCGGGCTCGCCGAGTAGTCCGTCCACACCGCCCATATGGAGACCGCCATGATGGCGACGAGGGCGAGGAAGACGGGGCTCACGCGCCGTTCGCCGCGGGTCGCTGTCGACATACCTGTGCTCCTGTGGGTGGGGCCGTGACGTACCGGGAGGTACCGGGGTGACGGTACTTGCTCCACCCCTCCTGCCCGTAACCCGGCCGGGCGGGACGGGAGAGAATGGGCGGGTGCGCTACTGCATCCTCGGCACCACCCAGGCCCACTCCGGCGACGGCCGGGCAGCCGCCCTCGGCGGCGCCCGGCTGCGCGCCCTCCTCGCCGCGCTCGCGCTCCACCCGGGGCGCGTCCGCACCGCCGAGGCGCTGATCGGCGCCGTCTGGGAGGACGAGCCGCCCGCCGACGCGGCGGGCGCGCTCCAGGCCCTCGTCGGCCGGCTCCGCCGGGCCATCGGGCACGACGCCGTGGCCTCGGCCGCCGGCGGCTACCGGCTCTGCGCCGGGCCCGAGGACGTCGACCTGCACCGCTTCCTGCGCCTGGCCGACGAAGGGGCCCGGGCCCTGGCCGACGGCGACCCCGCCAAGGCCGCCGACCTGCTGGACACCGGGCTGGCCCTGTGGCGCGGGCCCGTCCTCGCCGACCTGCCGGGCCGGGCGGCGCTCGCCGTACGGTACGAGGCCCGCCGCCTGGACGCGCGGCGCACGCGGCTCGCGGCCGCGGTCGCCCTCGGCGATGCGGAGCAGATCCTTCCGGAGCTTGCGGCGCTGTGCGGCGAGCATCCGCTGGACGAGCCGCTGCACGCCGTCCGGCTGCGCGCCCTGCGCGCGGCGGGGCGCCCGGCGGAAGCCCTCGCCGCCTACGCCGGCCTCGCCCGCGACCTCGCCGACCGCCTCGGTACGGACCCGGGCCCGGAGCTCCGGGCGCTCCACGCGGAGCTGCTGTCGCCCGAGCCGCTGCCCGCGCCTTCCCGGCAGGGCAAGGCGCCCGGGCCGGAGGTGGTGCACGGCGCCCCGGGGTCGTACGGCACGCCGTACGGGGCCGGCGCGGGACCGCGCCCGGAAGCCGCCGGCGGCGCCGCGGCTCCGCAGGGCGCTCCGCCTGCGGCGGCCGGAGCCCCTGTCTCCCCCCGCGCTACAGGCGCGGACGGCGCCTCCGCGCCCTCCGCCTTCGGCCTCGCGCCCGCCCCGCACGGCGCAGCCTCCCGTGGCGCCGCGCCTCTCGCCCCGGGCGTCACGCCCGCCCACCCCGGCAACCTCCGGGCGCGGCTGACCTCCTTCGTCGGGCGGGAGGACGACATCGCCTCCCTCGGCGCCGACCTGCGGACGCAGCGCCTGGTCACCCTCCTCGGCCCCGGCGGGGCCGGGAAGACGCGGCTGTCGCAGGAGGCCGCCGAGGCCGCCGCCGCGGACGGGGGCGGCTGGCCGGACGGGGTGTGGCTCGCCGAGCTCGCGCCCGTCGACGACCCGGCCACCGTGCCCGAGGCCGTGCTGACCGCGCTCGGCGGCCGCGAGACCGTGGTGCGGACCACCGCCGACGGACTGCGGGCCGCGAGCGACTCCTCCGCGAGCGACCCGCTGGCGCGGCTCGCCGAGCACTGCGCGCCGCGCCGCATGCTGCTCGTCCTCGACAACTGCGAGCACGTGATCGACGCCGCCGCCCGCGTCGCCGAGACGCTCCTCGCGCACTGCCCGGCCGTCACGGTGCTCGCCACCAGCCGGGAGCCGCTGGGCGTGCCCGGCGAGGCCGTACGGCCCGTGGAGCCGCTGCCCGACACCATGGCCCTGCGGCTGCTGGCCGACCGCGGTGCCGCGGCCCGGCCGGGCTTCCGCACCGAGGACGACCCGGAGGCCTGCGCCGAGATCTGCCGGCGGCTGGACGGCCTCCCGCTGGCGATCGAGCTCGCGGCCGCCCGGCTGCGGATGCTCAGCCCGCGCACCCTCGCCGACCGCCTGGACGACCGCTTCCGGCTGCTGACCTCCGGCAGCCGCACCGTACTGCCGCGCCAGCAGACGCTGCGCGCGGTCGTCGACTGGTCCTGGGACCTGCTGACCGGCCCCGAGAAGGCCGTCCTGCGCCGCCTGTCCGTCTTCTCCGGCGGCTGCGACCTGACCGCCGCGGAGGAGGTCTGCTCGGACGGCCCGGACGGCGCCCCGGCGGGCCCCGGCGCCGCCCCCGCCCGCGACGTCGCCGCCCTCCTCGGCTCGCTCGTCGACAAGTCGCTGGTGGTCGCCGCGCCCGCGGCCGGCGGCGAGATGCGCTACCGGCTGCTGGAGACCGTCGGGGAGTACGCCGCCGAGCGCCTGGACGAGGCGGGCGAGCGCGCCGCCACCGAGCACCGCCACCTCGTCGCGTACCGCGAGCTGGCCCGCACCGCCGACCCGCTCCTGCGCGGCCCCGCCCAGGGCGTGTGGCTGGAGCGCCTGGAGCTGGAGCACGACAACCTGCGCACGGCCCTGCGCCGCGCCGTCGCGGCGCGGGACGAGCAGGAGGCGCTGTGCCTGGTGCTGTCCCTGTGCTGGTTCTGGCAGCTGCGGGACCACCGGGCGGACGGCATGCACTGGGCGGAGGCGGTGGGGGCGCTGGGCCCCGACCCCTTCGCCGAGCCGGTGGCCCCGGCCCCGCCGCTGCACGTGTCGTGCATCGAACAGCCGCCGCCGATGCCGCCCGAGCTGCTGGCGGAGGCCCGGCGCGGCGTCCATCTGATGCGCCTGATCAGCATCAACGACATGGCCGAAATGCGCTTGCCGGAGACGCAGGACCGGATGCGCAGCATCGTCGCCGCCTACGCCGGCAACCCGCCGCAGGTCTGCCGCGCGCCGGGCTTCATCGTCTTCTACGCCACGATCATGACCGGTGACTTCGGGGCGCTGCACCGGACCCTGGACGGCATAGTGGAGCGCTGCCGCGAGCTCGGCTACGACTGGGAGCTCGCGCACGCCCTGCAACTGCGCTCGAAGATAATCAACGACCACCCCGACGGCCTGGACCGGGCCACGGCGGACGCGGAGGAGGGCATCCGGATCTTCCGGCGGCTCGGGGACGCGTGGGGCGTGGCGGAGGGGCTGACGTGCCTGGGCGAGGTGCACGAGCGGCGCGGGCAGTTCGCGCTGGCCGCCGAGGACTACCGGGAGGCCGTCGAGCAGGTCCGCGAGATCGGCTCGACCGGCCAGCTCCCGGCGCTGCGGGCGCGGCTCGCGGGGGCCCTGGTCGAAGCGGGCGTGGTCGGTGACGACGAGGGCGAGCAGATGCTGCGCGACGCCATCGCCGAGGCGGAGGCGGGCAACACGGACTCCGCGATCTTCGGCCGGCTCCAGCTCGGCGTCCGGGTCGCCCGCGACGGCCGGACGGCCGAGGCCCGGGAGATCTTCGAGCAGCTGGTGACCGAGTTCGGCATCCGCTCGGTGGTGATGTTCGAGAGCCTGATGTGCGGCCAGATGGCCTGGCTGGACACGCTGGAGGGCAAGCCCGCGGACGCCCTGCCCAGGCTGCGGACGGCGCTGTCGAGGGCCCGCGACCCGCTGTCGATGCTGGCCGTGCCGCAACTGCCGATGACGCACCTGCTGTTCGCCGCCTCCGCCCACGCCGGGCTGGCCGGCGGGGAGCTCACGGATCCGGCGGCCCGGGAGGAGCACGCCCTGACGGCCGCCAGGCTGATGGGCGCCGCCGACGCCCTGCGCCCCGGCGACCTGCCGTCGTCCGTGGAGCGCGAGGTCCGCGAGGCCACGGAGGCCGCGGTGCGGGCCGCCCTCGGCGAGGACCGGGTCTACGAGCACGCGTACGCCGAGGGCGGCGGCCTCTCCCTGGAGGAGGCCACCGCCCTCGTATGACGCGTCCGACGCCTGCGCTGCCGGCCCGGCTCAGGTCTTCTTGCGGAACTTCGAGACGGCCAGGGGCGCGGTCACGAGCGTGATGGCGACGGCCCAGGCCAGCGTCATCCACACCGAGTGGGCGACGGGCCCGCCGCGCATCAGGTGGCGTGCGGCGTCGGCGAGGTTGGACAGCGGGTTGTACTTGGTGAAGCCCTCCAGCCAGCCGGGCATCTTCGCGGTCGGCGCGAAGATCGAGCTGCCGAACTGGAGCGGCATCAGGACGAGCATCGCGATGCCCTGGACGGCCTGCGGCGTCTTCAGGGACAGGCCCAGCAGGATGAAGACCCACATCAGCGAGGCGCCGAACACCACGGACAGGACGACCGCGGCCAGCAGGTGCAGCGGGGTGGTCGTGATGGACAGGCCGAGGGCGAAGCCCATGCCCAGCAGGATGGCGGTGGCGATGAGCATCCGGCCGATCTCGACCACGATCTTCGCGATGAGGACGGAGGACCGGGCTATCGGCATGGTGCGGAAGCGGTCCATCACCCCCTTCTTGAAGTCGTCGTTGACGCCGGTGCCGACGGCCATGGCGATGTTCATGCCCTGCATGGCCATCAGGCCGGGCACCAGGTAGTTGAGGTACTCCTTCTCGTGGCCCTTGCCGGCCATCGAGCCGCCGAAGACATACGTGAAGAGCAGGATGAAGATGATCGGCATGATCACGGCGTCGAACATCGACTCCGGGTCGGCCTTGATCTGGAGCATGTTGCGGCGCGCGAGGGCGCCGATGTGCCGCAGGTTGGCCCGCAGGCCGATGCGGCCCTCGCGGGCGGGCGCCGCCGCGGGCGCGCTGAGCGTAGCCGCGCTCATGCGGCGACCTCCTGGAGTGCGTCGGTGTCGGCGGCGTCCTGCTGCGGGACGGACGCCTTCTGGCCGGTGACGGCGAGGAAGACCTCGTCGAGGCTCGGCAGGTGGGTGGAGATGCCGGAGATCGCGAAGCCGCGCGAGCCCAGCAGGGCGACGACGGCCGTCAGCTGCTCGTCGCTGATGATCGGGACGTTGACGACGCCCTCGGCCTCGTCGGCGGTGGCGCCGGAGATCCCGTCGAGCTGGGCGTGGGCCAGCGCGCCGACCATGCGGTGCAACTCGCCGCGGTCCGCCGGGCGGATCTGCAGGGTGCGGCCGCCGACCTTCGCCTTCAGCTCGTCCACCCGGCCGCCCGCGATGACCTGGCCGCGGTCGATGACCGTGAGCTCGCTGGCCAGCTGCTCCGCCTCCTCCATGTACTGCGTGGTGAGGAGGACGGTGGAGCCCTCGGCGACCATCCGCTGGACCTCTTCCCACACCTCGTTGCGGGTGCGGGGGTCGAGGCCGGTGGTGGGCTCGTCCAGGTAGAGCACGGCCGGGCGGCCGATCATGGAGGCGGCCAGGTCCAGCCGGCGGCGCATGCCGCCGGAGTACTGCCCGGCGGGGCGCTTGGCGGCCTCGGTGAGGGAGAAGCGCTCCAGCATCTCCTCGCCGCGGCGGCGGGCGTCCTTGCGGGACAGGTCCAGCAGCCGGCCGATCATGTACAGGTTCTCGAAGCCGGACAGCTTCTCGTCCACCGAGGCGTACTGGCCGGTCAGGCCGATCACCCGGCGCAGCTGCCGGGGCTGGGCCACCACGTCGTACCCCGCGACGCGGGCGGTGCCCGCGTCGGGCCGGAGCAGGGTGGACAGGCAGCGCACGAGCGTGGTCTTGCCGGCGCCATTGGGCCCGAGAACGCCGAGGACGGTGCCCTCGCGGACGTCCAGGTCGACTCCGTCGAGCGCCTTGGTGGCGCCGAAGTGCTTGACGAGGCCGCGGACTTCGACGGCGTTGCCGCCGCTGCCCGCCCCCCGTGTGGTGTCGTTTCGCGTCATGCCCACCACAGTGCCAGGGGCCACTGACATCGCACCGACAGAGCGCCGACACCGCCTGTCGGCGACCTTGTCGGCGCCCTGTCGGGGGGCCGCACGCCCTCGGGGCTGCCGCAGCGGTGCGAGGCGCCTCGCACACTCTCCTCCGCCGCAGCGGCGAGCAATTGGCGCGGCGGATACCGGCGGTGCCGGACCGGCCTGCAAGCCGGGCACGGCACCGCCGGACAGCGTCATGGGGGCTGAGCACCGCTGCGGCGGAAGGGATCGTGCGGCCCCGCGCCGCGGCGGGGAAGGGTGTGCGAGGCACGCTGAGGGGGCGGGGCCCCACGCCTAGTGGAACGCGTGCTCCGGGGCCGGGTACGCGCCGTCGACCACGTCCTCCGCGAAGGCGCGGGCCGCGCCGCCCAGGACCTCGCGCAGCTGGGCGTACTGCTTGACGAAGCGCGGGACGCGGCCCGGCGTCATGCCGGCCATGTCCGTCCACACCAGCACCTGCGCGTCGCACTCCGCGCCCGCGCCGATGCCGACGGTCGGGATGTGCAGCGTGCGCGTGACCTCGGCGGCCAGCTCGGCCGGGACGAGCTCCAGGACGACGGAGAACGCGCCCGCGTCCTGCACGGCCTTGGCGTCGCGCAGCAGCTGCTGCGCGGCCTCCTCGCCGCGCCCCTGCACGGGGTAGCCGCCGAAGGCGTTGACGGACTGGGGGGTGAGGCCGATGTGGGCCATCACCGGGATGCCGGCCTCGACCAGCAGCTTGATCTGCTCGGCGGACCGCTCGCCGCCCTCCAGCTTGATCGCGCCCGCGCCCGTCTCCTTGATCAGCCGCGTGGCGCTGCGCAGCGCCTGGACGGGGCCTTCCTGGTACGAGCCGAAGGGCAGGTCGGCGACGATCAGGGCGCGCTTGGTGCCGCGTACGACGGCGGCGGAGAGGACGGCTATCTCGTCCATGGTGACGGGCACGGTGGACTCGTAGCCGAGGTGGCAGTTGCCCATGGAGTCGCCGACGAGGAGGACGGGGATGCCGGCCTCGTCGAACACGGAGGCGGTCATCGCGTCGTAGGCGGTGAGCATGGGCCACTTCTCGCCGCGCGCCTTCGCGGCGGCGATGTCGCGGACGGTGATGCGGCGGGAGCTCGTGCCCCCGTACAGCGCCTTGGGGTCGCGGCTGCTGTCGGCGCTACCGGGGCTGCCGGGGCCGTTCTGGGCAGGCGTCGTCGTCATGGCGGTGTGCTCCTGTGATGTGTCGTCTCGAGGCGCCCTGACGGCGTCCCCGGATCGCTTCCATGCTGACACGCCGCCCGCGGCCGGGAAAGGGCGGGGAAGGGCAAGGGGCCCACGATCCGCACACCTGTTCGTCGGCTCCGGGTAAAGGTTTTCCAATACGAGACGGACCCGTATCGAAAAAAGATCTAGGCTGGTCGGCATGGCAACCGATCCCTCCGGCGCCGCCCCCGCCGCCCCGCCCCGGAGAGTCCCCGAGGCGGTCCACCGCAGACGCTGGGCGATCCTGGCCGTCCTGCTGCTCAGCCTGCTCATCGTGGTGCTGGACAACTCGATCCTGAACGTGGCGATGAAGACGATCGCCACCCCCGCCCCCACGGGCCTCGGTGCCACCCAGAGCGAGCTCGAGTGGGCCATAAACTCCTACACCCTCGTCTTCGCCGGGATCCTGTTCACGGCGGGCGTGCTGGGTGACCGGCTCGGCCGCAAGAAGGTCCTGCTCTTCGGCATGGCCGTCTTCGGCACGGGGTCGGTGCTGTCGGCGTTCGCCGGCTCGCCCCACGAGCTGATCGCCTTCCGCGCGGTCATGGGCTTCGGCGGCGCGTTCGTCATGCCCGCCACGCTCGCCATCATCGTGAACGTCTTCGAGCGCGAGGAGCAGCCCAAGGCCATCGGCATCTGGGCGGGCGCCGTCGGCCTGGCCGTGGCGATAGGCCCGATCACGGGCGGCATCCTGCTCGACCACTTCTGGTGGGGCTCGGTCTTCCTCGTGAACGTGCCCATCGTGATCACCGCCGTGATCGCGATGTCCCTGCTCGTCCCCGACTCCAAGGACCCCCGGCCCGGCCGCCTGGACCCGCTCGGCGTGGTGTTCTCCGTCGCGGGCCTGGTCCTGCTGGTCTACGGCATCATCAAGGGCGGCCAGCTCGCCGACTTCACCGACCCCGAGGTCTACGGCACGGTCTGCGGCGGCCTGCTCGTCCTGGCCCTGTTCGTCCTGCACGAGCGGCGCTCCCGGCACCCCGCGCTCGACGTGCGCTGGTTCCGCAACCGGGCCTTCTCCGCCGCCGTCTCCGCCATCGCGCTGGTCTTCTTCGCCCTCATGGGCGTCACGTTCTTCACCGTCTTCTACACGCAGAGCGTGCGGGGCTTCACCCCGCTCCAGAGCGGGCTGCTGATGCTCCCGCTGGCGGCGGCCCACATGTTCTTCGCCGTCCGCGTCCGCCGCGTGGTCGCGAAGCTCGGCGTGCGCGTCGTCTGCACGGGCGGCATGGTGCTGGTCGCCGCGACCATGGCCGGTTTCCTGCTGCTCGACCGGGACACCCCGGTGTGGGTGCTGGAGGTGCTGCTGTTCTTCCAGGGCGCCTCGATG
The DNA here is from genome assembly GCF_044336695.1 of Streptomyces sp. SCA2-17. Taxonomy (NCBI): domain Bacteria; kingdom Bacillati; phylum Actinomycetota; class Actinomycetes; order Kitasatosporales; family Streptomycetaceae; genus Streptomyces; species Streptomyces sp. SCA2-17. The sequence goes on from NZ_CP117521.1 coordinate 1,559,774, forward strand.
GCGCACATCATGCCGCCCGCCACCGTCTCGATCATGCAGTCGCTGCCGCGCGACAAGGCCGGTTCGGGCTCGGCCGTGAACAACACCTTCCGGCAGCTCGGCGGGGCGCTCGGCATCGCCGTGCTCGGCTCCGTGCTGTCCACGACGTACCGCGACGGGATCTCCGCCCGGCTCGACGCCCTGCCCGGCCTGAGCGAGGAGGCCCGGCACGCGGCGGGCGAGTCCATCGCGGCCACGCTGAACACCGCGGCCCGGCTCGGCCCGCAGGGCAAGGCGCTCATCGGCCCCGCCAACGACGCCTTCATCCACGCCATGCACGTCACGGTCCTGTGCGCGAGCGCGTCGGCGCTGCTCGGCGCGGTCGTGGTGGGGCTGTTCCTGCCCAAGCGGGGGGCGATGCGCCCGCCGGCGGGAGCCGCGCGGCCGGACGGCCACAAGGAGCAGGCGGGGGCGGGAGCGTGACGAAGACAGCGGCAGCGGCCGCAGTACCGGCCCCGGCCCCGGCCGCCCCGCCCGGGACCGCCGAGCGGCGCGGGCGGCCCCGTAACGCCGCCGTCGACAGCGCCGTCATCGAAACCGTCCTGCGCCTCATCGAGGACGGCGTCCCCCTCGGCGAGCTGTCGGTGGAGCGCATCGCGCGCGAGGCCGGCGTCGGCAAGGCCACGGTCTACCGCCGCTGGGCCGGCAAGGAGGCGCTGATGCTCGACGTCATGCGCTCCCTGGAGCACACCGCCCCCGAGCTCGCCGGGCAGTCCGTACGCGACGACCTCGTCACGCTGCTGGAGACGCTGCGCCGGCGCGGGCTGGCCAAGCGCTCCTCCGCCGTCCTGCGGACGGTCCTCGCGCAGGTCAAGGCCCATCCCGAGCTCTGGCAGGAGTACCACGAGAAGGTCGTCAGGGTCCGCCGCGAGGCCGTGCACGCCGTGCTGCGGCGCGGCATGGCCACCGGTGAGGTCCGCCCCGACCTGGACGTCGAGCTGATGGGCGACCTCGTCGTCAGCCCCATGCTGTCGCGGGCCATGTTCCACGACCGGGCGGAGCTGCCGGAGGACCTCCCCGGGAAGATCGTCGACGCGGTGCTGGAGGGAATCCGCCCGCGCTGACGCCGGCGGGCGGGGGGGGGGTGCCGCCCCGGCGGGGCGGTCCGCTGATCCCGCCGGCGCGGATCTCCCGCTGATTATGCCCGTTCTGTCACAGCACGCCCCGCGGGCCCCCGGGCCGGAACCCCGGTCCGCCGGGCCGTCGTCCTCCCCTGCGACACCCCCTCCAGGGGCGTCGGGCAGGAAGCGGAAGCGGCGCATGCCGCACCCACTCGGTGATCACCTATCGTCTGGTGGGCGGGGCCGCAGCGATGAAGAGTTGAGGACGACGGATGGCGCAGGCGTACATGCAGGAGACGGGCCGAGACGGGACCGGTCCGGAGCGGACCGGATCCGGGGCCCGGCGCCTCATGGACCAGTGGCGGGACCGCGGCGTCTGGCGGCGCGGCATCGTCCTCGCCGTCATCGCCGTCCTGCTGGGGCTGCTGACGCTCCTGCACACCCAGCTCCCCAACAAGATCGGCAACCTCGGCAGCCTGACCGAGACGTTCCTGCCCTGGCTCGGCCTCGCGGTGCCGGTCCTGTTCGTCCTCGCGCTCGTGCGCCGCTCGGCGACCGCGCTGGTCGCGCTGCTGCTCCCCATCGTCACCTGGGTGAACCTCTTCGGCGGCCTGCTGAGCGACAAGTCCGCCAAGGGCGGCAACTTCACGGTCGCCACGCACAACGTGAACGCCGAGAACCCGAACCCCGCCGCGACCGCACGGGCCGTCGCCGCCTCCGGCGCCGACGTGGTGGCCCTGGAGGAGCTCACCAACACCTCGCGCTACGAGAAGGCGCTGGAGGGCACGTACAAGTACCACTCCGTGCAGGGCACGGTCGGCATATGGAGCAAGTACCCGCTGGAGCTGGTCCAGCCCGTCGACATCCGGCTCGGCTGGGTGCGGGCCCTGCGCGCCACCGTCCGCACGCCCCAGGGGCCGGTGGCCGTGTACGTCGCGCACCTGCCGTCGGTGCGCGTGAAGTTCAACGCCGGCTTCACCGCCGGGCAGCGCGACCGCAGCGCGGAGGCGCTCGGCCGGGCCATCGCCCAGGAGCCGGAGAAGCGCGTCGTCCTCCTCGGTGACCTCAACGGCACCATGAACGACCGCTCCCTCGCCCCCGTCACCTCGCAGCTGCGGTCCGCGCAGGGCGCCGCGGGCGACGGCTTCGGCTTCAGCTGGCCGGCGAGCTTCCCGATGGCCCGGATCGACCAGATCATGGTGCGCGGGATGGACCCCGTCTCGGCGTGGACGCTCCCGAAGACGCCGAGCGACCACCTGCCGGTGGCGGCGCGGGTCAAGCTCTGAGCGGCCGCGGCAGGTGAGCTGCTGAGAGGGGCCGGGCGAGCGGTCGCACGGGGCAGCGGGAGAGGCCGAAGCCATCCCGTAGGCTGGAGAGCTTGCCCCCGCACCCTCGTTCGAAAGGCCTCCTCATGCCCCTGGCGCTGCTGGCGCTCGCCGTCTCGGCCTTCGGCATAGGGACGACCGAGTTCGTGATGATGGGCCTCCTGCCCAACGTCGCCGGCGACCTGGGGACCTCCGTCCCCACCGCCGGCTACCTCGTCTCCGCCTACGCCCTCGGCGTCGTCTTCGGCGCCCCGCTGCTCACCGCCCTCGGCTCGCGCATCCCCCGCAAGCGGATGCTCATCCTGCTCATGGGCGTCTTCACCCTCGGGAACCTCGCCTCGGCGCTCGCCCCCACCTTCGGCACGCTCATCGCGGGCCGGGTCCTGGCCGGGCTGCCGCACGGCGCGTTCTTCGGCGTGGGCTCCGTCGTCGCCGCCCGCCTCGCGGGCGAGGGGCGGCAGGCGCGGGCCGTCGCCATGATGTTCCTCGGCCTGACCGTCGCCAACATCGTCGGCGTCCCGGCCGCGACGCTGCTGGGCCAGCACCTGGGGTGGCGCGCCACGTTCCTCGTCGTGGCCGGCATCGGCCTCGCCGCCATGGCCGCCCTCGCCCGGCTGATCCCCGACCTGCCGCACGAGCAGGGCGCGGGCCTGGGCCGCGAGCTGCGCGCGCTCGGCGGCCGCCAGGTGCTGCTCGGCCTGCTGACCACCGTCTTCGGCTTCGCCGGCGTCTTCGCCGTCTACAGCTACCTGTCGGCGATGGCCGTCGAGGTCACCGGCTTCTCGGAGACCTCGGTGACGTTCGTCCTGGCCCTCTTCGGCACCGGCATGACCCTGGGCGTCCTCGCCGCGGGCCCGCTGACCGACCGGGCACTGCGCCCCACGCTGTACGGGGCCCTGGCCGGGCTCGCGGCGGTCCTGGTGCTCTTCGACTTCACCGTGCACGTGAAGTGGGCCGCCATGGCGACCGTGGTCCTGATCGGAGCCGCCGGCTCCATGACCAGCACCCCCTTGCAGATGCTGATCATGAACAAGGCCAAGTCCGCCCCCACCCTCGCCGCCGCCTCCAACCACTCCGCGTTCAACCTCGCGAACGCGGGCGGCGCGTGGCTCGGCGGCGTCGCCATCGCCGCGGGCTGGGGCTGGACCTCCCCCACCCTCGTCGGCGCGGCCCTCGCCGCGGCGGGCCTGCTGTGCGCGGTGGTCTCGGGGGCACTGGACCGCGACGGCGGCGAGCGGTCGCGGGTGGTCGCGTCGGGCGACGCCGAGCGGGAACGGGACACGGCCCCGGACCGGGTGGGATAGGCGTAGGGGCCCAGGGACCTCGCTCTGCCGTCGGCGAATCTGCCGGGGGCAGAGAAAGCTGTCGGGGCGGTGCCGGCGGCCGGAGAGTGGTGACACCACCACGACCACGCCGCCCTCAGGCGCCGTCCGGCCAGGAGGCCCGATGTCCCCTCTCGCTCCCGCACCCCGCGCCGCCGCCGAAGGCGACCCGTCCCCCACCCGCTTCGACGACCACCTCGCCTCGCTGCTCCTCACGCAGCGCATCGTCGTCCTGGGCACGGAGGTCAACGAGGTCTCCGCCAACCGTGTCTGCGCGCAGCTGCTCCTCCTCTCCGCCGAGGACCCCCGTACGGACATCGCCCTCTACATCAACAGCCCCGGCGGCTCCGTCACGGCCGGGCTCGCGATCTACGACACGATGCGGCTCATCCCCAACGACGTCTCCACCCTCGCCATGGGATTCGCCGCCAGCATGGGCCAGTTCCTCCTCACGGTGGGCACGGCGGGCAAGCGCTACGCCCTGCCGAACGCGCGCATCATGATGCACCAGCCGTCCGCCGGCATCGGCGGCACCGCCGCCGACATCGCCATCCAGGCGGAGAACCTCGAGTTCACGAAGAAGGCCGTCGAGCGCATCACCGCCGAACACACCGGCCAGTCCCAGGAGACCATCTCCCGCGACGGCGACCGCGACCGCTGGTTCACGGCGCAGCAGGCGAAGGGCTACGGAATGATCGACCGCGTCGTGGAGTCCCTGGAGGACGTACGCCCGGCCGGCACCAAGCGACGCATCGGACTCTGAGGACCCCCGCCATGAGCCAGTACACGATCCCCACCGTCGTCGAGCGCACCCCCAACGGGGAGCGGGCCTACGACGTCTACAGCCGGCTGCTCTCCGAGCGCATCATCTTCCTCGGCACCGAGATCGACGACGGCGTCGCCAACGTCGTCATCGCCCAGCTCCTGCACCTCGAATCCTCCAGCCCGGAAACCGAGATCGCCCTTTACATCAACTCGCCGGGCGGGTCCTTCACTTCCCTCATGGCCATCTACGACACGATGACGTTCGTCCGCGCCCCCATATCGACGTTCTGCGTCGGTCAGGCGGCGTCAACCGCGGCCGTCCTGCTCGCCGGAGGCGACCCGGGGCGGCGCTTCGTCCTCGAACACTCGCGGATCCTGCTCGGCCAGCCCGCGAGCCGCGGCCAGCAGGGCACGGTCTCGGACCTCACCCTCCAGGCCAAGGAGATGCTCCGCATCCGCTCGGAGGTGGAAGAGGTCCTGTCGCGGCACACGGGGCATGATGTCGCGTCCCTCAGGGCGGACATGGACCGCGACAAGATCTTCACGGCGGAGGAGGCGGTGGCGTACGGGCTCGCCGACGAGGTTCTGAGCAGGCGGGTTCTGACCCCCGCCTGAGCAGACAGGGCGGTGGGCGGCCGCGCTACGGGGGTGGGCGGCCGCCGATCAGGCCGCGAGGCGCACTTCGCCTCGGCGTGCGGGCGCGGCGGCCTGCCTGATCTGCTGGACCGGCTGCACCCTGACGGGTTGTCCGGGGGTGTACGTGCGGCTGGCCAGGCGGATGAGCTCCTTCTGCACCAGCAGGAGGAGCTCGACGAGGCTCAGTCCGAGCGCCGCGGCGGCGGCCGCGAGCACTTCGGACGACGCCTCCTTGCGCCCGCGCTCCACCTCGGAGAGGTACGGCATGGAGATCCGCCCGGCGTCGGCCACGTCCTTGAGCGTCCGCTTCTGCGCCAGCCGCTCGCGCCGCAGCACGTCCCCGAGGACGTCGCGCCAGAGGGGCTCCCGGGTGGGGGGCGCCCCGGCGGGGCGCAGGGGGATCACGTGGGCGGTGGCCGCGGCTGTCTTTGACGCTTGGGTGGTCACCACTTCAGCCTAGAACGACGGCGGCGGTTCGGGGGTGTTGAGGCATTCCGCCGCCCGCGAAATCGGGATGGGTCGAGGCCAAGACAGGCCGGCAGCAGGGGGAGGGGTGCGGGGCGCCCCTGAGGGGGAGCGCGCTGCTGCCGCTCTCGGGTCACTTGTACGCCGCGCAGCCCGGCCCCGCCGGTTGATTTCCGCGCCAAGAGGGCGCTAACCCCCACCACCCGCACCCGGCCGCTCAGCCACGACGGCGAACAAGTGAGTGGAACGCCCACGACGGGAGAAACCACATCGCGGCAGCAGCCCGCTCCCCATCAGCCCAGGCTGATGGGGAGGTCTCCTCACGCAGCCGCATCCGTGACGGCAGGAGTACGGCGGCCAGCCACCCACCGGGCGTCGGACACCCGACGTGGCCAAGCCCCCACCCCTCCCCCTGCTGCCAGCCTGTTCTGACCCGCAGTCAAACCACGGATGCAAAGGCAACGAACTGGGCCCACACGACGTTCGGAACGGCCAGCGCGGGGCCCTTCGGGCGCTTCGAGTCCCTTATGTGGACGGTGCGGGGTGATGACGCGGCGACCTCGACGCATTCGCCCGCCGCACCACCGCTGTAACTCGACTTGAGCCATATGAGTTCGGTGCTCATAGTTCCTCTGCCAGCTTCCTGATGAATCGTACGGTTTCCTCGGGGCTGAGCGCATGGCGAGCGATCATTGCATGCCGCTGGATGAGGGCAGCGACTTTCTCCGGGTTCGAGTGCATCGAACTGGTCGTCTGCCCTTCCTCGTAGGCGAAGTGCTCGTGCTCGCGCGTCTCCGCCAGCACGAATGCCCCGTCAAGCCCCGGGTGCGACGCGTTAAAGGTCACGGCCTGGACGACGATGTTTCGCCGCGCGCCCATCTCCAGCAAGTGCAGGAGCTGCCTCTTGTGCGCCTGGGGGGAGCCGAGCGTATTGCGCAGCGCAGGCTCCCCGATGAGGAACGTGAATGCCTTGGTCTGCGTGGCGAGGATCGCTTGTCGATCCAGTCGGGCCTTAACTCGCTCCTCGATCGTCGCGTCGTCCACCGGCGGCCAATGCGTGTTGAACAGCGTGCGCATGGTCTCCTCCGTCTGGAGCAGGCCTGGAATGAGCAGAGGCTGAAAGTTGTGAAGGGCGACGGCCTCGGACTCATGGCGTACGAAGTCCCGGACGTAGGGGGCCATTCGGTCCGGCTGCAGGTAGTCCTGCGTCGCGAGCAGCTTTCCCCGCGCTCCGCACATCTCGTCCGCCACCCGGAGCAGCTGCGGCGTCGGCTTCCGACGCCCCTGCTCCATCGACTTCACCGCCTCCTCCCCGTACCCCGCCTCGCGCCCCAGTTCTTCACGGGAGACGCCCGCCTCCATGCGCCACAGCTTGACCTGGTTCCCGCAGAGCCGCCACGCCATCGGCGGCTGAGAAAGCACACTCACGGTTCCCCGTCCCTTCCCGTACCTCGTCCGTATCAACGGACGCTACGGCGGACAAGGCCCGTACAGGCCGGGTTCGAACCCGCATCCCACGTGTGAGTGAACGACGGCACGAGGAAGCACGCTGTGGCATACTGCCGAGACGCCTTCGTGGAGGCGGCAGGCTGAAACTCCGGCCCGGCAATACGGAGTTGCCAAGAGGACTCCTCGCAGTCCCCACGACTCGAACGCGCACGATGTTGGACATGTAGACGTATCTCTGCCGAGCTGTGCCGGGCTCCAGCCGCACCGGAGGTATCGGCATGCCCAGCTCTAACGCGAAGTCCAAGATCGCGCATCTCTGCTCATCCCTCACCGGGTGGCGGCAGAGTGACTGCGCACAGTGGGCCAAGGCGCGTCGGATCACGCGTTGCTCACCTGTACCTGATGCCGGCTCCGGTCGGCAGCAGCAGTTTGAATCCCGCATTCTTCAGGCCGTCGCCAACGCCTTCCAAGACCGACAGCTGATGACGGAGAAGCGGGATCTCGAGATCCCGGGACGACCTGACGAGACGCTCCGGCTCCCGGTCGGAGTAGGCGCGGTGTACGGCGTGCTCCGCGCCCGCCCCACAGCCAAGAGCCTCTCCCTCCATCTGCACCCCCGCATGGCCGGCGCGTGGCTGGGCGAGGTTCTGCCGCACCGTGACGACGCGGGCGGAGTGCTCGGCGTCGAGGGGCTCCGCCCGCGCCCCAGCGCATTCGGCACGGAACTGATCGACCTCGCCGGCGAGGGGCGGGTGATCCTGCAGGGCATCGACTACTGGTCCATCGAATCGATATTGCCCGAGTGGCAGCGAGCGGCATCGGTTCCCTGGCGGGCATCGCCCGGTTCCTTGACAGGCGCCGGGCGCGAAGGATGGCGGCATGATGAGACCGTCGCCGCTCGGTGGCGCGACTTCACGCGCGCGACGGACATCTTGAACAGCAGGCTGCTCCGGAGGCCAGGCCTGGTCAATCGTGTTGCCGTCCATGGATTCGTCAACACCTACCGGTCCCTGGACGGCAACATGGTGTTCGAGTGGTGCTGTGGCATCAGCAAGGACGCTTTCAAGGCCGACCTCCTGACCAGCGGGCTTTGGGCTCCTCCTCACCAGCCACCGCACGAGCGGGAACCACTGGACGACTTTCCCTCTTTCGACCACGCAAAGGTGACTCTCCGCTGGTCGCCGAGGTGCTTCATGCCCGTAGGAACACTGCCGAGCATTCAGGAGCGTTTGGCAGCCCTCTACGCCTCGGACAACCGGAGCGCACGGTGACCACGGTGATCCTGCTCGTGGCATCCGCCCCGGTGGCGGTCGAGCTGGCCAGGACGTGCCGCATCGCACTGCTGCTGTGCGCGCTGCGAAGGCTCGTAAGGCGATGCTCGGGGAGTGAGCACGACGAGCTGTGCCGTGAGCTCGCGATGGGGCTCCTGAGTGTGGTGGCCGACAGTGCGGCTGCCGGGCGGTCCGTCCGGCGTACCCGCCGTGGACCACGGGCGTGACGCCGCCGTCCGCGCTCATATGGGTGAGAACCCCCGTAACCCGCCCGCCCGAGCCGCCGCCTGCGGAACGCTCGGCGTATGGACGCCGTACGGGTCGCACTGCTGAGGGAAGTGCTCGCCGGGACCGAGTGGTTGCAGGACACGCGCCGGTTCGCCGGGGCGTTGCGGGCCTCGGTGGCGCGGCGGCACGGGGGGCTGTTGCTGGTGGGGACGGAGGGGTACGAGCCGTGGCACCTGGCGGCGCACCTGGATGACGAGGCGGCGTGGTCGGGGCTGCCGGAGTTGTCGCCGACGCTGGTGCGGCACCGGGTGCCGCCGGGAGTTCCCGCGCACCTGTCCGTCGGCCTGGGCAGGCTGGAGGCGGCGCGGCGGGGCGAGACGCTGCTGGTGGTGACCGCGGACGAGCCCGGGGACGGGCTGCTGGAGCGGGTGCACGACGCCCGGCGGGGCGGGGCGACCGTGCTGTCGCTGGACGGGGCGCCCGCGGAGGCCGGGGCGGAGCTGCGGGCGCTCGCGCACGATCAGCTCGCGGTGCCCCCGCCCGCGCCGTGTTCGACGCGGACGGAGCTGGATCTCGACACCGTGCAGCACCTGGTCAGCGCGGCCGCCGGGGAGAACGGGCTGCCCGCGCCGCGCGGCGGGCGGCGGCGGTTCCGGGACCGGCTGGCGCGGCTCGCCGATCAGCTGGCGGCGCCGCCTCCGCCGCGCTGGTAGCCCTCCGGCCCTGGGAGAGCGGCAAAAAGCGTTCGCTGCGGATCCTCCGCTTATGGACCATGGTCTCCCGTGACTGCGCAAGACCCCCCTTCTCCCCCCACGCCCTCCACGCCCTCTTCCCGGCGGCTCCGTGCCCTGCTGCCCGACCTGACGCCCTGGCACTCCTCCCGCGACTTCCGCCGCATGTGGGTGGCGGGTCTCGTCACCGTCTTCGGTACGTTCCTGACGTTCATCGCCGTGCCGCTCCAGCTCAAGGAGCTGACGGGGTCCGCTCTGGCCGTCGGTGCGGTCGGGGTGGTCGAGCTGGTCCCGCTGGTGGTCTTCGGGCTCTACGGCGGCGCGCTCGCCGACGCCGTCGACCGGCGCAAGCTGATCCTGTGGACGGAGGCCGGTCTCGGCGTCCTCTCCGCGCTCCTGCTCCTCAACACGCTCCTGCCGCACCCGATGATCTGGCCCCTGTACGTGGTGGCGGCGCTGGTCAGCGCGCTGAGCGGGTTGCAGCGGCCGGCGATGCAGGCGATCGTGCCGCGCGTCGTCGCACACGAGCAGCTGCCCGCGGCGATCGCTCTGAACTCGATTCGCTGGCAGGTCGGCGCCATCGCCGGCCCGTCCCTGGCGGGTGTGCTCATCGCGTTCGCGGGCCTGCAGTGGGCGTACGCGCTGGATGTCGTCTCGTACGCGGTCTCCGCCCTGCTGCTCTTCGGGCTCGCTCCGTCCCCGGCCGCGCGCGAGGCCGACAAGCCGTCGTTGCGCGGCATCTGGGAGGGCGCGCAGTACGCGTGGAGCCGCAAGGAGTTGCTCGGCACGTACGTGATCGACATGGCGGCGATGCTGTTCGCGTTCCCCACGGCGATCTTCCCCTTCCTCGCCGACGACCTGGACGCGCCGTGGGCGCTGGGCCTGATGTACGCGGCGGGCGCGGTGGGCTCCCTGGTGGTGAGCCTGACCAGCGGCTGGGCGTCGCGGGTGCACCGGCACGGCCGGATGGTCGTCTACGCGGCGCTGGGCTGGGGCGCGGCCATGGCCGTCGCGGGCCGGCTGGGCAACGTGTGGCTGGTGCTGCTGTTCCTGGCGGTGGCGGGCGGCTGCGACATGGTGAGCGGCCTGTTCCGGTCGGCGATCTGGGACCAGACGATCCCGGACGAGCTCCGGGGGCGGCTCGCCGGGATCGAGATGCTCTCGTACTCGATCGGCCCGCAGCTGGGCCAGGTCCGCGCGGGCGGCATGGCGTCCCTGACGAACGTGCGGGCCTCGGTGTGGGCCGGCGGGCTGGCGTGCGTGGCGTCGGTGGGGCTGCTGGCCGCGTCGCTGCCGAAGCTGATGTCGTACGACCAGCGGACGGACGAGCATGCGGTCCGCATGCGGCGGCTTAAGGCCGCGGAGGCGGTGGCTGAGGCGGCTTAGGCACCGCCGGACACGCCGGTGGGGGCTTGGCGCCGTCGCGGCGGAAGAAAGTGCTGGGGCTTCGCCCCGGGGCCCCGCCGCGACAGCGCACCCTCAGCCCGCCTTCGGGCCCTCCCCGCCCTCGGCGGCATCGTCGTTCCAGCGCGGATCCTTCCGCCATTCCTCGTTCCGCTCGCGCGCCGTCTCCATCGCGTGGGACGCTTCCTCGCGCGTGCCGTACGGGCCCAGCCGGTCCGCGGCGCGGCACTCCGGGCCCTCCTCGACCGTGCCGTGCTTCAGGCAGTAGTACCACTCGCCCGGCTTGCCCTCCGGGCGCTTCTTGAACAGGGCCATCGGGATCTCCCTCACATCCGTTCTCTCGCCCACATGCTCCCCGATGGGCCCTGGCTACACTCGCTGACATGTCTGGCCAGTCGCTTCTCACGCCGGGGACCCTGTCCCCCACCCGCCCCGTCCCCGCCTCCATCGCGCGGCCCGAGTACGTCGGGAAGGCGGCGCCCACCCCGTACTCCGGCCCGGAGGTCCAGGACGCGGAGACGATCGAGCGGATGCGCGTCGCGGGGCGCATCGCCGCGCGGGCGATGGAGGAGGCGGCCAAGCTGATCGCCCCGGGCGTGACGACGGACGAGCTGGACCGCGTCGCGCACGAGTACATGTGCGACCACGGCGCCTACCCCTCCACGCTCGGCTACCGCGGTTTCCCGAAGTCGCTGTGCGCGTCGATCAACGAGGTCATCTGCCACGGCATCCCCGACTCGACCGTCATGCGCGACGGCGACATCGTGAACCTGGACGTCACGGCGTACATCGGCGGCGTGCACGGCGACAACAACGCCACTTACCTGTGCGGTGACGTGGACGAGGAGTCGCGCCTGCTGGTCGAGCGGACGCAGGAGGCGCTGAACCGCGCGATCAAGGCGGTCAAGCCGGGCCGCCGGATCAACATCATCGGCCGGGTCATCGAGTCGTACGCCAAGCGCTTCGGCTACGGCGTCGTCCGCGACTTCACGGGTCACGGCATCAATTCGTCCTTCCACTCCGGCCTGATCGTCCCGCACTACGACAGCCCGCACCACGACACCCTGATCCAGCCCGGCATGACGTTCACGATCGAGCCGATGCTGACGCTCGGGACGTACGAGTACGACATGTGGGAGGACGGCTGGACGGTCGTCACGAAGGACCGGAAGCGGACGGCGCAGTTCGAGCACACGCTGGTGGTGACGGACACGGGCGCGGAGGTCCTCACTCTTCCGTAGGCCCTGCGGGGCGGGCGTCCGGGCGCTAACGTTTTACCGACGGACCGTCGGGAAGTCATTGACTTAGGTAAGCCTAAGTAGCAGGATGGCTTCCCGTCGCCACGCCCGTCCCCTCGGCCATCCCGGAGGTCCGCCTTGGACGTGTCCGCCAGCACCGCCGCCAGCACGCCGTTCTCCACGCTGATCCGCAACGCCTCGCACGAGCAGCACACGGAGGCGGAGAACTCCACGTTCATGAGCGACATGCTCGGCGGCCGCCTCGGCGTCGACGCCTACCGCCGCTACACCGAGCAGCTCTGGTTCGTCTACCGCGCCCTGGAGTCGGCCTCCGCGGCCCTCGCGGAGGACCCCGTGGCCGGGCCCTTCCTCCTCCCCGCCCTGGCCCGCACCGCGGAGCTGGAGCGCGATCTGGCGCACCTCGGCGGCCCGGACTGGCGCGGCGGTCTCACGCCCCTGCCCGCGACGGCGCGGTACGCGGCCCGGATCGAGGAGTGCGCGCGCGACTGGCCCGCGGGCTACGTCGCCCACCACTACACGCGCTATCTGGGCGACCTCTCCGGCGGCCAGATCATCCGCGGCACCGCCGAGAAGACGTGGGGCTTCGCCCGCAAGGGCGACGGCGTGCGGTTCTACGTCTTCGAGGCCATAGCCAACCCGGCCGCCTTCAAGCGCGAGTACCGCGAGCTGCTGGACGCCCTGCCGGTGGACGACCTGGAGAAGCAGCGCGTGGTGGACGAGTGCAAGCGCGCCTTCGCGCTGAACACGGCGGTCTTCCAGGAGCTGGGGCGGGAGTTCCCGCTGAGCGCCTGACCGGAGCGCTCAGCAGGAGCGCTGGTAGGCCACGTCGGAGAAGAGGTTCTTCCACTCCTCCTCGGGCACGCTCGCCGGGGAGGTCCGGCACAGGTCCGCGTAGAGCCGGTCGGTGTCGGGGTGCAGGAGGAGCGTCAGCGTGCCCGCGTCGTAGCTGCTCTTCCCGGTCGAGATCGCGATGAGGGGCCGCCGGTCCGGGAAGAGGCGGACGCTGATCGCCGGCGGCAGCACGGCGAAGGAGGGCGTGCGCCAGTCCCCGCCGGGCCCGACGTCCCAGATCCGGTACGGCTTCTTGCCCGTCAGGGCCCGGCCGCGGCCGAAGCCCCTCTCGATCTCGGCTTGGTTCTCGCCGGGCTCCAGGGGCATGGTGCGCGTCTTGCGGGGGTTCCGGAAGTCCTTCACGTCCCAGAACTGAAGGGTGTTGTTCCGGTCGACGGCCGCCAGCATGTCACCGCCGATCGTCTGATAGCCGTTCACGCCGAGCGGAAGGGAGCCGCCCGGCCGCGGCCTGTCGGGGTCGGACAGGTCCCATATCGCCCACTTCTGACCGGGCATCTCCGTCAGCAGGAGGGGCCGGGAGCCGGGGTTTCCGAAGCCGATCCTCCCGTCGGGCTTCATGCCCGTGACGGCCCCCGCCCGCCGGGGGCGGCCGGGGTCGGAGACGTCCCAGAGCTGCACCTTTCCCTTCTCCTCCGGGGTCTCGATGACCCGGTCGGTCAGGAACCAGATGCTCGCCGTGAAGTCCTTCGTGCTGCCCTCGAACACCGACCGCCGGACGGGCGTGCGCGGCCTGCTCACGTCCCACAGCTCGATGCGGTGGTCGAACGTCCGCCCGAGGGCCAGCAGCCGGCCGTCGGGGCTGAAGCCGACGTTCACGTCCGGGGCGGTGAGGGTGATGTCGCCGCCCTGGACCGGGGCGGCGGGCCCGCTCATGTCCCACAGGCGGAAGACGTGCTCGTTGGTGCTCCTCGTCCACTTGTGGGCCAGGAAGAGGGACGTGCCGGGCAGGAAGTTCCGGGCCTCCCAGCCCTGCGGGAGCGTGAACTTCAGCCGCGGCGCCGTCCACCGGCTGACGTCCCACACCCGGCTCGCCGCCTCCTCCGATCCCCTGGTCCGCTCCTCCGTGATCATGAGGGTGCCGTCGGGGCTGATGGGGCTGGTCCCCAGGTCGGCGGAGGGCAGCGAGCCGAGGGCCGCCGGGGCGAGCGGGTGCTGCGGCCACAGCCGTACCGTGCCGTCGTCCCCTCCCGCGGCGAGGTAGGCGCCTCCGGGGTCCCAGGCGACGGTCCGGGCGGGCGCGCTCACCGGCAGGGGGCTCCCCTCCGCGAGGGTGTCGAAGAGCGCGGAGTCGGCGTCCCCGACGCGCCGCAGGAACAACGTGCTGGGATCCGCGTTTCCGGAGGTCCGGTTGCCCGCCCCCGCCAGGAGGGCGCCGTCCTTGCTGAAGCCGAGGGCGGGCAGGTCGTCGAACTTCCAGTACGGATAGGACTTGGCCGGCGCGAGGGACTTCAGCCGCTCGCCTCCCTCGACCGCCCACCCGGACAAGTCGCTCTTCCGGCTCGCCCCCGCGAGCAGATCGCGCCGCGGGTGGAACGCGACCCTCGTCGCCGTCCCGGTTGTCGCCGTGTCCTTCAGGGCGGGCCGGGCCGGATCCCGTACGTCCCACAGCCCGATCGCACCTGTCGCGCCGGACCCGTCGTCCGCACCCAGGGTGCCGCTGCTCACGGCCAGCAGCCGCCCGTCCCGGTTGAACGCGACGGACACCACGTCCTGTTCGGCGACCGTCCGGTCCGTACGCAGCTCTGGCCGGGCGGGGTCGGCGAGGTCCCAGAGCAGGAGCCGGCCCTTCTCCAGGCCCGCCGCCACCGTCCTGCCGTCCGGGCTGAAGACGAGCGAGGACGCGGCCCCGCCGGGTGCCCCGCGCGCGGCGAGGCGGCGCGGGCGCTGCGGGTCGGTGACGTCCCACACCGCGAACCCGCCGGGCGTCTGGGCGGTCAGCAGGCGCGTACGGGGGTGGAAGGCGACGGCGGCCGTGGAGCCGAGGTCCAGGGCGGCGGCCTTGCGCGGGGCCGTCGGGCGGCTCACGTCCCACAGCTGCACGCGGCCGCCGCGCCGGCTCGTCACCAGCACCTTGCCGTCCCCGCTGTACGCCACGTGCAGCACGGGCTCGCTCGTCCCCTTGAGGTCCACGGGCACCCGGGACATCTGCACCGCGTACAAGCTCGACCGGCTCTCGGGGGTCTTCGCCAGGCGGTAGGAGGCGAGACTCAGCCGGAACGCCGTCAGGGGGTCGCGGTCGCGCAGGGCGTCGGCCTTGGCGGCCAGTTGCCGGGAGAGCAGCACCGACTCGCGGTCCTCCGCCCGGTGCTGCGCACCCCGCGCCAGGACCGCGAGCGTGGACGCGAGGACCGCGAGGACGACGACGATCGCGAGCCCGGCGCGCTGGGCGGTCCTGCGCCGCCGCTGGGCGCGCCAGCTCGCCGCGAGGAAGTCCTGCTCCACCGGGCGCAGCGGCAGCTGCCGCCCGAGCCCGTCACCGCCGGCCGTCAGGGAGCGGGCCGCCGCCAGGTGCTTGCCCGCGTACAGGCCGCTGGAGGGGCGGCCCGCCTCGGCCCAGGCGTCGGCGGCGTCGTCCAGCCTGCGGCGCACCAGCAGCCCGTCGAGGTCGGCGTTGATCCAGTCGCGGAGCCGGGGCCAGCCGTGGAGCAGGGAGTCGTGGCAGAGCTGGGCCACGCCGTCGTCGACGACGGCGAGGCGGGCGTCGGCGAGGCGGCCGAGCAGCGCCGCGTGGCCGCCGAGTTCGCCGGTGCGGACCCGGCGCCGTACGGCCTTGCCGTCGCCGTCCACCAGCCGCACCATGCGCAGCAGGAGTTCCCGTAAGGCGCGCCGGCCGTCGGCGTCGAGGGCGTCGTGGATGCGTTCGGCGGTGTTGCCGACGGAGGCGCGGATGCCTCCGGTGGCCTGGTAGCCGGCGAAGGTCAGCCGGTCGCCGTGGCGGCGGGCCCAGGTCTCCTGGAGGGCGTGGGCGAGGAACGGCAGGGCGATGGCCTCGCCGGGGCCGGCGTGCTCGTCCTTCAGTTCCCGCAGCAGGTGGCCGGCCAGGCCGTCCTCCAGACTCAGCCCGGCGTACGCGGCCGGCCGTTCGACGGCCTCGCGCAGTTCGCCGTCGGTCATCGGCGGGACGGTGAACTGCCCGTCCTGGACGAGCCGGGAGAGCCGGGGGTCGCGCAGGCAGTGGCCGAAGTAGTCGGCGCGCAGGCCGAGGACGATGCGGGGGGCGGGCGCGCCCTCCGCGCCGGTGAGGGCCCGGATGAACAGCTCGCGCTCCTCCGTGTCCTCGCAGTGCGTGAAGATCTCTTCGAGCTGGTCGACGACGAGGACGCCGGGCGGGCGTCCGCCGTCCGCCGGCCCGCCGAACCGCCCGGCGCCCAGGTCCCGTTCGACCTCGCCGAACGGGCGGCCCGTGGCCTCGGCCCAGGCCTCGGTGAGCGTGTGGAAGGGGCGGGCGCCGGGCGCGGGCACGAGCAGCGCGGGGCCCGGCCCCGTACCGTCCAGGGCGGCGCCGAGCCCGGCCCGCAGGAGCGAGGACTTGCCGACGCCGGAGGGACCCACGAGGACGACGGGGCCGCCGGGTTCGACGGCGGTCACGCGGTCGAGCAGGGCCCGGGTGAGCTTCTCGCGGCCGAAGAACAGGTGGCGCTGTTCGGCCTGGAAAGGGCGCATCCCGGGGTACGGGCACGGGCCGTCGGACTGCGGCGGCTCCGGGCCGGGCCCGGCGGCGGGCGCGGAGCGGGAGTTGCGGGCGAGGACGAGGTCGCCGATCCGGCCGACGCTGCCGGAGTGCGGCCGGGCGGGCGCGCCCTGGAGGCGGCGGTCGAGGGAGCGGTAGAGGTCGGCGAGCGTGAACCACTTCGGGCCGCCCGCGTCGCCCTCGCGCAGCAGGCGCAGGAGTTCGCCGCTGAACAGCGTGTGCTCCTCGCCCTCGGGGGCGAAGGCGGCGGCGTAGTGCGTGGCGGAGGCGAGGAGGAAACTGCCGTCGGGGCGGGCCGAGACGTACGGGTCGCGGCGCGGGCCCTGCTGGACGGCCTCCGCGAGCCCGGAGAAGCAGCAGTCCAGGACCACCACGGGGCGGGCGGAGGAGGAGCTCAGCAGGTTCCTGATCTCGGCGTACGGGACGGCGTGGGCGGTGCTGTGCGCCGACGTGCAGGCCGAGGTGGCGAGATACAGCTGCTCGGCCGGGCCGAGGAGGCCGTGGCCGACGAAACAGAAGAGGACGACGCCGCCTTCCGCGCGGGCGGTGACGGCCTCCATGGCGGCCAGGACGTCCGACGGGCCGGCCGGGTCGGTGATCAGGGTGACGCGGTCGCCGCGGTCGTCCGCCATGCCGCACGCCGAGCGCAGCGCTTCGGCGAGGGCGGTGGCGGAGCGGGCGGCGCTCGGCAGGCCGGCGAGGCGGGCGCCGGCGGGGTGCCGGCCCGTACCGACCACGAGGGCGTGGCAGTCGGGGCCGGTCAGGTCTCTTCCGGGCCCCTCGTCCACGGAGGTCAGGACCCGTCCGCCGGAGGCAGCTCGCCTCGCCGGAGAGCCTCGGCCAGGCGCTGGGCCAGCTCGCCGCTGTCCCGGGCGTTCAGGTCGCGCACCTTCTCGGAGGCGACGGTGACCTGCGTGCCGTCGGGCAGGGTGATCGTGACGGTCTGGTTGCCGCGGCGGCTCTGCAGCCAGGCGACGACGGCGGCGGACAGGGCGGCCGTCGCCCCGCCGGGGGCGAGGAGGAGGGTGAGGGTCTCGGACGCCGCGCCCATGGTGCCGGGGGCGGGCTCGGGGGCGGGCTCCTGCCGGATGTGCGCCCGCAGCTCCGGATGGCGTTGCAGCCAGCGGCGGAGGTCGTTCACGGCGCCGGGGCCCGTGCCGGGAGCGGTGCCCGGGGTGCTGACCGTCAGCGTTGCCTTCACGGTGCGCTCACTGCCCCTTCCGTGCCTCATGTGACTGCCGGGGCCACGAGGCTACACCGCAACCGGGCGCGGTTGAACGGCAGTTCGGTCACGGTTGCGGCCGGTGCGGCGGCGCCCCCTGCCGGGGCCGGTGGAGGCAGGGGACGCCGGTCTGTGGGGGGCTCGGCTCAGCCCTGCGCGGGCCCGCGGCCGCGGCGGCGCGTGGCGTACACGGCCCCGCCACCGGCCAGCACGAGGGCGCCTGCGGCGCCGAGGAGGGGGCCGGTGGGGGTGGTGGCACCGGTGCTGGCGAGGGGGGTGGTGGTGTCGGTTCCGGTCCCGGTACCACCGGTGGTCGCGGCTCCGCCGCCGGTGGTGCCGGCGGTGCCGGTGCTTGTGGCGGTACCGGTGGTCCCGGTGCTACCGGTGGTCCCGGCACCGCCGGTTCCGCTCCCGGCCGGGGGCTCGGGGAGCTTGGCGTTCGCCTCGGTGGCGACGGCGACGGTCACCGGGTCGAGGTCGGCACCCGGCTTGTAGAACTGCTTCTTGTCGTGCGAGAACACCGCGGCGCCCGCTTCGGTCAGCTTCGCGCCGACGCCCTGGAGGTTCACCACGCCGTCCTTGGCCTTGAGCGCACCGTCAGGGACGGCCAGGTCGGCGAGTTGCACGGTCTTGGGCGTCGAACCGGCCTCCTTGGAGAGGACCTCCGCGGAGAGCTTGCCGGACTTGCCGGAGACCTCCAGCGCGAACTTGCTGAACGTGAGGTCCAGGTCGCCGTTGTGGCCGGTGAAGCGGACCTGGCCCGCGAAGGCCGCCTTCAGTGTGGAGGCGCCTTCGTCGAACTTGCCCTCGCCCTTGGGGAAGCGGAATCCAGCGCCGGTCTTCGTCGCGGGGCTGGTGACCTCGATCTTCCCCTTGCCGAAACCGTCGGTGATGTAGTCCCGGAAGGACTTCCGCAGGCCCCAGTCGAGGTTGCCGTCGTACAGCTCGCCCTTGGCAGACTTCTCGCCGGACTTCGGGTCCGCCTTGGGATCCGTCTTAGGGTCCGTCTTGGGGTCCGTCTTGGGATCCGCCTTCGGATCAGCCTTAGGGTCCGTCTTCGGATCAGTCTTGGGATCCGTCTTCGGGTCGCCGCCCCCCGGCGTTTCCTTCACCTCGCTGCCCTGCTTGGCCGTCAGGGTGACCGGGTCCAGCGGCGTGTCCACCTTGTAGAACGGCTTCCCCTTGTACGAGAACGCCTTCATGCCGGCTTCCGTCAGCTTCGCCGGTATCTTCGGGAAGGTCATCGCACCGCCGGCACCGGCACTCGCCTTCACGCCGGCCAGGTCGAGTGTCGCAATCTCGACGTCCTGCTGAACCGGCCCGTCCTGGCTCGTGATGTCAGCGGTGACGGTGCCCGTCTTGCCGTTGCTCTTCGCGTCGGTCTTGAGCCGCAGATCGTCGAGCTTGAGGTTGAGCTCCCACTTGCCGTCGTCGTCAGCGTGGCCCAGGAACCGCACGCTGCCCTTGAACGTGGTGGTCACCGCATGGGTGTCCAGGTCATACGTGCCCGCGCCCTCGCCGAAAGTGAAGGCGCCGTTGCCGGAAGCCTGCTTGGCGGCGCCTGCCACCTTGATCTTGCCGTCGGCGAAGCCGTCCACGACGTACTGGCGGAACGATTCCTTCACGCCCCACTCCAGGGTGGCGTCCTTCAGCTCGAACAGCTTCGACGGCGTCCCGTCGGTCTTCGGCGGTGCGCCGTCCGCATACGCCGGCAAGGCGAGCCCGGTGATCCCGAGCACGGTCGCCGTGGCCACGGCCACGAGCGCCCCCCGTCGGCGTGAGGTGACGTTCATCGTCGGTTGTCTCCTTAGCTGAGGCAAGAGAAGAAGGGCGCGCCGCGGCCGGCGCGGGAGGTGGTGGGTCAGCCGGTGGACGACCGGCGGCGGCGCAGGACGACGACGGCGGCCGCAGCCACCACGGCGACCCCCGCCGCACCCGCGACTACCGGAAGCACCGGGAAGGACGAGGAGGATGAGGCATCGGTTGCACTTTTCACGGTCACCTTACGGCCGGAATCAGCCTTTTGACCCGCCGTCGGATCGCCCGCGGCAGGCGCCCCCGCCCTGCCCAGGTCCGGCAGCGGCGGAAGCTTCGCCTCCGCTCCCAGCGGGACGGCGAGGGAGACGGGGTCCATCTCCGCGCCCTCCTGGTACATGCCGCCGAACGCCTTCGCACCGTCGGCGGTGAGCTCGGCCGGGGCCTCGGTGACGGTGGCGAGGCCGTCCTTCTCCTTCAGGCCGGACGCGTCGAAGGTGACGAGCGGAACGGAACGCAGGGGCTCGCCCCCGCCGCCGGCGACGTCCGCCGAGAGCGTCCCCTTGCCGCCCTCGGCCCTCACCCTGACCCCGCTCAGGGCCAGGTCAAGATGGTTGCCGGTGAAGCGGACCGCGCCCGTGAACGCGCCGTCGAGGGTGCGCGCGCCCTCGTCGTACGTGCCCTTGCCCGCGGGGAAGCGGAAGAGCGCGCCGCCGTCCTGGGCGCCGTCGCTGAGCTTCCAGGAGCCCTGGGCGACGGACCCGGTGACGTACTCGCGGAAGGTGCGGCGCACGCCCCAGTCGACGGCCGCGCCGGTGAACTCGCCCTTGGGGGCGTCCTTTTTCTCAGGGCTGCCCGACGGGCCGGGCTCGGCCGGCGACGCCCCCGTCCCCGCCCCGGCCACCACGTCCGCCGACAGCGCAACCGGATCCAGCGCCGTACCGGCCGCGTAATAGCCCGCGAAGGCCTTCGCGCCCTGGTCGGTGAGGGTCGCCGGGACGTTGGCCAGGGAGACGGCCGACCCCGCGCCGCGCATGTTCACACCCGTCAGGTCGAGCGCGGCCAGCGGCACGTGCGAGGCCCGGGTGACCTCGCCCGAGCCCTTGGCCTTGCTGACCATGTCGGCGTAGAGCGTGCCGCTCGCGCCCGCGATGCGGACGGCCGGGCGGCTGATGGTGAGGTCGAGTTCGTAGGAGCCGTCGGGCTTCTTGTGGCCCGTGAAGTGCACGCCGCCCGAGAAACCGGCCTCGAACGCTCCGCTGCTCGCGTCGTAACTGCCCTTGGCGGAGTGGAAGCGGAAGCTGCTGCCGCCGATCGTGGTGGCGCCGCCCTGAAGGTCCGAGCGCCCCTGGGCGATGGGCCCGGTGACGTAGCTCTGGAAGGAGGATTTGATGCCCCAGTCCAGCCGCCCGCCGGAGACCGCCCGTACCGCGCCGTCCGCGTGCGCGACCCCGCTCAGCACCAACCCCGGCACCAACCCCGCCAGCACCGCCGCCAGCACAGCGGCGACGGGGGCACGGGCAGGTCTGGACGGCGGCGGCATCGGGAAGCCCCTTTCGGCCTTCGGGCGGGACAGCCGACAGCGCACCAGGCGGCGCGCACAAACGCCGGCATCGCGCTGTAGCAACTTAGGTAAGGCTAACCTAAGCTACGTTCCATCAGGTCGGAAACCCCCGGCCGGAGCGAAAGGCAGACAGAACCGTGCTTCAACGGCAGTCGGCGGGCACCGCGATAGTTACCCCACGCCGCACCGGCATACGCGCCGCACTGCTCACTTGGCTCACTTTGCTCGCTCTGGCCCTCACCGGCTGCGGCTCCTCGGGCGGTTCGAGCAGCTCAGGGGCGCCCACGGCGGCGTCCGAGGCGCCGGCGGCCGACCGCATCGAGCCACTCCCCACCGCGCCCAAGGCGCAACTGCCCGCCACCGTACGGTCGGTGGACGGCCACGACGTGACCGTGCGCAGCACGGACCGGATCGTGCCGCTCACCGGGGCGCTGTCCGAGATCGTCTTCACCCTCGGCCTCGGCGACCGGGTCGTCGCCCGTGACGTCACCGCCACCTTCGAGCAGGCGGCCAAGCTCCCTGTGGTCACCCGCGCCCACGACGTCTCGGCCGAGAGCGTCCTCTCGCTCAAGCCCACGCTCGTGCTGGCCGAGACCACGACGGGGCCCGCGGAGGCCGTCGAGCAGATCCGCGCCGCCGGGGTCCCCCTCGTCGTCCTCGACCCGGCCCGCAAGCTGGCCGACGTCGGGCCCCGCATCGGCAAGGTGGCCGCCGCCCTCGGCGTCCCCGCGGCCGGCGAGGAGCTCAACCGCCGTACGGAGCAGCGGCTGGACAAGGCCGCGGCGGCCGTCCCGCACGGCGGCGGCAAGAAGCCCCGCGTCGCCTTCCTCTACCTGCGCGGCACGGCCTCCGTCTACCTCCTCGGCGGGGCCGGGTCCGGCGCGGACTCGCTCATCGAGGCCGCGGGCGGGGTGGACGCGGGCAAGGAGTCCGGGCTGAAGAAGGACTTCACGCCGCTGACGAGCGAGGCCCTCGCCAAGGCCGCGCCGGACGTCATCCTCGTCATGAGCAAGGGTCTCGCGTCCGTCGGCGGCGTGGACGGCCTGGTGAAGACCCCCGGCGTCGGGCAGACGCCGGCCGGCCTGGACCGCCGCGTCGCCTCCGTGGACGACGGCGTCCTGCTGAACTTCGGCCCGCGCACGGACACCGTCCTCGCCTCCCTCGTCGAGCAGATCCACGGCGGGAACGGCGGGAAGTGACGTGAGCCTCCTGAAGACCACGGGCCCCTCCCCCGTACCCGCTTCCGCCGGGCCCGGGGGCGAGCCGCCGCCGCGCGGCGGGCGCCGCCGCACCACCGCCCTCCTCACCGCCGGCCTGGCCGCGGCGCTGCTGCTGGCGTGCCTGCTCTCCGCCGGGCTCGGCGCGTACGAGATCCCGCTCGGCGACGTCGTCGGCTCGCTGCTGCACCGGGCGGGGCTCGGCGGGGCCGGGCTGGACCGGGTCCCCGAGAGCGTGCTGTGGAACGTACGGCTGCCGCGCGTCGCCCTGGCCCTGCTCGTGGGGGCGTCGCTCGGCTGCGCGGGCGCGCTGATGCAGGGCGTGTTCGGCAATCCGCTCGCCGAGCCCGGCGTCATCGGCATCTCGATGGGCTCGGCGGTCGGCGCGGTCGCCGCGATCTCCCTGGGGCTGACCTTCCTCGGCAACTGGACCGTCACCGTCTGCGCGTTCGCCGCCGGGCTCGTGACGGTCCTGCTCGTGTACTCGCTCTCGCGCGCGGGCGGCCGTACGGAAGTGGTCACGCTCATCCTCACCGGCATCGCGGTGAACGCGTTCGGCGGCGCGCTCGTCGGGCTCGGCGTCTTCCTCGCCGACAACGCCCAGGTCACCCAGATCACGTTCTGGCAGCTCGGTTCGCTCGCGCAGGCGACCTGGCCGAAGGTGCTCGCCGTGCTGCCGTGCGCCCTCGTGGGGCTGGCCGTCGCGCCGCTGTACGGGCGGAAGCTGGACCTCCTCGCGCTCGGCGAGCGGCCGGCCCGCCACCTGGGCGTGGACGTGGAGCGGCTGCGGCTGGTGACGGTGCTGGTGGTGGCGCTGCTGACGGCGGCGGCGGTGGCCGTGGCGGGGGTCATCACGTTCGTGGGTCTGCTGGTGCCGCACCTGCTGCGGATGGCCGCGGGCCCCGGTCACCGGTTCCTGGTGCCGGGCAGTGCGCTGGGCGGGGCGCTGGTCCTCGTCGCGGCGGACCTCGCGGCCCGCACGGCCGCCCAGCCGGCGGAGCTGCCACTGGGCGTCCTGACGGCCCTCTTCGGCAGCCCGTTCTTCTTCTGGCTGCTGCGACGGACCCGGCGGAAGCAGGGAGGCTGGGCATGAGGCCCCTGCCGTTCCGCGGTCGCCGGCGCCGCCGGCTCCCCCTCCCCTCCCCCGCCGGCACCGTGCTCGCCGAGGCGCGCTCCCTCGCCGTGCGGCTCGGCGGCCGTACCGTCCTCGACGGCGTCGACCTGGGCGTCGCCGCGGGCGAGGTCCTCGCGCTCGTCGGCCCCAACGGCGCCGGAAAGTCCACGCTGCTGGCCGCGCTCGCGCACGACCTGCCCGCCGCGTCCGGCGAGGTCCGGATCGACGGCGGGCCCGCGGCCTCCTGGTCGGCCGCCGAACTCGCCCTGCGCCGGGCCGTCCTGCCGCAGTCGGCCGAGCTGTCGTTCCCGTTCCCGGTGGAGGAGGTCGTCCGGATGGGCCGCGCGCCCTGGGCCGGGACGCCCGCCGAGGGCGAGGACGACGCGGCCGTGCGGGAGGCGATGGCCGCCGCGGAGGTGACCGGATTCGCCTCCCGCCCGTTCGCCGCGCTCTCCGGCGGCGAGCGGGCGAGGGTCGCGCTGGCGCGCGTCCTCGCGCAGCGCACCCCGCTCCTGCTGCTCGACGAGCCGACCGCCGCGCTGGACCTGCGCCACCAGGAACTGGTGCTGCGGATCTGCCGCGAGCGGGCGGCGGCCGGGGCGGCGGTCGTGGTCGTCCTGCACGACCTCGGGCTCGCCGCCGCCTACGCGGACCGCGTGGCGGTGCTGCACGGGGGCCGGGTCGCGGCGGAGGGCCCGCCGGCCCGCGTACTGGAAGCGGAGTTGCTCACTCGTGTCTATTTGCAGCCGGTGGAGGTAATTGATCATCCGCGCACCGGTGAACCATTGGTGATCCCGTTGCGCGCTGGACGAAATTTTGCCTCGTGAGAGCAGAATCACGCACCCTTCCGGGAACAGGGTAGGCAAGCCTCAGATAAGTTAGGGCGGCCTTATTCGGACAGCCGCTTTTTGGCCATGCCGTTTATGGCGCGAACGTCCTTTCCGTCCTCTCCGAGCACGCCTGGAGCCCCTATGCGCGCCTTCCGCTCCTCCGCCATAGCCGCCGTCGCCGCGGCCGCGGCCCTGACCGCCGTGTCCGGCTGCGCCGAGAAGTCGGACAGCAAGGACGCGGACGCGATCAAGGTCACCGCCTCCGACGACAAGTGCGAGGTCTCCAAGACCTCGTTCCCGGCCGGGCACATAAAGATCAACATCGAGAACGCCGGCTCGAAGGTCACCGAGGTCTACGTCTACGCCGCGGGCGACCGGATCGTGACGGAGCGGGAGAACATCGGCCCGAAGACCAAGGCCGAGATCACCGCGACGATCAAGAAGTCGGGCGACTACGAAATCGCCTGCAAGCCCGGCATGAAGGGCGACGGCATCCGCCAGAAGATCACGGTGACCGGCGGCGGCAAGGCGGAGAAGGCGAACCCGGAGCTGGACAAGGCGGTCGCCGCGTACCGCAAGTACGCCCAGGAGCAGGCCGACGAGACGATCCCGGCGGCGCAGAAGTTCGCCGACGCGGTCAAGGCCGGCGACGTCGACGAGGCGAAGAAGCTCTACGCGGTCTCCCGCATCGGCTGGGAGCGCACCGAGCCGGTCGCGGAGTCCTTCGGTGACATCGACCCGAAGGTCGACGTCCGCGAGGACGGCCTGGAGAAGGACCAGAAGTGGACCGGCTGGCACAAGCTGGAGAAGTCGCTCTGGGACGAGAAGAAGATCGACGAGGACGACAAGAAGCTGGCCGACCAGCTGATGACGGACCTCAAGGACTGGCAGAAGCGCGTCGGCACCGCCGAGATCACCCCGACCAGCATGGCCAACGGCGCCAAGGAGCTGCTCGACGAGGTGGCGACCGGCAAGGTCACCGGCGAGGAGGAGCGCTACAGCCACACCGACCTCGTCGACTTCCAGGCCAACGTCGAGGGCGCCGAGAAGTCCTACGAGCTGCTGAAGCCCGTCGCCGCCAAGAGCGACGCCGCACTCGCCACGGAGCTCGACAAGCAGTTCGCCGACCTGAAGAAGCTGCTCGGCGAGTACCGCGACGGCGACTCCTTCAAGGCGTACGACAGCGTCGGCAAGGACGACCGCAAGAAGCTGTCCGACGCCGTGAACGCCCTCGCGGAGCCCCTGTCCAAGCTCGCCGGCGCCGTCGCGAAGTAACGGGGGACCTCTGATGACGGACAACACCGACAGCAGCAGCAACACGGGCAACACCGGCACCGCGGAGGCCCCGGAGGCCGCGCAGGCCACCGCCACCGCCTCCCCCTCCGCCAAGCCCTCCCGCCGCTCCGTCCTCGGCTGGGGCGGCGCCGGCCTCGCGCTCGGCGCCGCGGCCGCGGGCGGCACCGCCACCGCGCTGCGCCTCGGCGAGGACACCGCCCCGGCCGCCTCCGCCGGCGACGCGGTGCCCTTCCTCGGCGAGCACCAGGCCGGCATCGCCACCCCGGTCCAGGACCGGCTGCACTTCGCCGCCTTCGACGTGACGACGACCGACCGCGCCGCCCTGGTGAAGATGCTCCAGGAGTGGACGGCCGCCGCCGCGCGGATGACCGCGGGCCACGAGGTGGGCGAGGGCGCCGTCCAGGACAACGACGAGCTGCCGCCGGACGACACCGGCGAGGCCCTCGGCCTCAAGCCGTCCCGGCTGACCCTCACCTTCGGCGTCGGCCCGGGCCTGTTCGAGAAGGACGGCAAGGACCGCTTCGGACTCAAGGACCGCCGCCCCAAGGCCCTGATCGACCTGCCGGCCTTCCCCGGCGACAACCTCGACGCGGCCCGCAGCGGCGGCGACCTGTGCGTCCAGGCCTGCGCCGACGACCCGCAGGTCGCGGTGCACGCGATCCGCAACCTGGCCCGCATCGGCATGGGCAAGGTCGCCATCCGCTGGTCGCAGCTCGGCTTCGGCAAGACGTCCTCGACGACGCCGGACGCCCAGACGCCGCGCAACATGATGGGCTTCAAGGACGGCACCCGGAACATCGCCGGCACCGAGACCGACCGCCTCGGCAAGCACGTCTGGGTCGGCGAGAAGGACGGCCCGGACTGGATGGTCGGCGGCTCGTACCTGGTCGCGCGCCGCATCCGGATGCACATCGAGACCTGGGACCGCACCTCGCTCGCCGAGCAGGAGGACGTCTTCGGCCGCGACAAGGCCGAGGGCGCGCCCGCCGGCAAGCAGCGCGAGCGCGACGAGCCGCTGCTGAAGGCCATGAAGCCCGACGCGCACGTGCGCCTCGCCCACCCCGACAGCAACAACGGGGTGACGATCCTGCGCCGCGGCTACTCCTTCACGGACGGCACCGACGGGCTGGGCCGGCTGGACGCCGGGCTGTTCTTCATCGCGTACCAGAAGGACGTCCGCGACGGCTTCGTGCCGCTCCAGATGAACCTGGCGCGCAACGACGCCCTCAACGAGTACATCCAGCACGTGGGTTCGGCGATCTTCGCCGTGCCGCCGGGCGTCCGTGACAAGGGCGACTGGTGGGGCAAGGCCCTGTTCGCGTGACCCGCCTGCCCTTCAGCCCACCTGTCCTTCCGCCCTTCTGACCTTCTGTCCTTCTTGAGAGGAGATGCCGCGTGTTCGGCAACTACCTGATCGGCCTGCGCGAGGGCCTGGAGGCCAGCCTGGTCGTGTGCATCCTCGTCGCCTACCTCGTCAAGACGAAGCGCCGCGACGCCCTGCGCCCGGTGTGGGCCGGCATCGCCGTGGCCGTGCTGCTGAGCATGGGCTTCGGCGCGCTGCTCCAGTACGGCTCGCAGACCATGACCTTCGAGGCCCAGGAGATGCTCGGCGGCTCGCTGTCGGTCATCGCCGTCGGCCTGGTGACGTGGATGGTCTTCTGGATGCGGCGCACCGCGCGGCACCTGAAGAAGGAGCTGCACGGCAAGCTGGACGCCGCGCTCGCGATGGGCACCACCGCGCTCGTCGTCACCGCCTTCCTGGCCGTGGGCCGCGAGGGCCTGGAGACCGCGCTGTTCATCTGGACGGCCGTGCAGGCCACCGACGACGGCGTCCGGCCCCTGGTCGGCGCGCTGCTGGGGCTGCTGACCGCCGTCGTGCTGGGCTGGCTGTTCTACCGCGGCGCCCTGAAGATCAACCTGGCGAAGTTCTTCACGTGGACCGGCGCCATGCTGATCGTGGTCGCGGCGGGCGTGCTCGCCTACGGCTTCCACGACCTCCAGGAGGCCGACGTCCTGCCCGGCCTGGGCAGCAAGGCCTTCGACATCAGCGAGCAGATCCCGGCCGACAGCTGGTACGGCACGCTGCTCAAGGGTGTCTTCAACTTCCAGCCGGACCCGACCTGGCTGCAGGTGGCGGTGTGGGCGCTGTATCTGGTCCCCACCCTCCTGGTGTTCTTCGCCCCCGGTAGGGTGGCGCCGAACCGAGCAGCCACCAAGGAGTCGAAGCCCGATGAGACGACGGCGGGCCGGCAGACCGCGCACGACGCGAACGACGGTGCGGACGGCCGCGACGGCGGCGGCGCTGCTGCTGCTGACGGCGACCGGGTGCATGACGGTGCACGGCGAACGGGAGATCGTCCCGTCGGTGGGCAAGGCTGAGGCCGCCAAGGTCCTCAAGGCCTTCACCGACGGCTACAACGAGGGTTACCGCAAGCTCGACCCGGGCGTCATCGCCCGGGTCGAGACCGGTGCCCTGGCCGAGATAGGCAAGTCCGACCTGGCGGCGCAGAGCGCGCAGACGCCCGGCGGCAACCCGAAGTACCCCGCCCTCGTCCTGGATGACGCCCGGTTCACCGTGCCGAAGCAGGCCGGCTGGCCGAAGTTCTTCCTCGCTGACACGCGCAGCAACCGCGACGGCAACCGCTGGCTCGTGGTCTTCACGCGGTACGGCGTGAAGGAGCCGTGGAAGGCCGCCTACCTGTCGCTCGTGAACCCGGGCAAGGTCCCGAAGTTCGTGACGGACAAGGACGGTTACGCGGAGGCCGTCCCCGCGGCCAAGGGCAAGGACCACGGCCTGATGGCCGACCCCGCCAAGGTGAGCGCCGCCTACACCGGCTTCCTGCGCACCGGCGAGGGCAGGTCCTTCGCGCCCGGGCCGCGCACGACGGGGCTGCGGGAAGAGCGCGACAAGGTGCGCCGTACGGCCACGTTCTGGACGGAGTTCATCGACACCCCCGAGCAGGCCCCCGCCTTCCCCGCCCCGGCGCTGCGCACCGAGGGCGGCGGGGCGCTGGTGTTCTTCACCGCGCACCACCGGGAGAAGCGGACCATGGCCGAGGGGCTGCGGCCCGCGGTCACCGACCCGCGGACGAAGGCGCTGCTGAAGGGCGCCCTCAAGCGCTCGGTGACGTACACGCGGGTCTCGGAGGCGGCGGTCCAGGTGCCGCCGCGCCAGGCGGACGGCGGGCAGATCGTCTTCCTCAACCGGATCGACACGATGACGGCGGCGCAGGGGGAATAGCGGCGGCTCGGCGGCCGATGGGTCGTACGGGCTGCTCAGCGGCCGATGGGCCAGGCCGCCTCGTGGTCCGGGCGGTCCCCCGCGTACTGGGCGCAGGCGTCGGTGAGGGTCTCCAGGAGCGTCAGCGGATCCGGCAAGGGCCGCTCGGGGCCCTGGAGCCAGGCGACGCCGGCGTCGTCATCCGGCAGGCGTGAGGGCGGCAGGAGCACGTAGCTGCCGCGGCAGTGCCAGCGCAGGCCCGGATGCTCGTCCATCGTCTCGGGATGGCAGTCGAGCTCGCAGGGCCACCACTCGTCCTCGTCGTCCGGGGTGCCGCGGGTGGCGGTGAAGAAGAGCATGCGGTCGGGGGCGACGGTGGCGACGGGGCCCGTCTCGACGCCGGCCTTGTCCAGCCGTGCCAGGGCCTGCCGGCCGGCCTCCACGGGGACGTCGAGGACGTCGTGGGCGATGCCGGTGGCGGTGACGAAATTGGCCTCCGGCTGGCTGCGCAGCCACGCCGTGACCTTCTCGGCGTCGGTGGTGGCGAGCGTCTGCCAGGCGAAGGAGACCGGGTGCCGGCCCGGGGTGGGACAGCCGATGCGCTCGCAGGAACAGCCGTACCCGGACGGGTGGGCGGCCGGGGCCAGCGGGAAGCCTGCGGCCGCCGCGGCCAGGAGCAGTTCCTCGCGGGCGGCGCTGTCCGCCGCCCCCGTGCCCGTACCGCCGCCCGCTCCCCTGGGACGGCGCAGCCACTGGGAGAACCTGCTCTTGCGTTCCATCTATCCCCTCACTTCGACCGCGGTCTCCGGTCAATGCTGCCACCATCCTGCGCCTGGTGTGACCGTCGGACGTATCCAGGGGGTGTGAGACCGGCCGCTCGCGCGGGCGGGGCCGCCGGTCTCCGCGCCGCCGCGGGCGCCTCCTCCGGACGAGTGATGGTCCGGGCGGCGGGCTACGGGTGCCGCGGGGTCATGCCGCGCAGGGCCAGGTCGACGACGGTGTCGGCGTAGGCGTGGGTGAGCGGCAGGGTACGGGTCTGCCAGCGGTGGAAGAGCGGGCCGACCAGCAGTTCCAGGGCGATGCGGAGGTCGGCGTCCGGGTCGACCTGACCGGCTTCCTGAGCGGCGCGCAGGCGCCGGACGTACGCCTGGAGCTGGGGTTCGAGGACCTTCTCGGTGAGGGCGCGGCCGAGCTCGGGGTTGTTGGCGGTCTCGGCGGTCAGGGCGCGGGTGGGGGCGTCGAGGCGCTCGTTGTTGAGGTCGTCGACGGTGGCCCGCAGCACGGTCTTCAAGTCGGCGGTGATGTCGCCGGTATCGGGGAGCTCGATGGCGGCGGGGTCGACGCCCTCGGGCACGCAGGCCTCGAAGAGGACGGCCGCCTTGGAGGGCCACCAGCGGTAGATGGTCTGCTTGCCGACGCCGGCGCGGGCGGCGATGGCCTCGATGGTGAGCTTCGCGAAGCCGGTCTCGCCGACGAGTTCCAGGGCGGCGTCGAGGATCGCGCGGCGGGAGCGCTCGCTGCGGCGGGAGGCGTCGGGGGTCTTGGGGGCCGGGGCGTCGGTCATGGCGGCATCCTAGCGAGGCATGGAGCGAGACGTATCGTCTTGACAAGACGATACGTCTCGTTGCACTCTCTGGGGGAAGCGAGACGCACCGTCTCGCTCGGACGAAGGGAGAACCTCATGAGCAGGAGCGGATCGGGCGGCATGCTCGGCGTCGGCGGCACCCGCAGCAACCTCTCCCGCAGCGCCCTGCGCGGCGGCAGCCGGGCCGGGCGCGCGGGAGGCGGCACCGACGCGGCGGCCCAGAAGCGGGAACTGCTGCGGAAGTTGCGGGAAGGACGAAGCGGAACCACCGGAGTGTGAGTGAGCCAGCGGTAAACCACCCGTACGGTTCATGCGCCAAAGCCCGTGGAGCGTGGACGATTTGGGCACGCACGACGACCCGTACGTGCCCAACACCACCGTGAGGAGCACTCCTTGCGTAGGACAGCCCCACGCGCGGCCACTCAGCGGCGCTATCTGATGTGCCCCCCTGCCCACTTCAGGGTCACCTACTCCATCAACCCCTGGATGGATCCGGACAAGCCGGTCGACATCCCCCTCGCGCTCGCGCAGTGGGAGGACCTCAGGGACCGCTATCTGGCCCTCGGGCACACCGTCGAGGAGCTGGAGCCCAGACGAGGGCTGCCCGACATGGTCTTCGCGGCCAACGGCGCGACGGTCGTGGACGGACGGGTGCTCGGCGCGCGCTTCGCCCACCCCGAGCGGGCCGAGGAGGCCGCGGTCCACGCGGCCTGGTTCCGCTCGCAGGGCTACGCCGACGTGCTCGAACCCGAGCACATCAACGAGGGCGAGGGCGACTTCGCCGTCACCGCCTCCTGGCTGCTCGCCGGGCGCGGCTTCCGCAGCAGCCCGCTCTCCCACCCCGAGGCACAGGAGTTCTTCGGCCGGCCGGTGATCGGCCTCGACCTCGTCGACCCCCGCTACTACCACCTCGACACCGCGCTGTGCGTCCTCGACGACACCACCGACGGCGAGATCATGTACTACCCCGGCGCGTTCTCGGCGGGCAGCCGGGAGGTGCTGAGGCGGCTGTTCCCCGACGCCCTCGTCGCGAGCGAGGAGGACGCGGCGGCGCTGGGCCTCAACGCGGTCAGCGACGGCCGGCACGTCCTGCTGCCGCAGGCGGCGGTCGGCCTCTTCGAACCGCTACGGGCACGGGGCTACGAACCGATCGGCATGGACCTCGGCGAACTCCTGAAGGGCGGCGGCAGCGTGAAGTGCTGCACGCAGGAGTTGCGGGGGTAGGGGCGCGGTTCGGCCTGCAAGACAGCCGCGTCACGGTTCCGCGCCCCGCAAGGGGCGCGGGGAACTGCGCGACCAGCCACGTACAACCCGCAGCCGACCAGCCGGGCAGAGCGCTAGCTCAAACCCCAGCCGGAGGCCACTCGTCCCCCCAGCCCGCGTCCCGCGCAACCTTGTACGCGTCACCGTGCCGCTTCGTCACCGTCTCACGGGTCAGGCCGTCCTCGGCCGTGCAGAGTTCGAGGAGGACCTGGCCCTTACGGATCTGCGGCTTGCGCACGATGCGGGCGGGCACCTCCCCGGAAGCCTCCGGCAGGGAGCCCCGTACGGCCGCCACGTACGCGAACTTCTCGTCCTCGTACGCCAGCGAGCCGCCCTTGACCTGCCGGTGCAGCGAGGAGCGGCTCACGCGGGCCGAGAAGTGGCACCAGTCCTTGCCCGGCTCTATGGGGCACGCCCCGCTGTGCGGGCAGGGCGCGACGACGCGGAAACCGGCGGCGATCAGCCGGTCGCGCGCCTCGATGATCCGCAGGTAGCCGTCCGGGGTGCCCGGCTCGACGATCACGACGGCCTGCGCGGCGCGGGCGGCCTCGGCGACGACCGCGGCGCGGCCGGCGTCGGTCAGCTCCTTCAGGACGTACGAGACGGTGACGAGGTCCGTGCCGTCGGGCACGCGCAGGCCGTCGCCGATGATCCCGCGCTCCCAGCGGGCCGCGCGCAGGGCCGGGTCGGAGGCCGTCCCGGCGAGTTCGGCGCCGAGGGCGAGGGCGGGGGCGGCCCAGTCCAGGACGGTCGTGTCCCGGTCCTCGCCCTCCCAGGCGGACGCCACGGCCCACGTCGCCGCGCCCGTGCCGCCGCCCACGTCGACGTGCGAGGCGGGGACGAAGGACGGCAGGCGGTCGCGGAAGGCCTCCAGCGCGGAGCGGACGGCCTCGAACGTCGCCGGCATGCGGTACGCGGCGTACGCGGCCACGTCGGAGCGGTCGCGCAGTACGGGGGCGTCGGTGGGGGTCAGCCCCCGGTAGCTGGCGATCAGCCGCTCGACGGCCTGCGCGGCCTGGCGGGGCGGCAGACCGTCGAGGAGACCGGCGAGCGCGGAGCGCAGTTCCTCACCGGACCGGGGGAAATGGGGGGCGTGCATTTGATGGAGTCTATGCGGGCGGGGCGGCCTGCGGCCGGCGAGGTCGTGGCGAAACGGCGGTCCGGCACCGCCGGACTGCGCCGTCGTGGTGACTCGCCGCTGCGGCGGAAGAATCCGCCGGGCCGCCGACCCGGCACGGCCGCACGACGACCGGGCTCGCCGCCGCAACGGACGCGCTGAGGCCGGCGCCTCGGCACGTCCTTCCGCCGCGGCGGCGAAAAGCCACACCGTACGTGACCGGCGGTGCCGGACCGGGGGATGCGCCCGGCACGGGCCCCGCACCCCGCCGGGAGGCTTCAGCGCTGCCAAGGCCGGCACAGGCCCAGGAAGCACGCCGCCGCCGCGAGCGCGCACACCAGCTGGACCGTCGCCATCGGCACCGCCGTGCCCTCGCCCGCGATGCCCACGAGCGGGGAGGCCAACGCGCCCAGCAGGAACGTGGACGTGCCGAGCAGGGCGGACGCGGAGCCCGCGGCGTCGCGGGAGCGCATCAGGGCCTGGGCGTTGGTGTTGGGCATGGCGAGGCCCATCGCGGACATCAGGACGAACAGCCCGCCCGCGACCGGCGCGAGGCCCGCCTTGCCGAAGGCGCCGGAGGCCATCAGCAGCAGGGCCACGGCGGCCAGGGTGATCACCGTGAGGCCCACGGCGAGGGCCTTGTCGAGGCTCACGCGGCCGACGAGCAGCTTGCCGTTGATCTGGCCGACCAGCACGAGGCCGACGGAGTTGAGACCGAAGAGGAGGCTGAAGGTCTGCGGGGAGGCCCCGTAGATGTCCTGGATGACGAACGGCGACGCCGAGATGTAGGCGAAGAGCGCGGCGAAGGCGAAGCCGCCCGCGAGCATGTAGCCGGTGAAGACGCGGTCCGCGAGCAGGGCGCCCATGGCGCGCAGGGCCGCGCCGAGGCCGCCGGCCTGGCGCTTCTCCGGCGGCAGCGTCTCGTGCAGGAAGCGCCACACGGCGAGGGTGAGCAGCACGCCGACCGCGGTGAGGACGACGAAGACGCCGCGCCAGTCGGTCAGGCGCAGGATCTGGCCGCCGATGAGGGGCGCGACGACGGGGGCCACGCCGGAGATCAGCATGAGTGTGGAGAAGAAGCGGGCCATGGCCACGCCGTCGTAGAGGTCGCGCACGACGGCCCGGGCGATGACGATGCCGGCGGCGCCGGCGAGCCCTTGGACGAGGCGGCAGCCGATCAGCAGGCCGGCGGTGGGGGCGAGGGCGCAGGCGGCGGTGGCCAGGACGTAGACGACCATGCCGGCGAGGAGGGGGCGGCGACGTCCCCACTTGTCGCTCATGGGGCCGACGACGAGCTGCCCGAGCGCCATGCCCATGAGGCAGGCGGTGAGGGTGAGCTGGACGGTGGCGGCGGGGCTGTGGAGCGCGCCGGTGACCTCCGGGAGGGCCGGGAGGTACATGTCCATGGAGAGCGGTGGCAGCGCGGTCAGGCCGCCGAGGACGAGGGTGACGATCAGGCCCGTGGCACGGGCCCCGGATATGCCGGGGCCCGCGGGATCCCGGTCGGCGGGCCGGGCGCTTCGGGCGGGCTGCTGCTCCTGCTGCTGCTCGGCCGTGTCCTGGCCGGGATCCGTCATGCGTGGCGCTCCATGGTCGTCGTTCGTTCAACCATGGTGTCATGACCGCGGCCAATATATGGGGCTTACATGTTGTTCGGCGGGCGGGTGTGACGGGACGCACTGGCGCCCGTGTCGCTCCCCGTACCGGCGCGGGCGCGCGTCACGCCTCGTGGAGCCCCGGAGCGCCCGCCTCCGAGACGAACGACGCGGCCGTCGCGATGGGCGCGCCCGGCGTCGTGACCTTGGTGACCGTACGGAAGTCGCCTCGCACCCGCTGCGGGTCGAGCGTCACCACCACGTACCCGCGGCGCCCGTCGTAGTACTTCAGGTGCGGGTTGGCGGCGAGCGTCGTCTCCCAGTCCGCGGGCCGCTCGTCGCCGTCGAAGCCGCTGGAGACGGACGTGCCGAGGAGCTCGACGCCGAGCGTGGCCGAGCCGGGGTCGTCGAAGTCGGCCTTCACGTCGTACGCGAAGTGGACGTGGTCGTCGCCGGTGAGGATCACCAGGTTCCGGATGCCGGCCTGTTCGACGCCGGCCAGGACGCGGTCGCGGGAGGCGGAGTAGCCGTCCCAGGTGTCCATGCTGACCCGGGCGTCGTCGTCCGGCGTCTCCTTGTGCTGGGAGAAGGCCACCTGCTGGGCGACGACGTTCCAGGTGGCGGCGGAGGCGCGGAAGCCGTCGAGGAGCCAGCGCTCCTGGGCGTCACCGGTCATCGTGCGGGCCGGGTCGCGCGTCTCGGGCCCGGGGGTGTGCCAGCCGTCCCCGTAGGCCTGGTCGGAGCGGTACTGGCGGGTGTCGAGGATGTCGAGCTGGGCGAGCCGGCCGTAGGAGAAGCGGCGGTACAGCCGCATGTCCGGTCCGGCGGGCCGCTGGGGTCTTCGCAGCGGCATGTTCTCCCAGTAGGCGCGGTAGGCGGCGGCGCGGCGGGCGCGGAACTGGTCGACGGGGTCGTTGTCCTGCGAGATGTCGCCCGCGTAGTTGTTCGCGACCTCGTGGTCGTCCCAGGTGACGTACCAGGGGTGGGCGGCGTGCGCGGCCTGGAGCTCGGCGTCGGACTTGTAGAGGGCGTAGCGCTGGCGGTAGTCCTCCAGGTTGAGCGTCCAGTGGTCGTAGAAGGACGGGAGCGGGTCCGTCAGGCGGCGGGCGCCGCCCTGCGCGTTGATGGCGTTCTCGTAGATGTAGTCGCCGACGAAGAACACGGCGTCGAGGTCCTCGCGGGCGAGGTGGCCGAGGGCCGTGTAGTAGCCCTCGTCGAACTGCTGGCAGGAGAGCAGTCCGAAGCGGGCGGTGGCGACGGCCGCGTCGGCCCGGGGCGCGGTGCGGGTGCGGCCCACGGGGCTGATCCAGCGGTCGGCGCGGAAGCGGTACCAGTACGCGCGCTCGGGTTCGAGGCCGCTCAGGTCCAGGTGGACGGTGTAGCCGTCGGAGGCGGGGGCGGGGGCGGTGCCGCTCTGCACGACGCGGCGGAAGGTGTCGTCCTCGGAGAGCTCCCACTGGACGGCGATGCTGCCGTCGGCGGGGAGCCCGTTGCCCGGCTCGTACGGGGCGGGGGCGAGCCGGGTCCACAGCACCACGGAGTCCGGCAGGGGGTCGCCGGACGCCACTCCGAGGGTGAACGGATTTTCGGAGAGGGGGGTCATGTGGTGCAGAGTGCGCGCGGGTGGGGCGGCTGTGAAGGGGGCTGACACCATCAGGAACGTGCGGGTCCGCGCCCCAACTCCGCTGCTGCCCGGGCCAGTTCCGTCACGCGGGCCCAGTCGCGGCGGGCGAGGGCGTCGCGGGGCAGCATCCACGAGCCGCCCACGCAGCCGACGTTCGGCAGGGAGAGGTACGCGGGGGCCGTGGCCGGGCCGATGCCGCCCGTGGGGCAGAAGCGGGCCTCGGGGAGCGGTGAGGCCAGAGAGGCGAGGTACGGGGCGCCGCCCGCGGCCTGCGCGGGGAAGAACTTCATCTCGCGCACCCCGCGCTCCAGCAGGGCCATGACCTCCGACACCGTCGAGACGCCCGGCAGGAACGGCACCCCCGCCTCCCGCAGCGCCGCGAGCAGCGGGTCCGTCCAGCCGGGGCTCACCAGGAAGCGGGCCCCGGCCCGTACGGCCGCGGCGGCCCGCGCCGGGGAGAGGACGGTGCCCGCGCCCACGGCCGCCTCCGGGACCTCCGCGGCGACGGCCCGTATCGCGTCCAGGGCCGCGTCCGTGCGCAGCGTCACCTCGATCGCCGGGAGGCCGCCCGCGACGAGCGCGCGGGCGAGGGGCACGGCGTCGGCCGCGTCGGAGAGGACGGCGACGGGGAGGACGGGGGCGAGGCCGAGGACGGAGGCGGTCACGCCGCCATCCTGTTCCTCGCTATCGGCTCACGCAACGGGCGTTGCGTTATGCGCAACAGGGCGCGGCTACCGGGCCTTTCAGTCCTTCGTCAGAGCTCCGTCAAAGCTTCTTCAGAGCTCCGTTACCACCACGTCGAGCGCCCACGGCCGGCCGCCCTTCGCCGGGGCGCTCCCCTCCACCGCGTACCCGAGGTCGCGCAGCGCCTCCGCCAGCTCCGCGGGCCCGGCGGGCTCCGCGCCCGCAGTCAGCAGGTCCCGGACCATCCGCCCCTTGGTGGCCTTGTTGAAGTGGCTGACGACGGACCGCTTCTCGACCCCGTCCACGACCTTCGACTGCAACACCCGGACCGTCGCCGTCCGCTCCGCGAGCTCGCCCTTCGGCTTCCACGCGGAGGCGTACGCGGCCGACCTGAGGTCGAGCACCATCCCGTCGCCCGCCTCCTGCGGCAGGTGCGCGTCCATGGCGCCGCGCCAGTACGGGCCCAGCGCGCCCAGGCCCGGCAGCTTCACACCCATCGAGCAGCGGTAGGAGGGGATCGGGTCGCCGGTCCGGACCGCGCCCCACAGCCCCGAGAAGACCAGCAGGGACCGCTCGGCCCGCTTCCGCGCCGCGGCGTCCAGGGAGGCCAGGCCCAGCGCGTCGTACAGCACGCCCGTGTAGACCTCGCCCGCCGGGCGGGTGCCCGCGGTCAGCAGCGCCGCGTTCTTGGCGATCTCGCCCCGCAGCCCCGGGGACAGGCCGAGCACCTCCGCCGCCTTGTCCTCGTCGCCCGCGCACAGCTCCACGAGCTCCGTCAGCACGGTCTCGCGCGCCCCGGTCAGCCCCGGCAGCGACAGCGCACCGACCTCCAGTGCGGCCCCGGCGCCGGTTCCGACGGCGGCGGCCTTCCCCTCGGACGGCGGCAACAGCACGAGCACGGTGTCTTCTCCCATCGGTACGGATCGGGCGCGGGGCACGGTGGCCCCGGCGGCGCCCCGACGAGCCTAACGCCGCACCCGTCACCCGCCCGGCGCAGCCCGCCCGCCTTCGCCCGCCTTCGCCCGGCTAGGGGGCGGGCTCGGCGGCCATGAGCCCCCGTATCGCCTCGACGGCGGCATGCGGCTCGTCGGCGTGGAAGCGGACCGTACGGACCTCGCGCGGCTGCCGGAACAGCCGGGCCGCGGTGACGGGGGCGGTGAGCTCGACGGTGACGGAGGTCTGGGAGGCGACGGGCACGTCGAGGATGCCGGCGGGGGTCTCGTTGCCGGGAAAGCGCAGGTCGCGGCGGACGGCGCCGATGAGCGCCACCGGGATGTACAGGTCCAGGGACGCGCCCTGGCGGATCCGCAGCCCCTCCGGGCCGGCCGTGTGCGGGCGGACGACGCTGCCGGCGTGGAAGCCGAGGACGAGCAGCACGGTGTAGACGTCGAGGAACAGCACCAGCTCGTGGATGCCGGGGTAGGCGGCGGTGAAGAAGGACATCCCCACCGTCTCCACGAGGCACACGAAGGCGAAGGCGTACATCGTGGAGGCCTGGGCGCGGGCGTAGGGCAGGGCGCGGACGCCGGCGCCGACGCCGTCGCGGCGCCGGGTGAGCCACAGCACGAGCCCGGCCCAGACGCGGGCCTCGTGCACGGCGACCGCCCGGGCGAGCTTCATGCGGGCGACTCCTCTCCCGTGACGGTGCGGATCGCCAGGCGCAGGGCGGCGGCCTGAGCGGGGGCGAAGTCGGCGAAGAAGGCGGCGAGGAAGGGGGCGTCGTCACCGGTGCGGCCGGTCGCGCCCGCGGCGAGGACGTCCCGCACCTCGTCCAGGCCGAGGCCCAGCTCGGTGAGGCGGCGGATGCGGGTGAGCGCGACGGCGTCGCGGAGCCCGTAGACGCGGTAGCCGTTGGCCAGCCGGGCGGGCTCGGGCAGCAGGCCCAGGTGGTGATAGTGCCGTACGGTCCGGGTGCTGACGCCGGCCAGCGCGGCGAGCTCGCCGATTCTCATGTGATCACCGTCATGGGACCAGTAGAGACGTTGACGCCGCGGCAAGGTCAAGGGCCGGGGCCGGGCCGCTGACCTGGCGGCGATCGTGGCAGCCCCCGCCAGGTAGCATGGTCGGCACGGCGGACGAGCCGGCCGGGCGGCCGCGTGGGATCTTCGGATCCCCCGAGGAACGTCCGGGCTCCACACGGCAGGGTGGTGGGTAACGCCCACCCGGGGTGACCCGCGGGACAGTGCCACAGAAAACAGACCGCCGGAGGCCGCGAGGCTTCCGGTAAGGGTGAAACGGTGGTGTAAGAGACCACCAGCGCCTGAGGTGACTCAGGCGGCTAGGTAAACCCCACCCGGAGCAAGGTCAAGAGGGGCCGCTTCACGGCGACCCTGCGCGGACGATCGAGGGCTGCCCGCCCGAGTCCGCGGGTAGACCGCACGAGCCTGCCGGCAACGGCAGGCCTAGATGGATGGCCGCCTCCCCGAGGGCCGCAAGGCCCCCGGGAGACAGAACCCGGCGTACAGGCCGACTCGTCCGCCTTCAACCCCTCTGACCTGCGGAAACGCGCGGCGGAGGGGCTTCTTTCCGCCCCGTGGGGAGTATCTGGCAAGTTTCGGCCCGAGCGCTCGATATCCGACGCCGCCTGCACCTCCACCGCCGCACGCACAGCGAATGCGAGGAGCGAGCCGAGTGCGGCCATTCCCCGGGCTCCGGACTTCGGCATGAAGTGCACGTAGGTCGGCTGCGTGAACGCGGGGTCGCTGTGGCCGAGCCACGCCGCAGCTGCGTGATCGTTTCCCTTGCGGCCAGCACGATGGACGCGAAGGTGTGACGAAGAACGTGGAAGCCTTCTTCGCGCGGCATGCTCCACGCCACCCGCTCCAGGGGGCGCTCATCCCGCGGCAGGTTCGGCCGGTCAGGGTCGACCCACGGCAACGTCACTTCGGCCGTCCCGAACTCGGCCTCATGTGTGCGAACGGCACCAGCCAGCTACGGCGGACAGGGGGCTTCCCGGGTCTGCCTTGCCCGAGGCGGCCGGCACGTGAAGCTCACCTGCCGACAGCACGGAGAAACACCGTGGCCCCGGTACCGGGGCCAGGCGCCGACCGGGCCCTCCAGGCCTGTGTGATGTACGTCATTTCCGCTAGCGTGCATGCTCTGAGCAGCCGGGAAGCCTGGGCGTCACCGCGTCCTCCGGGGTTCTCGCTCGAAGGAGGTCGTGCACGGTGAAAACTGTTGAAGCTGTCCTGGAGCAGGCATTGGCGATCAGCGGGGCCACGGGTGTTGCCATCGTCGATTTCCAGCAGCGCAGGGTCTTGGGCTACCTGGACGGCGGCAGTGGGCTGGACATGGACAAAGTCGCCTACGGGGACAGCGATGTCATGCGAGCCAAGCTGTACACGCTGGAACTCCTGGGTTACACCCCCGACAGCGTGGAGGACATCCTGATCACGCTGGAGAAGGAATTGCACATGATCCGGCCTCTGCCCCGGCTGCGCGAGGGCGGCATCTTCATCTACCTCGTCCTGGAGCGCGACCGGGCCCTGCCCCTGGACGACATCCGCCGGGAACTGCGCGCCCTGGAGCCCTCTTTGGCGTTGTAGGCCCACGGGCCTCCAGTTCGGCCAGGGCCGCGCGGACCGTGGCCGCGTCCGGGACACGGCCACGGATGCCGCGTCGGCCCCGGCCGCTGGTGGCCGCCCCGGCGAGCTGTCCGCCGGTGGCCACCGAGGCCGCTGACCGGCGCAACGGCCACCGCCCCCGGCGTCCCCGATCCGGTGGCCGCTACAGCCACCCGTTCCGCCGGGCCGCCCGGACCGCCTCCATGCGGTTGCGGGTCTGGGTCTTGCCGATGGCCGCGGAGAGGTAGTTGCGGACCGTCGCCGGGGAGAGGTGGACCTTGGCCGCGATGTCCGCGACCGTCGCGCCGTCGACCGCCGCCGCGAGGACGTCGCGTTCGCGCTGGGTCAGGGGGTTGGGGCCGGCGCTCAGGGCGGCGGCGGCCAGCGCCGGGTCGATGACGCGTTCCCCGGCGAGGACGCGGCGGATCGCGGCGGCCAGGTCCTCGACCGGGCCGTCCTTGACGAGGAAGCCCGCCGCGCCGGCCTCCATCGCGCGCCGCAGATAGCCGGGGCGGCCGAAGGTGGTGAGTATGAGGACCTGGCAGCCGGGCATGCGGGCGCGCAGGTCCGCCGCGGCGTCGAGGCCGCTGCGGCCGGGCAGTTCGATGTCGAGGAGCGCGACGTCCGGCCGCGTCTCCAGGGCCTTGGGGACGATCGCGTCGCCGTCGCCGACCTGGGCGACGATCTCGATGTCCTCCTCCAGCCCGAGCAGCAGCGCGAGCGCGCCGCGCATCATTCCCTGGTCCTCGGCGAGGAGCAGCTTGATCATGAGTGGTCGTCCTCCTCGGACTCCGAGTCCACGGGCAGTTCGGCCACGAGCCGGAAGCCCTTGCGCCCGTCCGGGCCTGCGGTCAGATGGCCGCCCGCGGCGGCCAGCCGCTCGGTCAGGCCCTTCAGGCCGTTCCCCGGCGAGGCGGGGGCCGCGTCCGAGCCTACGCCGCCGCCGTTGTCGGTGATCTCCAGGCGTACCTGATCGGTCTCGCCGCGCACCTCGACCGTGCAGCGGCCGGCGCCGCTGTGCCGGACGACGTTCGTGACGCCCTCCCGTACGACCCAGCCCATCAGGGCCGCGGTCTGCGGCGGCAGCGGCGGCCCGGACTGGCGGATGTCCGGCGTGATGCCGGAGGCCTCCAGGAGGGAGCGGGCGCGGTCGAGTTCGGTGGTGAGGGTGGACTCGCGGTAGCCGGTGACGGCCTCGCGGATCTCGGTGAGCGCCTGCCGGCCCACCGCCTCGATGTCCGCCGCCTGCCCGATCGCCGCGTCCAGGTCGCGCGGGGCGAGCCGGCGCACCGCCTCCGCCTTGACGACGATGACGGACATCGTGTGCCCGAGCAGGTCGTGCAGGTCGCGCGAGAACCGCAGCCGTTCCCGCTCCACGGCGCTGCGGGCCAGTTCCTCGCGGGTGGAGCGCAGTTGGGCGACCGTCTCGAAGAGGCTGAGGATCGCGGCGACG
Source organism: Streptomyces sp. SCA2-17 (assembly GCF_044336695.1). Lineage (NCBI taxonomy): Bacteria > Bacillati > Actinomycetota > Actinomycetes > Kitasatosporales > Streptomycetaceae > Streptomyces > Streptomyces sp. SCA2-17. The sequence goes on from NZ_CP117521.1 coordinate 1,601,374, forward strand.
ATCAGGCCGGAGAGCATGGTCCCGTATCCGACGATCAGGGAGTCCGACGGGCCGCCGCGCATGCTCGCGATCACCGCGGCCGAGCCCGCGAGGGCGAGGACGACGATCCCCAGGCGGCGCCCGCTCCCGGACAGCCCGCCCCGCAGCACGACGCCGGAGGCCAGCGACAGCAGCGGGAAGCACAGCAGCCAGTCGCCGCCGTAACCGATGGTCAGCGCGTACGTGACGACGGCCATTCCGGCGAGCGCGAGGTACGGGACGCGGGTCAGCCGCTGCCGCTTGTCGAGGCCGGTGAAGACCGCGAGGGCGTACAGCGCGGCGAAGGACAGCACGCCCGCCCCGCCGAGCCAGGGCAGCGGCAGCTTGCCCCGGAACAGGTCCTGGACGTCTCCGGTGAGCATGAAGAGCCAGGGCAGGAAGGCGAACTTGCCCGGGGGCTTGTACCGCCCGAGCTCGGCTTCGCCGCCGCCCTTGCGCTCGCTCTTGCGGCCGGCCCGGCTCCAGGCCTTGCTGTCAGTCATGGCTCGAACTCTAAGGAACACCACCCTGAGCTGCGCAGATGCAAGTGTGGGCGGTCACCCGTGACATTTGTCCCGGGCCCGGCTATACATGGGGACCATCGGATCGGCTAGAACGCGTTCTAGGAAGGTTCCCGATGCCCATCGACGCACGCCAGGCCGTCGCCGCCGCACCCCGCCGCACCTCCCTGACCTGGGACCACAAAGACGTCCTGCTCTACCACCTCGGCATCGGCGCCGGCACGCCCGCCACCGACCCGGACGAGCTCCGCTACACCCTCGAGAGCCGGCTGCACGTCCTGCCGAGCTTCGCCACCGTCGCCGGCGGCGGCAGCGCCCAGTCCGGCGGCCTCGCCGCGCCCGGCATCGACATCGACCTCGCCGCCGTGCTCCACGGCGGGCAGTCCGTCGAGGTCCACCGGCCCCTGCCCGCCTGCGGCGCCGTCTCCCACACCTCCCGCGTCACCGCCGTGTACGACAAGGGCAAGGCCGCCGTCATCGTGCTGCGCGCGGAGGCCGCCGACGCCCGCGGGCCGCTGTGGACGAGCGAGAGCGAGATCTTCGTCAAGGGCGAGGGCGGCTTCGGCGGCGAACGCGGCAGCTCCACGCGCCTGGAGCCGCCCGCCCGCACCCCCGACCACACCGTGGAGCGGCCCATCCGCGAGGACCAGGCCCTCCTCTACCGCCTCAACGGCGACTGGAACCCCCTGCACGCCGACCCCGAGTTCGCCAAGCGCGCGGGCTTCGACCGGCCGATCCTGCACGGCCTGTGCTCGTACGGCATCGCCCTCAAGGCCGTCACCGACACCGCGCTCGACGGGGACGTCACCCGCGTCCGCGCCTACCGCACGCGCTTCGCCGGCGTCGCTTACCCCGGCGAGACGCTGCGCGTACGGATGTGGCGCGAGACCCCGGCGCCCGACCGGATCCAGGTGACCGTGACCGCGGTGGAACGCGACGACGCGCCCGTGCTGGCGGACACGGTCGTCACCCACAGGTAGCCCCGTAAGCGCACCCCGGAACCCGGCCCTTCGAGCACGTACGCCCTCACTCCAGAGGAGCCCTCATGCGCGCAGCCGTACAGCACGAGACAGGACGGCCCGAGCTCGACGTCCGTGACGACGTCGAAGCGGTGGGCTTCGGGCCCGGCAAGGTCCGGCTGCGCATGCGGGCCACCGGGCTCTGCCACTCCGACCTCTCCGCCATGAACGGGGTGCTGCCCCAGCCCGTCCCCTTCGTCCCCGGCCACGAGGGCGCCGGGGACGTCATCGACGTCGGTGACGGCGTCACCGGGCTGCGGCCCGGTGACCGCGTCATGGTCTGCTGGCTGCCGCCCTGCGGCGGTTGTCCCGCCTGCAAGCGCGGCCAGACCCAGCTGTGCCTGGCCGGCTTCATGGCGGCCGGCACGCCCAACTTCCGTCTGAGCAACTCCGATCTCTTCGGCTTCGCCGGGACCGGCACCTTCGCCGAAGAGGCCGTCGTGGCCGCCGGCTGCGCCGTCCCCATCCCGGACGACCTGCCCTACGACATCGCCGCCCTCATCGGCTGCGGCGTCACCACCGGCCTCGGCGCCGCCCTCAACACCGCCGACGTCGCCGCCGGTTCTTCCGTCGCCGTCATCGGCTGCGGCGGCGTCGGGATCTGCGCTGTCCAGGGCGCGCGGGCGGCGGGCGCCGCGCAGATCGTCGCCGTCGACCCGGTCGCCTCCCGGCGCGAGGCCGCGCTGCGCTTCGGCGCCACCGAGGCCGTACCGCCCGAAGGGCTCGGCGACGCCCGCGCCCGCGTCACCGGCGGCGAAGGCTTCGACTACGCCTTCGAAGTCGTCGGCACCTCCGCCACCGCCCGCGCCGCCTACGACGCCACGCGGCGGGGCGGCACGCTCTGCGTCGTCGGGGCGGGTGCCATGGACGACCTCTTCCAGGTCAACATGTTCGAGCTGTTCTTCGACGAGAAGCGGATCCTGCCCTCCCTGTACGGCGGCGGCGACGTCCGGCGCTCCTACGAACGCGCCATCAGCCTCTGGCGGGCCGGCCGCATCGACCTCGCGGGCCTCATCACGCACCGGGTCCCGCTGTCCGGCGTCAACGACGCGCTCACCCAGATGCGTACGGGCGAGGCGCTGCGCACGTGCATAGAGATCTGACCCGAGACCGGGAGGAGGGGCGAGCAGCCCATGGTGTCCCTGCACGGCAGAACCGCGATCGTCACCGGCGCGGGCCGCGGCCTCGGCCGCGCCGAGGCCCTCGAACTGGCCCGCCTCGGCGCCCACGTCGTCGTCAACGACTACGGGAAGCCCGGCCCGGACGGCTCCGGCGAGGCGTCGGCCGGGCCCGCCGAGGCCGTCGCCGCCGAGATCCGGGCGGCGGGCGGGCGGGCCACCGCGCACGCCGGCGACGTCGCCGACTTCGACCAGGCCCGCGACCTCGTACGGCTCGCCGTCGACGCCGGCGGCGGCTCGCTCGACATCCTCGTCAACAACGCGGGCATCCTGCGTGACCGCATGGTCTTCTCCATGAGCGAGGACGAGTGGGACGCCGTGATCCGCGTCCACCTCAAAGGCCACTTCGCCACCCTGCGGTTCGCGGCCGCGCACTGGCGGGAGCGGGCGAAGGCGTCCGGGCGGCCGGTGTACGGACGGGTCGTCAACACCTCCTCCGAGGCCTTCCTCATCGGCTCGCCCGGGCAGCCCAACTACGCGGCGGCCAAGGGCGGCATCGTCGGCCTCACGACGTCGACGGCGGAGGCCCTGCGCAAGTACGGGGTGACGGCGAACGCCATCTGCCCGCGGGCCCGCACCCGGATGACGGAGCAGGTCTTCGCCGGCGTCGGCACCCCGGAGGCCGGCGGGCCCGACCCGCTGGACCCCGGGCACGTCGCACCGCTCGTCGGCTATCTCGCGGCGCCCGTCGCGGCGGGGGTGACCGGGCAGGTCTTCGTCGTGCACGGCGGAATGGTCGCCGTGATGGAGCGGCCGCGGGTCGCGGCGCGGTTCGGCACGGCGAAGGACGTCTTCACCGCCGAGGAGCTGGACGGTCTCCTCACCCCGCACTTCGCGGGCCGCCCGCCGGGTGAGACGTTCGCGGCGCCGGAGGTGTGGCGGCTGGGGCGGCCCGGCTGACGGGGCTCGGGCTCCGGTCCCCCGGCCCCGGAAACGCCTCGGGCGCCGGGGGTCTCCGCTGAGCGGGACCACCCGGCGCCCGAGGACTGACCGGAGCCGAGGACGGCTTCGGTCAGTGGCCTTCCGGCGTACGGCGGTGCTTGCCGTGGGCGGGTGCGCTGTCGTCGTCGGGGGAAGCGGGACCGCGGTGCCTGCCGGAGCCGGCGGCTGCGGCCTGGGCGGACGCCTCGAAGGGGCGCGCCTCGGTCGTGTCGGTTCGGGCGTCGGGCATGGGGAAAGTCACTCCGTCGGATGGGGATGCGTGCTGTGCGCGTGGGGGCTGCCACGGCAGTGGCGCACGGTGTCGACGGACGCCGACACGCCCTCCGCGCACGGCCGTTCGGCTCGCGACGGTTCACGACGGTGTTCCGCCTGGTACAGCCACGCAACCCCCGCCCGGATTCTAACGGGACCTTGATCGCCGAGGCCACCCGGCCGGGCGGCGAGTCGGCTTCCTCTCGGAGTGCTTCCGGGGCGCCTCGCGGCGCGCCGCTCAGGTCCGGGGCTCCCGGCCCAGCGGGGCCTGCTGCAAGGGCACGGGCCTGGACGCGGCCGCCGACCACGCGCCCGGCATGGCCGCTCCGGGGAGACCGGAGAGACCGGAGGGGCAGGCGGGGTCCACGGCGGTCCAGACCGAGGCCGGCGAGTCGGCGCGCTCGGCGGGCGCCAGGACGTCGGCCTCGCCCGGAGGCATGGCTACGGGCCCCTGGAGCGCGCCGGGTGACAGCCCCTCATGCGGCCGCTCCAGCAACGGGACACCGTGCGGCGGGGTGTCCTGCGACCGGATGTCCTGCGGCGTGGCGGGGGGCGCCTGCGGCGTATCCACCAGGGGCATGTCCCGCATCGGCGGAAGCTGCGGCTCCGGGCATGGTGCGGGGCACGGCGCGGGGGTCACCGGCCGGGGCACTTCCTGGAGCAGCGGCGCGAGGGCGGCCTGCTCGGGGCGGGGCGTCTGCGGCGGTACGGGCTGCGGAGCTTCCCGCAGCAACGGCGCCTGCGGCACCGCGGAAGACACGTGCTCCGGCCGGGACAGTGGCAGCGACACGGGCCGCGGGGCCTCATGCAGCAACGGCGTTTGCGGCACCGCGGAGGACGCCTGCCCCGCCCCCGCCCCGGAGGGAACCGGCTCCGGCCGGGGCGCCAGCGGCGACACCGGCCGCGGGGCCTCACCCTGCAACGGCGGCTGCGACAGCGGCCCGGCACTCGCCTCAGACCGGGGCAGCGGGGGCGGCACCGGCTGCGGGTCCTCACGCGGCAGCGGCGCTTGCGGCGCCCCGAGAGGCGCCTGCCCCGCCCCGGAGGGGCCCGGCTGCGGGGCCTTGTGCAGCAGCGGCGGCTGAGCCTGCGGCGCCTGCTGCGGCGTGACGGGGGGCGCCTGATCCGGCGTCGGCCGCGACGCCGGGGGCTCCGTGCGAAGCGGCGCCCCTTGCAGCAGCGGCTGTTCCTGGCCGAGCCCCGGCCGGGGCACCTCGTGCAGGAGCGGCTGCGCCTCCGGCGCGGGCCGGGCCACCTGGGGCGCCACCCGCGGAACGCCCTGAAGCAACGGCTGCTGCGACCCGCCGGAAGGCGCCGGCTCCGGACGCTGCACCCCCTGCAACAACGGCTGCCGCTGCACCCCGCCCGAGGGCGCCGGCTCCGCCGCCCGCGGAGGGCCTTGCAGCAGCGGCTGTTGCGCGGACGGCCCGCCGGAGGGCGAGGGCCCCTGATCCGGCGTGGGTCGCGGCACCCCTTGCAGCAGCGTCGCCGGCGCGGAAGGCGCCCCGGGCGCCGCCGGCTCCGGCTCCGGACGCGGCATCCCCGGCGCCGCCGCACCCGCCGCACCCGCCGCGCCGCCCGTCGCCGCGGGCCCCGCCCCGGACGGGGCCCCGCGCCCGCCGGTATCCCGTGTCTCCCCCCGCTCCGCCTCCGGCAGCCGGAGGCGGGCCAGGCCGCAGCGCACGTAGGGCGTCACGAACGGCAGCCGCAGTTCGCCGCCGCTGGTCCACAGGCCCGCGCCGACGAGCCAGCCGGCGGGCGCCGGGAACTGCTGGAGCTGTTTGCCCGAGGGGCGCCAGACGCCCACCCAGCTGCCGGTCGCGCCCTCGACCCGGAAGGCGACCGCGCACCCTTCGGGCGTGAGCTCCTGCCCGGGCTGCGTGGCGAAGGGCGTGAGCACGGCGCCCGCGGGGCGCAGGCACTCGGGGAAGCGGACGGGCCGGGCGGAGCCGAGCACGCCCCAGCCGAGCCGGTCCTGCCCGGGGGCGTCCGACCGGACGAGGAGGAGGCCGCTGTACGGGTCGGCGAGGAGCAGCCGGTCGTTGCTGTCCTCGGTGATCTGGAGGAGCGGGCTGGTCTCGCCGCCGCGCTCCAGGTCCACCACGACGGTCTTGGTGCGGCCGTCCAGCTCGCGGTCGAGGGCGAGCAGCCGGCCCGTGCGGTCGAGCCAGGCGCCGCCCGTGCAGCAGCCGGGCACGTCGACGACCCGCTCGGGGCCGAAGGCGCCGCCGTGCAGCCGCCACAGCGCGGTCGCGCGGTCGGTGTGGACGAGCCCGTAGACGGAGGAGCCGCCCGGCGCGGGCGGCAGCAGGGACAGCCGGGCGCACTCGACGGCGCCGACCGGCAGCTCCCCGGTGCCGGGGCCGGTGGGGTAGAGCAGCGAGAGCGTGTGCCGCTCGGCGACCCGGCGGCGGATGAGGACCCGCCCGTCGGCGAGCGGCTGCACCTCGCTGTCCGGCTCCTCGGGCTGGCTGCCGGGCAGCGGCACGGCGTACGGCTCGGGGCCGTCGAGGGTCCAGCGCTCGGGGAACCAGCCACCCGTGGCGCCGTCGAGGGCCAGCCGGGCGGCGTACGAGCCGTTCGCCGTGACCGTGAACGCCGGGCGCCGCAGGTCCTTCGAGCCACTCCGCGGGGTGCTCTGCGGGGTGCTCTGGGGGGCACAGACCGTCATGAGAAACGTCACCTCCGGCACAGAACGTAGTTATCGCACTTCCTGCCGAACAATGAGAGTCGGCCCGCTTCACGCGTAAGGGTGGCTGTTGTCCGATTCGCCTGAGGGGTACGAGGAGGGTGTGCTTCGCCCATTCCGGGGCGTCACGTAAGGTAAGGCGAGCCTAAGTAGTCGCGGGGGGTGGCTGAACGGGCCCCCTTGACCACCGCCGGCCAGGACGGCCGGCCGGACCTCCTGGAGTCACGTGATGTCCCTTCGCCGCCGCGGCACCGCCGCAGTCGCCCTGTCCGCAGCCGCCGCGCTGTCCCTCGCGGCCTGCGGCTCCTCGGACGGCGGGGACGGCAAGGACAACGGCAGCGGCTCCAAGGCGGTCTCGGAGAGCGGCAAGGACTTCGGCAAGGCCGGCGAGCAGACGGCGAAGATGGGGACGGATGCCGCGCCCGGCCAGTTCCCGCGCACCATCAAGCACGCCCTCGGCACGACCGAGCTCAAGGAGCGCCCGAAGCGCGTCGTCGTCCTCGACGTCGGCGAGCTCGACAACGTGGTCTCGCTCGGCATCCAGCCGGTCGGCTGGGCCCCCAGCGAGGGCAGCCAGGAGCTCCCCGGCTACCTGAAGAAGGACGCCGGCGAGCCGAAGAACGTCGGCACGATCAACAACCTCAACCTCGAGGCCATCAACGAGCTCCACCCCGACCTGATCCTCGGCAGCAAGCTGCGCGCGGAGAAGAACTACAAGGACCTCGCCAAGATCGCCCCGACCGTCTTCTCCGTCCGCCCGGGCTTCACGTGGAAGGAGAACTACCTCCTCAACGCGGCCGCGCTGGACAAGACCGCCGAGGCGAAGAAGAACCTCGGCGCGTACGAGGCGAAGGCGAAGAAGCTCGGCGAGGACCTCGGCGAGAAGAAGCCCACCATCTCGATGGTCCGCTACCTGCCGCAGTTCACGCGCCTGTACGCCGGCCAGTCCTTCATCGGCACGATCCTCAAGGACGTCGGCCTGCCCCGCCCGAAGAACCAGCAGGCCGACAAGCTCGCCGTCGAGGTCAGCCCCGAGCAGATCGACCAGGCCGACGCCGACTGGATCTTCACCGGCGTCTACGGCGCCCCGGACAAGACCAAGCGCGACACCGTCCAGGACAACCCGCTGTGGAAGAACCTGCGGGCGGTCAAGGAGGGCCACGCCAAGGACGTCGAGGACGAGACCTGGTACCTGGGCCTGGGCGTCACCGCCGCGAACAAGGTCCTCGACGACCTGCGGGGCTTCCTCGGGAAGTGACGCCCGGGTTCGGGCGGAGCCCGCGCGGGCACGGCGGACAGGTAGCCTTTCCTCCGTGCCCGCACTGTCTGAAGTCATCGCCGCCCTCGACGCCCTCTGGCCACCGGAGCAGGCCGAGCAGTGGGACGCCGTCGGCACGGTCTGCGGCGACCCCGCGGCCCCGGTCGGCCGGGTGCTGTTCGCGGTCGACCCCGTCCAGGAGGTCGTCGACGAGGCCGTGGCGCTCGGCGCCGACCTGCTGGTCACCCACCACCCGCTCTACCTGCGCGGGACCACGACCGTCGCGGCCTCGACCTTCAAGGGCCGCGCCGTGCACACCCTGATCAAGCACGACATCGCCCTGCACGTCGCGCACACCAACGCCGACCGCGCCGACCCCGGCGTCTCCGACGCCCTCGCCGGCGCGCTCGACCTGCGCGTCACCGGCCCCCTCGTGCCCGACCCGGCCGACCCGGCGGGCCGCCGCGGCCTCGGCCGCGTCTGTGAGCTCGACCCGCCCCTGACCCTGGCCGCGTTCGCCGAGCGCGCCGCGAAGCGGCTGCCCGCCACGGCCCAGGGCATCCGGGTCGCCGGCGACCCGGAGCGCACCATCCGCACCGTCGCCGTGTGCGGCGGTTCCGGCGACTCCCTCTTCGACGAGGTGCGGGCCGCCGGCGTCGACGCCTACGTCACCGCCGACCTGCGCCACCACCCCGCGTCCGAGGCCCAGCAGCAGAGCCCGCTGGCGCTCGTCGACGCGGCCCACTGGGCCACCGAATGGCCCTGGGCGGAGCAGGCCGCCGCCCAGCTGGACGAGATCTCCGACCGGCACGGCTGGGGCCTGCGCACCCACGTGTCGAAGCACGTCACCGACCCCTGGACCGCCCACGCGGCGTCCGCCCCGCACGATCACTAACACAGGAGCCCCCAACTGAACGCCGCGCCCGCCGACCAGATCCGCCTCCTCGACCTCCAGGCGCTGGACACCCGCCTCGGTCAGCTCGCCCACAAGCGCCGGAGCCTGCCCGAGCACGCCGAGATCGCCTCCCTCGAGGCCGACCTCACCCAGCACCGCGACCTCCTCGTCGCCGCGCAGACCGAGGAGAGCGACACCGCCCGCGAGCAGACCAAGGCCGAGCAGGACGTCGACCAGGTCCGCCAGCGCGCCGCCCGTGACCAGCAGCGCCTGGACACCGGCGTCGGCATGTCCGCGAAGGACCTGGAGAACCTCCAGCGCGAGATCGCCTCGCTGGCCAAGCGCCAGGGCGACCTGGAGGACGTCGTCCTGGAGGTCATGGAGCGCCGCGAGTCCGCGCAGGAGCGCGTCACCGAGCTGACCGGCCGCGTCGGCTCCGTCCAGGCCAAGGTCGACGACGCCGTCGCGCGCCGCGACGCCGCCCTCGCCGAGATCGACGCCGAGGACGCCTCGGTCAGCAAGGAGCGCGAGATCGTCGCCGCCTCCGTCCCGGCCGACCTGCTGAAGCTCTACGACCGGCTGCGGGAGAAGCAGGGCGGCGTCGGCGCGGCGCGCCTGAACCAGCGCCGCTGCGAGGGCTGCCGCCTGGAGCTGGACATCACCGAGCTCAACGAGATCCGCGCCGCCGCGGCGGACCAGGTCGTCCGCTGCGAGAACTGCAGCCGCATCCTGGTCCGCACCACCGAGTCGGGCCTGTAAGACCGATGGCTCCTCGCTTCATCGTCGAGGCGGACGGCGGTTCCCGGGGCAACCCGGGGCCCGCCGGCTACGGCGCCGTCGTCCTGGACGCGGTGACCGGCGAGGCGCTCGCCGAGGCCGCCGAGTACATCGGCACCGCCACGAACAACGTGGCCGAGTACCGGGGCCTCATCGCCGGCCTGGAGGCCGCGAAGGCGCTCGACCCGGCGGCCGAGGTCCAGGTCCGGATGGACTCCAAGCTCGTCGTGGAGCAGATGTCGGGCCGCTGGAAGATCAAGCACCCGGACATGCGGCCGCTGGCCGCCCGGGCGCGGGCCGTCTTCGCCCCGGGGCAGGTCGCGTACGCGTGGATCCCGCGCGAGGAGAACAAGCACGCGGACCGGCTCGCGAACGAGGCGATGGACGCGGGCAAGGCGGGCCGGCAGTGGGAGGCGGGCGCCTCCGCGGCCGCGCTCGCCGCGCGGACGCCCTCGCGGGCGGCTGAGCCCGTGGCGGAGCCGCTGGAGGAGCCCAAGGCCGCGCCCGTCGGCTGGGCCGCCCCGGCCGACCTCGGGACGCCGACCACGTTCGTCCTGATGCGGCACGGTGAGACGGCCCTCACTCCGCAGAAGCGTTTCTCCGGTAGCGGCGGCAGCGACCCCGAACTCTCGCCCGCCGGCCTTCAGCAGGCCGAGCGGGCGGGCGCCGCGCTCGCCGCTCGCGGCACCATCCAGGCCGTCGTCTCCTCGCCGATGCGGCGCTGCCGCGAGACGGCCGGGGCCGTGGCCGCGCGCCTGGGCCTGGAGGTCCGTGTCGAAGACGGCCTGCGCGAGGCGGACTTCGGCGCCTGGGAGGGCCTCACGTTCGCGGAGGTCCGCGAGCGCTGGCCCGGCGACCTCGACGCCTGGCTCGCCTCCTCCAAGGCCGCCCCGACCGGCGGCGGCGAGAGCTTCGCCGCGGTCGCCCGGCGGACGGCGCTCACGCGCGACAAGCTCCTGGCCCGCTATGCGGGCCGTACGGTCCTGCTGGTCACGCACGTGACCCCGGTCAAGACCCTGGTCCGCCTGGCCCTCGGCGCCCCGCCGGAGTCCCTGTTCCGCATGGAACTCTCAGCGGCCTCGATCTCGGCGGTCGCCTACTACGCGGACGGCAACGCGTCGCTGCGGCTGCTGAACGACACGTCGCACCTGCGGTAGGCAGGCAGGACCCGACGGGTTGCGGTACGTCGGCCCGCGCCCCATAGCGGCGCGGGGAACTGCGCGACAAGCCCCCGCCGACCCGCAGCCGAACGACCCGGCACCGCGCCCCGCTCACTCCGCCGCCCGCAACGCCATCGCCTCTTCCAACGCGGCGACCGCCGCAACCCGTTGCCGCTCCCGTTCCTCGATGTCCTGCGGACTCTCACCCGTCGCGGCGACCCGGGGGCAGCGCGGGCACTGCCACCGGTCCGGCGCGCCCGCCGGCGGCGGCGTCATGGGCACCTTGCAATGAGGGCAGTTCACGGTCACTCCTTCGACATGGCCGCACGACGCGCAGACCCACACGGGCCCCTCCGCGTCCTGCTGGCGCCACGCGGTGCGCAGGCACTGCGCGCATCCGGTCGTGACGATCCCGGCCCGGCTCATGACGGGCGGCTCCGGGGTGGTGTCCGCGTACTCGATGATCCGTGCCCTGACCCGGTCGTCCGTGGTGTTGGCCATCCGGAGCAGGTGTGCGACGCGCGAGCGTGCTTCGTCAACGAAATCGTTCATGGCGGCAGCAGGCTACGACGCGTGGAGCCGCCCCCGCCGCCGGCAGCGCACACGATCACCCTTGCGAGTACTTCGTCCTTTCGTTCGAACCCGTGCGAAGGACGTGCTTACGCGAAGGACACGCTCACTTGAAGGGCACGTTCACGCACGCAAGCCGCGCGCCGGCCATGCCCGCCCGGCCGGAGGCCGTCTCGGTGGCGTGCTCGTGGATGACGATGGAGCGGGCCTCGCCGGAGCGGAAGCGCCAGTCGACCGAGGCGGACGACGCGCCGTCGCCCTGCCGGTCGGTGGTGAAGTCCAGCCAGACCTCGTTGCGGGGATTGGCGTACTCGGGGTCCGTGGAGGGCTGCTCCGGGTCCTTGACGTGCTGGTAGTGCGCGCCCGAGTCCTCGGGGCGGGTGCCGCACGGGTTCCTGTGGACGTGGGCGCCGAACGTACGGCCCGGCTGGACGCCGCGCAGCCGCAGGTGGATGCGGGTGCTGTCCTGGCCGGTGCGCTCGGTGACGGTGACGCGGGCGCCCGCCGGGACCGCGGCCTCGTCGAACGTCACGGCGCGCAGCACGTCGCCCGAGGGGGTGGCGAAGACGGCACTGACGTCGGCTCCCCCGTGGGCGCCGCCCACGGGGGACAGCACGGCCATCGAAGCGGCGAGCAGCGATACGGCGAAGGACATCTTCCGCACCTTTCGGCAGCTTTGGCAGGCGGCGCTGTGACAGCGGCTTCCTGCGTCCCCCGCTCGTGCTTCCCACGGTATCGGCCCCTCACGCACCGCGCTCGGCGGCGCGTGAGGACAATGAGCCGACCACCGCGTACCGGTACCCCAGGAGGAACCGCACATGCCGCCCAAGCCCGAGATAGTCGCCGCCTTCGAGGCGGCCAAGGGGTTCATGCCGCTCGACGAGGGGCTCGCCCTGTACGCGGCCGCCGAGGAGGCCGCGGCGCTGGGGCTGCCGCTGCTCGAAGTCGGCACGTACTGCGGCCGGTCGACGATCCTGCTGGCCGCGGCCGCCCGGGAGGCGGCGGTCACGGCCGTCACGGTGGACCACCACCGGGGCAGCGAGGAGCAGCAGCCGGGCTGGGAGTACCACGACGCGTCGCTCGTCGACGAGGTTGTGGGGCGGATGGACACGCTGCCGGTCTTCCGGCGCACGCTGCACCGGGCGGGGCTGGAGGAGCACGTGCTGGCGCTCGTGGGGCGATCGCCGCTGGCGGCCTCGCTCTGGGGGCGGCCGCTGGGGCTGGTGTTCATCGACGGCGGGCACACCGACGAGCACGCGACGGCCGACTACGAGGGCTGGGTCCCGCACCTCGCGCCGGGCGGGCTGCTGGTCATCCACGACGTGTTCCCGGACCCGGCGGACGGCGGGCAGGCGCCGTACCGCGTGTACCGCAGGGCGCTTGCGTCCGGGGAGTTCACCGAAGTGTCGGTGACGCGGTCACTGCGGGTGCTGCGGCGCGGACCGGTTGCGGCGTAGGCCCCCTCGGGGGCGGGGCGGCGGCGTAGCATCGCCGGGTGTCCAAAGGCAGCTTCCCCCGCTTCCCCCGCTCTCCGCGCGCCGGCCGCCCGGCCCGCCGGCCGGCCGGCTTCCGCACGCCCGTCGTCGTCACGGTGGCGGCCCTGATCCCGGCCGGGGTCGCGGGCTGGCTGCTGTGGGACGCGGAGGCGGACGGCGGGAAGAAGGCTCCGGTGGCCGCCGCGTCGTCGGCGTCACCGGCGTCGCCCGGCCGCTCCCCCGCGTCGCAGCCCCCGTCCCCGCTGTCCTCGCCGGAGGGCAAGGCGCCTTCGGCGAGCGGGTCGCCGGGTGCGCAGAGTCCCTCGCCCGCCGCCGCGGACGACGGGCCGCTGCCCGACGGGCCCCTCAAGGGCAAGGTGGTCGTGGTCGACCCCGGGCACAACCTCCGCAACAGCGAGCACACCGCCGAGATCGACCGCTCCGTCGACATCGGCACGGGCCGCAAGGAGTGCGACACGACGGGGACGTCCACGGACGACGGCTACGCGGAGGCCTCGTTCAGCCTCGACGTCGCGCACCGGCTGCGCACGCTCCTGCGGGCGCAGGGCGCCAAAGTGGTGTTCACGCACGACGGTGAGCGCCCGTACGGCCCGTGCGTGGACGAGCGGGCGGCGATCGGGAACCGGGCGCACGCCGACGCCGCCGTCTCGGTGCACGCCGACGGCTCGGCCGTCGGCAACCGCGGCTTCCATGTGATCCTGCCCGCCTCCGTCAAGGGCGGCCGCGCGGACACCTCACCGATCGTCGGCCCCTCGAAGGACCTCGGCGTGCGGATCGCGGGCCACTTCGTGCGCGTCACGCACAGCGCCGCGTCCAACTACATCGGCGGCGGTACGGGCCTCGACACCCGCGGCGACCTCGGCGGCCTCAACCTCTCGACCGTGCCGAAGGTGTTCATCGAGTGCGGCAACATGCGGGACCCGGACGACGCGGCCCTGCTGAAGGACGGAGCCTGGCGGCAGAAGGCGGCGCAGGGGATCGCCGACGGCATCACGGACTTCCTGGACGGGTAGGGACGGGTAGGCCCGAAGCGGCCGCCGGGGCCGCCGTCGTGGCCGTCCGCGCAGACCACAGGCTTGTCACGAGGCAGATACGAAGAGGACGCCCCGACCGTGCAGGCGATAGGTTCACCCGTACGATGGGGGGCCACCCCCGCGCCCCGCATCCTCGCGTGCCGGCGACAGCGACGTTAATGATCACACTGACAAAGGACTAGAGAGTGAACATCCGCTCCCTCACTCGAGGCGACGGCGTGGTGATCGGAGCAGCGGTGTTGCTGTTCATCGCCTCGTTCCTCAGCTTCTACTCGTACGACTGCGCGTCGACGATCTGCCCCACGGAGCCGAACGGCTGGAAGGCCGGACTCTTCCCCGTCCTGCCGTCGATCTTCCTCGCCGGAATCATCGCCGCCGCTCTCATCGTCGCCGCGCGCTTCCAGCCCGAGGGCCGCAAGCTGGTGGGCCTCGGTCTCGACCAGTGGGGCACCGCGTTCGCCGTGTTCGCCGCCTGGTCCTCGCTGTGGACGATCGTCGGCGGCGCCCAGGGCGTGTCCCCGGGCGTCGGCCAGATCCTGGGCCTCATCGCCAACCTGGCGCTGGCCGCCGTGGCCGTGCTCACCCCGCGCACCCCGGCCCTGAAGGCCCCGCTGGTGAGCGCTGCCGGCCCGCAGGCCCCGTCCCCGTACGGCGCCGGCCCGAACCCGGGCTACGGCTACCCGGGCCCGGGCGGTGCCCAGCCCGGTGCCGCCGGTCCGTACGGCGCCCAGGCCCAGCAGCCGTTCGGCGCGCAGCCGGGCCAGCAGGGTCAGCCGGACGCGAGCCTCGGCGGTGCCGCGGCCGCTCCCGCCCCCGCCGCCGGCCAGCCCGCGGCCCCGGCCGGGGACTTCGCCCCGTTCTGGTTCGCGGTGCCGGTGCCGCGTCCGCTGTACGGCGAGGACGGTTCGCCGTCGCAGATCGCCGAGCTCGCGCCCGGCACGTGGTACCTCGCGGTGGAGCAGCGCGGCCAGGCCCTGGTCGCGCAGACGCAGGACGGCCGCCGCGGCCTGCTCCAGGACACGACGGGCATCCAGCGCGGCTGACGCGCACGGTGCACGGACGGCGGCCCGCCGGGGACTTCCCCGGCGGGCCGCCGCGTTTGCGGGGCCCCGGATTCCGCGGGCTCTTGTCCACCGGCCGGGGCGGGCCTACATTCAGGGGGATCTGACGCACCGTCAGCATTCACCTGACCCGCCGGGAGGCGCCGTGCGGCTCGGACTCGCGCTCGGCTACTGGGGACGCGGCCCCGGCGCCGGCCACCTCGACCTGGCCCGGGAGGCCGAGCGGCTCGGCTACCACTCGGTGTGGACCGCCGAGGCCTGGGGCTCCGACGCCTTCACCCCCCTCACCTGGATCGCCGCGCACACCACCCGCATCCGGCTCGGCACGGCCGTCGCCCAGATGGCCGCCCGCAGCCCCACGGCCACCGCGATGCACGCCCTCACCCTCGACCACCTCTCCGGCGGCCGGCTGCTGCTCGGCCTGGGGCTGTCGGGCCCTCAGGTCGTCGAGGGCTGGTACGGGCGGCCGTTCCCGGACAGCCCGCTGACCGCGACGCGCGAGTACGTGGACGTGGTCCGCCAAGTGCTGCGCCGCCGGGCCCCGGTGACGCTGGACGGCCGCCACCACGCCCTCCCCTACCGCGGCCCCGGCGCGACCGGCCTCGGCAGGCCGCTGCGCCCCATCACCCACCCCCTGCGCCCGGACCTGCCCGTCCTGCTCGGC
Organism: Streptomyces sp. SCA2-17; assembly: GCF_044336695.1. Lineage (NCBI taxonomy): Bacteria > Bacillati > Actinomycetota > Actinomycetes > Kitasatosporales > Streptomycetaceae > Streptomyces > Streptomyces sp. SCA2-17. The sequence goes on from NZ_CP117521.1 coordinate 1,616,908, forward strand.
GCCGAAGGGCCCCGCAACGTCGCCCAGACCGCGCGCATCGCCGACGGCTGGCTGCCTCTGTACTGGTCGCCGCTGCGCACGGACCTGCACAGGGCGGCCCTCGCCGCCGCACCCCCGGGCTTCCTGGTGGCGCCGCTGGTCCGGGCCCACGTGTGCGCCGACGTCGCGGAGGGGCTGCTTCCGGTGAAGGCGATGCTCGGCTTCTACATCGGCGGCATGGGGCACGCGCGCCGCAACTTCCACGCCGACCTCATGGCGCGCATGGGGTACGAGGAGGAGGCGGGGCGGGTGCGGGAGCTGTTCCTGGCGGGGCGGCGCGAGGAAGCCGTGGCCGCCGTGCCGGACGCGTTCGCCGACGAGATCTCGCTCGTGGGGCCGCGCGGGCGGATCGCGGAGCGGCTGGAGCTGTGGCGGGCGGGGCCGGTGACGGACCTGCTGGTGACGGGACCGGACCCGGAGACGCTGCGGGTGCTGGCGGACCTGATGTGACGCCCGCGCGGGGCCGGCGCGGCCGCGGGACCGGCAGCCGCGGCCGTCACGGCCGGTCCGGCCGCCCCTGCCCGTGGAGCCAGGGGCCGAACACGCCGCCGAGGTTCTTCCCGGTGCGCTGCTGCCAGAACCGCTCGAACTCGGCGGTGTCGACGTTGCCGTACTGGTGCTCGCTCACCCAGGCCCGGGTCGTGGCGAAGAACGCCTCGTCGCCGACGGCCTGCCGCAGCTTGTGCAGCACCATCGCGCCGCGGCCGTAGACGGGCGGGTCGGAGACCGTGGCCGGGGCGGGGTCGGCGGGCGGGAAGGCCCAGATGCCGTCGCTCAGCGGGTCCTTGCCGGCGTAGTAGTCGTCGAAGACGCGCTGGGCGGAGCGGCCGCCGTGCTTCTCCTCCCACATCCACTCCGCGTACGCGGCGAAGCTCTCGTTGAGCCACATGTCCCGCCAGGTGCGCGGGCTGACGGAGTTGCCGAACCACTGGTGGACGACTTCGTGCACGACCGTCACGTCGTCCGGGGCGGAGTCGAAGTAGGGCTTGGTCTGGGTCTCCAGGGCGTAGTCGACGTACGGGTTGTGGTCGACGACCGCGCCGGCGGAGGAGAACGGATACGGGCCGAAGAGGTCGCTCGCCCAGGCGATGGCCTCGGGCAGGAGCTTCTCCAGGCGTGGTCCGGCCGCGGCCTCCTTGGGGTGGGTGGCGATGTAGAGGGGCAGGTCACCGGCGCGGGCGGTGGTCACCTTGAACGGCGAGACGGCCACGCTCGCCAGGTAGCTCGCCATGGGCTCGGCGCTGTGCCAGGCGAACACCGCCCGGTTCCCCTTGGTCTCCTGGTGCTGGAGCTCGCCGTTGGCGACGGCGGTGTAGCCCTTGGGGACGGTCACCTCGATGTCGTAGGCGGCCTTGTCGGAGGGGTGGTGGTTGCCGGGGAACCAGGCCATCGAGCCGGTGGGCTGGCCGAGGCCGACCGCGCCGTCGTCGGTCTCGATCCAGCCCTCCAGGGCGCTGCCGTCCTCGTCGGTGATGTCCTTGGGCGTGCCGTCGTAGACGACGACCGCCTCGAAGTCGTGGCCCTTGTCCAGCATCGTGCTAGGCGTGACCGTCAGCTCGGTGCCCTTCCTGGCCGTACGGGCCGGGTGGCCGTCGACGCGGGCGCTGCGGACCTTCAGCCCCTTGAGGTCGAGGTTGAAGGAGCCGAGGTCCTGCGTCGCGCGGGCGGTGATGACGGCCGTGCCCTTGAGGTGGTTGCCCTCCGGGGTGTAGTCGAGGGTGAGGCCGTAGTGCCGGACGTCGTAGCCGCCGTTGCCCAGGCGGGGGAAGAGCGGGTCCCCCGCGCCGGGCGCGCCGGCCTTGGGCGTCGCCGCGTCACCGGAGCCGCAGGCCGCCACGAGCACGAGGGCGGCGGGCAGCACGGCGGCCCGGACGAGCCTGCTGGTCACGGAGGATCTGGGCACAACGGTCATACGATGATGCTCTCATCCGACCATGTGCGGCCTAGAAAACGGCTCGCTCCAGCCAGAAGTCGAGCAGCTCGCGGTCGCCTACGACCTCGATCCGGTCGGTGTCGGCGGGCAGGCGCCGGAAGAGGACGCTCAGCACGTCGGTCAGCGGCCCGCGGACGGCCACGGCGGCCTTCTCGTGGGCCCGGCGCCAGGTGACGCCCTCGCCGGTGAGGTCGATGAACCACTCCGCGTCGAGCTCCGCCGGGGTGTCGGTCGCGTGCAGGTGGAGGGTGCGGCCGGGGCCCGGCAGCTCCTTCAGGCGCGGCTTGAACGCGACGGCCGCCGGCAGGGAGAGGATCTCCAGCCATTCGTCGACGCAGTCCGCCGCTATTTCGGGGTCCGCCGTGAAGGGCAGGCCGACGGCCCCCAGGGCGTCGGCACGGTGTACCAGGGTCTCGTGCGCCATGCGGCGGGCCCAGAACGCGGACCGCGGCTGCTCGGAGAAGGTCCACACGGGGCTGTCGGGCCCCGCCGCGCGCAGGACCGCCGCCAGCGCCTCGGCGCCCTCGGTGAGCCAGGCGGTCAGGCCAGCCAGGTCGTCCACGGCGGGGTCGCCCGGGCCGGGCGCGGGGACCGTCTGCCCCTGGGCGGCCGGCGGCACGAACTCCATGACCTTCTCGCGGACGAGCCCGGTGGCCATTCGCTGGGCCTGCCCCACGTGCAGCAGGAGGTGCCCCAGGGTCCACTCCGGGCAGGTGGGCACGGTGACCGACACGTCGGTGCCCTCGCCCAGGGCCGCGCACAGCAGGCCGGTCTGGGCGAGGATCTCGGAACAGTAGCGCTCGTGGCTCAGCATCGTCGTCATGGCCTCACTGTAAAACCGCCCACTGACAACGTCCCTGGCGGGCACGGAAGTTCAGATTCCGATCCAGGCTCCGCTTCAGCCCTTCTGGATCTCCGAGTACGAGGGGACCTTGTCGGTGACCGGCGCCCCGGCGTCCTTGCCCGCGTTCTTGACGCTGTTGACGACCCCGTCGAACGCGCCCGCATCCCCGTCCGTGGCCTCGCCCTTGCGGAACTTGCTCGTCAGCCCCTTGAGCGACTCGACGCCCGCGCTCAGCGGGGCCACGGCCTTCGAGAGGGTGGGGTCGCCCTTGGCGTTGTTCAGCGCCGCCTTGAACCGGTTGTAGGCGAAGGTGCCCGCGAGACCGGCCTTGACCAGGGCGACGGTCCGCCCGTCGGCCCCCTTCTTGAAGGCGCCGGCCCGGTACGGCTTGATGATCCACTGGTACGAGGCGCCCGCGGCGAGCCCGGCGTTGGCGACGAACCGGGTCTTGGCGAACTTCTGCCGCTCGACGGAGCTGGTGGGGCTCGCGCCGGCGCCCGTGGAGTCCTTCTTCCCGCCGCAGCCCGTACCGGCCAGAAGCAGACAACCGGCGAGGGGCAGAGCGACGGCGACGGCACGGCGGGGCACGGGGCGGCCTCCTGGCGGGTGGTGTCCCATGCGGCCAGGGTGCCGGACGGCCGTGCGGCCCGCCACGGGGGAGGGCCCGTTCGGGGCCCGGCGCCCCGCCGGAGGCGCTGCGCGCTACGCGCTAGCCGCAGCAGTCCTGTTCCAGGCCGACCGGGAGCCGTTCCCCGCCGAACACCGCGGTCGTCGCCTCGTCGCCCCCGAGCGCGGCCGCGGCGAGGAGCAGCGAGCCCGCCGTCCACGTGGTGCGCTCCTCGGGCCAGACGGCGTCGTCGTCGTACACGTAGCCCGTCCAGTACATGCCGTCCTCGGCGCGCAGGTGCTGGATCCACTGGAGGATCTGCACGGCGCGGTCGGACTCGCCCATGACCCACAGGGCGAGGGCGAGCTCGCAGCTCTCGCCGCCGGTCACCCAGGGGTTGGGCAGCACGCAGCGCACGCCCAGGCCGGGGACGACGAAGCGGTCCCAGCCCTCTTCTATGCGCTCCTTGGCGGCCACGCCGGCGACGGCGCCGCCGAGGACGGGGTAGTACCAGTCCATGGAGTAGCGGCTCTTGTCGAGGAACCGCTCGGGGTGCCGGCGTATCGCGTGCGCGAGCAGCCCCGTGGCCAGCTCCCAGTCGGGCTGGGGCTCCTCGCGGTGCTCGGCGACGGCCAGGGCGCAGCGCAGGGCCTGGTGGATGGAGGAGGAGCCGGTCAGGAGCGCGTCGGTGACGGGAGTGCCGTCCTCCTCGCGCTTCCAGCCGATCTGGCCGCCGGGCTGCTGGAGCCGGAGGACGAACTCGACGGCGGCGTAGACGGTCGGCCACATGCTGTCGAGGAAGGCGTCGTCGCCGGTGGCGAGGTAGTGGTGCCAGACGCCGACGGCGACGTAGGCGACGAAGTTGCTCTCGCGGCTGCGGTCGGTGGGCTCGTCGGCGGCGCCGTCGGCGTAGGCGGCGTACCAGGAGCCGTCGGGGTTCTGGTGGCGGGCGAGCCAGCGGTAGGCGGCCTCGGCGCGGCCGTGCTCGCCGGCGGCGTCGAGGGCCATGGCGGCTTCGACGTGGTCCCAGGGGTCGAGGTGGTGGCCGCGGAACCAGGGGATGGCGCCGTCCGCGCGCTGGGCGGCGGCGATGCCGGCGACGGTGCCGGCGACCTGTTCGGCCGTCAGGACGCCGGGCAGGACGAGGCGTTCGGTGCGGCCGGAGCCGCGGCTGAAGGTGGTCACGCGGCGGCTCCGTCGTCGGCGGCGGGCAGGTGCGGCTTGGTCGCGTAGGCGACGAAGCTCTTGCCGATGATCGGGTTGAGGGCCTGCTCGGCGAGGCGGGTGGCCAGGGGCTTCTTCATGATGTCCCAGACCAGGAGCTTGTGGTAGGCGCGGACGGGCAGCGCCTTGTCGTTGTCGACGCCGAAGGCGCACTTGAGCCACCAGTAGGGGCTGTGCAGGCCGTGGGCGTGGTGCGTGCCGTACGGGCGGAGGCCGGCCTCGCGCATCCGGTCGAGGAGCTCGTCGCCGCGGTAGATGCGGATGTGGCCGCCCTCGACCTCGTGGTAGGCGTCGGAGAGGGCCCAGCAGATCTTCTCGGGGCCGTAGCGGGGGACGGTGACGGCGATGCGGCCGCCGGGCTTGAGCACGCGGACCATCTCGGCGAGCACGCCCTTGTCGTCGGGGATGTGCTCCATGACCTCGGAGATGATGACGACGTCGAAGCTGTCGTCGGGGAAGGGCAGCGCGAGGGCGTCGCCCTCCATGGCGGTGGCGGTGGCCCCTTCGGGGGCCTCACCCGCCTCCTTCATGGCGGCGAACCACTTGGCGACCTCGCGTATCTCCTCGCCGTTGCGGTCCAGCGCGACGACGCGCGCCCCGCGCCGGTAGCACTCGAATGCGTGCCGTCCCGCGCCGCAGCCCAGGTCGAGGACGCGGTCGCCTGCGGCGAGCGGGAAGCGGGAGAAATCGACGGTCAGCACGGGTATTTGCCTTCGGCCGGCGGGACGGGGTGGTTTGCGGGGACGTACGGGGTGCGGCGGGCGACAGCCTCGTGGCCGGGCCCCGCCACGGCGGGCGGTCTGCGCCGGCGCCGCAGCGCGGTCCGGCGGCGCCGGGCCGGGGTCGTCAGGCACCGCGGAGAAGCGGCGTTTTGGCCGGCCGCCGCCGCGGCGGACAGCACATGCCCACGCCGCAGCTCAGCGTCCGTGCCGCAGCAACACTCCCCCGCCGCAACGGCGAACAAGCCCCACGGCGCAGTCCGGCGGTGCCCAGCCGGGCCCGTCAGGCACCGCCGGGAAGCGGCGTCGTGGCTGAGCACCGCCGCGGCGGGCGGTACGTGTCCGCGCCGCAGCGCGACGCCCACCGTGCCGGGCCGCACTACGCGTGCCGTCCCGCGCGCCGCGCAGGCGCTTCCGTGCCCGCGCGGGCTATGGACTCGCGGTAGTGGCGGGCCGTGCCAAGGGCCGCCTCGTGCCAGGTGAAGCGGGAGAGGACGCGTTCGCGGCCCGCGGCGCCGAGGCGGCGGCGGAGGTCGGGGTCGTCCAGGAGCCGCCCCAGGGCGGAAGCGAGGGCTCCGGGGTCGCCGGGCGGGACGGCGAGGCAGGTCTCGCCGTCGGGGCCGGCGACCTCGGGGATGGCGCCCCCGGTCGTCGCGGCGAGCGGCGTCCCCGTCGCCATGGCCTCCGCGGCCGGCAGCGAGAAGCCCTCGTACAGCGACGGCACGCACGCGACCTGCGCCGACCGTACGAGGTCGACGAGTTCGGCGTCGGTGATGCCCTTGACGAACTCGACGGCGCCGCCGAGCCCGCAGCGCCGGATGGCCGTGGCCACGGGCCCGTCCTCGGCGCGCTTGCCGACGACGACGAGATGGGCGTCCGGGTGTCGGCGGCGAACGACCGCCAGGGCCTCGATCAGGTGCACCAGGCCCTTGAGGGGCACGTCCGCGCTGGACGTGGTGACGATCCGCCCCGGCACCTCGGGCACGGACGGATCCGGCGAGAACAGGTCCGTGTCGGCCCCGATCGGCACGACGTGCACCCGCTCGGCCCGTACGCCGAGGTGGTCGACGATCTCCTGGCGGGAGGAGCCGGAGACGGTCAGCACGGACGGCAGCCGCCGGGCGACACGTTTCTGCATGCGCGTGAACCCGTACCAGCGCCGTACGGACGCCCGCCGCTTCCAGTCGGCGGCGGCCGCGAGGTCGAGCTGCCGGTCGACGGTGATGGGGTGGTGGATCGTGGTGACCAGCGGAGCGCCGATCGCGGCGGGGCCGCCCAGCAGCCCGTAGCCGAGCGTCTGGTTGTCGTGGACGACGTCGAACCGGCCGCGCTGCGCGGCGAGGTGGCGGCGGGCGCGCAGGCTGAAGGTGAGCGGCTCGGGGAAGCCGCCCGTCCACATGGTGGAGACCTCCAGCGCGTCGATCCAGTCGCGGTACTCGTCGCGGCCGGGCGTGCGGAAGGGGTCCGGCTGGCGGTAGAGGTCGAGGCTCGGGAGCTCGGTGAGGGTCACGCCCTCGTCGAGGACGGGGTACGGCTGGGAGCCGATGACCTCGACGCTGTGCCCGAGGCGGGCGAGCTCACGGGAGAGGTGGCGGACGTACACGCCCTGACCGCCGCAGAACGGGTTGCCCTTGTAGGTGAGCATCGCGATGCGCAGGGGGCGATCGGGGTCGCCCGCCTCACGGAGGGCGTCCCGGCGTGCGTCCCGCCCGTGCTCCCCGTGCTCTGCGAGAGCTGCCTCAGTGGCCTCAGCGGTCACTCCCCCGGCCTCCTTCTGGCTGCTGTTCCGGCCGGAGCGTAACCGGTCGCGCTAATCTAGAACAAGTTTCAGACTGGGTTGTCCAGAAGCCTCGAATCTACCGGCCGTCAGGGCGGTCGCCAGGACCGGAACGGGTGATTCGCGCCACGGCCCGGCCCCTGCCATGCTGTGCCGTCCGGGCCGACAGACACCCTGGATGGATTGTCACGGAATGGGACACATGACGACGGAACCCAAGTCGCCGACCGCGCGGGCCGTGCCCGCCGGGCCCAGCCTCCCCCTGACCGAGCGTCAGGCGGCCCGCCGCCGCCGGATCCTCCAGGCCACCGCGGAGCTCGCGAGCCGCGGCGGCTTCGACGCGGTGCAGATGCGGGAGGTCGCCGAGGCGGCCGGCGTCGCGCTCGGCACGCTCTACCGCTACTTCCCCTCCAAGGTCCACCTGCTCGTCGCCACCATGCAGGACCAGCTGCAAGCCCTGCACGGCACGCTGCGCAAACGCCCGCCGACGGACACCGACCCGGCCGCGCGCGTGGCCCAGACCCTGATGCGGGCGTTCCGCGCGATGCAGCGCGAACCGCACCTGGCCGACGCCATGGTGCGCGCCCTCACCTTCGCCGACCGCTCGGTGAGCACCGAGGTCGACACCGTCTCCCGGCTCACCACGGCGATCATCCTGGACGCCATGGGGCCGGCCGGACCGCCCACCCCCGAGCAGCTCTCCGCCGTCCGCGTCATCGAGCACACCTGGCACTCGGCGCTCATCACCTGGCTCTCGGGGCGCGCGTCCATCGCGCAGGTGCGGATCGACATCGAGACCGTCTGCCGGCTCATCCGGCTCACTACCCCACAACAAGCCTGACGCGCTACCCCCGGCACCCGATTCATGGGGGGCGCTTTCGAGTGAACTTGGGGCGCACGTGGCGTGATTCATGCGCCCTTGCGCCCCCTCCATGTCCCGTATACGCGCCCGTCGCGGTGGCACACGCCGGTATGAATGAGCGTCGTGACCGGCACAGCGCTCGCTGCGCCGGGAAGCGGTAAGCGGAAGGCGGGGACCGTGATCCGGGTACTTCTGGTACATGACACCTATCTGCTGCGCACAGCGCTGGCGTTCCTGATCGGCAGGGAGCCGGATCTGGAGGTCTCGTCGGCCTCGTGGCAGCGCGCGGCGGACCTGTCGCGCTCGCTGCGGCCGGACGTGTGCGTGGTGGACATGGACAGCCCGGAGGCCGGCGGGCCGCGGGGGCTGCGGGAGCTCTCCGGGTACGGGCACGGTGACGGTTCCGGGCACGGTGCCGGTGGCTGTGCCGGTGCCGGTATCGCTTCCGCTTCCGGTGACGCGCCGGGCGACGGAACGGCGGGTGCGGCGGGTGCGGCGGGCGGGGCGGCCCTGCTCGCCCTGGCCAGCGCGGGACGGCCGGGGCCGCTGCGCCGGGCGTACGAGGAGAAGGCCCTGGGATACCTGAGCAAAAACGCTTCACCGGACCGGCTGGTCGAGGGGATACGGCATGTGGCGAAGGGCGAGCGGTTCATCGACGAGGCGCTCGGCTTCGGCTTCCTGGAGGCCGCGGAGATTCCCCTGACGAGACGAGAGCTGAGCGTGCTGTCACTCGCGGCGGAGGGGGCGTCCGTCGGGGAGATCGCCCGCAGCCTGCACCTGTCGAACGGGACGGTGCGCAACTACATGGCCGCCATCACCCGCAAGACCGGGGCGCGGAACCGGGTCGATGCGATCCGTATCTCGCGGGGGGCGGGGTGGGTGTGAGCCGGGCGGCTCGCCGCCGGCCCCGGCTTCGCCCCCGCCCATGAGGTCCCGGTAGAGCGGGGAGCGCGCGAGCAGTTCGCGGTGGTCGCCGCAGGCCGTGTCCGCCCCGTCCATCACCAGGACGCGGCCCGCGCGGCGGGCCGAGGAGGCGCGGTGCGCGATGACGACGAGGGTGCCGCCCGGGCGGCGCGCGAAGGCCCGTTCGGCGCGGGCCTCCGCGGCGGGGTCGAGGTGGCAGGTCGCCTCGTCCAGGACGGCGAGGGGGGCGGGCGAGAGGTAGGCGCGGGCGAGCGCGATCTGCTGCCGCTCCCCCGCGGACAGCTCCGCGGGGGCGAGGGGGGCCGCGAAGCCGCCGAGGCGGCGCACGAGTTCCGTCATGCCGAGTGCCTCCGCGGCGGCGTGCAGCTCCTCCTCCGGGACGGGGGCGGCGCGCAGATAGCCGAGGTTGGCGGCGAGCGTCCCCGAGAACACGTACGCCTCCTGCGGGATCAGCACCCGCCGGGCGGCCGCCGCCTCCGTGTCCGCCCGCTCCCCGCCCACGGTGACCTCCCCGCGGCCGGGCCGCAGCAGGCCCGCGACCAGCCCGGCCAGCGTCGACTTTCCTACGCCGCTGGGGCCGACGACGGCCAGGTGCGCGCCGGGGGGCAGGGTCAGGTCAAGGTCGCGGACGACGGGGTCGGCGTGGGCTCCGTAGGCGAAGGTGACGTGGTGGAGACGGAGGGCAGGGACGGGGGCGGGGGCCGGGGCCCCTGCCGGGGCGGGCGGTGGGGGCGGTGCGGGCGGTTGCTGTGCCGCGGGGCCGCCCGGCGCCGTGAGCCTGCGTGCCACCACGGCGAGGCGGGAGCCGCTCGTGCCGAGGCCGTGCACGAGGTTTTGCAGCGCGGGCATCAGCGACTGCGTCAGGTAGGCCAGCGCGCCCACGAGGGCACCCGCCGTGACGCCGTGGTCCAGCAGCCAGGGCGCCGCGGCCAGCAGGAGGACGACGGGCAGTTGCCCGGCCACGGCCAGGGCCACGACGCGGGCGGCGGACCAGCGGGCCAGCGCGCGGGACGCTTCCAGCGCGGCGTCGGTGAGCGCCCCCGCCTCCGCGCGGACGCAGGGCTCGGCACCGGCCGCGGTGACGTCGCGCAGGCCCGCGAAGACCTCGCCGAGCGCGGCGGCGAGGGCCTCGTCCGCCGCCAGGTACGCCTCTTGGCGGCGGGCGAGCGGGCGCAGCGTCGCCAGGAACAGGGCGAGGCCCAGGACGAGGGGCGGCGCGACGACCGCCAGCAGCGGGGGCGCCAGCAGGAACAGGCCCGTCAGGGCGCCGGCCGCGGTGAAGACGAACGACCGCGCGACCATGACGAGGCCGGCGAAGGCGTCCCGGGCGATCTCCGTCTGGTGCGTGAGGCGGGAGACGGCCGCGGGGTCGCCGCGCCGCAGGGCGCGGTCCACGACCGTGGTGACCAGGCGGTCGCGGAACGGCTCCACGAGGCCGGCGACGCCGCCGTACGTCTTGCCCGTACCGTACGCGCCGACGATCACGGCGACCGCGGCCGCGCCGAGCCAGGCGAGTCCGGTACGGGGCGCCCCCGCGAGGAACCCGGCGTCCAGCGCCTGGGCCAGCGCGTACCCCATCGCAAACGTGTGCCCCGCCTCTACGACGGACCAAGCGAGGAGCCACGCGACGACGCGCCACCGCCCGGCGAGGTATCGCATCCCTCGCCGGACCAGCCCGACTTCAACGTCTACCACGGGGACCTCCGGAGGCGAGGCACGGCCTCTTCACTCTCCCTGCCGCGGGGCAGGCCACGCCCCGGCCCACGGCCGAGGCCGGCTCGGCACCGCCGGGCGCCGCCGCGGGGGTTACTCACCGCCGCGGCGGGAAAGAGGGGCCCGGCCCCTCCACGCTCCCTGCGGGGCAGGGCAGCACGTCCCGCCCGAGGGACGAGGCCGGTTCGACACCGCCGGACACCACCGCGGTGGCTGCTCACCGCCGCGGCGGAATGGAGAGGCCCGGCCCCTCCGCACTCCCCGCCGCCAGGCACAACACCCCGCCGCAGCGGCGCGCAACCACCGCCCACGCAACCGGCGGTGCCATACAACCCCAGCCCAGGGCCGGTTCGGCACCGCCGGGTGCCGCCGCGGTGGCTGCTCACCGCCGCGGCGGGAAAGAGGGGCCCGGCCCCTCCGCGTTCCCCGCCCCCGGCGGTGCCGCTCGTCGTTTGCCTAACCGGCCGGAGGCGGTCACGCATTGAAGACCGACCGGTATGCCGGGTCCTGCCAGAGGGCGGCGTGGGGGGCCACGGCCAGGGCTCGGCCGTCGGCGAGCCAGAGGACTCGGTCCGCCGTTGCCGCCGTCGTCGGGCGGTGGGCCACGATGATCCGCGTGGCCGCGCCGGGCGCCCGCAGCGCTGCGGAGACGCGCCGCTCCGTCGCCGTGTCCAGGCTCGACGTCGCGTCGTCGAGGATCAGGACCCGCCCGGCGTGAGCAAAAGCGCGGGCGAGCCCGAGGCGCTGGGTCTCGCCGCCCGAGAGGGGCGCGTCCGCGCAGGCCGTGTCGTAGCCGTGCGGGAGGCGCCGTACGAAGTCGTGCGCGCACGCCGCCCGGGCCGCGCCCTCCAGCGCCTCGCGCCCCGGGGCGAACGCCCCGAACCCGATCGTGCCCCCGATCGTGCCGCCCAGCAGCGCCGGCCGGGCGAAGGCGTAGCCGACGGCGCGGCGGAGGTCGTCGCGGCGGAGCGCGGGGAGCGGGACGCCGTCGAGGAGGACGGAACCGGCGTCGGGGTCCGTGAGCCGCCCCGCCACCTCCGCCAGGACCGACTTCCCGCTGCCCGACAGCCCCACGACGGCCAGCGACGTCCCTCCGGGGACCGTGACGCTCACCTCGTGCAGGACCGTCCGCCCGCCCCGTACGACGCTCACGCCCCGCAGTTCCAGCGTGCCGGGCCCGGCCGGCAGGGCCCGCTGCCCGTAGGGGACTTGCGGCACGGCGAGGACGTCCGCGACGCGGCCCGCCGCGGCCCGCGCCCGGGCCGCGGCGTTGAGGTGGCCGACGAGCATGCCGACGCCGGTGGCGAGCACGGCGTAGCGGGAGGCGGCGAGGAGGTCGCCGACGGTCAGGTGGCCCTGGGACAGGCGCAGTCCGGCGACGGCGAGGACGGCGATCTGGAGCAGCGGTACGAGCGTGCCGGCCTGGGCCGTGGAGCGGCCTTGGACGCGCCACATGCGCAGCCCCTGCCGGGAGAGCCGGGGCAGTGGTTCGAGGATGCGGGCACGCTCCCGGTCGGCGGTGCCGGCGGCGGCGATCGTACGGGCGCCGCCGAGGGCCTCGACGAGGCGGGCGGCGATGTCGCCCTGGTGCTGCTGGTAGCGGGCGACGCTGTCCGTGGAGGCGCGGGTGAAGGCGCGCAGGAGCGCGGCGAGGAGGGGCGCTCCGGCGAGGAAGGCGACGGCGAGCCAGGGGTCGATGACGCCGAGGGCGGCGATTCCGCCGAGCGGGCCGGCGACGGAGGCGGCGGCGTGGGCGAGCGTCGCGGGCGCGGTGCCGGTGTCGGCGGCGTTGCCGACGGAGCGGGTGACGAGGTCGCCGGGCGGGAAGCGGCCGGCTGCGCGCGGCCCGGCGGCCAGGACGTGGCCGAGCAGGCGGTGGCGCAGCCGGGCGGTGGCGCGGGCGGCGGTCGTGCCGGTGAGGACTTCGCCGGCGGCGTCGAGCGCGGCGGGCCCGGCGACGAGGAGGGCGCACAGGAGGGTCCACCGGCCGGCGTCGGGGCCGCGGCGGGCGAGGAGCAGGTCGAGGGTGTGGCCGAGGACGAGGGGCAGCAGGAGGGCCGCGCCGGTCGAGGCGACCGCGATGAGCGCGAGGGCGGCGGCCCGTCCGGCGCTGTGCCGGGCGGTGCCGAGCAGGAGCCGGTCCCCGGCGGAAGCGGACGCGGAAGCGGAGACGGAGGCAGGGGCCGAGGCAGGAGCGGGAGCGGACCGGGCTGCCTTCTCCGTACGCGTACGCGCCATGGCAGGGTCGCCCTCCTCTCCGTACCATCCGTGAGTGCAGGACCCGGGCGGGCCCCTTGTCGCAGAAGGGGCCCGCCCGGTGCCGGATCGGCTGGTATCCGGTCTGTCAGCGGTGGATCTGCGGATCTACAGACAGATCAGAACGCTGGCGGTGCTGACGCAGGAGAGCAGGCTGACCGTGCTCTGGCCGCCGCCACCGTGGCCGGTGTTCGCCTCGGACTCCATGTTCTGCAGGTCGAGAAGCGCCATGGTCGTGTTCCTTTCGTGGATGTCCCGTGGGGACGGGGTTTCTTCTTGCTACGGCTCCACAACGGCATGGAGCCGGCTCAGGGGCCCCTGGAGGGGCGGGAGGAACGGCAGCTGCGCGGGCCGGCCGCCGTCGCCGTCGCCGAGGGCGGCGGCGAGGGCCAGCAGGCAGCCTGCGGTCCCGGTGGCGAGGTCCATGGACAGCCGCATCATCTGGCTGCCGGGGAAGGCGAGTTCGCCCTGGTAGGACATGGCGTACCAGGACATGCCGCGGACTTGGGCGGCGAGGTGCTCCGGCCCGGCGCCCGGCGCGGCGGTGCGCGCGAGGTGGAGGACCATCCCGGCCCGGCCCTGGAACAGCCCGGGCTGGGCGTAGAAGCGGGAGCGGGCCGCGGTGAGGATGCCGTCGCGGGCCTCGGTGAAGTACGGGTCGGGGTCGGGGTGGTGGGCGAGGAAGTCGTCCAGGACCATGCCGATTCCGGCGCTGCCGTCCCCGAGGTAGGGCATGGTGCGCCAGCCCTCGTCCACTTCGAGCGTGCCGCCCGCCGTACGGGTGCAGCGGGCGAGGTCGGTGCGCAGGGCCTGCTCGGCGAGGCCGAGGAGGGCGGGGGCGCCGGTGCGCTCGTACAGCCGCAGGAAGAGCAGGGCGGGGCCGGTGGCACCGCGCAGGAGGCCGGCGCGGCGGCGCGGGCCGTCCCCGTCCGCCCCGGCGGATCCGGCCGGCCCGGCCGAGCCCGCGGATTCGGCAGCTTCGGCCGCTTCGGCGGCGAGCCGGTCCGCGAGGAGCTGGGCGGCCTCGACGGCCTGGTCGTGGAGCCCGCGCTCGCCCGTGGCGCGGGCGAGGTGGTCGAGGGCGAGGCCGACGCCGGCCAGGCCCCCGCGCAGGTCGGAGGTGAGCCGCTGCCACTGCTCCCCGAGGAGGATCCCGGCCAGGTCGAGGGCGCGCTGCGTGTGGCCGAGGCGGTCGAGGGTGCAGGCGACGCCGGCGAGGCCGTCGTAGAGGCCGAGCGGGGTGCCGGAGGGCACGGGGGCGGTGTGCCGCAGGAGCCACTCCTCGCCCTCCTCGTAGCGCTCGGCGCCGGCTTCGGCGAGGGCGTGCAGGACTCCGGCGGCGCCGTGGGCGAGGCCGAGGCCGCCGCCTTCGGAGAACGTGGCGATGTCGCCGGGGAACAGGCGGTCGTCGCGGCCGGGCGTCGCGGAGGCGAGGATGGCGCGGATCATCGAGGCGCGGGCGGCGGGCCAGTCCGCGGCGGGGTCGGGGAGCGCCTGCGGCGCGGCGGCGCGGCCGACGGCGGGACCGATGGTGCGGTGCCGCGGGGGTGAAGCGGCAGGTGCGGCCGCACCTTCCTCCCGTACGGCCCCCGCCGGCCCCGCCCCCTCCCGCGTGATCTCCGCGACCGCCTCGTCCAGGAACTCCCGCGGCACCGGGAACTGCCCGGCGATCACCTCCGCCAGGTGCGCCGCCTTGGCCCGGTCGATCACGAACAGCGTGGTGATCGGCAGGAACAGGGCGAGGCGCAGGCAGGCCAGGGCGTACTTGTCCACGTCCGTGCCGCGGCGGTCCGGCGGGGCGAAGAAGCCGGGGTGGGCGACGACCTGCCGGCCGTGCTCGGAGGCGGGCGCCGCGGCCTCGAAGTCGATGAGGACGACGGAGCGTTCGTCCGGCGCGACCATGATGTTGAACATGTGGAGGTCGTTGAAGACGATGCCGCGCGAGTGGACCTTGGCAACGGCTTCCTCGACGGCCCGGAAGACGCGCAGCGCCCATGCCGTGTAGTCGGCGGTGGCGGCGGGCGAGGGGTCCGCGGCGAGCAGCGGGTGGCGGTGGGCGAAGAAGGAGTTGAGGGGTTTGCCCTCGACGAAGTCCATGACGAGGAAGCGGTGGTCGCCGATGGTGAGCCAGTCGCGCGGCTCGGGGGCGACGCCGAGGCCGGAGAGCCGCTCCAGGGCGTCCTTCTCGCGCTCCAGGCGGGCCACGGCGTCGGCCCCGTCGGCGGCGAGCCCGGCGTGCGGGCGGCCTTCCTTCAGCACGACCTTGCGGCCGTCGCGCGTGTCGGTGCCGGCGTAGACGCCGCCGCCGTTGGAGAAGTGCAGGGCCTTCTCGATGCGGTACGGCAGGTCGGCGACGGTGGTGGCGTTGCGCGCGGCGAGGTGCGGCGCGAGGAAGCCGGGCAGCGTCACCCACGCCGGCACCTGGAAGGCCGGGTTCCGGGAGTCGGGGACGAGGCGGCCCTCGCCGTCCTCCACGGCGGGCACGAGGCTGCCGCGCCCGTCGATGCAGAAGCGGCGGGCGAAAGCGCCGTAGCGGACGTAGAGCGGGCCTTCATGCCAGCGCAGGTCGGTGAGGATGTACGGGCCGGGCCGGCCGCCGAGGATCCCGTGCAGGCCGGTCAGGGTGGCGTGCAGCTGCTCCTCGCCGTCCGGGTAGACGGTGACGAACTTCCCGCTGTGGCCGCGCTCCGCGTACTTGTTGTTGCGCAGGTGCAGCAGGTGCGGGCCGGGCACGAACTTGAACGGGATGCCGCGTGCGGTGCAGTAGTCCCAGACGTCGGCGGCGGTCTTCTCCGCGGTGTCGGCGGTCGCCGAGACGTGGATCTTCCAGCCCTGGAGGGGCTGGCCGGGGCGCGGACCGCCGTCCTTCCCGGCAGGGAAAACATGGAACCACTCCCCGTGGCGGGACGTGCTCCAGCCGGCGGGGGCGGCGCGGCGCGCGGTCTCGTACAAACCCATCTCCTGGGCTCGCTCGCCGCCCGCCCCCGGGACGGACAAGCGGTCCGGGGTCTCGTAGAAGTGCCTGTCGGCCAGGCAGTAGACCTCGTACCGCGCGTCCATCGCTTCCCCCCTCGGCTGCGTTGCCTAGAGATTTCCACGCCGTGAGGGGCCCGGCCAGTCACATCTGTCATCAAGCACTTGTGCGGAACGCATGAGTAACAACGTCCGTGCGTACGAAGGGGTTTCACTCGTCCGGAGGAAACACCGGATCCCCCGTATCCGGCCTGCTGATCGTGATCGCCTCCACGGGGCAGGTCTCCGCGGCCGCGAGCACTTCTTCGGAGGGTTCCGTCTCCTCCGCGAGGGGCCGGGAGCGGTGGCCCGCGTCGAGCGCGAACGCCCCGGGCGCGCTCCCCGCGCACATCCCCGAGCCCACGCACAGCCCCCGGTCGACCCGCACGCGCCAGCGCTCACTCACGGCCGCTCACGCCTCCGTCCCGGAAGGCCCGCCCTGGTCCGCCGGCAGATGGATCGTCTTGTGCTCCAGGTACTCGGCGAAGCCCTCCGGCCCGAACTCCCGCCCCAGGCCGGAGTTCTTGTAGCCGCCGAAGGGGCCGAACGTGTCGAGACCGAAGGTGTTGACGGAGTACGTGCCGGTGCGGACCCTGCGCGCGATGTCGATGCCGCGTTCGGCGTCGCGGGTCCAGACGCTGCCGGAGAGCCCGTAGTCGGAGTCGTCGGCGATGCGTACGGCCTCCTCCTCGGTGTCGTAGGGCAGCAGGCAGATGACGGGGCCGAAGATCTCCTCGCGGGCGATGCGCATGTCGTTGGAGACGTCGCCGAAGAGGGTGGGCTCCACGTACCAGCCCTTGTCGCGGCCCGCCGGGCGTCCGCCGCCGGCCAGCACCTCGGCGCCCTCGCGCTGCCCGAGCGCGATGTACTCCAGGGACCGGCGGCGCTGCCGCTCGGCGACGAGCGGGCCGACCTCGGTGGCGGGGTCGAGGGGGTCGCCGACGACGAGGGCGGAGGCGGCGGCCGCGAAGCGCTCGGCCAGCTCGGCGTAGTGGGCGCGGGGGGCGAGGATGCGGGTCTGGGCGACGCACGCCTGGCCGTTGTTCATCCAGGCCGTGGGGGCGATGCCGGCGACGGCCGCCTCCAGGTCGGCGTCCGGCAGGACGATCGCCGCGGACTTGCCGCCGAGCTCCAGGGTGACGCGGGTGAGGTGGCGCGCCGCGACCTCCATGACGCGCTTGCCCGCCGCGACCGAGCCGGTGAACGCCACCTTGTCGACGCCGGGGTGCCCGACGAGGTACTCGCTGACCTCCCGGCCGGCGGGCAGGATCGACAGGACGCCCTCCGGCAGGCCCGCCTCCGTGACGATCTCCGCGAGGAGGTACGCGTCCAGGGGCGTCTCCGGCGACGGCTTGAGCACCACCGAGCAGCCCGTGAGC
Organism: Streptomyces sp. SCA2-17; assembly: GCF_044336695.1. Lineage (NCBI taxonomy): Bacteria > Bacillati > Actinomycetota > Actinomycetes > Kitasatosporales > Streptomycetaceae > Streptomyces > Streptomyces sp. SCA2-17. Next base: position 1,634,197 of record NZ_CP117521.1, read on the forward strand.
AGCGCGGGCGCGAGCTTGGCGGCCGTCACGAGCTGCGGGACGTTCCACGGCACGACGGCCGCGACGACGCCGACGGGCTCGCGCCGCACCAGCAGCGGCCCGAGGGCGCCGGCCCGCCGCTCCTCGTAGGGCAGGCCGCGGGCGACGGCTATGGCGCAGTCCCACACCATCATCGCGCCGAGGGCCTGGGCGAGGACGCTCCAGGAGTACGGGGAGCCGTTCTGGGCGGAGACGACCCGGGCGATCTCCTCGTGCCGGGCGGCGATGCCGTCCTTGATGCGGGTGACGACCTCGATGCGCTCGGCGAGGGGCCGGTCGGCCCAGACGCCGGAGTCGAAGGCCGTGCGGGCCGCGGCGACGGCCCGGTCGACGTCCTCGCGCGAGGCGTGCGGGACGCGGCCGATGACCTCCTCGGTGTGCGGCGAGACGACGTCGATGACGGCGCGGCCGAGCGGGTCGGCCATGGCGCCGCCGATGAAGAGCTGTCCGTATTCGACCGGTCCGTGCCCGGCCGCCCCGTTCCCGTGCCGCTGGTTCACGGCCGGCCCGTTCCCCTGCTGGTTCACGACCGGTCCGTTCCCGTGCTGGTTCATGATCCGGATGCCTCCCGCGGGTGTGCGGAGTCCTGCGCGCCGTAACCAAAGAACTGACGCAGCATCAGAGACTCGGCATCAGACACTTAGCAGCCCGCCCGGCGGCGGGCAACAGTCCGCCGGACCGTTGATCTTCAACCCGGCCGGTTAAAGTGTCCGTGACAACTTCATCCCGCCTCGGAACGGGGGAAGCCGGTGCAAATCCGGCGCTGACCCGCAACCGTGACTACGGCCCGCCGCCCGGCGACCGTACGAGCCGGACCACCCGGTCCAGGCGGCAGGCTTCCGGAACCGGTCGTACCGCCTCGGCGGTGCCGCCCGTTCCACCGGCACCGCCGAGGTATGCGGAGCCGAGCCCGGTGCCACCGCGCGCGGCCGCGCGGGGAGGCGGCGGTGCGCGGCCGCGGACCCGTCGGCCGGCCCACGCCCCCGTCCCCGCCCCCGCAGTGACACCCACCGAGAGGCTCGACCCCATGGCCCCCTCCCTCGCCGTCCACGCGCGCCGCGGCGCCGCGGCCCTGGCCACCGCCGCCGTCCTGGGCGCGGCCGCGGCCCCCGCCGCCTTCGCCGACGGTTCACCGTCCCCGGCGCCGGGGCTCTACGGCACGGCCGACCCGAAGTTCGACGGTGTCTTCCGGCAGTCCCTGGCCTTCATGGCGCAGAACGCCATGGGCGTCACCCCGGCCAAGCCGGCGGTCGACTGGCTCGCGGGCCAGCAGTGCGAGGACGGTGGCTTCCCCGGCTACCGGGCGGACACGGCCAAGGCGTGCGACCCGAAGAAGGACGAGTTCACGGACGCCACCGCCGCGGCCGTGCAGGGCCTCGCGGCCGCGGGCGGGCGCGCGGACGCCGTCAAGAAGGGCCTGGACTGGCTCAAGGCCCACCAGAACGACGACGGCGGCTGGGGCTACCAGGCCGGCAGCCCCAGCGACGCCAACTCCACCTCCATCGCGCTCGGCGCGTTCGCGGCGGCCGGCCAGGACCCGGCCAAGGACGCCGTCAAGAACGGCAAGAACCCCATCGAGACGCTGCTGACCTTCCAGCTCGGCTGCGACGCGAAGGAGGGCGAACGCGGCGCGTTCGCGTACCTGAAGGACGACAAGGGGCTGCGCGCCGACAACCTCGCCAGCGCCGCCGCCGCACTCGCCACGCTCGGCAAGGGCTTCCTCTTCGAGCCCCTGAAGAAGGACGCCGACCAGCCCGTCAAGGCGCTGGAGTGCCCGGCCGGCGACGAGAAGGCCAGGCCGAAGGACGCCGCCGCGGCCGCCGGTGCCGTGGACGGCTACCTCGTGGCCACCATGGACAAGAACGGCGGCTACCTGCTGCCGTCCATGCCCGGCGCCCCCGCCAAGCCCGACCAGGGCAACACCGCCGACGCCGCCCTCGCCCTGGCCGCGGGCGGCCACCGCGCCGCCGCCGAGAAGCCCCTGAAGTGGCTCCGGTCCAAGGAGAGCGGCACGGCCGAGTGGGCCAAGGGCCAGCCCGGCCGGCTCGCCAAGCTGATCCTCGCCACGCGTGCCGCGGGCGGCGACCCGCGCGACTTCGCGGGCGCGAACCTCGTGGACCAGCTGAACGCCACCGGCCCGGCCCCGGAGAAGCACGCGACGGGCGGCATGGGCAAGGAGGACGAGGAGAAGAAGGACGACTCCGTCACGATCAACGTGTGGTGGATCGTCGGCGTCGGCCTGGCCTTCGGCGCCGGCATCGGCTTCCTGATCAGCGGCCGCAAGAAGAAGCAGCGGCAGCTGTGACGCGGGCCGTCGCGGTGCGCGGCGGCGCGGTCGTCACCGCGCTCGCCGCCGTACTCGTCGCTGCCCTCGTCACGCTCCTCGGTGCCGCCCCGGCGCAGGCCGCCGGCTACCGGTACTGGTCGTTCTGGCAGAGCTCCGGCGGCCAGTGGGCGTACGCGACGCAGGGACCGGGCACGGCGCGGCCCGGCGACGGGGACGTGATCGGGTTCCGGTTCGCGGTCAGCGCGGACTCCGCCGACGCCGCGAAGCCGCGCGCCGCGGCCGGCTTCGGGGAGGTCTGCGACCGTACGGCCGCCAAGGACGGGGCGAAGCGCGTCGCCGTCGTCCTCGACTTCGGCACGCCCGCGGACGCGCCCGACGGCGAGACGCCGCCCGCGGCCCGCTCGGCCTGCGCCCAGGTGGGCGAGGACGCGACCGCGGGCGAGGCGCTGGCCGCCGTCGCGAAGCCGCTGCGCTACGACTCCTCCGCCCTGCTGTGCGCCATCGCCGGCTACCCGCGGACGGGCTGCGGCGAGCAGGCGAGCGGGGCGAAGAAGGACGGGGCGAGCGCGCAGCCGAGCGCCGCGGGCAAGAGTGACGGTGGTGACGGGGGCGGTGACGGCGTTCCGTCGGCCGGCCTGATCGGTGGCATCGCCGCCGTGGTCGTCCTCGGTGCCGCGGCCTTCTGGCAGGCCCGCCGACGCCGCGGATGAGCGACAGGATCACGCCGCGGCGGGCGGGGGGAACGGCCGGGGCCGGGGCCGCGCCCCTCACCGCGCGCGCCTCCGCCCTGCACGCGGGCGCCTGGTGGGTGTGGGCGCTGGGCCTGGCCACGGCCGCCTCGCGCACCACGAACGTCCTGCTGCTCGGCCTGCTGGTCGCCGTCGCCGGTTACGTCGTGGCGGCGCGGCGCACGGACGCGCCGTGGGCCCGCTCGTACGGGGCGTTCCTCAAGCTCGGCCTGGCCGTGATCGGCATCCGGCTCGTCTTCGCGGTCGTGCTGGGCTCCCCCATCCCGGGCACGCACACCCTCCTCACCCTGCCGGAAGTCCCGCTTCCGGACTGGGCGAAGGGGGTGCGGCTCGGCGGCCGGGTGACGGCCGAGGGGCTGGTCTTCGCCCTGGCCGACGGCATGAAGCTGGCCACGCTGCTGGTGTGCGTGGGCGCGGCGAACGCGCTCGCCAACCCGGCGCGGCTGCTGAAGTCCCTGCCGGGCGCGCTGTACGAGGCGGGGGTCGCGGTCGTCGTCGCCATGACGTTCGCGCCGAACCTCGTCGCCGACGTCCAGCGGCTGCGCGCGGCCCGCCGCCTGCGCGGCCGCCCCGACCGCGGCCTCACGGCCCTGCTCCAGGTGGGGCTGCCGGTACTGGAGGGCGCCCTGGAGCGTTCCGTGGCGCTGGCGGCCTCGATGGACGCGCGCGGTTACGGCCGTACGGCCCGGGTGCCGCGCGCCGTCCGCCGCACGACGAGCGTGCTGACGCTGGGCGGCCTCATGGGCGTCTGCGCGGGCACGTACGGGCTGCTCGCCGACCAGGGCGCGGGGTACGGGCTGCCCGTCCTGCTCGCCGGCCTGGCCGCGGCCCTGGCGGGCCTGTGGCTGGGCGGCCGCCGCTCGGTCCGCACGCGCTACCGGCCCGACCGGTGGGGCGTGCGCGCCTGGCTCGTCTCGGGCTCGGGCGTGGCCGTAGCGGCGTTGATGATCTGGGCGAACACGTACGCGCCGGGTGCGCTGCACCCGCCGGCGGTGCCGCTGACGGCGCCGGACCTGCCGGTGTGGCCGGCGGCGTCGCTGCTGGTGGGGCTGCTGCCGGCGTTCGTGGCCCCCGCCCCCGGGGTCCAGGGAAGGGCCTCCGCCGCCCCGCCCCCAGGGGTCCGGGGCGCAGCCCCCGGAAACGGTGAAAGGGCGGGTCAGGAGCATCCCTCTCCGCCCTCTCCGCCACAAAGGCGCGCAACCCCCGCCGGGGAGACCGGCGGTGCCCGGCCCGCCGAGACCCCCACTCCCCTCTCCGAGGAGCCCAAGTGATCCGCTTCGAGCAGGTGTCGGTCACCTACGACGACGCCGAGGCGCCCTCGCTCCGAGGAGTCGACCTCACCGTTCCCGAAGGCGAACTCTGCCTCCTCGTAGGCCCGTCCGGCGTCGGCAAGTCCACCCTCCTCGGCACCGTCAGCGGCCTCGTCCCGCACTTCACCGGCGGCACCCTGCACGGGCGCGTCACCGTGGCCGGCCGCGACACCCGTACCCACAAGCCGCGCGAACTCGCCGACGTCGTCGGCACCGTGGGCCAGGACCCGCTCGCCCACTTCGTCACCGACACCGTCGAGGACGAGCTCGCGTACGGCATGGAGTCCCTCGGCATCCCCCCGCACACCATGCGCCGCCGCGTCGAGGAGACCCTCGACCTGCTGGGCCTCGCCGCCCTCCGCGACCGCCCCATCGCCACGCTCTCCGGCGGGCAGCAGCAGCGCGTCGCGATCGGCTCGGTGCTCACCACGCACCCCGCGGTGCTGGTCCTCGACGAGCCGACGTCCGCCCTGGACCCGGGCGCGGCCGAGGAGGTGCTGGCCGTCCTTCAGCGCCTGGTCCACGACCTGGGCACGACGGTCCTGATGGCCGAGCACCGGCTGGAGCGGGTCGTGCAGTACGCGGACCGCGTCATCCTGCTGCCCGGCCCCGGGGAGGCCCCCGTCATGGGCGAGCCGGCCGGGGTCATGGCCATGTCGCCGGTCCACCCGCCCGTGGTCGGCCTCGGCCGCCTGGCCGGCTGGGAGCCGGTCCCGCTGTCCGTACGCGACGCCCGCCGCCGCGCGGCACCGCTGCGGGATCGGCTGGCGCCACTGACGCCGCCGACCGCACCGGAAGCGCAGCCGGAAACGCCCCCGGCAGGCGCCCCGCGCCGCGCACGCACCGGCTTCCTGCGCAAGGCCCGCCGCACGGCCGACACCGGCCCCGCCCCCGCGGCAGCCGTGACCGGCCTCGCCGTCCGCCACGACCGGCTGGTCGCGCTGCGCGACGTGAACCTGTCGGTGCGCCCGGGCGAAACGGTCGCCCTGATGGGCCGCAACGGCGCGGGCAAGTCGACCCTCCTGCGGACGCTCGTCGGCATGCACAAGCCCGCCGCGGGCGCCGTCCGCGTCGGCGGCACCGCCCCGCACAGCACGTCCCCCGCGGAGTTGCTGCGCCACGTCGGCCTCGTGCCGCAGGAGCCGCGCGACCTGCTGTACGCGGACACGGTCGCCGCCGAGTGCACGGCCGCCGACGGCGACGCGGGCGCCGCGCCCGGCACCTGCCGCGCGCTGGTCTCCGGGCTGCTGCCGGGCGTTGCCGGCACGACGCACCCGCGCGACCTGTCGGAGGGCCAGCGCCTCGCGCTCGCCCTCGCGGTGGTGCTGACGGCGCGCCCGCCGCTGATCCTCCTCGACGAGCCGACCCGCGGCCTCGACTACGCGGCCAAGCACCGCCTGGTGGAGATCCTGCGCGGCCTCGCCGCCGAGGGCCACGCGATCGTCCTGGCGACGCACGACGTGGAACTCGCCGCGGAGCTGGCCCACCGGGTCGTCGTCATCGCCGACGGCGAGATCGTCGCGGACGGCCCGACGGCGGAGGTCGTCGTCTCGTCCCCGGCCTTCGCCCCCCAGGTGGCCAAGGTCCTCGCGCCGCAGCCGTGGCTGACGGTGGGGCAGGTACGGGAGGCGCTGGCGGCTCCCGAGACTCCCAAGGCTCCGGAAGCTCCGGAAGCTCCGGAGGCGACGCCGTGACCGGGACCCGTGACCGCCAGGCGCGCGCGATCCGCCTGGGCCGCCGTTCGATCGCGGCCCTGCTCCTCGTCTCCGCCGTCGGTGTGATGGCCTTCGGCTGGCCCCTGCTCGCCGGCTCCACCTCCGGGCTCGCGCACTCCGCGGACGCGCCGTGGCTGTTCGCGGCGCTGCTGCCGCTGCTGCTGGCGGTCGTGGTGGCGGCCATCGCCGACGCGGGCCTGGACGCCAAGGCCATCGCGATGCTCGGCGTCCTGGCGGCGGCGGGCGCGGCCCTGCGGCCGCTGGGCGCGGGGACGGCCGGAATCGAGCCGATGTTCTTCCTGATGGTCCTGTCGGGCCGGGTCCTCGGACCGGGCTTCGGCTTCGTGCTCGGCTCGGTGTCGATGTTCGCGTCGGCGCTGCTGACGGGCGGGGTCGGCCCCTGGATGCCGTTCCAGATGCTGGCGATGGGATGGGTGTCGATGGGCGCGGGCCTGCTGCCCGGCCCGGACCGGCTGCGGGGCGCCCGCGAGGTGCTGATGCTCGCGGGCTACGGGGCGGTGGCCTCGCTCTTCTACGGGACGGTGATGAACCTCCAGGGCTGGCCCTACATCGGCGCGCTCGCCACGGGCGTCTCCTTCGTCCCCGGCGACCCGCTGTCCGAGAACCTCGCCCGCTTCGTCGCGTACTGCCTGGCCACGTCCCTGGGCTGGGACGTGCCGCGCGCGGTCGTGACGGTCACCGCGACGCTCGCCCTCGGCCCGGCGGTCCTGAAGGCACTGCGGCGCGCCACGCGCAGGGCGGCGTTCGACGCGCCGGTGACGTTCGGGAAGCCGGCGGACTAGCCCTCCGTGCCGGAGAGCTCCTTCCCCATCCACACCTCGGCGTAAGGATTGTCCTCGACGGTGTTGTAGCGAGGAATCGGAACGAACCCGTGCCGGGCGTACAACGCCCTCGCCTCCACCAGGTCCTCACGGGTGTCCAGCACGATCCGCCCGGCGCCCCACTCCCGCGCGACGGCCTCGGCCGCGGCCAGCAGCGCGGGGGCGGCACCACGCCCCCGCCCGGCGGGCCGCACGAACATCCGCTTCAGCTCGGCGGTCCCCCGCTCCCGGTCGAACCACCGCAGCCCCAGACACCCCACCGCCTCCCCGCCCTGCCGGGCGACCAGCAGCACCCCCCTGGGCGGCTCGAGGTCGTCGTGCGCCTCCTCGGCGACGTACCCCTCCACCTCTTCGGGCGTGGTGGTACGCCCCTCATGCATCAGGAACCAGCGATCGGCGACCTCGGTCATGTACTCCCGCATCAAGGCCACCGCCTCAGCAGAACGCACAGGCGAAGGGCCCACGGCCCAGGAACGGTGGGAAGAGGAGGCAGCGCCGGTCATGACGGCATGCTCGCACGGGCGGTTTCACGGGCGCGTCCGAATTATGGGCAGCGGCCGCTCCACGAACGGACCAGTCCCCATGGCCGACGCGGACCGCTCAGGACACCGCCGTGCTGCCGATGAGCAGGAGCGTGACGGAGACGTGGTCGCCGTCGATCTCGTACATCGCCCTGTACTTGCCGATACGTAACCGCCAGGTGTCCGTGCCACCGAGCTGTACGGCGTCGGACGGACGCGGGTTGCGGGCGAGGCCGTTGACCGCATCGGCGAACGGCTTGACCGCATCCCCATCGCGCTGGCGCAGGGCACGCATGGTGCGAGCCGTGTTGTTGGCCCAGATCAGGGTGTACGTCACGACGCCTGTGCCTCGCTGATCACGGTCGTGGCCTCGTCGTGGGTCATGGTGCGGCCGTCGGACTCCTCGCGGGCGACCTCGATGAGGTGAAGATCCGCGGCGTCCTCCAGCGCCGCCCGGGCAGCCTCGTCGTCCCCGGCCGTGTCCACGACGGCTTGCCGCCACCAGTCGTCCAGGAGCAGGCCTGCCGCGTCAGGGTGGTCGATGCGGCGCACCTCGTCCCAGAACCGCGGCTGGAGCTCCGGGCGCAGTGCGGCCGCGATGCCGCCGATAGTGCGGGGGATGTCGGGCAGATCCACGGGGCAGCGCCTTTCGTGTGGCGATGTGGCCGTTTCAGCCGGAGACGATACCGGCGTGGCGGCGCCCCCGGCGGACCTTCCCGCCCCCGTGCCCCCGAGCGCCCCGTCGGGTTTTGGCCATCCGGACGAAACGAAGGAAGTGCTCAGGTGACCCGGAGGTGACCTGCGTCTCTTCTTCAGGAGTCAGTAAGGTCTCAAAGAGCCCTACGAGGGTGACCGATCTGGGCGACCGGAGGAGCGGTGCGGGGCGTGGCGAATGCGCAGAGGGGCGGACTGGGAGGCCCGCCGCGGGAGGCGTCGAGGACCGGTCTCACCCTGGGCGTGCTGTGGCTGCTCGCCGCGCTGCTGGCCTTCCGTCAGGCCGCCGCGGTGCTGCGGCTGCCTCCCGAGCGGCGGTTCGGCGACCTCGGCCGGTGGATCGGTGACCACGGCGTCCTGCATGTAAGAGGCTCGCTCTACGCCACGGACGAGTTCACGGGTACCCCCTTCGAGGGGCTTGTGCTCAAGCCCCTGACGAAGGCCGCCGAGCAGGGACTCGGCATTTTCTGGACGTTCGGCACGCTCCTGCTGGTGGTCGCCCTGGCGCTCGTCGCCGCCCGTTCCCTGCCCGGCCCCGTGCCGCGCCGCACGGCGCTGCTCGCCGCACCCGTAGCGGTGATTCTCGCCGTCCTGTCGCTGCCCGTGCGGAACACGTTCACGCTCGGGCAGACGAGCATCCTGCCCGTCCTGCTGGTGCTCCTCGGCTGCTGCCCGCCCCGTCTCGCGCAGGGCTCCGGCCGGGCGAGCGGCCTGCTCGTCGGCCTCGCCGCGGCGCTTCAGCCCGCGGTGCTGCTGTTCGCCGCCCTGCAATGGCTGACGGGCCGCCGCCGCGCGGCCGCCGCCACCGGCGTCACCTTCGCGGCCTGCTCGGGGCTGGCGTGGATCCTCATGCCGGACGACTCGTGGACGTACTGGATCCACCACGTCGCAGGCAGAGGCCTCGGCCACGCCCCGGACGGCCTCGCCAACCAGTCCCTGCACGGCCTGCTGCTCCGCACCGGCCTGCACGGCCCGGCCGAACTCGCGCTGTACGGCGCGCTGGCCGCCGCGGTCACCGTGCTCGGCCTGCGCCGGGCCGCCCGCTACGCCCTCGACGGGCAGACGCTCCTCGCGACGGCCGTCGCGGGCTGCGCCGCGGTCGCCGTCTCGCCGACAGCCTGGCAGCACCAGCAGCTGTGGATCCTGCTCGCGGTCGTCGGCCGCGTGGGCAGGCGCCGCGCCGACCGCCTGGTGTGGCCCGTACTCGTCGTGCTCGTCATGACGCTCACGAGCACCGTGCTGATGCCGGACAACAACCCGTTCCTGAGCCCTCTCGGCGACAACGCCCCGCTGCTGACCGCGCTCCTCGCGGCCTGCGTGGTGCCGTTCCTGCCCCGCACCGCGGAGGGCTGGGCGCGGCCGGTGCCGACGCCGGTGACCGAGCCGCAGCGGGGCCGGTTCTCCTGGGTGCCGCTGTTCCGCTTCTGGCGGCGGCCGCTGACCCGGCCGAACGTCCTGCTGGAGCTGATGCTGCTCCGCGTCGGCTACTGGTTCTACATGTTCATCCGCTCCCGGGCCCCGGACGAGCGCTTCCCGGCGGAGGCGCACGGCCGGCAGATCCTCCGCGCCGAGGAGTTCCTGCACATCGACGTCGAGCGCGGCTTCAACCACTTCGTGGCGGGCAGCGGCCGGCTCACCGGCGCCATGAACTACTACTACGGCACCTTCCACTTCCTGGTGCCGGTCGCCCTGCTGGTCTACCTCTACGTGCGCCGGCCCGGCACGTACCGCTGGGCCCGCACCGCGCTGTCCCTGGCCACCCTGATCGCGCTCGCCGGCTTCTGGGCCTATCCGCTGGCGCCGCCGCGGCTGATGCCGGGCCTCGGCTTCATCGACACGGTCAACGGCCCGCAGGACCTGGACAACCCCGAGTTCGGTGCGCTCACGGAGCTCGCCAACCAGTACGCGGCCATGCCGTCGCTGCACATCGGCTGGTCGCTGTGGTGCGGCATCGTGTTCGCCGTCGTCGCGCCGAAGCCGTGGATGAAGTACCTCGGCATGCTCTATCCGCTGCTGACGCTCTCGGTGATCGTCGGCACCGCCAACCACTACGTGCTCGACGCGGTCGGCGGTGCCCTGGTCGTCCTGGCCGGCTTCGCGATCCAGTACGTGCTGAGCGGTCCCGGCCGGCCGGTGTTCGGGAAGGTGCCGGCGGCGCGCGGCGAGAGCGATCCGCTGCCGGCGGCGGGGGCCGTGGAGGGCCCGGGCAGCACGGGGGCGGCGCCTACGCACGCGGCGAAGGGCTGACCCGCGGCCCCGGCCGGGGACACGGGGCCGGCCGGCCGCTCAGCCGCTCAGCGCCGGGTGCTCAGGGCCCACTCGCTTACTCGCTTACTCGCTCACCGTGATCTGGGAGCCCGGGTCGGTGGTGTCCGTGATGTCGTAGACGGCGTTGAAGACGGACGTCGTCGCGCTCGTCGGACAGCCGAAGCCGCCCTCGACCTTCACCGGGACACCGGCGTTGGCGACGGTGAGCTTGGACGGGGAGCCGTTGGTGTAGGTCGCGACGATGTCCGCGGCCGCGGTCGGGGCCGCGGTGATGGTGCAGTTGGCCAGGCCGCTGGACTTCAGGACGAAGCCGCCGGTCGGGATGGTGAGGGTCGCGGAGATCGGCGACCCGTTCTGCATGGACACCTGCCACGCGCCGGACGTGGTGACGGTGGTGGTCACTCCGGGGAGGCTGGCGGTGCAGCCGGAGTACGTGGGGGCGTTGATGCCGCTGGCGACCGGGCCCGAGGGGTTCTGGTTGCCGGGCGCTTCCGGGATCCGGTTGCCGTCGGAGCCGTCCACCGGCCGGGAGCTGGAGGCCGTACACGTGGCCGTCACGGAACCGGCCTTGAAGGTGGCCTTCCCGTTGAGCGTGGCCGCGAAGGAGTGGCCGGCCGGGGTGACGGTGGTGGAGCCCGCCGCGGCCACCGCGGCCGCCGGGCCCGCCTGGGCGCCCGCCGCACCGGTCAGGGTCAGGGCAGCGGTGACGGCCAGCCCGGCGCCGCAGGCGAGAACGGCGCGGGGGCGGAGTCTGCGAGGGGTCATCGGGTCTCCTTGGGTGGGAGGTGTGGGTGGTGCGGGAGGTGCGCGGGGGGAGCGTCGTGAGGGCCGGGGTGCGGCGCGCCGGGGGGCGGCACGAGCCCCGGTTCCGCTTCCGGCGCCGGTGATGACGCTGACTCCGACGCCGGCTCCGGCTCCGGCTCCGGCGCCACCGGCTGCCACGCGAAGACCATCCCCCCGCCGATCACGCCGAGGATCGTGCCGAAGAGGAACCCGCCGAGGTTCGACATCACCAGCGCCGCGGCCGCGATCATGACGGTCACCACCCCGGCGAGGGACCGGTACTGCGGCGCGAACCACGCGCTCAGCCCCATCAGGACCATGACCAGGCCCATCAGGACCGAGGGGATGCCCGCGACCCCCTGGTGGAGCATGATCTTCAGCGGCGCGAGGGGGATGGCGGAGATCTCCGCCCCGGCGAGCACGGTGGCGAGGCCGCCCCAGAAGGGCCGCGCCTTGCGCCACCGGCGCCACGCGGCCCACGGGTGACGCCGGGGACGGGGTCGGACGGCGGCGGGCTCGGTGCCGGTACCTGCGCCAGTACCTGCGCCTATGCCGGGGCCGGGGCCGGTGCCGGTGCCGTCCGCCACGTCAGAAGCACTCCTGCTTGCCCTTGAAGATGTTCATCCGCAGCCCGGACAGCCTGAACGTTCCTGCGTTGGTCGCCCACGCGACCTGCCGGACCTTCTTCATGCTGACGTGGTCGGCCTGCTGGGCGAACAGGTCCTGGAGGCCCTGCGCACCGTCCGGGCCCTTGTCGAGCGTGGAGGCGTCGCGGCCGATCTCGATGTTCTTGAACTCGGCGTCGCCGCCGAGCTGGGTGGCGTCGATGAAGAGGTTGCTGGCCTTGACCGGGGTGCCGCTGCCGCCCGCCGTCAGGTTGAGCGAGATGTCGCCGATGACGGGCAGGTGGGTGACCACGGACTGGCAGAGCTTCTTCAGCTCGGCCTCCTTGATCGCGGTGATCGCGACGGGCAGCAGGTCGCCGCGCGCGTTGGTGTCCACGCTGCCGTACTGCGCGAAGCCGTCGCCCTCCAGGCTGTCGGCCGAGACCTTGAACTCCTGCCCCGACACGGCGAACGAGGCCGCGAGGGCTCCTTCGGCCAGTGCCACGGCCAGCGCCGCCGTCGCCGCGAAGCCGGGCACGGCCAGGACGGCGAACCTGCGCCACCTGACCCGTCCCGTGACCGGTCTGCCTTGCGCGTCGTTCATGCTGATCGTCCCCTCGGAGAGCCTCGGATGAGCGCTGCCGGGCGGGCGGCCTCCGTGCGGCACGGGGCCGGTGATGTCACGGGCGTACGGCGTGACGGGCCTGCCCGGAAGGTGTACCCGAGAGTAAGTCCGGGACCGTTGGCGGACAAGGTCCCGGTACGGACTATTCCCGTACACGCAAAGGAAATTGACGATCCGTCATCAGTGGATCAGCGGAGGCCGGCCCGGCGGACGGGGCTACGCGTACCGCACCCGCATCTCCTTGATGCCGTTCAGCCATGCCGACCTCAGCCGCCGCGGCTCCCCGGCGAGCCGGATGCCCGGGAGGGCGTCGGCCACCGCGTGGAAGATGAGGTCGATCTCCAGCGCGGCCAGCGAGCGGCCGAGGCAGAAGTGCGGTCCGCCGCCGCCGAAGCCGAGGTGCGGGTTGGGGTCGCGGGTGATGTCGAAGGCCTCGGGGGCGTCGAAGACCTCCGGGTCGTGGTTGGCGGAGGCGTAGAAGAGCCCTACGCGCTGGCCCGCGCGGATGCGGGCGCCGCCGAGTTCGGTGTCGCGCGTGGCCGTGCGCTGGAAGGAGACGACGGGCGTCGCCCAGCGGACGATCTCCTCCGCGGCGGTCGCGGGACGCTCGCGCTTGTAGAGCTCCCACTGGTCGGGGTGGGTGAGGAAGGCGTGCATGCCGTGGCTGATGGCGTTGCGCGTGGTCTCGTTGCCGGCGACGGCCAGCAGCAGCACGAAGAAGCCGAATTCGTCGGAGGCCAGGTTGCCCTCGTCCTCGGCGGCGACCAGCCGGCTGACGATGTCCCGCGCCGGGCACTCCTTGCGCGCGGCGGCCAGGTTCATCGCGTACGAGATGAGCTCCCCCGCGGCGTGCGCGCCGACTTCCTCGGTGATGGCCAGTTCGGGGTCGTCGTAGGCGATCATCTTGTTGGACCAGTCGAAGATTCTGGCCCGGTCCTCCTGCGGGACGCCGATGAGCTCGGCGATCGCCTGGAGGGGCAGTTCACAGGCGATGTCGGTGACGAAGTCGCCGCTGCCGCGCTCCCTCGCCTCCGCGACGATCGCGGTGGCGCGCTCGCGCAGGGCCGTCTCCAGGGCCCGTATCGCGCGCGGAGTGAAGCCGCGCTGCACGATCTGGCGGACGCGGGTGTGCTCGGGCGGGTCCATGTTGAGCATGATGAGCCGCTGGACGTCGATCTGGTCGCGGGATATGTGCTCGTTGAAGCGGATGATCGAGGTGTTGGCGGAGGCGGAGTAGAGGTCGGGCCGGGTGGAGACCTCCTTGACGTCCGCGTGCCGGGTGACGGCCCAGTAGCCGTCGTCGTCGAAGCCCGCCACGCCGTGGGGCTGGGCCACCCACCACACGGGCGCGGTGCGGCGCAGCGCGGCGAACTCCGGGAGCGGGACGCGGCGATGGTTGACGTCGGGGGCGGTGGGGTCGAAGTCTTTGTCGAAGTCTTCGGGGAGCGCGGGGCAGGACATCGGTCCTCCATGAGGCGTCGGCAGCGGGGAGACGCCGCGGACGGCGGAGCGCGTCCACCTGCCTGACGGGTCAGCCTGCCTGACGGGACGTTCTGACGATCCTGACGGCCTGACGCGTCCGCACGCCTGATGGGCCATCAGGTATACCCGCCTCGACGGTAATGACGGGCCCGGCGGGCGGCAAGGGAGGGCGCGGGGCCATCTGTCGCACGCCCGGCACGTGCGCGACCCTTGCTTACCGGGGGTAGCGCTCATAAGACTGCGAACGGAAGAGCGGAACAAGAACGTGTTCTTGTTTGCCGGGGGCGCCGGGACGCCCAGCGGATGCCACGAGAGGACGAACCATGGCCGCGGAACCCGTCATCGTCGAAGCCGTACGGACCCCCATCGGCAAGCGCGGAGGCACGCTCGCGAACCTCCACCCCGCCTATCTGCTGGGCGAGACCTACCGCGAGGTCCTCGCCCGCACCGGGATCCAGCCGGACTGCGTGGAGCAGGTCGTCAGCGGCACGGTCACCCACGCCGGCGAGCAGTCCATGAACCCCGCGCGCACCGCCTGGCTGGCCATGGGCCTGCCCTACGAGACCGCCGCGACCACCGTCGACTGCCAGTGCGGCTCCTCGCAGCAGGCCAACCACCTCGTCGCCAACATGATCGCGTGCGGTGTCGTCGACGTCGGCATCGCGTGCGGCGTGGAGGCGATGTCCCGGGTGCCGCTCGGCAGCGGCTCCAAGCACGGGCCGGGCAAGCCGTTCCCCGACGAGTGGAGCGTCGACCTGCCCAACCAGTTCGAGGCCGCCGAGCGCATCGCCCGCAAGCGCGGCCTGACCCGCGAGAGGGTCGACGAGCTCGGCCTCCTCTCCCAGCAGCGGGCCGCCCGCGCCTGGGCGGAGGAGCGCTTCAAGCGGGAGACCTTCGCCGTCCAGGTGCCCACGACGGAGGAGGAGCAGTACGCCGGGCAGGGCATGTGGCGGCTCGTCGACCGCGACGAGGGGTTACGCGACACGAGCACCGAAGCCCTCAGCCGCCTCAAGCCTGTCATGCCGAGCGCCGTTCACACCGCCGGCAACGCCTCCCAGATCTCGGACGGCGCCTGCGCCCTGATGTGGGCGTCCAAGCGGATGGCCCGCGCCCTGAAGCTGCGGCCCCGGGCCCGCATCGTCGCCCAGGCGCTCGTCGGGGCCGACCCGCACTTCCACCTCGACGGGACGATCGACGCGACGCGTGCCGTCCTCGGCAAGGCGGGCATGTCGCTGCGCGACATCGACCTGGTGGAGATCAACGAGGCGTTCGCGTCGGTCGTCCTGTCCTGGACCCAGGTCTTCGAACAGGACCTCCAGAAGGTCAACGTCAACGGCGGCGCGATAGCCCTGGGCCACCCGGTCGGCGCGACGGGCGCCCGGCTGATCACGACGGCGCTGCACGAACTGGAGCGGGCGGACAAGGAGTTCGCGCTGATCACGATGTGCGCGGGCGGGGCGCAGGCGACGGGGACGATCATTCAGCGGCTGTGAGCTCCGCCCTTCTCTCCCGTGAGTGATCGGTAATACCCTCAGCGGCACTGGATCTATTACCGATCGATCGGGGGAGCTGTGATCAGACGGGCGACGGCGGCCGACGCCGTACACCTCACGGAACTGGTGCGCGGATCGGGCGCGTACCAGGGCGGCTACGCGGCGATGGTCGAGGACTACGAGGTCACCGCGGCGTACGTGGCGGAGAACGAGGTGTACGTGGCGGCGGGGGCGGACGGGCGGTTGCTCGGCTTCTACGCGCTGCTCCTCGGCCCGCCCGCCGAACTGGACCTCATGTTCGTCGCGGACGACGCCCAGGGCCTGGGCGTGGGCCGCCGCCTGGCCGCCCACATGCGGGAACGGGCCCGGGGGGCGGGCCTGGCGTCCGTACGCGTCGTCTCCCACCCACCGTCGGAGGGCTTCTACCGGAGCGTGGGCGCGGTCCGGGTCGGAACGGTGCCGGCAGCGCTGCCGAGGATCACGTGGGAACGGCCGGAGCTGCGGTTCGCGCTGGAGTGAGCACACGGTTCCCGAGCCCGGGGCCGGGGCCGGCGGGTCGGCCGCCGGCGGCGCGGCGGACCCGCCGGCCGGCTGTTCAGGCCACCGAGAGTGACTTGACGCCGGACAGGAGGGGGATGAGGGAGTAGTTCCCGTCTCCCGAACCGCACGACACCTGGGTGTCAGCCGTATTGGAGACGTTCGTCCCCGTCGCGAACCGCCCGTCGCCACCCGTCACCACCGTCGTGAAGTGGTCGGTGGCTGAGGAGGAGTAGTACACGCACTGATGCAGGTTCGCGTGGCTCCCCGAGGTGAGGTCAAGTGCCTTCACGCCAGACAGGAGAGGGACCAGAGAATAGTTCCCGTCCCCCGAACCGCAGGACGGCTGGGTGTCAGCCGTATTGGAGACGTTCGTCCCCGTCGCGAACCGCCCGTCGCCGCCTGTCACCACGGTCGTGAAGTGGTTGGTGGCCGACGGCGAGTAGTACACGCACTGATGCAGGTTCAGGTAGCGCCCCGAAGCGAGGTTCAGCGCTTTGACGCCCGACAGGAGGGGGACCAGCGAGTAGTTCCCGTCTCCCGAACCGCAGGACGGTTGGGTGTCGGCGGTAGGCGAGACGTTCGTCCCCGCCGCGAACCGCCCGTCGTTGCTCGGCACCACCGTCGTGAGGTGGTTGGTGGCCGAGGGCGAGTAGTACACGCACTGGTGCAGGTTCAGGTAGCCCGAGGCCGCAGCCTGCGCCTGCCGGGGCTGCGCGGAGGCCGGGGCGGGCGCCGTCATGCCCGCGAAGGCACACACACCCGCCGCGGCCGCGACCACGGGCTTCCACACACGTCTGATCACCGATCGCAGCATTCCTGGTTCCTCCCCAATACCTCAGCGGTACCGGACGCCCCGGCCCGCGACGCAACAGGCCCAGGAGACCACCGTCAGCGACGGAAAGTAACGGGGCGAACGCTACGGCCCTCCCATTAAGTGACGGCTCGACCAGCTTTACGTAACCGTCGGCAAGACGCCCGAGGTTTGCTCCGGCGAATTTCGCGCAGCGACTCGTTGCGGTCCTGGGGCGTAGGGGACTGGCCACGCGACCCGTCGGACCTGCCTAGGCCGGCATCAACCGCTGTCCGTCGTGAATCCGCACGTGCGGGGCGTCGTCACTGAGCGCGTCCAGCAACCGCACGGCCTGGGCTTCCGCCATCCTCGCGGCCACCTCGCCGGGGTCAGCCAGGAGACGGCGACGGACTCGTCCGAGGTACGTTCGCTGCCGCCGACAGGGGTGCAGCGGAAGACAAGTGCGACGACTCCGCGCGCCATGTTCTTGTACACGCCGGTCAGCCGCTCCACCCGCACCTCAACACCGGTTTCCTCCAGCACCTCCCGCCGGGCCCCGGCCGTCGGCGACTCCGCCATCTCCAGCACACCACCGGGCAGTTCCCAGTGCCCGTTGTCAGCGCGCTTGATGGCGAGTAGACGCCCGTCCTCGCGCACCACGGCTCCCGCCACGGAGACGGAGTGGAGCGGCCGGGAGCCGACGGTCCGGTCTGCTGCGCTCATGGGGCTGGGCAGCCCTGTCATGCTGACGGCTTCCCGTCGAGACGTTCCAGGAAGGTCACCTCGGTCTCGG
The DNA here is from genome assembly GCF_044336695.1 of Streptomyces sp. SCA2-17. Classification (NCBI taxonomy): domain Bacteria; kingdom Bacillati; phylum Actinomycetota; class Actinomycetes; order Kitasatosporales; family Streptomycetaceae; genus Streptomyces; species Streptomyces sp. SCA2-17. The sequence continues at coordinate 1,651,753 of NZ_CP117521.1, forward strand.
CCACGAACTGCTCGCGGGCTTCGAGGAAGTGCCGGGTGTGCGGCTGCTGCTCGTGGGCCTCGAACGCGGCGCGGTCCTCGTACAGCTCGTAGAAGATCCGTACGAGCGGCTCACCGAGCACGCGGTGGTTCACGTAGACGACCGTGCCCTTCTCGTGCTGCCGGATTCCCTCCAGCGTCCGGGACACCAGCGCGTCGAAGGCCTCCCCGGTGTCCGCGTCGCGCAGCGTGAAACGTACGACCAGGCCGAATCCTGGGGTCATGTGTCTCCTCCTGGGTGGGGCAAGCGGGCCGGGCTAGTTGCCGAACTCGTACTCCAGCACGTACGACGCCGAGTCCAGCGTCATCTCGTTGAGCTCGACCGCCCGGCCGCCGTCGGCGAACGCCGTCCGGCAGATCAGAATCACGGGAGTGCCGGGCGTCAACCCGAGTTGGTTCGCCTCGTCCGCCGACGGCATGCGGCAGCGGATCTCCTCACGGAAGCGCACCGGCTCAGCCCCGAGCTCCGCCAGCCGTGCGTAGATGCCTCCCGGGCCGGTGTTCTCCTGCCGGATCAGGGATCCGGCCACGAGGCCGGCGGGAAGGTACGACGTGGAGAGCAGAACGGGCCGCCCGTCGAGAACGAAGCGCCGACTCCGCACGCAGACAGCGCTCTCCGGAACCAGCCCCAGAGCCGCAGCCACATGTGCCGACGCCGGCCGTTCCGTGACCTCGATACACTCCACCGTGACATCGCGCGCCTCGGTATCCGCCGACCAGACGGATCGACCGGCGGCCCAGGTGCCTTCCGTCAGCCGCTGGATACTCCGCCGCCGGATCGGCTCGAACGACTGCCCCGTCATGCTGACGGCTTCCCGTCGAAGGCCTCCGCGGACCCTATGGGCATGGTCTTTCTCCTCCGGGGTGGGGCTTCGGTAGAGGCCGGGCTACACAGCAACGGGGCGCTTTATGGTCATGGCGCGGTCGTAGAGCTCGCGGGCTTTGGCGTTCTTGAGGTGGGGGCGGATGAGGGCGCGCATCTTCCGGACGCGGTCGTCACAGGCCGCAGAGTGCACGAGCGGATAGTCGTCCAGGACGCTGTGCCACGTCGTGCAGGCGGCCTCCAGGTGGCCGATCTCCAGTTGCCGCTCCGCCGTCATGGACCGGAAGCGGACGCGGCTCCGACGGTGATCGCTGCGCCGCAGCTTCTGCGAGTCCTCCATCGTCGTGATGGATCCCCGTACGTCGCCGAGGCCGTATTTCACCTGGCTGACGTGGTACAGCAGCGAAGAGGGGCCGTAGGAGCCGAACGCCTTCTCGCGGGCCTCGGCCTTCTCCATCGCGACCTCGGCTTCTTTGATGTAGAGCAGCGCGTTGTGCCGGTCTCCCGCCAGCGCGGCCGAGTGGGCCTGCTGCCCGGCGAGGAAGGCTCGCATGCGGGGCCCGGCCTGCGGTGAGGCGGCTGCCGCTGCGTCCGCGAGGCGTACTGCTGGTGCTGCGTGACCGAGGTCGACGGCCTGGACGCTCATCCCGCGCAGGGTCGTGCAGTACGTGAGGTAGTCGGTGGCCGCACCGGCCAGTTCCAGGGCACGCGTGTAGTAGCTCTGCGCGAGGCCGTGAAATCCCTCATCCACCGCCATCCAGCCCGTGAGGTAGGACAGATCCGCTGCGGCCGACAGCATTCCCTGCCGGACGTCGGCCGCGGCATCCGCCTGTAGGTAGGCGGCCACGGTGTTCACCATGAAGGCCGCGGCCATGGGGCGCGCGTGACGCCCGCCGAACTGGTCGTCGAGGTCAGAGATCCGCTCCGTCATGGCGATGACCATGTCGACCTCCAGCCAGCCGATGTGCGTGGCCCTGCCCTTCTGGACGGCCTCCGCCCGGCCGACGACGTCCTGCCAGCCCGGAATCGTCAGCGCCACGGAGAACAGGCCGGCGCCCAGGACGCCCCGCCGGGACGGGTCCATGTCCAGCCGCCCGAGGTCGACCAGCCCTTCCACGGTGTCCGCGGGCGCGGCGGTCTTCCGCTCGGGCGCGGGGAACCCCGCTTCGGCGTGCGTCACGGGGCGGCCCAGCTTGCGGGCCAGGGCCTCCAGGACGAGGGGCCGTACGGTCTTCCTCGGTAGCGTTCCCATCAGCCAGTGGTGGACGGACGACTCGTCGTACTTCACGGGTGTTCCGGTCTCGGTCCCCAGCCGGTTGACCGCCATGGCGAACTGACGGTAGGTCCAGCGGCTCTCGCCCAGGAGCCTCGCCAAGCCTGCGTTCTCCCGCTCTCCCACACCCATCAACTCCACACGCTCTTGCGGACTTTCAAGGGCTTCAAGTGCCAGTTCTCCGCCCACGGTACCGCGCCGCGCAGCCGCCCGGTTACGTAGCCGTACGGGCAGGTCAGGCAGCATTTCGCAGGAGGAACGACGTCGTGACGTATCGAGTGGGCGCGTACGTGGTGGACACCCGGGAGGACAGGGTTGCCCAGGTGATCGGGCACCGGGGCGCCCGGGTTCAGGTGCGTGCGCCCGGTGGCGGGGCCGAGTGGGAGGTGCCCGCGTCCGCGCTGCGGTTGGCCATGGCGCAGGAGCGGGAGGCGGTCCGGCTTCTGGCCAACCGCGACCGCGCGCCCGCGCCGAGAGGCTGTGCCCGGTGTGCCGAGCTGGAGGCGGCCTGGCGGGCGGCGTGTGCGGCGACCGGGGAGCGGACGGTCACGACCGGCTGGGCCCTGAACCGGTTCCGCAACCACTGGCGGCTGGACCACGTCGGCTCACCCGGCGTGTGACCGTCACCGGCCGGCAACACGCTCAAGCACTCGCCGTGCGGGCCTCCGTGAGGACCGCCAGGAGCTCGTCCATGGCCGCGCGCCACGCCTGGTCGTCGCGGTCAAGGGTCTGGACCGTCCGCTCGGCGGCACGGCGCCGGGCCAGCAGGTCAGGGCGGCGCTCGACCTCTACCTCGCCTGCCCAGATCGTCATCCAGCCGCGGATCGGGCCGAGGCTGTCGTGGCAGGCCGCGATGTGGAAGGCCTCGTTCTTCTGGCGCTCCATATCGTCCAGCCGGTGCGGGGCGAGCCGGGCGAGGGCGACGCGTAGAGCATCCGGAGTGCGCTCCGGGCGGGGCAGGAGTTCACTCACCGTGGGCTGTTCGCCTGCGCTCATGCGGACGAGGATAGGACGGGCGCGGCGGCACGGTCACTCGTCCTTCCCCCCGTCCCGCCACCTCTCGTGATCCCGCCGCGGCTGGGCCTCGCCTTTGTGGGGCTGTTCCTCGTCCGAGCCGCAGAGTTCGGTGTTGAGTTCGCGGACGAGGGCGTCGAGGTCCGTGGGGCGGTCGGGGGTCCACCAGTTGCCGAGGAGGTCGGCGAGGGAGGCTTCGCGGGCCTGGAAGAGGAGGCCGGCGACGCGGCGGCCCTCGTCGGTGGGGACGAGGGGGAGTCCCTCGCGGCGGGCCAGGCCGCGGACCTCCAGCTGGATGGCGGCCTCGGTGACGGTGCGCAGGGGGATGTCGACGCGCTCGGCGAGGATGGACGGTTCGACGGAGCCGTAGCGGTTCATGCGGAGCAGCATCCAGCTGGCCGCGGGCCGCAGGTCGAGCCCGGCGCGCTCGGTGATCACCTCGTAGATCTTCTTGCGGCCCTCGCGGCTGCCGAGGAGGGAGAGCGCGCGGGCGACCTCGTCGCGGGAGGAGCGTTCGACGGGGTTGCTGGAGATGACTTCGCTGGTGTCGGGCGCGGTGACGCTGCCGCGCAGTGGCTCTTCCCTGAGGAACCAGGCGAGGACGAAGGCGGCGAGGGCGGCGGGCACCGCGTAGATGAAGACGTCGGTGATCGAGTCGGAGTAGGCGGTGAGGACGCGCGCCCGCTCTCCCGGCGGCAGGGCGGAGACGGCGCGCGGGTCGGCCGAGAGCCGGTCCGCGCTGACGCCGGGGGGCAGCTTCGCGCCGGCGAGGGCGTCGGCGATGCGCGGCCCGAGCATGTTGGCGAAGATCGTGCCGAAGATGGAGACGCCGAAGGAGGCGCCGATGGAGCGGAAGAAGGTGGCTCCGGAGGTGGCGACGCCGAGGTCGCGGTAGGCGACGGCGTTCTGCACGATCAGGACGAGCACCTGCATGACGAGGCCGAGGCCGAAGCCGAAGACGAAGAAGTAGGCGCTCATCTCGGCGGTGCTGATGGCCGGGTCGAGCCGGTGGAGCAGGAGCAGGCCGACGGTCATGATGCCCGTGCCGGCGATGGGGAAGGCCTTGTAGTGGCCGGTGCGGCTGACGATCTGGCCGGAGCCGGTCGAGGCGATGAGCAGCCCGGCCACCATCGGCAGCATGTGCACGCCGGACAGCGTCGGCGAGACGCCCTGGACGACCTGGAGGAACGTCGGCAGGTACGTCATCGACCCGAACATCGCGAAGCCGACGACGAAGCCGATCACCGAGCAGAGCGAGAAGGCGTGGATGCGGAAGAGGCCGAGCGGCAGCACGGGCTCGGCGGCGCGCCGCTCCACCGCCACGAACGGCACGAGCAGCAGCACGCCCAGCACCCCGAGCCCGATGATCTGCCAGGACGACCAGGGGTACGTGACGCCGCCGAGCGAGGTCATCAGGACCAGGCAGGTGGCGACGGAGGCGATGAGGAACGTGCCGAGGTAGTCGATGCGGTGCGGGGTGCGGCGGGCGGGGATGTGCAGGACGGCGGCGATGGGGAAGAGGGCGACGACGCCGATGGGGAGGTTGATGTAGAAGACCCAGCGCCAGCTGAGGTGGTCCACGAACAGGCCGCCGAGCAGCGGGCCGAGCACGCTCGTGCCGCCGAAGACCGCGCCGAAGAGGCCCTGGTAGCGGCCGCGGTCCCGAGGCGGGACGATGTCGCCGACGATCGCCATCGACAGCACCATGAGCCCGCCGCCGCCCAGGCCCTGGAGGGCGCGGAAGGCGATGAGCTCGCCCATGTTCTGGGCGATGCCGCACAGCACGGAGCCGATCAGGAAGATGACGATGGCCGTCTGGAAGAGCTTCTTGCGCCCGTACTGGTCGCCGAGCTTGCCCCAGAGGGGGGTCGCGGCGGTGGAGGCGAGCAGGTACGCCGTGACGACCCACGAGAGGTGTTCGAGGCCGCCGAGGTCGCTGACGATGGTGGGCAGCGCGGTGGAGACGATCGTCTGGTCCAGGGCGGCCAGCAGCATGCCGAGCAGCAGCGCCCCGATCGCCACGAGGATCGTGCGCCGGGGCTGCCCCTCGCCGGGTACGGCAGCGGGCTCCGGCGCTGCGGCCACGGAGGGGCCAGGGGTGTCGTCCGCCATGGGCGCTCCCGGGTCTCCAGGGATCTCGCGGGATTCGCGGGCTCTCGCGTGCGCGGCGTCTCGCGCGCGTTCGTGGGGGCTCGCGGGCCCCGTCGGGTCTCCTGGACGACGGGGGTCCCTCCATCGTGGGGCCGATCGTCCCGTCCGGCCCGCCGGAATAGGCCATTCGCAGCCGTCGCGGGGCGCGGGGCCGCTGTCCGCGCCTCGTGGCGGAACCGGCCCGTTGGCGTAAAAGGCCCGACTTTTTGTATCGTGGGGAAACAAAGTGGTCCCGCCCGTATTCCCTGACCGGCGGGCGGGACCGCTTGTCTCCCTCCCGCGCGCTCTGGAGTCCGCCGATGCAGGCCAACGCCCCCGCCGCCACGACCACGCTGACCGCCCGCGCCCTGCTGTTGGACATGGACGGGACGATCGTCAACTCCGACGCCGTCGTCGAGCGCTGCTGGCGTGAATGGGCCGCCGAGCAGGGGCTCGACGGCGACGCCGTGATGAAGGTCGTCCACGGCCGCCAGGGCTACGCCACGATGGCCGTGCTGCTCCCGGACCGCCCGATGGAGCTGAACCACGCCGACAACCGCCGGATGCTCGCGGCCGAGACCGCCGACGTCGACGGCGTCGTGCCGGTCGCCGGCGCCCCCGCCTTCATGGCGGCCCTCGCCGCGCTCCCCCACGCCCTGGTCACCTCCGCGGACCGCGCCCTGGCCGAGGCCCGCATGGGCGCGGCGGGCCTGCCCATGCCGGAGGTCCGCGTGACCGCGGAGTCCGTCGGCGCGAGCAAGCCGGACCCGGAGGGCTTCCTCAAGGGCGCCGCCGCGCTCGGCTTCGCCCCCGCCGACTGCATCGTCTTCGAGGACTCGGAGGCGGGCATCGCCGCCGGCCGGGCGGCAGGCATGCGCGTCGTGGGCGTCGGCCCGCGCGCGGCCGCCCAGGGGCCGGACGTGGCGGTGGCGGACCTGACGTGCATACGGGTCGAGCCGTCGGAAGACGGCGGCATCGTCCTGCGCATCGACGGCTGACGCGGCACCGCGCTGCGCGCCGAAGCCCGACACGACACAACCCTGCACGTCGAAGCCCGACGCGGCACCGCGCTGCGCATCGAAGCCCGACACGGCATCGCCCTACGCGTCGAGAGCTGACGAACGAGCGCGCCCGCCGTCCCCGCCCGAGGCGGGACGGCGGGCGCGCTCGCACCACCGGCGTCAGCCCGCGACCGCCTCGTACAGGCTGAAGCCCGCGAGCGCCAGCATCACCACCGCCGCCACCCTGGTGACGACCGCCAGCGGCACGTACTTCATCAGCGTGCGCCCGCCCACGATGCCCAGGCCCGCGACGGCCCACAGGGCCAGCACCGCGCCGAGGCCCACCGAGAGCGGGTCGTCGTAGCGGGCGGCGAGGTTGGCGGTCATGATCTGCGTGAGGTCGCCGAACTCGGCGACGAGGATCAGCATGAAGCCCGCCCCGGAGACCTTCCAGAAGGATTGGTCGGCGGGCTTCTTCAGCTCCTCGTCGTCCTCGTCCTTCTTGAAGAGGAGCATGGCCGCGCCGGCGAGGAAGAGCAGGCCGACGACGCACTGGACGAGCCGGTGCGGCAGCAGCGACAGGACGCTGCCGGCGGCGATGGCGAGCGCGACGTGCACGGCGAAGGCCGCGGCGACGCCGGCGAAGACGTAGCTCGCGCGGTAGCGGGTGCCGAGCATGAGGCCGGCCAGGGCGGTCTTGTCGGGCAGCTCGGCAAGGAAGACGACGCCGAAGGCCAGGGCGGCGACGGTGAAGCTGAACACGTGGGCATTCCCTCAGTCGGTCGGGTGCTGCCGCACCGAGGGGACCTGGAGGATCCGTACGCTTCTTCCGTACGTTTCAGGGGTCGCTTCGGCACGGCAGCGTCATGGACACTGCGGCCGAAGGTCTCGCTGGCCGGCCCGTACGGGACGGGCGGCCTCCGGGCGCCGGCCGAGGCGAGCTCGGCAGTATGTCGACGGGTCCGGCGAAGAGCTACTCCCCTTCTGCTCCCCCCAGGGTACGCGACGCCCGCCGCTCACCCCCTCCGCCGCCGCCCCGCCCCCCGCATCCCTCCCCCGCCGCCGTCCGCCCGGTGCAGCCACCCGCGCGCCACGAGCTCCAGCACCACCGCGACCGCCACCACCTGCACCGCCATCAGCGCGACCAGCACGAACAGCTGCACCGCGGCGGCGGGCAGCGGTGACGCCCCGCCCAGCAGCATGCCGACGAACGCCCCGGGAAGTGTGACGAGCCCCACCGTGCGGGTCTGGTCCAGCCCCGGCAGGAGGGCGTCGGACGCGGCCGGGCGGGCGATCTCCAGGCGGGCGTCGCGGTCGAGCAGGCCGAGCGCCAGGCCCGCCTCCACCTCGCCGTGGCGCGTGTGGAGCTCGTCCAGGGCGCGCCGGCCCGCCAGGACCGTCGCGGTCAGGCCGCCGCCGATGAGGATGCCCGCGACGGGGATGAGCGCGATGCCGTCGAGCGGTACGAGGCCGGTGAGCAGCAACAGCACGAGGACCGGCAGCACGGCCGCGCCGATGGGCAGGGCCGCCCACCACCACGTGCGGTTGCCGGTGATCCGGCGCCCGGCGGTCCGTACGGCCACGGCGAACATCAGGGCGACGAAGCACAGCAGCAGCGGCAGGGCCCGCACCACCCAGCCGATCAGCGCCGATACCGCGGCGAGTTGGGCGGCGGCGCGCACCCCGGCGACCGCGACGGGGCGCGCCCAGCCGCGGCCGCGCGCGTCGGCGAGGCGGGCGGCCGCGGCGATCGCCACGGCGGCGGTGAGGAGGACGGCGAGCACCACGGCGAGGGTGGTGCCGACGGGCAGCAGCACTGCGGCGGCGAGCACGCGGCCCACCCTAGGGGCGCCGAACGGCCGGTTACCGGCGGTCGCATGGCGGCGTGTCAGGAAATGGGCGGCACGCTGCGCCGATCGGGTTCAACGTCACGCGAATTGACTCTTGCCTTTGTCATGGCCGCGTCGTCACCCTGTTACCTGGCGACCACCCCCCGGAAACCGGACGCCGCGATCCTGGCCGTTCCCGACGGCCGAAGACCCCCCACTCAACAGGGAGTTCCCATGCCCGCCATGCGCACCCGCCCGACCGCGCGCCGCCTCTACGCGCGTCGCACCGCCGCGGCGAGCGGCCTCGCGGCCCTCGTCGGCTCGCTCGTCCTGGGCGGCGGCACGGCCCACGCCGCCCCGCCCACCCCGCCGGACGCCGCCACCGTGCGCGGCTACCTCGCGGAGCTGAAGGTCGCCCCCGAGGGCTCCATGGACGGCTACAGCCGCGCGAAGTTCCCCCACTGGAGCAACCAGCAGGGGCAGTGCAACACCCGCGAGGTCGTCCTCAAGCGCGACGGCGAGAACGTCCAGCAGGACGCCAAGTGTGCCGCGGTCTCCGGCACCTGGGTCTCCCCGTACGACGGCGCGACCTGGCACGACGCCCAGGACATCGACATCGACCACATAGTGCCGCTGGCCCAGGCCTGGCGCTCGGGCGCCAACACCTGGACCACCGCGCAGCGCCAGGCCTTCGCCAACGACCTCACCCGGCCGCAGCTGATCGCCGTGACCGACCGCGTCAACCAGGCGAAGGGCGACAAGGACCCGGCGCAGTGGATGCCGCCGCTGAACTCCTACGCGTGCACGTACGCGCGCATGTGGGTCACGGTCAAGCACTACTACAAGCTGACCACCGACTCCGCGGAGAAGGAGAAGCTGACGGCCGTCCTGAACGGCTGCTGACGCGGCAGAGCTGGACAGCGGGGCTGAACAGTCGAGCTGAGCAGCAAGGCTGAGCAGCACGACTGAGCAGCAGGGCTGAACAGCGGGGCCAGAGCGACCAGGGCGGGCCGGAGCACACATCCGGCCCGCCCCGTCGCGTTCCCGCATCCCGCAGCCCGCCCGGCCGCATTCCCGTATTGCAGGCGTGTGACAAAGTCGGCCCATCGGTTCTTGAACTTGCAAGTATCGATAAGGGGTACCTAACCTTGGGGCACTTCGTCGTCCTGTCCCCGATACGAGGAGCCCCGTCATGCCCCCCACGCCCACCGCCACCGCCTCCCCCGCGGCCCCCGCGAGAGCCGGCGCCGCCCAGGCCCCCTCCCTCACGGAGCGCCTGGACGCGGTCCGCCCGTACGCCCTGTCCGTCTTCCGGGTCGTGGTCGGCCTGCTCTTCGCCTGCCACGGCGCCGCCTCCCTCTTCGGCGTGCTCGGCGGCGCGGCCGGCAGCAACGGCGGCACCATCGCGGCCGGCACCTGGCCGGGCTGGTACGCGGCCGTGATCCAGCTCGTCGCCGGCGTGCTCGTGCTGCTCGGGGCGGGTACCCGCAGCGCGGCCTTCATCGCCTCCGGCTCCATGGCGTACGCGTACTTCGACGTGCACCAGAGCATGGCGCTGTGGCCGATCCAGAACGGCGGCGAGTCGTCCGCGATGTTCTCGTGGGCCTTCCTGCTGCTCGTCTTCACGGGCCCGGGCGCGCTCTCCCTCGACCGGCTCTTCTCCCGCCGCAAGTGATCCGCGCCGGGCGGTCCGCGGCCGCCGCCGGTGGCCTTCGTCCGCCGTCGGCGGCCTCCGCCCACCGCGAGTGATCAACTCCCGCCTAGCGTGATCCCCTGCCACAGCTGATCCGTTTCCGCCACGGGTGATCTGCGCCATTTTCACCACCCCCACGCACATGTCACACGCGCCCCAGGCGTACGCTGTGCGGTTGTGAAGGCCGCCCCTGCCGCTCCCCTGCGACGTCGCGGCGGGGGACCGTACCGGGAGATCAGGACGTGCTGGAGCAGTTGGGGGCGTTGGCCGACACCCCATGGATCTACGTGATCGTCAGCATCTCCGTACTCCTGGACGTCTTCCTCCCCGTGCTCCCCAGCGGGGTCCTCGTGATCACCGCGGCGACCGCCGCCGCGGGCACCGCGGCCGACGCGGTCGGTGACGCCGCCCGCGGCCACGCCGGCTTCCCGCAGATGCTCGCGCTGGTCATGTGCGCCGCGACCGCGTCCGTCCTCGGCGACATGGTCGCCTACCGGCTCGCCTGGCGCGGCGGCGACCGCTTCGACCGGGCCATCGCCCGCTCGCGGCGGCTGACCGCCGCCCAGGAGAAGCTCGGCACGGCGCTGCTGCGCGGCGGCGGCCCCCTGGTGGTCGTCGCCCGCTTCGCGCCCGCCGGCCGCTCGGTGGTCAGCCTCGGCGCGGGCGTGATGCACCGCCGGGTGGCCGAATTCCTCCCCTGGTCCGCCCTGGCCGGCCTGACCTGGGCCGCGTACAGCGTGAGCCTGGGCTACTTCGGCGGCCAGTGGCTCGGCGCCGGCTGGATCGGCACGGCCGTCTCCTTCTTCGCCCTGTTCGCGGCGGGGGCGGGTGCGGCGTACGTCGTGAAGCGGCCGCGGGAGGCGTAGCACCGGGCCGGCACCCGCCGGTCCTGCGACGGCCTCCCGGGCGCCGCTCACCCGCATCCTCCGTAGCGGCCGTTACCGTAACGACCGTACGTCCGGTCGGTGAACGATGAGCGAAGGCCACCGCACCCGCCCGACCCTTGGTACGGACCAAAGCCCCGTCCCCGCTACTGCGCCCGGCGGGCCGCTTCCGTCCGCAGCACGCGCGCGCAGTACCGCGCGTACCTCCGCTGGAAGGCCGGCACCAGCGGCCCGGCGGCCCTGGTGTACCAGCGCGCCGGGCGGCTGAACGCCGTCACGGCCAGCCGTACGTCCTCCGCCCCGTCGAGGGTGACGACGAAGGACTCCTCCCCGCACTCCGGATGGCCCGGCAGCGTGCCGTAGGCGAAGCCCGCGCGGCGCTCCTCCCGTACGGTCCAGACCACCGCGCAGGTCCCGGAGGCGCGCAGCGGGCCGAGGCCGAGGGAGACGTCCACGGTGACGCCGGGGGCGGCCGGGAGGGTCCCCGCGGGGACGCGGATGCCGGCGGCGCGGTGCATGCGCCAGGAGAGGACCGCCTCGGCCGCGGCCTCGAAGACGGGCCGGCCGCGGCCGAGGTACCCGACCTCGTAGAGGTGGTGGTAGCCGGCCGGCAGCGGGCGCCGCGCGGTGGCGCCGGCCTCCGGATAGGTGAGGCCAGGGGGCACGTGTGTCATCGGTTCCAGTATGCGGCGCGGCCCGGCGGGCACGGAGACGGGCGGCGGCCCGGCTCCGCGAGGGAACCGGGCCGCCGGTCGATCAGGACCATCCTGCTCGGTGAGCTTCAGGGCTCAGCGAGCCTCGGGGCTCAACGAGCTCCAGGGCTCATCGCACCGTGGTGAACACTCCCTTGTCGTCCTTCTTGAAGGCCGACAGGCCGTTGGCCCAGAGCTGGTTGACCCGGCTGCTCTCGGCGCTGTTGGGGCGGGTGTTCTGGCACGACGTGCCGGGGCCGCCGCCGGACATCAGCTCGCTGCACGGACCGGAGTAGTGGTCCGGCAGGCCGAGCACGTGCCCGGTCTCGTGCGCGGTGACGCGGGTGGAGTTGTACTGCTGGTTCTGCCGGTAGTCGAGGAAGATGTAGCCGCGCCCGTGGCCGTCGGTGCTCGCGTAGGAGCCGCGGGAGTCGTTGCCCTCGTAGTAGCTGAAGTCGGCGTTGCTGCCCGCACGCAGCTGGACGTTGCGCACGGAGCTGTTCCAGATCTGCGCGCTGGCGGCTATCTGGGAGGCGAAGCTGGGCGCTCTGCTGGCGTCGTAGGTGACCGTGACGGCCCGCAGGCCCGGCGACTTCGCGGCCTTGGCCTGCGCCGACTTCATCACGGCGTCGAAGAAGGCCTTGTTGCCCGCTTCTTCGGCCGCGGAGCCTGCGTACGAGGACTGCACGGTCTGCGCACCGGTGGCCGCCGGGGCGGAGGCGGCGGAGGCGGGAACCGCCGTCATGGCCGCCGTGAGCCCGAGGCCGATCGCCGCCGACAGCACCATCGTGGAGCGTTTCATGTGGGGGACTCCATTCGTGCCGAGGACATCCGCGCCGGGCGGTGGGTGCGCCGAACGGATGTCCATCGGGTGAACTGCTGGTCCCCGAGAGTCTGTGACGAGTTATCAGCGGTGCGGATGATGCCAACTGGCCATAACACCAGCCAATCACCTACCCTGCCCCGCCATGTGCCTGGTGTGACCTGCGGGGCACAGTTATGCTCCCCCCGTGGAGCTCGAGGTCAGGCACCTCCGCGCGCTTTGCGCCATAGCGGATGCGGGAAGTGTGCGGAAGGCCGCGCTGCAGCTCGGCATGACCCAGCCCTCGCTCACCACGCAGCTCCGCCGCATCGAAGGCGCCGTCGGGGGCCTGCTGTTCACCCGCGGCCAGACCGGCAGCCGCCCCACGCCGCTGGGGCACTCCGTGCTCTCCCGGGCCCGGCCCATCATCGCCGAGATGAGCGCGCTGATGGCGGCCGCCCGCGACGCCGCGGCGGGTGCGGGCGGGGCCCGGCTGCGGGTGGGCAGCCTCGGTGGGCGCGTGGTCACGGGCTGGCTGCGGCGGCTCCACGCCCGGCTGCCCGACACGGACGTCGCCATCCACATAGAGGTCTCCGCCGGAACGTTGCTGCAACTGCTGGCCACCAACCAGCTCGACGTCGCCTTCGTCCACGAGACCGAGGGCTTCCCCCTCCTCATCCCGCCGGGCGTCGAACAGCGCGTCCTCATGACCCGGGAGCCGCGGTTCGTCGCCCTGTCCGTCACGCACCCGGCGGCCGCCCACCCCGTGGTGGGGATCGCCGAACTCGCCGACGACGCCTGGATCGTGGACCCGGCGGCCGACCACGAGTGGTCGGCCCTCCAGCGGGCCTTCACCACGGCCGGGATCGACCCGCGCCTGGTGCACGTGCGCGACACCACCACGGCCGCGGACCTCGTCGCCTCCGGCGAGGCGGTACGGGCCTGCCAGCCCACCGCGGAGGCCGGCCCGGGAACGGTGCTCCGCCCCCTCTACGGAGACCCCCTGACCGTCGAACTCTCCCTGGCCACCCGCCCGGGCGCGCTCTCCGCCCCGGAACTCGACGCCCTCTTCCACGACTTGGCCGACGCCTACCGCTCGCTGGCCTACGCGAACCCGACGTACCGGTCATGGCTCCACAGAAACGGCGGAATGCCGCCCCATTCGTGATCCGTGACCCGTGGTCCGTGGACCGTGATCCGCGCTCCGGCCCGGCAGCACAGAAGCCCCGTACCGATCTTGGTACGGGGCTCCTGACCTGTGGGCACAGACGGATTCGAACCGCCGACATCTGCTTTGTAAGAGCAGCGCTCTACCGCTGAGCTATGCGCCCTGGCATGAGGTGACAGCCTACATCGACCTGCCCGGGTCCCCGCAAACGCGGGGCCGGGCCGCTCGTGCGGGGGTTATCCCCACCTCCGTTCCGGTAGCGGGCTTCATCGCCTTCCGCCTTGATCCACTTCTACGCTGATGCGGTCCGCAGCGCCTCGCCGCACCTCGCCGATCTTCTCCACCGGAGTCCCGATGAAGCCCCGTACCCGTTCCGCCGCCGCAGCCCGCATCTCGATCGTCACGGCCGGGGTGCTCGCCGCCGGAGCCGTGCTGACCGGGTGCGGGAGCGCCGACGCGGACGACGCGAAGCCGGAGCACAAGGCGTTCGCGCTGGCCGGGAAGGAGCTGACCGTCGAGTCCGACAACTCGGCGCTGGAACTGGTGCCCGCCGACGTCAAGGACGTGCAGGTCACGCGGTGGTTCTCCGGGTGGGCGCTGGGCGGGACGGCGAAGGTGACCTGGGACCTGGACGGCTCCGTGCTCAAGCTCAAGGAGCACTGCTCCGGGCTGAGCGTCGACTGCGAGGCCCGGCACAAGATCGAGGTGCCGCGCGGCGTGAAGGTGACCGTCAAGAACCACAACGGCGCGGTCAAGGCCCGCGGCTTCGACACCGGCCTCGACATCCGCTCCGGCAACGGCGCCGTCCGCGTCGAGGACAGCAGCGGCTCCCTCGGCCTGCACAGCTCCAACGGCACCGTGACCACCGCCGGCGTCACCTCCCGCCAGGTCAAGGCCGACACGGACAACGGGGCCGTACGGCTCGCCTTCGGCCGGGTGCCGGACCGGGTCGAGGCCGGCAGCGACAACGGCAGCATCACCGTCGACCTGCCCCGCGCCACGTACAAGGCCGAGGGGCGCAGCAACAACGGCAAGGTGAGCGTGGACGTGCCGCGCGACGACAGCAGCGCGCACGTCGTCTCCGCCCACAGCAAGAACGGCGAGGTGAAGATCCGCCTCGCAAGCTGACGGGTGGGCCGACGGGTCAGCTGAGGGGTGAACTAACCGTCCCGTGTGTTCTCCTTACCGGGTGGGAGAATGGCATCCGGCCAGGGGCGATCCATCGGGAGAGGGCAAGTGACGGCGACCTTCGCACAGTCCGCACGACCGGCGCACCGCCGTTTCCGGGCTGCGGGGCCCCGCGGCACGGCCTCCGCCGTCCGGGACACACTCGCCCTCGCCCTCCTGCCGCTCCCCCTGCTCGCCGCGGCCGTCGCCGCCGCGCCCGCCGCCTTCGCCGGCGGCGGCACCCGCCGCTGGGGATGGGGCCGCGACGAGAGCCGGCGGGCGGACGCGCAGGCCGCGAAGGACGCCGCCGCGGCCGCCTTCTACGAGCTCGACACCGCCCAGCGCGAGCTGCGGATCTCCATCGAGACGATCACCGCGGTCGACTCCTCCCCCGCCGCCCGCAAGGCCGCCGCCGACTTCGCGGCCTTCGGGCAGCGCATCGACGAGGTCTCGCACGCCTACATCTCCGCCGTCGACTCCCACGACCTCGACCGCGAGGACCTCGACGCCGGCGCCGCGGCCCGCGCCCGCACGGACCTCACCAAGGCCAAGGACGAGCTGCTGCGCGCCAAGGCCGACCTGGAGCGGTTCGGGCAGGGCCTCGGCCCGCTCCTGCACACCGCCGAGGAGCAGCTGTCCCGGCTCGCGCCCGCCGTCGAGCGCGCCCGCCAGGGGCTCCTCGCCGCCACGGTCGCGCTCGACGCCGTACGGGAGGCGGGCCTGCGCGCCGACGACCTCGCCGCGCGGCTCGCGGCGCTCTCTCCCGAGCTCACCAAGCTCAACCAGGGCGCCGGGCAGCATGGTGTCCCCGACACGCTCCGGCGCGCCGAGCGTCTCCTCCAGGAGGCCGGGGCCGTACGGGCCGAGGCCGACGCCCTGCCGGCGAAGGTCGCGGAGATCGACAAGCGGCTGGTGTCCCTGCGGACGCGGGCGCAGGCCCTGACGACCCGTGCGAGCGGCGTCGAGCCCGTCCTGAGTGAGCTGCGCCGCCGGTACAGCGCCGCCTGCTGGCAGGACCTCCAGCAGGTGCCGGAGCAAGCGTCGCGGGCCGTCGCGCAGGCGGAGGAGAAGCTCGCCGAGGCGCGGCGGGCGCGGGACGAGCAGCGGTGGCCGGACGCGCTGGCCCTGCTGTCGACGGTGCGGGCCGTGCTGAGTACGACGGACGAGTCCGTCTCCGCCGCGGGGGACCGGCTGCGGCGGCTGGACGAGGTGTCCTTCGACCACGAGCAGGAGGTCGAGCGGACGCGCTTCGCGATCCGGGACGCGCAGCGGCTGGCCATGGCCGGGCGCAGCACGCCCGACCCTCGGCACGCGGGGCCGCTGGACGCGGCGGTGTCACGGCTGGAGCGGGCGGTGGCGGGGCTGGAGGGGCGGCATCCGGACTGGTGGCACTTCCTCACGGAGACGGAGGCGGTGCGGGGGGCTGTGGCCCGGGTGGTTCAGGAGATTCGGGGGGAGCGGGGTTCCGCGGCGGGGTGAGTTTCGGGGCGGTTCGTGGGCGGGTGCGGGTGCGTCTCGGGGCCGGGGGCGGGGGCTCCGGGGTGGGGGTCCGGGGCCGTATATTTACGGGCCCGTTGCCGCGGACGCGAAGGGTGCCCCGGTATTGGGCCCACAAATACACGTCAGCGCCCCGGACCCCCACCCCTGCGCCCCCGCCCCCTCCCGTACGGCCTGGCTATGCTGCCCGCATGCCTCGTTATGAATACCGCTGCCGTGCCTGTGGGGACACCTTCGAGCTGTCGCGGCCCATGGCCGAGTCGTCCGCGCCCGCTACCTGCCCCGAAGGGCATGCGGACACGGTGAAGCTGCTGTCCGCCGTCGCCGTCACGGGCGGCTCCTCCGCCGCGCCGGCGCCGCAGGGCGGGGGCGGCGGAGGCTGCTGCGGGGGCGGCTGCTGCGCCTAGCGGTCCGCCCGGCGCGCCAGGGTCAGGCCGTCCGCCACCGTCAGCATCACCGACTCCATGCGCTTGTCCGCCGCCACGTGCGTGTTGAACTCCCGCACGTGGGCGCCCACGGGGTGGTTCTCCGGGTCGAGGACCGAGCCCATCATCAGGGTGTTGTCGGCGACGATCAGCCCGCCCGGGCGCATCCGCGGGACGAGCTCCTCCCAGTAGTTGACGTAGTTGTCCTTGTCGGCGTCGAGGAACGCCAGGTCGATGTGGGGCTCGGCGGGCATGGCCCGCAGGGAGTCCAGGGCGGGCGCGATCCGCAGGTCGATCCGGCCGTCGACGCCGGCCCGCTCCCACGCCTGCCGCGCGTAGGCCGTCCACTCCTCGGAGACGTCCAGGGCGATGAGTCTGCCGCCCTCGGGCAGCGCCTGCGCCATGGCGAGCGCGGACAGGCCGGTGAACGTGCCGACCTCCACGACGTGACGGGCGCCCGTCAGCCGTACGAGGAACGCCATCAGCGGCACCTGTTCCTCGGCGATCTGCTTGACGGCGTGCGCGGGGAGGGCCCGCTGGGTGGTCTCGACCAGGCCGCGCTGCACGGGGTCGAGCGGAGGGTTGTGAGCGAGCACGTACCCGTACAACTCGGGGGTGAGCGCGGTGCCTTTGAACTCTGCCACGGGGGTCCTCCTCGACTCGTACGCAAGGGCGCGGCCGAGCCTACGCCGCCGCGTCCGCGAAAGCCCGCAGGATCTCCTCGCCCGCCGCCACGCCCCGCGTCTCCAGGGCCGTGACGTGCGGGGCGGACCAGCCGGTGTCGGCGAGCTCGCCGTGCCCGGGCCGCCAGCCGCGCCCGGCGGCCAGCAGCAGGTCGGCGTCGAGGAGCGAGTCGCCGGCGGCGAGCACCTCGGAGGCGCCGGCGCGGCGGGCGACCTCCTCGACCGCGGCGCTCTTGGTGAGCGGGCGCGGCACGGCGTAGAGCTTGCGCCCTTGCAAGGACACGCTCCAGCCGCGGGCGCCGGCCCACTCGGCGAGCTCCGCGACCCAGCCGTCGGGCAGCTTCGCCCGCTCCACGACGAGGTAGGCGAAGAGGTCCTCGGCGGTGCGCTCCTTGAGCAGCCACGCCGGGTCGGAGGCCCGTACGAGGTGCTCGCGCACCTCGGCGAGCGGCGCGCACCCGGCGGCGATCCGCCGCTCCACGGCGGCCCGCCAGGAACGGTCGGACTCGCCGTGCACGAGGAGCTCACCGCCGTTGGCGCAGATCGCGTACGCGGGCGGGGGGCCGGGCAGCCGTATCCGCCCGTACTGCTCGCGCGTCCGGGTCGTCGTCGGCACGACGGGCACGGCGGCGGCCAGCGCGGCGTACGTGGCGGCGGCCGCCTCGGTCATGTACGAGAGCGGCTTGCGGTCGTAGACCTCGACGCACAGCAGCCGCGGGGCCTGCGCGTCGGGCCCGGCGAGGCCGAGCGCCGCGGCGGAGTAGATGAGCGTGCGGTCGAGGTCGCTGGCGACGAGGAGGGTCACTTCGCGACCGCCTTGCCGTCGGCGCCGGTGGCGCCGCGCGTGTAGCGGGGGTGGATGAGGCCGACGCAGCTGTACGGCAGGCCGTCCACGTCCTCGACGGGCACCCCGCGCTGCTCGGCCAGCAGGCGTACGTGGTCCAGGTCCGCTCCGGCCCCGCGCTGGGCCAGGATCTTCCAGGGGACGCGGCGCAGCAGCACGCGGGTGGTCTCGCCCACGCCCGGCTTGACGAGGTTGACGTCGTGGATGCCGTACTCCTCGCTGATCCGCTCGACGGCGTCCCAGCCGGCCCACGTGGGCGTGCGGTCGGCGCCGGCGAGCTCCTTGGCGTCGCGCCGCACGTCCGCCGCCACCTCGCCGAAGCGGGCGGTGACGGCGTCGATGAAGGCGCGGGACACGTCGGCGCCGGTCAGCTCGCGGTAGAACTTGGCGCCGTGGAAGTCGTCCGGCCCGACCAGGTCGGCCCGCAGCACGGTCCGGGAGACGAGCCCGGAGACGGTGGAGTTGAGACAGGCGGACGGGATGAGGAAGTCGTCCCGGGTGCCGTAGGTCTCCACGCAGTGCCCGGGGTCGGCGAGCACGGCGATGCGCGGGTCGAAGCCGGGGAAGTCCTCCAGCGCCGCGGCCAGTTCGCGGGTGATGGCGCCCTTGCCGGTCCAGCCGTCCACGAAGACGACGTCCGCCGGGTCGTGGTGCGCGGCGAGCCAGCGCAGGGCGACGGGGTCGATGCCGCGGCCGCGGACGATGGAGACGGCGTAGTGCGGCAGGTCCAGCCCGTGCGCGTACCGGGCCCAGCGGCGCATCAGCACGCCCACGGGCGTCCCGGCCCGGGCCAGCGAGACGAGGACGGGCCGGGGGGACCGCTCGGCGAGCACGGTCTCGGTGACGGCGCCCACAGCCCGCGCGATCCGGCCCGAGGAGGCGCCGAGGGCGGCCTCGTAGAGGGCCTGGTACCGCTCGCTGGGCTGGTACTCGACGGGCAGCGACTCGGCGTAGTGCGCGCCGCCGCTCTGGATCGCCTCCTCGCGCTCCTCGGTGGGCGCCTCCAGCTCGACGCCCGACAGGTCCTGAAGCAGCCAGCCGACGTCCTCGGCGTCGTAGGAGGAGAAGGCGGGACCGCGGAGGGGCTCGGGCATGGGGCTCTCAGGTGCGTAGGAGGGAATCACGGCGAGCACGACGTGCTCCGCGTGCGGGGCGACCGCGTCGAGCAGGCCCCCGGGGGCGTGCAGTTCGGCGGTGTCGCCGTGGGAATCGACGACGACGACGATCGTGTCGAAGCCGGCGCCGGCGACGTTGTACGCGTAGCGGTC
This sequence comes from Streptomyces sp. SCA2-17, assembly GCF_044336695.1. Classification (NCBI taxonomy): domain Bacteria; kingdom Bacillati; phylum Actinomycetota; class Actinomycetes; order Kitasatosporales; family Streptomycetaceae; genus Streptomyces; species Streptomyces sp. SCA2-17. The sequence continues at coordinate 1,670,984 of NZ_CP117521.1, forward strand.
GCCCGGGCCGTCCGCGGGGTTGTCGTGGGCGGGGAAGGTGATGCGCGACCGGATCGCGTAGCCCGGGTCGTCCACGGGGAGGACGGGGGACCGGGTGGTCGTGGAGAAACGGACGTCGACGCCGTCCATGGCCTCGTCCAGCGCTGCGGCGAGGCGCAGGGGTGCGTACATCAGCTCCTCGGTACCGAGGACGAGGACGCGCCGCGGGTGTGCATCGCCATTGTCGTCCGCCGGCCGGGTTGTGCCCACCCTCCCCCAAGCTCTCGACTTCGCTCGAGCAGGGGGGACCCCCATCGCCCTAGCGGAACAGCTGCCCACAACCCTTCTGGCAATACCAGGGAGCGCCGCCTCCAGTCTCGCCCGGTGCTCGGGGGTGAAGCCGTGCCGGCCGCCGTCAGGCAAACCGGCCGGCCACTGGAGGTCTACGCGGGAGGCCCGCACGTCGGTCTGGCGGGAGGGGGCGGGGGCGCAGGGGTGGGGGTCCGGGGCGCTGACGTGTATTTGTGGGCCCAATACCGGGGCACCCTCGGCATCCGCGGCAACGGGCCCGTAAATATACGGCCCCGGACCCCCACCCCGGAGCCCCCGCCCCCGGCCCCGAGACGCACCGGCACCCGGCAGCGGAGCCGCAGCACGCCGCTCCCACTCCGCAACCAGCTCCTGCCCCCGCTCCAGCACCCCCGACGGCAGCCGCACCGCCCCCGAAGCCAGCGCCACGAGATCCACCCGCGCCCCCAGCTCCTCCGCGAACCGCTCCAGCCGCTCCCGGTCCTCCCCCGACCGCATGTCCACCAGCGCCACCACCACGTACCGCTCCCGCGGGAACCCCGCGTGCAGCGCCGCGATCGTGTTCAGCACCGTCCGACCCGTAGAGAACTCGTCGTCCACCAGCACCAGCGGCCCGTCCCCCGCGAAGAACCCCGGGTCCTCCGGCAGCAGCAGGTGCGACGTCGCGTGGCTGTGCTCCTCCTCGAAGCCCCCGACCGCCGCGACCCCCGCCACGGCCCGCCGCGTGGAGTGCAGGTACGGCGCGAGCCCCACCCCGTCCGCCACCGCGTGTCCCAGCCCCGTGGCCGTCTCCGCGTACCCCAGGACGACGGCCCGCGCCGCCTCCGCGTCGCCGAGCAGCTCGCGAACCCGGCGCCCGAGCCCGGCACCGGCCTCGTACACGACCGCCGGAGACGCCGGAACGTGCTTGCCCAGCACGTTCGAGACGAGCAGATGCGCCCGCTTGGGATTCCGCCGCAGCGCGAGCCCCAGAAGCGACGTCAAGTCGGCGTCACCCTCCAGACCGATCCCCAGCCGCTCCGCAACCCACCGTCCCGACCACACCCCGCTCACACGCCCGCCCGCACACTCGCCGCCAGCAGCTCCACAAAGCTCACGTCCTCCCGCGCGACGCCGAACACCTCGGCGCGCAGCATGATCCGCTGGGCCCAGGCCCGGTGCGGCTTCACTTCGTTCATCTTGTTCGTGTAGGCGGACCGCAGCACTCCGCCGCCGTCCCGCTCCGGCCGCAGGATGTCCTGCGCGTCGCTGAACTCCTCGTGGCTGACGACGGACAGGGCGTGGACAGGGGCGACGTGCGAGGGATGGATGCACGTCTTGCCCTGGAGCCCGTTCGCCCGGTCGAGCTGGATCTCGCGCAGGAGCCCGTCCATGTCGTGCTCGATGAGCGCGGTGCGCAGCTCCTCCGCGGGCCCGGCGAACGGCGTGCGCCGCAGCTGCGGCTTGAACATCCGCTCGTGCTGCCGGAAGTACTCCCACACCGGCCCGGTGACGGTGAACCCGCTCCCGTCGGCCCGCCCGAGCACGTTCACCACATCAGCGATCACGGACGCGACGAGCTGTACGTCGTACGCGGTCATGTCGGGCGCTCTGCGCAGCCCGTACGCGGAGCAGAAGTCGGTGACGCCGAGCCGCAGCGCGAGCACCCGCTCGCGGTACTTGTCCACCGTGCGGGAGATCCCGGCGAGGGTCTCGCGCCGCGTCTCCAGGTGCAGCAGCTCGGGCGATTCGAGGACGGGCATGGCGAACAGCCGCTGCCCGCACTCCGCTTCGGCCTGGGTGAGCGCCTCCAGGAACGGCACGCCCCGGTCCTCGGTGAATTTCGGCAGGACGAATCCGGAGAGCAGCCGGACGGACGGCCCGAGCCGCCGCACGAGATCGGTGATCTGCGCGGGCTGCCGCACGCGGATGAAGAGCAGCGGCACCCGCCCACCGGCACCGCTCAGCACGGCGAACTGCCGGACGAGATTCTCCTCGGCGGCAACCACATCGTGATCGCCTATGGAGTCCTCCAGGCACAGCACCATGGAGACCACGCCCCGCTCGGCCTGTTTGACGACGTCCGCCGCCAGGGACGGCCGGGTCGCGGGAGCGTAGAGCGTGGCGCCGAGGGCGACGGAGAGCGTACGGGCCGCGGAACCGGCGTCGAAGGCGACCGGCTCCTGGTGGAACAGCCCATTCCGCACCGAGGGTGCAAGGTGTTCGAAATGCCTCATTACTCTCCCCGTCGCCACACCCGCGCGCAGGCTCGTCCAGGCGCGAGGGTGGCCGATTATCGTACGTCCGGCGACGGGTCAAGAGTTCCCCAAGTGCATGAAAATCTGGGACCCCGTATGGGTCTTCGAGATGGCGGAGCGGGGAGTCCGCGGGTACGCGATGTGCCGGTTTCGTGATCGTCGGCACCGTCGCCGACCCCTGCGTTGTCCCCCGGAGCCGTGGGAGGGCAGGATTGCGGGCATGACGCACGCCATGCAGAAGGGGTCGAACATCCCGCTGGACGCCCGCACCGTGCGGGCCGTACTGCGCTGGACCCCCGGCCCGGGCGTCCCGGACGTGGATGCCTCCGCCCTCCTCGTCGGCGAGAACGGCCGCGTCCGCTCGGACGAGGACTTCGTCTTCTACAACCAGCCCCGGCACCCTTCCGGCGCGGTCCGCCACCTGCCGAAGAAGCGGCTGGTCGAGGGCTTGACCGACGCCATCGAGACCGAGCTGGGCGGGCTGGAGCCGTCCGTGCACCGCGTCGTGCTGGCCGCGTCCGCGGACGGGGGCGACTTCGGCCGGGTGCAGGACCTGTGCGTGCTGCTCTACGACGCCGCGGCGGTCCCCGCGGGGCAGAGCGGCGAGCCGATCGCGCTGTTCGAGGTCCAGCCGGAGACCGGCTCGGAGACCGCGATGATCTGCGGCGAGCTCTACCGCCGCGGGGAGGGCTGGAAGTTCCGGGCACTGGGGCAGGGCTACGCGTCGGGGCTGGTCGGGCTGGCCACGGAGTTCGGCATCTCGGTGGAGGAGTCCGAGGGCACCGGGGGCGCGGACGAGGCGCCTGCCCAGGCGCCGGTGCCGACGCCGGCGCCGGAGCCGGAGCCGGTACCCGAGCCCGCGTCGGCGGCACAGCCGCAGCCGCAGCCGGGGTACGGGTACCCCCCGCCGCCGCCCGCACCGCCCACGGTGCCGCCGGCAGTGCCGCAGCCGCAGCCCGCGTACGGATACCCGCATCAGCCCGCGCCCACGGGCGCGCCCGCCTACGGGTATCCGCAGTACCGGCCGGGGCCGGATCCGTCGTTCCGGCTGCCGCCGCAGGGGCCGCAGTTCCTGCCGACGCGATAGCAGCGCACCGCCGCCCGCCGCACCGACCCGGGGCTCCGCCCCGGACCCCGGTCCTCAACCTCCCCCAGCTAACGCTGGGAGGTGCCCCCGGACGGCTAAAAACTTTGCGTGCCCGCCCACATACAGGTGGGCCGCATAGGTGGGCCGCCACCCCGCGAAGGATCAGCCCCTCACACCTTCGTCTTGTACCCCCTCCCCCACTGCAACCCCCACCCGTACAACCGGTCCAGCTCCGCCTGGAACCCGTACACGTACCGCATCTCGCGCCGCAGCACGATCTCGCCCTTGATGTTCTCCAGCATCACCACCGCGCACGACCGCGCCTCCGGCGCGCGCTCCGCGAGCGCGATCTCGATCCGGGGCCCGTTGCCGGGGTAGAGCGTCACCATGGCGTGCGTACGGTCGAACGCCGGGGTGCCGTCATAGATGTAGACGAAGATCAGCAGCCGTTTGAAGTCGGCGCGGTGGTCCATGTTGATGTAGATCGTCTCACCCGATCCGGACCCGAAGCGGTCGTCACCGCTCAGCTGGACGTACGGCGGGGAGTTGATGCTGCCCAGTATGTTGCCGAGGGGCTGCACCACGCCTTTGGAGCCGTCCTGGAGCTCGTACAGACAGGCGAGGTCGAGGTCGACGTTGACCATGGCCGGGCCCTGCGCCTGCACCATCTCGGGCCGGAATTTCCGCATCGGGTGCCGCAGCCCCTGGCTGAGCCCGGCCCTGTCGCCGAAGTCCGAGGTGCGCATCCGCCAGGAGAGGTTGACGCGCAGGTTTCCGGTGACCGCCCCCTGTTTGGTGAGGGAGAACGAGGGATGGCGCTTGGTGAGCTCGACGGCGCCGTTGACCCCGCCGAAGTCGAGCTGCTGCGCGGCCGCGCGCCCCCAATTGCTGAAGAACCTGTCCCAGACCGCCATGACCGACGAACCCCCCACCCTTTTCCCGCTTTCCGGCACACTTTCCCGCTCAACTGCCGCGGGGCGGCCGTGAGGTGAGCCTCACGACCGCCCCGCTGAGAGCGTTCCTCAAATGTGCCAGGGTCACACCCCGGAAGTGACCTCCGCCTTGCTGCCGGAGCCGTCCCCGTCCGCCGCCTCCTTGCGGTTGCGCACCACCGAGGACATGAACGAGAGCCCGATGAGGACCACGCCGATGAGGCCGGTGACGACCTCGGGGATCTCGTACTTGATGGTGATCAGCAGGATGACGGCGAGGGCGCCGATCGCGTAGTGCGCGCCGTGCTCCAGATAGACGTAGTCGTCCAGGGTCCCCTTGCGGACGAGGAAGACCGTCAGGGAACGGATGTACATGGCGCCGATGCCCAGACCGAGGGCCATCACGAAGATGTCGTTGGTGATGGCGAAGGCGCCGATGACACCGTCGAAGGAGAAGGACGCGTCGATGACCTCCAGGTAGAGGAACATGAAGAACGCGGCCTTGCCGGCGAGGCCGACGACCGAGCCGGTGCCCTTCTTCGCGGCGGCGGGCGCCGCGTCCTCCATCCCGGCCTCGCCCTCTTCGTCCTCTTCCGCCTCTTCGAGGCGGTTCTCGAAGAACTCGGAGACGCCGCCGACGATCAGATACGTGATCAGACCGCCGATTCCGGCGAGCAGGACCGTGGTGGCCTTGTCGATCGTGCCCTCACCGTCGTGCACCGGCACGGCGGTGGCGAAGGTGGTGGCGGCGATGACGAGGACGACCAGGGAGACGACGACGGAGAGGGTGTCCAGCTTGCCGAGCTTGGCGAGCGGCTTCTCCAGCCAGGCGAGCCACTTGATGTCCCGGTCCTCGAAGATGAAGTCCAGGAAGATCATCAGCAGGAACATGCCGCCGAAGGCGGCGATGGCCGGGTGGGCGCTGGTGACGAGGGCTTCGTAGCGGTCGTGGTCCTGAATCGCGACCCTGACCGCCTCGATCGGACCCAGCTTCGCCGTGATGGCGACGATGACGACCGGGAAGACGAGCCTCATGCCGAAGACGGCGATGAGGATGCCCACGGTCAGGAACATCTTCTGCCAGAACGGGTTCATCTTCCGGAGGATTCCGGCGTTGATGACCGCGTTGTCGAACGAGAGCGAGATCTCGAGGACGGACAGTATCGCGACGATCGCGAGCCCCTGCCACCCCCAGAGGACACCGGCCAGGGCCAGTCCGGCCGCCGTGATGGCGAACGACCAACCAAAGGTTTTCAGGAGCACTGGCTACCCAATCCTTCGTTATGGGGTTTCCCCCGCGCCGTGCGCGGCTTTACGAAACGTTGACCCCGAAGTCTAGGGCGATGCCGCGCAGACCTGATGCGTACCCCTGGCCTACCGCCCGGAACTTCCACTCGCCCCCGTAGCGGTAGACCTCGCCGAAGATCATCGCGGTTTCGCTGGAGGCGTCCTCGCTGAGGTCGTAGCGGGCGAGCTCGGATCCGTCGGCCTGGTTGACGACGCGGATGTAGGCGTTGCTGACCTGGCCGAAGCTCTGGCCGCGGACGTCGGCGTCGTGGATGCTCACCGGGAAGACGATCTTGTCGCAGGCGGCGGGGACCTGGGTCAGGTCGACCAGGATCGTCTCGTCGTCGCCGTCGCCCTCACCGGTGAGATTGTCGCCGGTGTGTTCGACGGAGCCCTCGGGGCTCTTGAGGTTGTTGTAGAAGACGAAGTACTCGTCGCCGAGCACACGGCCCGTGGCGCACAGCAGGGCGCTGGCGTCGAGGTCGAAGGGGGCTCCGGTGGTGGAGCGCGCGTCCCAGCCGAGACCGACGGTCACATTGGTGAGGTTGGGTGCGGCCTTGGAGAGGGAGACATTGCCTCCCTTGGCGAGCGTGACGCCCATGATCTTGTTTCCTCCCCGAGTCGAGATCCGGCGCCCGGGACTTGCTGCGGGGCGCCGGTGCGCGTCCGGCGCCGCACTCCCGGGAGGGGGTGCGGCGCCGGACGCGGGCGGCCTGTCCTGGTCAGACGTTGACGCCGAAGTCCTGGGCGATACCGCGCAGGCCCGAGGCGTAGCCCTGGCCGATGGCGCGGAACTTCCACTCGGCGCCGTGGCGGTAGAGCTCGCCGAAGACCATGGCGGTCTCGGTCGAGGCGTCCTCGCTGAGGTCGTAGCGGGCCAGCTCGGTGTTGTCGGCCTGGTTCACGACGCGGATGTAGGCGTTGCGGACCTGGCCGAAGCTCTGCTGGCGCGACTCGGCCTCGTAGATCGAGACCGGGAACACGATCTTGGCGACGTCGGCGGGCACACCGGCCAGGTTGACCTTGATGACCTCGTCGTCGCCCTCGCCCTCACCGGTGAGGTTGTCACCCTGGTGCTCGACGGAGCCGTCGGGGCTCTTGAGGTTGTTGAAGAAGACGAAGTTCTGGTCGTTGGCGACCTTGCCCTGGTCGTTCGTCAGCAGCGCGCTGGCGTCCAGGTCGAAGTCCGTACCGGTGGTGGTACGGGCGTCCCAGCCGAGACCGACGATGACCGCGGTCAGGTTCGGGGCCGCCTTGGTCAGCGAGACGTTGCCGCCCTTGCTGAGACTGACTCCCACGAGTCCTCCATAGGTTTCGAGGGGGGCGCGGAGGCCTCGCCTCTCACCTGCGCCCCCGGTTGTGCGATGGCAACCGGTCAACGTCTGGATCCTAGTGACCGGTTCCCGCCGATGGCATGGTTCTCGGCGCGGCCGGCTCAGAGCGCGGCGAGCGCCTTGGTGTACTCGTCCAGGTCGCGCGCGTCGGGCAGGCCGTTGACGACCGTCCAGCGCACGACGCCTTCCTTGTCGATGATGAAGGTGCCGCGCACGGCGCAGCCCTTCTCCTCGTCGAAGACGCCGTATTCACGGCTGACGTTGCCGTGCGGCCAGAAGTCGGAGAGCAGCGGGTAGGTGAGGCCCTCCTGCTCGGCGAAGACGCGCAGGGAGAACGGGGCGTCGTTGGAGACGGCCAGCAGCTGCACGTCGTCGTTGACGAACTTCGGCAGCTCGTCGCGCAGGGCGCACAGCTCGCCGGTGCACACGCCGGTGAAGGCGAAGGGGTAGAAGAGCAGGACGACGTTCTTCTCACCACGGAAGTCGGAGAGCCGGACGGTCTCGCCGTGCTGGTTCTTCAGCTCGAAGTCCGGAGCCTTGGTGCCGACCTCGATCGCCATGTTCGAAATCCTTCTCTCGGCGGGGCCGGCCCCGGAGCCGTGCCCGGCCCCGGCCACCGGCGGGTAGGCCGCCAGTGTGTCACTGCGGGTGCCGGGGGACGCACGGAGCCCCCCGGGCAGCGTGCTGCCGGGGGGCTCGGTGCGGGTGTCGGGGCGCCTGCCCTGGGCTAGCGCTTGGGTGCGGCCAGCCGGGTGCCGCTCCAGTCCTTCGCCACGCTGATGCTCTTGGTCTGGGAGAGACCGGCGGTCTGCGATGCGTCCTGGATGTCGCTCGGCTCGATGTAGCCGTCGCGGCCGGTCTTGGGCGTCAGCAGCCAGATGTTGCCGCCGTCCTCAAGCAGGCCGATGGCGTCCACCAGCGCGTCCGTGAGGTCTCCGTCCTCATCCCGGAACCACAGCAGGACGACGTCGGCCACGTCGTCATATTCCTCGTCGACGAGGTCCTGGCCGATGAGGGACTCAATACCTTCACGGAGATCATGATCGACGTCGTCGTCGTAGCCGATCTCCTGGACCACCTGTCCGGGCTCGAAACCCAGCCTTCCGGCCGGATTGGTCCGCTCCTCCGCGTGGTCCGCGGTCGCGCTCACGGATTTCCTCCTGTCATCCTTCGAGACGTTGCACTCGGCTCGCGCGTACGCGAAACGATGGGCGTAGTCCACACGTGACGGACGGATCGCGCAAGTACCCGGCCATCGAGACCGCCGAAACGTTGACGGACGCGGACGTCCTGTGGCAACTCCAACCCTGCAACACGAGGGGCGAGTGATTCACAACACAGAACTTTGCCCCATTTGCGAAGTTACTCCATGTGATTCCCCGCAGCGACCCCGAACAGCCGTACACGGGGAACCCCCTTTGGGGGCGTAAGGTTGCGATTTGGCCGCCCCGGGCGACCAACAAACGCTGCTTCGTCTCACCCGTGGTGGTTACCGCCCAGTAGAGATGACGTTTCCGCCGCCGCGGTCCACGATGGGAGCCGGCGCCAGATAAGCAGCCCCATATTTGACCGCGTGCGCAGCAACATCGCGTGCAGAGCACGACCACGACCGAACAGCGAAGGAACAGCGTGGCTTCCGGATCCGATCGCAACCCGATCATCATTGGCGGCCTTCCCAGCCAGGTCCCGGACTTCGATCCCGAAGAGACCCAGGAGTGGCTCGACTCGCTCGACGCAGCCGTCGATGAGCGAGGCCGGGAACGTGCCCGCTACCTCATGCTTCGCCTGATCGAGCGGGCTCGCGAGAAGCGCGTCGCCGTGCCCGAGATGCGCAGCACGGACTACGTCAACACCATCGCGACCAAGGACGAGCCGTTCTTCCCCGGCAACGAGGAGATCGAGCGCAAGGTCCTGAACGCGACCCGCTGGAACGCAGCGGTGATGGTCTCCCGGGCGCAGCGCCCGGGCATCGGCGTCGGCGGCCACATCGCCACCTTCGCCTCCTCCGCCTCGCTGTACGACGTGGGCTTCAACCACTTCTTCCGCGGCAAGGACGAGGGCGACGGCGGCGACCAGATCTTCTTCCAGGGCCACGCCTCGCCGGGCATCTACGCCCGCGCGTTCCTCCTGGACCGGCTCTCCGAGCAGCACCTGGACTCGTTCCGCCAGGAGAAGTCCAAGGCCCCCTACGGCCTGTCCAGCTACCCGCACCCGCGGCTGATGCCGGACTTCTGGGAGTTCCCGACCGTCTCGATGGGCCTCGGCCCCCTCGGCGCGATCTACCAGGCCCGCATGAACCGCTACATGGAGGCGCGCGGCATCGCCGACACCTCCAAGTCGCACGTCTGGGCGTTCCTGGGCGACGGCGAGATGGACGAGCCGGAGTCGCTCGGCCAGCTGTCCATCGCCGCCCGTGAGGGTCTGGACAACCTGACCTTCGTCGTCAACTGCAACCTGCAGCGTCTCGACGGCCCGGTGCGCGGCAACGGCAAGGTCATGCAGGAGCTGGAGTCGCAGTTCCGCGGCGCCGGCTGGAACGTGATCAAGCTGGTGTGGGACCGCTCCTGGGACCCGCTGCTGGCGCAGGACCGGGACGGCGTCCTGGTCAACAAGCTCAACAGCACCCCGGACGGCCAGTTCCAGACGTACGCCACCGAGACCGGTGCGTACATCCGTGACCACTTCTTCGGCGACGACCACCGTCTCCGCAAGATGGTCGAGGGCATGACCGACGACCAGATCCTGCACTTGGGCCGTGGCGGTCACGACCACAAGAAGATCTTCGCGGCGTACGCGGCGGCCAAGGCGCACAAGGGCCAGCCGACCGTGATCCTGGCGCAGACCGTCAAGGGCTGGACCCTGGGTCCGAACTTCGAGGGCCGCAACGCGACCCACCAGATGAAGAAGCTCACGGTCGAGGACCTCAAGCGCTTCCGCGACCGTCTCCACATCCCGATCGCCGACAAGGAGCTGGAGTCCGGCCTGCCGCCGTACTACCACCCGGGTCGCGACTCGGAGGAGATCCAGTACATGCACGACCGCCGCAACGCGCTCGGCGGTTACGTGCCGACGCGTGTCGACCGGTCGAAGCCGCTGGCCCTGCCGGACGACAAGGCCTATGCGACCGCCAAGAAGGGCTCGGGCCAGCAGTCGATCGCCACCACCATGGCGTTCGTCCGCATCCTGAAGGACCTCATGCGGGACAAGGAGATCGGCAAGCGCTTCGTGCTGATCGCCCCCGACGAGTACCGCACCTTCGGTATGGACGCGTTCTTCCCGTCGGCCAAGATCTACAACCCGCTCGGCCAGCAGTACGAGTCCGTGGACCGCGAGCTGCTGCTCGCGTACAAGGAGTCGCCGACCGGCCAGATGCTGCACGACGGCATCTCCGAGGCGGGCTGCACGGCCTCGCTGATCGCGGCGGGCTCCGCCTACGCGACGCACGGCGAGCCGCTGATCCCGGTCTACGTCTTCTACTCGATGTTCGGCTTCCAGCGCACGGGCGACCAGTTCTGGCAGATGGCCGACCAGCTGTCGCGCGGCTTCGTGCTCGGCGCCACCGCGGGTCGCACCACGCTGACCGGTGAGGGCCTCCAGCACGCTGACGGCCACTCGCAGCTGCTGGCGTCGACCAACCCGGGCGTCGTCTCCTACGACCCCGCGTTCGGCTTCGAGATGGCGCACATCGTCAAGGACGGTCTGCGGAGGATGTACGGCGAGAACGCCGAGAACGTCTTCTACTACCTGACCGTCTACAACGAGCCGATCCAGCACCCGGCCGAGCCGGCGGACGTGGACGCCGAGGGCATCCTCAAGGGTCTGTACCGCTTCGCGCAGGGTGAGAAGGGCTCGATCCCGGCCCAGATCCTCGCCTCCGGCGTGGCGGTGCCGTGGGCCATCGAGGCCCAGAAGATCCTCGCCGAGGAGTGGGACGTCAAGGCGGACGTCTGGTCGGCCACCTCCTGGAACGAGCTCCGCAAGGACGCCGTCGAGGCCGAGGAGCACAACCTCCTGCACCCGGAGGAGGAGCTCCGCGTTCCGTACGTGACGCAGAAGCTCCAGGGCGCCGAGGGTCCCTTCGTGGCCGTCTCGGACTGGATGCGTGCCGTGCCGGACCAGATCTCGCGCTGGGTGCCGGGTGCGTACCAGTCGCTGGGCGCGGACGGCTTCGGCTTCGCCGACACGCGTGGCGCGGCCCGTCGCTTCTTCCACATCGACGCCCAGTCGATCGTCCTGGCCGTGCTCACCGAGCTCGCCAAGCAGGGGAAGGTCGACCGCTCCGTGCTGAAGCAGGCGGTGGACCGCTACCAGCTGCTGGACGTCACGGCGGCCGACCCGGGCGCCGCGGGCGGCGACGCGTAGTCGCTCGCGCTCGGCGGTCACCCGCTTCATCCCTCACGGCGCCCCCCGGGCCGGCATCGCCGGCCCGGGGGGCGCCGTGGTGTTTGGATTTCTGGCCGGCTGCGGACCCGGCGCTCAGTGCTCCCACACTTTGTACGCCCGTACGACATACGGGATCTCCGGAGCCCACGTCCCCGACGGGTACGTGGTGAACTCACCCGTCTCCCCGCACGTAGCGCTCTGATACGCAGTAACAGGGCGCCCCGTGCGGTTGGCGAGGGACGTCGCGCTGCCGCCCGCCGGTAAGGTCACGCAGTCCTCGATGCCGATGTCCGCGAGCTCGCTCGTGCTGCGCGTCCCGTGGAAGTCGGTCTTCGTCCACAGGCACAGCTGCCCGGCGGCGCAGGGGCCGAGCCGCCCCTTGCCCGCCGCGGCCGCCGCACCGGCCGTGGGCGCGCAGAGCAGGGCCAGCGCGGCGGACGCGGCCACGGCGGCGGCGACGGTGCGGATCCTACGCATGAGCATCACTCCCTGTGTCGATGGCGTTGCACACCGCATCCTGACGGGAGTGACGGACGCTGCCAAGAGGGCCCCGCGGTGCGGGGCCCTGATAGGGGAAGGCGCGCGTCCGGGTCAGAGGTGGGCCGCGCCGGCGGCCGCCTCGGGGTTCGATCCGCGCTTGGTGAACAGCGCCACCACGGCGGCGCAGGCCGCGACGACGCCCGCGACGGTGAAGGACAGGCTCATCCCTGACACGAAAGTGTCATGCGCGATGTCCGTGATCTTCTCCGCCAGCTCCGGCGGCGCCCCGGGCGGCACCGGGGCCACGCCGACCGCGACGGCGTCCGCCGCCCCGGCCGCCTGCTGCGGCGTCCCGGCGGGCAGCCCCGTCTCCGCCCACTTGCCGGGCAGGGTGTCGTCGACGCGGGCGGCCATGACGGCGCCGAGGACGGCCGTTCCGAGCGAGCCGCCCACCTGCATGGCGGCCTGCTGGAGGCCGCCCGCGACGCCGGCGTGCTCCAGCGGGGCGTTGCCGACGATGACTTCGGTGGCACCGACCATGACCGGGGCGAGGCCGAGGCCGAAGAGGGCGAACCACACCGACATCACGCCCGTGCCGGAGCCGGGTTCGAGGCGGGCCATGCCGAAGCAGGCGACGGTGGTCAGCAGCATGCCCACGACCAGCGGGATCCGCGGCCCCACGCGGGTGATGAGCGCGCCCGCGGCGGGCGAGCCGACGATCATCATGCCGGTGAGCGGCAGCAGGTGCAGGCCCGAGTCGACCGGGCTCATGCCGTGCACGTTCTGCAAGTAGAAGGTGACGAAGAACAGGCCGCCGATGAAGGCGAAGGCCATCAGCAGCATCAGGACGGTGCCGGCGGTCAGCGGCACGGAGCGGAAGAGCCGCAGCGGCAGCAGCGGTTCGCGGGCCCTGGCCTCCCAGAAGGCGAAGAGGGCGAGGGCGAGGACCGCGCCCGCGAGGAACAGCAGGGTCTTCGCGTCGCCCCAGCCCCAGTCGCGGGCCTTGATCAGCGCCCAGACGAGGCAGAACATCCCGGCCGAGAGCAGGACGATGCCGGGGAGGTCGAAGGAGCGCGGGGCGTGGGCGGCCCGGTGGTCCCGGAGGATGACGAGGCCGAGGACGAGCGCGATGACGCCGACGGGCACGTTGATGAAGAACACCGACTGCCAGTTGACGTGTTCGACGAGGACGCCGCCGAGGATGGGGCCGCCGGCGGTGGAGGCGCCGATCACCATGCCCCAGATGCCGACGGCCATGTTGAGCTTCCCGGCCGGGAAGGTGGCGCGCAGCAGGCCGAGCGCGGCCGGCATCAGCAGCGCGCCGCACAGGCCCTGGAGGACCCGGAAGACGACGACGGCCGACACGCTGCCGGAGAGCGCGATGGCTCCGGAGGCGACGGCGAAGCCGGTGGTACCTATGAGGAAGGTCAGCCGGTGACCGAACCGGTCACCCAGCTTGCCCGCGGTGATGAGCGCGACCGCGAGGGCGAGGAGGTAGCTGTTGGTTATCCACTGGACATCGGCGAGCGAGGCGTGGAGGTCATCCCGGATCACGGGATTCGCGACGGCGACGATCGTGCCGTCGAGCGCGACCATCATCACGCCTATCGCCACGGTAACGAGGGTCAGCCAGGGGTGGCCGCGGAGCCCCTTGGGGGAACCGAGGTCCGGCTGCGCCTCGGCGACAGCGGTCTGAGACGTCATGCCGAGAATTATGTCAGTGCCTGCCAATTGGCTGCACGCGCCATGAGCGGGTGTCTGCCATATCGCCGGATCGCTATCCTGAGCAGCACAAACGTGGCGGAGGAGAAAAGTCCATGCAGGCGATCGAGGGTGCGGCGGCCCGCCCGGCGGCCCCGTCCGGGCTGCGCGAGCGCAAGAAGCGGCGCACGCGGGACACCCTGATCCGGTCCGCCCTGGAGCTGTTCTCCCGCAAGGGTTACGAGCGCACCACCGTCGACGAGATCGCCGAGGCCGCGGAGGTCTCCCAGCGCACCTTCTTCCGTTACTTCGCGAACAAGGAGGAGGTCGCGCTGGCGATGCAGAGCGCCGTCGACGCCCTCTTCCTGGGCGCGCTGCGCTCGCGGCCCGCCGCCGAGGCCCCGCTGCCCGCCCTGCGCGAAGCCGTCCTCGACACGTGGGACGGCGCGCGCGGCGTCATCGAGGCGGTCGTGCCGCTGGAGCTGCACATGCGCACGTACGGGCTGATCGAGTCGACGCCCCAGCTGCTGGCGGCGCGGCTGCGGTCGCTGTCGGAGGTGGAGGAGGGGCTGGCCCTGGAGATCGCGCGGCGCGAGGGGCTGGATCCGCACACCGACCCCCGGCCGCACGTCCTGGTGGCCGCGTTCGGCGGGGTGATGCGCGTCACCACCCGGGCCTGGGGAGAGCGCGGCGAGGGCGGCCTGGACGATCTTCGCGAGCTCACCGTGGCCTATCTGGACCAGCTGGGCCCGGCATTGGCGGAAAACTGGCGCACTTGATCGAGAAGACCACGCTTGTGCTCAATTCCCCCCACTCAAACGTGAGATAGCTCACGGACTCCGCAGTCGCCGCCGGGTTTCTCCTAGGGTGTTTCGCGGTGACTTCCTTCCCTGAGCTCGGCTCCCCCTCCTCCGTACCGTGGACGACCACGGCCACCGTGTGGCGCGCACTGCTCGCCCTGGCCGTGGTCTTCGTGATGCTCGGCACGACCGGCTGGACGGCCGTCAGAAGCCACAAGGCGGCCGGGGACGCCCGTACGGTCTCGCTCAGCGCCTGGCTGCACGGCTCCATGGCGGGCCGGCCGCTGCCGGCTCCCGGGGCCAGCTCCGACGCCGTGGCCCGCTTCTTCGCCGGCCTCACCGGCGCCCAGCGCACCCAGCTCGCCGACGAGTACCCCCTCGTCGTCGGCAACCTCAACGGCGCCCCGCCCGCCCTGCGCTACCGCGCCAACCGCGCCGCCCTCGACCAGGCCCGCGCGGCCGAGAAGCGCCGCAGCCACGCGAGCGGCCTCAGCCCCGTGGGCCGCCGGGAAGCGCTGCGCCGCATGCACCGCTTCGAATCCCTGCGGCAGGACGGGCGGCAGATCCTCGCCTTCGATCCCACCGGCGACGGCCGGGTCGCCGAGGTCATCGGCGACCTCGACCGGGCCCAGCGGGTCTCCGTCGTCGTCCCCGGCGTCGACACCAACCTGCTCACCTTCGAGAAGTCCCAGCGCGCCTACAGCGCCCCCGTCGGCATGGCCCGCTCCCTCTACGACGCCGAGCGCAAGGCCGCCCCCGGCACGCGTACGGCCGTCATCGCCTGGGCCGACTACACCTCGCCCGCCGGCGTCGGCATGGACGCCGCCACCGGCAAGCTCGCCGCCGAGGGCGCGCTGCGGCTGCGTGCCGCGGTCCGCGCCCTGCCCGGCGACTCGCGGGTCGCCCTCGTCTGCCACAGCTACGGCTCGGTGGTGTGCGGCGTCGCCGCGCGCGAGCTGTCCCCGCGCGTGACCGACGTCGCCGTCGCCGGCAGCCCCGGAATGCGCGCCGAGCACGTCTCCGAACTGCGGACCAGCGCCCGGATATGGGCCATGCGCGACCCGGACGACTGGATCCAGGGCGTGCCCCACCTGGAGGTCGGCGGCCTGGGCCACGGCGCCGACCCCGTCTCGCAGGGCTTCGGTGCGCGCGTGCTGTCCGCCCGCGGCGCGGAGGGCCACGCCGGCTACTTCGAGCCCGGCACGACCAGCCTCGCCAACTTCGCGGGCATCGGCGTCGGCGCCCCCGCGACGGTGGCGTGCGCGGACGGAAACGCGACTTGCGCCGAAGGCGCGTAGCGGCACGTTCCGGCCTCGGTGCCCCCGTGAGCCAAGCCGTCCGTACCGGCAACGCGCGTAGCTCCCCGGTGCCCGTAGGGGGACGCGCGGGCGGGCGGCGCATACGATGACGGGCATGGGTGATGTGCTGACGGGTTTCCACACCGTCTGGGAGTTCGACACCGACTCCGTGCTCATCCGCTTCGAACGGGGGATCCGCACGCCGAAGCTGCTCCAGGCGCTCGGTGAGCGACGCATCCCCTACGAAGCGCTCGCGGCCGTCGAACTGGCCCCGGGGAAGCGCGGGACGGTGGTGCTGCGCGCGGTGCCGAGACCGGGCGCCGATCCGCTGATGGACGTCGCCGACGGCCAGCTCAAGGAGAGCACCGACCCGTACCGGCTGGTGCTGCCCGAGCAGCGCGACGCCCTCGCCGAGTACTACGCCGACGAGATACGGGCCGCCCTCGGCCCGGACGCGGCCGATCCCGCCCAGCGCCCGCTCGTCGCGGCGCCCCCTCCCCCGCCGTCCTTCAAGGCCTACGACGGCAAGGCCTCCTTCGACGGCCGGTCCGTGGCCTTCCGCTGGTTCTGGACGGGAGCCTCGTCCGCCAAGTGGAAGGCCGGCGACCAGCGGTTCGCCGTCGAGGAGCTCTCAGGCGTCGAGTGGCGCTCCCCCGAGATCGCCGGCGGCTATCTGCGGCTCGTGCCGCGCGGCGGCGAGGACCGGCCGCCGGGCCAGGCCGACCAGGATCCGGCGGCCGTCGTCTTCGGCATGGGCTACGGCCTGCTGCACGAGTCGCTGCCCTTCGGCGCGGCCGTCCTCGAAGCCGTCCGCGCCGCGGCCCCCAGCGCGCCGGCCGCGCGCGTGCCGGCCGCCCGCCCGGACCCGGGCGGCATCGCCGACCGCATCCGCCACCTGGGCGCGCTGCACGAGGCGGGGCTCCTGACCGACGACGAGTTCAGCGCGAAGAAGGCCCAGCTCCTGGCCGAGCTGTGACCCGCCCCGCCTCCGCCCCCCGCTGTCGGCCCCTGCTACCGGTGATACCCCGGTATGACCCGCAAGCCCCCACCCTGGTGTGACGCCCGTACGCGGGCCGCGGCCTAGGGTGAAGGAGTCATGTCCCAGTCCCCCTCCGCTCCCCTCGCCCGGGCCCGCGCGCTCCTGATCAACGTGTGCACGCCCGCCGGACCGCCCGTACCGCTGTGCGGCCGGTCGCGCCGCCGCTGGGTGCGCAGGCTGCCCTACGTGGTCGCCGCGCTGTTCACCGCCCTGCTGCTGCCCCTGACCGCCAACCTGCTGACGAACGAGTACGGCCTCGACTTCGGCCTCGGGCTGCCCCTCGCCGTCGCCCAGACCGCGCCGCTGCTCCTCGCCGTCCGCAGGCCCCTGCTCGCGTGGGCGATCGCCTTCGCGGCGAGCACCCTCACGGCGGTGGCCATCCTGTCCGAGCCCATGAACCACGAGTGGGCCTGGCCGTGGTCGCCCCCGGGCCTCATCGGCATGCTGCTGCTCCTGCTCACCGTCGGCATGCGGGAGCGCCGCCCGACCCTGATCGCCGTCTGGCTGGCCACGGGCATCACGGGCGCGGTCCTGCGGGGCTTCGCGCCCGAGCGCAGCTCCACCAACGTGTGGGTGACGCTGTTCGTGGTCGGCGGCATGCTGATGCTGCTCGCCGGGGCGCTGCGCGAGCGCGGGGACGCGCGGCGCGCGCTCGCCGAGCAGGAGACGATCAGCGAGGCGGAGCGGGCCCGGCGCACCCTGCTGGAGGAGCGCACGCGCATCGCCCGCGAGCTGCACGACGTCGTCGCCCACCACATGTCGGTGATCACCGTGCAGGCGGACAGCGCCCCGTACCGGCTCACGGACCTGCCGGAGGAGGCGCGCGAGGAGTTCGCCTCGATCGCCGCGGCGGCGCGGGAGTCGCTGGCCGAGATGCGGCGGCTGCTGGGGGTGCTGCGCAGCGAGGACGCCTCCGGCGCGGGCGGCGGCACCGAGCGGGCGCCGCAGCCGGGCGTGACCCGGATCCCGCAGCTGGTCGAGGCGATCGTGCGCTCCGGGCTGCCGGTGGAGCTGGCCATGCCGGCGGACCCGCTGCCGGACGCGCTGCCGCAGACCGTGGACCTCTCCGCGTACCGCATCGTGCAGGAGGCCCTGGCCAATGTCGTCCGGCACGCGCCGGGCGCGGCCACCCGCGTGTCGGTGTCCGCCGACGACGCCGGAACGAGCCTCATGGTGCTGGTCGTCAATGCCGCGGCGGCGGACCCGGACGCGCGGCCGGTGGAGACCGGCGGCACGGGGCACGGTCTGGTCGGCATGCGGGAGCGGGTCCGCCTGGTCGGCGGCACGCTCGACACGGGTCCGCTGCCCGGCGGCGGCTTCCGGGTCGCGGCGCGGCTCCCGTTCACGGCAGGACCGGAAACCGGGCCGGAAGCAGGACCGGCAGCGGGGCCGGCAGCGGGACCGGCAGCAGGACAAGGGCCGCAAGCAGGACCAGGATCAGGATCAGGACCGGAAGAGGACCCCGTCTCCCCATGACCATCAAGGTGATCATCGTCGACGACCAGGCCATGGTGCGGGCGGGCTTCGCCGCGCTGCTGGCCGCCCAGCCCGACATCGACGTCGTCGGCGACGCGCCGGACGGGAAGCAGGGCGTGGACGTCAGCCGCCGCACCCACCCGGACGTCGTGCTGATGGACGTCCGCATGCCGGAGATGGACGGGCTGGAGGCGGCGCGCCGGATCCTGAGCCCGCCGCCCGGCGTGACGCACCGTCCGAAAGTGCTGATGCTGACGACCTTCGACGTCGACGACTACGTCTACGAGGCGCTGCGCGCGGGCGCGTCCGGCTTCCTGCTGAAGGACGCGCCGCCCGCGGACCTGATCTCGGCCGTGCGGGTGGTGGCCGCCGGGGAGGCCCTGCTGGCCCCGTCCGTGACGCGCCGTCTGATCGCGGACTTCGCCCAGCAGCGCCCGGCGCCGCGCAAGGGCGGCGCCGCGCTGCGGCTGAACGGGCTCACCCCGCGCGAGACCGAGGTCCTGGAGCTCATCGCCCGCGGGCTGTCCAACCAGGAGATCGCGGCCGCGCTGGTGCTGGCCGAGCAGACCGTCAAGACGCACATCGGCCGGGTCCTGGCCAAGCTGGACCTGCGCGACCGCGCCCAAGCGGTCATCTTCGCCTACGAGTCGGGGCTGGTGGCTCCCGGCGGGAAGTGACGGCGCGCCACCCGCGCCGTCACCCCTCACTCGTTACTCGTTACTCGTTACTCGCGAGCCGCCGACGTGAGGGACATGTCGGGGTAGCGAGCGCCCGCGACCTTGTCCGCGATCGGCTCCAGGGCGGCGAGCTCGTCAGCCGTCAGGGTGATGCGGGTGGCGGCCGTGTTCTCCTCCAGGCGGGAGCGGCGGCGCGTGCCCGGGATCGGAACGACCGTCAGGCCGTGCACCTGCGCCCGCTGCTGCACCCAGGCCAGGGCCACCTGGCCCGGGCTGATGCCGCGCTCCTGCGCGATCTGCCGGACCGGCTCCAGCAGCGCCGCGTTCGCCGCCGCGTTGTCGCCCGTGAAGCGGGGCTGGGTGCGGCGCCAGTCGTCGCTCGACAGCTCGCTGTCCGCGTGGACGAACGAGCCGGTCAGGAAGCCGCGGCCGAGCGGCGAGTAGGGCACGAGGGCGACGCCCAGCTCCCGCGCCGCCGGCACGACCTGCGCCTCGATGTCGCGGCTGAACAGCGACCACTCCGACTGCAGGGCGGCGATCGGGTGCACGGCCTGCGCGGCGCGCAGCTCGCCGCCGGTGACCTCGCTGAGGCCCAGGTGCTTGACCTTGCCCTCGGCCACGAGCTCGGCCATGGCGCCGACCGTCTCCTCGATGGGGACGTTCACGTCGCGCCGGTGCATGTAGTAGAGGTCGATCTCGTCGACGCCGAGCCGCCGCAGGCTGCCCTCGACGGCCTGGCGGATGTACGGGCGGTCGTTGCGGACCGTCCGGCCCTGCGGGCTCTCCGGGTCGGCCGCGATCGCGAACTTGGTGGCCAGGACCACCTGGTCGCGGTGGGCTCTGATGAAGGGCGCGATGAACTTCTCGTTCTCGCCGTCACCGTAGATGTCGGCCGTGTCGTAGAGGGTGACGCCCAGTTCGAGCGCCCGCTCCAGCGTCGCCCGGGCCTCGCCCTCGTCGGTCGTCGGCCCGTAGGCGAAGCTCATGCCCATGCAGCCGAGCCCCTGCACGCCCACCTCGGGCCCGCCGGTGCCGAGCGCCGCGGTCGCGATCTTTTCGTTGCTGTCGGTCATCGGTGCGTCAGACCCCTTCTGCGGCCTCGGCCCGTCGCCGGGCGTCGGAGTAGATGTCGATCTTGTAGTCCAGCACTTCCAGGGTGCTCCGCAGCTCCGCGATGCGCCTGCGGACATCCTCGCGGTGCGCGCTCAGCAGCTCTTCCCGCTCCGCCATCGTGTGCGCGCCCTCGCGGACGAGGCGCGCGTAGCGGACCATGTCCGCCACCGGCATGCCGGTCAGCCGGAGCCGTCCCACCAGGTCCAGCCAGTCCAGGTCGCGGTCGGTGTAGCGGCGCTGGCCGGTGTGCGAGCGGTCCACGTGCGGCATCAGCCCGATCCGCTCGTACCAGCGCAGCGTGTGGACCGACAGCCCCGTGCAGCCCGCCACTTCGCTGATCGTGTAGCGGTCGCGCCCCACCGGGCGTCCGTGCCGCTGTTGTTCGAGTACGGCGCACACACTGGCCGGCGGTGTCGTGGTCCCTACGGGCGCACTGTCCAAGACGGTCATGGAGCCTTCCCCCTGTTCGCGGGCGTTCGCAGTCGTTGCCCTTGCGATGACCACAACGCTAGAGAGCTGGAGCGCACTCCAGGCAAGCGAAGACTTGGGGGAATCTTGGCCGGGCCGGGCGGGCGGCGGCCCCGGGATAGGCTCGGATCCATGGAGAGCCTGCGGATGATCGAGAACTGGCCGGTGGACACCGCTGCGGCGGCGGTCGTACGGGCCGACGGCACGACGGTGGGCGCCCACGGGCCGGCCGGGCATCGTTTCCCGCTGGCCTCCGTCACCAAACCGCTCGCCGCCTACGCCGCGCTCGTCGCCGTCGAGGAGGGCGCGGTCGAGCTGGACGAGCCGGCCGGGCCCGCGGGTTCGACGGTCCGCCACCTCCTCGCCCACACCTCCGGGCTGGCCTTCGACGAGCACCGGGCGATGGCCGAGCCGGGCACGCGGCGGCTCTACTCCAACGCCGGCTTCGAGGTCCTCGGCGACCACATCGCCAAGGCCACGGACATCCCCTTCGCGGACTACCTGCGGGAAGCGGTCCTGGAGCCGCTCGGCATGACGGCCACGGACCTGCCGGGCTCGCCCGCCAAGGACGGCGTCTCGACCGTCTCCGACCTGGCGCGGTTCGCCGCGGAGCTCCAGGCGCCGCGGCTGCTGTCGCCGGAGACCGTGGCCGAGGCGACGTCGGTGGCCTTCCCCGGCCTCACCGGGATCCTGCCGGGCTACGGGCACCAGCGCCCCAACGACTGGGGCCTCGGCTTCGAGATCCGCGACGGCAAGTCCCCGCACTGGACGGGCTCATCGTCCTCGCCCCGCACCTACGGCCACTTCGGTCAGTCGGGGACGTTCCTGTGGGTCGATCCGGCGGCGGGCGCGGCCTGCGTCGCGCTGACGGACCGGGCGTTCGGCCCGTGGGCGATCGAGGTGTGGCCGGCGTTGACGGACGCGGTGCTGGCGGAGCTGGGTTAATACGCAGCCCGGTTAATAGGTTCCGGGTAATCGGGCGGGTGGGCGGGCGAATCCCGGGGCGAATCCCCGGGGAGCTCACCCGAAGCGCGGCTCAGCGTGCATCTCCCAGGCCAGCACCTCCGCGCCGGAGCCGGCAGCCTCGACCTCCACCTCGGACGCGTCGAGGAGCCGGGCCGCGTCCCCCGCGTCCAGCAGGAGCTCCCCGTCCAGCCGGACGGAACCCCGGACGACGTGCACGTACACCCACGGCGCCCCCGGCAGGGCCCCCCGCTCACCGGCCCCCAGCCGCCGCACGTGCAGCACCGCCTCCGCCCCCGGCAACGCGTACGGCGCCGCATCAGCGACATCGCGCCTCACCTCGTACGACGGCTCGTCCCCGTACTCCGACGGCGTCAGCCACATCTGCACGAAGCGCAGCGGCACCGCGCCCTCGTTGCGCTCGGAGTGCCGGACCCCGGCGCCCGCGCTGAGCCGCTGCACGTCACCGGGCCGGACGACCTCGACGTGCCCCGCGGAGTCCTCGTGGGTGAGCTCGCCCTCGACCACCCAGGTGACGAGCTCGACGTCGCGGTGCGGGTGCTCCGCGAATCCCGCGCCGGGCGCGAGCCGCTCCTCGTTGCAGGCCGCCAGCGGCCCGAAGCGCACGTTGTCGGGGTCGTAGAAGCCGGAGAAGGAGAAGGCGTGCCAGGTCTCGATCCCGGCGTCCGGGTCCCCGCCGCGGAAGCGTTCACCGGCTCGCTGGACGGACCGCTGTACGTGCGTCATCGGGCTACGGTAGCCCGGCGACCCCGCACCGGACCCGAATAAGGCAGGCTTGTCCCCGTGCCTGAACCCGCCGCTAACACCCCGCATCCGCACAGCGCCACCCTCCGCCGCCTGGAGAAGTCCTCCGGCACCCTGGCCGCCGCCGCCATCGCCCGGATGGACGCCCAGCTGCCGTGGTACCGGGCGATGCCCCCGGAGAACCGCTCGTGGATCGGCCTGGTCGCCCAGGCCGGCATCGCGGCCTTCACGGAGTGGTTCCGGCATCCGGAGACACCGCAGGCCATCAGCACGGACGTGTTCGGGACGGCCCCGCGCGAGCTGACGCGGGCGATCACCCTGCGCCAGACGGTGGAGATGGTCCGCACGACCATCGAGGTCATGGAGTCGGCGATCGACGAGGTGGCGGCGCCGGGCGACGAGGGCGTGCTGCGGGAGGCCCTGCTGGTCTACGCCCGCGAGATCGCGTTCGCGACCGCGCAGGTCTACGCGCAGGCCGCCGAGGCGCGCGGCGCGTGGGACGCCCGGCTGGAGTCGCTGGTGGTCAACGCGGTGCTGTCGGGCGAGGCGGACGAGGGGGCCCTGTCGCGGGCCGCGGCCCTGGGCTGGAGCGCCCCGGCGAACGTCAGCGTGGTGCTGGGCACCGCCCCGAACGGGGACAGCGAGCTGACGGTGGAGGCGATCCGGCGGGCGGCGCGGCACGCGAAGGTGCAGGTGCTCACGGGTGTCCTCGGCGACCGGCTGGTGGTGATCGCGGGCGGCTCCGACCAGCCGCTGCAGACGGCCAAGGCGCTGATCGGGCCGTTCGCGGCGGGCCCCGTGGTGGCCGGCCCGGTGGTGCCGGACCTGCTGTCGGCGACGCGCTCGGCGCAGGCGGCCGCGGCCGGCCTGAAAGCGTGCGCGGCGTGGCCGGACGCCCCCCGTCCGGTCCTTGCGGATGATCTTCTGCCGGAGCGGGCGATGGCGGGTGACACTACGGCCCGTGATCAGCTGGTGGAGGAGATCTACAGACCGCTCCAGGAAGCGGGCTCCGCCCTGCTGGAGACGTTGAGTGTCTACCTGGAGCAGGCGAGTAGCTTGGAAGGGGCGGCACGGATGCTGTTCGTGCATCCCAACACCGTGAGATACCGCCTCCGACGTGTGACGGACGTCACCGGGTGGTCACCCTCCGATGTCCGGTCGGCGTTCACGCTGCGAATCGCGCTCATCCTGGGGCGTCTGGCCGACACGGAGA
This sequence comes from Streptomyces sp. SCA2-17, assembly GCF_044336695.1. Taxonomy (NCBI): domain Bacteria; kingdom Bacillati; phylum Actinomycetota; class Actinomycetes; order Kitasatosporales; family Streptomycetaceae; genus Streptomyces; species Streptomyces sp. SCA2-17. Next base: position 1,694,525 of record NZ_CP117521.1, read on the forward strand.
CGGCCCTTTAGCCTTTTGTCGAACGTCAACAATTCCCCTGACGGTTCTTGGTCCCCATCCCCACGGGTGGCCGGAGCCGTCCACGAGAGAGAGTGTGAGGGTGCTCGTACTCGTCGCTCCCGGCCAGGGCGCTCAGACCCCCGGCTTCCTGACCCCCTGGCTCGACCTCCCCGGTGTCGAAGACCGGCTCCGTGAGTGGTCGGCCGCCATCGGCTTGGACCTCGTCCACTACGGCACGAACGCCGACGCGGACGAGATCCGCGACACCGCCGTCGCCCAGCCCCTGCTCGTGGCGTCGGCCCTGGTCTCCGCCCGGCAGCTGTTCCCCACGGCCGAGGACTTCACCCGCCTGGTGGGCGCGGCCGCGGGCCACAGCGTGGGCGAGCTCGCCGCCGCCGCGCTGACCGGTGCGCTGCCGGAGCAGTCGGCGATGGAGCTGGTCCGCAAGCGCGGCCTGGCCATGGCCGAGGCCGCGGCGATCACCGAGACCGGCATGGCCGCCCTCCTCGGCGGCGACCCCGAGGTCGTCGTGCCGCACCTGGAGAAGCTCGGCCTGACCCCCGCGAACGTCAACGGCGCGGGCCAGATCGTGGCCGCCGGAACCGCCGATCAGCTCGCGGCGCTCGCCGAGGACAAGCCCGAGGGCACCCGCAAGGTCGTGGCGCTGAAGGTCGCGGGAGCGTTCCACACGCACCACATGGCGCCCGCCGTGTCGGCCCTGGAGGCCGCCGTGCAGGAGCTGTCCCCCGCCGACCCGCACACCCGCTACGTCTCGAACAAGGACGGCGGCGTCGTGGCCTCCGGCGCGGAGGTCGTGCAGCGGCTGGTCGGCCAGGTGGCCAACCCGGTCCGCTGGGACCTGTGCATGGAGACGTTCAAGGAGCTCGGCGTGACGGCCCTGCTCGAAGTGGCCCCCGGCGGTACGCTCACCGGCCTGGCCAAGCGTGCGCTGCCCGGCGTGAAGACCTTGGCCCTGAAGTCGCCGGCCGACCTCGACGCAGCCCGTGAGCTGATCGCCGAGTACGCCGCACCCGCCGGGTCCCCGGCCGAATAAGGAGCCTCAGAGCATGACCGCGAAGATCAAGCCGAGCAAGGGTGCCCCGTACGCGCGCATCCTCGGCGTGGGCGGCTACCGCCCCACCCGGGTGGTGCCGAACGAGGAGATCCTTAAGCACATCGATTCCTCGGACGAGTGGATCCGCTCCCGCTCCGGCATCGCGACCCGCCACTGGGCCGGCCCGGAGGAGACGGTCTCCGCGATGTCGGTCGAGGCGTCCGGCAAGGCCATCGCCGCCGCGGGCATCACCCCCGAGCAGATCGGGGCCGTGATCGTCTCGACGGTCTCGCACTTCCACCAGACCCCGGCGATCGCCACCGAGATCGCGCACAAGATCGGCGCGGGCAAGCCGGCCGCGTTCGACATCTCGGCGGGCTGCGCGGGCTTCGGCTACGGCCTGACGCTCGCCAAGAGCATGGTCGTCGAGGGCTCGGCGGAGCACGTCCTGGTGATCGGCGTCGAGCGGCTGTCGGACCTCACCGACCTGGAGGACCGCGCGACGGCCTTCCTGTTCGGCGACGGTGCGGGCGCCGTGGTCGTCGGCCCCTCCGCCGAGCCGGCCATCGGCCCGACGGTGTGGGGCTCCGAGGGCGACAAGTCGCACACCATCAAGCAGACCCGGGGCTGGGACGCCTACCGCACCACCCCGGTCCCCGGCGGAAACGGTCCGGAGGCCCGCACGCCCCTGGACGAGATCCGCTACCCGGCCATCACGCAGGAGGGCCAGGCGGTGTTCCGCTGGGCCGTCTTCGAGATGGCCAAGGTCGCCCAGCAGGCGCTGGACGACGCCGGGGTCAGCGTGGAGGACCTGGACGTCTTCATCCCGCACCAGGCCAACATGCGGATCATCGACTCGATGGTCAAGACCCTCAAACTGCCGGAGAGCGTCACGGTCGCCCGTGACGTGGAGACCACGGGCAACACGTCCGCGGCCTCCATTCCCCTGGCCATGGAGCGGCTCCTGGCCACCGGCGCCGCGAAGAGCGGGGACACCGCGCTCGTCATCGGTTTCGGGGCGGGTCTCGTCTACGCCGCCACGGTCGTTACCCTCCCCTAGGCGAGATCGTCGCGGGCCGGCCTCACCGCCGGGCCGCGCAGACCTCACCGCACCAGCAGTTCCTTACCACGCAGGTTCCACCGCACAGATAGAAGGAGCGCCACATGGCCGCCACCCAGGAAGAGATCCTCAAGGGCCTCGCCGAGATCGTCAACGAGATCGCCGGCATCCCGGTCGAGGACGTCCAGCTCGACAAGTCCTTCACCGACGACCTGGACGTCGACTCGCTGTCCATGGTCGAGGTCGTCGTGGCTGCCGAGGAGCGCTTCGACGTCAAGATCCCCGACGAGGACGTCAAGAACCTCAAGACCGTCGGTGACGCCGCGGACTACATCCTGAAGCACCAGGACTGACCCGAGCGCTCGTCGCCACCCCGGCGGTGGCGGTTTCACCAGCACCTCTACACGTGGAGACAGAATTCCTGTGAGCTCGACCAATCGCACCGTGGTCGTCACCGGTATCGGCGCAACCACACCGCTGGGTGGCGACAGCGCGACGACCTGGGAGGCTCTGCTCGCCGGCCGGTCCGGCGTCAAGCCCCTCGAGGGTGAGCGCTTCGCCGACCTTCCGGTCCGGATCGCCGCCGTTGCCGCGGTGGACCCCGAAGACGTCCTGCCCCGCCCGCTCGCCCGCAAGCTGGACCGCTCGGCGCAGTTCGCGCTGATCGCGGCCCGTGAGGCCTGGGCCGACGCGGGCTACACCGCCAAGGCCGGCGAGGACTCCTCCATCGCCCCCGAGCGCCTCGGCACCGTCATCGCCTCCGGCATCGGCGGCGTGACCACCCTGCTCGACCAGTACGACGTGCTCAAGGAGAAGGGCGTCCGCCGCGTCTCCCCGCACACCGTGCCCATGCTGATGCCGAACAGCCCCTCGGCCAACGTCGGCCTGGAGGTGAACGCCCAGGCGGGCGTGCACACCCCGGTCAGCGCGTGCGCCTCCGGCGCCGAGGCCATCGGCTACGCCGTCGAGATGATCCGCACCGGCCGTGCCGACGTGGTCGTCGCCGGCGGCACCGAGGCGGCGATCCACCCGCTGCCCATCACCGCCTTCGCCAACATGATGGCGATGTCCAAGAACAACGAGCAGCCCGAGAAGGCCTCCCGCCCGTACGACAAGGCCCGCGACGGCTTCGTCCTCGGCGAGGGCGCCGGCGTCGTGATCCTGGAGTCGGCCGAGCACGCCGCCCGGCGCGGCGCGCGGGTCTACTGCGAGGTCCTGGGCCAGGGCCTGTCCGCGGACAGCCACCACATCGCCCAGCCCGAGCCGACCGGCCGCGGCATCGCCGCCGCGCTGCAGAGCCTGCTCGACAACACCGATCTCAAGCCGTCCGAGGTCGTGCACCTCAACGCGCACGCCACGTCCACCCCGCAGGGTGACGCGGCCGAGATCAAGGCGCTGCGCAAGGTCCTCGGCGACGACCTCGACCACGTCGCGGTCTCCGCGACCAAGTCGATGACCGGCCACCTCCTGGGCGGCGCGGGCGGCATCGAGACGGTCATGACCGTCCTCGCCCTGCACACCCGCACGGCCCCGCCGACCATCAACGTCGACGACCCGGACGAGGACATCGACGCGGACATCGTCCGCGACGAGCCGCGCGCCCTGCCCGCCGAGGGCACGATCGCCGCGATCAACAACTCCTTCGGCTTCGGCGGCCACAACGTGGTCCTGGCCCTGCGCTCGGTCTGACCGCGCTGTTCTTACGGCATACGGCCCGCCCCGGAATCTCTTCCGGGGCGGGCCTCGCTGTTCCTCAGCCGGCGAGCGGAAGCCGGGCCCAGACGCGGGTGCCCTCGGTGGTGGGGCCGCTCCTGCTGATGCCCCGGTCGCCGCCGCATTCGTGAACGACTGCGGCGAGGAGCAGCAACGCTGGCGGGCCACTCGGTCGTCTACGCCGAGGCCGAGGTCCCCGATGCGGCTGAAGAAGTACCGTACCCAGCTGGAGCAGTTGGAGGCGGTGACGCTCGCACCCGGGCCGTCACGTGACTTCATCCGCGATATCGTCCACCAGCTCCAGGGAACGCCGTATGCCGATGATCGCTTGGGAAGAGTCCTTCTGCGGTGAAGGAGCGAATTGCTTCCGCGTGGGCACCGACGCGGCCTGGAACGCCTACATAGCCGTATCCGGGTCCGAGGAGCACTACATCACCGACACCCACGACGCCCTCCGCGCCCTGATCCGCGACATCAAGGCGGGCAAGGCCGACCACTTGCTCTGACGTGGCGGCGCGGGCCGGAACAGGCCGACGGTCAGCCCGCGGGCGCGAAGGCCCCGTCCGAGAGGACACCGCTCGCTTCCGGCCTGGCGGCGGACGCGGCCGCAACGGCCGTGGCCAGTGGGGAGCGGGCCGCGCGGCCGAGGAGATCGGTGAGATCGGGCGCGGTGCCGTCCAGGAAGCCGTGCCGGATGCCCGTGGCGATCGAGGCGAGCATCGGCGGCTGGAACGGCAGCAGCCCCGGCGCCTCCTCAAGGAGCCGGCGCCGGTACTCGCCCAGGCTGATGGCACGGTGCGCGACGCCGAGTTCGCCGGCCACTTGCCCGGCCGTGATCGGCGTGCCGACGAGGTCGTAGACGCGCCCGCGATGGGGCGCGGGATCCGACGCCACCACCGCCACGGCCTCGGCCAGATCCTCGCGCGGGACCGCGGCCACGGCACCGTCCCCGAACGCGGACTCCACACCGTCGCCGGCCCACATCAGCAGACCGCCGAAGAGTTCGGCATACAGGCCGTTGCGCAGGATCGTCCACGGCAATCCGCTCGCCCGCACCAGGCGCTCGGTCGCACGGTGAGCCAGGGCGAAGCCGAGGTGATCGCCGGCAGTGGTCAGGCTCGTGTAGACGACGTGGCCGACGCCGTCACGGACGGCGGCGTCCAGGACCGCCGCGTGCCGGGCGACGACCTGGTCGTCCTCGCCGTAGCCGGCGGAGACGAGCACCAGAGTCGACACGCCGGCGAGGTCGAGGCTCGCGTGGTCGTCGAAGTCGAGGCGCCGCATCCCTTCGCCCGGCGTGCGGCTGCCGCCCAGCGCATCGGCGCCACGGGCGCGCAGCGCCGCAAGACTGGCCGAGCCGAGATTCCCGTTCGCTCCGGTCACCAAAATCATGATCAATCGCAGTCTTCCGCAGTGGTTCTCATCAGTAACTACGCTTGATCCTCGACCGCACGCCCACCGGCCACAAGAAGGCAGTTTGATGTCACTCACGCACACCGGGGTAACCACTACCCCGGCAGAACTCGACCCGTGCGGACGCGAAGACCACCCGGACTGCGGCATCCGCGACGTCCTGGACCGCATCGGCGACAAGTGGTCGGTGCTCGTGATCGTCGAACTCGCCGGCGGCCCACGCCGCTTCCGTGAGCTCCAGCGCGCCATCGACGGCATCTCCCAGCGCATGCTCACCCTCACCGTGCGCAGGCTCGAACGTGACGGCCTCGTGCTCCGCACCGTGTACCCGACCGTGCCGGCCCAGGTCGACTACCGCCTCACCGAGAACGGGGCCGGCCTGACCCACCTGGTCAAGGCGCTCGCCGACTGGTCCCTCGCGCATCGTGCCGATATCGCGGAGGCGCGGCAGGCGTACGACCAGGCCCATCCCGACCACGACATCCGCTGACACCACCGCACCGGCCCGCTCCCTCGCCTCGCCCTCAGGAAGCGTCGAAGGACGCGTAGTACGACGCCGCCATGTCCTCCTCTCCGTGGCCCTGCTCGGTTGCCCGGCGGAAGCGTTCCGCGCCTGCCGCCGCCACGTCCATCCGTACGCCCGCCTGCTGTCCCGCCGCGACGATCAGGCGGGCGTCCTTCTCGGCCGTGGCGGTCGTGAAGGACGGGGTGAGGTCGCCGCTGAGGATCAGGGCGGCCTTGGCGCGCAGGTAGCCCATGTCCAGGGGGCCGCCGGCGACGGCGTCCAGGAAGCCGGCCGGGTCGACGCCGAGGCCCTCGGCCAGCGCCAGCGCTTCGGCCGTGCCATGAGTGACGGCCAGGACCCAGCTGTTGATGACGAGCTTGAGGCGGGTGGCCGTGCCGCTCGCGGCGTCGTCGCCGAGCAGCACCGTCCGGCTGCCGATGGCGGCGAAGACGGGCTCCAGGGCCTTCCGCGCCTCCTCCGGCCCGGCGGCCAGCACGGTCAGCTTGCCCTCCTCCGCGGGCTGCTTGGTGCCGAGGACGGGCGCGTCGACGAGGACGAGGCCGTGCTCGCCGGCGAAGGCCGTGAGGCTGTCGAAGCCCTCCAGGCCGACGGTGCCCGACTGGGCCCAGACCGTGCCGGGCCGCAGCCCGGGCGCGGCGGCGCGCATCGCGTCGAGGGCGGCCGGCCCGTCGCGGAGCATGGTCAGGACGACGTCGGCGCCGCGGACGGCGTCGGCGGGCGTGTCCGCGACGCGCACGCCGTCGGCGGCGAGGGGCTCGGCCTTCTTCCGGCTGCGGTTCCAGGCGGTGACGGAGAGGCCCGCGCGGGCGAGGTTGCGGGCCATGGCGGCGCCCATGATGCCGGTGCCGAGGACGGTGACAGTGAGGGTGACGGACGGCGTGCGCGTTTCGGTCATGCCCCGACGCTAGGGGCTGGAGCACGCTCCAGGGCAAGCGCGCACGCCCGGGCAAGCGCGCCGCTCAGACCACCTGGTGCAACCAGCGCACCGGCGCGCCCTCTCCCGCGTACCGGAACGGCTCCAGCTCGTCGTCCCACGGCTTGCCCAGGAGCTTGGCTACCTCCGCCTCCAGCTCCGTCTCGCCGCGGGCGGCGCGGGCGAGGGCGGCGCGCAGCCGGTCCTCGGGGACGAGGATGTCGCCGTGGATGCCGGTGACGGCGTGGAAGATGCCGAGGTCGGGGGTGGAGCTGTAGCGCTCGCCCTCCGCCGTGGCGCACGGCTCGGCGGTCACTTCGAAGCGCAGGAGGTGCCAGCCGCGCAGTGCGGAGGCGAGCTTGGAGGCGGTGCCGACCTGTCCCTGCCAGGAGAATTCGGCGCGCCAGGTGCCGGGCGAGGCGGGCTGCCGGATCCAGTCGAGGGTGACCCGCACGCCGAGCACGCCCGCGACTGCCCATTCGACGTGCGGGCACAGCGCGCGCGGCGCGGAGTGCACGTACAGAACTCCACGTGTCGTCACCGGGACCTCCAGTGCGGTTCGAGGTTCGCCTTCCCCAGCGGCCTCGCACCCGTACCGGTCCCGCCCGGGACAGCATGAGACATTCTGCCCCAATGGCCACTCCCGCACCAGCTCGCGAGGTTACCAACAGTAAACACCATCGGGAGCATTTCTCCTGAAAGGGACAGGATGTGACGTGTCGTATTTCCGTTGTGCCGGAAGTGCAAAGCCGCCCCGGGGCACGGCACGACCGCCCCGGGGAAAAGCTACCGTGCGAACGGACCCCCGCGGTGACGTACCGTCGGACCCGAACAGATATCACCCGGCCGGAGGGGAAAAGCGATGCACCGCAGCACGGGACGGAAGGCGCGCGGGGCCGCCAGGGCCGCCGTCGCGGCGGCCACCGCCTTCTCGGCCGCCCTCCTGGTCACGGGGTGTGACTCCGGCAAGGAGGACGCCTCCGCCGGAAAGCCGAGCGCCCGGCCGGCGGCCGCTCCCGCGTGGAATACCCACCCCGCGTCGATCGCCTCGCTGGGTGACTCCATTACGCGCGGATTCGACGCCTGCTCGATCCTCAAGGACTGCCCGGAGGTCTCCTGGGCCACCGGCACCAAGGTCGACAGCCTGGCCCGGCGACTGCTGGCCGCACCGGCGGCCAGCAGCTGGAATTACGCGCGGACCGGCGCACGGATGGCCGACCTCCCGGGCCAGATGCAGTCCGCCGTCGCGCAGAAACCGCAGCTGGTGACGGTGCTCCTGGGCGCCAATGACGCCTGCCGCGACCATGTGGCCGACATGACCCCGGTGAGCGCGTTCCGCACGGACTTCGAGTCCTCGGTGAAGAGCCTGCGCACGGCGCTCCCGAAGTCCCAGCTCTACGTGGCCGGCGTGCCCGACCTCCAGCGCCTGTGGTCGCAGGGGCGCACGAACAGCTACGCCAAGACCGTCTGGAACCTGGGCATCTGCCCCTCGATGCTCAAGGACTCCCAGTCCGCCGAGCCCGCGGCGGAGCAGCGGCGCGCCCAGGTCGTGAAGCGGGTCGGCGAGTACAACGCGGTCCTGAAGGACGTGTGCCGCCGGGACGCGCTGTGCCGCTTCGACGGGTCGGTGTCCGCGTACGCGTTCACGGGCGAGGCGCTGAGCAAGTGGGACTGGTTCCATCCCAGCACGCAGGGCCAGGGCGAGCTCGCGGCGCTGGCCTACCGGACCGTCACGGCCGAGAAGCACCCTTCTTAAAGAAGGCATTGGTGGGGCGGGGCCTGTCAGGTGGCCCCGCCCCGGTCAGACACGGGCCGTGCGGGCTGCGCGCGGCGCGAACGTACGTACCCTCGCTCCGGACATCCGGCACCGCACACACGCGCCCGGAGGCGTCCGTGCCTGCCGACCAGCACGGTATCCGATGAACACACCTTACTCATAAGCAAGTTCACCCCCGCGGGAGTCAACTTCCGTACGGCGGGGGTGACGACGGGGCGCGGGCTGCCACGTGAACGTCGGACAAGCTTTACCTATCGTCATCCCGGAGGGGACCCGGAGGCCGCCCGCGGCCCGTGGCCGACCGGTACGGTCTGGCCATGACGGAAATCGACCCGCGGACCACCGCCCTCGTCCTCATTGACCTGATGGAGCGCATGGTCGCGCTCCCCCTCGCCCCACGCAGCGGGGACGAAGTGGTCCGTACGGCGGAGGAGTTGGCGCGGGCGTTCCGGAAGTCGGGCGGCACGGTGGTCGTGGTCCGCACGGAGCGGCCCGGGCCGGCGGAGCAGCCGCCCGGGAGCGGGCTGCTCACCGGGGTCGCCGAGGAGGGCGACGCCGAGGTGGTGAAGCGGTCGCCGGGCGCGTTCCACGGCACGGAGCTGGACGCGCTGCTGCGGGAGCGGGGGGTGCGGACGCTCGTCCTCGGCGGGATCTCCACCAACCTGGGCGTGGAGTCGACGGCCCGGGCGGCCGCCGACCACGGCTACGGGCTGGTCTTCGTGGAGGACGCGATGAGCGCGCTGACGGCGGAGGAGCACCGGGGTTCGGTGACGCTGAACATGCCGCGCCTGGGCACGGTGGTGCGGGCGGGGGACTTGCGGTTCCCCGCGTGAGGGGCCTGACGGCCCCGGGTTCCGGGGCAGGGTGCAGTCAGTCGGCTGCGGGTCACAGGTGGCTGGTCGCGCCGTTCCCCGCGCCCCTAACGGGGCGCGGCCGCTCCGGGCCCCAGCATCCTGCGCAGCAGATCCCGTAGGACCCCCCGCTCCTCGGACGAGAGGCCGGCCAGGGGCTCGCGGGCGAAGTCCAGGGACTCGCTCAGGCGGTCCGCGGTCTCCAGGCCGGCGGAGGTGGCCGCCGCGAGCTTGACGCGGCGGTCGTCCGGGTCGGGGCCGCGCTCGACGAGGCCGCGGGCCTCCAGGCGGTCGACGATGCCGGTGACGTTGGACGGCTCGCACTTCAGGAGCTGGGCGATCCGGCGCATCGGCATGGGCTCGCGCGCGAGCAGGGCGAGGACCTTGGCCTGGGCGCCGGTGAGCGCGTGCTTGGCCGCCGCCGCCTCGTACTCCTCGTGGTAGCGGGCCACGACGGCCGCGATGAGGTCGACCACCTCACGGGTCAGGGCATCGGTTCGGGGGACCATGACACCCAGGCTACCGCGTTGCTTGACAACATGAAATATCGAGGCGCATGGTTGTTTCACTAGCTGAAGCATCAGGAGGCCGTGTCTCATGTCCGCAATGCCCACCACCAGCCGTGAATGGCACCTCGTCGCCCGCCCGCACGGCTGGCCGAAGCCCGAGGACTTCGCGCTGCGCGAGGTCGCCGTGCCCGAGCCCGGCGAGGGACAGATCCTGGTGCGCACGATCCACATGTCCGTGGACCCGTACATGCGCGGCCGGATGAACGACGTCCGCTCCTACGTCCCGCCGTTCGAGCTGGACCAGCCGATGCAGGGCGGTGCGGTCGGCGAGGTCGTCGCCTCGCGCAGCGACGCCTTCAAGCCCGGCGACCACGTGCTGCACGGCCTGGGCTGGCGCGAGTACGCGGTGGTCGGCGCGGAGAACGCGGTGAAGGTCGACCCGGAGCTCGCGCCCCTGTCGACCTACCTCGGCGTGCTCGGCATGCCGGGCCTGACCGCCTACGCCGGCCTGCTGGAGGTCGCCTCCTTCAAGGAGGGCGACGCCGTCTTCGTCTCCGGCGCCGCGGGCGCGGTCGGCCTCCAGGTCGGCCAGATCGCCAAGCTCAAGGGCGCCTCGCGCGTCATCGGCAGCGCGGGCACGGACGAGAAGGTCAAGGCCCTCGTCGAGGAGTACGGCTTCGACGCCGCGTTCAACTACAAGAACGGCCCGGTCGCCGAGCAGCTGAAGGAGGCCGCGCCCGACGGCATCGACGTCTACTTCGACAACGTCGGCGGTGACCACCTGGAGGCCGCGATCGGCGCGCTGAAGGTGCACGGCCGCGCCACGCTCTGCGGTGCGATCTCCGGGTACAACGACACCGAGCCGCAGCCGGGCCCGCGCAACATGGTCGCGATCATCGGCAAGCGCCTGCGCCTCCAGGGCGTGCTCGTCCGCGACCACGCGGCGATGCAGCCGCAGTTCGTGCAGGAGGTCGGCGGCTGGGTGCGCTCCGGCGAGCTCAAGTACCGCGAGACGGTCGTGAACGGCGTGGAGCACGCGGTGGACGCGTTCCTGGGCATGCTGCGCGGCGAGAACACGGGCAAGATGATCGTCACGTTCTGATCCGGACCGCCTCCGCGGCGGGCCGTGACCCCGGGCACCCTCGCCCGTGATCATGCCGCGGAGGCGCCGGATACCCTTCCCGCCATGCGAGATCTCATGGCGGGAATGACGTACCTGGGCAAGGGCCAGCGCTGGGTGGCCCGCAACCGGCGGCAGTGGGGGTTCGGGCTGCTGCCCGGGCTGATCACGCTCGTCGGCTACGCGGCCGCGGTCGTCTGCCTGGCCCTGTACGGCGACGACGCCGTCGCCTGGGCCACGCCCTTCGCCGACGACTGGGCCTCCCCGTGGGCCGGCCTCTTCCGGGGCGCGCTGACCGTGCTCCTCTTCGGCGGCGGCCTGCTGCTCGCCATGATCTCCTTCACGGCCGTGACCCTGCTGGTCGGCCAGCCCTTCTACGAGGAGCTGTCCGCGCGGGTCGACCGCTCGGTGGGCGGCGAGGCGCCCGAGTCCGGGCTGCCGCTGTGGCGGGAGCTGTGGATCTCCACCCGCGAGAGCCTCGCGGTGCTCGTGCGCGCCGCCGCCTGGGGCGTGCTGTTCTTCGCCCTCGGCTTCGTGCCGTTCGTCGGGCAGACCGTGGTCCCCGCGATCGCCCTCTGCTTCTCGGCCTTCTTCCTCGCCGAGGAGCTCACCGCGGTGGCCCTCCAGCGCCGCGGCGTGCCGCTGCGCGAGCGGCTGCGGCTGCTGCGCTCCCGCAAGCTGCTCACGCTGGGCTTCGGCGTGCCGCTGGCGCTCCTCTTCCTCGTGCCGGTCGTGGCGGTGTTCGTGATGCCGGGCGCGGTGGCGGGCGCGACGCTGCTCGTACGGGACCTCATGGGTGAGGACCCGGTGGAGGCCGGGCCCGAGCCCGAGGCGGCGGACGAGGGCGCCCTCAGCTGAGGGACAGCTCCGCCGTCACCAGCCCCTCCCCCTCGGCCGGGCCCTCCGCGAGGACGCTGCCGTCCGGCGCCCAGACCGCGCTGAGGCCGCAGGCGTCGTAGGGGCCCGAGGGGCCGTAGTGGTTGGCCAGCAGCACGTGGAGACCGTTGTCCCGCGCGAGCGCCGGGAAGATCTCCATCCGCTCCCGGGCGCCGCCGCCCCGCCCGTACAGCGAGCTGGCGACCAGCACGCGGCACCCGTCGGCGGCGGCACGGGCCGCGCACTCCGGGAAGTGGGCGTCGTAGCAGATGACGTGGCCGAAGCCGACGCCGTCCAGCGTGAAGCGGCCCTCGCCCGTCCCCGGCACGAAGCCCGCGGCGCGCTCGGTCTCCGTCACGTGCACCTTGTCGTAGCGGGTGAGCGGCGCGCCGTCCGGGCCGTAGACGAAGCTGCTGATCGCGGGGCCGCCGGCGGCCCGCCCGGGGCCGTTGACCACGGCGGCGACGCCCGCGGCCCGGCACGCCTCCCGTACGGGGGCGAGCCGCGGGTCGTCGGCGTCCAGGAGCAGGCGGCCCCCGGCGGCGGCGATCGCGTCCAGTTCGTAGCCGGTGACGGCGAGCTCGGCGAAGACCACGAGGGCCGCGCCGCGCTCTCCCGCCTCGGTGACGAAGGCGGCCATCCGGGCCGCGTTCGCCTCGATGTCGCCCGGCCGGGCGGTGAACTGCGCTGCTGCAATGATCATCCGTCCATCATGGCGTCCGGGCGTTCGCGAGGGCCACGACTGTGAGCGACCGCACCTGGGCGACGATCGCGAGCCGGTTCCGTACGAACTCGGGGTCGGTGACCGTGCCGGTCGCGGGATCGGCGTTCCCTCGGCCGAACTCCAGCACCGGGGTGTGCAGGTGCCCGCCGGGGACGGGCAGGCGCACGGCGTCGCGCAGCAGGGTGGCACGGTAGGCGATCTCGTTGGAGAGGTAGTCGCCCCCGCCGCCGGCGCGGGCGGTCGAGCCGGGGGTCGGCCCGTCCGGCCGGTCGACCGGCTCAGTGGCGCCCGCGGGGATCTCGGTGACCTCGGTGTTGTCGTGCACGGGGAACGGCCCCGTCGTGGCGGTGGTCATGGCGGCGTACGGGAGGCTGGTCGACGTCCACTGCGGCTGGGGGCGGACGGTCGGCACGCCGGGCGGTACGGGCACGGTCTCCGTGCGGGAGACGTCCGCGTTGTCCGGGTAGCCGCCGCGCCAGGCCCCGTTGGTGCGCTCGACGTCGAAACGTCCGGGGCGGCCCTGGCTGATGGTGGTGAAGAGGTCCACGCGGCGGGGGCCCGGCCGGAAGTGCGGCAGCAGCGTGCGCTCCACCGTGCCGTCGGCGAAGTCCGCCCAGCGGACGGGGAAGACGGCGGCCTCGATGCGCGCCGGGCCGGCCGGGGTGTCGACCGTCGTGCCGTCCAGGGCGAGGGCGGCGGCGCCGGAGGGGTTGGAGCGGCGGGGGTCCGCGTCGAGCTGGAAGGGGTCGAAGCCGGTGATGACGACGCGCTTGACCTGCGTGCCCGCCGGGAGGTCGAGGGAGTCCTGGCCGCGCGAGGAGCGCTCGACGCGGCCGGCGAGCTCGGCGCGCTGCGCCCCGGACAGCCGGAAGGCGGGCTTCCATTCCTGTACGGCGCGGGTCATGCCGAGCCGTGCCCAGTACAGCGGGCGGTCGTCGTCGCGGCTGAGGTCACCGGCGCGCTCCGGGCCGGGCCCGCGGCCCTGCGCCCGGTCCACGGCGCGCCGCCACAGCCGCCGGCCCTCGTCGGTCGCGAGGCGCTGCGCCTGCGGGAACGTGCGGGTGCGGCCCAGGGCGGCGGCGAAGTCCGGAGCGGCGTCGGCGAAGCCGCCGCGGCGCAGGATCTCCTGCGGCACGGGGCCGGAGAGGCGCTGCTCCTCGGTGGTGAGGGCGGGCGGGGGCGCGGGGGCGCCGGCAGCGGCAGCGGTCGCGGGGACGGCGGCGGCCAGGAGGGCGGCTGCGAGGGCTATGCCACCGAGTCTTGTGGGATGCATGAGGCGGAAGGTACCGACCGCGCCCGGCCCGGCGATAGACGGCCTGTCAACTCCCTTTTAAGACAGGTGAGTTCAAGCCACAATGGCGCAATGGACATAGCGCATCTCTTAGCGGTCCCGCTCTTCGACCCCGCCATCGGCCAAGGTGCCCGTCAGTTCACCGAACTGGGCATCGCCCTGCTGCTCTCCTCGCTCATCGGCCTGGAGCGCGAGGTGCAGCAGAAGAGCGCCGGGCTGCGCACCCACACGCTCGTCGGGGTGGGCAGCGCGCTGTTCATGGAGGTCTCGATCCACGGCTTCGGCGCGGTGTCCGCTCTGGCCGGGGCCCGGCAGGACCCCTCGCGGGTGGCCGCCCAGATCGTCTCCGGCATCGGCTTCATCGGCGGCGGCCTGATCTTCGTGCGCCGCGACGCCGTGCGCGGCCTGACCACGGCGGCCACGATATGGCTGACCTGCGCCCTGGGCATGGCCTGCGGCGGCGGCCTGCCGCTGCTCGGCGCCGCCGCGACGCTGGTGCACTTCCTGGTGGTCCGGGGCTTCCCCGTCATCACCCGGCGCATGGCGCTCGTGCCCGGCGACCGGGTCGAGCTGCACCTGTCGTACCGCACCCGCAAGGGGCTGCTGCCGCGGGTGCTGGAGCTGTGCACGAAGCGCGGCTTCCGGGTCACGGACGTCCACATCGAGCCGGAGCAGGCGGCGGACGCGCGGGAGAAGGGCAAGGCCAAGGAGGCCGGGGTGGTGCTGAGCCTGGAGGGGAAGGGCCCGGCCTACCCGATCGTGGAAGAGCTGACGCTGTGGGACGGGATCACCGTGGTGGGGCTGCGGGCGCACCAGGACAGCGGGGACTGACGGGGGCCGGGCGGCACGCCCTCCGGCGGGCCGGAGGGCGTGCCGCGGGGTGGTGGGACCGGGTGACGCGCGCCCGGACCTGCGCCGACGGGCGGTTGTCAGTGGCGGGTGTCAGGCTGGCTTCGCAGAGGATCCGCGAAGGGAGATCGCTTCCATGATCACCACCGACTTTGTCCCCGGCTCCCCCTCCTGGCTCGACCTCGGCTCGCCCGACACCGCGGCCGCCGCGCGCTTCTACGGGTCGGTGTTCGGCTGGGAGTTCGAGCCCCACGGCCCCGAGACGGGCGGCTACGGCGTCTTCCGGCTGGGCGGGGAGACCGTGGCCGGGATGGGCCCCCTCACCGAGGAGGGCGCCCGGTCCGCCTGGATGATCTACTTCCAGACCGCGGACTGCGACGCGACGGCCGCGGCCGTGCAGCGCGCGGGCGGCACGGTGCGGGTCCCGCCGATGGGCCCCGGCGAGGGCGAGGGCCGGATGGCCCAGTTCACCGACCCGCAGGGCGGCCAGTTCGCCGTCTTCCAGCCGGGGACGTACCCGGGCCTGGGCACGGCCGACCGGGCGGGCACCCTGTCCTGGACCGAGCTCTACACCACCGACGCGGCGGCGGCGAAGCAGTTCTACGGCGCGGTCTTCGGCTGGGCCACGGAGGACATGGACCTGCCGGGCGGCGGCGGCACGTACTCCCTGATCACCCCCGCGGGCCGGGGCAAGGAGCGGATGCAGGGCGGCCTCATGGAGCTCCCCGCCGAGCACCTCGCCCTGAACGGCGGCCGCCCCTACTGGCACCCGGTCTTCGGCTCCGCGGACTGCGACGCGACGGTCGCGAAGGTCGTCGAGGGCGGCGGCACGGTCCAGATGGGCCCGGAGACCGCGGAGGGCGTCGGCCGGCTGGCGGTCTGCCTCGACCTCGCGGGGGCGGACTTCGTCGTCCTCCAGCCGGAAGAGGGCGGGGCGGGCTGACGACCGGGAAGCGCTGAGGCCACGAGGCAGCGCGGAGGGGCCGGGGGCGCGGAAGGCGGGGGGCGCGGAGGGCCCGGGCGGCGGGGGAAAGCGCTCGCGCAGCCGTACGGACATGGGCATGATCGCCGGATGACATGGACAGCACCCGAAATCACCCGGCCCGGCGGATCCCTCTCGGCCGGCGAACGCACCCTCCTCACCGGCCTCCTCGCCTGGCACCGCAGCACCCTGCTCCACAAGTGCGCGGGGCTGAGCGGCGAACAGCTGGCCGAGCGGTCCGTGCCGCCGTCGGACCTGTCGCTGCTGGGGCTGGTCCGGCACATGGCGAAGGTCGAGCGCATCTGGTTCCGCGAGCGGTTCGCCGGCCAGGACGTGCCCCGGCTGCACGGCACGGCGGAGAACGGGAACGCCGACTTCGAGGAGTGCGACCCGGCCCGCGCCGCCGAGGACTACGCGTGCCTGCTGGAGGAGCAGCGCCTGGCCGACGCGGTGGTGGCGGAGGCGTCCCTGGACGACACGTTCACCGCCGGCGGCGAGACGTACTCGCTGCGCTTCGTCCTCCTCCACCTCATCGGCGAGTACGCGCGCCACAACGGGCACGCGGATCTGGTGCGGGAGCGGGTGGACGGGGTCACGGGGGCGTGACGGCGCCCCGCTCCGGGCGCACGGGCGGAGCGGGGCGCCTTCCGGGGTGGATCAGGGGACGTTCAGCGTCAGGGTGTACCGGCTGAGGCTGAACGTGCGGAGAGTGCCGGTCTGGGTGCTGGAGCCGACGCCCGCGTCGCTGTAGCGGGAGGGGGTGAACCGCCCGCCCACGGCGCTGCCCCGGCCGGCTTCGAGCGTGCCGGCCCCGAGGCCGGTGTAGTCCCGTACGGCGCTGACCGACGTCTCCTCGCCGGTGTTGTAGAGCAGCCGGTCGAGGGTCGTCGTTCTCACGAACCCGCCCGAGCCGGTGGCCGAGCCCGCCAGGACGGTGAGGCTGGCGGAGGTGACGAAGGGCGTGCCGGCCGCCGTGCAGCGGAGGTTGCCGCCTCCGACGACGGCGCCCGTGGACACATTGACCGTGAACGACACCGGGCCCGTGCACTGGAGCACGGCGGCCAGGGGATCGTCGTCCGCCGCGGCGGCGTTCGTGGTTCCGAGGCCGAGGCTGAGCGCCCCGGCGACGGCGGCCGCACCGGCGGCCACGCGGCGAGTAGTGGACGAGAACATGGGTCCTCCTTCACTTCGCTGACATCCCGGCGAGACGGCTGCCGGGAGCTTCGGTGGAGGGAGGGCGCGCACCATCCTGCTCCCGAGTGTGCTCCCGTCAACTCATAGGCGGAATCGCCTGTTCAGGTGAATATGCCGGAGTTACGCACCACCGTGACCAGCGAGAAGGACGCAAACTCCCGTCGCCTTCCGTCATTTGCCGGGACGTACGAGGCGGTCCGCGGCCCGTGCGGCGAAGAACAGCAGCCCCGCCGTCAACACCGCCGCCACACCGGCCGCAACAGCCACGGCACCCGCATCCGGCGCACGCCTCAGCACCCCGTAGAGGACGACCCCCAGCACGCCCACCGACACCAGCGGCCCGGCCGCGTACCAGGCGAAGAAGCGGAGCGGGCCGGGGTCGCCCATCGGCGTGCTCACACCGGAGAACATCAGCTCCAGACGGGCCGGTCCGCGGCTCGCCGAGAAGACCGCCGTCGCGGCGAACGGCACCGCACACACCGGCATCAGCACCAGCGCCCACGGCTCCCCCGCCACCGCGAACGGCACCGCCGCGAGCAGCGCCAGCAGGGCGCCCAGCACCGCCGGCACCACCGCGTGCTGGAGCATGAGCGTACGGAAGCGGAACGGGGACCAGGCCGCGCGCCGCACGTCGTCCGTCTCCAGCCGGGCCGGCTCGGCGAGGGCGCCCACGGCGACGTAGCCGAACAACAGGGCGGCGACGAGGCCGATGACCCGGGCGGCACCGCTGAACTGCATGCCCAGGGCGGCCACCGCCGTGGCCGAGGCCAGCCACATCAGCGCCTTCGCCGGGCGGGCGGGCGTCCGCAGCAGGGACAGCAGGTCCCGCCAGACCACCACGAGGTACTTGCTGCGCGGGCGCGGCAGCCGGACGCGGCGCGTGCGGCCGGCGCCGGGGCCGTCGGCGGCCGCGTCCATGAGGGCGAGCTTGGCGGCCCGCAGCTCCGCCGAGTACATCACCGACGACACGGTCTGGGCGGTCGCCGCACGCCGCCGCAGCTGCGCCGTGGGCACGAGCGCGGCGTCCCGGTGCCCCAGCACCAGGCCCGCGGCCGTCAGGAGCACCAGCAGGACGACCGCGGCCGGCCAGCCGGAGGCGTGGCCGCCGGTGACGGAGACGACGGGCTGGGCGGCCCAGCCCCACGGCCCGGACCACAGCTCCACCTGCTCCAGCACGGCGCTCCGGTGCCCGTACGCGGCGGCCGCGGTCTGCCCGGCGAGCAGCATCAGCACGACGACGGCCGCCGGCGAGAAGCGGCGCACGAGGCGCGCGAGCCCGGCCCGGTGCTCCACCGCCATGCCCGCCGCGACGGCCAGCAGCGGCAGGCACACGGCCGCCGGGAGCAGCGCGAGGAAGGCGCCGCCCAGCGAGGCCAGGCCCAGGATGCGCAGGACGACGGCCGCGGCGCACGCGGCCGCCAGGGCGGTGCCGGCCGACACCCCCGCCGACAGCCAGAACCACGGGCGCAGCACGACCGCCCTGCGTACGGGATGGGTGAGCAGCCAGCCGACCGAGGGGGCGGGGACGACGACGGGCCCGCGCCACAGGGCGTCGCGCGCGGCGAACAGGGCCAGGGCGGCGGTCAGGAGCGTGAACAGGGCCGGCAGGGCGCCCTGGACGTGCGCGCCGACGGCGCTGTAGTCCGCGCCGAGCCGGATCCGGCGCAGGAAGTCGACGGTGTACCCGCCTCCGTAGGCGCCGCCGAGGAGCACGACCGAGTAGATGAGGACGGCGATGTCGCGGCCCTTCTGGCGGCGGTGAGCCTTGCGCTTCTCGCGCAGCCAGCGCAGCGCCTCGGCGGTGCGGTCGTCCTCTTCCTCGCTCCATGCGGGCTCGTCGTCGTCGAGGACGTCGCCCGCGCCGCCCGGTGCGTCGTGGCTCATCCGTGCAGCCCCAGCTTCCCCAGGACCTTCGCCGGCGGGCCCTGGGCGATCACCCGGCCGTCCTCCAGGGCGATCATCCGGTCCGCGACGGCCTCCGCGAGCTCGGCCTGGTGCGTCGCCAGCAGGACGGCCACGCCGTCGCGCTTCTCGCCCTTCAGCAGCTCCGCGAGGCGCACGCGGGCGTCCGGGTCGAGCCGCTGTTCGGGCTCGTCGAGGACGAGCAGGTCGCGGGGGCGGACGAGGGCGGCGGCGAGCAGCAGGGACTGGAGCTGGCCGGAGGAGAGCGAGCCGGGCAGCGCCTGCGCGTGGCCGGACAGCCGGCGGTCGGCCAGCACCTCGTCGATCCAGGCGTCGGCGTCCTCCACGGCGTGGGCGACGGTGACGAGTTCGAGGTGCTCGCGCACGGTCAGGTCCGGGTACGTGGCGACGGTGTCGCCGACGACCGCGACCCTGGCCCGCACCTCCGGGTCGTCCTCCGAGATCTTGCGGCCCGCGAACTGCGCGGTGCCGCTCGTCGGCTCGTCCCGGCCGCACGCGATCCGCAGCAGCGTGGACTTGCCGGAGCCGTTGTGACCGAAAAGGGCGGTACAGGTACCGGGTTCCAGGTCCAGGTCGAGCGGGAGCAGCGCCTTCCGCTCCCCGTAGGTGCGGCTGACCCCGCGCAGCCGCAGCAGTGGGGCGGGGGTGCCGTTCGGCGCCGTCGAGCCGGTCATCAGAAGCCTCCGTACGCTGTTGATCGCTCGTCCTGACCCTAGCCAGTGAACGGGCGGGGCCCGGCGGCGCCCGCCTCCCGTGCGCGACGATGCCTCCATGAACCCAGCGCGCGAGCCCGTACCCGAGTCCGCACACTCCGCCGGTGACTCCGGTGACTCCGGTGGCGGAGGCGCCGGTGGCGCCTTCGGGCCCCTCGGCTTCCAGCTCGTCCTGCTGCGGCGGATGGCCGACCACCAGCCCGGCCTGGTCGAGGACGCCCTGCGCGAGCTCGGCGTCGGCAAGGCGGAGATGCGGGAGGCCAACCGCCGCTGGCAGGCCATGCTGCGGGCCCCCGGGCGGCGCGGGGCCGGGCCGCGCTACCGGTCGGTGCTCGGCCCGCCCGAGGCCACCGGCGAGCGCCGCATCGGCGACCTGTCCTGCGAGTCGTCGGCATGGCGGCTGCCGCTCTGGCCGGACCTGCGGTTCGAGGTGCTGGCGGCGCCCGGCGGGGCCGTGTGGAACGAGTGGCTGGTCCGCGCGCCCGGAGCGCCTGCCCCCGAGCTGCGCACCGTAGAGGATCTGCGGCCCTGGTCGTGCACGGTGGACGAGGTGGCGCGTGCCTTCGCCCCCGCCCGCCCCCTGGAGGGCACGGCCCCCACCCGCTGGCGGCTCGCGTTCACCGCGCCGGACGCCGCCGGGGAGCGCCGGGAGCACGTGGTCGAGTTCACGTGGGGGCTCTTGCAGCGGTTCGTCTAGATCCGCCGGGTCCGCCGAGGCCGCTGGACCCGCTGGATCCGCCGGACCCGCCGGCTCCGCCCGGGATGAACAGTCAGTGCGGCGCAGTGATGCAAACCTGAACCATCCTCATCCTTTGGGGGGAGACAGAACTGGCCGTTCACCCGAGGCACCGGGCAGCGGCCTGTTTCTAGCGTGGACGGGTACCAGCGACCGGATCCCCCACACCGGACGGACACCCCATGCCTCTCCCCCGCGGGCCCTCTTCCGTACCCGCCCTGATAGCGGCCCTGATCCTGCCCGTCGCGCTCGCCGCCGCCCTGGTCACCGCCTGCTCGTCCGGCACGGCGGACAGCACGGCGGCCAGCGGCGCCCCGGCCTCGGCTGAGGAGCCGGCCCGCCTCTCCATCCCCTCCCTCGGCGTGGACAGCGCGCTGCTGCGGCTCGGCAAGAACGGTGACGGGACCGTGGAGGTGCCGCCGCCGGAGAAGGGCACGACGGCCGGCTGGTACACGGGCGGGGCGGCGCCCGGCGAGCCCGGAGCCGCCGTCGTCATCGGCCACAGCGACGCCCGCGAGGGCCGTGCCGTCTTCCACGACCTGGAGAAGCTGGACGAGGGGGAGGTCATCGACGTCCGGCGCGGGGACGGCAAGCTGCTGCGCTTCTCCGTCACCGGCAAGGAGACGGCCGACAAGGCGGCCTTCCCGGCGCGGAAGGTCTACGGGCCGACCGGGGAGCGGGCGCTGCGGCTGGTCACCTGCGCGGGCGGACCCGGCGCCGACGGGCACCCGGAGAAGAACCTCATCGTCTACGCGACCCTGACGTCGTAAGGCGGGCCGCGTAGACGAGGAGGACGGGAGTCAGACGGTCAGGCGGTCAGACCAGCTCGGCCGTCAGCGTGATCGTCGTCCCGGTGAGGGCCTGGCTGACGGGGCAGTTCTTCTTGGCGCCCTCGGCGGCCTCCTGGAAGGCCTCCGCGTCCACCCCCGGAACCTCGCCGCGGACGGTGAGGTGGATGCCGGTGATGCCCTCGCCCGGCTGGAAGGTGACCTCGGCCTTGGTCTCCAGGCGGGTGGGCGGGGTGCCCGCGCCCGTGAGGCCGTGGGAGAGGGCCATGGAGAAGCAGCTGGAGTGCGCGGCCGCGATGAGCTCCTCCGGGCTGGTCCTGCCATTGGCCTGCTCGGCGCGCGACGGCCACGACACCGGCTGCGAGCCGATGCCGGACGAGTCGAAGGTGACGGTGCCGCTGCCCTTGAGCAGCTCACCTTCCCAGACGGTGTGCGCGGTGCGGGTGGTAGCCACGGAAACGTCCTCCAGTCACTGCTCGGTTCTCGGAGATCACAGCTTATGGGCTGGGCCCGGGCTACGGCT
This sequence comes from Streptomyces sp. SCA2-17, assembly GCF_044336695.1. Lineage (NCBI taxonomy): Bacteria > Bacillati > Actinomycetota > Actinomycetes > Kitasatosporales > Streptomycetaceae > Streptomyces > Streptomyces sp. SCA2-17. The sequence goes on from NZ_CP117521.1 coordinate 1,716,060, forward strand.
CCGTGGTCCTCTACGACATCACGTCAGCCCGGCCCGCCGCGGCGGGAAGGGCCGGATCACGCCGATCGCACGTTCCAGGCCACGAGCGTGGGCCGCCCGTGCTCGGTGCCGATCCGGCTGACGGTCGCGGTGTCGAGCCGGAAGAGCGCGCCCGCGGCGGGCGGCAAGCCGAGCCTGCGGGCGGTCAGGACACGCAGGAAGTGCCCGTGCGCGACGAGAACCACGTCCCCGCCGCCGGCCTCCAGCAAGGGGACGGCGCGGGCCAGGACCCGGTCGGCGCGCGCGCCGACCTGCTCGGGCGTCTCGCCCGGGTGCTCCGGCGGCCCTGGGGCGACGCCGTCGTCCCACAGGTACCAGCCGGGGCGGGTGCGGTGGATCTCCTCGGTGGTGACGCCCTCGTAGCCGCCGTAGTCCCACTCGTGGAGGTCCGGGTCGACTTCGGCGCCCTCCAGCCCGGCGATCTCGGCCGTCCGCAGGGCCCGCTTCATCGGGCTCACCAGAACCTTCCCGGGCGTGCTGCCGGCGAGCAGCGGCCGCAGGGCCTCCGCCTGCCGCTCGCCGCGGTCGGTCAGGGCCACGTCCGTGAAGCCGGTGTGGCGGCCGTCGCGGCTCCACTCCGTCTCGCCGTGCCGGATCAGCAGCAGCTCACTCACCGGAGGACTGTCCCTCGCCCTGCGCCGCCGGCTGCCCGGCCTTGGCCTGCTCCTCGGCGACGGAGGCGCGCACCTCGTCCATGTCGAGCCCCCGGGCCTGCCCGATGACGTCCTCCAGCGCGGCCTCGGGCAGCGCGCCCGGCTGCGCGAACACCGCGATGTTGTCCCGGACGATCATCAGCGTCGGGATCGAGCGGATGTCGAATGCGGCGGCCAGCTCGGGCTGGGCCTCGGTGTCGACCTTGGCGAAGACCAGGTCGCCGTGGCGCTCCGCGGCCGCCTCGTACACGGGCGCGAACTGCCGGCACGGGCCGCACCACGACGCCCAGAAGTCGATGAGGACGAATCCGCTGCCGGAGACGATCTCGTCGAAGTTGTCCTTGGTGAGCTCCACCGTGCTGCTGCTCATGCGTCGCTACCTGCTTCCGCTGTGGCGTCGGGTGACCGTCGTAACCGGCCCAGCAGCGCCAACAGGATGACGCCGGGCCGTATTCCGCCGCATACCCGTGCGAGGACGGGGCAGGCGGAACGCGTGGCAGGACGTGGCCGAAGTCATACGCCCCCCGGCCCCGGACAGCGCGAAGCCCCGCCGGGCCGAGCGGGTGCCGGGCCGGGCGGGGCTTCGAAAACGCAGGTCGCATCGTTTCTGCAGCGACGTCGCGAAAGTGGGGCGGGTGGGACTCGAACCCACGGCCGACGGATTATGAGTCCGCTGCTCTAACCGGCTGAGCTACCGCCCCGTTCACGGCGCGTCGCGCACATCTGTGCGCGCCGTCTGCCGCAGCATAGCCGCTCATACGATCTGCTGCCCCTGAGGGGGCGTATTGCGTGACCTACCTGACCATGAGGACTTCGATCACGGCGGGACGGTTCCCTCCGGAAGGCATCGGGATACGAAAAAGGACCCCCGTAGGGGTCCTCGATCGCTTGCTCCTCCGACTGGACTCGAACCAGTAACCTGCCGGTTAACAGCCGGCTGCTCTGCCAATTGAGCTACAGAGGATCGCGCTCCCCCGACTGGACTCGAACCAGTAACCTGCCGGTTAACAGCCGGCTGCTCTGCCAATTGAGCTACAGGGGACTGCTGCGTTTGCCTCGAATGCCCTTCCGGCCGGTCTTCCGGGCGGCGGGCGCTCGCTGCGAGACATACATTAGCGCAAGCAGGGGGGTGCTCCGCCAATCGGTACCCCGGGAGTGACCTTCGCACCCGGCGGGTAGGCGGCGACCACGGTGCGACGACCAAGGTGTCCGAGGGATCCGGAAGGGTGGAGCGGGATGCGCTACCGGCTGACGTTCATGTTGGGAGCAGCCGTCGGATACGTCCTGGGGGCGCGAGCCGGCCGGGACCGGTACGAACAGCTGCGCAAGGGGGCCCGGCAGATCGCCCAGAACCCCGCCGTACGCAACACCGTCGAGTCCGCCGCGCAGAACGGCCGGGCGCTGGCCTCCCAGGCCCTGTCCAAGGCGGGCGACCGGATGCCGGAGTCGGTGGCCGAGCGGGTGCGGACGCTGCGCGAGCGGGGCCAGGGCGCCGAGGACGACTGGGGCACCAGCAACACCTGACCCGCTGACCCGGCCGCCGGCCCGGCCGTTCGGTCCCGTTCTCCCGACCTGTCCCGGCATGCCCCCGCCCCGGTCACACCCGTCCCGGCGGTTCACTCCTGACCCCGCCCGGCGGCGGGGCGGCTAACACCCCTCCGGGGCACGGAGCATGCCCCGGGGTTTGGCATCATCTCGGCATGGGCATAGTCGCGGGCTTGGACAGTTCCACCGAGAGCACACGGATCGTCGTCTGCGATACGGACACGGGTGCCGTGCTCCGGCAGGGGTACGCCCCTCATCCGCACACCGAAGGCGACCCCCAGGCCTGGCTGATCTCCCTGGGCGAGGCCGCCGCCGGCGGGCTCCTGGAGGGCGTCCAGGCCATCGGGGTCTCCGCGCAGCAGCACGGGCTGCTCGCGCTGGACGCCGGCGGGGTGCTCGTACGGCCCGCGATGCTCGGCAACGACAAGCGGATGCAGCCCTCCGCCGCCGACCTGACCGACGCGCTCGGCGGCCGGGCCGCGTGGGCCCAGGCCGTCGGCTCCGTGCCGCAGCCCGGCCAGATGGTCGCCAAGCTGCGCTGGCTCGCCCGCAACGAGCCCGAGTCCGCCCAGCGCATCGCCGCCCTGCTCCAGCCGCACGACTGGCTCGTGTGGCAGCTCCTGGGCCGCCCCCTGCGGCGCACGACCGACCGCGGCGACGCCTCCGGCACCGGCCTGTGGTCGGCCGCGACCGGCTCCTGGCGGCCGGACCTGGTGGAACTCGCCCTGGGCCGCCAGGCGGTGCTCCCCGACGTCCTCGCGCCCGCCGAGCCCGCCGGGCACACCCCCGAGGGGCTGCTGATCTCCGCGGGCACGGGCGAGACCATGGCCGCGGCCTTCGGGCTGGGCGTGGGGCCGGGCGACGCGGTGATCTCGCTCGGGGCCTCGGGCTCGGTCTTCGCCGTGCACCACGAGGCGCTCGTCGACGACTCCGGCACGATCACGTCCCTCGCCGACGCGACCGGCATGCACCTGCCCGTGGTGCACACCCTCAACGCCGTGCGCGTGCTGCGCGGCACGGCGGAGCTGCTCGGCACGGACCTCCCCGGCCTGTCGGAGCTGGCCCTGGCGTCGTCCCCCGGCTCCTCCGGGCTCGTGCTGCTGCCGTACCTGGAGGGCGAGCGCACCCCGCACCTGCCGCACACCGCGGGCACCCTCGCGGGCCTGCGGCGCGAGAGCATGAAGCGCGAGCACCTGGCGCGGGCCGCGTTCGAGGGCATGCTGTGCGGGCTGACGGACGCCCTCGACGTGCTGCGCACGCGCGGGGTGCAGGTGCGGCGGGTGTTCCTGCTGGGGCCCGCGGCGGAGCTGCCCGCGGTGCAGGCGATCGCGCCGGCGCTGTTCGGCACGCAGGTCGTCGTGCCGCAGCCCGCGGACTACGCGGCGCTGGGCGCGGCCCGGCAGGCGGCCTGGGCGCTGGGCGTCCAGCAGGGGACGCTGGCGCCCCACGAGCCGCCCATGTGGCCCGCGGCCGCCGGTCAGGCGTTCGATCCGGGTGAGGACCTCGCCGTGGGGCAGGCGGTGCGGCAGCAGTACGCCGCCGTGCGGGAACAGACCCATCCGGGAGCGCTCCAGGCCGGCTGACCGGGCCGGTCCGGCCGCCCCGCCTCAGTCCAGATAGCCGCGCAGCTGGTCGGCGAACGCGTGGTCGCGGAGCTTGTTGAGGGTCTTGGACTCGATCTGGCGGATCCGCTCGCGGGTGACGCCGAAGATGCGGCCGATCTCCTCCAGGGTGCGGGGGCGGCCGTCGACCAGCCCGTAGCGCAGCTGCACGACCTTGCGCTCGCGCTCGCCGAGCGTCGACAGGACGGCCTCCAGGTGCTCGCGCAGCAGCAGGAACGCGGCCGACTCCACGGGGGAGGCCGCGTCGCCGTCCTCGATCAGGTCGCCGAGGGCGACGTCGTCCTCCTCGCCGACGGGCGCGTGCAGCGAGACCGGCTCCTGGGCCAGCCGCAGCACCTCGCTGACCCGCTCCTGGGTGAGGTCGAGGTGGGCGGCGACCTCGTCGGCCGTGGGCTCGTAGCCGCGCTCCTGGAGCATGCGGCGCTGGACGCGCACGACGCGGTTGATCAGCTCGACGACGTGCACCGGGACGCGGATCGTGCGGGCCTGGTCCGCCAGGGCCCGCGACATGGCTTGGCGGATCCACCACGTCGCGTACGTGGAGAACTTGTAGCCGCGGGCGTAGTCGAACTTCTCCACGGCCCGGATCAGGCCCAGGTTGCCCTCCTGGACGAGGTCCAGCATGGTCAGGCCGCGGCCGATGTAGCGCTTGGCGACGGAGACGACGAGGCGCAGGTTGGCCTCGATGAGGCGCCGTTTGGCCATCCGGCCGAGCACGACCAGGCGGTCCAGGTCGAGGGCGAGCTGGGAGTCCAGGTCCGGGGCGCCGGCGAGCTTCTCCTCGGCGAACAGGCCGGCCTCCACGCAGCGGGCCAGCTCGACCTCCTCGGCGGCGGAGAGCAGCGGGATGCGGCCGATCTCGCGCAGGTACTGGCGGAAGAGGTCGGAGGAGGGGCCGCCGGTGTCGGGGCGTACGGAGTCGGCGGACTCGGAGGAGGCCGCCCGCGGAGGGTCGGATTCCGGCTCCGCGGAGGCCGTTTCGGACGCGGCTTCGGCTTCGGTCCCGGTCTCGGTCCCGGTCTCGGTTCCGGTCTCGGCTTCGGATTCCGCTGCCCGGCTCGCGGCCGGATCCGGCAGGAGCGGCTCGTCGGGGAGGCTCTCGGCCTGCGGTGCGGCGGGCTGCCGGGGCACGCCCTGGGCCGCGGCGGCGGCCTCGGGCCGTGGCTGGGGCCTGGTCGGGGTCCGGGTCTGCACGGGGGCGACCTCCAAAGTGATCGCTGCCGGTTCGGGGCGGCATGCGCCGGAGGGGCGGCAGCGGCCTGGCCGCCGGCCGTCCCGGGGATCAGGAGCGGCTTCGCGAAGGGTTCCGAGTTCCGGGTCCGAGCGGCCGGGCCTGCCGCGTCCGAGGACTCAGGCACCGCCCACCAGTGTGGGGTACGACGCGGGCCCGCCACGAGGGGCTTGCGGGCACTTTCTGAGTCCGTTCCGTGACCGGTGGTTACGGTGCGGTACGGACCTCGGCCCCCGGTCTTCCTCTCGTGCGGAGCCCCGCACCCTGTATCCGCCGCGGCGGAGGGCCGGGGCCTTCACCCGTGCGGGCGCAGCTAGAGCGCCGCCGCGCCCCGGTCCTTCAGGGATCGCGCGTACTGCTCCAGCACCCACAGTTCGTTCTGCACGGCCGCAAGGTGCTCCGGGTCCGGGCGGCTGCCCAGGCGGATCAGGCTGCCCTGGACCTCCTGGATGCGGCGTTCGACGGCGCGCAGCCGGACCTGGACGAGCTGCATTCCCGCGTAGACCTCGTCCACGTTCTTGTGCCGGATCGCCTCGACCGCCAGCTCCGTGATCATCGCCCGGACGGTGTCGTCGGGGGCGGCGTCCCGGACGCGCGTGAGGTAGTCGGCGGGGGCGGCGGTCACACCGCCGGCCTCCTCGATGGCGCGGCGCACGGCCACGTAGGGCGCGGCGGTGAACTCGTCCTCGCCGTACGCGTCGAAGGCCGGGGCCACCAGCTCGGGCCGCTGCAGAGCGAGCTTGAGCAGCTCGCGCTCGGTGAGCGCGACGGGGCTGCGCAGGTTGAGCGCGGGGCCGGCGCGCCGCACGGGCTCCTGCGCCGCCGCGGGGGCGGGCGCCGCGGCCCGGCCGCGCCCTGCGGACGGCGGCTGCTGGCCGCGCTCGCGGGCCCACTTGGCGAGCTGCCCGACGCGGCGGACGACGAACTGGGTGTCGAGGATGCCGAGCATGCCGGCGAGCTGCACCGCGTACTCGTGCTGGATGGAGCTGTTCTTGATGTTGGAGACGATGGGCGCGGCCGCTTCGAGCGCGGCGGCGCGCCCCTCCGCGGTGTCCAGGTTGTGCCGGGCGACGACCTGGCGGATGGCGAAGGCGAACAGCGGGGTCCGGGAGTCGACGAGGGCCTGGACGGCCGCGTCGCCCTCGGCGAGGCGCAGCTCGCAGGGGTCCATGCCGCCGGGGGTGATGGCGATGGAGGTCTCGGCGGCGAACTTCTGGTCGTCCTCGAAGGCGCGGAGGGCGGCCTTCTGGCCGGCGGCGTCGCCGTCGAAGGTGAAGACGACCTCGGCGCCGGAGTTGTCCATCAGGAGCCGGCGGAGGATCTTGATGTGGTCGCCGGCGAAGGCGGTGCCGCAGGTGGCGATGGCGGTGGTGACGCCGGCCAGGTGGCAGGCCATGACGTCGGTGTAGCCCTCGACGACGACGGCGCGGCTGGTCTTGGCGATGTCCTTCTTCGCGAGGTCGATGCCGTAGAGGACGTGCGACTTGCGGTAGAGGGGCGTCTCGGGGGTGTTGAGGTACTTGGGGCCGTTGTCGTCGTCGCGGAGCTTGCGCGCGCCGAAGCCGACGACCTCGCCGGTGATGTCGCGGATGGGCCACATCAGGCGGCCGCGGAAGCGGTCGATGGGGCGGCCGCCGCGGCTCTCCTGGGCGAGGCCGGAGAGGATCAGCTCCTTGTCGCTGAAGCCCTTGCCGCGCAGGAAGCGGGTGAGGTGGTCCCAGCCGGCGGGGCTGTAGCCGACGCTGAAGTGGGCCGCGGCGTCCTGGCCGAAGCCGCGGCTCGCGAGGAACTGCCGGCCGATCTCCGCCTCGGGGCTGTCGAGCTGCTCGACGTAGAACTTCGCGGCGTGCTTGTGGGCCTCGACGAGGCGGATGCGCTCGCCCTGCTGGCGGCCGGGGGTGTAGCCGCCCTCCTCGTAGCGCAGGGTGATGCCGGCCTGGGCGGCCAGCCGCTCGATCGTCTCGGCGAAGGAGAGGTGGTCGATCTTCATGACGAAGTCGACGGTGTCCCCGCCCTCCTGGCAGCCGAAGCAGTAGAAGAGGCCCTTGGCCGGGCTGACCTGGAAGGACGGGGACTTCTCGTCGTGGAAGGGGCACAGGCCCTTGAGGTTGCCGCCGCCCGCGTTGCGCAGCTGGAGGTACTCGGACACGACGGCGTCGATCGGGACCGCGTCCCGTACCGCCTTCACGTCGTCATCGTTGATCCGTCCTGCCACGCCTGAATTCTACGGGCGGGGGCGGCCGGCGCGGACCGGTCAGGACTGTGCCGGGCTGGGCAGCAGGGCGTCGAGGGGGACGCCGGGGTCGGCGAGGGCCTCGGGGTCCAGGGGCGCACCGGAGCGGATGAGCTTCTGGACGGTGTCCGTGACATCCCACACATTGACGTTCATCCCGGCGAGGAGGCGTCCCTCGGCGAGCCAGAAGGCGATGAACTCGCGCTTGCCGACGTCGCCGCGGCAGACGACCTGGTCGTAGGAGCCGGGCGGGGCGTAGCCGGAGTACTCCAGGCCGACGTCGTACTGGTCGGAGAAGAAGTACGGCACGCGGTCGTACGCGACGTCCTGGCCGAGCATGGCGCGGGCGGCGGCGGGGCCGGTGTGGAGGGCGTTGGCCCAGTGCTCGACGCGGAGCCTTGTGCCGAGCCACGGGTGCTCGGCGGCGGCGACGTCGCCCGCGGCATAGATCTCGGGGTCGGAGGTGCGCAGGGAGGCGTCGACGGCGATGCCGCCGCCGTCGGCGCGGTCGACGAGGGCGAGGCCCGCGGCCTCGGCGAGGGCGGTGCGGGGGGCGGCGCCGATGGCGGCGAGGACGGCGTGGGCGGGGTGCTCCTCGCCGTCGTCGGTGCGGGCGGCGAGGACCATGCCGTCCTGGCCGGTGATCTCGGTGAGGCGGGCGCCGAAGTGGAAGCGGACGCCGTGCTCGCTGTGCAGGTCGGTGAAGAGCTGGCCGAGCTCGGGGCCGAGGACGGGGTGCAGCGGCGTGGGCTCGGGCTCGACGACGGTCACCTCGGCACCGTAGGAACGGGCGGCGGCGGCCACTTCGAGGCCGATCCAGCCCGCGCCGGCGATGACGAGGTGGCCGTTGTCGCGGCCGAGGGAGGCGAGGACGCCGCGCAGCCGCTCGGCGTGGGCGAGGCGGCGGAGGTGGTGGACGCCGGCGAGGCCGGTGCCGGGGATGTCGAGGCGGCGCGGCTCGGCGCCGGTGGCGAGCAGCAGCTTGTCGTAGTGGACGCGGGTGCCGTCGCCGAGGCGGACCGAGCGGTTCGCGCGGTCGAGGTGGACGGCGGGCTGGCCGAGGTGCAGCTCGATGTCGGCCTGGGCGTACCAGGCGGGCTCGTGGACGAAGACGCTGTCGCGCTCCTCCTTGCCCGTGAGGTAGCCCTTGGAGAGCGGCGGCCGCTCGTAGGGGTGTTCACGCTCGTCGCAGATGAGGATCACCCTGCCGGTGAAGCCTTCCGCGCGGAGGGTCTCCGCGGCCTTCGCCCCGGCCAGGCCCCCTCCGACGATGACGAACGTCTGGTTCGCGTCGACCACTTGCTGCCTCCTCGCTGCCACGCGCTGCGTCTGCAGTGCGTCTGCGGTGGACCGCCCCCGGGCCGGAACCGGCCCGTGCAGAGGTTGCCGCACGGGGCCCGCCGCCGGTAGAGGGACTACCCCGGACGGGTCAGTACCCGCAAGGTGTGGGGGAAGTCCTGGGATTCTGTGGACATCCGGTCACCTTTCTGACACACCACGCCCTTCGGTGAGGCGGGTGAGCAGGGAGCGCGCGGAGACGTCGGTCAGGGCGGCGATCTGGTCGACGACGGCGCGCAGGCGGCCGGCGTCGTCCGTGGCGGCGGCGTGGAGCGTGCGGAACTGCGGGTCGAGGCCTTCGGGGGCGCGGGCGACGAGGGCGGCGGCGAGCTCGGCGATGACGACGCGCTGCTCGGCGCGGAGCTTCTCCTGGTCCTCGCGCTGCATCACATAGCGGTCGGCGACGGCCTTCAAGACGGCGCATTCGAGGCGCGTTTCGCGGGGGACGACGAGCTCGGCCCCGTAACGGGTGAGCCGGCCGGGGCCGTAGGCGGCGCGCGTGGCGGTCTCGGCGGCGAGGCAGAAGCGGCCGATGAGCTGGCTGGTGGCGTCCTTGAGGCGGGCCTGGGCCACGGCCGAGCCGTCGTAGCCGTGCGGCCACCACTCCTGCTCCAGGAGCCGGTCGAGGGCCTCGGCGAGCTCGCCGGGCTCGGCGCCGGGGGCGTAGCGGCCGGCGACGACGGCGAAGACCTCGCGGCGCTCGGGCTCGGCGAGCAGGGCGTTCGGGTCGAGGTGGCCGGCGTGCAGGCCGTCCTCGACGTCGTGCACGGAGTAGGCGACGTCGTCGGCCCAGTCCATGACCTGGGCCTCGAAGCTCTGCCGGCCCTCGGGCGCGCCGCGGCGCAGCCAGGTGAAGACGGGCACGTCGTCGGCGTAGACGCCGAACTTGCGGGAGGCGGGGTCGGTGGGGTGGCCGCCGCGCGGCCAGGGGTACTTGGTGGCGGCGTCGAGGGCGGCCCGGGTGAGGTTGAGGCCGACGCTGACGGGCTCGCCGCCGCCGTCGCCCGCGGGCACGAACCGCTTGGGTTCGAGGCGGGTGAGGAGGCGCAGCGACTGGGCGTTGCCCTCGAACCCGCCGCACGGGCCCGCGACTTCGTCGAGCGCCTGCTCGCCGTTGTGGCCGAACGGCGGGTGGCCGAGGTCGTGCGCGAGGCAGGCGGTCTCGACGAGGTCGGGGTCGCAGCCGAGGGCCGCGCCGAGCTCGCGGCCGACCTGGGCGCACTCCAGGGAGTGGGTGAGGCGGGTGCGGGGGCTGGCGTCCCAGGCCTGGGCGCTGACGCCGGGCGTGACGACCTGGGTCTTGCCGGCGAGGCGGCGCAGGGAGGCGGAGTGCAGCACGCGGGCCCGGTCGCGCTGGAAGGCGGTGCGGCCGGGGCGCTTGTCGGGCTCGGGAGCCCAGCGCTCCAGGTCCTGCTCGTCGTATCCGGCGATGGGGGGCTGCTCGCCCGCGGTGCGTGCCGTTCCGTTCATACTCCGACGGTAACCGCCGGGTCTGACAGCAGCGACGGCGGCGGCCGGGCCGGAACCGTACGCGTGTCCGGTGCGTTCTTACCGGTCGACGGGGAGAGTGATGGACATGATGCGGGGCCGCGTACTGCGGATGCGGGTACGGATGCCGCGGACGCGGCGGGAGCGGCGGCGGCTGCTGTGGGCCGCCGTGGCCGGCTGCGTGCTCGCGCTGCTGCCGGCGACGTGGGTGTACGCGGCGGCGGAGCCGCGGGTGCGGACCGTCGAGGACGTGCCGTCCGCGCCGGTCGCCATGGTCTTCGGCGCGGGCCTGTGGGAGGGCAAGCCGTCCCCGTACCTGGCGCACCGCCTCGACGCGGCGGTCGAGCTGTACCGGGCGGGCAAGGTCCGCGTGGTGCTGGTCACCGGCGACAACAGCCGCGAGGAGTACGACGAGCCGGACGCGATGCGGGCGTATCTGACGGAGCGCGGGGTGCCGGCGGACCGCGTCGTGAGCGACTTCGCGGGCTTCGACACCTGGGATTCCTGCACGCGCGCCGTACGGATCTTCGGCGTGAAGAAGGCGGTGCTCATCACGCAGGGCTTCCACGTCCGGCGGGCGCTGGCGCTGTGCGGGGCGGCGGGGATCGACGCGTACGGGGTCGGGGTCACCGCGAAGCACGACGTGACCTGGTACGCGGGCGGTGCGCGGGAGGTGTTCGCGTCGGGGAAGGCCGCGCTGGACGCGCTCGTGCGGCCGGGGCCGCGGTTCCTGGGGCCGCACGAGCCGGGTGTGGAGCAGGCGCTCGCGCAATAGCGCCCGGTCCGCCGGGCCGGCCTAGTCCCGGGCCGGCTCGCGGTCGTTTATGGCGTCCACGTACAGCTTGAAGATCTCGTCGTCGTTGACCGGGCTGTACGAGATCGCCGCGCTCTCGTCGCCGTCCGGCCCGCCTCCGTTGAGGCCTCCCAGGACGCCCACGAGGTCGCCGGTGCGCGTCCGTTCGTCGAAGTGCGTGAGCCACGGGCTGCCGGAGGTGCCCGAGACGAAGCCGTCGCAGCGCATCCGCAGCTGGTTGCGTTCTTCGAGGCGGGTGGTCATGGCGGTGCAGCGGATGGCCTCGTCGGCGGAGTCGTCGTCCGCGTCGGGATAGCCGATGACCGTGACGCGGTTGACGTAGCCCGGTGTACGGACCAGCCGGTTGGCGCCGGTGACGCGCTCGACCTGGCGGCCCCGGCTGTCGGCCTTGACCGTGGCGAAGGCGAAGTCCAGGTCGGAGCCCGCGCCCGTGTCGCTGCGGCGGGGGTCGGCGAAGACGCGGTCCAGGGGCCACACCCCGTACGGCTGCTTGCCGGTCCCGGCCCGGTAGTCGGGGACGAACGCGGCGTCGTCGCCGATGGAGCAGTGGCCGGCGGTGACGATCAGATTGCCCTTGGGGCTGTGCACCACGCTGGCGGTGCAGTGGTGGTCGCGCAGGTCCTCGCCGACGGAGACGAGCACGCCCACGGACGGCACCCCGTCGAAGTGGCGGGCGCTGCCGGTGATGCGCTGCGCGTCGGGCACGGCGTCGCCGTTCTCGCCGTCGGCCCCGCCCCGCGCCGCCTGCTCGATCCGCGTCGGGCCCCAGAACCGCCGGGCCTCCTCGCTGGACCAGCTGCCCTCCCGGCCGTGACCACCGGCCCCGTGCGGCACGGCCGCCGCGAGGGTGACGACATAGAGCCCCGCGAGCACGGCCCGGACCCACCGGGCCCGGCCCCACCGGGAGAAACTCACGAGAACCCCCACCACGTCAGGAAGGTAGTGGTCAGGCTAGCCGCATTCAACGGGCGCACCGGATCGCGCCGGGCCTATTTAAGGGATTTCTTATGCAAGGTCGGCCGTTCGGCGCAGCGCGGCGTCCTCCCACAGCCCTCCCACCGCCCTTTCGCGGTCTTTCCGCAGCTCAGCCGCTGCCCCACTGGTCGTATCCCAGCTTGCACACCAGTGACAGGACCACCACGACGAGGACCGCCCGGACGAAGCCGCTGCCGCGCTTGAGGGCCATCCGCGCGCCCAGCGCGCCGCCGGTGAGGTTGAACAGCGCCATGGGGGCGGCGACCTGCCAGATCACGGCGTGCTGGAAGGAGAAGGTGACGAGCGCGCCCACGTTGGTGCACACGTTGACGATCTTGGAGGTGCCGGAGGCCGTCACCAGGTCCATGTGCAGGATCGCGGCGAGGGCGAGCACGAGGAACGTGCCGGTGCCCGGGCCCATGAGCCCGTCGTAGAAGCCGATGCCGAGGCCCGCGACGAGGATCGCGGCGAGGGCGCGGCGGCGCGAGACCTGCTTCTCGGCGGTGGGGAGCGCGTCCGTGCCGAAGGCGGGGCGCAGCAGTACGAAGGCCAGCACGGCCACCAGGATCGCCATGATCAGGGGGCGCAGCACGGCACTGCTGATGGCGGAGGCGAAGAAGGCCCCCGCGAAGGAGCCGCCAAGCGCGGCGAGGCCGATGCGCAGGGCGGTGCGCCGGTTCACCGGTGCGCGGCGGGTGTAGGTGACGGCGGCGGCCGCGGTGCCGCAGATGGCGACCGCCTTGTTGGTGCCGATGGCGTGCGGGACAGGGACGTGCGGCAGGGCCACCATCAGTGCGGGGAGCTGCAGGAGACCGCCGCCGCCCACCACGGCGTCGACCCACCCCGCCGCGGCCGCGGCGAGGCAGAGCACGAGCAGCGTCGTCAGAGATATGTCGGTGGTCACCCCGGCGATCGTACGGGCTCGGCCCAACTCGGTTGCGGAGGAGGGCGGCAGCCCGTTCCCGGAGAGCCCGTTCGGAGCCGTGACACACGACCGCCGGAGCCGGACACACCGCCGTCACAGCTGTGGTGAAAACGTGTGCCACGGTGGCGACAGACGGCGGTGGCTGTGCGACAGTGCTGGGCGCTCCGCAGCCCGGCCCGCTCCCCCAGCGTCCCTGCCCGCTCTCCCGAAGGGACTCCCCGCGATGACCGTCGCTCCCGAGCAGCTCCCGCACGCGCCCGTACCCGCGCCCACGCCGGAGCCCGCGCCCGGGTCCGCGCCTCAGGCCGTACGCGCATCCGTACGCGTAGAGGCGCTCCTCGGGCGCCGCTGGCACGCCCTCTGCGAGCTGGGCGATCTGAAGCCCGGCCGCGGGGTGGCGGTCCTGCTGCCGGACGGCCAGCAGGCCGCCGTCTTCGTCGACCGGGCGGGACGCGCGTACGCCATAGGCAACCAGGACCCGTTCAGCGGGGCGTTCGTCCTCGCGCGCGGCCCGCTGGGCTCGGCGGGCGGGCGGCCGTACGTCACCTCACCGCCGGCCGGGCGGCGGTTCGACCTGACGGACGGCCGGTGCCTGGACGACGCCGCGGTGTCGGTCCCGGCGTATACGGTCCGGCTGCGCTGAGCGGACGCGCCTCGCGCGCGGGCCACCGTATCGGGCGAATGCCCGCCCTGCACCCGCCCGCCCTCGCCTACGCTGGGACCGACGAGGGCTACTGACGCGTATGTGCCGGGTGCGGACCGCAGAGGAGCGCAGCAGACGTGACTGGATGGAACGCGAGCGAGATCCCCGACCAGAGCGGCCGCACGGCGGTGGTCACGGGCGCCAACAGCGGCATCGGCTACGTCACGGCCCGCGAGCTGGCGCGGCGCGGCGCGCGGGTCGTCCTGGCCTGCCGCGACGCGACGCGCGGCAAGGCCGCCGAGGAGCGGGTCCGGGGGGCGGCGCCCGGTGCCGACGTGCAGTTCGCCCCGCTCGACCTCGCGGACCTGTCCTCGGTGCGGGACTTCGCCGCGGACCTGCCCGGCGACCGGCTCGACCTGCTGATCAACAACGCCGGGGTGATGGCGCTGCCGCAGCGCCGCACGGTCGACGGCTTCGAGATGCACCTCGGCACGAACCATCTCGGCCATTTCGCGCTGACCGGGCTGCTGCTGCCGCGGCTGCGGGAGGCCGGGCACGGCGCGCGCGTCGTCACCGTCGCCAGCGGGCTGCACGTCCTGGGCACGGTCGACCCCCGCGACCTCAACATGGAGCACCGCTACCGCCGCTGGCTCGCCTACGGCCGCTCCAAGAGCGCCAACCTGCTGTTCACGCACGAGCTGTCGCAGCGGCTGACGGCGGAGGGCTCGCGCGTCGTCGCCGTCGCCGCGCACCCCGGCTACGCGGCCACGAACCTCCAGACGGCCGGGGCGCGGATGGAGGGCCGCGCCTCGGTCGAGCACACCGCCGAGCTGCTCAACCGGCTCTTCGCGCAGAGCCCGGAGGCCGGTGCACTGCCCACGCTGTACGCGGCGACCGCGCAGGACGTCCGGCAGGACGACTACTTCGGGCCGCGCTTCGAGTTCCGCAGTGCCGGGGCGCCTACGCGGCGGGCGGTGCGGGCGCCGTGGACCCGCAACGACCGGGCGAGTGCGGGGCTTTGGGCGGCGTCGGAGCGGCTGACGGGCGTCACGTACGACTGGCTGTAGCCGGGGCCGCACCGGAGGCCTGGCCTCACCCGTCGTGAGTCTCCAGCAGGCGCCGCGCCCCCTCCCCGTCGATCCGTTCCGCGAGCTCCGCCAGCGGCGCGTCCCCCTCCCGCAGCAGGCCGCTCTCGCGGGCGCGCCGCACCCCCGAGTCCAGCCGGTGCCACAGCAGCGGGTTGGCGACGAGCACCTCCGGGTCGAACTCCACGCGCCGGCCCCCGGCGTCCCGCAGCACGAGCCGCGGCGTCATGCCGTCCGCGCGGCGCACCTGCGTGAGCAGGTCCGTACGGACGCGCTTCTCGCCCAGCAAGCCGCGCACGGCGAGCCAGTCGTGGCCGGCGGTGACGCGCTGCGGCAGCAGGACGGCCAGCAGGAGCGCTCCGAGGCCGGCCCAGCAGGCGGCGCGCGGCCCGTCGAGGCCACCGCGGGTGAGGTCGGCGACGACGAGGACGCCGGTGAGGGCGGAGCCGCAGTACCAGGCGGCCCGCGCCTCGCGCCGCCAGCCGCGGTCGTGGGCGAGGACCTCGCCGCCCGGCGGCTGCGCCTTCGTCCGTGCCGTCCGCGCGACGGGGCCGCCTGCCCGCGCCTTCGAGAGCTGTCGCCGTCCCATGCTCGTGACGCTAGGCCCGGCCCGGGGGCGGGCGCCGGGTGTTGACGGGGTGCTGACGCCGCTCGGGCCAACCCTTACGCCCTGCTGACGTCACCCGGCCCGGGCCGTCAAGAACGCGTGAAGATCCCTCCGGAACGCGCCAAGAGGCCGCCAAGGGTGTGCGCGGGCGCACGGGGGCGGCTGCACGCTGGGCGTCCCCGGCACGGAGGTACGAACAGCATGTCCCTGCTCGCGCACGCGAACAAGCAGCCCGGAGGGGCCGGCGAGGAACCGCCGGATACCGGCGCCGCCCGGCCCTCCGCCGAGGACCGGCACCGGCTGACCGCCTCCCAGGGGCTCGCGGCCCTCTCCCTGGACGCGATGGCGTCGGTGGCCTACGGGCCCGAGTCGATCGTCCTGGTGCTGGCCGCGGCGGGCGCGTACGGGCTGGGCTTCACGCTCCCCGTCACCTTCGCGATCGCCGCCCTGCTCGCGGTCCTCGTCGCCTCCTACCGGCAGGTCATCGCGGCGTTCCCGGACGGCGGCGGCTCGTACGCGGTCGCCAAGCGGCACCTCGGCCGGCGCACCAGCCTGGTGACCGCGGCCTCCCTGGTGCTGGACTACGTGCTGAACGTGGCCGTGTCGGTCACCGCCGGCGTCGCCGCCCTGACCTCCGCCTTCCCCCACCTCTACGCCGACCGGCTGTGGATCTGCCTGGCCGTGCTGGCCCTGGTGACCGGGGTGAACCTGCGTGGCATCGCCGAGTCCGCGAAGTGGTTCATGGTGCCGACCGCCGTGTTCGTCGGCTCGGTCCTGACGATGATCGTGGCCGGGCTGCTGCGGGACGCGCCCGCGAGCACCGAGGCCGCCGCCGGGCACGCCTCCGCCCTCGCCGGGAACGCCACGTCCGTGGGCGTCCTGCTGCTCCTGAAGGCCTTCGCTGCCGGCTGCTCCGCCCTCACCGGCGTGGAGGCCGTGGCCAACGCCGTGCCGGCGTTCCGCGCCCCGGCGCAGCGGCGGGCCCAGCGCACGGAGGTCGCGCTGGGCGCCCTGCTGGGCGTCATGCTGGTCGGCCTGGCGGTGCTCATCGGCCGCTTCCACTTGCAGCCGGTCGAGGGCGTCACCGTCCTCGCGCAGCTCGCCGACGCCTCGCTCGGCCACAACTGGGCCTTCTACGTCGTGCAGTTCGCCACCGTCGTGCTGCTGGCGCTGGCCGCGAACACGTCCTTCGGCGGGCTGCCCGTCCTGATGGCCCTGCTGGCCCGGGACAACTACCTGCCGCACGTCTTCGGCCTCAAGGCGGACCGGCAGGTGCACCGGCACGGCGTGCTGGCCCTCGCGGCGGTCTCCGCGCTGCTGCTGGTCTTCTCCGGCGGCGACGTCAACACGCTGGTGCCGCTGTTCGCGATCGGGGTGTTCGTGGGCTTCACGATCTGCCAGGTCGGGATGGTGCGGCACTGGCGGCAGGAGCGCTCGGCGGGCCGGCGCGGCAAGGCGCTCCTCAACGGCTTCGGTGCCGTGCTCACCGGGGTGTCGGCCGTCGTGGTGACGGCCACGAAGTTCGAGGAGGGCGCCTGGCTGATCGTCCTGGCGCTGCCGCTGATGGTGCTGGTCTTCGAGGCCGTGCACCGTTCGTACGGGCGGATCGGCGAGCGGCTGGGGCTGGGCCGGGTGCCGGAGGCGCCGCGCCGCTGCCACAGCGTGGTCGTCGTGCCCGTCTCCTCCCTCTCCCGGCTGACCAGCAAGGCCCTGACCGCCGCGGTGTCCCTGGGCGACGAGGTGGTCGCGGTGACCGCCGTCCAGCCCGACGCGGAGGGGGCACGGGCCGCCGAGTCGCTGCGGCGCGACTGGGAGCTGTGGAACCCGGGCGTCGACCTGGTCGAACTGCCCGCCCCCACGCGCGCCCTGGGCCGCCCCATCGTCTCCTACGTCCACGAGCTCACCGACCGGCACCCCGACAACCGCGTCACCGTCCTCATCCCCGAGGTCGAGCCCGCCCATCTCTGGCAGCGGCTGCTCCAGAACCAGCGCGGCGCGGTCGTGGCCCACGCGGTCCGCCGCGACACGGACGCGGTGATCTGCCGCCTCCGCTTCCGCATCGGCGCGGAACCGGCCGCCCGGCGGACCGGGACACGGCGGTAATCGGCCTGTCGTAATCCTCCCCCATCGTTGATCGTTGGTCCGTACGGTCCCGACCGCGAGGGGGAGAACCGAACATGCCGATCAGCCGCAGAGTGCTCTTGGCCGGGGGTGCGGGCATCGCACTGACCGGGTGCGGGTCCAACACGGGGCGCGGCGGGGAAGACCGTCCGGGCCGGCCCCGGCTCTCCCACTGGTACCACCAGTACGGCGAGCCGGGCACGCGGCAGGCAGTGGGGCGGTACGCCGCCGCATACAAGGACGCCGCCGTGCGGATCGAGTGGCGGCCCGGGAACTACGACCAGCAGACCGCCGCCGCCCTGCTGACGGACTCCGGGCCGGACGTCTTCGAGGTGGCCGGCCCGACGATCGAGCAGATCCAGGCCGGCCAGGTGACCGACCTGACCGCCCTGCTGAAGGACGTCAAGAGCGAATTCGACCCCGTGATCCTCGCGCCCCGGACCTACCGGGACCGCGTCTGGGGCATCCCCCAGCTCGTCGACACCCAGCTGCTGTACTACCGCAAGAGCATGCTGGACGCGGCGGGCGTGCGGCCGCCGCAGTCGCTGGACGAGCTCGTGGACGCCGCCCGGCGGCTGACGCGCAAGGACGTCAAGGGGCTCTTCCTGGGCAACTCCGGCGGCGCGGGCGCCCTGGGCGGCACGCCGCTGTACGCGGCCGGGCTGTCCCTCGTCACCCCCGGCGGAGACGTGGGCTTCGACGACCCGGCCGCGGCGCGCACCCTCGGCAAGCTGCGCCGGTTCCACACCGACGGCTCGCTGCTGCTGGGCGCGCCCACCGACTGGTTCAACCCGGCGGCCTTCACCCAGGGGCTGGCCGCGATGCAGTGGTGCGGGCTGTGGGCGCTGCCGCAGGTGAAGAAGGCGCTCGGGGACGACTTCGGGGTGCTGCCCTTCCCGCCGGACGGCCCGGCCGGGCGGCCGTCCGTGCCCGTGGGGGCGTGGGCGGCGGCCGTCAGCAGCCGCAGCGCGCACCGGGAGGCGGCCGAGGCGTACGTGAAGTGGCTGTGGGTCGAGCGCACCGACTACCAGCAGGACTTCGCACAGTCCTACGGGCTGCACATCCCCGCCCGCGCCTCCCTCGCCGCCCGGGCGGACCGGCTGAAGTCCGGGGCGGCCGCGGAGGCCGTGCGCTTCACCAAGGAACACGCCTACGCGCAGCCCCTTCTGTGGACGGCAGCGAGCCAAACCGCCTATCTGGACGCCGTCACCCGCATCATCCGGGAGGGCGCCGACCCCGGCAGCGAGCTCAAGGCGGTGGTGCGCAAGGCGAGCGCCGAGCTGCACCGCGTACGGAGCCGGGGCTGATGCCCGCGGCGCCGCGCCGCCTCCCCGCCGCCCGGCAGCGGCACCGCGCGCTGTGGTTCTGGGCCTTCGTGGGCCCCTTCGCCGCGGGGCTCGCCCTTTTCACCTACGTACCGCTCGCCTGGAGCGTGTACCTGAGCTTCTTCGACGCCCACAACACCGTCTCCCCCACCGAGTTCGTCCGGCTGGAGAACTACGCGACGCTGCTGGCCGACGCCTCGTTCCGGTCCTCGCTCGTGACCTTCGCGGTCTTCAGCGCCTTCATCGTGCCGGCCACGTACGCGCTGTCCCTGGGGCTGGCGCTCGCGGTCAACCGGCTGCGCGCGGGCCGGGCGTTCTTCCGGTCGGTGTTCTTCCTGCCCACGGCGTGCAGCTACGTCGTGGCGGCCACGGTGTGGAAGCTGTCGGTGTTCAACGGGGTGCGCTTCGGGCTGGCCAACACCGTCCTCGGCTGGTTCGGGGCCGAGCCGGTGGCCTGGCTGGCCTCCACCGACCCGCCCTGGTACTGGCTGGTCATCATCACCGTACGGCTGTGGCTGCAAGCCGGGTTCTACATGGTGCTGTTCCTGGCCGGCCTCCAGCGCATCCCGCCGCGGCTGTACGAGGCGGCGGCCCTGGACGGCGCCCGGCCCGGCTGGCAGACCTTCCGCCACATCACGTTCCCGGCGCTGCGCAGCACCTCGGTGGCCGTGGTGCTGCTGCTGATCATCAACGCCTTCCAGGCGTTCGACGAGTTCTACAACCTCCTGTCGGACCAGCGCGGCTACCCGCCCTACGCCCGGCCGCCGCTGGTCCACCTGTACTACCTCGCCCTCGGGCAGGGGCAGGACCTGGGGCTGGGCAGCGCCGGGGCGGTGCTGCTGGCGCTGATCATCGCCGTGGTGACGGTCGTGCAGGCCCGCTGGTCGGGGCTCGGCCGGAGAGAGGACTGACGACGTGGACGACGCCCTCGTACGCACCGGGCGGGCCCTGCGGCTGATGCTGCTGACGGCGCTCGCCGTGCTGTTCCTCATCCCCTTCTACCTGCTGGTGCGCGGTGGCCTGGCCTCCGAGGAGGAGATCACGGCACCCGGCTGGACGCTCTTCCCCACGAGCCCGCACTGGTCGAACGTGCGCGAGCTGTTCACCGACCCGGACGTGCCGATGGCGCGGGCCCTGCTGAACTCCTCGCTGATCGCGGTGGCCACGACGCTGGGCACGCTGCTGCTGGCCTCGCTCGCGGGCTACGGGCTGGCCCGCATCCCCTACCGGCACGCCGACGCCGTCTTCTACGCGATCCTGGGCACCCTGCTGGTGCCGGCGGCGGTCACCTTCGTGCCGTCGTTCGTGCTGGTGTCGTCGCTGGGCTGGGTCTCCAGCCTGCGCGGACTGATCGTGCCGACGCTCTTCAGCGCCTTCGCGTGTTTCGTCTTCCGCCAGTACTTCCTGGGCTTCCCGCGGGAGCTGGAGGACGCGGCGCAGGTGGACGGGCTGGGGTACTGGCGCACGTACTGGCGGGTCGTGGTGCCCAACTCCCGGCCCGTCTTCGCGGCCGTGGGCACGATCGTCTTCATCGGGGCGTGGAACGCGTTCCTGTGGCCGCTGGTGATCGGGCAGGGCCGCGACGCGTGGACGGTGCAGGTGGCCCTGTCGACGTTCACCACGGCCCAGACCGTCCAGATCCACGAGCTGTTCGTCGCGGCCGCCGTCTCGATCCTCCCGCTGCTGCTCGTCTTCCTGCTGTTGCAGCGCTACATCGTTGCCGGAGTGGAGCGTTCGGGGATCGACGACTGAGACGTCCTCGGCGCGAGCTGCGTCGTCTTGTGGCCGCCGCGCAGGAGCGCCGCGCCCAGGGGTGTCAGGGTGTGCATCACCGCGCTGCCGTTGCGCAGCGTCAGGACCAGGCCCGCCTCGCGCAGGACGCCCGCGTGCTGGCTGGCCGAGGCCGCGGACACGCCGACGCGGCGGGCGAGTTCGCTGGTGGTGCAGCCGCCGCCGATGGAGCCGAGGACCGCCGAGCGGGTGTGCCCGACGAGTTTGCCGAGCGAGCGCGGAGCGCCCTGCACGGCGGGCGCGGACTCCGACATGTGCCGGGCGGGGTAGACGAGGACCGGGGTGAGGTCGGGGTCCCGGTAGGTGACGGGCGTGCGCCGGCAGAAGAAGGAGGGAACCAGCAGCAGCCCGCGTCCGTTGAGGTGGACGTCGCGGTCCACGGGGTAGTCGGCCTCCAGGACCGGGGCGCGCCAGCGCATCATGGGCGGCAGCGAGGAGAGCAGGGCGTCCGCGCCGCCGTCCAGCAGGGCCCGGCCGCGCACGGCGCGGTCGGCCTCGATCTGGGCCTGGATGTGCTGCCAGTAGGGTGCTATCGCGGCCTCGTGGTAGGCCTGGAGCGCTCCGGTGAGCTTGGCGAAGGCGCGGTCGTCCCCCTCGGCCATGGATCGTATCCAAGCGGGGAGCGTCCGGGCGGTGGGGAGCCGGCCGAGCTCGCGGTGCACCCGCTCGCCCGGCGTCTCGCGCAGGGCCTGCATGCCGGAGTCGAGTCCGAGTACCCCTTCGGGGGGCGTGAGGAAGTCCGGAAAATACCCGCGGGAAGGCACCAGCGGGGCGAGAAGCCGAGTTTCACCATTCAACCTGGCCCGGGTTTCCGAGCGCCAATCCCCGAAGATCGACTCGCCTTGTTTGTCCCGGAGCCGGTGGAGGCTCAATACGGTTTCCCAGAGTGCGTCCGGGTCTCCGGCCAGGCGCAACCGGGCCAGATCGAGTCCAGTGAAATGGACGCGCAGCACCAAACCCCCACATGAGACATCCGCAACCACCCCCCGCTCACTGAGTATGCACACCGATACGAGCTGTTACCACGCCCTTTTGGCCACAGTTGAAAGGACTCGCGGGGAACGTGGGGGAAGCGAAATGCTATTCACGCACTCGGGGCCGCACCCCGCTCGTTCCCGTGGGGGGTGGCGAGCGAAAAAGCGGCCGCTGAGTATGCGAGTTGCCGCCCGAGCCGATGCGGGCGGCAACAACTCCCGGTGGGGGAGTAAAGAGGGGCGGCGCTCCCGCACGAGCGCCGCCCCTTCGCCCTGTCCGGCACAGGGAAGCCACAGGTCGGGCACATCTCGGGCGCAGGATCACCACAGGACGACCACCTCCCGGTAACTCCGGCGTCATGTGCCGGAGACACTGCCGCCGCATCACGCGCCTCACGGGCCCCATGACAGCGGCGTTTTCCGGCCATCGAGGTTCCGTGCGGGAGGCCGCGGGGGGCCTTGGTCCGTACCGGTCGGTCCGTGTGAAGTCGTCCGTGTGAAGCGGGTGGAGGGGCAGCCGAAGGGAAGGGGCGGCCCCCCGCACGGGTGCCGCCCCTTTCGAGGTGCTGGAGCCGCCGCCGGGGCTGAGGGTCGGGGTTCGCCCGGGCGGCGGCTCCGCCGCGCCGGCCCGGTTCGTGCCGGGCCGGCGCGGCAGCCGCGTCAGCGGCTGTCGGAGCCCCCGTCGCCGAGCGCGGCCGCACGGCCGGCCTCCAGGCGCGCGACGGGGATGCGGAAGGGCGAGCAGGAGACGTAGTCCAGGCCCACCTCGTGGAAGAAGTGCACCGAGTCCGGGTCGCCGCCGTGCTCGCCGCAGACGCCGAGCTTGAGGTCGGGGCGGGTGGCCCGGCCGGCCTCGGCGGCCGCCCGTACGAGCGAGCCCACGCCGTCCCGGTCGATGGTCTCGAAGGGGCTGACGCCGAAGATGCCCTTCTCCAGGTACGCGGTGAAGAAGCTCGCCTCGACGTCGTCGCGGGAGAAGCCCCACACGGTCTGGGTGAGGTCGTTGGTGCCGAAGGAGAAGAACTCGGCGGCCTCGGCGATCTGACCGGCCGTGAGCGCGGCGCGCGGCAGCTCGATCATGGTGCCGAGGGTGAGCCGCAGGTCGGTGCCGGTGGCCTGCTCGACCTCGGCGATGACCCGCTCGGCCTCCTCGCGGACGATCTCCAGCTCCTGGACGGTGCCCACCAGCGGGATCATGATCTCGGCGTGCGGGGCGCCGCCCGCCTGCACGCGCTCGGCCGCCGCCTCGGCGATGGCCCGCACCTGCATGGCGAACAGGCCCGGGATGACGAGGCCGAGGCGCACGCCGCGCAGGCCCAGCATCGGGTTCTGCTCGTGGAGCTTGTGCACGGCCTGGAGCAGGCGCAGCTCGTTCTCGTGCGCCTCCTCGCGGGCCTCGGCGAGCGCGACGCGCACCGACAGCTCGGTGATGTCGGGCAGGAACTCGTGCAGCGGCGGGTCGAGCAGGCGCACCGTGACCGGCAGCCCGTCCATGGCCTCGAAGAGCTCGACGAAGTCGGACTTCTGGAGCGGCAGCAGGGCCTTGAGGGCCTCGTCGCGCTCGTCCTCGTGGTCGGCGAGGATCAGCCGCTCGACCATCTCGCGGCGCTCGCCGAGGAACATGTGCTCGGTGCGGCACAGGCCGATGCCCTGGGCGCCGAAGCGGCGGGCGCGGGCCGCGTCCTCGGCGTTGTCGGCGTTGGCCCGGACCTGGAGGCGGCGCCGGCCGTCCGCGTAGGACATCACGCGGTGCACGGCCTTCACGAGCTCGTCGGCGTCCTCGGCGGCGCCGTCCGTGCGGCCCTCGAAGTACTCGACGACCGGGGAGGGCACGACGGGCACCTCACCGAGGTAGACCTTGCCGGTCGAGCCGTCGATGGAGACGACCTCGCCCTCCTCGATGACCACCCCGCCGGGGGCGGTCATCCGGCGGCGCTTGGTGTCGACCTCCAGCTCCTCCGCGCCGCAGACACAGGTCTTGCCCATGCCGCGGGCGACGACGGCGGCGTGCGAGGTCTTGCCGCCGCGCGAGGTGAGGATGCCCTCGGAGGCGATCATGCCGTCGAGGTCGTCCGGGTTGGTCTCACGGCGGATCAGGATGACCTTCTCGCCCGAGCGCGACCACTTCACGGCCGTGTACGAGTCGAAGACGGCCTTGCCGACGGCGGCGCCGGGCGAGGCCGCGATGCCCCGGCCGAGCAGGTTGGTCTTCGCCTTCTCGTCGAAGCGCGGGAACATCAGCATCGCCAGCTGCGCGCCCGTGACGCGCTGCAGCGCCTCAGCCTCGTCGATCAGGCCCTGGTCGACCAGCTGGGTGGCGATGCGGAAGGCCGCGCCCGCGGTGCGCTTGCCGACGCGGGTCTGGAGCATCCACAGCTTGCCGCGCTCGATGGTGAACTCGATGTCGCACAGGTCCTTGTAGTGCGTTTCGAGCGTCTCCATGATCTGCATCAGCTGGTCGTAGGAGGCCTTGTCGATGCGCTCCAGGTCGGCGAGCGGCACGGTGTTGCGGATGCCGGCGACGACGTCCTCGCCCTGGGCGTTCTGGAGGTAGTCGCCGTAGACGCCCTGGTGGCCGCTGGCGGGGTCGCGGGTGAAGGCGACGCCGGTGCCGGAGTCGGGGCCGAGGTTGCCGAAGACCATGGAGCAGATGTTCACGGCGGTGCCGAGGTCGCCGGGGATGCGCTCCTGGCGGCGGTAGAGCTTGGCGCGGTCGCCGTTCCAGGACTCGAAGACGGCCCGGATGGCGAGGTCCATCTGCTCGCGCGGCTCCTGCGGGAAGTCCCGGCCGGTGTCCTTGGCGACGATGCCCTTGAACTCCTCGACCAGGCGCTTGAGGTCGGCGGCGCCGAGCTCGACGTCCGTGGTGACGCCCTTGGCGCGCTTGGCCTCGTCGAGGGCGTCCTCGAAGTGCTCGCCGTCGACGCCGAGCACGGTCTTGCCGAACATCTGGATGAGGCGCCGGTAGGAGTCCCAGGCGAAGCGCTCGTCGCCGGCCTGGACGGCGAGCCCGGCCACGGAGGCGTCGGAGAGCCCGATGTTGAGGACGGTGTCCATCATGCCGGGCATGGAGAACTTGGCGCCCGAACGGACCGAGACCAGCAGCGGGTCGTCCGCCTGCCCCAGCTTCTTGCCCATCCGCTTCTCGAGGGCTTCGAGGTGGGCCGAGACCTCGTCGCGCAGGGCCGTGGGCTCACTGCCGCTGCCGAGGTAGACCTTGCAGGCTTCGGTGGTGATGGTGAAGCCGGGGGGGACGGGCAGGCCGAGGTTGGTCATCTCGGCGAGGTTGGCGCCCTTCCCGCCGAGCAGGTCCTTCAGGTCCTTGTTGCCCTCGGTGAAGTCGTAGACGAACTTCTGCTGATCTGTGGTTTCCGGCACGGGACTCGACTCCTCACTGGGGTCCCCCCGTACACAGTTGGGGGAAGGCGTGCTCAAACGTGCTGACGGCGGGGAGCGTACCCAGATCGAAGGCTTATAGGGAGGTCCACCCCCCGGCCATATGGGCGTAACCGCCTGTCAGCCAGCAGATCGAAAGTCACGCCCCGGTAAAGGGTCCGGAAGCCGCTCGTTCGACTTCTGAAGACAGAATGACAAGCAGAAGTCGCCGCATCACGGAGCGTCGATCAAATGGCGGGCATGGGGCCAAGTCATGAACGCAAGAGGGGTGGCACGCAGTGCCACCCCTCAAGAGATGCACCCCTGCGTATACCGCTCATCTGAGCGGACCGCTGATCAGGGGTGGCGAGAATCACGCCGCCGGGCGACGCCTCGGACGCCCGATCCGACGCATCAGCCGCCGGACGTGTCGAGTTCGGCGTCGGCGCTGACGGCCGCGCAGTCGTACGGGTCGTTCAGCCAGCCGTCCGGGAGCACCACGCGGTTGCGGCCCGACGTGCGGCCGCGGGGGCCGTCGGCGCCGGCCGGCCAGGGCTGGTCCAGGTCGAGCTCGCTCAAGTGAGCGCCGAGCTCGTCCAGGGACGAGGCGATCGCCAGCTTCTTGCGCATCTCCGAGCCGACCGAGAAGCCCTTGGTGTACCAGGCCACGTGCTTGCGGAAGTCGATGACGCCGCGCTCCTCGCTCTCCAGCCACTCGCCGAGGAGCGTCGCGTGGCGCACCATCACGGCGGCCACCTCGCGCATCGTGGGCGCGGCGGGGGCGCCGCCGCCCTCGAAGGCCGTGACGAGGTCGCCGAAGAGCCAGGGGCGGCCGAGGCAGCCGCGGCCGACGACCACGCCGTCGCAGCCGGTCTCGCGCATCATCCGCACGGCGTCCTCCGCCGACCAGATGTCGCCGTTCCCGAGCACGGGGATCTCCGGCACGGTCTCCTTCAGGCGGGCTATGGCCTCCCAGTCGGCGGTGCCGCCGTAGTGCTGGGCGGCCGTGCGGCCGTGCAGGGCGATGGCGGTGACGCCCTCCTCGACGGCGATCCGGCCGGCGTCGAGGTAGGTGATGTGGTCGTCGTCGATGCCCTTGCGCATCTTCATGGTGACGGGCAGGGAGCCGGCGTTGCCGACGGCCTCGCGCAGGATGGAGCGGAGCAGGTTGCGCTTGTACGGGAGCGCCGAGCCGCCGCCCTTGCGGGTGACCTTGGGGACGGGGCAGCCGAAGTTGAGGTCGATGTGGTCGGCCAGGTCCTCGTCCACGATCATGCGGACGGCCTTGCCGACGGTGACCGGGTCGACGCCGTAGAGCTGGATCGACCGGGGCTTCTCGGTGCCGTCGAAGTGGATCAGACGCATGGTCTTGGCGTCGCGCTCGACCAGGGCCCGGGTGGTGATCATCTCGCTGACGAACAACCCCTTCCCACCGGAGAACTCCCGGCACAGCGTGCGGAAGGGCGCGTTCGTGATGCCCGCCATGGGGGCGAGGACCACCGGCGGCCACACGGTGTGCGGGCCGATCTGGAGCGGCGTGGCGGAGTCATGCGTCATGGCTCCATTGTCGCGTACCGCCACCGGGCATTTAGTTGTATTCTTTAAATCATTGGAGATGTACAACTACTTGTTGTGCGCCCGTATCCCAGGGGGTCCCTAGTGCCCGAGCTCTCCCGGCGCCGCCGGATGCTGATCCTCGCCATCTGCTGCACGAGCCTGCTGATGGTGAGCCTCGACAACACGATCCTCAACGTGGCGCTGCCGTCCATGCAGCGCGAGCTGCACGCCTCCGTCCCCGGCCTGCAGTGGACGATCGACGCCTACACCGTCGTCCTGGCCTCGCTGCTGATGCTCGCCGGCTCGACCGCCGACCGGCTGGGCCGCCGGCGCGTCTTCCAGGCCGGGCTGGTGCTCTTCACCGCCGGATCCGTGCTGTGCAGCCTCGCGCCGGGGCTCGGCTGGCTGGTCGCCTTCCGCATGGTGCAGGCCGTGGGCGGCTCGATGCTCAACCCCGTCGCCATGTCGATCATCACGAACACCTTCACCGACCCCCGGGAGCGGGCCCGCGCGATCGGCGTGTGGGGCGGCGTCGTCGGCATCAGCATGGCGGCGGGGCCGGTCATCGGCGGAGCGCTCGTCGAGACCACGGGCTGGCGGGCCATCTTCTGGATCAACCTGCCGGTCGGGCTGGCCGCGCTCGCGATGACCGCCCGGTACGTGCCCGAGTCCCGCGCGCCCCGGCCGCGCCGCCCCGACCCCGTCGGCCAGGTGCTGATGATCGCGCTGCTCGGCTCGCTCACGTACGGGATCATCGAGGGCTCCGCCGCGGGCTGGGACTCGCCCCTCATCCTCGGCTGCTTCGCCGCCGCCGGCTGCGCGCTGGCCGCGTTCACCGGCTACGAGCGGCGGCGCCCCGAGCCGCTGATCGAGCCGCGGCTCTTCCGCAGCGCGCCGTTCAGCGGGGCCACGGTCGTGGCGGTGTCCGCCTTCGCGGCGCTCGGCGGCTTCCTCTTCCTCAACACGCTGTACTTGCAGAACGTACGGGGCCTGTCCGCGCTGGACGCCGGCCTGTACATGCTGCCCATGGCCGTCATGTGCCTGGTCTTCGCGCCGCTGTCCGGACGGCTGGTGGGAGCCCGCGGGCCGCGGCTGCCGCTGGTGCTCGCGGGGGTCGCGATGACGGCGAGCGGCCTGCTCGTGGCCCTGACCGGCACGGGCACCTCCGCCGGCTCCTCCGACGTGCTGCTCATCACCGCGTACGTCCTCTTCGGCATCGGCTTCGGGCTCGTGAACGCGCCCATCACCAACACGGCCGTCTCCGGCCTGCCCCGCTCCCGGGCCGGCGTCGCCGCCGCCGTCGCCTCGACCAGCCGGCAGGTCGGCAGCTCGCTGGGCGTCGCGGTGATCGGCGCGGCGGTCGCGGCGGGGATGCGGGAGACGGGCTGGTGGATCGTCACGGGGTGCGGCGCGGCCGTCCTCGTGGTCGGTACGATCACCACCGGCCGCTGGGCCGCCCGGACCGCCGAGCGGGCCGCGGCCCGGACCGGCCTCTCCTCCGAGCAGAGCAGGATCCCGGTGACACGATGACCGCGCACGACACACACGCCGCGACGGCCGAGCGCACCTGGGGGCAGCTGCGGGAGATCGTCCTCGGCGGCAACGAACGCCGCAAGGAGGTCGTCGACGCGCTCGGCATGAGCTTCTTCCGCATCAAGGCCCTGCGGCGCATCGCCCGCGGCCCGCTGACCCTCCGCGAGCTCGCCGAGCAGCTGCTGACGGACCGCCCGTACGCGACGCTGGTCGTGGACGACCTGGCGGGCCGCGGCCTGGTCGAACGCACCGCGAACCCGGCGGACCGCCGCTCGAAGATCGTCTCGGCCACCCCGGCGGGCGAGGAGATGGCGGCCCGCGCGGAACGGATCCTGGGCTCGCCGCCGCCGGCGCTGCTGGAGCTGCCGGCGGAGGACTTGGCGACGCTGGAGCGCATCACGGCGAGGCTGGCGGGCGGGGGGTCGTAGGGGGCGCCCCCGGGCGAGCAGCGGCTCTGCGAGGCGAGCCCCGCTGTCCGGGACAGGCCGCCCGACTCTCATCCGCCGCAACGGCGCCGCACCACAACGGCGCAGACCGGCGGTGCCTGCCCGGGCCTCGGCCCCGTGATCCTCCAGGCAAGGCCGCCTAGGCCAGCCGCTCCAAGCCCACCCGCGTCGCCTCGTCCGCCGGGGTGAGCGTGAGGAGGCGGGCGCCCGGGTGGGGGCCCATCCAGAGGCTGGTGAAGTGGAGGCGGAGCTCGCCCACCGCCGGGTGCCGGTGGGCACGGAGCCGGGGCGAGGTGATCGGAGCCACCTCGTGCCGGGCCCAGAGCATGCGGAACTCCGGGGAGGCGGCCAGCAGCTTGGCCAGGAGCCGCTCCCACGGCGGCTCCCCGAGGTGCTCCGCCATCGAGGCGCGGAACCTGGCCGCCATCGCGCGGACCGTCTCCTCCCGGTCGACGAGCGTCGCGCGGACCTCGGCGTTGGTGAACGCGAGCCACATGCAGTTCCGCTCCTCGCGCGGCAGCTTGTCGAGGTCGCACATGAGCGCGCTGTACGTGCGGTTGTAGGCGAGGAGGTCGTACCGCGCGTTCTGGACGCAGGCCGGGAACGGCTCCAGCCGGTCCAGCATCATCCGCAGATCGGCCGAGACCCCCGGGCAGTCGGTCTCCGGCATCGGGTCGACCACGCCCGCCAGCGCGAAGAGGTGGCTGCGCTCGCTGCGGTCGAGTTGCAGGGCGCGGGCGACGGCGTCGAGGACCTGCGGCGAGACCTTGATGTCACGGGCCTGTTCGAGCCACGTGTACCAGGTGACCCCCACCGCGGCGAGGTGCGCCACCTCCTCCCGGCGCAGACCGGGCGTGCGCCGCCGCGGCCCGCGCGGCAGCCCCGCCTGCTCGGGCGAGACGCGCTCACGGCGGCTGCGCAGGAACGCTGCCAGCTCCCCGCGGCGCACGTCGTCGGCGGTGGGCACGCCGGAGACGGGCACGCGGGGCGCGGACGCGGGAGGGGCGGACACGGAAGGGACGGCGGCCGCGGCCGGCGGCTCGTGCAGCATCGTGGTCATCCCTCCAGCGTGCGCGAGGCCCGCGGCCTGTTCCAGGTAGTGCCGATACCAGGATAAGGACGCTCTGGTACCGGGCTGAGCGGGCCGCCATTGTCGAGTGCGTGAGCGATACCCGAACAACTCCCCCTGCCACGGAATCCGTTACGGCGGCTCCCGCCGGAGAGGGCACCCTCCGCCCCTCCCCCGCCCTCACCCCCCTCGGCCTGTTCACCGTGCTGACCGGCGCGGCCCTGCCGATGATCGACTTCTTCATCGTCAACGTCGCCCTGCCCGCCATCGACCACGACCTGCACGCGGGCCCGGCCCTGCTGGAGATGGTCGTGGGCGGCTACGGGGTCGCGTACGCCGTCCTGCTGGTGCTCGGCGGGCGGCTGGGCGACATGGTGGGCAGGCGTCGGCTGTTTATGTGGGGAACGGCCGCGTTCGGCGTGACGTCGGTGGCGTGCGGCCTCGCGCCGGGCGCCTGGTGGCTGGTGGCCGCGCGGATCGCGCAGGGCGCGGCGTCCGCGCTGATGCTGCCGCAGGTGCTGGCGACGATCCAGGCCACGACGAGCGGGGCGGGCCGGGCCCGGGCGCTCAGCTTCTACAGCGGCACGTCCGGGGTGTCCGCCTCGGTGGGCCAGGTGCTGGGCGGGGTGCTGGTCGCCGCGAACGTGGCGGGCACCGGCTGGCGGTCGATCTTCCTGGTGAACGCGCCGGTCGCGGCGGTCGCGCTGGTGCTGGCCGCCCGGGCGGTGCCCGAGACCCGCTCCGAGCGCCCGACGCGGGTGGACGGCCTGGGCACGGCGCTGCTGTCGCTGTCGCTGATCTCCCTGCTGGTGCCGCTGACGGAGGGCAGGGCGACGGGCTGGCCGGTGTGGTCGTGGGTACTGCTGGCGGTCTTCCCCGTGGCGGCGGTGGCGTTCGCCGTCACGGAGCGGCGCCTGGAGCGGACGGGTGAGGACGGGCGGACGCCGCTGGTGCCGCCGTCGCTGCTGCGGGTGCGGTCGGTGCGTACGGGGCTGGCGGTGGTGGTGCCGTTCTCGCTGGGCTGGGGCGGCTTCATGTTCGTCCTCGCGGTGGTGCTCCAGGAGGGGCTGCGGCTGGGCCCGCTGGCGGCGGGGCTGGTGCTGGTGCCGATGTGCGTGACGTTCTTCGCGGGCTCGCTGGCCGGGCCCCGGCTCTTCAGCCGCTACGGGCGGCGGGCCGTCACGGCCGGGGCGCTGATCCAGGGCGTGGGGCTGCTCGGGGTGGCCGCGGCCTTCTACGGGGGCTGGGAAGGGCGGGACGTCTGGGGCCCGTGCGCGGCGATGGCCGTCCAGGGCCTGGGCCAGGGCCTGCTGCTGCCGCTGACGCTGCGGACGGTGCTGAGCGAGGTGCCGGTGGAGCAGGCGGGTGTGGGCGGCGGGGTCATGGTCACCACGCAGCAGTCGTTCATGGCGCTGGGCGTGGCCACGCTCGGGTCGCTGTTCCTGACGCTGTCGGAGTCGATGGGGATGCGGGATGCGCTCGCCGTGACGCTGGGGGCGCAGATGGTGGCGGTGGTGGCCTCGGTGCTGCTGACGTTGCGGATGCCGCGCCGTGCGAACGACTGACAGATATTGAAATCTGTCAGTCCATGTGTCACTCTGCAAGGGAGCCGCAATCCTGCTTACCCGCATACGGGTGGATTGCTCCTGCTATACCCGCTTCCCCTCCGAAGGAGCTCCCGTGCAGCACCGCACCCTCGGCACCACCGGCCCCCGGGTCTCCGCGCTCGGCCTCGGCGCGATGGGCATGTCCGCCCTCTACGGCGAAGCCGACCGCGCCGAGTCCATCGCCACGATCCACGCCGCCCTCGACGCGGGCGTCACCCTGATCGACACCGGCGACTTCTACGGCATGGGCCACAACGAACTCCTCATCGGCGAGGCCCTGCGCACCGCCGGTGAGGCCGCCCGCGCCAAGGCGCGCATCAGCGTCAAGTTCGGCGCCCTGCGCGACCCGGACGGCGGCTGGTCCGGCTACGACGGCCGGCCCGCCGCGGTCAAGAACTTCGCCGCGTACTCCTTGCAGCGGCTCGGCACCGACCACATCGACGTCTACCGCATCGCCCGCGTCGACCCCGACGTGCCGATCGAGGAGACCGTCGGCGCCATCGCCGAGCTCGTCGAGGCCGGCCACGTGCGCCACGTCGGCCTCTCCGAGGTGGGCGCGGACACCCTGCGCCGGGCGGCGTCGGTCGCACCCATCTCCGACCTCCAGATCGAGTACTCGCTGATCTCCCGCGGCATCGAGGAGCGGATCCTGCCCACCGCGCGCGAGCTGGGCATCGGCATCACCGCGTACGGGGTGCTCTCGCGCGGCCTGATCAGCGGCCACTTCGAGCGGGACCGGCAGCTCGGCGCGGGCGACTTCCGCGGCATGAGCCCGCGCTTCCAGGGCGAGAACCTCCAGCGCAACCTCGACCTCGTCGACGCGCTGCGGAAGGTCGCCGAGGGGCGGGGCGCGTCCGTCGCGCAGACCGCCATCGCGTGGGTCCTCGCCCAGGGCGAGGACATCGTCCCCCTCGTCGGCGCCCGCCGCCGCGACCGCCTCACGGAGGCGCTCGGCGCGCTCGACCTGACCCTGGACGCGGCGGACCTCGCCGCGATCGAGCAGGCGATCCCCGCGGGCGCGGCGTCCGGCGCGCGCTACCCGGACTCCCAGATGTCCCACCTGGACAGCGAACGGTAAGCCCTACGGGCGGTCCGCCTCGATGCCCTACCCTCTCCACGACCCTGCCGCCAGGCAGAAGGTCTCTGCCGCCAGGCAAAAAGATCCCGCCGCGACGGCGCGCCACCCCTACCGGCGCACCCGGCGGTGCCGCACAACCGCAAGCCCGGAGCCGGCCGGCACCGCCGGGGCCCGCCGCGGCAGCGGAAGGCGCGAGCCGCCGGCCGCAGGCCACCCCGCGGAGCGGGCCCGGTACCGTCCACGTTGGGCGGTGTGTCTCACCCGCCGCCCGTTCCGACGTGAAAGGTACGAGCCCGCATGCCGCCCGAGCCGCTGACTCCCGAGCGCATCCTCGAAGCCACCGAGGACGTGCTGCGCCGCTACGGCCCCGCCAAGGCCACCGTGGTCGACGTCGCCCGCGCGCTGGGCGTCAGCCACGGCAGCGTCTACCGGCACTTCGGCAGCAAGGCCGCCCTGCGGGAAGCCGTCACGCAGCGCTGGCTGGACCTGTCACACGCCGAGCTGTCGGCCGTCGCGGACGCGGCCGGCCCCGCCGGCCCGCGCCTGCGCGACTGGCTCGCCGCACTGTTCGCCGCGAAGCGGCGCAAGGCGGGGGACGACCCCGAGCTGTTCGCCACGTACATGGTCCTCGTCGGCGAGAACAGCGACACAGTCGAACGGCACATCGAGACCATGAACGCCCAGCTGGCCCGCATCGTGGAGAGCGGCATCCGCACCGGCGAGTTCACCAGCACCGGCACCGACCCCGCGGCCACCGCCCGCGCCCTGTGGGACGCCACCAACCGCTTCCACGACCCGGCCTACGCCGCGGACTGGTCCACGCCGGGCATCGAGGCGGCCTTCGACGCCGTATGCGACCTGCTGCTGCGCGGCCTGCGAGGCTAGGCCGTACACCCTCAGCCCACGCCCAGGAACCGCAGCACCGCCAGCACCCGCCGGTGGTCCGCGTCCGCCTTCGGCAGGTCCAGCTTCGCCAGGATCGAGTTGATGTGCTTGGCGACCGCGCTCTCGCTCACGACCAGCGCCGCCGCGATGCCCGCGTTCGACCGCCCGGACGCCATCAGCTCCAGCACGTCCCGCTCGCGAGGCGTGAGCCGGTCGAGCGGATCGCTGTGCCGCCGCAGCAGCAACTGCGAGACGACCTGCGGGTCGAGCGCCGTGCCGCCGCCCGCGACGCGCCGCAGCGCGTCGATGAACTCCTCCACGTCGGCGACCCGTTCCTTGAGCAGGTAGCCGACGCCGCGCGTGTCGCCGGACAGCAGGTCGGCGGCGTAGCGCTCCTCCACGTACTGCGAGAGCAGCAGCACGGCCGTGTCCGGCCATTGCCGGCGGATGACGAGCGCGGCGCGGACGCCCTCGTCGGTGAAGCCCGGCGGCATGCGCACGTCGAGGACGACCAGGCCGGGCCGGTGCTCCTCCACCGCGGCCAGCACCGCCTCCGCGTCGCCGGTCTCCGCGACCACGTCGAACCCGGCCGCCTCCAGGACCTTCACCAGGCCTATCCGGAGCAGGACGGAATCCTCGGCAATCACGGCGCGCACGGCAGCTCCACGGTCACTACGGTCGGGCCCCCCGCGGGGCTGCTGATCGAGAACGTGCCGTCGACCGACGCGACCCGCTTGGCCAGCCCCGCCAGCCCGGTGCCGCCCGTAGGGCCGGCCCCGCCCACGCCGTCGTCGGTGACGACGACAAGAAGTATGCCCCCGCGCGTTTCGACGCGGACGTCGGCCCGGGTCGCCCGCGCGTGCTTGACGACGTTGGCGAGCGCCTCGGAGACGACGAAGTAGGCGACGGCCTCGACGGCGGGCGCGGGCCGGACGGGCAGATCGGCCGTCAGCCCGACGGGCAGGGGCGTGCGTTCGGCGATGCCGGACAGCGCGGCGTCGAGGCCGCGGTCCTCCAGCACGGCCGGGTGCAGGCCGCGCACGAGGTTGCTGAGCTCGGCGATGGCCTCCTTGGCCTCGCGGTGCGCCTCGTCGATGACCTTGCGGGCGTCCTCGGGCAGGTCCGTCAGCGTCACCTTGGCCAGCCCGAGGTTGACGGCCATCGACACGAGCCGCTGCTGCGCGCCGTCGTGCAGGTCGCGTTCGATGCGGCGGCGCTCGGCGTCGGCGGCGTCCAGGACGCCGGCGCGGCTCTCGGTGACCTCTTCGACGCGCTGTTCCAGGAGGTCGGCGCGGCTGGGCCCGAGCCGGGCCGTGGCGGTACGGGTGTCGAGCCGGGTGAGCGCGTGGGAGAGCCGGGCCGCGGCGTAGATCCCGGCGAGGCCGGCGGCGGTGACGTACGCGGCCTGTACGGCGTAACCCGCCTGCGCCAGCCGCGTCTCGGGCGGCAGCGCCCACACCCAGACGTAGACCGTGGCGGCGACGGCGGCCGCGGCCCACAGCAGCAGCGTCAGCGCACCGCCCAGCGCGATCAGCGGCCCCGCCACCAGGTGGTAACCCACCTGCCGCCACGACCAGGACCGCCCCGCGCCCGGTATCTCCACCCCGAGCCACGCCCGGAACCGCGCCCGCTGCGCCCGGCTCAGCACGGGACAGGCACCCCCGAGGACCCCCGCCATCACCGCCAGGGCGAGCAGACAACTCGACGCCTTCGTCGGCCCCCCGTCCAGCCACGGCACCGCCATGACGACGAGCGCACCGCACTGGACGAGCACGCCCATGGCAAGAAAGGCAACGGCACGACCGACCCCGTCGAAGGGGCGCCGGAGGGCGGTGGGGACACCGGAGATCAGCATGGCTCACACGGTAAGTGCGCAGGTCAGGGGCGGGCGATAGTACAGGTGCCCGAGCCGGGGGTACAGCCAGTGCCACCATCGGATGAACGTGCGAGGGGAATTCGGGCTCCGGGGCCCGCGGCGTCACTACGTTGAGTGTCTCAGCGCGCACACAGCCAAGGAGGCGCATCATGGCAGTCATGGTCGAGACACCACCGCCCCAGTCCCAGGCGATAAGCCATCCCTCAGTACCCGAGGGGGGGTTCGAGGAGCTGTGCCAGGTTCTTGAGCAGGTTGATGCAGGTCTCCCGGACGGATACCGCACAGAGATCGTCGGGGGGAATGTCGTCGTGTCACCGTGGTCACAGTGCGCCTATGACTACATCATCGAGAGCGTTGTCGAACAGCTCAGTCCGCATGTGCCTGACGGTCATCGCCTGCGAGGCTACCCCCGGCTCTTTTCGTTCCCCTCTCAGGAGGAGTCCTACGGCCCCGACTTCTACGCGCTGGAATGGGCAGCCCTCAAGACCAAGGGCATCTACGCTCCCGGCGATGCGCTGTCTCTGGTCGGAGAGGTGACCTCCCGCTCCACAGCCAACACCGACCGCGAGGAGAAGCTGGAGGTCTACGGCAAGGCCGGGGTGCCCGTCTACGTGCTCGTCGATGTGCTGGCGGAGTCCGTCACCGCATACTCCGATCCGTCACCCGACCGCGGCTACCGCGCCCACCACCAAGTGAAGCTGGGCGATACAGTCCACATCCCTGCCCCCTTCGACTGCGAGCTCGACACCTCCGGCTGGGAGGTCTGAACACAACGCCGGAGGGCCCGGCACCACGTGACGTGGTGCCGGGCCCTCCGGCGTGCAGTCGGACGTCAGCAGCCCAGCAGGCGCGAGCCCAGGTAGCCCTCGATCTGGTCGAGGGACACCCGCTCCTGCTTCATCGTGTCGCGCTCGCGCACCGTCACCGCGTTGTCCTCGAGCGTGTCGAAGTCGACCGTGACGCAGAACGGCGTGCCGATCTCGTCCTGGCGGCGGTAGCGGCGGCCGATCGCGCCCGCGTCGTCGAACTCGATGTTCCAGTTCTTGCGCAGGTCCGTCGCCAGACCCTTGGCCTTCGGGGAGAGCTGCGGGTTGCGGGACAGCGGCAGGACGGCGACCTTGACCGGGGCCAGGCGCGGGTCGAGGCGCATGACGACGCGCTTCTCCATGACGCCCTTGGCGTTGGGGGCCTCGTCCTCGTTGTACGCGTCGAGCATGAAGGCGAGCATGGCGCGGTTCAGGCCGGCCGCCGGCTCGATGACGTACGGGAACCAGCGCTCGCCGGCTTCCTGGTCGAAGAAGGTCAGGTCCTGGCCGGAGGCCTGGGAGTGGGCCTTCAGGTCGTAGTCCGTGCGGTTGGCGATGCCTTCCAGCTCGGAGAACTCGGTGCCGCCGAAGTTGAAGCGGTACTCGATGTCAGTGGTGCGCTTGGAGTAGTGGGAGAGCTTCTCCGCGGCGTGCTCGTACCACCGCATGTTCTCCTCGCGCATGCCGAGGCCGGTGTACCAGCTCCAGCGCTGCTCCATCCAGTACTCGTGCCAGGTCTCGTCCTCGCCCGGCTTGACGAAGAACTCCATCTCCATCTGCTCGAACTCGCGGGTGCGGAAGATGAAGTTGCCCGGCGTGATCTCGTTGCGGAAGGACTTGCCGGTCTGGGCGATGCCGAACGGCGGCTTCTTCCGGGAGGTCTGCTGGACCTGGGCGAAGTTGGTGAAGATGCCCTGCGCGGTCTCGGGGCGCAGGTAGCTGACCGAGCCCGAGTCCTGGGTCGGGCCCAGGTGGGTGGAGAGCAGGCCGGAGAACAGCTTGGGCTCGGTGAAGGCGCCCTTGGTGCCGCAGTGCGCGCAGTTGAGGTCGGCGAGGCCGTTCTCGGGCAGCTTGCCGTGCTTGGCCTCGTACGCCTCCTCCAGGTGGTCCGCGCGGTAGCGCTTGTGGCAGGAGGTGCACTCGGTCAGCGGGTCCGTGAAGGTCGCGACGTGGCCGGACGCCTCCCAGACCTCGCGGGCGAGGATCACCGACGAGTCGAGACCGACGACGTCGTCGCGCGAGGTGACCATGGAGCGCCACCACTGGCGCTTGATGTTCTCCTTGAGCTCCACACCGAGCGGACCGTAGTCCCAGGCGGCACGCTGTCCGCCATAGATCTCACTGCACGGATAGACGAAGCCACGGCGCTTGCTCAGGCTGACGATGGTGTCGATCTTGTCGGCGGCCACGGTGCTCTCTTCATTGCGACGACGAACAGCGAATGATTCAGGTTACCGGCGCTGCACCCCCTCTCATCAAATCGGCTCTGGCCTTGGCTTGACCACGCCCCTTAGCCACCCGCTTTGCCCCCGTCTTACCCCCCTCTTGTTGACAATCGTTTCCATTTTTGTTGAAAATGAGTGTCATGAACGTCAGCCGTCCCCTCCGTGCCCGAGCCCTCCGAATACGCACCACCGCCGTCGCCGCGGCCGCCGCGCTGGGGCTGCTCGGCCTCTCCGCCTGCTCGTCCTCGGACGGGGCGGGCAAGGCCGCGGACGGCAAGCTCGCCGTAGTGGCGTCGTTCTACCCGATGCAGTACCTCGCCGAGCAGATCGGCGGCGACCACGTCCACGTGACCAACCTGACCAAGCCCGGCGTCGAGCCGCACGACCTGGAGCTCAAGCCCAAGCAGATCGGCTCCCTCGCCGACGCGGGCGCGATCGTCTACCTCAAGGGCATCCAGCCCGCCGTCGACGAGGCGATCAAGCAGTCGAAGAACAAGCACGCCGTGGACGTGGCCTCCCTCACCTCGCTGGAGGAGCACGGCACCGAGGTCGACGGCCACCACCACACCACGGGCGACAACCACTCGCACTCCGAGCACGAGGGCGGCGCCGACCCCCACATCTGGCTCGATCCCGTGAAGTACGCCGAGGCCGCCAAGGGCGTCGCCAAGACCCTCTCGGAGGCGGACCCGGACCACAAGGGCGACTATGAGAAGAACGCCGGCGCCCTGGTGAAGAAGCTCGGCGGGCTCGACGCGAAGTTCAGGGACGGGCTGAAGAACCGCGCCTCGGACACCTTCATCACGACCCACGCGGCCTTCGGCTACCTGGCCGAGCGCTACGGGCTCACCGAGGAGGCCATCAGCGGCCTCGACCCCGAGTCCGAGCCCAGCGCCGCCCGCATCAAGGACCTGCACGCGCTCGCCGAGGAGCACCACGTCTCGACGATCTTCTTCGAGACGCTCGCCAACCCCGCGACCGCGAAGACGCTGGCCAAGGACCTGAAGCTGAAGACCGACGTCCTGGACCCCATCGAGGGCATCACGGACGACTCCAGGGGCCACGACTACGTCGAGGTCATGGAAGCCAACCTGGCCGCCCTGCAGAAGGCGCTCGGCACCAAGTGAGCGCCCCGGAGGAGATCACCATGGAGCAGCCCGTCATATCCCTGCGGGGCGCCGGCGCGAGCCTCGGCGGCCGCCCCGTGCTGCGCGGCGTGGACCTGGCCGTGCACGGCGGCGAGGTCGTCGCCCTGCTCGGCGCGAACGGCTCCGGCAAGTCCACGGCCGTGCGCAGCATCGTCGGCCAGGTGCCGCTCACGGGCGGCGAGCTGGAGCTGTTCGGCACCCCGCAGCGCCGCTTCCGCGACTGGGCCCGCGTCGGCTACGTCCCGCAGCGCACCACCGCCGCCGGCGGCGTGCCCGCGACTGTCCGCGAGGTCGTCTCGTCGGGACGGCTGGCCCGCACCCGGTTCGGGATGATGCGCAAGGCCGACAAGGAGGCGGTCATACGCGCCCTGGAGCTCGTCGGCATGGCGGACCGGCTCGGTGACCCGGTGGACGCGCTCTCGGGCGGCCAGCACCAGCGGGTGCTCATCGCCCGCGCCCTGGCCGGCGAACCCGAGCTGCTGATCATGGACGAGCCGATGGCCGGCGTGGACCTCGCGAGCCAGGAGGTGCTCGCCGACGCCCTGCGCGCCCAGGTCGCCCGCGGCGCCACCGTCCTGCTCGTGCTGCACGAGCTCGGCCCGCTGGAGCCGCTCATCGACCGCGCGGTCGTCCTGCGCGACGGCTGCGTCGTCCACGACGGGCCCCCGCCGGAGGCCGTGGGCCAGCACGCGCTCCCCGGCCACGACCACGTACACCCGCACGCCGGACCCGCGGCGGAACCGATTCGGACAGGGCTGCTGACCTGATGGACATCCTCGACCTCGCCTTCATGCAGCGGGCGCTGCTCGCGGCGCTCCTCGTCGGCGTCACCGCGCCCGCCATCGGCACCTACCTCGTCCAGCGCCGCCAGGCCCTCATGGGCGACGGCCTCGGGCACGTGGCCCTCACCGGCGTCGGCCTCGGCTTCCTGCTGAACACCAGCCCCGTGTGGATGGCCACGGCCGTGTGCATCGCGGGCGCCGTCGTCATGGAGCTGATCCGCTGGTACGGGCGGACGCGCGGCGACATCGCCCTCGCCATGCTCTTCTACGGCGGCATGGCCGGCGGCGTGATGCTGATGAACCTCTCCGACAGCGGCTCCAGCGCCAACCTGAGCAGCTACCTCTTCGGGTCGATCGCCACGGTCTCGGAGGAGGACCTCGTCGCGATCTGCATCCTGGCCGCCTTTGTGATCCTCACCACGGTCGGGCTGAGCCGCCAGCTCTTCGCCATCTGCCAGGACGAGGAGTTCGCGCGCGTCACCGGCCTGCCGGTGCGGATGCTGAACCTGCTCGTGGCCGTCACCGCCGCCGTCACCGTCACCGTCGCCATGCGCGTCGTCGGCCTGCTGCTCGTCAGCGCCCTGATGGTGATCCCGGTGGCCGCCTCGCAGCAGATCGCCCGCAGCTTCAAGGCGACCTTCGCCCTGGCGGTCGGCATCGGCGTCACCGTGACGCTGTCCGGCACCGCCACGTCCTACTACGCCGACGTGCCGTCCGGCGCGACCATCGTGCTCATCGCCATCGGCCTGTTCGGTGTCCTCACGGCGCTCGCCACGCCCCTGGCGAAGCGGCGGGCGGGGAAGGCCGTCGCCGCGGCGGAGTGCACCCTGGACGCGCCCGGGGAGCGCGCGGCGGCGGACGACGTCAAGGTCTGACGCCCGTCCGCGCTTTCCCACCGGCTCCCGCGGACTGGCACAATTGCCGTGCGACATGTGCGGATGGGTGTTCATGCGAGCTGGAGGAGGCAACTGTGGCGACGGCGGGTCCCCCCGTACGCGGCCGGTCCACCAAGCAGCGGGCAGCGGTGGCGGCCGCGCTCGACGAGGTGGACGAATTCCGTAGCGCGCAAGAGCTCCACGACATGCTCAAGCACCGCGGAGCCTCGGTCGGCCTGACCACGGTCTACCGCACGCTCCAGTCCCTCGCCGACGCGGGCGAGGTCGACGTGCTGCGCACCAGCGAGGGCGAGGCGGTCTACCGCCGCTGCTCCAGCGGGCACCACCACCACCTGGTCTGCCGGCTGTGCGGCAAGGCCGTCGAGGTGGAGGGCCCCGCCGTGGAGAAGTGGGCGGACTCCATCGCGGAGGAGCACGGCTTCGTGGACGTCGCGCACACCATCGAGATCTTCGGCACCTGCGGGGACTGCGCCGCCAAGCGCTGACCCACCCTGCCGCGTGTGCACCGAGGGCCCCGGGCGGATGCCCGGGGCCCTCGTGCCGTTCTGAGGCGCGTTCAGCTCACGCGGAGCCCTGCTCTCCCGCCAGCTGCTCCTCGTTGGGGATCGCCCCGCCGAACCGGCGGTCCCGCGACGCGTACTCCAGGCAGGCCCGCCACAGGTCGCGGCGGTCGAAGTCCGGCCACAGCACGTCCTGGAAGACCATCTCGGCGTAGGCGCTCTGCCAGATCAGGTAGTTGGAGGTGCGCTGCTCGCCCGAGGGCCGCAGGAAGAGGTCCACGTCCGGCATGTCCGGGTAGTAGAGGTACTTCGCGAAGGTCTTCTCGGTGACCTTGGACGGGTCGAGGCGGCCCGCCTTCACGTCCTCCGCCAGCGCCTGCGCCGCGTCCGCGATCTCCGCGCGCCCGCCGTAGTTCATGCAGAAGTACAACGTGAGCTTGTCGTTGTCCTTGGTCTGCTCCTGGGCGATCTGGAGCTCCTTGGCCACCGAGCGCCACAGCTTGGGCATGCGGCCCACCCAGCGCACCCGGATGCCGAGTTCGTCGAGCTGGTCGCGGGTCTTGCGGATGAAGTCGCGGTTGAAGTTCATCAGGAAGCGCACCTCGTCCGGCGAGCGCCGCCAGTTCTCGGTGGAGAAGGCGTAGAGCGAGATGCTCCCGACGCCCATCTCGATCGCGCCCTGGAGCACGTCCAGCACGCGCTCGGCGCCGACCTTGTGGCCCTCGGTGCGCGGCAGCCCGCGGTCCTTGGCCCAGCGGCCGTTGCCGTCCATGACGATCGCCACGTGCCCCGGGACCAGCTCGCCGGGGATCTTCGGCGGCCGTGCCCCGGACGGGTGCGGCTCGGCTGTGCGGTACTCGCGTCGGGAACGGCCCAGAATGCCGCGTCGTGCCATGCGTGCCACTACTCCTTGGTCCCTGTTTCCCTATTTCTCGACATACCGGAGCGAGCGGAGGCCCCGCTCCAGGTGCCAGTGCAGATATGCCGCGACCAGGCCGCTGCCCTCTCTGACGTGGCGCGCCTCGCAGGCGTCGGCCGTGGCCCAGTCGCCGGTCAGCAGCGCACCGAGCAGCCCGATCGCCTCCGAGGAGGGTACGACGCTTCCCGGCACCCGGCACTCGCCGCAGATCACGCCGCCCGCGGCGACCGAGAAGAACCGGTTCGGACCGGGCATTCCGCACCTGGCGCAGGCGTCGAAGCTGGGCGCGTAGCCGTTGACGGCGAGGGAGCGCAGCAGGAACGCGTCCAGGACGAGGCCCGGGGCGTGCTCGCCCGCGGCGAGCACGCGCAGCCCGCCGACGAGCAGCAGGTACTGCTGGACGGCCGGTTCGCCCTCGTGGTCGGTGAACCGCTCGGCGGTCTCCAGCATGGCCGTGCCGGCGGTGTAGCGGGCGTAGTCGGTGACGATGGAGCCGCCGTACGCGGCGATGGTCTCGCTCTGCGTGCACAGCGGCAGGCTGCGCCCGACGAGCTCGCTCCCCCGCGCGAAGAACTGCACGTCGACGTGCGAGAACGGCTCCAGGCGCGCCCCGAACTTCGACTTGGTCCGCCGCACCCCGCGCGCGACGGCGCGCACGCGGCCGTGACCGCGGGTGAGGAGGGTGATGATGCGATCGGCCTCACCGAGCTTCTGTGTACGCAGCACCACGCCGTCGTCGCGGAAAAGACTCATCGCGCACCCCCTCGGGTGTCCGGCCGGGGGTCCGGGGGTTGCCCCCCGGGAGAAAGCAGCATGATCCTGTCGGCCTCACCGAGCTTTTGCGTGCGGAGCACGATGCCGTCGTCGCGGAAGAGGCTCATGGAGCTATTCTCCCGTACCCACGCGGGCTGAACGCCCGCGCCTCCGAGGGCACAATGTGAGCGCCATGTCGATCTTCCTTCCCCCAGTGAGTTGTTCCCGGTGACCCCCACCCGCCGCCGGCGCCGCAGGCGCCGTCATCCCGTCCGTTCCGCCGCCGCGGCGACCCTCGTGTGCCTGCTCGCCGCGCTCTTCCTGCTGTTCGTCACCGTGCCCGGCAAGCGCGCCGACAGCCGGGCCTTCGCTACGGCCCCCGCGTGCGTGGGCGACGAGCCGGCCCTGGAGTGCCGCAAGACGATCGACGGCACCGTGAAGGGCACCGAGACCGTGCCCCGGGGCAAGACGACGCATTACTGGCTCACCATCACCGGTCGCGGCGGCGACACCCACCACGCCGATATGAACGGCCCGTCCTCGGTCTACGGCACGGTCAGGCCCGGCGACAAGGTGAAGGCCACCTACTGGCGCGGCAAGATCCGCTTCGTCGACTTCCGCGGCACCGTGCAGCTCACCGCCGACCAGCCGAAGGACGCCTACCGCCTCCCGTTCGCCATCGGCCTGGGGCTGCTCGCGCTCGGCGCCACGTTCGCCTGGCTCACCTACTGGATGGTCCGGCAGGTCCGCAGCCACCCCGCGCGCTACGCCTGGCAGGCCACCGTGCTGCCCTGCGCAGGGGTCCTGACCGGGGTCGTGGCGTTCGTCGCGGCCATGGTCACGGACACGGTGCCGACGGCGCTGGTGCTGACCGGGGCGGGCGCGCTGCCCGTGGTCCTGGGCGCGCTGTGGCGCATCAGGGTGCGCCGCCGGCAGGCGGAGGAGTTCGAGGTCACCCCGGTCGTGCCGGAGCGGGAGGAGTGCGTCGAGGGCGGTGTCGCGGCCCGCACCCCGTACCGCGGCGAGCTCATCGGCCCGTACCTGGTGGTGGGCCCCGGCCTGCTGGCGGTGACGCCCGACCCGGAGGGCCGCACCCTGCGCAGGGTGCTGCCGCGCACGCTGGTGGTGGAGCGGGTGCGCGTGCCGTACTGGTCGGATCCGTCGGGCGTCACGGCCGAGACCCGCGGCTGGCGGAAGGCGCTGCGCCAGGTCGTCGTGGTCTGCCGCGACGGCGCCGACGAGGTGCTGATCGGCGTGCAGCGCAAGCACGTGCCGTGGGTGCTGGGGGCGCTGCGGCGGCCGGAGCCGGCCGGGGAGCCGCAGGGGGCGGCCGCCTCGGAGAGCAGGGCGTAGCGCGCCCGCGGCGCTGCTAGGAGGGGGTCCGCGCCGCGGTCAGCAGCCGGTCCGTGTCCTCCGGGGCGAGCATGAGGGCCCGGCCGACCGTGGCGAGGACCTCCCGTTCGGCGGGCCGGTAGGGGCCGTCGGCGAGGGCGATGCGGGCGCCTTGCAGGAGGATCGATTCGCGGCCGGCGGGCGCGAGGTGCGGCGCGAGGGGCTCCAGGGCCTCGTGGAGCTCGATGGCGAGGGCCGTGCCCCGCGGGTCGAAGCCGTCCCTCCCCGCATAGGGGGACGGGGTGCCCAGGTCGGTGCCGTACGCGCCGGGGAGGCGGCCCGTGTCGGCGGCGAGGGCCTCGATGAGGGTGATCAGCTGTTCCTCGCTGCAATCCACGAAGCCCGCGGCCCGGACGGCGCCCACGGCGGCTCTTCGGACCGTGCGGGCCTCGGTGCCGCCCGCGGCGAGGACGGCGAGGGCGACGGTGTGCACGGCGTCGCGCAGCATCGCCGAGAAGCGGGTGGTGGTGGGGTGGTCGAGGGCGTCCGTGCCGTAGCGGGTGCGGCAGGCGGAGCACTCCACGACCGGCCCGACGGGGCCGCGCGGCAGCAGCGGCAGTCCGAAGGCGACGAGGCGGCGGCGCCCGGTGCGGCGGCGGTAATTGCGGTCGCCGCCGCAGCCGGGGCAGTAGAACTCGCCGTCGCCGACCGTGCGCCACACGGTGCGTACGCCCACCACACACCGGTCCCGGCCGGGTCGGCCCTGCGCGTGCATCACGGCGCACACCTCCATAACGCCACGGCCTCGTCGCCGCGTTGACGTGATGTTAGCCACATCGATGATGCGACGTCAGTACCCCGTGCGCAGCGGGCGGGCGTCATACGGGGGATCTCGCCACGGCACCACCGGATACGGTGGTTTCGCCCGGGGTCCCTTGACGGCGGCGCGGCCGGTCAGCCGCGGTACGCCCGGTTCACCGCCGAGACCACCGCCTTGATCGAGGCGCGCGTGGTGTTGGGGTCGACGCCGATGCCCCACAGCACCTTTCCGTCGATCACGCATTCGATGTACGAGGCGGCGCGGGCGGCCGCGCCCTCGCTCATGGTGTGCTCGCTGTAGTCGAGGACGCGGGCGTCCACGCCGATCGCGGCCAGCGCGTCGACGAAGGCGGAGATCGGGCCGTTGCCCGTACCGGTCAGGACCGTGTCGGCGCCGTCCACGACCGCCTCGACGGTCAGCGCGTCGCCGCCCTCGCCCGTGGTGGACGTCTGGGTGGAGCGCAGCGCGATCCGGCCCCAGGGGTTGCCGGCGGTGGGCAGGTACTCGTCCTGGAAGACGGACCAGATCTCGGCCGGGGTGACCTCGCCGCCCTCGGCGTCGGTCTTGCCCTGGATGATCTTCGAGAACTCGATCTGCATCCGGCGCGGCAG
The DNA here is from genome assembly GCF_044336695.1 of Streptomyces sp. SCA2-17. NCBI lineage: Bacteria > Bacillati > Actinomycetota > Actinomycetes > Kitasatosporales > Streptomycetaceae > Streptomyces > Streptomyces sp. SCA2-17. The sequence goes on from NZ_CP117521.1 coordinate 1,760,907, forward strand.
GTCCAGCTTGTGGTCGTTCTTCAGGACGTACGCGATGCCGCCCTTGCCGGACTGCGAGTTCACGCGGATGACGGCCTCGTAGGAGCGGCCGACGTCCTTGGGGTCGATCGGCAGGTAGGGGACGGCCCACTCGATGTCGTCCACGCCCTTGCCCTCGGCCGCGGCGGTGGCGGCCATGGCCTCGAAGCCCTTCTTGATGGCGTCCTGGTGGGAGCCGGAGAAGGCGGTGTAGACGAGGTCGCCCGCGTAGGGGTGGCGCGGGTGGACCTCCATCTGGTTGCAGTACTCGGCCGTGCGCCGCACCTCGTCGATCTGCGAGAAGTCGATCATCGGGTCGACGCCCTGGGAGAACAGGTTCATCCCCAGGGTGACCAGGTCGACGTTGCCGGTGCGCTCGCCCTGGCCGAACAGGCAGCCCTCGACGCGGTCGGCCCCGGCCATGACCGCCAGCTCGGCGGCGGCGACGGCGGTGCCCCGGTCGTTGTGCGGGTGCACGGACAGGCAGACGTGCTCGCGGCGGGACAGGTGCCGCGACATCCACTCGAAGCGGTCGGCGTGGGTGGAGGGCGTGGAGCGCTCGACGGTGGCCGGCAGGTTCAGGATGATCTCCCGGCCGTCCTCGGGCTGCCAGACGTCCATGACGCCCTCGCAGACCTCCAGGGCGAAGTCCAGCTCGGTGTCGGTGAAGATCTCCGGGCTGTACTGGAATCCGAAGACCGTCTCCTCGCCCAGGAGCTTGTCGGCGTACTCCACGACCAGGCGCGTGCCGTCCACCGCGATCTGCTTCACCTGCTCGCGCGAGCCGCGGAAGACGACCCGCCGGAAGACCGGGGCGGTGGCGTTGTAGAGGTGGACCGTGGCGCGGTGGGCGCCGCGCAGGGACTCGACCGTGCGCTCGATCAGCTCCTCGCGGGCCTGGGTGAGGACGGAGATCGTCACGTCCTCGGGGATCGCGCCGTCCTCGATGATCGAGCGGACGAACTCGAAGTCGGTGGCGCCGGAGGACGGGAAGCCGACCTCGATCTCCTTGTAGCCCATGCGGACCAGCAGGTCGAACATCTCGCGCTTGCGGGCGGGCGACATCGGGTCGATCAGGGCCTGGTTGCCGTCGCGCAGGTCGGTCGACAGCCAGCGGGGCGCCTTGGTGATCCGCCGGTCGGGCCACGTGCGGTCGGGGATCTCCACGGCCTCGTAGGGGCGGTACTTGTGCACCGGCATCCCGGAGGGGCGCTGGGTGACCGTGGCGGCGGTCAGCGGGGTGGGACGACCGACCGAAGCGGGGATCTCGGGCATCTGCGGGGGCTCCTCATGGGTCCTGGAAGGGCCGGCCGACGGGGCGGGGTCACAGCGTGACCGCAGCACCTCACTCCGCGGGGAGGGGGTCGGCCGATCGACTACAGGCCCTCGCCGCGGCAGCTAAGAAGAAGCAGCCCGAAACGCATGATGCACAGCACGGTAGCCGAGCCGTACGGGATCCGGTACGGGCGTTCCAGCATGCGGGACACGGAACGGCTCCACTCGATTGTGTTAATCGGTGCGCCGGGGCCTGACAGGGCCGGGGGCCGGTGCCAGATTCAGGCCATGAGTGACACCGTGAAGAGCGTTTTCTGCACCATCATTCCGCCGCACGTGCTCGACAAGCTCGCGCGCGCCGACGACGCCGCGCGGGCCGAGACCGCCCAGCGCACCCTGGAACATGACTCCCTGCAGCGCACCCGGCGCCGGGTCACGGCGCTGCGCGGAGTCACCGCCCCGGCGGGCACCCCCTCGGACACCCCGCAGCGGACGATCTACGACGCCGGGCACCGGGCGGTGCAGCCCGGCAAGAAGGTCCACGGCGAGGGCGACGCGCCCTCGAAGGACGCGACGGTCAACCGCGCCCACGCCGGGCTCGGCGCCACCTTCGAGCTCTACCTCAAGGCGTACGGCCGGCACTCCATCGACGACGCGGGCCTGCCCCTGGACGCCACGGTCCACTACGGCCAGGGCTACAACAACGCCTTCTGGGACGGCAGCCAGATGGTCTTCGGGGACGGCGACGGGGACGTCTTCCTCGACTTCACCATCCCGGTGGACGTCATCGGCCACGAGCTCACCCACGGTGTCACCCAGCACTCGGCCAACCTGGAGTACTACGGCCAGTCCGGGGCGCTGAACGAGTCCGTCTCGGACGTCTTCGGCTCGCTGATCAAGCAGTACGCGCTGGGGCAGACCGCCGACCAGGCCGACTGGCTGATCGGGCAGGGGCTGCTGGGGCCGGGCGTGGACCGCGGGGTGGCCCTGCGCTCCATGAAGGAGCCCGGCACGGCCTACGACGACGACGTCCTCGGCAAGGACCCGCAGCCGGCGACGATGGACGACTACGTCCGCACCTCGCGCGACAACGGCGGAGTGCACATCAATTCGGGCATCCCCAACCACGCCTTCTACCTCGTGGCGAGCCGGCTCGGCGGCAACGCGTGGGAGCGGGCCGGGAAGATCTGGTACACGACGCTGACCGGCGGAGAGCTGGCGTCCGACGCCCAGTTCGCGGACTTCGCCCGGCTGACGGTGGCGGCCGCGCGGGCGCTCTACCGCGACGGCGACGAGGTCCAGGCCGTCCTCAAGGCGTGGTCGCAGGTGGGCGTACCCACCTCGTAAAGGTGGGCCCGCCGGGGCGAGAATGGCGCCATGCGGATCGTCATCACCCGGACCGGCGGATTCGCCGGCATCGAGCGCCGGGCCGAGCTGGACACGAACGGCCGGCCCGACGCGACCCACGTACAGGCCCTGGCCCACCGCGCACTCGCCGCGCCGCCCGCCGGCGCGGGAGCCGCGCGGGGGGTCCCGGACGGCTTCCGGTACGAGATCGACGTCGACGGCCGCACGGTCCACTGCGCGGACCCGCACGTCACCCACGACCAACGAGAACTGATCAGGCTGGTCCTGAAAGAAGGCGCGTAACGCCTTGCCGGCGTCTAGAAGCCCAGCTTCCGCAGCTGCTTCGGGTCGCGCTGCCAGTCCTTTGCCACCTTCACGTGAAGGTCCAGGTAGACCGGGGTACCAAGGAGCGCCTCGATGTGCTTGCGGGACTTCATGCCCACCTCCTTGAGGCGGGCGCCCTTCGGGCCGATGATGATGCCCTTCTGGCTGGGGCGCTCGATGTAGACGTTCGCGTGGATGTCCAGCAGCGGCTTGTCCGCCGGCCGGTCCTCCCGCGGGAGCATCTCCTCGACCACGACGGCGATGGAGTGCGGCAGCTCGTCCCGCACGCCCTCCAGCGCGGCCTCGCGGATCAGCTCGGCCACCATGACCTGCTCGGGCTCGTCGGTCAGGTCGCCCTCGGGGTAGAGCGGCGGGCTCTCCGGAAGCATCGGCACGAGCAGGTCGGCCAGCAGGGAGACCTGCTGGTCGCCGACGGCCGACACCGGGATGATCTCCCGCCACTCGATGCCGAGCTCCTCGCCCAGCTTCTGGATGGCGATCAGCTGCTCCGCCAGCGCCTTGGAGTCCACCAGGTCGGTCTTGGTGACGATCGCGACCTTGGGGGTCTTCTTGATCCCGGCCAGCTCGGCCGCGATGAAGCGGTCGCCCGGACCGAGCTTCTGGTCCGCGGGCAGGCAGAAGCCGATGACGTCGACCTCGGCCCACGTGGTGCGGACGACGTCGTTGAGCCGCTCGCCCAGCAGCGTGCGGGGCTTGTGCAGACCGGGGGTGTCGACCAGCACGAGCTGGGCGTCGGGCCGGTGCACGATGCCGCGCACCGTGTGGCGCGTGGTCTGCGGGCGGTTGGAGGTGATGGCGACCTTCGTCCCCACCAGTGCGTTGGTCAGGGTCGACTTGCCCGCGTTGGGGCGGCCGACGAAGCACGCGAAGCCCGCGCGGTGAGGGGCCTGGGAGGGGGCGGCAGAGCTGTCCATGCTCCACATTCTCCCCGATCCACTTCCCCCCGCCGACCAGCGGGCTCCCCGGCCGCCGCCCCGCGCGCGGCCTCAGCCCGCGGTGACGGTGGCGCGCAGGGCGCCGTCGGGGCCCGCGAGGAGCACGGGGGTGGCGGCCCCGCCCAGGTCCCGTACGGCGGCCCGGTCCTCGTCGGAGACGGCCCCCGCCTCGGAGACGACCGCCGCCGCCTCCAGCGACTTCGCGCCGCTCGCGACGGCCATGGCGACCGCGGTCCGCAGCGCGCTGAGCCGCAGCGAGTCGAGCGCGACCGTGCCGGCCGCGTACGTGCGGCCCGTCTCGTCCCGTACGGCCGCGCCCTCGGGCACGGCGTTGCGGGCGCGCACGGAGCGGGCCAGGGTGATGATCTTGCGGTCTTCTGGGTCCAGCGTGCTCTCCGTCATACGGGGGAGCATAAAGAGCCCGGGCGCGCCCGCCCCTGCCGGGACCGGCTCCTGCCAGTCCCCCGTCAGCCCGCGACCGAGTACATCCCGCCCCGCCGGCCCTCCGGCGAGACCAGCCACTCCAGCTTCGCGGCCGTGCCCGTGTCCGCCACCGGGTTGTGCATGACGATCGTCAGGTCCGGCCGGGCCGGCACGCGCAGCTGCGTGCTCTCCAGGTACAGCGCCCCGGCCACCGGGTGGTCGAACTCCTTGACCAGCTGCCCGCCCGCCTGCACGTCGCCCCGCGCCCACAGCTCCGCGAACTCCGGGCTCTCCGCGGACAGCTCCGCCACGATCTCCTGGAACCCCTCGTCGTCCGGGCGCTCCGAGTACGCGGCGCGGTACTGCGCGACGACCCGCCCGGCGTTCTGCTCCCAGTTCGCCGCGCGGGCGCGGTAGGCGGGGTCGGTGAAGAAGTCGACCAGGCAGTTCGGCCGCGGCTGCCGGCGGAAGCCGATGACCAGGCGGGCCGAGTCGTTGAACGCGATCAGGTTCCAGTACGGGTCCATGATGTGCGCCGGGTACGGCATCCAGCCGTCGATCAGCCGCTGCAAGCCCTCGCACAGGTAGTCCGGGTCGTACGGGGACTCCGGCTGCGGCGGGTTCAGCCCGGCGAGCACGTAGAGGTGGCGGCGCTCGTCCCCGCTCAGCCTGAGCACGTTCGCCACGGCGTCCAGCACCTGCGGCGAGACGGTGATGTCCCGCCCCTGCTCCAGCCACTGGTACCAGGAGGCGCCCACGCCGGCGAGGACCGCGACCTCCTCGCGGCGCAGCCCGGGCGTGCGCCGGCGGCCCCCGCCGTCCGGCAGGCCCACGTCGGCCGGGGCCACCCGGGCCCGGCGGCTCATCAGGAACTCACGCAGCTCTTGGCGGCGGCGCGCCTGTGCAGTCAACTTTCTCCCCCTTGCCTGGTGGTGCGGCCACCACCATAAGCACGCTCTCCCCACGTTTCTTCCGCCCGCCGGAAGGTGGGGGCATGGCGATCGACTCCCCTCCCCGCTCCACCTCCCCCTCCCCCTCCGCCGGCGCGGCCACCGCCGCCGCGCCGGGCATGTCCGCCCGCGACAAGCTGGTCCTGCTGGTGCTGTGCGCCGCCCAGTTCATCGTGGCCCTCGACTTCTCCATCCTGAACGTGGCGCTGCCCGTCCTGGGCGACGACCTGGGCATGGGCCAGGCGGACCTCCAGTGGGCGGTGACCGCGTTCGCCCTGCCGTCCGGCGGCTTCCTGCTCCTCTCGGGCCGGATCGCCGACCTCTACGGCCGCCGCCGCGTCTTCCTGGCCGGGCTCGCGCTCTTCACCGCGGCCTCCGTGCTCGCCGCGCTCGCCTGGGACCCGGCCGTCTTCCTCGCCGGGCGCGCCGTGCAGGGCCTGGGCGCGGCCGTCATCGTGCCGACCGGCATGTCCCTGCTGACCACGACCTTCGCCGAGGGCCCGCAGCGCGAGCGCGCCCTGGGCATCAGCGGCACGCTGCTCTCGCTCGGCTTCACCGTCGGCATGGTGCTCGGCGGCGTCATGACCGACACCCTCGGCTGGCGCTCGACGATGGGCCTGCTGGGCGTCGCCGGGCTGGCGATCCTGGCGCTGGCGCCGCGCCTGCTCACCGAGTCGCGGCCCGCGGAGCGGCCCCGGATCGACATACCGGGCGCGGTGACCGTCACCGGCGGCCTGCTGGCCCTCATCTATGGGCTGTCGACCGCGGCCCAGCGCGGCTTCGGCGGCGCGGACGTCCTGATCGCGCTCGTCCTGGGCGCCGTGCTGCTGGTGGCCTTCGTGGTCGTCGAGTCCCGGGCCGCGCAGCCGCTGGTCTCCCTGCCGATGCTGCGGCGACCCACGGTCGCCTGGGGGAACCTGGCCGGCCTGGTCACCTTCGCGATGATGAGCGCCGTCATCTTCCTGCTCACGCTGTACCTCCAGGAGGTGCTGGAGCTGTCGGCCTTCCGCTCCGGCCTCGTCTTCGGCGTGCAGGGCGTCTTCGCCGTCGCCGCCGGCATCTCCGCGCCGAAGGTCATCGCCCGCATCGGCACCCGCACCACGCTGCTGGCCGGCCTGGCCGTGCAGGCCGTGTTCACGGCCGCGCTGCTCGCGCTGGGGCAGGACGCCTCCGGCGCGTGGCTGGCCCTGGTGGCGGCGAGCATCGCCTGTGTCGGGCACCTGTGGGCGATCGTCGCCTACGGAGTGACGGCGACGTCGGGCCTGCCCGACACCGAGCAGGGTCTGGCCACGGGGCTGGTGACCAGCTCGCAGCAGGTCGGGCTCACGATCGGGATCCCGCTGCTGAGCGCGGTGGCCTCGGCCCGGTCCGCGGCCCTTGCCGACGGCGGCTCGGACTTCGCGGCGGCCACGCTGGGCGGCATCCGGCTGGGGCTCGGGGTGGACGCGCTGGTCGTCGTGGCGGTGGCGGCGGCCGTCGCGGTCGGCCTGCGGAAACGGCGCGCGGCGTGACGAACGCCCGGGGCGGGCTGGAGGGATTCCAGCCCGCCCCGGGCGTGCGTACGGAGGGTGATCAGGCGATCAGGAGGAGGGCACCGGCCCCTCCATCTGGTCGCTGATCCACTTCATGGGCTCCTGCATCATCTTGAGGTACGTGGCGGCGTTGTGCGTGCCGTCCGGTATCTCCCAGAGCTTGGTGTGGACGGGGCCCTTGCCGTAGGTGGCCATGAACTTCTTCACGTCGGAGATCATCTTGGCGTTCTCCTTGGTGCCGTACTGGAAGGCGATGTAGACGTCGGGCCCCTTGGCGGCCGCCAGCTGCTTGGCCAGCACCTCGGGGTTGTTCTCCGCCTTCTCCTTCTCATGGCCCCGCCACAGCGGCGAGTCGGGCACGATGTCCGGGCCGTTGGCGATCGCGGTCTTGAACTTGTCGGGGTGCTTCAGCACGGACTTCAGGCTCGCGAAGCCGCCGGTGGAGGAGCCCATGTAGCTCCAGCCGTCGCGTGACTTGATCGTGCGGAAGTTGGCCTTCATCAGGTCCGGGACGTCCTCGGTCAGCCAGGTGCCCATCTTCGCCTGGCCGGGGATGTCACTGCCGTCCCAGTAGATGCCCTTGTCGTCCGGGCCGGGGTTGAGGATCGGCATGGCCAGCAGGAAGGGCTTGCTCTTGCCCTGCTGGTACCACTTGGAGACGCTCTTCTCCAGCGAGAGCTTGTCCGGGCCGAACTCGCCCACGCCCCAGTAGTTGCTGTCGTTGCCGGGGCCGCCGGGCAGGGCGATCATGACGGGGAAGCCGCTGGAGGCGAACTTCGGGTCGTCGGTGTACTCCTTGGGCGCCCAGACCCACACCTTGCCCTTGAATCCGGACTTCTTGCCGTCCAGGGTGACGACGCTGACGTGCGTGCCGTCGGGGAGCGTCTTGGCGTTCTTGAAGTCGGCCTGCGGGCCCGTGGGCATCAGCGTCTTCCCACTGGCGTCCGTCCCGCCCCCGCCACCGGCCTGGCCGTAGCTGACGGGATCCCCCTTGTCGGTGAACGGGGGGATCTCGAAGTAGCTCATCACCGGCCAGGCGATCAGCCCCAGCGTGGCTACGGACGCCACCGCAACGAGCCATCGTCGGGCACGGCGAGCACGGTTGCGGCCGCGGGACTGGTAGGCCCCGGTGGAGGGATTCGTCATCGTGGTGCTCCGGCAGACAAAGGCGGTCAGTTCCGTGCCTCCAGATGAAGGAATCACGGCCCGGGGTTCCCGAATCGCCCCGTCGGGCCGCCCCTGATACGAAATGCTCACAAAGCCCCCCGCATGGACGCAGGGGGCTTCGCGAGATCGGCCGGGCGATCGGCGCGCACCGGCCCGGCGACCGGCCGGCCGGCCGCTTACGTCAGCGGACCGGCTCGACCAGGACCGTCACGATGCGGTTCCGGCGGCCCGCGGACGCCTCCGCGGTCAGGCGCAGGCCCGTGACGCCGCCCGGCTCGCCCAGCCCGTACTCCGCGAGGTCCACCTCGGCCACGGCGCCCGCGATCGGCACCCGGCCCAGCGACTTCGCCAGCAGGCCGCCGACCGTCTCGACGTCCTCGTCGTCGAGCTCGCCGAGGCCGTAGAGCTCGCCCAGGTCGCCCAGGTCGAGCCGCGCGGTCACGCGGTAGCGGCCCTCGCCGAGCTCCTCCACCGGCGGGAGCTCGCGGTCGTACTCGTCGGTGATCTCACCGACGATCTCCTCCAGGATGTCCTCGATGGTGACGATGCCGGCCGTGCCGCCGTACTCGTCGATGGCGACGGCGCAGTGGTTGCGCTGCTGCTGCATCTCGCGCAGCAGGTCGCCCGCGTTCTTGGTGTCGGGCACGAAGACGGCGGGCCGCATCGCGGTCGACACCAGCTCGGACTCCGCGTCCCGGCTGATGTGCGTCTTGCGGACGAGGTCCTTGAGGTAGACGACGCCCACGATGTCGTCCTCGCTCTCGCCGGTGACCGGGATCCGGGAGAAGCCGGAGCGCAGGGCGAGGGTGAGGGCCTGGCGGATGGTCTTGCCGCGCTCGATGACGACGAGGTCGGTGCGCGGCACCATCACCTCGCGCACCAGGGTGTCGCCGAGCTCGAAGACGGAGTGGACCATGCGCCGCTCCTCGTCCTCGATGAGCGACTCCTTCTCGGCGAGGTCGACCATGGCCCGCAGCTCGGCCTCGGAGGCGAAGGGGCCCTTGCGGAAGCCCTTGCCGGGGGTGAGGGCGTTGCCGAGGAGGATCAGCAGCTGCGGCACCGGGCCCATGATCCGGGCGAGCGGCAGCAGCACGTAGGCGGCGGCCGTGGCCGTGCCCAGCGGGTGCTGGCGGCCGATGGTGCGCGGGGAGACGCCGACGGCCACGTAGGAGACGAGGACCATCACGGCGATGGCGACGGTCAGCGCCTGCCAGGTCTTCTCGAAGCCCTGCAGGCAGACGTACGTGACGAGCACGCCGGCCGCCATCTCGCAGGCGACGCGGACGAGCAGCGCCACGTTGAGGTAGCGGGTGGGGTCGGCGGCGACCGCCATCAGCCGGGCGCTGCCCCGCCGCCCGGACCGGACGGCCTCCTCGGCGCGGAACCGGGTGGTCCGCGCGAGGCCGGCCTCGGCGCAGGCGGCGAGCCAGGCGACGACGAGGAGCAGGACCGCGGCCGCGATCAGGCGCCCGGTCACGTGAACGTCGGGGCCGGGGAGGGCCCCTCGATCCCGCGCTCGGCGCGCCAGCCGTCGACGATGGCGGCCTGGAGGCCGAACATCTCGGCCTTCTCGTCGGGCTCCTCGTGGTCGTAGCCGAGCAGGTGGAGGACGCCGTGGACGGTGAGCAGCTGGAGCTCCTCGTCCATGGAGTGCCGGGTGGGCGCGTCCTCGCCCTGCTGCTTGGCGACCTCCGGGCACAGCACGATGTCGCCGAGGAGGCCCTGCGGGGGCTCGTCGTCGTCCTTGGCCGGGGGACGGAGCTCGTCCATCGGGAAGGACATCACGTCGGTGGGCCCGGGCAGGTCCATCCACTGGATGTGGAGCTGCTCCATGGCTTCGGCGTCGACAACGATGACCGAGAGTTCGGAGAGCGGGTGGATGCGCATCCGGGCGAGGGCGTAGCGGGCGATGTCGAGGACCGCCTGCTCGTCGATGTCCGTGCCGGATTCGTTGTTGACGTCGATAGCCATCGTGTTTTTACCGGGGGGTGCTTTCGTTTCGGCTGTCGTACTGTTCGTACGCGTCGACAATACGGCCGACGAGCTTGTGCCGGACGACGTCGTTGCTGGTGAGCAGGGAGAAGTGGACGTCGTCGACGCCGTCGAGGATCTCCCGCACCTGGCGCAGGCCGCTCTTCGTGCCGCCGGGGAGGTCGATCTGGGTGATGTCTCCCGTGATGACGATCTTGGAGTCGAAGCCGAGCCGGGTCAGGAACATCTTCATCTGCTCGGGGCTCGTGTTCTGGGCCTCGTCCAGGATGATGAAGGCGTCGTTGAGGGTGCGGCCGCGCATGTACGCCAGCGGGGCGACCTCGATCGTCCCGGCGGCCATCAGGCGCGGGATGGAGTCGGGGTCGAGCATGTCGTGCAGGGCGTCGTAGAGCGGGCGCAGGTAGGGGTCGATCTTCTCGTAGAGCGTGCCCGGCAGGAAGCCGAGCCGCTCGCCGGCCTCGACGGCGGGGCGGGTCAGGATGATCCGGTTGACCTGCTTGGACTGGAGGGCCTGCACGGCCTTGGCCATGGCCAGGTAGGTCTTGCCGGTGCCCGCGGGACCGATGCCGAAGACGACCGTGTGCTTGTCGATCGCGTCGACGTAGCGCTTCTGGTTGAGCGTCTTGGGCCGGATGGTGCGGCCGCGGCTGGAGAGGATGTTCTGGGTGAGGACCTCGGCGGGGGTCTCGGCCCCCTGCGCCTCGTCCCTGAGCATGGCGATCGAGCGTTCCACCGCGTCCTCCGTCATCGGCGCACCCGTGCGGAGCACCAGCATCATTTGATCGAACAGGCGCTGCACGAGGGCGACTTCCCGCGGCTCCCCGGTGGCGCTGATCTCGTTGCCCCGTACGTGGATGTCCGTGGACGGGAACGCTTTCTCTATGACCTGCAGGAGGGCGTCACCGGAGCCCAGGACCGTCACCATGGGGTGCTTGGCCGGGACCGTGAACCGCGCCGTCGCCTGCGGTCGTGTGGGTGTCTGAGTCATGGGCCGGCGCTCTGGCCTGCTCATCGCCTCTTTTCTGCATTCCGGGTCCGGAGATCCTTGGAATACCAGGGTACGACGGGTCGCCCGCAGGCCCGCCGGGTTTTCCGGGACGGAAGCGGCCCGGGGGCTACGGGCTGCGGAAGCCGAGCGTGGGCACGGCCCGGCGCAGCGGCCAGGGGCGGACGGCCGCGGGCAGCAGGCCGTCGAGGAAGGCGTAGCGGCGGCGGACGGCGGGGGCCTGGTCGTCGTAGGAGCGCACGTGCTTCCACCAGGCGGCGATCTCGACCCACCCGGGCGCGGACAGCGACCCCCCGAATTCCTGTACGGACAGGGCGGCCGTCAGCCCGGCGAAGGCGAGCCGGTCGGCGAGCGGCCAGCCGGCCAGGGTGCCCGTGACGAAGCCCGCGACGAAGACGTCCCCGGCGCCGGTGGGGTCGAGCGCCTCGACGGCGATCGCGGGGACCTCGGCACTCTCCCCCGTGCTGCTGTCGACCGCGAACGCGCCCTTCTCCCCCATGGTGACGACGGCGACCGGCACCTTCTCGGCGAGGGCGCGGGCGGCGGCGCGGGGGCAGTCGGTGCGGGTGTAGCGCATGGCCTCCTCCGCGTTGGGCAGGAAGGCCTCGCAGTGCTCCAGGTCGGCGAGGTCGGCCGGGTCCCAGCGGCCCGTCTCGTCCCAGCCGACGTCGGCGAAGACCCTGCTGCCACGGGCGGCGGCGCGCGCGATCCACTCCTCCTGGCGGCCGGGCACGAGCAGCGCCACGCAGGCCCGCGAGGCCGGCGGGCACTCGGGGGCGGGCACGCCCCCGCCGTCGCCGGGCGGCGGCGCCTCGTGGCCGTGGGAGACCATCGTGCGCTCGCCCTCGTAGGCCATGGAGACGGTCACGGGCGAGTGCCAGCCGGGCACCGTGCGCGAAGGGCCGAGATCGATTCCCTCCCCTTGCGCGAGCGCCTCCCAGCAGTACTCGCCGTACATGTCGTCGCCGAAGGCCGCGGCGAGGGAGGTGCGCAGGCCCAGCCGGGCCAGGGCGGTGGCCATGTTGGCGATGCCGCCGGGGCTCGACCCCATGCCCCGCGCCCAGGACTCCGTGCCGCGCACGGGGGCCGAGTCCAGGCCCGTGAAGATGATGTCCAGGAAGACCGTCCCGGTCAGGTACACGTCGGTCGGCGGGTCGGCCTCCGAGCGGACCGCGGCCAGCGGGTCGAGGACGGGAGCCGCCCCGCGGAACCCCTCGAAGCCCTCCGTGCGCTCGCCCGGGCAGTGCCCGTTCCGTAGGTCCTTCCGGGGGGCCGAGTGGGGCGAAGAGGTCGTCATACGCGCTCGCTGCTCCTCTCACGGGGTGCGGATCCGGACAGTGTGCCCGATGCTGGGGTACCTTCCGGAACATGAGGCTGACGATTCTCGGCGGTGGCGGGTTCCGGGTGCCTCTGGTGCACCGGGCCCTCCTTGACGACGCGCGGCGCGACACCCCGGGCCGCTGTACGGAACTCGTGCTCTACGACACCGATTCCATGCGCATGAGAGTGATCTCCTCGGTGCTGGCGGCCCAGGCGGAGGGCGTGCCGGACGCCCCGTCCGTGCGCCTCGCGCACAGCCTGGACGACGCCCTGCGCGGTACCGACTTCGTGTTCTCCGCGATCCGCGTCGGCGGCACGGCCGGCCGGGTCCTGGACGAGCGGATCCCCCTGAGCGAGGGGGTGTTGGGGCAGGAGACCGTCGGCGCGGGCGGGGTCCTGTACGGGCTGCGCACGGTGCTGGTGGCCCTGGAGATCGCGGAGCGGGTCGCGGCGGTCGCACCCCGTGCATGGGTCATCAACTTCACCAACCCGGCGGGGATGGTGACGGAGGCGATGTCGTCCGTCCTCGGCAGACGGGTGATCGGCATCTGCGACTCCCCCGTCGGGCTGGTGCGGCGGGCGGCGCACGCCGCGGGAGCCGACCCCGATCGGGTGAGCTTCGACTACGTCGGCCTCAATCACCTGGGCTGGCTGAGGTCGTTGAGCGTCGGCGGCGAGGACCTGCTGCCGCGCCTGCTGGCGGACGACGCGGCCCTCGGCTCCTTCGAGGAGGGCAAGCTCTTCGGCGCGGACTGGCTGCGCGCCCTGGGGGCCCTGCCCAACGAATACCTCCACTACTACTACTTCCGCCGGGAGACGCTGCGCTCGGTGCTGGAGTCGCCGGAGACCCGGGGCCAGTTCCTCGACGAGCAGCAGAGCGGCTTCTTCGCGCAGGCGGCGGCCGCGCCGGACCGCTCGTACGAGCTGTGGGAGCGCGCCCGGCTGCAGCGCGAGTCCACCTACATGGCCGAGAGCCGCGCGGCGAGCGGCGGCTGGCAGCGGGACTCCTGCGACCTGGACGGCGGCGGTTACGACAGGGTGGCGCTCGCGCTGATGGGCGCCGTCGCCCGGGACGAGCCCGCGCGCCTGATCCTCAACGTGCCCAACGGCACGACCGTCCCCGGCCTGGCCCCGGACGCCATCATCGAAACGGTGTGCGAGGTCACCGGCGAGGGCGCCCGGCCGCTGCCGTGCGCGCCGCTGCGCGAGGACCAGCTGGGGCTGATGCTCCAGCTCAAGGCGGTCGAGCGGGCCACGATCGCGGCGGCCGTGCACGAGGACCGCGACGCGGCGCTGCGCGCCCTCGCCCTGCACCCGCTGGTCGACTCGCCGGCGGTGGCGGCGCGGATCCTGGAGCGGGCCGGGCGCGGGGCCGTTCGGCGTACCGGAGGGGACGCTTCTCCCCTACTCGCGTAGACCGCGCTTGACCTGCACCCATGTTTGACCCGTCGATGCTTGACCTGCACCCGCCAAGGCCCTAGCTTCGCGCTGCACCGCCCTTGCTACTCAGGAGTACACACGTGCAGCTCAGCCTTGCGTCCAAGCGCGCCCGCATCGCCGCGGCGGGTGCCGCACTCGCCGTCGGCGCCGGCCTCTACACGGCCGGCGCCGCCAGCGCCGAGCACTCCGTGCCGCGCACGGACAAGGAGATCCCGAACCTCACCAAGGTGACGGACAAGATCAAGGCCTACTACGGCGACACCACCGACAAGAACGGCCAGCACTACGCGTCGCCGGACAGCAACTACGCCAAGCAGGTCGCCGACATCGAGAAGAAGGCGAAGGCGCAGCTGGAGAAGGCCGTCAAGAACCAGTCCGGGAAGAACCAGGCCGGCACGAAGGGCGCCGCGAAGCCCGCCATCGTCCTGGACGTGGACGACACCACGCTGCTCACGTACAACTACGAGCTCCAGCAGGGCTTCCACTTCACGCCCGAGTCGCAGGACGCCTACCTGAAGTCCACCGACATGGCCCCGGTCTTCGGCATGCCGCAGCTCGTCAACTGGGCGCAGTCCAAGGGCATCACGGTCTTCTACGTCACCGGGCGCGACGAGCACCAGCGCGACTGGAGCGTGCGCAACCTCAAGAACGCCGGCTACAAGCCCGCCGCCGACACCGCGCACTTCTTCCTGAAGAACAAGAAGACGCCGCCGGCGTACCTGCCGTGCGGCGCCACGTGCAGCACCGTCGAGTACAAGGCGGGGACGCGCAAGCACATCGAGTCCCAGGGCTACCGCATCGTCGGCAACTTCGGCGACCAGTACAGCGACCTCCAGGGCGGCTACGCCCAGCACACGTACAAGCTGCCGAACCCGATGTACTTCCTGCCGTAGCGCCCCTCCGCCCGTGCCCTAACGCCGTTTGGGCACGGGCACGCGCATCAGGTCCCGGGCCACCGTGAGCTCGCCTTCGAAGCCCGCCGCGCGGGCCTGCCGCTCGAAGACCGCCGGGTCGTCGTACCGCTGCGAGAAGTGCGTCAGCACGAGATGCCGCACTCCCGCACCGGCCGCGACCCGGCCGGCCTGCCCGGCCGTGAGGTGGCCGTGGTCCGCGGCGAGGGCCGCGTCCTCGTCCGTGAACGTCGACTCGATGACGAGCATGTCGCAGCCCTCGGCCAGCTCGTCCACGCCGTCGCACAGCCGCGTGTCCATCACGAACGCGAACCGCTGCCCGCGCCGCACCTCGCTCACCTCGTCCAGGGTGACCCCGCCGACCGCCCCCTCGCGCTGCAACCGGCCGACGTCCGGCCCGCTGATGCCGTGCGCGGCGAGCCGCTCGGGGAGCATCCGCCGGCCGTCGGGCTCGACCAGGCGGTAGCCGTACGACTCGACGGGGTGCGAGAGCTTGCGCGCCTCCAGGCGGTAGGAGGGACCCTCGCAGAGGACCCCGCCCGCGCCGGAGACGGGCTCCTCGGCGAGCTGCACCGTCTCGCGGTAGGCCGTCGCGTACCGCAGGCGCTCGAAGAAGCGCTTGCCGCTGCGCGGGTAGTGCGCGGTGACCGGGTGCGGCACCTGGTCCAGGTTGATGCGCTGGATCACGCCGGCGAGGCCGAGGGAGTGGTCACCGTGGAAGTGGGTGACGCACAGCCGGTTCAGGTCGTGCGCGGCCACCCCGGCGCGCAGCATCTGCCGCTGCGTGCCCTCGCCGGGGTCGAAGAGCAGGCCTTCGCCGTCCCAGCGCAGCACGTAGCCGTTGTGGTTGCGGTGGCGCGTGGGGACCTGGCTGGCGGTGCCGAGGACGACCAGTTCACGTACGGACAAGGGGCGCTGCCTACCCGGGGGGCCAGTTGAAGCCGCGGCCGCCGAGGACGTGCGCGTGCGCGTGGAAGACGGTCTGGCCCGCGCCGGCGCCGGTGTTGAAGACGATGCGGAAGCCCTTGTCCCCGTTCTCCTGCCGGGCCACCTCGGCCGCCTCGCGCAGCACGTCGGCGGCGACCGAGGGCTCGGCCGCGGCGAGCGAGCCCGCGTCCGGGTAGTGCACCTTGGGGATGACCAGGACGTGCACGGGCGCCTGGGGGTTGATGTCCCGGAAGGCGACGGTGGTCTCCGTCTCCTTGACGACCGTCGCGGGCACCTCCCCCTTGACGATCTTGCAGAACAGGCAGTCCGCCTGCGGTTCTCCCGCCACGGGTGGGCTCCTCACGGGTCGTCGGCTCGTCGGCTCCTACGGTCCGTAGGTTACCGGGCGGCCTCGGATTCCCTCTCGCGGGCGGCTTTCAGCCGTTTTTCCTTCGCCTTCTCGGCGGCTTCGCGCTCGTTCCGCCGCTGGGCGGCCCCGTACCACATGGCGAGGACCACGGGCACCCCGCCGATCCACACGAGCGCCTGCTCGTAGCCCCGGTCCGTCCAGGGGACGGTCACCAGCAGCACCGCGCAGAGCGTGCCCCACAGCGAGTGCACCGCGGCGAGCTTCGCGGCGAAGGCGCGCCGGACCACCGACCGCAGGGTGAGCTGGGCGCCCTTCGGCAGCGTGAAGTACGTGCGCCAGACGCACACGCCCCAGCCCACGCACATCAGGAAGAAGAACCACAGGCGGGGGCCGAGCGGCGCGGGCAGCGACGTCGGGTCGTCGCCGGTCGGGAAGGCCCGGGCGGTGACGGCGGCGTACACGAGGCAGAGCAGGGCGACCCAGCGGGTGCGGCGCACGAGACGGAGGGCGATGTCCTCCAGCTTGGCGGTGACGTACGCGTTACCGGGGTCGGTCCCCAGAGCGGCGGTGTACTCCTTGGCCAGCTCCGGCAGCCTGAGCTCGCGGGCCTCGTCCTTGAGGCCGGCGAGGACGGCGCGCGCGTCGGCGTCCTCGGGGGCGAAGCTCAGGACGTCGCGCATCGTCTGCTGCGCGCCCGCCTTGTCCCCCATGTCGATCAGGACGGAGTACCGGGCGAAGTGCGAGTTCACGGACTCCGGGCTGACGCGCACGGACTCGTTCGCGGCCGCCAGCGCACCGTCGAGATCGCCCGTGGCACGCAGCGCCCTCGACAGCGACTGGTAGGGCGTCTGGTGGTGCGGCGAGATCCGTATCGCCTCGCGGGCCGCGGTGACGGCCTCGTCCGCACGGCCGAGGCGCCACAGCGCCTCGCTGCGGTAGATGTGGCCGTCGGTGTGGGACGGGTTGAGGCTGAGCGCGGACTCCGCCATGACCAGGGTCGCGGGCCACGCCTGCTTCCGGTAGAGGCAGCAGGCGAGCAGGGCGTAGACGTCGGCGTCCTTGTGGGAGACCTCTCTCGTGTGCCGGGTGAGGAGGTCGCAGGCGTCGTCGACCCGGCCGACGCTCAGCAGCGCCTCGGCACGGGCCACGTTCGGGTGCCCGCCGCCGTAAGGGGTGTCACTCACGCTCAGAGCATCCTCTTCTTCTTCAGGTACGCGAGGAGCTCGTCGTACTGCCCACCCTCGTTGGCGAACTGGGCGACGCTGCGGGCCGAGTCGAACCAGGGGCCTGTGGAGGGCCGGATCTGGGCGAGGGCCGTAAGCAGGTCGTCCGTCTCGATCATGCGGGCCCGGCCGGTGCGGACCGAGTCCATCAGGGCGCGCTCGGCGGCGCTCTCGCACAGGTGGCGCAGGTCCGCGCCCGAGAACCCGTCCGTGCGCTTGACCAGCTTGCGCAGGTCGATGCGGGCGATCGGGCGGTCCTTGAGGTGGTGGCGCAGGACCGACTCGCGGGCGGGCTCGTCGGGCGGCAGCACCAGCACCGTGCGGTCGAGGCGGCCGGGGCGGCGCAGGGCCGGGTCGACGTCCCAGGGGTGGTTGGTGGCGGCGAGGACGAACAGGCCCTCGTTGGCGTCGGCGTCCACGCCGTCCAGCTCGGTCAGCAGCTGGTTGACCGTGGTGCGCAGGCCGGAGTGGCGGAGCTGGCTGCGCTTGGCGCCGAGGGCGTCCAGCTCGTCGAGGAAGACGACGCACGGGGCGTTGCGGCGGGCCGTCTCGAAGAGCTCGCGCAGATTGCGCTCGGAGTTGCCGATCCACATGTCGAGGACGTCGGTGATGCTGACCGACATGAAGCGGGCGCCCAGCTCGCCGGCGACGGCGCGGGCGATGTACGTCTTGCCGCAGCCGGGCGGCCCGTACATGAGGAGCCCGCCGCGCAGGCTCTTGCCGTAGAGCTTGCGGAGCTCGGGGTTGCGCATGGGCGCGAGGAAGGCGGCCTCCAGGCGCTCCTTGACCTGCTCCATGCCGCCGACGTCGGCGAGGGAGAGGCCGGCGGTCTCGACGTCCCAGGCGCTCGCGGCGGCGGGGTCGTCGTGGCCGTGGGCGGAGAGGGGCTGGGGCTCCTCGGTCTCTACGTCCGTCTCTACGAAGCGGGGAGGAATGACGTCGGACAGCTCGTCCTCTGCCTGCTTCCAGTCGTAGCGGGGGGCTTCTTCGGCGGGGGCGGGGGTTCCGGCGGGGGCCGGGGCCGGGACCGGGGTTTCTGCCGGAGCGGGGGCCGGGGCGGCGGATGCGGGGGCCGTCACGGGAGGGGCGACGGCGCGGGCTATCAGCGCCTGGGCCTCGGCGTTGCCCGGTTCTCGCTGGAGGGCCGCGGCGACCTGGGAAATGGCGTCCTGGCTGAACCCCGCGTCGAGGAGGAGCTGGGCGAGGTGCAGGCGCAGGGGCACATCGTCGGGTGCGGAGTCGACGGCCGCACGCAGGCTCTTGATGAGCGGGGACTCTTCGGGCATGGACCAAGGGTAAGCGGGGGTGGGAGGAGGCCCCCTACTTGGACTGGTGGGGACTGCCCTGCCAGTGCTTGTCACCGTTGTTGCTCGTGGGCTTGTCTCCGTTGTTGCTCGTGGGCTTGTCGCCGTTGCCGCCGCCGTTGGTGGTGCCGCTCCCGGAGCAATCGCCGAGAACACCGGCGGTGAAGACGGTCTTCCCGTCGACCTTGGCGGTCAGCTTCCCTTGCACGCAGGAGTCGTCGTAGAGGCCGGTCACCCGCCCGAAGACGATGATCTTCTGGCCGCCGCTGGTGCGGCCGTCGCAGTCGACGCCCACGGCGGTGACGGGGCGCGTCCCGCCCTTCTCGGTGACGCCGGGGTCCTCGGCCGTTCCGGTGCAGGTCAGCCACTGGACGGGGTAGCCGTCGTGCTCCAGGCGGGCGGTGGCCCGCTTGTCGGCGGTCACGGCGACGACGACCGAATCCAGCCCGCCGGGGCCCTCCTGACGGCAGCCGGTGAGCCCGAGGGCGGCGGTGCCCGCGAGCACCACCGCACCAGTTGCACACAGCACCGATCGTCCCCGTAGGCGCCCCAATGCCCGCATACGCGGCAGTTTCCCACTCCGGGGAGCAGGGCGAAAGGCCGGACGGCACCAGGGGGACACACGCCGACTAAGGGGTCGCGTGAGGGAGCGGAACGCGCTGCCGGCACGAGAAGAAGCCGGCCGGCAGCGCGCGAGGTTGGTTCCTTGGTCGCCTAGTGGAAGACCCACTTCTGGTTGGCCCACCCGTTGCAGGCCCAAAGCTGCACCTTGGCACCGTTGTTGGGGATGGTGTTGGTGTCACCGTCGAGGCACTGGGCGCCCTGGGCGTTCTGGAGGTTGGTGCCGTTCCACATCCAGATCTGGTTGGTCCACCCGTTGCAGCCCCAGAGCTGCACCTTGGCGCCGTTGCTGGGGATCGTGTTGAGGTCGCCGTCGAGGCACTGCGACCGGTAGCCGTTCTGGATCGTGTAGTAGCCGGCGGGCTGGTTGGGCACGGGGGTCCAGTACCAGCTCTGGTTGTCCCAGTTGTTGCAGCCCCAGAGCTGCACCTTGGCGCCGTTGTTGGGAATGGTGTTCCGGTCGCCGTCGAGGCACTGGTTGCCGAGGTTGTTGGTGAACGCGGGCGTGCGGTAGACGGTGTCGGCGGCGGGTCTGGAGGCCGACCCGATGCCGGGCAGCGCGGCGGCGTCTCCGACGTCGACCACGGCCTTCCCGGCAGCGGGCCCGGAGAGCTCCGGCCGCTGCGGCGCCTGCGCCTGGGCCCCGGCTCCGGCGCCCAGAGCAAACGCGACGGCGCCCAGTCCTGCGGCGACGGCGAGTGCGGTTGATGCCTTGCGCATGTCGGCCTCTCTTCTGAACGCGGTGGGCTATGCCGGGGGCCATCGGGCCACAAGGGTCATGCACTGACCAGGGCGACAGATGAAATAAACGACCGAATTCCGGACGAACTGCGGCGGCGGTGGGCGGAAGGAATTCCCTGTACGCGGCGAGGATATGATCGTGCATCATGCGCATAGCAATCCCCATCCTGTTCGCGGTGGGCGGCCTGGCAGTGGTCGTCTTCGGAATCCGTCTCATCTTCAACATCGGCGGCGCTGCGGACACGGCCGCGGCCACGGCCCGGGCGAGGTCCGAACGGATCTACACCCGCCTCACCGGCAAGGACAGCCTGACCATGCCGTCGGTAGGCCGCAGTGGTCTCACCACGACCAATTTCCGCCTCAGGGGCGTGGCCTTCACCTTCGCGGGCCTCAT
Organism: Streptomyces sp. SCA2-17; assembly: GCF_044336695.1. NCBI lineage: Bacteria > Bacillati > Actinomycetota > Actinomycetes > Kitasatosporales > Streptomycetaceae > Streptomyces > Streptomyces sp. SCA2-17. Next base: position 1,781,148 of record NZ_CP117521.1, read on the forward strand.
CATGCTGACCGCCTCAACGTTCCTCCTGCTGCTGAGCCTCTAAATCCCGTTCGGATTCAGAGGCTCACAAGGCCTCCCCTTCCCCGAAGTCGATGAAGTCTTCAAGGGCGGCCCGAAGCCAGTCGTGGAACGCGGCGAATTGCCTCCGATTCACGCGCTCCGGCGTGGTGAAGTCATGAACGACCCACACCGTGCCGGTATCCAGGTCCCAGCAGGCGACCTCGTCGTTGTCCTCACGCCGGGCGAACGGCAGCAGGCGCCGCTCGGGGAAGCGTTCCAGAAGGCCCACGGCCCGCGCCCGCAACGCGTCGCCTTCCAGGAGCCACCACGGTTCGAGACCCACGAGACCGCTCTCGACCGCGCGGAGAAACTCCGCGGGGTAGACAAACCCGCCGGGAAGCTCGTCCGGGCGGAGGAGGTCCGCGGCTGCCTCACCGGGGTCGCAGACGAGCAGCACGGTGAACGGAATGCCGACGCCGCGGGGCTTGTGGTGCGGGTTGCACCAGTGCTCGGCCACCTGCTTCAGCAGGACGAAGAAATCCTTTCGGTCTTCCGGGCTCTCCGAGAGCAGCCGATCCGAGTTCTCGATCACGACGACGTACTGGTCGGCGGGCAGCCAGTGGAGTTCCCGCAGGCAGTCGGAGAGAGCGTTCCAGTTCCACCCGAAGTAGTCGGGAAACCTCAGCCGGTCCCAGAACTGCTCGAAGACCCCGCCGCTGTCCCCCATCGCGGCCCCGTCCAGCCGCGCGACAAACGTCATCCCGGACGCGAGCAGGATGTCGACTTCCCTGGCGGTGGCGTCGCGCGGCACCAGCCGCAGCCAGGGTTCGTCAGGCGCCGCGGGGACGTACGGCGCCGCCGCCTGGCCGAAGATAACGGTCGGCCCGTCATCGGTCTCCAAGACCCGCACGTCGAACCGCTTCCGCGGAAAGGCCCGCCGGAGCGCCGCCTCCCAGGAGTGCGCCACGGCCTGGGCAATGTGCCCTAGTGCTTCTTCCTCTTCGGCGGTGTCACCGCAGTCGATCGCATACCCGACCACGAAGCGGTTGAGGACGGCTTCGATCCTGCGAACGTCGCCATCGAGCCGGCGGTACCAGTCGTCAAAGCTGCCCGGCACGTACGAACGCTTCCGCAGCACGCACCCACGCACCTCGACGAACTCGGGGTTCATCAGGTGGGCGAAGGCCAGCCACGTGCCCACCGTGCAGTGCTCGTTAAGGAAGCCGACGGAGTCCAGGGCGCCCGTGAAACTCTCGACCCAGGCTTTGATCTCCGGACATTGATCGGGGCTCAAGGACGCCGACCCGATGGCGGAGAATACAGCGCGGCGCTCCCCGCCACGGCCAACAGCCCAATCACCGGGGGCCCTTCCCGGTATTCCCAGGTAGACGGCCGACGAAGCACGTCGGCAAGCACGCCACCGGTCAACCGCTCCCCACCCTCATGCGCCGGCCACTCGTCGCCTCGATACACCTCGACGTACCCGGCCCGCTCCCACCGGCCGACGATCTCAGCAAAAACAGGAGCAACGGCTAGCCATTCGGCTTCGTCTCCTCCACGCGTCCAGTCGGCCAATACAGACCAGAGCGGCGACATCTCCCTGGCGTTGACAAGGAGACACTCTTCTTCCGCGGAGAGCCATTCCATGCCCAAACTGCCTACTCATACACAAACGCGGCTGAAAAAATCATTGCGACAGTCTTCCAGTCCGGCTCTTCGGGGCACTCTTCACCACGATTAGCGAAGAACCCGTGCATGGATCGAGTCCAGTAGGCCGCAGCTCTCACATACTCGGTGGACGTCGCATTTTCCATGGGAAGGCTTCCCGACTCCACACTGCGCACCAGCTCAAGCAGGAACCGGGAGAGGTCTTCTCTTGAGTTCACAGCAGACGGGTCAGGATTCACAGCGCTCATGGAGCCCACTCCTCATCTATCCCACGAACAAGAATCGATTTGCCATTCGTGACCGTGGTGAATTTCCAGGCCTCATTGGCTGCCTCTTCGGAGGTCGCCATGCGGAACGGCACCGGCATTCCAGCCTTCTGGAAGGCTACAAGACGCCTGTTGTCGAGCGTGTACAGCTCACCGTCCCGCACCGTAAGACGGATCTCGGGGATCTTCCCCGGGTTGATCCAACCTGACCTGAGCCCTGCTGCAACATGTTCGATCGTCAGACCATCGCTGAAACTTCTCCCCACCGAGTCCTGCGAGAACCGCACCAACCCGGGCTGGATGGTCCCTTCAGGCCACTGGTTCCTGCCCTGTACTGGCACGCACTCGGGCGCCAGACCGAGCGGGTCGGACCAATAGGACGTGTTAACCACATAGGTGTGGTGATTCGGCGCGGCCGCCAGCCCCAACAGATCCGGCGAGAGGTACCGTCCGGTCTCCGGGTCGTAGTAGCGGAAGTAGTTGTAGTGCAGGCCCGTTTCGGGGTCGTGGTACTGGCCCGGGAAGCGGAGGGGGCAGTCCGTGCCCCCTTCGGCCGTGGGGGACGGGAGGTGCGTGCCCCAGAGGGTCGTGCGGTGTTGCCACGACAGTTCGCCCGTCGGCGTGACCAGTTCCGTCGGGGTGCCCACCGCGTCCGTGATGACGGCGTAGAAACGCGTCCCGAAGTCCCGTTCCGCGTCCTCCGCGAAGTCCTCGATCAGGGACTTGCCCGCTGACCTGGTCAAACGCAGGGAGTCCGTCTGCGTCAGAGGGCGGTGCGTGCCCGGGGCGTAGTCCCAGGTCGTCGTCCTGCCGTCAGCAGCCGTCTGCTCCGCCAGCCTCGTGCCGTCCCACGAGAAGAGCGTTGCGTCGTCGTCACGCCCCGCGCACCGCTTCGATACGCGCCGGCCCAGCGGGTCGTACGCGTACTGCCACCGCTCCCCCTCCGGCGTCACCGCCTCCCTCAGGCGGTCCTCCGCGTCCCACGTGTACGTCCAGGCCCGCGTCTGGCCGTTGAGGAGCTTGCGCGCCTTGCGAATGAGGCGGCCCTGGGCGTCGTGTTCGTAGCTCGTGCGGCCCGCCCGGCGGATCAGCGTGCCGTCGAACTCGCGCTGCCCCGGGGCCGAGTGGTCAGGGGCCGCAGCACTGGTGACGTTGCCCGCGCCGTCGTACGCGTACCGTTCCGTCCAGCCGTGCGCCCGGACCGTCGTGACGCGGCCCGTTTCCGTGAGGTCGAAGCGGCGCGTGCCGGAGGTGAGTTCGCGGATCTCGCGGAGGTAGCCGTCCTCGCGGTACGCGTACTCGCGGTGTTGCAGGAGGCGTTCCGCGCCCCGTACGACCTGGGTCGTCAAGCGGTCCGCCGCGTCCCAGTCCTGGGTCAGCGCCGCGCCCTCGCCGCCCAGTCGGCGCTCCGTCTCCCGCCCCGCCGCGTCGTACGCGAACGTCAGCCCACCCGCGTCGCCCCGCAGCTCCGTCGGCCGCCCCAGCGCGTCGTACGTCCACTCGGACGTCAGCCCGGACGGCGTCACGCGCCGCACCCGGCGGCCCAGCGCGTCGTACGCGTAGCTCGTCGCCCGGCCGTTCACCGACTCCGACAGCACGCGGCCGAGCGCGTCCCGCTCGTAGACGACCTCCGCGTCGGCGTTCACCGCGCGGGTGAGGTTGCCGGCGGCGTCGTAGGCGAACGTCGTCGTGGCCGCATCGGCGCCATCCGCCCGCTGCTCCGTCGCGCGGCCCAGCGCGTCGCGCGTGAAGTGCAGCGTCTCGCCCGCGCCGTTCGTGCGGGCGGCCAGCCCGCCCGCCGCGTCGTGCGCGTACGTGAGCGTGCGGCCGTTGAAGTCCGTCTCGGAGGTGAGCCGCCCCGCCGCGTCGTAGGCGTACGACCACACCAGCCCCTGCGGGTTCGTCACTCCCGTCAGGCGCAGCTCGGTGTCGTACGCGAAGGCGTACGTCGTCCCGTCGGGGTCGGTCCGGGAGGCCGGGAGGTCGAAGTGCCCGGCCTCGTGGCTGACGGTGTTGCCCGCCACGTCCGTGTGCGTGACGAGGTTGCCCTCGCCGTCCCACGTCCAGGTCTCGCTCGTCCCGTCCGGGTACTCGCGCCGGGAGGGCCGGCCCTCCGTCGTCCACGTCGTGCGGGTGGCCCGGCCCAGTGGATCGACCGCCTCCACGACGCGGCCGAACACGTCCCGGCGCACGGTCGTCCGGTGCCCGAGAGCGTCGGTGATCGCGACCGGGAGCCCCGCCGCGTCGCACTCAACCCGCGAGACGTTGCCGAGAGCGTCGGTCACCGTGGCGAGGCGGCCCTGCTCGTCGTGGGTGTAGCGGGTCTCCGCGCCCGCCGGATCCGTCGTCGCGACGAGGTTGCCCCGCTCGTCGTACGCGTGCAGCCACCGCCCGCCGCCCGGCTCGGTGACCTCCGTCGGCCGGTGCAGGTCGTTGTACGCCGCGGAGGCCGTCGAGCCGTCCGGCAGGGTGACCTGCGCGAGGTTGCCCGCCTCGTCGTACGCGTAGCGGGTCGTGCGGCCCAGCGGGTCGGTCACGGAGAGCCGGTCCGCGCCCCGTTCATCCCACTTGGTGACCGTCTTGTGCCCCAGCGGGTCGGTCTCCTCCGTGACCAGGGCGTCGGCGTTGTAGCGGTACGTGCGCTCGTGGCCGAGCGAGTCGGTGACCGTGGTCGTGCGGGTTGCGGTGTCGTACGCCAGCGAGCCCGAGAGAAAACCGTCACTCCCCTCCGTACGGACCACGCGGCCGGACGCGTCGTACGTGTAGCCGTACGACGTGCCGTTGCGGTCGGTCCAGGAGGTTATTCGGCCTTCGGCGTCGTAGGTGAAGCGCAGGGGCTTGCCGCTGGAGTTGGTGACCTCCGTCAGGTTGCCCGCGTCGTCATAGCCGTAGCGGATGAGGGTCGTGCCGCGGCCGGGGGCGGTCGGAGGATCGTACGGGGACGGCGGCTCGTCGAGGAGGCGGAGGGCGGTGACGCGGGCACCCGCATCGCCGATGACGTCCGTCTCGACGGCCACGTAGGAGCCGCCGGAGTGGCGGATCGCGGTGGGCGTGCCGGTGGCCGTGCGCTCGAAGTCGATGCGCGCGCCGTTGCGGTCCTCCACGCTCTCCAGCGGCAGCTGGAGGGTGCCCGGCTCCTCGGTGGGGACCAGGCCGCCGAAGGTGCGGGTGATGCCCGTCTGCGGGTCGGCGATGGTCATGACCCCGCCGGGCCGGCCGTCCCAGGTCAGGGGCCATCGCGGGCCCTTGACCGGAAGGACGGGCTCGCCGGGCGCCGGCACGGGGTAGACCAGGCGCATGCCGTCCGCGGCCGCGTAGACGACGCCGTCGCCGTCGAGCTGGACCCGCTCGTCGAAGGTCGAGGCCCACGTCGGGCCGTACCAGGCGCCCGCCCGGTACGAGGAGACGTGGGTGCGCTCGACGACGAGGGGCAGGGAGCCGGGGAGGGTGACGTCCGTCGCCGGGAGGAGCATGGCGCCGGTCGCGACGTCGATGGGGTCGAGGGCGCAGTCGATGTTGACGGGGAGGCGGGCGGCCTGGGCGAGTTCGACGTCCATGGGGCGGACGCCCTTGAAGAGGTTGCGGTAGCCGCCCGCGGCGCCGGCGTTCTTGGCGAGGCTGCCGAAGCCGCCGAACATGCCGCCGTAGATCATGCCGTCCCTGGCCGAGTCACTCGCCTCGGTCAGGCTGAAGCCGTCCTGCCGCCCCTGCGCGATCTTGATGGGCTGGGCGACGGCCAGGTTGACCGTGACGGACTCCAGGCCGCCGAACGCCGCGGCGGCCAGGGTCACACCGGCCACTTCCGCCACGGTGGTGGATACGACGACGCCGAGCGCGGCACCGGCTTCCACGATTGCGGTCGCGGCGGCTCCGGCAGCGCCGGAGAGGGCGCCGCCGGTGAGGACGGCGACGGCGACGGCGGCACCCAGGACGGCGAGGTCCTCAATGATCTTGTCCCAGAGCTGGTCCATCGCCTTGTCGACCGCTTCGGCGAGCTTCTCCAGCCCGTCCGCCATCTTCTTCGCCGACTCCGCGAGGTCGTGCAGCCAGCCGTCCTGCGAGCCCTTGGCGTAGCGGTGCCAGAAGACCTCGAAGGCCTCGATCGCCTCACCCTTGTTGTTGTGGATGAGGGAGGTGGCCTGGTTGTTGACCGGGGTGCGGACCTTCTCGACCTCGCCCGCGAACGTGCGCCACGCCTTGGCGGCCTTACGGAGCTTGCCGGCATCGCCGTCGGGCCAGTACAGGCCCATGTAGTCGATGAGGAAGTGCTGGACCTTGTGCTTGACGCTCACTTGCCGCTACCGCCGCCGCTGCCCTGAGCGCCCTTGGCGCCCTTCTTCGTGAACATCGCGGCGATCAGCTTGTCGTTCTCGATGTGGCCGTCGGACATGTCGGCCATCGCCTCGTGAATGCTCGCGAGGCCGGAGATGAGGATCTTCGTCGCGTTCTCGATCTGGGTGCGCTTGGGTTTGTACGACTCGCCGAACGCCTTCCCCTGCTCGTCCGCGCCCCACGGCGAACCGAGGCCGTCAAGGGTGTCGGTCAGCTCCGACAGGGCGTCGCGCAGCTTGCCGCTCTGCTCGCTGAAGGTCGGCGCCGCGGACTTGAGGTCCGCGGTCTTGATGTCCAGGATCTTGCCGTCGCCGCTACCGCCGCCGCCCGGGCCGTTGCCCATAGCCGCCTCCCCCGCCAGGTCGTACACCAACGCCACATGTTCGCATGTGCGTGCGGTGGACTGGTGTCTGACACGCAGTGGGGGTGGGGCTACGGGGTACGGATTACGGGGTACGGCGGCCGGGGCTGCCGCACCCCACGGCCCGGATGACACGGACGGCTTACAGCCGGTTCCACGCCTCCCTGCCCTGCGCGGAGGGGATGTGCGCCCGGAACTTCTTCTCCAGGTTCGCGCCCCGTACGACCCCGAACGTGTGGTAGGTCAGCCCCCATTCGTCGATGGCCGAGCCGTCGGCGAACATGCACATGGAGTGCAGGTTGTCCCGGCTGACACGGTCCCCCTCCCTGATCCATCCGCCGACGTCGAGCTTGCCCGCACCGAACTGCGAGGTCCCGCCCAGGTGGGCGCAGTACACCGCGGCCGGGTTGGCCCCTCCGGGAACGGACGGCAGCGCGGGCTTACGGATGTAGGCCAGGGCCGCGAGGGTCGGCTTGTCCGCGGCGAGGGTGTCGGACGGGAGGATGATCCGGGTGTTGTCCTTCGCGTTCTGGAACCGGCACAGCTCGCGCACCGTGCCCAGCGGGGTGAGGCCGAGCTGGTTGTCGTAGTACGCGCGGTAGTCGGCGGGCGTACCGCCCTTCTGCAGGCACCATGCCGCGGGCGTGACCGGCTTGGGCGCCGGCGCGGCTCCTGCCTGCGTGGCGGTCAGAAGCGCGGCGCCGGCGGTGAGGGCCATGGCTGCTGCGGTGATCCGTGCTCGCATTGCGTCCTCCCGGTGTACGGGGTGAGTGACGGAACGCCGGAATCCTGGGGCTGGAAGGAGGAGCCCGTCAACGCTTGCGAGCGCGAATCGGACGATTCAACTCCGCGTCGGAAGAGGCTTGACGAGGGGACACTTGACGAGGGGAGGCTTGGCAAGGGAACGCCCCGCGGCCCCCCGCGGCCCCGCGTCCGTCAGCCGGCGGCGAGGAGCTCCAGCGTGTCGATCACGCGGTTCGAGAAGCCCCACTCGTTGTCGTACCAGGCGACCACCTTGATGTGGCGGCCGTCGACGCGGGTGAGGGCCGAGTCGAAGATCGACGAGGCGGGGTTGCCCGTGATGTCGGACGAGACGAGCGGGTCGTCCGAGTACTCCAGGACGCCGGCGAGCGGCCCCTCCGCCGCGGCACGGTACGCCGCCAGCACGTCCTCGCGCGTCACGTCGCGGGCGACGGTCGTGTTGAGCTCGACGATCGAGCCCACCGGCACCGGTACGCGGATCGAGTCGCCCGACAGCTTGCCGTCGAGCTGCGGCAGCACCAGGCCGATCGCCTTGGCGGCGCCGGTCGTGGTCGGCACGATGTTGACGCCGGCGGCCCGGGCGCGGCGGGCGTCGCGGTGCGGGCCGTCCTGAAGGTTCTGCTCCTGCGTGTAGGCGTGCACCGTCGTCATGAACCCGTGCTCGATGCCGGCGAGTTCGTCGAGGACCGCGGCCAGCGGAGCGAGCGCGTTGGTGGTGCAGGAGGCGTTCGAGACGATCGTGTGCACGGCCGGGTCGTACGCGTCGGTGTTGACCCCGAACGCGAGCGTGACGTCGGCGCCGTCCGACGGCGCGCTGACGAGCACCTTCTTCGCGCCGGCGGCGAGGTGGGCGCGGGCGGCCTCGGCCGAGGTGAAGCGGCCGGTGGCTTCCAGGACGATGTCGACGCCGAGTTCGGCCCACGGCAGCTGCGCCGGTTCGCGCTCGGCCGTCACCGTGATGCGGCGGCCGTCGACGACGAGGGCGTTCCCGTCGACGGTCACCGGGCGCCCGAGCCGTCCGGCCGTGCTGTCGTAGGCGAGCAGCCGGGCGAGCGTGGCGGGCTCCGTCAGGTCGTTGACGGCGACGATTTCGAGATCGCTGTCGCGCTCCAGCAGTGCGCGCAGCACGTTGCGTCCGATGCGGCCGAATCCGTTGATGGCGATGCGAGTCATGTGTGATGTCCCTTCCCGTTGCCACCAGGTTCGCCCGCAGCCCGCGCGGCTGACAGTGGCGGGATCGCCACGGTTCAAAAGGATCCCGCCATGCGGGTGCCGGGCGAGTGGGCGGGCGGGTTACTCACCCCGGGTGAACGTGCGCCTGTACTCGCTCGGTGTGGTGCCGAGGATGCGCTGGAAGTGCAGGCGCAGGTTCGCGCCGGTGCCTAGCCCGACGTCGGCGGCGATCTGTTCGACGCTGCGCTCCGAGCGTTCGAGCAGTTCGCGGGCCAGGTCGACGCGGGCGCGCATCACCCACTGCATCGGCGTGTAGCCGGTCTCCTCGACGAAGCGCCGCGAGAACGTACGCGGCGAGACCTCGGCCTGCCGCGCCAGTATGTCGAGGGTCAGGGGCTCGCCGAGCCGGTGCAGCGCCCACTCGCGGGTGGCGGCGAACCGCTCGCCGAGCGGCTCGGGCACGCTGCGCGGCACGTACTGGGCCTGGCCGCCGCTGCGGTAGGGGGCGGCGACCAGACGGCGGGCCGCGTGGTTGGACGCGGCCACTCCGAGGTCGCCGCGCAGGATGTGCAGGCACAGGTCGATGCCGGAGGCGGCGCCGGCCGAGGTGAGCACGCTGCCCTCGTCGACGAACAGCACGTTCTCGTCGACCCGGACGAGCGGATGCCTGGCCGCGAGCGCCCGCGTGTAGTGCCAGTGCGTCGTGGCGCGCTTGCCGTCGAGCAGGCCCGTGGCGGCGAGCGCGAAGGCGCCCGTCGAGATGGCGGCGAGCCGCGCGCCCCGGTCGTGGGCGGCGATCAGTGCGTCGACGACGGCCCGCGGCGGGTCGTCGCGGTCCGGGAGCCGGTAGCCGGGGACGAAGACGATGTCGGCCCACGCGAGCGCGTCGAGGCCGTGGGCGACGTAGTACGCGAGACCGTCGCCGCCGGCCACGGGACCGGGGGTCGCCCCGCACACCCGCACCTCGTACGGCATGCTCGCGCGGGTCGTGAAGACCTGCGCGGGAATTCCGACGTCGAGCGGCTTCGCCCCCTCGAGCACGAGGACGGCGACGCGATGCAGGCGGGAGGCTGGCACGGGAAGAGGTTACGCGGGGCGTGACGTTGACGCCGTCACCTCAGCGGTTCACCTCGCCCTCGCCGCCGCACGTCGTGCACGGCGCCTCGTGCTGCCAGCCGTCCTCGTCCTCCCACTCGATCTTTCCGCTTCCCCCGCACGAGGAGCACAACGGCATCGGTCCCGGCACCCCGTTCTGGTCGAACCCGTCACACACGTCGTACACGGCGTCCTCTTCCAAGAGGACCGCGTTCACCCCCGGCGGCGCGTTCTTGGTGACCCTGACCCGCAGACGGCCTTCCCACGTCCCGGCGACGACGCCCTCGATCCCGTCGACCCAGCCCGAACCGCTCGTCTCGACACGGATCCTGTCCCCATCCCGGACAGCCACTCCCGACCACTCCCCTCGCCCGTTCCCGTCAGGGAACCATGCTGGTCCTCCCGCCCAGCGGCAAACAAGCCGCCCACGGCGGCAACTCCGGCCCGGATAGGTATCCGTACTCATGTTCGCGATCGGATCGCCGGATAGCGTTCCCGCTGTACGAATCCCGGAGCACCGCGCACGCGGCCACGGCGACTACCAGAACCAGAAGGACGGGACACTTGAGCGAGCTGCGCCTCGGGGCGATATTCGCACCCCGAAGGCTCTCCCGGCTGACCGCCGCTCTGGTAGCTCCATTGATCCTGGCGGGATGCTCACTACTGAGCAGCGACAGGGACAAGCTCGGTTACGAACCGGAAGTACGCGCGGTCAAGCCTGCCGAGGACGAGGTCGACGCAATCTCCAGTCAGCTGCTCGCCTGGATGGGCGTCAAAGGCAAAGTCACCGAATCGGGGGCGATGGCCGGCCCCTGTGACGCCGTGGACCCGGACTTCCAGACGTACTACTCCGTGGATCGCCCCTGGTCCATCTACGACCTGACGTCCGGGACGTTCGAACAGGCCATGAACCCGGCGGCCGCCGGTACCCCCGTACCCGACGGCCGGCCTCGGTTCTTCCGGGGTCAAGGTTCGCCGACGGCGGGCAGGGGTCGCCATAGGAAGATCTTCCTACCCGCGAGGGCCGCGCCGCCGAAGCTCCGGCCACTGCGGGTCGTGGTGCGACCGCTGCCGCGAGTGCTAGCTTGGTGAGCGTGCAGCTGGGCGACCGGCTGCACGTATAGACCCCCGCCACGGAGGGCTTGTCCGCGACGAGGGTCCACCGAAAGTGATTCGGACGGCTGTGGCCGTCAGCCCTCAGTATCGGTGAGGACTGGCGGTCACCGCCCGGTCAGCCACCTCCCGAACTCGCGGATCACCGCGCAGATACGTCCGAGAAGCGACTTCTTCCGGTGGCGTCCCATGGGCGCCCCCTCCCTACAAACGCACCCTGCCCGGGAGTGCTCCGGAGGACGCCCACGCCGGGAATAGCGGTTTCCAGCAGCAGAGTTGGGCGAACCGACCAACGGTTCAGCCGGTTCAGGCGACCAGCCCCTCCTGCCGCGCCACCGCCACCGTCGACACCCTGTTGTTCGTGCCGAGCTTGCGGTAGATCCGTTCCAGGTGGCGGTTCACCGTGTGGGGGGAGATGGCCAGGCGGCGGGCGATCGCAGCCGCCGTCAAGCCCTCCGCCAGCAGCCCCAGCACCGTCGCCTCGCGCGGTGTCAGGTCGCCGCCCGCCGCGGGCGCCCCCACGCTCCGGAGGCGCTTCATTTCGGACAGGTGGCTGCCCATCGTCTGGATCACCGGCTGGAGGCGGCTGAGGAAGGCGAGGTCATGGGACATGAAGTCGCCCCGGCGGCCCAGGAGGGCGACACACATCCCGCCGTTCTCGTGGAGGAGCGGCACGCCCACCTGCTGGGTGACGCCGAAGTCGCGGCGCGCCTCCCGGTACCAGTTGGTGTTGCGCCAGCCGTCGCAGATGTCGGCGATGTTCACCGGCGCCGTCTCCGTAAGGCTGTACTCCAGCAAAGGGTGCCGCTGTTGGATGCGCCGCTGGACGAGGCCGTCCACGACGCGGCTCAGCGGTTCCGGCGCCCAGCCGACGACCGAGCCCGTGCCCTCGGCGACCCGTACGTGCGAGAAGGTCGCGGAGTCGCAGCCCAGTGAGTCCAGCAGTTGCCGGGCCATCACGTGCCAGGCGGCGTCGGCATCCTCGTTCTCCAGGACGGCGACGACGAGGTCAAGCATCTGACCGTAGTCCCGTGTGCGGAGTTGTGCTGCCATGGCAGAGCTTGCTCCCCCCTCGTGACCCCCGTCATCCCGCTCCTCAGAAGTTCCCCCGGTGCCCGGAAACAGTCCCTCAGGACCAGCGCCCCGTGCGCCCCAGCAGCAGCGCCGTGGCCGCCGTCCCTGCCGTGGAGGTGCGCAGGACGCTCGCCCCCAGGCGGTACGGCCGCGCGCCGGCCTCGGCGAAGGCCGCGAGCTCCTCGGGCGAGACGCCGCCCTCGGGGCCGACCACGAGGACGATGTCGCCCGTGGCGGGCAGCGGCGCCGTGGCAAGGGGGGCGCTGTGACCCTCCTCGTGGAGGACGGCGGCGAAGGCCGCGTCCGCGAGCAGCCCGGCGACCTGCCGGGTCGTCATCGGCTCGCTCACCGTGGGGAAGCGCAGGCGGCGCGACTGCTTGCCGGCCTCCCGGGCCGTGGCGCGCCACTTGCCGAGCGCCTTCAGGCCGCGGTCGCCCTTCCACTGGGTGATGCAGCGCGAGGCGGCCCAGGGGACGACGGCGTCGACGCCGGTCTCGGTCATCGTCTCGACGGCGAGCTCGCCGCGGTCGCCCTTGGGCAGGGCCTGGACGACGGTGATGCGGGGCTCGGGCAGCGGCTCGGAGCGTACGGACGTCACGGCGACGTCCAGGTGGTCCTTGCCCTCGACGGCGGCCACGGTGCCGAACGCGCCCGTGCCCTGACCGTCCGTCAGCCCGATCTCCTCGCCGACCCGCAGGCGGCGGACGGAGACGGCGTGGCGCCCTTCGGGGCCGTCGAGGGGGAAGACCGTACCGGGGAAGACCCCCGTCAGGGCGTCCTCCTCGACCAGGAACACCGGCGCTGTCATGACTTGCTCCCTCGCATATCGCTCAACATCCCCAGGGCCGCCCCCAGTTCCCCCAGCAGGACCGTCAGCAGCTCCGCCGCCGGCAGCGGCCTCGCCAGGCGGTGGCCCTGGCCCGCCCACAGGTTCATCGCCTGCGGGTCGCCCGCCGCGGCGGCGGCCTTGCGCAGCCCGGCCGTCAGGTAGTGGACCTGGGGGTACGCGGCCGGGGCGTACGGGCCGTGCTCCCGGATGAAACGGTTCACCAGCCCCCGGGCCGGGCGGCCCGAGAAGGCCCGGGTCAGCTCCGTACCACCGAACATCGGGTCGGTCAGGGCCTGTTTGTGCAGCGCGTGGGCGCCGGACTCGGGGCAGGCCAGGAACGCGGTGCCGAGCTGCGCGGCGCAGGCTCCCGCGGCGAGGACGGCGGCTATCTGCTCGCCGCGCATCAGCCCGCCGGCGGCGATCACGGGCAGGTCGACGGCATCCCGGACCTGGGCGATCAGGGACAGCAGGCCGAGGCCCGCGCCGGTGCCGTCGGCGTGCGGGTCGTCGCGGTGGGTGCCCTGGTGGCCGCCGGCCTCGACGCCCTGGGCGCACACCGCGTCCGCGTCGGCGTCACGGGCGGCCAGCGCCTCGGCGGCCGAGGTCACGGTCACGACGGTGCGCGTGCCGGCGGCGCGGAGCGCGGCGACGGCCTCCGCCGAGGGGCAGCCGAAGGTGAAGGAGACGACCGGCACGGGGTCGTCGAGGAGGATCGCGAGCTTGGCTTCGTAGGCGTCGTCGCAGCCCTGGTCCCAGTCGCCGAGCGGCGTCTCGTACCAGGCGGACTCGCCGGCGAGCTGCTCGGCGTAGACCTCGACGGCGGCCGGATCGGCGGCGGGGGGCTGGGGCATGAACAGATTCACACCGAAGGGTGCGGCGGTACGGGCCCGGAGCTGCTTGATCTCCTCGTACATCGCCGCGGGCGTCTTGTAGCCGGCGGCCAGGAAGCCGAGGGCGCCCGCCTCGCAGACCGCGGCCGCGAGGGCCGGCCCGGAGGCACCGCCCGCCATGGGGGCCTGCACGACCGGGTGCCGGCACAGGCCGGCGAGCGCGGAAGCCACCCTGGGTTCGTAAGCCATGCACACATCGTGTCACAGGCAACGGCGATCGCCGGACGGGTCCGCGAGGGGCCCGCCCGGCGATCGCCGACAAGGGTGTTACGGGGGCTCAGCGCCCGTTGAACGCGTCCTTCAGCCGCGAGAACAGCCCCTGCTGCCCCGGCTTGAACTCGCCCATCGGCCGCTCCTCGCCCCGCAGCTTCGCCAGCTGCCGCAGCAGGTCCTCCTGCTGCGGGTCCAGCTTGTTCGGGGTGATCACCTCGACGTGGACGATGAGGTCACCGCGGCCGCCGCCGCGCAGGTGCGTGACACCGCGCTGGTGCAGCGGGATCGACTGGCCCGACTGCGTGCCGGGCCGGATGTCGATCTCCTCGACGCCGTCCAGGGTCTCCAGCGGCACCTTGGTGCCGAGGGCCGCGGCCGTCATCGGGATGGTGACCGTGCAGTGCAGGTCGTCGCCGCGGCGCTGGAAGACCGTGTGCTGCTTCTCGTGGATCTCCACGTAGAGGTCGCCGGCGGGGCCGCCGCCGGGGCCGACCTCGCCCTCGCCCGCGAGCTGGATCCGGGTGCCGTTGTCGACACCGGCCGGGATCTTCACGGTCAGGGTGCGCCGCGAGCGGACGCGGCCGTCGCCGGCGCACTCCGGGCAGGGGGTCGGCACGACCGTGCCGAAGCCCTGGCACTGCGGGCACGGCCGCGAGGTCATGACCTGGCCGAGGAAGGAGCGGGTGACCTGCGAGACCTCACCGCGGCCGCGGCACATGTCGCACGTCTGGGCGGAGGTGCCCGGGGCCGCGCCCTCGCCGCTGCACGTGGTGCAGACGACGGCCGTGTCGACCTGGATCTCCTTGGTGGTCCCGAACGCGGCCTCGTCGAGGGTCACTTCGAGACGGATCATGGCGTCCTGGCCGCGCCGCGTGCGCGAGCGCGGACCGCGCTGCGCCGCCTGCCCGAAGAAGGCGTCCATGATGTCGGAGAAGTTGCCGAAGCCGGCGCCGCCGAAGCCGCCCGCCCCGCCACCGCCGCCGGAAGCCGACAGCGGATCGCCGCCGAGGTCGTAGACCTGCTTCTTCTGCGGATCCGAGAGCACCTCGTAAGCGGCGTTGATCTCCTTGAACCGCTCCTGCGTCTTCGGGTCCGGATTGACGTCCGGGTGCAGCTCGCGGGCGAGGCGGCGGAAGGCCTTCTTGATCTCGTCCTGCGAGGCGTCGCGGCGTACGCCCAGGACCGCGTAGTAATCCGTGGCCACTTACGACTCCGCCAGGATCTGTCCGACGTAACGTGCCACTGCGCGTACCGCTCCCATCGTTCCGGGGTAGTCCATGCGGGTCGGTCCGACCACGCCGAGTTTGGCGACTGCCTCGTCGCCCGAACCGTAGCCGACGGCGACGACCGATGTGGAGTTCAGTCCCTCGTGAGCGTTCTCATGCCCGATGCGGACCGTCATCCCGGAGTCCTTGGCCTCGCCCAGCAGCTTCAGCAGCACGACCTGCTCCTCCAGCGCCTCCAGCACGGGCCGGATGGTCAGGGGGAAGTCGTGCCCGAAGCGGGTGAGATTGGCGGTGCCGCCGATCATGAGCCGCTCCTCGGTCTCCTCGACGAGCGTCTCCAGCAGGGTGGCGAGCACCGTAGAAACGGTTCCGCGGTCCTCCTGCTCGAAGGAGTCGGCGAGGTCCGAGACCAGCTGCGGCACGTCCGTGAACCGGCGGCCCACGACACGGCTGTTGAGCCGGGCGCGGAGATCCGCCAGCGAGGTCTCCCCGATCGGAGCCGGGCAGTCGATCATGCGCTGCTCGACCCGGCCGGTGTCGGTGATCAGGACGAGCATGACGCGGGCCGGCGCGAGCGAAAGAAGCTCCACGTGGCGCACCGTCGAGCGGGTCAGCGACGGATACTGCACCACCGCGACCTGCCGGGTCAGCTGCGCCAGCAGGCGGACCGTGCGCCCCACGACGTCGTCCAGATCGACGGCGCCGTCCAGGAAGTTCTGGATGGCGCGCCGCTCCGGGGTCGACAGGGGCTTGACGCCCGCGAGCCGGTCGACGAAGAGCCGGTAGCCCTTGTCGGTCGGGATGCGGCCGGCGCTGGTGTGCGGCTGGGCGATGAAGCCCTCTTCCTCCAGCGCGGCCATGTCATTGCGCACCGTGGCCGGGGACACGCCCAGGCGGTGCCGCTCGGTGAGGGCCTTGGAGCCGACGGGCTCCTCGGTGCCCACATAGTCCTGGACGATGGCGCGCAACACCTCGAGCCTGCGTTCGCTCAGCATCGCGCGCACCTCCAAGTCCAGACCGTCTTACGGGGCCGATCCTGGCACTCAGTGGTGGCGAGTGCCAAAGCCCTCCAGCCAGTGTACGGCCGTGCACCACAGCCAGGGCAAGAGCCGTCCGCGCCGCGCGCCCGCGGCAGCCCGGGCGAAGCGGCCGGACGGGCAACCGTACCGCGCTCCCGCTAGCGTCCTGGTATGGACAGTGGTCAGCAAGGGCGGGGGGCGGCAGCGCGGTGGGAACGGCTCGCGCCCGGGGTCGCACGCCGCCGCATGCCTGTGTGGGACGCCACAGTAGGAGTGATCGTGGGCAGTACGGGTGTGCTGCTCGTGGACACCGGGGCGACGGTTGCGGAAGGGGCGGAGCTCGGGCACGAGGTGCGGGAGCTGTTCGGCCGGAGCGTGACGCATATCGCTCTTACGCACCCCCACTTCGACCACGTATTCGGCACCGCCGCGTTCCCGGGCGCGGAGGTCTACGGAGCCGTGGGCGCCGACGAGCTGATGCGGCGCGAGCGCGAGGAGCTGCGGCTGGACGCGGAGCGGTACGGGCTCGCGCCCGGGGCGGCGGCGGAGGCCGCCGAGCGCCTCGTCGTGCCCCGGCACGGCGTCAGCGGGGAGCTGACGCTGGACCTGGGCGGCGGCCGCCAGGCCCTCCTCGCCAACCTCGGGCCCGCCCACACCGCGCACGACCTTGCGGTCTTCGTCGCGGGCCGCGGCGGCGCGCCCGAGGTCGTCTTCTGCGGGGACGTCGTCGAGGAGTCCGGCGAGCCGCAGGCCGGCCCGGACGCCCTCCCCCGGTGCTGGCCCGCGGCCCTGGACCGGCTGCTGGCCCTCGGCGGCGAGGACGCGGTGTACGTGCCCGGGCACGGGGCGGCGGTGGACGCGGCGTTCGTGCGGGCGCAGCGGGACGCGTTGGCGGCGCGCTTCGGTGTGTCGTGAGGGTGACCGTGATCGTGATCCACAATGGCGCGCATGCGCAGCAGAGAGTACGGACCTGACCTGACCCCTCCCTGGAAGCGGACGGCGGCCGCCCCCGAGGTGCCGGCCGAGGCCGATCTCGTGGTCGAGGAGGTCACCACCGGTTTCTGCGGGGCGGTGATCCGCTGCGAGAAGACGGCGCAGGGGCCGGTGGTGACCCTGGAGGACCGCTTCGGCAAGCACCGCGTCTTCCCGATGGAGCCGCGGGGGTTCCTGCTGGAGGGGCGCGTGGTCACCCTCGTACGGCCCGCCGCGGCGCCTCCCGCGTCGCGGGGGCCCGCCCGGACGGCGTCCGGCTCGATCGCCGTCCCCGGCGCGCGGGCGCGGGTCGCCCGGGCGGGGCGCATCTACGTGGAGGGCCGCCACGACGCGGAGCTCGTGGAGCGGGTGTGGGGCGACGACCTGCGCATCGAGGGCGTGGTCGTCGAGTACCTGGAGGGCGTCGACGACCTGCCCGCGATCGTCCGCTCCTTCGCGCCCGGCCCGGACGCGCGGCTCGGCGTCCTGGTGGACCATCTCGTGCCCGGTTCCAAGGAGTCCCGCATCGCGGCGGAGGTGACGGGCGAGCACGTCCTCGTCGTGGGTCACCCGTACGTGGACGTCTGGGAGGCGGTCAAGCCCTCCTCCGTGGGCATCCGGGAGTGGCCGCGGGTGCCGCGGGGAGTGGACTGGAAGACGGGGGTTTGTGAGGCGCTGGGGTGGCCGTTGAACACGGGGGCGGCGTGGCAGCGGATCTTGTCGTCCGTGCACTCGTACAAGGATCTTGAGCCGGAGCTGCTGGGGCGGGTGGAGGAGCTGATCGATTTCGTGACGTGCCCCTGACGCGCGTCGCCTCAATCGCCGGACAGCTCGAATATTTTTGAGCCGTCCGGCGATTGAGGACCGGGGTCCGGGCGGAGCCCCGTGTCAGTCCACCAGGTCCCGCACCACCGCGTCCGCCAAGAGCCGCCCCCGCAGCGTCAGGACCGCGCGGCCCTGCTCGTACGGGCCGGGCTGGAGCAGCCCGTCCGCGAGCGCCCGCGCGGCCGCCGCCGCACCAGCGGGCCGCAGCAAAGACAACGGACACCCCTCCACCAGCCGCAGCTCCAGCAGGATCCGCTCCACCCGCCGGTCCTCGTCCGGCAGGACCTCCCGGCCCGCGCCCGGAGAGCGGCCCTCGGCCAGCGCCTGCGCGTACGCGCCGGGATGCTTGACGTTCCACCACCGCACGCCGCCGACGTGGGAGTGCGCGCCGGGGCCCGCGCCCCACCAGTCCGCGCCGCGCCAGTAGAGCTCGTTGTGGCGGCAGCGGCCGGCGTCGGTCGTGGCCCAGTTGGAGACCTCGTACCAGGAGAAGCCCGCGGCCGTGAGCGCTTCCTCGGCGATGAGGTAGCGGTCTGCGTGGACGTCGTCGTCGGTCATGGGGACCTCGCCGCGGCGGATCCGGCGGGCGAGCTGGGTGCCCTCCTCGACGATCAGCGCGTACGCGGAGACGTGGTCGGGGCCGGCGCCGATCGCCGCGTCCAGGGAGGCCCGCCAGTCCTCGTCGGACTCGCCGGGCGTGCCGTAGATCAGGTCGAGGTTGACGTGCTCGAACCCGGCCGCGCGCGCCTCCGCGACGCACGCCTCGGGGCGGCCCGGCGTGTGCGTGCGGTCGAGGATCTTCAGGACGTGCTGCCGCGCGCTCTGCATGCCGAAGGAGATCCGGTTGAAGCCGCCCTCACGGAGCTCGGCGAGGTAGCGCGGGTCGACGGACTCGGGGTTCGCCTCGGTAGTGATCTCCGCGCCGTCGGCGAGGCCGAACTCGTCGCGGATCGCGGCGAGCATCCGGACGAGGCCGGCGGCGGGCAGCAGCGTGGGCGTGCCGCCGCCGACGAAGACGGTCTCGACGGGGCGCGGGTCGTCGCCCAGGACCTTCCGTGCGAGGCGGATCTCTTCGGCAACCGTCTCGGCGTAGTTGTCGCGCGAGGCGAGCGCGCCGCCGGAGCCGCGCAGCTCGCTCGCGGTGTACGTGTTGAAGTCGCAGTACCCGCAGCGCGTCGCACAGTAGGGCACGTGCAGGTAGAACCCGAGCGGCCGCTGCCCGGCGCCGGCAAGGGCGTGCCGGGGCAGGGCCCCGTCCTCGGGCATGGGTTCGCCGTCAGGCAGTACGGAAGGCATGGGTCCATTGTCCGGCATCGCGGGAGCGGACCGGCCGGGCCGCTCCCGCGATCAGCCCCGCCCACCCCGCGATCAGGCCCGTCCGCTTCCCTCAGGCCTCCCTGGCGCCCTCGTACATCTCCTCGATCAGGTGCTGGTAGCGCCGCTCGACCGCGGGCCGCTTCAGCTTCAGGCTCGGGGTGAGCTCGCCGTGCTCGACGTCCAGGTCGCGCGGCAGCAGCCGGAACTTCTTGATCGTCTGCCAGCGCTGGAGGCCCTCGTTGACCCGCTGCACGTAGCCGTCGATGAGCTCGACGGTCCGCGGGTCGGCGACGACGTCGGCGTAGGGCTTGCCGGCGAGGCCGTGCTCGGCGGCCCAGGTCATGAGCGTGGGCTCGTCCAGGGCGATGAGGGCGGTGCAGTAGTTGCGGTCGGCGCCGTGCACGACGGCGTTGGAGACGAAGGGGCACAGCGCCTTGAAGCGGCCCTCGACCTCGGTGGGCGCGACGTACTTGCCGCCCGAGGTCTTGATCAGGTCCTTCTTGCGGTCGGTGATGCGCAGGTAGCCGTCGGGGGACAGCTCGCCGATGTCGCCGGTGTGGAACCAGCCGTCGCTCTCCAGGACCTCGGCGGTCTTCTCGGGCAGGCGGTGGTAGCCGGCCATGACGCCGGGGCCGCGCAGGAGGATCTCGCCGTCGTCGGCGATGCGGACCTCGGTGCCGGGCAGGGGCTTGCCGACGGTGCCGGTGCGGTAGGCCTCGCCGGGGTTGACGAAGCTGGCGGCGCTGGTCTCGGTGAGGCCGTAGCCCTCCAGGATGTGGATGCCGGCGCCGGAGAAGAAGTAGCCGATGTCCGGGGGCAGCGCGGAGGCGCCGGAGACGCAGGCGCGCAGGCGGCCGCCGAAGGCCTCGCGGATCTTGGCGTAGACGAGGGCGTCCGCGATCTTGTGCTTGGTGGCGAGGCCGAAGGGGACGGCCGTGGTGCCGGTGCGGCGGAAGTTGTCCTGGGAGGCCTTGGCGTACTCGCGGGCCACCTCGGCGGCCCAGCGGAAGATCTTGTACTTGGCGCCGCCGCCCTCGCGGGCCTTGCTCGCGACGCCGTTGTAGACCTTCTCGAAGACGCGCGGGACGGCCGCCATGTAGGTGGGGCGGACGATCCGCAGGTTCTCGGCGATCCGGTCCTGGCGGCCGTCGACCGCGGTGACGTGCCCGGTGCTGATCTGGCTGCACGTCAGCACCTTGCCGAAGACGTGCGCGAGCGGCAGCCACAGGAACTGCACGTCGTCGGGGCGGACCATCTCGGTGGCCTGGATGGCGCGGGCCATGTACGACCAGGTGTCGTGCGGCAGGCGCACGCCCTTGGGGCGGCCCGTGGTGCCGGAGGTGTAGATGAGGGTGGCGAGCTGGTCGGAGCGCAGGCCCTCGATGCGCTCGCGCACGGCCCCGGGCTCGGCCGCCAGGCGGGCGGCACCGCGCCGCTCCAGCTCGGCGAGGGAGAGCACCCAGCCCTCGGGGTCGCCCTCGGCGGGGACGGCGTCGGCCTCCTCGACGACCACGACGTGCGCGAGGCCGGGCAGCTCGGCGCGGTGCTGCCGGGCCTTGGCGAGCTGGGCCGCGTTCTCGGCGATCAGCACCCGGCTCTCGGAGTCGGAGAGGATGAACGCCGTCTCCTCGGCGTTGGTGCTGGGGTAGATGGTGGTCGTCGCCGCCCCGGAACAGAGCACTCCGAGGTCGGTGAGGATCCACTCCACGCGGGTGGCGGAGGAGAGGGCGACCCGCTCCTCAGGCTGCACGCCGAGCTCGACCAGGCCCGCGGCGATCGCGAAGACGCGCTCGGCGGCCTGGCCCCAGGTGAGCGAGGCCCAGGTCTCGGGGCCCTGGCCGGAGGGGGCGGGGACGGGGTAGCGGTAGGCCTCCGCGCCGGGTGTCGCCTCAACGCGTTCGAGGAGGATCGTCGCCACGGAGGGCGGCCGGTTCTCGATCAAAGCCTGTGTCTCGGTCACGGCGTCCTCCGGGGCCCGATTCGTTGCTGGTGACTCACGAGTAACCTTCAAAGCAGTGATCAGCGTAAGCGGCCCGGGCCCGTGGCGTAAGGGGCTGAGATGGGCTTGTCGAAGCTGTGACCGGCGGGACGGCCGGAACGTACGGAAGCGCCCGTCCCAGTGGTACGAAAGCGCCCGTCCCACCGTGTGGAACGGGCGCTTCGTACGGGCCGGGTGCGCTCCGGAGAGCGGTCCGGGGACCGGTCCGGGGGCGGGCTACTTCTTGCCCTTCTCCCCCGACTCGTCGCTGGACAGCACCGCGATGAAGGCCTCCTGCGGGACCTCCACGCTGCCGACCATCTTCATCCGCTTCTTGCCTTCCTTCTGCTTCTCCAGCAGCTTCCGCTTACGGGAGATGTCACCGCCGTAGCACTTGGCGAGGACGTCCTTGCGGATGGCGCGGACGGTCTCGCGGGCGATGACGCGGGAGCCGATCGCGGCCTGGATCGGCACCTCGAAGTTCTGCCGCGGGATGAGCTCGCGCAGCTTGGCCACGAGCCGCACGCCGTACGCGTACGCCTTGTCCTTGTGCGTGATCGCGGAGAAGGCGTCGACCTTGTCGCCGTGCAGCAGGATGTCGACCTTGACGAGCTCGGCGGTCTGCTCGCCGGTGGGCTCGTAGTCGAGGGAGGCGTAGCCGCGGGTCTTGGACTTCAGCTGGTCGAAGAAGTCGAAGACGATCTCCGCGAGGGGGAGGGTGTAGCGCAGCTCGACCCGGTCCTCGGAGAGGTAGTCCATGCCGAGCATCGTGCCGCGGCGGGACTGGCAGAGCTCCATGATCGCGCCGACGAACTCGGTGGGCGCGAGGACGGTCGCCTTGACGACCGGCTCGTGCACCTCGGCGATCTTGCCCTCGGGGAACTCGCTCGGGTTGGTGACGACGTACTCGGCGCCGTCCTCCATCCGCACGTTGTAGACCACGTTGGGCGCGGTGGCGATGAGGTCGAGGCCGAACTCGCGCTCCAGGCGCTCGCGGACCACGTCCAGGTGGAGCAGGCCGAGGAAGCCGACGCGGAAGCCGAAGCCGAGGGCGGCCGAGGTCTCCGGCTCGTAGACCAGCGCGGCGTCGTTGAGCTGGAGCTTGTCGAGGGCCTCGCGGAGCTCCGGGTAGTCCGAGCCGTCCAGCGGGTAGAGGCCCGAGAACACCATCGGCTTCGGGTCCTTGTAGCCGCCCAGGGCCTGGGTGGCGCCGTTCTGCTGGGAGGTGATCGTGTCACCGACCTTGGACTGCCGGACGTCCTTCACACCGGTGATGATGTAGCCCACCTCGCCGACACCCAGGCCGTCGGCCGGGAGCATCTCGGGCGAGTTGGTGCCGATCTCCAGCAGCTCGTGGGTGGCGCCGGTCGACATCATCTTGATGCGCTCGCGCTTCTTGAGCTCGCCGTCGACGACACGGACGTAGGTGACCACGCCGCGGTAGGAGTCGTAGACCGAGTCGAAGATCATCGCGCGGGCCGGGGCGTCCTTGACGCCGACCGGGGCCGGGACGTCGCGCACGACGCGGTCCAGCAGCTCCGGAACGCCGACGCCGGTCTTGGCGGAGACCCGCAGGACGTCCTCGGGCTCGCAGCCGACGAGGTTCGCGAGCTCGGCGGCGAACTTCTCCGGCTGGGCGGCAGGCAGGTCGATCTTGTTGAGGACCGGGATGATCGTGAGGTCGTTCTCCATCGCCAGGTAGAGGTTGGCGAGGGTCTGGGCCTCGATGCCCTGCGCGGCGTCGACCAGGAGGATGCAGCCCTCGCACGCGGCGAGCGAGCGCGAGACCTCGTAGGTGAAGTCGACGTGACCAGGGGTGTCGATCATGTTGAGGATGTGGGTGTTGCCCACGGCCTTTGAATCAGACGCAGCCTCAGTGGGCGCCCACGGCAGACGGACCGCCTGGGACTTGATCGTGATGCCGCGCTCGCGCTCGATGTCCATCCGGTCGAGGTACTGCGCGCGCATCTGCCGCTGGTCGACCACGCCGGTCAGCTGGAGCATCCGGTCGGCGAGCGTCGACTTGCCGTGGTCGATGTGCGCGATGATGCAGAAGTTACGGATCAGAGCCGGGTCGGTACGGCTCGGCTCGGGCACGTTGGTAGGGGTCGCGGGCACGCAGGATCCATTCGGTGACTTCGGCGTTGGTACGCCAGTCTCGGCGGGAGTCGGGTATACGACTCCCCCATCGTCCCATGAGCGGCGGCCGTCGTCCGGTTTGGGCGGCCGGAGGGGCTGCTGGTAGCCTGGTCCACTGTGTCTGTCGTGCCTCTCACACGTACAAGACACGCAATCGAAATCCAACGAACCTGAAAAGGCTCTTTTCGTGGCGAACATCAAGTCCCAGATCAAGCGGAACAAGACCAACGAGAAGGCGCGCCTGCGTAACAAGGCCGTCAAGTCCTCGGTCAAGACCGCTGTCCGTGCGGCCCGCGAGGCCATCGTCGCCGGTGACGCCGCCAAGGCCGTCGCCGCCGTCGCCCTGGCCGGCAAGAAGCTCGACAAGGCCGCCACCAAGGGTGTCCTGCACAAGAACGCCGCCGCCAACAAGAAGTCGGCGCTGGCCAAGCAGGTTGCCGCCCTCAAGGGCTGAAGCCTCTCCGGGGCGTGAGCCCCGGTCCTTCGCCGGTATCGGAATCAGCGGCCCCTCTACCGCTCCGGTCCGGCACCCCCGCCGCGCTCGGTCGTTCGCCACGCGTGCGCGGCATGAGCCCTAGGGCTCGATGAACGATCCGAAGGCCCCGCGCCCCCTTTCCCCAAGGGCGGCGCGGGGCCTTCGGGGTTTGGCCGGGGCCTTCGGGGTTTCGGGGCCTTCGGGCCCTCCGGGGCCTGCCGGCTTCGGCAGGGGGCCTCCGGGCTCCCGGAGCCTTCCGGCTTGGGCAGGGGACCCTTCGGGTCTCCAGAGCCTGCCGGCTTCGGCAGGGGGCCATCGGGCTTTCGGGACCTTCCGGCTCGGCGCGGGGCCTTCGGGCCCTCCGGGGCCTGCCGGCTTCGGCAGGGGGCCATCGAGCCCCCGGGGCCTGCCGGCTTTTCAGCCGCGGCTTCTGGCCGCGCGGACCACTGCCACGACCGCCTTCTCCAGGGCGTACTCCGGATCGTCGCCGCCGCCCTTGACGCCGGCGTCGGCCTCCGCGATCGCGGTGAGCGCCGCCGCGACGCCGTCGGCGGACCAGCCCCGCATCTGCTGCCGGACCCGGTCGATCTTCCACGGCGGCATGCCGAGATCCCGCGCGAGGTCGCCCGGGCGGGCGCCGCGGGGGGCGGAGGCGAGCTTGCCGATGGCGCGGACGCCCTGCGCGAGGGCGCTGGTGATCAGGACGGGCGCGACGCCCGTGGACATAGCCCAGCGCAGCGCCTCCAGGGCCTCGGCGGCCCGGCCCTCCACCGCGCGGTCGGCGACGGTGAAGCTGGAGGCCTCGGCGCGGCCCGTGTAGTACCGCCCGACGACGGCGGCGTCGATCGTGCCGTCGACGTCGGCGACGAGCTGGGTACAGGCGCTGGCCAGCTCCCGCAGATCGCTGCCGATCGCGTCCACCAGGGCCTGGCAGGCCTCGGGGGTCGCGGAGCGGCCGGTCGCGCGGAACTCGCTCCGTACGAACGCCAGGCGGTCGGCAGGCTTGGTCATCTTGGGGCAGGCGACCTCCCGCGCCCCGGCCTTGCGTGCCGCGTCCAGCAGGCCCTTGCCCTTGGCACCGCCGGCGTGCAGGAGCACCAGGGTGATCTCCTCGGCAGGCGCGGAGAGATAGCCCTTGACGTCCTTGATCGTGTCCGCGGAGAGGTCCTGGGCGTTGCGCACGATCACGACCTTGCGCTCGGCGAAGAGCGACGGGCTGGTGAGCTCGGCGAGGGTGCCCGGCTGGAGGGCGTCGGGGGTGAGGTCACGCACGTCGGTGTCCGCGTCGGCGGCGCGGGCGGCCGCGACCACCTCCCGGACGGCCCGGTCCAGGAGGAGATCCTCCTGGCCCACGGCGAGCGTGACGGGGGCGAGAACGTCGTCGGTTGCAGTCTTCCTGGCCATCCCGACCAGCATCCCACGCGCTACTGACACCTCCCCCCGCGCGCCCGTCCGCCATATCGCACAATGTGCGTTGTGAGCAGCCCTTACCTCTCCTCAGACACCGATTCCGTACGACACCTCCTGGTGCTTCCCGACCGTGATGCCGCGGAGGAGGCGGCCGAGGAGGCCTCGCAGCGCTTCGCGCTCGACGACGACCCTCAGATAGTCCGCGAGGCCCTCGCCGGCGAGGACGACGCCGAGGACGCCCAGTGGCTGGTCGTCCTGGAGGCTTCCGAGGGGGACCTCGACCTCGCCGCCCTGCGCGAGCTGGCCGAGGAGTACGACGGCTGGCTCGAGCGGGAGTGACTCAGCCTTCGGCCGGGACGGGGCCGCTCGCCTGCGGTATGCGCTCCAGCGCGATGCCGAAGTGCTCCCGGAAGGCGGGCAGGATCTCCTCTTCCGCCAGCGGGACCTCCTGACGGCCCGTCGCACCGGTGGTCACGAGGGTGCGGTCGCTGAGGGTGACGCGGCCGCTGCCGGTGAGCCGGGAGCAGATCACCGCCCGGGTGAAGAGGGACTTGGGCGAGGTGCGGTGCCACCAGCAGCCGCCCTCGAAGTCCGCCAGCTCCCGGGGCCGGAGTTCGAGGCGGTACTGCACGTCACCCTCCCGGAGGAGGTCGAGGTCCCCGTCCGCCGTCTCGGCGAGCCGGAACGTGCCGGCGGGGTCGGCCTGCTCGCCCCGCTCGTCGAACCGCAGCGGGTAGTGGCTGTTCCGGCCGAACCCGATGTCCACCAGCCACGGCTCCGCGCTGTCCGCCGTCCGGACCAGCAGCGCGAGGTGGTCGAAGGGCGGGCCGAACAGCCCCTCGGGCCCCATCACCCGCCCGGCCAGCCGCGTGACCTGGTAGCCCAGGGCTTCCAGCAGCGCGGCGAACGCGCCGTTGAGCTCGTAGCAGAAGCCGCCCCGCCCGCCCGTCACCTTGGCCACGAGGGCGGCGGGGTCCAGCACGATCTCCTCGCCCAGGTGGATCGACAGGTTCTCGAAGGGCACCGCGTGCAGGTGGCGCAGGTGCAGTTCCTGCAGCGCGGCCAGGTCCGGCACGGACGGCCGGGGGACGCCTATACGGGCCAGGTACGCGTCGGCGTCCGCACTGCTGATGATCTTGTCCATGGGTCAGTTATCCCTCAGATCGCGGCTGATGTCATCGGGCTGCGGTCCCGGTCGTGGGCCCAGGCCGTGGGATGCGGGTCTGTGGTCGGGCAGCCTGTGTCGCGGCGGACTGTGCCGCGGGGGCTGTGCCGCGGGGGCTGTGCCGCGGGGGCTGTGCCGCCGTGCCCCGCACCGCGGGGGGCTGCGCCGCCGCAGCCCGTGTCGCGGCGGCCCGTCCCTTTGTCTGTGCCGGTGCCGGTGCCGGTGCCGGCACCGGCGCCCTGCGTCTCTCCGCCGTCCCGCCGTGGCCCGGGTGACCGCCGTGACCTCCGCCCCGCTGCCGGTCACCGCGACCGGGCCGTCGGTGTCCGTCCGCAGGACGGCCGTGCCCTGAGCCCGGAGCGCACCGAGCGTGCGGGGCGAGGGATGACCGTACGGGTTGCCGGCGCCGGCCGAGACGACCGCGAGGCGCGGCCGGAGCTCGCGTATCAACTGCGGATCCTGGCGGGCGGAGCCGTGGTGGGCGACCTTGAGGACATCCACGGCGGGCAGGCCGGGATGGGCCTCCCGGAGGGCCTGCTGGGCGGGCGGCTCCAGGTCGCCGAGCAGCAGCGCGGTCAGCCCGGCGCTGCGCACCAGCAGGGTGACGCTGGCGTCGTTGGGGCCCTCCTCGGCCACCGCGGACGTGCCCGCCGGCGGCGGCCACAGCACCTCCCACGTCAGCTCGCCCACCCGGCGGCGCTCCCCCGCCCGGGCCGTGGTCACGGGCACGTGCGCCCGCCCGGCCTCGCGGCGGACGAACGCGGCCTGGCTCGCGGGCTCCGCGAACGGCGTCGTCTCGATGCCCCCGACCGCCCGGCCCCGCAGCACCCCGGGCAGCCCGTCCACGTGGTCGGCGTGGAAGTGGCTCAGGAGGACGAGAGGGATCCGCTCGACGCCGAGTGCGCTCAGGCACCGGTCCGCGGCCCGGGGCTCCGGGCCGACGTCCACGACGACCGCGCTCCCCTCGCCCGCCGCGAGGACCAAGGCGTCCCCCTGCCCCACATCGCAGACCGCGAGCCGCCAGCCGGGCGGCGGCCAGCCCGTCACCGCGCGGTTCAGGGGCGCCGGACGGACGACCGAGACGAGCAGCAGCAGGGCGCAGGCCGCGCAGGCCCAGGGGCTGCGGAGCAGCCGGCCGGCCGTGAGCACGGCGGCGGCCGCGACCGCGGCGAGCAGCAGGCCGCCGGCCCAGCCGCCCGGCCAGGCCAGCTCCGCCCCGGGCAGATCCGCGCCCGTACGGGCCACCGCGGCGGCCCAGGAGGCGGGCCAGGACGCGAGCCGGGCGAGCCACACGGCGACGGGCAGGGCCAGGGGCGACACGGCGAGCGCGGCGAAGCCGAGCACCGTGGCGGGTGCGACCGCCGCCTCGGCGAGGAGGTTGCACGGCACCGCCACCAGGCTCACCCGCTCCGCCAGCACGGCGATCACCGGCGCGCAGACCGCCTCCGCGGCGGCGGCCGCCGCCAGGGCCTCGGCCACGCGCGGCGGTACCCCGCGTCGCCGGAGGGCCCCGCTCCAGCGCGGCGCGAGGGTCAGCAGGGCGCCGGTGGCCAGCACCGAGAGGAGGAAGCCCGCGCTGCGGGCGAGCCACGGGTCGTAGAGGACGAGCAGCAGGGCGGCGGCCGCGAGGGCGGGCAGCAGGCTGCGGCGGCGGCCCGTGCCGAGGGCGAGCAGCAGCACCAGTCCGCAGGCGGCCGCACGCAGCACGCTCGGGTCGGGCCGGCACACCACGACGAACCCCAGCACGAGCCCCGCGCCCAGCACCGCCGTCGCCCGCAGGGGCACCCCGAGCCGGGCCGCGAGGCCGCGGCGCTCGGTGCGGGCGGCCAGGTGCGGCGGCCCGACGAGCACGGCGAGCAGGATCGCGAGGTTGCTGCCCGAGACGGCCAGCAGGTGCGTCATGCCGGTCGCCCGGAATGCCTCGTCGAGGTCGGGCTGCACCCGCGAGGTGTCCCCCACCACGAGGCCCGGGAGCAGCGCCCGCGGATCCTCGGGCAGCCCGTCCGTGGCCTCCCGGAGCCCCGCGCGGAACCTGCCGGCGACGCGCTGCACCGCACTCGGGCCCTCGACGACCCGGGGCGGCTCCCGGCCGCCGATCCGCAGCACCGCGGCGGGCAGCGGGCCGGAACCTGCCGTCCCGGTCGGCTCGGCGAGGCGCCCTTCGGCCCGCACCCGCGTGGACGGCAGCAGCCCGAGCCACGAGGGCGGCGCGATCAGCAGTACGGGCGTGCGGACGGCGGTCGTCACGCGGCCTGCGGTCACCTTGACCGCCTCGGCCTCGACCACGGCGGCGGGGGCCGCCCGGGCCGCTCCCCGCACCTGCGGGCGCGCGGCCCGCGGGTCGGCCGTGACCGTCGCCTCCACCACGGCCTCGGCATGCCGGCGGGCCAGCCCGGGCAGCGGCCCCCGGCGGGAATCCGCGCCCCGCAGGGCGCCCACCGCGCCGCCGGTCGCGGCGCACAGCAGGATGGCGGCGAGGGCGACGGCGAGCCCGCCCTGGCCGCCTCTTCCCCGGGCCAGCAGCGCACCGGCCGTCAAGACCCCGGCGCCTGCCGCCATGACCACCGCCCAGCCGCTCGCGGTCAGGGCCGCGGCCGCAGCCACCCACGCCGCGACGGCGGGCGCGATCAGCCGCAGATCCACCGGGCCCTCGTTCCGGAGCGCCGGCCCGGGGCGGGCTGCCCCGGGCTCTTGCCCGCCGACGACCGCCGTCATGACTGCGCCTGAGGGCGAAGCGCCGCGGGGCCGCGTGCCCCGAACGCGGGCCCGAGCAGCCGCGAGGCCTCGAAGGAGCCTCCGCGGGGCCGGGACGGCGGCGCCGTCATGGCTGCACCAGGGGACGGAGGTCGGTGAAGCGGCGGCTGCCGATGCCATTGACCTTGCGGAGCTCCTCTACGGAGCGGAAACCGCCGTGCTGCGTGCGGTAGTCGAGAATGTGCCGGGCCAGGACGGGCCCGACGCCCGGCAGCGCGTCCAGCTGCTCGACCGTCGCGGAGTTCAGGCTCACCGGCCCGGCCGGCGCGGGCCCTCCTCCGCCGGCAGCCGCCGACGCCACCGGCGCCGCACCGCCCGAACCGCTGCCCGAGCCGCCCGCCGGGGAACCCACCACGATCTGCTCCCCGTCCACGAGCACGCGCGCCCTGTTGAGGCCCGTCGTGTCCGCGCCCGGGCGGGCCCCGCCGGCCGCCGCCAGCGCATCGGCCACCCTCGAACCCGGCGGCAGGCGCAGCACGCCGGGCCTGCGCACCTTGCCCGCCACGTCCACGACGACCGCCCCGCCCGTACGGGACGGCGAGGCCACGACCGGCGGAGGCGGCGAGGTCACCACGACCGGCGTCTCCCGCGCGGGTGCCCGGACGGTCTGCGGGCGCCCGGCCAGGAAGTGGTACCCGGCGAAGGCGCACGCCGCTGCCAGCACGACCACGAGTGCGGCGAGCGTCTTCGGCTCCATGCCGCACCGCAGTTGCAGCCACAGCGGCAGGCGCTCCCGCACCGCGATCCGCCAACCGCCGCCCCACCGCGGGCGGTTGCGCCCGGGTGGGGAGAGGTGGCCCTGCACGCGATCCGTCATGCGCAAGACCGTAGGGCGATTCCCCCGATCCCGCTGAGACGGTCTGATTTCCGTGGATAACCCGGCAGTTGTGGATAACTTCGCCACCCGGGCGGGCGAGGGGAAACGGAGATAGCGGATGTAGCGGAGATACTGCCTACTTCGGAGCCACCACCACGCCCAGCAGACCCGGCCCCGTGTGCGCCCCGATGACCGCGCCCACCTCGCTGACGTGCAGTTCCTCCAGCGCCGGCAGGCGTTCCCTCAGGCGGTCGGCCAGTTCGGTCGCGCGGTCCGGCGCCGCCAGGTGGTGGACCGCGATGTCGACGGGGGCCGCGGCCGCGCGCTCGACCGCGATCTCCTCCAGGCGCGCGATGGCCTTGGACGCCGTGCGCACCTTCTCACGCAGCTCGATCCGGCCGCCCTCCAGTTGCAGCAGGGGTTTGACGGCGAGCGCCGAGCCCAGCAGGGCCTGGGCCGCGCCGATCCGGCCGCCCCGGCGGAGGTAGTCCAGGGTGTCGACGTAGAAGTAGGCGGCCGTGCCCTGCGCGCGCTTCTCCGCCGCGGCGACCGCCTCGTCGAGAGTGCCGCCGGCGTCCACCGTCTCGGCGGCGGCCAGCGCGCAGAAGCCGAGGGCCATGGCGACCATGCCCGTGTCCACGACCCGCACCGGAACCTCCGCGTCGCGCGCCGCGAGGACCGCCGCGTCGTACGTGCCGGAGAACTCCGACGACAGGTGCAGCGACACGATTCCCTGCGCGCCCGTCTCGGCGGCCGCGCGGTACGCCGCCGCGAAGACCTCGGGGCCGGGCCGCGACGTGGTCACCGGCCTGCGCTTCTTCAGCGCCTCGGCCACGCAGCGGGCCGAGACCTCGGTGCCCTCTTCGAGCGCCTCGTCCCCCAGCACGACGGTGAGCGGTACGGCGGTGATGCGGTGCCGCTCCATCGCCCGCTGCGGCAGATAGGCCGTTGAATCAGTAATGACAGCGACATGGCGGGACATGTTCCGGAGATTACCCGCCGGGCCGCTCCGACGGCAGTACGGCCCCCGTACAGGTGATCATCCTGCGGGACGGCCGGACAGTAGGAGCCCCCATGCGGTAGACGCCATGGGGGAGACCCCACGGGCCCTGCCATTCAGCCCGCGTTCTCCGTACGTCCCGTCTTCTGCCACGAATAGCCCGGTGCACGCCACGCGTCCCGGTCCCGCCCGGTGATCGCGCGCGCCTCCGGCTGCTCCCCCGCCGGCGCCCCGGCCCCCGGGGCGGCCGTCCGACCGCCGGAACCCGCCCCCGTGCCCGCCCCCGCAGCCTCGCCCGTCCCCTCGCCGATCCCCTCGCCCAGCCCGTCGTCGCTCCAGTGCCGCAGCGCGCCCGCCTCCATGCGGATCTGGCCGCTCAGCGTCTCCAGGTCGTCCTCGGCGAAGCGCCGGGCCCGGTCCTGGGCCGCGAAGCGCAGCGAGTCCGCCGAGTCCTTGACCCGGGCCGTGCGCTCACGCAGCTCGGGCAGGCGGGCCGCGATCCGGGCCTTGTCCGGCTCGGTCTCCAGCCGCTTGAGCTCGTCGTCCAGCTCGTGGCCGTGGGCGCTGAGGCGCTGGAAGAGGGCGAGCGCCTCGGACAGCGAGGGGTCCTCGGGGGCGGCGGTCTGCAGGGCGTCCTGCGTGGCGCGCATCGACGTGCGCAGCGAGAGGCGCAGCTGCGCGACCTCCCCGGCCGCGCCCGGCTGGGCAAACTGCCTGGCCTTCAGCCGGGTGTCCTCGACCGTGCGCCGCGCCTGGTGGACCGTGCGGTCCACGCCGCGCTTGACCGCCCGCACCGTCCTGACCGTGGCGATCACTCCCAGGGCGACGAAGACCGCGAAGATCAGTGCGACGATCACGGCCACGGCTTCCATGACGCTCCTCGGGGCTCAGGACGGTGTTCACGACGGCGGAACGGTATGCAGGACGGCGACCGCACAAAGGAGGGCAGCCGCTCCCCCCTCCACCGTAAACGGCACGGGCAGGCCGCGGGTTCCGAACGAACCCCCAACCTGCCCGTAGGGACAAACCCTCAGTCGTTACGCCGGAACGATGTTCACCAGCTTCGGCGCCCGCACGATGACCTTGCGGATGCCCGCGCCGCCCAGTGCCGCGACGACCGCCGGGTCGCCCAGCGCGACCTTCTCCAGCTCCTCGTCGGAGATGGACGGCGGGACCTCCAGCCGCGCCTTGACCTTGCCCTTGATCTGGACCACGCAGGTCACGGCCTCGTCGACCAGGTAGGCGGGGTCGGCGGCGGGGAAGTCCGCGTGCACCACGGAGCCGGTGCGGCCGAGCTTGCGCCACAGCTCCTCGGCGATGTGCGGGGCCAGCGGCGCGATCATCAGCACCATGGCCTCGGCGACGGACCGCGGGACCTCGCGCAGCTTGGTCACGTGGTTGTTGAGCTCGGTGATCTTGGCGATGGCGGTGTTGAAGCGCAGGTTCGCCAGGTCCTGGGCGACGCCGTCGATCGCCTTGTGCAGGGCGCGCAGCGTCGCGTCGTCCGCCTCGGCGTCCACCACGGTGACCTCACCGGTGGCCTCGTCGACGACGTTGCGCCACAGGCGCTGGAGCAGGCGGTACTGGCCGACGACGGCGCGGGTGTCCCAGGGGCGGGAGACGTCCAGCGGGCCCATCGCCATCTCGTAGAGGCGCAGGGTGTCGGCGCCGTACTCGGCGCAGATCTCGTCCGGCGTGACGGCGTTCTTCAGGGACTTGCCCATCTTGCCGAGCAGCCGGCCGACCTTCTCGCCCTGGTAGTAGTACGCGCCCTCGCGCTCCTCCACCTCGGTGGCCGGGACGGGGAAGCCGCGCGCGTCGCGGTAGACGTACGCCTGGATCATGCCCTGGTTGTAGAGCTTGTGGAACGGCTCGGCGGAGGAGACGTGACCCAGGTCGAAGAGGATCTTGGACCAGAAGCGGGCGTACAGCAGGTGCAGCACGGCGTGCTCGGCACCGCCGACGTACAGGTCGACGCCGCCGTGCGGCTGCCCCTCGCGCGGGCCCATCCAGTACTGCTCGGCCTCGGGGGAGACCAGCTGCTGGTCGTTGTGCGGGTCGACGTAGCGCAGCTCGTACCAGCAGGAGCCGGCCCAGTTGGGCATGGTGTTGGTCTCGCGGCGGTAGCGCTTGGGGCCGTCGCCGAGGTCGAGCGTGACGTTGACCCAGTCCTCGTTGCGGGAGAGCGGGGTCTCGGGCTCGGTGTCGGCGTCGTCGGGCTCGAAGGTGCGCGGCGAGTAGTCCTCGACCTCGGGCAGCTCCAGCGGCAGCATCGACTCGGGCAGCGAGTGGGCGACGCCCTGCTCGTCGTAGACGATCGGGAAGGGCTCGCCCCAGTAGCGCTGGCGGCTGAAGAGCCAGTCGCGCAGGCGGTAGTTGACGGTGGCCTCGCCGATGCCCCGCTCGGTCAGCCACTCGGCCATGCGGGCCTTCGCGTCGCTGACGACCAGGCCGTCCAGCGAGATGCCCTCGCCCGCCGAGTTGATGATCTCGGCGTCGTACGAGTCGAAGGACTCGGCCCACGTGGCGGGGTCGGTGCCGCGGTCGTCGGCCGGCTGCACGACGCAGCGCATCGGCAGGTCGAAGGCGCGCGCGAAGGCGAAGTCGCGGCTGTCGTGCGCGGGAACGGCCATGATCGCGCCGGTGCCGTAGCCCATGAGGACGTAGTCGGCGGTGAAGACGGGCAGCTTCTCGCCGCTGACCGGGTTGACCGCGTAGACGCCGGTGAAGACGCCGGTCTTCTCCTTGGCGTCGGCCTGGCGCTCGACGTCGGACTTGGCGGCGGCCTCCTTGCGGTAGGCGGCGACGGCCTCGGCCGGGGTGGCGTGCCCGCCGGTCCAGTCCTCGTGGGTGCCCTCGGGCCAGGCGGCCGGGATGGCGGAGCGGTGCGCCTCGTCCTCGGTCACCAGCGGGTGCTCGGGCGCGACGACCAGGTAGGTGGCGCCGAAGAGGGTGTCCTGGCGGGTGGTGAAGACGGTGACCTTGGCCTCTGCATGGCCCTCGACGGCGAAGTCGACGCGGGCGCCGACGCTGCGGCCGATCCAGTTGCGCTGCTGGAGCTTGATGGCCTCGGGCCAGTCCAGGGCGTCCAGGTCCTCCAGCAGGCGGTCCGCGTACGCGGTGATCCGCATGTTCCACTGGCGCAGCTTGGACTTGAAGACAGGGAAGTTGCCGCGCTCGGAGCGGCCGTCCGCGGTGACCTCCTCGTTGGCCAGCACGGTGCCCAGGCCGGGGCACCAGTTGACGGGCGCCTCGGAGGCGTAGGCCAGGCGGTACTCGCCCAGCACGTCGGAGCGCTCGGCGGCGGTCAGCTCACTCCACGCGCGCGTGCCCGGCACCTCGCGCCGACCGCTCTCGAACTGCTCGACCAGCTCGGCGATCGGGCGGGCCTTCTTCGCCTCCTCGTCGTACCAGGAGTTGAAGATCTGGAGGAAGATCCACTGGGTCCACTTGTAGTAGGCCGGGTCGATCGTCGCGAAGGAGCGGCGCTTGTCGTGGCCCAGGCCCAGGCGGCGCAGCTGCGCCTTCATGTTGACGATGTTGGCCTCGGTGGAGACCCGCGGGTGGGTGCCGGTCTGCACGGCGTACTGCTCGGCGGGCAGGCCGAAGGCGTCGAAGCCCAGGGTGTGCAGGACGTTGTGCCCGGTCATGCGGTGGTAGCGCGCGTAGACGTCGGTGGCGATGTAGCCGAGCGGGTGGCCGACGTGCAGGCCCGCACCCGAGGGGTACGGGAACATGTCCATGATGAACTTCTTGGGGCGTGCCACGACCGCCGGGTCGCCCGCCAGGTCGCCGCTCGGGTTGGGCGCCTCGTACGTGCCCTCGGCGTCCCAGGCGTCCTGCCAGCGTGCCTCGATGTCGGCGGCCAGCGCGGCCGTGTAGCGGTGCGGGGCAGCCGGCTCGGCGGCGGTGTTGGTCTCGCTCATCGTCCTCAAAGCTCCATCGATCGTCGTCGTCTCTACCTGCGGCACCTGCGGAAATGAAAAAGCCCCTCGCACAGGAGGGGACGCCGCGCCGATGCCGACCGTGGTCACCGGTCGGTACTGATCAGCGCGGCCCGCTAAGCAGAAGGCGTACGGCACGCATGCAGCCAGGTTACCGCAGGAGCCTCCGGCGGATGACGGCCATGTACGGGTTCCGGTGACCACGGATTCCGCCGGACCCTCGCCGTGCGGGCGTCTCGCCGTTGCGGCGGGCATCTGTCCGCTGCCGCAACGGCGAGACGAAGCGCGGCGTCAGCCGCGGTGACCTCGGGCGGTCAGCGCCGGTGACCCGGGACGTACGACGTCACGTAGGACTCCCCCGGCGAGCCCACGCCCGTGACGTCGTCGTAGCCGACGACGGCCGAGAGGGAGCTGTCGCCGCCGAGGCTGCGCAACGTGGTGACCAGGCCGTCCTTGGCGTCGACGCTGTTCTTGTAGTCGACGCGGACGACGCCGATGCCCTGCCCCTTGCCGAGCGGGTGGTCGGTGACGTCGTGGTAGGCGGCGGTGCCGTAGCGGTCGTAGATGGCGGGGTTGGCGAAGCCGATCGGCACGCCGTGGCGGGCCTGCTGGGCGAGCGCCTGGACGCCGGCGATCACCGGGGCCGCGAGCGAGGTGCCGCCGATGCGGTACTCGTCGTACTTCACCGAGCCGTCGGGGAAGGTCTGGGTCTGGCCGACGAGGAAGCCGGTGCTGGAGTCGGCGACGGCCGCGATGTCGGGTCCGACGCGCATGGGGGTGCTGCCGCCCGCCTTGGCGAGCGCATCGGGGACGACGCCGCGCTGGTAGAACGGCTGCTGGTGGATCTTGCTGGTGCCGCCGCCGGCGCCGCCCGTGAAGACCGAGCCCTCCCAGCTCAGGCCGTCCTTGGAGAGCTCCGCCTTGTGGGTGCCCCAGCCGGTCTCCCACAAGTACTTGTCGCCCTTGCCGACGGCGAGGGAGGTGCCGCCCACCGAGGTGACCCACGGGGAGTTGGCGGGCGTGTCGGCCTGCTTGGTGCCGTGCTTGGCGACGTTGTCGCCGTCGTCGCCGGAGGAGAAGTAGAAGCCGATGCCCTCGACGGCGCCGGTCTGGAAGACCTGGTCGTAGGCGGCGGCCACGTCCGGGGTCTCGTTGCTCTCGACGTCGCCCCAGGAGTTGGAGACGATGTCCGCGAGCCGCCCGTCGACGATCTTGTGCAGGGCGTCGATCAGGTCGTCGTCCTGGCAGGACGAGCCGGCGACGTAGACGATGCCGGCGTCCGGGGCGACGGCGTGGGCGGCCTCGATGTCGAGGGTCTCCTCGCCGTACCAGCCGGAGGCGTCGCACTCCTTCTCGCCGGTGTGCGTCCAGTCGGCGGGCAGCACCTGGGAGTACTGGCCCTTGCTCCAGCTCTTGTCGCCGTTGCGCTTGGCGTACTGCTGGATGTCCTGGGAGATCGTCGGGGAGGCGTAGGCGTCGGTGATGGCGATCGTGACGCCCTTGCCGGTGAAGTTCTTCGCCCCGTACGCGGCGCGCAGCTGCTTGCCGGTGTAGCCCTTGATCGCGTACGGCGCGTGGGAGCCGTAGGCGGACGGCAGGCTCTTGTTCACGTTCGAGCCGTAATACGTGGAGAACGGGCCGGCGTTGCGGAAGGCGGTCGACGGGCCGGGCAGGGTCTCGCGGTGCTTGGCCAGGCGCGGGGCGTCGTTCAGGCCCACGACGGTCAGGACGGCGCCGTCGAGCGAGGCGGGGACGGAGGCCGTCGTGGAGGGCGCGTGGTAGGTGCGGCCGTCCTTGACGTAGCGGTGCAGCTCGGTGCCGAAGGCCTTCCGGGCCGCGGCGGCGCCACCGGTGACGGTGACGTAGTGGTCGTTGGTGCCGGTCACCTTCAGGCCGGAGGACGTCAGCCAGCCGGTGACCCCGGCTATCTGCTCCTTCGTCGCCCCGAAACGTTCCTTCGCCTGGCGCGACGTCAAGTACTTGCCGTACGAGGCGGACGCCGGGTCGGAGACGGCCCGGGCGTAGGCGGCCAGGCCCTTGGCGTCCCGGCCGGCGAGGTAGACGCGGGCGGTGACCTTCTCCGCCGCGTCGGCCGTGCCGCGGTCGGCCGAAGGCGTGGCCCACAGCGGCTTGGTGCCCACCAGCGCCTGCCGGTCGTGCGGCCCGGGCTGGGCCGCCAGGGCGGTGGGCGTGCCGAGCGCGAGCGCCCCGGCGGCCAGCGGCAGCGCTGCCGCCAGGGCCAGTCCGGCGCGCACGCGGGTGCGGCTTGATCTCATGGAACCCCCTGCGAAACGAGTGGTCGCACAACAATGGGGCGTACTGGCATGAGCACGCCCACAGTGCGTCACTCTTTCGGCGAACTGCTCAACCGTGGGGCATGAGTTCGTCAAGAAGAGATCAAGGCGGTGCCGGAGGGGACGCGAGGGCCCTGCCACCGCGGACCGCGGGGCCCTGCCGCCCCGGGCCGTCGACGGCGACCGGCGATCGCAAAAGATCCGACGTTAGCAGTGGTGAGGCCCCTCGCACCGGGGTTGCGCGAAGCGGACCGCACGCCGCCGGTGGGCTCCCTACGGTGCCGTGCCATGGACCTCCCCCACCTGCCCGCATTCCCCGACCCCACTGGTGACGCCGGCGCTCCGGGCCGGGCCCGGTGAGCGCCGCGCTCCCCGAACAGCCGGCGGTCCTCGCCCTCGGCCGCCCGCGCCTGCTGGCCGGCCTGGACCGCGCGGCGCGCCTCGACCGCAGCGCCCACCTGTCGGCGCACGGATCGCTGCCCCAGCACACCGAAGCGCAGCTGACGGCCCTGGCGGAGGCGGTCGCGCTGCGCGGCCGGGGCGGCGCGGGCTTCCCGTTCGCGCGCAAGCTGCAAGCGGTGGGGCGGGCGGCGCGGCGGCGCGGCGCGCGCCCCGCCGTCGTGGTCAACGGCTGCGAGGGCGACCCGACGAGCCGCAAGGACGCGGTGCTGCTCGCGCGGGCCCCGCACCTGGTGCTGGACGGGGCCCTGCTGACGGCGGCGGCCCTCGGCGCCGGCTCGGTGGTCGTCGGGGTGACCCGGGCGGCGGCCGAGGCCTCGGTGCGGGAGGCCCTGGCCGAGCGGGGGCTCACCGGCCGGCGGGCCCTGTCCGTGCGCGCCCGCGTGGTGCGGCTGCCCGAGCGGCTGGTGTCGGGCGAGTCCTCGGCGCTGCTGCGGGCCGCCGACGGCGGGCTCCCGCTGCCGCCCGGGCGGCACGACCGGGCCTCGCGCGAGGGCCTGGGCGGCGCGCCGACGCTGCTGTCCAACGCGGAGACGTTCGCCCAACTCGCCCTGGCCGCCCGCCTGGGCGCCGAGGGCTACGCGGCCACGGGAGCCCCGGGCGAGCCGGGCACGCTGCTGCTGACGGTCTCGGGCGCGGTGCCCGAGCCGCAGGTTGTGGAGGTGCCGGGCGGGGTGCCGCTCGCGTACGTGCTGAAGGTGTGCGGCGCCACTTCCGGCCCGCAGGGAGTGCTGACGGGCGGCTGCCACGGCGCGTGGCTGGACGCGGCGACGGCGGCCCGGGCCCGGGTCTCGCACGGGGGCCTCGCGGACCGCGGCGGGGTCCTCGGGGTGGGTGCCGTGCTGGCGCTGCCCGCGGACACCTGCCCCCTGGGCGAGACCGTACGGGCCGCGCACTGGCTGGCTGCCGAGTCGGCCGGGCAGTGCGGGCCGTGCCGCTCCGGGCTGCCCGCGCTCGCCGGGGCGCTCGCGGACGTGGCGGCGGGCGCCGGCCAGGGCGCCCTGGAGCGCGTGCGGGAGGCGGCCGGGGCCGTGCGGGGGCGCGGGGCGTGCGGGCACCCGGACGGTACGGCGCGGTTCGTCCTGAGCGCGCTGTCGGCCTTCACCGACGACCTGGCGGCGCACGTCCTGAGCGGCGGCTGCGGCCGCCCCACGGCCGGGGTGCTGCCGCTGCCCTCGGCCGCCGGGGCGGACGCCCCTGCGGACGGCGGCAGCCCGTCCGGCCCGCGGCGCGCGGAGCGGCTGGCGGTGGACTGGACGCTGTGCGAGGGGCACGGGCTGTGCGCGGGCCTGCTGCCCCAGCTCGTACGGATCGGGCCGGACGGCTATCCCTCGCTCGCGGACGCGGGGGTGCCGGACCACCTGCGGGGCCGGGCGCAGCGGGCCGTGCGCCGCTGCCCGGCGCTGGCCCTGAGACTCGACAAGGAGGGGCGGCACTAAGCGCTCCGCGGGGAGGGGAGTGCGTCGCGTGCGGGCCGGTGGGGGCTGATCGCGCAGTTCCCCGCGCCCCTACGGGGCGCGGACCCGCGCCGGCACCCGTAACCACGTACGAGGAAACGAAAAAGCGGGCCGTCCGTTTCCGGACGACCCGCTTATTTCCTGTGGAGCTAAGGAGAATTGAACTCCTGACCTCCTGCATGCCATGCAGGCGCTCTACCAACTGAGCTATAGCCCCTTGCGGTGTTTGCCACCGGGATCGGTTCGGGACGCTGCCCTCTGCGGTTTCCCCCGGCGACATCGACAACATTACACGGACACCCCCGCCACCTGCCAAATCGGCTGTCCGGCAGCACGGGCGGGCCGGGCGAATGGGATAACATCGCCCCCTATTCGCCCGTTTTGTCACCCGCGGAACCGGAGCGCTCCTCGTGACAGCCTGGCCCGGCCGCCCCGGCCGCCCCGGCCGCAGCACCCTGGCCGCCGCCGCGGGCTGTCTGGTCTCCTTCTGCCTCTTCCTCCTCGCCCAGCGGGCCTTCCACGCCACCTCCACCGACGTCCTCGTCTACCGCGCGGAGGGCTGGACCGTCCGCACCGGCGGCGACCTCTACGCGATGCGCGCCACGCACCGCGGCCTGCCCGCCACCTACCCGCCCTTCGCGGCGCTCCTGTTCACCGCCCTCACCCTGCCCGGCACGACCGCGCTGCGCGTCCTCACCGAGCTCGCCAACCTCGGCCTGCTGCTCGCCCTCGCCCACCTCTCCGTACGGCTCGTGGACGGCCGCCCGCGGGCCGCCGTGACGCTCACCGTCGCCGCGCTGGGCGTCTGGTGCGAGCCCGTGTGGCAGACCCTGCGCAACGGCCAGATCAACCTCCTCGTCGTCGCCCTGGTGCTGTGGGACCTGACGCGGCCGGCCGGGCACCGCGGGGCGGGCCTCGGCACCGGTCTGGCGACGGGCATCAAGCTCACTCCCGCCCTGTTCATCGTCCACCTGGCGGCCACCGGCCTGGCCCGCCGGGCGGACGGCGGGCCGTGGCTGCGCCGCGCGGCCGTCGCCACTGCCGCCTTCGGCGGCACGGCGGCGCTCGCCGCGCTGGCCCTGCCGCACGACTCGCGCCGCTTCTGGACCGGCGCCGTCTTCGCCACCGAACGCGTGGGCAACGCCGAGGACACCGCCAACCAGTCGCTGCGCGGCGTCCTCGCCCGGCTGCTGCACACCGGCGACCCCGGCCCGTGGTGGGCGGTCGCCGCGGCGGCCGTCGCCCTCCTCGGCCTGGCCGTGGCCGTACGGACCCGGCCGGCCGGGCCGCGGGGCGCCGCCTGGGGCGCCCTGGCCTGCGCGGCCACCGCGCTGCTCGTCAGCCCCGTCTCCTGGTCGCACCACTGGGTGTGGTGCGTGCCGGCCGGGCTGCTGCTCGTCCGCGAGGCGGCCGACCGCCGCAGCCCCGCCTGGTGGGCGGGGACCGCGGCGGCCGCCGTGCTGTTCTGCTCGTACGCGCTGTGGCGGGTCCCGCACAGCCCGGAGCTCCGGCCCGAACTCCACCAGAGCGGCGGCCAGATGCTGCTCGACGCCGGCTACCCGGCGGCCGGGGCGGCCTTCCTCGTCCTGGCCGCTCTGCGGGCCGCGAGCACCCGCGGGAGCGTCAGCCGGAGTGACCCGGGTGACCGCCGTGACCGTGTCCTCCGTGGCCTGCGTGCTCGCCGTGATGGAACTTCAGCACCTCACCCGGCATCACCACGAACGGACGCATCATCCCCATGTCCTCGTGCTCCAGCAGGTGGCAGTGGTACATGAACCGGCCGCGCGCTCCGTGGAAGCGGCCGATCACGTTCACCATCTGCCCGGCGGGCACCTGGATCACGTCCTTCCAGCCCGCGTCGCCGTCCGCCACGGGCACCGTCCCCCCGTACTCCAGAGGTGAGCGCGTGCCGCCCAGGACCGTGTCGAACGGGCTCCCCGGGCCCGCCGGGTAGAGGTCCCGGCTCAGCACCTGAAAGTCGATCAGGTGGATGTGCATGGGGTGCGTGGGGCCGCCCAGGTTCAGGAAGCTCCACTGCTCCCAGCCGTCGTAGGTGACCATGAAGCCCAGCGCGTCGTCGAAGGTCTGCGCGCCCCTGCGGTACGTGCGCAGCTTGCCGTCCGCGCCCTTGACCTGGATCACGCCCTCGCCCGGGACCTGCACGTCACCGGGCTCCACCCGCTGCATCTCCCACAGGCCCGGGTGGGCGTTCCCGGCCGTGCCGGGAGGGAGCAGCGCGATCAGCCGGTGCTCGTGCGCGG
The DNA here is from genome assembly GCF_044336695.1 of Streptomyces sp. SCA2-17. Classification (NCBI taxonomy): domain Bacteria; kingdom Bacillati; phylum Actinomycetota; class Actinomycetes; order Kitasatosporales; family Streptomycetaceae; genus Streptomyces; species Streptomyces sp. SCA2-17. Next base: position 1,822,436 of record NZ_CP117521.1, read on the forward strand.
GCGCCGTGTCATGGGTGATCCGCTCGAAGGAGCTGGAGATCACCGGCGGCAGCACGAACCGGTCGTCCGCCTCCTCGTCCGCCACCCGGAACTCCATGACCTGCGGATAGGCGGCCCCCGGGTCCTCGTTGACCAGGCGGACGCGGCGGCCCCGGAGCAGGCCGAAGTTGATCAGCAGGTCCATCCGCTCGGCGGGGGCAACGGACAGCGGCCCGTCCAGCGGCAGGGGGCGCGGCAGCAGCCCGCCGTCCGTGCCGATCTGCCAGGCCGCGCCCCGCACCGGGGCGCCGGTCTCCTCGTCCACCAGGCGCAGGGCGTAGGTGCGGGCGTTGGAGGCGTTGAGCAGCCGGAAGCGGTACCACCGCGCCGTCACGTCCAGGTGCGGCCAGATGACGCCGTTGACCAGGGTGTACGGGCCGTTGAAGGACCGGGTGACGTTCTTCCCTTGCGCGTCCTTGCCGACGATGACGGTCTTGTGGAGGAGCCGGCCGGACAGCTTGCCGTCCGGGTCGGTGTCGAGGTTGCGGTCCTGGACGATCAGCGGGATCTCGTGCCTGCCCGAGGGCAGGTGCAGGGCGTCCTCCTCGGCGTCCCGGACGAGGTACATCCCCGCCAGGCCCGCGAAGACGTTCCACCGGGTGATGTCCATGGCGTGGTCGTGGTACCACCAGGCGGCCGCGCGGTGGTCGTTGGGATATTCGGAGAGCTGGCTGTCACCGGGCGCGACGGCGTTCTCGGACCAGCCGTCGTTGCCGCCGCCGGTGACCGCGCCGTGCAGGTGGGTGACCGTCCACGGCGGCAGCGCGGCGACGTCGGCCAGCGGTGCGGCCCCGCCGCGGCCGGGCAGCGTGTCGGGCACCGGGGCGCCGGGTGCCTGCGCGGCCTCCACGGCGGTCACCGGGTGGGGTCCGGTGAGGCGGTTGCTCCAGGTGACGCGCAGGCGGCGGCCGCGCCGCACCTCGATCGTCGGTCCCGGGACGTGGCCCTCGTAGGCCCATACGCGGGTGGGCGGCAGCTGCGAGTGCAGCCGGACCCAGGTGGTGGTCTGTTCGATCTCGATGCCGTGGAGCGCTTCCGTCCGGCCGGGCCGGAGCAGCGGCGGGACGCGCAGGGCATCGAGGAAGGGTGTGAGTTCGGCCACGGGCTCTTCGGAGCGCTCTCCGGAGCCTTCTCCGGAGCCGGCCGGGCTGACGACTGTTTCGGTCACGCGGTGTCCTCCGCATGCTTCCCCCGTGCCGCCGGCCGTTCCCGGCGGCAGCTTCACCCCTCAGGACGCACCCGCCCCCGGGCAGGTTGCCCGGATTTGCGCAGTCCGGATGCGGGCCCCGGCGCGCGGCGCCCGGCCGCGGCGGAGGGGCGCGGCGGAGGGGCGCGCGGCTCAGGCCGTAGCGAAGGAGTAGAAGCGCTTCAGGGCGCAGTGCTCGTCCAGCAGCCGGCCGTAGATCGGCTCGCCTTCCAGCTCGCGGTAGGTCTCGATGGGGTCGCCTTTTATGATCAGCGCCCGTGCGCACTCCACGCACCAGTACTGGTAGGCCGAGTTGAGCGGTTCCATGTCTCGGACGATCGGCGTGCCGCTGCCGCACCAGTCGCACTTCCGGCTGTGAGCACCCATGGGTCAGCCGTTCCCTCCCCTTCGGCCCGTCCTCCGCTCCCGACAGCCGGATTCTGCCACGGGAATGTGCCGGTAAAGCAAACGATCCCGTCTCCGGTGCCGGAGACGGGATCGTTTCGAACTGTGGAGCTAAGGAGAATTGAACTCCTGACCTCCTGCATGCCATGCAGGCGCTCTACCAACTGAGCTATAGCCCCGCTGTTCTCAGGTCTTCCGGCGTTTCCCCCGGCGTTCCCCGCGAACAAGAAGAACTTTAGCCTGCCACCTGCCCCGATGTGAAATCCGGGCCCCCGGGGCGCCCCGGGGCGCTCAGTCGTCGTCGCCGAGGACCGGCTCGGGGAGTGTTCCGGCGTTGTGCTCCAGCAGGCGCCAGCCGCGCGCGCCCTCGCCCAGCACGGACCAGCAGCAGTTGGTGAGGCCGCCCAGCGCCTCCCACGACCGGGACTCCAGCTGGAGCAGCCGGCCGATGGTGGTGCGGATGGTGCCGCCGTGGCTGACGACGACGAGCGTGCCGTCCTCGGGCAGCTTCCCGGCCTGCTCCAGGACGACCGGGGCGGCCCGGTCGGCGACCTCGGTCTCCAGCTCGCCGCCGCCGCGCCGGACCGGCTCGCCGCGCTTCCACGCCGCGTACTCCTCGCCGTGGCGCGCGATGATCTCGTCGTGCGTGAGGCCCTGCCACACGCCCGCGTACGTCTCGCGCAGCTCGGCGTGGTGGCTGACCGGCAGGCCGGTGACCGCGGCGAGCTCCGCGGCCGTGGCCGCGGCCCGCTGAAGGTCCGAGGCGATGATCGCGTCCGGCCGGAGCCCGGCCAGCAGCCGGGCGGCCCGGCGCGCCTGCGCGACGCCGGTCCCGGTGAGCTCGATGTCCGTCGAGCCCTGGAAGCGGCGCTCCAGGTTCCAGGCGGTCTGGCCGTGCCGCCACAGGACGATGCGGCGGCCGCGGCCGCCGGTCTTGGCGCTGGTCAGCTCAGCTCACCGGCCCGCGTCGTCGAAGCCCTCGCCGCCCTCTGCGGCCTGGGCACGGGCGTGCTCCTCGCCCTTGCCGCGCGTGGCGGCGGCGTCGGCGGGCAGCTCGATCTCCGGGCAGTCCTTCCACAGCCGCTCCAGGGCGTAGTAGACACGCTCCTCGCTGTGCTGCACGTGGACGACGATGTCGACGTAGTCCAGCAGCACCCAGCGGGCGTCGCGGTCGCCCTCGCGGCGCACCGGCTTGGCGCCGAGCTCCTTGAGGAGGCGCTCCTCGATCTCGTCGACGATCGACTTGACCTGGCGGTCGTTGGGGGCCGAGGCCAGCAGGAAGGCGTCGGTGATCGACAGTACGTCGCTGACGTCGTACGCGATGATGTCGTGCGCGAGCTTGTCGGCGGCCGCCTGGGAGGCGGCCTTGATGAGCTCGATGGAGCGGTCCGTGGCGGTCACAAGCCATGCTTTCGGTCGAAGGGGGTCAGGTACCCATCAAGGGTCTCACGACCCACCGGCGGCCCTCCTGGGCATTTCGGCAGCCACCGTGTGTGACCGCCCCGCCGCCGCGCCCGGTCCCCCTCCACCTCACTCAGCCCTTGTAGTCCTTGCCCAGGACCACGGTGACGTCGGCCGTCCCCGCCTCCTTGGCCTGCTTCACGGCGCCCGCCGGCAGCCCCAGGGTCTTGGCGACCTCCCTGGCCTGCGCCGCCCGCTTCTCGTCCGCGTAGAGCACCGCCGAGGCCGCCTCCGCCCCGCTCGCCGCGCCGCCGTCGATCACGCTGTAGCCGCTGTTGACCAGGGTGATCTGCGCGGAGGTCGCCGCGCCCTTGCCGCCTGTGGCGTTCTTCACGCTCACCCGGGGCGCCGCGTTCGGGTCGGTGTTGCGCACGGTGCCGCCCAGGACGTCCTTGACGAGCCCGCCCGTGGCCTTCTCGCCGAGGGTGCCGTCCTGCTGCACGGGGAGCACGGCGGTGGCGTACGAGCCCTTCTTGGCCAGCGCCGCGAGGTGGGCCAGGGAGGCGCCCAGCTGCTCGGTGGACAGCGACGGGTCGGGGATCTGGGCCAGCGACTCCACGGTGCGCGTCGCCGAGGCGGCGTCGGCCGGCATCTTCTTCAGCACCGCCTGCATGACCTGCCCGAAGCGGGTGAGCTGCTTGCCCTCGTCCTCGCCGGGGCCCCGGTACGTGGCGTAGGCCACCGCCATGCGGCCGCTCAGGCTCTGCGCGGTGCCGCGCCGGACGACCGGGCCGTCGCCCTGCTTCTCGCCGGGGACGTCCGTGTCCGTGTCGGCCTCGATCCCGCCGACGAGCTCCACCAGGTTCTCCAGGTAGGGCGTGTCCAGCCGCCAGCTGCCCTTGATGTCGGAGCCCAGCAGCGTGTTCAGGGCGTCCCGGGTCGAGCCGGTGCCGTCGTCCTGGACGGACTTGCCGAGCGTCGTGGAGCCCGCGCCGCCGTCCTTGGCGACGGCCAGGGTGTTCGGCAGCAGGACCGTGGTGCCCTTGCCGGTGGTCTCGTTGTCGACCAGCAGGGCCGTGGAGGAGCCGCCGCCGCGCGTCTGCCGCAGGTGGACGACGATCACGTCGCGCTTCTGCCCGGCGCCGGCCGCGACCGTGCCCTTCTTGTCGTCCGAGCCGCTCAGAAACAGGTAGGCGGCCGCGCCGCCCAGCGCGAGGACGAGCACCACGGCGAGCGCCACGACGCGGTTGCGGCCCTTGCGCTTGCGCTCGTCGCGCCGCTCGGTGCGGCTCTCGCTGAACTTGAGCCAGTCGATGACGTCCTCGGAGTCCTCGTCGGGCTCCTCGATGAACGAGAACTGCTCGGTCTGGTAGCCCGCTGCGGGGGCGGCGGCCCGGTCGGGGGCCTGCCGGGGCTCGGGGATGGGGACCTGCGGCGCCTGCTCCGGGGCCGGCGCAGGCGCTTGGGCCGGAGCCTGGGGCTGGGCCTGGGCAGGCTCCGACGCGTACGGGTCGTAGTCGTAGGTGACGTACGTCTGCTGGGGTGACTGCTGGTGCTGCTGGGGCTGCTGCGCCTGCTCGGCGTACGGGTCGTACCCGTACGCCGGCTGCTGCTGAAGGGGGCGCCCGTAGGCGTCGTACGCCAGTTCAGGCGCGTCCGGGTGGTACACCGGCTGCCCGTAGGCGTCGTAGCCGTACACCTGCGGCTGGTGTGCGTACGGGTCCTGTCGGTCGTTCACCCGGTTCCCCTCGGTACCCCTCGGTTCCGTGACTCAGTGCCGGTAGAGCTTGCGCTTGTTGATGTAGCGCACGACACCGTCGGGGACCAGATACCAGACCGGGTCGCCCTGCGCCACGCGCGCCCGGCAGTCCGAGGAGGAGATCGCGAGGGCCGGCACCTCGACGAGGGAGACGCCGCCCTCCGGCAGCCCGGGGTTGGCCAGTATGTGGCCGGGCCGGGTCACGCCGATGAAGTGGGCCAGGGAGAACAGCTCCTCCGTGTCCCGCCAGGTGAGGATCTGGGACAGCGCGTCGGCGCCCGTGATGAAGAACAGGTCCGAGTCGTCGTTGAGCGCGGCCAGCTCACGGAGCGTGTCCGTGGTGTACGTCGGCCCGCCGCGGTCGATGTCGATCCGGCTGACCGAGAACTGCGGGTTGGACGCCGTGGCGATGACCGTCATCAGATAGCGGTCCTCCGCCGGCGACACCTCGCGGTGGCTCTTCTGCCACGGCTGTCCCGTCGGTACGAAGACCACCTCGTCCAGGTGGAACCGCGCGGCCACCTCGCTCGCGGCGACCAGGTGGCCGTGGTGGATCGGGTCGAAGGTCCCGCCCATCACGCCGAGCCGCCGCTTCACGGGCCCTGTCTGCTCTCCCATGCGTGCAGACCCTACTGGGCGCGGCCGGAGGCCGGACCCTCAGGGACCCGCTCGCTCAGCGGTCGCGGTTGAAGCGGGTGGTGACCCAGAGCAGGAGCAGCAGGATGACCAGGGCGGCGCCGCCGGTCATGAAGGGGCTGATGCTGGGGTGCGTGTCGACGTGCTCGCCCTCGGAGGCGAGGGTGGCGAGGGCGGTGTGCGCTGAGGCGAAGGCAGTCATCGTCGGCAGGACCTATCCGGGACGGTAGCGGGCAGAGACTTCTGCCACATCGTATGCGGGGGCCGCGGGCGGGCTCACGCCGACTCCACGTCAGTCCTTCTTGTAGCCGCGCAGCAGGAACCAGGCGAGGAAGACGATCCCGACCACGCCGACGATGAGCACCGTACGGATGACGGGGCCCGGCCCCGTGTCGTCCTTGGAGACGGCCAGGAGCTCGGTGACGCCGGGCTGGGCGGCGAACGCATGCAGAGGGGACATGCCTCCACGGTAGCCCTGCCGGTGGCAGCGCCTAGGGTGGGGTCCGGAAGGTGCATACGCCGCCGAGGGGGTCTCGATGAGTGACAGCAGCAACGGCAGCAGCAACGGCCACGCGCGCGGGGAGCGGCTGCCCGGCCGGCAGCGCAGGCGCTTCCCGGGCATCTCGTCCCGCGCCTACGAGCACCCGGCGGACCGTTCCGCGCTCGTCGCGCTGCGCAAGCTGAGCGGCTTCGACACGGTCTTCAAGGCGCTGAGCGGGCTGCTGCCCGAGCGCAGCCTGCGCCTGCTGTTCCTGTCGGACTCGGTGCGCGTGGGCGAACAGCAGTTCCAGCACCTGCACACGATGCTGCTGGACGCCTGCTACGTGCTGGACCTGCCGAAGGTCCCGCCGATGTACGTCACGCAGGATCCGCAGCCCAACGCCATGTGCATCGGCCTGGACGAGCCCGTCATCGTCGTCACCACGGGCCTGGTCGAGCTGCTCGACGAGGAGGAGATGCGGGCCGTCGTCGGGCACGAGGTGGGGCACGCCCTGTCCGGGCACGCCGTCTACCGCACCATCCTGCTGTTCCTCACGAACTTCGCCGTCAAGGTCGCCTGGATCCCGCTGGGCAACGTCGCGATCATGGCGATCGTGACGGCACTGCGGGAGTGGTTCCGCAAGTCGGAGCTGTCCGCGGACCGGGCCGGCCTGCTGGCCGGCCAGGACGTTCAGGCCTCGATGCGCGGCCTGATGAAGATCGCGGGCGGCAACCACCTGCACGAGATGAACGTGGACGCGTTCCTCGCGCAGGCCGAGGAGTACGAGGCGGGCGGGGACCTGCGCGACTCCGTCCTCAAGATCATGAACATGCTGCCGCGCAGCCACCCGTTCACGACCGTGCGGGCCGCCGAGCTGAAGAAGTGGGCGGAGAGCCGGGACTTCCAGCGGATCATGGACGGGCACTACCCGCGGCGCGAGGAGGACAAGGACACCTCGGTGACCGACTCCTTCCGGGAGTCGGCGAACCACTACGCGGAGTCGGTGCGGGCCAGCAAGGATCCCCTGATGGGGCTGGTACGGGACATCGCCGGCGGCGCGGGCGACATCGGCGGGCGCCTCCGCGACGCGTTCACCGGTCGCCCCGGAGGCTCCGGGGGTTCCCCGAAGGGCTCCGGTGAGCCCGGAAAGGGCCCCGAGGGCCCTCAGCAGGGCGAAGGGAAGGCCTAGGGCCGGTCCGGCACCGCCGAAACGGTCACCGGGCGCTGAGCTCCGTTGCGGCGGCGAGAACGCTGCCGGGCCCGGCAATCTTTTCCGCCGCCGCGGCGCTCAGCCACTACGGCGGCATCCGGCGGTGCCGAGCCGTGGCGACCCCGGCGTCCGGCGAAACACCTAGCGCGCAAGCGAACCGCACACCGCACCCGTCGCCGGATCCGTGCTGTACGGGTCCGTGCCGCGTACGGATCCGTCCGGTTTCCGGCCGGCGAGGAGCGGGCGCAGGTAGGCCTCGTCGTCCGCCGAGCAGGACTGCGGCCCGGCCTGCACGTAGCTCTGCACCACGATCAGGTGGTGCTCCTGGAGCCCGTCCCGGTCGAACCGGAACCGCATCTCGCGCCGCACCGTGAACAGCGACGCGTCCTGGGGGCCGGCCGCCGGGCGGACGGCGTAGACGAAGGTGTGGTCGGCGGAGACCTCCAGCGTCGCCGGGCCGGTCTCGGAGACGTGGAAGACGCCCCGCGCCCGTACGGGCGTGTCCACGAGGGCGACCTGCCCCGGGTCGAAGCGCACGAGCCAGGCCGTGGCCGCGTGCCGCCCGTCGTTCGCGGGCCGGTCGAAGCTGCGGTCGAACTGGTCGAGTTGGGCGGGGTCCAGCAGCAGCCGGACGGGCCGCTGGGAGCCTCCGGTGAGCACGGCCGGGTCGAGGGCGGACTTGACCGTGTACTCCTTGGCGGCGGCGAGGGCCGCCATCACCTGGCTCTCGGAGAAGTGCTGGGTGCTGCGCGCGGAGGGCAGGTTCACGCCTTCGGCGCCGAGCCGGAACTGCGCGGCGGGACTGCGGTCGAACAGCTCCTGCGCGCTGCCGCCGGGCACCGGGTCCTTGGGGGCGAGCGGCACGAGCATGGCGCGCATCGGCTCGGCGGACGGCACGACGGGGTCCTTGTAGGGATGGCGCAATCCCATGTAGACGGCCGTGCCGAAGGCCAGGGCTATGAGGATCACCAGGACGAGGACCTGCCGGGAGGTGCTGACCCGGGACCACACGTGCCGGGTGCGGACGGCGAGCGCGTGGTCACCCATGCGCTCGCTGGCGGAGAGCTCCTGGAGGCGGGCAGCGCGGACGAACGATTCGTCGAAGACGACGGATCGGTACTCGTCGTCCCCACCTGCCGGGCCACCCTCGGGCGTGCCCTCAGGTGGGTCTCCAGGCCCGTCCATATATCAAGAGTAGGTCTGCCGGGCCTTCGGTAAACGCCGTGGTACACGACAAGTTCCGAAGAAATCCCGAAGCGGGCGAAACTGCCGGGGCCATGCATATTCGTGCAGGTCACAGCGGTTGCGACGGGTGAGCCCCTGGCCTCCGGCGGGTCCGGTCAGCGGCGGGGCGCCGCCGAGGCCACCGGAGGCTCGGAATCCGCTGATACGGAGGGCAGCGGGCCGGGCCGGGAGCCCGCCGGGGCGTCCACGCCGGTGCTCGCGGGCGGGGGATCGCCGCTCGGCCGGTTGCCCGACGAGGCGCTGCGGTAGACGGCGGCGAAGGCGAGGGCCACCACGCCTATGCCCATCACCACCGCGAGCACCCAGGCCACCGGACGGTGCCAGCGGGCATGGCCCCGGTAGGGCCGCCGGGGGCCGCCGTGGCGGCCGTACGGCCCGTAGGCGTCGTCCGGGTCCAGATCGTGGGTGAGGGCGGGCCAGGCGCCCGCACGGCCCGGGTGGTACCCGGGCAGGGCGCCGCCGAAGCCGTCCTCGTAGGCGTCGGGATCATCGTCGGCGGGGCCGCCGCCGGACCGGGAGCGCGGCGACGCGGACTGTGACGTCTCGCTTTCGGCGCGTGCCCGGCCGGCGGCGAGCATCCGCTCGGCCGCCGAGGGCTCGTGGATCCTCGCGGACCGCACGAACTCCTCGTCGAAGACCAGGGAGGCGAAGGGGTCGTCCCGATCGTCCCCGCTGCGGTAGCTGTCGGGCTCCTCGCCGTCCGGGAACGGCTGGCCCCCCACGTCGTCCGGCACCCGTCCAGCGTAGCCCCGGAGCGGTCAATCCGCTCAGCCCGCAGGGGAATTCGGCTCGCCGGCTCAGCTCGCCGGGAGGCCGTTGCCGCGCACGTGGCCGTCGCCCGTGACGATGTACTTCGTCGACGTCAGCTCGGGCAGGCCCATCGGACCGCGCGCGTGCAGCTTCTGCGTGGAGATGCCGATCTCCGCGCCGAAGCCGAACTGGCTGCCGTCCGTGAACCGCGTCGAGGCGTTGACCGCGACGGTCGTCGAGTCCACGAGCTGGGTGAAGCGGCGGGCGGCGGCCTGCGAGGTGGTCACGATGGCCTCGGTGTGGCCGGAGGACCACAGCCGGATGTGGCGGACGGCGGCGTCCAGGTCCTCCACGACGGCCGCGGCGATGTCATACGAGAGGTACTCGGTCTCCCAGTCCTCCATGGTCGCGGGCACGACCGTGGCCGGGCTGCCCTCGGCCAGCGCGAGGACGCGCTCGCAGCCGTGCACCGTCACGCCGGCCTTCGCCAGGGCGGCGAGCGCCTTCGGCAGGAACTCCGCGGCGATGTCCTGGTGCACGAGCAGCGTCTCGGCGGCGTTGCACACGCTCACGCGCTGCGCCTTGGAGTTGACGAGGATGTCCACCGCCATGTCCAGGTCGGCCTGCGCGTCGACGTACACGTGGCAGTTGCCGGTGCCCGTCTCGATGACCGGGACCGTGGACTCCTCCACGACCGTACGGATCAGGGAGGCGCCGCCGCGCGGGATCAGCACGTCGACCATGCCGCGGGCGCGCATCAGCTCGCGTACCGACTCGCGGCTCTCGCCCGGCACCAGCTGCACGGCGTCGGCCGGCAGGCCGGCCCCGCCCACGGCGTCGCGGATGACGCGCACGAGCGCGGTGTTGGAGGCGTACGCGGAGGACGAGCCGCGCAGCAGGACGGCGTTGCCGGACTTCAGGCACAGCGCGGCCGCGTCGACCGTCACGTTGGGCCGGGCCTCGTAGATGATCCCGACGACGCCGAGCGGCACGCGGACCTGCCGCAGGTCGATGCCGTTGGGGAGGGTGGAGCCGCGGACGACCTCGCCGACGGGGTCGGGCAGGGCCACCACGTCACGGACGTCCTTGGCGATGGCCCGCACCCGCTCCGGGGTGAGGGTCAGGCGGTCGACGACGCTCTCGCTCGTCCCCGAGGCGCGGGCCTTGGCGACGTCCTCGGCGTTGGCCTCGACGATCTCCTTCGTCCGCACCTCAAGGGCGTCGGCGACGGCCAGCAGCGCCTCGTCCTTCACCGAGCGCGGCAGTGGCGCGAGCTCCGCGGCGGCGGCACGGGCGCGGTAGGCGGCGCGCAGCACGGGGGACTGCGGCATCGGGTCGGCGAGGGGGGAGGGGAAAACGCTGCTCATGCGGCGAAGCCTACGGCGTACGGGGCGGATCTTCACCGGGGATCCGCCCAGCGGACAGGCTTCCGGTCAGAACGGATGCACCCCCACCGGCGTCGCCGGCAGGGGACCGTAGCCCTCGGCGATGCGCTGGTGGTACGTCTCCCGGTCGATGACCTCCAGGCCGACGATCTCCCACGGGGGCAGCCGGGCCGTCGAGCGGTGCTCGCCCCACAGCCGCAGCGCGACCGCCGCGGCGTCGTGCAGGTCGCGCGCCTCCTCCCAGTACCGGATCTCGGCGTGGTCGCGCGCGTAGCGGCTGGTCAGCAGGAAGGGATGGTCGTGGGCGAGCTGTTCGAGCGCGCGGCGCACCTCCGCGAGCGGCGCCTCCGCGCCCGAGACGCTGAGCGTGATGTGCCACAGCCGGGACACTTCCGCGGCTTCGCCCCCGCCCCCGCCCGCGACGCTCGTCAGTGCGCGCGGCTCCCCCACGGCCCCGCGGCCCTGGGCGGAGGAGCCCGCGGCCGTGGCTGGGGGCGTGCCTCCAGCGCGGGGCAGCGCCCCTGGGCGCCCTCGTCTCACCGGCGGCCTCCTTGCTCGCTGCTCCGCGTGCGTACGGCGGAGCGGTGGTGCTGGTCGTCGCTCTCGCATCAAAGTTGACCAGTCTGCGGGCGGTCGCGTGGGGTTTTTACAGAAAGGCCCCATGGAAAGGCTGGACTTACCGCACTGTCCGGCCGCGCCGTGGCGCCGGATCCGTCACCGCTGTGTCGCCGTGGGTGACGCCCGTCAGCGGCGCAGCACGACCAGGTCGTCGCGGTGGACGACCTCGCGCTCGTACTCCGGCCCGAGCTCGCGGGCCAGGTCGCGGGTGGAGCGGCCGAGCAGCTGCGGGATCTCGCCCGCGTCGAAGGCCACGAGCCCGCGCGCCACGGCCCGGCCCTCGGTGTCGCGCAGCTCGACGGGGTCGCCCGCGCTGAATTCGCCCTCGACGCCGGCGATGCCGGCCGGCAGCAGCGAGCCCGTGCCGTCGACCACGGCGCGCACGGCCCCGTCGTCGAGGGTCAGTGCGCCGCGGGGGGTGGAGGCGTGCGCGAGCCACAGCAGGCGGTCGGCGGAGCGGCGCCCGGTGCGGTGGAAGAACGTGCCGGTGGAGCGGCCGGCGAGGGCGTCCGCCGCCTGGCTGGCGGAGGTGAGGACGACCGGGATGCCGGCGGCGGCCGCGATGCCCGCGGCGTCGACCTTGGTGACCATGCCGCCCGTGCCGACGCCGGCCTTGCCCGCGCTGCCGATCGAGATGCCCTCCAGGTCCCCCGGCCCGGTGACCTCGTCGATCCGCGAGGTGCCCGGCGTGGACGGGTCGCCGTCGTAGAGGCCGTCCACGTCGGAGAGGAGCACCAGCAGGTCCGCCCGTACGAGGTGGGCCACGAGGGCGGCCAGCCGGTCGTTGTCACCGAAGCGGATCTCGTCCGTGGCCACCGTGTCGTTCTCGTTGACGACCGGGACCGCGCCCATGGCCAGCAGTTGGTCCAGCGTGCGGCGGGCGTTGCGGTAGTGCGCGCGGCGGCTGGTGTCGTCCGTCGTGAGCAGCACCTGGCCCACGCGCCGTCCGTAGCGGGCGAACGACGCGGTGTAACGGGCCACGAGGAGGCCCTGGCCGACGCTGGCGGCGGCCTGCTGGCGGGCCAGGTCGCGCGGGCGCCGGTCGAGGCCCAGCGGGGCCAGCCCGGCCGCGATGGCGCCGGAGGAGACCAGCACGATCTCCTTCTCGCCGCCGGCCTTGGCGAGCGTGTCGACGAGCGCGTCAACGCGGTCGGCGTCCAGGCCCCCGCCCGCGGTGGTGAGCGAGGAGGACCCCACCTTGACCACGATCCTGCGCGCGGCCGCCACCGCCGCCGCACGGACCCCTTGCTGCTCCCCTGCCCCAGTCACTGCACACACCTCAGGTGATTCGACGGTCGCCCGTCTCTGCCGGGCTGCCTCAGGCCCGCAAATCTACCGCCTGAGATTGTGGTCGTTCGGCCCTGTTTTGCGATGATTGCCGTCACGGAAGATTGCTCCTGGACCAGCCCGCGTCATACGGTCGGTAGTCGACCGTTGCCCAGGCACGGTCCCCCCACCCCCATCAGTCCCCCTCTCGTCCGCCTGCCAGGAGCCCTCCCAGTGCCTTCTGCCGGAACAGCCTCCCGACGTGCCGTCCAGGCCGCGGCGCTGCTCGCCATGCTGGTGTTCTTCGCCACGCAGCTCGTCGGCGCCCTGCTGCCCAGCGTGCCGCTGCTGATCGCCGCCTCCGCGGCGGGGCTCGCCCTCGACCTCTACCTCCAGCACCGTGACCCCGGTCTCGTCGCCGTCCTCGGCAAGGTCCGCTTCGACGTCATGGTCCGGCAGCTGCTGCGCGACATGCTGGTCCTCCTCGGGCTGCTGCGCATCCAGGGCGACGGCTCGCTGCGCGGGTACGCCCCCCTCTTCGTCGGGCTCGTCCTCTTCTACGCCGCGCACCTCGCCTGCCAGGCCACCGCGATCCTGGTCCGGCGCAGCCGCACGCTGCCCTTCGTGACCCGCAACATCGACACGACCGGCCTGCGCCTGACCTCCGCCCCGCCGCGCCTGCTGGCCCGCCAGCACGGCCGCCGGCTGCTGCGCTTCGCGATCCCGGCCACCGCGGGCATGCTCGTCACCGCCGGCACGGAGAAGCCCCTGTGGGGCATGCTCGGCATCGCCCTGGCCCTCCTGCTGGCCGCGGGCGGCACCGTCCACCTCGCGAGCTGGCTGCGGCCCAAGAAGCGCATCGCGGACGAGCAGCGCGCCCTGGAGTGGCTCGACCGCTGGCTGGCCGACTACCAGCCGACCACGGGCATGTACTTCTCGGGCGGCACCACCTCGGCCTACCAGGCCAACATGTGGCTCTCCACGCTCGCTGCCCTCGACGGCAACCCCGTGATCGTGCTCCGCGAGCGCTTCATGGTGCAGAAGATCGAGGCCACGGACGTGCCCATCATCTGCATCCCCAAGGTCGTCCACCTGATGGCCCTGGAGAAGTCCTCGCTCAAGATGATGATCCACCCGGCGAACTCCGGTAAGACCTCGCAGGTCCTGCGGATGCCGTCGATCAAGCACGCCTTCATCAACCACGGCGAGAGCGACAAGCTCTCCAGCTGCAACCCGTACTCCAAGGCGTACGACGAGATCTGGGTCGCCGGCCCCGCCGCCCGCGAGCGCTACCAGCTCGCCGACATCGGCGTCGACGACCGCGACGTGGTCGAGGTCGGCCGCCCGCAGCTGGCCCCGATCCGGCCGTACGCGGGCGCGCCCACCCGCGAGTTCACGACCGTCCTGTACGCCCCCACCTGGGAGGGCTGGGACGGCAACCCCGGCAACACCTCGGTGATGCTCGCCGGCGAGAACATCGTCCGCGCGCTCCTCGCCGACCCCAAGGTCCGCCTGCTCTACAAGCCGCACCCGATGACCGGCTCCGTCGACCCGCGCGCGGGCCGCGCCAACGAGCGCATCCAGGCCATGATCCGTGAGGCCGCCGCGGCCCGCACCGGCGCCCGCCCGGGCCCGGAGGCGGCCGCCGAGCTGGACCGCCGCACGGCCGAGCTGGACCGCCTGACGACGAGCACGTTCCGCGACAGCGCGGACGAGATCGAGCGGATGATGCTCCAGGGCACGCCCGAGGCGGGCCGCGCCGCGACCGTCGAGGCCGCCACCGCCGCCTGGGAAGCCGCCTACTGGGCCTCCCTGCCGGACTGGGAGCACCAGATCATCACCACCGCCCGCCCGGCGCTCTTCAGCTGCTTCAACGAGGCGGACGTGCTGATCAGCGACGTGTCGAGCGTCGTCTCGGACTACCTGATCAGCGAGAAGCCGTACGCCGTCGCCAACACCAGCGGCATGACCGAGGAGGAGTTCCGCGCGAACTTCCCGACGGTCAGCGCGGCGACGATCCTCACGCCGGAGGCCGGCGAGGTCGCCGGGCTGCTCGCGGCCGTCCGCGACCCCCGCCTGGACGGCCTCGCCGAGGCCCGCGCGGAGCTCAAGGTCCAGCTGCTCGGCCCGTCCGACCCGCCGTCGCTGGTCCGCTTCAACGCGGCAGCGCTGGCGCTCGCCGCGGAGGCCGACGCCCGCCGCGCGCGGATGGAGGCTCGCGCCTCCGAGATCCCGACGCAGCGGGAGGCGGATGCGGCTGCGGCGGTGTAACGCCGCGTCAGTCCCGCGCCCCTTTAGGGGCGCGGGGAACTGCGCGACCAGCCACGGGCGGCCTGCAGCCGGCTGACAAGGCATGAGTAAGGCCCCCGGGAGGGAAACCTCCCGGGGGCCTTCGCATGGCCGGAGGCCACGTGCTCCGTCGGCTGCGGGCCGACTCTGGTTGCTCGCGCAGTTCCCCGCGCCCCTAAAGGGGCGCGTGGTGCCGCGCCCCGACCGGTCGCGCCCACGCGGCGGAGCCGCAGATCGACACAGCCCCGCGCCCCTGACGGGGCGCGTGGTGCCGCGGGGCAACCCGTTAGAACGGGTTGAACTCGTCGTACTCGCGGTCCGCCTCGTCCCGCTCCGCGTCGCGGTCACGGCGCCGCTGCGCCGCGGGCCGCGGGGCCTCCAGGCGGTGGTCCTCGCCACGACGGCCCAGCATCTCCGCACCGGCGGCCATCGTCGGCTCCCAGTCGAAGACGACCGCGTCGTCCTCGGAGCCGATGGCGACGCCGTCGCCCGCGCGGGCACCGGCCTTCATCAGCTCGTCCTCGACGCCGAGGCGGTTGAGGCGGTCGGCCAGGTAG
The DNA here is from genome assembly GCF_044336695.1 of Streptomyces sp. SCA2-17. Taxonomy (NCBI): domain Bacteria; kingdom Bacillati; phylum Actinomycetota; class Actinomycetes; order Kitasatosporales; family Streptomycetaceae; genus Streptomyces; species Streptomyces sp. SCA2-17. The sequence goes on from NZ_CP117521.1 coordinate 1,837,663, forward strand.
CCCACGGCCTCGTCGTTGTTGAAGTCGGTCTGGCGCACCCAGCGCTCCGGCTTCTCGCCGCGCACGCGGTAGAGGCCGTCCTCCTCCAGGGTGACGGTGAAGCCCGCGTCGTCGACGGCCTTCGGGCGGATGACGATGCGGGTCGCCTCCTCCTTCGGCTTCGCGGCGCGCGCCTCGGCGACGATGCCGGCCAGCGCGAAGGACAGCTCCTTCAGGCCGTGCCGGGAGACCGCCGAGACCTCGAAGACGCGGTAGCCGCGGGCCTCCAGGTCGGGGCGGATCATGTCCGCGAGGTCCTGGCCGTCGGGGATGTCGACCTTGTTGAGGACGACGATGCGCGGCCGGTCCTCCAGGCCGCCGTACTCCCGCAGCTCCGCCTCGATGACGTCGAGGTCGGTCAGCGGGTCGCGCTCGGACTCCAGCGTCGCGGTGTCGAGGACGTGCACGAGCACCGAGCAGCGCTCGACGTGGCGCAGGAACTCCAGGCCGAGGCCCTTGCCCTGGCTGGCGCCGGGGATCAGGCCGGGCACGTCGGCGATGGTGTAGACGGTCGCACCGGCCGTGACGACGCCCAGGTTCGGGACGAGCGTGGTGAACGGGTAGTCGGCGATCTTCGGCTTGGCCGCGGAGAGCACCGAGATCAGCGAGGACTTGCCGGCGCTCGGGAAGCCGACGAGGGCCACGTCGGCGACGGTCTTGAGCTCCAGGATGACGTCGCCGGTCTGGCCGGGCTCGCCGAGCAGCGCGAAGCCGGGCGCCTTGCGGCGGGCCGAGGCCAGCGCGGCGTTGCCGAGGCCGCCGCGGCCGCCCTGGGCGGCGATGTAGGTGGTGCCCTCGCCGACGAGGTCGGCCAGGACGTTGCCCTTGGCGTCCAGGACGACGGTGCCGTCCGGGACGGGCAGGACGAGGTCGGAGCCGTCCTTGCCGGAGCGGTTGCCGCCCTCGCCGGGCTTGCCGTTGGTGGCCTTGCGGTGCGGGCTGTGGTGGTACTCGAGCAGCGTGGTGACGGACTGGTCCACGACCAGGATCACGTCACCGCCACGGCCGCCGTTGCCGCCGTCCGGGCCGCCGAGCGGCTTGAACTTCTCCCGGTGCACGGAGGCGCAGCCATGGCCTCCGTTACCCGCGGCGACGTGCAGCTCGACGCGGTCCACGAAGGTGGTCATAGCAGTGTGCCTCCAGATACGTACAGGGGGGATGTCTCTAGTTGTAACGCAGCGAGGGCGGCCCCGCTTCCCCGCAGGGAAGGGAGGTCCGCCCTCGCTTATCGCTCTACGGAAGCCTTGGGTCAGGCAGCCGGAACGATGTTGACGACCTTGCGGCCACGGTGGGTGCCGAACTGCACCGCACCGGCCTCAAGCGCGAACAGGGTGTCGTCGCCGCCGCGACCGACACCGGCGCCCGGGTGGAAGTGGGTGCCGCGCTGGCGGACCAGGATCTCACCGGCGTTGACGAGCTGACCGCCGAAGCGCTTCACGCCGAGCCGCTGAGCGTTGGAATCGCGACCGTTCCGGGTGGACGATGCGCCCTTCTTGTGTGCCATGTCTCCTCAGTCCCTTACTTCGCAGCCGTGGGGATGCCGGTGATCTTCACCGCGGTGTACTGCTGGCGGTGACCGATGCGCTTGCGGTAACCGGTCTTGTTCTTGTACTTCAGGATGTCGATCTTGGCACCCTTGTGGTGGTCGACGATCTCGGCCGAGACCTTGATGCCGGCCAGGACCCACGGGTCGCTGGTGACGTTCTCGCCGTCGACGACGAGCAGCGTCGAGAGCTCGACCGCGTCGCCCACCTTGCCGGTGGAAATCTTGTCAACCTCGACGATGTCGCCGACAGCAACCTTGTGCTGGCGACCGCCGCTACGCACGATTGCGTACACGCGGATCTCACTCTCTCGCTAGTAAAGGGAACCTCTGATGCCAGCCGCTCGCACGGGCCGGGGCCCGCGACTGTCCGAGTGGACGAGCGGCCTCTCCCGGCGGGCCGGGAGGGGTTTGCTCAGTGGCGTGGTGTCGTAACAGACACCGACCGTCAAGATTACGTGCCCTTGACGAACGGGTCAAACCGGCCGATCACCGGTGCGGCGGGAGTCATGCGCTGACCTCAGCGCGCTCCTCCCGCCGCAACGGGGCGTCGCTCAGTCCTCCGCGGAGGCAACCGCCTCCGCCGCCTTCTTCGTCGCCCGCTTGGCCGGGGCCTTCTTGGCCGCCGTCTTCGTGGCGGTCTTCTTGGCCGCCGGCGTCGCGGCCTTCTTGGCGGTCGTCGTCTTCTTGGCCGCCGTCTTCTTGGCGGCGGCCTTCTTCGCCGGAGCCTTCTTCGCGGCCGTCGCCGTCTTCTTGGCGGCCGTCTTGCGGGCGGTCTTCTTGGCCGGGGCCGCGGCCTCGGCCTCCTCGACGCCCTCGGGGACGACGCCCTCGGAGACGGGCTCGGCGACCGGCGCGGCGGCCTCGGCCGCCTCCGGTGCCGGCTCGGCCGCGGCCGCGGCCGGGACGACCACGACAGCCGCCTCCGCGTCCGACGGCGACCCCGCCGGAGCCGAGGCCCTGCGGGTCGCCCGGCGGCGCGGACGCGCCGGAGCGGCCGGAGCCGCCTCCTCCACGGGCTCGGCGACCACGACGGCAACCGGCTCCTCGACGGGCTCGGCGACGGCCACCGGCTCGGGCACCGGCACCGGCGCCTCCACCACGACCTCCGCCGGAGCCTCGGCCGCCCGCGGCGCACCCGCCGGAGCGGACGCCTTACGGGTCGCCCGGCGGCGCGTACGGCCGCCGCGCTTGGCCGCGGACTCCGCCTCGGCCGCGCTGCCGAACCACTCCTCGTCACCGCCGACGGCCGGCTGAAGCTCGGCCTCGGTCACGGCGACGGGCTCCAGCTCGGGCGCCTCGTGAGCCTCGGCGGCCTCCTCGGCCGACGGGGCCTCCTCCGCGGCCGGAGCCGCGGCCACGGCGGCCTCGTGCACGTGCTCGTGCCCGGCCTTGCCCTTCTTCTTGCCGCGCTTGCCGCCGCCACCGCCGCCGACCGACGCCGGCTGGTCCATGTGGACGATGACGCCGCGGCCGTTGCAGTGCACGCACGACTCGGAGAAGGACTCCAGCAGGCCCTGGCCCACCCGCTTGCGGGTCATCTGGACCAGACCCAGCGAGGTCACCTCGGCGACCTGGTGCTTCGTACGGTCCCGGCCCAGGCACTCCAGCAGGCGCCGCAGCACCAGGTCCCGGTTGGACTCCAGCACCATGTCGATGAAGTCGATCACGATGATGCCGCCGAGGTCGCGCAGCCGCAGCTGGCGCACGATCTCCTCGGCCGCCTCCAGGTTGTTCCTGGTGACCGTCTCCTCCAGGTTGCCGCCCTGGCCGGTGAACTTGCCGGTGTTGACGTCGACGACGACCATCGCCTCGGTCCGGTCGATCACGAGCGAGCCGCCGCTCGGCAGCCAGACCTTGCGGTCCAGCGCCTTCATCAGCTGCTCGTCGATCCGGTACGTGGCGAAGACGTCGACGTCCGACGTCCACTTCTGCAGCCGGTCGGCCAGGTCGGGCGCGACGTGCGAGACGTAGCCGTGGATGGTCTCCCAGGCCCCCTCGCCGCTGACGATGACCTTGGAGAAGTCCTCGTTGAAGATGTCGCGGACGACGCGGACGGTCATGTCCGGCTCGCCGTAGAGCAGGCTCGGCGAGCTCGTCGAGATCTGCTTCGCCTTCTTCTGGATGTCCTCCCACTGCGCCTGGAGACGCTCGACGTCACGGCGCAGCTCGTCCTCGCTCGCACCCTCGGCGGCGGTGCGCACGATGACGCCCGCGTCCTCGGGGACGATCTTCTTGAGGATGGTCTTCAGGCGCGCCCGCTCGGTGTCGGGGAGCTTGCGGCTGATGCCGGTCATCGAGCCCTCGGGCACGTACACGAGGTAGCGGCCGGGGAGGGAGACCTGGCTGGTCAGACGCGCGCCCTTGTGCCCGATCGGGTCCTTGGTGACCTGGACGAGCACGGACTGGCCGGACTTCAGCGCGGTCTCGATGCGGCGCGGGCCGTTGCCCATGCCGAGCGCCTCGAAGTTGACCTCGCCGGCGTACAGGACGGCGTTGCGGCCCTTGCCGATGTCGACGAAGGCGGCCTCCATCGAGGGCAGCACGTTCTGGACCTTGCCCAGGTAGACGTTGCCGACGTAGCTGGTGGCCTGCTCCTTGTTGACGAAGTGCTCGACGAGGACGTTGTCCTCCAGCACGCCGATCTGGGTGCGCTCACCGCTCTGGCGGACGACCATGACGCGCTCGACGGCCTCGCGGCGCGCCAGGAACTCGGCCTCGGTGATGATCGGCACGCGGCGGCGGCCCTGCTCGCGGCCCTCGCGGCGGCGCTGCTTCTTCGCCTCCATGCGGGTGGAGCCCTTGATGGACTGCACCTCGTCGAAGCCGGTGCCGGGCTCGCGCTCCTCGCGCTTGCGGGGCTCGCGGACCTTGACGACCGTGCGCTCCGGCTCGTCGGCGCCCGGCTCGGTGTCGACGGCCTCGCCGCTGCGACGGCGGCGGCGACGGCGGCGACGGCTGCCGGCCGTGCCCGCGCCGGCGGCCTCCTCGTCCTCCTCGGGCTCCTCCTCGCGGGCCTCGGCCTCTTCGGCCTCCGGCTCCTCCTCGGACTCGCCCTCGGCCTCGGCGGCCTCGCCACGGCGGCGGCGACGGCCGCCCCGGCGACGGCGGCGGGAGGGGCGGTCGCCCTGCTCCTCGTCCTCGGCGGCGGCCTCGGCGGCCTCCTCGGACTCGGCCTCGGGCTCCTCCTCGGCGACGACCGGTGCGGCCTCGGCCTGCTCGGTCTCGGCGGGCTCGCCGCGGCGGCGGCGACGGCGACGGCCGGCGGCGGGCGCCTCGGCGACGGCGCGCTCCTCCTCGGCCTCGGCCGGCTCCTCCACCACGGCGGCCGCGGCGGCGGCAGCGGCGGCGGTCTCCGGGGTCTGGAACATCGGCTCGGTGAAGACGGGCGCCTGGAAGACGGCCGTCGGGGGGCGCACGGCGCGGCGGCGGCCCCGCGCGGGGGCGGCGGCCTCCTCCGGTGCGGGGGCGGCGGCCTCGCGGGCGCGGCTCGCCTCCTTCGCGGCCTCCAGCGCGGCGGCGGCCTGCTCGGCGTCACCGGCGGCGACACGGCGGCGCGAGCGCCCACGGGCGGGGGCCGGCTCGGCGGCGGCCTCGGCGGGCTGCTCGGCGGCGGGTGCCGCGGCGGGGGCGGTGGCCCGGCGGCGGGTACGTCGGCCACGGGGCTCGGCGGGAGCCTCCTCGGCCTCGGCGACCGGCTCGGCAACGGCTTCCGGCTCGGCCTCAGCGGCCTGCGGGGCGCCCGCCGGGGCGGTGGCCTTACGGGTGGCACGACGGCGCGGGCGGGCCGGGGCGGTGGTCTCGGCGGCCTCGGGGGCGGCCTCGGGGGCGGCCTCGGCGACCGGAGCCTCCACGGGCTCGGCAGCAGCCTCGGTCACGGCCTCGGCAGCCTGCGGCGCACCCGCCGGAGCGGACGCACGACGCACGGCACGACGACGCGGACGCGCCGGAGCGGCCGCGGCCTCCTGCGGCTCCTCGGGCTCGGCGGCGACCGGGGCGGCGGCCTGCGCGGGCGCCTCCACGACGGCCTCGGCCTGCGGCGCACCGGCCGGGGCGGAGGCGCGGCGCACGGCACGGCGGCGCGGACGGGCCGGGGCGGCGGTCTCGGCGGCCTCCGGGGCGGCCTCGGCGACCGGAGCGGGCTCAGCAACAGCCTCGGTCACGGCCTCAGCGGCCTGCGGCGCACCCGCCGGAGCGGACGCACGACGCACGGCACGACGACGCGGACGCGCCGGAGCGGCCGCGGCCTCCTGCACCTCCGCGACCTCTTCGGCCTCCTCCGCGACGGCGGCGGCGACGGCCGGCTCAAGCGGCTCGACGACGGCCTCGGCGCCCTTCGGGGCGCCCGCGGGGGCAGTGGCCTTACGGGTGGCACGGCGGCGCGTACGGGGAGCGGGCTCCACGGCGGGCTCCTCGACGGGCTCGGAAGTCAGGGCGACGGGCTGCGGGGACTCGGCCACCTCGGGGGCGGTCTCCACGGCGGGCTCGGCGACCTCGGGGGCGCCGGCGGGGGCCGTGGACTTGCGGGTCGCACGGCGGCGCGGGCGCGCGGGCGTCGAAGGAGCGGCCGGGGCCTCGGCCTCCGGCGCGGGGGTGGTGGCCTCAGCCGCGGGTGCGGCGGCCTCGGGGGTCCCGGCGGCACCGGCCGGCGGGCCCGCGGGGCGGGAAGCCGCACGGCGGCGGCGACGTGCCGGCAGGGTGTCGCCGGGTCCGTTGTCGGTGGATTCGGTCCCGGCAGGGCCGGGCTCAGTGGGCTCAATGGATTCGAGCATGCGGGCGGTTCTCCCGTCACGCTCCCGGGCGCCGCGCCGGTTCCGGCCCGCCGGTCCGCGTGATGAGCGCGGTACCGCCGTCCGGGGCGCGGTCGCCGCACGGGAGCTGTCGTCTCGCTCGCCGGGCCCGAATCTTGTCCTCGGGACCGGCGAAAGTCTCCTGGTCAGTGCGCCTGCCGCACCGGGTGGCTCCCTGGTGTCCGGCGGCGCTTCGACGGCCGTCCTTACGCGGAACCTTCCGGCACCTGCGCGCCGCCGGCGGGGCTCGGCCCGGCGGCCGTGGTGGGGAAGGCCGGGGCGGCATCGCGGTCGGGCGCGAGCGGGTCGGTCACCGTGCCGGACTCCTCATCGAGCAGCCCCTGCGCCAGCCTGGTCACCGCAGCGGGGACCGGCGGCGCCAGGTCGGCCGTAGCGCGGAGACCGGACAGGACGTCGTCGGGTCGAACGGCGGGTGTGGCGTGCCGAACAACCAGCCGCAGTATCGCACAGGGACCGTCGCCGGGCCTATCGGCCGCCGCGTCCCGCGCCTCGAGCCGGACCACGGCGCCACGTGCGTCGAAGGTCCGCAACCCGTTTTTGGTGCGGCGCTGGACGTCCACCTGCTCGGCCGCCAGGAACGCCGCCACGGCGCGCTCGGCGTCCGCGGGCTCCACGCCGTCCAGCCGCAGCTCCCAGACGGAGGCCTCCAGCCGTTCGGCGAAGGAGGACGTCCGGGCCTCGACGGCGTCCGTGACGTCCAGCCCGGCGGGCATGGACTCGTCCAGCAGCTTGCGCAGCTGCTCGACCTCGCGGACCTCGGCGAGCTGGATCTCCAGGTACTCGGCCTCGCTGCCCGTGCCGGTGGGTGCGGCATTGGCGTACGACACCTTGGGGTGCGGGGTGAATCCCGCCGAGTAGGCCATGGGGACCTCGGCCCGGCGCAGGGCCCGCTCGAAGGCGCGCTGGAAATCGCGGTGGCTGGTGAACCGGAGGCGGCCGCGCTTGGTGTAGCGCAGGCGGATGCGCTGCACCGCGGGTGCGGGCGGCGGGCCTTCGGGCTGTCGCTTGCCCAGTGGTCTGATTCCTTCGTGAGTGCGGTCGTACTGCTACCTAGAGTACGTGCCGTGGGGGCCCTGCCAACCCGGCAGGGCCCCCACTAGAACAAGCGTTCCTACTTGACGACGGAGAGCGGAAGCAGCTTCTTGCCCGTCGGGCCGATCTGGATGGACGTGTCCATCTGCGGGCAGACGCCGCAGTCGAAGCACGGCGTCCAGCGGCAGTCCTCGACCTCGGTCTCGTCGAGGGCGTCCTGCCAGTCCTCCCAGAGCCAGTCCTTGTCGAGACCGGAGTCCAGGTGGTCCCAGGGCAGGACCTCCTCGTACGTGCGCTCGCGCGTCGTGTACCAGGCGACGTCCACGCCCTGCTCGGGCAGCGTCCGCTCGGCGCACTTCATCCAGCGGTCGTAACTGAAGTGCTCGCGCCAGCCGTCGAAGCGGCCGCCGTCCTCGTACACCGCGCGGATGACGGCGCCGATGCGCCGGTCACCGCGCGAGAGCAGGCCCTCGACGATGCCGGGCTTGCCGTCGTGGTAGCGGAAGCCGATCGAACGGCCGTACTTCTTGTCGCCGCGGATCTTGTCGCGCAGCTTCTCCAGGCGGGCGTCCGTCTCCTCGGCGGAGAGCTGCGGGGCCCACTGGAACGGCGTGTGCGGCTTGGGCACGAAGCCGCCGATGGAGACGGTGCAGCGGATGTCGTTGGAGCCGGAGACCTCGCGGCCCTTGGCGATCACGTTGACCGCCATGTCACCGATCTGGAGGACGTCCTCGTCGGTCTCGGTCGGCAGGCCGCACATGAAGTACAGCTTCACCTGGCGCCAGCCGTTGCCGTACGCCGTGGCGACGGTGCGGATCAGGTCCTCTTCCGAGACCATCTTGTTGATGACCTTGCGCATGCGCTCGGAGCCGCCCTCGGGGGCGAAGGTCAGGCCGGAGCGGCGGCCGTTGCGCGTGAGCTCGTTGGCCAGGTCGACGTTGAAGGCGTCCACGCGGGTCGACGGGAGGGACAGACCGATCTTGTCCTCCTCGTACCGGTCCGCCAGGCCCTTCGCGATGTCACCGATCTCGGTGTGGTCGGCGGAGGACAGCGACAGCAGGCCGACCTCCTCGAAGCCGGTCGCCTTGAGGCCCTTCTCCACCATCTCGCCGATGCCGGTGATGCTCCGCTCCCGCACGGGGCGCGTGATCATGCCGGCCTGGCAGAAGCGGCAGCCGCGGGTGCAGCCGCGGAAGATCTCGACGGACATGCGCTCGTGGACGGTCTCCGCGAGCGGCACGAGCGGCTGCTTCGGGTACGGCCACTCGTCCAGGTCCATGACGGTGTGCTTGGACACGCGCCACGGCACGCCGGACTTGTTGGGCACGACGCGGCCGATGCGGCCGTCCGGCAGGTACTCGACGTCGTAGAACGCCGGGACGTACACCCCGCCCGTCTTCGCGAGCCGGAACAGCAGCTCCTCGCGGCCGCCCGGGCGGCCCTCGGCCTTCCAGGCCCGGATGATCTCGGTGATCTCCAGGACGGCCTGCTCGCCGTCGCCGATGACCGCGCAGTCGATGAAGTCCGCGATCGGCTCGGGGTTGAAGGCGGCGTGGCCGCCGGCGAGCACGATCGGGTCGTCGATCGTGCGGTCCTTGGACTCCAGCGGGATGCCCGCGAGGTCCAGGGCCGTGAGCATGTTGGTGTAGCCCAGCTCGGTGGAGAAGCTCAGGCCGAAGACGTCGAACGCCTTGACGGGCCGGTGGCTGTCCACGGTGAACTGCGGCACCTTGTGCTCGCGCATGAGGGCTTCGAGGTCCGGCCACACGCTGTACGTGCGCTCGGCGAGGACGCCCTCGCGCTCGTTGAGGACCTCGTAAAGGATCATGACGCCCTGGTTGGGCAGACCGACCTCGTACGCGTCGGGGTACATGAGGGCCCAGCGGACGTCGCACTCTTCCCAGGGCTTGACGGTGGAGTTCAGCTCGCCACCGACGTACTGGATGGGCTTCTGCACGTGCGGGAGGAGAGCTTCGAGGCGCGGAAAAACCGACTCGACAGTCATTCGCAAGAGGTCTCTCATGAGCGGACGGGGGTGACCCTCAAGGGTAACGTGCCCGGCGAGCGGCCCCTCACGGCTGAAGACCGGCCCGGTAGCGCTTGCGCGACGCCTTCGCCCACACCTCCGGCAGCTCCCGCTCGTCCTGGGCCGCGTGCTGTTCCTCACGCCCGTACAGCAGGCCCAGCGTGAACGTGCTCTCCCCCGCCGCGTGGGCCCGGACCGCCAGCGCGCGCAAGGCCGTACGGGTCATGACCGTGTCCTGGTGGTCGCCGAGGAGCTCCTGGACCTCCTTCATGCGGGACCTGAACCGCTTGGCGGGCTTGCCGAGCGCCGGCACGGCGGCCTCCGCGGCGTAGCGGGCGCGCTTGGCCGCCTTGCGGGCCTCGTGGAGGGCGGTGTCGCGCAGGGGCCCGGGCTCGGTGTCCAGGGCCGTCTCCACGCGGCCGGCCAGCCGCTTGTAGTCGTGCAGGACGGCCCCGGCCAGGACCTCCGGCGCGGGCCGGGCGGCGGCCCGCCGCAGCGGCGGGTCGGTGAGGAGGGCGTCGAGCGCGTCGAGGAGGGCGAGGTAGCGCTCGCCGTCGAGGAGCGCGAGGACGCGCTTGCGGGTGCCCCTGGCGCGGCCGGCCGCGTAGATCCGCAGGCGGGCGCGGACGGGCCCGAGGACGAGCGTGACCGGCAGCCCGGCGAGGCAGGCCTGGAGGCGGGCGGCGACGACCTCGCGGTCCCGGTCCGCGCCGAGCTCCTCGGCGAGCCACTTCAGCTCCGCGCCGAGGGGGTCGGTGACCGTGCGGTCCAGGACGTCGCGGTACGTGCGGAAGGCGCTGCGCAGGCGGCGGGTGGCGACGCGCATCTGGTGGACGGCGTCCTCGGCGTCGCGGCGGACGGCGGTGTCGTACGCGAGGAGGGCGTCGGTCTGGCGCCGCAGGTAGGCGAGGACGTGGTCGCCGGCGGTCCCGCGCTTCCCCTTCTTCTCCTGCTGCGTTGCTTCCTTCCTGCTCCCCGTCTCCTCCAGCGCCCTGGCCAGCTTCGACGGCGCGTCGGAGGGGTGCAGTCCCTCCTTGCGGAGGCGCTTCTCGACGGTGTCGAGGAAGGCGGGGTCGGTGCCGGCGCCGAGCTCGACCTCGAACTCGGTCCAGCGGGCGCTGCGGCCGCCGTCGCCGAGCCGGTCGGCCCTGACCCGGTCGGCGCTGGCCTCGGCGAGGAGCGTGCCCTGGGCGTCGAGGAGCCGGCTGACCTCGCGGCGGGAGCGGATGCGGACGAGCGGGACGAGCTCGGCATGCCGGACGCGGGCCCGGACGAGGGCGGCGAGGGCGCGCGGCACGTCCGGCGAGAGGGGCGCCTGGATCTCGTCCCGCACGCCGGGGGCGACCGGGAGCTTGAGGTGCCAGCCCGCGTCGGAGCCGCCGGTGCGGCGGCGCAGGGTGATGCCGGCCGCGGCGAGGCGCCGGTCCACGGTGTCGTAGTAGACGGCGTCGAGTTTGTGCGTGCCTTCGCCGCTGACGGCCGCCACGCCCGCGACCCGGCTCAGGTCGGGCAGCGTGGCGCCCTCGGCGTGGGGCCCGGCTTCGTACTTCCGCTCGATCTCGCGCAGAGTGTCCGCCATAGTGCGAATGTAGTTCGCTGCCGCCGCGTACGGCAGCCCTCATCGCGCCGTGCTGCGGTCCGGGGTGGCGGTCACGCCGAAACCGGTCGCTGCACCTTGATCGACTGCAACAGTCCGATCGCGATCCACGCCGCGAACATCGACGATCCCCCGTACGACACGAACGGCAGCGGCAGGCCCGTGACCGGCATGATGCCCAGGGTCATCCCGATGTTCTCGAAGGACTGGAAGGCGAACCAGGCGATGATCCCGGCCGCCACGATCGTCCCGTAGAGCTCGGTCGTCTCGCGGGCGATGCGGCACGCGCGCCAGATGACGACGCCGACCAGGAAGATGATCGCGCCCGCGCCGACGAATCCGAGCTCCTCACCCGCGACGGTGAAGATGAAGTCGGTCTGCTGTTCGGGCACGAACTGGCCCGTGGTCTGGGAGCCGTGGAAGAGGCCGGAGCCCAGCAGGCCGCCGGAGCCGATGGCGATACGGGCCTGGTTGGTGTTGTAGCCGACGCCGGAGGGGTCGAGCGCGGGGTTGGCGAAGGCCGCGAAGCGGTTGATCTGGTACTCGTCCAGGACGCCCAGCTGCCAGATGAGGATGCAGCCGAGGACGCCCGTGCCGATCAGGCCGGCGATCCAGCGGTTGGACGCGCCGGAGGCGAGGAGCACGGCGAGGACGATGACGACGAGCACCATCACGGAGCCGAGGTCGGGCATCAGCAGGATGATGACGATCGGCAGGGCGGCGAGGCCGAGGGCCTCCACGACGGTGCGGTGGTCGGGGTGGAGCCGCTCCCCCGCGTCGACCTTGCCGGCGAGCATCATCGCCATCCCCAGCGCGATGGTGATCTTGGTGAATTCGGAGGGCTGGAGGGAGAAGCCGCCGCCGAGCTGGATCCAGGAGCGGGCGCCGTTGATGGTGGCGCCGAGCGGGGTGAGGACGGCGACGGTGAGCAGCACGGAGATGACGTAGAGGATGGGGACCGCGCCGCGCAGGGCCCGGTGGCCGACCCAGACGGCGCCGACGGCCAGGCCCAGGCCGATGCCGGTGTTGAGGATGTTGCGGAGGAGGAAGTAGTACGGGTCGCCCTGGTTGAGCTCGGTGCGGTTGCGGGTGGCCGAGTAGACCAGCAGGGTGCCGATGCCGGAGAGGGCGAGGGCGGCCCAGACCATGACCCAGTCGAGGCGGCGGAAGACGGAGTCGCGGGCGGTCAGCCGGCCCCAGGCGGAGCGCTCGGGGCTGTAACGGCGCGCGCGGTAGCCGTCGGTGGCGGTCACGTGTCCTGCTCCTCCTTGCGGGCGGAGGGGCTGGGCGGGGGCGGCTCGATGGGCTGGGCCTCGATGGTGCCGTCCTTCTCGACCTTCGGCAGCCCGGTCTGCGGGTGGGGCAGGAGCGCCTTCTTGGCGTCGATCTTGCCCTTCTCGTCGACGCCGTAGAGGGCGTTGTAGATGTTGCGCACGGCGGGGCCGGAGGCGCCGGAGCCGGTGCCGCCCTGGGAGATCGTCATGACGACGGCGTAGTCGCCGGTGTAGGTGGCGAACCAGGAGGTCGTCTGCTTGCCGTAGACCTCGGCGGTGCCGGTCTTGGCGTGCATCGGGATCTCCTTCTGGGGCCATCCCTCGAAGCGCCAGGCAGCGGTGCCCTGGGTGGCCACGCCGGCGAGGGCGCCGTCGATCTGGTCGCGCGTCCTGCTGTCGAACGGCAGCTTGCCGTGGGACCGGGGCGCGATCTCGTGGACGGTGCGGCCGTCGGGGCTGATGACGGCCTTGCCGACGGTGGGGTTCCAGAGGGTGCCGCCGTTGCTGATGCCGGCGTAGATGGTGGCCATCTGCAAGGGGGTGACGAGGGTGTCGCCCTGGCCGATGGAGTAGTTGACGGAGTCACCGGCGCGCATGCGCATGCCGGACTCGCAGTTCTCCTTGGCGATCTGGCCGGCGTAGCTGGTGTCGGTCTTGCCCTGCTTGCACCAGGTGTCCTTGTTGGCCTCCCAGTAGTTCTTCTTCCACTCGCGGTCGGGGATGCGGCCGGTGACCTCGTTGGGGAGGTCGATGCCGGTCTCCTTGCCGAGGCCGAAGTCGTGGGCGGTCTTGTAGAACCAGTCGCCGGGGTGCTTGGGGTTGTTGCCGCCGTCCTTCTGCCACTGGCGGTAGGCCAGGTCGTAGAAGACGGTGTCGCAGGAGACCTCCAGGGCGCGGCCGAGGCTGATGGGGCCGTAGCCCTTGGACTCGAAGTTCTTGAAGACCTGGTTGCCGATGCTGTACGAGGCGGAGCAGTTGTAGTTGCCGTCGAAGGCGTAGCCGGCCCTGACGGCGGCGGTGGCGGAGACGACCTTGAAGATCGAGCCGGGGGCGGCCTGGCCCTGGATGGCGCGGTTGAGCAGCGGGAAGCCGGAGTCCTTGCCGGTGAGGTTCTGGTAGTCCTTCGCGGAGATCCCGCCGACCCAGGCGTTGGGGTCGTAGGTGGGGTTGGAGGCCATGGCGACGACGCGGCCGGTCTTGGCCTCCATGACGACGACGGCACCGGCGTCGGCCTTGTAGTTGGTGCCGGTGTTCCGGTCGACCTCCTTGCGGGCGTCCTTCATCGCCTGGTCCAGCTCGCGTTCCGCTATGGCCTGCACGCGGGCGTCGATGCTGGTGACGAGGTTGGCGCCGGGGACGGCCTTGTCGCTCTTGGCCTTGCCGATGACGCGGCCGAGGTTGTCGACCTCGTAGCGGGTGACGCCGGCCTTGCCGCGCAGCTGGCTGTCGTACTGGCGCTCCAGGCCGGAGCGGCCGACCTGGTCGGAGCGGAGCAGCGGGGAGCGGCCGGCCTTGGCCTTGGTGATCTCCTCGTCGGTGACGGGTGAGAGGTAGCCGAGGACCTGGGCGGTGTTGGAGCCGCCGGGGCCGGCGTAGCGGCGGACGGCGGTGGGTTCGGCGGTGATGCCGGGGAAGTCCTCGGCGCGCTCGCGGATCTGGAGGGCCTGCTGGGTGGTGGCCTCGTCGGTGATGGGGATGGGCTGGTAGGGCGAGCCGGCCCAGCAGGGCTTGGGGGTCTTGGCGTCGCAGAGCCGGACCTTGGCGGTGACGTCCTCGGGCTTCATGTTCAGCACGCCGGCGAGGCGGGTGAGGACGGTGCGGCCGCGGTCCTTCATCTTCATCAGGTCGGTGCGGCTCGCGGAGACGACGAGGCGGGTCTCGTTGTCGGCGAGGGGGACGCCGCGGGCGTCCAGTATCGAGCCGCGGGTGGCGGGGGCGACGACCTGCTGGATGTGGTTGTCGGCGGCTTCGGCGGTGTATTCGTCGCCGTTGCGGATCTGGAGGTACCAGAGGCGGCCGGCGAGGGTGAGGAGGAGGGAGAAGACGAGGATCTGGATGACGACGAGGCGGATGGTGACGCGTGAGGTCCGCCCCGAATCAGGCAGGTTCGTCATAGGCGCTTCACTCCCTTCACACGAGGCCGCCGCAGCCCCGTACGCATCCCTGTCCGCATACCCGTGCGCTGGCCGCTCACCCGGTTCGCGCGGCTCGTCCTGCTGCCGCCCATCGTGCTGGGCCCGTCGGCCGTCAGCGGGTCGTTCTGGACGCGCCTGGCCATGGCCATGACGAGCGGGACGACGAAGGGCGCGAGCAGCAGGTCGTAGAGCGCCGCGGTGAAGACGAGGCTGGTGAGGCCGACGTTGCGGGCGGCGGTGTCGCCGACGAGGGAGCCGACGCCCGCGTAGAGCAGCGTGGAGCCGACGGCCGCGGCCACGACGACGAGCATGGGCACGGTGGCCGAGCGCAGCTTGCCCGTCTCGGGCCGGGCGAGGCCGACGAGATAGCCGATGACGGACAGCACGAGGGCGTACCGGCCGGTGGCGTGGTCGGCGGGCGGGGCCAGGTCGGCCAGCAGGCCGGCGGCGAAGCCGATGACGGCGCCGTTGGTGTGGCCGTGGACGAGGGCGAGCCCGACCACGACGAGGAGCAGCGGGTCGGGGACGGCTCCCGGCAGGTGGAGCCGGGCCAGGACGGTGACCTGCACGACGAGGGCGACGACCACGAGCGCGGTCGAGAGCAGGATCCGGTTGAGGCGCATCGGTCAGTCCTCGGGTTTGGCGCTCGCGGACGGCGTGACCGTGACGGTCACGGTGGGCGTGGGCTTGGGCGCTTCCGGTTTGGGCGGGAGCACGGTGTCGCGGGGGTCGGTGCGCGGGGGTTCGACGACGACGCCGACGATGTCGAGCTTGCTGTAGCCGACGAAGGGGCGGACCTGGAGGGTGCGGGTGAGGCTGCCGCCGGCGGGCTCCACGCGGGTGACCTCGCCCACGGGGACGCCGGGCACGAACGGCTTGTCCCGGCTGGAGCCGAAGGTGACGAGCCGGTCGCCGGGCCGGACGGCCGCCTTGCCGTTGAGCAGTTCGACGCGCAGGACGCCGGCGCCCTGGCCGTTGGCGAAGCCGAGCTCGCCGCTCTTCTCCATGCGGGTGCCGACGGTGAACTTGGGGTCGTTGGCGAGCAGCACGGTCGCGGTGTCGCGGGCGACGGTGGTGACGCGGCCGACGAGGCCTTCCCCGTTGAGGACGGTCATGTCGCGCTTGATGCCGTCGCGGCTGCCGGCGTCGATGGTGACGGTCCAGGAGAAGCCCTGGGCCGCGCCTATGGCGATGACCTGGGCGCCCTTGATGCCGTACTGGCCGCGGCCGGCGGTCTTGAGCATGGCGTCGAGCTCGGCGGCCCGGCCGCGGTTGCGGTCGTTGCTGCCGAGCCGCTGCTTGAGACTGGTGTTCTCGCGCTCCAGGGCGCTGATCCGGTTGTGCCGCTCGCCGGAGTCACGCACGGCCGCCACGGCATTGCCCACGGGGTCGACCGCGGAGGCGACGCCCTTCTCCACGGGCCCGAAGACGGAGGCCGCCGCGTGCCGTACGCCGTCGAGCGGGGACCGCTCACCGCCACGGATGTCGACCGTGATCAGTGCGAAGGCGATGGCGACCAGCAGCACCAGCAGCAGCCGGCTCTCTCGTGTGTCCCTCACGTGCGGCGGCGTGCCCTTCTCGTAGGACCGGCGCGCTGCGGGGCGGGCCGGTCATCCGGAGCGTTGTGCCTGTATATCAGGTTGTTTCCCGGCAGCGGTGGTACGCGGGGTCGCTTTGGCGCCACCCCCGGCCAAGGGGGTGGCGACGTCCCCCGACGGGTGGAACGCGCCGGGCGCGACGGCCCCGGGAGGCCCCCCGGGCAGCGTCCCCGCGCGCCCCCGCGGGGAGGGCGCGCGCGTCAGCGCCGGGGCTGTGCGTCCAGGACCTGCTGGAGGGCCTCGAACTCCTCGACGCACTTGCCGGAGCCCAGCGCGACGGAGTCCAGCGGGTCCTCGGCGATGTGGATCGGCATGCC
This sequence comes from Streptomyces sp. SCA2-17, assembly GCF_044336695.1. Classification (NCBI taxonomy): domain Bacteria; kingdom Bacillati; phylum Actinomycetota; class Actinomycetes; order Kitasatosporales; family Streptomycetaceae; genus Streptomyces; species Streptomyces sp. SCA2-17. The sequence continues at coordinate 1,854,035 of NZ_CP117521.1, forward strand.
GGTCTCCCGGCGCAGCCGCTCGTCGAGGCCGCGCAGGAGGGCGCCGCCGCCTGTGAGAACGATGCCGCGGTCCATGACGTCACCCGAGAGCTCGGGCGGGCACTTGTCGAGGGTGGTCTTGACGGCGTCGACGATGGAGTTGACCGGCTCCTCGATGGCCTTGCGGACCTCGGCGGCGGAGATGACGACGGTCTTGGGCAGACCGCTGACCAGGTCCCGGCCGCGGATCTCGGTGTGCTCGTCCTGCTCGAGGTCGTAGGCCGAACCGATGGTGATCTTGATCTGTTCGGCGGTGCGCTCACCGAGGAGGAGGCTGTACTCCTTCTTGATGTGCTGGATGATCGCGTTGTCGAGCTCGTCGCCCGCGACGCGGATCGACTGGGCGGTGACGATGCCGCCGAGGGAGATGACCGCGACCTCGGTGGTGCCGCCGCCGATGTCGACGACCATGTTGCCGGTGGCCTCGTGGACGGGGAGGCCGGAGCCGATCGCGGCGGCCATCGGCTCCTCGATGATGTGCACCTGGCGGGCGCCCGCCTGGGTGGACGCCTCGATGACGGCGCGCCGCTCGACGCCGGTGATGCCGGAGGGCACGCAGACCACGACGCGGGGCCGGGCCATCCACCGCCGCTTGTGGATCTTGAGGATGAAGTAGCGGAGCATGCGCTCGGTGATCTCGAAGTCGGCGATCACGCCGTCCTTGAGCGGCCGGACCGCGACGATGTTGCCCGGGGTGCGCCCGATCATCTTCTTCGCCTCGGCACCCACGGCGAGGATGCCGCCGGTGTTGGTGTTGATGGCGACGACGGATGGCTCGTTGAGGACGATTCCGCGGCCTCTGACGTACACCAGCGTGTTGGCGGTCCCGAGGTCGACAGCCATGTCACGGCCGATGAACGACATGTTGTTCCCCATGAGGATACGTCTGGCCTTCCCAGCTGGAGCGAGCGATTGCTTACTTGAGGTCGGCAGGGTGGTGCGGGCGGTTGCGCCGCGGGCGCGAAGCTCTCATCGTAGTCTCGACCGGTCGAACGCGGCGCGAGGGTTCCTCCGCCATTGTCGGCGGAAGTCGAGCTCCCCCCAGTAATGGTGACGTCGTGTCGGAGTGAGAGGTTCCCTCGTTCGCCACGCATATGCCAGGGGCGACCGAAAGAAAATCGGTCGCCCCTGATCGGAAAGGCTCCGGGCCTGATGCGCTATCAGGCGAGGCCGGGAAAGAAAATCTTGATTTCCCGCTCGGCCGACTCCTCGGAGTCCGAGGCGTGGATGAGGTTCTCGCGCGTGATGGTGCCGAAGTCACCACGGATGGAGCCCGGGGCGGCCGAAATCGGGTCCGTCGGGCCGGCCAGGGCGCGCACGCCCGGGATGACGCGCTCGCCCTCGACGACCATGGCGACGACGGGGCCGGAGGACATGAAGCCCATCAGCGGCTCGTAGAAGTCCCGGCCCTCGTGCTCGGCGTAGTGCTGGGCGAGGGTGTCGCGGTCGAGGGTGCGCAGCTCCAGCGCGCTGATCGTCCAGCCGGCCTTGCGCTCGATGCGGGCGATGACCTCGCCGGTCAGCTTGCGCCGGACGCAGTCGGGCTTGAGAAGGACGAGGGTGCGCTGGCTCATACTGCGGCTCCTTGCGGGCGATCGTTCTGGTGGGCCAGAGGGTACAGGGGCGCGGTGGGCGCGCGGCACCCGGACCGGGGCCGGGAGGCGGCCGGGCGCCGGCCTCCCGGAGACCGGGCTAGGCGGGGTCGGCGGCGGCCGCTTCGGCCGCCTGCGCCGCGAAGCGGGCCTTCGCTTCGTCGATCTTCCGGCCGAAGTGGACCGACGCCCACCACAGGCCGCCGAAGACCACTCCGAGGATGAACATCATCGGGACGATGAAGCCGCTCAGGACCAGCCCGATCTGGAGCAGCCAGCCCAGCTGGACGCCGCCCGGGCGGCCGAGCATGCCGCACAGCAGCACGCTCACGGCCATGGCGATGCCGCTGACGGCCCAGACCGTGCCCGTCGGGAGGTCGGTCATCTGCATGGCGACCAGACCGGCGAATCCGATGACGAAGAATTCACCGATCAGAGTGCTGGCGCACAGCATTCTCATGATCAGCCCTTTCCGAGGAGCAGCCGGGCCTCGCCGACGGTGACCACCGAGCCGGTGACCAGGACGCCCGCGCCGGAGAACTCGGCCTCCTCCTCCGCGAGGGTGATCGCGGCCTCCAGGGCGTCGTCCAGCCGGGGCTCGACCTGGACGCGCTCGGCGCCGAAGACCTCGACGGCGACGGCCGCGAGCTCGTCGGGGTCCATGGCGCGGGGGGTGGAGTTACGGGTCACGACGACCTCGGCGAAGACCGGCTCGAAGGCCTCCAGCAGGCCGCGGACGTCCTTGTCGGCGCTGGCGCCGACGACACCGATGAGCCGGCTGAAGCCGAACGCCTCGGTGACCGCCTCGGCCGTGACCTGCGCGCCGGCCGGGTTGTGCGCGGCATCCAGCACGACGGTGGGGCTGCGGCGCACGACCTCCAGCCGGCCCGGGGAGCTGACCTGGGCGAAGGCGCGGCGGACGGTGTCGATGTCGAGCGTGCGGGCGTGCTGCGAGCCGATGCCGAAGAACGCCTCGACGGCGGCCAGGGCGACCGCGGCGTTGTGCGCCTGGTGGGCGCCGTAGAGCGGCAGGAAGACCTCGGGGTACTCGCCGCCGAGGCCGCGCAGCGTCAGCTGCTGGCCGCCGACGGCGACCTCGCGGGAGACGACGCCGAACTCCATGCCCTCACGGGCGACGGTGGCGTCGACGTCGACCGCGCGCTTGAGGAGCACCTGCGCGGCGTCGACCGGCTGCTGGGCGAGGACGACGGTGGCGTCCTGCTTGACGATGCCGCCCTTCTCGCCGGCGATCTCGCCGGGGGTCGAGCCGAGGCGGTCGGTGTGGTCGAGGGAGATGGGGGTGACGACGGCGACGGAGGCGTCCACCACGTTCGTCGCGTCCCAGGTGCCGCCCATGCCGACCTCGACGACGGCCACGTCGACCGGGGCGTCGGCGAAGGCCGCGTAGGCCATGGCGGTCATGACCTCGAAGAAGGACAGGCGGTGTTCCTCGCGGTCGTCGACCATCTCCACGTACGGCTTGATGTCGGCGTACGTCTCGACGAAGCGCTCGGCGGAGATCGGTGCCCCGTCGAGGCTGATGCGCTCGGTGATCGACTGGACGTGCGGGCTGGTGTACCGCCCGGTGCGCAGGTCGAAGGCGCCCAGCAGCGACTCGATCATGCGGGCCGTGCTGGTCTTGCCGTTGGTGCCGGTGATGTGGATCGCGGGGTAGGCGCGCTGCGGCTGCCCCAGGATGTCCATCAGGGCCTCGACGCGCCCCAGCGAGGGGTCGAGCTTGGTCTCGGGCCAGCGCCCGGCGAGCTCGGTCTCGACCTCGCGCAGGGCGCGGTCGAGCTCGGGGTCCTCGGGGCGGGAGGGGATGTCGCCCTGCGGCGGCCCGGCCTGGGCGCGCAGGGTCCGGCTGCCGGCCTCGATGACGGCGAGGTCGGGGTCGCGGTCGGTCTCGGCATCGACGATTTCCTCGAAACGGTCATCGTCGTCGGGGCCGGTGCTGCCGTTGTCGTCGTTCAGGGGGCGCTCGCTCACGCGGACCAGTCTACGGAGGGGGTGTGACGGCGCGGGCGGCAGGCCCGGCGGCCTTGCCCTACGGTTTTTCCCGAAGAGACCTTTTTTCCCGAAGAGCCCTTTGTGTGCGGAGAAGCCGGGTGGTGCCGGGTGGTGAGCGAAGAGGACGACCGGTGGCGGACGCTGCTGGGCGCGCTGCTGGAAGCGCTGCCCGCGGGCGCCGTCGTGCAGGGCCCCGACGACCGGGTGCTCGCGGCCAACCGGGAGTTCACCCGCATGTTCGGCGCCGGGGGCCGGACCGGCGAGACCCTGGCGGGCCACCACGTCCACCGGACGGCCGAGCTCCCCCTCGCCGACGGCCGCACCCTCCGCCGTGTGATCGAACCGCTCCGCCACGAGGGCGGCTACCTGGGCGCCCTGTGGACGTACGAGGACATCACCGAGCGCAAGCGGCGCGAGCGGGACCTGGAGCGCGACAACGTGGCGCTCACCGAGCTGGCCCGGCAGCGCAACGCCTTCACGGCCGCCGCCTCCCACGAGCTGCGCACGCCCCTCACCTCCGTGATCAGCTTCTGCGAGCTGCTCACCGACCCCTCCTTCGGCACCCTCACCGACGAGCAGGCCTCCTTCCTGGACGCCATCCGGCGCAACGCCGACCGCATGCAGCGGGTGATCGCCGACCTGCTGCTGACCACCCGGATGCGGGCCACCGCCGGCCTGGAGCTGGAATTCGACGGCGTGGAGGTGGACCGGATGCTGCTGGACGCCGTCCTGGACCGCATGAGCACGATGCAGGAGGCGGGATTGTTCACCGTTCTGGAGTGCGCCCCCGGGCCCGTCCTGCGCGGCGACCGGCACCGCTTGCAGAACGTCCTGGCCAATCTTCTGGAGAATGCCGCGAAATACACCCCCGCGGGTGGCCGGATCTCGGTGACGGCGGCACCGCGCTTCGAGTTCTGGGAGATCGAAGTCGCCGATACCGGAATCGGCGTCCCGGAGGAATTCCGGGAGGAGATCTTCAATGGTTTCGTACGGGCGCCGAACGCACGTACGGGCGAATATCCCGGCACCGGTCTCGGGCTCGCCATCAGCCGCACGATCGTCCGGCTGCACGGCGGCACGATCACCGCCGGCGAGGCGCCGGGCGGCGGCGCCGCCTTCCTGATCCGGCTGCCGGTCGCGGGCCCCGGCGCGCCCCCGCCGGGCCCCACCGGACCCCCGCGCCGGGAGGCGGCCGCATGACCCGCGTGCTCGTCGTCGAGGACGACCCCGACCTCTCCCTCGCCCTGCGCACCCTCCTCACCCGCGCCGGCTACGAGGTCGCCCACGCCGGCAACGGCCGCGAGGGCCTGCGGCTGCTGTTCGCCGAGCGCCCCGCCCTCATGCTCCTGGACATCGGGCTGCCGCAGCTCAACGGCTGGGAGGTGCTGGAGCGCACCCGCGACCTCAGCGACCTGCCCGTCCTGCTGCTGACCGCCCGCGGCGCCGAGACCGACCGCGTCCGCGGCCTGCGCGCCGGCGCCGACGACTACCTGCCCAAGCCCTTCGGCAACGACGAGCTGCTCGCCCGCGTCGAGGCGCTGCTGCGCCGCACCGCGCCCACCCGCTGGGCCGGCGACTCCTTCGACGACGGGCTGCGGCTCGTGCCCGAGCGGCGCTCGGCGGTCTGGCAGGGCCACGAGGCCCGGCTCAGCGACATCGAGTACCGGCTGCTCCAGGTGCTCGTCCGCAACCGCGGCCGGGTGATCACCACCGACCAGCTGCTCGACCGGGTCTGGGACGACCCCGAGGGCACCGGCCGCGAGCGGGTGAAGTTCGCCGTCCTGCGGCTGCGGCGCAAGCTGCGGCAGGCCGCCGGCGACGAGGCGGCGGACCCGCTGGAGGCCGTACGGGGCCTGGGCTACCGCTACCGGGCCGACGGCGGGGACGAAGGTCCCGGGAACGGGGAGGACGAAGGTCCTTTCTGAGGGCTTCCGCCCCGCTTCAGGCGATTCGCAACCGTCGGGCAACCGAAGGCACCCCAGGGGTGCAACCGAGGCACCGCAAGGTCGTGAGCTGTCCGCAGCCCGCCGGCCCCAGGAGTCACCTCGTGCAGTCCCTGCCCGCCCGTAGCGTCGCCGTCGTCCTCGGCACCCGCCCCGAGCTGGTCAAGCTCACCGACCTCGTGCGCCTCCTGGGCCCCGCCGCCCACCTGGTGCACACCGGTCAGCACTACGACGAGGAGCTCTCCGGCCGCTTCCTGACCGAGCTGGGCCTGCCCGAGCCGACCTTCCTGACCGGGGTCGGCGGACAGCCGCGCGCCGTCCAGATCTCCAGCGCCCTCGCCCAGCTCGACGAGCTCTTCACCGCCGAGCCGCCGCTCGCCGTCGTCGTCCAGGGCGACACCAACGCGGCCCTCGCCGGCGCGCTCGCCGCGAACGCCCGCGGCATCCCGCTGCTGCACGTCGAGGCCGGCCTGCGCAGCCACGACCGCAACATGCCCGAGGAGCACAACCGCGTCCTCATCGACCGCATCGCGGACGTCCTGTGCGCGGCCACCGAGGACAACCGCGCGAACCTCCTCGCGGAGGGCGTCGACGACGCGCGCATCGCCGTCACCGGCAACACGGTCGTCGAGGCCGTGCACGGCCAGCTGCCGGCCCCCGCCGAGCGCGCGGAGCTGCTGCGGCTGCACGGCCTGACCGCCGACTCGTACGTCCTGGCCACGGTCCACCGCCCCGAGAACACCGACTCCCCCGAGGCCCTGCGCGCCATCTTCACCGAGCTCGCCGCGCTCGCGACCGACGGCCGGCCGGTCGTCGTGCCGCTGCACCCGCGGACCCGGGCCCGCGTCGAGGCCGCCGGCCTGGAGGGCCTGCTGGCCGGCCTGACCGTCACCCGCCCGCTCGGCTACGGCGAGTTCCTCGCCCTGGCCCGGCACGCGGCGCTGCTCGTCTCCGACTCGGGCGGCATCCAGGAGGAGTGCACGGTGCTGGGACGCCCGCTGGTCGTCGTACGGCGCTCCACGGAGCGGCCGGAGGCGATGGCGGACTTCGCGGACCTGGTGGAGCCGGGCGCGGAGATCGGGCGGGCGGCCCGGCGCCGGCTCGCCTCCGGCGCGGAGGGCCTGACGCGCCTTTCGGCCCTGCCGAGTCCCTTCGGGGACGGGCTGGCGTCGGAGCGGATCGTGACGCTGCTGGCGGCGATCACCGCTCCGCAGGAGCTGGCCGCGGCGGCGTAGGGGGTTCTTCCCCCAGCCCCGCCCCTTCCCGTAACCGGGGGCGAGCCCCCGGACCCCCGGATCGCGCTGAGGCGCTCGGGGTCCGGGGCTCCGCCCCAGGAAACGGTGAAAGGGCGGGACCGGGGCCTCTCCTCCGCCGCAACGGCGAGCAACCCCCACGCACGTGACCGGCGGCGCCGAACCGGCCGAAGCCTGCTGTCCCATCGGAGCGATAACCCGCATGTTCTCCAGCCCCCTCCTCCTCATATTCCCCTTCTTCCTCCTCGCCTGCTTCCTGCTCTACTGGGCCGGCGCCCGCCACGCCTACCTCCGCCGCCCCGAGGCCGAGACCGGCAACGCCGACGCCTTCGACTGGCACTTCTTCGTCCCGTGCCGGGACGAAGAGGCAGTCGTCGGCACCACCGTCGAGCGGCTGCGCGCCGATCACCCGCGCGCCCACGTGTGGGTCATCGACGACGACAGCGACGACCGCACCGGCGCGATCGTCGCCGAGCTCGCCGAGACGGACCGCCGGGTGCACCTCGTCAGCCGGGTCCGTCCGAACGCCCGCCAGGGCAAGGGCGCCGCGCTCAACTCCGCGTACGACGAGCTGAACCAGTTCCTGTCCAAGGACACCGACCGTGAGCGCGTCGTGGTGTGCGTCATCGACGCCGACGGCCAGCTCGACCCGTACGCGCTGGAGCGCGTGAGCGGCCCCGCCGGCTTCGGCGACGCGGAGACCGGCGGCGTGCAGGTCAGCGTGCGCATGCGCAACGCCGGCGACCCCCGCCCGCTCCCGGACCGCGGCCGGGCCCGCAACGCCTTCGCCCGCCTCCTGGTCCGCATGCAGGACATGGAGTTCTCCGTCTCCAACGCCGGCATGCAGCTGCTGCGCGGCCGCACCGGCTCCGTCGGCCTGGGCGGCAACGGCCAGTTCACCCGGCTCTCCGCGCTGGACCGCATCGCCGCCGCCGAGCGCCGCCCCTGGCAGCGCGGTGCGCTCCTGGAGGACTACGAGCTGGGCCTGCACATGATCCTCAACGGTGACCGGATATCCCACATAGCCGACACCTGGGTCTCCCAGGAGGGCCTGCCGCACGCCCGCCGCTTCCTCACCCAGCGCACCCGCTGGGCGCAGGGCAACCTCCAGTGCGTCCGCTACGCGCCGCGCATCGTCTCCTCGCGCCACTACGGCGGCAAGGGCGTCCTGGAGACGCTCTACACCTTCCTCCAGCCGGTCGCCCACCTGGTGACCCTCGCGCTGTGCGCGGTCATGTTCGCCCTGCTGGGCCTGACCGCGGCCGAGGACGGCTTCGGCGCCGCCTTCGGCGGCATGCTCGCGCTGTGGCCGCTGGTGCTGGGCCTGGCCGTGGTCTCCGTGCTGCCGTTCGTGCTGTGGGGCCCCGTCTACCGCCGGGACCGCGCCTCCGACCACTCGCTGCTGTCCGCCCTGCTGTGGGGCCTCGCGCTGTGGCTGTACGCCTACCACCTCTTCCCGGCGTCGGCGCGCGGCTTCGTGCGGATGCTGCGCGGCCGCAACGGCTGGGCGAAGACGCGGCGCAACGCCGAGGTGGTCACGTCGGGCCCGATCGCGATCGAGAGCTGACGGCGCGTCACACAAACAGTGAACCGGGTCACACTTACGACCCTCGGAGCAACCTCCGCTCCCGTTCCGCCATCTGACCCCCGGTGACACATGTCCGGAGCGGTTCCGGGCAGCGGAACGGGAGCGTTGTACGGGTGCGGGTACCGCAAATCAGCACACGGATGCACTTGCTGCTGCTCACGGCGTGGACCGTGCTGTGGTTCGCCGTCGTGGAACCCAGCGGCGGCTTCTCCTGGCACTACCTGCGCACCGGCGGCGAGCTGATCTACGACGGGGGCGACGGCACCGGCGGGCTCAACCTCTACGCCCACCACCCCGAGCTCCAGATGGGCCCCATCAGCTTCCTGGTGGCGGGCCTGTTCAACCCGTTCTCCGAGCACACGGGCCAGTTCCTGGCGGCGGCGTTCATGTCCGTGCTGGGCCTGGTCATCATGGTGCTCGCGGGGCGCAGCGCCGCCATGCACTTCCTCGGCACGGGCACCAACCACGAGCGGCTGCGGCGGCGCGTGCTGATCGCGGGGCTGGCGTTCATCCCGATGTGGATCGAGGTGTCGGTCCGCTTCGGGCACCTGGACGACGTCCTGGCGCTGTTCTTCACGGCGCTGGCGGTCTGGTTCCTGACCCGCTGCAATCCGGCGGCCGTCGGCGCCTGCCTGGCCCTGGCCATGGACTCCAAGCCGACGGCCCTCGCCTTCGTGCCGCTGATCCTCGCCCTGCCCCGCGACCGCTGGATGCGGGCGGTCCTGTGGTGCGCGGCGCTGCTGGCGATCGCCTGGCTGCCGTTCTTCGTCGCGGCCCCGGACTCCTTCGCCGCCGCGAAGTTCACCATCCCCAACAGCCCGGCCTCGGCCCTGCGCTGGCTGGGCGGCAACACCCCCGTGACCCCCGACTGGGCCCGCCCCGCCCAGGCCGCCCTCGGCCTCACGCTGGGCGCGGTCGCGGTGTGGCGGGGCCGCTGGGCCGGGGTCGTCCTGCTGGGCGCCAACGCCCGCATCCTCCTCGACCCGAGCGTCTACACGTACTACACGGCGTCGGTGCTGCTGGGCACGCTGCTGTGGGACGTGTGCGGGCAGCGGCGCCTCGTGCCGTGGTGGAGCTGGATCGCGCTGATCGTGCTGTACGGCAGCGTGTTCGCCGTACCGGACGAGTCGGCCAAGGGCCTGATCCGGCTCGCCTTCGTGGCGGTGTCGACGGCGTACGTCCTGTTCTGGCCACAGCACCGCCGCCGCCGGCGCCGCCCCCTCTCCGAGGAGGAAGAGAGGCTGGTGGAGGGCCCATGGGGCCCGATGTGGGACCCGAACAGATCGAGACCGTGGGCGGCGCGGTAGGCGCCCCATTAGGGGCGCGGGGCTGTGTCAATGTGCGGCTCCGCCGCGTGGGCGCGACAAGCCCCCACCGGCCCGCAGCCGACATGCAAACGGCCCCCTGCGCCCGTAAGGCACAGGGGGCCGCTCAATGCCCGAGGGCGCCGACTCAGCCCTTAGGCAGCGCCGCCAGCTGCAAGCTAAGCCGCTCGATGTCGGCCTCCGCCGTCTCCAGCCGCTTACGGATCTTCTCCACGGCCGCCTCCGCCGCCTTGGCCAGGAACGCCTCGTTACCGAGCTTGGCCGTGGACTGCGCCTTGTCCTTCTCGGCCGCCGCAAGCGCCTTCGTGAGCCGCTTCCGCTCCGCCTCGACATCGATCGTGCCGGACAGGTCGAGGGCGACCGTCGCCCCCGCGACGGGCAGCGACGCCGTGGCGGCGAAGCCCTCGCCGGCCGGCTGGAGGCGCAGCAGCGACCGCATCGCGTCCTCGTGCGCGGCCAGCGCCGTACCGCTCAGGTCCAGGCGGGCCGGAACCTTCTGGCCCGGCTGCAGGCCCTGGTCGGAGCGGAAGCGGCGGACCTCGGTGACGACCTGCTGGAGCGTCGCGATCTCCTGCTCGGCGGCCGCGTCGTGGAAGCCGCCCGGGGCGTCAGCCCCAGGAACAAACACAGCCTTCGGCCAGTCGGCGATCACGATGGACTCGCGGCCCGTGAGCGTGGTCCACAGCGTCTCGGTGACGAAGGGCACGACCGGGTGCAGCAGCTTGAGGGTGACGTCGAGGACCTCGCCCAGGACGCGGCGCGAGACCTCGGCCTCGGCCCCGCCCTTCTGGAACGTGGTCTTGGACAGCTCGACGTACCAGTCGAAGACCTCGTCCCACGCGAAGTGGAACAGCGCGTCGGAGAGCTTCGCGAACTGGTAGTCGTCGTAGAGCGCGTCCACCTCGGCGACGACGGCGTTGAGGCGCGAGAGGATCCAGCGGTCGGTGGCCGACATCCGCTCGGCGGCGGGCAGGTCGCCCTCCACCGTGGCGCCGTTCATCATCGCGAACCGCGTCGCGTTCCAGATCTTGTTCGCGAAGTTGCGCGAGCCCTGGACCCAGTCCTCGCCGATCGGCACGTCGACGCCGGGGTTGGCGCCGCGGGCGAGGGTGAAGCGGACGGCGTCGGAGCCGTACTTGTCCATCCAGTCGAGCGGGTTGACCGCGTTGCCGAAGGACTTCGACATCTTCTTGCCGAACTGGTCGCGGACCATGCCGTGCAGGGCGATGGTGTGGAACGGCGGGGTGCCGTCCATCGCGTACAGGCCGAACATCATCATCCGGACGACCCAGAAGAAGAGGATGTCGTAGCCGGTGACGAGGACGGAGTTCGGGTAGAACTTCTCGACGCTCTCGGTCTTCTCGGGCCAGCCGAGCGTGGAGAACGGCCACAGGCCGGAGGAGAACCAGGTGTCGAGGACGTCGGTCTCCTGGTGCCAGCCCTCGCCGGCCGGCGGCTGCTCGTCCGGGCCGACGCAGACCATCTCGCCGTCCGGGCCGTACCAGACCGGGATGCGGTGGCCCCACCACAGCTGGCGCGAGATGCACCAGTCGTGGAGGTTGTCGACCCAGTCGAAGTAGCGCTTCTCCATCTCCTGCGGGTGGATCTTGACCTTGCCGTCGCGGACGGCGTCGGCGGCGTTCTTCGCCAGCGGGGCGGTCTTGACCCACCACTGCATGGACTGGCGCGGCTCCAGCGTCGTCTTGCAGCGGGAGCAGTGGCCCACGGAGTGGGTGTACGGGCGCTTCTCGGCGACGACGCGGCCCTCGGCGCGCAGGGCGCCGACGATCGCGGAGCGGGCCTCGAAGCGGTCCAGGCCGAGGAAGGGGCCGTGGGCGGTGATGACGCCGTGCTCGTCGAGGACGGTGAGCGACGGCAGGTCGTGTCGTCGCCCGATCTCGAAGTCGTTCGGGTCGTGGGCCGGGGTGACCTTGACGGCGCCCGTGCCGAACTCGGGGTCGACGTGCTCGTCGGCGACGACCGGGATGCGGCGGCCGGTCAGCGGCAGCTCGATCTCGGTGCCGATGAGGTGCTGGTAGCGCTCGTCCTCGGGGTGGACGGCCACGGCGGTGTCGCCGAGCATCGTCTCGGCGCGGGTCGTGGCCACGACGATGGAGGCGTCACCCTCGCCGTAGCGGATGGAGACGAGCTCGCCGTCGTCGTCCTGGTACTCCACCTCGATGTCCGAGATGGCCGTGAGACAGCGGGGGCACCAGTTGATGATGCGCTCGGCGCGGTAGATCAGCTCGTCGTCGTAGAGCTTCTTGAAGATCGTCTGGACGGCCTTGGACAGGCCCTCGTCCATGGTGAAGCGCTCGCGCGACCAGGCGACGCCGTCACCCAGACGGCGCATCTGCCCGGAGATCTGGCCGCCGGACTCGCTCTTCCACTGCCAGACGCGCTCGACGAACGCCTCGCGGCCGAGGTCGTGGCGCGACTTGCCCTCCTTGGCCAGCTCGCGCTCGACCACGTTCTGCGTGGCGATGCCCGCGTGGTCCATGCCCGGCTGCCACAGGACCTCGTAGCCCTGCATGCGCTTGCGGCGCGTGAGGGAGTCGATCAGCGTGTGCTCGAAGGCGTGGCCGAGGTGGAGGGACCCGGTGACGTTCGGCGGCGGAATGACGATCGTGTAGGGCTCCTTCTCGCTCGCGGCATCCGCCTCGAAGTAGCCCCGCTCTACCCAGCGCTCGTACAGCGGCCCCTCTACGTCAGCCGGCGCGTACTGGGTCGGCAGGTCGGGGGTGCGGTCGGCGTGCCCACTGTCGGGGCGCTGAGTGTTGTCGGTCACGGGGTGAATTCTAAGGGGGCGTACGCGGGGGTTTCGAATCGATTGCCGCGGGATCGGCAAGGATGACGCCCACGCAACGAGAGAAGCGACGAGAGAACCATGAGCAAGCAGCAGGCCGGCCTGTACGAGCCGCTCCCGGTGACGCCCCGGTCCTACACACGGCCGGGCGGCCCCGGCGGCTACGGCGCGGCCGTGTGGCCACCGCCGGTCCCGCCGCGCCGGCGGGGGAAGGGGAGGGTGGTGGCGGCCGTGGCGATCGGCTCGCTGGTGGTGATGTGCACCCTTCTGGGCGGATTCCTGATCCTCACGGGCGGCGGCAGCAAGGCGGCGGGCGGCGGGCAGTACCGGCTGACCGCGCCGGCCCGCGTGGCCGGCTTCCGGATGGACTCCCCGGTCGGCCGGACGTTCCGTACGGACCACCTGGCGCGGCTGCGGAGCCTGGGCGTACGGGACGAGGGCAGCGTCACGGCGGGCTACTCGTCGGCGCGGGGAAAGCTGATGTTCAGCGGCGTCTGGGGAACGGTGAAGAACCCCGAGCGGGCGGTCGACGGCATGTTCGCCGCGATGGCGGCCGGCAACGGCGCGGGGGAATCGGTGGAGGGCGCCCCGGAACGGGTGCGGCCGCGGGGCGCGGGCGACGCGGTGATGAAGTGCGAGTCGGTGGCCTTCAGAGCCCCTGGGGCGAGCCTGACCCTCCCGTACTGCGTCTGGGCGGACCACAGCACGCTGGGCGTGATGGGCGCGGCCCTGGGCGAACGAACGGAGCTCGGGGCGGCGGCGGAGACGACGGGGAAGCTGAGGCGGGCGGCGCGGACGATTCGCCCGGAGTGACCACTCCTGCGTGCCAACTGTTCCGAAACCGTTGCCACCAGGCGGTAAGACCCTCTGAAGAGATCCGGAAGGATTGGGCGGACTGTCATACGAGTCCCGAGTCCCCCCACGGATCGAAGAGAGACGCAATGAGCTACAACCAGCCGGGCCCCTACGGCCAACCGCCCCAGCAGCCGGGCCCGTACGCCCAGGGCGCCCCGGCCGGCCAGCCCGGTTACGGTTACCCGCCCCCGCCCCCGCCGCCCCCGGGCACCCCGTACGGCCAGCAGCCCCCGGCACCCCAGCAGCCGTGGGGCGTCCCCCCTCAGCACCAGCAGCCCGGCTACCCGGGCGCCCAGTACCCGCCCCCGGTCCCGCCCCAGAGCGGCGGCGGCAAGGGCAAGGCGATCGGCATCACGGTGGGCGCGGTGGCGGTCGTGGGCGCGCTCATCGCGGGCGCGGTGTACTTCATGGGCGGCGGCGGTGACGTGAAGCCGTACACGATCGTCCTGCCGGACACGCTGCTGGACGGGAAGTACACGAAGGGCAGCGTCAGCGCCCCGGGATCCAAGCAGACAAACACGCAGGACCTGACGGACAACGAGAAGGTCAAGGAGCTGGGGATCTCCAACGGCACCAGCGTCTCGGGGGCCTACGCCAACGCCGAGAAGCAGAACCTCTCGGTGCTCGGCGTGTACGGCGAGCTCTCCGATCCGGCGAAGACGGTCGACGCGATGATCGCGAAGTCGGAAGAGAACGCGAAGAAGACCGAGGGGTCCATGCAGGGCGTCAAGGTCGAGACGGTTGCGCCCTGGACGGAGTTCTCCCCGGGCGACTTCGACGGCGCGGTCATGAAGTGCGCGACCAAGAAGACCACGGTCTCCATGGGCACCATTTCGAGCTCGAATGAAGCCACGGAGTGCATCTGGGGCGATTCGAGCGCCATCGGTGCGGTCAAGCACTCGGTCTCGAAGAGCAACAGCCCCTACGGGGGCAGCGCCTCCACCGGCAACGTGATGTCCGGCAAGGAGATGGCCGAGGTAACCGCCAAGGTCCGCAACGAGGTCCGCAAGGACAAGTAGCGAGGTGATGGGTGGCGACCGCAGGGAGCGGCCGCCGCCCACCCGTGAGCTACAAGCCCCACCTACTGGCGGCGTTGGCGGCCTGGACCTTGGCGCTGAGGAGCTCGGCTTCGGTCGGGGTCCGGACCTCGAAGGGGTCCACCGCCCACTCCTTGCCGCCGCCGGGCAGACGCAGCAGGAGCTGCGAGCCGCCGTTGCGCATGACCTGCCCGACGGCGCCGTCCCGCTTGTCCAGAACGAACGAGCCGATGGCGGGGCGCGGTTGGTGCGCTCGGTCGGCGCAGGTGCAGGTGCTCAGGAGAGACTGGGGCCGAAGGTCGATGCCGTGGGCGGTGGCCCATACGTAGACGCGGCAGGACGGGCTGTCGGACGTACGGGGCTCAGGCGCCGGGACGGGCGGCGTTTCGGGGACGGAAATCTGCCGTGTCCGGCGGAACCAGCGGCGGATAAAGTTGCGCATGTCGACGCTCCTGTTAGGCGTTGGCCGCGCCCCGGGACCGTGCCAGCGGTCGCCGGGGTCCTTCATGTGCGGGACCTTACCGCGGCAGACCTAGCACACCTAGAAAACCAAGAAATCGAAGCTAACTGCTCATTGCTGCGAACCATATGAAACGCGTAGCGTGCCCGTGTGATCGAATTCGTTCCCGACATCCCGCGCTGGCGCCAGGTGGCCGATGTGATCCGACAGCGCATCAAGGACGGCACGTACCCGCCGCGTTCGCGGGTTCCGTCCGTTAACCAACTCACGGAAGAGTTCGGCATCGCAGCCGCCACGGCCCACAAGGTCCACCGCGGACTGCGGGCCGATGGGCTGATCTACACCGAGCCGGGCATGGGCTCGTACGTCGCCCCGCAGCCGTAGGCGACTGAGGTCAGAACAGGCTGGCAGCAGGGGGAGGGGTAGCGGCTCGCGCACGTCGGGTGTCCGACGCCCGGTGGGCGGTTGGCCGCCGTACTCCTGCCGTCACGGATGCACGAGCGTAAGGAGACCTCCCCATCAGCCCGGGCTGATGGGGAGCGGGCTGCTGCCGCGATGTGGTTCCTGCCGTCGTGGGCGTTCCACTCACTTGTTCGCCGTCGTGGCTGAGCGGCCGAGTGCGGGATGGTGGGGGTTGGTGCCCTCTCGGCGCCGAAATCAACCGGCCGGGCCGGGCTGCGCGGCGTAGAAGTGCGCTGGGGGTGCAGTCGGTGCGCCTCACCAAACCCCACCGGCAGCCCACACCCCACGGGCCTCGATGGGTCTTCTCTGGTGGGAAGTCACCCGGCCCTGCGGCCGTCCGCGGCGTACAAGTGACCCGAGAGCGAAGGCCGCCCACCTCACCAGCCCCTCCCGGCCCTCCGCGTCTCACCAGCCGCACTCCACCTCCCACTCGGCCGCTCAGCCACGACGGTGGCGCGCCTAGTGGAACGCCCACGACGGGCGAAACCACATCGCGGCAGCAGCCCGCTCCCCCTCAGCCCAGTCGCATGCGCAAGGTCTCCTCACGCAGCCGCATCCGCGACGGCAGGAGTACGGTGCCCAGCGCCCCACCGCCCGCCGGCCACCCGACGTGCCCGCACCCCCCACCCCTCCCCCCGCTGCCAGCCTGTTCTGACCCGCACCCGACCCACGGATCCCAGCCACGCCCTGGTGGCGCCATTGGAGTATCGACCGTGAGCCGGAAGCCGGACGGGGTAGTGGTCACGTGCGCGACCCCGTCAGACCCTGAAGGCACAGCGAAGGAGCGGTCACCCATGGTTCCCGAAAACCTGAAGTACACCGAGGAGCACGAGTGGGTCGATCCCATCAGTGACGGCACGGTGCGCATCGGCATCACCGACTATGCCCAGGGGCAGCTGGGCGACGTGGTCTTCGTCCAGCTGCCGACCGTCGGAATGAGCGTCGCCGCGGGCGAGTCGCTGGGCGAGATCGAGTCCACCAAGTCGGTCTCGGAGATCTATGCGCCCGTGACCGGCGAGGTCGTAAAGATCAACGAGACAGTCGTCACGGCGCCCGAGATGGTCAACGAATCACCGTACGGTGACGGCTGGTTCGTGGAGATCAAGCACGCGGACCCGGCCGCGCTCGACGGCCTTCTCGACGCGGCCGCCTACACGGAGCGCATCGGATAGGCCTGTTCGGCCATCGGCAGCCACCTCCCTCTCCCCCTCCCCGCAAGCCACCGCACCGCGTATCACGCACAGTTGACGCTTCGCCACTTCCCGCCACAGCCAGCGCTCCAGCGACTATGCTCGCCGCTTGATGACGCATTGACGCGCCGGTCCTTTCCGGGGTGCCCGCAACGGTCAGCCACCCGCTCGGGGGGCTGGTTGGGGCGCGGCCACCCCGGCCGCACCGGGAGTGGCCGCGCCCATGGTCAGCCCTCCGCCTGGAGGGTCTGACCGGTGGGGTGTGTATGCCCACCCTGGGAGAAAGGCGCGGAGATTGCGCCATCGCAAAAAGAAGGACCCGTCTCGCCTGTGTACCTGGCTCTATCGGATCTACCGCTGGTCGGCACCGCTCGTAGGCGCCGTGCTCGTGGCTCTGCTCCGGTGGTGGCTGGAGGTGAGGCACAAGCTGTAAGCCCCCGCTACAGCCACTAGCGGGGGATCACACAGCGTTGTGGTTCTTCGCAGGAGCCCGTCATCGTATGCACCGATGGCGGGTTCCACCGTGTTTCACCGTGTCCGGTGACCGCGCCTGGATGGCACGGGTGCCCGGGTGCCCTTCCGGACGGACATCGGCAGCTCCCACCGTACTCGCTTCGCCCCTCCCAAGCATCGGAGAAGCGCAGCGCGACGGAACCTCTTCACCACATCAGGGCAAGGTCGACGTCACTCTGCCAGTACGTGACCGCCGCCTTGCTGTCGACCCAGGTGCCCTTGGGGAGCTTCACCGTGCGGGCGCGGCTTTCCGTGCCGTCGCCCTCGTCGAAGGAGACGCGCAGGACGCTCGCCGTGCGCCCATCCGTGCCGGAGCCGTCAGCTGCCGAAAGATTGATGCCGGCGTAGGCGGACTCGCCCGGCTCCACGGTGACGACGGCCTGGGGTATCGAGTCGTCCACGACCGACACCACATGCTGCGCGGCGTCGAAGGCCAGGTGCGGGGCGCCGTAGGCGAAGCACGGCTTGGAGCTGGTGTTGGTGACGGTGAGCAGCTGGTGGTTGATCGGGCGGGGCACGTTCTGCACCGTGGTCTTGGTGTTGGCGAGCGAGCAGGCCGGGATGGGCGCCGGCTCCGCCGCCTGCGCCTGAGCCGTTGTGGCGGCGGTGCCGGCGAGGAGCGTGGCCGCGAGGGTGAGGCCGGTGGCGGTGATGCGGGCGGTACGCATACGGACGTCTCCAAGGGTTACGGAACTTGCTGTGCACCTCCTGGGGCGGGATTGCCTCAGGGCGTGCCGCCAGCCTGTCCGCCGTCTCCCGACCGCCACAAGCGCCACCGCATCATTCGGGACACTGGAACGCCCACGCCCCACCTGACCTGCGGAAATACCCTCGCCTGGGACGCCGTCCTGGAACGTCCTACTTCCCCGGGCTCTCCCCCACACCCTCAGCCAGCGCCTCCAGCAGCCGCACCGCCTCCGCCGCCCGCTCGTACGGGACGAACAGGTGGTCGTGGTGGTACCCCGCCACCACGTTGCAGCTGAGGCCGGCCTGGGCCAGGGCCTGGGAGACGGCTGCCGTCAGGCCGACCGCCTCCAGCGCGGAGTGGACCCGTAGCGTGATCCAGCCCGCCACGTACTCGTACGACAGCCCGGCCGCGTCGGCCTCCTCCTGCCGTACGACCAGGGTCAGCCCCTCCGGCTCCCGCACCGTCACCACGGGGGCCACGCCCTCCGGTGCCGACGCCTCCCCCGCCACCGTCGCGTACACGTACCGCCCGTCGTTGAGCACGGGCTTCATGCCGCTCAGCAGCTTCGTCAGATCACGTTCTCCTGCCATGTCCGCCACCCTACGCACAGGCATACGAAAGGGCGCCCGGCACTCGTCCGGACGCCCTCTTCCACGCTAGCGCGCTCAGCTTTTCTCGGCGAAGAGTTCGTCGATCGCGGAGACCGTGAGCGCGCGGTCCATCCACCGCTCCAGGGTGAGCATGTGGGCGCAGTCCATGATGCGCTCCCGGGTCGCAGGGGGCATGAGGATTCCCCGGTTGTCCAGTACCCGCAGCACCATCTGCGCGGACCCTCGGAGCCGCCCCTCCGCCTTGCCCTCCAGGTACGTCTCCTCGAACATCGTGCCCCGGCCGGGGAAGTAGGGACGCGGGCTCATCAGGTGCCTCCGAATGTTGCCGGTCAGGAAGTCCCCCAGACCGATCTCCAGCATTTCCCAGCAGAACGCAGCCGACTCCGAATCGACCTTTGCCAAAGCCGCCGCCAGCGCTTCCAGCGCGGCCTCGGCTTCCTCCTCCTCGCGGCTGTGTGCCACGACGGAGAACACCGCGGGCAGCAGATCCCGGGCAGCCCGGTCCGGATCGGTGATCAGAGGAACGTTCCCGGGCCCCAGGACCAGCGGGCGCAAAGACAATGCGGCCCAGCCCTCAGGGCCGAGCTGGAACGGTCCGGCCGCCCAGTCCTCGACCTCCTTGTCTTCGCAGACCACGAGAAGGAGGGCCGGGCACTCGTACTTCGCCATCAGGTGCGAGAGGTAGCACGCCCATTTGGCCGGTTTCGCGTCATCGCGCCACTTCTGCATCGCGATGGCGACGAGGAAGCCGTCACTGCCGTCAGCTGGGGCGACAACCAGCACACAGTCCGCGCGCCGATCGAGCATCTTCATCTTCGCGGTCGCTGCGGGCAGCACTCCCACAAGTGCCTTCTCCGGTAACGGCACACCCAGGATCCGGAACACCGGAGCGAGCAGCTCCGGGTGATCAGGAAAAACGTAGTAGACCGCATCGTCGGGTGAAATGACCATGGTCCGACCGTAGGAACGCAGGCCAGGCACTGCCCGGCAATCCCCAGCCGACCACCCGTTCGATACGTCGACCGTTCACCCGTTCTACGAACCCCCACCCAACAAAAAAAGGGGGGCACCCGGCATCCGCCAGGCACCCCTCCCCCACAAGCTCAGCGCAGCGTCACGCGCTCTTCTCGTGCCGCTCGTCCTTGCCCACGATCCGCGGTTCCCGCGGGACCAGCGTCGGGTTCACGTTCGAGTGGACGACGTCCGCCGTGATGACGACGCGGGCCACGTCCTTCCGCGACGGGACCTCGTACATCACGGACATGAGGACTTCTTCCATGATGGCGCGCAGGCCGCGCGCGCCCGTGCCGCGCAGGATCGCCTGGTCGGCGATGGCCTCCAGGGCCGGGCGGTCGAACTCCAGCTCCACGCCGTCGAGTTCGAAGAGCCGCTGGTACTGCTTGACCAGGGCGTTGCGCGGTTCCACCAGGATCTGGAGGAGCGCCTCGCGGTCCAGGTTGTGCACGCTCGTGATCACCGGCAGGCGGCCGATGAACTCCGGGATCATGCCGAACTTGACCAGGTCCTCCGGCATGACCTCCTGGAACTGGTCGCTGGCCTCGATCTCCCGCTTGGAGCGGATCGTGGCGCCGAAGCCGATGCCCTTCGCGCCCGCCCGCGACTCGATGATCTTCTCCAGGCCGGAGAAGGCGCCGCCGACGATGAAGAGCACGTTCGTCGTGTCGATCTGGATGAATTCCTGGTGCGGGTGCTTGCGGCCGCCCTGGGGCGGGACCGAGGCCGTCGTGCCTTCCAGGATCTTCAGCAGGGCCTGCTGGACGCCCTCGCCCGACACGTCCCGTGTGATCGACGGATTTTCGCTCTTACGGGCGACCTTGTCGATCTCATCGATGTAGATGATGCCGGTCTCGGCCTTCTTGACGTCGTAGTCGGCGGCCTGGATCAGCTTCAGCAGGATGTTCTCGACGTCCTCGCCGACATAGCCGGCCTCCGTCAGGGCGGTGGCGTCGGCGATGGCGAAGGGGACGTTCAGCATGCGGGCCAGGGTCTGGGCCAGCAGCGTCTTCCCGGAGCCCGTGGGGCCCAGCAGGAGGATGTTGGACTTGGCGAGCTCAATGCCGTCGTCGCGGTTGTGCGCGCCGGTCTCGCCGGCCTGCACCCGCTTGTAGTGGTTGTAGACGGCGACCGAGAGGGCCTTTTTCGCGGCCTCCTGGCCGACGACATAGCCTTCGAGGAACTCGTAGATTTCGCGGGGCTTGGGGAGTTCCTCCCAGCGCACCTCGCTGGTCTCCGCGAGCTCTTCCTCGATGATCTCGTTGCAGAGGTCGATGCACTCGTCGCAGATGTACACACCAGGACCCGCGATGAGCTTCTTCACCTGCTTCTGGCTCTTGCCGCAGAACGAGCACTTGAGCAGATCGCCGCCGTCACCGATGCGTGCCACGAGGTGCTTCCCCTTCGCCTGGGATCCGCCTTGCACTGCGAACCCGGGTGCTTGCCTATCGACGGTACCTTGCCGGGCCCCCCGAGCGGGCCCCCCTTGGCCTTACTCGGTCGGCACAAGGGGGATACCAGCGGCACGGCGATCAAACGTTTACGGAACTCTTGCGGGTAGAAACGATCTGGTCGACCAGGCCGTAGGCGAGCGCGTCCTCGGCAGTGAGGATCTTGTCGCGCTCGATGTCGTCCCGGATCTTCTCGATCGGCTGGGTGGAGTGCTTCGCCAGCATCTCCTCCAGCTGGGTGCGCATCCGCATGATCTCCTTGGCGGCGATCTCCAGGTCGGAGAGCTGCTCGCGGCCCGTCTGGCTGGAGGGCTGGTGGATCAGCACGCGGGCGTTGGGCAGCGCCATGCGCTTGCCCGGGGTGCCGGCCGCGAGGAGGATCGCGGCGGCGGAGGCGGCCTGGCCCATGCAGACCGTCTGGATGTCCGGCTTCACGAACTGCATCGTGTCGTAGATGGCCGTGAGGGCCGTGAACGAGCCGCCGGGGCTGTTGATGTAGATCGAGATGTCGCGGTCCGGGTCCATCGACTCCAGGCACAGCAGCTGCGCCATGACGTCGTTGGCGGAGGCGTCGTCGATCTGCACGCCCAGGAAGATCACGCGCTCTTCGAAGAGCTTCGCGTACGGGTCGTACTCGCGGACGCCCTGGGAGGTGCGCTCCACGAAGCGCGGGACGACGTAACGGGCCTCGGCCTGGGGGCCGGTGTACAGGCCGCTCGGGGACGAGATGTTCATGCGGGTTTCACCATCCTGGTGGCGGTCGGTGGGCCGGGAAGCGCCTTCCCGGCCCGGCTGCGGGCTGTGTGGCGGTTACGTACTGCGCCGGGGGCCTCAGGCCCCGGTGCCGCCGCCGCCCGGAACGCCGGAAGCGTGGGTGATGATCTCGTCGATGATCCCGTACTCCTTGGCCTCGTCCGCGGTGAACCAGCGGTCGCGGTCACCGTCACGGATGATCGTGTCCACGGTCTGGCCGGTGTGCAGCGCGGTGATCTCGGCCATGCGCTTCTTGGTGCGCAGCAGCTGCTCGGCCTGGATCTTGATGTCCGAGGCGGTGCCGCCGAGGCCGGCGGACCCCTGGTGCATCAGGATGTCGGTGTTGGGCAGCGCGAAGCGCTTGCCCGGGGTGCCGCCGGTCAGCAGGAACTGGCCCATCGAGGCCGCGAGGCCCATGCCGATGGTGACCACGTCGTTCGGGATGTACTGCATGGTGTCGTAGACCGCCATGCCTGCCGTCACCGAGCCGCCGGGGCTGTTGATGTAGAGGTAGATGTCCTTGTCCGGGTCGGCGGCCAGGAGGAGCATCTGCGCCGTGATCTTGTTGGCGATGTCGTCGTCGACCTGCTGGCCGAGGAAGATGATCCGCTCCCCGAGCAGCCGGTTGTAGACCTGGTCGCCGAGGCCACCACCGATGGCGATCTCACCGGCGGCGGAAGGCATCAGATTCGTCACGTATCCACCTGCTCGTCTCTGACGGCAACGGGCCGTCTCCGCGTCTTCTCCGGGGACCGGGGTCCGGCCGGCGCGGCCGGACTGTTCCGGCGGTCGCCAAGTGGTCCCCTGCCCTCGTATCTACGGACCCTAACGCGCTGTTCGGCGGGCGCCATCCCGCATCAGGAACTGTTCGCTCTGAGCGCAGGTTCAGCGCAAAGCCGGGACGGGCTCAGCGCGGGATCCGCAGGTCGCGCAGGCGGGGCAGCGGGCCCCGGAGCCTGCCCGGGGACACGGACGGGCCCGGACGTGCGAACACGTCCGGACCCGTCCGTAGAGCTGCCTTCACGGCCGCTGCGGGGCGCCTGCGCGGGCGACCGGGGCTCAGGCCTCGGTCGTGCCCTCGGCGGCCTCGACGGCCTCGGTGGCGGCCTCGGCCGTCTCCTCGTCCTCGTCGTCCAGGGTGACGACCTCGCCGGACGCGTCCTTGACGGTGGCGGCCTCGACCACGGTGGCCAGCGCCTTGCCGCGGGCGACCTCACCGACGAGCATCGGGACCTGGCCGCCCTCGACGACCGCCTGGGCGAACTGGTCGGGGCTCATGCCGGAGGACTGGGCACGGCGCATCAGGTGCTCCGTGAGCTCGTCCTGGCCGACCGAGACCTTCTCCTTGTTGACGATCTCGTCGAGGATGAACTGGGTCTTGATGCCCTTCTCGGCCTGCTCCTTGAGCTCGGCGTCGAACTCCTCGGCGGACTTGCCCTGGATCTCCAGGTACTTCGCCAGGTCCAGGCCCATCTGACCCAGCTGGTGGTGCTCGAGGTTGTGCTTACGGGTGTTGACCTCGTCCTCGAGCAGCTTCTCCGGCATCGGGACCTCGACCAGCTTGATCAGCTCGTCGAGGACCTTCTCCTGGGCCTGCGTGGCCTGGTCGAACTTCTTCATCCGCTCAAGGCGCTTGCGGCTGTCGGCGCGCAGCTCCTCAAGGGTGTCGAACTCGCTCGCCAGCTGGGCGAAGTCGTCGTCGAGCTCCGGCAGTTCGCGGGACTTGACGGCGGTGACGTCGACCTTGACCTCGGCCTCCTTGCCCTCGGCGGAACCGCCCTTGAGCTCGGAGGTGAAGGTGGCGGTGCCGCCGGCCTCCAGGCCGGTGACGGCCTCGTCGATGCCGTCGAGCAGCTGGCCGGAGCCGATGGTGTAGTCGACGCCCTTGGCGACGCCGTCCTCCAGCACCTCGCCGTCGACCTTGGCCTCCAGGTCGACGGTGACGATGTCACCCTCGGCGGCGGCGCGCTCGACCGGAGCGGTGGTCGCGAAGCGGTCGCGCAGCTGCTCGATCGACTTCTCGATGTCCTCGTCGGTGACCTCGACGGAGTCGACGGTGACCTCGATGCCGGAGTAGTCCGGGATCTCCAGGGTCGGGCGGATGTCCACCTCGGCGGTGAAGGCCAGCAGCTCGCCGTCCTTCAGCTCCTTGATGTCGACCTCGGGCTGACCCAGCGGGTTCAGCTCGGCCTCGTTGATCGCCTCGGTGTAGAACTTCGGAAGCGCGTCGTTGACGGCCTCCTCCAGCACCGCACCGCGGCCGAAGCGCTGGTCGATGACACGGGCCGGGATCTTGCCCTGACGGAAGCCCTTCACCGTGACCTGCTGGTTGATCTTCTTGTACGCCGCGTCGAGGCTGGCCTTGAGCTCCTCGAAGGGCACCTCGACAGTGAGCCGAACCCGAGTCGGGTTCAGGGTCTCCACGGCGCTCTTCACGGTTCGGTCTCCTTGGGGCTGACTTCTGGTGATTCTGCTGAGGTTCAGCGGATCGCGCCCGGTAGGCAGACTCGGTAGTGCAGACACACGGGCACGCAGCTTGCATAGTAACCGCAAGCAGGATGAGCCCCACAATGTGATCTTGACCGTGGCTCCGTGATTCCGGGTGATTCCGGATGAGCCACGGCCGTTCGTGTGGTCGGGGTGGCCGGATTCGAACCGACGACCTTCCGCTCCCAAAGCGGACGCGCTACCAAGCTGCGCCACACCCCGTAAGTGCGAGACGTAGGGTACATGCCCGCGGGGGCGAGGGTGACCTGGTTAACGCCGGCGCCCGGGAGCGCGGGGCGGCGCGGGACCGGCGCGAACGGGAGGGCCGAAGGGGTGACGTGCGGCGCACCGCCCGGACCCGCTACGATGCACACCGTGCCGTACGGCCCTTCCGGGCTCGCGGCGCGTGCGGGCGTAGCTCAATGGTAGAGCCCCAGTCTTCCAAACTGGCTACGCGGGTTCGATTCCCGTCGCCCGCTCCACCGACGCCTCCGGCCCTGCCGGGGGCGTTTGTCATACGGCTGCCGTACGGCTTCGGAAGGCGTGCCTCGCAAGACCTACGGCCCCGGAGTCCTCAGAACTTGATGCCGTTTATCGTCTCGGCGATCGAGTTCAGGAACCTCTGGATCGACGGCGCCATTCCCGTCGAGGCGAGGAAGAAGCCGAAGAGGATGGCGACCAGGGCCGGGCCGCCCTTGATGCTGCCGGAGCGGAAGAGCACCACCAGCACGATCGCCAAGAGCAGCACCACTGACAGCGAAATGGCCACAACTGATCACACCCTCGGTCGGATACACCGGTCCACCCACTGGTCGGCCCGGGAGTCATGCTCCCCGCGGCCCTCGCCCGTCAACCATCGTGCCACCAACTTGCCTGTTTCTGTGGGCCCGTGACATTTCATCGGCACTTCGTCCAGAAACTGTCCGCAAAGCCGTGGTCAGTGGATATCGGGGGACTTGCCGGGCGGCGTGGCGGTCATGGCGCGACGCCGCTAGGGTGCGTCGGATGTCCCCCGCCGTCACTCCCCCCGCCCGCGCGGTGACCCCCTCGGGGCAGCCCGGACCGGCATCCGCGCCCGCGCCCGCCGCAGCCCCGGCACAGCGCGATCCCTTTTTCGACAACGCGAAGTACCTCGCGATCGTCCTGGTGGCGCTGGGGCACGCGTGGGAGCCGCTCTCGCACTCCAGCCGTGCCGCGATGGCGCTCTACATGACGGTGTACACCTTCCACATGCCGGCGTTCATCCTCATATCCGGCTATTTCTCCCGCGGTTTCGATCTCAGCCCGGCCAAGCTCAAGCGGCTGCTCACGGGTGTGGTCGTGCCGTACCTGATCTTCGAGGTCGCGTACACGTACTTCCAGCACTGGGCGGAGCCCGACGCGGCGCCGGAGCCGATTTCGCTGCTCAATCCGTGGTACCTGAACTGGTTCCTCGCCGCGCTCTTCGTCTGGCGGATCACCACGCCGATCTGGAAGCTGATCCGCCGGCCCGTCCCCGTCGCCTTCGCGGTGGCCGTGCTGGCCGCGGTCTCCCCCGAGATCGGCGGCGACTTCGCCCTCCAGCGGGTGCTCCAGTTCCTGCCGTTCTTCGTGATCGGCCTGCACCTGCGGCGCGAGCACTTCGAGCTGGTCCGGCGGCGGTGGGTGCGGGTCGCGGCGGTGCCGGTGTTCGCGGCGGCGGTGGCGGTCGCGTACTGGCAGGCGCCCACGCTGGACACCGGCTGGTTCTACCGGAACAGCGCCGTCCAGGACCTGCACGAGCCGGCCTGGACGGCGCCCGTGATGACCCTGGCCCTCTTCCTCTGCTCGGCCGTGCTGACGGCGGGCTTCCTCGCCTGGGTCCCGCGCCGGGCCACGTGGTTCACGTCACTGGGCGCGGGGACGCTGTACGGGTACCTGCTCCACGGCTTCCTGATCAAGCTGTCGCGCTGGTGGGAGTGGTACGACGCCGCCGCGTGGGTTCGTCAGCCGGTCGGTGAGGTCGTAGTCACCCTGATCGCGATCGTGGTGATGACGGCGCTGTGTACGCCGCCGGTCCGGAAGGTGTTCCGGTGTGTGATGGAACCGCGGATGGAGTGGGCGTTCCGTAAGTCCTGAGGCCCGCCGGGCGCTGCCCTACGCCTCGATCCCGAGCAGCGCCCGCATTCGCGCGTACTTCGCCGCCAGGCGAACCCGCGTCGGCTCGTCCAGTTCCTTCGCCCGTTCCGGGTCCGAGTTGTGGGCCAGGTCCGATTCCTTGATCAGGAGGGCGCCGGGGGTGGCCAGGATGCGGGCCGCGTAGGCCTCCGGGGGCTCGCCCGGGCGCTTGGTGACCGCGAGGATCATGTCCTTGACCTCTCCGGGCAGCTCCGACGCCGCCAGCCACTCCTCGCTCACCGCGCCGTCCTCGACGGCGTCGTGCAGCCAGGCCGCGGCTATCTGCGCGTCGCTGCCGCCCCGCTGCCGCACGCCTTCGGCGACGGCCGCCAGGTGCTCGGTGTACGGGCGGCCGGCCTTGTCCGTCTGGGCGGCGTGGGCGCGGCGCGCCAGGGCCTCCACGGCGGCGAGGTCGAGAGCGGTCACGTAGGTCCTCCGAGGGTCAGTGCCGGCAGATCAGCAGCAGGGCGCGGTCGTCGTTGACGTCCTTCGCGACGGCCTCGATGAGGTGCCAGGCCGCGCCCTGGAAGCCGGCGGAGACGTAGCGGTCGGCCTCGCCGGTGAGGCGGTCCATGCCCTCGGTGAGGTCGCGCTCGGCGGTCTCGACGAGGCCGTCGGTGAAGAGCATCAGGACGTCGCCCGGCCGCAGGCTGCCCTTTATGGGGTCGAACTGGGCGCCGTCGTAGACGCCGAGGAGGGGGCCCTCGGCCGCCTTCTCCTCCCAGCGGCCGGTGCCGGCGGAGAGCTGGAGGCCGGGGAGGTGGCCGGCGGAGAACATCTCGTAGTCGCCGCTGTCGAGGTCGAGGACGAGGTGCACGGAGGTGGCGAAGCCCTCGTCCCAGTCCTGGCGCAGCAGATAGCCGTTGGCGGCGGGCAGGAAGGCGTGGGGCGGCAGGGAGCCGAGGAGGCCGCCGAAGGCGCCGGAGAGCAGCAGGGCGCGCGAGGCGGCGTCCATGCCCTTGCCGGAGACGTCGGTGAGGACGACTTCGAGGGTGCGGCCGCCGTTGGTGCGGGCGGCGACGACGAAGTCGCCCGAGAAGGACTGGCCACCGGCCGGCCGCAGCGCCATCTCGCGGTGCCAGCCGCGCGGCAGCTTCGGCAGCTTGCTCTGGACGCGGATGCGTTCGCGCAGGTCGAAGAGCATGGTGCCGCCGCGCCGCCAGGGCACGCCGACGCGGCTGCGGAACTGGGCGATGAGCAGTCCGAGGAAGCCGACGGCGCCCACGACGAGGATCGTGCCGGGCGTGACGCGCACGCCGTCGCCGCTGGCCTCGGCGTTCAGCACGCCGGCCTCGGCGATGAGGGCGACGGCGGAGGCCCCGTAGAGGGCGAGCAGGCTGGCGGGGCGCAGCAGCAGGCCGCCGGCGACGATGGGCAGGACGAGGGCGGTGGGCACGCACCAGGCGGGCAGCGCGATGGTGGTGAGGGCGAGCGCGGGGACGGTGAGGAGGAGCGCCGCGAGGGCGATCCAGTCGGAGCCGTCGCCGCGGAAGTAGTCCACCCCGGCTTTGCGCACGCTTGTGCGGGCCCGGTGCCATGCTTTGCGCATCCGTGCCGTCGGGGTCTCCGCACCGCCAGTCATTGCATCGTGACCTTATCCACCCATTCGGCGGCGCGTCGACTCACGCCGCGCCCGACACGGCCGCGCGCGGTACGTCCCGTGCGGCAGGGTCGGCCCCATATGTGAAATTCCTTCGCGTGCGGGGCGGGATCGCTGCTAGGGATGGGGCATGACGACGGAGTTGCGAGTCCTGCGCGATACCGATTTCGGCGCTTGGTACGGCGCCCTGGAGCTGGCGTTCGGCGGCGTTCCCGAGGCCCCTGAGGAAGTCGCCCTGTGGCGTGAACTGGCCGGGTTCGACCGGTCGATCGGGGTCTGGGACGGCCCGGAGGCGGTGGGTACGACCGGGGCGTTCGCGTTCCGGATCACGGTTCCGGGCGGGGAGCGGGTTCCCGCCGCGGGGGTGACGATGGTGTCCGTGCGGCCGACGCACCGCAGGCGGGGCCTGTTGCGGCGGATGATGCGGCGGCAGCTGGATGACGTGCGGGCCTGGGGTGAGCCGCTGGCCGTCCTGACGGCGTCCGAGCCGGACATCTACGGGCGGTTCGGCTACGGCATCGCGACCCACTCGCTGAGCGTCCGTATCGATACGGCCCGGGTGCGGCTGTCCGTCCCGCCGGGCACGGAGGGGGTGCGGCTCCGCTTGTCGGAGCCCGCTGAAGCACGCGACGCCTGCGAGGCGGTCTACGCACGCCGGGTAGCCGCCCGCCCGGGGATGCTCGCGCGGCAGCCGGGCTGGGAGGCCCTGCCGGTGCTGGACCCGGCGGCCGGCCGGGAGGGCGCCTCGCCGCTGAAGTGCGTGCTCGCCGAGGAGGACGGGCGGACGGTGGGGTACGCGCGGTACGCGGTGCGGCCGGACTGGTCCGACTCGGGCGCGAACGGCACGGTGCTGCTGCGGGACGCGGAGGCGCTGACCCCGGCCGCGTACGCCGCGCTGTGGCGCTATCTGACGGAGATCGACCTGACCTCGTACGTCACCTCCCACAACCGGCCCGTGGACGACCCGCTGCTGCACCTGGTCAGCGACGTGCGGCGGTGCGAGGCGCGGGTCAAGGACTCGCTGCACGTGCGGCTGGTCGACGTGGGGGCGGCGCTCGCCGCGCGGACGTACCGCAGCGCGGTGGACGTGGTGCTGGAGGTCGCCGACGACTTCTGTCCCTGGAACGCGGGGCGGTGGCGGCTGACGGGCGACCCGAAGGGCGCGTCCTGCGAGCGCACGGAGGACGCGGCCGATCTGGCCCTGTCCGTACGGGAGCTGGGCTCGGCCTATCTGGGCGGGGTGTCCCTGGCCGCGCTCGCGGGGGCCGGCCGGGTGCGGGAGCTGCGCGAGGGCGCGCTGGAGGAGGCGGCGGCCGCCTTCGGCAGCGACGTGGCGCCGTGGCTGCCGCACGGCTTCTGAGCCCTGACGGGCTCCCGGCCGGAGAGTGACGGGCTGTCAGCGCTGCTGGCAGCCCGGGCACCAGAAGAGGTTGCGCGCGGCGAGGCCGGCGGTGCGGATCTCCCCGCCGCAGACGTGGCAGGGCATGGCGGCCCGGCGGTAGACGTAGACCTCGCCGCCGTGGTCGTCCACGCGCGGCGGGCGGCCCATGGCCTCCGGGGTGTGCTCGGGGCGCACGGTGTCGATCCTGTTGTTGCGCACGCCCTCGCGCATCAGGGCGGCCAGGTCCGCCCACATGCCGTCCCACTCGGCGCGGGTGAGGTCGCGGCCGGTGCGGTACGGGTCGATGCCGTGCCGGAAGAGGACTTCGGCGCGGTAGACGTTGCCGACGCCCGCGACGACCTTCTGGTCCATGAGGAGGGCGGCGATGGTGGTGCGGCTGCGGGAGACGCGCTGCCAGGCCTTGCCGGGGTCGTCGCCGGGGCGCAGCGGGTCCGGGCCGAGCCGGTCGTGTATCGCCTGCTTCTCGGCACCGGTGATCAGGGCGCAGGTGGTGGGGCCGCGCAGGTCCGCGTACGACTCGGGGTTCGCCAGGCGCAGGCGGACGGTCTCGGTGGCGGGCGGCACGGGGCTCGGGCCGAGGGCGTATTTACCGAAGAGGCCGAGGTGGATGTGGATCCAGTCGCCGCCGGGGCCGCCGCCGAAGCCGAGGAAGAGGTGCTTGCCGTGGGCTTCGGCGGTGTCGAGGACGCGGCCGTCCACGAGGGCGGCGCCGTCGGAGAACTTGCCCTGGGGGCTGGTCGCCCGGACGGTGCGGTCCGCGAACGCCTCGCGGTGGTCCGCCGCGAGGCGGTGGATCGTATGCCCCTCGGGCATGGCGGTGTCTCCTGTGGGCTTCCGTGCTCAAGCGCCGGGCGGGCTGAGGGATCAGCCCGCCCGGCGCCTGTGGACGAAGGAAGAGGTCAGTCCTGCTGCGGGTGGTGCGCCGGAATGGCGGGAAGCTCGCCCGTCTCCTCGTAGCGCGCCAGCATCTCGATGCGGCGGGTGTGCCGCTCCTCACCCGAGTACGGCGTGGCCAGGAAGATCTCGACGAACTTCGTCGCCTCTTCCTGCGTGTGCATGCGCCCGCCGATGCTGATGACGTTGGCGTCGTTGTGCTCGCGGCCGAGGGCGGCCGTCTGCTCGCTCCAGGCCAGGGCGGCCCGGACGCCCTTGACCTTGTTCGCGGCGATCTGCTCGCCGTTGCCGGAGCCGCCGATCACGATGCCGAGGCTGCCGGCGTCCGCGGCGGTCTTCTCCGCGGCGCGGAGGCAGAACGGCGGGTAGTCGTCCTGGGCGTCGTAGAGGTGGGGACCGCAGTCCACGGGCTCGTGGCCGTGGGCCGTGAGCCACTCGACGAGGTGGTTCTTGAGTTCGTAGCCGGCATGGTCGGAGCCGAGGTACACGCGCATGCGTCCGAGTGTGGCACGTCCGCGAGCGGCGATCGGCCAGCAGGTCGGTGGTAACGCTGAGTGAACACAACGAATTGGATTCGGGTCTTCCTAAAGTCGCCTTCGAAAAGTTCTAATGCGGTCACTCGTAACCCGAGAACCTAAGGAACAACCCAAAGGAACGTGCACATGAGTGCGACACCGCCGACCATGACGAAGGGGTCGACGACCGGCGATCCCGGCCACGCCCCGGAGGCGGGCGAGAACGGCCTGAAGGCCGGGCTCAAGAACCGCCACCTGTCCATGATCGCCATTGGCGGTGTCATCGGAGCGGGCCTCTTCGTGGGTTCGTCGTCCGGCATCGCCGCCGCCGGCCCCGGCATCCTCATCTCCTACGCCCTCGTCGGCACGCTCGTCGTCTTCGTGATGCGGATGCTCGGTGAGATGGCCGCGGCCAACCCGACCTCCGGGTCGTTCTCCGCCTACGCCGACCGTGCGCTCGGCCGCTGGGCCGGCTTCTCGATCGGCTGGCTGTACTGGTTCTTCTGGGTCGTGGTGCAGGCCGTCGAGGCGACCGCGGGCGCCGCGATCCTCAACGGCTGGATACCGTCCGTCCCGCAGTGGGCCTGGGCACTGATCGTCATGCTCGTGCTGACGGCGACCAACCTCGCCTCGGTCAGCTCGTACGGCGAGTTCGAGTTCTGGTTCGCGGGCATCAAGGTCGTCGCGATCGCCGGCTTCGTGGTCATCGGCCTGCTGGCCGTCTTCGGCGTGCTGCCGGGCTCGGACAACCCGGGCGCCGGGCTGGACAACCTCACGGCGCACGGCGGCTTCCTGCCGCACGGTCCGGGCGCGATCCTCACCGGTGTGCTGATGGTCGTCTTCTCCTTCATGGGCAGCGAGATCGTCACGCTGGCCGCCGGTGAGTCCGAGGACCCGCAGCGCGCGGTCCGCCAGGCCACCAACAGCGTCATCTGGCGCATCGCCGTCTTCTACCTCGGCTCGATCTTCGTCGTGGTCAGCCTGCTGCCCTGGGACAGCAAGGCGATCGCGGAGAAGGGCAGCTACGTCGCGGCGCTCGACTCGATCGGCATCCCGCACGCCGGCCAGGTCATGAACGTCATCGTGCTGACCGCCGTGCTGTCCTGCCTGAACTCCGGCCTCTACACCGCCTCCCGCATGGCCTTCTCGCTGGGCCAGCGCGGCGACGCGCCGAAGTCCTTCGCCACGGTCAACAAGCGGGGCGTCCCGCAGGTCGCGATCCTCGCCTCGGTCGTCTTCGGCTTCGTGTCGGTGATCTTCAACTACGTGTGGCCCGACACCGTCTTCAAGTTCCTGCTGAACTCCTCGGGCGCGGTCGCCCTCTTCGTCTGGCTGGTGATCTGCTTCACCCAGCTGCGGATGCGCGGGATCATCCTGCGGGAGATGCCGGAGAAGCTGACGGTGAAGATGTGGTTCTTCCCGTACCTGACGTGGGCCACGATCGGCATGATCACCTTCGTGCTGGGCTACATGCTCTACACCGGCGGTGACAACCGGGAGACGGTGCTGGCCTCCGTCCTGGTGGGTGTGATCGTCGTGGCGATCGGCCTGGTCCTGGACCGCAAGCACCGCGCCGCTCAGCGCTGAGCAACACCTCTAACACTGCGACGGGCTCGCGTCCCCCTTGAGGGGGGACGCGAGCCCGTCGCAGTGATGAGGAAGGGGACGTCAGCCCCGGCGCCCCAGGAGCTTCCAGGCCGTGGGCAGCGCGCCCATCGCCAGCGCCGCCTTCAGGACGTCGCCGATGAGGAACGGCGTCAGGCCGGCCGCGACGGCGTCCGCGAAGGACATGTGCGTCGCCAGGGCCAGGTACGGCACGCCGACCGCGTAGATGATCGCCGAGCCGAGGGCCATCGTGCCCGCGGTGCGCAGGACCGAGCGGTCGGCGCCGCGGCGGGCGAGGGCGCCCACGACGGTCGCGGCGAGCAGCATGCCCAGGACGTAGCCGAAGGACGGGAACGCGGCGCCGGAGCGGGCCTCGGCGAACCACGGCATGCCCGCGATGCCCGCGACGGCGTACAGGGCGAGCGAGAGGAAGCCGCGGCGGGCGCCCAGGGCGGTGCCGACCAGGAGGACCGCGAAGGTCTGGCCGCTGACCGGGACCGGGGAGCCGGGCACGGGGACGGCGATCTGCGCCGCGAGGCCGGTGAGGGCGGCTCCGCCGAGGATCAGGGCCGCGTCGCGCACACGGGCGCGCCCGGCGGTGGACGCGGGGAGCAGATCGGCGAGGACCGTACCGGTCCGGGGAACAGAGGCAGCGGCGGTGGCCATCGGTACTCCGCAGATGTGTGGTGGGGACAAGTGACTGTGTGACGTTAGCCGAGGGCTCTCGGGCGGACAGCGCGCGGCAATGACAAAGGCGGGCCGTTCCGCTTGGAGACTTCCCAGCGCGGTTCCCTCGGCAGACGGAATTACGCGTGATGCTCGTCACTGGAATCGCCTGAGGCTTGGCTCCGGGCACCTCCCCGGGAGAATGTGGAGCCACCTATATCTCTTTGCGCCTGCTGTTTGCTCCCGCGCGAAGACCCCCAGCGCTTTTCGCGCGGACCGAGAGTACGAGCCCATGCACGACGCACCCCCCGCCGCCGATTCCCTCGCGGCCGAGAAAGAACCCCTGTCGGCCGGGCTCAAGCAGCGGCATCTGACGATGCTCGGACTGGGCGGCGTCATCGGCGCCGGCCTGTTCGTGGGCTCCGGCGCCGGCATCGCCGTCGCGGGGCCGGGCATCGTCATCTCGTACCTGATCGCGGGCGCGCTCGCGATGCTGGTGATGCGGATGCTCGGCGAGATGTCCGCGGCGATGCCCGCCTCGGGCGCGTTCTCCGTGCACGCGGAGCGGGCGCTGGGCCGCTGGGCCGGCTTCACGGTCGGCTGGCTGTACTGGTTCCTGCTGGTGGTCGTGCTGGCCGTGGAGGCGACGGGCGCGGCCCAGATCGCCAACGGCTGGGTGCCGGGGGTACCGACGTGGGCCTGGGTGCTGATCTTCATGGTGGTCTTCACGGCCGCCAACCTCTCGGCGGTGAAGAACTTCGGCGAGTTCGAGTTCTGGTTCGCGGCGCTCAAGGTCGGGGCGATCGTCCTCTTCCTGGCGCTGAGCCTGCTCGCGGTCTTCGGCGTGCTGCCGGACACCGAGGCGGTGGGCTTCACCAACCTCACCGGCCAGGGCGGCTTCCTGCCGAACGGCGTGAGCGGTGTCGTCTCCGGCGTCCTCGCGGTCGTCTTCGCCTTCGGCGGCCTGGAGGTCGTCACGATCGCCGCGGCCGAGTCCGACGACCCGGCGCGCGCGGTGGGCCGTGCGGTGCGCAGCGCCGTGTGGCGCATCCTCTTCTTCTACGTGGGCTCGATGCTCGTCATCGTCACCCTCCTGCCGTGGTCGTCGATGCAGCCGGGCAAGAGCCCGTACGTGGCCGTGCTCGACCACATCGGCATCCCGGCCGCGGGCCAGATCATGAACATCGTGGTCTTCGTGGCCCTGCTGTCCGCGCTCAACGCCAACCTCTACGGCTCGTCGCGGATGGTCTTCTCGCTCGCCGAGCGCGGCGAGGCGCCCAAGGGGCTGCTGAAGGTGTCGGGCGGCGGGGTGCCGCGCCGGGCCGTGCTGGCGTCGGTCGCGTTCGGTTTCGCCTCGGTGATACTCAACCTGGAGTGGCCGGATTCGATCTTCCGGTACTTGCTGAACGCCGTGGGTGCGGTACTGCTCTTCGTCTGGGGCCTGATCGCCGTCTCGCAGCTGCGGCTGCGGCGCCGCATCGAGCGCGAGATGCCGGAGCGGCTCGCCCTGAAGATGTGGGCCTTCCCCTATCTGACCTGGGTCGCTCTGGCCGGGATGGCCGGCGTGCTGGTGCTGATGATCACCGACGAGGGGGCCCGGCCGCAGCTGCTGTGGTCGGGCGCGGCGACCGCCGCGGTGCTCGTGGTGGCCTGGGTGCGCGAGCTCCGGCTGCGCCGCGCGGCCTGACCGGACCGCCGGGTCGGCTCGTTTCCATCGCCTTCTGGCGAGATGTCAGGCACGGACAGTCATACCTGCGTCTGAATATCGGACAGCTCTGTCACAGGTGTTGTCCTGGGCGAACATGACCCCCACACTGAGGCAACTTTTCCGCTCTCACCCCACGGGACACACACGACCATGACTCGGACTTCTGCGACCTCCGCGCCCGAGCGCGCGGTCAATGGCCAGGCGCCGGGCGGCACGGATCTGTCGCACGGCCTCAAGCAGCGCCACCTGTCGATGATCGCCCTCGGCGGGGTCATCGGGGCCGGCCTCTTCGTCGGTTCCGGCGCGGGCATCGCCGCCGCCGGTCCGGCGATCGTGCTCGCGTACGCGGCCTCCGGGCTGCTCGTGATGCTCGTGATGCGGATGCTGGGCGAGATGGCCGCGGCCAACCCGGCCTCGGGCACCTTCTCCGTGCACGCCGAGAAGGCGATCGGCCCGTGGGCCGGCTTCACGGCCGGCTGGATGTTCTGGGTCGAGCTGTGCGTGGGCATCGCCGTGGAGGCGATAGGCGCGGCGCACATCATGCAGTCCTGGTTCCCCTCCACGTCCTCGTGGATGTGGGTGCTGATCTTCATGGCCGTCTTCTGCGGGACGAACCTCGCGGCGGTCAGCAACTTCGGCGAGTTCGAGTTCTGGTTCGCCACCCTCAAGGTCGCCGCGATCGGCATCTTCCTCGTCCTGGGCGTGCTGGCCATCGCGGGCGTGCTGCCGGGCACCGAGGCGCCGGGGGCGGACAACCTCACCGGGCACGGCGGCTTCGTGCCCAACGGTGCGAACGGCCTGGTCGTGGGCCTGCTCGCGTCGGTCTTCGCGTACGGCGGGCTGGAGACGGTGACGATCGCGGCCGCCGAGTCCGAGCAGCCGGTCAAGGGCGTCGCCCAGGCCGTCCGCACGGCGATGTGGCGGATCGCCCTCTTCTACGTCGGCTCGATGCTGGTCGTCGTCACGGTGCTGCCCTGGAACGACAAGTCGCTCCTGACGGACGGCCCGTACGTGGCGGTGCTCAAGTACCTGGACATCCCGGCCGCCGGGCAGATCATGAACGTGATCGTGCTGATCGCCCTGCTCTCCGCGATGAACGCCAACATCTACGGCGCCTCCCGGATGTCGCACTCCCTGGTCATGCGCGGCGAGGGCCCGCGCTTCCTGGCGAAGGTCACGGGCGGCGTGCCGCGGCTGACCGTCATCGCCTCCTCCGCCTTCGGCTTCTTCGCCGTCCTGCTCAGCTACTGGTGGCCGGACACGGTCTTCAAGTGGCTGCTGTACATGACGGGCGCCGCGGTGCTCGTGGTGTGGGGCTTCATCGCCGTCACCCAGCTGCGGATGCGCCGGCAGCTGGAGCGCACGGCGCCGGAGAAGCTCGTCGTGAAGATGTGGCTCTTCCCGGCGCTCACCTGGGCGGCCCTGATCGGCATCGTCGGCGTCCTCGCCCTGATGCTGCGCGAGGAGGACACTCGCATCCAGCTGTACTTCACGGCGGGGCTCACGGGGGCGCTCGCCCTCGTCGGTTACGTGCGACAGCGGATGACGGCCGCTAAGCACTGACCGCGGCGGGCGCAGCACTTTCCGGCCACCACCACACCCCCCACGAGGCGGGCTGGGTCCTGATCTTCAGGACCTAGCCCGCCTCGGTCTTTAGTCGGAGATCCATAAGGATGGCCACCCCCTTACAGCGTGTCAGATGCTCTTGCTGGTAACGTCCACTTGCAAGTTAATTGCAATAAGTCGGAGGGCTCGGCATGGCCATCTACACACTTCCTGAACTTCCCTACGATTACGCCGCGCTGCAGCCGGTGATCGACGCGAAGATCATTGAGCTGCACCACGACAAGCACCACGCGGCGTACGTCAAGGGTGCGAACGACACCCTGGAGCAGCTCGCCGAGGCCCGTGACAAGGACCAGTGGGGCGCCATCAACGGCCTCGAGAAGAACCTGGCCTTCCACCTCTCCGGTCACATCCTGCACAGCATCTACTGGCAGAACATGACCGGCGACGGCGGCGGCGAGCCCCTGGACAAGGACGGCGTGGGCGAGCTCGCCGACGCCATCGCCGAGTCCTTCGGCTCCTTCGCCAAGTTCAAGGCGCAGCTGACCAAGGCCTCCGCGACCACGCAGGGCTCCGGCTGGGGCGTCCTCGCCTACGAGCCGATCAGCGGCAAGCTGATCGTCGAGCAGGTCTACGACCACCAGGGCAACGTCGGCCAGGGCTCGGTCCCGATCCTGGTCTTCGACGCCTGGGAGCACGCGTTCTACCTCCAGTACAAGAACCAGAAGGTCGACTTCATCGAGGCCATGTGGGCCGTCGTGAACTGGCAGGACGTGGCCAAGCGCTACGAGGCCGCCAAGCAGCGCGGCAACCTGCTGCTCGTTCCGTAAGGAACCCCTTGATGTCCTGCTCGTGATCGTCTTCTCACCCTTCACGTGGCAGGCGTGGAAAGGCCCTCGCTCAGCGAGGGCCTTTCTTCATACGTGCCGTCTCACACGTGGCCGAACGCCTCGCCCGTCACCGTGAACCCCTTCGCGAGGCCCACGTCGTGCAGGCGGGCGAAGCGTCCCGCGTCCCAGCACGCGAGCACCGCGAAGCGGTAGTCGGCCGAGGCCGTGCCGTCGGCGGCGATCCGGACCGTGCCCGTCAGCCGGTACGCGAAGGCGCGCAGCGCAAGCCGCCAGTCCGCGCCGCCCCACGCCCGCGGGAGCGCCACCTCGCGCCAGCCGCTGTCCGCGGGGTAGGCGGCAGCCGTACGGGGCCCGCCCTGCCACCGCTCCAGCGCCTCGGCGCGCCAGCGGTCCAGCTGCTCCCCGGCCGCGGAGCGCACGGCCGGGAGGGCGAGCAGGGCTTCCGCGTCCACGCGGTAGGGGGCGCCGGTGCCGCGCAGGTAGTGGCGCAGGGCGCCGGCCGCGCGGCGCAGGCCGAGGGCGGACCGCAGCGGGATCAGGGCCCGGCAGCCGGCCCGCAGCAGCAGGTCGTACGGCTGCACGGGCTCTTCGGCGAAGCGGCCTGCGGCCGGCTCGCCCGCTTCCGCCCGGCCGCCGTCCCAGCCGATCGGCGACGTGACTTCGGTCTGCCCCATACCGGGACATTAAGGGAGGCAGGGCGTGCACGCGCGCCGACGTCCGTCACTGCGGGCCGGTGGGGGCTTGTCGCGCCCACGCGGCGAAGCCGCAGATGTCACCGCCCCGCGCCCCTGACGGGGCGCGACCCGTACGTCCGCCTAGTCGAAGACCGGCCCCTGCGTCCGCGTCCTCTTGATCTCGTAGAAGCCCGGCGTCGACGCCACCAGCAGCGTGCCGTCCCACAGCCGTGCCGCGGCCTCGCCCTTCGGGGCCGGGGTGACGACCGGGCCGAAGAAGGCGATCTGCTCGCCGTCCGCGCCCGGCACCGCGATGATCGGCGTGCCGACGTCCTGGCCGACCTTCGAGATGCCCTCCGCGTGCGAGGCGCGCAGCTCGGCGTCGAAGGCGTCCGACCGGGCGACGTCCGCGAGCTCCGCGGGCAGGCCGACCTCCTCCAGCGCGGCCACGATCGTCTCGCGGTCCCGCGGCAGGCCCTGGTTGTGGAAGCGCGTACCGAGGGCGGTGTACAGCGGGCCGAGGACGTCCTCGCCGTGCTTGGCGGCGGCCGCGATGCAGACCCGCACCGGGCCCCACGCCTCGGTCCGCATGATCGTGCGCATGCGCTCGTCCATCGTGTCGAGCTTGTCCTCGTTGAGGACGGCGAGGCTCATCACGTGCCAGCGCACCTCGACGGGGCGGACCTTCTCGACCTCCAGCATCCACCGGGAGGTCATCCACGCCCAGGGGCAGAGCGGGTCGAACCAGAAGTCGGCGGGGGTCTTGTTCTCCACAGCGGTCACGCGGGTCTCCTCAGGAGGGCTGTTTATTCGCCGTTTCAACAAACACACCCCGTGCCATGATTCCGCTGTCGTCCGACACACACCATCCAGCAGAGGGAGTCCCGACGTGCCCGGTGAGAACCTGACCCGCGAAGAGGCCCGCGAACGGGCCCGGCTGCTGACCGTCGACGCCTACGAGGTGGCGCTCGACCTGCGGTCCGCGGTGGGAGCGGGACAGGACCACCGCACCTTCCGGTCGGTGACCACCGTGCGCTTCCGCTGCACCGAGCCCGGCGCGGCGACCTTCGCGGACCTGCTGGCGCCCGCCGTCACGGCCGTCACGCTGAACGGCCGCGCGCTGGACCCGGCCGCCGTCTTCGACGGCGCGCGCATCGCGCTCACGGACCTGGCCGCCGAGAACGTCCTGGTCGTCGACGCGCAATGCGCGTACAGCCGGACCGGCGAGGGCCTGCACCGCTTCGAGGACCCCGAGGACGGCGAGGTCTACCTCTACACGCAGTACGAGCCCGCCGACGCCCGCCGGGTCTTCGCGAACTTCGAGCAGCCCGACCTCAAGGCGCCGTTCTCGCTCGCGGTGACCGCCCCGGCCGGCTGGACGGTGCTGGGCAACGGGGAGCAGGCCGGCGAGCCCGAGCCCGTCGCCCCGGACGCCGCCACCTGGCGGTTCGCGAAGACGCTGCCGATCT
Organism: Streptomyces sp. SCA2-17; assembly: GCF_044336695.1. Taxonomy (NCBI): domain Bacteria; kingdom Bacillati; phylum Actinomycetota; class Actinomycetes; order Kitasatosporales; family Streptomycetaceae; genus Streptomyces; species Streptomyces sp. SCA2-17. The sequence goes on from NZ_CP117521.1 coordinate 1,893,198, forward strand.
CCACGTACATCACGGCGGTCGTGGCCGGCCCGTACCACGTGGTCCGCGACCACTACAGCCGCAAGCTGCCGGACGGCACGGCCCTGGAGATCCCGCTGGCCGCGCTGTGCCGCAAGGGCCTGGCCCGGCACTTCGACGCGGACGACATCTTCACCGTCACCAAGCAGGGCCTGGACTTCTTCCACGACAACTTCGACTACCCGTACCCCTTCGGGAAGTACGACCAGGCGTTCGTGCCCGAGTACAACCTCGGCGCGATGGAGAACCCGGGCCTGGTGACCTTCCGCGAGGAGTTCGTCTTCCGCGGCAAGGTGACGCAGACGGCGTACGAGGGCCGGGCCAACGTCATCCTCCACGAGATGGCGCACATGTGGTTCGGCGACCTGGTGACCATGGAGTGGTGGGACGACCTGTGGCTCAAGGAGTCCTTCGCGGACTTCATGGGCACCTTCTCCATGGTCGAGGCGACCCGCTTCACCAACGGCTGGATCACCTTCGCCAACCGGCGCAAGGCGTGGGCCTACCGCGCCGACCAGCTGCCCTCCACGCACCCGGTCACGGCCGACATCCACGACCTGGAAGAGGCCAAGCTCAACTTCGACGGCATCACCTACGCCAAGGGCGCCTCCGTCCTCAAGCAGCTCGTCGCCTACGCGGGGCGGGAGGCCTTCCTGGAGGGCGCCCGGCGCTACTTCAAGCGACACGCCTTCGGCAACACGCGCCTGTCGCACCTGCTGGAGGTGCTGGAGGAGACCTCGGGCCGCGACATGGCCGCCTGGGCCCGGTCCTGGCTCCAGACCGCGGGCGTCAACTCGCTCACGCCGCTCGCCACGTACGACGCCGCCGACCGGATCACCGAGCTCGCGATCGTGCAGGAGGCCTCCCCCGAGCACCCCGAGCTGCGCCCGCACCGCGTGGCCGTGGGCCTCTACCGCCGCGAGGGCGCGGACGGCGCCCTCGTGCGCTACGCCGGCACCGAGGTCGACGTCGCGGGCCCGCGCACGGTCGTCACCGGGCTGGCCGGGGCCGAGCGGCCCGAGCTGATCCTGGTCAACGACGAGGACCTCACCTACTGCAAGGTCCGCTTCGACGAGGGCTCCCTGGACACCCTGCGCGCGCACCTCGGCGACATCGCCGACCCCCTCGCCCGCGCCCTGTGCTGGTCGGCGCTGTGGAACCTCACGCGCGACGGGCTGATGCCCGCCCGCGACTTCGTCGGCCTCGTCGAGCGGTTCGCGGGCGCCGAGAGCGAGGTCGGCGTGCTCCAGATGCTGCACGCGTGGGCCCGCTCCGCGCTCGTGCACTACGCGGCCCCGGCGTGGCGCGAGCAGGGCGGGCGAGAGCTCACCGAGGGCGCGCTCCGCGAGCTGCGGCGCGCCGAGCCGGGCAGCGGCCACCAGCTGGCCTGGGCGCGCTTCTTCGCCCAGCTCGCGGCGGACGACTCGCACCTCCGGCTGCTGCGCGGCCTGCTCGACGGCTCCGCGCAGATCGACGGGCTGGAGGTGGACCAGGAGCTGCGCTGGGCGTTCCTGGCCGCGCTGGCCGGGCAGGGCGCGGCCGACGAGGCGACGGTCGCCGCGGAGCTGGCCCGCGACAACACCGCCTCCGGCGAGCGGCACCGCGTCCGCTGCCTGGCGTCCCGGCCGTCCGCCGCGGTCAAGGAGGCGGCGTGGGAGGCCGTCGTCAGCTCCGACGAGCTCTCCAACGCCCTCGCCGAGGCCACGATCGCGGGCTTCGACCAGCCGGGGCAGCGGGAGCTGCTCGCGCCGTATGCCGAGCGGTACTTCGCGGTGATCGAGGGCATCTGGCGCGAGCGGTCCATCGAGTACGCGATGGCCGTCGTGCGGGGGCTCTTCCCGATGCTCCAGGACGACTCCCGCACGCTCGGTGCGGCGGACGCGTGGCTCGCGGAGCACGAGGATTCCCCTGCGGCGCTGCGCCGTCTCGTCCTTGAGGCGCGCGACGACCTCGCTCGCGCGCTGCGGGCGCAGGAGTGCGACGGCGCCGCGGACTAGTTCCGCGGCTTACGGGGTACGGTCCGGCCGCGGGGTGAGCCCGCGGCCGGGGCGTTTCGAACACCCGTACTTTAGGGCAGCGTTGTCCTGAAATGTCGACGGACCCGTAACACGAGGTTCGGGCGCGCGCCGCAGGCGGGAACCTGCCGGGCATGAACTCCGACACCCCTCTCTCCCCGCGCCCCCTGCACCACCTCTCCGACGTCCGTCACCGTGTCATGACCGCACGTCAGCTGCGCGACCACGGTGTGTCCGGACCCGCCGCCGGGGAGCGCTGCCGCCCCGGCGGGCCCTGGCAGCAGCTGCTGCCCGGCATCTTCCTGCTCCGCACGGGGCCCGCCACCAGTGAGGAGCGGCTGCACGCCGCCCTGCTGTACACCGTGCCGCGCACCCAGGGCCGGCCCGTCCAACCGGGCCCGGGCACCGCCACGGCCGCGGCCCGGGAGGCGGCGGCCGGCCCGTACGGGTCCGCGATGATCACCGGGGCGGCGGCGCTGGCCCTGTACCGCTTCACGTCCGTGCCCCCGCTGCTCGCCCTCGACCACATCGACGTGCTCGTGCCCCGCACCCGCCGGCTGCGGGCGACCGGCTTCGTACGGATCGTGCGGGCGCACTCGCTGCCGCGCCCGCAGCTGGTGACCGGGGTGCCGGTCGCGCCGGTCGCGCGGGCGGTCGCGGACGCGGTCGGGCAGCTGACCGACGCCTCGACGGTGCGCCGGCTGCTGGCGGAGGCGGTGCGCGGCGGGCACTGCGAAGCCGCCGCGGTCGTCCAGGAGTTGACGCGGGCGCGGCTGCTGGGGCGCTCCCACGTGGTGGACGCGGTGGACACGCTGCTGGCCGAGGGGCGGGCCGTCGCCGAGGGCCGGCTCTACGACCTGGTGCGCGACCACCAGCTGCCCGCGCCGCTGTGGAACGTGGACCTGCGGCTGCCCGGCGGCCCGCACCTGGGCCGGGTGGACGCGTACTGGCCCGAGCACAGCGTGGCCGTGGAGATCGACGCGCGCACGCCCCGGCAGGACGAGGACGCGGTGTGGTCGGCGCAGTTCCGCAAGCGGGAGCACCTGGAGCGGCTCGGGGTGATGGTCGTGCACGTCACGCCGAAGAAGCTGCGGGAGTCGCCGCAGCAGCAGGCCGCGGTGGTCCGTACCGCCCTGATGGCGTCGGCCGACCGCGACCCCGCCGCGTATCTGGTGGTGCTGCCCCGGTGAGGCCGCCTCAGCGGCGGGACAGCAGGAGCTCGGTGTTGCGGTCGCCGGGCGCCCCGCCGAGGGAGGTGTCCGATCCGGGCGCGTTGAAGGCGAGTTCGCGGTAGAGGGAGGCGAGGCCGGTCTGGGAGAGGTCGCCGAAGTCGGTGCGGTAGGGCGCGGCGGACTCGATGAGGGTGGTGAAGAGCGAGACCGTCCCGTCGTGGTTGTCCGCGACCTCGATGACGCGCGCGAGCTGCGGGTAGTCGACGTGCGAGGCGGTGGCGATCTCCCAGAAGGTGCCGCGGGGGCGGATCCGGTTGCGGTGGCTGTGGCCGTTGATCCAGGCCAGGACGTTGCTGTGGTCCTGGAGGACGGCGATGAGCTCGTTGCCGTCGTGGCGGTCCTCGCCGGGGCGGGTGGGGTCGGGCGTGAGGTTGTCCATGCTCCAGCTGGGGTGGTGGCTGAAGACGAGGGCGTACTTGTCCGCGTAGCGCTTCAGGGTGTCCTCCAGCCAGCGCAGCTGGGCGGTGCCGAGGGAGCCCTGGTAGTGGCCTCCGGGGTCGGTGGTGTCGAGGCTGATGCCGATGACCTTGTCGGAGATCTTGAAGGAGTAGTAGAGGTTGCCGGTGTCGAGGTTCTCGCGGGTGTAGCCGTGGCCGACGGGGCCGCGGCCCTTGTAGCGCGGGTCGAGGTGGGCCGCCACGTACTGACGCGCCGTCAGCGGGACCCGGCGGGGGTCGGGGGTGACGGAGCGCATCTCCTTCTTGTGCGCCTTGAGCAGATCCTCTATGCGCTTGCCCTTGGGGTCGACGCCCTTGGACTCGCCCTCCATCAGCCACTTGGCCTCGGCGGCCGAGATGGTCTGGAGCTTCTTGCCGCCGGTCGCGGCCTCGGCGATGAAGGTGCCCGCGGCCGGGTAGCAGCCGCCGGAGAGGCCGTCGTGGTTGCCGTAGGTGGAGTACCACGGGATGTTGAGGCCGGGGCTGTTGACCTGGCGGGTGGCCGCGCCGAGGTAGCCGGGGATGCGCGGGAAGCCGGCCTGCTTGTCCTGGTCGCGCAGGGCGCTCTCGGGCTGCCAGAAGAGCTTCAGGCCGCTGTTCTGGACGCCCTCGTAGTGGCGCGGGTCACCGGTGTTGGGGGTCATGCGGCCGCCGCTCATGGCGGTCAGGAACCACTCCGCCTCGATCTTGGCGTTCTCGTCGCCGTTGTCGCCGGTGGTGATGACGAAGGACAGCGGCGAGCCCGTCGCGGGCCCGTGCCGGAGCCGGTTGACGCGCTCGATGAGCGAGACGACGCCGGGCAGGGTCAGCGCCTCGTGCGGCCGCCACGCGCCGGGCTCGCCGGCCCGGAAGAACTCGTAGCGCAGCGGGTGCTGGACGTCCGTCAGGTGCAGGTCGGTGAACTGCACGAAGGACGCGAGGGTCGTGCGCCGGTCCTCGCGGCCGCGCTGCGGCTCGGCCAGCTCGGAGCGGGTCTGCCGGGGCCAGCCGGGGCCGTCGCCGAGCCGCCGGTAGCCGCCGGTGCCGCGCGGGGCGGCGACCGAGACGAGCGTGGTGCCGGCGCCGTTCGGGCCGTAGACGGACGCGGCGTTCGCGCCCGCGGAGGCGGCCCCCGGTGCCCCCGGGACCGGATCCGGTGGCTGCGCCGCGGCCGGTACGGCGTCGGTGCCCAGGGCCAGGCCGATGCCGGTGGCGGCGGTCGCGGCACCCGCTGCCGCGAGGAACGTGCGGCGGTCGAGGCGGGCGTCTGCGGATCTGTCGGATCTGCGGTGCATAGCGGTCTCCCCGAGTGCGAACGCGAAGCGGGCTACGGGCTACGGAGCGTGCCGGCAGCGATCCTTCCTACCGAGGATCGTTGGCAGCGGGGGTGACCTGGGCGTGAACGCGGCCGCAACGGCCGCCGCCGATCACCGCACATCGATCTTGGCGAATGCGAACGGACATACAGCACTCGTCCCCTGGCGGACTGACGCTCACTCAGCGTTCACTCTCGGGGGGAACACTGGGCCGCCTTTGGGGCGCGTGCTGTAGTCCGTTTGCCCTACAGCCTCTGAGCTGCGAGAACGCCGCTGACCGCTTCACGGCCTCCGTCACGCTTCCTCCCGAGTGGCGCCTGGCGGGTTTACGCCATCCTTACCTTCGCGCTCCGACAACTCTCCCCAAACCCCCGTCACTTCCATAAAAGTGATCGGTCATCCGGCTCCGATTTCCGGACGTCCGCTGTTCAGCGGCACCTTCACGTCAATTTCAGCCAGGGATGGTCATGACCCCCGAATCCCGCACCACCCGCCCCGGCGGCTCCAGACGCACGGCGCGAATAGCCGTCGCGGCCTCCCTCGTGGCCGCACTCTCGGCCGCGGGCGCGGCGCCCGCCTTCGCCGACGACCCGCTGCCCGCCCCGGGACCGGTCAAATCCCCGGCGGACAAGCTCGGTTCGCAGGACGCCGCCCTCCTCGCCGGCGCCAAGGCCGGCGGCGACAAGACGGTCACCATGATGATCGCCACCGCCCCGGGGCAGACCGGCCAGGTCACCGGCAAGCTCGGGGCCATCAAGGGCGCGTCCGTGGGCCGCACGGACGACAAGCTCGGCTACGTCCGGGCCACCGTGCCCACGGCCAAGGCCGACGCCGCCATCGCCGAGGCGCAGAAGCTGGGATCGGTGCACGGCATCGACCTCAAGCAGGAGATCAAGCTGCCGGACCCGGCGCCGCGCGCCGACGCGGCCGAGGGCGCCCGCGGCGCCAAGGCCGGCACCTTCCCTGGCCCCGGCAAGGACACCCCGGCGAAGAACCCGTACCAGCCGGCCTTCGAGACCGGCGCCGTGGGCTTCACCGAGGACCACCCCAAGGCCGACGGCCGCGGCGTGACCATCGGCATCCTCGACTCCGGCATCGACCTCGGCCACCCGGCGCTCCAGAAGACCAGCACCGGCGAGCGCAAGATCGTCGACTGGGTCACGGCGACCGACCCGCTCACCGACCAGGACGGCACCTGGCTGCCGATGACGGCCGACGTCTCCGGCCCGTCGTTCTCGTTCAACGGCCGCAGCTACACGGCGCCCGGCAACGGCACCTACCAGGTCGCCCTCTTCCGGGAGAACGTCACCGCCGGCGGCGACATGAAGGGCGACCTCAACCGGGACGGCGACACCACCGACGCGTGGGCCGTCCTCTACGACAAGGCGAAGGGCACCGTCCGCGTCGACCTCGACGACGACGGCAACTTCACCAACGACGAAGAGCTCAAGCCTTACAAGGACGGGTTCCAGGTCGGCTACTTCGGCAAGGACGACCCGAAGACGCCCATCGCCGAGCGCATCCCGTTCGTCGTGCAGGTCCGCAAGGACGTGCCGATGGACCCGAAGGGCGGCGACTGGGTCGGCAAGAAGGCCGACTTCGTCAACATCGGCGTCATCGAGTCCGAGCACGGCACGCACGTCGCGGGCATCACCGCGGCCAACGGCCTCTTCGGCGGGAAGATGAACGGCGCGGCGCCCGGCGCCAAGCTCGTCTCCTCCCGGGCCTGCACCTGGAGCGGCGGCTGCACCAACGTCGCCCTCACCGAGGGCATGATCGACCTCGTGGTCAACCGCGGCGTCGACATCGTCAACATGTCGATCGGCGGGCTCCCCGCGCTCAACGACGGCAACAACGCCCGCTCCGAGCTCTACACGCGCCTGATCGACACCTACGGCGTCCAGCTGGTGATCTCCGCGGGCAACAGCGGCCCCGGTGCCAACACCATCGGCGACCCCGGCCTGGCCGACAAGGTCATCAGCGTCGGCGCGTCCATCTCCAAGGAGACCTGGGCCGCCAACTACGGCTCGGAGGTGAAGACCAAGTACGCGATGATGCCCTTCTCCTCCCGCGGCCCGCGCGAGGACGGCGGCTTCACCCCGACGATCACCGCTCCCGGCGCGTCGATCAACACCACGCCGACCTGGGAGGCGGGCGCCCCCGTCAAGGAGGCCGGCTACGACCTGCCGCCCGGCTACGGCATGCTGCAGGGCACCTCGATGGCCTCCCCGCAAGCCGCCGGCGCCTCCGCGCTGCTGATCTCGGCCGCCAAGCAGAAGAACATGAAGCTCACCCCGGCCGACCTGCGCACGGCGCTGACCAGCACCGCCAAGCAGATCAAGGGCGCGCAGGCCTACGAGCAGGGCGCGGGCCTCATCAGCATCGAGGACGCGTGGGAGGCGCTGCGCGAGCACGCCACCGCCCACGACTACACCGTGAAGGCTCCCGTCTCCACCGCGCTGTCCGGCGCGCTGAAGACCCCCGGCTTCGGCACCGGCCTCTACGACCGCGAGGGCGGGCTCAAGGCCGGCGAGACCCGTACGTACGAGGTCACGGTCACCCGCACCTCCGGGCCGGACAAGGCCGTGTGGCACGAGCTGAAGTGGCGCAACAACGACGGCACGTTCAAGCTCGACGGCGAGGACGAGGTCAAGCTGCCGCTGAACAAGCCCGTGACCGTCAAGGTCAAGGCGAAGCCGAAGACGGCCGGCCTGCACAGCGCGATCCTCACCCTGGACGACGACCGCACCGAGGGCATCGACAAGCAGGTCCTCACGACCGTCGTCGCCGCGGAGCCCGTCGCCGCGCCCTCGTTCGTGGTGCAGAAGACCGCCACGGCCGTGCGCAACGCCACCACGTCGTACTTCGTGAGCGTGCCGAAGGGCGCGAAGACGCTGGAGGTCGCGCTGGGCGGTCTGGCCAAGGACAGCCAGACCCGGTTCATCGCGATCAACCCCTACGGTGTGCCCGTTGACGAGACCTCCACCGTCAACTGCTACCCGAACTACCCGAACCCGGCCAACAAGTGCCGCCCGGACCTGCGCAGCTACGCCAACCCGCTGCCGGGCGTCTGGGAGATCGAGGTCGAGTCGCGGCGCACCTCGCCGCTGCTGGAGAACCCGTACACGCTGACGGCCACCGCGCTCGGCGTCACCTTCGACCCGGCGGTGCAGACCGTGCCCGAGGCGAAGATCGGCACCCCGGCCGCCGTGACCTGGAAGGCCGTCAACGGCTTCGCCGCGCTCGACGGCAAGCTCAAGGGCGGGCAGCTCGGCTCCTCGAAGATCGCCCGCCCGGTGATCAAGGAGGGCGAGAAGCAGGTCACCAAGGTCACGCTCGGCGCGGGCGTCAGCCGCTTCGACGCCGCGATCGGCGGCACCGCGGACGCCAAGGCCGACCTGGACCTGACCGTCTACAAGGACGGCAAGGCCGTGGGCGCCTCCACCAGCGGCGGCTCCGACGAGCTCGTGAGCCTGGCCAAGCCGGCGGCGGGCGAGTACACCATCGAGGTCACGGGCTACTCGGTGCCCGCGGGCTCGACCGCGTACGACTACCGCGACGTGTACTTCGCTCCCTCGCTGGGCGAGATCAAGGTCGCCGACGGTGCGGCGGTCAAGCTCGGCGCCGGGCAGTCCGCGCAGGTCACGGCGGATGTCGTGGTCGCGGGGGCGGCTCCCGAGGGCCGGTCCTTCTTCGGTGACGTGCAGCTGGTCAACGCGGCCGGGACGGTCGCGGGCAACGGCAGCGTGAAGATCGAGAAGGTCGCCGGCTAGCCGGACGCGCCGCGAGGGCGGCCGATCAGGGCCGGCCAAGGCCGGTCACAGCTGATCGAGGCCCATCAGGCTGGTCCAAGGGGGGCGGGCGCACGGTATGGACGCCCGCCCCTCGCGCGCTTCGAGTGCCTTTTCCCCCGCCCCTCCGCGCCCCTACCGCGGCCCGGGTTCCCGGAGGAGATTCGAGCGCAGGGTGCGCTTATGCCCTATTCGATGCGGTCTGCGGACCTTGCCGTCGAAGGGACGGTTCCGCCATGCCACTGGACCCCCACACCCCCGTCTCCAGCGAATCCCCGGCGGGCCTGCTGCCCGCCGACGGCCGGCCCGTGTTCCAGCAGCCCGGCACGGGCGAGGGCGACGCGCCCCCCACGGGCAGCTCCGCCGGCACCGAGCCCGTCGAGGGCTACCAGCTGCCCGAGGCGCCCGAGGACGGCGGCCCCTTCGGCGGCCCCCTGCCCGACATCGGCGAGGCCTCCTTCGGGCCGCCGGCCGGCCCGGAGACCGTCCACGGCCCGGACGACCGGGTGCAGATCACCAACACCTGCGTCTACCCGTGGCGCGTGCACTGCTTCCTGGAGATCACCGCCGCCGACGGCAGCGCCTGGCTCGGCACCGGCTGGTTCATCGGCCCGCACACCATCGCCACCGCCGGGCACGTCGTCTTCATCAAGAACAGCGGCGTCCCCGGGCGCGACGGCTGGGTCCGCAGCATCAAGGTCTGGCCGGGCCGCAACGGCAGCACCGTCTGCTACGGGCCGGTCGTCAGCACGAACTTCCGGTCGGTGACCGGCTGGACCGGCAGCGGCGACGAGAACTACGACTACGGCGCGATCATCCTGCCCTCGGACCTGGGCACGCAGACCGGCTGGTTCGGCTTCGGCGTCTGGTCCGACGCGGACCTGCTCCAGGTCACCGGCAACATCGCGGGCTATCCGGGCGACAAGCCGTACGCCACGCTCTGGTACGACGCGCGCCGCGTCGACTCGGTGGGCCCGCGCAAGGTGTACTACGACATCGACACCTTCGGCGGGCAGAGCGGCAGCTCCGTCTACCGGATCATCGGCAACGACCGGTACGGGATCGCCGTCCACGCGTACGGCGGGGCCCGGGTGAACTCCGGGACCCGGATCACCACGCCGGTCTACAACAACTTCGTGGCCTGGAAGGCGTGACCCGCCCCCGATGACCGAGCGCTCATGAGCCCCTCCCCGGCGCCCGCCGGCGTGATCCGCGGCACGGTCCGCGACGCCGCGGGCGCTCCCGTCGCCGGGGCCCGCGTGGCCTTCACCGCCGGGCCGGTGCCCCTGCCCGACATCGCCGCCGTCACCGACGGCGAAGGCCGCTTCGCGCTCACCGCCCCGGCGGAGGGGACGTACACCCTCGCCTGCCGGGAGGCCGGCGGCACGGCGTCGGCCCAGGTCAGGGTCGGCGGCCCGGCGGATCCCGGCGCCGCCGGCCGCCCGGAGGATGTCCGGGCGGACCTGCGCCTCGGCTGAAGATTTCCGGCGCCGCCGGGCCCTTCTCGCACACCGGTCAAAGGATTGGACTTTTGGTACGGGTGTGACCACATGATGGAACCGGCGTGCCCAGGCGGGACGTCCCTGGCAGCAGGTTGCATGTGATGTACATGAGTAGGGAGCCCTCATGAGGATCGGAATCGTCGGAGCCACCGGGCAGGTCGGCGGAGTCATGCGCAAGATCCTCGCCGACCGGGACTTCCCGGTCAGCGAGCTGCGGCTGTTCGCCTCGGCGCGCTCCGCCGGGTCCACCCTCCCCTGGAAGGGCACGGAGATCACCGTCGAGGATGCCGGGGCGGCCGACTACACCGGCCTGGACATCGTGCTCTTCTCCGCCGGCGGTGCCACCTCGCGGGCGCTGGCCGAGAAGGTCGCCGGGCAGGGCGCCGTTGTGATCGACAACTCCTCCGCCTGGCGCATGGACCCCGACGTCCCGCTGGTCGTCTCCGAGGTCAACCCGCACGCGGTCAAGGACCGTCCCAAGGGCATCATCGCCAACCCGAACTGCACCACGATGGCCGCCATGCCCGTGCTGCGCCCGCTGCACGAGGAGGCCGGCCTGACGGCCCTCGTCGCCACCACCTACCAGGCCGTCTCCGGCTCGGGCGTGGCCGGCGTCGCGGAGCTCGACGGCCAGGTCCGCGCCGTCGGCGAGCGGGCCCCCGAGCTCGCCCACGACGGCGAGGCCGTCGCGTTCCCCGAGCCCGGCGTCTACAAGCGCCCCATCGCCTTCAACGTGCTCCCGCTGGCCGGCTCGATCGTCGACGACGGCCGCTTCGAGACCGACGAGGAGCAGAAGCTGCGCAACGAGTCCCGGAAGATCCTGGAGATCCCGGGCCTCAAGGTCTCCGGCACCTGCGTCCGCGTGCCCGTCTTCTCCGGCCACTCCCTCCAGGTCAACGCCCGCTTCGAGCGCCCGGTCAGCGTCGAGCGCGCGTACGAGCTGCTCAAGGACGCGCCCGGCGTCGAGCTCTCGGAGATCCCGACCCCGCTCCAGGCCGCCGGCAAGGACGCCTCCTACGTGGGCCGCATCCGCGTCGACGAGACCGCCGAGAACGGCCTCGCGCTCTTCCTCTCCAACGACAACCTCCGCAAGGGTGCGGCGCTGAACGCCGTGCAGATCGCGGAGCTGGTCGCGGCCGAACTCAAGGGCTGACCCCTTCTCCCGTCCGTCCGCGCCACCCGCCCGCTCCGGGCCGGGTGACGCGGACGTTTCGCTTCCGGAAAAACCCGGGTCCTCTCGTGGTACCCCTCGTGGAAGGATGGCCGGAAAGTCGCGAAGTTAAGGAGATGCCCAGGTGCCTGGAACGAATCTGACCCGCGAAGAGGCACAGCGGCGGGCGGCGCTGCTGACCGTCGACTCGTACGAGATCGACCTCGATCTGTCCGGCGCGCAGGAGGGGGGCACCTACCGCTCCGAGACCCTGGTGCGCTTCGACGCGGCCGAGGCGGGCGCGGAGACGTTCATCGACCTGGTGGCGCCCGCGGTGCACGAGGTCGTGCTGAACGGGACCGCCCTCGATCCGGCCGAGGTGTTCGCCGACAGCCGGATCGCGCTGCCGGGCCTGGTGGCCGGGCGCAACGAGCTGAAGGTCGTCGCGGACTGCGCGTACACCAATACGGGCGAGGGCCTGCACCGCTTCGTCGACCCGGTCGACCAGCAGGCTTACCTGTACACGCAGTTCGAGGTGCCGGACGCGCGGCGCGTCTTCGCCTCCTTCGAGCAGCCCGACCTGAAGGCCGTCTTCACCTTCACCGTGAAGGCGCCCGAGGGCTGGACGGTCATCTCCAACTCGCCGACCCCCGAGCGGCCCGCCGACCACGTCTGGCGCTTCGCGCCGACGCAGCGGATCTCCACGTACATCACGGCCCTGATCGCCGGCCCGTACCACAGCGTGCACAGCACGTACGAGAAGGACGGCCGCAGCATTCCGCTGGGCATCTACTGCCGTCCCTCGCTGGCCGAGTTCCTGGACGCGGACGACATCTTCGAGGTGACGCGGCAGGGCTTCGACTGGTTCGAGGAGAAGTTCGACTACGCCTACCCGTTCCCGAAGTACGACCAGCTGTTCGTGCCGGAGTTCAACGCGGGCGCGATGGAGAACGCCGGCGCGGTCACCATCCGCGACCAGTACGTCTTCCGCTCGAAGGTCACGGACGCCGCGTACGAGACGCGGGCCGAGACGATCCTGCACGAGCTCGCCCACATGTGGTTCGGCGACCTCGTCACCATGGAGTGGTGGAACGACCTGTGGCTGAACGAGTCGTTCGCCACCTTCACCTCGATCGCCTGCCAGGCCTCCGCCCCGGGCTCGCGCTGGCCCCACGCGTGGACCACGTTCGCGAACTCCATGAAGACCTGGGCCTACCGGCAGGACCAGCTGCCCTCCACCCACCCGATCATGGCCGAGATCCGCGACCTGGACGACGTCCTCGTCAACTTCGACGGGATCACCTACGCCAAGGGCGCGTCCGTGCTGAAGCAGCTCGTCGCCTACGTGGGCGAGGACGCGTTCTTCCGCGGCGTCCAGGCGTACTTCAAGGAGCACGCCTACAAGAACACGCGCCTGACGGACCTGCTCGGCGCGCTGGAGAAGACCTCCGGGCGTGACCTGACCACGTGGTCGAAGCTGTGGCTGGAGACCGCCGGCATCAACATCCTGCGCCCGGAGATCGAGACCGACGCGTCCGGCGTCATCACCTCCTTCGCCGTCCGCCAGGAGGCGCCCGCGCTGCCCGCCGGCGCCACCGGCGAGCCGACGCTGCGGCCGCACCGGATCGCGGTCGGCCTGTACGAGCTGGAGGGCGGCAAGCTCGTCCGCACCGAGCGGATCGAGCTCGACGTCGACGGCGAGCTGACGTCCGTCGACGCGCTCGTCGGCAAGGCCCGGCCGGCCGTCGTGCTGCTCAACGACGACGACCTGTCGTACGCCAAGGTCCGCCTCGACGAGCAGTCCCTGGCGACCGTCACCGCCCACCTCGGCGACTTCACCGAGTCGCTGCCGCGGGCCCTGTGCTGGGCCTCCGCGTGGGACATGACCCGCGACGGCGAGCTCGCCGCGCGCGACTACCTCGCGCTCGTCCTCTCCGGCATCGCCAAGGAGTCGGACATCGGCGTCGTCCAGTCGCTCCAGCGGCAGGTCAAGCTCGCCATGGACCTGTACGCCGCCCCCGAGTGGCGGGCGACGGGCCTCGCCCGGTGGACCGAGGCGACCCTCGAGCACCTGCGGGCCGCCGCGCCCGGCAGCGACCACCAGCTCGCGTGGGCGCGGGCGTTCGCGGCCACCGCGCGTACCGAGCAGCAGCTCGACCTGCTCCAGGGGCTCCTCGACGGCACCGAGAAGATCGACGGGCTCGCCGTCGACACCGAGCTGCGCTGGGCGCTCCTCGGCCGCCTCGCGGCGACCGGCCGTGCGGACGAGGCCGCCATCGCGGCCGAGCTCGACCGCGACCGGACGTCGGCGGGCGAGCGGTACGCGGCGGCCGCGCGGGCCTCGCGGCCCACCGCGGAGGCGAAGGACGCGGCGTGGAAGGCGGTCGTGGAGTCGGCCACCCTGCCCAACGCGGTGCAGGAAGCCGTCATCGGCGGCTTCGTCCAGTCCGACCAGCGGGAGCTGCTCGCGCCGTACGCCGCGAAGTACTTCGCGGCGGTCAAGCCGGTGTGGGAGACCCGCAGCCACGAGATCGCACAGCAGATCGCGGTCGGGCTGTACCCCGCGCTCCTCGTCTCCCAGGAGACCCTGGACACGACGGACGCGTGGCTGGCGTCGGCGTCCCCGAGCGCGGCGCTGCGGCGTCTGGTGATGGAGTCCCGCGCGGGCGTGGAGCGGGCCCTGCGGGCGCAGTCCGCGGATGCGAGCGCAGCGAGCTAGGGCTCGCCCTCAGGTGCAGGGTGCGGGGCACGCACCCTGCACCCCGCCGCGGCGGCGATCCGCCACAGCGGCGGTTGCCGGCGGTGCCGGACCGGCCTGAGCCCGTACGGCACCGCCGGACCGCGCCGCGGGGGTTTCTCGCCGTCGCGGCGGATTCAAGGATGCGGGAGCACCCTTGACCTCAGCCTCGGGTGAAGGGTGCTCGCACCCTTCATTCCGCCGCCGCGGCGATCAGCCACAGCGGCGGAATCCGGCGGTGCCGGGCCCGCCTGAGCCCGTACGGCGCCGTCGCGGCGGATTCAAGGGTGCCCGGCGCCCTTGGGGACCCTACGCGTTCCGCGCCGCGCGCCGCGCCAGTAGCGCCGCGCGGCGTTCGTCGAACTTCGTTGCCTGGGTGTCCAGGTCCGTCATGAACGCGCCGAGCTCGTCCTGGGCGCGGAGGCCCTCCGGGCCCAGGCCGGTGATCTCCAGGACCTTCAGGAAGCGGAGGACCGGCTGGAGGACGTCGTCGTGGTGGATGCGGAGGTTGTAGATCCCGCCGATCGCCATCTGGGCGGCCGCCCGCTCGAAGCCGGGGATGCCGTGCCCCGGCATGCGGAAGTTGACGACGACGTCGCGGACGGCGGCCATCGTCTGGTCCGGGGCCAGCTCGAAGGCCTTCCCCAGCAGGTTGCGGTAGAAGACCATGTGGAGGTTCTCGTCCGTGGCGATGCGGGCGAGCATCCGCTCGCAGACGGGGTCACCGGAGTGCCGCCCCGTGTTGCGGTGCGAGATCCTCGTGGCGAGCTCCTGGAAGGCCACGTACGCGACCGAGTGCAGCATGCTGTGCCGGTTGTCGGATTCGAAGCCCTCGCTCATGTGGGACATCCGGAACCGCTCCAGGGCGACGGGGTCGACGGCCCGCGAGGTCAGCAGGTAGTCCCGCATGACGATGCCGTGCCGGCCCTCCTCCGCGGTCCAGCGGTGCACCCACGTGCCCCACGCGCCGTCGCGTCCGAAGAGCTGGGCGATCTCGTGGTGGTAGCTGGGGAGGTTGTCCTCGGTCAGCAGGTTGACGACGAGCGCGGTGCGGCCGATGTCGGTGACCTTGGACTGTTCGGGCGCCCAGGCCTCCCCGCCCATGACGCCGTCGAAGTCGCGGCCGTCGCTCCAGGGCACGTACTCGTGCGGCATCCATTCCTTGGCGATCTTCAGATGCCGGTTGAGCTCGGCTTCGACGACCTCTTCGAGCGCGTACAGCAGGCGGCTGTCGCTCCACACGGCCCGGGCATGGTGGCGGAGGGGGGCGATGGTCACGGACAGCTCCAGGGGATGATCGTACTTACGGCTCCGTAGGTTACGACACCGTAGGTTAAGCCGGCCGTAAAGCGAAATCCCTGGCTCCGGAATGAGGGCGGGAACACACCGCGGCGGGGCGCGCAAAAGGACGCACAAAAGCCCGGTGCCCCGGTCCTTGAAGGACCGGGGCACCGGGCTGAAGCGGAACGGAGCGGCTAGCGCGTGCGCGGGTGGTGGGTGTCGACGGTGTGCGGGTTGTCCGAGTGCCTGGCGGCGACCATCGTGAGGCCGGCGATCACCAGGAAGAGGACGATCGGCGCGGCGACGTAGAGGCCGAGCGTGTTGATCACGCTCAGGCCCGGACCCGGGTCGTCACCGTCGTCGCGGGTGAGCGCGAACGCGGGGGACGACATCAGCAGCATCAGCAGCGTGCCGGCCGAGATGGCACCGGCTCGCACGGCGTTCTTGTTCTTAGAGCTCACGGCTTCAAGATATCGGGAGCATAAGAGGCCCGCGCGCCCGGGGGTGGGGCTACGGCTCCCCCGCCGCTCCCACCTCGGCCATCAGGGCCCGCAGCCGGGGCGAGGCCATGAGCTCCTCCAGGGACAGCGGGCGCGCGTCGGGCCCGGCGACGGGCAGCCGCCAGTTGGGGTACTCGTCCCACGTGCCGGGCACGTTCTGCGGCCGGCGGTCGCCGACGGTGTCGGGCAGCCAGACGCCGATGAGCCGGGCGGGGGTGCGCAGCAGGAAGCGGTGGACGGCCAGGACGAGCGCCTCCTCGTCGACCTCGCCGTCCTCGCCGTGCGGCCCCTCGGGCAGGAGCCCGAGCCGCGCGAAGAGCTCCAGCCACTCCCCCACGTCGCGGGCGTCCTCCCGCTGCTCCTCGGCGAGCGGGCGGGCGAGCAGCCCCAGCCGGTGACGCAGGCCGACGTGGTCGCCGCTGAGCCGGGCGGCGGTGCTGGGCAGGTCGTGCGTGGTGGCGGTGGCGAGGCAGCCGGCGCGCCACCGGCCGGGCGGCAGGGGCGCGGCCGCGGCAGTGGCCCAGTCCCGCTCGAACCACAGCACGGACGTCCCGAGCACGCCGCGCTCGGCCAGTTCCTCGCGCACCCCGGGCTCGACGGTGCCGAGGTCCTCTCCCACGACGGTGGCGCCCGCGCGGTGCGCCTCCAGGGCGAGGACGCCGAGCATGGCCTCGGCGTCGTAGCGCACGTACGTGCCGCGGGTCGGCTCCTCGCCCTCGGGCACCCACCACAGCCGGAAGAGGCCCATGACGTGGTCGACGCGGAGCCCGCCGGCGTGCCGCAGGAGGCCGCGCAGCGTCTCGCGGTAGGGGCGGTAGCCGGAGGCCTCCAGGGCGTCGGGGCGCCAGGGCGGCAGGCCCCAGTCCTGGCCGCGGGGGCTGAAGGCGTCGGGCGGCGCGCCGACGGACATGCCGGTGGCGAAGGCGTCCTGCTGCGCCCAGGTGTCCGCGCCGGAGGGGTGGACGCCGACGGCGAGGTCGTGGACGAGGCCGATGCGCATGCCGGCGGCACGGGCGGCGCGCTGGGCGGCGCCGAGCTGCTCGTCGGTGAGCCAGGCGAGCCAGCGGTGGAAGCCGATGCGGCCGGCCAGGCGGTCGCGGGCGCGGGCGGTGGCGGCGGAGCGGGGGTCGGCGAGCCCGCCGGGCCAGGAGCGCCAGTGCGGGCCGTGCAGCTCGGCCAGGGCGTTCCAGGTGCAGTGGTCTTCGAGGGCGCGGCCCTGCTCGGCGGCGTAGGCCTCGTAGGCGGAGCGGCGGGCGGGGGCGAGCGGCACGGTGCGCACGAGCTCCAGGGCGCGCCGCTTGAGCTCCCAGGCGGCGTCGCGGTCGATGAGCTCGCCCTTGTGGAGGACGGCGTCGCGCAGGGCGGCGGCCCGGCCGAGGAGCAGCCCGGCGCGCTCGCGGGCCTCGCCGGTGAGCAGGGCGAACTCGGGGACGTCCGTGACGCGCAGGTGGACGGGGTCGGGGAAGCGGCGGGACGAGGGCCGGTACGGCGAGGGGTCGGTGGGGGCGCCGCCGGCGCCGGGGACGGCCGCGTGCAGGGGGTTGACCTGGACGAAGTCCGTGCCGAAGGCGGCGGCGGACCAGGTGGCGAGCGCGGTCAGGTCGCCGAGGTCACCCATGCCCCAGGAGCGGGCGGAGAGCAGGGAGTAGAGCTGGAGAAGGAAGCCGTGGCCGCGCGCGGGCGGGGCGGACAGCCGGCCGGGGGCGACGATCAGGGGCGCGGCGGCGGTGCGGCCGTCGGGGGCGTGGGCGCGCAGCAGGTGCGTGCCGGGCGGGAGCGCGGCGGGGGGCCGTGCGGCGTCCAGGACGAGGACGGCGCCGTCCTCGGTCTCCACGCACGCCTCGGTGCCGGGCGGCAGCGCCGGGAGCGCGCCGCGGCCCGCGCGCAGGACCACGGTGGCGGGCAGCAGCCTGCGCCGGGCGGCTTCCTCGTGGGCGGCGAGGGCCTCGCGCGCGGAGGCGGGCGTGGCGGCGTCGACGCCGAGCGCGGCGAGGACGGCGACGACGGTGTCCTCGGGCACTTCCACGCTGCGGCCGGGCGCGGGGCCGTACGACGTCGCGATGCCGTGCAGTGCGGCGAGCCGCGCTCTGGCCGTGAGCACGTCGGCCATCACCACCTCCGCAGGTGTCCGTGCCGAAGGCCGTACCCGCCGCCGGGCGGCGGGACACCACCCGAATTCCCGTTCACCCGCGGACGTTCGGCTTTCGCCGTCGACGCGCCGGGCAATACAGGCACTTCGGTCACGTGCGTTGACACGCCCACCGGCTGGTGATGGGCTCGCCCCCGTCCGGAGTACCAAGAGGGCGAGGGAGACGGCCGTGCACTTCCGGGGCAGCGACTCCTGCGGCACCTCAGCCGGCGGCCACGGGCCCGCGCGGCCCCGGCGCGCCGGGGTGACCGTCCTGGCGGCGGCCCTGCTCAGCGGCCTGCTGGCGGGCGCGCCCGGGAGCTCGGCCGCGCCCCGCCCGGACGACGCCGCGGCCGCCGCGACCGACCCGCAGAGCGACGGCGCGCTGCCGCCGGTGTGGCCGCGGCCCCAGGCCTCGCGCGCGCTCGGCTCGTTCGCCCCGGCCGGCGACGAGGTCACGCTGATGGCGGAGCCGGGCACGGACCCGTACGCGGTCGAGGCGCTGCGGGAAGTACTGCGCGCGGCGGGCGCCCGTACGGTCGTGGACGCGGCCCCCGGCGGGACGCCGCCCCCCAGCGGGCTGATCGTCTACGCGGGCGGGCGGGGCGCCGAGGAGGCGCTGCGGGCGCTGGGCGCGCCGGAGGCCGGGGACCTGCCGGCCGGAGGCTACCGGCTGGCGACGGGTCAGGTGGCGGGCCGGCCGACGGCGGCGCTCGCGGGCGCGGGTGCCGACGGGCTGTTCCACGCGGTGCAGACGCTGCGGCAGCTCGCGGTGGAGCGGGGCGGCGCGAAGGGATTCGCGGGGGCGGTGGTGCGCGACTGGCCGGGCACGGCCGTACGGGGTCTGTCGGAGGGTTTCTACGGCGAGCCGTGGACGCGCGAGCAGCGGCTGGCGCAGCTGGACTTCATGGGCCGCACCAAGCAGAACCGCTATCTGTACGCGCCGGGCGACGATCCGTACCGGCAGGCCCGCTGGCGCGCCGCCTATCCCGCGGCGCAGCGCGAGGAGTTCCGGGAGCTGGCCGAGCGGGCGCGCCGCAACCACGTGACGCTGGGCTGGGCGGTGGCGCCGGGGCAGGCGATGTGCTTCTCGTCGGCGGAGGACCTGCGGGCGCTCAAGCGCAAGGTGGACGGCATGTGGGCGCTGGGGTTCCGGGCGTTCCAGCTGCAGTTCCAGGACGTGAGCTACAGCGAGTGGCACTGCGGGGCGGACGCGGACGCGTTCGGGTCGGGGCCGAAGGCGGCGGCGAAGGCGCAGGCGAAGGTCGCGGGCGCGCTGGCGGCGCACCTGGCGGCGAAGGGGGCGGAGGCGGCGCCGCTGTCGCTGCTGCCCACCGAGTACTTCCAGGACGGCCGGACGGCGTTCCGGCGGGCGCTCGCGGAGGAGCTCGACCCGCGCGTGGAGGTGGCGTGGACGGGCGTCGGGGTGGTGCCGAAGACCATCACCGGGGGTGAACTGGCGGACGCCCGGGCGGCGTTCGGGCACCCGCTGGTGACGATGGACAACTACCCGGTCAACGACTTCGCGCAGGACCGTATCTTCCTCGGCCCGTACACCGGCCGTGAGCCGGCCGTCGCGGCGGGCTCCGCCGCGCTGCTGGCCAACGCCTCGTCGCAGGCCGCGGTCTCGCGGATCCCGCTGTTCACGGCGGCCGACTACGCGTGGAACCCGCGCGGCTACCGTCCCCAGGACTCGTGGCGGGCCGCGGTCGACGACCTGGCCGGGCCGGACGCGCGCACCCGGGAGGCGCTGCGGGCGCTGGCGGGCAACGACGCGTCGTCGGTGCTCGGGGGCGAGGAGTCGGCGTATCTGCGCCCGCTGCTGGACGCGTTCTGGACCGCCCTGTCGGGGACGGACGCCGCGGCGCGGGACGAGGCCGCGCAGCGGCTGCGGGCCGCCTTCGCGACGATGCGGGACGCCCCGCAGCGGCTGTCGGGGACCTTCGGCGGCGAGGCCGGCCCGTGGCTGGAGCAGCTCGCGCGGCACGGCGAGGCGGGATCGCGGGCGCTGGACATGCTGCTCGCGCAGGCCCGCGGCGACGGCACGGAGGCCTGGCGGGCCCAGCTGGACGTGCAGCGGCTGCGCGGGCGGGTCGAGGACAGCCCGGTGACGGTCGGCAAGGGCGTCCTCACCCCCTTCCTCGACCGGGCGCTGGCCCGGGCGAACGGCTGGACGGGCGTGGACCGGCCGGTGCGCTCGGCGGGCGCGGCGACCGACGGCGATCCGGCCACCGCGTTCACGGGCGCCGCGGGCGAGCCGCTGACCGTACGGCTGGGCCGGCCGCGGCCGCTGACGGCCGTCACGGTGCTCACCGCCCCGGCGCCGGGCGCGCGCGGCACGGCGTGGGCGCACGACGCCGCCAAGGGCTGGCAGCCGCTGGGCGCGGTGTCGGACAGCGGCTGGACGCAGGTGCCGGGCAAGGGCCTCAAGGCGGACGCGCTGCGGGTGGTGTGGGAGGGGGACGGCACGCCGCCGCCCGTCCACGAGATCGCCCCGTGGTTCGCGGACACGCCCACGGCGGACGTCGAGCTCTCGCGCACGGAGGCCGACGCGGAGCTCGGCGGGGCCCCGGCGGCGGTGGACGTACGGATGATCAACCGGCGGCCGGAGCAGGTGCGGGAGAAGCTCACCGTGCGGGCGCCCGACGGGGTCCGGGTCACGGCTCCCGCCGAGGTGAGCGTGGCGCGCGGCGGGGTGGCCACGGCCCGGATCGAGCTCACGGTCCCGGCGGGCGGCTCGGCCCGCACCTTCACCGTGCCGGTGCGCCTGGGCGACCAGGAGCGGACGCTGACCGTGCGGGCCTACCCGCGGGCCGGCGGCCCGGACCTGGCGCGTGACGCCGCCTCCAGGAGCTCCTCGGGCGGCGACGGCCTGTGGCAGCTGGAGCTGGCCCGTCCCGTGCGCCTGGGGCGGCTGGTGCTGCACTGGAAGGACGAGCAGGACGGTCAGGACGCGGCCCGCTGCCGCATTCAGGTGTCCGCGGACGGCCGTACCTGGCGGGACGCGGCCGTGTCCTGCGGCAAGGGCGGAACGGAGCCGGTGCGCGTGGACGCGCCGGACACGCGCTTCGTCCGCGTACAGGGCGGGAAGGCGCTCCGGGGCGTGGAGGCGTACGGGGTGACGCCCTGACCCCGGGGTGATGCCCTGGCCCGCTCCCGCCGTGGAACGCGGCAGGAGCGGGCCGGAAGCGGGCAGGGGCAGAACAATGGCCCGGACCTCAGGCGGAAATGCCGTCGATCCGGGCCATCGCGTCCTCCGCGCCGAATGCCTCCAGATAAGGCAGCCAGCGCGGATCCCTATGGCCCGTGCCGATGATGCGCCAGGCCAGGCCGGACGGCGGCGCGGGCTGGTGGCGCAGCCGCCACCCGAGCTCGGCGACGTGCCGGTCGGCCTTGACGTGATTGCAGCGGCGGCAGGCCGCCACGACGTTCTCCCAGGCGTGCTGGCCGCCGCGGCTGCGCGGGACCACGTGGTCGACGCTGGTTGCGACGCCACCGCAATACGCGCAGCGCCCGCCGTCACGGGCGAAGAGAGCACGGCGGGTGAGCGGGACGGGCCCCCGAAAGGGCACGCGCACGAAGCGTTTGAGGCGAACCACGCTGGGAGCGGGGATGGTGCACGTTGCACTGTGCATATAGGCGCCGGTGTCCTCGAGGCTGACGGCCTTTTCATTGAGGACGAGTATGAGCGCGCGGCGGAGCGGTACGACGCCGAGCGGCTCGTACGACGCGTTGAGGACCAGGACATGCGGCACGGGTGCCTCCTTGTACGCCGGCGGCGCGTGGCTCGCGCCGGGACGATCTCCTGCAAGTGTCCCCCGGCCCCTGGTCGGAGCGCCACCATGACCAGGTAACGGGTCACGGGTGTTTTGGAACACATCTTGTTCATCCCCCGCTCAGGACCGGTCTCATCTCGAACACAGCAACGGACGATCACCTGCGTCCCGATACTCTGGAGGGCCTGCCCGCCCGCGTCAGCGGGCCGGTACCACACACGGAGGGTTCCTGCAGTGTTCTGGTCCGCCGCCCTGGCCGCAGAAGACGCGACGCCCCGTCCTGTCTCTCTCGACGAGGCACAACGGACGGCGAACGACGCCGCCGGCTGGGTCGAGGAGAACTGGTCCATCTGGCTCAGCAACAGCCTGCGCATCATCCTGATCGTGGTCATCGCGGTCGTGATGCGCACCCTGATCCGGCGTGCCATCACCAAGCTCATAGCGCGGATGAACCGCACGGCCTCGGCCGTGGACGGCACGGCCCTCGGGGGCCTGCTGGTCAACGCGGAGCGGCGCCGGCAGCGCTCGGAGGCCATCGGCTCCGTGCTGCGCAGCGTCACCTCGTTCCTGATCATGGGCACGGCGGCGCTCACCGTGCTGTCGGTCCTGAAGATCAATCTGGCCCCGCTGCTGGCGAGCGCGGGCGTGGCGGGCGTCGCCATCGGTTTCGGCGCCCGCAATCTGGTCACCGACTTCCTCTCCGGCGTCTTCATGATCCTTGAGGATCAGTACGGCGTCGGCGACTCGATCGACGCCGGGGTCGCCTCCGGCGAGGTGATCGAGGTGGGCCTGCGCGTGACGAAGCTGCGCGGCGCGGACGGCGAGATCTGGTACGTGCGCAACGGCGAGGTCAAGCGCATCGGCAACCTGAGCCAGGGCTGGGCGACGGCCGGCGTCGACGTCCAGGTCCGCGCGGACGAGGACCTGGACCGGGTGCGCGAGGTCCTCACCCGTACGGGCGAGGAGATGCACAAGTCCGAGCCGTGGACGGAGCGGCTGTGGGAGCCCATCGAGGTCCTCGGCCTGAACGCGATCTACCTGGACTCGGTGGTCATCCGGGTGTCGGCCAAGACCATGCCGGGCAAGGCGCTGGGCGTCGAGCGGGAGTTGCGCTGGCGCATCAAGCAGGCCCTGGACGCGGAGGGGATCCGCATCGTGGGACGCCCGCTCGAAGCGAATCTGGAAACCACGGGGCCGGACCCGATGGCGGCCGTCGCGGCCCCGTCCGCCCTGGCCAACCCGTCCTCGCCGCAGTCGATGGCGACGACGCCGATCCCCCCGCCGGCGGCGCCGGGGATGCCGCTGGGCAAGTGACCCCGGCACCGAACGCGGGACAGGCGAAAGACCAAGCCTGTCCGGCGTCTGAGGACCGGGGTCCGGGGCGGAGCCCCGGCTATGCCGCGGGGGCCTCCCCGCGGCGGACCTTCCGCAGGAAGTCGTCCAAGTTCACGAGCATGCGAGCGACTCGCTCCTCGACGGTCAAGGTCTCCTTGTAACGCATCGCCATCTGCGGCACCTTCCGGCCGCGGACGTAGAGCGAGCAGGCCAGGTCCGCGCACATGTACGCGCCGACCGTGTTGCCCTCGCGCCCGGCGGGGCCGACCCGCCTGGCGGCCAGCAGGGAGACGCCCGAGCCCGGGTGGCTCGTCAGGCACAGCGAGCACATCGTGGCCTTCGCCATGCTCCGCGGCCCGCTCTGCGGCACCCGCAGCGTCACGCCGGTCAGCTTTCCCTCCCGCTCGGCGACGACGTAGCCGCGGTCGGGCGCGCCCGGGTCCCGCCAGCCCAGGAAGTCGAGGTCCTCCCAGGGGAGTTCAGAGAGGTTGCGCGGGAGGGCGATCCGGCGGGCCTCGCCCTTGGAGCAGTTGATGAAGGACGCGCGTATGTCGTGGTCGGCGAGCGGGTGCATGGTCACGGAAATTAACATCGTCCGGGCGGTTCGTCGCCCGATTTTCGGGCGGGGGCGTTGACGCCCGGCCCGGCGGACGCCTACGCTCCCGGTCATCATTAGGAAAGTTTCCTAACAGTTCGTGACCGAGCGTGGAGCCGACGAGATGGCCGGAACCCCGGGGACGCCGCGCGTGCTGCGGGCCATGAACGACCGCGCCGCCCTCGACCTCCTCGTCGCCCACGGCCCCCTCACCCGCACCCGCCTCGGCGAGCTGACCGGCCTGTCCAAGCCCACCGCCTCCCAGCTGCTCACCCGCCTGGAGACGGCCGGCCTGGTGCGGCGCACCGGCAGCGTCACCGGGCGGCCCGGGCCCAGCGCCCAGCTGTACGAGATCGACCCGGGCATCGCCCACGTCGCCGCGCTGGCCGTCGACCCCGAGGGCATCACCGCGCAGGTCGCCGACATCGCGGGCACGGTCGCCGGCGAGCACCGCGTGCGCCCCCAGGAGGGCCGCGAGACGGCGGAGCTCGTCACGCAGGCCGTCGACGGCGCCCTCGCCGCGGCCGGGCTCGGCCGGGACGCCCTGCGCCACACCGTCATCGGCACCCCCGGCGCCCTCGACCCCCGCACCGGCGTCCTGCGCTACGCCCCGCACCTGCCCGGCTGGCAGTCGCGCACCCTGCGCGGCGAGCTCACCGTGGCCCTGGGCACGCCCGTCGTCATCGAGAACGACGTCAACCTCGCCGCCGTCGCCGAGCAGCATTCCGGTGCGGCGCAGGGCTGCGGCGACTACGTCCTGGTGTGGGCGGACGACGGTGTCGGCGCCGCGGTCGTGCTCGGCGGCCGGCTGCTGCGCGGCGCCACGGGCGGCGCCGGCGAGATCGGCTACATGCCGCTGCCGGGCGCGCCGCTCGCCCGCGGCGGGGACGACGCCACGGCCGGCCCCGACGGCGGCGGGGGCTTCCAGATGCTGGTGTCCACCTCTGCCGTCGTCGCGCTGGCCCGCTCCCACGGCATCGAGGCCCGTACGGCTGCGGAGGCGCTCGCCCGCGCGGCGGAGCAGCCGGGCGCCGGCGACGACGTCTTCGCCGAGCTGGGCCGGCGGCTGGCCACCGGGCTCGCGGCCGTCGTCGCCGTGGTCGACCCCGCGCTGGTGGTGCTCTCCGGCGCGGTGTGCCGGGCGGGCGGCGAGCGGCTGCGCGCGATGGCCGAGGCCGAGCTGACCGGGCTGGCCCTGCCCCGGCCGGAGCTGCGGCTGAGCGCCGTCGAGGGCCGCCCGATCCTGACCGGCGCGCTGCGGACGGCGCTCGCCGCGGCCCGGGAGACCGCGTTCGACACGGCCTGAAGTCCCGGCCTCACGGCCTCGCCGCCCCGCCCGGGGCGACCGACGAAGGAGTCACGGTTGAAGCTCGCAGTGGTGGGTGGCGGCTCCACGTACACCCCCGAACTCGTCGACGGCTTCGCCCGGCTGCGCGATGTGCTGCCGGTGACGGAGCTCGTCCTGGTCGACCCGGACGCGCGGCGGCTGGAGCTCGTCGGCCCGCTCGCCCGGCGGATCCTCGCCCGGCAGGGCCACCCCGGCCGCGTCACCTGGACCGCGGACCTGGACGCGGGCGCCGACGGCGCGGACGCCGTCCTGCTGCAACTGCGCGTGGGGGGCCAAGCGGCCCGGCTCCAGGACGAGACGTGGCCGCTGGAGTGCGGCTGCGTGGGTCAGGAGACCACCGGCGCGGGCGGGCTCGCCAAGGCGCTGCGCACGGTCCCGGTGGTGCTGGACATCGCCGAGCGCGTACGGCGGCGCAGCCCGGACGCCTGGATCGTGGACTTCACCAACCCGGTCGGCATCGTGACCCGGGCGCTGCTCGCGGCCGGGCACCGGGCGGTGGGGCTGTGCAACGTGGCGATCGGGTTCCAGCGGAAGTTCGCCCGGCTGCTCGGGGTGGCGCCCGGGGAGGTGGCGCTGGAGCACACCGGCCTCAACCACCTCACGTGGGAGCGGTCGGTGACCGTGGGCGGCCGGGACGTCCTGCCGCGGCTGATCGCCGAGCACGGGGACGCGATCGCCGCGGACCTGCGCATGCCGCGCGCGGTCATGGACCGCCTCGGCGTCGTGCCCTCCTACTACCTGCGCTACTTCTACCGTCACGACGAGGTCGTCCGGGAGCTGCGCGACGGGCCGTCGCGGGCCGCCCAAGTGGCCGCCATGGAGCGGGAGCTGCTGGCCCTGTACGCCGATCCCGCGCTCGACGAGAAGCCGGCGCTGCTGGAGCAGCGCGGCGGCGCCTTCTACTCGGAGGCGGCGGTGGCTCTGACCGCGTCCCTCCTGCGGGACACGGGCGACGTGCAGGTCGTCAACGCCCTCAACAACGGCACCCTGCCCTTCCTCCCGGACGACGCGGTGATCGAAGTGCCGGCGGCCGTGGACGCGCGGGGCGCGCACCCGCGGCCCGTGCGCCCGCTGGAGCCGCTCTTCGCGGGGCTGGTCGCGAGCGTCACGGCGTACGAGCACCTGGCGCTGGAGGCCGCGCTCAAGGGCGGCCGGGAGCGGGTGTTCGCGGCGCTGCTCGCACACCCGCTGGTCGGGCAGCTCGACCACGCCGACCGGCTGACCGACGCCCTCCTCGCGCACAACCGGGACCACCTCCCGTGGGCGTGACGCGCGCGGACGGCGCGCTGCTCGCGGTCGACGCGGGCAACAGCAAGACCGACGTGGTGCTGGTGGGGCCGGACGGAGCGGTGCTGGGGGCCGCGCGCGGCGGCGGCTTCCAGCCGCAGGGCGGGAACGTGCGGAGCGCGGTGGACGGCCTGGCGGAGCTCGTGGAGCGGGCCGTCGCGGTCGCCCGTGCCGCCGGGCCCGCCGCGCTCCCGTACGCCGCCCGCGTCCAGGCCTGCCTGGCCAACTGCGACCTGCCGGTGGAGGAGGAGCGGCTGACCGCGGAGATCGCCGCCCGCGGCTGGGGGCGGGCGGTCGCCGTCGCCAACGACACGTTCGCGCTGCTGCGGGCGGGGCTGCCCGACGGGGCCGAGCCGGTGGGGGTCGCGGTGGTGTGCGGGGCGGGCATCAACTGCGCCGGGCTCGGGCCGGGCGGGCAGGCGGCCCGCTTTCCGGCGCTCGGGCGGTTCTCCGGTGACCTGGGCGGCGGCACGGACCTGGCGGAGGAGGCGCTGTGGTGGGCAGCGCGGGCGGCCGACGGCCGCGGCGGGCCCACCGCGCTGGCGGCCGCCCTGCCCGCGCACTTCGGCCTGGCCGGGATGCCCGCGCTGATCGAGGCGCTGCACCTGGGCGCGGTGGCGGCGGCGCGGCGGCACGAGCTCGTGCCGGTGCTGTTCGCGGTGGCCGCCGCGGGTGATCCGGTGGCCCGCGGGATCGTGGCCCGGCAGGCGGAGGAGATCGTCACCATGGCCGCGGTCGCTCTGGGGCGGCTGGGTCTGCTGGGGGCCGAGGTGCCGGTGGTGCTGGGCGGCGGTGTGCTCGCGGCCCGGCATCCCCTGCTGCACGAGCAGGTGGCGGCCGGGCTGGCGCGGCGCGCGCCGGGGGCCGTGCCGGTGGTGGTGACGGCGCCACCGGTGCTGGGCGCGGCACTGCTGGCGCTGGACGGCGCGGGGGCCCCGGCGGCGGCGTACGGGCGGCTGCGCGCGCACTACGCGTAGGGCGGCGCCTGCACCAGGGGCCACGCAGCGCGCAAGGCGGAGATCCGGGCCGCACGGCCGGAACCCGCCGCACCGCCGCATCCTTCACGTCACGTTCACATCGTGAGAGGCGTCACCACATCCGGCGCCCCACAGGAAGATCTTTCGGCGAACCCCCTCACGGCCGCCAAGTTTCCTGACTCTGCGTCAACAACGTCACGAGTCGGAAATTCCTCTCTCCGCCGCTTGTTGACCGTTCATTTACCCAATGTCCCAAAACCGGCCAACCGTTTTCCTCCCCCTTCCCGATCGTGCGAGAGTCCGCCCCGCACGGATTGATCACGAAATACAACAAGCAACCGTCATCAAAAGGGATTTACGGCTGCATTCGTGACGACTTCCGCTACTGATCGTCCATTCCGCGCCTTGTCGGCGCGTACCCGAGGGGGACCGACCATGTCGTCCAACGTGAGCCGCCGCGTTGTGCTCAGAGGAACCGCCGCTGCCGCCGCCGGCGTGGCGCTGCTCGCCACCGGCGCCCGGGCGGCCGACCACACCGGCCACACCATGGACCACACCGGGCACGAGGGCCACGGCACCGGGCCCGCGGCGTTCGACGAGGTCTACCAGGGCCGCCGCATCGTCGGCCGGCCGGTCACCGGCGGCCACGAGGCCCACCACGGCGGCTTCGCCGTCACGATCGACGGCAAGGAACTGCACGTCATGCAGAACGCCGACGGCTCCTGGATCAGCGTCGTGAACCACTACCAGACGTTCGACCAGCCGCTCGCGCTCACCCGCGCCGCCGTCGAGAAGCTCCGGGGCGCGGTGCTCGTCCCGATCCAGATGTAACCGGCGCACTGCCGCACGCACCCCACGACCCACACTCTCACCCACGAGGACACGAACCCCATGGCAGTGCGCAAGAACCAGGCGAACCTGACCGCCACCGAGAAGCGCAACTTCGTCAACGCCCTGCTGGAGCTCAAGCGCACCGGCGTCTACGACGGCTTCGTCAGAACGCACAACGAGTTCATCATGAGCGACACCGACAACGGCGACCGCGTCGGCCACCGCTCCCCCTCCTTCCTCCCCTGGCACCGCCGCTTCCTGATCCAGTTCGAGCAGGAGCTCCAGAAGGTCGACTCCTCGGTCACGCTCCCCTACTGGGACTGGACCGCCGACCGCACGGCCAACGCCTCGATCTTCGGCGCCGACTTCATGGGCGGCAACGGCCGCAGCCGTGACGCGCAAGTCACCACCGGCCCCTTCGCCTACTCCACGGGCAAGTGGCCCATCAACGTCAGCGTCGACAACCGCAACTTCCTCCAGCGCGAGATGGGCGCCGCGGGCACGCTGCCCACGCGCGCCCAGGTCGACGCCGTCCTCGCCATGCCGGTCTACGACACGGCCCCGTGGAACAGCGCCTCCGAGGGCGGCTTCCGCAACTACCTGGAGGGCTGGCGCGGCGCGGGTCGCATCCACAACAGCGTCCACGTGTGGATGGGCGGCCAGATGGCCACCGGCGTCTCCCCCAACGACCCGGTCTTCTGGCTGCACCACGCCCACATCGACAAGCTGTGGTCCGACTGGCAGCGCATGCACCCCTCCTCGGCCTACCTGCCGGCCGCAGGGACCGCGAACGTCGTCGACCTCAACGACACCATGCGCCCCTGGAACAACGTCACCCCGGCCCAGATGCTCGACCACCGCGCGTACTACACGTACGCGTAAGGCACGGCGTCCCCGTACGGCACGGCGTACACGTAAGACACAGCACGTCACAGGCGCACGCGCGCCCGGCCCGGTGCGGGGAACCGCACCGGGCCGGCGGGCGTGATGGGGGACGAGGGCCGCCACGGGCCCGGGTGCGGAGCGCGACCGCACACAAGATCGGTCCCGCACCGGTGTTTTTGCCGGTTCTTGCGGCCATACTGCTGGCCGGGCACCTGTTCCCCCGCGCGCCGGGCGACGGGCCGCCCTCAGCGACCGAGGGGGAGGTCACGTGTCACAGCCGCAGCCGGCGGGGGGAAAGCCAGGGGCGCCCGCCCGCAGCGCCGCCGTCCCGGCCTGGCGCGAGGCGCTCGACCGCGTGCGGGCCGCGGCCGTCACCGAGCCCGGCCGGCTGCGCGCCATCGGCGCCGTCCTGGCCCTGGTCCTCGTGGCGTTCGGGGCCGTCACCGCCTGGCAGGTCGCCTCCAGGGAAGCGGCGGCCGACGCCGTCGTCGGCACCAGCCAGCCGCTCAGCGCCGACGCGGCCGCCATCTACCGCTCCCTCGCCGACGCCGACACCACGGCCGCGAGCGGCTTCCTCGCGGGCGGCCAGGAGCCGCCCGTGGTCCGGAAGCGCTACGAGAAGGACATCGCGCTCGCCTCGCGGCTGCTCGTCAAGGCCGCGGCCGCCGGCGGGCCCTCGGGCGCGGCCCGCGACCGGATCGCCACGCTCAACGAAGGCCTGCCGCGCTACACCGGCCTCGTGGAGGCCGCGCGCGCCAACAACCGCCAGGGCCTGCCGCTCGGCGGCGCCTACCTGCGCTACGCGGGCGACCGGATGCGCGAGGAGCTGCTGCCCGCCGCCCGCGGCCTGTACGAGGCCGAGACGGACCGCCTCGGCTCGGACTACGACGACGCGCAGTCCTGGCCGTGGGCCGGCCTGGCCCTCGGCGCCGTCGCCCTCGGCGCACTGACCTGGGCCCAGCGGCGCAACTACCTGCGCACGAACCGGGTCTTCAACCACGGCCTGCTGGCGGCCACCGCGGGCACCGCCGTCGTCCTGCTGTGGCTCGTCGCCGGCCACGCCGTGGCCCGCTCCGGCCTGGAGGGCTCCTACGCCCACGGCGCGAGATCCCTGCAAGCGCTGACCGAAGCCCGGATCGGCTCGCTCCAGGCCCGCGCCGACGAGAACCTCACGATGGTCGCCCGCGGCGCCGTGCTCACGAAGAACGGCGACGACCAGTACGAGAGCAACTACCGCGCCGGCATGGGCCGGCTCATAGGCGGCGACCAGGGGCCGGCCCGCGCGGGCAGCCTGCTGGACCGCGCCCGCTCCCTCGCCGACGACGCCGGGGGCCGCGCGCCGGTCGACGCCGCGATCAGGAACGTCCGCACGTGGCAGCAGCGCCACGGCGAGGTGCGGGTGCTCGCCGACGACCGCGGCGACTACAAGGACGCCTTGCAGAAGGTCATCGGTGACGAGGACAGCACCGGCGCGTCCTTCGACCGCGTGGACACCGAACTGGAGCGCGCGCTCGCCTACGAGCAGGACGAGTTCCGGCAGGCGGCCGACGACGGGCGCGGCGCGTTCTCGGGCCTGGCCGCCGGAGCGGCCGTACTGACCGTCCTCGGCGCGGCCGGCGCCGTGGCCGGCATCGGGCGCAGGCTGTCGGAGTACCGGTGAGGCCGGTGCTGCGGGAGGAGGGGGAGACCGTGGGACAGACCCGTACGGCACGGCGGCTGCGGATGCGGTCCCGGCCCGCGGCGGTGGCTTCGGCGGCCGCGTGCGCCCTCGCCGCGGTGGCCGCGGCCCTGCTGCCCACCGGAGGCGGGCCCGCGCAGGACCGGCCGGCGCGCTCCGCGTCCGCCGCACACGCCGCGCCCGCCCCGGGCCCCGAAGCCGCGCCCGCGCAGTGCACCGACCCCGAGGCGAGCCTGCGGCCCGCGGGCGACACCGACGGGCCGGCCGTGCAGCGCATCAAGGCCCGCGGCCGGCTGATCGCGGGCGTCGACCAGAACAGCTACCGCTGGGGCTACCGCAACCCCGCCGACGGCGAGCTGAGCGGCTTCGACATCGACCTCGTCCGGGCCATCGCCAAGGACATCCTCGGCGACCCCGGCAAGGTCACCTTCCTCGCGATCCCCACGAGCCGGCGCATACCCGCCCTGCAAACGGGCAAGGTGGACATCGTCGCCCGCACGATGACCATCACCTGCGACCGGATCAAGCAAGTGGCGTTCTCCACGGCGTACTTCGAGTCCGGGCAGCAGGTCATGGTGCCCAAGGGGTCACCGGTGACCGCGTTCGACGACTCGCTGAAGGGGAAGAAGGTCTGTACGGCGGAGGGGTCCACGTCCGAGGTCAAGGTCCGGGAGGAACCGCACGGTTCGTCCCGGCTCACCGTCCCCAACCACCTGGACTGCCTGGTGCGGCTCCAGCTCGGCGAGGTCGACGCGGTCGTCAACGACAGGGCGCTGGCGGCCGGCCAGGCGGCCCAGGACCCGTCCGTGCAGCTCGTCGGAAAGCCGTTCACCACCGAACCGTACGGCGTGGCGATGAACCTCGCGGACACGGACCTGGTACGCCGGGTCAACAAGGTGCTGGAGGACTACCGCAGCGGCGGCGCCGCGAGCCTGTGGATGAAGGCGTACGAGCGGTGGCTCGCCAGCGACCTGAAGGGGATCACCGCCCCGCCGGAGCCCAAGTACCGGGACTGACGGCGGGCCGGGGAGCACGGCCGTAACGGACATCGGCCCGCGGCGCGCGCCGCGGACGGGAGAGAGGGGATCGATGGCGGTCGCGGAGCCCACCGGGCCGGCCTTGACCCGCGAGGAGGCGGACCGCGCCCTGGCCAGGCTCGGCGCGGAGCACGAGGCCGTCGAATCCTCGCTGCTCGCCCTCCAGGACCACGCGGGGCGGCGCCTGCTGGAGGGAGCGGAGCTCACCGGCGAGACCAGGAGCCGGTGGGCGGCCGCCGAGGCCCTCATCGGGCAGCTGTGGGCGTACTTCGACGCCTACACCGCCGCCCTGACCACCGCCCGCGAGCTGCGCTCCCGCCGCCGCTGGCCCACCCAGGGCGAGCTGTCCGAGCTCACCGAACTGCTGCGCGGCTCCGGCATCACGCTGGCCGCCCACGGCGCAACCGGCGCCGCGGGCCTGACGGCGGGGACGGCGGGCCTGACCGCCCGGCTCAGCGAGCGGCTGAGCCTGCAGGACCTGCTGGACCGCATGAACGGCTGGTACGCCCAGGCCCTCGACGTCGTCGTCATCGCCGACGCCGTGTGGTCCGCGCTGCCCGCCCGGATCGACATGCTCGCCGCCGAACTGCGGCGCACCCGCTCGCTGGCCCACTCGGTGGGCGTGCGGCCCGGCGAGCACCCCTCCGGCGACGACCTGGAGCAGATCACGCGGGAACTGACCGTGCTGCGCGCCGAGGTGATAGGGGATCCGCTGGCCTTCTGGGCCGGTGCCTCGCCCAGCTCGGCGCCGGGCGGCGGCCGCCCCGACACCACGCGCTACGACCGGGCCGCGCGGGCCCTGGAGGACGTCCGCCGGGAGGTCGAGGCCGTCCTCGACGTGCGGCAGGACGCCGAGCAGCGGCTGATGCGCGTGCGCGACGTCCTCTCGCGCGCGGACCGCACGCTCAACGAGGCCCGGCAGGCGCGCGCCGAGGTCCTCTCGAAGATCGCCGCCTCCGTGGTGCCGGCCGTGTCGGGCCCGCCCACGGCGCTCTACGAGCAGCTGTCGGCCGCCGCCGAGCACCGCAGGCACGCGCGCTGGCACCGGCTGTCGCCGCTCCTGGAGGGGCTGGAGGAGCGCGCGGAGGAGGAGCTGCTGCGCGCCCGCGAGTCGCTGACGGCGGTCACGGCCCCGCTGGCGGTCCGGGCGGAGCTGCGCGGCCGCCTGGACGCGTACAAGGCGAAGACCGCCCGGCACGGCCTCGCGGAGGACTCGCTGCTCGTCGAGCGCTATGACGCGGCACGGCGCATGCTGTGGAGTGCGCCGTGTGATCTGGTCGCCGCCGAGGCGGCCGTCATGCGCTATCAGCAGGCGCTGGCCGAGGCGCTGGCGGCGGGTGCCGGGGAGCGGGCCACGGGGTGGAGGGGGGAGTCATGAGCGGGGCGTGTCAGCGGCCGGGGTGTGCCGGTTCGTACGAGGACGTCGGCGGCGGTGAGCTGTACTGCGACACGTGCGGCCTGGCGCCGGTCGTGTCGCCGAACGGGACGGTGGGCTCGCCGGCCACCGGGGTCACGGGGGGCGCGAGAGGCTCCGGAGGCTCGTCGTCGAAAGGCAGCGGGTCGAAGGGCAGCGGCTCGAAGGGCAGCGGGCCGGGTTCGCAAGGGTCGTCGTCCCGGTCCGGCTCGGCGCGCTCGGCGTCGTCGCGCCGCTCGGTGTCGGGGCGGCTCTCGCGCTCGCGGCCGGGGTCCGAGGGCTCGGCGTCGGCGTCGCGGACGGTGTCGGTGCGCAGCTCCGGCTCGCTGCCCGCGGGTTCGGGCCGCGGCAAGCTGGGGGCCGGGCTGGTCAAGGTTCCGGAGGTGCCGCGTCCGGATCCTCGGGCGGCCGTGCTGGAGAACCCGGAGGTCCCCGAGCGGAAGCGGTTCTGCAGCCGCGGCGACTGCGGGGCGCCGGTGGGGCGGGCGCGCGGCGACCGGCCCGGCCGCACGGAGGGCTTCTGCACGAAGTGCGGCCACCCGTACTCCTTCGTGCCCAAGCTGCGCGCGGGCGACGTGGTGCACGGGCAGTACGAGGTGGCGGGCTGCCTCGCGCACGGCGGGCTCGGCTGGATCTACCTGGCCATCGACCGGGCCGTGTCCGACCGCTGGGTGGTGCTCAAGGGCCTGCTGGACACCGGCGACGAGGACGCCCTGGCGGTGGCGGTCTCCGAGCGGCGCTTCCTCGCCGAGATCGAGCACGCCAACATCGTCCGCATCTACAACTTCGTCGAGCACCTCGACCAGCGCACCGGCAGCCTCGACGGCTACATCGTCATGGAGTACGTCGGCGGCAGGTCGCTGAAGGAGATCGCCAACGCGCGGCGGACGCCGGACGGCCGGCGCGATCCGCTGCCGGTCGCGCAGGCCTGCGCGTACGGCATCGAGGCGCTGGAGGCCCTCGGCCACCTGCACAGCCGCAACCTGCTGTACTGCGACTTCAAGGTGGACAACGCCATCCAGCAGCAGGACCAGCTCAAGCTGATCGACATGGGCGCGGTCCGGCGGATGGACGACCACGACAGCGCGATCTACGGCACGGTGGGCTACCAGGCTCCCGAGGTCGCGGAGGTGGGCCCGTCGGTCGCCTCCGACCTGTACACGGTGGCCCGTACGCTCGCCGTGCTCACCTTCGACTTCCAGGGCTACACGAACGTCTTCGCGGACCGCCTGCCCGACCCGGACCACATCGGGGTGTTCTCCCGCTACGAGTCCTTCTACCGGCTGCTGGTGCGCGCCACGGACCCGGATCCGGCGCGGCGGTTCGCGTCCGCCGGGGAGATGGCCGACCAGCTGACGGGGGTGCTGCGGGAGGTCGTCGCGCTGGAGACGGGCCGGCCGCGGCCGGCGCTGTCCACGCTGTTCGGGCCGGAGCTGCGGGTGGCGGACACCCGGCTGTTCGCGGAGGCCGACGGGGAGGTGTCCGCGCTGGGCGGGCGGGTGCCGGCGGGCCGCGCCGCGCCGGGGCGCAGAGGGCTGCCGTTCCGTGCGGCCGCGGCGGCCGTGGAGGCTGCTGCCGAGGCTCCCGCTTCCCCCGCTCCCCCTGCCGTCCCGGCAGCCCCGGCCGTCGCCACGCTCGACGCCCGCGCCGCCGCGCTCGCCCTGCCCGTGCCGCTCGTCGACCCGGGCGACCCCAACGCGGGCTTCCTCGCGGGCCTGATCGCCTCGCAGCCCGCCGAGCTGTACGCCGCGCTCCGGACCGCGCCCACCGAGTCGCCGGAGCTGCGGCTGCGGCGGATCCGCGCCCAGCTGGAACTGGGCGAGGAGGCGCAGGCGTCCCACGCTCTGGAGAGCCTGGAGGCCGCCCACCCGGGCGACCGGCGGATCGTCTGGTACCGCGGGCTCCACGCACTGGCCTGCGGCGACAAGGAGACGGCGGCGCTGTCCTTCGATGCGGTCTACGACGCCTTCCCGGGCGAGAGCGCCCCGAAGCTGGCGCTCGGCGTGTGCGCGGAGGTCCTCGGGCAGCTGGACAACGCCGCCGAGTACTACCGGCTGGTGTGGGCGACCGACCCGAGCTACGTCAGCGCCGCGTTCGGGCTGGCGCGGGTGCGGCTGGCCGGCGGGGACCGCGCGGGCGCGGTGCGCGCCCTGGAGTCCGTGCCGGAGGCCTCCATCCACTACACCGCGGCGCGCGTCGCCGCGGTGCGGGCCCGGCTGCGGCGGCGCTCCCCGCGGGAGCCGCTGCTGGAGGACCTGGTGGCCGCCGCCGGCCAGGTCGAGCGGCTCGCGGACTTCGGGCTGGACGCCGTGCGCCGCGAGCGGCTCTCCGCGGAGGTGCTGGGCAGCGCCCTGGACTGGGTGCTGTCGGGCTCCCCGGGCGCGGGCGGCGGGCAGCCGGCGGCCCGCCCGGGCGGGCTGCTGGGCCGCGGGCTGGACGAGCGCGAGCTGCGCTTCGGGCTGGAGCGCTCGTACCGCGTGCTCGCGCGGCTGGCCCAGCGCGGCGAGGAACGGATCGAACTGGTGGAGCGGGCCAACCGTCTCCGCCCCAGGACATGGGTGTGATCGATGTCGCAAGTGCCGCGCCCCTCACAGCTGACGGCGTGCCCCGCCTGCCGGGAGCCGCTGGACCCGGCCGACAACTTCTGCGGCGGCTGCGGCGCCGACCTGTCGGCGGCGCCGCCGGCCCTCCCCGACGAGGGCCCGGCCGACTACCGGCTCGCGCTGCCCGACCCCGGCGCCCGTGCGGCCGTGCGGGCTCCCCTCGCGCCTCCCGCGCCCCCGGGAGACGGCCCGCACCGGCCCGCGTGGCCGCCGGGCGCCGACGCCTCGGCCGGGTCCGGCGCGCCCGACCCGCGCACCGGCGCTGTGCTGGGGGTCCCCCCGCAGGCCGGCCACGCGGCCCCCGGGCCGCCGCCCGGGCCGGACGCCGCCCGCCCGGGTGCGGGCGGGACCGGGCGGAGCTGCGGGTCGTGCCGATCCGGCATGATCGACAAGGACGGGTACTGCGAACACTGCGGACATGCACAACCGCGCGAACGGGATCACATGGAGCACGAGTTGCCAGGCGTCGCGGCGGTCAGCGACCGCGGACTGCGCCACCACCGGAACGAGGACGCGTACGCCGTGTCCGCCATCGCCCTCGCCGACGGGGCCCCGGCCACCGTCGCCGTCGTCAGTGACGGCGTGTCGTCGGCGACCCGGCCCGACGAGGCGTCGGCGGCGGCCTGCGCCGCCGCGCGGGAGCTGCTGGTCATGGCCCTGCCGCAGGGCGACGACCCGCGGCAGGCCACCCACGACGCCATCATGCGGGCGGCCGAGGCCGTCAACGCGCTGGCCGCGCCCGCCCGCGGGCCGCTGGAGCACGACCCGCACCGCCACGAGAACGCCCCCGCGTGCACGATCGTGACGGCCGTCGTCACCGGCGAGCTGCTCACCGTCGGCTGGGTCGGCGACAGCCGCGCCTACTGGGTGCCGGAGGACCGTTCCACCCAGCCCGCCCGGCTCACCGAGGACGACTCCTGGGCCGCCCAGATGGTCGCGGCGGGCCTGCTGACGGAGGCCGAGGCGTACGCGGACGAGCGGGCCCACGCCATCACCGGCTGGCTGGGCGCGGACGCCTACGAGGTCGAGCCGCACACCGCGTCCTTCCACCCCGACCGCAAGGGCGTGGTGATCGTCTGCACGGACGGGCTGTGGAACTACGCCGAGTCCGCCGAGCTGATGGCCGAGGTCACCCCGCCCGACGCCCGCGCCCGGCCGCTGGAGTGCGCCCGGCAGCTGCTGGCCCACGCCCTGGACGGAGGGGGCCACGACAACGTAACAGTGGCCGTACTGCCGTTCCCCCTGGCGCCCGAGGGGGCAGGATCGGCCTGAGGCCAGGGCGGTCGCAGGGGGGATGCGTCGCCGGTGCCCGCTCGGCACCGCGCGCCGCCCCGCCCCCTCGTGCCCCGGCACGGACGGAGTACCGAGGAGCGGATCAGATGGCCAGTTTCTCCAAGACCAGCGGGGCCTCCAAGACCAGCGGGGCCTCCCCTACTGGCGGGGCCTCCACCACTGGCGGGCACCGGTTCACGGTCGACGTGTACCAGAACGCCCATCTCCCCGAGGGCGGGCGCGAGGTCGACGCGATCGTCACCGTCACCGCCACGCGCGGAGGGACCACGGCGGGGACGCCCCTCGTGCCGGCCGTTCCCCACCAGTCCCCCTCGTCGTACGGGTTGCAGGCCCCCGGCCCGGACGCGGCCGTGGTCATCATGGTCGACTGCTCGGGCTCGATGGACTACCCGCCGACCAAGATGCGCAACGCCCGCGCCGCCACGGCCGCCGCCGTGGACACCCTGCGCGACGGCGTGGCCTTCGCCGTGGTGGCCGGCACGCACCAGGCGAAGGAGGCC
The DNA here is from genome assembly GCF_044336695.1 of Streptomyces sp. SCA2-17. Classification (NCBI taxonomy): domain Bacteria; kingdom Bacillati; phylum Actinomycetota; class Actinomycetes; order Kitasatosporales; family Streptomycetaceae; genus Streptomyces; species Streptomyces sp. SCA2-17. The sequence goes on from NZ_CP117521.1 coordinate 1,930,843, forward strand.
TACCCCGGCGGCGGGCGGCTCGCGCTGGCCGACGCCACCACCCGGCAGCAGGCCAAGGAGGCCCTGCGCAAGCTCACTCCGGGCGGCGGCACCGCCATCGGCACCTGGCTGCGCCTGGCCGATCAGCTGCTGGAGACGTCCGAGGCGCCGATACGGCACGGCATCCTGCTCACCGACGGCCGCAACGAACACGAGGAGCCCGACGCGCTGCGCGCCTCCCTGGAGCACTGCGCCGGCCGGTTCACGTGCGACGCGCGCGGCGTGGGCACCGACTGGGAGGTCAAGGAGGTCACCGCCATCGCCTCGGCCCTGCTGGGCACCGCCGACATCGTCGCCGACCCGGCGGGCCTCGCGGCCGACTTCACGCGGATGATGGAGACGGCGATGGGCAAGGAGGTCGCGGACGTCGCGCTGCGGCTGTGGACGCCGCAGGGCGCCGAGGTGAAGTTCCTCAAGCAGGTCGCGCCCGCCTTGGAGACGCTCACCGAGCGGCGCGTCGAGGCCGGCCCGCGGATCGGCGACTACCCGACCGGATCGTGGGGCGACGAGTCGCGCGACTACCACCTGTGCGTGCGGGTGCCCGCCGCCGCGGTGGGCGAGGAGATGCTCGCCGCCCGGGTCTCGCTGGTGCTGCCCGCGCCTGACGGGTCCTCACCGCGCCCCTTGGCCCAGGGTCTGGTGCGGGCGGTCTGGACGGACGACCTGGCCGCGTCGACGTCCATGAACGCGCAGGTCGCCCACTACACCGGCCAGGCCGAACTCGCCCGCTACATCCAGGAGGGCCTGGACCTGCGCCGCTCCGGCGACCTGGACGGCGCGACGGCCAAGCTCGGCCGCGCCGTCCAGCTGGCGAACCGCTCCGGCAACGAGGACACGGCCAAACTCCTCGCCAAGGTGGTGGACGTGGTGGACGCCGCGACGGGTACTGTGCGGCTGAAGGCGAAGGTCACCGCGGAGGCGCAGATGACCCTCGAAACGCGCTCGACGAAAACCGTACGGGTGAAGAAGTAGCACCGGGCGCGGGGAACGCGTACCGGCGACGACCGCAACGCACGGCACACGAGGGGGATCAACCGACATGCCGACCTGCCCGAACGGCCACCAGTCGACGGCCGAGGACTGGTGCGAGGTGTGCGGCCACCGCATGTCGGGGGCGCCCGACCGGCCCGTCCCCTCCGGTGCTCCGGGGACCGGCGGGGCCGTCCCGCCACCGCCCCCCGCCCCGCCCACGGGCGCGCCGCTGCCGCCCCCGAGCGGCCCGCAGGGCGCCCCCGGCTACGGCTGGCCGCCCGCCGAGGGCGCGCCCACCGGGAACGCCCACACCGGGGACACGACCGTGCAGGCCGAGCTGTGCCCGCACTGCCGTACGCCCCGCGAGGCGCAGGCGCCCTTCTGCGAGGAGTGCCGGTACAACTTCCTGACGCGCACGGGCGCCTCCTTCGGGCCGCCCCCGCCGCCGGCCCCGCAGGGGCTCCAGTCGGCGCCGCCGCCCCCGCCGCAGCACACCCAGCCCCCGCAGTCGTACGAGTACTACGGCTCGCGCCCGTCGCGCATCAACCGCCCGGCGGAGCCCCTGACTCCGGAGACGCACCCGGCCTCGCCGTACGCGGACCCGGCGTACGGCGAGTCGCCCTACGCGGACTCGCCGTACGCGGACTCCCCCTACGGCGAGTCGCCGGCCTACGCCGACGGCCCCGGCGGCGACTGGATGCTGCCGCCGCCGAGCACGCCCGCGCCGCAGTCCGCGCCCCCGTACGGCTACGAGCGCGGGGCGACGGGCGGCGTGCCGGGGCAGCAGGGCGGCGGACAGCAGGCGCCGGCCGGGTGGACGGCCGTCGTGGCGCCCGACCGCGAGTACTTCACGGCGATGATGAACCGCAGCGGCCCCGAGGCCTCCGGCCTCAACCTCCCCGCGTACTCCCCCGAGTTGCAGCTCCAGCTGAACGGGCCGCAGGTCACGGTCGGCCGGAAGCGGCACAGCACCGGCGAGTCCCCGGACATCGACCTGTCGCGCCCGCCGGAGGACCCGGGCGTCTCGCACCAGCACGCGATGTTCGTGCAGCAGCCGGACGGCAGCTGGGCGGTCGTCGACCAGGACTCCACCAACGGCACGACGATCAACGGCTCGGAGACGCCGATCCAGCCCTACGTGCCGGTGCCGCTCCAGGACGGCGACCGGGTGCACGTGGGGGCGTGGACGACGATCACCCTGCGCCGGGGCTGACGCCCGTCCCGCGGGGGCCCGGGCCGCCCAGCGGCCACCGGTACGGCCCGTCCGGGTGGTCCAGCCAGGCCCACTGGGCGTCGCCCGCGACCGAGATGCCGTAGCGCTCGCGGCCCGGGCGTCCCAGGCCGCGCCACAGCTGGTGGGCGTCGCCCGGGTCCAGCGCGCCCGCGGTCAGCGCCAGCAGGAAGCGGAAGCGGTCGCTCTGGAGCAGCCGCCAGGGCAGGCCCCGTACGCGCGGCACGGGCGCGGGCGCGGCGCCGCGCAGCGGGACGAAGAAGGCGGGGGTGCGCAGGAAGCGGCCCTCGGCGTGGGTGGCGTCCTTGACCCGCAGGGCGATCAGGCCGGTGGCGAGCGGGGCGAGGATCAGGCCGTCGGGGCGGGTCTGGGCGAGCCAGGCCGGCGGCACCCGGGTGATCGCGCAGGTGGCCAGGATCCGGTCGAAGGGGGCGCGCCACGGGCAGCCGTACGCGCCGTCGGCCGTGACGACCTCGGGGTGGAAGCCGGCCTCGTCGAGGTGCGCGCGGGCGGGCCCGGTGAGCTCCGGGTCGAGGTCGACGGTGGTGACCTTGCCGTCGCCGAGGCGGTGGGCGAGCAGGGCCGCGTTGTAGCCGGTGCCCGCGCCGATCTCCAGGACGGTGTGGCCGTCCTGGACGTTCAGGGCGGCGAGCATCGTCGCCATCAGGGAGGGCTGGCTGCTGGAGGAGATCAGCTCGCCGTCCCGGACGTGGGTGGCGAGCGGCTCGTCGGCGTAGGCGCCGACGAGCCAGCTCTCGTGGCGCAGGGGGTCGGGGTCGTCGCCGGAGAGGCGCTGGTAGCCGCCGACGACTCCGACGTAGTAGACGGGAACGAACAGCTCCCGGGGCACCTCGGCGAAGGCGCGCCGCCACCGGGGGTCGGTGAGCTCGCCGGCTGCCCTCAGCCCCTCGACCAGCTCGCCCCGCAGCGCCGAGGACAGCTCGGCGTCCCCCTTGAGATGCGTACCGCCCATGTCTCCACTGTGCGCCGGTGGCCGCCGGTCCGGCCAAAGGACCGGTCCGGGCGGAGGACCTACGTCCCCCGTCCTCGGCCGGTGCGTCTGAGACCATGGAGGGGTGATGGAGATTCCGCGCGGCACCCTTCAGGAGCAGACCTTCTACGAGCAGGTCGGCGGCGAGGAGACTTTCCGGCGCCTGGTCCGCCGCTTCTACGAGGGCGTGGCCGCCGATCCGCTGCTGCGGCCGATGTATCCGGAGGAGGACCTCGGCCCGGCCGAGGAGCGCCTGGTGCTCTTCCTCATGCAGTACTGGGGCGGGCCGCGGACCTACAGCGAGAACCGGGGCCACCCGCGGCTGCGGATGCGCCACGCGCCCTTCACCGTGGACCGGGCCGCGCATGACGCGTGGCTGCGGCACATGCGGGACGCGGTGGACGAGCTCGGGCTCGCTCCGGAGCTGGAGCAGCAGCTGTGGAACTACCTGACGTACGCGGCGGCGTCGATGGTGAACACCAGCACATAAATCAGCCCGTCTGGGGGCACCTCCCAGCGGTAGCTGGGGGAGTTTGAGGACGAGCGCGTCCAGCGCGATGGGGCCGGGGGCGAAGCCCCCGGCATGGCCCGCTCAGGCGGGCGTGACCGCCAGTCCCGTGAGCCCACCGGTCCGGATGGCCACCGACCCGTAAGGCGTGCTCAGGCGCAGCCACCCGGGCGCTGTGAACAGCACCACGGGCTCTTCCGGCGCGAGCGCCGTCCCCGCACGGCCCCGCGCCGGGGCGGCGGCCGCCGCCCGCGGGACGGGCCGCAAGAACCCCAGCGACTGCGCCGCATGCACCGCACGCAACGGCAGCTCCGTGTCACCGAGCGTGCGGGACCAGATCTCGCGGCCGATGCGGTCGCGCTCGACGCGCGTGCGCCGGTGCTCGGGCAGCTCCTCGTCACGCGCGCGGAACTCCGCGACCGCCGCCCCGACCGCGCCCCGCAGGGCGTCCTGGCCGGGCAGCCCCGGCACGCGCTGCCAGCCGCCGCGGGGCGGCAGCACACCGGCCCAGGGCGGGCCGGTGACCGCTTCGGGGACGGTGATCTCCAGCTCGCCGGAGGGCAGGGCGGGCGCCGTGTCCAGGGCGTCGGCGAGCTGACCCGCCGAGACGGTGACGTCCAGCGCCCCGCCGTGGGCCAGCCGGGCCGTGCGCACCGCAAGGACCTCGAAGGACGGCGGACGCCCGAAGACGCCGAGGACGCCGTCGCCGGCCTGGATCCGGACGACGGCCGCCCGGTCGTAGTGGATCAGCCGGGCCAGGAAGGCGACCAGGTCGGCCGCCTCCCGGGCATCGGCGAACCGCAGCCGGTGCCCGGGCGGAGGCTGGAGCCCCGTCATGCGGCGACGGCCTCCTCCGCGGCGTCGTCCTGGAACTCCGCCAGGAACATGCGCTCCTCGTCGGTGATCCGGCGCGGCCGGCCGGCCTCGAAGTCGAACGGGACGACGACGGTGCTGGCCCGCACGTACACGTGCTCCTCGTCCTTGACCTCGTAGGCGACGGTCAGGGACGCGGCGCCGACCTTGGTCACCCAGGTCTCCACGGTCACCGGCGCATGCCGGTGCACCAGGGGGCGCAGGTAGTCGATCTCGTGCCGGGCCACGACGGACCCGCCCTGGAACGACGTGCTCCCCTCCCCCGGCGCCAGCCGGAACATGAAGTCGATCCGTGCCTCTTCGAGGTAGCGGATGAAGACCGCGTTGTTGACATGGCCGAAGGCGTCCATGTCGGACCAGCGCAGGGGGCAGGAGTAGAGGTGACGCGCCATGCTCAGCCCCGGGTGAGCTTCTTGTAGGTGGCGCGGTGCGGACGGGCCGCGTCCGGGCCGAGGCGCTCGATCTTGTTCTTCTCGTAGGACTCGAAGTTGCCCTCGAACCAGAACCACTTGGAGTCGCCCTCGTACGCCAGGATGTGCGTGGCCACCCGGTCCAGGAACCAGCGGTCGTGGGAGACGACCACAGCGGCGCCCGGGAAGTCGAGCAGGGCGTTCTCCAGCGAGGAGAGGGTCTCGACGTCGAGGTCGTTGGTGGGCTCGTCGAGGAGGAGCAGGTTGCCGCCCTGCTTGAGGGTCAGCGCCAGGTTCAGGCGGTTGCGCTCACCACCGGAGAGCACGCCGGCCGGCTTCTGCTGGTCCGGGCCCTTGAAGCCGAACGCGGAGACGTAGGCGCGGGAGGGCATCTCGACCTGGCCGACGTTGATGTAGTCCAGCTCGTCGGAGACGACGGCCCACAGCGTCTTCTTGGGGTCGATGTTGGCGCGGCTCTGGTCGACGTAGGAGATCTTGACGGTGTCGCCGACCTTGATCTCGCCGGAGTCCGGGGTCTCCAGGCCCTGGATCATCTTGAACAGCGTGGTCTTGCCGGCGCCGTTCGGGCCGATGACGCCCACGATGCCGTTGCGCGGCAGGGTGAAGGACAGGTCGTCGATGAGGACCTTCTCACCGAAGGCCTTGGAGAGGTTGCTGACCTCGACGACGATGTTGCCCAGGCGCGGGCCCGGCGGGATCTGGATCTCCTCGAAGTCCAGCTTCCGCATCTTGTCGGCCTCGGCCGCCATCTCCTCGTAACGGGCGAGGCGGGCCTTGGACTTGGCCTGGCGGCCCTTGGCGTTGGAGCGGACCCACTCCAGCTCTTCCTTGAGGCGCTTGGCGCGCTTCGCGTCCTTCTGGCCCTCGACCTTCAGACGGGAGGCCTTGTTCTCCAGGTAGGTGGAGTAGTTGCCCTCGTAGGGGATGGCGCGGCCGCGGTCGAGCTCCAGGATCCACTCGGCCACGTTGTCCAGGAAGTACCGGTCGTGGGTGATCGCCACGACGGTGCCCGCGTACTTGGCGAGGTGCTGCTCCAGCCAGTTCACCGACTCGGCGTCGAGGTGGTTGGTGGGCTCGTCGAGGAGCAGCAGGTCGGGGGCCTCCAGCAGCAGCTTGCAGAGCGCGACGCGGCGCTTCTCACCACCGGAGAGGTTGACGACGGGCCAGTCGCCGGGGGGGCAGCCCAGGGCGTCCATGGCCTGCTCCAGCTGGGCGTCGAGGTCCCAGGCGTTGGCGTGGTCGAGCTCCTCCTGGAGCTTGCCCATCTCGTCGAGCAGGGCGTCCGAGTAGTCGGTCGCCATGAGCTCGGCGATCTCGTTGAAGCGGTTGAGCTTGCCCTTGATCTCCCCGACGCCGTCCTCGACGTTCTCCAGGACGGTCTTGGACTCGTCCAGCTTCGGCTCCTGCATGAGGATGCCGACGCTGTAGCCCGGCGACAGGAACGCGTCGCCGTTGGACGGCTGCTCCAGACCGGCCATGATCTTGAGGACGGTGGACTTACCGGCACCGTTGGGGCCGACCACACCGATCTTCGCACCGGGCAGGAAGCTCAGCGTCACGTCATCGAGGATGACCTTGTCGCCGTGCGCCTTGCGCGTCTTGCGCATGGTGTAGATGTACTCAGCCAAGAGAAACCGTCCGGCAATCGTCGAGAAGGGCCAATGTGCGGCTCCGCCGCGTGAGGGCAGATACACCCCATCTTGCCGCACCGGACGCCCGGGGCGGAAACCCGTTACGGGGGCGATCCGCTCACAGTCCGCCCGGGCGGGCGGCCACCGGAGGGCCTTGCGGCCCTCCGGGCGCCCCGGGCGGGAGCGTCCGCCCCCGCCCCGCGGCCCGCACGCCGGGGGCTCACTCCCCGGCGGAGGCCCGCTCCCGGCGCAGCAGATACACCGCGCCGCTGCCGGCGACGATCAGGGCGATCGCTATCCCGGCGATCGTGGGGGTGGTGTTGCTGCCGCCGGTCGCGGCCAGGTCGCCGTCGGCCCTGACGGCCGCCTTGCCGCTGCCGCCGCCCGTGGTCGCCGGGCTCATGCGGGAGGCCAGGGTGGCCTTGGTCCGGCCGTCGCCGGAGCCCGCGGCGCCGGAGCCCTCGCCGGTCTCGGGGGCCGCTCCTGCGGCGTCCCCGGCCGGGGGCGCGGCCGCGGTGGCGGCCAAGGTCGCGCAGTCCATGATCCCGGGGAAGGTCCGGGACAGCCCGCCCGGCCCGGTGATCGTGAACCGGTAGGCCCGGTCCTCGCCGACCTTCACCAGCGTGGTCTCGGAGCGGCCGGGGGCCACCGTGTGCGTCCGGCCGGCCAGCTCGTAGGTGAAGGGGGCGTCGCCCTGGTTGTCGGCGGTGACGTCGACGCCGCCCTTGGCGCAGTTCTTACGGGCGGACAGAGCCGGGGCCGCGCCCTTGGCCGTCCAGTGCGCGGTGGCGCCCGCGGAGACCGTGCTCTCGCTGGAGCCGGCCAGGATCTGCGTCTGGGTGGTGGTGTGATCGCCGGCGAAGACCCGGCCGACCGGGACCTTGGCGGCGCCCGAGGCCTTCAGAGACATGGAGCCGTCGGGGGCGCCCGCCGGGACGTCCACGTAGAACTCGCCGCCGTTGCCGGTGGCGGCGACCGGCTTGCCGTCCTTGTCGACGATCTTCACGCCCCTGGCCACGGCATCACCTGAAGGAGTGAGGGTGACGCTGCTCGCCGTGGTCCGCACCGTGACCGGGCCGAGCTTGCGGCCCGGCTTGCCGGAGAGCGCCGGCGGGCTCAGGGTCAGCGACGCCTCGGGCTCCTCGACGTCCTTCGCGGCCTTGTAGAGGTAGTCGGCGAGCTTGGCGGCCGCGGGGTCCTTGGCGTCGACCTGGGCGGCGTCCGAATACCGCCAGATGGCGACCTGGGTGCCGGCGGCGGCGGTGTTCGCGTCGAGCGGGCCCGCGCCCGCGTCCTTGGCGAGCGCGGCGAGGTCGTTCACCTGCGGGTAGGAGTGCTGGAGGATCCAGCGGATCTTCCCCGCGTCCTTGTTGGCGTGCAGGGACGACTCGGCCGCGCCGACCTCGCGGTAGCGGGCGCCGTCCACGGTGTTGGTGAGGATGTCGACGCAGTACGTCTGCAGCGAACCGCCGCCGTCGACCTTCATCTCGAACAGACCCGCCGGGATCTCGGCCGTCCGGTGCCGGTCGTGCACCACGACGCCCGAGCCGGCCGTGATGCGGCCGAGCGTGGCGGTGACGCCTCCCGCGGTCTGCGGCGCGTCCTCCGCGGCGGCGGGGCCCGCCGCGGCTATCGTGCCCACCGCGGCGAGTCCTGCTGCCAGGCAGGCTGCGGCAAGGCGGGCGGATCCCCGCCTCCTGACAGAAATCATCGACTTCCTTCCGGGCGAACGCAGAACAAGTCGGCGCGCCTCGCCACCGAACTCAAGACTCAGAAGCCCCCGTTGCACGCTGTCGCTCGCAGCCGTTGACACGTCGCCGCGGCCCCCCGTTGCACGTTGCTGTGAACGTGATCTTAAAGAGCGGGCGCGGCGCCATCCCCACCCGAGGGGCCGCTCAATCGATCCGAATCGGAATCGTTACCAGCGGGCCGCGGCCCGACCTGGCAATATCGATAAATCGCCGGGACAAACCGGCTATTTCAGAAGGGCGGTGCCTCGGCGCCGGCGGCCGCGGGCTCCCGATCCGGAATGGCTGGAGCAGTTGCTTCCGCCGAGGCCTCCACGGCCGCCGCCATCCGGACCGGCTCCGCCGGCAGCGGCCTCGGCTGCGTCACCCTGCGGAACACCGACGTCCCCCGGCTCAGGTCGTGGCCGATCGACACCGCGTCAATGTCCGCCGACAGCCACCGCTTTCCCTCGCGCTCCTCTTCCCGGATGCGCAACTTGCCCTGGACCACGACCGGTTCTCCCACGCCCAGCGACGCCACCACGTTGGCCGCGAGCGCGCGCCACGCCCACACCGTGTAGAAGCTCGTGTACGCGTCCGCCCACTCCTCCTTGGACCGGTCCCAGCGGCGCACCGACGCCGCCAAGCGGAACCGCGAGGACGACGAGCCGTTCGCCGCCTCCCGGTAGTCCGGCTCCGTCGCGACGTTTCCCACGACCGTCACCAGCGTCTCGTTCATACGGATCCCCCCGCTTTCCCCGTTCGGGCTTCGTGAACTGCTTCGTGAACTGCTTTGTGCACTGCTTTGTGCACTGCTTTGTGCAGCGCTTCGTGCAGTCCTTCGTGAACTGCTTCGTGAACTTCCTCGTGAGCCATGCTGCCGGTCTTCGGGGCATCCCGCCGGGGGCTGTGGACGAGGGAGCTTTTGTGGATAACTCCGTCACCCACACGGTCAGGTCCCCGGTCGCTCAGGCTTCCCCGGCCGCGATCACGTACTGCGCGCGGACCTCCTGATACCGCAGCAGTTCCGCGGCGACCGGCTCCAGCACCCGCTCCCGCCCGCAGCCCGCGGCGGCGTTCCGCAGCCGCCGCTCCGTCTCCAGCCCGTAGCGGCGGGCCGGGCCCCGCGCCATCGCCCGGCAGCACCAGGCCAGGGCCGGGCCGCTCGCGACCGCGCCCGCCAGCAGCAGCGCCGGAATCCACCATGCGCCGCCCCAAGCGCCGGTCAGCAGGACCAGCAGCCAGGCCGCGGTCAGCACCTGAAGCACCGACAGCACCCACTGCACGGCGGCCGCCACGGCCCACCAGCCGGGCCGGACCGGCCGGACCGGCCCGCCCGCGCGCCCCCGCCGGCCGCCGATGATCCATCCGCCGGCCCGGCCTCCCGTACGGCCGCCGGCCCGCCCGGAGTCGTGGCTTCCGGTCAGGCCTTCGCTCTCCGGAGAACCCGCCTGACGCCCCACGTTCGTGCACCAGGCGCTCGCCCGGCGCGCCCCCGTACGCCACATCCCCGCGCGCCCCGGGCCCGCCGCGGCCATCGCGGCGGCTGCGGCGGCGGACGCCGCGTCCAGGGCCTCCGCGAGGCCCTCCGCCCCGCGCCGCGCCGCCTCGCGCACGGCCAGCGACCAGGGGTCGGGAAGCCCCGTGGACGCCTCGTAGGCCAGGGCCCGTACGGCCTGCTCCACGAGCGGCCGGGAGACGGCTCGGCTCGGAGCGGGGCCGCTCTCGCCGGCGGCAGGCAGCGCACACGCCTCTGCGGAGGCCGCCGTCACACTCGTACTGGTACGCGTGCTCGTGCTCGTGCTCGTGCTCGCGCTCGTATACGCAGCCGCACCCGTAGCCGCTTCCACACCGCTCGCCTCACCCGCCGCCTTCCGCCCCGCACGCCCCCGTACGTACCACCGCTGCGCCCGCATCCACGGCATCCCGCACGCCCGTCCGGCGTCCCGGAGCCACGCGCGTTCCGCCGCGAGCCCGGCCGCCTGGGCGCCCACCGCCTCGGCCAGGCGGTCCTCGAACTCGTGCCGGGCCGACTCCGTCAGCCCCGGCCGCCCCTCGGCCACGTACGCGCCCCGCAGCCGCGCCGAGACCCCGTCGACGTCGGCCGTCAGCCGGCGCAGCGCGGCGCCCCGCGAGGCCGTGAACCGGCCGAGGATCTCGCGCAGTTCGCCGACGCCGTCGCCGGTGAGGGCCGACAGGGACAGCACCTCGGCCCCCGGTTCGCCGTGCTCGCCGAGCGCGATGCCGTCGTCGTCCAGGAGCCGCCGCAGGTCGTCGAGGACCTGGTCGGCGGCGTCCGGGCCCAGCCGGTCGATCTGGTTGAGGACGATGAACGACACCTCGGCGTACCCCGCGAGCGGCCGCAGGTAGCGCTCGTGCAGGACGGCGTCCGCGTACTTCTCCGGGTCCACCACCCAGATCACCGCGTCGACGAGCCCCAGGAGGCGGTCCACCTGCTCGCGGTGGCCGGGGCTGGCCGAGTCGTGGTCGGGCAGGTCGAGCAGGACGAGCCCGTTGAGGGCCGGGTCGTACGGGCGGACCGGCTGCCGGCGGGAGCGGGCGGGGATGCCGAGCCGGTCGAGGACGCCGTCCGCGCGCTCGGGCTCCTCCGTCCACACGCAGGCCACGGGGGCGGCGGTGGTGGGGCGGCGGACGCCCGCCTCGGAGAGCTGGGCCCGGGCGAGCGCGTTGAAGAGCGTGGACTTGCCACTGCCCGACGCCCCGGCGATGGCCACGACGGTGAGGTCGAGGGGGTGCCGCTGGCGGGCGACGGCCTCGTCCAGGACGCGCCCCGCCTCGGCGAGCGTGCGCCGGTCCAGCCGGGCCCGGGACAGCCCGACGAGCTCCCGCAGGGCGTCCAGGCGCGGCCGGAGGACGGCGGCCCCTGGGTGCGGCGGGGCCGCGGACGGGGGGCGCGGGGCCGTCTCCGGGCGCGGCGGGGGCGCGGTGCGTGCTTCGGGGCCGCCGGCGCGCGGGGGGCGGCCGGGGCGGGCGCGGCGGGCGATGAGGCCGTCGTCCCAGATCCCGGCGGGGCGGGGACGGGCGGCGGCGGCCGGGCCGGGGGGCGGAGCGGCGGACGGAGCGGCTCCCTCGGCGGGGCGTTCGGCAGATCGGTCGGCGGATCGGTCAGCGGGGCGCACGGTGGTCACCTCTCCTTCTGTAGGACGGACAGCGCGGCGATGAGCTCGACCTGGTGGTCGGGGGTGACGTCCAGGGCTTCCAGCGGGGCGGTCCGGCGATCGCGCTCGGCGTCGAGCACGCCGTCGAGGCACTCGGCGAGGAGGTGGCCGCCGCGGTCGCGCAGGCGCAGGGCGCCCTGGGCTCCGAGCAGTTCGGCGAGACTCTCCCCGGCCGTGCGGGCCTGTCCGCCGCCGAGCAGGGCGGCGGCGAGCAGGGCGGCCGCCCGGTCGGCGTCGAGGCCGGCCGCGCGCTCGGCGGCCCGTACCTCCTCCTCCGCGATCTCCTCCAGGCAGCGCCGCCAGCGGCGTACGGCGACGCCGATCCGGCCGACCGCGCCGTCCGGGTCGCGCGGGGCGAGGACGGCGTCCGCCGCGGGGTCGCCCGCGCAGGCCGCGGCGACCTCCTCGTCGGCGGCGGCGACGGCGCAGCCGACGAGGGCCGCGAGGGCGGCCGTGAGCGCGCCGAGCAGCTCGTCGGAGGTGCTGTCCTCGGGGTGGCCGCGCCAGTGGGTGAGGGCGTCGCCCGCGAGGGCCTCCCCGCCCGCGACCCCGTCCCGTACGCGCTCCGTGGCCTTCGCGTACGCGTCCTCCACGCGCTGGGTGAGCCGGACCGCGGCGGCGTGCTGGACGGCGGCGGCGCCGGCGAGCCCGGGCAGCCGCGACCCCAGGGAGGCCAGCAGCCCGGCGACGGTGCGGGCGGAGGCCACGGCGCGGGCCGCGGGGTCCTGCGCCCGCTGGTGCAGCCAGCCGCGCAGGCCCGCGACGGCGGTGTCGGGCAGCAGGCCCGTGCCGCCGCCCGTGGACTCCGGGAGCTCGGGGATGGTGAAGCGCGGGACGTCCCCGAGGCCGGCGGCGGCCAGCAGCGCCCCGTAGTGCTTGGAGACCTCGGTGGCGACCTGGTGGGGCACCCGGTCCAGGACGGTGACGAGGGTGACGTCGTACTCCTTGGCCGTCCGCATCAGGTGCCACGGCACCGCATCGGCGTACCGGGTCGCGGTGGTGACGAGCACCCAGATGTCCGCCGCGCAGATCAGCTCGGCGGCGAGCTCGCGGTTGCGGGCGACGAGGGAGTCGATGTCGGGGGCGTCGACGAGGGCGAGGCCGGGCGGCATGGCGCGGTCGGTCTCGATGCGCAGGGACGGGGGCTCGGCGGCGTCGTCCTCGTCCCCGCGGCGGCCGTCGGGGTCGGGGTCGTAGAGGGTGGAGACGTCCTGCGCGGGCACCCAGACGCGGCGCAGCTCGGGCAGCACGCGCTGCCCCGCGAACCAGTGGTGGTCGTCCGGGTGGCAGACCAGTACAGGCGTACGGGTCGTCGGCCGCAGGACCCCCGCCTCAGTGACCCGCCGCCCCACCAGGGAGTTGACGAGGGTGGACTTCCCGGCCCCCGTCGATCCCCCCACGACCGCGAGCAGCGGCGCTTCGGGGGCGCACAGGCGGGGCACCAAGTAGTCATCGAGTTGCGCCAGGAGTTCGGCACGGTTCCGGCGGGCGCGGGCGGCGCCGGGAAGGGGAAGGGGGAAGCGTGCGGCGTCGACACGGTCACGCAGTGCGGACAGCGCGTCGAGCAGTCGGGGCCGTACGTCCAAGGTCGCCACACGTGCAGAATGCCCAATTCTGGTGTGATTTTGAAGCGTATAGGCCATGGCGCGCGAGGCGTGGCGCACGGGGCTCAGGCATAACGAGTACACAACACCCGTCGCCTGAGGCGTGAAAAACGGTGCAAGATTCGTACCCGCCTGCGATTATCAGGACCGCTTCACTAAACCTCCACATCGTGGCACGGAGGTGAAGCAACCGGGACGAGGTGAGCGGAGCCCTATCCTTGTCCCCGGCAAGGTCACGGCACCACCGAGCCCGGGGCTTCAGCCGTCCGCGACACCGCCGCACACACCGGCCCCCGTAGCTCAGTGGATAGAGCAGGCGCCTTCTAAGCGCTTGGCCGCAGGTTCGAGTCCTGCCGGGGGCGCTCCGTTTTCGCAGGTCAGGGGCCCCTTTAAACCCTCCGCAAGATCACTCGTGGAGGGTTTTTTCGCCGCCTGCCAAGGGCCTTATATCCCGTTTTGCACCCCCATCTTTGAGGGAGACATCCCACATAGGTCCCCTGTACTACCACGGCGTTTCCTCGCTGCGGAGCCCTTCCAACGGCGTCACGCCCGGTCAGAGCCACTCCTGACGGTCTTCGGTTTCGGACAGAGCAGGCGTCCAACGGGCACCCGGTTAGTTCTCCAGCGCTCCGACGGCGTTCGGAGCCCCGCAGAGGAGTAACGACAAGTAGATTCGGACCCACTCCAGGTGAGCCGCGCGATACTGATGCGGCTGTTGAGGAACGCGAGGGTGGGGCCATGGTCAGAGCGTGGACGGTCCGTGGGGGCCAGTTCGGAGAGCGTGAGGAGCAGGCGCTTGACGAAGGGGTGGTGATCGCCGGCTGGGAGGAGGTGGGTGACCTCAGCGGCTGCGCGTCGATCGCCGACGTGGGGGACCTTCTCGCACGGGCCTATCCTGACGAGGCGCCCGGCACCGTGGACAACTGGAAGCACCAGTTGTGGCGGTTCATCACAATGGAGACCGGCGATCTGGTCGTGATGCCCCGCAAGTATCTGGCCGTCGTCGCCATCGGGCGGCTGACCGGCGGGTACGAGTACCGCAGTGAGGCCGCCCCTGGCTTCCGTCACAGGCGCAAGGTCGACTGGCTACGCACCCAGGTGGAGCGTGCCGCGATCGGTGGTGACCTCCGGGACAGCATCGGCGCGTTCCTGACCGTGAGCGAACTTCGGCGCCGTGACGCGGCATACCGCGTCGAGACACTCGCCCAGACCGGCGTGGACCCGGGTTACAAGGGCTCCATCGAACCGCCCGCAGACCTTGGAGCACTGGAGCGGGATGTCCAGGAGGAGGGCACCCGTCAGATGACCGCCCGCGACCTCATCGGTCTGTGGGGCTGGCAGCGTCGCACGGGCGATGTCATCGACCTCGTCGACCAGGAACTGGCCACTCGCCGTTTGCGTGTCGCTCCGCACTTCACGGAGGTTCAGCTCGACGGGCTGGTCACCGTCTCCGCCCAGGAGACCCCTCTGAACGACGATCCGGATCAGGACCGCCGGGTGACCGATACCGTCCACATGTCCGAATATGGCGCAAGCGAGGATCTGAGTCGCCACTGGCGCATCGGCAGTCTTCCCTTTGCCCGCGACGTGGTCACGGTCGGCTACGACGAGCCGCTCAGCCGCGCCATCACACGCATGGTCCAGGGAGATTTTTCGCAGCTGCCGGTGGTGAACCGGCACAACGTGCTCCGCGGAGTCGTCACCTGGGAAAGCATCGCCCGCGCCCAGCTGGGCCGCCGGGGCGACACGATCGCTGCCGCGCTGGATCCCCATCCGCACACCGCGCAGGAACAGGAAGAGCTTTTCGTACGCATCGACGACGTCCAGCGCCACGGCTTCCTGATCGTCACCGACGGCGACAACCTGGTGCTCGGCATCCTCACCGCGTCCGACCTGGCCGACCAACTCAAACTCCGGGTTGAGCCCTTCATCCTTCTCGGCGAGGCGGAACGGCGGCTGCGCCGCCTGACCGATCGCCTGAGCGTCGACGAGCTGCCCACCGGATCGGGCGTGCGCAAGACCCGCGCCGAGGGCAAATACCTCACCCTCGGTCAGTATCCCGAGGTTCTCAGAGACGACGTGTGCTGGGCCAAGCTGGGGTGGCCCTACGAGCAGGACGACCTCGTCCGCCGCGTCACCGCGGTGAAGAACTACCGCAATGAACTGGCCCACTGGGACATGGACGCCCCCGAGACAAAGACCGAGGCCCTGACAGAGACCAAGCAGCTCCTGAGCTTGCTCAAGCTGATCGACCACGACCCCCGGCTCTGACCGGACAAGCTGCCTCCGAGGCCGGAAGTCGCCACATCAGGCTTCCGGCCCGGGGTCATCAAGGCCGAGCCCAATGACGGCAAGAGCTTCGGCGATCTCTACAGCCAGTTCGTCGTCGGGCCCGCCGACCACGAGAATGTCGTGGTACAGCGGCTCGAGCACGTCCTTGGCTGCCGCTGTCCGTCCCTGAGCCAGCAGCAGCATGCCGATGTTGTGCCGGAGCTCGACCGCCTCCTCGCTCGCGTCGCTGTCGACGGCACGCACGACGCCCAGTACTTCCTTGAGCTCTGCCAGCGCCTCGGTGACCAGGCCGAGCTCGGCACGGCACCGTGCGGCCTGGGCCCGACACGCACGGGCCTGCTCGCTGGTGGGTCCTGCAATGCGCGCGTACGCGTCGGCGAGGGTGTCGAACTCAGGCCGCGCGGCGCGGTAGTCGCCGCCCAACAAACGGATGGCGGCACGCCGTCTGCGCAGGCCCAGAACGGCCTTGCTCTCGGGGCCGAGAGCGCGGGCCGCCGGTTCGATGACCTCGCCGAGCACGTCGACGGCCTGTGCGTACCGGTCTTCCTGAATGAGGTGGTCCGCCTGGTCGTAGGCCGCCTGGATGTCCTCGCGCAGTTGGGCCGGGACCGGCATGGGCTGCTGCGCGGGCGCCGGCCTCGCAACGGCGAGGACTTGTTCGCGGGCCCGGGGCGCGTAGGGCCTGCGGTAGAGCGCCGTCGGATCGGGCACCCCCATCATCGAGCCCGGCCCGCCGATCGCCGACTCCTCGCCGGGCCGCGGCAGGAACGGCAGCAGCCCTTCGTACACTTCCTGCATGTCGGCGGGCCGCTCCTCCGACGCCTTGCTCAGCAACCGCAGGACCAGTTCCTCCAGCGCCTCCGGTACGTCCGGACGCAACTGTCGGAGCGGGGCAGGGGCTTCACTGACATGCTGGTACATCAGGCCGTACTCATCGACGGCGGTGAAAAGCAGCCGTCCGCTCAGCAGTTCGTGCAGGACGCAGCCGAGCGCGTACAGGTCGGCCCTCGGCGTGATCGTGCCGCCACGCACCTGCTCGGGAGCCATGTACTGGTACGTGCCGATGGGGGTCCCAGTGGCGGTCAGCTTCGTGACGTCCGTGCGGAGGATGGCGGCGATGCCGAAGTCCAGGACCTTCACCGTGCCGTCGCGAGCCACAAGGATGTTGGAAGGCTTCAGGTCACGGTGGATCACCGGCACTTGATGTGCGTGCGAGAGTACAGTGGCGACCTGCGCCGCCACTGCTGCTGCCCAGCCGATCGGCAGCGGGCGAGCCGGGTTGACGTACCGGGTCAGTGAGACGCCGTCGACGAGTTCCATGACTAGGAACAGCCGCTCCAGAGAGGCATCGAGCACCGCGTCGTACACCTGGGGTACGCCGGGGTGCTGAATGCGCGCGGTGATCCTGGCCTCGCGCTGAAAGCGCTTGGCGAACTCCTCGGCCAAGTGCGGGGCGGCAGCCAGGGATGCTTGCCTGAGCAGCTTCACGGCCACCGGGCGGTCGAGGACGGTGTCGTAGCCACGCCATACGTCGCCCATGCCGCCATGATCAAGCTCCTCCAGGAGTTCATAGCGGTCGGAGATAGGCTCGGACGGCACTGTGTCCTCGATTCCTACGGCGGTTGGCGAGCGATGGTGTGAGCTACGCGAAGCTCGTCCTCAGTGTGTCGCCTGAGGTGATCATTCGTCCAGGTCGGGGCCGGCCACGATCAGGTGGCGGTACCGCAGGAGGACCCCCAGCACCGCCACCCGCGAGCGTTCACGCCCCAGCAACGTCAGAACCCGTCGTCGATCCCTTCCTCCTGACGGATCATCCTCCAAGCCGCCTTGCGCGCACTGCGGTCGAGGCTCGACTTGAAGCCCCTGTCCGCCCCGAAGTAGCGGCGCCCGAGCCCGGCGATGGTGTCGATGTGGTCGGCCATCTTGTCCTCGAAGACGTCGTCGAAGACCAGACCGAAGTTCTCCACGTCGTTGTTGGCCACGGCTGCGGCCCGCACCTTCGGATCGGCCTTGGCCTCTTCGAAGGGACGCAGTACGTCCTGGTCGGTGAACTCGGTGCCGTACTTCTCGTTGAACTTCTCGATCAGTTCGGACAGCAGCGACTTCTCGGCTTCCTTGGCGCCAGCGGCCCCCTCACCGAACCCTTTCAGGTCGGCCGGTCCCTCGGGGCTGAGCGACACGTCGTACTCACCGGTCTTCTCCACCCGCATATGGCTGAGGTCGACCTCGCCTATGTCGACCCCACCGTCGGCGCGCCGCGGGAGCCGGTTGAGCAGATGACGGCCATACAGGTGCAGCCGCTCCAGCTCGGCGTCCTGGTACGGCACGATCTGCGCGAGGAACCCGTACTTGCGTACGTAGTCGTTGAGGTTGGCGCGGAAGTCCTCGGCGGTCTCGACCTCCTCCTCGTCCTCGCTCTCCATGAGATCTGTGAACCCCTCGACAGCCGGGGACAGCAGCCGGTACAGCTCGGCGTGCAGCTTCTCCCATTTGGCCTGGGAGCCGCCGGCCTTCTGCTTCGCCTCGAAGTACGCGGCGGCGAAATCGTCCATCGCCTGCTCGGCGAGCACCGGCGCGGACATGACGCGTCCCTGCGCGGTGTAGAGCAGGTTCGGATCGGAGGGGAGGGTCGTCGCCTCCTCGAAGTACGGGCGGAAGGCACCCTGGATGTCCTCGGCCTCGTTCACGAAGTCCAGGACGGCCAAGTCGGCCTGCGTCTTGCGCTCGGCGGTCCGGTTCAGCCGGGAAAGTGTCTGCACAGCGGCGATACCGGTCAGGGTCTTGTTAACGTACATCGTCGTCAGCAGCGGCTGGTCGAACCCGGTCTGGTACTTCTCGGCCACCACAAGGATCTTGTACTCGGGCTTGCCCCGCCCGCCCGCCTTCACAGCCTTGTCGTCGGCGCGCGTGTACGCGAACGCCTCGGGCAGCGCGCTCTCGGGGAGCCCGCCGTTCTCCTTGCTCTCGGTGGTCTCCTCGCCGTCGACGGTGAGCGAGCCGGAGAAGGCGACCAGGACGCCCAGGTCCGGGTGCTTGGTGTCGTAGTCCCGGTCCTTGATGTAGCTCTTGATGGCGCGTGCCATCTGCACGGCGGACTGCCGCGACGCGGTGACCACCATCGCCTTGGCGCGCCCGCCGAGCCGGCCACGGGTGTGCGTGACGAAGTGCTCCACGATCACCTGGGCGTGCTGGGCAACGGTCGAGTCGTGGGTGAGCGCGAACCGGGCGAGTAGGCCGTTGGCCTTGGAGGGGTCGACCTCCTTCTCGTCCGGATTCTGGTTCACCAGCTTCCAGTACGTGTTATACGTGACGTAGTTGCGCAGGGGGTCGAGGATGAAGCCCTCCTCGATGGCCTGCCGCATCGAGTAGGTGTGGAAGGGCCGGTACTTGGTCTCACCTGCCACGGTGTCGAGTGTGCCGAAAAGTTCCAGCGTCTTGGCCTTGGGGGTGGCGGTGAAGGCGAAGTACGAGAGATTCGCGGCCTGGGAACGCTCCGCGGCCTTGCCCTTGAGCTGTTCGGTGAGGGTCACGGGGGCCGTGGTGGCGCCGGCGTCCTCGGAGTCGGAGTCCAGGCCGAGGTCGCGCAGGGCTGCCTTGACGGCGGTGGCGGCGTCACCGGACTGCGAGGAGTGCGCCTCGTCGACGACGATCGCGAACCGGCTGCCCGCGATCTCGGTCGGGCTGCGCTTGATGTAGTCGAGCAGCGCCGGAAACGAGTGCAGCGTAACGGTGACGATCTTCCCGGTGTCCCTGGACAGCGCGCGGGCGAGCTGCTCGCCCTTCGCCCCGTTCTTCTCGTCGATCTTCACGACGAGTCCCGCGGTACGCGAGAAACTGCCCACGGTCTCGCGGAGCTGGGCGTCCAGGTTGCGGCGGTCGGTGATGACGACGACCTTGTCGAAGACCGGCTCCCCGGGCGCGATGCGCCCTGCGGTCACGGCGTCCTGGTCGAGGGCGCGCGGGTCGGTGTCGGCGTGCAGATCGGACAGGCGGTGGGCGAGCCAGCCGATGGTGTTGGACTTGCCGGACCCGGCGGACGCCATGATCAGGTAGTTCTGCCCGGAGCCGTGATGGGAGGCGTGCGCGGACAGCTTCTTCACGACGTCCCACTGGTGGAAGCGGGGGAAGATCGTGGTCCGGCCAGCGCCCTTCTTCGGCTTCTGCTGGTGCACGAAGCGCTCGAGGAGGTCGAGCCAGCTCTCCCGCTCCCAGACCTGCTCCCACAGGTAGGAGGTGGAGTACGTGCCGAAGGCGGTGGGAACGGGGTTCCCGGCACCGCCGGGCTGACCCGGGCCCTCGGAGCCGGTGTTGAAGGGCAGGAACCGGGTGTTCTTGCCCTTGAGCTGGGTGGCGACGAAGACGAGGTCCGGGTCGACGGCGAAGTTCGCGACGACGCGCTTCGCGAAGATCAGCTCGGTGGGGTCGCGGTCGGTCCGGTACTGCTCCTTGGCGTGCTCGACGCCCTGCCCGGTGAGTGGGTTCTTCAGCTCTGCAGTGGCGAGTGGGATCCCGTTGAGGAACAGGGTCAGGTCGAGGCGGTGGCCCCAGTCTGCCTGCTTGGTGGCGTATGGGAGCTCGCGGACGACGGTGAGGCGGTTGGCCCGGTAGGGGGCGAGGATGGCGGGGTCCGCGACGAGGTTCGGCTTGAAGTAGGCGACGCGCAGTTTCACGCCGCGGTCCTTCACGCCCTCGCGCAGGACGTGAAGGACGCCGTGCTCGGCAATGGCCTGATCGAGGCGGCGGGCGAACCCACGCTGGGCCTCTTCCTGACCGCCGTAGACGTTGGCGAGCTCGTACCACTCGTCGGGCTGGGTGCGGCCGATGAAGGTGAAGAGCTCGTTGGTGTCGAGACCGAGGTCGGGTCGGTAGTCCTCGGGGTTGGCTTCGCGCCAGCCGCGGTCGAGGAGGGCGGCGACCACGGCCGAGCCGAAAGCTTTTTCGTTGTGCACGGCGCTCATTGCTACTGGACTCCGTCCGTTACGTTGCGCCCGCTGGCGGTGGATACGTCGAACTGGCCGGTTACGGCGGCGGTGATCAGGGCCTGGCGGCGCTCAGCGAGCAAACTCTGCTGGCGGTGAACCTTGTCAGTAAGTACATCGATCTTGGCGTTCCGACACCGGATCTCGGACACAATCGCGCCCTGCTCGCCGATGCTTGGGAGTGGAATTCGAAGCATCTGCAAATCTGGCACATAGATCGTTTTATGGGTGGACCCCATCGCCAGACGCCCCAAGAGATCAGGCCGCATCACCCGCAAACACCACAATAGATAGAAGGGGTTCAGACGGCGACCGCAGGTCCACGTAACAAAGTCCTGGCTAGTTGCCATATCAGCCCCCATCACCCCGGAATAGCCAGCTGACGCCGTCCGACAGAGGAATACCGTCCCCTTGGGATGCAACTCTGCCGCAGAGTTGGCGAGACCCATCTCGCTGATCCGCTCACGAGTTTCGTGAATTTCTTCGATACGGTCATCACGTACTCGTTTCACTTCGCCAGTGGTGATCCAGGGGATCTTGCAGTCTACCCACCACTCGGGATGCGATCGACTTGGCGTGTGTCCACTACCCATCACGGCCAGCAGCCCGAGACGCACCTCTTGCCAGGCGGTCGGCACCGTCTCCAGCCAGGCCAAGGAGCTGGCACGACGATCTACGTGATGAGCACCCGAGATCGCGGCGGCAACTCCTGCCGCCCGGCGCTCCCTCAACAATTCTGCAAGACGACCCTGCACCCCGAGAAGCGAGTCGATGCGGGCGGTCTCGGCGTCGAGGAAATCAGCGATGCGGCGCTGTTCGTCCAAGGCCGGCATCAACATCGGCAGCTGGCGAAACTCCTCAAAAGGCAAGTCCCATTGATTAGGACGGATCCCCTTGGAGACTGCGCGATAAAGATGGATGTACGGCTGGGAACGGAGCAAGTGATGCGCAAATCTCGGATCTACATCTTCCGACATCTCACACACAAAGTATGCAGGGCTAACGATCCCCTCATTCCGAGATACACCAAGCGACCCTTGCCATGTCTTCATCTTATTCAACACGAGGTCGCCTGGTCGCACGTAACGGTACGCCCCAAGATCTTCGCTGGGCTTATTGAAGTTGTCTTCGCGACTACTCTTCGGTACGACTCCGTAGTCGCGATAGACCGAGAGCAGTTCCGCATCGGGACGCCCTGTCACATCACGCCGCCGGACGATCGTCCAGAGCGGGCGTCGCGACCAGTGTGCGGGAGCAGAGTTCAGCGCACCGAGGTCCAGCTTGAATGCACTAGTCACTTGGCTACCTCCCCCAGCAGACCCTGAATTTCCGCCTCCAGCGCCTTAAGCTCCGCGTCGATCTCCGCCAACGGCCGCGGCGGCTCGTACACGTAGAAGTGCCGAGTGAAAGGAATCTCGTACCCGATCTTCGTCTTCGTGTGGTCGATCCACGCGTCCGGCACATGCGGATGCACCTCCCGCTTGAGGTACTCCTCCACGTCCTCCCCCAGCGGCACGTTCTCGTAGTCCCGCAGTTCCGGGTCCGCCTCCGGCTGGCCCTTGACCATCTGGACCTCGCCCTCCGGGTCACGAACCCCGACCACCTCGCGCATCGCCTTCATGAACGGCGCGCCCCCGGGCCACAGCAGTCCGGCCGCCACCACCGCGTCCTTCAGCGCCACGAACGCCTCCGCCTTCGCCGTCCACGTCGAGCCGAGCAGCGGGCGGAACGCCTCCACGAACCTCTCCGGCTGCGAGAGCTTCAGCACCGGCTTCGCCGTCGCCAGCCCCGCCAGCGTCTGCTCCGTCACCTCGAAGCGGAGCTTCAACGGGCGCTCCACGGTGATGCGCTGATAGCCGAAGGCCGAGTTTTCGAAGATCTTCACCTTGCCGTGCAGCTCGTGCTCCTGGTCGGCCGCGACCTGGACCGCCTCCGCGTACAGCCGAGTGATCTCCGCGATGTGGTTGGGCTTGCCGTTCTTTCCGTCGCCCAGTTCCTTGCGCTTGTCGCCGAGTGACTTGCGCATCTTGACCCACTGGTCGCGGGCGTCCAACAACACGACCTTGCCCTTGTGGTCCGGGGCTTTTCTGTTCGTCAGGATCCAGAAGTACGTGGAGATGCCCGTGTTGTAGAAGAGCTGGTCCGGCAGGGCGACGATCGCCTCCAGCCAGTCGTTCTCCAGGATCCAGCGGCGGATCTCCGATTCCCCGGAGCCGGCCGCGCCAGTGAAGAGCGGGGAGCCGTTGAAGACGATCGCGATGCGGGAGCCGCCGCCTCCGTCCACGTCGACCGGCTTCATCTTGGAGAGCATGTGCTGGAGGAAGAGAAGCGAGCCGTCGTTGATGCGGGGCAGGCCCGCGCCGAAGCGGCCCGCGTCACCCATCGACTTGTGCTCGTACTCGACCTCGTCCTTGACCTTCTTCCACTCCACGCCGAACGGCGGGTTGGCCAGGAGGTAGTCGAATTTCTTGCGTGCGTGGCCGTCGTCGGAGAAGGAGTTGCCGGCGGCGATGTTCTCCGGATTCTGGCCCTTGATGAGCATGTCGGAACGGCAGATCGCCCAGGACTCGGGGTTGAGCTCCTGCCCGTACACCTCGACCGTCGCATCCGGGTTGAGGTCCGTGATGTGCTCCTCGGCCGCGCTGAGCATGCCGCCCGTGCCACAGGCCGGGTCCATGACGCTGCGCGCGACGCCGGGCACGCTGAGCGCGTCGGCGTCCGGGGCCACGAGGAGGTTGACCATCAGCTTGATGACCTCGCGCGGGGTGAAGTGCTCACCCGCCGTCTCGTTGGACTGCTCCGCGAAGCGGCGGATCAGCTCCTCGAAGATGTAGCCCATGTTGTGGTTGGGCACCGTCTGCGGGTGCAGGTCCAGGTCGGTGAACTTCCCGATGACCTCGTAGAGCAGGCCCGCTTCGTCGAGCTTCTTGATCTGGCGGCCGAACTCGTACTTCTCCAGGACCTCCCGCGCGTTGTCGGAGAAGGCGTTGACGTAGAGCTGGAGGTTGGCCGCCGCCGTGTTCGCGTCGTTCGCGATCTTCTTCAGCGTCAGGGGGCTGGTGTTGTAGAACGCGTGGCCGGATGCGCGGCGCAGCAGCCGCTCCGGCTTCACCTCGTCGTCCGCGTACTTGGCGTACTCCTCGGCGAACTTCTCGCGCGTCGGTTCGAGGACGCATTCGAGGCGGCGCAGCACCGTGAACGGCAGGATCACCTTGCCGTAGTCGGACTGCTTGTAGTCGCCACGCAGGAGGTCGGCGACGGACCAGGCGTGGTTCGCCAGTTCCGTGTGCTTGCTGCTGTTCAACGGTTTCCCTTCGGGCCGGTTCCCTGGGCGGGACAGGCGGGGCGGATGTGATCCGGTGTGATGGAGAGGCTCAATGGCTATCGTGCGACGGCGGCAACAGTGTCCCGCTGGTGAGGCCGTCCGCGAGCGCTTTTGGCGTCAATGAGGCGAGTTCGGTCGCCCTGCGCGCGACCTGCCGCAAGGTGTACAGGTGGCGGAAGGCTTCACCGTATCGACGCTGTTCTTCCAGGGGCAGGAGCGGGACGCGGAGCCGTGACGGGTCGATGTGCAGTGCACTGGTACCGACCGACGCGCTGTTGATATTGTCCTCGGCTGCCAGAAACCCGGCCAGGAACCAGGGATCAAGGCGCGTCGGATCGGGTCGGATCAGGCGGACTCCACGGCCGATGACGGCACCGCTGTCCTGCGCGTCGGCGACGCGGGCTTTCATACCGCTGTGGCTGCGGATCTCGGCCAGCAGCACATCGCCCTCGGCGACGATCGTCGTGGTGTGCGGGGCAGGCGTCTCCGGGTCACTCAGGGCACGTTGACCGGTGGCCAGATCACGCCCGCTGAGCACGGGGCGGTCTGCGAACTCGGCCGGGGGCGGGGTGTCCCGCTCCCGAAGCGAGGGCGGCCCGGCCCGGTGCAGAGTGAGAGCCCCGCCACGCGTGAGGTCGGCGAGAGTCGCCGTACGCCACTGCCGGGCCTGAGCACCCGCCGCGGGCCACTCGCCCTGTTCCGCTGCCGTTGCCAAAGCACGAGCGGCTTCGGACAGTTCGTTGCGAAGTTTCACGGCCTGCTCGGCGATCGCGGCCGGGTCCGCCGTCGCCGCTGTCGTACGGATGTTGCGGGCCGGGGTGACGTCGACCAGGTCGTCGAGGAGGTCCACGACCGGGACTGCGCGCGCCTGGCCGGGCACGTCTTCGAAGCCGGACGGGTCGGTGACATACGAGGTCCAGTAGCGCAGCACGCCCTCGCTCAGCGCATCCCACGACACGCCGGCCGTGCCGTCACGTCCTGCCGTCCGGCCACCCAGAGGTGTCCGCGCGGCACGCGGTCCGGGCGAGGGCTCGGAGCCGGCCAGGGCCGCCCCCTCCACGCACAGGACCGACTGGTGTTCCGGTGCGGCCAGTGCAGGGCGCTGGAGGATCCACACATGCAGTCCGATGTGGAGCGGTGGGGCGGTACCGGCCGGCAGGGAGACGACGGCACGCAGCGCGCCCGCCCTGATCAGCTCGGCGCGGATGCGGCGGCTCAGAGAGCGGGTGGCAACGGCGGGCGGCAGGAGCAGGACAGTGAAGGACCCGGGCGTGACGTGGGCCAGCGCGTGCTGGACCCACGCCAGCTCCGAGTCGCCGCGGGGCGGGACCCCGTAGGCCCAGCGCGGGTCGTAGGCAAGCTCGTCGTGGCCCCAGTCGCGGTCGCCATAGGGCGGGTTGGACAGCACGCCGTCCGCGGTCAGGCCGGCGAAGGCGTCAGTGCGCAAGGAGTCGTCCGCCCGGATGTCGGCCGCGGACTCCGGAGCGTCGAGGCCCAGGCGGATCAGACACCGCCGGGCTTGTACGGGCACGACATCCTGCCCGTACAAGCGCCGCGCCCCCTGTCGGGCAGCGGCGGCCAGCAGGGCACCACTGCCGCAGGCCGGATCGAAGATCCTTTGCGGGTACGGAGATCGAGGTGTGGCGGCGCCCAGCAGCCGGGCCATCAGCTCGGCCAGCGGCCTCGGTGTGGCGTACGCGCCGCTGACCGCCTCGTCCTCCAGCTCGCGCTCTGCCAGCACATCCACTACGCCCTGCGACTGCCCCGCGTCAACGCAGCGGAGCACCGCCCGCAGCAGGTGGGCATCCGACGCGTCGTAGGTCACATCACCGAAGCGGGACTCCGGCGGCGCGGGCAGCTCACGGACGAGCGCTTGGGCTCGGGTCGCCACGTCACCGTCCGAGAGGGCATCAGCGGCGTTGAAGAGATCAGGGCGCTGACGTTCGGCGAGCACGAACGGGAGCAGACGGGCTGCCGCCGAGCGGCCATGCGCACTCAGCCGCAGCAGAGTGCGCAGCTCTTCGAGAGGCGGGACCTTCTCGCCGTGCCCACGCTCCGCCAGCCACCTGCGCACCTCTGCGAGGTCGTACAGCGGGCTGCTGTCCGTCCCGCCCGCGGGGGACGGAAAGTCCGCGTGCCGCCGACGCCAGTTGCTGACCGTGGCGCGCGTAACCCCGGCTAGGCGAGAGATCTCCGCCGCGGTGACCTGGGCGGACGCCTCAGGAGCAGCAGATGGCTCGGGCTGCTTCGGCATGACAAGGGTTCCTCGCTGTTCGAATTGAGCGGCGGACTACAGATTACACATCCATCCAGCCTCTATGAATTATTTGACAGTGCTTTCACTCGGCTGCTCTACTCGGGTTGTCTTCACTGGAAGCGCCTGACTTCACCCTTGGGGGGAACCATGACCATCACCATGCCCACCGCCACCGTCGAGGGCATCCAGCTCACCGTGACCGCCTTCCGCCCGGACGCCGTCATCGGCACCATCGGGCTGCCCACGCTGCTCCAGCTCGTGCCCTCACCCAAGGCCGAGGAGGACAAGCGCGCCCTCAAGTACGCATCCGGTTCGCTGCGCCGCCACGCCGAGGTGCGCGCACTGGTGCAGCGCATGCTGAAGTCGACGCAGAAGGGGCGGAACGTAGCCGCGTACGCCTCCTATATCGCCACGGGCATCAGCGGCGGGCACGGCGCCGCATGGTCCACGCCGCCCGTCACGCTCTGGCTGGACGGCCGACCCGGCGCGGTCGGCGACGAACTCGTCCCGGGCAGCGGGATCTGCCGGATCACCGTGCTTCCGGGCTCTCCCGTGGTGGCCATCGACGGGGAGACGCAGGTCACAGCCTGGCATGAGCTGTACGACGACCCGGAGCGGTTCGGCGTGACCTTCGAGCAGCTGAGCCGGGTCCGGGTGCCCTTCGAGCTCTACTTCGGACTCAGCGTCCAGGACGCCCGGCAGATCTTCTACGACCGCAACGTCGAAGGCGTACCCGTCGCCAAAAACCTCGCCATGTCCATGGACCAGCGCGACATCGGCACCCAGATCGCACACCGCATCGCTGAGACCGTCAAGATCGAGCACGACGGCAAGGTCGTGCCGCTCACCAAGCTCGTACAGAACCGCAAGCGACAGCTCACCAAGGCCGACCCCGAGGTCGTCACGCTCTCCGCGCTGCGAGTCTTGGTCGTCACCACGCTGCACGGACGCGCGGGGCTGAACCTGTCCTCGTCCACGGTGCACGACGCCGATCTCCCGGACGGCGTGGACACCGTGCAGGCCGAGCAGGAAATCGTGCCGTTGCTGTCGCAGCTGATCGCCGAACTTTTTCCCCACTTCGCGGCGCGTGACGCGGTCAGCGCTCCGGCTATCCTCGCCGGCATCGGTATCGCCGCCCACCAGGCGACGAGCTGGGCGGCGACCGGCACGCGGCTGAGCCCGGACGAGCTCGTACGCCTTCTCGAACCGGTGCGCTTCGAGCGCGAGGCCCGCTACTGGGACGGAGTCGCCGCCAGCGCCAACGCCTCCGGCACTCTCAACTTCGGCGGCGGTGCCAAGGACTCCGGCGGCCGGGTGGCCGACGCGATCCTCGGCCCGGACACGGACCACGGCCGCCGGATCCGGGGCTGGTGACAGAAGGGTGCACTCACGGCCGTAACGGCTCCCGGCGTACCGCCATGGATCTTGGCGCCCACCTGGGCGGTGCGACTCAGCCGACGCGAGGCCGCCCCGCCCACGCCCGTCCCACACCAGACCGGAGGACAGAGTGAACGCACTCGAAATGCGTGAAATGGAAGACCTGCTCAGGGACCTCATCCGGTCCGCCGAACTCGACTGGCTGCTCGACGAGCTCGACGAGGCCATCGCCACAGGCGTCGCAGAGGAAAAACTCCTTCAGCGCCGCCGCGGCACATCCACCGAGGAATACGAAGCACTCGCCGTCGCGGACGTCGGCACGGACACCTTCCACAGGTCCCTCAAACGCGGGGCGTCCGTGGTGGTCACCACCCGCACTATGAATGCCCGCGAGCGTACAGAGCTGCACCTCGACGCGCTGCGCCGACTGTTTTTGGAACTGCCCGAGATCGAAGCGGAAACTCTCAAGATCGTGAATGCCGAGGATGACCCGCACCGCGCCCCCGTGCGCAGTGTTCGGTTCGTCCCCGACGAGGAACTCACCGGGCGCCGCGACCAGTCCCATGAGGTCACCGCCCGCCTTCCCGAAGACACCCGCGCACATCTTAAGAATTTGTTCCGCGAAGCACGCGAGGAGATCAGCCGATGAGCGCCGTCAGCACCCTGCTCCACGAGATCCAGACCCTGCTCGCCCGCCCCGGGGTCTCGTACACTTCCGCCTCCCAGCCCTGGGACGTCTACGAGGGGTACCTCTTTTCCCTGGCAACTTCCACCGCGAGCAGCCTGGGGGCCTCCGTCCACTACAGGGACGTCGAGGGGAACGCCGTCAACAATCTGGTGTTCCGCACCAGCCCCGGCCAGCTCTACAGCACCACACATCCGTACACCCACGCCGTGGTGGAATTCGACCGCGCTCCGGCACTGGAGGTACACCTCGGCGTCCAGGTCCAGGGGAACTCCGGCGTGCTGCACGAGTGCGACGTCCTGATCCTGCCCGCCGACGAGGCTGCGCTCTCACGGCAGATCCGGATGGCACCGCGGGGTAACAAGTGCTTGCTGGCCATCGAGTGCAAGTACTACACCGCCAGCCGGATCGGTATCGGCCACGCTCGCAATTTCGAAGGGCTGCACACCGACCTGCGGACCGCCCGCAACCTGTTCGTCTCCAACACCGGAGCGTCGAGCGTGGTCAAGTACCTTTCCGCTCGCAAGCGCGGCTACGAACGGGAGGTCGTGCCCGCCAACGTCAACACCGTCGGCTACACGCGCGGCCAGATCCGCGAGGCGTTCAAGATCTACCTCGGCAAGAACGCTCCATCCACCGTGATCTGATACCAATACCCGCGCCGCTTGACTCGATGACACAATTATCGCGTCAGGGGTGTGTGCTATACGCCCCCCGCCAGAGCGCGGCGAAGAATGCGTGGAGTCGGCAGCCGCTGCGCAGCCGGCTCCGTATCCAGGCGAGCAGCCCGGCCGCTTGTCGCGGATTGAGCAGACAGCGGCGGTCTATAGCGCAGGCCGTCCATGGCACACCGCCCCGCCCCTTAGGGGGTAGTTGACCGGCAAGACGCCGTGGTCAATGGCGTATCTCATGACCGGGTTCAGCACTCGGCGATGGCACTTCACCGAAGAGGCGGCTGCCGCCGACACGTCCAGCAGAGTGCCGAGGACGAGCGTCACGTCATCAATGACAGCAGGGTCGTTCCAGACTTCCATGGTCGGGGTGTGCCGCTGCACCCAGCCGAGGGCTGCCCGACGTCGTCCGGCCCGTTGGCACGGCGGTCGGTGTTTAAGGCCCATTCCGAGGGCGCCGTGCGGAGTCTGCGAGAGCTGACGCCGGGCGGGACCCGGCTCAGCAAAGCAGTCGTAGTGATCACGAGTGTGTGGGTGGTGTTCTTGCCGTGGTTCGCCGAGGCATACGGCCACTGGGCATCGACGAGTTGAAGGGCGAAGTCGTACTAGCCGACTGACGATGCCCTGGGCTCGGGCCCCACCGGCAAGCCGGTGGATATGTTGAACGGATCACCGCGGTGCGTCGCGGTCACCAGTTCCGCGCGGAGCCCGTCCGCGTGTGCGAGTGTCTGGGACGTCTTGCGGTGGCGCTCCCGACTAGCGCACCCCGTATGACACACGCTTGCACCCCGAGCCGGGCTCGATCTTCCCCACCCGGACGTCATAGGAGGTCTCCATCAGTCCGCACCTCGATCAAGCATCGCCCCCGATGCCGGGTCGCACCACGTACCAAAGCACCGACGACGCTCGGCCCCCTCACCTACACGATCCCACCAGCGACAGGTCCCACCACCGCAGCACTGGGGTACCTTGCCTGAACACGGCAAGCTCTCATCTCGACGGCCGATGGCTGTGTGATGCCTCACGGAGCTCGATGTCGCTGCCGCCGACCGCCGCCGATACGCTGTCCGTCCTCCGCCCTAAAGGCGATACGGATGGCCACATGGCTAGCATGACTGGCGGCTTGATCAAGCAAGATCATCCCCTATGTGTTCCACAAAACGCCTGACACGGCGTCACATAAGCCGAAATGTGCAGGTTTCAGGGGCAAGAGCCACGACAGAGCGGGCCTCTTCTAAGCGCTTGGCCGCAGGTTCGAGTCCTGCCGGGGGCGCGCTGCCGGGCCCTCCCCTTTGGGAGGGCCTTTTTGCTGGTCAGGGGGTCTGCTGATCGGGTCAGCGGAGGATGCCTTCCAGGAAGTCGCTGCTCAGGCGGGCTACCGCTCGGACGTCCAGCTGGTAGAGGACGTAGCGGCCGCGGCGGCGGGAGGTGATCAGGCCCGCCTTTTTGAGGACCGACAGGTGGCGGGAGACCTCCGGGGGGCTGATGCCCAGGACGCCGGCCAGTTCGCCCGTGGTGTGCGCGGTGCGGGCCGTGCTGCGGCAGACCTGTATGCGGACGGGGTGGGCCAGGGCTTCGAGGCGGAGTTTGAGGAGGTCGACCGAGGTGGGGGCGGGCAGTTCGGGCGAGCCGACGGGGTAGTGGACGACGGGGCGCCACTGCGGCCGGTGCAGGACCATCAGGTGCGGCCAGCCGAAGTGGGACGGGACGAGGGTGAGGCCCGGGCCCACGACGGAGTCCGTTGCCGTGGCCCTTCCCTCGGCCAGCTTGTCGACCCGGATGCGGCGGCCGCCGTCCTCCAGGTGGAGGGCCGGGGAGACCGCCGCGAGCGCCTCGCGGAGCCCCTTGCGGCGCAGCAGCTCCGTCTTGTGCCGGACGTCGGCGGCCAGCCGGGGTCCGACGCGCTGCCAGATGTCCGCGAAGAACGCCTCGTCGCAGTCCTCGAACAGGCGGCGCACCCAGGCCCGTACGGAAGCCGGGTTCTTCAGCAGGCGTTCGGCGAACTCCACCTGCCGGGGCCCGCGGGCCGCGGCCAGCTCCAGGGTCCGGGTGCGCGTCGGGCGGTGCGTCAGCGGCGACGGGCCGCCGATGCTGTACGAGGCCAGGCAGGCGAACTCCAGGGCCGTGGTGACGAACTGGTCGTCGTCCAGCCGGTCGAGGAGGTCCAGCTCCTCGGCGAGGCTCGCCCCGGGCCTGCCCGTGCCGCCGCGCAGCCCGGCCCAGGGCATGAACAGGTCGGAGAACGTGGTGCGCCACAGGAAGTCGGCTTCCTGGAGGCGGTCGGCGAGGTCCGGGCGGAGCGCGGCGGCCGTGGCCGTGACCCAGCCGGCCAGCCCCGGGTGGTGGCCGGGCTCGGACAGCGCGTGCAGCGCGAGGCACAACTCGCCCATCGGCGACGTCTCGAAGACGATCCGTTCGGTGGCCAGGCCGGTGATGTCTATGCTCACGCTCACGACGTCATGATGCCTGCTCCCGCGCGCTGCCTGCGCGTTCGAAGGCGAGCAGGCGCTGCTTGCGGGGCAGCCCGCCGCCGTAGCCGGTGAGGGCGCCGCTCGCGCCGACGACGCGATGGCAGGGGACGATGATGCCGACGGGGTTGCGGCCGTTTGCCAGCCCCACGGCCCGGGACGCGGTCGGGCGGCCGATGCGGGCGGCCAGCAGGCCGTACGAGACGGTCTCCCCGTACGGGATCTCCAGGAGGGCCTGCCAGACGGTGCGCTGGAAGTCCGTCCCGGCGAGCCCGAGGGGCAGGTCGAAACCGGTGCGGGCGCCGGCGAAGTACTCCTCCAGCTGCTCCCGGGTCCGGGCGAACACCGAGCCCCGGGCGTACGGTTGCGATGCGCGCTCGCCGAAGGTCTCCTGGGGCGGGCGGTGGCGCTGGCCCTCCATGTACAGGCCGCCGAGCCGGTCGCCGGTGGCCACCAGGGTCAGGGGGCCGTACGGGCTGTCCATGACCGTGTGCGAGCGGTGGGAATGGTCGGACATGATTCCTCCGTGATGTGCGGCTCACGCCGGCATGCGGTTGATCGGGTGCTCTCCCGTGGCCCACAGGTGCTGCACGGCGTACGACCGCCACGGCTGCCAGGCCCGTGACCTGCGGGTGAGGGCCGCGGGCGTGGCGGCCAGGCCGAGGTTCGCCGCGGCGAGGCGGACGCCGAGGTCGGTGGCGACGAAGGCGTCCGGGTCGCCGAGGGCGCGCATGGCGATCGTCTCCACGGTCCAGGGGCCCACCCCCGGCAGCGCGGAGAGCTGCTCCCGGGTGCGCTGCCAGTCGCTGCCCGGGCCGAGGTCGAGCCCGTCCGAGGCGAGCGCGGCGACGAGAGCGGTGAACGTACGGCGGCGCGAGCCCGGCATGGCGAGGGTCTCGGGGTCGAGCTCCGCCAGGGCCGCGGGGGACGGGAAGAGGTGGGTGAGGCCGCCGTCCGGGTCCTCGACCGGGGTGCCGTGGGCGGTGACGAGGCGCCCGGCCAGGGTGCGGGCCGCGGCCGTGGACACCTGCTGGCCGAGCACCGCGCGGAGGGCGAACTCGGCCGGGTCCGCGGTGTGCGGCACCCTGCGGCCGGGGGCGCGGTCGACGAGCGGGGCCAGCAGCGGGTCCTCGCGCAGGAGCCCGTCGACGGCCTCGGGGTCCGCGTCCAGGTCGAGCAGGCGGCGGCAGCGGCTGACCGCGGCGGCCAGGTCGCGCAGGTCCGTCAGGGTCAGCCGGCAAGCGATGTGGCCGTCCGCGGGGCGGAGCGTCGCGATGCCGTGCCCGTGCGGCAGCCGCATCGTGCAGCGGTACGCGCCCTCCCGCCACTCCTCCGTGCCGGGGACGGCGGTCGCCGCCAGGTGACCGAACAGGTTGTCCGGGAAGAGCGGGGCGCGGTAGGGCAGGCGCAGGGAGACGGTGCCGGGGGTGGTGCCGGGGGTGGTGCCCGGCCCGGCATCCCCCGCGGTGGGCTCGCGGAGCGCCCGGCCGGCCGCGCGGGTCCGCAGCTCGCTCGGGGAGAGCGCGAAGACCTCCCGCACGGTGTCGTTGAAGGTGCGGATGCTCGCGAACCCGGAGGCGAACGCCACCTCCCCCATCGGCAGGGGCGTCGTCTCGATCAGCAGCCGCGCCGTCTGGGCGCGCTGCGCGCGGGCCAGCGCGAGGGGGCCCGCGCCCAGCTCGGCGAGGAGCTGCCGCTCGACCTGCCGGGTGCTGTACCCGAGCCGTGCCCCGAGGCCCGGCACGCCCTCGCGGTCCACCACGCCGTCGGCGATGAGGCGCATGGCCCGGGCCGCCAGGTCGGCCCGCTCGTTCCAGCGGGGCGAGCCCGGGCTCGCGTCGGGCCGGCAGCGCTTGCAGGCGCGGAAACCGGCCTGCTGCGCGGCGGCCGCGCTCGGGTAGAAGGTCATGTTCCGCGGCTTGGGCGGCACGACGGGGCAGCTCGGGCGGCAGTAGATGCGGGTGGTGGTCACGGCGGTGAAGAACCACCCGTCGAAGCGGGCGTCCTTGGACTGTACGGCCCGGACGCACCGGTCCACGTCGTGGTGCATGCCGTTGCTGTGCATGCCATCGCTGTGCATGGCGTCGGTGTGCATGCCGCCAGTATTGGCGCACCTCGCGCCCCGGATCCGGCGGAAATCCGACATCCATGTCGGAGGTGTGCTGTGCTTCAGTGGGGTTATCCGTGGGGCCAGTGTTTCTGGTGATCGTTGGGGGGACAGGGAAATGCGTGGGGCGAATGATCAGTCGCGTCTGCGGGTGCCCGTCGGTGAGGACGCCCACCGCTGGGTGACCCGGGCCGCGTGCCGCCGCGTCCTGTTCGTCGTGCACAACGTCACCTCCGCCACCCGGCTGCTGGACGTGCTGCCGCTCTTCCGGGACGACCTCCGGGTGCAGCTGCTCGTGACGTGCACCGGGTCGTCGCCGTTCCTCGCCGGCGTGCCGGAGCTGCTGGCCTCCGTGGGCCTGCCCGTACTGCCCTGGGAGCAGGCCAAGGAGACGCCCGTCGACCTGGCCGTCTCCGCCAGCTACGGTGGTGAACTGGAGCTGATACGCGGGGATTTGGCCGTACTGTCACACGGCGTTGGCTACAATAAGAGATTGGCCACACCGGACACCGGACACCGGACACCGGACACCGGACACCGGACACCGGACACCCCTGCCCCCGCCCCCGCCGCTCCCGTCTTCGGCCTCTCCCCCGACTGGCTGCTCCACGACGGCCGCCCCCTCGCCGCCGCGACCGTCCTCTCGCACCCCGAGCAGCTCGACCGCCTGCGCGCCGCCTGCCCGGAGGCGGCCGGCACCGCCGTCCTCGCCGGTGACCCCTGCTACGACCGCATCCTCGCCGCCCTGCCCCACCGGGACCGCTTCCGCCGGGCCCTCGGCGTGGCCCCCGGCCAGCGGCTCGTCGTCGTCAACTCCACCTGGTCGCCCGGCTCCCTCTTCGGCGACGACGACTCCGAGGGCGATCTGCTGCCGTCCCTCCTGCCGCGGCTGGCCGCCGAGCTCCCCGCCGACGAGTACCGCACGGCCGCCGTCCTCCACCCCAACATCTGGCACGGCCACGGACCCGGCCAGATACGGGCCTGGCTCGACCGGGCCCGCCGCGCCGGGCTCGCGCTCGTGGACCCGCTGGAGGACTGGCGGCAGGCGCTGATCGCCGCGGACTGCGTGATCGGCGACCACGGGTCCGTCACGTACTACGCGGCCGCCATCGGCAGGCCCGTCCTCCTCGGCGCCTTCCCCGGCGGCGCCCTCGACCCGGACTCGCCCGTCGCCGCGCTCGGCAGGGCCGCGCCGCGGCTGCGCCCGTACGACGGCCTGCGCGCGCAGGTCGACCACGCCGTCGACCACCACGACCCCGGCCGCTTCCGCGCGCAGGCGGAGCACGTCAGCTCCGCGCCGGGCCGCTCCGCCGCGCTCCTGCGCCGCGCGTTCTACCGCCTGATCGGCATTCCGGAGCCCGCCGGCCGCCCCGCCTTCCTCGACCCGCTGCCGCTCCCGTCGTACGCGCCGGCCGAGCGCACCGCGCCCGTCCGCGTCCTCACCCGGCCGGCCGGCGCCTCGGGCGCGCCGGAGATCGCCGTGGTGCGCTGTGCGACGGATGACGTCCCCGTGGATGCCGACGACGACATCGGCTGGGACGCCCACACCGCCGTCCACGAGGACACCCCCGACCCGGGCCGGCTGCGCATCGCGGACGTGATCGTGCGGTACGCGGCGGCCGACGACCCGCGCGTCGGGCCGCCCGGCGCCTGGACCGCGGAGGTCCTCGGCCGCCACCCGGGCTGCGCGCTCACCGCGTACGTGACGGGGCCCGGGCGCGTAACCGTCCGCACCCGCGGCGGCGACCTGCTGCGGCTCACCGCCCGCCCCGGCGCCGACGGCCGGGCCGACCTGTGCGACCCGGCGGCTCACGCCTCCGCCCTCCACGCCTGGCTCGCGGGCGGCAAGTCCCTGGAGGAGGCGGTGGGGAGCGGCATCACGGTGGTGACGGGGAGGGTCCACCACCGCGTGGACATCGAGCCGCTGCCCGGCTGAGGCCGGCCGTGCCGCACTGATGCCGGCCGTACCGTACTGATGCCGGCCGTGCCGTTCGGCCCGAGGCCGGTTCGGCACCGCCGGTGAACGCCGTGGGGGTTACGCGCCGCGGCGGCGGAAGAAGAGTGCGGGCCTGCGCAAATGCAGGCGCCCGGCCGAGCCGCACCCCGGATGAGCCGACACCCCGCCCGGAGCCGCCCCTTCAGCCCCGGCGCCCGTCTCCCGCCACAGCGGCGGAAGAAGCGTACGGGCCCGCCCAAACGCAGGCGCCCGGCCGAGCCCGCACCCCGGATGAGCCGGCACCCGGCCCGGAGCCGACCCTTCAGCCCCTGACGGACGAGTCCGGCGCCCGGCCCGGCACCGGTCGTCGTTCAGCCTCCCGACCCCGTCTCCCTCAGGTGTGCCTCCGTGCGGGACACTCCCGCCGTGTCGCCCGCCTCCTCGTACAGCGAGCGGGCCAGGCGCAGGTAGCGCGCCGCCTCCTCCGGGGACTGCGTGCAGCGGGCGCGGAGTTCGGCGGCGTCGGCTCGCTGGAGGACGGCGCCCTCGGCCTCCATGACGGCGAGGGCCTCGTCGAGGGGCGTACGAGCGGCGGCGGGGTCGCCGGCGGCCAGGTGGGTCTCGCCGAGGCTCATCCGGACGCGGGCCTCGTTGTAGAGGTCGCGGTCGGGCAGCGCCCGGAAGCGGGCGAGGGCGTCGGCCAGTTGGGCCAGGGCCTCGGCGTGGCGGGTCTGGCCGCGCAGGGCCCGCCCGAGGTGGTGGGCGAGGAGCGCGTCGGCGCGCGGCACGTCGGCCGCGCCGTCGCCGCCCGGAGCGATGCCGTCCAGGGCGCGCCGGGCCTGCACGAAGTACTCCTCGGCGGCCTCGTAGCGCCATTGCCGCAGGCAGAGCAGGCCGAGCGACTCGGTGGCCGTGGCGCGGCCGCGGTGGTGGCCCGCGCGCTCGTCGGCCGCCGCGGCGGCGGTCAGCTGGGCCTCGGCCTCCGCGTACCGGCCGAGGCCCATGTACCCGAAGGCGAGCTGGGTCCGTATCCGGCCCTCGGCCCGCGGGTCGCCGATGCCGGCGGCGCAGCGGCGGGCCGCCTCGACGCCCCGCAGGTGCGTGGCGACCCACTGGTCGTGGAAGCCGAGGCGCAGGTGCAGGCCCCACGTGGCCTCGCACAGCTGCCAGGCCTCCTCGTCGAAGCCGTACTCCTCCGCGGCCCGTACGGCCTCGGCGAGGTTCGCGCGTTCGCGGCGCAGCACGGCCAGGGCCGCGCGGGCTTCTTCCGCGGTACGGCCGGCGGGGCCGCTGCCGGGCGTCCGGGCGTACGCGGGGCCCAGGTGCCAGCGGCCGGGGATGACGAGGGCGTCGGCACGGGCGGCCAGCCTCAGGTACCAGGTGATGGTGCGGCGGACGGCGAGGGCCGTCGCCGCGCGGCCGTCCTCCTCGTGGGCGCGGCGCTCGGCGTGGAGGCGGACGAGGTCGTGGAAGCGGTAGCGCTCCTCGCCGGTCTCCTCCAGGAGGTGGGCCGCGGCGAGGGTTTCGAGCAGGCGGCGCGCCTCGGCCTCGCCGGTGTCCGCAGCGGCCGCGGCGGCGCCGACGGGGACGTCCGGCCAGGGGCGCAGGGCCAGCAGGCGGTAGAGGCGGGCGGCGTCGGGGGCCAGGGCGCGGTAGGAGAGGTCGGTGGCGAGGAGGGCCGGTTCCACCGGAGAAACCGGTTCCGGCGGAGCAACCGGTTCCGGCGGAGCAACCGGTTCCGGCGGAGAAACACGAAACGCGGTGTCCTCAGGGAGAGCAGCGTCATCAGGCATTCCAGGAGCCTGTCCCTGCCGGCCCCCCGTCAAGCCCGCGGTCGCCCTCAAGCCCTCGGCCATCGCCGCGAATTCGCGCTCCAGGCTCTCCCAGGTCAGTTGCTCCCGCACCTGCACCAGGGCCCCCGTCTCGCACAGCGCGAGCGGTATGCCCCCGCACCGCGCCGCCACGGCCTCCGCGTGCGTGCGCTGCGCGGCGACCCGCTCCGGGCCGGCGATCCGGGTGAGCAGCAGGACGGAGTCGTCGCCGGACAGCGGGCGGACCGGTACGGTCCGCGCCCCATGGTCGCGCACGAGCGCGGGCAGCCGGTGGCGGCTGGTGACCAGGACGAGCGACCCGGGCGACGCCGTCAGCAGCGGCCCGACCTGGGAGGCGCTGTGGGCGTTGTCGAGGAGGACGGTCAGGCGCCGGCCCGCCGTGCGCTCGCGGTAGAGGTCGGCCTGGCCCTGCTCGTCGGCGGGCACCCGGTCCGCGGGTACGCCCAGGTGGTGCAGGAAGCGGACGAGCACCTCGGACGGGGTGACGGCGGTGTCCGCCGCGGCGCCGCGCAGGTCGGCGTACAGCTCGCCGTCCGGGAAGCGGTCGGCGAGGGAGCGGGCGCAGTGCACGGCCGCGGCGGTCTTGCCGACGCCGGCGGGACCGGCCAGCACGGCGATGGGAGAAGCCATGGAGGAAGCCATGGAGGAGGCCATGGAGGAGGCGCCGCCGTCCGGCCCCTCCAGCAGCGCCGTGACCTTCGCCAGGACGTCGTCCCGGTCGGTGAAGGCCGACGTCAGCGGCGGCAGCATCCGCGGGCGGGCCGCGCCGGGAGCCGCCGCGGGGACGGCGGCGGCCGCCAGCCACTCGCTCTCGCGGAGCCAGGCGGCCAGGTCGCGGGCGAAGCCCGGTTCGGCACGGGCCTGTTCGATCAGGAGGGCGGCGAGGGCCCTGCGCTCGCCGTCGTCCGCAGGGGCCGCGGGCGGCTCGTCGCCGCCGCCCCTGCGCCAGGCCCGGCGGGCCAGGCCGGCCAGCCCCTCCGCGGTCCGCCGCCCCAGCTCCCCGGCCGCGCCCGACAGCGCTCCTGACGCCGCCGTGTCGACGGCCGCCAACACGGCCGTCATTGTGAACGGATCCACCGCACGCCCTCCCCCAACTCTCGCCGCCCCGCCCCGTAGTCCCGACCAAGCTAGCGGGAAGATCACCAACTGGGGAGAGGAATCCCGTACGCGTCACCGGCTGGGGAGAGGAATCCCGTACGCGAGCGGGGAGGTGCCGGAACACCCCGTGAACACAGCGTGGCGCCCGCGACGGAAAATCGAGGGCGCCACACGGAAGCGGCCCGGGGCGGGGGCACCCCGAATCCGCCGGTTTTCGGCCTGTGTCAGTCGATGACGCAGACGTTGCCGGACGCGGGGTTCAGCAGTCCGACGATGTCGATCGTGTTGCCGCACAGGTTGATCGGGATCTGGATCGGCACCTGGATGACGTTGCCCGAGATGACGCCCGGGGAGCCCACAGCCGCCCCCTTGGCGACGGAGTCGGCGAGCGCGGTCCCGGTGATACCCGCGAGCGCCGCGCCCACGGTGGCGGTCAGGGCAGCCGTTTTGACGATTCGTGACATGCGGAGACACCTTTGCTGCTTGATCTTGCTCGGTCGTACTGGGAGGCACCCGACCGGTGACGGCCGGGGTGTGCTTTTCAACGCCCCGTACTCGCAAAGGTTTCGTCCGTGGTGCGGATGGGTGACCGAGGGTCTCCCTTCCGGTCGGCCCTGTCCGTGTACTGGTCCGTGCGGTGGCCACCGAGAAATCCGTGGCCATTCTCCGCACCGCCGCAGTCATTTCGGCAGGTCGTCGGTCTAATGCGCTCTAATGGGCCGTGCGGGCTGCGGCGGGGGGACCGGCGTCACGGAGCGGAACTGCCCTGCGAATGCGGTTCCGCAGAATGACCCGTACGGCCCAGCGGAGCCGTCCGCCGAAAACCGAAGACCCTACCCCCGCTCCGCCGCCATCCGCACCGCGAAGGCCGTCAGTTCCTCGCACCACCCCGGGGTCAGCCGCGCGGCGGCCGCGGTCCGGGACGCCCGGTCCACCAGCTCGCGGATGAGGCGCTCGGCGATGCCGCGCTCCTCGCGCTCCAGCAGGATCTCCCGCAGCAGTTCGGCGTCCCAGTCGTACTCCGGGCCGCCGTCGAGGAAGCCGCGCAGCCGCCAGGCGGCGTGCAGCGAGCGGGCGTAGGCGTCGTAGGCGGTGTCGAGGTCGGGCCGGCCGGCGAGCGCCGCGCCCAGCCGGAGCGGGTGCCGCAGGGCGTACCAGCCCGCGGTGCAGCCCCGGTCGCATCCCGATATGCACCGCCCGGGCCACGGGTCGTCGAGGTACTCGGCGGCCATCGCCTCATGGGCGTACGTGCCGATCACGCGCTCCACGCGCATCTCGTCCCAGATCTGCCACGCGGGCGCGGGCAGCCGCGCGGCGAGCCGGTCGGCGAGCGAGAGGGCGAGGTCGCCGGCCAGGGTGGCGGTGGACTCGCCGAAGCGGCGCGCGTCGCCCGCCCAGCCGTTGCGCTCGTGCTCGGCTGCGCGGCTGACGTGCAGCGTGGGGATGCCGCGGCGCAGGGCGGCGTTGTCGCGCACGTCGCTGCGGATGAGGGTGCAGGTGTCGAGGAGTTCGAGGGCGGCGGCCGCCTCGACGGCGGCCGCGCCTCCCACGCCACCGCCCGCGTCACCGCCCACCTCACCCCCCGCGTCACCACCCGCCTCACCACCCGCCTCACCCTCCGCGTCGCCGCCCGCCGCCAGATAGCCGGTGAGGAGGATGACCGGGCGGATCCGGTCGGCCCCCACGGCGACGAGTTCGGCGAGGGATTCGACGACGCCTGCGCCCCGCGCGTCGGCGGTGCGCCAGCGGCGGTGTTCGTCGTTGAGGAGGCCGCGCAGCCGTTTCTCGACCTGGTCGAGCATCCCGGCGCGCTGGAGCTGGGGGACCGGCTCCTGGGGCGCCACCGCGCGGGGCAGCCGGGGTTGCGTCGTCATCGTGTGCCTCCCTGGATCGGTTTCGGTCCAGCGACCGAC
Source organism: Streptomyces sp. SCA2-17 (assembly GCF_044336695.1). Lineage (NCBI taxonomy): Bacteria > Bacillati > Actinomycetota > Actinomycetes > Kitasatosporales > Streptomycetaceae > Streptomyces > Streptomyces sp. SCA2-17. The sequence continues at coordinate 1,970,969 of NZ_CP117521.1, forward strand.
CCTGCCGGGCGGGCGCCCCGCCCTCGGCGGCGGAGCCTGACCGGCCAGAAGGCTGCCCACGGGAACGCGCGGGAAGCGACGGTTTCCTGCCATACCGGAATGCGTCATCCCTCCCCCTTCATGGCACTCTCGCCGCCCCCTCCGGTCCGCCGGGACGGCCCCAGGAGGCGGCTCGCGGCCCGTGCGCGCGTGCGAGCGTGGCGTGCATGTGGCTCATAATCGGCTGTCGTTGCCCGCCCGGCCCGGGCCGATCCCCTCGGACACCGGTCGTATCATCCTCCGATTCACCCGTGTGACCTGCGGAAGAGCCGTCCCTTGACCGCGGGCTTGACCGCCGGCTTGACCGTCGGCTTCCGGCCGACGCGGTACGGCAGCGCACGCGGGCGGACGATGATGGCGCCGTCTGTACAGCGCGCCGTGCACGCCGCTACAACGGGTGGGGGTCCGGTGCCGGGACCGCACGGCAGCGACCTCCGGGCCCGCGGAGGCGGCGATGCGCAGGATCGCGGTGGTCGGAGCGGGGCAGGCGGGGCTGCACCTGGCGCTGGGGCTGCGGCCGGACAGCACGGCAGCAGCGGAGCAGCCCGGGCCCCGAGCACTCCATGAGCCCTACGACGTCACCGTCTACACCGCCCGTACCCCCGATGAGGTGCGGGCCGGCCGGGTGCTCTCCACCCAGGTGATGTACGGCCCCGCCCTCGCCCTGGAGCGCGCTGCCGGCCTGCACCTCTGGGAGGCGGAGGCACCTCGCCTCACGGCCCTCGGCTTCTCCGTCGCGGACCCGCGGCGCTCCCCCGCCGGAGGCTTCTCCGGCCTCCTGGACCAGCCCGCGCAGTCCGTCGACCTGCGGGTGAAGACGGCGGGCTGGCTGGAGCTGTTCGAGGCGCGCGGCGGGCGCGTCGAGTACGGCACGGTCGGCCCGGACGACCTGCCGGGGATCGCCGCCGCGCACGACCTGACCGTCGTCGCCACCGGCCACGGCCCGCTCGCGGAGGTCTTCGCGCGCGACGCCCGGCACAGCCCGTACGAGCGCCCGCAGCGGAGGCTGGCGGTGTGTTACGTACGCGGCACGCGCATGCCCGACGGCCTCCCCGTACCGCACCTGCGCGTCACCCCCGTGGGCGGCTCCCAGGAGTTCGCCGGGGAGTTCTTCGTGATGCACGCCCTCACGCTCGACGGCCCGTGCGAGATCGTGCTGTGGGAGGCGGTGCCGGGCGGGCCGTTCGACGTCTGGGCGGACCGGCCGGGCCCGGGCGAGGTCGTGGAGCGCTCGCTGGAGCTGCTCCGCGGCCATCTGCCCGGGGAGTACGAGCTGTGCCGCGGCATGGAGCCGACGGACGCGGGGGCCTCGCTCACGGGTGCGCTGACGCCGGTCGTGCGGCGGCCCGTCGCGGAGGTCGCGCCCGGCACGTACGTCCTCGGGCTGGGCGACGCCGTCGTCCTCCACGACCCGATCGGCGGGCAGGGCTCCAACAGCGCGGCCCGCGGCGCCGCCCACTACCTCCGGGCGATCACCGCGCACGGCGGCGAGCCCTTCGACCGGACGTGGATGCTGCGCACGTTCGCGGCGTACTGGGAGCACGCGCGCCACGTGTCGGCCTTCTGCAACATGCTGCTGGGGCACCCGCCGGAGCACGTACAGCGCATCCTGTCCGCGGCGGCGCGGCACCCCGCGGTCGCGCACCGCTACGCCAACGGCTTCGGGGACCCGGCCGGCTTCGCCGACTGGTTCATGGACGCGGACCGGGCCGACGCGTATCTGGCGGCCGTGGGCGCCGCCGGCGCGGCGGTTCCGGCGGACGGTGGATAACCTGGCCGCACGACGACGAGGAGGCGGACGGACCGCATGAGCACCACCCGCGCCGGGACGGTCACCGGCGGCCCGCCCCCGCGGACGCGTCCTCCCGGGCGGCGACCCGTGGCGCGCGGGCAGGGCGCGGTCGTCTGCGCGGTCTCGCTCGGCGGAGGTGCGGGGGCCGCGGCCCGCTACGGCGCCGGGCTGCTGTGGCCCGCCCCGGCCGGAGCGTTCCCCTGGACCACCTTCCTGATCAACGTCGTGGGCTGCGCCCTGATCGGGGTGCTGCTCACGGTGATCGGCGAGCTCGCCGCGCCGCACCGGCTGCTGCGGCCGTTCCTCGGCACGGGCGTGCTCGGCGGCTTCACGACCTTCTCCACGTACGCGGTGGACGTCCAGCGGCTGACCGAGGACGGGCACCTCGCGACGGCGTTCGCCTATCTGGCGGCCACGCTGCTCGCCGCACTGGCTGCCGTGTGGGCGGCCGCGGCGGCGACGCGGGCGGTGCTGCTCCGCAGGGGCGCGCGGTGAGGCCCGCGGGCCGGATGGCGCTGCGCCTGACCGCCTTCCTCGGCGCGTCCGACCGCTGGCAGCACCGGCCGCTGTCCACCGAGATCGTGCACCGCGCGCACGCCGCCGGGCTCGCGGGGGCGACGGTCTTCCGCGGGGTCGAGGGCTACGGCGCCTCGTCCGTCGTCCACACGGCCCGGCTGCTCTCGCTGAGCGAGGACCTGCCGGTGACGGTGGTGATCGTGGACGCCGAGGAGCGCGTACGGGCCTTCCTGCCGGTGCTCGCGGAGGTGGTCACGACACAACTCGTCACCCTGGAGGCCGTCGAGATCCCGCAGCTCGGGCAGCCCGGGGAGCCGGGGGAGCCCGGGGAGCCCGCGCCGGAGGGCAGCGCGTGAACTGGCTCCTCGTCCTCGCCGGCGCGATGGCCGGCGCGCCCCTGCGCTACCTCACCGACCGCGCGGTGCAGGCGCGCCACGACTCGGTCTTCCCGTGGGGCACGTTCGCCGTGAACGTCGCCGGCAGCCTGCTCCTGGGGATCCTCACCGCCGCCGCCCCGTCCCGCCTGCAACTGCTCCTGGGCACGGGCCTGTGCGGGGCGCTGACGACCTACTCCACGTTCTCGTACGAGACGCTGACGCTGGCCCGCGACGGCGCGCGCGGCTATGCGGTGGCGAACGCGGCGCTGAGCGTGGTGTGCGGGCTGGGCGCGGCGTTCGCGGGCGTGGCGCTGGGGCGGGGCCTGTGGGGGTGAGCCCCCGGATTACTCCTCTCCCACCCCCAGGTGCTCCAGCAGCACCGCCCTCAACTCCCGTGCCGCGCGGGGCGGGGCGACGTCCTTGCGGTGGGCCAGCGCGACCGTCCGGCGCATGCGGGTGCCCTCGAAGGGCGTGACGCGCAGGCCCGAGCGGGCGGCCACCATGCCGGGCACCACCGCCAGGCCCAGGCCCGCGCGGACGAAGCCGAGGACGGCGTCCATCTCCCCGCCCTCGACGGTGAAGGACGGTTCGAAGCCGGCGGCGCGGCAGGCCGAGGTGGTGATCTCGCGGAGGTCGTAGCCGCGGCGGAACATCACCATGGGCAGGCCCTCCAGGTCCGCGACGCGGAGGGCGCGGCGGCGGGTGGGCGGGGGCTCGCCGGGGGCGGTGACGACGACGAGGTCCTCGCGCAGGAGCTCGGTCGTGGCGAGGGCCGGGGCGCCGACCGCCAGCGGCGTGATGATCAGGGCGAGGTCGAGGCCGCCGCCGGCGAGGGTGCGCACCAGGTCCTGGGAGCCGCCCTCGTCGACGACGAGCTCGATGCCGGGGTAGCGGGAGTGGTAGGCGCGCAGCACGTCGGGGACGAGGCTCGCGCACAGGCTCGGCGGGGCGCCGAGGCGGACCCGGCCGCGCCGCAGCTGGGCGACCTCCTGGACCTCGCGGCGGGCGGTCTCGGTGTCGGCGATGATCTGCCGGGCCAGCGGCAGCAGGGCCTCGCCGGCGTCGGTGAGGGTGATGTTGCCGCGGGCGCGCTGGAAGAGCTCGGCGCCCAGTTCCCGTTCGAGGGCCCGGATCTGCTGGGAGAGGGAGGGCTGGGCGACGTGCAGGGCCTCCGCGGCGCGGGTGAAGTGACGGACTTCGGCCAAGGTCGCGAAGTAGCGCAGCTGCTGGAATTGCACGGTCAGCAGCATAGATAGGCGGAGCCTATGGAAACCAGCTTCATCATGTCTTGGACGGATCGACCCGGGGCTGCCTAGCGTCTGGTGCCATGGCACTGGCGACCCGGGCGGACCGTCCTCCGTCCCTCATCGGCTCCGTGTGGCGGTCGACCGTCGGCAAGAAGGCGGTCATGGCGGTCACCGGCGTGATCATGCTGGCGTATCTGGTCGCCCACGTCGTGGGCAACCTCAAGATCTTTTTCGGTGCGGGCGAGTTCAACGCCTACGGGCACTGGCTGCGCACCGTCGGCGAGCCCTTCCTGCACCACGAGTGGTTCCTGTGGATCGCGCGCGCCGCCCTCGGGACGGCCGTCGTGCTGCACGGCGTGGCCGCGTACCAGCTCAGCCGCCGCGACCTCGCCGCCCGCCCGCGGAAGTACGAGCGCAAGCGGCCGCGCGCGAGCTACGCGACCCGCACCATGCGCTGGGGCGGTGTGATCATCGCTCTGTTCATCGTCTGGCACGTCCTGGACCTGACGACGCTGACCGTCAACCCCAACGCCCAGGAGGGGCGGCCGTACGAGAACCTCGTCGCCTCCTTCGACCGCCCGGCCGTCACCGCCTTCTACATCGTCGCGATGCTCGCCCTCGGCCTGCACATCCGGCACGGCTTCTGGAGCGCCGCGCAGACGCTGGGCGCGAACTCGGCGCGCCGCGACCGGGTGCTGAAGTTCCTGGCCAACGCGCTGGCGCTGGTGCTGACCTGCGGCTTCATCGCCGTGCCCGTGGGCGTCCTGACAGGAGTCGTGAGCTGAGATGACCGCATACCCCGACTACCGCACCGGCGACCCCGTCACCGACACCGCCGCCCCCGGCGGGCCGATCGCCGAGCGCTGGGACCGCCGCCGCTTCGAGGCCAAGCTGGTCAACCCCGCGAACCGGCGCAAGCACACCGTCATCGTCGTCGGCACCGGCCTCGCGGGCGGCGCCGCGGGGGCCACCCTCGCCGAACAGGGCTACCACGTCGTGCAGTTCTGCTACCAGGACTCGCCGCGCCGCGCCCACTCGATCGCCGCCCAGGGCGGCATCAACGCCGCCAAGAACTACCGCAACGACGGCGACTCCGTACACCGCCTGTTCTACGACACCGTCAAGGGCGGCGACTTCCGGGCCCGCGAGTCCAACGTCCACCGCCTCGCCCAGGTCTCGGTCGAGATCATCGACCAGTGCGTCGCGCAGGGCGTGCCCTTCGCCCGCGAGTACGGCGGGCTGCTCGATACGCGCTCCTTCGGCGGCGTGCAGGTGTCGCGGACGTTCTACGCGCGCGGGCAGACCGGCCAGCAGCTGCTGCTCGGCGCCTACCAGGCGCTCAGCCGGCAGATCGACGCGGGCAACGTCGAGATGCACGCCCGTACGGAGATGCTGGACCTGATCGTCGTCGGCGGGCGGGCGCGCGGCATCGTCGCCCGGGACCTCATCACGGGCGCCGTCAGCACGCACCTCGCGGACGCCGTGGTCCTCGCGAGCGGCGGCTACGGCAATGTCTTCTACCTCTCCACCAACGCCAAGAACTCCAACGCCACCGCGATCTGGCGGGCCCACCGCCGCGGCGCGTACTTCGCGAACCCCTGCTTCACCCAGATCCACCCCACCTGCATCCCGCGCTCCGGCGACCACCAGTCGAAGCTGACGCTGATGAGCGAGTCGCTGCGCAACGACGGCCGCATCTGGGTGCCGAAGGCGAAGGGCGACACCCGCCCGCCGGGGGAGATCCCGGAGTCCGAACGGGACTACTACCTGGAGCGGATCTACCCCTCCTTCGGCAACCTCGTCCCCCGCGACATCGCCTCGCGCGCCGCGAAGAACGTCTGCGACGAGGGGCGCGGCGTCGGCCCCGGCGGGCAGGGCGTCTACCTGGACTTCGCCGACGCGATCGCACGCATGGGCCGCAAGGCCGTCGAGGCCAAGTACGGCAACCTCTTCGAGATGTACGAGCGGATCACGGCGGAGGACCCGTACGAGGTGCCCATGCGGATCTACCCGGCCATCCACTACACGATGGGCGGCCTGTGGGTGGACTACGACCTCCAGACCACGGTGCCGGGCCTGTTCGCGATCGGCGAGGCCAACTTCTCCGACCACGGCGCGAACCGGCTCGGCGCGTCCGCCCTGATGCAGGGCCTGGCCGACGGCTACTTCGTCCTGCCGTCCACGATCAACGACTTCCTGGCCCGGCACCCGCACGACGCCGTGCCCGGGGACCACCCGGCCGTGACGGAAGCCGTCGCGGACGTGACGGACAGGCTGCGGCGCCTGCTGGCCGCCGGCGGCGACCGCACCCCCGACTCCTTCCACCGCGAGCTCGGCGAGCTGCTGTGGGACGAGTGCGGCATGGCCCGCACGGACGCGGGCCTGCGCAAGGCGCTCGACCGCATCCCGGCCCTGCGCGAGGAGTTCTGGCGGCGCATCAGGGTGCCGGGCACGGGCGAGGAGCTCAACCAGTCCCTGGAGAAGGCCAACCGCATCGTCGACTACCTGGAACTCGCCGAGCTGATGTGCCTCGACGCCCTGCACCGCTCGGAGTCCTGCGGCGGCCACTTCCGGGAGGAGAGCGCGACGCCGGACGGCGAGGCGGCCCGCAAGGACGAGGAGTTCTCGTACGCGGCCGCCTGGGAGTTCACGGGGACGGGCAGCCCGCCCGTCCTCCACAAGGAAGCCCTGACCTTCGAACACGTCCACCCCACCCAGCGGAGCTACGCGTAATGGACCTCACCCTGCGCATATGGCGCCAGCGCAACGCCGCCGAGGCGGGCGCCATGACCACGTACCGGGTCACGGGCATCAGCGAGGACATGTCCTTCCTGGAGATGCTCGACCACCTCAACGAGGAGCTGATCCTCGCCGGGGACGAGCCCGTCGCCTTCGACCACGACTGCCGCGAGGGCATCTGCGGGGCGTGCGGCATGGTCATCAACGGGCAGGCGCACGGCCCCGAGCGGACCACGACCTGCCAGCTGCACATGCGGCACTTCAGCGACGGCGACACCATCGACGTCGAACCGTGGCGCGCGGCCGCCTTCCCGGTCGTGAAGGACCTGGTCGTGGACCGGTCCGCGTTCGACCGCATCATCGGCTCCGGCGGCTACGTCTCCGTGCCGACGGGCTCCGCCCCGGAGGCGCACGCCACGCCCGTCCCCAAGCCGGTGGCGGACCTCGCCTTCGAGCACGCGGAGTGCATCGGCTGCGGCGCGTGCGTGGCCGCCTGCCCGAACGGCTCCGCGATGCTCTTCACCTCCGCGAAGGTCGTCCACCTCAACGTCCTGCCCCAGGGCGGGCCCGAGCGGGAGTCGCGGGTCCTGGGTATGGTGGACGCCATGGACGACCAGGGCTTCGGGGGCTGCACGAACACCGGCGAGTGCGCCACCGCCTGCCCCAAGGGCATCCCGCTCCAGTCGATCGCGACGATGAACCGCGAGTACCTGCGGGCCTCGCTCAAGGGCGGGCGGCGGAGCTGAGCGGGCGCCCCGCGGCCGGTCGGTGGTCGCGGGTGCGCAGGTGGAAGGCGGCGGTGCCCAGCAGCCACATCGCCGCGAACCACACGGGGCCCAGCAGCAGGTGCGCGTACGGGGTGGCGCCCGTGAAGCCGGCGGCCACGCTCACCTGCGTGGGCCCGTACTCGGGCAGGAACTGCACGCCGCCCTTCGTGGCGCCCGGATTGCTGATCGGGTTCTGCAGCATGGTGTCGAGCAGGCTGGTCATGATGATGACGAACAGGCCCGCCAGCTCGTTGCGCAGGAAGGCCCCGAGCAGGATGCCGATCCCGCCGTAGCCCACGCCGGCCGTGAACACCCCGGCCATCAGCAGCCAGGGCCGGACCGGGTCCCAGTACCAGCAGATGACGGCGGTCGCGTACGCGGAGATCAGGGCCGCGGCGAGCAGCATCGCGCCCACCTTGGCGACGAGCAGGCAGATCCGCGGGTAGCCGGCCAGGACCAGGCGGCGGTCGAAGGCCAGCGACTTGAACGTCGTCATGAACATCATGAAGCCGACGATCAGCGTGACGGCGTTGATCGCGCCGGAGACCATCGTCAGCCGGTTGCCGTCGACGGTCAGGTGCCGCCCGGTGGCGCGCAGCAGGAAGCCGGTGGGCGCGGAGGCGACGAACCAGTGCTCCATCGTCAGCCAGAACGGGATGTAGAAGACGACGAGCACGAGCGCGAAGCGGTTGCGGGTGTGCTCCAGCAGGGCGAAGGCGGCGGCCGTGGCGAAGCGGCGGCCCGGGTTGTCCATCCGGCTCACCCGCCTCCCGGGCCCGGCGCCGGGCCCGGGCCGGGCCGCCAGCGCGCCGCGACGCCGTCGTGCAGGCGGTAGAGGCGGTCCAGCCGCTCGGTGTCCCAGGCCAGGTGGGAGACGACCACGATGCAGCAGCCGCGGTCGCGCAGGCGGGCCGCGACGCTCCAGAACCGCAGGTAGGTCTCCCAGTCGAAGCCCTGGTACGGCTCGTCGAGCAGCAGCACCTGCGGGTCGTGCATGAGGGCGAGCGTGAGGTTGAGCTTCTGGCGGGTCCCGCCGCTGAGCACGGCGACGCGGGAGTTCCGGTACGCGGAGAAGTGGAGCTCCTCCATCAGCTCCTCGGCGCGCTCCACGCTCCTCAGCCCGTAGGCGACCTGGAAGTAGCGCAGGTGCTGCGCGACGGTGAGGAAGTCGTTGAGGACCGTCTCCTGCGGGCAGTAGCCGAGCCGGCCCCGGTGCTCGACGGCACCGGCGTCGGCGGCGGTCTGCCCGCACAGGATGCGCAGCAGCGTCGTCTTCCCGGCGCCGTTCTCCCCGACGATGCCGGCGAGGGTGCCGGGCCCGAGAGCGAACGAGACCCCGCGCAGCACCCGCCGCGCACCGTACGACTTGTGCACTTCACTGACGCGCAGGGCGTGCGGGGGTGCGTACGGTGCGGCCACGCCTGTCCAACGACGGACCGAGCGGGGCGTTGCGGGCGGCGAGGCGCGGCCGGGATCAGCGGGCGCCGAAGACCTGGGTCCAGCGGGGACCGCCCGGGGCGTTGTTGACGCCTACGCCGATCTCCTTGAAGGAGCAGTTGAGGATGTTCTTGCGGTGGCCGTCGCTGTGCATCCACGAGTCCATGACGGACGACGGCGTCTGCTGCCCGTAGGCGATGTTCTCGCCGTACGTGCTCCAGTGGTAGCCGGCGGCGGTGATGCGGTCGCCGGGGCCCTTGCCGTCGGGGTTGGTGTGGTTGAAGAAACCGCGGGCGGCCATGTCGTCGGAGTGGCCCTGGGCGGCGGCGTCGAGCGTGCTGTTCTCGGTCAGGGGCGAGCAGCCGGCCTTGGCGCGCTCGGCGTTGACGAGGTCCGTGACCTGCTGGCCGAGGGAGCCGCCGCCGGGGTTCGCGGCCTTGGGGGCGCGCTTGGCCGGGGCCTCGGTCTTCGGCTCGGGCGAGGGCTTCTCAGCGGCGGACCTGCTCGGCTCCGGCGCGGAGGAGGAGGGCGAGGCGGAGGACGACGCGGACGGCTTGGCCGAGGCGGAGGCGCTCGCGCTTGCGGAGGCGGACGGCGAGGCGCCGGGCGGGAGCGCGGACGTGCTGGCGCCGAGCGCCTGTACGCGGTTCTGCTGCGCCTGCCCGTCCTCCGCCGAAACGTTCTTGCCGTCGGAGGAGTCGGTGAAGAGGTAGAAGGCGCCACCGGTGAGGAGGGCCAGGGCGGCGACGCCGGCCGCGGCCCGCCGGGCGGTGCGGGAGCGGTTCGCGCGGTGGCCGCGGTGGCCGTTGCCGTTGCCGTTGCCCGCGCGGCGCCGGTCTGCGCGCGTGCCGCCGGCGGGGGCGGCATGGGATGCCGGGGAGGCGGCCGGGGAGACGTCGGCCACCTGCTGCGTGCGCAGCATCGCGCCGCCGGGCCACCAGCCCAGCAGTGACGCCCCGACCGGCACCAGGCCGAGCCCGACGAGCAGCCCCTCGGCCGGGACCAGGGCCGACAGCGCCCCGGCGCAGCGGCCGCAGCCGCGCACGTGGCGGGCGACGCGCTTGCGCCACAGGGCGGACGGGGCGCCGTCCCAGGACGCGACGACGTCCCCGAGCTGCGGGCAGAGCGGCTGCGCGGCCAGGGCCCGTACGACGCCGCGGGCGGTGTCCAGCTGGGCCTTGGTGCGCTGGATGCGGACGGCCGCGTGCTGCGGGGTCATCTCCAGGGCGGTGGCGACCTCGGCGCGCGTGAGCTCGCCGGCGGCCTCCAGCCACCACAGGGAGAGCACGGTCTGCTCGTCGTCGTCGAGCCAGCGCGTGGCCTCGGCGACCTCCTTGCGCTGCCCTTGCAGGCCGAGCCGGACGATGGTGAGGTCGACGAAGTCCGCCTCCGGGTCGGGGACCTCGGCGACCTCCTGGAGGCCACTGACGGGAGTCTCCGGACGCTCCCGCCAGTGGCTGCGTATCTGGTTCATGGTGATGGCGACGAGCCAGGACCGGAACGCGGCGGCGTCCCGGAGCTCGCCCAGGCCGTTGATCACCCGGAGCATGGTCTCCTGGACCACGTCGTCCACGTCGGCGTGGCCGCCCAGGGCCCGGCCGACGATGTTGTAGACGAGGGGCAGGTGGGCCGCGACGAGCTCGTCCTGGGCCGCCGTGTCCCCGGCTCGCGCCGCCTCGACCACGGCCACGCTCTGACTGTTCACGCTCCGCCACCCTTCTCCGGCATTCCGTTCGGGAGTCGGTCCGTTCGGTCCGACACATAGGAGATGCGGATGGGGCGCGACGATAACAAAAACTGCTCGGAAAACTTCAAGAGGACCGGACAAATCCCGGTATGTGGGGCGGCTGTTCGCCGTGGTCCAGGAATTCCGTGAGGAGGCCCGGAGTCGCCGCGTCCGCGAAGCCGGCGGCGTCCGCGGCCGGCATGTCCCGGATGCGGTATCCGTCCTCCCCGGCGGCGACGGCGGCGGTCGCCGTGACGAGGCCCGCGCGGCGCGAGAACGGGGTGTCGGTGAACGTCCACGCCAGGACGGCCGAGCGGTCCAGCGCGACCGTCTCCCGGCCGAACGTGCCGGAGCGCACGAACAGGAAGCGGCCCCGGAAGCCGTGCCCGAGCCCGCGGTAGGCGTCGCGCGCGAGCCCGTACGCGACGGGGGCGGCCAGGACGAGCCAGCCCGCCGCGCAGTACAGCAGGACGGGGGTCAGCAGGGCGCCCAGCACGGCGAGCACCGCGGCGGGCGGCAGCACGCACCATGTGAAGGCCCGGACGATACGGCGGCGGAGCGCGGCCCGCGGGTGGGCCGTCAGCCCGGCCGGGGCGAAGGGCTCGCCCAGCACGCCCTCGCACACGCTCACCGCCTCGCCGCGGGAGGCGGGCGGCAGGACGACGCTGCGGCGGCGGTTCTCCTCCTTGTTGCCGAGGCCGCCCGCGACGGCCCGGACGCTCGCGCCGCCGCCCGCGCGCAGCAGGAGCGGCTCGCGCAGGGCCACCCCGCGCAGGCGGGCGCGCTCGATGGACACGGACCGGGTGGTGAACATGCCGTGGCGGACGCGCAGGGTGGCCGCGTCGGTCCACTCCAGGCGGTAGTTCCACCAGTTCTCGGCGTAGAGGGCGACCGCGCCGACGGTGCCGAGGGCGGCGACGGCGAGGAGCCCGAGCGGGATCGTGAGCCACAAGACGCTGTTGCCGAAGTCTTCGAACGCGCGGCGCACGAAGCCGATGCGCCACGGCTCGACGCCGATCCCGTCGAGGACCCGCCAGACGGCGCCCGCCGCGGCGAAGACGCCGCCGACGACCCAGAACGTCAGCGGTGCGTAGCGCAGGCGGCGCAGGTCGGCGACGGCCAGCACGGGATCCTCGGCGCGGGCGGCGCCCGCGCGGGCGAGCAGCTCGGCGCGCAGGCGCACGGCCTCGGGACGGGCGAGGGAGTCCAGGGAGAGCACGCCGCCCGGCCCGCCGCCGCCCGTGCCGGCGCGCAGCACGGCGAGGCCGAGGAGGCGCTGCGCGAGGTTCGCCGTGATGTCGACATTGCGCACGCGGTGCAGGGGGATCGCGCGGACGCTGCGGGTGAACAGGCCCGTGCGGAGCTCGATGGCGTCGGCGGTGACGCGGTAGCGGGTGCGGCGCCAGGTGATGACGCCGGCGGTGGTGACGGCCGCGAAGACGGCGCCGATGACGGCGAGGGTGATCCACGCGCGCGTGCCGAGCCGGCCGCCCGTGGCGAGCGCGGCGAGGGCCAGCGAGCCGAGGGGGGCGCCCATCCAGGTGCACTGCACGGCGAGCGTGCGCGGGTCGAGCGTGCGCCACGGCTGCTCGGCCGCACGGAGGTCTGTGCGGGAGTCTGTGCGGGGGTCGCTCATGCGGCGTCACCCTCCCGGGGCGTGAGGCGGGCCGCCTCGGCGATGCGGGTCGCGATCCGCTCCGCGTCCTCGTCCGACACGCCCGTGATGCGGATGTCGCCGGCCGTGGAGGCGGTGGTGACGGTGACCGCGGCGAGGCCGAACGCGCGCTGGAGCGGACCGCGCACGGTGTCGACGGTCTGGACGCGGGAGAGCGGGGCTATCCGGCGCTTGTGCAGCAGCCAGCCGCCCGCCGCGTAGACCGCGCTCTCACCGACCTCCCAGGCGTGGATGCGGCAGCGCAGGCGCGGCATCGCCAGGACGTAGGCGACGGCGGGCAGGACGAGGACGCCGAGGAGCAGCGGGCCGAGCCACGGGAGGGCGCCGGGGAAGAAGAGCAGGGAGAGGACGAGGAGGGCGACGGCCGTCAGCAGCAGGGGGCCGCTGACCGTCAGCCAGGCCTGCGCCGTCCACCAGCGGCGGGCGTGGGGGGCGACGCCGTGGCGGGGCGGCCTGAGCCTGAGCCCGGTCGTCGTCTGTCCGTGTCGTGCCATGGCGCGTCGCTCCCCGGTCCCGCTTTTCCAAGTCAGTTGTATTGAGAATAAGCTATAGCAATACGAGCGACTTGGAAAGGTGGGGTGGTGAGCGTGCCCAAGCGCGTGGACCACGAGGAGCGGCGCCGGGCGATCGCGGAGGCCCTGTGGCGCATCGCGTGCGCGCGGGGGCTCGACGGGGCGAGCCTGCGGGACGTCGCGGCGGAGGCGGGGATCTCGCTCGGGCAGCTCCAGCACTACTTCTCCAGCAAGGACGAGATGCTCGTCTTCGCCCTCAAGTACCTGGGCGGGCTGGCGGAGGAGCGCATCCGTGCGCGGCTCCTGGGGTTCGCCGGGCCGCCGTCACCGCGGGACGTCCTGCGGGAGACGGTCATGGAGATGCTCCCCCTGGACGACGCGAGCCGGACCGGGAACCTCGTCCAGATCGCGTACTTCGTACGGGCCCTGCACGACGAACGGCTGCGCGAGCACGCGAAGGAGGGCGTCCCGGCGCTCCGGGCGTTCTTCGCGGACCAGGTGCGGGCGGGGATCGCCCGGGGCGAGGTGGACGCGTCCCGCGCCCCGGACGCGGAGGCGATGCTCCTGATCGCCCTGACGGACGGCCTGACGACGTACCTGCTGCTGGAGGCGTGCGCCCCGGAAGAGGCGGAGTCACTGCTGGACGGCCACCTGGACCGCCTGTTCACTCCGTGAGGGGGTGCCGGACTGCGCCACGGGCCGATCGGCACCGCCGGAATGCGCCGCCGTGGCATATCGCCGTCGCGGCGGAAGAAGAGTGCCCGGCGGGCATCACCTCCGCCGCAGCGGCGCACAACCACGACATCGGAGACCGGCGGTGCCGGACTCAGCCACGGGCCGTTCGGCACCGCCGGAATGCGCCGCGGTGGCATATCGCCGTCGCGGCGGAAGAAGAGTGCCCGGCGGGCATCACCTCCGCCGCAGCGGCGCACAACCACGACGCCGGAGACCGGCGGTGCCGGACTGAGCGACGGGCCGTTCGGCACCGCCGGCATGCGCCGTGGTGGCATATCGCCGTCGCGGCGGAAGGGATTCGGCCCGGGCCGTCCGCCTACGGTCTGCGCTTCGCGCGGTTGCGGCCGCCGGGGCCCGGGGAGAGGGACGTCGCCAGTTCGTCCAGGGCGTCCAGGAGGAGTTCCGAGCCGCGGACGGCCACGCCCTCCTCGCCCTCTTCCTCGCGCCACGCGGCGAGCGCCTCGTGCGGGCCCGTCCAGTCGAGGGGACGGCGGCCCCGGACGGCTTCGGCCGCCGCCGGGAGGGCCGACTCCAGCGCCGCGGCGAACGCGGCCGCGCCCTTCGACGGCTCCGCCTCACGCTCCGGAAGGTGCGCCTCCATCAGCATCGTGGCGCGGCCCACCGTGGCCAGCGCCGCCTCCGCGGCCCGCTCGGAGCTGCGGGAGAGCCCGCGGTGGCGCACGGGCTCGGTCAGGGCCCGGCCGGCCATCTCCTCCCAGGCCGTACGCGCGGCGCGCGCGTCCAGCAGCGCCTCCCGCACGCGCCGCGGCTTCCGCTCCCCGGGCCGGGCGAACGCGCCGAGCACGGCGAGCGCGTAGTCCCCGTTGGCCGTGAGCCACTCGGCGAGCCGGTCGCGCAGCCGGGGCGTCTCCCAGGTGGGGAAGAGGGCGTACGCGGCCATGGCCAGGAGTCCGCCGAGCAGGGTGAGGGCGACGCGCGCCTGGACGGTCTGGGACCAGCCCTCCCCCGCGATGCCCAGCAGGAAGACGACGTAGGCGGCGATGCAGGCGGAGGCCACGCTGTAGCCGGTCTGCATCAGCAGGTACATGAGCCCGACGCACACGACCGCGAGCCCCGCGCACACCCACAGCCCGGGGTGGGTGAAGGCCATGAGCGCACCCGCGACGGCCACGCCGACGACCGTCCCGGCGAACCGGGCGACGCCCCGCGAGTAGGTCTGCCCGAAGTCGGGCCGCATGACCATGACGGAGGTCATCGGCGCCCAGTAGGCGTGCCCCCAGGGCAGAGCGGTGCCGGCGGCGTAGCCGGTGAGCACCACGGCGGCGACGCGTACGGCGTGCCGCCCGACGGGCGAGGACCAGCGCGCCTCGCGCCGGAGCGCCCGCAGGGCGACGGGCACGAGCCGGGGCACGGAGGGCCGCAGGAGGTGCCGGTGCTCGGAGCCGCCGCGCGCCGTGGTCCGGCGCACGGGTTCGTCGGTGGCGTCGACCGCGTCGCCGAGGAGCGCCATCAGGCGCAGCGCGGAGCGGCGCGCGGGGCCGTGCAGGACGGGTCCGGTGGCGGGCACGGTGAGGACGGCGGTGGCCTCGTCGGGCAGTTTGACGGGCTTGCCCCACCGGATGGCGCGCGCGACCGCGTCGAGCACGGTCGCCGCGGCGCCCAGCAGGTCGCGCGCGCGGTCCCGTTCGGGGCCCTCGGCGGGGGCGCCGAGGACGGGGTCGGCGAGGGCGGCGAGGACGGGCCGCAGCCGTTCGGCGACGCCGCGCGGCCCGCCGAGCTGGCGGGGCCGGTTGCGGGCCTGGCGGGGCGTCAGTTCGGCGGCCTCGCGGGCGTCCATGAGGGGCTGGGGGTCGAAGGGGGCCTGCGGGTCGTGCCGGAGCCGGCGCGCGTAGTCCGCCTCGGCGGCGAGCGCGTCGGCGAGCGCGTCCCGCTGGAGGCCCCAGGGGCGGACGGGCAGCAGGACGACGAGGGCGGCCTGCACCAGCCCGCCGACGGCGATCAGCCCGGCGTGGTGCAGGGCGCCCATGACGGACGTCGGCAGGGTGACGGTGACGAGCATGACGGCGATGGTCTGGGTGGCGACGAGGCCGGAGACCGGCCCGACCGCCCAGGCCATGCCCGCGAGCAGCGTCCACACCGTCAGCAGGGTGCCGAAGACGACGGGGTCGAAGGCGGCCACGTAGCCGAGGAAGGTGCTGACGGCGAGGCCGACCGCCACGGCGAGCGCCAGCACGGGGCGGGGCCGCCAGCTGCGCTGGAACGTCACCAGGCCCGCGGAGAACGCGCCGAACGCGGAGGACACGGCGAGCGCCGGGGTCCCCAGCCACAGGATGACCCCGACGACGATCGCCACGCCGAGCGCGCCACGGGCGGCGACCACGGGCGTCAGCTTGGTGCGCTCGATCGTCAGCCCGTCGCGGGCGGCGTTCCGCAGCGCGCTGGACCAGGTCATGGCCTGAGCTTACGTTCCGGACCGGTGTGTTCCGCGCAGCGGGGCGGGCTCAGCGGTGGCTGGGGAAGCCCAGGTCCACGCCGCTGTCGGCCGGGTCGGGCCACCGGGTGGTGACGACCTTGCCGCGCGTGTAGAAGTGCACGCCGTCGTTGCCGTAGATGTGGTGGTCGCCGAAGAGGGAGTCCTTCCAGCCGCCGAAGGAGTGGTAGCCGACCGGCACCGGGATGGGCACGTTGATGCCGACCATCCCCGCCTCGACCTCCAGCTGGAAGCGGCGGGCCGCGCCGCCGTCCCGCGTGAAGACGGCCGTGCCGTTGCCCCACGGCGAGGAGTTGATGAGGGCCAGCCCCTCCTCGTAGGACTCCGCGCGCAGCACGCACAGCACGGGGCCGAAGATCTCGTCGCGGTAGGCGTCGGCCTCGACCGGCACCCTGTCGAGCAGCGACAGCCCGATCCAGTGCCCGTTCTCGTAGCCCTCGACCGTGAAGCCGGTGCCGTCGAGGACGACGTCGGCGCCCTGGGCAGCGGCGCCCTGTACGTACGAGGCGACCTTGTCGCGGTGGGCGGCGGTGATGAGCGGGCCCATCTCGGACGCGGGGTCGTCGCCCGGCCCGATCTTGATCTTCTCGGCGCGCTCGCGGATCTTCGCCACCAGCTCGTCGCCGGCCGCGCCCACCGCGACGACCGCCGAGACGGCCATGCAGCGCTCGCCCGCCGAGCCGTACGCGGCGGAGACGGCGGCGTCGGCGGCCGCGTCGAGATCGGCGTCGGGCAGCACCAGCATGTGGTTCTTGGCGCCGCCGAGGGCCTGGACGCGCTTGCCGTGCTCGGTCGCCACCCGGTGGATGTGGCGGGCGATGGGCGTGGAGCCGACGAAGGAGACGGCGGCGACGTCCGGGTGGGTCAGCAGCCGGTCGACGGCCTCCTTGCCGCCGTTGACGACGTTGAGGACGCCCTCGGGCAGCCCGGCCTCGGCGGCCAGCTGGGCGAGGAGGATCGCGGGCGAGGGGTCCTTCTCGCTGGGCTTGAGCACGAAGGTGTTGCCGCAGGCGATAGCCAGCGGGAACATCCACATCGGCACCATCGCCGGGAAGTTGAAGGGCGTGATGCCCGCGACGACGCCGAGCGGCTGGCGGATCGCCGCGACGTCCACGCCGCCGGACACCTGGGTCGACAGCTCGCCCTTGAGCTGCGTGGTGATGCCGCACGCCAGCTCGACGATCTCCAGGCCGCGGGCGACCTCGCCGAGCGCGTCGGCGTGCACCTTGCCGTGCTCGGCGGTGATCAGCTCGGCGAGCTCGGCGCGGTGGGTGTCCAGCAGCGCGCGGTAGCGGAAGAGGACCGCGGTGCGGGTGGCGAGGGAGGACGTGCCCCACGTCGCGAAGGCGGCCTTGGCGGCGGCGACGGCGGCGTCCACCTCCTCCGCCGAGGCGAAGGCGACCCGCGTCGTCTGCGCGCCCGTCGCGGGGTCGGTGACCGGCCCGTACGTGCCGGAGGTGCCCTCGACGGCCTTGCCGTCGATCCAGTGGTTGACGGTCTTCATCGGTCGGCCTCTCCTACGTCAAAGATAGCGGCGGCGGGCGGCGGCCCGGAGCTCGTACTCCTCCCGGGCCCTGCGGGCCGCCGGGCGGGTCGCGGCCCCGGCGACAGGCACATCCCACCACGCCTGGGCAGGGGGCGCGCCCGGCACTGTGTCGGCTGTTTCGGTCTCCACGTAGACACATGTGGGGCGCTCGGACGCGCGCGCCTCGGCGAGCGCCTCCCGCAGCTCGCCTGCCGTGCGGGGGCGCAGCACGTGCATCCCGAGGGAGGCGGCGTTGGCGGCCAGGTCCACGGGGAGCGGGTCACCGGTGTACGTGCCGTCCGCGGCGCGGAAGCGGTACGCGGTGCCGAAGCGCTCGCCGCCGACGGCCTCGGACAGGCCGCCGATCGAGGCGTAGCCGTGGTTCTGGATCAGCACCAGCTTGACCGGGATCCCCTCCTGCACGGCGGTGACCAGCTCGGTCGGCATCATCAGGTACGTGCCGTCGCCGACGAGGGCCCACACCGGGCGGCCGGGCTCGGCCAGGGCGACGCCGATCGCGGCCGGGATCTCGTAACCCATGCAGGAGTAGCCGTATTCGAGGTGGTACTGGCGGCGGGAGCGGGCGCGCCAGAGCTTGTGGAGGTCGCCGGGGAGCGAGCCGGCGGCGTTGATGACGACGTCGGTCTCGTCGACGACGGCGTCGAGGGCGCCGAGGACCTGGGCCTGGGTGGGGCGCGCCGCCTCGTCCCGCGCGGTGAAGGCCCGGGTGACGGCCTGCTCCCACGCCTGCTTGCCGGCCGTGTACTCCTTCTCGTACGCCTCCGCCACACGGTGGCCGGCCAGCGCCTCCGCCAGCGCCTCCAGGCCGGTGCGGGCGTCCGCGACGAGGGGCAGGGCGGCGAGCTTGTGGGCGTCGGAGGGGGCGATGTTGAGGTTGACGAAGCGGACGCCCGGGGCGGCGAAGAGGGTGTTCGAGGCGGTGGTGAAGTCGCTGTAGCGGGTGCCGGCGCCGATGACGAGGTCGGCCGTGCGGGCCAGGTCGTCCGCCACGGCCGTCCCGGTGTGGCCGATGCCGCCGACGTCCGCGGGGTGGGCGTGGTGCAGGGAGCCCTTGCCGGCCTGGGTGGAGGCGACGGGGATGCCGGTCGCGTCGGCGAGGGCGCGCAGCGCGTCCTCGGCCGCGCTGTGGTGGACGCCGCCGCCGGCGATCAGCAGGGGACGGCGGGCGGCTCGTACGGCGGCTGCTGCGGCGGCCAGCTCGGCCGGGTCGGGGGCGGGGCGGCGCACGGGCCAGACGCGCTCGGCGAAGAACTCCTCCGGCCAGTCGTACGCCTCGGCCTGGACGTCCTGCGGGAGGGCGAGAGTGACGGCGCCGGTCTCGACGGGGTCGGCGAGGACGCGCACGGCCTGGAGCGCGGCGGGGACGAGCGCCTCCGGCCGGGTGATCCGGTCGAAGTAGCGGGAGACCGGGCGCAGGCAGTCGTTGACGGAGACGTCGCCCGCGCCGGGGTGTTCGAGCTGTTGCAGGACGGGGTCGGCGGGGCGGGTCGCGAAGGTGTCGCCGGGCAGGAGCAGGACGGGGAGGCGGTTGACGGTGGCGAGGGCGGCGCCGGTGACGAGGTTGGTGGCGCCGGGGCCGATGGAGGTGGTGACGGCGTGGGCGGAGAGCCGGTCGCGGTGGCGGGCCCAGCCGACGGCCGCGTGGACCATGGCCTGTTCGTTGCGCCCCTGGTGGTACGGCATGGCGTCGCCGGACTCCAGCAGCGCCTGCCCGATGCCGGCGACGTTGCCGTGGCCGAAGATGCCCCAGCAGGCGGCGATCAGGCGCTGCCGCTCGCCGTCGCGCTCGGTGTACTGGCGGGCGAGGAACGCGATCAGGGCCTGGGCGACGGTGAGGCGGCGGGTGGTGGTCATCGGGCGCCTCCCTCATGGCCCCCGTGGAGCGGCAGCCGTGGGTCGGCCGGGTGATCCGGCCAGGTCGAACGGATCCAGGCGTGGTCGGGGTGGTCGCGGATGAGCCACTCGCGCTCCGCGCCCGGCCCCGCCATGACGTTGAGGTAGTACATGGCGTGGCCGGGGGCCGCGATGGAGGGGCCGTGCCAGCCGTCGGGGATGAGCACGGCGTCGCCCGTGCGGACCTCGGCCAGGACGTCGGTCCCCTTCTCGCGCGAGGGGGACACGCGCTGGTAGCCGAGGCCGGGAGTGCCGGCGGGGCCGTCGGCGATCTCGAAGTAGTAGATCTCCTCCAGCTCGGACTCCTCGCCCGGGTGGTGCTCGTCGTGCTTGTGGGGCGGGTAGGAGGACCAGTTGCCGCCGGGGGTGAGGACTTCGACGGCGATGAGCTTGTCGCACGCGAAGGCGTCCGCGGCGGCGAAGTTGTGGACCTGGCGGGAGCAGGTGCCGGCGCCGCGCAGCTCGACGGGGACGGCTTCGGCGGGGCCGTAGCGCGCGGGCAGGCGGCGCTCGCACCGGGCCCCGGCGAGGGCGAAGCGGCCCCCGGCCGCCGTGGTGAGGGTGGCGGAGCTGTCGCGGGGGACGTAGGCGAAGTCGGTGGTGGAGGAGAAGACCCCGGCGCGTCCGCGCAGGGTGAAGGACTCCCCGCCGGTGGCGACCGTGCACCCGCCGCTGAGCGGCAGGACGATCCACTCGCTGTCGCCGGCGGGGAAGGTATGGGCGCCGCCGGGGGGAAGAGTGAGGACTTTGAGGGAGGAGTGCGCCCAGCCGGCGTTCCCGGGCCGGATGTCGAGGTCGTACGGGGCGGCTCCGGCGGCGGTGCCGGCCGGGAGGTGATGGCCGGGGAGGGCCTGCCCCTCCCGGGAGAGGGGCTCCGCTGGTCGGCTCAAGGTGGCCTCCTCGCAGGTCGGGCAGTCCTGGATCGGCTGCTTCCGTTCCCCGGAGGGTAAGGGATCAAGCTACGCGCCGACAGGGGCCGGCCGTGGCTCACAGCGGGAGGAAGGCGCCGAGTTCGCGGTCGAGGGAGAGGACGAGGCCGCTGTCGACGCCGTAGAACCAGCCGTGCAGCCGCAGCGTGCCCTCGGCCAGGCGGCGGCGGACGCACGGGTAGGTGTGCAGCCGTTCGAGCTGGGCGCGGACGTTGCGCTGCCCGGCGGCGTGCAGGCCGGCGTCACCGGCCTCGGGCCGGGCGGCGGCGTCCGGGGGCTCGTGGCCCGCGTCGCCGGGCAGCTGGGTGGTGAGCCAGTGGTCGACCGCGGGCAGCGCGGAGAGGTCGTCGCCGCGCGTCCGGGCGCCGACGGCCCCGCAGTGGGAGTGGCCGCAGACGATGATGTCGGGCACGCGCAGCACGTCGACGGCGTACTCGATGGTGGCCGCGTCGCCGCCGGGCCGCACGTGGCTGTAGGCGGGGACGGCGTTGCCGGCGGTGCGCAGTTCGAACAGGTCGCCGGGGCGGGCGCCGGTGATCAGGGAGGGGATGACGCGGGAGTCGGAGCAGGTGACGAAGAGGGCCATGGGCGACTGGCCCGCGGCCAGGGCGCCGAACTCCGCGCGGCGGCCGTCGCGGTCGATGCGCAGGCGCAGGGAGCGGGCGTGCTCGATGAAGGGCTGCACGTGGTTCACCTCTCGCGGGGACGGGGGCTTTCTCGGGTGTTGTCGCGGGGGCTTTCTCGGGTGATTTCTCGGGGGTTGTCGCGGGGGCTTGCTCAGGGACTTTCCAGGTGGCCTTCGCGGGGCCGGACTACCGCGGAGCCGGGATGCGGGCGTTGCCGGGGCCGTCGACGGGGCCGGAGCCGCTCGTACGGGCCGGAGCGCCGCCGCCGGGCGTCAGTTCGCGGGCGAGGAGGCATTCCTCGGCGAAGGCCAGGGCGCGCAGGTGGTAGGTACGGGCGGCCCAGCCGAGGCTGATGTTGTGCCCGGCGTGCGGCTGGCGGTCGAAGACGACGCGCGGCGCGGCCAGGTGGGCGCGCATGGAGGCGATGGTGTCCTCGTCGTGGTGCCACCAGCCCTCGTGCTCGGCGAAGGTGAAGCGGACGGGGACGCGCACGCGGGCGGCGAGTCCGGGGAAGGCCTGCGCCCAGCGGGGAGCCTCCTGGGCCTCGCGCCGGGGCATCGGCGTGACCAGCGGCTTCGCGGCGCTGAAGGTGCCCGGCGGGTAGAGGCCCAGGCGGCCCCAGTGCAGCGGCCAGGTCGTGACGCCGTGGAAGTCGTCGAGGCGGGCGGGGTCGACGGCGTAGCGGTGGCTGATGCCGGAGATGTCCAGCCCGAGGAAGGCGGCGCCGCGCGGGTCCGCGGCGGCGTGGAGGGCGAGCTTGCCGCCGTAGGAGTGCGCCATGAGGAAGATGCCGCCGCCGGTGTCGTGCTCGCTCGCGTAGGAGGCGAGGGCGGCGTGCAGGACGTGGGACTGCTCGGAGAGCGTGGCGCCCTGGGGGAAGTTGGGCTCGGACATGCCGTAGCCGGGCCGGTCGACGGCGAGGACCGCGTAGCCGAGGCCCGCGGCGAGGTTGAGCAGGGACTGCCCGCAGTGGCTGAGGCCGTGGAAGTAGCCGGCGCGCATGCCGCCGCCGTGGACGGCGACGACGGTGGCGCGCGGCGGCCCGTCGGGCAGGGCAATCAGGCCGGATAGGGGGATGCCGTCGGCCTCGAGGACGGTCTCGCGGACACGGACCCCGGGGGTGGTGTCGGTGGGGGTCATGGTCAGTCCAGGCCGCGCATGATGTGGGGCTCGTCGGACAGGTCCTCGTCGCCGGCGAGCTGCGCGGTGCGGCGCAGGTCGTCGGTGGTGCTGGGGTGGGATTCGCCGGACTGGGTGTTCACCTGGTCTCCTTCAAGGATGCCCCCTGCTTCAGCCGGGGGAGGGTTCGAGTCTCGTCTTTCCGGCCGGCCGGCCCGGCCGGCGGTGCGCCCGCCGGGCGGCTGGCAGGGCAGGCGGCCGGGGCCGGCGGGTCAGCGGTCGCCGGCGACGATGATCTCGATCTTGCTCACGTCGAGGGTCGCGCCCTGGCCCCACAGGCGGTTGCCGGCAGCGCTGGTCTCATCGAGGAAGGTCTGCCGGGTCGGCGCGCCCTTGCGGGGGTCGAAGTAGTCCACGGCGGAGTCGAGGCGCACCAGGCCCTTGCTGTTGCTGCCGACGGCGCCGTCGAGGAGCGTGAAGGTGGAGACGCCGCAGTTGAGCTGGCGGGGGTGGACGACCTCTTCGGTGCCGCCGTGGTCGAGCGTCATGTACTTGCGGTCCACGGCCCGGGTTCCGATGCCCTTGACGTTCAGGACGTTCTTGTCGTTGACGAACCAGGTGACGGCGGAGTTCTCGCTGTCGACCACGATGCGCAGGGACTCCTGCTTGGTGCTGCTCGCCCGGTCGGCGACGGGGACGGCGTAGGAGTAGGCCGCGTAGGTCGTGCCGGGCATGCGCAGCCGCTCGTAGATGGCGTAGACCTTCTTGTTGGTGACGAAGAAGTCGAAGATGACGGCGGACTGGGCGTCGGAGACGACCATGGCGCCGGCGGCGAGGCGCGGGTCGGACTGGGGGTCGGCGACGGCCGTGCCGAAGGGGTGCTTCTCCGTGCCGGTGGTGGTGGCCGACATGTTGGTGGCGCAGTGGAGGCTGCCGGTCTTGGGGGTGTCGAAGCCCGGGTAGCCGGCCTTGGAGGTGCTCTTGGGGCGGGCGCCCCACTTGACGTGGTCCCAGGTGCCGTTGCCGCCCTGGGACTGGGGGGCGCTGGTGGAGACGAAGGCGGGCTTGCCGGTGACCGGGTCGGTGCCGGTGGGCACGACCTTCAGGCCGGTGGAGGTGGTGCTGGTGATGCCGTCGCCGTCGGCGAGGCCGCCGGTCGGCTGGGTCTCCCAGCGGGCGGCGGCGCCGGTGGCGGCGAAGCCGTTGCGGAAGTCGTCGTAGAAGAGCGTCCTCGGCGCGCCGGAGTCCGGCACGTCGACGGCCTGGGCGCCGGTGGGCAGCAGGGCGATGCCGATGGCGGCGGCGGCAACGGCGACGGCCGCCTTCACCTTGTACGTAACGGTCATGGGTCTGACTCCGTGTTCCCGTGTGAGAGGGCGTATGAGAGGAGGGGGCGGTGCAGGACGTGGTGGAGGAGCATGCGTGGGGGGCGTAGCCGGGATGGCAGAAACGGCAGGCGCCCGGTGGCTCGGGTGAGCCACCGGGCGCCTGCCGGTGCGGACCGGGGAGGATCCGGGGGAAGCGTGGTGAGGCCGTGCCTCAGCCCGCGAGGGTGGGGTAGTCGGTGTAGCCCTTGGCGTCGCCGCCGTAGAACGTGGCGCGGTCGGCCTCGTTGTACGGGCCGCCGGCCGCCAGGCGGGCCGGCAGGTCGGGGTTGGCGAGGAAGCCGGCGCCGAAGGTGAGGACGTCCGCGGTGCCGTCCTCGATCAGGTGCAGGTCCTCCTGGCCGGTGGGGCGGTCCACCGTACGGGGGTTGAGGAAGAACGGGCCGGTGAACTCCTTGCGGACGAGCTGCATCAGCTCGCGGTCGGCGTCCTCCTGGAAGTGCAGGTAGGCCAGGCCGAACGTGTTCAGCTCCGCGACGAGCGCCAGGTAGGTGGGCTCGGCCTCCGGCTCGCTGATGTCGTTGAACGGGACGGCACCGATGCGGATGGCGGTGCGCTCGGCGCCGATCTCGGCGACGACGGCCTTGACGGTCTCGACGGCGAAGCGGATGCGGTTCTCGACGGAGCCGCCCCACTCGTCGGTGCGCTGGTTGGAGTTGGGCGCCAGGAACTGGTGGATGAGGTAGCCGGTGGTGCCGTGCAGCTCGATGCCGTCGAAGCCGGCGGCGACGGCGTTGCGGGCGGCCGTGGCGAAGTCGGCGATGGTCTGCCGGATCTCCTCGCCGGTCAGGGCGTGCGGGGTGACGAAGTCCTTCAGGCCCTCGGGGGTGAAGACCTGGCCGGTGGCGGCGACGGCGGACGGGCCGACGGGGACCTGGCCCTCGGGCAGCAGGACCGGGTGGCCGACGCGGCCGGCGTGCATGAGCTGCGCGAAGATGCGGCCGCCCTTGGCGTGGACGGCGTCCGTCACCACGCGCCAGGCGTCGACCTGGGCCTGGGAGTGCAGGCCGGGGGTGAAGGGGTAGCCCTGGCCCACCACGGACGGCTGGATGCCCTCGGTGATGATCAGGCCGGCCGAGGCGCGCTGGGCGTAGTACTCCGCGGTGAGCGCGGTGGGCAGGCCCTCGGGAGCCGTCGCCCGGCTGCGGGTCATCGGTGCCATGACGATGCGGTTCGCCAGGCGCACGGAGCCGATGTCGATCGGGTCAAAGGCAGTGGTCATGATCCGGTTCCTTCACACTTTTACGTGGTGGGCCAAGTAACTTCACTGTAGCAGTTTCATTGGCCCGACAACAATTGGTGGTGCAAGTAATCTGCGGTCGGGGCGGCCGGTGCGCCGCCGGGCACATCTAGCGCTGTGCCTGCGCGGCGGAGGCGGCCGCGGGCTTCGGCGGCGCGGCCGGGGCGGCGGCGGGGCGGGCGGCGCGCATCGGCAGCAGGGCCAGCAGGACGACCGCGGCGAGGCCGGCGGCCGTCAGGAATCCCGTGGTCAGCGAGGTGGCCGCGATCAGCGGGCCGAAGACCAGGGGCGAGACGAACTGGCCGAGGAAGCTGAACGTGCCCGACAGGGAGGTGGCCTGGCCGCGCAGCTCGGCCGGCGCGCCCTCGCCGATGAGGACCGTCAGCGCCGGGAACGACATGCCCTGGCCCAGGCCGAAGAGGGCGGAGGCGACCAGCAGCAGCGCCGACTGCTCGACCGTAGCCAGCAGGACGAAGGCCAGCGCCCAGCAGGCGGCGGAGACCTTCAGCAGGGTCGCGTAGCCGAGGGCGCCGCGCAGCCGGGCGTAGACCAGCCCGACCAGGCTCATCAGCACCGTCATCACGACGTTGTACAGGGCGACCACGAAGGGTTCCGTGACGCCGAGGTCCGCCAGGCGCTGGGGCTGGAAGACGCCGAGCGCGTAGAGCAGCACGGACGCGGTGGCCTGCACGAGGTAGAAGCCGAGGAGGGCGGGGTTGCTGCGCAGGAGCTGCACGACGCCGCCGGAGCCGGCCGGGCGGGCGGTGCGGGCGCTCTCCGCCGGCAGGGCCCACAGCGTGGCGAGGCCGACCGGGATGCCGACGAGGTAGATCCCGAAGGGGGCGTGCCAGGAGACGCCGCCGAGGCCGCCGCCGATCAGCGGCCAGACCACGCCGCCGAGGCTGATGGCGGTGGCCCGCCAGCCCATCACCCGGTCGCGCTCGGGGCCCTGGTAGAAGGACAGGAGGGCGACGGTGGTGCCGGCGAAGACGGCCGCCGCGCCGACGCCGAAGACGATGCGCGTGGCGATCAGCATCCAGTACGAGTCGGTCACGAGGCCGGCGCCGCCGGCGATGCCGTAGAGCACGAGGCCGCCCGCGAGCGGCAGGCGGATGCCGTGGCGGTCGATGAGCCAGCCGACGGCCGGGCTCGCGACGGCCAGGGACAGGCCGTGGGCGGTGAGGATCAGGCCGGCGGCGGTGCCGCTGACGCCGAGTTCACCGCGGATCACCTCGACGACGGGCATCAGGATCGCGCCGGCCATCACGGTCAGCGTCGAGGCGAGCAGGAGGACGGTCAGGACGGCCGGCCGCTGCGCGGCGGCCGGGGCCGGGGTGGGTGAACTCATCGGAATCCTCGGTGAGGTGGGCTTCGGTGGAAGCGCGGGGAGGAAGGGGTGCGGCCCCACCGGGCCGGGGGGGCGTTCGGTCAGGCCGCGAACGGGCGCTTCTCGCGGGCCTCGCGCAGGGACTGCGCCCACCACACGAGCTGGTTGAGCATGTTCTTGGCCGCCAGGGCGATACCCTCGGGGTCCTTCGGCCGGCCCTCGTCGTCGAACTGGTCCCAGACGTTGGCGAAGCTGACGCTGTCGCGCAGGGTCACCGCGTGCAGCTCCGAGAAGACCAGGCGCAGTTGCTCGACGGCGCGCAGGCCGGCCGAGCGGCCCCCGTAGCAGACGAAGGCGACGGGCTTGGCATGCCACTGGTCCACGTGCCAGTCGATCGCGCCCTTGAGGACGGCCGGGTAGGCGTGGTTGTACTCGGCGGTGACGATGACGAAGGCGTCGGCGGCGGCCAGGCGGGGGGAGATCCCCGCGAGCCGCTCGGCGGCCTCGGCGCTCGGCGGCCTGGTGACCAGGACCGGGAGGTTGGCCTCGGGGAGGCTGACGACGTCGATGTCGAACCCGCCGAACTTCCGGGCCTGCTCGACGAACCACTCGGCCACGGCGGGGCCGGTCCTGCTCTCGGGGCCGCTGCTGGTGAGCACGGCGAGGCGAATGCGCCCTTGCGACATGAGTGGCCTTTCGAAAAGAGGGGCGGAAGGACGTCAGGCGGCGGCCGGCTGCGGCTCGCTCCAGCGCAGTGCGGCGGGCTCGAACTGGAGGCCGCCGTGGCTGGCCGCGCCGCGCACGTCGCGCCAGATCCGCTGCAGGGGGCTGCCCTCGGCCTGGGCGCGGGTGCCCGCGCCGCGGAAGAGCCGGTCGACGGCCCCGGCGAGGATCTCCACCGCGAGCGCGCAGTCGCGCGAGCCGCGGGCGGCCTCCTCGGCGGTGACGCCGCCGCGGTCGGCGGTCGCGGCGGTGCGCAGCAGGAGCAGCTCGGCCGCGTCGATCTCACCGGCGGAACGGGCGATGCCGACCCGGGCCGAATCCTTGGCCTTGCCTGCGGCCAGTGGGGCGGAGGCGACCGCGAGGGCGGCGCGGGCGGCGCCGAGGATGGGGGCGGCGAAGGTGAGGCCGTTGACCGCGAACAGCGGGGCCGTGTAGAGCGCTTCGCCCGAGGGGTGGTTCCCGGCGAACAGGTCGGCGGAGAGGAACGAGCGGTGGGCCGGGACGAAGGCGCGCTCGATGGTGAGGGCGTGGCTGCCGGTGGCGCGCATGCCCAGGGTGAACCAGGTGTCCTTGAAGGTGTAGTCCGCCCGCGGGACGGCGAAGAAGCGCGCTTCGCCGCCGGCCGTGGTGGCCATCAGCAGCGCCCACTCGGAGAACTCGACACCGCTGACGAAGCTCCAGGTGCCCGACAGCTCCCAGCCGCCGTCGGCGGGCTGGGCGACGACCTGCGAGACCAGGCCGGCCACCAGGCGGGTGTCCGGGCCGTCCGCCCAGATGTCGGCCCGGCCCTCGGCGGGCAGGAAGCCCGCGAAGCGCCCGGTGTTCGCCATCAGCGAGCCGACCCAGGCGGCGGAAGCGCACTCCTCGGCCACGGCGGCCACGGCCCGGGTGACCTCGGTGAAGGAGACGGGCGTGGTGCCGAACTCCGCAGGCACGAAGGCGCGGCCGAACCCGGCGTCGGCGAGCGCGTCGACCACCTCGGGGCGCAGCCTGCGAACGGTGTCGGCTTCGGCGGCGCCTTCCCCGGCGGCCTGGGCGGCCTTGCCGGCGGCGGTGAGCAGCTCGGTCTGGGTGGGCATCGTGGTGTTACCTCCGTAAGTGGTGTGCAGCGTGCTCCCGCGCCGGCCCGGCGGCACGCCGGACGGGCACCCGTCCGGCAATTGAGGCCGCGGCAATTCGAAATACTGCGGTGAACGCTACTGATGAGCTTCTTCGACGCGGCTTTCGGTTTCAAGCGGGTACGCGTCAGATCTCCGTGAACTCTTCGTCACGCATCGGTGAGCGGAAATTCGGCGCCTATTCGGCGGTCTGCGCGGGCCGTTCGGCGGCGGGCGCGGCCAGGCTCCAGGCGAGGCGGTAGCGGGGGCATCCGACGCCCCGGACGCCGGGGGTCGCGCGCGTGGTGGCGCCGGCTTCCTGGAGGGTGGCGCTGTGCAGGGAGCGCTCGTGGAGCTCCTCGGAGGTCCACTCGGCGTAGTTGAGGATGCGGGTGCCGCAGGTGCTGAAGTGGAAGTGGGCGGCCACCAGTCCGGGCAGCGGCCGGGCGAGCGGGCCGGCGACCAACGTGTCGATGATGGTGCGCTGCCGCTCGGGGCCGTCGACGTCGAAGAGCGGGGTGGCGATGCAGGCAGGGACGGCGGTGCTGCTGCGCCCGGGGCCGATGGTGCGGTAGCGGCGGAAGACCAGCGGCTCGGAGCGTGCGAGGTCGTCGTCGTTCTCCCCCACGCCCTGGATCATCACCGGGCCGCGCACGGCGGCGTGCCGCAGGCTAGCGCCCCGGTGCGTCCACTGGGCGTAGGCCATGACGGCGGCGCCGTCGGTGCCGGTGTAGAAGCTGAAGGAGAGCAGGCCGTCGGGCCAGGGCAGGGCGCGGCGGGCGACGAGGGTGGCCTCGGCGGCGGCCCGCTGGGCCTGCGGGGAGCCGGCGTGGCGGGTGCTGACCAGCGCCACGCCGGCGTCGGGGCGGGTGATGTCGGGGAATTCCCCGAGGGGTTCGGTGCTGATTCCGGTGCTGAGTTCGCCACGGTATTCGGCACCGTACGGGAATTCGGCGGCATTTTCGGTACGGGCTTCAGTACGGGGCGCCATGCGGGTCTCCAGTTCTGCGGCCGGGAAAAGCACACAGGCCGGCCGTTGCGCCCCCGGGGGATCGGGGCGCGGCGGCCGGCCTGGGATCAGGAAGGGAAGGCGAATTCCCGGCGGTGGTGCGTGCGGTGCTCGTTCGTCGTCGCCGTCGGGCGGCGGGCGGGCGCTACTTCGCGGGGGCGGTCCAGTTCTTCGCCACCCACTGCTCCAGGGTGATGAGGTCCGGGTGGCTCGCGCGCAGGGCGGGCAGGTCCGCGATGTAGCCGTGGTCGTTGAACCAGCCGAACATGATCGCGGCCTCCTCACTGAAGGCGCGCAGCGCGTCGGCGGGCTGCGCGACGTAGCGGACGGGCTCGCCGGCGGCGCGGGAGAAGACCTCAGCCATCTGCGGGCCGGTGAGGGCGTCACCGGCGATCTCCAGTTGCTTGCCGGTGAACTCGGCGGGGCTCTCGAAGGCGTCGGCGGCGAAGACGCCGATGTCGTCGGTGGCGATCATCTGGAGGACCGTCTCCGGCTTCAGCGCCAGCGTGAGAACGAGCTCGCCGTCGACGCGGGCCGGGCCGATGCCGGCGAAGTTGGACAGGAACATGGTGGGGCGCAGGACGGTGGCGGGCAGGCCGAGGGCGGCGATGTGCCGCTCGATCTCGCCCTTGCTCTCGAAGTGCTCGACGCCGCTGCTGCGCTCCGCGCCGCCGACCGAGCCGTAGACGAAGTGGGTGACGCCCGCGCGGTGGGCGGCGTCGGCGACGGCCTTGCCCTGGCGGATCTCGCCCGCCGAGCCGTCGGGGCCCTCGAAGGTCTGCACGCTGTAGACGCCGTAGGCGCCGGCGAGCGCGGCGTCGAGGGAGGCGGTGTCCTCCATGTCGCCCTTGACCAGCTCGGCACCGGCCGCGGCCAGGGCCTGGGCGCCGGCGGACTGCGGGTCACGGACCACGGCGCGCACCGTGCGGCCGCGGCGCAGCAGCTCACGGGCCACCGCCCCGCCCTGCCGGCCCGTACCGCCGAAAACCACGATCACTTCCTCGCGTGCAGACACCGCACACACAACCTTTCGGATGAACGACAACGAACGACAACGAACAACGAACGACGAACGACAGCGCCGCGCAAATTGCTTGGCGTGACAACAGTATTGTTTGGTGGACCACATGTCTACGGAGCCGGGCGGTGGATTTTCCGGACCCGTCCCGGTAACCTTGGCCCGCCAAATAAACCGGGGGGCGTGAAGGGACATCCATGAAGGAGTACGGCGAGGTGAGCCACCTGGTCACCCGGGTCGCCCGCGCACACTGGGCGGCCGCGTCGTCACTGCTCCAGCAGTGCGGCCTCTACCCGGGCCAGGAGCTGCTGCTGATGCGGCTGTGGGAGAGCGACCACCAGTCCCAGACGAGCCTGGCCAAGGCCCTGCGGCTCGACCCCTCCACCGTCACCCGGACCGTGCAGCGCCTGGAGCAGCAGGGGCTGCTCACCCGCCGCCCCTCCCCCACCGACCGGCGCGCCGTGGTGGTCTCCCTGACCCCCGAGGGCCGTGAGCTGCGCGGCAAGGTGGAGGAGTCCTGGTCGGAGCTGGAGGCGCAGACGACCAAGGGGATGTCCGAGCGCCAGCGCACGGAGACCCTGCGGATGCTGCGCCGCATCGAGCAGAACCTGTGCTCGGCAGCGGCGGACGGCCCCGGCAAGCAGGCCTAGCCGGCGCGGGCCCGGCAGGCGGGCCTAGGCGGCGCGCCAGCTGCGCGGGCCGGGAGCGCGGGGGCTGCGCTCGGGCCGGCGCCACAGGGCGGTGGCCCGGTGGTGGCGGGCCAGGTCGTCGGGGTCGGCGCCGGCGGCGGTGCGGGCGAGGAGCACGGCCGTCAGGGCGGCCAGTTCCTCGGGCCTCGCCTCGCCCTTCTCGACGCGGAGGAAGAGCTCGGCGGTCACCGGGGCTTCTTGCGTCACCGGGGCTCCGTTCGTCACGGGAACTCCTTCCGTCATGGGGGCTCCTTCCGTCACCGGGACTCCCCTCGTCACTGGGGCGGGTTGCCGTGCTTGCGCGAGGGCAGGTCGGCGTGCTTCTCGCGGAGCATGGCCAGGGAGCGGGCGAGGATCCTGCGGGTCTCGCGCGGGTCGATCACGTCGTCCACCAGGCCGCGCTCGGCGGCGTAGTAGGGGTGCATGAGCTCCGCCTTGTACTCCTTGATCTTCTGCCCGCGCACGGCCTCCGGGTCGTCGGCGGCGTTGATCTCGCGGCGGAAGATGACGTTGGCCGCGCCCTCCGCGCCCATGACGGCGATCTCGTTGCTGGGCCAGGCCAGGGCCAGGTCCGCGCCGATGGAGCGGGAGTCCATGACGATGTAGGCGCCGCCGTAGGCCTTGCGCAGGACCAGGGAGATCCGCGGGACGGTGGCGTTGCAGTACGCGTAGAGGAGCTTGGCGCCGCGGCGGATGATGCCGTTGTGCTCCTGGTCGACGCCGGGCAGGAAGCCGGGGACGTCGACGAGGGTGACGAGCGGGATGTTGAAGGCGTCGCAGAACTGCACGAAGCGGGCGGCCTTTTCACTGGACTCGATGTCCAGGACGCCGGCGTACGAGGCGGGCTGGTTGGCGACGATGCCGACGACGCCGCCGTCGATGCGGCTCAGGGCGCAGACGATGTTGGTGGCCCAGGCCGGGTGCACCTCGAAGTACTCGCCGTCGTCGACGACCTCCTCGATGACGGCGCGGATGTCGTAGCTGCGGCCCGGGTCGTCGGGGACGAGGTCGAGGAGGGAGTCGGTGCTCCGGTCGGCGGGGTCGTCGGTGCGGGAGACGGGCGGCAGCTCGCGGTTGTTGGAGGGCAGGAGGGAGAGGAGGTAGCGCACCTCCTCCAGGCAGGTCTCCTCGTCGTCGTAGGCGAAGTGGGAGACGCCGGAGGTAGCGGAGTGGACGTCGGCGCCGCCGAGGCCGTTCTGGGTGATCTCCTCGCCGGTGACGGCGCGGACGACGTCGGGGCCGGTGATGAACATCTGCGAGGTCTCGCGGACCATGAACACGAAGTCGGTCAGGGCGGGCGAGTAGGCCGCGCCGCCCGCGCAGGGGCCGAGCATCACCGAGATCTGCGGGATGACCCCGGAGGCCTTGGTGTTGCGCTGGAAGATGCCGCCGTAACCGGCCAGCGCCGAAACGCCCTCCTGGATACGCGCGCCGGCGCCGTCGTTCAGCGACACCAGCGGCGCACCCGCCGCGATCGCCATGTCCATGATCTTGTGGATCTTCGTCGCGTGGGCCTCGCCCAGCGCACCACCGAAGATCCGGAAGTCGTGCGCGTACACGAACACCGTCCGCCCGTGCACGGTCCCCCAGCCCGTGATCACACCATCGGTGTAGGGCTTCTTGTTCTCCAGCCCGAAGCCGGAGGCGCGGTGCCGGCGGAGGGTCTCGACCTCGGTGAAGGAGTCCTCGTCGAGGAGGAGGGCGATGCGCTCGCGGGCGGTGAGCTTGCCCTTGGCGTGCTGGCGCTCGGTCGCGGCCGGGTCCGGCCCCTCGTAGGCCTCGTCCCGGATCAGCCGGAGCTCTTCCACGCGTTCGTGCAGCGTCCACTCCCGGTGTTCGGCGGGGGCGGACGAGATCTTTCCTGTGACGGGCATGGGTGTGTCTCACTCTCCGATGAAAGGTCGCTTCTTCACGTGCCGGCCGCCCCGGCCGGGCTGTTGCGTGCGGCTCCTACGCGGGGACCGGGGTCCGGCCGGAGCCGGCTGCTTCGGCACGGACGGCTCCGGCGCGGAGGGCTTCCGCGCGAAGGGCTTCGGTGCCGCCGGCGAAGAGGGCGTCGGCGGGCAGCAGGCGCAGCCGGCTCGCGGTGGGCGGGCCGCCCTTCAGCGCGACGGCTCCGTTGTGCCGCGGGCCGCAGGGGAGGTCGAGGACGGTCCAGCCGGCCGGCCTGCGGGCGGGGTCGGCGCCGAGGTAGTCCAGGGACGGGCCGCGGCTCAGGCCGGTGCCGATGCCCTTGAGGAAGGCCTCCTTGCGGGTCCACAGGCGGCCGAAGGCCTCCTGCCGCTCCCCGGGCTCCAGGGCGCCGAGCTCCTGCTGCTCGCCCGGGTGGAGGGCGGGGGTGCAGGCGTCGACGGTCGCGGGCCTGGGCAGCCGTTCGACGTCCACGCCCACCGGCCGGTCCGCGACTCCCACCAGGGCCATGCCGTGGCTGTGCGAGAGGGAGAAGTGCAGGCGCGGGTGGTGGGGCGTGGCCACGGCGGGGCGGCCGTGGGACTCGCCGCACCCGGGGCAGGGTTCGCGCAGGAAGGTCACCCGCGGCGGGGGGATGTCGAGGTAGACGCCGAGCAGGCGGCGCAGGGCGATGTGCGCGGCGGCGTAGGTGAGGCCGTCGGTGGGGCGGATGAACGAGGCCGCCCGCTTGCGTTCGGCGGCGTCCAGGTCGGTCAGGTCCAGCCGGTCCTCCGAGCCGTTCGCGGGGCGGGGGACCAGCCACAGGTCGAGCGTTCCCGCCCGGAGGGCGGGGCCGGCGGTCATGCGGCGCCTGCGGACGCCTGCGGGGGCAGGGGGCGGTGGGCGGCCCGCCGGTGCGGGTTGTCCTCGTCGTCGCCGAGCTGGCCGGCCAGGCAGTCGATGAGTTCGGCGGCGCTGTTGGCGCGCAGCAGGCGCTGGAGGTCCACCTCCACCTTCAGGGCGTCCTCCATGCGGCGCTGGAGCTCCAGCCCCATGATGGAGCCGACGCCCAGGCTGTTCATGGGCCGGCCGGTGGTGTCGATGGTGTGCGGCGGGACGCGCAGTACGCGGCCGAGCTCCTGGCGGACGTAGGTCTCCAGGATCTCGCGGCGCTTGGCGAGCCCGGTGACGGCCAGGAGGCGCAGGTCGGGCGGGTTCACCTCGGGGGCGCCGTCCACCGTGCCGTCGGGCCCGGCGAGGTCGTCGAAGCCCGCGAAGTCGCCGTCGTCGAAGAGGCCGTCGCCGAGGGTGTCGCCGAGGGCGAGGTCGAAGGCGTCGAGGCCCGGGGCGTCGAGGCCGAGGGTGCCGAGGTCCCACTGCAGAGGGACGTCCTGGATACTCATGGGCTCCCCGGGGGCGGTGAGGGGGTGGGCGGACACGGCTCAGCTGCCGTAGGGGCGGCGGGCGCGGGCGCGGTGGAGGGCGTCCGCCCACCACTGGAGCTGGTCCAGGAGGACCTTGGCGGCGCCGGCCGGGCCGGCGGGGTCCTTGGGGGCGCCCAGCTCGTCGAACTGCTCCCAGGCGGTGTGGAAGCTGACGGCGTCGCGGACGGTGACCGCGTGCAGCTCGGACATGACCGGCCGCAGCGCCTCGGCGGCGCGCAGGCCGCCGGAGAGGCCGCCGTAGGAGACGAAGCCGACGGGCTTGGCCTGCCACTGGGTGTAGTGCCAGTCGATGAGGGACTTCAGGGCGGCCGGGTAGCTGTGGTTGTACTCGGGGGTGACGATGGCGAAGGCGTCGGCGTCCGCCAGCCGCGGCGTGAGGCCGGCGAGGACCTCGGCGGTCTCGGGCGAGGGCTCGGAGGTGAGGACCACCGGCAGTTCGTGGTCGGCCAGGTCGATGACGTCGACGTCGAATCCGGCGTGGCTGCGGGCCTCGGCGGCGAACCAGTCCGCCACCGTCGGGCCGAAGCGTCCCTCACGGACGCTGCCCACGATGACGGCGAGGCGGAGGCGGGTGTTGGACATGGAGTGCCCTTTCGGGAGGTGCATCGGGGTCAGGACGTACGGTCGCGGCGGCGGGGCAGCACGCCGGTCAGGGCGGTCAGCAGGCCCGCGGCACCGGCGGCGGTGACGAGCCACACGGCGGGCCGGGAGTCGGCGAGGAGCTCGGTGCGGGGCGCGCCGGGGGGCGCCTGGCCGGTGGTGAGCAGGGCGGCGACGGCGGCGAGCATGACGGCGGCGCCGATCTGGACGGCGGTCTGGTAGACGCCGCCGGCCTCGCCGCGCGCTTCGGCGGGGAAGCCGGAGACGGCCTGCATGTTCAGCGCGGCGAAGGAGAGGACGAAGCCCGCGCCGACGAGCAGCATGGTGGGCAGCATCGTCGTCGCGTAACCGCTGTTGACGGGCAGCCGCAGGTAGAGGAGGTAGCCGAGCAGGGGCGGCACGGCGCCGAGCGCGATGAGCCGGTGGGCGCCGAAGCGGCCGACCATGCGGCCGGAGACCAGGGCGGTCACCGCCAGGGGCGCGCTGGCGGGCACGATGGCCAGCCCGGTCTGCAAGGGCGTCCAGTCCAGGACGGCCTGCGTCTGGTAGCTGACGATCAGCAGCAGGCCGAGGTAGGAGCCGTTGAGGGTGGCGGCGCCGAGCGCGGAGCGGAGCATGCCCGGGTCGGCGAGCAGTTCCAGGCGCAGCAGCGGCCGGGGGGTGCGGCGCTCGTGCCGGACGAAGAAGGCCAGCAGGGCCGCGGCCACGGCGAAGGAGGCCAGGGTGTACGGGTCGGCCGGGCCCTCGTGGGGCAGCCGGCTGAGCGCGTGGACGAGCAGCAGCAGGGCACCCGCGAAGGCGGCCGCGCCGGTCAGGTCGTAGCGCCGCGGCCCCGGGGCCTGCTCCTCGTCGGCGGGGATGAGCTTGAAGCACAGGGCGGACAGGAGCAGGACGACGGGGGCGGGGAAGGCGAACGTCCACCTCCAGCTGACGGAGGTGAGGACGCCGGACAGCAGCAGCCCGGCGGTGAAGCCGCTGGCGCCGAAGAGGGTGTAGACGGAGACGGCCCGCTCGCGTTCGGGGCCCTCCTTCATGACGGTGCACAGGATGGCCAGGCCCGTGGGGGCGGTGAGGGCGGCGCAGAAGCCCTTGACGAAGCGGGTGGCGATCAGGAGCGCGGGATCGCTGCTGAGGGCGGCGACCAGGGAGGCCGCGGCGAAGGCGAGCAGGGCGAGCAGGTACATGCGGCGGCGCCCGGCCAGGGCGACGACGCGGGCTCCGAAGAGCATGAGGGCGCCGAAGCCGAGGGCGAAGCCGGTCATGACCCACTGGGCGGTGGTGGGCGCAAGGCCCAGGTCCGCCCCCACGGAGGGCAGGGCGACGACCGCGACCGAGACCTCCAGGGCGTCGATGAGCATGTTGCCGGCGAGGACGACCAGCAGGCCCCACTGACGGGGGCTCATCCGGCCGCCGGCCGTGGCGGAGGCGGGCTGCGGCGGGGAGGACGAGGAGAGGGAGGAGGGCTTCATAGTCTGCTTCCGGGAGCCGGGGCTGGGGTCCGGGATTCGGCGCGAGAGAAACGGAGGCCGGCGCGGGAGCCGGGGCCGGCCGGCGTGCCGGGGGTAACACGCCGGGCGGCCGGTCCGGGTGTCAGCCCAGGAGGGTGCCGCCGGTGGCGTCGATGAACGCGCCGGTGATCCAGCGGGCGTCGGCGCTCGCGAGGAAGGCGACGACGTCGGCGACGTCCTG
The DNA here is from genome assembly GCF_044336695.1 of Streptomyces sp. SCA2-17. Taxonomy (NCBI): domain Bacteria; kingdom Bacillati; phylum Actinomycetota; class Actinomycetes; order Kitasatosporales; family Streptomycetaceae; genus Streptomyces; species Streptomyces sp. SCA2-17. Next base: position 2,007,208 of record NZ_CP117521.1, read on the forward strand.
GGGCTCGCCGACGCGGTTGAAGGCGGACAGGGCCGCCATCTGGTCGACGACCTCGGGGATGTCGAAGGCCGGGTTGCCGTTACGGGTGATGCCCGGGGCGACGCTGTTGATGGTGATGTTGCGCGGGCCCAGGAGCTTGGCGAAGTGGCGGGCGAGCTGCTCGACGGCGCCCTTGGTCATCGCGTAGGCGATCTCCTCGGGGTTGGCCACGCGGGTGAGGCCGGAGGAGATGTTGACGATGCGGCCGCCGTCGGGGAGGTTCTTCAGGGCGCGCTGGATGAGGAAGAACGGGGCCTTGGCGTTGACCGCGAAGAGCCGGTCGAACTGCTCGGGGGTGGTGTCCTCGGCGGCCACGCCGCCCATGACGCCCGCGTTGTTGACCAGGATGTCGAGCGTGGTGGTGCCGGTGCGCTCCTTGAGGCCCTGCTCCAGGCCCAGGAAGAGCTCGTGGACGTCGCCGGGGACGCCGAGCTCGGCACGGACGGCGAACGCGCGCCCGCCGTCCTTCTCGATCGTGGCGACGACCTCGTGCGCGGCGTCCTCGTTGCTCGTGTAGTGGACGGCGACGAGCGCGCCCTCCTTGGCCAGGCGGATCGCGGTGGCGCGGCCCATGCCGCGGCTGGAGCCGGTGACCAGCGCTGTCTTGCCGCTGAGGCTGCCCATGTCTGTTCTCCCGTTCGTGGCTGGGGCGGTTGTCTGGTGTGTCGCCGGTTCGCCGAACCAGCGGGTGAGGGCCCGGGTGAGGCCCTCGGTGGGTGCGCCGCCGGCCGGAGCGGCCCACACGACGTGGCCGTCGGGGCGCACCAGCACGGTGGTGGCACCGGCGGGGGTGCCGCGGGTGGGGCGGGCCGTGACGGTGCGGACCAGGCGGGACCACGGGGCGGCGGCGGAGCGCAGCCGGTCGCCGTGGCCGGCGTCGCCGGTGAGGTCCAGGAGGAGGCCCCCGCCGGGGCGCAGCAGCGCCGCGGTCGTGGTGTCCTCCCCCGCGTCCTCGCCCGGGCCCTGCGGGTCGCCGGTCCGCACCGGCCAGTGCGGCAGGCGCAGTCCGAGCAGGGGGTGGTCGCAGGCAGAGACGTCGTAGCGGACGTCGAGGCCGGAGACCATGCCGGCGAGGTGGCTGCGGACCTCGTCGTGCCCGTCGATGAGCTCGCCCATGACGTCGCGGGCGGCGTCGACCTCGGGGCCGCCCAGCAGGAGCAGGGCCTGGGCGCGGATGTTGCTCAGGGTGCGCTGCCCGACGGCGTGGCGTTCGCTGTGGTAGCTGTCCAGGAGGCCCTCGGGGCCGCGCCCCTGGACCTGGGCGGCGAGCTTCCAGCCGAGGTTGAAGGCGTCCTGGAGGCCGAGGTTGAGGGCCTGGCCGCCGATGGGCATCTGCTGGTGGGCGGCGTCGCCGGCCAGGAAGAGGCGGTAGTCGCGGTACTGCTCCGCCTGGCGGGAGGCGTCGGTGAAGGCGTTGACCCACAGCGGGGTGCCGCCGCTGATGTCCTCGCCGGTGACGCGCTTCCACGCGTCGGCGATCTCGTGGAACTCCACGTTCTCGCTGCGGGGTTCGGCGGTGCTGCCGAAGTCGCAGACCATGACGCGGGTGACGCCGTCGGGGCGGCGCGCGGCGATCGCCAGTCCCCCGGGTAGCCGCTCGAAGCGCCGGCCCGGGATGTCGATGCCGGCGACGTCGGCGCGCAGGAGTTCGCGGCCTGCGCCGGCGCCGGGGAAGGCGAAGCCGCCCAGGCGCCGCACGGTGCTGTTCTCGCCGTCGCAGCCGACGACGCACTTGGCGCGCAGGTGTACGACCTCGCCGCCGGCCGCCACCTCGGCCTCGGCGTGGTCCCCGGTGACGGTCAGCCCGCGCAGCTCGTGGCCGCGCAGGATGACCGCCCCCAGGCCGGTCGCCCATTCCGCGAGCAGTTCCTCGGTACGGATCTGCGGGACTTTCCACTGGCCCGGGTAGGGGGTGGGAAGGGTGAGGTCGAGCGGGAGCCCGCCGAAGTGGCCCCGGGTTTCCTGCGGGACGGCGCCGAGGCCGTCGAGCAGGCCGCGGCTGTCGAGGATCTCCATGGTCCGGGCGTGCAGCGTCGAGGCCCGGGATTCGGTGGTGGGCTCGGTGAGCCGCTCGATGACGACGACGTCCGCGCCGCCCAGTCGCAGCTCGCCGGCGAGCAGCAGCCCGACCGGTCCCGCTCCGACCACGATCACCTGGGTTTCCGTGTACGTGCGAGCCATGGCGTTACGCCTGCTGTTCGGCGTAGGCCTTGGCGTGGCCGAGCGTGGCGCGGCTGTTGGTGCTCAGCGCGGTGTGGACGTACTCGCGGGCCTCCGCGACGCCGGCGTCCGGGCCGAGGATCCTGGTGATGTTCTCGGTGTTGAGGACGACCGTGTGCTGCGAGGAGGCGGCGACGCCGTCCTCGTTCTCGGCGAAGGTCCAGTAGCCCGTGTGCAGCGTCATCAGCGCCGGCAGGGTGACCTGCTTGTACGCGATCTTGTGCGAGGGGAAGGTGACGCGGAAGGACTTGGTGGTGTGGGTGGAGCCGTCCTTGGCGCGGGTGTCCATCTCCAGGGTCTGCAGGCCCGGGGTGTCCTCCTCCAGGCGGACCGTCGCCACGTGCGGGAGGCGCTCGGACCACAGGTGCGCCTCGTTGATGAAGTCGTAGACGTCCTTGGCGGAGCCGTTGATCTGGACGGTGTCCTCGAAGGAGAAGGTCACCTCCTCGGCGGCGTGGGCGAGTTCGACGTTGGTCTTGAGGGCGGCGAGCTCGGACCGGGAGTTGCGGTCGACGGCCTCGTCGATCCAGGCGAGACCCTCGGGGTCGTCGTCGATCGCCCGGTAGTCGTGCAGGAGGCGGACGCGGGAGGTGGCCGCGTCCAGCGGCTCGATGATCCAGGTGCCGCCCATGGCGGCGACCGGCGGGGTGGAGACCTCCTGGCGGAAGGTGATCGTGAGGGCCTTCTCGTCCAGGGTGCGGAACGACGTCCAGTTCTTGGCCTCGCCGTTGGCGGTGGCCCAGATGCGGATGCGCTCGGTGCCCTCGCCCTTCTCCACGTGGTCGACGTAGATGGTCGGCGGGAAGATCCGCGGCCAGTTGGCGACGTCGGCGATCAGGCGGTAGACGGCGGCGGCCGGGGCCGAGATCGTGATCTCGTGCTCCACCTCGCGCAGACCGGTCTGCGACATGCTGGGTGCTCCTCGGGTGACGGTGCGGTGCGGGTGACGGTGGGGGCGCGGTGGGCGCGCGGGGATCCGGGAGGGATCCGGCGGGGCTCAGAAGTTGCCCAGGCCGCCGCAGACGTTGAGGGCCTGCGCGGTGATGGAGGCGGCCGTGTCGGAGGCCAGGTAGCCGACCAGGCCGGCGACCTCCTCGGGGGTGGAGTAGCGGCCGAGCGGGATCTTCGACTGGAACTTGTCGAGGATGGCGTCCTCGGAGGTGTCGTAGGCGGCCGCGTAGCCGGCGCGCACGCGCTGGGCCATGGGCGTCTCGACGTAGCCGGGGCAGACGGCGTTGACGGTGATGCCGGTGGGGGCCAGCTCGTTGCCGAGGGCCTTGGTGAAGCCGACGACACCGTGCTTGGACGCGGAGTACGGGGCGCCCAGGACGACGCCCTGCTTGCCCGCCGTGGAGGCGATGTTGATGATGCGGCCGCGGCTCTTCTCGCGCAGGCCACCGGTGGTGAGGACCTCGCGGGTGAGGCGGAAGACGCTGTTGAGGTTGGTGTCGATGACGTCGTTCCACAGCTCGTCGTCGATGTCGGCCGTGACGCCGCCGCCGCTGCGGCCGGCGTTGTTGACCAGGACGTCGACGGTGCCGAAGCGGTCGACGGCGGTGGCGACGAAGGCGTGGACGGACTCGGCGGAGCGGACGTCGAGGGTGGTGCCGTCGACGTCCAGGCCCTCGTCCTGGAGCTGCTTGACGGTGGCGGCGACGTTGTCGGCGTTGCGGGCGCCGATGAAGACCTTGTGGTGCTGCGAGGCCAGGAGGCGGGCGACGGCGAGGCCGATGCCGCTGGTGGCACCGGAGACGAGGGCGACGCGCTGCTCGTGCTGCGACATGGTGGGTGGCTCCAAAGGTGGTGACGCGGGAAGGGGCGGGCGTCCGTGGGGAAGGGCGTCACGGACGGACGCGGAAGGGTGGTGCGGGCGCCGGGCCGGCCGGCCGCCGGCGACGGGGGCGGCCGGCCCGGGGTGCTGCGCGCGGGCTTGCGTCAGGCGGCGGCGGACTGGAGCAGGCCGTTGACGTGGGCGACGAGGGCGCGCGGGGTGCGGTTCTCGGCGAAGGCGTCGTCGTCGAAGGCGACGCCGTACTCGCGCTCGATGCGGCCGCCGGTCTCCAGCAGGGCCAGGGACTCGTAGCCGAGCTCCTCGAAGTCGGTGTCGAGGATGTCGCTGTCGAGGTCGACGCCTTCATCGGCGCCGGCGCCTTCGAGGAGGATGCGCTTGAGGTCCTCGAGGGCGAACTCCTGGTGGGACATGCCGGTCCTTTCCTGGAACACGTAAGAAGGGTGTGAGGGGCGGCGGACGGCGCTGTCCGCCGCGGAGAAGCTGAGGAGGGGCCCGGGCCTAGTCGACGGCGCGGACGACGACGGCGGAGTTGAAGCCGCCCTGTCCGCGGGCGATGACCAGCGCGGCGCGCACCGAGGCGGTCCGGGCCTGGCCGGTGACCAGGTCGATGTCGTACTCGGGTGCGAGCGTGACGTTGGTGGTGGGCGGGATCAGGCCCTCGCGCATGGCCAGGACGGCGGAGACCACGTCCACCGGCGCGGCGCCGGAGTACAGGCGGCCGGTCATGGTCTTCGGCGCGGTGACCGGGACCCCGCCGGGGCCGAAGACGGCGCTGAGGGCGTCGGCCTCGGCGCGGTCGAGCTCGGGGCTGCCGGCGGCGTCGGCGAAGACGACGTCGATCTGCCCAGGCGCGAGGTCCGCGTCGGCCAGGGCGGTCTCGATGGCGCGGCGCAGGCCGCTCTCGCGGCCGCTGCCGGGCTTGGGGTCGATGGTGGCCCCGTAGCCGGCGATCTCGCCGTAGATGTTGGCGGCGCCGCGGGCGCGGGCCGCCTCGGCGTCCTCCAGGATCATCAGGGCGCCGCCCTCGCCGGGCACGTAGCCGCTCGCGTCGGCGTCGAAGGGCAGGTAGGCGCGCTCCGGCTCGTCGCTGGTGGTCATGCGGCCACCGGCGATCTGCGCGACCCAGCCCCAGGGGCAGATCGAGGCGTCGAAGCCGCCGGAGAAGATGAGCTTGCTGCCCTTGCGGATCTGGCGGCGGGCCTGGGCGATGGCGTCGAGGCCGCCGGCCTGGTCGCTGACGACGACGCCGCTGGGGCCCCGCATGCCGTTGCGGATGGAGATCTGGCCGCTGTTGACGGCGTAGAACCAGGCGAAGGACTGGTACGCGCTGACGTACTGGCTGCCCTGGCTCCACAGCTTCTTGAGCTCGTTCTGGCCGAACTCGAAGCCGCCGGAGGTCGAGGCGGTCACGACGCCCATGTCGAACTCGGGGATGTCGCCGGGCTTGACGCCGGCGTCCTCGAAGGCGCAGTCCGCGGCGACCAGGGCCAGGCGCGTCATCCGGTCGGTCTGCGGGATGAGGCGGCTGGGCAGGTGGTCCTCGGCCGCGAAGTCGTGGATCTCGCCGGCGAGCCGGGACGGGTACTGGGCGGCGTCGAAGCGGGTGACGGGCCCGATGGCGTTCTTGCCGATCCGGGTCGCGGCCCAGAACTGGTCGACGCCGAGCCCGTTGGGCGTGGCGACGCCGATGCCGGTGATGACTACCTTGGCGCTCACGCCAGGCTCCTCTCGGGACGGGCCAGCACCATCGCGCTCTGGAACCCGCCGAAGCCGCTGCCGACGGTCAGGACGGCGTCCGTGCGGTGGTCCCGGGCGGTGAGCGGGACGTAGTCCAGGTCGCACTCGGGGTCGGGGGTGTGCAGGTTGGCGGTGGGCGGCACCACGTTGTTCTCCATCGCCAGCACCGAGGCGGCGATCTCGATCGAGCCGATCGCGCCGAGCGAGTGGCCGACCATCGACTTGATGGAGCTGACCGGGGTGCGGTACGCGTGCTCGCCGAGGCTGAGCTTGAAGGCGGCCGTCTCGTGGCGGTCGTTCTGCTTGGTGCCCGAGCCGTGCGCGTTGATGTAGTCGATGGCCTCGGGGTTCATCCGGGCCTCGGCCAGCGCGACGGTGATGGCCTCGGCCATCTCGCGGCCGTCGGGGCGCAGGCCCGTCATGTGGAAGGCGTTGCAGCGCGAGGCGTAGCCGGCGATCTCCGCGTAGATGCGGGCGCCGCGCTTCTTCGCGCTCTCCAGCTCCTCCAGGACGAAGCAGGCCGAGCCCTCGCCGAGGACGAAGCCGTTGCGGGAGGCGTCGAAGGGCCGCGAGGCGTGCTCGGGGTCGTCGTTGCGCGGGGTGGTGGCCTTGATGGCGTCGAAGCAGGCCATCGTGATCGGCGAGATCGGGGCGTCGGTGGCGCCCGTGATCATGACGTCGGCGGTGCCCTCGCGGATCAGCTCGACGGCGTGGCCGACGGAGTCGATGCCGGAGGTGCAGCCGGTGGAGACCACGGTGGCCGGGCCCTCGGCGCCGGTCGCCCAGGCGACCTCGGCGGCGAAGGAGCTGGGCACGAAGTGGTTGTAGAGGTGCGAGGGCGCATAGGTGTGGTCGACGAGGTCGAGGCGGCCGTCGTTGCTGACGACGCGGTACTCGTTGTCGAGACCGGTGGTGGCGCCCACCGCGCTGCCGATGGTCACGCCCGCGCGGTGCGGGTCGAAGCCGGCCAGGTCCAGGCCGCTGTCGGCGAGGGCCTCGCGGGCCGTGACGACGCCGAACTGGGCGGCGCGGTCCATGCGCCGGATCTCCTGGGGGGTGAGCCCGTGGAGCTCGGGGTCGAAGTCGGCCTCGGCCGCGACCTTGGAGCGGAACGGCGAGGGGTCGAAGAAGGTGATCCCGCGGGTCGCGGTGCGGCCCTCGCTCAGCAGGCTCCAGAAGTTCTTGGTGCCGATGCCTCCCGGAGCCAGGACTCCGATTCCAGTGATTACTACGCGGCGCCCCACTAGTGGTCGCCTCCCATCGTGTCGGCGGACGGCTTCCCATGGCGGTTCACTTGGCTGCCGTCCAGGAGTAGAAGCGGGTGGCCATCGCGTCGGCCGGCGAACGCCAGGTCGCCGGGTCGTAGGCCTCGATGAAGGGCTTGAGGTCCTGGCTGATGCCGACGAAGCGCGGGTCGCCCTTGGCCTCCTCGATGAGCTCGCCGCCGTTGTCGGTGTCGAAGTCCTGGAGGTGGAAGTACAGGCCGCGGTACGAGAAGAGCTGGCGGCGGCGGGTGCCCATGCGGTGGGGCATCTCGGTGGCGTCGAACTCGCCGAAGAGGCGGGCGACGTCGGCGTCGGAGCCGGGCGCCATCCGGGCCACGATCAGGGTGCTGTGCATGAGGGTGCGATCTCCTTGGGCAGGGGTCGGTGGGGTGACGACGAAGTGGTGACGGCCGGGCGTCAGGCGCCGAGCGGGCTGCCGAACCAGCGCTCCAGGGCCATGGTCAGGTCGTGGTGGCTGCCGGGCGCGGCCCAGGCGACGTAGCCGTCGGGGCGGACCAGCACGGCGGAGGTGCCGCCGAGGCCGCTCGCGGCGGTGACGTCCCGGGGGGTGGCCGTGACGATGTCGACGCGGTCGGCCCAGCCGGCGGCGCGGGCGCGCAGCGTGGCGTTGTCCTCCAGGTCGAGCAGGACGGGCCGGGCGGCGCGCAGGAGTTCGGTGCTGCTGGTCTCGCGGCCGGCGGCGGTGCGCAGGGCCAGGCGGGGCATGCGCTTGCCGAGCAGCGGGTGGGTGCCGGTGCCGGCGTCGTACGTGATCTCCAGGCCGGAGACCATGCCGGCCAGGTGGCGGCTGACGTCCTCGTAGCCGATGAGCTCGGTGAGGACGTCGCGCAGGGGCTGGACCTCGGGGCCGGACAGGAAGAGCAGGCCTTGGGCGCGGGTGTTCATCAGCAGGCGCTGACCGACCGGGTGGCGCTCGGCGTGGTACGTGTCGAGGAGGCCCGCCGGGGCCTTGCCCTTGACGACGGCCGCGAGCTTCCAGCCGAGGTTGACGGCGTCCTGGATGCTGGTGTTCATGCCCTGGCCGCCGGCCGGCAGGTGGATGTGGGCGGCGTCGCCGGCCAGGATGACGTTGCCGCGGCGGTACTCGGTGACCTGGCGGGTGGCGTCGCCGAAGGAGGACACCCACTCGGGCTCGCCGTGCGAGATGTCCGTGCCGGTCAGGCGCTTCCAGGCGGCCGCGACCTCGTCGTACGAGGGCGGCTCCGTGCGGCGCCGGGGCGGGGTGCCGCGCTCGCAGACGATGATGCGGGTGATGCCGCCGGGCAGCGGGCCCACCATCACCATGCCGCCGGGGAGGGTCTCCCCGATCATGCGCGGTTCGAGGTCGAGGCCGCGGACGTCGGCGAGGAACATCTCCATCGTGGCGGCGGTGCCGGGGAAGTCGAAGCCGGCCGCCTTGCGGATCAGGCTCCGGCCGCCGTCGCAGCCGACGAGGTAGCGGGCGGTGAGGGTGTGCTCGCCCTCGGGGCCGCGCACCTCGACCTCGACGCCGTCGCCGGTGTCCTTGACCGAGAGCATCTCGTGGCTGCGGCGCAGGTCGGTGCCGAGGCTCGTGACCCAGTCCTCCAGCACGGTCTCGGTGTGGGACTGGGGCACGGACTTGGCGGCCTGGTGCGCGCCCTCCAGGACGCCGAAGTCGACCGGCAGGCCGCCGAAGTGGCCGACGTTGCTGGTCTCGATCTCGCCGAAGCGGGAGAGCAGACCGCGCTGGTCGAAGATCTCCATGGTGCGGGCGGTGAATCCCAGCCCGCGGGATTCCCCGGTGCGCTCGGCGAGCCGCTCCAGGACGATGACCTCCACCCCTGCGAGCCGCAGTTCGCCGGCGAGCATGAGCCCGGCCGGACCGGCGCCTGCGATAATCACCGCAGCGTCCATGGACCTCTCCTTGCAGTTGGGTTTTTCCTTGGCGGAACCGCATCGGCGGCCGGACAGTGCAGGCCGGAATTGCGACGGCAACAGCCCGGCGACTCCGGCGAACAGCTTCTTCAGCTTTTCCGTCATGGGTCAAGATGCGGTTTCTCAAAGCTCCGATGAGAAACTGTCAGGGAATTGCAAGATCCGCTCACGGGACCGTTTTCCCTTGCTTTCCCCTCGCTGCGGCCCTTACCGGCGCCGTGCGGCCCGGGATTTCCCGACAGCTCTGCGGACGTTACGAAAACTATTCTTCACCCGGGCCGGCCCGGTCAAGTGGCCTTTGTTCAGGGGACTGTGAAGTCTTGTCAGCGCTTCGCAAGATCCACTGCGGTCGCGTAAAAGAACGCGGATTCCGGCCCCTCCTCCGGCAGACTCGCGACCATGGCCGCACCGGCCGAATCGGCCGTAACGCGATGGGGGAAAAGAGATGCAGGAAGCGAACCGGGCAGGAAACAGGGCGGGAACGGAAGGCTTTTCGGCGCCGTGCCGGGGGGCGGGCTGCACGGCGCGGGAGGCGGCCGGGCGCGGGAAGCAGCACCGGCGCCTCGCGCAAGCGCCCGCGCTGCTGTGCACGGTGTGCCGGGCGCGGCTGGGGCTGGAGCTGATGCGGCTGCCCGATCTGTACGAGGAGTGCGCCCTGGCCCTGGGGGCGTCCGGACCGCGGCACGAGAAGGTCTCGGGCGGCCCGCTGCCGGGCATGCCGTTCAACGCCACGGCGGCCGACGTGCGGGCCGCCGTCATGGGCGTGCTGGGCGCGTGGGCGGCGCTGGTGGTCCAGGAGCGGGGCGTCGCCGCCCCCCGCCGGGACGTGGCCGCCCTCTCGCGCTTCCTGCTCCAGCACGTGGGGTGGCTGGCCGCGCACGCGGCGGCCGGCGAGTTCTCCGAGGAGATCGCGCGGGTCGTGCGCAGGGCCCGGCGGGTCATCGACCCGGACGCGGCGCGGCAGGTGGCGGTGGGCGGCTGCGTGGAGCCCGGCTGCACGGGTTCGCTGACCGCGACGGTACGGGCGCGGGCCCCGCACGAGCCGGCCGAGATCACCTGCGACGCGGACGCGGCGCACCACTGGCTGGGACACCAGTGGCTGCAACTGAGCCGGCGGGTACGGCCGGGCGCCGGCGGCGTGCGGGAGGCGCGGTGGCTCAGCGCGGCGGACATAGCCCGCCTGTGGGACATGCCCCCCGGCAGCGTCTACCGCCACGCCAGCCAGTCCCAATGGCGCCGCCGGACCCGCGCGGGCCGCACGTACTACCACGAGGGAGACGTACAGGTCTCCCTGGAGGGCCGGAAGGCGGGGGCGGGCGTGGGGGGCTGAGCGCCATCGCGGCGGGATGAGTTCGCCGACGCCGTCGGCACTGCGGGGCGGCGCCCCTCCCCTGCCTCCGCCGCCACGGCGATTAACCACCACGGCGCGTACCGGCGGTGCCGAACCCACCTGGACGGGGACTAGGCACCGCCGGGTACGCCCGTACGGGCTGAGCGCCATCGCGGCGGGATGAGTTCGCCGACGCCGTCGGCACTGCGGGGCGGCACCCCTCCCCTGCCGGTGACCCGGCACACACCTCCGCCGCCACGGCGATCAACCACCACAGCGCGTAACGGCGGTGCCGAACCCACCTGGACGGGGACTAGGCACCGCCGGGTACGCCCGTACGGGCTGAGCGCCATCGCGGCGGGATGAGTTCGCCGACGCCGTCGGCACTGCGGGGCGGCACCCCTCCCCTGCCGGTGACCCGGCACACACCTCCGCCGCCACGGCGATCAACCACCACAGCGCGTAACGGCGGTGCCGAACCCACCTGGACGGGGACTAGGCACCGCCGAGCCCCCTGCCGGGCAGCAAGAAGGGCCGGTACGGGTGCGTACCGGCCCTCCGTGGGTGGGGAGTCAGAGACGGGACGTCTCGATGACCCGCGTCGTGGGGAGGAGCCCCGCGACGTGGGCCGCGGCGCCCGCCACCACGAGGCAGCGCAGCCCCCGCAGCCCCGGCAGGACGCCCGAGTCGGTCAGTTCCGGCACGTGCCGGGAGGCCACCCGCAGGACGCTCGCCCGCTCCTCGCGGACGAAGACACCCAGTTCGTACGGGGTGAGCTCACCGGGCGGCGGCAGGACCAGCCGCGCCCCGGCCATGAGCGGCGCCCACAGGGCCAGGGCGGTGCCGTCGGCGACCGCGGGCGCGTACTGCACGACCACGTCCCCCGCACCGACCGGCAGGAAGCGCCCGTCGGCGGCCAGGCGGTCGATGACGGCGTGCGGGACGTTCACGCCCCGCAGGACGTACGCGGTGTCGGCGTGCGTGACGTCCGACGCCGGCGGGAGGACGGCGGTGGAGGAGGCCGGGATGACGTCGGAGAGCACGGTCACCCCGCTCCCCCCGAACGCCCCCGCGAACAGTTCCTGCGTCACGACCACCCCGGCCCCACTCGCGTCGAGCAACGCCGCCGCACCGCCGCCCCGCACATGGCCGGGGTCCAGCAGGACGTACCCCGCGCCGGCCTTGAGGACGCCGAGCAAGGCCACGAGCAGGCGGGACGACGATTCGAGGCACACGGCGACGACGTCGCGGTCCCGTACGCCGTGCGCCCGCAGCCGGTGCGCGAGGTCGTTGGCCCGCTGGTCGAGCCCGCCGTAGGTGAGGGCGCCGTCATGGGCGCGGACGGCCGTGCGCGAGGGATGGACGGCCGCCTGCCGCGCGATGGTGCGGTGCACCGGAGCGAGCGCGGGGCCGGGGCCGGGGAGCGACGCGGCAACCCGCGGGCCCCCCTCCCCGGCGGAGACGGGGGCCAGAGTGAGGGTGCTCATGCCGACAAGTCCTTCGTCCTTCGGTCGTCGAAGCTCCGCGGGTGCCGCGACAGCTCGGCTCAGTCCTTGATTTCGCAGATGACGGCGCCGGAGGAGACGGAGGCGCCGACTTCGGCGGTGATGCCCTTGACGGTGCCCGCGCGGTGGGCGTTGAGGGGCTGTTCCATCTTCATCGCCTCAAGGACCACGATGAGTTCGCCCGCGGCGACTTCCTGGCCCTCCTCGACCGCGACCTTCACGATCGTGCCCTGCATCGGCGAGGTCAGCGCATCACCCGACGCGGCCGAGCCGGCCTTCTTCGCCGCCCGCCGCTTCGGCTTCGCCCCACCCGCAGCAGCGGTACGCGCCAGCGTCATCCCCAGCGAAGAGGGCAGGGAGACTTCCAGGCGCTTGCCGCCGACCTCGACCACGACCGTCTCACGGCCCGCAGCCTCCTCGTCCTCCTCACCGCCCGCACCGGCGCCGGTGAACGGCTCGATGGTGTTGACGAACTCCGTCTCGATCCAGCGGGTGTGGACGTGGAAGGGGGCGGAGGTGAAGGCGGGGTCGGCGACCACGGCACGGTGGAAGGGAAGGGCGGTGGCCATGCCCTCGACCGTGAACTCTCCCAGCGCCCGCGCCGCACGCTGCAACGCCTGCTCACGGGTGGCACCGGTGACGATCAGCTTGGCCAGCAGGGAGTCCCAGGCCGGGCCGATGACACTGCCGGACTCCACCCCCGCATCCAGGCGCACACCCGGCCCGGTCGGGGCTTCGAAGCGGGTGACGGTGCCGGGGGCGGGCAGGAAGTTACGGCCCGGGTCCTCGCCGTTGATGCGGAACTCGAAGGAGTGCCCGCGCAGCGGCGGGTCGTCGTAGCCGAGTTCCTCACCGTCAGCGATGCGGAACATCTCCCGCACCAGGTCGATGCCGGTGACTTCCTCCGTCACCGGGTGTTCGACCTGGAGGCGGGTGTTGACCTCCAGGAAGGAGATCGTCCCGTCCTGCCCCACGAGGAACTCGCACGTGCCGGCGCCTTCGTAGCCGGCCTCGCGCAAGATGGCCTTCGAAGCGCGGTAGAGCTCGGCGTTCTGCTCCGCGGAGAGGAACGGCGCGGGGGCTTCCTCGACCAGCTTCTGGTGACGGCGCTGCAGGGAGCAGTCACGGGTGGAGACGACCACGACGTTGCCGTGCTTGTCCGCCAGGCACTGGGTCTCCACATGGCGGGGACGGTCGAGGTAACGCTCGACGAAGCACTCCCCCCGGCCGAACGCGGCTACGGCTTCGCGGACGGCGGAGTCGTAGAGCTCGGGGACCTCCTCCAGGGTGCGGGCGACCTTCAGGCCGCGTCCGCCGCCGCCGAAGGCGGCCTTGATCGCGATCGGCAGGCCGTGCTCGCGGGCGAACGCCACGACCTCCTCCGCCCCCGCGACGGGGTCGGAGGTGCCCGCGACGAGGGGGGCACCGGCGCGCTGGGCGATGTGACGGGCCGCCACCTTGTCGCCCAGGTCCCGGATCGCCTGCGGCGGCGGGCCGATCCACGTCAGCCCCGCGTCCAGGACGGCCTGGGCGAAGTCGGCGTTCTCGGAAAGGAACCCGTAACCCGGGTGAACAGCGTCGGCTCCCGACTCGGCGGCCGCGGCCAGCACCTTGGCCACATCGAGGTAACTCGTCGCCGGGGTGTCACCGCCCAGCGCATACGCCTCATCAGCAACGCGGACATGCAACGCGTCACGGTCCGGATCCGCGTAGACCGCCACATTGGCAATCCCGGCATCCCGGCACGCGCGAGCAACGCGGACAGCGATTTCGCCACGGTTGGCGATGAGCACCTTGCGCACGATGAAGTTCACTTCTCCTGAGGGGCCGGAGCGGCCAGAGGGGCCGAAGCGGCCGGAGTGGTTTCGGCAGGGACGAGGTCGGCGGGCAGCTCCGCGGGCTGTACGGAGGTGCCGGCGAAGCAGGCGCTCCACGCGACGTGGGCACCGCGGACGTACGCCTGGGCGAGCGAGGCCAGCAGCGTGGGCGCCTCGGGCCGGGCGCGCCGCACGGTGGGCAGCAGGGCCGCCGGGCGGCCGGGCGTCAGGCAGGCCTTGCCCATGCTGGTGAGGATGGCGTCGGGGCCGACCTCCAGGTAGGTGGTGGTGCCCCGGGCCTCCAGGGTGGCCATGGCATCGGCGAAGCGGACGGTCGCGCGGATGTGGTCGACCCAGTAGCCGGGCGTGCACATCTCGTCGGGCGAGACGGGCAGGCCGGTGACGGTGGAGACCAGCGGGACGCGCGGGCTGTGGAAGGTGATGCCCTCGATGGCGGCGCGGAAGTCGTCGAGGACGGGGTCCATGAGCGGCGAGTGGAAGGCGTGGCTGACGGGCAGGCCGCGGGTCTTGCGGCCGGCGGCGGCCAGCTCGTCGGCGATCTCCCGTACGGTCCGCTCGGCGCCCGCCAGGACCACGGACGTGGGGCCGTTGACGGCGGCGATGCCGGCGGTGGCGGTGCGTCCCTCCAGGTGGGGCGCGACGTCGGCGGCGGAGGCGAGGGCGGCGGTCATCACGCCCCCGGCGGGCAGGGCCTGCATCAGCCGGCCGCGTACGGCCACGAGGCGCGCGGCGTCTTCCAGCGACAGCACACCGGCGGCGTGTGCCGCGGCGATCTCTCCGATGGAGTGCCCGGCCAGGACGTCGGGGCGCACGCCCCAGCTCTCCAGCAGCCAGTACAGGGCCACTTCGACGGCGAACGTCGCGGGCTGCGTGTACTCGGTGCGGCTCAGGAGCTCCGCGTCCCCGCTGTCGATCACCTCGCGCAAGGGGCGCGGCAGGTGCGGGTCGAGGACGTGGCAGACCTCGTCGAAGGCCTCGGCGAAGACGGGGAACGCGGCGCGCAGTTCGGCACCCATGCGGGGCCGCTGGGCACCCTGCCCGGTGAAGAGGAAGGCGAGGGCGCCGTCCTGGGCCGTGCCGGTCACGAGGCCGGGGGCGGCGCCGCCCGCGGCGAGGGCGTCCAGGCCGCGCAGGGCGTCGTCGCGGCCGTCGGCGAGGAGGACGGCGCGGTGGGGGCCGTCGGCGCCGCGGGAGGCCAGGGCGAGGGCAACGGAGGCCGCGTCCGGGGTGCCGGGGGCGTCCGCTGCGTCAGTGCCGGGGGCGTGCGCCGCGTCAGCGCCGGTGGTCCCGGCGAGGAGGTCGCGCAGCGCCGCGGCGCGGGCGCGCAGGCCTTCTTCGGTGCCGGCGGAGAGGACCCAGGGCAGCGGGGCGGGGGCTGCTTCGGGCGGTACGGGGCGCTCCAGTGTGGTGGCGCCTGCGGGTGCGTGGTCCATGGAGGCCTGCCTCGCGGTGTCGTCGGGAAATTCCAGGTCATCGGCCGGGGGTGAGCCCGCGGTGCGCGTCATGGCAGCGTGCGGGCGAACGGCAGGGGCGCCGCGGGCGCTGTGGTCGCCACGGCCGGCGTGCGGAGCGCCGGGGCCGCGGGACGCGCAGCGGTGCGCGGGGCGGAGCGGAGTGGCCGGAAGGCGGGGCGGGCGGGAAATCCTCGCGCGATCAGCGTGCTGCGCGTGATGTCCCGTTCCCCTTCGCTGCGGCTTCGTTGCCGTGCGAAAAGCATCTGGAATTGGTGACTATCCGTCAAGGTATCCCCCATCAGACCTTGGTGAACTGTGTCAGGCGATCGTCAGAGCCGTGCCGAGCTGCGCCTCCCGGGAGTTTTCCGGGGAATGCCGGTCGGCATTTCCGAGGTGTCCGAAGCGGAATCCGACGCCGCGGACGGTGATGATCCATCCGGCGGATCCGAGCTTGCCGCGCAGGCTGCTGACGTGGGTGTCGATGGTGCGCCCGGGCCGGGACCAGTTGTCGTCCCACACCTGCGTCATGAGCTCTTTGCGGGAAATCACCTTCTCCGGCTGCGAGGCGAGGAGACGGAGGAGGTCGAATTCCTTGCGGGTGACCTCGACGCGGCGCCCGCCGAGCCGGATCTCGCGCGTTCCCGCGTCGATGGTGAGCGGGCCGGCGGTGATGACCTGGGCGGCGGAGTGCTCGCGGCCCCGGGGGCGCGCGCGGCGCATGACGGCTTCCATGCGGGCCATGAGCTCGCGGAAGCCGTACGGCTTGACGACGTAGTCGTCGGCGCCGGCTTGCAGGCCCAGGACCCGGTCGAGCTCGCTGGCGCGGGCGGTGACGGCGATGACCGGGATGTCGCTGGCGGCCCTGATGGCGCGGCAGATCTCCAGGCCGTCGAGGTCCGGCAGTTCGAGGTCGAGGAGGACGAGGTCCGCGTCGCCGTAGGCCTCCAGGGCCTTGCTCCCGGTGCCGGCGACGGAGGTGTCGTACCCGTGCCGGCGCAGGCCCTGGATCAGGGTCTCGGCGGCGCGCGCGTCGCTCTCGACCACCAGGACGCGCAGGGTGCCCTCCGCCCGGAGGGCTTCGGTCCGGCCGCCCTGAGCTCCCTGAGCGACCGTGCCGGGGAGGCCGGGCGAGCCGGAGCCGGATCTGGGCCGGGGGATGCGCGGCGGTGCCGCCGTCCGGCGTATGCGGGGGTCGAGAGAGGTGGTGGTGCCTTGCTGGTTCATCCACTGCTCCTGCACTTTCGCGCGGCGCCGGGGCCGCTAGGCCGACCATTCAACGCGAGATTACAAACCGGACTGCTGGTTTGTCAAAGGTCTCGACCATCGACAGGGGCGACACTCGGCCACCCCCGGGGCGAGTGCTGCCATCCATGGCCGGAGCCCGCCCAAGCAGGCACTCCCCCAGGGAGATCGGGGACTTCGCCGAGCCATTCATGGAGCCAGGAGCCGAGCCGGGGCGCATGGCAAACAGGAGGAGAATCCGGTTAATTACCCTGAGAAACAGGGGCATACCTCGTGCATTCGGACAGCGGGGAGCTAGAAATAAAACCAGTTAGTTGGTTTCATGGTTCCCATGACGTTGTCCCCCCTCCCCGTTCATACGTTCGCGCAGCTCAGCGCGGCTTCACACGGCTTCGCCCACGCCACCGGAACGCACCGCACGCACCCCTCCGAGGGCTGCCGGCCATGACCAAGCAGGAACGGGCCATGAACACCCGTCACGCCCTGATCCGCTCCGCGGCCCAGGCGTTCGACCAGCACGGCTACACCCGGGCCAAGCTCGCCGGCATCAGCGCCGGCGCCGGCGTGAGCACGGGCGCGCTGCACTTCCACTTCGACACCAAGGCGGCCATGGCCGCGGCGGTGGAGACGGAAGCCGCCCGCATCCTGCACGCCGTCGCCCGCCGCGTCCACCGCCGCAGCCCCTGCGCCCTGCAAGCCCTGGTCGACACCTCGCACGCCTTCGCGCAGCAACTGTGCTGGGACGTCGTCGTACGGGCCGGCTTCCACCTCAACTCCCGCACCTCGCACGCCTCCGAGACCGACATGATGCGGGAGTGGCTGGAGTGCGTGCGACGGTACCTGACGCGGGCCGCGGAGGAAGGAACGATCCTCGCGGACGCCTCGGCCGAGGACATGACGGCGACGATCATCGGGGCGACGATCGGCTTCGAAGGGCTCGCACGGCGCGACCGCGAGTGGCTCTCCCGGGCCACGATGGCCAGCCTGTGGCGCGCACTGCTGCCCCGGCTGGCCGCCCCGGAGGCCCTGGCGCGGCTGGAGCCGGCCGGGACGGAGTCCGCGCTCAGCGCCGCCGGCGTCACCACCGCCTCCGCCCCGGGCGGGCGGGAGGACGAAGCGCGGGAGTCGCCGAGGGGCTGACGGGAGGACCGACGGGCGGTCGGACTCGCACGAACAGGGCCGTACGGGACGGCCGGCCACCGGAGGGGGGCCGGGCCGGCCGCCCCGTACGGCCCTGTCGCACGTCCAGGGGCGGGAAGCGCGTGGCGCAAAATCGACGCATCACCTGTGCCGAATACCGATGATCCGGTTTCCCCTCCCCCACAAGTCCGTCATATCGGTCCAGTGAGCGCGACGGAGCCACCACATCTCCCCCACGAACCCCTCATCATCTTCACGAAGGCTGTTGACAAACAGGCTGACCGGTTTGTTAACGTTCAAACGCTGGATCGACGCACACGTGGGGGGACATGTGGGAATCGCGGACGTCTCAGAGGGACATGGCGGCCGGTCGGGGTTCGCCCTGCTGGAGGCCGTCGTGGGGAACGGCTTCACGACGGCCTTGCAGGAGGGGCTGGGCCGTTCGGCCGTCTCGTCCCTCGGATCCCACCGGGCGCAGGGGGCGCACGGGGGGCGGCAGTCCGCACCGGGGCAGCCGGGACAGGTAGTGGTGCCCATGGTGCCCGCGCAGCGGCGCGGGGCGCCCGGGAGCGCTCTGGGCGTCGATACGGGCGCGGTGATGCGCCGCTACGAGGCGGCTCTGCCGGAGGTCTTGGAAGAGCTCGGGTGCGATGCGCCCACGCTGCGCTCCTCCCTCGCCCTGCACGCGCGGTGCCTGCTGGCGGCGGCGGAATCCGCCGCCGAACGGGGCAATCCGGCGCCCGCGGCCGCCCGGCGGGCCCCGGCGGCGCTGCGCGCGGACACCCGGGTCCCGGAAGCGGCCGCGGGCCTGCTGCTGGAGTGCGCGCTCCAGGAGGTGCTGGCGTGCGGTGACCCGCGGGGGGCGGGGACCGCGCGCCGTGCGGCGCGGGTGGTGCGGCTGCTCGGCGGCAGCGCCGCCGCGGGGCAGGGCGACGAGGTCTGGCGGGAGCGCCGGCGGCTGGCACGGGAGATCCACGATCAGCTCGGCACCTCGCTCACCCTGGCCCTGCGCCACCTGGAGTCCCCCGGCGCCGGGGAGGCACGGACCGCCGGGGACCTCGTACGCGAGGCGCTCGGGCGGTCGCGGGAGCTGGTCGGGGAGCTGCGCCTGGCGGCCGAACTGCCGCCGCTGGCACGGTCCGTCGAGGAGTTCGCCGCGCAGGTCACGCCCGGGACGCCGGTGTCCGTGGCCGCCACGGGGGACGAGTCACTGCTGTCGGACGCCTCCCGGCGCGAGCTGTTCTGGTCCCTGCGCGAATGCCTGGCCAACAGCTTCGTGCACGCCCCGGGCGCGGCGGTGGAGGTGACGACGCGGGTGACGCGGCGCTGGGCCCACGCCCGGGTGGAGGACGCCGGGCCCGGCTTCGACGCGGCGCGCGTCATGTGCGCACCGGCGGCCGGGGGTCTGCGGTGGGTGCGCGAGCGCATCGAGGACATCGGCGGCCGGGTGACGCTGGAGAGCACCCCGGGAGAGGGGACCCGGGTGAGCATTCACGTACCGCTGCTGGCGCGCGGCTGAGGCCCGAGGGGGGCTTCCGGGGGTGGCCGTGACGCTCAGGCCGTGGCTGTGGCTGCGGCTGCGGCTGCGGCTGTGGCCGCTGCGCCTTCCTCCTGGCGCCGGACGTCGAGCTGCGCCTCGCGCTGGGCCTGGTGGAGCTTCCAGACGCGGGCCCCGCGGTCGGAGGAGGTGTCGAGGTTCCGCAGCGCGCCGGGGACGGCGATGCCGGGCAGGAAGGTGTCGTAGAGGAGGGCGATCCGCTTCTCCAGGGCGCCGCTCTCGCCGTGGGCGGTGGCGAGGATCTCCACGCCGGTCCACGCACCGACGAAGAGCGTGGCCGTCGCGGCGGGGTCGATGTGGGGCAGCACCTCGCCCTGCGCCTTGGCCTCGGTCAGCTGCCCCGCGATGAAGTCGATCCAGGCGGGCCAGGAAGTGCCGAACAGGTCACGGGCCTTGCGGTCGGCGGACAGCCGGACGGAGGCGCTCAGCAAGGGCTCGGCGGGCAGGCGGTGGGCGAGGACCATGCCCACGTCGACCCACTCCTGCAGCCTCGACTCCTGGGGCAGGACGCCCTCCAGGGTCAGCGCCTGGTCGAGGACCCCGCGGGCCAGCTCCTCCTTGGAGGCGAAGTGGAAGTACAGGGCGCCCTTGGTCACGCCTGCGCGCGCGAGGATCTGCGCGATGGTCGTCGACTCGTAGCCGAACTCGTCGAAGACGGCGCCGGCCGCTTCCAGGATCAGACGGCGCGTGCGGACCGCCCGCTCCTGCTTCGCCACGAGAAACCTCCGTGCTGGTGAACTCCGCCTAGATACATACCGTACGGTACGTATCTTACACGGCGCATCACAGCAGACTGACCGCCGTGTCCACGGCCCCCGCCACGTCCCCGTCCGCGGGGTAGAGGAGCGCCCGGCCCGCCACCAGTCCCTGCACCGTCGGCAGGCGCAGCGCCGACCGCCAGCGCTCGTACGCCGCGTCCTGGTCGCCGCCCACGTCGCCGCCGAGCAGCACCGCCGGCAGCGTCGACGTCTCCATCACCCGTGCCATGTCCGCGGGGTCGTCCGTCACCGGCACCTTCAGCCAGGTGTACGCGGACGTCCCGCCCAGCCCGGAGGCGATGGCGATCGCCGTCGTGACGGCGTCGGCGCGAAGGTCGTTGACGACGCGGCCGCCGGTACGGCGGGACAGGAACGGTTCGACGAAGACCGGCAGCCTCCGGGCGGCCATCTCGTCGACGGTGCGGGCGGCCGCGTGCAGGGTCCGCAGCGAGCCGGGGTCGGCGGGGTCGATGCGCAGGAGCAGCTTCCCGGCGTCGAAGCCGAGCGCGGCCAGGTCCTCCGCGCGCGGCCCGGTGAAGCGGTCGTCGAGCTCGAAGGCCGCGCCGGCGAGCCCGCCGCGGTTCATGGACCCGATGACGACCTTGTCCTCCAGCGCGCCGAGCAGCAGCAGGTCGTCCAGGATGTCGGCGGAGGCCAGCACGCCGTCGACGCCGGGCCGCGACAGCGCGAGGCAGAGCCGCTCCAGCAGGTCGGGCCGCGCCGCCATGGCGAACGGCCGGTCGCCGACGGCGAGGGCGCCGCGGGCGGGATGGTCCGCCGCGATGACCATCAGCCGCCCGCTCTCCCCGACCAGCGCCCGCCGCCCGCGACGCGCGGCAGCCTCGGCAACGGCCTCGGGGTGCCGGCTACGGATGCGGGCCAGGTCTGCAATACGCACGCTCACGAGCGGGGGACCTCCGTACGGGGGGCGCGGGGGGCCGTGGCGGAGGGGCGGGGGGCCGTGGCGGGAGGGCGAGGGTCCGTGGCGGAGGGACGAGGGGCCGTGCCGGAAGAGCGAGGGTCCGCGCCAGAGGGGCGGGGGGCCGTGCCGGAAGGACGACGGTCCACGTCGGAAGGGCGAGGGGCCGCACCGGAGGGGCGGGGGTCCGTGCCGGACGGTCGGGTTCCCGTACGCGGCGGGGCGGCGTCCGCCCCGGACGATCGGGGCGCCTGGGAGGCACCGGATCCCCCGGGGGCGACGGACCCGCCGGAGGGCCCGGCCGCACCAGGCTCACCAGGCCCCCCAGGCCCACCCGGCGTCCCGGGCTCGGCAGCCCCGCCCGGCGGGCCGCCCGGAGAGCCGCCCCGCCGGCCGCCCGCCAGCAACGCCTCGATCTCCTCCCCCGTCGGCATCGCCGACGAGCACGACAGGCGCGAAGCCACCAGCGCCCCCGCCGCGTTGGCGAACCGGAGCGTGCGTTCCAGGGGCCAGCCGGCCAGCAGACCGTGGCACAGCGCACCGCCGAAGGCGTCGCCCGCCCCGAGCCCGTTCACCACGTCCACCTCCACGGGCGGCACTTCCGCCGTCGTCCCGTCGCGGTGGACGGCGAGGACGCCCTCGGGGCCCCGCTTGACCACGGCGAGTTCGGCCCCGGCGCCGAGCAGCGCCCGCGCCGCGGCGTACGGCGCGCGCTCGCCCGTGGCGACCTCGCACTCGTCGGCGTTGCCGACGGCGACCGTGGCGTGGGCGAGGGCCGCGGCGTAGTGCGGCCGGGCGGCGGCCATGGCGGCCGGGCCCGTACGCCCGCCGTGCCCCGACGCGCCGCCCTCGCCGCCCCAGAACAGCGGCCGCCAGTCCAGGTCGAGGACCGTGACGCCGCGCCGCCCCCGCGCCGCGAGCGCGGCCAGCGTCGCGGTCCGGCTGGGCTCCTCGCACAGCCCGGTGCCGGTCGCCCAGAAGATCCGGGCGGCCCGGATCGCGCCGAGGTCAAGCTCGTCGGCGTGGATCTCCAGGTCGGGCGCCTTGGGGCGGCGGTAGAAGTAGAGCGGGAAGTCGTCCGGCGGGAAGATCTCACAGAACGTCAGGGGCGTCTGGTACGCGGCGACGGGCGTCACCCACCGGTCGGCCACGCCGAAGCCGCGCAGAGCGTCGTGGAGGAAGTCGCCGAAGGGGTCCGCGCCCGTGCGGCTGATGAGCGCCGCGCGCCGGCCGAGCCGCGCCGCGGCGACCGCGACGTTCGCGGGCGAGCCGCCGAGGAACTTGCCGAAGCTCTCGGCCTTCGCCAGCGGCACCCCGGTCTGCAAGGGGTAGAGGTCCACGCCGACCCGGCCCATGGCGATCAGGTCGAAAGACGTACGCGCACGCGGGTGACTCGAGTGGCTCGGGTGGCTCATCGGCGCCCTTCCTGCTTCCAGCTTCCTGCTTCCTGCGGATCCGGCCCGGGTCATTGTCCTTACATATAGACGCGAGCGGAAGACATCTTGACGTAACGTCCGTATGTCAGGACGTAGCCTTGACACTCCCCCTTACCGCGGGGAAGCTACGGGCAACCCAGCCCCTCGCCCGAGGAGGAGCCCGATGCCCGCTCCCGACGCGTCCGCGAACCTCCCCTCACCGCACCGGATCCGGGTCGGCTCCGCCCCCGACTCCTGGGGCGTCTGGTTCGCCGACGATCCGGCCCAGCTGCCCTGGCGGCAGTTCCTGGACGAGGTCGCCGACGCGGGCTACGAGTGGATCGAGCTGGGCCCGTACGGCTATCTGCCCACCGACCCGGCCCGGCTGCGCGACGAGACGCAGCGGCGCGGCCTCACGGTCTCCGCCGGCACGGTCTTCACCGCGCTGCACCGCGGGCCGGACACCTGGGAGGCGACGTGGGCGCACGTCGCGCCCGTCGCGGAGCTCACCGCCGCGATGGGGGCGCGGCACCTCGTCGTCATCCCCTCCTTCTGGCGCGACGACAAGACCGCCGAGCTCGTCGAGGACCCCGAGCTGACCGCGGATCAGTGGCGGCAGCTCACCGCCGGTATGGAGCGGCTCGGCCGCGAGGTCCGCGAGCGCTACGGGCTCGGGATCGTCGTCCACCCGCACGCCGACACGCACCTCGACACCGAGGCGCACGTCGAGCGCTTCCTGGACGCCACCGACGCGTCGCTGGTCGCCCTGTGCCTGGACACGGGGCACTACGCGTACTGCGGCGGCGACAGCGTCAAGCTCATCGAGACGTACGGGGAGCGGATCGGCTACCTCCACCTCAAGCAGGTGGATCCGGAAGTCCTCGCGGACGTCCGCGCCAAGGGGACGGCGTTCGGGCCCGCCGTCCGGCAGGGCGTCATGTGCGAGCCCCCGCGGGGCGTTCCCGCGCTGGAGCCGGTCCTCGCCGCGGCCTCCCGGCTGGACGCGGACCTGTTCGCCATCGTGGAACAGGACATGTACCCGTGCCCGCCGGACCGCCCCCTGCCCATCGCGCGGCGCACGCGGGGCTTCCTGCGCGGCTGCGGCGTCTGAGACCGGGAGACTTGCACGCATGAATGAGGCAAGCGGAGGCGGGCGCGCGCTCGGCGTCGCGGTCATCGGCACGGGCCGGATGGGCTCCGACCACGTCCGGCGCCTCGACCGGGTCATCAGCGGGGCGCGTGTCAGCGCGGTCATAGACGTCGACGGCGAGCGCGCCGAGCGGATCGCGGACGGCGTCCCCGGCTGCACCGCGTACACCGACGCGGCCGCCGCGATGGACGCCGGCGACGTGGACGCCGTGCTCATCGCCTCGCCCGGCCCCGCGCACGAGGCGGCGCTGCTGGACGCCTTCGCGCGGGACCTGCCCGTGCTGTGCGAGAAGCCGCTCACGCCCGGCGCGGAGTCCGCGCTGCGGGTGATGGAGGCCGAGGTCCGGCTCGGGCACCGGCGGGCGCAGGTGGGGTTCATGCGCCGCTACGACACGGAGTACGTGCAGCTGAAGGCGCTCCTCGACGGCGGCGGGCTCGGGCGGGCCCTGATGCTCCACTGCCGGCACCGGAACGTGGCCACGCCGCCGGGCTTCACCGAGGCGATGATGATCAACGACTCGGTGGTGCACGAGATCGATGCCACGCGGTGGCTGCTGGGGCAGGAGATCACGGCGGTGAGCGTGGTGAAACCGGCTCCCTCGCCGGCCGCGCCGGAGGGCCTGAGCGACCCTCAGCTGGTCCTCCTGGAGACGTCCGGCGGCGCCGTGGCCGACGTCGAGGTCTTCGTCAACTGCGGCTTCGGCTACCAGGTGCAGTGCGAGGCGGTCGGCGAGCGCGGCAGCGCGCGGCTGGGCGACGCGCACGGCCTGTACGTGAACGCCGCCGGCCGCTGGGGCGGCGCCATCGCCCAGGACTACGTGGACCGCTTCCGCGAGGCGTACGACCGCGAACTCCAGCACTGGGTCGACGCGTCCCGCCGCGGCGTAACAGAGGGCCCGAGCGTCTGGGACGGCTACGCGGCAGCGGCAGCCTGTGAGGCAGGCGTCCGAGCCCAGGCATCGGGCACCCGAACAGAGGTCACCCTGACGCCGCGCCCGTCCCTGTACGCATGACACTGCGTGCCACCGTCGCCTTTCCGCAAGCTGCGCGCGGGCGCCTGCCCTCATCCCGCCCCCGACGATCAGCCACCCATGCGCAGACCGGCGGTACCGAACCAGCTGGATGCCGCACGGCACCGCCGAACACCCCGGCGGGGGTTGCGCACCGTCGCGGCGGGATTTTCCTCACCTGCGGCGAGATCCGCGGGACACCGCAGACTCCCGCACACACCTGCCGGGCAGCACCCCTTCGTCCCGCCGCAACGGCGATCAGCCACGACGACGGAAACCGGCGGTGCCGAACCGGCAGCTGCCGCACGGCACCGCCGGGCACCCCGGCGGGGGTTCGGCGCCGTCGCGGCGGGACTTCCTCGCCCGGCGGGGGCGGCAGGGCCCCGCGCCCGACGGGCAGCGCCCCCTCTCCCCCGCCGCAACGGCGAGCAACCACGACGACGGAGACCGGCGGTCCCGAACCGGCGGAGGTCGTACGAACACGCGAGGACGGAGTCAGACGCATGCGGATCGGAGTGGTCGGGGCCGGGCGGATCGGGGCGCATCATGCTGAGGTGCTCGCCTCGCTCGGCGGCGTCGAGGAACTCGTCATCGCGGACACCGACCCGCACCGCGCAGCGGACGTCGCCACGCGCGTCCGCGCCCGTACCGCCCCCTCCCCCGAGGCCGTGTTCGGCGCCGGCGTCGACGCGGTCGTGATCGCGGCGACCACCGCGGCCCACCCCGCCCTGATCGCGAGCGCGGCCCGCGCCGGCCTCCCCGCGTTCTGCGAGAAGCCCGTCGCCCTCGACATCCCGGGCACGCTGCGCGCGCTCCGCGAGGTGGACGCGGCGGGCGCCCTCCTGCAACTGGGCTTCCAGCGCCGCTTCGACGCCGGATTCCTCGCGGCCCGCACCGCCCTCCGCTCAGGCCGCCTCGGCCGCGTGCACACGATCCGCGCCGTCACCTCCGACCCCGCGCCCCCGCCCGCCGCGTTCCTGGCGCGCTCCGGCGGGCTGATCCGGGACTGCCTGGTGCACGACTTCGACGCCGTCAGGTGGCTGACGGGCCGCGAGGTGACGGAGGTGTACGCCCGCGGCGCGACCGGCGGGGCGTCCGCGGCCGTCTTCGAGGAAGCGGGCGACGTGGACACCGCCGCCGTCCTCCTCACCCTCGACGACGGCACGCTCGTCACGGCGACAGCGACCCGCTGCAACGGCGCGGGCTACGACGTCCGCATGGAGCTGTCGGGCGAGCGCGACCAGTGGGTCGTCGGCCTGGACGCCGTACGCCCGCGACATCGGCCGAACCGGCCGGCCCGCCCCCGCCCGCACGCCCCTGGACCGGCTTCCTGGAGCGGTTCGCCCCCGCGTACCGCGCCGAGCTGGCCGCCTTCCTCCAAGCCGCACGCGGCGAGGCCCCCAACCCGTGCCCCGGCCGCGAGGGGCTGCACGCCCTGCTGGTGGCCGAGGCGTGCGAGACGTCCCGGCGGGAGAACCGCCCGGTGCGCGTCACGGCGGCGGACGCGGCAGCGGACCGGCCCTGACGCCGGCCGGCGCTCGAAGCAGCGTCATACGCCCGTCACAGGCGTCACGTTCCCGCCTCCCTTCCGTCACAGCCGTACCACGGCGCCGCATCAGCGGTCACTCTCCGTCGTTCACCGAACAACAGTCGTGGTGATCGACAAGGCCGCGTCGCAGCTCCCCCGACGGACCCCCCTCCGTCGCTGCGACGCAGCGGAGAGGCGCGAGATGACTGACCGTCGACTCTGGTCCTACAAGGAGATCGCAGCGCACATCGGCGTCCAGACCGATACCGTGCGGACCTACCGCAAGCACGGGCTGCTGCCCAAGCCCGACCACACCGAGGGCGGCAAGCCCTACTGGTACGCGGACACGGTCCGCGCCTGGGTGGCGAGCCGCCCGGGCAACCGTGCCCGGCGCGATCCGAAGAACTGACCCCCACCCCTCCGGCCCCGGACCGTCACGGTCCGGGGCCCCTGCCATTCCCGTCCCGGCCCTCTCCGTCTTCGCTCCCTGCCCCTCCCGGAATACCCCCAGGGGGTAAGCTGTTCCCCTACAGCGCCACGATCGATCTTCCTTAGGAGAACCGTCATGAGCTCCCAGCCCACCGCCACCACCACCGTCTACCGCGTGACCGGCATGACTTGCGGCCACTGCGAGTCCGCCGTGAAGGAGGAGCTCTCCGCCCTGGCCGGCGTCACGTCCGTGCAGGCCGTGGCCGCCAGCGGCGAGGTCACCGTGGTCTCCGCGGCCCCGCTGGACGAGGAGGCCGTGCGCGCCGCGGTGGACGAGGCGGGCTACGAGCTCACCGGCCGCGCCTGAGCCGACCCCCGGCCCCGGCCCGGCGAGGCGCGCCCCGGCGCGCAGAACCGCACCCCAGTCCGACACGTAACCCACATAAGTGACACAACACCCACACAAGCGGGACCTTGCCCGACTGCGCCCGTTATGGCAGGAGACCTAGATCACAGCAATGGCAACGTAACCATTGCGGGGGGTCGTGGGTCTAACCGGGCAGTGCTGGATCGTCTTGGGGGACGGTACCGGCCACGCGTGGCCGGGGCACGTACTCCGGGGAGCTTTGAGCGGCCCTCCCGTACGTACGCGTCCCGGCAGATCGCGTCGGCTGCGCGCACCGAGGCTCCCGGCCGGATCCCGTGGGGGGAATCCGTACCGGGGAACGGGAAGCGCCCCGCTCCGACCCGTGGGGGGATCGGTGGCGGGGCGCTTTTTCCAGGCCCGTGCGCCCATGCGAAAAGCCCTGAGAGCCATGGCGGCTCTCAGGGCTTTTGCCGGCTACGGGGCCGGACGGCCGCGCCGTCGGCCCTCGGACCTCAAGGCCTCAGACCTGAGGCCTCAGACTTCGGGCCTCAGGCGCGGCGGCAGCGCGTCAGGCGCGCTCGGGCAGGTCCCGCTCGACGACGCCGGTGTAGATCTGGCGCGGACGGCCGATGCGGGAACCCGGCTCCTTGATCATCTCGTGCCACTGCGCGATCCAGCCCGGAAGGCGGCCGAGCGCGAAGAGCACGGTGAACATCTCGGTCGGGAAGCCCATGGCCCGGTAGATCAGACCCGTGTAGAAGTCCACGTTCGGGTAGAGGTTGCGCGAGACGAAGTAGTCGTCGGAGAGCGCGTGCTCTTCGAGCTTCAGCGCGATGTCGAGCAGCTCGTCGGACTTGCCGAGCGCCGAGAGGACATCGTGCGCCGCCGCCTTGATGATCTTCGCCCGGGGGTCGAAGCTCTTGTAGACGCGGTGCCCGAAGCCCATCAGGCGGACGCCGTCCTCCTTGTTCTTCACCTTGCGGATGAAGGAGTCGACGTCGCCGCCGTTGGCGCGGATGCCCTCGAGCATCTCCAGCACCGACTGGTTGGCGCCGCCGTGCAGCGGGCCCCACAGGGCGTTGATGCCGGCGGAGATCGACGCGAACAGGTTGGCCTGCGAGGAGCCCACCAGACGCACGGTCGACGTGGAGCAGTTCTGCTCGTGGTCGGCGTGCAGGATCAGCAGCTTGTCCAGGGCGCTGACGACGACCGGGTCCAGCTCGAACTCGGCGGCGGGCACCGAGAACGTCATGCGCAGGAAGTTCTCGACGTAGCCGAGGTCGTTGCGCGGGTAGACGATCGGGTGGCCGATCGACTTCTTGTACGCGTACGCCGCGATCGTCGGCAGCTTGGCGAGCAGCCGGATCGTGGAGAGGTGGCGCTGCTTCTCGTCGAACGGGTTGTGGCTGTCCTGGTAGAAGGTCGACAGCGCGCTGACCACGGAGGACAGCATGGCCATCGGGTGGGCGTCGCGCGGGAAGCCGTCGAAGAACCGCTTGACGTCCTCGTGCAGCAGGGTGTGCTGGGTGATCTCGCCCTTGAAGGTCTCCAGCTCGCCGGCCGACGGCAGCTCGCCGTTGATCAGCAGGAAGGCGGTCTCGAGGAAGGAGCTGCGCTCGGCGAGCTGCTCGATCGGGTAACCCCGGTAGCGCAGGATGCCCTGCTCACCGTCGAGGTAGGTGATCGCGGATTTGTAGGCGGCGGTGTTGCCGTAACCGGAGTCCAGGGTCACCAGACCGGTCTGGGCGCGGAGCTTGCCGATATCGAAGCCCTTGTCGCCGACGGTGCTGTCGACCACCGGGTAGGTGTATTCGCCGTCCCCGTACCGCACTACTACAGAGTTGTCGCTCACGTCATCCCTCACCGACGTTGTGCCTCTTCTTCGAGGTGCCCTGACTACCCCTACCTTCCCCCATTTGGACGATGCACGTGCACTCGGGGTCGGCCATAGGGCCTAAAGACGGCACTCAGTGCCGCCCAGCCTGGCCATACTGCCCCCTTCGCCCCGGTTGGTAAACCGATGAGAGACGAATCCCACCCCGGATCCGCGCCCTCCAGGGCCCCTTCGAGGCCTCTCCGGGCCGAAAAGGGACCATCCAGCCCTTCACAAAACCTCCCCGATCGTCCTCACATTCCCAGCCGGTGATCGAGCGCGGTACACCTCCTGCCTGCGGATACGGTCCGTACGGCCTGCCCGAGCGCCTTCCGCGAGCCCACCAGCACCACCAGCCGTTTTGCCCGGGTCACCGCGGTATAGAGCAGATTGCGTTGCAGCATCATCCACGCACCGGTGGTGACGGGGATCACCACGGCCGGGTATTCGCTGCCCTGCGAGCGGTGGATGGTCACGGCGTAGGCGTGCGCGAGCTCGTCGAGTTCGTCGAAGTCGTAGCCCACTTCCTCGTCCTCGTCGGTGCGCACGGTGAGCCGCTGCTCGACGGCGTCGAGGCCGGTGACGACGCCCACCGTGCCGTTGAAGACCCCGTTTTGCCCCTTTTCGTAGTTGTTGCGCACCTGGGTGACCTTGTCGCCGACGCGGAAGACCCGGCCGCCGAAGCGCTTCTCGGGCAGGTCGGGCCGGGCGGGCGTGATCGCCTGCTGGAGCAGTCCGTTGAGGGTGCCGGCGCCGGCCGGGCCGCGGTGCATCGGCGCCAGCACCTGGACGTCCCGGCGGGGGTCGAGCCCGAACTTGGCGGGGATGCGCCGGGCCGCCACGTCCACGGTGAGCCGGCCCGCCTCCTCGGTGTCCTCCTCGGCGAAGAGGAAGAAGTCCGTCATCCCGTGAGTGATGGGCGGCGCCCCGGAGTTGATGCGGTGCGCATTGGTGACCACGCCGGACTGCTGCGCCTGCCGGAAGATGCGGGTGAGCCGGACGGCGGGGACGGGGCTGCCGGGGGCCAGGAGGTCGCGCAGCACCTCCCCGGCGCCCACGGAGGGCAGTTGGTCCACGTCGCCGACGAGGAGCAGGTGGGCGCCCGGCGGCACGGCCTTGACGAGCTTGTTGGCCAGCAGCAGGTCGAGCATGGACGCCTCGTCCACGACCACGAGGTCGGCGTCCAGGGGGCGGTCCTTGTCGTACGCGGCATCGCCGCCGGGCTTGAGCTCCAGGAGCCGGTGCACGGTGGACGCCTCGGCGCCCGTGAGCTCGGAGAGCCGCTTCGCCGCCCGCCCGGTGGGGGCCGCGAGGACCACCTTGGCCCCCTTGGCGCGGGCCAGTTCGACCACGGAACGGACGGTGAAGGACTTGCCGCAGCCCGGCCCGCCGGTGAGCACGGCGACCTTGCTGGAGAGCGCGAGCCGGACCGCGTCCCGCTGCTCGGGGGCGAGCTGCGCGCCCGTGCGGCCCGCGAGCCAGCTCAGGGCCCGGTCCCAGTCGACGTCCTGGAAGGCGGCGAGCCGGTCGGCGCCGTCGCCGAGCAGCCGCTTCAGCTGCCCGGCCAGGGAGAGTTCGGCGCGGTGGAAGGGAACGAGGTAGACGGCGGTGACGGGCTGCCCGTCCTCGGCGCCGGGGACCTTCTCGCGGACCACCCCCGCCGCCCCTTCCCCGTTCTCCTCCGCCGCCAGCTCGGCGAGGCAGTCGATGACGAGCCCGGTGTCCACCTGGAGGAGCTTCACGGCGTCGGCGATCAGCCGCTCCTCGGGGAGGTAGCAGTGGCCCTGGTCGGTGGACTGGGAAAGGGCGTACTGGAGGCCGGCCTTGACCCGCTCGGGGCTGTCGTGCGGGATGCCCACGGCCTGGGCGATGCGGTCGGCGGTGAGGAAGCCGATGCCCCACACGTCGGCGGCCAGCCGGTAGGGCTGATTGCGGGTGACGGAGATGGAGGCGTCCCCGTACTTCTTGTAGATGCGCACGGCGATGGAGGTGGAGACCCCGACGCCCTGGAGGAAGACCATGACCTCCTTGATGGCCTTCTGCTCCTCCCAGGCGGCGCCGATCAGCTTCGTGCGCTTCGGGCCGAGGCCGGGGACCTCGATGAGGCGGCCGGGGTCGCTCTCGATGACGTCGAGGGTGTCCGTGCCGAAGTGCTCGGTGATGCGGTCGGCGATGCGCGGGCCGATGCCCTTGATCAGGCCGGAGCCGAGATAGCGGCGGATGCCCTGGATCGTGGCGGGCAGGACCGTGGTGTAGTTCTCGACGGTGAACTGCCGTCCGTACTGCGGGTGGGAGCCCCAGCGGCCCTCCAGGCGCAGCGACTCCCCCGGCTGCGCGCCGAGGAGCGAGCCGACCACCGTGAGGAGGTCGCCGCTGCCGCGGCCGGTGTCGACGCGCGCGACCGTATAGCCGCTCTCCTCATTGGCGTAGGTGATCCGCTCCAGGACACCTTCGACGACTGCCATCTGGACCATGCACCGACGGTACCGGGGCGCTCCGACAACGGTTCGAGGCTGTGGATAACTCCGGGCGCACCGGGTGCACGGCAACGCAGAGGGGCCCGGTCCGACGACCGGGCCCCTCGTATCCCCCCAAAACCGGCTTCCTCCGAATCCCCCCGGATCCCTCCCCAGGAAGCCCGATGCCATGTACGACCCACCCGGGCCGCAAAGGGTTGCAATGCTTTCAAGGAGTTATTCTTCCGTTACCCTTTGTGCGATTTCAGGGTCTCCGGCTACCTCGGGTCGAGCAAGCACATACCGAAGGTAACGTTCCAGCGTCTCCGCAAGGACTTCCGCTCCATCCCTGGCCCACAGCCGCGGACTGAAGATCTCGGCCTCCACCGGACCCCGGTAGCCCGCCGCGATGGCCTGTTCGAAGAACCGGCGGAGGTCGATGCAACCGTCGCCGAGCTGGCCGCGGCCGAGCAGCGCCCCTTCCGGCAGCGGCGTGACCCAGTCGGCGAGCTGGAGGGCCGCGATCCGGCCGCTCTCCCCCGCCCGCGCGAGCTGCCCGGGCACGGTGTCGTCCCACCACAGGTGGTAGCTGTCGGCCACGACGCCGACCTGGTCGGCGGGGAACCGCTCGGCCAGGTCGAGGGCCTGACGGAGCGTGGAGACGACGCTGCGGTCGGAGGCGTACATGGGGTGCAGCGGCTCGATCGCGAGCCGGACGCCGTGCCCGGCCGCGTACGGGGCGAGCCCGGCGAGCGCCTCCGCCACCCGCTCGCGCGCGCCGGGCAGGTCACCCGAGCCCGGGGGCAGCCCGCCCGGGACGAGGACGAGGACGGGCGCCCCGAGCTCGGCGGCCTCCTCGACGGCCGCCCGGTTGTCCGCGAGCGCGGCCGCCCGCGCCGCGGGCTCGGGGGAGGTCAGGAAGCCGCCGCGGCACAGACTGCTGACGCCCAGTCCGTGCGCCCGCACGAGCCGCCCGGCCGCGGCCGCCCCGTACTCCCGCACGGGCCCGCGCCACAGCCCCACGTACCGCACCCCCGCCGCCGCGCACCCCGTCGCGAGCTCCGGCAAGGACCACTGCCGGACGGTCTGCTGGTTGAGGCTGAAGCGCGCGAGGCCGGTCACGGCTCCACCCCGTGGACGGCCAGCAACTGACGCATCCTGGCCTCGGCGAGACCGGGGTCGGGGAAGAGGCCGAGGCCGTCGGCCAGCCGGTACGCGCGCGCGAGGTGCGGCAGGGAGCGCGCCGCGTGCCCGCCTCCCGCCATGGTGAAGTGGCCCTGGTGCCCGGCGAGCCACGCGAGCAGCACGATTCCCGTCTTGTAGCAGTGGGTCGGCGGTGCGAAGAGGTGACGGGCCAGCGGGACGGTGGGGTCCAGGAGGGCGCGGAAGCGGCCCCGGTCGCCCCGGTCGAGCGCCCGCACCGCGTGGGCGGCGAGGGGCGCCAGCGGGTCGAAGACACCGAGCAGGGCGTCGCTGTGGCCGCCGGCGCCGCCCTCGACGAGGTCCGGGTAGTGGAAGTCGTCGCCCGTGTAGCAGCGCACCCCGGCGGGCAGCCGGCGGCGCAGGGCGCGCTCGCGCTCCGCGTCCAGCAGTGACACCTTGACGCCGTCGACCTTTTCCGGCCGGGCGGCGACGACGTCCAGGAGGGTGTCCGCGGCGGCGTCCGGGTCGGTGCTGCCCCAGTAGCCCTCCAGGGCGGGGTCGAACGCCGGGCCCAGCCAGTGCAGGATCACGGGCCGCGCGCTCTGCCGCAGCAGGGTGCCGTAGACGTCGCGGTAGTCGTCCGGGCCGGCCGCGGCGGCGGCGAGGGCCCGCGAAGCCAGCAGGACGGCCTGGGCACCCGCCGCCTCCACCAGTTCCAGCTGTTCCTCGTAGGCGGCGGTGACGGCCGCCGGAGTGCCGTACGGGGGCGTGAGCTGGTCGGTGCCGGCCCCGCAGACGATGCGGCCGCCGGCGGCCTTCGCCTCCGCGGCGGAGCGCCGGATCAGCTCGGCCGCGGCGGGCCAGTCGAGGCCCGCGCCGCGCTGGGCGGTGTCCATCGCCTCGGCGACTCCCAGGCCGTGCGCCCACAGGTGGCGGCGGAAGGCCAGGGTGGCGTCCCAGTCGAGGGCGGCCGGGCCGTGAGGCGTGGTGTTCCCCAGGGGGTCGGCGACGACGTGGGCGGCGGCGAGGACGGCGCGGGAGGCGGGCGGCGGTCCGGGCGCGAGGTCCAGGGACCGGCCCGTGGGCTCGTACGGGCGCAGCCGCCCGCCGGCGCCGGGCAGGCGGATCACGGGGCGGTCACCTGCCAGTGCATCCGGCGGCCTTCCCGGGCCGACGTCCGGGCCAGGCTCGCGAGCCGTACGCCGCGGGCGCCCGCGCGCAGGTCGTAGGGCCAGGGCTCGTCCAGGGCGACGTGCCGCAGGAACAGCTCCCACTGCACCTTGAAGGCGTTGCCGAACGGCTCGTTGTCGGGGACCTCCTGCCATTGGGCGCGGAAGTCGCCGTCCGTGGGGACGTCGGGATCCCAGACCGGCTTGGGGGTGACGGAGCGGTGCTGGACGCGGCAGTGGCGCAGCCCGGCGACGGCCGAGCCCTTGGTGCCGTCGACCTGGAACTCCAGCAGCTCGTCGCGGTGGACGCGCACCGCCCAGGAGGAGTTGAGCTGGGCGACGACGCCGCCCTCCAGCTCCATGATCGCGTAGGCGGCGTCGTCGGCGGCCGCGCGGTAGGGCTTGCCGCTCTCGTCCCAGCGGTGCGGGATGTGGGTGGTGACGTGGGCCTGCACGCTCCGCACGGGGCCGAAGAGGTCCCGCAGGACGTACTCCCAGTGGGGGAACATGTCGGCGGTGATGCCGGCGTCCGCGTCACGGTAGTTCCAGGAGGGGCGCTGGGCGGGCTGCCAGTCGCCTTCGAAGACCCAGTAGCCGAACTCTCCCCGTACGGACAGGACGCGGCCGAAGAAGCCGCCGTCGACGAGCCGCTTGAGCTTGCGGATGCCGGGGAGGAACAGCTTGTCCTGGACGACGCCGTTCTTCACGCCGGCCGCCGCGGCGCGGTCGGCGAGGTCCAGCGCCCCGCCCCAGTCACAGGCGACCGGCTTCTCGCAGTAGACGTGCTTGCCCGCGTCGATGGCCTTGCGCAGGGCCGGTTCGCGGGCGGAGGTGGCCTGGGCGTCGAAGTAGACGTCCACGGCGGGGTCGGACAGGACGGTGTCGAGGCCGGTGGTCCACCGGTCGAACCCGTACCGTCCGGCGAGCTCCTTCAGGCGGGCCTCGCTGCGGCCGACGAGGACGGGTTCCGGCCACAGGCGGGTGCCGTCGCCGAGGTCGAGGCCGCCCTGCTCCCGCAGGGCGAGGATCGAGCGGACAAGGTGCTGGCGGTGCCCCATGCGGCCCGTGACGCCGTTCATGGCGATCCGCAGGGTTCTGCGTGCGCGCATCGTGCGTTCCCCCCTTCTGCCGTACGGGGAAGCATTTCCCGCGTGCTCCGGGGGAACCCGTTCCCCATGAAGCTCGCTTTCTCCACGCTCGGAGTGCCCGGACTGCCCCTGCCGGAGGTGGTGCGGCTGGCCCGCGCGCACGGCTGGGACGGCGTGGAGCTGCGGGCGCACCCGGAGGAGCCCGTGCACCTCGGGTGCGGGCCGCGGGAGCGGGAGGCCGCGGCCGCGGAGTTCGCCGGGTCGGGTGTGGAGGTCCTGGCCGTGGCGGGCTACGCGCGGGTGGCCTCCACGGGGGACGACGCTGCCGTGCTGAGCGAGCTGAGCGGGCTCGTGCACCTGGCGGCCGATCTGGGGGCGCGCTACGTACGGGTCTTCCCCGGCGGGGGCGAGCTGCCCGCGGAGGAGGCGGACGCGACGGCGGCCCGGCGGCTGGGGGCAGTGGCGCCGCTGGCCGCGGACCGGGGCGTGCACGTGCTGCTGGAGACGCACGACTCGCACCGCCGGGCCGCGGACGCCGCCCGGGTCCTGGGGCCCGTGGGGCACTCCCACGTCGGCGCCCTGTGGGACGTCCTGCACACCTGGCTGGGCGGCGAGTCCCCCGCGGTGAGCCTGCCGGTGCTCTCCCCGCACCTGGGCTACGTCCAGGTGAAGGACGTCGCCTCGGCGGAGGACCTGACGCCGCTGCCACTGGGGGCGGGGGTACTGCCCCTGGGCGACTGCGTACGGGCGCTCACCGCGGCGGGCTGGGACGGCTGGCTGTGCTGGGAGTACGAGAAGCGCTGGCAGCCGCAAGCGGCAGACTTCGGGCAGCTCGCGGGGCCGGGGGCGGAGTACTTGCGGGGGCTGCTCGCCGCCGCCCGCCCAGTGCCGTGACGCCCACCCCGGACACCAGCAGCACCGCCGCGCCCCAGCGCAGGGGGCTCACTCCCTCCCCGAGGACGAGTGCCGCCGACGACATGCCGAAGACGGGCACCAGCAGGCTGAAGGGCGCGACGGCCGAGGCGTCGTAGGTGCGCAGCAGGAAGCCCCAGGCGCCGAAGCCGAGGACGGTGGAGACCCAGGCGACGAAGAGGATCGCTCCGGCACCGCTCCAGTCGAGGGACCTCAGCGCTTCGGCGTCCGCCTGCGGGCCCTCGAAGAGGAGGGAGAGCAGCAGGAGGGGCAGGACGGGGACGGTGCTCACCCACACCATGAAGTTCAGCGCGTCGGGCGGCGCCGCCTTGCGGGTGATGACGTTGGAGACGCCCCACATGGCCGCGGCGACGACGATGAGGGCGAAGCCGAGGAGCGGCCCGGACGTGCCCTCGTCGACGGCCGTCACGGCGATGCCCGCGAGGGCGGTGCCCATGCCCAGCAGCCGGGTGCGGCCGAGGCGTTCGCCGAGGACGGCCGTGGCGAGCAGGGCGGTGAAGACGGCCTGGATTTGGAGGACGAGCGAGGACAGGCCGGCCGGCATCCCCAGGTGCATGCCGGTGAACAGGAGCCCGAACTTGCCCACCCCGAGGACGAGCCCGACGGCGGCGATCCAGCGCCACCGCACCTGCGGGCGGCCGACGAGGAAGACGGCGGGGACGGCCGCCGCGAGGAAGCGCAGGGCGGAGAAGAGCAGCGGCGGGAAGTGGTCGAGGCCGACGTCGATGACGACGAAGTTGACGCCCCAGACGGCGGCGACGAGGACGGCGAGGGAGAGGTGCAGGGGACGCATACGGGCAAGCCTCGCCGCCCCGACCCTGTAGCACCAGCACAGGTTCCTTCATGATGGGATTCAGCAACGCTGAAACGACAACGCTGAATCGAGAGGGGGGCGTTCGGTGCTGGATCTGGCACGCCTGCGGGCGCTGCACGCCGTGTCGGTGCACGGTTCGGTGAGTGCGGCGGCCACGGCCCTGGGCTACACCCCGTCGGCCGTCTCGCAGGCCGTCACCAAGCTGGAGCGGGAGACGCGGACGGCGCTGCTGGAGCGCCGCGGGCGCGGCGTGGCGCTGACCGACGAGGGTCGGCATCTGGCCTCGACGGCCCAGCAGTTGCTGGCGCTGGTCGAGCGAGCGGAGACGGAGCTGGAGGAGCGGCGCGGGCAGCCCGCGGGCCGGCTGGTCGTCGGGGCGTTCCCGTCGGCGGCGCGCGGCCTGCTGCCGGGCGTGCTCGCCCGCCTCGCGCGCGAGCACCCCGCGCTGGACGCCCGCCTGCTGGAGATCGATCCCCACCTGTCGGTCGACCTGGTCTCCCAGGGCGTCCTCGACCTGGCCGTCGTCCACGACTGGGACATCGCCCCGCTGGCCCCTCCGGAGGGCCTGGAGCAGGTGCTGATCGGCGAGGACCGGTGCGACGTCCTGGTGCCGGAGGGGCATCCGCTGGCCGGGCGGGCGATGCTCGACCGGAGCGACCTGCCGCACCAGCGCTGGATCTGCCAGCCGCCGGGGACCGTCTGCCACGACTGGCTGGTGCGCACGCTGCGCGCCGACGGGCACGAGCCGGACCTCGCCTACCAGGCCGCCGAGAACCACACCCACATCGCGCTGGTCGCCGCGGGCCTCGGCATCGCCCTCATGCCGCGCCTGGGGCGGGGCCCGCTGCCCGAGGGCGTCCGGGCCGTGCCGCTGGACCCGGTCCCCGTGCGGCGGCTCTCCGCCCTGTGGCGCACGGGTGCCGCCCGCCGGCCCGCGATCACCGAAACCGTCCGCACGCTGCACGAGCAGTGGCCCCTGAGGACGTTCTGAAGCCTTGCATCACTCGTTTAAATCGTATGATGCAGCCTCGGCGAGAGGGCTGCACACATGACGGTGGACACCAAGGAACGGCTGATCCGTGCTGCGGACACCGTGCTGCGGACGCACGGCTACGCCAAGTCCAGCGCGCGGACGATCGCCAAGGAGGCGGGCGTCAACTCGGCGCTGGTCTTCTATCACTTCGGGGGCGTCGACCCGCTGCTGTTCGCCGCGCTGGACCGTTCCTCCGCCGAGCGCATGGAGCTGCTCACCGACGCCGTCGCGGGCGCCCGCACGCTGGAGGACCTGGTGGACGCGGGCACCCGCGTCTACCGCAGCGACATCGAGGCCGGGCACCTGACGCTGTTCTCCGAGCTCGTCGCCGCGGCCGTCGCCAAGCCGGAGCTGCGCGAGGAGATCCGGGTCCGGGCGGAGCCGTGGATCGCCTTCGTCGAGCAGACGCTGGAGCGGGTCATCGGCGGGACGCCGCTCGCCCGCCTCACCCCGCCGCGCGACCTCGCCAACGCCGCGATCACGTTCTACCTCGGGGTCAACCTCTTCACCGTCCTCGACAGCGACCGCTCGCGCACGGAGTCGGTGTTCGCGATGGCCCGGAGGCTCGCGCCGCGCGCGCGGCTGCTGACCCGCCGGCTGCCCGGCCTCGGCGCGAAACGGCGCGCGCACGACTGACGTGCGCCCCGGTGCGGAACCGCTCCGGGGCGCCGCCCGTCCAAGGGCCGTGCTGCCGTCGTACCCCCCGCAGAGCGGTGTCGGCCCGCGCCGCCGGCCGGTTGCTGACCTCCCTCTCCGCCGCCTGCGGCGGGCAGCACGCCGTCGTCGGCGCGCCCCCTGTCCTCTCTGCGCCGACGGCGGGCAAAACTGCGGGAATCCTCTGCCGGGGCGCGTCCGAGGCGCACGCACCCCGGCGTACGCCCGGCGGAACGCGCCCGCACACGCATCGTTTCCACCGCCGCCGCGCGCCCCGCACGTCTGGCGTGCGCCGGGCCCGGGGCGCCAGGCTGGAGCGCATCGGGGGGACGGGGGTCACCATGCGGCCACGCGCGCCGCGGACGGCGCTGCTCGCGCTCATGCTCGCCGCCACCTGCACGGCGGGGGCGCTGACCGGCTGCCGCACGGGCCGGCAGCCCGCCGCCACCGCGGGAGCGGCCGCGGCCGGGGCCCACG
The DNA here is from genome assembly GCF_044336695.1 of Streptomyces sp. SCA2-17. Lineage (NCBI taxonomy): Bacteria > Bacillati > Actinomycetota > Actinomycetes > Kitasatosporales > Streptomycetaceae > Streptomyces > Streptomyces sp. SCA2-17. The sequence goes on from NZ_CP117521.1 coordinate 2,045,460, forward strand.
CCCGCCCAGGGCGCGATCCGGCGTTCCTGGCCCGCGGAGAGTGCGCGGGGCGCGCCGCCGGCTCGTTCACCGAGGTGTCCTGCCGGAGACCGGACGCCGACGCCCGGGTCCTCGCCCGCTACAACGGCCCCCGCTCCGGCGGCCCGCGCTGCCCCGACGAGACCGACTTCGTCCTGCACATCAACGCCCTCGACCAGGGCACCTCGGAGGAGAGCAGCGCGCCCGAGGGCTACGCCTGCATGCGCAACCTCCAGCCGCCGCACCCGGGCGACCCGGGCATGGGCGGCGGCCCCCTGACGGTCACCGGCGACTGCCTGTACACCCAGCGGGACGGGGTGGTGAAGGAGACCGCGTGCGACGGCTCGGGGGCCCGTGCCCCCGAGTACCGCGTCACGACGGAGGTCGGCGCGCGCCGGGAGTGCCCGCCCTCGACCGACCTGTACGTACAGGTGGGCGGCGGGGCTCCCGTCGGGTGCGCCCGCCGCCTGTCCTGACCCGCTGTCCCGCCGGGTCCGGGTGGTCTACGGCCGCAGGCCCTTGCGCGGCTCGACGAGCGGCTTGTCGAGCTTCGCGTCGTACGTGGCGAGCGGTTTGGCGTGCGAGGCGTCCGCGGTCACCGCGGCCGGGGCGACGCCCGCCCACTCCAGCACCTTGGCCGTGGCCTTGGCCCGCTCGTCGGCGACCAGCTGGGCGATGTTGGAGCCGTGGTTGCCGCCGGGCGCGTAGAAGCGGTAGTCGTCCCGCGCGGCCGCGTTCCTGCCGAGGCGGAACGGCTCGCTGCTCCACGGGTCGTTCTGCCCGTAGACGAAGAGCATCCGCTTGCTGTCCTCGCGCACCCAGCGGTCGATGTCCGCCATCGCGTTGCGCTTGAACGTCATCGGGATGTCCCGCGGCACGTAGGCGCGCGGCTGGACGGCGTCCGGGTACCGCAGCAGGCCCTTCAGGTGCGGGTACTTGACCGTGGGCGCGCCGAGCTCGGTGCCCGCCTGGTAGTAGTACGGCGTGAAGCGCTCCAGGCCCTGGTCGGTGTAGCCGTCGAAGCCCGAGACCGCGTCGATGAACTTGTACAGCTCGTCGGTGGAGGCGTTCGTGGCGGGCACGGTCGCGCACTCGCTCTGCAGGTGGTACTGCCAGAACGAGTAGACCAGGTCGAGGACGACGTTCTCGTAGGCCTTGTCGGCGTTGCCGATGACCTTGAACGTCTTGCCGTTCTCGCCGGCCCACTTCTGGTAGCGGGTGACGATCTCGCCGCGGCGCAGCAGCGCCTGGCGCTGCACCGAGTTCAGCTGGTTGCGGCAGGCCTGGTCGCCGACGTCGGCGAAGAACCGGTCGTAGGCCGAGTCGTCGTCGTTGTTGACGTCGTTGGGCGCGACGTAGGCGACGGTGCCGTTCATGTCGTTCGGGTAGAAGCGGCGGTAGTACGTGGCGGTCATGCCGCCCTTGCTGCCGCCGGTGGCCAGCCAGTTCTTGCCGTAGAGCGGCTTGAGGGCGGCGTAGAGGCGGTGCTGGTCGCTGGCCGCCTGGTAGATGTCCAGCTTCGACCAGTCGGCGGGCTGCGGCCGCGACGGCGTGAAGAACCGGTACTCCAGCGACACCTGGTTGCCGTCGACGATGCGGGCGGGCTCGCTCCGGCCCGGGCTGGTGCTGACGTTGTAGCCCGAGGTGAAGAAGACGGTCGGCCGGGCGGTCGACTTGTGCAGCAGCGTGAAGCGCTGCTGGAACGTTCCCTTGGCCGGGTTCCGGTGGTCGACGGGCTGGTCGTAGGTCAGCACGAGGTAGCGGTAGCCCTCGTAGGGCTTCTCCTCGACCAGCTTCATCCCCGGAATCTTCAGGACGCGTTCCTTGATGTCCGGCTCGGTGGTTGCCGCTGCTGTCGCGGTGCCGCCGGCGCCGACGGTGCCCGCGAGCACCGTCAGGGCCAGCAGCCATCTGAATGCCTTACGCACTCACCCTCCCCTGGGTCGCAAAGTCCGCCGCGAACCTACCGGGGGGCAGACCGGCGCACCAGCCCCTTTCCGTCAGCCGGGCACCAGAACTCCCTTGCCGCGCGCGCGTCCCCTCAGGCGGCGGGGCCGGCGTATCAGGCGGTGCGCTTGGCGTACGTGATCATCACGACGCCGTTGCCGAAGGAGCGGGTCCCCTTGAGGTCGTAGCGCTCCGGGGCGAACTCCGCCGCGAACAGGGGGATGCCCTTGCCCGCCACGAACGGGTTGACCTTGACGACGATCTCGTCGATCTCGTCCCGCAGCTGGCCCGCGAGGCTCGCCCCGCCGCACAGCCAGATCCCCTTGCCCTCTTCCTGCTTGAGGCCGCGGACCAGCTCCACCACGTCGCCGGAGAAGACGGTGACCGCGGGGTCCGGGCTGGTGGTGAGGGACTTCGAGACGACGTACTGCCGCAGGTGCGGGTACGGGCTGGTCATGCCGATCGACAGGCCGGGCTCGTAGGTGTTGCGGCCCATCAGGACCGTGTCGAAGTCCCGGTTGTCCGGGCCGAGTCCGACGGCCTCGCGGCCGCGTGCGGAGACCGTGTCGGGGTAGCTCTCGACCAGGGCGGAGACGTACGCGTCGTCCAGGATCGACATCATGAAGCCGAACTCGTCGTCCGGGCCGGCGATGAAGCCGTCGATGGTGGTGGCGATGAAGTACGTGAGCTTGCGCATGGGGTCCCCCCGCTCGGTACGAAGTGCCTCGTCAAGGCCTGCCGGGCGCCAACGTACCGGGCGGGGAGCGCCCGGGCCTAAGCCGGCACCGCCTCGCCCGTGAACGTCCGCCACAGCTCCGCGTAGCGCCCGTCACGGGCCAGCAGCTCACTGTGCGTGCCGTCCTCGGCGACGCGGCCGTGGTCGAGGACCACCACCCGGTCCGCGCGGGCCGCCGTGGTCAGCCGGTGGGCGACCACGAGCGTCGTGCGACGCCCGGCCAGCCGCTCCGTGGCCTGGTTGACCAGCGCCTCGGTGGCCAGGTCGAGCGCGGCCGTGGCCTCGTCCAGCAGCAGGACGTCCGGGTCGACGAGCTCCGCGCGGGCCAGGGCGATCAGCTGGCGCTGGCCGGCGGAGAGGTTGCGGCCGCGCTCGGTGACCGCGTGCAGATAGCCGCCGTCGAGCGTGGCGATCATGTCGTGCGCGCCGACCGCCCGCGCCGCGGCCTCCACCTCGGCGTCGGTGGCGTCCGGCCGCCCGTAGGCGATCGCGTCGCGCACCGTGCCGGGGAAGAGGTAGGGCTCCTGCGGGACGACGCCGAGCCGGTGCCGGTAGCCGGTGGGGTCGAGCTCGCGCAGGTCGTGCCCGTCCACGAGGACGGCGCCGCTCGTCGGGTCGTAGAACCGCGCCACCAGCTTGACGAGGGTCGACTTGCCGGCGCCGGTCTCGCCGACGAACGCGACGGTCTGGCCGGCCGGGATCGTCAGCCGGATCCCGGACAGGGCGTGCTCGCCGTCGCCGTAGTGGAAGGCGACGTCGTCGAAGACGATCTCGCCGCTGAGCTCGCGCACCGCGCGCGGCCGCTGTGCCACGGGCGTGGTCGTCGGCTCGCGCAGCAGGTCCTGCACCCGGCCGAGCGAGACGGTGGCCTGCTGGTAGCCGTCGAAGACCTGCGACAGCTGCTGCACGGGAGCGAAGAACAGGTCGATGTAGAGCAGGTAGGCCACCAGCGCGCCCGCGGTCAGCGTGCCGTCGCTCACCCGGCCGGCGCCCACGATCAGGACCGCGGCGGCGGCCACGGACGACAGCAGCTGCACGAACGGGAAGTAGACCGATATCAGCCACTGGCCGCGCACCCGCGCCTGCCGGTAGGACCGGCTGCGCTCCGCGAAGCGCCGGGCGCCCGCCTCCTCGCGCCGGAACGCCTGCACGATGCGCAGGCCCGCGACGCTCTCCTGGAGGTCGGCGTTGACGAGCCCCACGCGCTCGCGCGCCAGCTCGTACGCCTTGACGCTCTGCCGGCGGAAGACGACGGTGCCCACGACCAGCAGGGGCAGCGTCGCGAAGACCACGAGGGCCAGTTCCACGTCGATGACGAGGAGGGCGACGAGGATGCCGAAGAAGGTGAGGACGGAGACGACGGCGGTGACCAGACCGGTCTGGAGGAACGTCGACAGGGCGTCCACGTCCGTCGTCATCCGCGTCATGATCTTGCCGGTGAGCTCGCGCTCGTAGTAGTCGAGGCCCAGCCGCTGGAGCTGGGCGAAGATCTTCACGCGCAGCGCGTAGAGGATGCGCTCGCCCGTACGGCCGGTCAGCCGGGTCTCCGCGACCTGGGCGGCCCACTGGCCCGCCACGACGAGCAGGGCCAGCCCCGAGGCCGCCCAGACCGCTCCCAGGGCGAGCTGCTGGACGCCCTTGTCGATGCCGTGCCGGATCAGGACGGGCAGCAGCAGGCCGGCGACGGCGTCGACGGCCACGAGCAGCAGGCTGAGGAGGAGCGGCGCGCGGAAGCCGCGCAGCAGCTGCCGCAGCCCGTACGCCTCCTCGGGGCGCGCGGCCTGCTCCTCGTCCACGCCGGGGGTGTCGTCCGCGGGCGGCAGCGCGGCCACCTTGGCGAGCAGTTCGGGGGTGGCGGGCATCCCCGTGACACCGTCGGCGGAGCCGGAGGGCTCGTTCTTGCGCACCCATAGGGCGGGAGTGACGCCGTTGACCACAGGGTGCGGATGTCCTGCGGCCGGTGCCGCCGCGGCGGCTCGCGCGGAGGGCACCTCCTCGTTCACGTGCGGTGCCTGGCCCGCCGGGTCCTTCACGACGCCCGCGAGCTCACCCGGGTCCGTCAGCAGGGCGCGGTACCGCTCGCAGCGCTCCTCCAGCTCCTCCGCCGTGCCGATGTCCACGAGCCGGCCGCCGTCCAGCACGGCGATCCGGTCGGCGAGCGCCAGCGTCGACGCGCGGTGGGCGATGAGCAGGGTCGTGCGGCCCGCCATGACGCTGCGCAGCGCCTCGTGGATCTCGTGCTCCACGCGCGCGTCGACCGCGGACGTGGCGTCGTCCAGGAGGAGCAGGCGCGGGTCGGTGAGGATCGCGCGGGCGAGGGCGACGCGCTGGCGCTGGCCGCCGGAGAGGGTCAGGCCCTGTTCGCCGACGGCGGTGTCGTAGCCGTCGGGGAGCGCGCTGATGAAGCCGTCCGCCTGGGCGGCGCGCGCGGCGGCGCGGATCTGCTCGTCGGTGGCGTCGGGGTGCCCGTAGGCGATGTTCTCGCGGATGGTGTCGGAGAACAGGAAGCTGTCTTCGGGCACGAGGCCGATGGCGGCGCGCAGCGAGGGCAGGGTGAGGTCGCGGACGTCGTGGCCGCCGACGCGCACGGCGCCGCCGGTGACGTCGTAGAAGCGCGGCAGCAGCAGGGAGACGGTGGACTTGCCGCTGCCGGAGGCGCCGACGACGGCCACGGTCTCGCCGGGCTCGATGCGCAGGGAGAAGCCGTCCAGGACGGACCGGGCGGGGTCGTAGCCGAAGGAGACCTTGTCGAACTCGACGGTGGCGGGGGCGTCCGCGGGCAGTTCGTGGGCGTCCGGGCGCTCCTGGACGACGGGCTCGGTGTCGACGAGTTCGAGGACGCGCTCGACGCCGGCGCGGGCCTGCTGGCCGACGGTGAGGACCATGGTGAGCATCCGCACGGGGCCGACGAGCTGGGCGAGGTAGGTCGAGAAGGCGACGAACGTGCCGAGGGTGATCTGGCCGCGGGTGGCCATCCAGCCGCCGAGGGCGAGCATGGCGACCTGACCGAGGGCGGGGACGGCCTGGAGGGCCGGGGTGTAGCGGGAGTTGAGGCGCACGGTGCGCAGGCGGCCGGCGAAGAGCCTGCGGCTCACCTCGCGGAGCTTGGCGGTCTCCTGCTCCTCCTGCCCGAAGCCCTTGACGACGCGTACGCCGGTGACGGCGCCGTCCACGACGCCGGCGACGGCCGCGGCCTGTCCCTGGGCGTACCAGGTGGCGGGGAAGAGCCGGGTGCGGCTGTGCTTGGCGAGGAACCACAGCGCGGGGGCGACGGCCAGGGCGACGACGGTCAGGAGCGGGGAGAGGGCCACCATCACGACGAGCGAGATGGCGAAGAGCATGAGGTTGCCGATCATCATCGGCAGCATGAAGAGGAGGCTCTGGATCAGCTGGAGGTCGCTGGTGGCCCGGCCGACGACCTGTCCGGTGGACAGCTCGTCCTGGCGGCGGCCGTCGAGCCGGGCGATCGCGGCGTGCATCTCGGTCCGCAGGTCGTGCTGGACGTCGAGGGCGAGCCGGCCGCCGTAGTAGCGGCGCACGTACGTCAGGCCGTAGACGACTACGGCGGCGGCTATGAGGAGCGCGGCCCAGGGGGCCAGGGGGCGCTGGTGCGAGCCGATCACGTCGTCGATGATCAGCTTGGGTATGAGGGGCACGAGCGCCATGACGGCCATGCCGGCCAGCGAGGAACCGAGGGCGAGGAGCACCGCGGTGCGGTAGCGCCAGCAGTAGCCGGCGAGCCGCCTGGCCCATCCTTGACCTGTCGTGTCCTTCGCCGCTGCCACCCGAGCCTCCTGCGCTGCCGCTCTCGTCCTGCTGACGGAGGGCCCAACGCCCTGGGCTGCGGATTTCATCCCGCCGCAACAAGGGACGGGCAGGAGGCCGGGGTGTTCGCTTCCGCTACGGCCGCGGCAGGCGCACCGTGAGCGAGTAGAGGCGGGTGATCTGCGCAGCGTTCTGGTTGTCGTCGCTCACCAGCAGTAGGCGGAGTGAGCCTCCGCTGCGCTTCGTGACGGCGAGGCCCTCGATGTTGTCCAGGAGGGGGTTCCGCTGAGGCTGCCGCGCGGTCGCGCCCAGGGACGGGCAGGCGCCGAGGTCGGCGAGCAGCTCCTTGCCCACGGGGCGGGTGGCCGCGCCGCCCGGCAGGTTCGTCACGGCGCTGACGTCGCTCGCGCGGCGCGGGTCGGCGAGGTAGAGCCGTACGGTGTTGCCGACGCCCGGTGTGAAGCCGCGCTCCAGGACCAGGAGGCGGCCGTCCCCGGCCGCGGTGATCTCGGCGACGCCGAGGCCCTTGTCGGCCGGGTAGGCGTACTGCGGGCCGAGGACGAACTCCTGCCGGCCGTGCCGCTGCCAGGTCTGCAGGCGTACGAGCGGCCTGCCGGCGGCGTCCTGCCCGTCACCGGTGAGCGACTGCTCCATGGATGCGATCAGGGTGCGCCCGCCGGGCTGGAGGGTCAGCCCCTCGAAGGTCTGGTTGAACACGGCGCGGCCCGCCGGGGCGACCTGGAGCGCGCCGGGCACCGGGAGCCGGCCCAGCAGCTTGCCGTCCTTGCCGTAGCGGCGCACGGACGGCTCGGTCTCGGAGGTCACCAGCCGGGTGCCGTCGCGGTCGACGACCAGGCCCTCGGAGTCGAGCGGGCCGCCCTTCTCGTCGGCGAGGTTCACGACCCGTACGGGCTTCGCGGACGGCGTCCCGCGCCCCTTCTGCCGCACGTCGAGGGAGAACAGCTGGGAGCGGTCGGAGAGTGCGGCGACGGTGCCGTCCTTGTCGACGGCGAGCGCCGAGAAGTTGCCCACGAACGACCCCTGGAACGTCGCCTTGTCCAGGGCGTCGGAAAAGCCGTCGATCCGCACGGACGGCGAGCACGCGCGCGCGGGCGCGTGTGCCTGCGCTTGCGCTTGCCGGGGCGCCGCTGCGGCGGTCGCCGGGGTCAGGCACGCGGCCGCGGCCAGTGCGGCGGCGGTGGCGGCGAACGCGGATCTGGTACGCACGGAGCGGGTACGCACGGGCGGGCCTCCTGGGGCGGCTGCGGGTGACTGTGCTCACCGTAGGTCGCCCGGGGCGGCAGGGGAGTTGATTCGCGTGAACGTACGGGAAAACACGGCGTGACGGCCCTGCCCCTCACAGGCCCGGCACGAACTCCAGCAGCAGGTCGATGAGTTTGATGCCGGCGAAGGGCGCGATCAGCCCGCCCACCCCGTACAGGCCGAGGTTGCGGCGCAGCAGGGCGTGCGCGCTGGACGGGGCGTAGCGGACGCCGCGCAGGGCAAGGGGGATCAGGGCGACGATGACCAGGGCGTTGAAGATGATCGCGGAGGCGATGGCCGAGGTCGGGCTGTGCAGGCCCATGACGTTGAGCTTCTCCAGGCCCTCGTAGCCGGCCACGCCGCCGAACATGGCGGGGACGATCGCGAAGTACTTGGCGACGTCGTTGCAGATGGAGAAGGTGGTGAGCGCGCCGCGGGTGATGAGGAGCTGCTTACCGATCTGGACGATCTCGATGAGCTTGGTGGGGTTGGAGTCCAGGTCCACCATGTTCCCGGCCTCCTTGGCGGCCGAGGTGCCGGTGTTCATGGCCACGCCCACGTCCGCCTGCGCGAGCGCCGGGGCGTCGTTCGTGCCGTCGCCCGTCATCGCCACGAGTTTGCCGCCGGCCTGTTCCTCGCGGATGCGGGCGAGCTTGTGCTCGGGGGTCGCCTCGGCGATGTAGTCGTCCACGCCGGCCTCGGCGGCGATGGCCTTGGCGGTGAGCGGGTTGTCACCGGTGACCATGACGGTCCTGATGCCCATGGCGCGCAGGTCGGCGAAGCGCTCGGCGATGCCGGGCTTGACGACGTCCTTGAGGTGGACGGCGCCGAGGACCCGGCAGCCGTCGGGGTCCTCCAGGGCGACGAGCAGCGGGGTGCCGCCGCCGGCCGCGATGGAGTCCGCGATCCAGGAGGCCTCGGCGGGGACGTCTCCGCCGCGCCGGGCCACCCACTGCACGACCGCGCTGCCGGCGCCCTTGCGGATGCGGCAGAACTCCCCGTCGTAGGCGAAGTCCGCCCCGCTCATCCGCGTCTGCGCGGAGAACGGCACGAAGCGGCCGTGCGCGAGCTCCCCGTCGCCGTGCCGGATCCCGTATTGCTGGGCGAGGGCGACGATGGAGCGGCCCTCGGGCGTCTCGTCGGCCAGGGAGGCGAGCTGGGCGGCGTCGGCCAGCAGCTCGTGCGGGACGCCCTTGACGGGCACGAAGGCGGCCGCCCGGCGGTTGCCCAGGGTGATGGTGCCGGTCTTGTCCAGAAGGAGCGTGTTGACGTCCCCGGCGGCCTCCACGGCCCGCCCGGAGAGGGCGAGGACGTTGCGCTGGACGAGGCGGTCCATGCCGGCGATGCCGATCGCCGACAGGAGGGCGCCGATGGTCGTGGGGATGAGAGTGACGAGAAGTGCGACGAGGACGGTGATGGTCTGCGGGGCGCCGGCCCGGCCCGCCATGGGCTGCAGCGACACCACCGCCAGGAGGAAGATCACGGTCAGGGAGGCGAGCAGGATGTTCAGGGCCAGCTCGTTGGGCGTCTTCTGCCGGCTGGTGCCCTCGACCAGGGCGATCATGCGGTCGAGGAAGGTGTGGCCGGGGCGCGAGGTGATGCGGACGACGATCCGGTCGGAGAGCACCTTCGTCCCGCCGGTGACGCCCGAGCGGTCACCGCCGGCCTCGCGGATGACCGGCGCGGACTCGCCCGTGATGGCCGACTCGTCCACTGACGCGACGCCGTCGACGACCTCGCCGTCGCCGGGGATGGTCCCGCCCGCCTCCACGCACACGAAGTCCTGCGGGCGCAGGTCCGCGGCGACCACGCGCTCCTCGTACCAGTCGCGCCGGTCCATGCCGACCCGCCACGAGCGCAGGCGGCGGGCGACGGTGGTGTCGCGGGTGCGGCGCAGCGTCTCGGCCTGGGCCTTGCCGCGGCCCTCGGCGACGGCCTCGGCCAGGTTGGCGAAGAGGACGGTCAGCCACAGCCAGACGCTGATGAGCCAGGTGAAGGCGGACGGGTCGAGGAGCGCGGAGAGGGTGGTGAGGACGGAGCCGGCCTCGACCACGAACAGCACCGGGTGCTTGGCCATGACCCGGGGGTGCAGCTTGCGGAAGGCGTCCGGGAGGGAGGCCGCCAGCTGACGGAGGTCGACGGCACCACCCGCCACCCGCCGGTGCCGTTTCCGCCCGGGGGGCGGGGCGGGGAGGGGAGTGACGACGTTCTCTTCGGGCTGTCCGGACTGGCCGGACTGTTCGGGCAGCAGGTGAAGCGACAACGGGCCGGCCTTCGACGGAGGTGGGTGATCACCTCAGCCAACCGCCCGGGCACGGTCCGTCACCGGATCCTTACGCGCCCTTGTCGGGCGGCGGGTCCGGGCTTACGCACCTTTGACGCGGCCGCACGGTCCTCCTGACCGGCCTCCTGAACGCGAAAGCGCCGGGCGGCCGGTTTCCCGGCCCGCCCGGCGCTCGGCGGTCAGTGCGCGCGCCCTGTGGAGGGGTCGCGTCAGCCGCGCGAGGCGGCGATCTGCCGGGACATGATCGTCGTCAGCTCGTACGCCGCGTGGGACGCGGCCACCGAGGTGATCTCGGCGTGGTCGTAGGCCGGGGCGACCTCGACGAGGTCCGCGGAGACCAGGTTGCAGGAGGACAGGCCGCGGAGGATCTCCAGCAGCTCGCGGGAGGCCAGGCCGCCGGCCTCCGGGGTGCCGGTGCCGGGGGCGTGGGCCGGGTCCAGGACGTCGATGTCGATGGAGATGTACAGCGGGCGGTCGCCGACGCGCTGGCGCAGCTGGTCGGCGATCTCGTCGACGCCGCGGCGCATGACGTCGGCGGAGGTGACGATGCCGAAGCCCATCTTCTCGTCGTCCGTCAGGTCCTTCTTGCCGTACAGCGGGCCGCGCGTGCCGACGTGGGAGAGCGCCTCGGTGTCGAGGATGCCCTCCTCGACGGCCCGGCGGAACGGCGTGCCGTGGGTGTACTCGGCGCCGAAGTAGGTGTCCCAGGTGTCCAGGTGCGCGTCGAAGTGCAGCAGGGCGACGGGGCCGTGCTTCTTGGCGACCGAGCGCAGCAGGGGCAGGGCGATGGTGTGGTCGCCGCCCAGGGTCATCATGCGGGCACCGGTGCCGAGGATGCCGTCCGCGGCGTCCTCGATGGTCTCGACGGCCTCGTCGATGTTGAACGGGTTCGCGGCGATGTCACCGGCGTCGGCGACCTGCGCGAGGGCGAAGGGCGAGGCGTCCTGGGCCGGGTTGTACGGGCGCAGGAGGCGGGAGGCCTCGCGGATGGCGTTGCCGCCGAAGCGGGCGCCGGGCCGGTAGGAGACGCCGGTGTCGAAGGGCACGCCGACGACGGCCACGTCCGCCGTGCCGACCTCGTCCAGGCGCGGCAGGCGGGCGAAGGTCGCGGGGCCTGCGTAGCGCGGGATGCGGGAGGAGTCGACGGGGCCGCGCGGTTCACGGGGGGCGGGGGTGCTCATGCTGGGGAGCCTCTCGAATCACGGACGCGTTACGGTCGAACCAACGTCGGGGCGGCTGCGGTGGACGTACCCGAGGGTAGGCAGGGCGGCGGATTCCGCACATGTACGTATCAGTGGGTCCGGGCCCTCCATATGGACACCGCGTCCAGCACCGCAGTGATCGGGGGAGACAATGAGCGGCATGCCGATACCGACCCGCAGCGAACTGATCGACCACCTCGTCCGTACGCGCATCGCCGGCGCCGTGGCGACCCCACGCGAGAACAACCTCGACCACTACCGCAGGCTCGCGAACGGCGACCGCCGCTTCTGGCTGGGGCTGGAGCTCGGCGACCGCTGGACGGACGAACAGGACGTGCTCGCCGTCATGGCCGAGCGCTGCGGCGTCAGCGACGACCTGAACCACCGGGCCGGCCAGGACCACATCGACCCCGAGCTGACCGCCGACGGCCTGGACCGGATGGCGAACGTGCTGCGCAAGGCGGCCGACAGCCGGCAGCGGGTGCTCTTCGCGACCGGCCACCCCGGCGCCCTGCTCGACGTGCACCGCGCGACCGCGGCGGCGATGCGCGCCGCGGGCTGCGAGGTCGTCCGGATCCCGGGCGGACTGCGCGCGGACGAGGGCTGCGTGGTGCAGTTCGCGGACGTGGCGGTGTACGAGGGCGGGGCGACGCTCTGGCACACGCACTCCCCCCACCCGATGGCCGCGATCCTCGACGGCCTGCTGCGGGAGGGCCGCCCGCTGCCGGACCTGGTCGTCGCCGACCACGGCTGGGCGGGCTGCGCGGCGCAGCGCGGCATCGACGCGGTGGGCTACGCGGACTCCAACGACCCGGCGCTCTTCCTCGCGGAGGCGGAGGGCACGCTTCAGGTGGCGGTCCCGATGGACGACCACGTGACGGACCCGCGCTTCTACGAGCCGATGACGGCGTACTTGCTGACTGCGGCGGGCCTCCTCACGGAGGGCTGACCCGGCTCTCCGTGGTCAGCCTTCGGCCGGTCCGGGGCCGCCGTTCCAGCCGCGCACGCACAGCCATGCGCCGCCCCAGAGGAGGGCGGCTTCGACCCCTCGGAACAGGGCGAAGCCCACCAGCTCGGACACTCCCGTCGCCTCGACGAGCGGGCTGTGCCAGAGGACGACCACAAGGACGCCGAGGACGACGCTCAAGGCGCCTCCCGCCATGAGCAATATCCTCGGCGCCGTTCCCATCCGCGCGGCCGCGCGTGCCATCCGGGCCCTCCCTCACACCGGTTACGTCAACTCACCGATGTTACCGGTCGGTCGAGCGCAGCCGGGGAACCCGGATGACCCCCTCCTGGATCACCGACACGGCCAACTGGCCGCTTTCGGTGAAGATGCGGCCCCGGGCCAGGCCGCGGCCGGCTTGGGACGTGGGGCTCTCCTGGTCGTAGAGGAGCCACTCGTCGGCGCGGAACGGGCGGTGGAACCACATCGCGTGGTCCAGGCTCGCGCCGACGACGTCGCCGACGGCCCAGCCGCCACGGCCGTGGGCCAGGAGGACGGAGTCGAGGAGCGTCATGTCGGAGACGTACGTGGCCAGGCAGATGTGGAGCAGCGGATCGTCCGCCAGTTTGCCGTTGGTACGGAACCAAACCTGCGACTTCGGCTCGCGCGGCTCGCCCACGCTGCCGAACGGCGGCTCGTCCGCGTACCGCAGGTCGACCGCGGAGCGGGCGTCCAGGATGCGGTCCACGACGTCCGGGCCGCCGAGCAGCGGGGCGTAGCGGCGCAGCGTCTCCGCGGCCGTGGGGAGGGTCTCCGGGGCGGGCGCGGCCGGCATGGCCTCCTGGTGCTCCAGGCCCTCCTCGTGGCGCTGGAAGGACGCGGAGAGGTGGAAGATCGGCTGCCCGTGCTGGACGGCCACCACGCGGCGCGTGGTGAAGGAGCCGCCGTCGCGGATGCGGTCGACGGTGTAGACGATGGGCACGGCGGGGTCGCCGGGCCGCAGGAAGTAGGAGTGCAGGGAGTGCGGCGGGCGGTCGGCGGGGACGGTGCGGCCCGCGGCGACGAGGGCCTGCGCGGCGACCTGGCCGCCGAAGACGCGCGGGACGAGGACGGCGCGGCCGGTGCGGCCCCGGAAGATGTTCTCCTCGATGGGTTCGAGGTCGAGGAGGGCGAGGAGCTCGTCCAGCGGCGTGTGCGGGCCGGCCGCCGGTATGCGCGAAGGGGAAGGAGGAGTAAGGGGCTCGTTCATTGGAGTTCCGGGTCTTACCGGCCTTACAGGCCCATGGACTTGGCGATGATGGAGCGCATGACCTCGCTGGTGCCGCCGTAGATGCGGCTGACGCGGGTGTCTGCGTAGAGGCGGGCGATGGGGTACTCCATCATGTAGCCGTAACCGCCGTGGAGCTGGAGGCACTTGTCGATGACGACGGCGGCCCGCTCGGTGGTGAAGAGCTTGGCGGAGGCGGCGTCGGCGGCGGACAGCTCGCCCGCCTCGTGGGCGTCGAGGGCGCGGTCGACGACCGCTTCCATGGCGTCGACGTCGGCCTTGCAGTCGGCGAGCACGAACTTGGTGTTCTGGAAGGACGCGACGGACGCGCCGAAGACCGTCCGGTCCTGCACGTACTCCTTGGCGAAGCCGACGGCGGCCGCGGCCTGGGCGTAGGCGGCGACGGCGATGCCGAGCCGCTCCTGCGGCAGGTTCTGCCCCAGGTAGCCGAAGGCCTTGCCCTCCTCTCCGAGGAGGTCCTCGACGGGCACCTTGACGTCGGTGAAGGACAGTTCGGCGGTGTCGGAGGTCTTCAGGCCGAGCTTCTCCAGCTTGCGGCCGACCGCGTACCCCTCGGAGGCGGTGTCCACGGCGAGGATGGAGATGCCGGCGCGCCGGTCCCCGGCGGCGGGCGGGGCGGTGCGGGCGCAGACGAGCACCCGGTCGGCCTGGACGCCGCCGGTGATGAAGGTCTTGGCGCCGTTGAGGACGTAGTGCGTGCCGTCCTCGGAGAGCTTGGCCGTGGTCTTCATGCCGGCGAGGTCGGAACCGGTGCCGGGCTCGGTCATGGCGATGGCGGTCATCATGTCGCCGGAGACGAAGGGCGGCAGCCAGCGCCGCTTCTGCTCGTCGGTGGCGTACTTGAGGAGGTACGGCAGGCACAGCGCGGTGTGCACGCTGCTGCCGCCGAAGCTGACGCCCGCGCGGGCGCACTCCTCGGTGATGACGGCGTGGAACTTGAAGCCGCCGCCCTCGCCCGCGCCGCCGTACTCCTCGGGCACCTCGATGCCGAAGACGCCGAGGTCCCCGAGCTTCTTGTAGAACTCGCGCGGGACGGCGCCGGCCTCCCGCCACTCGTCGTAGACGGGCACGACCTCGGTGGCGATGAAATCGCGGATCGTGGTGCGGAAGGCCTCGTGGTCCGTGTTGTACACCGTGCGACGCATTGGCTGCCATTCCCCTCGTGCGGGCCCGGGGACCCCGGGCTCATGCCTGGCCAAGCGCTTGCTCAGGCGAAGCTACCGGGGAGTCACCAGGGCTGTCCAGGGCCGGTTGAGCCGTACGGGTGACGGCCTCCGGCGGCGCCCGCGGCCGGGCCCCCGCACCCCTGACCGCGCCCCCGGGCTACGCCTCCGGCCGCGTCTCGCCGTCCGAGAGGGCCGCGAACGCCCCGTGGGCCAGCCTGCGCAGCAGGGCGGCGGTGGCCTCGCGGTCGGGGAGGGCGCCGGGCCTGCCGAGGTGGGGGGTGGAGTTGAGCAGGCCGAAGACCGCGTGGACGGCGGCGCGGACCTCCGCCTCGTACGGGTCCGGGTGGAGCCGGCGGACGACGTCGACCCACAGCTCCACGTACTGCCGCTGGAGCGAGCGCACCTGCTTGCGGTCGCTGTCGCGCAGCTGGCCCAGCTCGCGGTCATGGAGGGTGATCAGCGCCCGGTCGTCCAGGGCGAAGTCGATGTGGCCGTCGATGAGGGAGCTGAGGACGTCGGCCGGGCCCCCGCCGACCGAGGTGGCTTCGATGACGCGGCGGCGCCCGCCCGCGAAGAGCCGCTCGCTGATGCCGACCAGGAGCTCGGCGAGCATCGCGTCCTTGCCGGCGAAGTGCCGGTAGAGGCCGGGGCCGCTGATCCCGACGGCGGCCCCTATCTCGTCGACCCCCACGCCGTGGAAGCCGCGCTCGGCGAAGAGCCGGGCCGCCTCGCTGAGGATCTGCTCGCGGCGGGTGGGGGCGGCCTGGGCCGGGGTGCGGGTTGGTGCGTCGTTCACGAAAGTAATTCTAGACAGCGGCGTTAGTGGTCGTTAACCTGAAGGGAAGAGTTAACGCTCATTAACCGAGCGGGTCCGTCCGAGCGGGCCCGCCGACCGAGTGGTCATGGG
Source organism: Streptomyces sp. SCA2-17 (assembly GCF_044336695.1). Taxonomy (NCBI): domain Bacteria; kingdom Bacillati; phylum Actinomycetota; class Actinomycetes; order Kitasatosporales; family Streptomycetaceae; genus Streptomyces; species Streptomyces sp. SCA2-17. The sequence goes on from NZ_CP117521.1 coordinate 2,060,982, forward strand.
CGGCCGAGCAAGTGGCCGAGCAAGGGAGCTCGAGTACATGCAGCAGGCACCGGCGCTGGGGAGCGCCGCAGATCCGGCGTCCGACGCCTGGCGGGTGAACGAGGCGGCGCACCGCGAGCTGTCCGCGGGGCTGCGGGAGCGGCTGGCCGCGGCCCGGCTGGGCGGCGGCCCGAAGGCCAGGGAGCGGCACACCTCCCGCGGCAAGCTCCTGCCGCGCGACCGGGTGGATGCCCTGCTGGACCCCGGCTCGCCGTTCCTGGAGATCGCCCCGCTGGCGGCCGAGGGGATGTACGGCGGGGCCGCCCCGGCCGCGGGCGTGATCGCCGGCATCGGCCGGGTCTCCGGCCGTGAGACGGTGATCGTCGCCAACGACGCCACCGTCAAGGGCGGCACGTATTACCCGATGACGGTCAAGAAGCACCTGCGCGCCCAGGAGATCGCCCTGGAGAACAGGCTGCCGTGCCTGTATCTGGTGGACTCGGGCGGCGCCTTCCTGCCCATGCAGGACGAAGTCTTCCCCGACCGCGACCACTTCGGCCGGATCTTCTACAACCAGGCCCGGATGTCCGGCGCGGGCATCCCGCAGATCGCCGCCGTCCTCGGCTCCTGCACCGCCGGCGGCGCCTACGTGCCGGCGATGAGCGACGAGGCCGTGATCGTCCGCGGCCAGGGCACGATCTTCCTGGGCGGCCCGCCGCTGGTGAAGGCCGCCACGGGCGAGGTCGTCACCGCCGAGGAGCTCGGCGGCGGCGAGGTCCACTCGAAGGTCTCGGGCGTCACCGACCACCTCGCCGAGGACGACGCCCACGCCCTGCGCATCGTCCGCACGATCGTGTCCACGCTGCCCGGGCGGGACGCGCTCCCCTGGGGCGTCGAGCCGGCCGAGGAGCCCGCCGTCGACCCCGCGGGGCTCTACGGCGCCGTGCCGGTGGACTCCCGCACGCCCTACGACGTGCGCGAGGTCATCGCCCGCGTCGTCGACGGCTCGCGGTTCGCGGAGTTCAAGGCGGAGTTCGGGCAGACGCTGGTGACCGGCTTCGCCCGGATCCACGGCCACCCCGTCGGCATCGTCGCCAACAACGGCATCCTGTTCTCCGAATCCGCCCAGAAGGGCGCGCACTTCATCGAGCTGTGCGACCAGCGCGGCATCCCCCTGGTCTTCTTGCAGAACATCTCCGGCTTCATGGTCGGCCGGCAGTACGAGGCGGGCGGCATCGCCAAGCACGGGGCGAAGATGGTCACGGCCGTGGCCTGCGCCCGCGTCCCCAAGCTCACCGTCGTCATCGGCGGCTCCTACGGTGCGGGCAACTACTCGATGTGCGGCCGGGCCTATTCGCCGCGCTTCCTGTGGATGTGGCCCAACGCCAAGATCTCCGTCATGGGCGGCGAGCAGGCAGCCTCCGTCCTCGCCACCGTCAAGCGGGATCAGCTGGAGTCCCGGGGCGAGTCCTGGAGCGCCGAGGACGAGGAGGCGTTCCGCGCCCCCGTCCGCGAGCAGTACGAGACCCAGGGCAGCGCCTACTACGCCACCGCACGGCTGTGGGACGACGGCGTCATCGACCCCCTGGAGACCCGGCAGGTGCTGGGCCTGGCACTGACGGCCTGCGCCAACGCCCCCCTGCCCGAGAAGGATCCCACCGCGCCCGGCTACGGCGTCTTCCGGATGTGAGGCGGAGCATGTTCGAGACTGTCCTTGTCGCCAACCGCGGCGAGATCGCCGTACGGGTCATCCGTACGCTGCGCGCGCTCGGCATCCGCTCGGTCGCCGTGTTCAGCGACGCCGATACGGAGGCCCGGCACGTCCGCGAGGCCGACACCGCCGTGCGGATCGGCCCGGCCGCCGCCGCGGAGAGCTATTTGTCGATACCGCGCCTCCTGGAGGCCGCCGCCCGCACCGGCGCCCAGGCCGTCCACCCCGGCTACGGCTTCCTCGCCGAGAACGCCGCCTTCGCCCGGGCCTGCGCCGACGCCGGCCTCGCCTTCATCGGGCCGCCCGCCGGCGCCATCGAGCTGATGGGCGACAAGATCCGCGCCAAGGAGACCGTGCAGGCCGCGGGCGTGCCCGTGGTGCCCGGATCCTCCGGCAGCGGCCTGACCGACGCGGAGCTCGCGGCCGCCGCCCTCGGCATCGGCATGCCCGTCCTGCTCAAGCCCTCCGCGGGCGGCGGCGGCAAGGGCATGCGCCTGGTGCGCGACGCTTCGCTGCTCGGCGAGGAGATCGCCGCCGCCCGGCGCGAGGCCCGCGGCTCCTTCGGTGACGACACCCTGCTCGTCGAGCGCTGGGTCGACCGGCCCCGCCACATCGAGATCCAGGTCCTGGCCGACGGCCACGGCCACGTGATCCACCTGGGCGAGCGCGAGTGCTCCCTCCAGCGCCGCCACCAGAAGATCATCGAGGAGGCGCCCTCGCCGTTCCTCGACGAGGCCACGCGCGCCGCCATGGGCGAGGCGGCCGTCCAGGCCGCCCGCTCCTGCGGCTACACGGGCGCGGGCACGGTCGAGTTCATCGTGCCGGGCGACGACCCCTCCTCGTACTACTTCATGGAGATGAACACCCGCCTCCAGGTCGAGCACCCCGTCACCGAGCTGATCACCGGCCTGGACCTCGTCGAGTGGCAGGTCCGCGTCGCCGCCGGCGAGGAGCTGACCGTGCGTCAGGAGGACGTGACCCTCACCGGTCACGCGGTCGAGGCCCGCATCTGCGCCGAGACCGCGCGCGTGAGCGGTGACGGCGCCCGCGTCGACTTCCTGCCCTCCGCGGGCACCGTGCGGCTGCTGCGCGAGCCGGCGGGCGAAGGCGTCCGCGTCGACTCCGGCCTGGCGGAGGGCACGGACGTCGGCACGTCCTACGACCCCATGCTCGCCAAGGTCATCGCCCACGGCCCGGACCGCGCCACGGCCCTGCGCCGCCTGCGCGCCGCCCTCGCCGGCACGGTCGTCCTCGGCGTCGACACCAACGCGGGCTTCCTGCGGCGGCTGCTGGCGCATCCGGACGTGGTGGCGGGCCGGCTGGACACCGGCCTGGTGGACCGGGACGCGGCCGGGCTCGTGCGGACGTCCGTCCCGGACGAGGTGTACGCGGCCGGCGCCCTGCTGGGCCAGGCGGCCCTGGAGCCGCCGCGCGCCGGCTGGGTGGACCCCTTCTCGGTGCCGCACGGCTGGCGCCTGGGCGGCGAGCCGGCCTGGACGGCGCACCACTTCCGGGCGCCGGGCGAGGAGCCGGTGACGGTCCGCGTCCGCGGTGGCGTCTCCGACGCACAGGTCCTGGTGGGCGAAGCCGCGACGGCGCCCCCGGCGCCCCGCAGCGCGAAGCTGCTGCCCTCCGCGGGGCCGGCGGCCCCCGTCGTCCTCGAGCTGGACGGGCTCACCCACACGCTGCACCGGGCCCCGGGCCCGGAGGGCACCTGGCTGGGCCGGGACGGCGACGCCTGGCACCTGCGCGGCCACGACCCCGTCGAGGGCGCGGCCGGCGGGGCCGGGACCGGCGGGGCCGACACCCTCACCGCCCCCATGCCCGGCACCGTCACCGTCGTCAAGGCGGCCGTGGGCGACGTCGTCAGCGCCGGGCAGAGCCTCCTCGTGGTGGAGGCCATGAAGATGGAGCACGTCATCTCCGCCCCGCACGACGGCACCGTCGCCGAGCTGGACGTGACGCCCGGCGCCACCGTGGCCATGGACCAGGTCCTGGCCGTCGTCACCCCCGCCGCCGGCCCCGCGGAGGAATCATGATCAGCGGACTGCCCATGGCCGTGCCCGAGCCCGGCCTCCCGCCCCGCGTCCGGATCCACGAAGTGGGTCCCCGCGACGGCCTGCAGAACGAGAAGGCGGTCGTCCCGGTCGAGGTGAAGGCGGAGTTCATCCGCCGCCTCGCCGCGGCCGGCCTCGGCACGGTCGAGGCCACGAGCTTCGTGCACCCCAAGTGGGTGCCGCAGCTCGCGGACGCCGAGCGGCTGCTGCCCCTGCTGGACGGCGTGGCCGCCCGGCTGCCCGTCCTCGTGCCCAACGCCCGCGGCCTGGAGCGCGCCCGCGCCCTCGGCGCCCGCGAGGTCGCCGTCTTCGGCAGCGCCACGGAGTCCTTCGCCAAGGCCAACCTCAACCGGACGGTCGACGAGTCGCTGGAGATGTTCGCCCCGGTCGTGGCCGAGGCGCGCGAGGCGGGCCTCACGGTCCGCGGCTATCTGTCCATGTGCTTCGGCGACCCCTGGGAGGGCGCCGTCCCCCTGGAGCAGGTCGTCCGGGTCGCCCGTCGCCTGCTGGACCTCGGCTGCGGCGAGCTGAGCCTCGGCGACACGATCGGCGTGGCCACGCCCGGCCACGTCACCGCCCTGCTGACCGCCCTGAACGAGGCGGGCGTGGAGACCGGCCGGCTCGCCGTCCACTTCCACGACACCTACGGCCAGGCCCTGGCCAACACCCTGGCCGCCCTGCGGCACGGCGTCACCACGGTCGACGCCTCCGCCGGCGGCCTCGGCGGCTGCCCGTACGCGAAGAGCGCCACGGGCAATCTCGCCACCGAAGACCTCGTCTGGATGCTCGACGGCCTCGGTATCGACACCGGGGTCGACCTCGGCCTGCTCACCGCCACGAGCGTGTGGATGGCCGAGCACCTGGGGCGGCCCAGCCCCTCCCGTACCGTCCGTGCCCTCTCCCCACAGGAGTCCTGAGCCATGTCGCTGGACCACCGCCTCACCCCTGAGCACGAGGAACTCCGCCGCACCGTGGAGGAGTTCGCACACGACGTGGTCGCCCCCAAGATCGGCGACTTCTACGAGCGCCACGAGTTCCCGTACGAGATCGTGCGGGAGATGGGCCGCATGGGGCTGTTCGGGCTGCCGTTCCCCGAGGAGTACGGCGGCATGGGCGGCGACTACCTGGCCCTCGGCCTGGCCCTGGAGGAGCTCGCCCGGGTCGACTCCTCGGTCGCCATCACCCTGGAGGCCGGTGTCTCGCTCGGCGCGATGCCGGTCTTCCGCTTCGGCACGGAGGAGCAGAAGCGCGCCTGGCTGCCGAAGATGTGCTCCGGCGAGGTCCTGGGCGCCTTCGGCCTGACCGAGCCCGAGTGCGGCTCGGACGCGGGCGGCACGCGCACCACGGCCCGGCTGGACGAGGCCACCGGCGAATGGGTCATCAACGGCACCAAGTGCTTCATCACCAACTCCGGCACGGACATCACCGGCCTGGTCACGGTCACCGCGGTCACCGGCCGCACGCCCGAGGGCAAGCCGCTGATCTCCTCCATCATCGTCCCCTCGGGCACGCCCGGCTTCACCGTCGCCGCCCCCTACTCCAAGGTCGGCTGGAACGCCTCCGACACCCGCGAGCTGTCCTTCTCCGACGTCCGCGTCCCGAAGGCCAACCTGCTCGGCGAGGAGGGGCGCGGCTACGCCCAGTTCCTGCGGATACTGGACGAGGGCCGGATCGCGATCTCCGCGCTGGCCACGGGCCTGGCGCAGGGCTGCCTGGACGAGTCGGTGAAGTACGCCAAGGAGCGGCAGGCGTTCGGCCGGCCGATCGGCACCAACCAGGCCATCCAGTTCAAGCTGGCCGACATGGAGATGCGGGCGCACACCGCGCGGCTCGCCTGGCGCGATGCCGCCTCACGGCTGGTGCACGGCGAGCCGTTCAAGAAGGAGGCCGCCCTGGCCAAGCTGTACTCGTCGGAGATCGCGGTGACCAACGCCCGCGAGGCCACGCAGATCCACGGCGGCTACGGCTTCATGAACGAGTACCCGGTGGCCCGGATGTGGCGCGACTCCAAGATCCTGGAGATCGGCGAGGGCACGAGCGAGGTCCAGCGGATGCTGATCGCCCGCGAACTGGGCTTCGCGGGCTAGCGTCCCGGGCGGTCGGCGCCCCGTACGCACCTTCGTTCCGCCGCGACGGCGCTCAGCCCCCGCGGCGGAGACCGGCGGTGCCGGATCACCGGCAGGCAGGCTCGGCACCGCCGGAATCCGCCGTGGTGGCTGATCGCCGCTGCGGCGGAAGAAGGGGGCGTGGCCGCCCCCTTCACCGGGCCTCTGCCCGGTCCGGCCCGAGCCCTACGACGAGCCGTCGCGCCCCGGCCACGGGACCTGTGGCGAGCGGTAGTACGTGATGCCGAGCTCGTCCCAGCGCGGGGCCTGCGCGGCCAGGCGCGCCCGGTAGGACGCCCAGTCGTGCGTGGCCGGTGGGGACCATCCGAGTTCGGCGAGTCCCACCAGCCGCGGGAACGCCATGTACTCCAGCTGCGCGCTCGTCGTGATCGTCTCCGTCCACAGCGGCGCTTCGACGCCCGCCACCGCCGCCGCGGGCGCGCCCGTCAGATAGCCGCCGGGGTCCCAGTCGTAGGACTTCCGCACCTCGACCAGGCCCGCCCAGCTCAGGCCCAGCGGCGTGTCCTTGGTGTACTTCATGTCGAGGTACGCCCGGTCCGCGGGCGAGAGGATCAGCCCCGCGCCCGCCCGCGCCGCGGCGGCGACCTGGGCGCGCTCGGCAGCGCCGGTACCGCCGTAGCCCCAGTACTGCAAGAGCGCGCCGGGCGCCGGGCGGGCCCCCGCCAGCTGGTGCCAGCCGATGACGGTCTTGCCGTGCCGGGCGACGACGGGCTGCACCCGGTCCATGAAGGCCGCGTAGTCCGCCGGGCTGGTCGAGTGCGCCTCGTCGCCGCCGATGTGCAGGTACGGCCCCGGGGTGAGCGCCGCGAGCTCGCCGATGACGTCCTCGGCGAAGTCGTACGTGTCCTGCTTCGCCACGCACAGCGAGCTGAAGCCCACCTCCGTCCCCGTATACAGGGGACGTGCGACGCCGTCGCAGTTCAGCCGGGCGTACGAGGCGAGGGCCGCGTTGGTGTGCCCGGGCATGTCGATCTCCGGCACCACGGTGACGTAGCGGCGCGCCGCGTGGCGGACGATCTCGCGGTAGTCGTCCTTGCTGTAGAAGCCGCCCGGGCCGCCGCCCACCTGCGTGCTGCCGCCGTGCTCGGCCAGCCGGGGCCACGCGCCGACGGCGATGCGCCACCCCTGGTCGTCGGAGAGGTGCAGGTGGAGGGCGTTGTACTTGTAGAGGGCGAGCTGATCGACGTACCGCTTCACCTGCTCGACGGTGAAGAAGTGCCGCGCGACGTCGAGCATCGCGCCGCGGTAGCCGTAGCGGGGCGCGTCGGTGACGACCCCGCCCGCCACGGTCCAGGGCCCGCGCTGCCGGGCGGCGCTCTCGGCGCGGGCGGGCAGCAGCTGCCGGAGGGTCTGGACGCCGTGGAAGAGCCCGGCGCCCTCCCGCGCGGAGATCGTCACGGAGCGGGAGGTGACGGACAGCCGGTAGCCCTCGCCGCTCCCGGCCCCCTCCCCGCCGCCCCCGTCGTCGCCCTCGTCGAGCACCAGCCGGATGCCGGGCCCGTCCGTCCCGCCGGGCAGGACCGGCAGCCGGTAGCCCGTCGAGGGGCGCAGCAGCCCCGCCAGGTAGCCGCCGATCCGCGCGGCCTCCGGCTTGCCGGGCGGCACCCGCACGACGGTGCGGGCCGTGATCTCGTACGGGTCCCCGCCGGGCCGCACGGACGCGGGGGCGGGCACGACCCGGCCGAGCGGGGCGGGGCCGCCGGGCTCCGCGGCCCGGGCCGGGGCGGCCGTTGCGGCGGCCGCGAGGAGCAGCAGGGCGATGCCGGTGGTGGCGAGGCGTCTCGCGGGCCCGAAGCCCACGGGTCCGAGGCTCGTGCGTCTCAAGAGGAAGTCCCTTCGGCGTGCCGCTCACGGGAATTCACGCGTACGAACGACCACTTGGGTATCGCCGGCCCCGGCCCGCGTCAAGGTCCTCGCCCACCCGAGCGTACGTGCCTGAGAGAATCCACCCATGGCTGAGATCCTCCAGAAGGACGGTACGTGGACCTTCGACGGCGAAACGATACGGATCGTCCCGGGCCGCGAGCGCGGCGTGCACCTGATGCGCCAGACCCTCGGTGAACTGACCGTTCCGCTGTCCGCCGTGGCGGGGATCGCCCACGAGCCGGGCCGCAAGAGCGGGCGCCTGCGGCTGCGGCTGCGCGACGGGGCCGACCCCCTGCTCCAGGTCGCGCGCGGCCGGCTGCCGGACGCCGCCGATCCGTATCAGCTGACGGTGGAGCCCGACCGCGCGGGCGTCGCCGAGTACTTCGTGGACGAGGTGCGCAACGCCCTCCTCCTGGACCAGGTGCCGGACGGCCCCTCGGACCGCTACCTCCTGCCCGGCCCGACGCTGCCGGTTTCGGTGGGCGCGGGCGACGGCACGGTCACCTTCGACGGCGAGTGGATCCGCCTGGAGTGGAACTGGAAGACCGAGGAGGGCAAGAAGTCCGCCGGTACGCAGTCCCTCGCCCTGGCGGACGTGCGCTCGGTGGAGTGGATGCCCTCCATGGGCCTGGAGAACGGCTACCTCCGCTTCGTGGTCCTGCGGGAGCCGACCAAGGCCCCGCCCAAGCACGATCCGCACGCGATCGAGCTCTTCGGCTTCAAGAAGGACCCGCTGATGGCGATGGTGGGCGCCGCCGTCGTGGCCCGGCTGCCGCACCCGTCCGCGGCCGGGTCGCGCGGCGGGGCCCCCTCGCTCGCCAAGGCCCCGGACGCCCCCGCGGCCCTAGCCGGGCCCGCTCACGGCGCCCCTTCCGGCGATTCCGATCACGACGCCCTGCTGCGGCGGCTGCGGGAGCTCGGTGAGCTGCACCGCGCCGGGATCCTGACCGAGGAGGAGTTCACCGCGGCGAAACAGGCCGTATTGAAGCGTTTCTAGCGGTTTCGCACCCTCGATCCACCCACCCCTGCCCGATTTCGGGCAGGATTCTTGCGAATGTCTGCGATACCCCTCAGTATCGACGGGTGCTCGAACGCCGTATGAATCATGACGACCTGGTGGACCACCTGGTGCGCAGCACGCCGCTTCAGCGCGGCGAGGCCGCCCGGGTGGTCCTGGACGTCCTGGCGTACTTCGACGAGACGACCGAGAGCTTCGTCCGCCGCCGCCACCGCGAGCTGCAGTCCGGCGGACTGCGCAACACGGAGATCTTCGAGCGGATCTCGGCGGAGCTGCCGCACCGTGCGGTGGCGCCGCCGGAGCTCTCGCTGCGGCAGCTGCGCCGCATCGTCTACGGCTGAGCCGGCAGGAGCGGCGCCGCCACCGCCGCCCGGGCCGCCGGGCACCACTGATCATTTCTCTGGGAGGGTCACCACATGTGTGGAATCGTCGGATACATCGGTAAGCGCGACGTCGCGCCGCTGCTGCTCGAGGGGCTCCAGCGCCTGGAGTACCGCGGCTACGACTCCGCGGGCATCGCGCTGCACGCCGGCGGCAAGACCGGTGGCCTGAAGTCCGCCAAGGCCAAGGGCCGCGTCCGCGAGCTGGAGTCCCGCCTTCCCAAGCGCTTCAACGGCACCACGGGCATCGCCCACACCCGCTGGGCCACCCACGGCGCGCCGAACGACGTCAACGCCCACCCGCACCTGGACGCCGACGAGAAGGTCGCCGTCGTCCACAACGGCATCATCGACAACGCCTCCGACCTGCGCACGAAGCTGACGGCCGAGGGCTTCACCTTCGTCTCCGACACCGACACCGAGGTCCTGGCGCACCTGATCGCCCGCTCCGAGGCCGGCACGCTGGAGGAGAAGGTCCGCGAGGCGGTCAAGCACATCGAGGGCACGTACGGCATCGCCGTGCTGCACGCGGACTTCCCGGACCGCATCGTCGTCGCCCGCAACGGCTCCCCCGTGGTGCTGGGCATAGGCGAGAAGGAGATGTTCGTCTCCTCCGACGTCGCCGCCCTGGTCTCCCACACCCGCCAGGTCGTCACCCTCGACGACGGCGAGATGGCCACCCTGCGCGCCGACGACTACCGCACGTACACCACCGAGGGCTCCTCCACCTCGGCCCAGCCGACCACCGTCGAGTGGGAGGCCGAGTCGTACGACATGGGCGGCCACGACACGTACATGCACAAGGAGATCCACGAGCAGGCCGACGCCGTGGACCGCGCCCTGCGCGGCCGCATCGACGACCGCTTCTCCACCGTGCACCTGGGCGGCCTGAACCTGGACGCCCGCGACGCCCGCGCCGTGCGCCGGGTCAAGATCCTCGGCTGCGGCACCTCGTACCACGCCGGCCAGATCGGCGCCCAGATGATCGAGGAGCTCGCCCGCATCCCCGCGGACGCCGAGCCGGCCTCCGAGTTCCGCTACCGCAACCCGGTCGTGGACCCCGACACCCTCTACATCGCGGTGTCGCAGTCCGGTGAGACCTACGACGTGCTCGCCGCCGTCCAGGAGCTCAAGCGCAAGGGCGCCCGCGTCCTGGGCCTGGTCAACGTGGTCGGCTCCGCGATCGCCCGCGAGACCGACGGCGGCATCTACGTGCACGCCGGCCCCGAGGTCTGCGTCGTCTCCACCAAGTGCTTCACCAACATGGTGGTCTCCTTCGGCCTGCTGGCCCTGCACCTCGGCCGCACCCGCGACCTGTCCGTCGCGGACGGCAAGCGGATCATCGAGGGCCTGCGCAAGCTGCCCGGCCAGATCGAGGAGATCCTGGCGAACGAGGAGCAGATCGAGAAGCTGGCCGGCGAGTACGCCGACGCCAAGTCGATGATGTTCATCGGCCGCGTCCGGGGCTACCCGGTGGCCCGCGAGGCCTCGCTGAAGCTCAAGGAGGTCTCGTACATCCACGCCGAGGCCTACCCCGCCTCCGAGCTCAAGCACGGCCCGCTGGCCCTGATCGAGCCGGCCATGCCGACGGTCGCGATCGTCCCGGACGACGAGCTGCTGGAGAAGAACCGCGCGGCCCTGGAGGAGATCAAGGCCCGCAGCGGCCGCATCCTCGCCGTCGCGCACCAGGAGCAGGAGAAGGCCGACCACACGATCGTGGTGCCGAAGAACGAGGACGAGCTGGACCCGATCCTCATGGGCATCCCGCTCCAGCTCTTCGCCTACTACACGGCCAAGGCCATGGGCCGCGACATCGACAAGCCGCGCAACCTGGCGAAGTCCGTCACCGTCGAGTAGTCCCCGCAGGGCCCGCCGCGGCGGGCCCCCGCAGCCCTCTCGTACCTGTCCGCACCTGTCCGCGACAGGTCCGAGAGCAACGGCCTTCCCGCACGTGCCACCACGCGCGCGGGAAGGCCGTTTTCCCCTGCGCCGGCGCTCGCCCTCGCGCAGGCGGGGATGCCGCCGCTTCCGGGAACCGTCACCTCCCGTACGGCAGCACGCCATCGGGCGGTTCCTACCCGCCCGCGCGGCGCGATCCACCCCCTACGCGCGGGTAGATTCACGGGCCGTCAAGTCCGGGGCAGGAGCCATCACCCTCGCAGGGTGAGGAAGTCGGCTACGGAATAACGACGACGGGGCGCTGGGCCCGCCGGGCCAGCCGGCCCGCCACCGAGCCGAAGATCCGGCCGACCAGGCCGTGCGTCGAGCCGACGACGATCGCGTCGGCCGCGTACTCCCGGCCGACCTCCTCCAGTTCGTGGCAGATGTCGCCGCCGCGCTCGACGAGGATCCACGGCACCTCCGACAGATAGTCCGCACAGGCCAGCTCCAGGCCCAGGACCTCGGTGCGGTGGTCGGGGACGTCCACGAAGACGGGCGGCTCGCAGCCCGCCCAGACGGTGGTCGGCAGCCTGTTGGCCACATGGACGATGATCAGCCCGGAGCCGGAGCGCCGGGCCATCCCGATTGCATACGCAAGCGCTCGCTCGCTGGACGTGGAGCCGTCGAAGCCCACCACGACGCCGTGCTGGAACGCCGGATCGCAGGAATGGCGTGTTTCTTCCGCCGCTTCGGGGTGCGCCGCGTGATCGGCGACCCGCTTGCGGTCCGCAGGTTCGGAGAATTCGTGACCGGCCATCGGTATCTCGGCGAAGGGTGTCCTCGGGCGGAGGGAGAGTCGGCGCTTGCTCCCCCGGGGTCGGATCTTGGAGGCAAAATCCGTCCGGGATTCATCTTTTCAATCACTTACCCACCAGGGTACGGCGACACTCGCCGCCTGCCCAGAGTCCGACCGGCGGCTCGGAGCCAGGGGTCGCACGGGCGTGGCACGCGGTGCCCGCCCGGACCGCCGGTGGGCCTGGAGGCGGGCGGGCGTTCCCCGGAGCATGCACGAGGGCGGCGCGTAGCGCAATGCCCCGGCCGCGCTCCGGGCGTACTCCCGATGCGCTCGGCGCAGTGACCGAGGGCCCCGGCCGGGCGTTGTACCACCGCCAGCCCGCCGCCCCCAGGGAGCGCTCCGTGCCCGGAACCCGTGACCACGCCCGCGACGGCGCACCGCCGCAGGACTCCCCCGATCCGGTGAGCGACGTGGTCCGCTGGGCCGCCTTCAGCTGCGTGCTCGTCCCCGTGACCCTGTTGATCTGCGGCCAGTCCTTCGGCGGCGCCGCGGGCACGGCGGCCGGGCTCGTCGCCGTCACGTGTGCCTGCCGCGCCCTGCTGCGGCAGGCGGAGCGCAGTGCGGCCAGGGCGCTCGCGGAACAGACGGTCCCGCACCGCGGACGGCACGGCCGGACGGGCTCGGGGACGCATCGCGGGGGGCGTCACACCGGTGGCTCAGCGCCGGTCGACTGACCCCTGCGGAGGCCGTGCGCCGGCGTCTCCGTGAGGGACGGCCGAGGGCTGTTTGACACTTTCGCACACCCGCACCCACCACTTTTCAGCCAACTTCAGTCCGAACCCCATACCTTGGCTTGAGACCCCCCTAACAGCCGGTCGACCAGCAAGGAAAGGACCGTGGAGGGCGGTTGCACCCTACGGGGATTGGGCATGGGCGAGAGGCGTACTTTTCACCGAGGCCTGCAAGTGCAACGCTTCGTGATCGAACGCTTCGCGCCAAGTTGCCATGTCGACTTAGAGCCGAGTGGTGAACTGGTCACTGCGTCTGCATTCGACGCAGTAGATTCGATCTTGGCCATGACCGGCGGGGGAACCGTTCAGGACCGAGGGGAAACGTGCAGGACCGAGAGGACTCGACCGCCGAGGGGGGCTTAGCGCCATGAGCCAGGACTCCACGACCGTACCGGAGACCACGCGCAAGCTCTCCGGACGCCGCCGCCGGGAGATCGTCGCAGTGCTGCTTTTCAGCGGCGGCCCCATCTTCGAAAGCTCCATTCCGCTCTCCGTGTTCGGCATCGACCGACAGGACGCCGGAGTCCCCCGCTACCGCTTGCTGGTGTGCGCGGGCGAAGATGTGCCATTGCGAACAACCGGCGGCCTGGAATTGACCGCACCGTACGGCCTGGAGGCGCTCTCCCGGGCCGGCACCGTCGTCGTACCGGCCTGGCGGTCGATCACCCAGCCGCCGCCCACCGCCGCACTCGACGCACTGCGCCGCGCCCATGAGGAGGGCGCCCGCATCGTCGGGCTGTGCACCGGGGCCTTCGTACTGGCCGCGGCGGGACTGCTCGACGGCAGGCCCGCCACCACCCACTGGATGTACGCGCCCACGCTCGCCAAGCGCTATCCGTCGGTCCACGTGGACCCGCGGGAGCTCTTCGTCGACGACGGTGACGTACTGACCTCCGCGGGCACCGCGGCAGGCATCGACCTGTGCCTGCACATCGTCCGCACCGACCACGGAGCCGACGCGGCCGGGGCGCTGGCCCGCCGGCTCGTCGTCCCGCCGCGCCGCAGCGGCGGGCAGGAGCGCTACCTCGACAGGTCTTTACCGGAGGAGATCGGCGCCGACCCGCTCGCCGAGGTCGTCGCCTGGGCGCTGGAGCACCTCCACGAGCAGTTCGACGTGGAGACGCTCGCCGCCCGCGCGTACATGTCCCGCCGGACCTTCGACCGGCGGTTCCGCTCGCTCACCGGGAGCGCGCCTTTGCAGTGGCTGATCACCCAGCGGGTGCTCCAGGCACAGCGGCTGCTGGAGACCTCCGACTATTCGGTGGACGAGGTCGCCGGCCGCTGCGGGTTCCGCTCCCCGGTGGCGCTGCGCGGGCACTTCCGCCGGCAGCTGGGGTCCTCCCCCGCCGCCTACCGGGCGGCGTACCGCGCGCGCAGGCCCCATAGCGGCTCGGCCGACCGCCCCGAGCGGGCCGAGCGCGAGGGGCGTACGGAGCGGGAGCGTCCGGACCGGTTCGACCGGCCGGAGATCGGCGAGCAGCGGACCGGGGAGCCGTCGGTGATGGCCCTCCGGCGAGCCGCCATGGCTCCGGCCCACGCCGCCTCCGGCGGGGGCGGGGTCCTCGGCGGGCCGCCGCCGGCGCACGGCGGGCACCCGGGCCATGGTCCGCACGGCGCCCATCCGGGCATTCCGGGCGTACCGGGCGGGCATACCGGTGGATACGGGGTGAATGCGACGGAGCCGGGCAAGCCGGAGTCGGACCTCTACACCCCACGCCTGCCCGGCCAGCGGGAGCGCCCCGTAGGGTGAGGAGCATGAACGATCGCATGGTGTGGATCGACTGCGAGATGACCGGGCTCTCGCTGTCGGACGACGCGCTCATCGAGGTGGCTGCCCTGGTGACCGACTCGGAGCTGAACATCCTCGGCGACGGCGTGGACATCGTCGTCCGCCCGCCCGCCGAGGCCCTCGTCACCATGCCCGAGGTGGTGCGCCAGATGCACACGGCTTCCGGGCTGCTCGCGGAGCTGGAGGCGGGCACCACCCTGGAGGACGCCGAGCAGCAGGTCCTCGCCTACGTCCGCGAGCACGTCGCGGAGCCGGGCAAGGCCCCGCTGTGCGGGAACTCGGTCGGCACGGACCGCGGTTTCCTCGCGCGGGACATGCCGGCCCTGGAGTCCCACCTGCACTACCGGATCGTCGACGTGTCGTCGGTGAAGGAGCTGGCCCGCCGCTGGTATCCGCGGGCCTACTTCTCCAGCCCCAAGAAGAGCGGCAACCACCGCGCTCTCGCCGACATCCGCGAGTCGATCGCCGAGCTCCGCTACTACCGCGAGGCGATCTTCGTGCCGCAGCCCGGCCCGGACTCCGACACGGCGAAGGCCATCGCGGCCAAGCACGTCCTGCCCGCCAAGGCGGTGTGACACAGCTCGCTCCCGGCTCGGCCGAAAGCCGGGAGCGAGCACCCCCGAAGACCCTGTAGACTTCTTCTCGGCCGGTGGGAAACACGCCGGACAAACATGGTGGGTATAGCTCAGCTGGCAGAGCACCTGGTTGTGGTCCAGGATGTCGCGGGTTCAAGTCCCGTTACTCACCCTGACAGAGGGCCCCGGTTCGCGGAAGCGGACCGGGGCCCTTGTCGTGGTGCGGCCCTTCCCGTTCCCCCGGGCGCGGGCCGCGCGTACGCCGTCCGGTGTCAGTCCGCGGCGTGTCGCTCCAGGAAGGTCGCGACCGACGGCTCCCCGCCGTACCGGCCGCCGAGCAGCCGGGCCGTGGTGGCGAGCATCGCCCGGATCCGCGCCGAGCGGACCTCGGCCAGCAGGTCCAGCGCGCGCTCCCCGGCGGCGGCCGCCGCGTCCGGCGCGCCGGCCCGGGCCAGGTCGCCCGCGAGCTGCGCGGTGAAGAGGGCGATGTTGCGGGCGAAGTGGGCGTCCTGGAGGTCGACGGCGCGGCGCGCGTGCACGGCCGCCCGCCGCCAGTCGCCGAGCGCCGACCGGCACTGCGCCTCCAGCCCCTCCAGTTCGGCCTCGCCGAAGAAGCTCATCCACTCGGGGTCCGCGTCGCCCGGGCCGCGGCCGAAGAGCGTCCGCGCCCGCAGCAGGGCGGCTTCACAGGCGGCCCGGTCGCCGAGCCCGGCCCAGCCGCCGGCCTCCCGCAGGGCCAGCAGGGACATCAGCCGCGCGGAGGACAGGCCCCTGGCCGCGCCCTGGGCGGCCTGCGCCGCGCGCACCGCCTCCCGCGGGCGGCCCGCATCGCGCGCGAGGAACGCGGTGTTGCAGAACGCGTGGGCCTCCAGGGCCGCGTCCCCGGCGACCCGGGCCGTGGCGAGCGCCTCGGCGTAGTGCGAGCGGGCGTCGGCGAAGCGGCCCGAGTCGTGGGCCAGCCAGCCCACGGACAGCGAGAGTTCGCCCGCACCCGCCTGGAGCCGGTCGGCGACGGACTGGCGGCGGGTGCCGGCGTCGAGGAGCTCGTAGGCGAGCCGGAGCGGCCGCGTGGCGCGGCGGTAGAGGCCGTCGGCGCCGTGCCGGTCGTCCAGCAGCCGGATGCGGCGGACGGCCTGCTCGACGGCGGACGCCTCGGCCTCGCCGGCGCGGCGCGGGGCGCGCACCAGGGCGGCGGCCGGGGCGGCGGCCCCCAGTGAGGCCGCGGCCACCGCGGCCGCCGTACTGCCGGTCATGAACGCGCGCCGCAACACGTCGCTCTCCTTGGGCTGGTCGGAGCGGTCGGAGGGTGCGCTCCCCCGGCCCTCCTTGCTACGGGTCCCCCGCCCGCGGACCACCTCGCGCGGGACGAAGCCCATGTCCTCCGGTTCGCAGCCGGGGAACATGTGCCGGAACACCCGCTCGTAGGCGTAGTTGGGGCAGCGGATCTCCCCGGACTCGACGCGGCCGATGTAGCGCGCGTCGCACGAGACCTGCTCGCCGATCTCGCGGGCCGCCCGCCGTACGGCCGCCGCGAACTCGGCCGCCGAACGGGCGCCCCGCAGCTGCCGGAACGCCTCGTTCGGCGCGTGGGGCGACACCATGGGCGCGACCGTACCGGCAATCGGTGACCCGTTCCCCCCGTTCGGCCCCTCGTTTCGCTACAAACGGGATATCCCACCCGCGATCCGCCATGAAGTGCCATCCTTTGTGACGGCATGTACCCGTTGCCGTTGACGCCCTTCGCGCGTTGAGCACGTTGAGCGCGCTCGATGCGGAGCGTAGTGGCACGGCGGAGGAGGGGTTTCCCTTGGTGGAGGCCGGAGTGGACAGCAGCAGCTCGCGGACGACGGCCCTGCACCAGCCGCGTCAGGACCGCAGCCCTTCTCCCTGCGCGCCCCGGGCGGCGGGCCTCGGCCCCGACGCCGGCGCGTGCGACCTGGTCACCGTCCCCGCCCGGCAGGGCCTGGAGGCGGTCGACATCCTCCGGCTGCGCGACGGCGTCGGCCCCGTCCTCCACGACGACGAGTGCGACACCCTCGGCTTCCTGGTGCCCCCCGGCACCGCCGACGCCTGGGACGTGCCGGGTAGCGCCTGCACCCAGACCCACGGCCGGGGGCTCCGCGCGGTCCCCGAGGGGGTGCTGCTCACCGGCGCCGGCTGGCTCGTCGCCCCGGAGGCCGCCTTCTCCTCCGCCACGGACCCGGCGGTCCTGCGCGCCGCCCTCGGCGAGGCCGCCCGGACGATCGCGGCGGTCGACCGCTGCCGCTAGCCGCCCCTCCCCCCTGGGCGATACTTGCCGGGTGGGCAAGGTCAAGAAGAAGCAAGGGCGCGGCCGCGCCGCCGAAGCGGTCGCGGAGCAGGTCGGCGGCGGGCTCGCCGAACTCGTGCCCGACCGTGACCGGCCCCGGGGGTTCACCCTCCTGATCGACGGCGCGCCCCAGTCCCACGTGGATCTCGACGACCCCGCGTACCTGGACTTCGCCTACCAGCGCCGTCTCGGCCACATCGCCGACCTCGCCGCGCCGCCCGGCAAGCCGATCCAGGCGCTCCACCTGGGCGGCGGCGCCTTCACCCTCGCCCGGTACGTCGCGGCGACGCGCCCCCGCTCGACCCAGCAGATCGTGGAGATCGACGCGCCGCTCGTGCAGTTCGTACGGCGGGAGCTGCCGCTGGACAGCGGCTGGCGGATCCGGGTGCGGGGCTGCGACGCCCGCGAGGGGCTGGCCAAGGTGCCCGACGGCTGGGCCGATCTGATCATCGCCGACGTCTTCAGCGGCGCCCGCACGCCGGCGCACCTGACCAGCGCCGAGTTCGCCGCCGAGGTGCGGCGGGCGCTGCGGCCGGGCGGCTTCTACGCCGCGAACCTCGCGGACGGCCCGCCGCTGGCCTACGTGAAGTCCCAGATCGCGACGGTAGGCACGGTCTTCCCCGAGCTCTGCCTGACCGCCGACCCGGCGGTGCTGCGCGGGCGCCGCTTCGGCAACGCCGTGCTGCTCGCCTCCGACCACGCCCTGCCGGTCGCCGAGCTGACCCGCCGGGCCGCGTCCGACCCGCACCAGGGGCGGGTCGAACACGGGCGGGCGCTGGCGGACTTCACGGGCGGCGCGGCTCCGGTCACGGACGCGAGCGCCCGGCCGTCGCCGGAGCCGCCGCCGTCGGTCTTCGAGTGACCCCGGACCGGCGGGACAGCCGCTAATACAGCGGCAGCTGACCCGTCCGGGCGACCTGGGAGTACCAGCGGGCGCTGGTCTTGAGGGTGCGGGTCTGGGTGGCGTAGTCGACGTGGACCGCGCCGAAGCGCTTGCTGTAGCCGTGGGCCCATTCGAAGTTGTCGAGCAGCGACCAGAGGAAGTAGCCGCGGACGTCGGCGCCGTCGGCGATGGCCCGCCGGACGGCGTCGAGGTGGGCGTGCAGGTAGGCGATGCGCTCGGGGTCGTGCACCGTGCCGTCGCCGTCGGGCTTGTCGTCGTACGCGGCGCCGTTCTCGGTGACCACCAGGGGCAGGCCGGGGACCTCCTCCGCGAAGCGGACCAGCAGGTCGTACAGGCCGGTGGGGTCGACGGACCAGTCCATGGCGGTCCGCTTGCCGGGCGGGCGGTGGAAGGCGACGCCGGCGGCGCCCGGCCAGGGCGAGGGTTCCGGGGCCTCGCCGGGCAGGCCGTTGTCAGTGGCGGCTGATACCACTGTGGGTGTGTAGTAGTTGATGCCCAGCGAGTCGAGGGGGTGCTTGATGACGCCCGGGTCGCCGTCGTGCACGAACGCCCAGTCCGTGATGCCCGCCGTGTCGGCGAAGAGATCCTCCGGGTACGAGCCGTGCAGCATGGGCCCCGTGAAGATACGGGTGGCCAGGGCGTCGATGCGCCGCTGAGCGTCGATGTCCTGGGGGGCGTCGGTGAAGGCCCGGACGACGCCGGGGTTGAGGGTGACCGACACCTGCCCGTGGGAGGGCAGGGCCGCGCGCAGGGCCTGGGCGCCCAGGCCGTGGGCGAGGTTGAGGTGGTGGGCGGCGCGCAGGGCGGCCAGCTCGTCGGCCCGGCCGGGGGCGTGCACGCCGGAGCCGTAGCCGAGGAAGGCGCTGCACCAGGGCTCGTTGAGGGTGGTCCACATGTCGACGCGGTCGCCGAGGGCCTCGGCGACGAGGTGGGCGTAGTCGGCGAAGCGGTGGGCGGTGCCGCGCTCGGGCCAGCCGCCCGCCGTCTCCAGCTCCTGCGGCAGGTCCCAGTGGTAGAGGGTCAGGACGGGACGGATGCCGTGTTCGAGGAGGTCGTCGACGAGGGCGCGGTAGAAGTCCAGGCCCGGCTGGTTGGGGTGGCCGCGGCCCGAGGGCTGGACGCGCGGCCAGGAGACGGAGAAGCGGTACGCACCGAGGCCGAGGTCGGCCATCAGGCGGACGTCGTCGCGGCGGCGGTTGTAGTGGTCGGTGGCCGTGTCGCCGGTGTCGCCGCCGAGGGTCCTGCCGGGGGTGTGGGAGAAGGTGTCCCAGATGGAGGGGGTGCGGCCGTCGGCGTGGGGTGCGCCCTCGATCTGGTAGGCGGCGGTGGCGGTGCCCCAGAGGAAGCCGGGCGGGAAGTTCACGGTCATCGGGTCTCCGTAAGTAGGTAGACGGCCCGGGAGGAACGGGAGAAGGGGGAGCGGGGTGGGCGGAGGCCAGTGGGGTGGTCAGGGGGGCGGTCAGCCCTTGACGGCGCCCCGCATGATGCCGCCGACGATCTGTTTGCCGAAGAGGGTGAAGGCGAGCAGCAGCGGCAGGGTCCCCAGCAGCGCCCCGGCCATGATCACGGCCTGGTCGGGGACGTAGCCGCGGCCGAGGCCCGTGAGGGCCACCTGCACGGTCGGGTTCTCCTGGGTGAGGGCGATGATCGGCCAGAAGAAGTCGTTCCAGGCCTGGACGAAGGAGAGCATGGCGAGCACGGCCATCGCGGGCCGGGCGACGGGGAAGACGACGTGCCAGATGATGCGGAGGCTGCTGGCGCCGTCGACGCGGGCGGCCTCGACGAGCTCGCCCGGGAGCGCCTCCAGCAAGTACTGGCGCATGAAGAAGACGCCGAAGGCGCTGACGAGGGTGGGCAGGACCACCGACTGGAGCTGATCGGTCCACTTGAGTTCGGCGATGACCATGAAGAGGGGGACGACGCTGAGCTGCGGCGGCACCATCATGGTGCCGATCGTCAGGAGCAGCAGCGCGCCGCTGAAGCGGAACTTCAGCTTGGCGAAGGCGAATCCGGCGACGGTGCAGAAGAGCACCGTGCCGAGGGCGACGGTGCCGGCGACGAGCAGGGTGTTGAGGAGGGCGAGGCCCATGTTGGCCTCGGTCCAGGCGGTGGCGGTGTTCTCGGCGAGCCGGGTGCCGAACCAGAAGGGCGGCGGGGTCTTCGCGAGGCGCATGTTGTCGCGGGAGGCGGTGACGGCCGTCCAGACGAGGGGGAAGAGCGAGCCGGCGGTGAAGACGGCGAGCACGGCGTAGGTGAGGGGGCCGCCGTGCAGCTGGCGGCCGGCGCGGGTGCGGGCGGTGGCGGGGGTGAGTGCTTGCCTGCCCGGCCGGCGGGGGCGGAGGCGGCGGCCGAGGCGGCGGAGCCTGCGGAGGGCCGCCGTGCGGGCCCGGGGCCGCCGCCGGGGGCCGGGGCCTTCGCGTTTCGGTCGTCCGGTCGTCGTGAGCGTCACGGCAGCAGCCCCTCAGTGGCTCTTCCTCAGCCGCCGCGCGATCAGCATGTTGGCCGCGGCGATCAGCAACAGGATCAGGAACATCGTCCAGGCGACGGCGGAGGCGCGCCCGAGGTGGAAGTTGAACCAGCCCTGTTCGTAGAGGTAGAGGCCGAGGGTCTGGAACTGGTGCGAGGCCCCGCCCTTCTGGCCCCCCGCCCCGCCGAAGAGCAGGGGCTCGCCGAAGAGCTGGGTGGCGCCGATGGTGGAGACGACGACGGTGAAGAGGATCGTGGGGCGCAGGGCGGGCACGGTCACGTAGCGGAACTGCTGCCGGCGGGAGGCGCCGTCCAGGGCCGCGGACTCGTACAGCTCGTCGGGCACGGCCTGCATGGCGGCCAAATAGATCAGGGCGTTGTAGCCCGTCCACCGCCAGATGACGATCGAGGAGACGGCGATCTGGGAGCTCCAGGTGCCGTTCTGCCAGTCGACGGGGCTGATGCCGAGGGCGCCGAGGGCCCAGTTGACCATGCCGTAGTCGCGGCCGTAGAGGAGGACGAAGACGAGGGTGGCGGCGGCGACGGAGGTGGCGTACGGGGTGAGGAGGGCGACGCGCCAGAAGGTGGCGGCGCGCAGCCGGTAGTGCAGGAGGTGGGCGAGCCAGAGGGCCATCAGCAGCTGGGGGACGGTGGAGAGGACGCCGATGGTGAGGGTGTTGCGCAGGGCGTTCCAGAAGAACACGTCGTCCAGCAGCCGGACGTAGTTGTGCAGGCCGACCCACTCCATGTGGTCCGGGGAGGCCAGCTCCACCCGGTGCAGCGAGGCCCATCCGGTGTAGATGAGGGGGAAGAGGCCGAAGGCGCCGAAGAAGAGGAAGAAGGGGGCGACGAAGGCGTAGGGGCTGTAGCGCACGTCCCAGCGGTAGAGGCGGCTGCGCCAGGGGCCCGGGGCGGTGCTGCCCTGGGCACGGGGCGGGCGGGGCACGGGTGTTCCGGCGGCCGCCGGGGTGCGGGCCGTGGCCGTCATGCGTCCATCCCATTGCCGGTCATGTGTCCACCACGTTGTCGATCTCCTTCTGCGCCGCCTTCCAGCCGGCCCGGGGGGACTTGCCCTGCTGCTCGACCTGGGGGATGCCGATGTCGGTGAAGGCGGTGCCGATCTGCTGCTCCTTCGGGCCGATGACGAGGGTGGGGATGGCGCGGGCCGCGGCGGAGAAGATCCGGCCGGTGGGCGCGCCGCAGAAGTAGGGGTTGCGGGCATCCCGGACGAGGGGCATGGCGTAGGAGGCGGGGGTCGAGGGGATGCTGGCCTGCCGGCCGAACAGCTTGGCCTGCTGTTCGGGGGCGGTGAGCCAGGCGGCGAGGGCGGTGGCCGCGGTGCGGTGCCGGGCGGCCTTGGGGACGGTGATGAAGGAGCCGCCCCAGTTGGCGGGGCGGGGGGCCGCGGCGACGTCCCACTTGTCCGCGCCCTCGGCGCCGGCCTTCTCCTTGATGTAGCCGAGCATCCAGGGCGGGCAGGCCACGGAGGCGAAGCGGCCGTTGGCGTAGGCCTGGTCCCAGGGCTTCTCGAACTGCTTGAGGCGGGCGGTCAGGCCGCCCGTGGCGGCCTGCATGGCGAGGTCCCAGGACTCCTTGACGGCGCGGCTGGTGCGGTAGACGGGCCGGCCGCTGTGGTCGTAGTAGCGCTCGGCGTGGGCGTGGACGGAGGCGTTGTAGATGCCGGCGGCCGAGTCGGTGAAGACGGTGCCGGCGGGGGCCCGGGCCATGTACCGCTTGCCGGTGTCGATGTACTTCTGCCAGTCGCCGGCCCAGAGGCGGCCCACGCTCTCGCGGTCGGTGGGCAGGCCGGCCTTGGCGAAGAGGTCCTTGCGGTAGCAGACGGCGATGGGGCCGATGTCCGTGCCGAGGCCGATGGTGCGGCCGCTGCGCGTGGTGGCCTGGGCCCACTTCCAGGGCAGCCAGTCGCTCCGGTGGATGCCCTTGACGCGGGAGAGGTCGACGAAGCGGTCGGCCTGGGTGGTGACGACCTCATTGATGTTGCCCGTCTCGACGGCCTGGATGTCGGCGAGGCCGCCGCCGGCGGCGAGGTGGGTGAGGAGCTGCGGGTAGTAGGCGTCGTTCCGCTCGATCACGCTCTCCTTGATCGTGATCTCGGGGTGCAGCCGTTCGTACTCGGCGTAGAGACCGGCCTGTTTGTAGCCGAAGACGCCGAAGGTGCCGACGGTGACGGTCGTGCTGCGGACGCCGGCGCCGCTGCCGCCGCCCTCGCCCGTGCGGGCGTCCTCGGCGCAGGCGGCGAAGAGGACCGCGGCGAGCGTGGCGGCGATCCCGACGGCCGCCTCGCGGCGGCGCGAGGGTCGGCTCACGGCGCGGGGGCGGTGTGCCTGCGGGGGCCCGTTTCCGTCGCGCTGCCAGGTGCCATCGCTCACTGCCCTTTCCTCCGGGGCGCGGCTCCGCGGAGCTACGCCGCGCCGCGCCCAGTCCCGGCATCCGATCATTCCCTCGGACGAGGCGATCATCGCTCCGGCCGCGCCCTCCTCACCCGTAGGAGGGAGCTCGCGCGGGGGCGCCCGGGCGGGGCGGGGGCGTCAGGCGAGGTGGCCGGTGTCGTTCCAGCGTTCGAGCGCCGGGGCGCCGTAGGCCCAGCCGAGGATGGACAGCGAGGTCGGGTCGAGGCGGATGCGGGAACCGAAGAAGATGTCCTCGCCCATCCAGCGGGCCGCGATGGTGCGCAGGATGTGGCCGTGCGCGAAGACCAGCACGTCGCGGTCGGCGGAGCGGGCCCACTCGACGACCTCGTCGGCGCGGGCGCTGACCTCGGCGAGTTTCTCGCCCTCCGGGACGCCGTCGCGCCAGATCAGCCAGCCGGGGCGCTGCGCCTTGATCTCGGCGGGGGTCATGCCCTCGTAGGCGCCGTAGTCCCACTCCATGAGGGCGTCCCAGGGGGTGGCCCGGTCACCGAAGCCGGCCAGCTCGCAGGTCTCGTGGGCGCGCAGCAGGGGGCTGGTGCGGATCTCGGTGTCCGGCAGGCCGTTCCAGGGGGCGCGGTGCAGGCGCTCGCCCAGGAGCTCGGCGCCGCGCCGGCCCTCGTCGAGGAGCGGGATGTCCGTGCGGCCGGTGTGCTTGCCGGACAGCGACCATGCGGTCTGTCCGTGCCGGGCCAGCAGGATCCGCGGTGCCATGACGCGCCCCTTCATCAGTGTTCGGTGATATTTCCAACAGAACTCATCACAGAGCGCCGCACCGCACTAAGGATTTCAAAAGAACGGCGACAGAAACGATCTGCTCGCCCTCCATCATCGCTCACCCGCAGAGCCGCATTCTTCACACCGGTCACAGGCAACCCGGGCCGGGGCCGGGACGTCTCCCTCACCGCACCCGTCCGCACGGCAGAGCACATGGCAGAACAAGCGGCATAACACACGGCGGAACAGCGGACGAACTCGGAGCATCCGGGAAGTCGCGGGGCGGTGTGCGATCGATGCGACGTACACCGTACGGTGGCATGCGCGCTTGTTGGCCGACGGACAAATGGAGAGCGTACGGATGTACCGCACTGCACCGCTTCGGAAGCGGCCGCGCTGGTGGACCGAGCTGCCGCTGATCGCCGTGGTGTACGGGCTGTACTCCGCCGGCCGGCTGCTCGTCCGGGGCACGGTAGAGCCCGCCGTCGACCACGGCCTGGCCATTCTCGATCTTGAGAAAACGTTCCGAATAAACTTCGAGCACCCGCTCAACCGGCTGTTCACCGAGCACCCGGCCCTCGGCATACCCGCCGACTTCGCGTATGCGTCGCTGCACTATCTGCTCACGCCCGCGATCCTCATCTGGCTCTTCCGGCGCCGCCCCGCCGAATACCGCCTCCAGCGCAGCTGGCTGATGATCTCCACCCTCATCGGCCTCGTCGGTTTCACCCTGCTGCCCACCTGCCCGCCCCGGCTCCTCGACGCCGGCCAGGGCTTCGTCGACACGATGGCGCAGTACGGCTCGTACGGCTGGTGGGGCGGCGAAGCGAGCGCCCCCCGCGGCCTCGGCGGGATGACCAACCAGTACGCCGCGATGCCGAGCCTCCACGTCGGCTGGGCCCTGTGGTGCGGCGTCGTCCTCTGGCGCCAGGGCCGCACCGCCTGGGCCAAGGCGGCCGGCGTGATCTACCCGCTGGCCATCACCCTCGTCGTGATGGGCACCGCCAACCACTACTTCCTCGACGCCGTGGCGGGCGCCGCCGTGATGGTCGCCGGCCTGCTGCTGGCCAAGCCCGCGCTGCGGCTGGCCGACCTCGTCAAGAGCCGCCTGACCGGCGCGGGACGCGGGGAAACGGCCGGGACGCCCGCGCATGTCAGTGCCGGGTGCGAGACTTCGGCGGGTACAGCGCTTTCCCGGGCAGCGGCCTCCCGCTCCGCCGCAGGAGACGGCCGTCCGGGAGCGCCGCAGCGACCCTTCGAGGCGGATGCCAGTGACCAGATCCCCCGACAGCCGGCCCACGGCAGGGCCGGCGAAAGCCGCACCGGCGACACTGCGGCAGCGGCTCGCTGAGCTGCGCGGGCCGGGCAGCGCGCAGCGCCCGCTCGACGCCCGCGCCCTCGCGGCCCTCGCCGCCAACCCCGGCTGCCGCCGCCGGGTCCTGCTGGACGGCGCCGGAGTCGACAAGTCGGCCCTGGCCCGGGCCCTCGGCGCGCCGGCCGCCTTCGGGCAGTCGCAGTTCGCGATAGCGCGCGGCCATTCCTTCGAGGCCCGCGCCAAGGCCGACGGCGGCACGGAGCTCGTCCGGCTGCTCCACGAGCAGCTGCGCGACGGCGCTCCGGCCCCCGCGCCCGGCTCCGTCGATGTCCCCGACCTGACCGCAGGCGGCCCCGAGGGCCGCACCGCCCGGACGGCGCTCGCCCTGCGCGAGGCCACGGCCGCCGGCCGCTGGGCGCTCCTCGACCACCCGCTGCTCGCCCTCCCCGTGGCGGGCGCGCCCGCCTTCCTCGAACCCGACGCCGTGGTCGTCCACCCCGACGGGACGTGGACGGTCGTGGAGATCAAGTCCTTTCCGGTGATCGACGGTGCGGCCGACCCGGGCAAGGTGGGCGCCGCCGCCCGGCAGGCCGCCGTCTACGTCCTCGCGCTGGAGGAGCTCGCGGCCCGGGTCGGCGACGGCGACCCCGCGCGCGTACGTCACGAGATCCTGCTCGTCTGCCCCAAGGACTTCGCCAACGTCCCGGTCGCCGGGCTCGTCGACGTGCGCAAGCCGCGCGCCACCACCCGCCGCCAGCTCGCCCGGCTCGCCCGCGTCGAGGACATCGCCGCGGAGCTGCCCGCCGGCACCACCTTCGACCTGTGCCTCGCCGACGACGGCAAGACGGCGCGCAGGCCCGCCGGGGAGCTCGCCGCCGCCGTCGAAGCCGTCGCCGCCGCCTACGCGCCGGAGTGCCTGGCCGCCTGCGAGCTGGCCTTCCACTGCCGCGCCCGGGCCCGGGCCGAGGGGTCCGTCGCCGCCCTCGGCCGGGGGCTGCGCGGGGAGCTGGGCGGGCTGACGACCGTCGAGTCCGTGCTCGCCGCCGCGCTCGGGGACGCTCCCGTGCCCGAAGGAGCGCCCGGCGGTGCGTCCGATCCCACCGTCGTCGCGCTGCGCCGCGCCGCGGCCCTCCGCGCGGAGGCCCTGGCCCCGCCGTTCACGGGAAGCGAGGCCGCATGTCGCTGATCACGACGCTCGCCCGGCTCGAAGCCGTACGGGACGGGCGCGCACATCCCCTGACCACCGTGCGCCACCGGCATCTGGCCGAACGGCCGCTGGTGTTCGTCCCACTGACCACGGCGGGCGAGGCCGGCGCCCCGCTCGGCGCGCTCGTCGGCACCGAGCGCGAGCGGCCCCGGCTGCTGGCCGTGCCGCAGCCGCGCGACCGTGACCTGCGCTTCGCGTTTCTCGCCGAGCTGGCCGAGGAGATGCTGCCCTACGTCGAGGGGTTCGCCGGAGACATCACGCTGGAGGAGCGCAAGGAGACCGACCCGGAGACCGGCAAGAAGGTCACGGTCCAGGCCGAGCTGTGCGCCGGGGCGCCGCAGCTGCTGGTGCCGGGCGCGGCGGCCGTCTCGTACGTACGGCTGCTCGGGCGCTCCATGCGCTTCCGCCGCACCGCGGAGCAGGACCCCGAAGCGCCCCACCCCGCTCCCCCGCGCGTGCCGCTCCTCGGCCGCTGGCTCACGCACTTCGGCGAGCGCGCGCGGGTGCCCGGCTCGTCGCTGCTGCTGCCGATGACGGAGTTCCTCGGCCGCCACTGGGCCACCGGCCAGAGCACTCTGGAGGACCAGCACCTGGGGGCACTGCTCGCCTGGATCGACCCCCCGGAGGGGCTGACGGGCGCGGAGGCGGCGCTGCGCGCGGAGCTCGCGCGGGACGCGGCCGGGCAGCTGCTCCACCCGCCCGCCGGCCCGGCCACCGACCCCGCCTTCGACAACAAGCTCCTGGCCCCGGCCGTCGCGCGCCACGACGCCGGGCTGCCGGGGGCCGCGGAGGAGATCCGCGCGCTCTTGGAGACGCAGCTGCGCCCCACGTGGGACGCGGTCTGGCGCGGCGTCGACCTGCTGCGGGCGCTGCCCGAGGGGGAGCGGGCCGGCGAGCGCTGGAAGCGGGACCGCTGGTCCTACACCGCGCACCGGGACCGCGTCCGGGCCGGCGAGCCGCCGCAGCCCCGGCGGGACGACGCGGTGACGGCCGCCCGCAAGCTCGCGGCGCGGGAGGCGGCCCAGGCGCAGCTGGAGGCTCAGGAGGCGCTGGACGATCCGCTGGTGATGGCCGGCCGGCGGCTGGCGGGCGAGGCGTTCGCGGGGGAGGTGACCGAAGTGGTGATGGAGTACACGGAGGCGAAGGTGCCGCGGCCCAGGCCGCTGGTCACCGTGCGCACGGACGACGGCCCGTATCTGACCGAGGGGGCGAAGGTGTACCGCGCCCTGCCGGACGGCAAGGCGCAGCCCGGCGAGTTCGCGGGGCACGTGCCCGGTGATCCGGGGTCCCTGACGGTGCGTCTGACGGGCGGCATGGGCCGGGGCCGGGTGCCCGAGCCGGGTTCGGTGCCGGAGAAGGGGGACCGCGTGTGCTGGACGCTCTTCGAGCACGCCCCGCGCGGCGGCCCGGAGCTGCCCGATCCCGAGCGGACGCCGTGGACGCACGGCGGGCCGCCCGGCGAGCCGGCGGCGGAGCTGCCCGATCCCGTGACCGCGGAGGACCTGCTGTGAGGACGCCCACGATGCACCCGGAGAACGCGGGGGCGGTGCCGCCGCCGCGCGGGCGCGCCTGGGACCCCGGCGCGGCCGCCGAAGACGTCACGCGCCGGATCCTGCACGACACCCTGCACAGCCCGGAGCGCGGCGTCGTGGTCGACTCGCCGCCGGGCGCGGGCAAGTCGACGCTCGTCGTCCGGGCCGCGCGGGAGCTGGCCGCGGCGGGCCGCCCGCTGATGGTCGTCGCGCAGACCAACGCCCAGGTGGACGACCTGGTGCTGCGGCTGGCCGCGAAGGACCCCGAGCTGCCGGTGGGGCGGCTGCACAGCAGCGACACGAACCCGTACGACCGGGCGCTCGACGCCCTGCCCTCCGTGGTGACCTCCGCGAAGGCCGCCGAGCTGGCGGGGCTGCCGGTCGTGGTGTCCACGGCCGCGAAGTGGGCGCACACGAAGGTCGCCGAGCCGTGGGGCCACGCGATCGTGGACGAGGCCTACCAGATGCGGTCGGACGCCCTGCTCGCCGTGGCCGGGCTCTTCGAGCGGGCGCTGTTCGTGGGCGACCCCGGGCAGCTGGACCCCTTCAGCGTGGTGGGGGCGGACGGCGTCGCGCAGTGGGCCGGGCTGTCGTACGACCCGTCGGCGAGCGCGGTGAGCACGCTGCTCGCCCACAACCCGCGGCTGCCGCAGCACCGGCTGCCGGTGTCCTGGCGGCTGCCCGCGTCCGCCGCGCCGCTGGTGTCCGCCGCCTTCTATCCGTACACGCCCTTCCGCAGCGGCACGGACCACGGCGCCCGGCGGCTGTCCTTCGGCGTGGCGTCGGACGGCTCCGGCCCGGACCGGGTGCTGGACGAGGCGGCCGTCTCGGGCTGGGGCCTGCTGGAGCTCCCCGCCCGGCACACGCCGCGCACGGACCCGGAGGCGGTCGGCGCGGTCGCGCGCGTCGTGCGGCGGCTGCTGGACCGGGGCGGGGTGACGGTCAGCGAGGCCGGGCCGGATCCGGTGCCGCTCACGGCCGCCCGGATCGCGGTCGGCACGGCCCACCGCGACCAGGCCGCCGCGGTCCGTACGGCGCTGGCCGGCCTGGGCGTGCAGGGCGTCACGGTCGACACGGCGAACCGGCTCCAGGGCCGGGAATTCGACGTGACGGTCGTCCTCCACCCGCTCTCGGGCCGCCCGGACGCGACGGCCTTCCACCTGGAGACGGGCCGCCTGTGCGTCCTCGCCTCACGGCACCGGCACGCGTGCATCGTCGTGTGCCGCGCGGGCGTGGACCGCCTCCTGGACGACCATCCGTCGACCGAGCCGGTGCAGCTGGGGGTGACGGTGAAGTTCCCTGACGGGTGGGAGGCGAACCACGCGGTGCTGGCGCACTTGACCGAGCACAGGGTGGCGTGGCGGCCGTGAGGACGGCGGCGGGCCTCCCGGCGGTGCCGGACCTGGCGTGCGCGCGGGGGTTAAGCGTGGCACGGCACCGCCGGACAGCGCCGTCGGCGATCCCGCCGCTGCGGCGGAGGAAGGGGCCTGCCGGGAAGCCGTCGGGCCCGCCCGCAGGGCCCCCTTGCGGTGCGCAGGACAATGGAGGGCGGTGCAGACGATCCTGGAGGTATGTACATGTCCGAGCCGCAGTCGGCTCCCGACGCGGGTCCGAGCGACCGGCCGCGTCGTCTGAAGCCCGCGCAGCTGCTCTTCGAGCCCCCGGAGGCGGTCGCCGATCCCGAGCACTTCTTCGATCTTGAGTCGATCGAGGACCCCCGTGAGCTGCTGGCCCGTTCCACGGAGCTCGCGCTGGCCTTCCGTGCCGCGGCCGACCGGGCGACCGAGTTCCAGGCCGTGGCGGCGGCCCAGCTCGCCGACCCCCGGCGCTTCGACCGGCTGTCCACGGCCGTGATCGCCGAGCGCGCCGAGTGGAGCGAGGACTATGCGAAGAAGATGGTCGAGTTCGGCCGTGACCTGCTGCGCGGTGGCGGGACCGAGGAGTGACCGGCGCCGCTTGAGGCGCGCCGCACCCCGGTCCGGGGACCTCTCGCACCCCGGACGGCCCGTGGTCACCACGACGACCATGGGCCGTTGGCATATGCGGCGCGCAAAATAGCGCACCGCACCCCGCGCTGTCCCGACTTCCGCAACTACCCGGATCCGCCGCGGCCGCACCGCTGAGCATGGGCGCCATGACCTCTCGGCAGTACGACCCGCGCGATCCGCTCATCCGGCCGCTCCCCCGGCGCGGCGATGCCCCCGGCGTCTCCTCCCGGCTCCCCGGCACCGCATCCCACGTCACCCTCGCCGGGGCGGACTGGCTCGCCTCGGCCAGCCCCTTCCCCCGGAGCGTGCACGCGCTGTGGATCGACTGCCCGGCCGGCCCGGTCGTGCTGCCGTGCGGCGTCGCGTTCGACGTGGTCAGCGCGCCGGCCCTGTTCGGCCGCCGGGTGCTGGACCGGTTATGGGGGAAGGGGCCGGGCTCGGGCCCGGTCGCCGTCCAGCGCGGCCGGCTCCAGCTGTTCGCGGCCCCCGGCACCGCCCAGCGCCTGCCCGCGCTGCTCGGCTGGGAGGAGTGGGCGCGCGCGATGCCCCCGCTGCTGTGCCACGGCACGGGGGACACCGTGACCATCCCGCCGCTCTACCCCCCGGGCCCGGACGAGCCCGCGCCCCCCGTCTCCCGCTGGTTGGTCGCCCCGGAGGTGCGGCACCCGTGGCTGCCGAACGCGGAGGCGCTGCTGTGGGCGTGCGTGCGAGTGGCGCGCGCGGAGGCCGGCTCTCCGCTGGCGGAGCTCCCCCTCCGGGCGGCGGACCGTGCGCCCGAGCCCGCGCTGTGAGCTGCCGGCCACCCTGCCGCCCGCCCCGCCGCACCCTCCCCCGTGTGGCCCAGGCCACCCCTCTGACCTGCACAACCACCCCCGTGGCCCGCTGAAACATCCGGATTTTCGTTCCACCCGATCAGGGTGCTAAAGTCTTCTCTGTCAGCAGGCGCCGCTAGCTCAGTTGGTTAGAGCAGCTGACTCTTAATCAGCGGGTCCGGGGTTCGAGTCCCTGGCGGCGCACAGACAGGCGAAGGCCCTCACCGCAAGGTGAGGGCCTTCGTCGTATGCGCTGCGCCGCGCCCACCGCAACGGCCTACGCCCGGCTCACCCCCACCGTCCACGACCCGCCGGCCGTCCGCCCCCGTACGGTCACCCGGACGCCGTCCACCTCCGAGCTGAGCGACTCCCCCACGCCCAGCGGCGCGTCGGCCAGCGGCGGGTAGACGGACTCGCCCCAGCAGGCCTGGTGGCCCGGGTGCCCGTCGAGGACCTGCACCGGCCCGCCGCCGGAAGCCGTATCGCTGTGCACGCGGTAGATGAGGACGCCCTCGGTGCAGGCGCCGCTGTCGTTGCCGAAGGCGGAGCGCGCCTCGACGGCGAGGGCCGTGGTCGTCCCCGTACGGATGACGACCAGGCGGGTGCGGTTGTCGCCGCCCGGCTGCATCGGCGTCTCCAGCGGCTGGAGCGTGTAAAGGGCGCGGCTGGGGCCGCGGGCGCAGGCGACCTGTGCCGGGGTGAGCCAGCCGAGCTTCCACTTGTGCCAGCCGAAGGGGTCGGAGGCGAGCCCGAACTGGCTGCCCATGAGGTCCCAGTCGCCGACGTGGGTGTCCCAGTCGCCCTTGCCGTCGGTGGGCCGGTGGTAGAGGTCGGGCAGGTCCAGGACGTGCCCGGTCTCGTGGGCGAGGACGTTGCGGTCGGGCGGGTGGTGCTCGAAGACGGTGACGATGCGGCGCAGCGGGACGCCGTCGGCCTGCAGCGGCCGGTCGAGGTTGACGACCTTGGTCGCGTCGGAGTCGACGCCGGGGGCGTCGGGGTCGGCGACGAGGTAGACGAGGTCGTAGCGGCTGAAGTCCACGCCGGGGTCGGCGGCGGCGACGGCGTCGCGCAGGTAGTCGGAGCGCCGGTCGCCGTCCCAGTCGCGCTGTATCCGGTACGAGGTGGCGGACCGCGGCATCCGGAACCACCGCTTCACCGGGTGGGCGCGCAGCGAGAACCGCCCGTAGGACGCCCGTTCGAAAAAGCGGGAGGTGGCCGGGAAGTGGTCGGCCGCGAGCTTCTCGGGGCTCACCGCGGGCTTGGAGTCCGGGAAGGACAGGAAGATCATGACGGCGTCGAGCCGGCCCACGGGCCGTGGGTAGGCGGGGTTCCAGCTGTCGAGCCCTTCGGAGTGGTGGGCCTGGCTGCGCGGGAGCGCACAGGGCCCGCCGGGCCCCACGGCCTGCGCGGGGACGGCGACGAGCGTGGTCGCCGCGATCGCGCACAGGACGGTGAGGACGGCCCCGACGCGGCGCAGCGGCCGCGGCCGGTCCACTCCCATGGGTGTCTGCGGACGCACCACGTCGACCTCCCGGGACGGATTCGGGACACCTCATCCACCCTCGGTGGATTTGTGGTGTTATGCCCTATTCCGCTGCTCCGGTCGAGTGACTAGGCCGACTTCTGGGTACATCACACTCAGTCACTGATGGTCAATCGAGAGGGTGTGGCACTACAGGCTCAGGCACGAGCGCGCACGGTCGTGCAGAAGTGGACAACCCGGGGTCGGCGGCCCGGCCTCGCTCGTGAGGGCCGCTGGAACGGTCCTCTCGCGAGCTCTATGATCGCCACATTTCCAGCACGGATACCCCGGGCGGACGGCCTCCCGCCGCCTGTTCGGACACGCGTACGAGATCCATGAGACCCATACGAAGCCAGTGCGGAACGAATGCCATGCGGGAGCGAGCGGTGAGCGGAACCCTCGATGGCCAGGGCGGCGTGCCCGGCCCTACGCCTACAGTCGTCACGCAACGTAATGAATCCAGTGATTTTCGTGCCGCGTTCAATGCCGCGCAGCTCGCCATGGCCGTGGTGGGCCGCGACGGCCTGGTGCGCACCGCCAACCACGCCCTCGGGGCGCTGCTCGGCACCGATCCGGCCCGGCTCGCCGACGCCCCGGCCGCCGAATTCACCGGCCTGCGCGAGGACTCGCGCACCTGGAGCGCGTACCGCGAAGTGCTGCTCGGCCGCCGCGAGCGGCTGCACTGCACCCGGCGGCTGAAGCACACCGGCGGCCAGGGGGTGTGGGCCGAGGTGATCGTCACGCCGCTGCCCGACAGCTGCGACACCCTCCTGTCCGTCGCCGACATCAGCGACCGGCGCGACCTGCGGGCCCGCCTGCGGCACCTGCGGATGCACGACCCGGTCACCCGGCTGCCCAACCGCAGCCTCTTCTTCGAGCGGCTGACCACCGCGCTCGCCACGGCCTCCGCCGCGGACGGCGGCACCGGCCGGATCGGGGTCTGCTATCTCGACCTCGACGGCTTCAAGGCCATCAACGACACCCTGGGCCACCGGGCCGGCGACAGACTCCTGAGCGCGGTGGCCCGCCGGCTCAGCGAGTGCGCCGCGCCCGGCGGCCACCTCGTCGCCCGGCTCGGCGGCGACGAATTCGCCCTGCTCGTCGAGGAGTCGGCGGGCACCGAGCAGCTCGTGGAGCTCGCCGCCTGCGTCCAGGACCGGCTCCAGCGGCCCTTCGACGTGGCCGGCCAGCGGCTGTCGGTCTCAGCCAGCATCGGCGTCGTGGAACGGCCCGCGGCCGGCACCCACGCCACCGAGCTGATGCAGGCCGCCGACACCACGCTGTACTGGGCGAAGGCCGACGGCAAGGCCCGCTGGACGCTCTTCGACCCCGAGCGCAACGCCCACCGGATGACCCGTCAGGCCCTGTCCAGCACGCTGCGGCCCGCGGTCGAGCGGGGCGAGTTCGTGCTCCAGTACCAGCCGCTGGTCGGCCTGGTCGACGGCGTCGTCCGCGGGGTGGAGGCGCTGGTCCGCTGGCGGCACCCGCAGTTCGGGATGCTCCCGCCGAATCGGTTCATCGGCCTCGCCGAGGAGACCGGCGCCATCGTCCCCCTCGGCCGCTGGGTCCTCGGGACGGCCTGCCGCCAGGCCAGGCTCTGGCAGCTCGCGCACCCCACGGAGCCGATCGTCGTCAGCGTCAACGTCGCGGTGCGGCAGGTGTGGGACTCCGACCTCGTCTCCGACGTGGCGGCCATCCTCGCCGAGACGGGCCTGCCGCCGCGGCTCCTCCAGCTGGAGCTCACCGAATCGGCCGTGATGGGCTCGGCCGGCCGCCCCCTGCAACAGCTGCGCCAGCTCAGCGACATGGGCGTGGCCATCGCCATCGACGACTTCGGCACGGGCTACTCCAACCTCGCCTACCTCAGCCGCCTGCCGGTCTCCACGCTCAAGCTCGACGGCTCCTTCGTACGGGGCTTCCGCGCGGAGGAGCCGCCGAACCCGGCGGACGAGACGATCGTCGAGGCCCTCGTCCAGCTCGCGCACCGGCTGGGGATCACGGTGACGGCGGAGTGCGTGGAGAGCGCGGAGCAGGCGGAGCGGCTCGGCCGCATCGGCTGCGACACGGGACAGGGCTGGTTCTACTCCCGCCCGGTCCCGGCGGACTCGATCTCGTCACTGCTGACGACGGGGGTGCGCCCGTAGGCCGGAGCTCCCTTTCCGCCGCGACGGCGACCGGCCACGACGGCGCGGTCCGGCGGTGCCCGACGGCATCGGGCCGGACGGGCACCGCCGGACAGGTCCGTACGGGCTGAGCGCCGCCGCGGCGGAGGGAGTTTGCCGTGCCCGGCACGGAGACGGCACCTGTGCGCGTGCGAACGGCGGCTCACCTCGTACGCGCTGAACGCCGCCGCAGCGGGGGCGCGCCCGGCGCCGAGGCGCCACCCGCATGGGCGGAACCGCTAGTTCAACCCGTATGCGTCCGCGATGAGTTCGTAGCTGCGCAGGCGGGCGTCCGCGCCGTGGGCGCTCGACGTGATCATCAGTTCGTCGACACCGGTCGACTTCACGAGGTGGTCGAGCCCCTCCTTGACCGCCTCGGGAGTGCCGTACACCGCACTCGCCAGCCGGTCCTCCACGAACTCCCGCTCCGCCGGGCTGTAGTCGTAGTGCTC
Source organism: Streptomyces sp. SCA2-17 (assembly GCF_044336695.1). Lineage (NCBI taxonomy): Bacteria > Bacillati > Actinomycetota > Actinomycetes > Kitasatosporales > Streptomycetaceae > Streptomyces > Streptomyces sp. SCA2-17. The sequence continues at coordinate 2,095,765 of NZ_CP117521.1, forward strand.
GGCCTCCTCCGGCGTCGGCACCAGCCCGGGCCGCCCCATGCGCAGCCGCAGCATCGACAGCGCGCCGGTGAGCATCTGGCGCCGGGCCTCCGCCGGGTCCTCCGCCGCGAAGGCCTGCACGCCGATCTTGGCGTACGGGCGGTCGAGGACGCCGGACGGCCGGAAGGACTGCCGGTACAGCTCCAGCGCAGCGACCGTGTTGGCGGGGGAGAAGTGGTGCGCGAAGGAGAACGGCAGGCCCAGCGCCCCCGCGAGCCGCGCGCTGAAGCCGGACGAGCCGAGCAGCCAGACCGAGGGCCGGTCCGCGCGCTGCACCCCGCCGGGCACCCGGCCCTGGACAGGGCCGGGGACGGCGTGGATCCCGGCGTAGCGGTGCCCGTCGGGGAAGTCGTCGTCGAGGAAGCGGATCAGCTCCGCGAGCTGCTGCGGGAACTCGTCCGCGCCCTCGCTGAGCCGGTCCGCGCGGCGCAGCGCGGCCGCCGTCGCCCCGTCCGTGCCGGGGGCGCGCCCGAGGCCCAGGTCCACGCGGCCGGGCGCGAACGCCTCCAGCGTGCCGAACTGCTCGGCGATCACGAGCGGCGCGTGGTTGGGCAGCATCACGCCGCCGGAGCCGAGGCGTATGCGGTCGGTGTGAGCGGCGAGGTGGGCGAGGACGACGGCCGGCGAGGAGCTGGCGATGCCCGGCATCGAGTGGTGCTCGGCGACCCAGAAGCGGTGGTAGCCGCGGCGCTCGGCCAGCCGGGCCAGCTCGACGGTCGTGGCGAGGGCCTGCCGGGCGGTGCGGCCCGCGCCGACGGTCGCCAGGTCCAGTACGGACAGGGGTACGGGGGCGCTGCCCAGGGCCTGTCCCCGGATGAAGTCGTCCTGCGCGTCGGGCACGGTGGTCCGCCTTCCTCTTCCTGATCTGTTCCTGCTGCGATCTGCTGCTGCGTGTTCCTGATCGGTTCCCGGTTCCCTGTAGCCGGAGACTCTCTCCGGTTATTCCCGGCCGCTCCCCGTACGCGCCCCGCGGCCGCACCCCGGCCGGCATGGCAACGGCATATGCCGTAGTGCCAACACCCTCTTCCTGCCATGCGTTTCACGGTTATCGTGGTCGGCGGGAGACTCACCGGAAGCCCGTCCCGTAGGGGGAGACCGTGGCGCTGAAGCCCGACCCGACCGCGCCGTTCCACTCGGTGCAGTACGCCCTGCGGGTGCTGGAGGCCGTCGCCCGGCACTCCGGCGGCGTCACCGAAGCCCAGATCGCCCGCGAGACCGGCCTGCCGCCCGCCCACCTGGCACACCTGCTGCCGATGCTGCACCACGAGGAGTACGTCCAGCGGACCGGCGACGGCGGCTACGTCACGGGCGACGCCCTCGCCCTGCTCGGCTCCGGCGGCGACCGCACCGCCGCCCTGCGCCACAAGCTCCAGCAGTCGCTGTCCGAGCTGCGCGACTCGCTCGGCGCCGCCGTCTACCTGAGCCGCTACATCGACGGCGAGGTCCGGATCACCCAGTGCGCGGACGCGCCGCACCTGCCCCGGGTCAACGAGTGGGTCGACTTCCGCTCCGCCGCCCACGCCAGCGCGATCGGGAAGTGCCTCCTCACCCAGCTCGACCACGACGACCGCCGCGACCACCTCTCGCGGCACCGCACGGCCCGGCTCACGTCGCGGACGATCACCAGCGAGCAGGTGCTGCTCAGCACGCTCGACCGGCAGCCCGCGACCGTCCCCGTCCTCGATCTCCAGGAGTACGCGCTCGGCACGGTCTGCGCCGCCGTCCCGGTCACCGCGGGGAGCACGGTCGGCTGCGTCGCCCTCTCCCTGCCCCTGGCCCACGCCCACCGGCTGCGGCAGGCCGCCGAGACGCTGAACCGGCGGGCCGCGCCGCTGATGCTGTCGATGGCCCTGTAGACCCCCGGTGGGGCCGGGGGCCCGGAGGCGGTTGGGAGCACCCCTCCGGACCAGGTATATTTATCTCGTCAGCAGGCGCCGCTAGCTCAGTTGGTTAGAGCAGCTGACTCTTAATCAGCGGGTCCGGGGTTCGAGTCCCTGGCGGCGCACAGACAGACGAAGGCCCTCACCGCAAGGTGAGGGCCTTCGTCGTGCTGCTCCGGCGGCTTGCGGCCGATGACTTATGTCATCGGCGACCTGTGATCGGTGGATCTGCCCGCCGGAGCCCCGGAACGACAGAGTTATGGGCATGGACACGATGACGCTCGCCCCCGCCGCTCCCGCCACCACCACCGCCGCGACCGCCTCCTCCTCCGCCGGCACCGAGGAGATCAAGCCGCTGCCGACCTGGTTCTTCGCCTTCGAGGGCGTGATGTCCGCCGCCTACGACCTCTTCCAGGCCGACCACCGGCTCGTGTGGGCACTGGGCGCCCTGGGCGTGGTCAACCTCATCGTGTCCCTGACCGTCCTGCGCTCGCGGCTGCGCCTGGCCAAGCGCATGTGGCGCGGCAAGAGCACCCGCAAGGTGGCCATCGGCCTGGTCGCCCTGCGGCTCGGCGCCCACCTGGCCCTCACCTTCGCCGGCTTCACCGTCGTCTCGGCCGCCGGCCACCTCGCCTTCGCCGCCGTGATGTCCGCCACCACCATCGGCCTGCTCTGGTACGCCCAGCGCGTCTCGCTGCGCGCGCTCGCGGCCGAAGGCGCCTGAGCAGGGCCCGTAGCATGGAGGCCGCCCTTCCACCGCGCACCAGGAGAGGAGAGGACCGTGACCGGCGCGACCAGGCGTCACCGGACGGCGGCCGCGGCCGTGCTCCTGCTCCTCCTCGCGGTGCTCTTCGGGCCGGTCCCGGGCGGCGCGCAGCCCTACGCCGCGGTCACGACCGCCCCCTCCGCAGGTCATGCGGCACCGGCATCGGACCGAGCAGCAGCCGCAGCCGCGCACGCGCACGCCGGGGAGCCCGTACAGGTGCAGGCCCCGGACGCCGGCCCCAGCTGCCGGCAGCAGGACGTGCCGCTGAAGGACGCCGAGACCGCCGTCGCCTCCGGGCACGCCGACCCCGTCACCGCGCCGGGCACCGCCCGCGCCCCGCTCCCCCAGGCCGCCGCGCCCCGGGCGACCGCGCCGCGCGCGCCACCCGCCCCCGTCGCGGGCTGCGCCGAGCTGCTCCCCGTCCTACGGATCTAGATCCGGTCCCCACGGCCCCGCCGGGCCGTGCTTCGGCATATCCGGATTCCGTACGTTCCAGGGAGCTTTCTCCTTTATGTCTGCTACTTCCCCGAAGGCCAAGAAGACCGATCCCAAGGCCAAGGCCGGGCCCAAGGCCAGTACCAAGGGCGGGCCCAAGGCCGGCGCCAAGGCCGGGCCCCGGTCCAAGGCCAAGGCCTCCGTCTCCCTCCCCCGCCGCCTCGCCGCCCTCGGTGCGATCCTCGCGCTCGTCGCCGCGGTCGTCGCCGTCGGCATGGCCATCGGCAAGAACGGCGGCGACTCCGGCAAGCGCGGGCCCTCCGCCTCCGGCGATCCCTCCGCCGATCCGATGCAGGGCGCGTACGAGCGCGCCGAGCAGGCCACCAGCCGCCGCAAGGACGGCGACCCGCTCGCGCTCGGCCGGAAGGACGCGCCGGTCGTGCTCGTGGAGTACGCCGACTACCAGTGCTCGTACTGCGGCAAGTTCACCCGCGACAGCCAGCCCGAGCTGGTCAGGAAGTACGTGGACCAGGGCGTCCTCCGGATCGAGTTCCGCAACTTCCCGATCTTCGGCAAGGACTCCGAGCGCGCGGCCCGCGCCTCCTGGGCGGCCGGGCAGCAGGGGAAGTTCTGGCAGTTCCACGGCGAGGTCTACGCCAAGCTGCGCAAGGGTGACGCACTCGCCGAGGACAAGCTCGCCGACATGGCCGGCAAGGCCGGCGTGAGCGACATCGACCGTTTCCGCTCGGATCTGAACGGGTCGGCTGCCGAGGAAGCGGTCAAGAAGGACCAGCAGGAGGGGTACGGCCTCGGTGTGACCTCCACTCCGTCCTTCCTCGTCGGCGGCCGTCCCATCGCCGGCGCCCAGCCGATGGCCGCCTTCGACGAGGCCATCGAGCAGGCCCGGGCCGCGGCCGCCGCGAAGAAGAGCGGGAAGTAAGGGGCCGGCCGTGACCGACATCGGCTACCTCGCCGCGTTCCTCGGCGGCGCCCTCGCCCTGGTCAGCCCGTGCAGCGCGCTGTTGCTGCCGGCCTTCTTCGCGTACTCCCTCGCGAACCCCGGCCGGCTGCTCGCCCGCACCGGCGTGTTCTACGTGGGCCTCGCGACCACGCTCGTCCCGCTCGGCGTGGCTTCCACCGCGGCCAGCCGGCTCTTCAACGGCCACCGCGAGCTGCTGGTGACCGCCGGCGGCTGGATCGTGATCGCCATGGGCGCCGCGCAGATCCTGGGCCTGGGCTTCGCCTCGAAGAAGGCCCAGGCGGCGGCCGGGCGGATCACGCCGCGCTCGGCCGCGTCGACGTTCCTGCTGGGCTGCGTGTACGGGCTGGCCGGGTTCTGCGCGGGGCCGATCCTCGGGGCGGTCCTCACGGTGACGGCCGTCAACGGCAACCCCGTCTACGGCGGCTCCATGCTCGCCGTCTACGCCCTCGGGATGGCACTGCCGCTGTTCGTCCTGGCGGTCTTCTGGGACCGCTTCCGGCTCGGCAGCCGGCGGTGGCTGCGCGGGCGGGAGCTGCGGCTCGGACGGCTGCGGCTGCACACGACGTCGCTGGTGTCGGGGCTGTTCTTCATCGGCATCGGGGTGCTCTTCCTCGCGTACGACGGGACGACGGGGCTTCCGGGTCTGCTGGACGCGGACCAGGAGTTCCGTCTGGAAGAACTCGCCTCCCGCGTGGGCAACGCCGTCCCGGACTACGTCCTGCTGGCGGGGCTGGCGCTGGTGGTGGCGGGGTTCTTGGCCCGTTTCGCCCTCAGGCCGGGCAAGAACGACTCCGAAGGGGAGTGACGGCACCGCCGGTCACCTCCGGTGGGGGCTGATCACCGCTGCGGCGGAGGGAGAGGCCCCGGCCCCACCCTTTCACCGTTTCTCCCTGCGGGAAGCTCGACAGACGCCTCCTTCGGGAGGCGTTCCCCTTGGGGGGGCGCTTCCCCGCGGCGGAGCCGCGAAGGCACTTCCGCCGAGGCAGATCGGCCGGAGGCCGAGATGACGGCGCCTCCCCGGGGTGGGGCCGGGGAGGCGCCAGGAGGCTCCGGCGTCCGGTGCGGTCTCGGGGAGGCCGTCAGAACCGGACGTCGGAGCAGGCGTAGAACGCGTTGCCGGTGTCCGCGATGGTCCACACCGCGAGGACGAGCTGCTTGCCGCTCCGGCCGGCCGGCAGCGTGCCCTGGTGGGAGACGGTCGCGTCGGGCACCCGGCCGCCGTACGGCACGGTCAGGAACGGCTGGAGGTCGAGGTCGGCCCGGGTGAGCGGCCGGCTGGGGTCGTAGCCGGGCTTGGTGAGGTAGTAGCGGAAGTCAGTCGTGGCGTGGCGGGCGGTGAGCCGCCACCGGAACGTATAGCTCTGGCCCGAGCTGACGCTCGTGCTGGGCCACTGCCCGCCCCGCGGGTCGTCGAGCTCCGCGAAGCGGCTGTTGCCGCCGGCGCATATCGTGCCGTCGGCGGGCCCGCGGGCCGGGAAGCCCTTGGAGCCCTCGACGCTCTGCGGCTCCCACTGGATCTCGCCGCAGTCCTCGACGGTGCCGTTGGCGCAGTACACCTGCCGGCTGGTGGGGGTGTCGGTGTAGCCGTGGCTGCTCGCGCTGCCGGTGGCGAACAGGGACGTGCCGGCGATGCCGAGGCCGATGATCGCCGCACTGATCTTTTTGCGCATGCCTTTGCTCCTCGGAGAACGTGGGGGGTTCTGTGAGCCGAGTGAAATGCGGTCTAGACCAAGGCGGAGGCTAGTACCGGCCGTTTGGCATGTCTAGGCCAACAGTCGCAACAATCCGGTCGCATGCCGTACGGGGCGCCTTCACCCGCTCTCCATGGGGACCGCCGCTGCCCTGCGCCCATGCCCGCACGGAGGCCGCGCCCCGGCCTCCGGTCCTTTGCCGTTCAAGGAGGCACCCTTGACGCGGGCGAGAAGAATCCGCCGCAGCAGCGAGCAGTGCAACGGCGCAGGTCAGCGGTGCCTGATCTGCCCGCACCATGCACCTCGAAGCCCCCGCAGGGATCACCGCACGCGCCCGTACGCGTTCGGCCGATAGCGGCCGAACGTCGAGACCCGCACCTTGCCCCCCGGCCGCGGCGCCTCGATGTAGCGCTCCCCGCCCAGGTACACCGCCACGTGGTGGACGCCGGAGGCGCGCCCGTTGCGGGACCAGAAGACGAGGTCGCCGCGGCGCAGCGCGCGCCGGCCGATGCGCTTCGTCGCGCGGTACTGGTCGGCGGCGACGCGCGGGAGCCGTACGCCCGCGCGACGGTAGGCCTGCTGGACGAGTCCGGAGCAGTCCCAGCGGCGGGGGCCGGCGCCGCCGATGGCGAAGGGGTCGCCCAGATGGGCCAAGGCGTAGCGGATGGCCGGTTCCAGACGGTCGCCGACGGGCCGGGCCGCCGGGAGGACCGTCCGCGGGCCGCCGCGCCCGGCGGGTGGTCCTCCCGGCAGGGAGGTTGCGGCGGCCGCAGGGCCCGCTCCGGGCCCGGCCAGCACGGCCGCCCAGACGGCCGCCACGACCGCGCCGCGTATGTGCACCACGCCCGCTGCACCTTTCCCCGGGCTGCCCGGCCCGGCGTCCTGCCAGTACTCGGGCACAGCCTCTCAGCGGCCCGGGAGGGCCGCACGCCGGAGCGGGCCGGGCGGGTGGCGGGAGAGGTGGTCGGGAGCACCCCTCGGGATCAGGTAGAGTTTTCTCTGTCAGCAGGCGCCGCTAGCTCAGTTGGTTAGAGCAGCTGACTCTTAATCAGCGGGTCCGGGGTTCGAGTCCCTGGCGGCGCACGCGAGTCTCAAGGCTCCTCACCGATCGGTGAGGAGCCTTGAGTCATTTTCCGGCCAATGGCATGCCCTGTCACGCCGGGTCGCACCACTTTGCCCGGTAAACACCTTGTTTCACCCTTGCGATCATGACCCGGCGTCCGAGATCCTGAACGGACAGCGATGACCCAACATCACTAAGTGACGATTGAGTTGAGTTGGGTGGCGCCGGGGGGGCCGGTGCTCTTGGGGTCCGTGCGGCTCGTGGGGGGCCGGACGAGACCCGCGATCTGACACACGCAGTCAGCATGCGTGCGGGGGGAAATGCACATGACGTCCACTCCTGCCGACGCCCGGCGGCAGCTCCACGATCAGACGGCGGCAGCCGGGCCGCGCACATCCGTCCGCCAGGGAACGATCCCGCAGCAACCCGGCCATACCGGGGCGGCCGGCCGTACCGGGCCGGTCAGAGTCCCGCCCTCGCGCCCGCCGAGAGCCCGGCCCCGGTTCGACTACGAGCACTACAGCCGGCTGGCCGGCCCGCTCACCCAGCCCGACCCCGACCGCCCGTACCGCGTGCGCTACCGCAGCCTGCTCGCCGAGGAGACGCACCGCGTCCTCGGCGCGGCCCTCCTCGGCGCCGCCCCCGTCGTCTCGCTCGGCCTGCTGATCTGGCTGATGCAGCCCGCGCACTGGACGCAGCGCGACCACGCCACCCCGCTGATGCGGGTGCTGGATACGGTGATGCTGGTGTCGATCGGCCTCATCGAGCTCTTCCGCACGATGAACGTCGCCTCGAACGCCCACGCCACCCTCGTCGCGCGCGACCCCGTCCCGGTCGTGCCCGAGACCGGGACCAAGGTCGCCTTCCTCACCTCGTTCGTGCCCGGCAAGGAGCCGCTCGAGATGGTCACGCGGACGCTGGAGGCGGCGGTCCGGCTGCGCCACCGCGGCCCGCTCGACGTCTGGCTGCTCGACGAGGGCGACGACCCCGCCGTCAAGGCCGTCTGCCGGCGGCTCGGCGTGCGCCACTTCTCCCGCAAGGGCATCGAGAAGTGGAACCGGCCGAAGGGCCCGTTCCGCGCCAAGACCAAGCACGGGAACTACAACTCCTGGCTGGACGCCCACGGCGATGCGTACGACTTCTTCGCCTCGGTCGACACCGACCACGTCCCGCTGCCCAACTTCCTGGAACGCATGCTCGGGTACTTCCGCGACCCCGATATCGCGTTTGTCGTTGGTCCTCAGGTCTACGGGAACTACGATGCGGCCGTGACCAAGGCCGCAGAAAGCCAGCAGTTCCTTTTCCACGCCCTGATCCAACGCGCCGGAAACCGCTACGGCGCACCCATGTTCGTCGGCACCAACAATGCCGTCCGGATCAGCGCCCTGAAGGGAATCGGCGGCCTCTACGACTCGATCACGGAGGACATGGCCACCGGCTTCGAACTGCACCGCCACCGCAACCCCGCGACGGGCCGGAAGTGGCGCTCGGTCTACACCCCGGACGTCCTCGCGGTGGGCGAGGGCCCCAATGCCTGGACGGACTTCTTCACCCAGCAGCTGCGCTGGTCCCGGGGCACCTACGAGACCATTCTCAAGCAGTTCTGGAAAGGCCCCTGGTCACTCTCCCCGGGGAAATTCCTCAATTACAGCCTGCTGGTCATCTATTATCCGATGACCGCACTCAACTGGATGCTCGGCGCGCTCAGCTGCGCCCTCTTCCTCGGGCTCGGCGCCTCCGGAATCCAGATCAATTCCGAGGTCTGGATGATGCTCTACAGCGATGCGGCCGCCCTCCAGATCGGGCTCTACGTCTGGAACCGCCGGCACAATGTCTCGCCGCACGAGCCCGAGGGCTCGGGCGGGCTGGCCGGCATGGTGATGTCCGCGCTCTCCGCCCCGGTCTACGCCCGCTCGCTGATGGATGCCGTGCTGCGCCGCAAGAGCCGCTTCGTCGTCACCCCCAAGGGCGATTCCGCCAGCCCCGACACCCTCTTCGGGACCTTCCGCATCCACCTGTTCTTCCTGGCGGTCTTCGGCGGCTCGCTGGCGGCCTCCTTCTGGCTCGGTCACACCCACGCCGCGATGCGCACCTGGGCGACGCTGGCCCTCGCGATCACCGTCGCTCCGATCGTCGCGTGGTGGTGGACGACGCACCGCGCCAAGAGAGCCGTGGAGGCCACCCGATGAACTTCCGGCGTTACCGTGTCAGCCGCCGCACCCGCCGCTTCGCGGTGGGGTCGGGGGTGGTGCTCGCCCTGGCGGGCATGAACGGGCCGGCCATCTGGGGCTACGCCTCCCACCAGTACTACGACTACAAGATCAACCAGCCGGAGTACAAGGAGCGGAACGGCCACTGGGACGTGGTCGACGTCCCCGAGCGGTACCGGATCAATACGATCCACGCGGCCCTGCTGCACACCGGGAAGGTGCTCCTCGTCGCCGGCTCCGGCAACAACGCCGCCAATTTCCGCGCGAAGTCCTTCCGCACGGTCCTGTGGGACCCGGTGGCGGACACGTACAAGGACATCCCCACCCCGAAGGACCTGTTCTGCGCGGGCCACACCCAATTGCCCGACGGCCGCCTCCTGGTGGCCGGCGGCACCCAGCGGTACGAGAAGCTGGAGGGCGACATCACCAAGGCCGGCGGCCTGATGGTGGTGCACAACGAAAACCCCGACAAGCCGATGACGCTGCCCGCGGGCACCCGCTTCACCGGCCGCAAGAACGGCAAGACCTTCGAGTCGAAGGACGCGGTGCTCGTCCCCCGCGCCAAGAAGGAGCAGAACAAGGAGACCCGTAAGGTCACCGTCACGGTCTCCACCTCCCGCGTCTATGTGGAGGCGCTCCAGAAAGGGCATGAGTTCGAGACCGGCCTCACCGACAACTACCGGGTCGAGGGCCTCTCCGGCAAGGACGGCCAGAACGTCTACGGCATCGCCAACAAACTCTCCTTCGACAAGAAGGACTTCCAGGGGATCAAGGACTCCTTCGAATTCGACCCGGTCGCCGAGCGCTACGTCACGGTCGACCCGATGAACGAGGCCCGCTGGTATCCGACCCTGACCACCCTGCAGGACGGCAGGGTCCTGTCGGTCTCCGGCCTCGACGAGATCGGCCAGGTCGTCCCCGGGAAGAACGAGGTCTACGACCCGAAGACCAAGAAGTGGACCTACCTGCCCAACGAGCGCTTCTTCCCGACGTATCCCGCGCTCTTCCTCACCGACAAGGGGCGGATCTTCTACACCGGCTCCAACGCGGGCTACGGCCCGGCGGACAAGGGCCGCGTGCCCGGCCTGTGGGACCTGTCGACCAACGAGTTCACCGAAGTGCCCGGCATGAGCGACCCGGACATCCTGGAGACCTCGATGTCCGTCCTGCTGCCCCCCGCCCAGGACCAGCGCTACATGGTCCTCGGCGGCGGCGGAGTCGGCGAGGACGCACGGTCCACCGCCCGGACCCGCATCGTCGACCTGCACGCCGACCGGCCGCGCTTCCGCGACGGCCCCGACCTCTACGCCAAGGCCCGCTATCCCAGCAGCGTCATCCTCCCGGACGACACGGTGCTGACCACCAACGGCTCCGGTGACTACCGCGGCCGCAGCGCCTCCAACGTCCTCAAGGCCGAGATCTACGACCCCGCGGACAACAGCCGGCATGAAGTGGCCGATCCGCTGGTGGGCCGCAACTACCACTCGGGTGCGCTGCTGCTGCCCGACGGCCGGGTGATGACCTTCGGCTCCGACTCGCTCTTCGGCGACAGGGCCAACTCCAAGCCGGGCGTCTTCCAGCAGCAGATCGACCTCTACACCCCGCCGTACCTCTACAAGAAGGGGCGGCCCGAGCTGAAGGACACCGCTCCGCGGACGGTGGCGCTGGGCGGCACGGCCACGTACCGCGCGGACCGCCCTCAGGACATCGCCAAGGCGCGCCTCATCAGGCCGGGGTCGTTCACGCACGTCACCAATGTGGAACAGCGGTCGATCGCCCTGGAGTTCAAGAGGTCGGCGGACGGCATCACGGTCACGCTGCCGAAGGACCCGTCGCTGGTGCCCCCCGGGTGGTACATGCTCAACGCCGTCGACGGCCGGGGCGTGCCGTCACCGGCGGTGTGGGTGAAGGTGCCGCCGGCGGCTTCGCCCAAGTAGGAGCGCCGACGCCAAACCGTAGTGCCCGGAGACCGGGCGCTACGGCGGCCTCAGCGCGGGTCAATGCGCATTGCGCGCGAGGTCCAGCGCGTACGTCTCCCACCACTTGCCCGCGCCCGGGCCGCCCTTGCACGTGCCGTCGGACTCGCCCGGGCGCTTGACCCACAGGTACGCGTCGACCTTGGGGTCGCCGGTGCGGGTGGTGGGCGGGGTGCCCAGGGCGCGGCCGCTCGGGTTGCACCAGGCCTTCTCGTGGCCGGGGGCGTTCAGCGGGCCGTTGCCGTTGCGGCTGGTGTCGATGACGAAGTGCTTGCCGCCCAGCAGGCCGGACAGCCGGTGGCCGTAGTCCTTGTTGGCCTTGGTGGTCTGGAAGTTGGAGACGTTGAGCGCGAAGCCGTCGGCACGGTCGATGCCGGCCCGGCGCAGCGGGTCCGCCATCCGGTCGGCCGGAATGACCCAGCTGGAGTTGCCCGCGTCGAGGTAGACCTTGGTGTGCGGGAGGGCCTTGAGGCGGCCCACGGCCTCCTTGAGGAGCGCGAACCGCTCCTCGTGGTACTGCTGCGGGGTGCAGCCGTCGGAGATGTGGGGCAGGGCGTCGGGCTCCAGGATCACCGTCGCGCCGCGGTTGCCGATGCCCCGGACGGCGCCGTCCAGCCAGCCGCGGTAGGCGTTGCCGTCGGAAGCGCCGCCCTGCGAATACTGACCGCAGTCGCGGTGGGGGATGTTGTAGAGCACGAGGACGGCGATGCGGTCGGCCCTGGCGGCGGCCTCGGTGAAGCCGCGGGCCTGCCCCTCCGGGTCGTCGGGGCCGATCCACTCGGCGACGGGCTGCGCCGCGATCTTGCTGAGGAGCTGGGCCTGGCTGCTCCGGCCGTGGCCGCGGAGCTCGGAGGCGCGCTTGGCCGCGGTGGACTCGGGGTTGACCCAGAAGGGCACCTGGGCCTTGGGCTGCTGGGCGGGGGCCTGCGGGGGCGGGGCTTCCTTGGGGGGTGCCGCGGAGGACTCGGCGGAGGAACAGCCTGCGAGCAGCAGCATCGCTCCCACGGCGGCCCCGGCACTGCTCAGCGCCGCGCGCGCCCTGCGCGCACGGCCGGTGTGACTGCCGTACATCCATTCCCCCTCGGGTGCATTCCTGTAGGGGTGTCCCCACGCCCCCACGGGACATGACCGGTCCCTGCAATGCTGGCACACCCCGGTGCCGGACCGTGTGTGATCTGTGGATGACAGGCAGTCAATTCGCCCGGTCGGCCGACTCCGTACGCTCATCGCCGTACGGGCGCGGCCGGTGCCGCCTGCGGTCCCTTCGGCCCGGTCGCACCGGTCAGGTAGGCGGAGACGACGACGTTCGCGCTGTACGTGCGGCGGGCGCGGTCGAAGTCGCCGCCGCAGGTGATCAGGCGCAGTTCGGCGCGTTTGCCGTCGCGCGGCCCGTAGGCCTTGGCGGCGTCGAAGCGTTCCTTGGTGAAGACGGAGACGTCCTCGACGGTGAACTCGGCGGTGCTGCCGTCCGCGCGGCCGACGGCGAGGGTGTCGCCGGGCTTGAGGCTGCCGAGGTCGTAGAAGACGGCGGGCGCGTCGTCGGTGTCGACGTGGCCGACGAGGACGGCGGCGCCGGGTGCGCCGGGCTGCGGCCCGCGGCGGTACCAGCCGACGGTGCCGGCTTCGGCGTACGGGGGCGGGTCGACGGCGCCCGCCGGGTCGAGCCCCCTGGCCTCGACGGGGGCGTTCACGCCCAGGGCTTTGATGGTGAGGGAGCGGGGCGGGGCCGCGGGGAGGGGTGCGCGGGCCGGGGGCAGCGGGTCGGCGAGCGGTCGGCCAGCCGCGGCGACGTCCCCGGCGGTCGGGGTGACGGAGGCGCCGTGCCCTTCGGTGATCTCGCGTCCCCACAGCCACAGGCCGACCAGCAGGGCGACCCACACCGCGCCCGTCAGGAGCCGCCCGCGGCCGCCGGCGCGGGAGGACGGCCCGGACTCGGGCTCGGGTGCGGATGAGGGGGGTTCGGTTGAAGCGGGTTCGGTTGAAGCGGGTTCGGTTGAAGCGGGTTCGGACATGGCCTGGGGTCGCTCTCCCTCACTGCTGCCCGGAGGACCGCTGGGCGGCCTCGGTCCGGCGCCGGTGCCAGATCAGGCCGGTGGCGATGAGCGCCGTGATGCCCGCCAGGACGAGGCCGGGGGTGCCGGGGGCGTTCTCGGCCGCGGTGCCTCCGCCGCCCGCGGGAACGGGCGCCACGGGGGCCGGCGGCTCGTGCGACGCCTGCTGCGGCGGCTGCGGGTGGACGGCGGGCCTGCTGTCCATCGCGCGCTCCCGGTCCTGCCGCTCCCGGTCCTGCGGCGACTGCGAGGGCAGCGCCACCTGGTCGTGGGCGTGCGTGGCCGGCAGGGGCTTGCCGTGCGGGACGACGGTCAGCTTGCCCTCGGCCACCGCGTCCTCGCCGTCGCACGTGACCCGTACGGGGTAGACGCCGGGGTCCACGGACGAGCGGACGGCCGCCGCGGCGAACAGGCCGGCCGAGTCCCTGGCGAGCCGGGCGTCGGACACGAACGCCTCGGAGGCGGCGGTGGCCCGGTCGCCCGAGCAGCCGGCGACGCGCAGTTGCACCTGGCCGCCGGGGTGGCTGCTGACGGGGGTGAGTTCGATCGTTCCGGACATGGTGGCGGGCTCGTCGTCGGCGTGCGCGAGGGGCGCGCAGACGGCGACGGCCGCGAGAGCACCGCACAGGGCAAGGCGGACAGAGTCCATGGTGAACCTCCTGACAGTCAGAGATTCACCTGCTGTTCCCGGCGGGCGCATCCGCTCCGCGGGCGGGTTGCTCCGTTCGGTGCCGGACGGGGCCCGTTCAGATCAGGGGCGTTCGGACGGGGCCCGATCGGGCGGGGCCGCTCGGACCGGGGGCCCCTCGGACCAGGGCCGGCGTCAGGCGATCCGACCCGGCGTCAGACGATGAGGTCGACCAGGTCCGCGATCGAGTCGGCGACCCGGGAGGGCCGGAAGGGGTAGCGGTCGATGTCCTCGGGCCGGGTCAGCCCGGTCAGCACGAGGTAGGTCCGCATGCCCGCCTCCAGGCCGGCGAGGATGTCGGTGTCCATCCGGTCGCCGATCATGGCGCTGCCCTCGGAGTGCGCGCCGATGGCGTTGAGCCCGGCCCGCATCATCAGGGGGTTGGGCTTGCCGACGAAGTACGGCTCGCGGCCGGTCGCCTTGGTGATCAGCGCGGCCACGGAGCCGGTGGCGGGCAGGGGGCCGCCGGCGGACGGGCCGGTCTCGTCGGGGTTGGTCGCGATGAAACGCGCGCCGCCGTTGATGAGCCGGATGGCCTTGGTGAGCGCCTCGAAGGAGTAGGTCCGGGTCTCGCCCAGGACGACGTAGTCGGGGTCGGCGTCGGTGAGGACGTAGCCGATGTCGTGCAGGGCCGTGGTCAGGCCCGCCTCGCCGATGACGTACGCGGTGCCGCCGGGCCGCTGGTCGTCCAGGAACTGGGCGGTGGCCAGCGCGGACGTCCAGATGTTCTCGACGGGCACGTCCAGGCCGATGCGGGCGAGGCGGGCGTGCAGGTCACGGGCGGTGTAGATGGAGTTGTTGGTCAGGACGAGGAAGGGCTTGCCGGATTCTCTGAGCCGCTTGATGAAGGTGTCCGCACCGGGGACGGGGATGCCCTCGTGCATCAGGACACCGTCCATGTCGGTCAGCCAGGACTCGATCGGCTTGCGCTCTGCCATACGGGACTCCTGCCGTACGCGCCCGCTTCACGGGGCTCGGGGACGCCGGGTCGCACCTCTTCGTGCCGCGGCTCGTTCCTCCAGCGTAAACACGTCCGGGTGACGTACCGGTGACGGCTGCGCCTCAGGCGGCTCACGGCCCCCGGAAACCCCTCGGCGTCTACGGAGCCCCTGGGGTCCCTGAGGCCCCGGAGTCGGGTCTTCAGCGCCCCGAGCGCCGCGCCCCCACGATCAGGGACGCACCGGCGAGGAGCAGCGCGCCGGCCGCCGCCGCGATGGCGAGGAGGGGCCGCTGGGAGCCCGTGTCGGCGAGCAGGGGCTGCTCGCCGTCGTCGGCGCCACGCTTGGCGGGGGTGCCCGCACGGGCGGGGGCCTTGCCGATGCCGAACGTGTAGTCGTTGGACTCCCCCACCCACTCGCCGTCGTCGCCGCGCCGCTGCACGGCGGTGATGTTGGCGGTCACGGGCCCTTCCGGGGCGCCCTTGGCGAAGGCCAGGCGGACGCGTACGGGCACGCTGCCGTGCGCGGGGACGGAGAAGCCGCCGAAGCCCAGGGTTGCCGCGGCGCGGGAGGAGCGGTCCGCGCGGGCGGCACCGCTGCTCGGGGCGCTGCTCGGGGTGCTGTTCGGGGTGCTGTTCGGGGTGCTGTTCGGGGCGCCGCTGGGGACCGTGCCGTCGAAGACGCCGACGTTCTCGGCCTCCTCGGTCCGCTCGAAGCGGACGGGGCGCCAGCGATCCGCCCCGGCGTCGTAGAAGTCGAGCCGGATGTCGCCCGGCTCCAGCGCGCGGCCGCGGTCGGCGAGGACCGCGACGGGGTGCACGGCGCGGCACTCGGCGCCGGAGTCGTTGCGCAGTTCCAGCCGCCAGACGCGGGGCGCGGCGCCGCGCTCGTACGTCTCGGGGCCGCCGCTCAGCTTCGCGGCGATGGGGAAGTCGGGGGTGCCGGGGGCGGCGCAGCGGGGGCGTACGGGTTCCGGTCCGGCCGCCGGGTGCGCGGGGGCGGGGGCCGCCGTCGACACGATCGCGAGCGCGGTGGCGCCGAGGACGAGCACACGGGGCTTGGGCATCGCGGAACCTTTGCGGTGGTCGGGTCTGTTGCCGGTGCACGGTCAGGTGCCGGTTCACGGTCAGGTGCCGGTTGTTCACGGTCAGGTTGCTGCCTGCCTCGAACCTCCCACCGCCCGCTCGCGGGTCCCGTCCCGGCGCGGCCGCGTACCCCGACCAGCCGTCACATACCGCCCGATGAGCCTATTTTCGTGTCATCCGAGTGGAGCCGGTGTGCCTGGCCGTGCCGGGCGGGCGCGGCTCGGTCAGGATCGGGGCATGGCCACTGCTGATGCTGAGAAGTGCGTCCTCCAGGGCGGGCCGGAGAGCCTCCCGGAGCACATCGTCCCGGCCCCGGCGCCGGGTGAGGACGTGAAGGTGCCCTTCCGGGGCGGTTACGAACATTTCCGGGCCACCTCACGGCAGTGGGACACGCCCGGGGGCCGGTTGCCGGTCTACGAGTGGTCGGGCCGCACGGAGGCGGCGGAGTAGCGGTGGCGGAGGAACGCGGCGGCGAGCCCGGGGCGCAGCACCCGCGGAGCGGGGACGACGCCGAGACGTACCGGAGGAACCCGCTCAAGGGCCTGGCCGGCCTGCCGCTGGTCGGGGACCTGCTGGAGCCCTTCCTGGGGCACTACCCCGGCAAGGACCTGCCCGCGCTCTTCTCGGCGCCGCACTTCCGCGGCCGGTGGGAGGAGCTGGACCCCGGCACGTACGAGCGCGGCGGGCCCGTCCGGTCCGTGCTGGTGCCCTCGCGGCGCTGGCGGCCGGGCAAGGGGCCGCAGCCGCGGTGGGCGGTCACGCTCTACACCGGGCCGGAGGGGACGGGGACGAGCATGCGGTTCGAGGAGGGCGACGACGCCTCGGAGCTGGACGAGATGTTCGCCGTACGGGTCGCGTCGGTCAAGGTCGAGCGGTTCCTGGGGACGGGTGCGTGACGGGCAGGTGCGGGAGGCCGGCTTGCGGCAGCCCGGACAACTGGTCACGTCCGGACAGCTGGTTGCGCGCGGACAGCCGGTCACGTCCGGACAGCCGGTCGCGCCCGAACAGCGAGGCCAGGACGAGCTCCGCGGCCCCTTCGACGACGGTGCGGTCCCCGGCCGGGGTGACGGCCACCGGAGCGGCGGCGCCGAGCACCTCCCGTACCCCGGCCGCGTAGGTGGCGGCGTCCTTCAGGAGCATGCCGCCGCCGAGCAGCACGAGGTCGATGTCCAGCAGGCGTACGAGGTTGGCGGCGCCGGTGCCGAGCAGCCGGGCGGCCTCCGCGACGTCGCCGCGGGCGACGGCCTCCAGGCACAGCACCTCGATGCAGCCGCGGTCGCCGCAAGGGCACAGAGGACCGTCCAGCCGGAGGATCTGGTGGCCGAACTCCCCCGCGCCGGTCCGCGCGCCCCGGTGCACCGCGCCGCCCAGCACGAGGCCGGCGCCCAGGCCCGTGCCGAGGTGGAGGTACGCGAACGAGCCGGCCGGGCCGGCGCAGCCGCGGAGCACGAGGCCGAGGGCGGCGGCGTTGGTGTCCTTGTCGACGACGACGGGCAGGCCGAGGCGCTCGGCGAGCGCGTCGCGCAGCGGGAAGCCGTCCCAGCGGGGGAAGCCGGTGACGCGGTGCAGGACGCCGGTGCGGTGGTCGAGGGGGCCGGGGAGGGCGACGCCCACGCCGAGGAGGGAACCGCCGGCCCCGGCCCGTACGCGCGCGACCTCCGCCGTGACCGCGCCCAGGACCGTCTCCGCGCCCGCCCCGAGGTCGAGGGGGGTCGTGCGGGTCATGACCTCGGCCCCCGACAGGTCGACGAGGGTGACCGTCAGGGCGTCGCGGTCGAGGTGCACGCCGATCGCGTGCGCCGCCTCCGGCAGCAGGCGCAGGGCCGTGGCGGGCTTGCCGCCCGTGGACGCCCGGCGCCCCGCCTCGGCGGCCAGGCCCGCGACCCGCAGCCGCCCGGTGATCTTGCTGACCGCCTGCGGGGTGAGGCCCGTACGGTCCGCCAGCTCGGCCCGGCTCGCGCCGTCCGGCCCGGCGTCGCGCAGCAGCCCGAGGACGAGGGCGGTGTTGTGGTCACGGAGGGCGGCGAGGTTGGCGCCGGGGGCGGGCGAGCTGTTCACCGGTCCATTGTCACCGCCGCTTGCAGTTTCGCAACAGCGTTGCCAAAGTGGAGTGCATGAGCGAGGGCATGGACGGCATGAACAGTGACAGCGGGACGGGCGGGACGGGCGGGGCTGCTCCGCAGGGTGGCTCCGGCGGCTTCCGGGTGGGCCTGATCGGCTACGGGCTGGCGGGCTCCGTCTTCCACGCCCCGCTCATCGCCGCCACGGACGGCCTCGTCCTCGACACCGTCGTCACCGGCAACCCCGACCGGCAGCGGCAGGCCGCCGCCGAGCACCCCGGCGTGCGGGCGGTCGCGAGCAGCGACGCCCTCTTCGAGCGCGCCGCGGAGCTCGACCTGGTCGTCATCGCCTCCCCCAACCGGACCCACGTGCCGCTGGCCTACGCCGCCCTCGAAGCGGGCGTCCCCGTCGTCGTCGACAAGCCGCTCGCCGCGACGGCCGCCGAGGCGGAGGCGCTGGCCGGTCTCGCGGAGGAGCGCGGCCTGCTGCTGAGCCCCTTCCAGAACCGCCGCTGGGACAACGACTTCCGCACCGTGCAGCAGCTCCTCGCCGACGGCGCGCTCGGCACCGTCCTGCGCTTCGAGTCCCGCTTCGAGCGCTGGCGGCCGCAGCCCAAGGGCGGCTGGCGCGAGTCCGGCGACCCGGCGGAGATCGGCGGCCTCCTCTACGACCTGGGCAGCCACGTCGTCGACCAGGCCCTGGCCCTCTTCGGCCCCGCCACGGCCGTCTACGCCGAGGCGGACGTGCGCCGCCCCGGATCGGAGGCCGACGACGACACGTTCATCGCGGTGACGCACGCGAACGGCGTCCGCTCCCACCTGTGGGTGAGCGCCACCACGGCCCAGCTCGGCCCCCGCTTCCGGGTGCTGGGCAGCGCGGCGGGCTACGTGAAGTACGGCCTGGACCCGCAGGAGGCCGCCCTCCGCGAGGGCCTGCGCCCCGGCGCCGGCAGCTCCGGCTGGGGCGTCGAACCCGAGTCCCTCTGGGGCCGCCTCGGCGCCGGCGAGTCCCCCCAGACCGGCGGCGGCGACCCCGTACCGACGCTCCCCGGCGACTACCCCGCCTACTACGCGGCGATCGAGACGTCCCTGCGCACGGGCGCCGAACCCCCGGTGACGGCGCGGGAAGCGGCGGCGGCGCTGCGGGTGCTGGAAGCGGCGCGGCTGTCGGCGGACGAGGGGCGCATGGTGCGGATCGGGGAGGCCCGGTGAGCTCCGGAGCATCCGAAGTATCCGAGGTGGCGGCCCTGGAAGAGGACGAGCGCCGTCTGACCCTGGACCGCTTCGGCAATGACGACGCCTGGCGGCTGGGCAGCCTGCTCGCCGGCCTGGCCCGGGAGCGGGGCGCGGCGGTCACGATCGGCATCCGGCGGGGCGCGCAGCAGCTCTTCCACTGCGCGCTGCCCGGCACGTCCGCGGACAACGACGCGTGGATCAGGCGCAAGTGCCGCGTGGTGGAGCGGTACGGGGAGTCGTCGTTCCTGGTCGGGGCGCGCTTCCGCGCCAAGGGCCGCACGTTCGAGGAGTCCTCCCGGCTGGACCCGGACCGCTACGCGGCCCACGGCGGCGCGTTCCCGCTGCGTGTACGGGGCACGGGCGTCGTGGGCGCGGTTGCCGTCTCGGGCCTGGCTCAGGCGGAGGACCACGCGCTGGTGGTGGAGGGCCTGGAGCGGTTCCTGGCGGAGGCCTGACGGCCCGTCCGTAACCCCGAGGGGTCCCTCAGAGCGGCCTCAGGGCGCTCTCAGGGCCGTCTCGGGGCGATCACCGATGATCCTCGCCGTCCCGCGGCGGAGGATCGGAGCATGACCCAACGCGCACCGGGACGGCCGGCCTTCACGCCGCTGACCCGCTTATCCCTCGTCGCCGCCCCGGCGCTCCTCGCCGTCTACGGAACGATCCGGCTGCTGTCCGCCTCCGGCGTGCCCGGCCCGGGCTGGACCGCGGGCCACCTGGCCCTCTTCTTCGGCCTGGCCCTGTTCGGGCCGGTCTTCCTCGGCCTGCGCCGACTCGCCCCCGCGGGCTCCCCGGTGCGGCGCCGCGTGGCCGCCGTCAGCGCCGCCGTCGCCCTCGCCGGCCTCGCCGCCTCCCTCGCGCAGACGGCCGTCGACCTCGTCGTGGGCTTCCGGGCCGCGGACGGCGCCGAGATGAGCGAGCTCTTCGGGCAGGTCCAGTCGCACGCCGCCGTCAAGCTCGTGGTCTACTCCGCCGGCCCGCTCCTCTTCTACGTGGGCCTGCTCGCCCTCGTCAGCTCGCTCGTCACCCGCCGGGGTCCCGTCACCGGCTGGACGCTGGGCGCGATATGCCTGGGCATCGTCGTCATGGGCGTGAGCCTCGACCTGATGCCGGCCGGCAGTGCGCTCTTCCTCCTGGCCCTGGCCCCGCTGAGCCGGACCGACAGCGCCGCCCTACCGGCTCCTGGCGGATATCCCGTCGACAGCCCCGCACGCGCCCGGACATGATCGCCGGTATGACCGCCCCTGGAAAATCCCCTGGAAACGCCCCTGAAACCGCCCCTGAAACCGCCCCTCAGAACGCCATGACCGCGGACCAGCGCGCCGAGTACGCGCTCGACCTCGCCACCAGGGCCGGTCGCCGCCTCGGCGTGGACGCGGAGGAACCGCGCGTCCTGCACAACGTCTTCAACGTCCTGGTCCACCTCGCCCCGCACCCCGTCGTCGTACGGGTGCCCACCCTGGCCGTCGCCACGGTCGAGGAGCAGGCCGCGAAGCAGCGCCGCGAGCTCGCCGTCGCGGGCTGGCTGGCGGACCGGGGCGCGCCCGTCGTGGCGCCGAGCCCCCTCGTCCCCCGCGAGCCCGTCGAACTGGACGGAAGGTCGCTGACCTTCTGGGAGTTCGTCACCGAGACGGACCCCCTCTCCGGCGTGACGGACCCGGCGGCCCTGGAACAGCGCTTCGTCGAGCAGGCGGGCTGGGCGGCGCAGCTGCACGCGCTGCTCGCCGACCACCCCGGCGACGACCTGCCCGTCCTGTCGCCCCTCGTCCCCGCCGTGGGCATCACCCTGGCCGAGCTGGCCAGGAGCCCGCACCCGATGCTCACCGCGGCCGAACTCGACCGGGCCCACGCGGAGTACGCCGTCCTGGAGACACTCGTCCAGGACCTCCCCGCGTATTTCCCCGGCGCCCGCCTCCAGACCCTGCACGGCGACTCCCCCGCGTACAACGCCCTGCGCACCACCGACGGCCACCTCTTCAGCGACTTCGAGGACGTCACCCACGGCCCCGTCGAATGGGACCTCACGCTCGTGGGCCCGCAGGGCGTCGAGGAGTACGAGCGCGTGAGCGGCAGGGCGGTGGACCGCGCCCTGCTGGACGTGATGGAGGGCGCGCGGCTCCTCCAGGTCGTCGGCGCGCTGGCCTTCGCCGCCCTGAAGCCGGACCTGGCCCCGGCGCTGGAGCCGGTCATCGGCCTCTGGCGCACCCGCGCCCCACTGAGCCTGCCGGACGCCGCGGCCTAGCCCGTAGGGGGTTGCTGCCCGTACGGGGTCGCTGCCCGTACGGGCTTGCGCCGCTCGTACGGGCCAGGGCCGGTGGTCAGCGCTTGGGCCAGTGCCAGAGAGGCTCGTCCAGCATGCTTTCGCGGCCCGCGACCTCCGTCTCCCCGAGGGCGTTCTTGACGAGGGCGATGGGGCTGACGTCGATGCGGTGGCGGCCGGCGCCGCGGCCGAGGGCCTCCGCCAGGCCCGGCGCGTGCGTCACCACCACGACCTGGGTGTCCCGCGCCGCCGTCAGGATCAGGTCGGCCAGCGGGCCCAGCAGGTCCGGGTGCAGGCTGGACTCCGGCTCGTTGAGGACGAGCAGCGCGGGCGGGCGCGGGGTGAGCAGCGCCGCCGTCCACAGCAGATAGCGCAGCGTGCCGTCGGAGAGCTCGGCCGCGCCGAGCGGGCGCAGCAGCCCGCGCTGGTACAGCTTCAGCTCGAACCGGCCGCCCTCACTGACGACCTCCACCTCGCTGCCGGGGAACGCCGCGTCCACGGCGGTGTCCAGCGCCTCGCGGTCGCCGATCTCGCGGATCGTCTGGAGCGCGGCCGCGAGGTCCGCCCCGTCGTGCCCGAGCACGGGGGTGCGGGTGCCGATCCGCGCGCCGCGGGCGGGCGCGTGCGCGTCGGTCCGCACGTGGTCGTAGAACCGCCAGGACCGCATGTGCTCGCGCAGCCGCAGCAGGTCAGGGGCGAGCTGCGGGTCGGCGAGCTCGCTGAGCATGCTGTCGTAGGGGCGGACGGAATTCACCGAACTGTGCCACGTGCCCTGCGCGGTGCGGGTGCGGACGGCGGGGCCGGAGCGGTCCGAGAGCAGGGCGGCCGGGCGCAGCACGGGCCCGGCCCAGGTGCACTCCCGCTTGATCTCCGGGTCCAGGTTGAACATGGACGGCGCGCCCGTGCTGCCCGAGGTCGGTATGGGGTGCCCGAAGTCGACCGCGTAACCGAACTCGTCCCCCGCGAAGCCGAGCCGCAGGCTCGCCGCCGGCGAGCGGCCCGAGCCCTTCCGCTCCCCCGCCCACAGCGTGGACGCCAGCCCGCCCTCCCGCGCCAGCGCCGCGACGGCCCCGCCCCGCGCCGAGTCGGCCAGCAGCCGCAGGGCCCGGTAGAGGCTGGACTTCCCGGTGGCGTTGGCTCCCGTGACCACGTTCAGCCGTCCCAGGGGGACGATGAGGCGGCGCAGGGAGCGGTAGTTCTCGACGGCGACGGTGGTGAGCATGGGACCTCTCGGGACATAGCGGTACCTAGCGGTGCATCGTTCCCACCAGTGTGCCAAGAGGCACTGACAACGCCCGCCCGGGAAGACCTCGGCCCTGTCTCCTGTTCTCTCCGAGCAGTGCACTTACAGGTGCCGAACAGAAGGGGGAGGCTGTGTCAGTTACGTTCAACGAAGAGACGCGCAAGCTGCTGGACGGGAGGAACTTCGCCACCGTCGCGACGCTCAACCGGGACGGCGCGCCGCAGACCTCGGTGGTCTGGATCGCGCGGGACGGAGACACCGTGCTGTTCTCCACCACGGCGGGGCGCCTGAAGGGGCGCAATCTCGCCAGGGACCCACGGGTCAGTCTCACCGTCTTCGACACCGCGAACCCGTACCACTCGGTGGACATCCGCGGCACCGTGGAGCTGATCGAGGACCGGGAGAAGTCGCTTCCGCGCAGGCTCTCGCACAAATACCTCGGCGAGGACCCGCCGGCCGAACCGGAGGAGACGCTCCGGCTGATCGTCCGGGTGATCCCGCAGAAGGTCACCGGTTTCGGCGCCTGAGGCAGGCGATCGCCGGTGCCGAGCGCGTCTCGGCACCGGCGCCGCTATGGGGGGAGCCATGGGGGGAATGGGCCCGCGTCGTGGAGCACGCCGGAAATGAGAGAGAATCTCTCGGTTCACTTACGTACCAGGAGATTCATGCACAAGCGTCTGCCCCTGCTCGCCGTCTGTCTTACGGCCGCCGCTTTCGGCGCCTCGGCATGCGGCCCGTCCGGCGACAGTGAGGCGAGCGCCTCGGCGACACCGACCGCCGCGTCCTCCGCGCCCGCGTCCGCCCCGGCTGCCGCCCCGTCCGGCAGCCCGTCCGGCAGCCCGTCAGCGTCGGCGGAATTGCGCGGACTGACAGGGCTGTCGGCCAAGCTCTACCTCAAGACGCTCCGGGACAACTCTCCGGACCTGGACCGCATCAGCGACGACGTGCTCGTCACTCATGGCAACGCGCTCTGCCTCGCCCAAGGGAAAGCCCTTGTCGACCAGGCCATCAAGACCAAGGAAGAACTCGGGCTCACCGGGAAGCAGGCCTCGCAGATCCTCGGCAGCGCACACGGCATGTGCGGCAGGAACGCGTTCAAGTAGCGCCGGAGGACTGTACGGGGCCAGTACGGGACTAGTGCGGGGCCAGTACGGGGCCAGTACGGGACTAGTACGTGAGCACCGGGCTCTTCACGAACTGTGCGAACTCAAAGTTCTTCCCGTTGGGGAGGATCTGGAGTTCGGCCCGGTACCGGTGCCCGGCGGTCGGGTTCGGCAGGTTGTAGTGCTGGTCGACCGGCCGGTCGCACCGGCGCAGCTCGCGCTCCCACTGCCAGCCGGTGGTGTCGTCGAACGCCACCAGCCGCATACGGCAGTCGCCCCCGGCCTCGGGCCAGTCGCTGCGGGCAGTAAAAAGAATGTCGCCGCCGCGCCCGCCGTCGTCGATCAGGCTCACACAGGCCTGCCGCGACGCGGGCCCGGTGCAGCCGCCCCCGTCGGCCGCCGCGGCGCTGCCGGCGGTACCGGCCAGGGCGGCGCCCGCCAGGGAGAGAGCGGTCAGCGTCGATGCGGCGGTGCGCGGTAATGCGCGAAGAATCATCGTTCCACCTCATATGTCGTGAGCATCCGGAAGATCGCCGGAATGGAGTGCGCTGAGCATATGAGGGGGGTGAGGTTTCGTGCGCGCGGTTTTTGACGAGGAGTCAGGACAGTCAGATTGCCGTGCCCACCGGGGTGACCAGAACCAGGGGGATCTCCCGGCTCGTCGCGGTGCGGTAGGTCGCATACGAGGGCATCGCGGCCACCACCGCCGGCCACAGGCGGGCCGATTCGGCCGCCGTGGCCGGACGGGCGGTCGCCGGGAAGGTGTCCGCCCCGACCTGGAGGGTCACCTCCGGCGTGGCCAGCAGGTTCAGGTACCAGGCGGGGTGACGGTCCGCGCCCGCGTTGGACGCCGTCAGGACGTACGCGTCCCCGTCCCGGACGTACGCCAGCGCCGTGCGGCGCAGCAGGCCGGACTTGCGGCCCCGGGTGGTCAGGAGCAGGTCGGCCACCCCGGGCCGGGGGCGGCCACCGGTCTCCTCGAAGCGGCGGATGTGGTCGGCGACCCAGGGTGCCGGGCTGTCGTGGACCGTGTCGGTCATGCTGCGGACACCCCCGCGTGGGTCCGGTGCAGGGCCGGGTCTTCGACCTCGTCCAGCAGCGCGCGAGCGAAGTCCCCGGGCGTGATCCGGCTGTCGGCGGCCGCCGGGGCGAGCGCGTACCCGCCCGAGGGCTCCCCCTCGTGGTCGAAGTCCCCCGCCGGGCTCAGCACCACCCAGTCCAGCGCCTCCGGCGCGGCCGCCCGCAGCGCTTCGGTGCCGGCGCCGTGGCCGACGTAGAACTCCCGCCACTCCTGCGGATACCCGGCAGTGTCCATCAGCAAGTCCCCGGACACGGTGGGCAGTACGGACGCCAGCCCGACCGACACCAGCCGCTTCACCCCGGCCGCCGGAAGTCCCTCCGCGAGGGCGCGGGCCACGGCGGGGAAGAACTCGCCGGGAGCCGCCCCCGGGTCGTACACGGCGACGATCGCCGCATCGTGCCCGGCCGCGAGCCGCGCCACGACCTCCGGGTCCGTCACCTTCCCGTCGGCCCGCCCGGCCTCCGTGACCTCGTGGCCCCGCCGCCTGGCCTCCGCCACGGCCGCCCGGCCGACACGGCCACCCGCCCCGAAGACGATGATTCTGCTGCTCTGTGCGTCCATGGACGGGAGCGTAGGCCGAGAGCTGGTTTCCGATCGGATACCGCCCTACGGTGTGGATCATGACGAAGCCGCAGGCCGGAACGGCCCCCTTGGACCCCGAGATGTTCGACCCCGTCTGCCCGTCCCCTCTCGTGCCGTTCCGCGTGGGCGACAAGTGGGCCACGCTGATCCTGCGCTGCCTCCAGGACGGCCCCCGCCGGTTCTCGGAGCTCAAGGTCCCGCTGCGTGGCGTCACCTCCAAATCGCTCAGCCAGTCCCTGCGCAGGCTGGAACGGGACGGCTTCGTCGCACGGGAGGAGTACGAGGGCACGGAGCGCCGTGTCGAGTACGCCCTGACCCCGCTCGGCCGGGGCCTGCTGGGCCCCCTGGACGCGGCCTGCGAGTGGACGCGCGAGCACTGGGACGAGCTGATCGACGCGCAGGAGGCGAGCCTTTCGGTGGCGGCTGATCACTGATCTGCGCTCTGGTCGTGGCGTCGGCGGGCGAACTTTTCGATGGCCGCCGGGGTGACGGGGGTGAAGAAGTTGACGAGGTTGCCGTCGGGGTCGCGGAACAGCAGCGACCGGTTGCCCCAGGGCATCGTGGTGGGCTCGGTGACGAAGTCGGTGACGAAGCCGGTCAGGTTCTGGTGAACGCGGTCCACGTCGTCGACGAGGAACTCGGTGATCACGCTGTGGTTGTCCGCCGGGCGGGCAGATCCCGGGGCGAACAGCGGGACGGTGCGGGTGCCGGCGATCGCGAGGGTTGCGCCCCCGGTACTGAGTTCGGCGAAGTCCTCGGTGGCCCACGTCGCCCGCGCCCCTGTGGCTCGCTCGTAGAACTCGACGAGGCGTGCGACGTCGCTGGTGATGATGCGGATCGAGACGAAGTCCATGGGAATCTCCTTGGCCGTGCTGGAGGCGTGCACGTCGCAGGCTAGGAGAAATAGTGGACAGAATCGGTCCTGTATTCGCGTTAGGCTGCGAACATGCCACGACCCACCGGCCGCGTGCTGACACTCCTGGAGCTGCTGCAGTCGGGCGGCGTCCGGACGGTGGCCGAACTCGCCGACCGGCTCGGCGTCGAAGGGCGCACCGTGCGGCGCTACGTGGGCCAGCTGATCGACCTCGACGTGCCCGTGGAATCGGTGCGCGGCCGCTACGGCGGATACCGGCTCGCTCCCGGGTACCGCTTGCCTCCGCTCATGCTCAGCGACGACGAGGCGCTGGCCGTGCTCCTCGGCCTGGTCGCCGGCCGCCGAACAGGGCTGACGACGACGCAGCACACGGCAAACGAGACGGCAACGGCGAAGATCCGGCGGGTACTGCCCCAGCACATCGCCCGCCGGCTCGACACCCTCCTGGAATCCCTCGCCTTCACGGAACAGCCCGGAGAGTTCGACACCCCGGACGCCGGGACCCTGCTCACCATCGCCGACGCGGTGCACCACCACCGACCGGTCTCGATCCGCTACACCGACCGCGACGGACGGCGCAGCGAACGCACACTGCACGCGTACGGGATCGTCGCCCATGCGGGCCGGTGGTACGTCACGGGCAAGGACGCCCGGATCGGCGAGGACCGAACCCTCCGGCTCGATCGCATCGCAGACGCGCGGACCCTGCCCGGCACATTCGAAGCGCCCGTGGGTCCCGGCCCGGCACAGCGCGTGTTGTCAGCGTTCGCCACGGCCGAGTACCGGCATGAGGTGACCCTGCGGATCCACGGGACAGCTGAGCAGATCCGCGCCCGCCTGCCCGCCGGCATCGCGAGCCTGGAGGAGCACGAGCCCGCGGCAGGCCAGGACCGGGCGGCCGAGCGCTGGCTGCGCGTCGAGCTGCGGGCGGAGCGGCTCGACTGGTTGCCTCCCGTACTCGCCTCACTCGACCGGCCGTTCGTCATCGAGCGCCCCGATGAACTACGCGGCCTCGTCACCGCGCTCGCCGACCGCCTCGCGTCCTACGCTCGCCAGGCCTGACCGCGAGGAATCAATGTCATGAGACGGCACACCTAGTCGTCGCCCCCGTCGCCACTGCCACCGCCGCTGCGGCTCCGCCCGCCGGACGTCAGCAGGGTGAGCAGCAGGTCGGCCACGACCGACACGACGAGCATCCAGCGGGGTACGTCGTCGTCAGTGGTTTCGTCCGACCCGGTCATCACGACTCTTCGCCGTAGTGCCGGCGGTTCACCGGGAACGCGATTCCATGATCAGTCACCCGCCCGAGCGTAGCGCCGCCGGTGTCAGGTGGTGCGAATGTACTCAATCCCCTCGCCCAGGTCCGCGTTGTCGGCCAGCGGCGTCAGGTGGAGGGGCGTGTGCGCGGACGTGAGGCTGACCGGGATCAGGCAGCTCGGGTCCTTGTACCCGAGCACGACGGTGCGGTCGGTGCGGTTCTTCACCGACCTGGCGGTCATGAGGCGCTCCGGCGCGTCCGCGGACGGCTTGACGATCCGCGTGCACTCGACCAGCGCCGACTTGTACACCGTCTTCTCTCCGTGGAAATCCGGTTCCGACCAGAAGCAAATGCTGCCTGTGGTGCATTCGCTGTTCGGCACCGCGCGCTCCCCGTACGCACTCGCCGCCCCGGCCGCCCCGGCCGTACCGAGCACTCCCGCGGCCGCGAGGGCCACGCCGATCGCCGCCGAGGCCATGCGCTGGAACATTGCTGTCTCCTGATGGGTTGCGGTTCGGGATGACTCCCGCTGCCGGTCCGCTTAACCGCTGATCTGAGCGCGGGGTGTGGCCACTCACGCGAACGGGGGCGCTACGGAACCAACGTTGACAGCCAGGCCGCATGGCGCCGGGCGCGGTTGCGGGGGGGGTCCGTGGGTTGGTGCGGGTGAGAACAGGCTGACCTCCGACCCCGGACGTGGCGTCCACCGAGTTCCGGGGTGAGGTGGCCGGCCAGTGGCTGGGATCCGTGGGGCGGGTGCGGGTTAGTGCGGGTTGGGGGTGGGCTGGGATCCGTGGGTTGGGCGCGGGTCAGAACAGGCTGGCAGCGGGGGAGGGTGGGGGGCTTGCGGCTGTCGGGTGCCCGTCGCCCGGTGGGTGGTTGGCCGCCGTACTCCTGCCGTCACTGATGCGGGCGCGTGAGGAGACCGTGCGCATGCGATGGGGCTGAGGGGGAGCGGGCTGCTGCCGCGATGTGGTTCCTGCCGTCGTGGGCGTTCCACTAGGCGCGCCAGGTTTTGTGGTTGCGCAGGCGACTGGAAGGTGGAGTGGGGCTGGGGTCAGGGAGGCGCGGGCGGCCGGGTGGGACCGGTGAGGCGTGCCGCTGCCATTCCCTGGCCACTTGTACGCCGCGCAGTCCCGTCCCGCCGGTGGATTTCCGCGCCGAGAGGGCGCCAACCCCCACCCTCCCGCACCCGGCCGCTCAGCCACGACGGCGAACAAGTGAGTGGAACGCCCACGACGGGAGAAACCACATCGCGGCAGCAGCCCGCTCCCCATCAGCCCAGGCTGATGGGGAGGTCTCCTCACGCTCGTGCATCCGTGACGGCAGGAGTACGGCGGCCCACCACCCACCGGGCGTCGGACACCCGACGTGCCCGCGCCCCCCACCCCTCCCCCCGCTGCCAGCCTGTTCTGACCCGCACCTATGCCACGGGTGTCAGCCCCCACCACGCCACGCTGCGGGGCGCGTTCGCGATGTGCGTTGCCGCGGTGCGGTCCGCCTTGTCCGCGTCCCGCGGTTTCGGGGTGAGCGCTTGCGGCAGGCCCGGGGGGCGCAACGCGCCGTAGTCCGTGAAACGGACGGTTCCGCACGTTCGGCAACGCTGTTCCCCCGGTGCGGGGTACGTCCAGCCCTCGGCGTGGATACAACGGACCCTCATGCGGGCGCCCCTTCCGCCTCCGCCATGTGCGACCTCCAGTGCCGCCTCGCCGCGACGAGTGCCTCCGCCGCTTTGGCCTTGTCCCCTCCCGACTCGGCCTCCCACCACGCCGCTTCCAGCGCCGGGCAGTCCTGGCATTCCGCCATCCGCGGTCGCCTGTACGTTTCCGGGTTCCGCCGTGCGGCGGCCCGCTCCGCGCTGGTCGCCAATCGCAGTGCGACGAACGGTACTTCCGTCTCTGTACCTCCACCGGGTGGACGTACCCGAACCCGCCCACCCGTTCCCCCGATGACCTGTACGATCCGGCCATCCCGGGTGTCTACGACGAACGCCCCGTTCCGGTATGCCATTCCCCTGATCCTTTCGCGAGTTCCCCCGGACGCCACCCCACAATGCACCTATTTCCAGAGCCATTTCAAACCCCAAATTGCAGCCCTACAAATTGCAGCCCTGCAAATTGCAGGTCAGGAGGTCATGGTGGGACAGCAGGCACAGCGCACCGCCAGGCGGCGGAAACTGGGCGCAGCGCTGAAGGATGCACGGGTGGCAGCGGGCGTGACGGTCGCACAGGCAGCCAAGGCGATCGACGGCGACAACTCCAAGGTGAGCCGCATCGAGACCGGCTGTCAGCGCATCACTCGCCTACAGCTGAACGCACTGATGGACCTCTACGGAGTGAAGAGGCGGAAAACCCGGGACTGGCTGACCGCGCTGGCTTCCGAGGAGCGAAAGAGGAACTGGTGGACCCAGTACCACGAGATGCTGCCCGGAGGGTTCAAGGAGACCCTGCTGCTTGAGAATGACGCGGCCAAGATCGAGGTGTACCAGGCAGAGGTTGTCCCAGGCCTATTGCAGACCCCGGATTACGCCAGGACGGTCATGGCCGGAGCTCCTGATCCGCCGACCGACGAGCAACTCGACTTCTACGTAAAATTCCGTATGGAGCGTCAGCGCGTCTTCGAGCGTGAGAACCCTCCGCAGTACGTCTGCCTTTTGCCGGAGGGCGTACTCCATCAGCACATGGGCAGTACCGCCATCATGGCTGCCCAGCTCCGACGCCTACTGGCCGCGACCCAGTCTCCGCACATCACGATCCACATCATCCCGTTCAGGCGGAACCCGTACGCATGCACCGGAGGCTCGTTCAACCTCTACTCGTACCCGGGCCCAATGGACCTTGAGGTCGTCCATGTTCCCCAACTCGACGGTGAGTTGTACCTGGAGGATGATGCCCAGGTGGCGAAATACCGCAAGGTCTTCGGGAACATCCAAGCCTCGGCCCTGTCAGCACAACTCTCCATCGAGCTGATTACCTCGATCGCGAACGACTTCGAACAGGAAGCGAGCCGCACGTGATACGCCACGACCTGCCCGCCCATGGATGGCGCAAGTCCTCCTACAGCGAGGCCCAGAACGCGGGCTGCATCGAAATGCAGCCCACCGAGGAGCGGCTCGTCGCCATAGGCGACAGCAAAGACCGCCCCCGGGGCGCGTTCACCTTCACCCCCCGCGCGTGGACCACCTTCATCCACTCCATACGCTCAACCGGCCCGCTGACGCGGCCGGTTGCGCACCAGGACCGCTAGGGCCAGCCCCGCGCCCAGCGCCACCATCGCCGCCCCCGTCAGCAGCGTGTCGCCGCCCGTCGGGGTGCCGTTGCGTACCAGTGTCCGTCCGTCGGGGGCGACGTGGCGCGCCCGGGGCGCAGGGGCCGCCGCCCCCGGCAACGTGAACGCGCACACCAGCACCACACCCACTGTCACCACCAGCGCGGCCAGCGTTGCCGCAGTCTTCCTCCTGCGCATATCTAAAAATATGCCCGCAAGGGGAGCAAAAACCTCGCCGTACACGCCGAGCGCAGCGGCCTACGCGTCCTTCAGCACTCCTTCAGTACCTGCCGCTGCCGCCCCAGACCCTCGATCTCCAGCTCCACCACGTCCCCCGCCCGCAAATACGGCTTCGGTTCCGGGTGGGCCAGGGCCACGCCTGCCGGCGTGCCCGTGAGGATGACGTCCCCGGGGTGCAAGGTCATGAAGGAGCTGACGTAGCGGATCAGCTCTCCCACCGGGAAGATCTGGTCGGCCGTCGTGCCGTCCTGCTTCAGCTGACCGTTGACCCACAGCCGTAGCCGCAGGTCCTGCGGGTCGGTGATCTCGTCGGCCGTGGCGAGCACCGGGCCCAGTGGGGTGAACGTCTCATAGTTCTTGCCCTTGACCCACGCGCCGCCGCGGTCGAACTGGTACTCGCGCTCGGAGACGTCATTGGCGGCCAGGTAGCCGGCCACCACACGCATCGCCGCCTTCTCCGACTCCAGGCGGCGCGCCGTGCGGCCGATGACGACGCCCAGCTCCACCTCCCAGTCCGTCTTCTCGCTTCCCCAGGGGATGAGCACGGTGTCGTCCGGGCCGGTGACCGTGTCCGCGGCCTTCAGGAACAGGACGGGCTCGGACGGGACAACGGACCGGGTCTCCGCGGCCAGGCCGCGGTAGTTCAGGCCCACGCCCACGATCTTGCCGATCCGTGTGAGGGGCGGCCCGAACCGTAGCCCTGACGGGTCGAGAGCGGGAAGAATCCGGGCGCCGACCGCGGCGCGGATCCGGTCCAGGGCGGAGGGGTCGGCCAGCAGGGCGCCGTCGATGTCCGGTACCAGCGCTGACAGGTCCCGGATCGTGCCGTCCTCGTCCAGCAGCGCCGGGCGTTCCGCCCCCGCGGGCCCCACACGCAGCAGTTTCATCGCTTGATCGTCCAAGAGCGGAGCCGGTCTCCGCAAGAGACGTTTCGGACTGCGAACAGTGAGTTAGCGAATACATGTGGGCCGTGGCCCGGGAGCAGTACCCCCGGGCCACGGCCCACGCCGCGTCACGTGCGGTAGGCGTAGTACACCGCTCCCGGGTAGGACGCGATGATGCTCGCGACCGACTTCCGGTAGGTGTTGGTGGAGTGGTACGTCAGGTACGGGACGCCCATCCGGCTCCGGTACGTGGTGATCATGGAGTGGTCCTTGGACCCGTCACCGTCGAAGTCCATCTGCAGGATGTCGCCGACGTCCATCTGGTAGACGTTCGGCAGGTTGGTCGCCCGCTTGCCGGAGAGCGTGTGCCACGCCCACTCGTTGGCGCCGACCCAGGAGTCGGTCTGGGTCGACTTGTTGTACCACCACTTGTGGTAGTCGGAGGTGTCGGAGCCCGGCACGTCCTTCCAGCCGCCCGCCTTCAGGGACTGGCTGATGAAGTTGGTGCAGTCGCCGCCCGCGACGTTGAAGCTGCGGTAGGCGGGGTTGTAGTTGCGCCAGTACTTCTCGGCGTAGGCGGCCATCGCCTTGTAGTCCAGACCGCCCTTGGCGGGGGTCAGGTCCTTCGGCTTGGCGTTCCTGCTGCCGGGGTACCGGGTGGAAGCCGGGCTGCCGTTGAGGTCGATGCTGCCGGTCGCGGCCACCGCGGTGCGGGGCTCGTTGATGGCGCCGGGGCCGTCGTCCTGCGGGCGGATGCCCGTGAGCTCCCAGTTCCCGCCCTTGCCGAGGGAGAAGCTGAGCTCGTGGTGAGCGGTGAAGCCGGTGGTCGACGGCTCGTCACCACGGATCTTCTTGTACGTGAGCACCGTGGTCTCGGTGACACGGACGGTGGCGCGGTTGCCCTTGACGGTGGTCTTGTCGACCGAGGTCTTGGTGTCGGCGTCCGTGTACGCCTCACCGAGGGCCGCGAGCCACGCCTTGCGGGTCTTCAGCGAGGACAGTCCGGTGTCCTCGGCCTTGGAGAGGCCGGAGGAGAGACGGACCTTGCCGTCGAGCTTGGTGGCCTTGCGGCCGGCCGTCGAGCGGGTGTCCAGGAGGACGGAGGTGCGGTCGTTCAGGACGGCGTCGGCTATTCGGCCGAAGGCTTCGACCGTGGCGCTGTCCGCGGTGCGGGAGTCCGGCTTGCCCGCCGCGAACGCGGCCGACGTGGGCAGGAGAGCGGCCGTGGCGGCCACCGTCACAGCCGCCCCAACAGCGGCTCTGAATCTCGTTATGTGCACGATGTTTCCCCTTGTCGCCCGGTCCGAGCGGACCGGGGACGGAATCTTCGCACAAACCTTGGATTACCAGTGGTACGGGTGACCATTAGACGGATGTGCGCTATCTCCCGAACACGCACGAACAACGCCTGGACACGCACGGTCAAAATTGGTCCAGACCGACGAGTCGGGATCGTCGGTCTGGTCTCCATTCGTCAGCACACGGGCATAGACGCCTACTTGCCGTAGCGCCCGAAAATTTCCCTTCGCTTTTGCTCATGCGAGTGCCGTGACCGCCCAAGCAATCGGGTCATTCGCCCGTTATGCCGGAACCGACTCCTCCGGTCGCGGGTCCGTCGCCAGGACGTCCTCGTCCGGGCGGTCGTCGGCGTCCTTCGGGCCGAGCCGGGAGACGGCCAGGGCCACCGCCAGGTTCACGCCCAGCGCGAGTGCGCCCGCGTTCACGCCCCACAGCGGGTCGTGGTCCGTGAAGACCAGGGCGCAGACGAGCGCGCCGCCCGCCACGAGGCCGCTCACCGCGCCCCACAGCGTCAGCCGACGCCACATCAGCCCCAGCAGGACCATGGGGACGAGCTGGGCCATCCCCTCGTACGAGATGAGGGAGAGGCGTACGAGCGTGTTCGGCGTCAGGTACGTCAGGACGAGCGCGAGGGCGCCCGCCACGACCACCACGACCTGGGCCGCGAGGCGCTGGCGCCGCGGGCGGCCGGCGAGGGCGGGGACCGTTCCGAGGACGCTCTTCCCCCACATCGTGCCGATGACCAGCATGAAGACGGCCATCGGGACGATGGAGGAGAGGGCCGCGGCGACGCCCGTGACGCCGACCGCCCACGCCGGCAGCGAGTCCACGACGAGCTTGAAGAGGGCGAGGTTCGAGCCGGCGCCCGTCAGGCCCGGTACGACGAAGAGGGCCGCCATGCCGAGCAGCATCGGCACGAACAGGAGCACGTTGTAGAACGGCAGGAGCATCGCGTTGCGGCGCAGCGCGTCGGCGCTGCGGGCGCCGAGGTAGCCGGCGACGGTGGTCGGGAAGATGACGACCGTCAGCGAGTTGAGGAAGCTCGTGGTCGCGAACCAGGTCGCGTCGAGGCCGCTGCCGCCGTGGCCGTTGAGCGTCAGCCACTCCGGCTTCTCCGCGACGAGGCGGTCCAGGAAGGGGCCGTAGCCGTCGAAGTAGTGGTTCGGGATGTAGAGCGCGAGGAAGGCGAGGGTGATGATGACGAGGACGTCCTTGAGCACCGACACCCAGGCGCTGCCGCGGAGGCCGCTGACCACGACGAAGCCGGTCGTCACGGCGAAGGCGATGAAGTAGGCCCAGTTCAGGCTGATGGCGCCGTAGGAGATGGTGGAGACGACGACGCCCATGCCGGTGATCTGGAGCTGGATGTACGGCAGCAGGCAGATCGTCGCCAGGATCGCCACGGCCGTGCCGAGCCAGGGGCGGCCGTAGCGGTGGGCGACCATGTCGGTGATGGTGACAAGGCCGTGGCGGCGGGCGTACGACCAGAGGGTCGGGCCGACGACGTAACCGATCGCGTAGCCGCAGGACATGTACGCGATGACGTAGAGGACCGGGGCGCCGTGGTTGTAGCCCCAGCCGGCGGCGCCGAGGTAACTGAAGCTGGTGTAGCCCTCGCCGGCCATCAGCACCCAGATGAACACGGTGCCGAGGCTGCGGCCGCCCACGGACCACTCGGCGATGCCGGTGGTGCGGCCCCGGCCGCGGACGGCGAGGAGGCCGAGGGCCACGGTGAGCGCCATGAAGACGCCGAAGACGGTCGTCGCGACCGCCGCGTCGCCGCTCACACGCGGCCTCGCTTGCGGTCGCCCCGCCAGGCGAGGAAGACGGCGGCGGGGGTGAGGAGGGTGGCCGCGAGCAGCCAGAAGAAGAGGAAGGGGAGGCCGAGGACGGTGGGACGCACGCGGTCCACGAGCGGCAGGGCCGCGAGGAAGAGGGCGTACGGGGCGAGCAGCCACGTCAAGGTGGGGCGTTTCAACACGGGGTGACCCTAACCGGGCGGGCCTTCGGGACGTACGTCCCGGGGTTGTCCGGCACCGCCGGTGTCCCCGGTGGGGGCGGATCGCCGTCGCGGCGGATTCAAGGGCCTGGGCCGGCCCTTGACCGGGCGGCCCCGACCCCCCACCCCGGAGGGCCCACCGCCGGAACTTGACCGACGGCCTCCGCCCCAACGCCTCAGCCCCCCAACCCCCGCGTCAAGCCGTAAATGCACAGCCCCGCCAGTGCACCCACCACCGTGCCGTTGATGCGGATGAACTGGAGGTCGCGGCCGATGTGGGCCTCGATCTTGCGGGACGTGTGGTCCGCGTCCCAGCTCGCGATCGTGTCCGTGATCAGCGACGTGATCTCGTCGCGGTACGTCGTCACGACGTAGACCGCCGCGTCCTCCAGCCAGCCGTCGACCTTCGCCCGCAGCCGTTCGTCGCCCGCCATCCGCGCGCCGAGCGAGAGGATCCCCGCCCGCACCCGCAGCCGCAGCTCGCTCCGTTCGTCCTCCGCCGCCGCGACGATCATGGCGCGGACCGACGCCCACACCGACGCGATGACGTCCTGGACCTCGCCCCGGCCGAGTATCTCGGACTTCAGCCGCTCCACCCGCGCCCGCGTGTCCGTATCGGATTGCAGGTCACGCGCGAAGTCCGCGAGGAAACGGTCGACCGCACCGCGCGCCGGGTGATCCGGCATGTCCCGCATCTCCGCGGCGAACCGCAGCAGTTCCTTGTAGACGCGCTCGCCGACCTTCCGGTCGACGAAGCGGGGCGTCCAGCCGGGCGCGCCGCCGGTGACGGCCCCCATGACGGAGTCGCCGTGGGCGACGAGCCAGTCGTGGGCGCGGACGCACACGAGGTCCACGACCCGCCGGTGGCCCCCGTCCGCGACGACCTTCTCCAGCATGGCGCCGATGCCGGGCGCGACCTCGGCCGCGTCGGCGCGCCGCGTGATGGCCTCGCCGACGACGGCCTGGACGTCGGAGTCCCGCAGGACGGTGAGCGCGCCGCGCACCGCCGTGGCCAGTTCGGCGGTGACGCGGTCGGCGTGCTCGGGGTGCGACAGCCACGTGCCGAGGCGGGAGGCGATGCCGACGGTGCGCAGCCGGAGGCGGACGACGTCCCCGGAGAGGAAGTTCTCGCCGACGAAGTCGCCGAGGCTGCGGCCGAGCGTGTCCTTCTTGGTGGGGATGATCGCGGTGTGCGGGATGGGCAGGCCCATCGGCCGCCGGAAGAGGGCGGTGACGGCGAACCAGTCGGCGAGGGCGCCGACCATGCCGGCCTCGGCCGCGGCGGCCACGTAGCCGGTCCAGGCCCCCGCGCCCGCCGACTGCCCCCACTTCGCCAATCCGTACACCAGTGCGACCGTCAGCAGCAGGCCCGTGGCCAGGGCCTTCATCCGGCGGACGCCGCGCCGCTTCTCCTCGTCCGCGGCGCTGTAGGTGAGAGCGCCCAGCGGAGCGGGCATCACCCGTTCGGCGGTATCTCCACCGCCCTCCCCTCCGCCGTCCGGCCCCCCGCCACCCGGCCCTCCCCCGCGCTCGCCCTCAGGCGACCGTTTCATCCGCACCACCCGTTACCACCCGTTCCACCTGCGCCGCCCGTCCCCGGCCGGCTTCCGTGCTTTCTCCTTACCCGGCCTACTCCTGGAACGGACCGGGAGTTCCCCGCGTCTGACAAGTCGCATGTGACACGTTGCGTGATCCACCGGACCGACGGCCGCTCCCCGCGAGCGCGCCCCGAGGCCCTCGTGGGATCATGGAACGGCGATCGGACCGCGAGGGCGCTGTTGCTGATCAGTCGCTGTTTTCGTCCCCGGTTCCGCACCGGAGCTGCCCGCTCCGCCTCATCGCAGGAGACACCCGCAATGAACAGGCCACCCCTGCCCCGCGGTACGGCCTACGCCGTACTCGCCGCGCTGGCGGCCGTGGTGATCGTCATCTCGACCGCGATATTCCTCGGGACCGGCGGCCGGGACGGGCGGACCATGACCGGCTCGCACGAGAACCGCGGCTCCGCCGAGCCCGCCGCCTCCGGGCAGTGGGTGGGCTCCTGGGCCACCGCGCCGGCGGCCGCCGAGCCGAACACCGCCAAGGGCTTCGCGGGCATGTCCATCCGCAACGTGGTCCACACCAGCATCGGCGGCACGGGCGCGCGCATCCAGCTCTCCAACCTCTACGGCACCGTGCCGCTCGCCGTCACCCACGCCTCGCTCGCCGTCGCCGCGGCCCCGGGCTCGCCGGCCGCCGTGCCCGGCAGCATGCAGCGGCTGACGTTCGCCGGGCAGCCGACGGCCACCGTGCCGGTCGGCGGGTCCCTGATCAGCGACCCGGTCAGGATGGCCGTGCCCGCCGCGGCCGACCTGCTGGTCACCACGTACTCGCCGACCCCGTCCGGCCCGGTCACCTACCACGCGAGCGCCCGGCAGACCTCCTTCATCGCCCGCGGCGACCACGCCGAGGAGCCGCTCGGCACGGCGTACACGACCAAGACGCCGTACTGGCGCTACGTCTCGGGCGTCGACGTGTGGACGCAGGAGGCGCACGGCGCCGTCGTCGCGCTCGGCGACTCCATCACCGACGGCGTGACGTCCTCCCCCGGCCTCAACCACCGCTGGACGGACTTCCTGGCCGCCCGGCTGCGCACGGAGCCCGGCGCGCCGCGCTACGGCGTCCTCAACGAGGGCATCAGCGGCAACCGCATACTGCTGAGCAACTCCCCCTCGCCGACCGCGAACAACCTCAGCGGCCTCTCGCGCTTCGACCGCGACGTGCTCGGCCGTACGGGCGCCCGCGTCGTCGTCATCGCGCTCGGCGTCAACGACATCCTGCGCAAGCCGCAGGTCGACAATCCGCAGCAGATCATCGACGGGCTGCGGTCGATGGTGCGGCGCGCGCACGAGCGCGGACTGCGCGTGGTCGGCTCCACGCTGATGCCGTTCCACGGGCACAAGGGCGCCGTGCAGCGGCAGGAGGTCACGCGGCAGGGGGTCAACCAGATCATCCGCTCGGGCGGCGTCTTCGACTCCGTCGTGGACTTCGACCGCACGCTCCGGGACCCGGCCGCCCCGGAGCGGCTGCTCCCGGCGTACGACTCGGGGGACCACCTGCACCCGAGCGACGCCGGGTACGAGGCGATGGCGCAGGCGCTGGATCTCGAAGCGCTCAAGGGTCAGGCCGCGGCGGCGCTGTGACGCCCGGGGCTTTGCCCCGGGCCCCTTCCGCGCTACCGCGCGGTGTCCTCAATCGCCGGACGGGCTTTTCTTGATTTGGCGCCGCTCCTCGCGAAGGCGGCGCCTCCGCTCCCCCTTCGTTTCCTTCCGGTCCACCCCCACCCCGCCCCAGAAGGCGAAGCCGGTGATCCGTACGCGCGGGGAGCCGGGCGTCCCCGCGCCCGACGCCTTGTCGTCGAAGCCGCCCATGATGCCGACGCCGCCGACGTGCACGTCGAGGTCCGGCGGCACGATGACCTGCATGCCGCCCATGATCGCGATGCAGCGGATGACGATCTCGCCGTCCTCGAAGCGCGCCTCGCGCAGGTCGATCTCGCCGCCGCCCCAGAAGGCGAACGTGGTGAACCGGCGCGGCACCGTCCACGTGCCCTTGCGCTGGAAGCCGCCCATGACGCCGATGGCCACCCTGCCGCTCACGGGCCCGCCGCCGATCCGCCCCGCCCAGTCCTCCCCGGCCGGGGCGGGCGCGCTCGCCGCCTTGGTGAGGGAGACGGCCGTGCCGCCGCCCGGCGCCGGCAGGTCCCGTACGAGCGGCTCCAGCTCGCCGTGCGTCCGGGCCTTGTAGGCCGCTTCCAGGCGTTCCTCGAACTCCTCCATCGTCAGCCGGCCCTCGGCGACGGCCTCGCGCAGGGCCTCGGCGATGCGCTCCCGCTCGGCGTCCGAGGCGCGCATGTCAGGAAGTTCGCTCATCATACGAACAGCGTAGCGAGCGGATTTCCCGATTCCGGGCCCTCGTCCGGCAGGACACGGGCAGGACACGGAAAGGAGCCCGATTGAGACCGATAGGGGACATTCACCGCAACGGCCCCGCACGGGCGCATCTCGTACCGCATCCCGTCGTTGAACCGGAAAAGCGTCGGCCACCGGTTTTTCACCCGCCGGAGTGGGCGGCCTGCCGCCGGACGGCCGAGCCGGGCAGGCCTGTGTGCGGTACGCGCCATTGGCGCGGAACGCATGATGCGACAGTGTTCGACGCGGTGCACAACGTGTACGAAATACAGCGCACCACGCGGACCGCCCGACACGAGACCGCGCTGCCGTGACCGAACCAACGGCGGCGGCCGAGGAGTCCCTACAGACATGAGCGACGAGCACGCACAGCGGGCCGCCGGGGGCGGCCGGGGCGCACCGGCGGGCTGGGCGCCGAGGGCCGGCGACGGCCCGGGTCGCGGCGGTCACGGCGGCAGGCCGGGCGAGCCCGGGCGGCCGCGCCGCCCCGGCGACGGCGGCAACGGCGACCGGGGGCCCGGCGGGAACGGCACCGGCCGCCCCCGCCGCACCGGCTGGCGCCGCCTCCTGCCCACCTGGCGCATGGTGGTCGGCGGCATCCTGCTCGTCGTCCTGCTCATCGCCGCCGGCCTCATCGCCGGCTACATGCTCGTGCAGATCCCCGCCGCCAACCAGGCCGCGGTCGCCGAGAGCAACGTCTTCCTCTACGCCGACGGCAGCCAGCTGGCCCGCGACGGCGAGGTCAACCGCGAGAGCGTGCCGCTCAGCAAGGTGCCCCGGGACGTGCAGCACGCCGTGCTCGCCGCCGAGGACCGCGACTTCTACTCCGAGTCCGCCGTGAACCCCGAGGCGATGCTGCGCGCCGCCTGGAACACCGTCACCGGAAAGGGCAAGCAGTCCGGCTCCACCATCACCCAGCAGTACGTCAAGAACTACTACCTGGGCCAGGAGCAGACGATCAGCCGCAAGGTGAAGGAATTCTTCATCGCCATCAAGCTGGACCGCGAGGAGAGCAAGGACGACATCCTCGAAGGCTATTTGAACACCAGCTACTTCGGCCGCAACGCCTACGGGATCCAGGCCGCCTCGCAGGCCTACTACGGCAAGGACTCCGACAAGCTGAACACCGCCGAGGGCGCCTACCTCGCCACCCTCCTCAACGCCCCCGGCCTCTACGACGTCGGCGCCCACCCCGAGAACCAGGCGCGCGCCACCGCCCGCTGGAACTACGTCCTCGACGGCATGGTCAAGAAGAAGTGGCTGAGCCAGGCCGACCGCGCCGCCATGAAGTTCCCGGCGCCCGGCAAGGCCCGGGCCCGGCTCGGCATGTCCGGCCAGCGCGGCTATCTGGTCGAGGCGGTCAAGGACTACCTCACCGCCAACAAGGTCGTCGACGAACAGACGCTCGCCCGCGGCGGCTACCGCATCACCACCACCGTGGAGAAGAAGAAGCAGGACGCCTTCGTCAACGCCGTGCAGAAACAGCTGATGGACGAACTCAGCGACGACCGCAAGGTCGACCGGTACGTACGGGCCGGCGGGGCCTCCGTCGACCCGCGGACCGGCCGCGTCGTCGCCCTCTACGGCGGCATCGACTACACCAAGCAGTTCGTCAACAACGCCACCCGCCGCGACTTCCAGGTCGGCTCCACCTTCAAGCCGTTCGTCTTCACCTCGGCCGTGGCCAACGACGCGTCCACGCAGGACGGGCGCACCATCACCCCCTTCACCCTCTACGACGGCACGAACAAGCGTCCCGTGCAGGGGCCGAACGGGCCCGTCGGCTACGCCCCCGCCAACGAGGACGACGTCTCGTACGGGCAGCTCACCGTCACCAAGGCCACCGACCTGTCCGTCAACGCCGTCTACGCGCAGATGGCCCAGGACGTCGGACCCGCCAAGGTCAAGGACACCGCCGTCGACCTCGGCATCCCCGCCAACACCCCCGACCTCAACGCCAACCCCTCCATCGCGCTCGGCGTCGCCAACGCCAGCGTCCTGGACATGACCCAGGCGTACGCGACGCTCGCCAACCACGGGCGGCACGGCGCGTACACCCTCGTCGACAAGGTCACCAAGGGCGCCGAGGTCGTGCCGCTGCCGAACCAGGACGTCAAGCAGGCCGTCACGCGCACCGCCGCCGACACCACCACCTCCGTCCTGGAGAGCGTCGTCGACAACGGCACCGGGCGGGGCGCGCAGGTCGCGGGGCGGCCCGCGGCCGGCAAGACGGGCACCGCGGAGGACGACAAGGCGGCGTGGTTCGCGGGCTTCACCCCCGACCTCGCGACCGTCGTCGCCGTGATGGGCCAGGACTCCGACACCGGCGAGCACAAATCGCTCTACGGCGCGGCCGGGCAGGCCCGGATCAACGGCGGCGGGTTCCCCGCCGACATCTGGGCCTCGTACACGCGGGCCGCGCTCTCCGGCACGTCGGTCAAGGACTTCGACCTGGAGCTGGAGAGCGGGGCCCGGATGCCCACCATGGAGCCGACGATCCCGGCGCCGCCGACGACCTCCGCGCCGCCCTCGATCCCGGCGCCGCCGACACCGCCCGAGCCGTCGTTCCCGCCGCTGCCGCCGACCGGGCCGCCCACGGGCTTCCCGACCCGGCCGCCGACGGGGCCGCCGTCGATCCCGGGGCTGCCCACGTTCCTTCCGAACGAGCCGAAGGGCGGTGGGCTGGACGGGGGGCTGCTCGACTACTGAGCGGTCAGTGGCCCGAGGTCGCCTTCAGGCCCACCACGGCCACCAGCAGCAGCGCTATGCTGCAATCTCCCGGGGGTAACCCCCGGACCCCCAGCCCGTCAGTGGCCCGAGGTCGCCTTCAGGCCCACCACCGCCACCAGCAGCAGCGCTATGAAGAAGATCCGCGCCGCCGTCGCCGGCTCGCCCAGGACCAGCATGCCCAGGACCGCAGCACCGGCCGCGCCGATGCCCACCCACACGCCGTAGGCCGTCCCGATGGGCAGGGTCTTCGCCGCCTGGGACAGCAGCAGCATGCTGGCGGCGATACCCGCGATGGTGAACACGCTCGGCCACAGCCGCGTGAACCCCTCGGTGAACTTCATGCCGATCGACCAGCCGACTTCGAGCAGACCGGCGACGGCGAGCAGGACCCATGCCATGACGGCACCTCCGTGGAGTAGAGCTTCCAGGGGTGCGTCGTCTTGTCGTGACCCGGTACGGCGCGTCTCGTCGGGTGTCTACGACCGTAGCAAACTCACGCGGAGCACACTCAGAGGTACAGGCCCGTCGAGTCCTCGGAGCCCTCCAGCCGCTCCGCCGCCACCGCGTGCAGATCGCGCTCCCGCATCAGCACGTACGCCACGCCCCGGACCTCCACCTCCGCGCGGTCCTCGGGGTCGTACAGCACCCGGTCGCCCGGCTCCACCGTCCGTACGCTCTGCCCGACCGCCACGACCTCGGCCCAGGCCAGCCGGCGGCCCACCGCCGCCGTCGCGGGGATGACGATGCCGCCGGAGGACCGGCGCTCGCCCTCCGGGATGTCGGTCCGGACCAGCACGCGGTCGTGCAGCATCCGGATGGGCAGCTTGTCGTGGGTGGGGTTCGTACTCACGCAGATGACCGTACCCGCCCGCGCCCGGCCCCGCGGCCATAGATCGCGGATCCGCGGATGTGACCTACGCCCCGCCCACGCCCGCCTACGTCCCGCCCGGGCCCCGCGCGTACGCCTCTGCTTACGCCTTGTGCTTGCGCGAGGACACCGTGATCAGGCCGATCACGCCCACCGCGACCATCGCCACCGGCACGATCCGCTCCAGGCGCGGCGCGCCCTCCTCCGTCGTGAAGCGGGCCTTCACGTCCGCCACCAGCCGGTGCGCCGTGGCACAGGCGCGGCCCGCGGTGTGGTCGACCTTCGCGGCGACCTTCGCCTTCGCGTCGCCCATGATCGTGGCCGGGTGCATGCGCACGCCGATCTCGTCGAGCGTCACGGCGAGCTCGCTCCGCCGGCGGGCGATGTCCGCCTCGATCTGCGCAGGGGTCCTGGCTTCCGACACCGCGCTGCCTCCGTCGTCTCGATAAGAGTGATGATGACTGATTAGGACAGTCTGTCAGCTCACCGGACCCCGCGCCCCGCGGCACCCCCGATCAGGCCGGTGGCTACGCTCGGGACGCAGGCCCACGACCCGAGGAGAGCCATGAGCGAGCGACTGCAGCCCGGCGACACCGCCCCCGCCTTCACCCTTCCCGACGCCGACGGCAACCCGGTCTCGCTCGCGGACCGCAAGGGCCGCAAGGTGATCGTCTACTTCTACCCCGCGGCGCTGACCCCCGGCTGCACCAAGCAGGCCTGCGACTTCACCGACAACCTCGACTTCCTCGCCGGCCACGGCTACGAGGTCATCGGCGTCTCCCTCGACAAGCCGGAGAAGCTCGCGAAGTTCCGCGAGAAGGAGGACCTCAAGGTCACGCTCGTCGGCGACCCCGAGAAGAAGGTCCTGGAGGCGTACGGCGCGTTCGGCGAGAAGAAGCTGTACGGGAAGACCGTCACGGGCGTCATCCGGTCGACCGTGATCGTCGACGAGGACGGCCGGGTCGAGCGGGCGCTCTACAACGTGAAGGCCACGGGGCACGTCGCCAAGATCATCAAGGATCTGGGGCTGTAGATCCCGGCCGCCGGGCGGGCGCGCGGAGGAATCACGCCCGTCCGGCGTTCCCGTCCTCCGTAGGAGACTCCGCGTCCGGCTCCGACTCCGGCAGCTCCAGGACCGCCCGCGCGCCCCCGCCCTCCGCCGTGCCGAACTCCAGCCGCGCACCCAGCACCACCGCCTGCCCCACGGCGATCGTCAGCCCCAGGCCGTGCCCCGTGCCCCGCTCCGGGGCCGCCGTG
Organism: Streptomyces sp. SCA2-17; assembly: GCF_044336695.1. Taxonomy (NCBI): domain Bacteria; kingdom Bacillati; phylum Actinomycetota; class Actinomycetes; order Kitasatosporales; family Streptomycetaceae; genus Streptomyces; species Streptomyces sp. SCA2-17. The sequence goes on from NZ_CP117521.1 coordinate 2,139,757, forward strand.
CGGAAGCGGCGCGGGCCCTGGTCCACCAGGTCCGGCGGATAGCCGTCACCGTGATCCCGTACGACGATCCGGGTGCCCTCCACCGTGACCTCGATCGGCGGCTTCCCGTGCTTCGCCGCGTTGGCCAGGATGTTCACGAGGATGCGCTCGACCCGGCGGGCGTCCGTCGCCACGATCCGGCCCTCGCCGACCACCTCGACCGCCACGTCGTCCACCCCGCGCTGGCCCCGCGCCCGCTTGACGATGCCCCGCACCAGCGACGGCAGCTCCACCGCGTCCAGCTGGGCGCGCTCGCGGCCGGCGTCGAGCCGGGAGACCTCCAGCAGGTCCTCCACCAGCACCCGCATCGTCTGCGCGCGCTCGCGCACCATCTCCACCGCCCGCGGGTGCGGCAGCAGCTCCGCCGACGCCACCAGCCCGGCCACCGGCGTGCGCAGCTCGTGCGCCACGTCCGCCGTGAACTCGCGCTCCGCCTCCACCCGCGCCGCCAGCGACGTCGCCATGTGGTGCACCGAGCGGCCCAGCTCCGCGACCTCGTCCCGGCCGCCCGCCGCCAGCGCCTCCGCGTCCGGCGGCTCGCCCGCCGCGATCCGCCGCGCCGCGGCCGCGCTGTGCCGCAGCCGCCGCGACAGGCTCTGCGCCACGAACCAGGCGACCACCGCCATCAGCGCCACCGTCGCCGCGCCCGCCACCAGCAGCGCCCTGTCCAGCGCCGTCATCAGCGGATCGCGGTCCGGGTAAGGGGCCGACACCGACAGCACCTTGTCGCCGCCGACGGCCGTGGCCGCCCACACCCGCGGGTCCTCCCCGCCGCTGATGTACGTGCCCGAGCGGCCCCGCGCCGCGGCCTTGGCCAGCGGGAACGGCAGTGCGGCGTCGTCCAGTTGGGCGCCCAGGGCGAGCGTGCTGTCGCGCTGGTAGATCTGGAGGGCCGAGCTCAGCAGGTCGTCCTGGTAGGCCTGGGCCTGCCGGTCGCGCTCCGCCGCGGAGATGTGGTGCACGGCCAGCCCCAGCACCACGACGGCGAGCGCGGTGACGAAGGAGATCGCGAGGGCGATCCGGCCACGGATACCCATCACGCGATCGTGTACACCTCTTTCGCCTTCGCATGGGGGGTGGCCCGCGTGTAACTGACCTCGATGCCCGTGAAGGCCGTCATGCCGTCGACCTTCTTGACGTCGTACAGCCGCAGCCGCGCCGGGAAGGAGGCCGGGGCGCCGCTGCCCGCCGCGCCCGAGACCAGCACGGTGCCGGAGCCGTCCGCGCCGTCGGCGTCGAAGGAGTCCCACTTGATGTCGCTGGCCACCACGCCCGCGTTGGAGCAGTTCAGCGTGATGATCTTCGGCGCGACGACCGGCTTGCCGACCCCGCACTCACGCACGCCCGGCAGCTCCTGCGGCGCCGGCGTGTCCTCGGCCTTCGCCGGCTGCGGGTCCTGGGGCGGGTACGACTTCTGCGCCGCCGCCGTCTTGGGGGCGTCGGCCACCGCGTCCGACCGCTCCCCGGCCGCGCTCACCCACACGCCGCCGACGGCCGGCACCGCCACCACCGCGAAGATCGCCAGGGCGGTGCGCATGCCGGGCCGGCGGGGCGCCACACGGTCGGCCATCGGCCTCTCTCTCTGGTGTCCTGCACGTCTTACGGGTCCGGCTGTGCGTCCCCGCTGTGAGGGACGGTGAAATCGGGCCGCGCGTTCCCTTCATGCCTATATCAGCTTCCGCCGCCCCCTGCCCGGCGGGGCGGCCGCCGGGCGTGACCAATATCCCTCTCGGGGGGCGCACCGGTTTGAGCGGCGGCGCAGCGCGCAGACGCAGGCGCGTACGTACGTCACCGCCGAAGCGTGAGGGGGCCGAGCCGTGCCCAACGGCAGCAGCACGGAAGCCGAGACCGGAAACGGGAACGGCAACGGGCATACGAACGGACATGCCAACGGGCATGGCAACGGCCACGACCCGGCCGCGGTCAGACGCCACCCGGCGCTCTTCCGGGCCGTCGCCCGCCGCCGCAACCCCCGGCTGCGGCGTACGGACATCACCGTCACGGACGAGCGGACGGTGAGACGGGCGGTCAAGGCGGCCGCGCTCGGCAACGCCATGGAGTGGTTCGACTTCGGCATCTACAGCTATCTCGCCGTCACCCTCGGGGACGTCTTCTTCCCCTCGGGCAACGACACGGTGCGGCTGCTGTCGTCGCTGGCGACCTTCGCCGTGGCCTTCCTCGTCCGGCCGCTGGGCGGGATGTTCTTCGGCCCGCTCGGCGACCGGGTGGGGCGCAAGCGCGTCCTGGCCCTGACGATGGTGCTGATGGCCTCCGGCACCTTCGCCATCGGCCTGATCCCCTCGTACGCGGCGATCGGCTTCTGGTCGCCGGTGCTGCTGATCTGCTTCCGGATGCTCCAGGGCTTCTCGACGGGCGGCGAGTACGGGGGCGCGGCGACGTTCATCGCCGAGTACGCGCCCGACAAGCGCCGCGGCTACTTCGGCAGTTTCCTCGAATGCGGCACCCTCGCGGGCTACATCGGCGCGGCGGGCCTGGTGACGGCCATGACGTCGGCGCTCGGCGGCACGGCGATGGCGGACTGGGGCTGGCGGGTGCCGTTCCTCGTCGCGGGGCCGCTCGGGCTCGTGGGCCTGTACCTGCGGCTGCGGCTGGAGGACACGCCGGCGTTCCAGAAGCTGGCGGCGGAGGAGGACGCGGGCGGCGGGGGCACCGAGCTGAGGCAGATCTTCACCACCCAGTGGGCGAGGCTGCTGCTGTGCGTGGTCCTGGCCGGTGCGTACGGCATCACGGACTACATGCTGCTGTCGTACATGCCGACGTACCTGACCGACCAGCTCGGCTACGACGACGCGCACGGCCTGGTGATCCTGATCGCCACGATGGCGCTGCTGATGACGGTGATCACGTGCGTGGGGCGGCTCAGCGACCGCGTCGGCCGCAAGCCGCTGCTGATGGCGGGTATGGGCGGCTTCGTGGTCCTGTCGGCCCCGGCGTTCCTGCTGCTGAAACAGGGCAGCCTGCCCGCCGTCTTCGGCGGCATGCTGATGCTGGGCCTGCCCCTGGTGTGCCTCCTGGGCACGATGTCCGCCGCCCTCCCCGCCCTCTTCCCCACCCAGGTCCGCTACGGCTCCCTCGCCATCGGCTACAACCTCTCCACGTCCCTCTTCGGCGGCACGACCCCGCTGGTGATCACGGCCCTGATCCACGCCACGGGCAGCGACATGACGCCCGCGTACTACACGGCGGGCGCGGCCCTGATCGGCATGATCGCCGTCGCCTTCATGCGCGAGACGGCCCGGCAGCCGCTGGAGGGCTCGCCGCCGGCGGTGGCGACGCGGGAAGAAGCCGAAGAGATCGTGACATCCCAGTCACCCGACCCGAAGTTCTGACCACCGGCGGCCGGTTCGGCCGGCTTGGCCCGATCCGGCTACAGGGCCGGCGGGCCGCCCGATACCATGGTCAGCACCTGGCGGCCGTGGTGGAATTGGCAGTCACGCTGGGTTTAGGTCCCAGTGGGGTAACACCCGTGAGGGTTCGAGTCCCTCCGGCCGCACAGACGACGAAGGGCCGTTCCGCCGAAGCGGGACGGCCCTTCGGCTTGCGTCGTCAGCCCAGCAGCTCGCGGACCACCGGCACCAGGGCGCGGAAGGCCTTGCCGCGGTGGCTGATCGCGTTCTTCTCGTCCGCCGTCAGTTCGGCGCACGTGCGGGTCTCGCCCAGCGGCTGGAGGATCGGGTCGTAGCCGAAACCGCCGCCGCCCGCCGGCTCGTGGCGGAGGGTGCCCTCCAGGCGGCCCTCGACGACGCGTTCCGTGCCGTCCGGGAGGGCCAGGGCCGCGGCGCAGGCGAAGTGCGCGGCGCGGTGTTCGCCGGCGATGTCGCCGAGCTGGGCCAGGAGCAGGTCCAGGTTGGCCTTGTCGTCGCCGTGGCGGCCGGCCCAGCGGGCGGAGAAGATGCCGGGGGCGCCGCCGAGGACGTCGACGCACAGGCCCGAGTCGTCGGCGACGGCCGGGAAGCCGGTGGCGCGGGCGAGGGCGTGGGCCTTGAGGAGGGCGTTCTCGGCGAAGGTGACGCCGGTCTCCTTGACGTCGGGGATCTCGGGGTAGGCGTCGGCGCCGACCAGGTCGACGCCGAGGCCGGCGGCCTCCAGGATGGCGCGGAGCTCGGTGACCTTGTTGGCGTTGCGGGTGGCGAGGATCAGGCGCTTCATGGGGTGATTATCCCGGAGGGGGCCCGGGCTACTTCGACGTGCACACCTTGGACAGCTCCCCCGCGGCGTCCGTCAGCGGCGTCAGGTCCGGGGTCTTGTTCTCCCGCAGGGAGTCGCGGACGTTGCCGATGGCCTTCTGGAGGTGGTCGAGGGCCTTGCCGACGTCGACGTTGCCGCTCTTGTCCTTGAGCTTCTTCGTGTCCTTCTCGAGGTTGTCGAGGATCTTGCCGGCGTTGCCGGTGTCGGTCGCGGTGCCGGTGACGCTGCGCTGGAGGTCGTCGACGTCGTTCGATATCTCGATGCCGAAGCGGGCGCAGTCCACGGCCTTCTGGGCGGTGGAGCAGCCGGCCGTGAGCGGGACGGCGAGTGCGGCGAGCGCCGTGGCGGCGAGCACGAGCGGCGTTCTGCGTGCGGGCATGAGGGTTCCCTCCCCTTGACAACGGCTTACGGGCGTACGGCCGGGCGCTCGTCCCGTCCGTACGCCCGTAAGAACGCCGGTGATCCCTCCGGAGGTTGCTCCGGCGGCTGCTTACAGCGTCGCCGCGAGCGCCTCGCGCTGGGCCGCGTCGAGCGCGGTGCAGCCGGTGACGGCGAGGTCGAGGAGGGCGTTGAGCTCGTCGCGGGCGAAGGGCTCGGCCTCGGCGGTGCCCTGGACCTCGACGAAGCGGCCGTCGCCGGTGCAGACGACGTTCATGTCGGTGTCGGCGCGGACGTCCTCCTCGTAGCAGAGGTCGAGGAGCGGGACGCCGTCGACGATGCCGACGCTGATCGCGCTGACGGTGCCGGTCAGCGGCTGCCGGCCGTGCTTGATGAGCTTCTTGCCCTGGGCCCAGGTGATGGCGTCGGCGAGGGCGACGTAGGCGCCGGTGATGGCGGCGGTGCGGGTGCCGCCGTCGGCCTGGAGGACGTCGCAGTCGAGGACGATGGTGTTCTCGCCGAGGGCCTTGAAGTCGATCACGGCGCGCAGGGAGCGGCCGATGAGGCGGGAGATCTCGTGGGTGCGGCCGCCGATCTTGCCGCGGACGGACTCGCGGTCGCCGCGGGTGTTGGTGGAGCGCGGCAGCATCGAGTACTCGGCGGTGACCCAGCCCTCGCCGCTGCCCTTGCGCCAGCGCGGGACGCCCTCGGTGACGCTGGCGGTGCAGAAGACCTTGGTGTCTCCGAAGGAGATGAGGACGGAACCCTCGGCGTGCTTGCTCCAGCCGCGCTGGATGGTCACGGGGCGGAGCTGGTCGGGCGTGCGGCCGTCGATGCGAGACATGGTGATGAGCCTACTGGCATCGGGGACAGGCGAAGGGCCCCGTTCCGGATCGCGGTGCGTGAGCGCGCATTCCGGGCGGGGCCCTCGGCGGTGAGCCTCAGCGGCTCACATCATGTCTTCGATCTCCGCGGCGATCGGGTCGGCGTCGGTGCCGATGACGACCTGGATGGCGGTGCCCATCTTGACGACGCCGTGGGCGCCCGCGGCCTTGAGGGCGGCCTCGTCGACGAGCTCGGGGTCGTTCACCTCGGTGCGGAGCCGGGTGATGCAGCCCTCGATCTCGTCGATGTTGTCGATGCCGCCGAGGCCGGCGACGATCTTCTCAGCCTTGCTGGCCATGTGCACTCCTGGTTGTCTTCGGCCCTTCGGCGGTACCACCGAGCGGCTTCCCCACGGTAAACCACGTTCAGCCCAACTATGCGGGCGAATGTCCGCCGTCTGACGAATGATGGCGACACCCGCACGCGTACCCGTACGCGCGCCTAAGTGGTCTACACCAGTATGCGGCAAGCACCGAGTGGACCGCCGCCGGGGCGGCGGCCGGGAGGACGCAGATGAGCACGGACGCCGCGGCCGCGCCGCGTCAGAGCCGGTGGCGAGCCCGCTGGCAGACCCTCTTCTCGAACCTGCAGAAGATGGGCCGCAGCCTCCAGCTCCCCATCGCGGTGCTCCCGGCCGCGGGCATCCTGAACCGGCTCGGCCAGCCGGACGTCTTCGGCAAGGACGGGCTGGGCTGGACGGACGTGGCGAAGGTCTTCGCGGGCGCGGGCGGCGCGCTGCTGGACTCGGCGCTCGGGCTGCCGCTGCTGTTCTGCGTGGGCGTGGCCATCGGGATGGCGAAGAAGGCGGACGGCTCGACGGCCCTGGCGGCGGTCGTGGCCTTCCTCGTCTATTTCTCCGTGCTGCACCAGTTCCCGGAGGACTGCCCGCGCGAGTCGAAGTTCGGCGGGGCGGGGCTGTGGAGCGGGGTGTGCGTCTCCATGGGCGGGCAGGCGTCCCCGGCGAGCTTCCAGAACCCGGGGGTCTTCGGCGGCATCGTGATCGGCCTGCTGAGCGCGTGGTTCTGGGTGCGCTTCCACCGCGTGCGGCTGGTGGACTGGCTGGGCTTCTTCAACGGGCGCCGGCTCGTGCCGATCCTGATGTCGTTCGTCGCGCTGGCCTTCGCGGTGATCTGCCTGGCCGTCTGGCCGCCGGTCGGCGACGCGCTGACGAGCTTCAGCAAGTGGCTGTCGGACCTGGGGTCGGCGGGCGCGGGCGTCTTCGGCGTGGCGAACCGGGCGCTGCTGGTGGTGGGGCTCCACCAGTTCCTCAACACCTTCATGTGGTTCCAGTTCGGCGACTACACGAAGCCGGACGGCACGGTGGTGCACGGCGACATCAACCGCTTCCTGGCGGGCGACCCGCACGCGGGCCAGTTCACCACCGGCTTCTTCCCGATCATGATGTTCGCGCTGCCGGCCGCGGCGCTGGCCATCGCCCACTGCGCGAAGCCGCACCGGCGCAAGGTGGTCGGGGGCATGATGCTCTCGGTGGGCCTGACCTCGTTCGTCACGGGGATCACCGAGCCCATCGAGTACGCGTTCCTCTTCATCGCGCCCGCGCTCTACGTGGTGCACGCGCTGCTGACGGGCGTGTCGATGGCGGTGTGCTGGGGGCTGGGGGTGCACGACGGCTTCAGCTTCTCGGCGGGCCTGATCGACTACGTGATCAACTGGGGACTGGCGACCAGGCCGTGGCTGATCATTCCGATCGGGCTGTGCTTCGCGGCCGTCTACTACGCGATTTTCCGGTTCGCGATCACGAAGTTCGACCTGCCGACTCCGGGGCGCGAACCGGAAGAGCTCGCGGAGGAGATCGAGCGCGGCAACGTCAAGGAGTAGCCGCGACGTGAAGGGGTAATCGCTCCCCGTCACGAGCCCCCGGAGCCACCGGCCGGGGGCTTTCCGCTGTGTCCGGAGCCACCGGGAAGCACGGATTCCTTTATCCCGGACTCACGTGCTACAACATGGTCTAAACCACTCAGTGGTGTAGACCAAAAGCGGGCCACCCCCCTTCCCCCGAGCGCCCGCCTCACCTGGAGGAATCCGATGAGTAAGAGCGCCAAGGCGGCAAAGGCGGCGCCTGACGACGCCGCTTCGCCGGAGAAGAAGGACGCGGAGAAGAAGGCGGCGGAGAAGAAGGCCGCGACCTCCGCGAAGAAGAAGGCCGCGGCTCCGGCGGAGAAGAAGAAGTTCGGCGCCGGTGCCATGGCCGTCGCCCAGCGCATCGGCCGCAGCCTCATGCTGCCGGTCGCGGTGCTCCCCGCCGCGGCGCTGATGGTCCGCCTCGGCCAGGGCGACATGCTGGGCAAGGAGTCGTTCCCGGCGTTCCTCAACAAGATCGCCGAATTCATGTCCGCGGGCGGCGGCGCGATCCTCGACAACATGGCGCTGCTGTTCGCCGTGGGTGTCGCGATCGGCTTCGCCAAGAAGTCGGACGGCTCCACGGCCCTGGCCGCCGTGGCCGGTTACCTGGTCTTCTCCAAGGTGCTCGGCACCTTCACCGACGGCAGCCTCCCGAAGAAGGAGGCCGTGGTCGACCACAAGGTCGCCATGGTGGAGCAGGCCGTCGACGCCAAGGTCCTCGGCGGCGTCGTGATGGGCCTCGTGGTGGCGCTCATATACCAGCGCTTCTACCGCACCAAGCTGCCGGACTGGGCGGGCTTCTTCGGCGGCCGCCGCCTGGTGCCGATCCTCTCCTCCTTCGCGGGTCTGCTCATCGGCGTCGTCTTCGGCTACATCTGGCCGGTGCTCGGCACGGGCCTGCACAACTTCGGTGAGTGGCTGGTCGGCTCGGGCGCGGTCGGCGCGGGCATCTTCGGCGTCGCCAACCGCGGTCTGATCCCGGTCGGCATGCACCACCTGCTGAACTCCTTCCCGTGGTTCCAGGCCGGCTCGTACGACGGCCCCAAGGGCGCCGTCAACGGCGACATCGCCCGCTTCCTCGCCGGCGACCCGAACGCCGGCCAGTTCATGACCGGCTTCTTCCCGATCATGATGTTCGCGCTCCCGGCCGCCTGCCTCGCGATCGTGCACTGCGCCCGCCCCGAGAACCGCAAGGTCGTCGGCGGCATGATGTTCTCCCTCGCGCTCACCGCCTTCGTCACCGGCGTCACCGAGCCGATCGAGTTCACGTTCATGTTCGTCGCGCCGGTGCTCTACGCGATCCACGCGGTGCTGACCGGTGTCTCGATGGCTCTGACCTGGGCGCTCGGCATGAAGGACGGCTTCGGCTTCTCGGCCGGCGTCATCGACTTCCTGCTGAACCTGGGCATCGCCTCGAAGCCGTGGCTGCTGGTCCTCGTGGGCCTGTGCTTCGCCGCGATCTACTATGTGGTCTTCCGCTTCGCCATCCTGAAGTTCGACCTCAAGACCCCCGGACGCGAATCCGAGGAAGAGTCGGCCGAATTGAAGGCCTGACCTCATAAGCAAGAGGGAAATGCCCCCGGAATCCATGGGATTCCGGGGGCATTTTTCTTTCAGGCCTGGGAATGCAGGACCGGGAAATACTTAGAACTCGTACACCGCGCCGGCCCTGGCGAGTTCGACCGGCCCGTCGTAGACGGCGCGCGCGTCACGGAGGTTGGTCAGGGGGTCCGTCCACGGCGGGATGTGGGTGAGGACCAGCCGGCCCGCGCCGGCCCGCGCGGCGTGCTCCCCGGCCTCGCGGCCGTTGAGGTGGAGGTCCGGGATGTCCTCCTTGCCGTGCGTGAACGAGGCCTCGCAGAGCAGCAGGTCGGCGCCGGCGGCCAGCGCGTGCAGCTCCTCGCAGGGGCCCGTGTCGCCGGAGTAGACGAGGGCGCTGCCGTCGTGCTCGACGCGGAAGGCGAAGGCCTCCACGGGGTGGCGCACCCGGTCCGTACGGATGGTCAGGGGGCCCACGGAGAAGGTGCCGGGGGCGAGGGTGCGGAAGTCGAACACCTCGCTCATGCAGGACTCGTCGGGCACGTCCCCGTACGCGGTGGCCAGCCGGTGCTCGGTGTCGCGCGGGCCGTAGACGGGGATGGCCTCGGCCCGGCCGCCCTCGTGCCGGTAGTAGCGGGCCACGAAATAGCCGCACATGTCGATGCAGTGGTCGGGGTGCAGGTGCGAGAGCAGGATGGCGTCGAGGTCGTAGAGACCGATGTGGCGCTGCAGCTCGCCGAGGGCTCCGTTGCCCATGTCGAGGAGCAGCCGGAAGCCGTCGGCCTCGACGAGGTAGCTCGAACAGGCCGATTCCGTGGACGGGAACGACCCCGAGCATCCGACGACGGTGAGCTTCATGCGGGCCTGAACCTCCGTTGACTCGTGACGGGGGGCCATGCGGTCCGTCGAGCGTAAGGCGCGAAGGGGACGCCCGCTCCTCCGTGAGGTGGGGTTGTGGCTGAAGTCACCGGTACGGACCCTTCTGGGCACGCGCCCGCCGGGCGGTTCCGGGGGCTCCCGCGGCCCCCGGAACCGGAGCGTACGACGGCGTGCGGCGGCGTGCGGCCACGTACGGCGAGGCCCGGGCGGCGCTACGCCCAGAGCTGGCCCTGGAGCGCCTCCACGGCCGCTTCCGTCGTGGGGGCCGTGTAGATGCCCGTCGAGAGGTATTTCCAGCCGCCGTCCGCCACGACGAAGGCGATGTCGGCGCTCTCCCCCGCCCGTTCGGCCTTGCGGGCCACGCCCAGGGCGGCGTGCAGGACGGCGCCGGTGGAGACGCCCGCGAAGATGCCCTCCTCGGTGAGCAGCTCGCGGGTGCGGCGCACCGCGTCCTCCGAGCCGACCGAGAAGCGGGTGGTGAGGACGGAGGCGTCGTAGAGCTCGGGGACGAAGCCCTCGTCGAGGTTGCGCAGGCCGTAGACGAGGTCGTCGTAGCGCGGCTCGGCGGCGACGATGCTCACGCCGGGCTTGTGCTCGCGCAGGTAGCGGCCGACGCCCATGAGGGTGCCGGTGGTGCCGAGCCCGGCGACGAAGTGGGTGATCTCGGGGAGGTCGGCGAGGATCTCGGGGCCGGTGGTGGCGTAGTGCGCGCCGGCGTTGTCGGGGTTGCCGTACTGGTAGAGCATCACCCAGTCGCTGTGCTCGGCGGCGAGCTCCTTGGCGACGCGGACGGCGGTGTTGGAGCCGCCCGCCGCCGGCGAGGAGATGATCTCCGCGCCCCACATGGCGAGCAGCTGCCGCCGCTCCTCGCTGGTGTTCTCGGGCATGACGCACACGATGCGGTAGCCCTTGAGGCGGGCGGCCATGGCGAGCGAGATGCCGGTGTTGCCGGAGGTGGGCTCCAGGATGGTGCAGCCCGGGGTCAGCCGCCCGGCCCGCTCCGCCTGCTCGATCATGTGCAGGGCGGGGCGGTCCTTGACCGAGCCGGTGGGGTTGCGGTCCTCCAGCTTGGCCCAGATCCGGACCGACCCGGACGGGGAGAGCCGGGGCAGCCGCACCAGCGGGGTGTTGCCGACCGAGGCCAGGTGGCTGTCGTAACGCATGCTCCGGACCGAGCCTCAGACCGATCCGCCGGCGACCGCCGGGAGGATGGTGACGCTGTCGCCGTCGCCCAGCTCGGTGCCGATGCCGGCCAGGAAGCGGACGTCCTCGTCGTTGAGGTAGACGTTCACGAAGCGGCGCAGCTCGCCGGACTCGTCGACGAGGCGCTCGCGGATGCCCGCGTGCCGGGCGTCGAGGTCCTTGAAGAGCTCGTCGAGCGTGGCTCCGCTGCCCTCGACGGCCTTCTGCCCGTCGGTGTAGGTGCGGAGGATGGTCGGAATGCGGACCTCGATGGCCATGATGCGGGCTCCTGTCGGCGTACGGGTGGGACACCTGGGGCGATCGTATCGATTCCGTGTGCGGCCGCCGGAGGTTCGTACCGGCATGCGGACAGCGGTGGACCGCCGGAGGGTCGTGGCTCAGTAAGCAGGCACTACGGTGACGTCCTCTTCGGTCACCTGTCCGTCCACTATGCGGAACGAGCGGAACTGGAAGGGGCCCTCGCCGTCGGTGTCGGCCGTGGACACGAGCACGTAGTGGGCGCCGGGCTCGTTGGCGTACGTGAGGTCCGTGCGGGACGGGTAGGCCTCGGTGGCGGTGTGCGAGTGGTAGATGACGACGGGCTCCTCGTCGCGGTCGTCCATCTCGCGGTAGAGCTTCAGCAGGTCCGTGGAGTCGAACTCGTAGAACGTGGGCGACCGGGCGGCGTTGAGCATGGGGACGAACCGCTCGGGGCGGTCGCTGCCGGCCGGCCCGGCGACCACGCCGCAGGCCTCGTCGGGGTGGTCCGCGCGGGCGTGCGCGACGATCCGGTCGTACAGGTCCTGGGTGATGGTCAGCATGCGGCCCAGGATAGGCACGCGGGAATCGCCGGAGTAAAGGGAAGGGCCCTCCCGTACCGAGGGGTGGTACGGGAGGGCCCGGATGCCGGACGGACCGGCGGGTGACTGCTTCCGGCAGGGACGACGTCCGCTTACGCGGCCTGGTCGACCTCGACGGCCTGCGTGTAGTCCTTGCGCTCGAAGGCCTGCGGGTTGCGGGCCTTGAGGACGCGGTAGGACACCCACATGATCGCGGCCCAGACCGGGGCGCAGTACAGCGAGATCCGCGCGTCCTTGTCGATGCCCATCATCACGATCACCATGAAGATGAAGGCGAGGGCGAAGAGGCTGGTCCACGGGGCGCCGGGGGCGCGGAACGCGGACTGCGGGAGCTCGCCGCGGTTCGCCTTGCGGCGGTAGCGCAGCTGGGCGACGAGGATCACGATCCACGCCCACATGCCGGAGATGGTCGCGAAGGAGACGACGTAGTCGAACGCCTTGCCCGGCCACTCGTAGTTGATGACGACGCCGACCAGCATCAGCGCGGCCGAGAAGGTGGTGCCGCGCAGCGGCAGGCCGCGCTTGGTCAGCTGGCCGAAGAACTTCGGGCCCTGGCCGTTGAGCGACAGGTCGCGCAGCATGCGGCCGGTGGAGTACATGCCCGAGTTGCAGGACGACAGCGCCGCGGTGAGGACGACGAAGTTGACGATGCCCGCACCGGCCGGCAGGCCGATCTTCTGGAAGGCGGCCACGAACGGGCTCACGCCCGGCATGAACTCGCCCCACGGGACCACGGCCAGGATGATGATCAGCGCGCCGATGTAGAAGACGGCGATGCGCCACGGCACGGTGTTGATCGCCTTGGGGAGCGTCTTCTCCGGGTCCTTGGCCTCGCCCGCGGTGACGCCGACGAGCTCGACGGCGAGGAAGGCGAACATCACGATCTGCAGGGTCATCAGGGTGTTGCCGATGCCGTGCGGGAAGAAGCCGCCGTCGTTCCAGAGGTTGGTGACGGTGGCGGTGTCACCGGCGTCGGAGAAGCCGATGGTCAGCACGCCGATACCGATCAGGATCATGCCGATGATGGCGGTGACCTTGACCATGGAGAACCAGAACTCCAGCTCACCGAAGAGCTTCACGGAGATCAGGTTGGCGAAGTAGAGGATGACGGTGAAGACCAGCGCGGAGACCCATTGCGGAATGGAATGGTTCCAGTACTGCACATAGGAGGCCGCGGCGGTCACCTCGACGATTCCGGTGACGACCCAGAAGAGCCAGTACGTCCATCCGGTCACATAGCCCCAGAAGGGGCCGAGGAACTCCCGGGCGTAGTCCGAGAAGGAGCCCGACACCGGGCGGTACATGAGCAGCTCACCGAGCGCTCGCATGATGAAGAAGATGACCAGACCGGCTATGGCATAAGCCAGGATCAGGCTGGGTCCGGCCTTGGAAATGGCCTTCCCCGCGCCGAGGAAGAGGCCGGTGCCGATGGCGCCACCAATGGCGATCATCTGAATCTGGCGGTTACCGAGTCCCCGCTCGTAACCCTCGGAAGCTGCCTTGCCGCTTCCCTTGTGGCCCGGTTCCGCGACTGCGTCCGCGGTACGTGCCGCGACCTGCTCAGAGGTCATGGTGGTGCGCCTTTCTCCATACCGATCCGGTTGCTCCGGATCGGGTTCCGATCCCCCCGGATGGAGTCCTGCGAATGCCGACGGTCGGCCGGCTCAGCGCTCCCGCCGTGAACATGGGTGGCGTCACGGAGGCAGGTCGGAAAGATGTATCACGAGTGGCCGGTAGATCGTCCGAAGAACGATCATGGGTTCGTGACCCACACCACAAAGAAATGCGGACAATAAGGAAAAGGAGCGTTAATAGGCACCGTTACGGTGATCCGATCGTTATCCGGACTTGATTGTTCCCTGAGCGGGCGCCCGGACGCTTTTGATCGATCATCCCATCAGTGCATCTACCAGCGTTTCCTGTAGTCCGCCGAGCCAGAGATGGGCCATGACCATCGGCTTGCGCGGATCGTCGTCCGGCAGCCGGAGCAGCGCCTCGCCGTCGTCCTCATGGGTGATTTCCAGCCGCGCGCCGATGGTCAACCGGAGGTCGTTGAGCGTGCCCAGCCAGCGGCGGCAGTCCTCGGGCGCGAGGCGCAGGACGGCGACGTCGTCCCCGGCGCTTCCGGCCACCGTGAGCGCGTCGAGCGAGCGGACGACGGCGAGGGCGTCCTCGCGCTTGCGGTCGCGCAGGTCGTTCTCGGTGTAGCGGCGGAATTCCGCGGCGTACGCGCGCTCCTGCGGGTCCTGCGCGGTGCCCGGGTCGCCATAGGCGTCGGGGAAGAGCCGGGCGAGCGCGGGGTCGGACGGCGGCTCGCTGGGGCCCTCGGCGAAGAGCCGCGCGAGCGGATCGGCGCCGTCGGGGCCCGCGGCGTCGCCCGGGCCGATCAGCTCCAGGAGCTGGACGGTCAGGCTGCGGAGGATGGAGACCTCGACGTCGTCCAGGGCCGCGGCGGCCCCGCCGCCGGAGAGCGGCTCGAAGTGGCCGGCCATCAACGGTCCTGCGACAGCGTCGCCCACAGCCCGTAGCCGTGCATCGCCTGCACGTCGCGCTCCATCTCCTCGCGGCTGCCGCTGGAGACGGTGGCGCGCCCCTTGTGGTGGACGTCGAGCATCAGCTTGTGGGCCTTGTCCTTGGAGTAGCCGAAGTACGCCTGAAAGACATACGTCACATAACTCATGAGGTTGATGGGGTCGTTGTGGACCAGCGTGACCCAGGGGACGTCGGGCTCGGCCACCGCGTACGGGGCTTCGCTCGACTCGGGGCGTTCGATCTCGACCGGTGCAACACTCACCCTTCCCATGCTGCCACTCGGGGGGCTGCGACGCACAAAGGGGGTGCCGCCGGGGCGCGCGTCGGCCGGGTGCCCCGGGTCACGGCATAGAAATCGTCAATCTGACGAGTATTGGGGGTAGCATCTGTGTTCATGAACGCTGCGGACTTGAGGCCGCCGGTGGACGTTCCGTCGACGGCCCTCTTCACCGACCGGTACGAACTCACGATGCTGCAGGCCGCGCTGCGCTCCGGCACCGCCGACCGCCGCTCGGTCTTCGAGGTCTTCACCCGCCGGCTGCCCGAGGGGCGCCGCTACGGCGTCGTGGCGGGCACCGGCCGCGTCCTGGACGCGGTGGAGAACTTCCGCTTCGACAGCGGGGTCCTGGACTTCCTCGCGAGCCGGAAGATCGTGGACGAGCCGACCCTCGCCTGGCTCGCGGACTACCGCTTCCGCGGCGACATCTGGGGCTACCCCGAGGGAGAGGTCTACTTCCCGGGCTCCCCCATCCTGCGCGTCGAAGGCACCTTCGCCGAGGCGGTGCTGCTGGAGACCGTGATCCTGTCGATCCTCAACCACGACTCGGCCGTCGCCGCCGCGGCCTCCCGGATGGCCGTCGCCGCCGGCGGGCGCCCGCTGATCGAGATGGGCGCCCGGCGCACCCACGAGCTCGCGGCCGTCGCCGCCGCCCGCGCCGCGTACGTGGGCGGCTTCGCCTCCACCTCCGACCTCGCGGCCGGTTTCCGCTACAGCATCCCCACCGTCGGCACCAGTGCGCACGCCTTCACGCTGCTGCACGACAGCGAGCGCGACGCCTTCACCGCCCAGGTCGACTCGCTCGGCGGCAGCACGACCCTGCTCGTCGACACCTACGACGTCGCCGAGGCCGTCAAGGCGGCCGTCGAGATCGCGGGCCCCGAGCTCGGCGCCGTCCGCATCGACTCCGGCGACCTGCTGCTGCTCGCCCACCGGGTGCGGCAGCAGCTGGACGACCTGGGCGCCACCAAGACGAAGATCGTCGTCACCAGCGACCTCGACGAGTACGCCATCGCCTCGCTGGCCGCGGCCCCCGTCGACGCGTACGGGGTCGGCACCCAGCTCGTCACCGGCAGCGGGCACCCCACCTGCTCGATGGTCTACAAGCTCGTGGCCCGCGCGGACGAGGCCGGCGCGGACGCCCCGCTGCGGCCCGTCGCCAAGAAGTCCATGGGCAGCAAGGCCTCCCGCGGCGGCCGCAAGTGGGCCGCGCGCCGGCCCGACGCGGCCGGGGTCGCCGAGGCCGAGGTCGTCGGCACCGGACCGGTGCCGGCGGAGCTCGCCGGCCACCAGCTGATCGTGGAGCTCGTCCGCGGCGGCGAGGTCGTCGCCCGCGAGCCCCTGGACGCCGTCCGCGACCGGCACGCCGCGGCCCGGGCGGGGCTCCCGCTCTCCGCGACCCAGCTCTCGCGCGGTGAGCCGGTACTCCCCACCGAGTACCTCTGACGCTCCGCGCGCGGCCCCGCGCGCCCGGGTGGGCCTTGTCCGCTCCGGGTCCCTCTCCCATTGCGCAACGGAAGTCACTACCCTCGGTCACAGAGAGGCGATCCGTACGGATCAGCGCATCCGTACATCCGTACAGTCGTGATCCGCACTGTCGGCCGAGGGCCCTTCCACAAAGGATCCGCACTATGCAGCGTGCACTCATCATCGTCGACGTGCAGAACGACTTCTGCGAGGGCGGCAGCCTCGCGGTCGCGGGCGGGGCGGACGTGGCCGCGGCCATCACCGACCTCGTCGGCGAGGCCACAGCCGGGTACCGGCACATCGTCGCCACGCGCGACCACCACATAGACCCCGGCGCGCACTTCTCCGCCGACCCGGACTACGAGACGACCTGGCCGCCGCACTGCGTCGCCGGCACGGAGGGATCCGGGTTCCACCCGAACTTCGCCCCGGTCATCGCCTCCGGGGCGATAGACGCCGTCTTCGACAAGGGGGCGTACGCGGCCGCGTACAGCGGGTTCGAGGGTACCGACGAGAACGGGGTGTCCTTGGCGGACTGGCTGCGGGAGCGGGGGGTGACGGAGGTCGACGTCGTCGGCATCGCGACGGACCACTGCGTGCGGGCGACGGCGCTGGATGCGGTGCGGGCGGGGTTTTCGACCCTGGTGCTGCTCGACCTCACGGCGGGGGTCGCCCCCGGGACGACGGAGCGGGCGCTCGGCGAGCTGCGCGAGGCGGGCGTCGAGCTCAGCGGCAAGCCGGTCGTTGCGACGGGGTGAGCTCCGGCTGAGCGGGGTTCGGCACCGCCGGTGACGTCGGCGGTGGATGATCGCCGTCGCGGCGGAATGACGTGCCCGGCGACCCGTAGCCATGTTGTGAGGCCTCGCCTCACACCTCCGCCGCGGCGGCGACCAGCCACCGCGCACGTGACCGGCGGTGCCGGACCAGCCGCAAGCCGTACGTGCAGGCAAAGGCCTACGCCGCCGGAGCCCTCCGCAGGAGGGTCCTTATCCCGTGCCACGACTCCGTGTCGTCCTCCGGGGTCGCTCGCCAGACCAGGCCGTCGGGGTGGTGGAGGACCGCGGTTATCTCGTCCGGCGTCGGGGGTTCCGTATTGCCGCGCAGATAGACGGCCCGCAGGCCCAGGTTCCGCAGGCGCGTGAGCGCGCGCGCCCGGTTCGCGGCGTGCACCAGCACCCGCACCCTGGCCCCGGGCGACGCGCCCCCGCCGGGCGGCCCGGGAAGGTACAGGGCCACCACCACACTGCCGCCCGGCAGCTTGCAGAAACCACCGCCTGCCATGCCCGCGTCACCTCTCCCCGGGCCGGGGTGTCAATAACAGGGTCACGCCAGTCATCTAAACGCGATCGGCCGCCGCCCGCTAGAGGGCGACGGCCGACACGGCTCTGACCTGCTCAGAAGCAGATCATGCGGGGTTTACTTGCCCGACGGGCTCACCTGGACGGTCATCGTGGAGCCGTTCGGCGCCTGCCACAGGATCTTGATCCGGGTGTTGGTGTCAGTAACCTGCACACCGCCGGTCGGGTTGTCCTTGCTCCAGTACGTGCCCTTGCGGTCGTCGAAGGACGGCGCGCCGAGCTTCGCCTTCACCCGGGCGGCGACGCCGTCCTGGTGGACGGTGTAGCCGTCGCTCGGGAACCAGCTGAACGGCGAGTCGTACGCCTGGAAGCGGTTGCGCATGACCGAGCCGTCGGCCCACTTCTCGATCTGCGGGTGCGCGTCGACCGGCAGGATGCGGCCGGCACCGGGGTGCACGCCGACGTTGTTGTCGGCCTGCGAGGTGTCCCACTTCCAGATCAGCAGGCCGTTCTGGTACGGGTAGTGCTCGACCCAGCCCGGGCGGTCCTTCTTCCAGCCGAAGTTGTACGGGCCGGACTTGAGGGTCGTGTCGTACGAGACGTACTGGCGGTTCTCGGCGATGTAGTACTGCGCGTACTCCTTGGTGAAGGACTCGCCGATGCGCGAGAAGCCCTTCGCCGTCCAGCCGTTGTCGTCGCCCTCGGCGCCGTCGGTGAAGAGGGCCGCGCCGTCGGCGGTGAGGGTGATGGCGTCGGCCGTGAAGCCCTTGCCGGTCGTGCCGCCGTCCGTGG
Source organism: Streptomyces sp. SCA2-17 (assembly GCF_044336695.1). Lineage (NCBI taxonomy): Bacteria > Bacillati > Actinomycetota > Actinomycetes > Kitasatosporales > Streptomycetaceae > Streptomyces > Streptomyces sp. SCA2-17. The sequence goes on from NZ_CP117521.1 coordinate 2,157,957, forward strand.
AGTAGCGGAAGCGCAGGTCGATCTTCTTGCCGGCGTACGCGTCGAGCGGGAACGCGAGCTTCTTGTACGCGCCGGACTGGCCGGTCAGCGCGGGCTTGTCGCCGCCGTCGCGCGGGATGGACTTGCCGTCGGCCGTGCCGTCGACCGGGGTCCAGTTCTGACCGCCGTCGGTCGAGACCTCGACGTAGGCGTAGTCGTAGTTGGCCTCGATGTCCCACCAGCCCGAGAAGTCCAGGCTCGCCTTGGACTTGCCGGTGAGGTCGACCGGGCGGGAGAGCGTGTTCTTCAGGTCGTCGGCCTGACCGCCCCACCACTGCTTGGAGCCTTCAGCAGGGCGGACGACGTCGGTCTTGACCGCCTTGGCGGGCAGGTCGACGACGACCGCCTGCTTGTCCTTGGTGTTGTACTCGGCCACGCCCAGCTTGTGCGTCGACTTCGTCGCCGCCTTCGCCTTGTCGTAGTTGAGCCAGCCGAGCTGCAGCTTGTCCCAGGCGCTCATGTCGCCGGGCAGGTCACCGATGGTGTCCTTGCCGCGGCCCAGCCAGGAACCGGAGGACATCAGCGACCAGTAGGCGACGGAGGACTCACCGGTGCCGGTGGTGTCGTACTCGTCGGGCAGGCCCAGGTCGTGGCCGTACTCGTGGGCGAAGACGCCGAGGCCGCCGTTCTCGGGCTGCATCGTGTAGTCGCCGACCCAGATGCCGGTGTCACCGATCTGCGTGCCGCCGGCCTTGTTGTTGCCGGGGCCGGTCTTGCCGGCGTCCGAGCCGTAGGCGTACCAGCGGTGGGCCCAGATGGCGTCGGTCTTCTGCGCGCCGCCGCCGGCGGACTCGTCCTCGCCGGCGTGCACGATCTGGAAGTGGTCGATGTAGCCGTCGGGCTCGTTGAAGTTGCCGTTGCCGTTGTAGTCGTTGCGGTCCCACTGGTCGTACGTGGCCAGCTGCGCCTTGATGTCGGCATCGCTGCGGCCGGCCGCCTTCTGGTCCTTCACCCACTGGTTGACGCCGTCGCGCACCAGGTCCCAGGCGGAGGGGCAGTTGGTGGAGCCGCAGTAGTTGGAGCCGTAACGGGCCTCGTTCCAGGGGACCCTGACCCAGTCGGTGACCGTGCCGTCGACCGAGTAGCGGCCCGAGGACTGCTTCTCGTAGTACTTCGCCAGGGACTCCTTGTCCTTGTCGTGCGAGAAGTACAGGTCCTGGAAGTGGTCCCGGTTGTAATCCTTCTGCCAGGCCGTGCTGTTGTCGTTCTTGCGGTCCGGCTGCTTGATCTGGTTGTGCGCCGGGCCCGCCTGCCCGCCGTACTTCTTCACCGGCGGCTTGGGCCCGTCCGGCCCGTCCGGGTCGTACATCGTGGTGTCGTCGACCTTGTCGCCGAAGTCCACGAGGATCGTGAAGATCCGGTCGGTCTTCTCCCGGGCGAGCTCGACGTACTTCCCCTTGCCGAGCTGGACGACCTTCGACGCGCCGCGCTGCTCCACGCGGGCGTCGCCGGATATGACCTTGTCGAGGGCGGCCTTGCGCTGCGCCTCCTGCTTCTTCGCGTACGGCCCCTTGAGGTCGTGCTCGACGCCCTTCCCGGCCTGCTCCGGGTCGTGGCGCTCGATGCTCGACGGCGTGCCGGCAGTGGTGGCCGCCTGCGCGATCCCGGCCGTGGTCCCCGTGACAAGGGCCGTCGCGGCGAGCGCGACGGCCGTGGCCACGGCGGCGGATCTGGCGTGCCTCCGTTGGCTGCTCTTCACTTGTGAATGTCCTCCCCAGTGACAACTGTGGAGGTATTTGACCGGAGTGACGCCGGAAAAGACAGACCTTGACTACGAGCGAAACAGCAAGTACGTTATCCGGCCTTTATGTTGCGGATTTCGGACAACAACGGGCGCGCGCGTCTCACCGCTTGGACCGGTGGATGACCCCGTGCGCCCCCTGTGCTCCGGCACCGTGTGTTAGGTCACGCTTACCGGCAGTTCCGCTCGGGCAGACAGGACCGTAGAGTCGTTTTGGTGTACACCATTGCTGTACGCACGCACTACGCACGCCCTCCAGGCACCACGCACGCCCCACGCACCAGCCGGCTCCGCACCCCACACCTTTGCTCCGAGGACGGATCCCGCCATGCCGCGTCCGACCCCCGCACAGATAACCTACGGATCGGCCACCGTCGTCTTCTCGACCCTCGCCATGCTGCTGCTCTCGCAGACGAGTTCGGGGTTCGGGATCGCGGTCATCGCCGTCGCCGCGCTTGCGCTCGGCCTCTTCGTCGCCGTCGCCTTCCCCGTACCGCGCACCGGCTCCCGCAGGCCCCGGGTGCCCCGGGAGCGCGCCCCCCTTCCCGCCGAGCCGAGACTGAGCGAGCACTCAGTGCACGGTTGAGACCACCACTGTTTTGGCCGCCTTGTCGTGAATGCACTGGTGGTACGGCATGTCCCACGTACACCAGAGCACGTTGACCAGCCAGAAGAGAAAGCCGCAGCAGGGCACCACCTGCGGCAGGTTGTACACGGCGGCGCGCGTCCAGCCCGGGCTCCCCTGGGGGATCGCGCCGTTCTCCAGCATCGCCACCCGGATGCTCATCACCATCTTGCCGACCGTCTGCCCCCGCTTGGTGAGCATCAGCCCCTCGTAGAGGAAGTAGACGACGGCGATGATGATGCCGAGGCTCGTGGACCGGCCGTCGTTCCAGTTCGCCGGGTCCCAGTCCCACATCGCGGCCTTGAAGACCGCGGTGACCGGGATCGACACCAGCAGCCCGTCGATGATGCGGGCGACGAGCCGCTTGAACCGGTTCGCGAGCGGGGGCATGCCCGCGAGCGGGTCGGCGGCACCGAACTGGTCTCCGTAGGGATTGCCGGGGCCGCCGCCCGGGCCGGGAGCGCCCCCGTACGGGCCGCCGCCGTAGGGCGCCTCCGCGCCGGGCGGGCGGCCGCCGCCCGCGTACGCGCCGCCTTCCGGGGCCGTGCCGGGGCCCGGTGGGGGCGGGGTGCCCGGCGGGGGCTCCGGCGACGGCGGTTCCGTCGGCCGTTTCTGGAACGGGTCGTTGTCGGGCGGCGGCTCGGTGCTCATGGCCCGAGTAGAACGCAGGGTTCCGCGCGCCGCATCCGGCGTTGTGCCGTTCGGGTCAGCGCTTGCCCGCCGCCACGAACGTACGGCCCGCCTTGTCGTGCCAGCACTGCCGCCACGGCCGGTCGAACACGCACCACAGGGCACCGATCACGCCGATCCCCAGCGCGCCGAGCCCCCCGTACACCAGCCAGCGGCGCAGCGCCGCCCCGAAGCCCGGCTTGTCGTGCGACTCGATGTCCAGGACCCGCGTGCCGCACAGGCGCTTGCCCAGGGTGCGGCCCCACTTGGCGGTGGGCAGCGCCTCCAGGATCACGCCGGCGACGAGCAGGACGCCCAGCACGACGGCCAGATACGTGCCGGTCGTGCCGTCGAGGAGCCAGACCGTGACGGTCTCGCCGGACTGCTTGGCCTGCGCGACCTTGTCGTCGATGTGGGTGACGGCCTTGGCCCACAGCGGCACGGCCACGGCACCGACGACGGCACCCAGGACGACGGTGTCGATGAGGCGGGCGGCGAGCCGGCGGCCCAGCGACGCGGGGCGGCCCTGCTCCTGCGCGGCCCGCAGGAAGGGGTCGTCCTTCGGGGGCTTCCACGGCGCGACCGCCTCGGAGGAGGCCGCGGGCTGCTGCTGGGCGAGCTGCTGCACCTGCTGGGCCCAGCCGCCCGCCCCGGGCCGGGGCTGCTCCGCGGTGCGCGGCCGGGGCTGCTCCTGCGGGCGGGCCTCGGGCAGGGCGGCGGACGCGGACCGCGCGGGGGCGGGCAGCGCGGCCGCCGGGGCCGTGGCGGGCAGGGCCCGCCGCTCCGGCGGCATGGCCTGCGCCTCTTCCGCGCGGGCGTCCGGCCGGCCCTGGGCGCCGGCCGGCGGAACGGGCTTGCCGGACGTGCGCAGCTGCATCGTGCCGCCGGGGCGCACGGCGGGGACGCCACCCTCCGGCCGGCCCGCGGGCGCGGGGTCCTCGGCGCGCTGCGGCTCGGGGCGGCGCGGCTCGGAGCGGGCCGGGTCACCGGCGGCGGGAGAGGGGACGCGCGGGTCGCGGGGCCCGGGCAGCGCGGCGCCGGAACTCTCGCCCCAGGAGACGCGCCGGTCCTGCTCGCCGCCGAAGCCCTCCTGCCGCGCGGGCTCCGCCCGCCAGGCGGGCGCCGGCTCCGTGCGGGCCTCGCGCGGGGCGGCCTCCTCGTCGAGGAACATGGGCCCCGTCTCGTCGGGGCGCTGCGCGGGCGGCTGCCGGTCGGGGCCGGAGCGGCGCGGCGTCGGCGGCACGGGCGAGGCGAGGGCGGGCGCCGCGGGCTTGGCGACACCGGCGGGCGGCGCGGGCATCGGCTCGCCCTCGGCGGGCGCCGGCCGGCTCGTACCGGGCACCCAGGCGGTGCCGCTCCAGTAACGGATATAGCCAGGAATGGAAGGGTCCGGATAAAACCCTTCCACGGGGCTGTTGTCGGCGGATCCTGAGGAAGGGGCGCTCATGGTCTCCGATGTCCCGTATCTGCTCGGCCGTACTGCGGTGTCGGTGCTCGGTGGGGCGGGCGACGACAAGCAGTCTGCCGCACTCGAGCGACGTGGGGCGCGCTGCTCCCCTGCCTCATGACCTCTATGCACAAAAGGCAACCGGGCGCGCTGCACACAGGTCTACCAGACGGCTCTCCACTCTGCGGCCGTCCCGCGGGCGGGACCACTCACACGTGCGACCGGCGCACCGGTTCGGCGAAGTCGCGTAATGGTGTGGGGGTCGTTGCGCTCTCTGTCGGTGCGGGCCCGTTCGCGAGGGGCCACGGACCGAGGGAAGCAGAGCGAGAGAGGGCGCACTTCATGCACACCACCGTGGTGGAAAGAGAGCTGGAGATCGACCTGGTGCTGTCGCCCGAGCGCAGCATCCCCGTGCCGTCGCGGCTGAGCTACCGGACGGCCGACCCGTACGCGGTGCACATCGCCTTCCACGTGACCTCGGAGGCCCCGGTGTACTGGACGTTCGCGCGGGAGCTGCTGGTGGAGGGGGTGTTCCGGCCGTGCGGCAGCGGGGACGTGCGGGTATGGCCGACGCGGACGGACGGGCGCAACGTGGTGTGCATGGCGCTGTCGTCGCCGGACGGCGCCGCGCTGCTGGAGGCCCCGGCGCCGGCGGTGGCGGCGTGGCTGGAGCGGACGCTGCTGGTGGTGGCGCCGGGGTCGGAGCGGGAGCGGCTGGAACTGGACGCCGCGCTGCGGGAGATTCTCGGCACGTGACGCGCCGGCGCCCCGTACCGGCGCGTCAAGTCCCTTACACGTCCAGCACTTTGCCCGGATTGAGGAGGTTCAGGGGGTCGAGGGTCTTTTTGATGCCTCGCTGGATCTCCAGGCCCACGGGGCCCAGCTCCCTCGCCAGCCACTCCTTCTTCAGGACGCCCACGCCGTGCTCGCCGGTGATCGTGCCGCCCAGCTCCAGCCCGAGGGCCATGATCGCGTCGAAGGACTCGCGGGCGCGGCGCGACTCGTCGGCGTCGGCGGGGTCGAAGCAGACGACGGGGTGGGTGTTGCCGTCGCCGGCGTGGGCGCAGACGCCGATGGTGAGCCCGTACTTGCGGGCGATCTCCGCGGTGCCGTCCAGCATGGCGGCGAGGCGGGAGCGGGGGACGCACACGTCGTCGATCATGGTGGCGGGCCGGAGGGTCTCCAGGGCGGTCAGGGAGAGCCGGCGGGCTTGCAGGAGCATCTCGGACTCGGCGGCGTCCTCGGCGGGGACGACCTGGTCGGCGCCGGCGGCCGTGCACAGCTCGGCGACGGCGGCGAGGTCCGCGGCCGGGTCGGGGGTGTCGAAGGCGGCGAGCAGGAGGGCTTCGGTGCTTTCGGGGAGGCCCATCTTCGCCATGGCGTTGACGGCGCGGATCGTCGTGCCGTCCATGAGCTCCAGCAGCGACGGGGCGGTGCCGCGGGCCATGATCCGCCCGACGGCGTCGCCGGCCGCCGCGACCGAGGGGAACTCGGCGGCGAGCGCGAGCTGCCGGGGCGGGGCGGGCCGCAGCGCGAGGACGGCCCGGACGACGACGCCGAGGCTGCCCTCGGAGCCCACGAAGAGGCGGGTGAGGTCGTAGCCCGCGACGCCCTTGGCGGTGCGGCGGCCCGTCTTCAGCAGCCGGCCGTCGGCGAGGACGACGTCGAGGCCGAGGACGTACTCGGCGGTGACGCCGTACTTCACGCAGCACAGGCCGCCGGAGGCGGTGCCGATGTTGCCGCCGATGGTGCACTGTTCCCAGCTGGAGGGGTCGGGCGGGTAGGAGAGGCCCTGTTCGGCGACGGCGCGGGAGAGGACGGCGTTGACGACGCCCGGTTCGACGACGGCGACGCGGTCGGCGGGGTCGATCTCCAGGATGCGGTCCATCTTGACGAGGGAGAGCACGATGCAGCCGTCGGCGGCGTTGGCCGCGCCGGACAGGCCGGTGCGGGCGCCCTGCGGGACGACGGGGACCCGCAGGGCGGTGGCGGTGCGCATGACGTGCTGCACCTGCTCCACGGTGCGCGGCAGCGTGACGACGGCGGGGGCGCCCGCCGCGCAGAAGCTCGCCATGTCGTTGGCGTACGCGGCCGTGACGTCGGGGTCGGTGAGGACCGCTTCCCCGGGGAGGCCTTCGCGCAGGAGCTTGATCAGATCACCCATGGGGAGCTCATTCCCCGGGCTCCCCACGGGTGAACCGGATCAGAGGTCGGCCCGCGAGCCGGATCAGAGATTGCCCCGCTTCTCCTGCTCCCGCTCGATGGCCTCGAAGAGCGCCTTGAAGTTGCCCTTGCCGAAGCCCATCGACCCGTGCCGCTCGATCATTTCGAAGAAGACGGTGGGCCGGTCCTGCACCGGCTTGGTGAAGATCTGGAGCAGGTAGCCGTCCTCGTCGCGGTCGGCGAGGATCTTCAGCTCGCGCAGGGTGTCGACGGGGACGCGGGTCTCGCCGACCCACTCGCCCAGCGTGTCGTAGTACGAGTCGGGGGTGTCGAGGAACTGCACGCCCGCGGCCCGCATGGCGCGCACGGTCGCGACGATGTCGTTCGTGGCCAGGGCGATGTGCTGGACGCCGGGGCCGTTGTAGAACTCCAGGTACTCGTCGATCTGCGACTTCTTCTTGGCGATGGCCGGCTCGTTGAGCGGGAACTTCACCTTGCGGGTGCCGTCCGCGACGACCTTCGACATGAGGGCGGAGTACTCGGTGGCGATGTCGTCGCCCACGAACTCCTTCATGTTCGTGAAGTGCATGACGTTGTTGTAGAAGGACACCCACTCGTTCATCTTGCCGAGCTCGACGTTGCCCACGCAGTGGTCGATCGCCTGGAAGCGGCGGTCTCCCGGCTCGACGAGCGGCTTGGCGGCGACGTAGCCGGGCAGGTACGGGCCGGTGTACGCGGACCGTTCGACGAGGGTGTGGCGGGTCTTGCCGTACGTGGCGATGGCGGCGAGGACGACGGTGCCGTGCTCGTCCGTCAGCTCGTACGGGGCCTCCAGGCCGGTCGCGCCGTGCTCGATCGCGTAGGCGTAGGCGGCGCGCGCGTCCGGCACCTCGATGGCGAGGTCGACGACGCCGTCGCCGTGCTCGGCGACGTGCTCGGCGAGGAAGCGGCCGTGGTCGGTGGTGGCCTTGATGACCGTGGTGAGCACGAAGCGGGCGCCGCCGGACTCCAGGACGTAGGAGGCGCTCTCGCGGCTGCCGTTCTCCGGGCCGCGGTAGGCGACGAGCTTCATGCCGAAGGCGGTCGAGTAGTAGTGGGCGGCCTGCTTGGCGTTGCCGACGGCGAAGACGACCGCGTCCATCCCCTTGACCGGGAAGGGGTCTGCCTGCCGTGCGGTGTGCGGGGTGTGATCGGTGGTCTGAGTCATGGGCGCAGCGTCCCGCCGATCCACAAGGTGCGCAATAGTTTGCGTATTCACTGGGCAGACTGCACAGCAGACCGCCGGTACCACCGGACGTTCTGTACATGCTGACCACTGGGAGGACCGCATGGCGATCGATCGTTTGGACGGCCGGCTGATCGAACTGCTGGCCGAGGAGCCGCGGATCGGTGTCCTGGAGGCCTCGCGCCGGCTGGGCGTGGCGCGCGGGACGGTGCAGGCGCGGCTGGACCGGTTGCAGGCGCAGGGCGTCATCCGCGGCTTCGGCCCGGACGTGGATCCGGCGGCGCTGGGCTATCCGGTGACGGCCTTCGCGACGCTGGAGATCAAGCAGGGGCAGGGGGGCGACGTCCGGGCGCACCTCGCGAGCGTGCCCGAGGTGCTGGAGCTGCACACGACGACCGGGCGCGGCGACATGCTGTGCCGTCTGGTCGCACGCTCGAACGCCGACCTCCAGCGTGTGATCGACCGCGTTGTGGGTTTTGATGGCATCGTGCGGGCCTCCACGGCGATCGTCATGGAGAACGCCGTGCCGCTGCGGATCATCCCGCTGGTGCAGCAGGCGTCGGCGCAGACCCCGTACCGGCCCTGAGGGCCCCGGCCTCGAGTCCGCCTTGAGGCCCGGGCCCCCTGACGCGACGCGTGAGAGGGAGGCGAGCGGGTGAGCTTCTGGGAGTACGTCGCCGGCCGCCGCGCCCAGCTGCTGGCGGACAGCTACCAGCACGCCAGCGCCGTCTTCCAGTGCATGGTCGTCGCCACGCTCATCGGCGTGGTGATCGGGGTGCTCACGTACCGCCGCGAGTGGGCCGGGAACCTGGCGGTGACCACGACGGCGACGCTGCTGACCGTCCCCTCGCTGGCCCTGCTCGGCCTGCTGATCCCGCTCACCGGCCTGGGCGTGGCGCCGACGGTCACGGCGCTCGTGCTCTACGGGCTGCTGCCGATCGTCCGCAACGCGGTCGTGGGGCTGCGGGGCGTGGACCCCTCGCTCGTGGACGCCGCGAAGGGGATCGGGATGTCCCGGGCGGCGCGGCTCCTGCGCGTCGAGCTGCCGCTGGCGTGGCCGCCGATCCTCACCGGGATCCGGGTGGCCACCCAGATGCTGATGGGCATCGCGGCGGTCGCGGCGTACGCCTCCGGGCCCGGCCTCGGCAACGAGATCTTCCGCGGCGTCTCGTCGCTGGGCAGCGCCAACGCCCTCAACCAGGTGCTCGCCGGGACGCTCGGGATCATCGTGCTCGCCCTGCTCTTCGACGCGGCGTACGTGCTGCTCGGGCGGCTGACGATCCCGAGCGGGATCCGTGGCTGAGGCCGCGCCGCGCCCACCGGAGCAGGGGGCGCGGGCCTCGGAGGACCGGGCGCGGACCTCGGGCGCCGCCGACCGGGCCTCGGGCGCCACCATTCAGCTGGAGAACCTCACCAAGCGCTACCCCGGCAACCCCGCCCCCGCCGTGGACTGCGTGAACATGGACATCAAGGCCGGGGAGCTGGTGGTCTTCGTCGGCCCGTCCGGCTGCGGCAAGACCACCACCATGAAGATGATCAACCGGCTGATCGAGCCGACGTCGGGCCGGATCCGCATCGACGGCGAGGACGTCACCGGCATCGACCCGGTCCGGCTCCGCCGCAAGATCGGCTACGCGATCCAGGCCTCCGGGCTCTTCCCGCACATGACCGTCGCGCAGAACATCGCGCTCGTCCCGCGCATGACCGGCTGGTCCAAGCGGCGGATCGCCGAGCGGGTGGAGGAGATGCTGGACCTGGTGGGGCTCGACCCCGGGGAGTTCCAGGGCCGCTATCCGCGCCAGCTCTCCGGCGGGCAGCAGCAGCGCGTCGGCGTGGCCCGCGCCCTGGCCGCGGACCCGCCGGTGCTGCTGATGGACGAGCCGTTCGGCGCGGTCGACCCGATCACCCGCGACCACCTCCAGGACGAGCTGATCCGGCTCCAGCACGAGCTGCACAAGACGATCGTCTTCGTCACCCACGACTTCGACGAGGCGATCAAGCTCGGCGACCGGATCGCGGTGCTCCGCGAGCGCTCGCACATCGCCCAGTTCGACACCCCGGAGGCCATCCTCACCAACCCCGCCGACGACTTCGTCTCCGGCTTCGTGGGCGCGGGCGCGGCCCTCAAACGGCTCAACCTCACGCGCGTACGGGACGTGGGCGTCGTCGACTTCCCCACCGCCACCATCGACGACCCCCTCCAGACGATCTTCGAGCGGCTGCGCGGGGGCACCACCAACGAGGTGCTGCTGCTGGACCGGCACCACCGCCCGTACAAGTGGCTGCGGCGCGGCGACCTGATGCGGGCCAAGGGCTCCCTCGTGCGCGCCGGCACCCTCGTGCACGACACCGTCACCCGCGACGCGACGCTGCGCGACGCCCTGGAGGCCGTCCTCATCGACAACGCGGGCCGGGTGCCGGTCACCGGACGGCGCGGCCGCTACGAGGGCGTCGTCGACATGGAGACGCTGATGAACTCCGTGCACGAACTCCTGGAGGAGGACCGGCTGGACGCCGTCGAGCACCAGCACCTGCTGGAGGAGCAGCGCGCCCAGCAGGTGCTGGAGGAGCAGGAAGGCACGACGGACGCGCCGGAGGAGCTCGCATGAGGCCCCCGCCCCCGGAGCAACTGGGCCGGCAGGAGGCCGATGAGGCCGAAGAGGCCGACGACAGCGCCGTCCCGGCGCCCGCCCCGCGCCCCCGGCGGCGCGTCACCTGGCAGAAGCTCACCGTCCTGCCCGGCTTCCTGCTGGCCCTGCTGCTGGCCACTTGGCTGTGGTTCCGCGGCGCCGACCTCGACTCCGTCGCCCGCAACTCCATCGCCGACGGCAACGTCTGGCTGCGCCTGCGGCAGCACGTCGTCCTCACCGTCGTCTCCACCTTCTTCGTCCTGGTCATCGCCATCCCGCTGGGCATCCTGCTCACCCGCCGCCGGGTGCGCCCCGCGGCGCCCGCCGTCATCGCCGTCGCGAACGTCGGCCAGGCCACGCCCGCGATCGGCCTGCTGGCGCTGCTGGTGATCTGGCTGGGCATCGGCATGCGGGCCGCGCTCGTCGGCATGGTCGTCTACGCGGTGCTGCCCGTGCTGGCCAACACGATCGCGGGGCTGCGCGCGATCGACCCGACGCTGGTGGAGGCCGCGCGCGGCATCGGCATGTCGGCCGTGGGGGTGCTGCGCCGGGTCGAACTGCCCCTGGCCGTACCGCTGATCCTCGCGGGCGTGCGGACGGCCCTCGTCCTGAACGTGGGCACGGCGACGCTCGCCTACTTCGGCGGGGGCGGCGGGCTCGGCGACCTCATCGCGTCGGGCATCACCAACCAGCGGATGCCGGTGCTGGTGCTGGGGTCGGTGCTGACCGTGGCGCTCGCCCTGCTGGTGGACTGGCTGGCGTCCCTGGCCGAGCTGCTGCTGCGGCCGCGCGGGCTGGGGGCGTCCTGAGCCGCGGCGGGCGTCCCGGCGGGCGGAGGCGTCCCGGGCAGCGGCGTCCCGGCGGGCGGAGGGGGCCGGCGGCGGCCCTCGCCCTCGTCCTCGCGCTGCTCCTGCCCCTGGCCGCCGGCTGCGGCCTGACCAGCGGCTCCCCGCTGGCCGACAGCGTGCGGCCCGGCTCGGTCGGGCAGGGCCTGCCGCTCAAGGGCGCCTCCCTGACCGTCACCTCCAAGAGCTTCAGCGAGAACATCGTGCTCGGCCAGATCATGGGCCTCGCCTTCAAGGCCGCCGGCGCGAGCGTGCTGGACCGCACCAACATCCAGGGCTCGGTCGGGGCGCGCGAGGCGGTCCGCTCCGGCGGCGCGGACGGCATGTACGAGTACACGGGCACCGCCTGGATCACCTACCTCGGCCACGACCGGCCGATCCCCGACCCGCAGCGGCAGTGGCGGGCCGTCCGCGACGCCGACGCCCGCAACGGCCTCACCTGGCTCGCGCCCGCCGCGCTCGACAACACGTACGCCCTGGCCATGAGCCGCGCCGCCGCCCGCACGTACGGCACCCGCACGCTCTCGGACGTGGCCGCCCTGTCGCGGAACGACCCGGGCGCCGTGACCCTGTGCGTGGAGACCGAGTTCGCGGCGCGCGACGACGGCTTGCAGGGCATGGCGAAGGCGTACGACATGAACGTGCCCGCCTCGCGGGTGCAGAAGATGGACGGCGGCATCATCTACACCCAGGTCTCCGGCGGCCGCTCCTGCACCTTCGGCGAGGTGTTCACCACCGACGGCCGCATCGCGGCCATGCACCTCGTCGTCATGCGCGACGACCAGCACTTCTTCCCCAACTACAACGCCGCGCCGGAGATCAACAGCGCGACCCTGCGCAGGTATCCGGCGATCAAGGACGTGCTGGACCCCATCACGGCACGGCTCGACAACGACGTGGCGCGGGAGCTCAACGCCGAGGTGGACGTGGCGGGGAAGGACCCGCGCGAGGTCGCGGAGGAGTGGCTGGTGAAGGAGGGGTTCATCACGCGCTGACCGAGCCCCTCGGGGATCAGCAGGCGGGGACGTTGTCCTCGTCGCCCGAGGCGAGGGCCCGCAGCGACTTGACCGCGTCCTGGAGCTTCTCCACCGGGACCAGCTGGAGCCCCTTGGGAAGGTTGGCCTTCGCCGCCGAGCACTCGGCCTTCGGGACGAGGAAGACCGTCGCGCCGTCGCGCCGGGCCGCCTGGGTCTTCAGCGGGACGCCGCCGACCTCGCCGACGGTCCCGTCGGCGTCGATCGTGCCCGTGCCGGCGATGGTGCGCCCGCCCGTGAGCTCGCCGCCCCGGCCGTCGCCGTCGACCTTGTCGATGATGCCGAGGGTGAAGAGCAGCCCCGCGCTCGGCCCGCCCACGTCGGCGAGGCTGAGGCCGACCTTGAGCTCGCCGGGCGAGCGGTGCAGGTAGCGCCGGGCGGCGTCGGTGGCCGCGTCCTGCGACTTCTTCATCTCCTCCTGGTTGTGCGCGTCGACCTCCTCGTCGGAGTCGCCCACGGGGTAGACGGCGTCGTGCGGCATGACGGCCCGGTCCGTACGGGACCAGCCGCTGATCACGTCGCCCAGGTCCACGTCGACGCGCGGGCCCGTCACCACGATCGTGGTCATGCGCAGCTGGCCCGTGGTCTTCCGCGCCGGGGTGCCCTCGATCGCGATCACCTGCTTGCCGTCGTGGGAGCCGAGCACGTCCACCGTGGAGCCGGGCTGGGCCACCGCGAACGGCAGCGGCACGAAGGGCACGGAGGCGAGCAGGGCGACGACGGGCACGGCGCAGACGGCGAGGGTCCGGGCACGGCGGGACCGGGCGGGCTTGGCCGGGGACGGCGTGGCCGGAGCGGGCGTGGTCGGAGCGGGCATGCAGCGAATCTAGTTCACCCGCGCCCCTTCCGTGACACGCGCCCTCGCCGGGCGAGGCGCGGCGGGCAGCGGAAGGGACCCGGGCCGGCGCGGTGCGCGGGGCTCACCGCAGGGCGTCCGCAACCTCCTTCGCCGCCTCCATCACGCGCGGCCCCACGCGCTCGGGGATCGTGTCCGTGAGCATCACCACGCCCACGCTGCCCTCGATCCCCAGCACGCCGAGCAGCGGTGCCGCCGCGCCACTCGCGCCGGCCTCCAGCTCGCCGTGGGTGAGGGCGTAGCCGGGGCTGTCGGTCTCGCCGCGGCGGGCGGCGAGTATGGCGCGGCCGGCCGCGCCCCGGTCCAGGGGGTGGCGGAAGCCCGCGCGGTAGGCCACGTGGTAGTCCGTCCAGGTCGGCTCGACGACGGCGACCGCGAGCGCCTCGGTGCCGTCGACGAGCGTGAGGTGGGCGGTGGCCCCGATGTCCTCGGCCAGGGAGCGCAGGGCGGGCAGAGCCGCCTCGCGCACCAGCGGGTGCACCTGGCGGCCGAGCCGCAGCACCCCGAGGCCCACCCGGGCGCGGCCGCCGATGTCCCGGCGCACCAGTGCGTGCTGCTCCAGCGTGGCGAGCAGGCGGTAGACGACGGTCCGGTTGACGCCGAGCCGGGTGGACAGCTCGGTGACGGTCAGGCCGTGGTCGGTGTCGGCGAGCAGTTTGAGGACGCGCAGTCCCCGGTCGAGCGTCTGCGAGGTCTCCGCTGTCACGACGCCCCTCCTCCGATGTGGGGGCGGCTCTCGTTCGGGTGGGGTGCGCCACCGGTCCCGTGCCGGCAGCGCGCGAGGAGAGGCCGCCGGCGGCTTGTCGCTTCTTGCAGCTCTTCTTTAACCGGCTGCGCTCCGCGGCGGCGCTGCCACGGGGCGTGTGCGTGACCGGAACCGTAGCGCCGCCGGTCCGCTCAGCGGAAGAGTCTGCCCGCGATCCGGTCAGGCCGCGGCCGAATTTCGGATACCGGGGCCGGCGTCCCGCCATGCGGACGGTTTACGGGCGGAATCACTGAACCCGTCAATGGCCGAAAAACACTGACGAACCGTCAAAGTCCGCCTTAAGGTGATCACCATGCAGACTTCCCGAATAGCCACGCTCGTGGCCGCAGGTGTTCTTGTCCCCGCCGCCTTACTCGCCGCCCCGGCAGCCGCCTCCGAGCGGGTACCCGCGGCGGCGGCAGCCGAGCAGCAGCCCACGGTCGGCCGAACCGTCATCAACGTCGGATCCACGGGCTTCACCATCAAGCCGGGCCAGACGGTCGACCTCGACGTGACGGTCGACAACTCCGCGACCGACACGAACTACGGGGAGATCGGTCTGTACAACGAGGTCTACTTCCACGGAAGGCCGGGCCCCGAATGGGACAACGCGAAGCTGTCGATCTGGAACGAGGAGAAGCAGGCCTGGGCATCCACCTGGTATGACCCATCGAACGAAGTCGAGGTGCCGCACCCCCGGCTGGACAAGGGCTCCACGGCCCACTTCAAGATCCGCTACACCTTCGCGCCCGGCGTGCAGCCGGGCGAGGGTGTCATTGCCTTCAGGGGCCTCTCCATGACCATGGAGAGGAACATCAACACCGACCAGGCAACCTGGCCCGCCCAGGTGAGGATCCCCTTCACGGTCCTCCCCGCGGACCGCTAGCGCCGGACCGCGGACGGGCCGGCGCTCGCCGTCAGCGCATCCGCGTCGCCCACTCGCGCACCTTCTTGATGCGCTCGTTCAACTGGCCCGCCGTGGCTTCCGCGCTCGGGGGGCCGCCGCAGACGCGGCGGAGTTCGGTGTGGATGACGCCGTGGGGCTTGCCGCTCTGGTGGACGTAGGCGCCGACCAGGGTGTTCAGCTGCTTGCGCAGCTCCAGGAGCTCCTTGTGGGTGACCACCGGGCGTCGCTCCGCGGGCAGTTCGAGGAGGTCCGCCTCCTCGTCCGGCCGCTTGCGGCTGTGCGCGATCTGGCGGGCCTGCCGCTTCTGGAGCAGCAGCTGCACCTGCTCGGGCTCCAGCAGGCCGGGGATGCCGAGGTAGTCCTGCTCCTCCGCGCTGCCCGCGTGGGCCTGCATGCCGAACTCGGCGTTGTTGTAGAGCACCCGGTCGAAGACCGCGTCCGATTCCAGCGCCTCGAAGGAGAGTTGGTCGTCGGTGCCGGTGTCCTCGTCCTGCTGGCGCTCCGCCTCGGCGAGGAGCTTGTCCTCCTCCGCGTACGGGTCCTCCTCACCGTCGCCCTTCTTCGGCTTGTCGAGGACGTGGTCGCGCTCGACCTCCATCTCGTTGGCGAAGGTCAGCAGGTCGGGCACGGTCGGCAGGAAGACGGACGCCGTCTCGCCGCGGCGCCGCGAACGCACGAAGCGCCCGACGGCCTGGGCGAAGAACAGCGGCGTGGAGATCGTCGTCGCGTAGACGCCGACCGCGAGCCGGGGCACGTCGACGCCCTCGGACACCATGCGGACGGCGACCATCCAGCGGTCGGTGCCGTGCGAGAAGTCGTCGATGCGCTGGGAGGCGCCGCTGTCGTCGGACAGCACGAGCGTGGCGCCCTCGCCGGTGATCTCGCGGATCAGCTTGGCGTAGGCGCGGGCGGACTCCTGGTCGGAGGCGATGACGAGGGCGCCCGCGTCGGGGATGGACTTGCGCACCTCGGTCAGGCGGCGGTCGGCCGCCCGCAGCACGTTCGGCATCCACTCGCCGCGCGGGTCGAGCGCGGTGCGCCACGCCTGGGAGACGGCGTCCTTGGTCATCGGCTCGCCGAGGCGCGCCGCGATCTCGTCGCCCGCCTTCGTGCGCCAGCGCATGTTGCCGCTGTAGGAGAGGAAGATGACCGGGCGGACGACGCCGTCGGAGAGGGCGTTGCCGTATCCGTACGTGTAGTCGGCGGAGGAGCGGCGGATGCCGTCGTTGCCCTCCTCGTACGTCACGAACGGGATGGGGTTCGTGTCCGAGCGGAAGGGCGTGCCGGTCAGGGCGAGCCGGCGGGTGGCGGGCTCGAAGGCCTCCAGGCACGCCTCGCCCCAGGACTTGGAGTCACCGGCGTGGTGGATCTCGTCGAGGATGACGAGGGTCTTGCGCTGCTCGCAGCGGTTGCGGTGCAGCATCGGGCGCACACCCACGCCGGCGTAGGTGACGGCGACGCCGTGGTACTCCCGGCCGAGGGGGCCTGCGCTGTACTCCGGGTCGAGCTTGATGCCTATCCGGGCCGCGGCCTCCGCCCACTGCTTCTTCAGGTGCTCGGTCGGGGCGACGACGGTCACCTGCTGGACGACGTGGTGGTGCAGCAGCCAGGAGGCGAGGGTGAGCGCGAAGGTCGTCTTGCCGGCGCCGGGCGTGGCGACGGCGAGGAAGTCGCGCGGCTGCTCCTGGACGTACTTCTCCATCGCGCCCTGCTGCCAGGCGCGCAGCTTGTTCGCGGTACCCCAAGGAGCCCGGCCGGGGAAAGCTGGGGAGAGGTGGTGGTTTGTGGTGGTGGTAGTCACGGTCTCCGTCGGCTGGTTCGGCGGTCGGCAACCGCGTCAGCCTACCGGGGCCCGGGTTCACGCTCCGGGGTTACGCCCCGGGGTCACCCGCGGGTGGGACCGAGGTCACACCGCGCCCGGCGGCCTCCCGCGGGCTGAGCCGGGTGGCCACGTACGCGCCCACCAGCGCGAACGCGGCGGCGGCCGCGAAGACGGCGGCGAAGGCGTGGGGCGGGGCGGCGGAGGCGGTCGCGGCGGCGCTCGCCGCGCCGCCCTCGGAGCCTCCGGAGCTCCCGGAGCCTCCGCCGAAGGAGACGAAGAGCACTCCGGCCAGGCCGACCAGGAGGATGCTGCCGAGCGCGTCCGAGGTCTGGAGGGAGGCCGCGTTCGTGCCCTCCTCGCCCGGCCGGGACAGCTTCAGCAGGAGCACCGCACCGCTGGAGATCGTCAGGCCCATGCCGTAGCCGCCGAGCACCCACGACGCCCCGGCCGCCCACACCGGCACGCCGTGCGCCAGCACCGCCGCCATCAGCGCGACGGCCAGCGCCACCAGCCCCATGCCGAGGCACATCAGCCGCTCGCGGTACGGCTCGGCCCGGCGGCGGCTCTGGGTGTACGAACCGAGCGCCCAGGTCAGCCCGCCGCCCGTGAGGGAGAAGCCCGCGAGCGTCGCGGACAGGCCGCGCTCGGTGACCAGCATCAGCGGGATGAAGCTCTCCGCGGCCACGAAGGAGCCCTGCGCGATGCCGCGCAGCAGCACCACCGACGGCAGCCCGCGGCGGGCGCGGAAGGTGCCGCGCGGCAGCAGGCGCCGTATGCACGGCACCAGCAGGGCGAGCCCGGCGGCGGCCGGCAGCAGGGCCCACGGCGTGAGGTCCTGCCCCGCGTACTGCAACAGCCCGGCGCCCGCCGCGACGGCCAGCGCCAGCAGGATGCGGCGCCGGTCGGGCGTCCCGGCCGGCGGTCCCGGCGGCAGGGCGCGCAGGGCCGGGAGCATCACCGCCAGCGGCAGCAGGACCAGCACCGGGATGGCCAGGAACACCCACCGCCAGCCGAACTGCTCGGTGACCGTGCCCGCCACCAGCGGGCCGACGATCACCGGCAGCACCCAGGCGGCGGAGAAGGAGGCCATGACCGAGGCGCGCAGCCGCTCCGGATACGCCCGGCCGACCACCACGTACAGGGCGACGATCACCAGCCCGCCGCCGATGCCCTGCACCCCGCGCCCCGCGACGAACATCCACATCCGCTGCGCCGAGCCCGCGATCACCAGGCCGGCGGCGAAGGCGGCGATGCCGGTGAAGAGGGGGACGAGGGGGCCCGAGCGGTCGCACCACTCCCCCGACAGCGTCATCGCGAAGAGGCTCGCGGTGAAGAAGGCGGAGAAGGCGAAGGCGTAGAGGCCGATGCCGTCGAGGGCACGGGCGGCGACGGGCATCGCGGTGGTCACCGCGCTCGCCTCGAAGGCGATGAGGGAGACGACGGAGATGATGCCCAGGGTCAGGGCCCGGTGACGGCGGCCGAGTATGCCGTCGGCCGGGTCGTTCGCGGCAGTGGCCCGCGGGGCCACGGATTCGGCTGCGGTCATACCGCTTGAGCGTACGGAGGGGATCCGCTTCCGGCGCCTGCCGGGAGGAGGAGATCGCGTCGGACTCGGGTCCTAGGAACCCGGGCGGGGCGGGAGGGGCCGGAGCGAGCGCCTGCCCCCTCCCGCCGCGGCGGCGCGCAACCCCCGCGGCGAGGGTCCGGCGGAATCACCGGGCACGGATCACCGTCCGTACCCGGTCAAGCCGTCAGCAGGACACCCCCGTACGAGGCCCCCGCGATCACGACCCACGAGCACAGGCCCAGCGCGGCGACGCGCCCGCCGGTGCGCACCAGCGACGGCAGGTGGACGGCGCTGCCGAGGCCGAAGAGGGCGGCGGCGAGGAGGAGCTCCTGGGCGTGCGCGGCGAGGTCCAGCCCGGCCGCCGGGACCCAGCCGGTGGTGCGGACGCCGACCATGGCGAGGAAGCCGAGCACGAAGAGGGGGACGAGCGGGGGCCGCTTCCCGGATGCCTTCCCCGAGGCGTTCACCGGGCTCCGGCGGCGCTTGCGTACGGACACGGCCACCGCCGCGACGAGCGGCGCGAGCAGCGCCACCCGCATCAGCTTGACGAGGACGGCGTCGGTGAGCGCCGCGGGCCCGGCGGTCTGCGCCGTGGCCACGACCTGCCCGACGTCGTGCACGCCCGCGCCGACCCAGCGGCCGAACTGCGCGTCGTCCAGCCCGAGCGGGTGGTGCAGGAGCGGCAGGACGGCGATGGCGAGGGTGCCGCAGAGGGTGACGAGGGCCACCGACGTCGCCACGTCCTCCTCGTCGCTGCCGGAGACCTCGCTGACGGCGCCGATGGCCGAGGCGCCGCAGATCGAGTAGCCGGTGGCGATGAGGAGCGGCTGGTCGCCGCGGAGGCCGAGCCTGCGGCCGAGCCAGAGCGTGCCGGCGAAGGTGGCCGCCACGACGGCGACGACCATGGCGACGGTGGCCCAGCCGAGGCCGAGGACGTCGTCGAGGCCGAGCTTGAGCCCGAGCAGGACGACGCCGATCCGCATGAGCCGCTTGCCGGCCAGGGTGAGGCCGGGCCGGGCGGAGCCGCGCACCCAGGCCCGTACGCCGGGGACGTGGGCCGCGGCGATGCCGAGGACGACGGCGGCGGTGAGCATGGGGACGGCGGGGACGAGCAGGTGCACGGCCCAGGCGACGGCCACGCCGGCCGCGGCGGTGGCGAGGCCGGGGAGCGGGCCGGGGGCGGGGGCCGGGGCCGGGGCTGCGGGGGCGGGCTGCGGTGAGGCGCTCGTCCGGGGGGTGACGATCGCCATCAGATCTCGTCGGCCGGGAGGTCGTAGACGCGGCGGACGCTGGAGCCGAGGCGGGAGATGTCGGCGCCGTAGATGTGCAGGGAGATCGCCTTGGCCGTACAGGCGTTGCGGACGCGGTGGATGTCGCCGGGCGGGGCGAAGCCGCACACGTCGCCCTGGTGGTTGACGACGTCCTCGGTGGCGACGAGGCGGGCGGTGGTGCCGTCGGGCACGAGGCGGTAGCGGCGCTCGCTCTCGGTGCCCTCGTGGACGCCGGTGACGCACCAGGAGACGTGGTCGTGGATGGCGGTCTGCTGGCCGGGCATCCAGACGAGGGCGACGACGGAGAAGCTGCCGTCGTGCTCGGCGTGCAGGATGTGCTGCCGGTAGTGGTCGGGGTCGCCCTCCTGCTGTTCGGCGGTGAGCAGGTCGCCGGCGCCGAGGTGGGCGGCGAGCCGCTCGCCGACGAGGTAGGCCGTCGTGTCGGGCGGCAGGCCACGGCCTACGGCTTCCCGGACGTCGTCGACGAGCTGGGCGAGGCGCGCGGTCGTCGGGGCTGCGGTGGGAGTGGTCATGAGTGCAGGGTCGGGGCGGGCGGTCGGGCGGGTCCAACGACAGTCTGTTGACCGGAACCCAACGAGCGCTTATGAGTTGGCCGTAAGTCGCCGGCTGTAAGTCGCCGGTCGCCGGGGCGTGGTCCGTGAAGTCCGGGCTCCCGGTCAGCAGCCGACGCGCCGGGCGGCGACGGCCTTGAGCTCGTCCAGGACGAGCGCGGTCGCCGGGATCCGGAGGTGGTCGCGCAGCACGTACGCGGAGACCTGGCGGCGCGAGGCCGGGTCGAGGGCGCGTCCGGTGATGCGGTCGTGGCGCATGAAGGACAGCACGAGGCCGGGCATCATCGCGATGCCGAGGCCCTCGGCGACCAGGGACTGCACGACGAGGTTGTCGTCGGTGGTGAAGGCGATGTCGGGTGCGAAGCCGACCTCGGCGCACTCGTGGAGGAAGTTGGTGCGGCAGCGCAGGCAGCCGGCGATCCAGCGCTCGCCGGACAGGTCGCCGAGTTTGACGGCGCGGCGGCGGGCGAGGGGGTGCCCTATGGGCATCAGGACGGTGAGCTGGTCCTCCATGAGCGGTATCTCCACCAGCTCCTCGGGGACCTGTTCGTGCAGGCCGGGGTAGGTGAAGGCGAGGGTGATGTCGCACTCGCCGCGCACGAGGCGGCGGATCGAGTCGGGCGGCTCGCCCTCCAGGAGCTCGACGCGGATGCCCGGGTGGTCGGCGGCGAGGCGGGCGAGCGCCTCGGGTATCAGCGTGGCGCTCGCGCTGGGGAAGGCGCAGACCCTGACGCGTCCGGCGCGCAGGCGCGTCAGCGAACTCATCTGCTGCTGGGCGGCGGTGAGGCTGTCGAGGATGCTCTCGGCGTGCCGGGCGAGCGCCTCGCCGGCCTCGGTGAGCCGCATGCGGCGGCCGACGCGGGTGAACAGCGGCGTGCCGACGGAGCGCTCCAGCGCCTTCATCTGCTGGGTGATCGCGGGCTGGGTGTAGCCGAGCACGCGGGCGGCCGCGGAGTACGAACCGGCCGTGACCACCGCGTGGAACGTCTTGATGTGCCGCGAGTCGAACACGCCGGAATCATAAGCGGAATTTGGGATAGCGGGGAGAGAGGTGGGGGGTAGCTTCTGGATGAGCGGATGAAAGGGACGAGGCGGTCTTATGCCACATTACGTGTCGTACGACGGGGTAGAGCTGAGCTACCGGGTGCTGGAGGGGCGTGCGGGGGGCTCGGGATCCGGCTCGGGCTCCGGCTCCGGCTCCGGCTCGGGCTCCGGCTCGGGCTCCGGCTCGGGCTCCGGGGAGCCGCTGGTGTGCCTGGCGGGCGGGCCCGGGAGGGACGCCGCGTATCTGGGCGACCTCGGCGGCCTGGACGCCCACCGCCCCCTGATCATCCCGGACAGCCGCGGCACGGGGGCCTCGCCGCCCTCGCCCGAGCCGTGGGGGTACGCGTTCCCGGCGCTCGCGGAGGACCTGGAGTCCCTGCGGACGCACCTGGGCCTGGAGACCTTCGCGCTGCTGGCCCACGACGCGGCGTGCGCGACGGCCCAGGCGTACGCGGCGCAGCACGGCGACCGCCTCACGCGGCTCGTGCTCGTCACGCCCGGCTCGCGGCTCCAGGGCGAGCTGCCCGACGACGCCGAGGAGATCTTCGAGTCCCGCGCGGCGGAGGACTGGTGGACGGACGCGTACGTGGCCGTGCACACCCTCCCCACGACCGCCGACATGGACGAGGTCCGCAGCCTCCTGCTCCGCGCGGCGCCCATGGGCTACGGCCGCTGGGACGCCCCGCAGCGCGCCCACGCCGCCACCGAACCCGGCCAGCTCGGCCCGGTCCCCCGCGCAGGCTTCTGGCAGGGCGTCGACGACCCGGCCCGCCAGGCCCTCCTCTCCCGCCTCCCCGAGGTCGGCTGCCCCGTCCTGGTCATCACGGGCGACCGCGACGCCCTGGCGGGCATGCGCGCGGGAGAGCTGGTAGCGGCGTCCTTCCGCACGGCGGCGGTCCGCACGCTGCACGGCGTGGGCCACTACCCGTGGGTGGACGAGCCGGACTTGTTCCGTCCGGTGGTGGAGCAGTTCCTGGAGAGGGGGTACGACCCGGAGGCGCGCGGGGCCGTGTGAACGGGGAATGGCAGTCGCATTGCGGGACGGACCGGACTGTTGAACGCTCCGGATGGCGCCCATAGTGTCAACAGTGTCAACGCCAGGAGCACAACATGGCCGTGTGCCCGAGTGGTTGAGGGGCTCGCCTGCAAAGCGAGTTACGCCGGTTCGAATCCGGTCACGGCCTCTCGGCTTTGTGAGTAGAACTACTCAGGCCGGATTGAGTGAGCACGCGCTCCCGGGAAAGGCACGCCCCGGGGTGTGATCACCTCATGAAGACGAAGCCGCTGCCGGACCTGCCCGGCCTCACTCCGAAGCGGCCCAATGACATCGGCATGGTGGCATTGGCGCTGGCCGTAACGGCGGTGCTGACCGCCGGCACGCTCTGGGGCATTCCGCTGGCCGTCCCGCTCGGCCTGGCCGCGACGGTCTGCGGTGCGATCGGCTGGAGACGGGTGAAGCAGGACAAGGCCGATGTCCGCGTCCCGGCGCTCATCGGTATCGCTCTGGGCGCCACGGTGATGGCTGTCTGCCTGGGCCTGGTGATCTGGTTCCTCAACGGGCTCTCCCACCTCGACGACAGGCCTGAGGACCTGGTCTCGGCGGGTGGCAAGTACGGGACACCACTGAGCCCCGGCGGAACAGCGCGCTACCGGGACGGCGTGAAGGTGACCGTGGGCAAGGCCCGGCGCGTCCCGAACCTTCCCGGTGACGTCGCCTTGGTGAAGGGCGAGCTGACCTACGAGTTCACGGTGACGTACGTCAACGACCAGGGGAAGTCCGTCAAGCTGGCGTGGAACGGAATCAGCACCGAAAAAAAGCTCAAGCCGGGCGACCTCACCCCCACGGGCCCCATGAGCCCGAAATGGGACCGCGACCACCCCTGGTTCCCGGATGAACTCGCACCCCACCAGAAGGTCACGGTGAAGATGCACACCAACGCCCCACCGGACGCAACCACCCTGGACTTCGCCTGCACCCCGACGGACTACCGCGACGAGGCCCACTGGCTACTGCCGCTCAACTGACCCTGAAGCACCCGCGGTAGAGGCCCAGGGCCATCCGCCTGTCCACCGAGGGCTCTGTAACGTACACACCAGAATCCTGCGCCGTGCCCGGCGCCGAACAGGGCACCGTTTTGTCGACTTCCAGGACTTCGTGCGCCCAGTGCGCCCGAGCGCCGGGACGGAGGTTCAGCGATGGGCCGTCTTCTGGACAAATGGCTCGGCACCAAGTACCCGGACTGCGATGTCGTGCCGCTTTCCGCTACAGAGGTCCGGGAAGCAATGCTCGCGGTCAGCGGCCTGCGCGTGCCATTTCTCATACGCAATGCCGGCCCTGCGGAGCACGCCGACGTAGTGGCGGAGTGGTGGTTCCGGACGGGTAGTTTCGACAACCCCAGTCGGCAGGAGGAGCAGAGAGCCAGGCTCCGGATGTACCTGAACCCGTCGCGGCATGAGGTGCAGGTCATCCAGGAACAGTGGTCTTCCGGCGGGGGCGGGCTGTCCATGCGGCACGGGTACCGCCCGGGCGGAACATTCACCGTGGAGTGGGAGTACGAGCGGGGACCCGACGGCCGTCGTCGCCGCGTCACGACGCTGGACACGCGTGACGTGAGGAACGCCCTGCAAAAGGCGGTCCTCAGCTCGGGATGGACCTGGCGCAGACTCCGAGGGGTCTGACCGGCCCACGAGACCGGAAGCGCCGTCCCGGCAGCAGCGCTGCGCCCATGATCCGGTCCGGGCTGCGCCCAGTGCGCCACCCTTGCTAGTTTCGAACGTCTGAATGCCCTGGTGCGGTTGGGTTGATCCGACAGGGCACGAGCTGACGAGACTTCCGGGGGGACCGTGGAGTTCGAAGACGAGTGGGGCACACTGCAGGCCGAGTCGGCGGCGCGGCTGGGAGGCCCGGGCCGGACCGGCTCCGACGGGGCCGATGAGCCGCACACGCAGCTCAACGGCACGTCGCCGGGCGGGGGCGGCGACGGCCAGGGGCTCGCTTCCTCCGCCGCCAAGAAGAAGACGGCGGTCTCGGCCCTTGAGCAGCACATCCAGCCCGACCTCGGCGAGGCCGGCAGACTCATGGACGGGGCCATGGAAGCCGCGGGCAAGGGTTTCAAGGACTGGGCCACCGGGGCGGGCATCAACGAGGCGCTGAAGGGCTGGCGCGCCTCGGTGAAGGAACTACAGAACCGCCTCTCCGCCGAGAAATCCGCACTGAGCGGCACCAATGTGCTGTTCCACGGAGCCGACAACGGCCTGGGCGCCGAATTCGATCGCCGCTTCCCTTCTACGCCTCCGGTTCTGCCCGGGCCCGCCCCGGCAGGCGGTAAACCGCCGTTCCTCTCCGGCCTGGCGGACTACTGAAAGGGCACGTCCGGAACATGCTCACGTACCACCAGGTCATGACCACCGACCTCGCCTTGCTGACGACGGCGGCCGAGGAGTGGGACAAGGCGGCGAAGGACTTCGAGAAGGTACAGAAGGCCTACAACAGCCAGGTGCAGAACGTCGCCGTCGACGGCTCGTGGACCGGCGTCGCCCGCACGTTCGCCGAGATGGCCAACAAGCAGACGTATGAGCAGTTCAGCGCGGCCGCCAAGGAGGCTCGTGCGCTCGCCTCCCTCCTACGGGACGCGCACGCCCAGTTCACGGATCTGCGCGGCAAGCTCAAAGCACAGGTGGCGAAGGCCGAAGAGGCGGGCATGAAGGTGTCCGACGACGGCGCCGCCCGCTTCGACTTCGAGAAGGCGGACAAGGCCCTCGCAAACGCGGCACGCCACGACCCCGACCTCCACACCACGGAAAGCAACTGGTCCAAGTCCATCGGCGACCTCGTCCAGGCCTTCGACGACGCCGACCAGGGCGTGAAACTGGCACTGACGGCCGCCGTACAGGACTCCGACCCTCTCGACGGGTTCGACCACGGTTTCAACGCCAAGGCCGAAGGCGACATCGAAAAGGTCGAGGGCCGGCGCCAGGCCGAACTGGCCCGGCTCTCGCACTGGGACGACAAGCAGCTCGCCGAGATGCAGCGCCTGCAACGCGACAACAAGAACAGCTCCGAGTTCAGCCAGACCTTCCTCGCCGAGCTCGGCGCCGACAAGACCATCGACTACGCCAACAGGCTGCGCGGGCTGGCCAGCGGGGACAAAAAGCAAGAATACGAGCAGTTGCAGAACGGCCTCGCGACGAACATCGCCGCCGCGACGCGCGACGCGAATTCGCCGTTCTACGAGAAGTGGCGCGAGGACCTACGCAAGGCCGGTACGAAGAACTACGGCAGCAAGACGGACCCGTACTACGGCTACCAGTCCTTCGTCAGCCTCATGGAACATCACGACCGATACGGGAAACAGTTCCTCCGCGATCTCGGCAACGACATCATCGACACAGAGAAGAAGCACAAGGACATCTGGACGCAGTGGCGCAGGCACCCCGGCATAGCGAGTGACCCCCTCGACCACCTGCTGGGCATCATGGGCAAGGACCCCGCCACCGCGACCTCATTCCTCGATCCCGGCGCGGACGGCAAGAACGACCACCTGAAATACCTGCTCAAGGACCGCGACTGGCCGAAGATCGCACTCAGCGGCCCCGGGGCACTCCTCTCCCAGGACGATCCGGCGGCTCGCACCGGGCTCGGGGCCGCACTGGAGGCTGCGGCGACAGGTGAAGTGCCCGGCACCAAGCACACGCTGGGCGGGCACACCGAGGCCGAGGCACGCGTCATGCACGACACCCTCCGCACCCTCAACGAGGGCGGCAAGGGCGACAAGCTCCCCGCGAATCTGCGGGCCCCGCTCGGGAACATGCTCACGGACTACACGACCGACACCCACGAGATCCTTTCCCGCACCAACGAGGACTACAAGAAGCTGGGCGAGGAGGGCGGAATATGGAAGGACGGCAATACCGTCCGTATGGCCGTCCACAAGGACGACCTCGTCAAGATCATGCGTGGGGTCGCTGACGACCCCACGGCCTACGCGTCGATGTACAACGCCGAGCGGCAATACGCCGCGGATACCTTGGTCCGTGTGCCCTTCAACGGCAACGCCGACGACCGAGCGGCCGTCATCGAAGCCGCCTCGTCGGTCTACGGCTTCTACGACGGCGTCAGCTCAGACGTGGTGTTCGACAAGCGGGACAAGGCCATCCAGTGGGCCCGGGACGTCAGCCACGCCGTGACCGGGTCTTCCGGAGCAGCCCTCAATTTCGTTCCCGCCGAGATCGGCGGCGAAGAGACACCGAAGGGCCTCAAGGTTGGCCTTGACATCGCCAACCGCATCACCGATTTTGCCATGTACGAGTGGACGAAGGAGCAAATCAGCGAAGCATCCCAAGCAGCCGGAGAGCAGAACCGGGCGGAATTCAACCACGGCCAGCGCGAGGTGGACAGTCTTATCGTGGAATGGGGTGCGAAGAATGACCACCAAGCCACCGACGGACTCATACGTCACCTGGTGGGTTCCGGACAGGAGCGCCACGACAGTGCCCGGAACGAAGCGTTCATCGCCTTGGATCGCGAGAAGTAGCGCCTGCTGCGCGATGACGCGCCCTGCTGCCCAAATTATCCGCGACCCCATACAAGGACCACTGCCGTGCCTCGTGTCCGCCCTCGCCGGCTGATCACCGTATTCGCCGTTCTCGTCTGCCTGCTGCTCGTCGCCGGAGGAGCCTTCTACTTTTCGGGTGGCTACGAGAGCTGGCGCGACGAGCGGTCCTTGAGTGCTGCCTGCAATGGGCTGCTCTCCAAGGAGGACGCTCGCTCGGTTTCAGGAGGAAGCCGGGTCTATGCGAAGCAAGACCACCAGTTCGACTTCCTCCTCTCCGAGGGCAGCGGTGGCGGCCGCGTCACCGACTGCGTTCTGAAGGACCGGGACGCCCGCAGTGTGGTGACCGTGGACGTCCACTGGACCTCGAAGTCCCACACCCCGGTAAGAACGCTGCCGGTGCAACTGCAACAGAACACGCGCACCGGCGTCGTCCCGATCGGGGCCGACTGGCCCGGATCGATCGCCAGCGACGACGGCCAGCTCTTCGGGATCGTCGAGCTCGCGTGCCGCAACAAGCAGGAAGAGAGCCTGCTCGTCGCTACACGCGCCCTCTACCCGGACGCCGACGACGAAAATCGTGCGGGCCTCGCCCGGTTGACCACGCGCACCGCGAAGAGCGCCGCCGCAAAGTTCGGCTGTGACGCCTCCGTAGGCAAAGCCACCAGCAGCGTCGCACCGGACCCGGCCCGGAACCAGGTCCCGCTCGGCAAGGCGAGAGGGACGTGCGCGCCGGTCGTCGCTCTCGCCGATGGAGTCAAGCAATCCGGAGCGGTATCGGCAGCGGACGCCCCTTCGGACCCCCACACGCTGACGGAAGGCTGCTACCTGACCGACGCCCGCGGCTACCAGCTCTATCGGCTTACCGCTTCCTACGGGACCCTCGCCGAAATCGTGCGCCGTGAGGCCCGAGAGTTCGATGCGACCGGCGATTCCGGATTCGATGACAAGAACCACCACGGATATGGCAGCGCCCAGTGCGCCGATAGCACCAAGCGCTCGCTCTACACCCTGAAACCCGTCATACGCGGCGCCAACATGGGCCTCTCCGTCAAGAACCCGGATCCGCAGTTCGAGCGCGCAGCGCTCAAGGCATTTGCCGAGCAGTCGGCGAAGACGCACGGCTGCCGCGATCTGAAGCTTCCGTGAACCGGTGATACCTCAGAGAGCGGCGCTGCCTCGGTCGGTGTTGCGGCGGCGGTTGAGGACGATGGGGGTGGCGATGGCTGCCCCTATCAGGACTGCGGCTCCGGCGCCGAGGGCGATCCATTTGGTGGCGGTACCGCCGCCCTTCGCCGAGGCTTCGGTACCCGAGGGCTTCGAGAGCCTGTCGGCGCTGTCCGTGCCGTCGTCGCTCTTCGGCGCCTGCGAGGGCGCGGGCCCCGGGAGGGGGTTCACATCGGCCGGGCCCGGGTCGCCCGGGTCCTTGAGGGCGATACGGGGGCGGACGGCGCCGTAGCCGACGTAGTCGTTGCGCTTCTCGCCGGTGTCAGGCCGCCCTGCGGTGTTGATGAGGACGCGGGTTACCTGGTTGGCGGTCCAGGTGGGGTGGACGGACCAGATTAGGGCAGCGGAGGCGGAGGCGAGGGCGGTGGCGCCGCTGGTGCCGTTGCCTCGGCAGACCTCGGTACCCCCTGTGCAAGCGGAGACCATGTCGGCGCCCGGGGCGGACAGGTCCACTTGCGGGCCGTGTTGCGACCAGGTTGCGGCTGCGCCTTCCTGGTTCAGGCCAGCCACGCCGATGACACCCGGATAAGCAGCTGGGTACTCAACTGAGTTGAGCTTGTCACCCGTGTTACCCACCGCTGCGAAGACCATCTTCCCCTTGCTCAAGGCGTAGGCGATGGCCTTTTCCTCAGCCTCATTCCGCCCGCCGCCGCCCCGAGAGATGTTGATGATTCGGGCGTCCGACTCCGCCGCATAGCGAAGCGCGTCGACCATCATTCTTGAGCCCTCGGTAAAGTTCTTCCCGCCCACACGAAGAGGGAGAATTTTCGTCCCGGGGGCAAGGCCATACGAACCGACGTCGCTACCCGCCTTTCCTGTACCTGCGATGAGAGCCGCCATGCTGCTCCCGTGGCCATCGGTGTCTGTGCGGGCGTCACCCGGCTCAGACGTGAAGTTCTTCCCCTCAAGAACCTGACCTCGCAAATCAGGCAAGCTGGCGTCTACTCCGGAGTCGATCACTGCTACCGTGACCCCCGCTCCCGTGCTGGTATTCCACATCTCTTCCGCGTGCATGGCGTCCAGATGCCACTGTCGAGAGCGGATGGTGTCAGCGTGAGCGGTCGTTGCCACTGCTCCGCTCACGATCAGGGTGGCCAAAAGGACGCCTACGGCACGAGCGTTGCGCATGTGGATGTCCTCTACTCGATGACCGGTGGCACAACGCGCTTGCTGTCCTGGCCCCAGGTCTCCTCGTCCTCGACCAGGTAGTCGGGGCGTCGACTGCCAGACCGCCGCTCCGGAGAGGCACCACCGGCGCCTGCGGCAGGCATGAAGCCGCCCATCATCCCCGGCCTTCCAGAGGCGTTATTGCGGGTCTCCCCTGTGCCCGCGCCACGCACCAGTCCTGTACCGCCCGGAGTGAATGCTGCGCCACCACCTCCGGGGCGTCCCCCAACGATTCCACCGGGCTCCGTCGCTCTGGCTCTGCCTGCTCCGGTTCCTGAGCTACCGGATACAGGCCCGGGCATCCCGCCGAAACCCGTTCCGGGAACCATGGGCGGCCGGGTCTGCCCCTGCCGCGGAGACGGTTCCGTACCGACTACAGGAGCCCTTCCGGGACTCTGTGTCGGCACGGATCCGCGTGGTGTGGGGCGGCCACCGACGATGCCATCGCGCGGCACGTTCGGTAGCCGAATGTCCGGACGGCGGCTGGCACCAGGCCCGGTCTCCGGAGTCGGAATTCTGGAGGCCGGCCGCCCGCCCCGGTCAGGGATCGGCCTCCCCGGGAGGCGGTCCACATCGGGGCGTCGTTCAGGGCGAGGCAAAGCGGGTAGGGGAACGTGTGGCAAGGGAATCTGCGGCTTTCTGGCGTCTGGTGAAACGACCGGCGGCCGATCCTGCTGCTGAATCGGCACACGGTGTGGTGCTTCGACACCGCCGGAGAGGTCCAGTTCCGGTTGCCGAGTCCGTTCGCCTGAGCTGGTCGGTGTCGCCGCACCGAGCCCGCCGGTGTTCGATACCCCGCCTCCGTAGCTACTCGGCGTACCCCCGCCCGAACCGCCACCGACCGACGCACCACCACCAGTTCTATCCGGAAGGCGCTCATGATCCAGCCCTTCGTGCCTGCGTGTGTCCGGCATGATGCGCTCCGGCATAGGCCGAAAATTAGGCCGAGGCGCCCGCAAGATCTGCGTCGCCGACTGGTCGTACGACTCCGACAGCGCCTTCATCAGCCCAGCTGCGGCCTTGTGGTTGTCATCGAGCCGCTTCTGGGCGTCGTACGCCTCTTTCTGCGTGGGGCCGCCGCTCACCAGGTTGTTGCCGCCGAGAGGTTCCAGGCCGGGCATGGGGACCTTGCCCAGGGCCAGGGGGTTGTTCTTCAGCCAGGCGTCGACCGTGGCCTTGTCCTGCGGCGAGTACTTCGGCATGCGTCGTGCTCTGCCCAGGTCCGTGGACGCGAAGCCCATCCACTTGTCGACCTCCTTGGCGTACTCACTGAGCCGGCGCGTCTCATTGACCATGGAGTTGCCCCACCTGCGAAAGGCTTCGCCGGCCTCGCCCGACCAGATGACGCCCTCCATGTGTTCCTTGAGGTCGTCGCTGAGCTTCTTGATGGCCTGGGCCGTACCGTTGAGGGTGAGGGAGACCGCGATGACGCGGTGCTGGTCCGCGTGCTCGACCATCGCCTGGAGCTTCTCGTGCGGGATGGCGTAGAAGTCCTGGACAGGCGTGCACATCGGCAGCTGCCGTGGGTCCTTGTCACTTCTGGGCAGGGCTGCGTCGGTCATGAGTGCTGTGCTTCCTTCCCTTGTCTAGAAGGGGACGTTTCCGCCTGTCCCGCCATTGCCGCCGTTGCCGCCACTCCCACCGTCCGCGCGCAGTTCCGTACGCGGCCCCGTCCTCGACGTGTGCGGCTGTGCCGTCTCGGCGTCCGGGTCGAGTTTCGGGTCGTACTGGCGCTGCATCCGCTCGTGGATCGCCCAGAGCTTCTCCCGCTCCTCCGCGTCCGTGCCGGCGTAGCCTCCGTGGGCTTCCAGCATGGCGTCGCCGAGTGCGCTGATCTGGTCGTTCAGCAGCTTGGACAGTGTCACCAAGTCGGTGTGGACGGAGTGGTAGACCCCGTAGAGCGCGTCAGCGGCGTTGAAGCCATGGCCCAAGTGGGCCTGCGTCAACCCCGTGTCGGCCACCTTGCTCGGTGCCCCGTCGGACTCGTCCAGCGTCCGCAGCAGCTCGTCCACCCGGCCCTTGAACCTCTTCAGCGAGGCCAGTTCGGCTGCGAAGCCCCCCTTGGGCGATGCCTGCTCAGTCACGTTCGCCTCTTCACTGCTTTCCCCACCCGCCGGCCCCCGGTCAACCACCGGCCATCACATGTAACTTCACGCTACACAGTACTGCCGTGCAGTGACACTCACATAAGTACGGGTACTCAGGAGTTGACGGAGGCCGCCACCGCCGCCTGCGGGCGGATCGGGAGGCGGTTGACCGGGCGGCCCGTGGCCGCGCGTACCGCTGCTGCCACCGCCGCCGGGGACGTCACCACCGGGACCGCGCTGATCGCCTTGGCGCCGAAGGGGGCTACGACGTCCCGTTCTTCCACCAGCTTCACGATGTGGACGTCCGGGGTGTCCATCGACGTGGGCAGGGCGTAGCCCGTGAAGTCCGGGCGGCGGACCACGCCCGCCGCCGTGCGGAGGTTTTCGGTCAGGGCCGCGCCCACGCCCTGGGTGACGCCGGCCTCGATACGGGCACGAGCCTGCTTCGGGTTCAGGACTCGGCCTACGTCCTGGGCCACCGCCATCTCGACCACGCGCACCGAGCCCAGTTCCACGTCCACGTCCACCACCGCGCGCACCGCGCAGAACGCCATGCCCACGAACGCGTCCCCCTGGCCGGATTCGTCCAGCGGCTCCGTGGGGTGGGGGCGGCACTGGGCCGTCGCCCAGAGTTCCTTGCCGTCCAGGGCTTCGGCGACCGTCGTGCTGAGGACGCCGTCGTACGACGTGATCTTCCCGTCGGCGATCGTGAGCAGCTCCGCGGACATGCCGAACTGCGCGGCCAGCGGCTGCAGGAGCTGCGTCCGGACCATCCGCGCCGCCCGCTCGACCGCGCCGCCCGAGACCCACGTGTGGCGGCTGTGCGCGCCGGGGCCGGAGGGGGGCTGGTCGGTGTCGACGGGGGCGACGTAGACCTCGTCCAGGCCGAGGACCTCCTGGACGATCTGGCGGGCCAGGGTCGAGAAGCCCTGCCCCGTCTCCACGGCGGCGCAGATGACCGTGGCCGTCGGGCCGGTCACCTTGACCGTCGCCGTCGAGACCTCGTCCGCGCCCTCCGCGCCGAGCATGTGCACCATGCCCAGGCCGTAGCCGACGCCGCGCCGCACCGCGCCGGGCTCGCCCGCGCCGTCGGGGCCGCCGGGCAGCACCCACTCTTCCTCGGAGTCGTCGGAGGGGAGGGCGGGCAGCGGGTAGTCGCGGACGGCGCGCAGGAGTTCGGCGACGGGCGCGGGGCAGGTGACGGTCTGGCCGGTGGGCAGCAGGTCGCCCGTGGCCATCACGTTGCGCAGGCGCAGCTCGGCCGGGTCGAGGCCCAGGCGTGCCGCGAGCTTGTCCATCTGGCCCTCGTACGCGGCGCACACCTGCATGGCGCCCTCGCCGCGCACGTGCCCGGACGGCGGGTTGTTGGTGCGGACGGCCCAGCCTTCGACGAAGGCGTGCGGGACGACGTAGGGGCCGCAGGCGAAGGCCACGGCGGCGGCCAGCGCGTCGGACGAGGAGTCGGCGTAGGCGCCGGCGTCCAGCAGGATCTGCGCCTCGACCTTCACCAGCTTGCCGTCGGCGTCCGCATGGTGGCGGTAGCGCAGCAGGGTGGGGTGGCGGTGCGGGTGGCCGAGGAAGGACTCCTCGCGGGTGGCGACGAGCTTGACGGGCCGGCCGGTGCGCAGGGCGAGCAGGCCGAGCGGCAGCTGCATGCCGGGGTCCTCGCGGTCGCCCGTCGCGCCGGGCACGCCGGTGACGACGATCTTGACGCGCTCGGGCGCCAGGCCGAAGCAGGCCGCGGCGAGGTCGCGATCGGCGTGCGGGTCCGTCGACGCGGTGTAGATCTCGACGCCGCCGTCGGGGCGGGGCACGGCCAGGCCGGCCTCGGCGCCGATGGGCGCGGGGTCCTGGCGGCCGATGCGGTACAGGCCCTCGACGATGACCTCGCCGATCGCCTCCGGGTCGCCGAAGCGCAGCGGGATGTGGCGGATCAGATTGCCGTCGGGGTGCAGCGGCTCGGCGGAGAAGGCCTGCTCGGGGTCGGTGACCGGCTCCAGCACCTCGTACTCGACGGCGATGGCCGCCGCGGCCAGCCGGGCCGTGTCGGGGTGGTCGGCGGCGACGGCGGCGATCGGCTCGCCGTGGTGGCGCACGAGCTCGGACGCGAACACCGGCCGGTCGGCGACCTTGCGGCCGTGGGCGGCGTCGCCCGGCACGTCCGCGTGCGTGACGACGGCGCGGACGCCCGGCATCCGGGCGGCCTCGGAGGTGTCGATCGACAGGATGCGGGCATGCGGGTGCGGGGACCGCAGGAGCGCGGCCCACAGCAGGCCTTCCGCCCACAGGTCGGCCGCGTACGGGTAGATGCCCTGGGTCTTGGCCTCCGCGTCGGCCGGGGGGAGGGAGGCGCCGATGCCGTGCGTCGGTTCGGCGTGGCTGCCGGGCGAGGCGAGCGGGGGGACGGTGATGGCCGTGGCGCCACCCTCGGCCGTACCGGCCATTCCCGCCATACCGCCCATTCCGCCGCTTCCCGTCATGCCGTCGCCCTTCCGCTGCCCCCGCCGTGCGGGCCCGCCTGGTGCGGGATGCGGGCCTGGTCCGCATCCGGCTGCCCGGCCTCGTACTGCTGGTACTGCTCGTGCTGCTGGTACTGCTCGTGCTGCTGCTGCGCGTCCTGAAGCCCCTGCTGGAGCCCCTGCTGGAACCCCGGCTGTGCCCCCTGCTCGAACTCCGGCTGGAACTCCGGCTGGAACTCCGCCTGCGTCCCCTGCTGGAGCTCCTGCTCGTGCGCCGCGGCGGCCTCGCGCTCGCCGACGACCTGGCGGACCGCGTCGAGCACGCCCCGGTAGCCGGAGCAGCGGCAGAGGTTGCCGCAGATGGCCTGGCGGGTCTCCAACTCGGTCGGGGCGTGGTTGCCCTCCAGCAGGTCGTGCATGGTCATCGCCATGCCCGGCACGCAGAAGCCGCACTGCACGGCACCGCACTCGGCGAGCGCCCGCTGCACGTCGGACGGCCGCCCGCCGACGGCCAGGCCCTCGACCGTGCGGATCTCGGAGCCGGCGGTCGTGGCCGCCGGAACGAGGCAGGACGCGACGAGCCGCCCGTCGACCTGCACGGAGCAGGCCCCGCACTCGCCCTGCGAGCAGCCGTCCTTGGCCCCGGCCAGGCCGAGGCGCTCGCGCAGCACGTACAGCAGCGACTCCCCGATCCAGGCGTCGGTGACGGGCCGGTCGGTGCCGTTGACACGCAGGACGTACGAGGCGCAGGGGTGCTCGACGTGGGGGGCGAGGGGGTGGGCGCCCAGGCCGAGGGGGTCGGCGCCGAGCGGCTCGTGCGGCGCGAGCGGGTCGTGGCCGAGGGGGGCGTACGCGGTCGGCGCCGGGTCCTCGTGGGCGGGCCCGCCGGCTGCCGCCGGGGCTACGGAATCGGCTACGGCATCACCCGCGGCTACGGCCGCCTCCGGCCCGCCCTGCTGCGGTACGAACGGCTCGGCCTGCGTGGGCTGGGCAGGCTGCTCCGGCCGGGCGGCGGGCTGCTCCGCCGGCTGCTCCGGGTCCTGGGAGAGGGTCGGCAGGCCGGGCTGCTCGGTGGGCTCGTTCCCCCCGGCCCCCTCGGTCTGCTCCGCGTGGCCGAACGACTCCGCGTGCATCGGCTGCTGCGGCGGTACGGACTGGGCGTGCTGCGGGGGCTCCGGCTGTTGCGGCCCCGGCTGCTGCTGAGGCTCCGGCTGCTGCTCCGGCTCGCCTGCGGAGCCCTCCCTCCGCGCCGGCCGCACCGCCGGCTCCGGCTCCTCCGTGGCGGCAACCGCCTCCGCGCCGCCCGGATTATCGCCCGTACCGGTGACATCCGTGACGTACTGCGGCACGGTGAACGCGCCCGTCACGTCCACGGCCGGCGGCTCGGCGGAAGCGGAATTCCCGGCGGCGGAGGCGGCCGAGGCGTCCGGGGCGACCGGGCTCGTAAAGCCGTTCAGCGCGTACTCACCGGAGGTGTCGGACGCGTCCCCCGCACCCTCGGACACCACCGGAACCGACCACTGGCCGGTGTCGCCCGCAATGGGCGTACCGGCGGCAGGCGTCGCCGCGGCCAGGGACTGGCGCCAGGAGTCGTCCACGGGCTGCGCGGACCACGGAGCCGGGTCGTGAGCCGGAGCCGGAGCCGGAGGCTCCTGCACCGCCGCACCCCCCTGCGCCACGTACTCACCGGACTCGTCAACAGGGTCGTCACCCATGGCCGGTACGGACCACTGGCCGGTGGAACCCGTGGCGCCTTCACCCGGCATCGGCCACTCCGCCGTGGCCTGCGGATCGGCACCATGCGCGCCGCTGTCACGCAATTCATGCTGGGGCTCAGGCCGGGGCTCCTGCGGCGGCACCCCCCACTGCCCGTGCGCCCCCGCAGCCGCCGGAGCCTGCTGCCAGGAGTCCGCGGACGGCGGGACATACCCGCCCGAACCGGCCGCGGCCAGCGGGTCCCAGGCGCCCGTGCCGGACATGGCCGCGCCCGGGTGGGCGAGGAGCTCCGGCGGAAGTTGCAGGAACGTGGTGCCCTCGTCGTACTCCCCGCCGCGCGGGATCGGCTGCCAGCCGGCCGGGCCGGCGGCGTGGGCCTGTCGCTGTTCGTCACTCACGCGAGTGCCCTCCCCAGTGCTCGGCGGGCCAGAGTCGCCACCGTACGACGCAGGTGCAGCGCGGCAGGCGGCAGGGTGCCCGGCTCCCCGCCGTCGGGAGCGGGGGCGGGGTCCGGGATGCACGCCGCGGCGACGTACTCGCCGAAGGCGGCGCACGCCTCGGGGGCGAGCGTGCGCTCGCCGTCCCAGTCGATGAGCGAGGCGACCCAGCGCTCGGCGTCGAGGGGGCGCAGCGGCATGGGCGCGACGGCGCCCACCGCGCAGCGCACGCCCCGGCGCGCGGGGTCGAGGACGACGGCCACGGACGCGGTGGCGCGGCCGGGGCCGGTGCGGCCGGTGGCCTTGAGGAAGGTCTGCGGGGCGTGCAGCAGCGGCACGCGGACGTAGCCGATGAGCTCGCCGGGGCCGAGCATCTCGTAGCCCGCGAGGAGGTGGCCGACGGGGATCTCGCGGCGGCTGCCGCCGGGGCCGGCGATGATGAGGGAGGCTTCGAGGGCGGCGAGGACGGGCAGGGCGTCGCCGGTCGGCGCGGCGGAGGCGATGTTGCCCCCGAGGGTGCCGGCGTTGCGGATCTGGGGCGGGCCGGCGGCGCGCGCGGCGGCCGCGAGCGCCGGGATGAGGGCCGCGAAGTCGGGACGGCCCATCCTGGCGTGGGTGAGGCCGGCGCCGAGCAGGGCGTGGCCGTCCTGGTACTGCCAGCCGCGGATCTCGCTGATGCGGCCGAGGCCGACGAGCCCGGCGGGCCGCAGCAGCCCGGAGTTGACGGCGGCCATCAGATCGGTGCCACCCGCGACGGGCACGGCCGCGGGCATGGCGGCCAGCGCCGCCACGGCCTCGTCGAGCGAGCCCGGCAGCGTCACCGTGTGCGCTGCCTGCGGTGCGTGCGTGGTCAACCCAGCTGCCCCTTCCCCGGTGGTCCCGGCTGTCCGGCCTGATCCCGCCGTACGATCCCGCCGTACGGTACGTCCTCACGGCCCGGACGTGGCAACTCTGGCACATCTTCGGACTCCGCCGTCGCGAGGGTCCACGAACCGCCGATCCGTCCCCGGCAATGCGAATGGTCCGATTTTCGGGGGTGTCCCCGTTGTGTACGGATTGCCATTGTCAGGGGGCCTTTTTACGACTTACGGCAGTGTGTGAAGGACCACCGTGCCAGCCGTCCGCCGCCGGGACGCGCAGCTTGGCCGTGGCTCACACGATCGGGGGCGCGCCCTCGATCGGGCGTCCGAGGACGCCGGGGCGGCGCTGCCAGGGCCTGGGGCCGCCCGGGGGCCGGTAGTCCACGCCGAGGGCGTCGAGACGGGCGTAATGGGCGGTCATACGGCGTTCGAACGCCGGGTAGTCGCGCTCGGCGGGGGCGGGCAGCTGCGACCAGACCGCTTCGGCGAAGGCGGCGAGGCGCGGGAAGGCCTGGTAGTCGAGGCGCTGCTGGTTCTCCGTCACCTCGCTCCAGAGGTTGGCCTGGGCGCCCAGGACGCGGGCGGCTCCGGCCTCGCCGAGCCCGGGCGGCACGGGGTCGAAGCGGTAGACGTCCTCCAGGGTGCGGACGTAGCCGATGGGTACGGGCTCGTCGGTACCGGCCGCCTGCCGGTGGTCGAGGTAGACGTGCTGCTCGGGACACATGACGACGTCGTGCCCGGCGCGCGCCGCCGCGATCCCGCCCGCGTAACCCCGCCAGGAGGACACCGCGGCCCCCTCCGCCAAGCCGCCCTCCAGGATCTCGTCCCAGCCGATGAGGCGGCGGCCGCGCTCGGCGAGCCAGCGGTCGAAGTGCCGGACGAACCAGCTCTGCAGCTCGTCCTCGCCGGACAGGCCCAGCTCGCGGATGCGGGCCTGCGCGGCGGGCGACGCCCGCCACTGGTCCTTGGGGCACTCGTCGCCCCCGATGTGCACGAAGGGCGACGGGAAGAGCTCCAGGACCTCCGTCAGCACGTCCTCGTAGAAGGCGAGGGTGCGGTCGGACGGAGCGAGGACGTTCGGGCTGATGCCCCAGGTGTCCCACACCTCCGGTGCGGCGGTGCCGGTCACGTCGGCGTTGCCCAGCCAGGGGTACGCGGCGATGGCGGCCTGCGAGTGCCCGGGAACGTCGATCTCGGGGACGACCGTGATGTGGCGCTCGGCGGCGTACGCGACGATCTCGCGGATGTCGTCCTGCGTGTAGTAGCCGCCGTGCGGCCGCTCGTCCCAGAGCGGCGAGGCCCGGTGCCCCACCTTGGTGCGGGCGCGCCAGGCGCCGACCTCCGTGAGGCGGGGGTGGCGCAGGATCTCGATCCGCCAGCCCTGGTCGTCCGTCAGGTGCAGGTGCAGGACGTTGAGCTTGTGCGCGGCGAGCAGGTCCAGGTACCGCAGCACGCCGTCCTTGGGCAGGAAGTGGCGGGCGACGTCGAGGAGGACGCCGCGCCAGGCGAACCGCGGGGCGTCTTCAACAGTGACGATCGGCACGTCCCACTCGCGCTTCCCCGTGACCGGCGCCCGCCGGAAAGCCTCCGGCCCGAGCAGCTGACGGAAGGTCTGCGCGCCCCGGAAGACACCGGCCGCGCTGCCGCCGTCGATGGCGACTCCGCAGCCCTCGCTACGGAACCGGTATCCCTCCGGCCCGAGCTCGCGCGCGACCTCCGGGCGTATGCGGAGGACGATGGTGTCGTGGTCCTCGTCGCCGTCGCCGTCGGGCAAAGGCAGACCGGTGGCCGCGCCGACCGTGGTGCGCAGCCAGCGCGCGACGCCCTCCGTGCCGGGCCCGGCGTTGACGGCGGTGTGCTCGTCGAGGATGCCGACGCCGTCGGCGGGCGGGATCCCGTCGACGCGGCGGGGCAGGGGAATCAGGTCCGGTTGGAAGTCGGTCATGGCATCAATCCTTCACCGCTCCGCCGAGGCCCGACACGAGCCTCCGCTGTACCAGTACGAAGAAGACGAGCACCGGCACGGTCATGACGGTGGACGCCGCCATGATGCCGCCCCAGTCGTTGCCCTCGTCCTTGAAGAAGACGAGGAGCGCCATCGGGAGGGTGGAGTTCTCGGTGGCGCTGACGATGAAGGACTTCGCGAAGAGGAAGTCGTTCCACGTCGAGATGAACGAGAAGACGCTCGTCGCGACGAGCCCGGGGAAGACGAGCGGGAAGAGGATCCGCCACAGGAAGCGGGCGCGGCTCGCGCCGTCGAGGTAGGCGGCCTCCTCCAGCGACTCCGGCACCGCCCGGACGAACCCGCGCAGCATCCAGATCGCGAACGGCAGCGAGAAGGCGATGTGCGGCAGGATCAGCGAGCCGAGCGTGTTGAGGCCGATGGCGGGCACGTACGCGCCCGCGTCGCGCAGGAGGAAGAACAGCGGGATGGTGAGGGCCTCGACCGGGACCATCTGGGCGACGAGGAACATCACGAGCAGGGTCGTCCGGAACCGGAAGCGGAAGCGGGTGACGGCGGTCGCGGCGAGGAAGGCCACGAGCGCGGAGACGACGACCACGGTGCCCGCGACGAGCAGGCTGTTGAGGAAGTACCGCGCGAAGTCCTGCTGCCCGAAGACGCGGCGGAAGGCGTCCAGGGAGGGCGCGGACGTCCAGGGGCGGGGCCGGTCCGACTGCACTTCGCCGGCGGGTTTCACCGCGGACAGGACCATCCAGTAGAGCGGGAAGGCCACCACAGCGGCGGTCAGCAGGGCGGCGGCCTCGGCGGCGAGGCGCCACGGGCGGCGGCCTCGGGGGGCGGGGCGGGCCCGCCGGACGCTGCGGACGCGGGTGAGGCTGCGGACGCGAGTGACGCTCATATCTCCTCCCCTTGTCTGCGCAGCAGCCGCAGGTACGCGAGCGTGAC
Source organism: Streptomyces sp. SCA2-17 (assembly GCF_044336695.1). NCBI lineage: Bacteria > Bacillati > Actinomycetota > Actinomycetes > Kitasatosporales > Streptomycetaceae > Streptomyces > Streptomyces sp. SCA2-17. The sequence continues at coordinate 2,197,572 of NZ_CP117521.1, forward strand.
CGCCAGCAGGATCAGCAGCATCACCACGCCAATGGCCGAGCCGAGGCTGTACTGCGAGGACGCGAACGCCTTCTGGTACGCGTAGACGTTCAGGGTCAGGTTCTGCCCGGCGACCCCGCCGCCGTTGGTCATCACGTAGATCTGGGTGAACACCTTGAAGTCCCAGATGACCGACTGGATGGTGACGACGACGAGGATCGGCCGGAGCATCGGCGCCATGACCCCGCGCCAGATGCGCCACTGCGAGGCCCCGTCCAGGGCGGCGGCCTCCAGGACCTCCTCGGGGATGGCCCGGATGCCGGCGTAGACGGTCACCATGACGAAGGGGAACGAGCACCAGACGACTTCGAGGAGGACGAGCGCGAAGGCGCTGTAGCGGTCGTACGTCCACGAGTAGCCGTCGAAACCGCTCATGCCGAGCCGGGTGAGCAGCTTGTCCACAGGCCCGAAGTCGGGGTCGAAGAGGAAGAGCCAGACCGTCGAGCCGGTGACGGCGGGCGTGGCCCAGGCGCCGAGCGCCGCGGTCATCAGCGCGAGGCGGGGCAGGGCGCGGACGCGGGTGAGGAGCACGGCGAGCGCGCAGCCGGTGGCGAGGGTGGCGGCCACGCACGCGGCCGCGAAGAGGACGGTGGCGGCGAGCACCTCCCGGAACTGGCCGTCGCGCCAGAGCGCGGCGTAGTTGCCGAGGCCCTGGAAGGAGGTCGGGCGGCCGCCGCTGACCTGGGCCTGGGTGTACTCCAGGAAGGAGATGAGCCCGAGCTCGTAGACGGGGTAGAGCAGCAGGCCGCCGAGGAGGACGAGGGCGGGGGCGAGGTAGAGCCAGGGCGTCCACCGGTTGTGGGTGCGCATCGTGCCGGCCCGCCGCCCTCAGCCCGCGGCCCGGAAGGCGCTGTTCATCTTCTTCGCCGCGGCCGAGGCCGCCGCGTCCACGCTCCTGCGGCCGCTCACGATCTCCTGGAACATCGACGGCAGCACCTGTCCCGCGTCGATGGCGCCCCACGCGGGCGTCACGGGCACGAAGGCCGCACCCGCCGCGAGCGTCCGCACGAACGGCTCGACGTAGGGCTGTCGGCGGGCCGCCTCGCGGCGCACGTCCGTATAAGTGGGCAGGAAGCCCATGGCGTCGAAGAGGTCGGACTGGGTGCGCTTGCCGGTGAGGGCGCGCATCAGCTCGACGGCGAGCGTGCGGTGGGAACTGCTCTTGAGGACACCGACGTTGTTTCCGCCCGCGAAGGCGGGGGCGATGCTGCCCTCCTCGGCGCCGGGCAGCGGCACGACCGCGTACCTGCCCTTGGCCTTGCCGTTCTCGACGGCCCGGTGGCTGAAGTCCCCGCCGATGGCCATGGCCGCCTTGCCGGCGGCGAAGGCCTCGACGGTGGCGTTGCCGCCCATCTGCGCGCACTTGGCGGGCGGGCAGTTGTGGGCGCCGAAGAGGGCGGTGTACGCGGCGATGCCCCGCTTCGCCGCCTCGCTGTCGACGGCCGCGGTGTACTTCCTTCCCTTCTTCTCCGCCAGCGCGCCGCCGTTGGCCCACAGGAACGGCAGGGCGCCGTACGTGTACGAGCCGCCGACCACGAGCCCGTAGAGCTCCGGCCGCTCCTGGTGGATGCGGCGGGCGGTCCGCGCGAGCTCGTCCTGCGTGCGCGGCGGGCGCAGGCCGAGCTCGCGGAAGACGTCCGTGCGGTAGTAGAGGGCGCGCACTCCGACGAACAGCGGGGCGCCGTAGACCTTCCCGTCCACGGTGACGGAGCGGCGGGCGGCGGGGTCGGTGTCCCGCGCCTCGGGCCAGGCGGCGAAGTCGGCGGTGACGTCGGCCAGTCCGCCGTCCCGGACGTAGCCGGCGGTGTCGGTGTTGCCGTACTCGATGACGTCCGGGGCGCTGCGGGGGTCGTTGAAGGCGGCCTTGATCCGCTGGGCGCGCGTCTCCACGGGGATGTAGGTGACCTCGGCGCGGGCGCCGCGGTGCTCCCGGGCGAAGGCGGCGACGGCCTTGCCGACCACGGCCTCCTTGGGCCCGTTGTCGACCTCCCGGAAGAGCCAGACGCGCAGGCGCCCCGTCCGCTCGTCGCCCCCGGCGGCGCCCGCGGAGGAGGTGGAGGGGGCGCAGGCGGTCAGGGCGGTGGCGGCCAGGGCGGCGGCCACCAGGGCCGCCGCCCCGGACAGCGGACCGGATAAGCGACCGGGCAGTCGGCCGGACAGCGTCATGGGGATGGATCCCTCCCGCGCGGCGTTGCAACATACGCAATGGGCGTTTCGCTCAGCACAACTGGCAGGAGACTAGGGGCGTGCCATGGCCCCGACAAGAGGTCTCTACCACTCTGTGATCGGCGAAAGCGCTCCGTGCAACGCACGCGGCCCCCGGGACGCGCCGTAGCGCGCTCCGGGGGCCGGGAAGTGGGTGTGCGGCCTGCAAACGGGAGGCCGGGGGCCGGCTACTTCTTGTCGCCGCCCTTGCCGTCCTTGCCGTTCTTGTCTCCGCCGGCGCCCATGCCTTCGAAGATCTCCTTGCACATCGGACAGACCGGGTACTTCTTCGGGTCGCGCCCCGGAACCCAGACCTTGCCGCACAGGGCGACGACCGGGGAACCGGAGAGCGCGCTCTCCATGATCTTGTCCTTCTGGACGTAATGGGCGTAGCGCTCGTGGTCGCCGTCGCCGTGCGACACCTGCGGCGTCGGCTCTACGAGGGTGCCGGTCCCTGCCCCGCGCTCGGGCTCAAGAGTGCTCATGGTCTCCAAGGGTACTGGGGCGCACCGCCGAGTCAGTTAAGGCTCGGGTCGTCCGGATACGTGGCCACCATCGCCAGCTCGTTGCGCTGGCGGCGCAGCACCGCGCGCCACAGCTGCGAGGGGTCGGGCGAGGAGACGTCGCCCGGCTCGGACTCCACCACGTACCACGCGCCCTCGACCAGCTCGTCCTCCAGCTGGCCCGGGCCCCAGCCGGCATAGCCGGCGAAGATCCGCAGCGAGCCGAGGGCGGCGGCGAGCAGCTCCGGCGGGGCCTCCAGGTCGACGAGGCCGATCGCGCCGTGGACGCGCCGCCAGCCGAGGGGGCCGTCGCCGACGACGGCGGGGGCGCCCGTCTTGTCGTACCCCTCCCCCGGCACGACGGCCACCCCCAGCGCCGAGTCCAGCGAGACGGGGCCGCCCTGGAAGACCACGCCCGGCTCCCCGGCCAGCGCGGCCCAGGACTCCAGGATGTCCGCCACCCCGACGGGGGTCGGGCGGTTCAGGATCACTCCGAGGGAACCCTCCTCGTCGTGGTCGAGCAGCAGCACCACCGCGCGGTCGAAGTTCGGGTCAGCGAGCGCCGGTGTCGCAACGAGCAGTCGTCCTGTGAGCGAGGACACCTCGGACATGGGCACATGATCCCGCATTTCGGGCCCGCGCGGGGGGCGGACGCCCACTCCGGCAAGAAAGGGACGGCCCGCGGTGCGTTGCGCTAACCGGTAGCGACCATTCCATTAACAGAGCGTGTTGTTGCAAAACCATAACGTGGCCGGAGCCCCCTCAGGCATGCAGGAGGGCTCCCTCGTCGCATTACCCTTTCTTCTTGCCCCCTGCCCAACTCCAGGAACGCGAGATCCATGACCGGCCCTGACGATGTCCTGCTTGTCCACGGCGGTACCCCGCTCGAGGGCGAGATCCGTGTCCGCGGCGCGAAGAACCTCGTGCCCAAGGCCATGGTCGCCGCCCTGCTCGGGCACGGCCCCAGCCGGCTGCGCAACGTCCCCGACATCCGCGACGTCCGCGTCGTGCGCGGACTGCTGCAGCTGCACGGCGTGACCGTCCGCCCCGGCGACGAGCCCGGCGAGCTGGTCCTCGACCCCACGTACGTGGAGAGCGCCAACGTCGCGGACATCGACGCGCACGCCGGCTCCTCGCGCATCCCGATCCTGCTGTGCGGCCCGCTGCTGCACCGGCTGGGCCACGCCTTCATCCCGGGCCTGGGCGGCTGCGACATCGGCGGCCGGCCGATCGACTTCCACTTCGAGGTGCTGCGCCAGTTCGGCGCGACCATCGAGAAGCGCGAGGGCGGCCAGTACCTGGAGGCCCCGCAGCGGCTGCGCGGCTGCAAGATCCGCCTGCCCTACCCCTCGGTCGGCGCGACCGAGCAGGTCCTGCTCACCGCCGTCCTGGCGGAGGGCGTCACGGAGCTGTCGAACGCGGCCGTGGAGCCGGAGATCGAGGACCTCATCTGCGTGTTGCAGAAGATGGGCGCGATCATCGCCATGGACACCGACCGGACCATCCGGATCACCGGTGTCGACAAGCTCGGCGGCTACAACCACCGCGCGCTCTCCGACCGCCTCGAGGCCGCCTCCTGGGCGTCCGCGGCGCTGGCCACCGGGGGCAACATCTACGTGCGCGGCGCGCAGCAGCGCTCGATGATGACCTTCCTCAACACCTACCGCAAGGTCGGTGGCGCCTTCGAGATCGACGACGAGGGCATCCGCTTCTGGCACCCGGGCGGCTCGCTCAACGCCATCGCGCTGGAGACGGACGTCCACCCCGGCTTCCAGACCGACTGGCAGCAGCCGCTGGTCGTGGCGCTGACGCAGGCGGCGGGCCTGTCGATCGTCCACGAGACGGTCTACGAGTCGCGCCTCGGTTTCACCTCGGCGCTGAACCAGATGGGTGCTCACATCCAGCTGTACCGCGAGTGCCTGGGCGGTTCCGCCTGCCGCTTCGGCCAGCGGAACTTCCTGCACTCGGCGGTCGTCTCCGGCCCGACGAAGCTCCAGGGCTCCGACATGGTCGTCCCCGACCTCCGCGGCGGCTTCTCGTACCTGATCGCGGCCCTGGCGGCCGAGGGCACCTCGCGCGTCCACGGCATCGACCTGATCAACCGCGGCTACGAGAACTTCATGCAGAAGCTGAAGGACCTGGGCGCGAACGTGGAGCTGCCGGGCGGCGGCACCGCGGCCTGAGGCATCCGCGCCACCACGACGCGGCCCCCGGCTGGGGGTCCGGGGGTTATCCCCCGGAAAAGCACAGCATGCAGAAGCTGAAGGACCTCGGCGCGAACGTGGAGCTGCCGGGCGGCGGCACCGCGGCCTGAGGGCCCTTCTTCTGACGGGGCGTAAGCGCCTGTACGAGCCATTCAAGGCCCGTACAGGCGCTTTCGTGCATCCGGGTGACCTTGGGCCCCGTACGGCCCCTTCCAGGCCCGTACGGGCCCCTGGAAAGCCCGAAGGGCGGTCACCCCGACCGGGGTGACCGCCCTCTCAGCGCTGAGCGCAGCGCTAAAGGCGCTTACTTGCCCTTGGCGGCTTCCTTGAGCTTGGAGCCCGCGGAGACCTTCACGCTGTAACCGGCAGCGATCTGGATCGGCTCACCCGTCTGCGGGTTGCGAGCGGTCCGAGCGGCACGGTGGGTGCGCTCGAAGGTCAGGAAGCCGGGGATGGTGACCTTCTCGTCGCCCTTGGCGACGACCTCGCCGACGGTCTCGGCGAGCGCGGCCAGAACGGCGTCGGCGTCCTTGCGGGTCACCTCGGCGCGGTCGGCCAGCGCGGCCACCAGCTCACTGCGGTTCATGTTGTACTCCCGTGTTCTTCTTGCCAATGAGGCGTGAGATCGAAGCCGATGCTGCCAGGGCCCTCGGACAGTCCCCGGACCCGGGTCCGTTGCCAGACCCTCGCGCCCGGTTACGCATCCTGCCCCCACCAGTGGCGGGAAAGCCAATCCGGCACCCTGGAGAGTCACACGGAAAGCGGCACAGCCTCGGATACAGCCGCATTTCTGCGGCCTGATTTCTGCCCGACACCTTAGGGGCAGGTCGCGGGCCCGAAGGCCCGCGACGCGCCGTCATCAGACGGTCGTGGTGCCCGTCACAGCCGCGCCGGCGGCTTTCGCGGCCTCGCGCACGGCGCCCGCGACCGTCCCCGCGACCTTCTCGTTGAAGACGCTGGGGATGATGTAGTTCGCGTTGAGTTCGTCTTCGGTGACGACGTCGGCGAGGGCGCGGGCGGCGGCGAGCATCATGCCGGTGTCGACGGTGCGGGACTGCGCGTCCAGCAGGCCGCGGAAGACACCCGGGAAGACCAGCACGTTGTTGATCTGGTTGGGGAAGTCCGACCGGCCCGTGGCCACCACCGCGGCCGTGCGACGGGCCACCGCCGGATCCACCTCCGGATCGGGGTTGGCCAGCGCGAAGACGATCGCACCCTCCGCCATCGCCGCCACATCCTCACCATCAAGGACGTTCGGCGCGGAAACACCGATGAAGACGTCCGCGTCCCGCACGGCCTCCTTCAGCGTCCCCGTCATGCCCTCGGGATTGGTGTTGTCCGCGATCCACCGCAGCGCCGTCTGCGGCCCCGCATCCACCAGATCCGCACGCCCCGCATGCACCACACCATGAATGTCCGCGACGACCGCGTGCTTGACGCCGGCCGCCAGCAGCAACTTCAAGATCGCCGTACCGGCCGCACCCGCACCCGACATCACGACCCGCACATCACCGATCGCCTTACCCACCACCCGCAGCGCATTGGTCAGCGCCGCCAGCACCACGATCGCCGTACCGTGCTGGTCATCATGGAAGACCGGAATGTCCAGCGCCTCACGCAACCGCGCCTCGATCTCGAAGCAGCGCGGCGCGGAGATGTCCTCCAGGTTGATGCCCGCGAAGCCCGGGGCGATGGCCTTGACGATCTCCACGATCGCGTCCGAGTCCTGGGTGTCCAGGCAGATCGGCCACGCGTCGATCCCCGCGAACCGCTTGAACAGCGCCGCCTTGCCCTCCATCACCGGCAGCGCCGCCTTCGGCCCGATGTTGCCCAGGCCCAGCACCGCCGAGCCGTCCGTGACCACCGCAACACTGTTGCGCTTGATCGTCAGACGACGCGCGTCCTCCGGGTTCTCCGCGATCGCCATGCACACCCGGGCCACACCAGGGGTGTAGACCATGGACAGATCGTCACGGTTGCGGATCGGGTGCTTCGACGCCATCTCGATCTTGCCACCGAGATGCATCAGGAACGTACGGTCGGAGACCTTGCCCAGCACCACGCCCTCAATGCCGCGCAGCTCCTCGACGATCTCGTCCGCGTGGGCGGTGGAGGTCGCGGCGATGGTGACGTCGATCCGGAGCTTCTCGTGCCCGGAAGCAGTGACGTCGAGACCGGTCACGGATCCGCCGGAGGACTCCACGGCCGTGGTGAGCTGGCTGACCGAGGTCCCGCTCGCGGGAACCTCCAGCCGGACCGTCATCGAGTACGAGACGCTTGGCGCCGTTGCCATGGCCGACTTCCTCTGCTTTCCAGGTTTCGCTGATGCGCGGCTCGATCGTCCCACCTACCCATCGGTAGGGGGTAACCAGGTCCGGGTTACGGAAATAAAGTTCCGCAAAAGCCCGACGGGCGCCCTTCCCGGAGGAAGGGCGCCCGTCAGAACGCTGATGACACCGACCCGCCATGCTCGCCTCGCGGCAAGTGGTCGCTCGTAGCGACGAAGGTTGGGCCCGGGGGCTTGGATCGAGCCGGTGCCACACCCAGGCTAACAAACCGTCCCCGGAAGTCATTCCGCCCCGGCGAATTCACCCGTGGGGGCTCCCCCGGCCGGAGCCGGGGAGCCCCGGCCGGAGCTGGGGGAGAGTCACTTCCGGGACGGGCGTGCTCAGTCCCCCGGCCGTCCGCCCCCGGCTTCAGTCCCCCGGCGCTCAGTCCCGCAGCAGGTCCGGCACGCCGTCGGCGTCCGGGTCGTCGCGCTCGCCGGAGAGCACCGTCAGGCGCTGCGTGGCGCGGGTCAGCGCCACGTACAGCACCCGCAGGCCCGCCGGGGACTCGTCGGCGATCTCGGCCGGCGAGACCACGATCGTCGCGTCGTACTCCAGGCCCTTCGCCTCCAGGCTGCCCAGCACCACGACCCGGTCACCGAGCCCGGCCACCCAGCCGCGGGCCTCGGCGCGCCGCCCCATGGGCACGACCACGCCGACCGTGCCCTCGACGTCCGCCAGCAGGTGCTCCGCCTCGGCCCGCACGGCCGGGCCGAGCCCGGCGCCCGCGACGGCGAAGCGCGGCACGACGCCCGTGGAGCGGACGGCCGCGGGCGACTCCATGCCGGGCATCGCGAGCGCGAGCACCTTGGCCGCGAGATCGGCGATCTCGGCGGGGTTGCGGTAGTTCACGGTGAGCCGGAAGCGGGTGCGGCGGCGGGCGCCGAGGGCCTCGTCCCGGGCGGCGGCCGCCTCGTCGGGGTCGGACCAGGAGGACTGCGCCGGGTCGCCGACGATCGTCCAGGTGGCCGTGCGGCCGCGGCGGCCGACCATCCGCCACTGCATGGGCGTGAGGTCCTGGGCCTCGTCCACGATGACGTGGGCGTAGTCGCGGCGCTCCTCCGCCAGGCGCTCGGCGCGCTCGCGGCGCGACTCCGAGCGCTGGGGCATCAGCTCCTCCAGGCCGGTGAGCGCGTCGAGCGGGTCGTACTCGCGCGGCTTCTTCGGGCGGGCCGGGGCGCCCAGCAGCGTCTCCAGCTCGTCCAGCAGGGCCACGTCGTGCACGGACAGCGGCCCGCGGCCCGCGGCGTCCAGGCGGCGCAGCGAGCGGGCCAGCAGGCGGGTCTCGCGCGGGTTGAGCACCCGGCGCGAGGAGCGGGCGAGGCGCTTCTCGTCGGCCATGCCCGCCAGCACCTGACGCGGCGTCAATTCCGGCCACCAGGCGTCGAGGAAGGCGAGGAAGTCGTCCTCGGTGGTGATGTCCTCGTCGAAGGCGGAGCGGGCCTCGGCGGCGAGCTCCGGGTCGGTGTAGCGCTTGGGGCCGCCGGCCCTGGACCACAAGGCGTCGAGGATCAGCCGGCGGGCGCGCGGGCGCAGCAGGTTGACCGGCGCGGTGCCGCCGAGGGCGGTGTTGCGGATCCGCTTGAGGTCCTCGGCGCCGAGCTCGATGCGGGCGCCGAAGGCGACGACGCGCAGGCGGTCGGGCGCGCCCGTGCTCTCCAGCGCGCCGCGGACCGCCTTGCGGAGCACCTTGAGCATGCGCGAGGAGCCCTTGACGCGGGCCACGGCCGGCTCGTCGTACGTGTCGGCCTCGGCGCCGTCGACCAGCGAGCCGACGGCACGGATGGCGACCTGCCCCTCCTCGCCGAGGGAGGGCAGCACGCCCTCGGTGTAGGCGACGAGGAGCGGGGTCGGGGAGACGACGAGGATGCCGCCCGCGTACCGGCGGCGGTCCTGGTAGAGGAGGTAGGCGGCGCGGTGCAGGGCCACGGCGGTCTTGCCGGTGCCGGGGCCGCCCTCGACCTCGGTCACCGACGCGGCGGGCGCGCGGATGACCATGTCCTGCTCGGCCTGGATGGAGGAGACGATGTCGCGCATCGTGTGGCTGCGGGCCTGGCCGAGCGCGGCCATCAGCGCGCCGTCGCCGACGACCGGCAGGGTGTTCCCGCCGAGCGTGGCCGTCAGCTCCGGGCGCAGCAGGTCGTCCTCGACGCCGAGGACGCGGCGGCCCTTGGAGCGGATGACGCGGCGGCGCACGACGCGGCCGGGCGCCACGGGCGTGGCGCGGTAGAAGGGCGCGGCGGCGGGCGCCCGCCAGTCGATGACGAGCGGCGAGTAGTCGGCGTCGAGGACGCCGATGCGGCCGATGTGCAGGGTCTCCGCGATGTCGGCGCGGTCGCCGAGGACGGCGTCGTCGGCGGGCTCGACGGAGGTGTACGCGCCGTCGGGGCCCTTCTTGCCGTCCTTGCCGAGCAGCAGGTCGATGCGGCCGAAGAGGAAGTCCTCGAATTCGCTGTTGAGCCGGTTGAGGTGCACCCCGGCCCGGAAGACCTGGGCGTCCCGCTCGGCGAGCGCGCCGGGCGTGCCGACCTGCCCGCGCTTGGCGGCGTCGTCCATGAGGAACTCGGCCTCGTGGATCTTCTCCTCCAGACGCCGGTAGACCCGGTCCAGATGCTGTTGTTCCGTACCGATCTCGCGGTCGCGGACCCCGTCGGGCTCGCTCTGCGGTCCGGTCGCCACCTGCGCGTGCGTGGCGTTCTGCGCGGCCACCCAAGCCCCCTTCTGCTGTGCCTAGGGCAGCCGTCAACCGTACGCGAACACAGGTGCTGAGCGCACCTGTCATGACATGGTTGTTTTTATTCGGGCTGAATGGGTTTTCGTCAGACCTTTACGGTGGCGAGGAGGGTGCCGTCGAGCGTCCGGACCTCGAACCGGGATATATCGCTCCGGTTCAGTGCGGCGCCGCCGTGGGTGTAGAGCGGCTCTTTGCTCCATTTGTCGCCCGTGTCGGCTTTACCGGCCGCCCCGGCAGCATCCGTTGCATCCGTCGCATCCGTCACATCCAGGCCGTAGCCGCCCGGGGGGACCGCCCACGTCGTCACCGTCTGCCGCTCCCCGTGCTTCCCCACGGCCACGAGATCGCAGGTCAGCGGGCCTCTGACGTGGGCGAGCCGGAGGGCCACGTGGGTGCCCCAGGGCTTCTCCTGGAGCGAGACCGTCGCGTCGACCTTCGTCGCCGGGTCCACCGCGCCGATCTTCTCGCCGTCCTCGTACATCTGCTTCGCCGCGCTCACGCCGCTGTGGTCCGGGCCGTGGTCCGGCGCGTCCTCCGAGACGACCGCCGCGCCCACCAGCGGGCCCGCGACGATCAGCGCGGCGGCGGCCGCGACCAGGCACAGGCGGCGGGTGCGCCGCGCGCGGCGGCCGGCCGCGACCCGGCCCAGCAGCCGGTCGAGCAGCGCCGGGTCCGGGCGCGGCGCGAGGGCCTCCTCGGGGCCGGGGGAGTCCAGGCCCGGCGTGGACTCCCTCATCTCGGCGAGGAGCGGCGTCAGGTCCATCAGGCCGTCGAGCTCGGCGGCGCACTCCGGGCAGTCGGCGAGGTGCTCCTCGAACCGGGCCGCGTCCGCCTCGTCCAGCACGCCCAGCGCGTAGGCGCCCACGGCGGTGTGCTGCTCGCCCCGCTCGTACTGCCCGTGGTCCGGTGCCGGCCGGCTCATGCCGTCACTCCTCGTTCTTCGAGCGAGAGCTTCATCGAGCGCAGTGCGTAGAAGACGCGGGACCGCACGGTCCCCGCCGGCACGCCCAGCGCCTCGGCCGCCTCGCTCACGGTACGTCCCCTGAAATAGGTCTCGATCAGCGCCTCCCGGTGCGCCTCCGTCAGGTCGCCCAGCGCGTCGGAGATCGTCATCAGGCGCAGCGCCCGGTCGATCTCGTCCGCCGCGGGGATCAGCTCCAGCGGGCCGGGGTCGACCTCGCGCGGGCGCGCCTGCCGGCTGCGGTGGTTGTCTATGACGATGCGCCGGGCGACGGTCACCAGCCAGGGCCGTACGGAGCCGGGGGCTCCGCGCAGCCGGTCGGCGTTGCGCCAGGCGCGCAGCAGCGTCTCCTGGACCACGTCCTCCGCCCGCTGGCGGTCGCCGTCCACCAGGCGCAGCACGAAGGCGAGGAGCGGGCCCGCGTGCTCTTCGTAGAGCGCCCGCATCAGGTCCTCGTCGGGGCTCGTCCTGTCAGCCACGGCGGCATCCTTGCGCAAGCCTTCTCCCTGGTCGATAGCGCGCGTCGGTGATCCGGCCGGTACCCGCCGGTAGCCGTAGCCGCCGGTTCCGCCCGTTCCGCCGCCGGTGCGGGGGCCCGGTGGGCCCCTACGGGCAGGAGTACGGGGCGGGTGGGCGGACTGTTCAGCGCGGCGAGGATTTTCCGCGCCGGCCGCTACGGCCTCAGCGGGTGCCGACCGTGCGGCGGCGGTGCCGGGCCACGCGCTCGCGGTTCCCGCAGACCTCGCTGGAGCACCAGCGGCGCCGGCGGCCGCGGGAGGTGTCCAGGTAGACCAGGGAACACGTCTCGCCCTCGCAGCGGCGCAACTGCCCGCGCGCGGCGGGGTCGGTGAGCAACTCCACCGCGTCGCGGGCGATCTGCCCGAGCAGGGCCCCGCAGTCGGGCGCGCCGGCGAGGCTCCGCAGCAGGGTCCCGTCGGCGCCGCGGTCCGCCTTCAGGGCGGGCGGGGCGGTGGCGGCGAGGGCGTTCACTCGCTCCAGGTCGGGGTCGGCGGCGCGGCCGTCGACTTCGGCGTGCACGACGCGGTGCAGCAGGTCGCGGACGGCGCGGAAACGGGCGAGCCAGGCGGCGTCCACGGCGGCCAGGGGGGTGCCGGGCGGGACGGCCCCGGAGCCGAGCAGCCAGTCCCGCAGCCGCTCGGGGCTGTCGAGCCGCTCGACGGGCTCCCCGCCGAGCCGCCCGCCGACCGTGCCCACCAGATCCAGACAGAGCCGCCCGCCGTCAAACCTGAGTCCGCCCTCCACCAACACCCCACCAGAGTGCCCCGCGAGGGGCACGGGTGTTAACCCCGCGAACCCCCTGTCCCCGGCAGAACCGGCGGTAGCCGACCCGGCGTCGCCGAGCGCGAGCTCTCATCCCTGCCGCCGGCAGAACTCTCCCGCCGCCACGACGAACAACCCCACGGCGCAAACCGGCGGTGCCCAGCCCGCCCCCGGCACGGCACCGCCGAACACCGCCGTCGCGGTCACTCGCCATCGCGGCGGAAGACGGGTGCGGGTCCCGCACAGAACCACCGCCGAGCACGAGCTCCCGACCCTGCCGCCGGCAGAATCCCCCCGCCGCCACGGCGTACAACCCCCACGGCGCAAACCGGCGGTGCCCAGCCCACCCCCGGCACGGCACCGTCCGCACCCTCCGCGCCGGCAGCGCCGGCTACGTCCGCATCGCGGCCGCGTCCCCCGGCGGGAGCCATGAGTCGGCCGGGCGGGTCAGCCAAGCGTCGCGCGCCGCGAGAGTCGCAGCCGCCGTCCGCAAGGACGTCAGCGCCGGGTGGCGGAGGCCGCGGCGCCAGACGAGGGAGATCGGGGAGAGCGGCACCGGGTCGACGAGGGGGCGCAGGACCATGCCCGGGACGTCGATGAACTCCACGCTCGCCAGCACCGACCACCCCCGCCGCCGCACCACCCGCACGAACTCCCCCTTCCCCTCGATCTCCGGGAACGGCGCGGCGATCCCGATGCCCCGCCCCTCGAAGAGCCGCTCGGCGAGGTCCGTCCACTCGGCGGTCGCCGGATTGCCCGCGGCGGCGTACAGCGTCTCCCCCGCCAGAGACCCCAGCGGCACCTCCGGCAGGGCCGCCAGCCGGTGCTCCTCGGGCAGGAGCACGGCCATCGGCTCGTACCGTACGGGGCAGTGCTCCAGCCGCCCGCGCACCGCCGGGTCGAGCCCCGCCACGCGCCCGAAGGAGACGTCCAGCCGCCCCGCGAGGATCTCCCCGGCCGCGCCTGTGAGCCCGCTGTGGAAGCGCGCCACCAGCTCGTGCTCCGGCGCCGCACCGCGCGCGGCGGTCAGCACTCGCCACCCCGTGCCGACCGTGGCCGCGCAGTCCACGATCAGCGGCCGCTCCTCCCGCGCCCAGGCCGCTTCGAGCTCCTCGTGCGCGGCGAGCACCCGCCGCGCGTACGGCAGGAGCCGTTCGCCTTCGGCGGTGAGCGTGACCTGACGCGTCGTCCGGGCGAACAGCTTGCTCCCCAGCCGCTGTTCGAGCCGCCGGACGTCCCGGCTCAGCGCCTGCTGGGCGGTGAACAGCCGGGCCGCGGCCCGCGTGAAGTGCAATTCCTCGGCGACCACGGCGAACGCCCGCAGCAGCCGCGGCTCTATGTCGTACGGCACGAGCCGCAGTTAACAACAGTTCCGCGTGAACGGCGACCAGGAAGGTGTTGGACCGCGCACCCCGGCCGCAACAAGGCTTTCCCCATGCCCCCGCTCAAACCCCTCGCCCCGTACGCCCGTCTCTTCGCCGTCCCCGGCGCCCGCGCCTTCACCGCCTGGAACCTCCTCGCCCGCCTCCCCATGGGCATGTTCGGCGTCAGCGCCGTCCTGATGATCTCCGCCGCCCGCGGCTCGTACGCGCTCGCCGGCGCCGTCACCGCGACCGGCCTCGCCGCGACGGCGGTCGTCGGCCCGCTGACGGCCCGGCTCGTGGACCGCCACGGGCAGGCCCGCGTCACCGTCCCCGCCGCCGCACTGGCCGCGCTGGGCTCCCTGTCGCTGGTCGTGTGCGTGCACGCCGGCGCCCCCGCCTGGACCCTGTTCGTCTGCTACGCGGCGACCGCCACCACCCCCAACACCGGCGGCATGTCCCGCGCCCGCTGGTCGCACCTCCTGCGCGCCGACCCGGCCGCCCTGCACACCGCGAACGCCTTCGAGCAGGCGGCGGACGAGGCGTGCTTCATGTTCGGGCCGGTCCTCGCGACGTTCCTGTGCACGTCCCTCTTCCCGGAGGCCGGCACGCTCGCCGCCGCGCTGATGTTCCTCACCGGCGCCGTGCTCTTCGCGGCCCAGAAACGCACCGAACCCCCCATATCCGCCCGGCCCGTCCGCCCGCGCTCGCCGCTCCGCGGCAACCCCGGTCTCGCCTCGGTGCTGGCCGTCTTCCTCTGTACGGGCGCGCTGTTCGGCTCGCTGGAGGTCGTGACGATCGGCTTCGCCGACGCCGAGGGCCACCGCCCCGCCGCGGGCGCCGTCCTCGCCCTGCAAGCCGCCGGCTCCTGCGCGGCGGGCCTCCTCTACGGGCTGGCGCGCCCGACGTCCCCCGCGGCCGCCCGCTTCCCCCGCTGCCTGGCGGCGATGGCCGCCCTCGCGCTGCTGCCGCTCGCGGCGACGACCGCGGGCGGCGGCCTCCCCGCCCTCGCCGCCGCGCTGCTCCTGGCGGGCATGGCCACGGCGCCCACCATGGTCACGGGCATGAACCTCGTCCAGGACCTGACCCCGCCCGGCAGCCTCAACGAAGGCATGACGCTGGCCGTGACCGGCATCCTCGCCGGCATCGCGGCGGGCTCGGCGGCCGGCGGCTACGCCGTGGAGCACGCGGGAGCGGCGGGCTACGCCGTACCGGCCGCCGCCGCGGCGACCGCGCTGCTCACGGCGACGGCGAGCCGCCGGGCCCTCGCCCTACGGCAGCCCGCGCGGCCCGCGCGGCCCGCCGCCTGAGGAGCGTCCCGAGACCCGCGGCCACCAGAACCCCACCGGTCGTCCCGCCCGCCACGTAGGCCACGGTCATCCCCGAGCCCCCACCGGCTCCGGAGGCCCCGCCCGTCGCGGCGGCGGCCGTGACCTCCAGCTGCGCCACCTTCGTGACCCGCCCGTGGTGGCTGGCCACCGTCACCGCGTACGTGCCGGGCGCGAGCCCCCGCCGGATCCGCGCGGGCGCGAAGTACCGCGGATCGTCCCCGTCGCCCGCCTTGCTGTCGTCGCGCCGCAGCCGCACCGGCTTCTCGAACGCCGGCGACGTGGCCGTCAGCCGCTCCTCCTCGCCCGGGTCGGGCGACCGGTCGCGCCACAGGACGTTGACGGTGCCGCCGGGCGGGACCCGGTGCCCGCGGGGGCGGGCGTCCTCCGGGCCGGACGAGGGGGACGTGCCGAAGAAGGCGGGCCCGCGCGCCCGGCCGACGTAGTCGCGGTCACCGGGCCGCGCCGCCCGCACCGTCAGCGGCTTCTCGTCGACGACGCGCCCGCCCGGCCCGTACAGCGTGACCTTGTACGTGCCGTCGCGGACGCCCTGCGGCAGCTCGGCCGCCCCGGAGAACAGCCGCGGATTGTTCCAGTCGGTGCTCGACGGGTCGTGCGCCAGCCGCACCTCCTTGCGGAAGGCGGGCGAGCGCACGGTGAAGGACTTGCCGCTCTCGCCGGGGTACAGATCGTCGTACGCCATCCACAGCCGCTCCCCCGGCCGCAGCACCTCGCCGGGCAAGGCCGCCGTGAAGCTCGGCCGCTGCGACGGCTTCACCTCGACGCGGTCCTCGGCGACGACCCGGCCGCCGGCCCGGACGGTGAGCGGGTACGTACCGGGCCCGGTGGTCATCGCGATGGCCGGGCGGCCGTGGTGGGCGTGCTCGCGCGGCGCGAGCCGGACGGGGCGCGGGAAGACGGGTGAGGAGACGGTGACGTCGCCGCGCCCACGGAAGCCCTGCACCTCTATGTCGACGAGCTCGCCGGGGCGGTTGTCGAAGGCGCTGTTGAGCAGCACGTGTACGGGGCTGCCGTCGCCGGCGAACGCCGGGGCGGCGCCTCCGGCCCACCATAGGGCTCCCGTGGCCAGCACTGCGGCCACCGCCGTACGCGTCCGGTTCACCGGGCCACCACCCCCTCGTCGTGGAGCGTCACACAGGAAGAGGGCTACGGGAGCTCATCGGTTGCCGGGCCCGGCACGGCAAAAGCCTCTGGTCTGCGTTTCCGCAGATCAGAGGCTTTTGCCTACATGGGATGAGTGGAGATGGCGGGAATCGAACCCGCGTCCAACGGTGCAGAATCAGGGCTTCTCCGAGCGCAGTCCGCTGCGATTTTCTCGGCCCCGGAGATCACACGGACAAGTCTCCGACGGGCTCAGTCACTGTTTGATTTCCCACCAGCCCCCGTGACCGGGGTTAGTGGTTTAGTTCCCTAGCTGATGCCAGGATCCGGGTCGGGAACAGCCCCGGGCTGACACTTCGCAAGTCGCTACTTAGGCAGCGAGGGCGAAGGAATCGCGCTTGGTGTTGGCGATTATTGGTTGCGACATATGGTTTACGAGATCATTGCCGCTTCCTCGGCTCGCTTCCCCTGCTTCGACATCCGCTGTCGAAACCGATCATCCCCATGTTGATTTTTCAAACTGCGCACCGGGCACCACCCCGAGTGCTGCTACGCCCCATCGTACGTGACCGACGGGCGCCCGTGCCAGCGTATTACCGCTGCTGGCCCCGCGCGGCCGTCGCCCGCTGCCGGCGGCGCGCCGCGGCGATCGCACGGTTCGACTCGCGCGTGTCCTGCTTCTCGCGCAGGGTCTGCCGCTTGTCGTACTCCTTCTTGCCCTTGGCGAGGGCGATCTCGACCTTGGCCCGGCCCTCCTTGAAGTAGATGGCGAGCGGCACGATGGTGTGCCCGGTCTCCTGCGACTTCGAGTCGAGCTTGTCGATCTCCGCCCGGTGCATCAGCAGCTTGCGCTTGCGGCGCGCGCTGTGGTTGGTCCACGTGCCCTGGGCGTACTCGGGGATGTGGGCGTTGTGCAGCCAGGCCTCGCCGCCGTCGATCTGGACGAAGCCGTCCACCAGCGAGGAACGGCCCTGGCGCAGCGACTTCACCTCGGTGCCGGTCAGCACCATGCCGCACTCATAGGTGTCCAGAATGTGGTAATCGTGCCGCGCCTTCTTGTTCTGCGCGACCAGTTTGCGACCCGTCTTCTCTTTCTTAGCCATAGCGCCGCCATTCTCGCACTAGGACCCACCCCCGAGGCCACTCAATACTGTGCGGGCCCGCTCCTCCGCATCGCCGCGGACCACCAGGTCGGGGGCGATGCCGCGGCCGTCGACGACGCGCCCGGCCGGGGTGCGGTAGTGGCCGACGGTGAGCTCGGCGACGGAGCCGTCCGCGAGGCGGCTCGGCATCTGCACGGAGCCCTTGCCGAAGGTCCGCGAGCCGGCCACGACCGCCCGGCCGCGGTCCTGGAGGGCTCCCGCCAGCAGCTCGGCCGCGCTCATCGTGCCGCCGTCGACCAGGACGACGAGCGGCAGGGCGGTGGCCCCGCCGGTGCGGGCCTCCAGGGCGCGCTGCCTGCCGTGCACGTCGTAGGTGGCGACGAGCCCGCCGTCGAGGAAGGCGGAGGCGGCCGTGACCGCCTCGTCGACGAGGCCGCCCGAGTTCCCCCGCAGGTCGAGGAGGATGCCCTCGCCGGGCAGGGCCTGCGCGGCAGCGGCCCGCACCTGCTCGCCGGTGCCCCGCGTGAACGAGCCGACCTTGATCCGTACGGCTGCGGCTCCCGCGGCTCCCGCGCTGCCGTCCCCGGCGAGCCGCTCGACCGTGACGCTCTCGGTGGCCAGCCGCGCCCGGTACAGCGTGCGCTCCCAGCTGCGGCCCGCGCGCTCGACCCCGAGCCGCACGGGCGTGCCCGGGCCCGGCCGGGCAGCGGTGTCGCCGCGGAGGCGGGCGACGACCTCGGTGACGGGCCGGCCGTCGACGGGCGTGCCGTCGATGCTGCGCAGCCGGTCCCCGGGGCGGAGGCCGGCCCGGCCGGCGGGGCTGCCGGGGCGGACGCTGTCGACCTCGGTGCGGCCGCCGGCGGCGCGGCGCGCGGAGAGGCCCACTCCGATGTAGGAGCCGTTCAGGGCGCGCTCCAGGCCCTCGTACTCGCGGGCGCTGTAGACGGCGCTCCAGCGGTCGCCGCTGCGGCCGACGACCTCGGCGGCGGCCTCCGAGCCGGACTTGCCGTCCTCGACGGCCCGCGCCGCGGCGGCCTCGACCTCGGAGCGGTCGACGGAGGTGCCCGCGCCGTCGCCGGGGCGCTCGTCGCCCGCGACGGCGCGGTCCGCGGGTCTCGCCGCGGTGCGCGACGCGGCGCGGGCCTCCGGCGCTTTCCGGCCGTCCTGGCCGCCCCGGCCGTCCGGGCTCCAGGAGCCGGCCGCGGCACCGGTGGCCAGCACGCCCGCGAAGACCAGGGTCAGCGCGGCGCCGCGGCGGGCGCGGCGCTGCGGGTGGAACATCGACGGGCCGGGCATGCGCGTGAGTCTAGGACACCACGGCGCGCCGTACGGGGAGTTGACCGTACGGCGCCCTTGGCTCATGTCACACCTTGAGGTACTTGCGGAGCGCCGCGAACGCCGCCAGCGCGGGCATCAGCAGCCCGATGGCGAGCACCAGCGGCAGCTTGGCCAGGACCGCGTCCCAGCCGATGAACTGGATGAGGTCGATCTGGTCGACCAGCCAGTTGTTCACGAGGAAGTAGTGGCCGGCGACGAGCAGCACGCACGCCAGGCCGGCGCCGAGCAGGCCCGCGAAGGCGGCCTCCATGATGAACGGGATCTGGATGTAGAAGCTGGACGCACCGACCAGCCGCATGATCCCGGTCTCCCGGCGGCGGCTGAACGCGGAGACGCGGACGGTGTTGACGATCAGCATCAGCGCGACGACGAGCATCAGCGCCATCACGCCGAGCGCCGCGTAGTTCATGCCGTTGACCAGGTTGAAGAGATTGGACAGGACGTCCTTCTGGTCCTGCACCATCTGCACGCCGGGGCGCTGCGAGAACGCGGTCGAGATGACCTCGAACTTGGTGGGGTCCTTGAGCTTGACGCGGAAGCTTTCCTGCATCTGGTCCGGGGTGACGAAGCCCGCGATCGGCGACTTCTTGTCGAACTGCTCCTTGTAGTGCTTGTACGCCTCGTCGGCCGTCTCGAACTGGACCTTCTGGACGACGCTCATCTTCTCCAGATCGGCGCGGATCTCCTTCTTCTGGTCCTCCGTCGCCGCTCCCTTGGCACAGGAGGGGAAGGACTCCGCGTCGGTCTTGTTGCAGAGGTAGATCGAGACGTTGACCTTGTCGTACCAGTACCCCTTCATCGTGCTGGCCTGCTCGCGCATGAGCAGGGAGCCGCCGAAGAGGGCGAGCGAGAGCGCCACGGAGACGATCACCGCGAAAGTCATCGTGAGATTGCGGCGGAGACCGACGCCGATCTCCGAGAGGACGAACTGGGCGCGCATGGCGTCCTTTCAGGCTTCAGTGCTGGTAGCCGTACACGCCGCGCGACTGGTCGCGTACGAGGCGTCCCTTTTCCAATTCGATGACGCGCTTGCGCATCTGGTCCACGATCTGCTGGTCGTGGGTGGCCATGATGACCGTGGTCCCGGTCCGGTTGATCCGGTCGAGGAGCTTCATGATGCCCACCGAGGTCTGCGGGTCGAGGTTGCCCGTCGGCTCGTCCGCGATCAGCAGCATCGGGCGGT
This sequence comes from Streptomyces sp. SCA2-17, assembly GCF_044336695.1. Taxonomy (NCBI): domain Bacteria; kingdom Bacillati; phylum Actinomycetota; class Actinomycetes; order Kitasatosporales; family Streptomycetaceae; genus Streptomyces; species Streptomyces sp. SCA2-17. The sequence continues at coordinate 2,217,261 of NZ_CP117521.1, forward strand.
TGACGAACGCCCGGGCGATCGCCACGCGCTGCTGCTCACCGCCCGAGAGCTCGCCCGGCCGGCGGTCCTCCTTGCCGCCCAGGCCCACCAGCTCCAGCACCTGCGGGACGGCCTTCTTGATCTCCCCGCGCGGCTTGCCGATCACCTCCAGCGCGAAGGCGACGTTCTCGCTGACGCTCTTGTTGGGCAGCAGCCGGAAGTCCTGGAAGACCGTGCCCAGCTGGCGGCGCATGTGGGGCACCTTCCAGTTGGACAGCCGGGCCAGGTCCTTGCCCAGGACGTGCACCTGGCCGGTGCTCGCGCGCTCCTCGCGGAGCAGGAGCCTCAGGAAGGTGGACTTGCCCGAGCCCGAGGAACCGACGAGGAAGACGAACTCGCCTTTCTCGATCTCCAGCGAGACGTCGCGGAGCGCGGGACGGTTCTGCTTCGGGTAGGACTTGGAGACGTTGTCGAATCGGATCACGAGTGCACCACGCGTCGACCTGGATAGGGGGGACGGACCGCCGCGCAGGCGGCTCCCGTTCGGTGTGCGTGACCATACGCGAACGAGCCGTGCACGCGCAGGCAGCGACCGGGGTCGGCGCGTTTATTACCGTCATGTTCGGGGACAAAACGAGGACAATCGGCCCGCACGCGCCGTTCGCCGGGGAAGCTGGCAGAGTGGTAGGGGGAACCGCTCGGCTCTCCCGCGCGTTGGACGTACCGGAGGAGGAGATCGCATGACATGCGACCGACTGGTGTGCGCCAACTGCGCGGGCCCCGTCAGCGAGGGCCGCTGCCCGGTCTGCCGGGCCAGCAGGGAGCGGCTGCAGCAGCAGGAAGGCCTCTTCGCCGGCCTGACGCCCGCGACGCTGATCGCGCTGCTCGTAGCGCTGGTGGCGGTGGCCGTGCTCGCACACGGATTCGCCGGGTAGGCGCGCCGTCACGCGTGGTCATGCGCGTGCCCGATCGAACGACGCACGAGGGCCCGGAGCGCTGAGCGCTCCGGGCCCCTTGCGTTGCGTGTGTACGTGACCCGGCCGCGGGCTGCGCGGCCGCGTCTACGGCCTGGGTCAGGCCGCCGCCGCGCCCGCGTTGCGGGTCATGAGGCGGGGCAGGAGCCGGAAGCCGACGCCGCCCGCGATCATCGTCGCGGCACCGATCACCAGGAAGCCGGTCTGGGAGGCGCCGGTCTCGGCCAGCTGCTCCTTGGGCTTGTCCTGCTGCACGGGCTTGGCGCCCGCGCTGTCGGTGTCCGTGTTGTTGCCGCAGTTGCTGCTGGTGTCGACGGGGCAGACCTTGCCCTGGTCACCGGAGTCGCTGCCGCCGGTGGAGCCGGAGCCGCCGGTGGCACCCGTGGTGCCGGAGCCGCCGGTGCCGCTCTGGTCGCCGCCGGTGGAGCCGTGGTCGTCACCGGTGGAGCCGGTGCTGCCGGTGGAGCCCGTGCTGCCGGTCGAACCGGTGGAGCCGGTGGAGCCGGTGGAGCCCGTCGAGCCGGTGCTGCCGGTGGAACCGGTGCTGCCCGTGGAACCGGTGGAGCCCGTAGAACCAGTGGAACCGGTGGAACCCGTAGAGCCGGTGCTGCCGGTGGAGCCCGTGCTGCCGGTGCTGCCGGTCGAACCCGTGGAGCCGGTCGAGCCGGTGCTACCGGTCGAGCCCGTCGTACCCGTGGAGCCGGTGGACCCGGTCTCGCCGGTCGCGCCGGTGCTGCCCGTGGAACCGGTCGACCCGGTCGAACCGGTGGATCCCGTGCTACCGGTCGTGCCGGTGGTACCGGTCGAACCCGTGGAGCCCGTCTCGCCGGTCGCACCCGTGGAACCCGTGGTGCCGGTCGTGCCCGAGCTGCCGGTGGTCTCGCCCGAGCCGCCGATGCTGCCGGTGGAGCCCGTCGAGCCGGTCGAACCGGTGGAACCAGTGGAGCCGGTCTCACCCGTGGAACCGGTCGTGCCGGTCGTGCCGGTGGAGCCCGTCTCGCCGGTCGAACCCGTGGAGCCGGTGGAACCGGTGCTGCCCGTGTTGCCGCCCGTGGTGGGCGGCTGCGGGATCGTGTCCGGGTCGTCGGGCGAGGCGACGGCGTGGACGCCCGCCTTCACACCGACACCCGCGACCTGGACGTTGACGCCGGCGGCCGATGCCGCGCCGGCGGCGGTCAGCGAAGCGCCTGCGGCGACCACCGCGCCGGCGGCTATCCGCGCGACGCGCAGTCGCGTCTTCTTCGTCATATGCCTGCTACCCCCAGTAGCTCACTCGTCATTGGAGCAGCTCCGCACGGGGCGGTGGCGCTACTGGAGGCCTGGCACGGCCGGCGGGCCGGCCGTGTTGATGCGGCGGCACTGTCGTCCGGGCCGCTCGCCCCCGCCACACGCGCCCCAGTGCTACGCGTGCCGCCGTCAGCCTTGCCAGTTTTTGACGCAGCGTCAAGCCGGATACGGGGGAGTTGTCCTGCTATGGAGGCCCTTGGGGCTACTTCTCCTGCTGCTTGCGCCAGCGGATGCCGGCCTCGAGGAAGCCGTCGATCTCGCCGTCGAGGACGGACTGGGGGTTGCCGACCTCGAACTCCGTACGGAGGTCCTTGACCATCTGGTACGGGTGCAGGACGTACGAACGCATCTGGTTGCCCCAGGAGCCGCCGCTGTCGCCCTTGAGCGCGTCCATCTTCGCCTGCTCCTCCTGGCGGCGGCGCTCGAGGAGCTTGGCCTGGAGGACGTTCATGGCGGTCGCCTTGTTCTGGATCTGCGAGCGCTCGTTCTGGCAGGAGACGACGATGCCGGTCGGGAGGTGGGTCAACCGCACCGCGGAGTCGGTGGTGTTGACGCCCTGGCCGCCCGGGCCGGAGGAGCGGTAGACGTCGACGCGCAGCTCGGACTCGTCGATCTCGACGTGGTCGGTCTGCTCGACGACCGGGAGCACCTCGACGCCGGCGAAGGACGTCTGGCGGCGGCCCTGGTTGTCGAAGGGCGAGATGCGCACGAGGCGGTGGGTGCCCTGCTCGACGGAGAGGGTGCCGTAGGCGTACGGGACCTGGACGGCGAAGGTGGTCGACTTGATGCCGGCCTCTTCGGCGTAGGACGTCTCGTAGACCTCGGTCTTGTAGCCGTGGCGCTCGGCCCAGCGCAGGTACATGCGCTGGAGGCGCTCGGCGAAGTCGGAGGCGTCGACGCCGCCGGCCTCGGCACGGATGTTGACGAGGGCCTCGCGGGAGTCGTACTCGCCGGAGAGGAGGGTACGGACCTCCATCTCGTCCAGCGCCTTGCGGACGGAGGTGAGCTCGGCCTCGGCCTCGGCGAGGGCGTCGGCGTCGTCCTCGGCCTCGGCGAGCTCGAAGAGCACTCCGAGGTCGTCGATGCGGCTGCGGAGGGCCTCGGTCTTGCGCAGCTCCGCCTGGAGGTGCGACAGCTGGCTCGTGATCTTCTGCGCCGCCTCGGGGTCGTCCCACAGGGACGGGGCGGCCGCCTGCTCCTCGAGCACGGCGATGTCGGCCCTCATCCTGTCGAGGTCCAGGACGGCCTCGATCGACCCCATGGTCGAGGAGAGGGACTTCAGCTCTTCGGATACGTCAACGACTGCCACGCACCCAGCCTAACGGCTACACCGCCCTTCCCGACCCTCAAGCCCCTTCCGGGGCGCTCCCCCTACTCGGCGCTGGGCGCCGAACCCCCTGCCGGGACGGCGATCAGCCACCGCGGCGCAGACCGGCGGTGCGGGGCCCGCCCCGGGCTGAGGACAGCCCGGCGCCGCGGCGGCGGATTCAAGGGGGCGGGCCCCACCTGGATCGACTGAGGGTGCCGCGCACCCTCTCCCCCCCGCCGCAGCGGCGATCAGCCACGACGCCGCAGACCGGCGGTGCCGGACCGGCCCCAGGCCGAGGAAGGCCCGGCACCGCCGGATACCGCCGTGGTGGCTGAGCACCGCGGCGGCGGATTCAGGAGTGTGGGCCCCACGCCCTCTTCCCCGCCGACGGGAAAAGCCCCCGCTGCCGCAGCGGCTAGCGCTTCGGTGCCGGGTGGTGGATGCCCGGTTTCGCGTCGGTGGGCTCGTGGTCGGTGGTGGCGAACCAGCCGCCCACGCCCGCCGCGGCCGCCAGGGCGACCGCCGCCGCGCCGAGGCGGATGCGGCGGCGGCGCTGTTCCGCCGGGGAGCGGTGGCGCGCGGAGCCGGCGCGGCGCTGGCCGGCGGCGCGGGGCGCGCGGGCCGTGCCGTGGGCGCCGCCGGCGAGCTCGGCGGGCGTGGGCACGCGCATGCTGGTGTGGGTGTCGCGGCTGGAGTCCGAGACGGCGCCCGGCACAAGCGGGACGACGCCCCGGCGGCGTGCGGAGGCGGGCACGCCGCTCCCGTCAGCGGGAGCCGGGGAGCCGTCGGCGTCGTCGTCCGACCCGTCGTCCGGCTCGTCGATGTCGAGGGGCGGTATCCCGGCGAGCCCGGGCAGCAGCTCCCGGAGCCGTACGGCGAGCTCGGAGGCGCGCAGCCGGGACGCGGGCCCCTTGGCCAGGCACTGGACGACGAGCTGCCACAGCTCGTCGGGGATGCCGGGCAGCGGCGCGACCGTCTCGGTGACGTGCCGCCGCAGCACCGCGCCGGGGTGCCCGCCGCCGAAGGGCGTGAAGCCGGCCAGCAGCTCGTACAGGACGGTGGCGAGGGCGTAGACGTCGACGGAGGCCCGCGGCGGCAGCCCCTCGATGATCTCGGGGGCGAGGTAGTCGGGCGTGCCGATGACGCTGCGGGGGCCGGTCCCGCGGCCGCCTTCCCGGGCGGGCCGGGGGGCATCCACGAGGCGGGCGATGCCGAAGTCGGTGAGCAGCGCGGGGTGCGCGCCGCCGGGCCCGAGGGGGCCCTGCATGTCGAGCAGGACGTTCTCGGGCTTGACGTCGCGGTGGACGATCCCGGCGGCGTGCGCGGCGGCGAGCCCGTCCGCGACGTCGGCGACGATGGCGACCGCGGCCTCGGGCGCGAGCCGCCGCTCGCGGTCGAGCCGGGTGCGCAGGTCCGTGCCCCGGATCAGGTCCATGACCAGGGCGAGGTCGGCGCCGTCGACGACGAGGTCGCGGACGCCGACGACGTTCGGGTGGTCGAGCCCGAGGAGCGCGGCGCGCTCCTGGACGAACCGCCCGACGAGCTCCTGGTCGGAGGAGAGATCCTCGCGCAGGAGCTTGATGGCGACCGGGCCCTCGGGCCCTTCGCCGAGCCACACGGTGCCCGCGCTGCCACGGCCGAGGACCTGGTGGGCGGTGTACCGGCTGCCGATCTTCCGTGCCAAGACTGTTCCCCGACTCCTCGTCTCCGACTCCGACAGGCGCGCTGGCGACCAAGCTACTGCCAACGCTCACCCCCGAGGCGGAAAACGCCCACCGGGTGTCGACAAATCGATTACCTGGTCATGTGCCGGAGGAGCCCGAGGAACCCGAGGAGTTCGAGGTGAGCCCGGCGATCCAGTCCTTGACGTCCGTGACCCAGTCCCAGGCGGCGTCCCAGAAGCTCTTGCCGTCGGCGACCCAGTCCTTCAGAGGGGTGAACTCCCAGACGAGCCACGCTCCGATGACCAGGATGACGATCATGAACAGGCAGCCCTTGAGGCAGCCCAGCCCGGGAATCCGCATCGGATTCGCGCTGCGCTGCCGCGGCGGCCGCGGCTCACGGCGCGCGGGCGGCTCCGGGGCGTACGGCTGGGGCTGCGGCGGCGCCGGGGGCTGCTGGTAGCGCGGCTCCTGGCGGCGCTGCTGCCGGCGGGACGGCGGCGCGGGCTGCGGCTGCTGCGGGGCGTACGGCTGCGGCTGCGGCGTGTAGTGCTGCGGGGGCGGCGGCCGGTGTCCCTGGGGCTGCTGAGGGGCGTACTGCTGCTGCCCGTAGCCCTGCTGCTGGTACCCCTGCTGACCGCCGTAGCCCTGCGGCGGCTGCTGCTGAGGCTGCTGCTGCCCGGCCCGCCGCTGGGGCCGGCGGCGCAGCGGGTCCTCGCTCGGGTCGAGGTACTGCACCTGGGTCTGGTCGTTGCGGTCGCGGGCGGCCCGCATCTGGGTCTGCCAGGGGTGCGCGCCGTCGCCCTCCGGGGGCAGCGGCGGTACGGGCGGCATGGCGCGGGTCGGGTCGGCGGAGCTGCCGGGGCCGGAGCCGGCCGGCATGACGCGCGTGGCGTCGGAGCCGGGGCCCGAGCCGGGGCCGTGGCCGCCGGCGGAGGTGCTCGGCAGGAAGCTGGTGGCGGCGTTGGGGTCGTAGGAGCCCGGGGCGCCCGGCGAACCCGCCGTCGACGGCAGCACCTGCGTGGGGTCGGCGTCACCCGCGCCGGGACCGGATCCGGGGCCGGCGCCCTGGCCGGTGCCGGGCACGACGGCCGGCTCCGGGTCGGGCGCGAGCAGCCCGGCGACACCGAGGGCGGCCTCGGCCTGCTCCGGGGAGGCGTGCACGCCGACGCCCGCGGCGACGACGCGCAGCGCCCGCGCCAGGTTCTCCGCGCTGGGGCGCTCCTCGGGCCGCTTGCGCAGGCAGCGCTCTATGACCGTCCAGAGGGGCTCGGGGACGGTGGTGGGCCGGCGCGGCTCGGAGCTGAGGTGCTGGTGGAGCACTTCGAGGGCGGTCGCGCCCGCGAACGGCGGCCGGCCGGTGACCAGCTCGTAGAGCAGGATGCCGGCGCCGTAGATGTCGACGGCGGAGGTCTGCGGGCGGCCCTCGGCGGACTCGGGCGCCACGTAGGCGGGCGTGCCGACGAACTCGTGGGTACGGGTCAGGCCCGGGGAGTCCGCGAGGCGCGCGATGCCGAAGTCGGTGAGCATCGGGTGCATCCGGCCGCCGTCGCTCCGCAGGAGGACGTTGGCGGGCTTGAGGTCCCGGTGGACGATGCCGTCGGCGTGGCTGGCGGCGAGCGCGTCGGCGATCTGGGCCGTGAGGAGGGAGGCGGCGACGGGCGTGAAGGGGCCGTTGTCACGCAGGTAGTGGTGCAGGTCCGGGCCGTCGACGAGGTCCATGACGAGGGCGAGCAGATCGCCCTCGACGACGAGGTCGCGGGTGCGGACGATGTTGGGGTGGGTGAGCCGGAGGAGCACGGAGCGCTCGCGCAGGAAGCGCATCACGACGTCCGCGTCGGAGGCCAGCTCCTCCTTGAGCACCTTGATCGCGACGGTCTCGCCGGGCCGGCCGGACACGGCCGCCTCGGCGCCCGCGGTCTCCCGCTGGCGTGCTCGCCAGACGGTGCCGGTCGCGCCGCGCCCGAGCACCTCCTCAAGCAAGTACTTGCTGCCTACCGGCCGCACGTCATGCGCTCCCTGGTCGTCATCTCGTCATCGTCGTCATGCTCTGCGATGGCCTCTTTCGTGCCCGGCCTTCGTACCCGGCTTTCGCGACCGGCCTTCGTAGCCGGCTTTCGCGACCGGCCTTCCGCCCACTGTAGTGCCGTCCCGCGGACCTCCGGTTTGCCGGCGGTTTGCCGAATCCGCGGGGCTGAGGGGAAGACGCGGGTCGCGGGCCGTTGGTTGCCGCGCGGCGCGCGGAAGGCGCCCGGGCGGTGCGCGCGCGGCGTGAACGGAAGCCCTCGGCGGGGGCTCCGCGCCCGGCCCGGAGCCGGTCCCCGCCCCGTCCGCGGCCCACTCCCGAGCGAAAGAAAATCTGTACGACTTGTTCGAAAAGAGACCCGTCATGGGCGGCAACCGAACCGATCATGAGGTGCTCCCGGAAGGATTCGATCACCTTCCGCTTTCTTCGCACCCTCCCGCGGTCGTTCAAGATCACGAATTGGCCGTCGCCGGGCGCGTCGCTCCCGGCAGGTGCGAGGATGCTCGCAGCACGATGCGGAGGGGCGGGGCCGGTGCTTCCGGTACGTTCCGCGCGCCGTGGTGACCTGTACGTGCACCGGGGCAGAAGGGACCGTTGACGGCGATGCAGATCAGGCTGACCGTCCTCGGGCCGCTCAGCGGCCACCACACCACTGCGCCCGCCGTGCCCGCGGCGACCTGCGCCTGCGACGTGCTGGTGACCGCCCCCGCGGGGACCGCCCTGGCCGGCGTGGCCAGCGGCCTCGCCACGGCCGCGGCGGCGGCCGGCTGCGACCTGGGCACCGGGGCCGTCGTGGTCTACGCCGGGGCCGAGCGGCTCGACCCCCAGCGCAGCGCGCTGGGCGAGCCCCCGCTGATCGACGGCGCCGTCCTCTCCCTCTCCGCCCCGGCCGACCCCGAGCGGCACGCGGGCGTGCTCATGTCCGGCGTGCCGGAGGCCGCGGCCCGGCTCCACGTCGTCTCCGGGCCGGACGCGGGCGGCGTGCACCTGCTGCACGGCGGCGAGGTGCACGTGGGGCGCTCCGCGACGGCGGACATCCCGCTGGACGACCCCGACGTCTCCCGGCTGCACTGCGCGGTCGTCCTCCACGACGACGGCACGATCACGCTGCGGGACCTGGGCTCCACGAACGGGACCGTGCTCGCGGGCGAGCCGGTCGGCGCGGAGCCGGTGCGGCTGCCCGCCGGGGAGCTGCTGCGGGTGGGCGAGTCGGTGCTGAGCCTGCACGCCGCCGACGACTCCGCCCCGCGCGTCCTGCCGGCCGCGCCCGACGGCGAGGGCCACCTGCGCGTGGGCGGCAGCGCCCCCGGCGCGTCCCCCGCGGGCGCGGTCGCCCCGCCGGCGCGCGGCGCGTGGCTGGGCGCGCCGACGGGTGTGACGGGCGCGGGTGCGGGGGGCACGGGCTCGACGGGCCTGGCGGCGGGCTCCGACTTCGGCGGCCCGGCCGCCTCCGGCCACGACTCGGCGACGCACGGCGGCCGCGGCTTCCCCCTGCGGGACGCGGCCCCCGGCGGCCTGTCGGTCCGCGTCCCGGCCCAGCCGGGCGCGTCCGCCCAGGAGAGGGGCACGACCTCCTACGGGACGGGGTCGGTGGGCCGGGCGGGGGGCTTCGGCGGCGGGGTGTCCGGTCAGGACGGTGGGGCGGACGCGTACGGGGCGGGGGGCGGGTCCGGAACGGCCGGTCAGGCGGGGACGGACGGCGGCCCGGACCCGTACAGAACAACGGCAAGCGGAACGGGTTCTGCGCGCTGGGTGGCACAGCCCGGCAGCGTCCTGCCCGGCCAGAAGAGCGGTGCGGACCCGTACGGTCCGGGTGGCGCGGCCGGTCAGGCGGGGACGGGCGGCGGGCCCGGTGGCCTGGACGGCCAGTACGGACACGCCGGTCAGCCGGACGGCTACGCCGGCAGACCCGCCGACGCCCCTCACTCCGCACACTCCGCCGGAACGGGTCAGCCGGGTCAGCCCGGCGAAGCCCCCGGCTCCTCCGAGCCCGCCCCCGCCGGCGAAGCCGGCAAGCGGACGCGCGGGCGCGGGATAGGCGCGTGGGCCCGGCGGCTGACCGGCGGACGCACCGGCCGGGGCACCGACACGGACCCGTGGGGCGGCCCGGAGGACGACGCGGGCGACGAGGAACGGGCCCGCGCCGAAGCCGCCGCGCTGCGCGAGCGCTGGCCCGACCCCGCGGAGACGCTGCTCACCGCGCTCGGCCCCGGCCCCCGGCTGTGGGAGCGCGGCCCGGGCCACCCCGACCGGCTGACCGTACGACTGGGCACGGCCGACCGGCATTCGGCCGGGAGCGGCGCGCTGCTGCCCTCGGTACCGGTGACGGTCGCGCTGCGCGAAGCCGGTTCGCTGGGGCTCGCGGGCCCGCGGGCCCGGCTGTCGGCCCTGGCCCGCTCGGTGCTGGCACAGCTGGCGGCGCTGCACGCCCCGGCGTGCCTGGAGTTCGTGCTGATCAGTGCGGACCGCGCGCGCCCGGTCGAGGAGCGCCTGGCCGAGTGGTCGTGGCTGGGCTGGCTGCCGCAGCTGCGCCCGGTGCGCGGGCAGGACTGCCGGCTGCTGGTGGCGTACGACCGCGAGCAGGCCGCGGCCCGCACGGCGGAGCTGGTGCGGCGCCTGGACGAGGGCCCGCTGGGCCCGCACTGGGCGGCGGCCGCCCCGGCGGCGGTGGCGGCCGCGGCGGAGCGTCACTCCGGCCCGTACACGGTGGTGATCGTGGACGGGGACCCCGGTTCGGCGGAGCTGCGGGAGACGGTGTCGCGGCTGGCGGTGGGCGGCGCCGCGGCGGGCATCCACCTCGTGTGCCTGGCGGACGCTCCGGCGACCACGCCGGCGTCGCCGGTGGTGTCGACGCTGGCGACGGCCCGTACGGCGGCCCCGGCGTTCCCGTACTGCGGCGCGGTGGCGCTGCTCAGCGGTGATGTGGCCACGGTGGTGCAGGTGATCCACCGCGCGCCCGCGCCGGACGGCGGCGCCCTCGGCGGCCCCGAGGGCGAGGCGCCGTCCGGCCCTGCCGTGATCGCGGCCGTGGACGCGGTGTCGCGGGCGTGGGCGGAGCGGTTCGCGCGGGCGCTGGCGCCGCTGCGGATGGCGGACGGCGTGGCGGGCGGGGCGGCCGCGCGCGTGGCGGCGGCGCTGCCGCGCAGTGCGCGCCTGCTGGACGAGCTGGGGCTGGCCCGGGCGACCCCGGCGTCCCTGACGGCCCGCTGGGCGGCGGCCACGGACCGCGGTTCGCGGCCCGGCGGCCGGGCGGTGGCGGTGCTGGGCGCGGGCCCGCACGGGCCGCTGGCCGTGGACCTGGCGGCGGACGGCCCGCACCTGCTGGTGGAGGGGTGCGCGGGCAGCGGCAAGACGGAGCTGCTGCGCTCGCTCGCCGCGTCGCTGGCGGCGGCGGACCGGCCCGACCGGCTCTCGCTGGTCCTGGTGGACGGCGGGGGCGCGGAGCGCGGCGAGGGGCTGCGGCTGTGCACGGACCTGCCGCACGTGTCGACGTACCTGGCGGCCGCGGACCCCGTACGGATGCGGGAGTTCGCCCAGGCGCTGACGTCGGAGCTCAAGCGGCGCGCGGAGCTGCTGGGCCGGCTCGACTTCACGGCGTGGCACACGCAGCACGCGGCCGCGTCCGCCGCGCAGGTGGTCGCGCCGCGGCGGGCGGCGGACGGCTCGGGCGACCTGGAGTCCGTACCCACGGGGACGCTCAAGCTGCGCACGCAGAAGGACGGTCCGTCGCTCACGGCCCGCACGGCGCTGCCGCGCCTGGTGGTCCTGGTGGACGACTTCGACGCGCTGGTGGCCCCGGCCCTGGGCAGTACGGGGCGGCCGTCGGCGGGTTCGGTGGTCCGGGCGCTGGAGGCCGTGGCCCGGGACGGGGAGCGGCTCGGCGTGCATCTGGTGGCGGCGTCCGGCCGCCCGGACCGGACGGCCGACACGGCGGCCGTCGAGCGGGCGGGGCTGCGCGCGACGCTGGAGATCGCCCCGCCGTCGGCGGACGGCACGCCGGGCGACGGCAGCGGCGCGGGCGAGCCGGCTCCGGGCCGCGGGCGGCTGATGCGGCCGGACGACGACGTGACGACGCCGTTCCAGGCGGGCCGGGTGACGGGCCGCATCCCGCGGACGGCGACGCTGCGGCCGACGGTCGTCCCCATCGACTGGCAGCGCATGGGCGACCCCCCGACCCGCCGCCCCCTCCGCGAACTGGGCAACGGCCCGACGGACCTGGCGCTCCTCGCCAGCGCCCTCCAGCGCGCCGCCCAATCCGCGGCAGCGGAGGCGGCACCGCCCCTGCTCTGACGCTGCACGGCGGCGCCCGGCGGCGGGGGGCGGGCACGGCCGGCCTGCGACGCGGGGGTAGATCGCCGTCGCGGCGGGGGTGAGCAGTGCGCGGCACCGTGCAAGGGCCGGCTCGTCGACTCAGCGCGGTGGCACGCCGGCCGACAACCCCGGCCGCCCGGGGCTGAGGACAGCCGGGCACCGCCGGGCTGCTGCGTGGGGGTGCATCACCGTCGCGGCGGGGGTGCGTGGTGCGGCGTACACCGGCCGACAAGCCCGGCCCCTGGGCCTGGGGCCACGGGCGCCCTAGCCCGAGACTGAGGACAGCCGGGCACCGCCGGACTGCATCGCGGCGGGGACGCGGCGCGCGCCAATTCGGCTCGCTCTTGCCCCGGCCCGGGCACCGCCCCCGCACCGCCCACCGCAGGTGACGCCGTATCACAGCACGGTCACGATCAGTGAATTGCGCTCGATGGTGGTATTGCGGCGGCCCCCGGGCGGGCGTAGGACTGTCGCACGGGAGGCGAGCGCGGATGCGGGGGCCGACGTGCGGCGGCCGCCGGCGGGGAGCTCGTACGGGAGGGGCGGCAATGCGGACTTCGCTTCGTTCGGTGCGCGGGGCGCGCAGCGCGCTCGCGCTCCTCGCGGCCGGGGCCCTGGCCCTGTCGGCCGCGGGGTGCGGCGACAGCGGCAACGACGGCGCCCCGCCGGGCGCCATCCGGCACACGGTCCAGCTCCCGAAGCTCAGCGGGCAGAAGCTGAAGGTGACCGCGGTCTGGACGGGCGCCGAGCAGAAGGGCTTCACGAAGGTCCTGGAGGAGTTCTCCCGGCGCACGGGCGCCGAAGTCGCCTACGTGCCCAGCGGCGACGACATGTCCGCCTTCGTCGGCTCGAAGATCGCGGGCGGCGACCCTCCGGACGTGGCGATGCTGCAACAGCCCGGGGCGTTGCGCGAGTTCGCACAGAAGGGCTGGCTCAAGCCCCTCGGCAGCGAGGCGTCGGCGGAGCTGGACAAGAACTTCACCAAGGGCTGGCAGGACCTCGGCTCGTACGAGGGGAAGCGCTACGGCGTCTACTTCAAGGTCAGCAACAAGTCCCTGGTCTGGTACAACACGAAGGTCTTCGAGGGGGCCGGGGCGAAGGAGCCGAAGACCTGGCCGGAGTTCCTGAGCACCGCGCAACTGATCGCCGACTACGGCATCCCGCCGGTCTCGGTGGGCGGGGCGGACGGCTGGACGCTCACCGACTGGTTCGAGAACGTCTACCTCTCGCAGGCGGGCCCGGAGAAGTACGACCTGCTGGCGCAGCACCGGATCCCGTGGACGGACCCGTCCGTGAAGGACGCCCTGACGGCGCTCGGGCGGCTCTTCGGCGGGAAGGGCCTGCTGGCGGACGGCAACGACGGGGCGCTCCAGACGCAGTTCCCCACGTCGGTCACGCAGACGTTCACGGGCGGGGAGGAGCCGAAGGCGGCCATGGTCTTCGAGGGCGACTTCGCGGCGGCGAACGTCATCGGGGCGGGGGCGCGGATCGGCAAGGATGCCAGGGTCTTCGCGTTCCCCGCGGTGGGGGCGAAGGCCCCGGTGGTGACCGGCGGCGACGTGGGCGTGGCGCTGAAGGACGGCCCGGCGGCGCAGGCCCTGCTGACGTTCCTCGCCTCGGCCGACGCGGCGCAGGTGTGGGCCGGGCAGGGCGGCTTCCTGTCCGCCAACAAGAACCTGGACCTCGCCGCCTACCCCGACGACACGCTCCGCTCCATCGCGCGGGCCGTGATCGCGGCGGGCGACGGCTTCCGCTTCGACATGTCCGACCTGGCGCCCGCCTCCTTCGGCGGCAAGCCGGGCCAGGGCGAGTGGAAGCACCTCCAGGATTTCCTGAAGGACCCCGGTGACGTGGCGGGCACCCAGCGGAAGCTGGAGTCCGACGCGGCCAAGGCGTTCAAGAGCTGACGGGAGGCCCGCACGATGTCGACCGCAACCGCGGGCGGCGCTGCGGCCCCCGGGCCGCCCCGCCCCACGGCGAACCCCACCAAAAAACGCAGGAGCATGCAGGGCACCCGCCTCTGGGTGGCCGCCCTCTTCCTGCTGCCCGCGCTGGCACTGCTCGGCGCGCTCGTCGTCTACCCCATCGGCTACTCCGTGTGGCGCAGCCTCTTCGACGCGAGCGGCAACGGGTTCGTGGGCGTGGACAACTACCACGAGGTGTTCACGGACGACCGGATCCGTACGGCACTGAAGAACAACGTCATCTGGGTCGTCGTGGCGCCGTCCGTGGCCACCGCCCTCGGCCTGATCTTCGCCGTGCTCACCGAACGGGTGCGCTGGGGCACCGCGTTCAAGCTCGTCGTCTTCATGCCGATGGCGATCTCGATGCTGGCCTCGGGCATCATCTTCCGGCTGGTGTACGAGCAGAACCCGGACCGCGGCGTGGCGAACGCGGTGTGGGTGGGCATCCACGACACGTTCTCGCCGCCCGCGCCCTTCCCCGGCGCGCACCCCAGGGGCGACGCGCTGCTGACGGAGAGCCACGGCGCGTTCACGACCAGGGCGGTCGTGAAGGCCGGCAGCGCGACCGCACTGCCGCTGGTGGGTGCCAAGCCCGCCGACATGAAGGGCGCCAAGGACGCCATCCCGGCGCGGGACGTCGCCGGGAAGGTCACCGGCACGGTGTGGCGGGACTTCACGCGCGGCGGCGGTGGCTCCCCGGGGAAGATCGACCAGGACGAGAAGGCCCTGGAGGGCGTGACGGTGGAGGCGGTCAAGGACGGCCGGACCGTCGCCTCGGCCACCTCGGCCGCCGACGGCACCTTCACCCTGCCCGGCACGGCGGACGGCGCCCAGCTGCGCCTGCCCGCCTCGAACTTCGCCGCGCCCTACAACGGCGTCGACTGGCTGGGCCCCTCGCTCGTCACCCCGGCCATCATCGGCGCGTACATCTGGATGTGGGCGGGCTTCGCGATGGTGCTGATCGCGGCGGGCCTCGCGAGCGTGCCGCGGGAGCTGCTGGAGGCGGCGCGGGTCGACGGCGCGAACGAGTGGCAGGTCTTCCGCCGGGTGACGGTGCCGCTGCTGGCGCCGGTGCTCGCCGTCGTACTGATCACGCTGATGATCAACGTGCTGAAGATCTTCGACCTCGTCTACATCATCGCGCCGGGGGCCAGCCTGGACAAGGCGAACGTGCTGGCCCTCCAGCTGTACCAGTCCTCCTTCGGCACGGACGTCAACCAGGGCGTGGGCAGCGCGATCGCGGTCTTCCTGCTGGTGCTCGTCCTGCCGGTGATGTACGTCAACCTCCGGCGGATCCGAAGGGAGCGGCGGCGATGACCACGCTGGACACGGCCGTACGGGCCAGGCAGTCGCTTCCCGCGCGGGTCGCCGCGCGGCTGGGCGGCGGGGTGATGCGGCTCTTCCTCGTCGCCGTCGGGCTGTTCTGGCTGACGCCCACGGTGGGGCTGCTGCTGTCCTCGCTGCGGGACAAGCGGGACATCGCGGCGTCGGGCTGGTGGCAGGTCTTCTCCCACCCGGCGCAGCTGACCACCGACAGCTACAGCAAGCTCTTCCACAACGACACGGTGATGCAGTCCCTCGGCACCACGGCCCTGATCACCGTGCCCGCGACGGTGCTGGTGATCCTCGTCGGCGCGCTCGCCGGTTACGCCTTCGCCTGGCTCGACTTCCCGGGCCGCGACTGGTGGTTCATGGCGGTGGTGGGGCTGCTGGTGGTGCCGGTGCAGGTGGCCCTGATCCCGGTGGCCAAGCTCTTCAACACGCTCGGCATCTTCGAGAGCACGCCCGGCGTGGTGCTCTTCCACACGGCCTTCGGCCTGCCCTTCGCGGTCTTCCTGCTGCGGAACTTCTTCGCGGAGATCCCGCGGGAGCTGCTGGAGGCCGCCCGGCTGGACGGGGCGGGCGAACTGCGGCTGTTCCTGCGGGTGGTCCTGCCGCTGGGCGGGCCGGCCATCGCCTCGCTGGGGATCTTCCAGTTCCTGTGGGTGTGGAACGACATGCTGATCGCACTGATCTTCGCGGACAGCGGGCACCCGCCGGTCACGGTCGCCTTGCAGCAGCAGGTGCGGCAGTTCGGCGACAACATCGACATCCTGGCCTCGGGCGCGTTCCTGTCAATGGCGGTGCCGCTAGCGGTGTTCTTCGCCTTCCAGCGGCAGTTCGTGAGCGGGGTGATGGCGGGGGCGGTGAAGTGACCGCCACCCTTGATGTCATCCCGGCCGGCCACCCCCCTACTTCCGTACGTACAAAGCCACCACACCCCCGCGTACGAACACTGCCGCCTGCCTCTCCTCCTGGCAGAACTCCGCCAGCGCCTCCGCCTTCGCCGACTCCGCCCGCTGCCCCCGGAACCACCGGGTGCCCACCGTGTTGGTGTCGCCCACGACCCACACCCGGCTCCCGGACGGCAGCCGGGCCAGCCGGTCGCGCAGTTCGCCCGCACCGACCTCGGTACCGAAGAGCGTGCCGGACGCGGCCGGTGACCTCTTCAGGGTGAGGTCGTACAAGCCGGTGAAGTCGCGCGGATAGGCGAGGGCCACGCGCCGCTCGTACTGCGGCAGGAACAGCACCGCGTCCCCCGGCCGCGCCAGGCGGCCGGCCGTCGCGGCGACGGGGGCCAGGGCGTCGCCCCGGCTGGTGGGCAGGCGCTCGCGCTCGTGCAGCGGCAGCTGTACGGCGAAGGCGGCCAGCACGGCGGCGGCACCGAGCGCCGTCACGGTCCGCCGCCACGGCACGAGGCCCAGGATCCGCTCGGCGCCGGCCGCGGCGAGCAGCGGCACGCCGGCCAGGCAGAACAGCAGGTAGCGGTCGAGGAACAGCGGCTGGAACTGGGCGGCGGCGTAGAGCAGGACGGGCGGGACGACCGCCCAGGGCAGGGCGACCGCGGTGAGCCCGAGGGCGGCACCGCCGCGGGGCGAGGGCGACGGCGCCGACCTACGGAAACGGGGCCCGCGCAGGCCGGACACCGGTGCGAGGACGGCGACCGCGGCCAGCACGAGCACCGCGCCCAGGACGGCCCGCTCCGGACCGGCGAACGCCTTCACCAGCGCCTCGGCCTCGGTCAGCCCCGGGGTGCGGATCCAGGAGACCTGCGCGCTCTGCCCTCGGGAGACGATCACCAGCGGTATCAGCAGCAGGCAGGTGGCCGCCGCGGCGCACCCCCAGCGCCGCCAGGTCCGCCACGGCGCCCGGGAGAGCACCAGCGTCGCGGCGTGCGCCGCGAGGAGCAGGACGGCGAACTCGTGCAGGAGCGCCGTGCCGGCCATCACCGCGCCGTAGCCGGCCCACCGCCCGTACGAGCCGTGCTCGGCGGCGCGCACCAGCAACCACGTGCCGAACGCGGCGCCCGCGGCGACGAGGGCGTACGAGCGGCCCTCCTGCGCGTAGTGGCTGACGAACGGCGTGACCGCGTAGAGCAGCCCGGCCCACAGGCCGACGCGCGGCCGGGCGAGCCGGCACCCCAGGGCGCCGACGAGCGCGGCGGTGGCGGCGGACGCGGCGACGGACGGCAGCCGCAGCGCTATCTCGTCGGGGCGCACCGCGAGGACGGCGTGCATCAGCAGGTAGTACAGGCCGTGGACGGCGTCGATCGTGCCCAGCACGTGCCGCATCTCCGGCAGGGACCGGCGCGCCACCTGGAACGTGGCGCTCTCGTCCCGCCACATCGTCCCCCGGTCCAGGCCCCACAGCCCGAGGACGAGCATGACGGCGGCGGGAACGGCCACGGCGAGGACGGCGCCGCGCGTCGGGCGGGCGCGGACCGGAGGGGGCTGCGCCGCCGCCTCCTCCGGCGCGGCCGCTCCGGGCTGCTCCAGCTCTGTCAGCCCCATCGCTCCGTCCCCTCCCCGGTCCTGACGGACCCGGACACCCGGCCACACCGGACTTCCCAATGCGCCGCTTTATACAGATTCATCGGTAAAACTGTCTTTCGTGACAGTGAACGGGAGCGGAACCCTGCCCGCCGCGCAGGTCGGCGTCATCGTCATCGGGTTCAACGACGCCGCCCACATCCGCGACGCCGTCCGCTCCGCGCTCGCCCAGGGCCCGGCCGTCGCCGAGGTCATCGCCGTCGACGACGCCTCCACGGACGGCACGGCCGCGATCCTCGACGAACTGGCCGGCACCGATCCGCGCCTGCGCGTCATCCACCGCGCGGCCAACAGCGGCGGCTGCGGCACGCCCCGCAACGACGGCGTACGGGCCGCGACCGCGCCGTATGTGATGTTCCTCGACAGCGACGACACGCTGCCCGACGGCGCCGCCGGCGCCCTCCTCGGCGCGGCCCTGCGCCACCGCGCCCCCGTGGCGGCCGGGCTGTGCGTACGCCGCGAGCTCCCCCAGCGGCGCGACACCGGCTGGCAGCCCGCCCTCTACCGGCGGCCGGCCGTCTACGCCGGTCCCGAGGCCCGGCCCGCGCTCCTGCGCGACACCCTGTGCGTCAACAAGCTCTACGCACGGGACTTCCTCACCGAGCACGACATCGTCTTCCCCGAAGGACGCTTCATCTACGAAGACTTCGTCTTCACCGCCCGGGTGATGGCCGCCGCGCCGCGCGTGGCGACGGTGCCCGACACCGTCTACATCTGGCACGTGCGGCGCGACGCCGCCGCGCCCTCGATCTCCCTGGACCGCGAGCGCATCGCCAACTGGCAGGCGCGCGTCGCCGCGCACCGCAGCAGCGTCGACGTCTTCCTCGACGCGGGCAGCAAGCCGCTGGCCCGCGCCGCGCGGGTGAAGTTCCTCGACCACGACCTGCGGATGTACGTCCGCGAGCTGCCCGCCCGCAGCGCCGGCTACCGGCACGCCTGGTGGCGCGTCACCCGCGGCTACCTCGCCGGCTTCGACGAGGCCGAGCTGAGCGCGGCCCGGCCGCCGGCCCGCTGGATCGCCCGCGTCGTCCTGGCCGCGGAGGCCCCGCGCGACCTGGAGCGGCTGGCCCAGCTCGCCGCCCGGCCGGCCCGGCTCCTGCCGCCCTACGCCCAGGACGCGGCCGCCGCGCCCGTCTGGTCGGCGGACCTGACCCGGGCGGCCCTGGACGGCGTCCTCGGGCCGGGCGCCGTGCCGCCGCACCACCTGCCGGTGACCGTGGACGCCGAACTGCGCCTCACGGCCCGCGCCCGCGCCCGGCTGCGCCTGCGCGTCCACGACCTCTACGGGCGCCTCGCCACGATCCGGCCGGAGGCCGCGGAGGTCGAACTGCGGCACCGGGACGGAGGGCCCGTGCTGCGGCGGGCCGTGCCACTGACCGACGAGGGCGAGGCGTGGACCGCGCGCGTCGTCCTGCCGCTGTCCGTCCTCGCGGCCCGCGACCGGCGCGACGGCGCCGCCCCGCCGCAGACGTGGGACGTGCGCGTCCGGGTGCAGTGCGCGGGCGGCGCCTTCCGCACGACCGTGCGGGCCGTGGGCCGCGGCCTGCACCGCGCGGCCCTCCCGAGCCTCCGCCACGGCATCCTCCTGGCCCGCCCCTACGCCACGGTGAACGGCTCCCTGGCCTTGCGCCTGGCGACGGGCGTACGGGGAGCGTGGGCGGTAACCCGCCGCGGATAGAACGCTCCCGGCCCAACACCCCGCCCCGAAAGGGGCGCGAGGAACTGCGCGCTCAGCCACCGACAACCCGCAGTCAAGCTCCACGCTCATCCCCCCTGCCACCCCCTAGCGGTCGATCTCCGCGAACAACGCTTCCCACCGATCAAGCACAGCCGGCAGCGCCAACGGCACAACGTGCTCCCGCGCAGCGGCCCCGTACCGCTCCCGCAGCGCCCCGTCCTCCATGAGCTCCCCGAGCGCCGCGGCGAAGGCCTCCACCTCTCCAGGAGGCACCAGCGTCCCCGTACGGCCGTGCCGGACCAGCTCACGAACGCCGCCCGACAGGTCGAAGCTCACACACGGCACCCCGGCGGCGGACGCCTCGGCGAGCGCCATGGGCCGGCCTTCCCGCTCACTCGTGAGCGCGACGACGGACAGCTCGGCGTAAGCCGCGGCCATGTCCCGCACGCTCCCGCGGAAGCGGACCCGCGCGGCGATGCCCAGCCGCTCGGCCCGGGCCCGCAGCTCGGGCTCCATCGGCCCGTCCCCGAAGAGATGCAGTTCCCACCCGGGACACGACACGGCGGCCGCGGCGAACGCATCCAGCAACCGGTCCAGCCGCTTGACGGCCTCCAGCCGCCCGACCGCGCCGACGCGCCGCGTATCCAGCGCGGCAGCCCGCCCCGCAGGGGCGAACGGCAGCGGATTGGGCAGGACGCCCGCGTTGGGCAGCCGGCGCCGCCGGAACTCCGCGGCGTCCGGCTCGCTGAGGAACAGCGCCTTGTCCAGCACCGGATAGTGACGCAGGATCAACTGGAGGTTCTCGGACGTGCGCGCCTGGTGGAAGGACTCGTGGTACTGCCCGATGCCCCGCAGGTGGGACCACTCGACCGGCTCCAGCCACGCCGCCGCCCAGGGCGAGCCGATGACGACCATGCCGTCGCGGACGGCCCCGAACCGCCGGGCGAGCCGCTGCCGGGCCCGCTCCCGCTCCCGCCGCTCGGCGCGCGCCGCCCTCAGCCGCGCGGGGCTCAGCCGCTCCGCGAAGGAGACGGCCCGCCAGGGCGGCGGGGCGGGAGTGCGGTAGAGGGTGAGGTGCCGGTAGGCGGGGTCGGCGACGTACGCGTGGGGCTCGGGGCTGGGGCGGATCCCGATGAGCTCGACGCGGTGGCCGCGCTCCGCGAAGCCCTGGGCGAGGGTGTGCAGGACGCGCTGCGAGCCGCCCATGGAGTCGACGTCGATCCCGACGAGGAAGAGGTTGCGCCGCTTCACCGCCGCCCACCCCCCGCCCCGGCCCGGACGGCGGCGGCGCCGAAGAACAGGTCCACCACGGCCTCGCTCGACCGGCCCGTCTCGTAGGGGTTGAAGCGCTCCCGGAAGCGGGCGTAGGCCCCGGCCCACTCCTCCTGGACCGCTTTCAGGTCGCGCAAGGCGGCGATCAGCTCGCCGGTCGTGGTGAGCATCGGGCCGGGGGCGATGTCGGGCAGGTCGTAGTACGTGCCGCGGGCGGTGGCGCGGTAGTGCTCGTAGTCGTCGGTGAAGAAGAGGATCGGCCGGCCGAGGTTGGCGTAGTCGAACATCAGGGAGGAGTAGTCCGTGAGGAGGGCGTCGGAGGCGAGCAGCAGGTCGTTGAGGTCGGGGAACTCCCGGCCGTCGCGGACCGCGTGGCCCAGCTCGCGGGGGACGGTGTACCGCTCGTAGTAGTGCGGGCGGACGACGATCGTCCAGTCCTCGCCGAGGTGGCGCACGAGCTCGGCGAGGTCGGCGCGGACGGAGTCGCCGCTGCCGCGCGCCCCGTCGCGGAACGTGGGGGCGTACAGCAGGACGCTCCGGCCGTCGGAGATCTGGAGGCGCTCGCGGGTGGCGGCGGCGCGCTCGCGGCGGGCGGGGTCGTCCCAGCGGACGAGGTCGTCGTTGCGGGGCAGACCGGTGCGCAGGAGCTCGCCCTCGTAGCCGTTGGCGCGGACGAAGGTGCGCTCGAACTCCTCGCTGGGGGCGATGAGGGCGTCCCAGCGGGCGATGGTCTCGCGGTGCCGCCGCTGCCGCTCGGCGCTCGCCAGCCGCAGCTCGGGCACGTCGAAGCCCATGTGCTTGAACGCCTGCCCGTGCCAGGTCTGGAGATAGCGGGTGGCGGGCCGCTTGCCGTAGAGCGTGGGGAAGCCGTGGGAGTCGACCCAGTAGCGGGCGCGGGCGAGGGCGCGCACGTACTCCCAGCTGCCGCGGCGCACGAGCGGCAGCCCTTCGGGGTAGGAGGAGCGGTTGCCGGCGTACGACCAGACGGCGCGCAGCGGCAGGCCGCGCCGCTGGAGCTCCTCGTGGATGGCGCGGGGGCTGTCGGCGTAGCCGCGGCCCTCCAGGGCTTCGAAGACGACGAGGCCGTCGTCGACGGGCAGCTTCTGGAGCTCGTGGTAGGTGAGGGCTTTGATGCGGGGGCCGGTGACGCGGCGGGTGAGCCGCTGGAGGCTACGGCGGACGGGCTCGGCCTGCCCGGCGGCGGCCTCGGCGCGGCCGAGGGCTCCGGCGCGCTCCCAGGACAGCTCCAGCCGCCCGGCGCCGTGCCCCTCGCAGGCCACCCGGACGGTGTGGGCGGCGAGGGGGCCGCACTGGGGGATCCGTGCCCGCAGCGGGGTGAGGCCGGCGGGGGCCAGCAGCGGGTCCGAGCGGGTGAGGCCGAGGCGTTCGAGGACGACGACGGGGTGGCGGCGGCCGCGGAAGCCCTTGGGGCCGAGGGGGACGCGGCGGGGGTCGAGGACGGCCTCGGCGGTGCGGCGGGCGCGGGGGCCGTCCTCGCCGGGCGGGGCCGGCTCGTACGTGAAGGGCACGGCGAGCGGCTCTCCGGTGGTGGCGATGCGCAGCTCGCCGGTGACGGGGCCGGGTGCGGTGAGCAGCAAGGCGGGGTCGTAGGTGTGGAGCCGGATGCGCAGCAGGGGGCCGTCGGCGGCGATGTCCGCCACTTCGTGGCGCAGGGGGCCGGCGGCGAAGGGCTGGTCGTCCAGGCGCCAGGAGGTGATGTCGAGGCCGGCGGCCTCCTCGGCGTCGCGCGGCAGGGCGGGGCCCCAGTACATGCGGCCGTCCTCGCGGACGACGTGGCGGGGGGCGAGCCGGGGCCGGTCGAGGGTGCGGGCGCACTCGGCGGCCTCCTCGTACCGCCCGGAGCACAGCAGGAACTGGCAGATCTGCTGTTCGCGGGGCATGGCGGCGAGCGCCTCGGGGGCGGTCTCCGCGAGATACGGGGTGACGGCGGCGGCGAAGCCGGCGATCCACTCGGTGTCACGGAAGGGCAGGTCGCCCAGGTAGAGGCGGAAGTCGTGGCGGAGGAACTTCTCGTCCTTCGCGGGGCGCAGGGCGGCGTTGCCGGACTCCTCCAGGAAGGCGTCGATGAGGCGGGCGGCCTTGATGCGGTCGACGGCGTTGCGCAGTTTGTGGCGGCTGGAGGAGATGGAGAGGGTGGCGGGGTCGGCGGCGAGGCGCCAGGTGTAGACGGGCCAGGGGACGACGGCGAAGGTGCGGGCGAGGGTGAGGGCGCGGGCGGTGAAGAGCTGGTCCTCGTAGTGCATGTCCTCGGGGAAGCGGAGGCCGTGGCGGGCGAGGAAGTCCGCGCGGTAGAGCTTGTTGGTGGAGAGGTGGTCGAGGAAGAACTCGGGGGCGGAGCGGATGCCGTGGACGACGCGGACGTCCTCGAACAGCTCCGGATACCACAGGCCGGTGGTGCGGGACTCCTCGAAGAGCCGGGTGACCTCGCCGGTGACGAGGTCGGCGCCGGTCTCCTCGGCGGTGAGCAGCAGGGACTTGCAGGCGTGGTAGGGCAGTTCGTCGTCGCTGTCGAGGAACATCAGGTGGGGGGCGCGGGCCGCGTCGATGCCGGCGTTGCGCGGGGCGCCGCAGCCGCCGCTGTTGGCCGGCAGCCGGATGAGCCGGACCCGGGGGTCGGCGGTGGTCAGCCGCTCGGCGGCGGCGAAGGTGCCGTCCGTCGAGCAGTCGTCGACGATGATCACTTCGAGGTTGCGCAGGGACTGGGCGAGGACCGACCGCACGGCACGCGGCAGGCGTTCGGCGTCGTTGTGGACGATCACGACGACACTGACATCGGGGCCGGGGGCGGGATGTGCGGCGGTCACGGTCACCTCGTCTCGGTGCGGTCCGGCGCATCGCGGGCACGCTCGGGCGGCCCGCCATCCGCGCGGGCGGATTCGCGATTACCCAAAGCGTAGATGCGAGCACTGACAGTCACCTCCCGCGAGGGGTCCGAGCGGGTGCGCCAGGCGTGCAGGGCGAGGGCCGCGGTCACCCCGGTGATCAGGACGACATCGCGGAAGGCATGCCTCCGGGCGGTCTCCAGATACGGCCAGGACACCCCGGCGACCTCAGGGAGCAGCGGCAGCCACAGCCACACCGAGCGCGCCGCCGCGGCACGCACCACCAGCGACGCGGCGAGCGAGGGCAGGACGACGAGCATGTAGTGCTGGAACGAGGGCCGCGAGACCAGGAACGCCGCGAGCATCAGCAGTGCCGCGCACTCCACCAGCCGCAGGGCCGGATCGCCGCCGGCCCGCCACCGCCACCGCGCGCACAGCAGCACCGCCACCGCCGCGCCGGCCGCGAGGACGAGCGCGAGCGGCGCCGGCACCCCGAGGCGCGGCAGCACCGACGGCCAGGCGGCGTCGAACGGGCGGGCGTACGCGTCCTGGCCGTGCATCAGGAACGGCAGCGTCCGGGTGAAGAACAGCCCCGGCCGGGGCATCGCGAGCGCCGACGCCAGGGACACCGCCGCGGGGACGCCCACGGCCCAGGCCAGCCCCCGCCAGCGGCGGGCCAGCACGAACAGCAGCAGGAGCGGTACGAGCATCGGCTTCAGCGCCAGCGCCGCGCCCACCACTCCCCCGGCAGCGCACCAGCGCCCGCCGCGCGCGAACAGGAGGGCGGCGGGGAGGGCGACGGCCGACAGGACCGTCCAGTTGCCGAGGAAAACGACGCCGTGGAAGGGCTCGAAGACGCCGAGCGCGGCGGTGACGCCCGCCGCGAGCCGGCTGTCGGGCCGCACCCCGAAGACCCGCAGGGCGAGCACCACCCCGGCAAGGACGAACAGCGCGGCGGCCACGGGCACCGCCGTGGCCAACACGTCCGCGTCGGCCAGGGTCTGCGGGAGCGCCGCGAAGACCGCGCCCGGGAGGTAGAGGAAGCGCTTGTCCGCGTACGGGGAGCCGCCGTCGAGCAGGGCCCGCGCCGCCCGCACCACGACCGCGTTGTCGATCCCGGGCGTCCGGGGGCCCTGCACCACGCGCACGACGTCCAGCGCGAGGACCAGCAGCGCGGCGAGCAGCACCGGCCACGGCGCCCGCCCACGCAGCCAGCGCCCGAAGAGATCCGTACGGTCGGCCCTCCCGGTGCGGTCGGCCCTCCCGCTGTTCACGGCGCTCACGGCGTGACCTCGGACAGGACGAACCCGGCCGGGCCGCGGACGGTCCGCCGCACGGCCGGGTCCTCCCGGTCCAGGCCCGGGCCGCCGTTCTGCTGTAGCACCCAGCGCACGCGGTACTCCTTGAGAATGCCGAGCCGCTCGGCCCGGGAGGCGTCCCGGGCGAAGTAGCGGCGGGTCGCGGCGCGGCGGCGCGCCGCGTCGGGGAGGAAGACGTCGGGATAGGCGGGGGCGACGGTGTACGGCCCGTACGCGGGGAGCATGCGCAGCGCGTAGTAGTTGTCGGTCATCACCGTCTGCCGGGCGGGCACTTCGCGCGCCGCCCACGTGAACCGTGGCCAGAGCGCCACGGTGTGGATGTGGCGGAGGGCGGGCGGGACGGCCTGGGGCCGCAGGACGTAGCCGAGCACCCCGGCCTGCGCCCAGGCGCCGGCCAGCAGGGCGACGGCGGTCAGCGGGGCGAGGACGGCCCGCACCCGGCGCCCGCCGCCCGCCGTCTCCAGGGCGAGCGCGAGCTGCGCCGGCACGAGGACGGCGGGCAGGACCCTGCCCCACGCCTGATGCCCGCTCAGCCCTCCGGCGGCGAAGACGGCGAGCCCGAGCACGAAGAAGAGCACCAGCGGGTCGCGGCGGTCGCGCCGCGCGCGCAGCACCAGGGCGGCCGCGCCGAGCGCGGTCAGGCAGAACTTCGTCGCGAGGTGGTCGTAGAGCGGCCGGTGGATGTCGTCCAGGCCGCTGCCCGTGCCGAGCAGGGAGTAGAAGCCGTAGTACGGCCAGCAGGCGGGCACGGCCGCGGCCAGGGCGCCCGCCGCGGCCACCCGCAGCCGCACCGCGCGCGCGGGCCAGGGGCGGGCTCCCAGGAGCATCGCGGCGCAGCCCAGCGCCGCGACGGCCCCGGTGAACTGATGGACGAGCAGGATCCCGGCGAGCAGCAGGCCGAGCCCCAGGAAGGCCGCGGTCCCCCAAGTGGCGGCCAGGGCGCGCCGCAGCATTGCCCACAGATGGAAGGCCAGAGCGAAGGCGAACGTGCTCGGGTAGGCGAGAGTGAGCGACATCGACGTGAGGCCCGGGAAGCCGCTCCACGCGAAAAGCCTCACTCCGTACAGCAGGAGCAAGCAGAGGACCGCCAGCGGCACCGCCGCCCTGCTGCGAGTGAACGTCCGTACGAAGGCGTGCACGCCGGTGCCGAGCAGCACCAGGGCGACGAGCGCGCCCAGGCGCAGCACGGTGAAGGTTCCCCAGCCGGTCGCCGATCCGGTGAGCGCGAGCAGGACCGCCCAGGGCGAGTAGTACGGGCTCGGGGTGGCGGCGTCGACCAGGGGGTTGCCGGGGTGGAACAGGTCGGCGCGCAGCCGTTCGAGGACGGCCGCGTGCATGCCGAGGTCCCCCGACCAGGGCAGCCGTACGGTCATGAGCAGCAGGAGGACGGCCAGCAGCAGGACGCAGGCCGAGACGGGCAGGTGGGCGCCTGATGTGCGGCCGTGCGGGGCGGCCCCGGGCGGGGCCGCCGGTTCAGCGGGCGCGGCGACCGGCAGCACGGGCCGGCCTCGTGCGCAGCCGCCACGGCATGACCACCGATTCGAGCTGGACGGCCAGGTTCATCTTCGACTCCCCGGCGGCGCGGTCCTCGAAGTGGATGGGCACCTCCATGACGGTGTACCCGGCCTTCAGCGCCCGGTACTTCATCTCCACCTGGAAGCTGTAGCCGGCGCTGTCGACGGTCTCCAGGTCGATGGCGTCGAGGGCGGCGGCGGACCACAGGTTGAAGCCGCCGGTGATGTCCCGGACGCGGGTGCCCAGGACGGTGCTGGCGTAGGCGTTGGCCCAGCGGGAGAGCAGCTTGCGGTGGACCTTCCAGGCGTCCGAGAGGGAGCCGCCGGGCACGTACCGGCTGCCGACGACGACGTCCGCGCCGGTCGCGAGGGCGACCCCGAGCATCTCGGGGATCTTCGCCGCGGGGTGGCTGCCGTCGGCGTCCATCTGGAGGACGTAGGCCGCGCCTTCGGTGACGGCCCGGGCCATGCCCGCGGCGTAGGCGCGGCCGAGGCCGTCCTTGGTGGTGCGGTGCAGGACGCCCATGCGGGTGCGGCCGGGCTCGTTGTACTTCTCGGCCAGCTGTTCGGCGATCTTGCCGGTGCCGTCGGGGCTGTTGTCGTCGACGACGAGCAGCCGCAGGCCCTCCAGGGGCAGGGCCATGAGCGCCTCGGCCATGGTGGCGAGGTTCGCCGCCTCGTTGTACGTGGGCATGACGACGGTCGTCGCGGTGCGGCCCCACTCCGCGGGCAGCGGGGGCGCCGGGGCGGGGGTACGGGGTGCGCTCATGGGCTGGTCCTCGGGGTTCGTCGGGCGGCGGGGAAAGCACCGCGGACAGCAAGGAGGGGCAGGAAGAGAAGGGTGGGAAGGGCTCAGGCGGCGGAGAAGCGGATGGCCGCGTCGGGGATGGCCGTGCCGCACCAGATGCGGGCACCGTCGCACAGCTCGTTGTCGGCGCCGACCTCCGCGTGGTCGCCGATCACCACGCCGTCGAGGGCGGTGCGCGGGCCGACCCGGGCCCCCTGGCCGATCATGCTCGCGCGGATCCGGGCGCCGGCCCCGATGCGGGCGCCGTCCAGGACGACGGACCCGTCGACCTCGGCGCCCGCCGCGACGTGCGCGCCCGCGCCGACGACCGTGCCGCCGGTCAGCACGGCGCCGGGCTCGACGCGGGCCCCGGGCAGCAGCAGGTGCTCGCCCGGCTCCCCGGGGACGGCGGGCGAGCGCACGACGCCCCGGACGAGGTCGGCCGACGCCTGCACGAAGGAGGCGGGGCGGCCGAGGTCCAGCCAGTACGAGGCGTCGACCACGCCGTGCAGCAGCGCACCGGAGGCCAGCAGGCCGGGGAAGGTCTCGCGTTCGACGGAGACCGGGCGGCCGGTGGGGATGGTGTCGATGACGTCGCGCCGGAAGACGTACGCCCCGGCGTTGATCTGGTCGGTGACGATCTCCTCGGGGCGGCGCGGCTTCTCCGTGAAGGCCAGGACGCGCCCGTCGGCGTCGGTGGGGACGAGCCCGAAGGCCCTGGGGTCGGCCACCCGGGTCAGGTGCAGGGTGACGTCGGCCTGCGCCCGTTCGTGGCGGCGCAGCAGGCCTCTGATGTCGAGCCCGGTGAGGATGTCGCCGTTGAAGACGAAGACGGGGCCGGCGGGGCCGGTGGTGAGGGCGTCCGCCGCGCTGCGGATGGCGCCGCCGGTGCCGAGCGGCTCCTTCTCGGTGACGTAGGTCAGGCGCAGGCCGTGGGCGGAGCCGTCACCGAAGTAGGGCTCGAAGACCTCGGCGAGGTAGGAGGTGGCCAGGACGACGTGGCGGACGCCTGCGGCCCGGGCGCGGGCGAGCTGGTGGGCGATGAAGGGCACCCCGGCGGCCGGGACCATCGGCTTCGGCGTGTTGAGGGTGAGCGGCTGGAGCCGGGTTCCCTTGCCGCCGACGAGCAGTACCGCCTCTGTCATGCCACTGTCCTCGCCGTCGTCATCGCACTGTGTCAGTTTTTGCGGCAATTTACACTACAATCGGTTCTCTACGACAAATGTCTGCTTTGCGTGGCGGCCATACCGGGACGACCGTAATGGGAGAGGCCCTTGCGACCCCTGCGTTCCTTGCGACCAGCAGCAGCACCGGGGCTCGCGGCCCTCGGCCGGGAATTCGCCAAGTTCGGCACCGTGGGCGGCCTCGGCATCGTCGTCAACCTCGCGGTCTTCAACCTCTGCCGCACGGTCACCGGGCTGCCGGTCGTGCGCTGCAGCGTGATCGCCACGGTGGTCGCCATCGCCTTCAACTACCTGGGGCTGCGTCACTTCGCCTACCGGGACCGCGACAGGAGCCGGCGCAGCCGCCAGGTCGCCCTCTTCGCCGCGTTCAGCGCCGTCGGGCTGGTGATCGAGAACGGGGTGCTCTACGCGGCCACGTACACGTTCGGCTGGGACACCCCGTTCCAGAACAACCTCTTCAAGTTCCTGGGCATCGGCGCCGCCACGCTCTTCCGCTTCTGGTCCTACCGGGCGTGGGTGTTCAGAGCGCTGCTCCCCGACGGCTCCGGCGGCTCCGGAAAATCCGGCGACTCCGGCGACCCTGGCGACTCCAGCGGTCCCACGGATCACGGCGATCCCTCGAACAACACGAGCAACCCCGCCGCGTACCACCCCGAGACCACCGCACCTCCACCGTAGAGACACACCCGCACCCCTAGCGGAGCACGCGCGAGCGGCCTCGCCGCCAACAGCAGCAGAACCGGCAGGAACGGCAGCATGAAGCGTGGCTTGGACAGCGGCGAACCCGGCGTTCCCACTATCAGCACCCACGCCAGCGCGACCGTCGCCACCAGCGGCCACGGCACCCGCCGGTCCCGGACCAGCGCCCACACCCCGACCGCGCCCAGCACCAGCACCGCGATCACCGCGGCGGTCCGCAGGTCCGCCATCCGCCCGGCGTGCCGGTACAGCAGCATGTCCTTCAGCACGTGCGCCGTTCCCGCGCCGAAGTCGAACGACTGTCCCCACGCGCGCTCGGCCTCGAACCAGCCGTCGACGCGCCCCACCTTGCTCCCCAGGAACAGCCAGCTCGCGAGTATCCCCAGCGGGGCCGTCAGCACGGCCACCCAGGCCCGCCAGGCACGCCGGGCGCCCCGCTGCTGGATCAGCTCCCACCCGGCCGCCAGCCCCACCGTGCCCACCAGCACCGACGCGGACGGCCGCACCGCCCCCGCCACGGCGCACAGCGCCGCCGCCGCCAGCCAGCGGCGCTCCAGCACCGCCAGCAGCGTCCAGATCAGCGCGGCGCTGAAGACGGCCTCCGAGTAGGGCACCCACAGCGCGAACGCGTACGGCGAGCACGCCCACAGCGCCACGCACGCGTACCCGGCGCCCGGCCGCCCGCCGACCGCCCGCACCAGCCGGAAGACGCCCGCAGCCGCCACGGACGCCGCCGCCCACGACACCACCACCCCGGCCCACACCATGGGCAGCGCCGTCACCACGTGCACCGCCCGGATCAGCGCGGGCACGAGCGGGAAGAACGCCAGCCTGCTGAACTTGGGCTCACCGTCCGGGCCGTAGGGAATCTCCCCCGGATAGCCGTGCTGCGCGATGTGCAGGTAGTGGCCGCTGTCCCAGCGGCGCAGCACCATCTCCGGGGTCCGCCCGAAGTGCCGGCTGACCAGCAGCATGACCGTGAAGCCGACGGCCGCCACCACCAGGTAGAGGGCCACCGCACGGGCGGTCCGGTAGCGGGCGTACGCCGGTGGGCCCGGCCGGGCGGGGCTCCCGGCGGCAGGCTTCCCGGCGAGGGCGGGAGCGGAGACGGAAAGGGCTGCTGAGGAGGGGGACGCGGACCCCGAGGGGTCGGACGTCAACCGGAAAACGGCCTTCATCCGTCCCTCATAGCACGGCAAAAGGACGACCCCGGGGGATTTGTCCCCGGGGCCGTCCCTTGTTCACTCCGGCGTCAGCGGTGCGTCATTTCTTCTGCGGTTCCGCGCGCCGGCGCGCGGAACCGCGGACCCGTCAGCTGTGCGTCCGCAGTAGGGTGCGCATCGTCCGCATGGCGACCGACAGGTTCGCCAGGTCGAAGGCGTCCGACCCGCGGATCTCGTCGAGCGTGGTGCGCGCCCGGCCGAGGATCGCCGCGTTCTTCTCCTCCCAGGAGGCGAAGCGCTGCTCCGGCGTCGAGGAGCCGTTGCCCACCGAGAGGATGTCCGCGGTGAGCGCGGCGTGCGCCGCGTACAGGTCCTCGCGGATGGAGGCGCGGGCCATGGACTGCCAGCGGTCGGCCCGCGGCAGCTCGATGATCCGGTCCATCAGCTGGGTGATGTGCAGCCGGTCGGCGAGGTCGTAGTAGACCTCGGCCACGTCCAGCGGCTCCTTGCCGGCGCGGTCGGCGACCGCGACGACGTCCAGCGCCGGGAAGACGGAGGAGAAGCCCGCCACGCGCACGGCCAGCTCGTCCGGCACCCCGGCCGCCACCAGCTCGTCGTGGATGCCCTGCCACCACTCGATGTCGGCGCCCTTGAGCAGCTTGGGCAGCTCGTCCCAGACCTTGGCGACGCCGTCGTGGAAGAACTCGATCGTCCCCGCCAGCTCCAGCGGCTGCGGCCGGTTGTTGAGCAGCCAGCGGGTGCCGCGCTCGACCAGGCGCCGCGAGTGCAGCCGGATCCGGGTCTGCACGTCGGCCGGGACCACGTTGTCCAGCGCCTCGACGGCGTCCCACACGGAGCCCAGCTCGAAGATGGCGCGGGCGGCCGTCTGCGCCCGGATGATCTCCTCCAGCGAGGCCCCGGTCTCCTCCCGGAGGCGGTGCAGGAAGGTGGAGCCGCCGCTGTTGACGGTGTCGTTGACCAGGACGGTCGTGATGATCTCCCGGCGCAGGGCGTGCGCGTCGACCTGCTCGCGGCAGCCCGTGGTCAGCGGCTGCGGGAAGTAGGCGTGCAGCAGCCGCTCCAGGTACGGGTCGTCGGGCAGCCCGGTGGCGAGCAGCTCCTCGGCCGTGGTGATCTTGATGTAGGCGAGGAGGACGGCCAGCTCCGGCTGGGTCAGGCCGCGGCCCGCGGAGAGCCGCTCGCGGATCTGCCGGTCGGTGGGCAGGAACTCCAGGGCCCGGTCCAGGTGACCGTCCCGGCCGAGCCGGCGCATGATCCGCTGGTGGGCGTGGAGCAGGCTGGGGGCCTGCTCCACGGCGTTGGCCAGGGCCACGTTCTGCGCGTAGTTGTTGCGCAGGACGAGCTCGCCGACCTCGTCGGTCATCTCGGCGAGGAGCTTGTTGCGCTGCTTGACGGTCATGTCGCCGTCGGTGACGAGCGCGTTGAGCAGGATCTTGATGTTCACCTCGTGGTCGGAGGTGTCCACGCCGGCGCTGTTGTCGATCGCGTCGGTGTTGATCCGGCCGCCGTTCGAGGCGAACTCGATCCGGCCGAGCTGGGTCAGGCCCAGGTTGCCGCCCTCGCCGACGACCTTGACGCGCAGGTCCTGGCCGTCGACGCGGATGGCGTCGTTGGCCTTGTCGCCGACGTCCGCGTGGGACTCGGTGGAGGCCTTGGCGTACGTGCCGATGCCGCCGTTCCACAGCAGGTCGACCGGCGCGCGCAGGATGGCCTTCATCAGCTCGGCGGGGGTCATCTTGGTGACGCCCGCCTCGATGCCGAGGGCCGCCCGCACGTGCGCGTTGACCGGGATCGACTTCGCGCTGCGCGGGTGGATGCCGCCGCCCGCGGACAGCAGATCCTTGTTGTAGTCGGCCCAGGACGAGCGGGGCAGCTCGAACAGGCGGCGGCGCTCGGCGTAGGAGACGGCCGCGTCCGGCGTGGGGTCGATGAAGATGTGCCGGTGGTCGAAGGCGGCGACCAGGCGGATGTGCTCGGAGAGCAGCATGCCGTTGCCGAAGACGTCACCGGACATGTCGCCGACGCCGACGACCGTGAAGTCCTCGGTCTGGGTGTTGTGGCCCAGCTCGCGGAAGTGGCGCTTGACCGACTCCCAGGCGCCGCGGGCGGTGATGCCCATGCCCTTGTGGTCGTAACCGGCCGAGCCGCCGGAGGCGAAGGCGTCGCCGAGCCAGAAGCCGTAGGACTGGGCGACCTCGTTGGCGATGTCCGAGAACGTCGCGGTGCCCTTGTCGGCGGCGACGACGAGGTAGGTGTCGTCCTCGTCGTGGCGGACGACGTCCTTGGGGGGCACGACCTCGCCGCCGACCATGTTGTCGGTGATGTCGAGGAGGCCGGAGATGAAGGTCTTGTACGAGGCGATGCCCTCGGCCAGCCACGCGTCGCGGTCCACGGACGGGTCGGGCAGGCGCTTGCCGACGAAGCCGCCCTTGGCGCCCACCGGCACGATGACGGTGTTCTTCACCATCTGGGCCTTGACCAGGCCGAGGATCTCCGTGCGGAAGTCCTCGCGGCGGTCGGACCAGCGCAGGCCGCCGCGGGCGACCTTGCCGAAGCGCAGGTGCACGCCCTCGACGCGCGGCGAGTACACCCAGATCTCGAAGGCCGGGCGGGGCGCCGGCAGCTCGGGGATGGCCTGCGGGTCGAGCTTGACGGACAGGTACGGGCGGGGCAGGCCGTCCGCGTCGCGCTGGAAGTGGTTGGTGCGCAGCGTGGCCTTGATGACGGTGAGGAAGGCCCGCAGGATGCGGTCCTCGTCCAGGCTCGCGACCTGGTCCAGGGCGCCGTCCAGCTCCTCCATCAGGCCGTCGATGAGCTCGTTGCCGGCGCGCTGGAGCGCGGGCGACATCCGGGCCTCGAAGAGGTTGACCAGCAGGCGGGTGGTGTGGACGTTGTTGCTGAGGGTGTCCTCCATGTACGCCTGGCTGAACGGCCAGGCGGCCTGCCGCAAGTACTTGGCGTAGGCGCGGAGCACCATGGCCTGCCGCCAGTCGAGACCGGCCCGCAGCACCAGGTTGTTGAAGTTGTCGTTCTCCGCGGCGCCGGTCCACACGGCCGCGAAGGCCTCCTGGAAGCGGGTGCGGGCGTCGTCGCCCTCGATCCGCTCGGGCATGCGCAGCCCGAAGTCGTAGATCCAGGCGGTGGTCCGGTCCGAGCAGCGCAGCTCGTACGGGCGCTCGTCGACGACCTCGACGCCGAGGCGCTGGAGGACCGGCAGGACGGCGGAGAGGGAGACCGGCTCGCCCGTGCGGTAGATCTTGAAGCGGCGCTCGCCGGGGGCCGCGCCGACCGGCTCGTAGAGGCTGAGCTCGAAGTCGCGGTCACCGCCGGCGGTGGTCAGCTTCTCCAGGTGGCCGAGGTCCGCGACGGCGGCGCGGGGGGTGTGGTCGGCCTTGTAGCCCTCGGGGAAGGCCTGCCCGTAGCGGCGCAGCAGCTCGGCGGCGCGCTCCTCGCCGGCCTCGGCGGTCAGCGTCTCCGCGAAGCCGTCCGCCCAGGAGCGGGCGGCCTCGACGAGGCGGGCCTCGATGCGGTCGGCGTCGGCGTCGGTGAGGTCGGGGAGGGTGGCGCCCGGGGCGACGCGGATGACGAAGTGCAGCCGGGAGAGGACCGACTCGGTGTTCCAGGCGGTGAAGTCGACGCTGCTGCCGCCGAGCTCCTCCTTGAGGATGTCGATCAGGCGCAGCCGCACGCCGGTGGTGTAGCGGTCGCGCGGGAGGTAGACCAGCGCCGAGTAGTAGCGCCCGTACTCCTCCTGGCGCAGGTACAGCCGCAGCCGGCGGCGCTCCTGGAGGTAGAGCACGCTGGTGGCGATGGAGCGCAGCTGGTCGGAGTCGATCTGGAAGAGCTCGTCGCGCGGGTAGGTCTCCAGGATCTGGAGCAGGTCGCGGCCGTCGTGGCTGTCGGGCGTGAAGCCGGCGTCGGAGAGGACCTTCTGGACCTTGCGGCGGATCACCGGGACGCGGCGCACGGACTCGGTGTAGGCGGCGGAGGAGAACAGGCCGAGGAAGCGGCGCTCGCCGGTCACGTTGCCGTCGGCGTCGAACTTCTTGACGCCCACGTAGTCGAGGTAGGAGGGCCGGTGGACCGTGGCGCGGCTGTTGGCCTTGGTCAGGACGAGCCGCTTGTGCTCGCGGGCCTTGGCCCGGGCGTCGGCGGGCAGCCGGTTGAACGACGGGGACGCCGGGCGCGGCAGGTGCGAGTGCGGGCCGTGGTGGTCCTCGTCGTGGTGCGAGGGGTCGGAGCGCAGGATGCCGAGGCCGGTGCCGGGGACGGCGCTGAGCACGTCCTCCTCGGTGCCGTCGGTGGCGACCTTCGTCAGCTCGTACTCGCGGTAGCCGAGGAAGGTGAAGTGGTCGGCGGCGAGCCAGCGCAGCAGCTCGCGGGCCTCGGTGGTCTCCGAGGAGGGGACGTCCGCCGGGGCGGGCTCCTCGGGCAGGGCGTCGGCGATGCGCAGGGCCGCGTCGCGCATCTTGGACCAGTCCTCGACGGCCTCGCGGACGTCGGAGAGGACGCGCAGCAGGTCGGCGGCGATCTGCTTGAGGTCGCCGCGGTCGGTCTCGCGGTCGATCTCGACGTGGATCCAGGACTCGGTGACGGCGTCGTGCGGCAGCACGGCGTCCTTGCCGCTGCCGTGGGCGTCGCAGCTGGATCCGAGGACCTCCAGGAGGCGGCCGGTGACGTCACGGCGCACGACCATCTGCGGGTGGATCACGACGTGGATGCCGCGGCCCTGGCGGGAGAGCTCGTTCGTCACCGAGTCGACCAGGAAGGGCATGTCGTCGGTGACGACCTCGACCACGGAGTGGCTGCACTGCCAGCCGTTCTCCTCGACGGTCGGGGTGTGCACCCTGACGTTGGCCGTGCCCTGGGGGCGCGTCTCGGCGAGGCGGTAGTGGGAGACCGCCGCGCCGTAGACGTCGACCGGGTCGCGACCGGCCAGGTCCTCCGGCGCGGTGTGCAGGTAGTAGCGCTGGAGGTACGCGGTCAGCGTCTCCGGGTCGAGCCCCGCCTCGCTCTTCCGCCCCGTCGGTTGCTGCCCCCCGGCCGGGCTGTTCTCAGCGACGCGGGCCGCCCGCTCCAGCAGCTCTGCCTTGGCTTCGTCCAGCTTGGTCTGCATGTCCTCTGGCTCCTGTCGCGCGCCGTTGCGTGACATAGGTGGTGAAGGCATCACGCCGCGACACGGGGTCTCCGGTCGTCTTCGACGGTATGCCGGAATGAGGGGTGACAGGGACGTTCGTGGCCAACTTCATGGGAGTGACCACCATGGGACGCGCCCCGCCCGAGCGAACAGCGGCTCCCCGGGTGCCGTAGCACTCCGGGCGCAGGACAGGGGCGCCGTCGCCCCTGCTGGATATCGCGCTGATCACCTGGTAAGGCTATCGCTCTTCCCGTGGGAGACGTCATGAGCCGTTTGTGTACAAAACCCGGACCCGAACTTTGACACTCTGCACAGCGCGCATCAGCCGACGAGTCGCTCCGCCTCGGCGACGGCCTCCACCAGCGTGTCCACGACGGGCACCCCGGCCCCGACGAGCCCGGCGCGGTGGTGCGAACCTCCGGTGTACAGCACGGCGTGCGCCCCTACGTGAGCCGCCGCCACCGCGTCGTCCAGCGCGTCGCCGATGACGACCGTGCGCCCGGCGGGTATGCCCTCCAGGCCGGCGAGGTGGCGCGCCATGTGCTCGGCCTTGCTGCCGCCCGAGGGGCCCGTGCGGCCGTCGACCCGGACGAATCTGCGCTCGATGCCGAAGGTGCGCACGAGCGGCAGCAGGTCCTCGTGCCCGTACATGGACATGATCGACTGGGTGCCGCCGCCGTCCTGCCAGCGCTCCAGCAGCGACTCGGCGCCCTCCGCGAGGCGGCAGCGCAGGTGGTGATCGTGGTAGTGCCGCTGGAAGACCCCGTCCATGTGCTCCCACTCGGCCTCGGTGGGCAGCCGGCCCATCAGCCGCTCGTAGAAGCGCGGGATGGGGACGCAGTACAGCTCGCGGTACCGCTCCAGGGAGATCGGCTCCAGCCCTATCTCCGCGAAGGCCGCGTTCGTCGCCGCCATGACCGCGTCGATGTCGTGGAAGAGCGTGCCGTTCCAGTCCCAGACGATGTGCGCCCCGCGCGCCCCGTGCTTCCCCATGCGAAAACTGTACGGGTCCCCTGTGACAAAGCCCCTGACCTGCGGCTCCGCCCACTGCCGGCGGGCGCCGCGGGCGCTAGACCAGGTTGGGGATCTCCTGCACGCCGAACCACATGAGGTCGTGGTCCTCGGCCCCGTCGACCGTGAACCGCGCGTCGTCGTCGCCGCGGTCCGCGGCACCCAGCGCGGCGGCGGCCGCCGCGACGTCCTCCTCGGCGTCGCCGGAGTCGACGTGCACGGCGGCGGCCTTCGACAGCGGCACGGGGGCCGAGAGCCGCACCTCGCCGTAGGCGGCCTGGTCCAGCCCGCGCTCGGGGTCGGTGGCCACGGCGCCCTCGGGCACGTCGACGGCGACGACCACGCGGCGGCGCGGTGCCTCCGGGTCGGCGGCGAGCAGGCGCAGCGAGCCCTCGGCGGCGCGGCCCAGGGCCGCGTACTCCAGCTCCTCGACGTCGTCGGAGCGGTACCACTCGCGCAGGGCCGGGGTGACGGCGAAGGCGTCCAGCGGGGCCGGGCCCAGCGCTCCCGCCTTGTGCGCCTCGGCGAGACCGGGGAGGGTCAAGGGGACGTAGACGCGCATGACCGCCGCTTTCCTTCGGTTCCGGGGATTTTCGACTGCGTGATCAGCATACGGGCGAGGGTCCCCCTTCGAAGTGCAGGTGAGGCGCGTGCGGGCGGCTCCGCGGCGCCCCGGGTCACGGCGCGTGCCGCCCGGCCGCCCCGTACTCCCCGCGAGCCCCCCGAATAGGTGAACCGCCGACGGGCCGTGCGGCCCGGTCCGCCGTCCTTGATGGCCCCCGGCCCCCTCGATAGAAGATCACCGACGGAAGCTACTGCCCGGTAATCCACCGGGCCCGGCGGCACAGGGGGCGATCACCATGAACAGGGCGACCGGAAGCAGGATCACCGGCAGCAGGCCGGCCGGGAGCAGGCCGGCCACCCGCAGCACCAGGCCGGCCGGAACCGCGCCCCCGCGCCGCACCGACGCCCGGCGCCCGCCCCACGCGGCCCCCGCCGCCGCACGCCGCCGCGACCGCGAGCGCCTCCCGCGCTACTGGTTCGCCGAACGGCTCCTGCTCACCCTCAGCGGCCAGCGCCCCGTCCACTGGATGCTCGGCCACACCCTGGGCGCCGCGTACGACCAGCTGGCCGCCCTGGCCCCCTACGCGCCCCTGCTGCCCGCCCCGCCGGGCCGCAGCCCGGCCGTACGGCACTGCGACGAGTTCCGGCCCTCCCCCGGCGTCATCGAGGCCTTCGCCAGGATCACGGCGGGAGACCGGCTGCTCGCCCTCGCCTTCCGCCTGGAGCGCTGCACCGACCAGCGGTGGCGCTGCTCCGCCGTCGAACTCGGCGGCGCCCGGCGCTGACACACGAAAGGCGGGGCGGGCCCCCCGGATCACCAGGAGGTCCCGCCCCGCCTCACCACCCGTAGCCGGGTTCACTTCTTACGGCGCCGCCCACCGCTGTTCTTCTGCGCCTTGCGGCGCTCGGCACGGGTCATGCCGTCCGCCGCGGAGCGGAACTCGCCGGTCTCGTCGCTCGCGTAGTCGGTCTCGATCGTGCCGCCCGCACCGTCCACCGTCGGCGCGGAGAAGTGCAGCCGGTCCGGCCGCTGCGGCTGTGCGAGGCCCTTCGCCCGGATCTCGGGCCGGGCGGCGGGGATGGTGTCCTGCACCTTGTCCAGGGACGGCGCGGACTCCTCGACCGGCACCTCCTCCAGCTGCTGGTCGACCTGG
This sequence comes from Streptomyces sp. SCA2-17, assembly GCF_044336695.1. Classification (NCBI taxonomy): domain Bacteria; kingdom Bacillati; phylum Actinomycetota; class Actinomycetes; order Kitasatosporales; family Streptomycetaceae; genus Streptomyces; species Streptomyces sp. SCA2-17. The sequence continues at coordinate 2,254,987 of NZ_CP117521.1, forward strand.
ACCTCCAGGTTGAACAGGTAGCCGACGGACTCCTCCTTGATGCCCTCCATCATGGCCTGGAACATGTCGAAGCCCTCGCGCTGGTACTCCACCAGCGGGTCCTTCTGGGCCATGGCCCGCAGGCCGATGCCCTCCTGGAGGTAGTCCATCTCGTAGAGGTGCTCGCGCCACTTGCGGTCCAGTACCGACAGGACCACGCGCCGCTCCAGCTCACGCATGATGTCGGAGCCCAGCTGCTCCTCGCGCGCCGCGTACTGCTCGTTGATGTCGTCCTTGATGGACTCGGCGATGAACTCGGCCGTGATGCCCGCGCGGTCGCCCGCCGCCTCCTCCAGCTCCTCGATGGTGACCTTCACCGGGTAGAGCTGCTTGAAGGCGCTCCACAGCCGCTCCAGGTCCCACTCCTCGGCGAAGCCCTCGACGGTCTCCTGGCGGATGTAGTCGTCGATGGTGTCGTCCATGAAGTGCTGGATCTGCTCCTTGAGATCCTCGCCCTCCAGGACGCGGCGGCGCTCGCCGTAGATGACCTCGCGCTGGCGGTTGAGCACCTCGTCGTACTTCAGGACGTTCTTACGCGTCTCGAAGTTCTGCTGCTCGACCTGGGACTGCGCGGAGGCGATGGCCCGGGTGACCATCTTGTTCTCGATCGGCACGTCGTCGGGGACGTTGGCCATGGCCATCACGCGCTCGACCATCTGGGCCTTGAACAGGCGCATCAGGTCATCGCCCAGCGACAGGTAGAAGCGGGACTCGCCCGGGTCGCCCTGGCGGCCGGAACGGCCGCGGAGCTGGTTGTCGATGCGGCGGGACTCGTGGCGCTCCGTGCCGAGCACGTAGAGGCCGCCGAGCTCCTTGACCTCCTCGAACTCGGCCTTCACCGCGGCCTCGGCGCGCTCCAGAGCGCCGGGCAGCGCGGCCGCCCACTCCTCGACGTGCTCCACCGGGTCGAGGCCCATCTGGCGCAGCTCCGCCTCGGCGAGGTCGTCCGGATTGCCGCCCAGCTTGATGTCCGTACCGCGGCCGGCCATGTTCGTGGCGACGGTGACGGCGCCCTTGCGGCCCGCCTGCGCGACGATCGAGGCCTCGCGCTCGTGGTGCTTGGCGTTGAGGACCTCGTGCTGGATGCCGCGCTTGGCGAGCTGCTGCGAGAGGTACTCGGACTTCTCCACGGAGGTGGTGCCGACCAGGATCGGCTGCCCCTTCTCGTGCTTCTCGGCGATGTCCTTGACCACGGCGTCGAACTTGGCGACCTCGGTGCGGTAGATGAGGTCGGACTGGTCCTTGCGGACCATCGGCCGGTTGGTCGGGATCGGCACCACCCCGAGCTTGTAGATCTGGTGGAACTCGGCGGCCTCGGTCATGGCCGTACCGGTCATGCCGGACAGCTTGTTGTAGAGGCGGAAGAAGTTCTGCAGGGTGATCGTGGCGAGCGTCTGGTTCTCGTCCTTGATGTCCACCCCTTCCTTCGCCTCGATGGCCTGGTGCATGCCCTCGTTGTAGCGGCGGCCGGCGAGGATACGGCCCGTGTGCTCGTCGACGATCATGACTTCGCCGTCCATGACGACGTAGTCCTTGTCCTTCTTGAAGAGCTCCTTCGCCTTGATGGCGTTGTTGAGGTAGCCCACAAGAGGGGTGTTGACCGACTCGTAGAGGTTGTCGATGCCCAGCCAGTCCTCGACCTTGGAGACACCGGCCTCGTGGATGGCGACCGTGCGCTTCTTCTCGTCGACCTCGTAGTCGCCGGTCTCCTCGACGCCCTTCTGCGGGTTGGCCGGCTCGCCCTTGGTGAGGCGGGTGACCAGCTTGGCGAAGTCCCCGTACCACTTGGTGGCCTGGTCGGCCGGGCCCGAGATGATCAGCGGCGTACGGGCCTCGTCGACGAGGATCGAGTCGACCTCGTCGACCACGGCGAAGTTGTGCCCGCGCTGGACCAGCTCGTCCTGCGACCAGGCCATGTTGTCGCGCAGGTAGTCGAAGCCGAACTCGTTGTTCGTGCCGTACGTGATGTCGCAGCCGTACTGCTCGCGGCGCTGCGCCGGCGTCATGTTCGCCAGGATGCAGCCGACGCTCAGGCCCAGGAACTTGTGGACCCGGCCCATCATCTCGGAGTCGCGCTCGGCCAGGTAGTCGTTGACGGTGATCAGGTGGACGCCCTCGCCCGAGAGGGCGTTCAGATACGCCGGGAGGGTGCCGACGAGGGTCTTGCCCTCACCGGTCTTCATCTCGGCCACGTACCCCAGGTGCAGGGCGGCACCGCCCATGAGCTGGACGTCGTAGTGACGCTGGCCGAGGACGCGCTTGGCCGCCTCGCGGACGGTCGCGAACGCCTCGGGAAGGAGGTCGTCCAGGCTCTCCCCGTCGGCATAGCGCTGCTTGTACTCGTCGGTCAGGGCGCGCAGCTCGGCGTCGGAGAGGGTCAGGAAGTCCTCTTCGATGGAATTGACCTGGTCCGCGATGCGGTGCAGCTTGCGCAGGATCTTGCCTTCTCCTGCACGCATGATCTTGCCGAAGACGGACACGTAGGCTAGCTCCTTGCCGGTCGGGCCTGGCACCGGTTCTCCCCCGCCGTGGGCAGGGGGCGGGTACGCGGGCACGACGGGACAGTCCCCGCCGCAACGGCCATCGTAAGCGAGGACCCCGCCGCGCCGGGAGGTCCGTCATCACCCGGGCCGGGTGTCACCCGCGGTGTCACCCGTCCATGGAACGAGCGAACCGCCCCGGGAGTGCCCCGCCACGGCTTCTTACACTCCGCCCATGGAGCCCACGAGCCTCACCACCGAGCGCCTGCTGCTGCGCCCCTTCACCGCCGCCGACGCGCCCGCGCTGCACGCCGCCTGCCAGGATCCGGACATCCCGCGGTACACGAGCGTGCCCTCTCCGTACGCCCCCGAGGACGCCCGGGCCTTCATCGGCGAGACCTGCCCGGCCGGCTGGCGCGACGACTCCGTCTATACGTGGGGCGTGTTCACTCGTGAGGGGGGACGGCTGGCCGGCTCCATGAGCGTGGTGCCGCTCCCGCAGCCCTCCCGTGAGCGCCAGGCCGAGATCGGCTACTGGACCGCCAAGGAGCAGCGCGGCCGCGGATACACCGCCGAAGCCGCCCGCGAGGCGGCCCGGTGGGCCTTCGAGCGCCTCGGCATCGAACGCCTGGAGTGGTACGCGGAGGCCGGCAACGAGGGCTCACGCGCCGTGGCCCTGAAGGCGGGCTTCACGATGGAGGGCACCTTGCGGGCGAAGATCGCCCACGCGGGCACGCGCCGCGACGCGTGGACCGGCTCCCTGCTCCCCTCCGACCTGGGACTGACCTCCATCGCCCCCTACCTGCCCTTCCCCGGGCGCGGCTGACCGGCGCCGGGGGGCGACGGGCCGGGCCGGACCGGGGGGGTGACGGGCCGGGGCCTGGGGGTGACGGGCCGCGGCCGGGGGCGTTGTCAGTGCCCCCGCCTAAGGTGATCGGCATGACAACTGCCGCCTCCGCCAAGGCCCGTAAGCCCGGAGCCCGCAAGCCCGAGCACCACCTGTCGGCCGATGACGCCCGCCGGCTGGCCCTGCGCGCGCAGGGCCTGCTCGGCGCCCCGGACCGGCGGGCGGGCACGCGCGGCGTGCTGCGCCGGCTGGGGGCCGTCCAGCTGGACACGATCTCGGTGCTCGCCCGCTCGCACGAGCTGGTGCCGTACGCGCGGCTGGGCGCGGTCGGGCGGGACACGGTCGAGGCGGCCTACTGGTCGGGCGATCACGCCTTCGAGTACTGGTCGCACGCCGCGTGCATCCTGCCCGTCGAGGAGTGGCCGCTGTTCGCCTTCCGGCGCCGGGCCTTCCAGGCCCGCGGCCACCGCTGGCACGTGATGGAGGACGCCGAGCGCTCGTGCGCCGCCGTCCGCGAGCGGCTGAAGGCCGAGGGCCCGCTGACGGCCACGGAGCTGGGCGGCGCCAAGAACGGCGGCGAGTGGTACGACTGGTCCGAGACGAAGATCGCGGTGGAGTGGCTGCTGGACACCGGTGAGGTGGTCTGCACCCGGCGGCGCGGCTGGAAGCGCGTGTACGACCTGGCCGAGCGCGCCGTCCCGGACGAGCTCTTCCACGACGACCTGGACGACGCGGCGTGCACCCGGCGCCTGGTGGCGCAGGCCGGCGCCGCGATGGGCGTGGCGACCAGGGCGGACCTCGCCGACTACCACCGCCTCAAGGGCGAGCAGGTGGACGCGGTCATCGAGGAGACCGGCCTGGTGCCGGTCGAGGTGGCGGGCTGGTCGAAGCCCGCCTGGGCCGACCCGGAGGCCCTGGCGGCACCGCCGCGCGGCCGGCACCGCACGACGCTGCTGTCGCCGTTCGACTCGCTGGTGTGGGACCGTCCCCGCACCGAGCGGATCTTCGGCTTCACCCACCGCCTGGAGGCGTACGTGCCGAAGTCCAAGCGCATACACGGCTATTTCGCGATGCCCCTGCTGACGGGCGGCAGGCTGCTGGGCCGTGTGGACCCGGCGCGCGACGGCGGCACGCTGGTGGCCCGGCAGGTCTCCCTCGACGGGCCCAAGGCCGTGGCGCCCATGGCCGAGGCGCTCCGGGAGGCGGCGGAGTGGGTGGGCTGCCACGCCGTACGGATCGAGCGCTGCGACGACGCGAAGCTCGCGGCGGAGCTGGTGAAGTCCCTGGCCTGAGCACCCTGATCCGAGCGCCCCGGCCCGAGCCGCCCCCCCCCCGGCTCCACGGGCCCCCGTGCCGCGGCTACCTGATCTCCAGGATCTTCTCCCGCATCGCGTACACCACCGCCTCCATCCTGGAGTGCAGCTGGAGCTTCTCCAGGATGTTCCGCACGTGGTTCTTGACGGTGTTCTCGGAGATGAACAACTCCTTGGCGATGTCGCGGTTGTTCATCCCCGTGGCCACCAGCTTGAGGACCTCCAGCTCGCGGTCGGTCAGCCGGGGCGCCGGCACCAGCCGCCGCTCGTCCGTGCGCTGGATCATCGACTTGAACTCGGTGAGGAGCTTGGAAGCCATCGAGGGGCTGATCTGCGACTGCCCGTCCGCCACCGCCCGGATCGCCGTCGCGACCTCGTCGGTGGAGATCTCCTTGAGGAGATAGCCGGTGGCCCCCGCCTTGATGGCGTCGTAGAGGTCGGCCTCCTCATCGCTGATCGTCAGCATGATGATCTTCGCGCTGGGGGCCACCTCCTTGATGGAGGTGCAGGCCTCGATGCCGCCGCGCTTGGGCATGCGGACGTCCATCAGCACGATGTCGGGCAGCAGATCCGCGGCCTTGTCCACCGCCTCCGCGCCGTCCCCGGCCTCGCCGACGACCTGGATGTCCTCCTCCTGGGCCAGCACGATCTCCAGGCCGCGACGGAAGAGCGCGTGGTCGTCCACGACCAGGACCCGGATGGGCTCCTCGCGCGCCGCGCCCCTGTCCGTGCAGGAGCCTTCGTCGTCGTCCTCGCCGGGCTCGAGTACGGGCCCGAACCTGTCCGCCATTGTTCCTCCCCCTGAAGACCCCTGAAGGCCCAGAGCCCCTCGCGGTTGCACCGTGCTGCATGCTGCGTGCTGCGCCGCCCAACCGGTTCGCCGGTGCCGGTGGTTGGCTGCCGGGGTCATGATTTCATGCCGGGACGCCGGGACGCGCTTTCCCTGCTCTTCACGGCGCCCCGTCGTCGCACGCCGGTGCCCCGGGAGCGCGGGGGGCGCGCTCCGAGGGCACCTGGCTTCGGGTGGACTACGGCGATGGACGCGGGAGGCCCGGGCCTCCCGGCTCAGCCGCCCAGCTCCCCGCCCGCACCACCGGGCTCTCCTTCGAAGAGCGGGTCGGCATTGAGGTGGATGACGCCGTAGTCGTAGGCGTGCCGCCGGTAGACGACACTGGGTTGCTTGGTGTCGGAGTCGACGAACAGATAGAAGTCGTGCCCGACCAACTCCATTTCGTAGAGCGCCTGGTCGAGGGTCATGGGCGCTGCGGAGTGGGTCTTCTCGCGGACCACCAAGGGGCCCTCGCCGCGGATCTCCAGGGATCCCATGCGGGTGACCGGCACCCCGTCCGCCGCCTGATCGGTGGCCAGTTCACCGCTGTCGGTGAGCTCGGCGGCGCCGATGACGGTCGATGCGACATCGCTCGCGGGGATGCGGCCGTTACCCCGCCGGGTGTGGCGCTTGTCGTTCTGCTTGCGCAGTCGTGCTTCGAGCTTGCTGGTGGCCAGGTCCAGTGCGACGTACGGATCGGTTGCTGCGGCCTCCGCGCGGATCACCGGGCCACGGGAACGCACCGTGATCTCCACCCGGTCGGAGCGGTCGGCCTGCCTGGGGTTGGGCTCCTTGGACACCTCGACGTCGAGGCTGATCACCTTGCCGTCGAGCTTCTGGATCTTGTCCAGCTTCAGCTTCTCGGCCACGTGCTTGCGAAAGCGCTCGGGCACCTCGGTCTTGCGGCCTTTGACGACGATGTCCACGCAGAACTCCGTTCCCGGATCGCCCCGCCGAAGGTGCGGAGCGCATCCCTCTTGCATCAGACTCCGGGGATACCCGGAGCCACCGACTTGGCGGTTTTCACCTCCTCCTCCCCCATCGGCAAGGTCTGCACCCCATCGACTTCAAGCTTCCGCGAAAGCGAGCAAAGCGCGCCATTCGGAAATGCGAGGCATAGCCCCTGCCATTCCTCACAACCGAACATATCTCGCTCGGACGCCTGTCGGTAGCCCCTACCGGGACGTACCTCCATTCAGGTGTTTGCTTGCCGTTACCATCAGCAACGAATGACATTGGCCTTCAGTTCCGGTTCTTTTCAGCCGAGCGCGGGTCGGCACCGGACGCGGCCACGACGGCGGCGCCCACTACGCACCCGCCCGCGAGCGAGACGGCACGGGCCGCCTCGGCCAGCGAGGACCCGGTGGTCATCAGGTCGTCTACCAGCACCACCGGCCCTTCGCGCATCAACAGCCTCTCTGCTCCCATACGTACCCCTAGTGCACCGGCGACATTCGCCCTGCGCTGCCGGGCGCCGAGCCCGGCCTGATCGGCGACGACCCTGCACTGCCGCAGCACGGCCGCCACGGCAACCGGAAGCCCGCCCGCGCGAAGGGCCCGCGCGGCGCCGAGAGCGAGCCGCCGGCCCGCGTCGTGGCCCCGGGCGGCGACGGCACGGCGGGCGGAGGGGACGGGGACGAGCAGCAAGGGCCTTTCACCGGCCTCCAGGGCCCCTCCCCCGCCCCACCCGCCACCACCCGGGCTACTGGCCGCGCAGCGCACCGCGCCCGCCAGGGCAGCCCCCAGCGGACCCGCCAGCCCCAGGGCCCCGCGCTCCTTGTGCGCGAGCAGCGCCGAGCGCACCGGGCCCTCGTACAGGGCGGCGGCATGGACCGGCGGCAGCCCGGCCGGCTCCGGATCCGGCCTGGCGCGCCACGCGCCGCTCCCGCCCAGCGCCGCCCGGCACACTTCGCACAGCACGGACCGCGGCCGCCCGCAACCCGCGCACTCGCCCGGCAGCACCAGCCCGGCGATCTCCTGCCACCACCCGCGCACAGATCCACTGTCCCGCCGGCCGCGGCGCCCCGCCACCCCTGTGGAAAACTCCCGGGGAGACCTCGCGGCACGCCCCCGGCGCACTCCCGGAGCCTCGCCCCGGCGGACCTCCCGCTATCCCGGATAGACCGGCGCCGAGCCTTCCTTGGTCACCAGCTTCCAGTTGCTGTCCGGCAGCAGCCGGACGATCCCGCCGTCCCGCTCCGCCACCAGCGCCGGCGCCTTGGTGGTGCTCTCCGACGCCGCGACGCCGCGCACGCCCGTGATCCCGGGCAGCGCGGAGGCGTTCGACAGCGAGCCGTCCGTGTCGATGTACTGCAACTGCTGCAACCCGCCCTGCTCGTTGCCCGCGACCAGCAGCCGGCTCCCGCCCGCCCACGACACCGCGTCGACCTGCTCCAACCGCGGCGCCACGGACTGCAGTTCCTGCACCGACAGGTTCAGCCGCCCCGCGCTCCCGTGCCGCTCGACCCGGCCCAGCTTCAGGCTCGTCCGGTCGCCCTTGGTCACCAGCAGCGCGATCCGCACCCCGTCGGCCGCGACCCGCAGCCCGGTGATGCGCCCGTCGAGCCGCGGCACCTGGACCTCCTCCGGGGTGCCCGTGCCGCCCGGCAGCCGCAGCAGCCGCGGCCGGTCCGGGTCCTGGTCGGCGACCCACAGATCGCCGAGCCCGTCCCAACTCGGGGCCGTCAGCCCCGACTTCACCCCGCCGCGCGCGGTCACCCGCGGCTCACCCAGCGACGCACCCGCCTCCAGGCCGGTGACGTACAGCGCCTGCCCGTTGTTCGCCACGCCCGCGGCGTGCCGCTCCCCGCGGTCCACGGCGACCGACCGCAGCTGCAAGGCACCGTCGGACCCGAACGGGCCCGGCACCCGGCGCGGCTCCTCGTCGCCGTCGGCCAGGCTCACCATCCGGTGCTGCGCGTCCACGAAGTACTGCTGGTCGGCGCCGCGGCCGGCGGCCTGGTCAGGGGCGTACTTGCGCGCCTCCTCCCGCCCCAGCGAGCACAGCTGCGAGCCGTTCTCCCGCTGGAGCACCACCTCGGAGACCTTCGCCGACTGGTCCTGCACGGTGTAGAGGAGCTGCGCGGCCATGCGCCGGCACTGCCCCTCGTTGGTGCCCGCGGCCTTCCCGTTGAGGCGGATCTTCAGGGCGTTGGAGTCGTCCACGGACAGGTGCTGGTCCACGACCTTGGTGCCGGTCGGGAAGGCCGTCGCGGCCACCGGGTCCAGCCAGTTGGTCGGCCCGTCCAGCACCGCGTTGACCGTGGAGGTCACGGGGTCTATGCGCTTGCGGAGGTAGACGGGGTCGGCGACGAGGATCGCCCGCCCCTTGACCGGCCCGGACGAACCCAGCTCCGCGAAGTAGTACTTGTTGACGGAGCGGTAGATGCGCTGGAAGTCGGCGACGCCGAGCACCAGGCCGGACGGCAGGTCGTCGATGCGCCACTCGCCGCCCTCGCGCGTGACGTGGATCCGCTCCTTGTACGTGCCCTCTTCCGGCTTGTACGCGTGCTTGGCGTCAATCCTGGCGACCTGCTTGCCGATCAGCGTGACGGTGTAGTCCTGCTCGCGGTCGTCGGCGCGCTCCACGTGCACCTGCGGCGGCTCGGCCAGCACCACCGTGCCGCCGGCCGGGTTCCACGACCGCTGCTTGCTCTTGGCCAGGTACATGCGCGCCGTGCCGTAGTCCGGGTCGTCGCTGGTGGTGGCCTCCAGGAAGCCCGTCACCAGCTCCTGCGGGCGCTCGCCCTTGTGCGGCGCCACGCCGTAGACCCGCACCTGCGAGTCCGCGTCGGCGCGCTGCGACGAGTCGACCGGCCGCACCTCACCGCTGTCGGGCATCGAGGCGCACCCGGCCAGCAGCACACCGCTGACGACGAGCGCGCCGAACCCGGCGGTCCGCCAGCGGCGATTGCGTTCAGCGCCCACGCGCCCGCCCTTCGCGTTCTCCCGCACGTTCCTCCGCGGCACCGGCCGCGGGCTTGCCACCGTCCTGCTGCCCATTGCCCTGGCCGCCCGCCCGGGCCACCACGCGGGCACCGCTGCCCGGCAGCGCCGCCGGGTCCACGGCGGGCACGTTCCTCGCCTGCGGCGGTACGGGCTTCAGGCCGCCGCCCTGCGGCGGCACGCTCCCGGCCCGGCCGGCGACGGCCGGCGGCGCTCCGGCGTCGTTCAGCCCGCGGTTGCGCCGCGAGTCCTCCGGCTCCAGCGGAATGGGCGAGCCGCGCAGCGTGTCGCCCGCCGTGGCGGGCAGGGTCAGCCGGAACTGCGAACCGCCGCCCGGCTCGCCCCACGCCTGCAGCCAGCCGCCGTGCAGCCGCGCGTCCTCCACGGCGATCGACAGGCCCAGGCCCGTGCCGCCGGTGGTGCGGGCACGCGCCGGGTCGGCACGCCAGAAGCGGTTGAACACCCGCGTCGCCTCGCCGGGCTTGAGCCCGACGCCGTAGTCCCGTACCGCGACCGCGACCGCGCCGCCGGCCGCCGCCAGCCGCACGACCACGTCCCGGCCCTCGCCGTGCTCCACGGCGTTGACCACGAGGTTGCGCAGCACGCGCTCCACGCGCCGCGCGTCGGCCTCGGCCATCACCGGCTGCTCGGCGCCCTGCACCAGCAGCAGGCTGCCCTTGCGTTCCGCGAGCGGCAGGGCGCCCTCGATCACGCGGTTGACGACGTCCCGCAGGTCGACCGGCTCGGCCTCCAGGGCCGCGGCGCCCGCGTCGAAACGGCTGATCTCCAGCAGGTCGGCCAGCAGCGACTCGAAGCGGTCGACCTGCCCGTACAGCAGCTCCGCCGAGCGCGCCGTGACCGGGTCGAAGTCCTCGCGGGCCTCGTGGATGACCTCGGCGGCCATGCGGACGGTCGTCAGCGGCGTCCGCAGCTCGTGCGAGACGTCCGAGACGAAGCGCCGCTGCATCCGCGACAGCTGCTCCAGCTGCTGGATCTTGACCTGGAGGTTCTGCGCCATCTTGTTGAAGGCTTCACCGAGACGGGCGATGTCGTCCTCGCCGGTGACCTTCATACGTTCTTGCAGCACGCCCGCCGCGAGCCGCTCGGAGATGCCGGCGGCCATCCGTACGGGCGTGACGATCTGCCGCACCACGAGCCAGGCGATGGCCCCGAGCAGCACGACCACGAACACCCCGGCGGTCGCGAGCGTGCCCCTGACCAGGCCCAGCGACTTCTCCTCCTGGGTGTACGGGAAGAGGTAGTACAGCTGGTACGCCTTGCCGTTGGGGTCGTACATGCGCTTGCCTACGACCAGCGCGGGCTCGCCCTCGTCGGAGGCGTTGTGCTTGACCGACGCGGACTTCCACAGCGCACCGGTCTTGACGTCCAGCTGTTTCCGCAGGTCCGCGGGGATGCTGGCCTCGGGGTCGATGTCACCGGAGGCACGCGGGCCGCGCGCGCCGGCGGACGAGACGTCGCCGTAGCCGGAATCGCCGTACGCGAGGTCGCCGCTCCCCGAGCTGAGCGCCACCACGTGGTAGACGCCCTGCCCGCCGCTGGACAGCTGCTGCACCTGGGCCGTCAGCCACGCCCCGGGATCAGTGGCGCTGCGACTGCCGGACTGCGCGTCCTGCCCGCGGGTGTCGCCCGCGGCGTCGGCGGCGTCCCGCGCCGCCTTGAAACCGCCCTCGGCCTGGCTCAGCGACGCGTGCCGCTTGGCCTCCAGCAGGCCGTTGCGGACCTGCCCGATGACGACGACGCCGAGCAGCAGCACCACGCCCACCGACATCAGCAGCGTGGTCGCGACCACGCGCAGCTGGATGTTGCGCCGCCACAGCCGCATCGCGGGCAGCAGCGGTCGCCGCACCCAGCGCACGTACAGCCTCAGGACGGGGTGGACCGGTCCCGCGGCCGCGCCGTCGGACAGCATCCGCCCCGCCCGCCACAGCCGCCGGAGAAGGGATATGCCGCCCGCCGTCTCGACGGGCCGCCCCACGCCCCGCTCCGGGGCGGCACCGTTGCCCGACATGTCAGCTCGGCCCGGCCTTGTAGCCCACACCACGAACGGTCACCACGATCTCCGGCCGCTCCGGGTCCTTCTCGACCTTGGAGCGCAGCCGCTGGACGTGCACGTTGACGAGGCGGGTGTCGGCCGCGTGGCGGTAGCCCCACACCTGCTCCAGGAGCACCTCGCGGGTGAAGACCTGCCACGGCTTGCGGGCGAGCGCGACCAGCAGGTCGAACTCGAGCGGCGTCAGCGCGATCGACTGGCCGTCGCGCTTGACCGAGTGCCCGGCCACGTCGATGACCAGGTCACCTATCGCCAGCTGCTCCGGCGCGGGCTCCTCCGAGCGGCGCAGGCGGGCGCGGATCCGCGCCACCAGCTCCTTCGGCTTGAACGGCTTGACGATGTAGTCGTCCGCCCCCGACTCCAGGCCGACGACCACGTCGACCGTGTCGCTCTTCGCGGTCAGCATCACGATCGGCACACCGGACTCGGCGCGGATGAGCCGGCACACCTCGATGCCGTCCCGGCCGGGCAGCATCAGGTCGAGCAGGACAAGATCGGGCTTTACCTCACGAAAAGCAGCAAGTGCCTTGTCGCCGTCCGCAACGAACGACGGCTCGAAACCCTCACCACGCAGCACAATGCCGAGCATCTCGGCCAGTGCGGTGTCGTCGTCGACGACAAGGACGCGTCCCTTCATATCGACATCATCCCATTTTCGCATCCGGTCCATAGAGCCGGGTGACGGAGCTCACCTGGCGCGACTGACACATTCCGGTGTGTCCCGTTGACCTGGGACCCCGATCGCGTTCGCCGCCAGGGGTGGACAGTACACGTGCGGATCAGCCCGGCTCACTCCCGGATCCCTGCTGCGGCCCGGCACAGAGCTCCGCCAGGCCGGCCCGGGTCACCGGCGACACCACGCCGTTCTCCGTGACGATCGCGGTCACCAGCTCGGGCGGTGTGACATCGAACGCAGGGTTGTACGCCGTGGTCCCCAGCGGGGCCACCGGCACACCCGTCCCCGGTTCCGCGCCTGCCCCCGGGGGCACGACAGTAAACTCCGTCACCTCGTGCCCCGCGCGCTGCTCCACCTCGATCGCCGAGCCCGCGGGCGTCGCGAGATCCACGGTGCTCACCGGGGCCACGACCACGAACGGCACGTGGTGATAGCGGGCCAGCACCGCCAGCGGATAGCTGCCCACCTTATTCGCCACCGAGCCGTCGGCGGCTATCCGGTCCGCACCGATCAGCACCGCGTCCACCTCGCCCGCGGCGAACAGCGACCCCGCGGCGTTGTCGGTCAGCAACGTGTACGCCATACCGGCCCGGGCCGCCTCGTACGCCGTCAGCCGCGCCCCCTGGAGCAGCGGCCGCGTCTCATCCACCCACAGGCGCCTCAGCTGCCCCACGCGATGCGCGGCACCCGCCACGGCGAGGGCCGTGCCCTCGCCGCCGGAGACCAGCGCCCCCGTATTGCAGTGGGTGAGCACCCGGAACCCGCCGCCGGGCACGAGCTCCTCCAGCAGGGCCAGCCCGTGCTCCGCCATGCGCGCGCTGGCCTCCGCGTCCTCACGGTGCAGGGCACGCGCCTCGGCGAGGGTGACCGCGGCGGCCTGCTCGCGGCCCAGCCGTTCGTGAAGAGCCTTCTCGTACGCCGCCCGCGCACGCTGCACCCCGTAGGCGAGGTTCACAGCCGTGGGGCGCGCGTGCGCGAGCAGCTCGGCGGCATCCGCCACGTCGAAGCCGCGCACGGCCGCCAGCGCCATCCCGTACGCCCCGGCGATCCCCAGCAGCGGGGCGCCGCGCACGGCGAGCGAGCGGATCGCGTCGACCAGCGCCGGTACGTCCGTGCACACCAGCTCGACCTCCTCCGCGGGAAGTCTGCGCTGGTCCAGGAGCACGAGCACGGGCCCCTCCGGCCGTTCCTCCCATCTGAGCGAAGGAACGGAGCCGGGCTCGACGGACGCCATGGATGCCGCGAACTGATCAGCCATCTGACCAGTCTGGCCCGGACGCCCGGGCAGGGAAAGGTCGCCTGCGGATTCCTCCCCCGTACGAGCTGACGAGCCGTCCCGGGCGCCTCTGCGCCTCGCGGAGCGTTGAAGAGCCCGTGACACGATTGCTGGCAGCCGCTCGCCGCCGCACCGGCGGACGGGCGGGCACCGAGAAGGAGCGAGACGCACATGACTGACTCTCCGGGCCGGACCTCGCCCGGATCCTCCCCGTCCGACGAGACCGACAAGGCCACCGGCCCGGCCGATGCGGCCGGCAAGGCCGACAAGGCCGCTCAGGAGGGGCTTCCCGTGCAGTGGGCACAGGAGCAGCCGCCGCCGGGTGACTGGTCGGCTTCCTCCCAGGGCCCGCCGCGGCAGCGCCGGGCCGGGCGCGAGAGAGCCCGGGCTCATTCGTACCCCGGCCCGGGCCAGGGAGGCGGCCAGGGCGGCGTGCCGGGGCAGCCGGGGCCGCAGCCGGGCTGGCAGCAGGCAGGGCGGCCCCCGTGGGGACGGCCGCAGGCGCCGCAGCCCGGGGTGATCCCGCTGCGCCCGTTGCAGGCCGGCGAGATCGTGGAGGGCGCGGTACGCACGATGCGCATCCACTGGCGGGCTGTCCTCGGCATTTCGCTGACGGTCGCGGTCGGCACTCAGGCCGTGGCGACGGTGGTCGACCGGCTGTGGGACCGGGGGACGCCCGAGCTCGACCCGCTCGGTGGAGCGACCCCGGAGACCCCGCAGGAGCTGGTCGAGGCCATAGGCAACGGCATGGGCGGGATCGGCGTGGTCTGGCTGCTCAGCCTGGTCGGTTCCATCACGGCAGCGGCTCTCCTGACGGTGATCGTCAGCCGGGCGGTCCTGGGGCGCCCGGTCACCGCCCGGGAGGCGTGGCGGAGCGCGAGGCCGCAGCTGGGTCGCATGGCCGGCCTCATGATCCTGGTGCCGATGCTGCTGATCGGCGTGTTCGCTGTCGGCATCGTCTGGGGGCTCCTGGCGGCGGCAGCAGGGGCGGAGCAGGTAGGAATGTCGCTGACGGCACTGGGCGGGCTGGTGGCGATGGTCGTGGCCACCTGGCTGTGGATCCGCTACAGCCTCGCGGCGCCGGCGCTGATGCTGGAGAAGCAGGGCGTTGCGGCAGCGATGCGGCGGTCGGCGAAGCTGGTGCGGGGCTCGTGGTGGCGCGTCTTCGGCATCCAGCTCATCTCCATCCTGCTGACGGCGCTGGTGGGTTTGATGGCCCAGGCTGTCGTTCTCGTCTTCGACGTCTTTGTCCATGGACCCGGGGGCCAGTCGGTGGCTGATGCCACTGACTGGGCGTCGCTGATCGAGATCGGTATTGCGGCGGTAGTCAGCTCGACTCTTACGTTGCCGGTTTCGGCCGGCATGACGGCCCTGCTGTACATGGACCAGCGCATCCGGCGCGAGTCCCTTGATGTCGAGCTCGTGCGGTCGGCGGGCGGGGACAAGTAGCTGTTCCGCTCGGCTGCTTTCCGGTAAGGAAAGCGGCCGAGCGGGCCGGGGAAATGCTCCGGAACGCAAAAAAGCCTCAGGCCTGGGATAAATATCCCAGGCCTGAGGCTGAATAATTGTTCGGCGGCGTCCTACTCTCCCACACGGTCCCCCATGCAGTACCATCGGCGCTGAAAGGCTTAGCTTCCGGGTTCGGAATGTAACCGGGCGTTTCCCTAACGCTATGACCACCGAAACACTATGAAGTTAACCAACCCGGCTGTTTTCACAGGTCGTTACTTCAGAACTAACACAGTGGACGCGAGCAACTGAGGACAAGCCCTCGGCCTATTAGTACCAGTCAGCTCCAACCGTTACCGGTCTTCCACACCTGGCCTATCAACCCAGTCGTCTACTGGGAGCCTTACCCCATCAAGTGGGTGGGAGTCCTCATCTCGAAGCAGGCTTCCCGCTTAGATGCTTTCAGCGGTTATCCCTCCCGAACGTAGCCAACCAGCCATGCCCTTGGCAGGACAACTGGCACACCAGAGGTTCGTCCGTCCCGGTCCTCTCGTACTAGGGACAGCCCTTCTCAAGACTCCTACGCGCACAGCGGATAGGGACCGAACTGTCTCACGACGTTCTAAACCCAGCTCGCGTACCGCTTTAATGGGCGAACAGCCCAACCCTTGGGACCGACTCCAGCCCCAGGATGCGACGAGCCGACATCGAGGTGCCAAACCATCCCGTCGATATGGACTCTTGGGGAAGATCAGCCTGTTATCCCCGGGGTACCTTTTATCCGTTGAGCGACGGCGCTTCCACAAGCCACCGCCGGATCACTAGTCCCGACTTTCGTCCCTGCTCGACCCGTCGGTCTCACAGTCAAGCTCCCTTGTGCACTTACACTCAACACCTGATTGCCAACCAGGCTGAGGGAACCTTTGGGCGCCTCCGTTACTCTTTAGGAGGCAACCGCCCCAGTTAAACTACCCACCAGACACTGTCCCTGATCCGGATCACGGACCCAGGTTAGACATCCAGCACGACCAGAGTGGTATTTCAACGACGACTCCACCATGGCTGGCGCCATGACTTCACAGTCTCCCACCTATCCTACACAAGCCGAACCGAACACCAATATCAAGCTATAGTAAAGGTCCCGGGGTCTTTCCGTCCTGCTGCGCGAAACGAGCATCTTTACTCGTAGTGCAATTTCACCGGGCCTATGGTTGAGACAGTCGAGAAGTCGTTACGCCATTCGTGCAGGTCGGAACTTACCCGACAAGGAATTTCGCTACCTTAGGATGGTTATAGTTACCACCGCCGTTTACTGGCGCTTAAGTTCTCAGCTTCGCCCCACCGAAATGGAGCTAACCGGTCCCCTTAACGTTCCAGCACCGGGCAGGCGTCAGTCCGTATACATCGCCTTACGGCTTCGCACGGACCTGTGTTTTTAGTAAACAGTCGCTTCTCGCTGGTCTCTGCGGCCACCCCCAGCTCACGGAGTAAATCCGATCACCGGTTGTGGCCCCCCTTCTCCCGAAGTTACGGGGGCATTTTGCCGAGTTCCTTAACCATAGTTCACCCGAACGCCTCGGTATTCTCTACCTGACCACCTGAGTCGGTTTAGGGTACGGGCCGCCATGAAACTCGCTAGAGGCTTTTCTCGACAGCATAGGATCATCCACTTCACCACAATCGGCTCGGCATCAGGTCTCAGGCTTCATGCTGTCCGGATTTGCCTGGACAGCGCCCTACACCCTTACCCCGGGACTACCACCGCCCGGGCTGGACTACCTTCCTGCGTCACCCCATCGCTTACCTACTACCACCTTGGGTCAGCGGCTCCACCACTCCCCTTTCCCCGAAGGGTCCAGGGCGGCTTCACGGCCTTAGCATTAATGGATTCGATATTGGGCGTTTCAAAGCGGGTACCGGAATATCAACCGGTTGTCCATCGACTACGCCTGTCGGCCTCGCCTTAGGTCCCGACTTACCCTGGGCAGATCAGCTTGACCCAGGAACCCTTAGTCAATCGGCGCACACGTTTCCCACGTGTGTATCGCTACTCATGCCTGCATTCTCACTCGTGAACCGTCCACAACTCGCTTCCGCGGCTGCTTCACCCGGCACACGACGCTCCCCTACCCATCACAGCCTCCGTTGGGAGTATTGCTGCAATGACACGACTTCGGCGGTACGCTTGAGCCCCGCTACATTGTCGGCGCGGAATCACTTGACCAGTGAGCTATTACGCACTCTTTCAAGGGTGGCTGCTTCTAAGCCAACCTCCTGGTTGTCTCTGCGACTCCACATCCTTTCCCACTTAGCGTACGCTTAGGGGCCTTAGTCGATGCTCTGGGCTGTTTCCCTCTCGACCATGGAGCTTATCCCCCACAGTCTCACTGCCGCGCTCTCACTTACCGGCATTCGGAGTTTGGCTAAGGTCAGTAACCCGGTAGGGCCCATCGCCTATCCAGTGCTCTACCTCCGGCAAGAAACACACGACGCTGCACCTAAATGCATTTCGGGGAGAACCAGCTATCACGGAGTTTGATTGGCCTTTCACCCCTAACCACAGGTCATCCCCCAGGTTTTCAACCCTGGTGGGTTCGGTCCTCCACGAAGTCTTACCTCCGCTTCAACCTGCCCATGGCTAGATCACTCCGCTTCGGGTCTTGGGCGCGCTACTCAATCGCCCTATTCGGACTCGCTTTCGCTACGGCTTCCCCACACGGGTTAACCTCGCAACACACCGCAAACTCGCAGGCTCATTCTTCAAAAGGCACGCAGTCACGACTTGCAAGCAAGCTTGCAAGCGACGCTCCCACGGCTTGTAGGCACACGGTTTCAGGTACTATTTCACTCCGCTCCCGCGGTACTTTTCACCATTCCCTCACGGTACTATCCGCTATCGGTCACCAGGGAATATTTAGGCTTAACGGGTGGTCCCGCCAGATTCACACGGGATTTCTCGGGCCCCGTGCTACTTGGGTGTCTCTTAAACGAGCCGCATAGATTTCAGCTACGGGGGTCTTACCCTCTACGCCGGACCTTTCGCATGTCCTTCGCCTATCCATACGGTTTCTGACTCGTCTCACAGCCGGCAGACTATGAAAAAGAGATCCCACAACCCCGCATGCGCAACCCCTGCCGGGTATCACACACATACGGTTTGGCCTCATCCGGTTTCGCTCGCCACTACTCCCGGAATCACGGTTGTTTTCTCTTCCTGCGGGTACTGAGATGTTTCACTTCCCCGCGTTCCCTCCACACTGCCTATGTGTTCAGCAGCGGGTGACAGCCCATGACGACTGCCGGGTTTCCCCATTCGGACACCCCCGGATCAAAGCTCGGTTGACAGCTCCCCGGGGCCTATCGCGGCCTCCCACGTCCTTCATCGGTTCCTGGTGCCAAGGCATCCACCGTGCGCCCTTAAAAACTTGGCCACAGATGCTCGCGTCCACTGTGCAGTTCTCAAGCAACGACCAGCCACCCATCACCCCCGGACCAAAACCCGGAGTTCACTGGGGCCGGCGTCAAGAAGGACGAGCAACGCTCGTACCCTCAGACACCCAACAGCGTGCCCGGCCCAGCCACTCACTCTCTGTGTTCCACGCCGAAGCAGTACTAACAGGGAGATCCTGAACTGTGCCGAATAGTCAACGTTCCACCCATGAGCAACCGTGCAAGTCATTCGCTTGCAGTCGGCTATATGCTCCTTAGAAAGGAGGTGATCCAGCCGCACCTTCCGGTACGGCTACCTTGTTACGACTTCGTCCCAATCGCCAGTCCCACCTTCGACGGCTCCCTCCACAAGGGTTGGGCCACCGGCTTCGGGTGTTACCGACTTTCGTGACGTGACGGGCGGTGTGTACAAGGCCCGGGAACGTATTCACCGCAGCAATGCTGATCTGCGATTACTAGCAACTCCAACTTCATGGGGTCGAGTTGCAGACCCCAATCCGAACTGAGACCGGCTTTTTGAGATTCGCTCCACCTCACGGTATCGCAGCTCATTGTACCGGCCATTGTAGCACGTGTGCAGCCCAAGACATAAGGGGCATGATGACTTGACGTCGTCCCCACCTTCCTCCGAGTTGACCCCGGCAGTCTCCTGTGAGTCCCCATCACCCCGAAGGGCATGCTGGCAACACAGGACAAGGGTTGCGCTCGTTGCGGGACTTAACCCAACATCTCACGACACGAGCTGACGACAGCCATGCACCACCTGTACACCGACCACAAGGGGGCGACCATCTCTGGCCGTTTCCGGTGTATGTCAAGCCTTGGTAAGGTTCTTCGCGTTGCGTCGAATTAAGCCACATGCTCCGCTGCTTGTGCGGGCCCCCGTCAATTCCTTTGAGTTTTAGCCTTGCGGCCGTACTCCCCAGGCGGGGAACTTAATGCGTTAGCTGCGGCACGGACGACGTGGAATGTCGCCCACACCTAGTTCCCAACGTTTACGGCGTGGACTACCAGGGTATCTAATCCTGTTCGCTCCCCACGCTTTCGCTCCTCAGCGTCAGTATCGGCCCAGAGATCCGCCTTCGCCACCGGTGTTCCTCCTGATATCTGCGCATTTCACCGCTACACCAGGAATTCCGATCTCCCCTACCGAACTCTAGCCTGCCCGTATCGAATGCAGACCCGGGGTTAAGCCCCGGGCTTTCACATCCGACGTGACAAGCCGCCTACGAGCTCTTTACGCCCAATAATTCCGGACAACGCTTGCGCCCTACGTATTACCGCGGCTGCTGGCACGTAGTTAGCCGGCGCTTCTTCTGCAGGTACCGTCACTTTCGCTTCTTCCCTGCTGAAAGAGGTTTACAACCCGAAGGCCGTCATCCCTCACGCGGCGTCGCTGCATCAGGCTTTCGCCCATTGTGCAATATTCCCCACTGCTGCCTCCCGTAGGAGTCTGGGCCGTGTCTCAGTCCCAGTGTGGCCGGTCGCCCTCTCAGGCCGGCTACCCGTCGTCGCCTTGGTAGGCCATCACCCCACCAACAAGCTGATAGGCCGCGGGCTCATCCTGCACCGCCGGAGCTTTCCACCTTTGAAGATGCCCTCAAAGGTCATATCCGGTATTAGACCCCGTTTCCAGGGCTTGTCCCAGAGTGCAGGGCAGATTGCCCACGTGTTACTCACCCGTTCGCCACTAATCCACCCCGAAGGGCTTCATCGTTCGACTTGCATGTGTTAAGCACGCCGCCAGCGTTCGTCCTGAGCCAGGATCAAACTCTCCGTGAATGTTTACCCGTAATCGGGTCATACACCACGAGAGCGGAACAACCAGGAGGAATAATCCCGGTCGTTCACAGCGTCCTCGCTGTGTGCCTTCCTCTAGAGGAAGGACTTTTCAAAGGAACCGCGTCCCGATCAAAGATGACCGGAGACGGGGTATTTTATAGTCTGGCGTTGACTTTTGGCACGCTGTTGAGTTCTCAAGGAACGGACGCTTCCTTTGTACTCACCCTCTCGGGCTTTCCTCCGGGCGCTTCCCTTCGTTGTTTCCAACCTTACCAGATCCGTTTTCCGTTCCGTTTCCGGTCCGAATCGCTTTTCCGGCCCCCTGTTGGAGCGGGGTTTCACCTTTCAGCTTTCGCTTTCCGGCGGTGATCCCGACTTTATCAGACGCTTTCCGGCCGAGCTAATCGGCTTTCTGCTTTCCGATAAGGAATCAAGGTGCTCGGGGCGAATCTCGTTCACCACCAGAGCGCTATAGACACTAACCGCTGCGTGGGAGCCTGTCCAGCTCCCCCGGCAACCGTTCGAATCTACCTCCCCACTCCTCCCGTGTCAACAGGTCTTGTGGGGCGAAGAGGACAGTACCAGGCTGACCAGCCCCTCCGCACATCGAGTCACCGGCCTGAACCTCAGGTGAACGTCGACGGCGGGCTGTCCAGCTCCTCGAGCTCGATGCCGGGGGCCGACAGGACCACGTCGCCTGCCAGGTTCACCGTGTGCTGCTCGCCGGTCTCCAGATCGCTGACCTGGTACTCGTCCACTTGGAGGGGGCCGTTGTCAGTGGCGTGTGCTGTCCTGCTGACCAGGGCCCACGACTGGTCGAGGGTCCGGGGGGCGAGGACGGGGGTGGTGAAGCCGACCAGCCGGATGCGCGTGGCGCCTGCGCCGGGTGTCAGGCGCAGTGCGCGGGCCAGGGCGACGTAGAAGGCGGGGGACGCGCCGGTGAAGGCGCGCGCCTCCGGGACATTGCCCTCCGTGGCGTGCTCGCCGGTCGGATCCGTGCGGACCCAGGTCACCCCGTCGAGGGCCGCGCCGCGCACCTGCCAGTCCGCGGCCTGGAGCTGTAGGCGGATGGGGCGGCCCAGGTCGTCGAGGGTGAGGTCGACGGAGCCGGTGTGGTCGCCGGCGGGAGTGGTGAGCTGCGAGACGTAGCGCCAGCCGGAGGGGCCGGTGGCGCAGTGGAAGTGCTCTTCACCGAGGGGGGTGTGGTCGTGCGGGTCATGGAGCGAGTAGCGGCCGCGGGGCATGGTGGGGTCCTCGACAGAACGGGGACAGGCCCCTGCCTTCCCGGCAGGGGCCTGCTACCGACTGCTGTTCGTGTTGCTGTGCGTCTTGCTGGACGTACTGATCTTGCTGGTCGTGCTGCGTCGGTATCAGTAGCGGTAGTGGTCCGGCTTGTACGGGCCCTCCACCGGGACACCAATGTAGGCGGCCTGCTCCGGGCGGAGCGTGGTCAGCTTGACGCCGAGCGCGTCGAGGTGGAGGCGGGCCACCTTCTCGTCCAGCTGCTTCGGCAGGACGTAGACGTCCGTCGGGTAGGACTCCGGCTTCGTGAACAGCTCGATCTGGGCCAGCGTCTGGTCCGCGAACGAGTTGGACATGACGAACGACGGGTGGCCGGTCGCGTTGCCGAGGTTCAGCAGGCGGCCCTCGGACAGCACGATGAGGACCTTGCCGTCCTCGAAGGTCCAGGTGTGGACCTGCGGCTTGACCTCGTCCTTCACGATGCCGGGGATCTTGGCCAGGCCGGCCATGTCGATCTCGTTGTCGAAGTGGCCGATGTTGCCGACGATGGCCTGGTGCTTCATCTTGGCCATGTCCGCGGCCATGATGATGTCCTTGTTGCCCGTCGTGGTGACGAAGATGTCGGCGGTCTCGACGACCTCGTCCAGGGTGGTGACCTGGTAGCCGTCCATCGCCGCCTGGAGCGCGTTGATCGGGTCGATCTCGGTGACGATGACCCGGGCGCCCTGGCCGCGGAGCGACTCGGCGCAGCCCTTGCCGACGTCGCCGTAGCCGCAGACGACGGCGACCTTGCCGCCGATCAGGACGTCCGTGGCGCGGTTGATGCCGTCGATCAGGGAGTGGCGGCAGCCGTACTTGTTGTCGAACTTCGACTTCGTCACCGCGTCGTTCACGTTGATCGCGGGGAAGAGGAGCGTGCCGTCGCGCTGCATCTCGTAGAGACGGTGGACGCCGGTCGTGGTCTCCTCGGTGACGCCGCGGATCTCGGACGCCAGCTGGGTCCACTTCTGGGGGCTCTCCCCCAGCGTGCGGTTCAGCAGGGTGAGGATCTGGGCGAACTCCTCACTGTCCGCCGTCGACGGGTCCGGGGCGCTGCCGGCCTTCTCGAACTCGACACCCTTGTGGACCAGGAGGGTGGCGTCACCGCCGTCGTCCAGGATCATGTTCGGGCCGCCGGTGGCGGTGTTCGGCCAGGTCAGGGCCTGCTCCGTGCACCACCAGTACTCCTCCAGGGTCTCGCCCTTCCAGGCGAAGACCGGCACGCCCTGCGGGTTCTCCGGGGTGCCGTTCGGGCCGACCGCGATGGCGGCGGCGGCGTGGTCCTGGGTGGAGAAGATGTTGCAGGACGCCCAGCGGACCTGCGCGCCGAGGGCCACGAGGGTCTCGATCAGCACGGCCGTCTGGACCGTCATGTGCAGCGAGCCGGTGATGCGCGCACCCGCCAGCGGCTGGGTCTCCGCGTACTCCTTGCGGATCGCCATCAGACCGGGCATCTCGTGCTCGGCCAGCGTGATCTCCTTGCGGCCGAAGGCCGCCAGCGAGAGGTCCGCGACCTTGAAGTCCTGGCCGGGGGAAGTGGTGGTCATACGGGCTGCTCCTCTGTGAAGGGCGAGCGAGGGTGGACACGGCCGTGCATGCGGTCGGGCTGCCTGAGCAGCTGGACACACTGGACGCACCGGTGCCCCGACCGCAGCGCAGTCCGTCGGAGGCCCTCTCTCCCTCGGCCGGTCCGTCGTGCGGGCCGCCCGACCGCCATCAGCAGCGACGTCTGGCTCGTCCACGAATCTACACCGGGGTGCCGGTCGAACCCCAGCCCCACCGGCGCCCGATCCGCCGGAACGTCAGATTCCGTCGAACTCCGGGCTGCTGACACCGGAACGTCCTTGTTTCCTGTGCAGGTCAGGTGTTGCAGGATGCGATCAGCGCGAGGATGCGGCACGCCGCCGCGAGCGATCCGTTGTGAGGAGACCCACGTGGCCAGTCCAGCCAGTGCAGCCGGTCCCGCCGGGAAGAGCGGCGGGGAGGGACGGGAGGGGCAGGACGGACGGGGCGGTCAGGAGCACAGGCTGCTCGCGGTGACCGCCTGCCCGACCGGGATCGCGCACACGTACATGGCGGCGGAGAAGCTGGCCCAGGCCGCGCAGGAGCTCGGCTATGCGATGAAGGTCGAGACGCAGGGGTCGATCGGGGCGGAGAACGTGCTGTCCGACCGCGAGGTCGCGGAGGCCGACGGCATCATCGTCGCCGCCGACAAGGACGTCGACCTCAGCCGCTTCGCCGGGAAGCGGGTGCTGTCCGTCGGGGTGGCCGAGGGCATCCATCATCCGGAGCGGCTGATCCGGGACGTGCTGGCGGCTCCGGTGCACCGCGGCTCGGGAGCGGGGGCCGGCGGCGGGGGCGGTGCCGATCTGTTCGGCGGTGCGGGCGGCGCCGGCGGGAAGGAGCGCGGCTCCGTCTACAAGGCGCTGATGAACGGCGTCTCGTACATGATTCCGTTCGTGGTCGTCGGCGGTCTGCTGATCGCCGTGTCGCTCGCCCTCGGCGGGCGCACCACGCCGCAGGGGATCGTCTTCGACAGCTCGTTCTGGCGGTCCGTCAACGACATCGGCGTCATCGGCTTCACGCTGATGATCCCCGTTCTCTCCGGCTACATCGCCTACGCGATCGGGGACCGCCCGGCTCTCGTGCCGGGGATGGTGGGCGGCTGGGTCGCGAGCCATGGGGAGCTGTACGACAGCAAGGCGGGGGCGGGGTTCATCGGGGCGATCGCCACGGGGTTCCTGGCCGGCTATCTGGTGTTGTGGATCAAGAAGGTCAGGGTGCCGGACTTCGTCCGGCCGATCATGCCGATCATCGTGATCCCGGTCGTGGCCACGACGGCGCTCAGCCTGTTCTTCGTGTACGTCATCGGCCGGCCGATCGCCTGGGTCTTCGAGCACCTCACCAGCTGGCTGGGCGGGCTGACCGGGACGAGTGCCGCCCTGCTCGGTGTGGTGCTCGGGCTGATGATCGCCTTCGACATGGGCGGGCCGGTCAACAAGACGGCGTTCCTCTTCGGTGCGGGGCTGGTCTCGAAGAACCCGGAGATCATGGGCATGTGCGCGGCCGCGATTCCCGTGCCGCCGCTCGGGCAGGGGCTCGCGACGCTGATGCGGCGGGGGCTGTTCAGCGCGCAGGAGCGGGAGACGGGGTTGGCGGCCCTGTTCATGGGGTGCTTCGGCATCACCGAGGGCGCGATTCCGTTCGCCGCGGCGCGGCCGGCGCGGGTCATTCCGGCGAACATGGCCGGCGGTGCGGTGGCCGGGGCGGTGGCCGGGCTGGCGGCGGTGCAGGACAACGTGCCGCACGGGGGGCCGGTGGTGGCGGCTCTGGGGGCGGTCGGCGGGGTGCCGATGTTCTTCGTCGCCATCGCGATCGGGACGGTGGTGACGGCTCTGGCGACTGTCACGTTGATGACGGTCGGGAGGGGGGCGTCCGTGGCGCCGGCCCCCATAGTGCCGACTCCCGTAGCGCCGGCGTCGGACGCAGGGGTGGCGGAGACCGAGCCCGCGTCCGCCGCGTCCACCGGTTCTGCGCTCTCCGGGCATCTCACCGCCCGGACCGTACGGCCGCGGCTCGCGGCGCGGGAGAAGGGGGCGGCGATCCGGGAGATGGCCGGGCTGCTGGCGGCGAGCGGTGCGGTGACCGACGTCGACGGTTTGGTCGCGGCGGCGCTCGCGCGGGAGGAGCTGGGGACGACCGGTCTCGGGGAGGAGATCGCGATCCCGCATGCGAAGACGGACGCGGTGTCGGCGCCGGTCGTGGGCTTCGCCCGGTCGGACGAGGGGATCGAGTGGGGCGCGCTCGACGGGACGAAGGCCCGGTTGATCTTCATGATCGCCGTTCCGAGCGCTGCCGCGGGCGACGAGCACCTGCGGATCCTGGCGATGCTGTCGCGGAAGCTGATGGACCCGGAGTTCCGGGAGCGGCTGCTCTCGGCGGAGAGCGAGGCGGGCGCGCTGGTGAACGTCCTGCGGGAGGTGCAGTGACCGGGCGGGCGGGTCCGGGGTGACACGCTGCGTCGCCCCGGACCCGCCCGTCCGTCAGTGGTGGCCCGGGCCGCCCGGGGTCGCTGCCGGGTCTTCGCCCGCCGCGGCGGCTTCCTCGCGGTAGATGTCCGGTTCCAGGTAGATGACGCGGGCGATCGGGACCGCCTCGCGGATCCTGGCCTCGGCGGCGTCGATCGCGTCGGCGACCTCCGTCGCCGTGTCGTCGTGCTGGACGGCGATCTTCGCGGCGACGAGGAGTTCCTCGGGGCCCAGGTGGAGGGTGCGCATGTGGATGACGCGGGTGACCGTCTCGCCGTCGACGGCCGCGGCGCGGATCTTCGCGACCTGCTCGGGGCCGGCGGCCTCGCCGAGCAGCAGGGACTTGGTCTCCGAGGCGAGGACGAGGGCGATCAGGACCAGCAGGGTGCCGATGCAGAGGGTGCCGATGCCGTCCCAGAGGCCGTCGCCTGTGGCGATGGAGAGGCCGACGCCGGCCAGGGCGAGGACGAGGCCGACGAGGGCGCCGAGGTCCTCCAGGAGCACGACGGGCAGCTCGGGCGCCTTGGCGGTGCGGACGAACTGGCCCCAGGACTGCTTACCGCGCAGTGCGTTGGACTCCTTGACGGCCGTACGGAAGGAGAAGCCCTCCGCGACGACGGCGAAGACGAGGACGCCGACGGGCCAGTACCAGTTGTCGAGCGCGTGCGGTTCCTTGATCTTCTCGTAGCCCTCGTAGAGCGCGAAGACGCCGCCGATGGTGAAGAGGACGATCGAGACGAGGAACCCGTAGATATAGCGCTCGCGGCCGTAGCCGAAGGGGTGCTCCTCGCTGGCCTTGCGCTGGGCCTTCTTGCCGCCGAGCAGGAGCAGCGCCTGGTTGCCGGAGTCGGCGACCGAGTGCACTCCTTCGGCGAGCATCGACGACGAGCCGCTGAACGCGAACGCGACGAACTTCGCCACGGCGATGGCCATGTTGGCGCCGAGCGCGGCGACGATGGCCTTGGTTCCGCCTGTTGCACTCATCTGTGCGGGATATCCCTTCCGCCTGCGCTTCCTCTACGGCGGGCCATTGTTGCAGCCACCGGGCGGGCGGGGGCTCAGACGGCGACCGTGGCGCGGAAGACCCGGGCGTCGTCACCGGCGAGCGCGACGGGCTCGGCTGCCCGTACGAAGGCGGACTCTCCCCGGCTCAGGCGCAGCTCCTCGCCGCTGTCCGTCCTGCGGAGGACCGCAGTGCCGGAGGTGCACAGGAGGATCTGCGGGGTGCCGGTGGCCAGGGTGGCCTCGGCGCCGGGCGCGAGGTCGAAGCGGGAGAGGCGGAACTCCTCGACGGGGGTGCCGTAGACCTCCTCGCCGCCGGCGTCGGCCTCCGGGCGGAGGACGGCGGGGGCGGTGCTCTCGAAGCGGACGACGCGCAGGAGTTCGGGGATGTCGACGTGCTTGGGCGTCAGGCCGCAGCGCAGCACGTTGTCCGAGTTCGCCATGATTTCGACGCCGAGGCCGTCGAGGTAGGCGTGCGGGACGCCGGCGCCCAGGTAGAGGGCTTCGCCGGGCTGGAGGCGCACGTGGTTGAGGAGCAGGGCAGCGATGACGCCGCGGTCGCCGGGGTAGTGCCGGGCGAGGGAGGCGCAGGCGGCGTACACGTCGCGGTGCGGGCCTTCCTGCGCGGCGAGGCGTTCGGCGGCGGCGGCCGTCTCGGCGACGGTGCGGGCCATGTCCTCGTGGTCGGCGCCGAGGACGGCGGTGAGGACCTCGCGCAGGGCGTCCGCCTCCGGCTTGGCGTGCAGGAGGTCGGCGTACGGCTGGAGGGAGTCGACGTCGAGCGCGGCGAGGAGGGCGGCGGTCTCGTCGGGGGCGCGGAAGCCGCACAGGCCCTCGAAGTGGGTGAGGGCGCAGAGCAGTTCGGGCTTGTGGTTGGTGTCCTTGTAGTTGCGGTGGGGGGCGTCGTGGGGGACGCCGGCGGCCTCCTCCGCGGCGTGGCCCTCCTCGGCCTGGACACGGTCGGGGTGGACCTGGAGGGAGAGCGGGGACGCCGCCGCGAGGATTTTGAACAGGAAGGGCAGCCGGGGGCCGAAGCGCTCCACGGCCCGGGGGCCGAGCTCGCCCTCGGGGTCGGCGGCGATGACCTCGGAGAGGGGGCGCGGCGCCGCTCCGTCGCCGTCCCGCGCCACGCGGGAGGGTGCGCCGGGGTGCGCGCCCATCCACAGTTCTGCCTGCGGCTCGCCGGTGGGGGCGGCGCCCAGCAGTTCGGGGATCGCGGTGGTGGAGCCCCAGGCGTAGGGGCGCACGGTGTTGACGAGGCGGTCCATGCGGGCGGTTTCCTGACTGTTGCGTGCGTGCGTACGGCGTTCTCGGCGCCGCCTGTGCGCTGCGTGTACGGGGCGGCGTCCCGGTCTGCGTCTGCGTCTGCGTCTGCGTCTATGTCTACGGGGTCGAGGCGAGGGCCAGGTAGACGGCAGCGAAATCCGTGATGGCCAGCAGTTCGGCGGCGGTCTGCAGGGGGCTCTCGGCGTCCGTGGGCTCCAGCTCGCTGACGGAGGTCTCGCGCTGGAGCGCGAGCTCGCGGGCGGCGGGGGCGGGCGAGGCGACGTCCGGCTCCTGTTCGCGGAGGAGGACGACGCGGGCGTGCAGGGTCTCCGGTTCCTCCACGCGGTCGCGGAAGAAGTCCTCGGGGTCGGCGCCGGCGGCGAAGTCGCCCGAGAGGAGGGTGCCGTGGGCCGTCAGGGCCTCGGGGAGCTCGGCGGCGAGGGCCGGGCGGCCGGCGAGGGCGGCGAGGACCGTCGCGAAGTGCCGGCCGGCCGCGGCGGCCAGGGCGCCCTCCGTCCAGATCAGGGGGACGGTGCCCGCCAGTTCGGCCGCGAGGGTCTTGGCGGGGTTGCTGTACGTGGCGATGGCCGGTCCGCAGCGCTCGGCGACCTGGTCGAGGCGGTCGGCGAGGGCCTCGACCTCGGACGGGTCGGCCGCGAGCAGCCCTATGCGGTCGGCGAGGACGAGCAGGGGCGTGAGCAGGGACCACAGGAGGCCCGGGCCGATGGGCAGGGCCGGGCGCTCGCCGGGCGGCTGGTCCTCGCCGCCTTCCGCGCCGCCCTCGCCACCGGCCGCGGCGGGCTCACCGGCTTCGCGGGCCTCGCTCGGCGACGTCGTCAGCGGGACCGCGAGGCCGCGGGCCTGTTCGGTGGCGTCGGCGAGGGGAGAGCCGGCGGGGGTGACGCAGACGACGGAGCAGCCCCGGCGGTACGCCTGCTCCAGGAGGATCGCGAGGCCGGGTTCCGTACCGTCCGGGCTGGCGACGAGCAGCAGGTCGAGGGGGCCGGTCCAGCCGGGGAGCGCCCAGCGCAGGGCGCCGGGGGCGGGGGCCACGCCCGTCGGGCGGATCAGGGAGACGGGGGCGCTGCCCCCGGCGAGTGCGGTGAGCAGGTCCGCCGTGCAGCCGGCGGCCGGGCCGGGCCCGGCGACCAGCACCGCGCGGGGGCGGCCGTCCGGGCGGAGCGTCGTGACGCCGGCTTCCGCCGCGTTGCGGGCGGCCGTGCGGACCCGGGCGCCCGCCTCGGCGGCGCCGCGCAGGAGGCCGTGGAGATCGGCGCGGGACAGGGCGTCGGGATCATCGAGGAGTGACTCGTCGAACACCGTGGATCAGCCTCCGGGTCGCCGTCGTGTACGCCGTGGTGTACGCCGTGCGGTGTGCCCTCCCGGCGGGCGGGTGCCGGGGCGGGCGGTTCGGCCGGGCGGGCCGGTGTCAGGCCGGGCGCCGGGCCTCGTCCACGAGCAGGACGGGGATGCCGTCCCGGACGGGGTAGGCCAGGCCGCAGCCGTCGCCCTCGCACACCAGCTCGGGGGACTCCTCGGAGGCGGACTCGTCGCGGAGGGGCGCGTGGCACGCCGGGCAGGCGAGGATCTCCAGGAGACCGGCTTCGAGCGGCATGAGGGTTCCCTTCGGGATGTACGTCTCTGTCCGGCCAGCGTACCCTCGCGCTCCGCCGGGGGGAGCGCGGCATGCGGTGTCGCGACGGCCTGGGGCCGTCGCTCCGGGGGTCCGGAGTCGCCCTCCCGCACGGCGGATCCCGGCGGCCGGGGCCGCGGTCCAGCACGGTGGCGCCCGGCGCGCTCTCCCGCCGCGGGGGACTCCGTGGCCGGCCCTGCGTCCGCCGTGCCGGGATCCGGCATCTCTCCCCCGCCGCCGCGGCGGTCAGCCACGATGACGCCCGACCGGCGGTGCCGGGCCGGCCGAGGCGGGAACGGCACCGCCGGAATGGCCGAGTTCGCTTGCTCGCCGTTGCGGCGGAACGGGTGGCCGGGGGAGCGAACACGACTCCCGGGACCGGCATCCCGCCGCGGCGCCCCGGAACGGCCGGATTCGCATGCTCGCCGTCCGGCGGATTCGAGGGCTGAGCCCGTGGCCGCCACGCCGGGACTCGGCATCTCCCTCCCCCGCGGCGCCCCGGAACAGCCCGATTCGCATGCTCGCCATCGCGGCGGATTCGGGGGCCCGGAGCCCCCCCCCCGCCCCGCCGCAGCGGCGGTCGGCCGCGGCGGCCGTGCCGTACCAGCCCCGCGACCTCGTCGGCTTCCCCGCCCGGAGGGTGTTACGCGCGGACGATCGCCAGGACCTCGTCCCGTACGCGCTCCACCGTCTCCGCGTCCCTCGCCTCGACGTTCAGGCGGAGGAGGGGCTCCGTGTTGGAGGCGCGGAGGTTGAACCACCAGTCGGGGGTGGTGACGGTGAGGCCGTCGAGGTCGTCCAGCTCCGCGCCCGGCGCGTTCTCGTACGCGGCGCGGACGGCGGCCGTCCGCCCCTCCTGGTCGGCGACGGTGCTGTTGATCTCGCCGGAGCCGGCGTACCGGTCGTACTCGGCGACCAGCTCGGACAGCGGGCCGCTCTGCCCGCCGAGCGCGGCGAGGACGTGCATGGCGGCGAGCATGCCCGTGTCGGCGTTCCAGAAGTCGCGGAAGTAGTAGTGCGCGGAGTGCTCACCGCCGAAGATGGCGCCGGTGGCGGCCATCTCCTGCTTGATGAAGGAGTGGCCCACGCGCGTGCGCACGGGCGTGCCGCCGCACTCCTTGACGACCTCCGGCACGGACCAGGAGGTGATCAGGTTGTGGATGACCGTGCCGCCGGGGTGCTTGGCGAGCTCGCGCGCCGCGACGAGCGCGGTGATCGCGGACGGGGAGACGGGGTCGCCGTTGCCGTCGATGACGAAGCAGCGGTCGGCGTCGCCGTCGAAGGCCAGGCCGAGGTCGGCGCCGACCTCGCGGACGCGCGCCTGGAGGTCGACGAGGTTCTTCGGGTCGAGGGGGTTGGCCTCGTGGTTGGGGAAAGTGCCGTCGAGCTCGAAGTACAGGGCGTCGACGTCGAGGGGCAGGCCGGCGAAGACGGTGGGCACGGTGTGCCCGCCCATGCCGTTGCCGGCGTCGACGACGACCTTGAGGCGGCGGATGCCGCTGAGGTCGACGAGGGAGCGCAGGTGGGCCGCGTAGTCCTCCAGGACATCCCGGCGGGTGACGGTGCCGGGGGTGGCCGCGGGCTCGGGGGCGCCGGTTTCGAGCCAGCCCTCGACGAGGGCGCGGATCTCGCCGAGGCCGGTGTCCTGGCCGACGGGGGCGGCGCCGGCGCGGCACATCTTGATGCCGTTGTACTGCGCGGGGTTGTGGCTGGCCGTGAACATCGCGCCGGGCAGCCCCAGGTGACCGCTCGCGAAGTAGAGCTGGTCGGTGGAGCAGAGGCCGATCTCGGTGACATCCACGCCGCGGGCGGCGGCGCCGCGGGCGAAGGCGCCCGAGAGACCGGGCGACGAGGGCCTCATGTCATGGCCGACCACGACGGCGGTCGCGCCGGTCACTTCGGCGAAAGCGGCGCCGAAGAGCTCCGCCATGCTCTCGTCCCACTGGTCCGGGACCACACCGCGTACGTCGTACGCCTTCACGATCTGCGACAGATCAGCCACAGCCAACGCCTTCCTGGTCCGGTACGGGAAGACACAACTTACCGGGAGCAAGTGACAGTCCGGGTCCTGGGCGGCCGGGCGCAGCGCCGCGGCGTCGGCACCGAGGGCGGGCGCGGTGTCAGTTGTCGGGCGAGCGCAGGACCCTGAGATGGCCTCGGCGGGCGACCTCCATGGGATCGGCCTCGCGGCCGCCGGGGCCGGGCGTGCCCGGCGGGGGTCCGGGCTGAACGGCGCGCTCCTGCGGACGGGCCGCTTCACGCACGGCGTTGGCGAGTGCTTCGAGGTCGTCGCCGCTGGGGCGGGCGGGGCCGCTGTCGAGGGCGAGCCGGACGACGTCCCAGCCGCGGGGCGCGGTCAGGCGCTCGGAGTGCTCGGCGCACAGGTCGTAGCAGTGGGGTTCGGCGTAGGTGGCGAGCGGTCCGAGGACGGCGGTCGAGTCGGCATAGACGTACGTCAGCGTCGCGACGGCCGGGCGGCCGCACGCGGTGCGCGAACAGCGACGTACAGGGCTCACGAGGTTGGACGGTACCGCACTCTTGAGCGGGCCGCGACGACTCACCCCCGGCTCACCCCTCCGTGTCGTCCTGGTTCGTCCTGTGGACGCCTGCTTCTCGACACCCCGCTGACCTGCGCGGGGCCGGTGAACAGGGTCTCACCAGGAGCGGGTGCGTACACCGCCGCCCCCTCCCCGGAGCCGTCCAAGCAGACCGGACGGTCCGGTATCTGACCATAATTGATCACAGGCCTGACCGGAATGTTCATCAGGCGACATTCCCGGGATGCGTGACTGCCACGTGCGACGGGGCGGCCGACAGATACCCTCAAGAGTGATGGACAACCGCGTACCTCCTCCGGCCACCACCGGAGGTGTCCCCAGCCGCTCCGGGCCGCGCCCCCGGCACCGCGACCGCCATGGGCGCGGCATGCGCGGGCCGATCGCGCCGCCCCAAGTGCCGCTGTCGGTCAGCCGCGGCGAGGCGTTCGTCGACCTGGTGCACGACTCCGCGGAGCGGCTGGAGCGGCGCTGGCCGCAGCTCGCTTCCGTCGACTTCGTGATCCGCGAGGTGCCGGTCGCCAGGAGTGACGCCGGGGGTGCGCTGAGCGATCCGGACGGGCTGGACGCCTTCGACTTCGACGGCGAGTCCGTGCCCCTCGGCCGCTACGTGGCGGCCCACGGCGAGGCCCCGGACCGCATCGTGATCTACCGCCGCCCGGTGGAGATCCGCGCCAAGGGCCGCGAGGAGCGCGCCCTGCTGGTGCACGAGGTCGTGGTCGAGCAGGTCGCCGAACTCCTCGGGCTCGCCCCGGAGTCGGTCGACCCCCGCTACGGCCAGGACTGAGGCCCGGGGCCGCCCGAAGGTGCCGTAACGGCGGCGGCGCCGCTCAGCGGTTGAGCATCGACAAGTCCTGCTCGGCCTCCGGCACCTTCACCGACGAACGGTCGTCCGCCAGCGGCTGGATCGTGAACATGGGGACTCCGTCCTTGGGCAGCGCCAGCATCCGCGAGGCGTGCACCGGCCCACCGGAGACCTTCTCCACGGTCACCGCGAACGACCCCTTGGCGCCCGGCGGCTGGGGCGGCTCCACGGTCAGGGTGGTGCCCGGCTTCACCGTGTACGTCTTCTCCGCCGGCTCGCCGCCCTCGCTGCCCGCCGAGGAGACGACCTTGACCTGCGCCGCCTCCTTGCCGGGCGCGACCAGCGCGAGCGTGCTGCCCTTGGGGCGGTTGTCCGCCACCGTGGCCCGCCCGCCGAGCTGCTGCACGGCGGGGACGTACGCCGTCTCCTGCTTGTCGTCCTTGCCGCGGGTGACGCGCAGTGCGGCGACGACCGGCGCGCTCCTGCCGTCCGCCGTGAGCAGCAGCGAGCCCGCCTCGCCCTTGGCGACGTCCCCCAGGTCGACGGCGGCGGTCATGCCGCTGCGGACGTGCAGGGTCTCGTGCCCGGCCGGGGTGATCGTGCCGTTCGGGCCGGCGAAGCGCACCTTGAGGTCGGCGTCGTCCGAGCCGGGGGCGAAGACGACGAGCCGTACGGACGTCGCGTCGCCCGGGATGCCCGGCAGGACGGCGTCGGCGGCCGGTTCGGCGGAGGCCGGCAGCCAGTCGCCGCCCTTCTTGTCGTCGGCCGTCTGGAGGCCCGCCCCCACGCGGCCCGAACGGGCCGCCACGTGCACCGTGACGTCCTCCGTGGGCGCCTCCGCCAGGGAGGACAGCAGCACCGGGACGGTGGAGCACGGCGGGACGGTGACGCCCTCCCCGGCCCCGGACTTGATGCGGCCGTCCTTGCCGTAGAGCTCCAGGTCGACGACGGCCGCCGTGCTGTCGGGGTTGGTCAGGTGGACGTAGTCCTGGCGGCCCTTGGCGGTGCTCGCGCCCGGGAACCAGAACGAGGTGTCGGGTGCCGTACACGTCAGCCCGTGCAGCCCGCGGCCGCTGCCGGCCGCGACCACGGTGGTCTGCTGGACGGTCCAGCCGGGAGCGAGCGCCCCGTCGGCGCTGCCGATGAGGGCGGGGGCGTCGGAGCGGCCGGTGGTGGCCGTGGCGGGCTTGCCGGGCTCCTTCAGGGACAGCACCGAAGTGCCCGCGGGAGCGGGGCCCTTGCCGTCCTTACCGTCCTTACCGTCTTTGCCCCCCTTGCCGCCCTTATCACCCTTCTTGTCCTGCTTGTTGCTGTCGTCTTTCTTGTCGCCGCCTGCCGCCGACAGCAGCTCGGCCGTGCCCGCCTTCGCGCCCTTCGCCCCGCCGGCGGGAGTGAAGGCGGTATAGGCCGTCTCCCCCACGTCCGACGAAGTCGGGGCCGGGCAGAGGGCCATGGAGCGCTGGACGGGCAGCCGGGCGGGCGCCTTCGCGGCCGTACGGGCAGCGCTGCCGCCGCTGTTGGCGCCGGACGGCGCGGTGAGGGCGGCCCCGCCGCCCAGGGCCGCGAGGGCGGCGGTCGCGGCGAACAGGGACAGGGTGGTGCGCTTCACTGCTGCTCGCTCCCGTCGCGGTGGTGCCGGTCACCGCCGCCGTACGTCGTGTCGTGTGCTCCGCCGTAGGTGTACGGGTCGTACGGCGCGGTCTGCCCGTTCGCGTACGGCTCCGCCGGGTACTGGCCCTGACCCTGGTACGGGACCTGCTGCTGTGCGCCACCGTATGCGGCGTCGTACGTGCCTTCCTGGCTTCCCTGATAGTGCTGTTCGCCGTACGTGCCGTAGGGCATCTCCTGCCCGTACTCCTGCCCGTACTCCTGCCCTTGGTGCTGCACGTGCTGCTGCCCGTACGGATCGGCGTAGGAGTCGGCGTACACGTCGGCATACGGGGCCGCGTACGGATCGGCGTAGGAGTCGGCGACAGGCTCGGCGGGAGAGACTTCCGGCGCGGGGGCGGCGTCCGGGCGGGCCGCTTCCGCCGCGGCCCGCAGCCTGCGCGCGCGGCGGCCCTCACCGGTGACGGCCTGAGCCGGTACGGAGGCGGGTGCGGCGACGGCCGCAGGCGCGCTCTCGTCCTCCGGGAGGTCGTCGTCGACCTGGCGCTTGCGCCCGGGAAGGGCGAGCACCACGAGGACGGCCGCGAGGAGGCCCTGCACCCACAGCCACGTGCTGTGCGTGGCGGGCGCCTTGTACGTGAGCGCCAGCTTCCCGCCCCCGGCCGGCAGTTCGAAGCCCTGCGCCCAGCCGTCGACGGTGGTGCGCTTGAGGGAGCGTCCGTCGAGCGTGGCCTGCCAGCCGGGGTCCGCCTTGTCGGCGATCCGCAGGACCCGACCCGCGGGGCCCGCGGGGAGCTTCGCGTGGGACTCGACGGGCCCGGCGGCGACCGGCACGGGGGCGGACTGCTCCCCGCCGCCCTTGCCGCTCCCCTGCGCCCCGGCGGCGACGACAGTGATACGTGCAACCTCGCGGTCCACGCGCCACAGGGAGGCGTGGTCCTGGCGGCTGAGCCGCGTCAGGCCGGTGGTGGTGTCCAGGGCGCGGCCCATGGCCGCGGGAGCACTGTCGCGGACGAGGACGTAGCCGACGGCGTAGTCGGCGAGGAGGCCCGCCTGGTCGGCGCCGGAGCCCGCGACGAGGCCCGCCACGACGGAGTCGAGCTTCGGGTCGGCCCCGGCGGCCGCGGCCGCCTCGCCGTCGCCGAGCCGGGCGCCGGACCCCCGGACGAGTGCGTACGTGACGCGGCCGTCGCGGCCGTCGAGCACCAGGGTGCGGGCCTGGTCACGGGTGGCCGCCTCCTCGGCCACGAAGGCCGGCACCTGCGCGTCGCTGCGCCGCTGCAACGGGCCGTCCGCGCCACCGGCCGCCCAGCCCACGGCCGCCACCAGGGGGGCGGCGGCCGCGGCGACGGCGATGAGCACGGCCACGGGCTGCCGCCAGCCGAAGCTGAGGGCGGCCACGCGCGCCCGCGCGCCCTCCGCTCCGACGACGGCGGCGGCGATGAGGGCGAGCCCGTAGAGGAGGGTGGCCGGCCCGGCCCAGCCCGAGCGGGCGGAGAGGACGGCGGCCGCGAGGGCCGCCAGGGCGGTCGCCCAGGCGCCGCGGACGGCCAGCTGCCGGTCGGCGCGCAGCAGGGCGGCGAGCGCGGCCAGGACTAGGCCCGCGAGCAGTGCGCCGCCGACGGTCTTCGCGCCGCCCGGGTCAGCCGTGAGCAGGTACAGCGGGGAGGACGCTCCGGTGACCCCTTGGTCGAGGCCGGCTTCGGTCAGGAAGCGGCCCGGGTGCGCGAACAGGCCCAGGGACCAGGGGGCCAGGACGGCGACGGGGGTCAGGACGACGGCGAGGAAGCGCGGGCCGTGGAGCACCAGCCGCGGGCGGCCGCCCTGGGCGCCGTGGAAGGCCAGGGCGGCCAGGCCCAGGACGACGGCGAGCGGCCACACCACCGGAGTGAAGGCGGTGGTGACGGTGAGCAGGAGGGCGTACGCCCAGGACGCGCGCCAGGTGGGGCGGGCGCCCGGGACGCGCAGGCCGGCCGCGGCGACGGCGGTGCGCGCCATGAGCGGCAGCAGGACGGCCAGGACGGCGGTGCCGAGGCGGCCCGCGGCGAGGGCGCCGGTCGCGGCGGGCAGGAAGGCGTAGGCGACGGCGGCCCAGGCGCGCAGGGGGCGCGAGGAGACCAGGGGGCGGGAGGCGAAGTAGGCGCTGAGCCCGGCCAGGGGCACCGAGCAGACGAGCAGCAGGGTGAGGGTGAAGCCCGTGGAGCCGAGGAAGAGCGTCGAGAGGGTGGCGAGGACCGCCAGGTAGGGCGGTGCGCTTCCGGTGCTGCCCACGCCGACGGGGTGCCAGGCGTCCGTGTACTGCGACCACAGGGCCGTGGCGCCGTCGGGGGCGGGCAGGAGGGCGCCGCCCGAGAGGCTGCCGGTGCCGAAGAGCTCGCGGCAGGCGACGACGGAGACGAGCAGCAGGAGGGCGAAGAGGACGGGGGCGGGCTTGCGGAAGACGCGCTTGAGGCGGGCGAACTGCTCGATCTCCAGGAAGTCGGCGTCCTCGCCGGTCGGCCCGGACTCGACGGCGCCGTGGCGGCCGCCGGCGGAGGGTCCGTCGTCCCGCCGGCCGCCGACACTGCTCGCCAGTTGCTCGGCGGTGGCCCGGAGGGTGGCTCCGGCCGGCGGGAACAGCGGTCTCAGTTCGCCGGGTGCGACGGCGGGGGCGCCGCGCTTCGCCCGGGCGGCGCGGATGCGGCCGGGCCGCAGGAGGACGCGGAAGAGGCCGGTGAGTTCGTCGAGGGCCTGCGCGGGGGCCTTGCCCAGGAGGTAGCCGGCGGTCCGCAGGAGGGTGCTGAGGACGAGCCGCAGCAGCACGTAGGCGAGGGCCGGGCCGCGGGTGTTGGCCAGGAGCGTGTGCACGGCGCCGGCCTTGTCGACGCGGTGCGGGTTGACCGGGCGGCGGCCGGCGCAGTCCACGGGGCGGCGTTCGCGGGCGGCGGCCTCGGCGTGCCGCAGGACGGCGTCGGGAGCGACGAGGACGCGGTGGCCGGCGGCGTGGGCGCGCCAGCACAGGTCGACGTCGTCGCGCATGAGGGGCAGCCGGGGGTCGAAGCCGCCGAGCTGTTCGAAGACGTCGCGGCGGACGAGCATGCCGGCGGTGGAGACGGACAGCACGGGGCGGATCTGGTCGTGCTGGCCCTGGTCCTGCTCGCGGCGGTCGAGGCCGGTCCAGCGGCGGCCGCTGCGGGCGATGGAGACGCCGGTCTCCAGGAGCTGGCGGCGGTCGTACCAGCCGCGCAGCTTGGGGCCGATGACGGCGGCGCCGGGCTCGGAGTCGGCGACGCGCAGGAGTTCGTGGAGGGCGCCGGGCTCGGGCGCGCAGTCGTCGTGCAGGAGCCACAGCCACTGGACGGGTTCGAGGTCGGCGTCGCCGTGGCGGCGGCCGTCGCCGGGCTGGTCGTAGCCGTCCTCGCGCCAGGTGCGGCTGACGGGGTCCCAGCCGCTGGACCGCTTGAGGTAGGGAAGGTCCTCGGGGTCGGGCGCGGGGACGGCGCGCAGGGCCTCGTCGACGGCGGTGCCGAAGCCGGCGCGGCGGGCGAGGTGCAGGACGCGGTCCGGGCCGAGGGCGTCGGCAAGGAGCTGGGCGGAGTCGTCGGTGCTGCCGGTGTCTGCTCCGACGGCGCTCTGCACGGGCCGCTCCTGGCCGAGCAGGCCGGACAGGGCGTCGGGGAGCCAGCGGGCGCCGTCGTGGCTGACGATCACGGCGGTGACGACGTGGCGCGGGAAGGCCGGCGGGACGGCCGGGTCGAACGCGGGCAGGCGGTTGGGGGCGGCGGCCGGGGCCGCCATATTCGAGTGCGCCGCATTGCTGTGCACGGACATCGGGGTACGGGCCCTCCGGCCGGGGTCCGGGGCGGGCCCCGGATGACTGCTGTGCTGGACTGCGCCTTGCCGCGGGTGCGCCCGTCGGGGCGGCGGTGCGTCTCGGACGGGCCACCACACTAATGGCTGCGCACACAGCGGTCCGCCTCGCGCCGGTGGCGCGGCGGGCGGACCGGACGTCCCGTACGCGGTGCGTACGGGCTCCCTCCCGGGGGCCCTCCCGGGGGAAGGATCCAGCGACGGCGAGCTAAGCCCAGGCCTTCGCTTTTAACTTTCGGTAATCATCGGCCTACTAATTCCCCTATTCACCGGGGAATCACTGGCCCTGGAATCACCGAAACCAATAGAGGTGATTGTCCGACCTGTATGCTCTATGGGCTCGCAGTCCCCACGCAGGCCTATCGGAAGCTCAGACCGCCGCCTTCTTGAGACGGCGCCGCTCGCGCTCGGACAGGCCGCCCCAGATGCCGAAGCGCTCGTCATTGGCAAGGGCATATTCAAGGCATTCCGAGCGGACTTCGCAGGCGAGGCAGACCTTCTTCGCCTCCCGCGTGGATCCGCCCTTCTCGGGGAAGAAGGACTCGGGATCGGTCTGAGCGCACAGCGCGCGCTCTTGCCAGCCGAGCTCCTCGTCCGCCTCCTCGACCAGCAGTTGCTGAAACAGCTCGGTCATGTGCGCCCCTCGTCTGTCATTTACGTCCCCGCGTCGCCGCCTTCATCAACTACGGCAGAACGACACGGGTGAAATTACAAGTGTGCCGATCCGGGCCAGTCAAGCCGAGATCTGCTATTGGGCCCCTTATTCACTCTGCGGAACCAAAGCCAAGCAGAAAGTGTCCAAAAGATTACAAGTCCGGACAGACCCCTCTGCGCCACTTCCATCGGGCCACGGCCACCCCGTTCCCCCCGTAAGGAGAGGACGTCACGCGCGGCAATCCCGTTGCACCGTCCGGCCGAACGATGTTTGCGGCCCGGTCGGAGCGCCACCTGTCCATGGTCACACCCCCGCAAACCTTGGAGCACCCACAGTTACCGGATGAGGTGAAACATTGCCCCCAAATGGGACATGCGGTTGACACAACGTGTCCGGGCCCGTCACCGTGGTGGGCATGCCAGTGAACGCCGCCCTCAGCCTGACCCGTAGCTACGGGTCCCGCTGCGCCGTGCAGGCTCGCTGTCGCTGTTCCAGCTGTTGATGCCGTCGACGCCTCAGAGCTCCGGCTGAACCTCTCCGCGCCCCGCGCGGCCACATCCCGGCCGTCCGCGGTGCGCCCACGCTGCACCGCGCCCTTGCGCCACCCCCAGCTCCGGGCGCCCACGCTCCGCCCGTCACGCGCTCCCCTCACTCCCGCCGAGGAACCTCCGCACATGAACAGCGACGTCCAGATCGCCGGCGACCCGCTCGCCATCCCCCACCTCATGCCGCCCGCGCCCGCCCACCCGCGCACCGTCGCCGAGTTCGCCGGGCTCGCCCGCTCCGTCGCCGCCGACCGCGCCTCCTGGGCCCACCTCGTCCAGTACGACGCCACCAGCCGCTGGTACCACCGCCTCCGCGTCGGCCCCGGCTACGAGGTGTGGCTCCTGAGCTGGGTGCCCGGACAGGGCAGCGGGGCCCACGACCACGGCCCCTCCTCCGGGGTGCTGACCGTCCTCGAGGGTGAGCTGACCGAGATCACCGGAAGCGCCGCGACGTCCGGCGGCGCGCGTCGGGTGCTGCGCGCCGGAGCGCAGCGCGTCTTCGCGCCCGGATACGCTCATGAGATCGTCAACGACTCCCTCGCGCCGGCGGTCAGTCTGCACGTGTACTCGCCGGGGCTCACTGAGATGCCCATGCGGGCCGGGGGCTTGAGGGCTGCGGTGTCGGTGACCCCCGTCAGGGGTGTCGTACCCAGCTGACAGACTGTCGCCTATGCCTACGCAGCGCATCGTCGTTCTGGCCGGTGGAATCGGGGGCGCCCGCTTCCTCCGCGGCCTCAAGTCAGCAGTCCCCGACGCCGACATCACCGTCATCGGCAACACCGGCGACGACATCCACCTCTTCGGCCTCAAGGTCTGCCCCGACCTCGACACCGTCATGTACACCCTCGGCGGCGGCATCCACGAGGAGCAGGGCTGGGGCCGGGCCGGTGAGACCTTCGCCGTCAAGGAAGAGCTCGCGGCGTACGGCGTCGGGCCCGAGTGGTTCGGGCTCGGCGACCGCGACTTCGCCACGCACATCGTCCGCACGCAGATGCTCGGCGCCGGGTATCCGCTGAGCGCCGTGACCGAGGCGCTGTGCGAGCGGTGGCAGCCCGGGGTGCGGCTGCTTCCCATGAGTGACGACCGGGTCGAGACGCACGTTCTGATCGACGATCCCGACGCCGGGGCTCCCTCGCGCAAGGCCGTGCACTTCCAGGAGTACTGGGTGCGGCTGCGGGCCGGCGTGCCCGCGCACGCGATCATCCCCGTAGGCGCCGAGCAGGCCAAGCCCGCGCCCGGCGTCCTGGAGGCGATCGCCGCCGCCGACGTCATCCTCTTCCCGCCGTCCAACCCCGTCGTCAGCATCGGCACCGTGCTCGCCGTGCCCGGGATCCGCGAGGCCGTCGCCGGCGCCTCCGCGCCCGTCGTCGGCCTCTCCCCCATCGTCGGGGACGCGCCCGTGCGCGGCATGGCCGACAAGGTGCTCGCCGCCGTCGGCGTGGAGTCCACCGCCGCGGCCGTCGCCGGGCACTACGGCTCCGGGTTGCTCGACGGCTGGCTGGTCGACACCGTCGACGCCGGCGCCGTCGAGAAGGTCGAGGCCGCGGGCATCCGGTGCCGGGCCGTGCCGCTGATGATGACGGACACCGAGGCCACGGCCGCCATGGCCGCGGAGGCGCTGGCGCTGGCCGAGGAGGTGCGGGCGTGAGCCCGGCGGCGGCCGGGGGTGAGTCCCCCGAGTACCGGGTCTGGGCCGTGCCCGGCATTCCCGAGGTGCAGGCCGGTGACGACCTCGTCAAGATCCTCGCCACGGCCGTCACGGGCGAGGGCCTGCCCGGCCTCGCCGACGGCGACGTCCTCCTCGTCACCTCGAAGATCGTCAGCAAGGCGGAAGGCCGGATCGTCCGGGCCGACGACCGCGAGGCGGCCATAGACGCCGAGACCGTACGGGTCGTCGCACGGCGCGGCACCCTGCGCATCGTCGAGAACCGGCAGGGCCTGGTGATGGCCGCTGCCGGCGTCGACGCGTCCAACACCGCCGCCGGGACGGTGCTGCTGCTGCCCGAGGACCCCGATGCGTCCGCCCGCGCGCTGCGGGAAGGGCTGCGGGAGGCGCTCGGTGTCGAGGTGGGCGTCGTGGTGACCGATACGTCCGGGCGGCCCTGGCGCAGCGGGCTCACCGACATCGCCATCGGCGCGGCCGGGGTGCGGGTGCTGGACGACCTGCGGGGCGGTGTCGACGCGCACGGCAATCCGCTGAACGTGACCGTCGTCGCCACGGCGGACGAGCTTGCCGCTGCCGGGGACCTTGTGAAGGGGAAGGTCTCCGGGCTGCCCGTTGCTGTGGTGCGCGGGTTGCCTCACGTAGTGGGTGAGGACGGCTCCGGGGCGCGTGCGCTGGTGCGGTCCGCCGCCGACGACATGTTCCGGCTCGGGACCTCCGAGGCCGTACGGGAAGCCGTGACCTTGAGGCGCACCGTGCGCGAGTTCACCGACGAGCCCGTTGACGGTGCCGCCGTGCGGCGGGCCGTCGCCGCTGCCATTACCGCGCCTGCCCCGCATCACACGACGCCCTGGCGGTTCGTGCTGCTGGAGTCCGCGGAGGCGCGGGTGCGGCTGCTCGACGCGATGCGGGAGGCGTGGATCGCCGACCTGCGGGGGGACGGGTTCAGCGAGGAGAGCATCGCCAAGCGGGTCCGGCGGGGGGATGTGCTGCGGAACGCGCCCTATCTGGTGGTGCCCTGTCTGGTGATGGACGGGTCCCACACGTACCGGGACGCGCGGCGGAACGCTTCCGAGCGGGAGATGTTCGTCGTCGCGGCGGGCGCGGCCGTGCAGAACTTTCTCGTGGCGCTGGCCGGGGAGCGGCTCGGGTCGGCGTGGATCTCTTCGACGATGTTCTGCCGCGATGTGGTGCGGGAGGTGCTGGCGCTGCCGGAGGGGTGGGATCCGATGGGGGCGGTGGCGGTGGGGCACGCGGCGGCTCCGCCGCGGGAACGGCCGGCTCGGGTCGCGTCCTCGTTCATCTCGGTGCGGTAGTTCGTTTCGGGGCGCGGTCGTCGTTCGGGGCGCGGTCGTCGTTCGGGGCCGGGTGCCGGCGGCTCCGGGGCAGGGTCCCTGGACCGTATATTTACGGCGCCCCTCGCCCCTGCGTGTCCTTGCCCCGCACTTGGCGCCACAAATACACGTCAGCGTCCAGGGACCCTGCCCCTGCGCCCCCGGCCCCCTCCCGCCGTCGTCAGCCCCAGCGCTCTCCTCGCAGGGCGCTGCTGCGTCGGCGGCCTCCCCGCCGTCCGCCCTGTCAGAGCGCCCTGATGTCGTTCACCTCGAAGCGTGGCGCCCTGCGGGGTGGTCTCACGCTGGTGAGGAGGATCAGGCGGCACGCCCTGTGGCGCTGGCCCTCGTACGGGGTGAGGAGTTCCAGCATGGCC
Source organism: Streptomyces sp. SCA2-17 (assembly GCF_044336695.1). Taxonomy (NCBI): domain Bacteria; kingdom Bacillati; phylum Actinomycetota; class Actinomycetes; order Kitasatosporales; family Streptomycetaceae; genus Streptomyces; species Streptomyces sp. SCA2-17. The sequence continues at coordinate 2,297,742 of NZ_CP117521.1, forward strand.
TCGTCGTCCGTGCCTCTGGCGCCCGTCAGGGCGTAGCCGATCACCTTGGGGAGGTGGAGGTCGCCCACCGTGACGGCGTCCGGTGAGCCGTTGCTGCGCTGGAGCGTCTCAGCCGCCGTCCACGGACCGATGCCCGGGACCGCTTGCAGGCGTCTCGATGCTTGCGCGTCGTCCATGGCGGCCGCCTCCTCCAGACGTGCCGCCACCCGGGCCGCCCGGACGATCGTCGCCGCCCGTTTGCCGTCCACGCCCGCCTTGTGCCAGTCCCAGGACGGGATCATCGCCCAGGTACGCGCACTGGGCATCACGCGCATCCGGGCGGCCGGGCCCGGTGCCGGTTCGCCGTGCTGGTGGAGGAGGAGGCGCCAGGCCCGGTACGCCTCGTCGGCCGTGACCTTCTGTTCCAGGACCGAGGGGATCAGCGATTCCAGGACCAGGCCCGTACGGGTCAGCCTGAGGCCCTGGTGGCGGCGGTGCGCCTCGTGGACCAGGCGGTGGCGGGGCGTGAAGGCGTCCGGGTCGTCGCCGGCGCCCAGGAGGGCCGGGAGCGTCTCCAGGAGCCACTCCGCGCCGGGGCCCCACGCCTCCGCGTGGACGCGGCCCCGCCCGCTGGTCAGGTGGAGCGTGCCGGGGCCCTCCGGCGTACGGCTGGCCCGCCAGACGGAGCCGTCCGGATCCACGCGGTAGGCGGGGTCGCCCGGACCGCGCGCGAGGACGCCCAAGGTGCGCCCCATGTCGTACGGGGCCGGTGGGGTCCATGTGCGGGTCGCCATCAGGCCAGGGTACGTCCGGCGACCCGCCCGGTTAGGGCCGCTTCGTCCCTTACTGGTCCGACGAGAACCTGATCGTTCCCGCCGGGATCCGCGCCTCGCACCAGATGCGGGCTCCCGCCCGCAGCTCGTTGTCCGCCCCGACGTGCGCCCGGTCGCCGATCACCGCGCCGTCCAGCACCGTGCGCGCCCCGATGCGCGCGCCCGCGCCCACCAGCGAGTCGCGGATCTGCGCGCCCGCCTCGACGACCGCGCCGTCGAGGACCGTCGAGCCGTCCACGAGGGCGCCCGGCTCCACGCGCGCGCCCGCGCCGACGACCGTGCCGCCCGTCAGCTTGGCGTCCGGCGCGACGTCGGCCGTGTCCAGGACCAGGCGGTCGCCGCAGCGGCCGGGGACCGCCGGCGACGGGGCCCGGCCCAGGACCAGGTCGGCCGAGCCGCGGACGAAGGCCTGCGGCGTGCCGAGGTCCAGCCAGTACGTCGAGTCGACCATGCCCTGCAGGTGCGCCCCCGCCGCCAGCAGGCCGGGGAACGTCTCGCGCTCGACCGAGACCGGGCGGTCCGCGGGGATGCTGTCGATCACCGAGCGGTTGAAGACGTACGCGCCCGCGTTGATCTGGTCGGTGACGATCTCCTCGGGCGTCTGGGGCTTCTCCAGGAACGCTGTCACCCTGCCCGTCCCGTCGGTGGGGACCAGGCCGAACGCCCGGGGGTCCGCCACCCGCGTGAGGTGCAGGGAGACGTCCGCGTCCGCGGTGCGGTGCGTGCGCACCAGGGCCTCGATGTCCAGGCCCGTGAGGATGTCCCCGTTGAAGATCAGGACGGGGTCGTCCGGCCCGGAGTGCAGCCGGGAGGCGACGTTGCGGATGGCGCCGCCGGTGCCGAGCGGCTCCTCCTCGGTGACGTATTCGAGGTGGAGGCCGAGGGCGGAGCCGTCGCCGAAGTACGGCTCGAAGACCTCCGCCAGGTAGGACGTGGCGAGCACGATGTGCTCCACGCCCGCCGCGCGGGCCCGCGCCAGCTGGTGTGTCAGGAAGGGGACGCCCGCCGCCGGCACCATCGGTTTGGGCGTGTTCACCGTGAGCGGACGCAGCCGGGTTCCCTTGCCGCCGACCAGGAGGATCGCTTCTGGCGAAGAAGACGTCTTAGTCAAGGATTCGTCTCTGCTTCCTGCTGGGGCCGGGCCGTGATCGGCGGCCAGTGTATGCAGACCGGAGGGTTCCGCCGCGCCCGGTCAGCGTCCCTGGAGGCGGGCCGCGACGGAGCGGGCGCCGCCGAGCCTGCTGTAGAGGCGGTCGCCGGGGCACTCCGTGGAGAAGCCGTCGCGGTGCCCGGAGATCGCCTTGAGCCGGACTTTGGTGCCCTTCTTGTACAGATTCCCGCCTCCGGACACCAGGCTCGCCGTGCCGGCGGGGTTGGCGCCGAACAGCCCGAGCTTCCATGCGGTGAGGTCCGCCACCGCGTCGACCGCCGCCGTGGACGGGTTGGTGGTTCCGTACGTTCCGAGAACGGCGATGCCCATGCTGTTGCTGTTGAAACCGAGCGTGTGCGCACCCTTGACGGGCCTGGCCACGCCGCCGGCGCGGCCCTCGTAGATGGTGCCGCACTTGTCGATGAGGAAGTTGTAGCCGAGGTCCCGCCAGCCGCTGCTCACAACGTGGTAGCGGTAGATACCGCGGATGACGGACGCGGACTGGGAGCAGGAGTAGCGGTTGCCGGAGGCCGTGTGGTGGACGAAGGCCGCGCGGACGGCTCCGGTGTAGACGAAGCCGGATTCGCGCAGCGATTCGTCGGCGCCCCAGCCGGCGCGGGTGACGATGCGGGGGCGCGGGCCGACGTAGCGGCCGCCGTCGGAGGAGCCGGGGCGGTCGGGGCGGTCGGGGGTGTCCGTGTCGTAGTCGTCGAGCGGATAGCCGCCCTCCTCGTCGTCGGTCTCCAGCTCGCCCGGGCCGGGGGTCTGCTGGTCGCCCGGCCCGGTGTACTCGACGTCGCCCTCGGAGGCCGGTTTGGCGAGGGCGGGGATCTCGGTGGAGCCGAGGGGGGCGAGCGGGACGTTGGCGGCCGAGGCGGCGAGCTCGTTCTCGCTGGGGACGGGCGGTGCCGCGGAGCGGGCGCGGTCCGCGCCGGGGTCGACCAGTTCGAGGCGCATCCCGGAGGGCAGGGTGCCGCCGGGGGTGCGTCCGCTCGCGCCGTCGGGGCGCACGCGCACCTGGATGGCGTCGGAGGCGCCGACCCACAGGGGGGCGGTGGAGCCGCGCAGCCGCCCGGCGCGGGCCTCGGTGGAGTCGGTGTCGGGCCGGTCGTCGTCGTGGGTGACGACCTCCTGCCAGTCCGCCCAGTCCCTGCTGCCGATGGGGCGGGTGCGCACCTGGGCGTGGCCGCGCAGCTCGGTGCCGGCGTCGTCCCAGACGATGCCGACCAGCGAGAACGGCTTGACCTCCAGCTGGGGCAGGCCCTGTTCCGCGGAGGTGGGCTCGGGGCCGGACGAGCGCTTCTTGCTGTGGCTCGCGGTGTGGCCGCCGCCGTGGTGCGCGCCGCGGAGCGGGACGAGCGGCAGCGACTGGGTGCTGCCGGGCACGGAGCGCGCGGTGACGTCCGGGTCGTGGGTGGACGACGTGGCGGCCGAGGGACCGGCGAGGAAGGGCAGGGTGAGGGCGGCGGCGCAGGCGGTCACGGTCGAGGAGGCAAGGATTCCACGCATAACGAAAATCTTGGACATAAGCCTATAAATCTGTCCATTCGTCAAGTGGGGGCGGGGCTGCGCCGCGTGCGCGTACCCACCCCTTCGGCGTCGTCCGTCCGGCTGACCGGCCGCCGTGCCGCCGCGTACGCTGACGCGGATGAACGCCACCGATCGCACCCCCGCCGACCTGCTGCGATCCGCGCTCTCCGCGGATCCGGCCCGCCCGCTCGTGACCTTCTACGACGACGCCACCGGCGAGCGCGTGGAATTGTCCGTGGCCACCTTCGCCAATTGGGTGGCGAAGACCGCCAATCTGCTCCAGGGCGAGCTCGCCGCCGAGCCCGGCGACCGGGTCGCCCTGCTGCTGCCCGCCCACTGGCAGACGGCCGTCTGGCTGCTGGCCTGTTCCTCCGCCGGGGTGCTGGCCGACGTCGGCGGCGACCCGGCCGCCGCGGACCTCGTCGTCAGCGGGCCGGACACGCTGGAGGAGGCGCGCAGGTGCCCGGGCGAGCGCGTGGCGCTGGCCCTGCGCCCCCTGGGCGGCCGGTTCCCCCAGCCGCCCGCGGGCTTCGCCGACTACGCCGTCGAGGTGCCGAGCCAGGGCGACCGCTTCGCCCCGTACGCCCCCGTCGACCCGGACGCCCCCGCGCTCGCCGTCGGCGGGCTGGAGCTGACGGGCGCCGAGCTGGTGGAGCGGGCGCGCACGGACGCCCTCCAGCACGGGCTCGGCACGGACTCCCGGATGCTGTCCGGCCTGCCCTACGACACCTGGGACGGGCTGTCCGCCGGGCTGTTCGCGCCGCTGGCCGCGGGCGGGTCGGTGGTGCTGTGCCGCCACCTCGACCGGCTCTCCGGCGGCGGCCTGGAAAAGCGCCGGGAGAGTGAGCGCGTCACCGTGACGGCCCCCTGACGGCCCTCTGGCGCTGCCGCGCCGCCGCATCCGGGCGATGATCGGCCGTACGGACCGCGAGACCCGTACGGCCACCGGCCTGCGAGCCGCGCGACCCGTACCGCCACGGGCGTACGGCCTTCCCCGGCCGTACGGCCGTCCGTACGGATTCCCCCCAGGAGGGACGCAGCGCAGCCGTGACCCACAGCCCAGGAAGGCCCGGCCCCCCGGCTTCCCCGTCCTGCTCCGCCTTCTTCGAGGAGCCGGACGAGCAGCCGCCCGTGCCCCGGCGGCGCCGCCGCTGGCTGCGCTGGCTGGCCCTGGGCACGGCGCTGACGGTGCTGGCCGTGGTGGCGCTGGGCTGGTTCCTCTACGAGCAGCTGAACAGCAACATCACCACGGACACGGCGACGGCGGACGAGCTGCGGCGCTGGGAGAAGGAGCGCCCCGTAGCCCTGGTGAAGGGCGCCCAGAACATCCTGATCATCGGCTCCGACACGCGCAGCGGCACGGGCAACGGCCAGTACGGCGGGGACAAGGGCAGCCAGCGCTCGGACACCACGATCCTGCTGCACCTCGCCGCCGACCGGAAGAGCTCGACGGCCGTCAGCCTGCCGCGCGACCTGATGTCGATGATCCCGCGCTGCCGGCGGCCGGACGGCACGGAGACGAACGAGCGCTTCGCGCAGTTCAACTGGGCGTACGAGCAGGCGGGCGCGGCGTGCACGATCCGTACCGTCGAGAAGATCAGCGGCATCCGCATCGACCACCACGTGATCCTGGACTTCAACGGGTTCAAGCGGCTGGTGGACGCGGTCGACGGGGTCGAGCTGTGTCTGAAGCAGCCGGTCGACGACCAGGAGGCGCGACTGAAACTGCCCGCCGGCCGGCAGACCCTGCACGGCGAGCAGGCCCTGGGCTACGTACGGGCGCGCTACAGCCTCGGCGGCGGCAGCGACACCGAGCGGATGGGGCGGCAGCAGCAGTTCCTGGGCGCCCTGTTCAAGGAGATGAAGAGCGACGGGGTGCTGCTCAACCCCACCCGGCTCTACCCGGTGCTGGACGCGGCCACGTCCTCGCTCACCACGGACTCCGGGCTCGACTCGCTGCGGAAGATGTACGACCTGGTGCGCACCGTGCGGACCGTCCCGAGCGACCGGGCGCAGTTCCTGACGGTGCCGCGCCGCCCGTACCCGTACAACCCCAACCGGGACGAACTGGTGCAGCCGGACGCCGACCAGCTCTTCAAGCAACTGCGCGAGGACCGGCCGGTGTCGGTGAACGGGAACGTCCGGGCGGCGGAGAACAAGCCGGGGGACACCAAGCCCGGCGGCGGGCGGCCGGGGGCCGGCAAGCCCGGGGCCGAGGAGGGACCTGACGGCACGGAGGGTCCTGCGGGGCAGGGGAGCCAGGAGGGGCCCGGCAGCCCGCAGGGGCCCACGGGAAGCGGAAGCACGGGGGGAACAGGAGGGTCGGCGTGGATGCCGGGGGCCGGGGGGACAGCAGGTCCGGCAGCGCCGGGCGTTCCCCGCGAGCCGCGCGGGTCAGGTGGGCAGAACGGTACGGCCGTGCCTCCTGGTAGTAATTTCTCGGCAAATGCGAGCGCACCGGCCTCCTCCGCCGGTTCGCCCCGGCCGACCACTCCCCCCACGTACGACGGGACCACGGCCGCACGCGGCATCTGTGGATGAATCGCTCAAACCGCACGAACAGATTTCCCGGTTCGCGCGAAGGGATTGAGCAGATTGCCCAGTTGTAGGGGAGTGGAATTTGTCACCGGCGTCGCTTGACGCTGAACTGGGCGGATAGTGTGAGCGATCCGGTGCGCACGGCCGGGCTGACCGCGCACTGCACAGACGACGTGACCGAGCGCCTCGGGGGGTAGGCGCCGCGTGGCACCGACGGAGGATTCAAGCGACCGTGGACGCGCAAGGCCGTGGGCGGGCGGGCGGTATCGACCCCGCCGACCAGTGGGTCTACGACCCCAAAACCGGCAGCTACGAGCTGCGTCTCGACCATGCCGACGGGGCGGAGCCGGCCCCGGGGCCGGGCTCATCCCCTTCGGCGATCACCGGACCCGGCAGCTCCGCCAGTTCCTTCGTGCCGTCCTCGAAGGCCTCTTCCGGCACGGCCGCACGCTCCAAGACGGCGCCCGGCGGGCGCCGGGAGGTGCCGGGGCCCCGCGCCACCGGCCGCCGGGGCTCGCCCGCGGCCAAGCCGGGGGCCGCGGCGGACGGCAAGGCCGGGGCCAAGGCCGGGAGCAGGGCGGCGGCCGCCAAGGCCGCCGTCGCGACGGGCCGGCGCAAGCCCAAGCCGAAGAAGTCCACGAAGAAGAAGGTCCTGCTGTGGACCGGCGGCACGCTCGCCTTCGTCCTCGTCGGCGGCTCGCTGGGCGCGTATCTGCTCTACGAGCACTTCAACAACAACCTCAACAAGGTTGACGTCGGCATCAACAATGGCGCCGTCACCAAGGGCCCCGTCAACATCCTGGTCATCGGCACCGACAAGCGTGACGGCGACGGCAACAAGGGCTACGGCGACGAGGGCAGCGTCGGCCACGCCGACACCACGCTCCTCTTCCACGTCTCCGAGGACCGGTCGAACGCCACCGCGCTCTCCATCCCGCGCGACATGATCACCGACATCCCGGAGTGCACCACCAAGAAGGACGGGACGACCAAGAGCATTCCCGGCTCGAAGGGCGTCCGCTTCAACGAGAGCCTGGGCCAGGAGGAGCGCGACCCCGGCTGCACCTGGCGGACCGTCGAGCAGCTCACGGGCCTGAAGGTCACTCATTTCATGATGGCCGACTTCAACGCCGTCAAGAAGATGTCGTCCGCGGTCGGCGGCGTCGAGGTGTGCCTGGCCAAGGACATCAACGACCCCAAGTCGCACCTCAAGCTCAGCAAGGGCCGGCACAAGATCGAGGGCGAGGACGCGCTCGCGTTCGTCCGCACCCGGCACAGCGTCGGCTTCGAGAGCGACCTGGACCGCATCAAGCTCCAGCAGCAGTTCCTGAGCTCGATGATCCGCGAGATGAAGTCGGACGACACCTTCACCAACCCCAAGAAGCTCTACAACCTGGGTGACGCGGCGACGAAGTCACTGACCGTCGACTCCGGCATAGGGTCCGTCAGCGACCTGACCAGGCTGGCGAAGGACCTCAGCCGGGTCAACCTCAAGAACATCACCTTCGCGACCGTCCCCGTCGTCGACAACCCCGCCGAGGGCAAGAACCACAAGACCGTCGTCCTCGACAAGCCGAAGGCCGAGCCGCTGTTCGCGATGGTCCGTCAGGACGTCTCCCTCACCGAGGTGAAGGAGAAGGAGAAGAAGGAGCAGGAGCAGGCCGACGCCAAGCAGGCCGCCCTGCTCCAGGGCCCGCGCTCGGCGCCCGCGGCCGTCCGGGTCAAGGTGCTCAACGGCAGCGGCCGGATGGGCGCGGCCCAGGAGGCCGTCAGCTGGATGCAGAACAGCAAGGGCGTCGTCCGCAGCAGCAACGGCGGCAACGCCCCCGGCGGCAAGAAGGTCGACAAGACGGTCCTGGAGTTCGCGCCGGCCCAGGCCGACCAGGCGCGCCGCCTCGCCGACGTGATGGGCCTGTCCGCCGACGCGCTCAAGCAGAGCTCCGCCACCACCGCCCCGGCCGAGATGACCCTCACGCTGGGCTCGGACTTCAAGGCGGCGGGCACCCCGGTCCACGTCGAGGCGCCCGCAAAGGCGCCGGAGGACATCCAAAGGGTCGAAGCGGACGACAAGAACATCTGCGCCAAGTGAACCCAGGTACCGTCCAGATGCATCTCACTATCGGACGGCCGGCCTGTTGAACCGCAGGCCGGCCCTGCCGCGCGCGCCGGTCGGCGCGCGCCGATAGACGAGAGACCACACGCCTGCCCATCGGGCCGGACGCACCACCTAGGGGAGACCTGATGCGGCAGAACAGTGTGCGGGGGCCGCGGGCGCGCAAGAGCGTGCCGGGGGCACGCGAGAAGGACGGCACCGGCGCACCTGCCTCCGACGGGGCCGACCCGTCGGAGGAGGCGGGGAGAGAAGAGACCGGGGACGCCGGGAGTGCCGGGAAGGGCGCGCAGGCCGGCAAAGGCGGGAAGCCCGGCAAGGACGAGAAGCCGGGCGAAGAAGCCGCCGGGGCCAGGCCTCCGCTCGGGCGGCGGGCCCGCGCCGCCCGAATAGCCCGCTGGGCCGCGCTCTGCCTCGCGGTCCTCGTCCTCGGCACCTCCGCCGCGGGCTACCTCTACTACCAGCACCTCAACGGCAACCTGAAGAAGGACGCGCTCAACCTCGGCGACAAGCGGCTCGACCGCAGCGCCGCCAACGCCGCGGGTCAGCGCCCGCTGAACATCCTGCTCCTCGGCTCCGACAGCCGTAACTCGCCGGAGAACGTCGCCCTCGGCGGCGCCCGCGAGGACGCCGACCGCAAGCCGCTCGCCGACGTGCAGATGCTCGTCCACGTCTCGGCCGACCGCAGCAACATGTCGGTCATCAGCGTCCCGCGCGACACCCGGGTCACGATCCCCAAGTGCACCGACCCCGCGGACGGAACGGTCTACAAGGAGACGAACCGGCAGATCATCAACACCAGCCTGATGAACGGCGGCCCCGGCTGCACCGTCGCCGCCTGGGAAGAGCTCACCGGCGTCCCCATCGACCACTTCATGATGATCGACTTCTCGGGTGTGGTGAGCATGGCCGACGCCGTCGGCGGCGTCCCGGTCTGCGTGGACAACAACGTCTACGACAAGCTGTCCGGGCTGCGCCTGGAGAAGGGCACCCACAACGTCAAGGGCGAGCAGGCCCTGCAGTGGCTGCGCACGCGCCACGGCTTCGAGGACGGCAGCGACATCGGCCGCACCCACGCCCAGCACATGTACATGAACGCGATGGTCCGCCAGCTCAAGGCCGGCACCAAGCTCAGCGACCCGGACAAGCTCACCGACCTCGCCGAGGCCGCCACCAAGGCGCTCACCGTCGACAAGGACCTCGGCTCGGTCAAGAAGCTCTACGACCTCGCCGACGACATCAAGCGCGTGCCGTCCGGCCGGATCACCATGACCACCATGCCGTGGGTGTCCGACCCGTGGGACCCGGACGCGCACGTCATCCCCAAGCCGGGCGACGCGGAGCAGCTGTTCTCGCTCGTCCGCCGGGACATCGCGCTCGACGGCAAGGACCCGAAGAAGAACGACAAGGGCGCAGGTCCCTCCGCGCCGGCCTCGCCCAAGGGCTCCATCGCGGTGACGGTCTTCAACGGCACCGGCACCGCCACCCAGCCCGTCGTCACCGGCCGGGGAGCCGACATCGCCGCGGCGCTCGTCGAGCAGGGCTTCACCAAGGCCACCTCGGACTCGACGCCGCGCGCCCAGGCCGACACGACGCTCAGCTACGCGAAGACGTCCCAGCGCGCCGACGCCGAAGCGCTGGCCAAGGCCCTCGGGCTGCCGGAGCGGGCGGTGCGGATGTCCACCGCGGTCGACGGGCTGACGCTGGTGATCGGCGGGGACTGGCGCAAGGGGACCACGTACCCGAAGGCCGAGGACACCGCCGCGTCGGACGGCAAGGGCGCGAAGGACGGCAAGGGCACGAAGGCCGGGAAGCCCAGCGGCGACAAGGCTCAGGGCGAGGACGGCCCCAAGGACGACAAGCCGAAGAAGGAGGCCGACGACAAGGCCCCCGAGAGCTCGGACCCGCTCAACGGCAACGACACCTCCGCCTGCATGAAGGTGAACTCGCTGAATCGTTTCTGAGCCGCATCGCTGCTGGATGCGCGTGAAGGGCCGGACGGGTGCGTCCGGCCCTTCGGCGGAGCGTGGTCAGGCGGAGCGCACCGGCTCCCGGCGGCTGGCGATGACCTTCTTCGCCAGCGACCGCGGGCTGGTCAGGAAGCCGAACCCCCACGACATGTGCATCGTGGCCAGCGCGACCGGGATCTGCGCCCGCGCCTTCAGCGGCAGGCCCTTGCCCGCGGGCACCGAACCGGCGGTGATCGCCGCCAGGTAGCCGGCCGGCACGACCAGGCCCCACGGGGTGACCGCGGCGCCCACCACGACGCCCGCGGCGATGGCCACGACGGCGGTCGGCGCGGCGAGGTAGCGCAGGTTGATCGAGCCCTGGTGGTAGCGGGCCACGACGTGGCGCCAGCGGCCGTAGTTCTTGTACTGCTTGGCCAGCGCCCTCACGCTCGGCCGCGGCCGGTAGGAGACCTTCAGCTCCGGCGAGAACCAGATCAGCCCGCCCGCCTCACGGATCCGGAAGTTCAGCTCCCAGTCCTGGGCGCGGATGAACTCCTCGTTGTAGCCGCCCTGCTGCTCCAGCGCCTCGCGCCGGAAGACGCCCAGATACACGGTTTCGGCCGGGGCGGCGGCGCCACCGGTGTGGAACGCGGCGTTGCCGACGCCGATCTTCGAGGTCATCGCCGCGGCGACGGCCTGCTCCCAGGCGTTCTCCCCCTCGGCGTGCATGATGCCGCCGACGTTCTGCGCACCCGTCTCTTCGAGCAGGCGCACGGCCGTCGCGATGTAGTTCGGCGACAGCATGCCGTGACCGTCCACGCGCACCACGATCGAGTGGCGGGACGCCTTGATCGCGGCATTGAGGGCGGCGGGCGTCCGGCCGGTGGGGTTCGGCACCGTATGGACCCGCGGGTCTTCGCGCACGAGCTCGGCGGCGATCTCGTCCGTACGGTCCGTCGACGGGCCGAGGGCGATCACCACCTCCAGCTCGCCGGCATAGTCCTGCTCCAGGATGTGCCGCACTGACGTGCGCAGATGCCGCTCCTCATTGAGCACCGGCATGATCACGGAAACGGCGGGCGGCTGCTGTTCGGACATGGTTCCTCGGGGATACGGGGTCCCCCCGGACGGATGGGGGAAGCCGACGGAGTCGTCCGTCACGTTACCGCTAATGGCGGAACGGACGCTCCCGCCCGGGTGGCAGCGGGCCTCCGGACGGCGTGGACACGCGGACTGCTGATCGTATTGACCTACGTTTGCCCTCCCTGTTCCGGCTTGTCCGGCCCGTCCGGCCGGTCCGGCCCGGGCGCCGGTTCCGGCCGCCTGCCCGTCCTGCCCGCCCCGTCGTCCGCCGTGGAGGCCCGCCATGACCGCACCGGACCCGAGCACCTCCCCCGGCCGGGCCCGCCACGGCGCGCCCCGCCGGCCGCGCTGGGGGCTGCGCCTCGCCGTGTGCGGCGCGACGGTCGTCCTGGCGGCGAGCGGCCTCGGGCACGTGGTGGTGACGGGCATCGACCACCGCATCGACCGGGTGGACCCCTTCCGCGGCCTGTCGAACCGGCCTCCCGTCGCGGCCAGCAAGGGCATGAACATCCTGCTCGTGGGCACCGACGCCCGGGACCGGATCGACCCCGCGGAGCGGGAGCGCTACCACCTGGGCGGTGCGGCCTGCCACTGCACGGACACGGTGATGCTGCTGCACCTGTCCGCCGCCCGCGACCGGGTCTCCGTGATCAGCCTGCCGCGCGACAGCTACGCCGAGATCCCCGCGCACGTCGACCGGGCGGGCCGGCCGCGCCCCGCCCACCCGCAGAAGCTGAACGCCGCCTACGCCGAGGGCGGGCCCGGGCTCACCGTACGGACCGTGGAGCAGCTCACCGGCGTGCACATGGATCACTACCTGGAGGTCGACTTCACGAGCTTCATGAAGACCGTGGACGTGGTGGGCGGCGTGCAGGTGTGCTCGGCGCGGCCGCTGAAGGACCCGTACAGCGGGCTCGACCTGCCGCCCGGCACGAGCACCCTCAACGGCGGGCAGGCCCTCCAGTACGTCCGCTCCCGCCACCTCGACGGGGCCTCCGACCTGGGCCGGATGCAGCGGCAGCAGCGCTTCCTGGCCGCGCTGCTGCACACGGCGACGGACGGCGGGGCGCTGCTGAACCCCGTGAAGTTCCAGCAGCTCGCCGCGACGCTGCTGGACTCCGTACGGGCGGACCGGGGCTTCGACGGGGAAACGCTGATCGGGCTCGGCCGGGCGATGAAGAACCTCTCGCCGGCGTCGGCGGAGTTCGTGTCGGTGCCGGTGATCTCCGCGAACCATCCCGTGCCGCGGGTCGGCTCGACGGTGAAGTGGGACGACGCCGCGGCCGGGCGGCTCTTCGAAGCCGTACGGGAGGACCTCCCGCTGTCGGCCCGGCCGCAGCGGCAGGCCCACGACGCGAAGCCGCCCGTACCGGGGCCCGCGCTCCCGGCCTCCCCCGCGCCGTCGCCGTTGCCGTCGCAGGCGGCGCCGGGGCAGATCCGCATCCAGGTCTACAACGGCTCCGGCCGGCGGGGCCTCGCGGGGGAGACGGACCGCGCGCTGCGGGCCATGGGCTTCGCCACGACCGGGCAGCCCGCGGACGCGCCGGGGCCGGCGGTGCGGCGCACGGTGATCCAGTACGACCCGCGCTGGGACCACGCGGTCCGGACGCTGGCGTCGGCCCTGCCGGACGCGGAGCTGCGGCCGGTGGCGGGGCAGGGCCCGCTGATGAAGGTGACGGTGGGGACGGACTTCAGGACCGTGAGCCCGGTGAGCCCCGGAGGCCCGGTGAAGCCGCAGGCCCCGCGCCCGGGGGCGGTGTCCGGGGACAAGGTGCTGTGCCCGGAGAGGAGCCTGGTGTGAGCGGGGCGTGACCGGCGGTGGGAGCGGGGCGTGAGCGGGGTCAGTCCTCGATGCCCTCGGCGGCCCGCGCGTCCCGCAGCTCCTTGATCGCCCGGCGGCGCGCCAGCCGGTGCGTGCGGCGGATCTGGGCCTCCTGGTAGCGGCGCCGGTCCTTCTCCGTCTCGGGGAGCACCGGCGGCACGGCCCGCGGCTTCCCGTTCTCGTCGACGGCCGCGAAGACGAGGTACGCACTGCCGACCTGGACCGCCGGCGTCGACTCGTTCCAGCGCTCGGCGAGCACCCGGACGCCGACCTCCATGGAGGACCGCCCGGTCCAGTTCACCTGGGCCTTCACATGGACGAGGTCGCCCACCCGGACCGGCTCCAGGAAGGCCATCTCGTCCATGGAGGCGGTGACCGCGGGGCCCCCGGAGTGCCGGCCGGCGACGGCGCCGGCGACGTCGTCCACCAGCTTCATGATCACGCCGCCGTGGACGGTGCCCAGCAGATTGGTGTCGCTGCCCGTCATGATGTGCGAGAGCGTCGTGCGGGCGGCGGAGGTCGGCTTGCCGGCTATCTGCTCCGGGCTCCGGTCCTGAATGGTCATGTCCACCACTGTATGCCGGGTGCGTGCGGCCTGGAGGATTGCATCAGGTCTGCAACAGGCACGCCCCGAACACGTAGCCGACCGGCCGGTCCGTTCGCCCAGGGGGCACACTTCCTGCATGAGCGATTGGCCCGGTGGGCGGAGCGAGGACCGTCGGCAGGCGCACGGGCGCGGCAGCGCGGGCGCGGAGCCCGAGGGTGCGCGCGCCATGCCGCACGTGCGGCGGCGTCCCGCGCCGCCGCAGCAGTACAGCCCGCCCCAGGGCTACGACGGGGCGCCGGTCGCCGGCGGTCACCGCGTCGTCGGCCAGGGCGGTCCCGGTGACGGCTACGGCCGCCACGACGGTGACGGATACAACACCGGACAGGTCTACGGCCGCGGCGCCCCGAACGGACCGGGCGGTCCGGGAGGCCCGGGCGGTCCCGGCACCGGCGGCCGCCCCCCGCGCACCACCCGCCCGAACTGGCGCAAGCGCATCACGGTCGGCCTGGTGACCTTCCTCGCCGTGCTGCTCGCGGTCTCGGTCGGCACGTACTTCTGGGCCGATTCGAAGCTCCGCACCGAGGTGGACCTGAGCAAGGTCAAGGAGCGGCCGGCGGGCGGCGAGGGCACGAACTACCTGATCGTCGGTTCCGACAGCCGCGAGGGCCTCTCGGACGAGGACAAGAAGGAACTGCACACGGGGTCGGCGGACGGCAAGCGCACCGACTCGATGATGATCCTGCACACGGGCGACAACGGCACCACGATGCTGAGCCTGCCGCGCGACTCGTGGGTCACCATCCCCGCCTTCACGGGCCAGAAGTCCGGCAAGCAGTTCCCGAAGTCCACCCACAAGCTCAACCAGGCGTACTCGGACGGCGGCCCGGAGCTGCTGGCGCAGACGATCGAGTTCAACACGGGCCTGCGCATCGACCACTACGCGGAGATCGGCTTCGGCGGCTTCCGCAACCTGGTCGACGCGCTGGGCGGCGTGGAGATGTGCCTGGACAAGCCGCTGAAGGACCGGGACTCGGGCGCGGACTTCAAGGCGGGCTGCCAGGAGCTGAACGGCGCCCAGTCGCTGGCGTTCGTCCGCCAGCGCCACCAGGAGGCCGACCAGGACCTGGGCCGCATGCGCAACCAGCAGAAGTTCCTGAACACGCTCGCGAAGCAGGCCGCCTCGCCCTCGACCGTCCTCAACCCCTTCCGCCTCTACCCGGTGATCGGCTCGGGCCTCGACACGCTCATCGTCGACAAGGACATGGGGCTGTTCGACCTGATGGACATGTTCTGGGCGATGAAGGGCGTCACGGGCGGCGACGGGCAGCAGATGACCGTGCCCATCGCCACCGCGAACCTGCCCACCCCGAGCGACGGCGTGGCCGTGAAGTGGGACATGGCCAAGGCCAATCAGCTCTTCGGGCAGCTGAAGAAGGACCAGAAGGTCACCGTCTCCGCCAAGTGACGCCCCGCCTGCGGCGGTCTCCTGTCGCGCCTGGCGCGTCCCGTCATTCGGGCTGCGTGGCGTTGATGACGGCGAACGTGCCGCCCTGCGGGTCCTGCACGACGGCCATGCGGCCCGCCATCATGTCGAACGGCGGCTTGAGGACGGTGCCGCCGGCGCGCACCACCGCGTCGACCGTGCTGTCGGTGTCGTCCACGGAGAAGTACGTCAGCCAGTGGGAGGGCGTCCCCTCGGGGATGCCCTCGATGCTGTCGAGCCCTTGCAGACCGCCGACCATGCGGCCGTCGACCTCCAGCGAGAAGTAGCCGGTGGCCCCTTCCATGGGGGCCGCCTTGATGCCGAGCGCCTTGGCGTAGAAGCCGGAGGCGGTGGCGGTGTCGCTGGTGTTGAGCTCGTTCCAGATCACGGCACCGGGCTCGTTGACGACCTGCGCGCCCGCGAAGTCGCGCGCCTGCCACAGCCCGAAGACGGCGCCCGTGGGGTCGGCGGCCACGGCCATCCGGCCGATGCTCATGACGTCCATGGCGGGCATCATCACCGTGCCGCCGTTGCTGACGATCCGGGACTGCGTGGCGTCCGCGTCGGCGGTCGCCAGATAGGTGGTCCACACGGGCGGCGGCATCGGATCGGGCTTGCTGCCGTCCGGGTTCATCGCCGCCATGATCCCGGCCACGGGCTTGCCGTTCAGCTCGCAGACCGCGTAGCCGCCGGTCTCCGGCGGTCCGACCTGCCCCTGCCAGCCGAAGAGGTCGCGGTAGAAGTCGAGCGCCGCCTGCTGGTCGGGAACCATGAGGTCCGTCCAGCAGGGGGTGCCGGGGGCGTACGGGCCGGTGACGTCGGGCATGGCGGAGCCTCCAGGCAGCGGGCGGTTACGGACGTCCTCCCGTACAGGATCGTCCGCGCCCGGCCGGCTCGCCAGCGGCGTGCAGCCGTACGGGGAGGGAAGGTGCCGGGCACCTCCCCTCCCCGTACGGACCGCGGGTTACCGCCTGCTACTTCGGCAGGTTGCGGGCCATGACGATCCGCTGGACCTGGTTCGTGCCCTCGTAGATCTGCGTGATCTTCGCGTCGCGCATCATCCGCTCCACCGGGTAGTCCCGCGTGTAGCCGTAGCCGCCGAGGAGCTGGACGGCGTCGGTGGTGACCTCCATGGCCACGTCCGAGGCGAAGCACTTGGCGGCGGCGCCCTGGAAGGTGAGGTCGGCGTCGCCGCGCTCGGACTTGGCGGCGGCCGCGTAGGTCAGCTGGCGGGCGGCCTCGATCTTCATCGCCATGTCGGCCAGCATGAACTGGACGCCCTGGAAGTCGCCGATCGGCTTGCCGAACTGCTTGCGCTCCTGGACGTAGCCCTTGGCGTAGTCGAGGGCGCCCTGGGCGACACCGAGTGCCTGGGCGGCGATGGTGATGCGGGTGTGGTCCAGGGTCTTCATCGCGGTGGCGAAGCCCGTGCCCTCCGCGCCGATCATGCGGTCGGCGGGGATGCGGACGTTGTCGAGGTAGACCTCGCGGGTCGGGGAGCCCTTGATGCCGAGCTTCTTCTCCGGGGCGCCGAAGGAGACGCCCTCGTCGCTCTTCTCGACGACGAAGGCCGAGATGCCCTTGGAGCGCTTCTCGGGGTCCGTCACGGCCATGACCGTGTAGTAGTCGGAGACGCCGGCGTTGGTGATCCAGCGCTTGACGCCGTTGAGCACCCAGAAGTCGCCGTCGCGCACGGCGCGGGTCTTCATGCCGGCCGCGTCCGAGCCGGCGTCGGGCTCGCTGAGGCAGTACGAGAACATCGCGTCGCCCTTGGCGAGCGGGCCCATGTACTTCTTCTTCAGCTCCTCGGAGCCGGAGAGGATCACCGGCAGCGAACCGAGCTTGTTCACGGCGGGGATCAGCGAGGACGACACGCAGACGCGGGCGACCTCCTCGATCACGATCACCGTGGCGAGGGCGTCGGCACCGGCGCCGCCGTACTCCTCGGGGACGTGCACCGCGTGCAGGTCGGTGGCGACGAGGGCGTCCAGGGCCTCCTGGGGGAAGCGGGCCTGCTCGTCCACGTCGGCGGCGTGCGGGGCGATCTTCTCCTCGGCAAGCTGGCGCACGACCTTGCGCAGCTCGTCGTGCTCCTCGGACGGCCGGTAGAGGTCGAAGTCCGTGTTTCCCGCCAAGGCGTACTCCCCTGAGAGTTAACTACCGTTTAGTAACCCAGATTCTAGGGGCGGCCCCGGGACACGGACTACGTGAGCTTGCCGACAGCGCCGCACGGCCCCTGCCGCTACGGCCCTCACCCCGCTCCTTCCCTGCTCGGGGCCCGACTATGCTCGGGCACCGCAGTCCCGCCCGTCAGCACATGGAGCACGCATGGCCCCCAGGATCACCGTGATCGGCACCGGCTACCTCGGCGCGACGCATGCCGCGGCCATGGCCGAGCTCGGCTTCGAGGTGCTGGGCCTCGACGTGGACCCCGGGAAGATCGAGACGCTCGGGCGCGGCAAGGTCCCGATGTACGAGCCGGGCCTGGAGGAGCTGCTCAAGAAGCACGTCGCCGGGCTGGACGGCTCGACCGGGCGGCTGCGCTTCACGACCTCCTGGGAGGAGGTCGGCGAGTTCGGCGACGTCCACTTCGTCTGCGTGAACACCCCGCAGAAGCACGGCGAGTACGCGTGCGACATGTCCTACGTCGACGCCGCCGTCACCTCCCTGGCCGCCGTGCTGCACCGGCCCGCGCTCGTCGTCGGCAAGTCCACCGTCCCGGTCGGCAGCGCCGCCCGGCTCGCCCGGCTGCTCACCGAGCTGGCCCCGGCCGGCGAGGAGGTCGAGCTGGCCTGGAACCCCGAGTTCCTGCGCGAGGGCTTCGCCGTCCAGGACACGCTGCACCCCGACCGCATCGTGGTCGGCGTCGCCGGCGAGCGGGGCGAGAAGCTGCTGCGCGAGGTGTACGCCGGGCCGATCGGGGAGGGCGCGCCGTTCGTCGTCGCCGACTACCCGACCGCCGAGCTGGTCAAGACCGCCGCGAACTCCTTCCTCGCCACGAAGATCTCCTTCATCAACGCCATGGCCGAGGTGTGCGAGGCCGCCGACGGCGACGTCGTGAAGCTGGCCGAGGCCATCGGCCACGACGACCGCATCGGCAAGAAGTTCCTGCGCGCCGGCGTCGGCTTCGGCGGCGGCTGCCTGCCCAAGGACATCCGCGCCTTCATGGCACGGGCCGGCGAGCTGGGCGCCGACCAGGCGCTGACCTTCCTCCGCGAGGTCGACTCCATCAACATGCGCCGCCGCGCGCACATGGTGGAGCTGGCGCGCGAGGCGGTCGGCGGCAGCTTCCTCGGACAGCGGGTCGCCGTCCTCGGTGCGACGTTCAAGCCGGACTCGGACGACGTCCGCGACTCCCCCGCGCTCAACGTCGCCGGGCAGATCCACCTCCAGGGCGGCCAGGTCACGGTCTACGACCCGAAGGGCATGGACAACGCGCGCCGTCTCTTCCCCACCCTCGCCTACGCGCCGAGCGCGCTGGAGGCGTGCCGGGGAGCGCGGGTCGTGCTGCACCTGACGGAGTGGGGCGAGTTCCGGGAGCTCGACCCGGAGGCGTTCGGCGCCGTCGTCGCCGAACGCCACCTCATCGACGGCCGCAACGCGCTCGACGCTGCCGCGTGGCGCGCGGCGGGGTGGACGTTCCGGGCGATGGGCCGGCCGCGGGCGTAACGGCTACCGGCGGTTGAAGGCGCCGACGCCTTCAACCGCAACGGCTCAGGCCGTCGTCGTGCCGTCCAGCGCGTCGATCGTGGCGATCGACGGGCCCCGTACCGCGGAGGCGTCCCGCGCCACGTCCTCCGCGGCGCGCAGCACCCGTACCGCGTTCTGCCACGTCAGCTTGGCCAGGTCCGCGTCGGACCAGCCGCGCCGGAGGAGCTCGGCGATGAGGTTGGGGTAGCCGGCGACGTCGGCGAGGTCGGCCGGGGTGAAGGCCGTGCCGTCGAAGTCGCCGCCGATGCCGATGTGATCGACTCCGGCGACCTCGCGCATGTGGTCGAGGTGGTCGGCGACCGTCGCCGCCGTGGCGAGCGGCCGCGGGTGCTCCGCCTCGAAGGCGCCGTGGAGCTCCATCGCCCGCCGCGAGGTGTCCAGGTGGTGCAGGCCGTGCGCGCGCAGGTTCTCGTCGGCGGCCTTCGTCCAGGCGACGGCCGCGGGCAGGATGAACTTGGGGACGAACGTGGCCATGGCCACGCCCCCGTTCGCGGCGAGCGCGCCGAGCACGTCGTCCGGCACGTTGCGCGGGTGGTCGCAGACGGCCCGCGCCGACGAGTGCGAGAAGATCACCGGCGCCTCGCTGACGCGCAGCGCGTCCCGCATCGTGTCGGCGGAGACGTGCGAGAGGTCGACGAGCATGCCGACGCGGTTCATCTCGCGCACGACCTCCTCGCCGAAGCGCGTCAGCCCGCCCACCGCGGGGACGTCCGTGGCGGAGTCGGCCCACGGGACGTTGTCGTTGTGGGTGAGGGTCATGTAGCGCACGCCGAGCCGGTGCAGCGCCCGCAGCGTGGCCAGGGAGCAGTTGATGCTGTGCCCGCCCTCGGCGCCCATCAGGGAGGCGATGCGCCCTTCGGCACGGGCCGCCTCCATGTCGTCGGCGGTGAAGGCGAGCCGCAGGTCGCCGGGGTAGCGGTCGGCGAGCTGCCGCACGACGTCGATCTGTTCGAGCGTGGCGCTGACGGCCTCGTCCCCGGCCAGATCCGTGGAGACGTACACCGACCAGAACTGGGCCCCGACCCCGCCCGCCCGCAGCCGCGGCAGGTCGGTGTGGAGCCCGGTGGCGCTCTGGTCCGCGGCGATGTCGCGCTGGTCGAGGTCGTAGCGGACCTGCTTGCGCAGCGCCCAGGGCAGGTCGTTGTGGCCGTCGACGACGGGGTGGGCGGCGAGGAGCTCGCGGGCGCGTTCCAGCAGCTGTTCCGTCATCGTCGCTCCCCGGCCCTCTCCCCCGGTGCTGTCCCCGGTGGTCACTTGCGGAATCCGAAGCCCGCGCCGCCCTGCACCTTCGCGCGCAGGCGCCGGCCCTTGTCGGTGGCCTGTTCGTTGAGCTCTTCCTGGAAGTGCTGCATGCGGGCGAGCAGGTCGCCGTCGTGCGCGGCGAGCATGCGGACGGCCAGCAGGCCGGCGTTGCGGGCGCCGGCGACGGAGACCGTGGCGACGGGCACGCCGGCGGGCATCTGGACGATGGACAGCAGGGAGTCCATGCCGTCCAGGTACTTCAGCGGCACGGGCACGCCGATGACCGGCAGGGGCGTGACGGAGGCCAGCATGCCGGGCAGGTGGGCGGCGCCGCCCGCGCCCGCGATGATCGCCTTGAGGCCGCGGCCGGCGGCCCGCTCCCCGTAGGCGACCATCTCGCGCGGCATCCGGTGCGCGGAGACGACGTCGACCTCGTAGGGGACCTCGAACTCGTCCAGGGCCTGGGCGGCGGCTTCCATGACGGGCCAGTCGGAGTCGGAGCCCATGACGATGCCGACGACGGGGCCGACGACGGGGGAGGCAGTCATTCCGTGATCGTTCCTCGCAGATATCCGGCGGCGTGGCTCGCGCGCTCGCGCACATCCGCCAGGTCGTCGCCGTAGGTGTTGACGTGTCCGACCTTGCGGCCGGGCTTGACGTCCTTTCCGTACATATGGATCTTCAGGCCCGGGTCGCGCGCCATGCAATGGAGGTACGCGGAATACATGTCGGGATAGTCGCCGCCGAGCACGTTGGCCATGACGGTCCACTTGGCGCGCGGGCGGGGGTCGCCGAGCGGCAGGTCGAGCACCGCGCGCACGTGGTTGGCGAACTGCGAGGTGACCGCGCCGTCCTGGGTCCAGTGGCCGGAGTTGTGCGGGCGCATCGCGAGCTCGTTGACGAGGATGCGGCCGTCGGCGGTCTCGAACAGCTCCACGGCGAGGTGCCCGACGACGCCGAGCTCCTTGGCGACCTTGAGCGCGAGCTGCTGCGCCTGCGCGGACAGCTCGGCGGAGAGGCCGGGCGCGGGGGCGATCACCGTGTCGCACACGCCGTCGACCTGGATGGACTCGACGACGGGGTACGAGACGGCCTGGCCGTGCGGGGAGCGGACGACGTTGGCCGCGAGCTCGCGGACGAAGGCGACCTTTTCCTCCGCGAGGACGGGGACGCCGGCACGGAAGGGCTCACTCGCCTCTTCCGCGCTGCGGACGATCCACACCCCCTTTCCGTCGTATCCGCCGCGCACCGTCTTCAGGACGACGGGGAAACCGTCGCCCTCGGCGGCGAAGCGCTCCACATCGGCGGGGTCCTCGACGAGGCGGTGCCGGGGGCACGGCACTCCGATCGCGTCGAGCCTCGCCCGCATCACGCCCTTGTCCTGGGCATGCACCAATGCGTCGGGCCCGGGGCGGACGGGGATGCCGTCCGCTTCCAGGGCCCGGAGGTGCTCGGTCGGAACGTGCTCGTGATCGAAGGTGATCACGTCACACCCTTGTGCGAAAGCACGAAGGGTTTCCAGGTCGCGGTAGTCGCCGATGACGACATCGCTGACCACCTGGGCCGCCGAGTCCTGCGGAGTATCGCTGAGCAGCTTGAACTTGATGCCGAGGGGGATGCCCGCCTCGTGGGTCATGCGGGCGAGCTGGCCGCCGCCGACCATGCCGACTACCGGGAACGTCACGCCCCCAGGGTATCCGTACGAGGGAACCACCCCGGACCGCGTTCGGAGGATCATCCGAAAAGACGGCGTCTGCCCCGATGGCCGATATGACTCGCGTTCGTCTCACGTTCACCGACTCCGCCCATCGGCCGCCGAGCCCGCTCGCTAGCATGAAAGCTGCCCCACGCCCCCACGACGCCCATTAAACGGAGCCTGACGATCTCATGAGTCAACGGCGCGCAGTGCGTTCCCGGCTGGAGCGGCTGGCCCGCGAAATCGCGAAGTTCGGCGCGGTCGGGGCCATCGGGTTCGTGGTCAATTTCCTCGTGTTCAACATCTGCGTCCACGGGTTCCACCTCGCGGTGGTCCGCTCGGGCGTGATCGCCACGGCCGTGGCCATCGCCACGAACTATGTCGGCAACCGGTACTGGACCTACCGCGACGCCGACCGGAGCCGGCGCAGCCGCGAGATGAGCCTGTTCCTGCTGTTCAGCGGCGCCGGGCTGATCATCGAGAACGGCATCCTGGCGCTCTCGCACTACGGCCTCGGCCTGACGTCCCCGCTCGCGGACAACATCGCGAAGAATGTGATCGGACTCGGGATAGGAACGGTCTTCCGCTTCTGGTCCTACCGCACGTGGGTCTTCCGCGCACAGGCCGTGGAGACTGCGGAATCGTTCCTGGCGGCGGATGCGGGGGCGCGCGTGGAAGCGCGCAAGTAGCAGCACGTACGGCCGGCTCAGACCTGGACGTCCGGCTCTTCCGACTCGCGGCTGAGGAAGAGGGCGAACACCGGGGGGTTCGCCTGGAGGAGCTCCAGGCGGCCGCCGTCGGCCTCCGCGAGGTCCCGGGCGACCGCGAGCCCCAGCCCCGTGGAGTTCCGCCCGCTGACGGTGCGCTCGAAGACCCGCGCGCCGAGGTCCGGCGGCACTCCCGGCCCCTCGTCCGTGACCTCCACGACGGCCTGGTTGCCGGTGACGCGCGTCCGCAGGGCGACCGTGCCGTCACCGTGCATCAGCGAGTTCTCGATGAGGGTGGCGAGGACCTGGGCGACCGCGCCCGGCGTGCCGACGGCCCGCAGCCCCTGCTTGCCCGAGCGCACGATGGCGCGGCCCTCGCTGCGCGAGGCGGGCCGCCACTCCTCGATCTGCTGCTTGATGACCTCGTCCAGGTCGAAGGTGACGGCGGAGCTGGACTTGGGGTCGCGGGAATTGGTGAGGAGCCGCTGGACGACGTCGGTGAGCCGCTCGACCTGGGCGAGGGCGATCGTCGCCTCCTCCTTGACCGTCTCCGGCTCGTCGGTGAGCGTGATCTCCTCCAGCCGCATGGACAGCGCCGTCAGCGGCGTCCGCAGCTGGTGCGAGGCGTCCGCGGCCAGCCGCCGCTCGGCGGTGAGCATCCGCGCGATCCGCTCGGCGCTGCTGTCCAGGACGTCGGCGACCCGGTCCAGCTCGGGCACCCCGTAGCGGCGGTGGCGGGGCCTGGGGTCGCCGGAGCCCAGCCGCTCGGCGGTCTCGGCGAGGTCGGTGAGCGGGGCGGTGAGCCGGTTGGCCTGCCGTACGGCGAGGAAGACGGCGGCGACCACGGCGAGCAGCGCCACCGCGAGGATCACCAGCAGCGTGCGGCCGACCTCGCGGCTGACCGTGGAGCGGGACTCCTCGACGCGGACGAGCTCGCCGTGGTCGCCCTTCTGCGTATTGGCGATGACACCGCCCTCGGGCCGGTCGCCGATCTCGATCGGCGCGCGCCCGGGGATCTCGATCCGGGCGTACCGGTCGGCGGTGATCTGCTCACTGAGCACTCCGGATTCGACCCGCTCGCCCCCGACCAGCCGGCTGTCGACGATGCTGACGAGCCGTACGGCCTCGGACTGCACGCTCTCCCGGGCGCTGCTCTCGATCGTGCGGGTCTCGACGATGACGAGCGAGATGCCGAAGACGGCGATCACGACGAGAACGACGGCGAGCGTGGAATTGATCAGTCGGCGGCGCACGGGTTGCCCTCCGGGGCGGGTGGTACGAACGCTGGCTCCCGCCGGGCGGGCGGCAGGGCCCGCCCGGCGGCCGGGCTCAGCTCTTCTCGAAGCGGAACCCGACGCCCCGCACGGTGGCGATGTAACGGGGGTTGGCCGCGTCGTCGCCGAGCTTCTTGCGCAGCCAGGAGATGTGCATGTCGAGCGTCTTGGTGGAGGACCACCACGTGGTGTCCCAGACCTCGCGCATCAGCTGATCGCGGGTGACCACGCGTCCGGCGTCCCGGACGAGCACCCGCAGCAGGTCGAACTCCTTCGCCGTCAGCTGGAGTTCCTCGTCGCCCATCCAGGCGCGGTGCGACTCGACGTCGATGCGCACGCCGTGCGTGGCGGGCGGCTGCTGGTGGGCCTCCACGGTGCCGCGCCGCAGCAGGGCCCGGACGCGGGCCAGCAGTTCGGCGAGACGGAAGGGCTTGGTGACGTAGTCGTCGGCGCCGGCGTCCAGGCCGACGACGGTGTCCACCTCGTCGGCGCGGGCCGTCAGTACGAGGACCGGGAAGCCGTGGCCTTCGGTGCGCAGCCGGCGGCAGACCTCCAGTCCGTCCATGCCGGGCAGCCCGAGGTCGAGGACGAGCAGGTCCACCCCTCCCTTGAGCCCGGCGTCCAGCGCCGTGGGACCGTCTTCTCGCACCTCCACCTCATACCCCTCGCGGCGCAGCGCGCGTGCGAGCGGCTCCGAGATGGACGCGTCATCCTCGGCGAGCAGTACTCGGGTCATGCAGTGATGGTAGTCCGCGCGGGCCCACGTCAGAGGCGTACCGGCGGCTACCCGCGGCAACCCTTGACAGCCCGGTACGGACCTTTGGAGGTGGCCAAACGGTTCCCCGAGGCCCTGTGATCCGCGTCTCAACTCCTTCCGTTTGCGGGCGGGGTGTGACGTATGGTTACCAGACGTCTGTAGCTACAAGGGGGCCTTTCGGATCGTTCTCGGCGCGCCGAAGGCCTCTGTTGTGCGCAGGACTGGAAACCCCAGTCTTGTTCCGCAGTGAATGACCTGGCGGCCGGGTCCGTCGCGCGAAGGTGCGCGAGGGCGTGGATCCCGGTGACGGCTGCCCTTTCGCTCCCTTGGAGGAGAGAGCGAGCCCCTTGGACGTGGGGCGGGCGGCACGGTGACCGGTGCCGGCCAACCCCCACCCGGGCGCGTAGCAGCTGCAAGCGGCGCGTCCCGCGAACACAAGGATCGACCATGGCGTCCAGCCTGACCAAGGGTGCTGCCGAGCAGGAGAAGACCTCTCCTGGCGACGGCGGCAAGACCTTGCTCGGCCACCCCCTCGGCCTGGCACCTCTCTTCCTGACGGAGATGTGGGAGCGCTTCAGCTACTACGGCATGCGCGCCCTCCTCGTCCTCTACCTGATCGCCGGCGGCCCGGACGCGAAGCCCGGCAGCCAGGGCGGCGGTCTGGCGATGCCCGAGGCCGATTCGGTCGCCATCTACGGCGTCTACGTGGGCATGGTCTACCTGCTTGCGATGCCCGGCGGCTGGTTCGGCGACCGGATCTGGGGGCCGCGCAAGACAGTCACCATCGCGGCGAGCGTCATCGTGGCCGGTCACCTGTGCCTGGCCGTGCCCGGCAAGCCGGCCTTCTTCGCCGGCCTCGCGCTGGTCGCGATCGGCTCCGGCCTGCTGAAGTCCAACATCTCCACCATGGTCGGCCACCTCTACAACGGCCCGCAGGACCCGCGCCGCAACGGCGGCTTCACGATCTTCTACATCGGCGTCAACCTCGGCGCCGGCCTCGCGCCGATCGTCATCGGCACCGTCGGTCAGAAGGTCAGCTGGCACCTGGGCTTCGCGATCGCGGCGATCGGCATGGCCCTCGGCCTGATCATCTTCCTGCTGGGCACCCGCTTCCTCAGCCCCGAGAGCAGCGTCGTCCCGAAGCCGCTGCCGGCGGACGAGCGCAACTCCATCCTGCTGAAGGCCCTGCTGTGGTTCGGCATCGCCGCCGTCTTCTACGGCGCCGTCGCAGGCACCGGCCACTTCACCCAGAAGTGGGCCACCATCCCGCTCGCCCTGCTCGGTGTGGCCATCCCGGCCGCAGTCCTGATCCGCATCAAGCGCGACAAGGAACTGACCTCGACCGAGCAGACCAAGGTCACCGGCTACATCTGGTTCTTCGTCGCCGCCGCCGTGTTCTGGATGATCTTCGAGCAGGCGGGCTCGACGTTGTCGACCTTCGCCGAGAAGAGGACCTCCGACACCATCTTCGGCTGGCAGATCCCGTCCGTACTGTTCCAGTCCATCAACCCCATCTGGGTCATGGCCATCGCCCCGGTCATCGCCTGGCTGTGGCTGTGGCTGGCCCGCCGCGGCAGCGAGCCGAGCTCCACGGTGAAGTTCTCGGTGGCCATGGCCCTCATCGGCGCGTCGTTCTTCGTCTTCGCGATCCCGATGTCGGCGGCCTCGGAGGGCTCGAAGGCCGGCCCCATGTGGCTGGTGATGATCTACATGATCCAGACCATCGGTGAGCTGTGCCTCTCCCCGGTCGGCCTGTCGCTCACCACCAAGATGGCGCCGGTGAAGTACGCCAGCCAGATGATGGGTGTCTGGTTCCTCGCGGTCACCGCGGGCAACTGCACCACGACCCTGCTGCGCGAGGTCGGCGGTGTCGACCTCAACGGCATCGGCGCGATCCTCGGACAGGCCACCGCCGCGGTCCTCGCGGGCTTCGCGGTATGGATGTACCGCAAGAAGATCGAGGCGCTCATGGGCGACGTCCGCTGACGCGGTCCGCTGAGCAGTGAGGGTGCCCCCGGCGCAATGATGCGCCGGGGGCCCTTTTGCGTGGGATCAGTCGGGAGGGGGCAGGGTCCCGGGCGAAAACCAGGGCAGAGCCGTAGAAGTTTCGGGCGCGGGCGTCGGGGGCCGAAGCCGGTCGACAACGACCATCCCCGCCCGGAAGAGCCCGACGGCCACCACGCACCCCAGCAGCCCCCAGAACAGCACGACACCCCAGGGCCGCCCGACGTCCCAGGGCTCGGTGACAAGGACCTTCTCCCCGTACTTCAGGGAAACCTCGTAGGGCCCGTGAGCGCCCGCACCAAGCTCCACATCAAAAACGACGCGGGCGCGCTGCCCGGCCGGAACAGTCCCATGCCACTTCCGCTCCTCCCACACAGGAGCAAGGACGCCCCGCGCGGTACCCACACGAAAGACGGGATCCTTGACGGCGCCGGAGCCGAGGTTGCCGACGGTCACGACGAGCCGCCGCTCGGGCGGGGCCCCGAACCACGTGAGCAGCCCGCTGGAGCCCTCCAGCCGCGCCGCGAGGACGCCCAGCCGGGCGCTGGAGGGCATGGGGGCGACGGGATGCCCGGCGACGACAAGCGGAGCATCAGCGCTTTCGGCATCACCCATCACAGTGGCGACATGGACCACACAGGGACAAGGCCGAGGCGGCTCGGCAACAACAAGCTCCCTCCGGAACCGCCCGTCACTCCCTGTAGTAACAGTCCGCCCCTCCGCATTGGCGCAGTCGTTGGTACCCCCCACCATGTTCTGCCCGCACACAAGCAGAGTGAGCAGCGATCCCGGCCGCCACCCTTCCCCTTTCACGACCACCGCGCTGCCCTTTCCAGCCTCAGACCGATCCAGGGAGAGCTTGGGGGACCCATCAGCCGAGGCGGCACCCGCGGACGAGAAGAGCACGAGGACGGCCAGCAGAAGAGCGACGAGGGAGGCGCCGGGGACGTAGGGGCAGGGTCCTGGACGCTGACGTGTATTTGTGGCGCCAAGTGCGGGGCACGAACACGCAGAGGGGGAGGGCGCCGTAAATATACGGTCCAGGACCCTGCCCCGGAGGCCCCGGCGCCGGCCCACCACGCGCCGCCGCACCCGCACGCGCCGCCGCACCCACACGCGCCGCACCAGCACCACCCCACCGCCCACAGCGAGCACACCCCCGCCCAGCACCGGCACCACCCACCGCCACGGCGTGTACGACGCCGCCCCACTGGCCCGCACCCCGCCCTCCGCCGCGGCAGTGACCCGTACCGTCACCGAGTCCAGCCGGGGCGCGTCCGCCCACCGCTCCACCCGCTGCACGGCCCGCCCGGGCGCCAACGCGGCCGGTGCGTCACGGACCGTACGGCGCAGAACCGAGCCGAAGACGCCGTCCGCACGGATGTCGAGACGAGGCGCCAGAACGGTGTTGCCGCGGTTGACGACCGCATACCGGATGACCGCCCCGCGCCCGTCCGCCGCGCCGCTCACCCGTACGTTCTCGACGGCGAGCGCGGGCAGCGCGGGCGCGCCGCTCACCCGTAACGCGAGGGGCACCCGTACCTCCCGCCCCTCGCCCTTGACGACCACGGCCCCGGAGAGGTCACCGGATCCTGAGCGGTCGCCGGGGACGGTCACGGAAAGCGGGACGTCGGCGCGCGTACGGGCGGGCACCCGTACCTGCCGTTCGGCGAGGGAGATCCAGGGCGCGGACGCCCGGAGTTCGAGGGAGCGCGCGCGGTCGGCGGGATTGACGAGGGCCAGCTTGTCGGAGAGCACCGCGCCCGCCGCGCCCTCCAGGTAGAACGACGTCCTGTCGTCCGGTCCGGGCGCGTCCGTACCGGCGGGGGCGGGCGCGGCCGACCAGACCGCGGGCGGGCCGTCGGCGACGGCGGAGGCGGCCGGGGCGCCGGACGCACACGCGCCCACGCACAGGATCACTGAGGCCGGAGCCGTCAGCAGACGACGCAGACGACGCCGCAAGGCGACTCCATCAGCGAACGCCGACGCGGCGACGCCGCGTCAGCCAGAGCGTGCCGGCGATACCGGTGAGGAGGACGGTGCCGCCGAGGGTGCCGAGGGCGATGGCGGAGTCGGCGGGCCCGGTCTGCGGCAGCTGACCGCCACTGGACCCGCCCGTAGCGGAAGACCCACCGGTGGAGGACGAACCACCCGTGGCGGAAGTACCACCCGTGGAAGAACCCCCCGTGGCGGAAGAACCACCCGTGGAAGAACCACCCGAGGAAGAGGACCCCCCGGACCCGGACCCCCCGGACCCGGACCCCCCGGACCCGGACCCCCCGGACCCGGACCCCCCATCCCCCTTGATCTCCAACGTCAGCGAAGGCTTCGGATCGTTCGTAGGCGTGCAGGTCGTGGTCGTCCCCAGCGCCGAAATGGTCAGCGTGGAGGCGGTGAAGGTGACGCTGCCGCTCTTCTTCGGGGTGTACGTCCCGGACAGGTCGCTGATCTTGATCGGCGTGTTGGCGGGTATCGGCTCCGCGTTGGCCGGCCCGGAGACGGCCACCGTGCCGCTGTCCGTGCCGCCCAGCTTGATGACGGCGCTCGGCTTCATCGCGCCCTTGCCGAGCTCGATGGGGCTGGAGGAGACGCCCTTCTCGAAGGACATGGTCAGCTTGTACGAGCTTCCGTCCGCGACGCCCTTGATGTCGATGGGCGAGACGGCGCTCTTGTCGCCGATGGGGGTCTTGCAGGCGTAGGCGACGTCGACGGTGACGGCGTGCGCGGCCGGGGCGCCGAGCAGGACGGCCCCGCCGGCGAGGGTGACGGCGGCTGCGAGGACGCGGCGCGGCGTTCGGGGTGATGTTCGGGGTGGGATGTGGGACACCTCTGGTTCCCCTCTCGTCCGGTGCCGTAGCCGGAAAGAACTACTGACGGCACATCAGATCGGGCGCAGACAGTACGCCGGGGACCTTGAGGAAGGAAGAGAAGAAGAGGGAGAAGGGAAAGAGGGAAAGGAAGAGGGAGAGGGAAGGGGGAAGACGGAGGAGCCCCCGGCCTAACCCGGCGCGGCCAGCTCCGCCCACACCGTCTTCCCGGCCCCGCCCTCGTTCCGCACGACCCCCCAGTCCAGGCAGAGCCGCTGCACGATGAACATCCCGTGGCCGCCGGGCCGCCCGCCGCGGTGCGGCGTGCGCGGGGCGGGCGTGCCGGCGCCGAGGTCGACGACCTCCAGGCGCAGCACCTTGCCGGCGCAGCTGACGCGCAGTTCCTCCGGCCCGTCGGCGTGCAGGCAGGCGTTGGTGACGAGCTCGGAGACGACGAGGAGGACGTCCTCCGCGGCGGCGCGGCGGTCGGCGCCGGCGGCGGGCAGCCAGCCCCAGTCGTAGAGGGCCTGCCGGGTGAAGTCACGGGACATCGGCACGGCGCCGGGGACGCCGACGAGGTGCAGCCGGCGCACGCTGCCGGGGGGCGCGTACGCCGAAGACGCCTCGGGCGACGATGCACCAGGCGTACGGGGCGTATCGGGTGCACCGGAAGCGGCAGGCGCAGCAGACGTACCAGGCGCACCGGAAACGGCAGGCGCCCCGGCGGCAGCAGGCGTACCGGAAGCGCCAGGCATACCGGACGTGCCGGAAGAGGCGGCGCCGCCCGCCCCCGGACCGGGGTCGCCCGGCGGAGGGCACGGCCGGGTGGTGCTCATCAGCGCTTCACCTCACCGATTCACCGATTCAGAACGGAACGTAACGAACGTATGGACGGAACAGACCCGACGGAGCAGATTCAGCAGACTCCTGCCCGACCGATTCGTGAGAACACCCACTTCTTCGGCATCGATCCTGTGATGCATACAACTGCGGGACGTAGATCCGGGCCAGGCGCGGATAACGTTTGAGTAACACACAGGAGTGAACCGGGAGGGCGTGCGAAGCGGCGCGGGCGCCGGGGGTCAGCCGGTGAGTCCGGCGAGGGCCGCGTCGAGGGTCTCGTGCACGGTGAAGACGGCTTCCGCGCCGGTGATCTCGAAGACCCGGGCGACCACGGGCTGCATCGCAGCGAGGTGGATTCCGCCGCCGACGGCCTCGGCCTGGAGCCGGGCGCCGAGGAGCACGTTGAGACCGGTGGAATCGCAGAAGTCCAGCCGGGAGCAGTCCAGAACGACACGTACGCCGCCGTCGGCGATGGCCGCTTCGAGCGGCTCGCGCAGCACATCCGCCGTGTGGTGATCGAGCTCGCCCACGGGCGTCACGATCGCGCTCGATCCGTCCCGCCGGACGGCTACATTCAGCCGGCCCTTCGCGCTGCCGACCATCCCGCGATCCATGCGCATCCCTTCTCGGTGTGCCTGCGTGGCGCTTCGAGAACACTACGCCTTCCCTACGGCGTCCGGAAGCGGAAGGTCCGGCATTATGCACATATCCGGACATCACGCACTTGCGGTGCGAGGGTGAGGGCAGGTAGGGCTAGTAGACGACATCCACCACGAACGGCTTTGGAGGCGCCGCTCACCGCAGCACGACGCGACGGCATCGGCAGCCATATGCCGAGAACGATGGAGGAGACCCCCATGTCACCCCGGCTCGACGACACCCATACGGAAGCGCGCACGGCAGCTCGTACGGCGTTGTCGACACCCCAGCCCGACCCCCTGCCCGACTACGACGGCGCAGGAGCCCTCGATGTCGACCCCGACATCGACCTCGGCCTCGGCGCCACGCCCCCCGGCGAGCTGGCCCCGCAGGACGCCCGGGCCCTGTCCAAGACGCTCTTCGCCCGCCTCGAAACGCTCGAAGAGGGCACGCACGAATACGCCTACGTGCGGAACACGCTGGTCGAGATGAACCTCGCGCTCGTGCGGTTCGCCGCCGCCAGGTTCCGCTCCCGCAGCGAGCCGATGGAGGACATCGTCCAGGTCGGCACGATCGGCCTCATCAAGGCGATCGACCGCTTCGAGCTCAGCCGGGGCGTCGAGTTCCCGACGTTCGCGATGCCGACGATCATCGGCGAGATCAAGCGGTTCTTCCGCGACACCAGCTGGTCGGTGCGGGTGCCGCGCCGGCTCCAGGAGCTGCGCATCGACCTGGCCAAGGCCGGCGACGAACTCGCCCAGTCCCTGGACCGCGCCCCGACCGTCGGCGAGCTCGCCGCGCGACTCGGCCTGACCGAGGACGAGGTCGTCGAGGGCATGGCCGCCAGCAACGCCTACTCGGCGAGCTCCCTGGACGCGGCGGCCCAGTCCCAGGACGAGGAGGCCGAGAGCACGCTCGCCGCGCGCATCGGCTACGAGGACCACGACCTCGAGGGCATCGAGTACGTCGCCTCCCTCAAGCCGATGATCGCGGAACTCCCGCACCGGGACCGGAAGATCCTGTCCCTGCGGTTCGTGGCGAACATGACGCAGTCGGAGATCGGCGAGGAACTGGGCATCTCCCAGATGCACGTCTCCCGCCTCCTCTCCCGCACGCTGCGCCGCCTCCGGAGGGGGCTGCTCACCGAGGAGTGAGGCCCCGCCGTGTGGATGCCGCCCTCAGCCCAGATAGGGCTGAGGGCGCCGCTCCAGGTAATGCCGTACGCGCATCCGCTGCGTGTGGTGCATGTCCAGCGTGCTGAGCCCCTCCGCGGGGACGAACCGCAGCTCGGTCGACTCGTCCGAGAGGGCGAGCGCCCCGCCCACGACCCGCGCCGTGAAGCAGACGTTGAACTGCCGGCGCACTTCACCGTCGCTGTACGCGATGACGTGGCGGGGATCGGTGTACGTGCCGACGAGCCCGGTGACCTCGACGTCGAGCCCGGTCTCCTCGCGCACCTCCCGCACGACGGCCCCGACGAGCGACTCCCCCATCTCCATCCCGCCCCCGGGCAACGCCCACAGCCCGCTGTCGGCCCGGCGCTGCATCAGGATCCGCCCGGCGTCGTCCGTCACGACGGCCGACGCGGCCACGACGAGACTGTTGGGCTCCGGCGCGGCCGGGTCGTCGTAGAACTCGGTCCGGGTGATTTCGTCAACCTCACCGTATTCAAAGGGGCGTACGCTCGGCTCCATGCCCAAGGGTGCCACGATCGGTCAGCGGCTCCAGGACGTGCGTAAGCGGCGGGGTCTCAGTCAGCGGGAACTCGCCGCTGTGTCCGGTGTCTCGCTCTCTCTGATCCGCAAACTCGAACAGGGCGAGCGGAACGACACCCACTTGGAGACGGCCCGGCAGCTCGCCGTCGCGCTGGGCGTGCCGACCAGTTGCCTCCTCGCGGAAGCGGAGGAGCGGGGCGAGTTCCCTGCCGCGGACCGGTGGGAGGCCGTGCGGCGGGCCCTGGCCGCGGAGGCGCCGACGCGCGGGCCGGAGGAGCCGCCCACGGTCGCCGGAGTCCTCGGGGCCCTCAATGCGGCGGTGCCGCTGTTCTCCGGTGACCGGTACGCCGAGCTGAGCACGCTGCTGCCGACGCTGATCCGCGACGCCGAGGCCCTGGCCGCGGCGGACTCCGAGGGGCGAGCGGTGCGCGCTCGCGTCCTCCAGCTCACCGGGTGGCTGCTGACCCAGACACGGCAGTTCGCCGCCGCGCACTCCGCTCTCGACCGGTCCCTGGACGGCTCGCCGGACCGGCTGCACGGGGCCGCCACCGTGAGCACCCAGTGCTGGCTGCTGCTCCGGCAGGGCCGGCTGGCCGACGCGCGCGAGCTCGCGACCCGGTGGGCCGACGAGATGGAGCCGCGGATGTCTCGCGCCACCGCCGCCGAGCTGAGCGCGTGGGGATGGCTGCTCCTGCGCCTGTCCGCCGCGGCCGTCCGGGACAACCGGCCCGGCGAGGCGGAGGACTCCCTGAGGCTGGCGCACGCCGCGGCCGTGGCCATGGGCCGGGAGTTCGCCCCCGGCAAGGACTTCCTGCGCGCCTTCGGGCCCGTGACCGTCACCCTCAAGCGCGCCGAGAACGCCATGCTCGCCGACCGGCCGGACGTCGTCCTGGAGCTCGCCGAGCGCGTGCCCGTACGCGGCATGCGCCCCACGTCCAACAACCGCAACCGTCACCTCCTGGACGTGGCCGAGGCTCATGTGCGCTCACGTCAGTACGCGGAGGCGATCGACGTCCT
Source organism: Streptomyces sp. SCA2-17 (assembly GCF_044336695.1). NCBI lineage: Bacteria > Bacillati > Actinomycetota > Actinomycetes > Kitasatosporales > Streptomycetaceae > Streptomyces > Streptomyces sp. SCA2-17. The sequence goes on from NZ_CP117521.1 coordinate 2,331,178, forward strand.
CCACGGCATCCGCACCGCGGCACCCCAGTGGCTGCCCAACCAGCGCTACGCCCACGACATCCTCGGCCGCGTGATCAGCCGGAGGCGCACCCTCACGCCCGGCATGCGGTCCCTGGCCGACGCGATCGGCGTGCCCATGTGACGCGCAGTGGCACTTCCGCCGGCCGCCGCCGCAGAGTGCCATTGCCGGGCAAAACGCCCCCTCCGTAGCGTCATGTGCCATGCAGAGGAACGACAACGCAAACAGGCTCGCGGTCGGATCGATGGTGCTGGACAAGCGCCGTGACCGGGTCGGTGAAGTGATGGAAGTGACGCCGACGATGGTGTTCCTGCGGGCGTTCGGCGGAGGGCGCGAGTGGATCGCAGGGCTTGAGGACGTCGAGCCCGTCACCGTCGCAGAGCGGCTCCGGGCGCGCGTGGCCGCCATCAACGCCGAGCGGCAGCGGCGGCTCTGACAAGGGGAAGCGCACTGCACGAACATGGGGCGCCCGTACCGCGCCAGAGGTGTTGACCCGCCCGCCGCGGGGCGAATAGCGTCGCGGCGGCCTCTGGGGGAACGGCGGTGCGACGGGCGTGCGCGTTCTGCGGAAAGAGCGGGAAGAGGACGGCGGCGCGGACGTCGTCGTGGTGGGCAGCGGCATCGTCGGCGCGGCGTGCGCCGAGTCGCTGACGCGGCGCGGTGCACAAGTACTTGTGCTCGACAGAGGCCCGCTGGCCGCCGGGACGACCGCGTGCGGCGAAGGCAACCTGCTGGTCTCGGGCCGCGCCCCCGGCCCCGCGCTGGCCCTCGCTCAGGCCTCCCTGCGCCGCTGGCCGCGCCTGCTCGCCGCGCTCCGCGAGGAGCTCGGTCCGGGGCGGGCGGAGTGCGAGTACGAGGCGAAGGGCGGGCTCGTGGTCGCCACGGACGACGACTCCGGCTCCGCCCTGCGCGCGTTCGCCGCGGCCCAGCGCGCCGCGGGCGTGGACGCCCGGGAGCTCGCCCCGGGCGAGGCCGCCGCGTACGAGCCGCACCTCACGCCCCGCGTCCGCGCCGCCGTGCACTATCCGGAGGACGCCCAGCTCCAGCCGGTCCTGGCGACGACCTCGCTGCTGGCAGCCGTCCGCGCGCGGGGCGGCCGCATCCGTACCGGCGTGGAGGTGACGGGCGTGGAGACCGGCCGCGACGGGCGCCGGATCGTGGGCGTGCGCACGTCGGAGGGTCTCGTCCCGTGCGGCGCGGTCATCAACGCCTGCGGCCCGTGGGCCGGGCAGTTCGCCGCGGCCGCCGGGGCGCCCCTGCCCGTCGTGCCCCGCCGCGGCACCGTCCTCGTCACGGCGCCGCTCCCGCACGGCACGGTGCGGCACACGGTGTACGACGCGGGGTACGCGCGCGCCGCCGGCAGCGCGGACGCGGCGCTGCACGTGGCGACCGTGGTCGAGGCGACGCAGGCCGGCACGGTCCTCATCGGCTCCAGCCGCCGCCGCGCCGGCTTCGACGCGACGCTGCGCGCCGACGTGCTGCGCGCGCTGGCCCGCGGCGCGGCCCGCCTCTTCCCCGTGCTCGGCGGCGTGCCCGTCATGCGCGCATACGGCGGCTTCCGCCCGTACACCCCCGATCACCTGCCGGTCGTCGGCGAGGACCCGCGCCGCCCCGGCCTGTGGCACGCGACCGGCCACGAGGGCGCCGGCATCGGCATGGCCCCCGCCACCGGCGAGCTGCTCGCCGAGCTCTGGGCGGGCGAGCCGCCGCACGTGGACCCGGAGCCGTTCCGGGCCCACCGCTTCGCGTCCGCGCGGCCCTTCCGGCCTCCCCTCTGACACCCCCGGCATCCGGAAGGAGAACGGATGGCACTGATGACGGTGTACGTCGACGGCGAGCGGCACCGCGCCCTGCCCGGCCAGACCGTGGCGGCCCTGCTCCTGGCGACGGGCCGCCGCTCCTGGCGCACGACCCGCCTCGGCGGCCGCCCGCGCGGCGTCTTCTGCGGCATCGGCGTCTGCTACGACTGCCTGCTCGTCGTCAACGGCCTCCCGGACGTCCGGGCGTGCCTGCGCGAACTGCGCGACGGCGACCGGGTGGAGACCCTGCGCGGCGCCCGCCTGCCCGCGGACACGGAGCCCGGCACCGGCACCGTACGGGCCCCGCGCGCAGCGGACGAGGCGGACCAGGCGGACGAGGTCGCATGAGCGGCCCTCCCCACCTACCTCCCCCTCCCCTCGCGCCTCTCGTGGTCGTCGTCGGCGCCGGCCCCGCCGGCTCCCGGGCCGCGCTGAGCGCCGCCCGGTGCGGCGCACGCGTCGTGCTCGTCGACAGCGAGGCGCGCGTGGGCGGCCGGTACGGGCGGCAGCCCGCCGCCGTCACCGACGGAGTGATGGCCTCCGCCACCCACCCGCTGGAACTCGCCGTCGCCACCCAGCCCCGTATCGAGCACCTGGCCCACGCCACCGTCTGGGCGCTGGAACCAGGCCCCGCGCCCGGCCGGCACCTCGTCCACCTGCACCAAGGCCCCGCGGACGACCGCGGCCGCCCGCCCCGCACCCTCACGGCCGACGCGCTCGTCCTGTGCACCGGCGCCTTCGACCGCGTGCTGCCGTTCCCCGGCTGGGAGCTGCCGGGCGTGGTCACGGCGGGCGCGGCCCGCGCACTGGCGGAGGGGCAGCGGACTGCGGTCGGCGCGCGGGCGGTGGTGTCGGGGACCGGCCCGTTCCTGCTGCCGGCCACGCTGTCCCTGCTGGACGTCGGGGCGCAGGTCCTGGGCGTCTACGAGGCGGGGCACCCGGCGCGCTGGCTGCGCAGCCCCGTCGCCGCCCTGCGCGACGGCGGCCCCCGCAGGCTCGCGGAGCTCGCCTCGTACGCCGCCGGGCTGGCCCGCGGGCGCGTCCCGTACCGCACCCGGCACGCGGTCGTCGCGGCGCACGGCCGGGACCGCGTCGAGGCCGTCACCGTGGCCCGCCTGGACGCGGGCTGGCACCCGGTCCCGGGCAGCGAGCGGCGCCTGGGGCGCGTGGACGCGGTGTGCGTCGGCTACGGGTTCACGCCGCAGCTGGAGCTGCCCCTGGCGGCGGGGTGCGCCGTACGGGACGGGCGCGTGGTCGTCGACGGGCGGCAGGCGACGACCGTGCCGGGCGTGTACGCGGCCGGTGAGCTCACCGGGATCGCGGGCGCGCAGGCCGCCGCGGCGGAGGGCGAGCTGGCGGGCCTGGCGGCGGTGGCGGACCTGGCGGAGCGCGCACGGGCGGCGGCAGGCGGGGGTCCGGGCGCCGGGGCGGGCCTCACGCCCCCGCCTCCCGCCCGCGTCGCGGCCGCCGCCGCCCGCGTCCGCTCCGGGCAGCGGTTCGGGCGGGCGCTCGCACGGGCGCACCCCGTACCCGGCGGCTGGCGCGCCTGGCTGCGCGAGGACACGCTGGTGTGCCGGTGCGAGGAGGTGTCGTACGGGGAGCTGCGGGACGCCGTCGTGGCGCGCGGCGCGGACGGGATGCGGGCGCTCAGGCTCGCGTGCCGCGCCGGGCTGGGCGCGTGCCAGGGGCGGATGTGCGGGCGCAGTACGGCCGAGCTCGCCGCGGCGTTCCTGGGCTCCCCCCTCGCCGATCCGTACGCGATGGACCGGCGGCCGCTGGCCCATCCGGTACGGCTCGGGGACCTCGCGGGGCCCCCGGACGAGCCCCCTGCGGCGGCGGCGGACGAGGCTCGCGCCGGGCCGCCGGACGAGCCCGGGGATGTGACCCCCGACCCACCGGTTTCGCCCGGCACCCGTTGACTAGAGCTATTCAGCCACCCAAGATGTGCAGTGTTCTATTCAGAGCAGGGCAGAGCAGCGAGAGCAGCCGCCAGGGAGGCAGGGCCCCATGTCCGGACCGCGACCCGTACGAGCGCCGCGAGGCAACCAGCTGAGCACGCTGGGGTGGCAGCAGGAAGCCGCCCTGCGCATGCTGCAGAACAACCTCGACCCCGAGGTGGCCGAGCACCCCGACAAGCTCGTCGTCTACGGCGGCACGGGCAAGGCCGCCCGCGACTGGCGCTCGTTCGACGCCATGGTCCGCACCCTGCAGACCCTCAAGCAGGACGAGACGATGCTCGTCCAGTCCGGCCGCCCGGTCGGCGTCATGCAGACCCACGAGTGGGCGCCGCGCGTCCTCCTCGCCAACTCCAACCTCGTCGGCGACTGGGCCAACTGGGAGGAGTTCCGCCGCCTGGAGCACCTCGGCCTCACCATGTACGGCCAGATGACCGCCGGCTCGTGGATCTACATCGGCACGCAGGGCATCCTCCAGGGCACGTACGAGACGTTCGCCGCCGTCGCCGCAAAGAAGTTCGGCGGGACGCTCGCCGGGACGATCACCCTGACCGCCGGCCTCGGCGGCATGGGCGGCGCCCAGCCGCTCGCCGTCACCATGAACGACGGTGTCGCGATCTGCATCGACTGCGACCCGCGCGCGATCGAGCGCCGCATCGAGCACCGCTACCTGGACGTGAAGGCCGACTCGCTCGACCACGCCCTCCAGCTGGCCGTCGAGGCGCGCGACGCCCGCCGCCCGCTGTCCATCGGCGTCCTCGGCAACGCCGCCGAGCTCGTCCCGCAGCTGCTCGCGATGAACGCGCCCATCGACATCGTGACGGACCAGACGTCCGCCCACGACCCGCTCGCCTATCTGCCCGTCGGCATCTCCTTCGACGAGATGGCCACGTACGCGGCCGAGAAGCCCGCCGACTTCACCACCCGGGCGCGCGAGTCCATGGCCCGGCACGTCGAGGCCATGGTCGGCTTCCAGGACGCGGGCGCCGAGGTCTTCGACTACGGCAACTCCATCCGCGGCGAGGCCCAGCTGGCGGGCTACGCGCGCGCCTTCGACTTCCCCGGCTTCGTGCCGGCCTACATCCGCCCCCTCTTCTGCGAGGGCAAGGGCCCCTTCCGCTGGGCGGCCCTCTCCGGCGACCCGGCCGACATCCACAAGACCGACAAGGCGATGCTCGACCTCTTCCCGGAGAACGAGTCCCTGGCCCGCTGGATCAAGATGGCCGGGGAGCGGGTGCACTTCCAGGGCCTGCCCGCCCGCATCTGCTGGCTCGGCTACGGCGAGCGCGACAAGGCCGGCGAGCGCTTCAACGACATGGTCGCCGACGGCACGCTCGCCGCGCCGCTGGCCATCGGCCGCGACCACCTCGACTGCGGTTCGGTGGCCTCGCCCTACCGCGAGACCGAGGCCATGCTCGACGGCTCCGACGCGATCGCCGACTGGCCGCTGCTCAACGCCATGGTCAACGTCGCCTCGGGCGCGTCGTGGGTCTCCCTCCACCACGGCGGCGGCGTCGGAATGGGCCGCTCCATCCACGCGGGCCAGGTGACGGTGGCCGACGGCACGGCGCTGGCCGGCGAGAAGATCCGGCGCGTCCTGACGAACGACCCGGGGATGGGCGTCATCCGCCACGTCGACGCGGGCTACGACATCGCGGAGTCGGTCGCGTCCGAGCGGGGCGTGCGGGTTCCCATGCGGGAGGGCGAGTGAGCAGCCCTGCCCCCGCCAACGGTGGCGCCGGCTTCCACGAGATGTGGCGTGACCTCGGCGCCATCGGGCGGGACAAGGACAGCGGCGGATACCGCCGCATCGCCTGGACCCCCGCCGACGCCGACTGCCGCTCCTGGTTCCGCGCCCAGGCGGAAGCCCGCGGGCTGGCCTACGAGGTCGACCGCAACGGCAACCAGTGGGCCTGGCTCGGCGACCCCGCCGCCGGGGACGCCGTCGTCACCGGCTCGCACCTGGACTCCGTCCCGGACGGCGGCGCCTTCGACGGCCCGCTCGGCGTCGTCTCGTCGTTCGCCGCGCTCGACGAGCTCCGCGCCCGCGGCGCGCGGCCGTCCCGCCCCCTCGCGATCGTCAACTTCGGCGACGAGGAGGGCGCCCGCTTCGGCCTGGCCTGCGTGGGCTCGCGCCTGACCGCAGGTCAGCTCGGCCCCGACAAGGCGCACGCGCTCCGGGACGCCGAGGGGGTCTCCCTCGCGCAGGCCATGGAGCGCGCGGGCTACGACCCGGAGGCCATAGGCCCGGATCCCGAGCGCCTCGCCCGCATCGGCGCCTTCGTGGAGCTGCACGTCGAGCAGGGCCGGGCCCTCGCGGACACGGACGACGCCGTCGGCATCGCCTCCGCCATCTGGCCGCACGGCCGCTGGCGGTTCGACTTCCACGGCGAGGCCAACCACGCCGGCACGACCCGCATCGAGGACCGCCGGGATCCGATGCTGACGTACGCCAACACCGTCCTCGCCGCGCGCAAGAAGGCGCGGCTGGCCGGCGCCCTGGCGACCTTCGGGAAGGTCAGCGTCGAGCCGAACGGCGTCAACGCGATCCCCTCCCTCGTGCGCGGCTGGCTGGACTCGCGCGCCGCCGACCAGCAGACTCTCGACCTCGTGGTCGCCGAGATCGAGAAGGCGGCCGTGGAGCGCGGCGAGCGCGACGGCATCGACGTCCGCATCACGCGGGAGTCGTTCACGCCCGTCATCGAGTTCGAGCACGCCCTGCGCGACGAGCTCGGCCGCATCCTGGGCAAGGGCGGCGCCGCCGTCCCCGTCCTCGGTACGGGCGCGGGACACGACGCCGGAATCCTCTCCGGAGCCGTCCCCACCGCCATGCTGTTCGTACGCAACCCCACAGGCGTCTCGCACTCACCCGCCGAAACGGCCTCCGAGGACGACTGCCTGGCCGGGGTGACCGCACTCGCCGACGTACTGGAGGGCCTGGCGTGTCGCTGACGGCACAGACCTACTGGGCGGAGCACGCCCTTCTCGACACCGGCGTCGAGCCGGGCGTGGTCATCGAGTCCGGCCCGGACGGCCGCATCGCGGCCGTCCGGCGGGGCGCGGCGGCCCCGCCCCCGGGCGCGGTGGCCCTCCGGGGGATCACGCTGCCCGGGTTCGCGAACGCCCACAGCCACGCCTTCCACCGCGCCCTGCGCGGGGCCACCCAGGCGGGCGAGGGCACGTTCTGGACCTGGCGCGAGGTCATGTACCGCGTCGCCGACCACCTCACTCCCGACAACTACTTCGCGCTCGCCCGCGCGGCCTACGCCGAGATGGCGCTCGCCGGCATCACCTCCGTCGGTGAGTTCCACTACGTGCACCACCTCGCCGGCGGCGCCCGCTACGACAACCCCAACGCCATGGGCGAGGCCCTGATCGCGGCCGCCGCCGAGGCCGGCATCCGCATCACCCTCCTCGACACCTGCTACCTCTCCTCCGGCTTCGGCGCCGAGCCCGACAAGCACCAGCGCCGCTTCAGCGACGGCACCGCCGAGCGCTGGGCCGAGCGCGTCTCCGCCCTCAAGAGCGACGACAACACGCGGATCGGCGCGGCGATCCACTCCGTACGGGCGGTGCCCGCGGAGCAGCTGGGCACCGTGGCCGCGTGGGCGCAGGAGCGCGAGGCACCGCTGCACGTGCACCTGTCCGAGCAGACCGCGGAGAACGACGCCTGCGTCGAGGCGCACGGCTTCACGCCCACGGCCCTCCTCGCGCACCACGGCGTGCTCGGCCCGCGCACCACGGCCGTCCACGCCACGCACCTCACCCCGGGCGACATCCGGCTGCTGGGCCACTCGGGCACGGGCGTGTGCATGTGCCCGACCACCGAGCGGGACCTGGCCGACGGCATCGGCCCGGCCCGGGCCCTCCAGGAGGCGGGCTCCCCGCTCTCCCTCGGCAGCGACAGCCACGCCGTCATCGACCTGCTCGAAGAGGCGCGCGCGATGGAGATGGACGAGCGGCTGCACTCCCGCACCCGCGGCCACTGGACGGCCGTCCAGCTGCTGCGAGCCGCCTCCGCCGACGGCCACGCCGCCCTCGGCTGGGACGAGGCGGGCCGCATCGAGCCGGGCGCGCTCGCGGACTTCACGGCCGTCGCGCTGGACTCCGTGCGCACCGCGGGCTCGCCGCCCGCCCTCGCGGCCGAGACGGCCGTATTCGCGGCGAACGGCGCGGACGTGCGGGACACCGTGGTCGGCGGCCGCCACATCGTGCGGGACGGGACGCACCAGCTCGTGGCCCACGTGCCGGCGGCGCTGGCGGAAGCGATCGCGGCCGTACGAGGCTGAGGAGCCGCACGAGCCCGGGGAGCCGCGTGCGACCGGGGACGCGACCGGGGAACCGTACGTGACCGGGGTGTGCCCCCGCCCCACCACCGAACAGAGCGAAGGAGTGCCGCACGCCCATGGCGACGACGGTCATCACCAACATCAGCAGTCTCGTCACCAACGACCCCTCCCTCGGCGAAGGCCCCCTCGGCACGGTCCAGGACGCGGCGGTCGTCATCGACGGCGACCGCGTCGTCTGGGTCGGCACGTCCAGCAAAGCACCCGCCACTGACAATCGCGTCGACGCCGAGGGCCGGGCGGGCCTGCCCGGCTTCGTCGACTCCCACTCCCACCTGGTCTTCGCGGGCGACCGGACCGCCGAGTTCAACGCCCGCATGTCCGGCCGCAGCTACAGCGCCGGCGGCATCCGCACCACCGTCGCCGCCACGCGCGCCGCGACCGACGAGGCGCTGGACGCCAACGTGCGCCGCTACGTCCGCGAGGCCCTGCGCCAGGGCACCACGGTCCTGGAGACCAAGTCCGGCTACGGCCTCACCGTCGAGGACGAGGCCCGCGCGCTGCGCATCGCCGCGGCCCACACCGACGAGGTCACCTACCTCGGCGCCCACATCGTCTCCCCCGACTACGCCGGCGACCCGGCCGCGTACGTGGACCTGGTCACCGGGCCGATGCTCGACGCCTGCGCCCCGCACGCCCGCTGGGTCGACGTCTTCTGCGAGCAGGGCGCGTTCGACGGCGACCAGGCCCGGACGATCCTCAAGGCCGGTGCCGCCCGGGGCCTGACCCCGCGCGTGCACGCCAACCAGCTGTCCTACGGGCCCGGCGTCCAGCTGGCCGTCGAGCTCGGCGCGGCCTCGGCCGACCACTGCACGCACCTGACCGACGCGGACGTGGACGCCCTGGCGAGCGGCACGACCGTCGCGACGCTCCTGCCCGGCGCGGAGTTCTCGACGCGCGCCCAGTGGCCGGACGCGCGCCGCCTCCTGGACGCGGGGGTGACGGTCGCCCTGTCCACCGACTGCAACCCGGGCTCGTCCTTCACCAGCTCCATGCCGTTCTGCATCGCCCTGGCCGTGCGGGACATGGGGATGACGCCGGACGAGGCCGTGCGGTCCGCGACGGCGGGCGGCGCGGCGGCCCTGCGCCGTACGGACGTGGGCCGCATCGCCCCGGGCGCCCGGGCCGACCTCACCCTCCTCGACGCCCCGTCGCACGTCCACCTCGCGTACCGCCCGGGCGTGCCGCTGGTCTCGGCGGTCTGGCGCGCGGGCGTGCGGGAGGCCTGAGGCGGCTCCCGCCGCCACCGGCGGACCCGAGGCGCCCCCCGCCGCAACCCGCGCCCTCAGGCCTGCGTGCCGATCGCGTCCAGCCGCGCGTACTGGGCATCCGTCAGCCGGACGCCCAGCGCGCCGGTGTTCTCCTCCAGGTGCGCGAGCGATCGCGTGCCGGGGAGGGGGATGAGCGTGGGCGAGCGGTGCAGCAGCCAGGCGAGCGCCGTCTGCGCGGGCGTCGCACCCACCTCGCGCGCCACTTCCGCAACCGGCCCGCCGGCGGCGGCGTGCGCGCCCACGGCGACCGGGAAGTAGGCGAAGAAGGCGATGCCGTGTGCGGCGGTGTAGTCGACGACGTCGTCGTGGCCGCGCTCCGAGAGGTTGTACACGTTCTGCACGGAGGCGATGGGGGCGATCTCCTGCGCCGCCCGCAGCTCGCCGACGCTCACCTCGGACAGGCCGATGTGCCGCACCTTGCCCTCGTCCTGGAGCTGCCGGAGCGCGCCGAGCTGGTCGGCGAGCGGGTAGGCGGGGTCGATGCGGTGCAGCTGGAGCAGGTCCAGGCGCTCCACGCGCAGCCGCCGCAGCGCCAGTTCCGCCTGCTGCCGGAGGTAGGCGGGGTGACCGTGCGTCACCCACTCGGCAGGGCTGGGCCGTACGACGCCGACCTTGGTGGCGACCGTGACGCCGTCGTACGGGTGGAGGGCCTCCGCGATGAGTTCCTCGCTCTCGCCGAGCGAGTAGGCGTCGGCGGTGTCGATGAGATCGACGCCGAGCTCGGCCGCGCGGCGCAGCAGGGCGACGGCGCCGCCGCGGTCCGCGGGCGCGCGCCAGATGGGCGCCTGCATCAGGTCGGTGAGCCCGGCGGGGGTCTCGGCCAGCCGCATCGCGCCGTAGGCGATGCGGGTGACGGGCAGGTCGCCGCCGATGCTGTGGACGGCCGGGAAGGCAGAGGGAGCGGAGGAAGAAACGGGGGAAGAGGCGGGGGCTGCCGCGGTGTTCGTCATGACCGCAACGCTAAATTCTCACATCCGTGTGAGATTCAACCCCGTGTGAGGCAGCTCATATGAAGATCGGTGATCTGGCGCGCGAGACCGGAGTGAGCGTGCGGCTGCTGCGCTACTACGAGGAGCAGGGCCTGCTGGACTCCCACCGCCTGCCCAGCGGGCACCGGCGCTACGGCGCGGACGCCCCGGAGACGGTCCGCCGCATCCGCGTCCTGCTGTCGGCGGGCCTGCCCACGCGCGTCATCCGGGACGTGCTGCCGTGCGTACGGGGCGCGGGTGAGGCTGATTTCGACCCGTGTGTCGCGCTGCACCTGCGCGAGCAGTTGCGGGGGCTCGACGCGCGCATCGGGGAGCTTCAGGAGACGCGGACGGCACTGGCCGGACTGCTGACCGCCACCGAGGCCGCGGTGGCGTGAGTTCCGCACGCCCATCGACCGGCACCGATGAGCCGGTCGAAGGCGTCGTGCGGCGCGGGCGCACCGGCGGCCGGCCCGCATCGCGGGCCGGTCCGGCTCGCACCCCGTCCCGCCCCGTAGGGCCATCGTGTGCGGAAACCGCCCGCAGCGCATGCCATTTTCACGGCTCCGTGTGGTGGAGTAGCTCCATGTCGTCCAGTGCCGTACGCCTCGGCACCGTGGTGCGGGCCGCGGTGCGGCAGGGGCTGCTGCCCGCGTGGGCGCCCGTGGCCGGGCTGCTCGACGTCCAGGGGATCCGCACGGCCGCGGCGGCGCTGCGGGAGTCCTTCGAGGAGGCCGGGGCGGCCCGCGGCACGACCCTGCACGCGTTCGCCGTGAAGGCGGCCTCCCTGGTGCCGGTGCTGCGCCTGCTGGCCGAGGAGGGGATGGGCGCCGAGGTGGCGAGCCCCGGGGAGCTCGCCCTGGCGCGGGCGGCGCGGGTGAACCCCGCGCGGATCGTGCTGGACTCCCCCGTGAAGACCACCGCGGAGCTGCGTGAGGCCCTCGCCCTGGGCGTCGCGGTCAACGCCGACAGCCGCGAGGAGCTCGCCCGCCTGGACGGGCTGCTGCGGGACGCCGCCGGGCCGCCCCGCTCCCCGCTCGGCGTCCGCGTCAACCCCCAGGTGGGCGGGGGCAGCATCGACGCGCTGAGCACCGCCACGGACACGTCCAAGTTCGGGGTGGCGCTGCGGGACGACGGGGCACGCGCCTGGCTCGTGGACGCTTTCGCCGAGCGCCCCTGGCTCACCCGGCTGCACGCCCACGTGGGCTCCCAGGGCTGCCCCCTGGAGCTGATGGCGGCGGGCGTGCGGGCCGCGTACGAGCTGGCGGAGGAGATCAACCACGCGGTGGGGCGCCGGCAGGTGACCACGCTGGACATCGGCGGCGGGCTGCCCGTGAACTTCGCGTCGGACGACGTGACCCCGACCTTCCGCGCCTACGCCCGCCTGCTCGCGGACGCCGCCCCCGGCCTGTTCGACGGGCGCTACGGGCTGGTGACGGAGTTCGGCCGCTCCCTGCTGGCGAAGAGCGGCCTGGTGCTGGCGCGCGTGGAGTACACGAAGACCGCGGGCGGGCGGCGGATCGCCGTGACGCACGCGGGCGCCCAGGTGGCCACCCGTACGGTGTTCGCGCCCGCGTCCTGGCCACTGCGGGTGGCGGCCTTCGACGCACTGGGGCGGCCCAAGGCCGGGCCGCCGGTGGAGCAGGACGTCGCGGGCCCGTGCTGCTTCGCGGGCGACGTCGTCGCGGTGAGCAGGCCGCTGCCGCTGCTGGAGGCGGGCGACCACGTGGCGCTCCTGGACACCGGCGCGTACTACTTCTCGAACCACTATGCGTACAACTCTCTGCCGCGTCCCGGGGTTTACGGGTACGCGCGCGCAGAAGAGGAGAGTGACGGCGTGCGCTTCGCGACCGTACGGGCCCCGCAGAGCCTCAGCGAACTGGTCGCGGAAAGCGGCGGTGCCCACGCGGCGGACCTCAGCGCGCTCGGCTGACCGGACGGCCCCCGGGCGATCGAGCCCGCTCTACTGGCGGGCCGCGCTGACCGCCGTCCCGGCCGGCACCCGGCCCGCGCGGCGCCTGCCGCCGCCGGGCGCGGCATCGCCCGCGGCGAGCCCGGTGGACATGTAGCCGCGTACGGGCTCGGCGGCGGGGGACGCCTGCGCCCACTCCGTACGGACCCACAGCAGCGACTCCGCGCGGCGCTCCAGGCCGCCCAGCCACAGGGCCTTCGCCCACAGGCCCGCGCCCGCGCCGGCGAGGGCCATGCCGGCCGCGGCCGGCACCGCGAAGGACGAGCCCGCGGCGGCGAGGAAGGCGAGGAGCAGCCACCAGCGGCGGGCGCGCCGCCAGTTGCGCAGGGTCACGGCGCGGTCCTGGAGGAACACCGACCGGCCCGCCCGCGACGCGCCGCGCGCCAGCGCCGCGTACCGCTTGCGGCGGGCCGCGAAGACCGCGCCGGCGACGATCAGGAACAGCGCCGCCCCGGCGAGGACGCCGATCCGCCGCCCGGTGAACCCGGGCACCAGGACGCCGATCCCCGCGCTCAGCAGCCCCGCCCAGCACAGCCAGCCCGCGGGCGCCCTGACGATCACTGCCACCCGCGCCAGCGCATACGAACCGCGCCCCACGTCGAATCCCGCCTTTCCCTCTGAAATCCCCTCGATCCCGGCTCTCACGCGGCAGGCTAGCCAACGAATCTGAGTGCGAGCTGAGAATCCCGCAGGGTGTACCCCACAGGGGTCATACCCCGGTATCAGCCCGGACTTGGCTCCTCCGTATGACGTGTGCGCACTTGTGTGGTCCCTATGGTCGTCCCGTCGGAGAAGGACGAGCGGGGGAGGCCGGAGATGCGGATTCAGCAGCGAGGGGACGGCAGGCTCAGGCGGCGCGCCGTGGCCGCCGCGGGGGCGCTGGCCCTGACCGGGGTGCTGAGCGCACTCGCACCGGCGCCGGACGCCCGCGCGGCGGGCGGCCCGGCCGCACCCGCACCCGCGGCCACGGGCTCCGCGAGCGCCCGGTCCGCGCTGCCCGCGCCCACCGGCCCGTACGCCGTCGGCACGGTCACCCGCCACCTCGTGGACACCGCACGCAAGGACCCCTGGAAGCCGGAGCAAGGCGACCGCCAGGTCGCGATCAGCCTCTTCTACCCGGCAGACCGGGAGCCGGAGCACCCCACCGGCCGGAAGACCGGTCCCCGCACCGCGCCCCACATGGACGCCGCCTCCGCCGCCCACTTCGGCACCACCCGGGGCGCGGGCAGCTTCAACTACCACGTGCGTCCGGGCGCGGCCGACTGGGCGGCCACGCGTACGCACGCGCGCGTGGCCGCTCCCGTGGCGCGCGGCACCCGCGCCCTGCCGGTCGTGCTCTACTCCGCCGGCCTGGGCGACCCGCGCACCTGGAACACCGGCCTGGTGGAGGAACTGGCCTCCCGCGGCTACGTCGTCGTCACCGTCGACCACACCTACGACTCCTCCGAGGTGCGCCTGGCCGGCGGCGAACTGGCCGAGTCGGTGCTGCCCGCGCTGGCCGGCGCGCCCGCGCCCGAGGTCGACGCCGCGCTCCGCAGGGCGATGAAGGCGCGGGTGGACGACACCCGGTTCGTCCTCGACACCCTCGGCTCGGCGCGGTGGCGGCGGAGCCTCCCGCGCGGCCTGGGGGACGCCGTGGACCTGCGGCGCGTGGGCATGGCCGGGCAGTCCGCGGGCGGCTTCACGGCGGCGCAGGCCCTGCACGACGACCGCCGCCTCAAGGCGGGGATCAACATGGACGGCCAGATGGACTTCCCGCTCCCCGACAGCACGGGCAGCAAGCTGAGCACTGTGGCGCGCGAGGGCGTGGACCGGCCGTTCCTCCTGCTGGGCTCCGACGGGCCGGGCGCGGCGGACAACCGGGCGTCGTGGACGTCCTTCCGGCAGCACGCGCGCGGCTGGCAGGCCGAGCTGACGATGACGGGCGCGGAGCACGGCACGTACACGGACGCCGTGTCGCTGCTGCCGCCGCTCGCCCGGCAGGGAGCGCTGTCGGAGGAGGACCTCCGGCAGGACGTCGGGACGGTCCGCCCGGAGCGGGCGGTGGCGGCCACGCGCGCGTACGTGGTGGCGTTCTTCGACCGCTTCCTCAAGCAGGAGAGCTCTCCCGGGCAGCAGGACGGGCAGTTGCTGGACGGCCCGTCGCCGCGCTTCCCGGAGATGCGCTTCCAGGAGGTGCGCTTCCAGGAGGTGCGCTTCCAGGAGCGCCCCGCCTCCTGAAGCAAAGCTCCAGGGCCCGCCCTACTCCACGAACAGCCCCCGCGCGGCCGCCTTCGCGTCGAACTCCTCCAGGCGCGCCTGCGCGTCCGGCAGGGCGTCGCACATGGCCTCCAGCAGCATGCGCCCCAGCAGCATCGGCGCGCAGGCCGTGTCGAAGGCCAGGCCCGTGCCGACGGCGGCGGGGAGCAGGAGGTCGCTGTGGCGGGCCACGGGCGCGAAGGTGGAGTCGGCGACGGTGACGACGGTCAGGCCCTGCCCCCGCGCGTACTCCAGGGCCTCCACGACCTCGCGCGGGTGGCGGGGCAGGGCGAAGCACAGGAGGGTGCTCGCCCCGGCCCGTACGGCCGCGTCGACGCGGTCGGCAAGGAGCGTGCCGCCCTCGTCCAGGAGCCGGACGTCGGGGTGGACCTTGCGGGCGAAGTAGGCGAAGCCGGCGGCCTGGGCGCCGGCGGCGCGCAGGCCGAGCACGAGCAGCGGCCGGGACGTGGCGAGGAGCCGGCCCGCGCGGGTGACGGGAGCGGGGTCGGCGAGGACCGAGGAGAGGTGGCGGAGGTTGTCGATCTCGACCTGGACGGCCTGCTGGTACTCGTTGTACGCGCTGTCGCCCTCGGCCGGCGCGTCCGCCGCGGGGACGACGTCGCGCAGGTGCCGTCGGAGCGCCGGGTAGCCGTCGAAGCCGAGGGCGACCGCGAAGCGGGTGACGGAGGGCTGGCTGACACCGGCGAGCTCGGCGAGCTCGACGCTGGAGAGGAAGGGCGCGTCGGCGGCGCGGCGCACCATGCAGTGCGCGATGCGGCGCTGGGTGGGCGTCAGCCGGTGCCCTTCGAAGAGCTTCTGCAGCCGTGCGGTGGCTTCCGGTTCGCCCCCGGTGTCGCTCATCGGGCCCTCCATGTCGTCGGTGGTCACCGCGGCAGCCGGCCCGCCGGCTGGTCAGCCAGTCATTCAGTCAGCGCCGCTCTGCATGGAATTATGCAGGGCGGCGGCGCCTCCCGGAGCCACTTCGCCACCTCGCCGTCACACGGGAGGCAGGAGCTTCTTCTGGGGCTTGCCCATCGCGTTGCGCGGCAGGGCCTCAAGGAAGCGGACCCGACGTGGCCGCTTGTGCACGGACAGGTGCCCCGCCACGAAGTCGATCAGCTGCTTCTCCGTCGCTCCGTCGGCCACCACGTAGGCCACGATCTCCTGGCCGAGGTCGTCGTGCGGGACGCCGACGACGGCGGCCTCCCGGACGGCCGGGTGGTCGAGGAGGGCGTTCTCCACTTCGCCCGCCCCGACGCGGTAGCCGCCGGACTTGATCAAGTCGGTGGAGGCCCGGCCGACGATGCGGTGCGTGCCGTCCTCCTCGATCGCGGCGATGTCGCCCGTACGGAACCAGCCGTCGGCCGTGTGCGCGGCCTCCGTGGCCTCCGGGCGGCCGAGGTAGCCGCTGAAGAGCGTCGGCCCGGAGACCTCCAGCTCGCCGATGCCGCCCTCGGCCGCCACGAGGCGCGTGCGGACGCCCGGCAGCGAGGTGCCCACGGCGCCCGGCCGGCGCTCGCCCCCGGCCCGCGCGGAGACGGTGATCAGCGTTTCGGTCATGCCGTAGCGCTCGACGGGCCGCTGCCCGGTGAGGGCCTCCAGGTCGCGGAAGACGGGCGCGGGCAGGGCCGCGCTGCCCGACACCAGCAGCCGGGCCCCGGCCAGCTCCCGGGCCGCGGACGGCTCGCGCACCACCCGGGACCACACCGTCGGCACCCCGAAGTACAGGCTGCCGCCGGCCGCCGCGTACGCCTCCGGCGCCGGCCGCCCGGTGTGCACGAGCCGGCAGCCCGTGCGCAGCGCCCCCAGGACGCCCAGGACGAGGCCGTGGACGTGGAACAGCGGCAGGCCGTGCACGAGGGTGTCCTCGGCGGTCCACTGCCACGCCTCGGCGAGCCCGTCGAGGCCCGCGGCGACCGCGCTGCGCGGGATCAGCGCGCCCTTGGGGGCGCCGGTCGTGCCGGACGTGTAGAGGATCAGGGCGGTGCTGTCAGGGTCAGGCTCGGCACCGGACCAGTCGCCCCGCTCGTCCATGCCGACGGGCAGGCCGCCGTCGGCGCTGTCGCCGCCGAGCACCAGGGCGGCACCCGAGTCGCGCAGGATGTGGCCGCGCTCGGCGGGGCCCGCGTCCGGCGGCAGCGGCACCACCGGCACTCCGGCGAGCAGCCCGCCGACGACGGCCGCCACGGTCTCCAGGGAGGCGTCGGCGTGGACGGCGACGGCGGGGGCGCCCGCGATGCGGTGCGCCACCGCGGCGGCGGCGCCGAGCAGTTGCTCGCGGGAACAGGCCCGCCCGGCGACGGCCAGGGCGTCGGGCCGGTCCTCGCCCGCCCCGGGAGCGAGGTGGGTGAGCAGAGCTTCGGTCGGTCCGGGCACGGACTGCTCCTTCCAGCGGCGCCCCGGCACGGCGACGGGGCTGCCCCTACGGCGGATACGGGTGCTAGCCCCAGCGACGCGGGGCCCTGCCGACCGTATCGTCCTGAGCATGATGGCCCGCGACCACGAGCTGAAGAAGGATCTCGCCGCGACTCTGGGGACCCGGAAGGAACTGGGACCGGAGTACGAGGCCGAGCTGGTCGACGCCTTCCTGGAGAAGGTCGACCGGAAACTGGACGCCGAGATCGACCGGCGGGTGCGCCGGCAGGCGGCGGAGACACAGATGGCCGTAGCCCGCGGGGCACGGCCGCACCCCGGCGGTCCCGGCAGCAGGGGGAGCTTCGGCGAGCGCTTCGGCTTCGCCGCGGTGTCCCTGGTGCTGGCCGTCCCGCTGTCCGCGATCGCGGTGGTGAACGAGCACCTGCCCGGCCTGCTCGTGAGCTGGGCGGGGATCGTGGGCGTCAACGCCCTGAACGTGGCGGGAGTGTTCCCCTGGCAGCGCGCGCTGCAGAAGCGGAACGAGGGCTCCGCCTGGGAGTGAACACGGCGGGAATCCCGTAAACGCGAAGGGGATCCCGTAACGCGGAGGGATTCCCCCGTAATCGCGAAGGGGAATCCCGTCAGAGGAAATGCGCAGGGGACCGCCGCACCCCGGCCGGAGCCGGAGTCGGGACGACGGCGGTCCCCCACGAGGACACGGGCCGGGTCAGGGCCGGTGAGCCGCGTCCGGACGGCCGAGGAGTCCGGGAGCCGCTCCGGAAGTCCTGCCGCCGCTTCGGTGCCGGCCCGGGGCTGGCCCCTGCCGGCACCTCCACTATGCAGGACCGTTGTTAAGGCGGTGCTGCGGGCGCGTGACGCATACGTACCTTTGACGGGCCGTCCGTCCGCGTGGCGTTCACGCGGCCGTACGGGGGCGGGCCGGAAGCCGCGCCCCCGGCCGTGCTACTTGGTGCCGTTGGCCTTGCCGGAGCTCTCCGCGAGGAAGGCCAGCAGGTCCTGACGGCTCACCACGCCGGTGGGCTTGCCCTCTACGATCACGATCGCCGCGTCCGCCTCGCCCAGCACGGCCATCAGGTCCGCTACGGGCTCGCCGGAGCCGACCACCGGCAGCGGCGCGCACATGTGCTTCTCCAGCGGGTCGGACAGGGAGGCGCGCTGGGTGAACAGGGCGTCCAGCAGCTCGCGCTCCACGACCGAGCCGATGACCTCTGCGGCCATCACATCGGGGTGCCCCGCGCCCGGCTTGACGATGGGCATCTGTGAGACGCCGTACTCGCGGAGCACCTCGATGGCCTCGCCGACCGTCTCCTCCGGGTGCATGTGCACCAGGGAGGGCAGGCCGCCGTCCTTGCGGCGCAGCACGTCGCCCACGCGGGCGGCGTCGCCGGCCTCCTCCAGGAAGCCGTAGTCCGCCATCCACTCGTCGTTGAAGATCTTGCTCAGGTAGCCGCGGCCGCTGTCCGGCAGCAGGACGACCACGACGTCGTCCGGGCCGAGGTTCTCGGCGGCGCGCAGGGCGCTGACGACCGCCATGCCGCAGGAGCCGCCGACCAGCAGGCCCTCCTCCTTGGCGAGGCGGCGCGTCATCTGGAAGGCGTCCTTGTCGGAGACCGCGATGATCTCGTCCGTGACGGTGCCGTCGTAGGCGCTCGGCCAGAAGTCCTCGCCGACGCCCTCGATCAGGTACGGACGGCCGGAGCCGCCGCTGTAGACCGAGCCCTCGGGGTCGGAGCCGATGACCTTGACGCGGCCGTCGCTGACCTCCTTCAGATAGCGCCCGGTGCCGCTGATGGTGCCGCCGGTGCCGACGCCCGCCACGAAGTGGGTGATCTTCCCCTCCGTCTGCTCCCAGAGCTCGGGGCCGGTGGAGTAGTAGTGCGAAAGGGGGTTGTTGGGGTTGCTGTACTGGTCGGGCTTCCAGGCGTTGGGCGTCTCGCGCACGAGGCGGTCGGAGACGTTGTAGTACGAGTCCGGGTGCTCCGGGTCGACCGCGGTCGGGCAGACGACGACCTCCGCGCCGTACGCCCGCAGCACGTTGATCTTGTCAGTGGAGACCTTGTCCGGGCAGACGAAGATGCACTTGTAACCCTTCTGCTGGGCCACGATCGCAAGACCGACACCCGTATTGCCGGAGGTCGGCTCCACGATGGTGCCGCCCGGCTTGAGCTCGCCGGACTTCTCCGCGGCCTCGATCATGCGCACGGCGATCCGGTCCTTCACGGAACCGCCCGGGTTGAAGTACTCGACCTTGGCAAGAACGGTGGCCTTGATGCCTTCGGTCACGCTGTTGAGCTTCACGAGCGGGGTGTTGCCAACGAGCTCAATCATCGAATCGTGATACTGCACGGTGATCTCCGCGGTCGGGGGCACTAGCGGTCTCGCGTACCCATACGGCCAGCCTAGAACGCATCCGGCCGCTCCAACGGCGCGTTGCAGAAGCGGGCGCTCGGGGCAACCTGCTCATAGCGTGCCCTCGCAAGGGTGCGGTGTTTTTATGAAGTGTTTGTAAAACCGCGTACGCGGCCCGGAGGCCGTGCTGCGAAGCCCGGTGACCGGCGCTGCGGAGGAGGTCCGGCCCATGTCACCCATCACCACGTCGAGGGCGAGGGTCGCCCGGAGGATCGCCTCGGCCGCGGCCTACGGGGGCGGCGGGATCGGCCTGCTCGGGGCCACGGCGGCGGGCGTCCTGCTCACCGAGATGCGGCTGGCCAGGCGCGTGGTCGGCGGCGCGGGCGGCACCCCGCCCCACGCGGACGGCCGCTACGGCTCGGCGTTCGTGCACCGGCTCGGGCGCGAGCCGCTGCTGCTCGGCCTGCTCGGCGACTCCACGGCCGCCGGCCAGGGCGTGCACCGGCCCCGCCAGACGCCGGGGGCGCTGCTCGCCTCCGGGCTCGCGGCGGTCGCCGAGCGGCCCGTGGAGCTGCGGAACGTCGCCCTGTCCGGGGCCCGCTCCCACGACCTGGACCGGCAGGTCACGCTCCTGCTCGACGACGTGGACCGGTCGCCCGACGTCGCCGTGATCATGATCGGCGCGAACGACGTCACGCACGGGATGCCGGCGGCGCGCTCCGTACGGCTGCTGTCGGACGCGGTGCGGCGGCTGCGGGAGGCGGGCTGCGAGGTCGTGGCGGGCACGTGCCCCGACCTGGGCACGATCGAGCCCGTCTACCAGCCGCTGCGCTGGGTGGCCCGGCGGCTGAGCCGGCAGCTCGCCGCGGCGCAGACGATAGCGGTGATCGAGGCGGGCGGGCGCACGGTGTCGCTGGGCGACCTGCTCGGCCCGGAGTTCGCGGCGAACCCGCGCGAGCTGTTCGGCCCGGACAACTTCCACCCCTCCGCGGAGGGCTACGCCACGGCCGCGATGGCCGTCCTGCCGACGCTGTGCGCGGCGCTGGGGCTGTGGCCCGAGGACGAGGAGCGGCCGGACGCGGCCCGGCGCGAGGGCATCCTGCCGGTGGCCCGCGCGGCGGCGGAGGCCGCGGCCGAGGCGGGTACGGAGGTCACGGCGGCGCGGGGCCGCTGGGCCCTCCTCAAGCACCGCAAGCGGCGCCGCCTCCCGGCCCACACGGAGCCGGTCCCGCACCACGTCTGGTCGCGGATGGGGCGGAACTGACCCCGGTTCTCGCCGGGAGCAGGGACGCGGGCGCATCCTTGACCGCACCGGGACCGTACGGGCAGGGCTCCCGCCCGTACGGTCCGTACAGCCCGCAAGGGCAAGAGTGCGAGGGGTCACAGTGACCAGGCCGTGACCCGAAGCCTACGGGCGGGTAACTTCCACCCAGTCCTGCCTTCTCACGCCATGGAGCCGTGATGCCCGAAGCCGTGATCGTCTCAACCGCCCGCTCCCCCATCGGTCGCGCCTTCAAGGGCTCGCTGAAGGAGATGCGCGCCGACGACCTGACCGCGACGATCATCAAGGCCGCGCTCGACAAGGTGCCCGGGCTCGACCCGCGCGACATCGACGACCTGATGCTCGGCTGCGGCCTGCCCGGCGGCGAGCAGGGCCACAACCTGGGCCGGATCGTGGCCGTGCAGATGGGCATGGACCACCTGCCGGGCTGCACGATCACCCGCTACTGCTCCTCCTCCCTCCAGACGTCCCGGATGGCGATGCACGCCATCAAGGCCGGCGAGGGCGACGTCTTCATCTCCGCGGGTGTCGAGACGGTCTCCCGCACGGTCAACGGCTCCTCGGACGGCATGCCGGGCAGCCACAACCCCTTCTTCGCCGAGGCCGAGGCCCGCACCGCCGCGCGCGCCGAGCAGGGCAGCGACGAGTGGCACGACCCGCGCGAGGACGGCCTCGTGCCCGACGCGTACATCGCGATGGGCCAGACCGCCGAGAACCTGGCCCGCCTGAAGGGCATCTCGCGCCAGGAGATGGACGAGTTCGGCGTCCGCTCGCAGAACCTCGCCGAGGAAGCCATCAAGAAGGGCTTCTGGGAGCGCGAGATCACCCCCGTCACCACCCCGGACGGCACCGTCGTGAGCAAGGACGACGGCCCGCGGGCGGGCGTGACCATGGAGGGCGTTGCGGGCCTGAAGCCCTCGTTCCGCGCGGACGGCCTGGTCACGCCGGGCAACTGCTGCCCGCTCAACGACGGCGCCGCCGCCCTGGTGATCATGTCGGACACGAAGGCGCGCGAGCTGGGCCTGACCCCGCTGGCCCGGATCGTCTCCACCGGCGTCTCCGCCCTCTCCCCCGAGATCATGGGCTTCGGCCCGGTCGAGGCCAGCAAGCAGGCGCTGGCACGGGCCGGCATGAGCATCGGCGACATCGACCTGGTCGAGATCAACGAGGCGTTCGCGGCCCAGGTCATCCCGGCCTACCAGGCCCTGGGCATCGACATCGACCGCCTCAACGTCAACGGCGGCGCCATCGCCGTCGGCCACCCCTTCGGCATGACGGGCGCCCGCATCACCGGCACGCTCATCAACTCGCTCCAGTGGCACGACAAGCAGTTCGGCCTGGAGACGATGTGCGTGGGCGGCGGCCAGGGCATGGCGATGGTCATCGAGCGGCTGAGCTGAGCTGGGGCTCCTTCCCGGGCCCCCTTGCTCAACCGTGACCGAATCGCCCCCAGGATGTGACCAACGTCCCGGGGGCGATTCGTTTCCGCAGGTCAGAGATGTTGAAGGAACAACGTCCGGGACGTAAGTCCCGCCCGGTTCATGACGTTTTGCACTGGGGTCACCAGAAAGCGGGCCTCAAGCTGAGGTAGGAATCTGGGGGATCCATAGCAACCGGGAGTACGTCAGTGAGCGCCATGTCCCTTGCCCTGCTGCTCGCCGCGGCCACCGCGACGGCCGCGGGCGCCGCCGCCCTGCACGCCACTCGCGGCCTGCGCCGGCAGATCACCGACCTGCGCGCCGACCTCGCGGACGCCAGAGCCGCCGCCGACCGCACCCCGCAGGCCACCGTGCCCGCCGCGCGCCCCGCCCCCGGTGCGGAGCTCGCGGAAATACGGGCGGCCGTCGCCGACGCGCTCGCGGAGGAGCGCGAGCGGGAGCTCGCCGAGGCCCGCGCGTTCTGGGCCGCCCAGGAGGCCCGCGACCTCGGCGGCGCCGGGGACTCCCCCTCCCTGCTGGGCGGGCTGCCCGGCCTCGGTGACGACCTCGCCGACGGCCCGTACGGCGGCCTCTACCTCCCCCGCCAGGCCGACTTCGCGGGCCTGGAGCCGACGGCCGAGGCGGCCGGGCTCACGGAGCTGGCGGAGCTCGCCGCGCTCGCGGAGTTCGCCGAGTACTCGGAGGCCGCCGCGGCCGAGGCGGAGGCCGCGGACTCCCCCGAGCTGGCCGCCGCGCGCCGCCGCCACCCCTCGCACCCGGACTTCTCGCCCGCACCGCCCCGCACCGGCGACCACGAGTCCACCGTGGAGCGGCTCACCGAGCTCGCGCAGGCCCGCGTCCCGCTGACCGAGGCGCGGCCCGGCCCGCTCGGCACGCTCGACGTCTACGTCTTCGCCGACGGCACGACCGTCTGCATGACGCCCGGGCACCGCGAGACCGCGGAGCACCTCGCGGACGCCCTGCGCGCCGGGGAGGAGCCGGTCCTGCTGGGCGGCTCCGGGGTCTCCGGCGCGTACGCCCTGACCTTCGGGTGCGGCCCGGAGAAGATCTACGTCCTGGCGGACCGGGTCATCGCGTCGCTGTAGGGGCTGAGGCAGCCGGCCTCACGCCGGTCCGGCACCGCCGGACAGCGTCGCTGTGGCTGGGCGCCGTCGCGGCGGGATGAAGGGGCGAGCCCCTTCACCGGCCCCGCCCCGGTCAAGGATGCCCTGCATCCTTGAAGCCGCCGCCGCGGCGCTCAGCCACAACGACGGAATCCGGCGGCGCCAAAACCACCCGCACCCGTACAAACCCCTACAACCCGCACCGCTTAGCCGCCGCCTCCACCAACGCCACCGCCTCCGCGACCCCGCCTCCGGCGGCGTCCGCGTCGCCGGACGCTGACGCCAACGCTTCGGCCAAATCATGGCCCGCCACCGCCACTTGGTCGGCGACCGCGAACATTCCGGCCTCGGGCATTTCCCTGGGCGCCGCGGCCCCGGGCTCCTCTATCCGCTGCGTCCGTGCCGCCAGTTCCCGGGCCAGGGTCAGCGCTTCCGCGGCCGCCCCCCTGCTCAGGCGGGACTGCGGCAGGGTCCGCAGCCGGTCGGCGAAAGCGTCCACGGCGGCCAGAAGAGACGTCACATCATCCACAGCGCGAGCCTATGCGCCGTTGCCGGAGTGTTGCCAACGTCTGCACACTCGGGCACGGTGACATGAAGGACCATCATTCGACGCGTCCGGAGGCGCCGATGTCCCACGTCTTCTCCGACGAGACCCACCGGAACCTGCTCTCCCGAATCCCCCACTGCACCGGCCGTGAAGTCGCCGACTGGCTGCGCACGGTCGAAGAAGGCCCTTCCCTCTTCCGCTTCGAGGAGAAGGTCAGCTGGCTGCGCGGAGAGCACGACCTCGCATATGGCCACGCCAAGGCGATCGTCCACGAGTACGACCTCCGACGGGCCGCTCGGAAGCTGCTGTAACCGGCAGCGCCCCCTGAACCGGAAAACTCCCCACGGCGCACACGTACGAGCACGTACGACAACACCTACGACCACGCGTACGGCGAAGGGCCCGGGAATCTCTTCCCGGGCCCTTCTCGCACGCTGGGCGATCGGTCAGTCCTCGTTGAGCACGCCGATCAGCTGGAGCATCTGGATGTAGATCCACACCAGCGAGACGGTGAGGCCGAAGGCCGCGAACCACGACTCCTCGCGCGGCGCCCCGTACTGGATGCCGTCCTCGACCTGCTTGAAGTCGAGCGCGAGGACGGCCGCGCCGATCAGCACGCCGGCGATGCCGACGAGGACGCCGAGCCAGCCGGTGCGCAGGCCGAGGCCGTCACCGCCGCCGATCACGGCGAACAGCAGGTTCGCCATCATCAGCAGGACGAAGCCGATCACGGCGGCCGTCACGAAGCGGACGAAGCGGCGGTCGACGCGGATCAGACGCGTCTTGTACGCGATGAGCACGCCGACCGAGACGAGCATCGTGCCGAGCACGGCCTGGACCGGGGCGCCCTGCGCGTAGTGGTTGAAGGCCTTGCTGACCACGCCGAGGAAGAGGCCCTCGAACGCGGCGTACGCCAGGATCACGGCGGGGACCGGCTTGCGCAGGAACATGGACTGGGCCAGGCCCAGCAGCATGGCCACGAGGGCCGCGCCGTAGCCGACCCCGACCGGGACGTTCAGCGCCCAGCCGGCGACGGCGGCCAGGATGACCGTGCCGAGCGTCATGCCCGTGCGCATGACGACGTCGTCCATGGTCATGCGGCCCGTGGTGGCGGGAGCCTGCGGATACCCCTGCTGGAGATCCGGGCCGCCCTGGGCATAGGGGTTGGTGGCGTACGGGTTGGCGGGCTGCGCGTAGGGGTTCCCGCCCTGGGCCGCGGTCCCGGCCTGCGGCGCCGCGTTGAAGCCCGCGTAGCCGTTGTTGCCGCGGAACCGCCGCGAGAAGACCGGGTTGCTGCTCCTCATCCTTCACTCCATCCGTGGCCACCCTGCGCGGCCTCGCGACCAAGGGTAATAGGTAGGCAAAGGAATGCGCTCGTGCTTGGGAAGGATCTTTTCCGGCGCTCTCCCCCGCCCCTACGGGGAGAACGCAAACGGGTGGCACTCGGTTCCCTACGGAGAGTGGGGGACACCGAGCAGCTGGGTGCCCGGAGCCGGACTTGAACCGGCACGGCCCGAAGGGCCAGCGAGGTTTAAGCTCGCCGTGTCTGCATTCCACCATCCGGGCGCGCTCTCGGGTGTACATGCGTACAGGCAGGAAAGGCGCGCGAGCCACCCTGGTAAGAGGAGAGCAGGACGAGCCTAGCCGGGGAGCGCCCCCCAAACAGCGGAACGATGACCCGAGGTTGTCTTATTTTATTGGCAACTGAGGGTGCATCAGTGCAGGAACGACGCCAAAGGCACATGCCACGGGCCGATACCCCCCGTTCACCGAGGAGGCCCGGGCGGGGTAGGGAATTGTCGCAATCTCGCCGCCTTCCGACCGGGTGCCGGGCCGCCCCCGCCGCCCCGCGCGACCCGGGCACGCCGCACCCGCGGTGTCATACCCAAGGAGGAGGGGCGCCGGCCCGGGTCCGACCGAGGTCTGCCCCGGGAACGGGAGCTGGGTCTGACCCGGGGCGGCCGATCGGCGCCGACGATGGAGTGGTCCGCCGAAACCGTCGTTCCGACAGGAGACCGCCACCGTGACCACCTCCCCCTACGGCGTCCAGACCGCCGCCCGCCCCACGGCAGTGGCAGCCCGCGCCACGGACCTCTCCAAGGTCTACGGACAGGGCGAGACTCAGGTCATCGCCCTGGACGCGGTCTCCGTCGAGTTCCGCCAGTCCGAGTTCACCGCGATCATGGGCCCCTCGGGCTCCGGCAAGTCCACGCTGATGCACTGCATGGCCGGCCTGGACTCCGTCTCCGGCGGCTCGGCCACGATCGGCGACACCGAGCTGACCACGCTGAACGACAAGAAGCTCACGCGACTGCGGCGCGACAAGATCGGCTTCATCTTCCAGGCGTTCAACCTCCTGCCGACGCTGACCGCCCTGGAGAACATCACCCTGCCGATGGACATCGCCGGCCGGAAGCCCGACCGGCAGTGGCTGGACATGGTCGTCGACACCGTCGGCCTCTCCGGGCGCCTCAAGCACCGCCCCAACCAGCTCTCGGGCGGCCAGCAGCAGCGCGTGGCGGTCGCCCGCGCCCTGGCCGGCAAGCCCGAGATCATGTTCGCGGACGAGCCCACCGGAAACCTGGACTCGCGCTCCGGCGCGGAGGTCCTGGGCTTCCTGCGCAACTCCGTGCGCGAGCTGGGCCAGACCGTCGTCATGGTCACCCACGACCCCGTGGCCGCCTCCTACGCGGACCGCGTGGTCTTCCTCGCCGACGGCCGCATCGTCGACGAGATGCGCGAGCCCACCGCGGACGCGGTCCTCGACCGCATGAAGCGCTTCGACGCCAAGGGCCGCACGAGCTGAGAGACGGCTCCGCCGCTTCCCAGCCTCCCGACGACGGCCCGGCACGGGCCCCGCTCCCCCAGGACACACAGACCATGTTCCGTACCGCCTTGCGCAACGTCCTCGCGCACAAGGCCCGGCTGCTGATGACCGTACTCGCCGTGATGCTCGGCGTGGCCTTCGTCTCCGGCACCCTGGTCTTCACCTCGACCATCTCGGCCGCCCAGAAGAAGAGCTCCGAGAAGGGCTTCACCGGCGTCGACGTCGCCATCCAGCCGCACCGGCAGGACGGCGACAAGGGCAACCCCGGCGACGCGCCCAAGCTCACCCAGCGCCTGCTCGACCAGGCCGCCGCGGTGCCCGGTGCGGCCGGCGCCACCGGCACCGTCAACGGCTTCGCCGCCATCGCCGACAAGCAGGGCAAGCTCATCGGCGAGGGCTTCGACTCCACCGGCGCCAACTACTACCCGGGCACCGGCGGCAAGGACGCCCGCTACCCGCTCAAGAGCGGCCGCGCGCCCCACGGCGCCGGCGAGACAGCCCTCGACGCCAAGACCGCCGAGCGCGGCGGCTACAAGGTGGGCGACACCGTCCGCGTCTCCGTCGACGGCCCGGTGCTCGAGCAGAAGCTCGCCGGCATCTTCACCACCGACGACGGCAACGTCTCCGCGGGCGGCAGCCTCGCCCTCTTCGACACCCCCACCGCGCAGAAGCTCTACGGCAAGCCCGGCGAGTTCAGCGAGATCTACGTGAAGGCCGCGGCCGGCACCTCCCAGGCCGCCCTCAAGTCCGCCGTCGAGAAGATCCTGCCCGCCGACGCCGAGGCCACCACCGGCAAGCAGCTCGCCGACGAGCAGGCCCGCATGATCGCGCAGCAGCAGGACGCCCAGCGGACCATCCTGCTGACCTTCGCCGGCATCGCGCTCTTCGTCGGCATCTTCATCATCGCCAACACCTTCACCATGCTGGTCGCCCTGCGCACCAAGGAGCTGGCCCTGATGCGCGCGGTCGGTGCGAGCCGCCGCCAGGTCACCCGCTCCGTGCTCATCGAGGCGTTCCTCGTCGGCACCGTCGCCGGTGTCACCGGCCTCCTCGCGGGCATCGGCATCGCCACCGGCCTGCGGGCGCTGCTCAACGGCAACGGCGCCCCGCTCCCCGACGGCCCGCTGGTCATCGAGCCGAGCACGATCCTGGTCTCGCTCGTCGTCGGCATCGTCGTCACCATGCTGTCCGCCTGGCTGCCCGGCCGCCGCGCCGCGAAGATCCCGCCGGTCGCCGCGATGAACAGCATCCACGCCGTGGCCACCACGCGCTCCCTGGTCGTGCGCAACACCATCGGCGGTGCCCTCACCGCGATCGGTGCAGCCGTCGTGCTGACCGCCTCGGGCACCCAGATGATGGGCCTGGGCGCCGGGGTGGTCCTGATCGGCATCTTCGTGCTGACCCCGCTGCTGTCCCGCCCGATGATCGCCGCGGCCGCGCCCGTGCTGCGCCTGTTCGGCATGCCCGGCAAGCTCGCCCGGCAGAACGCCGTGCGCAACCCGCGCCGCACCGCCGCCACCGCCTCCGCGCTGATGATCGGCCTCACCCTGATCACCGGCCTGACCGTGATCGCCGGCAGCGTCCAGCAGGCCATCGACAAGATGGCCACCGGCTCGGTGAAGGCCGACTACGTCGTCTCCATGGCCAGCATGACCTCGCTGTCCCCCGATGTGGAAAAGAAGCTCACCGGGCACCCGGACGTCACCGCCACCAGCCCGCTGCGTTCGTCCCCGGCCCGTATCGGCGGCGAGCACCAGAGCCTCACCGGCGTCAACGGCGCGACCATCGGCAAGCTGACGCGCCTGGAGTTCACCGCGGGCTCGCTCGCCGGGCTCTCCGGCGACAAGGTCGTCATCGACGACGCCACCTCCCGCAGCAACCACTGGAAGCTCGGCTCGTCCCTGGACGTCACCTTCGAGGACGGCAAGAAGGGCCGCCTGACCGTCTCCGGCATCTATAAGGGCAACGACCTGATGCGCGGCGTGTGGGTCGACACCAAGACCCTGGCCCCGCACCAGAGCCTGATCGACGACAAGCAGGTGATGGTCAAGACCAAGTCCGGCGCGAGCGAGGCCACCAAGGACTCCCTCCGCAAGGCCCTCGGCGACAACCCCGCCATCCAGATCCAGACCAAGCAGGACATCTCCAACAGCATCGCCAAGGGCATCAACCTGCTGCTGAACATGCTCTACGGCCTGCTGGCCATGGCCGTGGTCGTCGCCGTCCTCGGCGTCATCAACACCCTGGCCATGAGCGTCTTCGAGCGGCAGCAGGAGATCGGCATGCTGCGCGCCATCGGCCTGGACCGCAAGGGCATCAAGCGGATGGTCCGCCTGGAGTCGCTGGTCATCTCGCTCTTCGGCGGTGTGATGGGCGTGGGTCTCGGCGTCTTCTTCGGCTGGGCGGCCGGTGACCTCATCAGCAAGGCCCTGAACACCTACGAGCTCGTGCTCCCGTGGGGCCGGATGGGCATCTTCCTGCTGCTCGCCGCGCTGGTCGGCGTGCTGGCCGCGCTGTGGCCGGCCCGCCGGGCGGCGAAGCTGAACATGCTGTCCGCCATCAAGGCGGAGTAGCCGGCAGGCACGGACGGAACAGGGGCCCCGCGGCAGCGCGCCGCGGGGCCCCTTATGTGTCCGGTTGCGCGTCTAGCGCCAGTCCCGCGCCCGCAGCGGCATCCCCGCCGCGCCCGTCCCGGGCGTGCGGACGGCCAGCACCTGGTTGACGCCGATCCTGTTCCGCTCGAAGGACAGGGCCGACGCGGCCATGTAGAGCCGCCAGACCCGGGCGCGGCCCGCCGAGGTGAGGTCCACGGCCTCCGCCCAGTGCTTCTGGAGGTTGGCGACCCACTGACGGAGGGTCAGGGCGTAGTGCTCGCG
The DNA here is from genome assembly GCF_044336695.1 of Streptomyces sp. SCA2-17. Taxonomy (NCBI): domain Bacteria; kingdom Bacillati; phylum Actinomycetota; class Actinomycetes; order Kitasatosporales; family Streptomycetaceae; genus Streptomyces; species Streptomyces sp. SCA2-17. The sequence continues at coordinate 2,360,545 of NZ_CP117521.1, forward strand.
CAGCGACTCCACGTCGCGCACCTCGAACCCGGCCTGCTCCAGCTGGGCCACGGTGCGGCCGACGGGAGCGAGCTCGCCGTCGGGGAAGACGTAGCGGTCGATGAACTCGTCGACCTCGTACGTCTCCTCGTCCTTCAGGGGGCGGCGGGCGATCTGGTGGTTGAGCAGCCGGCCGCCCGGCTTGAGGAGGGCGTAGACGTCGGCGGCGTACTCGGCGTAGCGGGCGGAGCCGACGTGCTCGGCCATGCCGATCGAGGAGATCGCGTCGAAGGGGCCGTCGGAGATCTCGCGGTAGTCCTGGACCCGGATCTCGATGCGGTCCGTCAGGCCGGCCTCGGCGATGCGCTTGCGGGCGTAGGCGGCCTGCTCCGCGGAGAGGGTGATGCCGACGGCGCTCACCCCGTACTCGCGGGCGGCGTGCAGCACCATCGAGCCCCAGCCGCAGCCGACGTCGAGGAGGCGCTGCCCGGGCCGGAGGTCGAGCTTGCGGCAGACGAGGTCGAGCTTGGCGCGCTGTGCCTCCTCAAGGGTGGACGCCCCGTCCTCAGGAGTCCCCCAGTACGCGCAGGAGTACACCATCGAGGGGCCCAGGACCCGCTCGTAGAAGGTGTTGCCGACGTCGTAGTGGTGGCTGATGGACTGCTTGTCGCGGCGCAGGGTGTGCAGCGGGCCGCTCGTCCTGCGGGCCTCTTCGCGGGGCGGGCGGGGCGGCAGCCCGGGGCCGGCCAGCTTCACCAGCTCGCTGCCCGCGGCGCGCAGGCGCGGGTCGCGCACGGCCGCCAGGAGGGCGGCCAGGCCGGAGCGGGGGGTGTCCTCGCCGCGCTCCCAGAGGGAGCCGGCCAGCAGGTCGAGCGCCTCGTAGAGATCACCCTCGACGTCGATGTCGCCCGCGACCCACGCCCGGGCGAGGCCCAGCTCGCCCGGCTTCCACAGCAGCCGGCGCAGGGCGCGGCGGCGCCGGATGACCAGCACGGGGGCGGCGGGGGCGCCCGGAGGGCCGTACTCGCTGCGGTCCCATGCGCGGATCCGGACCGGGAGCGGGGCTCCCAGGACCTCTTCCGCGAGCGCGGTGAGCCGTCGAGCGGCGTCGGCCATGTCGCACACACCTCCATGATGCAAGGTCAGGAGAAACGTTCAACTGACACCTAAACACCAAGAGTCGGCACGGTAGTCCCGTTCAGTCAGATTAGATCAACTGTCGGTGGCCGGACATACGGCAACGGCGCCCACCCCACGGATTGGTGGACGCCGTTGCCGACTGGTTGACCGCGGCCGAGCCGCGACCGCCGTTAGGAGGCCTTCGCCTTCTCCGAGGGGACGGAGTCGGCCTGCGGCCGGGGGGCCGGCTTCGCGGCCTCGTAGAACTCCTCGCGGGGGTTCTCCATGGCGCGCAGGGAGACGACCTCGCGCTTGAGGAACATGCCGAGGGTCCAGTCCGCGAAGACGCGGATCTTCCGGTTCCAGGTCGGCATGGCCATGCCGTGGTAGCCACGGTGCATGTACCAGGCGAGGCGGCCCTTGAGCTTGATCTTCATCTTGCCCATGACGATCATCGCCACGCCCTTGTGGAGGCCGAGGCCCGCCACCGCACCCTTGTTGGCGTGCTTGTACTCGGTCTGGGCGGCACCGAAGCCGCGCATCGCCGAGATGACGTTGTCGCCGAGGACCTTGGCCTGGCGCAGCGCGTGCTGGGCGTTCGGCGGGCACCAGGCGTTTTCGTTGCCCGCGGCGCGGCCGACGAGGTCCGGCACCTGGGCGTTGTCGCCCGCGGCCCAGATGTAGTCGGTGCCGTTGACCTGGAGGGTCGGCAGGGTGTCGACGTGGCCGCGCGGGCCGAGCGGCAGGCCGAAGCGGGCCAGCGCCGGGTTGGGCTTGACGCCCGCGGTCCACACGATCGTGTTGGAGTCGACCTCGAGGCCGTTCTTCAGCACGACGTGGCCGTCGATGCAGGAGTCCATCGACGTCGAGAGGTGGATCTCGATGCCGCGGCTCTCCAGGTGCGCCTTGCCGTACGCGCCGAGCTTGGGGCCGACCTCGGGGAGGATCTTGTCGGCGGCGTCGACGAGGACGAACCGCATGTCCTCGCGCTTGACGTTCGGGTAGTACTTGGCGGCGTCGCGCGCCATGTCCTCGACCTCGCCGATGGTCTCCGCACCCGCGAAGCCGCCGCCGATGAAGACGAAGGTCAGCGCCTTGCGGCGGATCTCCTCGTCGGTCGTGGAGTCGGCCTTGTCGAGCTGCTCCAGGACGTGGTTGCGCAGGCCGATGGCCTCCTCGACGCCCTTCATGCCGATGCCGTTCTCGGCGAGGCCGGGGATCGGGAAGGTGCGGGAGACGGCGCCGAGCGTGACGATCAGGTAGTCGAAGGGCAGCTCGTACGCCTCGCCGACGAGCGGCGCGACGGTGGCGACCTTGCGGTCCTGGTCGATGGTGGTGACGCGGCCGGTGAGGACCTCCGCCTTGGGGAGCACGCGTCGCAGCGGCACCACGACGTGGCGGGGGGAGATGCTGCCGGCAGCTGCTTCGGGCAGGAAGGGCTGGTAGGTCATGTACGAACGCGGGTCGACGACCGTGACGGTCGCCTCGCCGTACCGCATCTTCTTGAGGATGCGGCGCGCCGCGTACAGGCCGACGTACCCACCGCCTACTACGAGGATCCGTGGACGCTCCGTGGTGCTCATGATTCGAGTATCCAGCACTCTTGGCGGGGGTGCTCGTGAGCCCCTTCACAAGGGGCCTGAGGGTATCTGCTACACTCCGCCGCCACCGTGACCCATGCCATACGGCCGTAAGGGAACCACTACGGCTCCGGATGCGTTGTGAACCCCCGTTGAACTGGCCTTGTGGGCGTCAGGTTGACTAGACCACTGCCGCAACGGCGCTCACATAAACATCTCTTTAAGCCGCCCGAAACCGGACGGCATCCTGCCGCGGGCACCCCGGGAGGCCCCGGAAGGGCCCAATGGGCCCCTTCGCGCCGCCAACGCTCCCTTTTTTCATGTGAAGGATTTCACGAACTTTTTCCCGGAGGCCCCCGGAGGGGCCCCCACGGGGTGCCTTCTCAGGCGAGGGACCAGGCGATTCCGTCCAGAATGTCGTGTTCGCTGACGACGACCTCACGGGCGCCCACACGCTCCATGATCGCTTGCAGGACGAGCGCACCGGCGCAGATCACGTCGACCCGGCCCGGGTGCATCACGGGGATCGCCGCGCGCTCCTCGTGCGTCGCGGCGAGCAGCCGCCCGGTGATCTCCCGGACCTGCTCCAGGGAGATCCGCGCGTGGTGGATGCGCGTCCAGTCGTAGTCGGTCAGGCCCAGCGCGATCGCCGCGACCGTGGTCACCGAGCCGGCCAGGCCGACGAGCGTACGGGCCTCGGCGAGCGGAACGGCCTCCTCGGCCAGGTCGAGGGCGGCCTCGACGTCCTCGCGTATCGCGGCGATGCGCTCCGGCGTCGGCGGGTCCACGATGACGCCGTCCGCCACGAGGTGGCGCTCCGTCATGCGCACGCAGCCGACGTCGACGCTGCGGGCGGCCCGCACATGCTCCTCGCCGACGACGAACTCCGTGGAGCCGCCGCCGATGTCCACGACGAGGAACGGCTTCGCCAGATCCTGGCGGCCGGTCAGCTCCTTGGTGGCGCCGGTGAAGGAGAACTCGGCCTCCTGGTCACCGCTGATCACCTCGGGCTCCACGCCCAGGATGTCCACCACGCCGCGCACGAAGTCCGCGCGGTTCTCGGCGTCGCGCGAGGCGGAGGTGGCGACGAAGCGCACCCGCTCGGCCTTCAGGTCGCGGATGACCTCCGCGAACTCCCGGCAGGCCGCGAACGTCCGCTCCAGGGCCTCGTCCGCGAGCCGGCCCGTGCGGTCCACGCCCTGGCCCAGGCGGACGATCGTCATCCGGCGGTCGAGCTCGGTGAACGCGCCGGTCGCGGCGTCGAGATCGGCGACGAGCAGGCGGATCGAGTTCGTACCGCAGTCGATGGCGGCGACGCGGGTCACTTCTCGTCACCCCCGTCCGGGACGGCGCACGGCGTCACGCACGGGCCCTTGGCCCACCACTCGGGCAGCAGCGCCAGCGCCTCGTCGCCGAACGGGTTCACGCCCGGGCCCGCCACCAGCGAGTGACCCACCAGCACGTGCAGGCACTTGACGCGGTCGGGCATGCCGCCCGCGCTCGGGAAGCCCTCCAGGACCTCGATCGCGTCGCGGCGGCGGAGGTAGTCCTCGTGCGCGGCGCGGTAGGCGGCGGCGAGCTCCGGATCGGTCGCCAGCCGGTCCTGCATCTCCTTCATCAGGCCCGAGCCCTCCAGCGTGCCGATCGCGGAGGCGGCGCGCGGGCAGGTCAGGTAGTACGTCGTCGGGAAGGGCGTGCCGTCCGGCAGCCGGGGCGCGGTCTCGACCACGTCCGGCCGGCCGCAGGGGCAGCGGTGGGCGATGGCGCGCAGTCCGCGCGGCGGGCGGCCGAGCTGCTCCTTGAACGCCTCGATGTCGGCGGCGGTGGGCTCGGTGGGCTCGGTCTGGGGCGGAGGGGTGTCCATGTGCTCGCTCGTGTCGTCTTCGCTGGGGTCGTCTTCGCTCGGTGGTGCCGGCGTTCGTACGTCTTACGTGTGGAGGGGCGGCGTGCGCGTGAGGGGCGGTGCCGGGGCGTCAGCGCGGGGTGTCCGCGGCGTCCACACCGTCCCACAGATTGCTGTACCAGGGGCGGTCGGCGGCGCCCTGATCCCGGGGGCGGCGGGCGGTGCCGCTGCCGTCGACCACGCTGAAGCCCGTCTCACCGGGGCGCAGGTAGTGCAGGTGCTCGCGCGCCTGCTGCTCGACGTAGGCCGGGTCCTCCAGGCGCGCCTTCTCGTCCTCCAGCCGCTGCACCTGCTCGCGGGCGCGCTCGGACTGGCGGCGCTGGTCGGCGATGTCGGAGCGCTGGGTGACCCACTGGCGCATGGGATAGGCGAGGGCGACGACCAGCGAGCAGACGACGAGCGCCAGCAGCGCCGCGCGGCCGGTCAGCCGGCTGCGGCGCGGGCCCCGGGCGCGGTAGACGCGGGCCGTGGGGCCCTGGACGAGCACCGAGCCGAGTGCCCTGAGCCTGGTCGCGGTGGAACGGTCCGCCGCCACTTCGCCTCCCCGAGGTCCTGGTCGCCCGCAGTCCCGCTACGAACGTACGTCCCCGGCCACGGTACGGGACCGTGGCCGGGGACGTGGTGAGGCTGCGGTTCTGAGGCCGTGTCAGCCCGCCGGGGTTCAGCCCTTGCTGCGTTTAATTAGTTCGCAGAGCGAAACCGCGGGAAGGCGCTGCGGCCGGCGTAGACCGCGGCGTCGTCCAGGATCTCCTCGATGCGCAGGAGCTGGTTGTACTTGGCGACGCGCTCGGAGCGGGCCGGGGCACCGGTCTTGATCTGGCCGCAGTTGGTGGCGACGGCCAGGTCGGCGATGGTGACGTCCTCGGTCTCGCCGGAGCGGTGCGACATCATGCACTTGAAGCCGTTGCGCTGGGCCAGCTCGACGGCGTCGAGGGTCTCGGTCAGCGAGCCGATCTGGTTGACCTTGACCAGCAGGGCGTTGGCGGCGCCCTCCTCGATGCCGCGGCCGAGGCGCTCCGGGTTGGTGACGAACAGGTCGTCGCCGACGAGCTGGACCTTGTCGCCGAGCTTGTCGGTGATGGTCTTCCAGCCGTCCCAGTCGTCCTCGAACAGCGGGTCCTCGATGGAGACCAGCGGGTACGCGTCGACGAGCTCGGCGTAGTACTCGGTCATCTCGGCGGCGGTGCGGGACTTGCCCTCGAAGGTGTAGGCGCCGTCCTTGTAGAACTCGGAGGCGGCGACGTCGAGCGCGAGCGCGATGTCCTGGCCGGGGGTGTAGCCGGCCTGCTTGATGGCCTCGAGGATGAGGTCGAGGGCCTCGCGGTTGGAGCCGAGGTTGGGGGCGAAGCCGCCCTCGTCGCCCAGGCCGGTGGACAGGCCCTTGGTCTTCAGGACCGACTTGAGGGTGTGGTAGACCTCGGTGCCCCAGCGCAGGGCCTCGGAGAAGGACTCCGCGCCGATCGGCGCGATCATGAACTCCTGGATGTCCACGTTGGAGTCGGCGTGCGAGCCGCCGTTCAGGATGTTCATCATCGGAACGGGCAGCAGGTGCGCGTTCGGGCCGCCCAGGTAGCGGAAGAGCGGCAGGTCGGAGGCCTCGGAGGCGGCGTGCGCGACGGCGAGGGAGACGCCCAGGATGGCGTTGGCGCCGAGCGAGCCCTTGTTGTCGGTGGCGTCCAGGTCGAACATGGCCTGGTCGATCAGGCGCTGCTCGGTGGCGTCGTAACCGACGAGCTCCGGGCCGATCTGCTCGATGACGGCCAGGACGGCCTTCTCGACGCCCTTGCCCAGGTAACGGTTCTTGTCACCGTCGCGGAGCTCGATGGCTTCGAAGGCGCCGGTGGAGGCGCCGGACGGCACGGCGGCACGGCCCGTGGAGCCGTCGTCGAGGCCGACCTCGACCTCGACCGTGGGGTTGCCTCGCGAGTCGAGGATCTCGCGAGCTACGACGACGTCGATGGACGGCACGAGGGTCTCCTTCGTGTGTGTCTGAGGTTCTGCTGCACGAGCCTAACGGGCGCCGGAGGCTCACCTCGCCGTTGGACGGTGTTTCCGGGCCGAAGAATCCGAAAAGTCAGAAAAATCATCACAGCAGCACAAATGACGAGATCGCCGCACGAATGAGGGATTTGCCCGGAAAAGCCAAAGAGGGGCGGCCCACTCGCGTGGACCGCCCCTGTCAGCTCGGTCAGCTGAGGTGCAGCTTCTGGCCGACGAAGATCACGTCCGCGTCCTGGACGATGTCCTTGTTGTGGTCGTACAGCTTCTGCCAGCCGCCCTTGACGTTCTTGGCGTCGGCGATCTTGGAGAGGGTGTCGCCCTCCTTGACCTCGTACTCGCCGTCACCGACCTTGTAGGACTGCGGAGCGGTGTGGCTCGGAGCCGGCTTCGGGGCCGGGGCCTCGTCCCGCTCGACGGTCTGCGGGGCGGTGTGCTTGGGCGCGGCCTTCTTCGGCGCGGCCTGGCGCTCGCTGCGGTCCGCGTGGGACTTGCCCGAGACGGTGCCGCCCGCGCGGGAGGACTTGCCGGAGGAGCCGGAACCCGGGTCGACGTTCGCCTTCGGGCCGCCGGACGTCAGGTTGCCGGCGCCGGCGCAGCCCCAGGCGCCCGGGCCCTGCATGGCGAGCAGCTTCTCGGCCACGGCGATCTGGGCGCTCTTGGAGGCGTGGTCGGCGCGGTCGGCGTACTTCTGGCCGCCGGCGGCGTTCCAGGAGGACTGCGAGAACTGCAGACCGCCGTAGTAGCCGTTGCCGCTGTTGATGGACCAGTTGCCGCTGGACTCGCACTCGGCGACCTTGTCCCACGTGGAGACGGACGCGGCGTTGGCGGAGGTGGCGACCATCAGCGGGGCGGCCACGGCGGCACCGGCGACGCCGGCGAGCGTGACGATACGGACGGCCTTGGACGGACGACGGTGCTTGCCCTTGGACATGAGTCGTTTCCTCACCGACGCCTACGAGGTGAGCTGTCGGGTTCGGGCTGTGAGTTCGCCCGGCCTCCTGTGCGCGCTGTGCGAGCACACTCGGCTTCACCCCTAGCCGGTCCCGGTCCCGCGGCCTTCCTCCGGCCGAGGAGCCGTTTCCGGCGCCTACCTTGGTTCCCCCGCTCCTGCCTACGGCGCTTGCGCGACGACTCCAGCGGCCGTCGGCAGGATTCGGCGTGACGACCGTGGTGCTCGCGGTGGCGAGCGGTCACGACGGTAAACACAGTCGAGGCAAGGGTTCAAACCCCTCTTTCCAGCCACAGTCGCCCCTAGTTACCCACGGGAACATCATGTTTCCGCAGGTAGGAGGCTGTTTGCCAAGTTAGGGAAGATGACATTCCGCCAACTGGCAAAGAGACCCATGTCTCACTTTCGACTGGAACGGACATTCGCCGCGAACTGCCGGTCTATTTACCCATCTCAAGCTTCTGACCAGGAAGGATCAGGTCGGGATCGGTTCCGACCACTTTCTCATTGCGGTGGTAGAGGGACTGCCAACCACCGTTGACCGCATGCTGTTCGGCAATGACTGACAAGTTGTCACCGGGGCGCACGGTGTAGTCGGTGGCCGTGGGACTGCCGGTACGGCCTTCGCCGCCGCCGCGCGACGATCGGGTGTCGTCCGAACGTGACGGGTCGGCACGGTGCTTGCCCGTACCGCCTTCGACGCCGTCGGACGCCTGCCCCGCCGCGGAACCGGAATCGTCAGGGGTGCCCTGGGACGGCGTCGCGGGGGACTCGGGGGACGTGGGGATCGAGGTCGGGTCGTCGCCCGTGGGGGACGTCGAGGGCTTGCGGTGGCGGCCGTCGCCCGGCGCGCCGGACGCGTCGTCACCCGGCTTGCCGTCACCGGGCTTGCCGTCGCCCGGCTTCGCGTCGCCCGGCTTGGACGGCGAGGCGTCGGGGGACGCGCTGCCGGAGGGCTTGCCGGAGGGGGTGCCGGACGACGTGTCCGGCGAGGGCTTGCCGGCCGAGGGCTGAGCGGAAGGCTCCGTCGAGGGCTTCCCGGACTGCGAGGGGGACGCCGACGGCTCCGAGGGCTTGGAGTGCTCGTCCGGCTCCGACGGCGCGGAGGGCGAAGTGGTGCGCTCCGGGGCGTGCGATGGCGACGAGCCGCTCGCGGGGGCGTGCGTGCCGCCCGGGTCGACGTCGGCCTTGGTGCCTCCCGAGGTCAGACCCGACGTCGCGGCGCAGCTCGACCAGGTGGCGTTGCCTCTGGTTTCGAGGATCTTCTCGGCGACGGCGATCTGCTGCGCACGGCTGGCGAGGTCGGGCCGGGGGGCGTACTCCAGGCCGCCGTGGCGGTCCCAGAGGTTCTGGGTCAGCTGCAGTCCCCCGTAGCTCCCGTTGCCGGAGTCGGCGCTCCACAGGCCTCCGCTCTCGCACTGGGCCACGCGGTCCCAGGTGCCGGCGTCGGCGGCGTTCGCACCGGTGGCCGCGAGCAGCGGCATGGCGATTCCGGAGGCGGTCACCCCCGCGGCGACCACGATGGCGGGTATCTGACGGGGGCGGCGATGTCGGCCGGTTCCAGATCTCATGGGCAAGGGCCTCTCGTGCGGCGTTCGGTGCGACGTTTGACGTGACGTCCGGTATGACGTCCGGCGGGACGTCTCGTGACGTCTCGGCGTGACATTTGGTGTCGCGTCGGAATGGTCGTTGAAGATAGCGACGGCCCACGCCAGTCACAAGCCGGTGTAGCGGAGGTCACGCCGAGGTCACGCCGGATGACGGTCGCTCAGGCGTACGGTTCCTCCTGAGTGCTTGTGCCCGGATTGCTCTCCGGAATGCCCTCAGAGACGGCCTCCGGAGTGACCTCCGGGATGGCCTTCGGGGTGGCCTCCGGGATGGCCTCCGGGGTGAATGCCACCGGCAGGGTGCGCAGGCCGCGCATGATGAGCCCGCCGCGCCATCGCAGCTCCTCCGGTTCGGCGTTCAGCCGCAGGTCGGGCAGGCGCCGCAGGAGGGTCGCGAGGGCGGTCCGGCCCTCCAGGCGCGCGAGGGGTGCGCCGAGGCAGTAGTGGATGCCGTGCCCGTAGCCGAGGTGCTGGTTGTCGCTGCGGGAGAGGTCGAGGGTGTCGGGTTCGGCGAACCGCTCGGGGTCGCGGTCGGCGGCCGCCAGGACGACGAGGACGGGGTCGCCCTCGGCGATGCGCTGACCGCCGATCGTCAGGTCCTGGGTGGCGAAGCGCCAGGTCGCGAGCTCCACCGGTCCGTCGTAGCGCAGCAGTTCCTCGATGCCGGTGGCGAGCAGGCTCTCGTCGCCCTCGGCGAGGGCGCGCTGGAGGCGCTCGCGCTGCCCGGGATGGCGCAGGAGCGCGTAGGTTCCGTTACCAATCAGGTTCACAGTTGTTTCGAAACCGGCGAAGAGCAGGATGAAGGCCATCGCCGCGGCCTCGTTCTCGGTGAGGTGCTCGCCGTGGTCGCTTGCCCTGATGAGTCCCGAGATCAGGTCTTCGCCGAGATCCTCCCGCTTGCGGTGGATCAGTTCCGCGAGGTAGGTCCGCATCTTCTTGACGGAGCGGGCCACGCCGCCGCGAGGGCCGCCGCCGTGGCGGATCATCATTCCGGCCCAGTCCCGGAAGTCGTCCTGGTCCTCGGGCGGGACGCCGAGCATGTCGCAGATGGCGTAGATGGGGAGCGGGAACGCGAACTCGTGGATGAGGTCCGCCTCCCCCTTGGCCGCGAACCCGTCGATGAGCTGGTCCGTCAGCTCCTGCACCCGGGGCGCGAACTCGGCGACGCGGCCCGGGGTGAACGCCTTGGAGACGAGGCGGCGCAGCCGGGTGTGGTCCGGGGGATCGATGTTGAGCAGGTGCGTCATGAGGTTGGCGCTGCGCTCGCCCGGGATGCCGACCTTGCCCTTGCCGTGCGCCGACTCGGAGTGGTGCACGGGGTTCTTCGACAGCCGCTGGTCGGCGAGCGCCTGGCGGGCGTCGGCGTACCGGGTGACCAGCCAGGCCTCCACACCGCTGGGCAGGGCGGTGCGGTGCACGGGGGCGTGCTCACGCAGCCAGGCGTACGCGGGGTAGGGGTCGGAGGCGAACTCCCAGGTGAAGAGGGAGGGGGCGGGCGGGATGGCCGTGTCGTTCGAGTCGTGCACCCCTTGACGCTACAAGGGGCGCGGCGGTGGGGCTGAGCGGCGGCGGGGGCGGGGCCTGGCGGTGACCGGGCGGAGCCTTGTGATGGCCGGGCGGAGCCTAGTGGTGGCCGGGGCCGCCGCTGCCGAAGCCGCCACTGCCGCCCGGGTTCCACTTCTTCCTCTCCTCGGAGAGGTCCTCGGGGTGGCTGCCGGGGTTGTGGATCTCGTGCGGCAGCACGCGCTCCCCGTTCGCTTCGGGGTGCAGTTCGTCCGCCTCACGGTGCTCGGTGACGTAGCCGACCTTGTTCTCCTCGTCGTCGTTGTGCCCCGGGCCGTGGTCCGGCGAGGTGGGTCCGGTGTCGTGCTCCTGCCGGGTCTGCCAGGCGCCTTGCCTGCGCTGGGGCTGGGAGGGCGGGGGCGGTTCCTCGTCGCGCTTCCGGAAGCCCTTGACCACGGCCATGATCAGCAGGGCGACGACGAAGAGGCCCACGATGAACTGGATGATCCCGCCGGCCCAGTGCGGGGCGGCGAGGTCGGCGAGGTGTACGTACTGGATGCGCATGACATGCGGGTACCCGCCCACCGCCCGGACAAGACGGCCCGTAGGCCGAACGGGTGCCCGAGCGGGACGGCGACCATGACATGTGCATACTTGCGTTCGAATTCTGGTCTTTTTGATCACTCACTGTTCTCGCGCAAAGGAACCCCTGTGCACGTTCGCCCCCGCCGGGTCGCTCTCGCCGCCCTGGTCGCCGCCTCGTCGCTGCTGCTCGCCGCCTGCGACGGCGGCTCTGATTCCGCTTCCGGCTCGGGTACGGGCGCAGGCGCAGGCGGCAAGAAGGACAAGGGGGCGCCCACCGCCCCCGCCTCCATCACCGCCGACCAGGCCAAGCAGGCGCTCGTCGCCGTGACGGACCTGCCGGCCGGCTGGCAGCTGGAGCCGAACACGGGCATGGACAAGTCGGAGGGTGGCGGGGAGGAGCAGCTCCTCAACGGCTCCCGGCCCGAGTGCGCGCCGATCGCAGCCGTCCTCAACACCGGCCGGCTGGAGGAGGACCACAAGGCGAACGCCCAGGTGGTCTTCACCAAGAAGGGCGACCAGACGACCGTCGCCCAGGACGTCAGCGGCTACGAGCGCGCGGTGGCCGAGAAGGCCATGGCCGGGCTGCGGACAGCGGTCGAGAAGTGCGCGTCCTTCGACGCCAAGGACGGCGGCAAGAAGGCCACGGTGAAGGTGAAGAAGGCCGCCGGGCAGCAGCAGACGTACGGCGACGAGTCCGTCTCCTACGCGGTGACCGTCCGCACCGGCGACATGCAGATGGACTTCGACCTCGGCACCGTCCGCAGCCACGGCGCGATCACGACGGTCCTGAACAACTACAGCGACCACGGCGACCGCGGCAAGGCCGCGTTCGCCAAGGCCCTGGCCAAGGCGGCGGAAAAGCTGACGGCGGCGGCCGCGAAGACGGCGTAACGACGCCCCGGGGCGCCCATCCATGACCGGGCGCCCCGCACCTGGCTCCCGCCGCGACGGCGCCGAGCCGCAACGGCGGCACCCGGTGGTGCCGAATCCGCCGCAGCCGTACGTACCCCTGCAGTGCCGAGCCCGCCGCAGCCGTACGTACCCCTACATACCCTCGGCTACATACCCTCGGCGGAGCGGATCGCGTCGCGGTACGTGCGGGCCGCCGCCCGCAGCGCCGTCTCCGGTTCGACGCCCGACGCCTCGGCCCGTACGGCCAGCGCCAGCAGCTCGTAGCCGATGCCCTCGCCCGCGGGGACGGCGACGTCGAGGCCCTGCGACCGGGCCCGGGAGGCCAGCTGCGCCGTGAGGGCGAGCGCCGGCTGGCCGAGCGGGACGCCTTCGGTCACCGACTCGCGCCCCTTCTCCTCCGCCTTCGTCCGCATCCAGTGCGCCCGTACGTCCTCCGGGGTCTGCGCGGACTCCTCGCCGAAGACGTGCGGGTGCCGGTGGATGAGCTTGTCGACGATCGTGCCGGCGACGTCGTCGACGGAGAACCCCTCGTCGGGGTCGTCCTGTGCGATCCGCGCGTGGAAGACGACCTGGAGCAGGACGTCGCCCAGTTCCTCCCGCAGCGCTTCCCGGTCCCCCGTCTCGATCGCTTCGAGGAGCTCGTACGTCTCTTCCAGCGCGTACTTCGCGAGGTCCTCGTGCGTACGGATCCCGCTCCACGGGCAGGCGGCCCGGATCCGGTCCATGACCTGCACCAGGTCGAGCAGGCGCGCGCCGGGCAGGTCGTACGAACCGGGCAGCAGCTCCAGCGCCGGCATCGTCTCGCGGCCGGAGCCGGCGAGCCGGGCGAGCCCGTCGGTGAGGGCGGACTCGCCCTCGGCGGAGGTGAGGACGACGGCGCTGCGCCGCCCGCTCGCGCAGAAGTCGACCAGCTCGCGGGCCGTGGCCGAGCCGTGCTCGACCTTGATGCCGGCCTCCCGCAGATACGGCAGCTGCGGGTGGCCGGCGTCGGCGCACAGGACCCGGTCGGCGGCGCGGAGCGCCTGCCACGCGGGCCAGGACAGCAGCCCCGGGGCGACCCGGTGGCTGGTGGTGAGCAGGACGATGCGGCCCGGTGCGGAGCCGGCGGGGGCGGCAGAGTCGGCGGAGTCGTTCACACCGCCGAGCCTAGGCGACCGGGCGGCGGGCGGCCCACGCCGGGCGCACCGCCTAAGCCGGGCGTTCGGCCGCGGCGGCCGCCGCGGAGCGCAGCCACGGCTCCAGCGCGGTCTGAGCGGTGCCGCGCTTGCCGTCCCACCGGCCGTAGCGCGGGTTCACGTCGACGTGCAGGGAGTCGGAGGTCTGCATCAGGATCTCGTTCGTACGGGCCGTGCCGAACTTGCCGTCCAGCTTGGCGCGGACGAGGTCCACGGAGAGGGCCCGGTCGATCTGGTCGGGCGCGATGCCGAGGGCGAGGAACCGGGCGCGCACCGCCGCCGCCCCTCCGTTGGCCGCCTCGACGTCGGCCCGCTGCCGCTGCAACTCGCGCCGCGTGACCTCGACGCCGTGGTCCTTGCCGGCCTGCTCCACGATCCGGTACTGGATGAGGCGGACCAGGGTGTCCTGGCCGAGGCGGGCGCTGTTCGCCGTGAGCTGGTCCCCCTGCGGGGAGGAGCTCTGCGCGTCGCGGACGTCCGCGACCTGGCGCTGGAGCTGGGAAACGGTGATCTTGTCGTCGCCCACGACGGCCGCGGCCCCCGGATGGGCGGTCTGCCCGCAGGCGGTGAGGAGCGGGGCCGTGGCGAGCAGCGCGGCGGCGGTGACGGAGAGCGCGGTCCTTCGGCGGATCATGAAGCCTCCCGGCGGCGGTCGTGCGACGGTGATCGACCTGCGTTGATCGATGGTAGGGAGTCCGAGTGGCCCGGGCCACCGATTCGACCAACGATTCGCGGGGCGCGGGGATGTGCGGGTGACGCCGCGGAAAGCCGGGAGCCCGGGCCGCGGGAAGCCCGGGGCCCGGACCGGGGGCTCAGGCCCTGACTTGGCCCAGCCACTGCAACGTGTGGCGGATCTCCGCGGGGAGCGGGTGGTGCGGCCCGTGCAGGAGCTCGGCGTCGTGCAGGAGGGTGACGAGTGTGTGGTGGGCGGCCTGCCGGTCTCCGAGGGAGAGCAGCAGGTGGCCTATGCGGCGGCGGATGTCGAGCGGGGTGGCCGGGTCGTCGGGGTGGCTCTCGAAGTGCGGGAGGAGCGCGCGGTATTCGTCGAGCGCGGCCACCGCCTCTCCGAGCTGCTCCAGGCACTGCGCGGCGTCGTACTGGCAGCGCAGCCGCTGGCGGGCCGCACGCGGAGTGCTCTCGGCGGCGTAGTCGTCGGCGAGCCGGCGCAGCTCGGGCAGCGCACGCCGGTACTGGCCGTCGTCCATGAGGGTGGCCGCGTACTGCTTGCGGAGCGTCCTGACGACGGTGGAGTGCTCGCCGTGCTCGGCCGCGGCGGCGGGCAGGATCGAGCCGAGCAGGTCGACGGCCTGGGTGATGCCGCCCTGGTCGAGCAGGCGCTTGACCTCCTCGACGGCTTCGGCGACATCGGGCCCGCTGGGCGCGGACGGCGCGGGGGCGAAGGCCTCCGCCTGCTGACGGGCGCCGGGGACCGTGGCGGACCGCTCGGGCCAGGGGGCGTGCGGCAGCAGGAAAGGACGCGTGGGGTTCATGGGCCCCAGGGGCCTCGCCGGGGCGGAGCCCGGCGAGGGCAGGAGGGGAGCGAGCGCCTCGTACGCCTCCTGGGCGTCGGCGAGCCGGTGCAGCGGGTCCTTCGCGAGCAGGCGCAGCACGAGGTCTTCGAGGGCCTGGGGCAGCTCGGGGCGCAGCTGCCGCAGCGGCACGGGGGGCTCGTAGAGATGGCGGTGCAGGACGCCGAGCGCGGTGGACCCGGCGAAGGGCACATTGCCGCTGAGCAGTTCGTGCAGGAGCACGCCGAGGGCGTAGAGGTCGGTGTACGGGCCGACCGCGCCGCCCATGGCCTGCTCGGGAGCCATGTAAGCGGGGCTGCCGATGGGTGAGCCGGTGCGGGTGAGGCGCGTGGTGTCGGCATCCATGACGGAGGCGACGCCGAGGTCGAGGACGATGACGGAGCCGTCGGGGCGGACCATCACGTTCCGCGGCTTGAGGTCGCGGTGGACGATCGGCACGGCGTGCACCGCGGAGAGCACCGAGCACAGTTGCGCGGCGACCGAGACGGCCCAGGGCCAGGGGTAGGGCTCGTGCTCGGCGAGATGATCGGCGAGGTCGGCGCCCTCCACGTACTGCATGACGAGGTAGAGGTCGTCGCCGTCGCTGCCGGCGTCGTGGACGGTGACGAGGCCGCGGTGGTCGACCTGGGCGGTCACCCGGCACTCGCGCACGAAGCGGCGGCGCATCTCGTCGGCGGCGCTGTCGGTGCCGGCCATGCGGTCGGGGCGCAGCAGCTTCACGGCCACGCGCCGGTCGAGGCGCCGGTCGTAGGCGGTCCAGACCTGGCCCATGCCGCCCTGGCCGATGACGGTGGCGAGCTCGTAGCGCCCGGCGATGATGCGGCCGTTCACCACTCCTGCTCCTTACGACCGCCCTGCGGCCCGTCCTTGGGCTCCTTACGGAGCAGATCACTGAGTTCGTCGAGCTCGGCCCGGACTTCGTGGATGCGCCGGGGGTGGGGCGGGGGCGAGGGAGTGGGCGTGGGCGCGCCCGCTGCCGCGTGCTCCGGGGGGCGGCGGTGCCGGCCGCCCCGCTGCGGGGGCGGCGGAGTCTGGAACGGCGCCGGCGCCGGTGCCGGTTTCGGTGCTGAGGCCGGCGTCGGCGCCAGTGTCGGGTGGGCGTGGAACGGCGCCGGCGCCGGACGGGCCGGCGGGCCGGGGGCCTGCTGCGGCATGCGGACGTAGGAGCGGGTGTCGGTGAACGGGTCGTTCACCCGCGGGGCCGGAGGGGCGAGAGGGGCCGGTGGCGCGGGAGCGTGCTCAGGGGCGGGCGCGGGCGCGGGGCCGAAGAGGGAGGCCTTGACCGCCTCGGCGAGGGCCGCCTCGTTGCGGGCGACGGCCTGGCGGTGCGCCGCGGCTTCCCGCTCCGCGGCTACGGCCTGCGCGACGGCGTAGCGGGTCTCCAGCTCCCGGTGGTGGCGGATGTCGTAGCGGAGGTAGTACCAGATGGACCAGATGCCGGTGCCCACGAGACTGATCGCGCCCGCCTGCACCTGCGCGTCGGCCGTCCACGATTCCGCGCCGTTGATGCGGGACAGGTTGAGGAAGGACAGCACGAGGACGCCCCAGAACAGCGCCCAGTCCTGCTTCCTCCTGCGCATGATCGCCACGCGCAGGACCGGCACCCAGGGCAGCAGAAGGATCGTGCCCACGGTGATCGCCACCACGACCACCCGCACAGCAATGACCTTTGCTCTGCCGGGTGGCGGCTGCGGCGGTTCGTGGCCGTTCATTCCTCGCTCCTGGAGTGCGCGTTTGTGTCCTGAGCCTATATACCGACACGGGCAACTCACCCCAGGTTGCGCACATCAGACGGTGTGACAGGTCACTCGAACCACGCGGACCTCACGGAAGCGCGCATTCCGGGATTTAGTCCGGGATGCGCTCCGGGGTGCCTTCCGGCCGGACGCTCCCGTCCGTCAGCCCGTCGAACATCCCCTGCACCAGCCGCTCCCCCAGCCGCTCCGTCCGCCGCAGCGCCTCCTCGAACTCCGCGAGTCCGCGGAAGCGGCTGCCGTAGCGCCGCTGGTCGGCGAGCGGGAGGCGGGGCACCTGGAGCCGGCGGACGTCGAGGCGGGTCGCGGTGGAGGCGTAGCTGCTGGCCTGGCGCTGGTTGGCGGTGCCGCGCAGGAAGCCGGCGAGGAACCACGGGTCGAGCGCGGCCGGATCGGGCCGCAGCAGGAACAGGCCCCGGCCGAGGGCGGCGCCGGCCGTCTCCTCGCCGATGACGCGGGCCACGGTGACATCGCCGACGACGGGGACGACGACATCCCCGGCCCGCACCAGGACCGGCTCCTCGGCCTGCCCTTCGGGCAGCGTGCCCGTGGGAGGGCTGCCCGCCTTCACGTCGTAGTCGGTGAGCACCGGCGGGGCGGCGGCGCCCGGCTCGGGCACCGCTCCCGGGCCGCCCGCACGCAGCACCAGCGCCCCGGCGCGGGCGAGCTCGCCGACGGTGGTGGTGGGCCAGCGGGCCGGGTCTCCGGGAGCGGCGGGCGGGGCGGGCGTGAGCTCGCCGGTGCGCCGCAGGGCGGCCAGGAGCCGGTCGTGGGTGTCGGTGAGCCCGGCCGCGCCGCTGCCGGCGGCGGGCGGCGGCAGGTGGCGGGCGGGGGCGAGGTCGACGTCGTCGTCGAGCAGGTCGATGACGGGGAGGGAGCGGCACCGGCCGGGCTTCTCCTCGACGGTGCCGTGCCGCTCGAATTCCTCCCAGGCGCCGAGGACCTCGGTGCGCACGGCCTGCCAGGGCAGCTTGTCGCGGCCGGCCGGGGCGAGATCGCCCGTCTCGGCCAGGAGGACGTGCGGGACGGGCGAGGCCTGGGCACCGGGCCGGCGCAGCACCCACACGTGCAGCGGGATGTTGTAGGGCGGGGCGGCGCCCGCTGGCAGGGCGATCACGGCGCGCAGGGCGCCGCGGCGCAGGAGGTCGGCGCGGATGCGGCGGCCGGAGCGGCGGGAGGCCGCGGCGGGGGGCATCAGCAGGACGGCGGTGCCGCCGTCGCGCAGCCGGGCGAGGGCGTGCTGGACCCAGGCGAGCTCGGACTCGGTGCGGGCGGGGAAGCCGTACTCCCAGCGCGGGTCGTAGGCGAGCTCGTCATGGCCCCAGTTGCGCTCGTTGAACGGGGGGTGGCACAGCACCGTGTCGGCGGCGGTGTCCGGGAAGGCGTCGGCGCGGAGGCTGTCGCCCGCGCGCACCCGGACCCGGGCGTCGCTGTGCAGGGCGAGGCGCAGGGCGGTGAGCGCCGCGAGGCCGGGGTCGGCCTCCTGCCCGAGGACCGCCGGCGCGGGGGCGCCGCCGCCGGCCGCGGCGGCGTGGAGGAGGCCGCCGGTGCCGCAGGCGGGGTCGAGGACGGTGCGCGGCCGGTGGCGGTCGGCGGGGCTTCCCTCGCCGAGGGCGGCCATGAGCTCGGCGGGGCCGGGCGGGGTGAGGGTGTACTGCCGGGGGTTGGCGTCGAGGTGGCGGCCCAGGAGGAATTCGTAGACGTGGGCGGCGCCGCGCGCGGAGGCGAGCTCGGCGGCGCCGCGCAGCAGGGCGGAGGAGACGGCCAGCTCGGCGGTGGTGGGCACGCCGACGGGGTGGTGCCGGCCCAGGCGCGCGGCGAGCGCGGATTCCAGGGCCGAGGGCAGCTGCTCGGAGAGCTTGAGGTCGCCGAGGGCGGCCAGCTCCAGCCAGGTGGCGGGCCGGTCCCGGACGAGGAGGAGGACGGAGCCCGCGTAGCGCAGGGCGGTCACGGCCCCGGCGGGGTGGCCGGCGACCTGCTGCCAGACCCGCTCGCGCAGCGGGACTTCGGCGAGCTTGCCCTGGTGGCGCAGCCACTGTTCGACGTCGCCGAGGGCGAACGTGGGGCTGGTCTCGCTGCCCCCTATCGGCTGCGGGAAGTCGGGGTGGCGCCTGCGCCAGTTGCTGACGGCCGCGCGGCCCACTCCGGCCAGCCGTGCGATCCCGGCCGCGGTCACCTCCGCTGCACTGTCGCTGTCCGGCATCCGGCTTCCCCTCTCCTGCCCGGCCCTGCCCTGCACGGAGCCGGCCCGCCTCGTCGCTGTGATGCCGAGCATACCCGCAAGCACCACACACACCCCTTCACAGCCGTGAACACACCCCATCGTGTGAACGTGGTTGACTCGGTTCACAGGCTCTGCTGTCATTGACGCGTCGGTTCGAGAAGATTTCCCCGCCGAAAGGTGTCAGCCATGTCTCAGCACTCCCAGGCCAAGCAGCGGAACTGGTTCGCCCGGCACAAGGTCCTCACGGCCGCGGGCGCCCTCGTCGTGGTCGTCGGCATCGGCGGCGCCCTGAGCGGCGGCGGCGACAGCGGCGACGGCAAGGCCTCGGCCGCCGGCTCGTCGGAGAAGAAGGGGCAGGAGGGCGGCGAAGGAAAGGAGAAGGCCGCGAAGGGTGCCCTGAAGGGGAGCGGCACCTATCAGGTCGGCTCGGACCTCCAGCCCGGCACCTACCGCTCGCTGGGCAACAAGCTCGGGTGCTACTGGGAGCGCGCCAAGGACTCCAGCGGCGACCCCGATGCGATCCTCGCCAACGACAACGTGATCGGCGCCTCGTACGTGACGGTCAAGGCCGGGGACAAGATCTTCAAGACGCAGGGCTGCAAGAGCTGGGAGCGCGTGGCCGAGGGCGAAGCGGCCGGGAGCCCGAAGACCGAGATGCCCGGCAACGGCATGTACAAGGTGGGGGCCGACATAGCCCCCGGCACCTACAAGTCGGCCGGCAACAAGCAGGACGGCTGCTACTGGGAGCGCGCCAAGGACGCCCTGCACGAGAGCGCGGACTCGATCCTCGCCAACGACAACGTCACGGGCAATGCCGTCGTGACCATCGCCCCCGGCGACGCCTACTTCAAGACCACCGGCTGCTCGGACTGGAAGAAGACGGGCTGAACGGCGGGGTCCTGAGAGAAGGACGACACATTCCGGCCGAACCGCGCCGGGAGACCGCTCGTCTCTCGGAAAGGGAGCCGGGCGCCGGCGAGGCTCCGCGTATCTTTTCCGACAGTCATTCCCTCAGCCATCTCTCAGTCATCCCACCGTTCCCGGACAAAGGACTCCCCCATGGACTCGGCCGCCGCCACCGTTCCGGCACCGGGCGGGCCCGCGGCCGAGGCGGCACCCGGCACCCGGCCCCGCGCCGCGGCCCTGCGCGCCCCGCGCTGGGATCCGTACTGGCTCGCGGGAGCCCTCTTCGTCCTCTACACCGCGCTGTCCGTGTGCCGGCACCGCCGCATGCTCACCATGTCCTGGGACCTGGGCATCTTCGAGCAGGCCGTCCGCGGCTACGCCCACCTCCAGGCGCCCATAGCCGACCTCAAGGGCCCGGGGACCAACATCCTCGGCGACCACTTCAGCCCGGTCACCGCCCTCCTCGCCCCGCTCTACCGGCTCTTCCCCACCCCGGTCACCCTGCTCGTCGCCCAGGCCGCGCTCTTCGCCCTCTCCGCGATACCGGTCGCCCGGCTCGCCGCCGGGCTGCTCGGCCGCAAGCGCGGACTGGCCATCGGCATCGCCTACGGCCTGTCGTGGGGCGTCCAGCGCGCGGTCGACTTCGACTTCCACGAGATCGCGTTCGCGATGCCGCTGCTCGCCTTCTCCCTCGAAGCGGTGGTGCGCGGGCGCTGGCGGGCCGCGGTCTGGTGGGCCGTGCCCCTCGTCCTGGTGAAGGAGGACCTGGGCATCACGGCGGCCGCGATCGGCGTGATCGTCCTGATCCGGCTGCGCGGCGCGAAGTCCCGCGGCGAGGGCGTCCCCCGGGGAGCGGCCCCGCTGGCCACCGGGCTGGTGGCCTTCGGCCTGGCGGCCGCCGCGATCACGTTCGGGCTGATCATCCCCGGGTTCAACACCGGCGGCGCCTACGACTACTGGAACAAGCTCGACGGCGGCGGGGGCGACGGATCCCCCGCCACGATTCCCGCCGACACCGCGATACGCACCCTGCTGTGGATCCTGCTGCCCACCACCGGCCTGCTGGCCCTGCGCTCCCCGGTCCTGATCGCCGCCGTGCCGACGCTCGCGTGGCGGTTCGCCTCCCACGACGACCACTACTGGAGCACGGACTGGCACTACAACGCCGTCCTGATGCCCGTCGTCCTCATCGCGCTCACCGACGCCCTGGCCCGGGCCCGCGACAGCCGCCGCCCCCTGCTGCGCTCGTACGCGCACCACCTGCCCGGTGCGGTGCTCGCCGCGTCCCTCGCCCTGACCGCGTCCCTGCCCCTGTACTCCCTGACCGAGTCCGCCACGTACAGCGTCCCGGAGAGCGTCCGGGCGACCGAGCGGCTGCTGGACCGCATCCCCGACGGGGCGAGCGTCGAAGCGGACATAGCCCCGATAAGCCGCCTCGCCGGCCGGTGCCGGGTCTTCTGGATCGGCGACACCCGCGGCATCACGCCCGACTACATAGCCATGCGCATGGCGGACGGCAAGACCCCGGGGGACCTGCTCGCGGACGGGGAGCGGATGCACCCGGGCGCGCGGTACGCGTTCCTCGGCGGCGAAGGGGGCTATGTGGTGCTGAAGAGGTCGGGGGCGGCGGCCTCCTGACCCCCGCCCCCGCCCCCTGCGCCTGCCGGCCGGGGCCCTACGACCCCAGGATCGTCGTGAGGAACTCGCCCGTCCACGCGAGCAGTTCCCGTCCGACCAGCGGCTTGCCGCCGATCGGGCGCGTCGCCGGGCGGGGCACCAGGATCTGGTGCGTGGCCGGCTTCATGACCGTGCGCGGGTAGAGCCGCTTGAGGCGCAGCTCCTGGGACTCGCGCAGCTCCACGGGGCCGAAGCGGACGTTGGAGCCCTGGAGGGTGATGTCGGAGACGCCGCACGCCCGGGCCAGCATCCGCAGGCCGGCGACGAGCAGCAGGTTCTCCACGGGCTCGGGCAGCTTGCCGTAGCGGTCGGTGAGCTCCTCGCGGACGGCGCGGATGTCCTCCTCGCTGTTCGCGGAGGCGATCGCGCGGTAGGCCTGGAGGCGCAGGCGCTCGCCGGGCGCGTAGTCATGCGGGACGTGCGCGTCCACCGGCAGTTCGATCTTGACTTCGAGCGGCGCCTCGGGCTGCTCCTCGCCGCCCTCGACCGACGCCCGGTAGTCCGCCACGGCCTCACCGACCATGCGGATGTAGAGGTCGAAGCCGACGCCCGCGATGTGGCCGGACTGCTCGCCGCCGAGCAGGTTGCCCGCGCCGCGGATCTCCAGGTCCTTCATCGCCACGTACATGCCGGCGCCCATCTCGGTGTGCTGGGCGATGGTGGCGAGCCGCTCGTGGGCGGTCTCGGTCAGGGGCTTCTCCGGCGGGTAGAGGAAGTAGGCGTAGCCGCGCTCACGGCTACGGCCCACGCGCCCGCGCAGCTGGTGCAGCTGCGACAACCCGAAGTTGTCGCCCCGCTCCACGATCAGCGTGTTGGCGTTGGAGATGTCGATGCCGGACTCGACGATCGTGGTCGACACCAGGACGTCGAACTTCTTCTCCCAGAAGTCGACGACGACCTGCTCCAGCCGGCTCTCGCCCATCTGCCCGTGCGCGGTCTGGATCCGCGCCTCCGGCACGATCTCGCGCAGCCGCGCGGCCGCCCGGTCGATGGACTCCACCCGGTTGTGGATGTAGAAGACCTGGCCCTCGCGCAGCAGCTCGCGGCGGATCGCGGCGCCGATCTGCTTCTGGTCGTACGGGCCGACGAAGGTCAGCACCGGGTGCCGCTCCTCCGGCGGGGTGGTGATGGTCGACATCTCGCGGATGCCGGTGACCGCCATCTCCAGGGTGCGCGGGATCGGGGTGGCGGACATCGTCAGGACGTCGACGTTCGCCCGCAGCTTCTTCAGCTGCTCCTTGTGCTCGACGCCGAAGCGCTGCTCCTCGTCGACGATGACGAGGCCCAGGTCCTTGAACTTCGTCTCGGACGAGAACAGGCGGTGCGTGCCGATGACGATGTCGACCGAGCCGTCGCGCAGGCCCTCCAGCACGGCCTTGGCCTCGGCGTCCGTCTGGAAGCGGGACAGCGCCTTCGTCACGACCGGGAACTGGGAGTACCGCTCCGAGAAGGTGCCGAAGTGCTGCTGGACGAGGAGGGTCGTGGGCACCAGCACGGCCACCTGCTTGCCGTCCTGCACGGCCTTGAACGCGGCCCGGACCGCGATCTCCGTCTTGCCGTAGCCGACGTCGCCGCAGATCAGGCGGTCCATGGGGACGGACTTCTCCATGTCCTCCTTGACCTCGGCGATGGTCGTGAGCTGGTCGGGCGTCTCCGCGTACGGGAAGGCGTCCTCCAGCTCGCGCTGCCAGGGGGTGTCGGAGCCGAAGGAGTGACCGGGGGCGGCCATCCGCGCCGAGTACAGCTTGATCAGGTCGGCGGCGATCTCCTTGACGGCCTTCTTGGCGCGCGCCTTGGTCTTCGTCCAGTCCGCGCCGCCCAGGCGGTGCAGGGTGGGGGCCTCGCCGCCCACGTACTTGGTGACCTGCTCCAGCTGGTCGGTCGGGATGTAGAGGCGGTCGCCGGGCTGGCCGCGCTTGGCGGGGGCGTACTCCACGAGCAGGTACTCGCGGGTGGCGCCCTGGACGGTGCGCTGCACCATCTCGATGTAGCGGCCGACGCCGTGCTGCTCGTGGACGATGTAGTCGCCGGCCTGGAGCGTGAGCGGGTCGATGGTCTTGCGGCGGCGGGCCGGCATCCGGCCCATGTCCTTGCTGGCGGACTTCTGCCCGGACAGGTCCGTCTCGGTGAGGACGGCGATCTTCAGGCCGGGGTCGACGAAGCCGTTGTCGATGCTGCCGCAGGAGACGTGGACCACGGAGGGGGCCAGCTCGGTGATGTCGGCGTCCAGGCGCGCGGCGATGCCCTCGCCGCCGAGCACCTCGACCGTGCGGGCCGCGGGGCCGTGGCCCTCCGTGACGAAGACGGTGCGCCAGCCGTCGGCCAGCCAGCCCTTGGTGTCGGCGAGGGCGCGGGCGGTGTCGCCGCGGTACGTCTCCGGGGCGTGCATGCCGAGCTTGAGGGTGTCGCCGCCCAGGTCCTCGTCGGCGGCGAAGGGGCTCACCGTCCACCACATCTGGCCGAGCTCGCGGGCGCGGTCGCGGACGTCCGCGATGCCCCACAGGGAGGCCGCGTTCACGTCGATGGGGGCCTCGCCGCCGCCGGCCGTGGCCGCCCACGACGCCTGGAGGAACTCCTGGCTGGTGGCCACGAGGTCCGCGGCGCGGGTCCGCACGCGCTCCGGGTCGCACACGACCGTCATCGCGCGCGCCGGCAGCACGTCCAGCAGCAGCTCCATCTCGTCCACCAGGACCGGGGCGAGGGACTCCATGCCCTCCACCGCGATGCCCTCGGCGATCTTGGAGAGGAGCTCGCCGAGCTCCGGGTGCTCCTCCGCGAGCTCCGCCGCCCGGGCCCGTACGTCCTCCGTCAGCAGCAGCTCACGGCAGGGCGGCGCCCACAGGCCGTGCTCGGCGACCTCCAGCGAGCGCTGGTCGGCGACCTTGAAGTAGCGGATCTCCTCGACGTCGTCGCCCCAGAACTCGACCCGGAGCGGGTGCTCCTCGGTCGGCGGGAAGACGTCGAGGATGCCGCCGCGGACGGCGAACTCGCCGCGCTTCTCCACCAGTTCGACCCGGGAGTACGCGGCGGCCGCCAGCGCGTCCACGGTCTCCTCCAGGTCGGCGCTCTGACCCGAGCGCAGGCTGACCGGCTCCAGGTCCCCGAGCCCCTTCACCTGCGGCTGCAGTACGGACCGGATCGGCGCGACGACCACGCTGACCGGCCCCGCCGCCGGATCGTCCTTGCGCGGGTGCGCCAGCCGGCGCAGCACGGCCAGGCGGCGGCCGACCGTGTCCGAACGGGGCGAGAGGCGCTCGTGGGGCAGCGTCTCCCAGGCCGGGAACTCCACCACGCCGTCCGGCGGCAGCAGCGAGCGCAGCGCCGCTGCCAGGTCCTCGGCCTCCCGGCCGGTGGCCGTCACGGCCAGCACCGGGCGCCCCGCGTCGCGCGCCAGCGCGGCCACGGCGAAGGGCCGGGCGGCGGACGGGCCGACGAGGTCGACGTGCGGGCGGTTGCCGTCGGCCGCGGCCTTCACCGCTTCGGCGAGCGCCGGATCATTGACGACGGCGTCGAGCAGACCGTGCAGGCTCATGGAGGCTTTTTCCGTCCCGGGATGACAAGGGGTGACAACGCGAACGGCCCGACACGTGTCACGGGCCGGGTGAGCCCCAGCCTACGACGGACCGCCGACAACCGCGGCCCGACGGTTCCGGCGGCCCGGGACGCCCCCCCCCCGCCCGGGCCGGTCAGAGTGGCCAGGCGATGACCTGGACGATGTACAGGCACTGCTGCCGCACGACGGTCAGATACTGGAACATCCCGCCGGGGAGGACTTCCTCCTGCACCCCGGGCGACCGGCCCTGGTAAGAGGCACCGTCCAGATAGAGGGCCGCCGCAGCCCGGACCAGCTCGTCGGCACGTTCTTCCACCCGTGCGACGAAGGCGAGGTTCGGCGTCTCGCCGATGACGTGCCGGGCGTCGGGGTCGTACTTCCAGTCCCAGTCACCCATCGGCGACCTGCGCCCTGGCCGTGTCCATGATCTTCCGGATCTCATCCATCGCGGCCCGCCACGCCGGATCATCCCTGTCGAGGGACTGCGCGGCGTGCTCCGCCACATGCAGCCGCCGGGCGACCTCGGGGAACCGCTCGACCTCGATCACGGTGGCCCACTTGAGCTGGAACATGGCGATCGGCCCGAAACTGTTGGCCTGGGTGGCCATCGTGAAGACCGTGTCCCGCTCGGTCGTCATCTCCGGCAGCCGGGACGGCGCGACCTGCGCAAGGGCGGCCCGGAGTGCGGGAAACGTCTTCTCGGGTCTGGGGATCAACGCCCCACCGTCGTGAACCGGCTGTGTGGTCATGAGTCCTCCCAAGGATGCCCCGATCACCGTACGGCAAGCGGCTGACCGAACGTGGCACTCCCGGCGGGGCCGAGCCATACGAGGCGGGCCCGCTCGCCGCGCTTCTCGCCGTACCACCACAGGGCCCGCTCCGGCGAGCGGAGGCGCAACGGGGCGCGCCCGTCGACGGCGACCAGGTCCACGTGCCCGCCCTCGTGGGCGATGCCCCATGCGACGACCTCCGCGTCCGTGACGCCCTCCGCCACGTCGGTCTCCTGGACGACGGCGAACATCCGCGGTGCGGTGTCAAGAACGAGCGCGCAGACCTCTTCATCCAGGTCGAATTCGAAGTCACGATCGAGTGAGCCGGGGCCGGAGCCCTGCGGGGTTTCAGCCGTCATGGAAGTCTCCTGTCACCGAGGAGTCGAGCGGAAGGCATGCCGCGGCCAGTGGAGTAACTCTCCAGCCCAGCGCCTGAGTTACACCATAGCCAGAAGCTAGGATCCATCTAGTAAATCCGGTGGGATACGTCATAACGCACCCTCGTGTGGGTGACAGGAGGAACGAGCAATGGCCCGGATCAAGCTTCCGCCGACCATCCGGCAGCGACGGCTGGGCACGGAGCTGCGCCGGCTGCGCGAGCAGGTGGATCTCAACGCCACCCAGGCTGGAGCGCTGCTCGGCTCTTCCCAGTCACGCGTGAGCAGCATCGAGTCCGGCGGTTACGCGGTCAGTGCCGACAAGGTCCGCGCCATGGCTCGCGCGTACGGCTGTGCGGATCAGCCGCTGATCGACGCGCTCGCGGGAATGACCGGGGGCCGGACCCGCGGCTGGTGGGAGGAGTACCGCGAGATCCTCCCGCCGAGCATGCTCGACATGGCCGAGCTGGAGCACCACGCACAGTCCATGCGGATCGCCTGCATCATCCACATGCCCGGCCTGCTACAGACCCGGGATCACGCCCACGCGATCATCGGCAGCATCGAGCCCCCTTTGCCGCCGCACGAGGTGGAGCACCGGGTCTCGTACCGGATCAAGCGGCAAGCAGTGATCCACGGGGATCGCCCGACCCCGCTGACCGCGATCCTCCACGAGGCCGCGTTGCGTATGCACTTCGGCGGCCGGAGCGTGGCCCGCGCGCAGCTCCAGCACGTGCTCGCCATGAGCGAGCGGGAGCACATCACGGTGCTGGTGATTCCCTTCGAGGCGGGTACGTTGCCCAGCTCGGGGCAGTCCGTCGTCTACCTCGACGGGGAGGTGCGGCACATGGACACCGTCCAGCTCGACACGGATCACGGCTCCGAGTTCCTGGACACTCAGCCGCAACTGGCCAGGTATCGCAGCACCCTGGACCGGCTGGAAGCCCTGACCCTGAAGCCGGAAGCGTCACGCGACATGATCCACCGCATCGCACACGACCTCTGACGAAGGAATGCCGTGTCCCTCCACAGCTGGCAGAAGTCCTCCTACAGCGGCAACGCCGCCAACTGCCTCTACGTGGCCGCCGCCCCCGGAACCATACGACTCCGCGAGAGCGACGCCCCCGACCTCATACTCACCGCATCCCCCGCCGCACTCCGCGCCCTCATCCACGCCGCCAAGGCCGGCCGACCGGCTCCCCGGAGAGCGTGACGCACCCCGGGCCGGGTGCAAAGACAACGGCCCGGACGCGCACCCCCGTGGCGCGTCCGGGCCGTTGCTCTTCCCCCTCGGGCAGCAGCCTGCTAGTCCGTGGCGATCGCGTTCAGGACGTTCATCCGGCCCGCGCGGAACGCCGGGACCAGGGCCGCGAGGAGGCCCACCACCGCCGAGCCGAGGAAGACCGCGGTGATCGTCGGCCAGGGGATGTCCAGGACGCCCAGGCCCTGGAGGGCCAGGAGCTTCTGGGACGTGGTGCCCCAGGCCATGCCCAGGCCGAGGCCGAGCAGGGCGCCGAAGAGGGCGATGACGACCGACTCCAGGCGGATCATGCGGCGCATCTGGCGGCGCGAGAGGCCGATGGCCCGCAGGAGGCCGATCTCCCGGGTGCGTTCGACGACCGACAGGGCCAGGGTGTTCACGACGCCCAGGACGGCGACGATGATCGCGAGGGCGAGCAGGCCGTAGATCATGTTGAGGAGCTGGCCGACCTGGTCCTGGATGAGCTTCTTGTAGTCGGACTGGTCGCGGACCTTGATCTGCGGGTACTGCTCGACGGACGCCTTGAGGGCGGCCGCGGCCTCCTTCGTCTGCCCGTCGGCGGCCTTGGCGAAGACCATGAAGTCCAGGGGCATCCGGTCCGCGGGGAGGTAGGTCCGTGCGGTGGCGATGTTGGTGTAGATCGCGCCCTGGTCGATGCTGGTGTCGTCCGAGGTGATGGCGTTGACCGTCAGCTGGGCCGTGCGGCCGCCGGTCATGGCGACCTTCAGCCGGTCGCCGAGCTTGATGCCGTTGTCCTTGGCGAAGCCCTCCGGCACGGACATGGCGTCCTTGGCGTAGGCGTCCTTCAGGCTGCCCTTGACCGTCTCGGCGCGTACGTCATCGGCGTACGTGGGGGTGACGGCGGAGAGACGCTTGGTGGCGGTCTTGCCGTCCGGCGTCGTGATCTTCGCGCTGACGATCGTGTATTCCGTGACGTGCTCGACGTGGCCGGCGGCCTTGACCGCCTTGACCACGGCCGGGCTCAGCGGCTGCTGGTTCTCGGACTGGACGATGAAGTCGGCGCCCACCGACTTGTCGAGCTGGTCCGTGGCCGAGGCGACCATCGAGGAGCCGACCACCGACAGCGCGGCGACCAGCGCGAGGCCGATCATCAGCGCGGAGGCGGTGGCTCCGGTGCGCCGCGGGTTGCGCAGCGCGTTGCGCTCGGCGAGGCGGCCGACGGGCCCGAAGACCCGCAGCACGACCGCGCTGATCACGCGGACGACGAAGCCGGCCAGCAGCGGTCCGACGACGATGAAGCCGACGAGGGACAGGAAGACGCCGAGGCCCAGCATGCCCGAGCCCGCCTTGGCGTCGTCCGCCTTCGCCGCGGCGGCCAGGGCCAGCCCGCCCAGGGCGGTGAGCAGCACACCGATCGTGGCGCGCACCTTGCCGGCCTTGCCGTCCGCCGGGGTGCCGGCGTCGCGCAGGGCGGACATCGGGGAGATGCGGGTGGCCTTGACGGCGGGCAGGACGGCGGCGAGCACGGTGACGAACACGCCGATGGTCAGGCCCACGACCGGCGTCGCGGCCTTGATCGTGAGCTCGCCCATGTCGAGCTTCATGCCCATGGAGCCCATGAGCTCCATCAGCCCCACGGCGAGGGCGATGCCGCCGCCGATGCCGAGCACCGAGCCGACGACGCCGAGCAGCACGGCCTCGACCAGCACGGAGCGCAGGATCTGCCAGCGGCTGGAGCCGATGGCGCGCATCAGGCCGATCTCCCGGGTGCGCTGGGCGACCAGCATGGAGAAGGTGTTGACGATGAGGAAGATGCCGACGAGGACGGCGATGCCGGCGAAGCCCAGCAGCGCGTACTTCATGACGTCCAGGAAGGAGCCGACGTCCTTCTTGTTCTCCTCCTTGGACTCTGCCGCGGTACGCACCGCGTAGTCGCCCGCGGAGGAACCGAGGGCCGCGGTGACGCGCTCCTTCAGCTGCTCGTCGCTCGTGCCGGACGCGGCGGTCAGCCCGTAGCTGCTGAAGGCGTCCGCGCTGCCGAGCAGCTTCGCCTGCGCGGTCGCGGTGTCGAAGTAGAGGAGGGCGGCGCCGGGGTTGGTGGTCTTGAAGGTGGCGATGCCGGCGACGCGCACGGTGAAGTCGCCGGGGACGGCGAGGACGCGGAGCTCGTCGCCCGTCTTCACGCCGTGCTTGGCGGCGGTGTCGGCGTCGAGGACGGCCTCGGCCGGGCCGTGCGGGGCGTGGCCGCTGGTGATCTCGACGGACTTCCGCTGGCTCTCGTCCCAGTTGGTGCCCACGGTGGGGGCGCCGGAGGTGGGGCTGAGGCTCTTGTTCTTCCCCTTCACGACGGTCAGCTGCATGCTGGTGACGTGCGGCTCGACCTTGGCGACGCCGTCGACCTTCGCCAGCTTGGCCTGGAGCGCGGCCGGCAGGGCCTGCGGCTTGCCGGTCTCCTGGGCGTCGTCGTCCTTCTTGGGGGCGACGGAGACGTCGGAGGCGGTGTTCGCGAAGAGCTTGTCGAACGTGGCGTTCATGGTGTCGGTGAAGACGAGCGTGCCGCACACGAACGCCACCGACAGCAGGACCGCGACGGCGGAGAGCGCCATGCGGCCCTTGTGCGCGAGGAAGTTGCGCATCGAGGTCTTGAGGACGG
The DNA here is from genome assembly GCF_044336695.1 of Streptomyces sp. SCA2-17. Classification (NCBI taxonomy): domain Bacteria; kingdom Bacillati; phylum Actinomycetota; class Actinomycetes; order Kitasatosporales; family Streptomycetaceae; genus Streptomyces; species Streptomyces sp. SCA2-17. The sequence goes on from NZ_CP117521.1 coordinate 2,390,523, forward strand.
TCACGACACCCGTCCACGGGCGTCGAAGTTCTTCATGCGCTCGAGGACCGCGTCGGCGGTCGGGCTGTACATCTCGTCCACGATGCGGCCGTCGGCCAGGTAGAGCACGCGGTCGGCGTACGAGGCGGCCACGGGGTCGTGGGTGACCATGACGATGGTCTGGCCCAGCTCGTCCACGGACTGCCGCAGGAAGCCGAGCACCTCGGCGCCGGCGCGCGAGTCGAGGTTTCCGGTCGGCTCGTCACCGAAGATGATCTCGGGGCGGGCGGCGAGGGCGCGGGCCACGGCGACGCGCTGCTGCTGGCCGCCGGAGAGCTGGTTCGGCCGGTGCTTGAGGCGGCCGGCGAGGCCCACGGTCTCCACGACGCGGTCGAGCCAGGCCTTGTCCGGCTTGCGGCCGGCGATGTCCATGGGGAGCGTGATGTTCTCGATCGCGTTGAGCGTCGGGAGCAGGTTGAACGCCTGGAAGATGAAGCCGATGCGGTCGCGGCGGAGCCGGGTGAGCTTCTTGTCCTTGAGGCCGGTTATCTCGGTCTCGTCGATGAAGATCTGGCCGGACGTGACGGTGTCCAGACCGGCCAGGCAGTGCATCAGGGTGGACTTGCCGGAGCCGGAGGGGCCCATGATGGCGGTGAACTGCCCGCGGGTGATGTCCACGTCCACCTGGTCGAGGGCGGTGACGCGGGTCTCGCCGGCCCCGTAGGCCTTGACGACCTGGCGGGCCCTCGCCGCGACGGCCGTACGCCCTCCGCTGCCCCCGGTCTTGGGAATCGATACAGCCGTTGTCACGGTGAAACTCCTTGGTGTTCATGCGGTGCGGTCCACAGCCTGCCCGCAGGCGGGAGGCCGGCGCGATGGTGCTCGTCCGTGTATCCGAGGTGGGGTTAGCCCCACCACCGCCTCTCCGGCCGGCATCGCCATGAAAAGGCTAGGCAGCGGGTCGTGCCAGCCCCTCCCCCTGCGGTACGAACCGGGTGGCCGGGACGAGCAGGAGAAAGCCGGGCAGGACCCCTAGGGGTTGCGGGGCCGGCGGGCCCGCGGATCTCGGGGTCCGCCGGGGGCCGAGTCTGCACCCTGCCGTTACGTAAGGCGCAAATAAGCCTCTGACGGGGGGATGCGTGTCCGGGGAAACGATCTGGGGGGCGGGGGGCCGGGTGGCCCGCTCCCCTGCACATGCCAGGTTCCTGCCCTGCGGCTGCCCTGCGGCTGCCTTACAGGCTCACCGAACCCGCCACGGGCTGCGGACAAACGGCAGGAAACTACCTAAAGGGGAGGAAGTGAAGAGGGAACGAAGGGCGAATACTACGTGAAGGCGCCCACCGGACAAGACAATTGGGGCCACAGGGAATTAGTGTTCGGTGTCATGGTCGAGGGGGGACGTCGTGCACCCCTTCGTACGGGCCGCAGGTCTCCGAAGGAAGCAGCATCGTGAAGATACTCCCTACGCGCGCTGCCAGTGTCTCCCGGCAGGGTCTGTGCACGGCCCTGCTCGTGGCCAGCCTGACGGCCGCGGTCGGCGTCAGTCCCCCGCACAACACGGCGGGTGCGGACGACCCCGCGAAGGACCCGAAGAACCCCCAGGGCATGCCGCACGGCACGCCCAACCTCACGCTGCCCGACCTCAGACCGAAGGGCCGCCCCGGCCTGCCCGGCACGCCCGGCGCCGGCAAGGACGACTCCAAGGACGCCGCCACGGGCATCCCCGCGACGGCCCTGGACGCCTACCGCAAGGCCGCGCAGCGCGCCGCGGCGGACATGCCGGGCTGCCACATGCCGTGGGAGCTCATAGCCGGCATCGGCCAGGTGGAGACGCATCACGCCACGTACAACGGCGCGCGCATGACCTCCGACGGCACGACGGACAAGCCGATCCTCGGCCCGCAGCTGGACGGCAACAGCTTCGCCAGGGTCATGGACACCGACCGGGGGCAGTGGGACGGCGACAGCGTCTACGACAAGGCCGTCGGCCCCACGCAGTTCCTGCCGTCCACGTGGGCGCAGTACGGCGCCGACGGCAACGGCGACGGGGTGAAGAACCCCAACAACATCTACGACGCCGCGCTCGGCACCGCCAAGTACTTGTGCGCGGGCGGCAAGGACATGAACCGGCCCGAGGACCTCGACCGGGCGATCCTCAGCTACAACAACTCGCGCTTGTACGTGAACGCCGTCACGGAGTGGATGCGCACGTACCAGCAGGGCAATGTGCCGTCGCTGCCGGATGTTCCGGGGGTGCCTTCGGGCAACGGGCCGTCGGGCAACACGCCGTCCGGTAACACGCCTTCGGGCAGCGCTCCTTCGCGGAAGCCGCAGCCTTCGAAGCCGGTGCCGCCGCCGTCCGGCGGGTCGACGGGGACGACGCCGGGCAAGCCCAGCACTCCGCCGAGCAAGCCGGAGAGGCCGGAGAAGCCCAGCAAGCCCGAGCCCAATAAGCCGGAGCCCAGTAAGCCTGAGCCCAGCAAGCCGACCCCGCCCGCGCCGCAGCCGAGCCGCCTGGAGCGGGTCGGCAGTGGCGAGGCCTGGAAGGCGAACGCCGGCGAGACGTTCAAGGAGCAGGCGCAGGTCCTGGTCAACGACAAGTCCGGGAAGCCGGTGGCGGGGGCGCGCGTACGGTTCGTGGTGAGCGGTGACGGTGCCGCGTTCACGGACGGCGCCACGGAGGCGACCGTCGTCACGGGCAAGGACGGTACGGCCAAGGCGCCGCGCGTCACGGCCGGGCTCAAGATCGGCAAGGTCAAGGTGACGGCTACGGTCGTCGACCGTGACCTTCCGGCGGTGGAGTTCGCGGGCACGGTGTCCGTGCGGGAGGCCGATCGGGTCATCGCTGTCAATGACCCGAGTCTGAAGGCCGACCCCAATGGCGCGTTCGCCGACCGGTTCAAGGTCAAGGTGCTGGCGAAGGACGGCAAGGACGTCGTCGGCTCGGCCATCACCGCGACGGTCACCAAGGCCGACTGCACGACGCCCGCCACAGAGGACTGCAAGGGCGTCGGCCCCTACTTCAAGGGGCCCGACGGCAAGCGGACGTGGCGGCTGGAGGCCGGGACGACGGACAAGGACGGCGTCCTGGAGCTGCCGCAGCTGCTGACGGACGCGAAGTCCGGCGAGTACGTGCTGAACGTGACGACGGCGGACGGCAAGGCCCACGCCTTCCACCTGACGGTGAATGCCCCTACGGCCACGCTCCAGCCGCCGAAGGCGTAGCCCCTGCGGGGGGCTCGGCACGGGTACGGCACCGCCGGAATCCGCCGTTGTGGCTGATCACCGCGGCGGCGGAGTCAAGAAAGCGGGCTTCCTTGGCCTTGAAGGCACAGGCGCCGGGCCGAAGCGGCCGTGAAGGGTGCCGCCCCGCACCCTTCACTCCGCCGCGACGGCGATCAGCCACAGTGGCGGCCATCGGCGGTGCCGCACCCGCCTGAGCCCGTACGGCACCGCCGGACACCGCCGTTGTGGTCGCTCGCCGTCGCGGCGGATTCAAGGAAGCGGGCTTCCTTGACCCGGCGGGCCGTCCCCGCGGTGCCGAACCGGCAGTACGCGTACGTACCGCGCCTACTCCCCCGCGCCCAGGTCCTCCGCCACCGGCTTGCCCGTGAGGGCTGCCAGGCTGTGGCGGACGTGGGCCATGTGGGCGCGGAGCTCCTCGCGGCGTTCCTCGTGTTCGCGGAGGTTGCGCTCCATGTCGCGTACGACCCGCTCCTCGCGGACCCGCGCCTGCGCGATCAGGGCGGCGCCCTGCGCCTCCGCGTCCTCCTGGCCGTGCCGCGCCGCCTCCTCCGCCTCCGCGTAGCGGCGCTGCGCCTCCGCCAGGGCGTTGCGGGCGTACTCCTCCATCGCGGCGATGCGCGTGTCGAGCGCGGCCTCGCGCTCGGCGATCTCGCGCCCCGACGCCTCCCACCGCTCCGCGTGGTCCTTCTCCTGCTCGGCGAGCGCCGCCGCCGTCCGCTCGCGCATCTCCGCCAGCGCCGCCGCCGCGTCCTCGCGCCGCTGCTTGGCGTCGCGCCGCGCCACGGCGATGACGTCGTCGGCGACGGACTCGGCCGCGACGAGGGCCTGCCGGGCCCATTCCTCGGCCTCGGCGCGCACCGCCGTGGCGGCCTGGTGAGCCGCGTCCCGGACGGCCCGCCCGTGCGCCTCGGCGGCCTCCATCAGCTCGGCGGCGGCCGCCTCGGCCCGCTCCCGCAGCCCGGCCGCCTCGGCCTGGGCGGTGATGAGGAGCCCTTGCGCGCGCTGTCCGAGCGATTCGTACGTCTGCGGGGGGAGCTGCGTCACCACCTGCCCCAGCCGCTGTGCCTCCTCCTCCATCTCGCGCGCGAGTACGGTCAGCCGCGCCACCCGCTCCCAGGCCGCGTCCCGCTGGCGCGCGAAGTCGGCGAGCACGCGATCGACCTGCTCGGGCCGGTAACCCCGGCCCCGTACGACAGCGAAACCGTCGGGAGACACCGATGCACTCATCCTTGAAGCCCCTTATATCCCGGATGTCCGGTATGTGACGCAGTCTGGCGCACATCATCCCTGGACCACGGGAAGTGCCGATGACGCGACACTCCGCCCGCTTCTTCTGTCAAGGATGCGCCAACCTACGACACGGGGCGCCCGACCCTCATCCCGGATCGGGCGCCCCGCGCCCTCAGCGCACCTGCCGTGCCGTTAGAACAGGCCGTCCCACATCTGCTCCACCAGCACCGACCACCAGTTCTCCGGTGAGGACAAGGCGGCCGTGTCCAGCGCCATCAGCTGTTCCTGGAAATCCACCGTCCAGCGGCCCGCCTGCTCCGGCGTCAATCCGTAGCGCCACCGCCACATCTTCCCGAGCAGCGCCAAAGAGCGAACGAACTGAGGCAGGCTCGTGTTGACGAACTGCGGCGGAACGGACGAACCGCCCGGCCCCGCCTCCAGCGGCACCGCGACGATGTGCGCCGTCCCGTACTGGACGCACAGCTGCTTGCCGAAGTCCGTGCCCATCACGAGATACGAACCCGCGTCCGGAGCCGCCTGCACCCGCCGCTCCGCCGCCAGCTCCGCCAGCGTCGGCACGGGCCGGCCCGGCTGCGCCTGGCCCCAGAAGAACGGTCCGCAGTCCACGGGCACTCCGGCCCACACCAGCGTCTGAGCGACGACGTCCGGCACGCCCTGGCGCGACACCGCACGCTGCTCGAACCGGAACACGCCCTGCGGGCCGAACGACTCGGCCAGCTCCCGGGCGATCACGTCCGGGCCGACCGGCGGCGCCTGCGGCACCTGGCCGGGGTGCGGCAGCGGCACCCGGTTCGGCGCGGGGCGCGCCGGGCCGTCCGCGACCTGGTGCAGCTCGCCCTGATGCTCGATCAGGTGCCGGACGCCCTGCTGGCGCGTGGCGTGGTCGCGGCCGTACGCGGCCGTGTGACTGACCGTCGCCTGCGGCCAGTTGTCGCGCACCATGCGGGCGCAGTAGCCGCCCGGGCCGTCGCAGGACTCCAGCTCCGTGTGGAGCTCCAGCACCTGCTCGCGCGGCACGTTCAGCGCCATCAGCTCGTGCAGGATCTGCCACTCCGGGTGCGGCGTGCCCGGCGCGCTGCGGCGGATGAGCTGCTGCTCGGAACCGTCCTGCGCGCGGTAGCGCAGGACGGCCATGTAGCCCGGGCCTACGGTCGGCAGGCCGCTGGGCGGCTGCGGGTAGCCGTACGCGGGGGCCGCGGGGGCCGGCTGCGGCGCGGCGGGGCCCTGCGGGGCCGGGGGCATGCCGGGTGCGCCCGGGCTCGCCAGCATGGTGGCGGCGTGGTGCACGCCGCCGGGGCCGGCGGGCGGCGGGGTGCCGCCAGGGCCGGCGGGGGCCGCGGGGGGCTGTCCCGGGGCGCCGGGAGCGCCCGGAGCGCCCGGAGCGCCCGGAGCGCCTGGGGCGCCTGGGGCGCCTGGGGCGGCCGGGCCGCCGGGGGCGCTCGCGAGCATGGTCGCCGCGTGGTGCACGCCACCGGGGCCGGCCGGAGCGGCGGGCGGTGCGGCCGGCGGTGCGGCGGGGCCCGCCGGGCGGCCCGGGACACCGGGCGGACCGGGCGGTACGGGCGCGCCGGGTGCCGGGGCGGCGGGTGCGGCTCCGGGCATGCCCGGCGTACCGGGCTGGGCGAGCATCGTCGCGGCGTAGGCCGCACCGGTGCCGGGAGCGCCGGGACCGGGGCCCGCGGGCGGGCCGGGCGGCGTGGGGGTCTGCGGGCCGCCGGCGCCGGGAGCACCGGGAGCGGGCGGCGGCGGAACAGGCGCACCCGGCCCTGCCGGCGGCGCCGGCGGCGGGACGGGCGCTCCGGCGGGAGCCGCGGGCGGCGGGACCGGGGCGCCGGGGGCGCCCTGTGCTCCCGACGGGCCCTCAAGGGAGTCAAGGGACGGGGCTATGGCCGTCTTCGGCAGCGCGCTGCCGGCGGACATCAGGGCCGTCTTCGCCTCCGGGCCGACGCCCGGGGGCGGCGTGTCGTCCTCGTCCGTACCCGACAGGGCCGGCGCCAGCACGGTGGCCGGCAGGCCGACCGAACGGTCGTCGTCATCCGCGGTGTGCGTGGCCGCCGTGGCCCAAGGAGTGGTCTCCGGCGCGGGAGGCGTGACCGGCGGCGCGGGCGGTGCGGGAGGCGCGGGCGGTGCGGCAGGCGCTGCCGACTCCGGCCCCTCCGAGGGGGCGGACAGCGGCACCGGCCGGCCCAGCGACGCGTCCGAGGACGCCGCGGAGCGGGCGGACGTGCCCGCAGGCGTCTCATCGGGCGCGCCCGGGAACGCGCCGGAACCGGAAGGCGAGCCCGCAGGCGCGTCCCAGGCCTTGCCGACAGGCCCGGCCCCAGGCGCACCGGAGGCGCCACCGGCGGACGGGCCCGAAGCCCCACCCGCGGACGCGCCGTCAGAAGCACCCGCAAGCGCGCCGGAAGCGCCACCCGCAGCCCCACCCCCAGCCCCACCGGCCGGCAGACCCGGAGCACCACCCGTAGACGTACCGTCAGAATCGCTCGAAGGCGCACCGGAAGGCGCACCGGAAGCGCCATCCGCAGAGCCGCCCGCACCCGCGTGACCGCCCGCAGACGTACCGGCAGGCGAGTCCGTAGCCCCACCGGCAGCCCCGCCCGCAGGCGCACCCTCAGCAGAACCCGCGGGCGAACCCGCGGACGCCCCCGCACCAGCAGGCGCACCCGCACCCACGCCGGACGGCGCCCCCGTACCCCCGCCGACCGGCGAAGCGCCGGCCTGCGAACCCCCGCCCGACGTCGACCCGTCCGCCCTCCGGTCGGGAATCCCCATCGCGTCCGCCGCGTCCTGGAGCCACTGCGGCGGGCTCAGCAGGAACGACGTCGCGTTCAGGTCCAGCCGTTTCGGCGGGGCGTCCGACGGTTCCGGTTCTTCCACGGGCACCGCTCCGTACTCCTCCTCGTAGCGCCGGATGACCTCGCCCACCGGCAGCGCCGGCCACAGCGTCGTCTCCCCGCTGTCCCGGGCGATCACCAGCCTGGCGTGCCCGCCGTCGGACGTCGGACCGTCCTCGCGGTCCTCCGCCCACACCACGAACCCCAGGTCGAACTCGCGGACCCGCACCTCCCGGTGCTGGTACGCCGCCACGTCACCGTTGGCCCAGCGCTCACCGCGCTCCTGCGCCTGCGCGAACGTCACCACCGCGCGCTCACCCCTCCACCGGGACGGCGAAGGCGAAGCCACCGTCCACCATCAGGCCGGCCACCGTCTCCAGCTCGGGCGGACCGCCCGCCAGCCGCGACAAAAACACGTCGAAGTCCTCACCACAGGGCAGCAGCAACCGCTCCACCCGCTCCTGCACCGACCAGCCGTCCCGGTCACGCGCGTCGTCGTACGGGCAGAACCAGACCGAGCCGACGGCCTCGCCCTTCACCTTCACCGCGAGTACGCCCCCCTGGACGAATCCCACGCCCAGATAGTCCTTGGTGAAGTGGTCGCGCAGACACTTGTTGACGTAGACGAGGTCGTTCACCGCCGCTTCGTCGCGCACCGTGAAGAAGGGCTGGTCGATCAGCAGGCCCAGCTCCGCGTCCAGCGCGGCGCCGACCGGCGCGCAGCCGCCCGCCGCCTTCAGGAACGCCCGGTAGGCGCCGGGCAGGCGGTAGCCGAGGTCCTCCTCGACGCCCTGGATCTGCTCCTCCGTCACCGCGAGGTCCCGCTGCGGCAGGACGAAGTGCACCGGCCGGGTCTCCTGGAGCGGGCGCGTGCCGCGCTTCTCCTGGTCCACGGCGGCCGTCGCGAGCCCGCCGTGGTGCCGCAGCAGCGCCTTCACCTCGGCGGGCACCAGCTCCAGCCGGCGCGTGCCCGCCACGTGGTGCCACGTCCAGCCGTGCGGCGTCGCGACCGACGGCAGGCTCGCCCACAGTTCGTGACCGGCGGCGTGCAGCGCGGCGTTCGCCGACACGTAGTCGGTCAGCCGCAACTCGTCCACGCCGAAGCCCTCCGGCGGCTCCGCGATCTCCGCGGCGGCCCGCGCGTACGGCGAGAAGACCGGGTGACCCGAGTCGTCCATCCGCACCCCCTTGGGATAGCGGCTGGCGCGGACCGGGTCCGGGAAGTGCACGACCTGCCCGGCGTAGGCCGCATTCGGTGGCGCGGCCTGCTGCCCGAGCCGACCTGTCGTCATGGCGGAAGCCCCCTGCTGACTGTGGATCCGAAAAGGCCCCGGCGAACGCCGCGGTCGCCGCGCGTCACCGGGCCCCCGCCCGGGCCACGGGGCGGCCCGGCCGGCCGGTGTCCCCATGGCCGAGAACACCCCGTGCGGCACAGCCTATGCGGTATCGCAAGACAGGGGCCGCGCCCAGGTCCCCGCCCGGGCACACCCCCTGCCGGCCCGGCCGGGCCGCCGCGGGCCCACGGGCATCCGTCACGCCCCGTAAGCGCCGTCCGGCCGAAGCGGCCACGCCCCCAACGGTCCGACCATCCGACCCATGAACATCACACGACACCCCGCCAACCCCGACCTGACTTCCGCACCTGCCGTCCCGTTTGGCAGGCTGATCCCCGCAACAGGGGGATTGCAGGGAGGGAAGAACCACCATGCACACGACTCAGGACCGACCGCCGGCCGACGACCACGGCACGACGGCCTCCGGCGACCCGCGGCTCAGCTGGAGCACCGAGGACGCCGACCGGCCCCCCGCCCTGCTGCACCGCCGCGACGGCATCCTGCCCGTGATCGCCGCCGCCCTGTCCGTCCGCGGCGAGACACTGACCTGCACCGGGGGCAAGGCCGACGTGCCGCCCGCGCTCCACCCCCTCGTCCAGGACTTCCTGGACACCCTCACCAGCGACCGCCGCGAACGCTTCACCGGCCGCTGCTCCGAAGCGCTGCTGCTGACCCGCTTCCTCACCGCGCACGAGAACGCCCGCAGCAAACGTGCCGCCCGCAAACCCCTGACCCACGGCGAGGCCCGGCGCGCCCTCAAGCACGCCAAGCTCACCGCCCGGCACATCCGCGAGGAAGGCGACCCCCGGCACGGCGCGTACGCCCCGCCCTGCCGCTCCTGCACGGCCCTGCTGAGCCACTTCGGCGTACGCAGCGTCGACCCCGCCGCACCACCCGCCAAGACCGCCGCGCTCAAGAACGCCGCCGCACTCAAGAACAAGGGCTGACCAGCACATGCGCGCCTTCGACCGCACCGCGGCCACCCGCTTCCCCGCCGCCGTCGACGCCGCCCTGCGCGAAGCCGGCTGGCAGCCCGGGCGCTGGGACATCAAGGCCGCCGAGAACTGGGCCGACGCCCTGCGCGCCCACTCCTCCCCCGCCGGCCACCGGCACACCGTCTTCCCCGCCGCCGTCGAAGCCTGGGCGGAGTTCGGGGGCCTGCACATCACGGGGACGGGGCCGGGCCGGCACATCGCCCCCACGCCCTTCCACGTCGACCCGCTGCACGGCCTCCACCTCGCCCGTACCGTCGCCGACCTCGGCCGCGCGCTCGGAGCCGACGTGTGCCCGCTCGGCCAGGAGGCGGACGGGCAGGCGCTGCTCGCCATCGACGCCCACGGCCGCGTCTACAGCCTCGACCACACCGGCGACTGGTACCTCGGCTCGGACATCGACCACGCCATCGGCACGCTCGTCAGCGGGACCCGGCCGTCGCGGCTGTCGGCGGGCACGGGACGCCGCTGATCCGTTCCGTACGGGTACGCGTACGGGCACGGGTGCGGGTGCGGGTGCGGGTGCGAACACAGGCCCCGTACGGACACCGCCGACCGGAGCAATACGAACCGGCCAAAAGCCAGGCGAGAACCGGCCGAAAGCAGGCCCGCCGCCGACCGGTCACACAACGGCACACACCCCGCCGAACCGGAAAGGCCGAGCGCCCGCGGCCCGCCACGCGCCCCCGTCCCGCCCTACGCCCCCGCGCCGACGCCGTCCGCCACCCCCGCCGGGATGACGGCCGAGACCCGGAATCCCCCCGCGTCCGTCGCACCCGACACGAACACGCCGCCCAGCGCCGACACCCGCTCGCGCATCCCCACCAGGCCGTTGCCGCCGCTCGGCAGGCCGGGCGCGGCCGCACCGCCGTCCGACGGGCCGTTCTCCACCTGGAGCGCCACCTCGCCGCCGCGATGCGCGACGCGCACGACGGCCTTCGCCCCCGGCGCGTGCTTGTGGACGTTGGTCAGCGCCTCCTGCACCACGCGGTACGCCGTGCTCTCCACCCGCGCGCCGTACGCACGCTCCTCGCCCTCCACGGACAGCTCCACGGCCATCCCGGCCGCCCGCGACTGCCCGACGAGATCCTCCAGACCGTCCAGACACGGACCGTCACCGGACAGCGACCCGCCGTCCGCCGGACCGGGCCCCGGCCGTCCCACGGCACCGACCCCGGCGGACACCCGCGCCGACGCCGCCGCGGCCACCTCCGCCAGCCGCCGCGAATCCAGCGCCGAGGCCGCCTCGGGCGCCGGCTCCTCCGAAGACGACCGCAGCACCCCGAGCATCTCCCGCAGCTCGGTCAGCGCCTGCCGGCCCATGTCGCCCACCAGGCCCGCGTTCCGCGAGGCCTTCTCGGGATCCTTCAGCGCCACCGCCTGCAACGCGGCCGCGTGCACCACCATCAGCGACACCCGGTGCGCCACGACGTCGTGCATCTCCCGCGCGATGCGCGTCCGCTCCTCGTTGCGCGCCCAGACCGCACGCTCCTCGGCCCGCTCCGCGAGCAGCGACAGCTCGCGCTCCAGGCCGTCCGCCCGCTCCCGCAGGCTCTCGACCAGCCGGCGCCGCGCGCCCACGTACAGCCCCGTCAGCACGGGAGGTGCCGTGAGCCCCAGCGCCACCAGGGCCGAGAAGAACACCATCGCCCCGAGGTTCTGCGGGGTGCCGTCGTCGGCCACGTTCTGGTGGAACTTCGCCAGCGTGACCGCGAACGTCCCCAGCACGGACACCCCGGCCAGGATCACCGTCAGCCGGCGCGGCAAGTCCGACGCCGCCAGCGTGTACAGCCCGACGACCCCCAGCAGGAACCCCAGCTCGGCCGGGGTGATCGCGATGCCCAGCAGCACGACGGCCACGGGCCACCGGCGCCGGAAGATCAGCGTGCCGCCGACGAGCAGCCCCACCAAGGCCGCGGGCACCACCGGTATCCGGTGCTCACCGGCGAACGCCACGCCCTCCGCCACGCACTCCAGTGCGGACACCAGCGCCAGGACGGTGTCGAGCACCATGCTCCGCCGCCGCGCCCACCACCAAGGCCCGTCCGGCGCGCCGCGCGCGCCCGCCTCCGCGTTTGCCCCCGTTGTGGTCATACCACCCAGACTACGGAAGCCCGCCACACCTTTTCCTGCCCGGGAGAACCCCGGCGGCAGCCGCCCGGGGCCGCCCCGGCACCTGCGTCCCCCGGGAAGCGCCGAGCCGCACCGTCGCGTCGGAGGCCGGTGGTACGGCATAGTGGTGGGGGCCGAAGCGGCGATCTAGGAAACTGTCCGTTTTGGCAATTTTGCCCATCCCCCGTGGTGTAATTGGCAGCACCGTGGCTTTTGGTGCCATTTGTCCGGGTTCGAGTCCTGGCGGGGGAGCTCACGGTTCCGCACCGCACCGGGTCCTGACCGCCCAGGTCAGGACCCGCCCGCGTTTCAGCAGTAAAACGCACCGGTATCCTTCGGATGTCCACCACCCGAAGCCGAAGGGCACACCCGTGAGCGCCAACCGCCCGGCAGCCGTCGTCGTTCTCGCAGCGGGTGAGGGCACCCGCATGAAGTCGGCGACCCCCAAGGTCCTGCACGCCATCTGCGGACGTTCCCTCGTCGGCCACGTCGTCGCCGCCTCCCGCGAACTGGACCCCGAGCACCTCGTCGTGATCGTCGGGCACGCCCGCGAGCAGGTCTCCGCGCACCTCGCGCAGATCGACCCCGAGGTCCGCACCGCCGTCCAGTACGAGCAGAACGGCACCGGCCACGCCGTGCGCATGGGCCTGGAAGAGCTGTCGAACAGCGGCATCGTCCTCGACGGCACGGTCGTCGTCGTCTGCGGCGACACCCCGCTGCTCACGGGCGCCACGCTCAAGACCCTCAGCGACACCCACGCCGCCGACGGCAACGCCGTCACCGTGCTGACCGCCGAGGTCCCCGACTCCACCGGCTACGGGCGCATCGTGCGCGACGGCGGCGGCGCCGTCACGGCGATCGTCGAGCACAAGGACGCCACCGACGAGCAGCGCGCGATCCGCGAGATCAACTCCGGGGTGTTCGCCTTCGACGCCCAGCTGCTGACGGACGCCCTCGGCAAGGTCCGCACGGACAACAGCCAGGGCGAGGAGTACCTGACGGACGTCCTGGGCATCCTGCGCGAGGCCGGGCACCGGGTGGGCGCGGCCGTCGCGGACGACCACCGGGAGATCCTCGGCATCAACAACCGCGTCCAGCTCGCCGAGGCCCGCAAGCTGCTCAACGAGCGGCTGCTGCACGCGGCGATGATGAGCGGCGTCACGGTCGTGGACCCGGCGTCGACCTGGATCGACGTCACGGTCTCGTTCGAGGCGGACGTGCTCGTCCACCCCGGCACCCAGCTGACCGGCACCACCAGCCTGGCCGCCGGTAGCGAGGTCGGCCCGAACACGCGCCTGACGGACACCGCCGTCGGCGCCGGCGCCCGCGTGGACAACACCGTCGCGGACTCGGCCCTGATCGGCGCGGGCGCCTCCGTCGGCCCCTTCGCCTACCTGCGCCCGGGCACGAAGCTCGGCGCGAAGTCGAAGGCCGGCGCGTACGTCGAGATGAAGAACGCCGAGATCGGCGAGGGCACCAAGGTGCCCCACCTGTCCTACGTCGGTGACGCGACGATCGGCGAGTACAGCAACATCGGCGCGGCGAGCGTCTTCGTGAACTACGACGGTGTGAACAAGCACCACACCACGATCGGCTCGCACTGCCGTACCGGATCGGACAACATGTTTGTGGCTCCGGTCACGATCGGGGACGGCGCGTACACCGCCGCCGGCTCGGTCATCACCAAGGATGTGCCCCCGGGTTCGCTGGCCGTCGCACGTGGACAGCAGCGGAATATCGAGGGCTGGGTGGCACGTAAGCGCCCGGGAAGCGCAGCCGCACAGGCCGCTTCCGCCGCTCACCGGGAGACCGACGGCGAGCAGTGACCGTGACACGGGTACGTCGTGCGGGGCGTACCGTGATAAGCGCACACAAAGCGACATCCAAGGAGACTGTGCTGTGACCGGGATCAAGACGACCGGCGAGAAGAAGCTGATGCTCTTCTCCGGCCGCGCCCACCCCGAGCTTGCCGAGGAGGTCGCGCACCAGCTGGGCGTCGGCCTGGTCCCGACCAAGGCATTCGACTTCGCCAACGGCGAGATCTACGTCCGCTTCCAGGAGTCGGCGCGTGGCGCGGACTGCTTCCTGATGCAGAGCCACACGGCTCCCATCAACAAGTGGGTCATGGAGCAGCTGATCATGCTCGACGCGCTGAAGCGCGCGTCGGCCCGCTCCATCACGGTGGTCGTGCCGTTCTACGGCTACGCCCGTCAGGACAAGAAGCACCGCGGCCGTGAGCCGATCTCGGCGCGCCTGATCGCCGATCTGTTCAAGACCGCGGGCGCGGACCGGATCCTCACGGTCGACCTGCACACGGACCAGATCCAGGGCTTCTTCGACGGCCCGGTGGACCACCTGTTCGCGCTGCCGATCCTCGCGGACTACGTGGGCGCCAAGGTCGACCGCGAGAAGCTGACCGTCGTCTCCCCGGACGCCGGCCGCGTGCGCGTCGCCGACCGCTGGTGCGACCGCCTGGGCGCGCCGCTGGCCATCGTCCACAAGCGCCGTGACAAGGATGTCGCCAACCAGGTGACGGTGCACGAGGTCGTCGGTGACGTGAAGGGCCGCGTGTGCGTCCTGGTCGACGACATGATCGACACCGGTGGCACGATCTGCGCCGCCGCGGACGCCCTGTTCGCCAACGGTGCCGAGGACGTCATCGTGACGGCCACGCACGGTGTGCTCTCGGGCCCGGCCGCGGACCGTCTGAAGAACTCCAAGGTGAGCGAGTTCGTCTTCACGAACACCCTGCCGACGCCGGGTGAGCTGGAGCTCGACAAGATCACGGTGCTGTCGATCGCGCCGACGATCGCGCGCGCCGTGCGCGAGGTCTTCGAGGACGGCTCGGTGACGAGCCTGTTCGAGGAGCAGTGAGTCTCCCGCAGCCCTAGCCTGCCGGCTGCAAAAACGATCGGCCCGGGTCCGGAAGGGTCCTGATCGATTTCTGAGCGGCCTCCCCCGCCGGGTACACTCCTGGAGTTGCTCGGCGAGGGAGGCCGCACTCATGTGCGGCGGTCCGTTATCGACGCGCTCTTCGTAGCAGGTCCGTATGTGGCCGGGTAACGGTCCACGATCACCGCTCACGAGGAGTGCACCATGGCTGAGATCAAGATCCCCGCCCAGGTCCGTGCCGAGTTCGGCAAGGGTGCCGCCCGCCGCATCCGCCGCGCCAACCAGGTTCCCGCCGTCGTCTACGGCCACGGTTCCGAGCCGGTCCACATCACCCTGCCGGGTCACGACCTGATGATGGCCCTCAAGACCCCGAACGTCCTGCTGTCCGTGGACATCGAGGGCCGCGACGAGCTCGTCATCCCCAAGGCCGTCCAGCGTGACGCGCTCAAGGGCTTCCTGGAGCACGTCGACCTGCTGGTCGTCAAGCGCGGCGAGACCGTCACCGTCGAGGTCCCGGTCCAGACCGAGGGCGACCTGGCCCCCGGCGGCAACCTGCTCGAGCACACCCTGACCGCCCTGCCGGTCGAGGCCGAGGCCACCCACATCCCCGAGGCCGTCACCGTCTCCATCGCGGGCCTGGAGGCCGGCGCCTCCGTCCTGGCCAAGGACGTCGTCCTGCCGGCCGGTGTCTCCCTCGCCGTCGACGCCGACGCCGTGGTCCTGCACGTCGTCGCCGGTTCGGTCGAGGCCCCGGCCGAGGCCGAGGGCACCGAGGCCTGATCCTCGCCGCACCCGGCTTTTCTTCCGACCGCCGTCCCGCTCCACCGGAGTGGGACGGCGGTCGGCTTTGAGCGGTTGGCTATGAAGGAGACATGCAGATGACGGACGACTCCAGCCCCTGGCTGATCGTGGGCCTGGGCAACCCCGGGCCGGAGTACGCAGGCAACCGCCACAACGTGGGCTTCATGGTCGCGGACCTGCTCGCGGAGCGGATGGGCGCCAAGTTCAAGGCGCACAAGGCCTCGCGGGCCCAGGTCGTCGAGGGCCGCATCGGCGCGCCCGGCCTGTCGAGCCGGCGGATCGTGGTGGCCAAGCCGATGTCGTTCATGAATCTGTCGGGCGGGCCGACGGCCGCGCTGCGCGACTTCTACAAGGTGCCGGCGGACCGGGTCATCGCGGTCCACGACGAGCTGGACATCGACTACGGCACGCTGCGGCTGAAGCTCGGCGGCGGCGACAACGGCCACAACGGCCTGAAGTCGATCACGAAGGCGCTGGGCCCGGACTACCTGCGCGTACGGTTCGGGATCGGGCGCCCGCCGGGCCGCATGCAGGTGGCGGACTTCGTGCTCAAGGACTTCTCGTCCACGGAGCGGAAGGAACTGGACTACCAGGTCGACCGGGCCGCGGACGCGGTGGAGTCCCTGATCGTGGACGGCCTGGAGCGCGCCCGGACCACGTACAACTCCTGACTCCGCCTCCATACACGCGCGAAGCGGCCCCCCGCCCTGAGGCGAGGGGCCGCTTCGCGTACGTGCGTCAGCCCGTGTTGCGCAGGCCCGCGGCCACACCGTTGACGGTGAGGAGCAGCGCCCGTGCCAGCAGCGGGTCGGGGCTCTCGCCGTTCTCCGCGGCGAGCCGCTGGCGGTGGAGCAGCGTCACCTGGAGGTACGAGATCGGGTCCAGGTAGGCGTCCCGCACGCGGAAGGTCTGGCGGAGGACCGGGCTGGCGTCGAGGAGCTCCGCCTCGCCGGTGATGCGCAGCACTTCCTGCACGGTGAGCTCGTGTTCGGCCTTGATGACGTCGAAGACGTGCTTGAGGTCGTCGGGGACGAGGGTGTCGACGTAGTGCTGGGCGATGCGCAGGTCGGTCTTGGCGAGGGTCATCTCGACGTTGGAGAGGAAGTTCTGGAAGAAGTGCCAGTGCTCGTGCATTTCGTCCAGGACGGTGTCGAGACCGGCTTCGCGGGCGGCCTTGAGGCCGGAGCCGACGCCGAACCAGCCGGGCACGATCTGGCGGGACTGGGTCCAGCCGAAGACCCAGGGGATGGCGCGGAGGCCGTCGAGGCCGGCGCCGGAGTCGGGGCGGCGCGAGGGGCGCGAGCCGAGGTGGAGCTCGGCGAGCTGGTCGACGGGGGTGGAGGCGAAGAAGTACGCGGGGAGGTCGGGGTCCTCGACCAGGCGCCGGTAGGCGGAGTGGGCGGCGTCGGAGACGGTGTCCATGGCCGCGTCCCAGCGGGCGAGGGCCTCGTCGGACTGGCGGGGCGCGGTGTGCAGCGCGGAGGCCTGGAGGGTCGCGGCGACCGTCAGTTCCAGGTTCTCGCGGGCGAGGGCCGGGATGAGGTACTTGTCGGAGATGACCTCGCCCTGCTCGGTGACCTTGATCTCGCCTTCGAGGGTGCCCCAGGGCTGGGCGAGGATCGCGTCGTGGGTGGGGCCGCCGCCGCGGCCGACGGTGCCGCCGCGGCCGTGGAAGAGGCGGAGGCGGACGCCGTAGCGGTGGGCGACGTCGCGCAGGCGGCGCTGGGCGCGGTGGATCTCCCACTGGGAGGTGGTGATGCCGCCGAACTTGGAGGAGTCGGAGTAGCCGAGCATGACCTCCTGGACGTCGCCGCGCAGCGCGACCAGACGCCGGTAGGAGGGGTCGGCGAGCATCTCGTCGAGGATGCGGTCGGCTTCCTTGAGCTCGTCGGTGGTCTCCAGGAGCGGCACGATGCCGATCTTGGCCCAGCCGGTGTGGAGGTCGATGAGGCCGGCTTCGCGGGCGAGGACGGCGGCGGCGAAGACGTCGTCGGCGCCCTGGCACATCGAGATGATGTAGGACTCGACGACCTCGGGGCCGAACTTCTCCAGGGCCTCGCGGATGGTGCCGAAGACGCCGAGCGTCTTGGCTCCGGCCGCGTCGAGGGGAGCGGGGCTGGGGGCGAGCGGGCGGCGCGAGCGCAGCTCCTTGGCCAGGAGCTTGCGGCGGTAGTCGCGCGGCATGTCGGCGTAGCGCCAGGACTCCTCGCCGAGGCGGTCGAAGAGCTGGCCGAGCGCGTGGTGGTGGGCGTCGGCGTGCTCGCGGACGTCCATGGTGGCCAGGTGGAGGCCGAAGGCGGCGAGGGTGCGCAGGGCGCGCTCCAGGCGGCCGTCGGCGATGAGGCGGCCGCGGTGGGCGCGCAGGGAGTCCTGGAGGGTCTGGAGGTCGGCGAGGAGCTCGGTGGTGCCGAGGTAGTCGCGGCCTTCCTCGTGGGGGGTGTTGCGGGCGAGGCGCTCGCGGGTGTTGACGAGCTTCTGCCGGATGCAGGTGGCCTTGAGGCGGTAGGGCTCTTCCGCGTTGAGGCGCTTGTAGCGCGGGCTGATCTCGGGCAGGAGCTCGAGGTCGCGCTGGAGGGAGGAGAGGAGCTCCTCGGTGGCACCGCTGTTGCGGATGGAGTTGGAGAGGGCGCCGCGCAGCTCGTCGACGAGGTCGAGGGCGTCGGTGATGCCGTGCTCGTACTGGAGGAGGAGGACGTCCCAGGTGACCTGGGGGGTCACGTTGGGGTTGCCGTCGCGGTCGCCGCCGATCCAGGTGCCGAAGGTGAGGGGGCGGGTGGTGGGCGGCAGGGTGACGCCGACGCGCTCCAGTTCGGCGGCGAGGTCCTCCAGGACGTCGCCGACGGCGTTGGCGTGGAGCTCGTCGAGGTAGTAGATCGCGTTGCGGGCCTCGTCGGTGGGCTCGGGGCGGGCGACGCGCAGCTCGTCGGTCTGCCAGAGCAGGTCGATGTTCTCGGCGAGGCGCAGGTCGGTGCGGCGCTTGTCGCCGGTGCCCGCGGCGAGGGTGTCGAGGAGGGCCGCGATGCGGCGGAGCTTGTTGAGGACGCTGCGGCGGGCGGCCTCGGTGGGGTGTGCGGTGAAGACGGGGCGGACGCCGAGGTTCTCCACGGTCTGCTGCACGTGCTCGGCGTCGGCTTCCTTGAGCTGGTCCGCGGTGCGGGCGAGGATCGAACCCTCGGCGGCGCGCTTGGCGCCGAGCTCGCGGCCGCGGTGCACCTGCTCGGTGACGTTCGCCAGGTGGAAGTAGGTGGAGAAGGCGCGCACCAGCTTGGCGGCGGTCTCCAGATCGGTCGCGCCGAGCAGCTCGGCGGCGGCCTCGCCGTCGGTACGGGTCAGGGCACGGACCCGCTCCACAAGGTCGAGGAGCTCTTCCCCCTCCTGGCGGACCAGGGTCTCGCCGAGGAGATCGCCGAGGCGGCGGATGTCGGCGCGCAGGGCGGCGTTGGTGTTGTCGGCACTGCTCACAGGTGCTGCTCCTTGCAGAGTTTCCGGCACGTCTGGAGGGGATGCGGACCGCGCTGTCCGACGCCCACCAGCATAGGTCTCCGCACGACGCGCGGTTATCCACAGCCCTCTTGCTCCCCGCCCCCGCCCTGCCATACTTACGAAGCCGTAGGTTACGGAACCGTAGCCATGCCCCGACCCCCATGAGGGAACCCATGACTGCAAGCCCCGACGTGCTCGAAGACGCGCCGAAGGCCCAGGAAGCCCCGCTCCCCTCCGCCACGCTGGGGAGCGACAGCAAGCGTTCCGTCGAGCAGCTCGCCCTGCTGCTCTTCATCACCGTGCCGTTCCTCGCCCTGGTCGCGGCGGTCCCGCTCGCCTGGGGCTGGGGGGTGAGCTGGCTGGATCTCGGGCTGATGACCGCGATGTACTTCATCGGCTGCCACGGCATCACGATCGGCTTCCACCGCTATTTCACGCACGGCTCGTTCAAGGCCAGGCGTCCGCTGCGGATCGCCTTGGCGATCATGGGGTCGATGGCGGTGGAGGGCCCGCTGGTGCGCTGGGTCGCCGATCACCGCCGCCACCACCGGTTCTCGGACGCGGAGGGGGACCCGCACTCGCCGTGGCGCTTCGGCGAGACGGTGCCGGCGCTGATGAAGGGGCTGTGGTGGGCCCACGTCGGCTGGATGTTCGACGAGGAGCAGACCCCGCAGCACAAGTACGCCCCCGATCTGATCAAGGATCCGGCGATCCGGGCGATCTCCCGCCAGTTCGTGCTGTGGACGTCGGTGTCCCTGCTGATCCCGCCGCTCGTCGGCGGCCTGGCCACCTGGTCCTGGCAGGGGGCGCTCACGGCGTTCTTCTGGGGTTCGCTGGTCCGGGTCGCCCTGCTGCACCATGTGACGTGGTCGATCAATTCGATCTGCCACGCCGTCGGCAAGCGGCCCTTCAAGTCGCGTGACCGCTCGGGCAACGTGTGGTGGCTGGCGATCCTCTCCTGCGGCGAGTCCTGGCACAACCTGCACCACGCGGACCCGACGTCGGCCCGGCATGGTGTGCTCAAGGGGCAGCTGGACTCCAGCGCCCGCCTGATCCGCTGGTTCGAGCAGGCGGGCTGGGCCTACGACGTGCGGTGGCCCACGGCCGGCCGCCTGGACTCCCGGCGGAAGGAGAGTGCCGCCGAGGCGGCATGATTGACAGCGTGGCGATCGACAGCAATACCACCAGTAACAAGGACCGGGCCCCTGCTGCGGGGGCCCGCCGCGCCCGGCGGGTGCGGATGACCGGCGCGGAGCGCCGGGAGCAGCTGCTGGACATCGGTCGCACGCTCTTCGCCGAGCGGGGGTTCGAGGGCACGTCGGTCGAAGAGATCGCGGCGAAGGCCGGGGTCTCCAAGCCGGTCGTCTACGAGCACTTCGGCGGCAAGGAGGGGCTGTACGCGGTGGTCGTCGACCGCGAGATGCGGCAGCTGCTCGACATGGTCACGGGCGCGCTGACCGCGGGCCACCCGCGGGAACTGCTGGAGCAGGCGGCGTTCGCACTGCTGGACTACATCGAGCGGTATACGGACGGCTTCCGCATCCTCGTCCGCGATTCGCCGGTCGCGCAGTCGACAGGCACGTTCGCCTCTCTGATCAGCGACATCGCCACGCAGGTCGAGGACATCCTCGGCCTGGAGTTCAAGGCCCGCGGCTTCGACGCGAAGCTCGCCCCGCTGTACGCCCAGGCCCTCGTCGGCATGGTGGCCCTCACGGGCCAGTGGTGGCTGGACGTCCGCAAGCCGAAGAAGGCGGAGGTGGCGGCGCATCTGGTGAATCTGGCGTGGCACGGCTTGGACGGCCTGGAACCGAAGCCGCGCCTTGTTGGGCACAGGCGCGCCTGAGAGCGCGACACGGGGGCGGCGCCCCCGTCGCCCCGAGGTTCAAGGGGGCTCGCCCCCTTGAATCCGCCGCGACGGCGACCAGCCACGACGGCGGATGTCGGCGATGCCGTACGGGCTCGGGTGGGACCGGCACCGCCGGATGGCGCCGCTGTGGCTGATCGCCGTCCCGGCGGAATGAAGGGGCGGGGCCCCTTCATCGCGTGCTCGCCGCGCAAGCTTGCGCAGGTCAAGGGGGCCTCGCCCCCTTGAAACCGCCGCCGCGGCGCGCCACCACGACGGTGGAGACCGGCGGTGCCGTAGGGGCTCAGGTGTACCGGCGCCGTCGGGCAGCGCCCCCGCGTCACCGCTCGGCCACCACGAAGATCCGCCGGAACGGGAACAGCGTGCCGTGGGGGCCCCGGGGGTACGCCTCGCGTAGGAGTGACCCGTATTCCGCCAGGAAGCGCGACGTCGCCTTCTCGTCGTCGCCCAGGGCCGTCAGGACCGGCCTCAGGGCCGTGCCCTTCGTCCACTCCAGGACCGCATCCTCGCCCGGAAGGGCGTGCACGTACGTCGTCTCCCACGCGTCGACCGTCAGCCCCAGCCCCGCCAGCCGCTCCAGGTACTCCGCGGGCGTCAGCACGTACCCGGGCCGCTGGAGCCCGCCCAGACGGCCCCGCCACGCCCTGCTCTCGCAGAGCTCGCGCAGCAGCACATGGCTCGGCTCGTCGAAATTGCCCGGCACCGTGAAGGCGAAGACCCCGCCCGGGGCGAGCGCCCCGGTCCACGCCGGGAAGGACTCCTCGTGCCCCCGCACCCACTGGAACGTCGCGCTGGAGATGATCAGGTCGTACGTCCCCTCCGGCGTCCAGGACCTCAGGTCCGCCCACCCGAAGTCGATGCCGGGCGCGCGCTCGCGCGCCTGCCGCAGCATCTCCTCCGAGTTGTCCAGCCCCGTGATCCCCGCCCGCGGCCACCGCTCGGCGAGCAGCGCCGTGACGTTCCCCGGCCCGCACCCGAGGTCCACGATCCGCGCGGGATCGCGCACCGGTACGCGGGCCAGCAGGTCGGAGAAGGGCCGGGCGCGGGGGCCGGAGTGACGCAGGTACTGCTCCGGATCCCAGACAGGCGTGGCAGCGTGAGTCGTCATACCTCCAGGATCACCACATGAATATCTTGACGTCAAGAGACTTCATGTCGACAGACCCTCTACACTGATCGTCATGGAGGACGAGGTCGATCGGCTGGTTTCAGCGTGGCGCCGCGAGCGCCCTGACCTCGACGTGGAGCCACTCGAGGTGCTCAGCCGCGTGAGCAGGCTCGCCCGCCACCTCGACCGCGCCCGCCGCCTGGCCTTCGCCGAGCACGAGCTCGAACCGTGGGAGTTCGACGTGCTGACCGCGCTGCGCCGCGCCGGGGCCCCGTACCAGCTCTCGCCCGGCCAGCTGCTGACCCAGACGCTGGTCACGTCCGGCACGATGACCAACCGCATCGACCGGCTCGCCAAGAAGGGCCTGGTCCGGCGCGAGCCGGACCCGAGCGACCGCCGGGGCGTGCTCGTACGCCTCACGGACGAGGGGCGGGACCGCGCCGACGAGGCCCTGGCCGGACTCCTGGAGCAGGAGCGCGCCATCCTCTCCGAGCTGTCCCGCACCCAGCGCCGCGAGCTGGCCGATCTGCTACGCCAGCTGACCGCCCCGTTCGACAACACTCCCGGTTAGGTCCACGGGCCCGACCCCGGCGCGGCGCGCGAGCGCGACCGCGGCGAGGGTGGAGTGGACGCCCAGCTTCCCCAGCACGTTCTGCATGTGGGTGCGGACGGTGTGCGGGGAGAGATAGAGCCGCTCGGCGACGGCCTTGCGGCCCAGCCCCGCCACCATGCAGCGCAGCACCTCCCGCTCGCGCGGTGTCAGCGACTCCACGAGCCGCTCGCTCTCCGTGCGGTGCTTGCGGGCCGCCGTGAGCTCCCGCAGCACGCCCGTGAGCAGGGCGGGCGGCAGGTGCGTCTCATCGCGCAGGACGCCCCTGATGACGGCCAGCAGCCGCGACAGCGAGCAGTCCTTGGCCACCCAGCCGCCGGCGCCCGCCTGGAGGGCCGCCGCGGCCCGCCGCGGGTCGTCGCGCTCGGCGAGGACCACCGTGCGCACCGCGGGGTGCGCGGTGCGCACCCCGGCCACGAGCGAGATCCCGTCGACCGCGCCCTCACCGGAGCCGCCACCGTCGTGCACGGGCACATGGCCCACGCCGTGGGCCGGGCCGTGACCCGGACCGTGGCCGGGCCCGAGGCCCGCGCCGTGCGGAGCTGGCCCCCTGAGCTGGCCCGGCACCGTCCCGCCGCCGTCCTGACCGACCGTGCCGAGATCGGCGTCGATCAGCAGCACGTCGAAGCGGCGCCCCTCGGCCGCCGCCCTCTCCAGCGCGCGCAGCGCCGCCGGCCCGCTGCCGGCCGCCGAGACCTCCACGTCCTGCTCGGCCGCGAGGGCGGCGGCGAGCGACTCGGCGAAGATGCGGTGGTCGTCGACCACCAGTACCCGAATACGTGCCACAGCCACCCCCATATCCTGGGCGGCGGTCAGTGCGGGTACGGCGCCCGGTCCGGGGCCGCCGCACACCGCACGGCCGCCGCCGCACTTGTCGACTTCCACCCCGCCCCGGGCGTCGTACCTGCCTGTCTCGCCCCCTGATCAGCGCCGGCCCCCACCGGCACTGTGCATCAGCGTACGGCGGGGGTCCCGCAACGGAAGCCGATTGGCAAAACTGCTCGACCCGCCTGTTTATGGTGAGCTTTCTGTTCAGTATTGAGGCAGTGAACGACGTGGAACGACGCGAAGTTGACCATGCGCGACTGCACGATCGGGCAGGGCCCGGCGGCCCGGTTTTCACCCCTCGCCCCGGAACACCCGCCGCGCACCTGCGCCCGCCACCGCTGCGAAGACCCGCGGCGGGCGGTGTCCGGCCGCCGCGAAGGCCGCCGTGACGGCCGCGCCGACCGCGTCCGCCGCCCCCTCCTCCACGAGCGCCAGCGCGGAACCGCCGAAGCCGGCGCCGGTCATCCGCGCCCCGAGCGCGCCCGCTTCGTTCGCGACCGCGACGGCCAGGTCGAGCTCCGGGCAGGAGACGGCGAAGTCGTCGCGGAGGGAGGTGTGCCCGGCGGTCAGCAGCGGCCCGGCCTTGCGCGGCTCGCGCGCGGCGAGGAGCGCCACGACCTCCCGTACGCGCTCGCCCTCGGTCACCACATGCCGCACCAGGGGCCTCAGGGACGCGTCGGCGAGCCGGCCCAGCGCGTCGCCCAGCTCCGCGTGCGGCACGTCCCGCAGGGCCCGTACGCCCAGGGCCCGCGCCGCCGCCTCGCAGCCCGCCCGCCGCGCCGCGTAGGCCCCGTCCGCCAGGGCGTGCCGGACGCGGGTGTCGACCACGAGGAGCCGCAGCCCGTGGGCGGCCAGGTCGAAGGGCACCTGCCGCAGCGCGAGGTCGCGGGTGTCGAGGTGCAGGGCGTGGCCGGCGGTGCAGCAGGCGGACGCCGTCTGGTCCATGACGCCGCAGGGGACGCCCACGAAGGCGTTCTCGGCGCGCTGGGCGAGCCGGGCGAGGGCGGGGCGCTCGCCCGCCGCCCCGTGCAGCTCGGTCAGCGCCAGGGCCGTGGCGACCTCCAGGGCGGCGGAGGACGACAGCCCCGCACCCGCCGGCACGTCGCTCTCCACGTACAGGTCCGCCCCGCCCACGGGCAGGCCCGCTTCGCGCAGCGCCCAGGCGACGCCCGCCGGGTAGGCGGCCCAGCCCGGCACGCCGCCGGGTACGAGACCGGCCAGGGGCAGCTCGGACGTGCCCGCCTCCGCCGCTTCGCGCGAGCGCAGCCGCAGCAGGCCGTCCGTGCGGGCCGCGGCGGCCACGCGGGTGCAGTGCGGGAGGGCGATGGGCAGGACGTGGCCTTCGTTGACGTCCGTGTACTCGCCGATGAGGTTGACGCGGCCGGGTGCGGCCCAGACGCCGACCGGGGCGTACCCGTAAGCGCGCTCGAAGCCCTCGGCCGCGTCGTTCGCCGCTGCGGTCACTGCTCGGGCCCGCGGCGCGCGAACTCCCAGGCGTCGGCGACGATCTGGGTGAGGTCCGGGCGGCGCGGCGTCCAGCCGAGGGTCTCGCGGGCGCGCTCGGCGGAGGCCACGAGGACGGCCGGGTCGCCTGGGCGGCGCGGCGCGGCGGTCTGCGGGACGGGGTGGCCGGTGACCTTGCGGACGGTCTCGATGACCTCGTGGACGGAGAAGCCGTTGCCGTTGCCCAGGTTGCAGATGAGGTGTTCGCCGTCGCGTGCGGCGGAGAGGGCGAGGAGGTGGGCCTCGGCGAGGTCGGCGACGTGGATGTAGTCGCGGACGCAGGTGCCGTCCGGGGTGGGGTAGTCGTCGCCGTAGACGGCGACGGCCTCGCGCTCGCCGCGGGCCACTTGGAGGACGATCGGGATCAGGTGGGTCTCGGGGGCGTGCCGCTCGCCGTAGGGGCCGTGCGCGCCCGCGACGTTGAAGTAGCGCAGGGAGACGGCGGCCAGGCCGTGGGCGGCGCACTCGCCGCTGATCATGTGGTCGACGGCGAGCTTGGTGGCGCCGTAGGGGTTGGTGGGGGCGGTGGGGGCGTCCTCGGTGATGGGGACGGCGGACGGTTCGCCGTAGGTGGCGGCCGTGGAGGAGAAGACGAGGGTGCGCACGCCGGCGTCGCGCATGGCGGCGAGCAGGTCGGCGGTGCCGCCGACGTTGTTGCGCCAGTACGGCTCGGGGTCGGCGACGGACTGGCCGACCTGCGAGAACGCCGCGAAGTGCAGGACGGCGTCGTAGGAGCTGTCGAGCCACTGCCCGGCGTCCTGCACGCGGCCGTGGATGAAGGCGGCGGAAGCGGGGACGGCGGCCCGGTGCCCGGTCGAGAGGTCGTCGAGGACGGTCACGGCGTGCCCGGCGGCCAGCAGATGCGCCGCCACGACGCTTCCGACGTACCCCGCGCCGCCCGTGACCAGGCACTTCCTGCTGTTCTCGCTCATTGACCCGCTACCTCTCGCAGTCGCTCCGCCGCGGCCTCGGGCGGCACATCGTTGATGAACACGTTCATGCCGGATTCGGAACCCGCGAGGAACTTCAGCTTTCCGGGAGCCCGGCGGATGGTGAAGAGCTCGAGGTGAAGCGCGAATTCAGTCCTGCGGGGGTCGTGGAACGGCGCCTGGTGCCAGGCGGAGACGTACGGGGTCGGCGGCGCGTCCCGGCCGAAGATCCGGTCGAACCGGCGCAAGAGTTCCAGGTACACCTGTGGGAACTCTGTGGCCGCCGCGTCGTCCAGGGCGAGCAGGTCGGGCACGCGGCGGCGCGGGTAGAGGTGCACTTCGTAGGGCCAGTGGGCGGCGTACGGCACGAAGGCCGTCCAGTGCTCGGTGGCGAGGACGGTGCGGCGGCCGTCGTCGCGCTCGGCGGCGACGGTGTCGTCGAAGAGGTTGCGCCCGCCCGTGCGGGCCGCGTGGGCGGCGGCGGAGGCGAGCATGCGCTCGGTGCGCGGGGTGACGAACGGATACGCGTAGATCTGGCCGTGCGGGTGGCCGAGGGTCACGCCGATCTCCTCGCCGCGGTTCTCGAAGCAGAAGACCTGCCGGACGGCAGGGAGCGCGGCCAGTTCGGCGGTGCGGTCGGTCCAGGCGGCGAGGACGAGGGCGGCGCGGTCTTCGCCGAGGGCGGCGAAGGAGGTGTGGTGGTCGGGGGTGAAGCAGACGACTTCGCAGCGGCCCGCCTCGCCGGTGAGGGAGGGGAAGCGGTTCTCGAAGACGGCGACCTCGTAGTCGGGGGCGGGGATTTCCGTGGGACGCCCGGGACTTGAGGGGCACAGGGGGCACGCTTCGGCGGGTGGGAGGAAGGTGCGGGTCTGCCGGTGCGAGGCGATGGCGACGTCGTCGCCGAGGATCGGGTCGTGGCGGATTTCGGTGGTGGTGAGGACGGGGCGGAGGGGGCGGGGGTCGGCGGCGTCGCGGATGACGTCGACGCGGGAGCCGCCGGAGTCGTAGGCGCCGCAGGAGTCGTAGGAGTCGTAGTAGATGAGCTCGCGGCCGTCGGCGAGCTTGGTTGCCGTCTTCCTCATGGGGATCGCGGGGCTCACGGGTTCCTCCTCCCCACCCCGCCCCTTCCCATAACTGGGGGCACGCCCCGGACCCCTAGGAACCCCTCTGCGGGGGCAGCGGCCCCGGCCCGGCGGCCGCGCGGTCCAGCAGCCCCGTACGCGCGGCGAGCGCCGCCGCCTCCAGGCGCGAGCCCACCCCCAGCTTCATCAGCACCCGCTGAACGTGCGTGCGCGCCGTGCTCGGCGCTATCCCCATGCCCGCCGCGATCAGGCGCGTGTCCTCCCCTTCGGCGACCCGGACGAGGACCTCCACCTCCCGCGGGGTGAGGAGCTGGAGCAACCGCGCTCCTTCGTCGTCCGGCTGGGCCGCGGGGTTGAGCAGCTCCGTGAACGCGCCTTGCAGGAGCTGCGGATCGACCGCCGCCTCTCCCGCCCGCGCCTTCATCATGGCGCGCTCGACGCCCTCGATCCGCTCGTTGTGCCGCACATAGCCGGATGCGCCCGCGGCGAAGGCCGCGGCGATGCCGAGCGGGCTCGGCACCGGGCCGAGCACGACGACGGCCACCTGCGGCCGGTCCCGCTTGATGCGGACGACGGGGTCGAAGGCCCCCGGCTCGGCCGGTGTGGCGGTGCCCAGCAGGCACACCTCGGGTGCGCGGCTCACCACCAGGTCGGCGGCGCCCGCGCTCGGCGCGGCCGCGGCCAGGACCCGGTGCCCGCGCAGCTTCAGGGCCGAGGCGAGCGCCTCGGCCAGCAGTCGGTGATCATCGACCACCATGAGCCGCACGCCCATGCGCTTGCCCCCTGTCGCCCCGCGTACGTCTCTACGTCTCCTTGTCGACCCCTCGACCCCGGAAGCTACACGCTTGTTCGACGTTGCGCGCCCCTTACCGGTGAGAAGTCCCCCGGAATGCCGAAATCCCTGCCAATCACGTGTACTTCGCGACTGAAACGGATCGTTCAGGCACGGCAGCGCGACGAGCAGGGATACGACTTCTCCGACGTCAATTGTGCTTGATCACGGCGCCAAGCGGTCGGAAACCGCTGTACGGGCAGCGCCGTGATCAAGTTGCGTCAACGCGGGCGGTCAAGCCTTCCGGGCCGGGTCAGCTCCCGCCGAAGGCCATCATCATGTACTGCTTCCCCAGCGCGGCCGAGCTGCGGTGCGCGGAGGTCGAGCCGAGGTAGAGCCGGCCCTGGGCCCACAGGCCCTGCTGGTAGTCGGGCGAGAGCTCCCGCTCCGGGCGGGACGTTTCGTCGGCGTTCTTCAGCAGCACCTCGCCCTTGTACGTCTTGGGGTCGATGCGCAGCACCTTGCCGCCGGCGTTGTAGGTCGGGATCTGGTACGCGACCGGGTAGCCGTCCGTGTCGACGCCGAGGGGCACGAGGGTGGAGCCGGGGGTGCCGTCCGTCTTGCCCTTGGTCTGGCCGGTGGCCAGGTCGAAGGCGACGATCTCGTTGACGCGGCCGGGCCCGTCCGCGTTGCCGGAGGAGTGGTCCGCGGTCGGCATGTAGAGCGTGTCCTTGGTGATGGACAGCTTGGTGCAGCCCTCGACGTCGGTCGACGGGCAGCGCGGCTCGTACTTGCCGTTGTCCGTGGAGATCTTGCTGCGGAGCTTGCCCTCCTTGGCGCTGTCGTCGACCACGAAGAAGTCGGAGGCGCCGTTGCCCGTGCTGCCGCCGGCGTTGACGGCGACGACGAGGGGCTCGGTGGAGGCGATGTGCGGCCAGCTCAGGCCGGGCGGCAGCTGGTACTTGGACTTCACCGCGCCGGTCTTGGGGTCGAGCGTCTGGACGGTGACGATGCCGCGCTCGATGTCGCCGCAGCGGCGCACGGCGACGAGCTTGCTGCCGCCGCCGTAGCCGCCGTCGCGGCAGTCGTCGCCGTCGGCCTTGGGCGCCCACAGCTCCTTGCCCTCGTCCAGGGACCAGGCGGCTCCGCCGCTGGTGCCGCCCGCGGCGACCGTGCCGCCGCCGATGGTGACCTCGTCGAAGATGACGTCGCGGTCACCGGACTTGGCGGACTTCTGCCAGAGCTTGGTGCCCTTGTTGACGTCGAAGGCGATGACCTGGGTGCAGGGGCCGCCGTACTTCTTCTCCTGGCTGGGCTTGCCGTCGCTGACCAGGATGACGGCCTTGCCGTCGGCGGTGGCCTGCGGGTTGGACCAGCAGACGGCGCCGTCGAGGGGGAGCTCCCACTTCTTGCCGCCGTCCAGGCCGTAGCCGACGATCTTGTACACGTCGGCCTTGGCGACGGCCTGGTCGGTGGCCCACATGCCCTTCGTGTTGACCAGGTCGTCGACCTTCTCCTGCTCGACGTTGAAGAGCATCTTGCCGTTGACGGACTTGGGCTTGCTGTTGCCTCCTCCGCCGCCCTTGTTGCCCTTGTCGCCGGTGCCGCCGGTCTGGCCGGCGCTGGAGACGTTCGGCTCGTCGTCGTCGCTGCCGCTGGTGGCGAACCAGATGCCGCCGCCGGCGAGGACGAGGACGGCCGCGACGGCGCCGGCGATGATCGCCATGCGCTTCTTCTTGACGCCGTCGCCTCCGGGGCCGCCGGGTGTGCCGGGCGCGCCGGGGTACTGGCCGGGGGCGCCGTACGGGCCGGGCGGCTGCGTCGGGTACGCGTTGTACTGCGGGTAGCCCTGCGCGGGCTGGCCGGCGCCGGCCGGGCCCGGGTAGCCGTAGCCGCCCGGGGGCGGGGTCTGCGGCGCGGCGGGGGGCGGCGGGGGCGGGGGTGTCTGCGGGTAGCCGTAGCCGGGCTGGCCCGCCGGGGCCCCCTGCGGGGGCTGCGGGGGCTGTTGCGGCGGCTGCTGGGGCGGGTAGCCGTACGAGGGGCTGGGTGCCCCGAAGCCCGGCGGCGGCTGGTTGGGCGGCTGGGGCGGGGGCGGTGTTGACATCAGCTTTCCTCGTTGCGGCGGGGCTGGCGGATGTTCTTTTTATCACCCGGTACGGACGGGACACGGGCTGAGACCGCCCCGTGACGAGACCGTTGCGGTGACCGGATGCCCTTGGGCTCGGCGGTGCCGTACGGGTTTGGGTGCGTTCGGCACCGCCGAATGCCGCCGCTGTGGTTGCTCGCCACGGCGGCGGATTCAAGGATGCCGGTGCATCCTTGACCGGCCGGGCTGCCGAGCCGTCAGGCCGCCGGGGCCGGTGAAGGGTGGCGCCCGTCACCCTTCAAACCGCCGCAACGGCGATCAGCCACCGCGGCGGAGACCGGCGGTGCCGGGACCGGCTCAGGTGTGTTCGGCACCGCCGGATGCCGCCGTTGTGGTTGCGCGTCGCCGCGGCGGGTTCAAGGATGCGGAGCATCCTTGACCTGTCATGCCGACGCCGGAACGGCTACGCGTCTTCCGCCAGTTCCAGCCAGCGGAGTTCCAGGTCGTCGCGTTCGGACGCCAGTTCCCTCAGCTCGGTGTCGAGCTTGGCGACGGCCTCGAAGTCGGTGGCCTTTTCGGCGATCTGGGCATGGAGCTTCGCTTCCTGTTCGCTGATGCGGTCCAGGCGGCGCTCGATCTTATGGAGTTCCTTCTTCGCGGCGCGCGCGTCCGCCGCGGACTTCGCGGGCGCGCCCGCCGCCGGGGCCGCGGCCGGAGCGGCGGCGGGCGTGGCGGCCTCGATGACGCGCCGGCGCCGCTCCAGGTACTCGTCCAGGCCGCGCGGCAACATCCGCAGCGCCCGGTCGCCGAGGAGCGCGTACACCCGGTCGGTGGTGCGCTCGACGAAGTACCGGTCGTGGCTGATGACGATCATCGAGCCGGGCCAGCCGTCGAGGAGGTCCTCCAGCTGCGTCAGGGTCTCGATGTCGAGGTCGTTCGTGGGCTCGTCGAGGAAGAGGACGTTGGGCTCGTCCATGAGGAGGCGCAGGATCTGGAGCCGGCGGCGCTCACCGCCGGAGAGGTCGCCGACCGGCGTCCACTGCTTCTCCTTCGTGAAGCCGAACTTCTCGCACAGCTGCCCCGCCGTCATCTCACGGCCCTTGCCGAGGTCCACGCGGTCGCGGACCTGCTGCACGGCCTCCAGCACCCGCATGGCGGGGTTGAGTTCACCGACCTCCTGGGACAGGTAGGCCAGCTTGACGGTCTTGCCGACGACGACCTTGCCGCCGGCCGGCTGCTTCTCGCCCTCGGTGGCGGCCGCCTCCGCGAGGGCCCGCAGCAGCGAGGTCTTGCCGGCACCGTTGACGCCGACGAGGCCGATCCGGTCGCCCGGGCCGAGCTGCCACGTCAGGTGCTTGATCAGCTCCTTGGGGCCGGCCTGGATGGAGACGTTCTCCAGGTCGAAGACGGTCTTGCCGAGGCGCGAGCTCGCGAACTTCATCAGCTCCGCGCTGTCGCGCGGCGGCGGCACGTCCGCGATGAGCTCGTTCGCGGCCTCGATGCGGAAGCGCGGCTTGCTGGTGCGGGCGGGCGCGCCGCGGCGCAGCCAGGCCAGCTCCTTGCGCATCAGGTTCTGCCGCTTCGCCTCCTCGGTCGCGGCGATGCGCTCGCGCTCAGCGCGCGCGAAGACGTAGTCGCTGTACCCGCCCTCGTACTCGTGGACGACGCCGCGCTGCACGTCCCACATGCGCGTGCACACCTGGTCCAGGAACCAGCGGTCGTGCGTGACGCAGACGAGCGCCGAGCGGCGCTGCTGGAGGTGCTGGGCGAGCCAGGAGATGCCCTCGACGTCGAGGTGGTTGGTGGGCTCGTCCAGGACGATCATGTCCTGGTCGGCGATCAGCAGCTTGGCGAGCGCGATGCGGCGGCGCTCGCCGCCGGACAGCGGGCCGATCACGGTGTCCAGGCCGTCCGCGAAGCCGGGCAGGTCGAGCCCGCCGAACAGGCCCGTGAGCACGTCGCGGATCTTCGCGCTGCCCGCCCACTCGTGGTCGGCGAGGTCGCCGATGACCTCGTGCCGGATGGTGGCGGCCGGGTCGAGCGAGTCGTGCTGCGTGAGCACGCCGAGGTGCAGGCCGCCGGCGTGGGTGACGCGGCCCTTGTCCGCCTCCTCCAGCTTGGCGAGGATCCGGATCAGGGTGGTCTTGCCGTCACCGTTGCGGCCGACCACACCGATCCGGTCGCCCTCGTTCACGCCGAGGGAGATGCCGTCGAGCAGTGCACGGGTGCCGTACACCTTGTCGACGGCTTCCAGATTGACGAGGTTGGCTGCCATGCCGCTCCTTGCGTGGGGTTCCTGGCTTCCAGGATCCCATGCCCGCGGCAAGGTCCCGGGGTCAGATCCGGGCCGCCTCCACCGGCCGGTGCCGCAGCGCCCACCACGTGGGCACGAGGGTCGCCGCCAGCGTCAGGGCCAGGCCCGCGCCGATCACCGTGACGGCGATCTCCGGCGGCCCGGAGATCGCCCCCGTACCGCCGCCCAGTGCGTAGCCGAACGGCACCAGCGTGCTCGCCGCGGCCGCCCCGCCGAGGAGGAGGCCCACCACGGCCACCAGGCCGCCCTCCACCGCCATCATCCGCATCACCTGTCCCCGCGTGGCCCCCGTGAGCCGCTGGAGCGCGAACTCCTTGCGGCGGTTGCCGACGGCGACGGCGGTCGTGTTCACGACGGACAGCGCCGTGTACGCGACGAGCATCGCGATGATCAGGTAGTTGACGGACGCCTGCGTGCGGCTGCCCTGCGCGTGCGCGGTCGTCACCGCGTCCCGGTCCATGACCTTCAGCCCCGGCTGCTGCGCGGCCAGCGCGGTGAGGTCCCCCGCCAGCCGGTCCCGGCCGCCGTCCGCCGCCCGCACGAGGAGCTGCGCGGGGAGGCCGGCGGTGGTGTGCGGGGCGAGCAGCTCGGCACTGGTCAGCGCCGACTCGAAGCCCTCGCGTCCCTTGAACAGCGCCACGACCCGTACGTCGGTCCGTACGCCGTCGCCCATCCGCAGGGTGATCGTGTCCCCCACGGTGCGGTGCATGCGGTGCGCCACGGTCTCGGGCAGCGCGATCGCGTTCCCGCGCAGCCCGTCGAGGCTGCCCGCGCTCGCCTTCACGGCGAGGGTCCGCGCGACGCCCTCCGCGCTCACGCCCTGGAGGGGCAGGCCCTTCTTGTTCTCGTCACCGTCATGCGGCTTCTCGGTGTGCGCGGCGCTGGTCACGTACGCGCTCGCCCCCGCGACGGACGGCAGCGCCCGTACGCGCGCGAGCAGCGCGGGGTCGACCCCGCCCGCCGCCGAGGTGAGGACGGCGTCCGCCCGGAGGTTCTCCGCGAACGCCTTGTCCGACACGGCGGCCGTGGTGGTCTGGAGGTAGAGGTTCCCGGTGGCGATCGCGCTGGCGAGCATGACCGGAGTGGCGATCGCGGCCACCTTGGCCGTACGGGCGCGGCAGTTGAGGACGGCGAGGCGGCCGGCGGGCCCGGTCAGGAGCCGTACGGGCCAGTGCAGGACGAGAGTGACGGCTTTCGTGAACCAGGGGCCGAGGAAGGCGAGGGCGATCGCACAGCACATCACCGTCGGCCCTGCGGTGCTGGCCGCCACCGGGCCGCGCAGGACCAGCGCGGTGACGAGCGCCAGGGCGACCGTTCCGGCGAGGAACAGCAGCCCGGCGGCGATCCGTACGGGGTGCAGGCCCTGCTGCTGCACGGCCGCCTCGCCGAGCGCCTGTACGGGCTTGGCGCGGACCGCCCGCGCGCTGCCGAGCAGGCCGCCGCCGACGGCGGTGAGGAGCAGCGCTCCGTAGGCGGGCATCGCCGGGATCCAGCCCTGGCTGAACTCGACGGTGCCGGCAATCATGCCGCTGTCGACGAGCGTGTCGTACAGGGCCCGCCCGGCGAGCGGCCCTGCGGGCCAGGCCGCGGCGCCCGCCAGCACCATCACCATGAGCGTCTCGCCGAGCAGCATGCGGCGGAGCTGGCGGGTGGACGTGCCGATGGCCCGTAGGAGGGCCAGTTCACGGCTGCGCTGCTGTGCCGACAGGGCGACGGTCCCCGCCACGACGAACGCCGCGACGAGGATGACGAGGCCGCCGACGACGCCGGACAGCGCGATCAGGTCGTCGCTGCCTTGCAGCACCTCCGGGTGCTCTACGGAGCCCCTGTCGTCCCCGGAGAGGAGGGTGACGGGCGTGTCCGTCTGGGCGGCGAGGGCCTCTGTTATGTCCTTGCGGACGGCGTCCAGGTGGGCGCCGGGGGCGAGAGTGACGGCGATGTCGGCGACGGTGTCGGGGCGGCCGGAGAGGCGGGCCGCGTCCGGTGCGGAGAGGAAGAGGGTGGTCTGGGGGACGTCTTCGGCTTGGGCTATGCCGCTCACTGTGTACGTGGCCGAGCCGCCGTGTGCGGCGATCCGTATCCGGTCGCCGGGTGCGGCGCCCGCGCGGCGGGCGGTGGCGGCGTCCAGGACGACCTCGCCGCGGGCGGGCGCGGTGCCGGCCGTGAGGGCGTACGGGGTGAGCGCCGCGGACTCCCATGCGTGGGCTTGGGCGGTGACCGTTGCGGTGCCGCCGCGGCCCAGCACGGCGGCGTCGAAGGTGCGCTCCCCGACGGCGGTGCGTACGCCGGGTACGGCGCGGATCTTGTCGGTGAGGGCGGCGGGGATCTCCGCCCGTTCGGGGAGGGTGGTCCGCTTCTTGTGCTTCTTGCTCGTCGCCACGGCGTGGGTACGGTCGCCGGTGACGAGCAGCTCGGCGCCGGCGAGGCGTTGCGGCGGCACGTTGTTCCGGATGCCGGTCTCCATGAGACCGCCGCAGCCCATCACTAGCGTGGCGCCGATGAACAGCGCGAGGAAGGTGGCGGCGAAGCCGCCGATTCTGTAGCGCAGCGAGCGTGCTGCGAGCTTGCCCATCACGGGGTTCACGCTAGGGAGCGGCGCGGGCTTCCCCCATGGGAACAGCGGGCGTCTCCGGGGTGGGGGTAGCCCTACCGCGGCCGCGGTCGTGAAGAGCCGGGTGGGCTCGGGCCGTGGTCCGGTGCCGGGTGCCGGGGCCTCCGGGGTGGGGGTCCGGGGCCGTATATTTACGGGCCCGTTGCCGCGGACGCGAAGGGTGCCCCGGTATTGGGCCCACAAATACACGTCAGCGCCCCGGACCCCCACCCCTCCACCCCCGGCCCCCTCCCGCACGCTGTGATGCGCCGGGCTCGCCCCCGGAGTGATCAGCCCTCGTCAGCGAGGACGGTGTCCTCCCGGTCGAAGACCGACAGGTCGAGGATCACCACGACGTGGTGGACGATTGCGTACCGGGCGAGGACGTCGTTCGTCAGCCGGACCTGCCGTACGTTTCCGCCCATCGCCAGTGACTTCTCATGCCGGGGGCGCTCGGCGAGGACGATGACGGCGCGGTCGAACGTCTCGCGGCGCGCCACGTTGAGACGGTCGCGCCGCGCCGCGGCTTCTTCGCTGTAGCGGATTGCGTAACGCATACGGGGCGAGCGACCTGCCTCTCGGCTGTAGGTCAGACGACGGTCACGTGCCCCACGAAGGCCTTCCAGGCGGGTGCGCCTACGGCGAGTTGGGGCCCGCTTTTGCGTTTGGAGTCGCGTATTCGTATGGCCTGGGGGAGGACGGCGACTTCAACGCACACGTCTCCGTCGGTGCCGCTGTAGCTGGACTTCACCCACGACAGCTCGCTTATCACAGCTCTTCCGCCACCCTTCTGATCATTTCGGCCGAAGCTTCGACGTCAAGTGCTTGCATGCGGATCATGGAGTGCCGCTTCACCAGGTCGCCCACCTTTTCCGTGTCGGTGAACAGCAGGTGGGACCCCTGCGCCTCCTGATAGCCGTACTGCCTGAAATCGGCAGTCTCCATCACGGTGAAGGATCCGCTGATCCCAGGAGTGGCGCCCTGGCCGAGGGGCAGGACCTGGATCGACACGTTGCGCAACTTACCCACCTCCAAGAGGTGGTTGAGCTGACCCTTCATTACTTCGGGGCCGCCCACAAGTCCCCTCAGGGCAGCTTCGTGGATCACAAAGCTGAACAGCGTGGTCGTCTTCTTCAGCAGTTCCCCGCGCTCGATCCGCCCAGTCACACGCGCTTCGACGGTCTCGTCGTCCACCGGCGGACAGTGGCTTGCCATGAGCGCCCGTGCGTAGCCCTCGGTTTGCAGCAAGCCGGGGATGAGCAGGACGTCGTACCAGTGGAAGGCGACCGTCTCGGCCTCAATGGCCATGTACTCGCGCACGCGATTGTTGAACCGGTCCGGCTCCAGGTACGGATGGGCCGCCTTCAACTTTCCGCACGCGCCGAACATGCTGTCCGCCACCTCAAGGAGGTGCTGGGACGGCCTGCGCCGTCCCATTTCCATCGACCTCACGGCCTCGACGCCGTACCCCGCCTCCGCTGCCAGCTCCTCGCGGGAGACGTTCGCCGCCTGGCGCCACAGCTTGATCTGGTTGCCGCACAGGCGCCACGCCATCGGCGAGTCGGATCGCAGTTCCATCCCGGCATCCCGCCCCTTCTGCCTACCTCTGTCGGTAGCAAGGGACGCTAGGGCGGGCAAGCCGCAAACACGCCGGACTCGAAGAACTACTCCCCGAACGGGTGAACGGGCGAACTACTGCCAGGGCTGGGGCTGCTGCTGCCCCGGCATCATCGGCGGCGGAAGCTTCTGCAGTTTGGACTTCACCGTCATGTTCCAGATCAGCGTGAACGGCGTGAAGAGTGCCAGGGACAGCGGGCTCCACCAGCCCTGCCACAGCGTCTTGCCCGTCATGTCGCTCACCACGGACAACCCGCAGTTGCGGCAGAACGGTCCCCGCACATGCAGGAACCGCATCATGATGAGGACTCCCTGGTGCTGCCGGACCGTCGCCTCGACGGCGGGGAACCCGCCGCACATCCGGCACGACGGCCCCGCGAACATGGGCGCGGGCGCAGCGCCGGGCGCCGCGTAACCGTACGCGGGCGGCTGCTGCTGGTACGGATTCTGCTGCTGGTACGGCGGCGGAGTCGCCACGTTCGTAACCCCCGATTCAGGCGCCCCTCCTGGGCGCGGAATCGCAGAGCCTAACCGACAGTGATCGTCGCTCCGGGCGCCGGCCCCGCCGCCACTCGGACCGCCCGGCACGTGCCGGAAGCCTTCAGCGCCTCGGCGACCTCTTCCGCCTCCGCCTCATCGCTGACCAGGAACGCCGTCGTCGGCCCGGAACCCGAGACCATCGCCGCCAGCGCCCCCGCCTCCGTACCCGCCGTCAGCGTCTCCGCCAGCGACGGCCGCAGCGAGACCGCCGCCGCCTGGAGGTCGTTGGCCACGGCGCCCGCCAGCGCGACCGCGTCCCCGGCCCGCAGCGCCTCCAGCAGCGCGGGCGACGGGTCGGGCGACGGCACGTACGCGTCACTCCGCAGGCGGTCGCACTCCCCGTACACGGCCGGGGTCGACAACCCGCCATCCGCGACGGCGAACACCCACCAGAAGCTCCCGCCCGTCTCGACGGGCGTCAGGAGCTCGCCCCTCCCCCGGCCCAAAGCAGTCCCGCCGACCAGGCTGAACGGCACGTCGCTGCCGAGCTCGGCGCAGATCTCCAGGAGCTCCTCGCGCGAAGCCCCCGTCCCCCACAGCTCGTCGCACGCCACCAGCGCGGCCGCGCCGTCCGCGCTGCCGCCCGCCATGCCGCCCGCGACGGGAATGTCCTTCTCGATGTGGATATGGACGTTCGCCTCACGCCCGTGCCGCGCGGCCAGGGCCAGCGCCGCCCGAGCCGCCAAATTGGAACGGTCCTGCGGAACCTTGTCCGCGTCCGGCCCCGAACAGGTCACCCGCAGCTCATCAGCCGGCGTCACCGTCACCACGTCGTACAGACCGACCGCCAGAAACACATTGGCCAGGTCATGGAAGCCGTCAGGCCGCAGCGGGCCGACCGCGAGCTGGACGTTGACCTTGGCGGGAACGCGAACGGTCACGGACACGGAGCGGGCTCCTACGGGTGGGGGCGATATCGGTCACCCCGATCGTACGGGGGACGAGAGCGCCAGCCGGAAGACGGCGGAGGTGGTGGGGGCGCAGGGGTGGGGGTCCGGGGCGCTGACGTGTATTTGTGGGCCCAATACCGGGGTGCCCTCGGCGACCGCGGCAACGGGCCCGTAAATATACGGCCCCGGACCCCCACCCCGGAGCCCCCGCCACCGGCACCCGAACGGGCCCGCACCGGCACCCGAACCACCGGCCGGCTCAGCCCGGCTTGTTCTCCGCGATCGCCGCGAACTCGTGCACCGTCAGCGCCTCGCCCCGCGCCTGCGGCGAGATCCCGGCCGCGACCAGCGCCGCCTCCGCCGCCGCGGCCGAACCGGCCCAGCCGGCCAGCGCCGCCCGCAGCGTCTTGCGCCGCTGCGCGAACGCGGCGTCCACGACCGCGAAGACCTCGTCCTTGCTCGCCGTGGTCTCGACCGGCTTGTCGCGGCGGACGAGCGACACCAGACCGGAGTCGACGTTCGGCGCCGGCCAGAAGACGTTCCGCCCGATGGAACCGGCGCGCTTGACCTCCGCGTACCAGTTGGCCTTCACGGACGGCACGCCGTAGACCTTGTTGCCGGGCGCGGCGGCGAGCCGGTCCGCGACCTCGGCCTGGACCATGACGAGGGTGCGCTCGATGCTGGGGAACCGGTCCAGCATGTGCAGCAGCACCGGCACGGCGACGTTGTACGGCAGGTTGGCCACCAGCGCCGTAGGCGGCGGCCCCGGAAGCTCCTGTACGTGCATCGCGTCGCTGTGGACCAGCGAGAAACGGTCCGCCCGCTCGGGCAGCCGCGCCGCGATCGTCGACGGGAGCGCTCCCGCCAGCACGTCGTCGATCTCGACGGCGACGACCCGGTCGGCGGCCTCCAGCAGGGCGAGGGTCAGCGACCCCAGGCCGGGGCCGACCTCGACGACGACGTCGTCGGGCCGGACCTCCGCGGTGCGGACGATGCGCCGGACCGTGTTGGCGTCGATCACGAAGTTCTGGCCGCGCTGCTTCGTCGGACGTACGCCGAGGGCTGCGGCCAGCTCGCGGATGTCGGCGGGGCCGAGCAGTGCGCCGGAACCGGACTCGTCTGTGCTGGGGCTGGAGCTCACCCGTGAAGTTTACGGCCGCACACGGGCCACGGGCTCGCCCCCCGGCTGACGTACAGCTTCTTGGCCCGCAGCGTCTGCTCGGAGGCGGGCGCGTCCTGCGGCCGGCCGCTGCCGCCCAGGGACCGCCAGGTGTGCACGTCGAACTGGTAGAGGCCGCCGTACGTACCGGACGGATCGACCGCGTCCGGGCGGCCGCCGGCCTCGCACTGGGCGAGCCCGTCCCAGTTCAGGCCGTCCCCGCTGACGCTCTGGACGGAGACGGGGCGGGGCTTGGTGCCGACGCGGACGATCTGGGTGCGGGGCTCCCGCACGGTCTCGGAGGCGACGCGGCGCGGCTTCTGCTTGACGCCGTTGACGGTGCGCAGGGCGTACGTGATGCGTTCGACGCCCTTCTCGCCGCGCTGGGAGACGACCTCGGTGCCCTTGAACAGGTCGGGGTCGTCGTGGCGCTCGGTGGTGAAGTCGATGGGCTCTTCGCGGACCTCCTCGCTGCCGGTGATCCGCATGACGGAGATCGTCTGGCCTTCGCGGGGGAAGCTGTCGGGGTCGACGGAGGTGGTGTCCTCGCCGTGGAGGGAGATGCCGGCCTGTTCGACGGCTTCGTGGACGGTGGCGGCGTTGGTGCGGATGGTGCGTTCGCGGCCGTCGGCCATGAAGGTGACAGTGCGCTCCGTACGGACGTCGAGGTCGAGGCCTTCGCGGCTGATGGGGGCGGAGCGGGCGGCGGAGAGGTAGGCGCCTTCGGCGCGGACGCCGAGCTGGCGCAGGGCGCCGTCGACGGTGCGGGCGGTGGTCCACATGCGGCGGTGCTCGCCGTCGAGGGTGAGGGCGAGGGGGCGGCCGTAGCGGACGTGGATCTCGTCGCCGCGGGCAAGGTCGTGGCCGTGGCCGGGTGAGACGTCGTCGTGCTCGCCGAGGGCCATGCCCTGGTCGGCGAGGAGCTCGTCGACGTCGTCGGCGAAGGTGTGCAGGACGCGCTCGCGGCCGTCGACGGTGAGGTGGACGGTCTTGTCGTCGGCGACGAACGCGGACGTGCCGCCGGCGAGGAAGGCGACGACGAGGGCCTGCGGGAGGAGCTTGCGGAGGGCGTCGGGGCGGTCGCCGGGGCGCTTGCGGCCGCGGCCGCCGGAGCGGCGCTCAGAAGCGAGGCGGGGGGCGTCCGGGGCGGCCTCGGGGGCCGGGGCCTCGGCTGAGACGACCTCGCCCGCGACGACCTGCCCCGCCGCGTACACCTCCCGGGTGAGCGGCTGGCGCGGCAAGTGCGCCGGCGGCGGCGCGTCGTAGGGCGCGTCGTAGGGCGTCTCGGGGCCGGCCGACTCGCGGGGCTCGGGCAGGAAGGGGTCGTACGGGACGGAGCCGGGGCCCGCGGGGGCGGGAACCGGTTCGTATATCGGGTGGTAGGGCTCTGAAGGCCCGGCGGGGGCGGCGTAGGCGGCGTAGTACCGGCTGTCGCCGTAGCGACCGTCGTCGTAGCGCCCCGCAAAGTACGGATCGTGCGGGTCGTACGGGTCGTGCGCGGCGTACGGGCTGTACGGGTCGAACGGGTCGTACGGCGGTGCTTCCGCCGCACCGCTGCGTGCGGCGCGGGGGCTGCCCTGTGCATGAGTCACGTGACGCTCCCCTGGGACGGGCTTCGGCCCGGGACTGTAGCGGAGGGGGCGTCACTCTCCAAAGTCGGATCATCACACGGTGTCGCGGGGCGTGGGGTGCGGAGGGGGCGCGCGGAGGCCTTCGCGGACCACCTCGGGAGCCGCCCCGTCAGCCGCCGGGGCGGCCGGATTTCAGTAACCGAAGGCCCGGGCCGTGTTCGCCGCGACGGCCGTGGCGAGCTCGTCCTCGCCGATTTCCTTGTGGCCCGCCATGGCGCGCAACGTGACCGGAATGAGGTACGGCGCGTTGGGCCGTCCGCGATAGGGGGCGGGGGTCAGGAAGGGCGCGTCGGTCTCGACGAGGATGAGGTCGAGGGGCGCGACGGCGAGGGCGTCGCGCAGGGGCTGGGCGTTCTTGAAGGTGACGTTGCCGGCGAACGACATGTAGTAGCCGTTGTCGGCGCAGACCTTCGCCATGGCGGCGTCGCCGGAGTAGCAGTGGAAGACGACGGCGTCGGGCGCGCCCTCCTCGTCCAGGACGCGCAGGACGTCGGCGTGGGCCTCGCGGTCGTGGATGACCAGGGCCTTGCCGTGGCGCTTGGCGATGTCGATGTGGCGGCGGAAGGAGTACTCCTGCGCCTCCATGCCCTCCGGGCCGGTGCGGAAGAAGTCCAGGCCGGTCTCGCCGACGCCCTTGACCTGCGGGAGCGCGGCGAGGCGGTCGATCTCGGCGAGGGCTTCGCCGAGGGCCTCGCGGCCGCCCGCGGGGCGGGTGCCCTGGCGGGACCAGCCGTCGGGGTCGCCGTGGACGATGCGGGGAGCCTCATTGGGGTGGAGGGCCACGGTGGCCCAGACGGCGTCGTGCGCGGCGGCCGTCTCCGCGGCCCAGCGGGAACCGGCCACGTCGCACCCCACCTGGATGACCGTCGTCACGCCGACGGACGCGGCCTTGGCGAGCGCGTCGGCGACGGTTCCGCCCTGCATGTCCAAGTGGGTGTGCGAGTCGGCAACAGGAATGTTCAGCGGGGCCGGGAGCGGCGGTGGGACGTCCTTGTCCGTCTTGTCGGTCTTGCCGCTGCCGGTCCTGCTACTGCTGTTCGATGCTGTTGCCGCCATGCGAGCGATTCTAGGCAGCGCCCGTGACCGTCAGCGCTGGTGCTCGCGGTGGGCCCGGAAGGGGTGGAGGAGATCGGAGAGGTGCCAGTGGTGCGCCCGGTCGGGCTCGCCGGCGCTCTCCGGCGCCTCCGCGCGCTCCCGGCGCGACCGGTGCCACGGCTCCGGGCCGCCGGCGTGGAGGGGGCCCGCGGGGGCCTGCTGGGTGGCCGGGACCTCATGGGCGGGGCGGTGCAGGACGTCCGCGATCAGCGAGACGCGGCCGGACCGCATGATGCGCACGACATGCTCGCCGCAGTTCACGCAGGTGGGGCGGGTCAGCGGGGACGGGACGCGCTCGCCGTCCGCGTAGTAGATGACGAAGGGCCGGCCCTCGGCGTCCGTGTGGTGCTTGATCTCGTACGACTGCTCCCAGCCGTGGCCGCACCGCATGCAGGCGAACGAGTACGACTCGTGCACCGTCTCCGTCTCCAGCACGGTCGGAGGTGCGGCGGCGGTGAATGTGCTGCGCTCGGGGGCCGGCTGCGGGCCGGCTATCGAGTGGACACCGTTCGAGGTTCCTGCGATCTCGCTCATGGCAGCTCCTCTTGTCCTGAGGACAAGTCTCTCCGGGACCGGACGTCCCACATCCAGGGAACGCCCATCCCGGCGACGGCGCAGCAGCCCTTCCCCCGAATTGGGGCAAACTTGGCGGGGTACTGCCCAAAGTCCCAGGTTGCCAGGCCTAAGCTTTGCTTTTCAGATTATCCCTTTACTGTCTTATGGGCCCTGGTGTGGCGCATTTTTTGCTGCGACGACCGCATCAAAGACCTCGCGCTTGGGTAGGCCTGCTTCCGCAGCCACAGCCGCGATGGCCTCCTTCCGGCGCTCGCCGGCCTCCTCGCGCGCCCGCACACGGCGCACGAGCTCCTCGGCGTCCAGCTCCTGGGGGCCGGGCTCGGGTGCGCCTTCCACGACGATCGTGATCTCGCCGCGTACGCCTTCGGCCGCCCAGGCCGCGAGGTCCTTCAGCGGGCCCCGCTTGACCTCCTCGTAGGTCTTCGTCAGCTCGCGGCAGACCGCGGCGCGGCGGTCCGCGCCGAAGGCCTCCGCCATGGCCGCGAGGGTGTCGTCCAGGCGGTGCGGGGCCTCGAAGTAGACGAGCG
This sequence comes from Streptomyces sp. SCA2-17, assembly GCF_044336695.1. Taxonomy (NCBI): domain Bacteria; kingdom Bacillati; phylum Actinomycetota; class Actinomycetes; order Kitasatosporales; family Streptomycetaceae; genus Streptomyces; species Streptomyces sp. SCA2-17. The sequence goes on from NZ_CP117521.1 coordinate 2,433,171, forward strand.
TGCGGCGCTCGCCCGCCTCCGCGCGGAGGCGGGCCAGGCGCTCGCCGGCCTTGCGGGGCAGGAAGCCCTCGAAGCAGAAGCGGTCCACGGGCAGGCCGCTGACGGCCAGCGCCGTCAGCACGGCGGACGGGCCCGGCACGGCCGTCACCTTGATGTCCTGCTCGACGGCGGCCGCGACGAGGCGGTAGCCCGGGTCGGAGACGGAGGGCATGCCGGCGTCGGTGACCAGCAGCACGCGGGCGCCGCCGGCCAGGGCCTCCACGAGCTCGGGGGTGCGGGCCGACTCGTTGCCCTCGAAGTACGACACGACGCGGCCGGTCGTGTGCACGCCCAGCGCCTGGGTCAGCCTGCGCAGCCGGCGCGTGTCCTCCGCGGCGATCACCTCGGCGGCGGCGAGCTCGGCGGCGAGGCGGGGCGGGGCGTCGGCGACGTCCCCGATGGGAGTACCAGCAAGTACGAGCGTTCCAGTCACGCCCCCATCCTCCCAGGCGCGGGGCGCCTCCGGCGCGGGTCGCGTGACGGCGGAGGGTGCGCCCCCGTCGCGGGCGGCTTCTCCCGCCTGCCGACGGGGGCGGGTGCCCCGCGGGGCGGGGTTCCTTGCCGACGGGCAAGAGTGCGTGTCCGGCCATCCGGCCGACAGGTAAAGCCGCGGGCTGCGGCCCGCCTCCTTGCCGCAGGCAAGAAAAATCCGCCGCAGCGGCGCGCAACCACCACGGAGCTGCCCGGCGGTGCCGGGATCACCCCCGTGCGAGCGGGCCCGCGAAGGCGGACCCTGTAAGGGTCGAGGTCCGTACGAGAGAGGTGGGTGGCATGGCCAGGGTTTCCAGGGAGCGGGCCGCGCAGGTCAGCACGTACGGGCCCATCGTCCACCGGCACGAGGACATCGACGGGTACACCGTCGACTTCGTGACCTTCACCGATGACGTCGACGGCACCGGCCTCTTCCGGGGTCTGCCCGGCGGCGCGTGCAGCTGCCCGCACTGGGGCTACGTACTGAAGGGCCGCCTGACCTACCGGTTCCCGGACGACGGAGGCCGTGAGGAGGTCTTCGAGGAGGGCGACGCGTTCTACCTGCCGCGCGGGCACGTGCCGCTCGCCACCGCGGGGAGCGAGGTCGTCCAGTTCAGCCCCACCGCGGAGCTCCGCGTCGTGGAGGAAGCGATGCAGGCGAACATGCCCGGGCGGTGATCCGCCGGTCCACAGGCTGGTTCCCTACGATGGCGCGGTGACCAGTGACACCGCGACGCACGCCTCGCAAGGCCGGACGGCAGCCGAGCAACCGCCACCGTGGCAGCTCAGACTCCGCCGGTTCGGCTACGCGGCCCGGCCGCAGCAGGACGTGCGGGAGCGGCTCGTCCCTCCGTTCCCGGAGCCGGGGACGCGCGTGTGGTCACTGCTGGGCGTGCGGCAGGACGCCGCGCACCGGCTCGCCCGCTGGTCGGGCTGGACGGGCCCGCTGCTCGTCACCCTCTTCGCCGGCCTCATCCGCTTCTGGCACCTCGGCAGCCCCAAGGCCGTCATATTCGACGAGACCTACTACGCCAAGGACGCGTGGGCCCTGTGGAAGTACGGCTACGAGGCGAAGTGGCCGGACGACATCAACGACAAGGTCATCGGGGGCTGGTCCGACGTCGCGGACGCCCCCGGCTACGTCGTGCACCCGCCGGTCGGCAAGTGGGTCATCGGCCTGGGCGAGTGGCTCTTCGGGCTGAACCCCGTCGGCTGGCGCTTCATGGTGGCGGTGCTGGGCACCCTGTCCGTCCTGATGCTGTGCCGCATCGGCCGCCGCCTCTTCCGCTCCACGTTCCTCGGCTGCCTCGCGGGCGCCCTGATGGCCGTGGACGGCCTGCACTTCGTCATGAGCCGCACGTCGCTGCTCGACTCGGTGCTGATGTTCTTCGTGCTGGCGGCGTTCGGCTGCGTCCTGGTCGACCGGGACCGCTCGCGCGCCCGGCTGGCCGCCGCGCTGCCGGTCGGCCCGGACGGCGTGGCCTGCCCCGACGACGGGGTCGGTGACGGCCTGCGGCTGGGCCCGCGCCCGTGGCGGATCGCCGCGGGCGTCTTCCTGGGCCTGGCCTGCGCCACGAAGTGGAACGGCATCGTCTTCCTGGCCGCGTTCGGCCTGATGATCGTCCTGTGGGACGCGGCGTCCCGGCGGACGGCGGGCGCCCGCCGCCCGTACCGCTCGGCGCTGCGCCGCGACGTGCCGTGGGCGTTCCTGTCGACGGTGCCGGTGGCGATCGCGGTCTATGTGGCGTCGTGGACCGGCTGGTTCGCCAACAGCGGCACGTACGACAAGACGAACGGCTGGCAGCACAGCGGCTACTACCGGCACTGGGCCGAGAACGACGGCGGCTACAGCACGGACGGCTTCCTCTCCGGCGTCCTCAACCCGCTGCGCAGCCTGTGGAAGTACGAGCAGGAGGTGTGGCACTTCAACACCACGCTCTCCTCGCCCCACACGTACCAGTCCAACCCGTGGAGCTGGCTCGTCCAGGCGCGCCCGGTCTCGTACTTCTACGAGTCGCCGAAGCCGGGCGAGGACGGCTGCCCGGTGAACGCGGCGGACAAGTGCGCGCGCGAGGTGCTCGCGCTGGGCACCCCGCTGCTGTGGTGGGCGGCGTGCTTCGCGCTGGCGTACCTGCTCTACCGGTGGGCGCTGCGGCGCGACTGGCGGGCGGGCGCGGTGCTGTGCGCGGTCGCGGCGGGCTATCTGCCGTGGTTCCTGTGGCAGGAGCGGACCATCTTCATCTTCTACGCGGTGGTGTTCCTGCCGTTCCTGTGCCTGGCGCTGGCCATGATGATCGGCGCGATCCTGGGGCCGCCGGGGTCCTCGGAGCGGCGGCGGGTGGCGGGCGCGGTCGGTGCGGGCACGCTGGTGCTGCTGATCGCGTGGAACTTCGTCTACTTCTGGCCGATCTACACCGGCCATGCGATCCCGATAGACGCGTGGCGGAACCGGATGTGGTTCGACTCGTGGATCTGACGTGGACCGGGCTGACGTGGATCTGACGGCGATTCAATAACCCTGAAGGAAACCTGAAGGACCGGTTCCGGCCATAGCCCCCTCCGGCGCCCCGGCCTTCCCGTACAGTGCCCACACAGAGGTTTTAATCGGATGATTAAACCGGTCGGGCGGGGAGGCCCGGTACGGGCCTGGAGGGGGAACACATGCACAAGGGAGCGAAGATCGCGATCGGCGTCGTGGCGACGGCGGTCGTGGGGGCGGCCGGCCTGGGCGCGTACAACCTGGTCGACGCCGTGGCGGGTGACGGCTCGACCGGGGCGCACGGCGAGCCCGCCCCGCTGAGAACCGGGCCGCCGACAGCGGCCGAGATCAAGAAGACCGCGCAGGACTTCCTCGCCGCGTGGGAGTCCGGCGACGCGGCCAAGGCCGCCGCCTTGACCGACAACTCCGGCGCGGCGGCCACCGCCCTCACCGGCTACCGCGAGACCGCGCACGTCGAGAAGGTGTCCCTCAAGCCGGGCGCGCCGCAGGGCGCCAAGGTGCCGTTCTCGGTGAGCGCCGAGATCTCCTACGGCGAGCAGCGCTCGACGTGGACGTACGACTCCTCGCTCGACGTCGTCCGCGGGCGCACCAGCGGGCAGGCGCTCGTCGACTGGCAGCCGGCCGTCGTCCATCCGCAGCTCGCGCACGGCGAGACCCTGCGGACCACCGCGGCCGCCCCGCCGCAGGTCGACGCGCTCGACCGGAACGGCGCGAAGCTGGACGCCAAGGACTATCCCTCGCTCGCGTCCGTCCTGCCGCAGCTGCGCAAGCGGTTCGGGGAGAAGGCGGGGGGCGCGCCGGGGGTGGAGGTGCAGGCGGTGCCGGAAGGCGCTGCCGGGGCCGGGAGTTCCGCCCCCAAGACCCTGCACGTCGTCTCTAAGGGCAAGCCCGCCCAGCTGAAGACCACGTTCGACGCCGGAGTCCAGCGGGCGGCCGAGGCGGCCGTGAACCTCCGCGACGACGCGTCCGTCGTCGCGGTCAAGGCCAGTACGGGCGAGATCCTCGCGATCGCCAACTCCAAGAAGACCGAGTTCAACACCGCGCTGATGGGGCAGACCGCGCCCGGCTCCACGATGAAGATCATCACGTCGGCGATGCTGATGGAGGCCGGGAAGGCGTCTCCCGGCAAGCCGTTGCCGTGCCCGAAGTACGCCACGTACGGGATGCGCTTCCACAACGTGGAGGAGAGCGAGAACCCCGGCGCGACCTTCGCGCAGGACTTCGCCGCCTCCTGCAACACCGCCTTCATCTCGCTGGCGGGCGAGGTCGGTGACGGGGCGCTCGCGGCGGAGGCGCGGGACGTCTTCGGGCTCGGGATGGAGTGGAAGACGGGCCTCGCCACGTTCGACGGCAGCGTGCCGGCCGAGTCCGGGGCGGGCAAGGCGGCGGCGATGATCGGGCAGGGCAAGGTGCAGATGTCCGCGCTGAACGTCGCCTCGATGGCGGCGACGGTACGGGCCGGCTCCTTCCACCAGCCCTACGTCGTCGACCCGTCGCTCGACGACCGGAAGCTCGCGCGGGCGCCGCGGTCCCTGCCGGGGGGTGTCGCCGAGCAGCTGCGGGGCATGATGCGGCTCACCGCGACGGCGGGGACGGGCGCCCGGGCGATGTCCGGGCTCGGCCCGGACATCGGCGCGAAGACCGGCTCCGCGGAGGTCGACGGCCAGCCCAAGCCGAACGGCTGGTTCACCGCGTACCGCGGCGACGTCGCCGCGGCGGCGGTCGTCCCGAGCGGCGGCCACGGCGGCGACTCGGCGGGCCCACTCGTGGCGTCGGTTCTGCGGGCGTCCTGAGACGGCCCGCACGATCGGCTGTCGGCTCCGGCCGTCCCCGCCGCCGCGGCGGTCTTTTGGGGGCGGCGGGAGGTGCCTACCGTTGCCGTTCATGGAGGCTCTGCAGCGCTTCGGTGGGTACGTCGTCCTTGTTACCGGTGCCGGGCGCGGCATCGGGGCCGCCATCGCGCGGCGCCTCGCCGCGGAGGGCGCCCGCGTGCTCGTCACGGATCTTGACGGCGACCGAGCCGACCGCGCCGCGAGCCGGCTCCGTGCCGACGGCCTCGCGGCCGAGGCGTACCCGTGCGACGTGGGCGACCGGGCGGCCGTCGAGGCGGCCGTGGCCCGCGCCGTCGAGCGGTTCGGCGGGCTGGACGTCCTGGTCAACAACGCGTACGCGTTCCACTCCGACCCCCCGCTCGTCGAGGACGTCCCCGACGAGACCTGGGCCCGGGACCTCGACATCACCCTGACCGGCGCGTTCCGCTGCGTACGGGCCGCCATGCCGCACCTGGCCGCCGCCCCGGACGGCCGCGGCGCCGTCGTCAGCATCGGTTCCGTCAACGGCGAGCAGGACTTCGGCAACCACGCCTACAGCGCCGCCAAGGCCGGCCTCGCGAGCCTGACCCGCACCCTGGCCGGGCAGTGCGCGCCCCGCGGCGTACGGGTCAACCTCGTCGCCCCCGGCACCGTCCGCACGCCCGGCTGGGACGACCGGCCGGGCGCGCTGGAGCGGGCGGCCGGGCAGTACCCGCTGGGGCGGGTCGGCGAGCCGGAGGACATCGCGGCGGCCGTCGCCTTCCTCGCCTCCCGCGACGCCTCCTGGATCACGGGCGTCACCCTCCCCGTGGACGGCGGCATCCTCATCGGCAACCTCGGCCTGCGACAAGCGCTCAAGAGACAGTGAGCGGCGCAGCCCACGCCTCACCCCGCGTGCAGCATCATCCCGATCCCCGCCACCATCAGCCCCGCCGCCGCCACCCTCGGCGCACCGAACCGCTCCTTGAAGAACACCGCCCCGATCGCCGCCCCCACCAGGATCGACGACTCCCGCAGCGCCGAGATCGGCGCGAGGTCCGCGCGCGTCTGCGCCCACAGCACCAGCCCGTACGCGGCCACGGACAGCACCCCGCCCGCCAGTCCCCGCACCGCGAACGGCCTGACCTGCGCCGCGAACCCGCCGCGCCGCGTCACCATCGCGTACACCGGGATCGGGAGCCCCTCCAGGATCATCAGCCACGCGATGTAGCCGAGCGGCGTCCCGGAGGCGCGGACTCCGAGGCCGTCCACGACCGTGTACGCGGCGATCGCGAGGCCCGTGGCCGCGGCCGCGGCGATCGCCGCCCAGTGCGGCCGCTTCCCCGAGCCCCGGATCCCCCAGAGCGCGAGCCCGACCAGCCCGGCCGAGGCCACGAGGACGCCCGCCGCCTGCCAGCCGCCGGGCGTCTCGCCGGCGAACACGGCGGCCAGGACGGTGACCGCGAGCGGGGCCGTGCCCCGGGCGATCGGGTACATCTGCCCGAAGTCGCCGAGCGTGAACGACCGCATGAGCAGCAGCTGGTAGACGACGTGCAGGACCGCGGAGCCCAGCAGGTACGGCCAGGCAGCGCCCGCCGGCAGGGGGACGAAGCCCGCCATCGCCACCCCGCACAGCGCCCCGCCGCCCCCGACCAGCGTGAAGGCGACGAGCTGGTCCTTGATGCCGTGCGCGACGGCGTTCCAACTGGCGTGCGTGATGGCGGCTATGAGGACGGCCGTGGCGACCAAAGGGGTCATGGACCAGGACGTTAGTCCTGGGTGTACGCCCCACGCGATGACGTGCGTCTCACGCCGCAGAGCGCCGCGCCCGCCCCGCCGTCTCCACGAGCAGCCAGCCCACCGCGCACATCATGACCGTCACGGGCGCGGTGACCCGTACCGCGACGAGCACCGCGGAGTGCCCCTCCAGGAGTCCACCGAAGCCCACCATGGACAGTCCGAGCACGCCGAAGAGGGCGAGCGTGACACCGAGCGCGGCGGCGGGAGCGGCGCCGCGGCGGGCGGCGGGCGCCCCCGCGGAGACCGAGGCCGGCGGCTGCTCGGCCCTGCGGAAGACCGCGACGAGGAGCGCCGTGACGACCGCCGCGGCCGCGATGCGGAGCGGGACGTGCAGCCACCAGGCCGCGCTCGCGGGCGCCGGCAGGGTCACGTGCGCCGCGAGCATCGCCCCGTACACGCCCAGCATCGCCGTGAGGTGCCACAGGAACGCCGTCATCGCGACGCCGTTCGCGGCGACGACCGTGCGCCAGACGCGGGGGCGGGCCACCGCGCGGGTCATGCGGCCGCGCAGCAGCTCGACCGCGCCGATCAGCCACATGCCGTGGCAGAGCAGGGCGGCGGTGGGCGGCGCCATGTTGCTGATCTTCTCGCCCGGCATGCCCACCATCGAGAGCGGGTACGGGCCGAAGGCCACGAGGGCGACGGCCCCGGCGAGGCCCGCGGCGGCGAGGAGCGCCGGGCGGCGCAGGCGCCCGTCCGCGCGGAGGAAGCCGAGCTGGTGGACGGCCAGCCAGACGAAGGCGAAGTTGAGGAACTCCACGTACGGGACGCCGGCGGCGAAGCGCAGGACGTCGACGGCCGCGGCGGCGGCCGCCAGGACGGCGAACGCGCCCCAGCCGTAGCGCTCGTGGAGGCGCAGGAGGGGCGGCGTGAAGGCCACCATGGCGAGGTAGATGCCGATGAACCAGAGCGGCTGGGCGACGAGCCGGGCGGCGACGTCCGTCAGGTTCCCGTTCCCGCCCGCCAGTTGCACGGCGAGCGCGCCCGCGCCCCACACTGCGACGAAGAGCATCGTGGGGCGGAGGAGGCGCTGGAGGCGGGCGCGCAGGAAGAGCGCGTAGGCGGGGGCGCCGCCGGTGCGGCGGGTGAGGGAGCGGTACGAGAGGGCGTGCGAGAAGCCGCCGACGAAGAAGAACACCGGCATGACCTGGAGGAACCAGGTCAGCAGTTGCAGCTTCGGCTCGACCGCGAGGAGGTTGCCGACGGCGGCCCGGCCGTCGTCGTCCACGGTGACGGCGGCCATGAGCCAGTGCCCGAGCACGACGGTCCCGAGGGACGCCACGCGCAGCAGGTCGATGACGCGGTCGCGCGCCCCGGGCGTCGCCGCGGCGAGCTCCCGCGCGCTCATTATCGTTCCCATGCACGCGAGCCTCGCCCGCGCGGGCGACCGCCCACCACCGCCGGGGTACTCAGATCGCTCCTGAGTACCCGCGGGAGCTACGAGCTACGCCGCGAGCGCTCGCGAGACCGCGCGGACCAGGGCCTGGGCCCGGGGGTCCGCGGTGACGTTCTTCTGCATGCCGTTCGTGACGTACGCGAAGGACAGGCCCGACTCCGGGTCGGCGAAGGCCAGGGAGCCGCCGCGGCCCGGGTGGCCGAAGGAGCCGGGGGCGAGGAGCGGGGAGGCCGGGCCGTGGAGCATGTAGCCGAGGCCGAAGCGGGTGGTGACGACGAGGACCTTGTCCGGCCCGGCGGACTCCTCCGTGCGGGCCAGGGTCAGCGTCGCGGGGGCGAAGAGGCGCCGTACGCCGTCCACGTCGCCGATGAGGGAGGCGTAGAAGCGGGCGAGGGCGTCGGCCGTGGCGATGCCCGCGGAGGCGGGCAGTTCGGCGGCGCGGTACGCCGGGTCGTTCTCGTCCGCCGCCGGGGAGATCGCGGCGAAGGCGCGCCGGGTCAGCGACTCCGGGTCGCCGTAGGCGTCCGTGACGGACTGCTTGGGGCGCACGCGCAGGCCCGCCGAGGGCGCGGCGGCGGCCGGCGGCTCGATGTCGGCGATGCGCCCGGCGCGGGCCGCCTGCTCGGGCTCCGGCATGCCGATCCACAGGTCCAGGCCCAGCGGCCCGGCTATCTCCTGGGCGACCCAGCGGCCGATGGACCGCCCGGTGATGCGCTCGACGAGCTCGCCGATCAGCCAGCTGTACGTCTGGGCGTGGTAGCCGTGCGCCGTGCCGGGCTCCCAGGCCGGGGCCTGGGCGGCGACGGCTGCGGGGCCGCTGACGCCGTCGACGGCCTGCGCCGGGGTGAGGGGCGTGTCGAGCGCGGGCAGGCCGGCGCGGTGCGAGAGGAGGTGCCGGACGAGGACGCGCTCCTTGCCGGCCGCCTTGAACTCGGGCCAGTACGTGCCGACGGGGGCGTCCAGGTCGACCTGGCCGCGCTGGTGCAGGAGCAGCAGGACGGCCGCGGCGACGCCCTTCGTGGCGGAGCGGACGATCTGCGCGGTGCCGTGCTGCCACGGCTCCTCGCCGCCGTCGGCGTCGCGCACGCCGCCCCACAGGTCGGCGACCTTGCGCCCGTCGCGGTACACGGCGACCGCCGCGCCCCGCTCGCCGCGCCGGGCGAAGTTCTCCGCGAAGGCGTCCCGGACCGGTTCGAAACCGTCCGTCACCGTGCCCTGGACGTCCACCACTGTTGCCTGCTCCTGTGCCGATTGCTGCAAATTCCTCCACCATGGTGCAACGTGTTCGTCAATGCGCGTAGACCGGGGTGGACGGAGTCCGTCAGCTCCGGGCCGTCCCGGCGGCCGCGTCCGCCGCGTCCGGCCGTGCGGTGACCGGGATGCACGGGGTCCGCGGGTCGAAGCCGAACGGCAGTTCCAGTCGGTGCGCCCGCATGAGGTCCTCGTCACACAGCAGGTCGCGGGTCGGGCCGTCGGCCGCGATGACGCCGTCGCTGAGGACGACGGAGCGCTCGCAGAGCTCCAGGGCGTACGGGAGGTCGTGCGTGACCATGAGCACCGTCACGTCCAGGGAGCGCAGGATGTCCGCGAGCTCGCGGCGGGAGGCCGGGTCGAGGTTGGAGGACGGCTCGTCCAGGACGAGGATCTCCGGCTCCATGGCGAGGACGGTCGCCACGGCGACGCGGCGGCGCTGCCCGAAGGACAGGTGGTGCGGGGGCCGGTCCGCGTAGCCGGCCATGCCGACCTGCGCCAGGGCCTTCTCCACGCACGCCGCGAGCTCGGCGCCGCGCAGACCCGCGGCGGCCGGGCCGAAGGCGACGTCCTCGCGGACGGTCGGCATGAACAGCTGGTCGTCGGGGTCCTGGAAGACGATGCCGACCCGGCGGCGGACCTCGGCGAGGTTCCGCTTCTCGACGGGCAGGCCCGCGACGCGGACCGTGCCGAGGCCGCCGCCGAGGATGCCGTTGAGGTGCAGGACGAGGGTCGTCTTGCCGGCGCCGTTCGGTCCGAGGAGCGCGACGCGCTCGCCGCGGGCGACCTCCAGGTCGACGCCGAAGAGGGCCTGGTGGCCGTCGGGGTAGGCGTAGGCGAGGCCGGAGACGGCCAGGGAGGGGGCGTCGGCCGTGCGGGGTGCGGCGGTCATGTGAGGGTCCATCCGGTCAGGCAGACCGCGAGGGCGGCCAGCGGCAGTGCGGCGGCGTACGTCCACTGCGTACGGGTCGCGGGCGCGTCGTCGGTCACCGGCATCGTGCCGGTGTAGCCCCGGCTGACCATCGCCAGGTGGACGCGCTCGCCCCGCTCGTAGGAGCGGATGAACAGCGCGCCCGCGGACCTGGCCAGCACGCCCCAGTGGCGCACGCCGCGGGCGGTGAAGCCGCGGGACTCGCGGGCGATGCGCATCCGGCGCATCTCGTCGGTCACCACGTCCCCGTAGCGGATCATGAACGAGGCGATCTGGACGAGCAGCGGGGGCATGCGCAGCCGCTGCAGGCCGAGGAGCAGCGCACGGAGCTCCGTCGTCGAGGCGAGCACGACGGAGGCGGCGACGCCGAGGGTGCCCTTGGCCAGGACGTTCCAGGCGCCCCAGAGGCCGGGGCCGCTGAGCGGCACCCCGAGCACGTGCGCCACCGGCTCGCCCGGCACGACGAACGGCATGAGCAGCGCGAACGCCACGAACGGGATCTCGATCAGGAGGCGGCGGAGCAGGAACGCGGCGGGGATGCGGGCCGCTGCCGCCGCGGCGGCGATCAGCACGGCGTACAGGGCGAACGCCCAGACCGCCTCGCGCGGGGTCGCCACGACGGTGACGACGAAGGCCAGGACCGCTGCGATCTTGCAGTGCGGGGGGAGGGAGTGCACGGGGGTGCGGGCGGGGCGGTAGAGCTTGTGGGCGTGGCCGGCGGACATGTCAGAGGGCTGCCGACTCGGACCCGGCGCGGGCCGCCGTGCGGGCGCGCTTCCAGCGCAGGGTGACGAAGACGCCCGTGCCGGCGGCGAGGGTGGCGCCCACGCCGATCACGCCGGCCAGGCCGCCGGAGAGGCGCTCGTCCGCGACGTCCTTGACCTGGTAGTCGGCCAGGGGGGAGTCCTTGGCGGCGTGCGCTTCTTCCTTGCTGTCGATGCCCTGGTCGTGGGCGACCTTTTCGAGGCCGTCGGGGCTGGTGGAGGCGTAGTAGCTGAGCCCGCCGGCACAGACGAGGGCGGCGGCGACGCCGGCCAGCCAGAGGCGCGTGGCGCTGCGGGGTGCCCCCGGGGTGCCGTGGTCCGGCACCGCCGGATCGCGCCGCTGTGGCTGATCGCCGTCGCGGCGGGAAGAGATTTCCGGGCTTCCCGGAGCGGAAGGTGCCGTTTCCGGGGTTGTCCGGAGTTCCAGGGGCTTCGTCACACCCCTCGCCCCGTGGACCAGGTCCGGGCGGACCGCCGCCACCGCGCTGACCGTCAGCGCGGTGATCGCCGCCTCGCCGAGGCCGATCAGGACGTGGACGCCGACCATGGCCGTGAACACCCGGTCCACCGGGACGTCCGTCGTCCCCCCGAGCGCGTAGATCAGGGTGAACGCCGCCGCCGCGGCCGGCACGGAGACGAGGGCCGCGAGGAAGGACGCCGCGCTCAGGCCCGTACGCCCGCGCGGCAGCAGCCGCACCAGCACGCGGAAGACCCCGTAGGCCACCACCGTCGTGACGATGCCCATGTCGGTGATGTTGACGCCGAGCGCGGTGAGCCCGCCGTCCGCGAAGAGGACGCCCTGCATGAGCAGGACGACGGATATGCAGAGCACTCCCGTGTACGGGCCGACGAGTATCGCCGCGAGCGCGCCGCCGAGGAGATGCCCGCTGGTGCCCGCCGCGACGGGGAAGTTCAGCATCTGGACGGCGAAGACGAACGCCGCGACGAGGCCGGCCAGCGGCGCGGCCTTGTCGTCGAGCTCGCGCCGGGCGCCGCGCAGGCTCACGGCGACGGCCGCCGCGGCCACGGCGGCGGTGGCGGCGGAGACCGGCGCGTTGATGAATCCGTCGGGTACGTGCATGGCGTCCCCCTCACTTCCTGCCCGCAACGGGCCGCTCGATGATAGGGGCTCTCTGCGAAGCATTCGCAAGAGCTCGCAACCCGCTTCTGCGCGCCCCTCGCCCCCGCGCGCGCCTCCCCCGCCGGCGGCTTCCGCGGCGGCCCCGGTGGCGGCCTCCGCCCATCCCCCGAATGCTGGGCGTATGACCACGGCCACCCCGGCGACCACGGCCCCGCCCGTGCTCACCCGCCGCCGCACGAACCTGGTCTTCGTCACGATCGTGCTCGGCATGCTGCTCGCGGCCCTCGACCAGACGATCGTCTCGACCGCGCTGCCGACGATCGTCGCGGACCTCGGCGGCGGCGGGCACATGGCCTGGGTGGTCACCGCGTACCTGCTGGCCGAGACCGTCGCGACCGTCCTCGTCGGCAAGTTCGGCGACCTCTTCGGCCGGAAGATCGTCTTCCAGCTCAGTGCGGTGGTCTTCACGGCGGGGTCGGTCTTCGCGGGCGCCGCCGGCTCCATGGCGATGCTGATCGCGGCGCGCGCCGTGCAGGGCGCGGGCGGCGGCGGGCTGATGGTCACCGCGATGGCGCTGATCGCGGACGTGATCCCGCTGCGCGAGCGCGGCAAGTACCAGGGGGCGCTGGGTGCGGTCTTCGGCGTGACGACGGTCGTCGGCCCGACCCTGGGCGGCGTCTTCACCGATCACGCGACGTGGCGGTGGTGCTTCTACGTCAACGTGCCCGTCGCCGTCGTCATGGTCGTGATGGCCGCCCGCACGATTCCCGTCGTCCGCTCGGCCGTGCGGCCCGTGATCGACTACCTGGGCATCGCCCTGGTCGCGGCGGGCGCCTCCGCGCTCGTCCTCGGCCTGGAGTGGGGCGGCAACACGTACGCGTGGAGCTCGGCGGTGATCGTCGGCCTCTTCGCGGGCGCGGTCGTGCTGCTGACCGGCTTCGTCCTGGTGGAGCTGCGGGCACGGGAGCCCATGCTTCCCATGCACCTCTTCCGCAACCCCGTCTTCACCGTCTGCTCCCTCCTCAGCTTCATCGTCGGCTTCGCGATGCTGGGCGCGCTGACGTACCTGCCGACGTACTTGCAGTACGTGGACGGGGTGTCGGCGACGATGTCGGGCGTGCGGGCGCTGCCGATGGTCGTGGGGCTGCTGGGCGCGTCCATGGTCTCGGGCATCGTGATCAGCCGCACCGGCCGCTACCGGTGGTTCCCGGTCGCCGGGATGGCGGTCATGGCGCTGGGGCTGTTCCTGATGTCGACAATGGGGGCGTCGACGGGGGCGTGGCTGGAGTCCCTGTACATGTTCGTGCTGGGGGCCGGGATCGGGCTGGCCATGCAGGTGCTGACGATCGCCGTGCAGAACACCGTCCCGTACCACGAGCTGGGCACGGCCACCTCCGGCGTCACGTTCTTCCGCACGCTCGGCAGCTCGTTCGGGACAGCCATCTTCGGCACGCTCTACAGCAACCGGCTCAAGCCGAACCTGACGGAGGCGTTGCTGCGCTCACCCGGCGTGCCGCCGTCCGCCGTCGTCAGCCCGCAGCGACTGGCCGCGCTGCCGCCCGCGCAGGCCCGGCCGGTCGTCGATGCCTACGCGGAGACCGTGAACTACGTCTTCCTGTGGGTCGTGCCGGTGGCGCTGGCGGGCTTCGTGGCGGCGTGGTTCCTCAAGGAGGTGCCGCTGCGCGACAGTGCGCGGGCCGGGGCGTCCGACATGGGCGAGGGCTTCGCGGCGCCGGACTCCGGGGAGGCGGAGCGGCAGCTGGAACGGGCGGTCGCGGGCGTCCTGCGCAAGGCCGGGGGGCCGGTGGGCCCGCGGATGCTGGCGGAGTCGGGCAGTCCGCTCGATCCGGCGGAGGCGTGGACGCTGGGCCAGATCCACTGGCGGCTGCGCGTGCGCGGCGAGGCGACGCTGTCGTCGGTGGCGGCCGCGCACCGGATGCCGCCGGAGGCGCTGGAGCCCGTGTTCGCACGGACGGCGGGGGCGGGGTACGCGCGGCTGGACGGCGACGTGCTGTCGCTCACGCCCGCGGGCGAGGCGGAGATCGAGCGGCTGGCCGCGACGTGGCGCTCGTGGCTGGGCGCCCGCCTGGACGACTGGGACCCGGGCTCCCCGGAGGACCGCGCCCGCCTCGACCGCGCGCTGGACGCCCTGGCGGCCCGGCTCCTGGAGGAGTCGGAGGAGGAGGACGAACGGGTGGGGGTGTGACGGCGCCGGACTTAGTGCGCGTGCCTGCTCGGATGAGTGAATTCATCGGAATATATGCAGACTTGACCTCTCTTTGGGCAATTCCTCTTGACAGCTACATCGGCCACATCGGCATCCGCAGCAGCCACGAGGAGATGCGTCATGAGCCGGTCCAGACGCCTGGTCATCGTTTTCGCCACCGCCGCCGCCCTTCTTCCGGCGGCCCTTCCCGGAACCGCGGCCCGGGCCACTCCCCCGCCGCCCGAACCCGCCGCCCCGCAGTCCGGGCACCACCGGGCCCCGCTGGACTACGACGAGAACGAATGCGAAGGCGCCACGCCGGACGAAGGGGACGTCTTCGCACCGCCCAAGACCGACACGACCGGCCACTCGGCGGGCACGCACACGCAGCCCTCACACGCGCAGCCCGCACACACGCAGCCCTCCCACGCACGGCCCTCCCACACACAGCCCTCGCATGCGCAGCCCTCCCACACACAGCCTTCACACGCACGGCCCGCGCACCACCGCGCCCTCCCGCAGAAGTGGCCCCGGAACCTGCCGGAGACCAAGGAGGCCGCACGCATGCTGGACGACCTCAAGGTCAGGGCGTTCAACAGCAGGGGCTACCACCGCAAGTACTTCGGCGGCTCCGCCTGCTGGGTCCGGCACGGCGTCGACCAGTGCACGACCCGGGAGGTCGCCCTCAAGCTCCAGTCCGCCGTCCCCGCGAGGCTCGACGGCCGGTGCAAGGTCGTCGGCGGCCGCTGGCACAGCGAGTACGACAACAGGGACATGGCCGACCCGGCGCACGTCGACATCGACCACATCGTGCCGCTGCGGCAGGCGTGGGGGGCCGGGGCGCGCGACTGGACGGACAGGAAGCGGCGGGAGTTCGCCAACGACCTGACCGCCTCGCCGCAGCTGGTCGCGGTGTCCACGTGGGCCAACCGGCGCAAGGGCGACAAGAGCCCGGACCAGTGGATGCCGGCGGCCGGCGGGGAGTGCAGCTACGCCCGGGCCTGGGTCGGCGTGAAGGACTACTACAGGCTGAGCGTCACCAGCTCCGAGAAGGACAAGCTCGCCCAGGTCCTGTCCGGCTGCCGGAACTGAACCGGCGCCGGGACCGACCGCGGCAGCCCCGGCCGTGCCCCGGAGCCGGGCGGTGCTACAGCGCCGCCCGGCTCCCGGTGCTCACCGGCGCCGTCGCCGTGGCCGCGCTCCGGGCGGCGTCCGCGACCTGCGCCGCCGTCAGGACGTAGCCCGTCTCCGCGTCGGACGTCGAGCGGGCGAAGACGACGCCGTAGACCCGCCCGGAGGGGGTCAGGAGCGGGCCGCCCGAGTTGCCCGGGCGGATCGTGGACCGTACGGAGTACACCTGGCGGGTGGTCACGCCGTCGCCGTAGATGTCCTGGCCCTTGGCACGGAGCTCATTGGCAACAGTGGCCGCGCGGACGTCGAGCCCGCCGTTCTGCGGGAAGCCCGCGACGATCGCCGCGTCGCCGCGCTTGGCGCTCTTGTCGAACGGCAGCACGGGGGCCCGCAGGCCCGGCACGTCCAGGACGGCGACGTCCGTGCGCGGGTCGAAGAGCACGACCTTCGCCTGGTACGCCTTGCCGACGCCGCCCACGCGCACGGTGGGTGTCCGCACCCCCGCCACGACGTGGGCGTTCGTCATCACGTGCTGCGCGGCGTAGACGAAGCCGCTGCCCTCCTGGCCGCGGCGGCCCTCGCCCGTGTCGGCGACGCCCTCCACCTTGACGACGCTCTCGCGGGCGACGCGCTGCGCGGCCGGGGTGACGGTGTCGCCGGAGGGCTCGGGGACGCCCGTCGCCGGCTCGTTCTCGAACGGGTTGAAGACCTGCGGGAAGCCCGCGCCCGTCAGGGCGTCCGTGGTGCGGCTGAACCACGTCGGGGCCTGCTCGGGCATCGCCTTCTGCACGGCCCCGAGCAGGGTGGAGTCCTTGATCTGGCGGGAGAGGAGCGGGGAGTGCGCCGAGACGAGCACGCTCGCGGCGACCCAGGCCACGAGGAGCACGGCCAGGGAGTTCACGGCGGCACCGCCGATGCCGTCCACGCCCCGGACCGGGGCCCACGTGAGCTTGCGGCGCAGGCCGTAGGCGAGGCGGCCGGCCAGGGCGTGGCCGATCCCCGCCGGGACGAGGACCACGAGGACGGCGACGACGGCCGCGCCGGCCGACCCCGCGTCGAACGGCTCCAGGGCGAACGGCAGCGCCCACACGCCGAGGACGGCTCCGCCGAGGAAACCGGCGAGCAGCACGGCGCTCGCCACGAGGCCGCGGCGGTAGCCGGAGACGGCGTAGCCGAGCACGACGAGCAACAGCAGCAGATCGAGCAGGTTCAACGTGGAGCCCTTTCCTTCGCGCGCGCCCCCGACGCGCTCCTCGGGTCGTCGACCCGTGGACTGGGGAAAACGCGGGCGCGGCGGGGGGCGGTTCCCATTCCGGGCGAATTCATGGCGTACGACACGTTGTGTTGGGGGGCGGGGCGTACGACGGCGGGCGGTTTCGGCACCGCCGGGTGCGTTGATGGTGGCTGAGCGCCCCGGGCTCTTCTCCCGCCGCAGCGGCGCTCAGCCGGAAACGGCGCGGCCCGGCGGTGCCTGCCCACCCGCATGGGTGAGCCGCACCGCCGGGCCGCAGCCGTGAAAGGCGAGGTCAGGCCTTGACCAGCTCCCTGTCCTCGTCCGCCTCCGGCGCACCCGCCGCCGGCTCCGCCAGCTGCTTCTGCAAGCCCTCGCCCTCGACGTCCACGTTCGGCAGGATCTTCGCCAGCCACCCCGGCAGCCACCAGGCCGACTTCCCGAGCAGGGCCAGCACCGCCGGCACGATGGCCATCCGGACCACGAACGCGTCGAAGAAGACCGCGATGGCCAGGCCGAAGCCGATCATCTTGATCATCTGCTCGGAGGAGCCGATGAAGCCGGCGAAGACGCTCATCATGATGATCGCCGCGGCCGTCACCACCCGCGCGCCGTGCTTGAAGCCGGTCACGACGGCCTGGCCCGGCCGCTCGCCGTGGACGAACGCCTCCCGCATCCGCGTGACGAGGAAGACCTCGTAGTCCATGGCGAGACCGAAGACGACGCCCACCATGAAGATCGGCATCATGCTCATGATCGGCCCGGTCTCCTCGACGCCGAAGAGCGAGCCCAGCCAGCCCCACTGGAAGACCGCCACGACGGCGCCCAGCGCGGCGACCACCGACAGCAGGAAGCCGAGCGCGGCCTTCAGCGGCACCAGCACCGACCGGAAGACGACCATCAGCAGCAGGAAGGCGAGGCCGACGACCAGCGCCAGGTAGGGCAGCAGGGCGTCGTTGAGCTTCTGCGAGACGTCGATGTTCATCGCCGTGGCGCCGGTGACGAGCACGTCCGCGCCCGTGTCGGCCTTCAGCGAGCCGCCCTCGGCGCGGATCGCGTGGACGAGGTCCTCGGTGTCCGTGCTGGTCGGCTTGGACTTGGGGACGACGGTGAGCATGGCCGTGTCACCGGCCGGGTTGAAGTGCGCCGGCGTCACGGTGGCGACGTTGTCCAGGCCCTTGAGGGTGTCGCCGACCTTCTGGACGGCACCCTTGGGGTCCTTGGCGTGCGCCACGTCGGTGATGACCATGAGCGGGCCGTTGAAGCCGGGGCCGAAGCCCTCGGACAGCAGGTCGTAGGCCTTGCGCTGCGTGCTGCTCTTGGACGCCGCGCCGTCGTCGGGCAGGCCCAGCTCCAGCGAGGCGGCCGGGACGGCGATCGCGCCGAGGCCGAGCACGCCCGCGACGAGCACGAGGACCGGCTTGCGCAGGACGAGGCGGGCCCAGCGGGTGCCCATGTTGGGCTTCTCGTCCGCGGCCGCGCCCGGCCCGGCCTTGCGGACCTTGCGGGCCAGCACCTGCTTGCCGGCGAAGCCGAGCAGCGCGGGGATGAGCGAGAGCGCGATCAGCACCGCGATGGTGACGGTGCCCGCCGCGGCCATGCCCATCTTCGTCAGCATGGGGATGTTGACGACCATGAGGCCCGCGAGCGCGATGACGACCGTCAGGCCCGCGAAGACCACCGCGGAACCGGCGGTTCCGACGGCCCGGCCCGCCGCTTCCTCGCGCTCTCGGCCCTCGGCCAGCTCCGCGCGGTAGCGGGAGACGATGAACAGCGCGTAGTCGATGCCGACCGCGAGGCCGATCATCATGGCGAGCGTGGAGGTGCTGGTCGAGAGGTCCAGCAGGGGCGCGAGCGCCGCGATGGACGAGACGCCGATGCCGACGCCGATGATGGCCGTCAGCAGCGGCAGGCCCGCGGCGACGAGCGAGCCGAAGGTGATCAGCAGGACGACCGCGGACACGGCGATGCCGATGACCTCGGAGCCGCCCTCGGGCATCTCCTGGAGCACGCTGCCGCCGACCTCGACGGTCAGCCCGGCGTCACGGCCGTGCTGGGCCGCGTCCTTGAGCTCGGTGCGCGAGTCCTCGGTCAGGTCCATGGACTTGACCTTGTACGCGGCGGACGCGTAGCCGGTGGTACCGGCCGGGTTGACGGTCTGCCCCGCGAACGGGTCGGCCGCGCCGGCCACCTGCGGGCTGCGCTTCAGCTCGGCGATGACCTTCTCGACCGCCGCCTTGTTCTTGGCGTCGGTGAGCTTCTGGCCCTCGGGGGCCTTGAAGACGATGCGGGCGGAGGCGTTCTGCTCGTTGTTGCCCGGGAAGCGCTTCTCCAGCAGGTCGAAGGCGCGCTGCGCCTCCGTGCCCGGGATGGAGAAGTCGTTGTTGCTGGACTTGGACGCGGTGGCTGCGCCGGCCCCGGCGAGGACCAGCAGCAGCACCCATATCAGGGCGAAGTACCAGCGCCGCCGGTAGGCGAGCCGGCCGAGTCTGTAGAGGAACGTGGCCACGAGGGGTGGTGCTCCCGTCGGATCAGTGGATGAACAAGGGCATGGGGATGCAGCCCGACGACGAGAGCGGCGCGTCAGCTGGGCGGTGGGGGGTGGGGAGTATGTGGGGGTGTGGGGGATCAGACGCCGAGGGCGGGGAGCACCACGGCGTCGATGTAGCGGACCAGGTACGCGGCGTCCGCCGGCCGGTCCTCGACCAGCGGGCGGGTCATGAACGCACCGAGCATCATCTGCGCGACGAAGTCGGTCGCGGGGTTGTCCGCGGCGATCTCGCCCCGCTCGACCGCGCGCCGCAGCATCGCCCGGAGACCTTCGCTCTCCGGCTCGATCAGCAGCTCGCGCAGCGCCCGGTGCAGATCGGGGTTCGCGTGGATCGCGTGCCCCAGCCCCCGCATAAGGGCGGCGTCCTGTGCCATCTGCTCATCGTCGGCCTCGCACACCATTGCTCGGAGATCACCGCGCAGTGTGCCGGTGTCGATGTCCGCCAGCTTGATCGGCTTCTTGTGGCGCAGGGCCCCCACGACGAGCTCCGGCTTCCCCTTCCACTGGCGGTAGAGGGTGGCCTTGCTGGCGTGCGTGCGGGTGGCGACGGCGTCCATGGTCAGGGCGTCGTAGCCGACCTCGCGCAGGATCGCGAGGACCGCCTCGTAGAGCTCGGCCTCGCGCTCGGGGGTGAGCCGGGTGCGGCGCGACGCCGGCCTGGGTGATTCCGTGGACACGTCCGCCTCCTTGCGCGTGCGCACACGTACGAAACGGTTTCGTACACATCGAGCGTACGACGCCCCCTTGCGAAACGACGCCGTTTCGCACGTGTTCTCCGTCACGGGGCACCGGGGGCTCCGGTTGCCGCGCCACCCCGGGGCCGAAACGATGGTGGAGTGAGTGATTCTTACCTGAGATTTCCTCATCTCCATGGTGACCTCTTCTGCTTCACCGCGGAGGACGACCTGTGGCTGGCCCCCCTGGCGCCGGGGACGTCCGGCGGCCGGGCCTGGCGGCTGACCGTCGACCGCACCCGCGTCGGCCACCCCCGCTTCTCCCCCGACGGCCGCCACATCGCCTACACGAACTGGCGCAGCCTCGACCCCGAGATCCACCTGGCCCCGGTCGACGGCGGCCCCGCCCGCCGGCTCACCTACTGGGGCAGCACCGATGCCCGCGTCTGCGGCTGGGCCCCCTCGGACCGCAACGGCGGCCACGACGTCCTCGCCGTCTCCTCGCACGGCCAGCCGTTCTCGTACTTCTCGTGGGCCTACCGGGTGCCGACCGGCGGCGGCCCGGGGCTGCGGCTGCCCTGGGGGCCGGTGTCCGACATCGCGATCGGCGAGGCGGAGGGCGAGCACCGCACGTTGCTGCTGGCCGGCAAGCCGCCGCACGAGCCGGCCGCCTGGAAGCGCTACCGCGGCGGGGCCACGGGCCGGCTGTGGCTGCTGGGCGCGAAGGAGCGGCGGCTGGTGCCGGACATCGGCGGCCACCTCGACTCGGTGATGTTCGCGGGCGGCCGGATCGCCTTCCTCTCCGACCACGAGGGCGTCGGCAACCTCTACTCCTGCCTGCCCGACGGCTCGGAGCTGCGCCGCCACACCGACCACGACGACTTCTACGCCCGGCACGCCTCGACCGACGGCGAGCGCGTCGTCTACCAGTGCGCGGGCGAGCTGTGGCTGGTGGACGACCTCGGGCCGGACGGGCGGCCGCGGCGCCTGGAGGTGACGCTGGGCGGGCCGCGCGCCGGGCGCCGCCCGTACCAGGTGCAGGCCGCCTCCAACGTGGACGGCGTGAGCGTGGACACCACGGGCCGGGCGAGCGCCGTCCAGGTCCGCGGCAGCCTCTACTGGCTCACCCACCGCGACGGCCCCGCCCGTACCATCGCCGACACCCCGGGCGTCCGGGTGCGGCTGCCGGAGATGCTCGGCGCGTCCGGGCGGGTGGCCTACGTGACGGACGCGGAGGGCGAGGACGCGATCGAGATCGCCCAGCTGCCGCGCGCCGCGGGCCCGGCCGAGCCGCGGCGGCTCGGCGCGGGCCGGATCGGGCGGGTGCACGAGACCCTGGCCTCCCCCGACGGGGAACGGCTGGCGCTGGCCACGCACGACGGGCGGCTGCTGCTCGTGGACACCTCGGCCGAGGGCGCCGGAGAGGCGAGCGACTCCGCCGAGGGCACGGGGCCGGGCGAGGGCGTGGGCGCGGGACCGGACGAGGACGAGGGCGCAGATTCCGGCGAGGGCGCGGAACCGGGCGGCGGCACCGGAGAGGTGAGCGAGCTGATCCGGTCGGTCAACGGGCCGGTGCGCGACCTCGCCTTCTCGCCCGACTCGGAGTGGCTGGCCTGGTCCCACCCCGGCATCGGCCGCTCCCTGCGCCAGATCAAGATCGCGCGGCTGAAGGACCGGCTGGTCGTCGACGTGACCAACGGGCGCTTCGAGGACGAGCAGCCGGTCTTCACCCGCGACGGCCGCTACCTCGCCTTCCTCTCCTGGCGCGGCTTCGACCCCGTCTACGACGTGCACACCGGTGACCTGTCCTTCCCGCTGGGCTGCCGCCCCTACCTGGTCCCGCTGTCCTCGGCGACGCCCTCGCCGTTCGCGCTGTCCGCCGAGGGCCGGCCGGCGGCGGGCGGCCTGGACCTGGAGGACACCGGGGCCGGGCCGACGCTGGTCGAGGCGGAGGGCCTGGAGAGCCGGGTGACGCCCTTCCCCGTGGCCGCCTCCAAGTACTCGGCGCTGCGGCCGGTCAGCGGCGGCGGCCTGGTGTGGCTGCGCTGGCCGATCTCCGGCGCGCTCGGCGAGACCTTCGCCAACCCCGCCGACACCTCGGGCCGCCCCACCCTGGAGCACTTCGACCTCACCAAGGCCAAGCGCACCGAACTCAGCAGCTCCCTCGACTGGTTCGCGGTCAGCGGCGACGGCACCCGCCTCGTCATCAACGACGAGGGCGACCTGCGGGCCGTGCCCGCCACGGACACCCCCGACCCCGAGTCGACGGTCTTCATCGACATGCGGCGCATCCTGCACGACGTCGACCCGGGCGCCGAGTGGCGGCAGGCCTACGAGGAGGCCGGGCGGATCGTCCGCGCGTACTTCTGGGAGCCGGGCATGTGCGGCATCGACTGGGACGCGGTGCTCGGCCAGTACCGGCCCCTGGTCGACCGGGTCGCCACCCCCGACGACTTCGCCGACCTGCTGCGCGAGGTCCTCGGCGAGCTGGGCACCTCGCACGCCTACGTCGCCCCCGCCCGCCGCAACGAGGGCCCGCCGCACTACCAGCGCGCCATCGGGCTGCTCGGCGCCAACCTCACCCACCAGAAGGACGGCTCCTGGACGGTCCGGCGCATCCTGCCCGGCGACTCCTCCGACTCCAAGGCCCGCTCCCCGCTGGCCGGTTCGGGCATCCGCGAGGGCGCGGCCCTCACGCACGTCGACGGCCGCCCCGTCGACCCGGTGGCCGGCCCGTACCCGCTGCTGGCCGCGGCGGGCGGCACCACCGTGGAGCTCACGTTCCGCTCCCCCGGGCCCGAGGGGCACCCGCGCCGCGTCGCCGTCGTCCCGCTCGTCGACGAGCGCCCGCTGCGCTACCAGGACTGGGTGGCCAAGCGCCGCGCGGTCGTCCGCGAGCTCAGCGGCGGCAAGTGCGGCTACCTCCACATCCCCGACATGGGCGGCTCGGGCTGGGCCCAGTTCAACCGCGACCTGCGCATGGAGATGTCCCGCCCGGCCCTGATCGTGGACGTGCGCGGCAACGCGGGCGGCAACATCAGCGAGCTGGTGGTGGAGAAGCTCACCCGCACCATCATCGGCTGGGACCTCACGCGCGACGCCCAGCCCGTGTCGTACGCGAGCAACGCCCCGCGCGGGCCGGTCGTCGCCATCGCCGACGAGATGACCTCCTCCGACGGCGACATGATCACCGCCGCGTTCAAGTTGCAGGGCATCGGCCCGGTGATCGGCCTGCGCACCTGGGGCGGCGTGGTCGGCATGACCGGCCGGCACCGGCTCGGGGACGGCACGGCGATCACGGTGCCGATGAACGCGGCGTGGTTCGACGCGTACGGCTGGACGATCGAGAACCGCGGCGTCGAACCCGACGTCGAGATCGACCGCACGCCGCTCGACTGGGCCGAGGGCCGGCACAAGCAGCTGGACGACGCGGTGCAGATCGCGCTCGACCTGCTGGAACGGCACGGTGCCGCGCAGCCGCCGGACTACTCGGGCGTGCCGGACCTGCGGCGGCCGAAGCTGCCGCCGCGGAGCTGAGCCCGCCGCGGAGCTGAGCCCGCCGCGGAGCTGAGCACGGAACAGGGGCGCACTCCTTGCGGGGTGCGCCCCTGATGCCGGTCCGCTGTCAGATCTCGAAGTTCTCGTCGAACGTGTCGCGCCGGTCCCACTCCTCCTGCTCCTTGCGGATCAGTTCCTGGCGGGCCTTCTCGCTCGCGTTCTGCTGGGACTTCTTACCGGTCTGTGCGGCCTTCCCGGCCTGCTGCTGCTCCGCCTTGCTCCTGGCCTTGTCTCCCTTGGCCACGGGACTCAGCTCCCTCAGGTGCGGTCGTCGAGCTCGTCCTGGATGTCGTCGAAGGACCGCTGCTGACCCTCCTGCTGCTCGCGGCCCTGCTGCTTGCGCTCCCGGAGCTTGTCCTGCGCCTGCTGGCCCTTCTGCTGAGCCTGCTGCTTGGACTGCTCCAGCTTCTGCTTGGCCTGCTGCGCCTTGCCCTGCATCTCGTCCTTGATGCCCATGGCTGTTCTCACTCCTCAGCGAGAGGGGATGGGGACGTTTTGCCCCGGAACAGCCTGACATGCCCCATCTTAGCCCGCATATCGGATGACTACGCTGTGCTACGCCCGCGTACGCTCCCGCTCGTCCGCCGCCCCGCCCGCGCCCACCAGCCCCCCGCGCACGCCCGCGAGCCTCGGCTCGTACCGCCGCATCTCGCGCTGGGCGCCCAGGGCGAGCAGACCGGGCAGCAAGCCCCGGGCGCCCTGCACCGCCCGCAGCCAGCCCTGCCCGTACACGTGCGCCGCGCGCCGCTCGATGCCGTCGACCAGGCGGTCCGCGGCCGGGCCGAGGGGGTAGGTGCGGTTGGCGGGCCAGGGCAGGCGCTGCCGCATCTCACGCATCACGTCGTCCTCGTCGGCCCCGCGCACCATGTCCGTGTCGGTCCAGGTCAGGTAGGCGACGCCGACCCGGACGCCCTTGTGGGCGACCTCGCCGCGCAGGCAGCGCGCGTACGCTTCGACGCCCGCCTTCGACGCGCAGTAGGCGCTCATCATCGGCGCCGGTGCCATCGCGGCGAACGAGGCGATCTGCAACAGGTAGCCGCGGCTCTCGGCGAGGACGGGCAGGAAAGCGCGGCCCGTGACGGCGCTGCCGACGAGGTTGACGTCCACGACGCGGCGCCAGCGCTCGGGGTCGGAGGAGATGAACGGGCCGCCCCCGGCGACGCCCGCGTTGGCCACGACGATGTCGGTCTTGCCGAAGCGGGCCTTGACCTCGCGAGCGACCTGCGCCATGCGCTCGTGGTCGGTGACGTCCGCGTGCCAGTGCGCGGCGTCCTCGTGCAGCGAGGCCGCGACGCGGGCCAGTTCGTCGGGCTCCAGGCCCACCAGCGCGACGCGGGCGCCGCGCGCCGACAGCTTGCGGGCCAGCTGCTCGCCCACGCCGCGGGCGGCGCCGGTGACGACGGCGACCTGGCCTTCGAGGCCCACCCGGCTCATCGCGCGGCCTCCGTCCCGGTCCCGGCCGCCGCGGAGACGGCGGTGCGGGGCGTGCGCGGCGGCCGCAGCACCTGGTATTCGGCGAGGTTGACCCGGCGGGTGACCTTGCGGAACTCGGCGGTGGTGCCGGGCCAGACCGTGGTGTTGCGGCCGTTGGCGTCCAGGTACCAGCTCTGGCAGCCGGTGTTCCAGACCGTACGTTCCATGCGGCGCTGGATGTGCCGGTTCCACGCGTTGACCGCGGAGGGGCGGGCATCGAGGGCCGCCTTGCCGCCGAGGGTGTCCAGCTGCCGCATGAAGTCGGCGAGGTAGTTCAGCTGGGACTCGATGATGAGGATCATCGAGCTGTTGCCCAGCGCGGTGTTGGGCCCGATGACGGTGAGGAAGTTGGGGAAGCCGGCGGCGCTGGTGCCGCGCAGGGCCGCCATGCCGTCCTTCCACGACTCGGCGAGCGTCACGCCGCCCGCGCCGGTGACCCGGTGGCCGATCGGCATGTCCGTGACCCGGAAGCCCGTGCCGAAGACGATGACGTCGGCCTCGGCCTCCGTGCCGTCGGCGGCGATCAGCGTCGAGCCCCGCACCTCGGCCAGCCCGGACGCCACCAGGTCCACATTGGGGCGGGCGAGCGCCGGGTAGTAGTCGCTGGAGAGCAGGATGCGCTTGCAGCCGATGCGGTAGTCCGGGGTCAGCCGGGCGCGCAGGGCCGGGTCCGCTATGCCCTTGCGCATGTGGGCCAGCGCCAGCTTCTCCACCACGCGCATCCGCTCCGGGCGCTTGGTGAAGTTGCTGACCTGGAGCTCCCGGATGCCCCACAGGATGCCGCGGCGCAGGGCCGCCGTCGCGGGCAGCAGGGTGTGCAGCCGGCGCTCGGCGGCGGAGACGGGGCGGTCGAAGCGGGGCAGCACCCACGGCGGGGTGCGCTGGAAGAGGGTGACGCGGCCCGCCTCGGGCTGGATGCCGGGCACGATCTGGATCGCGGAGGCGCCGGTGCCGATCACGGCGACGCGTTTGCCGCGCAGGTCGGCGTCGTGGTCCCAGCGGGAGGAGTGGAAGACCGTGCCGGGGAAGGAGTCCAGGCCGGGGATCTCCGGTACGCGCGGGTCGGCGAGGGGGCCGGTGGCGGAGACGACGACGTCGGCGGTCCAGTCGCCCCCGGCCGTGGTGACCTCCCAGTGCAGCCGCTCCTCGTCCCAGCGCAGGTGCTGCACCTCGGAGTTGAAGCGCAGGTGCGGGCGGAGGCCGAAGGTGTCGGTGACGTGCTCCAGGTACGCCCGTATGTGCGGCTGGCCGGAAAAGCTGCGCGGCCAGGCGGGGTTGGGGGCGAAGGAGAAGGAGTAGAGGTGGGACGGCACGTCGCAGGCGCAGCCGGGGTAGGTGTTGTCGCGCCAGGTGCCGCCCACGGAGTCCGCGCGCTCCAGGACCACGAAGTCGGTGATCCCCTCGCGGCGCAGCCGGACCGCCGCCCCCAGCCCGCCGAAGCCGGACCCGATCACCGCCACCCGTACGTGCTGACGCATCTGCTCGGCCATGCCGCAGCCTCCCGGATTCAACACAACTGCGCCAGCAATCACTGGCACGATGGGGAGCGTAGGGCAGAGCCGGGAGAAGCGATAGGGGTACGGGGAACGGAAGTTACCGCCGGTCGCACGTACGCTTACGCTTCGCGCGTGACCACGGACGAGGGGGCGACGCGATGGGTGACGGAGGGGGCCGCGGGGTGGTGGGCGCGGGCGAGCGGGAGGCCCACGGCCCGGAGTCGACTGAGGCGGCCGGGCCGGCCGAGGCCGCCTCGCGGCAGTACCGGGCCGCCGAGCTCGCCGACGCCGCCGGGATCACCCCGCGCACGCTGCGCTTCTACCGCGAGCGCAAGCTGCTGCCGGCGCCGCGGCGCGAGGGCCGCATCGCCTGGTACGGCCCACCGCACCTGGCCCGGCTGCGGACGATCGCCGCACTCCTGGAACGCGGGCACACTCTCGGCGGCATCGCCGAGCTGATCAGCGCCTTCGAGTGCGGGCGCGACATGGGCGAGCTCCTGGGGCTGGCGGGCACGGGCACGGCCGTCGCCGTCCCCTGGCAGGAGGAGGCCGCCGTCCGCCTCACCCCGGCGGAACTGGCCGACCGCTTCGGCGGCGAGATCACCCCGGAGAACGTGACCGCCTCGCTCGACATGGGCTACCTCGGCCTCGACAGCGGCGGCGAAGGCGACGAGATCGTGCACGTCAGCCGCCGCCTCCTCGACGCCTCGACCGCGCTCGTGCGGCACGGCGTCCCGCTGGCCGCGGTGCTCGCCGCGGGCCGCGAGGTGCGGGCCCACGCGGACGCCCTCGCCGGGACGTTCACCGAGCTCATCCGCACCCACGTCCTGCCCGGGCTGCAACCGGGCGAGCCCGCGACGGCCGCGGCGCTCGACGAGCTGCGGGGCATCGCCAAGACGGTCATGGACGCGGAGTTCACCATGGCCCTGGACCGGCGCGTGCGCACCGAGCCCGCTGTCCGGCTCGGTGCGCACGGCGCCGCCGGCGAACCGGGACCCGCCAGGCCCGGCTGACGGCGGCGGGGACGCACGGGCGCGCCATGCCGCGACCACGCCCGCACGCCGGCCGGTCAGGCCAACTGTGCCTCCACAGAGGTGAATTGAAGCAGCCCCGCGCCCGCGAGTGGGCGGGAAGCCGGAGTCCGCGCGCGCAAACGGCGTGATTGCGCCGAATGCCGGGACGCGGCGATCAGGAAACCGGGCGACCGGGCCTCAGGACCCGGCCTCGGTCCCGGCCTCAGCCGAAGACGCCCGTGACCGGCGCGTGGTCCGACCACCGAAGGTCGTGCGAGGCCGCCCGCTCCACCCTCGCCTTCAGCGCCCGCTCGGCGAGGCCCGGCGTCGCGACCAGGTAGTCGATGCGCCAGCCCGAGTCGTTGTCGAAGGCCCGCCCGCGGTACGACCACCACGAGTACGGCCCGTCGACGCCCGGGTGCAGGGCCCGGACCACGTCCACGTACTCGCCGAAGACCTTGCCGAGCCACTCGCGCTCCTCGGGCAGGAAGCCCGCGCTCTTGCGGTTGGCCTTCCAGTTCTTGAGGTCGGCCTCGGTGTGGGCGATGTTCCAGTCGCCGCAGACCAGGACCTCGCGCCCCTCGGCCGCGGCCCGCGCCTTGAGCCCCACCAGGTACGGCAGGAACTCCGCCATGAAGCGTTCCTTCTCGTCCTGCCGCTCCGTGCCGACCTCGCCGGAGGGCAGGTAGAGGCTGGCGACGGTGACGCCGGGGAGGTCGATCTCGGCGTAGCGGCCGCTGCCGTCGAACTCGGCCGAGCCGAAGCCGACCCGCACCGCCTCCGGCTCGCGGCGCGAGTAGACCGAGACGCCCGCGCGGCCCTTGGCCGCCGCCGGGGCGTGGAGCGTGAACCAGCCCTCCGGCTCGCGCACCTCGTCGGGCAGCTGGTGCGGCTCGGCCCGGACCTCCTGGAGGCACACGACGTCCGCCTCGGTCTGCGCCAGCCACTCCACGAAGCCCTTCTTGGAGGCCGCGCGGAGTCCATTCACATTTACGCTCGTAACGGTCAGCATTCCGGCACGATACCGACTTCCGTACGATGCCTTGAATGCAGATCTTGCCGGTCGCATACGACCATCCCGACGCGCTGAAGCTCCAGGACCGGGTGCAACTCGAGTACGCGCAGCGGTACGGAGACGGTGATGTCACCCCGCTGGAGCCGGCCCAGTTCGCCCCGCCGTGTGGCCTGTATCTCATCGCCTACGAGCCCGGCGGCGCGCCCGTCGCCACCGGCGGCTGGCGCGCCCGCGAGGCGGCGGGCGGCGAGGGCTACGCGGACGGCGACGCCGAGCTGAAGCGGATGTACGTCATACCGGAGGCACGCGGGCGCGGGCTCGCGCGGCGGATCCTCGCGGAACTGGAACGGGACGCCCGGGCGGCGGGCCGGACCCGGATGGTCCTGGAAACGGGCGACAAGCAGCCGGAGGCGATCGAGCTGTACGTGTCGAGCGGGTACGCGCCGGTGCCGGCGCGGGACAAGTTCGGCATGTACCGCACGTACGAGAGCAGCCGCTGCTTCACGAAGCGGCTGTAACTCACGGGGCGGCCCGCCGGCCCGGGGCGCGGCCCGGCACCGCCGGTCGAGCACGACGTGGTGGCGCACCGCTGCGGCGGGATCCGGGGGCAGGCCCCGCCAATCCCCTCCCGCCGCCACGGCGAAATGCCCCCGCGGCGAGGGTCCGGCGGAATACCCGGCGGCCGAGCGCAGTCCGGCACCGCCGGTCAGGAGCGATGTGGTTGCGCACCGCTGCGGCGGGCTCTGGGGGGCAGGCCCCGCCAATCCCTCCCGCCGCCGCGGCGAAATGCCCCCGCGGCGAGAGTCCGGCGGAATGCGGCGCCGCCGTGACCCGCACGTACGTCAAGACGAAGCGATCGCCGCTTCCACCTCGTGGCGGATGTCCTCCGTCCGGTAGCGCGTCGCCTCCCCGTACGGTTCCAGGATCGCGTCGGCCTCCGCCGGGCCGTCCTCGACGAGTTCCGCGACCAGGACCGTACTGCCCGGCGGCACCTCCGCCGCGAGCATCTCCAGGGCCGCGTTCGCGGCCGTGGCCTCGCGTGCGTCGCGGACGCCGCCCATGAGGCCGCCCGCGCCGAAGCCGATCATGACGCCGAGGGGGCCGCCGAGGATGCCCAGGAGGCCGCCGATCAGGCCGCCGACGGCGAAGGCGCGGGCCGTGCCGGAGTTGTCGACGGCGTCGGGGAAGTCGAGGCTGCCGTCGTCGGCGCGGGAGATCACCGCGCCCTCGCGGAGCCCCAGCCGCCCCGCGGCGTGCGCCTCGCGGAGGGCGTCCAGGGCCCGGTGGCCCTTCTCGGGCGAGGAGACGTTCAGGAAGAGGACGTTGTCGTCTTTCATGGCTTCCACTGTTGGGGCTGCGGCCCCTCCCCGCACCTCAGGAGGCCTCGGAGGCCTCACCAACCGGGTCCTCCCCGTCCCGGACCGACGCCGTCAGGTCCAGCGTGGCCAGCGCGCCCCCGCCCTCCGGGTTGGCGAAGGACAGGCCCGCCCCCAGCACCCGCGCCTGGCCCGCGGCGATCGTCAGGCCCAGGCCGAGTCCGGCGCGCGAGCCCGTACGGAAGCGCTGCGGTCCGCGGGTCAGCAGCTCGGGCGGGAAGCCGGGGCCGCCGTCGCGGACCCGGACGGTGCCGCCGTCGATCTCCACGACCACGGGCGCGCCGCCGTGCCGGAAGGCGTTGGCGACGAGGTTGGCGAGGATCCGTTCGACGCGCCGCGCGTCGGTCTCGACCAGGCAGTCCCGCACGACCCGCACCTCCGCGGCGGCGCCCTTGCCGTCCATCTCGGCCGCGCGGACGGCGCGCCGCGTCAGCTCGCCCAGCGTCCGCAACTCGGTGTCGGCCTGCTCGGCGGTGCCGTCCAGCCGGGCGACCTCCAGGACGTCCTCCATGAGCGCCCGGAGCCGCTCCGCCCGCTCCCGTACCAGCTCGGCGGGCCGCCCGGGCGGCAGCACCTCCGCGGCGGCGATCAGGCCGGCCACGGGCGTGCGCAGCTCGTGGGCGATGTTCGAGGTGACCTCGCGCTCGGCCTGGAGGCGGGCGGCGAGCGCGTCGGCCATGGTGTTGACGGCGACGATCAGGCGGGCGATCTCGTCCTGCCCGCCGCGCGGCTTGAGGCGGGCGCTGAGGTCGCCGTCGGCGATGCGCTCGGCCGTCCGGGCGGAGGCGTTGAGGCGCCGCCCGGCGACGGTCGCGAGGCCCACGCCGACGACGCCGGCGAAGGCGGTGCCGAGTCCGCCGGCCCACCACAGGGCCTCGTCGAGCTTGCGGAGGTTGGCGGTCTGCCGGGTGTACGGGTGCCTGACGACGATCGTGTCGCGGCCGAGGCGGCTGCCGGCCCACAGCATCGGTACGGGGCCGCTGCGGTCGAGGTACGTGGCGCGCTTGCCCGCCTCGACGGCCTTCCGCAGCGGCCCGGGTATGCGCTCGGGGTTGATGAGCGTGCGCGGCCGGTCGGCGCCCGCGGCGTGGTCCTCGACGGCCGCGGCGAGCCGGCTCTCCAGGGACTCCCGCGCGGTCTCCAGCTGGCTGGTGGCGGTGCGGTGGTGCACGACGATGCCCATGATGACGGCGACCAGGGCGGCGGTGGCGGTGATCGCCACGCCGATCTTCGTGCGCAGTCCCATGGCTTCCAGCTCCTCGGCGGCTAACGCGGGGGGACGGGGAGCCGCAGGTCGCGCAGCTCGTGGGCGAGCGAGGCGGGCAGTCCCTCGGGGTCGACGGTGACACGGGTGTAGTAGGCGGTGTCCTCGCCGGCGCCGCTGTTCCCAGCGTCCCCGCCGTTCCCGCCATTCCCACTCTCCCCGCCGTTCCCGTCGGCGGCGCGGCTGACGAGGCCGCTGAGCGTGACCTTGGCGGCGTACGGCCGGTCGGGGGCGCAGGCGGGCCGGCACCAGGTGCCGTGCACGCTGCCGTACGCCTCCGCCGTCGGGCCGCCCCAGGACTGCCAGCGCAGCTCGGTGAGGGTGGCCGCGGGAGAGAGCGTCAGGGCGGCGGGCCGGCGCAGCGGCGGCTTGCCGCCCGGCTCGGCGACGTAGACGGCGTCCGTGCCCGGCGAGGGGCTGAGGGCCGGCCCGGAGACCTCCAGGCCGCCGGGGTCGGCGCAGCCGCCCAGCAGGACGGCCGTGCCGAGCAGGCCCGCGGCGAGGGCCACGGCGCCGGGCGCTGCGGTGAGCGGTCGCACGCGGTTCCTCGGGTCGGGCCGGCGGGGCCGGCGGCCGGTGGCCGGAGCGGTGGCGCCTAGCAGGCCGGGCGTTCCGATGGGGCCATTCGTGCCAAATGTAACCGGCGTGGCTGGTTCGGCGCCCGCGTCCTTGCGGCGTGGCGCTCATCTGCTCGTAGGATCGCCGCGCCTAATGCGTGTAAAGCGCCCCAGTGGTCCGGTCCGTTCACTCCTGCCTCGCTCCTGTCGCAGGGGCATCGCGCTCGTCACGGTGGAGGTCACTCATGTACATGGCCCGTCGCAGGCTCCTGGGTGCCCTTGCGGGGGCGGCGGCTCTGGGGACGGTGCCCGGGGTGGCCGCGGCGGCCGGGCGGGGGAGCGCCGGCGGGCCGGGCGGCCCGGACGGGGGCTCCGGCGCGGCAGGCTCCGCGGCCTCCTCCGCCTCTTCC
Source organism: Streptomyces sp. SCA2-17 (assembly GCF_044336695.1). Taxonomy (NCBI): domain Bacteria; kingdom Bacillati; phylum Actinomycetota; class Actinomycetes; order Kitasatosporales; family Streptomycetaceae; genus Streptomyces; species Streptomyces sp. SCA2-17. The sequence goes on from NZ_CP117521.1 coordinate 2,465,149, forward strand.
GGCTCCGCCGCCTCCTCCGCCTCCTCCGACTTCGACGCCGTGGTCTCCGCCGGGGACGGGAGCGCCGCGGCCGGCCTCCCGGACGCGGAGGGTGCGGCGGCCGGAGCCGCGGGAGCGGCCGCGGCCGCCCTCGCCCGGTTGCTGCCCCGCCACCACCGGCAGGTCACCTTCCGCACGGTGCCGCGCAAGGGCGGCGCGGACGCCTTCCGGGTGTCCGGGCGGGAGGGCGCGCTGGAGGTGTCGGGGACGACGCCCGCCGTGCAGCTCACGGGCTTCCACTGGTACCTCAGGCACGTCGCCCACGCCCACTTCTCCTGGAACGGCGCGCAGACCGCCGCCCTGCCCGCCCGCCTCCCCGGCGTCCGCACCCCCGTCGTCAGGGCGGCGAACGTCCCCCACCGCTTCGTCCTCAACGACACCAGCGACGGCTACACCGGCCCGTACAACGGCTGGGACTACTGGCAGCGCGAAATCGACGTGCTGGCGCTGCACGGCTTCAACGAGGTGCTGGTCTACGCGGGCGCGGACGCGGTCTACCACCGCACGTTCCGCGAACACGGCTACGGCGACGCCGAGCTGCGCGCGTGGCTGCCGGGCCCGGCGCACCAGCCGTGGTGGCTGCTCCAGAACATGGAGGGCTACGGCGGCCCGCTGTCGGCGGAGCTCCTGAAGCGCCGCACGGCCCTCGCGCAGAAAATCGTCGGCCGGCTCCGCGAACTGGGCATGACCCCGGTCCTCCCCGGCTACTACGGCACCGTCCCGCCCGGCTTCGCCCAGCACAACCCCGGTGCCCGCACCGTCCCGCAGGGCACCTGGGGCGGCTTCCGCCGGCCCGACTGGCTCGACCCGCGCACCGCGCACTTCCGCCGCGTCGCGGCCACGTTCTACCGGGTCCAGAAGGAGCTCTACGGCGCCACGTCCATGTACAAGATGGACCTGCTGCACGAGGGCGGAAAGCCCGGCGACGTGCCCGTCGCCGACGCCGCCCGCGCCGTCGAGAAGGCCCTGCGCGCCGCCCACCCGCACGCCACCTGGGCCATCCTCGGCTGGCAGGAGAACCCGCGCCGCGCCATCCTCGACGCCGTCGACCGCCGCCGGATGCTCGTCCTGGACGGCGTCCCCGACCACTACCCGAAGGTCACCGACCGCGAGGACGACTGGGGCGGCACCCCGTACGCCTTCGGCTCGATCTGGAACTTCGGCGGGCACACCGCCATGGGCGCCAACACCCGCGACTGGGCGAAGCTCTACGAGGACTGGCGCACCAAACCCGGCAGCGCGCTCAAGGGCATCGCCCTGATGCCCGAGGCCGCCGACAACAACCCCGCGGCGTTCGCCCTCTTCAGCGACCTGGCCTGGACCGACGGCCGGATCGACCTGGAGGACTGGTTCCGGCAGTGGCCCCGCTACCGCTACGGCGCCGCCGACCCGCACGCCGTCCGCGCCTGGGACGTCCTGCGCCGCACCGCCTACGGCACGACCCGCGAGGACGGCTGGAGCGAGGCCGCCGACGGCCTCTTCGGCGCCCGCCCCGACCTGGCCGTCACCCACGCCGCCAACTGGTCACCGCGCCAACTGCGCTACGACCCGGACGCCTTCGACAAAGCCCTCCCCGAACTCCTGGCGGTGGCCCCGGCCCTGCGCGCCAGCCCGGCCTACCGCTACGACCTCCTGGACGTCACCCGCCAGTCCATCTCCCAGCGCAGCCGCATCCTCCTCCCCCGGATCAAGGCGGCCTACGAGGCGGGCGACCGGGCCCGCCTGCGCGACCTGACCCGCCAGTGGCTCGACTGGATGACCCTCCTGGAAGAGACCGTCGCCACCGACGAACGCCACCTGCTCAGCCACTGGACGGCCGCCGCCCGCGCCTGGGGCTCCTCGGAAGCCGAACGCGACCGCCTCGAACAGGACGCCCTCACCCTCCTCACCACCTGGGGCCCCCGCGCCTCCGCCGACACCGGCAAGCTCCACGACTACGCCAACCGCGAGTGGTCGGGCCTGGTCGGCGGCCTCTACCGCAAGCGCTGGACGGCCTACTTCACGGAACTGGACGCGGCCCTGACCACTCGCCGCAAACCGAAGCCCATCGACTGGTACGCCCTGGAAGAAGACTGGCTCCACCACCACCCCACCCTCAGGACAAAGCCATCGGGAGACGTGGTGAAGGTGGCACGGAAGGTGGCCCGCAAACTCTGACCGCAGCGAGCGCAGCGACCCCGGCCCCGGCCGCACAACTGCGGCGCCCGCAGGGGAACATAAAAAGATCCCGCCCGATCTATCAGATCGGACGGGATCCATTGCTGTGGACCTGAGGGGATTCGAACCCCTGACCCCCTCGATGCGAACGAGGTGCGCTACCGGACTGCGCCACAGGCCCTTGCAACGAGTGAAACTCTAGCAGCTCCATCCGGGTGCTCGGTAATCCGCTCCCCGCTGGTCAGGCGGCCGGGGCGGGTGGAGTGGCATGGATCACTCGTTGGCGGCGCGGGGGCGGTCGTCGTCGGCGTACTGGTCGAAGAGGGGGGTGCGGCCGCCCTCGCGGGTGCGGCGGCGGGGGCGGGAGGGGCGGCGCTCCTCCGCGGCGGCGCGGGCGCGGTCCGCGGCCGGGTCGGCGGTGGAGGAGCGGGCGGAGCTCCAGGTGTCGGGGGCGCCCAGGTCGACGTTGTCGCCGGCGCGCGGGGCGACGGGCGCGGTGACGTACGTGGGCAGGGGGACGGGGACCGGGTCCCAGCTCTCGGCCGCGCCGCGGTCGCGCTGCTGGTCGACCCACTCCGCGTGGTCCGTCTGCTCCACGAGGGCGCGGCGGCCCGCCGCGGGCGACGGCTCGACCGAGTGGTCGGCGGGGGGCGCCGGGTGGGCGACGGTGTCAACGGGGTCGGCGGCGGCGTGGGGGTCCGCCGCCTGGCGAGGGCGGACGCGGCCCTCGCGAAGGCGCTGGGCGGCCAGTTCGGCGCGCCGCTGGTCCATGGTGAAGGCGAAGCGCCGCCGCTCCTGCATCCGCAGGTAGACGATGTAGGCGCTGAGCAGCCCCGCCGGGACGGCCGGCACCCACAGGAACGCCAGCCCGCCGACGCCGGCGACGACCGCGCCCAGGGTGAAGGCCAGGAAGAGGACGACCGTGGTGCGGCGCCGGCGCGCGAGGACCTTCGTGCGCCGGGCGCGGGCGGCGGCGGCCGCCGGGGTCGCGGAGGACCCGGCACGCTCCCCCGCGGCTCCCTGGGCGCCCGGGGAGCCTGCGTGGCCCGCCGGCGGGCCCGCCGGGGCCGGCGCTTCCGCCGGGGCTCCGCCGCCCGCTCCGGGCACACCCCCGGGCATGCCGAAGGGCCGGACGTCGACCATTTCGGTCGGCGCTTCCGGCTCGGGCCCGCGGGCCGCCGGCTCCGCGGGGTCGCTTGAGACCGGCGCGTCGTCGGCGGCGCGCACTTCCAGGTCCTTGGCGTAACGGCGCTCCATCCCCGCCCGTCCGGACAAGAGCCGGATGGCGGTGCTGAAGCGTTCCGTCGGACGGGCTTCATTGAGCTCGTCCTGCCTACGGAGCCACATCGGCACCAAGTAGGCGGCCCAGGCCCCGACGATGACTGCGTAGATGAGGCCGCTGCTGCTCACACTTCACACCGTAGAGGGGTACGCGCAGGGGATTCCGCCAATTGGCCCGGTGTGTCGCACGATCCGGCTGATATCTCGAACTTTTTTTGTGATTGTTGGGACCGAGTCCACTCGAATACCGTCCATTGACGGTCACTTTCGAATATCTATTCTATTTCTGAGGGGTGCCGGGGCGGGACCGGTGCCAGCGCTGCAAGAGCCCCTCCGGGACCTCCTCGGCCGTCAGTGCGTAGACCAGGTGGTCGCGCCAGGCGCCGTCGATGTGGAGGTAGCGGGGCCGCAGCCCCTCCTCCCGGAAGCCCAGCTTCTCCACGACGCGGCGGCTGGGGAGGTTCTCCGGCCGGATGCAGACCTCCACGCGGTGCAGGCCGACGGAGCGGAAGCAGTGGTCCACCGCGAGCGCGACCGCGGTCGGCATCACGCCGCGGCCCGCGACGGCCTCGTCCACCCAGTAGCCGATGTGGGCCGAGCACATCGAGCCCCACGTGATCCCCGCCACGGTCAGCTGCCCGGCCAGCCGGCCCTGGTACTCGATGACGAACGGCAGCATGCGCCCCGCGTGCGCCTCGGCCCGCAGGTGCCGCACCATCTGCCGGTACGTGGGGCGGTGCGTGACCGGGCCGCCCGGCGGGGGCGGCGGGATCGTGGCCTCCCAGGGCCGCAGCCAGTCGCGGTTGCGCCGGTTGACCTCGCGCCACGCGTGCTGGTCGCGCATCCGGATGGGCCGCAGGACGACGTCCCCGTCCGCCGGCTCGGCCGGCCAGCCGGCGTTCAGTGCGGGCCCCCCGGTCTCGGGTGGTCGCCCCCGCGGACCTGCTCCACCGCGTGGACCAGCAGCCGGCCCAGCACGGCGAGGCCGTCGCGGACGCCGCCCGTCGATCCGGGCAGGTTCACGATCAGCGTCCGGCCGGCCAGCCCGGCCAGGCCGCGGGAGAGCGCGGCCGTGGGCACCTTCGCCAGGCCCTCGGCGCGGACGGCCTCGGCGATGCCGGAGACCTCGCGGTCGAGGAGGGGGCGGGTCGCCTCGGGCGTGCGGTCGGTCGGGGACAGGCCGGTGCCGCCGGTGGTGACGATCACGTCGTAGGCGGCGGCGACCCCGTCCCGCAGGGCCGCCGCGACGGGCTCCCCGTCGGGCACGACGACGGGCCCGTCCACAGCGAACCCCATGGCCGTGAGGCCGGCGGCGAGGAGGGGGCCGCCCTTGTCCTCGTAGACGCCCGCGGCGGCGCGGTTCGACGCCGTGACGACCAGCGCCCTCATGGGCGCCTTCATGACCGGCTCCAGTCGCCCGACTTCCCGCCCGTCTTCTCCTCCACCCTGATGTCCGTGATCACCGCGCCCTTGTCGACGGCCTTCACCATGTCCACGACCGTCAGGGCCGCCGCGCTCACCGCGGTCATGGCCTCCATCTCCACGCCCGTGCGGTCCGTCGTCTTCACGGTGGCGGTGATCTCGACGGCGTCGTCGGTGACCGTCAGCTCGACCTTCACGCCCGAGAGCGCCAGGGGGTGGCAGAGCGGGATCAGGTCGGGAGTGCGCTTGGCGGCCATGATGCCGGCGATGCGGGCCGTGGCGAGGGCATCGCCCTTGGGCACGCCCTCGCCGCGGAGGAGCTCCACGACGCGCGGCGAGACAAGGACGCGGCCGGCGGCGCGGGCCGTGCGCGCGGTGACCTCCTTGGCCGAGACGTCGACCATCCGGGCCGCTCCCGCACTGTCGAGGTGGGTGAGGCGGAAGGGCTCGGGCGGGTCCTGGGCGGCGGCGCTGCTCATGCTTCTCCTGGTCCGGGTCCTGTGTGGGCAGACACCGTACCGGCAGCGCCCCGGCGCGGGGCGGGCAGGAGAGGTCAGCCCAGCGGGATGACGTCGACCTCCGTGCCCGCCTCCAGCGCCGTGACCGCCTCCGGGACGACGACGAGCGCGTCGGCCTGCGCAAGGGCCTTCACCAGGTGCGAGCCCGCGCCGCCCACGAGCGAGACCGTGCCGTCGCCCGCCTCGTACCGCGCGCGCAGGAACTGGCGGCGGCCCGCCGGCGAGGACGTGACGGCGTCGGTGCACACGGCGCGGACGGTGGTGCGGTCGACCGGTTCGAGCCCCATGAGCGCCCGCAGGGCGGGGCGGACGAAGAGCTCGAAGGAGACGTAGCAGCTGACGGGGTTGCCCGGGAGGGCGAAGAGCGGCACCCGGTCGGGGCCGATCCGCCCGAAGCCCTGCGGCTTGCCGGGCTGCATGGCCAGCGCCCGGAACGCGACGCTGCCCTCCTCGCCCGCCAGCCCGGACAGCGTCTCCTTGACCACGTCGTACGCGCCGACGCTGACGCCGCCGCTGGTGACGACGGCGTCGGCGCGGATGAGCTGGTCCTCCAGGGTCGCGCGCAGGGTCGCGGCGTCGTCGTCGACGGCGCCGACGCGGTACGCGATGGCCCCGGCGTCCCGCGCGCAGGCGGAGAGGACGTAGCTGTTGGAGTCGTGGATCCGGCCGGGCGCGAGCTCCTCGCCGGGCTGGACGAGCTCGCTGCCGGTGGACATGACCACCACGCGCGGGCGCGGCCGCACCAGGACCGTGGCGCGCCCGATGGCCGCGAGCAGCCCGATCTGGGCCGGGCCGAGGACGGTCCCGGCGGCGAGCGCGAGCTCGCCCGTACAGGCGTCGCTGCCGCGGGCCCGGACGTGGGCGCGGGCGGCCACGGGACGGTGGATGCGGACCTCGCCGCCCGAGCGCTCGGGGACGGCGCTGTGGGCGGCCATGGCGGCGGCGGGGCCGGCGCCCGCGCCGCCGTCCGTCCACTCGACGGGAACGACGGCCTCGGCGCCGGGCGGCAGCGGGGCACCGGTCATGATCCGGGCGGCCTCGCCGGGGCCGACCGTGGGCGGTGTGCCGCTGCCCGCCGCGACGTCGCCGATGACGGTGAGGACCGCCGGGAACTCCTCCGTGGCGCCCTCGACGTCGGTCGTGCGGACCGCGTAGCCGTCCATGGAGCTGTTGTCGAAGGGCGGGAGGGCGGCCGGGACGGTGACGTCCTCGACCAGGACGCACCCCTGGGCCTCGGGCAGCTGGAGCTCGATCGGCTCCAGGGGCCGGACCTTCGCCAGGATGTCGGCGAGGTGCTCGTCCACCGTCCACAGGCGGCCCGGCTCATCCCGCTCGTCCCGCTTGTCCCTCTCGGCGGGGGCGGGGCCGGGGCGCGGGCCGGCGGCTGCCGTGTCGGCGGTGCTGCTCAAGGGGCTACATCTCCTCGGTCACATAGCGACGGAGCCAGGCGCGGAAGTCCGGACCAAGATCTTCGCGCTCGCAGGCCAGTCTGACAATGGCGCGGAGGTAGTCGCCGCGGTCACCGGTGTCGTAGCGGCGGCCCTTGAAGATCACGCCGTGCACGGGCCCGCCGAGGCCGGGCTCGGCGGCCAGCGCCTGGAGGGCGTCCGTGAGCTGGATCTCCCCGCCGCGGCCGGGCGGGGTCTCGCGCAGCACGTCGAAGACGGCCGGATCGAGGACGTACCGGCCGATCACCGCGTAATTGCTGGGCGCCTCGGACGGTTCGGGCTTCTCGACGAGGCCCGTGACCTGCACCACACCCTCGGCGTCGGTCGGCTTCACGGCCGCGCAGCCGTACATCCCGATCTGGGCGCGCTCGACCTCCATCAGCGCGATCACGCTGCCGCCGTGCTTGCGCTGGATCGCGACCATGTGGGACAGCAGCGGGTCCCGGATGTCGATCAGGTCGTCGCCGAGGAGGACGGCGAAGGGCTCGTTCCCGACGTGCGGGGCGGCGCACAGGACGGCGTGGCCGAGGCCCCGGGGGTCGCCCTGGCGGACGTAGTGCATCGTCGCCAGGTCGCTGGACTCCTGGACGCGCGCCAGCCGCGACTCGTCGCCCTTGCGGCGCAGCGCCTCCTCCAGCTCGTAGTTGCGGTCGAAGTGGTCCTCCAGCGGGCGCTTGTTACGCCCTGTGATCATCAGGACATCCGAGAGTCCGGCGAGGACGGCCTCCTCCACCACGTACTGGATCGCCGGCTTGTCGACGACCGGCAGCATCTCCTTGGGCGTGGCCTTGGTGGCAGGCAGAAACCGGGTGCCGAGACCGGCTGCGGGGATGACAGCCTTGCTGATCCGAGGACGCGAATGAGTCATGGGCCGAACACTATCCGTTGAGATTGAGCGGAAGATGAGGCTCCACCGAGTATGCCCCCACGCAAGGAGTTTGTACGCACAGTGATCAAGTACGACGGTACGAAGGCTGAGTTGCGGCGGGATCTCCTGGCGGTGAGATCCGCGTTGACCACGGATGACGTGGTCGTGACGGGCGACGCGCTGGCCCGCCGCGCCCTGGAGCTCCCGGAGCTCGCGGAGGCGGGAACGGTGGCGGCCTACGTGTCTGTGGGGCGCGAGCCGGGCACGCGCGCGCTCCTGGAGGCGCTCCGCCGGCGGGGGGTACGGGTGCTGCTTCCCGTGCTCCTGGAGGACAACGATCTCGACTGGGCGGTGTACGGGGGCCCGGACCGTCTCGTACGGGCCGGGCGGGGGCTTCTGGAGCCCGACGGCCCCCGGCTCGGGCCGGAGGCCGTGACGTCCGCGGACGCGGTGCTGCTGCCCGGGCTGGCCGTGGACGGGCGGGGGATGCGGCTCGGCCGCGGCGGGGGGTCGTACGACCGGGTGCTGGCGCGGCTGGCCGCGTCCGGGGCCGCCCCGGTGCGGGTTGTCCTGCTGTACGACAGCGAGGTGATCGCCGAAGTCCCGGCAGAGGCGCACGATCGTCCCGTGGACGCGGTGGTGACGCCGTCCGGCGTGCGGCGTTTTTCGCGCTGACGCGCTCGTCCTCAAACGCCGGACGGGCTGGTTTTGCTGAGGTCTCAGCAAAACCAGCCCGTCCGGGACACCGGCCACAAGCCTTACGGCTTCAAGGTCAGCTCCGCGTCCGTGCCCTTCTTCACCGCATCCGGGCTGAAAGCCCACGGCAGGAGCTCGCCCTTGGCCCACTTGTCCGTCTGGTCGTAGTAGTGCGCGTTGTACGCGTGCCCGGACGCGCCGGTGAGGTTGATCCACCGGGACTTGTCGAGGTCGGCGAGGTTGACGACCATCCGCATGGACGGGACCCGGGTCACCTCGTAGCCGCCCGCCGCGTTCCAGCCCGCCGCGTTGACCGCGGCCTCGCCGCCGGCCAGGTTCCACGGGCCGCGGTTGAGCATCCACCGGACGATGCCGGGGCCGTCCTTGCCGAGGGTCTGGTTCTTCAGGTTGAGCTGGTGGAGGCGGCCCCAGCTCCAGGAGTTGACGTCCTTGCCGAGCTTGGAGGTCAGCTCCCAGCGGGCGTCCTTCATGGCGCGGGCCAGCAGCTCGTCACGGTTGGCGGCGCCAGGGTTGGCGCGGGTGCCGCTGGTCTTCCACCAGTCGTCGCCGGGCTTGTCGAGGATGGAGCGGACGACCTCGAACCAGCGGTCGCCGCCGTCCGGCTGCGCGGCGTCGGGCTCGCGCTCGCCACACTCGCGCACCAGGCGGGCGTTGCCGTCGAGGTCCTCCTGCGGGCCGGCGTCGTTGGCCGGGCGCACCCGCAGGCACTGGCCCTTGACGCGCAGTTCCTTGGGGAGCTTGTTGCCGAAAGCGAGCTTGAGGGTGTTGCGCCAGACGGCGTTGAAGTACGCGGCGGCGGCCGAGTCGGCCTCCTGGTTGTAGTCCCAGCCCTCCAGGAGCTTCTGGGCCTCGCGGACGTACTTCGTCTCGCGCTCGTTGGAGCCCTTGACGTCGATCTTCAGCAGGTAGGGCGTGAGCAGCTTGGCGATCTCGCTGCTGTTGTCCATCTGCATCTTCTGCATGTCGTCCGTCGAGATCTTGCCGCCGTCCTTGGTCTTCGACTGGATCAGGTCGTCGATGCGCTTGCTGCGGGCGCCGTAGCCCCAGTCACCGGTGAGGGAGTAGGGGTACTTCTTGTCGGTGACCGGCTGGTTGGCGGTGACGATGTAGCCGCGCTTGGGGTTGAGCTCCCAGGGCAGCTCGCCCGGCTTGAGGTAGCCGGTCCACTGGTAGGCGGGGTCCCAGCCGGGCGCGGGCATGCGGCCGTCGCCCTTGCGGACGGGGATGCGGCCGGGGGCCTGGTAGCCGATGTTGCCCTTGGTGTCGGCGTAGAGCAGGTTCTGCGAGGGGACGTCGAAGCCCGCCGCGGCCTTGCGGAAGGACGGGAAGTCGGTGGCGCGGTTGATGTCGAGCAGCGCGTCCATCGTGCGGCCGGCTTCGAGCGCGGTCCAGCGCAGGGAGACGGCGTAGCCCTCGGCGCGGTCCGGCGCCGGGTCCTTCACGGGGGCGTCCTGGCCGACCTTGCCCAGCTCGCTGTTGCGGTCGGAGACGACGGGGCCGTTGCGGGTGGAGCGGACGGTGATGGTGCGGGTGTCACCGCCGGCGACCTTGATGGTCTCCTTGCGGGTGGCGAAGGGGACCTGCTTGTTGTCGTAGAGGTAGCTGCCGGAGGTGACCTTCTCCAGGTAGAGGTCGGAGACGTCCGCCCCCATCTTGGTCATGCCCCAGGCGATGTCCTGGTTGTGGCCGATGACGACGCCGGGCACGCCGGCGAAGGTGTAGCCGGCGGCGTCGAACGGGCAGGACGGGCCGGTCTTGGTGCAGTGCAGGCCCATCTGGTACCAGAGCGAGGGCATCTGCGGCGCGAGGTGCGGGTCGTTGGCGAGCAGCGGCTTGCCGGTCGTCGTGTACTGGCCGGAGACGACCCACGCGTTGGAGCCGAGGCCGTTGCCGGACTTGCCGAGCAGCGCGGGCATCTTGTCGAGGGTGTTGGACAGCGCCGTCAGGCCGGTGTGCAGGCCGCCGGCCGCGCCGGCACCCCCGCCGGTGGCCGCGCTGCCGTTGTTGCTGGCACCGCCCTGCGTACCCGGCGTGCCGGCGTTGCCCTGGTTGCCCGTACGCGCTCCGCCGGTCCGCCCGGTCCCTCCGGTCCCGCCCGGCTCACCGGTCGTCGAGCCCGGTGCCGACGGCGCGGCCTTCGGGTCGAACTCCTTCGTCGCCGGGTCGATGCCGCCGCCCTCGACGACCGGCTTGTTCCGGTCGTACGGGTACGCCGGGTAGAGCTGGTCGATCTGCTGGGGGCTCAGCCGCGTCGAGGCGAGGGAGCGGTCGATCTCGTCCTGCACGTTGCCGCGCAGGTCCCAGGCCATGGCCTTGAGCCAGGCGACCGAGTCGACGGGGGTCCACTGCTCGGGCTTGTAGTCGTTCTGGAACTCCAGGGCCGCGTATTCGACGGACAGCGACTTGCCCTGATGGTCCTTGAGGTAGGCGTTGACACCGTCGGAGTAGGCCTGGAGGTACTTCTTGGTGGTGGCCGACAGCTTGGTGTCGTACTCCTCCTGCGCGACCTTCCGCCAGCCCATGGTGCGGACGAACGCGTCGGTCTCGACCTGGTCCTCGCCGAACATCTCGGACAGGCGGCCCGCCGTCAGGTGGCGCCGGACGTCCATCTCCCAGAACCGGTCCTGCGCCTGCACGAAGCCCTGGGCGCGGAAGAGATCCTCGGCGTTGTCCGCGTAGACCTGCGGGATGCCGTGGTCGTCGCGCTTGACCTTGACCTCCCCGCTGAGACCCTTGAGCTGGAGGGTGCCGCTGGTCTCCGGGAAGGAGGCGCGCACGGTGCTGACGCTCCAGTACGCGCCGTAGCCGATGCCCGCGACGAGCAGCAGCACGACGACGATCGCGAGCAGGCGGGCGCGGCGCCCCTTCTTCTTGCCGGAAGGGCCGGTCTTGTTGGAGGGCATCGCTGTCCTTAGAGGGGCAGGGTGGTCCTGGAGTGCTGGAAGCAACCATAGGCGCAGGGCGCTGAGCGGCCGGACGCGGATGCCGGACCGTGCAGTGACATCAATCCCTCTTGGCGCCCTCACCCGCCCGTAACGCGTTAAGAACCCGTAAAATATTAGATGAGGAAATGAACTACCGCCTGGCCGGAGGAACGTTCCGGCCCTGCCCATGGCAATGCGCTCCGCCATTGCACCGACCACGCACTCCGGTGCGCGCGTGAAGGGACCTGGCCCCTGACTGTCCACCACCTCAACGAACTCCTGCTGATCTGCTCCCTCGTGCTGCTCGTCGCGGTGGCGGCGGTGCGCATCTCTTCGCGCAGCGGGCTGCCCAGCCTGCTCATCTACCTCGGCATAGGGGTCGCCATCGGCCAGGACGGCATCGGCGTCTCCTTCAATGACGTGGGGCTGACCCAGGTCATCGGCTACGCCGCCCTGGTCGTCATCCTCGCCGAGGGCGGACTCGGGACGAAGTGGCACGAAATCAAACCCGCGCTGCCCGCCGCGGCCGTGCTGTCCACCTTCGGTGTCGCGGTGAGCGTGGGCCTCACGGCCGCCGCCGCGCACTACCTGGCGGGCGTCGAGTGGCGGCAGGCCCTGATCATCGGTGCGGTGGTGTCCTCGACGGACGCGGCTGCCGTCTTCTCCGTCCTGCGCAACGTTCCCCTGCCGTCCCGGCTCACCGGTGTCCTTGAGGCGGAGTCCGGCTTCAACGACGCCCCCGTCGTCATCCTCGTCGTCGCCTTCTCGGCGGCCGGGCCCGTCGAGCACTGGTACCTGCTCCTCGGGAAGATCGCCCTGGAGCTGGCGATCGGCGCCGCCGTCGGCCTCGCCGTCGGCTTCCTCGGCGCGTACACGCTGCGGCACGTGGCCCTGCCCGCCTCCGGCCTCTATCCCATCGCCGTGATGGCCATCGCCACCGCCGCCTACGCGGGCGGCGCCCTCGCGCACGGCTCGGGCTTCCTCGCCGTCTACCTCGCGGCGCTGATCCTCGGCAACGCCAAGCTGCCGCACTGGCCGGCCACCCGCGGCTTCGCCGAGGGGCTCGGCTGGATCGCCCAGATCGGCATGTTCGTCCTGCTGGGCCTGCTGGTCACCCCGCACGAGCTGGGCGACGACATCATCCCCGCGCTGGTCGTGGGGCTGGTCCTGACGATGGTCGCGCGGCCGGTGTCCGTCTTCCTCAGCACGGCGCCCTTCCGCACCCCCTGGCAGGAGAAGGCGCTGCTGTCGTGGGCCGGGCTGCGCGGCGCCGTGCCGATCGTCCTGGCCACCATCCCGATGGTGGCCGGGGTGGAGGACAGCCGCACGATCTTCAACATCGTCTTCGTGCTGGTGATCGTCTACACGCTGGTCCAGGGGCCGACGCTGCCGTGGCTGGCCCGGCACCTGCGGCTGGGCGAGAACGAGCCGCCGGAGGACCTCGGCATCGAGTCCGCGCCGCTGGAGCGGCTGCGCGGCCACCTGCTGTCGGTCTCCATCCCGGAGGGCTCGCGCATGCACGGCGTCGAGGTCTCGGAGCTGCGGCTGCCCGCCGGGGCGGCGGTCACGCTCGTCGTACGGGAGGGCAAGAGCTTCGTGCCCGGGCCCTCGACGGTGCTGCGGCTGGGCGACGAGCTGCTGGTGGTGGCCACGGACCCGGTGCGCGACGCGACCGAGAAGCGGCTGCGGGCGGTCGGCGAGGGCGGCAAGCTGGCGGGCTGGCTGGGGGGCCGTGAGGAGCGCGCGGAGGCCTCCGCGGGGCCCTCTGTGACGAAGGCCATAGGCATATCCAAGGGCCCCCGTATGATAAAGAGGAAGTAATCATTCACTCCCGCTCCCCGCGGGAGGATTCCCCAGATTCACACCGAACCAACTCTGCCTGATGCAGGGCTGGCGCGACCGCACGGCGGCCGCGGTCGCACGAGGCGGCCGGAAGGCATCTACCACGGTCCTGCGCGAGAGGACAGCTCTCGGCGCGCTCCGTGGCGGCTTGCCGTCCCGGTGGCGCGCTACCAGGCGGCGGAAAGGCCTGGGCCGTGGCATCCACGGTCAACGAACGGCCCGGATACGGGCAGCTGCTGCGCACCCCCGGCGCGTGGACGTTCCTGCTGCCGGGCTTCCTGGCCCGGCAGCCGTTCGCCATGCTGACCATCGGCATCCTGCTGCTGGTCAACGACACCACCGGCTCGTACGGCACCGCGGGCACCGTCTCGGCGACCGCGGGCGTGGCGATGGCCCTGTTCGCGCCGCAGGGCGGCAAGCTCGCGGACCGCTTCGGCCAGGCCGCGGTCCTGATCCCCGGCGTCATCGTGCACGCGGCGGCGATCTCGCTGCTGACGGTGCTCGCGCTGTCGGACGCGCCCCTGTGGGCGCTGCTGGTGGCGGCCGTCCCGGCCGGTGCCTCGACTCCGCAGATAGGCCCGATGGTGCGGGCGCGCTGGGCCGCCAAGCTGGACGGCTCGCCGCTCATGTCCACCGCCGCGGCCTTCGAGTCCGTCACCGACGAGTTCACCTTCGTGATCGGCCCGGTGCTGGCCACGGCGCTGTGCACCGGCGTCCACCCGGCCGCCGGCCTCGTCGCGGAGGCCGTGCTGACGCTGGCCGGCGGTCTGCTGTTCGCCTCGCAGCGGCGCACGCAGCCGCAGGCGAGCCGCGGGGCCGCGGGCGCCGCCGGGGCGGGCGAGCGCGTCTCCGCGCTGTCCGTGCCGGGCGTGCGGGTGCTGGCGGTCGTCATGCTGGGCATCGGCACCGTCTTCGGCGGCATGCAGGTGTCGATGACGGCCTTCACCAAGGAGATGGGCGAGCCGGGCCTCAACGGCCTGATGTACGGCGCCTTCGCGGCCGGGAACATGATCGCGGGCGTCGCCTGCGGCATCATCGCCTGGAAGCTGAGCCCGCAGCGCCGCCTGCTGCTGGGCTTCCCGCTGCTGGTGCTGGCCACGACCCCGCTGTGGGCCGCGCACCACATGGTGCTGCTGGGCGCCCTGGGCATGCTGGTGGGCCTGTGCATCGCACCGTCGCTGATCACCGGCTACACGCTGGTGGAGAAGCTGGTCCCGGCGAGCGCCCGTACCGAGGCGTTCACGTGGCTCACCGGCTCCGTCGGCCTCGGCCAGGCGGCCGGTGCGACCGTGGGCGGCCGGCTGATCGACGCCCACGACGCGAGCGCCGGTTTCCTGGTGCCGCTGGGCGGTACGGCGATCGCGCTGCTGGTCCTGCTGACGCTGCGGAAGGCGCTGACCCCGCGCTCGGAGTCGGTCGTCGCGGCACGTGGGGTCGGTCACCGTGAGCCGGTATCGGTGGACTGACGGACCGGAATACTGCACTATGGAGCGTCGTTAGCACTCAATGAGTGAGAGTGCCAGGAGGAGCAAGTGCCGACTTACCAGTACCAGTGCACCGCGTGCGGCGAGGGCCTCGAGGCGGTGCAGAAGTTCACGGATGACGCCTTGACCGAGTGCCCCAGCTGCGAGGGGCGCCTGAAGAAGGTCTTCTCTGCGGTCGGCATCGTCTTCAAGGGCTCCGGCTTCTACCGGAACGACAGCCGCGGCTCGTCGTCCAGCAGCTCGCCCGCGAAGCCGTCGTCGTCCTCGTCCAGCACCTCGACCGCGGCTCCGGCCGCGAAGAGCGGCGAGTCGAAGTCGTCCTCGTCGACGCCCGCCGCCACCGGCACGTCGGCCGCCTGAGGCCGTCCCGCGCTTTCCCACAGGGCCCTTCACCTCCCTGCGGATCCCTTACGGATCCCGGACGGAGGTGAAGGGCCCTGTGGCGTACGGGTACCCGCCGTTAGGGTGACGTCCATGGTCGAAATGCAGAGCGCACGGGCGGACATCGGCGTCATCGGGGGGTCGGGCTTCTACTCCTTCCTGGAGGATGTGACCGAGGTCACGGTGATGACCCCGTACGGATCGCCGAGCGACTCCGTCTTCGTCGGCGAGCTCGCCGGGCGCCGGGTCGCCTTCCTCCCCCGCCACGGCCGCGGCCACCACCTCCCGCCCCACCGCATCAACTACCGGGCCAACCTGTGGGCCCTGCGCTCGCTCGGCGTGCGCCAGGTCCTCGCCCCGTGCGCGACCGGCGGGCTCCAGCCGCAGTACGGGCCGGGCACGCTCGTCGTCCCGGACCAGCTCGTGGACCGCACGAAGGCGCGGGCGCAGTCCTACTTCGACGGCGAGATGCTGCCCGACGGCCGGGTGCCCAACGTCGTCCACACCAGCTTCGCCGACCCCTACTGCCCCACCGGCCGCGCGGTGGCGGTCGCGGTGGCGCGCGGCAAGGGCTGGGAGCCGGTGGTGGACGGCGGCACGATGGTCGTCATAGAGGGGCCGCGCTTCTCCACGCGCGCCGAGTCGCGCTGGCACGCGGCGCAAGGCTGGTCGGTCGTCGGCATGACCGGGCACCCCGAGGCCGTCCTCGCCCGCGAGCTGGAGCTCTGCTACACCTCGATGGCGCTGGTCACGGACCTGGACGCGGGCGCCGAGAGCGGCGAGGGCGTCTCGCACGACGAGGTCATGCGGGTCTTCGGGGAGAACGTGGGCCGGCTGCGCGAGGTGCTCTTCGCGGCGGTCACGGCGCTGCCGGAGACCAAGGAGCGGAACTGTCTGTGCGCGGACGCGCACCAGGGCTGGGACCTGGGTATCGAACTGCCTTGACGACGGCGTCCCCGGCCGATGTGGAATCCTCTATTCCGGAAGTTCCGGGACATTCGGCCGGAGACAGGAGCAGAAGGGCTGTGCGGTGACGACGACGAAGACAGGGATCCTCGGCGGATTCAAGGCGTTCCTCATGCGGGGCAACGTCATAGACCTCGCCGTCGCCGTCGTCATCGGCGCCGCGTTCACGAACATCGTGAACTCGGTGGTCAAGGGCGTGATCAACCCCGTGGTGGGGGCCTTCGGCACGAAGGACCTCGATCACTACGCGTCCTGCCTGAAGGGCCCCTGCGTCAAGAACGCGGCCGGTGAGGTCACCAAGGGCGTCTTCATCCAGTGGGGCTCGGTGCTCAGCGCCTCGCTGACCTTCCTGATCACGGCCGCGGTCGTCTACTTCCTGATGCTGCTGCCCATGAAGCGCTGGCAGGACCGGCAGGCGGCGCGGCAGCCGGCCGCCCCGGCCAAGGAGACCGAGCTGGAGCTGCTCGCCCAGATCCGCGACGCGCTCGTGGAACAGCGGCGGGAGCCGGGCTCGGAGACGGTGCCGGCGCAGCGGTAGCGCCGGGCGCCTCCGGCGCGGGTGTCCGCCGTCAGATGTGGTGCGGGGGCTTCTCGTCCAGGAAGCGGGCGAGGTCCGCGGCGGACCCGCCGCCGGCCGGCCGGTCGCCCCAGCCGCGGTCGGTGTCGTCCGAGGACTGCTGCGCCAGCGGGTCGTCGAAGATCAGCGCGGCGGCGGGGTTACGCGGCCGCGGGGCGGGCTGCGCGGCGGCCTCGGGGGCGGTGTCACTCATACGCCCAGGGTACGGGTCGGGCAGCGACTGCCCCGGCCACGTCGTTTCCGCCGCAACGGCGAGCCACCACCACGTACGGGAGTCGGCGGTGCCGGACCGGGCGGAACCCCGTACGTCTGCTCCACCGCGCGAGCGAACCCGTACGTACGGCTCCGCCGCGCGGGCGAACCCCTGCCCGGCGAGAATCGCCGTATGAGCGAGGACGCACCCCCGCCGGACGGCGGACCCGCCCCGCCGGGAGGCGGCCCCGTGCTGCGGCGGATGGCGGGCCGCGGGCGCGAGGAGGAGCACCGGGCGGCCACGCCGCTGGAGCTCTTCTTCGACCTGTGCTTCGTCGTCGCGGTGGCCGTCGCGGGCCGCGAACTCGTGCACGCGCTCGCCGAAGGGCACGCGGCGCACGGCGTGCCCGGCTATCTGATGGTGTTCTTCGCGATCTGGCTGGCGTGGCTGAACTTCACGTGGTTCGCGTCCGCGTACGACACGGACGACGTCCTCTACCGCGTGGTGACGCTGATCCAGATCACCGGCGTGCTGATCCTGGCGGCGGGCATCCCCCGCGCCTTCGACCGCAGCGACTTCGCGGTGGTGTGGTTCGGCTATCTGGTGATGCGGCTGGCGCTGGTGTCGCAGTGGCTGCGGGCCGCGTGCTCCACGCGGGGCGCGGAGCGGCGGACGGCGCTGAAGTACGCGGCCGGGGTCTCGCTGTGCCAGGTGGGCTGGCTGGGGCTGCTGTTCCTGCCGGACCGGGCCAAGCCGTGGGTGTTCCTGGTGATGGCCTGCGCCGAGCTGGCGGTGCCGGTCGTCGCCGAGAAGGACTGGCAGACGGCCTGGCACCCGCACCACATCGCCGAGCGGTACGGGCTGTTCACCATCATCGTGCTGGGCGAGACGGTCTCGGCGGCCACCGTGGCCGTGCAGTCGGCGCTGGAGGAGAGCGAGGAGCTGGGCGAGCTGCTGCCGATGGCGGCGGGCGGCCTGCTGCTGATCTTCGCCGCGTTCTGGATCTACTTCGCCGTCCCCATCCACCAGCACCTGGCCTCCAACCGGCAGTCGTTCCTGTGGGGCTACGGGCACTACTTCGTGTTCGCGGCGGCGGCGGCGATCGGCGCCGGCATCGAGGTGGCGGTCGAACAGGCCGTCGGCAAGGCGCACGTCTCCACGTTCGCGGCGTCCGGCGCGGTGACGGTCCCCGGGGCGCTGTTCATGTTCCTGGTCTGGCTGTTCCACTCCCGGCACTACAAGCGCGGCACGGCCCAGCAGTTGGTGCTCCCGGTGTCCGCACTGGCCATTCTGGCCTGCACGTTCGCGGGTGGCAGCGCGGTGTTGCTGACGGGGCTGGTGGCGTCGGCGACCGTGGGGGCGGGGGTCTGGTTGTCCACAAAGAACCCGCCGCCCGCAGCGGCGTGATACGCATGGCTGTATGACGAATGCACCCGCCCGCGGGCCCATGGACGCGCTCACCGACGTCCCCGGCATCCGCGTGGGCCACGCCCGTCGCTCCGGCCCCGGCGCGCTCACCGGCACCACCGTCATCCTCACCGCGGAGGGCGGCGCCGTGGCCGCCGTGGACGTCCGCGGCGGCGGCCCCGGCAC
Organism: Streptomyces sp. SCA2-17; assembly: GCF_044336695.1. Taxonomy (NCBI): domain Bacteria; kingdom Bacillati; phylum Actinomycetota; class Actinomycetes; order Kitasatosporales; family Streptomycetaceae; genus Streptomyces; species Streptomyces sp. SCA2-17. The sequence continues at coordinate 2,483,559 of NZ_CP117521.1, forward strand.
CCGCGAGACCGACGCCCTCGACCCGCGCAACCTCGTCCAGCGCGTGGAGGCGGTCGTCCTCTCCGGCGGCAGCGCGTACGGGCTGGACGCCGCGTCCGGCGTGGTGGCCTGGCTGGAGGACTGCGGCCGCGGCTTCCGCGTCGGCCCCGACCCCGCGCAGGTCGTCCCGGTCGTCCCCGCCGCCGCCCTCTTCGACCTCGGCCGCGGCGGCGACTGGCGGGCCCGCCCGGACGCCGCGCTGGGCCGCGAGGCCGCCGAGGCCGCGGCCCGCGAGGACGTGGGGGCGCCCGTCGCGCAGGGCAACGTCGGCGCGGGCACGGGCGCGGTGGCCGGCGGCATGAAGGGCGGCGTGGGCACGGCGAGCGTCGTGCTGCCCTCGGGCACGACGGTCGCGGCACTGGCGGTCGTCAACGCCGCGGGTTCGCCGGCCGATCCGGCGACGGGCGTCCTGTACGGACAGCTCTACGAGGGCCGGGTCGAGTACCCGACGGCGGACCGCCACGCGGCCGCGCAGGAGCGGCTTGCCGCGGCCCGGGAGGAGTCCGCGAAGCGCTCGGCCGCGTCGGTGCGGCCGCCGCTCAACACCACGCTCGTCGTCGTCGCCACCGACGCCGAACTGACCCGCGCCCAGGCCCGGAAGCTCGCCGGCACGGCCCACGACGGCCTCGCCCGCGCCATCCGCCCGGTGCACCTGCTCAACGACGGCGACACGGTCTTCGCCCTGGCCACGGGCGACCGCCCCCTGATCGCCGAAGACGTCTTCGGCGACACGGCCACGCTGCTGGCGGCGGGAGCGGTGAACGAAATCCTGGCGGCGGGAGCGGACGCGGTAACGCGCGCGGTGGCAAAGGGAGTACGAGCCGCGGAAACGGTGGACGGCCCGGGCGGGGTATTCCCGTCGTACGGGGAGCTGTACGGCTGAGCAGAGCGTTCGCGCGCCCCGATAGGGGCGCGGGACGGTGTCATTCTGCGGGGCCCCCGCGCCCCGATAGGGGCGCGGGGAACTGCGCGACCAGCCACGTACGACCCGCACCCGAAATCCACACCCCCCGGCGGAGCCGCAACACGGCTCACACCCCGGCCGCGCCGAGCAACGACCCCGCCCCGTACGTCACCCCCATCGCCAGCGCCCCACCCGCCGCGTTCCGCAACATCGCACGCCCCACCGGCGCATCCCCCATCCGCGCACTCCCCCACCCGCACAGCACCAGCGCGGCAAGCACCGCCACCACGGTCACCGGCAGCCGGACGTGCGGAGGCGGAAGCACGATGGCGAGCAGCGGCAGCAGCGACCCTGCCGTGAAGGCGAGGAAGCTCGCCCCGGCCGCCTGCCAGGGACTGGTCAGCTCGTCGGGATCGATCCCGAGCTCGACCTCGGCGTGCGCGCGCAGCGCATCGTGCTCGGTGAGCTGCTCGGCAACCTCACGGGCGAGGTCATGGGTGAGCCCCTTGCCCTCAAGGAGCCCGGTGAGTTCGTCGAGTTCCGCCTGCGGCTCGACGGCGAGCTCGCACCGCTCCAGGGCGAGCGCGGCCTGCTCGGAGTCGCGCTGGGTGCTCACCGACACGTACTCGCCGGCGGCCATGGACATGGACCCGGCGAGCAGTCCGGCGAGCCCGGCGGTCAGCAGCGTGCCGCGGGAGTCGGTGGCGCCGGCGACGCCGACGACGAGCCCGGCCGTGGAGACCACGCCGTCGTTGGCGCCGAGGACGGCGGCCCGCAGCCGGTTGAGGCGGTTGCCGAGGGAGCCCTCGTGGGGTTCCTGGTGGGGTTCCCGGCCGGAGGGCGCGGGCGCGGTGGGGGTCTGATCGCTCACAGAGCGAGGCTCCCACCGCTCCCCGCCCTCACTCGGGCAGGCTCACCCGAATCTTCGACTGGCCGTGCGGCCGCTTCTCCCAGTCGTCCATGAAGCGGGCCCGCAGCCCGTGCTTCTCGGCGAGGGCGATGAGCGTACCGGTGCGGTAGTAGAAGTCCTCGCGGAGCACCTGGTGCTCCGCGCCCTCCGTACGGTCGAACGTGAAGTCGAAGAAGCCGCCGGGCGCGAGGATCCGGCCGACGTGCGCCAGGCACTCCTCGATGACCTCGACGGGCGAGTGCGAGAAGACGCTGTGGGCGTGGACGACGTCGAAGTGCGCGTCGGGGAGGAAGTCGAGGGTGAGGTTCTGGGTGATGGTGAGGTGCGGGAGCTTCTCCTGGAGCCCGTACGTGGTGAGGGTGCGCTTGGCGGAGATGAGGATGTCGGGCGAGATGTCGATGCCGTAGTAGTGGCCGGCGTCGAGGTAGTCGATGAAGAGCCGGCCGGCCCGGAGGTTGCCGCAGCCGATGTCGAGCATGCGGTGGCGCGGGGCCAGGCCGTGCTCGGTGAGGTAGTCGAACTGCATCTTGCCGAGGGCGAGCCAGCGGTCGTGGGTCTTGCTGCCGACGGCGGCCTCGGGGTTGCGGGCGGTGTCGGAGGCCATCACGGCGCGGTAGTAGTCGACGTGGTCGGGGTGCTTCAGGCGCAGCCAGCCGTCGCGGGCGGTGCGCTTGAGGTACGGGGCGATGCGGGCGGGGTGGGTCACCGCGTAGCGGACCTTGTGGGAGAGGTTGCTGCGGTTCTTGAGCAGGGCGGCTGCTGTGCGCGAGGACACGGGCGGTACCTCCGTAGGGGGTTGGCAAACGCGGGACGGGGCCGGCCGCGGGCTCAGAGGAGCCGGCGGCGCAGGACGTAAGCGACGAGGACGGTCAGCACCGCGGCCAGGCCGAGGAAGATGCCGGTCTCGATCCACTGGAAGGTCCAGAAGTCGCTGCTGGGGTAGACCGTGCGGTAGCGGCCGGTGAAGCCCTTCTGGGCCATGCACGTCTTGAGGTCGGGCAGGCCCTCGCCCCAGGCGCAGGCGTCCGCGACGGCGTGCCGGCGGCCCGCGGCGTCGACGAAGCCGAACTCCCCGGTCGACCAGCCGCTGCCGATCTCACGGCGGGGCGCGTCGCCCTTGCTGATCCACAGCTGGGGCGAGATCCAGTCGGAGCGGAAGGTGTGGAGCGCGAACCGCACGGCCACGACGGCGCCGAGCACGGCGGCCATCGCGGGCAGCGTGCGCCGGATCAGCAGGCCTGCGGCCGTGCCGGCGGCGAGGCCGAAGAGGGCGCAGGCGATGGCGGCGGGGCCGGTGGCGTTGAAGACGTAGCCGTCGTGCCAGTAGAGGCCGTCGAGCATGTTGGAGACCGGCGACCACCACCAGGCGACGAGCGCGGCGAGGACGGCGGAGCCGAGCACCGTGCAGGCGGCGGCGAGGGCGTAACGGGTGGTGAACCAGCGGCGGATGCTGACGCCCTGGGTGAGCGCGAGCTTCCACGTACCGCTCTCCAGTTCGCGGCCGAGGAGGGGCGCGCCCCAGAAGATGCCGATCAGGACGGGCAGGGCGGTGCTGAGGGAGCCGAGGGCGCGCAGGGGGCCGTTGTTGTCGTCCAGCAGCGTGCGGGCGGCTTCGCTCTGGCAGTCGCCGTCCCAGCCCTTGCAGGTGGCGGTGGGGATGTGGTGGCTGCTGATGAAGCCGGTCATGTCGGCGCGCATGACGGCGACCCAGGCTGCCACGGCGAGGAGGACGGCGGCGCCGGTCAGGATCAGTGCGCGCTGCTGGCGCCAGGCGAGCCAGAGGGTGCCCTTCATGCGGCGGCCTCGGCGGGCGTGCTGGGCGTGCTGTCGGAACGCAGGTACGCGAGCAAGAGATCTTCCAGGGAGGGGTTCTCGACGATCCACGGGTCGCCCGGGGACCAGTCGCTGTGACGGAGGAGGGCGTGCACCTGCCGCCCGGTGACGGCGGCCTCGACGACGCCAGCGCGGTCGACGTCCGGCGGCAGCCCGTCGTCCGTGGCGGGGTCGGCGAGCCCGGTGATCCGGACGTGGGTGTCGCACAGCCGCTGGGCGTCGCCGTCGAGGCGTACGGCGCCGTCCTTGAGCAGCAGGACGTGGTCGCAGGCGTTCTCCAGCTCGGAGAGCACGTGGGAGGACATGACGACGGTGGTGCCGCGGTCGGCGACCTCCGCCATGACCAGGCCCATGGCCTCGATGCGGACCAGCGGGTCGAGGTCGGCGAGCGGTTCGTCCAGGAGCAGCAGGTCGGGGCGCTTGCCGAAGGCGAGCGCGAGGGCGACGCGGGTGGCCTGGCCCTGGGAGAGGGCGCCGACGCGGGCGTCGAGGGAGATGTTGCCGGCGCGCACGATGCGTTCGGCGGAGGCCTGGTCCCAGTCGCTGTTGAGCTCGCGGCCGAAGCGCAGGGTGTCGTCGACGGTGAAGCGGGGATAGAGCGGCTTGTCCTGGGCGAGGAACGCGGTGCGGTCCCGGGCCGCCGGCGTGCCCGGCTCGGCGCCGAAGACACGCAGCTCGCCGGAGGTCGGCCGGAGCAGGCCGGTGGCGAGGTGGAACAGCGTGCTCTTGCCCGCGCCGTTCGGGCCGACGAGGGCGGTGATCCGGCCGGCGGGAAGCGCGAAGTCGCAGTCGCGCAGGGCCCAGCCACCGCGGAACCTCCGCCCCAGGCGGGTCGCCCGCAAGGCGGTGGTGGGGTCGTCGGTCACGTGTCTTCCTCCTGCGTGTGCGTCTGCGGTGAGCGGGGGCCCGGGATGAAGGGAGGCGGTGGCTGGGGCAGCGGAAAGGAGTCGTCGAGGACGGAGGCGGCGAGCGCCGCGATGTCCTCCCGCTCCAGCCCGGCCGCGCGGGCCCGGCCCACCCAGGCGGCGGCCTCGGCGCGCAGCGGCGCATCCGCGGCCGCGGCGGGCCGCGCCAGGGACCGCCGCACGAACGTGCCCCGCCCCGGCCGCGGCTCGACCAGCCCCTCGCGCTCCAGCTCCCGGTAGGCCCGGAGCACGGTGTTGGGGTTCACGGCGACGGCCTCCACCACGTCCCTGGCCGTCGGCAACCGGTCCCCCGGCACCAGCACGCCCAGCCGGAGCGCCTGCCTGACCTGGTGAACGAGCTGGAGGTAGGTGGCCACACCGCTGCGCCGGTCGATCCGGAACGCGATCATTCGGCACCCTCGTTTCACTAACGTGTTAGTGGAATGATGCGGAGGGGGTGCGGGGGTCGTCAAATCAGACAATGTGTGGGCGGGTGGTAACAGTGAGCTACGAAGGCAGTGCGGTGGCCCGCGCGGCGGCCCGCACCAGCCGCCGGATCCCGTCGGCCCGGGACCGGATGGCGGCCGGATCGGGCCGGTGATCGGCGTAGGCGGGCCCACTCCCCCGGCAGTCACGGCAGAGCCCGCCGGGAAGCGCTTCGGGGCGGCCTGGCGTACGGCAGACGGTGCACTCAAGGATGCGGAGGGGGCGGTGCGGGGGCGCCTGCGGCTGTGGCGGTGACGGCCTCTCCGGCGGCATCTTGTCGGTGAGCCGCCGCCGGGCGAGGGCCCCGGCACTGTGCACTTCCAGCGGCAGCCCGGCGGTGAGGGCCCGTACGACTTCCTCGTCGTCAGCGCCGAGATCCAGCCATTGCGTGACAAGCCCTTCGAGGGCCTGACACTCGGCCGCGGAGAGCGTCATACGGGAGTCGATACGCCCGAGACCGGCGAGGAGGAGGTAGGCGCGAGAACGGGCGCGGCGCGGCGGGTGGGGTGCGGGCCGGTCGTCGACGGGCTGAGGCGGAAGGCCGTCAGCCAGGAAGGCATCCCACCAGGCGTCATCCCGGACGGTACGGGAGAAGTAGGTCCGAGTAACCCAGTGCCAGCTGCCACTGTCACCTTTGATCCGCTCTGTCACCCGCCGCAGATGCCCGGCCTCCGAGAGCCGCCGCAGAGCGGTCCGGCAGGCGGCCTGCCCGTAGTCGGCGAGGTGGGCCGCCAGGGTCTTCGCATCCATCGCGGCCCCGTCGGGAAGCCGGTCGATGAAGGCGGCGATGGACGCTTCGCGGGGCCGGAGATGTCCGAAGTCGTCGCGTCGGCGGGGGGCTTGATCGGGCACGGTCCGCTTGCCGTAGCCACGGACGGCGGAGGGGTGGGGGTGCGGGGCGCGCGGGGCAGCGCTACAGTCGGCGTCAGCCATGGGATCGACTGCTTTCGATCTCGTTGGTCAAACCCCGGCAGGTGTTAGCGCACCTGACCGGGGTTGTTTGTTGCTGCGAACGCTAGAGCGCGGCGACAGGATGTCGCAACCCGATCACCGAAAGTGAAACGGCCGTGGTATAGGCGGGGTTGGGAGGGAGGGCGGTTTGAGCCCACTACCCATTCCTTGCAAACAACGCTCGGACTCCGACCCCCGCAGCCCGGAGCTCAAGCCGCCCCGAACGGAACAGGAGGTGGAGCACGTGCCTGCATCCATCAACATCGACATCGACTTCGACGAGTTCGACGGAATGTTCACGACCTTCGAACACACGGCATGGCGGCTCGAAACCCGGCGCGCCTACCGGTCCGACGAGGAGACCGAGACCTACCGGCGATTCATGCAGGGCCGGGACGCGGGCTACGACCTCGACGACCCGTGGTGTACCTCGCGCCGCGAACAGTCCGCCCTAGGTAAGCGCTTCGAACGCGTACGGGTCCTCGACAACCCGCCCACGCCCGGCCAGCTCTACCTCCTCGACGGAGCACGGCGGAACGCGGCCGTCGGGGAGGACATCCGCCATCTCTGGCGCAGCGATGCGGAACGCCTTCGGCTGCCCGCCGAGGATTTCTGGCTCTTCGACTCCCGGGTGGCCGCCCTCCTGCACTTCGACGACGCCGACCGCCTGACTCGCGTCGCGCTGATCACCGACCCGGTGAAGATCGTGCGCTACTGCCAGGTACGGGATGCGGCCTGGCATGACGCGGTCGCTACGCGGGAGTTCCAGGCGGGGTTGCCGTCCGCTGCCCATTCCGTAGATAGGCCGGACAGCTACCGGCAAGAGCTTTGACCGCGGCAGAAAAACGACCTGCGAGGCGGGGGCGCAGCATTTTCCCGGCGTCCTGGGCGGACACGAAGCGCACTTCAGAGAGTTCGGCGTCACGGGGCCGGAGGGCGGCGGCCACCCCGCTGTCGAGGACGCCCCCGTCGAAGATGAACGCCACCTGGTCGTCCCATGGACCGTGCGGCGCCACCCAGTCCACGACCAGCAGACCACGTATCACAACGGTCAGACCCAGCTCTTCGCGCAATTCGCGCGCCGCGGCGTCGTCGGGAGCCTCGTTGGCTTCCGCCATGCCTCCAGGAAGGTCCCAGCCGGGCTTGTAGGTGGGCTTGACCAGCAGAAATCTCCCGGCATCGTCCTGGAAAAGGACATCGGCGGCGACGCGCTTCCGGGCCTGCTTCGCGTTGCCTTCCGCCAGGTAAGCCGTCCAAGCCGCCGAGTCCTCCGGGCCGGGCCTCATACGGTCCCGCCCGTGCCGGGTGAGCGCATGATGTCGGCGAGGAGCATCGACCGCTTCCTCATGTCGTCGTCCAGGAGACCGAGGAATTCCCTCGCGGGTGCGTAAGCGCAGTGCGCGCTGAAGGCCCGGCGAAGTTCCGCCAATTGACCGATGAAGCGTACGGATCCCAGCGCAGTGGTCGTGGTCAGCAGCTCGATGCCGGCATGCACTGCGGCGTCCAGGTCCGTCCGGCGAAGGTGGACCTCCACCAAGGTGACGCGGCTGAACCCCAGAGAGCGGGCCCGGTCATCCAGACGCAGGTCAATCGCCTGCCGGGCCGCTTTCAGGGCATCCTCGTACCTCCCGGCGTCCCGGAGCGCGAGAGCGGATTCGCTGGCGAGCGAAGCGGCATCGAACGGGCTCGTCCAGGAATGGCCCGACCCCGTCTCGTGTGTCACGCACAAGGCGGACTGCGCTCGCCCCAAAGACCGCTCGGCCTCGGACACCTCTCCGGCGGCGGCCAGGGCTCGGGCTTCCATGGCGTGGAGCCGCGCTGCGAGCGAGGGAATTCGAGGCCCCCGGCTCATCATGCCGAGACCGGACCGGGCCCAGTGCATAGCCTGTGCCGCATCACCGGACTGCAGGGCCAGGTGGCTCCTGCTCGCAGCGATTCCGGCTGTCAGCGGCGCGTCGCCGGACATGCGCGCCAGGGGAAGCGCCCGGACGAAGTGCCGCTCTGCGAGGTCGTCCAGCCCTGAGTCGTGGGCCATCCAACCTGCCATTTCGGTGAACGAGGCGGCAGCGGCGAAGGCCTTGAGCCCGCCCGCCGAATCGACGAGGCGCCGGGCGACGTTCTCGCTCAGGTGGCGCACGACCGCCTGATACAGCCGTCCCCCGCCCGCCTGCCGGTCCGCGTCCCGGAATGCGCCCACCGCATCCAGGTCATCGGCATCCGGTGGCGGAGGGCTCGCGTCCGTCGGCGACGGAACCGGCGGCTCCCACGACCGGCGTGCGAGGCCGAGCAGCTCCCCGGGAATGTGGAGGGCATCGGCGATCTGCTCGAAGAGAGCGAGTTTCTCGACTCTGCTCTTCCCGCTCATGTAGTCGTAAAGACGCCCCTGAGTGATCTCCACAAGGGCGGCGAGGCGCCGCGTACTCACACCACGCCGGTTGAGCAGCCGGAACACGGTGCCCATGTCGCGCCGGCCGCAGGCGGACCTGAAGTGTTCGTCGCCCAACAGGCCCGCCACGATGTCCTGCGGGCTCGGTGTTTGTGCCCCCACCCGGGCCACCTCCGGTTGTGTTGCCGCCCCGACTCCGCCTTGGGGTCACCTCTTGGTGTCACGTAGGCGTGAAGAAAACTCGTTCACTGGCTGCGGGCCAGAGCCCTCTCAACCCTCCGTACCGCTCTGATCGTTCACGAACGAGGACACGACATATGACGGACCGCACGGACCGCACGCCCCGGACCCACGCTACAGACGTCCCTGCCTCCAGGGGCATGCTTCCCGTACCGCCCGAGGGCTTGAGCGCTCGCCTGGCAGCCGCCAACACCATGAGCCGGGTCAATGCGGCAGCCAGCGGCGAGGTGGGCGGCACGCCCATCTCTCCGGCTGCGGCTGAGCGCCCTTCTGGTGTCTGCAAGAAGTGCCTCGTCCTCACCATCAGGCGGGCGACCGCCGTACGCGACGGCCGTTGGGACGACTTCCTCGCATTGAGCGAGCAGCGCGAACGCCACCAGCAGGACGCCCACGGCGATACATAGGAGAGCGCCCTACCGACCGCGAGCGGGAGGGCCTGCGCGCCGCCCATCTGCATTCGAGGAGTGAAGTGGCACAGACCATCCCCTTCGAAGAGATCACGCCCTTCTTCGAGTACTTCGAGCACACGGCCTGGCGTCTGGAGACCCGGCGCGGTTACGCCTCGGACCTGCTGAGCCCGCGGTGGGAGCGATTCCAGCGCGGGGAGGCGTTGGGTTACGATCCGGGCCAGCCCTGGCACGCCGACGTCCGGCGGCAAACCGACCAGGGAAAGCGGTTCGAGCGGGTCAGGCTCGTGGACGATCCGCCTACAGAAGGGCAGCGCTTTCTGCTGGCCTCCGGTCTGGGCAACGTCGAGGCGGGCGAGGACATCCGGAACCTGTACCGGGCGGACGCCGTACGCATCGGTCTGCCGGACGTCGACTTCTGGCTCTTCGATGCGCGCACCGTCGTGGAGTTCGTCTTCGACGACCAAAGCAAGGATCTCGGCGTTCGCGTTCTCGAAGACGCCCGAACCGTCCTCCGAGCCTGCCAGGCCCGGGACGCGGCCTGGCATCACGCCGTCGCCACGCAGCAATTCCAGACACAACTCACGGAGGCGAACCCATGAGTGGGCCGCTCCCCTCAGATGCCGATGATCCGGACGCGGTCACCGCACAGCCGGGCCATGTCGTCGACGTCGGAGGTGAGTACGGCCACCGGACCCGGCTGGCGCAGCGCTACCTCGGCGACGGTCGCGTCGATCGCGTACTTGTGGCCGTGCAGACCTGCGGTCTTGAGCAGTTCCGCAGCCGTTTTCGCCGCGTCCTCGGTCACAGGCTCGACCTTGACGCGTGAGAGCGCCCACTGCAATCGAGGCACGTTCATCCGCGCGTGGCTGACTTCCACGATGGTGTTGGCTCCGATGACGAGATCAGTGCCCATGGCGTGGAAGACCTGGAACATCGCGAGGATCTTGCGGTCTTGTGCGATCCAGGCGGAGAGTCCTTGGGAGTCCAGGACGACGGTCTCGACGCGCTCCTTCACGCCGCGCTCGCCGATCCGCCGGCCTCCGGCGCCCCGAGGATCCTCGAGCGAGCTTCTGCCAGCTCCTTCTCGGTGAAGGCCCCGTGTTCCTCCTGGTGGCGCTCCAGATCGGCGCCGAGCAGCTGGTGCCGCAGCTGACGCGCCACCGCCTCGGCGACATAGCCGGAGACGTTGTCCGTGAGCTTCTTCAGCTCGGCGACCTGCTCGGTCGGCAGCGTCACCGTGATGCGTGTCGTATCCGCCATGAAGCGAGCATACTGCGGTATGCACGCCCCGTGGGCCGGCTGGCCCGGCATGAGTCCGCTCACGGTGGGGCCGCAGGAGGGTGCCCAGAAAAGCCCTGGGCGGGCTGGATGCATCCAGCCCGCCCAGGGCACGTCAGAGAGCGACCACTCAGGCCGCCGCCAGCTCCGCCTCCGGCTCCTGTTCCATCGCTGGAGCGTCCTCCACCCTCCGTCGCTTCGGGAGGAGGAACAGGAGGGCGAAGACCAGCACCAGGCCGCCCGCGACCCACCACATCGCGTTCGTGAACGCGCCGCCGAAGATGTCGGCCACCGGCTCGCGCCGCGGGTCCGCGTCGTCCACGACCGAGAAGAAGGCCACGGAGACCAAGCCGAGCCCGATCGCGTTGCCGAGCTGCATCGTGGTGTTGATCAGGCCGGACGCCGAGCCGGCGTGCTCGCGCGGGACCTCGGAGAGGATCGCGTCGGTGATCGGGGAGACGATCAGGCCCATGCCCGCGCCCATCACGATGAGCGGGAGCGCCATCTGCCAGGACTCGATGCCCGCGCCGTAGTGCTTCGCCTCCCAGATGTAGATCAGGACGCCGGCGGCCATCACGACCGCGCCCGTCGAGAGCACCTTGCGCCCGAAGCGCGGCACGAGCTTCTGCACGGACATGCCGGCCGCCGCCGAGACGGCGATCGAGAACGGGATGCCGGTCAGGCCCGCCCGCAGCGCGGACCAGCCGAGGCCGATCTGCATGTACATCGTCCAGACCATGAAGAAGATGCCCGTGGTCATGCCGAAGACCAGCTGGACGCCGACGCCGCCCGTGAAGCTCCTGACCTTGAACAGCGACAGCTCGACCAGCGGCGAGCCGTCCTTGCGGGTCTTGTGGCGCTCGTACGCGATGAAGGCGGCGAAGACGAGCAGGGACGCGCCCATGGATATGAAGCCCCACAGCGGCCAGTCGTGCTCGCGGCCCTGGGTGAGCGGGAAGAGCAGCATCAGCAGGCCGACGCTGGCGAGGGCGACGCCGACGAGGTCGAGCTTGAGGGCCTTGGGGGCCTTGGACTCGGTGATGAAGCGCTGGCCGAGGAGCAGGCCGGCGATGCCGACCGGCAGGTTGATCAGGAAGATCGGGCGCCATTCGAGGCCGAAGAGGTTCCACTGGGTGAGCAGCGCGCCCAGCAGCGGACCGGAGACGGCGCCCAGGCCGATGACCGCGCCGAACATGCCGAAGACCTTGCCGCGCTCGTGCGCGGGGAACGTGACGTGGATGATCGACAGCACCTGCGGCACCATCAGCGCGCCCATCAGGCCTTGCAGCACCCGCGCCCCGACCAGCAGCTGCGGGTCGCTGACGATGCCGCACAGCATCGAGGCCAGCGTGAAGCCGCCCATGCCCAGCAGGAAGACCTTCTTGCGGCCGTAGATGTCGCCCAGCCGGCCACCGGTGATCAGGCCGATCGCGAAGGCCAGCGCGTACCCCTCGCTCAGCCACTGCAGGACGCTGAACGAGGCGTCGATGTCGCGCTTGATGCTGGGCATCGCGATGTTGACGATCGTGACGTCGACCAGATCCATGAAGGAAGCGGTCATCACTACCGCGAGCGCCAGCCAGCGGCGGCGGTCGGTGGGCGGTGAATCGGTGGTCATGGACGGACCTGGCCTTTCAGTGGGGCGGAAGGGGCGCCTCCGCAGAAGAGGCACCTCTGGTGTTTCGGCGTTTCGGCGTACGACCGACCGTAGTCCTCATATAGGACAGCTTGTGTCCCACTTCGCTGCCACCCTGGTGTCATGACCGACACTCCGGCACGGCTGCTGAACCTGCTCTCCCTGCTCCAGACCCCTCGCGAGTGGCCCGGCAGCGAGCTCGCCGATCGGCTCGGTGTGACCACGCGCACCATCCGCCGCGACATCGAGCGGCTGCGGGACCTCGGCTATCCCGTACAGGCCACCATGGGCGCCGTCGGCGGCTACCGGCTCGCGGCCGGCGCCGCGCTGCCGCCCCTCGTCCTCGACGACGAAGAAGCCGTGGCCATCGCCGTGGGGCTGCGGGCGGGCGCCGGGCACGCCGTCGACGGCATCGAGGAGGCGTCCGTACGGGCCCTCGCCAAGCTGGAACAGGTGCTGCCGTCCCGGCTGCGGCACCGCGTCTCGGCCCTGCAAGCGGCCACGGTCCCGATCACCTCCGGCGACGGCGCGACGGTCGACCCGCGAACGCTGACGATCATGGCCTCGGCGGCCACCGGCAACGAGCGCCTGCGCTTCTCGTACCGCAAGGGGGACGGCACCGAGATGCAGCGGCTCGTCGAGCCGTACCGCCTGGTGAGCACCGGGCGCCGCTGGTATCTGGTCGCCTACGACATCGACCGCGGCGACTGGCGGACCTTCCGGGTCGACCGGGTCAGCGAGCCGTTCGCCACGGGCGCCCGCTTCGCCCCGCGCGAGCTGCCGGCGGCGGACGCGGCCGAGTTCATGAACCGCTCGCTGAGCCGGATGCAGCCGAAGATCCGGGTCGTCGCGACGGTGCACGCTCCCGCGGAGTTCGTCGCGGCGCGGCTCCCGCAGCACCTCGGGGCCCCGCGGCCCGTCGACGGGACGACCTGCCGGCTCGACCTGGAGGTCGCCGACTCCCTGGAGTGGCTGGCCCTCCGGCTGGCCCTGCTGGACTGCGACTTCACCGTCCACGAGCCGCGGGAGCTGGTGGAGCACCTGCGCGAGCTGGGGGCACGGATCAGCCGCGCGGCCGGGTGACGACAAAGCGGACGGCAAAGCGGACGACAAAGCGGCAGAGGAGGGCCCCGACGCAGGGGGGGTGGCGCCGGGGCCCGGTCTATGAGGTTATGCCCTATTAAGCCGCTACGTCACTACGCCGCGCACTGCGCCCCGCTACGCCGCCGCGTCAAAGCCCGTGTCGTGGGCCATCTTCTTGAGCTCCAGCAGGGCGTGCTTCTCGATCTGCCGGATCCGCTCCCGGGTCAGGCCGTGCTGCTTGCCGACCTCGGTGAGGGTGCGCTCGCGGCCGTCCTCGATGCCGTAGCGCGCCTTGATGATCGAAGCGGTCCGCTGGTCGAGGCGGCCGATGAGGTCCTCCAGCTCCTCGCTGCGCAGCAGGGCGATCACCGACTGCTCGGGCGACACCGCGGAGGTGTCCTCCAGCAGATCGCCGAACTGGGTCTCGCCCTCGTCATCCACGGACATGTTCAGGCTGACCGGGTCGCGGGCCCAGTCCAGGACGTCGCCGACGCGCTCGGCGGTGGTGCCCAGCTCCTCGGCGATCTCGGCGTGCTCGGGGTCGCGCCCGTTCTCGCGGTTGAACTCGCGCTGGACGCGCCGGATCCGCCCGAGCTCCTCCACGAGGTGGACGGGCAGCCGGATCGTGCGGGACTGGTCGGCGATGGAACGGGTGATCGCCTGGCGGATCCACCACGTCGCGTACGTGGAGAACTTGAAGCCCTTGGTGTAGTCGAACTTCTCCACCGCGCGCACGAGACCCGCATTGCCCTCCTGGATCAGGTCCAGGAGCGGCAGGCCGCTGCGCGGATAGCGGCGGGCGACCGCCACGACCAGGCGCAGGTTCGACTTGATGAAGACGTCCTTGGCCCGCGCGCCTTCGGCCGCTATGGCCTCCAGCTCCTCGCGCGAGGCAGCCTTCGCGCCCTTGCCCGGGTCCTCCAGGCCGTCGAGAATCTGCTGGGCGTAGACGCCCGCCTCGATGGTCTGGGAGAGCTCGACTTCCTTGGCGGCGTCGAGCAGGGGCGTACGCGCGATCTCGTCGAGATACATGCCGACCAGATCGCGGTCGGCGATCTCCCCGGAGGCGCGCATACTGCTCGCCCCCTCAGCGCCCTTGTCGGCAGTCTGACGACGGGCGACGGCACGGGTTGCCATGCGTACTCCCTTGCGATGAGTCGGTCGCGGGACGGGCGGGGCGCGCGGCCCAGTAGGGCTTCCCTGTACGAGCGGACCCTGCCACGGTTACCCCGTCCGATGGAAAGAACGACTGGAATCCGGACAGAATTCCCACGGAACATCTTCTTTTTGGTGATCATGCAGTATCCTGCGCGGCCGCAGGCCTGGAGGCGTGCCGATGAGACCTACGGAAGCGCAGGTCAGACAGCACGGCGGGGGTGTCCCGGCAGCCCCTCGGACCCCAGGGGCCGCGGCCGGCCGAGACGGTCGTCACACCGGCGGGAGCGTCGCCCTTGACCGGTCTCCCACCCTCAAGGACGGCGCGGGCGGCTCCGCGGTTGCCACGCTCCCTCTGATCGATTTGCTCACGCCCCGGCGCGGGTGTGCGCTGGTGGGACGAGAGAGGAGCCCCGCGATGACGCACTCGATCATGCCCGGGCGCCACCACCCCGCCCACGAGGGCCCCGGCCCGGTGGCGCGCGGCACTCACCTCCCCGCCGGGGAGCGGGCCCGCTGGACCTGGGCCGTGCCCGTCACGGGCGGGATCGTCCTCGGCCTCTTCGCCATCTTCCTGGCCGGCAACAACGGCTACACCACGGGCGCCGCGGTCGTCATCGGCGTGGTCGCCGGCCTGATCGCCATGGCGGCCGGCTACGCCCTGCTCCGCGAGCGCAACACGATGATCGCCGAGGTCCGCGCGGCGGCCTTCGGGGCGCTCTTCGGCGGCAGCATGGGGTTCCTGCACGCCCTCAGCGGCGGTTCGGTGCTGCGCTCCGCGGGCATCGGCGTACTGACGGCGCTGGGCATGGGGGTGGCCTCGTACTACGTCTTCCACTGGCACGAGCACCGGGCCGACATGTGACGCGGCGGGCGGGCGGAGCAGCGGACGGCGCTGACGAGGCCTGCGACGTAGGACCTCAGACGGTTTCGCGGCCCCGCAACCGGCCTTAGCGTGAAGGCCGATGCAGCCTATGCAGCCGATGCACCCCTACGCCTGCGACGCCGCCGACCGCGCCCGCGCCCTGCCTGAAGAGTTACCCGAAGGATTACCCGAACTGGACCGAACGCTTCGCCAGCCCCATCCAGAACCCGTCGATGACGCTGCGCTGACTGTCCAGTTCGCCCTCGGCCGCGCCCAGCGTGACGAACAGCGGGGCGAAGTGCTCGGTCCGCGGGTGGGCGAGCCGGCCCGCCGGGGCCTTGCGCTCGAAGTCCAGCAGCGCGTCGACGTCCTGCGCCGCGAGCGCCTCCCGCCCCCACGCGTCGTACTCCGCCGACCAGCCGGGCGGCCCGGAGCCCGCGTGCCGCAGCGCCGCCAGGTTGTGGGTGAAGAAGCCGCTGCCGACGATCAGCACGCCTTCGTCGCGCAGCGGCGCGAGCTTGCGCCCGATCTCCATCAGGCGGCGCGGTTCGAGGGTGGGCAGGGATATCTGGAGGACGGGGACGTCCGCGTCCGGGTACATCTCGACGAGCGGGACGTACGCGCCGTGGTCCAGGCCCCGGCCCGGGACGTCCTGTACGGGCGTGCCGGCGCCGCGCAGCGTCTTGCGCACGCGCTCGGCGAGGGCCGGGGCGCCGGGGGCGGCGTAGCGGACGTCGTAGTAGTGCTCGGGGAAGCCCCAGAAGTCGTAGACGAGCGGGACGGTCTCCGTCGCGCCGAGGGCGAGGGGCGCCTCTTCCCAGTGGGCGGAGACGACGAGGATCGCGGCCGGCCGGGGCAGGCCGGCGGACCAGGCGGCGAGCTCGGCGGTCCACAGCGCGTCGTCGGCGAGGGGCGGCGCGCCGTGCGAGAGGTAGAGCGCGGGCATGCGTGGCATGGTGCCCTCCGAGACGTGTCGGGATGGGACGGGATGGAACGGAATGGGACAGAATCCTGAACAACCAGATGCTTGAATGTTCAAGCTCTAAGAGCGAGCTTAGCTCTCGCTTATTTAAACTTCAAGGACACAGTGCGGGAGCGACGGGAAACCAGTGGGTGAAACAGTGGATGCCATGACCAAGCGACCCGAAGAGGACATCGCGCGTCCGGAGGGGGAGACCGCCGCCGCCGGCAGCAGCAGCGCCGCCGCCGGGCCGCGCTGGCTGACCGATGCCGAGCAGGACGTCTGGCGGGCGTACCTGCACGCCACCACCCTCCTGGAGGACCACCTCGACCGGCAGCTCCAGCGCGACGCCGGGATGCCGCACGTCTACTACGGCCTGCTCGTCGAGCTGTCCGAGGCCCCGCGGCGGCGGCTGCGGATGACGGACCTCGCCCGGAACGCCAAGATCACCCGGTCCCGGCTCTCGCACGCCGTCGCCCGGCTGGAGAAGAACGGCTGGGTGCGCCGCGAGGACTGCCCGTCCGACAAGCGCGGCCAGCTGGCCGTCCTCACGGACGAGGGCTTCGAGATGCTGCGCAGGTCCGCGCCGGGCCACGTCGCCGCGGTCCGGGCCGCGCTCTTCGACCGGCTGTCGCCCGAGCAGGCGGCCCAGTTCGGCGAGACGTGCCGGACGATCGCGGCGGGCTTGCAGCCGGCGGGGGCGGACCTGCCCTGGCTGCGCTGACGTACGTACGCACGTCGCCTATGTGCATGCGCGTATGTACATAGGCGAAGGCCCCCGCCTGGACGGCGGGGGCCTTCGCGCGTAGGGATCCTGCGGATCAGTGCGCCATGACCGGCACGGAGTTCTCCGCGCCCTCGCCGTCGCCCGAGCCCGCGACCACGCCGCCCTGGTGACCGGCGTTGACGAACGTGACCGCGATCAGCGCGGACAGGGCCAGGATGCCGACCGCCCACCACACCGCGGTGGAGTAGCCGTGCACCATCGACTGGAAGGTGAGCAGCTTCGGGTCACCCGCGGACTTCATGTGCGACTTGAAGTAGTCCGTGGTGGCGCTGGCGGCGATGGTGTTGAGCAGCGCGGTGCCGATGGCGCCGCCGACCTGCTGCGAGGTGTTCACCATCGCGGAGGCGACACCGGCGTCACGCGCCTGCACCCCGTACGTGGAGAGGCTCATCGCCGGCATGAACGCCGTACCCATGCCGAGGCCCATGAGCATCAGGCCGGGCAGGACGACCGTCGTGTAGGAGGTGTCCAGGTCGATCTGCGTGAGCAGGACCATGCCGACGGCGGCGAGCAGGAAGCCCGGGCCCATCAGCCAGCGCGCCGGGACGCGGTTCATCAGGCGGGCGCCGATCTGCGTGGAGCCGGTGATCATCGTGGCGATCATCGGGAGGAACGCGAGACCGGTCTTGACCGGCGAGTAGCCGCGGACGACCTGGAGGTAGTACGTGAGGAAGAGGAACAGGCCGAACATCGCGATGGCGGCCAGGCCCAGCGAGACGTAGACACCGGCGCGGTTGCGGTCGGTGAGCACGCGCAGCGGCAGCAGCGGGGCCTTGACCCTCTTCTCGACGACCACGAAGGCGAACAGCAGGACCACGGCGGCGATGAAGAAGCCGAGGGTGCTGCCGGCCGTCCAGCCGTGGGACTCGGCGCGGGTGAAGCCGTAGACCAGCGAGACCAGGCCGAGCGTGGCCAGGATGACGCCGGGGACGTCCAGCTTCGAAGAGTTGCGGCTGCCGGCCGGCTCGCGGATCACGGCGATCGCGCCGGCCGCGGCGACGACGGCGAAGGGGATGTTCACGAAGAACGTCCAGCGCCAGTTGAGGTATTCGGTGAACAGGCCGCCGAGGATCAGGCCGACGCCACCACCGGCACCGGCGATGGCACCGAAGATGCCGAACGCCTTGGCGCGCTCCTTGCCCTCGGTGAAGAGGACGGCGAGCAGCGACAGCGCGGCGGGCGCGAGCAGGGCGCCGAAGACGCCCTGGAGGGCGCGGGCACCCAGCAGCATCCCGGTGTTGACGGCGGCGCCGCCGAGGGCCGAGGCGGCGGCGAAGCCGATCAGGCCGACGACGAAGGCGCGCTTGCGGCCCCACAGGTCGGAGATGCGGCCGCCGAAGAGCAGCAGGCCGCCGAAGGCGAGGGCGTAGGCGGTGATGACCCACTGCCGGTTGCCGTCCGAGATGCCGAGGTCGGTCTGGGCGGAGGGCAGCGCGATGTTCACGATCGTCGCGTCGAGGACGACCATGAGCTGCGCCAGGGCGATGAATATGAGCGCTTTCCAGCGCTTGGGGTCGAGGGGGGTACTGGTGTCTGGCATGTGTGGGCCTACCTCGGCGGCGGTGGTGGTGGAGCGGGACGGTGGGGTGCGGGTGGTGCGAGTGGTGCGGGCCCGGCGGGCCCGCGAAGTCTGTGGCTGCCCGGCGGTCTGCGGTGTCAGGCGGGATGCCCGGGTCCGGCGGGCCGGCCGGACCCGGCGGCCGCGCCGTGCTTCTGGCGGCGCAGCTCCTCCAAGGTGACGGCGGAGCCGGGCAGTTCGGACCGGGCCGGAGTCATCAGGCCGTCGAGGAACAGCTGCAGGTGCCGGTGGATGAACTGATCGAAGACCGCGCAGCCCTTGCCGGGCAGCGGGCGGGTCAACTGCGTGACGGCGACCATGAGATCGCCGACGGCGATGTCATCCCGCAGCTGACCCGACGCGCGCGCGTCGGCCATGATCTGCTCGATCTGGGCGTCGAGGCGGTCACGCGCGGCCACCAGCTCGGGGTGGCCGGGGTCCATGCCCTCTTCCAGCAACGTGCAGAGCGCACCGACGCGTTCGTCCGCGGCGGCGTGGACGAACCGCCTCAGCGATCGGAAAGCATCGGGCTCCTCGGCTCGTGCCGCCTCGGCCTGCTCGGCGAGGCGGGCCATGACGGAGAGGGTGACATGGTGGATCAGCTCGCGGCGGTCCGCGAAGTGCCGGTACAGCGTGGCATTGCCGACCCCGGCGCGTCGAGCGATTTCATCGAGGGAGCTCTCGGCCCCGTGCTCGACGAGCGCCTCCCGCGCGGCGACGATGATCCGCTCGCGGTTACGCAGGGCGTCGGCGCGCAGGCGCGGCGGATGCGCGGTGACCACGATCTTTACTCCTTCCGAGGAGGCTGAAGAGGGGCTGAAGAGCGACTGAAGAGGGGCCCGGCAACCGGGGAGAGACTCCCCGGTTCGTCCGTACGAGGGGTAAACGGGGATCGGGTCCCCGGATATTTCGGCGGCGGGCAGTGATGCGCATCACGTCTCCTGGAGGGTTCCCTGGAGGGATGGGGTGATGGGGGCGGCGGTGACGGGTGTGGCCGCGATCGGTGCGCGATGCCCCATCTGCCGCAGTCCGGGGAGCGCGCCGGGGGCCGGCGGCGGAAGGTGATCACAGAGGGCGGCGCGGCGGCCGCCCCTGGGAGGCGCCCGGCATGAGCACGCTGGCCATCGCGGCGGCGAGGACCGCGCCCGCGAAGATGCCGCCACCGCGGCGATGAGGGGCCCGGCCGTGCGGAATGCGGCCACGCGGCCCGCGGCCATGAGGTCCACGGCCACGCGACCCGTAGCCGTGCGAACCGCAGCCCTGCGGACCACGGCCACGCGGACCGCGGCCGTCGTGGCCGTGAAGACGCTCGCCCTCGTCGTCATGGCCGTGACCACGCTCGCCATGACCTCACCCGTGCCCGCGGGCCGCTCCGGCGCGGACGGCGGCGCCGGCGCGCAGGGCGGCCCGCCGGCTCTCGCGGACACCGGGGCCCGGCCGCCCTCCGGCCCGTGCGCCCTGCCCGGGGCCACCGACAACGTCTCGGAGACCGCGCTCACACCGCCCGGCTACGCCCCCTCCAGCGGCGTCGTCCGCGCGATCACCTTCCTGATCGACTTCCCGGACTCCCCCGCCACGATCAGCCCGCAGGAGCGCTACGCCGAGTTCTTCCCGGCCGTCGCCGACTACTACCGGACCAGCTCCTACGGCCGGCTCGACTACCGCTCCACGCCCGTCCTGCGCTGGATCCGGATGTCCCGCCCGTACCGCGCCTACGGGATCGAGCGCGGCACGCCCTTCGACGCGAGCACCGACGACGGCTACGCCGCGCTGTCGGCGGAGATCCTCGACGCGGCGGACGACACCGTCGACTTCCGGCGCTACGACCTGATCAACGTGCTGGTCACGCCGGACGCGGGCCCGCCGGCCACGGAGGACGTGCGGTCGGTGACCTTCGCCGGCACCCCCACCGGTCTGACGACGGCCGAGGGCACGCCCTTCCGGAACGTGTCGTTCATCTGGAGCCGCCAGACCGGCGACAGCCCCTTCCGCGTCCTCAACCACGAGAACGCGCACAGCTTCGGCCTGCCCGACCTCTACTACACGGGCCGCGGCGCCGCCCTGCTGAAGACGCCGGTGGGGCACTGGGACCCGATGGACGAGGACTGGGGCCCGTCCGAGGACTTCCTGGCCTGGCACAAGTGGAAGCTGGGCTGGCTGGCCCCCGCGCAGGTGCGCTGCCTGGACCGGCCCGGCATCCACTCGTTCGCCCTGACCCCAACAGCCTTCCCCGGCGGCCTCAAGCTCGCCGTGCTCCCCGTCTCCCGGCACACCGCGATCACGCTGGAGGCGCGGGCGCCCGGCCCGCTCGACCACGCGGTGTGCCGCCCGGGCGTCCTGGTCACCGCCGTCACGACCACGATGTACACGGGCTCCGGACCGGTGCGCGTCGCCGACGCCACGCCCGGCAGCCGGGGCTGCTACACGAGCGACCTGAACGTGAACGCGGCGCTGAGCGACGCCCCGTACGCGGCCGGGCAGCGGTACACGGGGCCCGGCGTGACGGTCGACGTGCTCGGCGCGACGGACGAGGGCGACTGGCGCGTACGGGTGCGGACGGTCAGGAGGCCGCCGGCCAGTGACGGCGGCCGAGACTGATCAGCCGCAGCTGCCGCCGGGCGGTGTCGGCGATGGCCCGCTCCGCCGCCGGGTCCTCCGCGGAGGCCTCCACGAACGCCGACGCGGTCATCACGAGGTGGTCGACGTAGAGCCCGGCGAGCATCCGTACGTCCTCGGCGCTCCAGCCCCCCGACGCCTCCTGCACGGCGAGCGCGGCGGCGACCTCGTTCCCGAACCGGGCCAGCTCCGCCGCGATGGCCTCGCGCACCGCCCGCACCCCGCCGTGCCGCTCCCGGGCTACGAACCGCACGTGCGCCGGATGCCGCCGTACGTAATCCGCCACGGCCTCGACGCTGCGGTCGATGACCTCCTCCGCCTCCTGCTGGTCGGCCAGCACGGCCCGGATCATCACGTGCAGGCTCGCGAGCGACTCCTCGACGAGCGCGACCCCGAGCTCCGCCATGTCCCGGAAGTGCCGGTAGAACGCGGCCGGCGCGACCCCGACGACCCGGGTGACCTCCCGCAAACCGAGGCTGCTCAGACTCTGCTCCTCCAGCAGTGCCAGGGCGGCGTCGAGGAGGGCCTGACGAGTCTTCAGCTTCTGGGCCTGGCGGACCCCGAGCGTGGCGGGGGTGCTGCTGTTCATGGTTTCAGTAAACAACTGTTTGCCACAGGACGCCAGAAGCGCTACGCTGGATTTCAGTGAACAACTGTCATTCCAACTGTTCACCCAAGAAGGGGAAGGACATGATCTTCCTAGTGGCGGCCGTGCTCCTCCTGGGAGTCCTCGTGGGCGCCGCCGCCCACCTCTCGCTCCCGGTAGTGGTCCCGGCGGCCACGGCGATCGCCCTGTGGCTGCTGATCTTCGCCGTACGGGAACGCAGGAGGGAGCACTGACATGCAGACGACACT
The DNA here is from genome assembly GCF_044336695.1 of Streptomyces sp. SCA2-17. NCBI lineage: Bacteria > Bacillati > Actinomycetota > Actinomycetes > Kitasatosporales > Streptomycetaceae > Streptomyces > Streptomyces sp. SCA2-17. The sequence goes on from NZ_CP117521.1 coordinate 2,505,417, forward strand.
GACGCGACAGACGCCCCGCACCACGGACGACCTCGCGGACCGCAGGCCGCAGCCCCCGCGCACCTCCCACCGGGAGGCCGACGGCATGGCCGTGACCTCCTTCGTCCTGGGCCTGGTGGGCCTCCTCATCTTCAACGTCGTGCTGGGCCCCCTCGCCCTGGCCCTGGCGACCCTGGCCCTCCTCCGCGGCACGACCCGCCGCGGCCGTGCACTCCTGGGCCTGACCCTGGGCGCCGCCGACCTGATCATCCTGGCCACCCTGGCCACGACGGACCACACCCTCTCCTGGAGCCTCGGCGCGTGACCGGATGACAAGGCCGCAAGCCCACCGGGGCCCCCGGCCCCAGCGCCCGGCCCCGCCCATCCGCTAACCTGTCCTCGACCGCTCCCACGAGCGGCCGAGGAGCCTGCTGAGGCGGCTCGGCGAAGCTCCGCCAGGACTTCCCCGAAACAATCAGCAAGCCCCGCCCCGCCTCCGTAGCTCAGGGGATAGAGCACCGCTCTCCTAAAGCGGGTGTCGGCAGTTCGAATCTGCCCGGGGGCACTTCATCGGCTCACGCCGATCCGGGGTCGCTCCCCGGCGAAGTGCTTTGTTCGGCCCCGGATTCCCCGTCCGGGGCCGTTTTGCATCCCCATAGGGGTGAGGAGTTCGCCCGGGCGGAGCTCCCCGAGGCACTCACAGTGTGATCCGCTCTACCAGGCAACCGGCAGGGACTCCGGGCCTCGGTTGATGGAGCCCCGGCGCCAGTGCATCTCGGATTCGGGGACGGCCAGGCGCAGGTCGGGGAAGCGGTTCAGGAGGGCCGTGAGCATGACTTCGGCTTCCATCCTGGTGATCATCGCGCCTACGCAGTAGTGCGGGCCGTGACCGAAGGACAGGTTGGGGGCCTCGTCGCGGGTGAGGTCGAGGCGGTCCGGGTCGGTGAAGACCGAGGGGTCGCGGTTGGCCGCCAGGTAGGAGACGTAGACGACCTCGCCACTGCGGATCGTCGCGTCGCCGACCTGGAAGTCCTCGGTGGCGATGCGGGGCAGGCCGACGCCGTTGCGGTGCGGGATGTAGCGCAGGAGCTCCTCGACGGCCTGGGGCAGCAGCTCCGGGCGGGCGCGCAGGGCGGCCAGTTGCTCGGGGTGGGTGAGCAGCGCGTACACCATGTTGGAGACCTGGTTGCGTACGGCGTCCATGCCGTTGAGGACGAGCATCACCGCGAGCGAGATCAGCTCCGGCATGCTGAGGCCGCCGTCCTTCTGGGCCGCGACCAGGGCGCTGAACAGGTCGTCGCCGGGCTGTTCGCGGCGGTGCGCGGCCATGGCCTTGAAGTAGCCCGCGATCTCGCCCTTGACGGCGTTGCTCTCCTTCTCGGAGTGGTTGCTGGAGAGGATGACGCTGCGCCAGTCCTGCAGCCGGTCGAGGTCGCGGGGCGGGACGCCGAGGAGCTCGCCGATGAGCTGGGCGGGCAGGGGGCCGGTGAGCCACTCGGTCAGGTCGGCGGGGGCGCCGTGCTCCGCCATGCGGGAGAGCATCTGCTCGGCGAGCTCCTCGGCGCGGGGGCGCAGGGCGGCGACGCGCTTGCGGCTGAAGGTGAGGGCCACGTGGCGGCGGATGCGGGTGTGGTCGGGCGGGTCGGTGCGGCCCACGCCGCCCGCCGGGGCCACGACGTGCGGCGTCATGCTGGTGACCGGCCGGTCGACGGTGAGCGCGCGGCTCAGCCGGGGGTCGGCGGCGACCGTCTTCACGTCCTCGTAGCGCGTGGCCAGCCAGGCGTCGCCCTCACCGAACCGCAGCCGGATCCGGGCGATCGGCTCCTCGCGCAGCAGGCGGTGCATGAGCGGGTCGAAGGCCAGGGCGGGCAGATGGTCGACCGGCCAGTCGTGGACCGTCTCCCCCGGCGTACGGACGGCGGCCATCGGGCAGGATTCCCCGCCGGATCCGGAAGTCCCCTCCGAGCCGGTCCCGTTCGGGCCGGCCCCGTTCGGGCCGGCCCCGTTCGAAGGCTGCGTCATCCCGCTCACCACACCACCGGAAGGTGTTCCGGTCCCCTGATGAGCGCGCTCTTCTGCCACCGGATCTTCTCCACCGGCTCCGCGAGGCGCAGGTCCGGGAAGCGCGTGATCAGCGACGTGAGGATGACCTCGGATTCCAGGCGGGCGAGCATCGAGCCCAGGCAGAAGTGCGGCCCGTGTCCGAAGGACAGGTGCGGGTTGTGCTCCCGGTCGAAGTCGATCTCGTCCGGGTGGTCGAACACGGAGGGGTCGCGGTTGGCCGTGAGGTACGAGGAGTGGACCACTTCACCGGCCTTGATCAGCACGCCGCCCACTTCGACGTCCTCCATGGCGATGCGGCCGAGTCCGACGGCGTTGCGGTGCGGGATGTAGCGCAGGAGCTCCTCGATGGCCTGCGGCAGCAGCCCGGGCTCGCGGCGCAGCCGCTCCAGGTGCTGCGGGTGGGTGAGCAGGGCGTAGACCATGTTGCTGCTGTTGTTGCGCACGGCGTGGGCGGCGCTGGCCTGGATCAGCAGGGCGATGGCGACGGCCTCCTCCGTGCTGAGGTCGCCCTTGGCGACGGAGGCGGCCAGCTCGCTCGCGAGGTCGGGGCCCGGCTCCTTCTGCTTGCGCCCCAGCATCTCCACGAAGTAGCCGGCCATCTCCGCCTTGGCGGTGTCGCTGGCCTCCCGCCCGTGGCCCGCGGACAGCAGGATCTCCGTCCAGCGCGCCATCCGCGGCAGGTGCTCGTCCGGTACGCCCATCAGGTCGCTGATGACGGCGAGCGGCAGGGGGCCGTTCAGGTGCTTCATCAGGTCCGCCGGGGGGCCCTCGTGCTCCATGGCGTCGAGGAGTTCACCGGCGACGCGCTCGGCGCGGGGCCGGAGCCGTTCGAGGCTCGCGGGCGTGAAGGAGCGGGCAACGGCCTTGCGCAGCCGGGTGTGCTCGGGCGGGTCGGCGAAGCCCACCGCTTCGTCGAGCGGGATGAAGTGGGGGGCGAGCCGGGTGATCGGGCGGCCGAGCACGGCCTGGCGGCTGAACCGGGGGTCGGAGGTGACGAACTTGACGTCCTCGTAGCGCGTCACGAGCCAGGCGTGGCCCTCCCCGTGCGGGAGCTTGACCCGGGAGACGGGCTCCTCGCGGAGCCGCTCGGCCATGAACGGGTCGAAGTCGAGCCCGCGGAGATCCTCCACGGCCCAGAAGCGCACCGGGTGCTGCTGCTCGGAGTCGGATGCTGTCGTGGTCGCCATCAGCTGTCCCACCCGCCTGTCGCGTGCCTGTTGCTTCTTTGTCTTTTCGTTCCCCTCCGGGCAAGCTCCCCGGAATGCCGCACCAGCAACGGGGCACGCCGGGAAAATCACCCGTACGGCGTACCTGACCTCTGCCGACGCGTCGTCACATCTCGTACGCACGACCCGGACCCGGGCGCAAATAACACTTACTAAATGACTAAAGTGTCCGCATGAGTCGCAGCTCCAGTGGACTGATAGGGATCTGGGCCGAGGCGCAGCGTCAGCAGCAGCGCCGGCAGGAGGCCGAGCACCGGGAGCAGGTGCAGCTCCAGCGGGAGCAGGAGCGGCGGGAACGGGCGGCGGCGCGCGAGGCCGCGCGGGCCGACCGGGAGCAGCGGGCCGCCTACCGGCAGCGGCGCGAGACCGAGGCGCGGCGGCGCACGGAGGAGCTGGAGGCCCGGGTCGCGGAGCTGACGGGGCTGCTGGTGGCGGGGTGCCGGGTGCCGGCGTTCTCGACGGCGGCGCTGCGCCGGCCCGAGACGGTGGAGCCGTTCCATCCGGGGCACCTGGGACAGCCGGTGCCGATGCCGAACCCGGTCTTGTACCAGGCGCAGGGCGGCTGGGGCTTCGGCGCGAGCCGCAGCCGGGAGCAGTACGACCACGACCTGCGGGCCGCACAGGCCGCCGAGGCCGCGCGGCTGCAGCAACTGGAGGCCTACCGGCGGCAGTACGAGCAGTGGGCGGCCGGGCAGCTCGCCGAGGTCCGGGAGCACAACGCGGGCGTGGAGGAGATGCTCACGGCGCTGCGCGCCGGGGACCCCGACGCCGTGGTCGACTACTTCTCGGCCGCCCTGTACGCCTCTTCCGCCTGGCCCGCCGAGTTCCCGCACCAGGTGTCGGCCGCGTACGACCCGGCGGCCCGGCAGCTGGTGCTGCTGTGGGAGCTGCCGGGGTACGACATCGTGCCGGAGGCCAAGGCGGTGCGGTACATGCCGACCGCCGACGAGGAGAAGGAGACGGCGCGGCCCGCCGCGCAGCGCCGGGCCGTGTACCGGGACGTGCTGGCGCAGTGCGTCCTGCTGGTGCTGCGCGATCTCTTCGCCGCGGACGGGTCCGGGGTGCTGGAGTCGGTCGTGGTCAACGGCTTCGTCGACGACCACGACCCGGCCACGGGCCGCCGCGCCCAGATCGTCCTGGCCTCGGTCTCCGTCTCCCGTACGGTCTTCGCCGGGCTGCACCTGGAGCAGGTCAGCGCGGTGGACTGCCTCACGGACGGGCTCGGCGGGCTGCTGTCCGCCCGGCCGGACCAGCTCGCCGCCGTGCGGCCGGGCCGGATGCCCGCCGACGTCGGGCGGAGCGTCGTCTCGCACGGGGGCGGCGACGACCCCGACCTGTACGAGATGGACCCGGTCGCATTCGAGGCGCTGGTCGCCCAGCTGTTCCGCGCGCGGGGCATGCAGGCCGTGATGACCACCCGGTCCAACGACGGCGGTGTGGACGTCGAGGCGCTGGACCCCGACCCGATCAGCGGCGGCCGGATCATCGTGCAGGTGAAGCGGTACCGCAAGACGGTCCCGCCGACCGCGGTCCGGGACCTGTACGGCACGGTGCAGGGCGCGGGCGCCAACAAGGGCGTGCTGGTGACGACCTCCGGCTTCGGGCCCGGCTCGTACGCCTTCGCCAACGGAAAACCGCTCACTCTCGTCTCGGGCGAGGAGCTGGTGGGGCTGCTGGGGCGGCACGGGCTGCGGGGCCGGCTCGGCGGCGGCGCGGGCGGCGGAGCGGGGCGGGCCGCATCACCGGCGACCGCGCCGGAGCCGGAGCCGGACGAGGGCACGCCCGACGTGCCCGGCGAGCACAACGTCCTCGGCATGTCCTGGTCCGGCACCGTCGCCCTCGACGTGTGCGCCCTCGTCTGCCACGGCACCCGTGTGCTCAGCGACGATCACTTCGTGTTCTTCAACAACGACGCCACTCCCGACGGGGCCGTGCGCACCGTGCCGCCGCCCCGCGGGGACAAGGCGGCCGTCCGCGTAGCCTTCGAGGCGCTGCCCGCCGACGCCGACCGGCTCGTGCTCGTCGCGGCCGTCGACCCCGAGGTGAACCCGGACGCCGACCTCGCGGGCTTCACGGACGCCCGGATCCGGCTGGCGGACGCGGCCGGGGCCGAGCTGGGGCAGCTGGAGGTCTCCGACGGCCGGGCGGGCGAGACGGCGCTCGTGCTCGGGTCCTTCCGGAAGCGGGCCAACGGCGACTGGGACTTCGTGATCGGCGGGCAGGGCTACCGGGGCGGCCTGGAGGAGCTGCTGGGGGATTACGGGATCGAGGTCGCGTAGACCGGGTTCCGGTCGCGTAGATCAGGTTCCGGGAGTTATCCACAGCCCCCGTGCGTGTCAGCGGACCCCCCTAGACTTTCCGCATGGCCGACCTCACCGAGACCGCCCGCCCCGCCGCCACCATCCCTTCCCCCTCCCCCACGCCTGCCGACGCGGGGAGTGAGGCCCTGGGCTGCCTGCGGCGCGTCTTCGGTTACGACGCGTTCCGCGGCGACCAGGAGGCGATCATCGAGCATGTCGTCGCCGGCGGCGACGCGCTCGTCCTGATGCCGACCGGCGGCGGAAAGTCGCTGTGCTACCAGATCCCGGCCCTGGTCCGGCCGGGCGTCGGCGTGGTCGTGTCCCCCTTGATCGCCCTCATGCAGGACCAGGTGGACGCCCTGCGGGCGCTCGGCGTCCGGGCCGGCTTCCTCAATTCCACGCAGGACATGGACGAGCGCCGGCTGGTCGAGGCGGAGTTCCTGGCCGGCGAGCTCGACCTGCTCTACCTGGCGCCCGAGCGGCTGCGCGTCGACGCCACGCTGCGGCTGCTGGACCGCGGCAAGATCTCCCTCTTCGCCATCGACGAGGCGCACTGCGTGGCCCAGTGGGGCCACGACTTCCGGCCGGACTACCTGGCCCTGTCCGCACTGCACGAGCGCTGGCCGGACGTGCCGCGCATCGCCCTGACCGCGACGGCCACGGAGGCCACGCACACCGAGATCGCCGCCCGGCTCCAGCTCCAGGGCGCCCGGCACTTCGTCGCGAGCTTCGACCGGCCCAACATCCAGTACCGCATCGCGCCGAAGAACGACCCCAAGAAGCAGCTCCTGGAGCTGCTGCGCACCGAGCACGCGGGCGACGCGGGCGTCGTCTACTGCCTCTCCCGCAAGAGCGTGGAGGACACCGCCGCCTTCCTCGCCCAGCAGGGCATCGAGGCGCTGCCGTACCACGCGGGCCTGGACGCGGCCACGCGCGCCGCGAACCAGGCGCGCTTCCTGCGCGAGGACGGCATCGTGATGGTCGCGACGATCGCCTTCGGCATGGGCATCGACAAGCCGGACGTGCGGTTCGTCGCCCACATCGACCTGCCGAAGTCCGTCGAGGGCTACTACCAGGAGACGGGCCGCGCCGGCCGCGACGGCCTGCCCTCCACGGCCTGGCTCGCGTACGGCCTCCAGGACGTCGTCCAGCAGCGCAAGATGATCGACGGCTCCGAGGGCGACGACGCGCACCGCCGCCGCCTGGGCGCCCACCTCGACGCGATGCTGGCCCTGTGCGAGACCGTCGAGTGCCGCCGCGTGCAGCTCCTCGCCTACTTCGGGCAGGAGAGCGGCCCCTGCGGCAACTGCGACACGTGCCTCACCCCCGCCGAGACGTGGGACGGCACGATCGCCGCCCAGAAGTTCCTCTCCGCGGTCTACCGGCTCGCGCGCGAGCGGCGCCAGAAGTTCGGCGCGGGACAGATCATCGACATCCTCCTCGGCAAGAAGACCGCGAAGGTCATCCAGCACGACCACGACGGCCTCACCGTCTTCGGCATCGGCACCGACCTCAGCATGGCGCAGTGGCGGGGCGTGGTCCGGCAGCTGCTGGCACAGGGCCTGCTGGCCGTCGAGGGCGACTACGGCACGCTCGTCCTGACGGAGGCCAGCGGCGAGGTGCTGGGCGGCCGCCGCGAGGTGCGGCTGCGGAGCGAGCCGGAAAAGCCGGCTCGGGCCGCGAAGTCCGGATCCGGCTCCGGATCCGGCAAGCGGGCCGCGCCCGTGGACCTGCCTGCCGAGGCGATGCCGGTCTTCGAGGCGCTGCGGGCGTGGCGCGGGGCCACGGCGAAGGAACAAGGCGTCCCGGCGTACGTGATCTTCCACGATGCGACGCTGCGCGAGATCGCCACGGTCTCGCCCACGTCCCTCGACGAACTCGCGGGCGTGAGCGGCGTGGGCGAGAGCAAGCTGGCGAAGCACGGCGAGAAGATCCTCGACGTCCTGGCCGAGCTGCGGGAGGCGACGGCGGCGGGCGGCTGACGACGGCGAGAAGGCACGGGAAGCAACGACGGCGGGAGGGGGCCGGGGGCGCAGGGGCAGGGTCCCTGGACGCTGACGTGTATTTGTGGCGCCAAGTGCGGGGCACGAACACGCAGAGGGGAAGGGCGCCGTAAATATACGGTCCAGGGACCCTGCCCCGGAGCCCCCGGCACCCGGCCCACGGACCGGCGCCTCAGCCCCGTCTCAGCCCAGCCTCAGCCCCGCCGCGGCTTGATCCGCTGCTGCGCCGCCAAAACCGCCGCGCCGTAGCGGGGGTCCGGACGCAAAGCATGCTCGCGCCGACACGCCTCCGTGAACTTCAGAACGTGCTCGTCGCCGTGCTCCACCGCCCGGGCGACGAGCTCGTCGAACGGCGGTACGTCCGCTTCCGCCGCGTCCCGGGCCGCCGTGTCCTCCCCGCCCCGGTCGTCGGTGAAGGCCACGAGCAGCGTCGTGTGGACGTGCCAGAGGGCCGCCGCGGACGGCTCGTGGAGCTCGTCGGGCAGGTGCGGCAGTACGAGTCGTACGGCGGCGGGCGCGGTGACCGCGTGCACCAGCGGGACGGGGAAGAGCTCGGGGTGCCCGAGGTAGACCCCGGCGAAGGCGGTGGTCATCTCGCTGAGCAGCCACTGCGTCCCGGCGGGGGCGAGGGAGCCCAGCGCCTCGTGGTAGCCGGCGAGCTCGCCGGGCCGGGCGAGCCGTTCCGCGGCGACGGCGCGCCCCCGCTTGCCCGGCCCCGCGTAGGCGGTGCGGGGCAGTGCGGCGATGGCGCCCGCCAGGTCGTGGTGGCCGCTCATGCGGACCTCGCCGGGCAGGTGGGCGAACCGGGCGGCCCAGTAGGCCAGCCCGCGGGCCAGCTCGGTGAGCTGCTGGGGCGTCGGCTGCGCGTCGACCGGGACCGCGGCGAGGGACCGGACGGCGTGGGCCGTACGGATCAGTCCATGCGTCAGGCCCGCGAGGAGGCCCGGCAGGAGCCGGGGCCACCAGCGGGCGAGCACCTCGCGCCAGGGAGCGGCGGCGAGTTCGCGGCGGAAGAGCTCCTCCCAGTCGCCGGCGCGGGAGAAGTCGCCGAGCGCGGGGCGCCAGGACGTCTCGTCGGCGGGGTCGAGGGCGAAGCCGGGGGCGGGCACGTCGTGGTGGGGCATGGCGGTGCGGTAGCCCTCGACCCAGGCGGCGACTTCGCCGCCGTGGCCGAGGGCGGCGAGCGTCTCGGCGCCCATGGGCCCGTGGTTGGCGAGGTCGGCACCGACCCCCCGCTCGTACCCCAGGTCGTGCATGCGCTCCAGCGCGTCGTTGAGTGCGTCGTGGTATCGGATCACCGGCATGACAGAGCTCCTCCCCCTGCAACGGATCGCTTCGGCTTACCCAATGGTTTGGATTTCCGAAGCGTCTACACTTCGCAGTATGCCGCACGACCCCGCACCCGGGAAGGACCACCCCCGGCTTCCCACCCCGGAAGAGACCGAAGCGATCGGTCTCGTCCCGCTGCTCTCCCCGTACATCCGCCAGGCCCGCACCGAGATGCCGGACGAGCTGCGCGCGCTCTTCGAGGCGCACAGCCTCACGGCGCGGCACGGCGCGGTCCTGCCGCAGTTGATAGCCGAAGCACCCCTGGCCGTGAGCGAGCTGGCGCGCAGGATGCGGCTGTCCCTGTCGACCACGAGCGAGCTGGTCGGCGCGCTGAACCGGGCCGGCCTGGTCGAGCGCCGCGAGGACCCCGCGAACCGGCGCCGCACGCTCGTGGCCGTCGTGGACGGCCACCGGCCGGCGGTCGAGGCGTTCATCGCCACCCGCTCCCAGCCGCTGCTGCGCGCGCTCGACAGCCTCTCGCCCCGCGACCGGGCGGGGTTCGTCGCGGGCCTGACCGCGTGGGCCCGTGAGACGCAGCAGGCCGGGGGCGGTGCGCCGGCGAACGGAAGCGGCCGCTCCTGACTCACCTCACGCCGGTGAGGTGGGCGTACACCACCACGTTCCCCAGGTACGCGTGGCTCTCCTCGGAGAACCCGCCCCCGCACGTGATCAGCCGCAACTCGGCGCGCTTCGCGGGCCCGTACACCTTCTGCGAGGGGAAGTCGTCCCGGCTGTACACCTCGATCGCGTCGATGGCGAAGAGCGCCGTCCGGCCGTCCGCGCGCGCGACCTCCACGCGGTACCCCTTCTTGAGGGCGCCGAGGTTGTAGAAGACGGCGGGCCCGGTGGCGGTGTCGACGTGGCCGGCGACGACGGCGGTGCCGGTGGCGCCGGGCGCGGCGCCGGCCGCGTACCAGCCGGCGACGTTGCTCTCGTCGTCCCGCGGGCTGGAGAGGGTGCCGTCCGGGAGCAGGCCCAGGGGCTCCAGCGGCGCGTCGACGTCGATCGCCGGTATCCGCACCCGCGTGGGCACGGCGACCGGCAGCGGCGGCACCGCGCGCTCGCCGCTCGCCGGTCCCGTACGGGGCCCGGTGGCCGGGAACGCCTCGGCCGCGGAGGGCTGCGGGGGCGGGTCCTGGATGTCGGCCCCGCGCTGGATCAGCCAGCTGCCCACGCACAGGGCCACGGCGATCAGGACGGCGGCGACGGCCTTGCGCCGGGAGTCACGAGCCTGGGGGGACGGCGGACGACGGACGGGCCGGGCGGCGCCGGCAGGGTGCGGGCGACCGGGCCGGGCGGTGCCACCCGGCCCCGGCCCACCGAAGAAGGCGGCGCCACCGGCGCCCGGGCTGCCGGAGCGGGCCGGAGCAACCGGGCCGCCCGAGCCGTCCGGGCAAGCCCGGGCAACCGGGCCGAGCCCGGCGGGCAGGGGGCCCGCAGCCGCCCGCCGGCGCGGGTTCCGCCGCATCTGCCGCGAGTTCCGCGCCTTGCGGGAGCCGCGCGCCCGCCGGCCGTCGCCGGCGTTCTGCGACTGGGACATGGATCTCCTCCACCGCGTCCGCCGCGCCCGTGGTCCCCGGACGCGGGGGCGTTCGGGGACCGGGGTGCGAAGCGGGCCGGGGGCGCGTCAGATCCGGTTGCCGTTGCTGCCACGGCGCCGCAGGTACCAGGTGCCGCCGACCGCCGCGGTGGCCAGCACGGCCGCGCCCGCCATGAGCTCGGTCATCCCGGAGTCGTCACTGGTCGAGCCGACACCGGTCTTCATGCCGCCCTTGGGCGGCTTGGCCGGGGTGGAGGAACCGCCGCCCGTGCCCTCCTTGCCCTTCGAGGGGCTGTGGCTCGCACCGCCCATGCCGGTCCCGCCCATACCGGCGCCGCCCGTGCCGGACCCGCTCGAAGGGGAGCCGCCCGAGCCCGCGGAGACGACGACGTCGCCCGTGGCCTCCTTGCCGTTGTGGCACTTGACGCCGATGCCGTACGTGCCGGCCTTCGCGCTGTTGGGGACCTTGAACGTGCCGACGACGCTCTCCTTGTGGGTGCCCGGCTTGAGCTGGAACGAGGCCGGGCCGCCGACGGCGCTGGCGTCGCCCGAGCCCGAACCGTTGGACCCGCAGGCGGTGGTGTTCACCGTGACCTCGGCACCGGGCTTGACGGGGTTCGGAGAGACTTCCAGCTTGCCGAAGTCCCCGGCGAGCGCGGGGGCGCTCGCCAGCCCGAGGGCGGCTATGGAAAGGGCGGTCCCGGTGAGCACTCGTGAGTTACGCATGCTTGTTCCTCCGTGAACGCGGCCGGGGCACGTGGTGTGCCCACGAAGGGGAGTGGGGGGTTCCGCGCTCCTCAGAGCCGAGGGAACCGGGATCCGGGGCGTCCCGCACCCTGACAGCGCATCAGAATCACCGGTCCGGGCCGGGCCGCGAACCGGGGCGGGCCGGCGTATCGGCAGGTCACCGGGGGTGGCCCCGCCGTCACCGGGACGGCCGCCCCCGAACGCGGCGAACGGGTGACTCCGGACTGCCGGCCGCCGCCCGGCCCGGGGTCACCCGTTCGGCGGACCCGGGGCGGGGCAGGGCACCCGCCGAACCGTGCGCCGGGGGCGCGCAACCCCCGCGCGAATCACACGGAACGGTGACCCCACATTCGGAGGGGTCACTTCCGCCGGGGGCGCGCGTATGCTCTGCGCCCATGGGGGAGGAGACCGAGGTCCCCGTCAACACCGAGGTGCGCGGCGAGACTTGGCGGGTCCGCATTTCCACGACCGGCGGCGATGTCCTGGGGGCCGGCATCCTGCTGGCCGCCGACGCCGTGCTGACCTGCGCCCACGTCATCCCCGCCGATCCCCTCAGCCCCACCGGCCCCCGCCCCGGTCCTATCGACCCCACCGGCTCCCGCATCGGTCCCATCGACTCCGCCGGCCCCGCCGATCCCACCGGCCCCCGCGAGCTCAACGGCCGCACCGCGCCCGGCACGGAGGTGCTGGTCGAGCTGGTCGGCGTGCCCGGCGCGCGCCCCGTGCCGGCCCGGGTGGCCGACGGCTGCTGGGTGCCCGAGCTGGCGGACTCCCGGGGCGACGTCGCCCTCCTCACCCTGGCCCGGCCGCAGGACGCCCGCCACGCCGCCCCGCTGCACCGGGTCGCGCCCACCCGCGGCCGGTCCGTCTGGATGTGCGGCTTCCCCAGCACGCGCGAGCTCCAGGACGGCGTCTGGTTCCGGGCCACCCTCGCCGGGCCGTCCGGGCCGCGCGGCGAGTGGGTGCAGATGTTCCCCGTGACCCCGGAGGAGACGGTGCGGCCGGGCTTCAGCGGCGCCGCCGTCACCGACGCGGAGACGCACCGCGTCCTCGGCATGGTCGTCAGCCGCTACGACGACCGCTCCTCGGCCGCCCCCGCGAGCGGCCGGCTCCACCTGTCGTACATGATTCCCATCGAGACCGTCGTCCGGCACCTGCCCGTCATCGACCGCTACGTGAGCGGCGGCCGCGGCAACGGCCTGCCGTCGGTGCCGCGGGGCGCGGCCCGCGACCGCGAGTTCGCCCGCTGGCTGGCCCGCTGGTTCGCCGCCGCGGAGGGGACCCGGCGAGTGGAGGCGATCGTCATCAAGAAGGGCGAGGCGGTGCGCGCGGCGACGCTCAGCCGGGCGGTCGCCCTCGCGGACCGCGAGCTGCCCGCGGACGCCCCGCTGCCCGCACCGCGCAGAGCGCCCCTCCCCGTGGGCATACGCCCTCCCACCCCCACCGGCTCACCACCGCCCGCCGGCCCGGCCGCCACGCCCCGCAACGGCACCGCACGCCGCCCCCCGTCCCCGTACGAGCCCCCCGGCCCCGAGGAGCCGGACGACGACCTCCTGCCGCCCGTCGGCAGCGTCGACCTCGCCCTCGACGTCTCCGGGGAGACCGTCGCCGGGGTCGCCGGGCGCGTCGCCGACCGGCTCGGGCTGAGCCCCGCCGGGGACGACGGCTCGGCGGTCGGCCTGCTCGGCGGCGCCGGAGCCGTGCCGCTGACGATCGTCGCGGAAGGCGTCGACTACGCGGCGGACCCCCTCGCCCTGGTCGAGTTCACCGACCTCCTCGCCGCCCGGGGCGCCCGCCTGCTCCTCGTCTTCCGCAACCCCGAATCGCAGAGCCTGGAGCTGGCGCTGAGGATGGCTGACCCCGGCAAGAACGAGACCGCCGCCCGGCTCGACCGGGTGCGCGACCGCATCGACCACATCGCGCGCCGCGAGCGCACCGCCCACGACCGCACCGCCCTGATCGCCCCGGTCCGGCCCGTGCCGCAGCGCGCCGCCGCCCTGCGCCTGGACCTCACCGCGCTGCGCCGCCACCCGGAGCCGGGCAGCGCGCGCTTCCTCGCCGACCTCCGCGCCTTCGAGAGCACCGTGGAGGCCGAGTTGCTGCGCGTCGAGGAGGTGATCGGTCTGGCCGAGACGCAGATCGCCCGGCGCAACGAACTGCGCGGCCGGCTGGAGGCCTTCTTCGCGCTGCTCGCCGCCCGCAGCCTGGAGGAGGAGCGGGCCGCCGCGCCGCTCTACCGCGCCGCGCACAACCTCCTGCACGGGGCGCCCTGCGAGCTCGCCGAGGCCGAGCGCGCGGTCGAGCGCTTCGCCGAGGCCGTACGCCACCACACCCACCGACCGCGAGGGGGCGACGCCCCGTGAACGCCCTGTGAGCCCCCCGGCCGGCCCTCCCGGCAACCGCCCGCCCGGCCCCCGGCCCGGCGAGCCCTGCCCCCGGACCGGCTGTGACGGCCGCGTCGAGACCACCGGCTTCTGCTCCACGCGCGGCCACCGCGTACAGCCGCTGGAGCCCGGCGGGAACGGCGGCGGTCCCGGGGCCGGGCCCGGCGGCATCCCGCCCGTGCCCGAGAGCCCGCCCACCGCGGGTGCCCGCAGACGCGCCGAGACCGCCCAGTTGTTCACCGTGGGCCCCGCGGGCGACGGCCTGCTCGACCTGCCCGTCATCGCCACGCCCTCCCCCGAGGCCCTGGTCATCACGGACCCGCGGGTCCCGGTGGGCGGCAAGACCTGCGGCCACGAAGGGTGCACCGCAGTCGTCGGCAGGTCGTACGCCGGGCAGCCCGCCCTGCCCATCGGCTTCTGCGACCGCTGCGGCCACCCGTACGACTTCACGCCGCGCCTGGCCCCCGGCGACCTGGCCGGCGGGCAGTACCGCGTGGTGGGCTGCGTGGCCAACGGCGGTCTCGGCTGGGTCTACCTCGCCCACGACATGCGGCTCGACGGCAACCCGGTGGCCCTCAAGGGCCTGATCAACGACCGCGATCCCGTCGCCCTGCAGCGCGAGGCCGAGGAGCTGCGCGTCCTCATCGGCTCCGACCACCCGGACATCGTCCGCGTCATCAACTTCGTCTCCCACAAGGACACCACGAGCCACGGCGGTACGGAGCAGGGCGGCGGGAACGGCGCGGACGACGGGAACGGGAACGGCCACAGCAACGGCGCCGGCAGCCACACCCGCTACATCGTCATGGAGTTCGTCCGCGGCATGCACCTCTCCCAGGTGCGCGACCGCATCACCCGCGGCGAGGGCCCCTTCGGCGAGGACCGCGTCTTCGAGTACGTCCTCTCCTACGGCTGCCGCATCCTCGACGCCCTGGAGAGCCTGCACCGCAAGAACCTCGTCTACTGCGACCTCAAGCCCAACAACGTCATGCACTACGCGGACCGCATCAAGCTCATCGACCTCGGCGCCGTCCGCGACCTGGACGACCGCACCGGATACGTCCTCGGCGCCCGCGGCTTCACCGCCCCCGAGGTCGTCCGCAGGGGCGTCGAGGGGCTGTCCGTCCGCTCGGACCTCTTCAGCCTCGGCGTCACCCTGCGCACCCTCTCCGAGGGCTGCCGCAAGCAGCCTCCCGGCCTGGGCGCGGAGTCCTACGGGCGGGTCCTCGCCCGTGCCACAGCCGACGATCCGCTGGAACGGTTCGGCTCCGCCCGCGAGATGGCCGAGCAGCTGCGCGGCGTCCTGCGCGAGATCCGCTCCCTGCGCACCCGTACCGAGACCCCCGAGCCGTCCACGCTCTTCGCCGCCACGGCCACCCTCCTCGACGCCTCGCTCGGGCGCGTGCCGCCCCTGGAGCGCTGGCTGGCCGGCGAGCGGCGGCCGCTCCTCGACCCCGGCCTGCCCGAGCCCGGCCGCGTGCCGCACCACCTGCCCGTGCCGTACCCCGACCCGGCCGACCCGGCCGCCGCACTGCTGGCCCAGCCCACCACCAGCGGCCCCCGCCGGCTCATCCAGCAGCTGTCCGCGTCGGGCCGGGAGACCGTGGAGATCTGCTTCCGGCAGCTGCGCGCCCACCTCGAACTGGGCGAGCTCGACGCCGCGCACGAGCGGCTGACGACCGCCCGCGCGCGCCTCGGCGGCCCGGCCCGGTACGACTGGCGGATCTGCTGGCACGAGGGCCTGCTGTCCCTCGCCCGGGGCGACACGCCCACGGCGCGGGCCTGGTTCGAGCGCGTCTACGCCGCCCTGCCCGGGGAGTACGCGCCGAAGCTGGCCCTCGGCTACTGCGCCGAGAAGGCCGGCGCCCCGGCCGACGCCGAGCGCTACTACGACGCCGTGTGGCAGCGCAGCCGGACGCAGGGCAGCGCCGTCTTCGGGCTGGCCCGGCTGCGGCTGGCCGCTGGCGACCGCACCGGCGCGGTCGGCCTCCTCGGCAGCCTGCCGGAGGTGTCCCGGCACTACGACGCGGCCCAGATCGCCTGCGTCCGCATCCTCGCCGGCCGGCTGGAGGCCGACGACGGGCCCCGCCTCCCGGAGCGCTACGACCTCGCCGCCGCCTTCGGCCGCCTCCCCCTGCTCTATCTGGACGAGGGGCACGACGCCGGGCCGGCCCGCGACCGGCTGGAGGCCGAGGCCCTCGAAGTGGCCCTGGAGCGCGTGGCGGTACGGAACGGGGCGGCGGCTCCGGCGGGCGGCGGCAACGGCCGTCGCGGCAACAGGAGCAGCACCGCGCTCCCCGGCCCGGACGGCGCTCCGAACGGTTCCCCGGAGGGCTCCCCGGACGGCGAGGAGTTCACCCTGCGCACCCGCCTGGAGGCGAAGCTGCGCCGGCTCGCCCGCCAGGCCCCCACCCCGAGCGGCCTGGCCGCCCTGGTCGACCTGGCCAACAGCGTCCGCCCCAAGACCCGCTTCTGACCCCGGGGGAAACGAATGGACCGCAGCAATGGGCCCGAGGCCGTACGACGTCGGGACGACGGGCCCCGGGCCGTGAACCAGGACGACGGGACGGCGGCCCCCGAGGACCGCGCCCCGACGGCGGCGCTGCCCTCCCTGACCGCCGAGCTGGGCCAGAACAAGTACTTGGCGGCGGGTTCCGGCACCGTACCGGCCCACGCCGTCCTCACCGTCGAGGCCCACGGCCTGGCCGGGCTCACCACCCACGCCTCCTCCGCCGAGGTCGTCGTCATCGACTGCTCCGGCTCCATGAGCTGGCCCAGCACGAAGATCGCGGCGGCCCGGAAGGCCGCGGCCGCCGCCATCGGCGTCCTGCGCGACGGCACCCGCTTCGCCCTCGTCGAGGGCACCGACAAGGCCCGCGTGGTCTATCCGGCGGCGGGCCGGATGGCCGTGGCGGGCCCGGACACCCGGGCCGACGCCGCCCGCACCGCGCACACGCTCGTCGCCGCGGGCGGCACCGCCATCGCCTCCTGGCTCGCCTGCGCCCGCGACCTCCTCACCGCCGACGGCCAGGACCACCCCATCCGGCACGCCCTCCTGCTGACCGACGGCAGGAACGAGCACGACCGGCCCGACGAGCTGGAGCGCGTCCTCGCCGACTGCGCCGGGACGTTCACCTGCGACGCGCGCGGCATCGGCGACCAGTGGGCCGCCACCGAGCTGCGGCAGATCGCCGGCCGGCTGCACGGCATCGCGGACGCCGTCGAGCACGACTCCGACCTGGAGGCGGAGTTCCGGCGGATGATGCGCAAGGCCATGGACAAGTCGCTGCCCGGCATCCGGATCCGCGTCCGGCTGCGCGTCGGCAGCGAGCTCGCCTTCTTCAAGCAGGTGTTCCCCACCGAGCTGGACCTGACCCAGGAGGGCGTGCGGACCGGGGAGCGCACCTGGGAGTTCCCGACCGGCGCGTGGGGCGACGAGTCCCGCGACTACCACCTGAGCGTCAGCGCCGACCCCACCGGCGACCCGCTGGGAGAGGACATGCAGCTGGCATCGGTGGCGCTGGTGGCCGAGGGCGCCGGCGACCACCCCGCCGAGACGGTCGTCTCCGTGCCCAGGCCCGTACCCCTGCTCGTCCACTGGACGGACGACCCCGTGCTGTCCACGCGCATCGATCCGCGCGTCGCCCGCTACAGCGGCTACGCCGACCTGGGCCGGGCCGTCAACGCGGGCTGCGAGGCGTTCGAGGCCGGGCGCCTCGGGACGGCGGAGGAGGAGTGGGGGCGGGCGGTGCGGTCCGCCCACGAGCTCGGCGACGAGAAGATGCTGCGCCGGCTGCGGCGGCTGGTGGAGGTGCTGGACGCCGCCGAGGGGCGGGTCCGGCTGCGCGACGAGATCACGGCGGGCGACCTCAACTCGGCGTGGGTCGTCTCCAACCACAGCACGCAGACCCGCAGGTCCGCGGCGGCGCCGAAGGGCGCCCGCCCGCCGCACGAGCCCGGCCCGCCGCCCGCCGCCGTACCGGCGCAGCAGCAGCGGCGGAAGAGGGCCGACGTCGAGTGCCCCGTCTGCAACCGCGTCTCCCCCGGCACGGCCCGGATCTGCACCCGCTGCGGGACGGCCCTCCCCACCGCGGACGGCCCCGCGCCGGAGCGTCATGACCGGCCGGGACAGGAGCCCCCGGAGCCGACCGCATGACCGCCCCCACGACCGCCCCGGCGGGGCCGGCCGGGCCCGCGGACGCCGGGCCCTCGCCGGGCACCCGCGCCCGGCTCATACGCCGCCTGGCCGTGCTGCTGACGGCCACGGCGCTGACCTGCGGGGCGCTGCTGGCGGTCTCCTACGCGGTGAGCCGGGCCGCGGACGAGGTGCCCGGCCGGACGGTCCCGGCCATGGGCTACGTGGACGCGGCGAAGAAGGACCTGAGCGCGTCGCTGAACGCCGCGAGGGCCGCCCTGCGCAGCCCCTCCGCCGCGGACGAGGGCGCCGGCGAGGACTACCGCGCGAAGGTCAACGCCGCGTCCAGGAGCCTGGAGCGGGCGGTCGCCACCACCGTCGCGGGCAGCGGGGGCCGCAGCGACCTGGACACCGCCGCCGGCCAGATCTCCTCGTACGACTACCTCGTCGGGCAAGCCGCCCGCAGCCACGCCGACACCAAGCTTCGCGACGCCTACCTGCGGTACGCGGAGAGCACGCTGACCCGCGCCGGGAGCGGCGTCCTCTCCCGGCTCGACACCGTCCAGCGCGAGCAGGCCCGCGTGCTCGACAAGCAGACCTCGCCCAGCGGGCTGCTGCGGCTCGGCTGGGGCGTGGCCGTCATGCTGTGGGCCGCGCTGGCCTGGCTGCTCGTCGCCACCCAGCTCTTCCTGCGCCGCCGCTTCCGCCGCCGCTTCAACGGCCCGCTCGCGGGCGCCACGCTGCTGCTGGCGGCGCTCGTGCCGCTGCTCCTGCCCGCCACCCTGCGGCTCCAGCAGGACCTCGACCGGGCCCACGACGCGGCGCGCAGGGGCATCAGCGACCTGAAGCCGGTGAGCGACAGCATGGCGGCCACCCACTGGCTGACCACCGTCCCCGCCTGGATCCCCCTGGCCGCGGTCGTCATCGCCGCGCTGGTCGTTTTAGGGCTCCAGCCCCGCATCGAGGAGTACCGCTTCGCGCGGATCCCGCACCGCACCGGCCGCCGGATCCGCTCCTTCGAGGCCGTGACCGTCGTCCTCGTGCTGTGGATGGCGCTGCTGTCGATCCTCGGCACCGGCGACGTGCGCACCGAGCACAACGGCCGGATCAGCGTCCTCGCGTCGTGGACGGATGCCGAGGAAGCACGCTTCCGCAAGGTGCTGGACGCGTACGCAGTGAAGTATCACGTCAATGTTGACTACCAGGGCACGACGGCTCTGCGCGAGGTGCTGCTCTCCCGGCTGAACGCGGGCAATCCGCCGGACATCGCGATCCTGCCCAGCCTCGGCGAGGTCGGCACGTACGTCGGCTCGGCCACCCCGCCGCGGGAGCTCACTCCCGTCCTTAAGGACGCACTGAACGCGTACGGGCCGCTGTGGGCACCGCGGTTCGGCGGCAAGGTCTACGCCGTGGCGGTCAAGGCCGACCTCAAGAGCATCGTCTGGTACGACCCCGCCCGCCGGCAGAGCCCCGGCACGGAGGCGGCCCGGGGCGGCGGCCAGTGGTGCGCGGGCATGGGGGGCGACGCCACGTCCGGCTGGCCGGGCACCGACTGGATCGAGGACATCCTGCTCCAGCAGAGCGGCACGGAGGCGTACGAGAAGTGGGCGCGGGGCGAGCTGGCGTGGACGGAGGGCGCCGTGCCCCGGGCCTGGGAGGCGTTCGGGGACGTCTTCACCAGGGAACCGGCGGCGGCCGCCCTGGAGAACGACTGGGGGCAGAAGCTCTTCGCGCCGTCACCGTCACCGTCGCAGTCGCAGCAGTGCTCCTTGCAGCACCAGGCGTCGTTCGCCCGCACCGCCGACTACACCCGGCGCGCCGCCTTCGCGCCCACGCGCGAGGTGCTCCCCGGCATCGCCCGCGGTCCCGCCGCGACCGAGGTGTCGGCGGACTTCGCGACGCTGTTCGCGAGGAAGGGCGAGCGGGCCGGGGCGGCCGAGGACCTGATGCGGTTCCTCACCTCCGAGGAGGGGCAGAAGGTGTGGGCCGAGGTGCCCGAGGAGGAGAAGAAGCGGAAGATCACCACCAACCCCGGCCGGCCCTTCTTCGTCACCCCCGGCGCGCCCCGCCCCGACCCCGGGACCGAGCGGGTCAACGCCGCCGTCAGCAAGGCGCTCGGCGGCTCGCAGCCCAAGTGCCTGGACGCCTCGGACGTGATGCCGCTGCGGATGCGGTTCGCCTTCCAGCACGGCGTGCTGGACTACCTCAGCGACCCCGGCCCGGAGAAGCAGCGGCAGGTGCTGGCCTATCTGGAAGACGTGCGGACGGAGCTGAAGAAGGGCGGCCCCCCGGGGGCCGCCTCACCGCGCGTGTGCGAGTGACCCCCGGCTCCGGCCGGGCGGGTCACCTCGCCAGGTCGTCCGGGCAGCCCGTCCCGCGCGGAAGTTTGTAGCGCGCCACGATGTGGTACGTGCCCGGCTTCGGTGCGCGCAGCAGCGTCCAGTCGTCCTCCGGCCGGTCCTCGCGGGCCTCCTGGACCTCCTTGGACAGGCAGCCGTTGACGTTGACCGGCGGCTCGCCGTGCGCCCCCTTCTTCGGCGGCTGGACGTCCTTGCCGTCCTCGTCGACCAGGCCGAGCCACGGCGAGTACGGGATGCGGATGAGGACCGGCCCGGCCTTGTTCACGGTGACCGTCATGCCCTCGGCGTCCGTGCGCTCCACGACCGCGGGCGGGTCGGCGAGGGGGGTCGGCGACTCCACCTCGTACAGCCGCCAGTTCTCGTCGGACCACACCTCGCGCAGGTACGGCTGGCCCTTGACGACGAGCTTGGCCTCCTCGACGGCCGCGGGGTCCGGCTCGCCGGTGGGCAGCACCACGTAGTGGACGGCCCAGCGGTCGAGCCAGGCGCGGTAGCTGGAGGAGGTGAGCAGGCCCGGCTGGTAGAAGAGCGGGTTGCGCTCGCGGTCGGCCTGCCGGTTCCAGCCGCGGGCGAGGTTGACGTACGGGGTGAGGGCCGAGGACTCGCGGTGGCTGCGGGCCGGCACGACCTCGACGCGGCCGCGCGCCGCCTCGGCCTGCTGGAGCCGGTGCACCAGGGGGGCGAGCTCGCGCGCCCAGGCCGCGGCGGGGGTGGTGTGCATGATGTCGCCGATGGAGACGGCGAGCTGCCAGATCGTGCAGGTGGCGAGGGCGGCGGCCAGCGCCGTCCAGCGCAGGCCGCTCTTCAGCAGCTCCGCCGGGCGCGGCATCTTCAGCTCCGGCAGGGCGGCGACCAGCACCGTCCCACCGAAGATCATGCCGAGCCGGGAGACGTTGGTGCCGATCTGGGAGGGGATCAGCCAGACCAGCAGGACGGCCAGGACGTAGAGCCCCGACGCCATCCGGACGGTGCGCCACTCCTTGGGGACGAACAGCACCCCGAAGAGGCCGCTGAGCAGCGGCAGGATCGTCGACGCGAAGGCCATCGGCTGCTGGCCCGAGAACGGGAACAGCCACGCCGAGAGGCCCACCACGACGACCGGCGTGACGCCCAGCGCGTACGCCGCGGGGCGGCGCCTGCCCAGCCACAGGGCGGCCGCGACGAAGCCCACGAACAGGCCGGCGACCGGGCTCGACGCCGTCGCCAGCGCGGCCGCCAGCGCGGCGAGGCCGGCGCGGCCCCAGCGGTACTTGCCCTCCGAGCGCCAGCGCATGGGCCACGCGAAGATCACGGCGACGGCCGCCAGGCCGAACATCATGCCGAGCCCGAACGTGACCCGGCCGGAGATCGCGTTGCAGGTCAGCGCGAAGGTGCCGTAGAGGGCGGGCACGAGCGGCCGGCGCACGACCCTGCTGCGCACCAGCAGCAGGGCGATCAGCCCCGCGGAGAGCGTGCCCGCGATCATCATCGTGGTGCGGACGCCGATGCTGGCCATCAGGTACGGCGAGATCACGCTGTACGAGACGGGGTGCATGCCGCCGTACCAGGCGAGGTTGTACGCCGAGGCGGGGTGCTGGCCCACGAACTCCGCCCAGGCGTCCTGGGCGGCCAGGTCGCCGCCGCTGTTCGCGAACACGCACACCCAGAGCACGTGCGCCACGGCGGCGACGGCCAGCGTCGTCAGCACGGGGCGGCGGGCCAGGGCGCGGGCGGCGCGGGTCAGGCGCTCACGGAAGGCAGGGGCGGGGGCGGGGGGCTGCGGTGTTCCGGCGGGGGCGTGCCCGTCCTGCCGGCCCCCCGGCTCGTCCGGATTGTCGGCCCGTGCCGGGCCCACGGTGGTCACTGTGTCTCTCCCCGTCTTTCCCCCGAGGTCTTCCCCCATCGTCACGCGGTCCGGGCCCTACGGGAATCGGCACGGTGTGAAACCGTGCGCAAACCCTCGCGACGCTAGCACGCCGCGAGGACCGGGCAGGGGCGGCGGGCGCCGCCCCTGCCCTCGTCAGCCTGCGCCGGTCAGCCGAGGCGGGTGAGCTTCGCGCCGAAGCCCGGCTCGGCCAGCTCCTTCTTCAGCGCCACCGGCACCCGGACCTGGCCCGGGCCGCTGCCCACGGTCAGCATCCCGACCTCGGCGCCGGGCTTCGCCGTGTGCGGCAGCTTGTGGCCGGCGTCGTTGAGGGCCAGGTCGACGCTCAGGCCCGCCCAGCCGACCGCGGTGACGTCCTTGGTCGCCACGACCGGGGTACGGCCGCCGAGGCCGTCGTCCACGGCGCCCACGACGTCGCCCTTCTTGACGACCGTCTTCGCCTCCAGCGACTTCTTCGCGGACTCGATCGCGTCCTTCGTCGCCGCGACCACCGAGTCGATGATCGGCGTCTTGTGCTGCGCCAGCACCGCGCCGATGATCAGCTGCGTCGTGCCGCCGATCTTCTTCTCCGCGGCGAAGAGCAGGTTGCCGCCGGCCGCGGTGGTCGTGCCCGTCTTGATGCCGGTGCCGTACAGCGGAACGATCGGGTTGAAGTTCTTCTGCTTCTCGCCGTTGCTGTCGATGTACTCCGTCAGCCCCGAGATCTCCTTGAAGACCGGGTCCGCCATGGCCTTCTTGCCCAGCTTGACCAGGTCCTTCGCGGTGCTCTTCGTCGTCGCGTCGAAGCCGCTCGGGTCGGTGAAGTGCGTGTTCACCATGCCGAGCTCCTTGGCGGTGTCGTTCATCTTCTTGACGAACGCGTCCTCGGAACCGGCGTCCCAGCGGGCCAGCAGCTTGGCGATGTTGTTCGCCGACGGCAGCATCAGCGCTTCCAGGGCCTCGTACTCCGAGAGCTGCTGGTTCTCGGTCACCCGGACCAGGGACTCGCCCTCGGGCTTGCCCTTCTGGTAGTCGCTCACCGCCTTGGCGTCGACGGTCATCAGCGCGCCCTTCTTGTCACCCTTCTTCATCGGGTGGTCGCGAAGGGTGATGTACGCGGTCATCACCTTGGTGACGCTCGCGATCGGGACGGGCTTCTCCTCGCCGAACTCGCCCAGGCTGCCGAGGCCGTCCACCTCGACGTACGCCTGGCCGGACGACGGCCACGTCATCTGCGCCTTGTCGCCGTCGAACTTGAACGCCTTGCTCGCCGTGAGCACCAGCTTCGGCTCCGGCAGCGGGCGGAACGCCTGCACCACGCAGAAGATGATCGCCAGCAGGACCACGAGCGGGGTCCAGATCTTGACCCGGCGCAGGACCGTGCGGACGGGCGTCTCCGGCGGCGGAGGCGTGTTCGTCAGCTGCGCGAGCAGGTCGAGCGGCGCGGCCGGGCCGCCTGCCGGCTCGGAGGACGCCGGGTCCGCCGGGTCCTTCGGCGGGGTGACGGTGACGGGGATGGCGGGCTTGGCGGGGGTGCCGGCCGCCTTGGGGGCGGGCGGGGTCGCCTTGGGGGCAGGCTTGGCCGGGGTGCCGGGCTTGGCCGGAGCGGACTTCTTGGCGGGGGCGGCCTTGGCCTCGTCGGACTTCAGCGGTACGAACTGGCTGGTCCGCTCGGAGTCGGAGTCCTCGCGCGGGGCGGCCTTGGCAGCACCGGCCTTGGGCTCGGCCTTGGCCTTGGGCTCGACCCCAGGCTTGGCCTCGGGCTTGGCCTTGAGCTCGGGCACCTCGGGGGCCTTGATCAGCGCGGTCGGCTGATCGTCGGCGGAAGGCTCGGGTGCCTTGATCAGTGCAGTCGGCTGATCGTCGGCGGAAGGCTTGTCCGCCGCGTCACCCTTGGGCCGGACCGCGCCGAAGACGGCGGTGGCCTCGTCGACGGGAGCGGCGGGCTTGTCCTTGCCGGAGGCGGGCGCCTTGCCGGCACCGGAGGCCGGAGCCTCGCCCTCGCCCTCGCCGGAAGCCGGAGCCTTGCCCTCGCCGGAAGCCGCACCGGCACCGGCGGCGTCGCCGCCCTTCGGCCGGACCGTACGGAACACGGCGGTGGCCTGGTCGGCTGCCGCGGCGGGCTTGCTGTCGCCGGAAGCGGAGTCCTTGCCCTTGCTGCCGGCGGAGGCCGGAGCCTTGCCATTGCCGTTGCCGTTGCCGGACGGGGAGCCCTTCGCGGCCCCGTCGCCAGCAGCAGGCTTGTCGTCCGCGGCGGGCTTGGCGGCCTTGCCGTCACCGGCGGCGTCATCGGCCTTCGGCCGGACCGTACGGAACACGGCCGTGGCCCGGTCACCGGACGCCGCGGGCTTGTCCTCGCCGGAAGCGGAGTCCTTGCCGTCGTCCTTGGAGCCCTCCCCATCGGAGGAGGGCTCCTCCTTCGCAGCCTTCGCAGCCTTCGCAGCCTCGGCGTCGTCGGCACCCTTCGGCCGGAGCGTGCCGAAGACGGCCGTGGCACGGTCCTCGGCGGCCGGGGCCTTGCCGTCGCCGGACGGCGCGCCGTTCACGGGCTCGTCGCCCGCCTCCGCGTCCTTGCCCTTCGGGCGCGCGGCCGCGCCGGGCGTCTTCGCAGGCGAAGCGGAGGAAGCAGAGGCAGCAGACGAAGCAGGCTCGCCCGATCCGTCCTCGTCCTCGCCCTCGTCCGCGCCGGCCACCCACGCCGCCACCGCGGCCTTCAGCCGTGCGTCGCCGCCGGCCGTACGGCCCGCGGGACCCGAGTCGGCCTTTGCGATCGCATCGGCCTCAGCGGGCGCCGCGGACACTTCCTTACGGCCGCCTTCGGCGGCATCCGCGGCATCGGCGGCATCCGCTTTCCCGGACGGCTTTCCGGAGGATTCCCGGAAAACCCCGAGTCGCGGGTCGTGCTCGCCGCGCGTCGTCTCCCCCGACGACTTCCGCTGCTCCGACTTGCCGGGGGACTCGCCCGCCACCGATGCCTCCTCGAATTCCCACGCGATACGCCACCGCGGGGTGCACCGCACCCCGCAGCCCGAACCTTCTCAAACGCTTACCAGTGTCCTGTGTCGTAGCCCCCGCACCGCGCAACCGCACCGCCAGAAGGGATCGACCGGCCTCACCGTCGTGCTAGACGAGACGACATACCTACCGGTTCCCACCCGAAGCCACCACGCACTCTCGACAGACCAATGTGAGAGGGGTCACCCTGTCAGTCATCCACGCGGGGAGGCATGGATGGGCAGGAGCCGCAGAACAATTCCGGAGGAGCTTCTGCTGCTCGCTTTGGACCCGGCCACGGGAACCACGGCGCAGCCGCAGTCGCTCGACCTGGGTCTCGCCGGGGCGCAGCTAGTGGAGCTGGCTCTGGCTGGACGGATAGCCCCAGACGGGGATCGTATCGCCGTGGTGATGCCGCGGCCGACAGGAGATCCGACACTGGACACCGCGCTCGAACTGCTGCGCCGCCGCGGCAGTCCGGTCCGCGCCGTCCACTGGATCGGCGGGCCCCGGCTGGGGCTGCGCCAGACGTATCTCACGCACCTGGAGCGGTGCGGCATGGTGCATGCCGTGGCGGGCCAGATGTGCGGGGTGCTGCCGACGACGCGCTATCAGGCGACGGACACCGCGATCAGCCGGGAGATCAGGGCCCGGCTGGACAGCGCGATCCGCACCGGCGTCCCGCCGGACCCGCGGACCGCGGCGCTCGCCGCCCTGGCCCACGCGGTGGGTCTCGGCAAGCACCTCTACCCGGGCAACGAGGGGCGGTCCTCCCGTTCCCGGCTGCGGGATCTGATCAGGCACGACCCGATGGGCGGCCTCGTGGCGCACGCCGTGATGGACGTGCAGAACGGCGTCGCGGCGCAGCCGCGGCGGGCCCCGGCGGCGGCCGGTTCCGGCACGGGCGGCCACGGCGGCGGGTCCGGGCGGCGGACGTCCGTCCGCGGCGGAGCGACGGCCGGTCAGCAGGCGTCCCAAGGGGCGCCCGTGATGGCCCGCGCCGGCGCTTCGTAAGGGCCCCGCAGATGCCCTTGTGGCAGATGCCCTTGTGGAACAGCGCGACGCACGACGGCACGTTTGCGTGACGCTCCGGCAAGACCGCACGACAGCGCAGCGCACGGCTGCGCACGGCACGACAGCGCGCCGCACGACTGTGCGCAGCACCACCGCGCACCGCACCGCTGCGCACAGCGCACCATCCGCATCACCCTCAGAGCTCGACCGACCGCAGAGCATTTCCCCCGGCCCGGTTCGGGAGCCGCGATATCGCGCGGGGTGGTGGTCCGGCCGCCCGGGACGGCGGCCCGGTCCACCACCCCGCGCACTTGCACGGGACGATGCACGGTCCGTTGCGGCCGGCCCCGGCAAACCGTTCACCGCAGGCGGACTCTGTGTGGCATTTTCCAGCGCCGCCCCGGCATGTGGTGGCAGGCTGCGAGGTCAGGAGCAGGAGACAGCAGCATGACGGAGCCGGAGGTGCGTCCCGTGGCGTCCAGTGTCAATCCCACCGTTAGGCGGCGCCGCTTGGGGCAGGAGCTGCGCAAGCTCCGCGAGCTCAAGGGCATGACCGCCGAGGAGGTCGCCGAGCGGTTGCTCGTCTCGCAGTCGAAGATCAGCCGCCTGGAGAACGGGCGCCGCAGCATCAGCCAGCGCGACGTGCGCGATCTCTGCGGGGTGTACGGGGTCGAGGACCACCGGATTGTCGATTCACTGATGCAGATGGCCAAGGAGTCGCGCCAGCAAGGCTGGTGGCACGCCTTCGGCGACATTCCCTACAGCGTCTACATCGGCCTGGAAACGGACGCGGCCTCACTGCGCGTGTACGAGGCATCTCTCGTACCGGGTCTGCTCCAGACGCCCAATTACGCGAGCGCCGTGACCGAGGGTTCCTGGCCCGAGGCGACGACAGCCGACATCGAGCGCCGCGTACAGGTGCGGATGCGCAGGCAGGAGCGGATCACCGATCCGGAGAATCCGCTGCGGCTTTGGGCGGTCATCGACGAGTCGGCGCTGCGCCGGATCGTGGGCAACCGCGAGATCATGGCGGAACAGATGCGGCAGCTCGTGCAGTTCAGCCTGGAACCGCACATCACGGTGCAGGTGCTGCCTTATGACGTCGGCGCGCACCCGGGTATGTACGGGAAGTTCTCCATCCTGGAGTTCAACGACCCGCAGGACGCGAGCACGGTCTATCTGGAGGGGATCACCAGCGATCTCTACCTGGAGAAGCCGAACGATGTGCAGACCTACAGCGTGATGTATGAGCATTTGCGAATGCAGGCCCTCAACGCGGAGCACTCCCGGCAGTTCATCGACCGGGTCGCGGAGGAGTGGGCGGCGGAGGCCTGAGCGGTGCTCGAAGAGGGCCCGAGGGGCGTCTGAGGGGGCACCTAAGGGGCGCCCCAGTCGGCGGCGCCGCACGGTACACCCTCGGTAGGTCACCCGGGAAGGGCGTT
This sequence comes from Streptomyces sp. SCA2-17, assembly GCF_044336695.1. NCBI lineage: Bacteria > Bacillati > Actinomycetota > Actinomycetes > Kitasatosporales > Streptomycetaceae > Streptomyces > Streptomyces sp. SCA2-17. Next base: position 2,532,777 of record NZ_CP117521.1, read on the forward strand.
CCCGAATATGCCATCCGGTCGAGTGAATGGGCCGTTCGTCAGGTGATGTTGGCGCGTAACGTCGGTCGCACCTCGGGAAACCGGCGTTCCGACCGGTGTTTCTGATCAAGGCACATACTCACCAAGGCATGGGAGCAATCATGGCCATCCAGCAGGGAAACACCACGTGGCGCAAGTCCTCGTACTCGCTGGCCAACGGCGACTGCGTGGAGGTCGCCTCCCCCCTCCCCCAGTCCATCGCGGTCCGTGACTCCAAGGACCCTCAGGGGCCGATTCTCGGTTTCGCGCCGGCCACCTGGTCCGCGTTTGTGACGACCGTTTCCCGTCGCGCATACGACTTCTGACGAGACCAGGCGATACGACGTCTTCATCCCCCTCAGTAGTACCCCAAGAACCCCCTCGGCCGGACCGTCGTCCCGGCCGAGGGGGTTCTTGCGTGTGCGCCCGCAACTACCGTTACGCCGTGGGGTAGCGCTCCCTCCACACCGTGGCGGCCACGCCCGGCCCGTGCAGTTGCGTGCCCTGGGTGAGCTCCATGGCGAAGTCGTCGGCGAGTTCGGCGATCTCGGCCCGCCCCTCCAGCTCGGCCAGCAGGTCCGCCGGCAGCGCGGTCTCGCCGTGCAGCGCGCCCAGCAGGTTGCCGCAGAGCGAACCGGTGGAGTCGGAGTCGCCGCTGTGGTTGACGGCGAGCAGCAGCCCGTGCCGGATGTCCTCGGCGACCAGCGCGCAGTACACGCCCATGGCAAGGGCTTCCTCGGCCACCCAGCCCTGCCCGAGCGCTTCGAGCCGCTCGGCCGACGGCGCGCCCTGGCGTACGGCGTCGAGCGCCTGGTGCAGCGCCGCCGTGGTCTCCTCGTTCCCGGACCACCCCGCCAGCAGGCCGAGCGCCTGGTGCACGGAGCCCTCCAGCGTCCCGCCGCGGACGACGCCGTGCACGACGGCCGCGAAGGCGGCCGCCGCCAGGACGCCCGAGGGGTGGCCGTGGGTCTGGGCGGCGCACTCGGCGGCGAGGTGGAAGACCTGCGCCGGCTCCCGGTCGACCAGCAGGCCGAACGGCGCCGACCGCATCACCGTGCCGCAGCCCTTGGACTCCGGGTTCTTGGGTGCGGCGAGGGAGCCCATGCGGTCGTCATCCAGCCCGGACAGGCAGGCGTTGCCGGGCGCCCGCTGCGAGTAGAGCCACTCCTGGCGGCCGAGCCGGCCGAGGGAGGGGTCGCGCAGATCCGGGCCCTGGTAGCGCTGGGTGGCCCGCCAGCGCAGGTACGCGCGGTGCACGTCCGCGGGCGCCTGCCAAGCACCCGCGTCCCGCCGGATCTCCGCACGGATCAGGCCGTCGACGGTGAACAGCGTCATCTGGGTGTCGTCGGTGACCGCGCCGCGCCGCCCGTAGGCCCGCACGTAGTCGCGGACGCCGGCGGGCCCGTGCGCCTCGCGGATCGCGTGGAGCGAGTGGAACTCGATGCCCGCGCCGAGCGCGTCACCGATCGCCCCGCCGAGCAGGCAGCCGCGGACGCGGGCGCGGAAGTCCTGCTGCTGCGCCCTGCTCCACAGTGCGGTGGTGGTCATGGTCGGACCGGCCTCTCTCCTCGGATTCCCCGGTGTCGGCTTCCTCTTGTGCCAGCTCAGCCCTTGAGCGGACGGACCGTCTTCATGATCTCGTCGATCCGGGACTCCGGCAGCGCGCCGGAGACGCCCTGGTCGGCGTACATGATCCAGCTGCTGAACTCGCCGCTGGGGAGCTTCCACACGATGCTCTTGACGATGGCGGTGGGCGGCACGCACGGGCTCGGGCGGTTGAGGACCTGGACCTTGGCGGTCGCGGTCCAGCCGTCGATGCCGTTCTGCTTCCAGGGCTTGGCCTGGCTGACCTCGATCTTGGGCTTGTTGCCGAGGCCGCCGTACGCGAAGACGCCCCAGTTGCCGGCCCAGTTGCGGGCGTTGTCCTGGATGCTCAGGGACGCGTCGCCGCCGGCCGTGCCGACGGTCGCGAGCTGGCCCTTGCCCGCCTCGCCGATGGCGTTGGGGTTGGCGGACGAAGCGCAACCGCCTTCGCTGTAGTTCGCGGTGTCGCGCATGGAGATCTGCGGCTTACCGGACGCGTCGGTGTACGCGAGCATCGTGTCCCGCGGGAAGACCTTCCACTTCTCTCCCGCGGCGGGCACGTCGTACTGGAGCTGGTGCTCCTTGCTGCTCTGCGTCTGCCAGCCGGCGGGCGGGGCGGCGGGGGCGCCGGAGGCGTCCGGGGCGGCGGGCTGCTGAGACTGCCCCTGCGCCGGGTCACCCGACGGCTTGGGCTGCCCCCCGGCCGAAACGTTCTGCTTGTCGTCCTTCTTGTCGTCCCCGCCCTTGAGGAGGAAGAACGCGCCGCCGCCGATGACGGCGAGGGCCACGACGCCGCCGACGACAGCGAGCAGCGTCTTGTTCTTGCCGCCGCCACCGCCACCGCCGCCCGGCGGTACCGGGGCGGGCGCGGGAGCCGGGGCGGGGTTCGTCCAGCCGCCCGGCGGCGGGGGCGGGGGCGGCACGGCCCCGGGGCCACCGGGGTGCGGCGGCTGCACGGCGGGCTGGGCGAAAACGGTCGCCTGGGCGTGGGTGCCGCCGCCGTTCGGCGCCTGAGCGGGCGGCGGCTGCACGGCGGGCTGAGCGAAGACCGTGGGCTGGGCGTGCACCGCGCCGGGCGGCGGCGCCACGGCCGGCTGGTCGACGGCCGTGGCCTCCGGTGGCTGCTGCGGCAGGTGGGGCTGCTGGGGGTTCTGAGGCCAAGACATGCGGGCCACCCTAAACGCCGCGACGTCGCCGTCTTGTCGAGGCATCTCGACAAGACGGCAACATGACGGCAACCTCCGGAACGGTCCGCCCCGTCCGCAACGGCCGCTAGTCCTCCAACACCGGCAGCAACTCCGGCAGATGCCCGTCCGAGGCCGCCGCAACGGCCTGCCGATCCGCCGGCACCTCCCCGTACAACGTCGTGCGCGCCCGCGCCGGCCGCCCCGCCGCCTCCGCGATCGCGACCAGGTCCCGGATCGACCGGTACGACCCGTACGAGGAGCCCGCCATCCGGGAGATGGTCTCCTCCATCAGCGTCCCGCCCAGATCGTTCGCGCCGGAGCGGAGCATCTCCGCCGCCCCCTCCGCGCCCAGTTTGACCCAGCTCGTCTGGATGTTGGTGATGTGCGGGTGCAGCAGCAGCCGGGCCATGGCCGTGACCGCCCGGTTGTCGCGCATGGTCGGCCCGGGGCGCGAGATGCCCGCGAGGTACACGGGCGCGTTGGTGTGGATGAACGGCAGCGTGACGAACTCCGTGAAGCCGCCCGTCTCCCGCTGGATCTCGACGAGCCGCCGGAAGTGCCCGAGCCAGTGCCGCGGCTGGTCCACGTGCCCGTACATCATCGTGGACGAGGACCGGATCCCCAGCTCGTGCGCGGTCTTGACGACCTCGATCCACGTCGCGGCGGGCAGCTTGCCCTTGGTGAGGACCCAGCGGACCTCGTCGTCGAGGATCTCCGCGGCCGTGCCGGGGATGGTGTCCAGCCCGGCCTCCTTCGCCGCGGCCAGCCACTCCCGTACGGACAGGCCCGTACGGGTCGCGCCGTTGACGATCTCCATCGGCGAGAAGGCGTGCACGTGCATGCCCGGCACCCGCTCCTTCACGGCCCTCGCGATGTCGAAGTAGGCCGTGCCGGGCAGGTCGGGGTGGATGCCGCCCTGCATGCAGACCTCGACCGCGCCGACGTCCCACGCCTGGGCGGCCCGGTCGGCGACCTGCTCCAGGGACAGGGTGTACGCGTCGGCGTCGGTGCGCCGCTGCGCGAAGGCGCAGAAGCGGCAGCCGGTGTAGCAGACGTTGGTGAAGTTGATGTTGCGCGTGACGATGTACGTGACGTCGTCGCCGGTCACGTCCCGCCGCAGGTCGTCGGCGACGCGGCAGAGCGCGTCGAGCGCGGGCCCGTCGGCGTGGAGGAGGGCGAGGGCCTGGGGGTCGGTGAGCCGGGTGGGATCGTCGGCGGCCTGCCGCAGCGCTTCGCGCACGTCCGCGTCGATCCGCTCGGGCACCATGCCCGGCGCGGCAGCCTCGCGCAGCGCCTCCCAGTCGCCGTAGACCTCGTCGAAGTCGTCGCGGCGGTCGGCGGTGCGGCCCTCGGTGTCGATGGCCCGGTGCAGCTCGGTGCGGCCGGAGGGGACGAAGACGTCCTCCGGCTCCTGCCAGGGCAGGCCCTTGACCTCGGCGTGCTCGTTCGCCAGCCCGGTCTCCGGGTCGGCCAGCGCACGCACGTGCGGCAGCACGCGCGGGTCCAGCCAGGGCTCGCCGCGCTGGACGAAGTCGGGGTAGACGGCGAGCCGTTCCTGCAACCGGAAGCCGGCCGCGGCGGACTGCGCGGCGAGCTCGTCGATCTGCGGCCAGGGGCGCTCGGGGTTGACGTGGTCGGGCGTGACGGGCGAGACGCCGCCCCAGTCGTCGATGCCCGCGCCGATGAGGCGGGCGTACTCGCCGGCCACCAGGTTCGGCGGCGCCTGGAGGCACGCGGCGGGGCCCATGATGTGCCGGGCGACGGCGACGGTGGCGACGAGGTCGTCCAGCTCGGCGTCCGGCATGCCGCGCATCGCCGTGTCCGGCTTGGCGCGGAAGTTCTGCATGATCAGTTCCTGGATGCCGTGGTACGCCCGCGAGACGCGGCGCAGCGCGAACAGCGACTCGGCGCGCTCCTCGTACGTCTCCCCGATGCCGATCAGCAGGCCGCTGGTGAACGGCACGGAGCTGCGCCCGGCGTCTTCCAGGACGCGCAGCCGGACGGCCGGTTCCTTGTCGGGGGAGCCGTGGTGCGGGCCGCCGGGCTCGCTCCACAGCCGCTCGGCCGTGGTCTCCAGCATCATGCCCATCGACGCGGAGACGGGCTTGAGCCGCTGGAAGTCCGTCCAGCTCATGGCGCCCGGGTTGAGGTGCGGGAGCAGGCCGGTCTCCTCCAGGATGCGGATGGAGATGGCGCGCACGTAGGCGATGGTGTCGTCGTAGCCGTGCGCGTCCAGCCATTCGCGGGCCTCGGGCCAGCGGTCCTCGGGCTTGTCACCGAGGGTGATCAGGGCTTCCTTGCAGCCGAGTTCGGCGCCGCGGCGGGCAATGGCCAGGACCTCGTCCGGGGACATGAACATGCCTTCGCCCGCGCGGCGCAGCTTGCCGGGGACGGTGGCGAAGGTGCAGTAGTGGCACTTGTCGCGGCAGAGGCGCGTGAGGGGGATGAAGACGCTCTTCGAGTACGTGATGACGCCGGGGCGTCCGGCGGCTTCCAGTCCCGCGTCGCGCACCCGCGCGGCGGACGCGCAGAGATCCGTAAGGTCCGCGCCGCGGGCCTGGAGGAGCACGGCGGACTCGGCGACGTCCAGCGCCACGCCGTCCCGGGCGCGTTTGAGCGCGCGACGCATGGCGTTGGCGGTCGGTGCGGGTCCCTGCGGGGGCTGCGGGGTGGAAGTCATTGTCCGAGCATACGAGCGGGTGACGGGCCGTCCGGAGGAGGCGGGGTAGTGACTCGTGTGCGACTGGTCACGCCAGCCGGAGGCGGCCTCCGAAAGGATTCCGCGGCGGGGGCCGGGATTGCGCGGGTCCGAAAGGAGTCCGCCACGGGGGCCTGGATTGCGTGGGGCCCACAGCGCCCGTACGGCCCGTCCGTCACAGGAACTCGGCGTGGGCGTCCAGCGCCCGCAGGATCTCCGCCTCTCCCGCCGACGGCAGCCCCACCACGATCTCCGCCAGCCCCAGCTCCGCGAAGTACGCGAGCTTCCCCGCCGACGGGTGCACCGCGTACGGCACGACCTGCGGCTCGCCCGGCCGCCCGGCCTCCTGCCAGGCCCGGAGCAGCTGCGGCATCGCCTCCTTGAGGCCGCTGCCGCCGACCGGCATCCAGCCGTCCGCGTACTCCGCGACATGCGCGAACAGCTTCGGCCCGGCCGCTCCCCCGATCAGCGTGCGCGGCCCGAGGAGGTGCGGCACGTCCGCCCCGCGCGAGCGCGGCGTCCGCTGCGGCTTGGGGTGCGCGAAGCTCGCACTGACCGCGCCGAACTCGCCGCGGTATCCCGTCGGTTCCTCCGTCCACAGCGCCCGCATCAGCGCCATCCGGTCGCGTACGAGGTCGCGCCGCGTCTTCCAGTCGACGCCGTGGTCGGCGGCCTCCTCCACGTTCCAGCCGTACCCGATGCCCAGCGTGAGGCGCCCGCCGCTGACGAAGTCGAGCGTCGCGATCTGCTTGGCCAGCACGATCGGGTCGTGCTGGGCGACCAGCAGGACGCCCGTCCCGAGCCCGATCCGCTCGGTGACCGCCGCGGCCTGGCCCAGCGCCACGAGCGGGTCGAGGGCCCGGCCGTACTCGCGCGGCAGCGGATCGCCCGCCGGGGCGGGCGTCTCCCGGCTGACCGGGATGTGCGTGTGCTGCGGCAGGTACAGCCCGTCGAAGCCCCGCTGCTCCAGCTCGCTCGCGAGCCGGACCGGGCTGATCGTCTCGTCGGTGAGGAAGACCGTGGTTGCGATCCGCACGCGGCGGCACCTCCTTGGCGTCTACCTGGGATGGGGGTGGGGGTGGGGAGATGGGGACAGGCCTGGGGCTGGGGCTCACGGTAAGCCCAAACGGGCCTCCCGCAGCGAACGGCGGGGCTGACCGCCACGCAAATGTCGCAATCACGGACCGGCCCCGTACCCCTGCGCGCCATCGAGGCGTACAACAGTGCCCCCGGGGGACCCTTCCGCGGATGCAGTGGATGCAGCGGATGCACAGGGAGGACGGACGCTGATGAGACGCATGCGGCGGCGCGACCTGCTCAGAGTGACGACGGCGACGGCGGTTGCCGGGGCGGCGGGCGTGCCTACGCTCGATACCGTGACGTTCGCGAGGGACGCCGGCACGGCCGGCACTCCGGCGGTGACCCGCACGGTCTCCGGGCGGCTGCCGGCCGGCGCCCCCGACTACGTGTACCTGCCCGTGGAAGTGCCTCCCGGCGTGCGCGAGATCGCCGTCGCCTACACGTACGACCGGCCGGCCGTGCCCGCCGGCACGCAGGGCAACGCGTGCGACATCGGCATCTTCGACGAGCGCGGCATGGCGCTGGGCGGCGCGGGCTTCCGCGGCTGGTCGGGGGGCGCGCGGACCGAGTTCGCGATCAGCGCCGAGCGGGCCACGCCCGGCTATCTGCCGGGGCCGGTGCGCCCCGGCACCTGGCACGTGGTCCTCGGCCCGTACACGGTCGCACCGCAAGGCCTGGCGTACGAGGTGACGGTGACGCTGCGGTACGGGACGGCGCCGTCCGGCGCGACCCCGCGGCCGGTCTACCCGCCGCAGCGCGCGAAGGGCCGGGGCCGCGCCTGGTACCGGGGCGACAACCACCTCCACAGCGTCCACTCCGACGGCAAGCGCACCCCCGCCGAGATCGCCGCCGCGGCCCGGGCGGCCGGGCTGGACTGGATCACGACCACCGAACACAACACGACGTCCGCGCACGCGGCCTGGGAGGGCCTGTGGGGCGACGACCTCCTCGTCCTCACGGGAGAGGAGGTCACCACGCGCAACGGCCACGTCGTCGCCCTCGGCACGGACCCCGGCGTCTTCGTCGACTGGCGCTACCGCGCCCGGGACGGCGCATTCGGCCGCTTCGCGCGCCGGATCCGGCAGGCGGGCGGCCTCGTCGTCCCGGCCCACCCGTACGCCACCTGCGTCGGCTGCAACTGGAAGTTCGGCTTCGAGGAGGCGGACGCGGTCGAGGTGTGGAACGGCCCGTACACGCCGGACGACGAGATGGCCATCGTGGCGTGGGACGCCATGCTGGTCGCGTCCGTACGGGGCGGGCCCGGCGCCCGCTGGCTCCCGGCCCTGGGCAACAGCGACGCCCACCGCGAGCCGCAGGTGGTCGGGCTGCCCCAGACGGTGGTCCTGGCCGACGACCTCTCGCGGCAGGCCTTGCAGGCGGGTCTCCGGGCGGGCCGGAGCTGGATCGCGGAGTCGTCGGCGGTACGGCTGTCCTTCGAGGTGGTCGGCGGCGGCCGGGGCGCCCACGCGGGCATCGGCGAACGGCTACGGGTGCCGGCCGATGCGGAGGTGACGGCCCGGCTGAAGGTGTCCGGAGTCCCGGAGAACTGCACGGCGACGTTCGTGACGGACCAGGGCCCTCTGTTCAGGACAGCGGTGGGCTCCGGAGCCGGATCTGGATCTGGATCTGGAGCGATCGAGTGGCGGACGACGCCCTCGTACGCGGCATACGTACGCGCGGAGGTGCGGCATCCGGCGGCGGACGGCGGGGCGTCGGGGGTGCCGGGCCCGATGGTGGCCATGACGAACCCGGTGTTCCTGGGCGAGAGGTGAGGGGGAGGGCTTCTTCACCCCTTGGGGCGGTTTACGGGTAACGGTCATGGTCCGGTGCAAGCCATCTCCCCACTGAATGCGTGCAGGGAGAGGGGACCCGTCTTGCCTGATCGTCTGCCCAGAGTTCTGACCCTCGTGGCCTTCCTGGTGGGCGTGGGGGTGATCACCGGTGCGGCCATGGTGCCGGCGGCACCCTTCGACACCATGGCGACCTCGATCAGAATCGCCGAGACCACCGACCGGACGTCGGCCCGCCCCGGGGACACGGTCCACTACACCGTGACGGTGACCAACACGGGCACCACCGCGATCACAGGGGCGGCCATCACCGACGACCTGTCCGGCGTGACGGACGACGCAAGGATCAACCCCGCCTCCGTAGCCGCCGACACCGGAAAGGCCTCACTCTCGCCCCCGGAGCTGAAGTGGCAGGGCGACCTGCCCTCCGGCACGAAGGCCACGATCAGCTACTCGGCACGGGTGAACAACCCGCCGACGGGCAACGCCCGCCTGACCAACAGGGTCACGTCCAGCACGGCCGGCAACAACTGCCCGCAGACAAACGCAGACCCGGCCTGCGCAACGACGATGCCTGTAGCGCGCTAACGGCACGTACAGCCTGGCGGGCGTGCGCACGAAGGTGGCCCGCTGCTGTGCGGCAGCGGGATCACTTGAACGCGCAGAACGAGCCGCCGCAGGGCCGCGTCCAGGAACGCCGGGTCCGCATAACGCGTACGGATGGCGGCATGAGTCCGGCGCCGGCTCGGCCGGATCGCGCGCACCGGCCGGGAGAACTGCCCGGACAAACACCACCAGGTGCGCAGCGAGCGCCAAGGCGCCCTCATTTCAGCCCCCGCCGAAGATCACGCAGCTCCTTGGCCACCAGCCCGAGCGCTCGCGCGTACGTGACCGCCGACGTGTACCCGTCCCCGGGCCCCAGCCCGAGCCGGTGACGTGCCTCGCGGACGGTGGCGAGGGCTTCCTCGCGGGTGTCTGCTTCCAGCGCGGTGGCAGCGTCCGTGATGTAGGCGCGGAGTTGGTGGGTGATCTCGTCGACCCGACTGGGCGCGGGAAGCCAGCGGTCCATGGCGATGGCGTCGCGGATCACCGCCTCAATTCCGGTGCGCTGGGCTGGCGGGAGCACGGGGGCGAGCCCTCCGCCGGTGCGGGCGGTGCGGGGGAAGGGGGGCATGGGTGGGCTCCTTCGCAGGCACGGTGGGGGATACGCCGACCTTTACGGTCCGGCTCAACTACAGTCCCGCGGCGGAACGTTCCGTCACAAGCTGGTCGAATACTTTCGGGAGAATTGGCATATGCCTAACTCCGGCCATGGCTTGCACACCCGGGGGCAGGGGGTGGAAGACTCCCAACATCCAGGCCATAGAGGGCAACAGGGGCCTGTCACGCACCAACAGGGACGCGCCGTCGGGGTACAGAGGCGCGGCACCGGGTACACCACCGGGAGGGCTCAGAGTGGCAGCACGACGCGGACCGACGTTCCGTCGGAGGGAGCTGGGCAAGGAGCTCCGCCGCCTGCGGGAGCGGAAGGGGTACAGCACAAAAGAAGCAGCCGCGGCCATCGAGAGCTCAGACACCAAGCTCAACAGGGTCGAGTCCGGCCACAACCAGCTCCCCCGCGTCCGCGACCTGGAAGACCTGCTCGATTTCTACGGCGTCAACGACCCGGACGACCGCGATCAGTTGCTGGCACTCCATCGCGACTCGCTCAGCAAGGACTGGTACAGGCCCTACCAGAACGTCATGCCCTCGGGCACGACGTTGTACGTAGGCTTGGAGGCCGACGCTCACGCGATGCGTGCTTGGCACTCACAGGTAGTCTTCGGCCTCCTCCAAACCGAGGACTACGCTCGCGCTCTGTTTATGAGCGCGAAGCACGTAGAGGAGAGGACAAGCGAGTTCGTTGACCAGTCCATCGCGCTTCGCATGGCGCGCAAGAGCATCCTCACCTGTGACGACCCTGTGGACCTGCGCGTCATTCTGGATGAGGCCGCCCTGCGCCGGGTGGTCGGCAGTCCGGACATCATGCGCGAGCAGTATCTGGAGATCGAGCGCATGGCCGCACTCGATCACGTGACAGTCCAGATCCTCCCGCTGGCTCGCAGTACCTTTCGGGCGACCTGCAACTTCGTGCTCCTGGAGTTCGGCCACGGCCTCGACCCCGTCGTCATGGATGAAGGTTCTGCGGGCACAACGGTGACCGATAGGAAGCGCGAAGTCTGGAAGTACGACCGAAGGTTCGACGCGATGCGCGACGGGGCACTGGCACCGGCCCAAACGGCTGAGTTTCTGCACCGCCTAGCGAGAGAGGTCGAAGACCATTAACACCTACCTCAGGTCCCTCGATGTGGCCGACGAATCAGCCTGGTCCAAGTCCTCGCACAGCAACCAGAACGACGGGGGCACATGCGTATCGGTAGCGATACTCGCCGACCACGTCGGCATACGCGACTCCAAACAGCAAAACGGGCCTGCGCTCATCACCCCCTCCGCGGCGTGGTCGTCCTTCATACGCGAGGTCAAGACCGGCCGGTGGGCGGCGTAATCCCGGCCCGAACATCACCCGGCCCCGAGCCGTACACGGCGTACAAGTGACCGTATGGTCCGGGTCGCCGCGCGTACCCTCGGCTGTGTGCCTCGCCATCCGAAGACGCCCCGCCGACTGGTCGCCGACGGGCGCGAGTTCCTGTGGACGCTCCGCCACAATCACCGGGTGCCGGGCAGGGACCGGTCCGCGGACTGCCGCGAGATCCTCACGCTGTACCCGCAGCCGGCCGGCATCGGAGGCCCGCTGCGCATCGTCTTCGCCGAGGGCCCGGGCCGGTACGTCCCGGGCGGATTCCCCATGGGCTCCGGAGATGTGGGATACGTCCGGGGCGGCTCCCCGAACCTGCACGAACCCGGCGCGGTCCGGTCCCTGCTCGACGCGGCGTTGGCCCGCGGTTGGCCTCCCGGGCCGAGAAGCCAACCGCTCCGCGGCCGTGCGCGGCGTACAAGTGGGCTGAGGGCGTCGGCCACCCGCTGCACCGGCCCCACCCGACCGGCCGCGCTGCACTATCCCCAGCCCCACTTCATCTTCCAGCCGGTGGCGCGCCTAGGCCTTTCCGGCGGCCGAAAACCAGGCGACGCCCGGAGGCCGGGTGCCCTAGCGTCCGCAGGCATGGCGCCTTCACTTGAACGTCCTCCCCTGCACGCCGACGAACGTACCGCGCTCATCGGCTGGCTGGATCTCCAGCGGCAGATCCTGCGATGGAAGTGCGAGGGCCTGAGCGAGGCGGACGCGCACCGATCCGTCATCCCGACCTCGCCGGCGATGACGATGGCCGGGATCATCAGCCATATGCGGTGGACTGAGCACACCTGGCTGGAGGTGCTGTTCCTCGGCGGCGACAAGACGCAGAACCCGTCTTTTGACGAGACGAACGAAGGCGCCGACTGGCGCACCGACGGTGTCCCGCTGAAGCAGCTGCTCGCGGAGTACGAGGCCCAGTGCGCCCGGAGCAACGAGATCGTGGCCGCGGCCTCCCTGGACGACACCGGCCGCCACCCCGGCTACTACTCCGGCGGCGCCAACCTCCGTTGGATGCTCATCCACCTCGTCGAGGAGACCGGACGCCACGCGGGGCACGCGGACATCGTGAGGGAACTCCTCGACGGGGCGAAGGGGTACTACTAGGGCGACGGCCGAGGTCAGGCCTCCAGGGTCGACAAGTCCACCCGTCCCAGCCGTTCCGGGTCGGCCAGGACCTCGATGGTGACGATCTTTCCGGCCACGACGGTGAAGGCCATGACGGACACCGGCTGCTCCCAGTTCTGGGGAACGACCACCACACCCGCGGTGCCGTTGATGAGTGCCGGGCGGACGAACGGAGACAGCTTGCCCCAGGTGGTCGCCTGGGCGGCCACCGTCTTCGCGCCGCGGATGGCGACCGTGAGGGCGGCGCGGCCGGCGCCGCCGTCGGAGCGCAGGAGGACGTCGGGGTCGAGGACGGAGACGAGGGCCTCGAAGTCGCCGTCGCGGGCGGCCGCGAAGAACGCTTCGACCGCGGCGCGCTGGCGGGCGAGGTCGGGGTCGGGTGCCGGGGCCTGGCCCTGGACGCGGCGGCGGGCGCGGCTGGCCAGCTGACGGGTGGCGGCCGAGGTCTTCTCGATCAGCGGGGCGATGTCGTCGAAGGGCACGTGGAACATGTCGTGGAGGACGAACGCGAGCCGCTCCGCGGGGCCCAGTGACTGAAGGACCACGAGCATGGCCAGGCCGACCGAGTCGACGAGCAGCGCCTCCTGCTCCGGGTCGGCGGAGCCCTCCGCGCGGCTGACGACCGGATCGGGGATCCGTATCTCCAGGGGGTCCTCGCGGCGCTGTTCCCTGGACCGCAGCAGGTTCAGGCAGATGCGGCCCACCACCGTGGTCAGCCAGCCGCCGAGGTTCTCGATCTCGGCGGCGTCCGTGCGGTCCAGCCGCAGCCAGGTCTCCTGGACGGCGTCGTCGGCCTCGGCGAGCGAGCCGAGCATCCGGTAGGCGACCGCCCTGAGCCGGGGCCGGTGTTCCTCGAAGCGCGCTGTCACAGAAGTTTTCTCGTCCACCTGTCACATTCCTTTTTCGGTGCGGGTCATAGGAGCAGAGACCGAGGAGATCATCTCCCGGCCGAGCGCATGGGAGGCGCTGAAGATGACCGCGAAGACCGCACCCGTCCTGGTCACCGGTGGTACGGGCACGCTGGGCCGCCTCGTCGTACCGCTCCTGCGGGAGGCCGGCCGCACGGTGCGGGTGCTCAGCCGGCGCGGCGGCGAGCCGGCGGACGGCATCGAGCACGTGACCGCCGACCTGCTCCGGGGCGAGGGCCTCGACGCCGCGCTGGAGGGCGTCGAGACCGTCCTGCACCTCGCGGGCGGCCCCAAGGGCGACGACGAGGCCACGCGCCACCTGATGCGGGCCGCGCAGCGTGCCGGTGTGCAGCACGTGGTGTACATCTCCGTCATCGGGGCGGACAAGCTGCCGCTGGGCTATTTCAAGGCCAAGCTGGGCGCGGAGCAGGCCGTTTCGGAGTCCGGCATTCCGTGGACGACGCTGCGGGCCGCCCAGTTCCACGACCTGGCCCTGACGGTCGTGGAGAAGATGGCGAAGCTGCCCGTGGTGCCCTCGCCGGGCGGCCTCCGCTGGCAGCCGGTCGACGCCCGCGACGTCGCCGCCCGCCTCGTGGAACTGGCCCTCGGCCGGCCGGCGGGCCTCGTGCCCGACCTCATCGGACCGAAGGTGTACGGCCTGGGCGAGCTGAGCCGCGGCTATCTCCAGGCGCGCGGCAAGCACCGGATGCTGCTGCCCGTCCGGATGCCGGGAAAGGTCGGCCGCTCCTACCGCGCGGGCGAGAACCTGACCCTGGAAGGCGCCTCGATCGGCCGGCGGACCTGGGAGGACTTCCTCACGGAGCGGGTGACGGCAGCCTGACACCCGCACCGGCCCCCGGGCCGCCTCGCAGTCCAGCCCGCGAACCATCCCCGCCCTCCGGACTAGCGCCCGGGCTTCGGCCCTCACCCGCGGCCGGCACCGCCACCGGCGCCCGCGCCACCACCCCCACCGCACCGCTCCCCCCCTCAAGTGATCGATGGCCATCCGGTCCGTCGCGTCCGCCGCCCCGCCCAAGCGGTGGACGAGGATCCAGCGGCCGTCCGGGAGGGCGCCCGCGAAGACCGAGGCGTTGCGGGTGGCGCCGTTGTGCCAGATCAGTTCGCCCGCCCGCTGCCACGCCGGGGCCGGGTCCCCCAGGGCACGCTCCACCACCAGGCCGGTGAGGACGCGGGCCGCCGCCCGCGGGGTCGCCCACAGGCCGCCCGCGGGAAGGATCGCGCCGGTCATCGTCCACGGCCGGAGCCGGCGGCCGAAGATCCCGGACGGGACCAGGCTCCGGTCCGGCGGGGGCTGATGAGTGACCTCCTCCCGTATGCCCAGCGGGCGCAGTACGTGCTCCGCCAGCAGCTCCATGTACGGCGCACCCGCCGCGGATGACAGCGCCGCGCCCAGCACCGCATATCCGAGGTTGGAATACTCCTCCGTCTCTCCCGGAGCAGCGACCGCGAGGGTGCGCAGCCCGGCGGCCAGCAATTCCCGCAGCGCCTGGTCGGTGAACGGGCGGTACGGGTCCGAGCGCTTCGCCCCCGGCAGCGGCGGTGGCAGGCGGGGCAGGCCCGAGGTGTGCTCCTGCAATTGCTGCAACGTGATGCCCGTTCCCGCCGGCGTCGCCAGCCACCGCTCCACGGGATCGTCCACGGAGACGACGCCCTGTGCCGCCAGCCGCATCAGCAGCGTCCCGGTCAGCACCTTGGTCAGGGACCCGATTTCGACGAAGGCGTCCGGGTCGTGGCCACGGCCGGTGTGGGGCGCGCAGAGGCCGTCGCTGCCCAGGACGCACGAAGGCGCAGAGAACTCCATGGCGACCTATCCTGACGGAAGGGGTAGGTCCGAAGGGGCGCGGAGCCCCTGCCCGGGAGGTGCCATGGGCGTCACCAGATGGTTCTTCGAACCCGGCCACACCGGCGCCGAATTCCGTGCCAGGCACATGATGGTCACCTATGTGCGCGGGCAGCTGAAGAACGTGCGCGGCTCGCTGGAGGTCGACCCCGACGATCCGGAGAAGGCCCGCGTGGAGGCCACCGTCGACGCGACCCACGTGTACACCGGCCAGGAACAACGCGACGCCCACCTCCGCAGCGCGGATTTCTTCGACTGCGACACCCACCCGGAATGGACCTTCACCGGGACGGCCGTCCACCAGGCGAGCCCGACCGAGTTCGAGGTCACCGGCGACCTCACCATCCGCGGCACGACCCGCCCCGTGACGTTCGACGTCACCTACCTCGGGCAGTGGGACACCCCCTGGTGGGAGGACGGCCGCGACGCCGGCCCCCGGCGGAGGGCCGGATTCACCGCCACGACCCGGATCAACCGCCAGGACTTCGGCGTGAGCTGGAACGACGTGGTCGACCGGGGCGGTGTCGTCGTCGGCGACATGATCGACGTCACGGTTGATGTCGAGGCCGTCCTGGACAAGGCCTAGCCCCAGGTCGTCCCCGCCGGCTCCTCCACCGTCGTGTTCAGGCGGTTGAAGAGGTTCGTCGTGGCGACCATGAGGATGATCGCGGCCAGCTCCTTCTCGTCGAAGTAGTCGGCGGCCGCATCCCATATCTCGTCCGGCACGGCCTTGCCCGAATGGTCGGCGAGCCGCGTGGCCGCCTCGGTCAGGGCCAGCGCGGCACGCTCCGCGTCGCTGAAGAACGGGGCCTCCTGCCACGCGGCGACCATGTGCAGCCGGTCATCGCTCATCCCCGCCTTCTTCGCGCTCGCCACGCCCCCGTACACACAGGCGCTGCAGCCGTTGATCTGGCTGGCCCGCAGGTGGACCAGCTCCAGGAGCTCCTGGGAGACCCCGCCCTGCCGCACGGCCCCGAGGAGGTGCTGGATGCCCTTCATGGCATCGGGCAGGACCATCGCGGGGTTCTTCATCCGAGCAGTCATGATCAAATCCTCCGTGTCCCGTCGGCGGCGTGCTTACCCTCCGCCGCCGTCCTTGCTTCCCTCACTTCCATGACGGATCGGACCGGTGGAATGTGACAACTCCAGCGAGAAACCCGCGCCCGCTCCCCCACCCGCACTCGCACCCCCACCCCTGCCGCCCCCGGCCGACCGCCCTCCTAGGCGACCTTGGGCCCGCAGCGCATGCCGATGTAGACGCAAGCCGTGCCGTCCTCCAGCGTGGAGAAGACCACGGGCATGTAGTCCTCGCTGAACGCCGCGCCCACCCCGGTACCGGCGAAGACCGTCTCCGTCACCGGCACCAGGTCGATGTCCAGGGGCTCGGAGAAGTCCTTCATCCCGTCGACGAACTCGTACACCGCGTGGCCCGCACCATCCCGCTCGGTCACGGTGATGACCACGCCCTCGCGCCGGTACGTGCCGACGAGCGGCGCGAAGTCGACCACGGGCGGCTGGGCCGGCGGCGCGAAGGGCTCCGGCATCGTCACCCCGGCCAGCTCGGCGAGGATTTCCCGGTAGAGCGCCGCGTACAGTTCGCGCGCACCGCCGCCGTTGGTGAGCAGCACGACCGCGACGCCCGCCGACGGCACCACGCGCAGATAGCCGTACTGCCCGATCGAGGCGCCGTCGTGCCCGTATCCCTGGACGCCGTTCCAGTCGTACAGGGTCCAGCCCAGGCCCCAGCCGTCCGCGCTGACGGTCCACTTGTCGGGGGAGTCGACCACGCGCTGCTGCATCAGGGCGACCGTCTCCTCGGAGAGCACGCGTGTGCCGTCCTGCGCCACACCGCCGCTGAGGTGCATCTGCGCGAGCCGCGCGACGTCCCCCGCCGTGGCGATGACCCGGCCGTAGGGGCCCGCCGAGCGCGGCATCAGGTCCCAGGACGGTGCCGGGTCGGGGTCCTGGCCCGGCTCGCCCAGGTGCCCCATCGCCGCACGGAACCGCAGCGCCTCCTCGGGAAGCGTCATCGTGTGCGTGAGGCCGAGCGGCGTGAGGAGCAGGTCCTTCAGGGCCTCGTCCCAGACCTGGCCCGTCACCACCTCGACGATCCGGCCGAGCACGTTGTACCCGACGCTGCTGTACGAAATCGCGGTGCCGGGCGGGCAGTCGAGCGCCACGTCCTTCGCCGCCTCGACGTATTTGGCGAGGCAGTCGTCGCCGCGCCCGCTGTCGTAAGTGAAGTCGCAGGTGAGGCCACTGGTGTGGCTGAGCAACTGGCGCGTCGTGATCGCCCTGGTGGCCTCGGCGTCGGCGACCGAGAACTCCGGCAGCACGTCAACGACCGGCGCGTCCAGGTCCAGCCGGCCCGATTCGGCGAGCCGCATGATCAGGGTGGCGGTGTAGATCTTGGCGATCGACCCCATCTGGAAGACCGAGTCGGTCGTCGCCGTCACTCCCGTACCGCGGTGGAGGACGCCACTGGCCAACTCGTGGACGGTTCCGTCCACGAGGATCGCGAGGGACGCGGCCGGGACGTGGTGCTCGGCCCGCAGGACGTCGAGGCGGTTCTGCCAGTGGGCGAGGTCCAGCGCCCTGCCCGCCGAGTCCCTGGTCCCCCACTCGCCCTTGGCTTCCCAGTTGCCCTGTGCGTCCCAGCTCACGTTCTTCGCCATGCCAGCTCCCACCCCGTTGCGTACGATGCTCTCTCGTTGCGAACACTGTACGCAGAACCGAACGGTGTACGCAAGGTGCGCACGATGTGCGGGCACAGTTACCCACGGCGCCCGCACGATGTGCGGGCGCCGTGGGTAACCGCTCGCGCAGGCCCTACCCCTCCACCACCAACGCCGGCGTCGACCGCGTCAGCACCTCGCCCCGGAAGAACGCCGGGCTGCGCCGTTGCATCGCCAGCATCAGCACGACGCCCACCACCAGCAGCCCCACGCCGATCACGAAGACCGAGCCGACGCCCAGCACTGCGCTGCCGCTCCCGTAGGACGGGTCCCACATGTCGTACAGCGTCTTGCCGAACACGGCCGCCAGCAGGACCCCGCCCAGCACCGGGAACACGCCCTTGAAGAGGGCGTCCCGCACCGAGCGCCGCAGTTCGCCGCGGAAGTACCACGCGCACGCGAACGCCGTGATCGAGTAGTAGAAGCAGATCATCAGGCCCAGGGCGTAGATCGTGTCGATGAGGACGTTCTCGCTGAGGAAGCTCATGACCGCGTAGAAGACGCCGGTGGCGATGCCGGCGGCGACCGTGGCCCGGCCCGGGGACCTGAAGCGCGGGTGGATGCGGGCGAAGGACGGCGGGAGGGCTTCGTAGGCGCTCATGGCCAGCACCGTGCGGGCGACGGGCAGGAACGTCGTCTGGAGGCTGGCGGCGGCCGAGGCCAGGACGGCCACGAACAGCAGCACGCCCAGGGCCGTGCCCATGACCGGGTCGGCGAGCGCGGCGAAGACGTTGCCCGCCGTGTCGGGGTTACCGAGGCCGGTGCCCTCCTCGCCGGTGCCGGCGAACATCTGGGCGGCGATGCCGGTCAGCAGGTACGAACCGACGAGGACGACCATGGCGAGGAGCGCGGCCCGGCCGGGGGTCTTCGCGCTGCCCTGCGTCTCCTCGTTGACGGTCAGGCACGCGTCCCAGCCCCAGAACATGAAGATGGACAGCGAGAGCCCCGCCGTGAAAGCCGCGAAGGACTGGACGGCGAAGGGGTTCAGCCAGGTCCACGAGAAGCCGATGGAGCCGGGCAGGTCGCCCGAGCGGGCCTTGGTCAGGGCCATCGCCACGAAGACGGCCAGGACGGCGAGTTGCAGGGCGACCAGCGCGTACTGCACGCCCTTCGTCGCGGTCATGCCCCGGTAGCTGATGGCCGTCGCCACGGCGATGAAGGCGAGGCACGTCGCCACGTGCACGGGGCGGTTGCCGTCCAGGGCGGCCACGGCGTCGCTGCCCGTGAGCTGCCCGAGGAGGAGGTAGAAGAAGGACGTCGCCACGCCCGCGAGGTTCGACAGGACGATGATCGTGGCGATCACGAGACCCCAGCCGCACATCCAGCCGACGCGCGGCCCGAACGCCTGCACCGTCCACGTGAAGGACGTGCCGCAGTCGGGGACGGCCTTGTTCAGCTCCCGGTACGCGAAGGCGACCAGCAGCATCGGCAGGAAGCCCGCGAGGAAGACGGCGGGCATCTGGACGCCGACCTGGCCCGCGGTGGGACCGAGGGTGGAGGTCAGGCAGTAGACGGGAGCGACGGTGGAGATGCCGATGACAGCGCTGCCCAGGAGGCCCACGGAGTTGCCGCTGAGGCCCTTGCCCTTGCCGGGCCTGCCGGAACGCCGCCCCTCGGCGACGCTCACTACCGTGTCTCCGGCCTGAGGCCGCGGGTCTGCCTGAACCATGGGCAGGACGGTAGGGGGTGCTGTTTCCGCATCCGGAGTCTTCGAGTCCAGAATCTGGACCTTGAACTTCCTGCCACTACGGGTGAGTTGACCTGGCAAACGAAGGACTTTCACGCGTTACGACCGGTAACAGCAAGGCCGTCCGGGGCTTCCCCTGCACTGCGAGAACCGAAGCCCCATCCCATTTGTCCGCATTCAGAATTTTCCGGTCCGGAAATTTCCCGTCCCGACCGTCTCCGTGTCCCTCCCCGACCGCAGCACCGTCCCCGGCAGCGCCCCCGTCATCACGTCGTGCCGCACCGTCTCCACGCCGTTGACCCGTACGCTCACCACGCCCACCGCCCGCGAGTCCAGCCGCGGCCCGTCGCCCGGCAGGTCGTGGACGAGCGTGGCCGGGCCGGCGTCGATGCGGCCGGGGTCGAAGAGGACGAGGTCGGCCGCGTACCCCTCGGCGATGCGGCCGCGGCCGCGCAGGCCGAACAGCCGCGCCGGGTCGTCCGTCAGCATCTGCACAGCGCGCTCGACCGGCACCAGCTTGCGGCCCCGCAGGCAGTCGCCGAGGAAGCGCGTCGTGTACGGAGCGCCGCACATCCGGTCCAGGTGCGCCCCCGCGTCGGAGCCGCCCAGCAGCACGTCGGGGTGCTCCCACGTGCTCCGGCGCAGCTCCCAGCTGGCGGGGTCGTTGTCCCTGGGCATCGGCCACAGGACGGTGCGCAGTTCGTCGGCCGCGCAGATCTCCACCAGGCACGCGAAGGGGTCCAGGCCGCGCTCGGCGGCGATGTCGGCCACCACCCGGCCGGTCAGGCCGTCGTTCTCCTTCGCGTACGTGTCACCGATCACGTAGTGCGCGAAGTCGGCCAGGCGGCGGAAGACGCCCGCCTCGGGGCTGCGGGCGCGGCGCAGCATGTCGGCCTGGACGGCCGTGTCGCGCAGGGCGGTGATGCGGTGGGGCACGGGCAGGGAGAGGATTTCGCCCCAGCCGGGGATGAGGTTCAGTGCGCAGAAGGTGCCCAGGGACATGTTCATGGGCGTGAGGATGGGCATCGTCAGGGCGACGATCCGGCCGCCCGCGGCGCGGGCCCGCTCGCTCGCGGCGAGCTGGCGGGGCACGCGGCCGGGCTCTGCGGCGTCGATGGTGAGGACGTTCCAGTTGAGGGGGCGGCCGGCGGCCGCGCTCATGTCCGTCAGCAGGTCGATCTCGTCGTCGTCGAAGCGGTCGAGGCAGCCCGCGACGATCGCCTCGATCTGGGTGCCCTCGTGCTCGCCGACGGCCGCCGCGAGCGCGAGCAGTTCGGCGGGCCGCGCGTGCCGGGAGGCCACGGGGCGGCCGTCCCCGTCGGAGTGGGTGGACGACTGCGTGGTGGACAGGCCCCAGGCGCCCGCCTCCATGGCCTCGTGCAGGAGGTCCGTCATGCGCCGCAGCTGCCCCGCGTCGGGCTGCCCGCCGACGGCGTCCGGGCCCATCGCGCAGCGGCGCAGGGCGCAGTGCCCGGCCATGAACCCGGCGTTGACGGCGATCCGCCCGTCCAGCGCGCCCAGGTACTCCCCGAAGGACGACCAGTTCCAGGGCGCGCCCTCCTCCAGGGCGGCGAGCGACATGCCCTCGACCTTGCTCAGCATGCGCCGCGTGTAGTCGGCGTCGGCGGGCCGGCCGGGGTGCAGGGGCGCGAGGCTGAAGCCGCAGTTGCCGCCGACGACCGTGGTGACGCCGTGGCTCAGGGACGGGGTCGCGTACGGGTCCCAGAAGAGCTGGGCGTCGTAGTGGGTGTGCGGGTCGACGAAGCCGGGCGCGAGGACGAGGCCGGAGGCGTCCTCCTCGGTGCGGGCCCGCTCCCCCACCCGGCCGCCGGCCTGCACCGGGGACGGCGAGCGGCGGCGGATCAGGGCTATGCGCCCGTCCCGGATGCCGATGTCAGCGGCGTACGAGGGGGCCCCGGTGCCGTCGATGACGGTGGCGCGTCTGATGAGGTGGTCGAGCATGGTCGGTGTCACCTTCTCCAGAAGAGATCCCCGTGCCGCCGCCGCAACGGCGGATCAGCACCACGGCGAGAGCCCGGCGGCATCACGGACCACCGGAGCGACGCACACTCGGCGAACCGCCGGAGGCCGGGGCGGCGGATCCGGGAAGACGCCGCCCCGGTGCACGAGGGAGGGCCCGGACAGGCACCCTCCGGCCCTCGGTCCGCCCTCGGTCCGCCCTCAGCCCGCCCGCCGCATGCGCGTCGTACGGTGCACCGGATCCGTGTCGATCTTCGGGATGACGTGCTCCCCGATCAGCCGGATCGTCCGCATCGTGTCCTCGTACGGCACGCCGACCGGCAGCCCGAACGACAACTGGTCCGCGCCCGCCTGCTCCCACCGCTTGCACTGCCGGAACACCTCGTCCGGGTCGCCGCAGATCATCAGCTCTTCGGCGATGAGGAGCTCGATGACCTCCTCGGTGTACTCGGGCAGGAGTTCCGGCCAGCGCGGTATGCCCTCGGGGCGGGGGAAGGTGTCGTGGTAGCGGAAGAGCAGCGACTGGAGGTAGTGCAGCCCGCCCGCGGCCGCGATCTCCACCGCCTTCTCGTGCGTCTCCGCGCAGATGGCGGTGGAGGTGACCATGACGTTGTCGTTGACGTACGCGCCCACGGGCTCGGCGCCCGCGATCGCCGTCTTGTACGAGTCGACGACCCACTCCATGTCGGCGACCTTCTGCACGCTGAAGCCCAGGACGCCGAGCCCCTTGCGCGCGGCCATCGCGTACGAGGAGGGCGACCCGGCCGCGTACCACATGGGCGGGTGCGCGGGCCCGTACGGCTTGGGGAGCACCTTGCGCGGCGGCAGGGACCAGTGTTTCCCCTCGAAGCCGGGGTACTCCTCCTGGAGCCACATCCGGGGGAACTCGGCGATCGTCTCCTCCCAGATCTCCTTGGTGCGGTCCATGTCGGTGATGCCCGGCAGGAACCCGAGGATCTCGTGGCTGCCCGCGCCCCGCCCGGTGCCGAACTCGAAGCGGCCGCGGGAGAGGTGGTCGAGCATGGCGGCCTTCTCGGCGACCTTGACCGGGTGGTTGACCTGCGGCAGCGGGTTGAAGATGCCGGAGCCGAGGTGGATGCGGTCGGTCGCGTGCGCGAGGTAGCCGAGGAAGACGTCGTTGGCGGAGAGGTGCGAGTACTCGTCCAGGAAGTGGTGCTCGGAGGCCCAGGCGTACTTGAAGCCCGACTTGTCGGCCTGGATGACGTACTCGGTCTCCTCCATCAGCGCGTGGTGCTCGGCCCGGGGATCGTCCCGCCGCCGGCTCGCCGGAACGTATCCCTGCACGAAGATCCCGAATTCCACGGCGGTTCACCGTCCGTCCGTTCAGGTTTCCGAATTCTGACGCACCGTCAGATCGCTGGCTGCTGAGACTCTGGCACCGGCCTCCGGCAACGTCAAGACGACGGCGGACCATGAGGCCCGCGCAGCCGGACTCCGGACCTCAGCCGAGCACCGGGACCCCCGCCAGCCACCCCCCGTCCACCACGAAATGCTGCCCCGTCACGTACGAGGAGTCCTCCGCCGTCAGGTACAGCGCCATCCGCGCCACCTCCTCCGCGCTCCCGGTCCGGCGCAGGGGCACCAGCGTGCGGCAGAGCAGGGCGGCCCGCTCCTGGTCGATCATCGGGGTGTCGACCGCGCCCGGGCAGACGGCGTTGACCCGTACGCCCTGCCCCGCCAGCTCCAGGGCGGCCACCCGCGTCATGGCGAGGACGGCCCCCTTCGACGCCGCGTAGGAGGTGAGGGAGTCCATGCCCGCGAGAGCGGCGTACGAGGAGATGTTGACGATGGTGCCGCCGCCCGCCGCGGCCAGCTCCGGGGCGGCAGCGCGCATGCCGAGGAACGTGCCCAGCTGGTTGACCCGGCACACCTCCGCGAACTCCTGCGGGGACGTGTCCACCAGCCGCGTCCGGCGCAGGATGCCGGCGTTGTTGACGAGGCCGTCGAGCGAGCCGAAGGCCTCCTTGGCGACCGCCACGGCCGCCGCCCAGTCGGCCTCCTCACCGACGTCGAGATGGACGTACACCGCGGCCTCGGGCCCCAGCTCCTTCGCCACGGCGCCGCCCTGCTCGTCCAGGACGTCCGCCAGGACGACCTTCGCGCCCTCCGCGGCGAACAGCCGCGCCTCCTGCTCGCCCTGTCCGCGCGCCGCGCCCGTGACGAGCACGACCCGGCCGTCGAGCTTGCCCATGAGGTTCCCTTCTGTCGTCTGCTGCCCGCCGTTCACCGCACGCCGTAAATCGCTCACTCCACTCCGTACGGCTCACCGCACGCCCTAGGCCGCTCACTCCACTCCGTACGCCGAAGGGGCCTCGGCCCGCCGCCCTATCCGGCGAGAAGCGGAGCCACGAACTCCGCGAACGCTTCCATCTGATCGAGGAGTTCGGACGCGTCACGCGAGCGGAACCGCACCTGGATCTGATCCGCGCCCATCGCCCGGTAGGCCCGCAGGGACTCGGCGAGCGCCTCCGGTGCACCGGTCAGGGTCCGGCCCCCGGTGTCCCAGGCCGGGCTCCCGACGTACAGCGGCTCGGAGATCGCCCCGACCGCGAAGGGCCCGTCCCTGCCGGCCTCCTCGCGCAGCCGCCGCAGCTCGGCGACGCGCTGCGGCAGCTCGTCGCGGCGGTCGCCCTGGGACAGCCAGCCGTCGCCCCGGAGCGCCGCCCGGCGCAGCGCCGGCGGCGAGGAGCCGCCGACCCACAGGGGCGGGCGCGGCGTACGGACCGGCCGGGGCGCCTGGCCGAGCCCGCGGAAGGAGAAGCGGCGTCCGCTGTACTGCGGGTACTCGGAGGGCCCGAGCGCCTCCTTGAGCGCGTCGATCGTCTCGTCCAGGATCGCGCCGCGCCGCCCGAAGTCGACGCCCAGCGCCTCGAACTCCTCCCGGACGTGCCCGGCCCCGACCCCGAGGACGAGCCGCCCCTCCGCGAGCCGGTCGACGGTCGCGTACTGCTTGGCGAGCGCGAGCGGGTGCCGCAGCGCCGCCACGGCGACGTGGCTGAGCAGCAGGACGCGCTCGGTGACTGCGGCGAGGTGGGCGAGGGTGGCCACCGGGTCGTACCAGACGGTGCCCATGGCGGCGGCCAGCCGGGCAGGGACGGCGACGTGGTCGCACGTGGCGACGTAGGCGAAGCCGAGCCGGTCGGCCGCGCGGGCGACCCGCCGCAGCCCGGCGGGGCCCGCCTCGACCTCCCAGGGCTCGGCGTAGAGGGTGCTGAGGGAGGTGATGGGGAGCTGCATGCCGTAGGAGAGGCGGCCGGCGGGGAGGACGCGCAGGCCCTCCCTCGGAACCGCCCATGGTTCATCCGGCGGCATGCGCCCACAGCCCGTCGTCCGTGAGCCCGAGCAGCTCGATCGCGTTACCGCGGACGATGCGCTCGACCACGTCCGGCGGCAGGTGCCCCATCTGCTGCTCGGCGACCTCCTTGGAGCGCGGCCAGGTGGAGTCGGAGTGCGGGTAGTCGGTCTCGTAGAGGACGTTGCCGGCGCCGATCGCGTCGAGGCTGCGCAGCCCGAAGGCGTCGTCGAAGAAGCAGCCGTGGACGTGCTCGGCGAACAGCTCGGACGGCGGCCGCAGGACCTTGTCCGCGACGCCGCCCCAGGCGCGGTTCTGCTCCCAGGCGACGTCCGCGCGTTCCAGGACGTAGGGGATCCAGCCGATCTGCCCCTCGGCGTACATGATGTGCAGCTCCGGGAAGCGCTCGAAGGCGCCGGACATCAGCCAGTCGACGAGTGAGAAGCAGCAGTTGGCGAAGGTGATGACGGAGCCGACGGCGGGCGGCGCGTCGGCCGAGGTGGACGGCATGCGCGAGGAGGAGCCGATGTGCATGGCGATGACGGTGCGGGTCTCGGCGCAGGCCCGCAGGAAGGGGTCCCAGGCGTCGGTGTGGACGGAGGGCAGGCCGAGGTGCGGGGGGATCTCGGAGAAGCAGACGGCGCGCACGCCGCGTGCGGCGTTGCGGCGCACCTCGGCAGCGGCCAGCACGGCGTCCCACAGAGGGACGATGCAGAGGGGGATGAGGCGGCCGTGCGCCTGCGGGCCGCACCACTCCTCCACCATCCAGTCGTTGTACGCGCGCACGCCGAGGAGGGCGAGTTCGCGGTCCTTCGCCTCGGTGAAGGTCTGCCCGCAGAAGCGCGGGAAAGTGGGGAAGCACAGGGCGGACTGGACGTGATTACGGTCCATATCGGCCAGCCGTTCCGGGACGCTGAAGGAGCCGGGCCGCATCTGTTCGTACGTGATGCCCTCCAGTCTGACGTCGTCCCTGGAGTATCCGACGGCGGTATCCAGCCGCGTGAGCGGACGGTGCAAATCCTCATAGATCCACCAGTCGGCCTCCGGGCCGCCGTCGCCCGGGCCGCCCATGACGGGAGTGAACCTTCCGCCGACGAAGGTCAGTTCCTTCACCGGCGCGCGCACGATCCGCGGCCCGACGTCGCGGAACTTCGCCGGTAGCCGGTCCGACCAGACGTGAGGAGGCTCGACCGTGTGATCGTCCACCGAGATGATGCGGGGGATGCTCTCCATGGCTGACACGTTAGCGACGATCTGACGGCTCGTCAGTACCCGGTGGGGACAGGGGTGAGGCGGTCTCTGGCGGGCCTTGTGGAGAGGCCGGACCCCTGCTGACGCAGAGCCCCCGGACAAGGCAGACTGGCCGTGCGACCGAGCGGGACAAGCAGGGGGTCACCATGGCCGGCGATACAGGGCACGGGCAGCAGCTCCGATTCACCGTGCTCGGGCCCGTCCGGGCCCGCCGCGGCAGGGAACTGCTGAACACCGGATCGCCGCAGCAGAGGGCGCTCCTCGCCGCCCTGCTGCTGCGCGGCGGCCGGACCGCCACCGCGCCCGAGCTGGTGGACGCACTCTGGGGCGACGAACCGCCGCACGCCGCCCTCGCCGCGCTGCGCACGTACGCCTCACGGCTGCGCAAGGCCTTCGGCCGGGACGCCGACGTCCTGGTCAGCGAGTCCGGTGGCTATGCCGTCCGGGTCGGCTTCGGCTGCCTGGACATCGACCGGGCCGAGCACCTCGTGGCCGAGGCGGAGAAGACGCGTGCCTCCGGCGACCGCCACCGCGCCCGCGACCTCATCAACGAGGTCCTCGGGCTGTGGGACGGCGAGCCGCTGGCCGGTCTGCCCGGCCCGTACGCGGAGACGCAGCGCACGCGGCTGGAGGAGTGGCGGCTGTCGCTCATCGAGACCCGGCTGGACCTGGACCTGGAGGTGGGCAGCCACGCCGAGGCGGTCTCGGAGCTGACGGCCCTGACCGCCGCCCACCCGCTGCGCGAGCGGCTGCGCGAGCTGCTGATGCTCGCCCTCTACCGCAGCGGCCGGCAGGCCGAGGCCCTCGCCGTCTACGCCGACACGCGCCGCCTGCTCGCCGACGAGCTGGGCGTCGACCCGTGCCCCGAGCTCTCCGAGCTCCAGCAGCGCATCCTCAACGCCGACGCCGACCTCGCCCTGCCCTTCGTCCCGGACGACCGGCCGTACGCCGGGCCCGCCTTCATCCGCCCTGCTCAGCTGCCCGCGACGGTCTCCGACTTCACCGGGCGCGCCGCCTTCGTGGACGAGCTGGGCGACCAGCTCGCGACGTGCGACGGCCGCGTGATGGCCGTGTCGGCGGTCGCCGGCATCGGCGGTGTCGGCAAGACGACGCTGGCGGTGCACGTCGCGCACGCCGCGCGGCACCACTTCCCGGACGGTCAGCTGTACGTGGACCTGCAAGGCACCGGCCCGCTGCCCGCCGAGCCGGAAGCAGTGCTCGGATCGTTCCTGCGGGCGCTCGGAATTCCGGATTCCGCTATTCCGGAGGGGGTGCAGGAGCGGTCCGCGCTCTTCCGCTCCACCCTCGACGGCCGCCGCGTCCTCGCCCTGCTGGACAACGCCCGGGACGCCGCCCAGGTCCGCCCGCTGCTGCCCGGCACGGAGGGCTGCGCGGCCCTCGTCACGAGCCGGGCCCGCATGGTGGGCCTCGCCGGGGCCCACCTCGTCGACCTGGACGTGATGAGCCCGGACGAGGCGCTGGTGCTGTTCACCCGCATCGTCGGCACCGAGCGCGTGGAGGCCGAGCGGGACGCGGCGATGGACGTCGTCGCGGCGTGCGGCTTCCTGCCGCTCGCCATCCGCATCGCCGCCTCCCGCCTCGCCGCCCGCCGCACGTGGACGGTGTCGGTGCTGGCCCGCAAGCTCGGCGACGAGCGGCGCCGCCTCGACGAACTGCGCGCCGGCGACCTCGCCGTCACGGCCACCTTCGAGCTGGGCTACGGACAGCTGGAGCCGGGCCAGGCCCGCGCCTTCCGGCTGCTGGGCCTGGCGGACGGCCCGGACATCTCGCTGGCAGCCGCCGCGGCCGTCCTGGACCTGGACGCGGACGCCACCGAGGAGCTGCTGGAGTCCCTCGTCGACACGTCCCTGCTGGAGTCCGCCGCACCCGGCCGGTACCGCTACCACGACCTCGTACGCCTCTACGCGCGTGCATGCGCGGAGCGGGACGAAGAGCCGCCCGCGGAGCGCGAGGCCGCCCTCTCGCGGCTCCTGGACTTCTACCTGGCGACGGCCGCCGGCGTGTACGTCCTGGAACGGCCCGGCGACCAGCTCCTCGCCCACCTGACGCCGACCACCCACCCCGGGCTCGTGTTCACCGACCGGGCCGCGGCCGGCGACTGGCTCTTCGCCGAGGCCGGCTGCCTGCTGGCCTGCGTCCGCCGGCACGCGTCCGCCACCGGCGGCACCCTGCGCCGCGCCGTCGACCTCCTGCTGGCCGCCAAGGACCTCGCGGAGTCCGGCGCCGACTTCAGGCTCTACGAGCAGGCCGCCACGGCCCTCCTGGCCGCCGCGCAGGAGGCCGGGGACGCCCGGGCCGAGGGCCGCGCCCGGACCGTCCTCACGCACGTGAACAGCCTCGCGGGCCGCTTCGCCCAGGCCGACGAGCACGCCCTGCACGCCGTCCTCCTCGGCCGCGCCACGGAGGACCCCATCCCGTGCGGGTACGCCTCCAACAACCGCGGCATCGTCGCCATCTACCAGCACCGCTACGAGGACGCCGAGGCGTACATCGGCCAGGCTCTGGAGTGCTTCCGTGAGGACGGCAACCGCCCGTGCGAGGCGACCGCGCTCAGCAACCTGGCGCGGGTCCACCTCGACACCGGGCGCTCCGCCTCGGCCGTCGAGCTCGCCGAGCAGGCCATCGGCATCTTCCGGGAGATCAACGTCAGCTGGCGGATCGCGAACGGCCTCTACACGTACGGGCTGGCGCTCACCCGGGCACGGCGGTACGAGGACGCGCTGCGGCAGCTGAACGAGGCCATGCCGATCTTCACCGACAACCGGCAGCGGCTGTGGGAGGGCATGACCCACTACCGGATGGCCGAGGTCCACCTCCTGGCCGGGCGGCCGACGGCCGCCGCCCACCACGCCGAGCAGGCGCTGAAGCTCCGCGGCATCGGCGGGGAGTGGCGGCGCAGCAACGTCCTGACCGTCCTCGGGCGCTCACTGGACGCGCTGGGGCAGCCGGGCCGGGCGCGCGCGTGCTGGACGGAGGCACTGGCCGTCTACGAGCAGCTGGGCTCTCCTGAGGCGGAAGAGGTGCGGAGTCTGCTGTCGGTGGTGCAGGCGGCGTAGACCCGGCGGCCCGTGGGTGGAACTCCGCGCTCCGGGGTAGCGGACAGGTAGCGGGCGGCAGGACACGAAGCGGAATCCCGCATTTCGCAGTGCTGTGCGACACAGGGCGCGTCCTTTCGGATGCCCTTCCGGATACCCATCGGGGTGTCGTTCCGGAGTCGCCGCCGGAGCCGTAGAGGCCCGGGAAAACGCTGTCACGTGCCCGTTCATCGATCGTTTATCGCAACAGGGCAGTCTGAGTGCTGTCGATCCGTCGCGTCGGGGGGCAGACGGGTCGTAGGTGAGGCCTCACCTCAGGGGTGATCAGCCCCAGTCCCCGTCCGGCGGCCATCGGGGGAGTCGCCGGGCGGGTTCTGCATCCCAGCACCAACCCCTCACGCCAAACGACTCGCACCGACCCATCGGAGTTGATCGCTATGAGCGACGAGCGCAAGCTCACGCCAGGCGTGGCCACACCGCAGGACGACCATCCCACCGGGGGAACGTTCACCGCGGGGCAGCAGTTCGCCCCGCCGCCGGACGACCACGCCACCATCGGTGAGCCCGTCATCCTCAAAGAGAGCAAGGTCCTGAAGAAGAAACCTCTTCCGGGCGATGAACTGGTCGTCATGGACGACCACCCCACGGGGGACAAGCCCACATCCGGGCTGATCTGATCGGGCTCCCGGGGCGGGGGATTTCTGGCCGGAAACATCGGCGGGCAGGAATTCCCCGGCCGGGGGCTTAGGGGGAGAGCACGACACGGGAACGTTCCGGGGGAGGAAGATCCGCAGGGAACGCACCCGAGCACGACGTACGACGGGGGAACCGTACGGGGGAACAACGGGGGAACGCACGACGGGGGAGATCCAACGGGGGATTTCCAACGGGGGTCGTCCGACGCAGAAATGAGCGGAACGGGGGGCGTCGGACGGGGAGAAAGGCGCCACAGCACGGGGGAACGTACGGGGGACACGTACGGGGGAACCACGGGGGATCGCACAACAACTGAAAAAGGGAAGGTCCAACGGGGGACTGTCAGGGGCCGGCGTCGGCAGCACGGAGGGGAAGCCGTCGACGCCGACCCCTGCGGTCTTGCGCCCAGGCGCGCAGAACTGCAAGCAAATGGAGCGGAGTTCCGTCACACACTTCGGTCCGAACGGCGGACGCAGCCGTCCTCACCCGCTACGTTCACCGGCACGTGCACCATCACCGCAACACCCCCCGAATCAGAGGAGTGGGAAATGAACGGTACGAGCAGGCGCGCGAAGAAGGCCCTTGTCATAGCCGCGATGGCCGCCATGGCCGGTGCCGGGGCACTGGCCACGGCCGGCCCGGCAGCCGCCGACGACCACGGGACCAAAGCGACGTCGGTGCAGCTCACGCAGCCGATCGGTGGCGACGACCACGGCACCGGTGGCCGCGACGACCACGGCACGGGCGGCCGTGACGACCACGGCACCATCTGGGCCGGCCCCGGCGCAGCGGCGTACTAGACGGGCAGCGGCACCGGCCCGGCCGGTCAGCTCGCGCCACCCAGGTCGGCCGAGTGCCAGTGCCGCGGCCGCATCCTGATCGCCACGACCGCTTCCGGGTCGGCCATGATTCTCTCCACGTGCGCGTCCACTGCCGCTTCCGTCGGCAGATAACGGGCAGCGATCTCCCTCGCCAGCTCCTCCGTCGCCGTTTCGAGCGACACGAGCTCGCCCTCGACGGAGACGTACCGGTACGTCGGAGACGTCTGGTCCACCAAGAGCGTGAATCGCCCGGCATCGGCAATGAGCTGCGCTTTGCGGGAGGCGCGGCCGGTGACAAGCACGACCTCACCGCCCGGACGGTAGAGATACCAGACGGGCACGTTCACCGGTCCGCGTCCCCCGCCCGCCTCGACGGCGATCGCCGCCACGCGCCGGCCGGCCAGGAATTTCTCACGGTCTTCGACGGACAGCGGCATTGCATCCACCTCGTTCGCACTCGGGGCTCCGAGGGCCATCTTCACTCCGTGCCCCGCGCAGCGCCGTCGGCCGCGCCGCTGTTCCCTCTCATTGCCCCGTCATACGTCCCTCATTCGTCTTCATCGGCTTCACCTTCACGGGCTTCGCCTTCACGAGCTTCGTCGTCACGGGCCTCCTCGTCACGGGCTTCGTCTCCACGGGCTTTGTCGTCATCGGCCATGAGGCCCTTTGTTTCGCCGGGCGGCCGCAGTCCGCCCTTGACCACCTTGCCGGAGGCGTTCCGCGGGAGCCCGGGAACGAACTCCACCTCGCGCGGCACCTTGTACGCGGCCATCTCGCGCCGCGCCCAGGCGATCAGCTCGTCCGCGGACGGAACGGGACCGCCGGCCCTGCGGACCACGTACGCCCTGCCGACCTCGCCCAGCCGCCGGTCCGGCACGCCGACGACGGCGGCCTCGGCTACGCCCGGGTGCCGGGCGAGCAGCCGCTCCACCTCCGCGGGGTACACGTTGAAGCCCCCGGACACGAACATGTCCTTGACCCGGCCGGTGATCCGCAGATTGCCTTCACCGTCCAGCACGCCGATGTCGCCGGTGTGCAGCCAGCCGTCCGCATCGATCGCCTCCGCCGTGGCCCGCGGATCCTCGAAGTAGCCGGACATGACCTGATAGCCGCGCACCAGGATCTCCCCCGCCTTGCCCGGTGGCAGCGCCTTCCCGCCGACCCCGACCACCTTGACCTCGGTGTCCGGCAGAGCCCGGCCCGCGGTGCCCGCGACGACCTCGGCGGGGTCGTGGCGCCGGCACATGGTGACGACACCGGTGGCCTCGCTCATCCCGTACGCCGTCAGGACCGTGGGAATGCCGGCCTCCGCCCGCAGCCGCTCGACCAGCCCCGGATCGACGGCCGCCGCCCCCGTCACCACCAGCCGCAGTGACGAGAGCGCGCACACCGACCGGGCCGGGTGATCGAGCAGCGCCTGGTGAAGGGTGGGCGGGCCGGGCAGCACGGTGATGCGCTCCGCCGCGATGCCGGCCAGCACCGTGTCCACCGCGAAGACCGCCTGCGGCACCATCACCGCGCCGCGCATGAGGCAGGCGAGCACCCCGGCCTTGTAGCCGAAGGTGTGCGAGAACGGGTTGACGATCAGATAGCGGTCTCCTCTCCGCAGTCCCGCAAGGTCACACCAGGCACCGAAGGTGCGCAGGGTCTGGGCGTGGGTGACGAGCACACCCTTGGGCTCGCCCGTGGTGCCGGAGGTGAAGATGATGTCCGAGGGTGCGTCGGGGCTGACGGCGTTCGCCCGGGCCCGTACGGCCCAGGCCGGCACCGCGTCCCCCGCGGCGACGAACTCCTTCCACGTCCGGAAGCCCGGACCCGCCGGTGCGTCCTCGGCCAGCACGACGACCTGCTCCAGGTGCGGCAGCCCGGGCAGGGGCGTCGCCCTCTCCTCCTCCGTCTCCGCACGGCTCCGCCGGCGGTGGCGGCCGCGGTCGTCAGCCGTGCGGACACCGCCGGCCGCCCGCCGCAGCGCGGCGACGTAGGACGTGCCCAGGAAGGTGCCGGTGACGAAGAGCAGCTTCGCCCGGGTGCGCCCGAGCACCTGGGCGGCCTCGGTTCCCTTGAGCCTGGTGTTGACCGGGACGAGGACCGCTCCGGCCGTCACTGCTCCCAGGGCGGAGACGATCCAGTCGAGCGTATTCGGCGCCCAGACGGCCACGCGGTCGCCGGCCTGGACGCCCGCCGCGAGGCACCCGGCGGCGGCCCGCTCGATCCGGGCGGCGAGCTGCTCGTAGCCGATCCTGGTCCGGCCCTCGACCACGGCCTCGCGGTCGCCGTAGCGCGCGGCGGCCGTGCGGACCAGCCGGGGTATGGACATGAACTCCAGGTCTCCGCGCATCGCGTGCCCTCCCCGCCACCCCGGCCGGCCCAATGCTGACTATTCGTCAGATTAGCGATACCCTTCCGCGCTGTCAGCAGGGGAAGCAGCGGTAGCAACGGCAGCAGCAGCGGTGAGGGAAACCGTGCCGTCAGCAGCGCTGGAACCAGTGCGGAGGCGACGATGGCCACGAGAAGCACGACACCTGCACCTCCCCCGGCCCGCAGGGGCTCACCGGCGCTCAAGGACGCCACCGCGATCGTCGGCATAGGTCAGACCCCCTTCGCCCGCCGGCTCGAAGCCTCGGAGAAGACCCTGGCTTGCCGCGCGATCCTCGCCGCGCTCGACGACGCGGGCATCCCCCCTTCCCAGGTCGACGCCTTCGCCTCCTACACCATGGAGGAGACCGACGAGGTCGAGGTCGCCAAGGCCATCGGTGCGGGCGACATCACCTTCTTCGCCCGGACCGGATTCGGCGGCGGCGCCTCCTGCGCGACCGTCGCCCACCTCGCCGCGGCGATCGCCACCGGCCAGGCGTCCGTCGGCGTCGCCTGGCGCTCCCGCAAGCGCGGCTCCGGCCCCCGCCCCTGGCGCAACACCCGGACCCAGCTGCCCACCCCCGCGCAGTGGACCCGCCCGTACGGGCTGATCCGCCCGGCCGACGAGATCGCCATGCTCGCCCGCCGCTACATGCACGAGTACGGCGCCACCCGCGACCACTTCTTCAACGTCGCCCGCGCCTGCCGCAACCACGCCGCCCGGAACCCGGCCGCCGTCATGCACGGGCGCCCGCTCACCCGCGAGACCTACATGACCTCGCGCTGGATCAGCGAACCCCTCTGCCTCTACGACAACTGCCTGGAGACGGACGGCGCCCTGGCCTGCGTCGTCGTCTCCGCCGACCGCGCCCGCGACTGCCGCCGCTCCCCCGTCTACGTGCACTCCGCCGCGCAGGGGCTGCCCGCCCAGCACCACGGCATGGTCAACTACTGGAACGACGACCCGCTCACCGGCCCCTCCTGGACCGCCGCCCGGCAGCTCTGGAAGGCGGCCGACTTCGGCCCCGCCGACATCGACGTCGCCCAGATCTACGACGCCTTCACCCCCCTCATCCCGCTCTCCCTGGAGGGCTACGGCTTCTGCGGGCGCGGCGAGGGCCCGGCCTTCACCGAGGACGGCGCCCTCGAACTCGGCGGCCGGCTCCCCCTGAACACCGGCGGCGGCGGGCTCAGCGAGGCCTACGTGCACGGCTTCAACCTCATCACCGAAGGCGTCCGGCAACTGCGCGGCACCTCCACAGCGCAGGTGCCCGGCGCCGCGACCTGCCTGGTCACGGCGGGCGAGGGCGTCCCCACATCGGCTCTGCTGCTGAGGAGTTGAGCTCATGTCCTCCATGATGAGGGGCACCACTGACAACGGGCCGCTGCTGCCCGAGCCCGACGACGACGGCGCGCCCTTCTGGGAGTTCGCCGCGCGCGGCGAACTCCGCGTCCAGGCCTGCGGCCTCTGCCGTGAGCTGCGGTTCCCGCCACGCCCGTGCTGCCCGCGCTGCCAGTCCTTCGACAGCGACTGGCGGCGGATGAGCGGCCACGGCCGCATCTGGTCGTACGTCCTGCCCCACCCGCCGCTCCTGCCCGCCTACGCCGCGCGGGCCCCGTACAACGTCGTGGTCGTGGAGCTGGCCGAGGCCCCGCGCATCCGCCTCGTCGGGAACCTCGTGGCGGCGCCGGAAGCGGACATCAACTCCGTGGACCCCGAGCAGCTCTACATCGGCGCCCCCGTGCGCGTCACGTTCGCCCGGCTCCCCGGCGGCTTCACCGTGCCGCGCTGGCTGCTGGAGATGACGCCGTGAGCGGCAACAGCAGCGGTAGCAACAGCGGCAACGGTCCCGGCGTACGGGCGGAAGTGCACGCCGACGGCGTCGCCCTCGTCACTCTCGACCGGCCCGAGCGGCACAACGCCCTC
Source organism: Streptomyces sp. SCA2-17 (assembly GCF_044336695.1). Lineage (NCBI taxonomy): Bacteria > Bacillati > Actinomycetota > Actinomycetes > Kitasatosporales > Streptomycetaceae > Streptomyces > Streptomyces sp. SCA2-17. The sequence goes on from NZ_CP117521.1 coordinate 2,567,421, forward strand.
GACCTGGCGGCCGCCGCCGAACTCAGCGCGATATGGCGCCGGTTCCGCTTCGACGACACCGTCCGGGCCGTGGTGCTGACCGGCGCCGGCGACCAGGCCTTCTGCACCGGCATCGACCGCTCCTCCACCGTCCCCCAGCCGGGCTCCCCCTACTCGCTGGACGATCCCTTGCGCGCCATCGGCCCCAAGTCGGCCGACCTGTGGAAGCCGGTCGTCGCGGCGGTCGGCGGAATGGCGTGCGGCGGGGCGTTCTACCTGCTCGGCGAGGCGGAGTTCGTCGTGGCCGCCGAGAACGCCGCCTTCTTCGACCCGCACACGACGTACGGCATGGTCAGCGCTTACGAGACGATCCACATGGCGCAGCGCATGCCCTTCGGCGAGGCCGCCCGCCTGGCCCTGATGGGCACCGCCGAGCGGCTCTCCGCGCGGCGCGCGTACGAGATCGGCCTCGTCTCCGAGCTGACCGCGCCCGGCGAGGCCGTCGCCGCGGCCCTGCGCGCCGCCACGGTCATCGCGGCCTACCCGACGGAGGCGGTCCAGGGCACGGTGCGAGCGCTGTGGGCGGCGAAGGAGGCGACGCGGGAGCGTGCCCTCTCCCTCGCGCCGCACCTGATCACCCTGGGCAACCTGCCCCCGGAGGAGCAGGCACGGCTGTTCGCCTCGCGGCAGCGAGGGCACCGGCTGCGCTGAGCGGCGCCGGCAGCAGCGGGCGCCGCGCCGCAGCGCGCACCATCAGCGGCGGGAGGACGCCATCCCGGTGCCCTTGGCCGCGTCCAGTGCGTACACGCAGCGGTCCTTGCTGCACGCGTACACCACGCCGCCCGCCGCCACCGGCGAGCCGGTGATCTCCCCGCCCGTGGCGAGCTTCCACCGCAGCTGGCCGCCCGCCGCGTCCACCGTGTAGAGACAGTGGTCGGCGGAGCCGAAGTGGATGCGGCCGTCGGCGATGACCGGGGAGCCCACCACGTCGCCGCCGGCCGCGAAGCGCCACTTCGGCGTGCCGGTGACCGCGTCGAGCGTGTAGAGCGCCCCGCCGCTGCCCAGGTGGACGGAGCCGGCCGCCACCAGCACGGGCTCCGTGGACTGCCGGGCCTCGGTGGCGATGCGCCAGCGGTCGCGGCCGGTGGCGGCGTCCAGGGCGTAGACGGTGCCCAGGTAGTCGGCGATGTAGACGCCGCCTCCGGTGACGGCGGGGCCGGGGGCGAAGGCCGGCGGGCTGAGGAACACGGCGGGCGCCTCGAAGCGCCAGCGCACGTCACCGCGCGCCACGTCGATGGCCAGCACACGCGTGCCCGCGGCGACGTAGACGACGCCGTCGGGGCCGGCCAGCAGCCGTACGGGCACGCCGCCGCAGGAGGCGGTGTCGCCCACCGGATACGACCAGCGCTCGGCGCCGGTACGGGCCTCCAGGGCCCGCAGCCGGGCGTCGGCCCAGACGTAGACCACGCCGTCGTGGACGAGCGGCCCGCAGTCCGGCGTCTCGAAGTCGGTCTGGGCGCCGCCCATCTCCCACAGCAGCTCGCCGTTGGCGGCTTCCCAGGCCTGGACGCCGCCGCCGCGGGTGCCCGTGACGACCGTGCCGCGCTCGGCCCGCAGGGAGTAGACCCAGCCGTCGGTGGCGAGGCGCCAGCGCTCGGCGCCGTCGGCCGCGTCCAGGGCGTAGAGCGTGGGACCGTCGGAGGCGTGGATGCGCCCGTCGGTGACGGCCATGGCCCAGGCCACGTCACGGGTCTTGAACTGGCGCCGCCCGGTGGCCACGTCGAGGGCGTGCACCTCGAACGAGGTGACGTACAGCAGCTCGCCCGCGACGGTGGGCGTGCCCCAGACGTCGTTGGACATGCGGAACCGCCAGGGCCGCCAACGGCCCTGGTCGCCGGGCGCATTGGTGGCCGCGTCAGCCGCGGGGCCCGTCGCCTGGGCGGGCACGGAGGGGGCGGGCGCAGTGGCGGGCACACCGGCCGGCGGGCGCACCCAGCCCGTCGCCGGACCGGTGCCCGCCTGGGAGTGGGAGTCGCGGCCGTCGGCGACGCGGGGGCCCGGGCCGATGGGGACCTGCGAGCCCGCGAGCCGGACGGACCCGTCGTGCGCGGGCGGCGCCGCATAGCGGGCCGGAGGGGCGTGCGGTGCCGTACCAGCTCCGGCGCGGGATTCGAGCGGGGCGCTCAGGCCGCCGCGCGGGTCGTGGCCGGCGGGCATCGGGGAGCGGCCGGTGCCGCGCCCGTCACCCCAGGCGGGGCCGCTGTGGGCACCGGGGCCCGACGGGTCGTAGGGAGGCGCGGGGGTGGGCGGCTGCGCGGGGCGCGGAGGGGCGGCGGCCCGGCCGCGGCCGCCCGCCCTGCCGGTGGTGGCGGCCGCCGCGGGCCGCTGGCCGGCGCGGCGCTGCTCGATGAGCGAGACGGCGTTGTCCGGCAGCCAGGCGGAGGCCGTGCCGCTGTCGTCGCCCCCGCCGGAAGCGAAGAGGTGCGGGGCCAGCTCGGCCTGGAGGTCGGCGGGGCTGGGCCGGTGCTCGGCGGCCATCTGCATGCACGAGTCGATCAGGGGCCGCAGCTCGTCGGGCAGGCCGCTGAGGTCGGGGCCCTCGCGGAGCAGCATGAAGACCGTCTCCACGGGGTTGGCGCCGTGGAAGGGGGCGTGGCCGGTGGCCGCGAAGACGAGGGTGGAGCCGAGGGAGAAGATGTCGCTGGAGCCGGTGACGCTGCGGGAGTCCCGCGCCTGCTCGGGCGACATGTAGGCGGGCGTGCCGACGGCGACGTTGGTCATCGTCAGGCGGGTGTTGGAGACGCCGGAGGCGATGCCGAAGTCGATGACGCGCGGGCCGTCCTCGACGACCAGCACGTTGGACGGCTTGAGGTCGCGGTGGACGAGGCCGGCGCCGTGGATGGACTGCAGCGCCTCGGCGATGCCGGCCGCGAGCCAGCGCACGGCCTGGGCGGGCAGGGGCCCGCACTCGTTGACGATCTCTTCGAGGGAGGGCGCGGGCACGTACGCGGTGGCGAGCCACGGCACGGCGGCGCGCGGGTCGGCGTCGACGACGGCCGCGGTGTAGAAGCCGCTGACCGCGCGGGCCGCCTCCACCTCGCGGGTGAAGCGGACCCGGAAGAGCTGGTCCTCGGCGAGCTCCGTGCGCACCGTCTTGATCGCCACCCGCCGGCCGGACGCCGAGCGGGCCAGATAGACCAGCCCCATGCCACCGGCACCGAGTCGGCCGAGCACCTCGAACGGGCCGATCCGTCTCGGGTCGTGCTGCGTAAGCTGCTCCACCACTGACCTGCCACCTCCCCGTCGGGGCTTGAAGGGTTTCAGCCCCGTGCAGCGTCTCACCGCGAATTATCCCGGGGTACGCATGCTGATTCTTCCTGGCGAACGACGCGGTGGCGAAACCGGGTCGCGCTTCACCTTCTCTCCACCACATGCGGAACGACTCGTCCCGCGCCTCCTGACCCCGCTTCCCGTACGCGACCCGCCGCCGCCCCCGGGAGCTTCCGCCATGCCCCGCGGGGTGTGTTCACGCATGCCACCGTAGCGGGCGAAGGGGGTGTTCCGGCGGACCTGTGGACAACCGTGCGAAGGGTCTCCGGCAGGCCTTGTCCACAGCCTGTTGATAAGACGATTCACCGGTACGGGCCAATCCCCGGCGATCTTTCCACGGCCCCCCGTATACCGCCTGAGCTGGCCTTACACCCCACTCCGGACCCCTGCCCCCATTTGCATGCGGCCGAATCGCGCTCCGATCACCCCTCGGTAAGCTGACGGCATGACAGGACAAGTACGCACCGTCGACGGCCGCGTGGCCGGTCGGCGCGGCCAGGCGACGCGGCAGAAGCTGCTCGACTGCCTCAGCGAAATGCTCAGCTCCTCTCCCTACCGCGACGTCAAGGTCATCGACGTCGCCCGCAAGGCCGGCACCTCGCCCGCGACCTTCTACCAGTACTTCCCGGACGTCGAGGGCGCGGTCCTCGAGATCGCCGAGGAGATGGCGAAGGAGGGCGCGAGCCTGACCGAGCTCGTCGCCGGGCGGTCCTGGGTCGGCAAGTCCGGCTGGCAGGCCGCCGAAGAGCTCGTGGACGGCTTCCTCGGGTTCTGGCGCAAGCACGACGCCATCCTCCGGGTGGTCGACCTCGGGGCGGCCGAGGGCGACAAGCGGTTCTACAAGATCCGCATGAAGATCCTCAACGCCGTCACCAGCTCCCTCACGGACTCCGTCAAGGAGCTCCAGACCAAGGGCAAGCTGGACAAGGACGTGAACCCCGCGGCGATCGCCGGTTCGCTCGTCGCCATGCTCGCCGCGGTGGCCTCGCACCAGAAGGGCTTCCAGAGCTGGGGCGTCAAGCAGGCCGAGCTCAAGCCGAACCTCGCCCTCCTGGTCCACCTGGGCATCACGGGCAAGAAGCCGGCGAAGTAGCAGCCGGCAAGCGCGGAAGCCGGCGAGGCAGTGCTTCGGCACGCTCCAGAGCACTCCGCCACCTCATACGTCTGCGCGCCCGTATCCCTGCAGGTCCTGTCATCGCAGCGGCGGGCCCCCGCCGGCAGAGCCCGGAGGGGGCCCGCCGCCGTGATTTCACCCGCTTCCGGCCCGCTGCCTCCGCCCCGTCACCGCTCCTCCAGCCGGAACAGCCGGATCTCCCGTTCCACGCGCGCCTGGTAGCGCGCGTACGGCGGCCAGAACTTCACCACGTCCGCCCACACGGCCTCCCGCTCGGCGCCGCTCAGCAGCCGCGCCCGCACCGGCACGTCACGCCCCTTCCAGCTGATCTCCGCCTCGGGGTGCGCCTTCAGGTTCGCCGTCCACGCAGGGTGGCCCGGACGCCCGAAATTGCTCCCGATGAGCACCCATGCCGCCGGAGGCGCCGACCTCGGGCCCTCCGGCATGCAGGCGAGCGGCGTGCGCCGCGGCAGCCCGGTGCGGGCACCCGTCGATGTGAGCACCAGGCTGGGCAGCAGGCGGGCGCTGAGCAGCTTCCTGCCGCCCGTCAGCCGGTGCACCGCACGGTCCAGGGCCGGAACGCAGTGCGGCGCGATCCTCGCGAACGTACGGGTCGACGAGACCCGCTGCACCATGCGCTCCACGCGCTCCGCCGCGGCGCCCTTCACGAGGCCACCGCTTCCCGGTCGGTCCGCCCGGCAAACAGCCCGGCGAGCTCCGCGGCCCGGGCGCGCAGCCGCTCCGGTGGTCCGAAGAGCAGGCCGTCGGAAGCAGCCCGTTTGAAGTACAGCTGGATGTCGTGCTCCCACGTCACCCCGATCCCTCCGTGCAGTTGCACGGCCTCCGCGGCGACGGATTGCAGCGTCTCCAGGGCCTGTGCGAGAGCGACTCCTGCGTCTGCCGCGGCTCCTTCGACCACCTCGGCCCCGGAGGGGCCTTCTGACGCGCTTGAGCCGCCCTGCCCCGGGGCGGATGCCTCCCCTGCCGCCCAGGCCGCGTAGTAGGCGGCGGAACGCGCTGCCTGCACGGACACGTACAGGTCGGCCAGGCGGTGCTTGACGGCCTGGAAGGAACCGATCGGCCGCCCGAACTGCTCACGTGTCCGCACGTGTTCGACCGTCCGCTCCAGCGCCCGGCCCGCCGCACCGACGGCCTCCGCGGCCAGCATCGCCGCGACGCTCACGCCCAGCCGGGCCAGCGCCTCCGAAACCGCGCCGTCCGCGCTGCCGAGGAGGTCGGCTTCCGTGTCCCGCAGCTCGACGCGGGCCTGCGGCCGCGTCTCGTCCAGGGCGGTCAGGCGCGTACGGCGCAGCCCGCGGACCACACCGGGCCGCAGCACGAACAGCAACGTGCGGCCGCTGACGTACCCGCCCGCCCGCGCGGCGACCAGCAGCAGCCCCGCACTGTGCCCGTCGAGGACCTGCGCCGCCTCCCCGTACAGCCGCCAGCCGCGCCCCTCCCCCGCCTGCCGTGCCTGGATGCCGCCCGCCCTGCCGCCCCCGGCCCACGCGCCGCCCGGGGGCCCGGTGAGGCCGAGCGCGGCGGTGAGCGAGGCGCAGGGCAGCGCGAGGGCCCCTGTCAGCTCTCCGGAGGCGATACGGGGCAGCAGCTCCGTCCGCTGCGCGCGCGTGCCCAGTGCGGCGACCAGGGGGGCGACGAGACCCGCCGTGGCGAGCAGCGGGGACGGCAGCAGCACCCGGCCCGTCTCTTCGCAGGCCAGGGCGAGCTCCGTGGGACCGCAGCCCACGCCTCCGTAGTGCCGCTCGACGGCCAGCCCGGGCAGCCCCAGCTGCTCGGCCAGCTGCCGCCACAGCGCCTCGTCGTGGCCGGTGCGGGTGCGGACGGCGGCCCGGAGCTCCTCGGGCCCGCAGCGCTTGAGCAGCAGCTCGCGCAGGGTACGCCGGATCTCGCCCTGCTCCTCGGTGAATGCGGCGTCCATGGGCAACACCCTCCCGGGATCTGACGGGCCGTCATGGTAAGTGCGTCAACCCGACTTTCCCAGCCCTTATCTGATGTAGCGTCAGTTCATGACTGCTGTCCGCCGCACACGCAGGGTCGCCGTCGTCGGTGTCGCGCTCTCGGACTGCGGGCGGGTCGACTCCGCCACGCCCTACGACCTACACGCGCAGGCGGCCCGGCGCGCCCTGGCCGACGCCGGGCTCGCCAAGGCCTCCATCGACGGCCTGGCCTCCGCCGGGCTGGGCACCCTGGCCCCCATGGAGATCGCCGACCACCTGGGGCTGCGACCCGCATGGGCCGACTCGACCTCGGTCGGCGGCGCGACCTGGGAGGTCATGGCGGCCCACGCCGCCGACGCCATCGCCGCAGGCCACGCCAACGTCGTTCTCCTGGTCTACGGCTCCACCGCCCGGGCCGACATCAAGGCCGGCCGCCGCACCGCGGGCCTCGCCTCCGGCACGCGCGGCCCGCTGCAGTTCGAGGCGCCGTACGGGCACACGCTCATCGCCAAGTACGCCATGGCCGCACGCCGCCACATGCACGAGTACGGCACCAGCCTTCAGCAGTTAGCCGACATCGCCGTTCAAACCCGCGCCAACGCATCGCACAATCCGCACGCCATGTACCGCGACCCGATCACCATCGACGACGTCCTGGACGGCCCCCTGATCGCCGACCCGTTCACCAAGCTCCAGTGCTGCATCCGGTCCGACGGCGGGTGCGCCGTCCTGCTCGCGGGCGAGGACTACGCCGCGGACGCCGCCCGCCCGCCGGTGTGGGTGCTGGGGGCCGGCACGGCCGTGTCCCACACGGCGATGTCGGAGTGGGAGGACTTCACCGTCTCCCCCGCCGCCCGCTCCGGCCGTGCGGCCTTCGAGCGCGCGGGGATCACCCCGGCAGAGGTGGACGTGGCCGAGCTGTACGACGCGTTCACCTATATGACGCTGGTGACCCTGGAGGACCTCGGCTTCTGCGCGAAGGGCGAGGGCGGCGCCTTCGTGGAAGACGGCCGGCTGACCGTCGGCGGCGAGCTGCCGGTCAACACCGACGGCGGCGGCCTCTCCGCCTGCCACCCCGGGATGCGGGGCCTGTTCCTCCTCGTCGAGGCCGTACGGCAGCTGCGCGGCGAGGCCGAGGAGGGCCGCCAGGTCCGCAGGCGGGACGGGGACCTCCCGAAGATCGCCGTCGCCTCGGGCACGGGCGGCTGGTTCTGTTCCGCGGGGACGCTGGTCCTGGCACGCGACTGAGCGCGCCCGGCGCGCAGCCCCCGCACCGGGTTGGATGGCCCCATGAGCAACGCAGACGCCTCGGGCGACACCCGTCAGCAGGACTTCCGCGCCCTCCTGCGCTCCCTCCCCGTGTGGGACACGGAGCTGCCGCACTTCGACCCCTCCACCGCCCCGGCCGACCCTCTGCACCTTTTCCATCAGTGGCTGTCCGAGGCGGCCGCCGCGGGCTCCCCGGAGCCGCACACGATGACGCTCGCCACCGCGGACGCGACCGGCCGCCCCTCCGTACGGACCCTGATCCTCCACGACGCCGATGAACACGGCTGGCACTTCGCCACCCACCGCACGAGCCGCAAGGGCCGTGAGCTGGCGGTGCGACCGGAGGCGGCGCTGGGCTTCTACTGGCCGGCAGTCGGCCGCCAGGTCCGTGTCCAGGGCACGGTGACGGCCGCGGGCGCCGAGGAGAGCCGGGCGGACCTGGCCGCGCGGTCCACGGGCGCGCTGGCGGCAGCGCTCGTGGGCAGGCAGAGCAAGGTGCTCCCCTCGTACGAGGAACTGGAGCGGGCCTCGGACGCGGCCTGGGAGCGGGCCCGCCGCGAGCCGGACGCCCCGGTCGGCAGCTGGACGCTGTACGTCCTGGAGGCGCAGGAGGTCGAGTTCTTCCAAGGCGACGCCCGGCGCCGGCACGTACGCCTGAACTACCGCCGCAGCCCGTCCGCGGAGAGCGGCTGGACGACCGAGCTGCTCTGGCCCTGAGCGGATGCGGGGCAAGGCGTGAAGACCGGCACGGAAAGGGGTGACAGCCCGGCCGGCAGTTCCCCGTCCAGCTTCCGGAAGCTCACGGTGAGCGGCATACCGATGCGCAGCTCGCCCTCCTCGCAGCCGACGATTTCGGTCATCATCCGCGGGCCTTCGGCGAGGTCCACCACGGCCGCCGTGTAGGGCAGCCGCCCGCCGAAGGGCGGCAGGTCGTTCACATGGACCACTGACCAGGTGTAGAGCACGGCCCGGCCGCTCGCCGTCTCCCAGACGACGTCCTCGCTCCAGCAGCGCGGGCAGAACTCCCGGGGATAGTGGTGCGCCCGCCCGCAGCCGGCCGCGCGGCACCGGCGTATGAGCAGCCTGCCCCGGCCCGCCGCTTCCCAGTAGGGGCGGGTGAAGGCGTCGGCTTCCGGAACGTCGGACCGCGGCACGGTCGGCGCAGGCGGCCGATTCGCATGCACTGCCTCAACCCCCTTGCATTTCCGGGCCTCTTTACGGGAATCAGCCTTGCCCCGGCCCTCCGTTTGTTTGCCCGCAGCGCCATTCCTGACAGAACGTCAGATCTGTAGCCTGACTATACGTCAGCTTGTCGGCCATTGAGCAGGAGTGGACGAGACACGATGCTTGGATCGACTCACGGCACCCTCACCACCACCTCCCGTCCGGCCCGCGTGGTGGCCTGCGGCGAGCGTCCGGGCCCCGCCGTCCACGGCCGGGCCGACGGCACCGAGGACGTCGACGTCAGCGGCAGGCCGCTGCGCTCGGACATCCCCGACCTGGACCGGCTCTTCCGCCCCGAGACCGTCGCGGTCGTCGGCGCCTCGGACGCCGAAGGCCGCCCCAACACCGGCATCACCCGGCAGCTCCTCGCCTGGTCCGAACGCGTCGGCGCGCGCCTGCACCCCGTGCACCCCACCCGTACCTCCGTCTTCGGCATCCCCTGCCATCCCTCCGTTCGCGACCTGCCCGAGCGTGTCGATCTCGCCGTCCTCCTCGTGGGCGACCCGCTCCCCGTACTGGAGGAGCTCGACGGCGCCAAGGCCGCCTTCGCCGTGGCCTTCGCCGGCGGATTCGCCGAGACCGGACCGGCGGGCGCCGCCGCCCAGGCCGTCCTCGCCGACGCCGCCCGCCGTTCGGGCGTCCGCCTCCTCGGCCCGAACACCAACCTCAACGCCTTCGAGCACTTCCGCGAGGACCTCGACGGCCCCGCCATCGCGCTGATCACCCAGTCAGGCCACCAGGGCCGCCCGGTCTTCGCCCTCCAGGAGCTCGGCATCCGCCTCTCCCACTGGGCGCCGACCGGCAACGAAGCGGACCTGGAGTGCGCGGACTTCATCTCCTACTTCGCCACCCGGCCCGAGGTCGGAGCGATCGCCGCTTATGTGGAAGGGCTCAAGGACGGCCGCTCGTTCCTGCTCGCCGCGGACAGAGCCGCCCGCCACAAGGTGCCCGTCGTGGCCGTCAAGGTCGGCCGCACCGAGGCCGGCGCCCGCACCGCCGCCTCCCACACCGGCAAGCTGACCGGCGCGGACGACGTGGTGGACGCCGCCATGCGGCAGTTCGGCGTGATCCGCGTCGACAGCCTGGACGAGCTGCAGGACACCGCGGCCCTGCTCGCCCGCGCCCGGCCGCCCAAGGCTCCCGGCGTCGCCGTTTACTCGATATCGGGCGGCACCGGCGCCCACTTCGCCGACCTGGCCACGGCCGCCGGCCTCGCGCTCCCAGCCCTTTCCGTAGCCAAGCAGGACGAGCTCCACCAGTGGATACCGGAGTACCTGAGCGTGGCCAACCCCGTCGACTGCGGCGGCCACCCCGTCGGCGACGAGCGCGGGCGCAAGATCATCGACGCACTGCTGGACGACCCCTCCGTAGGCGTCCTCATCTGCCCCGTACCCGGACCCTTCCCGCCCATGAGCGACCGGCTCGTCGGGGACCTCGTCGCGGCGGCGGAGCGGACGGACAAGCTGGTCTGCGTCGTCTGGGGCTCCCCGGTCGGCACCGAGGACGCCTATCGCACCACCTTGCTCGGCTCCTCGCGCGTGGCCACCTTCCGCACCTTCTCCAACTGCATCACCGCCGTACGCGCCTACCTCGCCCACCACCGCTTCACCGACGCCTACCGCTCCCCCTTCGACACCGCGCCGCGCACCCCGTCCCCCTCGGCCCGCAAAGCACAGGAGCTCATGCGCCCGGGCGAGCAGCTCAGCGAGCACGCGGCCAAGCAACTGCTGCGCGCGTACGGCATACGCGTGCCGCGCGAGCAACTGGTGACCAGCGCGGCCGCCGCCGTCCGGGCCGCCGGTCTGGTGGGCTATCCCGTGGTGATGAAGGCGTCGGGCCCGCAGCTCGCCCACAAGACCGAACTGGGCCTGATCAAGGTCGGCCTGACCTCGGCCAGCCAGGTCCGCGACGCCTACCGCGAGCTCACCGACATCGCCCGCTACGAGGGGCTGCCGCTGGACGGCATCCTCGTCTGCCAGCTCGTGGGGCGCGGGGTGGAGATGGTCGTCGGCATCTCGCCCGACAGCCTGTTCGGCCCGACCGTGACCGTAGGCCTGGGCGGGGCGCTGGTGGAGGTCCTGCACGACACGGCCGTCGCCGTGCCGCCTTTCGGGGAGCACCACGCCCGCGCGATGCTCGGAGAACTGCGCGGGCGCGCCCTGCTCGACGGCGTCCGGGGGGCGCCCCCGGCCGACGTGGACGCGCTCGTGGAGACCGTCCTGCGCGTCCAGCGCATGTCCCTGGAGCTGGGCGGGGCACTTGCCGAGCTCGACATCAACCCTCTGGTGGTGCTGGAGCGCGGGCAGGGCGCCGTGGCCCTGGACGCGCTCGCCTTCTGCCACTGAACAGCGCGCGGCAGCGCGTAGAAGCAGGAGAACCCCCATGTCCCTCTCCCCCCGTGACAAACCGCGGGACAACCCGCTCGAGCACAGCGGTCCCGATGACTCAGTGATACTCCACACCACTGACAACGGGGTCTCGTGGATGACCCTCAACCGGCCCGAAGTCATGAATGCCATCGCCCCTGAGCAGCGGGAATGCCTGATTTCCGAGTTGCTCCGAGCCTCCGCCGACCCGGGCGTCAGAGCCGTCGTCATCACCGCCACGGGCGCCGCGTTCTGCGCCGGGGCCGACCTGCGCGCCACCCCTTCGAGCGCAATGGACCCGGCCGTCCCGGGCGTATCGGCCGCCTCCGTCGCCTCGGGCCGGCTGCCCGGCGACGTGGCTCGTACGATCCGCCGGGGCGCGCAACGGCTGATCGCCGCCGTACTGGACTGCGAGAAACCCGTGATCGCCGCCGTGAACGGCACCGCCGCCGGCCTGGGCGCCCACCTCGCGCTGGCCTGCGACCTCGTCCTGGCGGCCGAATCCGCCACGTTCGTCGAGGTGTTCGCCCGCCGCGGCCTGGTACCTGACGGCGGCGGCGCGTATCTCCTGCCGCGGCTGGTGGGGCCGCAGCGGGCGAAGGAGCTGATGTTCTTCGGGGACGCCCTCACCGCCGCCGAGGCGGAGCGGATGGGGCTGGTCAACCGCGTCGTGGCCGGAGCGGGGCTGGCGGCGACGGCCAGGTCGTGGGCCGAGCGCCTGGCAACCGGCCCCACGCGGGCGCTCGCCCTCACCAAGCACCTGGTCAACACCTCGCTGGACAGCGACCGTACGGCGGCGTTCGCGGCGGAGGCCGCCGCCCAGGAGATCAACATGACGACGGAGGACGCACAGGAGGGCGTCACGAGCTTCCTCGAACACCGCAGCCCCGTCTATCGCGGACGCTGACCCCGCCGAGGGCCATCGCGGGAAAGACCGCCCCAGGAATGCAGGAATGACCGCCGCAGTGCCGTCACAAACCCTTCAAAGCTGACGCTCCATCACCTTCAATGGATCCATGATGGGACACGCAGGCATGGCCGCCCTCGCCGTCCGCTATCTGCGGCCCGCCGGCCCACCGGCCCCCGGGGCGCGGCAGCCCGACCCGATGCCCCGCCCGGCGCTGCGGGCCGTCCGTGCGGACGAGCAGCCCCCGCCCGCGCCCGGGGAGCTGCGCCGCGTCCTCGGCCGGTTCGCCAGCGGCGTCACCGTGATCACCGCGCCCGGAGCCGGCGGCGAGCCTCCCGCCGGCTTCGCGTGCCAGTCCTTCGCCTCGCTCTCCCTCGACCCGCCGCTCGTGGTCTTCATGGTGGGCCGTACGTCCACGACGTGGCCGCGCATCGCCCGCGCCGGCGTCTTCTGCGTCAACGTCCTGGGCGCCGGACAGGGCGCGCTCTGCCGGGCCTTCGCGGCGAGCGGCGCGCAGTCCGCCGACAAGTTCGCGGGAGTGCGGCACAGCCCTGCGCCCGTGACGGGCTCACCCTTGCTCGCGGGCGTGCCCGCATGGGTCGACTGTGAGATCCACGCCGTGCACACCGGCGGGGACCATCTCATCGTCGTGGGGCGCGTCGAGGCCCTGGGCGCGGAGGAGGACAGGGACACGGAGGGGGGTGGAGGCGCAGAGAGGGGTGAGGGAGGTGACGCGGATCAGGGCGGGCCGCTGGTCTTCCACAGGAGTGCGTTCGGGACGTTCACCGCGTTCGAGCCGTGACGCCTTACGCCTGCCTCCCTAGTGCGCCTCGCCCGATCGCCCTTCCTCACTTCTTGTGCTTGGCGATCTTCGTCAGTACGTACCGCTTGCCCGAGCCCGGCTTGCCGATCTCGTGGTAGAGCCGTGGCTCCTTGACGGTGCCGCTGACGCTCCAGCGGCGCTTGAGATCGCACGAGCCGATGCGCAGGGACACGCCCTCGACCTTCCCGTCGTCCTTCACCGGCTTCCACGTGCCCGCGCCGTCGCAGTCCTTCGGCTTGTCCTTGCCGGTGCCGTCCCACGCGTAGTTGTCGAGCCCGTCGGCCACCGCCGCGCCGTCCTCGGACAGCCTGACGGTCCCGCCGCGGCCGTCGGTCCAAGCCCCCGCCAGCTGCTCCGTGTCGAATCGTGGCGGCTGGTAGACGCTGACCAGGCCGGTGCCGTAGACCCCCGCACCCACCGCACCGACGGCGAGCCAGGCGAGCGCTCCGTCACGCAACACCCTCCGGGCCATGCGCGTGGGCCGCCCCTCGCGGACCCGCCGGCCGGCGCCTCCGGCGATCAGGGTGGCGGGCAGCAGGGCGACGGTGAGGAAAGCCCACCACAGGAGGTACTTCACAGGGGACGCCAAGGAGAGGCTGCCGAGCGCCGCCACCCCGCCGAACACGGCCACTGCGGCGGCCGACACGACGGGCACCGCTGCCGCGTTCCACAGGGGGCCCTCTCGGCGCCCGAGGCGCCCGGTGACGCGCCGGGCGAGCGCCAGGGCGGGCATGACGGTCACAGCCGTGACGAAGCCGCTGACGAGGACACCGAGCAGGGCTACGGCGAACAGGGCGGCGACAATCACCATGACGCCGTGGGGCAGACCTTCGTGCTCACGCGAGAGCATCACGAGGACCCCGAGAGTCCCCGCGACTGCGGCCTCCGCGCACAGCCCGGCCATCGACGCGCAGAACGCCGCGCCGAAGCCGTCAGGGTGCATCACACGTCCCTGCGTGCGGGGCGTCTCCTTGGAGCCGGGCTCTGCTCCCGCCCCTGCCCCGGCCGGGGACACGCCTTCGGCCCCGTCTCCGGGCTCCGCCTTCGCCTCGGACGGCACCGCTTCCGGTATCGCGTCCGGCTCAGCCTGCTGTGTCATCACTCCCCCTCTCTTAAAGAAGGATTCCCCACACGGCTGCGAGGTTGCTTTTGCTGACTGAATGATCCGCATCGGCCCCGACTTGCCCCGATGCGGATGAGCCGGACGCGGTACGGCGCAAGGCCCCTGCGCCGATCGCAGCAGGGATCACGCCGAGGCTGTGACCGGCAGCCCGGGCGCGGTCCGCGGCCGCCTCCGGATGATCAGGGCCATGAGTGCCGCCACGGCGCACAGCGCTCCGGAGGCGTACCAGACGACGTCGTACGAGCCGAAGGCGTCGCGGGCCGCACCGCCGAGGAAGGCCACCACGGCGGCACCGACCTGGTGGGAGGCGAGCACCCAGCCGAAGACGATCGCGCTGTCCTCGCCGTAGTGCTCGCGGCACAGGGCGATGGTGGGCGGCACGGTGGCGACCCAGTCGAGTCCGTAGAAGACGATGAAGAAGATCATCGGAGGCTGCACGGTGGGCGCCAGCAGCATCGGCAGGAACATCAGGGAGATGCCGCGCAGCCCGTAGTAGACGGCCAGCAGCCTGCGCGCCTCGAACCGGTCGGTGAACCATCCGGAGGCGATGGTTCCGACGACGTCGAAAACACCGATCACGGCAAGCAGGCCCGCGGCCGCCGTCATCGGCATGCCGTGATCGTGCGCGGCCGGCACGAAGTGGGTCTTCACCAGTCCGTTCGTGGTCGCGCCGCAGATCGCGAAGGTTCCTGCGAGGAGCCAGAACGGGCCGGTGCGAACAGCCCCGAGGAGCGCCCTGACCGCACGCCGCGCGGCGCCGGGCGCGGGCGCCGGTTTCGGTACGGGGAGGTCACTGCCGTAGGGGGCGAGGCCGACGTCCGCAGGGTGGTCACGCAGCAGCAGCCACACGAACGGCACGACGGCGAGGGCGGCGACGGACACCGTCACGGCGGCCGGCCGCCAGTCGTGGTGTTCGACGATCCAGGAGAGCAGGGGAAGGAAGACCAGCTGCCCGGAGGCTCCGGCCGCCGTGAGGATGCCGGTGACGAGGCCGCGCCGGGCGGTGAACCACCGGTTGGTCACCGTCGCCGCGAAAGCCAGGGCCATCGAGCCGCTGCCGAGCCCGACGAGCACGCCCCAGCACAGCACGAGCTGCCAGGCGGCCGTCATGAAGACCGTCAGCCCGGCACCGGCCGCGATCACGGCGAGGGCGCAGGCGACGACCTTGCGGATGCCGAAGCGGTCCATCAGGGCGGCGGCGAACGGCGCCGTGAGCCCGTACAGGGCGAGGTTGACGGAGACGGCGAACCCGATCGTGCCGCGCGACCAGCCGAACTCCCCGTGGAGCGGTTCGATCAGCAGGCCGGGCAGCGAGGCGAATCCCGCCGCGCCGATGATCGTCACGAAGGTGACGGCGGCCACCGACCACGCGCGGTGGATGCGGCGCCGCCCGGGGCGCGTGGCGGTGGAGTCCGGGCCTGCGGCAGCGGGGGCGGGGCCTGCGGCGCTCTCCGGGTGGGTGGGACGTCCGGTTGTCTGGGTCACGCCCTCAGCATCGGGAGCGGCTTCCGGCACGACGAGTGGCCGAAGGGACAGCATCCGCAAGGATCGGGCCACTAGGATGGCCTGCTGACAGGAAGACCATCCAGGCGGATCTACGGTCCCGGCGGGCTTGTCAGTGGCAGGCCGTACGGTGACGAAACCGTCTCGTGCACGCGCCGGAGAGACGGGGAGAACGTCGTGGGTGGCGGACGGAACGCTTCGGGGGCGAACGAGAGTTGACGCAGCAGACCACACAGGCGACACAGGCCGCACCGACCACGCAGGCCGTACCGATCAGCAAGATCACACGCTCCGACCAGCACCCGGACGCCCCGCCGCACAAAGTCGCCGTCCTCGCCCTGGGCGGAGTGATCCCCTTCGAGCTCTCCATCCCGTACCGGATCTTCGGCAAGGCCACGACCTCGTCCGGGGAGCCGCTGTACGAGGTGGTGACCTGCGCGCTGGCCGCCGGGCCGGTCCCCACCGACGCCGATTTCTCCATCAACGTCGATCTGGGCCCGGAGGCCCTGGCCGAAGCCGACACGGTCATCGTCCCCGCCTCGTACGAGTTCGGGCCGCCGTACGACGAGGGTCGGCTCGGCGATGAACTGGCCGCCGCCCTGGGCCGCATACGTCCCGGCACGCGCATGGTGTCGATCTGCACCGGCTCGTACATCCTGGCTGCCGCCGGCCTCCTCGACGGGCGGCCCGCCACCACGCACTGGTCCAGCACGGAGCGCTTCCAGCGCATGTTCCCCTCCGTGCGCGTGGACGCCGACGTGCTGTTCGTGGACGACGGCGACGTGCTGACCTCGGCCGGGGTGGCCTCCGGTATCGACCTCTGCCTGCACATCGTGCGGCGTGACCACGGCACCGCCGTCGCGAACGAGGTGGCCCGGCGCAGTGTCGTCCCGCCGCACCGCGACGGCGGTCAGGCGCAGTACATCCAGCGGCCGGTGCCCGAGCCCCAGCTCGCGACGACCACGGGGGCCCGCGCCTGGGCCCTGGGGCGGCTGGAGCAGCCGATCCAGCTGCGTGACATGGCCGAGCAGGAGGCCATGAGCGTACGGACGTTCACGCGCCGCTTCCGTGAGGAGGTCGGCATCAGTCCGGGCCAGTGGCTGACGCAGCAGCGTGTCGAGCGCGCGCGGCACTTGCTGGAGGACAGCGACCTGTCCGTGGACCAGGTGGCGCGGAGCGCCGGGTTCGGCACGGCCGCCTCGATGCGGCAGCACTTGCAGGCGGCGCTCGGCGTGTCCCCGACGGCCTACCGGCGCACGTTCCGTGCGGTGACCGACACCTCCCGCCGCTGAACGGCCGGAGGCCACGGCACGGACGGGTCAGCGGAAGGTGAGAACAGCGCGGGAGACCCGTCCGTGGCGGGTGTCGTCGACGGCGCGGGCGAAGTCCTCGACGGGGTAGGTCTTGGTGACGAGTTCGTCCAGGAGGAGGCGTCCTTCCTGGTAGAGCCCGGCGTAGAGGGGGATGTCGCGCTGGGGGCGGGAGGAGCCGTAGCGGCAGCCCAGGATCGCTTTGTCGAGGAAGAGGGAGTCGACGCGGAACGACGCCTCGGCCCCGGCGGGCGGTACGCCGAGCAGCACCGCCTGCCCGTGCCTGCCGAGGAGGTCGACCGCCTGCCGGACCAGCCCGGTGTCGCCGACGCATTCGAAGGCGTGGTCGGCACCTTCCGGGAGGATCTCCCGGACGGCCGCCGGGCTGCCGGGGGCCGTGGAGGCGTCGACGAAGTGGGTGGCGCCGAACTGCCGGGCTGCCGCTTCCTTGCGCGGGTCGGCGTCGACGGCCACGGCGACGGACGCCCCGGCGATCCGGGCGCCCTGGAGGACGTTGAGCCCGACGCCGCCGGCGCCGATGACGACGACCGATTCGCCGGGGCGGACGCGGGCACGGTTGAGTACGGCGCCGACGCCGGTCAGGACGCTGCAACCGATCAGTGCCGCCGAGGTCAGCGGCATGTTGCCGGGAATCTTCGCCGCTTGGACGGCTTTGACGACGGTGCGTTCGGCGAAGACGGAGCTGGAGGCGAAGTGGAAAAGCCGCTCACCCCTCCGGGTGAAGGGCCGGGCGGGTTTGCCGAACGACTCACGGCACATCGCCGGGCGGCCCCGGCCGCACTCTCCGCAGACACCGCAGGCGGCGAGCGTTGACAGCGTCACGTGATCGCCGGGCGTGAGGTGCGCGACGCCGGGGCCGATCGCCTGGACCACGCCCGCGCCCTCGTGCCCGAGAACCACGGGGACGGGATACGGGATCGCGCCGTCGATGACCGAGAGGTCGCTGTGGCAGAGCCCGGCGGCGGCGACCGAGATCAGGACCTCGCCCGGGCCGGGCTCCCGGACCTCCAGATCGTCGGTGACCAGGGGGTGTTTTCCGTCGAAGATGACGCCTCGCACGGCTGGGTCCTCTCGGAGTGGGAAGGGACGGGGCGGCGGGTCGCGGCTGCTGCGGACGGGTTCGCGGGGCTCAGGAAGCCCAGACGACCGACTGGAGTTCGCTGTAGGCGTGCAGTGCGAACGAGCCGCCGTCCCGGCCGACTCCGCTCTCCTTGAAGCCGCCGAAGGGTGTCTCGGGGTGCCGCTGCGCGGTGTTGATGCCGACGTTTCCGCTGCGGAGGCGCGCGGCGACGGCCCAGGCGCGGGCGGTGTCCGCACTGAACACGTAGTCGTAGAGGCCGTAGGACGTGCTATTGGCGATGCACACGGCGTCCTCGTCGTCCTCGAAGGGGAGGGCGACGACGACCGGCCCGAACAACTCCTCACGAGCGACGACGCTTTGGGGGGCGACGTCGGCGATCAGGGTAGGAGCGACGTAGAAGCC
Organism: Streptomyces sp. SCA2-17; assembly: GCF_044336695.1. Taxonomy (NCBI): domain Bacteria; kingdom Bacillati; phylum Actinomycetota; class Actinomycetes; order Kitasatosporales; family Streptomycetaceae; genus Streptomyces; species Streptomyces sp. SCA2-17. Next base: position 2,585,831 of record NZ_CP117521.1, read on the forward strand.
GGGCTTGATGTCCGGGCGGGTGCCGCCGGCGACGATGCGCGCGCCTTCCGCCCTGGCCCGGGCGATGTACGCCTCCACCCGGTCGCGCTGGGCGGCGGAGATCAACGGGCCGACCACCGTTGAGTTATCCACAGGGTCCCCGACGATCAGCGTCCGCGCGTAACGTTGGAGACCGGCGACGACCTTCTCGTACAGCCCGCGCTGCACGAGTACGCGGGTCGGCGCCGTGCAGATCTGTCCGCTGTGGAAAGACCAGACCGAACCGACCGCCCTCATGACCGACTTGAGCACGTTCTGGTCGGCATCCCCCAGGACGATGGCCGCGCCCTTGCCGCCGAGCTCGAGAAGGGTGCGCTTCATCGACCTCCCCGCGGCCTCGGCGATCTGTTTTCCGACGGTGGTGGATCCGGTGAAGCTGATCATGTCGACACCGGGGTGGGCCACCAGCGCCTGCCCCGTGCCCGGCCCCGAGCCCGTGACGATGTTGAAGACGCCGTCCGGGAGGCCGGCCTCCCGGAGGATCGGGCCCAGCGACAGACAGCACAGGGGATCCTGCGGCGCCGGTTTGGCGACGACAGCGTTCCCCATGGCCAGAGCGGGTGCGAGCTTGCCCGCGAGGTTGACGAGCGGAAGGTTGTAGGAGGTGATGCAGGCGACGACGCCCACCGGGCGTCGGACCGCGGCGGCGCCCATCAGGCCGCCGGGTGCCAGCGGGCTGCCCTGGACGGGGTGCGGCGCGAGCGGGAGGACCGCCGGCTCGACCGCCCCCCGGGCGTAGCGGCGGAAGCGCTCCACCGTCATGGGCAGCTGCAAGGCCGAGGTGACGCGCACCGTCGCGCCCGTCTCGGCCTGGAGCAGAGGCAGGAGCTCCGCTCCGTGTTCACTGATCAGTTCCGCTGTCCGGTTCAGTACGGCCGCGCGCTCGCGCGGGTCGGTACGGGACCAGCCGTCCTGCGCGGCCTGTGCGGCGGTCACGGCGGCGGCGACCTCGGCGGGGGTCGCCTCCGGCGCCGCCCCGACGACCTGTTCGGTCGCCGGATTGACAACTGGATAGTGCCCCTTTTCCGGCGTACGCCACGACCCGCCGATCCAGTTCCCGTACGCCTTCGCGCCGTACGCCGTCGTCCCGGTTTCCGCCGCCCCGTTCCCCGTCGTGCCGTTCGCCGTCATGGACGAGGCTCCTTCGGCAGGCCGAGTACGCGCTCGGCGATGATGGTGCGCTGCACTTCGGCCGACCCGCCGTAAATCGTGTCGGCCCGGGAGAAGAGGAACAGGCGCTGCGAGGCGTCGAGTTCGTAGGGGTGCTCGTCGCTCCAGTCGTGGGGACCGAGAGCGGCGGACGGGCCCTGCACTTGCAGGGCCAGTTCGCCAAGGCGCTGGTGCCAGCTGCTCCAGAGCAGTTTGGCGACGCTGGGCGCGCCGGGGAGGTCTGTGCCGCCCAGGGTCCGCAGGGCAGTCCAGCGCATGGTCCGCAGCTCGGCCCATTGCCGTACGAGCCGGTCGCGCACCGCCGGTTCCGCTGCGGCTCCGGTCTCCCGGGCGAGGCGGACGACGCGGGCGAGCTCTTCGGCGAAGCCGATCTGCTGGGCGAGGGTGGCGGGCCCCCGCTCCCGGCCGAGGAGGTCCATGGCGACCCGCCAGCCGTTTCCCTCGCCGCCGAGCACGTGGGCGGTATCCGCCTCGGCTCCGTCGAAGAAGACCTCGTTGAAGTCGGCGCACCCGGTGAGCTGCCGGATCGGGCGGACCTCGATCCGGCCGGGCTGGTCCATCGGTACGAGAAGGAGGGAGAGACCGTGGTGCCGGCGGGAGCCCTCGGTGGTGCGGGCGAGCAGGAAACACCAGTCGGCCTCGTGAGCGAGTGAGGTCCACAGCTTCTGGCCGGTGATGCGGTAAGTGCGGCTGCCAGGATCCCTGACGGCGGCCGTGCGTACGGCGGCGAGGTCGGAGCCCGCGCCGGGTTCGCTGTAGCCCTGGCACCAGATCTCCTCGCCACGGGCGATAGCGGGGAGGAAGCGGGAGCGCTGCGCAGGCTCTCCGTGAGCGATGAGGGTGGGGGCGAGGAGGTGCTCGCCCATGTGGCCGAGGCGGGCGGGAGCGCGAGCGCGGGAGTATTCCTCGGCCCAGACGACCTGCCCGGTCAGGGGCGCGGTGCGGTTGCCGTAGGCGCCGGCCGCGCAGTCCCAGCCGAGGCCGATCCAGCCGGCGGCGCCCAGTTCGCGCTCCCAGGCACGACCTGCGGTGGGCGCCGGTTCCACGGCGAGGTGGCCGGTGAGCCAGGCTCGCGCTTCCTGCCGGAGGGCTTCGTCGTCCGGCCCGAAGGAGAAATCCATGAGTGGCTCCCCGTCATGCGTTGGGGCGGGCTTGGGCGGCGGCCGCCTCGGCCATCGCCTCCAGGTGGGCGAGCATCGGCATGGGATCGGTGCCGACGGTGCGGGGCAGCAGGTCGGCAATCTTGTCCGGTGTCCAGGCGCCTTCGGTGCAGACGGCACGCAGTTCGCGGGGCTGGGCCCACACGGCGATCTTGGGTCCGGCCACGGTGTAGACCTGTCCGGTGATGCCTTCGTCGCGGGCCTGTTCGCCGAGCAGGTAGACGACGAGTGCCGCCACGTCCTCGGGGTCGCCGATCTCTTTGAGCTCCATCGGCACGTTGGCCGACATGCGGGTACGGGCCACGGGGGCGACGCAGTTGGCGGTGATCCCGTATTTATGCAGCCCCAGGGCGGCGCTGCGGACGAGGGAGATGATGCCGCCCTTGGCGGCGGAGTAGTTGGCCTGGGCGACGCTGCCCTGATGGTTGCCGCTGGTGAAACCGACGAGGGTGCCGTACCCCTGGCGGCGCATGACAGCTGAAGCAGCACGGAAGACGGTGAAGGTGCCTTTGAGGTGGGTGGCGATGACGGGGTCCCACTCCTCCTCCGTCATGTTGAAGAGCATCCGCTCGCGCAGGATCCCCGCCGCGCATACGGCGCCGTCGAGCCGGCCGTAGCGGGCGAGGGCCGTGTCGACGATCCGCTGCCCGCCCGCCATGGCCGACACGTCGTCCGCGACGGCGGCGGCCTCGCCGCCCGCCGCCTCGATCTCCTTGACGACGCCGGCTGCCACCTCGCTCGTGGGCTCGGCGCCGTCGACGGCGACGCCGTAGTCGTTGACCACGACCTTTGCGCCCTCGGCCGCGCAGGCGAGGGCGACCGCGCGGCCGATGCCGCGCCCCGCCCCGGTGACGGCGATCACCTTTCCCGCCAAGTAGCTCCCCACGACGCACGCCCCTTCCCGCTCTATCTGACGGACCGTTAGATTTTTGGGCAGGGCAGGCGAAGGCACAAGCCCCGCACGGGGACCGATCCGGGGAGGACGCCCATGCCACTGCCGGCGGAGTTCTACGAGATCGCCAAGCGGGTCAACAACTGGGGCCGTTGGGGCGCGAGAGATGAGGTCGGGACCCTGAACCTGATCACGGACGCCGTTGTGCGGGAAGCCGCGGCGACCGTGCTCACCGGCCGGAGGGTGGCCCTGGCCGTGCCCCTGCGGCAGCGCGGGATCCAGACGGGCCTGATCCCCGGAAGGGTCAACCCCCTGCACACCATGACCGCGGTCAACCGGCAGGAGTTCGGCCCGGAATCAGTGGCCACGAGCGACGACACCGTCACCATGGGCCTCCAGGCGGGAACCCACTGGGATGCGCTGCCCCACGTCTCGCACGGCGGCAGGATCTACAACGGCCGGCCGGCGGATTCGATCACCGCACATACACGCGCCGCCTTCAGCGGCATCGAGAAGGCCCGGCACGTCGTCTCGCGCGGGGTGCTGCTCGACGTGGCCCGCGCGCGGGGCGTGGACCGCCTCGGCCCCGGGCATGCCGTCACCCCGGAGGATCTGGAGGCCGCGGAGGACCTGGGGGCGGTTTCCGTAGGCCCAGGGGACATCGTCGTGGTCCGCACCGGGCACATGCAGCGCTACCTCACGGGCGACCGGCGCGCGTACGGCAGTGCGTCGCCCGGGCTGTCGATCCGAACGCCCGAGTGGTTCCATGCGCGCGATGTCGCGGCCGTCGCCAATGACACGCTGTGCTTCGAGGTCTTCCCGCCGGAGATCGACGGGCTCTGGCTGCCGGTGCACGCGCTCCACCTGGTCGAGATGGGGATGATGCAGGGCCAGAACTGGAATCTGGAGGTGCTCTCCGCGACCTGCGCGGAGGAGGGGCGCTACGCCTTCCTGCTGACGGCGACGCCGGAGCCCTTCGAGGGGGCCGTGGGCGCGCCCGTGGCGCCGGTCGCGGTGTTGTGAGCCCGGACGTGGATGGGCGGACGTGGGCGGGCGGCGACGTGCAGATGCGCACCCCGAGCACGGCACCGCGCGTCGCCGCCGGCTCCGGCGCTGGAGCCCTGATCTTGCGCCGGATCGCGACCCGCACTCGTCGAGCAGCCCGGTGAATGCGGACCTCTCGGCGTCCCCTCGCAACGAATCGCTGCGTCCAAGGGTGATCACGTGGACACTTCACGTCAACACCTGGTCTGGACTTTGTCGGTTAAGCCCGATTTATAACGGCGCGCGGCGCGTCAAAAGCGCCGGCCCACGCGGAGCCTCCACGGTCGACCTCGCACCAGATGCGCTTGCCGCTGCCCTCCGCCTGCCAGCCCCAGCGGTCCGCGAGACCGTCGACCAGCTCCAGGCCGCGGCCGCCGGTGTCCTCGCCGCCCGCACACCTGCGGCGGGGCGGACGGGCGCTGATGTCGGCGACCTCGACACGGACGGTGCCCCCGCATACGCCGGGCATCCCGCCGCCGGCGCCCGGGAAGAGCATGCGCAGCACGGCCGGGCAGCCGGTGTGGACGACGGCGTTGGTGACCAGCTCGGAGATCAGCAGGATCAGCGTTTCGGCCAGCGGCTCATCGACGCCTATCCCCGAGCCGGCCAGTCGCGACCTCGCCCACCTGCGGGCCCGTCCCACTTCCGCGGGGTCGGCCCGGACCTCCATCTGCATCTGAAGCACCTGCACCGCTCACACCATCCGTACCGGCGGACACAACGCCTCGCGTCTCCGAGGGACCACGGAACGTGATCGCCTTCCGAGACAGCATGGTTGACGCACAGTCACCCCAACAAGCGCTTCGGGCATATTCCGGCGCAAAGGAGTAGGGCTGCTGCATACTGTGCGACGCGCGCTGAGGAGACTCGAACACCGGCGGCTCTTGAGGCCCGTTCCGGGACGAGCATCAGACATGTGCACGCTCGACGCCGCCACATGGGCCACATACGCCTCGCCGCGCCTCTGAACCTCTCGCATCCAAGGGAGAGTACCCGAGCCGGGACCCGACTCCAGCCTGTAACGAATAACGTCCGGGACACAGCCTGATATCGACACGCTGTGAGCGGTTCGGCGTGACATGCCGGGTATTTCACCCATGACGATTACGCCGTGACATTCTCTGCGTCCAGAACATCCGTTGCATCACTCGCGTGAGGGCCCTCCGGAAGGTGTGAAGCTTCGCGCAGGAGGGTATTCGCAAGCAATTCCTCGGATTCGGCTACCGACTGCCATTGACCCGCCCTCAGCCAGGCACGTTTCAGGTGCAGATGTACATCCGCTTCCCATGTGAACCCCAGGCCACCATGCACTTGCAGACAGTCACGAGCGTTGCGTACGGCTGCACTGTCAGCGAGCAGCTTGGCGGTGGCGATATCAGCCGGTTCATCCGCTTCAGCGGACAGCGACGCGGCATAGACCGCAGTGCGTGCGAGCTCGGCCCGGACGAGCATCTCCGCGCACAGGTGCTGCACGGCCTGGAAGGCACCGACCGGGCGTCCGAACTGGGAGCGGCGCCGGGCATGGGAGACCGCCAGTTCGATGGTGCGGAAGGCGCTCCCGAGCTGCTGGGCGGCGGTCAGCAACGCCGCTTCCCGGCGCAGGCGGGAGGCATCAGCCGGCAACGTCGTGATGGTTTCCTCCGGCGGCCGCCGGGGCAGTTGGCGGACGAGGTGCAGGGGCGTCGTGGGGTCCACGGACCGGGCGGGGTGCGCCCGCAAGGCCCGCAGGGCACCGCCGCAGCGTGGGCGCAGGACCCGGGCGGCCTGGCCGTCGAGGAGCAGGACGGCTTCCGCCGAGGCGAGGTGCTCGGCCGCTCCGGGCCGGTCCAGGGCGGTGACGGCACAGGTGCCCTCGGCCGCTCCCGGCACGAGTCCGGCGGCGAGGTGGGTGGCGACCAGTGGTCCGGGCAGCAGGACGCGTCCGGCCTCCTCGAAGAGGAGTACTGCTTCAGGGAGCCCCAGCCCCGCGCCGCCGTCCTGCTCCGTGAGGCGCAGGGCGAAGAATCCGGCCGCCCCCAGGGCCTGCCACAGGCCGCGGTCCGGCGCCGGCGGGCCGCCCAAGGCATCGGCGTCGGCGTCGGCGTCGGCCAGGGAGCGCAGCCGCTCACGGGGGTACCGGGCGGCGAGGAGGTCCCGCATGCCTGCCCGCAGGGCGCGCTGGTCGTCGGTGAGGCGGAAGTCCATGGTCATCGCCCCCTGGGGAGGCCGAGGATGCGCTCGGCGATGATGTTCCGCTGAATCTGCGAGGTGCCTGCGGCGATCGTGTAGGAGAGCGAGGACAGGCGCTGCGCCGTCCACTCGTGGCGAGTGTCCAGGGACTCCGGTCCGAGTACCTCGGCGGCTGCTTCGTAGAGCTCCTGACGGGCCTGTGAGTAGCGGAGTTTGAAGACGGAGGCGCCGGCACCCGGGGCTCCGTTGCTCCCGGTGCGTGCGGCGTGGGCGGCCTCGCAGGTGTTCCATTGGACGAGCCGCCACAGGGCCGTGAACTCGGCGTGGAGGCGGCCGAGGCGGCGGCGCAGGACGGCATCGTCCCAGCGGCCGTTGGCGTGGGCGGTGCGGGCGAGGCGGGTGAGGATGCGGCGGCAGGCGACGACCTCTCCGGCGAAGGCGGTGCCGCGCTCATAGGAGAGGGTGACCATGGTGACGCGCCAGCCGTCGTTCTCGGGGCCGACGCGGTGGGTGACGGGTACGCGCACCTCGTCAAGGAACACCTCGGCGAACTCAGTAGTGCCGGCGAGGGTGCGCAGCGGGCGGACGGTGACGCCGGGGGCGTCCATGGGCAGGGCGAGCCAGGTGATGCCGCGGTGCCGGGGGGCCGCGGGGTCGGTGCGGACGAGGAGTTCGCACCAGTCGGCGATCTCGGCGTGGGAGGTCCAGATCTTGCTGCCGGTGACGATGTAGGAGTCGCCGTCACGGACGGCCCGGGTGCGCAGTGAGGCCAGGTCGGAGCCGGCGTCGGGTTCGGAGAAGCCCTGGCACCAGATCTCGTCGCCGCGCAGGATCGGCGGCAGCCAGCGGGCGCGCTGGGCGGCGGTGCCTTCGGCGGCGATGGTGGGGCCGGCGTGGAGAAGACCGACGAAGTTGGCACCGACGTAGGGGGCTCCGGCGCGTTCGGTCTCCTCGATGAAGATCAAGTGCTGTGTGGGGGTGGCGTTTTGGCCGCCGGCATGGGCGGGCCAGTGGAGGCCGGCGTATCCGGCGTCGTGGAGGGCGCGCTGCCAGGCACTGTCGTGGGCGCGGCGTGCGGGCCAGTCGTCGGCGGGGGGTTCGGGGGGCAGCCGGGGCAGGGCATCGTGCAGCCAGGCGCGGAGCCGGTCGCGGAACTCCTCCTCTTCCTCGGTGAGGGTGAGGTCCATTGCGGCTCACCCGCCCAGGGGGTCGAGGTCCAGGCCGAGCATCCGGATGGCGTTGCCGCGCATGAGTTTGCGGATGGTCTCGCCGTCCAGGCCCCGCACGTGGTCGAGGGCGACCTGCCTGGTGTGGGGGAAGGTCGAGTCGACGTGGGGGTAGTCGGTCTCGAAGGTGGCGTTGTCGCGGCCGACCGCGTCGAGTGCTTCGATGCCGTGCTTGTCGCGGAAGAAGCAGCAGAAGACCTGTCGGTAGTAGTAGGTGGACGGCGGTTCGGGGACGAGGTCACGCACACCGCCCCAGGCGCGGTGCTCGCGCCAGACGTCGTCGGCGCGCTCCAGGGCGTAGGGGATCCAGCCCATCTGGCCCTCGCTGTAGGCGAGGGTGAGCCGGGGGTGGCGAACGAGGACGCCGCTGAAGAGGAAGTCGGCCAGCGACGCCATGGCGTTGTTGAAGGACAGGGTCGCCTGGACGGCCGGCGGGGCGTCCGGGGATGCGGCGGGCATCTGCGAGGAGGAGCCGATGTGCATGTTGACGACGGTCCCGGTCTCCTGGCAGGCCGCGAAGAAGGGGTCCCAGTAGCCGGTGTGGATGCTGGGGAGACCCAGGCAGGTGGGGAGCTCGCTGAAGGTCACGGCCCGTACGCCGCGAGCGGCGTTGCGGTGGATCTCCGCGACGGCGAGGTCCACGTCCCACAGCGGGATGAGGCACAGGGGGATGAGGCGCCCGCCGCTGTCACCGCACCACTCCTCGACCATCCAGTCGTTGTAGGCGCGTACGCACGCGAGGGCGACCTCCTTGTCGTGCGCCTCGGCGAAGGTCTGGCCGCAGAAGCGGGGAAAGGTCGGGAAGCACAGCGACGCCTCGACGTGGTTGAGGTCCATGTCCTTCAGGCGCTCCGCGGGGTCCCAGCAGCCGGGGCGCATCTCGGCGCGGGTGATGCCTTCCAGGGTCATCTCGTCGCGGTCGAAGCCGGCGGCGGCGATGACGCGCTTGTAGGGGGAGGCGAGGTCCTCGTAGATCCACCAGTCCGCGGGCGGGCCGTCGGGGTCCATGGCGACGGTGTATTTGCCGCCGATGTACTCCAGCCGGCCGATGCCGGCGGTCAGGGGGCGGGGCCCGCGGTCGCGGTAGCGGGCGGGCAGCCAGCGTTTGAAGAGGTGGGCGGGTTCGATGACGTGGTCGTCGACGCTGACGATGCGGGGCAGTTCCATCGGGGCCTTCCCGGGTCCGGCAGTCGATCTGACGATGTGTCAGTTTTGAGGCTAGCCCGCACCCCCTGGACCGGCAAGGCGTGTCGGCCTACGCTTCGCCGCACTTCCCTGACGCTGCGTCAGTTATTGCGGAGGTCCTGCCATGACCGGTACCGCCGACGACCTGTCCGCCTCCCGCACTCTGTGGGAGCTGCTCGACCGCCGCGCGGACCTGACCCCCGCATCGCCCGCCCTCATCCAGGCCGACGAGCCGGAACCCGGGGCCGGTCCCGGCCCGGCCGGGTCAGGCGACCGCACGGTGACCTTCGGCGAGCTGCGGGCGCGCGCCGAGCGCACCGCCGCCGGGCTGTACGGGCTCGGGGTGCGCCCCGGCAGCCGGGTGGCCTGGCAGCTGCCCACCCGCATCGAGACCGTCGTCCTGGCCTTCGCCCTGGCCCGCCTCGGCGCCGTCCAGACGCCGCTCATCCCCTACTACCGCGACCGCGAGACCGGCCACGCCTTGCGAGCCGCTGAGGCCGGGTTCTTCGTCGTCCCCGGCGTGTGGCGGGGCTTCGACCACACCCTCATGGCGTACCGGCTCGCTCTCGCGCTCCCAACGCCGCCTCTCGTCCTCACCGCCTACGACGCCCTGCCCGAAGGCGACCCCGCGGACCTCCCGCCCCCGCCCGCCGACGGCACCGCCGTCCGCTGGATCTACTGGACCTCCGGCACCACCTCCGCACCGAAGGGCGCCCTGCACACCGACCGCGGGCTCATCGCCGCCGGCAGCCACCTGGCCGCCGCCCTGCGCCTCACTCCGGACGACGTCGGGTCGATGGCTTTCCCCTACGCCCACGTCGCCGGCCCCGACTACACCGTCATGCTGCTCCTGCGGGGCTTCCCCGCCCTCCTCGTGGAGCACTTCTCCCTGCCCGGCTCGCTCGGCGCCTACCGCCGCAACGGCGTCACCGTGGCAGGCGGATCAACCGCCTTCTACGCGATGTTCCTCGCCGAGCAGCGCCGGCAGCCCGGGCGCAGGATCATCCCCACCCTCCGGCTCCTGGCGGGCGGGGGCGCGCCCCGGCCACCGGAACTGCACCACGAGGTCGCCCGCGAGCTGGGCTGCCCGCTCGTGCACGGCTACGGCATGACCGAAGCCCCGATGATCACGATGGGCGATCCGGAGGACAGGGTCGAGCACCTTGCGGGGACGGAGGGCCGGCCGCCCGCGGGCATGGAGATCCGGGTGACCGACACCGGCGGGGCGCCCGTGCCACCCGGCACCGAAGGTGCGATCCGGCTGCGCGGCGAGGCCGTCTGCCGGGGCTACCTCGACCCCGCCCAGAGCGCCGAGGCCTTCGACGCCGACGGCTACCTCCTCACCGGCGACCTGGGGCGCATCACCGCCGACGGCCACCTCGTCATCACCGGCCGCGCCAAGGACGTCATCATCCGCAAAGGCGAGAACATCTCCGCGCAGGAGGTCGAACAGCTCTTGCGGAGCCATCCGCTCATCGACGACGCCGCCGTGATCGGGCTGCCCGACCCCGTACGCGGGGAGCGGGTCTGCGCCGTCGTCCAGCAGGCCCTCGGGGCACGACGGCTCACCCTCGGGGAGGTGGCCTCCCACCTGGCGGACGCCGGGCTGTCCGTACACAAGGTCCCCGAGCAGCTGGAGCTGGTCGAGCGGCTCCCCCGCGACGACACCCTGCACAAGGTGCTCAAGAACGAGCTGCGCGAGCGCTTCGCCCGGCCTGCTCAGCCGCCCGCCCGGTAGGTGGCCGTCGCCTGCTCGAAGAAGCGGTCCACCGCCTTCTGCTCGTTCATCGGCCCGATGACCTGGAGGAGGTGATAGCGGCCGTTCACGATGGTGGCGGAGTTGCGCACGTAGACCTGCCGGCCGCTGCTGTCGTTCCAGTTGAAGGTGCCTTCCGCAGACGCCGTCCCGCCGACGTCGATACGGCGCAGCCCGCCGGCACCGGACCACGAGGAGGAGCGATAGGCCTCCAGCTCGGGCTCCTTGTCCTGCTGGTACGCCATCGGGTCGCTGCCGAACTCCGCGACCTTGTCACGGCCGGGAACCACCACGAGCTGGTACTCACCGCCCGCGTAGACGACCTGCCCGCGGTCGTTCTCCCCGCGGCGCTGCCAGTTCTTGGCGACGGCCACGGTGAAGCCCTTGGGGTCCTTGCGCAGGGTGAAGCCCTTGGCAGCGCCGTCGGACTCGGCGATCCGCTCCTCCGCCGACGTCGCCGCGCCCGAGGCGCCGGCCCCGCCCGCCGCCCTCGTCCCGCCCTGTGTGCCGGCGGACTCCGGGGACCGGGGCGCGGCGCTGCGGGCACCGGCCGAGCCCGTACGGTCCGCGCGGGCCCGGCCTGTGCTGTCTTCGGCGCGCGGCATGAACAGCATCGCGTACAGGGCGGCCCCGATGAGGAGCAGCATGACCAGGCCGAGCAGCAGCCGGCCGAGGCCGAACGCCTGGCGGGCCGGGCGGCCGCGCTGTTCCTGGAGGTGCCCGGTGCGGGGCGTGCCGGAGCGGGGGGCGGGGGCGGTGTCCTTGGCCGTCTTCTTGTGGCGGGCGTGCGCGGACGGCGCGGTGTCCACGGCGGTGATGGGGCGGCCGCGCCTGCGCCGCACCAGCTCCCCCTTGCGGCGGACGACCGGAAGCCGGTGCTCGTCGGCGGGGGCGTCCGGGGCGGTGTCGGGCACGGTGAGGGTGCGGCCGCCGGGCTCCGGTTCGGGCGCGGAGCGGATCAGGGAGCGCAGCCAGCCGCGGAGTTCTTCGAACTCGGGGCGCTCGGCCGGGTCCTTGCGCATCAGCGACTCGACGACGGGGCGCAAGGCGCCGCACTCCTCCGCGAAGGCGGGGGGCTCCACGCACACAAGCCGGACCAGTTCGGCCGTGCTGTCCTCCGGGTACGGGGCGTGCCCCTGTACGACGCGGAAGAGCAGGGCGCCGAGGGCCCAGAGGTCGGCCGCGGGGCCGACGGGAGGAGCGAGCTGCCAGCTCTCCTGTACGGGCCAGGCCTGCTCCGGGGCCCATCGCTCGGTGACGGCACCGACGACGACCATCCGGGCCTGCCGGGCGCGCTCGACGGCGAGGGCTCCGGCGGGCTGCTGCCCGGCGGCTCCCCAGGCGGTGGGCGGCTTGCCGGCGGATTCGCTGCCGGGGGCGGTCGCAAAAGGGCTGCTTTCGGGGCTCTTTACGTGGCTGGGTTCTGGGCTCTGTTCGGGGCTCTGTTCAGGTCTCTGCGGCGCGCGCGGGGGCGGGGCTCCGTGGCCGGCACCGTTGCCCGCTCCGGGGCGGGGGCCCGGCGGTGCGGCCGGTGGTGGCCCGGGAGCCGCGAAGGGAGGGGGCACGGTCAGCCCGGGGAAGCCGGGCCAGGAGGCGGCGGATCCGGGGAGCTTCACTTCGGGGACGTCCGGCCGGGCGGCGTTCCCCGGTCCGGCGGGACCGCTGCGCGCTCCGGGCGTGCCCGGCGGCCGGTTCCGGCCGGAGGAGGAGCCGGGGTCGGCCCAGGGGACGGGCGTGGGGGGCGCGCCACTGGCGGCGCTGCCACCGCCCCAGGTGGACGTGCCGGTGGGGGTGGCGGGTGCGGGCGGGGCGTGCTCCCCGGCTGCGCGGGCAGCGGCGGCCCGGGCGGCGCCCGCGCGGTAGGCGGCGATCGCCGAAGAGCGCCCCTGCCGGGGCCCGGCCGGGGCGCCCGGCTGCCCGGCTCCGTTTCCGGCCCCCTGTCCACCCGGCTGTCCTCTGCCGGGGCGCCCCGCGCCCTGCCCGCCCGCCGGCGGCCGGGAGCCGACCGGCGGCCAGGGCTGCCCCGACGCACGGGGGCCGCCCGGCGGGAGGAAGCCTCCGGCGGCGCCTTGGTCCCGGTACGGGGACGGCGACGGCCTGACCACTTGCCCGCCGGGGCGCGGCGGAGCGGCGCCACCGGGGGCGCCTCCTCCTGGCGCGCCGCCGCGCGGCGCGAAGCCCTGGCCGAACCCGGAACCGGGGCCGGGGCCGGGGCCGGAACCGGGGCCAAGCCCGGAACCGGGGCCGGGCCGTACGCCGCCGGCCCCCTGAGAGGCACCATCCCGCGCCCGGCCATCACCCGGCGCCGAGCCGACGGGCTGACCGGGTTGTCCCGGCAGCGCCGCCCCGCGGGGCGACCGCCGCGGGGACGGCGCTCCGCCTCCGGCGTTCGGGCCGGCCCCAGCGCTCAGGCCGGTCCTGCTGTCCATGCCCGCCCCGGCGTTCGCACCGCCGCCTATGTTCGTGCCGGCCCCGGCATTCGCGCCGGGCCCGGCGTTCGTACCCGCAGGCAGGTCAACACCCTCCGGAACGGGGTTGTAGCCGCACAGGGCCTCCTCCGCCGCGCCCGCGGCCAGGCCCGTGAGGACGGCGCGGCCGTCGTCGCAGATGAGGACCGTGCGGGTGGTGATGTTGCGGTGGGTCCAGCCGTGGGCGTGCAGGGCGCGCAGAGCGGTGAGGACGTCGGCGGCGACCTCGGCCGCGCGGTGGGGGGAGAGGGGCCGCTCGGCGAGGAGCGCGGCGAGCGGACGGGCCGGGACGAGCTCGCTGACGACCCACAGGCTGCCGCCCTCGGCGAAGACGTGGAAAACCTGGTCGAGCCGCGGGTGGTCGGGCACCTGAGCGGCGGCCGTGGCCGCGGCCAGCGCGCGGCTCACCGCAGGGTCATCATCGGCCGCCCTCCTCGCACGCCCCGCCCCGTAGGCGGCGGCCGGGCCGGGGCCCTGGCCGAGGCCCGGGCAGCCGCCGGGGGCGTCCACCACCTCCGCGTCCACGACTTCCGGCAGCGGGATCTGCCGGACGAGGACTTCCTGCCCGCTCAAGGTGTCGAAGGCGCGGGTCTCGACGAGCTCGAACACATCGGAGGGCGGTAACGGAAGGCGATACCGGCCGGCCAGGATCCGACCCGCGTAGTCGTCCACGACGCCTCCCCAAGCGCGCGATCCACACCTCGCCCGAATGCCCGGACGACCGCCAACAGCGGCCAACCGGCCGCCTATTGCGGCTGCGCACCGTCCATGACGCCTCACGATACGTGCCGAGCGCACCCCTTCGGGCGCGTACGGCTCAGTACGTCGCTCAGTGGATCGACCGGATGGCGTTCGCGCCGCCACACCCGTCCGTCGAGTGGATTCCGCTCCCCCGGGTCACTCGGGTTTCGGATGTGCGTAGCGCCGAAGAGAGGTTCAGGAGCACCGGGTTCAGCTCCGAGGAGCTCAGTCCTCGGGCGTGAAGGTCCTGAAGGCCATGTCGCGCAGCGACCGGCAGTCGGCGTCGCCCCACTTGCCCTTCTCACACGTGATCATGATGGCGTAGCCGTGCTCGTCGTCCACCTTGAAGCCGCGGTTGAGGACCTGGACGCGCTTGCCGTTCTGGTCGCGCTCGAACGACCAGTCCGCGATGGCCGGGTAGTCGTGGCCCACCCAGCCGCGGATGTCCTGGATCGAGTGGCCCTTGTAGCCGGGCATGCTGCCCTTGGCGTCGGCCTCGGCATCCCGCCAGGCCTTGACCGCGTCGTCCTTGGGCTCGGGACCGAAGTCGACCTGGACGCGCGGGAAGCCGCCCGAGGCGCTGTAGATGGCACCCGAGTGCTCGCCTGCCGTGCCGGTCTGCGTCCAGCCCGCCGGGATGGAGATCCCGAAGTGGTATTCGTCGTTCTTGATGTGCTGGTATCCGGCACCGTCCGCGCCCTTGCCGCCGGAGACGGACGCGGCGGACTGGGACTTGATCACCTTGGGCTCGCCGCCCGCCTTGCCTGCGGCTCCGGGCGACGCCGCGTGCCCCTGCCCCGTGACGGACTTGCCCTGCTTCCTGCCTTCCTTGTCGCTGCCGTCGTCCCCGCTCAGCGCGAAGGCGAGCACCGTGCCGAGCACGGCCAGCACCACGACGACCGCGGCCACGACGAGCGTCCGGCGCGGCACTGCCTCGAGGATCGGCGTCCGCCGACCGCCCTGCCGGCCGCCGAGCAGGCTGCCGCCCGTGGCGCCCGGTCCGCCGGCAGTGCCGCCGGAGAACTGACGGGTGGTGGACTTCGCCGGCTCCACGGCCCGCGGCGGCACGCCGGGGACCCCGGGCATCGTGCCGGGCGAGGCCTGCGGCGGCTGGGCGTCCGCGGTCCGGCCCACGGCCGCACCCGGCCGCTTCGCCGACGGCACCGGGGCCGCCGGGGACTTGGGCACGGACCTGGGGGGCCTGGCGGGCGCGGCCGCCTCCGGTATCGGCGGGACGGCGATGGCCTGCGTCGCGTCCAGGTCCGGGGACGAGGGCTGCCGCTTGGGAGGCAGGCGCTCGTCGGGGGCGTTGACCGCGTCGGTGAGGAGCGCGCGGGCGCCGGCCTCGTCGAGCCGCTTCTCGGGGTCCTTGGCGAGCAGGCCGTACATGACCTCGGCCAGCGGGCCGGCGTTCTTCGGCGGGCCGAGCGGCTCGGTCATGACGGCGGTGAGGGTCGCGATGGCCGACCCCTTGTCGTACGGGGGGACGCCCTCGACGGCGGCGTAGAGCAGGCCGCCCAGAGACCACAGGTCGGCCGGCGGTCCGGGCTTGTGGCCGCGGGCGCGCTCGGGCGAGATGTACGAAGGGGCGCCGACGAGCATGCCGGTGGAGGTGACGGACGGGTCGCCCTCGACCTGGGCGATGCCGAAGTCGGTGAGGACGACGCGGCCGTCGTCGGCGATGAGCACGTTGGACGGCTTCACGTCGCGGTGCAGGATGCCCTGGCGGTGCGCCGCGCCGAGCACGTCGAGGACAGCGAGGCCGACCTCGGCGCCCCGGCGCCACTTCAGGGGCCCATCCTCGCGGATGACGTCGGCGAGCGAGCGGCCCTCGATGAGCTCCATGACGATCCACGGACGGTCGTCCTCGTGCACCACGTCGTAGACGGTGACGGCGCCCGCGCTGCGGATCCGAGCGATGGCCTTCGCCTCGCGCAGCGTGCGCGTGATGAGGCGTCGCTTCTCGTCCTCGTCAATGTTGGCCGGGAACCGCAGTTCCTTCACGGCCACCGTGCGGCCGAGGGTTTCGTCGCTCGCCCGCCAGACCGTACCCATGCCGCCGCGGCCGAGGACGTCCCCGAGGCGGTACCGCCCGGCCAGGAGGCGCCCTGCCGTGCCCTGCGTCTGCTCCGCCTCCGACATGCGTCCCCTCTGGCAATCAGCTCTGCGACCAACCGACCCTGGCAGAGCCACCATTGTCTCTCATCCACAGACCGGCGGAAGGCCAGGGTCCACCGGCTTGCGGACAATACGGGCAACCCGCCACCCGGCGCCCTCCACGAGGCACACGGCAGCAGTTGCCGCGCAGCCGCCGTGCTGACCTGGCCGACCTGCGCCGCGGCGGCCGGCCGGCGCCCGGCGCGGCACCGGCCCCGGGTGCCGCACGGGTCCGTTGCCTTTACAGGACCCGGTTTCGGACAGGGCGGTTCCCGGCGCGTCGGAGCTGTCACATCCTGCTCATCTGACGCTGTCGTCCCAGAGGTTACGTAGTGGCCGAAAACCACCGACCGGGCGTCAGATGGGCTGGACGTCCGGCGCCCCCAGCCGCGCCGCATCGGCCGTCAGGTCGTCGGGCTGCAGCTGCGATTCGCGCTCCGCCTCCACCCGCTTCTCGTAGCGCTCGACCTCCTTCTCGACCTGGGAGCGGTCCCAGCCCAGCACCGGCGCCATCAGCTCGGCGGCCTCCCGGGCGCTGCGCGTGCCCCGGTCGAACGTCTCGATCGAGATCCGGGTGCGGCGGGTGAGGACGTCGTCAAGGTGGCGCGCGCCCTCGTGCGAGGCGGCGTAGACGACCTCGGCCCGCAGGTAGTCGTCGGCGCCGGTGAGCGGGTCGCCCAGGGACGGGTCGGCGGCGACGAGCTCCAGCACCTCGTCCACCATCGAGCCGTAGCGGTTGAGCAGGTGCTCGACGCGGGCGACGTGCAGGCCGGTGCGCTGGGCGATCCGGGCGCGCCCGTTCCACAGCGCCTTGTAGCCTTCGGCGCCGACCAGCGGCACGTCCTCCGTGACGCATTCGGCCACGCGCCGGTCGAGGGCGTGCACCGCCTCGTCCACGGCGTCCTTGGCCATCACGCGGTACGTGGTGTACTTCCCGCCCGCCACGACCACCAGCCCCGGCACGGGGTGGGCCACGGTGTGCTCGCGCGAGAGCTTGCTCGTGGCGTCCGACTCGCCGGCCAGCAGGGGACGCAGCCCCGCGTACACGCCCTGCACGTCGTCCCGGGTCAGGGGCACGGCCAGGACGGCGTTCACGTGCTCCAGCAGGTAGTCGATGTCCGCACTGGAGGCGGCGGGGTGGGCCTTGTCCAGGTCCCAGTCGGTGTCCGTCGTGCCGACGATCCAGTGCCTGCCCCAGGGGATCACGAAGAGCACGCTCTTCTCGGTGCGCAGGATCAGCCCGGTGGTGGAGTGGATGCGGTCCTTGGGCACCACCAAATGGATGCCCTTCGAGGCCCGCACGTGGAACTGCCCGCGCTCGGCGATGAGCTTCTGGGTGTCGTCCGTCCACACGCCCGTGGCGTTGACGACCTGCCGGGCCCGGACCTCGAACTCACCGCCCTGCTCCAGGTCGCGCACCCGGGCGCCGACCACCCGCTCGCCCTCGCGCAGGAAACCCGTCACTCGCGCCCGGTTGGCGACGTCGGCGCCGTAGGCGGCCGCGGTGCGCACGATGGTGGTGACGTAGCGGGCGTCGTCCATCTGGGCGTCGTAATACTGCAGCGCGCCGACCAGCGCGTCCTTCTTCAGACAGGGGGCGACGCGCAGAGCCCGCTTGCGGGTGAGGTGGCGGTGCGTGGGCAGGCCCCGGCCGTGGCCCGAGGAGACCGACATCGCGTCGTAGAGCGCCACGCCCGTGCCCGCGTAGAGGCGCTCCCAGCCGCGGTGCTGGAGCGGATAGAGGAAGGGCACGGGCTTGACCAGGTGCGGGGCGAGCCGCTCCAGCAGCAGCCCGCGCTCCTTGAGGGCCTCTCTGACGAGGGCGAAGTCAAGCATCTCCAGATACCGCAAGCCGCCGTGGATGAGCTTGCTGGAGCGGCTGGAGGTGCCCGCCGCCCAGTCGCGCGCCTCGACCAGGCCGGTCGTCAGCCCCCGGGTGGCCGCGTCGAGCGCGGTGCCCGCACCGACGACGCCGCTGCCCACGACCAGGATGTCCAGTTCCCGCTCCGCCATCCGGGCGAGCGCCGCACCACGCTCGTCCGGCCCGAGTGTCGCTGTCCTCACCGCTGCCTCCGTTTCGGCCGCCGGTTGCTCCGCTGGTCCCCGCGCTTGATTGCTCCTCCTTCGATGCTGCCCCAGATCCGCGGGTTTGGCCGCGCCGGCGGCGCAGGGGAGCGAGCCGGGCCGCGTTGATCCCGAATAACAGTCATATATCCGCTTAACCTGATGTAACTCGTACGCGTGCCGAAGACCCCCGGCTCCCCGGGAAGGACCGCCTCGCCATGCCCGCAGATCTCGCCGTCATCGGACTCGGCCACCTCGGACTCCCCCTCGCCCAGGCCGCGACCGCCGCCGGCATCGACACCATCGGCTACGACCCCGATCCGCACACCGTCGCCGAGCTGCGCGCCGGCCGGCTGCCCCCCGAGTGCGCCGACGGCTGCCTCACCGCCGCCGAGGTCCGCCGGATGCTCGCCGCGGGCTTCCGCCCCACGACCGCCGACGCCGAGCTCGGCAAGGTACGGACCGCGGTCATCTGCGCGCCCACCCGGCTGGGCGAGGACCGGGCCCTCGACCTCGGCCCCATCGGAGCCGCCGCCCGCGCCCTCGCGGTACGCCTCCGCCCGCACACCACTGTTCTCCTGGAATCCCCCGTCTACCCCGGCGCCACAGAGGAATTCCTGCGCCCCCTGCTCGAATCCGGCTCCGGGCTGCGCGCAGGCCACGACTTCCACCTGGCCTACTCCCCCAGCCGCGTCGACCCCGGCTACAAGCGCCACGCCTACGCCGGCATCCCCAAGGTCATCGGCGGCCTCACCCCCGCCTGCACGGAGGCCGCCGCCGCCTTCTACGGGCGGGTCTGCGAAAAGGTCGTCCGCGCGCGCGGCCTGCGCGAGGCCGAGGCGGTACGCGTCCTGGAGACCAACTACCGCTACGTCAACATCGCCCTCGTCAACGAGATGGCCGTTTTCTGCCACGACATCGGCGTCGACCTGTGGGACGTCGTGCGCTGCGCCGAGACCAAGCCGTTCGGCTTCCAGGCGTTCCGCCCGGGGCCCGGGGTGGGCGGCCCCGGCGTCCCCATCGACCCCAACTACCTCTCGTACAAAGGGCGCAGCCTCGGCTACCCGCTGCGGATGGTGGAGGTCGCACAGGAGGTCAGCGGGCGCATGCCGCGGTACGTCACCCAGCGGTGCGCCACGCTCCTCAACGAGCACGGCAAGTCGGCACGCGGCGCACGGGTGCTGCTGCTGGGCGTCAGCTACAAGGCCGACGTCTCCGACCAGCAGGGGGCGCCCGCGCGGGAGATCGCCTCACGGCTGATGGAGCTGGGCGCCCAGCTCAGCTACCACGACCCGCACGTGGCGCAGTGGCGGGTGATGGGGCGGCCGGTGCCGCGGGCCGACAGCGTGTACGAGGCTGCGGCTGCGGCCGACCTTACGGTGCTGTTGCAGCATCACCGGACGTATGACCTGCAAGGCCTTGCGGTGAAGGCGCAGCTGCTGCTGGATACGCGCGGAGCGATTCCCGCCGGCGCGGGGCATCGGCTCTAGGGCGGCGCGCCCGGCATACGTCAGGTGAAGCGCCTGACGGCGCTTGTCCTCAAACGCCGGACAGGCTGGATTTGCTGCCCGGCCGGCGCCTGAGAAAAGGGAGCCCGGCTGCCCCGAACCGCTACAGCCTCCCCAGCCCCAGTGCCCTGTTCGGGGCGTCCAGGACCGTCCTCAGGGCCGCGAAGTCCTCGACGCAGCGGCCCGTGCCGACCGCCACGCAGTCCAGCGGGTCGTCGGCGATGATGACCGGGATGTCGAGCTCCTTGCTCAGCCGCACGTCCAGGCCGCGCAGGAGCGCGCCGCCGCCCGTGAGGACGATGCCGCGGTCCATGATGTCGCCGGACAGCTCCGGCGGGGTCTCGTCCAGGGTCTGGCGGACCGCCATGACGATGGCGTCGACGGGCTCCGACAGCGCGTGGCGGATCTCGTCGGCCGTCAGCTCGCGCGTCTTCGGCAGGCCGCTGACCTGGTCGCGGCCGCGAATGGTGCAGCGCTCCGGCGGCTTGAGGCCCTGGGTCTCCTCCGGGTCCCCGCCGACCTCCTCCAGGCCGCTGTCCTTCTCCAGCTGCTTGGCGAGGGCGGCCAGCCCGGCCGCGGACCAGTAGCCGGTCGGGGCGGCGGAGCCGATGTTCATCTTGATCTCCTCCGCGGTGCGTTCACCGATCGCGAGGGAGTACTCCTTCTTCACGTACGAGATGATCGCCGCGTCCATCGCGTCGCCGGCCGTACGGACGGAGCGGGCGGTGACGATGCCGCCCAGGGAAATCACGGCGACCTCGGTGGTGCCGCCGCCGATGTCGACGACCATGCAGCCGGTCGGCTCGCTGACGGGCAGGCCCGCCCCGATCGCCGCGGCCATGGGCTCCTCGACGAGGTGCACCTGACGGGCGCCCGCCCGCGAGGCCGCCTCGATGACGGCGCGCCGCTCGACGCCGGTGATGCCGGAGGGCACGCACACCACGACGCGGGGGCGGGCGAAGAAGCGGTTGCCCATGACCTTCTTGATGAAGTGCCGCATCATCCGCTCGGCCACCTCGAAGTCGGCTATGACGCCGTCGCGCAGCGGGCGGACCGCGACGATGTTCGAGGGGGTCCGGCCTATGGTCTCCTTGGCCTCGGAGCCGACCGAGAGCACGCTGCCGTCGTCCGCATTCACGGCGACGACTGACGGTTCGTTGAGCACCACTCCCTTCCCGCGCACGTACACCAGGGTGTTCGCCGTGCCGAGGTCGATCCCCATGTCCCTGCCGCTGAACGACTTGCTTTGCGCCATAAGTTGCCATTATTCCTTACGGTCGAACTTTTATACGGAGTTCACAGCCACATGATCACCGTGGGTGGCGGATTGCTGTCGTAGCACGCTGATACCTTTTGGCCTTTACTTAGCCCTTACTTCAACGCCCAGGACATTCGGGGGACATCGCACATGAGCCAGCCCTGGCAGCAGCCGCAGCAGCCACAGCAGCCGCCCCAGCACAACCCGTACGGCCAGCCGCCGCCCCAGCCGTACCCGCCGCAGCACCAGCCGCAGCAGCCGCCCCACCAGCAGCCCTACGGCTACGGGCAGCAGCCCCCGCCACCGTACGGCGCCCCCGGCGGCTTCCCGCCGCCGCCCGCACCCGTCCGCCGGGGCAACCCCGCGCTCGCCGTGGTGCTCGGCATCGTGGCCATGCTCGTGGGCGCCGGGGTCTACGGAGGGATCCTCAAGGCCTCCGACGGCGGCCAGATCGGCTACCTGGCCGTCGGCACGGGCGCCCTGATCGGCGCCGTCCTCGGCAAGGTCGGCGGGCGCAACCCCGCGCTGCCGGTCGCCGGTGCGCTCCTCGGCCTGCTCGGCGTCTACCTGGGCCAGATCTTCGGCATCGCCCTGGAGCTGAGCGACATCGCCAACATCCCGGTCAGCCAGGTGTTCACCGAGCACTTCGACACGCTGAACAAGGCGTGGAAGGAATACCTGGAGCCGATCGACGCGGTCTTCTTCATACTCGGCGGCGCGGGCGCCTTCCAGACCGCCCGCAAGCTCGGCGGCTGAGGGCCCGCCCCCCTGCCCCGGCATGCCGAAGGGCCCGGACCGCCATCGCGGTCCGGGCCCTTCGGGCCAAGCTGCCGGCAAAGCTGCCGTACGCCAGACGCCGGCGCGTCAGGCGTCAGGCGTCAGCGCGCAGGAGTCAGCGCTTGTCGTGCTGCGACGGCGCGACCGTCACCTCGACCCGCTGGAACTCCTTGAGGTCGCTGTAGCCCGTGGTGGCCATGGCACGGCGCAGCGCGCCGAACATGTTCATCGAGCCGTCCGGGGTGTGCGAGGGGCCGAGGAGGATCTCCTCGGTGGTGCCGACCACGCCCAGGTTCATGCGCTTGCCGCGCGGCACGTCCTCGTGGACGGCCTCCATGCCCCAGTGGTGGCCGCGGCCCGGCGCGTCGGTGGCGCGGGCGAGCGGGGAGCCCATCATCACGGCGTCCGCACCACAGGCGATGGCCTTGGGCAGGTCGCCGGACCAGCCCACGCCGCCGTCGGCGATGACGTGCACGTAGCGGCCGCCGGACTCGTCCATGTAGTCCCGGCGGGCGGCGGCCACGTCGGCCACGGCGGTCGCCATCGGGACCTGGATGCCCAGGACGTTGCGGGTGGTGTGCGCGGCGCCGCCGCCGAAGCCGACGAGGACGCCGGCCGCGCCGGTGCGCATCAGGTGCAGGGCGGCGGTGTACGTGGCGCAGCCGCCGACGATGACCGGCACGTCGAGCTCGTAGATGAACTGCTTGAGGTTCAGCGGCTCGGCGGCGCCGGAGACGTGCTCGGCGGAGACGGTGGTGCCGCGGATCACGAAGATGTCCACGCCGGCGTCGACGACGGCCTTGGAGAACTGCGCGGTGCGCTGCGGCGAGAGCGCGGCGGCGGTCACGACACCGGAGTCGCGGACCTCCTTGATGCGCTGCCCGATCAGCTCTTCCTTGATCGGGGCGGCGTAGATCTCCTGCAGCCGCTTGGTCGCGGTGCGCTCGTCCAGCTCGGCGATCTCGGCGAGCAGCGGCTCCGGGTCCTCGTAGCGGGTCCACAGGCCCTCGAGGTTGAGGACGCCCAGGCCGCCCAGCTCGCCGATCCGGATGGCGGTCTCGGGCGAGACGACCGAGTCCATCGGGGCGGCCAGGAACGGCAGCTCGAAGCGGTAGGCGTCGATCTGCCAGGCGATCGAGACCTCCTTCGGGTCGCGGGTACGGCGACTCGGGACGACGGCGATGTCGTCGAATGCGTACGCCCGGCGGCCGCGCTTGCCGCGCCCGATCTCGATCTCAGTCACGTGTGTGGCCTTTCCTTCTACGTCCTGCCGCATCCAGTATCCCCGACGCGGCGGAGCCCGCGGCCTGAGAGGTCGCGGGCTCCATAAACTGCTTGAAACGCGTACTACTACCGGCGGGAGTAGTTCGGCGCCTCCACCGTCATCTGGATGTCGTGCGGGTGGCTCTCCTTGAGGCCCGCCGACGTGATGCGGACGAAGGTGCCCTTGTCCTTGAGCTCCTGGATGTTGGCCGAGCCGACGTAGCCCATGGAGGCGCGCAGGCCGCCGATGAGCTGGTGGGCCACCGAGCCCAGCGGGCCGCGGTAGGGCACCTGGCCCTCGATGCCCTCGGGCACGAGCTTGTCCTCGGAGAGGACGTTGTCCTGGAAGTAGCGGTCCTTGGAGAAGGAGCGGGCCTGGCCGCGCGACTGCATGGCGCCCAGCGAGCCCATGCCCCGGTAGGACTTGAACTGCTTGCCGTTGATGAAGACCATCTCGCCCGGCGACTCCTCGCAGCCCGCGAGCAGCGAGCCGAGCATCACCGCGTCGGCACCGGCGGCGATCGCCTTGGCGATGTCGCCCGAGTACTGCAAGCCGCCGTCGCCGATCATCGGCACGCCCGCGGCGTGGCAGGCCTGCGCGGCCTCGTAGATCGCGGTGACCTGCGGGACGCCGATGCCGGCGACGACGCGGGTGGTGCAGATCGAGCCCGGGCCGACGCCGACCTTGACGCCGTCGACACCGGCGTCGATGAGCGCCTGGGCGCCGTCGCGGGTGGCGACGTTGCCGCCGACGACGTCGACGCTGATGTTGGACTTGACCTTGGCGATCATGTCGAGGATGCCGCGGCTGTGGCCGTGGGCGCTGTCGATGACCAGGAAGTCGGCACCGGCCTCGACGAGCGCCTGGGCGCGCTCGTAGGCCTCGTCGCCGACGCCCACGGCGGCACCGACGATCAGGCGGCCCTCGGCGTCCTTGGCGGCGTTCGGGTACTGCTCGGCCTTGACGAAGTCCTTGACCGTGATGAGGCCCTTGAGCACACCGGAGTCGTCGACCAGCGGCAGCTTCTCGATCTTGTGGCGGCGGAGCAGCTCGATGGCGTCCTCGCCGGAGATCCCGACCTTGCCCGTGACCAGCGGCATGGGCGTCATGACCTCGCGCACCTGGCGGCTGCGGTCGAGCTCGAAGGCCATGTCGCGGTTGGTGACGATGCCGAGCAGCTTGCCGGCCGCGTCGGTGACCGGCACGCCGCTGATGCGGAAGCGCGCGCACAGGGCGTCCGCGTCGGCGAGGGTGGCGTCCGGGCGGACCGTGATCGGGTCGGTGACCATGCCGGACTCGGAGCGCTTGACCAGGTCGACCTGGTTGGCCTGGTCCTCGATGGAGAGATTGCGGTGCAGGACGCCCACGCCGCCCTGGCGGGCCATGGCGATGGCCATGCGCGCCTCGGTGACCTTGTCCATCGCCGCCGACATCAGCGGGATGTTCACCCGGACGTTGCGCGAGACCCGGGAGGAGGTGTCGACGGCGTTCGGCAGGACCTCCGAAGCGCCCGGCAGCAGCAGGACGTCGTCATAAGTCAGACCGAGCATCGCGAATTTCCCGGGCATTCCGTCGACGTTGTCAGTCATGACACCTTCCCAAATGGTCTTGCCCCAGCGCGGACTCCCATGCTAACGGCCGCCACACGTGTCCCATTCCACGACGGCTGAGGATCGCGTCACTTGGAGATTCGTACGAATGGAGGACGAACGGAGAGCCCTGTGCGCTCTACTGCTCGGCCAGCGCGCGCAGCCTGCTGAGCGCCCGGTGCTGCGCGACCCGCACCGCACCCGGCGACATGCCCAGCATCTGGCCCGTCTCCTCGGCGGTCATGCCGATGGCGACGCGCAGCAGGACCAGCTCGCGCTGGTTCTCCGGAAGGCTGGCGAGGAGCTTCTTGGCCCACTCGGCATCGCTGCTGAGCAGGGCCCGCTCCTCCGGCCCGAGCGAATCGTCCGGCTGCTCGGGCATCTCGTCGGAGGGCACGGCCGTGCTGCCGGGGTGGCGCATGGCGGCCCGCTGGAGATCGGCGACCTTGTGCGCGGCGATGGCCACGACGAAGGCCTCGAAGGGGCGCCCCGTGTCGCGGTAGCGGGGCAGGGCGCACAGGACGGCGAGACAGACCTCCTGCGCGAGGTCGTCCACGAAGTGACGGGCATCACCCGGCAGGCGCGACAGCCGGGTGCGGCAGTAGCGCAGCGCGAGCGGGTGCACCAGGGCGAGCAGATCGTGGGTGGCCCGCCGGTCACCCTCGACAGCGCGGGCGACGAGGGCGCCGATCTCTCCCGGGGCGGCCGCCGCCGGGGTCCCCTTGGTGTCGTCTTCGCGCATCGGTCCATGGTGCCTCGCCGTGGCAGCTTCCTCGGCACCACCCTCGTGGTTGCCCGTAGAACCGTTACGCGTCGGTGTCCTCGCACTCACGTCTAGCGCCTCCCCTTTCGGGTATGCCCGCCCCAGCACTCACGACTCCACCGATAGCTTGTGCCCGCGCCGCACGGCACGGGGCAAGGCTTTTCCGTCATGAGGTCTCTTGGGGCCGAGGGCGAAGCCTCGGCTCCTGCCGGGGAGGAGTCACACTCCAAGGATGCGGCATCCCTCGGAGTTTCGGCGTCGGACGCCGAGCGGTGGGGCCGCGGTGCTGATCGCCCACCGGGGTGGCGCGCACCGCGACCTCACGACGCTGCGCGCCACGCCGCGCCCTAGCGGACCAGGCCCCAGCGGAAGCCGAGCGCCACGGCGTGCGCCCGGTCCGAGGCACCCAACTTCTTGAAGAGGCGCCTGGCGTGGGTCTTGACGGTGTCTTCCGAGAGGAAGAGCTCCCGCCCGATCTCCGCATTCGAGCGGCCGTGGCTCATTCCTTCGAGGACCTGGATCTCGCGCGCGGTGAGCGTGGGTGCGGCACCCATCTCGGCCGAGCGCAGCCGGCGCGGGGCGAGCCGCCAGGTCGGGTCGGCGAGGGCCTGCGTCACGGTGGCCCGCAGCTCGGCGCGCGAGGCGTCCTTGTGCAGATAACCGCGCGCTCCGGCGGCGACCGCGAGCGCGACACCGTCGAGGTCCTCGGCGACGGTGAGCATGATGATGCGGGCCCCGGGGTCCGCGGACAGCAGCCGGCGGACGGTCTCGACACCGCCGAGTCCGGGCATGCGTACGTCCATCAGAATCAGGTCCGAACGATCGGCTCCCCAGCGGCGGAGGACTTCCTCGCCGTTGGCTGCCGTCGTCACACGCTCGACACCGGGCACGGTCGCCACCGCACGGCGGAGCGCCTCACGGGCAAGCGGGGAATCGTCGCAGACGAGGACGGATGTCATGACCGTCCTCCGCAGCTGATGCGCGTCACCTTGAGCCTCCAGGCTGGTACTGATCGTCACCTGTGCGATCGACGGCTCTGGCGCCGGGTCGGACACCTGCCCGACTGCTTCATCCGTCAACCGCCTCCGCCCTCTCAACGACGGTCACCCGAAAGAGTTACGGGGTCGGTCGAGCACGTTCGGCACTCTACGTGAGGGCGCGGACACGGAGCAGGGCGCATTGGGGGCGCCCGCCGCGCCACCCCTGCCACACCCCCGCCGCACCCGTGTCACAACTGCGCTATGCCCCATTTGCCCATGAGGAGCAGTTTTTCTTCCCATTTGCTGGCGTCTATGACTAGATTCGCAATCAGTCATATTTACATCCACCCGGCAGACCGTTCGCTTCGAGGGGATAGCAATGGCAGATTTCTCCCGGCTTCCCGGTCCCAACGCCGACCTGTGGGACTGGCAGCTCCTGGCAGCCTGCCGCGGGGTCGACAGCTCGCTGTTCTTCCACCCGGAGGGCGAGCGCGGCGCCGCCCGCAGCGCACGCGAGACCTCGGCGAAAGAGGTGTGCATGCGCTGCCCGGTACGCGCGGAATGCGCGGCGCACGCGCTGGCCGTACGGGAGCCCTACGGCGTGTGGGGCGGCCTCACCGAGGACGAGCGCGAGGAGCTGATGGGCCGCGCGCGACACAGAGCCATCGCCGCGGCCGGCTCGTAAGCCCGGCCGCGGAGGCACTCCACGGAGGTAGCGCCCGGCCGTGACGATAGGCGCGGCTCAGCGCCCCGCCGTGCCCGCCAGCCTGTCCAGCATCGCGTCCACCGCCGGCACCCGCGCCAGGTCCGGCAGCGTCAGGGCGACGATCTCCCGGTGCACGGCGGGCTCCACGGGAACCGTCCGCGCGCCCTTGGGGCGTACGGACTCCAGCGCCAGCTCCGGCATCACCGCGACGCCCAGCCCCGCGCCGACCAGGCCGAACACCGCCGGATAGTCGTCGGTCGCGAAATCGATGCGCGGGGTGAAGCCCGCGCTCTCGCAGACCTCCACCAGATGCCGCCGGCAGCGCGGGCAGCCCGCGATCCAGGGCTCCTC
The DNA here is from genome assembly GCF_044336695.1 of Streptomyces sp. SCA2-17. Classification (NCBI taxonomy): domain Bacteria; kingdom Bacillati; phylum Actinomycetota; class Actinomycetes; order Kitasatosporales; family Streptomycetaceae; genus Streptomyces; species Streptomyces sp. SCA2-17. The sequence continues at coordinate 2,613,098 of NZ_CP117521.1, forward strand.
GGCCAGGTCGGTGATGCCGATCCGGTCCGCCCCGGCCAGCCGGTGGCCCTCCGGGACGACACCGATGAGGCGGTCGGTCAGCAGCGGGCGGACGACGAGGTCCTCCCACTCGGCGCCCGCGGCCGGGTCCGCGCCGCGGACGTCGGGGTAGCGGAAGGCCAGCGCGATCTCGCACTCGCCGTCGCGCAGCATCTCCACCGAGCGCGGCGGCTCGGCCTCGACCAGGGAGATCTCGGTGCCCGGGTGCGCCGCCCGCATCTGCGCGAGCGCGCCGGGCACGAGCGTCGAGCTGCCGCTGGGGAAGGACACCAGTCGCACCCGGCCCGCCCGCAGCCCGGCGATGGCCGCGATCTCCTCCTCGGCCGCGGTCAGCCCGGCCAGGATCCCGGAGGCGTGCCGGACGAGGGCCGTGCCGGCCTGGGTGAGGCGCATCTCGCGGCCCGTGCGCACCAGCAGAGGCGTGCCCGTGGACTGCTCCAGCGCCTTCATCTGCTGGCTGACGGCGGGCTGGGTGCAGCCCAGCTCCCGGGCCGCTGCCGAGAAGGAACCGGTCAGGGCCACCGCGCGCAGCACCCTCAGATGACGAGCCTCGATCATAGGTCGAGCATAAGGCCACCTTGGGGGCCCAGCGAAATAATCACTGGCGCCTTTGGGTATTCATCGATTACTCTCTGTACATGCACCTACTCTCTGTGAATGTGGGCCGCGCCGGTACGGCGGACATCCCGGGCGCGCCCGGCTTCGGGGCCGGCCTGGCCACCGCGATCGACAAGCGCCCGGTCGACGGCCCGGTCGCCGTCTCCGCCCCCGGCCCGAAGGGCACGGGCGGCAGCGGTCTCGCGGGGGACACGATCGTCAGCCTGCGCCACCACGGCGGGGACGACCAGGCGGTGTACGCGTTCGCGCGCGAGGACCTGGACCGCTGGGAGCGGGAGCTGGGCCGCCCCCTGCCCGACGGCTCGTTCGGCGAGAACCTCACCACCAGCGGAATCGACGTCAACGGCGCACGGATAGGTGAGCGCTGGCGCATCGGGCCCGATCTGGTGCTGGAGGTGAGCGCGCCGCGGATCCCCTGCCGTACGTTCGCCGAGTGGCTGGGAGAGGCGGGCTGGATCAAGCGGTTCACTCAGGAGGCAGCCCCCGGCGCCTACCTTCGGGTGATAGAGCCGGGCGAGATCCGCGCGGGGGATGAGATATCCGTCGTCCACCGCCCCGGCCATGAGGTGACGGTGTCCTTCGTCTTCCGCGCCCGCACCGTTGACCGGACCCTTCTGCCCGGCGTTTTGGCAGCCGGGGACGCCCTCCCCGCCGCCATGCGTGAGAAGGCGCTGGCGTATCAGGCGAGCCTCTGAGGCCCTTCGATGACGGTCCGCCAGCTGTCCGAAGTGTCCGGTCCGCGGCCCGTAGGCGTCCCGTGCGCCACCCCGTACGCCGCCCGCTGACCGTCAATCAGCGCCCGACCGGTCGTCAAATCGCGGTACGGCATCGGCGCGCGCGTCCACCGGGCTCTACGGTGCCGGTATGACGACTGTTTTGATCACAGGGGCGACGGCCGGGATCGGTGCCGCGTTCGCGCGCCGCCTGGCGGGCGACGGGCACGACCTCGTCCTCGTGGCCCGCGACGAGGAGCGGCTCGGCCGGCATGCGACCGAGCTCCACGACCGGCACGGCGTGGAGGTGGAGGTCCTGCCCGCGGACCTCTCCCAGGACGAGGGCATCGAGGCGGTCGAGGCGCGGCTGCGTGACCGCGAGCGCCCGGTGCACCTGCTGGTCAACAACGCCGGGTTCGGCAACAAGGGCGGCTATCTGGAGGTGTCCCTGGAGGACGAGCTCAAGATGCTCAAGGTGCACTGCGAGGCGGTGCTGCGGCTGACGTCCGCGGCGGCCGAGGGGATGCGCGAGCGCAAGCGCGGCGCGGTGGTCAACGTGGCGTCGGTGGCCGCGTTCGTCCCGCGCGGCACGTACGGCGCGAGCAAGTCCTGGGTCGTGCAGTTCACCCAGGGCGCCGCGCGCGACCTGGCCGGGAACGGGGTGCGGCTGATGGCGCTGTGCCCGGGCTTCGTGCGGACGGAGTTCCACGAGCGGGCCGGGATGGGCACGGACAACGTGCCGGGCTGGCTGTGGCTGGACGCCGACAAGGTGGTGACGGCGGCGCTGCGGGACCTGTCGCAGGGGAAGACGCTGTCGGTGCCCGACCCGCGGTACAAGGCCATGACCGGGCTGATGAAGCTGGCGCCGCGCAGGGTGGTGTCGCGGGCGTCGTCGACGACGGGCCGCAAGTACGGGCCGAAGTAGGACGCGAAATCTCGCCCTCCCGGGTGATCTCTTCAGGACTAACCTGGACATATCACCCGGGAGGCGCCATGACTTTCGTGCAGATCATCGATTGCAGGACGAGCCGGTACGAGGACATGAACCGGCTGATGGACGACTGGGTCGCCGCGACCGAGGGGAAGCGGACCGCCACCCACGCGATCGTGGGCAAGGACCGCGCGCAGGACGGCCACTACGTGGAGATCGTGGAGTTCCCGTCCCACGAGGCCGCGATGCGCAACTCGAAGCTCCCCGAGACCGACCGGATCTTCGCCGAGATGGCCGCGCTCTGCGACGGGGTGCCGGCCTTCACCGACCTCGACGTGGTCCGCGACGAGCAGCTGAACAAGGCCACCGCCCGCCGCTTCTTCGAGGAGGTCGCGCGGGACGGCGATCTCGGTCTGATGGACGAGCTCTTCACCGCCGACTACCGCGACCACGACATCGGCAAGGAGGAGCCCGTCGTCATCGGTCTGGATGCCATGCGCTCCGATGTCGAGGGCTGGCGGGACGCGTTCGACTTCGCCTTCACCCTTCACTCCCAGCTCGCCGAGGGCGACGAGGTGGCCACGCGCTGGACGTGGCGCGGGGTGCACCAGGGCGACTTCATGGGCCACCAGCCCACCGGTCAGGAAGTGACCATGGAGGGCACCACCACGTTCCGTTTCCGCGCCGGGAAGATCGCCGAGGGCTGGTGGATCTACGACATGCTGGGGCTGAAGCGGCAGCTGGAGTCGGGGCCGGCGTAACCCCGGACGCCGCGGAACGGCCGGAGCCCGGCACGAGAACGGCCGGAGCCCGGCACCCATCAGGGGTGCCGGGCTCCGGACCGGCTACTGCTCACCGCTTACCGCTTACCGTTCACCGCTCACCGCAGTGCGCGGCGGGAGGTCAGTGCGGGATTAGTGCGAGTGACCGTGGCCGTGACCGGCCTCGGCCTCCTCCTCCGCCGGCTTCTCGACGACCAGGGTCTCGGTCGTGAGCAGCAGGGAGGCGATGGAGGCGGCGTTCTCCAGGGCGGAGCGGGTGACCTTGACCGGGTCGATGACGCCGGCCTTCACCAGGTCGCCGTACTCGCCGGTGGCGGCGTTGAAGCCCTGGCCCTTGTCGAGCTCGGCGACCTTGGAGGTGATGACGTAGCCCTCGAGGCCGGCGTTCTCGGCGATCCAGCGCAGCGGCTCGACGGCGGCGCGGCGGACGACGGCGACACCGGTGGCCTCGTCGCCCTCCTTGCCGAGGTTGCCCTCGAGCACCTTGACGGCGTGGACGAGCGCGGAGCCACCACCGGAGACGATGCCCTCCTCGACCGCGGCGCGGGTCGCGGAGATGGCGTCCTCCAGACGGTGCTTCTTCTCCTTGAGCTCGACCTCGGTGGCCGCACCCACGCGGATGACGCAGACGCCACCGGCGAGCTTGGCGAGGCGCTCCTGGAGCTTCTCGCGGTCCCAGTCGGAGTCCGTGGACTCGATCTCGGCCTTGATCTGGGCGACGCGGCCCTGGACGTCGGCGGAGTCGCCGCCGCCGTCGACGATCGTGGTGTCGTCCTTGGTGATGGTCACGCGGCGGGCGGAGCCCAGCACGTCCAGGCCGACCTGGTCGAGCTTGAGGCCGACCTCCTCGGCGACGACGGTGCCGCCGGTCAGGGTGGCCATGTCGCCCAGCATCGCCTTGCGGCGGTCACCGAAGCCCGGGGCCTTGACGGCCACGGCGTTGAAGGTGCCACGGATCTTGTTGACGACCAGGGTCGACAGGGCCTCGCCCTCGACGTCCTCGGCGATGATCAGCAGCGGCTTGGAGGAGCCACCCTGGATGATCTTCTCCAGCAGGGGCAGCAGGTCCTGGATGGAGGAGATCTTGCCCTGGTGGATGAGGATGTACGGGTCCTCGAGGACGGCCTCCATGCGCTCCTGGTCGGTGACCATGTAGGGCGACAGGTAACCCTTGTCGAAGGCCATGCCCTCGGTGAAGTCCAGCTCCAGGCCGAAGGTGTTGGACTCCTCGACGGTGATGACACCGTCCTTGCCGACCTTGTCCATCGCCTCGGCGATGAGCTCGCCGACCTGCTTGTCCTGGGCGGACAGGGCGGCGACGGCGGCGATGTCGGCCTTGTCGTCGATCGGGCGGGCGGTCGCGAGCAGCTCGTCGGAGACGGCCTTGACCGCGGCGTCGATGCCCTTCTTCAGGGCGGCCGGGGAGGCGCCGGCGGCGACGTTGCGCAGGCCCTCGCGGACCAGCGCCTGGGCCAGGACGGTCGCGGTGGTGGTGCCGTCACCCGCGATGTCGTTGGTCTTGGTCGCCACCTCCTTGACGAGCTGGGCGCCCAGGTTCTCGTACGGGTCCTCGATCTCGACCTCGCGGGCGATGGTGACGCCGTCGTTGGTGATGGTCGGGGCGCCGAACTTCTTGTCGATGACGACGTTGCGGCCCTTGGGGCCGATCGTCACCTTGACCGTGTCGGCCAGCTTGTTGACACCGCGCTCGAGGGCGCGACGGGCGTCCTCGTCGAACTTCAGGATCTTCGCCATGGGTTGCTTCAAGTCCTCTCAAACGAACCGCGCCCCGGACCCCGGCGGCTTACACACACGGGAACCAGGGCGCAGATCACATCAAACGGGGTGAATTACTTCTCGATGATCGCGAGCACGTCGCGAGCCGAGAGGACGAGGTACTCCTCGCCGTTGTACTTCACCTCGGTGCCGCCGTACTTGCTGTAGAGCACGACGTCGCCGACGTTCACGTCGAGCGGAAGACGGTTGCCCTCCTCGAAGCGGCCCGGGCCCACGGCCAGGACGACGCCCTCCTGGGGCTTCTCCTTGGCGGTGTCCGGAATGACCAGGCCGGAGGCCGTGGTCTGCTCGGCGTCGAGCGGCTGGACCACGATGCGGTCCTCAAGCGGCTTGATGGCAACCTTGGAGCTGGCGGTCGTCACGATCCGACCTCCCCCTTCGGAGATTCACGGGGTTATCTGTCTGAGGTGGCGACCAGGAGGATCCGTCGTCGCGGGTGCCGGATTCTGCCCGTCGCTGCGTTTGGCACTCCCGGGTGGAGAGTGCCAACGGAGCCGAGACTATGACGCGGTTAGCACTCGGTCAAGCGGAGTGCCAATTCGCCGTGCGGCGAGCTCGCCGGTTCACTCCTGGGAGTGCGCACCCGGCCGGTCGGGGCACGGAGCGCGGAAGTGGATCTGCCCGCGAGCCGCGGGTCGTAATCCTCCGGATTCCCCGGGCCCGCGCACGCCAGCCCTCACACGTAGTCCTCCAGGCGGGCCACCGTGAATCCCTGCCGCTCGATGCTGCGCAGCATGTTGGCGACCATCTTGGTCATCGTCGTGCCCTTGAGCTCCGAGGGTCCGCGGAAGTGGGCGAGGACGATGTCGCCGGGGCGCAGCTTGTCGCCCTGCGCGTAGCGCATGTCGTTGATCTGCATCGTCACCTCCCACAGCAGCAGCGCCTTGACCCCGCAGCCGCCGGCCGCGGCGAGGGTGGCGTCGTTGTAGTTGCCGTAGGGCGGACGGAACAGGGGCGGTTTCCCGCCGTACCTCTTCTCCAGGACGTCCTGCTGCCCGCAGATCTCGCGGCGCTGGGCGTCGGCGGAGAGGGTGCGCAGGTTGGGGTGGGAGAGGGTGTGGTTGTTGATGCTGTTGCGGTTGCCCTCGCCGCGCAGCTGCTCGAAGTAGCCGTAGCCGGTGCCCGCGCGGGCGATGTCGTCGGTGAGGAACATCGTGAAGGGCAGCTTGAGGTCCTTGGCCATCTTCACGAACTCCGGGTCCTTCTCCGCACCGTCGTCGAAGGTCAGGAAGACGACCTTGTCGTTGGTGGGCACGCGCCGGATCACCTTGGGGGCGGCCCCGGACCTCAGCCCGTCGGTCAGCTTGGCGGAGGGCGGGGCCGGGGGTGCGGCGAGGGGCTTGTCGATGCCCCAGCGGCGGTAGGCGGCGGCGTCGGGGGAAGCCGACGGGGAGGCCGTGACCGTGGAGTGCGTACCGGGAGAGGGAGCGCCGGACGCCTTCTTCTCGCCACCGCCGTCCCCGGACGAACCGGAGCAGCCGCTGAGGAGCACGGCCAGCAGGAGCGGGGTGACGGCGGCGGCGCGGCGGGCGGATCGGAGGCCGGGGCGGGGACCGGATATTCGGGAGCTCACACTTCCGATTGTTGTTCATGAGTTCGATGGGTTCGATCCGGGCAGTGGGCGGGACAGAAGGGGCGCCCTGTCAGAGGGCTGGGCAAGAATGGCCGGGTGCCAGCACAGAACGAACCCGCCTCCGTAGCCGCCGCCGGTCCCGCCACTGATCCCGCCACCGATCCCGTCGCCGCCTTCACCGCGCTCCGCACGGAGGAGGGCCGGAGCCTGCTCGCCGAGCTGCGCGATCACGACCCGGCCCGGGAGCTGGCCACGGCGACCCGGCTGCGCCGCGACCACCCCGCGGAGCTCGTGTCGGCGGCGCTCGGCATGGCGCGACTGCGGCAGCGGGCGGTGGCGAAGTTCGGGGCGGAGGACGCGTACCGGATGTTCTTCACGCCGAACGGCGTGGAGCAGTCGACGCGCCGCTCCGTGGCGGACTACCGCGCTGCCCGTTTCGCCGCGCTCGGCATCCGCTCGGTGGCGGACCTGTGCTGCGGCATCGGCGGCGACGCGATCGCGCTGGCCCGGCTGGGCATCCGCGTCCTCGCGGTCGACCGCGACCCGCTGACCTGCGAGGTCGCGCGGGCGAACGCGGAGGCGCTGGGGCTCGCGGAGCTCATCGAGGTGCGCTGCGCGGATGTGGCCGAGGTGGACACCGCGGGCTACGACGCGGTGTTCGTCGACCCGGCGCGGCGGGGCGGCCGCGGCCGCATCTTCGACCCGGAGGCGTACTCCCCGCCCCTGTCGTGGGCCGTCGAGGCGGCCCGCCGGGCGCCGCACGCCGCCCTCAAGATCGCCCCCGGGGTGCCGCACGAGGCGATCCCGGACGACGCGGAGGCGGAGTGGATCTCCGACGGGGGTGACGTGAAGGAGGCCGTGCTGTGGTTCGGCACGGCGCCGGGCGCGCGGCGGGCGACGCTGCTGCCGGGCGGGCACTCGCTGGTGGGCGCGGGGCTGCCGGATCCGTCGGTACGGGCGGTGGGGCGGTATTTGTACGAGCCGGACGGGGCGGTGATCCGCGCGCACCTGGTGGCGGACGTGGCGTCCTGTTTCTCCGGCAGCGGCCTGATCGACGAGACGATCGCGTACGTGACGGCCGACGAGCTGCGGGCCACGGACTACGCGTCGGCGTACGAGATCACGGACGTCCTCCCGTTCAACCTGAAGCGGCTGAAGGCGCTGCTACGGGAGCGGGAGGTGGGGGTCGTGACCGTGAAGAAGCGCGGCTCGGCGGTGGAGCCGGAAGAGCTCCGCAAGAAGCTGAAGCTCGCGGGCCCGAACTCCTGCGTGATCGTGCTGACCCGCGCCGCGGGAGCACCGGTGATGCTGCTGGGACACGCGGTCAGCGCGTAGCCGGCGGCCCGGGATGGGCGTCCGGAGTGCCTGTTGCTCCTACGCTCGCTCCATGACCGAGAACGAGATCAAGCTCAAGGCCATCGCGGCGCTCACGGCCCTGCGCGGCGGCGTGGGGACGGACTACGTGTCGTCCCTGCTGGGCGAGGTGATCCCCGACGAGTTCATGGTGCCCGTCGGCGCACAGGCGAGAGAGGTCGGGCTCGCGGTGCTCAACCAGCTCTCCGAGCCCATGAGCGCGCTGATCAGCGGCCTGATGCTGGCCTTCGAGGCGGTCGCGGACGCGTACGACGAGAGCGCGCCCGAGGCGCCGACGGAGGAGATCCTGCAGACCCTCGCGCTCGAACTCGCACGCGAATCCGACTGAGGCCACAGGTGTCGACAATCATCGTATTTCCCGCTGAACGGACGTGGTGGCGGGCGGTTCGGCGCTAGCGTGCGTCGCGTCCGGCACGGGGACGTTTCGTTGTGCGACGGGGAGCGGACGGGGAGCGGCGGAATGCTGAGCGAGGCACTGGCGGCGGTTGCCGCGGCAGGCGGCACGGCGGTCGTACGGTCGGCCGGGACGGACGCGTGGACCGGGCTGCGGCAGCGGGTCGCCCGCTGGTTCGGGCGCGGCGACGAGGCGCGCGAGCGCACCGAACTCGAGCGGCTCGACCGCACGGCCGGCGCGCTGGAGACGGCGGCGGCGTCCGGACAGACCGAGCGCATACGCGACCGCCAGGAGGCCGTCTGGCAGGACCGCTTCGAAACGCTCCTGGAGGGCCTTCCGGCGGACCAGCGGGAGGGGGCGGCGGAGGAGTTGAGGACGCTCGTGAAGGAATACGGGGCGCCTTCGCAGGCGGCGGGGCCGGTGTCCACGCAGGGGAACGCCTTCCGCGGGCCGACGGCGCTGGGGGGCGAGTGAACTCGCGCCTCAGCCGGGTCAATGGGTGTAGTCCTTGAGCTTCTCGGTGTCCAGGGTGATGCCGACCGGGTCGGGGAGCTTGACTGTGTCGCCGTAGGGGTGCGGTGTGCAGACCTGGTAGGCGCCGTCCTTTGGCTCACTGTGGACAACGACCGTGTGCGCCTGGCGATCGACGAGGAGGTAGACCGGGATGTCCGCCTGGGCATAGCCGTCGCGCTTCTCGTGGCGGTCTCGCCGGTCGGTGTCCGGATCGTGGGACGTAACTTCGACGGCCATCAGCGCACCAGCCGGATCCGCCCACGCACCGCTTGTCGCGAAGTGGTCAACTGGCGCCAGCACTCCGTCCGGAATGGCCCGGCCTTTGCGGTAGCTCTCGACCTTCAGCTGCTGCTCCGGGGTCAGGTCCAGCTCAGGACGCTGCTGCATGCACTGCCTGAGCAACCACATGATGATCGCCCCATGGGCACCATCCGGCACTGGCTTGACCTCTAGCTTCCCCTTGATGAATTCGAGCTTCACGCCTTCCGGCGCCGACCTGGCGAGCTCTTCGAAGTCGTCCACAAAGAGCTGCTGCCGGTCGGGAGTGGCTGGGTTAGCAGGTGTCATGGCGTCGCCTCCTACCTCCCATGGTGCCTCTATGACACGAGGCAGTTCCTGAACACTCACCTGATGCTCCTTTCGAGGGTGCGGAGGTTTACGCGGATGGCGGCGGCCCGGCGGTGGATTTCCTTCGGGGGGATGGCCTGGGGGAGGTCGGGGGCCGATTCGCCGCGGCAGGTGCGGCAGAAGCCGCCGGGAAGGGCTTCCGGGCGGCCCGGGGCGCGGCAGAGCATGCACTCCAGGATGCGGATGATCCGGCGCGGGGCCGGCTCGGCCGGGCGTTCCGGGGGGAGCTTGTCCTTCAGGCGACGGCGGGCCAGCGAGGCCGCGTGGTGCACTTCCAGCGGCAGGCCGGCGGTGAGTTCGCGCGCGATGTCCTCCGGCGCCACTCCCCTGGCCAGCCATTCCTCCGCCATCGGCTCCAGCGCCGTGCAGTCCGCCGCCGACAGCGTCATCCGCGGGTCCATGCGGCCCGCCAGCGCCAGCGCCTCGTACGCCTGCGAGCGGGGCGGTTTAACTGCCGGTTGCAGCCCCGGATCCGGCTGCGGCCGCGGCTCCGGGCGCGGCCTCGGGACGTTTCCCGCCTGGAAGTCCGCCCACCAGTCGTCGTCCCGGGGCGTCCGCGTGAAGTACGTCCTGGTCACCCAGTGGTTGCTGCCGCCGTCACCCTTCTTCCGCTCCGTCACCCTGCGGAGGTGGCCTTCCTCCGTCAGGCGCTTCAGAGCGGTGCGGCAGGCTGCCTGGCCGTAGTCGGGGAGGTTCGCCGCAAGGGTTTTCGCATCCATCGCCGCGCCTTCGGGCAGGCGGTCGATGAACGCGGCGATGGAGGCCTCGCGGGGCGGGAGGTGCGCGAAGTCGTTCGAGGTGCGGCGCGCCTGGTCGGGGGCGGTTCGCTTGCCGTAGCCGGGCTTGGCCTGGGGGTGGGCCTGTGCGGCGTGCACGGCGCCGTTAGAGTTGGCGTCAGCCATGGGATCGAGTCTCTTTCGATCTTGATGGTCAGGCCCCGGTCCGGTGTTGGCGCACCTGCCGGGGCTGATTTGTTGCTGCGAACGCTAGAGGGCCGTAACCGTTCGTCGCAACCCGGTCGCTTGAAGTGAACCAATGTGGTACACGCGGCCGTTGGCCCCGCGCACGCCCGGGGAAGGGAGGGTGGGTGGGTTATCTCCCCACCCATTCCTCAGAAACAGAGCTCGGAACCCGGCCCCCGAAGCCCGGAGCGCACACATACTTCATTGCGGGGAAGGGCAGTTGGGCTTTCGCATTAAGGGGCCCTTTTGAAGGCAGGCGGTACCCTCACCGCACGTACCGCGATGGGTGCTCGCGACGCTCACGGCAGTCCTTGACCCTGGGTGGCGTGAACAAGGAAATGCCGCCTCTCGGGGCGTACGTCATCGACACCCGGACCGGTCAGGTCGGTCAAGTCACGGCACACACCGGCGATTTGGTGCGCTTGCGCCCTCCCGGGGATGGCGACGACTGGGACTGCCCGGCCGCTTCGACCGAGCTGACGTCCCTCCGCGTCTACCTGCGCTCCCGCGTCCTCGAGGCGAACCGCCGGCGGAGGCTGGTGTGACCGCCCGCCGCGCCGGAGGCGGAGCCCCGGTGATCAGCGGCAGTTTTCCCGCCGTCCCCTCTAAGCTTGAGGTGCTCCACTCAGCACACCGCAGCGCCGGTGCCACCGGGGACCGTCAGCGGTGCGGCCGACGCGACCCAGGAGAGTGCTGCCTCATGAGCACCGCTGCATCGGAAAGGCCTGACGGGCCGCTCATTCCTCAGCCTGCCAACAACCCGGAAGACCTCAGGGCCGCCATCGCCCAGATCATGCCGAAGGCCCTGGCGAAGTTCGACGCCGATCGCACCGAGGCGCTGCGGGAAGCACGCCGTACGGGCAATGCAGGACCCATGCGCCAGCTGATCAGCCTGTGGGCCGTGCACGTCGCCATCGCACGCTTTCCTGATCGCGCCGCCAGACTCCGCGAGCTCGAAGACCTGGCCGAATCGACGGATTCCCTGGACGAAGCGCGGGCCGTCGCCACCGAGATCGGCCGCATCCTGGATCAGGCATCCGACGACGCCGGAATCTCCCGCGGGTCGGCCGCCCGGTGAACGATGCGCAACATGAGCGGTGGGTCTGGGAGTACGACCCGGACCGTGAACATGTCGTCGGCGGCTTACCCGCGATTGTTGTCACCCAGGTCGAGAAGGTTGCGGATGACCTGGTCACGCTGTGCAACGTAGGGGTCGACGTATCCGAGCTGGGAGAAGGCGGGCCTCACGGCCGCCCCGGCGGAGTGCGTCGTCTGCAACTGTCTCCCGACGGCTGGGTGCACGTACTGCCGGCACCCCGACTCAAGATGGTCGCGGTCGTCCAGGTCACTCCGCCGTTCCAGCACCTCTGAACGGTCTCACGCCAGATCCGTCAGATCCTCCGCGTAGAACGTCGTCAGCGGCTGCGGCCCCACGTACTGCTGGCAGTTGCACTGGCGTAGTTCGTACGACGTCGGCTTCTTTTCCGCGTCCCAGGCGACCGGGGTCTCCACCGACTCGTGGCACTTGCCCTGCTTGTCATGCTTGGCCAAGTGGTGGGTGCAGCCGCATATGGGCTGGGGCGGCTTCGCCGCCGCCTCCAGGGCCGCACGTTCGGCGCGCTCCGTCTCCAGGAGCTCCAGCTTGCGTTCGTGGCGGGTGCGCAGGGCCGTGCGGGCGGTGTCGGCGACCTTGGTGAAACCGCCCACGCCGAAGAAGATCAGCACCCACCAGAGCCAATCCATGTCCGGCTCCTCCCCAACCGCCTGCCCTGTCCGCTCCTCGCCAGAATACGCTCAGCACCGCTGCCGGTTGAGGGAGCAGTACCAGCGGTGGTGGGTCAGGGCGGTGGCGAGGCCGTGTGCGCCTGCTGCTGCCATCGGGGCCGTCAGGCCCCACGCGTAGGCCAGGGACGAGCCGTCCTTCGGGGCCTCCGTCGCCGTCATCAGGTCCGCTACCGCCGCGCCCCCGACCGCCAGCGCGCCCGCGCACGGCAGCAGTGACATCAGCAGCCAGAACCACACGCGGCCGGCCGCCCGGAATCCCGGGTCGCGCACCGCTTCGCTGTCCAGGGCCGTCCACAGACGAAGCCGCTGCCGGGCTTGCTTCTCCGTCCGGAGGCCTGCGCGGATGCCCAGGAGGGACGGGATTGTTGAGCCTGCCGCCAGGATCAAGTACGCCGCCGCGTACACGTACGAGATCCCGCCCTCGGTCGCCGACTTCAGGCCCAGGACCGCGAACGTCCAGCCCAGCATGAAGACACCCGTCAGCAGCCATGCCAGCAGCAGGCGGCCCGGAGACAGCACCTTGCCTATCAGGGCGTCCAGCGCCCTCCACCGGTCCGCCAGCATGGCCTCCCGCGTCGGCCACGTGCTCAGGTGCCACGGCGGAGGCGGTGGCGGCAGCTTCGCTATGCCCATGCGGCTACGACTCGTACAGGTTCTTCTTGCTCAGTTCGTGGACGTGGTCGTGGTCATGGGCGTGCGAGTGACCATGACCATGACCATGCCCGTGCTCGTGCTCGTGCTCGTGACCGTGCTCATGGCCTTCCTCCGCCGGTACGTGCGTCTCCGTCACCGGCAGCGAGCTGTCCGCCGACAGTTCCCACGACGACGCCGCGCGCCCCCGCGCCACCATCTCCGCGCCCAGCGCCGCCACCATCGCCCCGTTGTCCGTGCACAGCTTCGGCCGCGGTACGCGGAGCGTGATGCCCGCGTCCTCGCAGCGCCGCTGCGCCATCGCCCGCAGGCGCGTGTTCGCCGCCACGCCGCCGCCGATCATCAGGTGGTCGACGCCCTCGTCCTTGCACGCGCGGACGGCCTTGCGCGTGAGGACGTCCACGACGGCCTCCTGGAACGAGGCGGCCACGTCCGCGACCGGTACGTCCTCGCCCGCCGCGCGCTTGGCCTCAATCCAGCGGGCCACGGCCGTCTTCAGGCCGGAGAAGGAGAAGTCGTAGAGGGGGTCGCGGGAGCCGGTGAGGCCGCGGGGGAAGCGGATGGCGTCCGGGTTGCCCTCGCGGGCGTAGCGGTCGATGACCGGGCCGCCGGGGAAGCCGAGGTTCAGGACGCGGGCGACCTTGTCGAAGGCCTCGCCCGCCGCGTCGTCGATGGTCGAGCCGAGCGGGCGGACGTCGGAGGTGATGTCGGGGGCGAGCAGCAGGGAGGAGTGGCCGCCGCTGACCAGCAGGGCCATCGTCGGCTCCGGCAGCGGGCCGTGCTCCAGCTGGTCGACGCAGATGTGGGAGGCGAGGTGGTTCACGCCGTAGAGCGGCTTGCCGAGGGCGTACGCGTACGCCTTCGCCGCCGAGACGCCCACCAGGAGCGCGCCCGCGAGGCCCGGGCCCGCCGTGACCGCGATGCCGTCGAGGTCCTTGGCGGAGACGCCCGCCTCCTTCAGGGCCCGCTGGATGGTCGGGACCATCGCCTCCAGGTGGGCGCGGCTGGCCACCTCGGGGACGACGCCGCCGAAGCGCGCGTGCTCGTCCACGCTGGAGGCGACCGCGTCGGCGAGCAGGGTGTGTCCGCGGACGATGCCGACGCCGGTCTCGTCGCACGAGGTCTCGATGCCGAGGACGAGGGGTTCGTCAGCCTTGCGAGCCATGGGTCATTCCTTGCACTGCGGAGAGGGGATCGGAGAGGCGCATCACGAGGGCGTCGACGTTGCCGGGCTGGTAGTAGCCGCGGCGCACGCCGACGCCCTCGAAGCCGAAGCGTTCGTACAGGCGCTGGGCGCGGGTGTTGTCGACCCGCACTTCGAGGAGCACTTCGCGGCACTCGAAGTCGGTCGCGGCGGTCAGGAGCTCGCGCAGGAGCCGGGAGCCGAGGCCGGTGCTCCAGTGCTCCTGGGCGACGGCGATGGTCTGCACGTCGCCGGTGCCGTCGATCGCCGCCAGGCCGGCGTAGCCGACGACGCGGCCGTCGCCGCCCTCGGCGACCACGTAGCGGCGCGTGGCGCCCGGGCCGCGCGCGTGCGCCAGCTCGGACCAGAACAGCCCCTTGGACCAGGCGTCGTCCGGGAACAGCGCGCGCTCCAGCTCCAGCACCGGCCCGATGTCCCACCAGCGCATCTCACGGACACGCACGTTCGTGGTCACTTGGGAGTGACCACCTTGTAGTTGGCGGGGACCTGGGCGTCGGGGCGGCGCAGGTAGAGCGGCTGGTCGGGGAGGAACTCGCCGCCCGTGCGCAGGCGCTCCGCGGCGAGGGCCGCCAGGGCCCCGGCCGACTGGTGCTCGGGCATGTCGGCCCGTACGTCCGTGAAGGTGTCGGCGTAGAGGACCGCGCCCGCGCCGATGACGGTGAGGCCGGCCAGCTTCTCGGTCAGGTCCGCCGGGCGGTCCACGGCGGGCTCGGTGACGCGGGTACGGGCGTCCGCGTACCGCGCCCAGTAGACCTCCTTGCGGCGGGCGTCCGTCGCCACGACGAATTCGCCCTCCAGGCCCGCCTGCCCGGCCGCGTACGCGATGCCGTCGAGCGAGCACAGGCCGCGGACGGGCACGCCGAGCGCGGCGCTGAAGGTCGCGGCGGTGACGATGCCGACCCGCAGGCCGGTGTACGGGCCGGGGCCGACGCCCACCACGATGTCCGTGACGGCGTCCAGCTTGTGGCCCGCCTCGCGGAGCACCCGGTCGACGGAGGGAAGCAGCAGCTCACCGTGCCTGCGCGCGTCGACCTGACGCGATTCGGCGACGACTTTGTCGCCGTCGTGGAGGGCTACGGTGACGGCGGGCGTGGCGGTATCAAGAGCGAGCAGCAGCACACTGACAGACTACGGCTCGCCGTGGGGTGGGCGACTCCCGAGGAGCCGGGCAGGCGCCCCCGGGGGCGCGGTCGCAGGCGGCGCGGGGTCGTGGACGCGAGCGGCACGGGGGCCCGGCGGAGGCTGCGCGGCGGCCCGGTGCAGGCGGCGCGGGGCGGGTGGCCGCGGGTGCTACGGTCACCGCATCGCCGTATGCGTATGTACGCAGGTAGCAATACGCAGGAAGAGAAGGGTGCGCAGCCGTGGCACGCAGCAGCTCGGGGGTCATCGTGGCCGCGCTCACCGCGGCGGCCCTCGCGGGAGTCGGTTTCCTCGCCGTCCAGGCCGATGCCGCACCCGACAAGCCGCAGGCTTCGCACGCGAACGCGAACGCCTCGGGCGGCGCCAAGGCCGAGGACAAGGGCAAGGACGGCCCCGCCGGCGCGGGCACCGGCGAGGGCTCCGGCAAGGACAGCGGCGCGCAGGCCGCCCTCCCGGAGGTGCCGGCCGGCTCCGGTACGGGCAAGCGGGTCGTCTACGCGGTCGGGCAGAAGCGGGTGTGGCTGGTCGGCGCCGACGGCAAGGCGACGCACAGCTTCGAGGTGGCGCCGAGCGCGGTGAACCCGGTGCCGGGGCCCTACGCGGTGACCTCGCGGTCGGCTACGGGGACGGGTTCCGACGGCAAGGCCATCGAGCACGTGGTGCGGTTCCACACCAACCCGGCGGGGGTCGTCTTCGGCTTCAGCGCGGCGGTGGACGGGTCCCTGCCGGATCCGGCGGCCGCGGGCAAGAAGACGGGTGCGGTGCGGGAGACGCCTGCGGACGGGCGTGCCATGTGGGACTTCGCGCTGAACGGCACGAAGGTGGTCGTGGTCGCGTAGGGGTTTCTCCCCGGCCGCAACCTTTCCCGCGAGGCTCTTTCTCGCGCGCGGGGCTGCGCCCCGGCCCCCCTGTCCGCGCTGACGCGCGTTGTCCTCAAGGCCCCGGACAGGCTGTTGTTACGGGACAGGGCTTCTTACGCGGCGTCCCGGCCCTGCTCGTCGTCACTCGGCGCCTCCGGCGCCCGCGGTGGTTTCGACACCGCGTCCGCCGCCGCGCAGGAAGCCAGCAGGTCGCGCATCGACGTCGACGGGGGCCGCTCTTCCGAGCGGGTCCCGGACTCGGACTGCGTCTGCTGCTCTGGGGCCGGCATGGCGCCTCCTGGGGGCAACTGGGCAAGGTTAGGTAGACCTAACCGTGTCTCTGCCTACCATGTGACCACGCCCGCAGCCGCCGACGCAACATCTTGCCGACGGCTTGTCGGAACGTATAACGGCGTACAGCAGCGCGTGTTCCCCCGGCTTCCCCGGCCCGGAGTCGCGTGCCTCTCAGCCCAGCTGTGACAGGTCCACGCCCGCCCAGCGCGCGCCCACGCCCGTCACCCGTACGCTCCGCACGTCGTCCGTGTCGTCCGCGGCGTGGGCCACGTCCGCCGCGTCCGCGGCGCTCGCGCCGACCGCCCGGTGGATGACCACGTGCAGCCGGTCCTCGGAGAGCTCCTCGACCTTGCCGTCGCCCCACTCCACGACGATCACGGACTCGGGGAGGGAGACGTCGAGGTCCAGGTCCTCCATCTCGTCCAGGCCGCCGGAGAGCCGGTACGCGTCGACGTGGACGAGCGCCGGGCCGCCGCCGAGGTGGGGGTGGACGCGCGCGATGACGAACGTCGGGGAGGTGACCGCGCCGCGGACGCCGAGGCCCTCGCCCAGGCCGCGGGTCAGGGTCGTCTTGCCCGCGCCGAGCTCGCCCGTGAGCAGCACCAGGTCGCCGGGGCGCAGCAGGCCGGCCAGCCGGCGGCCCACCTCCCGCATGGCGTCGGCGGTCCTGACCGTGAGCTCGGTCTCGGTGCCGGCCCCGGTGGAGGCGGCCTCGGCGGTGGTTGCGGAGGGGGTCTCAGCGGTGGTTGCGGAGGTGATGTCAGGCTGGGCGCTCATACCCGCCGATGGTACGGGGCCGGGCGGCCCCGGCGCGTTTCAGGCGCGACCGCGCGCCCCCGCCGCCGCGCGCCGCCCGCGCCCCAGCGCCCCGCCGTCCGCCGCCGCGGTGAGCAGGTCGGCCAGCTGGGCGGTGACGACCTCGGGCCGTTCCAGCATCACCAGGTGGCCGGTGTCCTCCAGGAGGAGGAGCCGGGAGTCGGGCAGGGCCTCCGCGATGGCCTCGCTGTGCTCGCTCGGCGTGAGCAGGTCCTTGTCGCCGGCCACGATGACCACCGGCAGGCGCTCGAAGGCGCACAGCGCCTCCCGCTTCTCGTGCTCGGCGAAGACCGGGTAGAACCCCGCGACGACGTCGACCGGCGTGGCCTCGATCAGCCGCTCCGCGAACCGCACGACCGCCGGGTCCACGTCCTTCGAGCCGAAGGAGTACCAGCGCAGCACGCCCGCGAACAGGTCGGCCGTGGCCCGGCGGCCCTTCTCGATCAGCTCGGGCCGGGCCGCCATCAGCTTGAACGCCCCCGGCAGCACCAGCCGCCGCACCAGGCTCATCCCGGCGGCCGGCAGCCCGTACGTGTTCTCCGCGAGCCCGCCCGAGGACGTCCCGAGGAAGGCCGCGCCGACGACGCGCTCGGCGATCAGGCCGGGGTACTGCGCGGCCAGCGCCATCGTCGTCATGCCGCCCATCGAGTGCCCGACGAGCACCAGCGGCCCCTCGGGGGCGGCGGCGTCGATGACGGCCCGGAGGTCGCGGCCGAAGAGGTCGATGGAGACGGCGGCCGTACGGCTGCGCTCGGAGCGGCCGTGGCTGCGCTGGTCCCAGAAGACCGCGCGGACGCCGGCGGCCCGCAGGGCGGCGCGCTGGAAGTGCCAGGAGTCCTGGCTGAGGCAGTAGCCGTGGCTGAAAACGACCGTGAGGGGCGGGGCTGCGGGCCCGCGCCGGCCGCCGAACAGCCGCCGCGAGGCGGCTCCCCCCGCGGCCTCGCCCTCGCCCGGCTCGTCCACCTCGTAGTACAGCCGCGTGCCGTCCTCCGCGACGACCGAGCCCGGCGTCCCCCGCAGCGTCCCGTACGGGCCCGACGAGTCCAGGGCCAGCCGCGCCTTGCGGCGCATGCCGCGCCCGACCGTCAGCCGCTCGACCGCCACGCCGACCGCGGCTCCCGCGGCCAGGACGCCCAGGGCCGCGCCCGCGACCCCCGCCCCGCGCCGCCAGCCGCCGGCCGGGCCCTGCACAGCCGCGCCGCTCCCGGCGATCGCCCCGATCGCCTCGATGGCTCCGATCGCCCCGGCGGTCGCGGCGGCCCCGGCCGCCGCTGTGCCCGCGCTCCCGCTGTCACTGCTCATCGCGCGCCCCCGTGTCCCCGTTTTTCGGCATGTCCACGTCCGCGTACTCGTCGTGCTGGTCGTACTGGGCTGTGCTGGTGGTGGTGCTGGTGGTGCTGGGCCGGCCGATTCACCTAGTTCAGCTGGTTCAGGTGATTCAGCTGAACTAGTTGATCCAGCTTCTTACCGGTCCTACTCCGTGTATCCGTCCACGTTCTCACCGACGTAGACGCGCGGCACCCGATTGGAGATGCGCGTGACAACCTCGTAGGCGATCGTGCCCGTGGCACGCGCCCAGTCCTCGGCGGTCGGCTCGCCCCGGTCGCCCGGCCCGAACAGCACCGCCTCGTCGCCCACCCGCGCCGTGTCGTCGCCGCCCAGGTCGACCACGAACTGGTCCATGGCCACCCGGCCCGCCACCGTCCGCCACTTGCCGCCCACCAGGACCGGGCCCGTGCCGGAGCCCGCGCGCGGGATGCCGTCCGCGTAGCCCACGGGCACGAGCGCGAGGGTCGTGGGGCCCGGGGTGACGTAGTGGTGCCCGTACGAGACGCCGTGGCCGCCCGGCACGTGCTTCACCGACGCCAGGTACGCCGACAGGGTCATCACCGGCTTCAGGCCGAAGTCCTGCGGCGTGCCGACCTCGGGGCTCGGCGACACCCCGTACATCGCAATGCCCGTCCGGACCAGGTCGAAATGCGCCTCGGGCAGCGTCAGGGTCGCCGGCGAGTTGGCTATGTGCCGCACCTCGGGCTCGACGCCCTGCCGCTCCGCGTACGCCACCGCGTCCCGGAAGACGCCCAGCTGGGCCTGGATGGACGGGTGGCCCGGCTCGTCGGCGCACGCGAAGTGCGACCAGATGCCGGTCACCTTCACGAGGCCCGCGTCCTCCGCCTCGCGCGCCACGGCGATCAGTTCCGGCCAGTCGTCGGGCTGGCAGCCGTTGCGCCCCAGGCCCGTGTCGATCTTCAGCTGGATGCGGGCGGGACGGCCCGCGGGGCGGTCCGCGGCCCGTACGGCCTCCACCAGCTCCGCGAGCGCCCACACGCCGCTCACCGACACGTCGACGTCCGCCTCGACGGCCTCGCGCCAGGGGCCGCCCGGCGTCCACAGCCAGCACATCAGCCGGCCCGTGTCGCCCGCCGCGCGCAGCGCCAGCGCCTCGTCCGGCGTGGCCGTGCCGACCCACTCGGCACCGGCCTCGCGGGCCGCGCGGGCGCACTGCACGGCGCCGTGGCCGTAGGCGTTCGCCTTGACCACGGCCATCAGCTGCGACCGGGGAGCGCGGGCCTTGAGCGTGCGCACGTTGGCCCGCAGCGCGGCCAGGTCGACCAGGGCACGGGCGCGCATCGGGGTCTCGCGGGCGCGAAGCGGAGTCTCGTTCATCCACGTCAGTCTCTCAGGACGGCCGGGGAGGAGGTGAGGGGTGGGGCTCAGGGAGGGAGACAGGGTGTCATTTCGGGGGCGTGAACGGCCCGCCGTTGTGAGACTGAGGGCATGAGGACTGCCTACAGCGTCGAGACCGTACGGGCCGCCGAGCGCGCGCTCATGGCCCAGCTCCCCCACGGCGCCCTGATGCAGCGCGCCGCCGCCGGGCTCGCCGCCGCCTGCGCCGGCCTGCTCGGGCGCGTGTACGGGGCACGGGTCGCCCTGCTCGTCGGCAGCGGCGACAACGGCGGCGACGCCCTCTTCGCCGGCGCCCGGCTCGCCCGGCGCGGCGCGGGGGTGACCGCGGTACTCCTGAACCCCGAGCGGGCCCACGCCGAGGGCCTCGCCGCGCTGCTCGCCGCGGGCGGCCGCGTCGCCTCCGCGGAGGCCGCGGACCGGGCGTTGCGCGGCGCGGACCTCGTCGTCGACGGGATCGTCGGCATCGGCGGCAAGGGCGGCCTGCGCCCCGACGCGGCCCAGCTCGCCCGGGCCGCCTCGGACGGCGGCGCGGTGATCGTCTCCGTCGACCTGCCGAGCGGCGTCGACGCCGACACCGGCGAGGTACGGGGCACGGCGGTACGCGCCGACGCGACGGTCACCTTCGGCTCGTACAAGCCCGGACTGCTCATCGACCCGGCGCGCGAGCACGCGGGCGCGCTCCGGCTCGTCGGCATCGGGCTGGAGCTGCCGCCCCGGCCGGACGCCGAGGCCCTCCAGCACGCGGACGTCGCGGCGCTGCTGCCGCGGCCGGAGGCGGAGAGCGACAAATACCGGCGGGGCGTGGTCGGCGTCGTCGCGGGCTCGGCCCGTTACCCCGGCGCGGCCGCCCTCGCCGTCGCGGGCGCCCTGCACGGCGGCGCGGGCGCGGTCCGCTACGCGGGCCCCGCCGCGGACGCCGTGATCGCCCGCTTCCCCGAGACCCTCGTCTCGGCCGGCCCCCCGTCGAAGGCGGGCCGCGTCCAGGCGTGGGTCGTCGGCCCCGGCCTCGGCGACGGCGCGGACGCCCGGCAGGCGCTGGAGGACGTCCTGGCCTCGGACGTCCCCGTCCTCGTCGACGCGGACGGGCTGCGGCTGATGTCGCCCGAAGCGGTGCGCGGCCGGACGGCGGAAACCGTCCTGACCCCGCACGCCGGCGAGGCGGCGGCCCTGCTGGGCGTCTCCCGCGAACGGGTCGAGTCCGGCCGCCTGGCGGCGGTCCGCGCCCTCGCCGAGCGGTACGGGGTCACGGCCCTGCTGAAGGGCTCCACGACCCTGATCGCGGCGGCCCCGGGGAGCCGCGGGCACCACACGGTACGGGTGAACCCGACGGGGACGCCGTGGCTCGCTACGGCGGGGAGCGGTGACGTCCTGTCGGGGCTGACGGGGTCACTGCTGGCGGCGGGCCTGTCGGGGCGGGACGCGGCGTCGGTGGGGGCGTATCTGCACGGGCTGGCGGCCCGGGAGCTGGGGGAGGCGCCGCTTACGGCGGTGGGGGTGGCGGAGGGGTTGCGGGGGGTGTGGAGGGACGTGCTCACTGCCGCTGGGTGATGAGGGTCAGTTCGCAGCCTTCCGCCAGTGCTTCCTGGTTGATGACCGGGCCCGGGTGCCGGACGACGAGCTTCACCGGGCCGAGGGCGGCGAGGGGGGCCAGGTCGAAGGGAGTGCCGTCGGCGACCACGGGGTCGATGAGGTGGAGCTCCTTGAGGCCGGGGTACGCGTGCCGCACGCCGCCCAGCCCGGCCATGCCGTACGCCTCGGTGAGGTTGAGCGTCTCCACCTGCGGGACGGGTCCGCACGCCGTCACGGCCGTCAGGTCCTCTCGCCAGATCCGCAGGGTCCGCAGGGCCGGCAGGGACGGCAGGGACGGCAGGGCGAACGCGTTCCGGTAGCCGGTGCCGGCGCGGAACGCCAGCTCCTCCAGCGCCGGGTGCCCCTCCAGGCCCCAGAAGTGCGTGACCATGGAGGGGCCCGGCCCGAGGTTCAGGTACCGGAGCTTCGGGGGCAGGGACAGCTCCATGGAGCCCAGCGAGGCCGTCGCCGCCCGTCCGGACAGCGTCAGCTCGCGCAGCTCCGTCATGCGCCGCATGGTTCCGAAGTCGTAGAGGTGCTCGGCCAGCCACAAGTGCAGGCTCTGCAGGGCCCGCACGTCCAGCGCGTCCAGGTGGAGGAGGCGCCCGAAGTCGACGACCCGCAGGCCCCGCAGCGGCGGGCACCCGCGCAGCACCCGCAGGTCAACCGTCTCCCCGTGCCCCCAGAACGTCACATGACTGAGCACCGGCGTTGCCAGGTCCACCAGATCCCCGCCGGCCGGCCAGTCCCGTAGCTGCACCCGCGGCCGCCCGCCGAGCCGCTTGATCGCGGCAAGGTGCTCCTCCGTCTTCGCGACGAACTCCAGCCCCTCGTAGGCCTCGCCCTCGTACGCCAGCCGCCCGATCACCCCCTCCGCATACGCCTCCGTCTCGAACCGGTCCCACGCCCATGCCAGCTGCGCCCGCACCTGCTGGTGCGGATGATCCACGTACCGCGAAAGCAACGGCAGCGCCCGCTCGTCCGCCACCGTCGTCGCCGCGACGACCACCGCGTGGGCGACCTCGTCCGAAAGCCCCTCCGGGCCGGGCAGGAGGTCCAGTACCACCCGCCCCGCCGCCGCCAGCTCCTTCGCCGCCTCCAGATCCCGCGGCGGTACGAGCTCCCCCGCCGCCTTCTCGACGCGCGCGCGGACCTCCCAGTCCACCTCCGTGGCGTGTTCGAGGCAGGCTGCGGCCAGCAAATGGAGGCGCGCCCGGTTCGCCGGTTCCTTGTCGCCGCGCTCCAGGAGCATCCGCAGCAGCTCCGCGCGGGCGCGCGGCGGGGCGTGGCCGACGGCCATGCGCAGGACGTCCTCCCACAGGTCGTCGTGGGCGTGGTTGACGAGGACGTCGAAGTCCCAGTCGTCCACGGCGGCCTGCGCGCCCAGGTAGTCCTGGAAGGTGCGGTGGATGAAGTCGAGGGTCTCGGTCGTCGGGCGGCGCAGCAGTCCGCTCCGCAGGACGAGGTGGCGCAGGATGTCCTCGGCGCCGCCGCGCGCGGCGACGGCCGGCATCGCGGGGAGGGCCCGGTCGAGGATCTCGACGGCCTTGTGCCACTCGATGACCGAGCGGCCGTTGCGGATCAGCCAGTAGGCGATCTTCTGGAGCAGGGCGACCTGCTGGGCGTGTTCCAGCTCCGGCCCGTCCTCGCCGGTCACCACGCCCCGCTCGCGGTCGCGCCGTACGAGCAGGAGTTCCAGGGCGGCGCGGTAGAGCTCCATGCGGCCGTGCGGGAGATAGCCCTTGCGGGAGCGGTTGAGGGCACAGATCAGGGCGCACATCAGGGGGTTGGTGGCGAGCATGCCGAGGTCGCGCTTGGTGACGACGGCGGTGGTGAGGGCGTCGCGGAAGTGCCGCAGCGGCTCGTGGTGGCGGGCGCCGGCCGCGTCGTGCCAGCGGTGGATGAACGCGGCGACGTCGCCGCGGCTCATGGGGAGCAGTTCCAGCTCGGTGAAGCCGGCGTCGGCGAGCCAGCCCTCGCGTACGGCGGAGGGGCGGGTGGTGATGACGTAGCGGGCGTCGGGATAGGCGGCGAGGAGGTCCTTGACCCAGGTGAGGGTGCGGCGGCGGGCGGCTTCGGGGACCTCGTCCACGCCGTCGATCAGCAGCAGCGCCGTGCCCTCCGTGAGCCGCCGGGTCACCCAGCCCTGCGCGGCGGGCAGGCCGGCGAGGGGGCCCGCGGCCGCGGCCAGGAACTCCTCGGGCTGCGGGAGTTCGCCGCGGCGGATGAGCGTACGGAGGGGGAGGGTGATCGGCATGCAGCCGCTGAGGTGGCCGAGGCCGGGCGGGAGGTCGCCGCGGGCGGTGAGGGTGGCGAGCCATTGCAGCAGCGTGGTCTTGCCGGAGCCGGCGGCTCCGCGCAGGAGGACGCGGCGACGGCCCGCGAGGGCCTCCTCGGCGCGCTTGGGGGAGGGCGTGGAGTTCTGCGCCGCCCACTCGTCCGGGACGCGCGCCTCGGCGTGGCCGCCGCCGCTCTGCGCGCCGCCGCCTCCGGTGAGTTCGAGGCTGAGGTAGGCGGTGTCCAGGGGCCAGGTCTCGCCCTCGCCGTCGGAGAGGGTCAGACCGATGATCGTCAGTTCGCCGCACTTCCCGACGATGTAGTCGCGCAGGCGCCGCTCGAAGGCCTCGATCTCCAGCTGCCGCGGCGAGGCGAGGGAGCGGGACTCCGGCTTGTGCCCCGCGAGCAGGCACGCGCTGAGGAAGGCGAAGTCCTGCCAGAGCGTGGCCGACGGGGTGACCGTGAGGCGGCCGTGCCGCCAGCCGTGCGGGTCGGCGCAGACCACGCCCGCGAGCAGGCCGTCCACGAAGACGGCGGCGCCGGACATGCCGGCCCATGGCGATCCGCCGTCGGCGGGCGGCAGCGGGGGGCCGTGCTCGCCGTCGAGGACATGCCGGCCGCTGAGCAGGTTGCTGCCGGGCTTGAGGGTGCCGACGACCTGCTCGGTGTCGAGCTCGCCGGCCGCGTCCCGCTGGACGTGCGGGAAGCCGACGGCCTGGGCGCCGGGCCAGACCCGCAGGTCGTAGGCCCGGCCCCAGACGAGGGGCTCGAAGGCTTCGGCGTCCTCGGCGGGGACGAAGTCGCGCTCGCCGACGAGCAGGGCGACGTCGCAGCGGCGGTTGTCGTCGCGCGCCCAGACCGCTTTGCAGCGCACCTGGCCGGTGCCGCCGGGGACGATCGCGCGCGGGTGCGCGCAATCGCCGATCACGTGTGCGGCGGTCAGGACCAGGTTCGGGGCGAGGAGGTATCCGCTGCCCTGACTCCGCCCGAAAACCGCCGCGATGCGTTCCTTCGCCGGGTGCACCCGTATCCCCTCCGACCACGTTTCCGCGGACCGACGATACGTCAGGAGAGGGGAGGTGAGAGGAGGTTCAACGGGATCACCGGGTTCACCGGGATCACCGGATCGTGCGCGACCGGCGGTGAGCTACCCCCGTGAGTCACCGCCGGTCGACCACCTCGTAAGTCACCGCCGGCCGGCTACCCCCGTACCGCCGCCCGTACCGCGGCCGTGAACCACTCCGTCGCCGGTTCCATGTCCGGCAGCGTCCAGCCGTTGATCACGGCGATGAGCCGCCAGTACTTGCCGTAGCGCGGGTCGTTGCCGGTCTCCAGCCGCTCCAGCAGCCAGGCCCGGAACTCCGGCCCGTCCTCGCGGCCCGAGACCTCCGCGAGGGCGGCGGCGAGCTCGTCGACGTACGGCCGGGCCTCGGGACTGTCCGGCGCGATGCCGGCCCGCCGCGCGGCCTCCGACCTCTCCTTGATCGCCTGCGCGGCCCGCTTCGTGCGCTCGCCGTCGGGCCGCCCGGACTCCTTCCACACGCGCGTCTGGTCCTCGGCCGCCCGCCGGATCCCGGCCCGGAACCCCTCGTCCTGGACGAGCTCCGCGAGCTCCACCCAGGCGTCGAGCTGCTCCTGCGAGGGGTCCTCCGGCAGCTCGGGCATGCCGCTGCGCATCGAGGCGAGGAAGCCGGGGTCGACGTCCAGGCCCTCGAAGGCGCTGTCGATGAATTCGTTGATCAGGCGGCGCCGCTCCTGATCCGACAGGGTCGCGAGCTTGTGCATGAGTTCCATCTCCTCCGGTGTCGACCCGCGCCCGGCCACCGCCCGCAGCACGGCCTGACGCAACCGCAAGGTGCGGATCTGCACGTCCAGGGCCTCGGCGTGGACGGCCGCGACCTCGGCGACGGTGATCTCCCGCTCCAGCACCTGCCGGATGACGGGCAGACCCACCCCGAGGTCGCGCAGCGTCCGCACGAGGCCGAGGCGCGCGAGGGCGTCGGGGCCGTAGAGGCGGTAGCCCGCGGGTGTGCGGTCGGTCGGCGGCACCACGCCCGTGTCGGACCAGAACCGGATCGTCCTGACCGTCAGCCCGGTCAGCCGGGCCAGCTCCCCGATCGAGTGCAGGGAGCCTGAGGCGTACGCGGTGTCGTCGTCCATGTCCCTCACCTTGGAGTCTCCGGTCGCTGGAGAGTCAACACCGGATTTCAGGGGGCTGCCGGGGACCGGCGTGTCACGCCTCCAGGCCGGCTGCCCGCAGGCGACGGTACGCCTCCTCCCACGTCGGTTCGATCACCTCGGAGGCGGTCCTGGTGCCGACCGCGCGGTCCTTGAAGCCGCTGGAGGTGGAGAGGCAGACGACGGGCCCGTCGAGGGTGCTCGCGTCGGGGCCCTTGGCGGTGCTCCCGTCCGGGCCCTTGGCGGCGTTCCCGTCCGGCAGGGAGCGCAGGCCGGCGAGGGAGGCCGCGCCGGACAGTTCGGCCCAGATCCCCTGGCGGGCCAGCTCCTGCTGGGCTTCCCGCAGCTGCCGGTCCGTGACGAGCAGGGCGCCGCCGCCGCTCTCCCGGACCGCCCGCACGCCGCGGTAGCCCCCGACCTCACAGGCGATCCCGTAGGCGTCGGTCGGGCCGCAGCTCACCCGCGCCGCCGGCACTCCCCGCCGCACCGCGGCGGCCAGCGGCCCGCCGGCCGCCGGCTCGCACGCGAACATCCTCGGCACCGTCCCGCTCAGGCCGAGCCGGCGCAGTTCGGCGAAGCCCTTCCAGATCCCGAAGAGGCACTCGCCGTAGCCGGTGGGGACGAACACGGCCGCCGGCACGCCGATGTCGGCGAAGATCTCGTAGGCGATGGTCTTGTAGCCCTCGGGGCCGAAGGGGTGTCCGGTGTGGGTGACGGTGAGGTTGCTGACCGGGTGGAGCCCCAGCCGGTCGCCGATCTGCCGCATCAGCGGCCACCGCGCCTCCTGCGGCACGGGCAGGACGACCGCGCCGTAGGAGTTGAGGAACGCGTCGACCGCCGCCGGCATGTCCGCCGAGGCCAGCACGACACAACGCAGCCCGGCGCGGGCCGCGTAGGCCGCGGCGGACGCGCCGTGGTTGCCCGACGACGCGACGACGATCCCGGGCGCGCCGACGCCCACGGCGGCGGAGACCGTGCAGCGGTTGAGCCGGTCCTTGTGGCTCCAGGTGGGGTTCCGGGACTCGTCCTTGACGTACACCTCCCGATCGGCGACGCCCCCGATCGGGATCAAGGGCGTGTGCCCCTCGCCCAGTCCGGGCGCCGCGAGGGGCGGGAGGAGGGGCGCCCAGCGGTCGAGGCCGGCGCTGCGGGCGGCGTAGTCGTACTGGTCGCATTCTTCGTACTGGTCGTAGGCGTAGTCCACTTCGAGCGGATAGGCCAGTTCGGCCGTACTCGTCGCGGGGCAGCCCTGCGTGAGCGGAGGCCACAGCGGGTGGGTGAAGGACGGGTCGCCCATCGAGCGCTGGACCGTGGCCAGAGAGTCTCTTGCCGTCATGGGCGGCGAGTCTAGGTTCGGGGCCCGGAACGGCACACACGACAAATGAGACAAAAAGGGAGAATTATGCGCGAGACTTGGCCGCGCATCAACCCCCATCCCCGGGAGCTCCCATGACCCCCTCCACCAAGGCGGCCACCGCGGCCGCCACCGCCACGCTCCTCGCCGCCGCGGGCGCCGCCACCGCGGGTACGGCCTCCGCGGACAGCGTCGCGGCCGGCGCCGCCGCCGACTCCCAAGGCGTCATCACGGGCAACACGATCCAGGTGCCCATCCGCGTGCCGATCACGCTGTGTTCCTTCCCCATCAACGTCATCGGCCTGCTCAACCAGACCGCCGGGAACGTCTGCATCACCGACTAGCCCCCGCCCCGGCCGCCCCGGGGAACCGGGCCCCGGCCGGCGGCCGGCCGCCACGAGCAGGCGACCGACGGCTACGCCCATGTGAGGCGTTGCCCGTCGGGGCCGACGTGCAGCCGCATCCGGTCGGCCGGCGGTCGCCCGTCCGCCTGCCAGCGGGTGACGCGTTCGGCGATCTGATCCCACAGCCGTGCCGTGCCGCCTTGCCTCACCATCCACTGTCCGCGCTCCTGAAAGACGACCGCCCAGGAGCCGGCCCCGACGTCGACGACGACGTGCTCCGTCCTGCCGTCCCGTTCGAGCGCGAACCGCTGCGCGCGCGGCACTGCGAACTGTGCGACGAAACGAGCCGTCCAGTCCTCCAGTACGTCCGCGCCCAGTTCTGCGGGCGCTGCCTCGCCCTCACTGAGATCCGGCAGGATTCCGAGCGGGGGCGGCAGGTGCGGACGAGCAAGCATGAACGAGACCTGGCCACCGAGGACCGGGCCGCTCGCCGTGCCGTCCTCGGCGACCGTGAGCCGCACGAGTTCGGATGCGTGCATCCATCCCCCGACCGTCACCAGGACCTCACCACCGGGACACGTCTGCGCGAGCCAGTCGGCCGGCACCGTATGCACACCGCATGTGGCGATCACACGGTCATACGGGCTGCCGTCCCTCCAGCCCTCCAGGCCGTCGCCCACCACACGGGCAGGCCGGTACCCGGCGTCCGCGAGCGCCATCCCGGCACGGGCCGACACCTCCGCGTCGACTTCGACGGTAGTCACGTTGTCCTCGCCGACGACATGACAGAGCAGCGCCGTCGAGTACCCCGTGCCCGTGCCGATCTCCAAGACCTGTCCGCCTTCGGGCACCCGCAGGTCTTCGAGCATCCGGACGACCAGGCTCGGCATGGTGGACGATGAAGAGGGTGCCGCCGCGATGCGTCCCTCGACCTGGTCGGGAAAGACGCCCCCCGCCACCTGCGTCACGAGGGAGTCGTCTTCGTAAATCCGGGCGAGCCCGACCGCGTCGCCCCCGGGCACAGGCCGGTACCAGCGGCCCTCTTCGTACTCGAACCACCCCCGCGAGAGGAACGACTCGCGGGGCACGGACAGCACGGCCGCCTCCCATTCCGGGCTGCGCAAAGCACCGGCCTCGGACAGGCGCCGCGCGAGGTCGGCCCTTCGGCCTTTCGAGAGCACGGGATCAGTCATGACGGCTCGCTCCGTTCGCCAGCAGGTCCGCGATTGCGTTCGTGATCGGAAGTCCGGCCGCGGCCTGCAACCACGCCCATTGACCGTTGGGGTTGCACTCCAGGAACCACCAGGCGTCGTCCGCGGTCACGGCGAAATCGAAGGCGCCGAAACGCAGACCGAAGTCGGCGAGGAACCGCAGCAGCGCCCCGCGTATCCCGTCCGGGCAGGTCACCGGCTCGTAGGCGAGGCTCTGGTACTCGGCTCGCCAGTCCACGACGCCCGGCGGCGCGGTGATCCGGGCGCTGAACACCCGCTCTCCGACGACAACCGCGCGCACATCGGCCACCTTGGGCACGTGAGCCTGAAACAGGTGGGCGCTGCGGGCCACCGCGCCATCGATCTCTCCGGGCCCGACCGGAGCGGCCCAGATTCCGGCAGGTTCTCCTCCGACGTCATACGCCCCGGCGTGCAAGGGCTTGTAAATCGACGGCTGTTCAGCGCAGAAGGCCTTGGCCTCCACCGGATCGTTCGTGATCAGGGTCGCCGGGACCGTGAGCCCCACCCGGGTCGCCACGTCCAGCTGGGCAGGCTTGTACTCCGCCCGCGCGATGGCCTGCGGGTGGCTGACGTACAGACATCCCGGGAGTGCGTTCAGCACTCCGCCCAGCCCACGCCGGTTCTCCTGAGCGGCAAACCGAGCGGTCTGCTCCCCGCCGTCCGTCGCGTAGACGTTCGGCCGGCGGTGGTACAGAGCGCGCACGGCGGACAGGTCGGCTGTCCTCTCCCCGACCGTGAGCCGGCCGCCCCATCCGCCTGCCCCGGTACGTGCGGCGAGCACCGCAAGGGTCGGGAAGTCCTGTCCCGGATCGAACCGGAGGACGGGCACCCGGCGCCGGTTCAGTTCCGCGATGACCAGATCAGCGGTTGCATCCTCATCCTGCGTGCAGACCAGCACCGGGCGTCCGTCCATGACGGCGTCTCCTAGTCCTGCGTCGCGTCGTGGCCGGAGTCGGCGTCCATCTTGCCGTCCTTCCCGACCTGCGTAGGCGGATACGTGTTCACACTCGTTCCGTGCTTGCCGAGTTCGGCCGGCGTCATCACGCCGTCCTCTCCTACCCACCGGCCGGTCTGCGTGACGGGGTCAAGGCCCGCGTACGTCCAGGGCGAGGCGGAACCATTGCGCAGCGGAGCCATGCGGCGCAGTCGCCACGGGGCCTGCGCGGTCGTCTCCGTGCCTTCGAGGCTTGCGTGCACGTGTCCTCCTTGGTGGTGGTTGTGGTGCGGGGCCTTCGGGCAGGGCCGGTCGCGCCTCCGCGTCTACGTGCCGCTCCCCCACCGGCTCGACCGGTTCGCCTCCGCCACCTTGGCGCTTAGTTGTTCGGCTTCCGTGGCGGGGCGGAGCAGGGGGAGTTCCGCGTGCCATTCGGGGCCGCCCGTGGGCGGGCGGAGGCGGAGGGTGCGGCCTTCCGTCGCTACGACGCGGGCCGGCCTTTCGTCGCGCTTGTCCACGACGAGCGTCCCCACGGCGGGCGCGACGCGGTCTGCGCGCGTGGAGCATGTGCAGCTGAGCAGGGAGTGCCGGGGGCTGAGGTCGATGCCGTGGGCCGTCGCCCAGACGTAGATGCCGCACGCGGCGGGCTTTTCCCGCGGCGGCGGGGGCGCGTCCGGGACGGCGGCGGATTCCGGGGCGGCCGGTTCCTGGACGGTGGCCGGTTCGCGGCCGATCCTCAGCCAGGCGGTCAGGCGGCGGATAGTCTTGCGCATGTCGGCGCTCCTACGTGGCGTTGGCCATGCCCCCGGGCCGTTCGCGCGGCCGCGGGGGTCTTCCGTCACGCCACACAGTGCCGCCGCAACGGGGCTGCAACTACCAGGAGTTGCTGATAGCCCGGGCCACGACCCGACCCTGCGTTACCGACCCAGCCAGGCCCCGTAGTTGCTGAACGTCTCCGGCATGCGCCGCCTCGCCGACTCCAGCCCCGCGAACGTCTCCCGCACCACCGGGTGGTAGCGCGTCTGCTGCGGCGCGACCTTCCGCGCCAGCTGGAGGTTCCTGAAGGCCGCGTCCGTACGGCCGGTCCACAGTTCGGCCCGGGCCACCTCGGTGTAGTGGTGGGCCCGGCGGGACGGCGGCCACGAGGCCGGGATGACCGTGTCCTCGGCCGCCCGTACCGCCTCCGGATACCGGTCCAGCTCGGCGAGGACGCTGACGTGGTGCGCCCCGACGTTGGTCGGCCCGAACGACAGCCAGTGCACCTTCCCGGCCTCGCCCGTGCGCTCCGCGATCCGCCGCGCCTCGTCGAGATGCCCGGTGGCGGCGCCCTCGTCCTTGTCGCGGCCCGCGAGGACGGCGGCACCCAGGTGCAGCTGGCCCGTGACGACGTCGCGCACCCGCCCCGCCTCGGCCTGCGCCAAGGTGGCCATGCCGAGCCGTACGAGCCGCTTGCCCGTGCGGTAGTCACTGGCACGCAGGTAGGCCAGAGCTCGCAAGTACTGGCGCATCCCGCCGAGGACCGGGTCCGAGGCGCGCTGCGCGGCCCATTCCAGGCGGTCCAGCGCGACCGTGCACAGATCGAGGAAGCCTAGCTTCGTGGTCACGTCGTAGGCCGTGCGGTACGTGCTGGCCAGGACGCGCCAGCTGCGGTCCCCGGGGGCCGTGTGCGCCGCCGTGGTCGCCTCGTGGATCAGCACGGGCAGATCGGCGGCGACCTGCTTGATGTTCGTCGCACGGACCATGGCGCACAGCTCGTCGGCGTGCGCCTCCAGCTCGGGCAGGGCGCGCGGCCTGACGTCCGGATCGGGCCCGAGGTCGTAGACGTCCAGTGCTTCGCGGATCGGCTGGATCAGCCCGTCCAGCTGGTCCGCGCGCAGCTCGTCGACGTAGGGCTGGCCGGTCAGTTCGGTGACGGGCAAGGACAGCGCACGGGCCAGCGCCCCGATGACCGAAGGACTTGCGGGCAGAGCTCCCTGCTCGACCTTGGTCAGGGTGCTGTACGAGACGTGGGCCAGGTCCGACAACTCGCGCTGGGTCAGGCGGCGGACCTTCCGCGCGCCGGCGATGCGTGCGCCGGTGTGGCCGGTGTGTTCGTCAAAGTGCGGGGGCATACGTGGCTCCGTTTCTGACGCGACACGGAAACCGTACTCCTGCCCTGTGACAGGCAGGCCCACTGTCCACAGGCCAACTGCCCTGCGGCAGGGCAAAGGTGAGTGCCCGGCGGCGCCCTCTCTATGCTGATCGCACCACACCAGGCCAAAGACCCGAGGAGCCATGAACCGCCGCCGCGCCGTCGCCGACTTCCTCCGGTCGCGCCGCGAGCGAGGAGTTCCGTACGTGGTGGGACACCCACGACGTCGCCGACTTCCGGCCGTCCCGGCGCGGGTTCGACCATCCGCGCCTGGGTCGCCTCGCCTTCGACTACGTCAAGCTCCACGCCGCCGACGCGCCGGGCCTCAGCCTCGTCGCCTGCCTGCCGGCGGACGACGAGACCGCCGGCAAGCTGCCGCACCTGTCCGCGTAAGCGACCGCGCGGCGGCGGCTACTTCTCCGCCACCACCACAGCGGAAGCGACCCCCGCGTCGTGGCTCAGCGACACGTGCCAGGACGTCACCCCGAGCTCCTCGGCCCGCGCCGCCACCGTTCCCGACACGCGCAGCCGCGGCTGACCGCTCGC
This sequence comes from Streptomyces sp. SCA2-17, assembly GCF_044336695.1. Taxonomy (NCBI): domain Bacteria; kingdom Bacillati; phylum Actinomycetota; class Actinomycetes; order Kitasatosporales; family Streptomycetaceae; genus Streptomyces; species Streptomyces sp. SCA2-17. Next base: position 2,645,424 of record NZ_CP117521.1, read on the forward strand.
CTCCGTCGTCACTTCCGCGTCCGTCCACAGCAGGTTCCCCGGCGCGCCCAGGGCCTTGGCCACGGCCTCCTTCGCCGCGAAGCGCGCGGCCAGGGACGCGATGCCGCGCCGCTCCCCGCTCGGCAGGTACAGCTCCCGCTCCACGAACAGCCGCTCCGCCAGCGCGGGCGTGCGCCGCAGGGCGGCGTCGAAGCGTTCGATCTCGGCGACGTCGATGCCCACTCCGACGATCATTCGACGGTCACCGACTTCGCGAGGTTGCGCGGCTGGTCGACCTCGTTGCCGCGGGCCGTCGCGAGCTCGCACGCGAAGACCTGGAGCGGCACGGTGGCCACCAGGGGCTGGAGCAGCACCGGCGTCGGCGGGATCTCCACGAGGTGGTCGGCGTACGGCCGCACCGCCTCGTCGCCCCGCTCGGCGATCACGATCGTGCGCGCGCCCCGCGCCCGGATCTCCTGGATGTTCGAGACGATCTTGTCGTGGAGGACGGACCGGCCCCGCGGCGACGGCACGACCACCACCACCGGCAGGTCCTCCTCGATCAGCGCGATCGGCCCGTGCTTGAGCTCGCCCGCCGCGAAGCCCTCCGCGTGCATGTACGCGAGCTCCTTGAGCTTCAGCGCGCCCTCCAGGGCCACGGGATAGCCCACGTGTCGGCCCAGGAACAGCACCGTGTTCTTGCCCGCCAGGGAGCGCGCGAGCTCCCGCACGGGCTCCATGGTCTCCAGGACCTCCTCCACCTGCCCCGCGATCTGCGACAGCTCGCGGATCACGGAGACGACCTCGTCGCCCCACTTGGTGCCGCGCACCTGCCCCAGGTACAGCGCCACCAGGTAGCAGGCCACCAGCTGCGTGAGGAACGCCTTCGTGGAGGCGACGGCCACCTCCGGGCCCGCGTGCGTGTACAGGACCGCATCCGACTCGCGCGGGATCGTCGAGCCGTTGGTGTTGCAGATGGCGAGGACCTTCGCGCCCTGCTCCCGCGCGTGCCGCAGCGCCATCAGGGTGTCCATCGTCTCGCCGGACTGGCTGATCGCGATCACCAGCGTCCGCTGGTCCAGGATCGGGTCGCGGTAGCGGAACTCGCTGGCCAGCTCGGTCTCGCAGGGGATCCGCGTCCAGTGCTCGATCGCGTACTTGGCGATCATCCCCGCGTGGTACGCCGTCCCGCACGCCACGATGACGATCTTGTCGGCCTCGCGCAGCACGGACGCCGGGATCCGCACCTCGTCCAGCGACAGCGTCCCCGCGGCGTCGATCCGGCCCAGCAGCGTGTCCGCGACGGCCTTCGGCTGCTCGGCGATCTCCTTGAGCATGAAGTAGTCGTAGCCGCCCTTCTCGGCGGCCGAGGCGTCCCAGTCGACGTGGTACGGGCGGACGTCCGCGGGCGCCCCGTCGAAGCCGGTGACGGTCACGCCGTCGCGGCGCAGCTCGACGACCTGGTCCTGGCCCAGCTCGACGGCCTCGCGGGTGTGCTCGATGAACGCGGCGACGTCGGAGGCGAGGAAGGACTCGCCGTCGCCGAGACCGACCACGAGCGGGGAGTTGCGGCGCGCGCCGACCACCACGTCCGGCTCGTCCGCGTGCACCGCGACCAGCGTGAACGCGCCCTCCAGGCGGAGGCAGACCTGCCGCATCGACTCGGCGAGGTCGCCGCAGGAGGAGAAGGACTCGGACAGCAGGTGCGCGACGACCTCGGTGTCGGTCTCCGAGCCGAGGGCGTGGCCCCGCTCGGCCAGCTCGGCCCGCAGCGCGGCGAAGTTCTCGATGATGCCGTTGTGGACGACGGCGACGCGGCCCGGGTTGTCCAGGTGGGGGTGGGCGTTGGCGTCGTTGGGCGCGCCGTGCGTGGCCCAGCGCGTGTGGCCGATGCCGGTCGGGCCGGACGGCAGCGGCCGGTCGGACAGCTCCTTCTCCAGGTTGGCGAGCTTGCCCGCCTTCTTCGCCGCGGCGAGGCCGCCGTCGGCCAGCACCGCGACCCCGGCCGAGTCATAGCCGCGGTATTCCAGCCGCCGCAGCCCCGCCAATACGACATCGAGGGCGGACTGCCCTCCCACATAGCCAACGATTCCGCACATGCGGAGCAGGTTACGGCCAGGGAGGGGCCGTCCGGGGCGGCAATGGCGCAATGACCCGCCGCGCGCGCCTCAGCAGCCCCGCTCGATCCTGTCGATCGCGTCCTGCACCATCTCCAGGTACTCGACCTCCTCGCAGCGCGGCTTGCTGCCGAGCTCGTAGCGGTCGAGGCAGTCGTCCAGGTCCTGGGTGAGGTCCTCGTCGGGCAGGTCGTCGGCCAGCTCGGCGCAGACGCGCGCGGCGAAGGCCTCCCGGTCGGCCTCGGCGGACCTGCGGCGGAAGACACGGGGGGTGGTTCTGAGCGCGAACACGGCCGTCCCTAGCGTGATGCGGCCGCGTGGGGGGCAGGTGCGCGTGCGGCCCGCGAGCGGAACGTAGTGCCTGACCGGTCAGTAGGTACAGGGATCCGTGAAAGTTCACCCAGCGGCCCCGGCCGGTTACCGCCCGTACGAGGCGCGCAAACCCCACGAGAACGCCCGCTCCCGCCACCCGGAAGTGAGCGCCGCGCCCCGGCCGCGCACAATGGGCCCGTGCCGACCACCACAGAGCAGCAGCGCCGCCGCGCCGACTCGTCCCCGTATGTGGACCTGACCCGCGCCGAGTGGAGCGCCCTGCGCGAGGACACCCCGCTGCCGCTGACCGCCGAGGAGGTCGAGCGGCTGCGCGGCCTGGGAGACGTCGTCGACCTGGACGAGGTCCGCGAGGTCTACCTGCCGCTGTCCCGGCTCCTGCACCTCTACGTGGAGGCCACCAGCGGGCTGCGCGCCACGCTGAACACCTTCCTGGGCGACGTGGGCGACGGGCACGGCTCCCACTCCCAGCCCGGCACGCCCTTCGTCATCGGGGTCGCCGGCAGCGTGGCGGTCGGCAAGTCGACCACCGCCCGCCTCCTCCAGGCGCTGCTCGCGCGCTGGCCCGAGCACCCGCGCGTCGAGCTGGTCACCACCGACGGCTTCCTGCTGCCCAACGCCGAGCTGCACGCCCGCGGCCTGATGTCGCGGAAAGGTTTCCCCGAGTCGTACGACCGGCGCGCCCTGACCCGCTTCGTCGCCGACGTGAAGGCCGGCAAGGACGAGGTCACCGCCCCCGTCTACTCCCACCTGATCTACGACATCGTGCCCGGCGAGCGGCTGACCGTGCACCGCCCGGACATCCTCATCATCGAGGGCCTCAACGTCCTCCAGCCGGCCCTGCCCGGCAAGGACGGCCGCACGCGCGTCGGGCTCGCCGACTTCTTCGACTTCAGCGTGTACGTGGACGCGCGCGCGGAGGACATCGAGGGCTGGTACTACGAGCGGTTCAAGAAACTGCGCGCCACGGCCTTCACCGACCCCGACTCGTACTTCAGCCGCTACACCGAGGTCTCCGAGGAGGAGGCCCTGGACTACGCGCGCCGCAACTGGCGGACCATCAACAAGCCCAACCTGCTGGAGAACGTGGCGCCCACGCGCGGCCGCTCGAACCTGATCCTGCGCAAGGGGCCGGACCACAAGGTGCAGCGGCTGTCGCTGCGCAAGCTCTGACGACCACCGACCACACCGGGACGGCCATGCTCCACCTGCGGATGATCAGTCCACCCGCCCGTACCGACGACGTCGTCGCGCTCATCGAGCGCACCGCGGGCACCACACACCTGGCCGTCGTCCCCGGCGCTGCCCGCAATCCGCACGGCGACATCGTGCTGTGCGACGTGGCCCGCGAGGCGGCGGACGAGCTGCTGGGCGCGCTGCGCGCGAGCGGCCTGCCCGAGGTCGGCTCGGTCTCCGTGGCGGACGCCGGCCTGGTGCTCTCCCGGCGCGCCGAGCACGCCGAGCTGGCCGCACCCGGCTCGGGCGCGGACGCGATCGTGTGGGAGTCGCTGGTCGAGGAGACCCACGAGGAGTCGACGCTCACCGTCACGTTCCTCGCCTTCCTGACCGTGGCGACAATGCTGGCCGCCTGCGGCGTGATCATGGACAGCGCGATCCTGATCGTGGGCGCGATGGCGGTGGGACCGGAGTTCGGCCCGCTGGCCGGGCTGTGCACGGCGATCGTGCGGCGCGCGCCCCGGCTGGCCTGGCGGTCGATGGCCGCGCTGCTCGTGGGCTTCCCCGTGGCGATGGCGCTGACCGGCGGCTTCAGCGTCCTGATGGATGCGCTGGGGCTCTTCCACGAGGCGAAGTTCCTGGCCCCCCGCCCCCAGACGTCCTTCATCTGGCAGCCGGACGCCTTCTCCTTCGTGGTGGCGTTCCTGGCCGGCATCGCCGGCATCCTCTCCCTGACCTCGGCCAAGTCGGGGGCGCTGATCGGCGTGGCGATCTCGGTGACGACGGTCCCGGCCGCGGCGAATGCGGCCGTCGCCCTGTCCTACGGGGACTGGGCCGAGACCCGCGGGTCGGCGGTCCAGCTGGCGCTGAACCTCGCGGGGATCGTGGTGGCGGGAACGCTCACGCTCCTCGCCCAGAAGTGGTTCTGGGCGAGGCAGCGCAAGCGTACGGTCGCGGCAAGCACCAAGGCCTAGCCCAGGGCGGACTTGACCGCGTCGGCGAGGCGCTGCGCGACGGTGCGCGCCTGCTCGATGTCGGCGGCCTCCACCATCACCCGGACGAGCGGCTCGGTGCCGGACGGGCGCAGCAGCACGCGGCCCGTGGAGCCCAGCTGCCGCTCGGCGTCGGCGACGGCCGAGGCGAGCTCCTCCGAGGACTTCACCCGGGACTTGTCGACGTCGCGGACGTTGATGAGGATCTGCGGCAGGCGCTCCATCACGCCGGCCAGGTCCGCCAGCGAGCGGCCCGTGGCGGCGACGCGGGCGGCCAGCATCAGGCCGGTCAGCGTGCCGTCGCCGGTGGTGGCGTGGTCGAGGACGATGACGTGGCCGGACTGCTCGCCGCCGAGGGCGAAGCCGTGCGCCTTCATCTCCTCCAGGACGTAGCGGTCGCCGACGGCCGTCTGGACGAGCTCGACGCCCTCGCGCTCCATGGCCAGCTTGAAGCCCAGGTTGGACATCACGGTCGCGACGACGGTGTTCTTGCGCAGCGCGCCGGACTCGCGCATCGCGAGGGCCAGGACGGCGAGGATCTGGTCGCCGTCGACCTCGTTGCCCTTGTGGTCCACGGCGAGGCAGCGGTCGGCGTCGCCGTCGTGGGCCACGCCCAGGTCGGCGCCGTGCTCGACGACGGCGGCCCGGAGCTTGTCCAGGTGCGTGGAGCCGCACTCGTGGTTGATGTTGAGGCCGTCGGGCTCGGTGCCGATGGTGATGACCTCGGCGCCGGCGCGGGCGAAGGCCTCCGGGGAGACGCGGGCCGCGGCGCCGTGGGCGCCGTCGATGACGACCTTGAGGCCGTCCATGCGGTTGGGGAGGACGCCGATGAGGTGGGCGACGTAGTTGTCGAAGCCCTGGTCGTACTCGCGGACGCGGCCGACGCCGGCACCGGTGGGCCGGTCCCAGGGCTCGCCGGAGGCGTGCGCCCGGTAGGTCTGCTCGATGCGGTCCTCCAGCTCGTCGGCGAGCTTGTGGCCGCCGCGGGCGAAGAACTTGATGCCGTTGTCGGGCATGGCGTTGTGGCTCGCGGAGAGCATCACGCCGAGGTCGGCGCCGAGCGCGCCGGTGAGGTAGGCGACGGCGGGCGTGGGCAGCACGCCCACCCGCAGCACGTCGACGCCGGCGCTGGCCAGGCCGGCCACGACGGCGGCCTCCAGGAACTCGCCCGAAGCGCGCGGATCCCGGCCCACGACCGCCACGGGGCGGTGGCCCTCGAACGTGCCCGCCTCGGCGAGCACGTGCGCCGCGGCGACCGACAGGCCGAGCGCGAGCTCCGCCGTGAGATCGGCGTTGGCGACGCCGCGCACACCGTCCGTACCGAAGAGTCGTCCCACTGGTGTCCTCCGAAAAACGCGCGGATACGGGGCCTGCCTGTGAACGGGCCCCGCAAACAAAAGTGTCGGGTCCGGAACCGGAACGTTGACTTCAGGTATACGCCGATACGTCCCAGGTGCCTGATAGCCGAAAGCCCCGGCGGGCACGGAGCGTGCCGCCGGGGCGTTCGAGCAGAAGCAGCGAAGCCGCGTGATTAGCGCTTGCTGTACTGCGGGGCCTTGCGGGCCTTCTTGAGACCGGCCTTCTTGCGCTCGACCGCACGGTCGTCGCGGGAGAGGAAGCCGGCCTTCTTCAGCGGGCCGCGGTTGTTGTCCACGTCCGCCTCGTTCAGCGCGCGGGCCACGCCGAGGCGCAGGGCGCCGGCCTGGCCGGAAACGCCGCCACCCGCGATGCGGGCGATGACGTCGTAGCGGTCGTCGAGCTCGAGCACCTTGAAGGGCTCGTTGACTTCCTGCTGGTGCACCTTGTTGGGGAAGTAGTCCTCAAGGGTGCGACCGTTGATCTTCCACTTGCCGGAGCCCGGAACGATCCGGACGCGGGCAATGGCGTTCTTGCGACGGCCCAGGCCGGCAGCCGGCTGCGGGTCACCGAAACGGGAAGCGAGCGACTCGGAGGTGTACTCCGACTCGACGACCTCGGTCTCGGTGGTGTACTCCTCGACGCCAGCCTCGTCGTCGATGACGGGGGTCTCGGCGGTGGTCTCAGCCACGATTCTCCTCAGATACTTTCTGTCTGGTCGGCGGTGGCCGGGACTAGCCCTGCTTGACCTGGGTGATCTCGAACGGCTGCGGGTTCTGGGCGGCGTGCGGGTGCACGGGGCCCGAGTAGACCTTCAGCTTCGAGAGCATCTGACGGCCGAGGGAGTTCTTGGGAACCATGCCCTTGATGGCCTTCTCGACGGCCTTCTCGGGGTTCTTGTCGAGCAGCTCGTCGTAGCGGACGGAGCGCAGACCACCCGGGAAGCCAGAGTGGCGGTACGCCATCTTCTGGGTCTTCTTGTTGCCGGACAGGTGCACCTTGTCGGCGTTGATGATGATGACGAAGTCACCCATGTCCATGTGCGGGGCGTACACGGGCTTGTGCTTGCCACGCAGGAGGTTGGCGGCCTGAGAGGCCAGACGGCCCAGGACGACGTCCTGCGCGTCGATGATGTGCCACTGGCGCTGGACATCGCCGGGCTTGGGGCTGAACGTACGCACGGTCGTAGCCTTCGCTTCTTCAGTGAGTGGGTCCTGACACGGCCCGCCTGAGGCGGCTGCCGGCGAGGGACGCACTCCGGGGACGCAACCCGGGTGCGGGCCGCTGGCGGCCACTCTGGTGGGCAAGCGTAAGGGCCCCTCGCGTGAGAACGACCAAGCCAATACGCATAACGAACTCGTAGAGTACCGGGCGCCCACCGGCGGGGTCAAAACACATCGTCTCACCGCTCGCGCGTCAGCGCTTGCGGGCCACCCGGCCCTCGTCCCAGACGGGCTCCGGGGCCTCACGGACACGGCCGTCGGCGCCGAAGACCAAGAAGCGGTCGAACGTCCGGGCGAACCAGCGGTCGTGTGTGACACACAGCACGGTGCCCTCGTACGCCTCCAGGCCCTCCTGGAGGGCCTCCGCACTCTCCAGGTCCAGGTTGTCCGTGGGCTCGTCCAGCAGCAGGGCCGTCGTCCCCGCCAGCTCCAGCAGCAGGATCTGGAAGCGGGCCTGCTGCCCGCCCGACAGCTTCTCGAAGGGCTGGTCGCCCTGCTTCTCCAGCTCGTACCGCCGCAGGGCGGACATCGCCCCGCCGCGGTCCTTGGCGTGCTCCGTCCACAGGATGTCGACGAGCGTGCGGCCCAGCAGCTCCGGGTGGGCGTGCGTCTGCGCGAAGTGCCCCGGCACCACGCGGGCGCCCAGCTTCCAGGAGCCCGTGTGCGCTACGGCCTCCCCGGCCAGGAGGCGGAGGAAGTGCGACTTCCCCGAGCCGTTCGAGCCCAGCACCGCGACCCGCTCGCCGTAGAAGACCTCCAGGTCGAACGGCTGCATGAGCCCCGTGAGCTCCAGCTTCTCGCAGGTCACCGCCCGTACGCCGGTGCGCCCGCCGCGCAGCCGCATCCGGATGTCCTGCTCGCGCGGTGGCTCCGGCGGCGGGCCCGCCTCCTCGAACTTCTTCAGCCGGGTCTGCGCGGCGGCGTAGCGCGAGGCCATCTCGTGGCTGACCGCGGCCGCCTGCCGCAGCGTGATCACCAGCTTCTTCAGCTGGGCGTGCTTCTCGTCCCAGCGCCGCCGCAGCTCCTCGAAGCGGGCGAACCGCTCCTTGCGCGCCTCGTGGTACGTGGCGAAGCCGCCGCCGTGCACCCAGACGTCACTGCCCGCAGGGCCCGGCTCCACGCTGATGATCTTCTCGGCGGAGCGGGCCAGCAGCTCGCGGTCGTGGGAGACGAAGAGCACCGTCTTCTTCGTCTCGCGCAGCTTCTCCTCCAGCCAGCGCTTGCCGGGGACGTCGAGGTAGTTGTCCGGCTCGTCCAGCAGCAGGACCTCGTCCGTGCCGCGCAGCAGGGACTCCAGGACCAGCCGCTTCTGCTCGCCGCCGGAGAGCGTGCGCACCTGGCGCCACTGCGCCTTCTCGTACGGGACGCCGAGCGCGGCCGTGGTGCACATGTCCCACACGGTCTCGGCCTCGTAGCCGCGGGCCTCGGCCCAGTCGGAGAGCGCCTGCGCGTACGCCATCTGCGCGGCCTCGTCATCGCGCTCCATGATCGCGGTCTCGGCCTCGTCGACGGCCTTCGCGGCCTCGCGGATACGGGGCTGGGCGACGGAGACCAGCAGGTCGCGGACCGTACGGTCGTCCCGGACCGAGCCGACGAACTGCGGCATCACGCCGAGCCCGCCGCTCACCGAGACCGCGCCGCCGTGCGGCTGGAGCTCGCCCGCGATCAGGCGCAGCAGCGTGGTCTTGCCCGCGCCGTTGGCGCCGACGAGGGCGACCGCGGTGCCCTCGCCCACGCGGAAGGAGACGTCGCCGAGGAGCACCCTCCCGTCGGGGAGGTAGTACTCCAGGTGGCCCGCTTCGACATGTCCCATGGGCGGGATTCTCCCTGTTTCCACAGGGGGCGACCAACCAGTTTCCGCGGTTTACGATGCACGCCATGAACTTTGGGCAGGGAGGGCCGCACGGGGCCCCGGGTGATCCGCAGCAGCCGGGGCCGCCGCCGGGTCAGGGGCCGGGGCCGGCGCCGGCGCCGGCGCCGGGCGGGCAGCCGATGCCGCCGGCCGGGCAGTTCGGTCCGCCGCCGGTGCTGCTGCCGCAGGCTCCCCAGCAGTCCCAGGCCCCGTCCCAGCCGCAGCCGCAGCCCCAGCAGCCGGGCCCTTGGGGCCCCGCCCCGGGGCAGGCCGCCTCGCAGACCCCCGACTGGGACGCCCTCGCCGACGACACCGCCTCCCGCGGCCGCCGCCGCAAGTGGCTGCTGATCGGCGGCGGCGCGCTGGCCACGGTCGCCGTCGCCGGCACCGTGGCGGCCCTCGTCATCGGCTCCGGCAAGAACAGCAAGGCCGACGGCCTGCCCTCGCCGCAGAAGCTCCCCAGCTCCTCCGGCTCGCCCGAGCCGTCGTTCTCGCAGGTCGCCCCGCCGCCCCCGCCCAATCCGCGGGACTTCATAGCCGGCGCGGACAAGGACACGGCCCCGCTGAGCACGAAGACGCTGTTCCCGCACAGCAAGCCGTCCCTGGACAAGCGCAAGTACGACCGCACGGCCACGACCAGCAACAAGGACTGCGCCACGGCGGCGCAGGGCGGCCTCGGCGCCGTCCTCACCGCCAACGGCTGCCGCGAGGTGCTGCGGGCCACGTACGTACGGGAGGGGGTCGCGGTGACGGTCGGCGTCGCCGTCTTCGACACGAAGGCCGCGGCGGACAAGGCCAAGGAGCAGTCCACGGGGAACATCGAGTCCCTCGCGGGCGACGGCCCGTCCTTCTGCCGGGCCACGGCCTGCCGCCTGACCGCCAATGCGGAGGGGCGCTACGCGTACTTCACGGTCGCCGGCTACACGAACGGCAAGGCCGTCCCCGACGACGACAAGGACGCCCTCCAGGCCGGCCGCGACGTGGCGGGCTACACGTTCCGCCGCATCATGGCCCGGGCGAACGCCCAGGCGTCGGCTTCGGTGGCAACGCCGACGCCGGGCGCGAAGAAGGAGGCGTAAGCCCCTGCGGGGGCAGCGGGGCGCCCACCGGGCTCAGCCCCCGTCGCCCCCGTCCCCCGCCTCCCCGCCCTCGCCCGCCGCCATCGGCGACGACGGGGGCGGTGCCGTGGGGGCCTTTTGTTCCGCCTGCTCGACCTTTTTCACCTGCGCGGTCACCAGGTCCGGGGGGATTTCCACGTCCTCGGGGTCGCCCAGGCTCGTTGCGAAGAACATCGCGAGCGTCGCGCCGGAGCGGACGACCGTGATCAGGCTCGGCGCCCGTTCCGCCGCGTTCTCCAGGCGGTAGGCGACGGCCTCGTCGCCCAGCCGCGGCGCGGCGACGGTCCGTACGGCCCGGAACTCCTGCGGTTCGCCCTCGCCCGTGAGCATGGCGAAGCCGCCCGCGCAGCGCCCCGCGGCGGAGCGCAGCCCGCGCAGCGTCGCGGCCGCGCCGTCACCGCGGTAAGCGGAGACGCGGATCATGCCCATGAGGCCCTGGAAGTCGAGGTCCTCGCCGGCCTTGGCGAAGGTGTTGACGACGGACGCGGCCGGCTCGGGCCGCGGCTCGGAGCCGAGGGCGTCGACGAGCGGCCGGCAGGCGGCGGCGTCCGTACGGGGCCGCCCGCCGCCCGCCGCACTGGTGCCGGCGCGTTCGATCTGGAAGCCGGGGACCTCGCGGGCGCCGAGCTCGACGTGCCGCAGCTGCGCGGGGCTCAGTATCCGCACGGCACTGCGCAGGCCCTTGGCCTCGCCCCGGGAGCCGCCGCGGCTCGCCGCGCCACCGGTACCGCCGTCGCCGCCACTGCCGCCGCATCCGGCCGTCAGCCCGAGGGCCACGACCGCGGAGACCGCCACCATCGCCTTCACAGGGCCAGCCTCCCAGCGCCCGGGAGGTCCGTCCCCGCGCCACGCCAGTCCACACGGTTACCCTCTGGACTGCCGTTCGACGTACGGCTTGACAGGGGCTTCACGGCTGCCCCTACAGTTCGCTCGCCCGAACATGCGGGCGACACCTGACCAGCGGAAGACAGGAGCGCACGCCCATGAAGATCGCGTTCCTGATCCACAACGCCTACGGCATCGGCGGCACCATCCGCGCGACCGGCAACCTCGCGAGCGCCCTCGCCGCCCGCCACGACGTCGAGCTCGTCTCCGTCTACCGCAGCGCGGACGCCCCGCAGCTCCCCGCCGGCCGCCGCGTCCGCCTCACCTCGCTGATCGACATCCGCAAGGACGCCCCGGGCTCGGAGACGGGCAACGAGCTCCAGCAGCAGCCCAGCGCGCTCCTGCCGGCCCGCGAGCGCGACGTGAAGGCCTTCACCCGCCTCGCCGACCTGCGCGTCGCCCAGTACCTGGAGGCCACGGACGCGGACGTCGTCGTCGCCACCCGCCCCGGCCTCCTCGTCCACCTCACCCGCCTCGCCACCGAGCGCACCTACGTGCGCATCGGCCAGGAGCACCTCATCCACGGCGGCCACCACCCGGAGGTCCGCGCCGCGCAGGACGCCGCGATCCCGCTCCTGGACGCCCTCACCACCGTCTCCGAGGCCGACGCCGCCACCCACCGCGCGGCCCTGCCGGAGGCCCGTACGCACATCGCCGCCCTGCCCAACGGCGTCTCGGCCGCCGCCGTGGAGCCCTCCGACGGCAACGCCAAGCTCGTCGTCGCCGCGGGCCGCCTCATCCCCGTCAAGCGCTACGACCTGCTGGTCGACGCCTTCGCCAAGGTCGTCGCCGAGCGCCCCGACTGGCGCCTGCGCATCTACGGCCGCGGCCCCGAGCGGACCGCCCTGCGCGAGCGCATCGACAAGCTCGGCATCAACGAGAACATCGCGCTCATGGGCCCGCACTCGCCCATCGAGACCGAGTGGGCCAAGGGCTCCATCGCCGCCGTGACCTCCGACTTCGAGTCCTTCGGCATGACCATCGTGGAGGCCATGCACTGCGGCGTGCCGGTCGTCGCCACCGACTGCCCCCAGGGGCCGCGCGAGATCATCGAGGACGGCGTGGACGGCCTCCTCGTCCGCCCCGGGGACGCCGGCGCGATCGCCGAGGGCCTCCTGAAGCTCATCGGCGACGAGGAGCTGCGGCGCTCCATGGGCCGCGCCGCCCGCATCTCCGCCCAGCGCTACGCCCCCGCGCAGATCGCCGAACGGTTCGAGCAGATCGTGCGCGAGGTCCGCCCGGAGCTCCTGCCGGAGCCGGTGGCCGGGCCCGCGAAGGGGGCCGCAAACGGGGCCGCGAAAACGACACCCGCCCCCGCCACCCTGCGCCGCACCGCCGCCCGCCTCGTACGCCCGCTGCGCCGCAAGGCCGCCGAGGCCGCCGGAGCCCTCCGCCCGGCCCGCCCCGCGGCCGCGCCCGAAGCGCCGGCCAAGGCCGCGCCCCTGAAGCCGCTGCGCCCCCGCGCGTCCGCCCGCGCCACCGCCGACGGCGGCCTGGCCGTCCGGCTGCCCCGCGCGGGCGTCACGGGCGAGCGGCTGACGCTCACGGCCCGCCTGCGCGGCACTGACGGCACCGCTGAAGGCGAGCGCATCGAGCTGCCCCTCGCCCGCCCCGCGACCGGCAAGGGCCCGCTCACCGCCGTCCTCGACCGGGCCGGCACCCCGCTCGCCGAGGGCCGCTGGGACTTCTTCGTCGAGCGCGCCGACGACGGCAAGCGCGCCCGGGTCGCCGCCGACCTCGTCGAACAGGCCCGTCTGCTGACCCTCCCGCTCGGCCGCGACGCCGACGGCCACGCGACCGCCTGGGTGCCCTACGTCACCGCCGCCGGCTCCCTGACCCTGCGCACCTGGCGCCGCCCCGCCCACGCCGAGCTGGACGCGATCGCCGTCGGCGAGGCCTCCCTGACCGTGACCGCCACCGTGCACGGCGCGGCAGCGCCCCTCACGCCCGCCTCCCGCCTCGTCCTCGTCTCGCCCGCGGACCCCGCGTACGACGTGGAGGTGCCGCTCACCGCCCTCGGCGAGCGGCAGCTGCGCTGCACGGTCCCGTACGACCTGCTCTTCGCCCGCCGCGGCACCGCCCACGACGTCTGGCGGCTCGCGCTGCGCCCAGCGCCCGCGGAACCGCACATCCCGCTCGGGCGTCTCACGGGCGACGGCGTGGACCGCAAGCGCACCGACGTGCACCCCGCGCGCACCCTCGCCCACCCCGTCCGCGGCAGCGTCGCCGTGCGCCCCGTCTTCGACCCGGAGAACGATCTCACCCTTGACGTGAACGATGTGACTCAAGCCACAATGTAGCCTGCACAGGCAACCGAAATCCCTCCCAACGGTCTTAACCGACGGATCGGACCGGACCGACGAGGCGTCCGGCCGAGGGGAGACCCGCACACCCAGGCCAGGGGGAAGGACGGACGCGCCGCCCGCTCGCGCCGCGCACACACCGCCATGAAGATCTCTTTCCTTTTGCAGAACGCCTACGGCATCGGCGGCACGATCCGCTCCACCTTCAACGTCGCCGGCGCGCTCGCCGCCCGGCACGACGTGGAGATCGTGTCGATCCACAGGACGGGCGGCACGCCCAAGCTCCCCCTGCACCGCAAGGTGAAGCTGGTCCACCTGATCGACACCCGTGCCGAGACCGGAGCCGACCGGGACAACCCCCTGCTGGAGCAGGACAGCGCCCACGTCCCGCCCGTCGAGGCCAAGGGCGCCCACTTCAGCGCCCTGACCGACAAGCGCGTCGCCGAGCACCTCGCCCGCACCGACGCCGACGTCGTCATCGCCACCCGCCCCGGCCTGGTCATGTACCTGGCCGAGTTCGGCCAGGACCGCTATCTGCGGATCGGCCAGGAACACCGGATCTACGGCACCCACGAGCCGAACATCCGCGCCGCCCAGGACCTGGCGATCCCCCACCTCGACGCGCACACCGCCGTCTCCGACGCCGACGCCGCGACCCACCGCGAGCACTTCCCCGGCATCAAGACCAAGCTCATCGCGCTGCCCAACGGCGTCCCCGCCTCCGAGGTCGAGCCCTCCGACGGCAACGCCAAGCTCGTCGTCGCCGCCGGCCGCCTCATCCCCGTCAAGCGCTACGACCTCCTCGTCAAGGCCTGGGCCACCGTCGCCGCCGCCCGGCCCGACTGGAAGCTGCGCATCTACGGCCGCGGCCCCCAGCAGGCCAAGCTCCGCGAGCAGATCGACCAGCTCGGCCTCGCCGGGCACATCACCCTCATGGGCGCCCACTCCCCCATCGAGACCGAGTGGGCCAAGGGCTCCATCGCCGCCGTGACCTCCCGCGAGGAGTCCTTCGGCATGACGATCGTGGAGGCCATGAACTGCGGCGTCCCCGTCGTCGCCACCGACTGCCCGCACGGCCCCGGCGAGATCATCAAGGACGGCCACGACGGCCTCCTCGTCACCAACCTCGACAGCGACGCCATCGCCAAGGGCCTCCTGAAGCTCATCGAGGACGACGAGCTGCGGCACACCATGGGCAAGAACGCCCTGGTCTCCGCCGAGCGCTACCACCCGGACGCCATCGCCCGCCGCTACGAGGAGCTCATCGAGAGCCTCGGCGGCGCCCGCGACGGCTCCGCCCCGGCCGCCGCCCCCGCGGGCAGCGGCTCCGGAACGGCCGAGCGCAAGCCCGCGCCCGTCCCGCTCTCCAAGATGCTGCGGCGCACCGCCGGCAAGCTGCTGCGCCCGCTGCGCCGCGGCGTCGCCAAGCCCTCCACCCCGCCGGTGAAGGCCGCGCTCAAGGAGATCGTCCGCAAGCCGCTGCGCTGCACCGCCTCCTGCCGCGTGGACGCCGACGGCAACATCCACGTCTTCGTCGACCGCAAGGGCCTCTCCGGCGAGAAGCTCTCCCTCACGGTCACCCGCCGCAAGGAGGGCAAGCCCGTCAGCGTGCCCCTCAAGGCACCGGCCGGCCCCCAGGCCCCCTACACCGCGGTCCTCGACCGCAAGCAGCTCCGCCTCGGCGAGGGCCGCTGGGACCTCCACGTCGTCCGCGGCGACGACAACGCCCGCCGCCGCGTCGTCTCCCGCTTCGCCGAAGGCCGCGGCCTCGTCGAGCTGGAGGCCCTGCCCGGCTCCCCCTTCACCTGGTGGGTGCCCTACCCGACGGTCGACGGCTTCCTCGCCCTGCGCGCCTGGAACCGCCCCGTCCACGCCGAGGCCCGCGCCCTCCACCAGGACGAGACCGCCCTCACCGTCGAAGGCACCCTGCACGGCGCCGAGTTCACCGACGGCGCCCAGCCGGTCCTCGTCGCGACCCCGCGCGCGGACACCGCCGACCGGGTGACCGCCGAGGTCACCGCCGTCGACAGCACGACCTTCCGCGTGACCGTTCCCTACGCCGACCTGCGGCACGCCCGCGGCACCGGCGAAGAGAACACCGTCTGGGACCTGGCCCTGCGCCTGACCCCGGACGGCGAGCCGGTCAAGGTCGCCCGCCTCATCGGCGACATCGTCGACCGCAACAAGACGGACCTGTACCCGAAGATCGACGGCATCAAGCCGTACTTCACGGTCAACAGCGACCTGGCGCTGAGCTGCTCCGTCTGACCCTCGATACGCGAGTGGGGCCCGGCTTTCGCCGGGCCCCACTGCGTTTCCCCGTGTGTCGTCAGCAGCAACCCGCGCCGGGCAGCGTCCGCTTGTTGCGCGCCGCAAGGTTCCGCGCCGCCAGCTCGGAGTCGGCCGGATAGCCGACCTCTTCCAGCGTCAGCCCGTGCGGCCGCACCACATGCACGGCGGAATCCCGCACCCGCGCCGCCAGCACCTTGCCCGGCCAGTCCACCGGCCGGTGCCCGTCACCGACGAACAGCAGCGCGCCCACCAGCGACCGCACCATGTTGTGGCAGAACGCGTCCGCCCGCACGGTCGCCGTGATGACGCCGGAAGCGTCCCGCTCCCAACTCAGCTGCTGCAACGTCCGGATGGTCGTCGCGCCCTCGCGCCGCTTGCAGTACGCGGCGAAGTCGTGCTCGCCGAGCAGCGCCTGCGACGCCTCGTTCATGGCCGCCACGTCCAACGGCCAGTCGTGCCACAGCACATGACCCCGCAGCAGCGGGTCGACACCGCCGTGATGGTCCGTCACCCGGTAGGCGTAGCGCCGCCAGATCGCGGAGAAGCGCGCGTTGAAACCGGCCGGCGCCTCGGCGACCCGCCACACCCGTACGTCATGGGACAGCCGGCCGGCGAGCCGCCGCAGCAGCTTCTCCTCGTGCTCGGCCCACACCTCGGCCGGCAGGTCGACGTGCGCGACCTGGCCCCGGGCGTGCACCCCGGAGTCGGTACGGCCGGCGACCGTCAGCTCGTAGGTCTCGGACGACCGCGTCACCGTACGGAGGGCGGACTCGATTTCGCCCTGCACGGTGCGCAGGCCCGAACGCTGCTTGGCCCAGCCGGAGAAGTCCTTGCCGTCGTACGACAGGTCCAGCCGCACCCGCACGAAACCGGGTGCCACCTCGTCACTCACCGAGAGTTCCTCTCACAGAAATGCGGGACGGGCCCGCCCCCGGAAGGGGCGGGCCCGTCACTGACACGCATCAGCGTCGTCAGGCGTCCTTCGACTCCTCGGCCGGAGCCTCGGCAGCAGCCTCGGACTCCTTGACCGCACGCTTGGTGGCGGCCTCGGCCTCGGCAACGGTCGCCTTCTTGGCGATCTCGCCCTCGACCAGCTCGATCACGGCCATGGGCGCGTTGTCGCCACGGCGGTTACCGATCTTGGTGATACGGGTGTAGCCACCCGGACGCTCGGCGAAGCGCGGAGCGATCTCGGTGAAGAGCACGTGCACGATGCCCTTGTCCGTGATCGTCTGCAGCACCTGGCGACGGTTGTGGATGTCGCCCTTCTTCGCCTTGGTGATCAGGCGCTCGGCGACCGGACGCAGGCGGCGGGCCTTGGCCTCGGTCGTCGTGATGCGGCCGTGCTCGAAGAGCGACTTGGCGAGGTTCGCCAGCATCAGCTTCTCGTGCGCGGCACCGCCGCCCAGACGGGCACCCTTGGTGGGACGCGGCATGGTGTTTCTCCTAGGTGTCTGCCCCGGCCGTATCAGGTACCGGAGTCAGTATCCGAGCGGGCGGTTGCCCGTCGGAGACCCGCGCCCCGAAGGGGCGCGGGGAACTGCGCGACCAGCCGAAGCCGGCCTGCAGCCAAAACCGATCAGTACTGCTCGGTCTCGACGAACCCGGCGTCCGCGTCGTCGTCCGCGCCGAACGCGTCGGCCGCAGCGGTCGGGTCGAATCCGGGCGGGCTGTCCTTGAGGGCCAGGCCCATGCCGGCCAGCTTCGCCTTGACCTCGTCGATCGACTTCGCACCGAAGTTGCGGATGT
Organism: Streptomyces sp. SCA2-17; assembly: GCF_044336695.1. Lineage (NCBI taxonomy): Bacteria > Bacillati > Actinomycetota > Actinomycetes > Kitasatosporales > Streptomycetaceae > Streptomyces > Streptomyces sp. SCA2-17. The sequence goes on from NZ_CP117521.1 coordinate 2,662,796, forward strand.
CGAGCAGGTCGGCCTCGGAGCGGGCGACGAGCTCACCCACGGAGTGGATGCCCTCGCGCTTGAGGCAGTTGTACGACCGAACGGTGAGCTCGAGCTCCTCGATCGGCAGCGCCAGGTCGGCGGCCAGGGCGGCGTCCGTCGGGGACGGGCCCATGTCGATGCCCTCGGCGTCGATGTTGAGCTCGCGGGCCAGACCGAACAGCTCGACCAGGGTCTTACCGGCGGACGCCATGGCGTCGCGCGGGCGCATGGCCTGCTTGGTCTCGACGTCGACGATCAGCTTGTCGAAGTCGGTGCGCTGCTCGACACGGGTCGCCTCGACCTTGTAGGTGACCTTGAGAACCGGCGAGTAGATGGAGTCGACCGGGATACGGCCGATCTCCTGGCCCACCTGCTTGTTCTGGACGGCGGAGACGTAGCCGCGACCGCGCTCGACGGTCAGCTCCATCTCCAGCTTGCCCTTGGCGTTCAGGGTCGCCAGGACCAGGTCGGGGTTGTGCACCTCGACGCCGGCCGGCGGGGCGATGTCGGCGGCGGTGACCAGACCCGGGCCCTGCTTGCGCAGGTACATCACGACCGGCTCGTCGTGCTCCGAGGAGACGACCAGCTGCTTGATGTTCAGGATGAGGTCGGTGACGTCCTCCTTGACGCCCGGCACGGTGGTGAACTCGTGCAGGACACCGTCGATGCGGATGGACGTGACCGCCGCACCCGGGATCGAGGAGAGGAGCGTACGACGCAGGGAGTTGCCGAGGGTGTAGCCGAAGCCCGGCTCGAGCGGCTCGATCACGAACCGCGAGCGGAACTCGTCGACGACCTCTTCGGTCAGCGAGGGACGCTGAGCGATCAGCATGCGATGAATCCTTCAGTCATGGACACCCACTATTTGATGTCCTGAGTACTACAAGGGTACGGGCGATACGGCCCCGAGGAGCCGTACCGCCCGTGTGCCGTATCAAGCGGCGGTCACACCAAGGGGTCGGAGACCCCGTGGATCAGACGCGGCGACGCTTGGGCGGACGGCAGCCGTTGTGCGGGGTCGGGGTGACGTCCTGGATGGAGCCGACCTCGAGACCGGTCGCCTGGAGCGAACGGATGGCGGTCTCACGACCGGAACCCGGGCCCTTGACGAACACGTCGACCTTGCGCATGCCGTGCTCCTGCGCGCGGCGGGCGGCCGACTCGGCAGCCATCTGCGCGGCGAACGGCGTGGACTTGCGCGAGCCCTTGAAGCCGACGTGGCCGGCGGAGGCCCAGGAGATCACGTTGCCGGTCGGGTCCGTGATGGACACGATCGTGTTGTTGAACGTGCTCTTGATGTGCGCGTGGCCGTGAGCGACGTTCTTCTTTTCCTTGCGGCGCACCTTCTTGGCAGCGCCCTGACGACCCTTGGGGGGCATGTCTTACTCCTGATGGAGGGAGGTGGTCGGTCCTACAGCGAAGACCGCTGGATTGCGGGCGTCTTAAGGGGTTACCCCCCGGAGCACCGCAGCGTCCGCTGTGGACTACTTCTTGCCCGGCTTCTTCTTGCCGGCGATGGCGCGACGCGGGCCCTTGCGGGTACGAGCGTTCGTGCTGGTGCGCTGACCGTGGACCGGCAGGCCACGACGGTGACGCAGACCCTGGTAGCAGCCGATCTCGACCTTGCGGCGGATGTCGGCCTGGATCTCGCGACGGAGGTCACCCTCGGTCTTGAGGTTGGCGTCCACGTACTCGCGGATCTTGACCAGGTCCTCTTCGGGAAGGTCACGAACGCGGGTGTTCGGGTTCACACCGGTGGCGGCGAGAGTCGCCTGCGACTGGGTGCGGCCGATACCGAAGACGTAGGTGAGTGCAACCTCCACGCGCTTGTCACGCGGGATGTCAACACCGGAAACGCGTGCCATTCAATGGCTCCAGATGTTCTCGGGGGTCTGACACAGAACCGATCCCGGCCGCCGTACTAGGTACGTTCCGGGTCCCCGGCCCCCGCCGGAGGTATCGCCAGTGATCACTGGACGGGTTCTGCGTATGTACGATTTTTGCTCGCGTCGCGCGAAGAAACTGCGGAGTGCAGGTTTCTGCGTCAGCCCTGGCGCTGCTTGTGGCGCAGGTTGTCGCAGATGACCATGACCCGGCCGTGACGGCGGATCACCTTGCACTTGTCGCAGATCTTCTTGACGCTCGGCTTGACCTTCATGGGTGTGAGGTTCTCCGGGTCAGTGCCGTCACCCCGAACGACCGGGGCGGCGACAAGATCTACTTGTAGCGGTAGACGATCCGGCCACGCGTCAGGTCGTACGGAGAGAGCTCCACGACGACCCGGTCATCCGGAAGGATGCGGATGTAGTGCATACGCATCTTGCCGCTGATGTGCGCGAGGACCTTGTGACCGTTCTGGAGCTCCACCTTGAACATTGCGTTCGGCAGAGACTCGATCACGGTGCCCTCGATCTCGATGGCACCTTGCTTCTTGGCCACGCTTCGCCTTTCGAATCGGCTACCTTGATCAACTCTCGTATGTGCGTGCCATCGGTACGGAGGCATGCGGATACACGAGAGCCGACGCGTCAGTCTACGTCAGGGCAACCCGAAAGACTAATCCAGGGGTGACTGCCCGGCCGCAGTGATCCTTAACCGGCGGTCACGCCAGGGGGTCGGGGGCCGCCGTGACGCCGTATTCCGCCAGCTTCGCCTTGCCGCCGTCCACGGCCGTGAGGACGAGCGGGCCTTCCTCCGTCAGGGCGACGGAGTGTTCCCAGTGGGAGGACCAGGACATGTCGTCCGTGAGGACCGTCCAGTCGTCCTCCAGGACGTGCGTACGGGCCGTGCCGAGGCTCACCATGGGCTCGATGGCGATGCAGAAGCCCGGGACGAGCTTGGGGCCCTTGCCGCGCTTACGGGAGACGTAGTTCAGCAGGTGGGGGTCCATGTGCATCTCGGAGCCGATGCCGTGGCCGCCGTAGTCCTCGATGATCCCGTACTTGCCGGTGGCCGGGCGGGGCTGGCGGCGGATGTAGCCCTCGATGGCCCGGGAGATGTCCACCAGGCGGTTGCCGTTCTTCACGGCGGCGATGCCGGCCCACATGGACTCCTCGGTCACCCGGGAGAGCTCGATCAGCTCCGGAGCGTGACCGGTGCCCACGAAGGCCGTGAAGGCCGCGTCACCGTGCCAGCCGTCGATGATGGCGCCGGCGTCGATCGAGATGATGTCGCCGTCCTTGAGGACCGTCTTCTCGTCCGGGATGCCGTGGACGACGACCTCGTTCACCGAGGTGCAGATGGTGGCGGGGAAGCCGCCGTACCCGAGGAAATTCGACTTGGCGCCGTGCTCGGCGATCACCTTGCGGGCGACCTCGTCCAGGTCCTTGGTCGTGGCACCCGGCACGGCCGCCTCCCGGGTTGCCGCGTGGATGGCGGCGACGACCAGCCCCGCCTCGCGCATCTTCGCGATCTGCTCGGCGGTCTTGATCTCGACCATGGGGTGGTGCCTTTCTGGGACTGCGGTCCGACTCGGGTAACAACACTACGGCCGCGGTGCCCCTGGGGGGCGCCGCGGCCGTAGTCCTGGCTGCAAAAGGCTCAGTCGCGGTCGAGCGCGCTCATCGCCCGCTCCGTGACCTCGGTGACCTTGCCGAGGGCCGAGATCGTCACCACGAGGCCCTGGGCCTTGTAGTAGTCGATGATCGGCTCGGTTTCGCTGTGGTAGACCTCCAGCCGGCGGCGGACGGTCTCCTCGCTGTCGTCCTCGCGCTGGTACAGCTCGCCGCCGCAGGTGTCGCAGACACCCTCGGTCTTCGGCGGGTTGTAGATCGCGTGGAAGATGTGGCTGCTGTCCTTGCGGCACATCCGGCGGCCGGCGATCCGCTTGACGACCTCGTCCTCCGGGACCTCCAGGTCCAGGACGGCGTCCAGCTTGAGGCCGCCGGCCTTGAGGTTCTGGTCCAGCGCCTCGGCCTGGGCCAGGTTGCGCGGGAAGCCGTCGAGCAGGAAGCCGCCCTCGGCGTCCGGCTGCGACATGCGGTCCTTGGCCATGCCGATGGTGACCTCGTCCGGCACGAGCTGGCCGGCCCGCATGTACTCCTGGGCCTTCTGCCCCAGGGGCGTGCCCTGGCTGATGTTCGCCCGGAAGAGGTCGCCCGTCGAGATGTGCGGGATCGCGAGGTTCTGGGCGAGGTACGCGGCCTGCGTACCCTTGCCGGCGCCGGGCGGCCCGACGAGGACGATTCGCATCAGCGGAGGAACCCTTCGTAGTTGCGCTGCTGAAGCTGGCTCTCGATCTGCTTCACAGTCTCCAGACCGACACCCACGATGATCAGGATGCTGGTTCCCCCGAACGGGAAGTTCTGGTTCGCGTTGAGTGTGACCAGTGCCACCGTGGGCACCAGGGCGATCAGGCCCAGGTAGAGAGAGCCCGGCCACGTGATGCGGTTCAGCACGTAGCTCAGGTACTCCGCGGTGGGACGACCCGCCCGGATGCCCGGGATGAACCCACCATACTTCTTCATGTTGTCGGCAACTTCTTCGGGGTTGAAGGAGATGGCGACGTAGAAGAAGGCGAAGAAAACGATCAGCAGGAAGTAGGTGACCATGTAGATCGGGTGGTCACCCTTGACCAGATTGCGCTGGATCCACTCCGCCCAGTCCGCCTTCGACCCGGTGAACTGCACGAGCAGCGCCGGGATGTAGAGCAGCGACGAAGCGAAGATGACGGGGATCACACCCGCCTGGTTCACCTTGAGCGGGATGTAGGTGGACGTGCCGCCGTAGGAACGACGGCCGATCATGCGCTTGGCGTACTGCACGGGGATCCGGCGCTGGGCCTGCTCGACGAAGACCACGAGCGCGACCATGGCCAGGCCGCAGAGGATGACCAGCGAGAACTCCAGCCAGCCGCCCATCAGGCTGCCCTGCAGCTTGATCGCCCAGAGGGCGGTCGGGAAGCCGGCGGCGATGGAGGTGAACATCAGGATCGACATGCCGTTGCCGATGCCGCGGTCGGTGATGAGCTCACCGAGCCACATGATCAGCGCGGTACCGGCGGTCATGGTGATGACCATGACGACGGTGGTGAAGATCGACTGGTTGGGAACGATCTGGTTCCCGACGGTGCAGCCCCCGAACAAGGCACCGCTGCGGGCCGTGGCGACCAGGCCGGTGCCCTGAAGGATCGCAAGAGCCACGGTCAGATAACGCGTGTACTGCGTGATCTTTGCCTGTCCCGACTGACCCTCCTTCTTGAGGGCTTCCAGCCGTGGAATGACGACGGTCAGGAGCTGCAGGATGATGCTCGCCGTGATGTACGGCATGATCCCGAGCGCAAAGATCGTGATCTGCAGCAGCGCGCCACCACTGAACATGTTCACGAGGCCGAAGAGTCCCTGACCACTCTTGGTCTGGTCCATGCACATCTGGACATTGCGGTAGTCGACGCCCGGCACCGGCACATGAGCACCGAGCCGGAAGAGCACCATGATGCCCAGCGTGAACAGCAGCTTCTTGCGCAGGTCGGGCGTCTTGAACGCCCGGGCGAACGCGGTGAGCACGGTGCCTCCTGCGCCTCTCACGTTGCCACGCGAGAGGTGACGGTCTTGAGGATCGACGATTACTTATCAGTCAAAATCCGCGCGGACACAGGCCGCGCGGAGGTTAACAGTGCACGCCACCTTACCGGCGACCGTGCCCCCCTTGGAACGACCAACCGGGGATGCCCCTTTTGGGACATCCCCGGTTGTCAGTTCAACGAGCTCAGACGAGCTCGGTGACGGTGCCGCCGGCAGCGGCAATCTTCTCCTTGGCGGAGGCGGAGACGGCGTCAACCGAAACCTGCAGCGCCACGGAGATCTCGCCCTGGCCCAGGACCTTGACGAGCTGGTTCTTGCGCACCGCACCCTTGGCGACCAGGTCGGCCACCGTGACCTCGCCACCCTGCGGGTAGAGCGCGGCCAGCTTGTCCAGGTTCACGACCTGGAACTCGGTGCGGAACGGGTTCTTGAAGCCCTTGAGCTTCGGCAGGCGCATGTGGAGGGGCATCTGCCCGCCCTCGAAGCGCTGCGGAACCTGGTAACGGGCCTTGGTGCCCTTGGTACCACGACCTGCGGTCTTACCCTTGGACGCCTCACCACGACCCACACGGGTCTTGGCGGTCTTGGCGCCCGGGGCAGGACGGAGGTTGTGGACCTTCAGCGGGTTCTGCTCCGCCATGTCAGTCGACCTCCTCAACCGTCACGAGGTGGCGGACGGTCTGCACCATGCCGCGGATCTCGGGACGGTCCTCCTTGACAACCACGTCGTTCAGGCGCTTGAGCCCGAGCGAACGCAGGGTGTCGCGGTGGTTCTGCTTGCTACCGATGTAGGACTTGACCTGCGTGACCTTGAGGCGAGCCATTACGCACCCGCCCCTGCACGCGCCCGCAGCAGAGCGGCGGGAGCAACGTCCTCCAGCGGCAGGCCACGACGGGCGGCGATCTCCTCGGGACGGGAGAGTCCCTGGAGGGCCGTCACCGTGGCGTGCACGATGTTGATCGGGTTCGAAGAACCGAGCGACTTCGACAGGATGTCGTGAACGCCGGCGCACTCGAGCACGGCACGCACCGGGCCACCGGCGATAACACCGGTACCGGGGGAAGCCGGCTTGAGCAGGACGACGCCCGCGGCCTTCTCGCCCTGGATCGGGTGCGGGATGGTGCCCTGGATACGGGGGACCTTGAAGAAGTTCTTCTTGGCCTCTTCCACGCCCTTGGCGATGGCAGCCGGAACTTCCTTGGCCTTGCCGTAACCGACACCCACGGTGCCGTCACCGTCACCCACCACGACGAGCGCGGTGAAGCTGAAGCGACGACCACCCTTGACAACCTTGGCGACGCGGTTGATCGCGACTACGCGCTCAACGTACGCGGTCTTCTCGGCGGCAGCGCCACCGTCGCGACCCTTCCGGTCCCGCCGCTCGCCGCCACCGGCACCGCTTCCGCGGCGCTGGGGTCCAGCCATTGGATTTACCTCTCTCTGTTACGTCCGCTAGCTCCGGAACCGGGGCTTAGAACTTCAGCCCGGCTTCGCGGGCGGCGTCAGCCAGAGCGGCAATGCGCCCGGCGTACCTGTTGCCACCACGGTCGAACACGACGGCCTCGACACCGGCAGCCTTCGCACGCTCGGCGACCAGGGCACCGACCTGCTTGGCCTGCGCGGACTTGTCGCCCTCGCCACCACGGATCGAAGCGTCCAGGGTCGACGCCGACGCAAGGGTGTGGCCCTTGAGGTCGTCGATGACCTGAGCGGTGATACCGCGGTTCGAGCGGGTCACGACGAGGCGCGGACGCTCCGCCGTACCCGACACGTGCTTGCGAATGCGGACATGGCGGCGGGCCTTGGCGGCACGCTTGTAAGCGTCGCCCTTGGCGATCTTCACACCGTATGCCATGGCTTACTTACCAGCCTTTCCGACCTTGCGGCGGATGACCTCGCCGGCGTACTTGACGCCCTTGGCCTTGTACGGGTCGGGCTTCCGCAGCTTGCGGATGTTCGCCGCGACCTCGCCGACCTTCTGCTTGTCGATGCCCTCGACGCTGAGCTTCGTGGGCGACTCGACCTTGAAGGTGATGCCCTCGGGCGCCTCGATCAGGATCGGGTGGCTGTAGCCCAGGGAGAACTCCAGGTTGGAGCCCTTCGCCTGGACGCGGTAACCGACACCGCTGATCTCGAGAGCCTTGCTGTAGCCCGCGGTCACGCCGGTGATCATGTTCGCCACCAGCGTGCGGGACAGGCCGTGCAGGGCCTTGTTCTGACGCTCGTCGTTCGGACGCGAGACGACAAGGGTGCCGTCCTCGTCCTTAGCGATCTCGATGGGCGCGGCAACGGCGTGCGTGAGGGAACCCTTGGGGCCCTTCACGTGCACCGTACGGCCATCGATGGTGACGTCCACACCAGCGGGAACCTGGATGGGCAGCCGTCCAATACGCGACATTGGCTATTCCTCCGTTCCCTGGTTACCAGACGTAGGCGAGGACTTCCCCACCCACGCCCTTCTTGCTGGCCTGCTGGCCGGTCAGGAGACCGTGGGACGTGGAGATGATCGCCACGCCCAGGCCGCCGAGGACCTTCGGCAGGTTGGTGGACTTTGCGTAGACACGCAGGCCCGGCTTCGAGATCCGCTTGATGCCCGCAATGGAGCGCTCGCGGTTCGGACCGAACTTCAGGTCGATGACGAGGCTCTTGCCAACCTCGGCGTCCTCGACCTTCCAGCCGGCGATGTAGCCCTCCTGCTGCAGGATCTCGGCGATGTGCGCCTTGATCTTGCTGTGGGGCATGGCCACGGTGTCGTGGTAAGCCGAGTTCGCGTTCCGCAGACGGGTCAGCATGTCTGCGATCGGATCGGTCATGGTCATGTTTGGCCTTCGGCCTCTCTCGCCGGGGTTTCCTATGTGCGCCATCCCTCTCCCCGAACTGAGTCGGAGCGGGTGCGGCGCGGGGACCTACGGCGTAGTAAGACGGTCATGGGCGGCGGGCACCCAACCCTTCAACTCTACGCGAGTCAAAAGGCCGGGCCCCACCGTCCTTGATGCTTACCGAGAGCCCTGGTCAACCCAAGTGGGTTATTACCAGGAGCTCTTGGTCACGCCCGGCAGCTCGCCACGGTGAGCCATCTCACGAAGGCACACGCGGCAGAGGCCGAACTTGCGGTACACGGAGTGCGGACGGCCGCAGCGCTGGCAGCGGGTGTACGCGCGCACACCGAACTTGGGCTTGCGAGCAGCCTTGGCAATCAGAGACTTCTTCGCCATCTCGCTTACGCCTCCTTGAACGGGAAGCCGAGGTGACGAAGGAGGGCGCGGCCCTCGTCGTCGTTGGTCGCCGTGGTCACCACGGTGATGTCCATACCCCGGACGCGGTCGATCTTGTCCTGGTCGATCTCGTGGAACATGACCTGCTCCGTGAGACCGAAGGTGTAGTTGCCCCGACCGTCGAACTGCTTCGGGGACAGACCACGGAAGTCGCGGATGCGCGGCAGCGCGAGCGACAGGGTGCGGTCCAGGAACTCCCACATGCGGTCACCACGGAGGGTGACGTGGGCGCCGATCGGCTGGCCCTCACGCAGCTTGAACTGCGCGATGGACTTGCGAGCCTTGGTGACGGCGGGCTTCTGGCCGGTGATCGTGGTGAGGTCGCGGATGGCGCCCTCGATCAGCTTGGAGTCGCGGGCGGCGTCGCCCACACCCATGTTGACCACGATCTTGGTGAGGCCGGGAACCTGCATGATGTTCTCGTAGGAGAACTCCTCACGCAGCTTGCCGATGATCTCTTCGCGGTAGCGCAGCTTGAGACGCGGCGCGTTGGTGGTGGCAGTCATCAGATGTCCTCACCGGTGCGCTTGGCAACGCGGATCTTGTTGCCGTTGTCGTCGAAGCGGTAACCGACGCGGGTGACGACCTTCTTGCCGTCCTTCTCCACGACGAGCTGAACGTTGCTCACGTGGATCGGGGCCTCGGTCGTCACGATGCCGCCGGTCTTCGAACCGCGAGCGGTCTGGCCGGCCTTGGTGTGCTTCTTGACCCGGTTGACACCCTCGACGAGGACGCGGTTCTCGCTGGGCATGGCCACGATGACCTTGCCCTGCTTGCCCTTGTCCTTACCGGTGATGACCTGGACCAGGTCGCCCTTCTTGATCTTCATCGGTTACAGCACCTCCGGCGCGAGCGAGACGATCTTCATGAACTTCTTCTCGCGCAGCTCTCGGCCCACGGGGCCGAAGATACGGGTGCCGCGGGGGTCACCGTCGTTCTTGAGAACGACAGCAGCGTTCTCGTCGAAACGGATGTACGAGCCATCCGGACGGCGGCGCTCCTTGACGGTGCGAACGATGACGGCCTTGATGACGTCACCCTTCTTCACGTTGCCACCGGGGATCGCGTCCTTGACGGTGGCGACGATGACGTCACCGATGCCCGCGTAGCGGCGACCCGAACCACCGAGAACACGGATGCAAAGGATCTCCTTGGCACCAGTGTTGTCGGCGACCCGAAGTCGCGACTCCTGCTGGATCACGTCTATCTCCTGATCGTCTGCCGGTTCCCGGCGGGGGCCTCACTGAGAGTGAGGGCCCCACGCCGAGCCTGGCGGAACTGGCCTGAGAGGGAATCCCCTCAGGTAATTACTTGGCCTTCTCGAGGATCTCGACGATGCGCCAGCGCTTGCTCGCCGACAGCGGACGCGTCTCCATGATGAGGACGCGGTCGCCGACACCGGCAGCGTTCTGCTCGTCGTGCGCCTTGAGCTTGTTCGTACGGCGGATGACCTTGCCGTACAGCGCGTGCTTGACACGGTCCTCGACAGCGACGACGACGGTCTTGTCCATCTTGTCGCTGACGACGAGACCCTCACGGGTCTTGCGGAAACCGCGCTGGTTCGTCTCAGTCACATTCTTCTCGCTCATCAGGCGCTCTCCACCGTCTCGATGCCCAGCTCACGCTCGCGCATCAGGGTGTAGATCCGGGCGATGTCCTTACGGACGGACTTGAGCCGACCGTGGTTCTCAAGCTGCCCGGTCGCCGCCTGGAAGCGGAGGTTGAACAGCTCTTCCTTGGCCTCACGGAGCTTCGCGACGAGGTCCTCGTCGTTCAGCTCACGCAGCTCGGTCGCCTTGATACCAGCGGCCATCACGACTCACCTGCCTCGCGCCGAACAATGCGGCACTTCATCGGAAGCTTGTGGGCGGCGCGGGTGAGCGCCTCCTTAGCGACCTTTTCGTTCGGGAAAGACAGCTCGAACATCACCCGACCGGGCTTGACGTTCGCGATCCACCACTCCGGAGAACCCTTACCGGAACCCATGCGGGTCTCGGCCGGCTTCTTGGTCAGCGGACGGTCCGGGTAGATGTTGATCCACACCTTGCCGCCACGCTTGATGTGACGCGTCATGGCGATACGAGCGGACTCGATCTGACGGTTCGTCACGTAGGCCGGGGTCAGGGCCTGGATGCCGTACTCACCGAAGGCGAGCTCGGTGCCACCCTTGGCCATGCCGTTCCGCTTGGGGTGGTGCTGCTTGCGGTGCTTGACCCTGCGAGGGATCAGCATGTCGGTCAGGCCTCCGTTCCGGTGGACTCAGCCGGAGCAGCGGCAGCGACCTCGGCCTTGGGGGCCTCGGCAGCGGCGTTCTGCTGCGGCTTGCGGCCGCGGCCGCCACGCTCGCCACCACGGCCACCACGGGCCGGGCGGTCCTGGGCGCCACCACGCGACGGGCGGTTGCCCGCACGGGCGGCAGCGTTCTCGGCGCGAACCTCGGCGATGTTCTTGACGTCGCCCTTGTAGATCCAGACCTTGACGCCGATGCGACCGAAGGTCGTCTTGGCCTCGAAGAAGCCGTAGTCGACGTTCGCGCGGAGCGTGTGCAGGGGCACACGGCCCTCGCGGTAGAACTCCGAGCGGGACATCTCGGCGCCGCCGAGACGGCCACCGCACTGGATCTTGATGCCCTTGGCGCCGGCCTTCATCGTCGACTGCATGCTCTTACGCATGGCGCGACGGAAGGAGACGCGGGAGGACAGCTGCTCGGCGACGGCCTGGGCCACCAGCTGAGCGTCGACCTCGGGGTTCTTGACCTCGAGGATGTTCAGCTGAACCTGCTTGCCGGTCAGCTTCTCCAGCTCACCGCGGATGCGGTCGGCCTCGGCGCCGCGGCGGCCGATGACGATGCCCGGACGAGCGGTGTGGATGTCAACGCGGACGCGGTCGCGGGTGCGCTCGATCTCAACCTTCGAGATACCGGCGCGCTCCATGCCCTTCGTCATCATGCGACGAATGGCAACGTCTTCCTTGACGTAGTCCTTGTACAGCTTGTCGGCGTACCAGCGGGACTTGAAGTCCGTGGTGATGCCGAGCCGGAACCCGTGCGGGTTAACCTTCTGGCCCATTACCGGGTTCCTTCCTTGCTGCTGACGACCACGGTGATGTGGCTGGTCCGCTTGCGGATCCGGTAGGCACGGCCCTGAGCACGCGGACGGAACCGCTTCAGGGTCGGGCCCTCGTCCACGAACGCCTCGCTGATGTACAGCGACGAAGCGTCCGTGTGGTCGTAGTTGTGCGCGGCGTTGGCAATGGCGCTGTCCAGCACCTTGCCGACCGGCACGCTAGCGGCCTGCGGGGCGAAACGCAGGACCGCCTGAGCCTCCGTGGCGTCCATGCCACGGATGAGGTCCACCACGCGGCGGGCCTTCATGGGCGTGACGCGGATGTACCGCGCCTGGGCCCTGGCTTCCATGGTTGTCCCTTCGGTGTCAGTCATAGTCGTTCGCACCCCGCTTAGCGGCGCTTCGACTTGCGGTCGTCCTTGACGTGGCCGCGGAAGGTGCGGGTCGGCGAGAACTCGCCGAGCTTGTGGCCGACCATCGACTCGGTGACGAACACCGGGACGTGCGTCTTGCCGTTGTGCACCGCGAGCGTGTGGCCGAGCATGGCCGGCACGATCATGGAGCGACGGGACCAGGTCTTGATGACGTTCTTGGTACCGGCTTCGTTCTGAGCGTCCACCTTCTTGATGAGGTGTCCGTCGACGAAGGGTCCCTTCTTGAGACTACGCGGCATCTAAACCCGCTCCTAGCGCTTCTTGTTCGTCTTGCGGCGGCGGACGATGTACTTGTTGCTCGCCTTCTTGGGAGAACGAGTACGACCCTCCTTCTGACCCCACGGGGAGACCGGGTGGCGACCACCGGAGGTCTTGCCCTCACCACCACCGTGCGGGTGGTCAACCGGGTTCATCGCGACACCGCGGACGGTCGGGCGAACGCCCTTCCAGCGCATACGGCCGGCCTTGCCCCAGTTGATGTTCGACTGCTCGGCGTTGCCGACCTCGCCGACCGTGGCGCGGCAGCGGACGTCGACCAGGCGGACCTCGCCGGACGGCATGCGCAGGTGGGCGTACTGGCCCTCCTTCGCCAGCAGCTGCACGGAGGAACCGGCAGAGCGGGCGAACTTGGCGCCACCACCGGGACGGAGCTCGATCGCGTGGATCGTGGTACCGACCGGGATGTTGCGGAGCGGGAGGTTGTTGCCCGGCTTGATGTCGGCACCGGGGCCGTTCTCAATCCGGTCGCCCTGGTTCAGCTTGGCCGGGGCGATGATGTAGCGCTTCTCGCCGTCTGCGTAGTGCAGCAGCGCGATGCGAGCGGTGCGGTTCGGGTCGTACTCGATGTGAGCGACCTTGGCCGGCACGCCGTCCTTGTCGTGACGACGGAAGTCGATCACGCGGTAGGCGCGCTTGTGGCCACCACCCTGGTGGCGAACGGTCACACGACCGGCGTTGTTACGGCCGCCCTTGCTGTGCAGGGGGCGGACCAGCGACTTCTCCGGCGTGGACCGCGTGATCTCGACAAAGTCGGCGACGCTGGAGCCACGACGGCCCGGGGTCGTCGGCTTGTACTTGCGGATACCCATTTCTCAGTCCTCGTCCGATTTCGGACGATCCAGACCGCCCTTAGGCGGTCGGACCGCCGAAGATGTCGATACGGTCGCCCTCGGCGAGGGTCACGATGGCGCGCTTGGTGTTGGCACGCTTGCCGAAACCGGTCTTGGTGCGCTTGCGCTTACCCTGACGGTTGATCGTGTTGACCCCGGTGACCTTGACCGAGAAGACCGCCTCGACGGCCTGCTTGATCTGGGTCTTGTTGGCGCGCGGGTCGACGATGAACGTGTACTTGTTCTCGTCCAGCAGCGCGTAGCTCTTCTCGGAGACGACCGGCTTGACCAGGAGGTCGCGCGGGTCCGAGAACGTCTTGCTGGTGACGACGGCCTCAGTCATCAGGCCTCGCTCCCTTCGGTCTCAACGGCCTTGGGGCCAGACACGAAGGACTCGAAGGCGGCCTGGGTGAAGACCACGTCGTCGGAGACGAGCACGTCGTACGTGTTCAGCTGGCCCGGCTCCAGGATGTGAACCTGGGGCAGGTTGCGGGCGGAGAGCCACGCGGCCTCGTTGGCGCGCTCGACGACCAGGAGCAGGTTCTTCCGCTCGCTGATCTTGCCGAACAGGCTCTTCGCGGCCTTCGTGGACGCCGCACCCTCGACCACGTCGGAGACGACGTGGATGCGGGAGTGACGCGCGCGGTCCGAGAGGGCACCGCGCAGGGCGGCGGCCTTCATCTTCTTCGGGGTGCGCTGCGAGTAGTCACGCGGCACGGGACCGTGCACGACGCCACCACCGGCGAACTGCGGCGCGCGGGTCGAACCCTGACGGGCGCGACCGGTGCCCTTCTGGCGGTACGGCTTCTTGCCACCGCCGCGGACCTCGCCACGGGTCTTGGTCTTGTGCGTGCCCTGACGGGCAGCGGCCAGCTGCGCGACGACGACCTGGTGGATCAGCGGAACGCTGACCTTCGCGTCGAAGATCTCCGCGGGGAGCTCGACGGTCCCGGCCTTGTCGCCTGCCGGCGAAAGGATGTCAATGGTGCTCATCGTTACCTCAGGCCCCCTTGGCCGCGGTACGGACCAGGACGAGGCCGCCGTTCGGACCAGGAACCGCGCCCTTGATCAGGAGCAGGCCCTTCTCCGCGTCAACGGCGTGGACGGTCAGGTTCTGGGTGGTGACCCGCTCGTTGCCCATACGGCCCGCCATGCGGAGGCCCTTGAACACACGGCCCGGGGTGGCGCAGCCACCGATGGAACCGGGGGAGCGGTGCTTGCGCTGGGTGCCGTGCCCGGCGCCGAGGCCACGGAAGTTGTGACGCTTCATGACACCGGCGAAGCCCTTGCCCTTGCTCTTGCCGGTGACGTCAACCTTGACGCCCGACTCGAACACGGCAGCGGTGATCTCCTGGCCGAGCGTGTACTCGCTGGCGTCAGCGGTACGCAGCTCCACCAGGTGGCGGCGCGGGGTGACGTCGGCCTTGGCGAAGTGACCCTTGAGGGGCTTGTTCACCTTGCGCGGGTCGATCTCGCCGAAGGCGATCTGGACCGACTCGTAGCCGTCGCTGTCGTTGGTGCGGACCTGGGTGACGACGCAGGGCCCGGCCTTGACGACGGTCACCGGGACAACCCGGTTGTTCTCGTCCCAGACCTGGGTCATGCCGAGCTTCTCGCCCAGGACGCCCTTAATGTTCTTAGCCATCTCGCGCGTCACCTCAGAGCTTGATCTCGATGTCGACGCCCGCCGGCAGGTCGAGACGCATCAGCGAGTCAACCGTCTTCGGCGTGGGGTCGAGGATGTCGATGAGGCGCTTGTGCGTGCGCATCTCGAAGTGCTCGCGCGAGTCCTTGTACTTGTGCGGCGACTTGATGACGCAGTACACGTTCTTCTCAGTGGGCAGCGGCACCGGGCCCGCGACCGACGCACCAGTGCGCGTCACCGTCTCGACGATCTTCTTCGCCGAGGAGTCGATGACCTCGTGGTCGTAGGCCTTGAGCCGGATGCGGATCTTCTGTCCCGCCATGGCTACTCAGTAGTCCTGTCTCTCGTAACGCTCTGGGACTCGGCCGGCTGCGCCCGGAATCTCTTCCGCACGCGGTCTCTCCCCGCTCCACCTCCGACCCACGCGGTCGGGCGTGTCGCGCCCCTTCCAGCAGATTTCCCTAAGGAAATTCCCTGGTGAAGGGGGTTGTGGGGGAAAGACACCCACCGAGTGCCTGGCTGGGGCCCCGCTGACACTTCCCGGAAGATTCCCGTACTTCCGCCCCTCATAAGGGGCGACGAGTACTGCGGGACTCGCTTCCAGTCCTCCCGGCGGGAGGCGCGCAGCATCGGCACTCAACCGAGCAACCTGAACAGTGTGCCATACGTGCCCGAAGGGACGCCAATCGTGGCCGAAGACGGTACTCCGACCGGCTCAGTTGTCAAACCACCCCGCCGACATACGGGACACTATGGCTCTTACACCACGGCCGGCGCTCCGGTCCCCCCGGTCACTGGAGTGCACGCCGTCACAGGGCCGGGAAAACCGGCTTTGCCGGGGTTTGCCGAGGGCCCGGGCAACCGCCGCGCCCCCTCGATCGTCCCCTATCACGCTGGGGCAGCAGGGGCGGGGAACCGCGTGCTGCACAACGGGACGGAGTCATGTAGTTGAACATCTCACAGCACATGGTGATATCCCGCCGGACCGCCCTCGCCGGGCTGGCCGCCACGACCGCGGCCCTCGCGGCGGGGTGCAGCGGGGAGGGCGGCAAGAAGAAGCCCAAGGCCTCCCCCGACCCCATAAGAGCGGTGGACCCCAGCGCCACCCAGTCCTTCAGCACCGCCGGCGACGCCCTGCTGCTCCAGGTCATGGCGCACCCCGACGACGACCTGTACTTCATGAACCCCGACGCCGAGCACATCGTGCGGGCCGGGGTCCCCGTCGTCTCGGTCTACGTCACGGCCGGCGAGGCCGTCGGGCAGAACTGGATCGAGGGCATGCCCAAGGCCGAGCCCGACAAGGCCGCCTACTCCTCCGCGCGCCACCAGGGCCTGCGCCAGGCGTACGCCGAGATGATCGGCCTGGACAAGTTCACGGGCTGGCAGAAGTCCGTCCTGGACCTGGGCAACGGCGTCAAGGCCGAGACCAACGAGCTCAGCAACGGCAACCGCAAGGCCCGGCTGATCTTCCTCAACATCGCCATGCTCTCGGCCCGCGAGATGCGGCTGCCCCTGCTGTGGGAGCGGCCGGAGGGCGAGATGCAGTCCCTCGTCGCCACCGGCTCGCCGTGCACGGTCTCCAGCACCTACCGGCACGGCACCCTCGTGGACACCCTCGCCACGATCATGGACCGGTACCGGCCCACGGTGATCCACACCATGGACCCGGACCCCGACTACCAGGTCCACGACGCCACCCACCCCAAGGACAACGACTACGGCGCCTGCTCCGACCACCGCGACCACACCCCGACCGCGCTCTTCACCTGGAAGGCGCTCTCGCAGTGGGTCGCCGACGCCTCCAAGCGCGACGGGCACCCGCCCCGCTTCGTGACCACGGCGTTCCGCGGGTACTACAACCAGCGCTGGCCGCACAACCTGCCGCCCGAGGTGATCGAGCAGAAGCACCGGCTGGTCGAGGCGTACGGCGGCGACCCCGCGTGGGAGTGCGGCAACCCCGGCGGCTGCGGCGACTACGGCCAGGGCGGCGACCGCCCGATGAAGAACCGCAAGGGCTGGATCCGCTCCACCCACTACCGCTACGAGGGCCCGGCCGTCTCTCCCGGGCCTCCCGGCACCGGCAAGGACGGCCGGCTGGAGGCCTTCGGCGTGCTGGGCACGCAGGCCGTGCGCTGGCAGGAGACCCGGCCCGGCAGCGGCCGCTGGGGCGAGCCGCAGAACCTGGGGGGCGGCCCGCTGGCACCGGCCCTGGCGTCCGTCCAGGACTCCGAGGGCCGCCGGCTGCTGTTCGCCCTGCGGTTCTCCGCCCTCGCGGGCCAGGGCCGCCCCGACACCCGCGAGATCGTCGTCCTCCAGGAGCGCTCCCCCGGCGGCGGCTTCAAGGCCTGGCAGGGCCTCGGCAACCCCGAGCACCGCCCCGACCGCGGCCGCCGCGTCGGCATGCCCGCCGCCGTCGCCGCCCCCGACGGGCGCGTCCACCTCTTCGTCCGCAACGCGGGCAAGGGCGTCTCCAGCCGGGTGCGCGAGGCCGACGGCACCTGGGGGAAGTGGCAGAGCCTGCACGGGCAGGAGATCCAGGACGGCCTGGTCGCCGTCCTGGACCAGGACAAGCGCGTCCACGTCTTCGGCACCGGCCGCGACACCGTCCACCACTGGACGCAGGACGAGCCGGGCAAGCCGGTCCACTACGCGCCCCTGAAGGGCCTGCCGCAGCCCGGCGGGCTCCCTGGTGCGGCCCTCGGCCCCGAGGGCGCCCTGGCCCTCGTCTACCGCTCCCCCGCGGCCGTCCAGCCGGCGGTCCACACCTTCACGCCGGGGTCCGACGGCACGGGGGACTTCCGCAGCACCGACCTCCAGGACTTCGCGGGCTACGGGCCGCTCGCCGCCCACGCCCTGGCCGCCCGGGGCGGCCAGGACACGGTCATGGTGCTCGGGCGGGCGGTGAACGGCGAGACGCAGCTCACCGACGCCTCCGGGGACTCCGAGCCGGTGCGCTCGGACGCGGGGCTCGTGCCCGTGGGCACCTCCGGCATGACCACCGACGCGGGCCACCAGCTGTGCGTCGCCGGAATGAGCCCGGACGCCCGCCCGTGGCTCTGGCGTCCGGAGATCCCCCACACGTAGTGCCCGTCCCAGCATCGCCTCACCCGCGAGGGTGAAACGCAAGAAGGCCCGCACATCCGAAGATGTGCGGGCCTTCTTAGGTCTGTAGACCTTCAAGCAAGCGGGAGCTTACTTGTTGATCTTGGTGACCTGGCCGGCGCCGACGGTGCGGCCACCCTCACGGATGGTGAAGCGCAGGCCCTCCTCCATCGCGACGGGCTGGATGAGGGAAACGGACATCTCGGCGTTGTCGCCGGGCATGACCATCTCCGTGCCCTCCTTGAGGGTCACAACACCGGTCACGTCAGTCGTACGGAAGTAGAACTGCGGACGGTAGTTGTTGAAGAACGGGGTGTGACGGCCACCCTCGTCCTTCGACAGGATGTAGGCCGTGGCCTCGAACTCGGTGTGCGGGGTGACCGAACCCGGCTTGATGATGCACTGGCCGCGCTCGACGTCCTCGCGCTTGATGCCGCGGAGCAGCAGACCGACGTTCTCACCGGCCTGGCCCTCGTCGAGCAGCTTGCGGAACATCTCGATACCGGTGACCGTGGTGGTGGTCTTCTCGGTCTTGATGCCGATGATGTCGACGGTCTCGTTGACCTTCAGGACACCGCGCTCGATACGACCGGTGACGACGGTGCCACGACCGGTGATCGTGAAGACGTCCTCGATCGGCATCAGGAACGGCTTGTCGACGTCACGCTCGGGCTGCGGGATGTTCTCGTCGACGGCCTTCATCAGGCCGAGGAGCTTCTCGCCCCACTCCTTGTCGCCCTCCAGCGCCTTCAGCGCGGAGACGCGGACGACCGGAGCGTCGTCGCCGTTGAACTCGTACTCGTTGAGGAGCTCACGGACCTCGAGCTCGACGAGCTCCAGGATCTCCTCGTCGTCCACCATGTCGGCCTTGTTCAGGGCGACGACGATGTACGGAACGCCGGACTGGCGGGCCAGGAGCACGTGCTCCTTGGTCTGCGGCATCGGACCGTCGGTCGCGGCGACCACGAGGATCGCGCCGTCCATCTGGGCGGCACCGGTGATCATGTTCTTGATGTAGTCCGCGTGACCCGGGCAGTCGACGTGGGCGTAGTGACGCGACTCGGTCTGGTACTCGACGTGCGCGATCGAGATGGTGATACCACGCTGGCGCTCTTCGGGCGCCTTGTCGATCTCGTCGAACGGCGTGAAGGGGTTCAGCTCCGGGTACGCGTCGTGCAGCACCTTGGTGATCGCCGCGGTAAGAGTGGTCTTACCGTGGTCGACGTGACCGATGGTGCCGATGTTGACGTGCGGCTTAGTCCGCTCGAACTTCGCCTTCGCCACTGGGGTCCTCCTGTGGAGTGGTTCTGTACGCCTGGATTGGGTCGGCGCCAGGGATCTTTGCTGGGGAGCCGCCCGCCGGGACAGACCGCCACGATTTGCGGTGGTATGCCCCGACAGCCGGTGTCAAGCCTAAGGCGTGAGCCTCGTCTGTGGAGACGGAGCTCGTTACTCGCCCTTGGCCTTCGCGATGATCTCCTCGGCGACGTTCCGCGGAACCTCGGCGTAGGAGTCGAACTGCATCGAGTAGCTTGCGCGACCCGAAGTCTTGCTGCGGAGGTCGCCGACGTAGCCGAACATCTCCGACAGCGGAACCAGGCCCTTGACGAGCTTGGCGCCGTGACGGTCCTCCATGGCCTGGATCTGGCCACGGCGGGAGTTGATGTCACCGATGACGTCACCCATGTAGTCCTCGGGGGTGGTGACCTCGACGGACATCATCGGCTCAAGCAGAGCCGGCGATGCCTTGCGAGCACCCTCCTTGAACGCCATGGAGCCGGCGATCTTGAACGCGAGCTCGGAGGAGTCGACGTCGTGGTAGGCACCGTCGAGCAGCGTCACCTTGACGCCGGTCAGCGGGTAGCCGGCCAGAACACCGAACTCCATGGCCTCCTGGCAACCCGCGTCCACGGACGGGATGTACTCCCGCGGGATACGGCCACCGGTGACCTTGTTCTCGAACTCGTAACCGTCGCCCTCGAGGGGCGAGATCGCGATCTGCACCTTCGCGAACTGGCCGGAACCACCAGTCTGCTTCTTGTGCGTGTAGTCGATCCGCTCGACGGCCTTGCGGATCGTCTCGCGGTACGCGACCTGCGGCTTGCCGACGTTGGCCTCGACCTTGAACTCACGCTTCATACGGTCGACCAGCACGTCGAGGTGCAGCTCGCCCATACCCGCGATGATGGTCTGGCCCGTCTCCTCGTCCGTGTGGACCTGGAAGGACGGGTCCTCCTCGGCGAGGCGCTGGATGGCGACACCCAGCTTCTCCTGGTCGCCCTTGGACTTGGGCTCAATGGCGACCTGGATCACCGGAGCCGGGAAGTCCATGGACTCCAGGATCACCGGGTCCGACGCGGAGCAGAGGGTCTCACCGGTGGTGGTCTGCTTCAGACCCATGACGGCGACGATGTCACCGGCACCCACCGAGTCGATCTCCTCACGCTTGTTCGCGTGCATCCGGTAGATCTTGCCGATGCGCTCCTTCTTGCCCTTCACGGAGTTCTGCACCTGAGTGCCGGCCTCCATGCGGCCCGAGTAAACCCGGACGAAGGTGAGCTTGCCGAGGTGCGGGTCGCTCATGATCTTGAAGGCAAGGCCGGCGAAGGGCTCTTCGTCGGACGGCTTGCGCTTCACGACCTCGTCGGCGTCGTTGACCGCGTGGCCCTCGACGGCCTCGATGTCCAGCGGCGACGGCAGGTAGCGGACCACGGCGTCGAGCAGGGGCTGCACGCCCTTGTTCTTGAACGCGGTACCACAGAACACCGGGGTGACGGTGACGGAGTCGCCGCCGCCCTTCGACGCGAGGGTGATGCGGCGGATGGCCGCCATCAGCTGCTCCTCGGTGGGCTCCTGGCCCTCGAGGAAGAGCTCCATCATCTCTTCGTCGTTCTCGGCAACGCCCTCGAGGAGCTTGCCGCGCCATTCCTCGGCAGCCTCGATGTGGGTGTCCGGGATGTCGACGACGTCGTACATCTCGCCCTTGGCGGCCTCGGCGGACCAGACCAGCGCCTTCATCTGGACGAGGTCGACCACGCCCTTGAAGTCGGCCTCGGTACCGATCGGCAGCTGCATGACCAGCGGAACCGCGCCCAGGCGGTCGACGATCATGTCGACACAGCGGTGGAACTCGGCGCCCGTGCGGTCGAGCTTGTTGACGAAGCAGATGCGCGGCACGCCGTAGCGGTCCGCCTGGCGCCAAACGGTCTCGGACTGCGGCTCAACACCGGCGACGCCGTCGAACACCGTCACGGCACCGTCGAGGACGCGCAGCGAACGCTCCACCTCGACGGTGAAGTCGACGTGGCCCGGCGTGTCGATGATGTTGATCGTGTGGTCGACGTCGTTCAGCGGCCAGTGGCAGGTCGTCGCGGCAGACGTGATCGTGATGCCGCGCTCCTGCTCCTGCTCCATCCAGTCCATCGTGGCAGCGCCGTCGTGGACCTCACCGATCTTGTACGAAACACCGGTGTAGAACAGGATCCGCTCGGTGGTGGTCGTCTTGCCCGCGTCGATGTGGGCCATGATCCCGATGTTGCGGACCTTGGCCAGGTCAAGCGAAGTGGTGGCCATATGGCTCAGTCTTCTCTCGGATCTCGATGGGGGTAGCGACTACCAGCGGTAGTGCGCGAAGGCCTTGTTGGACTCGGCCATCTTGTGGGTGTCCTCGCGCTTCTTGACCGCAGCGCCCAGACCGTTGGAGGCGTCCAGGAGCTCGTTCATGAGGCGCTCGGTCATGGTCTTCTCGCGGCGGGCGCGGGAGTAACCCACGACCCAGCGGAGCGCCAGGGTGGAGGCGCGGCCCGGACGGACCTCGACCGGCACCTGGTAGGTGGCGCCACCGACGCGGCGGGACTTGACCTCGAGAGCCGGCTTGACGTTCTCGAGGGCGCGCTTGAGGGTGATGACCGGGTCGTTACCGGTCTTCTCGCGCAGACCCTCCATGGCGCCGTACACGATGCGCTCGGCGGTGGAGCGCTTGCCGTGCAGGAGGATCTTGTTGATGAGCGACGTCACCAGAGGGGAGCCGTAAACCGGGTCGATGATGACCGGGCGCTTCGGGGCGGGGCCCTTACGAGGCATTCTTACTTCTCCTTCTTGGCGCCGTAGCGGCTGCGAGCCTGCTTACGGTTCTTGACGCCCTGCGTGTCGAGGGAGCCGCGGATGATCTTGTAGCGAACACCCGGCAGGTCCTTCACACGGCCACCGCGCACGAGCACGATGGAGTGCTCCTGCAGGTTGTGGCCCTCACCCGGAATGTAAGCGGTGACCTCGATGCCGGAGGTCAGACGCACACGCGCGACCTTACGGAGCGCCGAGTTCGGCTTCTTCGGGGTGGTCGTGAAAACACGCGTGCAGACGCCACGACGCTGGGGCGAACCCTCGAGCGCGGGCGTCTTGTTCTTCTCGACCTTGTCCTGCCGGCCCTTCCGGACCAGCTGCTGGATCGTAGGCACCGTTTCTCCGGTTTCTGTGTGCCGATCACGATAAAACTAACCTGGAACCCGCCGACCCACGCGGTCGGGCGTGTCGAAGGCTGCAGACCCCTGCCGATGTCGGAAAGGGCGCAGATTTCGGTGTCTTCGACCGCATCGGACCGAAAAGATCCGTGAGGTCCGGTCTCCCGCGCGGACTGTGGGCACGCACGAGAGCCCAGGGACACCCCAGGCACAAGGTCAGAGCCTACCTAGCGCATGGGCTGCGGTCAAAACAAATGCACACGCGGAGGACACCCCGATGTGCTGCATATGTGGTGGTTTCCCGGGTCTGCGGGAGGTTCGTATCGCGCGTATGGGTGAAATCACGCCGTCCCCTCCCCCGGGTACGCCGCAGGGCGGCCACCCCGGTGGGGTGACCGCCCTGTGGACGTACCGCTTGCGGCTTACTGGTTGTACGGACCGTAGTCGTAGTCCTCCAGCGGGACCGCCTGGCCCGAGCCGGTGCCGAAGGGCGAGTAGTCGATGTCGTCGTAACCGACGGCCGAGTACATCGCGGCCTTGGCCTCCTCGGTGGGCTCCACCCGGATGTTGCGGTAGCGGGACAGACCCGTACCGGCCGGGATGAGCTTACCGATGATGACGTTCTCCTTGAGGCCGATGAGCGAGTCGGACTTGGCGTTGATCGCCGCGTCCGTCAGCACTCGGGTCGTCTCCTGGAAGGAGGCGGCCGACAGCCAGGACTCCGTCGCCAGCGAGGCCTTGGTGATACCCATCAGCTGCGGACGGCCGGAGGCGGGGTGACCGCCCTCGGTGACCACACGACGGTTCTCGCCCTCGAAGCGCGAGCGCTCCACGAGCTCGCCCGGCAGCAGCTCCGCGTCGCCGGACTCGATGATCGTCACGCGGCGCAGCATCTGCCGGATGATGATCTCGATGTGCTTGTCGTGGATCGACACGCCCTGCGAGTTGTAGACCTTCTGGACTTCGCCGACCAGGTGGACCTGGACGGCGCGCTGGCCCAGGATGCGCAGCACGTCGTGCGGGTTGGTGGCACCCACGGTGAGCTTCTGGCCCACCTCGACGTGCTCGCCCTCGCTGACCAGCAGACGGGCACGCTTGGAGATCGGGAACGCCGTCTCCTCGCTGCCGTCGTCCGGGGTGACGACGATCTTCTTGGTCTTCTCGGTCTCCTCGATGCGGATGCGGCCGGCCGCCTCCGAGATCGGGGCGACACCCTTGGGCGTACGAGCCTCGAAGAGCTCGACGACACGGGGCAGACCCTGGGTGATGTCGTCACCGGCCACACCACCGGTGTGGAAGGTACGCATCGTCAGCTGGGTACCGGGCTCACCGATGGACTGGGCCGCGATGATGCCGACGGCCTCACCGATGTCGACCAGCTTGCCGGTGGCCAGCGAGCGGCCGTAGCAGAAGGCACAGGTGCCCACCGCGGACTCACAGGTCAGGACCGAGCGGGTCTTGACCGTCTCCACGCCGTGCGCGACCAGCTGCTCGATGAGCACGTCACCGAGGTCGACGTTGGCCGGCGCGATGACCTTGCCGTCGATGACGACGTCCTCGGCCAGCATGCGGGCGTAGACGCTCGTCTCGACGTCGTCGGTCTTGCGCAGGACGCCGTCGGGACCCTTGGTCGCGATCGCCAGCTTGAGGCCGCGCTCGGTGCCGCAGTCCTCCTCGCGGATGATCACGTCCTGCGAGACGTCCACCAGACGACGGGTCAGGTAACCCGAGTCGGCGGTACGGAGGGCGGTGTCCGCGAGACCCTTACGGGCACCGTGGGTGGAGATGAAGTACTCCAGCACGGTGAGACCCTCACGGAACGACGCCTTAATGGGTCGCGGGATGGTCTCGTTCTTCGCGTTCGACACCAGACCACGCATACCGGCGATCTGTCGCATCTGCATCATGTTTCCTCGGGCACCCGAGTCAACCATCATGAAGATGGGGTTCGTCTTGGGGAAGTTCGCGTTCATCGCCTCGGCAACCTCGTTGGTCGCCTTGGTCCAGATCGCGATGAGCTCCTGCGTGCGCTCGTCCTTGGTGATCAGACCGCGCTCGTACTGCTTCTGGACCTTCTCGTCCTGGGCCTCGTAGCCGCGGACGATCTCCTTCTTGGCCTCCGGCACGACGATGTCGGAGACGGCGACGGTGACGCCGGAGCGAGTGGCCCAGTGGAAGCCGGCCGCCTTCAGGTTGTCGAGCGTCGCCGCCACGATGACCTTGGGGTAGCGCTCGGCCAGGTCGTTGACGATCTCGGAGAGCTGCTTCTTGCCCACCGAGTAGTCGACGAACGGGTAGTCCTCGGGCAGCAGCTCGTTGAAGAGCGCGCGGCCCAGGGTGGTGCGCAGACGGAAGCTGTCGCCCTGCTGCCACTCCGCAGCCGCGACGCCCTCGTCGTCACCCTCGGCGACCGGGGGAACCCAGCCGCGCGGGGGAACGGTGCCGATCGGGAAGCGGATGTCGACCTTCGCCTGGAGCGAGAGCTCCCGGGCGTCGAACGCCATGATCGCCTCGGCGACCGAGCCGAAGGACCGGCCCTCGCCGATGACCTTGCGCTCTTCCTCGTCGGTGGTGAGGAAGAACAGACCGAGCACCATGTCCTGGGTCGGCATGGTGACCGGACGGCCGTCGGCCGGCTTGAGGATGTTGTTCGAGGACAGCATCAGGATGCGGGCCTCGGCCTGCGCCTCCGCGGAGAGCGGCAGGTGGACGGCCATCTGGTCACCGTCGAAGTCCGCGTTGAACGCGGTGCAGACGAGCGGGTGGATCTGGATGGCCTTGCCCTCGACCAGCTGCGGCTCGAAGGCCTGGATGCCGAGGCGGTGCAGCGTGGGCGCACGGTTCAGCAGCACCGGGTGCTCGGCGATGACCTCTTCGAGGACGTCGTACACCACGGTGCGGCCGCGCTCGACCATGCGCTTGGCCGACTTGATGTTCTGCGCGTGGTTCAGGTCGACCAGGCGCTTCATCACGAACGGCTTGAAGAGCTCCAGCGCCATGGCCTTGGGCAGACCGCACTGGTGCAGCTTCAGCTGCGGGCCGACGACGATGACCGAACGGGCCGAGTAGTCGACGCGCTTACCGAGCAGGTTCTGACGGAATCGACCCTGCTTGCCCTTCAGCATGTCGCTGAGGGACTTCAGCGGACGGTTGCCGGGGCCCGTGACCGGGCGACCGCGACGGCCGTTGTCGAAGAGGGCGTCGACCGCCTCCTGGAGCATCCGCTTCTCGTTGTTCACGATGATCTCGGGGGCACCGAGGTCGAGCAGACGCTTCAGACGGTTGTTGCGGTTGATCACACGGCGGTACAGGTCGTTCAGGTCGGAGGTCGCGAAGCGGCCACCGTCCAGCTGCACCATCGGACGCAGGTCCGGCGGGATCACGGGGATGCAGTCCAGCACCATGCCGCTGGGGCTGTTGCGGGTCTGCAGGAAGGCGGAGACGACCTTGAGGCGCTTGAGCGCACGGGTCTTCTTCTGGCCCTTGCCGGTCCGGATGATCTCGCGGAGGCGCTCGGCCTCCTCGTCGAGGTCGAAGGACTCCAGGCGCTTCTGCAGCGCGGCGGCGCCCATCGCACCCATGAAGTAGGTGCCGAAGCGGTCGCGCAGCTCGCGGTAGAGCAGCTCGTCGCCCTCGAGGTCCTGGACCTTGAGGTTCTTGAAGCGGTTCCAGACCTCGTCGAGGCGGTCGATCTCGCGCTGCGCACGGTCGCGCAGCTGCTTCATCTCACGCTCGGCGCCCTCGCGCACCTTGCGGCGCACGTCGGCCTTGGCACCCTCGGCCTCAAGCTCGGCCAGGTCGGCCTCGAGCTTCTTGGCGCGGGCCTCCAGGTCGGCGTCGCGGCGCTGCTCGATCTGCTGGCGCTCGACGGAGACGTGGGCCTCCAGCGAGGGCAGGTCGCGCGTACGGCGCTCCTCGTCCACCCACGTGATCATGTAGGCGGCGAAGTAGATGACCTTCTCGAGGTCCTTCGGGGCGAGGTCGAGCAAGTAGCCCAGACGCGACGGGACGCCCTTGAAGTACCAGATGTGGGTGACGGGAGCGGCCAGCTCGATGTGGCCCATCCGCTCACGGCGCACCTTGGCGCGGGTGACCTCGACGCCACAGCGCTCACAGATGATGCCCTTGAAGCGGACACGCTTGTACTTGCCGCAGTAGCACTCCCAGTCCCGGGTCGGACCGAAGATCTTCTCGCAGAAGAGTCCGTCCTTTTCGGGCTTCAGGGTGCGGTAGTTGATGGTCTCCGGCTTCTTGACCTCGCCGTGGGACCAGGTTCGGATGTCGTCCGCGGTCGCCAGGCCGATCCGCAGCTCGTCGAAGAAGTTGACGTCGAGCACTGTTCGTCAATCCCTCTTTCAGGGTCGTGCCCCTCGCGTCAGCGAGATATCGGGCTCTACATCAGTGGTCTGAAGGGTCCGGGGACGACGGGGGGCTCTTGGAGCCCCCCGTCAGACCCGTCAGACCTCTTCGACGCTGCTCGGCTCGCGCCGGGACAGGTCGATACCGAGCTCTTCCGCAGCGCGGAAGACGTCCTCGTCCGTGTCGCGCATCTCGATGGACATGCCGTCCGAGGACAGCACCTCCACGTTGAGGCAGAGGGACTGCATTTCCTTGATGAGCACCTTGAAGGACTCGGGAATGCCGGGCTCGGGGATGTTCTCGCCCTTGACGATGGCCTCGTAGACCTTCACGCGGCCGGTGACGTCGTCGGACTTGATGGTCAGCAGCTCCTGGAGGGCGTAGGCGGCGCCGTATGCCTCGAGCGCCCACACCTCCATCTCACCGAAGCGCTGGCCACCGAACTGAGCCTTACCACCCAGCGGCTGCTGGGTGATCATGGAGTACGGGCCGGTCGAGCGGGCGTGCAGCTTGTCGTCGACCAGGTGGTGCAGCTTGAGGATGTACATGTACCCGACGGAGATCGGGTCCGGGAACGGCTCGCCGGAGCGGCCGTCGAACATCCGGGCCTTGCCCGAGGGGAGCACCATGCGCTCGCCGTCGCGGTTCGGGATCGTGGACTCGAAGAGACCGGCGATCTCGTCCTCGCGGGCGCCGTCGAAGACCGGGGTCGCGACGTTGGTGCCCGGCGCGACGTCGTCGGCGCCGATGGCCTGCAGGCGCTTCATCCAGTCCTCGTCGCCCTCGACCTTCCAGCCGCGGCTGGCGAGCCAGCCGAGGTGGATCTCGAGGACCTGTCCCGGGTTCATTCGGGACGGGACACCGAGCGGGTTGAGGATGATGTCGACCGGGGTGCCGTCCTCGAGGAACGGCATGTCCTCGACCGGGAGGATCTTGGAGATGACACCCTTGTTGCCGTGACGGCCGGCGAGCTTGTCACCGTCGGTGATCTTGCGCTTCTGGGCGACGTAGACGCGGACCAGCTGGTTCACGCCCGGGGGAAGCTCGTCGCCCTCCTCGCGGTCGAAGACGCGGACGCCGATGACCTTGCCGATCTCGCCGTGCGGGACCTTCAGCGAGGTGTCACGGACCTCACGGGCCTTCTCACCGAAGATCGCGCGGAGCAGGCGCTCCTCCGGGGTCAGCTCGGTCTCACCCTTCGGGGTGACCTTGCCGACCAGGATGTCGCCGGCGACGACCTCGGCACCGATGCGGATGATGCCGCGCTCGTCGAGGTCGGCGAGGACCTCCTCGGAGACGTTCGGGATGTCCCGGGTGATCTCCTCCGGGCCGAGCTTGGTGTC
The DNA here is from genome assembly GCF_044336695.1 of Streptomyces sp. SCA2-17. Lineage (NCBI taxonomy): Bacteria > Bacillati > Actinomycetota > Actinomycetes > Kitasatosporales > Streptomycetaceae > Streptomyces > Streptomyces sp. SCA2-17. Next base: position 2,691,132 of record NZ_CP117521.1, read on the forward strand.
ACGGGCGTCGACCTCGTGCTCCTCGATGTGGATCGAGGAGAGGACGTCGTCCTGGACGAGGCGCTGCGACAGGATGATCGCGTCCTCGTAGTTGTGACCCTCCCACGGCATGAACGCCACGAGCAGGTTCTTGCCGAGGGCCATCTCGCCCTCGTCCGTGGACGGGCCGTCGGCGAGCACCTGGCCGGCGACGACGCGGGCGCCCTCGTCGACGACGACCTTCTGGTTGAAGGACGTGCCCTGGTTGGAGCGCGAGAACTTCGCGACCCGGTAGGTGTTGTACGTGCCGTCGTCGTTGGCCACCGTGACGTAGTCGGCGGAGACCTCCTGGACGACACCGTCCTTCTCGGCCTTGATGACGTCACCGGCGTCGACCGCGCAGCGGTACTCCATGCCGGTGCCGACCAGCGGCGCCTCGGCCTTGATCAGCGGGACGGCCTGGCGCATCATGTTCGATCCCATGAGCGCGCGGTTGGCGTCGTCGTGCTCGAGGAACGGGATCATGGCGGTCGCGACCGACACCATCTGGCGCGGGGAGACGTCCATGTAGTCGACGTCGTCGCCGGCGATGTAGTCGATCTCGCCGCCACGGCGGCGGACCAGCACGCGGGCCTCGGCGAAGCGCATGTCCTCGGAGAGGGCGGCGTTCGCCTGGGCGATGACGAAGCGGTCTTCCTCGTCGGCAGTCAGGTAGTCGACCTCGTCGGTGACCTGGCCGTCGACGACCTTGCGGTACGGGGTCTCCACGAAGCCGAACGCGTTGACGCGGCCGTAGGAGGCGAGCGAGCCGATCAGACCGATGTTCGGGCCTTCGGGCGTCTCGATCGGGCACATGCGGCCGTAGTGCGACGGGTGAACGTCACGGACCTCGAAGCCGGCCCGCTCACGGGAGAGACCACCCGGGCCCAGCGCCGACAGACGGCGCTTGTGGGTCAGACCCGACAGCGGGTTGGTCTGGTCCATGAACTGGGACAGCTGGCTGGTGCCGAAGAACTCCTTGATGGAGGCGACGACCGGCCGGATGTTGATCAGGGTCTGCGGCGTGATCGCTTCGACGTCCTGGGTGGTCATCCGCTCGCGGACGACGCGCTCCATACGAGCCAGACCCGTGCGGACCTGGTTCTGGATGAGCTCGCCGACGTTGCGCAGACGACGGTTGCCGAAGTGGTCGATGTCGTCGGTCTCGACGACGATCGTGGTGCCGTTCTCGCCGACCGTCTCCAGCTCACCGGCGTGCAGCTTGACCAGGTACTTGATCGTCGCGATGACGTCGTCCGTGGTCAGCACGCCGGCGTCGAGGGGGGCCTCCGCGCCGAGCTTCTTGTTCACCTTGTAGCGGCCGACCTTCGCGAGGTCGTAGCGCTTGGGGTTGAAGTAGAGGTTCTCGAGCAGCGTCTGCGCGGCCTCGCGGGTCGGCGGCTCGCCCGGACGCAGCTTGCGGTAGATGTCGAGCAGCGCGTCGTCCTGGCCCTGGGTGTGGTCCTTCTCCAGGGTGGCGCGCATGGACTCGTACTCGCCGAACTCCTCGAGGATCTGCTCGGTGGTCCAGCCGAGAGCCTTCAGGAGGACGGTGACGGACTGCTTGCGCTTGCGGTCGATGCGGACACCGACCATGTCGCGCTTGTCGACCTCCATCTCCAGCCAGGCACCCCGGGACGGGATGATCTTGGCCGTGAAGATGTCCTTGTCGGACGTCTTGTCGATGGAGGAGTCGAAGTAGACGCCGGGGGAGCGGACCAGCTGCGAGACGACGACACGCTCGGTGCCGTTGATGCAGAAGGTGCCCTTGTTGGTCATGAGCGGGAAGTCGCCCATGAAGACCGTCTGAGACTTGATCTCACCGGTCTCGTTGTTGGTGAACTCGGCCGTGACGAAGAGCGGGGCCGCGTACGTGAAGTCGCGCTCCTTGCACTCGTCGATCGAGTTCTTCGGGGGCTCGAAACGGTGGTCGCGGAAGGTCAGCGACATCGACCCGGAGAAGTCCTCGATCGGGGAGATCTCCTCGAAGATCTCCTCCAGACCGGACTTCGTGGGGACGTCCTGACCGGACTCCAGCGCAGCCTCGACGCGAGCCTTCCAGGCGGCATTGCCGAGCAGCCAGTCGAAGCTCTCGGTCTGCAGCGCAAGGAGGTTCGGAACCTCGAGGGGCTCCTTGATCTTCGCAAAAGAGATGCGCAGCGGGGCGGTGCTGGCGCCGTTGTTCGTATTGGCAGTCGAGGCGTTGCGCGAGGCGGCCAAGAGGGGGTCCTTCCGAGGGCTCGGACTCACTACGCGCGTACCGGCCCCACACCGTGCATCGATAAGAAATCCCAGGTCAGCGGGTTTCCATCAGCAGTGCTCGATAGTGGGCATGCCCCTGGTGACGGGCAGGGAGCAGCTAACAGGCAGCGCAAAGGGTCAGTGTAGCCACTTGGCCCACTGATGTCCAGAGCGGATGTGCGGAGACCGGTGCGATACCAATCTCTCCCTCCGGGATCCTGTTGTCCCTCGCCGTGCGGCGGACGCCTGCAGGCATCGCCTGACGCAAGACTTCCCTCTTCGCCTTCGATCCATGCCTCGGACGGTGGACCGATGTGGCGACGCGTCCTGAGAATTGCGCGCCCCGTCGCGTTCGTCAAGGCCCACGGCCCGTCCGGGAGGGCAACGAAGATCACCATACTCGCCCCCGGACGTGCTCGGCGCAGCCGTCCGGGGAAACGCCGACGGGCGACCACCCGCATGGGTGATCGCCCGTTGGCTACCGGCAGCCGCCGGCGGAAAGAGTCAGACGACTCGCGAGGTCTTACTTGACCTCGACGGAGGCGCCGGCGCCCTTGAGGGCCTCGGCGGCCTTCTCCGCGGCGTCCTTGGCGACCTTCTCGAGGACCGGCTTCGGGGTGCCGTCGACGAGGTCCTTGGCCTCCTTCAGACCCAGGGAGGTCAGCTCGCGCACGACCTTGATGACCTGGATCTTCTTGTCACCGGCGGCGGTGAGGATGACGTCGAACTCGTCCTTCTCCTCGACGGCCTCAGCGGCGCCACCGGCGACGCCGCCGGCCATGACGACCGGCGCGGCAGCGGCGGCGGTGACGTCGAACTTCTCCTCGAAGGCGGAGACGAACTCGGCCAGCTCGATGAGGGTCATCTCCTCGAACTGCGCGAGCAGCTCGTCCTTGGTGAGCTTCGCCATGATGGCGGTCCTTCCACTAAATCGGCAGGTGCCGGGATGTACATGTCGGCGGGCGTACGGCCCGCTGCGACCGGTGCCGGGAGGCACCGGTCAATGCGCGAGCCGAATTACTCGGCACCGCCCTGCTCGGCGAGCTTGGCGCGCAGCGCGTCCGCAGTGCGGACGAGCTTCGTCGGCAGCGCCTGGAAGAGCGAGGCAGCCTGGGACTGCTTGCCCTTCATGGCACCGGCCAGCTTGCTGAGCAGAACCTCGCGGGACTCGAGGTCCGCAAGCTTCTTGATCTCATCGGCGGACAGCGCCTTGCCGTCAAGGACACCGCCCTTGATGATGAGGTTGGGGTTCTCCTTGGCGAAGTCACGGAGACCCTTCGCCGACTCCACCGGGTCACCGGTGACGAAGGCAACCGCCGTCGGGCCAGCGAAGAGCTGGTCCTCCAGCGTGATCCCGGCCTCACGGGCCGCGATCTGGGTCAGCGTGTTCTTCACCACGGCGTACTGGGCGTTCTCACCGAGCGAACGGCGCAGCGTCTTGAGCTGAGCCACGGTGAGACCGCGGTACTCGGTCAGCACAGCGGCGTTCGAGCTACGGAACTTGTCCGTCAGCTCGGCAACCGCAGCAGCCTTGGCGGACGTCGCCATGAGCCTCGGCCTCCTTCCGGGTGATTCGGGACCGCTATGCGAAGGGACCTGGGCAAAACGAAACGCCCCGGCGCAGGCGCTCGGGGCGTAACTCGACCGCTTCGACCCGAAGTCGTCGCGGGAGTGCTTCCTCAAATCACCTGCGCAGGTCGCCCGCAGCTAGCGGATCCTTCGGCCACCACGCTTCCGGATGGAGGCGCAGCAACGACCAGCGGTCTTTGGCTTCTGGACGAAGGTACGTGACCGGGGCGCCCGGAAGCAAATCGGCTCCCGGGCGGACGCGTCCGGGCAGGTCAGGAGGCCAGCGACGGGGTGGCGCCGGTCTCCTTCATCTTCTTGATCTTCTCCAGCAGGTCGACGGTCTGGTCCGCCGGCGGCGCCTGGACGTCGGCCTTGGCGCCGTAGTCGGAGAGGCTCTGAGCGATCTCCATCCGGCCCTTGGCGGTGTCCATGTTCATGACCAGCTTCACGGGGAGGTCGTCGGAGCCCACCCAGACGTCCATGTCGTACTTCGTGATGCCGGCCTCCTTGATGGTGTCCAGCAGCTCCTGCCGGTCCTTCTCGCCGAGGCCGTCGAGGCTCTTGTTGGACTTCATGGCCTCGTCGGGGGAGAGCGTGCCCTTGTAGTGCCGGGCCTTCTGCCCGTCGACCGTCTCCTCGCCGACCAGCTTGACGTCCGGCGACTCCTTGAGGAGCGCCATCTGCTTGGCCGGGTCCTGGCTCTGGCCCTGGCCGCCGCCCATGAGCTGCTCAAGGGCCTTGCCGTCGCCGCCGGACTCCTTGGCCATCGCGGCGAGATCGATCTTGAGCCAGCGCTTGCCGTCGTTCTTGGCGGCGCCCTCGGCGCCCACGTCGGTGTACGTGACGGCGCCGATCGTGATGGTGTGGCTCTCGGCCGGAGCGCCGTCCTTGGCGGGCAGCCCGGCGCCGGTCATGCGCTGGTCCACGACCGTGGGGTCCCAGCCCATGACGCCGGAGGACCGCAGGGTGAGGGGCTGGTCACCCAGGCCCGGCATCGTCATGGTCATCGTGAACCTGGCGGACTTCGCCGACCGCGTCTTCTTGAAGGCCGCGTTGAGGGCCTCGACCGACACCCCCGCCGCCGGCTGCTTGTCCGACTTGGCGGAGGTCTCCGAGGCCGCCTTGCCGCCCTTCTCGTCGCCCCCGCAGGCAGCGACGCCCGCCAGCAGGGCCACCGCCGTCACCGACACGCTCAGGCGCTTCCAGGTGGACTTGTGCATGCCCATTCCCCCCTCTACTCAAAAGCGATCAATGTGAACGTTAGTTCACCACACCGGCAGATGTGGCGGACGGGCGCACGGGCGGTGTTCGGATGGCGTTAAAACACGGGGCGGCGTGAAGGCGAGACGGCGTGGAAACGCGAGCAGGCCCCGCATCTCGCCAGGAGATGCGGGGCCTGCTCGTTCGCTTACGCGTACGCGCCGAGGCGTCGTGATCCGGTCAGGATCAGACGGTCTCGTCCTCCACCAGGAGGTTGCGGGTGCGGTTGCTGTCCAGCGGGATGCTGGGGCCCATCGTGGTGGTGATGGCGGCCTTCTTGATGTAGCGGCCCTTCGCGGCGGACGGCTTGAGGCGGGTGATCTCCTCGAGCGCCGCGGCGTAGTTCTCCACCAGCTTGGCCTCGTCGAAGGAGACCTTGCCGATGATGAAGTGCAGGTTCGAGTGCTTGTCGACGCGGAACTCGATCTTGCCGCCCTTGATGTCGGTCACGGCCTTGGCCGTGTCCGGGGTGACGGTGCCGGTCTTCGGGTTCGGCATCAGGCCACGGGGACCGAGCACGCGGCCGAGGCGGCCGACCTTGCCCATGAGGTCCGGGGTGGCGACGACGGCGTCGAAGTCCAGACGGCCCTTCGCGACCTCGTCGATGAGCTCGTCGGCGCCGACGATGTCGGCGCCCGCGGCACGCGCGGCCTCGGCACGGTCGCCGGTCGCGAAGACCAGGACCCGGGCGGTCTTACCGGTGCCGTGCGGAAGGTTCACGGTGCCACGGACCATCTGGTCGGCCTTGCGCGGGTCGACACCCAGGCGCATGGCAACCTCGACGGTCGCGTCGAACTTGGTGGCGGAGGTCTCCTTCGCCAGGCGGACGGCCTCGAGCGGGGCGTACAGACGCTCCCGGTCGACCTTCGCGTCCGCGTTGCGAAGAGTCTTGCTGCGCTTCACTGAAACTCCTCAGTGGTGATTGGAGTCGTGGTGCGGGCCGGCGCTGGCCCTTCCACGGGTACTGCCAGGGGGGGTGGAGGTCAGCCCTCGACCGTGATGCCCATGGAACGGGCGGTGCCGGCGATGATCTTCGACGCGGCGTCGAGGTCGTTCGCGTTCAGGTCGGGCATCTTGGTCGTGGCGATCTCGCGGACCTGCGCCTCGGTGATCTTGGCGACCTTGGTCTTGTGCGGCTCGCCGGAGCCCTTCTCCACGCCCGCGGCCTTGAGGATCAGCTTCGCGGCCGGCGGAGTCTTGGTGACGAAGGTGAAGGAACGGTCCTCGTAGACCGTGATCTCCACCGGCACGACCATGCCACGCTGCGACTCGGTCGCGGCGTTGTAGGCCTTGCAGAACTCCATGATGTTGACGCCGTGCTGACCCAGCGCGGGGCCGACCGGCGGGGCCGGGTTGGCGGCACCGGCGCTGATCTGGAGCTTGATAAGCCCCGTGATCTTCTTCTTCTTGGGAGGCATTGCTCTCTCCGGGTCCTAGTGAGAGTTTTTTTGCCCGCGCACAGTGCGCACAGGCATACCGCACCACGATAACGGGTAACGTGCTACGGCCAAAAACCGAGCAGGTCAGACGGGCTTCAGCAGCCCGTCTGACCTGTTCGGAAGCGTTTGTTCAGAAGTGTCAGTTCTTCTGGATCTGGTCGAAGCTCAGCTCGACCGGGGTCTCGCGGCCGAAGATCTCGACGAGGCCCTTGACCTTCTTCGAGTCGGCGTTGATCTCGTTGATCGTGGCCTGCAGGGTGGCGAACGGGCCGTCGGTGACGGTGACCGAGTCGCCGACCTCGAAGTCCAGGACCTGGACCTCGACCTTGCGCTGCGGCGCCGGCTTGCCCTCGGCCTCGGCGGCCTCGCGGGCGGCCTTCTCCTCGGCCTCCGGGGCGAGCATCTTGACGATCTCGTCCAGCGTCAGCGGGTACGGGTCGTAGGCGTTGCCGACGAAGCCGGTGACACCCGGGGTGTTGCGGACGACGCCCCAGGACTCGTTCGTCAGGTCCATGCGCACCAGGACGTAGCCCGGGAGCTTGTTCTGGCGGACGGTGCGGCGGTCGCCGTTCTTGATCTGGACGACCTCCTCCTGCGGCACCTCGGCCTGGAAGATGTAGTCCTCGACGTTGAGCGAGACGGCGCGCTGCTCGAGGTTGGTCTTCACGCGGTTCTCGTAACCGGCGTAGGTGTGGATGACGTACCACTCGCCGGGCAGGCCGCGGAGCTCCTCGCGGAGGGCGGCGACCGGGTCGACGGGCTCCTCCTCGGCGGCCTCTTCGGCCTCCTCGGCGGCTTCGTCAGCGGCCTCGTCGCTCTCGGCGGACTCGGCGTCCTCGTCGGACTCGACGTGGAGGGCGGCCTCCTCGGCCGGCTCGCCGGCAGCGGCTTCCTCGGCGTCGAGCTCGTCGGCGGCGTCGGCGCCCTCGACGATCTCCTGCGCGGTGTCGTCGCCCTCGACCTCGGCCGTGACAGTGGCATCCACGTCGGCCTCTGCCGCCTCAGCGGCCTTCTCGGCGGCGTCGTTCAGGTTCGGGTCAGACACGTGGCTGCTTCTTCCTGGCTACAAGGGGTGGAACGTGCGAAAGGGGCGGCTCGCCTCACGGCAGCCGCCCTACCCGCGGATTCAGCCGAAGACGTACTTGACGGCGTTGGTGAACCCATAGTCAATCACGGTGACCAGGCCAATGACGATGACGACAAAGACGATCACCACGGTGGTGTACGTCGACAGCTGGCCCCGGGTGGGCCAGACGACCTTGCGGAGCTCTGCGACGATCTGACGGTAGAAGAGCGCGAGGCGGCCGAAGGGGCCCTTCTTCCCGCGCTTCCCGCCACGGCGGCCCTTTTTGGCGGCCACCTCGTCCTCGGGACGACCGCTCTCAGGCGTCGCGGTGGAGCCAAGGGCTTCCGTCACTACGTCCTCACCTGAATCCGGGTCGTGAGCCGTGCCGCGCCCGGTTGAGCCGCACGGCGGTGCATTTCTCTACGTACGCACGCACGCACCCTGGTGACGATGCGTGTAGCAGGGCCGAAGGGACTTGAACCCCCAACCGCTGGTTTTGGAGACCAGTGCTCTACCAATTGAGCTACGACCCTTTGTGGTTCCCCAACGTACCGCATCCGGGTGTGTGCACGGTGTGTGCAGAGCCGGATCGCGGCCGGTGAGGGCCAACGGTGGATGAGTGTACGTGGTCCCGGGGCGTGCGTCGAACAGCTTGTGCCGCGGTGGGGCCGGAACGTCGCATTCCGGGCCTTCGGGAGGGGACCGTGAGCCGTCCGTGAAACGGGTGTGCCCGCTTCGTCCCCCGTCTGCAACGATGCCCCCATGACCGCTGCGACTCCTTCCGAGCCCCCCGTCCAGTCCCCCACCGAGCGCCGGGTGTCGACCCGTGTCGGATCGATCTCCGAGTCCGCCACCCTCGCCGTCGACGCCAAGGCCAAGGCCCTCAAGGCCGCCGGGCGCCCGGTGATCGGCTTCGGCGCCGGCGAGCCCGACTTCCCCACCCCCGGCTACATCGTCGAGGCCGCGGTGGAGGCCTGCCGCGACCCGAAGAACCACCGCTACACGCCCGCCGGCGGCCTCCCCGAGCTGAAGGCCGCGATCGCCGCGAAGACGCTGCGCGACTCCGGCTACCAGGTCGAGGCGTCGCAGGTCCTGGTCACCAACGGCGGCAAGCAGGCCATCTACGAGGCCTTCGCCGCGATCCTCGACCCGGGCGACGAGGTCATCGTCCCCGCCCCGTACTGGACCACCTACCCGGAGTCGATCCGGCTGGCCGGCGGTGTGCCGGTGGAGGTCGTGGCCGACGAGACCACCGGTTACATGGTGTCGGTCGAGCAGCTGGAGGCCGCCCGCACGGAGCGGACGAAGGTGCTGCTCTTCGTCTCCCCGTCCAACCCGACGGGCGCGGTCTACTCGCGCGAGCAGGTGGAGGCGGTCGGCCGCTGGGCCGCGGAGCACGGGCTGTGGGTCCTGACCGACGAGATCTACGAGCACCTGGTCTACGGCGACGCCGAGTTCTCCTCGCTGCCCGTGGTCGTGCCGGAGCTGCGCGACAAGTGCATCGTCGTCAACGGCGTCGCCAAGACGTACGCCATGACCGGCTGGCGCGTCGGGTGGGTCATCGCCCCGCAGGACGTCATCAAGGCCGCGACGAACCTCCAGTCGCACGCCACGTCCAACGTGTCCAACGTCGCACAGCGCGCGGCCATCGCCGCCGTGTCGGGCGACCTGTCCGCCGTCGACGAGATGAAGACCGCCTTCGACCGGCGCCGCCGCACGATCGTGCGGATGCTCAACGAGATCGACGGCGTCCTCTGCCCCGAGCCGGAGGGTGCGTTCTACGCCTACCCGTCCGTGAAGGGCCTGCTCGGCAAGGAGATCCGCGGCAAGCGGCCCGCCACGTCCGTGGAGCTCGCCGCGCTGATCCTGGAAGAGGTCGAGGTCGCGGTGGTGCCGGGTGAGGCGTTCGGCACGCCGGGGTACCTGCGGCTGTCCTACGCGCTGGGTGACGAGGATCTGGCCGAGGGCGTCTCGCGGATTCAGAAGCTGCTGGCGGAGGCGCGCGACTGATCGCGGTCCGCACGACGACGGGCTCCCGGCTGTGCCGGGGGCCCGTATGCGTTTTCGGTGCGGCGTTCGGTGCGCCGCCCGTTGGCGGGCGTTCAGCGAAAGTGCCTTCCGGTTTCGGCGGTGCTTGCGGCAGGATCTGCGAATGGAGAGTGTTCGTGACGTCAGGCTGCTGCCGAAAGCCCATCTGCATCTTCACTTCACCGGGTCGATGCGGCCTTCCACCCTGCTGGAGCTCGCCGACAAGTACGGCGTGCACCTCCCGGAGGCGCTGAGCGGCGGCGAGCCGCCGAAGCTGCGGGCGACGGACGAGCGGGGCTGGTTCCGCTTCCAGCGCCTCTACGACATCGCGCGGTCCTGCCTCCGGTCACCGGAAGACATCCAGCGGCTGGTGCGGGAGGCCGCGGAGGAAGACGTCCGGGACGGCTCCGGGTGGCTGGAGATCCAGGTCGACCCGACGTCGTACGCGCCGCGGCTGGGCGGGCTGATCCCCGCCCTGGAAATCATCCTGGACGCGGTCGAGAGCGCGTCGAAGGAGACCGGGCTGGGCATGCGGGTGCTCGTCGCCGCGAACCGCATGAAGCACCCGCTGGACGCCCGTACGCTGGCCCGGCTCGCCGTGCGGTACGCCGACCGGGGTGTCGTCGGGTTCGGGCTCTCCAACGACGAGCGGCGCGGGCTCGCGCGCGACTTCGACCGCGCGTTCGAGATCGCGCGGGAGGGCGGGCTGCTGGCCGCGCCGCACGGCGGCGAGCTGTCCGGGCCGAGCAGCGTGCGGGACTGCATGGACGACCTGCACGCGTCGCGCGTCGGGCACGGCGTGCGGTCCGCCGAGGACCCCCGGCTGCTGCGGAAGCTCGCGGAGCGGGGCGTGACGTGCGAGGTCTGCCCCTCCTCCAACGTCGCCCTGGGCGTCTACGAGAAGCCGGGCGACGTGCCGCTGCGGGCGCTGTGGGACGCCGGCGTGCCGATAGCTCTCGGCGCGGACGACCCCCTGCTCTTCGGCTCGCGGCTCGCCGCGCAGTACGAGCTGGTGCGGCAGCACCACGGCTTCACGGACGCGGAGCTGGCGGAGCTGGCACGGCAGTCGGTACGGGGGTCGGCTGCGCCCGCGCCCGTCCGGGCGGGGTTGCTGGCGGGGATCGACGCCTGGCTGGCCGCCTGAGGCCGCTCTTCGCTACAGCGCCACGCCCACCGTGACCGGTTCGTTCACCAGCGTCACGCCGAACGCCTCGTGGACGCCTGCCCGGACCTCCCTGGCGAGAGCCAAGAGGTCCTCCGTGGTGGCCTCGCCACGATTGGTCAGCGCCAGCGTGTGCTTCGTGCTGATCCGCGCCGGGCCCGCCCCGTACCCCTTCGTGAACCCCGCCTTGTCGATCAGCCAGGCCGCGGACGTCTTCATGAAGCCCTCCCCCGCCGGGTACGCGGGCGGTGCCACGTCCGGCCCCAGGCGTTCCGCCACGCGGGCCAGGAACGCCCCGTGCTCCGCCTCCGTCAGGATCGGGTTGCAGAAGAACGAGCCCGCCGACCACGTGTCGTGGTCCTCGGGGTCCAGGACCATGCCCTTGCCCGCGCGTAGCTTGAGGACCGTCTCGCGGGCCTGCGCCGCGGGGACGCGGTCGCCGGCCTCGACGCCGAGGGCGCGGGCGGTCTCGGGGTAGCGGATGGGCGCGGACAGGCCGTCCGCGTCCTCCAGCTCGAAGCGGACGCGCAGCACGACGTAGCGGGCGGGGTCCTGCTTGAAGCGGCTGTGCCGGTACGAGAAGGCGCACTCGGAGTTGGTGAGGGTGACCGTCTCGCCGGTGCGGCGGTCGTACGCGACGACCTCGGTGATCGTCTGGGCGACGTCCTGGCCGTAGGCGCCGACGTTCTGGATCGGGGTGGCGCCGGCGGAGCCGGGGATGCCGGCGAGGCACTCGACGCCGGCGAGGCCGGCTTCGACGGTGCGGGCCACGGCGTCGGACCAGTTCTCGCCGGCGGCGAGTTCGAGGGCGGTGCCGTCGAGGGTGAAGCCGGTCGTCGCGATGCGCAGGGCGGTGCCGTCGAAGCCCTTGTCGGAGATGACGAGGTTGCTGCCGCCGCCGATGATCAGCAGCGGGGTTCCGGTCTCGTCGGCCTCGCGGACGGCGGCGATCACGTCGGCGTCGGTGGTCGCCGTGATCAGGCGGCGGGCGGGGCCGCCGAGCCTGAAGGTGGTCAGGGGGGCGAGGGGGGCGTCGTGTCGTTCCTGCACTCGACCAGGGTACGGGTGGGCTGGGGCCGGGGCTCGGGGCCTCCGGGGTGGGGGTGCGGGGCCGGGGGCGGGGCCGGGTGCCGGGGGCTCCGGGGTGGGGGTCCGGGGCCGTATATTTACGGGCCCGCCCCCCGCGACGTGCCCTCGCCCTTTTCTCCTTCGGGCCCACAAATACACGTCAGCGCCCCGGACCCCCACCCCTACACCCCCGCCCCCCCCCCTCCGCTCGTCACCACCTGGCCGCCCGCTTGCCCCCTGGCGGCATCCGGTGCAGCGCCTCTGCGACTCCAGTAACGGGCGGGTGGGTGGGCATGAACCCCCGCCGCGCAGCGGCGGGGGTGGTCCGCAGATAGCTGCAGGCCGGCTTTCCGGTGCAGCCCCCTGCCTTGTCAGTCACGGGCGGGTGGGTGGGCGTGCCCCCGCCGCGCAGCGGTGGGGACGGGGCTCGCCCCACCCCGGGCGGGTATCCGCGTGGCTGCCAGCGCCCCGAGCGCCACCGTCGCCGCGCCCGCCCAGAGGGCCGGGGCGAGGCCGTCGGCGAAGCGTTGGGGGGAGCCGTAGCCGCCGTGCGCCGAGAACAGCGCGGCCAGGACGGCGACGCCCAGCGCCCCGCCCACCTCGCGCAGAGCGCTGTTCGCGCCGGAGGCCATGCCCTGGTCCGCCGGGCGGACGCTGGACATGGTCAGGCTCGCCGCGGGGGCGAAGAACAGGCCCATGCCGATGCCGCTGACGATCAGGCCCGGGAGCTGGGCCGCGTAGGAGACGTCCGGGCTCATGATGAGGGCGAAGTCGGCCAGGCCCAGCGCCTGGAGGGCGAGGGCGGTGATGACGACCGGCCGGCTGCCGACGCGGTCGGCGAGGTAGCCGGAGAGCGGCGCCGCGATCATCGGCATCGCGGTCCAGGGGAGCATGCGCAGCCCCGCCTGCGTGGGCGAGTAGCCGAGGGCGTTCTGGAGGAACTGGCTGAGCAGGAAGATCGAGCCGAACATGCCCAGGAACATGCAGACACTCGCGGCGTTGACGGCGGCGAAGGCCCGGTTTCCGAAGATGCGCAGGGGCAGCACGGGGTGCTCGGCCCGGAGACCGTGGCGGATGAAGGCTCCTATGAGGGCGCTGCCCGCGACGAGGGCCGTCAGGACCTGGGGGCTCGTCCAGCCGTGCGGGTTCGCGTTGACCAGGCCGTAGACGATGCCGAAGAGGCCGCCGCTGACAAGAAGCGTGCCGGGGACGTCGAGGCGGGCGTCCGGCGCGTGGGACTCCTGGAGGCGGAGGCGGGCGAGGGGGATGAGGGCCAGGCCCAGCGGGACGTTGAGCCAGAAGATCCACTGCCAGGAGAGGTGCTCGGTGAGCGTGCCGCCGATCAGCGGGCCGCCGGCCACGGCCAGCCCGTCCACGGCGCCCTTGATGCCGTACGCGACGCCCCGGCGGGCGGCGGGGACGGCCGCGGTGAGCAGGGTGAGGGACAGGGGCGTCGTGATGGCGGCGCCCACGCCCTGGACAGCCCGGGCGGCGATCAGGGCCTCGATGCCGGGCGCCAGGGCGGCCGCGGCGGAGGCCGCGGTGAAGATCGTGAGGCCGGCGACGAAGAGCTTGCGGCGGCCGAAGCGGTCGCCGAGGGCCGCGCCGGACATGAGCAGGACCGCGTAGGTGAGCGTGTAGGCGTTGACGGTCCATTCGAGGTCTTCCAGCGCCCCGCCGAGGTCCTGGCGGATGGCCGGGAGGGCGGTGGTGACGACCAGGTTGTCCAGCGCGGCCATGAAGCCCGCCACGCCGGTGACGACCAGGGCCCAGACGGCCTTGGACTGCATGAAGATCCCCCCAGATATGCTAAGTGAGTACTCACTAATTTTTGTGGGTATGAAGGTCCGCTCGTGGGACTCTTCCTCAGAAGCCCGCCCACACCCTGTGGTCCGGCGGGAAGCCCAGGGACATCAGCGTGTTGATCAGCATGCCCTTGGCCAGGAACCCCGTCGTTTCCTTCGCCTCCCCGCCGAGCGCCAGATGCACCCCGTCCCACAGCTCCAGCCAGGCCTTGCGGATCGCGCTGCCGAACTCGTGGTCCCCCGCCGCCTCGGCCGAGGCCACCGCGACGTAGATCTGCATCTGCATCCGGAGCTTCTCGGGGTCCTCGGCGATGAGGTGGTCGTAGGCCGCGGCCATGGCCTGGAGCGCCCCGCGGGGCGGCGCGCCCTCGACGGCCTTCGCGAAGACCTCGCGGGTCTCCTCCAGGCAGCGGCGGGCCGCCGCCAGGAAGATCGCTTCCTTGGTGGGGAAAAGCCGGAAGAGATACGGCTGCGAGACGCCCACGCGGCGCGCGATCGCCTCCGTGGACGTGCCCTTGTACCCCGACCGCGCGAACTCCGTGACCGCGGCGCGGATCACACTCTCGCGCCGTTCCTCCGCGCTCATTCTGACCATGGAAGTAAGTTAGTGATTACTTAGTTCGGGTGTCAAAGGGGGAGGGCGCCGGGCTTCTGCGCGGCGCCCTCTCTCTGTCAGGCGAGGCGTACGACCGCTCGCGACATTCCCAGGACCTTCCGGCCCCCGCTCATGACCACCAGGTCCACCCGGACCGTGCGGTTCTCGTCGTCCTTGGCCGCGACCTTGCCGCCGACCTCGATGACCGCGCCCTCGTCGTCGTTGGGCACGACGACCGGGCGGGTGAAGCGCACGCCGTACTCGGCGACGGCGCCCGGGTCGCCCGCCCAGTCCGTGACCACCCGCGCCGCCTCGGCCATGGTGAACATGCCGTGCGCGATCACGTCCGGCAGGCCCACCTCCTTGGCGAACTTCTCGTTCCAGTGGATCGGGTTGAAGTCGCCCGAGGCGCCCGCGTAGCGGACCAGGTCCGCGCGGGTCACCGGGAAGGAGCGGACCGGCAGCTCCGTGCCGACCTCGACCTCGTCGTAGGAGATCCGGGCAGTCATCTACGCCTCCTCGGCCGCGCGGGCCACCAGGGTCAGGTGCGCGGTCACCACGTGCTCACCGTGCTCGTCCCGGACCTCGCCGCGGATCGACAGGACGTCGTTGCCCGCGAGGGACTTGATCGACTCGATCGTGGAGACCACCGACAGGCGGTCGCCGGCCCGCACGGGGCGGGCGTAGGCGAACTTCTGGTCGCCGTGCACGACGCGCGAGTAGTCCAGGCCCAGCTGCGGGTCGTTCACGACCGCGCCGGCCGCCCGGTATGTGACGGAGAAGACGAAGGTCGGCGGGGCGATCACGTCCGGGTGGCCCAGCGCCTTGGCGGCCTCCGGGTCGGTGTACGCCGGATTGGTGTCGCCGATGGCCTCGGCGAATTCGCGGATCTTCTCCCGGCCGACCTCGTACGGTTCGGTGGCCGGGTAGGTCCGCCCTACGAAGGACTGGTCGAGCGCCATGGCCCGGTACCTCCTGCGGCAGTGGTGAACGGTGGCGGATACGCCGCGAGGCCGCCCCCGGAGAATGGGGACGGCCTCGCGAACGAGCCTGTTGTTATCGCGTCTCGCGGTGCGCGGTGTGCGAGTTGCAACGGGGGCAGTGCTTCTTCATCTCAAGACGGTCCGGGTCGTTACGCCGGTTCTTCTTGGTGATGTAGTTCCGCTCCTTGCACTCCACGCAGGCCAGCGTGATCTTCGGGCGGACGTCGGTGGCAGCCACGTGAGTGCTCCTTGACGGAATGGACGGATGAACGCAGACAAGAGTAGCCGACCGGAGGGACCGACCCCACAATCGGCTACTACGTGTAGCGGTGACCGGACTTGAACCGGTGACACAGCGATTATGAGCCGCTTGCTCTACCGACTGAGCTACACCGCTTTGATGCGGGAGATACTCCCCGCCCGAAGGCGGGGAGACTCTCACACCAGAGCCCCAAAACGGAATCGAACCGTTGACCTTCTCCTTACCATGGAGACGCTCTGCCGACTGAGCTATTGGGGCGAGCGAGGAAGACATTACACGGTTGGCCGCCGAAGGTGAAATCCGTATCCGGACGGCGCCCGCGGCGGCGCCACGGAAGCCTTCTCGCACCACACCAGTACGACTATTCGTCGCTTGCTCGAAGCCGTTCCTGCCGCGCCCTACGCTCGGACCTGCTGCGTGATCATGCACGCCCCGGCCCCCGGAGGAGCGCGATGCCCGACAGCCAGCCGCAGCCCCCGGCGAACCCCGGGGGCGAGGCCCCCCGGCCCGCCGCCGCGCCCGGCGACGGTGCCCTCGTGCTCGGCGGCGCCCGCCTCGCCGACGGCCGCACCGTGGACGTGCGGCTGAGCGGCGGTCACATCGAGGCGGTGGGCACCGCCGGCAGCCTGGCGCCCGGCCCGCGCGTGGACCTCAGCGGCTATCTGCTGCTGCCCGCACCCGCCGAGCCGCACGCGCACGGCGCCACCGCGCTCACCGCCGAGGCCGACGGGCCCGTCTCGTACGCCGCGGAGGACGTCCAGCGGCGCGCCACCGAGGCCGCGCTGCTCCAGCTCGGGCACGGGGCCACCGCCCTGCGCTGCCACGTCCGCATCGGCGACGTCCAGGGGCTGCGCTCGCTGGAGGCCGTGCTCCAGGCCCGGCGGGCCCTGCGCGGGCTCACCGACCTCACCGCCGTCGCCGTGCCCCGGCTGCTCACCGGCGCCGCCGGGGCCGACGGGCTGGCCCAGCTGCGGGACGCCGTGAAGATGGGCGCGGCCGTCGGCGGCTGCCCCGACCTCGACCCCGACCCCACCGGCTTCGCCGAGGCCGCCCTCGACCTCGCCGCCGCGTACGGCTGCCCCGTCGACCTGCACACCGACGGCTCCGACCCGGCCCGGCTCGCCCGGCTGGCCGCCATGGCCGGGGGCCTGCGCCCCCGCGTCACCCTCGGCCCCTGCGGCGGCCTCGCCCGCCTCCCCCGCGACCTGGCCGTGCGCGCCGCCGAGCAGCTGTCCGCCGCCGGAGTGACCGTCGTCTGCCTGCCGCAGGGCGACTGCGGGACGCTGGAGCAGCGCGGCGCCCGCGTCTCGCGCTGCGCCCCGGTGCGGCTGCTGCGGGCGGCGGGGGTGCGGGTGGCGGCCGGCAGCGGCGCCCTGCGCGACGCGGCCAATCCGGTCGGGCGCGGCGATCCCCTGGAGGCCGCGTTCCTGCTGGCCTCGCACGGCGAGCTGCGGCCCGAGGAGGCGTACGAGGCGGTCAGCGGGTGGGCCCGGGCGGCCATGGGGCTGCCGCGGGTGCGGGTGGAGGCGGGCTTTCCGGCCGAGCTCCTGGCCGTACGGGGCGAGCGCGTCGAGGGCGTGCTGTCGATGGCCTACAGCCGCCTCGTGGTGCACAAGGGCCGCGTCGTGGCCCGTACGAGCGCGGTGCGGGAGTACTGCGACGGCTCGGCCGCCGCGGCCCTGGAGCTGCCCCGGCAGTCCTCGCGCGGCGGGGGCGAGCCGTCCTGACGCGGGGCGCCGAGGGGTCCGGCGAGGCCCTCTGTCGGATTCCGGTGATCGGCGTACGGTCGGATCATGCGCATTGTCATCGCTGGTGGACATGGTCAGATCGCGCTGCGGCTGGAGCGGCTGCTCTCCGCGCGCGGGGACGAGATCGCGGGCGTCATCCGCAGGCCCGAACAGGCCGGCGCCCTGCTGGCGGCCGGTGCCGAACCGGTCGTGTGCGACCTGGAGTCGGCCTCCGTGGCGGATCTGGTGAGGCACCTGGAGTCGGCCGACGCCGCGGTCTTCGCGGCCGGCGCGGGGCCGGGCAGCGGCATCGACCGCAAGGACTCCGTGGACCGCGGGGCGGCCTCCCTCTTCGCCGACGCGGCCGAGGCGGCCGGCGTCCGCCGCTTCCTCGTGGTCTCCTCCATGGGTGCCGACCGCGAGCCTCCGGAGGGCACCGATCCGGTCTTCGCCGCGTACCTGCGCGCGAAGGGCGCGGCGGACGCGGACGTCCGGGCGCGTGCCGGCCTGGACTGGACGATCCTGCGGCCGGGGCGGCTCACGGACGACGCCGGCACGGGCCGGGTGGCGCTCGGGGAGTCCACGGGGCGGGGCGAGGTGACCCGGGACGACGTCGCGGCGGTCCTCGTGGCGCTGCTGGACGAGCCGGGGACGGCCGGCCGGACGCTGGAGCTGATCAGCGGGGACACGCCGGTGGCGGAGGCGGTGAAGGCCGCGGCGGAAGGCTGACGGGCCGGGGCGGGAAAACGGCCGGAGGGCGGGGCCGGAAACGAAAGAAGCCCCTGACCTTTTCAGGTCAGGGGCCTCATTCCGTGGCGGCGCCAGGATTCGAACCTGGGTAGGCTAAGCCGACGGATTTACAGTCCGCTCCCATTGGCCACTCGGGCACACCGCCATGGGGTGCTACCTCGGGCTCTCTTTCGATTCGCGCCGGGGCAACGACGTAAACCATACCCGATGACCTGGGGTGGTCCGCCACTCGGTTCATCGCCCGTGCGAACGGGCCCGGGGTGGCTAGGCTGACGGGGCGGTCCGCCGCCGGCCCCGAGCCGGCGGCAGCCCGGACCGCACCCCCCGATGGATCTACGTACGAGGAGCCAACTCAATATGGCCGACTCCAGTTTCGACATCGTCTCGAAGGTCGAGCGGCAGGAGGTCGACAACGCCCTCAACCAGGCCGCCAAGGAGATCTCGCAGCGCTACGACTTCAAGGGCGTGGGCGCCTCGATCGCTTGGTCCGGCGAGAAGATCGAGATGCGCGCCAACGCCGAGGAGCGGGTGAAGGCGGTTCTCGACATCTTCGAGACCAAGCTGGTCAAGCGCGGCATCTCGCTGAAGTCCCTCGACGCGGGCGAGCCGCAGGCCTCCGGCAAGGAATACAAGATCTTCGCCTCGATCGAGGAAGGCATCTCCCAGGAGAACGCCAAGAAGGTCGCCAAGATCATCCGTGATGAGGGCCCCAAGGGCGTCAAGGCCCAGGTCCAGGGCGACGAGCTGCGCGTCAGCTCCAAGAGCCGTGACGACCTCCAGGCCGTCCAGGCCCTCCTCAAGGGCAAGGACCTGGACTTCGCGATCCAGTTCGTCAACTACCGCTGACCCGGGAACGACGGCTGACGGCAGTCACGCCGAAGGCGCGCCGGAAGGGATCCCTTCCGGCGCGCCTTCGGCGTTCCCGGAGCCGGTCCGCCCGGCGGGCTTGACCTCAAGTTATGTCGAGCTTTTAGCGTCTTCGGTGTACGGCCGGCCCGCCCGCGGCGGGCCCGTCCACCGACACAGGGAGCGTGCCGCCATGACCCTCACCGCACCGGAGTTCACCACCGGGACCGCAGGCCTCCAGGCCCGCATCGACGCCCTGACCGACCGCGCCGCCCTCACGGACCTCATCGACCGCTACCTGCTGAGCCTCGACGCCCGCCGCTTCGACGACGCCTGGGCCCGCGGGCTGTTCACGCCGGACGTGCGGATCACGTCGCCGGTCGGGACGGAGGAGGGCATCGACGGCCTGGCCGCCTCCCAGGCGGCCACCATGGCCAAGTTCGAGCGCACGCAGCACATCGGCACCAACTACGTCATGGACATCACCGGGGACCGCGCCATGGTGCACTGGAACGCCCTGATGATCCACGTCCACCCGGCCTCCACCCGCGCGGTCCGCGGATCGGGCCCCGGGGACCACTTCACCGTCGGCGGCACGTTCGCGGGCGAGGTCGTGCGCACCGCCGGAGGCTGGCGCTTCCGGCACCTCGACATCCGCGCGGTGTGGACGCACGGCGAAGGCCCCCTCGTCCTGACCCCCGAGGCCGAGGAGACCCTGCGGTCGCTGTAACCGCGCTCAACCCGCTTTCGCGCGCCGCCGGTTCAGCGGTAGCCGGCGAACGCCTGGTCCGTCGGGACGATTTCGCGGCCCAGCGGGAAGAGCGAGACCGGGATCAGCTTGAAGTTCGCGATGCCCAGCGGGATTCCGATGATCGTCACGCACAGGGCGATGCCGGTGACGATGTGGCCCAGGGCCAGCCACCAGCCCGCGAAGACGAACCAGATGATGTTCCCGATCAGCGACCCGGCGCCCGCGTCGCGCCGCTCGACGGTCGTCCGCCCGAACGGCCAGAGCGCGTAGCTCGCGATGCGGAACGATGCGATGCCGAACGGAATGGTCACGATGAGTACGCAGCAGATCAAGCCGGCGACCACGTAACCGATCGCCATCCAGAACCCGCACAAGATCAACCAGATGATGTTCAGGATGAACCTCATGAAAACAGCCTCCCACGCGTCGATGCCCTCAGCGAGTGGGACGCAGGGCCTCTGACCTGCGGTTGCCAGCAGCGGGGGAAGACCTGCGCGTCCCCCGTACGGCCTAACGCCGCGTGCCCCGGACCGGCCTCACCGTCATCGTGGGCTGTCCGCCGTGTCCGCCGTCCGGCTGACACGCGACGAGCGTGAGGAGCCCGCCATGCGCATCCGTACGCGACATGCCCTCGGCGCCGCGGTGTCCGCCGTGGTGCTCGCCGGAACACTCGGCGCGGGGGTCGCCCGGGCCGGCGACCCCGAGCCTCCGCCTCTGCCGCCCCTGCCTCCCGTCCCCACCGTGCCCGCGTCCACGGAGGTGACCCCCGCACAGTGCATCGGCGGGGGCGGGACGGTCGACGTGACGGTCGGGGCCGACTTCGATCCCGTGCTGGTCTGCCAGGGAGGGACGTACAACGGCCTCCCCATCGGCTGACCGGGCGGAGCGGCGAGCAGGAAAGCAACCGGGCGGTCACCGGTCCCGGTGGCCGCCCGCCATCTGCTCCAGGCGGGCGATGCGCTCCCCCATCGGCGGGTGCGTGGAGAACAGCTTGGTCATGCCTCCCTCGCCCGCGCGGAACGGGTTCGCGATCATCATGTGGCTGGCGGTCTCGATGCGCGGCTCGGGGGGCAGGGGCAGGCGCTGGGTGCCCGTCTCCAGCTTGCGCAGTGCCGAGGCCAGGGCGAGCGGGTCGCCCGTGAGGCGGGCGCCGGAGGCGTCGGCCTCGTACTCGCGGGAGCGGCTGACGGCGAGCTGGATGAGGGACGCCGCGACCGGGCCCAGCAGCATGATCATGATCATGCCGACGATGCCCGGGCCCTCGTCGTCGTCCGACCTGCCGAAGGGGACCAGCCACGCGAAGTTCACCAGGAACATCACCACCGAGGCGAGCGCGCCCGCGATCGAGGAGATGAGGATGTCGCGGTTGTAGACGTGGCTGAGCTCGTGGCCGATGACGCCGCGCAGCTCGCGCTCGTCCAGGAGGCGCAGGATGCCGTCCGTGCAGCAGACGGCGGCGTTGCGGGGGTTGCGGCCGGTCGCGAAGGCGTTGGGGGCGTCGGTCGGCGAGATGTACAACCGGGGCATGGGCCTGCGGGCGGCCGTGGAGAGCTCGCGGACCATGCGGTAGAGCGCCGGGGCCTCGAACTCGCTGACGGGGCGGGCGCGCATGGCCCGCAGGGCCAGCTTGTCGCTGTTCCAGTAGGCGTAGGCGTTGGTGCCCAGCGCCACCAGGACGGCGATGATCAGGCCCGCCCGCCCGAAGAGGCTGCCGATGACGATGATGAGTGCGGACAGCCCCCCGAGGAGGACTGCGGTCCTGAGCCCGTTGTGCCGGCGGTGCACGGTACGCCCTCCAAGTGGTGCGGCAGGGGAACCCTTTGCGCTGTCGTGCGTCCACGCGCGCTGCGGCTCGCGGTGGAGTCTCCAGTGGAACCTTCCTGACCGGTCAACGCCAGACGAAGGTGCGGGGTTCCCCCGGCGCGGGTCGCCCGTCCGGCGGACAGCGGCCTACGCGCCGGGCCCGCCCGCGGCGCTCGGCCCTAGAGCAGCGTTCCCGAGGCGAAGCGGAGGACCAGTTGGGGGGCGCCCGAGAGGGCGATGCCCGCCACCGCGGCGAGGGCGATGGCCGCGCCCAGCGGCAGCGGGATCCGTACGGGTGCCGGCGTCTCCGCCGCCTCCTCCGCCGTCTCCGCCGGGCGGAAGAGGATCGCCGTCCACTGGAGGTAGTAGTACAGCGCGATCACGACGTTGAGGGCCATGACGACGGCCAGCCAGCCCAGCCCCGCGTCGACGGCCGCGCTGAAGACCGTGACCTTCGCGAAGAGGCCGATGATGCCCGGCGGCAGGCCCGCCAGGCAGAGCAGGAAGAAGCCCAGGGCGAGCGCGGCGAGCGGCCGGCGGGCGTAGAGGCCCCGGTAGTCGGTGATGCGGTTGCGAGGGCTCGTACGGGCCACCAGCGCGGCGACGGCGAACGCGCCGAGGTTCACGGCGGCGTACATCAGGGCGTACGCGACGGTGGAGCCGATGGCGTGCGCGGGGTCGTCGGCGTAGCCGGCGGCGGCGATGGGCACGAGCAGGTAGCCCGCCTGGCCGACGGAGGACCAGGCGAGCAGGCGCACCGCGCTGTGGGCGCGCTCGGGGCGCTGGCGGAGCGCGGCGACGTTGCCCGCGGTCATGGTCAGCGCGGCGAGGACGGCGAGGGCCGGTGCCCACACCGACGCGTACGAGGGGAAGGCCACGACCGTCACCAGGATGAGGCCGGTGAAGCCGACCGCCTTGCCGATCACGGAGAGGTAGGCGGCGACGGGCAGCGGCGCGCCCACGTACGTGTCGGGCACCCAGAAGTGGAAGGGCACGGCCGCGGTCTTGAAGGCGAAGCCGACGAGGGTGAGGGCGACGCCCGCCTGCGCGAGGGTGTCGAGGCGGGGGTCGACGTCGGCGAGCTTCGCGGCGACCTCGGTGAGGTGCAGGGTGCCGGTGGCCGCGTAGACGAAGCTGGCGCCCAGGAGGGTGACGGCGGTCGCGGTGACCGAGGACAGGAAGAACTTCAGGGCCGCCTCGGAGGAGCGGCGTTCGCCGCGGCGCATGCCGACGAGGGCGAAGGCCGGCAGGGAGGCCACTTCGAGGGCGACGACGAGGGTCGCGAGGTCCCGGGAGGCGGGCAGCAGGGCGGCGCCCGCCGCGGAGGACAGCAGCAGGAACCAGAACTCCCCTTCGGGGAGTCGCTGGTCGCGGACGGCGCTGATGGACAGCAGGGCCGTCAGGAGCGCGCCGCCGAGGACCAGGAGCTGGATGACGAGCGTGAAGTGGTCGGCGGTGTAGCTGCACGCGCTGCGTGACCCCACGCCCGTCAGGCAGAAGGTGGACCGGTCGCCGTCGAGGAGCGGCAGCAGGGACAGGCCCGCGAGCAGCAGGCCGGCGACGGAGATCCGGCCGAGGAGCGGCTTGCGGCCCTCGGGGAGGAAGAGGTCGGCGACCAGGACGACCAGGGCGACGACGGCCGTGAGGGTGGGCGGCGCGATGGCGAGCCAGTCGACGGACTGGATCAGGGAGCCCATCAGTTGCCTCCTCGGAGGAGCTGCTGAACGGCCGGGTCGGTGAGGCCGAGGAGGGCCGCGGGCCAGAGTCCGGCGAGGACGGTGAGGGCGACGAGGGGGGTCCAGGCGGCGAACTCGTAGGACCGCACGTCGGCGGGGATGCCGGGGACGGGGCCGGCTGCCCCGGCGGTGTCCGCGGCGCCGGCGGTCTGCGGCCGGGTGCTGCCCCCGTCGCCGCCCATGCACACGCGGCGGACGACGACGAGCATGTAGGCGGCCGTCAGGAGCGTGCCGAGGCCAGCCAGGGCCATGAACGTCAGGAACGCCGGGCGGCTGAGTCCCTCCGCCGGGCGGAAGGCGCCGAACATCGCGAGCATCTCGCCCCAGAACCCGGCGAGGCCGGGCAGGCCGAGGGAGGCGACCGCGCCGAAGGCGAGGAGGCCGCCGAGGCGGGGGGCCTTGCCGTAGAGGGCGGCGCCGGTGCGGCCGGAGAGGGCGTCGAGGTCGCTGGTGCCGTAGCGGTCCTTGACCGCACCGACGAGGAAGAAGAGGAGGCCGGTGATGAGGCCGTGGGCGATGTTGGCGAAGAGGGCGCCGTTCAGCCCGGTGGGGGTGAGCGTCGCGATCCCCAGCAGGACGAAGCCCATGTGGCCGACGGAGGAGTACGCGATGAGCCGCTTCAAGTCGCCCTTGGCGCCGCGGCGGGCGAGGCTCAGGCACACCAGCGAGCCGTAGATGATGCCGACGGCCGCGAAGGCGGCGAGGTAGGGCGCGAAGGTGTGCGCGCCGTCCGGGGCGATCGGCAGGACGATGCGGACGAACCCGTACGTCCCCATCTTCAGCAGCACGCCCGCGAGGAGGACCGAGCCGACGGTCGGGGCGGCGGTGTGCGCGTCGGGCAGCCAGCTGTGCAGGGGCCACATGGGGGCCTTGACGGCCAGTCCGATGCCGATGGCGAGGACCGCGATGAGCTGCGTGCTGTGGCTGAGCTTCGATCCATTGTCAGTGGCGAGTGCCACCATGTCGAACGTGCCGCCCTTGATCCCGACCAGGAGGAGGCCGAGCAGCATCACGACGGAGCCGAGCAGCGTGTAGAGGATGAAGCGCCAGGCGGCGCGCTCCCTGCCCTCGCCGCCCCAGCGGGCGATGAGGAAGTACATCGGGATGAGCACCATCTCGAAGGCCAGGAAGAACAGCATCAGGTCGAGGACGGCGAAGGTCGCGAGGGTGCCGGACTCCAGGACGAGGAGCAGCGCGACGAATGCCTTGGGAGACGGGCCCGCAGGCATTTTGAAGTAGCTGTAGAGCGCGCAGAGGAAGGTCAGCAGCGCGGTCAGGACGAGGAGGGGGAGCGAGACGCCGTCCACGCCCAGGTGGATCCGGATGTTCAGGGCCGGGATCCAGCTGATGTCGGTGGTCGCCTGCATGCGGGCCGGGCTGCCGTGGTCGAAGCCGGCGGCGAGGGCGATGCTCAGCGCGAGGACCACGCCGGTGACGGTGACGCCGTGGCGGAGCACGGCCTGCTCGGGGCTCCTGCCCTTGAGGCCGGGAGGAGCCGGGAGCGCCGCGGCGGCGGCGCCGACCAGGGGGAGAACGACGACTGCGGCGAGGAGGTACTGCAAAACAGTGTGATTCATGGATCAGGCTCCCGTGCCCGTGGCGACGAGGACGGCGGCGACGGTCAGGACGACCGCGCCCGCGAGCAGCGCGCTCAGGTACGTCTGCACGTTGCCGGTCTGGGCGCGGCGGACGGCCTCGCCGAGCAGGCGGGGTGCGGTGCCCGCGCCGCGCACGTAGGTCTCGACGACCTCGCGGTCGAGGAACTGGGCGAGGCGGGCGGCCGCGCGCGTGGGCCGGACGAACAGGGCCGAGTAGACGGCGTCCACGTGGAAGCCGGCCGCGGCGTGGCGGTGCAGGGGGCCGAGGAGGGTCCGGCCGGGGTCGGCCGGGTCGGGCGCCGCCGCGATGTCGCCGTAGGCGGCCTCGTGGGTGGCGATGCTCTCCTCCTCGGAGACGTACGGGGCGGCGCCCGGGTCGGCGGCGACGGCGCCGAGGGGGGTGCGGGCGGCGAGCGCGGCGGTGCGGCGCCAGGCCGCGTACATCACGATCGCGCCGGCGAGGGCGCAGCCGGTGGAGAGGACGGAGGTGGTGAGCGTCGGGGTGAGCGATCCGCCGTCGAACCAGCGGGGGAGCTTCCAGGCGGCGAGGCCGAGGGCGAGCGTGGGGACGAACAGGATCCACAGGACGGTGTTCATCGCGGCGGGCTGCTTGCCGTGGTCGGCGGCCTCGGGGCCCGTGCCGCGGAAGGCCATCAGCCACAGGCGGGTGGCGTAGGCGGCGGTGAGGAGGGCCGTGAGGAGGCCCGCGGTGAGGACGAGCCAGCCGGCCGCGCCGGGGATGCCGTCGGCGTCGCCGGAGGCGGCGTGCTCGGCCGCGCCGAGGACGGCTTCCTTGGAGAAGAAGCCGCTGAACGGGGGGATGGCGGCGAGCGCGAGGAGGGCGACGGTCATCGTCCAGTACGCGTCGGGGATGCGCTTGGCGAGGCCTCCGGTGCGGGCCATCGCGGCCAGCGAGTTCGTACCGGCGGCGTGGATGATCACGCCGGCGCCGAGGAAGAGGAGGGCCTTGAACGCGCCGTGCGAGACCAGGTGGAAGACGGCCGCGCTCCGGTCGCCGACGGCGAGGGCGCCGGTCATGTAGCCGAGCTGGCCGACGGTCGAGTAGGCGAGGACGCGCTTGATGTCGTCCTGGGCGAGGGCCGCGAGGCCGGAGCCGACCATGGTGACGGCGGCCATCACGGCGAGGACGACGAGCGCGGCCGTGGAGGCGGCGAAGAGGGGGAGGAGCCGGGCCACGAAGTAGACGCCGGCGGCGACCATCGTCGCGGCGTGGATCAGCGCGGAGACCGGCGTGGGGCCGGCCATCGCGTCGGGCAGCCACGTGTGCAGCGGGAACTGCGCGGACTTGCCCGCGACGCCCGCCAGGAGCAGCAGCGCGATCAGGGTGGGGTGGTCGATGCCGCCGGAGGTGACGGCGGTGAGGATGCCGTTGATCCGGAAGGTCCCGGCGTCGGCGGCCAGCGCGAGGATGCCGATCAGGAAGGGGACGTCGCCGAGCTTGGTGACGAGGAAGGCCTTGAGGGAGGCGCTGCGCGCGGCCTCGGTCTCCCAGTAGTGGCCGACCAGGAAGTACGAGCAGATGCCCATGATCTCCCAGCCGACCAGCAGCACCATGAGGTCGCCCGAGTAGACGACGAGCAGCATGGCCGCGGTGAAGAGGGAGACGAGGGCGGCGTAGGAGGGGTAGCGGGGGTCGTCGCGCAGGTAGGCCGTCGAGTAGAGCTGGACGCAGGTGGCGACGACGCCGACGAGGAGCGCGACGAGGACGGCGAAGCCGTCGAGGTGCAGGGCGAGGTCGATCGGCACGGAGCCGGTCGGGGTGAGCCTGGTGGCGGCGTCGAGGGCGTCCCCGCCGCCCTGCCGCCAGGCGACGACGGCGGCGAGCACGGCCGCGGCGAGCGTCGGCAGGACGGCG
The DNA here is from genome assembly GCF_044336695.1 of Streptomyces sp. SCA2-17. NCBI lineage: Bacteria > Bacillati > Actinomycetota > Actinomycetes > Kitasatosporales > Streptomycetaceae > Streptomyces > Streptomyces sp. SCA2-17. The sequence continues at coordinate 2,717,715 of NZ_CP117521.1, forward strand.
AGGGGCCGGACGAAGCCGGGCGCGCGGCGGCCCGTGAGCAGGCCCGCGAGGGCACCGAGGAACGGCAGCAGGGGGACGAGGACGGCGGTGGTCGTGGTGCTCACGCGGCGGCCTCGGCCTTCTCCTCGCGGTCTGCGCGGTCGGTGTCGGGTCCGGCGTCGGGGGCGTCGTCGCGCAGGTCGCGCAGGCGGTCGACGTCGGCGGTGCCGCGGTTGCGGTGGACCTGGAGCACGATCGCCAGGCCGATGCCGATCTCGGCGGCGGCGATGGCGATGGTGAAGAGGGTGAGGGCCTGGCCGGCGTGCAGCTCGTCGCGCAGCCAGACGTCGAAGGCGACGAGGTTGAGGTTGACGGCGTTGAGCATCAGCTCGACGGACATCAGGACCAGGATCGCGTTGCGCCGGGCCAGGACGCCGTACAGGCCGGTGCAGAAGAGGAGGGCCGCGAGGACGGCCGGGTAGACGAGGTGCATCAGCGCTCCTCCTCCTTGTCCCTCTTGCGGGAGAGGACGATCGCGCCGACGAGCGCGGCGAGCAGCAGCACGGACAGCGCCTCGAAGGGCAGCACCCAGTGCCGGAAGAGGATCTCTCCGGAGACCTTCGTCGTGCCCTGGGGGGCGTCGCCGTCCAGGCCGATCCACGTCGTGCGGAAGGCGTCCACGACCACCCAGACGAGGGCGGCGGCCGCGGCCACGGCGACTCCGAGGGCGGCCCAGCGGTTGCCGGAGTCGGCGTCCGGGGAGCGGCCGATGGGGGCCTTGGTGAGCATGAGCCCGAAGAGGAGCAGGACGACCACGGAGCCGACGTAGATCAGGACCTGTACCCAGGCGATGAACTCCGCCGTCAGCAGCAGGTACTCCACGGCGAGCCCGCCGAGGGCGACGACCAGCCAGAGGGCGGCGTGCACCAGCTGCTTGGTCGTGACCGTCACGACGGCCGCGCCGAGGGTGGCGAGGCCGACGAGGAGGAAGACGATCTCGACGCCGCTCGGGGAGAGGAAGCCGTGCGGGGCCGTGCTCGCGGCGAGCGTCGTCATCGCGCCGGTCATGCTTCTCCCTCCTGCTGGGCTCTGAGTTTCTCCGCCGTCTTGCGGGCCGCCGCGATCTCCTTCGGCTCCTCGGCCGCGGGGTCGAGCGCCGGCGGCTCCGGCACGGTCCACATCCACTCGCGGAGCTTGTCGCGCTCGTGGACCAGGTCCTGGATGTCGGTCTCGGCGTACTCGAACTCCGGCGACCAGAACAGCGCGTCGAAGGGGCACACCTCGATGCAGATGCCGCAGTACATGCAGAGCGAGAAGTCGATCGCGAAGCGGTCGAGGACGTTGCGGCTGCGCTCGCGGCCCCCCGGGGCGGCCGGGGGCACCGTCTCCTTGTGGGAGTCGATGTAGATGCACCAGTCCGGGCACTCGCGGGCGCACAGCATGCAGACCGTGCAGTTCTCCTCGAACAGGCCGATCACGCCGCGCGTGCGGGGCGGGAGCTCGGGCTGGACGTCCGGGTACTGCGCGGTGTGCGCGCGGCGCGTCATCGTGCGGAGCGTGACGGCGAGGCCCTTGGCGAGGCCGGAGCCGGGGATGCCCATTTAGGCGGTCACCACCTTGACGACGCCCGTCAGCGCGATCTGCGCCAGGGCGAGGGGGATGAGGGCGGTCCAGGCCAGCTTCTGCAGCTGGTCCTCGCGCAGGCGCGGGTAGGTCACCCGCAGCCAGATCACGACGAAGGCCAGGACCGCCGTCTTCAGCAGGGTCCACAGCCAGCCCAGGCCGTCGGCGCCGAACGGGCCGTGCCAGCCGCCGAGGAAGAGGACCGTGGTCAGGCCGCACAGGACGACGATGCCCGCGTACTCCGACAGCAGGAACAGCGCGAAGCGCAGGCCCGTGTACTCGGTGTACGCGCCGAAGATGATCTCGGAGTCGGCGACCGGCATGTCGAACGGCGGGCGTTGCAGCTCGGCCAGGCCGGCGACGAAGAAGACCACCGCGCCGACGATCTGCCAGGGCACCCACCACCAGTGGAAGGCGTCCACGATCCCCGGCAGCGAGACCGTGCCCGCCGCCATCGCCACGCTCGCCGCGGCGAGCAGCATCGGCAGCTCGTACGCCATGAGCTGCGCGGCCGTGCGGAGGCCGCCCAGCAGGGAGAACTTGTTCGCCGACGCCCAGCCCGCCATCAGCGAGCCGAGCACTCCGACGCCCATCACGGCCAGCACGAAGAAGATGCCCGCGTCGACCAGCTGACCCACGGCGTTGCCCGGCCCGACCGGGATCGCGACCAGCACCAGCAGGTACGGGAGGAGGGCCACGGCCGGTGCGAGCTGGAAGATGCGGCGGTCCGCGCCCGCCGGGACGATGTCTTCCTTCTGCGCGAACTTCACGCCGTCCGCGACGAGCTGGGCCCAGCCGTGGAAACCACCGGCGTACATGGGGCCGAGGCGGCCCTGCATGTGGGCCATGACCTTGTGCTCGGTCTGACCGATGACCAGGGGCAGCACGAGGAAGACGACGAAGACGGCGAGGAGGCGCAGGACGACGTCGAGAGTGTCGCTCATGCGGGGTCGCCTCCGGCGGGGTTCGTGTCGTTCTGGGGTGCGCCGTCCCGGGCGGGGCCGCTTGCGGCGGGGTCGCCTCCGGCGCCGGCCTTGTCGCTCCGGGGTTCGCCGTCGCCGGCGGGGGCCTCTTCGCGGTCGGGCGTGTTCGGCACCGCCGGGTTCCGCCGTTCGGGCTGATCGCCGTCGCGGCGAGGGGAAGACTGCGGCTCCGGCGAGGCCGCCGGTGCGGCCGAGTCCTCCGCCTCGGCGGACGGTGACTCCGGAGCGCCGTCGCGGCGGGAGGGAGCCTGCGGCTCGGGCGAGTCTGCCCGTGCGGCCGAGTCTTCCGGAGCGGCGGGCGGGGAGGCCGGTGCCTCTTCCGGATGGGTCGGGGGTTCTTCGAAAGCCGGGCGGGCGTGGTGCCAGGGGGCGTCGGAGGAGCCGGTGGGCGCCGGGCGGGTGCGCTTCGGGGCGGTGGGCTCCCCCGCCTGGCCGGCGGAGCCGTCCGCGGCACTGCGGGTACGGCGGGCCGGAGCCGCGCCTTCCACCTGGCTCGCCGAGCCCTCGCTCGCACTGCGCGCACGGCGCGCCGGGGCGGCGGATTCTGCCTGGCTGGCCGAGCCGTCTGCCGCGCTGCGGGTGCGGCGCGCCGGAGCCGCGCCTTCCACCTGGCTCGCCGAGCCCTCCGACGCGCTGCGCGCACGGCGTGCCGGGGCCGCGCCCTCCGTCTGGCTCGCCGAGCCCTCCGACGCGCTGCGCGTGCGGCGCGCCGGGGCCTCGCCGGCTGCCGGGGGCGGCGTGCGGCGGGCCGGGCGGTCGGCTGCTGCGCGGGGAGCGCGGGCCGGGCGGGCCGGGGCGGGAGGGAGCTGGCCCTTGAGGGGGCCCCATTCGTTGGGGTCGGGGACGCCCGGCGGCAGCATCTGGCGGCGCTTGGGGCCGCCGTCCGCCGTCTCGCCCGGCTCCTTCGCGCCCGGCCACGCCTTGGCGACCCGCGCCGCCAGGACGAAGTCCTTGCGCAGCGGGTGGCCCTCGAAGGCGTCCGGGAGGAGGAGCGGGGCCAGGTGCGGGTGGCCCGGGAAGTCGATGCCGAACATCTCGTGGGTCTCGCGCTCGTGCCACGCCGCGCCCGCGTAGACGCCGACAGCGGTGGGCAGCGCCGGCGCCTCGTGCGGCACCGTCGTGCGCAGGAGCAGCCGGCGCGTGCCCTCTCCCCCGCCCGGCAGCGCGGCCAGGTGGGCGCAGACACGGAAGCCCGTACCGGGCTCGTCCACGGCGCTCAGCCAGTCGAAGAACGTGCAGCCCAGCCGGTCCCGGGCCGTTTCGAGCGCGCTGATCCACCGCTCGGCCGGGACGTCGACCGTGAGCAGGTCGTACGTCTCCTCCGCCGTCGCGCCCTCGCCGAAGAGCGGGACCGCACCGCCCGGCAGCCAGCCGACGGCCGTCTCGGGAGCAGCCTCGGGAGCGGGCACGGATTCGGGCGTCGGTTCGCTCATCAGGCCGTCTCCTCCGGCGCGGACGGTGCCGGCGGCGGCGTCACCAGCCCGCTGCGCAGCGCAGCGGCCGACGCGCCCGCGCCCCCGGACCCGTACCGCTCGCCCAGCGACTCCCGCGCGATCTTCTCCTGAAGCTTCAGAATGCCCTGGAGTAGCGCCTCGGGCCGCGGCGGGCACCCCGGCACGTACACGTCCACGGGAATGATCTGGTCGACGCCCTTGGTGACCGCGTACGAGTCCCAGTACGGACCGCCGCAGTTCGAACAGGCGCCGAAGGAGATCACGTACTTCGGCTCGGGCATCTGCTCGTAGAGCCGCTTCACGGCCGGCGCCATCTTGTCCGTCACCGTGCCCGAGACGATCATGAGGTCGGCCTGCCGGGGCCCCGGCGCGAAGGGGATGACGCCGAGCCGGATGAAGTCGTGCCGCGCCATGGACGCCGCGATGAACTCGATCGCGCAGCAGGCGAGCCCGAAGTTGAAGACCCACAGGCTGTAGCGGCGTCCCCAGTTCAGGACGACCTTCATCGGCTCCGGGGCCAGCCTGGCCAGCGGGCCGAGCCGGCGCGGCTCGGGGAGGGGGAGGTCGACGGGTGTCACGTCCACTCCAGGACGCCCTTCTTCCATGCGTACAACAGGCCCACGGCGAGGAAGCCGAGGAAGATGAACATCTCCACGAGCGTGGCCCCGCCGAAGCCCGGCGCGGCGAACACCGTCGCCCAGGGGAACAGGAAGATCGAGTCCACGGCGAAGATCACGTACAGGAAGGCGTAGACGTAGTAGCGGATCCGGGTGTGGGCCCAGCCCTCGCCGACGGGGTCGACGCCGCACTCGTACGTCAGCAGCTTCTCGGGCGTCGGCACGACGGGCCGCAGCAGCCGCCCGGCCCCGAAGGCCACGGCGACGAAGAGCACGCCGACGACGGCGAGCAGCCCCACCACGGAATAGCTGTGGAAGTAGTCCGCGGCCACGTCCGCCCTCGCTCCCTGTCCCGCGTGTTCGACGTTCTGTACGCACGGGAGTCTAGGCCCTGGTGGGGTTATCCCCACCCTTCCCCACCCACGGTCCCCATGGCGGGGGCCGGTACCGGCCGTGCAGGCTGGGGGGTATGACCGCCAGCAGTGCCGCGAAAAGCACGTCGAGCAAGACCGGAAACTCTAGAGGAAACATCAGAGGTGAAGAAAAGTATACAAACACCTCTTTCTCGGCTGATTTCCGGGATGATTCCGGCAGCGGCGACGGTCCCCTCCCCCCGGCCCGCTTCGCCTTCGGCGCGCGGACGTGGAAGGAGGTCGCGCACCTCCTCCTCAACCTCCCGGAGGCGCTGACCGGCTTCGTCTACGTGTCGCTGTGGCTCTACGCCGGCGTCATCTCGTCCGTCACGGTCATCGGCCTGCCGCTGCTGGCGCTCGGCCTGACGGGCGCGCGGGCACTGGGCAAGGCCGAGCGGCGGCGGGCGCGGGCGCTGCTGGGCGTGCACGTCGAGGACCCGAGCCCGCTCTCCCGGCAGCGGGGCGACCAGGGCTTCTTCCCCTGGATGTGGTCAGCACTGAAGGACCCGGTCGGCTGGCGCACCACGCTCTACGGCTTCATCCGGCTGCCCTGGGGCGTCCTGACTTTCGCGCTCACGCTGTGCCTGCTCTTCGTCGGCTGGCCGCTCCTCGGCTACGCCGCGCGCGGCATGACCAACCTGGACCGCGCCATGGTGCGCGGCCTGCTCAGCCCCTCCAGCGAGCTGGAGCGGCGGGTCGCGGAGCTGGAGCAGGACCGCGGGGTGGTCGTGGACACCGCGGCCGCCGACCTGCGCCGCATCGAGCGCGACCTCCACGACGGCGCCCAGGCCCGCCTCGTCGCCCTCGCCATGGGGCTGGGCCTGGCGAAGGAGAAGGTCCTGGAGGACCCGGAGGCGGCGGCCCGGATGGTCGACGAGGCGCACGGCGAAGTGAAGCTCGCCCTGCAAGAGCTGCGCGACCTGGCCCGCGGCATCCACCCGGCGGTGCTGACGGACCGCGGCCTGGACGCCGCCCTGTCGTCGGTCGCCGCGCGCTGCACCGTCCCCGTGTCGGTCTCGGTCGACCTGGACGAGCGCCCGGCGCCGGCGATCGAGGGCATCGCGTACTTCACGGTCTCCGAGCTGCTCCAGAACGTCAGCAAGCACAGCCGGGCGCGGACGGCCGAGGTCGAGCTGTGGCGCAAGGGCCGGCGGCTGCTGATCCAGGTGCGTGACGACGGTCAGGGCGGCGCGACGACGACGGGCGGCAGCGGGCTGTCCGGGCTGGCGGAACGCCTGGGCTCCGTGGACGGCTTCTTCGCGGTGGACTCGCCGGCCGGCGGGCCGACGGTCGTCACGGCGGAGCTGCCGTGGCGGGACCGGGCGGCGGGCTGAGCCGACGAGGCCCACCGAGAGCCGGGGAGGTAGGGAGAACCCCACCCCCGGGACACCGACTCCCTCCATGGTCCCGGGCCGTCCGCTCCGCGAGCCTTGGAGACACCACCACACCCGGCGACCAGGGAGAGACCACCGCCATGGCCATGGATTACGGACGGGCAGAGACACGCGACGCACGCCGGCCCCACCGCGTGCCCGCGGTGCTGCGCGCGCCCCTGGAGGGCCGCACCTGGCGCGAGTTCCTCCACCACCTGCTCAGCCTGCCGATCGCGGTCGTCGCCTTCTCCTACGCGGTGACGATGACAGCGGCGGGCGTCGGCATGCTGATCACCTTCGTGGGCGTGCCGGTGCTGGCCGCGGCGCTCGTCGGCGTACGGGCGGTGGGGGCCGTCGAGCGGGCCCGCGCCCGCGCCCTGCTCGGCATGGAGATCAGCGAGCCCGAGCCCGTCCGCGCGCGGAACGGGAAGCGCGGGCTCCTGCCGTGGACCGGGGCGCTGCTCAAGAGCGGCGTGTCGTGGCGGCACCTGCTCTACTCGGTGCTGCTCCTGCCGTGGTCCATCGCGACGTTCACCGTCTCGCTCGTGATGTGGTCCGTCGGCTGGCTGCTCTTCCTCTACCCGGCCTACTGGTGGATGTACCCGACGTGGTGGGGCCAGCCCGGCATGCAGGTCTACGGCGACTCCGCGCACGACGCGGACTTCTTCGTCGACAACCCGTTCGAGATCGGCGTGACCTGCGCCACCGGCCTGCTCGTGGTGCTGGCCACCCCCTGGGTGATCCGCGGCATGGCCTACGTCGACCGGCTGCTGGTGGCCGGCCTGCTCGGTCCCTCGCGGCTCGCGGAGCGGGTGTGGGAGCTGGAGGAGGACCGCGGGGTGGTCGTGGACACCGCGGCCGCCGACCTGCGCCGCATCGAGCGCGACCTCCACGACGGCGCCCAGGCCCGCCTCGTCGCCCTCGCCATGGACCTCGGCCTGGCCAAGGAGAAGCTGGAGGAGGACCCGGAGGCGGCGGCCCGGATGGTCGACGAGGCGCACGGCGAAGTGAAGCTCGCCCTCCAGGAACTGCGCGACCTGGCCCGCGGCATCCACCCGGCGATCCTCACCGACCGGGGCCTCGGCCCGGCCCTGTCCGCGCTGGCCGCGCGCTGCACGGTCGCCGTGCAGGCCGAGGTGGACCTGCCGGCCCGCCCGGCGGCGGCGATCGAGGGCATCGCGTACTTCACGGTCTCCGAGCTGCTCCAGAACATCAGCAAGCACAGCGAGGCACGCACCGCGCGGGTGGACGTGTGGCGCTCGGCGGACCGGCTGATGCTGCAAGTCTGGGACGACGGCAAGGGCGGAGCGTCGGCGACCGGCGGCAGCGGGCTGTCCGGGCTGGCGGAACGCCTGGGCTCGGTGGACGGCCTCCTGGTGGTCCACTCCCCGCAGGGGGGCCCGACGACGGTGACGGCGGAGCTGCCCTGGCGGGCCTAGCGCGGCACTCCAGCCGGTCGGGAGGCTCCGCCTCTCCAGGTTGCCCGCCGCGGCGGGCAACCACCGGAGCGCGGACCGGCGGTGCCGTACCGGCCGTGCCGCCGCGGCGCCACAGCGATCGGCACCGCTCCGCGTGACATGCTGGCCCCCGTCATTTGCCGCCGGACGGGGGAGCCACACATCGTGGAGGACAGGGTACGAGTCGTCATCGCCGAGGATTCGGTGCTCCTTCGGGAGGGCCTGACCCGGCTGCTGACCGACCGGGGCCACGACGTCGTGGCCGGCGTCGGTGACGGTGAGGCGCTGATCAAGGCCGTCCGCGAGCTCGCGGACGAGGGCGCGCTGCCGGACGTCGTGGTCGCGGACGTCCGCATGCCCCCCACGCACACGGACGAGGGCGTACGCGCGGCGGTGGAGCTGCGCCGCCGTCATCCGGGGCTGGGCGTGCTCGTCCTGTCGCAGTACGTGGAGGAGCAGTACGCGACGGAGCTGCTGGCCGGCAGCAGCACGGGCGTGGGCTATCTGCTCAAGGACCGCGTCGCCGAGGTCCGCGAGTTCGTGGACGCGGTGGTGCGCGTGGCGCGCGGCGGCACCGCGCTGGACCCCGAGGTCGTCGCCCAGCTGCTGGGCCGCAGCCGCAAGCAGGACGTGCTCGCGGGGCTCACTCCGCGCGAGCGCGAGGTGCTCGGGCTGATGGCCGAAGGACGGACGAATTCGGCCGTCGCCAAGCAGCTGGTGGTGAGCGACGGAGCGGTCGAGAAGCACGTCAGCAACATCTTCATGAAACTCGGGCTTTCCCCTAGTGACGGGGATCACCGGCGCGTGCTGGCCGTGCTGACCTACCTCCGCTCCTGATCATCTGACGCCACCTCAGCGATCGGCAGCCGCCCTGGTGAGAGGGGGTCGGCCGTCCGGAGACCTAGCACGAAAGACCTAGACCGGGCGGGCCGGCCGGCCATCGCCGACCGGACCGGCCAAACCCGCCCGTACCAGGACAACTGAAAGCCTCACCCTCCGCTTCTTCTTGTGATCCATCCCAGGTAGGCAGGCCTTACCCACGTACGATGGCCGTGGGAACGCCGGTCGGGCACCACCGTGTGCGCGCCGCCGCCAGAGGGAGGTCCGAAGCAGTGACCAGCCAGGTCAGCAGCCCGGCCGAACAGGCCGTACCAGCCGAGCAGCCGAGCGGGGCCGCGGCGGCTCCGACGCCCGTGGACGCGAGTCCGCCGTCGGCGAAGGAGGTGCGGCGGCTGGACCGGGTGATCATCCGGTTCGCGGGTGACTCCGGGGACGGCATGCAGCTGACGGGCGACCGATTCACCTCGGAGACCGCCTCGTTCGGCAACGACTTGTCGACCCTGCCGAACTTCCCCGCCGAGATCCGGGCCCCCGCCGGGACCCTGCCGGGCGTCTCGTCCTTCCAGCTGCACTTCGCCGACCACGACATCCTCACCCCGGGCGACGCCCCGGACGTGCTGGTGGCGATGAACCCGGCCGCGCTGAAGGCCAACCTCGCGGACGTGCCGCGCGGCGGCGAGATCATCGTCAACACCGACGAGTTCGCCAAGCGCGCCATGGCCAAGGTCGGCTACGCCACCAGCCCGCTGGAGGACGGCACCCTGGACGCCTACAACGTCCACCCCGTGCCGCTGACGACGCTGACGATCGAGGCGCTGAAGGACTTCGGGCTCTCCCGCAAGGAGGCCGAGCGCAGCAAGAACATGTTCGCGCTGGGGCTGCTGTCGTGGATGTACCACCGGCCCACGCAGAACACCGAGGACTTCCTGCGGAAGAAGTTCGCGAAGAAGCCGCAGATCGCCGAGGCCAACGTGGCGGCGTTCCGGGCGGGCTGGAACTTCGGCGAGACGACCGAGGACTTCGCCGTCTCCTACGAGGTCGCCCCCGCGACGTCCGCGTTCCCGGCCGGCACGTACCGGAACATCTCGGGGAACCTGGCCCTGTCGTACGGGCTGATCGCCGCCGCCCGGCAGGCGGACCTGCCCCTCTACCTGGGCTCCTACCCGATCACGCCGGCGTCCGACATCCTGCACGAGCTGTCGAAGCACAAGAACTTCGGCGTGCGCACGTTCCAGGCCGAGGACGAGATCGCCGGCATCGGCGCGGCGCTGGGCGCGGCGTTCGGCGGTGCGCTGGCCGTCACCACGACCTCCGGTCCCGGCGTGGCGCTGAAGTCGGAGACGATCGGCCTGGCGGTGTCGCTGGAACTGCCGCTGCTGATCGTGGACATCCAGCGCGGCGGCCCGTCCACCGGCCTGCCGACGAAGACCGAGCAGGCCGACCTGCTCCAGGCGATGTACGGGCGCAACGGCGAGGCACCGGTGCCGATCGTGGCACCGAAGACGCCGGCGGACTGCTTCGACGCGGCGCTGGACGCGGCGCGGATCGCGCTGACCTACCGCACGCCGGTGTTCCTGCTGTCCGACGGCTATCTGGCGAACGGCTCGGAGCCGTGGCGGATCCCCGAGCCCGACGAACTGCCCGACCTGCGGACCCAGTTCGCCACGGGTCCGAACCACACGCTGGCTGACGGCACCGAGGTGTTCTGGCCGTACAAGCGCGACCCCCGGACGCTGGCCCGCCCGTGGGCGGTGCCGGGCACGCCGGGGCTGGAGCACCGGATCGGCGGGATCGAGAAGCAGGACGGCACGGGCAACATCTCCTACGACCCGGCCAACCACGACTTCATGGTCCGCACCCGCCAGGCCAAGACCGACGGCGTGACCGTCCCGGACCTGGACGTCGACGACCCCTCGGGCAAGGCCGGCACCCTCGTCCTGGGCTGGGGGTCGACCTACGGGCCGATCACCGCCGCCGTCCGCCGCGTCCGCGCCGCCGGCGACCACATCGCCCAGGCCCACCTGCGGCACCTCAACCCCTTCCCCGCCAACCTCGGCGAGGTCCTGCGGCGCTACGAGAAGGTCGTGGTGCCGGAGATGAACCTCGGCCAGCTGGCCACCCTCATCCGGGCCCGCTATCTGGTCGACGTCCGCTCCCACACCCAGGTCAGCGGCATGCCCTTCAAGGCCGCCCAGCTCGCAGACGTGCTCAAGGAGGCCATCGATGACTGAGGCACTGAAGCTGGTGCCCAAGGCCGAAGCCCAGCAGACGATGAAGGACTTCAAGTCCGACCAGGAAGTCCGCTGGTGCCCCGGCTGCGGCGACTACGCCATCCTCGCCGCCGTCCAGGGCTTCATGCCCGAACTCGGCCTGGCCAAAGAGAACATCGTCTTCGTCTCCGGCATCGGCTGCTCCTCCCGCTTCCCGTACTACATGAACACGTACGGGATGCACTCCATCCACGGCCGCGCCCCCGCCATCGCCACCGGCCTGGCGACCAGCCGCCGCGACCTGTCGGTCTGGGTCGTCACCGGCGACGGCGACGCCCTCTCCATCGGCGGCAACCACCTCATCCACGCCCTGCGCCGCAACGTCAACCTCAAGATCCTGCTGTTCAACAACCGGATCTACGGCCTCACCAAGGGCCAGTACTCGCCGACGTCGGAGACCGGGAAGATCACCAAGTCCACGCCCATGGGCTCCCTGGACGCACCCTTCAACCCCGTATCGCTGGCCATCGGCGCCGAAGCGTCCTTCGTGGCCCGCACGGTCGACTCCGACCGCAAGCACCTCACCGAGGTCCTGCGCCAGGCCGCCGACCACCCCGGCACGGCGCTCGTGGAGATCTACCAGAACTGCAACATCTTCAACGACGGCGCCTTCGAGCCCCTCAAGGACCGCGAGCAGGCCAAGGAAGCCGTCATCCGCCTCGAGCACGGGCAGCCCATCCGCTTCGGCGCGGAGAACGACAAGGGCGTCGTCCGCGACCGGGCCACCGGCGACCTGAAGGTCATCACCGTCACCCCCGAGAACGAGGGCGACCTCCTGGTCCACGACGCGCACGCCGCGTCCCCGACCACGGCCTTCGCGCTGTCCCGCCTCGCCGACCCCGACACCCTGCACCAGACCCCCATCGGCGTCTTCCGCAGCGTCGACCGGCCCGTCTACGACACCCAGATGGCCGACCAGCTCGAAGCGGCCATCGTGCAGAAGGGCAAGGGCGACCTCGGCGCCCTCCTCGCCGGCAACGACACCTGGACGGTGGCCGGCTAGCCGCGCGGCGCACCGCGTCACCACACGCCGGACGGGCTGATGATTCAGCCCGTCCGGCGTTTTGCGGGACCGGGGCCCGGGGCGTCTCACGGCCGGACGCCGGGGTAGCCGCTCTCATATGGGTATGGCCGACCCCGAAGTGACGCCCCCTCCCGCCGACCCCGACGTCACGCCCCCTCCCGCCGTCCGCGACCGGCTCGCCTACCGCGTGAAGTGCCGGCTGCTCGGGCCGCCGCTCGTCACCGAGCAGCTCGCCCGCGAGAAGCTCGGCAACCCCCTGGCGCTCGGGGTGCTGGCCTCCGACTGCATCTCCTCCACCGCGTACGGCAGCGAGGAGATGCTGCGCATCCTCGTCCCCGTCGTCGGCGCCGCCGCGTTCACCCTGCTCATGCCGGTGACCGGCGCGATCCTGCTCGTCCTGCTGCTCCTGACGATCTCCTACCGCGACGTCGTGTCCGTGTACACGCGCGCGGGCGGCTCGTACGTCGTCGCCCGCGAGAACTTCGGGCCGCGCATCGCCCAGATCGCCGCCGTCGCCCTGCTCGTCGACTACATCGTCACCGTCGCCGTGCAGACCGCGGCCGGCACGGACGCCCTCATCTCCCTGGCCCACCTCATGGGCAGCGGCTACACCGGCATCGACCACCTCAAGCTCCCCGTCACCACCGGCATCGTGGTGCTGCTGATGTACGGGAATCTGCGCGGGATCCGTGAGGCGGGGCGGGCGTTCGCGGTGCCCGCGTACCTCTTCATGCTCGCCGTCGCGCTGATGCTCGTCGTCGGCCTCGTCCGGGCGCTCGACGGCGGGCTGCCGCACGCCGACCTGCACGCCGCCGGGGTCGTACCGCTCGGCCAGGAGCACAGCGGCTGGCTCTACGGCGCCTCGCTGTTCATGGTGCTGCGCGCTTTCGCCAACGGCGGCTCCTCGCTGACCGGGCTGGAGGCCATCTCCAACAGCGTCTCCGTCTTCCGCACCCCCCAGGGCGTCAACGCGCGGCGGACGCTGACCGCCATGAGCTGCATCCTCGGGGTCATGGTGCTGGGCGTCTCCGCCCTCGCCCACTTCACGCACGCCGTCCCGTACGCGGACGGCAACCCGACCGTCATCGCCCAGGAGGCCGACCTCGTCTTCGGCGGCGGCTGGATCGGCACGGCCGGGCTCGTCTACGTCCAGCTCGCGACCGCGCTCATCCTCTACACGGGGGCCAACACGCCCTTCACCGGCTTCCCCTTCCTCGCCAGCTTCGTCGCCGAGGACCGCTTCCTGCCCCGCAAGCTGACGCGGCGCGGGCACCGGCTCGCCTTCTCCGGCGGCATCATCTCCCTCACCGTCGTCGCGCTCGCCCTGCTCCTCGTCACCGGCGCGAACGTCGACAAGCTCGTCGCCCTCTACGCGATCGGCGTCTTCACCGGCTTCACGATGGCCGCCGCCGGGATGACGGCCCACCACTGGCGGCGGCGCGAGAGCGCCTGGAAGACCTGGGCGAACCTGGCGGCGGCCGTGGTGTCCGCCCTCGTCGTCGTGATCTTCGCGATCACCAAGTTCACCGAGGGCGCGTGGCTGGTCGTCGTGGTCTTCCCGCTCGGGGTGTGGGCGCTCATCCGCATCAACCGCGAGTACCGGGAGGAGGCCGCGGCGCTGGAGGAGATGACGCCGTTCACCGACGACGAGCCGCGGTGGCGGCGGCACCTGGTGTACGTCCTGGTCGACGTCCTCGACCTCGCCACGGTCAAGGCGCTGCGGTACGCGCACGAGCTGCGGCCGGACGAGGTGCGGGCCGTGCACTTCGCCATCGACGAGACGCGGGCGCGGCGGCTCGCGGCCCGCTGGGAGGAGCTGCCGGGCACGAACGTGCCGCTGGAGCTGGTCGAGTGCCCGGACCGGCGGCTGCGGCACGCGGTCGCGGGGCTCGCCTCGCGGGTCACGGCCGACGGGACGACGGCGCTGACGCTCCTGGTCCCCCGCCGGACGTACGCCCGCCCGCTCGCCGCGCTCCTCCACACGGACTCGGGCGACGAACTCGCGAAGACGCTGCAACGGCTGCCGAACGTGGCGGTGACGGTGGTGCCGTTCGATGTGACGGTGGCGATGGAACGGATGCGGGCGCGATCACGTACGCCGTGAGTTCCCCCAACCCCTCCGCTACCTTCACAAGGACGCACCACACCTTGGAGGGGACATGCACATACCCGCACCACCACCCCGCACCGAACCCCGTACGGAAACCCGCAAGGGCCTCCTCTGCGCCTTCGCCGCCTACGGCCTCTGGGGCCTCTTCCCCCTCTACTGGCCCCTGCTCCACCCCTCCGGCGCCGCCGAGATCCTCGCCCACCGCATGGTGTGGTCCCTGATCGCCGTCCTGGCCGTCCTCGCCGTGACCCGCCGCTGGGCGTGGATACGCCCCCTGCTCCGGCAGCCCAAGCGCCTCGCCCTGATCGTCCTGTGCGCCGCCACCATCTCCGTGAACTGGGGCGTCTACATCTGGGGCGTCAACTCCGGGCACGTCGTGGAGACGTCGCTGGGCTACTTCATCAACCCCCTGGTGAGCATCGCCCTCGGCGTGGCCGTCCTGCGGGAGCGGCTGCGCCCCGCGCAGTGGGCGGCGGTCGGCGTCGGCGCGGCCGCCGTGATCGTGCTGTCGGTGGTGTACGGGCGGCTGCCGTGGATCGCGCTGGTGCTCGCGGCGTCGTTCGGCACGTACAGCCTGGTCAAGAAGCAGGTGGGGCTGGACGGGCTGGAGTCGATGGCGGCGGAGACGGCCGTGCAGTTCCTCCCCGCCGCGGGATTCCTGGTCTTCCTGGGGGCGACGGGGCACAGCACGTTCCTGTCCCCGGGCGCGGGGCACATGGTGCTGCTGATGTGCTCGGGGGCGATCACCGCGCTGCCGCTGATCCTGTTCGGCGCGGCCGCGGTGCGACTGCCGCTGTCGGTGGTGGGGATGGTGCAGTACCTGGCGCCGACGTTCCAGTTCGTGCTGGGGCTGCTGGTGTTCCACGAGGGAATGCCGCCTGAGCGCTGGGCCGGCTTCGCGCTGGTGTGGCTCGCGCTGGCGCTGCTGACGTGGGACGCGCTGCGGACGGCGCGGCGCGGACGGCTGGAGCTGCGGGCTGCGGAGGCCCGGGCCCGTACGCACGGCGCCACGGGACCGGGCGCGGGGGCTGCCACGACCACCACTGCGGTCTCGGGCGAGCGACTTAACACAGACGTCACATCAGCCCCAGAGACACCAGAAGTCACAGCTCAGGGGCAGTAACCCGCCGCCCGATATCCGGAAACCGGCGTCCCGTGTCCGGAATCCGCCCTTGACGCTCTTTCAGGCCGCCCCCAACATCATGGCCACGTCAAATGGAGTTGGGAGCCCCCCATGCCTGAACTCAACGGACCAACCCTGCCCACCCACCCCCCGAGATCCACGGGCCGCACCCGTCCGGCCGGCCTGCTGGCCACCGGCGCCGCGCTCGCGGCCACCCTGCTCGGCGTCGCCGCCGGCCCGGCCCTGGCGGTCCCCACCACCGCCTCGGCCCGGCCCGCCGTCGCCGCCGGACCCGACATCCCCGTCGCCAACGTCAAGGCGCACCTCGCCCAGCTGCAGTCCATCGCCACGGCCAACGGCGGCAACCGCGCCCACGGCCGCAGCGGCTACAAGGCCTCGATCGACTACGTGAAGGGCAAGCTCGACGCCGCCGGGTTCACCACCACCGTGCAGCAGTTCACCACCGGCGGTTCCACCGGCTACAACCTCATCGCCGACTGGCCCGGCGGCGACGCGGACCACGTCGTCTTCGCCGGGGCCCACCTGGACTCCGTCTCCGCGGGGCCGGGCATCAACGACAACGGCTCCGGCTCGGCCGGCGTCCTCGAAACCGCGCTCGCCGTCGCCCGCGAGGGCTACAAGCCCGCCAAGCACCTGCGGTTCGGCTGGTGGGGCGCGGAGGAGCTCGGCATGCGCGGGTCGAGCTACTACGTCAACCAGCTGCCGGCCGGCGAGCGCGGGAAGATCGACGCGTACCTCAACTTCGACATGATCGGCTCGCCGAACCCGGGCTACTTCGTCTACGGCTACGACCAGAACCTCAAGGCCCTCTTCGAGAACTGGTTCGCCGCGAAGGACATCGCCACCGAGGTCGACACCGAGGGCGACGGGCGCTCCGACCACGCGCCCTTCCAGCAGGCGGGCATACCCGTCGGCGGCCTCTTCAGCGGCGCCGACTACCGCAAGACCGCCGCGCAGGCCCAGAAGTGGGGCGGCACCGCGGGCCAGCCGTTCGACCGCTGCTACCACGCGTCGTGCGACACGTCGGCGAACATCAACGACAAGGCGCTCGACATCGACACCGACGCCATCGCGAGCGCGGTGTGGACGCTGAGCGGCGGCACGACCAACCCGCCGCAGGGCAAGGTCTTCGAGAGCAAGAGCCAGCTGCCGATCCCGGACGCGGGGGCGGCCGTCGAGTCGCCCGTGACGGTCTCCGGGCTGACGGGCAACGCCCCGTCCGCCCTCAAGGTCTCGGTCGACATCAAGCACACGTGGCGCGGTGACCTGGTCGTCGACCTCGTCGGCCCGAGCGGACGCGCGTACCGCCTGAAGGACTCCAGCGGCAACGACTCCGCGGACGACGTCATCGCCACGTACACGGTCGACGCCTCGTCGGAGACCGCGAACGGCACGTGGAAGCTCCGCGTCCAGGACATCGCGGCGCAGGACACGGGGCGCCTGGACGGCTGGAAGCTGGCCTTCTAGGCGGACGCCTGCCGGGCCTCGCCGACGGCCCCTCACCGGCGAGGCCCGGCTCGGCACCGCCGAATCGGCGGACAGTGGTTACTCACCGCTGCGGCGGAGGAAAGGCCCCGCCGCAGCGCCAGGGCGGCTGTTGCCGCAAAAGAAGCCCGCCGCCACGGCGAGCCACCCCCGCGGCGAGCGTCCGGCGGAATCCGCAGCGGCCGCACCCGTACGTACGGCCGAGCCGGCCGCTAGGCCGTCACGTCCCTCGATGTGAACCTCGCCCACGCCGCCGAGCCGAACACCGCCCCGTACAGCGCCTGCAAGCCCAGGTTGTTCAGGAGCTGGTCCCAGTAGACGGGGGCGCGCAGCAGGTCCGCGAAGCTCAGCCAGTAGTGCGGGAAGAGATACGGCTGGACCGCGTGCAGCTGCGGGAACTGGTCGACGATCTGTGCCGTGATCAGCAGCCCCACCGTCGTGGCCATCGCCGCGATCCCGCTGTTGGTGAGCGTGGAGACGAACAGCCCGAGCGCCGCCATGCCCACCAGCGACAGCGCCACCGCCCCGGCGACCGCCAGCGCCCGCAGCAGCCCCTCCCCGAAGGAGACGGTCACCCCGCTGATCAGGGTGACGTCGCCGAGCGGGAAGAGGATCGCGCCGACGGTGAGCGCGGAGGCGGCGACGGTCAGCGTCGCCGCGCAGCAGAACGCGAACGTCGCGCTGAACTTGGCGAGCAGCAGCCGCGTGCGGCCGGCTGGGGCGACGAGGAGGTACCGCAGCGTGCCGGAGCTCGCCTCGCCCGCCACCGAGTCGCCCGCGACCACGCCGACGGCCATCGGCAGGAAGAACGGCAGGGTGGCGGCGAGGGAGGTGAAGACCAGGAAGAGGCCGTTGTTGGTGACCTGGGAGATGAACG
Organism: Streptomyces sp. SCA2-17; assembly: GCF_044336695.1. NCBI lineage: Bacteria > Bacillati > Actinomycetota > Actinomycetes > Kitasatosporales > Streptomycetaceae > Streptomyces > Streptomyces sp. SCA2-17. The sequence continues at coordinate 2,735,364 of NZ_CP117521.1, forward strand.
CGGGCCCGCCGCCCCCGTGCCCGGCCGCGCCGCCGTCGTCCGTCTCCATCTTCACGGCGATGCCGACCAGGACGGGGACGGCCGCCAGGACGCCCAGCAGCGCGATCGTGCGCCACCGCCGGAACACCGTGCCCACTTCGCTGCGGAAGAGCGACAGCGCCCACAGCGGGCGGGGGGCGGCCCGCACCGCGGCTGCTGTCGTGAGCTCAGCCTGCGACATCGAATCCCTCTCCGGTGAGTGCGACGAAGGCGTCCTCGAGGGAGGCCCGGGCGGTGCCGAAGGAGCGGACGCGGACCCCGGCCCGCACGAGGGCGGCGTTGAGGTCGGCGAGCTCCCGGGCCGCGGCGGGCAGTTCGCCGGTGACGCGGTCGTCGTCGACGGTGAGGTCGTTCACGCCGTGCTCCTTGAGCACGCGGACGGCCTCCGCCGTGTCGGGCGTGGTGACGGCCAGCCTGCCCCGCGCGGAGGAGGCCAGGGCGGCCACCGTGCCCTGGGTCAGGAGGCGGCCCTGGGCCATCACGGCGGCGTGCGTGCAGACCTGCTCGATCTCGTCCAGCAGGTGGGAGGAGAGGAAGACCGTGGTGCCCTCGGAGGCGAGGCCGCGCACCAGGGTGCGGATCTCGCGCATGCCCTGCGGGTCGAGGCCGTTGGTGGGCTCGTCGAGCACGAGCAGCTCGCGGGGCTGGAGGAGGGCCGCGGCCAGGCCCAGCCGCTGCTTCATGCCGAGGGAGTACGCGCGGGCCTTCTTGCCCGCCGCGGCGACCAGCCCCACCCGGTCCAGGGCGGCGTCCACCCGGGCCCGCCGGGTGCGCGGGTCGGCCGTGGGGTCGGCCGCGTCGAACCGCAGGAGGTTGTCGCGGCCGGTGAGGAAGCCGTAGAGGGCGGGCCCCTCGATCAGCGCGCCCACCCGGGGCAGCACGCGCCGCCCGGCCCGCGGCATCTCCTCGCCCAGGACGCGCGCGGTGCCGGACGTCGGCTCGATCAGCCCCATGAGCATGCGGATGGTCGTGGTCTTGCCGGAGCCGTTGGGGCCGAGGAAGCCGAAGACGCTGCCGCGCGGCACGACGAGGTCGAGCCGGTCGACGGCGAGCTGCCCGCCCCTGTAGCGCTTGGTGAGCGCGTGGGTGGCTATCGCCGGTTCCCCGGCGGCGGACAGCTCCTCCATCGGGCCTCCCCCTTGCGGTGTGCTCGCGTGCCGCTGCGGCCTGCTGCGGCTACTTCGACGCGGCCTTGATCAGCGCGTCCTTGGTGACAGCGCCCACGTAGACCTTGCCGTCGTCGGTGACCAGGGCGTTGACCAGGCGGGTGCTGAAGACGTGGCCCGAGCCGAAGGAGCCCGAGACCTTGCTGCCGAGGCTGTCGAGCAGGGCGCCGGCCGGGCCGGCGTCCTTGGTGCCCTTCGCGCCCGCGCCGGAGCCCACGCCGCCGGGGGCCTTGAGCTCGGCTATCGACGTCCAGCTCTTGCCCAGCACGTTCATGCCGGAGAGGTCGGGCGCGCCCGCATCCCGGCCGTGGCCGCCCTCGGCTCCCTTGCCGGCCTTGCCGTCCGCCTTGTCCTCGGTGACCTTCGCGCCCTTCGGCGGCTTGAAGTCGAAGGTGTCCGCGGCGGGCTTGCCGAAGCCGACCTTGGTGAACGCCGCGTCCACGACGGCCTTGCCGCCGCCCTTCGGGCTGAGGGTGAACTTCAGCGGCACGCCGTTCTCGGCGTCCACCGCGATCCGCACCGCGCCGACCGTCGTCTCGGCCGCCTTGGGCTTGATGACGAGCTGATAGGCGTCGCGGCCGGCGACCTTGGCCGTGCCGTCGACCGTCACCGACGTGGAGTCGTCGACCGCGGCGAGCGTCTTCTTGGCGAGCTCCTGCGGCGAGGCGCCGCGCAGCTCCTGCGGGGCCTCCTTGCCGCCGTGCGCGTCCTTGGGGGCGGTGGAGTGGTGGACGGTGTTGCTCTTGCTGTCGTACGCCCAGACCTGGTCGCCGTTGCGGATCAGGCTGTACTCCGCGGCGCGCTCCACGATCGACAGGCGCTGCTTGTCCGGGCCGTCGGCGGCAACCCGCAGCGTGTGCGTGCCGGAGGCGAGCTCGGTGAGCTTGGCCTGCGGGGAGGTGTCCGCCCCGGCGTCCTTGCCGGCGGAGCCGTGGCCCGCCTTGCCGCCGCCCGGGCCGTCGCCCAGCGAGAGGCCGGAAGGCAGCGAGGGCAGGCCCAGGTCGGTGGTGACCTTGACGGTGCCGGACAGCTGCTGCGCGTCCGACTTCGCCATCTTGGCTATCAGGTCCTGCGCGCTGATCTTCGGCAGATCCGGGTCGCCGCTGCTCGCGAGCGCGGTGCCGATGCCGATCGACGCCGCAGCGACGCCCGCCACCGCGACCGGGACGGCGTAGCGGACGGCCCTGCGGCGGCCGTGCGGCCGCCGGGTGCCTTCCCCGGTGCTGGCCGTCCCGTCGGATCCGTGGGTCGGTTCGATGCGTGCCATGTCCTCTACCTCCGTCGTCGGCGGCGGTCTCGACCTGTCGTGCACTCGCCACCCCCCACGGCTCATTGTGAGCCCGGCCGCTCGGTGGTGGAGCGGGGAATCCGGAGGAATCCGGGGTTTTCTCCCCGGCGTCTTTCCGTCATTCCCTCTGCCTCGAGACACTTCGATTCCACCAGACGGCGCCTGCCGGGTCATCAGTCGACAGGATCAAGTCCGTGTACCTCTTGGGTAGGACATCCCCTACGGGCACGCCAACTTTCGGGTGGAACAGCACGCCGATCGGCGTATGCCTCCCGCAGCGCGGGCGGCAGGGGCGGCGCTAGCCCGCGCGGTGCACCACCGCGTCGCACAGGTTCTCCAGGGCGGCCTTGGCGTAGCACTCGGGCAGCGGGGCCAGCACGGCCCGCGCCTCCTCCGCGTACCGCACGGTGTCGCGGCGGGCCTGCTCAAGGGCGGGGTGGACGCGCAGGCGGCGCAGCACCTCGGCGTGGAGGGCGTCGTCGGTGAGGTCGCCGTCGAGCATCTCGCACAGTTCGAGGTCGGCGGCGGAGCCGGTGGCGGCGGCCTGGGCGCGCAGGTGCAGGACCGGCAGGGTGGCGATGCCCTCGCGCAGGTCGGTGCCGGGGGTCTTGCCGGACTCGTGGGAGTCGCTGGCGATGTCGAGGACGTCGTCGGCGAGCTGGAAGGCGATGCCGAGGCGCTCGCCGTAGTGGGTCAGGATGTCGACGGTGCGCTCGTCGGCGCCGGACATCATCGCGCCGTACCGCCCGGAGACGGCGACCAGCGAGCCGGTCTTGCCGGCGAGGACGTCCAGGTAGTGCTCGATGGGGTCGCGGCCGTCGCGCGGGCCGGCGGTCTCCAGGATCTGGCCGGTGACCAGCCGCTCGAAGGCCTCGGCCTGGATGCGGACGGCCTCGGGGCCGAGGTCGGCCAGGATGTGCGAGGCGCGGGCGAAGAGGAAGTCGCCGGTCAGGACCGCCAGGGAGTTGCCCCAGCGGGCGTTGGCGCTCTCGACGCCGCGCCGCTTCTCGGCCTCGTCCATGACGTCGTCGTGGTAGAGCGTGGCCAGGTGGGTGAGCTCGACGACGACCGCGGACGGCACCACGCCGGGGGCGTAGGGATCACCGAACTGGGCGGCGAGCATCACCAGCAGTGGCCGGAAACGCTTCCCCCCGGCGCGCACGAGGTGCTGTGCGGCCTCGGTGATGAAGGGCACGCCGCTCTTGGTGGCCTCCAGGAGGCCCTCCTCGGTAGCGGCCAGTCCCGCCTGGACATCGGCTTCAAGAGCCTGGTCCCGCACGCTCAGCCCGAAAGGCCCGACGACGGTCACGAGGGGTACTCCTGTCTGCCTGCGAACACGGGGTTTGTCGATGTGTCGCTGTCTCCACCGAAAGTCAGCGTATCCGGTCGGCTCTGGATCACCGTGGCCACCCGTCCGGGTTGCGCTACGGAGGGCTCTGCCCGGGCCTCCGCAGCAGCCGGTGCACAGGGGCTTCCGGGGCCCGTTGCGCGATTCGGCGAGTGCGATCTGTCCTGTGCCCCGCAACGCCCTTGGTCACCCCACGGACCGCCCCAACGGGCGGTTTCCGCCCCACGGGTTTCAGCCACCCCCGGCCGGGCCGGGGGCCGGCACCGCCGGGCCCGGCACCGCCGACCGGGGTCCGAGGCGGCGGAGGAGCCGAAATCCCCGCCGCAACGGCGAACAACCACCGACAAGGCGCCCGGCGGTGCCGGGCGCCTTGTCGGTGGTCACGCACCGCTGCGGCGGTGTTCCCGCGGCCGGGCTCGGCCCGGGGTTACGGCAAGGCCCCCACCGCCCTCGCCAGCCGCGGAGAGGCGTACTCCGTGCCGCAGACGAAGCGCATGACCGGGCCGTAGCTCGCCGCGGCCGGCAGGCCCGTGAAGAACAGGCCCGGCACCGACGCGCGGTAGCCGGGGCCGAGCCGGGGGCCGCCCGCGCCGACGGCGAGCCTGGTGCGCAGGCCGTGGCCGAGGAAGTCCATGGCCGCGAGGTCGACGCGGTAGCCGGTCGCCGCGATGACGTGGTCGGCGGCGAGCTCGCCCGCACTCGTGCCGTCCGGGCCGATGAGGTCCAGGACGGGGCGGCCCTCCTCGACCCGGGCCGAGCCGATCCGCGTGCCCTCCGAGACGTGCACCCGCCCGATGAAGCGGTCCCGCAGCCACCACGCGCCGAGGGGGCCGAGCACGCGCCCCACCAGGAACCGGCGGGCCGGCGCCGGAAGATGGCGGAATCCGTCGGCGTGGTACGAGAACGCGTACAGCGACCAGGCCCGGCCGAACGGCGTGTCCGGCTTCAGCCGCGGCTGCCCGTCCGGCGCCGCCCCGAAACGGACCGCACCCTTCCGGCGGGCGACCACCCGGACCGACGCCGCCCCGGCGTCGGCGAGCAGCACGGCCGTCTCCAGCGCCGACTGCCCGGCGCCGACGACCACCACCTCGCGCCCCGCGAACCGCGTCAGGTCCCGGTGCTGGGAGCTGTGCGAGACCGGGCCCACGACGGAGGGGCCGTCCGGGACGGCCGCGGCCAGCTCGGGCGGGAGCTGGGCCAGCCCGCTGAGGCCGCTGGCGATCACCACCGCGCGGGCGGCGAACTGCTCCCCGGAGTCGAGCTTCAGCTCGAAGTCCGCGGCCCGCCGGTCCACGGACACCACGCGCACCTGCTCCAGCTCCGGCACGAGGCGCTCCTGGAACCACAGGCCGTAGCGCGAGAAGGCTTCGACCGGAATGGTGTCCCAGTCCGACTCGAAGCGCCGCTCGCCGGTCTCCCGGCAGAAGTCGAGCAGGGTGTGCCCCGGCTGCGGGGCGTCGATGCTCGAGGCCGAAGGGGTGGATTTGAGAATCATCCCGGCGGGCATGTTCTCGCGCCAGCTCACCATCGGCGAGCCGAAGACGCGGATCCCTATCCCGCGGGCCCGCAGATGGGCGGCGGTCGACAGACCGTACGGGCCGGCCCCGATGACTGCTACGGGAAGTGTCACGAGTCCCCTCCCAGGGCGTTCCTCACTGGCTGCTCATTGCTCGGTGATCGTTACGCTCGGTGCTCGTTGGTCGTTGCGCGCTGCTCAGCTACTCACCGGTGGAAAAGGCCGGTTACTCGTCGACGGATGCGCCGGTCATTCGGCGACGGACGCCGCCGCCCGCCTGGAGCGCCACATCTGCCACAGATGCCGCACGCCCGGCCGGACGAACCGGGCGAGCATCGTGAAGAACGGCTTCATGTCGTCCCGCGCGACCCAGGCCAGCTCCGTGCTGCTGGGACGGGCGGGCGCGTGCGGGGTGGTGTAGCCGCTGCGGCGGTACGCGGCGAGGGCGGGCAGGTCGATGTTCTCCACGACGAACCGCCGCCCGGCCGGCTGCTCGCCCTCCGGGACCCTGCGCCCGGTCAGGTCGAGGTGCTGGGCCCGGACGACGTCCACGCCCGACTCGCTCTCGAAGAGCCGGAACTGCGCGCCCATCCGGGGGTTGAAGTCCAGCAGCTTGTACCGCCCGTCGCGGCGGTCGAACCGCCAGTCCAGGTCGATGATGCCGCTGAAGCCGATCTGCTTGATGAACTGGGCCGTCATATCGGCCAGTTCGGGATTGTCCACGACGTACGCGTTGGCGGTCATGCCCGCGTGCGGCGGCCAGGAGCGCACCTTCACGCCCGTGAACATCGCCAGCGGCGTGCTCTCGGCGTCGAAGTACGCGTGGACGATCCAGTCCTCCGCCTGCTCGCGGGGCAGGTACTCCTGGAGGATCACGCCGGGCGACGGGCCCCAGTCCTGCGCCAGCCGCAGCAGCTCGCGCGGCCCGTGGATCCGGGTGGTGCCGTGCACGGCGGGCTTGCGGCGGCGCTCGAACGCCTCCCGGTTCTTGGCGACGAGGGGGAAGCGGACGCGCTCCGCGAACTCCTCGATCTCCTCGAACGACGCCGGGAACAGCGCCTCCGGCGACGGCACCCCGTGCTCCACGCAGAGCTCGTGCAGCCCCTGCTTGCTCGCCAGCCGCCGCGGCAACTCCGGCTCCACCCGAGGGAAGAGGAAGCTCCCGGACAGCTCCGCGGAGTGCTCCGCGATGAGCACCGCGGCCTCTTCGTCGGTGGGGATCAGCACGGCCGGCCGGCCGATCTCGCGGCCGATCCGCAGCAGGCCCTCGACCAGCTCGGCGGGCTGCTCCGTGCCCGTCGTCCGCCAGACGAAGCCGCCGCGGAGATAGCGGGAGACGGCCGCCGGGGTCCAGCGGTCCTCCGTGATCGCGTACATGGGGACGCCGAGTCTGCCGAGGCTGCGGATCGCGCCCACCCCGCCGTGGTGCAGGGGATAGTCGCCGATCTTCACGATCAGTCCCGGAACGGACCGGTCCGCCGCGATGGGCGTGCTCCTGCTCGCCACCAGCATCCCCCTCGGCCCCTCAGCCGCAGCGGCCCCCCACTGTGCCTGGCCCGATTAAGGACGCTACTTCGGAATCGCCGCTTCCAGCAAGGAATTACCGGATATTGCAACGCTCTTTAGCCTAAGGCCGGACGGTGGTTCGGACAGCGGTTCGGAGGCCGGTCCGCGTGGGCTGCGGGCAGCCGTTCGGGGCGCCGCGCGGGACCCTCCCCACGCCGCCCGCAGGGGCCCTCCCGGCACCCCGCACAAGCACCCTCCTGACACCCCTTGCCTGGTGGCCACCAGCACGTAATGTGGGCCGCGGGCCCCCACCCGGGCCCCACCGGCTTCCCGGAGCGTCCAGGAGAGAGCGAGGCAGCGTTCCATGCCCCAGCACAGCCCCCGCGAGCTGCCCGAAGGCGACCCCTTCGGCGCGGACACCCTCCCGTACGGCGTCTTCACCACCGCGGACGCCCCGGACCGGCCCCGCATCGGCGTCCGCTACGGCGACTCCGTCCTCGACGCGGCGGCCGCGGCCGACGCGCACGGCTCCGCGCACGCCGGGCTGCTGGCGGCCCCGACGCTCAACCCCCTCCTGGCCGCCGGCCGGCCCGTCTGGCAGGCCGTGCGCGCCGAGGTCCGCTCCTGGCTGGCCGACGGGACCTTCCACCCGCTCTCCGAGGTGACGCTGCACCTGCCGTTCGAGGTCGCCGACTACGTCGACTTCTACTCCAGCGAGCACCACGCCACCAACGTCGGCCGCATCTTCCGCCCCGACGGCGACGCCCTCACGCCGAACTGGAAGCACCTGCCGATCGGTTACCACGGCCGCGCCGGCACCGTCGTCGTCAGCGGCACCGACATCGTGCGCCCCCAGGGACAGCGCAAGGCGCCCGCAGACGCCCTTCCCTCCTTCGGGCCCTCGCGCCGCCTCGACATCGAGGCCGAGGTCGGCTTCGTCGTCGGCACGCCCGCGAACGCCCCGGTCGGCCTCGCGGACTTCCGCGAGCACGTCTTCGGCGTCTGCCTCGTCAACGACTGGTCGGCCCGCGACCTCCAGGCCTGGGAGTACGTGCCCCTCGGCCCGTTCCTCGGCAAGTCCTTCGCCACCTCGGCCTCCGCCTGGATCACCCCGCTCGACGCCTTCGACGAGGCCCGCACGGCGCCGCCGGAGCGCACCCACCCGCTCCTGCCCTACCTCGACGACGCCGCGGCCGAGCCCGGCGGCCTCGACCTGCACATCGAGGTGAGCATCAACGGCGAGACGGTCTCCCGGCCGCCGTTCTCCGCCATGTACTGGACCGCGGCGCAGCAGCTGGCGCACATGACGGTCAACGGCGCCACCCTGCGCACCGGCGACCTCTACGCCTCCGGCACGGTCAGCGGCCCCGAGCCGGACCAGCTGGGCTGCCTCCTCGAACTGACCGCGGGCAAGGGCCCGTGGCTGGAGGACGGCGACGAGGTCACGCTCACGGCGTGGGCGCCCGGCCCCGGCGGCGCGCGGATCGGCCTCGGCGAGGTCACCGGCCGCATCCTCCCGGTCCGCGAGGGCGTTCCGGCCACCGGCACCGTGACGCCATGACCGGCGGCGCCCCGGCCCTGCTGCTCCCCGAGGAACTGCTGCTGCTCTGCTTCGACCCGGTCAGCGGGCGCAAGCTGATGCGCGCCGGCCACTCCTCGGGGTACGGCGCGGCCGGGGCGGTGCTGGCCGAACTGCGGCTGGCCGGACGGGTCGTGGAGGAGCGCGGCCGGGTGCTGGTGACGAACCCGCTGCCGCCGGAGGACCCGCTGCTGGCCATGGCGATGGCGAGCCTGCCGCAGCCCGGCAAGGGCCGCGGCGGGCCGCGCACGGCCGCCTGGGTACGGAGCGCCTCGCGGCACCTCGAAGAGCCGTGGCTGGCCCGGCTCGCGGAGAAGGGCGCGCTGCGCCTCGAAACGCGCCGCTTCCTCGGCGTCGTCCCGTACCGCCGCGACTCCATGGGCCCGGTGGACCTGACGACGGCGGCACGGGAACGCTTCGAACTGGCCCGGCGCGGAGGCTTCGCCGATCCGCGCGACCGCGCGCTCGCCGCGCTGGCGTCCGCCGTCGGCATATCGGGGGCGCTCTGCCCCGGCTGGGGCCGCCGGCACCAGCGGCAGGCGATGCACCGGCTCATGCGTGCGGACTGGGCGGCGCGGGCCGTGCACAAGAACCGGATGCGCGACAGCGCGGATTCGAGCGGGGCCGGGGCCGGGGGCGCGGGCTGAGTCCTCCCCGAGCGGCGGACCGGGGCTGCTAACTTGTCATGCCCTGAACCAGCCCTAAGGAGAGACGTGCGCAAGGCAGTACAGATCACGGGGGCGGCGCTCTGCGCCGCTGTGCTGATGACCGGTTGCAGCAGCGGGAGCGACGGCGGCAAGAAGGACGACAAGCCGGCCGGAGGCGCCACGCCGGCCTCCCAGGCCCCGGCGGAGCAGCCGTCGGCGCCCGCGGCCGGCGGCAAGCGCGTCACCGCGGCCGAGCTCGCGGGCGGCTGGTCCAACGGCGGCAAGCTCGCCGACCAGAGCATCGTCATCCTGTCGTTCGCCCAGAACACGGTGATGCTCAGCGGGAAGACCGCCTGCTCGGGCACGCTCGTCGACAACGCCCAGCCGGCGACGATCAGCATCAAGCACTGCCAGGGCGGCGGCACGGACTACACCACGGGCACCATCAAGGACTTCGACGGCAAGTCCTTCACCGTGGCCTGGGCCTCCGGCAAGCAGGACAAGATGAGCAAGACGGTCGGCGGCGACGGCAAGCCGACCGGTCTGCCGGGCGGCATCCAGATCCCGCCGAAGCCCGCGGGCTGACACAGCACTTCGCCCCGGCCCCGGGGAGGGGGCCGGGGCGAAGACCCGCCGTCAGCGGACGAACACCCCCGCCTGGCCGGCCAGATCGAGGAAGTACTGCGGCGCCACGCCCAGCACCAGGGTGACGGCAACGCCGATCGCGATCGCCGAGGACGTCAGCGGACTCGGGACGGCGACCGTCGGCCCGTCCTCCTTCGGCTCGCTGAAGAACATCAGCACGATCACCCGGACGTAGAAGAACGCGGCGATCGCCGAGGACACCACACCGACGATGACCAGCGGACCCGCCCCGCCCTGCGCCGCCGCCTTGAACACCGCGAACTTCCCCGCGAACCCGCTCGTCAGCGGAATGCCCGCGAAGGCCAGCAGGAACACCGCGAACGTCGCCGCCGTGAGCGGCGAACGGCGGCCCAGCCCCGCCCACTTGGACAGGTGCGTGGCCTCGCCGCCCGCGTCGCGCACCAGCGTCACGACCGAGAACGCGCCGAGCGTGACGAACGCGTACGCCCCCAGGTAGAACAGCACGGACGACACGCCGTCGGGCGTCGTCGCGACGACACCGGCGAGGATGAACCCGGCGTGGGCGATGGAGGAGTAGGCCAGCAGCCGCTTCACGTCGGTCTGGGTGACGGCCACGATCGCGCCCACCAGCATGGTGACGATCGCGACGCCCCACATCACCGGCCGCCAGTCCCAGCGCAGCCCCGGCAGGACCACGTACAGCAGGCGCAGCAGCGCGCCGAAGCCGGCGACCTTGGTCGCCGCGGCCATGAAGCCCGTGACGGGCGTGGGGGCGCCCTGGTAGACGTCCGGGGTCCACATGTGGAAGGGCACCGCGCCGACCTTGAAGAGCAGGCCCATCAGGACGAGCGCGCCGCCGATCAGCAGCAGGGCGTCGTTGCCGGTGGTGGCGGCGAGGGCCGGGTCGAGCGTCCGGACGCTGCCGTTCACGACGTCGGCGATGCCGGAGTACGTGACCGTGCCCGCGTAGCCGTAGAGCAGGGCCACGCCGAAGAGCAGGAAGGCCGAGGAGAAGGCGCCGAGCAGGAAGTACTTGACGGCCGACTCCTGCGACAGGAGCCGCTTGCGGCGGGCCAGCGCGCACAGGACGTACAGCGGGAGGGAGAAGACCTCCAGGGCGACGAAGAGCGTCAGCAGGTCGTCCGCGGCGGGGAAGACGAGCATGCCGCCCACCGCGAAGAGCACGAGCGGGAACACCTCGGTGGTGGTGAAGCCCGCCCTGACCGCGTCCTGCTCGGCCCGGCCGCCGGGCACGGCGGCGCCCTGGGCCGCGAAGGAGTCGACGGGCCGGCCGTGCGCCGCCGGGTCCAGGCGCCGCTCGGCGAAGGTGAACACGGCGACCAGGGAGACCAGGAGAATGGTGCCCTGGAGGAACAGCGCCGGGCCGTCCACGGCGACGGCGCCCATCGCGGCGGCGTGCGCCTTGCCCGTGGCGTAGCCGCCGGCTGCGAGGGCGACGACGGCGGCGAAGGCCGCGGCCAGCGCGACGCAGGTCAGCAGCGTCTGTGCGGCGTAGCGGGCGCGCCGCGGGAGGAACGCCTCCACGAGGATGCCGAGCACCGCGGCGCCGAGCACGATCAGCGTCGGGGACAGCTGGGCGTACTCGATGTGCGGCGCCGGGATCTTCTGCGGCGCGTCCGCCGACATCGTCCACAGGCTGTGGACGGATGCTGCGTGGCTCACTTCGCGGCCTCCACATCGTTCACGTCGGGCTTGGGGTCGGCCTGGTGCACCTGCGACATCGTGTGCCGCACCGCCGGGTCGAGGATCTCCGTCACCGGCTTGGGGTAGACGCCGAGGACGAGCAGGAGGGCGATCAGCGGGGCGACGACGGCCAGCTCGCGCGCCCTGAGGTCGGGCATGCCCCGCACCTCCTCCTTCACCGGCCCGGTCATGGTGCGCTGGTAGAGCACGAGGACGTACAGCGCGGCCAGCACGATGCCGAGCGTGGCCACGATGCCGGCGGCCGGATAGCGGCTGAACGTGCCGACGAGGACGAGGAATTCGGAGACGAAGGGCGCGAGGCCGGGCAGCGACAGCGTCGCGAGGCCGCCGACGAGGAACGTGCCGGCGAGCACCGGGGCGACCTTCTGCACGCCGCCGTAGTCCGCGATGAGCCGCGAGCCGCGGCGGGAGATCAGGAAACCCGCCACCAGCATCAGGGCGGCCGTGGAGATGCCGTGGTTGACCATGTAGAGCGTCGCGCCGCTCTGGCCCTGGCTGGTCATCGCGAAGATGCCGAGCACGATGAAGCCGAAGTGCGAGATCGAGGCGTACGCGACCAGCCGCTTGATGTCCCGCTGCCCGACCGCGAGCAGCGCCCCGTACAGGATGCTGATCAGCGCCAGGGCGACGATGACGGGGGTGGCCCACTTCGAGGCCTCCGGGAAGAGCTGGAGGCAGAAGCGGAGCATCGCGAACGTGCCGACCTTGTCGACCACGGCGGTGATCAGCACGGCGACGGGGGCGGTGGCCTCGCCCATGGCGTTGGGCAGCCAGGTGTGCAGCGGCCACAGCGGCGCCTTCACGGCGAAGGCGAAGAAGAAGCCGAGGAACAGGGCGCGTTCGGTGGTGGTCGCGATGTCGAGCTTGCCGGCGGCGCGGGCCTGGACGATCTCCTGGAGGGAGAAGGTGCCGCTGCCGAGCTGGTCGGCGGTGACCGCGTACAGCCCGATGACGGCGGCCAGCATGATCAGCCCGCCGACGAGGTTGTAGAGGAGGAACTTCACGGCGGCGTACGAGCGCTGGGCCGCCGCGCCCGCGTCGCCGTTCCCGGCCGCCCCGTCCCCGAAGCCGCCGATGAGGAAGTACATCGGGATGAGCATGGCTTCGAAGAAGATGTAGAAGAGGAAGACGTCGGTGGCCTCGAAGGAGATCACCACCATCGCCTCGACCATGAGGATCAGCGCGAAGAAGCCCTGGGTGGGACGCCAGCGCGAGGACCCACTCTCCTGGGGGTCGGCGTCGTGCCAGCCGGCCAGCATGATGAAGGGGATCAGCAGGGCGGCCAGCGCGATGAGGACCACCGCGATGCCGTCCACGCCCAGTTCGTAGCGGACCCCGAAGTCCGCGATCCAGGCGTGCGACTCCGTGAGCTGGAAGGGCCCCTTGGCGTCGGGGTCGAAGCGCACGAGCTGGACGGCCGCCAGGGCGAGCGTCGCGAGCGAGAAGACGAACGCGAGCCACTTGGCGGCGGTGCGCCGCCCGGCCGGCACGGCCGCGGTGACGACCGCGCCGACCGCGGGGACCGCGGCCGTGAGCGTGAGCAGGGGAAAGGCCATGATCAAACCGCCCTCATCAGCAGGGTGGCGGCGATGAGCACCGCCGCACCGCCGAACATCGAGACCGCGTACGAACGGGCGTAGCCGTTCTGCAGCTTGCGCATCCGGCCCGACAGGCCGCCCACCGAGGCGGCGGTGCCGTTGACGACGCCGTCGACCAGGGTGTGGTCGACGTAGACCAGGCTGCGGGTGAGGTGCTCGCCGCCGCGGACCAGCACGACGTGGTTGAAGTCGTCCTGGAGCAGGTCCCGCCGGGCGGCCCGGGTCAGGAGGCTGCCGCGGGGGGCCGTGACGGGGACGGGCCGGCGCCCGTACTGCGCCCAGGCGATCGCGACGCCGATCACGAGCACGACCATGGTGGCGGCGGTGACGGTGAGGGCGCTGACGGGCGAGTGGCCCTCCTCGTGCCCGGTGACCGGCTCCAGCCACTTCAGGAAGGTGTCGTTGATGCTGAACAGGCCGCCGGCGAAGACCGATCCGAAGGCCAGGACGACCATCGGGATCGTCATGGTGCGGGGCGACTCGTGCGGATGGGGCAGCTCGCCCCCGCCCCGGATCTCCGCGGCCGGTTCGGCGCTCGGCTCGTCCGGCGAGGGCGCCGGCCGCCACCGCTCCTCGCCGAAGAAGGTCAGGAGCATCACCCGCGTCATGTAGTACGCGGTGATGGCCGCGCCCAGCAGGGCCGCGCCGCCGAGGATCCAGCCCTCGGTGCCGCCCTTGGCGAAGGCGGCCTCGATGATCTTGTCCTTGGAGAAGAAGCCGGACAGCCCCGGGAAGCCGATGATGGCGAGGTAGCCGAGGCCGAAGGTGATGAAGGTGACCGGCATGTACTTCCGCAGGCCGCCGTAGCGGCGCATGTCGACCTCGTCGTTCATGCCGTGCATGACGGAGCCGGCGCCGAGGAAGAGCCCGGCCTTGAAGAAGCCGTGGGTCACCAGGTGCATGATCGCGAAGACGTAGCCGACGGGGCCCAGTCCGGCGGCGAGGATCATGTACCCGATCTGGGACATGGTGGAGCCGGCCAGGGCCTTCTTGATGTCGTCCTTGGCGCAACCGACGATCGCACCGAAGAGGAGCGTGACCGCGCCGACCGTGACCACGGCCGTCTGTGCGTCCGGCGCCGCGTCGAAGACCGCGCCGGAGCGGGTGATCAGATAGACGCCGGCGGTCACCATCGTCGCGGCGTGGATGAGGGCCGAGACCGGCGTCGGGCCCTCCATCGCGTCCCCGAGCCAGGACTGGAGCGGCACCTGGGCGGACTTGCCGCACGCGGCGAGCAGCAGCATCAGCGCGATCGCCGTCAGCTTGCCCTCCCCCGCGTCGCCAGCCCGCGCGAGGACGGGGTCGAAGGCGAAGGTGCCGAACGTGGTGAACAGCAGCATGATCGCGATCGACAGGCCCATGTCGCCGACGCGGTTGACCAGGAACGCCTTCTTGGCGGCGGTGGCCGCGCTCGGCTTGTGCTGCCAGAAGCCGATCAGCAGGTACGAGGCGAGGCCGACGCCTTCCCAGCCCACGTACAGGAGCAGGTAGTTGTCGGCGAGGACGAGCAGCAGCATCGCGGCGAGGAAGAGGTTGAGGTATCCGAAGAAGCGCCGCTTGCGCTCGTCGTGGGCCATGTAGCCCACGGAGTAGAGGTGGATGAGCGAGCCCACGCCCGTGATCAGCAGGACGAAGGTCATCGACAGCTGGTCGAGGTGGAAGCCGACGTCCGCGCGGAAGCCGCCGACGGGCACCCACTGGAAGACCGTGACGTCCAGGGCGCGCTCCTCGCCGCCCTTGCCGAGCATGTCGGCGAAGAGCACCACGCCGAGCGCGAAGGACACGGCCGCGAGCAGGGTCCCCAGCCAGGGGCCGCTCCGGTCGAGCCTGCGCCCGCCGCACAGCAGCACGCCCGCTCCCAGCAGGGGCGCGAGGACGAGCAATCCGATGAGGTTCTCCACGTCAGCGTCCCCTTACAGCTTCAGCAGGCCGGCGTCGTCCACCGAGGCCGAGTGCCGGGAGCGGAAGATCGTCACGATGATGGCGAGGCCCACCACGACTTCGGCCGCGGCCACGACCATCGTGAAGAAGGCGATGATCTGGCCGTCGAGGTTGCCGTGCAGCCGGGCGAAGGTGACGAACGCGAGGTTGCAGGCGTTCAGCATGAGCTCGACGCACATGAAGATGACGATCGCGTTCCGCCGGATGAGCACGCCGGCCGCCCCGATGGTGAACAACAGGGCCGCCAGATAGAGGTAGTTGACCGGGTTCACTTGCTCGCCCCCTTCGCGTCGGCGTCCTCGCTGCGGCCCCGCTCCTGCCAGTCGCTGGAGCGCTGCTCCAGGGCCTTGAGGTCCTCCAGGGCCTCACCCGAGACGTCGCGGACCTGGCCCCGGGCGCGCAGGGTGGGGCTGACGGTCAGGTCGGAGGCGGTGCCGTCGGGGAGGAGGCCCGGGATGTCGACGGCGTTGTGCCGGGCGTAGACGCCCGGGGCCGGCAGCGGCGGGACCTGCTTGCCCTCGCGGACGCGCTGTTCGGCGCGCTCGCGCTGGGTGGCGGCGCGCTCGGTGCGCTCGCGGTGGGTGAGCACCATGGCGCCGACGGCCGCGGTGATCAGCAGGGCGCCGGTGATCTCGAACGCGAAGACGTACTTGGTGAAGACGAGGGCGGCGAGGCCCTCCACATTGCCGCCCGCGTTGGCCCGGCCGGTGCCGTTCCACTCCTTCAGGGAGGCGTTGGAGATGCCGGCCAGGAGCAGGATGCCGAAGCCGAGCACGCACAGCCCGGCGAGCCACCGCTGGCCCTTGATGGTCTCCTTGAGGGAGTCGGCGGCGGTGACGCCCACGAGCATGACGACGAAGAGGAACAGCATCATGATCGCGCCGGTGTAGACGACGATCTGGACGACGCCCAGGAAGTAGGCGCCGTTGGCGAGGTAGAACACCGCCAGGACGATCATGGTCCCGGCCAGTGAGAGGGCGCTGTGCACGGCCCTCTTCATCAGGACGGCGCCGAGCGCCCCCAGGACGGCGACGACGGCCAGGATCCAGAACTGGACGGCCTCGCCGGTCGAGGTCGTGGAGGCGGGCGAGGCGGCGAGGGAAGCGGCGAGGCTCACGCGTCCGCCCCTTCCTCGTGGGGCTTTTCGCCCTTGGACACGGCGACCTGGCGGACCGTGCCGGGCGCGGCCTCGGTCACCAGGCCGCGGTAGTAGTCCTGTTCGGTCATGCCGGGGAAGATCGCGTGCGGGGAGTCGACCATGCCCTCCTCCAGGCCCGCGAGCAGCTCCTCCTTGGTGTAGATGAGCGACTCGCGGCTGCTGTCGGCCAGCTCGTACTCATTGGTCATGGTGAGGGCGCGGGTGGGGCACGCCTCGACGCACAGGCCGCACAGGATGCAGCGGAGGTAGTTGATCTGGTAGACGCGGCCGTAGCGCTCGCCCGGCGAATAGCGCCCCTCGTCCCTGTTGTCCGCGCCTTCCACGTAGATGGCGTCGGCGGGGCAGGCCCAGGCGCACAGCTCGCAGCCGATGCACTTCTCCAGGCCGTCCGGGTGCCGGTTGAGCTGGTGGCGGCCGTGGAAGCGGGGGGCCGTCGGCTTCTTGTACTCCGGGTACTGCTCGGTCAGCCGCTTCTTGAACATGGCCTTGAAGGTCACGCCGAAGCCGGCCACGGGATTGCGGGGGGTATCGCGGGACGCGTCGCCCGCGGGGTCGGTAGCCACTGCCGTCAGCCCTCCTTTCCGTCACGCACAGTATCGGGCCCACCACTGACAATGAGCTCTCCGTCACGGCGCGGCCTGCGGCGCGGCACCGGCGGCGGCGTCTGCCCGGGCAGTGGCGGTACGGGGAAACCGCCGCCCGTCGGGTCGAACTCCCGCTCCGGCGCGGCCTCCCCGTCCCCCTGGCCGCGCTCGCCCTTGCGGAAGATGTCCGCCACGAAGGAGAGCAGCAGGACCGCGACGACGGCGCCGCCCACGTACAGCACGATCTGCTGGAAGTCGTAGTTCTCGTTCCGCAGCGCCCGCACCGAGGCGACGAGCATCAGCCACACCATCGAGACCGGGATGAGGACCTTCCACCCGAGCTTCATGAACTGGTCGTAGCGCAGCCGCGGCAGCGTGCCGCGCAGCCAGATGAAGAAGAACAGCAGCAGCTGGAGCTTGATCACGAACCACAGGAGCGGCCACCAGCCGTGGTTCGCGCCCTCCCAGAACGCCGAGACCGGGTACGGAGCCCGCCAGCCGCCCAGGAACAGCGTCACGGCCACCGCCGAGACGGTGACCATGTTGACGTACTCGGCCAGCATGAACATCGCGAACTTGATGGAGGAGTACTCGGTGTTGAAGCCGCCGACCAAGTCGCCCTCGGACTCCGGCAGGTCGAACGGCGCCCGGTTGGTCTCCCCCACCATCGCCACGATGTAGACGAGGAAGGACACCGGCAGCAGCAGCACGTACCAGCGGTCGTGCTGGGCCTCCACGATCGCCGACGTCGACATCGACCCCGAGTAGAGGAAGACGGCGGCGAAGGAGACGCCCATCGCGATCTCGTACGAGATCATCTGCGCGCACGAGCGCAGGCCGCCCAGCAGCGGGTACGTCGAGCCGGAGGACCAGCCCGCGAGCACGATGCCGTAGATGCCGACCGAGGCCGTGGCGAGGATGTAGAGCACGCCGATCGGCAGGTCCGTGAGCTGCATCGTCGTGCGGTGCCCGAAGACGGAGATCTCGTTGCCGGCGGGCCCGAAGGGGATCACGGCGATCGCCATGAACGCGGGGACGGCCGCCACCACGGGGGCCAGCAGATAGACCGCCTTGTCCGCCCGCTTGACGATCACGTCCTCTTTCAGCATCAGCTTGATGCCGTCCGCGAGGGACTGCAGCATCCCCCACGGGCCGTGCCGGTTGGGGCCGATCCGCAGCTGCATCCACGCCACGACCTTGCGCTCCCAGACGATCGAGAACAGCACGGTCAGCATGACGAACGCGAAGCAGAAGACCGCCTTGACGACGACCAGCCACCACGGGTCCCGCCCGAACACCGACAGGTCCCCGGCGGCCAGCTCGCCCAGTCCGTAAGCCTCCACAGCCTTCACCGCCGCGCCTCCGGTGTCCCGGTCCCGGTGCCCTCACCGGGATCCGCCCCGATCCGTACGAGCTCGCCGGGGCGCGCCCCGGTGTCCCCGGCGACGCCGCCGCCCGCCGAGTTCAGCGGCAGCCACACCACGCGGTCCGGCATGGCCGTCACGCACAGCGGCAGCCGCACCGTCCCGGCCGGGCCTGTCACCGCCAGCAGCTCGCCGTCGCGCACACCCGCCTCGGCGGCGGTCGCGGGCGACAGGCGGGCGAGCGCCGCGTGCCGCGTGCCGGCCAGGGCCTCGTCGCCGTCCTGGAGGCGGCCCTGGTCCAGCAGCAGCCGGTGGCCCGCGAGGACCGCTTCGCCCGCGCCCGGCTGCGGCAGCGGGCGGCCGGCCTCCGCCGGGTCCGCGGCGTGCTCGCCGTCCCAGGGGCCGAGGCGGCGCAGCTCCGCGCGCACGGCGCCGACGTCCGGCAGGCCGAGGCCGATGCCCATGGCGTCGGCCAGCATGTGCAGCACGCGGGCGTCCGCGGGCACGTGGCGGCGCGGCAGCTGGTCCGGCTTGATCGCGACCTCGAACGGCCGGGCCCGGCCCTCCCAGTTGAGGAACGTGCCCGCCTTCTCCGCGACGGCCGCCACCGGCAGGACGACGTCCGCCCGGTCCGACACCTCGCTCGGCCGCTGCTCCAGGCTGACCAGGAAGCCGACGGCGTCCAGGGCCTCCCGGGCGCGGGCCGGGTCGGGCAGGTCCGCGACCTCGACGCCGCCCACCAGCAGGGCACCCAGCTCGCCCCGCGCGGCCGCCTCCACGATCTGGCCGGTGTCCCGGCCCGGGCTGCGCGGCAGGCCGGACACGCCCCAGGCGGCCGCGGTCTCCTCGCGCGCCCGCGGGTCGGTGGCCGGGCGGCCGCCGGGCAGCAGCCCCGGCAGGGCCCCCGCCTCGATCGCGCCGCGCTCTCCGGCCCGGCGCGGGATCCACACCAGCTGCGCACCGGTCGCCCCGGCCGCGGCGACGGCGGCCGACAGCGCGCCGGGCACGCCCGCGAGCCGCTCGCCGACGACGATCACGGAGCCGCCGGCGCGCAGGGCGCCGGCCGCGGCCTGCCCCCCGGCGTCCAGGCCCGTGCCGCCCGCCAGCGCCCGCAGCCACGCGGTCTCGGTGCCGGGCGCGGCCGGCAGCAGCGTGCCGCCCGCCTTCTCCAGGCCGCGGCTGGCGTGCGTGGCCAGTGCGAAGACGCGCTGCCCGTGCTTGCGCCAGGCCTTGCGCAGCCGCAGGAAGACGCCGGGCGCCTCCTCCTCGGCCTCGAAGCCCACCAGCAGCACCGCCGGGGCCTTCTCCAGCGCCGCGTACGTCAGCCCGCTGCCGTCCAAGTCCCGGCCTCTGCCGGCGACGCGGGCGGCCAGGAAGTCGGCCTCCTCACCGCTGTGCACCCGGGCCCGGAAGTCCACGTCGTGCGTATCGAGCGCCACGCGCGCGAACTTGGCGTACGCGTACGCGTCCTCGACCGTCAGCCGGCCGCCCGTCAGGACGCCCGCCCTGCCGCGCGCCGCCGCCAGCCCGCGCCCCGCCGCCTCCAGCGCCTCCGGCCAGCTCGCCGGCTCCAGGACGCCCTCGGCGCTGCGCACCAGCGGGTGCGTGAAGCGCTCCGGCCGCTGTGCGTAGCGGAACGCGAAGCGGCCCTTGTCGCACACCCACTCCTCGTTGACCTCCGGGTCGTCGGCGGCCAGGCGGCGCATCACCTTGCCGCGCCGGTGGTCCGTGCGCACCGCGCAGCCGCCCGCGCAGTGCTCGCACACCGACGGCGACGACACCAGGTCGAAGGGGCGCGAGCGGAAGCGGTACGCCGCCGAGGTCAGCGCCCCCACCGGGCAGATCTGGATGGTGTTGCCCGAGAAGTACGACTCGAAGGGCACGCCCTCGCCCGTGCCGACCTGCTGGAGCGCGCCGCGCTCCAGCAGCTCGATCATCGGGTCGCCCGCGATCTGCTGGGAGAAGCGGGTGCAGCGCGCGCACAGCACGCACCGCTCGCGGTCCAGCAGCACCTGCGGGGAGATGGGCACCGGCTTCTCGAAGGTCCGCTTGCGGCCCTCGAAGCGGCTGTCCGCCTGCCCCGCCGACATCGCCTGGTTCTGCAAGGGGCACTCGCCGCCCTTGTCGCAGACCGGGCAGTCCAGCGGGTGGTTGATCAGCAGCAGCTCCATCACGCCGCGCTGCGCCTTCTCCGCGACGGGCGAGGTCAGCTGCGTCCGGACGACCATGCCGTCGGTGCAGGTGATGGTGCAGGACGCCATCGGCTTGCGCTGGCCCTCCACCTCCACGATGCACTGCCGGCAGGCGCCCGCCGGATCGAGCAGCGGGTGGTCGCAGAAGCGGGGGATCTCGATGCCCAGCAGCTCCGCGGCGCGGATGACCAGCGTCCCCTTGGGGACGGAGATCGCCGCACCGTCGATGGTGAGGGAGACGAGGTCCTCCGGCGGCGGCTCGGCGCCCCCTCCTCCGGAGGGGGCAGACGTCGTGACCGTCACGCGTTCACCTCCAGGGGGAAGTTCTGCGGGCCGTCGGCCCACAGGGTCGACTTCGACGGGTCGAAGGGGCAGCCCTTGCCCGTGATGTGCTGCTCGTACTCCGCGCGGAAGTGCTGGAGCGAGGAGAGGATGGGCGCCGCGGCGCCGTCGCCCAGGGCGCAGAACGACTTGCCGTTGATGTTGTCGGAGATGTCGGCGAGCTTGTCGAGGTCGGCCTTGCGGCCCTTGCCCGCCTCGATGTCGCGCAGCAGCTGGACGAGCCAGTACGTGCCCTCGCGGCAGGGCGTGCACTTGCCGCACGACTCGTGCGCGTAGAACTCCGTCCAGCGGGTGACCGCGCGCACCACGCACGTCGTCTCGTCGAAGCACTGCAGCGACTTGGTGCCCAGCAGCGAGCCGGCCGCGCCCACGCTGTCGAAGTCCAGCGGCACGTCGAGGTGTTCGGCGGTGAACATGGGGCTGGAGGAGCCGCCCGGCGTCCAGAACTTCAGCCGGTGGCCGGGCCGCATGCCGCCGCTCATGTCGAGCAGCTGGCGCAGCGTGATGCCCATGGGGCCCTCGTACTGGCCGGGGTTGGCGACGTGCCCGGAGAGCGAATACAGCGTGAAGCCGGGGCACTTGTCGGTGCCCATCGAGCGGAACCACTCCTTGCCCCGGTGGAGGATCGCGGGAACCGACGCGATGGACTCCACGTTGTTCACGACAGTGGGGCAGGCGTAGAGGCC
Organism: Streptomyces sp. SCA2-17; assembly: GCF_044336695.1. Lineage (NCBI taxonomy): Bacteria > Bacillati > Actinomycetota > Actinomycetes > Kitasatosporales > Streptomycetaceae > Streptomyces > Streptomyces sp. SCA2-17. The sequence continues at coordinate 2,756,650 of NZ_CP117521.1, forward strand.
GGCGACCGCGGGGAAGGGGGGCCGGAGCCGGGGCTGGCCGCGGCGGCCTTCGAGCGAGTCGAGGAGGGCGGTCTCCTCGCCGCAGATGTACGCGCCGGCGCCCGCGTGCACGGTCAGCTCCAGGTCCAGCCCGGAGCCGAGGACGTTCGTGCCGAGGTAGCCCGCGGCGTAGGCCTCGCGCACGGCCTCGTGCAGCCGGCGCAGCACGGGGACGACCTCGCCGCGCAGGTAGATGAAGGCCCGGTGGGAGCGGATCGCGTGGCAGGCGATCACGATGCCCTCGATGAGGGTGTGCGGCGCGGCGTAGAGCAGCGGGATGTCCTTGCAGGCGCCCGGCTCGGACTCGTCCGCGTTGACCACGAGGTAGTGCGGCTTGCCGTCGCCCTGCGGGATGAACTGCCACTTCATGCCCGTCGGGAAGCCGGCGCCGCCGCGGCCGCGCAGGCCCGAGTCCTTCACGTAGGCGATCACGTCGTCGGGGGCCATCGCGAGCGCCTTGCGCGCGCCCTGGTAGCCGTCGTGGCGCAGATAGGTCTCCAGCGTCCAGGAGCGCGGCTCGTCCCAGAACGCGGACAGCACGGGGGCGAGCAGCTTCTCCGGGCTCGTCTCCCCCATCGCTGGTGCCATGGTCATCCCTCCCCCTCCTCGGTGACGGGCCCCGCGGGGTGGCCGGGGTCCGAGGCGGACGTGTCCTGCGGGGCGTCGTGGGAGCTCAGGTGCTCGCCGGGGTGCCCGGGGCCGCCGCCGGCCGGGGGCGCGCTGCGCGGCGGGCCGACCCGGGCCGGGCCGGCGTGCTCGCCCTTGGCCAGCCGCAGCCCCGCCAGGGAGGCCGGCCCGGCACCGCCGCCCGCCTCGACCGCGCCCGGGCGGGGGTCGGGGAAGCCGGCGAGGATCCGGGAGGTCTCCCGGAAGGTGCACAGCGGGGCGCCGCGGGTCGGCTCGGCTGCGCGGCCCGCGCGCAGGCCGTCGACGAGGGCCTTGGCGCTCTCGACGGTCTGGTTGTCGAAGAACTCCCAGTTGACCATCACGACGGGCGCGAAGTCGCAGGCGGCGTTGCACTCGACGTGCTCAAGGGTGACCTTGCCGTCGGGCGTGGTGCCGCCGTTGTCCACGCCGAGGTGCCGGCGCAGGCCCTCGAAGATCGCGTCGCCGCCCATGACCGCGCACAGGGTGTTGGTGCACACCCCCACCTGGTACTCGCCGCCCGGCTCGCGCCGGTACATGGTGTAGAAGGTGGCGACCGCCGTGACCTCGGCGATGGTCAGGCCGAGCGTCTCGGCGCAGAAGCGCATGCCGGTCCGGGTGACGTGGCCCTCCTCGGCCTGGACGAGGTGGAGCAGCGGCAGCAGGGCGCTCCGGCTGTCGGGGTAGCGGTCGATCACCTCCTTGGCGTCGGCCGCCAGCCGCTCCCGCACCTCCGCGGGATAGTCCGGCGCGGGGAGCGAAGGCATCCCCAGCTGTACGTCACGGCTCACAGCGCCTCCCCGTTCGCTTCTCCGCCCGCGCGGCGCAGAGGTGCGGGTTTCGTGTTTGTCTGCGGCCCGGCGGCCGCGCGTGCGACGCTCACCGGTCGACGCCTCCCATCACGGGATCGATGGACGCCACCGCGACGATCACGTCGGCCACCTGGCCGCCCTCGCACATCGCCGCCATGGACTGCAGGTTGGTGAAGGACGGGTCGCGGAAGTGGACGCGGTACGGGCGGGTGCCGCCGTCGCTGACGACGTGCACGCCCAGCTCGCCCTTGGGCGACTCGACCGCGGCGTAGACCTGCCCGGGCGGCACCCGGAAGCCCTCCGTGACCAGCTTGAAGTGGTGGATCAGGGCCTCCATGGAGGTGCCCATGATCTTCTTGATGTGGTCGAGGGAGTTGCCGAGGCCGTCGGGGCCGAGGGCCAGCTGCGCGGGCCAGGCGATCTTCTTGTCCGCGACCATGACCGGGCCGGGCGCCAGCCGGTCCAGGCACTGCTCGATGATCCGCAGGGACTGGTGCATCTCCTCGATGCGGATGAGGAAGCGCCCGTACGCGTCGCAGGTGCCGGCGGTCGGCACCTCGAAGTCGTAGGTGTCGTAGCCGCAGTACGGCTGGGACTTGCGCAGGTCGTGCGGGAGGCCGGTGGCGCGCAGGATGGGGCCCGTCGCGCCGAGGGCCATGCAGCCGGCCAGGTCGAGGTAGCCGATGTCCTGGAGGCGGCCCTTGAAGATGGGGTTGCCGGTGGCGAGCTTGTCGTACTCCGGCAGGTTCTTGCGCATCTTCTTCACGAACGCGCGCACCTGGTCCACGGCGCCGGGCGGCAGGTCCTGCGCGAGGCCGCCGGGGCGGACGTAGGCGTGGTTCATGCGCAGGCCGGTGATCAGCTCGTAGATGTCGAGGACGAGCTCGCGGTCCCGGAAGCCGTAGATCATGATCGTGGTGGCGCCGAGCTCCATGCCGCCGGTGGCGATGGCCACCAAGTGGGAGGAGATTCGGTTCAGCTCCATCAGCAGGACGCGGATGACCGAGGCGCGGTCGGGGATCTGCTCCTCGATGCCCAGCAGCTTCTCCACGCCCAGGCAGTACGCCGTCTCGTTGAAGAACGGCGTCAGGTAGTCCATGCGCGTGACGAAGGTGGTGCCCTGCGTCCACGTCCGGTATTCGAGGTTCTTCTCGATGCCGGTGTGGAGGTAGCCGATGCCGCAGCGGGCCTCGGTGACGGTCTCGCCGTCGATCTCCAGGATCAGCCGGAGCACTCCGTGGGTGGACGGGTGCTGCGGCCCCATGTTGACGATGATGCGCTCGTCGTCGGCCGCTTTCGCCGCCGTCGCCAGCTCGTCCCAGTCGCCGCCGGTGACGGTGTAGACGGTGCCTTCCGTGGTCTCGCGCGGGCTTGCCTGTGATGCGCTCATCAGCTGTACGACCTCCGCTCGTCCGGAGCCGGGATCCGGGCGCCCTTGTACTCGACGGGGATGCCGCCGAGGGGGTAGTCCTTGCGCTGCGGGAAGCCCTGCCAGTCGTCCGGCATCATGATCCGCGTGAGCGCAGGGTGGCCGTCGAAGACGAGGCCGAAGAAGTCGTAGGCCTCGCGCTCGTGCCAGTCGTTGGTGGGGTAGACGTCGACGACCGAGGGAACGTGCGGGTCGGCGTCGGGGGCGCTCACCTCCAGCCGGATCAGCCTGTTGTGGGTGATCGAGCGCAGGTGGTAGACCGCGTGCAGCTCGCGGCCCCTGTCTTCGGGGAAGTGCACTCCGCTCACGCCCGTGCACAGCTCGAAGCGGAGCGCGGGGTCGTCGCGCAGGGTGCGGGCGACGCGCGGGAGGTGCTCGCGGGCGATGTGGAAGGTGAGCTCGCCGCGGTCGACGACGGTCTTCTCGATCGCGTTCTCCGGGAGGAGGCCCTGTTCTTCGAGGGCTCCCGCGAGCTCGTCCGCCACCTCGTCGAAGTAGCCCCCGTAGGGGCGGGTGGCCTCGCCCGGCAGCCGGACGGTGCGGACCAGGCCGCCGTAGCCGGAGGTGTCGCCGCCGTTGCGGGCGCCGAACATGCCGCGCTGGACCCGGACGGCCTCGCCGTGATCGCCGCGCTGGCCGGGGAGGTTCTGGGCGTTCACGTCCTTGTCGGGGTTCACGCCGTTGGCGCCGGGCTCGCCGCCGCCGGGCTTCGGTGCGCTCATCGCAGCAGCCCCTTCATCTCGATCAGGGGCAGGGCCTTCAGGGCCGCCTCCTCCGCCTCGCGGTCGGCCTTCTCGCGGTGCGGCCCGAGCTTCTCGCCCTGGATCTTCCGGTGGAGCTTCAAGATCGCGTCCATCAGCATCTCGGGGCGCGGCGGGCAGCCGGGCAGGTAGATGTCGACCGGCACGATGTGGTCGACGCCCTGGACGATCGCGTAGTTGTTGAACATGCCTCCGCTGGAGGCGCAGACCCCCATGGAGATCACCCACTTGGGGTTGGGCATCTGGTCGTAGACCTGGCGCAGGACGGGGGCCATCTTCTGGCTGACCCGGCCGGCGACGATCATCAGATCGGCCTGGCGGGGCGAGCCGCGGAAGACCTCCATGCCGAAGCGGGCCAGGTCGTAGCGGCCGGCGCCGGTGGTCATCATCTCGATGGCGCAGCAGGCCAGGCCGAAGGTCGCCGGGAAGACGGACGACTTGCGGACCCAGCCGGCGGCCTGTTCGACGGTGGTCAGCGCGAAGCCGCTGGGCAGCTTCTCCTCGAGTCCCATGTGGTGCCCCCTAGTCCCATTCCAGGCCGCCGCGGCGCCAGACGTAGGCGTAGGCGACGAAGACGGTGAGCACGAAGAGCAGCATCTCCACGAGCCCGAACAGACCCAGGGCGTCGAAGGTGACGGCCCAGGGGTAGAGGAAGACGATCTCGATGTCGAAGACGATGAAGAGCATCGCCGTCAGGTAGTACTTGATCGGGAAGCGCCCGCCGCCCGCGGGCTGCGGAGTGGGCTCGATGCCGCACTCGTAGGCCTCGAGCTTGGCGCGGTTGTACCTCTTGGGCCCGACGATCGAGGCCATGACCACGGAGAAGATCGCGAAGCCTGCCCCGAGGGCTCCCAGTACGAGGATGGGCGCGTAGGCGTTCACCGCTCCTCGCTCCTTCCAGTCGACGCTGACTGCCGGCTTAACCGGACCCGGCCGGGCGGACCGCCCCTGCGGGCCACCGGAGATCACCGCGAAGATCGCCGATATGTGAGGCAGTTCACAAGCCCGGGTCGATTGCATCCTATGCCCGCCGGTCTGTGATCTGCGACACGGGGTGCGCAGCCGAGTTTGTGATCTCCACCACCTGACGAACGATCATCAAGTCGGATGAGCGGCGATCTTCGTACACGAAGCGCACAAGTGATCACCAGGGGTGACATTCGGACGCTCGTTGCCTGGTCGGAGGGGTGGCGCACTATCAAGAGGTGCGCGATGCATGCAAATTGGCATGTGCGACTGTCAACTGATAAGGGTCGCCGCTCCACTGACCCGGCGTCGCCCGCGGTGCGCCGTCGGCGCCTTCGTTCACGAGGCCCCGCACGGGGTTGCCGTGACGTGAGCTGCGCCACGCGCCGGGAGGTTCGGGGGCTGGATTTCGTGGGTAGCCTCGACACGCGAACTGTGATGGTGATATGACCATCGCCGATCATGACCGGTGGCCAAAACCCCATGCTGAGGCGGCTGGTAGGGGTTCGCGGATGATCGGCCGCCGTGATGTTCCCGTGATCAAATGCCCGAATTCTGGGCGCGTGCACGTCAATTGTGACGCACGCCACCTTTATTGAACTCAACCTGCGCGGACTGATAGTCCCTTGTCCCATGTCCCCCAACGCGCACATAACCAGCCACCGGAAGCCCCGTCGTACGGCCACCCAGTCGTGGGTCGTCCGCACTGGTGTTGCCGGTGGCGTCCTCAGCACCCTGGCCGTGGCCGGCGCCGGTTCCGCCACCGCCGCCGAGAAGCCCGTCGAGTCGACCGTCGAGATGCCCACGGTCAACGCGGCCCTGGCCACGTCCATCGCGCAGAGCGCGGCGGCCACCCAGCAGACCGCTTTCGACTACCAGGACCGCGCGCAGCAGGACGAGGCGAGCAGCAAGGTCGCCGCCGCCGCCAAGAAGGCCGCGGACGAGGCCGAGCGCAAGGCCGAGGCGGAGCGCAAGGCCGCCGCCGCCAAGGAGAAGCGCGAGCAGGAGGAGGCGGACCGCGCCTCCCGCGCCACCGAGCGCAAGAGCCTCAGCACCAAGTCCGCCGCCCAGACCTCCGAGGACGCGGCCACGGCCGCCTCGTCCTCGTCGAAGGGCGCCACCGGCTCCTCCGCCACCCTGGTCTCCTTCCTGGAGGCCCAGCTCGGCAAGGCGTACGTGATGGGCTCCACCGGCCCCTCCTCCTACGACTGCTCCGGCCTGGTCATGGCGGCCTACAACCAGATCGGCATCAGCCTGCCGCGCGTCTCGCAGGACCAGTCGACGGCCGGCACCGCCGTCTCGCTGAGCAACCTCCAGGTCGGCGACATCCTGTACTGGGGCCCGGCGGGCAGCGCCTACCACGTGGCCGTGTACGTCGGCGGCGGCAAGTTCATCGGCGCGCAGAACCCGAGCACGGGCATCGTCGAGCGCGACATGAGCTACTCCCCGCCCACCGGCGCGGTGCGCGTCCTCTAAGGACCGGAGGTCCGCTGAGGGACCGAGGACACCGAGAACGCGAGAACGTACGAAGGGCCGCCGTCCCACCGCTCGGGACGGCGGCCCTTCGGCATGCCCGCCGGCGGCCGTGTCCCCCGCACGGCCCGCGGCGCGGCTGCCGGCCGGACGCCCTGCGGCCCCCGTAACCCCCAGGGCGGACCCGGCCTCCCCCGTGCCGGGACGGGCCCCTCCGAGCCGCTGGAGAAGCGCCCGTCCCGGTAGGTGAAGTCTGCAAGCACCCTCACCGGCGGGACAAAGCCCTTCGGCAGGAGCCGAATCCGGGCACAGCGCGGGATCTGCCCGCAAAACGCGGAGTCTGCGGGCAAAGCCCTGCACAGAGGTTCCCCGCGCGGTCGCCTCCGCGCTAGCGTCAGGCGTCGTGCTCCGCATCCACTTCGGCCCGGACGACCTCGGCAGGGTGCGCCTCACGCCCGGCCCGGACCCCCTGGCGGAGGCGGCCCTGAGCCTGCCCGTGCTCCAGAACCGCTGGATGGGCGGGATCGCCCTGGACGGCTGGCGCCGGCGCACCCGGCGCAGCCTGAGCCCCGTCATGCGGCCCCTGCTGGAGCTCGCCCCGGCGGACATGGGCGAGTACCTCCCGGAGGCGTTCCTGCACGCCGAGTACGGGGCCACCACGCTCACGGAGAGCCTGGAGTCCGTGTGGGCCCTGCCGCAGAAGGTCTGGACGGCCGAGCTGGAGTGCGCGCTGGACCACCGCCCCGTCCCGCAGTGGTTCGGCGACCTGCACACCGCCGACCGGTCGGCCGCCCGCACCGTCGACCAGGCCTTCCGCTCGTACTACGACACGGCCCTCGCGCCCTACTGGTCGCAGGTGACCGCCTGCGTGCAGGCCGACCGCACGCGCCGCACCCGCACCGCCGCGGAGCAGGGCGTGGAGCACCTCCTGGCGACCCTGCACCCCACGGTGCGCTGGGAGCCGCCCGTGCTGCACGTGCCCTGCATGCACAACACGGGCTTCCACCGGGACTTCCACGACGTGCACCTGGCGGGCCGGGGCCTCACCCTCACGCCCTCGTTCTTCTGGCCGCACCCCACGGCGCGCGCCCACAGCGCGGACGACGAGGCGCCCATCGACCTCTGCTATCCCGTCGCCCTCGACCTCACCGCCTACCAGACGGTGCTCGCCGGCCCCACGGGCGCGGCCGGGCGCGGCGCCGGCGGCCTCGCGCGGCTGACCGCCCTGCTCGGCCGCACCCGTGCCCGCGTGCTGGACGCGGCCGCGGACGGCGGCAGCACCGCGCAGCTCGCCCGCCGCGCCGGGATCTCCCCGGCCTCGGCGAGCGAGCACGCGACCGTCCTGCGGGAGGCGGGCCTCCTGACGACCCGCCGCACGGGGCCGTCCGTTCACCACACGCTCACGCAGCTCGGGCAGGCGCTGCTGAACGGAGTGACGTAGTTATCCCCAGGGCGTGGCCCGCCCCCGGGAAGTCACCCGAAGGGCGGACCCCCCGTCACGCCTTCGGCGCCACCCTGCTCAGCCCGTTGATGATGCGGTCCATCGCGTCCCCGCCCGTCGGGTCCGTGAGGTTCGCCAGCATCTTCAGCGTGAACTTCATCAGCAGCGGGTGCGTCAGCCCGTGCTGGGCGCCGATCTTCATGATCTTCGGGTTGCCGATGAGCTTCACGAACGCCCGGCCGAGCGTGTAGTAGCCGCCGTAGGTGTCCTTGAGGACCTTCGGGTAGCGCTGGAGGGCCAGCTCGCGCTGCGCGTACGAGGCGCGCGCGTGCGCCTGCACGATGACGTCCGCGGCGATCTGCCCGGACTCCATGGCGTACGCGATGCCCTCGCCGTTGAACGGGTTCACGAGCCCGCCCGCGTCGCCGACCAGCAGCAGGCCGCGCGTGTAGTGCGGCTGGCGGTTGAAGGCCATGGGGAGGGCGGCGCCGCGGATCGGGCCGGTCATGTTCTCCGGGGTGTAGCCCCAGTCCTCGGGCATGGAGGCGCACCACGCCTTGAGGACCTCGCGCCAGTCCAGCTCCTTGAAGGACTCGGAGGTGTTCAGGACGCCCAGGCCGACGTTGCTCGTGCCGTCGCCCATGCCGAAGATCCAGCCGTAGCCGGGCAGCAGCCGGTCCTTCGGGCCGCGCTTGTCCCACAGCTCCAGCCAGGACTCCAGGTAGTCGTCCTCGTGGCGCGGGGAGGTGAAGTACGTCCGCACGGCGACGCCCATGGGGCGGTCCTCGCGGCGGTGCAGGCCCATGCCCAGCGACAGCCGGGAGGAGTTGCCGTCCGCGGCGACGACGAGCGGGGCACGGAAGGTGACCGGCGTCTTCTCCTCGCCGAGCTTCGCCTCGACGCCCACGATCCGGCCGGTGCGGTCGTCGATGACCGGCGCGCCCACGTTGCAGCGCTCGTACATCCGGGCGCCGGCCTTCACGGCGTTGCGGGCCAGCTGCTCGTCGAAGTCGTCGCGCTTGCGGACCAGCCCGTAGTCCGGGAAGGAGGCGAGGTCCGGCCAGTCGAGCTGGAGCCGGACGCCGCCGCCGATGATGCGCAGGCCCTTGTTGCGCAGCCAGCCCGCCTCCTCGGAGATGTCGATGCCCATCGACACGAGCTGCTTGGTGGCGCGCGGGGTCAGGCCGTCGCCGCACACCTTCTCGCGCGGGAACGCCGTCTTCTCCAGCAGGAGGACGTCCAGTCCGGCCTTGGCGAGGTAGTACGCGGTGGTCGACCCGGCCGGGCCGGCCCCGACGACGATCACATCCGCGGAGTGTTCGGTATCGGTCACGGTCGGCTCTCCCGGTTCGGCTGAGGACTGGTCACCCGAGTCTATGAGCCGCCCGCCGGGCTCCGGCCGGGGGCCACCCGCCCCCGGGCGCAGCGTCAGCCGGACGCCCGCGGGCCGGCCTGCCAGGAGCCGAGCGCGGTGTCGAACGGCTTGCGGGTGCCGTCCCCTTCGTCCCGGCCGGCGAACATGATGGCGTACTCGGTGCCCGAAGCGTCCACGTACGCCTGGTTGAAGGCGTGCATGGTGCGGCCGGTGCCCTTCTCGGTCCAGGTCCACTCCCACAGGGCGCCCGGGCGGCCCTGGAAGGTGTTCCGCTCCATCGACAGCCGCCGGTAGCCGTTCTGCCCCGCCCCGCCCTTCTCCAGCTCCTGGAAGTGCTCGTACGGGTCCTGCTTGGTGCCGTGCACGATGCCGATCCGCAGGTGCTCGGGGCCCGTGCTGCCCGTGTAGTCGATCTGGCCGCTGCCCTTGTCCTCCCGGCGCCACCCGGCGGGCACGGCGAGCGCGAAGCCCTCGGGAGCGGTCACCTTCTCGTAGCCGCTGGGGACGGGCTCCCCGGACGCCGGGGCGGACGCCGACGGGGAGGCGGATGCGGAGGCGGAGTCCGAAGGGGACGGGGACGCCGAGGCCGACGCGGACGGAGACCCGGACGGCGAGGCGGACGCCGAGGGCGACGGGCTGTTCGGCGCCGCCGGGAGCGGGGCCGGTGCGGCGGGCGACTCGTCGTCGACGGCCACGGCGTGGTGCTCGCCGCCGCCCTTCTTGTTCTGCGACAGCAGCACGCCGCCCACCACGGCCCCGCCGAGCACGCAGACGGCCAGCCCGACCCCTGCCCACTTGAGCAGGCCGGGACGGCGGCCGGGGGTGGGGAACACGTAGGACTGGGGCGTGGCTCCCGCCTGCGACCGCGGCCGCCCGCACCTCAAGCAGTAGAACGCTTCCGCGCGGAACTGGGTACCGCAGTGGGGACAGACGGACATGAGGCGCTCCGGGGCTGGGACGGACGGTCGTACGGAGGGCGGGCGGATCGCGATCAGAGCGGATCGCGATCGGGCGGATCTTGATCGTATCCACCGTGGGCGCCCTGCCCATGACAAACCGTCGAACGCGGGCCGGGCCCCGGACGGCCCGGCCCGCGTTCACCCCGGAAGGGGACGGCTCAGGCCTCCGGCTTGGTTCCCCGGTGCAGGGCGACGACGCCGCCCGTCAGGTTGCGCCACGCGACCTTCGACCAGCCCGCCTCCTGGAGCAGCCCGGCGAGCGCCGGCTGGTCCGGCCAGGAGCGGATCGACTCGGCGAGGTACACGTACGCGTCGGGGCTGCTGCTGACGGCCCGCGCGACCGGCGGCAGGGCGCGCATCAGGTACTCGCTGTAGACCGTGCGGAAGGGCGCCCACGTGGGCGTGGAGAACTCGCAGATCACCACGCGGCCGCCGGGGCGGGTGACCCGCAGCATCTCGCGCAGCGCGGCGCCGGTGTCCTGCACGTTGCGCAGCCCGAAGGAGATCGTGACGGCGTCGAACACGCCGTCCGCGAAGGGCAGGCGCGTCGCGTCGCCCGCGGTCAGCGGCATCCAGGGGTTGCGCTTCTTGCCCTCGCGCAGCATGCCGACGGAGAAGTCGCAGGGGACGACGTACGCCCCGTCGACGACGAACGGCAGGGAGGACGTGCCCGTGCCGGCCGCGAGGTCCAGCACCTTCTCCCCCGGGCGGGCGCCGACGGACCGGGCGACGGCCTTGCGCCACAGACGGGCCTGGCCGAGCGACAGCACGTCGTTGGTGAGGTCGTATTTGGCCGCCACGTCGTCGAACATCGCGGCGACTTCGTGCGGCTGCTTGTCCAGGGATGCTCGGGTCACGCCCCCATTGTTCACCCCCGGGGCGGGCGGGGACGCAGAGGGTTGGACGGGGACGGCAGCGCCCGGGAAGGACCGGCCGTCCTGCGGTGCCGACTGCGCCCGTCCCGGGAGCCCCCGCTCCCCGGGACCGCCGGACCCCCCGCCCGGCGTTGCGCGCCCTTGCGGCCCGGCGTACGAAACCGTTGCCAGGGCCCTCCACAGTGGCACCGCGGGACGTCCGTAGCGGCCGTCCCCGCGCTGCCCATCCTGCCCCGCGGAACGGACCGCGGCCCTCCGCATTGACGGGCTCCTGACGTGCGCGGATGCCCTCCATACGACTCGTTGACGCCGCCGGCTCAGCGCCGCCGGTACACCAGCCGCCCCGCGAGCACCGTGGCCACGCACGTCCCCGCGCCCGCCTCCATCAGGGCGGCCTCGCCGGGCACGTCGAAGACGGCGAAGTCGGCGCGCCCGCCGACGGCAAGGGGCTCCGCGAAGGCGACCGCCGGATCGGAGACGTTCCGCAAGGGGTCGAGACCGGGCTCGTCCACCGGGACCCCCGGCATCCACGCCGCCGAGACGAACCTCAGCCCCGAGCGGGCGAGGGCGGTGGTCGTCACGGGGTCGTCGAAGCAGCTGCGCGCCACGGCCGTGGTGCCGTGCCGGAGCATCTGCTGGATCCCCCGGCGGACGCTGCCCGCCCACCGGGTCTCGCTCATCTCCAGGGCCGCCAGGCGCTCGCCCGTCAGTGGCAGCTCGCCCAGCTCGTCGTACTCCCGCGGATCCGGGTGGTAGCAGCGTTCGAGCAGCCATTTCGCGTACCACTGCCGCAGCCCCGGCGTGAGCACGCCCGGCCAGCGGCGCACGCGCGCCTGCGGAAAGGCCGCGGCCACGTCCTCGTACGGGCCGGTCGCCGCGACCGTGTCGCCGTCCACGGCCACGGCGCCGCCGGGCACGGGAACCGCGCCCGGGGCGGTCAGCAGCAGGCCGGCCGTGTGCAGCGTCAGCACAACGGCGTCAGCCCGCGTCGATGAGCTTCAGCTCGGGATGCGCCGTGCCGCCCTCGATCGCCGTCGACGACAGGTGCGAGACGACGCGGTCGTCGACCGGGTCGTTCGCCGGGTCCTCGTGCACGACCAGGTGCTCGTACGTCGTCGCGCGCTGCGCCGGCACCCGGCCCGCCTTGCGGATGAGGTCGATGAGCTCCATGCGGTTGGAGCGGTGCTTCGCGCCCGCCGAGGAGACGACGTTCTCCTCCAGCATCACCGAGCCCAGGTCGTCCGCGCCGTAGTGCAGCGACAGCTGGCCCGCCTCCTTGCCGACGGTCAGCCAGGAGCCCTGGATGTGGGCGACGTTGTCGAGGAACAGCCGCGCGACGGCGATCATCCGCAGGTACTCGAAGACGGTCGCCTGCGTACGGCCCTTCAGCACGTTGTTCTGCGGCTGGTAGGTGTACGGGATGAACGCGCGGAAGCCGCCCGTGCGGTCCTGCACGTCACGGATCATGCGCAGGTGCTCGATGCGCTCGGCGTTCGTCTCGCCGGTGCCCATGAGCATGGTGGAGGTCGACTCGACGCCCAGGGTGTGCGCCAGCTCCATGATCTCCAGCCAGCGCTCGCCCGACTCCTTCAGCGGCGCGATGGCCTTGCGCGGCCGGGCCGGCAGGAGTTCGGCGCCCGCGCCCGCGAAGGAGTCCAGGCCGGCGGCGTGGATGCGGCGGATGGCCTCCTCCGCGCTCACGCCGGAGATCCGCGACATGTGCTCCACCTCGGACGCGCCGAGGGAGTGGATCACCAGCTGCGGGAACTCCTTCTTGATGGCCGAGAAGTGCTCCTCGTAGTACTCCACGCCGTAGTCCGGGTGGTGGCCGCCCTGGAACATGATCTGCGTGCCGCCGAGCTCCACGGTCTCCGCGCAGCGGCGCAGGATGTCGTCGAGGGGGCGCGTCCAGACCTTGTCGCTCTTCGGCGGGGCGTAGAAGGCGCAGAACTTGCACGCGGTGACGCACGAGTTCGTGTAGTTGATGTTGCGCTCGATGATGTACGTCGCGATGTGCTCGATGCCCGCGTAGCGGCGGCGCCGGGCGGCGTCCGCGGCGGCGCCCAGGGCGTGCAGCGGAGCGTGCCGGTACAGGTCGAGCGCCTCCTCCGGAGTGATGCGGCCACCGGCGGCGGCACGGTCGAGGACGGCTGTCACATCCATGGGCGTGAGTTCGGCCTTCTCGCTCACCGGGGCGTCCCTTCGGAGGGGGTTTGACACGACCGTCAGCCTACGCCAGCCCTCACTCTCCCCGGCGGGTGAGGGTCGCGTGCGGCTTGCCGCCCTTGGCGTCCTCGGAGGTGTACGCGAGCTTGCCGTCGGGGCCCAGGGTGAACGTGATCCGCGCGGTCTCGCCGGTGCAGCCCAGCGACGGCTCCCCGTCGGTGGCCTCCTCCAGGGTGAGCCGGGTGGGAGCGGCGGTGAGGAGCTTGCCCTTGCTGTGGCACTCCAGGACGTTGAGGGCGGAGTAGGTGGCGTGGGCGACGTACGAGCCGACGGCGCCGTCCCCGATGGTCGCCGTCATCGTGCCGTTGGGGGTGCCGTCGCTCTGGATGATCTGACCGGTCCACGTGCCGAGGAACTTCGCGGGGACCGCCCCCGGTACGCGGCTGCTCCGGACGTCCGCTCCGTGGCTGCCGCCCTTGCCGGGCAGCAGAATCAGTACGAGTGCAAGCGCGGCGGCGACGACCACGACGGTGACGGCGGCCAGGGCTTTCGTCCGCGCACGCCGCCGGGATACCGCCGGTGCGGACCGGTCCTTCGCGAGGCTCACGCCCGCACGGTCCGCGGGGCCCGCCGTCATGACGGCTTGCGGGCCCGGCCCGCGGCCGGACGCGGCGAGCGCCGGGACGTCCCCGGACCCCGCCGGAGGCGTCCCGTCCGCCACCGTCGGCACCCCCGCCTCCAGGTCCAGGAGCTCCACCGCCCGTCTGCTCACCCGCTCCACCAGCACGCGCGGCAGCCAGCCCGCCTCGACGAGGGCGTCCACGCCGTCCGGGGCCAGGGCGGCGGCGACCTCCCGCGGAGCGGGCCGCGCCGCCGGGTCCTTGGCCAGGCAGGACTCCACCAGGGAGCGCAGGCCGCCCGCCAGCACCGGCCCGAGGGCGGGCGGCTCGTGGACGACCTTGTACAGCAGGACCGCCGCGCTGTCGCCGGGGAACGGCGGCTCGCCCGTCGCCGCGTAGGCGAGCACCGCCCCGAGGGAGAAGACGTCCGCCGCCCCGGTCACCGGCCGACCGAGGATCTGCTCCGGGGCCATGTAGCCGGGCGAGCCCACGGAGACGCCGGTCGCGGTCAGTGACGCCGTGCCGTCCGTGGCCCGGGCGATGCCGAAGTCGATCAGGCGGGGCCCGTCGACGGCGAGCAGCACGTTGGACGGCTTGACGTCGCGGTGGACCAGGCCGAGCGCGTGGACGGCCGCCAGGGCCTGCGCGAGCCCCGCTCCGAGGGCCCGTACGGTCCGCTCGGGCTGGGGGCCGGTGGCGCGGACGGCCTCGGTGAGGGACGGGCCGGCCACGTAGCCCGTGGCCACCCAGGGCACCGGCGCGTCCGGGCCGGCGTCCAGGACGGGAGCCGTCCACGCCCCGCCCACGCGGCGGGCCGCGGCCACCTCGCGTCGAAAACGCGCGCGAAACTGGTCATCCAGGGCAAAATGGGGATGCACCACTTTGACGGCCACGGTACGGCCGCCGGCGCTGCGCCCCAGGTACACCCTTCCCATACCGCCCGCGCCCAGCCGCCCGAGCAGCCGGTACGCGCCGATGACCTGCGGATCTTCCGCCTGCAAGGGCTCCATCGGGCCTTTCGCCTCCCCCGGCGGGGGCCTGCGGACCCCGAAATCGGCCTATGACTCAATTCACGGGGTGCCTCAGGAACCCCCCAGGGCGGTTTCCCCATCCACCTGGACGGAACAAACCGTCATGTCCTTCGGGGCAGCAGCAACGTCCGGAGCGACGCGATGACGTACCAGCAACCAGGGGCCTGCCCCACCTGCGGCCACCGCCGCGGATCCCGTGGCAAAAAATGGACGATCATCGTGGCGTCCATAGCCGTGGTGGGCCTCATAACCGCCGGCGTCCTGAACTACTTCAAGATCGGCCCGTTCTCCGACAAGGGCAAGCCGGTCAGCTTCGGCCAGGAGCAGGCGGGCAACGGCGGCGGCCAGGCCGGCGGCTCGTCCGGCGCGCAGAAGGCGGACTCCAAGGTCCTGATGCCGACGGGCCCGGCGGCCGAGTTCAAGAACACCAGCACCCTCTCCGACGGCACCCAGGTGGCCGTGACCACCCTGGACGGCAAGAAGTCGGGCTTCAAGGGCAAGGTGTGGGTCTGGGCGCCCAAGGCGTACAAGGACCCGAAGTTCAAGGACCACGGCTTCCCGGTCATGATCGCGCTCCCGGGCGGCCCCGGCTTCCCGAACAACTACTGGATGGACGACGGAGGCCTGCACCTCGAGTCGTCCATCACCAAGTGGTACAACGAGGGCAAGGGCAAGCCGTTCATCCTGGCGATGCCGGTCCTCAACCCCCAGCCGGACACCGGCGGCCTCTACTGGGACGGCAGTGACATCCCGGGCCAGCCGAAGATGGGCACCTGGCTGACCGAGGACGTCCCGGACCTGATCAAGGCCAACTTCCGCACGGTGAAGTCGCGCGACGGCTGGGCGTTCATGGGCTCCTCCTCCGGCGCCTTCGCGGGCCTGAAGGCCGTCCTGAAGCACCCGGACAAGTTCAAGGCCGTGATCGCGTCCGGCCCGGACATCGTCCCGGACTCGCGGCTGTGGAACGGCCACGAGAAGGAGAAGGCCGAGAACAACCCCGAGGTGCTGGCCAAGCAGCTGATCGCCGCGAACAAGCCCGGGAGCGACGTCTACCTCGCGTTCCAGTACGGAACGAAGGAGTCGAGCGTCATCCCGCACGTGGACAAGTTCATCGCGACCTACGGCAACAAGGGCCCCGTCCACACCCGCCTGCAGAAGATCGAGGGCGGCAAGCACAACGCCGTGACCTACATCCAGGGCATGGACATGGGCAGCATGCAGTGGATCAGCGAGCAGATGGTGGGCCCCGTCGCCCCCTAGCCCGTAACCCCGCGGCCCCGCTGCCCGCTGCCCGCTGCCCGCTGCCGCCGGTTTCGTTCCTGCCCGGAGCCCTGACCCCCTCCCCCGGGGGTCAGGGCTCCAGCAGTTCCACCCGCACGTCGGCCGGGAAGCCCGTCGTGGGGCCCGTGCGGCGGGCGAACTCGGTCACGCCCGCGAGCTGCTCCGGCCCGAAGCGGAAGTCCAGCGTCGTGAAGTAGCGCTCCAGCAGCCCGGCGTCGAAGGACTCCCAGCGCGCCGCCTGCTCGGCCACCTTGGCGACCTCCTCCAGGGACACGTCCCGGGAGGCGAGGAAGGCCTCGTGGACCTTCGCGACGATCTGCGGCTCACGGGCCAGGTAGTCCTTGCGGACGGCCCACACCGCGAAGACGAACGGCAGGCCCGTCCAGTCCTTCCACATCTGCCCCAGGTCGTGGACCTGGAGGCCCAGCCGCGGGGCGTCGTGCAGGGAGGCCCGCAGCGCGGCGTCCCCGATCAGCACGGCGGCGTCCGCCTCGCGCATCATCAGCCCCAGGTCCGGCGGGCAGGTGTAGTAGTCCGGGCGCACGCCGTACTGCTCGGCCAGCAGGAGCTGCGCCAGGCGCACGGAGGTGCGGGAGGTCGACCCGAGCGCGACGCGGGCGCCGTCCAGCTCGCTCAGCGGCACCTGCGAGACGATCACGCAGGACATCACCGGGCCGTCGCAGCCCACGGCGATGTCCTTGAGGGCCACGAGGTCATCGGCGTTGCGCAGGTACTCGACGAGGGTGACCGGGGCGATGTCCAGCTCGCCCTCGATCAGTTGCCGGCTGAGCTTCTCCGGGGTGTCCTTGGTCAGGTCCAGGTCCAGCAGGCTGCCCGTGCGGGCGAGGCCCCAGTACAGGGGCAGGCAGTTCAGGAACTGGATGTGACCCACGCGCGGACGGCTGCGCTGACGGGTACCGGCATCGGGGTCGGTCGTTACGGCCGAGGCTGAAATGTCCACATCCGGAGGCTAGTCCCGGGGCGGCGGGCCGGTGGGGGCGGGGTGCTCCGGCCGGGTGCCTGACCGGGGATCTTTTCCGTCAGGAACACCGGGAAAACCATCCGACAGCGTGATCTTCAACTCCTTCCGCGGGAGAACCTCGCGTGCTAGGCTCGCCGCAAGTTGCAGTTTGGTTTCCCTTGCAGTACAGAGCCTGCGGAGCATGTGACCCGCAGGCTTTTGTAGTTTTCAGACTTCTCGCAGGTTCTGGAGCAGGGCAACCCTTTGGGCCCAAGGAGGGCTTTATGGCTACCGGAACCGTGAAGTGGTTCAACGCTGAAAAGGGCTTTGGCTTCATCGCCCAGGACGGCGGGGGCCCCGACGTCTTCGTCCACTACTCCGCGATCAACGCCTCCGGCTTCCGCTCCCTCGAGGAGAACCAGCAGGTGACCTTCGACGTCACGCAGGGCCCGAAGGGCCCGCAGGCGGAGAACGTCACCCCGGCGTGATCTCAGGGCCCTCCGGCCCGACACCTTGCAGTACCTAAGGAGCCCGGCCTTCCGTTTCGGCGGAGGAGCTGGGCTCCTGCCTTTTTCTGATCGTTCATGACCTCTTAGCGAGTTCTTAGCGATCAGTTTTTTCCGTTTCCTTTCGCTTGTGCGGGGATTTCGATCATCGTGCGTGTGGTCACCGGGGTACGGGTGTTCCGGAGTTTCGTCCGGGGGTTTCGCGACGAGACATGAGTGACCGGACACAACTGAACAGTCAGGAGAGCCGCATGCACGTGCGCACGCACCCACGCCGGCAGCGTCGACAGCGTTGGCAGCTCCGTACGAAAACCCGGGCCGCCGCCGGCGCCCTCGCCCTCTTGCTCGGCCTCGCGGGTCTCGCGGGCACCGCGGGCGCCGCCGTCCCCGCCTCCTCCGCCTCCTCCGCCGCCGCCCCGGGCGACGTCGTCACCGCCGCCCCCACCTCCTTCCACCCGCTGCCGGGCCAGCCCACCGGCACCAAGGCGTGGCACATCACCTACCGCTCCACCACCGCCACCGGCGCCCCGGACGTCGTCTCCGGCACCGTGATCGTCCCCCAGGACGGCAGAACCGGGCCGCGCCCCCTCGTCACGTACGCCGTCGGCACCGTGGGCCTCGCCGACCAGTGCGCCCCCTCCGCCGGCTTCCCGCGCGGGACGACCGTGGAAGGCAATCTGATCCAGCTGCTCACGCAGCGCGGCTGGGCCGTGGCCGTCACCGACTACGAGGGCCTCGGGACGCCCGGCACCCACACGTACATCGTCGGCCGGTCCGAGGGCCACGCCGTCCT
Organism: Streptomyces sp. SCA2-17; assembly: GCF_044336695.1. Classification (NCBI taxonomy): domain Bacteria; kingdom Bacillati; phylum Actinomycetota; class Actinomycetes; order Kitasatosporales; family Streptomycetaceae; genus Streptomyces; species Streptomyces sp. SCA2-17. The sequence goes on from NZ_CP117521.1 coordinate 2,774,783, forward strand.
CGACGCGGCCCGTGCGGCGCTGCGGCTGCCCGGGGCGGGGCTGGCCCCGGACAGCCCCGTCGGCGTCATGGGCTACTCGCAGGGCGGCCAGGCCGCCGGCTGGGCCGCCGAACTGCACGACAGCTACGCGCCCGAGCTGAACCTCAAGGGGACGGCGGCCGGCGGCGTCCCCGCCGACCTCGTCAAGGCGACCGAATTCAACGACGGCCGCATCGGCGCGGGCCTGGTCCTCATGGGCGCCATCGGGCAGGACGCCGCCTTCCCCGAGCTGAACCTCGCCTCGTACCTCAACGGCAAGGGCCGGACCGCGGTCGCCTTCTTCAAGCAGCACTGCGTGACCACCGACACCGCCGTGGGCCTGTTCAAGCGGATCTCCGACGTGACCGTCCGCAACCCGCTGAAGGAGCCGGACTGGCAGCGCGCCCTGCACTCCTCCGACCTCGGCACGCACGCCCCCGACCGGCCCCTTCGCGTCTACCACGGGACGCAGGACGAGATCGTCCCGTACGAGAGCGCCGCGCTGATGCGCGCCGCCTGGTGCGCCAAGGGCGCCACGGTGGACTGGGATCCGGTGCCGCAGGGCGGACACGGCTCCAGCCTGCTCGCCGGATCGGTGCCGGCGGTGAACTGGCTCGCGGGCCGGTTCGCCGGCAAACCGGCACCGAACAACTGCTGAGGCCGGGGCCCTTCCCGCGGATCAGGGCGTACGAGCGCCGGGCCCGGCATCCGGTTCAGCGCTCGTACAGCCGCTCCACCTCGGCCGCGAAGTCCCGGGCGATCACCGCGCGTTTGAGCTTCAGCGACGGCGTGAGGTGCCCGGCTTCCTCCGTGAAGTCGGCGGTCAGGACGGCGAAGCGGCGTATCGACTCCGCCCGCGAGACCGTCGCGTTCGCGTCGTCCACCGCCGTCTGGAGCTCCGCGAGCAGCTTCCCGTCCCGCACCAGCTCCTCCGGCGGCAGCCCCTCCTTGCGGTGCATGCGGGCCCAGTGCGCGATCCCGTCGGGCTCCAGGGTGAGCAGGGCCGTGATGTACGGGCGGTCGTCGCCGACGACCATGCACTGGCCGACGAGCGGGTGCGCGCGCAGCCGGTCCTCCAGCGGTGCGGGGGCGACGTTCTTGCCGCCGGAGGTGACGAGCAGCTCCTTCTTGCGGCCGGTGATGGTGAGGTAGCCGTCCGCGTCGAGCGCGCCCAGGTCCCCGGTGGGGAACCACTCCCCCGGCGCCGCGGGCACGGCCTCGCCGCGCTCGCCGTCCCAGTAGCCGGCGAAGACGTGCCCGCCGCGCAGCAGCACCTCGCCGTCCTCCGCGATCCGCACGGCGCCGCCCGGCAGCGGCCAGCCGACGGTGCCCAGGCGGGGGCGGTGCGGCGGGGTGAGGGTGGCCGCCGCCGTGGTCTCGGTGAGGCCGTAGCCCTCGAAGACGTCGATGCCGGCGCCCACGCAGAAGGCCGCGAGGCGCTCGCCGAGCGGGGAGCCGCCGCTGATCACGTAGCGGACCTCGCCGCCGAGCGCGGCCCGGATCCGGCGGTAGACCAGCGGGTCGTACAGCGCCCGGGCGAGCCGCAGGCCGGGGCCGGGCCCGGGGCCGCTGCCGTGCCGGCGGGCGAGCTCCGCCTCGCCGTAGCGCCGGGCGATGCGGGCGGCGCGGTCGAAGGAGGCGGCGCGGCCCAGCTTCTCGGCGTTCGCGCGGCCGGTGTTGTAGACCTTCTCCAGCACGTAGGGGATGACGAGCAGGAACGTGGGCCGGAAGCCGGCGAGGTCCGCCAGCAGGTCCTCGGTGCGCAGGGACGCGGCGTGGCCCACGCGGACGCGGGCGCGCATGCAGCCGACGGCGACGGTCCGGCCGAAGACGTGCGAGAGGGGCAGGAAGAGGAGGGTGGCGGCGGGCTCCTTGCTGACCGCCTTGAAGACGGGGTGCAGCAGCTCGGTGGAGTTGTCGGTCTCGGCGAAGAAGTTGGCGTGGGTGAGAACGCAGCCCTTGGGGCGACCGGTGGTGCCCGAGGTGTAGATGAGGGTGGCGACGTCTGCGGGGCCGCGGGTGGCGCGGGCCTCGGCGACGGCGGCGTCGGGCAGGCCGCGCCCGGCCGCGACCAGGGCGGGTACGGCGCCGGCGTCGAACTCCCACAGGTGGGCGAGGCCCGGGAGCACGGCGCGCTCGCCCTCCACCAGGCGTGTCTGGTCCGCGTCCTCGACGACGCAGGCGGCGGCCCCGGAGTCCGCCAGGATCCAGCGGACCTGGGCGGCGGAGGAGGTGGGGTAGACGGGGACGGTGACGAGCCCGGCGGCCCAGGCGGCGAAGTCCAGCAGCGTCCACTCGTAGCGGGTGCGGGCCATGATGGCGAGCCGGTCGCCGGGCCGCAGCCCGTGGGCGATCAGGCCCTTGGCCGTGGCCAGCACCTCGGCCGCGAAGGTGGCGGCGCTGACGTCGCGCCAGGTGCCGTCGGGCTGCTTGCGGCTGAGGACGGGGTCGGCGGGGGCCTCGGCGGCGTTGTCGAACGGCAGGTCGCCGAGCGAGCCGCGCGCCACGGGCGGGACGAGCGGGGGGAGGGACGCTTCGCGGACGACGCCGTCGACGAAGGTGATGCGGGGTGGGGCTGCGGTGTGCGGAATGGACACGTGCGGCTCCCTACGGGGGCTACCAGTCGGTAAGTGGCGGCAATCTACGCCTCAGGAGCCACACGCTCCAGACCGCGAGGGGCCGGCACGGCCGGTATCAGCCGTGCCGGCCCCTCGCGGCGCCCCGCCGTTGCGGCGAGGAGCTCCCCGCCGCGACGGCTTACCGAAGGCACCGCACCACGCCACCGCCGCCCGCGGCGCTACGCGCCGACCGGGGCCCAGCGCCGCCCGTTCGCCAGGTTCTCCAGCCCGGACCACGCGAAGTTCATCAGCGTCGCCGCCGTCTCCTGCTCGGAGGGGGCGGCGCCGTCGCGCTCGTTGGACCAGCCGGCGAGCGACTCGGCCGCGCCCACCAGGGCGTGGGCGAGGCCCGAGACCTCGGTCTCGGGCAGCGGCGCGGTGCAGCCGCCGTCCTCGGCCGTCTCGGTGATCAGCCGGGTGACGACGTCGACGAGCTGCTGCCGCAGGGCGGCCACCTCCAGGGCGAACGGCTCGCCGTGCGTGCGGGCCTGGCAGTGCAGGACCGCCCAGCCGTCGGGGTGCGCGGCGGTGTGGGCGAAGAACCCGCGCAGCCCGTCCCACAGCCGCCGGTCGGCCGGCGCCCCCCGGTCCACCGCGCCCCGGACGGCCGAGATGAGCGCCTCGGCCTCGCGCCGGATGCAGGCGCTGAAGAGGTCTTCCTTCGAGTGCAGGTAGAGATAGACCAGGGGCTTCGAGGCCCCGGCGAGCTCGGCTATCTCGTCCATCGATGCGGCCCGGTACCCGCGCCGCGCGAAGACGGCGACGGCGGCGTCGAGCATCTGACGCTCGCGCACCTCCCGCGGCATGCGCTTGGGCCTGGTCTGTGTAGCGTCCACGACAAACATCCCTCCGCCCCCGTCACGTTACCGGCAGGTAATGTTACGGGGTGGAAGCGCCCGGGGTAGGGCCGTTCGGGCCTTCCCTACGGACTAGTCAGTCAAGATCCCGTCAGCGGGCCCGTCAGCGGGCCCCTCATGACGGCGCCCCCGGCCTCACCGGAGGCCGAGGGCACTGTCACCGCAAGGAGCGTTACGCCGCGACCGGCGCCGGCCGGCCTTCCGGCTCCGGGGTGGTGTCTTCGAGCCGGGAGCCGTCGGCCGTGTCGTAGGCCGCGCGGTCCAGGATGCCCTCGCGGGAGGCGACCAGGATCGGGACGACCGACTGCCCAGCGACATTGGTCGCCGTACGCATCATGTCCACGATCGGGTCTATCGCCAGGAGCAGGCCCACACCCGCCATCGGCAGGCCCAGCGTCGACAGCGTCAGGGTCAGCATGACCGTCGCGCCGGTCAGGCCGGCGGTCGCGGCCGAGCCGATCACCGAGACGAAGGCGATCAGGATGTAGTCCTTGACCTCCAGCGGCACGTCGAAGACCTGCGCGACGAAGATCGCGGCGATGGCCGGGTAGATCGAGGCGCAGCCGTCCATCTTGGTCGTCGAGCCGAAGGGCACGGCGAAGGACGCGTACTCCTTGGGCACGCCGAGGCGCTCGGTGACCTTCTGCGTCAGCGGCATCGTGCCCACGGAGGAGCGGGAGACGAAGGCCAGCTGGATGGCGGGCCAGGCGCCCCGGAAGAACTGCAGCGGGTTGACCTTGCCGACGCCGGCCAGCAGCAGCGGGTAGACCACGAAGAGGACGAGGGCGCAGCCGACGTAGATGTCCGCGGTGAAGGTCGCGTACTTGCTGAGCAGGTTCCAGCCGTACGTGGAGATGGCCGTGCCGACGAGGCCGAGCGTGCCCAGCGGGGCGAGCTTGATGACCCACCACAGGGCCTTCTGGAGCAGCTCCAGCACGGAGTGGCTGAGGGTGAGGACCGGCTTCGCCTTCTCGCCGGTCTTCAGGATCGCGACGCCCACGACCACGGCCATGAAGACGATCTGCATGACCTTGAGCTGGGTGAACGGCGTGACGATGTCGGTCGGGATGATGCCGGTGAGGAAGTCCAGCCAGGAGCCGTGCTTCTTGGGCTCGGCGCCGTCGGCGGCGGTGAGGCCGGTGCCCGCGCCCGGGTCCGTGAGCAGGCCGATGCCCAGGCCGATGAGGACCGCGATCAGCGACGTGATCATGAACCACATCAGGGTGCGGCCGGCCAGCCGGGCGGCGTTGGAGACGTTCCGCAGGTTGGTGATCGAGACCAGGATCGCGAAGAACACCAGCGGCGCGATGACCAGCATCAGCAGCTGGACGAAGAGGTCGCCGATCTTGCCGAGCGTGGTGGACAGCCAGGCGACGTCACCGCTCTTGGCGACCCAGCCGAGCAGCGCGCCGACGACGAGGCCGAGCAGGATCTGGGCCCAGAAGGGGACCTTGGGTATGCGCCCGCGCAGGGACGCCGTGGAGGGCGGGGGTGTCGATGACAACGGAAACTCCGGTTACAGACGGAAGAAAAAGGGCGTGGAGCGCCGAGGAAATCCGTTTGCGCAGGATCTCCGGCCGCGGGGGACATGCGTCAGCGGCGGCAACAGGCCGCGTTGACACGGCGGCAAAGATCGACGTGCAGGCGCGCCACGAGCACGGGGCCCGTGGGGAACTGGTGCGCTGCTGCTGTCTTCATGTCCAATACGTTAACACTTGGACTTTGGGGAACCCAAAGCTCTTCTTTGGGTTCGTGGGGCGCCGGGGCCGGCCGGAAGCGCCCCGGAATCACGCGGAAAACGCCGGTGCCCCGGCGCGGAGCGGGTCGCTCCGCACCGGGGCACCGGCGCGAAATCGGGCAAACGTGACGAGGCTTACACCCCGTCCTCCTGGCCTGCGTTGGCGTTGATCGCCGCCTTCGCCCGGTCCACGCGCTCGACGATCTGCACGGACATCGCGTCGCGCTGCTTGCGCAGCAGCACCCAGCTGAGCGGCGCGGAGAGCACGAGCGAGAGCAGGACCATCCACATGAGGTTCGAGCTGCCCACGCCCAGCGGGATGACGTGCGCGTAGCAGAGCACGTAGACGACGGCGAAGCAGCCGATGAGCAGGCCGAATCGCAGGGCGGTGTAGCGGAGCGACGCGTACTTCTGGCTACTCACGGGCGGGACCTTCTTCTCGACGACGACCGGAGGGGGCACGTTCTTCAGTCAAACCAGTACAGCACGCCCCGAAGTGGATCTCAGAGGCGCATCGCCTGCGGCGATTCCCGCAGCGAGGCGTCGGGGCCCGGGTACTCGCGGATGATCTCGTAACGGGTGTTGCGCTCCACCGGGCGGAAGCCGGCCTCGCGGATCAGCTCCAGCAGGTCATCGCGGGTGAGCTTGTTCGGCGTGCCGTAGTTGTCCGCGTCGTGCGTGATCTTGTACTCGACGACCGAGCCGTCCATGTCGTCCGCACCGTGCTGGAGCGCGAGCTGCGCGGTCTGCACGCCGTGCATCACCCAGAACACCTTGACGTGCGGGACGTTGTCGAACAGCAGCCGCGAGACCGCGAAGGTCTTCAGCGCCTCGGCGCCCGACGCCATCGTCGTCCGGGCCTGGAGGCGGTTGCGGATCTTGCCGTCCTTCATGTCCACGAAGTCGTGCTGGTAGCGCAGCGGGATGAAGACGTGGAAGCCGCCGGTCTCGTCCTGGAGCTCGCGCAGCCGCAGGACGTGGTCGACGCGGTGCCGCGGCTCCTCGATGTGGCCGTAGAGCATCGTGCACGGGCCCTTGAGGCCCTTGGAGTGCGCCAGGCGGTGGATGCGCGACCAGTCCTCCCAGTGGGTGTCGTGGTCGACGATGTGCTGCCGGACCTCCCAGTCGAAGATCTCCGCGCCGCCGCCGGTCAGCGACTCCAGGCCGGCGTCGATCAGCTCGTCGAGGATCTCGTCGGCCGGCAGGCCGGAGATCTTCTCGAAGTGCTGGATCTCGGTGGCGGTGAAGGCCTTCAGCGAGACGTTCGGCAGCGCCTCCTTGAGGGCCTTCAGCGAGCGCGGGTAGTAGCGCCAGGGCAGCGTCGGGTGCAGGCCGTTGACGATGTGCAGCTCGGTGAGCTTGTCGCTCTCCATCGCCTTGGCGAGGCGGACGGCCTCCTCGATGCGCATCGTGTACGCGTCCTTCTCGCCCGGCTTGCGCTGGAACGAGCAGTACGCGCACGACGCCGTGCACACGTTCGTCATGTTCAGGTGACGGTTGACGTTGAAGTGGACGACGTCGCCGTTCTTCTGCGTGCGCACGTGGTGGGCGAGCCCGCCCAGCCAGGCCAGGTCGTCGGACTCGTAGAGGGCGATGCCGTCCTCACGGGTCAGCCGCTCCCCGGCGAGGACCTTCTCCTCCAGCTCGCGCTTGAGCCCCGCGTCCATGACGTCCGCCTCTCCGATACTTCCGCTTTACGAACCCTCCCGAGCGTATCCCTACGCCTCGTCGGGCAGTTCGCCGACCCGGTTCTCCCACTTCGTGGACAGCACGATCGTGGTGCGCGTGCGGCTGACGCCCTTGGTGCCGGACAGCCGGCGGATGGTGCGCTCCAGGCCGTCCACGTCGCCGACGCGGACCTTGAGCATGTACGAGTCGTCGCCGGCGATGAACCAGCAGTCCTCGATCTCCTCCAGGTCGCGCAGCCGGCGGGCGACGTCCTCGTGGTCGGCGGAGTCCGAGAGCTGAAGGCCGATCAGGGCGGTGACGCCCAGGCCGAGCGACGCGGCGTTCACGGTCGCGCGGTAGCCCGTGATGACGCCGGCCGCCTCCAGGCGGTTGATCCGGTCGGTGACGCTCGGCCCGGAGAGGCCCACCAGCCGGCCCAGCTCCGCGTACGAGGCCCGGCCGTTCTCCCGGAGGGCCTGGATGAGCTGCCTGTCCACCGCGTCCATAACCTGGCACCTTTCAATAATCGGCGAACTCGCCGCTTTTCATGTAGAATCTAAGGCATGCAGGGCTCGAAGTCCTGCAAATCTTCGCTCAACTCGCTAGATCAACGACGATCCTTCAGGAGTGACACACCGTGTACACGATCGAGATGGCCTACGCCCGCATGCGTGAGATGCAGGACCTGGCCAACCGCTCGCGTGCCCACCAGACCGCCGAGCGCCGCGCCGAGGCCAAGGCCGCGCGCGCCACGAGCCGGGGCGTTCGCGCGAAGAAGCGCTAGTCCCCCTCCCGGGAGCGCGCCTCACCCAGCTCTCCCTTCCACCGGCGGTAGAGCCGGTGCGGCACACCCGCCGCATCCAGCACCCGCCCCGCGACGAAGTCCACCAGATCCTGGATGTGCGTCGCGCCCGCGTAGAACGCCGGAGAGGCGGGCAGCACCACTGCGCCCGCCTCGTCCAGCGCCACCAGCTGCTTCAGCGACTGCCCGCTCAGCGGCGTCTCCCGCACCGCGACCACCAGCGGCCGCCGCTCCTTGAGCGTCACGCTCGCCACGCGCTGCAACAGGTCCTTCGACAGCCCCAGCGCCACCCCGGCCACACAGGCCGTGCTCGCCGGGACGATCAGCATCCCCTTCGCCGGGTACGAACCGGACGACGGCCCCGCGGCGAGGTCGCCCGCCGGCCAGTACCGGACGTCGTCCAGAGGGGCGCCCGGGAAGTGCGGCTTGCCGTCGGCGCCCAGCGCCAGCCACTCGCGCAGGTCCTCCTGCCAGTGGGCGTCGCGGAACTTGATCCCGGTCTCGTCCAGCAGCGTCAGCCGCGACGCGCGGCTGACGACCAGGTCGACGGCTTCACCGGCCGCCAGCAGCCCCCGCACCACGGCGGCGGCATACGGCGTGCCGGACGCCCCGGACACGCCGACCACCCACGGCCGGCGCTCCCGGCGCTGCGTTACACGTTCGTACGGCTCCACGCCCTTGAGCCTAGCCGCAGGCCCGGGAGCCCCCGCGCGAGGCGGTACGGCTAGACGCCGAGCCCTCGCGCCACAAGATCGAGCAGTGCACACACGAAAAGCGCAATGCCGATGAATCCGTTGACGGTGAAGAATGCCCTGTTCAGGCGGGACAGGTCGTGCGGCTTGACGATCGTGTGCTCATAGAGGAAGGCGGCGGCCACCACGGCCAGGCCCACCCAGAAGAACGCCCCCGCATGCGTCGCCGCCCCGTACCAGGCCAGCAGGCCCGTCGTGATCACGTGGCACACGCGGGCGCCGTGCAGCGCCGCCGGGACGCCGAAGCGCGCCGGGGTCGACTTCACGCCGTGCGCCCGGTCCGCCATCACGTCCTGGCAGGCGAAGATCAGGTCGAAGCCGCCGATCCACACGCCCACCGCGAGGCCCAGGATCACCGCCTCCCACGACCACTCCCCCGTCACCGCGAGCCAGGCGCCCACCGGGCCCATCGCCTGCGCCAGGCCCAGGATCGCGTGCGGGAAGTCGGTGAACCGCTTCCCGTACGGATAGACCACCATCGGCACGACCGCGATCGGGGCCAGCGCCAGGCACAGCGGGTTCAGCAGCGCGGCCGCGCCCAGGAAGAAGAAGACGGCGATGCCGGCCCCGGTCCACGCCGAGCGCACGGACACCGCGCCGGTGACCAGCTCGCGGCCCGCCGTGCGCGGGTTCCGCGCGTCGATCTCGCGGTCGATGATGCGGTTGCAGGCCATCGCGAACGTGCGCAGGCCGACCATCGCCACGGTGACCAGCAGCAGCCGCGTCCAGTGGATGTTGCCGTAGGTCCGGAACATCGCGGTGAGGGTGGCGATGTAGGCGAAGGGCAGCGCGAAGACCGAGTGCTCGATCATGACGAGCCGCAGGAACGCCTTGACCTTGCCGCTCGACGGCGCCGGGCCCGGGGTGAGGACCCCTTCCGCGGACGTCACAGCCCGTACTCCTTCCACCTGCGGTCGACCTTCGCCGCCGTCTCCGGATCCGACTCGACCATCTCCGGCCAGCCCCCGTCGCGCGTGTAGCCCTCCTCGGGCCACTTCGCCGTCGCGTCGATGCCCGCCTTGCCGCCCCAGAACTGCTGGTACGAGGCGTGGTCGAGGTGGTCCACCGGGCCCTCGACGACCGTCAGGTCGCGCGCGTAGTCGGTGTTGCCCAGCGCCCGCCACGCCACCTCGTGCAGGTCGTGCACGTCGCAGTCCGCGTCCACCACGATGATCAGCTTGGTCAGCGACATCATGTGCGCGCCCCAGACGGCGTGCATGACCTTCTGCGCGTGCTTGGGGTACTTCTTGTCGATCGAGACGATCGCGCAGTTGTGGAAGCCGCCGGACTCCGGCAGGTGGTAGTCCACGATGTCCGGAATGATGATCTTCAGCAGGGGCAGGAAGAACCGCTCCGTGGCCCGGCCCAGCGGGCCGTCCTCCGTCGGCGGGCGGCCGACGACGATGGACTGGAGCAGCGGCCGCTTCCGCATCGTCACGCAGTCGATCGTCAGCGCCGGGAACGGCTCCTGCGGCGTGTAGAAGCCGGTGTGGTCGCCGAAGGGGCCCTCCGGGAGCATCTCGCCCGGCTCCAGCCAGCCCTCCAGGACGACCTCGGCGTTCGCCGGGACCTGGAGCGGGACGGTCTTGCAGTCGACCATCTCCACGCGCTTGCCGGAGACGAAGCCCGCGAAGAGGTACTCGTCGATGTCGCCGGGCAGCGGCGCCGTGGAGGCGTACGTGACGGCCGGCGGGCAGCCGAAGGCGATCGCGACCGGCAGCCGCTCGCCGCGCTTGGCGGCGACCTGGTAGTGGTTGCGGCTGTCCTTGTGGATCTGCCAGTGCATGCCGATGGTGCGCTTGTCGTGGCGCTGGAGGCGGTAGAGGCCCAGGTTCCGCACGCCCGTCTCGGGGTGCTTGGTGTGGGTGAGGCCCAGGTTGAAGAAGGAGCCGCCGTCCTCGGGCCAGGTGAAGAGCGCGGGCAGCCGGTCGAGGTCGACGTCGTCGCCGGTGAGGACGACCTCCTGGACGGGCGCGTCCTTGATCTTCCGCGGCGGGACGTGCGCCATCGCGCCGAGCTTGCCGAAGGCCTCGCGCATGCCGACGAAGCCCTGCGGGAGCTCCGGCTTGAGCAGGCCGCCGATCTTCTCGCTGATCTCGTCGTAGGAGCTCAGGCCGAGCGCCTTGAGCAGCCGGCGGTCGGTGCCGAAGACGTTCATGGCCAGCGGCATGGCCGCGCCCTTGACGTTCTCGAAGAGGAGGGCGGGGCCGCCCGCCTTGTTCACCCGGTCCGTGATCTCGCCGACTTCCAGGTACGGATCGACTTCCGCCGTGATGCGCTTGAGGTCGCCGTCGCGCTCCAGCGCCCGGAGGAACGAGCGAAGGTCGTCGTAAGCCATGCGTTCCAGTATCAAGCACGCACTACGCTGGCTATGTATCGGGGCCGCCGCGCGGCCCGTACCACCGTCTCCGGGGAGCCGTCCGACATGCTCAGGTATCTGCCGTTCCTGCTGATCCTGGCGCTGTGGATCTACGCCTTCGTCGACTGCCTCAACACCCCGGAGAACGAGGTCCGCGGCCTGCCGAAGCTCGCCTGGGTGATCGTCATCCTGCTCTTCGGCGAGGTGCTCATCGGGCCGGTCGCCTGGCTGATCGCGGGGCGCCCGCGGGCCGCGGCCGCGGCGCGCGGCGGCGAGCGGACGTGGGTCGCGCCCGACGACAACCCCGAGTTCCTGAAGTCGCTCCGGCGCGACCAGGGCGATCCGCCGCCCGCGAGCTGACCGCCCGCCCACCGCGCCGGCACCTACCCGAGGCCCTGACGCCCCGCCAGGCGATTCGCCCGGCCGGCCGTCACCCGGCCTCGTGCACGTCACCCGCCGTACGGCGTAGCAGACGATCCCTCGATCGGGTCATAAGAAAAGCGGATTTCGAGCCCCGCGCCCGGCCTTCCGGATCAACTCGCTCCTCTTCACAGCCATTTGGCGCCCCGTTCACACACCCTCTCCTGCCCGTGACGCACCCGTGCCGGGAGAGTCCGAGAAGCCACACTGAGGCCTCACGCGACTCCAGGGAGAGGGGCACACGCCATGCCCGAGATGACCCGACGCAGACTCCTCGGCTCCGCCGCGGGTGCCGTCGGCGGCGCCGCCGCACTGTCGCTGCTGCCGCCGAGCGTGCAGCGGGCCGTCGCCACCGGCCCGGCCCGCCGCGGCTCGCTGCGCGACATCGAGCACGTGGTCATGCTCATGCAGGAGAACCGGTCCTTCGACCATTACTTCGGCACCCTCAAGGGTGTGCGGGGCTTCGGGGACCCGGACGCCATCAAGCTGCCGAACGGCAAGGACGTCTTCCACCAGCCCGACGAGAAGAACCCCGCCGGCCACCTGCTGCCGTTCCGCCTCGACACGCACAAGTCGAGCGCCCAGGCCATCCCGACCACCAGCCACTCCTGGTCCGTGCAGCACGAGGCGTGGAACGGCGGGAAGATGGACCGCTGGATGCCGGCGCACCGCAAGGCGGACGGCGCGAACGGCCCGTACGTGATGGGCTACCACACGCGCGAGGACATCCCCTTCCAGTTCGCCCTGGCCGAGGCCTTCACCCTCTGCGACAACTACTTCTGCTCGGTCATGGGACCCACCTGGCCCAACCGGCTGTACTGGATGACGGGCACCATCGACCCGGCCGGCGCCCGCGGCGGCCCCGTCATCGACAACACCGCCCCCGAGCCGTACCGCTGGACGACGTACGCGGAGCGGCTCCAGGCGGCGGGGATCAGCTGGCGCGTCTACCAGGAGGAGGACAACTACGGCTGCAACCTGCTGGAGCAGTTCCAGCAGTTCAAGGACGCGAAGCCGGGGGATCCGCTGTACGAGCGGGGGATGCGGCGGCTGCCCGCCGGGGCCTTCGAGGAGGACGCACGCAACGGCAAGCTGCCGGCCGTCTCCTGGATCATCCCGACCGCGGCCCAGTCGGAGCACCCGCGCTACCTGCCGGCCGCGGGCGCGGACTACGTGGCCCGCAAGATCGAGGCCATCGCCGACAACCCCGACGTGTGGGCGAAGACGGTCTTCATCCTGAACTACGACGAGAACGACGGCCTCTTCGACCACGTGCCGCCGCCGGTGCCGCCCGCGGGCACGGCGGACGAGTTCGTGGGGAAGCTGCCGATCGGCGGCGGCTTCCGGGTGCCGTGCCTGATCGTGTCGCCGTGGACGGTGGGCGGCTGGGCCGCGGGCGACGCCTTCGACCACACCTCGGTGCTGCGCTTCCTGGAGGTATGGACGGGGGTGCGGGAGCCGAACATCAGCGCCTGGCGGCGCCGCGCCTTCGGCGACCTGACCTCGGCGTTCGGCTTCACGGACCGGGCCAAGCGGCCGCCGCGGCTGCCCGCGGACACCGCGCGGCAGCTGGAGCAGGCCAAGTGGGACGTGACGCACCTGCCCAAGCCCGCGTTCCCCGGCGCCCGGCAGAGCCCGCCCGAGCAGGAGAAGGGCACGCGGCGCCGGCGCTGACGGGCCTCAGCCCTTCGGGGGCGCGCCGGGGTCGCCGGAGCCGCGCAGCTCGTACTCGGCGCGGAGCTTGCGCCACCGTTCGAGGGTCCACCCCGTCCAGTCCGCGGGCCGGCCGGCGAGGGCCTCCAGCAGGTACTCGAAGTGGTGGTGCCAGCCCGCGAGGCAGTCCAGGCGGACGGTGTCGGGGCCGGTGAACTCGTTGGTGAAGTGCAGCAGCGTGCCGCCGACGCCGGCCGGGGCCGGCTCCAGCTCGAAGCGGATCCGGCCGTGGATCTCGACGGTGTACTCGGCCAGCCGCTGCGGCTGCCAGGCGGTGACGCGGCCGGGGGCGACCGTGGACTTCCCGGCGGCGTCGGTGTTCAGCCAGCGCAGGGTGATGGCCCCGCCCTCGCGCTGCTCGAACGGCTCGGCCGCGGCCAGCCAGGTGGGCAGGCCTTCGGGGGTGGCGACGGCCGCCCACACCTCGGGCACGGGGTAGGGCAGCGACAGCTCGTAGCGCAGGAGGTGGCTGTCCTCACCCCGCGGCTCGGACTTCCCGTAGAGGGAGGGGATCTCCATACCCCCAGCTCTACCACCGCGGCCCGCCCCGCGCGCTCCGGGGAGCGCGCGGGGCGGGCCGTACGAGGGGTGGGCGCGGGTCAGACTCCGGCGTACGAGTGCTTGCCGGTGACGAAGATGTTCACGCCGTAGTAGTTGAAGATGTAGCAGCCGAAGGCGGCGAGGGCGATGTAGGCGGCCTTGCGGCCCTTCCAGCCGGCGGTCGCGCGGGCGTGCAGGAAGCAGGCGTAGGCGACCCAGGTGATGAAGGACCAGACCTCCTTGGGGTCCCAGCCCCAGTAGCGGCCCCAGGCGGCCTCGGCCCAGATGGCGCCCGCGATGATCGTGAAGGTCCACAGCGGGAAGACCGTCGCGTTGATGCGGTAGCCCAGCTTGTCGAGGGTGGCGGCGGAGGGCAGGCGCGACATGGGGTTGTCGGTGCGCAGCGCGAGCTTGGCCTTGAAGCGGGCGTACTTGCGGTCCTGCGGCAGCTCGTTCAGGTAGCGGCGCAGGCCGGCGCCGGTGCGGCCCTCGACGAGGCGGGCCTCGTAGCCGTCGCGGAAGAGGAAGAGCAGGGTGGAGCAGGCGCCGACCCAGAACGCGGCACCGCACAGGATGGCGGTGGAGACGTGGATCCACAGCCAGTACGAGTGGAGGGCCGGGACGAGCTGGTCGCTCTCGGTGTAGAGCACGGAGACGGCGAGGCCGAGGTCGAGGAGGATCGTGGTGGTCAGCGGCAGGCCGAGCCAGCGCACGTTCTTCTTGGCGGCCAGCAGGCCGAGGTAGACACCGACGACCGTCATGCCGAAGGTCGTGGAGAACTCGTACATGTTGCCCCAGGGGGCGCGCTCCACGGACAGCGCCCGGGTGAGCACCGAGCCGGCGTGCAGCAGGAAGGACAGCACGGTCAGGGAGACGGCGATGCGGCCGTAGACGTCGCCCTTCTCGCTGGTGCCGGCGGCGCCGGGGCCGTCGGGGACGTCGCGGCGGCCGGCGGCGGCGCGGGTGACGACCTTGGGGCGCTCCAGGACGGCGGTGCCGCCGCCCTGTGCGCTCGCGGCGGCCGCGGTGCCGGTGGCGGCCTTGCCCGCCTCGGTGGTGATCGCCGCGGCGGTGCGGCCGACGGCGCTCCGGCTGCCGAACACCCACTCGGCGATGTGGGCGAGGAAGGCCAGGGTGTAGACGGCCATGGCCGAATAGATCAGCACGTTGCTGATGTGGGCCAGGTTCTCGTTGGCTGCGGCAGCGAGGGGGATCACGCGCGCGCTCCTTCGGATGCTGCGGAGGAATCCGCGGACTCGGCGGACTCCGCGGGGTCGGGGGCGTCCGTGGCGGTCACGGGCGGGGCGTCGGCTTGCAGGGCGGCGGCGAGGTCGGCGAGCTCCTCGGGGAGCCTGGCGGACTCGCTGCGGCCGAGGCCGGCCAGCTCGACGACGGTGTGCCCGTCCGTGCCGCGCACGGCCCGCACCCAGACGCGGCGGCGCTGGATGAACAGGGAGCCGGCGACGCCGGCGAGGGCCGCGACCGCGCCGGCGAGGGCGGTGGCGTTGCCGGGCTGCTGGGAGATCTGGAAGGTGGCCCAGGGCTTGATGCCCTCGAACTTCAGGGTGCCGCCGTCGGGCAGCGTCATGGTGTCGCCGACCTTGAGGGCCTGCGCGAAGGGCTTGCCGTCCTTGGCCTTGAACTGCTCCATCTTGGACACGTCGAGCTGGTAGACGTTCTGCGGCGTGCCGCTGTCGGTGCCGAGGCTGCCGTGGTACGCGGTGAGGACGAGGCGCGGGTTGTCCAGGTCGGGGAACTGGGACAGCATGCTGCCGGTCGTCAGGTCCATGGTGGGCACGAAGTTGCCCTTGAAGCCGATCTGGTCCTTCTCGCCGTCCTTGGTGCGGTAGTCACCGACCTTCAGGACGGTCGACTCGGTGATGTTGTTGTCGATCGGCAGGGAGGGGATGCCGCCGCGGAAGGAGACGTCGCCCTGACCGTCGCGGACGGTGACGACGGGCGCGTAGCCGTGGCCGATCAGGTAGACCTTCGAGCCGGAGGTCTCCAGCGGCTCGTTGACCTTGATCGTGGCCTTGCGGCCGGGCCCGTCGGCGCCCTCGTGGTAGGTGACGTGGGCCTCGTAGGTGCGCGGGGTGCCGCGCTGGGGGCCGGTGCGCTCGTACGTGGCCCGGAAGTCGTCCATGTAGAAGCTGAAGGGCTTCAGGTCGTCGGCCGTGAAGAGCGAGCCGGACTTGAAGTCGTCGTACTGGACGAGCGTGTTGGCGAAGCCGTCGCCCTCGACGATCAGCTTCTGGCCCTCGGACTTCCACAGCTGCCCGGAGGCGAAGGCCAGGAGCAGCACGATGAGCGCGATGTGGAAGACGAGGTTGCCGGCCTCGCGCAGGTAGCCCTTCTCGGAGGCGACGGAGTCGCTGCCGGGCTCGGTGCGGAAGCGGCGCTTCTTCAGCAGCGTGCGGGCCGCGGCCAGGACCTGCTCGGGGTCGGCGTCGGTGCGCCACGTGGTGTGGGCGGGCAGCCGCTTGAGGTTGCGGGGGGCGGCCGGCGGGCGGCCGCGGAGCTGGCCGACGAACTGCCAGGTGCGCGGGATGATGCAGCCGACGAGGGACGTGAACAGCAGGATGTAGATCGCGGAGAACCACACCGAGCTGTAGACGTGGAAGAGGCCGAGCTTGTCGTAGAGCGGCCCGAGCGTCTCGTGCGCCTTGCGCCAGCCCTCGGCCTTGACCGCGTCCACGCTGGTCTGCGGGACGAGCGAGCCGGGGATGGTCGCCAGCGAGAGCAGGAACAGCAGGATCAGGGCGACCCGCATGGAGGTCAGCTGCCGCCAGAACCAGCGGGCCCAGCCGAGCGTCTCGCGGGCGGCCCAGGCCGCTCCGCCGAGCACGCCGGGCTTGCGGACGCCGCCGAAGGAGCCGGGCACGGCCTGGCCGCGCTCCTCCTCGGGCGCCGTGGACAGCTGCGAGCCGGCGGCCGCGTCCCTGTCCTCGGCCGCGCCGTCGGTGGCGGGGGTTGTCTCTGTCGTGCCCATGTACATCAGACCTCGGGGGAGAAAGAGCTGGACCACGTCTGCAGTTCGCGGATCATGCTGTCCCACACCCCCGTGACGAGGAGCACGCCGACCGCGACCATCATCAGCCCGCCGGCGCGCATGACCCATGCATAGTGCCGCTTGACCCAGCCGAACGCACCCAGCGCGCGCCGGAAGGCCACCGCGGTGAGGATGAACGGCAGGCCCAGGCCCAGGCAGTAGGCGACGGTCAGCAGGGCGCCGCGCCCGGCGCTGGCCTGGGTGGAGGAGAGGGAGAGGACGGAGGCGAGCGTCGGGCCGACGCACGGCGCCCAGCCGAGCCCGAAGAGCGCGCCCAGCAGCGGCGCCCCCACCAGGCCCATGGTGGGCCGGGTGTGGAAGCGGAACTCGCGCTGCCCGAACCTGTTCAGCAGGCCCATGAAGGCCAGGCCCATCACGATGGTGAGGACCCCCATCACCCTCGTGATCGTCTCCTGGTGGACCAGCAGCGCGTGGCCGACCCAGCCGAAGAGCGTGCCCATGGAGACGAAGACGAAGGTGAAGCCGAGGACGAAGAGGGTGGACCCGACGAGCATCCGGCCCTTGCGGGACTCGGCCAGATCCGCTCCGCCGACCCCCGTCACGTAGGAGAGGTAGCCGGGGACGAGCGGGAGCACGCACGGCGAGAAGAACGAGACCAGCCCGCCGAGCAGGGCGACGGGCAGGGCCAGCAGCAGCGCCCCGGAGAGCACCGTCTGGTTCATCTCGCCGACGGCGACCGTGACGGCGGCGGAGGTGGCGGGGGTCACCGGGTCACTTCTCCGCGACCAGCGGGTCGAGCGTCTTGCGCAGCTCTTCCTCGGTCAGCGCCTTGATCGCCCGCGCGGCGATCTTGCCGTCGCGGTCGATGAAGACGGTGGAGGGGATGGACTGGGGGTTGAGGCTGCCCGCGGGGAAGCGCAGCAGGAGCTTGCCGGCCGAGTCGTAGAGGCTCGGGTACGGGACCTCGAACTCCTTCTCGAACTTGATCGCCGGGGCGGGGTCGGAGTCGCGGGTGTTGAGCCCGACGAACTGGACGCCCTTGCCCTTGTAGTCGTTGGCGACGTTGACGAGGTTCTTGGCCTCGGCGCGGCACGGGGAGCACCACGAGCCCCACACGTTAAGGACGACGATCTTGCCCTTGTAGTCCTTGGCGACGTCGAGTTCCTTGCCTTCCAGCGTCTTGCCGGAGAGGTCGGGCGCGTCCTGCCGCCCGCCCTTGTCGCTGACGACGCTCACACCGCCCGTACCCTGCACGAACTGGGTCTGGCCGCCGCTCTTGGGGTTGTCGCCCGAGCCGCAGGCGGTCAGGGACAGGGCCGCGGCGGCGGCGAGGATGGCCGGCAGGGTGATACGCCGGCGTGGTCCGGGGCGTCGAAAGGCGCGGCAGGCACTCATGTGAAAAGTTTCGCATGGTCCGTTTAGGGATCTTCCGCGCCCCCCTGTGACGCGAGCCGCCGCCCGGCGGGGCCTCGCGGGACGGCCGCGGGAGCGGTCAGGCGGCCACCCCGGCGTGCCACTTCTCGCCGACCTCCAGCCGGCGCAGGCCCCGCAGCACCGCCGGATCCTGGGCGTCCATCCAGTCCGCGAACTGCCGGAAGGACACCAGCCGCACGTCCTTGTACTGATCGTCGGCGATGCGTTTCAGAGCTTCCTCCACCGCATCCATATAAATCCCCCCGTTCCATTCCTCGAAGTGGTTGCCGATGAAGAACGGCGCCCGGTTCGTCTCGTACGCCCGCTCGAAGCCGGCCATATACGCGTCGGTGGCCTGCTGCCGCCACTCCGGATAGTGGACCGACGGACCGCGCGTGGTGTTCTTCGACTGATTGGCGAGGATGTTGTAGTCCATCGACAGGACCTCGAACGAATGCCCGGGAAAGGGAATCTGCTGGAGCGGGAAATCCCACAGGCCGTGCTTCTTCGACGGCCACACCTGCGTACCGCCCGGGGAACTCGCGTCATAGCGCCAGCCGAGCTTCGCCGCCGTCGGCAGCAGATTGTCCTGCCCCAGGAGGCACGGCGTCCGGGCGCCCACGAGCTCCTTGCGGTAGTCGAACGGCAGCGGCTCCAGATCGCCGAACCCGGTGTTCGTCCGCCACTCGGTGACGAAGGAGACCGCCTGGTCGATCTCCGACTCCCAGTCCTCCCCCTCCCACCGGCCGACCGACCCCTCGCCGGAACAGAAGTGGCCGTTGAAGTGGGTGCCGATCTCGTGCCCCTCCAGCCACGCCTCCCGCACGTTCACCAGCGTCGCCCGCACGTGCTCGTCCGTGAGGTAGCCGATGTCGGAGGCGCCGACCGGGTTGTTCGGCGGCTTGTAGTGGTGCCGCTTCGACTCCGGCAGCAGGTACAGCCCGGACAGGAAGAACGTCATGCGCGCGTTGTGGTCCTGCGCCAGCTTCCGGAAGCGCGGGAAGAGCCCGTTGCCGACCTCGCCCGCCCCGTCCCACGAGAAGATCACGAACTGCGGCGGCTTCTGCCCCGGCTCCAGCCGCTCGGGCTCCGGCGGCTGGTTGGGCTGCGGCCCCGCGTCCGCCGTCGAACCGTCGCCGATCGGCCTGGCCTTGGCCCGCTCCACGGCCTTCGCCGCCGGACCGCTGCGTCGTTGTTCGGGAGCCGCCGTCGAGGAGCAGCCGGCGACGCCGCCCAGCGCCGCGGCCGCTCCCACACCCCACCCGAGGAGACCCCGTCGGCTGATGTCGCGCATGTCGACTCCGTCCGTACTCGCCGTGCCCCACGCCGTATGTCGTCCATATAAGACGACATTGCGTGAGAGGGCGCGCCGAGTACGGCGGTTGCGCAGTTTCCCCCGTCTTTACGGAGTTGCCCCGCATTTACGCAGCCGGAGACGTCTTACGGAGCAACCCGGGCTCCGCCGAAAGGGTGTCAGGCGCCGAACGCCTTGGACCCGCCCTTCACCGGCTTGGCCCCCGCGAGGAGATGCACCGGCACCAGATCGCGGGCCGGTTCGCTGTACCCCACCGATACGATTTTGTCCCCCCTATAGGTGAACGTCGTCAGGCTCGCCAGGGTGCACTCCCGCCGCCGCGGGTCGTGCCACAGCCGCCGCCGCTCCACGAAGCTCCGCACGATCCAGATCGGCAGCTGGTGGCTCACGCACACCGCCTCGTGACCGCGCGCCGCGTCCTTCGCCGCGTCCAGCGCGCCCATCATCCGCACGACCTGCTCGACGTACGGCTCGCCCCACGACGGACGGAAAGGATTCGTCAGGTACTTCCAGTTCGCCGGCTTCTTCAGCGCGCCGTCACCGACCCCGAACGTCTTGCCCTCGAAGACGTTGCCCGCCTCGATCAGCCGCTCGTCCGTCGCCAGGTCCAGCCCGTGCGTCTTGGCGATCGGCGCGGCCGTCTCCTGCGCCCGCTCCAGCGGCGAGGCCACCACATGGGTGACGTCCCGCCCCGCCAGGTGCTCCGCCACCCGGTCCGCCATCCGGCGGCCCAGGTCCGACAGGTGATAGCCCGCCCGGCGCCCGTAGAGCACGCCCTCCGGGTTGTGCACCTCGCCGTGGCGCATCAGGTGCACGACGGTGATGTCGTCCTGCTTCTTCACCGCGTCCTTCTCCGAGCTCACTTCGCCCCCTCCTCGGTCGCCTCGGCCGCCGCGCGCGCCGCCGCCGGCAGCGCCGCCGCGATCCGCTCCACCGCCGCCGCGTCGTGCGCCGTCGACACGAACCACGACTCGAACGCCGACGGCGGCAGGTACACGCCCTGCGACAGCATCGAGTGGAAGAACGCGTTGAAACGGAACGACTCCTGCGCCCGCGCGTCGTCGTAGTTCCGCACCTCGCGCCCGGTGAAGAACACCGAGAACATGTTGCTCGCCGTCTGCAGGCGGTGCGCCACGCCCTCCTTGCTCAGCGCCTCGCTCACCAGACCGCTGATCTCCGCGGACACCGCGTCGACCTTCTCGTACGCCGCGTCGTCCAGCAGCCGCAGCTGCGCCAGACCCGCCGCCGTCGCCACCGGGTTACCCGACAGGGTGCCCGCCTGGTAGACCGGGCCCGCCGGCGCCAGGTGCGCCATCACATCGGCCCGCCCGCCGAACGCCGCGGCCGGGAAGCCGCCGCCCATGACCTTGCCGAACGTCATCAGGTCCGGCTTCACACCGTCGACGCCGAACCAGCCCGCCTTCGACGTACGGAAGCCGGTCATCACCTCGTCGGAGATGAACAGCGCGCCGTTCTTGGCGCACGCGTCCTTCAGCCCCTGGTTGAAGCCCGGCAGCGGCGGCACCACGCCCATGTTGCCCGGCGACGCCTCCGTGATCACACAGGCGATCTCGCCCGGGAACGCGTGGAACGCCTCGTGCACCGCCTCCAGGTCGTTGTACGGCAGCACGATCGTGTCCCCGGCCTGCGCGCCCGTGACACCCGGCGTGTCCGGCAGCCCGAACGTCGCCACGCCCGAGCCCGCCGCGGCCAGCAGCGCGTCCACGTGCCCGTGGTAGCAGCCCGCGAACTTGATCACCTTGGCGCGGCCGGTGAACCCGCGCGCCAGCCGGATCGCCGACATCGTCGCCTCGGTCCCCGAGGAGACCAGGCGCACCTGCTCCACGGGCTCGACGCGCGCCACGATCTCCTCGGCCAGCGCGACCTCGCCCTCACCCGGCGTACCGAAGGACGTGCCCCGGGCCACCGCCTCCTGGACGGCCGCGATCACCTCGGGGTGCGCGTGCCCGAGGATCATCGGCCCCCACGAACACACGAGGTCGACGTACTCCCGGCCGTCGGCATCGGTGAGGTACGGACCGGTGCCGGACACCATGAACCGGGGCGTACCACCCACGGCCCGGAAGGCCCGGACCGGGGAGTTCACGCCGCCGGGCGTCACGACAGCGGCGCGATCGAACAGGACCTGCGAGACTGGAGCTTCATACGAAAAAGGTAGTTCGGCCCTGACCTGCGGCTTCTCGTTCACTGGTGCGCTCCGTTCGCCCACGACATGCTCTGACTCGGGTCCTCAGGGACCCGCCGGCCGCACGCAGTCACCGGGGTGGACACCAGCGCCAACAGCACCGGTGACCCGGCGCCACGAGGGCGGCCCGGAACCCCTTCCACGTACTCATCTGCCATGTGGACAGCCTACGGGGCGGGATATGGCGCGAGGCTCGCGCCAGTAAGGGCGGCAGCGTTTAGAGGGGCGAGGACGTAGCACCCTCGGCTTCACACGAGGTTGAGGGTGCTGCTGTGTGCGGATGGGCGCGCGAACGAGTGGCATAGCGCCCTCAGCAGGCTCACGATGGAGAGGAAGGATAGGTATGCCAGCTCCCCGAGAACCTGAGGGAGTGATGCGCAATGACCACGATCGAAATCGGCCTGAACCCACGAGAACAAAAGCTTTATCAGTGGTTGGGCATTGCTGGCGCATCAGTCGGATTGGGCGGCCTGCTGATCTACGCACTATGCCTGCTCCCCGACATAAAACAGACAGGGATCACCTTCGGCGTAGGGGTTGCGATTGAGGGTGCATCAGCCATCGCCGGAGGCCTGGTCGGGTTCCTATTTGGAATCCCCCGGAGCACGCATGATCGCCAAACCAACCGGGGAGGCGATTATGTACCCAATACCAACCTAGAGCAGATTTCGGACTGGCTGACGAAGATACTCGTTGGTGTCGGACTGGTACAGATAGGAAGTGTTGGACAGGGGGCCGGGCGCCTCATCGGAGCTGCCAGTAAAGGCCTCGGCGGCGATGACGAAGCGGCGAAGGTGCTGGCTGCCAGCCTGATGGCGCTTTTCCTAGGGCTGGGCTTCATGGTGAGTTATCTATGGACGGCAACTGATGTAATTCGAGCATTGCGTGCGTCCAACGTGGCAGCCGCGTCTAGGTCTGTCAGGGAGCATGGAGGTCACTTATAGCCCCCTCGGGCTTATGCCTGACTCATACAAGCTCCCCGTGTTCGAGGTACTGAGGGTGCGCCTCGCCCCGTGCCACAATCGCACGCTTCACGCGACGAGCGAGCCTTGGAATGAGTAGCTGATCGACAGCGTCCGCCGGGTGGAACTCGGCGGCGAGTACCTCATCGCCGTCGGGCTTGATCGCGTTCAAATCTTCCGGCTGTAGCTCACCGCCGTCGAAGACGTACAGGACCTTGTCGCCCTCGGCCTCGTTCGGGGCCCAGTCCACGACCAGGAGTGAGCCGATAGCCGGCGTGATCCCCAGCTCCTCCTCCACTTCGCGGCGGCAGGCGGCCAGAGGGGACTCCCCCTCCTCGATGTATCCGCCGGGGATCTCCCACTTGGGCTTGTACGAGGGGCGGACCAAGAGCACGTGCCCCTTGTCGTTGAAGAACAGCGCACCCGCTGCCATGCGCGGGCGGGCGGGGCGCGATTCCTGCACTGTCTCCGTCATGCGGCGAGCCTAATGAGTCAACCTCTCACCCCGGAGAGCTGGCATCTCCTGTCGCGGCGCGACGCTGCGTGTGACACTCGATCCGACGTAGCCGGGGAGGGCAACGATGCGGGGCATGAGTGATCACCTCACGTTCGGCGAACGCGTGAGGTTCTACCGCAAGCGGCGGAAGCTGACCCAGTCGGAACTCGGGCAACTGCTGAACCGCTCCGAGAACTGGGTGTACAGGGTCGAAACCGACCGTCTCTCGGTCAACAGCGTCAAGCAACTGACGAGCATCGCTGAGGCCTTGCGAGTCCACGTGGAAGACCTCCAGGGTTCGCCGACGCTCTTGGAGGACCAAGACGGGCATCGGGCGAGCGTGCCCGTCATCCGAGCTGCGCTGATGCAGTCACGCCGGCTGTCCGGGTCCTTGTTCGACAACCGGGAAGTTCCTCGCCTCGAACGGATGTCGGCCCAGGTCAGCCAAGCCTGGGGGCTCTATCAAGCGTCGGAGTACGCCAACCTCGGCTCCAAGCTCCCCGATCTGCTGGCGGACTCACGTCTCGCAGTGCACACCTTCCCGGCCGGGCCGCAGAAGGACGAGGCACTCCGCGGATTCGCGCTGACCTTGCACCTCGCTGCGGTCTACCTTCGTAAGCTCGGGGAGACCAACCTGGCGTGGAAGGCTGTCGACGAGGGAGACGTCGCGGCCGATGAATTGGGCGATCCAGCCGTCGTGATGACGCTGCGCCGCGGCGTTGCACACGTCCAGTTGGGCGCCGGCTTGCCTGAGGATGCCGTGCGCGTCACCCTGACGGCGCCGGGTGAAGTGCCCCCGGGCTGGTGGACGTCGTCCCCCTTGGCGCTGTCCGTGTACGGGACGCTGTTCCTCAACGGCGCCGTGGCAGCAGCCCGCATCGAAGATCAGGCGGATCAGTCGTTGACGAACGAGATGCTGGCCAAAGCGCAGGACGCCGCGGACCGACTGGGTAGCGACCGCAACGAGATGTGGACCTCCTTCGGGCCCGCCAACGTGAAGATCCACCGGCTGGCAACGGCCCTGGAGTTCGAGGACATCGGGGCGGCCGTTGCCATAGCGGCAGACATGAGGGGCGTCGGGCCTGGTCTGCCCGTAGAGCGCCAAGCACGGCTGCGACTCGACATCGCCAGAGCCTTCGGTGAAGCCGGACGGACAGATGACGCCGTGGACAACCTGAAACGAGCGTTCCAGAAGGCACCGGAGCAGATCCGCGCACACGAGTTCGCTCGCGACCTGGCCAAGAGGCTGCGCAAGCGCAGCCAGCGACGAGACATGCAAGAGCTGGCCGTGCGGTTGGGCGCCGTTAAGTAGAGGCCGGACAAGCCAAGTTAAACGATTAACCCTGAATTTTTTTCAGGGTTTGCTCAGCGTTCCAGGCCTACGGTCACACCAGTCGAACTTCCGTGACTTCGGAGGCCAGTGATGGACCCAACACGGTTGTCCCGTTCGACGAGGGCCCTCCCGGTACTCGATTCGAACGAGGCAAGATCAGTCGCACTCGCGCAGCGCTTCCGGGCCTTGACGCTCTTCGCTGAGTCTCGCGACGCGGCGAAGGCAGCACGCGACATGGCACGAGCCACCTTCCGGGACTGGGGGCTGCACAGCCGGGCGGATGACGCCCGGTCGGTCGTCTCGGAGCTCATCGCCAACGTCGTCCAGCACACCACCCCGGACGAGTGCCTCGCCAGGCCCGGTGCCCCGAGGCGTATCGACGTCGCCTTCCGGGGCTGGCCCAAATGGACCTTCATCGAAGTGAGCGATGAGGACTCCAGCCCCCCGATGCTCCCCATGGGAGAGGTCTTCTCGCCTGCGCTGGTGGGAGATCTCCCTGAGGCTGTGCTTCCCGATTCGGGGCGAGGCCTGCTGATGGTTCAGAGCCTGGTTGACGCCCTGTGGTGGGCGCCCGGGGAGCAGGGCGGGAAGACCGTGGTCTGCCGATTCGACCTCGGCTCTGACCGCCTCGGCAACGGCACCCACGAAGGGGGCGAATGATGGCGCGCTTGAAGGCTACAGAGCTGCGGCGCGGTGACATGGTGAGCTTCAGCGGCGACATCCGCGAGATCAAGGACATCCGCAGCTTGGAGACGTCGCGCGGTACGGAGTTGGTGCTGGTCTTCAAGACCGGATCCGCCTTGCGTCTGCGGCCGACGGATGAAGTCCAGACGTCGTTGCACTGGCGTCAGCTGAGGCGATGACGGCGGCCCGGACGCGCCTCTCGGAGCAGCGGCTGGATGAGGTGCTGAAAGGCCTCCGTCTGCGCCTGCGGCCGGTGACGCGTGAGGAGAGCGAAGCCGCGTTGCGGCGGATCCTTGATCGCGTAGCTCGGCGACGACAGGAAGGGCAAGCGCCCTCATAGACGGGGCGAGGGCTGTCCGTCGGGGAGGGTCCGGCAGCGGTTGCCTGCTTCAGCCGCTGCCAGCGGTCCGGCCTTTGAGCGACGTACGCAGCCAGGGGCCGGACCGCACGCGACGGGCTACACATGGAGAAGGCGGTAATGGCACTGACGTCGACAGCTCGAAGGGTCGCGCTGCACGTCCTGGGGCGGGTGGATGAGAGCTGGTACTGGTTTTACCAATGGGCCTTGATCAAGTTCCATGTTGATCCCGGCCTGGCTGATGCCATGTACCGGGATGCTCCGTGAAGGGCCGGGGCGAGCGGGGAGGGCAG
Source organism: Streptomyces sp. SCA2-17 (assembly GCF_044336695.1). Lineage (NCBI taxonomy): Bacteria > Bacillati > Actinomycetota > Actinomycetes > Kitasatosporales > Streptomycetaceae > Streptomyces > Streptomyces sp. SCA2-17. Next base: position 2,800,338 of record NZ_CP117521.1, read on the forward strand.
GTGCCCCCATGGGCGGGGCGGGGGCTGCCCCCCTTGGGAGGGTCCGGCAGCCTTCGCCCTCCGGTCTCCTCAGGGTCAGGGCTCATAGCGGTCGCCGTTCCTTCGGCCGCTGTGGGTACTGCGGCTCCCCCGACACCCTGAGGGGAGGGCGGTGGTCTTCGGGTCTACCACCGCCTGCGGTCCTGCTCCCGTTCACGAACGGGAGCAGGACCGCGCACAACAACCAAACAGAAAAGCCGGACCACCCCCGCGCCTGGAAGCAAGAGAGGTGGTCCGGCAGGAGACCGTTCAAGATCCCCGGTGCCGATGGTACCGGGGTGGTCGCCGTGTGTCAGCGCCATGAACCCCACTTGGTATCAGTCCAGTTCTCAAGGAGGGTGTGGGTCAGATGGGGTTCGACGTCGAGGAGTTCGACCCGGATGACGTGACGTGGGTGCGCGGGGTGGACTATGTGGCCGGCTGGCGTGAGGCGACGGATGCGGCGGCGGACTTAGTGGCGGCGCTGACCGTGGCTGGGGTGCCGCTGGACGGTGCGCGGGCTACGGCACGTTCGGCGGCGGATGGGTCGGGTGTGGTGCGGTTGATGTGGTCGGCGGAGACCGTACGGGCCGTGGCAGAGCTGGTGCGCAGGGACGGTCCGGAGCCGCTGGCGGCGTGAGCCTCAGCCACTGACTAGGTGCAGGCGGACGCCCGGCCATGATGGTGATCGGCTGAGCGGATGCGCCCATGACGGGCTCAGCCACATCGCGGCAGCTGCCCGCTCCCCCTCAGCCCACGGCCGGAGGGTGCGGTCTCCTCACGCGCCCGCATCCGTGACGGCGCGAGTACGGCGCCCGGCCTCCCACCGGCCGCACAGTTCGACCACCGGAGCTGCGCCCCCCACCTGTCCCCCCGCTGCCAGCCTTCTTGACGCGCGCAACGACGATGCCGACGGTTGGCGGATCACCCGCCATGTGTGCCGCTGTGCGTAGCCGTGCCACCCAGCAGGTTGCAGTCGGCGGGGTCGGGGTGGTGGTGATTGGCTTGGCCGTGGCCCTTGTCGGCCTGTGCCACCGACAGTCAGCCACGATGGCGGGGCGGCCGGACGATCACCCGTCACGTGTGCACCTGCGCCATATTCCGGTCTCAGCCAAGCTATCGATGTCTTTTCCCACGTCACGGCCGGTACCGCCCGAGACTCCGCGGCGATGCTGCTGTCCCCCTCCCGCAGGCAGCGACGGTGCCGCACGCGAAGCGAGCCAAGCCACAGACCCTCCGCACCGGCCGGTCCGCAGTCGAGGGCCATCCGGTTCCCGGTACGCCCTGCCGACCGCGGCCGGCGCTGACGGAAGGTCGAAGACCGGGCGTCGTATCGCGCTCGGGCCGGGTGCTCGTCGCGTCTTCACGCCGCGGGTGGGCTCGTGGTCGTGCGGGCGGCGTGGGCGTCCGGCGGGACCGGCCGTCAGGCCGCAGCCCGCCGGGGCGCCCGACGCCGCCCGGCGCGCCAACGGCGCGCCCTTGAGGAAGTGAAGAAGATTTCGACCGATCACCTCTCGGCGGTCATGCGTGGGCGCGGCGCGCGGGGGCCTTCTCGGCAGTGATGCGGTAGGCGACCTGGGCGCGGTCGGCGCTGATGCGCAGCTCCTCCAGGAGCAGGGGCTGGTCGTCGGCGCCCTGGGTGATACGGGTGGTGTGGAGGATCGGGGTGGCGTCGGGGATCTGAAGCGCTACGCGCTCATCCGGCAGGGGCATCCGTGCGTGGACGGTTTCGGTCCACGTCAGCTTGTGCCCGGCCGCGGTGAGGAGCTCGTAGGCTGCGGCCGGCTCGGTGTCCGGGGCCTGAGCCAGGGGAGTGCCTTCGGCGGTCGCGAGCGGGATCAGCATCCGGTGCAGTGCGCGGGCTCCGGTGGTGGGGTCGGTCAGGGTCCGGTCGCATCCGAACATCTCCTCCCCCTCCCCCAACCCCAGCGCACGGCCGGTGGCGGCGGTCGTCTCGGTGCGGTGAACGCTCGGCTCCTCGGCCTGCTTCCACTCCACTCCGTCGTGGGTGGCGAAGTGCCCGGCGCTGGTGCGGGTGATGCGGCGTTCGACGGTGAGAGCGGGCTGGGCGGTGGCGCGGACGAAGCTGCCCTTGCCGTGCTGGACGTCGATCAGGCCCTCGGCGCGGAGGGCGGCGACGGCGTTGCGGACGGTGGGGCGGGAGACCTTGTAGCGCTCGATGAGCTGGGCTTCGGAGGGGAGCGGGGCTCCGGGCGGGAACTCGCCCGCGAGGATCGCGTCACGGATGGCTGCTGCGACCTGCTGGTAGAGCGCCCCGGGGCGCTGGATCTCCGACATATGCGGACCCTTCGTCTCAACTTGAACGTCACGTCATACGAGCGTCATCACTCGTCAGCATAAGTACTTGCGCTGCGGACCGATAGGGCCTCACACTCATAACTCGTAAGGACGAGTGACGTCCTCTCGTGATCGCGAGAGGGTGCCCTGAGTGGCCTGGGAGGCCCAACCTCATGCAGTCCATCCCTGTGGACACCACCCGGCTCGGCGTACTGCGGTGCGCCGTAGCCCCGGAACCGAAGATGACCGGCCTGGAGGAGAAGAGGGAGATCAAGCGGGACCGCGAGGGCAACACGGTCTACACCGTTGGTGTCATGGTCCGGCAGGACGGGCGCCGCGTCTCGGTGATCGAAGTCGCCGTGGCCGGCGAACCGAAGGGCGTCGTGGAAGGCATCGAAGTGCGCCTGACCGGACTGGAAGCGTTCGCGTGGGCGATGGGCGACCGGCACGGGATCAGCTTCCGCGCCGCCGCCATCACCCCCGCCCCCACCACCACTGCTGCGGCGTCCGCTCCCGCGGGTAAGACCGGGGGTGCGTGATGGGGCCGATCACCCTCGCGTTCCTCCTCGCCGCCCTCGCCTGGGCCGTGGTCATCGGGGCGTACGTGCGGGAGCGGTACCCAGCGTGGTTCTGGTACCTGACCGGCTACCCGATCACCGCATTACGGGTCGTGCGGACCTGGCGGAAGGTCGCTGTCCTCAACGACCTGGCCGTCTCACCCCGCCCGGCCCGCGGTCTGATCGGTGACCTGATCGTCAAGGGCGAAGCCTTGCGGCTGGTGGCGCCGCGGATCTCCTTCCCCAAAGCCACCCGTACCGGCCTGAGTCTGATCGTCCGGCTCCATCCGGGGCAGACGCCAACACCGTTCATCCAAGCCGCGGACGCCCTGGCCCACGCCTGGCGGGTCCACGCGGTCCGGGTCACCTCACCGGAGCGCGGCCTGGTCCACCTCCTGGCCACGGCTGGCGACCCGTTGCAGAAACCTGGTCTCGCCTCGGCCCGGGTGCCGCTGCTGTCGGCGCTGCTGGGCATCTGCGAATCCGGCGGCGCGTGGGTGATGAACCTGTGCACGGTGCCGCACTGGCTGATCGTGGGCGCCACGCAGTCCGGGAAGTCGACACTGCTGGCCCGGATCGTGACGCAACTCGCCCCACAACCCGTCGCCCTGGTCGGGATCGACTGCAAGGGCGGCATGGAGCTCGGCCTGTTCGACGTCCGCCTCTCCGCCCTCGCCACCAACCGCAAAGAGGCCGTCGCAGTACTGGACGCCTTGGTGGCGCGGATGAAGCTCCGCATGAAGGCCTGCCGTGATCACGGCGTCCGATCGATCTGGGACCTCCCGGAGAAGGTCCGGCCGGTGCCCATCGTGATCCTGGTCGATGAGCTCGCGGAGTTGTACCTGTCGGACGGTACGAGGGAGGGGAAGGCGGAGGCGGAGCGGTGCTCGGTGCTGTTGCTGCGGATCGCCCAGCTCGGTGCAGCCCTCGGCCTTCACCTGGTCGTCGCCGGGCAACGGATGGGCTCTGACCTCGGCCCCGGCGTCACCGCCCTGCGCGCCCAACTGTCGGGCCGTATCTGCCACCGGGTCAACGACCCAGGCACCGCCGAAATGACCCTCGGCGACCTCAACAAGGACGCCGTCGCCGTCGCCCAGTCCATCACTCCGGACGAGAAGGGCGTGGCCGTGTGCACCGGGCCGGATGGCGGCTGGGATCGTGCGCGCTCGCACCTGACCACGGTCGAAGAGGCTCACAAGGCCGCAATCGCCCACGCGCACCTCACGCCCGAACTCCTCGATGTCCACAAGGCCCTCTACGACCTGGGGGTGAAGCGCGATGCAGGTCAGTGAAGGATCCGCGCTCTTCCTCGCCCTGATCTTCGGCGGCATCACCGTCCTGCTTGTCCGCTCCCGCGACGTGCGCTGGTGGCAGGCCCTGCTGATCGCGATCTTCGGCATCTACATCGGACAGACTCCGGTGATCTTCACCATCAACGGCCTTCTGAACTGGTTCCTCTCCGGCTTCACCCGCACCTAGCCCCAGGAGAACCCCACCCATGCCCATGCGCCCCGTGCGCTGCCCGGTCTGCAAGGGCGAGCGCCACATCAGGACCCGGAACGGCCGCCGGCGCCGGTGCCGCTGCTGCCGCGGCACCGGCACCATCCGCTAACTCCGCAGGCCCAGCAGCCCGCTTCAGCTCCCCTCTTCGTCATGGCACAGCAGGATGCTGATGTCGCTGTTCTCAGTGCTCCTGAAGCCCATGGGGTCGTCGGTTCCACGGAGAATCTCAAGGCTCTGCAAGTCGAGAAGGACCACGAGGTCCACCGCCCTCCACGCGTGCTCCGGCAAGGCCCAGCCTGACGCGCTGCGCCCTAGGCAGAAGCTACCCGCGACCGGCCACCGCCACTCCGCAGCCATCGTCCGCAAGGACGCCCCGGCATCCGCCGCCACCACGAAAGGCCAACGCCATGGACGACATCGGCCCACCACCCATCCGCCCCGCCGCTCCGGCGGCTCACCCCGGGAGATCACCACCATCCCCGCCGACACCAACCCCGCCGCACGGCGCGCCGCACTCGACACCGCGGCGCGCCTGCGCACCCTCCCCGAAGCAGACCGCGACATCATCCGCCTCGCCGCAGACCCGCTCTTCCCCCGGCTCCTGGAGCAGATCACCTCAACCGGCGGCTGCGCCCACCCCGTCCACCTCACCGGCCACACCACCACCCGCAACGCCACGACCGGCGAGATCCTCCACCACTACGACACCCGCACAGAACCCGGCGAACGCCTCCTGGTCCGCTGCCGCAACCGCCGCGCCTCCGTCTGCCCGCCCTGCTCCCGCCTCCACGCCGGCGACACCTTCCACCTCGTCCGCGCAGGCCTCACCGGCGGCAAAACCATCCCCGCAGAGATACGGGAACGCCCACGGCTGTTCGTCACCCTCACCGCCCCCAGCTTCGGCCCCGTCCACCGCACCACCACCCACCCCGAGCGCTGCCACCCCCGCCGCGACGCCGGTTCCTGCCCCCACGGCGTGCCCCTGAGCTGCACCGCCCACCACACCGAGACCGACCCGCACGTCGGGCAACCGCTCTGCCCGGCCTGCTATGACTACACCGGACACGTGCTCTGGCACGCCCACGCCGGACAGCTCTGGGACCGCTTCACCCGCGCCACCCGCCGACATCTCTCCACCACGGTCGGCATCCCGCAGTCCCGCTTCCCCGACCACGCCCGGCTCTCCTTCGCCAAAGTCGCCGAGTACCAGCGCCGCGCCGCCGTCCACGTCCACGCCGTCGTACGCCTCGACGGACCCGACGGCCCCCACACCCCGCCCCCGCCCTGGGGCACCGCCGACGCACTCACGACCGCCGTGCAGACCGCGGCCCGCTCCGCCGCCGTCCACACCCCCTACAGCCCCGCCCTCGGCGAACTCACCCTCCAGTGGGGCGCCCAGCTCGACGCCCGCCCTCTCCGCACCACCGTCGATGACGGCGACGGCCTGGCCGACGATGCCGTTGCCGCCTACGTCGCCAAGTACGTCACCAAGAGCGCCACCGACACCTCAGCCGGCGCGGACCACCGCCTCCGCACCCCCGACGACATCGACGCCATACCGGCCACGCCGCACGTCCGCACCCTCATGCACACCTGCTGGCGCCTCGGCAGCCTCCCCGAACTCGCACCCCTCCGCCTCCGCGCCTGGACCCACACCCTCGGCTACCGCGGCCACACCCTCACCAAATCCCGCGCCTACTCCACCACCTACACAGCCCTCCGCACCGAACGCGCCCACCACCAACGCGGACCGCTCCCCGACAACCCGGACGGCACCGAAGCCCAGTGGCGCTATGTCGGCTCCGGCCACACCCCCGGCGCCGCCCTCCTCGCCGCAGGCATCGCCGAAGACGTCGCTCGTAACCGTGACATCGCTCGTGCCGAAGCTCCGGTGGCCACGTGACCGAGCGGTTCGTAGGCCGGTTCCGGAGCGGCCGTGTCGAAGGAAACCGGCCGGAGTCACTGCCCAACTGGCTCATCTCCACCAGCAATTCGGACGTTGCCGCTGAGGTGACACAGCTCCTGGGCGGACAGCCGGAAGGGCGCCAGATCGGCAGTAGGAATCACCTGGAGATTGAAACCAAGGTGAACGAGGTGGAGATTGTCATCAGTGGCCCGTCTGCCCTGACTGTCGACATGAGGCTCTGGCACCGCCGTGGGCTCGTGCATCACTGCGACGGCGCAGCGCATCTAACACCCGAGAGCGCTCGGGGAAAGCCTTGCGGTTGCCCACAATCCATGACGGAACGTAAGGCGGCCGCAAAAGCGTTTCAGGGGCCGCAACCACACATAGCCCTCACCTTCTCCTTAACGGGCGCTCCGCACCTTGGGCCATTCCTTTTCCACTCAATGAGCTGGGAGTTGGCCGAAGGAATTCAGCAGACGAAACAGACTCTCATGGAGAGCAACAGCCCGGCGAATGCTGCTTTACGGCTGGAACGCGTAGACCTGAGGACCCGGCGCGGCATCGCCGTTTTCTACCACAAACCAGCAATTGAGATACAGAAACCCAAGTAATGGACCCCGGTGGGCTTGCGCCTCACCGGGGTCACTGCTGGGTCCTATACCGCTGATACGGATTCCAAGAGAGCTACCTGCCCTTCGCTCTCCTGCGCCTCATGCTCTTCATGCTTCGGCTTCGCCATGAAGACGCTCACGCGCTCCTCGACGCGGCAGACACGGTTGCGCCCGCCCCTCCCCGCCGCCTTACGCACCCGCACCTCGTCCACGAAGAGGCTGACCAGCATGCGCCGATCCGCCGTATCCGCCTTCTGCCACCACGACCCCTCCCCCAGCGGGTCACCGTTGGGGTCTTCGGTGTACGTCCACTCCGCGATGGGCAGAGCGGGCAGTTCCGGGCCGCCCACCTCCGCAATCCGGTGCTCGATGACGGCCTGCCGCTTCTCCAGCGTCTCCTTCTCCTGGAGGAAGCGCGCACGACCGATCTTGCCCTCGTAGATGCCGGCCTTGAGGTCGTCGTACAACCGGTTGATGTCGTTGGTGATCTCTCTCCGCTCCCCCACGAGCGAGGCGCGCTCACCACGCGCCGCGGGGTTCTCCCGGAGCTTCGCCAGTCGCCGCGTCGCTTCGGCCAGCGTGTCGAGGGTCTCTTCGTCCCGATCCGCCGTCATGAGAACAGCCATGATGTGGCGGGCCACGTAGTCATCCACGTCCGCCAGATTGATGGTGTTCCCTCCGGCGTGCTTGCCCTCCTCCACCACACCGGCGGGCCGCGAACACTTGTAGAGGCGTGGCGATCCCGTCATCGGCCGGCCGCACTCACACTTGAGCACACCCATGGACGTCAGGACCTTCTCGCTCCACGGGGTATCACTGCGCCCCCACTCCCGCACACGGAGCCACTTCTGGAGCTCGAACCAGCGGGGAGGAGGGATGAGCGCTTCCCCGATCGTGATCGGCTCCCCCGTCTCCTCGTCCCGGAGCATCTTGTAGCCGCTGATGGTCCGTGTCGGATTTCCGTCGCTGTCCTTGTGATAGACGGTCTCCGCCGCGAAACCCGCCAATCGCGGGTCAGAGAGAAGCCGCTTCGCGGTGGGTGTACGCCATGCCGCCCCGTTCTGCCCCACCCACCCGGCAGAGTTCATCCACGCGACAACCGCACTCACCGACGCGGGATGGCCATTCTTCTTCCCGCTCCACGGCTTGTCCTTGAACTCGAAGATGCGATCCACCATGTGGAGAACAACGCTGGATTGATCCGTTCCGTCCTCGTTCCTCGGAACCGGACGCAGCAGGCGAATCGTCACCGTGACCGGCTCGCCATCCACCACCCGTGTCACCGACTGCGCGTAGCTCTCCATCCCGTACGGAGGCACTCCGCCGGTCCAGCCGCCGAACTGCTTGGCGAGCCGCTTCGCGTCAAAGATTGCTTCGCTCTTGTTCTTACTGTCCTGATGCGCCGCGTCGATCCGCATGATCAACATGATGAGTTCCATCGTGTTGTCGGGCGAGAACGACCCCTCACAAACAGACGTGATCGTGATGCCGAGCGCGAACAGTTCGAGGACGACGGGAATGGCGTCCTTCGGTTCCCTACGCGAGAAACGCGTGATGTTGTAGACGATGATCTCGTGGACTTCGTTTTGGCGGCAGTAATTCAGCAGCTGCTCGAAGTCTTTGCGCTTTACGGTCGGGTCGTAGCCGGAGACACCGATGTCCCGGTAGATCTTGAGGAGACGGCACGCGCGCTCGGACGCCTTCCGCCTGATCGCCTCGTCCTGCGTCTGCGGACTGGCTTCCGACTTGTCGGCCTTCTTCTTTGACTGGCGGGCATACCCTACTGCTAGCCGGAGCACGCTAGGCCCGTGCTCCGGTGCAGCTTCCAAGGTCGCTGTCACCCGAGTAGGCTAGCGAACTACCCCTCTGTTATGCAGCTGGGGCATCAAATGGGTAGCTCACGCTAGCCATAGTCTCAGAGCCTCGCCCGGACTCGGTTCCGGGCGTTTCGCACGGCGTCCACGGGGGAGGTCTCTGAGACGATGATCGGGTTGCGCGGCGGGGGCAGTGCTGCGTAGGAAAAAGCGGTCAGGTGGAGATATGCAGCGCGGTGGCGGACTGGGTGAGGGCACCGGTGACCTGGGCCCCGAGCGCGCCCGGCAGTCCCGCAGGGGGCGCCACAGGGGCCGGCGCGACCGGCGCGAGGAACACCTCACGGACGGCGCGGACAACGCGGGCAGCAGCAATACGAACAACACGAACAGCACGGGAAACAGGAGCGGCCGCGTGGGGGTGACCTACAAGTACTTCGGGGCACCCAGCAGCGCGGCCGCGGCGAACGTCCCCATCTCCATGCGCCCCGAGGAGCTCGGCGGCGACGAGCTCGGCATGGGCGGCATGTTCACCCGGATCAAGCCGGAGACCGTGGCCGCCATGGTGCTCACCGGCATCGAGGGCATACCCCTGCACAAGGTCCCCCCGCTCGAACTGGTCGTGCTCCACCCCGACTACGCCGTCGTCAAACTGCCCATGACCGTCGTCGACCCGCTGCGCGGCATCGGCGAGGAGTCCGTGGGAGCCGCCGCCTTCATCTGGTCCACCGTCCCCGACCGCGGCGGCCCCCGCGACGCCTTCGGCGTCTACCAGCTCCTGCGCGAGTGGCAGGACTTCTCCCACCGCCTCCACGAGAACGGCCACCAGCCGTACTGCCTCGTCTGGCCGTAGGTCCCCGCCCGGGCCGCGGGACCCCGCCCGGCTCGTCCGGAACCTCCCGCCCGCCCCGCCGTACGCTGCGATCATGCTGATCGCCCGCTCCATCGCCCTCTTCCTCCTCGCCGCGCTCCTGGAGATCGGCGGAGCCTGGCTCGTCTGGCAGGGCGTGCGCGAGCACCGCTCCCCCGGCTGGGCCTGGATCGGCGCCGGCATCGCCGCCCTCGGCGCGTACGGCTTCGTCGCCACCCTCCAGCCCGATGCCCACTTCGGCCGCATCCTCGCCGCCTACGGCGGGATCTTCGTCGCCGGCTCGCTCGCCTGGGGCATGGTCGCCGACGGCTTCCGGCCCGACCGCTACGACGTCCTCGGCGCACTCGTCTGCCTCATCGGCGTGGCGATCATCATGTACGTGCCACGCGCCCGCTGAATATCCTGCTCAGGGACCACCCACGTCACATCGGCCGCGCCGCGCCCCAGGAGGCAGCACCACCATGAGCATCCGCACCGCCGTCATCACCGGCGCGAGCAGCGGCATCGGCGCCGCCACCGCCCGCCGGCTCGCCGCCGAGGGCTACCGCGTCGTCCTCACCGCCCGCCGCGCCGACCTCATCGAGGCCCTCGCGAAGGAGCTCCCCGGCGCGCGGGCCCACGCCCTCGACGTCACCGACCGCGCCGCCGTCGAGGCCTTCGCCGCGACCCTCGACCGCGTGGACGTCCTGATCAACAACGCCGGCGGCGCGCACGGCGCCGACCCCGTCGCGACCGCCGACCCGGCCGACTGGCGCACCATGTACGAGGTCAACGTCCTCGGCGTGCTCCACATGACCCAGGCCCTGCTCCCCGCCCTGACCGCGAGCGGCGACGGCACGGTGCTGATCCTCTCCTCCACCGCGGCCCTCGGCACCTACGAAGGCGGCAGCGGTTACGCCGCCGCCAAGCACGGCGCCCACGCCGTCGCCGAGACCCTCCGCCTGGAGCTGTGCGGGCAGCCCGTCCGCGTCATCGAGATCGCGCCCGGCATGGTGCGCACCGAGGAGTTCGCCCTCACCCGCTTCCGCGGCGACCGGGCCAAGGCCGACGCCGTCTACGCGGGCGTCGCCGAGCCGCTCACCGCCGAGGACGTCGCCGACACGATCGGCTGGGCCGTCACGCGGCCCCCGCACGTGAACATCGACCTGCTCGTGGTCCGCCCCCGCGCGCAGGCCAGCAACTACAAGGTCCACCGAGAGTCCTGAGACCGCGGACCCGGGACCGGGGACCGCGGACCGGGGCCCCGCGCACCCGGAAGCAGGACCGGCGACCGATCGCATGAACGACCCGCAGCCGCTACCTTGATCGAGCGGCCGTCCGGGGGGACGGCCCGGCACGAAAGGGAAGCCATGCGCGTCACCGCCTTCGACCACCTCGTCCTCAACGTCTCCGACGTCGAGCGGTCCCTCGCCTTCTACACCGGCCCGCTGGGCCTCGACCCGGTCCGCGTCGACGAGTGGCGCGCGGGCCGGGTGCCGTTCCCGTCCGTGCGCGTCTCCCCCACCACGATCATCGACCTGGTGGAGCGCGAGCGCGGCGACACGGCCGCCTCCAACGTCGACCACATCTGCCTCGTGGTCGAGCCCCTGGACTGGCAGACCGTCGTCGACTCCGGCACCTTCACCGTCGTGGACGGCCCCGGCCAGCGCTTCGGCGCCCGCGGCAACGCCGAGTCCCTCTACGTCCTCGACCCGGACGGCAACACCATCGAACTCCGCTGGTACCCCCAGGACGTGCGCGCCTGAGGGCCCGGCGGCGCTCGGGCAGGGCCGTCAGCCCTTCACGCAGACGATCTGCTTGAGCTTGGCCACGACCTCGACGAGATCCCGCTGCTGGTCCATGACCTGCTCGATCGGCTTGTACGCGGCCGGGATCTCGTCGACCACGCCGCGGTCCTTGCGGCACTCGACACCCCGCGTCTGCTCCGCCAGGTCCCGCTCGGAGAACCGCTTCTTCGCCTGGTTGCGGCTCATCCGGCGGCCGGCACCGTGCGAGGCGGAGTTGAAGGAGGCCTCGTTGCCCAGGCCCCGCACGATGTACGAGCCGGTGCCCATCGAGCCCGGGATGATGCCGTACTCGCCGCCGCCCGCGCGGATCGCGCCCTTGCGGGTGACCAGCAGGTCCATGCCCTCGTACCGCTCCTCCGACACGTAGTTGTGGTGGCAGGAGATGGTCTGCTCGAACATGGGCTTGGCCTTCTTGAACTCCTTGCGGACCACGTCCTTGAAGAGCGCCATCATGATCTCGCGGTTGTGCCGCGCGTACTCCTGGGCCCAGAACAGGTCGTGCCGGTAGGCGGCCATCTGCGGGGTGTCCGCAACGAAGACCGCGAGGTCGCGGTCGACCAGCCCCTGGTTGTGCGGCAGCTTCCGGGCCTCGCCGATGTGGTACTCGGCGAGCTCCTTGCCGATGTTGCGGGAGCCGGAGTGGAGCATCAGCCAGACCGAACCCGACTCGTCGAGACAGAACTCGACGAAATGGTTTCCTCCGCCGAGCGAACCCATCTGCTTCAGTGCGCGATCCTGACGGAATTTGACCGCTTCGGCGACCCCGTCGAACCGCCCCCAGAAGTCGTCCCACCCCGCCGTCGGCAGCCCGTGCAGCCGGCGCGGGTCGACCGGGGAGTCGTGCATCGAGAAGCCCACCGGAATGGCCTCCTCGATCTTCGACCGCAGCCGCGAGAGATCACCGGGGAGGTCGTTGGCCGTGAGGGAGGTCTTCACCGCGGACATCCCGCAGCCGATGTCGACGCCGACCGCCGCCGGGCACACCGCGCCCTCCATGGCGATCACCGAGCCGACCGTCGCGCCCTTGCCGAAGTGGACGTCCGGCATGACCGCGAGTCCCTTGATCCATGGCAGGGTGGAGACGTTGCGCAGCTGCTGCATGGCAACGTCTTCGACCGTGGCCGGATCGGTCCACATGCGGATCGGCACCCGGGCGCCGGGCACCTCGGTGTAGGACATGGTTTTCCTCATAACCCAGTAAAAGCAAGATAACGCAAAAGCCGGACATATCTCACGATTCGCGACAGCGAACCGGCGGACGCAGCGGCGTGTGCGGTAGACATACTGTCCAGCCGCCGCCTCCGCGGCGGCAACACGTTTTCCGGCACGGGACGCGGCCCGCAGCCGGTGGAAGGAGCCACGGACAGTGCAGCGAAGGGCTCACGCACCGGCCGCCGCACTGGCCGCCGCCCTGCTCGCCGCGGTGCTCACCGCATGCGGCGGCGGGGCCGGCGCCGACGGCGGCGGCGACTCCAAGCCCGGCCACGCCGGCTCCACCGCGCCCGCCGCGCAGCCGGGCAAGTACCACAGCCTCCCCGAGCCCTGCGGCTACGTGAGCCGCGACACCCTGCGCCGGCTCCTGCCCACCACGGGTGACGACGAGGACGGCCGCGACACCGCGAAGCTCTACAAGGGCCAGGCCGCGATCACGTACGACACCGACCGCCGCGTCGGCTGCCGCTGGAAGCTGGAGACCCCGCAGGGCACCCGGCACCTGGCCGTCGACTTCGAGCGCGTCGTGTCGTACCAGGGCGGCGTCAGCGACGAGCAGCGCGCGGAGGAGCTCTACGGCCGGCGGGCGTCCGCCGCGCACATCCCGGTCTCCTCGGCCTCCCCCTCCACGTCCGGAGCGTCGGCAGCGTCCGGCCCGGCCTCCGCCACCCCCTCGAACGGCGCGAGCTCGGGCCCGCACCCGCAGGGCGGCGCGGCGAGCGGCTCGCCGTCCCCGTCCCGTACGGGCGCGCCGTCCGCCTCCGGCTCCCCGGCCGGCGGCGCCTCGCTCGCGCCCCGCGCGCTCGACGATCTCGGCGACGACGCCTTTATCGACGACAAGCTGATCAATTCGGGCTCGGGCGTGCACCGCGACATCAACATCGTCTTCCGGGCGGCGAACGTGATCGTCACCATCGCCTACGACCAGTGGTCGGTCGACAAGCTGCACGTTCCCGCCAGTGAGGACCTCCAGGGCAAGGCCCAGTCCCTGGCCCGCGAGCTCGAAGCGGGGCACTTCGGCAATTAGCCCGACCCGGCCCGGTAGCCCGACCCGGCCCGGCGAGTAACGCCCAATACGGCCACCGCCCGGCATCGGCCGCGTACCGTGCCGGGCAGAAGGCCGGACCAGACCAGTCAGGCCGACCAGACAGGGCGGGAGCCCCCGGCGCCCCGCCTCTCGACACCGAACGAGCGAAGGACCCATGCACCGAACAGCCCCGCGACTCGCCCGACTCCTCGCCTGCGCCGCAGTACCGGTGATGCTCGTCGCCACCGGCTGCTCGGACGACGACGGCGGCGCCAAGAAGAAGTCGCCCTCCCCCTCGGCCCCGGCGTCCGCGCCCAGCGCCTCCCCCTCGGTCAAGGCGGCCGCGTTCGCCAAGCTGCCGCCGGAGGTCTGCAAGAGCATCAGCGAGAAGACGATCGACTCGCTGGTGCCGAAGGCGAAGAAGAAGGAGGGCGAGGCCCTCCCCACCAGCGACGCCAACGACTCGGCGAGCTGCTTCTGGAACGGCCTGAACGACGAGGACGTCAAGGACCTCCAGTTCCGTTCGCTGACGGTCTCCTTCAAGCGGCTGGCCTCCGACCCGACGCTCGGCTCGGGTGAGAAGCGCGCCGAGAAGTTCGCCGAGCAGCAGGTGGCGAAGGCGACCACCGCCGACGGCGCGAAGGACGCGAAGACGGACAAGGCCGAGGGCATCGGCGACGGCGCGAACCTGGTCGCCACGGACACCAAGAAGGACGACGACGACTACCGCAACGCGACGGTCGTGACCCGTACGGGCAATGTCGTCGTCACCGTGAAGTACAGCGGCGCCGGTTTCCAGGGCGCGAAGAACCCGGCCGCGGACGACATCGCCAAGGGCGCGAAGGACGCGGCCAAGGAGGCCGTGGCCGCGGTGGCTGCCGCGAACAAGTAGGCCGCGGACGAAGGCGAAACACGAAAGACGCCGGCCGGGCTCGATGGTCATCGAGCCCGGCCGGCGTCTTCGTGCGAGCGGAGGTTACGAACCGAGCAGCTTGCGGACCCGGTCCGCCCCCACCGCGAGGAGCAGCGTGGGCAGGCGCGGGCCGGTGTCGCGGCTCACCAGCAGGTGGTAGAGCAGCGCGAAGAAGGACCGCTGGGCGACCTTCAGCTCGGGGGTCGGCTTGGCGTCGGGCGTGAGGCCGGCCTGGACCTTGGGCACGCCGTAGACGAGTGTGGTGAGGCCGTCGAGCGACCAGTGCTCGTCGAGGCCTTCGAGGAGCAGCCGGAGCGACTCGCGGCCCTGCTCGTCGAGGGAGCCGAGCAGCTCGGTGTCGGGCTCGGAGCGGACGATCGTGCGGGACTCGGCGGGGACCTGGGTGTTGATCCAGTGCTCGGCCCGGTCCAGGCGCGGGCGGACCTCGTCGAGGTCGGCGACCGGGTTGGCCGGGTCGAGGTCGCTGAGGATGCGGATCGTCTGCTCGTCGTGGCCGGCGGTGATGTCGACGACGGAGGCGAGCGTGCGGTAGGGCAGCGGGCGCGGCGTGCGGGGGAGCTCGCCGGCGGCCGTGCGGGCGGCGCGGCTGTGGGCGGCGGCGTCGGCGGGCAGGGCGGTGCCGTCGGCGACCTTGGCCTCCAGCTTGTCCCACTCGTCGTAGAGCCGCTGGATCTCCTGGTCGAAGGCGATCTTGAAGGACTGGTTGGGCTTGCGGCGGGCGTAGAGCCAGCGCAGCAGCGGCGCTTCCATGATCTTCAGGGCGTCGCCGGGGGTGGGCACGCCGCCCTTGGAGGAGGACATCTTGGCCATGCCGCTGATGCCGACGAAGGCGTACATCGGGCCGATGGGCTGCTCGCCGCCGAAGACCTTGCGGACGATCTGGCCGCCGACGACGAAGGAGGAGCCCGGGGAGGAGTGGTCGACACCCGAGGGCTCGAAGATCACGCCTTCGTAGGCCCAGCGCATCGGCCAGTCGACCTTCCAGACCAGCTTGCCGCGGTTGAACTCGCTGAGCAGGACGGTCTCGGTGTGGCCGCACACGCAGGTGTAGGCGAGCTCGGTGGTCTCGTCGTCGTACGCGGTGACGGTCGTCAGGTCGCGCTCGCAGGCGCCGCAGTAGGGCTTGTAGGGGAAGTAGCCCGCGCCGGAGCCGCTGCCGTCGTCCTCGGCGGCGGCGCCGGAGCCCTCGGCGGCCTCCAGCTCGGCCTCGTCGACGGGCTTCTGCTGCTTCTGGCCCTGCTTCTTGGGCTGGCCGGTCGCCTTGTCCTTCGTCCGGTACTGGTCGAGGATCGCGTCGATGTCGGCGCGGTGCTTCATCGCGTGCAGGATCTGCTCGCGGTAGACGCCCGAGGTGTACTGCTCGGTCTGGCTGATCGGGTCGTACTCGATGCCGAGGTCGGCGAGCGCGGCGACCATGGCGGCCTTGAAGTGCTCCGCCCAGTTCGGGTAGGCGGAGCTGGCGGGGGCCGGGACGGAGGTCAGCGGCTTGCCGATGTGCTCGGCCCACGACTCGTCGATGCCGGGGACGCCGTTCGGCACCTTGCGGTAGCGGTCGTAGTCGTCCCAGGAGATCAGGTGCCGGACCTGGTGGCCGCGGCGGCGGATCTCGTCGGCGACGAGGTGGGGCGTCATGACCTCGCGGAGATTGCCGAGGTGGATCGGGCCGGAGGGCGACAGGCCCGAGGCGACGACGATCGGTTTGCCGGGGGCCCGGCGCTCCGCTTCGGCAATGACCTCGTCGGCGAAACGGGAGACCCAGTCGGCCTCGGTGCTCTGAGCCTGAGCCACGGCACTTCCTTCCTTACGGTCCTGGCATGACCATTGTCCCAGACGGGAGGGCCGGCTCCGGGGTTGCCCGGCTCCGGGGAAATTACCGCGGGGGCCGTGGTAGGCGCATGGGATAATCGGCGGGACCATCACATGCCGCCTACCGGAATGGCACCCTCCTCATGGCTTCGGTTCCCTCCCTCGCTTCCTCGCTCCACCAGCGCATCGCGGACGCCCTCTCGGCAGCCCTGCCGGAGGCCGGTGCCGCCGATCCGCTGCTGCGACGCAGCGACCGGGCCGACTTCCAGGCCAACGGGATGCTGGCGCTGGCGAAGAAGCTGGGCGGCAACCCCCGCGAGCTGGCGGGCAAGGTCGTCGAGGGCCTTCCGGCCGGTGATCTGATCCAGCAGGTCGAGGTCTCGGGCCCCGGCTTCCTGAACATCACGATCACGGACGAGGCGATCGCGAAGACCCTCGCCGCGCGCGCCGCGGACGACCGCCTCGGCGTGCCGCTCGTGGAGCGGCCGGGCACGACCGTCATCGACTGGGCCCAGCCGAACGTGGCCAAGGAGATGCACGTCGGCCACCTGCGGAACTCGGTGATCGGCAACGCCGTCGTCAGGATCCTGGAGTTCACGGGCGAGAAGGTGATCAGCCGCCACCACATCGGCGACTGGGGCACCCAGTTCGGCATGCTGATCCAGTACTTGCTGGAGCACCCGCACGAGCTGGACCACAAGGCGGACGGGGAGGTCTCCGGCGAGGAGGCCATGTCGAACCTCAACCGCCTGTACAAGGCGTCGCGCACGCTCTTCGACTCGGACGAGGAGTTCAAGGCGCGGGCCCGGCGCCGGGTGGTGGACCTCCAGGCGGGCGATGCGGAGACCCTCGCGCTCTGGCAGCGCTTCGTCGACGAGTCGAAGATCTACTTCTACTCGGTCTTCGACAAGCTGGACGTCGAGATCCGCGACGAGGACATCGTCGGCGAGTCCGGCTACAACGACATGCTGGCGGAGACGTGCCGGCTGCTGGAGGAGTCCGGTGTCGCGGTGCGTTCGGAGGGCGCGCTGTGCGTGTTCTTCGACGACGTGAAGGGCCCGGACGGCAATCCCGTCCCGCTGATCGTGCAGAAGTCGGACGGCGGCTTCGGCTACGCGGCCACCGACCTGTCGGCGATCCGCGACCGCGTCTTCAACCTGAAGGCCGACACCCTGCTGTACGTGGTGGACGTCCGCCAGTCGCTGCACTTCAAGATGGTCTTCGAGACGGCCCGCCGGGCCGGCTGGCTGACCGAGGGCACCGAGGCCGTGCAGCTGGGCTTCGGCACGGTCCTGGGCAAGGACGGCAAGCCGTTCAAGACGCGTGAGGGCGAGACGGTCCGCCTGGTGGACCTGCTGGACGAGGCCATCGAGCGCGCCTCGGCGATCGTGCGCGAGAAGGCGCAGGACCTCACGGAGGAGGAGATCGCCGAGCGCGGCGCCCAGGTGGGCATCGGCGCGGTGAAGTACGCGGACCTGTCGACGTCGGCGGCCCGTGACTACAAGTTCGACCTGGACCAGATGGTCTCGCTCAACGGCGACACCTCGGTCTACCTCCAGTACGCATACGCCCGTATCCAGTCGATCCTGCGCAAGGCGGGCGAGACCGGGCCGGTCGCGCACCCGGAGCTGGCGCTGGCCCCGGCCGAGCGGGCCCTGGGCCTGCACCTGGACCAGTTCGCGGCGACGGTGGCGGAGGCCGCCGGGGAGTACGCGCCGCACAAGCTGGCCGGTTACCTCTACCAGCTGGCTTCGCTCTACACGTCGTTCTACGACCAGTGCCCGGTGCTGAAGGCCGGGGAGCCGGCCCAGGTGGAGAACCGCCTCTTCCTGTGCGACCTGACGGCGCGCACGCTGCGCAAGGGCATGGAGCTGCTGGGCATCCGCACGCCCGAGCGCCTGTAACTGCCGGCGGGCGGGGGCGGGGTCAGGCGGCTTGTCCGCCGGCCCCGCCCCCGCCGCCGTTCCCGCCCAGCTCGAACCAGACGAGCTTGCCGGTGAGCCCCTGGGGCTGCCGGCGCAGCGCGAACCCTCCCCAGCTGTCGGCGCAGCGCATGACGAGCGCGAGCCCGCGGCCCTCCTCGGCGTCCGCGCGGGGCAGGGCGGTGGCCCGCAGGCCGGGCAGGGCGGGGTTGGTGTCCCATACGGTCACGCGCACCGCGCTGCCCCTGCCCTCGCGCCTGACGCGTACGGAGGCGGGCCCGCCGGAGTGCCGGTAGGAGTTGGTGACCAGCTCCGAGGTGAGCAGTTCGGCGGTGTCGGCGACGCGCGCGAAGCCGTGCTCCTCGAAGATCGTGCGGAGCGTGCGGCGGGCGATGCAGGGCGCGAGCGGGTCGCAGGGGACCTGGAGGGTGTATTCCCAGCTCTCGGGGAGCCCTGGGTCGGTGCTCATGGGCGCGTCTCCGCGGAGGGGTCGGTGTGCGCCACAAGCTAGGGCCGGTGCCCGGAGGCTTTCCACTGTTTCAGCGGAATTCCCCCGGGCACCGGCCCTTCGGCGGTCGTCGTCAGAGCTGCCGTGCGACCTCGGTCGCCCAGTAGGTGAGGATCATCTGCGCCCCGGCGCGCTTGATGCCGGTGAGGGTCTCCATGATCGCGCGGTCGCGGTCGATCCAGCCGTTGGCGGCGGCGGCCTCGATCATCGCGTACTCGCCGCTGATCTGGTACGCGGCGACGGGCACGTCCACGGCGCCGGCGATCTCGGCGAGGATGTCCAGGCAGGGCATGGCCGGCTTGACCATGACCATGTCGGCGCCTTCGGCGAGGTCGAGGGCGAGCTCGCGCATCGACTCGCGGGAGTTGGCCGGGTCCTGCTGGTAGGTCTTGCGGTCGCCCTGCAGCGAGGAGCCGACGGCCTCCCGGAAGGGGCCGTAGAACGCGGACGCGTACTTGGCGGTGTAGGCGAGGACGGAGACGTCCTCGTGGCCGGTCTGGTCGAGGGCGTCGCGGATGACGCCGACCTGGCCGTCCATCATGCCGCTGGGGCCCACGACGTGGGCGCCGGCGTCGGCCTGCACCTGGGCCATCTCGGCGTAGCGCTCGAGGGTGGCGTCGTTGTCGACGCGGCCGGAGGCGTCGAGGACGCCGCAGTGGCCGTGGTCGGTGAACTCGTCCAGGCACAGGTCCGACATGACGATGAGCTCGTCGCCGACCTCGGCGCGGACGTCGCGGATGGCGACCTGGAGGATGCCGTCCGGGTCGGTGCCGGCGGTGCCGGCGGCGTCCTTCTTGGCATCCTCGGGCACGCCGAAGAGCATGATCCCCGAGACGCCGGCCTCCAGCGCCTCGACGGCCGCCTTCCGCAGGGTGTCGCGGGTGTGCTGGACGACCCCCGGCATGGCGGAGATCGGCACCGGGGTGCTGATGCCTTCCCGCACGAAGGCGGGGAGGATCAGGTCGGCCGGGTGCAGCCGGGTCTCGGCGACCATGCGGCGCATGGCCGGGGTGGTGCGCAGTCGCCGGGGCCGGGACCCCGGGAACGTGCCGTACGTGGTGCTCAACTCCGTGCCCTTCTACGCGATCCGGGACGTCGCTCGCTCGGGCGGGTCACCGGGTCGCCGGCCTCCAGGGCGGCGTCGCGGCGGGCCGCGCCGAACTCCGCGAGCGCCTCGGCGAGCTTGAGCACCGAGGGCTCGGGCGACAGCACGTCCACCCGCAGGCCGTGCTCCTCCGCGGTCTTCGCGGTGGCCGGGCCGATGCAGGCGATGACGGTGACATTGTGGGGCTTGCCGGCGATGCCGACGAGGTTGCGGACCGTGCTCGAAGAGGTGAAGAGCACGGCGTCGAAGCCGCCGCCCTTGATCGCCTCGCGGGTCTCGGCCGGCGGCGGCGAGGCCCGTACGGTGCGGTACGCGGTGACATCGTCGACCTCCCAGCCCAGGTCGATCAGGCCGGCGACCAGGGTCTCGGTGGCGATGTCGGCGCGCGGCAGGAAGACGCGGTCGATCGGGTCGAAGACCGGGTCGTAGGGCGGCCAGTCCTCCAGCAGGCCGGCGGCGGACTGCTCGCCGGACGGCACGAGGTCGGGCTTCACGCCGAACTCGATCAGCGACTTGGCGGTCTGCTCGCCCACGGCCGCGACCTTGATGCCGGCGAAGGCGCGCGCGTCGAGCCCGTACTCCTCGAACTTCTCGCGCACCGCCTTGACGGCGTTCACGGACGTGAAGGCGATCCACTCGTAGCGGCCGGTGACCAGGCCCTTGACCGCGCGCTCCATCTGCTGCGGGGTGCGCGGCGGCTCGACGGCGATGGTCGGGACCTCGCTCGGCACGGCGCCGTAGGACCGGAGCTGGTCGGAGAGCGAGGCGGACTGCTCCTTGGTGCGCGGCACGAGCACGTTCCAGCCGAAGAGCGGCTTGGACTCGAACCAGGAGAGCCGGTCGCGCTGCTCGGCAGCGCTGCGCTCGCCGACCACGGCTATGACGGGCTGGGCGCCGTCGGCGGACGGCAGCACCTTGGCCGCCTTGAGCACCTGGGCGACGCTGCCGAGGGTGGCGGTCCAGGTGCGCTGGCGGGTGGTGGTGCCGGCGACCGTGACGGTCATCGGGGTGTCGGGGCCGCGGCCGGCGGAGACCAGTTCGCCGGCGGCGGAGACGACGGAGTCGAGGGTCGTGGAGACGACCGCGGTGACGGCGCTGGCGCCGACCTCGGACCAGCAGGTGGCCGAGGCGGTGCGGGCGTCGATGAAGCGCACGTCGGCGCCCTTGCCGTCGCGCAGCGGCACCCCGGCGTAGGCGGGCACGCCCACGGCCGTGGCGACGCCCGGGACCACCTCGAAGGTGATGCCCTCGGCGGCGCAGGCGAGCATCTCGCCGCCGGCGTCGCCGTCGAGGCCCGGGTCGCCGAGGACGGCACGGACGACCCGCTTGCCGCTGCGCGCGGCCGTCATGACAAGATTGGCGGTGTCCCTAAGGACGGGGACGTCCGCGGTTTTTGATGCCTCGTCAGTAACCGTCTGGGCAGGCATGTCCACATGAGCGCGCGCATGCGTGCGCACCACGTCGAGCACCTGCGGATCGGCGATCAGGACGTCCGCTGCCGCGAGCGCTTCCACGGCGCGGAGCGTCAGCAGTCCCGGGTCTCCGGGGCCGGCACCCAGGAAGGTGACGTGCCCGTGCACGGGGTGGTTCGGGGCGGTGGGGTTCAAAGTGCTCGCTCCCCCATAAGACCGGCCGCACCCTTGTCGAGCATCGCAGCGGCGAGCTCGCGGCCCATGGCCACGGCTTCTTCGCGGGACGACGGCACGGGGCCGGTGGTGGACAGCTGCACCAGCGTCTTGCCGTCGGTCGTGCCGACGACGCCCCGCAGGCGCATTTCGGTGACAACCTGCTCATCAACCAGCAGGTCGGCCAACGCACCCACGGGTGCGGAGCAGCCGGCCTCCAGGGCGGCGAGCAGGGAACGCTCGGCGGTCACGGCGGCCCGGGTGTACGGGTCGTCGAGCTCGGCGAGCGCGGCGGCGAGGGGTGCGTTGGTCATGGCGCACTCGATCGCCAGGGCCCCCTGGCCGGGGGCGGGCAAAACTGCGTCGGTCTCCAGGAACTGCGTGACCTCGGCGCTGCGGCCGATGCGCGCCAGCCCCGCGGCGGCCAGCACCACGGCATCGAGCTCGCCGTCGGTGACGTAGCCGATCCGGGTGTCGATGTTGCCGCGGATGGGCACGGTCTCGATCTCCAGGCCCAGCTCGCGGGCCCAGGCGTTGAGCTGGGCCATGCGGCGCGGGGAGCCGGTCCCGATGCGGGCACCCTTGGGGAGGGCGTCGAAGGTCAGGCCGTCGCGGGCGATCAGCACGTCGCGCGGGTCCTCGCGCGGCGGGACCGCCGCGAGGGCCAGGTCGTCGGGCTGCGTGGTCGGCAGGTCCTTGAGGGAGTGCACGGCGAAGTCGATCTCGCCCGCGAGCAGCGCGTCGCGCAGCGCGGAGACGAAGACGCCGGTCCCGCCGATCTGGGCGAGCGACTCGCGCGAGACGTCGCCGTAGGTGGTGATCTCCACCAGTTCCACCGGGCGGCCGGTCAGCTGCCGCACGGCCTCCGCCACCTGCCCGGACTGGGCCATGGCGAGCTTGCTGCGGCGCGTACCGAGGCGCAGCGGCCGCGAAGAGGTGTCGTTCATGCCGGCTCCCGTGCCGTGTTGTGCGTACCGGCCTGCGAGTCGGCCCGGCTGACGGCGGCGACCGCCTGCGGGTCGAGGTCGAAGAGCTCTCGCAGCGCGTCGGCATAACCGGCGCCGCCGGGGGTGGAGGCCAGCTCCTTGACGCGCACGGTCGGCGCGTGGAGGAGCTTGTCGACGACGCGGCGCACGGTCTGGGTGATCTCCGCGCGCTGCTTGTCGTCCAGGTCGGGCAGGCGGCCGTCGAGGCGGGCGATCTCGCTCGCGACGACGTCCGCGGCCATGGTGCGCAGGGCGACCACGGTGGGGGTGATGTGGGCGGCGCGCTGGGCGGCGCCGAAGGCGGCGACCTCGTCGGAGACGATGGTGCGCACCTGGTCGACGTCGGCGGCCATGGGCGCGTCGGCGGAGGCCTCGGCGAGCGACTCGATGTCGACGAGCCGGGCGCCGTCCAGACGGTGCACGGCGGCGTCGATGTCGCGCGGCATGGCGAGGTCGAGGAGGGCGAGGCGGACGTCCGCACGGGCCGCGTCGCCGCAGGCGGAGTCGAGCGGGCAGCCGCTGTCCGTACGGTCCCGGCCCGCGCTGCCGGCGGCCGCGTCCGCAGCCGCGCCCGTGTCCGTACGGGATGCCAGCGCGGCGCGTATGGCCTCGGCCGTCAGGACGACGCCCATGGCACCGGTGCAGCTGACCACGACGTCAGCGAGCGCGAGCTCCTGCGGCACCGCGGCCATCTCCACGGCCGAGGCCGTGAAGCCGGCGGCGGACCGGCCGCCCGGCTCCTGGAGGATCTCCGCCAGGCGCTCCGCGCGGGCCAGCGTGCGGTTGGCGACGGCCACGTGGGAGACGCCCGCCCGCGCGAGCGTCGCCGCCGCGAGGGAGGACATCGAGCCGGCACCGATGACCAGGGCCCGCTTGCCGCCGGCCCAGTCGCCGAGCGGCACGCCGTCGGCGAGGCGCTCCAGGCCGAAGGTGACCAGGGACTGGCCCGCCCGGTCGATGCCGGTCTCGCTGTGGGCGCGCTTGCCGACCCGCAGGGCCTGCTGGAAGAGGTCGTTCAGCAGCCGGCCGGCGGTGTGCAGCTCCTGGCCGAGGGCGAGGGCGTCCTTGATCTGGCCGAGGATCTGGCCCTCGCCGACGACCATCGAGTCCAGCCCGCACGCCACCGAGAAGAGGTGGTGGACGGCCCGGTCCTCGTAGTGCACGTAGAGGTACGGAGTGAGCTCGTCCAGTCCGACGCCCGTGTGCTGGGCGAGGAGCGTGGACAGCTCGGCCACACCGGCGTGGAACTTGTCCACGTCGGCGTAGAGCTCGATGCGGTTGCACGTGGCGAGCACGGCCGCTTCGGTGGCGGGCTCGGCCGCGAGGGTGTCCTGCAACAGCTTCGCCTGCGCCTCGCGGGCGAGGGCGGCGCGCTCCAGCACGCTCACCGGCGCGCTGCGGTGGCTCAGTCCGACGACGAGGAGGCTCATGCCGGCATCACGGCGGGGACGTCCCCGTCCGGTCCCTTTCCGGCCGCCCGGCTGCCCGCGGGCGTGCGCGCGGCCGCGGCGGAGCGGGGCTGCACGGCGGCGGCGGGCTCCTGCGCGGAGGAGGTCTCCTCGCCGGCCTTGCGCTGCTCGTGGAAGGCGAGGATCTGGAGCTCGATCGACAGGTCGACCTTGCGCACGTCCACGCCCTCGGGCACGGAGAGCACGGTCGGCGCGAAGTTGAGGATCGAGGTGACACCGGCGGCCACGAGCCGGTCGCAGACCTGCTGGGCCGCACCGGCCGGGGTGGCGATGACGCCGATGGAGACGCCGTTGTCGGTGATGATCGATTCGAGCTCGTCGGTGTGGCGCACGGGCAGCCCGGCGACCGGCTTGCCGGCCATCGCGGGGTCCGCGTCGATCAGGGCCGCGACGCGGAAGCCGCGGGAGGCGAAGCCGCCGTAGTTGGCGAGGGCCGCGCCGAGGTTGCCGATGCCGACGATGACGACCGGCCAGTCCTGGGTCAGGCCGAGCTCACGGGAGATCTGGTAGACGAGGTACTCGACGTCGTAGCCGACCCCGCGGGTGCCGTACGAGCCGAGGTAGCTGAAGTCCTTGCGGAGCTTGGCGGAATTGACGCCCGCCGCGGTCGCGAGCTCCTCGGAGGAGACCGTGGGCACCGAGCGCTCGGAGAGCGCCGTCAGCGCGCGCAGGTACAGCGGAAGCCGGGCGACGGTGGCCTCGGGAATCCCTCGGCTTCGGGTCGCCGGTCGGTGAGTTCGGCCAGTTGCCACGGTGCTCCTGCGGGTAGAGCGGGGCTGCGGGCGGCGCCTCGTCCCAGGACCGCCCCGTCGAACGCAGGCTATGCCTTTGTGAACGCGTGCACAAAGATGGTGTCCGTTTTGCCCGGTCAAAGTGACCGGTGTCACGCGGCCTTTCGGCCCTGGGCGGGAACCATTCGGCCCCTTCCGGGGACGACCGGCCACACTGCCACAGCAGCCACACCTGCCACGCACGCCACAGGGGAGCGCCGACGGGGACACGGGCGCTCACTCCTCACCGACATACCCCCGGACACCAACAAATCGCCACATGATGGTAGTCGACTCAGGCACCCATCCAGCACGTTTGAGCGAGCGGGAGCACCTTCATTGCATACGGGGTCGCCTTCGGGGGCGCGTACGGGCGCGCGCCGGGAGCACGGGAAGGGGGACGAGGAGCGGGCACAATGGCGGACATGACGTCCCTGCTGCGCCGCCGCCCCCGCAAGAACCCCGCCGACAGCACGGTCACCCTGATCGGCAAGCCCGGCTGCCATCTGTGCGACGCCGCCGAGGCCGTCATCGCCGGCGTCTGCGGCGAACTGGGCGCCCGCTGGGAGAAGAAGGACATCACCCAGGACGAGGAGCTCCACCGTAAGTACTGGGAGCAGATCCCCGTGATCCTCGTCGACGGCGCCCAGCACGACTTCTGGCGCGTGGACCCCGACCGCCTGCGCAAGGCCCTGACGGGCTGACCCTCCCCGGGCCTTCGCGCACGCCGCCCCGCGGGGGGTAACCGGAGCGTCAAGGGAAGTTCACGCCCCGGAATCATCCCGGCTCCGGTTACCCCGAACAAACTGGCTATGCTCGGGCCATGGCCGCACTGGGATGGATCACTCCGCGCAGGCGCTCCGCCACCGCACGCAGCGTGCTGGCAGGCGAGGCCGCGGCGGAGGCAGCCCGCAAGACAGCTCAGGAGAGCGCCGCCGAGAGCGCCCTCGAAGGCGCGCAGGAGCCGTCCGGGCCGGCCGAGCCGGACTTCCCCGTCGCCGGCGACGTGCAGGCCGCCGCCTTCTTCGACCTCGACAACACCGTCATGCAGGGCGCCTCCCTCTTCCACTTCGGGCGCGGCCTGTACAAGCGGCGCTTCTTCCAGAAGCGCGAGCTCGCCCGCTTCGCCTGGCAGCAGGTGTGGTTCCGGCTGGCCGGCGAGGACGCCGAGCACATGCAGGACGCCCGCGACAGCGCCCTGTCCATCGTCAAGGGCCACCGCGTCTCCGAGCTGATGACCATCGGCGAGGAGATCTACGACGAGTACATGGCCGAGCGGATCTGGCCCGGCACCCGCGCGCTCGCCCAGGCCCACCTCGACGCGGGCCAGAAGGTCTGGCTCGTCACCGCCGCGCCCGTCGAGGCCGCGACGATCATCGCCCGGCGCCTCGGGCTGACCGGCGCGCTCGGCACCGTCGCCGAGTCGATCGGTGGCGTCTACACCGGCAAGCTGGTCGGCGAGCCGCTGCACGGCCCGGCGAAGGCCGAGGCCGTCCGCGCGCTGGCCGCGGCCGAGGGCCTGGAGCTGGACCGCTGCGCGGCGTACAGCGACTCCGCCAACGACATCCCGATGCTGTCCCTCGTGGGCCACCCCTACGCCGTCAACCCGGACAGCCGGCTGAGCAAGCACGCCCGTGAGCACGGCTGGCGGCTGCGCGATTACCGTACGGGCCGCAAGGCGGCCAAGGTCGGCATCCCGGCGGCGGCCGGCGTGGGCGCCCTGGCGGGCGGCGCGGCCGCGGCGGTCGCCCTGCACCGGCGCAGGCGCTGACCCCCTCCCTCTCTCAGGCCCTCTCCAGCCTTCCCCGCCCCGGCTGCCGCCCTCTAGCGGCTCCGGGGCGGCGCTGTCACGGCGGCACGCCGTCCACTTCGCGCCACCACCCGTGCGGTCACCACCGGGGTTCGGCAACAGCGCGTAGCCGACCGTCACTCTCAGGCAATCCTGTCTTCATACCCTCACATCCTTCCCCCCAGTCCTTCCGTGCCCGGATTGCCACAACACGCCGCCCATTCGGCCACACCATGACCAAATCTGTTCAACCTCCTTTCATAGTTCGATATTTGATCGATCCCGAACCGGTAAGAGATCGAACGGAAACGATGATTTGAGCAACTCGGTGTAGTGCTGCCTGTACGAAGCGTTATTCTCCTCAGACGCAAACCGGTACCCCCTTGTCCCTACGACGAGTGAACGGTTCCGTACTGCACGTGATGGAAGCTCTGCCTCTGGGAGTCCCGTGTACCCACACGTCGGGGTTGACGCCTCGGGCCTGGCTACGCTTCGCGCTACGGTCCTAGACCGCCTGCGCGGCTTCGTCCCCACCGCGTACGCCGTCCCCGCCCTCGCCACGCTCGCCCCTGCCGCGGGAGGCGGCCGCGCCGGTCACGCCGGCCCTTGCTACGCCCTCGCCGAAAGCAGCGCGGCGGTGGGCAGACGAGCCGCCCGCCGCGGCGGTGCGGCCACCGCGCCGTCCGCCGCGTCCTCCGGCTCCGCCACGTCAACGCGCCGCCCCAGCGCGGACAGCGACAGCGCCCGCATGCTCGACCTGGTCGAGCGCGCCCAGGCCGGGGAGGCCGAAGCCTTCGGCCGCCTCTACGACCAGTACGCCGATACGGTCTACCGCTACATCTACTACCGGGTCGGCGGCCGGGCCACCGCGGAGGACCTCACCAGCGAGACGTTCCTGCGCGCCCTGCGCCGCATCGGCACCTTCACCTGGCAGGGGCGCGACTTCGGCGCCTGGCTCGTGACGATCGCCCGCAATCTGGTCGCCGACCACTTCAAGTCGTCGAGGTTCCGGCTCGAAGTGACCACCGGCGAGATGCTCGACGCCAATGAGGTCGAGCGCAGCCCGGAGGACTCCGTCCTCGAGTCCCTGTCCAACGCCGCGCTGCTGGAGGCGGTGCGCAAGCTCAATCCCCAGCAGCAGGAGTGCGTCACCCTGCGCTTCCTGCAAGGGCTCTCCGTCGCCGAGACCGCCCGCGTCATGGGCAAGAACGAGGGCGCCATCAAGACCCTCCAGTACCGGGCGGTCCGCACCCTGGCCCGCCTCCTGCCCGACGACGCGCGTTAACCATTTGCAAGCGTTCACTCACCAGCGGTCACATCGTCCAGGACGCGTAACCCGCCCGACGCACCAGTCGTTGTGCGGGATGCAGACTCCCTGCGGTCACGCCATGCCCGCAGCCACTCACTCGATCGAGTGGATGCTCATCACGGCGTGCAACCCTCCAGGTGTTCAGAGGAGTCGACCGTCATGACGAGAGGAGGTGCCGCCTGTGATCGCGAACGTATCGGCGCACCGGCGGGCGAACGCCTTCGCCCAGTCCCTGGAGCATCAGGAAGTCCAGGGCACGGCGGCCACAGAGCCCGATCCGCCGGCCGAAGGCGCCGAGCAGGGCAGGCTGCTGGCCCTGACCGGCCGGCTCGGAGAACTGCCCCGGCCCGGTCTCGACCCCGAGACCAGGGTCGTCCAGCGAGCGCAGCTCATCGCTGCCATGGAGACCCAGTTCGCCGGCGGTGACACCGCGGCGATCCCCGAGCAGAAGACCCGCCGCTCGGGCCGCGGCGCCCACCGCGCCCTGGGCCGGCTCCGGCCGCGCTCCCGCTGGTCGAAGGGGCTCGCGGCGGGCGGCCTGACCGTGGGCGTGGCGGCGGGCGCGTTCGGCGGCGTGGCGGCCGCCAGCTCCAATGCCCTGCCCGGCGATTCGCTCTACCCGCTCAAGCGCGGCATGGAGGATCTCCGGATCGGCATGGCCGGCGATGACTCCGACCGCGGCAGCCTGCTGCTCGACCGGGCCTCGACCCGGCTCCAGGAGGCCCGCCGCCTGATGGAGCGCGGCAAGCTGGGCGGCCACCTGGACCACGAGGTCCTCGGCGAGATCCGCAGGACCCTCTCGGGCATGCGCCAGGACGCCTCCGAGGGCCACCGCCTGCTCCACACCGCCTACAAGCACGACCGCTCGATCGGGCCCATCCAGCGGCTCTCCAGCTTCGCGGCCTCGCACCGCGAGAGCTGGAGCCAGCTGCGCGAGAAGCTCCCGGTCCAACTGGCCGATGTGGGCGCCGAAGTGAGCTCGGTCCTCTCGGCCATAGACGATGAGGTCGGCTCGCTGCAGTCCCTGCTGCCTCCCGCGCACCACGGCAAGCACGGCGCCCCGGCCCAGCCCGAGACGGACCGGCCCGGCCCGTCCGGGCGCACCACCCGCCACGCCCCGCAGCCGTCCGCCTCGGCCGGCGGCGGCAGGCACGCGGCGGGCAGCAAGCAGCAGCCGGCGTCCCCGGGCGCCCGTGAGGAGCACGAGGGCCTCCTCGGCGGCACGGGGCTGCTCAAGCCCCCGTCGCCGCCCGGCAGCGCGAGCCCGGGCGGCACGCCCCGCAGCAAGGACAGCAAGCCGGCCAAGCAGCCGAGCATCGACATCCCGCCGGTGCTGCCGCAGATCATCCCCGGCCTGGGCATCCAGGGCGGCGAGGACCCCAAGTAAGCGAAGAGGCTGGTTGTTTTCCCGATCCGGCCGGATCGGGAAAACAACCAGCCTCCGAGGCTTTTCTCAGAAGAAGACCGACCGCCGCTGCACGAGCAGCTTGTAGAGCGTGTGCTGAATCGTTTCTCGTACTTGGTCGGTGAGGTTGAACATCAGCATCGGGTCGTCCGCCGCCTCCGCCGGATACCCGTCCGTCTGGATCGGCTCCCCGAACTGGATCGTCCACTTCGTCGGCAGCGGCACCAGCCCCAGCGGACCCAGCCAGGGCCACGAGGGCGTCAGCGGGAAATACGGAATCCCCAGCAGCCGGGCCATCGTCCGCGAATTGCCGAGCATCGGGAAGATCTCCTCGGCGCCCACGATCGAGCACGGCACGATCGGCGCCCCGGCACGCAGTGCCGTCGACACGAAGCCGCCCCGGCCGAACCGCTGGAGCTTGTACCGCTCCGAGAACGGCTTCCCGATCCCCTTGAACCCCTCCGGCATCACGCCGACCACCTCGCCCCGCTCCAGCAGCTGCTGGGCGTCCTCCGCGCAGGCGAGCGTGTGCCCGAGCTTCCGGGAGAGCTCGTTGACGCCCGGCAGCATGAAGACCAGGTCCGCGGCGAGCATCCGGATGTGCCGGTCCGCCGGGTGGTGGTCGTGCACCGCGACCTGGAGCATCAGCCCGTCCACCGGGAGCGTGCCGGAGTGGTTGGCGACGACCAGGGCCGCGCCCTTGTCCGGGATGTTCTCGATGCCCTTCACCTCGACCCGGAAGTACTTCTCGTAGAAGGGCCGCAGCGCGGACATCAGGACCTGGTCCGTGAGCTCCTCGTCGTAGCCGAACTCGTCGACCTCGTACTCGCCGGTGATCCGCCGCCGCAGGAAGCTCAGCCCGTGCGCCAGCTTCCGGTCCCAGCCGCCGGACTGCGCGGCCTCCGCGGCCTGCTCGCAGGCGCCCTCGGCGGCCGCCTGCTCCTCGGACGCGGCCCGGGCGTCCTCGGCCCGGTCCAGGTACCGCTGCGGCGGCACGGGCGCGAGGGAGGACGACATCCGGCTCGTACGGGCCCGGCCCGGCCGCTTGCCCTTGCCGCGCTTGGAGCGCGGCTCCTCGCCGCCGAACGGGATGACCTTCGCGTCCGCCATGGTGGGTGCGCTCCTCACTTCTGGCCGCGGCCGGCAGGCAGTGCCGCGGCGATCCGGTCGACGGTACGGGCAAGGGTCTCGGGCGGCAGCAGCCCGGGGCCCCGGCTGCGCGCGTAGTCCTCGAAGGCCCCCGCCGTCGTGTAGCGGGGGTCGAAGCCGAGGGTCTCGCGCATCTGGGTGGTCCGGACGACCCGCCCGTGGGTGAGCAGCCGGATCTGCTCGGGCGAGAAGTCCGTCACGCCGACCGAACGCAGTGCGGAGCCGACCCAGGTGACGGTCGGCAGGAAGAAGGGGAGGGTGGGGCGCCCGAGGCGGCGCGCCGCCTGGGAGAGCAGCAGCACCCCGTC
This sequence comes from Streptomyces sp. SCA2-17, assembly GCF_044336695.1. Classification (NCBI taxonomy): domain Bacteria; kingdom Bacillati; phylum Actinomycetota; class Actinomycetes; order Kitasatosporales; family Streptomycetaceae; genus Streptomyces; species Streptomyces sp. SCA2-17. The sequence continues at coordinate 2,831,024 of NZ_CP117521.1, forward strand.
GCCCGCGACGTTGAAGGTGCCGCTGTTGAGCGTGCCCCTGCGCGGCTCCCCGGAGGCGATCCGCAGCACCTCGATCACATCGTCCTCGTGGACGAACTGCAGCCGCGGGTCGAAGCCGAGGACCGTGGGCAGCACGGGCAGCGCGAAGTACTCCGCGAGCGGCGAGTCGGCGCACGGCCCGAGGATGTTGGCGAAGCGCAGCACGCACACCGCCACGTCGGGCCGGCGGCGGGCGAAGCCGCGCACGTACCCCTCGGCCTCCACCACGTCCTTGGCGAAGCCGCCGCTGGGCAGCGACTTGGGCGGGGTGGTCTCGGTGAAGATCGCCGGATCGCGTGGCGCGGACCCGTAGACATTGGTGCTGGACTTGACCACCAGCCGCCGCACCGACGGCGTCTTCTGGCACGCGCCGAGCAGCTGCATCGTGCCGATGACGTTGGTCTCCTTGACCGTGGCCCGGCTGCCGCGCTTGCCCAGCGGGGTGCCGTTCACATCCATGTGGACCACCGTGTCCACACCGTGTTCGGCCAGAACCCGCGCGATCCTGGGATGGCGAATGTCCGCCCGTATGAAATCGGCCCCGCCGAGATGGTGTCCGGGTGGCACCGCGTCCACCCCGATCACCCGGTCCACATCGGGCTCACGCTGGACGCGGCGGACGAACCGGCCGCCCAGCTGCCGTGCGACTCCGGTGACGAGCACGACCTTGCCCAAGATCAGCGCCTTCCTCTGCCCACGATCCGCCCACGACGGAGCCTGACCCAGCCCATGATCCAGCCTGGGCTCAAGCCCGTGCTCAAGCCCATGAGTGGTGCTGCCGCGGCCACCGTAGCGGGTCGTTGTTGCGCTGTGATGACCAGCCGCTGCGTGGAGCTACATTTCAAGCCGTAGCCGAAGCTTTACTCACCGCAACACGGCCACAATGCACCGCAGCCCTCCCACCATGATCGGTGGAAGGGCTGCGGGACGAGCACAGCGGCGTGCCGCTTACTTCTTGTTGCGACGCTGAACGCGCGTGCGCTTGAGCAGCTTGCGGTGCTTCTTCTTGGCCATCCGCTTACGCCGCTTCTTGATAACAGAGCCCACGACTACCCTCGCTTACATCGATTCACTCGGTGCGGGGCGTCCGAGCCCACACGACCTACATCGGGCCAGCCTACCCGGCACCGGGCGATCAGCGTAATCCAGGGCCCCCGTCAGGCTGTTTCCACCCCCACGTAGGACTCTCGGAGGTACTCGTGCACCGCTTGCTCCGGGACCCGGAACGACCTGCCCACCCTGATCGCCGGCAGATGACCGCTGTGCACCAGGCGGTACACGGTCATCTTGGACACTCGCATCACCGCGGCGACTTCCGCCACGGTCAGGAACACGACCTCGTTGAGAGGCCTCTGGTCAGCAGCCATGACACACCTGAACCTTCCGCACATGACGCGCACCGGCTTCCCCTCCGGTGACTCCTCGTCGCTGCGCGCTCACTCCCCAGGTTAGGGGCGGGTGATGCGAGTGGGGAAGAGGAGCAGCCATCGGCCGCCTACTGTGACAGACACGCTCGATTGAGTACATAGCGAGTAAGCGGTCGGTAGTAATCAGACCGCACAGTGTCATCAAGCGGAACGACGACGGACACCCGCCCCTCCGCCTGCCCGACGAACGGCGCGGGGTCGTCGGCGTCGGCCGGGCCGATGGCCTCAATACCGAGCTGACCTGCCCCGCAGAGCCATCCGTGGTCTCCGATGACCATCGCCGGCAGCGGTCCGTCACCGTCGATCGACGCCCCCAGGGCCAGCCGAAGCGGCAGCGGAGAATGCGTATGTACGCCCGGCTCACTTGCGCACCCTCGCGCGCCGGGTTCACGCACCAGCGCGACGCCTCGAACGTAGTCCAGGTTGTAGGTGCGTACCCCGAACCGGGTCGTTATGTCGACACTTCGACCCTGCGCCGGGCTGAGGACAGGACATCCCACCGCCGAGAGGGCAGCGGCCAAGGAGGCGTAGAAGTCCAGGAGCCGGTGCGGATGGCCGGTCCCGAGGAGCACCGGAGCCCCTGCTTCGGCCACCGCCGCGAGCCGGTCGGCAAAGGCACCCAGTGCCTCGATCGTACGGTCGGGGTCGATGACATCCTGCCCCGACGTGTGCCGGGGATCGGCCGAAACCCCACAGGTGCGGGACATCAGGCGCAACAAGTCCCCCAGCCGCCAGGGGCATTCGGGCTCCAGCCCGAGCAGCGCCCGGGGATCCCCGGCCACGAACATCCGATACCGGCTCAGACTCCGTTCCCTGGTGGTGGATACGACGCCGGCGAGGCCGGAGCGGAGGAGATGTACGCGGAGGGCAGGGAGGGAGGCGGGAGTTGGGGTGTCGGTGGGGGCGGCGGGAGCGCCGGGGGTGGTGGCGCACGGAGCGGACAGCCGGGTCGACAGCACGCTTCCGATGCTGACGGAAGCCGGCGTGGGACGGGGCGGGTTCGCGCAGGGATCCCACGGTCGGCCTAATGCCGCCCTGAGGGGCGGGGGAGGGCTATGGACGGTCTGCGGAAGGGCTACGAGGGGTGCGGTTCGCGTTACGGCAGGAGGCCGTGGGCCGGGAAGACCGCCCGCCGGGTGGCGAGGATCGCCTGATCCAGCCGGTCCGCAGGGTCATAGCCGGAATCCACGAAGTCCTTCCACTCGGGTCGGCCCCCGTCCGTCATCCGGTGCGGCCCCGGCTGCCGGGTGCGCCGGTACACCTCAGCCCGCCACTCCTCCGGCACGGCCGTCTCAGGAGGCACGGGCGTCCCCGCGGCGATCGCCACCAGGTGGGCCCAGGACCGCGGCACGACGTCCACGACGGCGTACCCGCCGCCACCCAGGGCGACCCAGCGCCCGTCCGCGTGCTCGTGCGCAAGAGAGTGACAGGCGTCGGCGATCAGGCGCTGGGCGTCGAGCGAGACGGCGAGGTGAGCCAGCGGGTCCTCGAAGTGGGTGTCCGCGCCGTGCTGGGTCACGAGCACCTGCGGCCGGAAGGCCGCCACCAGCTCGGGCACCACGGCGTGGAACGCCCGCAGCCAGCCCGCATCACCCGTCCCCGCCGGCAGGGCCACGTTGACGGCGCCGCCCTCCGCGGACGGCGCCCCGGTCTCCTCGGGCCAACCGGTCTGCGGGAAGAGGGTGCTGGGGTGTTCGTGCAGGGAGATCGTGAGGACGCGCGGGTCCTCCCAGAACGCCGACTGGACGCCGTCGCCGTGGTGCACGTCCACGTCGACGTACACGACCCGCTCGGCACCGAGCTCCAGGAGCCGGGCGACGGCGAGGGCGGCGTCGTTGTAGACGCAGAACCCGGAGGCCGCGCCGGGCATGGCGTGGTGCAGCCCGCCGGCGAAGTTCACGGCGTGCTGGACCTCACCTCTCCATACGGCTTCGGCGGCCGCGACCGACTGCCCGGCGATGAGGGCTGACGCGTCGTGCATTCCGGAAAAGGCCGGGACGTCGGCCGTCCCGATCCCGTACGAGCCGTCGGCGGAGGCGGAGGCGGGATCGGCCGAGGCGGCGCGGACGGCGGCGATGTAGTCCTCGCGGTGCACCAGCCGCAGGGTGGATTCGCCGGCGGGCGGGGCGGCGGTGACGCGAAGTCCGCGGTCCAGGCCGAGCGCCTCGACCAGCCGCATGGTGAGGGCGAGCCGCACCGGGTCCATGGGGTGTCCGGGCCCGAAGTCGTAGCCCGTTACTGCCTCGTCCCACATCAACTGCGCACGGCCGCTCATGGGCGTCACGGTACTAGGTGGCGGGAAACGCGAAAAAGCCCTGGCAGGAACTCTAAGGTTCCCACCAGGGCTTTCTCTAAAAATTGTTCGGCGGCGTCCTACTCTCCCACACGGTCCCCCATGCAGTACCATCGGCGCTGAAAGGCTTAGCTTCCGGGTTCGGAATGTAACCGGGCGTTTCCCTAACGCTATGACCACCGAAACACTATGAAGTTAACCAACCCGGCTGTTTTCACACTGTTTTCACAGGTCGTTACTTCAGAACTAACACAGTGGACGCGAGCAACTGAGGACAAGCCCTCGGCCTATTAGTACCAGTCAGCTCCAACCGTTACCGGTCTTCCACACCTGGCCTATCAACCCAGTCGTCTACTGGGAGCCTTACCCCATCAAGTGGGTGGGAGTCCTCATCTCGAAGCAGGCTTCCCGCTTAGATGCTTTCAGCGGTTATCCCTCCCGAACGTAGCCAACCAGCCATGCCCTTGGCAGGACAACTGGCACACCAGAGGTTCGTCCGTCCCGGTCCTCTCGTACTAGGGACAGCCCTTCTCAAGACTCCTACGCGCACAGCGGATAGGGACCGAACTGTCTCACGACGTTCTAAACCCAGCTCGCGTACCGCTTTAATGGGCGAACAGCCCAACCCTTGGGACCGACTCCAGCCCCAGGATGCGACGAGCCGACATCGAGGTGCCAAACCATCCCGTCGATATGGACTCTTGGGGAAGATCAGCCTGTTATCCCCGGGGTACCTTTTATCCGTTGAGCGACGGCGCTTCCACAAGCCACCGCCGGATCACTAGTCCCGACTTTCGTCCCTGCTCGACCCGTCGGTCTCACAGTCAAGCTCCCTTGTGCACTTACACTCAACACCTGATTGCCAACCAGGCTGAGGGAACCTTTGGGCGCCTCCGTTACTCTTTAGGAGGCAACCGCCCCAGTTAAACTACCCACCAGACACTGTCCCTGATCCGGATCACGGACCCAGGTTAGACATCCAGCACGACCAGAGTGGTATTTCAACGACGACTCCACCATGGCTGGCGCCATGACTTCACAGTCTCCCACCTATCCTACACAAGCCGAACCGAACACCAATATCAAGCTATAGTAAAGGTCCCGGGGTCTTTCCGTCCTGCTGCGCGAAACGAGCATCTTTACTCGTAGTGCAATTTCACCGGGCCTATGGTTGAGACAGTCGAGAAGTCGTTACGCCATTCGTGCAGGTCGGAACTTACCCGACAAGGAATTTCGCTACCTTAGGATGGTTATAGTTACCACCGCCGTTTACTGGCGCTTAAGTTCTCAGCTTCGCCTGAACGAATCCAAGCTAACCGGTCCCCTTAACGTTCCAGCACCGGGCAGGCGTCAGTCCGTATACATCGCCTTACGGCTTCGCACGGACCTGTGTTTTTAGTAAACAGTCGCTTCTCGCTGGTCTCTGCGGCCACCCCCAGCTCAGGAAGTAAATTCCATCACCGGTTGTGGCCCCCCTTCTCCCGAAGTTACGGGGGCATTTTGCCGAGTTCCTTAACCATAGTTCACCCGAACGCCTCGGTATTCTCTACCTGACCACCTGAGTCGGTTTAGGGTACGGGCCGCCATGAAACTCGCTAGAGGCTTTTCTCGACAGCATAGGATCATCCACTTCACCACAATCGGCTCGGCATCAGGTCTCAGGCTTCATGCTGTCCGGATTTGCCTGGACAGCGCCCTACACCCTTACCCCGGGACTACCACCGCCCGGGCTGGACTACCTTCCTGCGTCACCCCATCGCTTACCTACTACCACCTTGGGTCAGCGGCTCCACCACTCCCCTTTCCCCGAAGGGTCCAGGGCGGCTTCACGGCCTTAGCATTAATGGATTCGATATTGGGCGTTTCAAAGCGGGTACCGGAATATCAACCGGTTGTCCATCGACTACGCCTGTCGGCCTCGCCTTAGGTCCCGACTTACCCTGGGCAGATCAGCTTGACCCAGGAACCCTTAGTCAATCGGCGCACACGTTTCCCACGTGTGTATCGCTACTCATGCCTGCATTCTCACTCGTGAACCGTCCACAACTCGCTTCCGCGGCTGCTTCACCCGGCACACGACGCTCCCCTACCCATCACAGCCTCCGTTGGGAGTATTGCTGCAATGACACGACTTCGGCGGTACGCTTGAGCCCCGCTACATTGTCGGCGCGGAATCACTTGACCAGTGAGCTATTACGCACTCTTTCAAGGGTGGCTGCTTCTAAGCCAACCTCCTGGTTGTCTCTGCGACTCCACATCCTTTCCCACTTAGCGTACGCTTAGGGGCCTTAGTCGATGCTCTGGGCTGTTTCCCTCTCGACCATGGAGCTTATCCCCCACAGTCTCACTGCCGCGCTCTCACTTACCGGCATTCGGAGTTTGGCTAAGGTCAGTAACCCGGTAGGGCCCATCGCCTATCCAGTGCTCTACCTCCGGCAAGAAACACACGACGCTGCACCTAAATGCATTTCGGGGAGAACCAGCTATCACGGAGTTTGATTGGCCTTTCACCCCTAACCACAGGTCATCCCCCAGGTTTTCAACCCTGGTGGGTTCGGTCCTCCACGAAGTCTTACCTCCGCTTCAACCTGCCCATGGCTAGATCACTCCGCTTCGGGTCTTGGGCGCGCTACTCAATCGCCCTATTCGGACTCGCTTTCGCTACGGCTTCCCCACACGGGTTAACCTCGCAACACACCGCAAACTCGCAGGCTCATTCTTCAAAAGGCACGCAGTCACGACTTGCAAGCAAGCTTGCAAGCGACGCTCCCACGGCTTGTAGGCACACGGTTTCAGGTACTATTTCACTCCGCTCCCGCGGTACTTTTCACCATTCCCTCACGGTACTATCCGCTATCGGTCACCAGGGAATATTTAGGCTTAACGGGTGGTCCCGCCAGATTCACACGGGATTTCTCGGGCCCCGTGCTACTTGGGTGTCTCTTAAACGAGCCGCATAGATTTCAGCTACGGGGGTCTTACCCTCTACGCCGGACCTTTCGCATGTCCTTCGCCTATCCATACGGTTTCTGACTCGTCTCACAGCCGGCAGACTATGAAAAAGAGATCCCACAACCCCGCATGCGCAACCCCTGCCGGGTATCACACACATACGGTTTGGCCTCATCCGGTTTCGCTCGCCACTACTCCCGGAATCACGGTTGTTTTCTCTTCCTGCGGGTACTGAGATGTTTCACTTCCCCGCGTTCCCTCCACACTGCCTATGTGTTCAGCAGCGGGTGACAGCCCATGACGACTGCCGGGTTTCCCCATTCGGACACCCCCGGATCAAAGCTCGGTTGACAGCTCCCCGGGGCCTATCGCGGCCTCCCACGTCCTTCATCGGTTCCTGGTGCCAAGGCATCCACCGTGCGCCCTTAAAAACTTGGCCACAGATGCTCGCGTCCACTGTGCAGTTCTCAAGCAACGACCAGCCACCCATCACCCCCGGACCAAAACCCGGAGTTCACTGGGGCCGGCGTCAAGAAGGACGAGCAACGCTCGTACCCTCAGACACCCAACAGCGTGCCCGGCATCGTCAAGCCCTTCATTCCGTTCCACGCCGAAGCAGTACTAGGAAGAAGCACCCGATGATGCCGAATAGTCAACGTTCCACCCATGAGCAACCGTGCAAGTCATTCGCTTGCAGTCGGCTATATGCTCCTTAGAAAGGAGGTGATCCAGCCGCACCTTCCGGTACGGCTACCTTGTTACGACTTCGTCCCAATCGCCAGTCCCACCTTCGACGGCTCCCTCCACAAGGGTTGGGCCACCGGCTTCGGGTGTTACCGACTTTCGTGACGTGACGGGCGGTGTGTACAAGGCCCGGGAACGTATTCACCGCAGCAATGCTGATCTGCGATTACTAGCAACTCCAACTTCATGGGGTCGAGTTGCAGACCCCAATCCGAACTGAGACCGGCTTTTTGAGATTCGCTCCACCTCACGGTATCGCAGCTCATTGTACCGGCCATTGTAGCACGTGTGCAGCCCAAGACATAAGGGGCATGATGACTTGACGTCGTCCCCACCTTCCTCCGAGTTGACCCCGGCAGTCTCCTGTGAGTCCCCATCACCCCGAAGGGCATGCTGGCAACACAGGACAAGGGTTGCGCTCGTTGCGGGACTTAACCCAACATCTCACGACACGAGCTGACGACAGCCATGCACCACCTGTACACCGACCACAAGGGGGCGACCATCTCTGGCCGTTTCCGGTGTATGTCAAGCCTTGGTAAGGTTCTTCGCGTTGCGTCGAATTAAGCCACATGCTCCGCTGCTTGTGCGGGCCCCCGTCAATTCCTTTGAGTTTTAGCCTTGCGGCCGTACTCCCCAGGCGGGGAACTTAATGCGTTAGCTGCGGCACGGACGACGTGGAATGTCGCCCACACCTAGTTCCCAACGTTTACGGCGTGGACTACCAGGGTATCTAATCCTGTTCGCTCCCCACGCTTTCGCTCCTCAGCGTCAGTATCGGCCCAGAGATCCGCCTTCGCCACCGGTGTTCCTCCTGATATCTGCGCATTTCACCGCTACACCAGGAATTCCGATCTCCCCTACCGAACTCTAGCCTGCCCGTATCGAATGCAGACCCGGGGTTAAGCCCCGGGCTTTCACATCCGACGTGACAAGCCGCCTACGAGCTCTTTACGCCCAATAATTCCGGACAACGCTTGCGCCCTACGTATTACCGCGGCTGCTGGCACGTAGTTAGCCGGCGCTTCTTCTGCAGGTACCGTCACTTTCGCTTCTTCCCTGCTGAAAGAGGTTTACAACCCGAAGGCCGTCATCCCTCACGCGGCGTCGCTGCATCAGGCTTTCGCCCATTGTGCAATATTCCCCACTGCTGCCTCCCGTAGGAGTCTGGGCCGTGTCTCAGTCCCAGTGTGGCCGGTCGCCCTCTCAGGCCGGCTACCCGTCGTCGCCTTGGTAGGCCATCACCCCACCAACAAGCTGATAGGCCGCGGGCTCATCCTGCACCGCCGGAGCTTTCCACCTTTAAAGATGCCTTCAAAGGTCATATCCGGTATTAGACCCCGTTTCCAGGGCTTGTCCCAGAGTGCAGGGCAGATTGCCCACGTGTTACTCACCCGTTCGCCACTAATCCACCCCGAAGGGCTTCATCGTTCGACTTGCATGTGTTAAGCACGCCGCCAGCGTTCGTCCTGAGCCAGGATCAAACTCTCCGTGAATGTTTACCGGTAATCCGGTGTGACACTCGCGTTGAGCGGAACAACCAGGAGGAATAGTCCCGGTCGTTCACAGCGTCCTCGCTGTGTGCCTTCCTCTAGAGGAAGGACTTTCAAAGGAACCGCGTCCCGATCAAAGATGACCGGAGACGGGGTATTTTATAGTCTGGCGTTGACTTTTGGCACGCTGTTGAGTTCTCAAGGAACGGACGCTTCCTTTGTACTCACCCTCTCGGGCTTTCCTCCGGGCGCTTCCCTTCGTTGTTTCCAACCTTACCAGATCCATTTTCCGTTCCGTTTCCGGTCCGAATCACTTTTCCGGCCCCCTGTTGGAGCGGGGTTTGTTTCGCGCCTTCCGGCGTGATCACTACTTTAGCGGATTTCCCCGGTGACTCCTAATCGGAGTCCGAGGCCTTCCCGATCCGAATTCCGGCACGCCGAAATTCATCCCGTTCAGGGGCCGTGCAGTGGTGAGTGCCGCCGGTGCGGCTCGATCGCTGCCCCTCCGGCCTTCTCGGCCCTCGCGGCAACTCGAAGAACTCTACACGACCCCGTAGGGCTCATCAAACCGGTGGCGCAAGCCGATTTCCGTCCCGTAGCCTCCCGCTCATGACCCGGCATGCACACACGCAGCAGTGGTGGGCCGCCTGACGGCGGCCACCGACTCCGTGCTCACGCATGCACCCAACGGCCGCCGCCTCGGCGGCCGTTTTGCTGTCCGTGGCGGCGTCCCTCTCCAGACAAGGGAGCGCACCAGCCATGACCCGGATCTTCAGCGGCATCAAGCCCACCGGCCATCTGACCCTCGGCAACTACCTCGGCGCCGTCCGCCAGTGGGTAGAGGTCGACCAGCACAAGGCCGACGCGCTGTTCTCCGTAGTCGACCTGCACGCCCTGACCGTGGACCACGACCCGGCCCGCGTGCGGCGGCTCAGTCGGCAGACGGCCACCCTCCTCCTGGCGGCCGGGCTGGACCCGGCCCTCTGCACGCTCTTCGTGCAGAGCCACGTGGACGAGCACACCCGGCTCTCCTATCTCCTGGAGTGCACGGCGTCCGACGGCGAGATGCGGCGGATGATCCAGTACAAGGAGAAGGCGGCCCGGGAGCAGGCGGCGGGCGGGAGCGTACGGCTGTCGTTGCTGACGTATCCCGTGCTGATGGCAGCGGACATCCTCGCGTATGCGGCGGACGAGGTTCCCGTGGGTGACGACCAGGCCCAGCACGTCGAACTCACCCGGGACCTTGCCGTGCGCTTCAACCAGCGGTACGGGCACACGTTCACCGTGCCCAAGGCCGTACTGCCGTCGGTTGCCGCACGGGTCATGGACCTCCAGTCCCCGACGGTGAAGATGGGGAAGTCCCACGGGGAGACGGCGGGCATCGTCTATCTCCTGGACGAACCGGACGCCGCACGCCGGAAGATCATGCGCGCGGTGACCGACAGCGGCAACGAGGTCGTCCACGACCGCGAGAACCGTCCGGGTGTCACGAACCTGCTGGAGATCCTGGCCGCCTGTACCGGTGGCCGGCCCGCGGACCTTGCCGCCGGCTATTCCTCGTACGGGGCGCTGAAGCGGGACACCGCCGATGCCGTGCTGGAGGTGCTGCGACCGCTACAGGAGCGGCATACGGCGCTGTGCGGCGACCCGGGTTATGTGGACGCGGTGCTGCGGGAAGGCGCAGAGCGGGCGCGGAGTCTCGCCCGGCCGACCGTGGACGCGGCGTACCGCGCCATCGGGTTGCTGCCCGCGTACTGAAGCGCGTCGGCCTGGCCCTCGCCCGCCGTCTCCCCCTTCCTAACCCGCCACCGTTTCCGTCACTGCTTCCGTCACTGCTTCCTCCGCCGCCGCCCGGAAAGCCCGCCGGTAGTCGCGCGGGCTCGTGGCGAGGCGGGCCGCGAAGTGCTGCCGCATGGTGACCTCACTGCCGAACCCGCAGCGCCGGGCCACCTCCGGCATCGGCAGCCCCGTCCGCTCCAGGAGCTTCTGTGCGGCGGCGACGCGCTGGTCGAGCAGCCACTGCACGGGCGTCGTGCCCGTCGTGGCCGTGAAGTGGCGGGCGAAGGAGCGCGGCGACATGCCGGCCCAGCCCGCCAGGTCGGCGACGGTCAGCGGTTCGGACAGGTGGCGCAGGGCCCGTTCCCGTACGGCGGCCAGGGCGTCGGCCGCGCGGTCGGAGCAGGGCGTGGGCTGTTCGACGAACTGGGCCTGCGTGCCCGTACGGAAGGGAGCGGTGACCATGGAGCGGGCGATGGTCGCCGCCGCCTCCGCGCCGTGGGCCGTACGGACCAGGTGGAGGCAGAGGTCGATGCCGGCGGCGACGCCCGCCGCGGTCCACACGCCGCCGTCCTCGACGAACAGGGCGTCGGGGACGACCTGGACGCCGGGATGGCTGCGGGCCAGGAGCCCGGTGAGGTTCCAGTGGGTGACCGCGCGGCGGCCGTCGAGCAGACCGGCCTGAGCGAGGACGAAGGCGCCGCCGCAGAGGGCGGCGACCGGAACGCCCGCGGCATGGGCACTGCGCAGGGCGGCGAGGACGGGTTCCGGGACCGGGGCCAGGTGCTCCTCCACCCCGGGGACGACCACGAGGTCGCTCGCGCCGTACCCGTCCAGGGCCTCGAGGCCCTGGTCCGGTGTGAGGGTGAGGCCACCGGCCATGGCCACGGGTGCCCGGCCGGCGCCGTGGCGGCGCAGCGCGAAGCGGGGAGCGCCGCGGTCGGTGCGGTCGACGCCCCAGACCTCGGAGATGACGGCGACGTCGAAGGTGCGGATGCCGGGGAAGGCCACGAGGGCGATGCGCTGCGCTGGCTGTGGCTGCATGCGCACCATCCTGCCGCCCGCGCCGGCCACGTGTGGCAGCAATTCATCGAACAGGGTCTCTTCTGCCACTGGGCCGGCCGCGCGGTGGCGACCAGGATCGTCAGCATGAACAGCGCAGAGAACATCCGAATCAGCGACAACGCCGCCCTCGTCGTCATCGACGTCCAGAACGGGTGGAACGACCAGGACTCCTTCCCGCCCCGCAACAACCCCGCCGCCGAGGACAACATGGCGCGGCTGATCGACACCTGGCAGGCGGCGGGCCGGCCGGTGGTGTTCGTACGGCACGACTCGCCCAAGCCGGATTCGCCGCTGCGCCCGGGGCAGCAGGGGAATGACTTTCAGGACTTCGTCCAGGAGCGGCGCGGCAAGGGCAGCGGTCCGGAGCTGCTCGTCACAAAGACGGTGAACTCGGCGTTCCTCGGCACGCCGGATCTGGGGCGCTGGCTGGACGAGGCCGGGATCCGGCAGCTGGTGGTCATCGGCATCATGACGAACTGGTGCGTGGAGACGACCGCCCGGATGGGCGGGAACCTCGGCTACGACGTGATCGTGCCGGTGGACGCGACGTACACGTTCGACGCGGTCGGGCCGGACGGGGAGTCGCTCACGGCGGACGAGCTGTTCCGGGCGACGGCGACGAACCTGCACGCCGCCGGCTTCGCGAGGATCGCGCCGACGGCGGCTCTGGTGGAGCAGGACTGACCCCGGCCCCGGTGGAGCAGGGCTGACACCCGGCTCCGGCGGAGCAGGACTGACGCCCCCACCCGGCAGCGAACTGTCAGCCCTCGCCCGAGGCCAGCTCCCGGCTGCGGTCGCGGGCGGCCTCCAGGGCGGCGATCAGCGCATGCCGCACACCGTGCTTCTCCAGCTCGCGGATGGCGTTGATCGTGGTCCCGGCCGGTGAGGTGACCGCCTCGCGGAGCTTGACCGGGTGCTCGCCGCTGTCGCGGAGCATGACGGCCGCGCCGATGGCGGCCTGGACGATCAGATCGTGGGCCTTGTCCCGCGGGAGGCCGAGGAGGATGCCGGCGTCGGTCATCGCCTCGACGAGGAAGTAGAAGTACGCCGGTCCCGAGCCGGACAGCGCCGTGGCCGCGTCCTGCTGGGACTCGGGCACCCGGAGCGTCTTGCCGACGGGCTTGAAGATCGCTTCCGTGCGGAGGAGGTGGTCCTCCGTGGCGTGGGTGCCGCCCGAGATCACCGACATGCCCTCGTCCACCAGGACGGGGGTGTTCGGCATGACGCGCACCACGGGGTTGCCGCCCGGCAGCCGCTCCTCGAAGAACGACGTGGGCACGCCGGCCGCCGCGCTGATGACCAGCCGGTCGGCGGGCAGGTGCGGGGCGAGCTCGCCGAGGAGCGCCGCCATGTCCTGCGGCTTCACGGCCAGGATGAGGGTGTCGGCGGTCTTGGCGGCCTCGGCGTTGGTAACCGTCTCGACGCCGTACCGGGCACGGAGCGCCTCCGCCCGCTCGGGGCGGCGCGCGGTGACCAGGAGGTCCCCGGTCGACCAGCCGGCGCGGATCATGCCGCTCAGGAGCGCCTCGCCGATCTTTCCGGTACCGAGGACGGCGACTTTCTGGGTCACGAACTCCACCTCTTCGCTGGTCGGAAGCATGTCTGAGCTGGTCGGGGGCGTGCCCGGTCATCTTTGCACCCCGCGCGCACGTCGTGCGCCGGGCACAGCCCGCCGGTAAGCCCACGGGGGCCTGCGCCGGAGTGAGGGGACGAGCGGATTCCGGCCGACCGCCTCAGCGTTTACATCGTGGTAACGCGCCGACGCTCCCCGGGCCTTGGCCGCTTGGACAGAATGACCGCGGGTGTCCACGGCACGCTCCGTCACCCTCTACCGTCCGGCCGGCCCTCACCCGACGTCCCCGCTGCCCGTACGCCTCTACAACCGTACGTCCGCATCCGTACGGTCCGTTTCCCCACATCCCGCACGGTCCGACCAGCACATCCCCGCAAGGTCCACCGGCTCTGACAAGCCGGCTCCGACAAGAGGCCCGACAGGCAACGATCAACGATCACATCGCTGCGCGACGCCACGCGCTGGAGGCAGATCCTCATGGACAAAATACCCCTCAGCCATGCCCGCAAAGTGCTCTCCAGGACCAAGCTCCGGTCAAACCCTCCCCACAGCGGCCCCAACGCCCGGGGCTCCGGCAACAAGGGCCCCGGCGGCGCCGGCCGGGGCGGCCTGCACCGTGACTTCCGAGCCGACGTCACCGCCTCGCTCGTCGTCTTCCTGATCGCCGTACCGCTCTCCGTCGGCATCGCCGTCGCCTCGGGCGTCCCGGTCGAACTGGGCCTGGTCACCGGCGTGGTCGGCGGCCTCCTCACCGGGCTGCTGCCGGGCAGCAGCCTGCAGGTCAGCGGCCCGGCCGCCGGCCTGACCGTCCTCGTGTACGAGGCCGTGCGCGAATTCGGGCTCACCGCGCTCGGCGCGCTGGTCCTCACCGCCGGCCTGCTACAGATCGCCATGGGGCTGCTGCGCCTGGGCCGCTGGTTCCGGGCGATCTCCGTCGCCGTGGTCCAGGGCATGCTGGCCGGCATCGGCCTGGTCCTCATGGCGGGCCAGATCTATGCCATGGCCGACATGCGCCCGCCCGGGAGCGGCCCGGAGAAGCTCGCGGGCATCCCCGACCTGATCATCGAGACGCTGATCTCGACGGATGCCCTGACCGCCGCGGCGGTCGGCACGGGCACGATCGCCGTACTGGTGCTGTGGCCCCGCTGGCGGCGCGGGGCCCAGTACGTCCCCGCGCCCCTGGTGGCGGTCGCGCTGGCGACGAGCGTGGTCGCCGGCCTGAACCTGCCGGTGGCCCGCATCGAGGTGAACGGGCTGCTCGACGCGGTCCAGCCGCCGGGCAGCGCGGACTTCGCGCGGCTCGGCGAAATGAGCGTCCTGGGCACGGTCCTGGCCTTCGCCCTGATCGCCTCGGCCGAGACGCTGTTCAGCGCCGCCGCCGTCGACCGGCTGCACGAGGGCCCGCGCACGGACTACAACAAGGAGCTCATCGCCCAGGGCGCCGGCAACACGGTGTGCGGGGCACTCGGCGCCCTGCCCATGACGGCGGTCATCGTCCGCAGCTCGGCCAACGTCCGGGCCGGGGCGAAGACCAAGGCGTCGCGCGTCCTGCACGGCGTGTGGCTGCTGGTCTTCGTCGCACTCGTCCCCTGGGCCCTGGAGGTCATCCCGGTGGCGGCACTCGCGGGGGTGCTGATGCACGCGGGGTGGAAACTGCTGCCCTTCCAGGACGTCGCCCGGCTCTGGCGCGAGCACCGCGGCGAAGCCGTAGTGCTCGTGGTGACCACGGGGGCCATCGTGGCGACGAACCTCTTCGAGGGCGTCGTCATCGGCCTGCTGATGGCCGTCGCCAAAGCCGCGTGGGAGACCTCGCACGTCCATGTGGAGGCCCGGACGGCCGAGGACGGCACGGTGCACGTCCGGATCCTGGGCAATGCCAACTTCCTCCGACTGCCCAGGATCCTCGACGAGTTGGAGGCCACGCTGCCGCGCTCGGGCCGCGGCGTGGAGCTCGACCTGAGCGGTCTGCGGCACATGGACCACGCGTGCCGGTCGGCACTCACCGCGTGGGCGGAACGCAACGCCGACTCCCGCGGCCCGGTGGCTACCGGACACGGGCCAGGCTCGCCGCCACATGCAGGCTCCGGACCGTGGAGCGGACAACCTGCTCCTTGACGAAGGCCGCCGGCCGCCCGGTCAGCACGGAGCTGCGCGGTGAGTCATCGCCGTGCACCGGCTGGATGAGCCCGTCGCCGCGACCGAGGCTGATGCACTGCATGACGTAGCGGAACGCGAGCGGCCGCGCCGGCCGGGACTCAATGTCGGCGAGGACGGACGCCGCGGCGTGCGCGCCCGTGGGCATCGCGGTCGCGCACGCCATACGAAGGGAGGTGGCCGCCGCGTCACCAGCTGCGTAAACGGCCGGGTCCGTGACCGACCGGAGCGTACGGTCGACCCGGATCCGGCCCGCGGCGTCGAGCTCAAGGCCGGCTGCGGCCGCGAGCTCCGTCCGCGGCCGCAGCGCCGCCGACCAGACGGTGACATCCGCGTCGACGTCGCCGACGGAGGTGACGCACTTCCCTTCCCTCACCTGCACGCCCATCGCACCGAGAGTCGTACGGACATGCCTGCGCCCCTTGCCGGACAGGCCCGCGCCGAGCGCGCCGGCGGTGAGGAGACGGACCTCCCACTCGGGGTGCGATTCGGCGATCTCGGCGGCGAGTTCGACTCCGGTGAGCCCGCCGCCGACGACGGCGAGCCGGCCCGGCCCGTCGAGCAGCTGCTTGCCCAGCTCGGCCGCCGACTCGGCGGTGTAGGCCCGCTCCGCCGGGTCGTGCGCGGCGCGGGTATCCGTCACGCTGCCGAGTGCGTACACGAGCCGGTCGTAGGAGACGGTCCGGCCGTCGTCCGTGCGGAGCTGCCGGCCCGCGCGGTCCAGGTCGACGGCGCGGGCGGCGATGTGCCGGATCCGTGTGCCCCGGAGGAGTGCGGACAGGGGGTGAGTGACGCTCACTTCGGGCCGCCCCGTGGTGAGTTGGTGCAGGCGGACACGCTCGGTGAAGCGGTCGCTGGGGTCGATGAGAGTGACGGTGAGGCGGGGATTCCGCGCCACCCGCAGGGCAGCGGTGAGACCGGCGTAGCCGGCGCCTAGGACGACGATGTCAGGTCGGTGCGTCATACCCAACAGACGAAACAGCGGGCCGAAGTGTGACAGCCGCCGGCGAACGGCTGGTGGGCGGTCGGCGTCAGAGGTCGTGCGGATCGAGGTGGCGGAGCTTGTCCGGGTTGGCGACGGCATAGACCTCCGTGATCCGGCCCTCGTGCACAGTGAACGCGATGACCAGCACCCGGCCCCGGCCCGGGTCGACGGAGACGATGCCGGGTGCGCCGTTGACGTCCCGGACCACCACACGCATCGACAGCGGGTCGAAGCCACGGCTGATTCCCTGGGCGAAACGGGCGACGTTCTCGCTTCCGCACACGGGGCGACGGGCGGCCGAGACCTTCCCGCCACCGTCCGAGCGCCAGACGACATCGGGGTCCAGGACGGACAGGAGACTCTTGAAGTCGCCGTTCATCACGGCGGCGAGAAAAGCGTCGACTGCGCGGCGGTGCTCGGCGCGGTCGACGGAACAGCGCGGGGACTCGGCACGCACGCGCTTCCGTGCGCGGGACGCCAGCTGCCGTACGGAGGTCGGGGTGCGGCCGACGACTTCGGCGATTTCGGTGAACGGAACAGAGAACACGTCGTGCAGGATGAACGCCGTCCGCTCGGCCGGCGCGAGCTTCTCCAGCACGGTCAGCAGCGCGATGCCGACGGATTCGTCCAGGGTGACCCGGTCCTCGGGACCGGGAAACGCCCCGACGACCGGTTCGGGCAGCCAGGGGCCGACATAGGTTTCGCGGCGGGAGCGGGCGGAGCCGAGCTGGTCGAGGCAGATGCGGCTGACGACGGTCGTCAGATAGGCGGCGGGATTGCCGGCTTCGTCATCGGGGAGGAGCTGCCAGCGCAGCCAGGTCTCTTGCACCGCGTCTTCTGCATCGGCGACCGAGCCGGTGATGCGGTAGGCGACGGCCCAGAGTTGCGGGCGGTGTTTCTCGAAATCAGCCAGGGGTGCCATGGGACCACCGGCTCCTCTCGTGAGGGTGCTGGAAAACGCGAAAAAGCCCTGGCAGGAACTCTAAGGTTCCCACCAGGGCTTTCTCTAAAAATTGTTCGGCGGCGTCCTACTCTCCCACACGGTCCCCCATGCAGTACCATCGGCGCTGAAAGGCTTAGCTTCCGGGTTCGGAATGTAACCGGGCGTTTCCCTAACGCTATGACCACCGAAACACTATGAAGTTAACCAACCCGGCTGTTTTCACAGGTCGTTACTTCAGAACTAACACAGTGGACGCGAGCAACTGAGGACAAGCCCTCGGCCTATTAGTACCAGTCAGCTCCAACCGTTACCGGTCTTCCACACCTGGCCTATCAACCCAGTCGTCTACTGGGAGCCTTACCCCATCAAGTGGGTGGGAGTCCTCATCTCGAAGCAGGCTTCCCGCTTAGATGCTTTCAGCGGTTATCCCTCCCGAACGTAGCCAACCAGCCATGCCCTTGGCAGGACAACTGGCACACCAGAGGTTCGTCCGTCCCGGTCCTCTCGTACTAGGGACAGCCCTTCTCAAGACTCCTACGCGCACAGCGGATAGGGACCGAACTGTCTCACGACGTTCTAAACCCAGCTCGCGTACCGCTTTAATGGGCGAACAGCCCAACCCTTGGGACCGACTCCAGCCCCAGGATGCGACGAGCCGACATCGAGGTGCCAAACCATCCCGTCGATATGGACTCTTGGGGAAGATCAGCCTGTTATCCCCGGGGTACCTTTTATCCGTTGAGCGACGGCGCTTCCACAAGCCACCGCCGGATCACTAGTCCCGACTTTCGTCCCTGCTCGACCCGTCGGTCTCACAGTCAAGCTCCCTTGTGCACTTACACTCAACACCTGATTGCCAACCAGGCTGAGGGAACCTTTGGGCGCCTCCGTTACTCTTTAGGAGGCAACCGCCCCAGTTAAACTACCCACCAGACACTGTCCCTGATCCGGATCACGGACCCAGGTTAGACATCCAGCACGACCAGAGTGGTATTTCAACGACGACTCCACCATGGCTGGCGCCATGACTTCACAGTCTCCCACCTATCCTACACAAGCCGAACCGAACACCAATATCAAGCTATAGTAAAGGTCCCGGGGTCTTTCCGTCCTGCTGCGCGAAACGAGCATCTTTACTCGTAGTGCAATTTCACCGGGCCTATGGTTGAGACAGTCGAGAAGTCGTTACGCCATTCGTGCAGGTCGGAACTTACCCGACAAGGAATTTCGCTACCTTAGGATGGTTATAGTTACCACCGCCGTTTACTGGCGCTTAAGTTCTCAGCTTCGCCTGAACGAATCCAAGCTAACCGGTCCCCTTAACGTTCCAGCACCGGGCAGGCGTCAGTCCGTATACATCGCCTTACGGCTTCGCACGGACCTGTGTTTTTAGTAAACAGTCGCTTCTCGCTGGTCTCTGCGGCCACCCCCAGCTCAGGAAGTAAATTCCATCACCGGTTGTGGCCCCCCTTCTCCCGAAGTTACGGGGGCATTTTGCCGAGTTCCTTAACCATAGTTCACCCGAACGCCTCGGTATTCTCTACCTGACCACCTGAGTCGGTTTAGGGTACGGGCCGCCATGAAACTCGCTAGAGGCTTTTCTCGACAGCATAGGATCATCCACTTCACCACAATCGGCTCGGCATCAGGTCTCAGGCTTCATGCTGTCCGGATTTGCCTGGACAGCGCCCTACACCCTTACCCCGGGACTACCACCGCCCGGGCTGGACTACCTTCCTGCGTCACCCCATCGCTTACCTACTACCACCTTGGGTCAGCGGCTCCACCACTCCCCTTTCCCCGAAGGGTCCAGGGCGGCTTCACGGCCTTAGCATTAATGGATTCGATATTGGGCGTTTCAAAGCGGGTACCGGAATATCAACCGGTTGTCCATCGACTACGCCTGTCGGCCTCGCCTTAGGTCCCGACTTACCCTGGGCAGATCAGCTTGACCCAGGAACCCTTAGTCAATCGGCGCACACGTTTCCCACGTGTGTATCGCTACTCATGCCTGCATTCTCACTCGTGAACCGTCCACAACTCGCTTCCGCGGCTGCTTCACCCGGCACACGACGCTCCCCTACCCATCACAGCCTCCGTTGGGAGTATTGCTGCAATGACACGACTTCGGCGGTACGCTTGAGCCCCGCTACATTGTCGGCGCGGAATCACTTGACCAGTGAGCTATTACGCACTCTTTCAAGGGTGGCTGCTTCTAAGCCAACCTCCTGGTTGTCTCTGCGACTCCACATCCTTTCCCACTTAGCGTACGCTTAGGGGCCTTAGTCGATGCTCTGGGCTGTTTCCCTCTCGACCATGGAGCTTATCCCCCACAGTCTCACTGCCGCGCTCTCACTTACCGGCATTCGGAGTTTGGCTAAGGTCAGTAACCCGGTAGGGCCCATCGCCTATCCAGTGCTCTACCTCCGGCAAGAAACACACGACGCTGCACCTAAATGCATTTCGGGGAGAACCAGCTATCACGGAGTTTGATTGGCCTTTCACCCCTAACCACAGGTCATCCCCCAGGTTTTCAACCCTGGTGGGTTCGGTCCTCCACGAAGTCTTACCTCCGCTTCAACCTGCCCATGGCTAGATCACTCCGCTTCGGGTCTTGGGCGCGCTACTCAATCGCCCTATTCGGACTCGCTTTCGCTACGGCTTCCCCACACGGGTTAACCTCGCAACACACCGCAAACTCGCAGGCTCATTCTTCAAAAGGCACGCAGTCACGACTTGCAAGCAAGCTTGCAAGCGACGCTCCCACGGCTTGTAGGCACACGGTTTCAGGTACTATTTCACTCCGCTCCCGCGGTACTTTTCACCATTCCCTCACGGTACTATCCGCTATCGGTCACCAGGGAATATTTAGGCTTAACGGGTGGTCCCGCCAGATTCACACGGGATTTCTCGGGCCCCGTGCTACTTGGGTGTCTCTTAAACGAGCCGTTGATGTTTCAGCTACGGGGGTCTTACCCTCTACGCCGGACCTTTCGCATGTCCTTCGCCTACACCAACGGTTTCTGACTCGTCTCACAGCCGGCAGACTATGAAAAAGAGATCCCACAACCCCGCATGCGCAACCCCTGCCGGGTATCACACACATACGGTTTGGCCTCATCCGGTTTCGCTCGCCACTACTCCCGGAATCACGGTTGTTTTCTCTTCCTGCGGGTACTGAGATGTTTCACTTCCCCGCGTTCCCTCCACACTGCCTATGTGTTCAGCAGCGGGTGACAGCCCATGACGACTGCCGGGTTTCCCCATTCGGACACCCCCGGATCAAAGCTCGGTTGACAGCTCCCCGGGGCCTATCGCGGCCTCCCACGTCCTTCATCGGTTCCTGGTGCCAAGGCATCCACCGTGCGCCCTTAAAAACTTGGCCACAGATGCTCGCGTCCACTGTGCAGTTCTCAAGCAACGACCAGCCACCCATCACCCCCGGACCAAAACCCGGAGTTCACTGGGGCCGGCGTCAAGAAGGACGAGCAACGCTCGTACCCTCAGACACCCAACAGCGTGCCCGGCCCAGCCACTCACTCTCTGTGTTCCACGCCGAAGCAGTACTAACAGGGAGATCCTGAACTGTGCCGAATAGTCAACGTTCCACCCATGAGCAACCGTGCAAGTCATTCGCTTGCAGTCGGCTATATGCTCCTTAGAAAGGAGGTGATCCAGCCGCACCTTCCGGTACGGCTACCTTGTTACGACTTCGTCCCAATCGCCAGTCCCACCTTCGACGGCTCCCTCCACAAGGGTTGGGCCACCGGCTTCGGGTGTTACCGACTTTCGTGACGTGACGGGCGGTGTGTACAAGGCCCGGGAACGTATTCACCGCAGCAATGCTGATCTGCGATTACTAGCAACTCCAACTTCATGGGGTCGAGTTGCAGACCCCAATCCGAACTGAGACCGGCTTTTTGAGATTCGCTCCACCTCACGGTATCGCAGCTCATTGTACCGGCCATTGTAGCACGTGTGCAGCCCAAGACATAAGGGGCATGATGACTTGACGTCGTCCCCACCTTCCTCCGAGTTGACCCCGGCAGTCTCCTGTGAGTCCCCATCACCCCGAAGGGCATGCTGGCAACACAGGACAAGGGTTGCGCTCGTTGCGGGACTTAACCCAACATCTCACGACACGAGCTGACGACAGCCATGCACCACCTGTACACCGACCACAAGGGGGCGACCATCTCTGGCCGTTTCCGGTGTATGTCAAGCCTTGGTAAGGTTCTTCGCGTTGCGTCGAATTAAGCCACATGCTCCGCTGCTTGTGCGGGCCCCCGTCAATTCCTTTGAGTTTTAGCCTTGCGGCCGTACTCCCCAGGCGGGGAACTTAATGCGTTAGCTGCGGCACGGACGACGTGGAATGTCGCCCACACCTAGTTCCCAACGTTTACGGCGTGGACTACCAGGGTATCTAATCCTGTTCGCTCCCCACGCTTTCGCTCCTCAGCGTCAGTATCGGCCCAGAGATCCGCCTTCGCCACCGGTGTTCCTCCTGATATCTGCGCATTTCACCGCTACACCAGGAATTCCGATCTCCCCTACCGAACTCTAGCCTGCCCGTATCGAATGCAGACCCGGGGTTAAGCCCCGGGCTTTCACATCCGACGTGACAAGCCGCCTACGAGCTCTTTACGCCCAATAATTCCGGACAACGCTTGCGCCCTACGTATTACCGCGGCTGCTGGCACGTAGTTAGCCGGCGCTTCTTCTGCAGGTACCGTCACTTTCGCTTCTTCCCTGCTGAAAGAGGTTTACAACCCGAAGGCCGTCATCCCTCACGCGGCGTCGCTGCATCAGGCTTTCGCCCATTGTGCAATATTCCCCACTGCTGCCTCCCGTAGGAGTCTGGGCCGTGTCTCAGTCCCAGTGTGGCCGGTCGCCCTCTCAGGCCGGCTACCCGTCGTCGCCTTGGTAGGCCATCACCCCACCAACAAGCTGATAGGCCGCGGGCTCATCCTGCACCGCCGGAGCTTTCCACCTTTGAAGATGCCTTCAAAGGTCATATCCGGTATTAGACCCCGTTTCCAGGGCTTGTCCCAGAGTGCAGGGCAGATTGCCCACGTGTTACTCACCCGTTCGCCACTAATCCACCCCGAAGGGCTTCATCGTTCGACTTGCATGTGTTAAGCACGCCGCCAGCGTTCGTCCTGAGCCAGGATCAAACTCTCCGTGAATGTTTACCCGTAATCGGGTCATACACCACGAGAGCGGAACAACCAGGAGGAATAGTCCCGGTCGTTCACAGCGTCCTCGCTGTGTGCCTTCCCCTAGAGGAAGGACTTTTCAAAGGAACCGCGTCCCGATCCATACGGACCGGAGACGGGGTATTTTATAGTCTGGCGTTGACTTTTGGCACGCTGTTGAGTTCTCAAGGAACGGACGCTTCCTTTGTACTCACCCTCTCGGGCTTTCCTCCGGGCGCTTCCCTTCGTTGTTTCCAACCTTACCAGATCCGTTTTCCGTTCCGTTTCCGGTCCGAATCACTTTTCCGGCCCCCTGTTGGAGCGGGGTTTGTTTCGCGCCTTCCGGCGTGATCACTACTTTAGCGGATTTCCCCGGCGACTCCTAATCGGAGTCCGAGGCCTTCCCGATCCGAATTCCGGCACGCCGAAATTCATCCCGTTCAGGGGCCGTGCAGTGGTGAGTGCCGCCGGTGCGGCTCGAGTGGCTGTCTCAGAACCGTCATGGCTCCGTGACAACTCGGAGAACACTACCCATCCGTCAGAGGAGTGTCAACTGGCCGCTGAGCACCCCTCAGTCGGACTCAATCGGGCCCGGCCGGACCTCAGTCGAGGTCACTCAGCCGTCCTCCCGCGTCCGGCTGGGCGTCCTCCACCCGGCGCAGGAGGCGGGTCAGCATCTCGCCGAGCCGGCCGCGCTCCTCGCCCGAGAGGTCCTGGAGCAGGTCCTCCTCGAAGACCGTGGCCATCCGCATGGCCTCCAGCCACTTCCCCCGGCCTTCCTCCGTAATGCCGACGATGACGCGGACGCGGTTGCTCTCGTCGCGTTCCCGGGTCACCAGGCCCTCCGCGACCATCCGGTCGATGCGGTGGGTCATGGCGGCAGGAGTGAGGCCGAGCCGCTTGGCGAGGTCGCCGGGGCCCAGGCGGTACGGGGCGCCGGCCAGCACGAGGGCCTTGAGGACCTCCCACTCGGCGTTGCTGATGCCGAGCTCCGCGGTCTGGCGCCCGTAGGCGACGTTCATCCGCCGGTTGAGGCGGCTGAGCGCCGAGACGACCTTCTCCACCTGGGGGTCAAGGTCCTGGAATTCGCGCTGATAGGCGGCGATCTGTTCGTCGAGGCTCGGCTCGGAGGCGCCGGGGGTGTCAGCCATGCCCGGCAGTATGACACGAACCGATTCGCGCTAAAGCCCTTCGGCATGTACTCTTTAGCTTCGAACTTTACTGTTGAAGTCTTCAGGCTTGGACAGTCCGCCCCTCAATCTCGACCTAGGAAGGTGAGTGTGACCACCGCGATGGGCGCAGCTCTGCGCCGGATCCAGCTGGGGAACGCCCTGAGTGCGTTCGGCAACGGCTTCACCGTCCCGTTCCTGTTCATCTATGTGTCGCAGGTACGGGATCTCGGAGCGAGCACCGCAGGCCTGGTGCTCATGACGTTCGCCGTGTCCGCTCTCGTCGTCCTCCCCTTCGTCGGCCGGGTCATCGACCGGCGGGGTCCGCTGCCTGTTGCCGTCGCCGGTACGGTCGCCGCCGCTGCCGGGTCGATGGGGATGGGGCTCGCGTCCACCGAGCTGATGGTCTTCGCCGCGGCCGCGGCGCTGGGCGCCGGCATCGCGGTGATCCAGCCG
Source organism: Streptomyces sp. SCA2-17 (assembly GCF_044336695.1). Lineage (NCBI taxonomy): Bacteria > Bacillati > Actinomycetota > Actinomycetes > Kitasatosporales > Streptomycetaceae > Streptomyces > Streptomyces sp. SCA2-17. The sequence goes on from NZ_CP117521.1 coordinate 2,855,288, forward strand.
ACGCTCGCCACGATGATCGTCTGGTGCTCGACGCCGACGACCCGGTCGCGTGCGTTCGCGATGCAGTTCTTCCTGAACAACCTGGGCCTCGGTCTCGGCGGCCTGCTCGGCGGACAGCTCGTGGACACCTCGGACCCGGGCAGCTTCGTGCGTCTCTTCTCGATCGAGGCGGCGATGTTCCTGGTGCTGGGTGTCGCCGTGGCGACCGTACGGCTGCCGAAGGCGCCCAGGGTCGAGGACGCGGTCCCGACGGACGAGGGTGCCAAGGGCGGCTGGCGGACGCTGCTGGGCGACCGGGCCATGGTGCAGCTGTGCGTCCTGGGCTTCGTGATGTTCTTCGCCTGCTACGGGCAGTTCGAGTCGGGTCTGGCGGCCTTCGCGGTCGAGGTCACCCGTATCTCGCCCGCGACGCTCGGCATCGCGCTCGCCGCCAACACCGCGGCGATCGTGCTGGCGCAGTTCGTCGTCCTCAAGCTGGTCGAGGGGCACCGGCGCAGCCGGGTCATGGCGCTCGTGGGTCTCATCTGGACCGTTGCGTGGGTGGCCGCGGGGGTCTCCGGGCTCGTTCCGGGGGCGCACGGTGTGGCGACCGCGCTGCTGATCTCCACGTACGCGCTCTTCGGTATCGGTGAGTCGATGCTGTCGCCGACGGTGGCGCCGCTGGTTGCGGACCTGGCGCCGGCCCGGCTGGTCGGTCAGTACAACTCGGCGTTCGCGCTCGTGAAGCAGCTCGCGCTGGCGATCGGGCCGGCCGTGGGCGGTCTGCTGGCCGGTGGCGGCCTGTACGTGGCGTACATAGCCATGGTGATCGCCTGTTCCCTGCTCATCACCACCCTGGCGCTGCGGCTGGGCCGCCGGCTCACCCCGGCGCAGGACAATCCGCTGGTGACGCGGGCACAGCACCGCCCCGCGAAGGCGGAAGCCGTAGCGGAGACGGAAACGGAGACGGAAGCGGAGACGAGCGAGCGCACTGTCGTACACGTCTGACACACGTATGCATATAAGAGGAGTAAGAGGAGAGGGAGGGCGCCCCGGGCGCCCTCCCTCTCTTTCGTCACCCGTGCCCCGCCGGCAAGGCGAACTCGCACCAGACGGCCTTCCCGCCGCCGGGTGTGCGCCGTGAGCCCCAGGACGAGGCGATCGTGGCGATGATCGAGATGCCGCGCCCCGCCTCGTCGGCCGGCTCGGCGCGGCGGCGCCGCGGGAGGTGGTCGTCGCCGTCGGTGACCTCGATGATCAGCCGGCGGTCGGTGCGGCGCAGGCGCAGCCGCATGGGTGGGGTGCCGTGCTGGAGGGAATTGGCGACGAGCTCGCTCGCGGCGAGGACACCCAGGTCCCGCAGTTCGGTCGGGAAGCGCCAGCTGACGAGGACGCCCGAGGCGAAGGCGCGGGCCCGGGGTGCGGCCTCGATGCCGCCGAGGAGCTCCAGGGCGGCGTTGTGGAAGAGCTCGGCGTCGTGGCCGGTGCGCGCGGGGTGCTGGAGGACGAGGACGGCGACGTCGTCGTCGTGGTCGGCGGTCACGCCGAGGGCGCGGATCAGGCGGTCGCACATGACCTGGGGTGATCCGGTGGCGCCGGCGAACGCGCGCTCCAGGGCGGCAACGCCTTCGTCGATGTCCTCGGTGCGGCGTTCGACGAGGCCGTCCGTGTAGAGCACGGCGCTGGAGCCGGGGCCCAGCGGCATGGTGCCGGAGGTGTGCATCCAGCCGCCGGTGCCGAGCGGCGGGCCGGTGGGTTCTGCGGCGCGGCGGACGGTGCCGTCGGGGTCGCGGACGAGGATCGGGAGGTGGCCTGCGGAGGCGTAGACCAGGCGGCCCTCGTTGGGGTCGTGGACGGCGTAGATGCAGGTGGCGATCTGCGTCGCGTCGATCTCGCCGGCGAGGCCGTCGAGGAGCTGGAGGACCTCGTGGGGCGGCAGGTCGAGGCGGGCGTAGGCGCGTACGGCGGTGCGGAGCTGGCCCATGACGGCGGCGGCGCGCACGCCGCGGCCCATGACGTCGCCGATGACGAGGGCGGTGCGGCCGGCGCCGAGGGTGATGACGTCGTACCAGTCACCGCCTACGGCGGTGTCCTTTCCGCCGGGCTGGTAGGTGGCGGCGACGCGCAGGTCGTCGGGCTGTTCGAGCTCTTGCGGGAGGAGGCTGCGCTGGAGGGTGACGGCGGCCTCGCGCTGGCGGCGCTCGCTGGCGCGCAGTCGCTCGGCGGCTTCGACCTGGTCGGTGACGTCCGCGGCGAAGACGAGGACGCCGGGCTGCCCGGCCTCGGGGGAGCCGACTTCGATCGGGGAGCAGGTGAACGTGTAGTAGCCGCTGCGGGGGCGGCTTTCGGCGTCGGCGGCCGCGGGGGCGGGCGCCTGGTGGGGGACGTCGGCCACGGGGGTGCCGTCACCCGGGGCGGGCGACGCGGGGCGGGGTGCGGCGATGTTCGTCGCGGCGTTGACGTCCGCGGTGACGCGGCGGGACTTGACCGTACGGGGCCGGCGGCTGCGCAGGACCTGGTCCATGAGGGGGAGCAGCCCGAGCTCGGTGAGCTCGGGGAGGGCCTCGCGGGCGGAGGCGCCGGGGGTGCGCGGGCCGAAGAGGGCGGCGTAGGCGTCGTTCACGTAGGCGATGCGGTGCTCGGGGCCGTAGACGACGGCGACGAGGGCCGGGACCTTGCCGAGCGTGTCGTGGACGGAGAGGCCGTCGAGGGTGGGGACGGGGCCGTCCGGTGCGGGGGCCGCGGGCGGGGTGGCCTCCGCGCGGGCGGCGGGCACGGAGCCGCCGGCCGCGGGCGGTACGGGGGCGGCGGTGCGGTCCTTGCGGTCGGCGCGCGCCGCGGCTCGGCGCTGTGTGCCGGGGAGCCGGGCGCTCCAGCGGGTGAAGTTCACAGAGGATTACCTCGCGGAGTCGTTCCGGACCAGCTCGGCGACGTGGCGTGGCCGATCCGCGTGCCCGGCGCGGGGCCGCGGTTGGCGGTGCGGGGGACTGCCCCCGGGGGAATGCAGCAAACGTCCGAATCCTCGTGATTGTTACTCTTCGCAGGTACGAGCCCACCCATGGTCACACGACCAGTGTGGCCGACCGGACTGACATCCGTCAGGCGTCGGCCTCTCCGGGGGAGTTCCCGGCTCCGTCACAGGGCCCATGACCTGCTTCAACTCGCTTCCGGGTGACGTCCCGTGTCTGCGGCGAGTTCGAATTCGGCCCGGGGGTTTTCGAGCGAGCCGAGGGAGACGATCTCGCGTTTGAAGAGGCCCGTGAGGGTCCACTCGGCGAGGACGCGGGCCTTGCGGTTGAAGGTGGGGATCCGGCTGAGGTGGTAGGCCCGGTGCATGAACCAGGCGGGGTAGCCCTTGAGCTTCCTGCCGTAGACGTGGGCGACGCCCTTGTGGAGGCCCAGGGAGGCCACGGAGCCGACGTACTTGTGCCGGTAGTCCTTGAGGGGCTTGCCGCGCAGGGAGGCGAGCACGTTCTGGGCGAGGACCTTGGCCTGGCGGACGGCGTGCTGGGCGTTGGGCGCGCACACGGCGTCGGGGGCGTCCGAGGTGAGGTCGGGAACGGCTGCCGCGTCGCCGGCGCCCCAGGCGTGCTCGACGCCGTCCACGGTGAGGGCCGCGGTGCACTTGAGGCGGCCGTGGCTGTTGAGGGGGAGGTCGGTGGCGGCGAGCACGGGGTGGGCCTTGACCCCCGCGGTCCAGACGAGGGTGCGCGTGGGGAAGCGTGAGCCGTCGCTGAGGACGGCGACGCGGTCCGTGCAGGAGTCCAGGCGGGTGTCCAGGCGGACGTCGATGTTGCGCCCGCGCAGCTCGCGCAGGGCGTAGCGGCCCATCTCCTCCCCCACTTCGGGGAGGATCCGGCCGGTGGCTTCGACGAGGACGAACCGCAGGTCCTCGGGTTCGAGGTTGTGGTAGTACCGGGCGGCGTAGCGGGCCATGTCCTCGAGTTCGGCGAGTGCCTCCACTCCCGCGTAGCCGCCGCCGACGAAGACGAAGGTCAGGGCCGCGTCGCGGACGGCGGGGTCGCGGGTGGAGGAGGCGATGTCCATCTGTTCGAGCACGTGGTTGCGCAGGCCGATGGCCTCCTCGACGGTCTTGAAGCCGATGCCGTACTCGGCGAGACCGGGGACGGGCAGCGTGCGCGAGACGGAGCCGGGCGCGAGGATCAGCTCGTCGTAGTGGATCTGGACGGCTCCGGTGCCCTCCTCGTGCGTGGCGAGGGTCTTGATGGCGGCGGAGCGCTTGGCGTGGTCGATGGACTTGACCTCGCCGATGACGACCTGGCACTTGTCGAGCGTGCGGCGCAGGGGGACGACCACGTGGCGCGGGGAGATGGAGCCGGCCGCGGCCTCGGGGAGGAAGGGCTGGTACGTCATGTACGGCTCGGGGTCGATCACGATGACGGTCGCCTCACCGCGCCTGAGCTTCCGCTGTAGTCGCAGGGCGGTGTACATCCCGACGTAGCCGCCGCCGACCACCAGAATGCGCGCCGGTTCCTTCGCCAAGGCCACTCCTCAGTCGTCGAGGTCCGCGAGCACAGCTCCTTCCCCATGACGCACCCCCGGCCGGAGTTTGTCCACAGGCCGTGCGAAATGTATGACCGGCGGCGGAGCTGATCCCTCCACGGGGGGCGCACCGGTTCGAGAGACAGGTGCGCAGGTCAGGAGGGATGCGGCGGGGTTGTGGGGTGGTGCAGAATCGGTGCGGAGGGGGGAAGTACTCCAATCGGGGATGCCCGGTGCGGAACTACCCCTTCTTTCTTGACCTGGGCTCAACTATGTTCGTACTCCGTCGGGGTGTCAGAGACGTGCCCCGGCAGTCAGGGCGGGGAGTCTCCGGGGGGAGACGTCATAACCGGGGGAACACATATGCATATGCAGGGCTCTCATTGGTCCACCGCTGTCGCGCCGTCAGAGGCGGGCGGTGTTCGCAGCACGCCGTTGCGCGTGGACGCCCAGCGCAATCTCGAGCACGTACTGCGTGCGGCCCGCGAGGTCTTCGGCGAGCTGGGCTACGGCGCGCCGATGGAGGACGTGGCGCGCCGCGCCCGCGTCGGCGTGGGGACGGTCTACCGCCGCTTCCCGAGCAAGGACGTCCTCGTGCGGCGGATAGCCGAGGAGGAGACCGCCCGGCTGACCGAGCAGGCGCGCACGGCGCTCGGGCAGGAGGACGAGCCGTGGTCGGCGCTCTCGCGCTTCCTGCGCACGTCGGTGGCGTCCGGCGCGGGCCGGCTGCTGCCGCCGCAGGTGCTGCGGGTCGGCGTCGACGTGGAATCCGAGGAGATCGAGGCGCGCGTGCCGCAGCAGCGGCAGCCGGGTGCCACGGGCGGCCAGCTGCACGAGCTGCGGCTGGTCGAGCAGCGGCCGGCTCCGGTCGCCGAGCGGCACGACGCGGGCGCCGCGGCGCTGCTGGAGGTCGTCGGGCGGCTCGTGGAGCGGGCACGGGCGGCGGGCCAGCTGCGGCCGGACGTGACGGTGGCCGACGTGCTGCTGGTGATAGCGACGGCCGCGCCGTCGCTGCCGGATGCGGTGCAGCAGGCGGCGGCGTCCTCGCGGCTGCTGGACATCCTGCTGGAGGGGCTGCGCTCGCGGCCGACCGAGTAGGTCTCCGGGGGCGCGCTGTTGAGGCTCGCTTCGGCAGCGCGCCCGCGTAGCTCGCTGCGGGCAGCACGCTTGCGCGGCTTGCTCCTCGTAGCTCGCTTCTGTGACGGGCGCGCCCGGTACGGCTCTGCAGGCCGTCCGGGCGCATCCGGAATCCCCTTCCCCGTTCGGGTGACATCCAGTACGTCATGCGGCAGAAGTCGCCCCGGACGAGTGGTTGCTGCCCATCGCGTGCCGGTGACGGCCGTGCGCTGTGCCACGCTGTGCCGGTGTTCGGGTGTACCGGCATGTACAGGGGCCTGCGCTATGGGTGTTGACGGGCAGGAAGAGTCGAGCGGGAACGAGAAGGCGGACAGACCTCCCTCGCCCCGGTCCTCCGGAGAGGGGCGTTCCGAGGCGCCCAGTGTGCCGCGGCAGCGCAGGCGCAAGCACCGCAGGACGGATGCTGCCGCCGAAGCGCCCCTGACGGACAGCCAGCTGGTGGCCCGGATGCGGTCCGGCGAGAGCGATGCGTACGAAGAGCTCTACCGCCGCCACGCCCCCGCGGTCCGTCGCTACGCCCGCAGCTGCTGCCGCGACAACCACACCGCGGACGACCTCACCAATGAGGTCTTCGCGAGCACCCTGCAAGCGGTGCGGGGCGGCGCGGGGCCGGAGTCGTCGGTGCGTGCCTATCTGCTCACCACGGTGCGGCGGGTCGCGGCCTCGTGGGGCAAGAGCGCCAAGCGGGAGCAGCTCGTCGAGGACTTCGCGGAGTTCGCCTCGTCGGCCGAGCGGCTGCCGGCCGGTCCGGGGGTCGGGGAGACGCTCGGCCAGGGCGCGGATGTGCTGGCCATGCAGGAGGCCGAGCACTCCCTGGCCGTGAAGGCGTTCCGCAGTCTGCCGCCGCGGTGGCAGACGGTGCTGTGGCACACCACGGTCGAGGAGGAGTCGCCGAGCGAGGTCGCGCCGCTGCTGGGGCTGACGGCCAATGCGACGGCGGTGCTCGCGCACCGGGCTCGCGAGGGGCTCAAGCAGGCGTATCTCCAGGCCCATGTGAGCTCGTCGCTGACAGCGGGCGGCGACTGCGCGCGCTATGCGGACCGGCTCGGCGCGTATGCCCGGGGCGGGCTGCGGATGCGGGCCGAGCGGGGCCTGCGCAGGCACCTGGAGAGCTGCGCCCGGTGCCGTACGGCGGCGCTGGAGGTCGCGGATGTCAATGAGCGGCTGCGGGCGCTGCTGCCGGTGGCGGTCATCGGCTGGTTCGCCGCAGGGTTCTCGGCCAAGGCGGCCGCGGGCCTGGCAGGGGCGGCGGCCGGGGCCGGTACGGCGGCGGGAGCGGGTGTCGCTGCTGCGAGCGGTGGGACTGGCGGGGCTGCTGGTTCCGGGGCGGGGGCCGGTGGTGCGTCCGGCGGGAGTGCGGGCGGTGGGGCCGGGGGCTCCGGCAGCAGTGCTGCGAGTCATGGCCTGGGGGCGCCCGCGAAGATCGGCATCATCGGCGGTGTGGTGGCCGCGGCCGGAGCGGCCGTCGCGTACGCCCTGATCGGCTCGTCCGCGCCGGCCCCGGCGCCGCAGGCCGAGGCGTCCAAGGCTCCGGTGGCGCCCGTGGCGACGCCCCGGCCGACGCCCGTGCCGCAGCGGAGCCACTCCCCCGGCCCGTCGCCGACGCCCACTCCGGTTCCCTCGGTGCCGGCGCCCCGGGCGAAGGCGCCCGTCGTGGCGCCCACCCGTCCCGCCGCCGCGGCATCCGCGGTCCCCGTCCGCGCCGCTTTGCCCAAGCCGCGGCCGAAGCCGTCGCCGCCTCCCGCGCCGCCCGTCCACCGGCCGGCGCCCTCGCCGTCCCCGTCTCCGTCCCCCTCGCCGTCGCCTTCGCCCACCCCGACGCCGCCGCCCCGGCCGCCCGCCGTCTACCAGCTCGCCCAGCTCTCGTACGCGGGCGCCGGCGACGGTACGAAGCCGGAGGTGCGGCTGGGCGCGCACAGCTGGCTGTGGCAGCGGTACGGCCTGCGGGTCGGCGGCGCCACGTACGGGCACGGCGTGAGCGTGCACGCGCCCTCGGCCGTCACCATCGAGCTGAACCGGCCCTGTACGGCCTTCAGCGCCCTCGTGGGCGTCGACGACATGTCGATGGGGCTCGGTGCCGCGCAGTTCTCCGTCTACGGCGACGGCGTGCCCCTGTGGCGTTCCGGTGTGGTGCGGGGCGGGGAGCCGGCGGTGCCGGTGTACGTGCCGCTCTCCGGCCACCGCACGATCCGGCTCATGGTGCAGCCGCGGCGCGGCATGGGGTGGACGGCGGTGTCGGACTGGGCACGGTCGTGGATCTCCTGCGGGTGACCGGCCCCTTCGCGTGAGGCGGCTTCGCGTGAGGCGGCTTCGGCGCCGCCGGGCGCAACGCGCCCTCCCTCACAGGGGCGGGCCGGGTGTCACGCCGCCCGCCACCGCCCGCTGGCGCGGTGCCGCCGAGCCGGTCCAGCACGTGCCGCGCCGGGCCAGCAGGCGCCGCAGCCACACCTCGGTGGAGACGAGCTCCGCGAGGCCGTCCAGAGGCAGTGCACGGCCGTTCGCGGCCCCGTGCAGGGCCGCCCGAACGACGCGGGCCTCCACGAGTCCGGCGTCGGCGAGCAGCGGGGCCTCGAAGAGCTCCAGCAGCGGGCCGGCGGAGGCCCGCAGGCCCGCCCGTACGGCTGCCGCGTGCGCTGCGTGCGACGTGGCGCCCCAGCCCGGGGGCAGGTCGCGCACGCCCGCCCCGGCGAGGACGGCGCGCAGGACCGCGGCGCGCGCTCCCGGCTGCACTCGGAGCGCCTCGGGGAGCGAGCGGCAGGCCCGTACGACTTCGTTGTCGAGGAAGGGGGCGTGGAGGCGCTGACTGCGGACCTCTGCGGCCTGTTCGAGGATGCGGTGGTCGGCGGCGTGCCGGGCGAGGGCGGCGGCCGCGCGGCGCTCCCCGGGGCGTTGCGCGAGGCCTTGGGGGCGGACGGCCGCGGCCTGGAGACGAACCGATACTTCGGCCAGAGCTTCACCCGTGAGCCAGCGGGCGGCGGGCCCGGGCCGGCACCACGTGAGGGCGGCGAGGGACGCGTCGACGGCCCCGCCCACGCCGGCCGGGAGGGCCGGGTCCGGGGTGTCGTCCACGACGGGGAAGGCCGTGGCCCGTAGCTGCCCGGCGGCCGCTTCGAGGCCTTCCCGGTAGGACGTACGGGCCAGCCGCCGGGCCGCCCGGTAGACGGTGAAGGGGATGACGAGGGCCTGTGCGGAGGCCCGGTCGGCGCGGGCGAGCGCCGAGACGGGCCGCAGCAGGTGGCGCCGGCGGCGGTCCATCAGAAGATCGGCGAGGCGCGCCGGGTGGGCGTCGAGGACCTGGCGGGCGCCGTGCCCGACGAGGTGGTCCGCGCCGCCTGCGGCGAGGCGGTGACGGTGGCGTTCGGCGGTGATGAGGGAGGGGCCCGGTTCGTCGGTCAGGGGGCCGCCGGCGAGGTCCGCGTAGGGCAGGGCTTCCTCGCCCGCGGCGACGACGATGTGGCGCAGCCGGGGGTTGGCGGCGATGGCGTGGGCCCGTTCGAGTTCGGCCTGGCGGACGCGGCTGTCGTCGGTGACGAGGTCGTTGAAGGTGACGGCGAGCAGCCGTCCGCCCCCGCCGGCGCCGTGGCCCAGGGGGGTGCCGGGCAGGCCCGGCAGTCCGGCGGCGAGCAGCGCCAGGGTGGCGGAGGCGCTGCCTCCGGAGAGATCGGCGCCGACGCCGGGGGCGGGACCGCCGCGGGCGGCGCGGCGGTGGGCGGGCCCCATGCCGGGCACGGGGCCGGGGTCGAGGCCGCCGAAGCCGGGGTCGGGTGCGTGCCGCGGGGCGGCGAGGCGGGTGCGCACGGCTTCGACGAGGGCGTTCCTTATGTCCTCGACGGCCTTGTCGGGCGGCAGTTGGGCGGCGGAGACGGCGAGCGACGCCGTCGGTTCGTAGCCGGTGATGTCGCGGGCGCCGTCGCGCAGGACGAGGGCGTGCCCGGGCGGCACCCGTCGTACGCCCTTGTAGGGGGTGCCGTCGGCGAGAGCTTCCGGGGAGTCGGGGCAGGCGAGGAGGGCGGCGAGATGGCCGATGTCGAGCTGGGCCTCGATGAGGTCGGCGAGGGGCAGGGCGGCGGTGGCGTAGGCGGTGCCGCCGGCCCAGGCGGTGTGGAAGACGGGCCGGGCGCCGGCCAGGTCGCCTACGACGGTGGTGCGGCGGCCCACTTGGGCGACGGCGGTGTAGCTGCCGGGCCAGGCGGTGAGGTGGCGCAGAGCGCCGCCGCGGGCGGCGACGAGCCCGGTGCGCAGCTGCTCGTCGCCGGCGCCGCAGCGGCCGAGGACGGCGAGGCGGGTGAGGGGGTCGAGCTGGACGACGCGGACCTCGTCGGGGCGCCAGTCACCGACGGCCCACAGGGGGGCCGGGTCGCCCCACAGGAGCTGGGCGCCGACGGGGTGGACGGTCGGGGCGTCGAAGTCATCGTGATGGCCGTAGGCGCCGGAGGACGCGGCACGTTGGCGCACGGTCCCCGAGGGGGTGCTGCTCCACCCCACCACCCAGCGCATGACGCCTCCACAGGCTGTGGACAACCGACGTGGACAACGAACCTGGACAACGAACGTTAACGACGAACGCTCACGACGAACGTTCGCAACGAACGTTTACGACGAACGTGGCAACTGACCGAGCACCGCGACACATCATGCACAGGAGTCCGCCGTTTGCCACAACGAGACCAACACGAAAGAGGCAGCACACCGGCCGCGCCTTCCACCCCAACTCGCGTCATTGCGGAGCGAAATGGCGCGCCGTCACGCCGTACTCAGCCGACTGTGCGTACGCAACCGCCATGCTGTCACGTACGGAGGGGCGAGTGGCCCCCGCGCGCGTGCGACGCGCCAAGGACGTACCCCCGAAGGGCAGTAGGGCGCCAGCGGGCGACCGCCCGGGCGGCCAGGCGCAGCGTTCCGGACGGCGCTATCCGGCCAAACTCGGGGCGGTGCGGCCGCGGGGGCGCACTCGCCCGGTGCTTCGACCCACGCGTCACGGTCCGGGAGGCGGTCAGCCGCCTCCCGGACCGGTCCGCCGCCCGCGGGGAATGAGGCGGCGGCTTCCCCCAGCCCACTGGATCCAGTGCAGCGGGCCAACCCACGCAACTCCCATGGAAGCGCTCCCTTGATGGCGCGGACAGAGCGCACGGCGGGCGCACAGCCCCACACAACCGGAGCACGTGCCCCTCGGTGCACGTCCGCACGGACCAGAATCTCGCCATCCGGGACACCACCTCTTAACGGTCGGGATGCGGGGAACTACGCTGGGTTTACGAATGCCCCGCGCCTATGCCGGGGCGGGCGTCGCGTCGTCGAGGGGTGCGCATGTCCAGGGAGCCACGCGGGCCGAACGAGAAGCTCGGCACCGTCCTCGCCCTCGCCGGGATCAGCAACGCCGGTCTCGCGCGCAGGGTCAACGACCTCGGTGCGCAGCGCGGATTGACGCTTCGCTATGACAAGACGTCCGTCGCGCGCTGGGTCTCGAAGGGCATGGTGCCCCAGGGAGCGGCGCCCCATCTGATCGCCGCGGCGATCGCCGGCAAGCTCGGCCGGCCCGTCCCGCTGCACGAGATCGGCCTCGCGGACGCGGATCCGGCTCCCGAGGTCGGGCTCTCCTTTCCGCGCGATGTCGGCCAGGCCGTGCGCTCCGCCACGGAGCTGTACAGGCTGGATCTCGCCGGTCGCCGTGGGGGTGGTGGCATCTGGCAGAGCCTGGCCGGATCCTTCTCCGTCAGCGCCTACGCGACGCCCGCCTCCCGGTGGCTGATAACGCCCGCCGACAGCTCGGTCGCGCGCGAGGCCCACACGGCGGCCGGCGAGGCCGAGGGCGGGGGCGGCCCGGACGGCGCTATACCGCAGCGCGTGGGCCACAGTGACGTCAGCAAGCTGCGGGAGGCCGCGGAGGACGCGCGCCGCTGGGACTCCAAGTACGGCGGGGGCGACTGGCGTTCGTCGATGGTCCCCGAGTGCCTGCGGGTCGACGCGGCGCCCCTGCTGCTCGGTTCGTACAGCGACGAGGTGGGCCGCTCGCTCTTCGGTGCCACCGCGGAGCTGACCCGGCTGGCCGGCTGGATGGCCTTCGACACCGGCCAGCAGGAGGCCGCGCAGCGCTACTACATCCAGGCCCTGCGGCTCGCCCGCGCGGCCGCCGACGTGCCGCTGGGCGGCTACGTACTCGCTTCGATGAGCCTGCAGGCCACGTACCGCGGCTTCGCCGACGAGGGCGTCGACCTGGCGCAGGCCGCCCTTGAGCGCAATCGCGGCCTGGCCACCGCCCGCACCATGAGCTTCTTCCGCTTGGTGGAGGCCAGGGCCCAGGCCAAGGCCGGGGACGCACCCGCGTGCGGTGCCGCGCTGAAGGCCGCCGAGGGCTGGCTGGAGCGGGCCCGTACGGGCGATCCGGACCCGTCCTGGCTCGACTTCTACAGCCACGAGCGGTTCGCGGCGGATGCGGCCGAGTGCTACCGCGACCTGCGCATGCCCCGGCAGGTGCAGCGCTTCACGGAGCAGGCGCTGGCCCGCCCGACGGAGGAGTTCGTCCGCTCGCACGGGCTGCGGCTCGTGGTGTCCGCCGTCGCCGAGCTGGAGTCCGGCAATCTGGACGCGGCCTGCGCGGCCGGCACGCGGGCCGTGGAGGTCGCGGGCCGGATCTCCTCGGCGCGCACCACGGAGTACGTCCGCGATCTGCTGCACCGGCTGGAGCCGTACGGGGACGAGCCGCGGGTGATGGAGCTGCGGGAGAGGGCGCGGCCGCTGCTGGTGTCGCTGGCGTGAGGGTGCTGTCGCCGGTGTGAGGGCGGTGCCGGCGCGGTGTGAGAGCGGTGCCGCTGGTGCGAGGGCGGTGCCGCTGGTGCGAGGGCGGCGGTGTCGGCGTGAGGGCGGCGGTGTCGGCGTGAGGGCGGCGGTGTCGGCTTTATCCGCGTTATCGGCGCCAGGGATGGCTTCGGCACGAGCGTGTGATCGCTTCGTGTGATCACTTCTTTTCGCGTTCCCCCTGTGTGAGCTTTCCCGATCCCCTCTCTGACCTGGGTTTCGACCGGATGTCAGTGGCGCAGGTCATGATGGGGGACGTGGGTGAGGCGCCGAGGGGTCCCGGATGCCCGGTCGCGGGTGTGCCGGCAGGCGCGGGGAGGTGACGTGGTGAGGGCGTACGACTGCGATGTGCTGGTGGTCGGCGGCGGCATCGTAGGCCTGTCGACGGCTTACGCGATCACGCGCGCCCGGCCGGGTACGCGCGTCGTGGTGCTGGAGAAGGAGCCCGGTCCCGCGCTGCACCAGACCGGGCGCAACAGCGGGGTGATCCACAGCGGGATCTACTACCGCCCGGGATCGTTCAAGGCGCGGTTCGCGGTGCGGGGCGCGGCGGAGATGGTGAAGTTCTGCGCCGAGCACGGCCTGCCGCACGAGGTCAGCGGCAAGCTGATCGTGGCCACGGACCAGGCGGAGCTGCCGCGGCTGCACGCCCTCGTCCAGCGCGGCCGGGAGAACGGCGTGCCGGTGCGCGAGCTCGGCCCCGCCCAGATAGCCGAGTACGAGCCGCACGTCCGCGGCACGGGGGCCATCCACGTCGGCTCGACGGGCGTGTGCGACTACGGCGCGGTGGCGCGCTGCCTGGCCCGTCTGGCGGAGGACGCGGAGGCCTCCGTGCGGTACGGGGCGGAGGCGCGCGTGATCGGGCGGCGCGGTGCGGCGGTCGCGGTGCGCACGGGGCTCGGCGAGGTGCTGCGCGCCCGCGCGCTGGTCAACTGCGCGGGGCTGCACAGCGACCGCGTCGCGCGGCTCGCGGGCGACGACCCCGGCGTGCGGATCGTCCCCTTCCGCGGGGAGTACTTCGAGCTGGTCCCGGAGCGTGCGGAGCTGGTGCGCGGCCTGGTCTATCCGGTGCCGGATCCGGCGTTCCCGTTCCTGGGCGTCCACCTCACGCGGGGCATCGACGGCACGGTCCACCTGGGGCCGAACGCGGTCCCGGCACTCGCCCGCGAGGGCTACGGACGGCTGACGGTGCGCCCCGGCGAGCTGGCGGGGACGGTGGGCTGGCCCGGCTCCTGGCAGCTCGCCCGGCGCCACTGGCGCTACGGCGCCGGGGAGGTGCGGCGCTCGCTGTCCAAGCGCGCCTTCACGGAGGCGGCGCGCCGCCTGCTGCCGGAGGTGACGGCGGAGGACCTGATACCGGCCCCGTCGGGGGTGCGGGCGCAGGCGGTGCTGCGGGACGGCACGCTCGTGGACGACTTCCTGTTCGCGGAGTCGCCGCGGATGGTGCACGTGCTGAACGCGCCCTCCCCGGCGGCTACGGCCGCGCTGCCCATCGGGCGGGAGGTGGCGCGGCGGGCCCTGCGGGCGATGGACACCATCTGACCTGCGGAAATCTAGAACCTCGGGCTAGTTTCCGGACGCCCGTAGAATTGAAGAACTGTGTCCGAGAACCACGCTTCCCCCTCAGCCCCCGCGACCGTCGGCGAGCAGGCCGGCGCTCCGGCCGCCGAGGCGACCACCGCTTCTGCCGCCGAAGCGACCAGCGCTTCTCCGGCCGCCGCCGCTTCTTCGGCTCCTGCTTCCTCGGCTTCTGCTTCCTCGGCCGCTGCTTCCTCGGCCGCTGCGCAGCAGACCCGTGGCCGTCGCGAGCCGATGTTCCCCGACGGTCCGGCGCCGGACCCGGCGGGCTCGCACCACGAGCGGCGCATCCGCTCGTTCCAGCCGCGCCGCAGCCGGGTCACGACCGGCCAGGGCGAGGCCCTGCGCCGCCTGTGGCCCCAGTGGGGCCTCGACATCGACGGCCTGAGCAAGCTGGACCTCGGCGAGCTCTTCGGCGACCCCGAGCTGCCCGTCGTGCTGGAGATCGGCTTCGGCATGGGCGAGGCGACGGCCAAGATGGCGGCGGCCGACCCGGGCACGGGCATCCTCGCCTGCGACGTGCACACCCCCGGCCAGGGCAATCTCCTCGGCCTGGCCGAGCGGAACGGCCTGAACAACATCCGGGTCGCCAACGGCGACGCGATCATCCTGCTCCGCGAGATGCTCGTCCCGGACTCCCTCGCGGGCCTGCGCGTCTACTTCCCGGACCCGTGGCCCAAGAAGCGGCACCACAAGCGCCGGCTGATCCAGCCGGAGTTCCTGGCGCTGGCGGCCACGCGCATGGCCCCGGGCGCGCTGCTGCACTGTGCGACGGACTGGGAGCCGTACGCGGAGCAGATGCTGGAGGTGCTCTCCGCGGCGCCGGACTTCGAGAACACCCAGCCCGACGGCGGCTTCGCGCCCCGCCCGGACTTCCGTCCGCTGACCCGGTTCGAGGGGCAGGGGCTGGACAAGGGTCACGTGGTCCACGACCTGCTGTTCCGCCGCAAGGCGCACTGAGCCCTGCCGCCCTGACGCGCGTCGGCAGGTGGCGGGGCGGGAGGGCCGGACCCGGCCCGGACTATCGGCCCCGGAATTTCGGGGTCGCTCCGGCGTCCCTTGGTTAGGGTCGTCGGGTGCATGAGTCCCCACCCCACCAGCAGCCTGCGGCCGGGCCGGTGCCCGCCTCCGGTCAGCAGCCGAACTTCCCCGCGATGCCCGCCCCCGCGGGCTGGCGCTACAAACCGCGCCGCGCCCTGTGGGACAACAAGGCGGTACGCGCCGGCGCGCTGATCCTGCTCCTGGCCCTGTGCGGCCTGGTGATCCTCGCCCTGGTGCGGGAGCAGACCGGCACCGAGGGGTTCCTGGTGGGGCTCGGCCTCGCCGTCCTGCCCGTGCCGCTGCTGGTGGCGGCGTTCCGCTGGATGGACCGCGTCGAGCCGAAGCCCTGGAAGAACCTGGTCTTCGCCTTCTCGTGGGGCGCGTGCGCGGCCACACTGATGGCCATCATCGCCAACGGCTACGCCACCGAGTGGCTGCTCAGCTCCGTCGACCTCGCGCAGCGCCCGGAGGCCGACAAGTGGGGGGCGACGTTCGTCGCGCCCGTGGTGGAGGAGACGGGCAAGGCGGCCGCGGTGCTGCTGCTCTACCTCTTCCGGCGCCGGGACTTCAACAACACCGTCGACGGCGTGGTGATCGCGGGCATCACGGCCACGGGCTTCGCGTTCACCGAGAACATCCTCTACCTGGGCAACGCCTTCGCCACCGACCTGAGCTTCGGCCACAACGGCGTGCCGGCGGCCACAGCGGCCACGTTCTTCATGCGCGTCCTGATGTCGCCGTTCGCCCACCCGCTCTTCACCACGATGACGGGCCTCGGCTTCGGCATCGCGGCGACCCTGGCCCCGCGCCGCAAGGTGCTCCGCGTCCTCGTCCCCTTCGCGGGCCTGCTCACCGCGATGGTCCTGCACTCGGTGTGGAACGGCTCGGCCAGCCTGTCGCCCCTGGCCTTCCTCGCGGTCTACGCCCTCTTCATGGTGCCCGTCTTCGGCGCCCTGACCTGGCTGGCGATCTGGTCCCGCCAGAACGAGCTGCGCACGATCCGCACTTTCCTCCCGGCCTACCAGATCGCCGGCTGGCTCACCCCGCCCGAGCCCCTCGCCCTCTCCTCGATGCGGGCCCGCGGCATAGCCCGCGACGTGGCCCGCCGCACGGGCGGCCCGGCGGCGGCCCGCACGGTGGCGGAGTACATCTCGTTCGCAACGTCCCTGGCCTTCCTCCGCCAACGCGCCCACAACGGCACGGCGGGCCCGGACTTCACAGCCCGCGAACAGGAACTCCTCCACCACCTCTGGACCCGCAAACACATAGCCCAACCATCCCTGACCCAGGCCTCAGCAACCTTGCCGCGGCCATTCGTGCCGATGCAGCAGGGATGGGCCGCACCCCCGCAGCCGTGGCAGAACGTGCAGGCTCCCGGGCCTTGGCAAGGCCCGGGACCGACCCGTTAGCAGCCTCTTCGACAGCGCAGGGCCCGATCACCTTGCTCAGGCATTCGGGCCTGCGTGCTCGGGCTCCGCCTCCGGGGACGCAGGCTGCCCCGACTCCGTAGGCGCGGAACCCGCGGGGCGATGCTTCGCGGCCGGTGCAACGCGCCCGGTATCCCGTCGCGCAGCCGGAATCACGACGCGCATGTTGTTCAACGCAGAGCTCGGTCGATCGTCCGGACGGAGAACTGCCGCGATCGCCCTTCCCACTGCCTCTGCGACCGGCGGCGGAAAGGCGTTGCCTATCTGGCGGTACCGGGCCGTCTTCCCGCCTTCGAAGTGCCAGTGCCGCGGGAATCCCTGGATGATGGCAGCCTGCTCAACCGTGAGCATCGGGCCGTTCTCCCTGAAGAGATCGCGCTCAGGAACGCACGCGTCCGGGTCGTTGGCCACGCCCATCGCATCGACGCCGAGTGCGGCCCACGCAGCCTTGGCCCGGCTAGGACCAAGATCGGCTCCGCCGTGCTTCTTGGACCCTCCGACGAGCGTCGGCGCCTCAGTGCCACGCTCCGTGGCCTTGCCCAGCCACTTGTCAAAGACAGCCTGTCCTCTGGCCCCATGGGGCTCGCATCGCTCGCGCATGGTTTCTTCGAGAGCGTCCGCCACCGTGGAGATGCTGTCGTCACCCACAGGCCACTCGAACTTCACGTCAGCAGTGAGCTCCTTGGCGATCATGACGAGGATCGCCCGGGGCCTGAGCTGCGGAACTCCGTAGCGACAGGCCTCGATCAGTTCCCAGCCGCAGAAGTCGTAGCCGTACCCCTCCAGCTCTGCGACGATCCGATCGCGGTAGTCCTCGAACTTCGTCTCCAGGATCCCCTTGACGTTCTCGATCATCACCGCCTTCGGGCGGAGCTGATCTACCAGCTCAAGCATCCTGGGAAAGAGGTCCCGCTCATCCTCCTCCCCCAGCTGCTTACCGGCGGTGGAGAACGGCGGACAGGGCACCCCGCCGGCGAGCAGGTCCAACTCGCCGGGCTTCAGACCGAACTTCGCGAGCTGCGCATGGGCGAAGGGGTCGATGTCCTTCAGATCCCCCTCGACGACTTCGCAACCTGCCCACTCCGGGTGATCCCGCACGTTGGCACGCAGCGTCTTGCATGCCGACTTGTCGATCTCCAGGAGCGCGAGGTGCCGGAATCCTGCGGCGTGCAGACCCAGCGCCTGTCCACCGGCGCCGGCGCAGATCTCGATCGACGTGAGCCCTCCGTCGCTGAAGCTCATGGTCCCCCCTCATTGCGATGTGAACAGACGCCTCAGTCTCACACGCGGGAGTGACATATCGAACTAGTGTTTTAAAATGGTGGTCATGGGCCTCAGAAGGGCACCCCGACGGGCCCCCGTTCCGGGGCAGAATGGAAGCGTGCCCGTCATTCCCCCCTCGCTTCGCAAGTCAGCCGAGATGAGTCGCCAGGCGAGTCGGAACACGACTCCGGAGATGGCGGTACGGCGCCTCCTCTACAGCACAGGGCATCGCTACCGACTCCACCACAAGGTGCCGGGCATGCCACGGCGCAGCATCGACATCGCCTTTCCCGGCATCAAAGTCGCTGTCTTCCTCGACGGCTGCTTCTGGCACGGCTGCCCGCAGCACGCCACCAGTCCGAAAGCCAACGCCGACTGGTGGCGACAGAAGCTGGACCGGAACATCGCCCGGGACCGCGAGACCAACGAGCGCCTGATCGAGGCAGGTTGGACGGTATTGCGCTTCTGGGAACACCAGGACCCCGCAGCCGTGGCCGCCGACGTGGCCGCAGCCGTCGCCGTGGCAAAGGCCTCCCGCCGCTGACCTGTGGCCTCGCAATGCACTCCGGACCGATCGGATGTGCACGGATCGGGCTTCATCGTCAGTTGTGTGTACTACGGTCACTATTGGTCGCACAAATTCTGTCACCGCACTTAACAGTGCCGACAACTTGGATGCCAAGGCTGAACATGACCGACTGGAAGTTCGACGTCCCCACCGCAGGGAGCAAGCACCTGCCGCCCGACCCCCGTTACGTCGAGGCCCTGAGCAGCCAGGGGTACGGGTTCGAGGTCGCCATAGCCGACCTCGTCGACAACTCCATCGATGCCGGTGCGAAGGACGTGGTCATCCACTTCCTCCGGGACGGCGACCGCCTGGTCTCGCTTCTCGTGGTCGATGACGGCCACGGCATGGACGAGGAAGCCCTGGACGTCGCCATGACGGTCGGCGGCCGCCGGGACTACGCGTCGGGCGCCCTGGGCATGTTCGGCACAGGGCTCAAATCCGCCTCGCTGTCGCACGCCGATGCCGTCACCGTCGTGAGCACCACCAAACGGACCCGCACGGTGGGCCGTCGCTGGCGGATGGAGAACGCGCGGGCGGATTTCCAGTGCGACATCGTTGATCCCTCGTACGCGCAGAGCCTGATCGACCGGTACGACAACAATCGTCCTATTCAGTGGCAGGGCACCGTCGTCCGATGGGACGGGGTCAAGGACTTCCCGAAGCACGGCGGGAGCGGTCAGACGGATCGCTATCTCCAGCGGACGATCAATAAGCTGGGACTCCACCTCGGCCTGTACCTGCACCGCTTCCTGGCCCGCGACGACTTCAACATCACGATCGCCGTCGAGGACGTACGTACGCGGACCGTGTACCTGGACTTCGGCGTCGAGCCTCTCGACCCCTTCGGCTATCCGGTATCGGGCAGCGTGGACTATCCGCGTCGATTCACCACGACTGTTCCGGGAGCGGCGATCGACGTCTCCCTCGCGGCCCACATCTGGCCGCCCAAGTCGAACCTCGACGAGTACCGGGCAGTGGGCACGGTGATCGACCGTCAGGGGTTCTACTTCTACCGCAATGACCGTCTGGTGCAGGCAGGAGGTTGGAACAACCTCCGCCTGCCCGAGCAGCACCTCTCGCTCGCCCGGGTCGCCGTCGACCTGCCCCCGGCGCCGAACGACGTCTTCCGACTCACGGTCAAGAAATCCGGGGTCGACACCTCCCCCGAATTCGTCGAAGCACTGGAAAAGGCCACCGATGTACGCGGACGGCCGTTCACCCAGTACCTCACGGATGCGGACAACGTCTACCGGGAAGCCCGGAAGCGCTCCGGCACCGAGCGCAAGCCCGTGATCGGCCCGGGACGAGGCCTCGCGCCCGAAGTACGGTCCACCATCGAGGAGGAGCTCCCCCTCCTCCCCCTGGAAGAGCCGATCTCGATGCTGTGGCAGAAGCTCGACACGGACCTCTTCTTCGAACTGGATCGGGAGAACCGTCTCGTCATCCTCAACCAACACTACCGTCGGGCGATCCTGGGCGGCCGGGACGGCAGCCTCAACGATGCCCCGCTCCTGAAGTCCCTGATGTACCTGATGCTGCACCGGGTGTTCGAGAAGGAGTACAGCGGCTCCCGCGAGAAGGACAACCTGCAGCTGTGGCAGTCGATCCTGGTGTCGGCCGCTCGCAGTGAGCTCGACCGGGTGACCGACCATGACAGCTGACAGTCGAGCGTCCTGGTCCGAGGTCGAGGAGTACCTGGAATCGGGCCTCAGTGTCTCCTTCCCGTTGGCCGCACCCGGATCACCACGCGTGGACTACGTGGTCTCAGACGACCGGGATATAGCGCTTCACCTCCAGCTGAGCCCGCGGCAGCGGGTGCCCAGGTCCCCGCACCCTCTGATACGCGTGGAGGAAATAGCCCATCAGGGCCTCCGCATGGCACGGCTGCGGACGACCCAACGAAACCTGCTGCGCGACTTCCACGATCTCCTGTGCGCAGTCGCCGACCGTGTGACCGTGGAGCACCGGACTCCCGAGCAGGCCTTCGGCGAGACGGTGCGCGCCTGGCGTGCGCTGCTCGAAAAACCGCGTGAGCTCTCTATGGAACGGCGCATAGGTCTGATGGGCGAACTGACCGTCCTGAGCAGCTTGGCCGCGGCCCACGGCTGGGCCACTGCCGTCGAGTCGTGGAAGGGCCCGCTCGGCGAGGAACACGACTTCAGTACCGAGGCGTACGACATAGAGGTGAAAACCACCTCCGCTGAGGAGCGTCGCCACTCTGTGCACGGGTTCGGCCAGCTGACGCCGTCGCCCGGTCGCCCTCTGTGGTTCGTCTCGGTGCAGATGACGCGAGGAGGTGCGGCAGGGCGGACCCTCACCCAGTGCGTCGAGTCCGTCCGGAGCGAGGTGGCCGATCAGGCCCCCACTGCCCTGGACCGCCTCAACGCCCTTCTCGACGGCGTCGCGCTGCCGCGCTGCCAGGACGAGGAGCGGTGGAGGATACGCACGGTTCCACTCGTCCTGGAGACCGACGATTGCTTCCCGTCCCTGGACCGCTCCGTCCTCGCCGGCCTCCCGAAGGAGGCCGCCGAGCGGATCAAGAGCATCGCCTACGACATCGACCTCACCGGGCTGGAGCCGTCGTCGGGTCCGCCGGAGGCCCTGTGCGGTCCGTTCCGCCTTCCCCAGTGATCGAACAGCACCCTTCCGTCCTGCAGCAGAGCCGAGGAACGACCACATGACTTCCACCGACCACGACAAGGCCCTCCTGAAGGTGCATCGGAGTGCCCTGGAGGGCATGCCGGCCGGCAGCCCCATGTCCCTGTCCGCGATCGTCACCTTTCACGCGGGTGCACAGGGCATAGCCCTCGACACCTCGGAGGCGGTGTTCAGGGACGCCATCACCCGTGACAGCGAGGAGTCCCGTGCGCTGCTGAAGCTGTGGCGCAAGCAGCTCACCCAGTGGGATCGTGCGGACGAAGGCACCGGAACCTGGTGCGCGGGCAGTGAAGCCCGGACCGAGGAGCGTCGGACCACGGTTTTTGATCTGCTCGGGTTGGAGACCGCGACACGCAAACTCCTCGACGCCGAGATCCCCGTCAGCACACACGCGGGTCCTGTCGTCATAAGCCAGGAGTACACGCCGTGGCGCGGCCTCGGCACTCCGCGGGGGGTCGATTGGTACTGGCCCGCGTACGAACGCTATCTCCGGGAGGTCAAGGGTTGGTCGGACGAGACGGTGGCGGATCTGAGCGAAGCCGCCGAGCGCGTCGTAGAACGGCTGGCGGACCCCACGTCGCCCGAGGCCTACCAGGCGAAGGGGCTGGTCGTCGGATACGTCCAGTCCGGCAAGACCGCCAACTTCACGGGCGTCATCGCCAAGGCTGTCGACGCCGGCTACCGCCTGGTCATCGTGCTCGGCGGCACGCTGAACCTCCTGCGCGGTCAGACTCAGCGGCGACTCGACATGGAACTCGTCGGCCGGGAGAACATTCTGCGCGGGACGGTCGAGACCGAGTCGGACTACGCCGATGACCGTGACTGGCTGCGCGGCCGCTTCATCAAGCACGGCGGCCTGCCCTCCGAACTCGGCGCCTTCGACATCGAGCGCCTCACCACGCGGGAGAACGACTACAAGTCCCTGGCTCAAGGAATTCGCGCCCTGGAGATCGAGAAGCGCGAGAAGTCGCTCCCGTTGCACGACCCGCGCAACCTGGACCACGCCGCGGCTCGCCTCATGGTCGTCAAAAAGAACAAGACGGTGCTGAGCAAGCTGGTCAAGGATCTGAAGAAGATCAGCGGACTGCTCGGCGAGATTCCCACCCTGATCATCGACGACGAGTCCGACGAGGCGTCGGTCAACACCGTCAACCCGCGCAGCAGCAGTGCGGAACGCACCGCGATCAATGAGAAGCTCTCGGAACTGCTGAGGCTGCTGCCCAGGGCCCAGTACGTGGGCTACACCGCGACCCCGTTCGCCAACGTGTTCATCGACCCGAGCGACACCGAGGACATTTTCCCGAAGGACTTCCTGATCTCGCTCCCCCGTCCGAAGGGGTACATGGGTGTCCAGGACTTCCACGACCTGGACGGGCAGGTCCCGGAGGAGGAACGGACGTTCGCCGATTCCAACGAACTGGCGTACATCCGCTCCGTCGACGCCGCCGAGGAGGAGGACGACGATCTGTCGCTCCGGCAGGCCATGGACATGTTCGTCCTCACCGCCGCGGTAAAGATCTACCGAGAAGCCGAGGACCCGCTGGTTCCGTCGAACTTCTACCGGCACCACACCATGCTGGTGCACGAGTCACGCCTCACGGCGGATCACCGCGAACTCAAAGGCCGCATCCTCAGGCTGTGGGACGAGTCCGGCTACACCAGTGCGGCCGGGCACGACCGCTTGCGCAAGCTGTTCGAGTCCGATCTGCTTCCGGTGTCGCGTGCGCGAGCGGGCGACTACGCCGTCCCGGAGACCTTCGAGGCTCTCGGTTCGCACATCGGTGCCGCCGTGACCCGCATCGGCGGTGACCTCGCCCCGGTCATCGTCGTCAACGGCGACAAGGACATCGAGAGTGGCGAGGCGGACTTCGAGCGCCGGTCCATCTGGAAGATCCTTCTGGGTGGACAGAAGCTGTCCCGCGGATTCACCGTGGAGGGGCTGACCATCTCGTACTACCGCCGACGGGCAGGCAATGCCTCCAGCATGATGCAGATGGGGCGCTGGTTCGGCTTCCGGGACGGCTACCGCGACCTGGTCCGTCTGTGGATCGGCCGCAATGAGACGGCAGGGAGCAAGGAGCTCGACCTCTACGAAGGTTTCGAAGCCATCTGCCAGGACGAGGAGTCCTTCCGAGCCCAGCTCGCCCAGTACTCGGTCCTGATCGACGGACGTCCTCAGGTCACACCGGCGCAGGTCCCGCCGCTCGTTTCCCAGCACCTGCCCTGGCTGAAGCCGACCAGCCGGAACAAGATGTACAACGCCCGCCTCGTCGAACTGAGGTCGCCGGGCGAGTGGCAGGAGCCCACGGCCTTCCCCGTACAGCCGGCCGCGCTCCGCCACAATGTCGATCTCTGGTTGCCGATCCTGGAACAGCTGCCGAGCATCAGGACCACGTTCAGCCACCGGTTCGAGGGCGCTGTCAGGCCGCACCGCTTCGAGGCGTTCGCGGGCACCGTCCCTGCCGCGGCCGTGCTCGACGTCCTGTCCTCCCTGAAGTGGCACTCCGGCGAACAGTTCGCGCCGCACCTGACCTACCTGGAAGAGATCACCGAACAGGCCGGGCAGATCGACGACTGGCTCGTGGTCGCCCCTCAGCACTCCACCCGGCGACAGGAGATCCTCCTGGGGGACTCCGGCCGGTCCTTCTCCTGGTTCGGAGTCGAGAGACGCCGCGACCCTCTGTTCGGAGCGGTCAGCAACCCCCGGCACCGCGCCGCGCTGCTCAGGGTGGCGGGGACACTGCCGTCCTGCGGGGATGCGGCCACGGAGAGCTATGCGCGGGAGCGTCGAGGCGCTTTGGCTCTCTACCCGATCGTCGAGAAACGCAACTCCGGCTCGATCGCCCCGGACGGACGGATCGAGCCCGGCAAGGTCGTCATGGCCTTCTCCTTCGTCGCCCCGTCGGCGGCTCGCGGCCGAGGCAATCAGGTAATCCGCTTCACCACGATCGACTCCTCCCGCGAGAACGAGGCGATCATCTCCCAGTGAGCCGTTCCAGTTGATCCGAGCGCCTTCCGTGCCCGTTCCCCCAGGAGATACCCCCGTGCGACAGCCCCGTCTCACCTCTCTCGAGCTCTGCGCCGGGGCCGGCGGACAGGCTCTGGGCCTGGAACGGGCCGGGTTCGCTCCGCTGGCGCTGATCGAGAACGACCGCGATGCCTGCGCGACGTTGCGCACCAACAGGGAGCAGTGGAATGTGCTGGAGGAGGACCTGCTCACCTTCGACCCCGAGGAGGACTCCCCCCTCCACGGCGTGGACCTGATGGCCGCCGGTCCGCCCCGGGTGAAGCCCGTGGTGGACGGGAAGGAGCGTCCCCAGGACCGGGAGGCCCGCGAGCTTCTCGAGGCGACGGTCTACCTCGCGCACGGCATACGCCCCCGCGCCCTGCTGATCGAGAACATCGCGGACCTGGTCGAGTCCCCGAAGCTCGCTGATCTCCGCAAGTTCGTCCACGAGGAGCTGGAGCACCTCGGCTACGGGGTGCACTCCGCGGTTCTCGACGCCGCCGACTTCGGCGTCCCCCAAGAGCGGAAGCAGGGTTTCTTCGTAGCCCTGCAGGGCCCGTACTCCGATCGGTTCCGGTGGCCCGAGGCCGTGGAGAGTCGGACGCCCACGGTGGGCGAGGTTCTCGGCCCCTCCATGGCGGAACACGGCTGGCCCCACGCCACAGCGTGGGCGAAACACGCGAACCGTCCGGCCCCGACGATCGTCGGCGGCTCGAAGGGGCGCGGCGGCGCCGACCTGGGCCAGAAGGGCAGCAAGGCCGCCTGGGCCAGGTTGGGGGTCAACGGGGAATCGCTCGGCGACGCAGTGCCGGCGGAAGACTTCCCCTGGCTGCCGGATGCCGAGAATCGCAAGCTTCTCCCGAAACTCACCATTCCACAGGTGGCCGCACTGCAGGCCTTCCCTGCCGACTGGACGCTGGAGGGCCTCAAGACCTCCCGTTTCCGTCAGGTCGGTCACGCGTCGCCGCCCCCGGTCGCCGAGGCCGTGGGGCGGGCGATCGCCGATGCGCTCGCCCCACAGGCGGGAGGGAAGGCGTGAGCCGGTCCCGGATGGTGTGCACGGTCACCGCGTGCGCACTCGGCGCAGTACCCTCCGCAGACTAGACTTCCCCACCATGACCAGCCCTGCCTCCGACTCCACCCGCACCGAACCGATCAAGGTGATCGACCTGTTCGCGGGCGCCGGAGGCTTTTCACAGGGTTTTCACGAGTACGTGCCCGAGGGACACGACTCGTCCCCGTTCCACTCCGTGGCAGCGGTGGAGTTCGACAAGGCTGCGGCGTCCACGTATGCAGCGAACTTCCCGGACACAAAAGTGCACGCCGGTGACATCAAGGACTGGGACCCGGGTGACTTCACCGACGCCGAAGTGATCCTGGGCGGGCCGCCTTGTCAGGGATTCTCCGGTCTGGGCAAGGAGGACGAGAACGACCCGCGCAACCTGCTCTGGCAGGAATACATTCGCATCGTGCAGAAA
Organism: Streptomyces sp. SCA2-17; assembly: GCF_044336695.1. NCBI lineage: Bacteria > Bacillati > Actinomycetota > Actinomycetes > Kitasatosporales > Streptomycetaceae > Streptomyces > Streptomyces sp. SCA2-17. The sequence continues at coordinate 2,880,722 of NZ_CP117521.1, forward strand.
GTCGAGCCGCGGATCTTCATCATGGAGAACGTGGATCGCTTTCTCCGTTCGGGCCAGTTCGACGCGCTGAGCAAAATCACCGCAGAAGGTGAGCAGCTCGAGAAATACGAGCTGTCCGTCGAAATCCTGAACGCCGCGGACTACGGTGTGCCACAGGCTCGTAAGCGTGTCATCGTCATCGGCACTCACACGGATCTGAGGAAAGACCTGGAGCATGCCGTCCCTCACCCCCGCCCTACTCACGATCGCAAGCCCGAGAAGTGGCAGCCGCAGCTGAGTGACGACACCACCACCCGGGAGCCGTGGGTTGCCGTCGGGCCTGCAGTCTTCGACACCACAGCCGGGGTAGAGCTTCAGGAATTCCCTGATCGTCCCGGCGATGACGATTCCCCGCTGAAACTCCGCCAGCCCGGCCCGTACCTCACCCCCGAGCTCCATATCCGGCGGACTCCGGAGCCTTTGTCTTTGGCTCGCTACGCCGTCATTCCGCCTGGCGGAAATCGCAATGATCTGCGGGGCAAGTGGGCGATTTTCGAGGATCGATGCGTCTATCTATCGACGCCCAGTTGGGACGGGCACAAAGCCGGCTCGGGCGACGTCATGGGTCGGATGCATGCTGATCGCCCTTCCGTGACGATTCGCACCGAGGCCTTCAAACCCGAGAAGGGACGGTACCTCCACCCCATAGAGGACCGTCCCATCACCCAGTACGAGGCGGCCTTGATCCAAGGCTTCCCCGAAGACTTCAAGTGGTACGGCACCAAGATCCAGATTGCTCGGCAGATCGGCAACGCCGTACCCGTCGGCCTGGCCAAAGCACTCGCCTCGGTGGTCTACGAAGCCCTCAGAGGCCGGAGCCGGTCTTCGCAAGACTGACACCCGCAGAGCGCGGGGCCGCCGGCGCCTCCAGGATCTCCTTGCCCCGCACGGGCGCCACGGCCGCCAGGCGCTCGAACCACTCCACCAACGTGCTGATGGAGTGCTTGTCGACCCGCCCGTCGTCCGGACCGTCGGGCAGTCGATCGTAAGGTGCCTCCGCGGCGTCCGTGGCGGCGTCGATCCAGTACTGGAGCTCTTCGGCGTCCTGAGGTTCGTCGGGCGCCAGCACCTCGTAGATCATCGTGGCGGACGCCGCGTACGCGAGTTTCGCCAACCCGTTGACCTCGCGACCGGTGGTCATCACCCGGCTCTTCAGCAGGTGAACAAGCGCCTGCGCGGCGGGACGGTGCAGGACCAGTTCCTGCCGGAGGACCGTGTTCAGGACGTCCTGGTTACCGCAGGCGATCTCCGCCGGTCCGTAGTCGGGGCCGTCCCGGAAGAGCTCGGCCGCCCACCACAGTCGGGAGAAGCACTGGGAGTGCCACGGTCCGGTGAAGCGGGCGGCCTGACCCACCGCACGGCGGTCACCCTCCGTAGCCTTCCCCCAGCGCCACCGCACGAATTCCGGCGCCACGCACATCGCGAGGAAGTTCCACAGCCCGGAGTCGGCGGCCTCGGCCCGCGTGATCCGCAGGGTGTAGTGCAGCCGGGGAGCGAGCCAGGCGTCGGAGGCCGTCGGCGCCTCGTTTCGGAATCGCCGCATGGCCTCTTCGCACAGCAGGCGGACGGCCTCCGCTTCCCTCCCGTGTGTCACGCCCGTGGGGAATTCGGCGCTCCTACGGAGACGCTCGGGGCCGGGCATCGGCTCGTAGCCCGCTAGGACGCCTGAGGTGAGGACCTTGAGGGCCACGGACGTCGGCAGCAGGCCGATCATCCCTTCCCGAACCGTTCCCGACTCGGCAGTGCTCACGCCGACTCCTTCGCACTGGCCATCCGGGCGAGCGACTTGAGCGCACCTGTCACGGCCTTCGGTTTACGGGCCTGGAGGGTCGCAGCGTGCATCACGCGTCTTTGCAGATCTCCGCCACTCTGTCCCTCGGTGCGCCTTTCGACGAGCTCCGCGAGCCCCTCGCTCGGGGAACGGTCCGTGAAGACGTCCGGCAGCATGCGCTTGAGGACGTCCTCGTGCCAGCCTCCGGGCCATTGCGCCTGCCCGTTCTCCACGTCACTCGCGTACAGGGCGGCGTTGAACATCGAGGCCCATGTCTCGGAGGCTATCTGAGCGGCCATGACATCACGCACCACCTTCTGTTCGGGGGTGGCCGCGTTCTCCAGCACGCCCCGCAGACCCTCCACCGAGGAATTCAGATAGAGGACGGGTTCGTCGGCCTGAGCGTCGAGAAGCCACGGGTCGTCGCGGAACTCGGCGAGATCCACATCGTCCGTAAAGTCCTTCCACACCATCTTGATGGAGCGCTGCTGGGTAGGTGTCTTCGCCTCGAAGTCGGCACGCCAGCGCTCGCTCGCCCTGCCGATCAGCCGGCCCGACTCGCCGTCGACATCCGCCACGATCCAGGCATCTATCTCACAGGCGTCGAGCTGCTCGCCCCGACGCAGCTCCACGTCGCCCTCCCAGACTCCGTCGCCCGCCGGGGCCAGCGGGAACGTATGACGAATCCTGGTCCTGGGATTACGTACGACAGCGACGCAGGTCGGCGCGGCCCACGGGCCCATGGACAACTCTCCGGCGTCCACCCTGACCGTCACCTTGATACGGATCTCTGTCCAGCGCCCCTTCACTTCGTGCAGGGCGATCACGTGCTCCCGCTCGGAGATCGCCTGCCACTGCCGGGGGATGTTGTCGACCACGACCCTGTCGGCAACCAGAACGACCTCGCCGGACAGGACCGGATAGGGAAAGAGCGTCTTCACGCCTTGGCCTCCTTCGCGCGTGGCACGTCCACCTCGATGCGTGACATAGCGGCCGCCACGGGATGGCTCGCGACGTCCGTCACGCCCTGGAAGACACCCCTACGCCCGCGGAACAAGAGGTTTCCCTCCTCGGTCAGTTCGCAGTTCTTCACGGGGGTCAGCCTGCCGGCCCACCGAACGGGGAACCCACCGCCGTCGCGTCCCGTGAACCGGACCACGGGCGCCAGGACCCACGGGTCCTCCCGCTCGGGGCACTTCACGGTCACGGTCACCCGCCATGCCGAATGCTCGTCGACCGCTCCCTCGATCGCATGGATCGTCGGGAAGCCCTGGGTCCGCGACGTCTTGGGAGGATCGAGACGGAGCAGCTCCTTGAGGACCTCGGGACCCTCGTCGTCCTGCTGCCCGTCGTCCTGCGTCTGAAGTGCCTCCCGGACGCTCTGTTCGGCAAGCCTCTTGAAATTGACGATGCACTGCCGCGCACCGCGCATGTACATCGCGGTGAGGTCCTCTGTGCCGGTCCAGTCGTTGTGGTCCGGGGGCTCGGAGGCCCGAAGGAGTCGCTCGGCCGCCTCCACGTCCGGGGTGCCCTTCATCGTGGCGGCGCCCGCCAGCAGGACTGCCTGGAAGTTCCGATGGCCGAGGGGAAGGTCACCGATCTTCTTGCTGCGCACGACCATGCGTGTGGCCCGCATGTACGAGATGTGGTCGGCCGCCGGCTCGTCGTCGCCCGAGGGCGTGATGAGCAGCACGGCATCGTGCGTCGAGGGCGATGTACGGCCCGATCCCGCGCCGTCCTTCAGCCGGGGAAGCTTGAGGGGCACCGTCATTTCGAGCACGTCCTCACGGGACGTCAGCTCGGGGACGGTACGGCGATCCAGGAACGCCTTCACCGCCCTGGACCGTGCAGGTTCGTACCGATGGGGGTCGATGCGTTCCTCGGCCTTGACCACACGGCCGTTGCGCCATGAGGCCACGGAAGCCCGGAGGAGCGGAGCCGCGGTCTCGCCCCCCACCATGGACGCCCAGAAGTTGCGGGCGACACCGGTCGTGAGGCGCTCGTGCATCTCCTCCAACTGCTCGGTGTCCCCGGAGCCGTCGTATGCCCCGACCACCAGGAATGACGTTCCGGCTGCGGAGCCGTCCCGTTCCAGGTACAGGCTCCGGGCCGTTTCCTCGTCCCCCCACCACGACCGCGCGGCGTCGTCCCGGTCCGGGTCCTTTACGCCGAACCACGCGGGGCCGGCGAACTCGTCGACCCCCAGGGCATGCCACGGCAGTTCCAGCCGCCCTGCCATTCGACGCTCGCGCCGGCCGTCCTGGCTCTCCGACAAGGTGCTGTTCACCAACACCAGGCCGAATCGACTCGCCGCCCAGAGAGCAGCCTTGCCCAGGCCGTAGGAACCACCCTGAGCACCCGCCTTACCGCTGTCCAGCGTTCTGCGCACCACCCGGGCGAAGCGCCCGTCGTCATAGTCGGGGCCGGTCAGACCGGTCGCGTTGTAATCGTCGACCCTCAGCAGCACCAGGCGCCGGGTGCGCTCAAGCTCGTGAAGTCCGTCGAGCAGCACCCGCCCCACCTTCTGCCCGGGATCGGCTGCCGCGTTGAGGTGCTTCTCGATCTCGCTCCATCGGAGCGCCTCCAGGAACTCCTCGAGGTGCTCTCCCGTGAGTTCGTGCAGCATGAAGCGCGAGACGACGGGCTGCCCACCCGGCAGGCGTTCGTCGAGGCTGTTCTGAGTCGCTTCCCGGGCCAGTACCTCCAGGTTGGCCGCGAAGGCGAAGGCTGCTGCGTTGCCGCCTTCGCGACCGCCGTCGGCGGGGGCCTTGCGGAAGGCCCAGGAGAGCTCTGACGACGACGCACCCGGCCGGCGCCGGCTGACCGCATCCTCGGCGGCGACCCCCAGGGCATCCGCGATCGCTGCGATCTTCTCGTATCGGGGTTCGGAGCGCCCTCTGATCCAGGCGGTCACTGCTGCCGGGGTCACGTCGATCGCCGCAGCCAAGTCCTTCTGGGACATGTCTCGTTGCCGCAGCATCCCCCTGAGCCACTCTGCAAAATCCTGCGGCACGCCGCACCCTCCCGTCCCTCGACTCCCTCTCGCCGCAGACTAGTCGGTTAATTACGCACCATCAAATTTACTTTCCTATCATCGTAGACGCGCAAAGCAGACATAACCCCCTCGATTCACTCCTTGACCAACTTCCCCCAAGAGGGTGGACATTCGCATGCGCGTCGGATAATCATGATCGAGTCGACGCCGCCTTCACTCGCCACCAACACTTCGGGACGGGCACACGAGGGGCGCGAGGGGGTGGAGTGAGGCTGCACGGCCGACACGGTCATCCGCTCACGCGGTCGCGTCATAGTCCACAAGTAGGACATTTCGCCATAGATGGAGATGAATAATGACCGTGACCCGTGAGGTCGTCCTGGAGCTGGAGTGCGATGCGGACGCCGTCGGCTCGGCGACCGTCACCTGCGGCCCCAACGGCACCCTGATCTCCACGACGGGAGCCGGCCTGAAGGTCGCTTCGGTGCGCGAGCTGAAGCAGGCGCCCGCCACGAAGTGATCGCGGCCGAGCTGTCGAGGGGCGAGTGACGCTCGCCCCTCGCGCCGTACAGGCCCCACTGATGGGAATCACCGAAGTTCAGGGTTCAGGGTTTCGTCCGCGACCGTGTCTCGCAATTGCGCACCTCTCGCTGGGACGGGCCGCAGGCGCACCGGCGCCCGGAGAGAAAGTGCCTATGTTCCGGCAGGGCGATGGAGTCAACCGGCATGATCAGTAGCGTGCTGGACAGGAAACGGGCGGCTGCGGTCATCATCCGTGGCCGGATGCTGCTGATGGTCAAGGAGCGGGGCGTCGGGCCTGACGGGCACCATGACGGGCAGGAGTACTGGACGTTGCCCGGCGGCGGTATCGCGCCCGGCGAGAGTGCGGAGCAAGCCGTCATGCGCGAAGTCCTCGAAGAGGTCGGACTGCGGCCTCTCTCAGCGACATTTCTCTACGACGTGCCGTATCCGTCGGGCTGGACCGCCTGTTATCGCGTCCAGGTCGCCGACGGTGAGCCGCGCTTGGGGACCGACGAGGACCTTGACTGCGACTGTCCCCGGATGACCGGGCTCGCCTGGGTGCCCCTCCCGCAGGCCTCACCAGCAGAGTCAGCGCCCTTGATGGTGCCTGCGCTGCTTATGGCAACGCCCGGCCACGCGGACCCCGCCCGGCAACGCCCGGCGTAGCCTCGGAGGGGTTGGGATTTTTGATGTGGAGGTGTGGGATGGGTCGGGTTCCTGCGGGTGTGGTTGCTGCTGGTGGGCTTGTTGGTGGGTATGGGGTTGCTCGGTGGAGTAAGAAGCGGCCGCTGGGGGGTGTGGCGTTGGCTGTGGCCGGTGGGGTGGCTGCTCGGCAGTGGGCCGGGACGGTCGGGGTGCCCAAGGCTGCGGCGCTGACCGGGCTGTACGTTGCCGCGTTCGGCGGGTCGCATCCGCTGGCCAAGAAGATCGGTGCCTGGCCGTCCGTGTTCGCCGTTGCCGGTGGCGTCGCCCTTGCCTCCTGGGTTGTGGAGAGTCGGGCCTGAAGAGGAGCGTGGGGCTTCGTGTTCCCGAAGCCCCACGCTCTACCTCGTTACGCCGACGCCTCCGTCAAGCGCTTCAGCTCCTCGTCCGTGAGCTTCACGTCCGCCACCGCCAGCAGCGCCGGCAGCTGTTCCACCGTGCGGGCGCTGGCCAGCGGGGCGGCCACCGTGGGCCGGGACGCCAGCCAGGCCAGGGCGATCGTTGCGAGTTCGGCGTCGTGCGCAGCCGCCACCTCGTCCAGGGCGGCCAGGACGCGCAGGCCGCGCTCGGATTCGAGGTACTTGCCGGCCGCCCCCGCGCGGGCGCTGTCCACGGCGGTGCCGGGGCGGTACTTGCCGGTGAGGAAGCCCGAGGCCAGCGCCCAGTACGGGACGGCCGCCAGCCCGTGCTGCGCCGCCACGTCCGCCAGGTCGCCCTCATACGTGTCGCGGGAGACCAGGTTGTAGTGCGGCTGGATCGCCACGTACTTGGCCAGGCCCGCGGTGTCCGAGAACTCCAGGGCCTCCCGCAGGCGCTCGGGCGTGATGTTGGAGGCCGCGATCTCGCGGACCTTGCCCTCCTTCACCAGCGCGTCGAGGGCGGTGAGGAACTCCTCCACCGGCACCGACGGGTCGTCGTAGTGCGTGTAGTAGAGGTCGATGTAGTCGGTGCGCAGGCGGCGCAGGGACTCCTCGACGCCCGACTTGATCACGGAGGCCCGCAGGCCGCGGGGCTCGGGGACGCCCGCGCCGACCTTGGTGGCGAGCACGATGTCGGCGCGGTTGCCGCGCGCGGCGAACCAGTTGCCGAGGACGGTCTCCGACTCGCCGCCCTGGTTGCCCGGGACCCAGGCGGAGTAGACGTCGGCGGTGTCGATGAAGTTGCCGCCGGCCGCCGCGTACGCGTCGAGGACGGCGAAGGACTCCGCCTCGTCCGCGGTCCACCCGAAGACGTTGCCGCCGAGGGCGAGCGGGTGGACGGAGAGGTTGCCGATCTTCTTGTGAATGTCAGCCATGCATTACCTCAGCGTCCCTGCGGGAGCGGGTATTCCGGTTCTGCTCCGCTACGGGCCGACAGCGGCGCCGCGATCGACTCCAGCGAGCGCCCCTCCGCCCGTACCGCCAGGAACGCCGCCACCAGCCCCGCCCCGCACATCAGCGACGCGCCGATCGCGAAGGCGAGCACCGTGTCGCCCACGTCCCCGCTGCTCGTCAGGTCGGCGAAGAGCAGCGGGCCGCTGATGCCGCCGGCGGCCGTGCCCAGGGCGTAGAAGAACGCGATGGCCATGGCCCGCGTCTCCATGGGGAAGATCTCCGAGACCGTGAGGTAGGCGCTGCCGGCGCCCGCCGAGGCGAAGAACAGCACGACCGCCCAGCAAGCGGTGAGGCTGTCGGCCGTCAGCCGGCCCGCGCCGAAGAGCCAGGCCGTGCCGAAGAGGAGCAGGCCCGACAGCAGGTACGTCGACGAGATCATCACCCGTCGGCCCAGCGTGTCGAAGCACTTGCCCAGCAGCAGCGGGCCCAGGAAGTTGCCCGCCGCGATGACGGCGAAGAAGTAGCCCGTACGGGAAGTGGAGACGTGGAAGTACGTCTCCAGGATGGAGCCGAAGCCGAACGTGATCGCGTTGTAGAGGAAGGCCTGCCCGATGAACAGGGACAGGCCGAGGACCGCCCGCCGGCGGTAGTCGGAGAACACCGTGCGCGCGATGTCGGTGAACGTCACCAGCCCCTGCCGGCGGATCGTGATCTCGCCCTCCGGCGGCGGCAGCTTTACCCCCTTCTCCTCCTCAACGCGCTCCTCGACCGACGTCACCAGGGATTCCGCTTCCGCGCCCCGCCCATGGATGAACAGCCAGCGCGGGCTTTCCGGCACCTTCCGCCGTACGAAGAGGATCACCAGCCCCAGCACCACACCGAGGCCGAATGTCAGCCGCCATCCCACATCCGCCGGGAAGACGTCCGTATCGAGCATCAGGACCGCCAGCAACGAGCCGCCGATCGCCCCCAGCCAGAAACTCCCGTTGATGATCAGGTCGATCCGGCCCCGGAAAGCCGCCGGAATCAGCTCGTCGATGGCGGAGTTGATGGCCGCGTACTCACCCCCGATGCCGAAACCCGTCAGGAAACGGAAGGCGAAGAACCACCAGGACGAGAAGGAGACGGCCGTCAGCGCCGTCGCGGCCAGGTAGACCCCGAGCGTGACGAGGAACAGCTTCTTCCGGCCGAAGCGGTCCGTGAGCCGCCCGAAGAACAGCGCCCCCGAACACGCCCCCGCCACGTACAGCGCCGCCGCGATCCCCGTGACCTCGCCCGATGTGATCGGCAGCCCACTGCCCCGCTCCGAGAGCCGGCCGGCGATGTTGCCGACCACCGTCACTTCCAGGCCGTCCAGGATCCAGACCGTGCCGAGGCCGATCACCACGGTCCAGTGCCAGCGCGACCACGGCAGGCGGTCCAGCCGCGCTGGTACGGCCGTCGTGATCGTCGCGTCGTCGGCGTCATTCGCGTTGCCCGCGTCATTCGCAGTGGACTCGGTGGACACGCGCTAACGGGTGCCCCGTTCCGTACGAAATACGCGACGAATACGCGCCGCACCGTCCGCTACGGCCGCAGGCCCCTGCCCCGCAGCCATCCCAGCGGATCCACCGGCGCGCCCCCGCCCGGCCGGACCTCCAGGTGCAGATGCGGCCCGGTGACGTTGCCCGTCGCGCCGACCCGACCTATGACCTGGCCCGCGGCGACCTTGCCCGACGTGACCACCATCGAGGACAGGTGGCAGAACCACAGCTCCGTGCCGTCGTCGAGCCTCAGCACGATGCGGTAGCCGTACGCCCCCGCCCAGCCGGCCTGGGTGATCGTGCCGCCGCCCACCGCCTTCACCGGCGTGCCGGTCGGGGCGGCGAAGTCCTCGCCCGTGTGGTGCGCGGACCACATGTTGCCCGCCTGCCCGAAGCCGGCCGTCAGCGTGTACGAACCGACGGGGAGGGTGAGCGCTCCGGAGTGGCGAGCGGGGGCGGGAGCGGGGGTCGCGGTACGGGCGGGGGCCCCACCCGGCCTCTGCCTCTTCTCGGGTGTCCGCGCTTCCTGCTTCTTCTCCGGCGTCCGCGCCTGCGTCCGCTCCGAAGGCTGCGCCGACGCCGCCCGCCCCTGCTCCGCCTGCTTCTGCTCCGCCTGCCTCTGCTCCGCCGCCGCGGCCGCCGCCGTCCGCGCCGCCTCCGCCTCGGCCGCCTTGCGCTCCGCCGCCTGCTTCTGCTCCGCCGCGGCCACCGTCACCCGGGCCGCCTGCGCCTCGGCCTCGGCCACGCCCTGCTGGTGATCGGCCTGCTCCAGGATTCTCGCCCGCAACGCCTCACCCGCCCTTGCCGCGTCCTGCGCCATCTCGGAGACGGCCGCACCGGTACCGGTCTCCTCGGCGAAGGAATCAGCCGAGGCCGTACCCGCCGCGCTCCCTGTGAAGAACGAGCCCACACCCGGCAGCTGCGCCAGGTCGGGCATGGATATGGAGGCCGCCGGACGCTCCTGCGCATTCGCCATCCCGCCCGCGCCGACCGCCGCGATGACGCCCACGCCGAGCACGGCACCACTGCGGGCCATCGTGCCGCCGCGCTGCTTGACGACGCGGTGGCGCCCGCGGCCCGCGCCGAAGGAGAAGGCGCTGAAGGCGGAGGGTTCGTACGACCGCTCCGGTACGGAGGAGGAGGAGGACGCCGCCGCCGGCTCCGGGTCCGGCTCGTACGGCGGTACGTACGCGGGTACGAGCGGCGGATCGTAGGAGCCGGGCTCGTAAGCGACGTCAGACCCGTAAGCGTCGGACCCGTAAGCCTCAGACTCGTAGGCGTCGGAGCCGTAAGCCTCAGACTCGTAGGCGTCAGACCCGTAAGCGGCAGGCTCGTTGGATGCCACGAAGGCACTCCTTTCCTTCCTTCTCGCCTACCGGGTTAGCTGACGGGTTCGGAGCAGGAAGGTCTCCTACGGGCCGCATGCGGCCCGATTCACCCCAGGGTGGTGGTTCCCCGGTTCCCGGAACATGCCGGAGGATCAGATGGCGCTGTGCCCGCGGGATTCGGCGATGGCGCACGGTGCACCGCCTCTTGCGGCGGTTGCGACGACCGCGCGTCGTTATCGAACGTTAATAGACATGCCGGGTGGATTCCAAGCCGAACGCCCGGATCCGCCGCTCTTCCCTGACAGCTCTTCACAGGACGTCCGCCCACGGAACCTGTCGATACTTTCTACGAAATGCTGTTCGATTCGCTCGATGCGTTCACCGCGCCGAATCGCCAACAGGGCCATGTCGTCGGCGGCCTGACCGCCCGCATGGCGCGTGACCTCCGCGACCAGGCTGTCCAGCAGGGCCTCCGGACTCTTGAACTGCCGGCCCGTCAGCTCCGCCCGCGGGTCGTAGAACGCGCCGTCGGCGTCCCTGGCCTCGGTCACCCCGTCCGTCATCAGCAGCAGCATCGACCCCGCGGGGAACTCCCGCTCCTCGGCCCGGTCCGGCCACACCCCCAGGTCCCCCAGCCCGAGCGGCAGCGCGGGCACGGTCGGGTCGGCCGCACCGACCCGGCCGTCCGCGTGCAGCAGGAGCGGCGGCGGATGGCCGCGGTTCAGCAGGCGGATGACGGGGCGGCCCGGCGGCAGCTCCGCCAGGACGGCCGTGGTGAATCCCTCGTGCTGGTCCAGGTTCGCGCGCCGCGCGCCCTCACGTTGCAGCGCCCGCTCCAGCCGCCCCGCGAGTCCCTCCAGCGTCGGCTCCTGGTCGGCCGCCTCCCGGACGCGCCGATGACGACGGCAACGGCCTCGACCGCGCCCAGGCCCTTGCCGCGGACGTCGCCGACGACGGCCCGTACGCCGTAGGGAGTGTCCTGGACCGCGTACAGATCACCGCCGATCCGGGCGCCGGCATGCGCGGCCACGTAGCGCGCGGCCACCCGCAGGCCGCCGATGCGGGACGGGGGCGCGGGAAGGACGGCGCGCTGGGCGGCCTCCGCGATGCCGCGGGCGGAGGCGAGCTGCTGGTCGCGGCGGCGGGCGATGCGGTTGATCCCCAGCGCGACCAGGGAGACCGCGCCGATGGCGGCGACCTCGGCCAGCGCCTCACCGGTGTCGGACGGCCGGTGGTAGAACACGAGGCCGACCGCGACCGCCACCGCGGCCAGGGCGGCCGCGGCGGTGGCACGGAGGGTGTGCAGGGGGGCCGCGACGAGGGGCGCGGCGGAGAGGAAGGGGGCGCACGTGTAGTTCGCGGGCGCCCCGAGGCCGAACAGGGCTCCCCCGGTGATCAGGAGGGCCGGAAGCCTACGGGCAGCGCGGCGTACGGTGCGCCCCGCGGCGCGGCAGGCAGTTCGGCTCACCCCTCCCACCCTTCCGGGCGGGAGGTCACCGGGCGAACGGTGCTCGGCCGATCGGGGAGAAACCGGCCGACCGGGCAGGCGCCCGATCAGCCGGCCGGCTCCGAGCGCCAGAGCGTCAAGGCGTCAGAGCGCCGGAACGCCGGAGCGCCGGAACGCCGGAACGTCAAAGCGTCAGGAAGACGTACGGCGCTGCCGCGCGCCCCCGGCCCCGTTGCCACCACGGCCGGCACCGCCGCCGGCACCACGGCCCGAACCGGAACCGGCACCAGCGCCGCCCCGCCCGTAACCACCCCGGCCGGAACCACCCGCACCGGAAGAACCGGCGGAAGAACGGGAAGAGGAACGGGGAGAAGAACCCGACGCAGAAGAACCCGAAGAGGAAGGGGAAGAGGAAGAGGAGTAAGCCACAGAAGAGCCTTCCCCGCGGCCACGCCCACGACCGCCCCGCGAGCTCCGCGTGCCCCGGGAGCCGCGCGACCCGGCAGCGGCCGCGGCCCCGCCGGCCGACCCCGTACCGGCACCGGAACCGGAGCCGCCGCCGCGCTTCCGCGGCGTCGCCTGGGCCGGCACCGCCGGAGGAATGACCACGGGGACGCCGCTCGGCGCCTGGGCGCCCGTGATGCGCACGAGCTCCGGGTGCTCCGGGCCGACGGTGACGACGTTCGGGGAGATCTTGGCCGTGACCATCATCCGGCTCATCTCGCGCCGCTGCTCGGGCAGCACCAGTGTGACGACCGTGCCGGACTCGCCCGCGCGCGCCGTGCGGCCGCCGCGGTGCAGGTAGTCCTTGTGGTCCATGGGCGGGTCGACGTTCACGACGAGGTCGAGGCCGTCGATGTGGATGCCGCGCGCGGCGACGTTCGTGGCGATCAGCGCCGTGACCTGCTCCGTACGGAAGAGGTCCAGCGTGCGGTTGCGCTGCGGCTGGCTCTTGCCGCCGTGCAGCGCGGCGGCGCGGACGCCCTCGGAGAGCAGCTTCTTCACCAGCCGGTCGGCGCCGCGCTTGGTGTCCACGAACATGATCACGCGCCCGTCGCGGGCGGCGATGCGGGTGACCGTGTCCTTCTTGTCCGTCTCGTCGACGTGCAGGAGGTGGTGGTCCATCGTGGCGACCGCGCCCACCGACGCGTCGACGGAGTGCGTCACCGGGTCGGACAGGAAGCGGCGGACGAGGCGGTCGACGTTGCGGTCGAGGGTCGCGGAGAACAGCATCCGCTGGCCCTCCGGGTCGACCTGGTCCAGCAGGCGGGTGACCTGCGGCAGGAAGCCCATGTCGGCCATCTGGTCGGCCTCGTCCAGGACGGTGATCCGCACGTCGCCGAGCTTGCAGTCGCCGCGCTGGATGAGGTCCGCGAGGCGGCCCGGCGTGGCGACGAGCACCTCGGCGCCGCGCGCGAGCGTCTGGGCCTGGCGGCCGATGGACATGCCGCCGACGACCGTGGCCAGCCGCAGGTTGACGGCGCCGGCGTACGGGGCGAGCGAGTCGGTGACCTGCTGGGCCAGCTCGCGGGTCGGGACGAGGACGAGCGCGAGCGGGCGGCCGGGCTCGGCGCGGCGGCCGGCCGTGCGGGCCAGCAGGGCCAGGCCGAAGGCGAGGGTCTTGCCGGAGCCGGTGCGGCCGCGGCCGAGGACGTCACGGCCGGTGAGCGAGTTCGGCAGCGTCGCGCCCTGGATGGGGAACGGCTCGGTGACGCCCTCGCGGGTCAGCGTGGAGAGCAGCGCGGCCGGCATGTCCAGGTCGGCGAAGGACGCCACCGGCGGCAGCGCCGGGGTCGTGCTCACCGGGGTCTCGAAATCGGCCTGGGGGGCGGCGGGCCGGCGGCGGGCCGGCTGGGCGCCGCCACGGCTCTGCTGGGCGCCGCGGCCGGGCCGGTCGGAGCGGTCGGAGCGGTTCTGCTGGGGCCCGCGGGGCGAGCGGGTCGTGGGACGGGCGGAGCGAGTCATGCGGGTGGGACCTTCCCTCAAGGGGGTGGACACGCCCGGAAAGGAGACTTCGCATCGCGAGGCCGCGGCCCTGAGGAGCGGGAACGGCAGAACGGCGGAAAAGCCTGGGCGCGCTTGGTGCGGGGACGACGGCCGGTCGCAGCGGGGCGCCGGCCGGCGCGGGGGCAGCAATGGGGCCCGCACCCAGTGGTGCGGGCCCCATTGCCTTAGTGCTTCATGCAGAGCCCGGGGCGGCCGGGCCGATCGCCGTCAGACGGCGACCGGCGCCGCGACCGGCGTCCGGGCGGGCATCATCGTCAGGCAGCGACGATGTTCTCGGCCTGCAGGCCCTTCTGGCCCTGCGTGACGTCGAAGGAAACCTTCTGGCCCTCGAACAGCTCACGGAAGCCGTTGGAGGCGATGTTCGAGTAGTGGGCGAAGACGTCGGGGCCGCCGCCGTCCTGCTCGATGAAGCCGAAGCCCTTTTCCGAGTTGAACCACTTCACGGTGCCAGTAGCCATGTCTATCTCCTTAGTGGATACACCCGAGACGGGTGCAATGGGCCCCACACCGGAATAGACCGGCAAAAACAAAAATGCGCCGTCGGTTCACATAACCGTCAGGCGCACACGAGTTCATGGGTACCACAACTGAAACGTCAGTTCAGCCTAGCACAGGCAGGTAGCCCTCCTCTAGCACACGTCGGCGGCCCCCGTTCCACCGCCCGCCGACGGTGCCTTCCTGCCTGCCTGTCTGCCCGCCCTCTCCCTGCCTGTCTGCCCTCTCCCTGCTCCTACAGCTCCACGCCCTGCGCGCGGGCGTGCCGGTCCGCGGCCACCTCGGCCTCCGTCTCGTCCAGATAGACCTCGCAGACCAGGCGGCCGTCCCTGTTCATGTTGTGCTCCAGCTCCCAGAGGCTGAGCTCGCCCCCGCCCTCCAGCAGGAACGCGTGCTCGTAGAAGCGGCACCAGGTGGCGTCGCGCCCGGCGCCCCGGCGCCTCGGCTTGGTGATCAGCGCGATGTGGTGGCCGAGCGCCCCCTGGAGCAGCTCGCGCACCACCTCGCCGGGCCCGTCCTCGTTCTCCGCGCGCCGCAGGAGCCGCCGGGCGTGATCGGGCGAGGCGTCGGCGACGTACTCCCGGCGGGGCTGGACCGGCCCCATGGCCAGCAGCAGCTCCTCCGCCAGCCAGGCCGGCAGCTCGTCGCCCTCGCTGCCGGGCCCGATGCCGCCGCCGATCCGCTCGTGCACGCGCCGCTCGGCGCGATCGAGGGCGTCCTCGTCGGCGTAGAGCTCGTAGACGAAGGCGTCCTCCGGTCCGGTGTCGTGCTCCAGCTCGAACAACAGCAGGCTGCTGCCGTCGGCCAGCAGGAAGACGTGCCGGTACGCATTGCAGCGCAGCGGGCGGTGCTCGTCATTGCGCTGGCGGTACGAGCGGAGCTCCGCCTGATGCATCAGCGCCGTCTGCAACCGGGCCAGGACGTGCTCGCCGATCTCGAAGCCGTTCTGGGCCCGCTTCAGCAGCGCCGCCACGTGCTCGGCGGGCGTCGTCTCGGCCTCGCGGGCTCCCGCGGCCCCTGCTGCGGCTCCCGGGGCTCCCTGGGCCCCCACTGCGGCCTGTGCGGCTCCCGCAGGCCCGGACGGGCCCTGGCCGCGCTCCGTGCGCCCCCTGTGCGCCCTGCACGCCGGGGGCTGGTCGCCCAGCTCCCCTCGCTCGCTTCCGCTTCCGCTCCCACCGGCTCGCGAGTTCTCCATGCCTCCGACCTCCCGGCCCTCGCCGCACCCACCCCGCGCACTTACCGTAGCGGCGCGAACACAAGGCGGGTGCCGGGTTTCCGGGAACTGGGTGCGCGGGGGGCCGGGCACGCGGGGGGCGTCCAAGGGTGGCTCGGAGGACGGAGCGTGCGCGGCCCGTGCGCCCCCCGGCTGCCGGACCACAGCGGACGACACAGTCGGCAGCCGCTCGGACCGCGAACGCACCGCCGCCGGACCGCGGTCGGGAATCCGTACATGTCCCGCTGGTTCGCGAGGAATTCGACGATGTTCTCCTTGCCTGCGCCCCGGTGTCACGGACTTGTGCACCGCACGGGCTGCGGATGTCGCACGAGCTCCGGGGGTGCGGCGGGAGAGGTGCCCGGGGTATCCGGGATGCAGCAGCGCCCCGCCCGGCTAGAACCGGACGGGGCGCTCCATCGCAGGTCAGTGGCGTAATGCCGGACCCGCATCGCGTAGGCCGTGTGGGACTCGAACCCACAACCAATGGATTAAAAGTCCACTGCTCTGCCAATTGAGCTAACGGCCCGCACCCCGCAGCATAGCCCGGCCGACCGCGTTATCCCGAGTCGTTATGGCCGATGCGTCGGACGAACCCGCGGATGCAGCAGGGCCCGTACGCCACCGAAGTGCCGTACGGGCCCCAAATCACCTGCGGTTATCAGCCGTTGCGCTTCCAGCGCGGCTTGTCGTCGCGGCGGCCGAAGGAACCGGTGCCACCGCGGTGGTCGTCGCGGCGGCCGGTCGGGCGGTCGTGGCTGCCGGAGCGGAAGCCGCCGCCGGCCGGACGGTCGTCACGACGGTCGCGGTTGAACGGACGGTCGCTGCCGCCGGAGCGGAAGCCGCCGCCGTGCGAGGGGCGGTCGTCGCGACGGAAGCCGCCACCCGACGGACGGTCGTCACGACGGAAACCACCGGAGCGGTTGTCGTCGCGGCGGAAGCCGCCGGAGGGACGGTCGTCGCGGCGGAAGCCACCGGAGCGGTTGTCATCACGACGGTCGTCACGACGGAAGCCGCCACGGTCACCACCGCGGTCGTCACGGCGGTCGCCACCGCGGAAGCCCTCACGGTCGTCGCGGCGGAAGCCACCCGACGGACGGTCGTCACGACGGAAACCACCGGAGCGGTTGTCATCACGACGGTCGTCACGGCGGAAGCCGCCACGGTCACCACCGCGGTCATCGCGACGGTCGCCACCGCGGAAGCCCTCACGGTCGTCGCGGCGGAAGCCACCCGACGGACGGTCGTCACGACGGAAACCACCGGAGCGGTTGTCATCACGACGGTCGTCGCGACGGAAGCCGCCACGGTCACCACCGCGGTCGCCGCCACGGTCACCACGGCGGTCGAAGTTGCCCCGCTCGTCGCGGCGCTCGTGGGCCGGAGCGGCCTGCGCCGGGACGGCCGCGGCAGCGGTCTCCGCGGCCTCGGCGGCGACGGCCTCGGCCTGGGCCTGCTCGGCGGCGGCCGCGACCGCGGCCTCCGGGTCCTCACCGCGCTCGCGGGCGGCACGCGCCAGCAGGCGGTCGGCCTCCTCGCGGAACTCGGTGGCACGGCGCTGGACGCGCTCCAGCTGACGGGTGAGGTCCTGGACCTCGCGCTCGGCCTGCTTGGCGGCGTTGGCCGCGGAGTCGGCCTGGACCTCGGTGAGGGAGCGGGCGCCGGTGATCTTGGCGACCTCCTCGTCGAAGGCGCCGGAGCCGCCGACGATGTGGCGCGAGGCGTCCACGCCCGCGTCCTCCATCAGGCGGAAGATCTGCTTGCGCTGGTGCGGCAGGGCCAGGGAGACGACCGTGCCGGACTGGCCGGCGCGGGCCGTACGGCCGGAGCGGTGCAGGTAGTCCTTGTGGTCACCGGCGGGGTCGACGTTGAGGACCAGGTCGATGCCGTCGACGTGGATGCCGCGGGCGGCGACGTCGGTGGCGACCAGGCAGTTCACGTAGCCGGCCTTGAAGTCCTCCAGGACGCGGCTGCGGGCGCCCTGGGTCATGCCGCCGTGCAGGGCGTCGGCGCGGACGCCGGCATCCAGCAGCTGCTCGGCGACGCGGTCGGCGCCCAGCTGGGTGCGGACGAAGATGATGGTGCGGCCCTTGCGGGCGGCGATGGCGGCGGTGACCGGCGCCTTGTCCTTCGGCTTCACGACGAGGACGTGGTGGGTCATGGTGGTGACGGCACCGGCGGAGGGGTCGACCTCGTGCGTGACCGGGTTGACCAGGTAGCGCTTGACGAGGGTGTCGATCTCGTTCTCCAGCGTGGCGGAGAACAGCAGGCGCTGGCCGCCGGCCGGCACCAGGTCGAGGATCTCGGTGACCTCGGGCAGGAAGCCCATGTCGGCCATCTGGTCGGCCTCGTCGAGAACGGCGACCTGGACCTTGTCGAGCGAGGCGGCGCCGCGGTTGATGATGTCGCGCAGGCGGCCCGGGGTGGCGACGAGGATGTCGACGCCGCGCTCCAGGGCGTAGATCTGGTTGCCCATGGACGTACCGCCGCAGACGACCTTCATCTTGAGGCCGAGCACGTCGCCGTACGGCTGGAGGGCGTCCGCGACCTGCATCGCGAGCTCACGGGTCGGGGTGAGGATCAGGCCGCGGGGGCGCTTCTTCTCGGTGGAGCCGCCGGCCAGGGTGGACAGCAGCGGCAGACCGAAGGAGAGGGTCTTGCCGGAGCCGGTGCGGCCGCGGCCGAGGATGTCCTTGCCGGCCAGGGCGTCCGGGATGGTCGCGGCCTGGATCGGGAAGGGGGTGGTCACGCCGTTCTGCGCGAGCTTGCGGACGATGCCGGCGTCCAGACCGAGGTCACCGAAGGTGATCGTCGGCTCGGCGGGCTCGGCAGCGGTCTCGGCGGAGTCAGCGGCGGCGTCGGCCGCGGTCTCGTCGGCGGGGGTGAGGTCCGCGGTGGTCTCCGCGGTGGCGTCCGCCTCGGCGACGATCTCGTCGCTCGCGGGCATGACGGTCTGCTCAGTGGAAATGGACATGCGAAATGCGAAACCTTCCGGAGTTTCGGCACGCGCCCAAGCTCCGTGTCGGCTTCACAAATGACCGCCTCGATGCGGTCAGCCACGGCAAGGTAAGGAACGCGCCACACGGCGCGCTTCTGTTAGGCGCCGGGCAAATGGGATCAAACGATCTACCACCATACGCACTCGCACCCCCCGGACGCAACCCGCTGTCCTCGTCCGGCGGCATGGCCTGCGCCACAGGACCCCGGTGCGGCCTACGCACAGGACCCGGTGCGGCCTACGCCACGGGGCCCGCGGCCTGCGGCCCGGGCTGCGGCGAGGGGGGCGCCGAGGTCGCGGGCGGCTGGGTGGGCGGCGGTGGAGCGGGGGTGCTCGGCTGGGGGGCCGGCTGGCTGGATGCGGGCGGGTGGGGCGTGGGGGCCGTGCCGCCGCCGGCGGGGGGCTTCGCCTTCTTGCCCGGCTTGCCGGGGCGGGCGTCCGGCGAGGCCTCGGCGGGGCTGCCGGAGGGCGTCGCCGAGGAGGACGGGCCGGCCGTGTTCCTGGCCGACGGGCTGCCGCTCGCGCCCCGCGCGGAGCGCGCGTCCGCCGGCCCGGGCCGCCCGCCGGGCATCCGCACCCCGCCGTCCGGCTCCGGCCCCGCGTCGCGCTGCTTGCCCGCACCCGGCGACGGAGCGGGCCGCTCCGGGTCGCTCACGCTCATGCACCCCCCGAGGGCCAGGGCCACGGCTGCGACGGCCGCGATCCGGGTGACGGCTGCGCGGGGTGAGATGGGAGGCATCGGGGACCGCCTTCGGGACTTCCGGGACTGACGCGCGGGACTGAACGCATGGGACAGGCCCCCTGCCCAACTGAGACCGGCCCGCCCAGGACACGCGCGGCGCGCGTTCACCTGACCGGCTCTTTACCGGTCGGCCCGCTCGTCAGCCGCGGCCGGCCCCCTCGGTTCCCACCTGCCGGCCGTGACCGGTCATCCGTAGCCGAGGGCGTGCAGCCGCTCGTCGTCGATGCCGAAGTGGTGGGCCACCTCGTGAACGACCGTCACTTCGGTCTCCTCCACCACCTCTTCCCGCGAGGTGCACAGGCGCAGCGTCGGCCCGCGGTAGATCGTGATCCGGTCGGGCAGGACGCCCGCGTACCACTCGCCGCGCTCGGTCAGCGGCGTCCCCTCGTAGAGGCCGAGCAGCTCCGGGTCCTCCGCCGGGGGCTCGTCCTCGACGAACACCGCGACGTTGTCCATCAGCCGCGTCAGCTCCGGCGGGATCCGGTCCAGGGCCTCGGCGACCAGTTCCTCGAACTCCTCGCGCGTCATCTCCAGCACGCTCGCCATTGTCCGGCACGCACCCCCGCGGGGCCCCCGCACGGCTCTCGTACGCCTCCCGCGCCGCGCACAGCGCAGCGCGGCGCGGCGTCCGGGAGCCCTCCGCGCCCCGCCCCGCGAACCGTCCGCACCGCCCTCCGGGAACCGTCCGCACCCCCTCTAGGAACCCTCCGCGCCGGCCCCCGGGAAACCGTTTTGGCGTTCCCTCCCTCCATCCCATATGCTTCTCACGTCCCCGAGGCGCTGCGAAGCGCCCAGGTGGGCCATCAGCCCTCATCGTCTAGTGGCCCAGGACGCCGCCCTTTCAAGGCGGTAGCACGGGTTCGAATCCCGTTGGGGGCACGCTTTACCGTGTGCGAGACTAGTGCTCGCACATAGCAAGGTCCTGTGGAGCAGTTTGGAGTGCTCGCCACCCTGTCAAGGTGGAGGCCGCGGGTTCAAATCCCGTCAGGACCGCTGCAGGCATCTCTGATGCCTGCGTGGCTGGGTAGCTCAGTTGGTACGAGCGTCCGCCTGAAAAGCGGAAGGTCGCCGGTTCGACCCCGGCCCCAGCCACAGTGAGCCCCTCATCTTCGGATGGGGGGCTCAGTGCATTCCCGGAAAATGAGTTCGCCGCTTCGCGGCGGCTGGTGCGATCCTGGACTCCGTATGTCTACGCAGCCTGCCGCCCCCGCCACCTTCGCCGACCTCGCCGCCCGCCTCCCCGAGCTGACGCTGCGCGACGCGCAGCGCCTGGGGCGGCGGCTCGAGGGCGCGCGCCGCATCCGCAAGCCCGAGGCCCGTACGGCCGTCCTGGCCGAGATCACGGCAGAGGTCGGCGCGGCCGAGCTGCGCGTCGCGAGCCGCCGGGCCGCCGCGCCCGCCGTCACCTACCCCGAGCAGCTCCCGGTCAGCCAGAAGAAGGACGAGATCCTGGCGGCGATCCGCGACCACCAGGTCGTGATCGTCGCGGGCGAGACCGGCTCCGGGAAGACCACGCAGATCCCCAAGATCTGCATGGAGCTCGGCCGCGGCGTCCGGGGCCTGATCGGGCACACCCAGCCGCGCCGGATCGCCGCCCGCACGGTCGCGGAGCGCGTCGCGGAGGAGCTGCGCACGCCGCTGGGCGAGGCGGTCGGCTGGAAGGTCCGCTTCACCGATCAGGTGAGCGAGAGCACGCTGGTCAAGCTGATGACGGACGGCATCCTGCTGGCCGAGATCCAGACGGACCGCGAGCTGCGCCAGTACGACACGATCATCATCGACGAGGCGCACGAGCGCAGCCTCAACATCGACTTCATCCTCGGCTATCTGGCGCAGCTGCTGCCGCGCCGCCCCGACCTCAAGGTCGTCATCACCTCGGCCACGATCGACCCGGAGCGCTTCTCCCGCCATTTCGGGGAGGCGCCGATCATCGAAGTGAGCGGGCGGACGTATCCGGTGGAGGTGCGGTACCGGCCGCTGCTGGAGGAAGATTCCGGCGACGCGGACCGCGATCAGATCACGGCGATCTGCGATGCGGTGGACGAGCTGCAGCGCGAGGGCGACGGCGACATATTGGTCTTCCTCTCCGGCGAGCGGGAGATCCGTGACACCGCGGACGCGCTGGAGAAGAAGAAGCTCAGGTTCACCGAGATCCTGCCGCTGTACGCCCGCCTCTCGCACGCCGAGCAGCACCGGGTCTTCCAGCGCCACACGGGCCGCCGGATCGTGCTCGCGACGAACGTCGCCGAGACGTCCCTGACGGTCCCGGGCATTCGCTACGTGATCGACCCCGGTTTCGCGCGGATCTCGCGCTACAGCCACCGCACCAAGGTGCAGCGGCTGCCGATCGAGGCGATCTCGCAGGCCAGCGCGAACCAGCGCAAGGGCCGCTGCGGGCGTACGTCGGACGGCATCTGCATCCGGCTGTATTCGGAGGACGATTTCCTCGCCCGCCCGGAGTTCACGGACGCGGAGATCCTCCGTACGAATCTGGCGTCGGTCATCCTCCAGATGACGGCGGCCGGCCTGGGCGACATCGAGAAGTTCCCGTTCATCGACCCGCCGGACCGGCGCAACATCAAGGACGGCGTCGACCTGCTGGTCGAGCTGGGGGCGCTGGAACCGCAGCAGAAGAAGCCCCAGAAGGGGAAAGAGGGGCAGCGGCTCACGCAGTCGGGGCGGAAGCTCGCGCAGCTTCCGGTGGACCCGCGGCTGGCCCGCATGGTCCTGGAGGCCGACCGCAACGGCTGTGTCCGCGAGGTCATGGTGATCGCGGCCGCGCTGTCGATCCAGGATCCGCGCGAGCGGCCCTCGGAGAAGCAGGCGCAGGCCGATCAGCAGCACGCCCGCTTCAAGGACGAGACGAGCGATTTCCTCGCGTTCCTGAACCTGTGGCGCTATGTGCGCGAGCAGCAGAAGGCGCTGTCGTCGTCGGCGTTCCGGCGCATGTGCAAGTCGGAGTTCCTGAACTACCTGCGCATACGGGAATGGCAGGACATCTACTCGCAGCTGCGGACGGTCGCCAAGCAGATGGGCGTCCACATGGCGGAGGAGGATGCGGCCCCGGAGCGCATTCACCAGTCGCTGCTGGCCGGACTGCTCTCGCACATCGGATTGAAGGACACCGAGAAGAACGAGTACCTGGGTGCCCGCAGCGCGAAGTTCGCGGTGTTCCCGGGTTCGGCGCTGTTCCGCAAGCAGCCGCGCTGGGTGATGTCGGCCGAGCTGGTGGAGACGTCGCGGCTGTGGGCGCGGGTCAATGCCAAGGTCGAGCCCGAGTGGATCGAGCCGCTCGCGCAGCACCTGGTGAAGCGCAATTACAGCGAGCCGCACTGGGAGCAGAAGCAGGCGGCCGTGATGGCGTACGAGCGGGTGACGCTCTACGGCGTGCCGATCGTCGCGCAGCGGAAGGTCAATTTCGGCCGGATCGATCCGGAGACGAGCCGCGAGCTGTTCATCCGCCACGCCCTGGTCGAGGGCGACTGGCGTACGCACCACCAGTTCTTCCACGACAACCGCAAGCTGCTGGGCGAGGTCGAGGAGCTGGAGCACCGCGCCCGCCGCCGGGACATCCTGGTGGACGACGAGACGCTCTTCGACTTCTACGACCAGCGGCTGCCCGAACACGTGGTGTCGGGCGCGCACTTCGACTCGTGGTGGAAGCACAAGCGGCGCGAAGAGCCGGAGTTGCTGAACTTCGAGCAGTCGATGCTCATCAACGAGAACGCCGGGGCGGTCACCAAGGACGACTACCCGGATTCCTGGCGGCAGGGCCGGCTGAAGTTCAAGGTGACCTATCAGTTCGAGCCGGGTGCGGACGCGGACGGCGTGACCGTCCACATTCCGCTGCACGTGCTGAACCAGGTCTCGGCCGAGGGCTTCGACTGGCAGATCCCGGGGCTGCGCGAGGACCTGGTGACGGAGCTGATCCGGTCGCTGCCCAAGCCGATCCGCAGGAATTACGTGCCGGCGCCGAACTTCGCCAAGGCGTTCCTGGACCGTGCCGTCCCGCTCCAGGAGTCGCTGACGGTCACGCTGGCGCGCGAGCTGCACCGGATGACGGCTGTCCGGCTGGATCCGGAGGACTTCGACCCGGGCAAGGTGCCCGACCACCTGAAGATCACTTTCCGGGTCATTGACGAGCGCCGTCGCAAGATCGCCGAGGACAAGGACCTGGAGGCGCTGCGGCTGCGGCTCAAGCCGAAGACGCAGGCGGCGATCTCCAAGGCCTTCGAGCAGGCCGCGGAGGCCGCCAAGGCCGACGGCACCGGAGGCGGCGCCCCGGAGCAGCGCTCGGGGCTCACGTCCTGGACGGTGGGCACCCTGCCGCGCACCTTCGAGACGCGCCGGGCCGGCCAGCCGGTCAAGGCGTACCCCGCGCTGGTGGACGAGGGCTCCTCGGTCGCCGTGCGGCTCTTCGACACCGAGCCGGAGCAGCGCGAAGCGATGTGGCGGGGCACCCGCCGGCTGATCCTGCTGAACCTGCCCTCCAACCCGGCGAAATTCGCCCAGGACAAGCTCGGCAACCAGCAGAAGCTCGCCCTCTCGCGCAATCCGCACGGCTCCGTCCAGGCACTCTTCGAGGACTGCGTCTCGGGCACGGCCGACAAGCTGATCGCCGCGCACGGCGGCCCCGTCTGGGACGAAGAATCCTTCCGCAAGCTCTTCGACGCGGTACGGGCGGACATCGTGGACGCCACGATGGACGCGATCCGCAAGGTGCAGGAGGTGCTGGCCGCCTGGCAGGCGTGCGAGCGCCGGCTGAAGGCCACCACGAGCCTGTCGCTGATGTCCTCCCTCTCGGACGTCAAGGAGCAACTGGCGTGGCTGATCAAGCCGGGCTTCGTCACCGAGCACGGCGTCCGGCGCCTGCCCGACCTGCTGCGCTATCTGGTGGCGGTCGACCGGCGGCTCACCCAGCTGCCCGCCAACGCCGACCGGGACCGGACCCGGATGGCGAAGGTGAAGGAGATGCAGGACGAGTACGCGTGGCTGCTGGAGCAGTTCCCGAAGGGGCGCCCGGTGCCCCGGGAGGCGCTCGACGTCCGCTGGATGATCGAAGAGCTGCGGGTGAGCTACTTCGCCCACGCGCTCGGGACGGCGCACCCGGTCTCGGACAAGCGGATCGTGAAGACCATCGATCAGCTGGTGCCCTAGGGACGGGTGGTGCGGCCGGGCCGCGGCACGGCGCGGGGACCCGATCGGGGGCCCTCCCGTGATCGGGTTCGACCGCACCCCCTGACCTGCTGTAGAGTCTGTCTCGCAAGCCCGCCGGAGCGGGAAGCACAGCAAGGTCCTGTGGAGCAGTTTGGAGTGCTCGCCACCCTGTCAAGGTGGAGGCCGCGGGTTCAAATCCCGTCAGGACCGCATCACAGCAAGGCCCGCGCCCTACACTGGGCGCGGGCCTTGACTCTTTTTCCGGACCGGGTGGCTCTGCCTGGAGGCCGCGCCCGCGGCGGCAGCCGCCGCCGATGCAGTAAATCCCGTCAGGACCGCATCGGAGCAAGTCCGTTGAAGGCCCGGATCCCTTTTCAGGGATCCGGGCCTTCTCGCGTTCGACCTTGACTGGGACACGTGCCAGGGGTACCCAGACAGTGGAGGTGCTGCGCTCCATGACGACGACCACCACCCCGGCAGAGGCGAAGCGGCCCGGCACGCCCGGGACCGGGAAGCTCAGGGCCGAGAGCATCAGGCACGAGACGCGAGCGCTGCTGCGCGCCCATCTGTCCGCCGCGTCCGGCGCTTCCGGGTACCGCCACCTGACCCGGCACTGCGCCGTGTGCCACCGGCTGCTGCGCCTCGCCCAGGAGGCGGCGGCCGCGGGCCCTGCGGGGCCGCTGCCCGGCCCGGAGGGCGCCGAGGGGGCGCGGACCGGCTCCGGGTGACCAACGGCGCCTGTACGGGCGGCAGTCGGCCGCGGCTCCGCGCACATCCGGAGCGCGCCGGGCTCTTTACCGCAGCGGCACAATGAGTGACAAGCCCGTCGCGCTGTGATGGGAGTCACCGAAAGAGTTTCCCGGACGAGGGAACTTACCCCTGGCCTACAACGGGTCAATTTAATATGTGCAATTGCACTCCACCCGAAAGGGTGGGCCAGGGGGGTCCGTACGGGTGCGCTCCGCCGGCCTGCGCCGCCCAGGGCCGGGCGTGGCCGCTACGGCCCACCCAGGGCGACGGCTGCGCTCAGTGGCACTCAGCCGCGCTCAAAACGGCGGCCGGCAGCGTCGACGGCGTCCGGGCATAAAAAGATCGCGCTGGACCCGGCGGAGTCCAGCGCGATCGACGACTCGCCCAAGTCGGTGGGCTGCGGCGGTCCTGTTGGGGCAGGAGCCGGTCGTGTGGAGCCAGATGGTGCTTCAGGATGCTTCAGATGGAACTGGAGCAGGGCGTAAGCCGGGTTGGGGGCCCCGGAAAACGCCCGGTCATGCGATTGTTCAGGCCTCGCTGCGCTGCTGCGGAATGCCCGCCAGCAGGGCGCGGACCTCCGCTTCGCGGTAACGGCGGTGTCCTCCGAGCGTGCGGATGGACGTGAGCTTGCCAGCCTTGGCCCAACGGGTGACCGTCTTCGGGTCCACGCGGAACATCGTGGCAACCTCAGCCGGGGTCAGCAGCGGCTCGGCATCAGGGGTGCGAGCGGTCATGAGCGGCCTCCTCGGGAGAACCTGACGTGGAGTCGGTTCTTTCCTCTAAATTCTGCACCTTGACCCGCGTTGCCCGAAATGGCGGACGCGGGCCGAGTCGGTTATAGGACGAACGGCTTGTCCTCGGCACTACAACTACACCATCTGTCCAGCCACGTCGGCCAAACCGATGGAATTGCCCTCTCAGGTGTTCAACCTCGACGGAAGCCGATGGACCATGCCATAGCGGACAGTCACGCCACCGTGACGATCAGTCACAGCGGGATCAGGGGTCACCAGACCCGTCAAGGAGTGCAATACCGATCAATCCGCCCTTAGTTGGACGGAAGGAGCCCTTCCCGGACTCCTTGTCCTATTTTGCCACGCAGATGGGCGATGAGCGCAAGACCTGACGAAAGTGCGTTAGGTCACGGTTGCCGCAATGGCCCGGATCGGGACCTAGGTCCCGGCGCTCCTCGGATCAGGACATCAATTGGCGTACTGACGGTTGCGTACGGCACTCCAGCGCTCCGTCAACCGCTCGTACGCCCGCCCCGCGCGCACGCCGTCCCCCGCGCGGAGCGCCGCGAGCCCCTCCGCCGTGTCTCCGGCGGAATGGTCCTCGGCGAGCTGCGCCTCGGGCACCATATGCACCAGACCGCCGTAATCCAGCTCCACCAGGGAGCGCGGGTGGAACTCCTCCAGCCATCGCCCCACGTCCACCAGCCCGTCGATCAGCGGGCCCTCGTCGATCGCGTCCTTGAGCGTGCGCAGCCCCCGGGCCACCCGCCGCCTCGCCTGCACCATCTGCGTGCGGTAGCGGAGCACGAGCCCGTCCCGGCCCGGCTCCCCCTCGCCCGCGCACTCCCCCGGCTTGCCGTACTCGCGCTCCTCGTCGGAGAAGAGGACGAACCAGCGCAGGGGCACCTGCCAGGTCGCGGTGCGGATCCAGGGCCGGGCGTCGGGGTTGCGCTCCTGCCAGCGCTCGTAGTCGGCCTCCGCCTGCCGGCGCACGACCGGCGGCAGGGCCGCGTCCAGCACCGGCGCGGGCAGGCTCTCGGACAGCTCCTCCAGCGCCAGCCAGCCGCGCAGCCGCGTGCGCCACGGGCAGACGCACAGGACGCCGTCCTGGAAGGTGACGAAGGCGTCACCGCTCTCGTGCACCGGGACCGGCACCGCCGGCGTGGGCAGCAGGTCGGCGAGCGAGCGCCGGAGCTCGTCCTGGGCGCAGGGCAGGGTGGTGCGCCGGGCGTAGCGCTCCCAGTGCGTGCGCTCCGGCTCCGGGAAGGCGCCGAGCGGCTCGTAGACCCGCAGGTACGCCGCGTACGGGACGGTCACCGATGACGCCGAGCCCACACGTGCTCCCCTCAAGACGCCGGACATCCCGGGGAGTTGCCGAACCCTCCCCGTACCGCGCAAATCGTCCCATGGCGCCGCTCCCCGGAGGAGTGATCCTCCGCACGGGACCGGCCCGCCGGGCCGACAGGTCTTACCCTCTTGCCAACCGGCCCTCCACCACCCCCGGAGGGCAACCTCCGCGACATATGGAGTCACCACAGTGACTGACGTACGTCCCACCAATGACGCTGACGGCGTGCTGCACACATTGTTCCGGTCGGACCAGGGCGGCCACGAGCAGGTCGTCCTGTGCCAGGACCGCGAGAGCGGCCTCAAGGCCGTGATCGCCATCCACTCGACCGCCCTGGGCGACGCCCTCGGCGGCACGCGCTTCTACCCGTACGCCTCGGAGGCGGCGGCGGTGCAGGACGCCCTCAACCTCTCCCGCGGCATGTCCTACAAGAACGCGCTGGCGGGTCTGGATCACGGCGGTGGAAAGGCCGTGATCATCGGCGATCCCTCCCTGATCAAGACCGAACAGCTCTTGCTGGCATACGGACGCTTTGTGGCCTCCCTCGGCGGGCGGTACGTCACCGCCTGCGACGTCGGCACCTACGTGCAGGACATGGACGTCGTCGCCCGCGAGTGCCGCTGGACCACCGGCCGCTCCCCCGAGAACGGCGGCGCCGGCGACTCCTCCGTCCTCACCGCCTTCGGCGTCTTCCAGGGCATGCGCGCCGCCGCGCAGACCCAGTGGGGCGAGCCGACCCTGCGCGGCCGCCGGGTCGGCGTCGCGGGTGTCGGCAAGGTCGGCCACCACCTCGTCGAGCACCTGGTCGAGGACGGCGCGGAGGTCGTGATCACCGACGTCCGGGCGGAGGCCGTGGAGCGGATCCTGGCCCGCCACCCGCAGGTCAGCGCCGTGACCGATGCGGAGGTCCTGGTCCGTACGCCGCTCGACGTCTACGCCCCCTGCGCGCTCGGCGGTGCGCTGGACGACGCGACCGTGGCCGCCCTGACCGCGAGCGTGGTCTGCGGCGCGGCCAACAACCAGCTCGCCCACCCGGGCGTCGAGAAGGATCTCGCGGACCGCGGCATCCTCTACGCCCCGGACTATGTGGTGAACGCCGGCGGAGTGATTCAGGTAGCCGACGAACTGCACGGTTTTGATTTCGACCGCGCGAAGGCCAAGGCGAACCAGATTTTCGACACGACGTTGGCCATATTTGATCGGGCCAAGGCCGACGGCATCCCGCCCGCCGCTGCCGCCGACCGGCTGGCCGAGCAGCGCATGGCCGAGGCGCGGGCGCGCGCCACGGGTGCGGTTGCGGCCGGCACGGCCGCAGCGGGCACGTCCGCAGTGGCTACCGCGCGGTAGAACCGTCCGGTAAGCCTGGTAAGGGCGCCTTGCGCACCGTCCGTGTCCCGGCGGCGGCGCGACGCGGCCGGCGCGGCGGCCCCCGGCCCGCCCGGAGCCGCCCCCTAGCGGTCCCTACAGGCCCGTCCGATGAGGTGGTGAGGGAGACATCTCTCACCACCCATCGGCGGGTCGGGGCACAAGACACGTTAAAATCGCAGCTGACCAGCGGGGACGGGGCTCCCCTAGGGTTGTGCTGCGTGGCACGTCATGCGGGCGACGTACCGTATGGCCGCGGAAGCAGGTACCGTTGAAGCCCTACAGGCCGGATCCCTCCACGGGGGTCCGCTCTGACTCATGAACGTGAACGCGTGTCAAGACTCTGGGGCCGTCGAGCCCCGTCATTGAGGGGGTCGAGCCATGGGGCGCGGCCGGGCCAAGGCCAAGCAGACAAAGGTCGCCCGCCAGCTGAAGTACAACAGCGGCGGGACCGACCTCTCACGTCTGGCCAATGAGCTGGGCGCATCGCCGACGAAGCAGCCGCCGAACAGCGAGCCGCTTGAAAAGGACGATGAGCTGGATGACGACCCGTACGCTCAGTACGCGAGTCGTTACAACGACGATGAGGACGAGGACGAGCAGGCCCCGGCCGACTCTCCTTACCGTCGCCGCGCTTGACGCTGTAACTCCCACTGACCCGGTTCGAGGCCTGACCTCGGACCGGGTTCTGTGCTGCCCGGATGTTGTGCCGGCGCATCCCTGAGGCCGCCGCCCCCAGCCGTCGCCCCGCAGGCCGCTTGCGGGCACCCGGGCCGCCGCAGCGGCACGGGTGGGCACAAGCGGCCGTTCGCCTCAGCTCGCGTAGTCACCGGTCAGGGCCACGGCCTCGGCCTGATCACCGCGGTCGCTGATGCCGCCGGCGACCCATGCGTCCACTCCGCGGTCGGCGAGGGCCGTGAGGGCCACGTCCACGGACTCCTGCGGGACGACCGCGACCATGCCGACGCCCATGTTCAGCGTCTTCTCCAGCTCCAGCCGCTCGACGCCGCCGAGCCGGCCCACGGTGTCGAAGACCGCTCCCGGCGTCCACGTCGACCTGTCGACCGTCGCGTGGAGGTGGTCCGGGATCACCCGGGCCAGGTTGTTGGCCAGGCCGCCGCCCGTGATGTGCGAGAAGGCGTGCACCTCGGCCGTACGGGTGAGGGCCAGGCAGTCCAGCGAGTAGATCCGGGTGGGCTCCAGCAGCTCCTCGCCGAGGGTGCGGCCGAACTCCGGCACCTCCCGGTCCAGCTCCCAGCCGGCCCGGTCGAAGAGCACATGGCGGACCAGCGAGTACCCGTTCGAGTGAAGTCCGGACGAGGCCATCGCGATGACGGCGTCACCCGTACGGATGCGATCGGCGCCCAGCACGCGGTCGGCCTCGACCACGCCGGTGCCCGCGCCGGCCACGTCGAACTCGTCCGCGCCGAGCAGGCCGGGGTGCTCGGCGGTCTCGCCGCCGACCAGCGCGCAGCCCGCGAGGACGCAGCCCTCGGCGATGCCCTTGACGATCGCGGCGACCCGCTCGGGGTGGACCTTGCCGACGCAGATGTAGTCGGTCATGAACAGCGGCTCGGCGCCGCAGACGACCAGGTCGTCCACGACCATGCCGACGAGGTCGTGGCCGATGGTGTCGTACACGCCCATGCGGCGGGCGATGTCGACCTTCGTGCCGACGCCGTCCGTGGCGGAGGCGAGGAGGGGCCGCTCGTACCGCTTGAGCGCGCTCGCGTCGAAGAGCCCGGCGAAGCCGCCGAGGCCGCCGACGACCTCGGGGCGGGTGGCCTTCTTCACCCACTTCTTCATCAGCTCGACGGCGTGATCGCCCGCCTCGATGTCGACGCCCGCGCTTGCGTAGCTGGCACCAGTGGTCTCAGACATTGCTGGGAACTTTCGTGTCGTTCGGTACTACGAGGGCGTTTTACGGACGACGGAGCGCGTCGGCGGCGTCCGCGCCACCGGCCAGCTCGGTCTCCAGAAGCTGCTTGCCGAGCAGCTCGGGGTCGGGGAGCGCCATGGGGTACTCGCCGTCGAAGCAGGCGCGGCACAGGTTCGGCTTGGCGATGGTGGTCGCCTCGATCATGCCGTCGAGGGAGATGTACGCGAGCGAGTCCGCGCCCAGCGACCGGCCGATCTCCTCGACGCTCATGCCATTGGCGATGAGCTCGGCCCGGGTGGCGAAATCTATGCCGAAGAAGCACGGCCATTTCACCGGCGGGGAGGAAATCCGCACGTGCACCTCGGCGGCGCCGGCCTCGCGGAGCATCCGGACGAGCGCGCGCTGGGTGTTGCCGCGGACGATGGAATCGTCGACGACGACCAGGCGCTTGCCCTTGATGACTTCCTTGAGCGGATTCAGCTTGAGCCGGATGCCGAGCTGGCGGATGGTCTGGCTCGGCTGGATGAACGTCCGGCCGACATAGGAATTCTTGACCAGGCCGGTGCCGTACGGAATGCCGCTGGCCTCCGCATAACCGACGGCCGCCGGAGTACCGGATTCCGGTGTCGGTATCACCAGATCGGCGTCGACCGGGGCCTCGGCGGCGAGCTTGCGGCCCATTTCCACCCGGGACAGGTAGACGTTCCGGCCGGCGATATCGGTGTCGGGACGGGCCAGGTACACGTACTCGAAGACGCAGCCCTTGGGGCGGGCCTCGGCGAAGCGGCTGGTGCGCACGCCGTGCTCGTCGATGGCGATGAGCTCGCCCGGCTCGATCTCGCGGACGAACGTGGCGCCGCAGATGTCCAGGGCGGCCGTCTCGGAGGCCACCACCCAGCCGCGCTCCAGGCGGCCGAGGACCAGCGGGCGGATGCCCTGCGGGTCACGGGCGGCGTAGAGCGTGTGCTCGTTCATGAAGACGAGACAGAAGGCGCCCTTGACGTCGGGAAGGACCTTGGCGGCCGCCTCCTCGATGGTCAGCGGCTTGCCGTCGGCGTCGGTCTGGCCCGCGAGGAGGGCCGTGACCAGGTCGGTGTCATTGGTCGCCGCGACCTGAGTGGCGCGGCCGTTCTCCTTGGGGAGAGCGGCGACCATCTCGGCCAGCTCGGCCGTGTTGACCAGGTTGCCGTTGTGGCCCAGCGCGATCGAGCCGTGCGCGGTCGCCCGGAAGGTCGGCTGAGCGTTCTCCCACACCGAGGCTCCGGTGGTGGAGTAGCGGGCGTGACCGACCGCGATGTGGCCCTGGAGAGAGCCGAGGGAAGTTTCGTCGAAGACCTGGGAAACCAGTCCCATGTCCTTGAAGACGAGGATCTGGGAGCCGTTGCTCACTGCGATGCCCGCGGACTCCTGTCCACGGTGCTGCAGCGCATACAGCCCGAAATAGGTGAGTTTGGCGACCTCTTCACCCGGAGCCCAGACACCGAAGACGCCACATGCGTCCTGGGGGCCCTTCTCACCGGGGAGCAGGTCGTGGCTGAGTCGTCCGTCACCACGAGGCACACCTTGAGTCTATGGCAGGAAGGAGGTTCATCCGAACCGGGGACGACCGGTGATGCCTCACACCACGCACAGCCACTCGGCGCGCACAGCGAATCACCTTTCGGGGAAAGCGAATCGCCGCTCGACGATCTTTTGTACATTCCGCCAAAGGGCGTTTCCCCGGACGCCTTCCGGACCTGTTCCGAAGGGGGTCACGCGGAGAGCGGGAGGTACGCGGAGAGGTCCGCCCGTTCCCCGCTCGCACTGATCGCGGCGGCTTCCAGGGCAGTGGCCCAGTCCGTACGGCCGGTGGCCAGGCGGAGCCAGGTGAGCGGGTCGGTCTCCACCACGTTGGGCGGGGTGCCGCGGGTGTGCCGGGGGCCGGCCACGCACTGGACGACCGCGAACGGCGGGATGCGGACCTCCACGGAGCCGCCCGGGGCCTCGGCGGCGAGCGCGTCGGCCAGCAGGCGGGTGGCATGGGCCAAGACCTGCCGGTCGTAACGGATCTCGGTGCCGAGCGCCGCCGCGAGGTCGTCGGTGCGGGCGGCCAGCTCGACGCACCGCGTGACCAGGAAGTCGTCCAGCCGCATGGCTCCCGCGGGAGTGGCGAGGAGACGGTCCGGCGGGGTGGTGGCGGCGAGGGTGGCGAAACGGTCCGCCACAGCGTCCAGGAGCGCGGCGGGGATGGTCTCCGGGACGCCGTGGCCGGCGATCTCGGTGATCCCGGCGGGAGCGGGCCTGGCCGGCCACTCCACGGCGGTGATCTCCCGCGCGGGCGGGGCCGGTTCCCCGATCAGGCGGGCCACCAGGTCCACGTCCAGGGCGACGCGTACGAGCAGGTCGCGGACGCTCCGCTCCCCGCACGGGGTAGGCAGCGCGAGCTGCGCCTCCTCCAGGCCCGCGGCGGCGTCCCGTACGTGGGCGAGCTGCGCGGTGACGGCGGCACGCAGCTTGGCGGGGTCGTAGCTGCGGGGACGGGGCTTGCGCGGGGCGGGAGGCATGGCTCCGACCCTATTCGGCGCGGGTTTCGGTGGCGGGTGCCGATGCGGTGGCGGCTGCCGCTCCGGTGGCTCCGGTCGCTTTGGTGACCCCGGTGGCTTCGGCGACTTCAATGGCTTCGGTGGCTTCGGTGCCTGCCGGGAGCGTGGCGAAGTCCCCGAGCCCGTGCTCGACCAGGTCGAAGGCGCGCTCGGCGAGGGCGACGGCGCCGGGAAGGACGGCCTCCGCCGACTCCCCCGCGAACAAACGCCGGTGGTTGTACTCGTGCACGGCGTAGCGGACGCTCATCAGCTGCGCGGCGACCACGGGGGCGAGCTCGGCGTCAGGCCCCTCCGCGACCGCGGCCAGCTCCTCGGCCAGGAGCATCTGGGCGCGGCGGACGTATTCGTGGGCGCGGACGAGAAGGGCCGGGGTCTCCTGGATCAGCCGGCGCATCTGAAGCACGTGCGGGTCGTCGCTCATGCCGACGGACGGGTCGTGAGCGTGGAGCGCGGCCATGAACGCCCTGCGGAAGGCGGCGACGGCGGACTCGCCGGGACGCCGGTCGCGTACGGAGCGGGCGGCGTCGCCGATGTGCTCCTGCATGGGGCCGAGGACCAGGTCCTCCTTGGAGGACATGTAGTTGAAGACCGTCATCTTCGAGACCTCGGCGGCCAGGGCGACCTCGGCGACCGACACCTGGTCGTAGCCGCGCTCCAGGAACAGCTTCGCGGCGGTCCTCCACAGCGTGCGCCGGGTCTGGATCTTCTTGCGCTCGCGCAGGCTCAGGCCTTCGGTCATGCCCCGACTGTACCAGGATGAAGTTTTGACCAGGGCGACAAACTTACCCGATAGAAGAATTGACTCGGTACATGTTCGCAGGGCAAGGTGAGGGCGCGCCGCTTCCATCGGCGTTCCACAGCCGACCCGGAGGGGGAAGAAGGGTGCGTTCATCCACAGCGGCGGGGCAGTTGGCTCCTGAGCGGGGGTCTCCGAGACGGACTGCCGACGCCTCAGGGGCGGGTCCGGGCCCGGCCGGTCAGCCGGCCGGGCCCGGCATGACCGACGGGCAGCGCAAGATCGCCTTCGTGGTCTGCCTGACCACGATGCTCCTGGCCGTCCTCGACCAGAACATCGTCTCGGCCGTCACCGTCCCGGTCGTCCAGGACCTCGACCCCGCGCACGGCATCGACCGCGTGCCCTGGCTGATCAGCGCCTTCGCCCTCGCCTCGACCGCGGTCCTGCCGCTCTACGGCAAGCTGTGCGACACGCTCGGCGCGCGCAGGGTGTTCCTGAGCGCCGTCGCGGCCTTCCTCGTGGGGTCGGCGCTGTGCGGGGCCGCGCAGTCCATGGAGCAGCTCATCGCGTTCCGTGCGGTGCAGGGCATCGGCGGCGGCGGGCTGATGAGCGTCACGATGGTCGTCATCGCCCAGCTCAAGGCGGGAGCGCCCGCGGACGCAGGCGACGGCGGCGGCAAGGGCGGCCGCGGAGGCGGCGGTAACGGCGGTGCCGGCATAGGCGGCCTCGTGGCGGGCGCGGGCATGGCGCTCGGGCCCCTGCTGGGCGGCGTCCTCGCCGATCACGCCGACTGGCGCTGGGTGTTCTACGTGAACCTGCCCATCGGCCTCGCCGTGCTCGCCGCCGCGGCCGCCGTCCTCAAGCTCCCCCGGCACCACGGCACGCGCCACCGCATCGACTTCCTCGGCGCCGGCCTCGCGGCGGCCTTCTCCACGGCCGTGCTGCTCGTCACGGAGTGGGGCGGCAAGGAGTACGCGTGGGGCTCCCCCACCGTCCTCGGGCTGATCACGGCGAGCGCGCTGCTGCTCGGCCTGTTCGTGTGGCGGCAGGCCACGGCGGCCGAGCCCGTCCTGCCCCTGTCGCTGTTCAGGATCCCCGTGCTGCGCATCTCGTTCGCGCTGCAAGCGCTGATCGGGACGGCCCTGATGGGCTCGATGATCTACGTGATCATCTATCTGCAGCTCGTGCGGGGCATCGCCGCCACGCACGCCAGCCTGTTCCTGCTCCCGATGGCCGCGGGGCTCTCCGTCATCGGCATCGTCACCGGCAGGCTGACGGCACGCGGCTGGCCGCAGAAGACCTTCATCGTCGCCGGTACGGCGATCAGCGCGGCGGCCATGGGGATCCTCGCGACCCTCGGCGCGGACACGAGCCTGTGGGTCGTCGGCACGGCGCTGCTGCTGCTCGGCCTCGGGTTCGGCCAGCTGCTCGGCCAGCTGATCCAGCTCACGCAGGAGTCGGCGCCGCCCCGCCAACTGGGCGTGGCCACCACGGGGATCCGCTTCTTCCAGTCCCTGGGCGGCGCGCTGGGCGCCTCCCTCTTCGGCACGGTGCTGGCCCGGGTGTACGAGGCGAAGGGCCCCGGCGGATCGGCGAGCCGTATCGCCGCGCTCAGCGGGGAGGCGCACACCCAGGCGATACGGGCGTTCGTCTCCTCCGTCGACACGGTGTTCGCGTGTGCTGCCGGAGCGATGGTGGTGGCACTGCTGCTGGCGATACGCCTGCGGGTGCCCCGCCCCTGAGCCCCTGACCGGAGTCCGGGGGGGGGAGGATCCGGTGCCACCGGGCCTGCGCGCGGTGGCGGGGCGGGCCCGGGAAGGAGCCCGCCCCACCACCGGGGACATCAGGCGGTGCCTACGCGAGCAGCGCCGGAATCGTGGCCTCGTGGGCCTCGCGCAGCTCGGCCAGCGAGATGCTGAACTGGCCCTGGACGTCGATCTCTTCGCCGTCGACGACACCGATCCGGGTCGCGGGAAGGCCCCGCGCTCCGCACATGTCGGTGAACCGCAGCTCCTCGCTCCGCGGGACCGCGACGACCGCACGGCCGGCGGACTCGGAGAAGAGGAAGACGAAGGGGTCGCCCGCGGCGGAGCCGCTGTCGGACGCCATGTCGGGCACGACGATCCGCGCGCCCTTGCCACCGCGCAGGCACGACTCGGCGAGGGCCTGGATCAGACCGCCGTCGGAGAGGTCGTGCGCGGCGTCGATCATGCCGTCGCGCGAGGCGGAGATCAGGATCTCGCCGAGCAGCTTCTCGCGGTCCAGGTCCACGGCCGGCGGCAGGCCGCCGAGGTGGTCGTGGACGACCTGGGACCAGGCCGAGCCGCCCAGCTCCTCCTTGGTGTCACCCAGGAGGTAGAGCAGCTGGCCCTCGTCGGAGAAGGCGATCGGCGTGCGGCGGTTGACGTCGTCGATGACGCCGAGCACCGCGACCACGGGGGTCGGGTGGATGGCGGTCTCGCCGGTCTGGTTGTAGAGCGAGACGTTGCCGCCGGTGACCGGGGTGCCGAGCGCCAGGCAGCCGTCGGCCAGGCCGCGCGTGGCCTCCGCGAACTGCCACATGACGGCGGGGTCCTCGGGGGAGCCGAAGTTCAGGCAGTTCGAGATGGCCAGCGGACGGGCACCGGAGGCGGCCACGTTGCGGTAGGACTCGGCGAGCGCGAGCTGGGCGCCCGCGTACGGGTCGAGCTTGGCGTAGCGGCCGTTGCCGTCCGTGGCGACGGCGACACCGAGGTTGGTGTCCTCGTCGATGCGGACCATGCCGGAGTCCTCCGGCTGCGCGAGGACGGTGTTGCCCTGCACGAACCGGTCGTACTGGTCGGTGATCCAGGACTTGGACGCCTGGTTCGGCGAGGAGATCACCTTCAGGACCTGCTCGCGCAGCTCCTCGGCGGTCGCCGGCCGGGCCAGCTTGTTCGCGTCGTCGGCCTGGAGGGCGTCCTGCCAGTCCGGGCGGGCGTACGGGCGCTCGTAGACCGGGCCCTCGTGGGCGACGGTGCGCGGCGGCACGTCCACGATCTGCTCGCCGTGCCAGAAGATCTCCAGCCGCTCGCCGTCGGTGACCTCACCGATGACGGTGGCGATGACGTCCCACTTCTCGCAGATCTCCAGGAAGCGGTCGACCTTGCCGGGCTCGACGATCGCGCACATGCGTTCCTGCGACTCGCTCATGAGGATCTCCTCGGGCGAGAGCGTCGCGTCGCGCAGCGGCACGCGGTCCAGCTCGACGCGCATGCCGCCGGAGCCGGCGCTGGCCAGCTCGCTGGTGGCGCAGGACAGGCCGGCGCCGCCGAGGTCCTGGATGCCGTCGACCAGGTCCTCGCGGAAGATCTCCAGGGTGCACTCGATGAGGAGCTTCTCCTGGAAGGGGTCGCCGACCTGGACGGCGGGGCGCTTGGTGGGCTTACTGTCGTCGAAGGTCTCGGACGCGAGGACCGAGACGCCACCGATGCCGTCGCCACCGGTGCGGGCACCGTAGAGGATGACCTTGTTGCCGGCGCCGGATGCCTTGGCGAGGTGGATGTCCTCGTGCTTCATCACGCCGACGCACAGGGCGTTGACCAGCGGGTTGCCCTGGTAGCAGGCGTCGAAGACGACCTCGCCGCCGATGTTGGGCAGGCCCAGGCAGTTGCCGTAGCCGCCGATGCCCGCGACGACGCCCGGCAGGACGCGCTTGGTGTCGGGGTGGTCGGCGGCGCCGAAGCGCAGCGGGTCCATGACGGCGACCGGGCGGGCGCCCATCGCGAGGATGTCGCGGACGATGCCGCCGACGCCGGTGGCCGCGCCCTGGTAGGGCTCGATGTACGAGGGGTGATTGTGCGACTCGACCTTGAAGGTGACCGCGTAGCCCTGGCCGACGTCGACGACGCCGGCGTTCTCGCCGATGCCGACGAGGAGGGCGTCGTTCTCCGGGGCCTTCTCGCCGAACTGGCGGAGGTGGACCTTGCTGCTCTTGTACGAGCAGTGCTCGGACCACATGACGGAGTACATCGCGAGCTCGGCGCCGGTGGGACGGCGGCCGAGGATGGTGCGGATGCGCTCGTACTCGTCCTGCTTCAGGCCCAGTTCGGCCCAGGGCTGGTCGACGTCGGGGGTCTCGTCGGCGTGCTTGACGGTGTCGAGAGTCATGCGTTGACCAGCTTCCTCAGGATCGAGGTGAAGAACCCGAGCCCGTCGGTGCGGCCGGTGCCGACCAGGGGCTCGACGGCGTGCTCGGGGTGCGGCATCAGGCCGACGACGTTGCCGGCGGCGTTGGTGATGCCCGCGATGTCGCGGAGCGAGCCGTTCGGGTTGTAGTCGACGTAGCGGAAGACGACGCGGCCCTCCGCCTCCAGCTCGTCGAGGGTGTGCTCGTCGGCCACGTAACGGCCGTCGATGTTCTTCAGCGGGACGGAGATCTCCTGGCCCGCTTCGTAGTCGGACGTCCAGGCGGTGTCCGCGTTCTCCACGCGGAGCTTCTGGTCGCGGCAGATGAAGTGCAGGTGGTTGTTGCGCAGCATCGCGCCGGGCAGCAGGTGGGTCTCGGTGAGCACCTGGAAGCCGTTGCAGATGCCGAGGACGGGCATGCCGCCCTTGGCCTGCTCGATGACGGTCTCCATGACCGGCGAGAAGCGGGAGATGGCACCCGCCCGCAGATAGTCGCCGTAGGAGAAACCGCCGGGCAGGACCACGGCGTCCACCTGCTTGAGGTCCTTGTCACGGTGCCAGAGCGGCACGGGCTCGAGGCCGGCGATCCGGACGGCGCGCTGGGTGTCGCGGTCGTCCAGGGTGCCGGGGAAGGTAACGACTCCTACGCGTGCAGTCACGAGTCGACCCGCACGGTGAAGTTCTCAATCACGGTGTTGGCGAGAAACGTTTCCGCCATCTCGTGGATTCGGGCGAGGGCGGCATCGTCGACCGGTCCCTCCACCTCGAGTTCAAAGCGCTTGCCCTGACGGACGTCGGCGATCCCCTCAAAACCCAGGCGAGGCAGCGCGCGCTGCACCGCCTGGCCCTGCGGGTCGAGGATCTCCGGCTTGAGCATGACGTCGACTACGACGCGTGCCACTGGCACTCCCGGTGTGTGGTGCGTGAGCTGAAGCGGTACGGCCAGCGTACAGTCCCGAAAAATCTACGCGCATAGATATGCTGGGCCTCCTGTCACGTTTACGCATCGACGCCCAGGACGCCCTGGAAAAATCCCGGGAAAAACGTACGGTCCTGATTGCGAAGGGGCGCCCGGACAGAATTAACTGGGCTTCACTTTGAATGCCCCTCGTTGTACAAATGAATAACCATTGACCAGGAACGGATCCGGAACATCCGGAACCAGTGCATCTGCGCAGTTCACCGCGGGGATGCCCGCCGAAAGGACCGATATTCGTGGCACAGCGCGTAGTGGTCACACTCTCCGACGACATCGACGGCGGGGAAGCCGCGGAGACGGTTACCTTCGGCCTCGACGGCAAGTCGTACGAGATCGACCTGAACACTGCCAATGCGAAGAAACTGAGGGCGGTCCTCACGCCTTACCTGGAGGCGGGCCGCAAGCAGTCCCGCTCCGGCAAGGCCTACCGCCGCACCTCTGTCGCCCCCGACCCCGCGGCGGTCCGCGCCTGGGCGCGCTCGCACGGCATGGACGTGCCGCCGCGCGGCCGCATCCCCAAGCGCGTGTACGAGGCCTTCAACTCCGCCGAGTAAGCCGCGCACTCAGCTGCTTCCGAGGTGCTTCCGAGCCGCCCGCAAGGGCCCCGGCGGGCCGTCGCCGGGCCGCCCCCGGGGCCGGCCGCCGGGCCGATTTGCCAAGCACCCCGGATGATCAGCTAGAGTCTGGATCACGCCGAGGGGCGAGGCCGGGAAACCGGACGAAACCCCAGGTCACGCGGGTGTAGCTCAGTAGTAGAGCGCCCCCTTTCCAAGGGGGAGGCGCAGTGTGCGATTCCTGTCACCCGCTCTGAACGTCCTCCGGTCACATCTGTGACCGGCCGGGACGGATCATGCGGGTGTAGCTCAGTAGTAGAGCGCCCCCTTTCCAAGGGGGAGGCGCAGTGTGCGATTCCTGTCACCCGCTCTGATCGCTTGAAGGTCCACTTCTGTGGTCCGGACCGGCGATCCTCGCGGGTGTAGCTCAGTAGTAGAGCGCCCCCTTTCCAAGGGGGAGGCGCAGTGTGCGATTCCTGTCACCCGCTCTCATCACGGTTACCGGCCACGGAAGTGGATCAGGTAGAGTGATGCACGCGCCGCCTGGTGAAGGCCAGTCGGAGGCATGCGGACGTAGCTCAGTTGGTAGAGCACCACCTTGCCAAGGTGGATGTCGCGAGTTCGAGTCTCGTCGTCCGCTCCAGTACGAAGGCCCCGGTCATTGCGACCGGGGCCTTCGGCGTTCCCGGGGCTCCGGCTCCGGCGTTTCCCCAGGGGCTCCGGCGCTGATGACATTCGTCATCCGAACTCATGACAGGTCGCACTGACCTCCGTCCGGATCCGGCGGGAGGCTTGGGACATGGACATCGGGGACAGTGTGATCGACGTCTCGGGGCTGCGCCGCCGCTACGGCCCGGCCGGAGACAAGGGATTCGAAGCGGTGCGGGACGTCTCCTTCACCGTGGCGCGCGGCGAGTTGTTCGCCCTGCTCGGCACGAACGGCGCGGGCAAGACCTCCACGGTCGAGCTGCTGGAAGGGCTTGCGAAGCCGACCGCGGGCGAGGTGCGGGTGCTCGGGCACGATCCGTATGAGGAGCGGGGCGCCGTGCGGCCCCGGATCGGGGTGATGCTCCAGGAAGGTGGCTTCCCCGCGGACCTGACCGTCATGGAGACGGTCCGGATGTGGGCCGGCTGCACCACCGGGGCCCGGCCCGTGGCGGAGGCCCTGGAGCTGGTCGATCTCCCCGGCCGCAAGAACGTCCGCGTCAAGCAGCTCTCCGGCGGCGAGCGCCGCCGCCTCGATCTCGCGCTCGCCCTCCTCGGCCGCC
This sequence comes from Streptomyces sp. SCA2-17, assembly GCF_044336695.1. NCBI lineage: Bacteria > Bacillati > Actinomycetota > Actinomycetes > Kitasatosporales > Streptomycetaceae > Streptomyces > Streptomyces sp. SCA2-17. Next base: position 2,921,315 of record NZ_CP117521.1, read on the forward strand.
CCGAGGTCCTCTTCCTCGACGAGCCGACCACCGGCCTCGACCCCGAGGCCCGGCACAACACCTGGGATCTGGTGCGCAGGCTGCGCGCCGAGGGCACCACGGTGCTGCTCACCACGCACTATCTGGAAGAGGCGGAGGCCCTCGCCGACCACCTGGCGATCATGCGCGAGGGGCGGATCGTCACGTCCGGGACGCCGGAGACCGTCATCGGCAGCTATCCCGCGCGGATCCGCTTCGCGATGCCGGTGGGCTGGTTCGTGGGCGATCTCCCGCCCCTCGCCGCCCTGGGCGTCGTGCGGCACGAGGAGGACCGCGGGCGCATAGAGCTCCAGACCCACGAATTGCAGCGGACGCTGACCGGGCTGCTGCTCTGGGCCCGGGACAAGGACGTCGAGCTGGAGGGCCTCGACGCCAGGACCGCCTCGCTGGAGGAGGCGTTCCTGGCCATAGCGGGCGCGAGTCCGGCCGACGGCCCCTCGGAGCCGGGGGCGGGTCTCGTCGGTGCCGACCTTGGTAGGGATTCTGTCGCGGGAAGGAACGCGTGATGGCGATGGCCGTGTCGATATCGGTGCCGCGGATGATGGCGCTGGGCCGGGCGGAGTTCACCCTCCTCGGGCGGAACAAGATGGCGCTCTATGTGGCGCTGCTGATGCCCGTGATGATGGTGTGGGCCATGCGGCGCGCCATCGGTGAGATCGACCTCGGCGAGGCCGGCATGTCGGTCAATGAGGTCGCCCTGACCGGCGCCTTCGGCTACATCCTGCTCTTCGCCGTCTACCAGCACCTGGTCAGCGCCTATGTGGCGCGCCGTGAGGAGCTGGTTCTCAAGCGGCTCCGGACCGGCGAGACCAGCGACGCCGAGATCCTGACCGGCACGGCGCTGCCGGCGGTGGCCGTGGCCCTGGCGCAGTGCGTCCTGCTGGTCGTGGCGGGCGTGCTCTGGCTGGATCTGCGGGCGGTCGCCCGGCCCGATCTGATGGCGGTCGGGCTCCTGCTCGGCCTGGCCATGTCCATAGCCCTGGCCGCGGTGACCACGAGCTGGGCGAAGACGGTGCAGGGCTCCCAGCTGGTGACCTCGCCGCTGATGCTGATATCCGTGGCGGGCTCGGGGCTCATGGTGCCGCTGGAGGCCATGCCGGGCCCCATGGCCGACGTCTGCTCAATGCTGCCGCTGACGCCGGTGATCCAGCTGGTGCGCGGCGGCTGGCTGGGCGGGATGAGTGCCCATGAGGCCGGGGGCGCGATCATCACCGGCATTGCCTGGACAATAGTGGCCGCGTACGGCGCCCGGCGGTGGTTCCGGTGGGAGCCGCGGCGGTAGCCGTGGGGAAATGGCCGTGAGGCAGCGGCCGCAGAGCAGTGACGAGTATGTGCAAGGGGGCGGGGCCATGGGCCTGTGGACGCGGGTGCAGGAGTGGCGGGGCCGCAGCAGGGTCGCCAAGCTCGACAGCTATTTGCGGTGGACCCTCTACGTCTTGCCTGTCGTGCTCCCCGCACTCGGCACGGCCGGTGTGGTCGCGGACTCCGGTCTCACGCGGCCGTGGGTCCTGGCTCTGGGCGGGGTCTTCACCTTCCAGGGCGTCCTGGGGATCTCCATATTCCGCCGCTCCCTCGACCATTACCTGTGGAAGAAGCCCGCCCCCTGGTGGCCGCTGGCCGTACAAGGGCTGCTGTTCGTCGCGGCGATGGCCTGCATGACGATCTCGTTCGGCACTTACGGCAATGAGTACGGCTCCACGATCGGCCTGTTCCTGTGGAACGGCAGCCTGTCGGTCTTCGGTCCGCTCACCCTGCTGGTCCGCAAGCTGCGCAGGTTCGTGGGCGGGTGCGCCGCCGCAGCGCTGTTGCTGGGTCTCGGCGTGCTGGCGATCGGCGCCGACTGGGGGGCCGCGGCCGCCCTGACGGGATCGGTGCTGTTCCTCACGCTGTGGTGCGTCTACGTCGTGCGGTCGTCGGGCTGGATGCTGCGTGTCACGTGGGAGCTGGAGGAAGCGCGGGAGGCGCAGGCGCGGCTGGCGGTCGCGGAGGAGCGGCTGCGGTTCGGCCGGGATCTGCACGACGTCCTCGGCCGGAACCTCGCGGTGATCGCGCTCAAGAGCGAGCTCGCCGTCCAGCTGGCCCGGCGGGGCTCGCCCGCCGCGGTGGACCAGATGATCGAGGTCCAGCGCATGGCCCAGGACTCGCAGCGCGAGGTCCGGGAGGTCGTGCGCGGCTACCGCGAGGCGGATCTGCACACCGAGCTGGTGGGCGCGCGGGGCGTGCTCTCCGCCGCGGACATCGAGTGCCGCATCGACGACACGGTGGGCAAGACCCTGCCGCCCGCGGTGCAGTCGGTCCTGGCGTGGGTCGTCCGGGAAGGCACCACCAATGTGCTGCGGCACGCGGACGCCGAGCGGTGCGCCGTACGGCTGAGGGTCGCGGCGGAGGCGAAGGCCGTTCTGGTCATGGAGAACAACGGCGTGCGGGAGCCGGACCGGGATCCGGGGTCGGGGAGCGGCTCCGGGCTGGCGGGCTTGCGGGAGCGGCTCACGGTGCTGGGCGGCACGCTGACGTACGAGCACCGCGCGAACGCGACGTTCCGGCTGACGGCGGAGGTGCCGCTGGAGGGGGTGCTGCCGGCGGATGCGGATGACGGTGCGGCCCCGGTGGGCGGGGCGCAGCGGATTACGGGCGGGGTTCCGGTGACGGGGGGAGCAATATGAGCGACGGCGTCAACATCACGCCGATCCGGGTCATGCTCGCGGATGACGAGCATTTGATCCGGGGCGCGCTGGCCGCGCTGCTGGGCCTGGAGGATGATCTTCAGGTGGTCGCCGAGGCGGCGGCGGGCCCGGAGGCGCTCGCGATGGCCCGGACGCACCGGCCGGACGTCGCGGTGCTGGATCTTCAAATGCCGGGGGCCGATGGTGTGATGGTGGCCACATCCCTGCGGGCCGAACTGCCGGCGTGCCGGACCATGATCGTGACGGGGCACGGCCGCCCCGGGCATCTGAAGCGGGCGCTGGAAGCGGGGGTGCGGGGGTTCGTGCCGAAGACCGTCTCGGCGCAGAAGCTCGCCGAGATCATCCGGACCGTGCACCGCGGAAGCCGGTACGTGGACCCGGAGTTGGCGGCCGACGCGATCAGCGCGGGTGACTCCCCGCTGAGCGCGCGCGAGGCCGAGCTGCTCGAACTGGCGGAGGGCGGGGCGCCCGTCGCGGAGATCGCGGAGCGGGCCTCGCTGACGCCCGGGACGGTCCGCAATTACCTCTCCTCGGCCGCCACGAAGCTGGGCGCGGACAACCGGCACGCCGCCGCGCGCATTGCGCGCTCTCAAGGTTGGCTATAGTTGTCCTCGCACCGCACGGAAACGCGCGGGGCATGCGGACGTAGCTCAGTTGGTAGAGCACCACCTTGCCAAGGTGGATGTCGCGAGTTCGAGTCTCGTCGTCCGCTCCAGTACGAAGGCCCCGGTCGTTGCGACCGGGGCCTTCGGCGTTTCCTGAGCTCCTGCGTCGGCGTTTCCCGGGGCCTCGCTCACGGGGCCGGGAAGCGGAGGCGGAAGAGGGCGCCGCCCGTGGGCGCCTGTTCCGCGGTCAGCTCGGCGCCGTGGGCGCGGGCGATCTGGCGGGCCATGGCGAGGCCCAGGCCGGAGCCGGGGAGGGCCCGGGCCTGGCGGGAGCGGTAGAAACGGTCGAAGACGTAGGGCAGGTCCTCGGCGGAGATGCCGGGGCCGTGGTCGCGGACGGTCAGGTCGAGCTGCCCGCCGCCCGTACGGGCCAGGCGCACCTCGACGGCGCCGCCGGGCGGGCTGAACTTGGCCGCGTTGTCGAGCAGGTTGGACAGCAGCCGGGCGAGGCGGGCCGGCACGGCCGGGACGGTGACGCCCTCCGGACCGGCCAGGTCCGCCGTGAAGACCGTGCCGGGCCAGTGGCCGCGCGCGTCGGCGACGCAGCGCTCCGCCAGCCGGTCGAGGCGCACGTCTTCCAGGAACTGCTGCGGCTCCTCGTCGCGGGCCAGCTCGATGAGGTCGTTGACCAGACCGGTGACCTCGCGGAGCTGGCGGCCGAGGGCCCCGGCGGCCCGCTCGCGCTGGGCCGGGGTGAGGCGCTCGGCGCGGGCGAGGAGCTCGGCGTTGGTGCGCAGCGCGGTCAGCGGAGTGCGCAGCTCGTGCGAGGCGTCGGCGACGAGGCGGCGCTGGGCGGCGACGGCTTCCTCCAGTTCGCCGAGCATCGTGTTGAAGCTGGCGGCGAGGCTGGTGATCTCGTCGTCGCGGCGGGCCTCGTAGGGGGCGAGCTCGATGCGGTGGGCGGGGTCGCGGGTGGCGGCGATGTGTTCGGCGGTGGCCGTGAGCCGGGTCACGGGGCGCAGAGACGTACGGGACGCGAAGTAGCCGAGGCCGGCGGCGAGCAGCACGCCCCCGCCGCCGACCGCGCCGAGCAGCAGGCCCGCTTGGCGCACGCCCTTGTCGACGGTGTCGGAGCGGACGGCGACCTGGAGGGCGCGGTGGCCCTTCATCGGGGTGGTCAGCATCCGCATGGCGTGGCCGTCGATGGTGATGTTGCTGTAGTGCTCGCCGAGCGTGCCGGCCGCGACGCGGCGGGTGGCGCCGGTCACGGGCAGCACGAGGCCGTCCTGGTGCGGGGCGGCCGGGTCGGCCTCGACGGTCTGCGCGCAGGCCGGGGCGGCGAGCCAGGTGCACTCGCCGTAGAGGGGGCCCGGCGGTTCGCTGCGGCTCTGCTGCGAGATGAGGGTCGCCTGCTGCTTGAGCTGGAGGTCGAGCTGGCGGCCGAGTTCGTAGCGGATGACGACGTAGGCGGCGGCCAGGACGCCCAGGGCGACGAGGGCGACGGCCACGGACGTCACGAGGGCGAGCCTCGCGCGGAGCGGCCTCCGGCCCAGGAGCCTTCTGCGCAGGGCCGTCGCTCTCACCGTGCCGCCTGCGCTGCGCGCACCGTCCGCGTTGCCTGCGCGCTGCGCGGTCACTGCTCCGCCAAGCGGTAGCCGACGCCGTGCACGGTGTGGACCAGGCGGGGCGCGCCGCCGGCCTCCAGCTTGCGGCGCAGGTAACCGACGTAGACGGCGAGGGAGTTGGAGTCCGGGCCGAAGTCGGTGCCCCACACGCGCTCCTGGATGAGCTCGCGGGGCAGCACCTGGCCCGGGTGGCGCATCAGGACGTCCAGCAGGGCGAATTCGGTGCGCGTGAAGTCGAGGGGCGTCCCGCCGCGGTCGCCTGTGCGGGTGGCCGGGTCGACGGTGAGGTCAGCGAAGGACAGGGTGCCGGTGTCCTGCCCGGCTGCCGGTTCCGCGGGGGCGGCGCGGCGCAGGAGGGCCCTGAGGCGGGCCAGGAGCTCGTCCAGGGCGAACGGCTTGACCAGGTAGTCGTCGGCTCCCGCGTCCAGGCCCGCGACGCGGTCGGCGACGGCGTCGCGGGCGGTGAGGACGAGCACGGGCGTACGGTCGCCCAGGGCGCGCAGCCTGCGGCAGACGGCGAGGCCGTCGAGGACGGGCATGGCCAGGTCGAGGACGATGGCGGCGGGCGGCGCGGCCGCGACGGCGGAGAGGGCCTCCAGGCCGTCGGCCGCGGCGCGGACCGCGTAGCCCTCGATGGTGAGGGCGTCGACCACGGCCGCCCGGACGTCGGGGTCGTCGTCGACGACGAGAACGGGCGTCTCGGCCATGTCGCCTCCGGCGGGGTTCTGTGGCGTCCGGGATGCCCTGGCGCCGCGCGGTGCCCCCAGCGGTCGGGGGCGCCCCCTGTGATGGGGGTGGCCCCCAGCTTGGCAGGGCTCTCTTAGAGAGCTCTTAGTTCGGCGCCGGATGCGTGGCGGGTGGCTGAGCGCCGTTGCGGCGGGAGAGAAGGCGATGCTCGCCCTTGCACGCCCGCCTCAAGCCTCCGGGCCCGGCCCCCGGTCCTCAGGACCAGCTCAGGCCCGTCAGGCGTTCGTACGCCTCGATGTACTTCGCGCGGGTGCGCTCCACGATCTCCTCCGGGAGCGCCGGCGGCGGCTGGTGGCCGTGGCGGTCCCAGCCCGAGGCCGGGGAGGTCAGCCAGTCGCGGACGAACTGCTTGTCGTAGGACGGCTGCGCCCGCCCCGGCTGCCACTCGTCCGCCGGCCAGAAGCGGGACGAGTCGGGGGTGAGCACCTCGTCCGCGAGGACGAGCTCGCCGCCGGCGAAGCCGAACTCGAACTTGGTGTCGGCGAGGATGATGCCCCGGTCGCGGGCGACGTCGCGGGCCCGCCCGTAGACGGCGAGGGTCGTCTGCCGCAGCAGGGCCGCCGTCTCGGCGCCGGTCTGCCGGGCCACCTCCTCGTAGCTGACGTTCTCGTCGTGCTCGCCGACCTCCGCCTTCGTGGCGGGCGTGAAGATCGGGGAGGGCAGCTCGGAGCCGTCGGTGAGGCCCTCGGGGAGGGCGAGCCCGCACACCGTGCGCGTCTGCTGGTACTCGGTGAGCCCGGAGCCGGTCAGATAGCCGCGGGCCACGCACTCCACCGGCACCATGTCGAGCGCGCGGCAGACGAGCGTGCGGCCCTCCCAGGCGGCGGGGGCGCCGGCGGGCAGGTCCGTGGAGAGGACGTGGTTGGGGGCGAGGTCGGTGAGCTGGTCGAACCACCACAGGGACAGCTGGGTGAGGACCCGGCCCTTGTCGGGGATCTCGGTGGGCAGCACCCAGTCGTAGGCGGAGATGCGGTCGGAGGCGACCATGACCAGATTGCCGTCCGGGTCGCGGTAGAGGTCGCGGACCTTGCCGGTGTGCAGATGCACAAGGCCCGGCACCTCGATCGGCTCGGGCTTCTCTACGAATCCGGACACGCGTCCTCCTGGTGGTTTGTCCAAGCACCACGATTCTGCCGTACGGGCCCGGACCTCCGCGGAGGAGGGTCCGGCGAGGGTCAGCAGCGCTTGCAGATGCGGTCCAGGAGATTGGCCGTGGCCCGCTGGATCCGGGTGTCGGTGTGGCCCGGCCGGTCCAGGGCCGGTGACCAGGCGAAGGTGCCCGCGGCGAAGACCAGGGCGCCGCTCGGGGCGCGGTAGAGGGACGTCTCCTGATGGCGCTTGTTGCCCTCGCTGTCCAGGTACGGCGAGTGGGCCAGGAGGATGCGGCGCGTGTGCTCGGGCAGGGCCGTCCGGGGGTAGTAGCGGTCGGCCTCGCCGGCGACGAGGCCGGGGAGCTCATCGCCCTCGCCGGCGCCGGTGGCGTCCCACAGCCAGTGGTCGGCGTTGCGGACGACCATGGGGGCGGGCTCGGGGACGCGCCCCGCGTACTGGATGCCCAGGAGCTGCTGCTCGGCGGGCGAGATGTCGCGCCAGAGCGCGGAGCGGCCGGGGCCGCGGTGCTTCCGGCAGGTCATGAGGTGGTCGGGGCCGGCCGGCGAGGGGGCGAGCTCGACCTGCCAGTACATGGTGTTGGCGGAGAGGAAGACCAGCGACGTGCCGGAGTCGCGGGCGAGCTCGGCGGCCCGGCGCATGGCCGGCGACCAGTACTCGTCGTGGCCGGGGAAGACCAGGCCGCGGTAGCGGGAGGGGTCGACACGGCCCGCGTGGAGATCGCGGGTGTCCGCGTAGGCGAGGTCGTAGCCGTAGCGCTCGGCCCAGCGGATGAAGTCGTACGCGTGGCCCACGTGCAGCGGCAGGCCCGCGCCCGCGAAGGGGCGGTCGAAGGAGACGGTGGTGGCCGCGCCCTCCTCACCGAGCAGCCCGCCGCGCTCGTCCCAGGCGTGGTAGAGGCTCGCGCCCGTGCGGCCGTCCTCGGGGTAGAGGTTGTAGGCCTGCCAGGTGATGTCGGGCAGGACGAGCAGCAGGTCCGCGGGGTGGGTGTCGCGGACGAGGAAGGGGATGTGGCTGCGGTAGCCGTCGGCGGTGGTCAGGACGGCCACGTAGGCGCCGAGGCTCCAGTAGCTGGGGATCTGGAGGCGCCAGGAGAGCCACCAGTGATGGCAGGAGACCGTGCGGTCGACGGTGAGCGGCGGGGGCTGGACGATGCCGGACAGCCGCGGACTGGTGGTGATCTTCGAGGCGCCGTCGCCCGCGTAGTGGCCGATGCGGTAGACGTCCACGCCGAACTGCTGCGGCGGATCCACGGTGATGCGGAAATCTATGGCCTCGCCGGGGGCGACGGCGCTGTTGGACGCGAAGCCCTTGATCTGGAGGTGGACGTCATCGGCGGTGCGCGGGCCGCTGCCGCGGGGGGCGGGGACACGGCCTCTGCCGCGCCCCCCGCCGGATCTGCCCGTGCCCGCTCCCGGCCCCCCGCCGCCGCGGTCCGGGACGGGGTTCACGTACCAGGGGATGATCTGGCCCGTGTCGTCGAAATAGTGCTCGCTGCCGCGCAGCCAGGGCAGCGGGCCCTGGCCGAAGGGGTCGGACACGGCGTGCGCGAGTGCCCCCGACTCCCAGCGGCGGATCTGGTCCATCCCCATGCGTGCTCCCTCCCCTACGTCCCCCGACGCCTGCTGAATTCCGCTTTCCCCTGGCCGGATCCCGGTGCCCCGGGCGCGGCTCACTGCAGTCACTGGCGCACAGCAGCCCCCAGCACATCACATACTGCGCCCGTCTCGTCACTGCTCGTCGCGAAATTCCCCGGTAAGTGACAGGGCGAAGGATCACCGAGTGTCACGGGGCTCACCGTGCGTCACACCAGGCGGACGGGCTTCTCGGGGCGGACCCCTACCTCGCCGAGCCAGGCGCGCAGCGGCGCGTCGTCGCCGTCCTCGATCAGGCTGACGACCGTGGGGGCGAGGCCCGGGCGGCGGGCGCCGCCGACCAGCAGGGCCGGGCCGTCGAGCCAGTCCAGGCCCGGGGCGGCGCCGGCGGTGTCCACGGCGGCGCAGCAGACCATGGCCGTCACGTGGTCGGCGAGGAGCTCGCGGCCGCTGCGGGGCGGCTGGAGCGGGAAGAGGGGCGCGAGGCCGTCCACCCAGGGCTCGGCCGTGGCCGCGGCGCCGAAGGCCCGCTGCCGGGCCGTGAGCGCCTCCTGGGCGGCCTCCCGGGCCACCTCGGCACCGAGCCGGGCGCCCAGCTCCTCCGCGACCCCGTCGGCGGACGGGCCCGCCAGCCGCTCCAGGACCCGGGCGACGGTGGGAGCGGGGGCCATGCCCGCCGGGGCCGCGGGGACGGGGGTGAGGGCCGGCAGGGCGTCCACGACGTCGAGGACGCGGTGCAGGCGGGCGGCCTCCAGCCGCCACTTACGGTCCACGACCTCCTCCGGATACTGGCTCCAGGCCACCGGCAGCCAGCCCGGGCCCGTGTCGGGCGGGCCGCCGTGGAAGAGCCGGGCCGCCAGCAGGGACGCGGCCTCGTCGATCGCGCCGGGCTCCTCCAGCAGATCGCAGGCCGGGCGCTCGCCCAGCCGGGAGGCGAAGCCCTCCGCGAGGCGGTCGCGGCGGGAGAGCTCGGTGAGCGCGGAGACGACGCCCGCGTCGAGGCGGGAGGGCCAGCGGCCCATGCGCCAGGCGGGCAGGGCGACCCTGTTGAGCAGCCGGTCCCAGCCGGCGTAGGCCAGGCCCACCTGCTCCTGGGCGACGATCCGCAGGCCGTAGTCCACGCTCTGGGCGCGCTCGGAGGCGGCCGCCGCGACCCCCCGCTCCATCTCGGCCGCGTGGCCCCGGCAGGAGCGCAGCAGCAGCCGGGCCAGGCCGCCGACGAACGCCAAGGCGGGCCGGCCCGCCGCGACCGCCACGGCGGCGTCCAGCCCGCGGACGAAGCGGCGGGCGGCGGCTATGTCGGGGTGGGCCGAGGGGCCCGTGCCCGCGACGACCGGCGCCAGCAGGGCGCGCAGCTCGGCGACGCGCATCCACCACAGGAACGGCGACCCGATCACCAGCACCGGCGCGGCCGCGGAACGGCGGCGCGGGCGCCGGGCGCGCGGCAGGCCGCTCGCCCCGCCGTGCGGCGAGGCGTGGGACGGGTGGGTGCGGTCCTCCAGCCAGCTGTCGCAGTCGGGAGTGAGGGCCATCGCCGACGGGGCCGGGACCTCCAGCCGCTCCGCGAGGTCGCGGACCAGGCGGTAGAGGTCGGGCGCCTTCTCCTCCGGGATGGGGACCGTGGGGCTCAGAGCCGGTCTCGCCCGGATCACCACGGCGGCCACCACGGCCGCGACGGCCAGGGCGAGGACCGCGGCACCGGCGAACGCCCAGCGGGCGGCGGACCATGCGCCGCCGTCCGGGATGCGGCCCATGGCGATGCCCGCCGCCAGCACGGCGGCGGCTGCCGCGGGCAGCAGGGCGACGGCCAGCGCGGCGCTGCGGATGCGCAGCACCGCGAGGGCTTGGGCGCGTGCGACGAGCACGCCTGCTTCCGGACCTGCCACGAGACCGATCACCCCCTGTTGCCAGTTTGTGCTCCGTCGGAACGCGGACCGAGGAGTGCGACAGCGGACGCAACGCCGGGGGGCGTTGCCTTTCCCCCCACTGTGGCACCGGCCTCTGACATCGCAATGCCGGTGGGCCAGTTGCCTGATGCCGGCACCACGGCACCGGCCTCTGCCCGGCACCGCGCTTGCGCCGCACCCTAGTTGGGGGTGGGGCGCGCGTCAGCTAGTTAGCCAACCGGTCACCCGATGGAATGGCTTTGGTCAAAGCCGGGGCCCTGGCCGGGCGGGCTCGACGTATACGGGGCGGCTCTACCGTCCGGTAGGGGCGTGCGGACGGGCTCGGCACGCCGCCGGTGCCTCCGAGCGGTAGTCCGGCACCGCCGGACACGTCGTGGGGGCTCGGCGCCGCTGCGGCGGAGAGTTCTTGCCTGCGGCAAGGAAGCGAACCAGCGAAAATCCCGCCGCCGCGGCGAGCGACCACCGACCAGCGTGACCGGCGGTGCCCGCCCGGCGCCGGCCTACGCCTCTTCCGAAGCCCGCGCAGCGATGTCCGTGCGGTGGTGGGAGCCGGCCAGGCGGATGCGGGAGAGCGACTCGTACGCACGCGTGCGGGCGTCCCCCAGGGACGGGCCCGTGGCCGTCACGGACAGGACGCGGCCGCCGGCGCTGACCACGTGCCCGTCGGCGTTCCGGGCCGTGCCCGCGTGGAGGACGTACGCGCCGTCGGTCTCCGCGGCCTCCTCCAGGCCCTCGATGACGTCGCCCGTGCGCGGCGTCCCCGGGTAGTTGTGCGAGGCGACGACGACCGTGACGGCGGCGCCGTCGCTCCACCGCAGCGGCGGCAGGGACGCGAGCGTCCCCGTGGCCGCGGCGTGCAGCAGCCCGGCCAGGGGCGTCTTCAGGCGGGCGAGGACGACCTGCGTCTCGGGGTCGCCGAAGCGGGCGTTGAACTCGATCACGCGGACGCCGCGCGAGGTGATCGCGAGGCCGGCGTAGAGCAGGCCGGAGAAGGGCGTGCCGCGGCGCCGCAGCTCGTCCACGGTGGGCTGGAGGACCGTGCGGAGGACCTCGTCGACGAGCTTGGGGTCGGCCCAGGGCAGCGGGGAGTACGCGCCCATGCCGCCCGTGTTCGGCCCCTCGTCGCCGTCGAGGGCGCGCTTGAAGTCCTGGGCGGGCTGGAGGGGGACGACGGTCTCGCCGTCGGTGATGGCGAAGAGGGAGACCTCGGGGCCGTCCAGGAACTCCTCGATCACGACGCGGCCGCAGGCCAGCGCGTGCTCGCGGGCGAGGCCGAGGTCGCTGGTGACGACGACGCCCTTGCCGGCGGCCAGGCCGTCGTCCTTGACGACGTACGGCGCGCCGAAGGCGTCGAGCGCGGTGTCGATCTCCGCGGGCGTGGTGCACACGTAGGCGCGGGCGGTGGGCACACCGGCCGCCGCCATGACGTCCTTGGCGAACGCCTTGGAGCCCTCCAGCTCCGCGGCCTGTGCCGAGGGGCCGAAGACGGCGAAACCCCGCTCGCGCAGGACGTCGGAGACGCCCGCGACCAGCGGGGCTTCGGGGCCGACGACCACCAGGTCCGCACCCAGGGACGCGGCGAGGCCGGCGACGGCCGCGCCGTCGAGGGCGTCCACCTGGTGCACCTCGGCGACCTCGGCGATCCCGGCATTGCCGGGGGCGCAGTGCAGCGCGGTGACGTCGGGATCGAGGGAGAGTGAGCGGCACAGGGCGTGTTCGCGGGCGCCGCCGCCGATGACGAGGACCTTCACACCGGTCACCCTATTGCCTCGTCGACTGATCGCTTTCCAGGGTCCGTACGACAAGACACCGAAAGACACCGAGCGCGGCGCAGAAACGTCACTGCGGCGGCCCCGCACGGCCGGGCGGCGGCCGGACGACAACGGCACGACCGTACCCCCGCCCCCGCGACCCACTCTTTCGGGTGATGTCGATCCGCGGCTTATACCGGATTCCTCAGCGCTTACGGGCGGAAAAGCAGCGATCTTGTCCCCAAGACCGACCGTTCGGCGGTAGGAAGGTGGCTCGCGATCCGCATGCGGCAGAGGGAGTGCACGGGTGAGCCAGCCGGAGATGCAGCCCGAGGGGCTCCCCCGCGAGCAGAGTGGGAGGCACCGTGGCGACCTGCGCGGCCGCACGTTCCCGCTCGGCGACTGGGGGGAGCCCGCGGAGCGTCTCGATGAGCTGTACCGCTGGGTGGAGAACGGCGCCCTGTACCTGGTCGACTGGTATCTGGCGGACCGCGCCTGGAAACGCCGGTGGGCACGCGCGCTGCGCATCGGCGCCGCGGCCTGCGCGGTGGTGGGCTCGGCCCTGCCGCTGCTCCAGCTGACGAACGTCGTCCGCACCGGCTGCGCCTGGGGCTTCCTGGTGCTGCTCGGGTCGGTCGCCTGCGTCGCCTGCGACCGCTACTTCGGCCTGACGTCCGGCTGGATGCGGGCCGTCGCCACGGCGCAGGCCGTGCAGCGCCGCCTGGAGGCCCTGCAGTTCGACTGGGCGTCGGAGTGCGTCCGCGAGGTGCTCGGCCCGACGGAGGGCACGGCCAGCGAGGCGGCCGAGCGCTGCCTGAGCGTCCTGCGCCGCTTCTCCGAGGATGTCTCCGAGCTCGTCCGGGCGGAGACCGCCGACTGGATGGTGGAGTTCCGCGCGGGGCCGACGCCGCTGCTCACGCAGTCGCTGGTGTCGTGGGGCCCCCGGGGAGAGGGCGGCGGCCCGCTGCCGCGCTTCCCGCTGCCCCCCGGCACCCGGCCGAACATGCCGCGGCAGCGGCCTCCGGAGTCCCCGCGCTGACACCAAGCAGCCCCAGCGGCCTCAGCCGTCTCAGCCGCCTCAGCTGAAGACGATCATCGACCCCTGGCCCAGACTGCGCGTCGCCGCGGCGTGCAGCCCCAGCCAGACGTGCCGCTCCCGCGCGAACGGGCTGTCGTCCTCCGGCCCCGGTGCCGCCCGCTCCTCCAGCCCCGTGGGCCGCTCCGGAGCGGCGGGCGCGGCAGGGGGGTTGTCGGGATCGATGCCCAGCACCGGTGCCACCGCGTGCAGTTCGCGCAGCAACCCCTGGCTCGATCCCAAGGGGCCCCCGCCCTCCAGCAGTTCGTCATTGGTCAGCGGGTGCGCGAAGTCCACCGGGACGTACGCCCCGGCGTGGTCGTAGTGCCACACCAGATGGGACTGCTGCGCCGTGGCCTCGAACATCTCCAGCAACTGCTCGTAGTCGCCGCCCAGTTCGTCCACGGGGGTGACGGCGAGGCCGCACAGGTTGAGCATGTGGGCGCGGCGCAGGAAGTGCAGCGCGTCGTAGTCGAAGCCCGCGACGGGCGCCACGTCCCCGGAGAGCCCCGGCATGTAGCCGAAGACGGGCACGGGCGGCAGTCCGGCCTCGCCGAGCGCCTTGTCGTACGCGGCGATCTCCTCGGCGAAGGGGTTGTCGGGGCTGTGGCACAGCACGTCGACGAGGGGGACCAGCCAGAGGTCACAGGCCACGTGAACTCACTCTCGTTCGCGACGACTCAAGACGGCTCAAGACGACTCACCGGACGACTCACCGGACGGCTCGTCGTGAGGCGATGGTCGAGCCAGAGTAGTGCTGCCGGGCCGGTTGTCATACCGGGCGGGAGGCCTCGATCAGTGCCAGGGAGTGCTGGTTGTACGCGGTGATGATCCGCTCGACTTCCCCGGCGTTCTGCCGGGCCACGGCCTCGACGAGTTCGCTGTGGCCGCTCCACAGGCGGCCCCGGAGGGTGGGCATCCGGCGCAGCAGCGGGACGGTGAAGACCCAGCCCTGCACGCGGACCGTATTGAGGAAGTCGGATATGTACGGGTTGCCGACGATTGCGGCGAGTTCGCGCCAGAAGCGGAGGTCGTAGCCGATGAGGATGTCCAGATCGCCCGCGGCGGCGGCCCGCGAGGCCTCCTCGGCCCGGCGCCGCACGGAGGCCAGCGCGGACGGGGTGACGGCGCCCAGCGCGCGGTCCGGGGAGCGGCGGAAGATGCCCTCGACGATCAGCGAACGGGCCTCGACCATGTCCCGGAAATCGGCGTACGTGAATTCGCGCACGCGGTAGCCCTTGTGCATTTCCACGCCGAGCAGCCCCTGCGCGCACAGGTCGAGCAGCGCCTCGCGCACGGGTGTGGCCGAGACGCCGTACTGCTCGGCGATCTCCTTGACCGTGAACTGGCGGCCCGCGGGGAGCCGCCCCGCTATGACCTCGTCACGCAAGGCATCGGCGATCTGCTCGCGCAGCGTCGTGCGTCTGACAGCCTCGCTGCCGGGCATCGGTCTCCGTCTCCCCTTCCCCGGCCGCGCGCCATGATGCGGGCGGCCCTCGCAAACGATATGCGAGGGCCGTCTTGGACAATATGGCCGTGCGCACAGGAACGGGGCACGGTACCCCATGAGGGTTGCGCCCTTACGAGTGGGCTCGGGCGGTTCGGCGCCGCCGGTCACCTTTTGTGACGGTTGTCCACGGGGGCGTACGCCTCAGACCGTGTACGCGTCCGCCACCGTGAGCGCCTCGTCCAGGGCCGCCAGGCCCTGCTTCGCCTCTTCCTCCGTGATCGTGCACGGCGGCACCACGTGGGTGCGGTTCATGTTCACGAACGGCCACAGGCCGTTCTTCTTGCAGGCGGCGGTGAACGCCGTCATCGCCTCGCCCGCCGCCGCGTACGGCACCAGCGGCTCGCGGGTGGCCCGGTCGCGGACCAGCTCCACGGCCCAGAAGGCGCCCAGGCCGCGCACCTCGCCGACGCTCGGGTGGCGGCCGGCGAGCTCGCGCAGGCCGGGGCCGAGGACCTGCTCGCCGATCCGGGCGGCGTTCTCCACGATGCCCTCCTCGGCCATGGCGTTGATCGTCGCCACGGCGGAGGCACAGGCCAGCGGGTGCCCGGAGTAGGTGAGTCCGCCGGGGTAGGGGCGCTCGTCGAAGGTGGCGGCGATCCCGGCGGAGATCGCGACGCCGCCGAGCGGCACGTAGCCGGAGTTGACGCCCTTGGCGAAGGTCAGCAGGTCGGGCACGACGTCGAAGTGGTCGGCGGCGAACCAGCGCCCCGTACGGCCGAAGCCCGCCATGACCTCGTCGAGGACGAACACGATGCCGTAACGGTCGCAGATCTCCCGCACACCGGGCAGGTAGCCGGGCGGCGGGACCATGATCCCGGCCGTGCCGGGAATCGTCTCCAGGACGATCGCGGCGATCGTGGCCGGGCCCTCGAACGCGATCGTGTCCTCAAGGTGTTGCAGCGCGCGCTCGCACTCCTCCTGCTCGCTGCCGGAGTGGAACGGCGAGCGGTAGAGGAAGGGCGCCCAGAAGTGCACGACGCCCGCCGAGGCGGTGTCGGAGGGCCAGCGGCGCGGGTCGCCGGTGAGGTTGATGGCCGCGGCGGTCGCGCCGTGGTACGAGCGGTAGGCGCTCAGCACCTTGGGCCGGCCGGTGTGCAGGCGGGCCATCCGCACGGCGTTCTCGACCGCCTCCGCACCGCCGTTGGTGAAGAAGATCTTGTCGAGGTCGCCGGGGGTGCGCTCGGCGATCAGCCGCGCGGCCTCGGAGCGCACGTCCACCGCGAAGCCCGGCGCGATCGTGCACAGCCGCGCCGCCTGCTCCTGGATCGCGGCGACCACCTTGGGGTGCTGGTGGCCGATGTTGGTGTTGACCAGCTGGGAGGAGAAGTCGAGGTAGCGGTTGCCGTCGTAGTCCCAGAACCAGGAGCCCTCGGCGCCCGCGACGGCCAGCGGGTCGATGAGGCCCTGCGCGGACCAGGAGTGGAAGACGTGCGCGCGGTCGGCGGCCTTGACGGCGGCGCCGGCGGCGGGGTCGGCTGCGGGGTGCGGGGTGCTCACGGTCGGCTCCCTGGTGCTCAGGCCGGGCTGGGGCTCTGGAACGGGCAACAGCCAGCGTAGGCAGGCCCGGACCGGCCCGACACCGGCACTGTGTATGGCTCTTGCCACGCCCGCCGACACACTGCCGGGCGGCGCGGCACGCCGCGTCGGCCGGGGAAATTCGCAAATTCCGCGAATGGGACGAGCCGCATGCTACGGTCGTTTTCCGTTGCAGTTATGGACCCGGTCATATGCGCGCCTGAAGGTCTGCGACCTTCAGGCGCTGTTGCGTTCGGCTGCGCTTTTTTAGGTGCCCGGAATTCAGGCACCGCCGCCATCGAGGAGATCATCTTGGCTACCGGCATCGTGAAGTGGTTCAACTCGGAAAAGGGATTCGGCTTCATCGCCCAGGACGGCGGCGGTGCCGACGTCTTCGCCCACTACTCGAACATCGCTACCCAGGGGTTCCGGGAGCTTCAGGAGGGCCAGAAGGTCACCTTCGACGTCACCCAGGGCCAGAAGGGTCCCCAGGCGGAGAACATCATTCCGGCCTGACCCCGCTTCCCGGCCCGCGCCGGGGTGCCCAGCGGTCCGGACCGGGGCCCCGTACTTTCCGTGTGCGGGGTCCCGGTTCTTTGTGGTCCCGCTATTCTCCGCAAGGAAACACGGGGGACACGGAGGACCTGACCATGGACGGCCTGAGGCTGGACGATCCACGCACACTCGGCGCGTACCGGCTGCTCGGGCGGCTCGGCGCGGGCGGCATGGGCCGCGTCTACCTGGCCCGCTCGGACCGGGGCCGCACGGTCGCCGTCAAGCTCGTCCACCGCGAACTGGCCGGCCAGGAGGAGTTCAGGCGCCGCTTCCGCCAGGAGGTGCGCAGCGCCCGCCAGGTCGGCGGCGAGTGGACGGCGCCCGTGCTCGACGCGGACACCGAGGCCGAAGTCCCCTGGGTCGCCACCGGCTACATCGCCGGGCCGTCCCTGCGGCAGGTCGTCGACCGGGACTTCGGGCCGCTGCCCGAGCGCTCCGTGCGCATCCTCGGCGCCGGTCTCGCGCGCGCCTTGCAGGCCGTTCACGCCGCGGGCATCGTCCACCGCGACCTCAAGCCGTCCAACGTGCTCGTCACCCTCGACGGCCCGCGCGTCATCGACTTCGGCATCGCCCGCGCCCTGGAGACCGTCGCTGACGGCGACGGCCTCACCCGTACCGGCGCGGCCGTCGGCTCCCCCGGCTTCATGTCGCCCGAGCAGGTGCGCGGCGGCGCGGTCACGCCCGCCAGCGACGTCTTCTGCCTCGGCTCCGTGCTGGCCTACGCGGCCACCGGCCGGATGCCGTTCGGCACGACCGACAGCGGCGTGCACGCCCTCATGTACCGGATCGCTGAGGAGGAGCCGGACCTGACCGGGGTGCCGGCCGGACTGCGCCCGCTCATCACGTCGTTCCTCGCCAAGGACCCGCAGGAGCGGCCGACGCCCGCGCAGGTCCTGGAGGTCACCGGCGTCGAGGAGGTGCTCGGCGACCTGCGCTCCGCGGAGCCCTGGCTGCCGAGCGGCCTCGTCGCCCAGCTCGGGCGGCACGCCGTGCAGTTGCTGAACGTGGAGGAGCCCGTACGGGACCCGGAGCCGGCGGGCGACGGGCACGCGCCGACGGCGATATCCCCGGCGGTGATATCCCCGGCGGCGGCACCCGCCGCGCAACCGCTGCCGCCCGCGCGGCAGGATCCGCCGACCGTCACCGCGGGGAGCACGCCTCCCCCGGCGGGGCACCCGTCGCATCCCTCGCCGCCGCCCGCGCCCGCCGCGGTCCCTTACGGATATCCGCAGCCGGGCCCGTACGGATCCGGCCACGCCCCCGGACACGCCCCCGGACACGCGCCCGGCTATGTCCCCGGCCCGCACGACTCGAGCGGCACGTACGTCACCGGTTACGTCCCCTACGGGCCTCCCGCGCCGCGCCGTTCGCGGGTGCCGGTCATCCTCGCCGCCGTGGTGGCCGGCGGGCTGATCGCGGGAGCAGGAACGGTCTTCCTGCTCAAGCAGAGCGGCGGGAAGGACGAGGTTTCCGGGGCGGCGAACTCCTCCTCGCGGGCCGCCTCCCCCGGCACCACGCCCCCGTCGGCCGCCCCGGCCACCGGGTCCGCGCCCGCGCCCGCCACGAGCCCCGGCACGGACGCCGGCGGGCCTCAGGCGTACGCCGGCACCTGGCAGTCCGGTTTCGGCAGCGGAACCCGCACCAACAGCCGGGCCATCACCATCTCGCGGGGCGCGGACACCGTCGTCACGATCGAGGGGAGCGGCGTGCTCGACGACGGCACGTCGTACACCTGCCAGTGGCAGACCACGGCGACCGGCGGCGGCACCGCCGGGAGCCCGCTGCACCTCGGCCCCTCCCGGGTCACCCGGGCGAACCCCGCCTCGGCCTGCCAGCCCGGCTCCGCCTCGGACCTCGTCCTCCTGCCGGACGGCCGGATGCGGCGCGACTTCGTCGACTCCGGCACGAAAGACGCCTCACTGGTCTACCGGAAAACCGGCTGATACCCGAAGATCACCTGAACGCGACGGCGCCCCGGTGGCCGAAAGCCACCGGGGCGCCGTGCGTCCGTGCAGGGTGCCTACGAAAGGAACGAGTTGATCTCGATCGTCTCGTCACGGCCCGGGCCCACGCCGATCGCGGAGATCGGCGCGCCCGACATCTCCTCCAGCGCCTTCACGTACGCCTGCGCGTTCTTCGGCAGGTCCGAGAAGGTCTTCGCCTTGGAGATGTCCTCGCTCCAGCCCGGCAGCATCTCGTAGACCGGCTTCGCGTGGTGGAAGTCGCTCTGGCTGTACGGCAGCTCCTCGACCCGCTTGCCGTCGATCTCGTACGCGACGCAGACCGGGATCTGCTCCCAGCCGGTGAGCACGTCGAGCTTGGTGAGGAAGAAGTCCGTCAGGCCGTTGACGCGGGTGGCGTAGCGGGCGATGACGGCGTCGAACCAGCCGCAGCGGCGGTCACGGCCGGTGGTCACACCGCGCTCGCCGCCGATGGTGCGCAGCGCCTCGCCGTCCTTGTCGAACAGCTCGGTCGGGAACGGACCGGCGCCGACGCGCGTGGTGTAGGCCTTGAGGATGCCGATCACGCGGTTGATCTTCGTCGGGCCCACGCCCGTACCCGTGCAGGCGCCGCCCGCGGTCGGGTTGGAGGAGGTGACGAAGGGGTACGTGCCGTGGTCGACGTCGAGCAGCGTGCCCTGGCCGCCCTCGAAGAGGACGACCTTGCCCTCGTCGATGGCGTTGTTCAGGATCAGCGTGGTGTCCGCGACGAACGGCTTGATCTGCTCGGCGTAGCCCAGCATCTCGTCGACGATCTGGGCGACGTCGATCGCGCGGCGGTTGTAGAGCTTCGCCAGGATCTGGTTCTTGAAGTCGAGGGCAGCCTCGACCTTCTGCGTCAGGATCGACTCGTCGTAGAGGTCCTGGACGCGGATGCCCACGCGGTTGATCTTGTCCGCGTAGGTCGGGCCGATGCCGCGGCCGGTGGTGCCGATCTTCCGCTTGCCGAGGAAGCGTTCCGTCACCTTGTCGACCGTCGTGTGGTACGGCGTGATCAGGTGCGCGTTACCGCTGAGCAGCAGCTTGGACGTGTCGACGCCGCGCTCGTTCAGCCCGCTCAGCTCGGAGAGCAGGACCGCCGGGTCGACGACCACACCGTTGCCGATGACCGGGGTGCACCCCGGCGAGAGGATCCCGGAAGGGAGGAGGTGCAGCGCGTATTTCTGGTCGCCGACGACCACCGTGTGGCCGGCGTTGTTGCCACCTTGGTAGCGCACCACATAGTCCACAGATCCACCGAGGAGATCGGTGGCCTTTCCCTTGCCCTCGTCACCCCACTGAGCACCGAGCAGCACAAGTGCGGGCACAGGCGTACACCCCTTCCGGGCGGGGCATGTCCAACGTGCGTGGTGGTGTCACCCCGCTTGCTCAGGGCGTACACCACCGCTAGAGCCGTCGAACCGGTGCCCCGGATAGACGAAGCCCCTGGCGCAACAGCGACAGGGGCTCTTGCACCGAGAGATTACCGAATATTTCGCTCGGGGGACGAACAGAAAGACCCAGGGCCCCGGGTCGCGACCGGGGGCCCGGGGGTCGTGCCCCGGGAAAAACAGCACCTGAGGAAGGACCGAGGTGTCGGCTCCAGACCCTGGCGAGCAGGCTCTGCTCGTGGTCATCGACCCGGTCGCCCGCCGCGTGGACGGCGAGTCCGTACGGATCGCGAGGGACGTGCTCCGCGGCGGCGCAGCGACCAAGATCTGTCTGCCGGAAGGGCCGGAGGAGGTCGAGCGCGCCCTGGCCCGGCGCGGCCGGCGGCGGCCGGTCGTCATCGGCGACGACCGCGCCCTGCTGCACGTGGTGACCGTCCTGCACCGCCGCCGCGAGCTGGCGGACGTCCCGGTGTCCGTCGTCCCTGTGGGGCCCCTGCCGGCCGTCTCCGTGGCGCGCAGGCTCGGGGTGCCCCTGGGGCCCGTCGCGGCCGCCCGGGCCGTCCTGGACGGCCTGGAGCGCCCTCTGGACGTGCTTGTGGACGACAGCGGCGGTGTGGTCCTCGGCGGGCTGTGGATCCCGGGCGCCGGTGACGGGCCGGACGCGCCCGCGGGGTCGCCGGTGCCGACTGGGCCGAACGGGTCTGCGGAGGCGGCCGAGGCCGGTGTGGAGGCCGTGGATCCGGCGGGTGCGGGGTCCGGCCCGGGTTGCGCCGGCGCGGAAGGCGTGCCCGGCAGAAGTGGCGAAGGTCACCAGCCGTGGTGGTCCCCGGCCGCGCGCACGGCACGGTCCGCGCTCACCCTGCTGACCGGCCCCGCGGCCGCCGGCCGCGTCTCCGTGCCCGGCTGCACCCGGCTGCGGATCGAGGCCGACGGGGTGCTGATCACCGACCTCGACCGGCCGGTCACCCGCGTCTCCCTGGACGCCGCGGGCGACGGCCTCGCGGAGCTCGCCGTCCACACCCACGACGCGGACGTCCCGCTGCGCTCGCGCGCCCGCCGCGTCACCGTTTCCGGGCCCGCGTTCCGCTACCGCGCGGACAACGTACTGGCGGGGCCGGTACGGCGGCGCACGTGGACGGCGGCGCCGGGTGGATGGCGGCTCACGCTGCCTCGCGTGTAGCCGTCCGGCGGCTTCGGCTTCACGTTCGGGGCGCGGTGGTCCGCCGTCGCGGCCGGCTCTCAGCCGCCCGGGGTCACCAGGCCCGCCTCGTACGCGAAGACCGCCGCCTGCGTCCGGTCGCGCAGGCCCAGCTTCACCAGGATGCGGCTGACGTGCGTCTTCACCGTGGATTCGGCGACCACGAGGTGCGCGGCGATCTCCGAGTTGGAGCGGCCCTGTGCGACGAGCACCAGGACCTCCGTCTCCCGCTCGGTCAGCTCGCCGACGCGCTCCTGCGTGGGCGGCTTGGGCGCGCCCAGCCGGGAGAACTCCTGGATGAGGCGCTTGGTGACCGTCGGCGCCAGCAGCGCCTCGCCGTCGGCGACCACGCGCACGCCGTCCGCGAGCTGCCGGGCGGAGGCGTCCTTGAGCAGGAAGCCGCTCGCCCCGGCCCGAAGCGCCTGGTAGACGTACTCGTCCAGGTCGAAGGTCGTCAGGACCAGCACCTTGGCGTCCGCGTCGGCGGCGACGATCTCCCGGGTGGCCTCCAGGCCGTTGAGCACGGGCATCCGGATGTCCATCAGGACGACGTCGGGGCGCAGGGTGGCGACCTTTTCCACAGCCTCCCTGCCGTCGACGGCCTCGCCCACGACCTCGATGTCGGGCATGGCGTTCAGCAGGACGGAGAAGCCCTCGCGGACCATCATCTGATCGTCAACGATCATCACGCGGATGGTCATGCGGCGGCCTCGCCCGGCTCCACGGGGAGGAACGCCGCGACCTCGTAGCCGCCGTCCTCCGTCGCCTCGGCCGTCATCGCGCCGCCGAGCATCGCCACGCGCTCGCGCATGCCGAGGACGCCGTGCCCGGCGCCGGGCGAGGGCTTCGCCAGCCGGTTCGGCGCGCCGTTGACGACCCGCAGGCCGAGCCCGCCCAGGACGTAGCTGACCTCGACGCGGGCCTCGGCGCCCGGCGCGTGCCGCAGGACGTTGCTGAGCGCCTCCTGGACGATCCGGTACGCCGACAGCTCCACGCCCTGCGGCAGCGGCCGCACGGCGCCCGTCGTGACGTGCTCGACGGGCAGCCCGGCCGAGCGGATGTTGGCGAGCAGCGAAGGCAGCGCTTCGAGGGTGGGCTGCGGGGCCTCCGGGTCGGCGAACGCCTCGGGGTTCTCCGACCGCACGACGCCGAGGATCCGGCGCAGCTCGGTCAGCGCCGCCACGGCGTTCTCCCGGATCGTCTGGAACGCGGCCGCGAGCTCGGGCGGGGTCTCCTGGACGCGGTACGGGGCGGCCTCCGCCTGGATGGCGACGACCGACATGTGGTGTGCGACGACGTCGTGCAGCTCCCGGGCGATGGTCGTGCGCTCCTCCAGCACGGTGCGGCGGGAGCGCTCGACCTCGGTGACGGCGGTCTGCTCGGCGACCTGCTGCTTGGTCTCGCGCAGCCCGCGCACGGAGAGCACGGCGATCATCACGACCGTGAACAGGGCGAACATCTCGAAGAGCTCGGAGCCCAGGTACGCGCCGTACGGGCGGAAGGCCTGGAGGAAGAACGTCAGGAAGATGCCGGACGCGGCGGTGAGCACCAGCATCTCGACCGCCACGCGCGGCCGCGTCCGCAGGGCCACGAACAGCACGACGATCAGGTGCGTGGCGAAGTTGACCGACGAGCCCATCCCGTAGCCGCTGAGGAAGACGCCCGAGAACAGCATCCCGCCCAGGGAGAGCCACCAGGCGCCGACCGGCCGGAGCATCGTCATGATCAGCGGTGCGCCGACGAACAGCCCCGCGTAGCCGAGCCCGGTCACGCCGCCTATGCGGTCGGCGGTCGCGAGCGTGACGAAGCACGCGAAGAGGGTGAGGGCACCGTGCGGGAACCAGCGTGCGTACCGCCGGGCGCGCACCGGCAGCCGGCGCACCCACCCGCGCTCGGTGGAGAGCGGCGGCAGCGGGCGGAACGCGAAGGCGTCGGTGAAGAGGTCCTCGCGCAGCCTGTGGAGGGCAGTCTTCGCCATGCGCAGCTCGTTGCCCGGATGGGTGTCGTGGATGTCGGTCACACCATCAACCGTAGGCAAACCGATGTCGTAGGGCGTCCCCATGAATGGGGATCTCCGGGGGTCCTCCTTAAGACGGACGGGCACCCTCCCGGAAGGGGGAGAACAGTGTGGTCAGCAGGGCTCCGTAGGCCGCCGTGCCCGGCGTGACCGCGGCGTAGTGGCCGGTGCCCGGGAGGGCGTGCAGGGTGACGTCCGCACCCGCCGCCGTGGCGGACGTCACGTAGGAGCGGGAGAGCTCCAGCGGCACGTCCGGGTCGTCGGTTCCGTGCAGGACGGTGACGGGGACGCGGGCCGGCGGGCGCAGGACCGGGTCGGCGTCCGCGGGCCGCTCGCCGCCCAGGAACTCCTCCACCGCTCCGCCGCTCAGCCCCAGCGCCCGCGCCCGGGCGAGGTCGGCGACCGGGGCGATGGCGACGACGGCTGTGACAGCGTCCGCGGCCGGGGCGTCGCTCGCCGCGCACAGGGCGAGGTGGCCGCCGGCGGAGTGGCCCACCAGGACGTGCCTTTGCTGCTGGCCTTGCCGGTCTTGCGGGTCCGGTCGGTCGTGCCGGCCTGGTCGGTCCGGTCGGCTGCGGAGCGCCGCGGCGCGGACGACGTCCTCGTACGTCTGCGGCCAGCCTCCGCCGCCGCCCGGCCCGACGCGGCGGTACTCCGCCAGGGCCACCTCCACGCCTTGCGCGGCCAGGGCCGCCGCGAGGGGCGCGAGGTGGCGGCGGTCGTACGCCTCGCGCCAGAACCCGCCGTGCAGCAGGGTCACGCGGACGCCGGCCGCGGGCCCGGCCGGCAGGTGGAGGTCGACGACCTGGCTGGGGTGCGGGCCGTAGGGCACGGTCGCGTCGGGCGGCACGTAGGGCAGGCGGAACAGGGCGTCCTCTTCGGCCGTCACCGCCGGGCCTCCGCCACGGCCTCGCCGAGCACGCGCGCGGCCCGTTCCGCATCCGCGAAGCGCGTGTAGAGCGGCGTGAAACCGAACCGGAGGAGGTCCGGGCGCCGGAAGTCGCCGACGACACCACGGCGGACGAGCTCCGCCATGACCTCGCCCGCTCCGGGCCCGTACCGCAGCGACACCTGGCTGCCCCGCTCGCCGTGCGCCCGCGGCGTCACGGACTCGACGCCGCCCTGGGGGACATACGCCTCGACGCAGCGCAGGAAGAAGTCCGTGAGGGCGAGGCTCTTGGCGCGGACGGCCGCGAGGTCCACGCCGTCCCAGACGTCGAGCGCGGCGTCGAGGGCGAGGAGGGAGAGGATCTCCGGGGTGCCGACGCGGCCGCGGACGGCGCCGCCGGCGGGCGCGTAGGCGGGGTCCATGGCGAAGGGGTCGGCGTGGGAGTTCCAGCCGGGGAGCGGTGAGTCGAACCGGTCCTGGAGGGCGCGGCGCACGTAGAGGAATGCGGGCGCGCCGGGGCCGCCGTTCAGGTACTTGTACGTGCAGCCGACCGCGAAGTCCGCGCCGTCGGCGTCGAGACGGACGGGCAGGGCGCCGGCGCTGTGGCACAGGTCCCACACGGTGCGCGCGCCGGCGGCGCGGAGGGCGGCCGTGGTGCCGGGCAGGTCGTGGAGGCGGCCTGTGCGGTAGTCGACGTGGTTGACGAGGGCGACGGCCGTGCGGGGACCGGCTTCGCGGGCCATGTCCGCGGCGTCGACGGCGCGGATCCGGCAGCCGGTCATGCGGGCGGCGGAGCGGGCGATGTAGCCGTCGGTGGGGAAGGTGGCGGCGTCCACGAGCACTTCGTCCCGCAGGGGGGCCTCCCCCTCCCCTCCCCCCTCCCCCGCCCCCCGTGTCATGCGAATCGCCGCGACCACGGCTTTGAAGACGTTGACGCTCGTGGAGTCACCCGCGACGACCTGGCCCGGAGCTGCCCCGATCAGGCCGCCGATACGGTCGCCGACCCGCTCCGGGGCCGTCCACCAGCCGGATTCCTCCCAGGAGCGGATGCGCAGCCGCCCCCACTCGCGCCCGACCACATCCGCGAGGCGGGCGGCGACGCCGCGCGGCAGGGCCCCGAGGGAGTTCCCGTCGAGGTAGACGACTCCGTCGTCCAGGTCGAACTCGGCGCGCTTGACGGCCAGTCCGTCGGCGGCGTCGAGAGCGGCGGCTTCCTCGGAGACAGCGGCGGTCTCCCTCGCGGCCGGCGTCTCAGACACGGCTGCGCGCCGTCCACAGCTCGGGGAACACGTTCTTCGTCGCCCGCTTCTCCAGCCAGGCCACACCCGGCGAGCCGCCCGTGCCCACCTTCGCGCCCATGGCCCGGCGCGTGGCCACCAAGTGGTCGTTGCGCCAGCGCCAGACGAGCTCCGCGACCTCCGTCAGCGCCTCCCCCAGCCGGCACTCCTCACTGCCCTGGTCCCCGGCGTATATCCGCTCCCAGACCGCCTCGACCGCCGGGTCGGCCGCATACCGCTCGGAGACGTCACGGCCGAGGACAGCCCCGGGTATCTCATGGCCGCGGCGCGCGAGATGGCGCAGCACCTCGTCGTACAGGCTGGGTGCGTACAGCGCCTTCTCCAGCTCGGCGTGGATCTGCGGCGCGCCCTGGTGCGGCACCAGCATGGCCGCGGACTTGTCGCCGAGGAGGAACTCCAGCCGCCGGTGCATCGCCGACTGGAAGCCGGACGCGTCTCCCAAGGCGGAGCGGAAGGCGTTGAACTGCGCCGGGGTGAGGTGCGCCAGCGGCTCCCAGCTGGCGTTGAGGGACTGCAACTCATACGTGGAGCGCTTCAGGGCGGCCATCGCCACCGGCAGGTCGTCCTCGCGCAGGGCGCGCGCGGCGGTCTCCCATTCGTGCACGATGACTCTGAACCAGAGCTCCATCACCTGCGTGGTGACGAGGAAGGCCATCTCGCCGGGATCCTCGGAGAGCGGCTCCTGAAGGCTGCTGAGCTCGGACGCCCGCACATAGTCCTCGTACGGGGTGGTGCCGGTGAAGTGAAGGTTGGCTGCGGTGTCCTGCGGGTCGGAAGAAGTGCCCTGTGGGTTGGAAGAAGTCACGTCGTCTCCCCTGCCGTTGCTCCCGGGTTCGCCGGGCCACTGACGCGATCATGCGGGCGGGGAGCCGGTCACGGCAAGGGCTGTGGATAACCCTGCGGACAGCCGGAACGGACAACCGGAACAGACAGCCGGAACGCCCCGCACGAGGCAGGGCGTTCCGGCCGTGCGTCACAGGTCAGCCCAGGGTGTTGGCCGCCGTGGGCGAGCTGTCGCGCAGGAAGGTGGAGCAGCGCTCGTACTCCTCCTGCTCGCCGATAGCCTGCGCGGCGCGCGCGAGGGCGTGCAGGGCGCGCAGGAAGCCGCGGTTCGGCTCGTGCTCGAAGGGCACGGGGCCGTGGCCCTTCCAGCCGCTGCGGCGCAGCGCGTCGAGGCCGCGGTGGTAGCCGGTGCGGGCGTAGGCGTAGGACTCGACGACCCGGCCGCCCTCGAACGCCTCGTCGGCGAGCTGGGCCCAGGCCAGCGACGACGCGGGGTACTTCGCGGCGACCTCGGAGGGGGCCGCTCCGGAGGCGAGCAGCTCGCGCGGCTCCGGGTCGTCGGGCAGGTGGGTCGGGGGCGGTCCCCCGAGCAGGTTCTCGTGAATGGACATGAGCTCCAGTTTGCCCTGTCGCCCCGCTGCCTGGGCAGGTGCCGGAGCCGGCCATCGCCGATTGCGGTCGGCGCGCCGGGCCGCGTACGGGCGCCGCCCCCCGTACGGCCGCGCCGCGTACGGGCGCTCAGGCGTCGCCCGGGTCCAGCGGCGGGGACGCCGCCCCGCAGTGGTACGTGGTCTCCGGGTGGCTGGGTTCCTCGCCCGTGGGCTTGCGGGTGCGCAGGCACGCCGCCCCGACCGTGAACCAGGCCAGGGCCGAGCCCAGCACCAGGGAGCCCGCGCACCAGTACATCGCGCTGCGGAAGGCGCGCGTGAACACCGCGGGCTCGCGGTAGGCGTCCGGGCCCATGCCGACCAGCAGCGGCAGTGCGGCCACGGCGACCAGGCCGGCGGCGCGGGCGGCCGCGTTGTTGATGCCGCTGGCCAGGCCGGCGCGGGCGACGTCCACGGAGGCGAGGACGGTCGCGGTGAGCGGGGCGACGAGGGCCGTCATGCCCAGGCCCAGGACCACGAGCGCGGGCAGCACGTCCGCCCAGTACGAGGCGCCGCGGCCGACGCGGGCCATCAGCAGCATGCCCGCGGCGCACAGCAGCGGCCCGATCGTGAGGGGCAGGCGCGGGCCGATGCGCTGGGCGATCTCCCCGGAGCGGGCCGACAGCAGCAGCATCAGGATCGTCGTGGGCAGCAGGGCCGTGCCGGCTTCGAGCGCCGACCAGCCCAGCACGACCTGCAATTGCAGCACCGACAGGAAGAAGAAGCCACTGAAGGCCGCGTAGACGCACACCGTCACCGCGTTGATCGAGGAGAACAGGCGGTTGGAGAAGATGTGCAGCGGCAGCATGGGGTCGCGTCTGCGGGCCTCCACCCGGCAGAAGGCGACGCCCAGCAGGACGCCCGCGACGGCGGGGCCGATCACCCACGGCGAGGCGCCCTTGTCGGGGGCGGCGATCAGCGCGTACGTCACGGCGCCCAGGGCGAGCGCGCCCAGGGCCGCGCCGAGGGCGTCGAAGCGCCCGCCCGCGCCGGGGTCGCGCGTCTCCGGCACGTACTTCAGGGCCACCGGGACGCACACCGCCGCCAGCGGCAGGTTGATCAGGAACACCCAGCGCCAGCCGGGGCCGTCCACCAGCCAGCCGCCCACGAACGGGCCGACCGCCGTGGCCACCCCGCCCAGGCCGGACCAGGCCCCGACCGCGGCCGCCCGGTCCTGCTCGCGGAAGACGGCCTGGATGAGGGCGAGCGAGCCGGGCGTGAGCAGGGCCCCGCCGATGCCCTGGAGGGCCCGCGCGCCCACGAGCACCCCGGCGCTGGGGGCGATCCCGCACAGCAGCGAGGCGAGCGCGAACCACACCACGCCGATCACGAAGATCCGCCGCCGCCCGTAGCGGTCGCCGAGCGCGCCGCCCAGCAGGATCAGGCCCGCGAGGGTGAGCATGTACGCGTTGACGGTCCACTGGAGGACCGGAAGGTCGGCGTCGAGGTCCCGGCCGATGTGCGGCAGGGCGACGTTGACGACGGTGCTGTCGAGCATCGCCATGCCCGAGCCCAGCACGGCGGTCAGCAGCACCGCCCGCCCCGTGGCGGTGCCCATGCGCACCGCGGGCCCGCCGACGGGCGCCTGCTGCCCCGCCGCCGCGGCCCGCGCCGGCGGGGGCGGCTCGGAGCCGGGCCCGGGCCCGGGCGCGGGTTCCGGTGCGGAGTCGCTCATGGCGCGATCATCCCCCGGACGGGCGCGCGCGGCCATACGAAAGGGGCCCGGTGCCGCTCGCGCGCGACACCGGGCCCCTTCCTCAGCCGTAGAGCCGTTTACTTCAGCTTCGTGCCCGTGGCGCGCAGGTCCGCGCACGCCTTGGTGACGCGCGCGGCCATGCTCGCCTCGGCCAGCTTGCCCCAGGTGCGCGGGTCGTAGGTCTTCTTGTCGCCGACCTCGCCGTCGACCTTCAGGACGCCGTCGTAGTTGCTGAACATGTGGGCCGCCACCGGACGGGTGAAGGCGTACTGGGTGTCGGTGTCGAGGTTCATCTTCACGACGCCGTTCTCCAGCGCGGTGCGGATCTCCTCCTCCGTGGAGCCGGAGCCGCCGTGGAAGACGAAGTCGAACGGGTCGGCCTTGCCGTGCTTGGCGGCGATGCCGTCCTGGAGGTCGCGCAGGAGCTCCGGGCGCAGCACGACGTTGCCCGGCTTGTAGACGCCGTGGACGTTGCCGAAGGAGGCGGCCAGCAGGTAGCGGCCCTTCTCGCCCAGGCCCAGGGCCTCGGCGGTGCGCTCCACGTCCGCGACGGTGGTGTAGAGGTCGTCGTTGATCTCGTGGGAGACGCCGTCCTCCTCGCCGCCGGTCGGGGTGATCTCGACCTCAAGGATGATCTTCGCCTTCACGGCCTCGGCGAGGAGCTCCTTCGCGATGGCGAGGTTCTCGTCGAGCTTCTCGGCGGAGCCGTCCCACATGTGGGACTGGAAGAGGGGGTTGCGGCCGGCGGCGACGCGCTCCTGGGAGATCGCGAGCAGCGGGCGGACGTAGCCGTCCAGCTTGTCCTTGGGGCAGTGGTCGGTGTGCAGCGCGATGTTCACCGGGTACTTCTCGGCGACGACGTGCGCGAACTCGGCGAGCGCGACCGCACCCGAGACCATGTCCTTGCTGTACTGACCGCCCAGGAACTCCGCACCGCCGGTGGAGATCTGGATGATGCCGTCGCTCTCCGCCTCGGCGAAGCCGCGCAGCGCGGCGTGGAGGGTCTGCGTCGAGGTGACGTTGATGGCCGGGTAGGCGAACTTGCCTGCCTTCGCCCGGTCGAGCATCTCGTTGTAGACCTCGGGGGTTGCGATGGGCATCTGTCCGCTCCTTGTGATGTGCGGGTACGGGCGTAGTGGTACGGGGCCCTGACCTAGGGGGCGACGGTCATCGTCGCCCCCATCTTCCCAGACTCCCCTGATTACTCCACATGAGGCTCACTACGCTCATATGAGCCGAGGTGCGCGCAGGGGGCGTGGTTTCACGTGAAACCACGCCCCCTGCGGCGACGCACTCATGGAAAGGGCAGGTCAGGACAGGCCCAGGTCTCCCAGGGAGTAGCCCGTCACATAGCGCAGGCCCGCGCCCTCGATCGCGGAGGCGGCGCCGCGGTCGACGATCGTCGCCACCGCGACGACCTCTGCACCGGCCTCGCGCGCCGCCTCGACCGCGGTCAGCGGGGAGCCGCCGGTGGTCGAGGTGTCCTCGACCACCAGGACGCGGCGGCCCTTGATGTCCGGGCCCTCGATACGGCGCTGCATGCCGTGGGTCTTCTGCGCCTTGCGGACGACGAACGCGTCCAGCGTGCGGCCGCGCGCGGCGGCGGCGTGCAGCATCGACGTGGCGACGGGGTCGGCACCGAGGGTCAGGCCGCCCACGGCGTCGAAGTCCAGGTCCGCGGTGGCGTCCAGCATCACCTGGCCGACCAGCGGCGCGGCCTCGGCATCCAGGGTGATCCGGCGCAGGTCGATGTAGTAGTCGGCCTCCTTGCCGGAGGAGAGGGTCACCTTGCCGTGGACCACGGCCTTGTCCTTGATCTGCTGTAGCAGGGCGTCACGCGTGCTCATGCCCATGAGCTTAGGCCAGCGACCGCCGGGCGTCCGCCCGTCAGCCCGGCTTCCGCCGACCCGGCGTCCGTCAGCCCGGCGTCCGTCAGCCCAGCGTCCGCCACGTCCACGTCGTGGAGATCTCCAGCGGGTCGATCGGCGTGACGAGGCGGGGCAGGGTGTTCAGGCCGTTGGGCGGGCCGGACTGCGGCTCGACGCAGACGGCCGCCTCCTGCTCGTCGTAGACCACGACCCATTCGGCGCGGCTGGCCACCTTCAGCTCCAGGGCGCCGGGCCAGGTCAGGGTCACGTCGACGCCGTCGGGCATGCCGAAGCAGTCGTCCCAGGGACCGGGGAGGGGGTCGATGCGGCGGCCGGTGGGGATGTGGTCGGCGCCGCGCTCCTCCTGCCAGCCGGGGGTGAAGTCGAGCCGTACGTCCTCGCCGGTGCCGAGGTTCCGCAGGAACCAGGGGTGCCAGCCGGCCTGCGCCGGGAAGGAGTCGCTCGCCGCCTCCACGCCCATGGTGAGGGTGAGGGCGTCCGGGGCCAGTTCGACCAGCTGGGTGACGCGGCCGGGGTACGGCCACGGGTCGGCGAGGTCATAGGTGAACGCGGCGGAGGAGCCGTCCACCCGGGCCGTGCGCCACGCCGCGTCCCGGCCGGTGCCGTGAATGGCGTGCGGCGGGTGGTTGACGGGCATCTGGTGCCGCTCGCCGCCGTTGCGGAACTGCCCGAGCTCGATGCGGCCGCACCAGGGCACCATGGGGAAGCAGCCGTACTTGTCGCCCTGGCGCAGGAGTTCGGTCCCGCCGATGCGGAAGCCGGTCAGCCGGCAGCCGTGCCCGGGGTCCACGGTGAGCTCGGCGTCCCCGGCCTTGAGGTGCACGAGCCGGCCCGGCCGTGCGGGCTGCCCGGGGTCAACGGGCCCGCCGCTTGCGTCATCTGTGCGTACGTCATTCGTCACGGTTACGACCCTATGGGCATCCGGCCGCCGCCGCGGGCATCCTCAGCGGCGGCGGCGCAGCACGCGTCCCACGACGACCGCCGAGGCGATCGCGACGGCCGCGGCGGGTGCCGCCCAGCGCAGGGCGGTCGCCGTCGCCGAGGCGGCCTCGGGGGCCGGGACGGGGGCGTAGCGGCCGCGGGGCGGGGCGTGGTCGACCTCCTCCGCGCTGCGGCCGATCATCGTGCGGCGGGCGTGCGCGGCCTCGGCCGGCGGCTCGTCGTCCACGTCGTCCTCGTCGAGGTCGTCGTCGGCCAGGTCGTCCGCGAGGTCGTCGTCGGCCGACGGGTCGAGGGAGGGGGGCGGGACGGCCGTGTCGAAGACGCTGCCGCCCTCCAGGCGGGGACCGTCCCCGGCCTCCTCCTCGGCGTCCTCGTGCAGCTCCTCCACCAGCGCGGCGGCGAAACGGTCCAGCAGGCGGCGGGCGGTGGCCTCCGTGGTCTTCTCGTCGAACTCCGCCAGCCGGCCGCCGGTGGCCACCGTCCCGGCGCAGGTCAGCCGCGCGCCGCCGGGCGCCTCGGTCAGCAGCCCGCGCAGCGACAGCGTCACCGTGCCGGTGCCCCGCACCTCGGTGCCCTCGCCGGAGAGCTCGTACGCGCCCTCCCGCTCGGTCAGGCGCAGCTCGCCGCGGTAGGTGATGGTCGAGCCGCCTATGCGCAGCCGCAGCCGCCCGGCGACGGTCTCTCCCGAGGCGTCGGCGCTGTCCTGTTGCAGGCCGGGGACGCACCGGGCCACCCGCGCCGGGTCGGCCAGGACCCGGCGCACGGCCTCGACGGGAAACGGGACGAACACCTCATGCTCCATAGTCAGCGAGCCTACCCACCGGGCCCCTCACCAGGGCCTCTCCGGACGGATTTTCGTCGCTCCCGGCCCCGTACGCGGGGCCGGGAGGGTGTCGGCCGGGCCGCGGTCGGACTTCGGCCGCGCGCCGGCCGGGTGTCAGCCGGGTGTCAGCCGGGTGTCAGTAGCCGACCGTGAAGCGCTCGCCGATGTGGTTGGCCTCCTCGATCTCGTCGACGAGGGCCACCGCGTAGTCCTCGGCGGAGATCCGCGACGCGCCGTTGCCGTCCACGACGAGGTCCTCCAGGGCCGTGCGGTACGTGCCCGTGCGCTCGCCCGGCTCGATGAGGGCGGCGGGGCTCAGGTTGGTCCAGCGCACGTCGGTGACCGTGCGGTAGTAGTCGAGGGCGTCGCCGTGCGCGTGCATGATCTGGAGCAGGAACTCGGGGAGCCCCTCCGCGTCCCAGACCTGCTTGCCGTCCGGCGTGCGCAGCGAGCCCGCGCCACCGACCGTGATCAGCCGCGGCGCCTTCTCGCCGAGCGCCCGCACCCCGGCCACCAGCGACTCCGCCGCGGGCTTGATGGTCGCGATGTGCCCGGGGCCGTCGCCGCCGCCGACCGCGCTGACCACGACGTCCTGGCCCTCGGCCACGGCCTCGACGGACTTCGGGTCGAGGACGTCGCCGGTGACGACCGTCAGGTTCTCGTGCTGCTCGGTGAGCTTCTTGGGGTCGCGGACGACGGCCGTGACCTGGTGGCCGCGGTCCAGGGCCTCGCGCAGGACGCGGCTGCCGATGGTGCCGTTGGCGCCGAAGAGGGCGATCTTCGCCATGGGGTTCTTCTCCTCAGAAGTAGCAGTGCGGGGGTGAGTGCTGAAGTACTGAAGCGGGTGATCAGTGCTGGTCAAGAGCGCGGGTGAGCCCGCGGGCGCTGGTCGTCGGACCGCCGAGCCGCCGCAGCCCGCCGGGCGTGTGCAGCAGCAGGGTCGGGAAGGCGTCGACGCCCAGCCGCCGGACCTCCCGGAACTCCGCCTCCGCCGCGCGCCGCGTGGCCGGGTCGGCGAAGGCGGCGACGGCCGCGCCGGCGTCCACACCGCCGAGCCCGGACGCGACCGTCCGCACCGTCTCCGGGTCGGACAGGCTCCGCCCGTCCACGTACCAGGCGCGTTGCAGTGCACCCGCGAACTCCAGTGTCCGCTCGGGTGCCTGTGCCCGCAGCGCGGCGAGGGCCGTCGCGGCGGCGGCCGAGTCCAGGACGGTGGTGCCGTCGGCGAACGCCCTGGCGTAGCCCGGCCCGAAGACCGCGCCGGTCAGCTCGCCGATCCGGGCGTCCGACCGGGGGATGTAGGGATAGGCGGACACGGGCTGGGCCCGCGGGCCGGTGAACAGTCCGCCGCTGAGCACCGTGAGTTCGATGCGGTCCGCATTCGCCTCCGCGAATTCCCGGATGGTGGGGCCGAAGCCGTAGCACCAGCCGCAGTAGGCGTCGAAGGCGTACGTGAGTTTGTGCCGTGCGGTGTCTGCGGAGCCTGCGGTGCCTGCGGTGTCTTTCTGCCGTGCCATATCCGTCCCTGCATTTCCTTGCCCGCACTGTCTTGTGCGTTACGACCACGCTAAAGGCGTTTTTCGCCCATAAACAGGTAAGCTCGCGTCTCACCATGGTGAAAAAGCGACACGGCGCGGGCGGCCCCGGCGGCATCATCGATCTCGCCTACCGGGCCCCGGCCGGCACACCCGCCGGGGTCGAGGTGATGCCGGTGGCCGAG
Organism: Streptomyces sp. SCA2-17; assembly: GCF_044336695.1. Taxonomy (NCBI): domain Bacteria; kingdom Bacillati; phylum Actinomycetota; class Actinomycetes; order Kitasatosporales; family Streptomycetaceae; genus Streptomyces; species Streptomyces sp. SCA2-17. Next base: position 2,955,305 of record NZ_CP117521.1, read on the forward strand.
CTGCGCGCCCGCGCCCCCGAGGGCCTGCTGGTCAGCCCGCAGCGGCTGGACTTCCACCAGATCGTCGCCGTCCGCTCCGGCTCCTCCGCCCACACCGTCGACTTCACCGGCCACTGGCTGGAGGAGGGCTCGGTGCTGTGGGTGCGTCCGGGACAGGTGCAGCAGTTCGGCGATCCGGAGGCCATCGAGGGCACGGTCGTCCTCGTCCAACCGGGTTTCCTGCCGTCCGGCAGCCCCGTCGCCGCCGTGGCGGACGACCCGTTCCGGCCGGTGGTGTGGCAGCCGGTCGGCCAGGACCGGGAGGCCGTGTTCTGCGCGGTGGGCCACCTGGAGGCGGACTTCCGTACGGGCGCGGGCCTGCCGGCCGACGTGCACGCCGACGTCCTGCGCCACCTGCTGTCGGTCCTGGTGCTGCGGCTCGCGCACCTCACCGCCCCCGTCGGCAGCAGGGTGCCCGCGCCGGGCGACGCCTTCCTGCGCTTCCGGGCCGCGGTCGAGCGGGAGTTCGCCACGAGCCACCGGGTCGCCGACTACGCCCGTACGCTCGGCTACTCCTCGCGGACGCTGTCGCGCGCGACCACCGCCGCGGCCGGGGTGGGCGCCAAGGAGTTCATCGACCGGCGGGTGATGCTGGAGGCCAAGCGGCTGCTCGCGCACAGCGGGCTGTCCGCGGCCCGGATCGCGGGCCGGGTCGGCTTCGACGACGCGGCGAACTTCTCCAAGTTCTTCCAGCACCGGGAGGGTTGCTCACCGGGCGCCTTTCGCGCGCGCATGCGCCAAGGGCGCCGAAGCACCACGGACACACCGTGAAGAGAAACGGTCATTCCGCATAGCGCGGATGCATCAGCGTCGACGGCAGCAGCCCCGGCTCCCGGCTGTGCTCGGCCTCCCGCCAGGCCGCCGCGAGCCGCCCGCCGGTGAGGGACAGCAGGCAGGGCCGCGCCCGGGGCAGCTCCAGCGGCAGCCGTTCCCGCGAGACGAGCAGGAAGCTCCAGTCCTCGCCGTGGCCGCTGTGCACCGGGACCCTGTCCGGGCCGCCGGAGAAGCCGATGCCGTCCACGCGGTACGGCGTGGAGGAGAGGCCGAGCGAGCGGACGGTGGCGTCGACCGTCCAGAACACGTGCGGGCGGGCGCCGAGCGTGCCCGCGTGGACGGCCAGCCGCCCGCCGGGGGCCAGCCGCCGCTCGACCAGCCCGTAGAACTCCTGCGAATAGAACTTGGTGCTCGTGGTGATGCCGGGGTCGGGGAGGTCGGAGATCACCACGTCGAACGGGCCCTCGGCGGAGGAGCCCGAGCGCAGCCACTCGAAGGGGTCGGCCGTCACCAGCCGCACGCGCGGATCGCGGAAGGCCCCGTGGTTGAGGGCGGCCAGATCGGGGTCGGTGCGGGCCAGGCGCAGGACGGCCGCGTCGACGTCGACGACGGTCACCGAGGAGAGGTCGCCGTAGCGCAGCAGTTCGCGGACGGCGAGGCCGTCGCCGCCGCCGAGGACGAGGGCCCTGCGGTGCGGGCCGTCCATCGCGGGGTGGACCAGGGCTTCGTGGAACCGGTACTCGTCGTCGCCGTTGACGCGCAGCCGGCCGTCGAGGAAGAGGGAGAGGGGCTTGCCGCTGCCGCCGCCGCCCGTGAGGACGACCTCCTGGACGTCGGACTGGACGGCCACGCGGACGTCGTCGCCGTAGACGGCGTGGCGCGCGGCCTTCTCGAAGGGGCCGCTGAGGGCGGAGCAGGTGGCGAGGAGGGCGAGGACGAGGCCGTTGGTGGCTATGAGGAGCCGGCGCGTGCGGACCGAGAGGTCGCCGCGGAAGAGCCACAGGACGAGCGCGCCGCCCGCGACGGCGTTGACCGCGCCGGTCAGCAGGGCGCCCGTCAGCTGGCCGAGCACGGGCAGGAGGAGGAAGGGGAAGGCGAGGCCGCCGACCAGGGCGCCCACGTAGTCGGCAGCGAAGAGGTCGGCGACGGCCCCGCCCGCGTCCTGGCGGCGGATGCGCTGGATGAGCGTCATCAGCAGGGGCACTTCGGCGCCGATCAGCACGCCGATGGCGAGGGAGAAGCCGACCAGGGCCGGCCGCGCCTGGCCGAACCAGGCGAAGCAGGCGTAGAGCGCCATGGCCGACGAGCCGCCTATGAGCGCCAGTAAGGCCTCGACCGCGGCGAACCCCAGGGCGGCGCGCCTGCGCAGCCGCTTGGCGAGCAGCGAGCCGATGCCCATCGCGAAGACCATGACGGACAGCACGACGGAGGCCTGGGTGACGGAGTCGCCGATGAGATACGAGGCCAGGGCGACCAGCTCCAGCTCGTACACCAGCCCGCAGGCGGCGCAGATGAAGACGGTGGTCAGCACCACGAGGCGGCCGAGCCCGGCCGGTACGGGCAGCCGCGCCGATACCGGGCGGTAGATCATGTTGGGAACGCTACGTTACGAAACGGCAACCCTTTGTCACCCACAAGGGTTTATTACGAGAGAGCCGCCGCCGTCCGTGCCCCCACTCTCGTGCGGGTGGCGACCAGCCGCCCCTCCTGGGGATAGGCGTGCCAGGTGCGCCAGCTGATCTGGCCGTCGCACCGCTGGGCGAGCAGGGCGGTGAAGGCGTGCGGGCTGCCCGGGAAGGTGCCCGCCAGGCCGTAGGGGTGTTCGGCGACCAGGGCGAGGAGCTCCTGCGCGCGGCCCGCGAACGAGCCGTGCGAGAGCGTTTCTATCCGGGCCGCGAACTCGTACTCCCAGGCGCCGATGCGCTTGGCGACGCCCAGCGGCAGCGGGGTGGCGCTCCCCGGCAGGCAGGCGACCGTCTCCGAGCAGACGCCGTCGCCCTCCTCCAGCAGCACCTGGTGGGAGGCGCCGAGGAGGCGCAGCTGGACCTGGGAGCCGGCGAGCTGGAGGTCGAGGACGGCCAGCGCCGGCAGCGGGTCCTTGCCCAGGCACCAGGCGAGGTCGGCGGCGCGGGTGTCGGTGTAGGTGGTCTTGAGGGTGGTGAGCATGGGTCGGCTCCGCAAGCACGCAGTGGAGGGTGGGCCGGCCCGCCGGGGAGGACCAGAGTCTTCGGGTGAGGACCAGAGGTCTTCGAGTGCGCCGGCTCATGCCCACATATGAGCTGTTTCCGTGGGTCCGAGGACGTCCGAGGACAGTGATTACGGGATTCCCCGGAGCCTTAATGAGAGGGAATCATGAATGAGCAGCGCCCACAGCGTTTTTACCCATCTCATCGTGCTTTCCATCCACGCGAGGGCCGGACAGTTCAACTGTTCAGAATCTTTGCGGACCGGCGGCCGCTCCGGCGGACGGCCGATAGTGCGGCCGGCGGGCCGGGGGAACCCGCCGGATGCATATGCGATCAAGCATGGGACCGCCGCAAATCCCCGTCAGGCGGCGTTCACCAGCTTCTCCACGGCCGAAATCACGGACTCTTCACGCTTGCAGAACGAGAAACGCACGAGATAGGGCGGCGCATCGGGGCGCAGATTGAAGGCGGCCGTCGGAATGGCCACCACCCCGGCGCGCGAAGGGAGTTCACGGCAGAATCGCACGCCGTCCGAGTACCCCCACGCGCGGATGTCCGCCTGGAGGAAATACCCCGCCTCCGCGCGATAGGGGCGCAGTCCGGCGCTCGCGAGCCCCCGGCTCAGCAGGTCGCGATTGCGCTGCAGCGTGCTCCGCAGCTCCGCCGCCCACTCCTCCACGCCGTCCAGCATCCGCGCGAGCGCCTCCTGGTACGGCGCGCCCGAGGCGTACGTGAGGAACTGCTTCGCGGCCCCGACCGCCCGCACGAGCCCGGCCGGCCCGCACACCCAGCCGACCTTCCAGCCGGTCACGTTGAACGTCTTGCCTGCCGACGAGATGGTCAGCGTACGCTCGCGCATCCCTTCCAGCGACGCGATCGTCGCGTGCCGCCCGCCGTCGTAGACGAGGTGCTCGTACACCTCGTCCGTCACCACCGTCAGGCCGTGCTCCCGGCACAGCGCGGCGATCTCGGCGAGTTCGTGCGCCGTGAAGACCTTGCCCGTCGGGTTGTGCGGGGTGTTGAGGATCAGCACCCGGGTGCGCGGGGTGACCGCCGCCCGCAGCGCGGCCGCGTCCAGCACGAAGGCGTCGCCGTCCTCCGCGAGCGGCACGCCGACCACGCGCGCACCGGCGAAGCGGGCGCCCGCCGGGTAGGCGTCGTAGCAGGGGTCGAAGGCCAGCACCTCGTCGCCCGGGTCGCACAGCGCGAGCAGCGCCGCGGCGAGGGCCTCGGTCGCGCCCGTGGTCACCAGCACCTCGTCCTGCGGGTCGTACTCCAGCCCGTAGCGCCGGGACTGGTGCGCGGCGACCGCCTCGCGCAGCGCGGGGAAGCCGGCGGCGGGCGGGTACTGGTTGCTGCCCGCGAGGACCGCCGCCGAGACGTCCTTCAGCAGCGCGGGCGGAGCGCCCAGTTCCGGCACGCCCTGGCCGAGGTTGACCGCGCCCGTGCGGCGGGCGAGCTCCGTCATCTCCGTGAAGACCGAGGTGCCGAGGCCCTGCACGCGGGCGGCGGGGCTCCAGTCCTTGTTCATGCGAACCCACTTCTGTCGGTTTTCCGAGGCTGCCTCTTCTTCGGTTCCTGAGGCTGCCTCACCCTAGGCACGCCCGTGGCGCGGGCACAGCACACCGTCCGCCGCGCACCGCGCAGACACTCCGCGGTGCCCGCCGAGCGGGTGGAAGGCGCACCGCTTACGGGCGCTCCCGCTCGCGCGCGCGTGAGCTGCGCCGCAAGGTCGAAGGTGCAGTGGAGGCGCCCGCACCGGCGCCGAACAGGCCCAGAGGCCGAGGCCGAGAGGCCGAGGATGCCGGAGGTCCCCCCGTGTCAGCCGACACCGCCGTGCCCGTCCGGGCGCCGGAGCCGCGCCCGGCGTCCGGCAACGCCCGCGTCCGCCGCGTCGAGCGCGCGCGGGACGCCCTGCGCCGGGCGGCCCCCGCCCTCGCGTTCTACGCGGCGGCCCGGCTCACCGGCATGGCGACGATGGCCGCCTGGGCGTGGTGGATCGGCCGCCACCCGCGCACGCTGCTCGGCCACTCCTGGGACGGCATCTGGTACGCGGGCATCGCCCGGCACGGCTACGGGCTGGTGCTGCCCTCGCCGACCACGCGCGGCGTCGTCTTCAACGACCTGGCGTTCTTCCCGCTCTTCCCCGGCCTCGTGCACGCCGTCTCCACCGTCACGCCGCTGACCGTCGTCAGCTCCGGCCTGGTCGTCGCCTGGCTGTCCGCCGGCGCCGCCGCATGGGGCATCTACGCGCTCGGGGAACGGCTGTACGGGCAGCTGTACGGGCGCAGGGCCGCGACGCTGCTCGTGGTGCTGTGGGGGCTGCTGCCGCACGCGATCGTGCAGTCCATGGCGTACACCGAGCCGCTGATGACCGCGCTCGCGGCGTGGGCCCTGTACGCGCTGGTCACCGGCCGCCCGGTGTGGGCCGGGGCGCTCTCCCTGCTCGCCGGCGTCTCCCGGCCCAACGCGGTCGCCGTCGCCGCGGCCGTCGTCTGCTCCTGCGCGGTCCTGCTGTGGCGCGACCGGGCGGCCCGCACGAACTGGCGCGTGTGGGCGGGCGCCGCGCTCGCCCCGCTGGGCTGGACCGGCTACGTCGTCTGGGCCGGATTCCGCTCCGGCGGCGGCCTGTTCGGCTACTTCGAGGTGCAGCGGCTGTGGGGCTCGCGCTTCGACTTCGGGAAGGACGCGCTGCGGTTCGTACGGCACCTGATCGTCGGGCGGGACGCGATGGCGTACTACGTGACGGTCGCGATCATCGCCGTCGCGCTCGTGTCACTGGTCCTGCTGGCCCTGGAACGGCCGCGGCCGCCGCTTCCGGTGCTGGTGTACGCGGTCGTGCTCGTCGTCATCGCGGTCGGCGGGTCGAGCTACTTCGCCTCGAAGCCGCGGTTCCTGCTGCCGGCGTTCCCCCTGCTGGCGCCGGCGGCGCTGGCACTGGCGCGGGCGAGGCCGTGCGCGGCCGTGACGAAGGTCGCGGCGCTGGCGGGGGTGTCGTTCTTCTACGGAACGTACCTGCTTACGGTCGCGCGCATGCCGATGTGAGGGGCGGGGCCCCCACCGGGGTATCGGGCGTCCCCCAGGTGCCCAGCCGGCCCGAGCCGACCGGGCACCCCGGGAAGCGCCGGCGCCGGAGGCGTTACGCCTCTTCGTCCGGCTTGCCCTCGTCCGACTCCGCGTCCGCCTCAAGGCCCAGCTGCTCGACAAGCCACTTGTCGAACTCGATGGACGCCCGCACCCAGCTGACCGTGCTGGAGACGAAGTGCTCCAGGGACACCCCGACGCCGATCAGCATCTGCGCCTCGCCGATCAGGCGGACCGTGCCGTCGTCGTTCGTGTGGGTGTAGACCTTCGGCCACAGCGTGCGGCGGTTCCAGTCGTCGATGGCCTCCAGGAGGCGGGCCTTCTCGTCGATCGCGTGCGGGCGGTCGTAGAACGTCCGCACCGAGAAGACCTGCTGCTCCTCCTCGCCGCGGAACATGAAGTACGTGCGGAACTGCTCCCACGGCGCGGCGAGGTCTCCCTCGTCGTCCACGACGTACTTCAGCTCCATCTGGTCGAGGAGCTGCTTGACCAGGTCCTGGTCGGGGATGACGGGGCCGGTCGGGCCCGCCTCAGGCTGCGGTTCGGGCTGTCCCCCGAAATTCGGGATCGAGGACGGGTCGATGCTCACCGTTTAATTCCCTTCGTACGGTCTCCGGCCATCCTCCCTCACACCCGCCCCCGTGCCGCAACCCCTACCCCTCGGCACCCGCGGCGGAAGCCGGTCAGGCCGCCGCCACGGGCTCGCCCCTCGTCACCGACAGGCCTGTGCCCTGCCCGGGCGCGCGGTCCACGCGGATGGTGTCGCCGTCGCGGATCTCGCCGCCGATGATCGCCTTGGCGAGCTGGTCGCCGATGGCGGTCTGGACCAGGCGGCGCAGCGGGCGCGCGCCGTAGGCGAGGTCGGGCGCGGCGGGGGCGGCGCCGTCCACGGTCTCCGCCGGTTCCTGGCCGAGCCCGGCCAGCCAGTGGAGGGCCTCCGGGGAGACGTCCAGGGTGAGCCGGCGGTCGGCGAGGCGTCGCTGCAAGTGACCGAGCTGGATGCGGGCGATCTCTTCCAGCTGCTCCGTGCCGAGCGGGTGGAAGACGACGATGTCGTCGAGGCGGTTGAGGAACTCGGGACGGAAGGAGGCCCGCACCGTCTCCAGCACCTTCTCCTTCTTCTGCTCCTCCTTGAGGAGGGGGTCCACCAGATAGGTGGATCCCAGGTTGGAGGTGAGGATGAGGATGGTGTTGCGGAAGTCGACGGTCCGGCCCTGGCCGTCGGTGAGGCGGCCGTCGTCGAGGACCTGGAGCAGGATGTCGAAGGCCTCGTGGTGCGCCTTCTCGACCTCGTCCAGCAGGACGACGCTGTACGGGCGCCGGCGCACGGCCTCCGTCAGCTGGCCGCCCTCCTCGTAGCCGACGTAGCCGGGGGGCGCGCCGACGAGGCGGGCCACGGCGTGCTTCTCGCTGTACTCGCTCATGTCGATGCGGACCATGGCCCGCTCGTCGTCGAAGAGGAAGTCGGCGAGGGCCTTGGCCAGCTCCGTCTTGCCGACGCCGGTCGGGCCGAGGAAGAGGAACGAGCCGGTCGGCCGGTCGGGGTCGGCGATGCCGGCCCGCGAGCGGCGCACGGCGTCGGAGACGGCCCGGACGGCCTCGCTCTGGCCGATCAGCCGCTTGCCGATCTCGTCCTCCATGCGCAGCAGCTTGCGGGTCTCGCCCTCCAGCAGGCGGCCGGCGGGGATGCCGGTCCAGGAGGCGACGACGTCGGCGATGTCGTCCGGGCCGACCTCCTCCTTGACCATGAGGTCCTTCGCTTCGGCCTCCTGCTCCGCCTCCGCCTCGGCCTCGGCGGCCGCCTCCAGCTCGCGCTCCAGGCCGGGGATCTCGCCGTAGAGGAGCTTGGAGGCGGTGTCGAAGTCGCCGTCGCGCTGGGCGCGCTCGGCCTGCCCGCGCAGCTCGTCCAGGCGCTCCTTGAGCTCACCCACCCGGTTGAGGGACTGCTTCTCGCGCTCCCAGCGGGCGGTCAGGCCGCGCAACTCCTCCTCCTTATCGGCGAGGTCGCGGCGCAGCTTCTCCAGGCGCTGCTTGCTCGCCTCGTCCGACTCCTTGGACAGGGCGAGCTCCTCCATCTTCAGCCGGTCGACGGCGCGCTGGAGCTCGTCGATCTCGACGGGGCTGGAGTCGATCTCCATGCGCAGCCGGGACGCGGACTCGTCGACGAGGTCGATGGCCTTGTCGGGGAGGAAGCGGGAGGTGATGTAGCGGTCGGAGAGGGTGGCGGCGGCGACGAGGGCGCTGTCGGCGATCTGGACCTTGTGGTGGGCCTCGTAGCGGCCCTTGAGGCCGCGCAGGATCGCGATCGTGTCCTCGACGGACGGCTCGGCGACCAGGACCTGCTGGAAGCGGCGCTCCAGGGCAGGGTCCTTCTCGATCCGCTCGCGGTACTCGTCGAGGGTGGTGGCGCCGACCATGCGGAGCTCGCCGCGGGCGAGCATGGGCTTGAGCATGTTGCCCGCGTCCATGGCGGAGTCGCCGCCCGCGCCCGCGCCGACGACGGTGTGCAGCTCGTCGATGAAGGTGATGATCTGGCCCTCACTGGCCTTGATCTCGGCCAGGACGGTCTTCAGCCGCTCCTCGAACTCACCGCGGTACTTCGCGCCGGCGACCATCGCGCCCAGGTCGAGGGAGACCAGGCGCTTGTTGCGCAGCGACTCGGGGACGTCGCCCTTCACTATCCGCTGGGCGAGCCCTTCCACGACGGCGGTCTTGCCGACGCCCGGCTCGCCGATGAGGACGGGGTTGTTCTTCGTACGGCGGGAGAGGACCTGCACGACGCGGCGGATCTCGGTGTCCCGTCCGATGACGGGGTCGAGCCGGCCCTCGCGGGCCGCCGCGGTCAGGTCCGCGCCGAACTTCTCCAGGGCCTTGTACGTGCCCTCCGGATCGGCAGTGGTCACTCGCTGCCCGCCCCTCGCGGTCTCGAACGCATCCAGCAGGCGCTTCGCGGAAGCGCCCTGCTGCTGCAACAGCTCACCCGTGCGGCCGCCCTTGGCGGCGAGGCCGATCAGCAGGTGTTCGGTGGAAATGTAGGTGTCGCCGAGCTCGCGGGCGCGCTGCGACGCGTCGGCGATCACGGCGAGCAGCTCGCGGCTGGGCTGCGGCGGCGCGACCGTCGAGCCCTGCACGCTGGGCTCGGCCGCCAGCTGCCGCTCGGCGCCGGACCGCAGCGCGGCGGCGTCGGCCTCCACGGCGGCCAGCAGATCCATGATGTTCTCGTTGTCCTGCCCGGCGAGCAGCGCCAGCAGCAGGTGCGCGGGCGTCATATCGGCATGCCCGGCCGACACGGCCCGCTCACTGGCCCCGCTCAGCGCCTCCCGGCTCCTGTTGGTCAGCTCGGCATCCACGACGGTCCGCTCCTCCTTCGTCTCGGCGTCTCGGGGTGTCTCGGGCGAGGACGCCTCCGGCGAGCGTCCTGCCTAACCCAACGTGCGATAAGTTGAGCCTATTCCACTCAAACGCCAGTGCCGGACCCCTGACCTCGCGGCCCGCACCCGCACGCCCCCGTAAGGCCCATACTCCGCCGCGGAGGGCGGCGGCGCCCGCGGAGAGACGGATTCCCCGAGGCTCCGCGCAAACGCGCCGTTACGCTTCCCGCATGGCTCACGATCTGCGCGACCTCGACCCCGCCTACGTCGCATTCTGGCGGGAGCGGCACATCTGCACCCTCACCACCACCCGCCCCGACGGTAGCCCGCACCTCGTGCCCGTGGGGGTGACCTTCGACCCCGAGGCCGGGATCGCGCGCGTCATCACCAACAAGAACAGCCGCAAGATCGCCAACATCCTGGCCGCGGGCCCGGACGGCGCGCGCGTCGCCGTCTGCCAGATCGGCGAGCGGAAGTGGGCCACGCTGGAGGGCCGGGCGGTCGTACGGACCGAGGCCGAGGCCGTCGCCGACGCGGTGAACCGCTACGCCGAGCGGTACGGGCGGATGCCCGCGCCCAACCCCGACCGCGTCCTGGTCGAGATCACGGTCACGAAGGCCCTCGGTCTGGTCTGACTTCAGGCATCTTCTCCTCACCATTACGGCAATTACCCACGCCGCCCCCAGAACAGGCATACCGTGTCAACATGCCTCAGTTCACTGTGCAGTTGAACGTCAACGGCCCCGCGTCCGCCGTCTGGGCACTGCTCACGGACGACGCCTTCCTCGAAGACCTGTACCGGAACCGGCTGCAGTACGTGCAGTGGTCCGTCACCGCCCGCCGCACCGCCCCCGAGGGGGACCTCATACGCGAGGTCGCCCTGATCCCGCCCATGAACGCGCCCGCGCCGGTGCGGAAGCTCCTCGGCTCCGGCTTCCGGGAGACCGAGGAGAGCCGGTTCGACCAGCAGCGGCTGACGTGGACCTGGCGCAGGATCCCGTCCACCATGGCGGACAAGATCACGGAGGAGGGGCGGGTACGGGTCGAGGAGGCGCCGGACGGCAGCAGCCGGCTCATCGCCGAGACCACCATCGCGTGCAAGGTCTTCGGCGTCGGCGGGCTCATGGAGTCCACGGCGGAGAAGCACAGCCGGCACGACTGGAAGACCCTCGGCGAAGCCCTCGGCCAACGGCTGGCGCAGGGCACGCCCTGACGGCGGGCAAGCCCTTCTCTGCTTCCGCTCTCTACTTCCGCGCGATCCGTGACACCAGCGCCCACACTCCCGTCGACGGGTTCGTCACGTGTTCGCGCCCCTCCGTCGCCAGGCGGCGGGCTCGGCGGTCCGCTTCCGGCCAGCCGTGTTCGAAGTCGCGGAAGTCCAGGCGGGCCTTCTCGTACGCCGGGACGTGGCGCTTCAGGTACGGGAGCAGCTCACGGTACGTGCGCACCGGGGCCGTGTGGCCGCTGAAGTGCAGGATCAGCCAGAGTTCGAAGCACGGGTTCGAGACCGCCACCCGGATGCCCTCGCGGCGGGCCCGGTCGATCGCGCAGGCCACCTCGAAGTGGTCGACGTCGAAGACGCACCACACCTGGTCGAAGTCGTCCCCGATGCGGTCGCGTTCCCCTGCCGCGTAGGTGATCAGCTGAGCGGGGGAGCAGGACTTCGTCCTGATGCGGACGGTGACGGCGGGGTTGGCGACGTGGTCGACGAGCCCGAGGAGGTAGTCCTTCTCGGTGGCTTTCGCGCCGCAGACGACCAGCAGGCGGTCCCGGGCCCGCCGGCCGCCCGGTAAGCGGAGGACGTTCGACTCGAAGGAGGGGCCGGGCGCGCAGCGTCCGTTACTTCTCGTCTTCGGCGTCCTCGCCATCCGGCGCTGCCTTCCCCCTGGCGGCCAGGGCCGCCTCGAACCGCTCGTCACTGAGGACCGGGACCGCACCATAGCTGCCACCGAGGTAGCGCCGCTCACGGTTCTCGCCGTCCCGCGGTTCGAAGTCGGAGAGGGGGTACAGTGCGCTCTCCCCGTGCCGGTCCTTCTCCACGAACCAGACCTGGTCGCGCCGCAGGATCTCCTCGCCGCCGCAGCGGCCCAGCAGGCTCACGTCGTGGGTGGTGAGGAGGAGCTGGGCCGCGTGCGGGTTCGTCGCGGGCTCCTGGAAGAGCCTGATCAGGTGCGCCGTCAGGCGCGGGTGCAGGCTCGCGTCGACCTCGTCGACGATGAGCACGCCGCCCTGCTCCAGGGTGTCGAGGACGGGGCCCGCGTAGTCGAAGAACATGCGGGTGCCCTGGGACTGGTCCTCCAGGCCGAGGCGGATGCTGCCGCCGCGGCCCTTCTGCTGGACCCAGACGCGGGCGGTCGTGGTGGTGAACAGGCAGGTGGACAGCTCGGTGCGGCGCAGCTCGCGCAGGAGCCGGTCGGCGAAGCCGCGCACAGAGAGCCGCCCGCCCGTGTCACCGGCCTCGGCCGCGTCGAAGTCCTCGATGCCCATGTCCTCGATGCCGACGTCGGCGGCGCGCAGCAGGGCGACGACGGACGCGGCCCGCCGCGGGTCCTGGAGCCGCAACAGGCTTCCCGGATCGGGTGAACCGTGCGCCCCGCCCGCCCGGAAGCGGACGTTCATGAACCATGCGTAGGCGGGCTGGACCTCGGCCTGCCGGGACCGCGCGGCGACCGTCAGGAACAGGGCGTTCGGCTCGGTGATGCTGCGGACGAGATCCAGCCCCGGGCGGGCCGCCCCGTCGCCGAAGCGGATGTCATCGCCCGAGCGCTGGAACACCGTCTGCCGCTCACCACCGGGATAGCGGTACAGCCATTCCTCGCGGATCCGCTCGTCGTCGAGGCTGAAGCCGTATGTGTGGCGCACGCCGTCGAGGACGAGGTCCACCACGTACCAGGACGGGGCCGCGGCGCTCACCTCGTCCAGCAGGAACGGGGACCGCACGATGCCCGCGCCCGGCTCGGCGTCCCGGTGGGACGTGCGCACCAGGCCCGCCATGAAGTGCAGGGCGTCCACGACGTTGGACTTGCCGGCGGCGTTCGCACCGAAGAGGGCGGCGATGGGAACGGCCTCGGAGCCGGTAGCGGTACCAGTACTGGTATCGGTGTCGCGCGTGGAAACGCCGTCCGCGCCGTCCATCCGGGCCAGGAGCAGCTGCTGCTCCTCCCTGATCGAGCGGTGATTCGAGACCCGGAAGCTCAGCAGCACCCGTCCACCGTACGGCCCGTGGGCGGGCGGCGACAGACACGCCACCCGAGTGGGTGGCGGAGCGGCGTCAGTCGCGGAGCTCCGCGAGGGTGTGCGCGACGAGGGCGTTGGCATGCCCGTGCCCCAGTCCGTGCTCGGCCTTCAGCCACCCGACCAGCTCCATGTGCTTCGTCAGCGACGAAGACCGGATCAGGTCCTTCCACTCGGCTATCGGCCGGCCGTACTTCTTCTCGATCGACGGGAAGTAACTGGCGGGCCCCTTAACGGTTTCAGTCATGCGCGCAGTCTGGCACCCACCACTGACAACGGCCCGGACACCGCTCTTGCCGGCTCATGCGAGCAGGGCCGGGTGAGCGTTTCACTCACCCCGCCCTGCCGGCACACCATGCGACGCGAGGCGACGCGCCGCTACTGCTGATCGCGGCGCGGGCGCCACACCACCAGTGCGCTCGTCTGCTGGACCTCCTGGTACGGGACCAGGTCGCGGCGGTAGGAGGCGTGGACCGCCGCTTCCGCCTGCTGGCGGGCCGCGGCGGCGCCCTCGACGATGCCCTGCAGTTCGGCGACGCGCGCCTTGAGCGCGGCCACCTGGTTCTCCAGCTCGATGATGCGCTTGATGCCCGCGAGGTTGATGCCCTCGTCCTGGCTGAGCTGCTGCACCTGCCGGAGCTGTTCGATGTCCCGCGCGGAGTAGCGCCGGCCGCGGCCGGCGGCGCGGTCGGGTGAGACCAGGCCGAGCCGGTCGTACTGCCGGAGGGTCTGCGGATGCAGGCCCGACAGCTGCGCGGCGACCGAGATGACATAGACCGGCGACTCGTCGGTCAGCTCGTACGGATTGCGCCGTCGGCCGGTCCCATCCATGGGGTCACGCTCCCTTCGCGGCCTGGAACAGCTCTGCCCGCGGGTCGTCGTCCGCGGTGGCCTCACGGTAGGTCTGCAGGGCTTCCCGGGCCTTGTCGCCGAGATCCTTGGGCACGGTCACCTCCACCGTGACGAGGAGGTCGCCGCGGGTGCCGTCCTTGCGCACCGCGCCCTTGCCGCGGGCGCGCATCGTGCGGCCGTTGGGCGTGCCGGGCGGCAGCTTGAGGGTGACCGGGGGGCCGCCGAGGGTCGGCACCTTGATCTCGCCGCCGAGGACCGCCTCCGGGAAGGAGACGGGCACGGTGACGGTGAGGTTGTCGTCCTTGCGGCCGAAGACCGGGTGGGTGCCGACGTGCACCACGACGTACAGATCGCCGTTGGGGCCGCCGCGCTCGCCCGGGGCGCCCTTGCCGCGCAGCCGGATCCGCTGGCCGTCAGAGACGCCGGCGGGGATGCGGACCTGCATCGTCCGGGAGGACTTGGCGCGGCCGCTGCCGTGGCAGACGTCGCAGGGGTTCTCCGGGATGAGGCCGCGGCCCTTGCAGTCGGGGCAGGGGTCGGTCATGGAGAATCCGCCGCCGGAGCCGTGCGACACCTGACCGGTGCCGACACAGGTGGGGCAGACGCGAGGAGTACCGTTTTTGTCGCCGGTGCCGGAGCAGGCCTTGCAGGCCGCCGAGGAGGACATCCGCAGGGGCACGGTGGCCCCGTCGACCGCCTCGGTGAAGTTCAGCGAGACCTCGGACTCGATGTCCTGGCCGCGGCGCGGCTGGGTGCGCGTGGCACCGCGGTTGAACAGGCCGCCGAAGACGTCGCCGAGACCGCCGCCGAAGCCGCCGCCGGCGCCGCCCCCGCCCTGGGCGCCCCCGAAGAGGTCGCCCAGGTCGAAGTTGAAGGAGCCGCCGCCCGCGCCGCCCGGCCCCGGGCGGAAGCCGCCGTTGGCGAAGAGGGCGCGGGCGTCGTCGTACTCCTTGCGCCGCTTGGGGTCGGCCAGGACGTCATTGGCCTCGGAGATCTCCTTGAAGCGCTCCTCGGCCTTGGCGTCGCCCTTGTTGGCGTCCGGGTGGTACTCGCGGGCGAGCTTCCGGTACGCCTTCTTGATCTCGGCCTCGGTGGCGTCCTTGGGGACGCCGAGGACCTTGTAGTAGTCCTTCTCCAGGAAGTCCTTCGTGCTCATCCCCGGCGTCCCTCCTTCCGTTCCCTGCGGTGATTCATCTGGTCAGCGTCAGCCCTTGTCCGGGCCACCGCTCTCCTCTTCGGAGCCGGCGGAACCGGCCGGACCGGCGTCCTCGCCCTCGCCCTTGGCGCCCTGGGCGCCCGGCTGGGGCTCGGCGACGGCGACCCGCGCGGGGCGGATCGTCCGCTCGCCGATCCGATACCCCGGCTGCAGAATCTGCACGCACGTGGTCTCGGTGACGTCCGGCGCGTAGGAGTGCATCAGCGCCTCGTGCACCAGCGGGTCGAAGGGCTCGCCCTCCTTGCCGAACTGCTGCAGTCCCATCTTGGCGACGACCGTCTCCAGCGACTCGGCGACGGACTTGAAGCCGCCGACGAGCTCGCCGTGGTCACGGGCGCGGCCGATGTCGTCGAGCGTGGGCAGGAGCTCGGACAGGAGGTTCGCGACGGCGACCTCCTTGACCGTGACCCGGTCCCGCTCCACACGGCGGCGGTAGTTCTGGTACTCGGCCTGGAGACGCTGGAGGTCCGCGGTGCGCTCGGTGAGCGCGGCCTGGGACTGGTCCAGCTGAGCCTGGAGACCTGCTTCCACCAGCTCCTCGCCGGAGGGGGCAGCGCCCGGGGCCGCCTTGTCGGCAGCCCCGGCGCCCTGCGCCGCTTCCTCGGAGCCGGCGGCGTCGGAGGGGCCTTCAGGCTTCTTCTCGTTGTCAAAGCCCGGGGTCTCCTCCGTCACGCCGCACCACCCTTCGCGTCCTTGGGCTTGTCCTCGTCGACGATCTCGGCGTCGACGACGTCGTCCTCGGCCTTGGTCGGACCGCCGGTCGCGCCGGCGTCACCGGCGGCGCCCTGCGCGGCCTGGGCGTCGGCGTACATGGCCTGGCCGAGCTTCTGGCTGACCGCGGCGACCTTCTCGGTCGCGGTGCGGATCTCGGCCGTGTCCTCGCCCTTGAGCTTCTCCTTCAGCTCGGCGACGGCGGTCTCGACCTCGGTCTTCACCTCGGCCGGAACCTTGTCCTCGTTGTCCTTGAGGAACTTCTCCGTCTGGTAGACGAGCTGCTCGCCCTGGTTGCGGGACTCGGCGGCCTCGCGGCGCGCGTGGTCCTCCTCGGCGTACTTCTCGGCCTCTTCGCGCATCCGGTTGACCTCGTCCTTCGGCAGCGAGGAGCCACCGGTGACGGTCATCTTCTGCTCCTTGCCCGTGCCGAGGTCCTTCGCGGTCACGTGCATGATGCCGTTGGCGTCGATGTCGAAGGCGACCTCGATCTGCGGGACCCCGCGCGGGGCCGGCGGCAGGCCGGTCAGCTCGAACATGCCGAGCTTCTTGTTGTACGCCGCGATCTCGCGCTCGCCCTGGTAGACCTGGATCTGCACGGACGGCTGGTTGTCCTCGGCCGTCGTGAAGATCTCGGACCGCTTGGTCGGGATCGTGGTGTTGCGCTCGATGAGCTTGGTCATGATGCCGCCCTTGGTCTCGATGCCGAGGGACAGCGGGGTGACGTCGAGGAGCAGGACGTCCTTGACCTCACCCTTGAGGACACCGGCCTGCAGGGCGGCGCCGATGGCGACGACCTCGTCCGGGTTGACGCCCTTGTTGGCCTCGTTGCCGCCGGTCAGCTCCTTGACGAGCTCGGCGACGGCGGGCATGCGGGTGGAGCCGCCGACCAGGACCACGTGGTCGATCTCGGAGAGGGCGATGCCCGCGTCCTTGATGACGTTGTGGAACGGGGTCTTGCAGCGCTCCAGCAGATCCGCGGTGAGCTGCTGGAACTGGGCGCGCGTGAGCTTCTCGTCCAGGTGCAGCGGGCCCTCGGCGGAGGCCGTGATGTAGGGCAGGTTGATCGTGGTCTCGGTGGACGAGGACAGCTCGATCTTCGCCTTCTCCGCGGCCTCGCGGAGGCGCTGGAGAGCCATCTTGTCCTTGGACAGGTCCACGCCGTGGCCGTTGGCGAACTGCTTGACCAGGTAGTCGACGACGCGCTGGTCCCAGTCGTCACCACCGAGGTGGTTGTCGCCGTTGGTGGCCTTGACCTCGACCACGCCGTCGCCGATCTCGAGCAGCGAGACGTCGAAGGTGCCGCCACCGAGGTCGAAGACGAGAATGGTCTGGTCGTCCTTGTCGAGACCGTAGGCCAGGGCGGCCGCGGTGGGCTCGTTGACGATGCGCAGGACGTTGAGGCCCGCGATCTCACCGGCCTCCTTGGTCGCCTGACGCTCGGAGTCGTTGAAGTACGCCGGGACGGTGATGACCGCGTCCGTGACCTTCTCGCCCAGGTACGCCTCGGCGTCCCGCTTCAGCTTCTGCAGGATGAACGCAGAGATCTGCTGGGGGTTGAAGTCCTTGCCGTCGAGGTTGATCTTCCAGTCCGTGCCCATGTGGCGCTTGACCGAACGGATCGTCCGGTCCACGTTGGTCACGGCCTGGCGCTTGGCGACCTCGCCGACCAGCACCTCGCCGTTCTTCGCGAAGGCGACGACGGACGGCGTGGTCCTGGCGCCCTCGGCGTTGGTGATGACGGTGGGCTCACCGCCCTCGAGAACACTGACGACGGAGTTCGTCGTACCCAGGTCGATGCCGACCGCACGTGCCATGTCGATTCCTCCAGCTGACTTGAGTGGAACAGACTCAAGGGTGCAATGCGGATCCGAACCTGTCAACCGAGCTGAGTCGAGGGGACTCAAGTCTTATGCGGGGCTTATGCGCAGCCAGGGGGCGGCCGGCGGGTGACCACGGGCTCGGGCAGCACGGGTGAGGGTGGCCTGAGCGACACAGATCACCGGCGGTGCGCCTATATCGCGCGCGGGAGAGTGAGTAGTCTCGTACGGACTGGATAAGTTACTAGGCAGTAATCCCGCAGTCCGCAGTCATCCCCAAGTCCGTAGTCCCCGCAATCCCCGCTCTCGCAGGTTCGAGGAGCCGTTCCCATGCAACTCGCCGCGATCATCGTGTCGCTGGTCCTAATCGCGGTCGGCGTAGCGCTGTTCGGCCGTGCCCTCGTGCAGATCTACCGCTTCATGCGGCTGGGTCAGCCCGTGCCCGCCGGCACCCGGACCGGCGACCCCGCGCAGCGCACCGTCACCGTGGCCAAGGAGTTCCTGGGCCACACCCGGATGAACCGCTGGGGCATCGTCGGCGTGGCGCACTGGTTCGTGGCGGTGGGCTTCTTCTCGCTGCTGCTGACGATCGTCAACGCCATCGGGCAGCTCTTCAAGGCCGACTGGATCCTGCCGGTCATCGGCGACTGGGCCCCGTACAACGTCTTCGTCGAGTTCCTCGGCACGATGACCGCGCTCGGCATCCTGACGCTCATCGTCATCCGGCAGCTGAACCGGCCGGGCGCCCCGGGCCGCAAGTCGCGCTTCGCCGGCTCCAACACCGGCCAGGCGTACTTCGTCGAGGCCGTCATCCTCATCGTCGGCGTCTGCATCTTCATGCTGCACGCCCTCGAAGGCGCCCAGCACCACGTGGACGGCTACGAGGCCTCGTTCTTCATCTCGTACCCGGTCGTCTCGTGGCTGGAGGGGATGGACGTCTCGACGCTCCAGAACCTCACCTACTTCTTCGCGGGCCTGAAGATCGCGACGTCCTTCATCTGGATGATCACGGTCGCCCTGAAGACCGACATGGGCGTGGCCTGGCACCGCTTCCTCGCCTTCCCGAACATCTGGTTCAAGCGCGAGGCGTCCGGCGACGTGGCGCTCGGCGCGCTGCTGCCCATGACGAGCGCCGGCAAGCCGATCGACTTCGAGGACCCGGGCGAGGACGACACCTTCGGCGTCTCGAAGGTCGAGGAGTTCTCCTGGAAGGGCCTGCTCGACTTCTCCACCTGCACCGAGTGCGGCCGCTGCCAGTCGCAGTGCCCCGCCTGGAACACCGGCAAGCCCCTCTCCCCCAAGCTCCTGATCATGGCGCTGCGCGATCACGCGCACGCCAAGGCGCCGTACCTGCTCGCGGGCGGCGGCAAGGACGCCGAGGGTGAGGAGAAGGCGACCGCGGAGCAGCTGAAGGACGTCCCGGCGGCGGCGCTGGCCGAGGCCGAGCGCCCGCTGATCGGCACGCTGGAGGAGAACGGCGTCATCGACCCCGACGTGCTGTGGTCCTGCACCACGTGCGGCGCGTGCGTCGAGCAGTGCCCCGTCGACATCGAGCACGTCGACCACATCGTCGACATGCGCCGCTACCAGGTGATGATCGAGAGCTCCTTCCCGTCCGAGGCGGGCACGATGCTCAAGAACCTGGAGAAGAAGGGCAACCCCTGGGGCCTGGCGAAGAAGCAGCGCCTGGCGTGGACCAAGGAGGTCGACTTCGAGGTCCCGGTCGTCGGCAAGGACGTCGAGGACCTCACCGAGGTCGACTACCTCTACTGGGTCGGCTGCGCCGGCGCCCTGGAGGACCGCGCCAAGAAGACCACGAAGGCCTTCGCGGAGCTGCTGCACATGGCGGGCGTGAAGTTCGCGATCATGGGCGGCGAGGAGAACTGCACCGGTGACTCGGCCCGCCGCCTGGGCAACGAGTTCCTGTTCCAGCAGCTCGGCCAGCAGAACGTCGAGATGCTGAACATGGCGTTCGGCGAGGATGCGGACGAGGGCGTCAAGGTCGAGAAGGCCAAGAAGAAGATCGTCGCGACCTGCCCGCACTGCTTCAACACCATCGCCAACGAGTACCCGCAGCTCGGCGGCGAGTACGAGGTCATCCACCACACGCAGCTGCTCCAGCACCTGATCGACGAGGGCAAGCTCGTCCCGGTCACCCCGGTCGAGGGCCTGATCACGTACCACGACCCGTGCTACCTGGGCCGGCACAACAAGGTCTACACGCCGCCGCGCGAGATCATCGCCAAGGTGCCGGGCCTGCGCAACGAGGAGATGCACCGCCACAAGGAGCGGGGCTTCTGCTGCGGTGCGGGCGGTGCGCGCATGTGGATGGAGGAGCGGATCGGCAAGCGCATCAACAACGAGCGCGTCGACGAGGCCCTGTCCCTCAACCCGGACATCGTCTCCACCGCCTGCCCCTTCTGCCTCGTCATGCTGACCGACTCGGTCAACGGCAAGAAGAACGACGGCAAGGCCAAGGAGTCCATCCAGGTCGTCGACGTCGCCCAGCTCCTCCTGGAGTCGGTGAAGACCCCGGCGCCCCCGGAGGACGGCGGCGAGGACAACGGCGACGGCGGCGACGGCGAGCCCGCGGACACCCCGAAGCCGGACCCGGCACCGGCCCCGGAGCCGGTGAAGTAACCGCTTCCACGGCGTACGCACGGCCGGGCCCCGCGACTGCTCGCGGGGCCCGGCCGTTGTCGTAGGGGCGTGGGACGATGATTTCGTACGCGCTCGCAGCCCGCACTCAGCAGGAGCCATGCCATGGACTATGCCCGTATGCGCGCCATCGCCGATGAACTGATGGAGCACGTTCCTGACCCGGTCCTCGGCATCGAGATCACCGGCAGCGGTCTCTACATGATGATGTCGCCCTCCAGGCGCCACGACTACATCGCCCACCGCCTCAGCCGCCAATTGAACAGCCAGCTCACCGAAGGGCTGGTGGCCTACCCAGGTGGCGAGGTGGAAGACGCTTCCCTCGGCAGGCTTCGTCGCCCCGACCTCATCGTCGTGCCGGACGAGGTCTTCGCCGAAGCCATGGACCCGTTCCACCCACGCGATCTGTCCTTGGTTGCCGAGGTCGTCTCGCCCTCCAACCACGCGAATGACTACGTGGAGAAGATGCATGAATACCCTGCGATGGGCATCCCGTTGTACTTGCTGATCGACCCGCGCAAGGGGACCCTAGCCGTCATGTCCGACCCGCAGGGAGTCGACAGCGAAGGACAGCCCTGCTACCGGACGCGTACCGAGTACGTCTTCGGCGACAAGATCTCCGTGGGCCCCTGGACCGTCGACACCTCAGAGTTCCGCACATACCCCTCCTGACACAGCCTGCCGAATCCCAACCCCCGGTATTTCCCTTAGGGGATGTCACAGCTCGGCCGCAATGGCGGGCCCGTTCTTACCGGGCCGGCTCGGCATCGTCACGGAGCGGGTACGTTCGAAGCGTGGCTGGATTCAGGATGGGACGCGGACAGGGCTCGAACGACCCCGGGCCCGCGCAGCAAGGACAGCGCCCGGGGCCGTACCAGGCCCCGTACGGCGGCCAGGGCGGTCAGGGGGGCCACGGTGGTCAGTGGCAGCAGCAGCCCCCGCCGTACGGCGAGCCGGAGTACTTCGGCGGGGGCGGGCAGCCGCAGCACGGCTACGGCCGGCAGCAGCCGTACGGCCAGGGGCAGGGACAGGGCCCGGGCCAGGATCCGTACTACGGCCACGGACAGCCCGGTCACGGACAGCCCGGCGCCGGCCACCCCGGCCAGACCCAGCAGTTCAGCCTCGGCGAGGCCCCGGACGCGTACGGCGACGACCCGTACGGCCAAGGCGCCCCGTACGGCCGCGACGACTACGGCCAGGACCCGTACCCCAACGCCCCCGCGCCGCCCCCGGGCCCGCGGCTGCCGTGGAAGCAGCTGCTGACCGGCATAGTCATGCGCCCTTCCGCGACCTTCTGGCAGATGCGTGACCACGCCGTGTGGGCACCGGCGCTGATCGTCACGTTCGTCTACGGCCTGCTCGCCGTCTTCGGCTTCGACAAGGCCCGCGAGGACGTGCTGAACGCCTCGCTCTCCAACAGCCTGCCGTCGGTGCTGATCACGGGCGTGGTCATGGTGCTCGCCGGGCTCCTCCTGGGCGCGGTCACGCACACGCTCGCCCGGCAGCTCGGCGGCGACGGCCTCTGGCAGCCGACGGTCGGCCTGTCCATGCTGATCATGGCGATCACGGACGCGCCCCGGCTGCTGTTCGCCATGTTCCTCGGCGGCGACAACCTGATGGTCCAGGTGCTGGGCTGGGCGACGTGGCTCCTGGCGGGCTACCTGTTCACGTCCATGGTCAGCAAGTCGCACGACATCCCGTGGCCGAGGGCGCTGGGCGCCTCCGCGATCCAGCTGATCGCGCTGCTGTCGATCGTCAAGCTGGGCACGCTGTAGAGACGGCATACACGTGAGGGCCCCGCCGTGTTCATCACGGCGGGGCCCTCACGTATGTCTGCTGCCTGCGCGGTTACGCGTCGAGGACCTGGCCCTCGCGGCGCACGACCGGCGGCTCGACCGACCACGGGAAGTTGATCCAGTCCTCGGTGCGCTTCCACACGTACTCGCACTTCACGAGGCTCTGGGACTTCTCGTAGATCACCGCGGAGCGGACCTCGGCCACGTGGTCCTTGCAGAAGTCGTGCACGAGCTTGAGGGTCTTGCCCGTGTCCGCCACGTCGTCGGCGATCAGGACCTTCTTGTTCGTGAAGTCGATCTGGTCCGGGACGGGGGCCAGCATGACCGGCATCTCCATCGTCTCGCCGACGCCCGAGTAGAACTCCACGTTCACCAGGTGGATGTTCTTGCAGTCCAGCGCGTACGCCAGCCCGCCGGCGACGAAGACGCCGCCACGCGCGATGGACAGGATGATGTCCGGCTCGTAGCCGTCGTCCGCGATGGTCTGTGCCAGCTCACGGATGGCCTCCCCGAAGATCGGGTAGGTCAGGTTCTCGCGGATCTCACTCACTGTTGCTCTTCGCCTTTTGCTCTGCTTGCTCAGACCTGGGTGCGATGGAAATTCTGGAAGGAGCGCGAGGGCGTGGGCCCACGCTGCCCCTGGTAGCGGGAGCCGTGCTTCGCGGACCCGTAGGGGTGCTCGACGGGCGAGGTCAGGCGGAACATGCACAGCTGCCCGATCTTCATCCCCGGCCACAGCTTGATCGGCAGCGTGGCCATGTTCGACAGCTCCAGCGTCACGTGCCCGGAGAAACCGGGGTCGATGAAGCCGGCGGTCGAGTGCGTCAGCAGGCCGAGGCGGCCCAGGCTGGACTTGCCCTCCAGTCGCGAGGCGATGTCGCCGGGGAGCGTGATGACCTCGTACGTCGAGGCGAGCACGAACTCACCGGGGTGCAGGATGAACGCCTCGTCGCCCTCCGGAACCACCTCACGCGTGAGGTCGGCCTGCTCGACCGCGGGGTCGATGTGGGGGTACCGGTGGTTCTCGAACACCCGGAAGTAGCGGTCGAGCCGCACGTCGATGCTCGACGGCTGCACCATCGATTCGTCGAACGGGTCGATCCGCACGCGGCCGGCGTCGATCTCGGTCCGGATGTCCTTGTCTGAGAGAAGCACGGGTCGAGGATACGCGGAGAAGACGGACAACGCGGGCCCGGTCCGGGCGGACGGGCCCGCGCTGCTTGATCAGCACGATCTCAGCGCGGTCTCAGCGCTTGATCGGTACCAGCTCAGCACCCGCTCGACGCTTGACCGGCACCAGTTCAGCTGACCGGCACCAGTTCAGCGCTTCTGGAGCGTGACCGGGACGGAATGCCGCAGCCGGGCACAGCGCGGGCAGCGCAGGAGCCGTCCGGGGCCGATCCGGTCGGGACCGAGGTGCTGCATCGGGAACGAAGCGGTGCTGAAGACGTGCCCCTCGGCACAACGAACGACGGTGCGCTCCATAGAGCTGCCCCTTTCCCCATTCACGTGAAAGACAAAAGCCACATTAGGGGATGCATAGGACTCGCTCCTAAGCGGCACTCCCGGCAGCCTCGCGACAGCCGCCCGGCAGCCCGCCACCGACTTCCGGCGCCCCCACCGTACGCCTCAACTCCCGGACCCCGCGGCCGCATCCCCACCTGCCCCACACTCTCCTCACACGACGAGAAGGCCCGTACGGTGAGTGCACCGGGGGCCTTCGATGGGGTAGAGTGTGCGACGATGAGGCGCTCCCGAAGCGGGCGCCCTCGCGGGTGTAGTTTAATGGTAGAACATGAGCTTCCCAAGCTCAGAGCGCGAGTTCGATTCTCGTCACCCGCTCCATAGAAAACCCCCAGGTCAGCGACCTGGGGGTTGTTTGTTGTCCAGACCCCTACTGCCGGCCCTGCTCGTCAACCAGTATCTATGCCCGCGGTCTAAGAATTTCAGGGACCCCGCGAGGAGACTTTTTACCACCGCACATAGGGTAGAAATATTTAGCGCACACAAGCCACCGCAGCATGCTACTGTCGATCTCGGTTGCAGTTTTGATACCCAAATCCTTACGTTTCCCGGCCATTTTCCGGGCGGGGCATCATCGCGGCGACACGGTGTCCGCACGGCGCGGATTCCGGTGTACTGCCCCAAGGAGATACGACATGGCTACTGGCACCGTGAAGTGGTTCAACGCGGCAAAGGGCTTCGGCTTCATCGAGCAGGACGGTGGCGGCGCCGACGTGTTCGCCCACTTCTCGAACATCGCAGCCGAAGGCTTCCGTGAGCTGACCGAAGGCCAGAAGGTGACCTTCGACATCGCGCAGGGCCAGAAGGGCCCGACAGCCGAGAACATCGTTCCCGCCTGACACTGACGCGCATTTTGCAGCTGGGGCCCGCATCCCTCGGGGCGCGGACCCCGGCTGCACCCATTTCCCCGCGGTGATTTCTCCTGCGGGACGCAGGATTTCAGTTCTCACCCTCCCCGCAGTCGCGCCCCTCGACCGCCGTCCTGGATTTCTCATCCACCGGACGTCGCCTATTTCAGCGCCTGGACCTGTACGGATTCCCCGTAGACCAGATGCGCTTTCGCATTCCATTCGGCCCGGTCTCGTAATTCCCAGCGCTGCTTTTCTGCTGCGACAGTTCCTTGATGCGTGCCGCATCAAGGAAGGTTCTGAATGAACCCCGCACACAGGAACGAGCGCTCCTCGACCAGGGAACTGACCCACCTCTGCAGGAGGCACGTTGTGACGTTGATCCAGACGCAGGACCGCTCGGCACATGGCAACGCCGTGCACCGGATGGTGGCCGATGCCATGGAGTCGGACGTTCCGCAAGTCTGCGACGACATGACCGTCGAAGTGGCCTTGTCCGTCATGGCCGCCGCCCGCACGGGCCATCTGCTCGTCTGCGACGAGGACGACCTGTGCACCGCGGTGGTCACCCGGATCCAGCTCGCCGCCGTCCATGAGGGCGACACGTACACGGACCGGCTCCGGCTGCGCGATGTCCTCGGCGAACGCGAGCCGTTCGCCTCGCCCCTCACCACGACGGTCGAGGACGAGCACGTGATGCGCCGTCGCCGGCCGGAGCCGGCCCTGCCCGTTGCCGACGAACAAGGCCGCCCTTCGGTCGCCCCCGCCCTCGCACGCTGAACCGCCTCACGACCGCAGTTCCGAGTGACCGTCCCCTTCCTCCTGTGAGGCATCATGCGCTGTGTCATCGCCCGTTTCCCGTTCGACCTGACCAAGAGCGGTGTCCTGGAATCGATGAAGGGCGTCAAGCCCGAGCAGGTCACCGGCGAGTCCGTGACCATCGGCCGCCGCACCTACCCCGCCAAGCAGGTCGGCCAGGTCATCACCCGCCAGGACCGACGCGACTTCAGCGCCGGCGAAGTTCTCCGAGCCATGACGAAGCTCGGCTTCACCTGCCACGTCCTGCCCAGGGCCACCGTGCCGACGCGCCCCCTCACCCCGCTCCAGCAGGCGTCCGCGATGCTCGGCGTACCGGTGACCGTCTGACCGCCTGAGCGATGGGCACGGCACTGGCTGCCGCCCGAGCAGCGAGGAGGGCCCGACCGGCACATGCCGGTCGGGCCCTCCTGCGTCCCGATGGGTCCTTCTACCCGCCGCCGGATCAGTGGTCGGAGTAGCTGAAGTCGCCCACCGTCCAGGCGCTTACATCGGCGATCGAGACGCGATACATCCCACCCGTCTCCGGGATCCCCACCTGTCCCTGAAGGATGCGGGCCATGTGAAAGTGCAGATGTGTGGGCGGACCCTCCCGGCGCGTTGTGGTGGTGAAGATGGCGGCGAACTCGCCCAGGCGGGCAGAGTCCGTCAGGACCTCTGACACCCGCTGCCTCCACACGGCTTCGGGAGCCAGCCGGCCGGTGATGACAGCACCGCCGGTGACCACGGTCAGGGACATCTGATTGCTCTGCCCGGACTCCACCAGGGTGGCGACGTCAGCGAGCAGCTCGTCAGGCTTCGGCATGAGAGCCGATTCTATTCACCGGCCGGCCCACCCCCGCCCGCGGTCGCGCCCCTGGCGAGTAGGGCACTCCGCGCCTGGCCGCCAAGGCACCGAGCCCCCGCGTTCGGCTGCCGCCCCGCCCGTGGGCCTGACCAGCAGTGATGGCCGCCCTGCATACCTCGGCCCACCATGGGCGGCTAGCTCAGCCCTAGGCATACGAAAATCTATGATCGCCGCAGTAGACATTAGGCAGTGGCGTGGTTATGATTTCTCTCGTAGCCCAGAGAGATCGAAGGGCTCGGCAGAGACGAACTGCCGGGCAGCAGTACGCAGCAGTACATGCAGTTCGCAGGGCGGTCCGGTGGCGGAGTTCCGAAGCCAGGGTTGTTGCAGGACGGCGACGGGACTGGCGGCCGGACCGGGTGGCCCGCAGTCATCAGGGGCCGCCAAGAGCAGTACCGCAGTGGCAGTACCCGCAGTACGCAGTACCAGCAGTACGCAGTTCCCCGTTTCACCAGCAGTTGATCAATGAGGAAGAACGGAGGAGCCAGGCGCCATCAGGATCGCCCGGGCCGAAGGCTGAGCCCGGGTACCGCAGGACATCGATAGTGAGGTGGTCTCCGGTCAAGCAACCGCGATCCCCGCACCCCCGGCAGCAACTCGGCCGGGGCGGCGGAAACAGGAGGTCGGCGCAGTATCAGGGCCGACAGATGGTGTAGTAGTTCCTTCGGGGCCCTGGTGCCGTACGGCACCAGGGCCCCTCCATGCGTTCCATGAGAGAGGTGCAATGACAGCAGACGACTCGTTCGGCCGTCTTGACGACGACGACTACCCCGCCTACACGATGGGCCGTGCCGCCGCCATGCTCGGCACCACCCAGGGTTTCCTGCGCGCCATCGGCGAGGCCCGCCTGATCACCCCGCTGCGCTCCGAGGGCGGACATCGTCGCTACTCCCGCTACCAGCTGCGCATCGCGGCACGCGCCCGGGAACTCGTCGACCAGGGCACCCCCATCGAGGCCGCCTGCCGCATCATCATCCTTGAGGACCAGCTCGAAGAAGCCCAGCGCCTCAACGCCGAATACCGCCGTGCCGCCGAGTCGTCCCCGCCGCCGGCCTCGGACTGAGGTGAACTCGCCAGCGGTGCCGCGCCCCGACGCCCTGGACGACCCGGCCCATCGGCCCTCGATGGGCGCCGATTACGCCGTAGTCCCGCCCTCTCCTGGGAGCGTCCTCAAGGCCGGGAGCCCGTCGTCCTCACCTGGTGGGCCCTGGCGTCCACCCCCCGCTCTTCAGCCCCTCGCGAAGGCCCAGGTCGCAGACCTGGGCCTTCGTCGTTACCCCGGGCGGCTCCGGGGGGCCGCGGCCCTCACAGCGCCTGCCTCTACTCTGGGGGCCGCGTAAGGACGAACGACGAACGACGAACGAACAGTGCCAGGACGGACGGAGCGTGCGGTGACAGCGGGGGAAGCGAACGGCGACGAGCTGATAGGAAAACTCCTCGGAGGCCGTTACCGGGTCACCGCGACGATCGGGCGCGGCGGGATGGGCGTGGTCGCCCGGGCCGTGGACGAGCTCCTGAACCGCGAGGTCGCCGTCAAGGTGCTGCGGGCCTTCACCGATGCCTCCGCCGCCGAACTGGCCGACCTGCGGATCCGGATGCAGCGGGAGGCGCAGGCCGCCGCCCGCATCCGGCACAGCGGCGTGGTCACCGTGCACGACGTGACCGAGGAGCAGGGCCTGCCGGTCATCGTCATGGAACTCGTCGACGGGCCCTCGCTCGACGACATCTTGGCGGAGCGCGGCGCCCTGGAGCCGCACGAGGCCGCGGCGATCGGCGCCGAGCTGATGGACGCGCTCGACGCCGCGCACCGGGCCGGCGTGCTGCACCGCGACGTCAAGCCGGGGAACGTGCTGCTGGAGCGCGGCGGGCGAAGCGAGACGGGAGTCCCACCGGCCGGAGGCTGGGGAAGGGTCGTGCTCACCGACTTCGGCATCGCCAGCATGGAGGCCGCGGGCGACGACGCCATGGCCAAGCTGACCCAGAGCGGCCAGATCATCGGCTCCCTCGACTACCTGCCGCCGGAGCGGGCGCAGGGCAAGGAGCCGGGCCCGGCGTCGGACATCTGGTCGCTCGGCATGACGCTGTACGCGGCCGTGGAGGGCACGTCGCCGTTCCGCCGGACGTCGGTGTGGTCCACGCTGTCGGCGATCGTCAGCGAGCCGCTGCCGGCGCCCCGGCAGGCGGGGCCGCTCACGCCGGTGCTGCAAGCGCTGATGGCGAAGGAGCCGGAGCACCGGCCGGCGGCGGGCGAGGCGCGCGAGATGCTGGAGCGGGTGGCCGCGGGCGGGACGGCGGCGCACTACGCACCGGGGCCGGTGGTTCCAGGTCCGGTGGCTCCGGGGCCGGTCGCTCCGGGGCCCGGCGTATCGCCTGTGCAGGCTCCTCCGCACGCGCCCATGCCGACGCAGGCCGTAACCCCGGTGCCGCCGCCCGGATTCGGCGCGGCACCGCCCCCGTTCCAGCAGCCGCCCCCGTTCCAGCAGCCGCCGCTGTCCCCGCAGCCCCCGTACGCCGGCTACCCGCAGCCGGGCCCGCCGCACGCCGGAGTGCCGGCCGCGGCGCCTGCCCCCTCCCCCGCTCCCGCCCCCGCGCCCGCCCCCGGCCGCAAGCGGCGCCGCAGCCGTAGCGTCATCGCGGCGGCGGCCGCAGCCGTCGTGCTGGCCGGAGGCGGCGTCACCTACGCCCTGACGGGCCGGCACAGCGACACCGCGAAGGGCGACGAGGCGTTGTCGGCGCAGCCCGCGGTCAGCTCCCCGGCGGGCGCCGACCAGCCGGGCGGAGGCGAAGCGACCGCCGGAACGAACTCCCCGGGCCCCTCGTCCTCCGCGGGCTCCGCGAAACCGTCCGGCGCGGCCTCGCCGTCGTCCTCCGCGTCGGCCAAGCCCGGCGCGACGCCGAGCACGTCCCCTTCCCCGTCGACCAAGCTGAACGTGCCGACGACGTGCGCCGGCTGGAGCCACCAGGACCCGAAGCCGGGCACGTACGGCTACGTCTCCGGCGACCGCCACGTCCTGAACGGCCCCTACCAGGTCTGCGGCTCCGTGGCCCCGGCCAAGTCCGGCACGAAGGTCTGGTTCCACTGCGCCGTCGAGAACGCGTACGGCCACAAGTGGCTCTACGTCCGCATCGAGGGGACGAAGAGCGCCGGCTGGCTGTCCGCCGACACCATCATCCGCCAAACCGGCCAGCCGGCCCGCTGCTAGCGCAAGGCGGGGCCCCGGGTCGGTGACGACCGGGGCCCTGCCGCTTGACGGACGGTCTTGACGGACGGTCTTGACGACCGGTGCGTCACTGACGGACTGCGGCCTTCTTCGGTGACGGAGTCGAGGGAGCCGAAGAAGCTGTGTCCGTCTCCGCCTCCGTCTGCCGGTCCCTGGGAATGAGGGCCAGGACCAGGCCCACCGCCAGCAGGGTGCCGCTCACCAGGAAGACCGTCTGCATCGCATCGGCCATGCCCTCCAGGAAGGGGTGCGCGAGGCGGGCGTCGGCGTGGGTCAGGAAGGAGCTGTCGTCCAGGGAGACGGCGCCGTTCCGGCCGGCGAGGAGCGTCTGGTTGGCCGGCTGGGAGGTGACGGCCGGGTCGGCGAGGGCGGCCTTGAAGTCCGGGTCGGTCGCGGCTCCGGCGTAGGCGTCGGCGATCCGGCCGCCGACCGTGCCGAAGAAGAGCGAGAAGAAGACGCTGATGCCGACGGTGCCGCCGATGGAGCGGAAGAAGGCGAAGGACCCGATGCCGGCGCCCGTGTACCGCGGATCCAGGCCCCGCTGGATGGCGACCAGCATGACCTGCCAGCACATGCCGATGCCAGTGCCCATGACGCCGGCGGCGACCCCGGCCTGCCACAGCTCCGTGTCCGCGCCGAACGACGCGAACCAGAACGTGCCCGCCATCATCAGCACGATGCCGGCCAGCATCGAGCCCTTGAAACTGCCGGTACGCGTCACGTACGCGCTGCACATCCGGCCCGCGACGATGATCCCGAGCGTCTGCGGCAGCAGCATCAGGCCCGCCTCGGTCGGCGACAGCCCCTTGACGATCTGGAGGTAGAGCGGCAGGACGGCGAGCGAGCCGAAGACGGCGGCGCCGACGATCGTGTTGACGCCGTTGTAGAGCGAGAAGACGGGGTTGCGGAACATCGGGGTGGGGAGCAGCGCGGCACCGCCCGCCCGCCGCTGCGCCATCAGGAAGAGCACGAGCCCCACGGCCCCCACGGCGAACAGCCCCAGCGTGCCGGCCGCGCCCCAGCCCCACTTCGGCCCTTCCTCGACGGCGAAGAGGACGGGCACCAGGAAGAGGACGAGGGTGACGACGCCGGCGACGTCCGGCTTGTCCGCCGAGCGGTTCGCCTGGACCCGGACCTGACCGAGGATCAGCAGCACGGCGGCGATGCCGACCGGCACGTTGATGAAGAAGGCCCAGCGCCAGCCGTCCGCCCCGGCGAAGGCGTCCAGCCCGGCGAAGAACCCGCCGACGACCGGCCCGACCACGGCCGCGACCCCGAAGACCGCCCCGAACCAGGCCTGGTAGCGGCTGCGCTCGGCGGGCGGCAGCAGATCGGCCAGGATGGCGAACGCGAGGCTCATCAGGCCGCCCGCGCCGAGGCCCTGGACGCCCCGGAAGACCGACAGCATCACCATCGACGAGGCGAACCCGCACAGCACCGAACCGACGACGAAGAGGCCCACGGCGATGACGTAGAGCGGCCGGCGCCCGTAGATGTCGGAGAGCTTGCCGTAGAGGGCCGTGGTGACCACCGAAGTGATCATGTACGAGGTGTTGGCCCAGGCCTGCTGCGAGAGCCCGTTGAGGTCGTCGGCGATGGTGCGGAGCGCCGCGGAGATGATGGTCTGGTCGAGCGCCGACATGAACAGGCCGAGCATCAGCCCGGCCATGACGAGTCTCATGCTGCGCCGGTCGATCACCGGGGTGTCCGCGGGGTCGGCTGTGTCCGTCATCGTCGATCCATCCGTCCATCTCTTGGCCGAGGCCTGCTGAGGCGAGGACTCAAGGATGAAATCTCAAGCGGACTTGAGGTCAAGGCGGAGGATCAACCCTCTTCGTCCGCGTCCTCTGCGTCCTGCGCGTCCTCCACGTCCTCCACGTCCTCGTACGGGGTCTCCTCCATCAACCGCTCCGCGATGTCGCCGACCCAGGCCTCGGCCCAGCGCAGGAGCTCGGTGCGGTCGGTCTCGTCGAGCCCGCAGGCGGCGAACTCGGAGTCGGCGATCCACTCGGCGCCGGCGAGCCGGGCCTGGAGGTCGGTGAGGTCGAGCCCGCTCTCGCCGGCGTGCCGGCGGCCGAGCTCCTCCAGCTCGACGTGCGACCAGGAGGCGGACGCGGCCCGTACGTCGACGAGGTCGCGGGCGAGGCCGAGGTCCGCGAGGTCGCGCACGGCCATGCCGACCACGTCCTCGACGGCGGGCACGGGCCCGTACGGACCGAGCTCCGGCGGCCGCCGCAGGGTCTCCTTGCGGATGCCGACGGTGCAGTGCTCGCCGGTCGCGGCGTCGGTGACGACGAGCCGGGCTTCGAGCGGTTCGGCTTCCCAGCCGCGCTCCTCCAGGCCGCCGCGGAGGGCGGCCACGACGTCGGCCATGGGGTCCGGGGCCTCGGTGACCAGCTCCAGGCAGGCGTCCCGGCGGGCGGCGCCGGGGGCGAGGAGGCCGTGCGCCTCCAGTGCGTACGAACCGCTGAGGAGGAGCGGATACGCCGAGCCGGCCGCCATCACGTCCGGCAGCAGACGCCGGTGCAGGCCGCGCGGCCCGCTCTCGTACGGGACCGGGATCCCTTCGTACGCGCTCCCGTCGTACGGGGTGCCTTCGTACGGGCCGGGCGGCGGCGTGGACGGCGACGGCGACATGGCCGTGATTATTCCGGAAGCACGCCCTCGACCAGGTCGGATACGCGCTGGAGCTCCGGCTGGATCTCGTCCGCCTCGGCCCGGTCGACGGCCGCGAGCCGCCACCACACGGCGCGGGCGTTGCGCAGCACGCGCCGGGTCTCGTCGAGGGGCGCCTGCGCGTTGTGCCGCCGCTCGGCGGTCCGCAGGTGCAGCCGCATGATCGCGGCCCAGTCCTCCTGCAACAGCAGCGCCAGCCAGGCCCGCGTCCCGAGCACGCCGACGGTGTGCGGGTGCAACGGCCCGTACTCCCGGTCGAGCGCCCCCTCCATCTCCCGCGCGGCAAGCGCGGCCCCGACCAGATCCCCGCGCAGCTCGGCAGCCACGATCCGGCCGAAGCGGTCGGCGTGGTGCGGGGGGAGGGGGGTGTGCCAGTCGGGAGAGGTGTGCAGGGGGGCGGGGGGTGCCTGTACGGGGGCGGGCGCGGGCGGTACGGGGGCGGGCGGCATCGGTGCCGGTGCCGGATGCGGAGCCACAGGCGCCACGGGAGCCACAGGCGCGGGCGCGGGCACCACGGGCGCCGGCGGCGGCGTCGGATGCGGCCCCGGCATAGGTGTCACGGCCCCGTCGTGGTCCACGATCAGCGGCCAGGCCGACCCGTCGGGCTCCTTGGCGATGATGCGTATGGGGTGGCCGCGAAGAGCCGCCCGCACTCGTATCTCAGCGAGCGCCGAGGTCCTCGCATCCTCACCCGGCAGGTTCTCGACCGGCTCCCCGTCGACCGTCGCTCCGCCCATTGCGTTGATCACGATGGTGTAGACAGGCGTCAGAGGGACCGAGTCAAGGTCCGTCACAACAGGCATGGTCATTCCTTACGTACCGCCGCCGCCAGCAGGCCAAAGGGGCCGCGGCACGCAAGGGTGCCGCGGTCCCCCGGGTAATGATGACCCGGATCACCCGCCCTTGGGGTAGTAGGGGGGTGACCAGCCCAGATACTTGGCGTTCCACTTGGTTTCGATGTCGGTGGCGGGGACGATCGATATCTCACCAATGGGCCCGATGTCATTGGACGCGATCTTCCCGTCACCGACGTAGATGGCCACGTGACCGGCCCGGTGCCCGGTGTCCCAGAACATGAGCGCACCGACCGGCGGATTGCGGTCGCCGTCGTGGCGCATGTCCTTCGGCATTTCAACCTGGTAGTGGTCGATAGCGTAGTTGGTGCCGGAAAAGCTCCACCCGTAGGCGATCGAGGTGAACATCAGGCACTTCTGGTACCAGTTCGCGCGGTGGCTGTCGGCCTCGGCCTTCGCCCACTTGATCGCATCAGCGGTTGAGCGGGGGTTCCTCACGTTGGCCGGCCAGTTCGCGTTGCCGTCGTGGAAGGGCTCGCCGGGCTTGCCCGGCTGCCCGGAACCCGAGGTGTCGCAGTCTCCCGGAGGCTCGTCAGGATCCTTGCCTTCGCTGTTCCCGCTGTTTCCGCTGTTCCCCGAACCCCCTCCGGGGGTGCTCTTCCCCGGCTGCTTGGGGTGGTTCTCGCCGGACCGCTCCAGGTCGATCCCTGCTTCCTCGGCAATGCTGCGGGCCTGGGTTTCTTTCGGCCCGTAGGCGTTGGGGAAGCCCGACCTCTGCACTTTCTGGGCCGCGTCGTTGAGCGAGAGGTTCTCCCAAGGAATGTCTTCCAGGCCAGGCGGGTCACCGCTGTCGCCGCCGAAGAGGAACATGTGCGTGGCGTACTTGGGGTCGAGAATCTGATCCCGAGTTCCCCAGCCCGACGACGGACGCTGCTGGAACAGGCCCAGCGAGTCCCGGTCGCCGTAGTCGATGTTGTCCAGCTGCGACTCTGCGAGTGCGGTCATCAGCGCGATGAGCGTGGCTCGTCCCGGCAGCTTCCCCTCCTTTGCCACTCCGTCAATGATTTTGGCGTTGGCGACCTGCTTGGCGCGCAGCTCCTTGCTCGCCCCGCCGTGGGCGTCGCCCTGCCGCCCATTGCCCTTCTCCCCGTCGTCGGCGGGCTGTCCCCGGTCACCGCAACCGGCGGCCGCGGCGGAGCTGGTGCCTCCGATGCCGGACATGGCGCCGAGGATGATGAGCATGACCATGAAGATGACGGCGATGGGAAGCCCGAGCTTGACCACCAGGGCACGCCGGGCTCCCCCCGCCGCCAGGGCGAGGGCCTGACGTCCGTCCACCGGTTCAGACCCCCAGTACCCGGCCCACGCGCCACCCGTCGTCGCCGCGCATGATCTCGGTGAGGAGGACCTTGGTCTCGTTGTACTTGCGGTACCCCGCGACGGTCGTCTCCACGGTGACCTTGCGCCAGACGCGCATGGGTGTGTCGGCCTGGTTACGCACCCGGTCGTCGTCAGCGGGGCCGACGGTGACCCGGTCCACCGTGGACACGCCACCGTTGGAGACCATCTGGTTCCATGCCGGGTCGTCGAACTTCTTGAGGTTCTCGCTCAGGGCAGGAGTCATCCAGGGTGCAGCGCGCTCCACCACGGCCTTGTGATCTTTGTCCACCGGCGGGTTGCGAGCCCAGTAGACCCGCGCCCATCCCTCCGCCGCCTTCTCCGGCTTGCTGAGGTCCGCCTTCGGCGCGGCCGGGGCCGCGACCGAGGCGGAGGGCGACGGGGCAGCGGAAGCACCCGCCCCGTCGCCCGACGCCGACTCGGTCCGTGTCTCCGGTGCGCTGCCCGCCGTAACGACCTTCGCCCGGGGGCCGTCATTCGGCCACCAGTGGGTGGCGGCCGCACCGAGTGCCAGGAACGCAACGATCACCAAGATGGCGCCGCCCGCGGTGACCGGCTCCCGGCGCCGCTCCTCCGCGAGGCGCCGCTTGAGCTCCGCCTTCTGGCCCTGGCGGTAGACCTTACGAGCCCGGCGGCGCAGCGACCGCTTGGGAGCCTCCTCGATCTCATCCGGGTAGTCGTACGGGGTGTTCAGCAGCTCCCGCCACTCGGCCGAGCTCTGCGGCCCGTTGTCCTTGCTCACGAGTCCCTCCTGCGGCGACGCCGGCTGGATGCGGGCGCCGACGGGGCGCCGGCGGAACGATTCACCTGGGCCGGGCCGCTACGACGGCTCGCGGCGCCGCCCGAAGCCGAGGCCGAGGTCGCGGCCCGGCGACCCGCGGTGATGCGCTGCTGGCGCGGGGGGCGGTTGTGCGGACGGGCTGCCTGGCGGAACTGGTAACTGTCCTGCCCTCCGGCAGCCTGCAGTTGGGGGTGACGGCGTGCGCGGTTCTGCGCTCCGGTCGCCCGCCCCGTGTGCGCAGCGCCGACTTGGATCCGGCCCCGATCCTGCTGCCCGGTGGTGCGCGGACGAGTGCTGCCTGCACCAGCGGTGCGCCGCTCCGGCAGCGTCGCGATGGTCCTAGCCGGGCTGCCGTCCGCACGACGGCCGGCCGACTGACCGCCGGAGGAGCGCATCCGAGCGCTCGTGCCCGGCGGGTTATCTGCGGCCCACGTGGCCAGGGCTTGAAGGCCGCGCTCCTTAGCCTTGCCCAACTGGTCGGCTCCTGCGGAAGCCAGCCGTGCGCCCGACCTGGCTGTGTAGTTCACGCCCGACTTGGCACCCTCCCAGGCGGCGGTACCGGTCTTCTTAGCCGCCCGCTTGGTGCCGTCCTTGGTCTTCTGGCCCGCCCACTTGACGGGCCGTGCTGCTTGATGGCCCGCCCACTTGACAGGCCGTGCCGCTGTACGCCCCGCCCACCTGACGGGCCGTGCCGCTTGATGCCCCGCCCAGCCGGCAGGCTTGCCGAGCATCCGGCCCGCGAGCCGGCTGGCCCCACGCCCCAGCGCCATGCCGGCGGCCGAGGCCCCGGGGCTCAACGCGCCGGTGACACCGACAATGCTCTCCATCACGGCACGGAACTTGAACGCCACGATCGCACTCGTGATGCTGACGCCGATGGCGGCGAAGTAGCCGTACTTGCCGAGCATCGAGATGCTTACGGTGTTCAGCACCAGGACTACGCCCAGCACCATCGTGCTCACGAACGACTGCAGGGCGAAGCCCAGCAGGGCGTCGAACCATCGCATGCCCCACTGGCGCGGCCTACCAGGGATCACCCACAGGCAGGCGAAGACCACACCGGCAAGCAGCAGCATCAACGCGCCGATCAGTGAGGCGAGCGAAGCGAAGGCAAGAGCGATGGCGAGGATGGCGAACAGCGCGGCGCAGACAAAAGCGGCGACCGTAACCGTGACGCGGCCGGCGTTCTTGCCCTGACGCCACTTCATGGCCGGAATACCGATCTTCGAGTCACTGAGCGTTTTACTCAGGAACTCCCTCCGCGCGTCGGCGAAGTCGTCATCTTTCGGCGGCTTATCAGTCTTCTGGAGCGTCTGCTCGCCGAACTCCTTACAGGTATCAAGGTTACCGAATTCGGCAATGCACCACGGCGTGACGACATAGGATCGCCAGATCGCGTCGGTGGACTTGCGGACCAGCTTGTTCTTCTTGGACTCTTCGCTGTCCTTCTTCCCGTCCTGGTCGAGGTCCGGGTTCCCCTTGACAGCGAAGGGCTCCTGTGCGTTGCCGTTCATGCCCGCGCTGGTGGCCTCCATGGCGATGCTGGAACCGACCTTGCGCACACTCTCGATCCCGTCGACCCACACGCCGGGGGTGCTCACGAGTGACACCGCGAGAATGCCCGAGGCCGCCACCCAGCCGAGTTGGCTCAGGCCGCTGCCGCTCGCCTTCCGGTGGTTGGCCCAGGCCACCATGGCTCCTACGGCCAGCGCTGAGGGCAACAGGGTCTCGGAGACCGTTCCGCCCGCGCTGGATATGGCCGTGGTGATCGCATCGTGGATCTCTTTGACGTCAGTGAGGTTCAGCGTCCACTGGACGGCGACCACGGCCGACTGAGTGATGAAGACCGTCAGTCCCATGAAGAGATCGGCGATGCCGTTGAGCATGCTCCAGCCGATGTCCTTCCACCCCAGCTCATTGTCGAGCCGGTAGTAGAGGACTGAACCGTACTGTTCGTAGAGGGTGGAGCCGCTGCCCTCCCCGATGCGGGGGGTTTTCAGCAGGTCGCCGATTCCCGCCGGCTTGTACTTCTTGAACTTGTCGTCGGCTGCCGCGGCACCCGCGGTCGCCATGAGGGTGGTGAGCGCGCCGAGGAGGGGTATGACGAGGTTCCGGATGCGGGGAAGTCTCATTCCGAGGACCTCATCAGGGCGCTGCGGACGGGGCTGCCGGCGGACATGTCCTCGTCTCGAACGTTCATCTTCTGGTCGACCAGCCAGGCACCGTCGATTTTGACCATGCGCACGGCCCCCCGGCGAACGGACGTCCGCGCACCGTCTGCGGTCGTTTCCGTAACCATCAGGCCGTTCCCCTTGGGGTGGTTCCCGATGGGCGCTACGTCCACCGGCAGCCCCTCGACGCTCACGGTGACCCCGGGCTCGGGCTTCTCATCCGCCAGATACGCAAAACGCTCCGCGCACTCGTCCACGCTTCCATCACCACCCCGCTTGTTCGGGGTCATGAGACTGCACATCGTGCGTACGTCGTGGGCGACGTCGGCCTTCCCGTACCGGCCGGCGGCATCCTTCATCGCCGCCTCGTCCTTCGCCCGTTCCCGGGCCTCCGAGTCCGCCCGCCGGCGTTCTTCCTTGCTGACGCCCGGGTTGCCTCCGGACTCGTCGCCCTTGCTCCTGCCGTCTCCCGATGACGAGCATCCGGCGACAGCCAGGACCGATGCCGTCACCACCACTGCCGCAACCCGCCTCATGCAATCGCCTCCTGGGGTTCGGACTTGTCCATGGAGACCGAGGCCTGACCCGCCACGGCACCGGTCGTCTTCGGCGTCGTGCTCAGCAGCTCCAGCATCTCCAGGGACGGCACGTCGAACTGAACGGTCGCGCTGCTGAAGCGGCGGTCGCGCATGATGCAGTGGCCGTGCCGGATCTCCTGCGTCACGTCGACGCCGATGGCCTGGATCAGCTGGCGCGTGTGCGGGTCCTTCGGCAGGTCCAGCAGATCCGCCATCGCGTCCTGCTGCTCGGGCGTCGTCAGCTGGAAGCCGAAGACCGTCGTCATTTGCTCCACGAGGCCGGTGAGACTCGCCAGCGACTCCGGGTCCTGCGTGTCCACGACGAGCGCGGTGTGCAGGGCGCGTCCCACTCGGGCGATGTACTGGAGGAACGAGCTGCCCTCGCGCGTGGCCGTAAGGACGTGCACCTCCGGCACCGCCACGACCTTGCGCAGGCCGCGCAGGTCCTTGCGGCCGGCCATGCTGATGCCGTAGGCGAGCAGCGAGTGGACCAGTGCCACCGAGAGCCGCTGGTGGACGGACCAGTCGTCGCGGGAGTCGTCAGGCGACGGCAGCGTGATACCCGGAACCTGAACTACCCAGATACCGGGCGACGGAGTGATCAGCGTGCTGCCGGAAGGCCTGCCCATGAAGGGCGCGCCGAGGCCGGTGAGCGACAGTTCGTAAAGGGCGTCACCGGCCTCCCGGGCCAGTTCGTCCTCGGACCGCCGCAGGTACTCAATGACCTTCCACGTCGCCGGGTCGCCCTCGGCGATGACCTCGTTGACCGCACTCTGGATGGGGGTCTCCGCGCCGCGCATCCGCAGGTGCTGCGGCAGTGCGATGCCCAGCTGGGCCGGCACCTCGGTCTGTGCGCGCTCAGCGCTCTCGCCGGACAGCAGTGTGAACAGGTCGGCCACGCCCGCGTACTGGGCGCCCGTCTCGATGACGTGGGCGTTGAGCCCGTACCGCTGGCCCGCCGAGACCAGGCCGCCCATGTCGCCCTTGAAGTCGAGCGCCAGCACGAACGAGCCGCGAAAGCCGGAGTCGAGCAGGGACAGCATCATCGCGGTCGTCTTGCCGCGACCGCTTCGGCCGATGAACGCGGTTGTCGTCGCGTCGCCGCGCTCGGAACCACCGGTCAGGTCGTTGCGGACGACACCCGGCGTCGAACCGGTCAGATAACCGATGATCGGGCCGGTGTCGTCGCCGACCGAGGCACCGCCCCAGAACCAGGAGCCCGCGAAGGCGCCAACGGTACGGGTGTGCACGAGGTCCGGCACGCGCAGCATGTCACCCGGCTGGGCCTCGAGCCACAGCTCGCGCTGCTCCTCGGCGGCGACGCTGACCTCGATGCCTAGGCCGCCGTAAAAGCCGATGACGGCGTCGCAGCGGGCCCGCAGGTCCTCCAGAGAAGAGTCACTGGTGACGATCAGCCGCGGATGGTCCTCCAGCAGCGTGACGTCCTCGCGCTTCATGTCGCGCGAGAGGGACGTCATCGTCTCCTCCGTCTCCTCGATCTCCTGGGCGGTCTCCCCGGCGGAGTGCTTGGCCGCGCTCTGCCTCTGCTCCTTGGCAAGCCGGCGGACCTCGTCGATCTGCTTCAGGGCATCCCGCTTGTGCATCACCTTGAAGCGGACGGACGGTTCAGGGTTGACCGGCCTGACCTGGATGTCTTCTTCGTATTCGTCGTCATCCGCGTACTCGGGAACGTACGTGATCTCGGCGACGGCCCGCAGCCACTCGCCCGCCCCGGGCGACTCCATCTCCTCGGGGAAGCTGTCCATGGTGAGCACCGCGACCCAGGTCGTGGTCTCACCGCGCTGGTCGACAATGCGCAGGTGGTCGGGGTAGGGCAGCACGCGGCCGCGGGTCAGCTGGGCCAGCTTGGCACCAGTGATCATTCCGTCGGCGTCCGGGTTCGGCAGGACCGTGTCTCGGCGCTGCTCGCGCGCGATCATCCAGGCCAGCATTTCGACGGCGGCCGGCTGAGCCTTCCACGGCGTCGTCTCCAGCTGGCGGCCGAGGCGGCGGGTAAGGGCGTCCAGCCGGGCGATCTCCTTCTGCGAGACCGATGTCGAGCCGATGCCCATCGCGTCCTGCACGCCTCTGCGGCCGCGCGCCTTGGCCTGGTTGGAACGCTCGGCAATGCGTACGCCGAGCAGCAGCATGCGCGTGGGGAGCTCGAGCTGGTGCAGTCGCTCGACCCGCATGTCGGCCCACTCGGCGAAGTTGCCTGCCGAGAACAGGTTGTCCGCCTCGGTCCGGTACTCCTCGGCGTTCAGCGGCGCCCACAGGACCTTCAGATGGCAGTCGTAGCCTGAGAGCGTACGGGCCAGCGCACTGCTGGCCTGATCGTGCTCGGCGTCGCGCGCCGCCTCCGACATCAGGTCGGTGTTGGAGCTGCCCAGCACGAACCAGGCTTCCGCGTGTGTCTCGGTGATGACCAGGCCGTCGGCCAGTCCGACGTAGCGGGGTGGCGGTGCGGAGCGGTCACCGTCGACCCCGAGAAAGCGGGCGATGCCCTTAGTGAACTTCATCGCGTATCAAGTACCTTCCTGGCCGGCCCTGGCCCGCTGGGCGGCCACCGGCGCGGGCATGGGCGACGTACGGCCACCCGTCCATACCTGCTGAGCCGCCTGCGCCTGCCGGGCGGTCCGCTGCTGCGTGGCCTGCTGCTCGGCTGCCCTGCGGTCCTTGGCCGACAGACTGCGCATCCGGGCGCGGTAGACGTGGTCCGGCCCGTACAGACGGGGTCGGGTATCCAACTTCACGGGCCGTCCCGCCGTGGACCGGGGTTCCTCACCGCCGAGAGCTCCCTCGAAGATGCCCATGCCGGGCATGGCCAGAAAGTCCTCCGTCCGGTCACCCAAGCGGGCGCGCAACGGCAGCCACTCGCTGCGATCCGCCGCGCGCCGGCCCCCATTGATGACCGGACGGTGTCCGACCGTGAGGTAGCGGACGGCCAGCGCCCACTGGGTCAGATTCCAGCGCCGTTCGTTACGGCGCGAGCGCTGCGAGCCATAGAAAGTGA
Source organism: Streptomyces sp. SCA2-17 (assembly GCF_044336695.1). Taxonomy (NCBI): domain Bacteria; kingdom Bacillati; phylum Actinomycetota; class Actinomycetes; order Kitasatosporales; family Streptomycetaceae; genus Streptomyces; species Streptomyces sp. SCA2-17. The sequence continues at coordinate 2,995,713 of NZ_CP117521.1, forward strand.
TCAGTGCCGGAGGCGCGAAGTAGAGAGTGAAGAGGAACTTCGACGGGACACCGAAGATGAGCAGGAGCCCACCCACCCAGACCGCGTACATAGCGGCGCCGGTGACCAGGACCCGACGGGAAGGCCCCTCGCCGAGATCCATTCCGAACAGCTCGTGCTGCCGGGTTTCCAGGTCGAAGTGGCGGGTGAAGGTGTGCCCCACCCTCATGCGCCGGCCACTTTGTTCCAGATCGCGGTGAGCATGCCCTTCGAAGAGTCGGGCGCGAAGACGAAGCCGGCCACGACCACACCGGCCATGAAGTGACCGAGCAGCTCACCCCATTCGCGCTTGGCATAGTGCCCGATGGCGCGAACGGCCAGAACGATCAGGAAGATGTTGCCCGCGACCAGGAACACCCAGGACTTGAGGTCGGCGCCATTGCTCAGCGCGAGTTGCATCGGATTACCCCTTGGTGAGATACGTGTTGCTGCGAAAGGAAAGAGGGCCGGTGTCCCGGACGCGGGTCACCGTGCACCGGCGGCCCGGAGAGGTGTCGCGCGTTACGGCGTCAGCCCGCCGTGGACCTCGGAGACCTGCCAGCGCTCAGCACCCTGGGCAGATGTCACGCGGGTCACCTTGACGCGGTAGGTCTGCTCCACCTCGGCGACACCCACCTGCCAGCTGACCACTGCTGTACCGACACGATCGGCACCGCTGCCCTCGTCCACGGACCAGTTCCTGATGCCGCCCAGAGTCATGCCGGTCGGGAGGGCAGGGATGTACGCACCTGGAGCAGCCACCGCATCCGGCTCACCCGTGGCGTACTTTTTGAAGAATTCCTCGACGACGCCACGGGTCTGCTGGCCGAACCCCATGTCGGCGGGCTTCATGGCGGGGTCCGCTACGGAGGGGCCACTGCCCGGAACACCGACGATGCCCGGCTGGCCGGTGACGACGATGCGGCCGGATGCCTGGATGACAGGGACCTCCAAGCCCATCCATTTCGTCGTGGAGGGCTTGGCTTCGGCCTTGGCCTTGTCGTCCTTCTTCTTGTCCTTGTCGTCGCTCTTCTTCTCGTCCTGCTTCGGCTGCGTCTCGGCTACGAAACCATTGACGAGAACGTCGACACGGACACGGGCCCGCTTGTCCGCGAGAACAGAGACCGGCCCCGGCTGCGCCACGACCACTTCCTGATGGCCCTTGGAGTTCCAGCCGTTGGTGGTGTCAGTGCCCCGGGGCATGTCACGGCTGAGGGCGTCAGCACGCGCCTGCGGATCGGACTCGTCCCATGTGAGGTACGCACGGGCGAACCGGGCGGCGACGGACTGGGCCTCTTGAATGGGGTAGTTGGGTCCACTGTCGACCTTGACAGGAGCGGGCTTGGGCGGCTCCGGCGTCCAGATCCACGAGCGCACGCCCGTGATCGCCGCAAGGGCGACGACGCCCCACAACACGCCGCGCCCCACCTTGACAGCGAACTTGGTTCCGCTGTTCTCGTCCTCGATCTGCCACGGGAGCTGACCGCCGGACTTCCCTTTCGCGTCGGCGGCGAGCTGCTGCGGACCCGCCGGCGTATCGGGACTGCGCACCGGCCCGCCGTCCTGGGCCTGCAGCCGCGCGGAAGCATCCGCCCACTGCTGGAAGCCGCCGGGAGCCGAGGGTGCCGGCCGCTCCTGGGACGGGCCCGGAGTGAGTACGGGCTGCGCGGCGGGCACCTCGGCCGGCGCATTCGCCGCGTTCTTGTCCCCCTGCGGCTCCGGCAGATTCAGAATCCGCCGCATGACCGTCTTGAACGTGCTCAACCCTGGTGACCCTTCCCCCGTGCTAGGTCTGAGTGGCAGGACAGTACGTCGACCGATACTGGTCGTCAAATTACTTCGAACGAACAGTTTCTGTTCTGATATGAACGACCTTGACCGAGGTGACGTCCTTAATTTCCTGATAAGCCGGGTGCTTCAGGCTGCCGACTCAGCACCTTCGGCGCCGCGGTCACCTCAGCGAAGGCCCACCGCCCCATGACTGGGCCGGCAGCGGCTCCGTGCGTACGGCCTCGGACTCCTGGCGAGCTCGCCGCGGAAGCGTTTTTGTATCCAAGCTGTTGCGCAGCGCTTGACTCTCCGCCCGCAGAGGAGGGTCCATGTCGAGGGCAGAGCGGGTCCCTTGAGGTCGGGCCTGTGACTGCGACTGGGCTTGGGCGCGGGCGGCAGCTTCAACCGCGTCCTTCGCCTTGAGGCCCCCCTCCTTCTACTGGACGACCCGGACGGCTTCCTGGCTGACATTCGGGTTGAGCTCGGCCCGGATTACGCGCTCACCGAACTCTTGCTGACCGGACTGGATACGGATGACTTTGTTTCGCCCACTCTGGAGCAGATCTGCGGCCTGCTTGTACTGCTTCGCCAGGCCCTCGTCCTTCCTGGCAAGATCCTTGAACTTCCCGGAACGTGTCAGCTCGTGCAGCTCATGGTTCTCCGACTTCGCCTGATGGCTCTCCGGAGTGACGCCAGGAGATGTTCAGCCCCTTGTAGGCCGGATCGTCCCAGGTGTTGATCTCAGAGACCGGCTCATATCCCTGCTCGCGCAGTTGAGCGTAGGTTTCCTTCACGCCTTCGGCATATTTGCCCGTCTCGAAGGTCAATGTGTATCGATTCAGATCGTCGACGCATTCGGCCGTTTCCTCGGCGCTCAAGTTGTCGCCCTGGCGTGCCACAGCAGCCTTGCGCCGGAACGAGTCGAGCCCCTTCAGAGAGTGATCCAGTCCGACCGCCCGGCTGCCATGGTTCGGCGGTATTCTGCTGGATCCCCTCCTCACTGCTCACAGCTCTGTGGCCCCCGTGACGCCGAAGTGCTCCTGGAGAAGCTGCTCGGCTTCATCAGTCTTGAGTCCAACTAGGTGCGAACGGATGGACGTCCTGCCGGACGAACGCGTTGAAGGCCGCCATTGTCGAGCCCCATTCGGACTCGGTGTTGAACGACTCGTCACGAATGTTTTCCGGACTGCGCCGCCGCCTGACGGCCGTGGTCGGCGGCCGGCCGTCGCCCCAGGCGCGCTTGCTCGAGTAATGGGCCCAGTACTGAACCCAGGCCGGCCGATCGGGCACGAGTGCGGACGCGTGTTGCTCGGACACCGTGTACAGCACCTCCGAGGTAGGCGGAGTCTGTACGTTCCTCGCCGTGACGCTGTGCCACTGTCAGTCCAGGAGGGACAGAAACTCCCATTCGCCGCCGGAACGACGCCACAACCCGTCCGGCCGATCCACCGTGTAGCCCTGCGGCATCTCGGCGAAGTGTTCATACTGCTCACTCATCACTTGCCCTCCTTATGCCTGTCTTCCCACAGCTCAGTGGCACCCGCCACCAAGCTTCTCTCTCGGCCTCGACGTTTTTCCATGACCAGTCGAGCAGTGACAGGTAGCCCCACTGTCCGTCCAACCGCCGCCAGAGACTCGACGGACGTTCCTCCGTGTACGAAGTCATCGCGGTCGTACCTGCCGCCACAAAGAACTCATACTGCTCAGTCATCGACGGCTCTCTTTATTACGCCAGCGAAGGACCGCGGCCACGGGACTGCGCCGGCACGGGATCGATACTGGGCGCCTCGGGATTCTTCCGGGCTGCTTGCGCGGTGGCTTGCGTCGCCAAATGGGCGCGCAGGCCCTGAGACTCGGCCTGCACGGGACCGTCGAGGTCCAGGACCGCCTGCTCCGCCTGCTTCTTCGCTTCTGCCTTTGCCTGGGCCTTGGCGAGGTTTTCGGCCCGGAGTTCGGCCTCTTCCTGGCGGATCAGCGCGACGTGCGCCGGGTTTACGCCCGGCTTGAGCTTGGACCGGATCTTCTGCTGCCCAATCGTCTCCTGCCCGGGAGGAATTCTTACGTTCTTGTACCGCTCGTTCTGCAGCAGGTTTGCAGCGTCCCGGTAGTCCGCCTTGGATACCTTGTCACGCTGGCTGAGCTCGTCGAGCTTCTTGCCACGAGAAATCTCATACAGCTCGTGGTTCTCCATCTTGGCTGTGAAGCTGTCCGGAGTGTGGAACTGAAGCTCGAACTTCTCTTCCGACGCCGTGTGCTGCCACGAGGTGTTGATCCCCTTGTACACAGGGTCTTCCCACGTGTTCTTCTCCGAGTTGGGTATCGGCTCGTACCCGGCTTCCCGAAGTCGCTCGTACGTCCGGTTCACACCCTCGGTGTATGCATCCGGCTCAAACGTCAGCGTGTAACGGTTCAGATCGTTGATCTTCTTAGCCGTCGTCTCGACCGGAACATCATCGTTCTCCCAGTCCGCGGCAGCCTTGCGACGGAATGAATCCGCGTCCTTAAGCGAGTACTCCAGGCCCTCGAGCTTGCTGCCGTGCGTCTGTGCCGTTTCCTGCTGGATGCCTTTCATCATGGCATCCATGTCTTCACGTGCCGTTGCGGCCCGTTGCCATCGCTCCGTGACGACGCGATTCTGCTCCGGACTGAGGGTGTATCCCTCGCCCTGCCATTCCCCCGTGCGCTCGCTCACAGTTCGGTGACCCCCGTGACCCCGAACATCTCCTGCAGCAGTGACTCGGCCTCATCCACGCTCAGCTCGATCAGATGCGGCGGATTGGACTTACGTGCGTCGTAGAAATCGAGGATCGCCTCGGTGGGTCCCCAGAAGCCCTTGGACCCCCGGTAGGACTCGTCGAGCACGCCTTCCGGGCTCTGCCGGCGCCGCACCACCGTGGTGGGTGCCTCACCCTCGCGCCAGTCCTGCTCGTCCACGTATCGCGCCCAGTACCTCACCCACCCCTGCCGGTCCTCCTCCAGCACCACGGCGCGCTCGGCCGTCACCGGGATCAGCGATTCGAGCGCGGGCGGGTACAGGACGCCTGTGTCCTTGACGTTCTGCCACTCCCACTCGACCAGCGACAGGTACTCCCACTGGTCACCGAGCCTCCGCCACAAGCTCGACGGGCGCTCCGCCGTATACAGGTCATCGACCGTCGGCACGGCTTCCACAAAGTATTCGTACGGCTGCTCACTCATCACTTGTTTCTCCTCGCAGGACTCTCGCTGTACCGCTTCTGCTGGATGATCTCAGCCGCGTCCCCATGGGGACTCCTCCATGTTCTCCGGCTGTTCCTCGCCCAAGGGGCGGAGGCGGCTCTCGCGGTACAGATCGCAGAGAAGGCGGTTCTCCGTTGTGACCCGGTAACTGTCGGCCGTGTGGAAGGCGATCTCGAATCGCACCGTGCCGTCCGGCTGCTGCCATACCGCGCGGAAGGCTTCGGGGTATTTATCCCGTGGCCTCCGTGACGCCGAAAATCTCCTGCAGAAGCTGCTCGGCTTCGCCGGTCGTGAGCTCGACAAGGTGCGGGGACGTGGACGACCGGCCGTCGAAGGCGTTGAAGGCCGCCATGGTCGGGCCCCATTTCGACCCGCTGTTGAACGACTCGTCATGGATGTTCTCCGGACTGCGGCGACGCCGGACCACGGTGGACGGCGCACGCCCATCCTCCCAGGCGCGCCTGCTCGAATGGTGAGCCCAGTACTGAACCCAGCCCTGCCTGTCGGCTGCCAGCGCGGCCGCGTGCTCTTCGGAGACTGCGTGCAGCACCTCAGAAGCGGGCGGATTCTGCACATTGGTGGCCTTGACGTCGTGCCACTGCCAGTCCAGGAGGGACAGGTACTCCCATGCGTCGCCAAGGCGCCGCCACAAGCCGTCGGGCCGATCCACCGTGTAGCCCTGTGGCACTTCGGCGAAGTAGTCGTACTGCTCGCTCATCCTTCTTGCTTTCCTTGCTCTCCCTTCCCCCGTTCGGTGCCTCTCGATGTACCACACCCGGCACTGCGCCGGCGCGGACGGCCGTGGTGTTACGCCAATGACGGCCCACGCCCGCGTGACTGGCTCGGCAAGGGGTCGAGGGACGGGCCCTCCATCGACTGCCGGGGCAATTCCGATGCCGCTGACTTCGTGGTCAGCCTGTTCTTCAGGTCTTGTGACTCCGCTCGGAGCGGGCCGTCCATGTCCAACGCGACTGATCGCGCCTCCGCCACGGCCCGGGCAGCGGCCTCCGCGGCATGCGTCGCCTTGAGATCGGCCTCCATCCGGCGGACCTCGGCGACAACTTCCGGCGGAACTCCCGGATTGAGCTTCGCCCGGACCTTCACCTCACCGAGCTCGTCGACGCCGTCGGGGACCCTGACGTTCGCATAGCGCTCGTTCTGCAGCAGGTCCGTCGCCTGGTAGTAGGAGGTCGCACGATTCGGCTGTTCCTTGGTGTTCTTCGCTTCGAAGGAACCACCACGGGCAAGCTCGTACAGTTCGTGATTCTCACTCTTCGCAGCAAAGCTCTCCGGCGTGTGGAACTGGAGCTCGAACCGCTCCTCGCGCTCCTTGTGCTGCCAGGTTGTATTCAGGCCCTTGTAGACGGGGTCCTGCCACGTATTCTGCTCGGACAGCGGTTCGTACCCCTGCTCACGCAGCCGCTCGTACGTCTCCTTCGTGCCCTGGACGTAGCTGTCCGTCTCAAAGGTCAGGGTGTAGCGATTGAGATCGTCGATGCCTGCGCACACGTCCTCCGCATCGGCACCACGTTTCACGGGAACAGCCACTTTGCGGCGCAGTGAGTCCAGGCCCTTGAGGGAGTACTCCAGGCCCTCGAGCTTCCCACCGCGAGCGGCTGACTGCTCCTCCAAGCCCTTCATCGTGTTGTCGAGCTCGCCACGGGCTTCTGCCGCCCGCTCCCAGAACTGTGTGACGGTGCGGTTGTCCTCGGCGCTCAGTTCCAGGTGCTGTTCAGATTTAGCTTCATCGCCCCTCCAGCCCCCGCCTGCCAGGTCGGTCACAGCTCAGTAGCTCCCGTCACGCCACGGAGCTCCTGGAGGAGCCGCTCGGCTTCATCGGGGCTGATCCCGACCAGATGCGGGGGGTTGCTCGTGCGCGCATCGAAGAACTCGAAGATCGCCGTGTCGCGTTCCCACGCGTCGCTTCGCATGAAGGTTTCATCCAGCCGGTCTTCAGGGCTGTTTCGCCTGCGGACCACGGTCGTCGGGCCCTTGCCGGCGCGCCACGTGCGCTCGCTCGTGTAGTAGGCCCAGTAGCGCACCCAGCCCTGGTGGTCGCTTTCCAGCTCCGCAGCCCGCTCCGCGGTGACCGACTGAAGTCCCTCGAATACGGGCGGATACTTGACGTTGGTGTCCTTCACGTTGTGCCAGGACCAGTCGATGAGGGACAGATACTCCCACTCGTCACCGAGCCTCCGCCACAGGCTCGACGGGCGCTCCGCCGTGTACAGATCATCGACCGTCGGAATAGCTTCCACAAAGTATTCGTACGGCTGCTCACTCATCGCTGTTTCCCCTCTGCCAGATCATGGACCGACTTCCCCCTATTTTCCGACCGCTCACAGGTCGATGGCGCACATCACCCCGAACAGCTTCCGCAGCAGTGCATCAGCTTCCTCGGCACTCAGCTCGACCAGATGCGGCCAGTTCGAACTCCGGCCCTCGTGGACATCGAGGATCGTCAGGGTGCGCCCCCAGACACCGCCCCTCTGGAAGGACTCGTCGAGGACACACTCGGGGCTGCGCCGGCGCCGGACGACCGTGCTGGGCGGCTCGCCCTCCCGCCAGTCCTCCTCGTCCACGTATCGCGCCCAGTAGCGCACGAAGACCTGCCGGTCGGCCTCCAGCTCGGCGGCGCGTTGCGGCGATATCGGGTGCAGGTCCTCCACCCGAGGCAGGAGCCAAGCTTCTCTCTCAGCCTTGACGTTTTTCCATGACCAGTCGAGCAGTGACAGGTAGCCCCACTGTCCATCCAACCGCCGCCAAAGACTCGACGGACGTTCCTCCGTGTACGAAGTCATCGCGGTCGTACCTGCCGCCACAAAGAACTCATACTGCTCAGTCATCGACGGCTCTCTTTATTACGCCAGCGAAGGACCGCGGCCACGGGACTGTGCCGGCATGGGATCGATGCTGGGCGCCTCGGGATTCTTCCGGGCTGCTTGCGCGGTGGCTTGCGACGCCAAATGGGCGCGCAGGCCTTGGGACTCGGCCTGCGCGGGACCGTCGAGGTCGAGCTGCGATTGCTCAGCCTGCTTCCGGGCAGCTTCAGCCCGGGCCTTGGCCAGGTTCTCTTCCCGGCGGGCGACCTCTTCTTTGGCAACCCTCTCAATAGCCCATTCGGGGGTGTCCGGTTCCAGCGTATCCCGGATCGCCCGATCGCCGACCCTCTCCTGGCCCGGCGGTATCTCAACGTCCTTGTAGCGCTTATTCTGCAGCAGGTTAGCCGCATTCAGATAGTGCTCGGAGAGTTTTTTGGCAGCCTTCTTATCAGGAGCTTCCTCTTCGCTGATCCTGTCGAAGGTGCCGTTCCGGGATATCTCATACAGTTCATGATTCTCCATCTTCGCCGTGAAGCTGTCCGGAGTATGGAACTGCAGCTCGAACTTCTCTTCGCGCTCAGGGTGCTGCCAGTTGGTGTTGATCCCCTTGTACACCGGATCATCCCAGGTGTTCTTCTCCTTGCCCGGGATCGGCTCGTAGCCCTGCGCGCGAAGCTGACTGTAGGTCTTCTCAACACCTTCCGTGTACTTGTCGGGCTCAAAGGTCAGGGTGTAACGGTGAATGTCGTTGACTGCTCGTACGGCCTTGGCGGCGCTGTCGCCTTCCCGCATGCCATCGGCGGCCTTCCGCCGAAGCGAGTTCACGCCCTTCAGAGAATTCTCAAGGCCTTCGAGCTTGCCACCATGCGATTGGGCCGTTTCCTCCTGAATCCCTTTCAGGATGCCGTCGATCCGTTCCTGGTCGGCAACGGCCCGCTGCCATCGCTCGGTGACGACTTGGTTATCCGCCGCGGACAGGTACCCCTCGCCGAACCATTCCCCCACCTGTTCGGTCACAGTTCAGTAGCTCCCGTTACGCCACGCAGTTCCTGCAGGAGGCCCTCCGCCTCGTCCGGAGTGATTTCGACCAGGTGCGGCGGGCTGGACGGGCGCGGGTCGAAGAAGTCGAAGATCGACCGCGTTGCACCCCACGTATCGCCGACGAGGAACGCCTCGTCGAGGACGTGATCCGGGCTCTGCCGCCGCCTGACCACGGTGGTAGGCGGCTCGCCCTCCTCCCAGTCCTGCAGGTCCGTGTAGCGCGCCCAGTACCGCACCCACCCCTGACGATCGCCTTCCAGGACAGCGGCCCGTTCCGCCGACACCGGGTAGAGGACCTGCGGGCTGGGCGGCGACTGGACATCCGCGTCCCCGACGGTGTGCCATTCCCAGTCGATCAACGACAGGTAATCCCACTGCTCGCCCAGCCGCCGCCAAAGGCTGGACGGCCGCTCCTCCGTATAAGGCGGGGCCGCCTTCACGAAGTATTCGTACTGCTCGCTCATGATGTGCTTCCCTTCTCAGGACCGTTGTTGTACCGCTCGTGCTGGATTACTTTCGCCGCGTCCTCATGGGACTCCGCCATGTTCTCCGGCTGTTCCTCGTCCAAGGGGCGGAGGCGGCTCTCGCGGTACAGATCGTAGAGAAGGCGGTTCTCCGTTGTGACCCGGTAACTGTCGGCCGTGTGGAAGGCGATCTCGAATCGCGCAGGGCCGTCCGGCTGCTGCCATACCGCGCGGAAGGCCTTGTGGACCGGGTCTTCCCAGGTGTTCTGTTCCGAGCCGGGGACGATGGTGTAGCCGCGTTCGTGGAGGAGGGCGTAGGTGTGGCGGACGCCTTCGGTGTAGGTGTTCGGGGCGAAGGTCAGGGTGTAGCGGTTCAGGTCGCGGACCGTGCGGAGGATCTTTTCCAGGGGCACGCGGTCGTCCAGTTGCAGGGCGACCTTGCGGCGGAAGGCCTTCAGGCCCATCAGGCGGTGCGCTTTGCCCTCCAGCTTCGCGCCGTGCGTGTCGTGCAGCGCCTGCTCGACGGCTTCCACCGCGGCGTCCAGGCCCTTGTGGGCCGCTCGCGCCGCCTCCCAGCGGTCCGTCACCGCCTGGTTCTGGTCCGCCGTCAGCTCTACGCGGCGGCCCGGGCCTGGAGAGTCGTCCTTCCAGGCCGCGACCGGCTTCTTCGCCGTCACAGTTCCGTCGCCCCCTTCGCGCCGTGGAGTTCGGTCAGCAGTCGCTCCGCCTCCGCCGCGTCGATCTCCACCAGGTGCGGCGGGTTCGACGGGCGGGCGTCGAAGAAGTCGTAGACGGCCTGCGTCGGGCCCCATTCGTTCCAGGTTTTGAACGCCTCGTCGTAGATGCGCTCGGGGCTGCGCCGGCGGCGGACCACCGACACCGGCCGTTCCCCTGCCCGCCAGTCCTCTTCGTCCACGTACCGCGCCCAGTAGCGGAGCCAGCCCTGGCGGTCCGCCCGGAGTTCCTCCGCGCGGTCGGCCGTCACCTCGTGCAGAACCGCACGCGGGGGCGGCAGCTCCACATGCGTGTCCGCCGCCCGGTGCCACTGCCAGTCCAGCAGCGACAAGTACTCCCACTCCTCGTGCCGCCCGGCCGCGCAACGCCACAGGCTCGACGGGCGCTCCGCCGGATAGCCGTTCGGCGACGTCTTCACGAAGTAGTCGTACTTGGCGTGCTCCAGCCGGCGCCGCTCAGCCGCCGCCTCCGCCATGCGCTGGTGCAGCGCCGCCGCGTCCGTCGGGCGGCCCGGGCGGTCGGGCGAGTGGTCGTCCTCGCACTCGCTGAACATGTAGTGCTGGCGGATGCGCTCGATCGTCGGCCACAGCCACATCTGGTGCCAGTACGCGAGGTCGCTGCCCTCGCGCGACGGGTCCGCGTCCGCTTCCGTGGCCGCGCGCCAGGAGGCGTGCAGCGCGGCCAGCTCTTCGGTGACCCCGCCGTGCAGCGGCCAGCACGGCCAGATGCGCAGGTGCAGTTGCGGGGCGTAGTGCTTGCCCAGCCAGTCCAGCCAGTCGGACAGCTTCCGCCAGTCGTCCTCCGTGGCGCGGAGGGACCACGGCTGGTGCTCGCTTCCGGAAGCGGCGGACGCCGCGGAGGCCGCCGTCGCCGCCTCCACCGCGTGCAGCCGGTCGATGACCTCCGTCACGACCTCCGTGACCTCGGCCTGGTTCGCCTTGGTCCCCGACGCGAAGTTCTTTACCGCCGCCTCGAACTGGGTGCGCCACTCCCGGAGGGTTTCGATCTCCTCCCGGAGGGCCTTCAGTTCTTCCCGCAGTTGTTCTTCCACCACGTGCCCCCTCTCTTACGCGACCGGGTTCTCCACCGGCGGCGGCCCGATCCGCGACGCCCGCGTCGCGTGCTCGGCCGCCCGCAGAGCCGCCCCGTCCCGCCGCTGGTCCCACGGCAGCAGCTCGGCGATGACGCCCGGCGCGCCGCGGAAGAGGAGGAGCGCCCGGCCGTGCGGCAGCTGACGGATCTCCTCGGGGCGCAGGATGCGGCGCTCGCGCTCGACCTCGTTGGTGCCGTAGCCGAAGAGCCGCTGGCTGTCGCGGGAGGTCGAGATCTCCGTGATCTCGGCCTCGCCGACGAGTTCGGAGAAGCGGCGCAGCGCCTCGACGTCCTTCAGGCCGCCCATGACGAGCGTCGCCGCCGCGTTGTCGAGCAGCGTGTCGGCCTCGTGCTGGCCCCACCGGAGCACGGCCTGGGCCAGGGACTGGAGCGCGTAGACGATGTGGATGCCGTAGCCGCGCGCGTCGGAGGCGAGCGACGGCAGCTTCGGCAGCGGGGCGACGTTCGCGACCTCGTCGAGGACGAGGCGCAGGAACGGGTCCAGCCGGCCGGACGGCAGGCGCGGGGCGCGCCGCTTCGCCGCGTCGACGACCTCGCCGAGCAGCATCGTCGTCAGCGGCGAGACGTTCGTCGACGCGTTGGAGTCGCTGATGAGGACGAGGGTGTCGCGGGAGGCGACGAACGCGTCCGGGCTGAAGGTGGGCACGCCCTCCTGCGGGGTGACGCAGCGCAGCACCTTGCGCAGGGCGAGGGGCTCGATCTGGGCGGCGAGGGTCTGCCGGGTCGAGGCGACGGTCTCGTCGGCGCCGGTCGACACGGAGCGCAGCAGGACGTCCCAGCCCGGCTCGGCGTTGGGGTGGTCGGTGAGGATGGCCCGCGGTTCGCTGGCCTTCTCCAGGTTGGTGGCCCAGCGCATGACGTGCTCGATGGTCTTGCCCTCCAGCGCCGCGGCGTGCAGGAGCCGCGTCAGGGCGGAGGACGCCGTCTGCTGGAAGAAGCTGCCGTTGCTGGAGGAGCTGTCGTCCGCGCCCATGCCGACGGAGAACGACAGGGCGCGCGACGTCGCCGTCTCGCCCTCCTGGCAGCCGGCCACCGGGTCCCACACCATCTTGTGCGGCCAGCCCACGGTGTCGAGCGGGTCGAAGACCCACACCCGGCCGAGCCGTGAGCGCGGTTCGGCGATGACGTCGAGGACGTCGGCGCGGGTGGAGGTGACGACGAGCGGGCCGGGGGCGTCGAGGCAGGCGGGGATGACGACGTTGCGGGACTTGCCGCCGCCGGACGGGGCGATGACCGCGACCGAGTCCTCCGGCGTGGCCACCAGCGGCTGTCCGCTGCCGACCTGCGTGCCGAGCATCCAGCCGACCTCGCGGAGCTCCGCGCGGGCGGCGGCCTTGGCGTCGTAGCGACCGTCCTTGTCGGTGAACGACGTCGCGCGCGTCATCTTGGCGGCCGAGCGGGCGCGCTTCTCGCCGAGCATGTGGCGGGCCTCGGTGGCGGAGGCGAGGCCCTCGCCGCCGGCGCCGCGGGTACGGCGGTGCCGGGCCCGTACCGCCAGCACGACCAGGACGATCGGGCCGAGCAGGATGCCGAGCCAGACGGACACGGTGACGAGGGCGGAGGCCGGTTCGATGCCGTCGCCGAGGCCCGCGAGGGGCTTGTGCGCGGCGAGGGCGCCGGCTGTGGCCAGGACGTTCGAGAGGGCCATGTGGTCGGCCGTGGCCCACACCGCCAGGTGCCAGCTGACGACCACGGCGATGAGTACGCCTGCGCCCTTGGCCAGGGCGATCTCGCCCTTGGGTCCGCCGCTCTCGTGCTTGCGTCCCACTTCGCGCGCGCGTGCCACGCCGTGGACCCCCGTCCCTTGCTTGATGTGATCCCTTCAGATCGCTGCGACGTTAACACCTCAGTGCGACAGGTCGGGTGTTCGAGGCGGGAGGTGGGGGCGGGTGCAGCGAAGGTGTTACGGAGCGGGGGACGGGTTCGTCATGACGCGGCGGCCGCGCGGGCCGCGCGGGCCGCGCGCCAGACCGGGCTGTCCACGTAGTGGTTGTCGAAACGCTCCGACGACTCCTTGATCTCCTCGACGCTCGCCTCGCCCCGGGCCACGCGGTCCAGCAGGCGGTAGTAGTCGAAGCGGGCCATGCCCGGCGTGAAGACGACCAGGGCTTCGGCGGAGTGGCCGGCCGCGGGGGCGAACGCGTGGGGCGTGCCCGGCGGTACGGCGAGGAAGTCGTTCTTGTGCAGGGTCAGGACGTCCTCTCCGACCAGTACCTCCAGCGCGCCGTCGAGGACGAGGAAGAACTCCGTGGCCCGGGTGTGGAAGTGGGCCGGGGCGCCGGCGGTGCCCTCGGCGAGCGTGGCGCGGTTGGTGGTGAACGCGCCGCCGGTGGTGTCCGAGTCGGCGAGGAGCGTGATCAGCGAGCCGGGGGCGTCGCTGAGGACGGTGGCCTCGGCGGAACGGACGAGGAGGGGGGCGGCGGGGGCGGCGGGCTTCGGCGTGCTGTTCATGATGATCACCCTAGGCGGGCCGGTGCCCGGTCTTCTGGTCCATTTTTTCGCTGTGATCGTGGGCCACTTGAGGGCGCGGGCCGGGGGCGGGACGGGACCGCTGCCGGGGTGTCCGCCTTTCCCTTTCCCCTCACCTGACGGAGTGAGAAAACCCCGCTTCACCTGCCATCCAGTTTTGCTGAAAATTGTTCACGGACGTGCCATGAACTCCCGGGTATGGAGGTTTACAGATGGAAGGAAAAGTCGCTCTCGTCACCGGGGCGGCAGGCGGGATAGGGGAATCGGTCGTCCGGACGCTTGCCGAAAGGGGGGTCACCGTCGCAGCGGTCGACAAGGACGAGGTCCGGTTGCGGGCCTGCGTCGAGAAATTCACCGCGGACGGCCTGCCCGTGGCGGCGTTTCCCGGGGACGTCACCTCCAGTCCGGACGTGGAGTCCTTCGTCGACGCGGTCGAGCGGGCGCTCGGGCCGGTGGACTACCTGGTCAACGCGGCCGGCGTGCTACGGCTCTCCGAAGCGCGGCGGCTGACCGACGAGGACTGGAAGTTCACCTTCGCCGTCAACACGAGCGGCGTCTTCTTCGTCTCCCGCGCCGTCGTCAACCGCATGGTGCCGCGGGGCAGCGGGGCCGTGGTGACGGTCGCCTCCAACGCGGCCGGTACGGCGCGGGTGGAGATGGCGGCCTATTCGGCGTCGAAGGCGGCCGCCACGATGTTCACCAAGTGCCTCGGGTTGGAGGTCGCCAAATACGGGATCCGGTGCAATCTGGTGGCGCCGGGCTCCACGGAGACGCCGATGCTCAGTGATATGTGGAAGGACGAGGCCGCGGCACGGAAGGCTTCGATCGAAGGGGTCGCCAGTTCCTTCCGGGTGGGAATTCCGCTACGGAAGCTGGCCCGTCCGGAGAACGTCGCCCAGGCGGTGGTGTTCCTCCTCTCGGACGCGGCGTCCCACATCACGATGCACGACCTGACGGTGGACGGGGGTGCGGCGCTGGGTGTCTGACCGTACGCCGGCTGAACCGAGCGCCGTCGCGGGGCGATTCCCACCGCGACGGCGCGCTCGTTTTTTGCGCGGGGGTGCGCTCCGCAGCGGCGCTCAGCCACAACGGCGGAAATCGGCGGTGCCGTACGGCCCAAGGCCGGGACGGCACCGCCGGATACCCGCCGCGGCGGCTGAGCGCCACCGCGGCGGGAAGAAAACGGCTACCCCTCCGCCCCCGGGGTCCGGGCCGTGGCCCTTGCCGGGGCCACGGGAGGTGTGGCGCCCCGCACCACAGAAGGCGCCGTGCGCCGCCGGCGCAGTGCGAGCGCCGAGCCCACCCCGCTCGCCACGAAGGCCGCCGCGGCCAGGAAGAAGGCGAAGGCGTAACCGCTGGACGTCGCCGAGGCGGCGGTCTCCCCGCCCGACCGGAGACCGTTCGCATGGGCCGTCGCCAACGAGACGAGAATGGCCAGGCCGACCGTCGGGCCGACCTCCATCGCCGTGTTGACGACGCCGCCCGCCAGCCCCGCCCGCGCATCCTCGACACCCTCCAGGGCGACGACCGTCGACCCGGAGAACACGCACGCGATCCCCACCGGGAAGACGATCAGCCCGGCCAGCATGGCCCCCGCATAAGGAGTGGACGCGCCCAGCATCCCGATCAGCACCAGCCCGCCCGCCGCGACCACCAGCCCGCCCACCATGACCGTACGCCCGCCGAACCGCCCGATCAGCCGCCCCGCCAGCATCCCCGTCACGACCTGGGCCGCGCTGAACGGCAGGAACGCCGCCGACGTGAGCAGCGGGGACGCGTCCCGCACCTCCTGGAAGTACAGGGACAGCAGGAAGAAGATCGTGGACATGCCCGCCGAGCCGATGAAGACGGCCCACAGCGCCGTCGCCCGGTGCCGCCGCGCCAGGAACCCCAGCGGCACCAGCGGATCCGCCACCCTCAGCTCCACCACCACGAACGCGGCCAGCAGCAGCACCCCGGCCATCACCGGCCCCCACACCACACCCGCGCCCCAGGGCCGCTCGCCCGCCTGCACCAGCCCGTAGCTCATGACGGTCAGCCCGGCGGTGACCAGCACCGCACCGGGCACGTCCAGCTTCACCCGGACCGGATCCGGCCCGGCGGGCAGCACGCGCCGCGCCGCGGCGACCGCGACCAGCGACACCACCACCGGCACCACGAACGCCCACCGCCACGACACCCACGTCGAGACCGTCCCGGACAGCAGCATCCCCGCCGTCGCCCCGAACCCGGCCAGCCCGCCCCACACCGCCAGCGCCCGCGCGTGCCGCGCGTCGTCGGGATAGAGGGAGCGGACGAGGGACATCGCCGCGGGCGCCGCCAGCGCCGCCCCGACACCCTGCACGAACCGGCCCCCGAGCAGGAACGCGAAGCCGGGCCCCAGCCCCGCCGCGGCCGACGCGAGGCCGAAGACCGCGGCCCCGGCCACCAGCGCCCGCCGCCGCCCGAGCAGGTCCCCCAGCCGCCCGCCCAGCATCAGCAGGCCGCTGAACGACAGCCCGTACGCCGCGCTGACCAGCGTCAGCTGCGCACCGGACAACCCGAGGTCGCTCTGGATCGCCGGCAGCGCCGGCGACAACATCGTGATGGCCAGGATCAGGACGACCTGCACGGCCCCCAGCAGGGCGAAACCGCGTCCGGTACGCAGGACAACGGTTCCGGACGACATCGCGACGGATGACATGATTCCTTCTTCCTCAAAGCGGCAGCCGCACCGACTGCGCATGCCGGAACACATCCCTCGGGTCCCACCGCGCCTTCGCCGCCTGCAACCTGCGGTAATTCCCCTTGAAATACAGCTCGTTCCACGCCACCCCGGACCCGTTCCACCGCGCCTCGTTCAGGTCCGCGTCCGCGTAATTGATGAAGCACCCGTCCGTGACGTCACCCGGCCTCGGCACGCCCCCGGACGCCGCGTAGACGTCCTGGTAGAACTCGCGGATCCACGCCAGATGCCGTGCGTCATCGGCCGCGTCCTGCCAGAAGGTCACGTAATGCAGCTTCATGACGGAGTCCCGCTGCGGCACGGCGGTGTCCCCCGCGCCCACCGCGTTCACCCGCCCCCCGTACGCGCTGATCATCACCAGCGACATCGGCCCGGAGAAGTCGCCCCGGCTCAGGTGCCGGTAGAAGGCCTTGAGCTGGTCCTCCGGAAACCCCTTCCGCATGTACGCGGACTTGGCCTTGAACCGCATCGTGGTGTCGGGCGCGGTGAAGCCCGGCCAGGACGTGGTGGCGTGCAGCCAGGGAATCGTCCGCCGGTCGTCCACGCGGTACGCGACCCCCGCGCCCCGCCCGACCTCGGCCAGGAACACGTCCAGCAGCCCGGCCGCACCCGGCACCGACGCGTCGATCTGCGTCGTCATCGAGAACGACCCGGCCGACCGGTGCGCCGGCTTCAGCTGGCTGAACAGGCTCGCGTACGGGGAGCCGGGCGCGCTGTTGCGCTCGCACCACCGCCCGTAGTTCCGCAGGATCGTGCAGAACGCCGCCTCCGTCATCCCCTCCCACGGCCACGAGACCGTGGAGACGAGCAGCTCGGAGGGCGGCTGAGGCAGCAGCGCCCCGGGCTCGGTCCCGCCCGCACCCGGCGAGCGCATCCAGTACCGCGTCACGACCCCCAGCGACCCGCCGCCCGCGCCCGTGTGCGCCCACAACAGCTCGCGCAGCGGATCGTTCTCCTCCCGCGTGGCGAACACCTTCCTGGCGGTCCCGTTCGCGTCGACGACGACGGCCTCGATCCCGTACAGGTGGTCCACGACGAGCCCGTGCAACCGGGACAGCGCGCCGTAGCCGCCACCCACGATGTGCCCGCCCGCGCCCACCGTGGGGCACGTCCCGCCGGGCACCGTGACGCCCCAGCCCTTGTACAGGGTGCGGTAAGCGTCGCCCAGCCGGGCGCCCGGCTCGATGAAGAACGCGCGCCGGGCCGGGTCGTAGCCGACCCCGTCCAGGAAGCTCGTGTCGATGACGAGCCGTACGTCGTCCGAGGTCACGAAGTCCTCGTAGCAGTGCCCTCCGCTGCGCACGGCCGGCTTGCGGCCCGTGTCGACCGCCTCCTGCACGGCCGCGAGCACGTGGTCGGCCGAGCCCACCAGGCGTACGGCGTCGGGCGTGCCGGTCCAGCGGCGGTTGGCGCCCCGGGCGAGGTCGGCGTAGCGCCGGTCGGAGGGGCGGACGGTGAGCGGGCCGAAGACACCCGGAGCACCCGCGCCCGCACCCGTACCTACGCCCCCGTCGGCCGCCGCGCGCCCCAGGGGCCCCGCCAGCACCACCCCGGCGCCCACGGCCGCCGCCCGCGCGACGACCTGCCGCCGCGAGAACCGCCGGGCCCCGCCGTCGCCTATCGCCCCGCTCTCCCCCGTTGCCCTGCTCTCACGCATCGCCGGCATCTCCGGCATCGCCGAGCCCCTGGAGCGCGTGCTGCCGCAGCACCGTCGTCATGGCGTCGAGGGTCGCGGCGAAGTCCGCGTCGAGCTCGTGGAGGTAGACGTTCTCGCGGAGCACGGCCGACGACGGGGCCTCGGTGAGGGTGATGCTGAGGGTGAGCGTGAGGTTGCCGTGCTCGTCCTCGCCCATCTGGTTGGTGATCACGGCGATATCGGAGGAGTCCGCGTGCCGGAAGGTGATGCGGCCGGCCGCCTCGTCCGGAGTGACGCGCTGGACGAGCAGCCGCGCACCGCGCCGGGCCTCGCGCAGGAAACCGTCCTCGTAGCGCTCCAGGATCCGGCAGTCGGTGATCGCCGGTACGTAGCCGACGGGATGTTCCGCCTTGTGCAGCAGTACGCGCCACAACCGCTCGCGCGTGGTGCACGGCGCGTCGGCAGGGTCATCGACTTTACGGGTCCACGAGAGCGTAATCATGTCTGGAAGTCTTCGCCGCATTCCCCGGCCCGGTCGAAGCTCTTTCCCTTACTCCGTCAGGTGCCGCACCTGACGAAGTCAAACGCATATGCGGCCGCCCCGCCCCGATTCCCCTGATGCTTGGGGAAGTTGAGACACCACTCGGAACGGGTCCGCACAGGGGAGACGCGATGTCCAAGCGATTCGCAGGCAAGGTTGTCCTGGTCACCGGGGGCGGAGAGGGCATCGGACGGGCCGCCGCCTTCGCTTTCGCACGCGAGGGGGCCGACGTCGTGGTCGCCGGCCGGCACCCGGAAATGCTGCACGACACCGTTGAGGAGATCAAGGCCCTGGGCGGCAGCGCCAGTTGCGGAATCGCCGATGTGACCCGGCACGGCAAAAACGGTGAGGCGTCCGACGCCGAAGCCGTCGTGGCCGCCGTCGTCGAGCGGCACGGCCGCATCGACGTCGCTTTCAACAACGTCACCGAACTCGGCCCCAACCAGCCCGTGGCGGAGATCTGCGAGAGCGTGTGGGGCGAGACCCTGGCCGCCAACCTGACCGGCGTCTGGCTTTCCATGAAGCACGAGATCGCCCACATGGAAGCCAACGGCGGCGGCGTGATCGTGAATACGGCCAGCAACATCGGCAGCCAGGGCATGCTGCCGGGCCTCGGCGCGTACGCGGCGTCGAAGGCGGCGGTGAGCACGCTCACGCAGACCGCCGCCCGCGAATACATCGACAAGGGCATCCGCATCAACGCCATCAGCCCCTGCCCGCTGGGCCGCGGCGCGAAGGTCGAGGAGATCGCCGACACCGTGCTGTGGCTGGCCTCCGACGAGGCGTCCTACGTCGTCGGCCACGACCTGGTCCTGGACCGCAAGACCGCCGTCTGACCGCCGTCCGACGGTCGTCCGACGGCTCCGAAGCCCCCGCGTCACCGAAAGGACTGCGAGAGACGACATGGCCAACATCCTTATCGCCGGCGCCGGGATCGGCGGTCTCGCGGCCGCCCTGTCCGTCGCCCGGCAGGGGCACCGGGCGACCGTGCTGGAGCGCAGCGACGTCTTCGGCGAGGTCGGGGCCGGCATCCAGCTCGGACCGAACGCCTTCCACGCCCTCGACAGCCTCGGCGTCGGTGCCGCGGTCCGCGCGCGGGCCGTGCTGATCGACGAACTGCAGTTCATGGACGGCACGACCGGCGAGCGGATCGCCCGCATGCCGCTGACCGGCGCCTACCGGGAGCGCTTCGGCAATCCGTACGCCGTCGTGCACCGCGGCGACCTCTACCAGGCGCTCCTCGACGCCTGCCGCGCACACCCCGCCGTCACGCTTCTCGGCGGCCATTACGTCGTGCGCTACGAGCAGGACGCGACGGGCGTCACCGCCGTCACGTGCACGGGGCGCTCCTTCCGCGGCGACGTGCTGGTCGGTGCCGACGGGATCCGCTCGGCCGTACGCCGCCAGCTCGTCGGCGACGGCGACCCGCGCGTGTCGGGCCACACCATCTACCGCTCGGTGATCCCCATGGACCAGGTGCCGCGGGAGCTGCGCTGGAACAGCGTCACGCTGTGGGCCGGGCCCAAGTGGCACTTCGTGCACTACCCCATCGCCGGCGGCAAGTGCCTGAACCTGGCGGCGACCCGCGACGACGCCGCCTCGGAGCCGGTGGCGGGGCTGCCGGTGCCCGCCGAGGCGGTCGTCTCGGAGTTCCCGGAGCTGGGGCACGCCGCGCGGCGGCTGCTGGAGCTCGGCAAGGGCTGGCGGGCGTGGGTGCTGTGCGACCGCGACCCGGTGGCGGGCTGGACGGACGGCCGGGTGACGCTGCTGGGCGACGCCGCGCACCCCATGCTCCAGTACGCGGCGCAGGGCGCGTGCATGGCGCTGGAGGACGCGGTGCTGCTCGGCGAGCTGCTACGGGGCGCGGAGCCGGACGAACCGGCCCTGGAGCGGCGGCTGGAGAAGTACAACGCGGCGCGGAGCGAGCGCACGGCGCGGACGCAGCTGGTGGCGCGCGAGATGGGCAGGCAGCTGTACCACCCGGAGGGGGAGGCGGCCCGGGCCCGTAACCGGATGCTGTGCTCCCTCACGGCGGACGAGCTGTACGACAAGGTGGCGTGGCTGCACGCGGGGGTGCGCTGAGTACGCCGGCATGGAGCGGTCCCTACGCACACGGACGCCCCCGGGATGGCCGGGGGCGTCCGTGGTGCGGGGGCGGGCTGCCGTCAGTGGCCGTGCCCGTGGTGCCAGCCGCCGTGATCGTCGTCATCGTCGTGATCGTCGTGTCCGCCGCGGTGGTCGTCACCGTGGTGGTGGTGACGACCGTGGTGGTGGCGACCGCCCTCGTGGTCGCTGTGGTTCCAGGAGCCGTTGCCCGAGATGATCGGGATCTCGTCCAGGATGTGCGACAGCGGGTCGTCCCCGTCGTTGATCGTGGAGTTCTCGGTGCAGGACTGCTGCTGCTGCGAGGACAGGATCGGGATGTCCTGGAGGCCGATGTTGAGCAGGCCGATCAGGGACTGGGCGCCGAGCTTGCCGATGCCGATGCACGGCTTGTTCAGCGAGCCGTTGATCAGGCCCATCTGCGGGCTCATGTAGCCGCCCGTCCAGGTGTTTCCGTACATCTGGCCCGCGCCGTTGGCGTTCGCAACGTCCTGGCGGTCACCGACGGCCATCGCGGGGGTCGCCGACACGCCGGCCGCGGAAGCCACGAGTGCGGTCGTGGCCACTACTTTCTTGATCACGCTTGGTTCCTCGTTCTGGCTCGACGATTACGGGATCTCTGAGCTCTCTGAGCCCTCTGCCTAACTCGGGAAATTCCGGGAGGTTATTACCGGATACGGCCCTTCACTCATTCGGCCCAGGAACCGGACTTGACCGCCCGGGGCCGGGCGCCACCCGGCATCCGGCGCCGGGGAAATGAATGGGAAATCCCCCTGCCGCGGGGCCCGCACACCCGCCGCAGGGGGAATTTCCGTCCGACTGCTGCGATGCTCAGTGACCGCCGAAGCCGTTGTGGCCGAAGCCGTTGTGCTCGCCGAAGCCGCCGTGGTGGCCGCCGTGGTGGTGGCCGCCCTCGGTCTTGTTGCCGGAGCCGTTGCCCGAGATGATCGGGATCTCCGAGAGGATGTGCGACAGCGGGTCGTCCCCGTCGCTGATCGTGGAGTTGTCGGTGCACTGCTGCTGCTGCTGCGACGTGAGGATCGGCACGTCCTGGATGCCGATGTTGATGAGCGCCAGCACGGACTGCAGGCCGAGCTTGCCGATGCCGATGCACGGCTTGTTCAGCGTGCCCTGGATCAGGCTCATCTGCGGGCTTTCCTTGCCGCCGGTGTGCGTGTTGCCGTAACCGGTCTTCGCGGCGTTGCCGTTCGCGACGTCCTGGTCGTTTCCGATGGCCATCGCCGGGCCGGCCATGGTGCCGACCGCGGACGCCGTCAGGGCTGCCGTGGCAATTACCTTGTTGAGCACGTCCTAAGCCTTTCGATCGTGTAGCGCCCCCACTGGGAAAGCGTTCTGAATAACTCCGCCTCTATACGGAAGTTCCGGCCTTTCACTCATTCGAGCCAGTGGGATCGCGGCGTGTAGGACTGGCCGATAAATGTAAATAGGCAGGGCAGTGAGAGGGAAATGAGCAGCGTCAGGGGGTGGCGCCGGCGGTTCGGGCGGCGGCCGCCCGCGCCATCGCCTCGTACAAAGCGCCCTCGGTCTGCACGCCCAGCAGGACCGGTCCGCCGGCGATCCGGAAGAGGGGGGCGCCCGTGACGCCGTGGTGCCGCAGCCGGTGCAACTCGCCGCGGAGCTCCTCCGCTTCGGGCGAGGTCCGCGCCAGCACGTCCGGTCCGTACGGGGTGAGGTCCACGCCGCACTCCTCGGCCACGTCCCGCAGCACCTCTTCGGCGGCGATGTGCTCGCCCTCGGCGAAGTGCGCACGGAACAGCCGTTCGACCACGGCCTCGGCGCGGCCCTGCTCGGCGGCGCGGGCGATCAGCAGGTGGGCGCGGAAGGTGCCGGTGGCGACGGCCCGGTCGTAGCGGAGGTCCAGCCCGTCGCGGGCGGCCTGCCAGGTGAACAGCTCGGTCTGCTGTGCGGCGTACGGGCCGAGCGCGCGTTCCAGGAAGGGCATGAGGGGCTGCGGGCTGTCGGAGGCGGCCGGGGCGATCTCGTACGGGCGGAAGGTGATCGCGACGGCGGTGCCGCGGGCGCGGAGGCGGTCCGCGGCGCGGACGAGGCGGGTGTAGCCGATGTAGGAGTGGACGCAGATGACGTCCAGCACCATGTCCGCCTTGACCATCCGGATCCCCCTCCGCGTCGCCGCCGGGCCGCCGGGCCGCCGGACCTGCGGGGCGCCGGGCTGCTTGCCGGGCGGCTGGCCAGCCAGGACGGAACGTAAGACATGGCTTGGGGGGCGTCAAGCAGGAATGTCAAGGAATGAGTGGCGATGCGCGCCTCGCGGGGTGACGGATTCGCGGCGCTTCCGTGCCCCATGTCGCCCGCCTCTATGGCCACTTGGCCACCACGCGACCATTCTGACCACGACAATGTATGTATTGCGTGTCGGTGATGTCGCGGTCGGCCGCTGCGAGCCCGCCGGGGGTCTTTTCTGCGGCATGATCTCCACTCCCCCTGGCATGTGCGGCGGCGGCCCGGCACGTCCACTTGCTTGCAGGCGCGGCCAGTTGGGAGCGGTGGGAAGGCGGGCTGCCAGCTGACCGGGCGTCAAGCAGGAGCGCCTGGGGGGCGACAGGTTCACGACAAACGGCAGGAGAGACCCATGGGCAGCACCCCTCAGGCGCGCCGGAGCGACACCCGGGAGCGCATCCAGAAAACGGCCCTGGACCTCTTCGTCTCGCGTGGTTACGAGAAGACGTCGCTACGGGAGATCGCCGAGGCGCTCGGCGTCACGAAGGCGGCGCTGTACTACCACTTCAAGACGAAGGAGGACATCCTCAGCGCGCTCTCCAAGGACCTGGGGAGGCCGGTCGACGAACTCATCGCGTGGGCGGAGGAACAACCGCCCACGATGGAGACGAAGCGGGAGCTGTTGCGGCGGTACAGCGCCGCGCTCGCCTCGGCGATGCCGATCTACCACATCCTCCAGGAGAACCAGGCGACGCTGCGCGACCTCGCGGTCGGGCGGGAGCTCAGCGACCGGGTGACCGCGATCTCGCGGCTCATGCACGCGGGTGACCTGGAGTTCGGCTGCCGCATGCGGGTCGCGAGCGCGGTGCTCACGGTCCACTTCGGCGCGTTCGTGCCGGACGCGGGCGCGTCCGGCACGGCGGAGCAGCGCCGCGAGGCGCTCCTGGACGTGGCCCTGGACGTCCTCGCAGCCGCCGCGGCCCCCACGGCCTGACCCGGCCCGGCCCGCGTACCCGCGCCGGGCCGGTGCGGCCCTGTTCTCCGCCGAACGGCAGAACAAACCCGCCGCCACGGCGCGCAACCCCACCCACGCCCCGGCGGTGCCGCCCCGCCCCCAGGCCGCACGGCACCGCCGAACACCACCGCCGTGGCTTATCACCGCCGCGGCGGAAGAAGGGTGCCGGCCCCGCACCGGGGGGACCGCCCGGCGGCAGCACGGGGACGGCCGGCGCCGGGAGCCCTTGCGGTGCCCAACCGCCCCCAGGCCGCACGGCACCGCCGAACACCACCGCCGTGGCTTATCACCGCCGCGGCGGAAGAAAGTGCCCGGACCCCAGCCCCCTTGCCGGGCACGGCACACCGGACCACCGAATCAACCCCGCCGCCACGGCGCGCAACCACCCACCCGCGCCCCCGGCGGTGCCCGACCGCCCTCAAGCCGTACGGCACCGCCGAACAC
This sequence comes from Streptomyces sp. SCA2-17, assembly GCF_044336695.1. Lineage (NCBI taxonomy): Bacteria > Bacillati > Actinomycetota > Actinomycetes > Kitasatosporales > Streptomycetaceae > Streptomyces > Streptomyces sp. SCA2-17. Next base: position 3,020,027 of record NZ_CP117521.1, read on the forward strand.
CACCGCCGTGGCTTATCACCGCCGCGGCGGAAGTAAGGCGCCCCGCACCGAGACCCGCCCCCCGCCGGAGGCGCCCCGCGCCGGAAAGCCCGTACCCCCCGCCGGAGGCGCTACGCGCCGACCGGCACCGGTTCCAGCGTCGCCAGCGCGAGCGCCCTCGCTCCGCGCCCCGGGGCCATGTCCAGGCGGGCCAGGACCGCGGGGACGGCGATGGAGGGCATGAGGTGCTCGTAGAGCACGATCGCGCGCCGTTCGAGATCCGCCCGGTCGGAGACCGACTGCGACAGCGCGTTGATCCCCCCGAACGCCCCCACGAGCAGCTCCGCGACCTCCGCCGGCACCACGTCCGGTAACACTTCCCCCCGGTCCTTGCCCTCCGCCAGCAGCTGGGTGTGGAGCTCGATCCACCCGGTGAACGGCCCGCTCCGGTGCAGGAGCGCCGCCGACCCGTGCTCCATCGTCAGCCGCACGCTCCCCCGCAGCACGGGATCGACGAGCAGCTGGTGCGCGAAGACCATGCCGAGGTCGACGAGCCGCTGCATCCGGCACCCGCCGGGCAGGTCCAGGAGAGCCGACGTCGCCTCGGCCTGCGCGTCGATGACGGCGAGCGCGAGGTCCTCTTTCGAGGGGAAATGGAAGTACAGCGCACCCTTGGTGACCTCCGCCCGCGCGAGGATCTCGTTGATCGTGGCGGCGTCGTAGCCCCGTTCGTCGAACACCACCGCGGCCGCCTCCAGGATGGTCTGTCGAGTCCTGATCGCACGGTCCTGCTTGGCCACGGCACGCCTCCGAATCGATGGGCCCGCTCACCGCCTCCGCGGCGGTGGAGGGCTGGGCATCCAGCGGCCGCAGCCGGTACCGGGCGCGCCCGCGGCGTCGAGCGTATGCAGCACACCCGCGTCAAGGGAGGAGAGCGAACCAGCCAACGTGTATCTATGGGATATCTATGGGAGCGATGAGTCTCACCGGAGCCGCCTTCTTCGCCGCGCTGGCCGCGGCGACGGCGTGCGCCGTGCTGGCCACCCTCCTCCTCTGGTCGAGGGTCCCCGGCCCGGCCCCCGCCCGCTGGCTCGCGCGCGTGCTGCTGATCGGGCTGTGCCAGGTGACGGCCATCTGCGTGGTGGCCGCGTGGATCAACACCAGCTACGGGCTGTACGCCTCGTGGGACGACCTGCTGGGCCGCGCCGGCGGCAGCGGCCCGGTGGCGATGCCGGGCCCGCCGCCCGACCGCGCCCGCTTCCTGCGCGGGGACGCGGGGATACAGCAGACGTACGTACGGGGCCCCCGTTCGGCCCTGTCCGGTCAGGTGATGGTGTGGACGCCACCGCAGTACGACGAGCCGCGCTACCGCCGCACGCCGTTCCCCGTGGTGATCCTGCTGCACGGCATCCCCGGTTCGCCGCAGTCCTGGCTGGACCAGGGCCACATGCCGGCGGCCTTCAAGAAGCTGCTGCGGACGGGGGCGACCCACCCGTTCATCCTGGCCGTGCCGGTGATCAACCCCGGCGGCCTGGACACGGACTGCGCCGACATCCCCGGCCACAAGATCGCCACCTGGCTCTCGGCGGACGTCCCGGAGGTGATCCGGCAGCACTTCCGTACGGGGAAGGGCCCGCGCTCGTGGGGCCTGCTGGGCATCTCCACCGGCGGCTACTGCGCCGCCAAGCTGCCCTTGCAGTACCCGCGGGTCTTCGGCGCGGGCGCGGCCCTCGACCCCGACCCGCTCAACGGCGAGCAGGGCGCCCTGACCGATCCGGTCCTGCGGGAGCACAACAGCCCCACGTGGCTGGTGTCGCACACGAAGCCGCCGGCCGAGCCCGGCGTCGGGCTGTTCCTGGCGACGTCGCGGCAGGACCGCTCCAGCCCGCCGTCCCTCATCGAACACTTCGAGGAGGCCGCGGCCGGCAGCGGCGTCCGGCTGCGGACGATGCTGGCACCGGCGGGCGGCCACAACTACCACACGTGGATCTCGATGTACCCGGCCGCGTTCGCCTGGCTGAGCGAGGAGCTGGAGGGGCCGGGAGGGCAGGTGCCGGGCGCTCGGCCGCCGGGGATCACCGCGGACGCCGAAGCCCCGGACGCCGAAGCTCCGGAAGAACAGCCTGAGGAGCCCCAGCCCTAATTGCTGACGTCCTGCGGGAACGTCATCTGCTTGCCCATCCACTCCAGCGTCGGCCCGATCTCCCGCCGCCACGTCGTGAAGTTATGGCTCCCCGACGGAAGAATGATCTTCGCTGCCGTCATCGGTTCCTTGACGGCCTTGAGGAATTTCTCCGTCTCCTTGTAGTTCTTCTCGCCTTCCTTGCTGCTGGTGACGAGCACCGAAACGCGCGGCACGGGCAAATGCTCCAGCCGCCAGAGCAGATCGTGCTCGCGCTTGTTCTTCTCGCCCGTCTCTCCGTCACCGAAGAGATTTCCCGTGGTCAGATCATTCTTGATCTTGTAGTCGGCGGAGAGGGCGCCCGCCACCGGATACGTACCGGGCTGGCGCATCGCGAGTTCGAGCGCGCACGTGCCGCCCGAGGAGTAGCCCATGACGCCCCAGGCGCTGGCCTCGTGGCCGACGCGGTAGGCGCTCTTGATCGCCTCGGGCAGGTCCTTGGTGAAGTAGGTCTCCGACTGCGGTCCCCCCGGCACGTCCACGCACTCCGTGTCGCGGGGCGGGGCTATGGTCGGCCGCACCATCACGATCACCGTCGGCTGCATCTTGCGCTCGCCGATCAGGTCGCTCGCCGTCTTCGGCACCTTCAGGAAGTGGGCGAGGTTGGTGATCCCGCCGGGGTAGCCGCTGACGGCGACGATGACGGGGAAGCGCTGGCGCTTGTACTGCTCCTGGTAGTACTGCGGCGGGAGGTAGACGAACGCGGGCTCCATGACCCCGGCCCGGCGGGCGACCAGGCGCACCGACTCCAGCGTGCCGACCTTGTCCTTCGGCCCCTGCGGGATGTCGCTCTTGTCGATGCCCTCCGTGCCGGTGTTCCGTACGAGGCCGCCCTTGCCCGCGTCGACCGGCGCGGCGTTCGCGCCGCCGTTCTCGGTGAGCTGGGTGACCTCGCCCGGCGACTTGTCGTACTTGCCGATCAGCTCGCCCCACGAGCCGTAGAAACTATTGGCGGAATTCACCGCGAGCAGCACCGAGGACATGATCGTCAGCTGGGTGACGACGATGGCGCCGAGCCGGCCGAGCACGGGCAGCACGCCGCGCCCGGAAAGCCGCGGCCAGAGCCAGAGCGTGAGACCCACACACACCACGGCGACGAACACCACCGTGTAGAAGAGTGACCTGCTGGTCAGGCCCATGCGCCCCTCAACTCCCTGCCCCCGCGGTGGGTACTCATGTTCGGTAGAGCGATACTCACCGATGAAGAGGCCGGAATGGGTGGACAGGGTTGCCCTGGACCCATTTCTTACCCTGCTCTTGTCCTGCGCGTGTCCTGCCGGCCGCCTGCCGTTATCGCGCCGGAAACCGGGCCCGGCGGCGGGTGGGTGGGGGTTCCGCTGGGCAAGAAGGGCGCATGGGTGACGTCTTCCTTCGCAGGCTGAGCCGCTGGCAGGCCGACCAGTACCGCGACCAGCTCGCGGACCTGCACGCCGCGGCGTACGGCGTTACGGCGCGCGGAGCTACGGAGCGCGGCGCCGCGGCGCCCGCGGAACCGCACGGCCACGGGGAACCGTACGTCGAGCCCTTCCACAGCCGCAGCCGTTTCCGGGAACGCCTCGCGGAACACTCGGCGCGGCCGGGCTTCGACCTGGTCGTCGCGGACTCCGGCGGGCGCCCGGTCGGCTGCGCGTACGGCTATCCCCTGCCGCGCGACAGCGCCCGGTGGGAGGGCTTCGCCGGGCCCGTGCCCGGGCAGCTGGCGGAGCTGACCGCGGCGGGCCGGGTGTTCGCGGTCGCCGAGCTGGTGGTGGCGCCGGGCGAGCGCCGCCAGGGCATCGGGCGGCGGCTGCACGACCGGCTGCTGTCCGGCAGCGGCGCGGCGCTCGCGGCGCTGGTCCTCTCCCCCGCGGACGCGCACGCCGCGGCGGCGGAGGCGGCCCGCCGGTCCTGGGGCTGGCAGCAGGCCGGCCGGCTGCGGCTGCCGGCGGCGGGGGACGTCGGGGACGCCCTGGAGGTGTTCGTACGGCCGTTGCGCCGCTGAGTGCGCCGCCTGCGGTGTGGCGGGAAGTGGCGGGAAAACGCCGTCGGTGAGGTCCCTGTCTGACGGAGCGTGAACTTCCGTGGCCCCAAGTGGGCGTAGCGGCCGTCCCCCGTGCGTGGGGCGGCCGGGAGTGCCTCGCGAGGGTCTGAGCATGCGGGGAATAGGGGGGCGGCTAGCCTTACGTCACCGTCCCCCAGGGGGATGTATACCCGCAACACGGACATTTCATAGCTCCCGAGACACGTGAAGGACTACTCCACATGGGCATTCGGAGTCTGCTGCGGAACGCGTTCGGCCGGTCCAGGACAGCGACGGCCGAGCGAGACGAAGCGAGCAAGCGCCTGAGCGCGCCGCCGTCCGTGCCCGCGCCCGCCCAGGAGCCGGACCCGGAGCCGCGCGCCGAACCGCGCACCGAGCCGCGGAGCGATTCCGGTACCGGCCCGCTGAGCGGATCCGGCAGCGCGCCGCGCACTGAACCGCGTACCGAGCCGCTCGTGGCCCGGCCCCGCACCTCTGCGGAAGAGACCGCCGCCGAGCCGGCCCCCGAACCCGCGCCCGAGCCCGTCCGTGCCGCGGTGCCGCCGCAGCAGGGCGGCGGGGGCACCGGCGGGAGCTCCGCCGGGGCCTCCGCACGGCCGGCGGAGCCGCTCGACAACCCCCTCGACGAGCCGGACGCTGACCGCATCCCGGATCCCGGCCCGCTGGAGCCGACGCCGCAGCCGGGACCCACCCCCGGCCCGCGCCCCGGTCCCGGGCCCGTGCCGCCGGAGCCGAGCCCCGAGCCCGAGCCGCAGCCCACGCCCGTCCCGACGCCCACCCCCGTACCGCAGCCGGAGCCCGTACCGCCGGTCGATCCCGAGCCGGTGCCCGAGCCCGCACCCGGCCCGGACCCGGTCCGCAAGCCGGAGCCCGCACCCGGCCCCCCGATGCCGGAGCCGTCCCCGGCGATGCCGCCGCGCGAGGAAGCGGCGGCGCAGTCCGCCGCCGCCAGCCCGGCGCAGTCCCCCGCCATCAGCCTCCAGAAGCTGGAAGCGCGCGCCCCCGGCATGGTCAGCCTCTACAAGGAGGCCGGTGCCTCCCTGGAGAAGCAGGGCCTGACGGGGCAGCGCGCGGCGGTCTACCTCGTCCTCGACCGCTCCGGCTCCATGCGCGAGTTCTACAAGAACGGCACGGTCCAGCACCTCGCCGAGCAGGCCCTCGGCCTGTCCGCCCACCTGGACGACGACGGCACGGTGCCGGTCGTCTTCTTCTCGACGGACGTCGACGGCGTGGCCGAGGTCGACCTCGGCAACTACGAGGGCCGCATCGAGGAACTGCACTCCTCCATGGGCCACATGGGCCGCACCAACTACCACTGGGCGATGGCGGCGGTGATCGAGCACTACAAGAAGTCCGGCTCGACCGCCCCCGCGTTCGTCATCTTCCAGACGGACGGCGGCCCGTACAGCAAGCCGGCCGCGGAGCGGGCCCTCTGCGAGAGCGCGAACCTGCCGATCTTCTGGCAGTTCGTCGCCTTCGGCGACCCGGAGGGCAAGGGCTTCGACTTCCTCCGGAAGCTGGACGACCTGCCGGTCCCGGAGAAGCGTGTCGTGGACAACGCGGGCTTCTTCCACGCGGGCCGCGACCCGAAGTCGCTCACGGACGCGCAGCTGTACGCGGAGCTGATGGTGGAGTTCCCGGACTGGCTGAAGGAGGCCAGGGCCGCGGGCATCATCGAGGGCTGAGCCCGGAGCCCGCCCGGTCTCCCGGGGCGAGTTCCGGCCGCGCCCCCAGGGCCCGGCGGGGACTCACCTCCCCGGGAGACCGGCGGGGACTCACCTCCCCGGCGCCGGGATCTCCACCGTCACCCGCAGCCCCCCGCCCCGGTTCGGCACGGCGCTCGCCCGCCCCCCGTGGGCCCGTGCGATCGACTGGACGATGGACAGGCCCAGGCCCGTGCCGCCGCAGAGCCGCTCCTTGCCCTCCCCGCGCCGGAACGGCTCGAACAGCGCCGGGATGTCGGCCGCGGCCACCACCGGCCCGGAGTTGCGGACCACCAGCCGTCCCGGCTCGACGATCACGTCGACGTCGCCGCCCCGGTGGTTGTACTCGACCGCGTTCCGCAGCAGGTTCCCGGCGAGCTGCCCGAGCAGGACGCGGTTGCCCCGCAGCGGCGCCCGCTCGCTGCGGACGGAGACCCGTACCTCCGCCTTCTCCGCGCGCACCGCGATCGCCGCGGTCTCCTCCGAGACGACGTCGGCGAGGTCGAGGGGGTCGCGCCGCTCCAGGCCGCGGTCGCTGCGGGCGAGCAGGAGCAGGTCGTCGATGAGGCGCTCGGAGCGGCGGTTGGCCTCCAGGAGCGTGGTCCGTACGTGCGCGAGCTCCTCCGGGGACGGCTCCCCGTCCAGCCCGACCTGGATGGCCGTGCGCTGCACGGCGAGCGGCGTCCGCAGTTCGTGCGAAGCATTGGAGATGAAGCGGCGCTGGCTCTCGAACGCGCCCTGGACGGGGCGCAGACAGCGGCCCGCCGTCCACCAGCCCACCCCGACGGCCAGCAGCGCCGTCACGAACAGCGCCACCGCCGACCACATGATCATCTCCTGGGAGGCGGCGGCGCTGACGTCGCCCGAAATCCGGTACGCCGTCCACGCGCTCACCCGCTCCCCCGGCCGGACGAGCTCGACGGGCACCGCGTTGCGCGCGATCGTCGTCGCCCGCTCCTCCGTACCGGCGCGTGAGAGCAGGTTGACGGTGAGCAGGAGGGCCCCGCCGAGCACGAGGAAGATCCCGCCGAAGGCCACGGCAATACGGGTACGGGCCGTGAGGAACGGCCGCCTGACGGACTTCACAGCGCGTATCCCACGCCCTGCACCGTACGGATCAGCGCCGGCTCCCCCAGCTTGCCGCGCAGCTTGCTCATCGCGACCCGCACCGCGCCGGTGAACGGGTCGGCGTGCGCGTCCCAGGCGCGCTCCAGGAGCTCCTCCGCGCTGACGACCGCCCCGTCCGCCTCCAGGAGCAGTTGCAGGATGGCGAACTCCTTGGGCGAGAGGTCGAGGGCCCGCCCGTCCCGGTCGGCGGTCCGGCGCACCGTGTCGAGCCGCAGGCCCGCCCGCTCCAGCAGCGGCGGGGCCGGGCGCGCGCTGCGCCGCCGCAGGGCGCGCACCCGCGAGATCAGCTCGGGGAACTCGAACGGCTTCGGGAGGTAGTCGTCCGCGCCCAGGTCCAGCCCGGCCACCCGGTCCTCCATCGACCCGGCGGCGGTGAGCATCAGGATGCGGGTGCGGGAGCCGCCCGCGACCAGGTGCCGGGCCACGTCGTCGCCGTGCACGCGCGGCAGGTCGCGGTCGAGGACGACGACGTCGTAGTCGTGCAGGGACAGGTAGGCGATGGCCGCGTCTCCGCTGTAGACGGTGTCCACGGCGAACCCGGCCCTGCGCAGGCCTGTCGCGACCAGCTCGGCCAGTATCTCTTCGTCTTCGGCGACCAGTACCCGCATGTCCTCGTCCGTCTCGTCTCGTCCGGCGGCAGTACGTCTCCCCTCCCAGGATGCGGTGTACAGCAGGACATGTTTCGCAAACCTCTCCAACGCGCTGCTCGCGCCCCCGGGGAGCCTCCGCGCGCCCTGTGCACGCGGTTACGGAGAGCCGATCGAACAACTACTGTTGGTAATCACAGAGTCACTCTGCGGATACAGGAGCTCTCTCATGGCCGTTCCCGGCGAGGTCGTCCCCAGCGAGGAGGGCGAGGCGCGGACGTCATCCCACGCGGGCACGTTCGCCTCCCTCCAGGACGCCGTCGACTTCGTCACCCAGCCGCCGGGACAGGGCAGCGGAGAAGCCGGCTTCTCCTACCGGGCGGACGGCCAGGTCGACGTCGTGTTCTTCCACTGAGACGCCGCCCGGAGCATCCACCGAGACTTCCTCCGGAGCGTCCGCCGAGGTTTCCTCCGGTGCTCCTGTGAGAGGGAGGGGGAACCGGGTGGCGGGAGGGGCAGCCCCCGCCACCCGGTCACAACGGTCACAACGCCTGATCCACCCGAGGCATCGGGCGGGCCGCCCGGCGGGGGCGGGGCGGCGCCGGGGCGCCTGCGGCACATGCAGTGCCTGCGGCGGGGCGTAGGCGGCCCGAAGCTCAGCGGGCGGAGAGGCGGCGGGCGATGCAGGCCGTGATGGCGGGGGCGACAGCGGTCATCTCCGGGCGCCAGCCCGGGACGGCGTTCACCTCGCAGACGGTGAAGGTGTCCGGGGAGGCGAACAGCAGGTCCACCCCCGCGATGTCCAGACCCAGGGCGCGGGCCGCGCGGGCGGCGAGCTTTTCCGCCTCCGGATAGCGGCCTGCGCACAGGGTCGCGGAGCCACCCCGGGCGATGTTGGCGGCGAGGGCACCGTTGCCGGAGGTGTGCAGGACGGCGTCCACCGGTTCACCGTCGATCACGATCACGCGCAGAGTGCGGCCGTGCGAGTGGGCGACGTGCTCCTGGAAGAGGAACGGCGTGTCCTGAGTGAGACTGCCGGCCAGCTCGTGCAGCAGGCCCGGGTCGCGGGCGAGGAAGACCCGCCCACCCTTGGCCCCGCTGACGGACTTCACCACGCAGGGCGTGTCCAGGTGGGGGCTCCGGACGACGCCTTCCAAGGGGGCGGTGGCGTAGGAAAGCGTGTCAGGAACCGGCAGCCCGGCCAAGGCGAGCTCCTGCAACTGAAGAATCTTGTTACGGGCCTTGAGCTGGGCGCCCACGGTGTTGATGAGCGTGCTGCCCATACGCTCCAGGTGCCGCAGCAAGGTCACTTCGCGGTCGCTGCGCATGGGGCCGGGCATCTGCCGTACGCACACGACGGCGGGGGCGGGCAGGTCCGCGCCGCCCAGGGTGCGCAGCACCAGCTTTCCACCCTGCACGCCGAAGAGCAGTTCGTCTGTGTGCCAGACCGCGAAGCGGGGTCCGTACGCCTCGGCAAGCGCCGCGGCCAGCTCGCGGGTGGCCCGGTGCAACGTGGCGGGGTGCTCGCGCACCAGCATCCACACGTCGGCAAGCGCGGGGTCATCTGTGACCATGCCGCCGAGTCTCGCAGCTCGGGAAAGGCGGTGTCACGGGATGGGGCGGGGCGGGGTGGGGGGTGGGGGGGGGGGGGGTGGGATCCGTGGGGCGGGTGCGGGTGAGAACAGGCTGACCTCCGACCCCGGACGTGGCGTGCACCGAGCTCCGGGGTGAGGTGGCTGGCCAGTGGCTGGGGTCCGTGGGGTGGGTGCGGGTTAGTGCGGGTTGGGGGTGGGCTGGGATCCGTGGGTTGGGCGCGGGTCAGAACAGGCTGGCAGCGGGGGGAGGGTGGGGGGCTTGCGGCTGTCGGGTGCCCGTCGCCCGGTGGGTGGTTGGGCGCCGTACTCCTGCCGTCACGGATGCGGGCGCGTGAGGAGACCTTGCGCGTGCGATGGGGCTGAGGGGGAGCGGGCTGCTGCCGCGATGTGGTTCCTGCCGTCGTGGGCGTTCCACTAGGCGTGCCAGGTTTTGTGGTTGCGCAGGCGGCTGGACGGTGGAGTGGGGCTGGGGTTAGTGAGGCGCGGGCGGCCGGGTGAGGCCGGGGAGGCGGGCGGCTTACGCTCTCGGGCCACTTGTACGCCGCGCACGGCTGCTGGGCGGTTGACTTCCGGCCCGGGAAGGCCAACCACCACTGCCCGCAGCCGAGTGATGGGGCAGCAGAGGCACGGGCCATCAGGTGGGGCCGCTGAGGCGTGCCGCTGCCATTCCCTGGCCACTTGTACGCCGCGCAGCCCGGCCCCGCCGGTTGATTTCCGCGCCGAAAGGACACCAGCCCCCACCACCCGCACCCGGCCGCTCAGCCACGACGGTGAACAAGTGAGTGGAACGCCCACGACGGGCCAAGCCACATCGCGGCAGCAGCCCGCTCCCCATCAGCCCAGGCTGATGGGGAGGTCTCCTCACGCTCGTGCATCCGTGACGGCAGGAGTACGGCGGCCCACCACCCACCGGGCGACGGGCACCCGACGTGCCCGCGCCCCCCACCCCTCCCCCTGCTGCCAGCCTGTTCTGACCCGCACCCAACCCACGGATCCGGGCCCGCCCCCAGCCCGCACTAACCCGCACCCGCCCCACGGACCCCAGCCACTGGCCAGCCACCTCACCCCGGAGCTCGGTGGATGCCACGTCCGGGGTCGGAGGTCAGCCTGTTCTCACCCGCACCCGAACCACGGATCCGAGCCCCCGGCGGGGTGTGTTTACGCTGCGGAGATGTACGCGATGAACCCCGCCCAGGCGGGGACCTCTACGGCAAGCTGAGCGCCGGACTTTCTTTTGGAGTCGCGTATATGTATTGCGTCCGGCCCGGCCGATATCTCGACGCAGTTACTGCCCTGCGGGTCGCTGTAGCTGGACTTGAACCACACCAGCTCGCCACTCATAGCTTGTCCACCATCCGTTCAATGAAGTCCCTGGACTCCTCCGAGGAGAGAGCCTGGGCTCGGATCATCCCGTAGCGCTGCGTCAGAATGCTGACTTCCTCCTGTCCGGAGGAAAAGTGACTGAGTTCCTGGCCTTCCGCCAGAGTGAAGCGTTGGCCATGCTTGGTCTCCAGCAACACCATAGGGCCGATGAGTGCATCAGGCACGACCCGATCGAACGGGATCACCTGCAGGCAGACATGCCGCAGGTGCGAAACCTCCAGCAATCGCTGGAGCTGCCGCTTATGCGCAGCAACGCCGCCCATAGGCGTGCGCAACGCCGCCTCGTGCACGACGAAACTGAAGTCCACCGGGCCACTGCGCTTGAGCAGTTCTTGACGCCCTAGGCGCGCCGCCACTCGCTGCTCGATGGTCTCGTCGTCCAGCAGCGGGCGCCCGCCGCCCATCAGGGCACGTACGTACTCCTCAGTCTGGAGAAGCCCAGGGATCAGCATGGGCTCGTACGACCACAGCACGACGGCCTCTCCTTCGAGCGCGAAGAACTCCTTCGAACGCTCGGGGAACTTCTCCCTCGTGAGATACGAAAGCCCGGCCTTCAGCTTTCCCCGCGCTCCGAAGAGCTCATCGGCGATTTCCGCCATTCTCGGCGGGCAAGCACGCCGCCCCTGCTCCACAGACCTCACCATTTCTGCGGAATAACCGACGGCCTCAGCCACTTCCTCTCGCGACATTCCAGCCTCTTGCCGCCACATCATGAACTGGTTTCCGAGGTACCGATGGTTTCCCGGCAGATAGACCTCGCCCATGAGCGAACACCCTCCCCTGATGACAGATGCATACCCTCTGGCCAGAGATCCCGCACATCACCGGCCGTATCCATCTCGTGACCGATCAGGCTAGCCATCCGTGGGCATCAATAGGGGCGTGAGCCGAGAAAATCCCCCTCCCCTTCCTCTCAGCTACGCCGTGGACACCCGTACCAACCGCCTCGGCCAGGTCATGGACCCCGGCCTCCCCGCCGGTCCCGTACGTCTGCGTCCGCCCCAGGGCGGCCTGCCGTGGCACTGTCCGCCCGAGCACACCCGCCCCGCGTCCGAAGCGGAAGCGCTCCGCGCTCGCGTGGCGCGGCTCAATGCCGTGAGCAGGTGGGGAGTGTGAGGTGATCACCCGAGCCTGACGCCCCTCCCGCCCGCAGCCGGCTGAAAGAAACGCCGCGCGGTCTCACCCGGTCGCTCGGATACGCTAAAGGTCTCCATATACGCCCGCGACCAGGGAGCAGCCGGAAATGGCTCGACACCTCATCACCAGCGCCCTTCCGTACATCAACGGGATCAAGCACCTGGGCAACATGGTGGGGTCCATGCTCCCGGCGGACGTGTACGCCAGGTACCTCCGCCAGACCGGTCGCGAGACGCTGTACATCTGTGCCACCGACGAGCACGGCACCCCGGCGGAGCTGGGGGCGAAGGAGCTCGGGCTGCCCGTGGCCGAGTTCTGCGCGAAGCAGCATGACGCGCAGAAGGCGATCTACGACGGCTTCGGGCTCTCCTTCGACTACTTCGGCCGCAGCTCGTCGCCGGAGAACCGGGAGATCACGCAGCACTTCGCGCGGCAGCTCCAGAAGAACGGGTTCATCGAGGAGCGCTCGATCCGGCAGGTGTACTCCCTCGCCGACGGCCGCTTCCTGCCCGACCGCTACATCGTGGGCACGTGCCCGCACTGCGGCTACGACAAGGCCCGCGGCGACCAGTGCGAGAACTGCACGCGCGTCCTGGACCCGACGGACCTGATCGACGCCCGTTCGGCGATCAGCGGGAGCAGCGAGCTGGAGGTGCGCGAGACCAAGCACCTGTTCCTGCTCCAGTCGAAGCTTCAGGGCGAGGTCGAGGCGTGGATCGACGAGCACGGCAAGGACTGGCCGGTGCTGGCGTCCTCGATCGCCCGCAAGTGGCTGACCGAGGGGCTGAACGACCGGGCGATCACGCGTGACCTGGACTGGGGCGTGCCGGTCCCGGCCGACACGTGGCCGGAGCTGGCGGCCGAGGGCAAGGTCTTCTACGTCTGGTTCGACGCTCCGATCGAGTACATCGGCGCGACGAAGGAGTGGGCGGACCAGGACCCGGAGAACCGGGACTGGAAGTCCTGGTGGTACGAGGCGACGGACGTCCGCTACACGCAGTTCATGGGCAAGGACAACGTCCCGTTCCACACGGTGATGTTCCCGGCGACGCAGCTCGGCGTCCGCGAGCCGTGGAAGAAGGTCGACTACGTCAAGGCCTTCAACTGGCTGAACTACTACGGCGGCAAGTTCTCCACGTCCCAGAAGCGCGGCGTGTTCACGCACGACGCCCTGGAGCTGCTGCCCGCGGACTACTGGCGCTACTTCATGATGGCGAACGCCCCGGAGTCGGACGACACGTCGTTCACCTGGGAGCTGTTCTCGGCCACCGTGAACAAGGACCTCGCCGACGTCCTCGGCAACTTCGTGAACCGCGTGCTGTCCTTCTCGAAGAAGCGCTTCGGTGACACGGTTCCGGCCGGTGCCGAGGCGGGCGAGGCGGAGGCCGCGCTGGGCCGCGAGATCGCCCAGCTGCTCCAGGAGTACGAGGAGCACATGGAGGCCATGCAGTTCCGCAAGGCCGCCCAGGCGCTGCGCGCGCTGTGGAGCGCGGGCAATGCGTACCTGGAGACGAAGGCCCCCTGGCTGGAGATCAAGACCGACCCGGAGGCGGCCGCGCTGACGCTCCGTACGGCCATGAACCTCATCCACCTCTACTCCGTCGTGTCGGAGCCGTTCATTCCGGCGTCGGCGGCGGCCATGCGCTCCGCGTTCGCGCTGGCCGGCGACACGAAGACGTGGGTCACGGCGGACGAGGCCCGGTCGCTGTCCTTCCTCCCGGCCGGTACGTCCTTCGAGGTTCCGCCGGTGCTCTTCGCGAAGATCACCGAGGATGACCTGGCGGCCTACCGCGAGCGCTTCGGCGGCGGTGAGGAGCCGGCGGCCTAGCCTCCCCGCTCAGCAGCCGCAGAGGGCCCGGAACCGCACGGTTCCGGGCCCTCTGCGCTGCCCGTTGATGGAACGGTAATCGTCCGTTGAGGCCGCCCGGCCAGGCTGGAGCCACACCACACGGGGGAAGCCGGGAAGACGAGGAAGACGCAGTGTTCAAGAAGCCGATCACCATCAGCGTGCACGCCACCGACGAGCTGGCACGGGCCCGGTTCGCCCGCGAGGTACGGGCGGTGCTGCCGGAGGTACGGGTGGTCCGGCGGGACGAAGAGGGGGACGTCGACTTCGTCCTCATGGGCGCCGGCGACCACGCCGCGGCGGCCACCGTGCGGCGGCTGACCCGCGCGGGCGAGGCGCCCGTGGTGCTGGTCGCGGACGAGCTCGGGGAGAGCGAGCTGATGGCCGTCTCGGAGTACGGCGTGGAGTCCGTACTGTGGCGGCCCGCGATCACGCGACGCCGGCTCTCGCGGGCCGTCCACAGCGCCGCAGGATGCTGCCCAAAGGCCCCCATGCTGACGGCCCTCGTGTGACACTGCCGTCATGGTGACGACAGAGCGTGCCATCCCACCCCTGACGGCCGATGAGCGCACCACACTGGAGAGTTGGCTGGACTTCCAGCGCGCCACCCTCGCGCGCAAGGTCGCCGGCCTGACCGACGAACAGGCGCGGGAGGCGGCCGCGCCCCCGTCCACACTGAGCCTGCTGGGGCTCGTGCAGCACATGGGCGAGGTGGAGCGGCAGTGGTTCCGCCGGGTGTTGCGGCGGGAGGCCGCGCCGCCGCTGTTCGGGCCGGGCGCGGGCGGCGAACCGAGATCCGCCGAGGGGCTCGACGCGTCCAACGCCGGCCTCGACGTCGTCCCGGGCGCGCGGCTCGCGGACGCCGTGGCCGTGTGGCAGGAGGAGGTCGCGCGGGCCCGCGCCACGTGCGCGCCCCTGTCGCTGGACGCGATGGGCAGCGTGAAGGGCCAGGAGGTCTCCCTGCGGTGGATCTTCCTGCACATGATCGAGGAGTACGCGCGGCACAACGGCCACGCGGACCTGCTGCGCGAGCGGACGGACGGCGCGACGGGCTACTGACCGCGTCCCCGGGTCGGCCTTGACCTCAAGTCAGCTTGATCTTTTAGCGTCATCGTCATGACGACGGAACGCGAAACCCTCACCCCCGCCACCCCCGACGCCCCGCTCGACGTCCCCGCCCTGGCGGCCCAGCCCGTCGCCTACTGGACCTGGGCCGCCTCGCGGGCCCTGCTCGGCCACATCCATGGCGCGATGGCCCGCGAGGACGTCACCCAGCCGCAGTGGTGGACGCTCAACCACGTCGACGCCACCGAGAACGGCCTCACGCGCGCCGAGGTCTGCGACCGGCTCGACGCGTTCCTCAACGACGAGAACGCCGGGACGATGGGGCACGCCGTCGACAGCCTCCTCCACCGCGGCTGGCTCGTCGCCGACGACGCCGGCCGGCTGACCCTCACCAGCGCCGGGCGGGACGCCAAGGCCAGGATCAAGGCCCTCGTCACGCAGCTGCGCGCGGAGATCCACGAGGGCATCACGGACGAGGAGTACGCGGCCGCGCTCACCGTCCTCCAGCGCATGATCAGCAACGTCGGCGGCGACACGGCCACCCCGCGCTGACGCCGGGCACCGGCAGAACGCAGGAGCCCCCGCACCGAGAACGGCGCGGGGGCTCAGCACGTACAGGTACGTACGTACAGGCGCGTACTACTTGACGACCGGCTTGCGGATCGACAGGTGGAGCTCCTTCAGGCGGGACTCGTCGACCTCGCTCGGGGCGCCCATCAGCAGGTCCTGGGCGTTGCCGTTGAGCGGGAAGGCGATCGTCTCGCGGATGTTCGGCTCGTCGGCCAGCAGCATCACGATGCGGTCGACGCCCGGGGCGATGCCGCCGTGCGGCGGGGCGCCGAACTTGAAGGCGCGCAGCATGCCGCCGAACTCGCGCTCCACGTCCTCGTTGGAGTAGCCCGCGATCTCGAACGCGCGGTACATGACCTCGGGCTCGTGGTTACGGATGGCGCCGGAGGACAGCTCGGTGCCGTTGCAGACGATGTCGTACTGCCAGGCCAGGATGTCCAGCGGGTCCATCGTGTTCAGCGCCTCCAGGCCGCCCTGCGGCATGGAGAACGGGTTGTGCGAGAACTCGATCTGCCCGGTGTCCTCGTTCTTCTCGTACATCGGGAAGTCGACGATCCAGCAGAAGCGGAAGACGTTCTCCTCGAAGTGGCCGGCGCGCTTGGCGGCCTCGACGCGCACGGCGCCCATGATCTTGGAGACCTCGTCGAACTCGCCCGCGCCGAAGAAGATCGCGTGGCCGGGCTCCAGGCCCAGACGCTCCACGAGCGCCTTGACGTTCTCCTCGGTGAGGAACTTGGCGATCGGGCCGGTCAGCGCGTTCCCCTCGCCGACGCGCACCCAGGCGAGACCCTTCGCGCCCTGCTCGACCGCGTAGTCGCCGAGGCCGTCGAAGAACTTACGCGGCTGGTCGCCGGTGGCCGGGACGGCCAGCGCGCGGACGTGCTTGCCGGCGAAGGCCTTGAACTCCGAGCCCTCGAAGACGTCGGAGACGTCGGTGAGCTCCAGCTGGGCGCGCAGGTCCGGCTTGTCGGAGCCGTACTTGAGCATGGCCTCGCGGAAGGGGATCCGCGGGAAGGGGGAGGTGACGTGGCGGCCGTTGCCGAACTCCTCGAAGAGGTCGGTCATGACCTTCTCGATGACCTGGAAGACGTCCTCCTGCTCGACGAAGGACATCTCCATGTCGAGCTGGTAGAACTCGCCCGGCGAGCGGTCGGCGCGGGCGTCCTCGTCGCGGAAGCAGGGCGCGATCTGGAAGTAGCGGTCGAAGCCGGCGATCATCAGCAGCTGCTTGAACTGCTGCGGGGCCTGCGGCAGGGCGTAGAACTTGCCGGCGTGCAGGCGGGACGGCACCAGGAAGTCGCGCGCGCCCTCGGGAGAGGTGGCGGACAGGATCGGGGTGGCCAGCTCGTTGAAGCCGAGGTTGGTCATCTTCTCGCGGATGGAGGCGATGACGGCGGAGCGCAGCATGATGTTGCTGTGCATGCGCTCGCGGCGCAGGTCGAGGAAGCGGTACTCCAGGCGGCGCTCCTCGTTCACCCCGTCCTCGGTGTTGATCGTGAAGGGCAGCGGCTCGGCGGCGCCCAGCACCTCGACGGCGTCGACCTCGACCTCGATCTCGCCGGTGGGGAGCTCGGGGTTGATGTTGTCGGCACCGCGGCTGACGACCTTGCCGTCGATGCGGACGACGGTCTCCTTGGTGAGGTGGCTCAGGGCCTCGTTGGCGGGGGTGCCGGGACGGGCCACGAGCTGCACCAGGCCGTGGTGGTCGCGGAGGTCGATGAAGAGGATGCCGCCCAGGTCACGCCGATTGTGCAGCCAGCCGCTCAGTCGCACGTCGGTGTCGACGTCAGCCGCACGGAGCTCGCCGCAGGTGTGGGACCGGTACCGATGCATCGTTCATCCAAGTCGTGATCGAGGGCGTGGGCTAGCGTGCCGGCAAGCACAGGGCTCGTGCCTGCGGCACGGGGCTAGCGTGCATACAACACGGGAGCAAGCGTACTGCGCGCTTGTGAAGATCCGCCCACCGTACCTTCGGTGGTACCCGCCGCGCGGACCTGCATAAAGTAGGGCAATGCGCACCGAGGACGTACTGGCCGCCACCGCGACCGGCCTGTGGCACTGGGACAACGCCACGCGCATCGCCACCTTCGACGCCGAGGCCTCCCGGCTGCTGGGCCTCCCCGCCACCCGTACGGAGCTGACCGAGTCCGCCACGAGGGCGCGCTTCCACGCCGTGGACTGGGTGGAGGTCTCGGGCGTGATCAGCCTGGCCGTGGCCGAGGGCACGCTCACCGAGGCGCGGCTGCGGGTGGTCGACGACAAGGGCCGGGTGCTGCGGACGGTGCGCAGCCGGATGCGGCCGCAGCTGCGGGCCGCGGCCGGGGGGCGGGTGGACTTCGTGCTCGTCGGCACGGTGCAGGAGGTGCCGGAGCCGCAGCCGGGCACGTCCACGGCCCGCATGCCGATGGTCACGGGCGACTGGCGGCGCAATAGGGAAGCGTTTCTGCTGGATGCGGGGCGGGCGCTCGCGGAGGCCCGATCGACGGCCGAGGTGCTGCGGGTGGCGGCCGGGCTGTCGATGCCGGGCTTCGAGCCGTCGGGGCTCGCGGTCTTCAGCTCCGAGGGCGGCCGGGTGCGGGTGATCGGGCACCACGGGTACGCGCCGGGGAGCGCGGATCCCTTCCTCGACCTGCCCATGGACGCGGCCTACCCGGCGGCGGAGGTCATCCGCACGGGCCGGGCCGTCTACCTGCCGTCGCCCGAGGAGTACCAGCGGCGCTTCCCCCTCGCCTGGCAGGACGTCGCGCACTTCGGGCGGCAGTCGTGGGCGTTCCTGCCGCTGATCAACGCGGGGCAGGTCATCGGGGCGTGGATGGCCGGCTTCGGCGTGCCGGTGTCGTTCACGCCCGACGAACGGTCCGTGCTCACGACGGTGGCCCGCATGCTCGCGCAGGCGCTGGGGCGGGCGAGCGTGCACGAGTCCGAGCGGGAGCTGACCGTCGGCTTGCAGCGCTCCATGATGCCGACGCTCCAGCAGGACATCCCCGGCATGGCCGTCGCCGCGCGGTACGTGCCGACGGGCGGCGGGCTGGAGGTCGGCGGCGACTGGTACGACATGATCCCGCTGCCCCTCGGCAGGATCGCGCTCGTCATCGGCGACGTGCAGGGCCACGACGTGCGGGCCGCGGGGCTCATGGGCCAGCTGCGGATCGCTCTGCGCGCGTACGCCTCCGAGGGGCACCACCCCGACGCCGTCCTCTCCCGCGCCTCCCACTTCCTCGCCGGGATCAACGCCTCCGAGACCGAGGGCGACGAGGGCGAACCGCGCTTCGCGACGTGCCTGTACATCGAGGTCGACCCGGAGAACGGGCGGCTCGTCATCGCCCGGGCCGGCCATCCGAACCCGGCGATCCGGCTGAGCGACGGCACGATGCTCGTCCGCAACACGGCGGGCGGGCTGCCGCTCGGCATCGACCCCGATACGGACTACCCCACCACGCGGCTCGTCCTCGAACCCGGCGAGACGATGCTCGTCTGCACGGACGGGCTGATCGAGACGGGCGGGCACGACCTGGACAGCGGCTGGAACCGGCTGCGCGAGGTGATCGAGGGCACGCCGCTGGATCTGACGGGGGTCAGCGAGTCGGACGGCGACCTGGAGGCGCTCGCCGACGCGCTCGTCAAGGCCGTCCACGGGCCGTCCTCCCACTACACGACCGGGCCGCTGCTGGACCGGCGCGAGGACGACATCGCCGTCCTGCTGCTCGCCCGCCGCGACGGCGCGGTCGGCGCCGAGCCGGCGGCCGTGCTGCCGCCCGTGCGGCGCACGGTGCTCAGCATCGCCCAGGCCGAGCCGGAACGGATCGCCGAGGCGCGGGAGCAGGTGCGCCACCTCATGCACGACTGGCCCGACGGGGACCAGGTCGACTCCGCCGTCCTGATGGTCTCCGAGATGGTCACCAACGTCCTCGTCCACACGGACGGGGACGCGGTGCTCATCGCCCGCATCAGCGGCGAGCGGGGAGAACGGTGCGTCCGCGTCGACGTCTCGGACAGCAGCGACGAGTTGCCGCACCGGCGGCACCCGGGAGAAATGGCCTCGTCAGGCCGCGGCCTGGTCCTGATGGAGATCCTGGCGGGGGCGTGGGGGGTGGACCCGCGGGGGGAAGGCAAGAACATCTGGTTCGAGCTGTACGAGAAGGATGGGGCGGGGGCGGGCTGATCCCTCCCGGGCCCGGCAACCTACCCCCGCCGCGACGGCGAGCAACCACCGCCAAGGTGCCCGGCGGTGCCGAACCGGGCCTGAGGCGCGTACGGCACCGCCGAAACCCGCCGCGGGGGCTGGGCGCCGCCGCGGCGGATTCATAGTCGGGGCTACGCCGTCGGGATCACTCCCAGACGGCCCGCCTGGTAGTCGTCGAACGCCTGGGCCAGTTCGGCGTGGGTGTTCATGACGAAGGGGCCGTAGTGCTGCATCGGCTCGCGGATCGGGCGGCCGCCCAGCAGGACGACCTCGAACCGCTCGCTCCGCGAGTCCTGCTTCTCCGTGGCGCGGATCGTCACGGAGTCGCCGTCGCCGAAGACGACCGTCTGCCCCGCCCCGAAGGGGCGCCCCTCCGTGCCGGCCGCGCCGTACCCGGCGAGCCCGTACGCCAGGGCGTTGAAGTCGGAGCGCCACGGCAGCGTGACCTCCGCCCCGGGCGCCACGGAGGCGTGGATCATCGTGATCGGAGTGTGCGTCGCGCCGGGGCCCGCGTGGCCCGCGACGTCGCCCGCGATGACCCGCAGCAGCGCGCCGCCGTCCTCCGACGCCAGCAGCTTCACGCTGCCGCCGCGGATGTCCTGGTACTTCGGCGCGATCATCTTGTCCTCGGCCGGCAGGTTCACCCACAGCTGGAGGCCGTGGAAGAGGCCGCCGCTCATGACGAGCTCCTCCGGCGGGGTCTCGATGTGCAGCAGGCCGGAGCCGGCCGTCATCCACTGCGTGTCGCCGTCGGTGATGACGCCACCGCCGCCGTGCGAGTCGCGGTGCACGAACGTGCCGTCGATGATGTACGTGACCGTCTCGAACCCGCGGTGCGGGTGCCAGGGCGTGCCCTTCGGCTCGCCGGCCGCGTAGTCCACCTCGCCCATCTGGTCCATCATGATGAACGGGTCCAGGTACTTGTAATTGATCCCCGCGAAGGCCCTGCGCACGGGGAATCCCTCGCCCTCGAACCCCGACGGTGCCGTGCCGACGTACAGCACCGGCCGCTGCGGGGCGCCCGCCGGCGCGGCGACGCGCGGCAGGGTCAGCGGGTTCTCGACGGTCACTGCTGGCATGACGACCTCCTCGGTTCGTTCTACGTTCAATTTAGTTGAAGGATGAACAACCCGCAAGAGCCGCGCATTCCCCGGACGGGACCACCCGCCCGGCGGGAGCACCGGATCATGGACACTGGATCAATGCGCCAGAACGCCCGCGGGCCGCGCCCGGCCGCCCTCACAGCCCTCGTCGCCGCCGTCCTGGCGCTGGCCGCGGCCGGGCTGATCGCGGCGAACCGGGGCCTGGCGACGGACTCCCCCGTGGCCGACGGCGACGCCTCGGGGCACTACGCCCAGCCGGCGGCGCAGGGCGACGAGACGGCGGACGCGATGCGCGACGCCGTCCGCAGCGAGAACGGCACGGCGCCCCTCAAGCCCGCGGCCGGCGGCAAGACGGACCCCCTCCCCACCTCCGACCCGCTGCGCGCGGCCCCGGCCGCGCCCTCGCCCGCCGTCGGGCCGCTGTTCTACACGGGCCAGGGCACGCCGGGGCACGGTTGCAGCGCGAGCGTCGTGCACAGCCCGAAGGGCGATCTGATCGTCACCGCGGCGCACTGCGTGTACCAGGACGGCTTCCGTACGGACATCGCGTTCGTCCCTGGCTACCGCGACGGCGTCGCCCCGTACGGGGTGTGGGTGCCGGCGTCGGTGGACATCGACCCGGAGTGGGCGGCCGACCGCGACCCGGACCACGACGTGGCGTTCCTGCGGGTGCGCCGGCCGGGCGCGGACACGAGGCCGATAGAGCAGGTCACCGGCGCGGAGCGGATCCGCTTCCGGCCGCCGGCCGGGCGGCAGGCGCGCGTGACGGGCTACCCGGTGACCGAGGAGCGCCCGGTCTCCTGCCAGAACGCCGCGAAGTCCGTCAGCCCCACCCAGCTGCAATTCGACTGCGCGGACCTCCCCAACGGCACGAGCGGCGGCCCCTTCCTGACGGACGTCGACCCCGCGACCGGCCTGGGCACGGTCATCGGGGTCGTGGGCGGCCGTGACGAGGGCGGCGACGAGGAGACGTCGTACAGCTCGTACTTCGGCGAGGAGACGGAGACGCTCTACCGCCGCGCGACGGCAGCGGGGGCACCGGCGTGAAGACGGCCCTCAGCCGTAGAGCCTGCGCATCGTGAAGTCCACCATCTGCTCGACCGCCTTGGCGTCGAAGACCATCCGGTGGTCCCCCTCGATGTCGAGCACGAAGCCGTAGCCCGTCGGCAGGAGGTCGATCACCTCCGCGCCCGTGATGACGAAGTACTTCGACTCCTTCCCCGCGTACCGCCGCAGCTCCTTCAGCGACGTGAACATGGGGATCACCGGCTGCTGGGTGTTGTGCAGCGCGAGGAAGCCGGGGTTGTCGCCGCGGGGGCAGTAGACCTTCGACGTGGAGAAGACCGTCTGGAAGTCCTCCGCGGACATCGAGCCCGTGGTGAAGGCCCGCACCGCGTCCGCAAGCGACGGAGGAGACGGCTCCGGATAGAGCGGCTGTTCGCCGTAGACACCGGGACCGCCGTGCTGCTGAGGCGGCGGTGGCGGCGGCGCGTAACCCTGCGTGCCCGCGTTCTGGTCGTAGCCGTACATGCGCCAAAGCGTAAAGGGTCACAGTAGGCCGGACAGGGGTTGCGTCTTATTACCGGTGGGTAGCATCATGCAGATTACTGCCCGGTACGTATTTGAGGGTTCATCCTCCCAGTCCTACGGAGCCGTTGTCATGGGCCACTACAAGTCGAATCTCCGCGACATCGAGTTCAACCTCTTCGAGGTCCTCGGCCGCGACAAGCTGTACGGCACCGGCCCGTTCGCGGAGATGGACGTCGAGACCGCCAAGGACATCCTGTCGGAGATCACGCGCCTCTCGGAGAACGAGCTGGCCGATTCCTTCGCCGACACGGACCGCAACCCGCCGGTCTTCGACCCGGACACCAACACCGCCCCGGTTCCGGACACCTTCAAGAAGAGCTACCAGGCGTACATGGACGCCGAGTGGTGGCGCCTCGGCATCCCGGAGGAGATCGGCGGCACCACCGCCCCCCGCTCCCTGATCTGGGCCTACGCCGAGTCGATCCTGGGCTCCAACCCGGCCATCTGGATGTACTCCTCGGGCCCGGCCTTCGCCGGCATCCTCTTCGACGAGGGCACCGAGCAGCAGAAGCACATAGCGAAGATCGCGGTGGAGAAGCAGTGGGGCTCCACCATGGTGCTGACCGAGCCGGACGCCGGCTCGGACGTGGGCGCCGGCCGCACCAAGGCCGTGCAGCAGGAGGACGGCTCCTGGCACATCGAGGGCGTGAAGCGCTTCATCACCTCGGGTGAGCACGACATGGCCGAGAACATCCTCCACTACGTCCTCGCCCGCCCCGAGGGCGCCGGCCCCGGCACCAAGGGCCTCTCCCTCTTCCTCGTGCCGAAGTACGAGTTCGACTTCGAGACCGGCGAGCTGGGCGAGCGCAACGGCGTCTACGCGACCAACGTCGAGCACAAGATGGGCCTCAAGGCCTCCAACACGTGCGAGATGACCTTCGGCGACAAGCACCCCGCCAAGGGCTGGCTCATCGGCGAGAAGCACGACGGCATCCGCCAGATGTTCATGATCATCGAGTTCGCCCGGATGATGGTCGGCACGAAGGCCATCGCCACCCTCTCCACCGGCTACCTCAACGCGCTGGAGTACGCCAAGGAGCGCGTGCAGGGCCCGGACCTGGCCAACTTCATGGACAAGACCGCGCCCAAGGTCACCATCACGCACCACCCCGACGTGCGCCGCTCGCTGATGACGCAGAAGGCGTACGCCGAGGGCATGCGCGCCCTGGTCCTCTACACCGCCTCCGTCCAGGACGAGATCATGGTCAAGGAGGCCGCGGGCGAGGACGCCAAGGCGCTGCACGGCCTGAACGACCTGCTCCTGCCGATCGTCAAGGGCTACGGCTCCGAGAAGTCCTACGAGCAGCTCGCCCAGTCCCTGCAGACCTTCGGCGGCTCCGGCTACCTGCAGGAGTACCCGATCGAGCAGTACATCCGGGACTCGAAGATCGACACCCTCTACGAGGGCACCACGGCGATCCAGGGCCAGGACTTCTTCTTCCGGAAGATCGTCCGCGACCAGGGCCAGGCCCTGAACACGCTGTCCGAGGAGATCAAGAAGTTCCTGGCCTCCGAGGCCGGCGGCGAGGACCTGTCCGCCGCCCGCGGCGCGCTCGCCAAGGCCGCGGTGGACCTGGAGGCGATCGTCGGCAAGATGATCACCGACCTCACCGCGACCGGCGAGGACGTCAAGAACATCTACAAGGTCGGCCTGAACACGACCCGCCTGCTGCTCGCCTCCGGCGACGTCGTCATCGCCTACCTGCTCCTCAAGGGCGCGGCCGTGGCCGCCGAGAAGCTGGAGGGCGCCGCGGCCAAGGACAAGGCGTTCTACACGGGCAAGATCGCGGCGGCGAAGTTCTTCGCCTCCACGGTGCTGCCGTCCGTCTCCGTCGAGCGCGCGCTGGCCGAGGCCGTCGACAACTCCCTCATGGAGCTGGACGAGGCCGCCTTCTAAGGCTGTTGAGGTCCGTGTGACAAATGGGGCAAGAGCCGGGGTGGAAACCACCGCCCGGCTCTTGCCCTGATCCTTATCCTGAGCGCATGAGCTCTGCGCACCGCTTCGACCGCGGCCACACCGACGACCTGATGACGTTCCTCGCCGCCAGCCCCTCCCCCTACCACGCGGTGGCCAACACCGCCGAGCGGCTGGAGAAGGCGGGCTTCCGCCAGGTCGCGGAGACCGACGCGTGGGACGCCACGACCGGTGGCAAGTACGTGACGCGCGGCGGCGCGATCATCGCCTGGTACGTGCCGGAGGGCGCGACGCCCGCCAGCCCCTTCCGCATCGTCGGTGCGCACACCGACTCCCCCAACCTGCGCGTGAAGCCGCTGCCGGACACCGGCTCCGCGGGCTGGCGCCAGGTGGCCGTGGAGCTCTACGGCGGCACGCTGCTGAACACGTGGCTGGACCGCGACCTGGGCCTGTCGGGCCGGGTCACCCTGCGGGACGGCAGCCACCGCCTGGTGAACGTGGACCGCCCGCTCCTGCGCGTGCCGCAGCTGGCGATCCACCTGGACCGCGGGGTGAACCAGGACGGCCTCAAGCTGGACAAGCAGAAGCACATGACGCCGATCTGGGGCCTGGGCGAGCCGAGAGAGGGCGACCTGATCAGGTTCGTGGCCGAAGAAACCGGCATCACGGCCGAAGAAATCACGGGCTGGGACCTGATGGTCCACAGCGTGGAACCCCCCGCCTACCTGGGCCGGGACCAGGAACTCCTGGCGGGCCCCCGCATGGACAACCTCCTGTCCGTCCACGCGGGCACGGCGGCGCTGACGGCGGCGGTGGCCTCGGAGGGCCTGCCGTCCATCCCGGTGCTGGCGGCGTTCGACCACGAGGAGAACGGCAGCCAGTCGGACACGGGCGCGGAGGGCCCCCTCCTGGGCAACGTGCTGGAACGATCCGTCTTCGCGCGAGGCGGCACGTACGAGGACAAGGCCCGCGCCTTCGCCGGCACGATCTGCCTGTCCTCGGACACGGGTCACGCGGTCCACCCCAACTACGCGGAGCGCCACGAGCCGGGCCACCACCCGGTCCCCAACGGCGGCCCGATCCTCAAGGTGAACGTCAACCAGCGCTACGCGACGGACGGCAGCGGCCGGGCGGTGTTCGCGGCGGCATGCGAGCGGGCGGGCGTGCCGTGGCAGCACTTCGTGTCCAACAACGCGATGCCGTGCGGCACGACGATCGGCCCGATCACAGCGGCGCGGCACGGCATCGCGACGGTGGACATCGGCGTGGCGTGCCTGTCGATGCACTCGGCGCGGGAGCTGTGCGGGGCGGACGACCCGCACCTGCTGGCGTCGGCGCTGACGGCGTTCCTGGAAGGCTGAGAGGTTGAAGCACCACCACATCGCCGCAGCGCTGGCGATCACAGCGGCATTCACGCTGACCGCATGCGGAAGTAACAACGAAAAAGCCGAACCTTCCTCCGCGTCATCCTCCACTGAAGCAGTGGAGGATGACAAACCCCAGGCCAAGGGCGACGCCTGCGCCCCGTCCGACATGAAGGTCGAAGCAAAGCCCCAAGCGGGCAAGCTCCTCCTCATCGCAACGAACACCGCCAGGCAGCCGTGCACGGCCTACGGCTTCCCGTACGTCCGCTTCGACCAGGACCAGGCGACGACGGGCGTGGGCGAGGAAACGAAGCCCAAGGAACCGACGAAGGTGGCGCCGGGGAAATCGGCCTACGCGGCGATCACTCCGACCGCGGCGGACGGCTCGGGCGGCCCGGGCCGGGACGCGAAGAAGATCTCCGTAACGTTCCAGACCCCCACCGGCGACCCCATGCAACGCACGCCGGCGAAACCCGCCCTCCCCAATAACACCCTCCACGTCGACGACCAGGCACGCGCCACGTACTGGCTGCCCAGTGAGGGCGCGGCGCTCAAGGGCTGACGGGTTCCGTCCGATTGGCGGTTCCGGTCCGGGGTACGCGATGCGTGCCGGCACCGGAACAGCCAATCGGATACGGAGGCTCAGCCATGGGCATGGGATGGTGCATCGGACTGATCGCGATCGGCGCGATTCTCACCTTTGCAGTGGACTGGCGCGTGGACGGCATGAACGTCCCGCTGGTGGGCCTGATCCTGATGGCGGTGGGCATCATCGGCACCACCGCGTACGTGAGCATTTACAAGCGCCGCCGGACGCAGCCGCCGCCCCCGGCAGCGCCGGTAGTAGAAGAGGACCACCGCTTCATCCGCTGATGTCTGACCTGAGAGGTCAGCACCCTCCGGGAAGTCCGGCCCGCAGGCGGGAACGCGCAGGAGGGCCGGGGGCGCAGGGGCAGGGTCCCTGGACGCTGACGTGTATTTGTGGCGCCAAGTGCGGGGCACGAACACGCA
Organism: Streptomyces sp. SCA2-17; assembly: GCF_044336695.1. NCBI lineage: Bacteria > Bacillati > Actinomycetota > Actinomycetes > Kitasatosporales > Streptomycetaceae > Streptomyces > Streptomyces sp. SCA2-17. The sequence goes on from NZ_CP117521.1 coordinate 3,046,388, forward strand.
GAGGGGAAGGGCGCCGTAAATATACGGTCCAGGGACCCTGCCCCGGAGCCCCCGGCCCGGCCCCGCACACGCGGCGAACCGCGTCAGCCGTCCAGCCCCGCCAGCACGAGCGGCAGCCGGCCAACCCCGCCCTCCACAACCCGCACCGGCACTCCCCAGTCGTTCTGATGCATGTGGCAAGCCGGGTACTCATTGAGCGGATCGTCGTCGCAAGACGCCGCCATCGCCGAGACGTGGAGGGTCCCCTCCGTCACGCCCTCCGCCAGCACCACGTCACGCCCCAGCTCCGTGCCCGTCCCCGCGCCCTCCGCCAGGAGCTCCGGCGGCGTGGAGCTGACGATCAGCCGCGTCGACGGCCCGTACCGCGTGTCCAGCTTCTGCCCGGCCGGCGCCGAGAAGACGACCTCGACCCGCAGCCGCCCGGGCGCCACCTCCGTAGCCGCCCGCTGCGTCCGGTGCGCGACGGCCTCGACCCGCACCGCCGACTCGGGCAGCCGCAGCCGCGTCAGCCGATGCCGAGCGGACTCGACGACGACAACGTCGTCCCCCACCAGCACCGCACCGGACGGCTCCCGCAGATCCGTAGCGAGAGTCGTCACCTCGCCACTCACCGGGTCGTACCGCCGCAACGCATGGTTGTACGTATCGGCAATGGCAACGGACCCGTCCGGAAGCGCGGTCACCCCAAGAGGATGCTGAAGCAGCGCCTGCGCGGCATCCCCGTCCCGGTGCCCGAAGTCGAACAGCCCGGTGCCCACAGCCGTATGCACGAACCCGTCCAGGTCGACCCACCGCAGGGCCGACCCCTCGGAGTCGGCGACCCACAGCCGCGAGCCGTCGGCCGAAACAGCGAGCCCGGAAGGCTGGGCGAACCAAGCCTCCCGCGCCGGCCCGTCGACGATGCCCTCGTTGGTCGTGCCGGCGGCGGCCTCGACCGTCCCGGTCTCCGGGTCGTACGTCCACAGCTGGTGCACGCCGGCCATGGCGATCCACAGCCGCCCACCGAACCAGGCAACATCCCAAGGCGACGACAGCGAAACTTCAAGCGCGGCCCCGGATGTGGACTGCCCCTGCATCCACTGCCGGCCCGTACCGGCAATAGTGGTCACCGCACCCGTCTCGGGGTCATACGTCCGCAGCGCGTGATTGACGGTATCGGCGACGACAACCACCCCGTCCGGCAGCAGAGCAAGCCCCTGAGGCTCGTTGAACGAGTCAGCCCCGAACCCCCGCTCACCACTGCCGACCCGCCGCACGACGGTCTCCCCGTCCTCAGCCAGCTCCACGAGCTGATGCCGAGTGGAGTCGGAGACGAGGAACCCGCCGCCGGGCAGCAGAACAGCCTTCCCGGGGAACCGCAGATCGGTGGCCACAGGCTCGGGAGCGACGTACGGCCCGTCCCCCCGCCGCAGCGTCCCCTTCGCGCCGTGCTCGGCCTCCAGCTCGGCGACGAGAACCTCCAGCGCATGGGCGTGCCCCTCACCCGCGTGCTGGGCGACGACGTACCCCTCGGGGTCGATCACGACGAGCGTGGGCCAGGCACGCACGGCGTACTGCTTCCACGTGGCGAGCTCGGGGTCGTCGAGGACGGGGTGCTCGACGCCGTACCGCTCGACGGCGTCGACGACGGCCTGGTGCTCGGCTTCGTGGACGAACTTCGGCGAGTGGACGCCGATGATCACCACGGTGTCGCGGTGCTTCTCCTCCAGCTCGCGCAGCTCGTCGAGGACGTGCAGGCAGTTCACACAGCAAAAGGTCCAGAAGTCGAGGATGACGATGCGTCCTCGCAGGTCAGCGAGGGAAAGGTCGACATTGCCGGTGTTGAGCCAGCCGCCCTTGCCGATGAGTTCGGGGGCGCGGACACGTACGCGAGGAGCCATACACGCATCCAACAACACGGACCGCGCCCGTCATTCCCCCGCCCAGGGATCGAGCACAACCGTCACAAAGCGTTAATACCGGGAACCCCGAGAACCCGATCCTTCAGCGCAGGAAACTCCTCACGAACCCGGGCGACGCGCGCCAGGTCGAGATCAACGGCGAGGACCTCCTCACCACTCCCGGCCTCGGCCACCACATCCCCCCAGGGATCGACCACGACGCTGTACCCGGCCTGCTCCACCCCCGCGTGCGTGCCGGCGGTGCCGCAGGCCAGGACGTAGGCCTGGTTCTCGACCGCCCGGGCGCGGGCGAGCAGCGACCAGTGCGCGCGGCGCCGCTCGGGCCAGCCGGCCGGTACGACGAACATCTGCGCGCCACCGTCGACAAGAGCACGGAACAACTCGGGGAACCGCAGGTCGTAACAGGTGGCAAGGCCCGCGACGGCACCCGGCAGCGCCACCGTCAACGGCTCCGCCCCCGCGGCCATCAGCACGGCCTCGCCCTTGTCGAAGCCGAAGCGATGGATCTTCCGGTAGGTGCGCACGAGTTCGCCGCCGGGCGAGAACACGAGGGAGGTGTTGTACAACGCGCCACCGGCACCCCGCTCAACAATCGACCCCGCATGCAACCAGACCCCGGCATCAAGCGCGGCAGAGGACATGGCCCGGGCCGTGGGACCGTCCAGCGGCTCCGCCTCGCCCGCGAACGACTCGAAGGCGAAGGCCCCCACATGCCACAGCTCGGGCAGGACGACCAGATCGCTGCCCGCCTGCTCGCGCACGAGTGCCGCCGCCCGGTCACGGCGCTCGGCGACCGGCTCCGCCGGATCGACGTTTATCTGAATCAGGGAAGCACGCACAGTACCCACCACTCTCAGCACACGAAACCTCTGCCGGGTCGCCCGCGCGCAGCGTAACTTAACTAACGCACCCGACTTACCTGCCTACACCCTTGCCCGTCGCACCAGCATCAGGAACGCCCACGCACCCGCCGCACCGCCCGAGGGATCACGTGACCGTCCACCCGAATCTTCAGCCGGCCATCGACGCCTGGACCCACTCCATCGAAGCGATCAACGACTTGGTGAAACCGCTCGCCGAGAGCGACTGGAACCGGGCCACCGAGTGCCCCGGTTGGTCGGTGCGCGACGTCGTCTCGCACGTCATCGGCGTGGAGACGGAGATGATGGGCGAGCCGCGGCCGATCCACTCGCTGCCGCGCGATCTCTACCACGTCACCGACGAGTTCTCCCGCTACAACGAGGTGCAGGTGGACGTGCGGCGCTGCCACACGGCGCTGGAGATGACCTCGGAGCTGGAGCTCGTGATCATCCGCCGCTCGCGCCAGCTGCGCAACGAGAGCCGCGGCCCGCAGACGGCGATCCGCTGGCCGCTCGGCTCGGGCAACGAGCAGCCGCTCGAACGCGCTTTGACGGTACGGGCCTTCGACGTGTGGACGCACGAGCAGGACCTGCGCCGCGCGCTCGGCATGCCGGGCAACCTGGACTCGCCGGCCGCGGCGATCTGCCGGGACTTCCTGCTCGGGGCGCTGCCGAAGGTGGTCGCCAAGCACGCGGGCGCGCCGCCGGGATCGGCGGTCGTCTTCGACGTGCACGGCCCGCTGGAGTTCCTGCGGACCGTGCGCGTCGACGCGCAGGGGCGGGGCTCGATCGACAGCAGCGTGACGCTGGGGCCGACGGTCACGCTCGGGATGGACTGGGAGACGTACGCGCGGCTGGCGTGCGGGCGGGTGCAGCCGGAGGCGGCGCTGGGGCGGATCAAGGTGGAGGGGGAGCCGGAGCTGGCGGAGGCGGTGCTGCGCGAGTTCGCGATCACACCGTAAAAAGAACCCGCACCCGTAGCCGCCCAGGCACCCGCCCGCACCCGCGCCCGCACAGCCCCGGCAATCACGCCGTAGACCCCGGCGAGACCGCCGGCACATGCACCGTCTCCACCCGGGAAGCGACCACCCGCTCCTGCTCCCGCCGCTGCGCCCGCGTCCGCAGCCGCAGGATCTGGGACAGGCCCAGCGCCTCCAGGACGAAGACGGAGCAGAAGGCGAGGCGGTAGTCGTCGCCGGTGGCGTCGAGCAGGAGACCGACGGCGAGCAGCGTGGTGATGGAGGCGATGAAGCCGCCCATGTTGACGATGCCGGAGGCGGTGCCCTGGCGCTCGGGCGGGTTCGCGGGCCGGGCGAAGTCGAAGCCGATCATCGAGGCGGGGCCGCACGCGCCGAGGACGACGCATTCGGTGACCAGCAGCCACAGGGGCGCGTGCGCGCCGGGCCAGGCGGCCACGGCCGCCCACAGCAGCGCGGTCGCGCCGACCGTGCCGAGCGCGAGGGGCAGCCGGGCCGCGTGGTGGCGGGCGATGATCTGCCCGTAGACGAGCCCGACGGCCATGTTGGAGAGCACGACGACGGTCAGCAGCAGGCCCGCGGTCTCCCGCGAGAGGCCCTCCGCCTCGACGAGGAACGGCATGCCCCACAGCAGCAGGAAGACCATCGCGGGGAACTGCGTCGTGAAGTGCACCCACATGCCGAGCCGGGTGCCGGGCTCGCGCCACGCGCGGGCGACCTGGCGCCGGACGAAGCCCTTGCCGCCGGCGTCAGCGTCGGCGTCGGCGTCGGCGTCGCCGTGCGCGACGGGCGGCGGCTCGTAGCCCTCGGGGTGGTCCTTGAGGAACAGCAGCGTGAGGAGGAGGACGAGGACGCCCGCCGCCGCGCTGCCGCCGAACGTGGCGGTCCAGCCGGCGCCGTGCAGCAGCCGGGCGAGGACCATCGTGGAGACGAGGTTGCCCGCCATGCCGAAGAGCGCCGCGACCTGCGCGATCATCGGTCCGCGCCGGGCGGGGAACCAGCGCGCGCCGAGCCGCAGCACGCTGATGAACGTCATCGCGTCGCCGCAGCCGAGCAGGGCGCGGCTGGCGAGGGCCGTGCCGTACGCGTGGGAGAGCGCGAAGGCGAACTGGCCGGCGGTGAACAGGACGGCGCCGAGCGCCAGCACCTTCTTCGTGCCCAGCCGGTCGATCATCAGGCCGACGGGTATCTGCATGCCCGCGTAGACGAGCAGCTGGAGTATGGAGAACGTCGACAGCGCCGACGCGTTGATGTGGAAGCGCTCGGAGGCGTCGATGCCGGCGACGCCGAGGCTCGTACGGAAGATGATGGCGACGAAGTAGACCCCGACGCCCAGCCCCCAGACGGCGACCGCGCGCCGCCCGCCGGGTGGGTCGCCGGGCAGCGCTGCGGCCCCCTGGCTCATCGGAACTCCCCCAACTCGTTCATCGGACCTGGCCCTGCGATGCGCTCATCGGATCCCGCCCGTGCGCTCGTTCATCGGACCTCGCCCTGCGCGAGGTTCCGCACCCAGCTCACGTGCTGGTCGATGACGGCGACGGCGCGCTCCGCGTCGCCGGCGCGCAGCGCTTCGAGGATCTCGGTGTGCTCGCTGTGGTTCTTGGCGATGCGGTCGGGGTGGGCGTGCATCACGGCCACTCCCATCCGCAGCTGGCGGTCGCGCAGCTGGTCGTAGAGCCGGGAGAGGATCTCGTTGCCCGCGCTGCGGACGATCTCGGCGTGGAAGGCGCGGTCGCTGTCGGAGACCGCGGCGAGGTCGCCGTCCGCGGCCCGGCGTCTCATGTCGTCGAGCAGCTCTTCCAGGCGGGCGATGAGCAGCGGGGAGGCGGGGACGGCCTTGGCCGCCGCGTACTTCTCGACGAGCAGCCGGGTCTCGACGACGTCGGCGATCTCCTGTGCGGAGACGGGCAGGACGAGGGCGCCCTTCTTCGGGTAGAGCTTGATCAGCCCTTCGGCCTCCAGCCGGAGCAGGGCTTCGCGCACGGGGGTGCGGGACACCCCGACGGCCTCGGCCAGGTCCCCCTCGGTGAGCAGCGTGCCGCCTTCGTAGCGGCGGTGCAGGACGGCTTCCTTGATGTGCGTGTAGACGCGTTCGGCGGCCGGCGGCTGCTTGAGCGGCTTGATCTGCTGGAGCGCGACGGGGGAAGCGGTTGGCATGCGCACAGCTTAGATACAACATACATACGCAGAAAGAGGGAGTCCGAGGTCCGGACAGGGGGCGTCTCGCGCTACGGCGCCGTCCAGCCGTCCGCGGGCGTGATGAAGACGAACCTCAGATCAGGGCGCTGTATGGGCAGCAGCACATGGCTCGTCACCCGGATCTCCCGTCCGCCGTGGAACGGCAGGCACAGCCGGAACACATCGCCGTCGCGGTGCTCGACCACGTCGTGCTCCTCGGCCCAGATGCGGCGGCAGTCGGCGTCCGCGTCGAGGATGTCGCGGACGAGCGTGCGCAGTTCGGCGTTGGCCGGGTCGCTGTTGGCGGCGACGCGCAGCATGGCGAGGTACGTACGGGCGCAGGCGTCCTCCCAGTCGAGCATCTGCTCGCGGGCCTCGGGGTCGAGCAGCGCCCAGCGCATCAGATTGGCGCCGGGCCGCAGCACCCAGGGAAACCACTCGCTCATGAGGGAATTCGCCGCGACGATATTCCAGGCCACGTCGGAGAGATAGGCGGGATAGGACGTCTGCTGTTCCAGCAGGACTTTGACGCCGTGCGGGAGATCGCCGCGTCCGGCGCCGGCTTCCCGGGAGACTTCACCGGGCGGGCGGCGGCCGCTCACGGCGAGAAAGAGGGTGAGCGTCTCGGCGTCGCTCAGGCGCAGCGCGCGGGCGACGCGGAGGAGGAATTGCTCGGAGAAGTCCTGCCGGCGGCCGGCTTCCAGCGCGCGGTACCAGCCCTCGCTCACCTCGGTCATCCGGGCCACGTGGGCCTGGGAGAGGCGGCGTCCGGGGCGGGGGAAGACACCGCGCAGCTCGGGGACGGTGCGCGCGTCCACGCGGGCCCGCCAGGCGCGGAGAAGACGGCTGATGGATTCCCCATCCACGTGGTCGGCGCCGTCCACGCGTCCTCCAATTCCGACAGTGCAAGTGTCGGTCAATCTTAAGTAAATTGCCCCGCACGGGCTATTCCAGCCGCTGACCTGGCGGGATTCCCGAGGCCGCTCCGCATCACGACGGGGGCCCGGACGCAACGCTCTCTCCTCGCTGGAGGGGGGTGAGGAGAGAAGCGTCCGGGCCTTTCGTCGTTTATGTCGTTCTGAATTCAACCAATCATTACGGGATCAACCCCGGGCCGTCACCCCCTGGCATTCACCCCCGGGGCGTCATCTCCGGCCCGTCATCCCCAGGTGATCAGCCGCTGGGGATTCTCCAGCACGGCCGCGGTGTCGGCGAGCACCTTCGACCCCAGCTCGCCGTCGACCAGACGGTGGTCGAAGGACAGCGCCAGCGTCGTCACGTGCCGCGGCTTGACCTTGCCCTTGTGGACCCAGGGCTGGAGCTTGATCGCGCCGACGGCCAGGATCGCGGACTCGCCCGGGTTGAGGATGGGCGTGCCGGTGTCGACGCCGAAGACGCCCACGTTGGTGATGGTCACCGTGCCGCCGGACATGTCCGCCGGGCTGGTCCTGCCCTCACGGGCGGTCGCCACCAGCTCGGACAGCGCCGTGGACAGCTCGGGGAGCGTCTTGGCACCGGCGTCCTTGATGTTCGGCACGAGCAGCCCGCGCGGCGTGGCCGCCGCGATGCCCAGGTTCACGTAGCCCTTGCGGACGATCTCCTGGTTCTCCTCGTCCCAGGACGCGTTGACGTCCGGGTTCCGCTTGATCGCGACGAGGAACGCCTTCGCGACGAGCAGGAGCGGGTTGACGCGCAGGCCGGCCATGTCGGGGTCGTCCTTGAGCTTCTGGACGAGCTTCATCGTGCGGGAGACGTCGACGGTGACGAACTCCGTGACGTGCGGCGCGGTGAAGGCGCTCGCGACCATCGCCTGGGCGGTGGCCTTGCGGACGCCCTTGACCGGGATCCGCGTCTCGCGCGCGGCGAGGTCCGCAACCGCACCGGCCGCGGGAGCGCCCGTGACGGCCACCGGCTCCTCCGCGACCGGGGCAGTCGCGGCCGACGCGGCGGCGTGGACGTCCTCGCGCGTCACGATGCCGTCGGCACCGGACGGGACGACGGAGGCGAGATCGACCCCGAGGTCCTTGGCGAGCTTGCGCACGGGAGGTTTGGCGAGCGGGCGAGCACCAACGGGGACCTGTCCCGCTGCGGGGGCCGGCGCAACCTTTTCGGCCGGTGCTCCACCCGCATGCCCGTTGAGCTCGGCCTGTATGGCACCGGCCATCGACTGGGCCGGCACCGGCTGCCCCGGCTGCTGCTTGCGCGCACGCCGCTTCGTGGAAGACGGCGCGGCCCCGTACCCGACGAGCACGGCCTGCCGCCCCTGCGGCTCCTCCGCTTCCTCGGCGGGAGCGGCCGCGGGCTGCTCACCCGGAGTCGCAGCCGGCTCCGCCGGCCCCGCCCCCGGCTGCGTGTCCACCGAGATGATCACCTGGCCGACGTCGACCGTCGTCCCCTCGGGGAACCGCAGTTCGTGCACGACCCCGTCGAAGGGGATCGGCAGTTCGACGGCCGCCTTGGCCGTCTCGACCTCGCACACCACCTGCCCGTCGGCGACGGTGTCGCCGGCGGCCACGTACCACTTGAGGATCTCCGCCTCGGTGAGCCCCTCGCCCACGTCGGGCATCTTGAACTCGCAGAAGCGCTGGTCGTTCGCGGTCCTTGCAGTCATGGTCACGACTCTCCTCAAACCCCTCAGTACGCCAGCGCACGGTCAACGGCGTCGAGCACCCGGTCCAGTCCCGGAAGGTACTCGTCCTCCAGCCGGGACGGCGGGTAGGGCGCGTGATATCCGCCGACCCGCAGGACCGGGGCCTCCAGGTGGTAGAAGCACCGCTCGGTGATCCGGGCGGCGATCTCCGCACCGGTGCCCAGGAAGACCGGGGCCTCGTGGACGACGACGAGCCGGCGGGTGCGCTCGACGGACGCCTGGATGCCGTCGAAGTCGATGGGCGACATCGAGCGGAGGTCGAGGACCTCCAGGGACTTGCCCTCCTCCTCGGCCGCCGCGGCGGCCTCCAGACAGGTCTTCACCATCGGCCCGTACGCGGCGAGGGTGAGGTCCGTGCCGGGGCGGGCGACGCGCGCGGCGTGCAGCGGGCCGGGGATGGCCTCCGTGTCGAGCTCGGACTTGTCGTGGTAGCGGCGCTTGGGCTCGAAGTAGATGACCGGGTCGTCGCTCTGGATGGCCTGCTGGAGCATCCAGTAGGCGTCCGAGGCGTTCGACGGGGAGACCACCTTCAGGCCCGCGACGTGCGCGAACAGCGTCTCGGGCGACTCGCTGTGGTGCTCGACGGCGCCGATGGCACCGCCGTAGGGGATGCGGATGACGACCGGCAGCTTGATCTTGCCGAGCGCGCGGGCGTGCATCTTGGCGAGCTGGGTGACGATCTGGTCGTACGCGGGGAAGACGAAGCCGTCGAACTGGATCTCGACGACGGGGCGGTAGCCGCGCAGCGCCAGGCCGATCGCGGTGCCGACGATGCCGGACTCGGCGAGCGGGGTGTCGATGACCCGGTCCTCGCCGAAGTCCTTCTGCAGGCCGTCGGTGACGCGGAAGACGCCGCCGAGCTTGCCGACGTCCTCACCCATGACGAGGACCTTGGGGTCGTTCTCCAGCGCGGTGCGCAGCGAGGCGTTGATCGCCTTGACGACGGAGAGCTTCTGGGCGGTCATCAGTGGCTCTCCTCGGCGAACGAAGCCTGGTAGGCGGCGAACTGGGCGCGCTCCTCGTCGACGAGGGCGTGGCCGTCGGCGTAGATGTTGTCGAAGATCGCCATGTCCTCGGGGTCCGGCATGGTGCGGACGCGGTCGCGCACGTGCTTGGCGAGCTCGTCGGCCTCGGTCTCCAGGGCGGCGAAGAACGCCTCGTCGGCGTGGCCCTCGCGCTCCAGGAGGGTGCGCAGGCGGGCGATCGGGTCCTTGGCCTCCCACAGCTCGCGCTCCTCGTCGCGGCGGTAGCGCGTCGGGTCGTCGGAGGTGGTGTGGGCGCCCATGCGGTAGGTGAAGGCCTCGATCAGCATCGGGCCCTCGCCGGTGCGGGCCCGGTCGAGGGCGGCCTTGGTGACCGCGAGGCAGGCGAGGACGTCGTTGCCGTCGACGCGGACGCCGGGGAAGCCGTAGCCCTGCGCGCGCTGGTAGAGCGGGACGCGGGTCTGCTTCTCGGTGGGCTCGGAGATGGCCCACTGGTTGTTCTGGCAGAAGAACACGACCGGGGCGTTGTAGACGGCCGCGAAGGTGAACGCCTCGGCCACGTCGCCCTGGCTGGAGGCACCGTCGCCGAAGTAGGCGATGACGGCGGAGTCGGCGCCGTCCTTGGTGATCCCCATGGCGTAACCGGTCGCGTGCAGGGCCTGCGAGCCGATGACGATGGTGTAGAGGTGGAAGTTGTTCTCGTTGGGGTCCCAGCCGCCGTGGTTCACGCCACGGAACATGCCGAGCAGGTTGGTGGGATCGACCCCGCGGCACCAGGCCACGCCGTGCTCGCGGTAGGTCGGGAAGACGTAGTCGTCCGGGCGGGTGGCCCGGCCGGAGCCGATCTGCGCGGCCTCCTGGCCCAGCAGGGAGGCCCACAGGCCCAGTTCGCCCTGGCGCTGCAGGGTGGTGGCCTCCGCGTCGAACCGGCGGGTCAGCACCATGTCCCGGTACAGGCCACGCAGTTCTTCGGAGGACAGGTCGATGGAGTAGTCGGGGTGCTCGACCCGCTCGCCCTCCGGCGTCAGCAGCTGTACGAGCTCGGGTGCGCCCGCCGCCTTGGCGGTCCTGGCGCCGGCGCGCTTGCTGCCGCCGCGGCGCGGCTTGCGCGCGGCAGTGCTGTCCACAGTCACGTGTGCTCCTCCGTCAGTCCGGCCCCCGGGGTCGCCGGCGGCCAGAGGGGGTTCCCCCGCCGTGAGGCAGGAGAATGCTCGCTCGATCCCCGACGGCACACGGGGTGGGTGTGCCGAGGCCGGAACCGGGCGTGACAGGCGCCCCGGCGAAAGGCCTGCAATAAGCACGTTACCCAGAAGGCCGCATTCCTGCGAAACCCCGCCTGACCTGCAATTTTGCTTGGATTTCCAAGTAAATCGAGAAAGCGGGGCGACGCTCCTGGTCACGACCTTGTGAGCACAGCCCGTGCGGGCTGCCGGAACGACGGCACGTTATCCCGGAGGACAAGAGCAGGGGAAGACTCGGTGTGTGAGACTGGCACTGTGCCCGAACAAGGAAAAATCACGGTATTTCTGCTCGACGACCACGAGGTCGTCCGGCGCGGGGTGCACGAGATGCTGGCCGGGGAGGCCGACATCGAGGTCGTCGGCGAGGCCGGCACCGCCGCGGACGCGCTGGTGCGCATTCCGGCCACGCGGCCTGACGTGGCAGTTCTGGACGTTCGCCTTCCGGATGGCAGCGGCGTAGAAGTCTGCCGGGAAATCCGTTCGCAGGACGAGCAGATCAAATGCCTGATGCTCACCTCCTTCGCCGATGACGAGGCACTCTTCGACGCGATCATGGCCGGTGCCTCCGGTTACGTGCTGAAGGCAATTCGTGGCAATGAGCTGCTCGCCGCCGTACGGGACGTGGCGGCCGGGAAATCCCTGCTCGACCCGGTGGCGACGGCCCGGGTGCTGGAGCGGCTGCGCGACGGCAGGGCACCCAAGGGCGACGACCGGCTGGCGAGCCTGACCGACCAGGAGCGCCGGATCCTGGACCTGATCGGCGAGGGCCTGACCAACCGCGTGATCGGCGAGCGGCTGCATCTGGCCGAAAAGACGATCAAGAACTACGTCTCCAGCCTGCTCTCCAAGCTGGGCATGGAGCGGCGCTCCCAGGCGGCGGCGTACGTGGCGCGGCTGCAAGCCGAGAAGCGGTGAATTTACGGTAAACCGGTGATTCGGGACCAATGGCCTGCGCCAAAGGGGCGGGTGCCCCTATAGACGCGTGGGGCAGGCGTGCACAGTGGTGCCATGCTCTCCGCGCATCCCGACCGACACCGAGCCCTCGACCTGCTCGGCCGCACCCCCTACGGCCGCCTCTCGGTCAGCATGCGCGCGCTCCCCTTCGTCACCGTCGCCCGCCACATCGTCTCCGGCGAGAGCGTCCTGCTCCGCCTCCACGGCGACTTCGGGTACGCACAGGCCTGCGACGGCAACGTCGTCGCGTACGGAGCGGACAACCTCGGCGACCGGCGCGAGGGCGACGAGGACGTGTGGACCGTCCAATTCGTCGGCACGGCACGCCTCTTCCTCCCCTCCGGGGATGACCTGGAGCGCTTCGGGCGGCCGCCCCGCACGGCGGACGCGACGCCCTTCCGCCCCGAATACCTGTGCATCGAACCGCAGTTCACCACCGTGCATCACCTCGAAGGGGTTCCCGCACGACAGGCCGCCCACTCAGCGTGATCTAACATTTGGGACGTGCCACGCTCACTTGTCACCGATGCCCAGCCCGACACCGGACCTGACATCGGACCTGACATCGGACCTGACATCGGGGCTGACGCCCGAGCTGACACAGGCCCCGGCACCGGCACTCTGCACACGCTGCTGCGCCGCTACGACGGGGCCGGCGAGCCCGTCTCCTGCATCCCCCTGACCCAGGGCCTGCTCAACCGCGGCTACCGCCTCACCACCACCCGCGGCGACTTCTTCCTCAAGCACCACCTCGACGGCGACCAGGCCGCCATCGCCCGCCAGCACAGCGTCACCCTGCGCCTGGCCGCCCTCGGCCTGCCCGTCGCCCCGCCCGTGGCCCGCACCGACGGCACGACCGTCACCGTCCTCGGCGGCCGCTGCTACGCCCTGCACCCCTGGGTCGACGGCCGCCACCGCGACGGCGGAGAGCTGACCCTCGTCCAGTCCCGCAAGCTCGGCGCGCTGCTCGGCCACGTCCACACGTGCCTGGCGAAGGTCTGCCGGGAGGAGAGCCCCGACGGGCCGCTCACCCCCGCAGAAGGCCCTGAGAGGGCCCCTGAGGGCCCGGGAGGCTCCGGGCGGCCCGCAGACGCCTCGGCGGACCCCCAGGACACGTACGCCCTCATCGAGGAGCTTCTCGGGCTCGTCCGCGGGGGCAGGGGCAGCCGCCCGCGCGACTCCTTCGACGAGCTCGCCGAGCACCGGCTGATCGAGCGCCGCGCCCTGCTGGAGCGCCACGCCCACCGCCGCCCCGCCGACGGCACCGCGCCCGGCTGGGTGCACGGCGACTTCCACCCGCTCAACCTGCTCTACCGCGGCGGCGAACCGGCCGCGATCGTCGACTGGGACCGGCTCGGCGTGCAGCCCCGCGCCGAGGAGGCCGTCCGCGCCGCCGTCATCTTCTTCCTCCGGCCCGACGGCACGCTCGACCTCGCGAAGATACGCCCCTACGCGCGCGCGTACCGGCGCGCGAGCGGCGCCGACCCCGCCGAACTGGGCGCCGCCGTCCACCGCGTGTGGTGGGAGCGGCTCAACGACTTCTGGATGCTGCGCTGGCGCTACCAGCTGGGCGACCACCGGGCGGACCCCGGCTTCCCGGCGTCGGCGGCACTGACGGTGTGGTGGACGCGGTCGTACGAGGCGGTACGGGACGCGTTCACGGACTGAGGGCCCACGTGAACGACCAAGGGCACCCAATGGGTCATTGGGTGCCCTCATGTGTGCGTCGGTGCCGGCAAGTACTTGCCGACCCGGTCAGCCGCCCGGGGTGGTGCCCGCCGGGCCGCCGCCCTGGCCCGCCGTGTTGCCCAGGGTGCCGCTCTGGCCGGTCGTGGTGCCGGTGCTGCCGGACTGACCGGTCGTGGTGCCGGCGCTCGTGCCCGGCTTGTCGTCACCGCCGCCGCCGGTCGGCGGCTTGGAGGACGGGTCGGGCTGGTTCGACGCGCCGGACGAGGGGGACGAACCGCCGCTCGGCGGAGCCGACGGCTGGCGCGACTGGCGGTGCCGGCCGGTGTCCTCGCCCGTGTCCGTGGTGTCGTCCTCGCTGTCCGAGTCGCGCTGACGGCCCGTGTCGCCCGTGGTGCCGTTGTGGCCGGGAGAGGGCGACTTCCGGGCGTCCGGGCTCTCGGAGCCGGAGGGGCCGGGGGTGGACGGGCCGACGGAGGTCTTGTCCTTCGTCGTCTTCCCGTTCTGGCCGCCGCTCGTCTGGAACGACTTCACCGCGTAGACGACGCCGGCCACCAGCACGATCGCCACCACGGCGGCGATGAGCAGCATCCTGCCCTTGCCGCCGCCCCGGCCGCGGCCGCCGTTGCCGCCGTAGCCGTCGAACCCGCCGTCGTCGCCGTGGCGCGGCGGCAGGATCGGCTGCTGGGAGGTGTTGTTGCCGTGCTGCGCGTGCGGCATGGCGGTGGTGTGCTGGCCGCCCACGGCGCCCAGCACCTGCGTGGCACCCCCGGCGTGGTTGATGGGACCGGTGTTCCAGGAGCCGGTGTGGGCGCCCGCGTCGTGCAGCATCTGGAGCGCGTACTGCACCAGCCCGCGCATCTCCTCGGCGCTCTGGAACCGGTCGTCCGGGTCCTTCGCGAGGGAGCGCATGACGAGCCCGTCGAGCTCCGGCGGCACGCTGCCGAGCACCTGCGACGGCGCCACCGGCATGTCCTGGACGTGCTGGTAGACGACCGAGAGCGGGGTCTCGCCGGTGAACGGCGGACGCAGCGCCAGCAGTTCGTAGAGGAGGCAGCCGGTGGCGTACAGGTCCGAGCGGGCGTCGACGGTCTTGCCGAGCGCCTGCTCCGGGGAGAGGTACTGCGGGGTGCCCATGACCATGCCGGTCTGGGTCATGGTGGAGGCCGCGCCGTGCAGGGCGCGGGCGATGCCGAAGTCCATGACCTTCACCGCGCCGCTGTTGGTGATGATCACGTTGGCGGGCTTGATGTCACGGTGGACGATGCCGTGCTGGTGGCTGTAGGCCAGCGCTTCCAGCACGCCCGAGACGATGATGAGCGCCTGCTCGGGCGGCGGGGCCTCGGCGTTGAGCAACAGGTCGCGGATAGTGCGGCCTTCAACCAACTCCATGACGATGTACGGCACGACGTTGCGGCCGACGGTGTCCTCGCCGGAGTCGTAAACGGCGACGACCGCGTGGTGGTTGAGGCCGGCGACCGACTGTGCCTCGCGGGTGAAGCGGGCCTTGGAGACGGGGTCTTCGGCGAGGTCGGCACGGAGCAGCTTCACCGCGACCGTACGGCCGAGGCGCACGTCCTCGGCGGCGAAGACCTCGGCCATGCCGCCGCGGCCCAGCCTGTGCGTGAGGCGGTAACGGCCGTCGCCTACCAGTCCGCCATTACCCCACATTTCCGGCACATCGGGCATTCCGCCCTCGTTGGCGTCAGGGTCGGACGGACCCTGGGCGCTCTGCGTCTGTGCCATCAGTCCTCGCCGTCGTGTCTGGCCGCGTCGCGCGGAAGGCGCTGCGGTGGGAAAACGGTCTTCCGCTAAGGCACGCTACAGGTTCCGCGGCGCGCGCCGGTCCGGGATGGACGCGCTATCAAACCCGCACGGCCCTGGGCAAGGCAAATCTCGTGACGTCTTGTCGCGCATCCCGTCACGGAACGGGCACGCGGCTTGACGTGCCCGCGGCCTACGGCAGACTTGGCCGAGATATATCGACAGAGTGGAAACGTGTGCCCCTGCCATCGCCGGGGCACCGCGTAGCCGGCTCGCAGCCATGCAGTGCGCCCAAGGGGGAAGTAGAACGATGAGCCAGGACGGCGCTCAGGGCCGCTACACGGGCCGGTCTGTCGGTGGCGGCCGCTACCAGCTGCGCGACCTGCTGGGCGAGGGCGGGATGGCCTCCGTCCACCTCGCCTACGACTCCGTCCTGGACCGCCAGGTCGCAATCAAGACACTTCACACCGAGCTCGGCCGCGAGGCGTCCTTCCGCGAGCGGTTCCGGCGCGAGGCCCAGGCCGTCGCCAAGCTCACACACACCAACATCGTCTCGGTATTCGATACGGGCGAGGACGACCTGGACGGGTCGACCATGCCGTACATCGTCATGGAGTACATCGAGGGGCAGCCGCTGCGCTCCGTCCTCGACGCGGACGTGGCGCAGTACGGCGCGATGCCGGCCGAGAAGGCGCTGAAGATCACCGCCGACGTGCTGGCGGCGCTCGAGGTCAGCCACGAGATGGGCCTGGTCCACCGCGACATCAAGCCCGGCAACGTGATGATGACCAAGCGCGGCGTGGTCAAGGTGATGGACTTCGGCATCGCGCGCGCCATGCAGTCCGGCGTCACGTCGATGACGCAGACGGGCATGGTCGTCGGCACGCCGCAGTACCTCTCGCCCGAGCAGGCGCTCGGGCGCGGCGTGGACGCCCGCTCCGACCTGTATTCGGTCGGCATCATGCTCTTCGAGCTGCTGACCGGGCGGCTGCCGTTCGACGCGGACTCGCCGCTGGCCATCGCCTACGCGCACGTCCAGGAGGAGCCGGTCGCTCCCTCCTCGATCAACCGCTCGATCCCGCCGGCGGTCGACGCGCTGGTCGCCCGGGCACTGAAGAAGAACCCGAACGAGCGCTTCCCCAGCGCCGAGTCCATGCGCGACGAGTGCGCGAGGGTCGCGGGCACGGCGCAGGCCGCGCCCGCGCCGATCATCATCGCGGGCGGCCCGCCGGCGCGCAGCGGCGCGGGCGTCGGCTCGGCGGTCTTCCCGCCCGTCGACCAGCAGACCCCTGCGCCGGGCCCTGGAGGCGTTCAGACGCCCTACCAGCCCCCGGCGGCCCCCGGGCCGTACAGCGGCGGCTACGGGCCCTCCTCGGGCGCTCAGCAGGCCGCTCCGGGCGGCCCCGGGTACCCGACGCCGGTGCAGCCCTTCCAGGCCGGTCCCGGCGGGCCCAGCACGCCCCCGCCGTACTCGGGCGGCCCCTCCACCTCGGTCGGGTCGTCCTCGGGCGGCGGCGGCAAGAGCAACAAGGGCGTCGTCATCGGCTCGGCGGTCGTCGCGGGCCTCGCGGTCATCGGTGTGATCGCCGCGATCGCGCTGAGCGGCGGCGGTGGCGACAAGGGCGACCAGGCGGGCGGCAACGGCGGCACCACCGGCGGGCAGAGCCAGGCTCCGGCCCCGGCCGGCGGCACGACCGGCGGCGCCACCACGACGAGCGGTGGCACGACGTCCGGCGGCAGCACCGGCGGCACGCAGAGCAAGCACAAAGAGGGCGACAAGACGAAGACCATCGACCCGGAGAAGTGCACCAAGGCCTACGAGTACTACAGCGACAAGTCGAAGAAGTCGTCCCCGGACTTCCGCTACATGTACATCGACTCCGTGAAGTCGTGCCTCCAGGCCGCCGGCTGGAAGTACCGGATCGACGTGTCGTCGGAGAACACGTGGGGCAAGGGCACGGTGCTCAACCAGGTGCCGGCCGCGGGTGACCCGTTCGACCCGAAGTCGCCGTCGGACCAGTTCGTGCTGACGGTGTCGACGGGCGACCCGGCTTCGTAGCTCCGTAGGGCTGTTTCTTTGTGCGTGTGCCCGGTACGTCCTCGGAGGACGTACCGGGCACACGCACAAGCGGGCTGACGCTCGCTCAGGGCTTTTCGGGCGGCTAAGCGGCCTTGCCGAAGTGCGGTGCGGGTCCGTGCCCCGAAGGGGCGCGGGGAACTGCGCGACCAGCCCCCACCGGCCCGCAGATGACGCACTCCACTTCCCGCGGAGCGCTTAGAGGTACGGGCCGGAGCGCGCGCCGCCGTGCTGGTGGCCGTCGATCTCGTCGTCGTCCCCCAGGACACCGGCGGGCAGCGCCCTGCGCATCTGCTCCAGCTGGGCACGGGCCGCCATCTGCTGGGCGAACAGCGTCGTCTGGATGCCGTGGAACAGGCCTTCCAGCCAGCCGACCAACTGGGCCTGCGCAATGCGCAGTTCCGCCTCGCTGGGCACGCTGTCGTCCATGAAGGGAAGCGACAGGCGCTCCAGCTCCTCGACCAGCTCGGGGGCCAGGCCGTCCTCCAGCTCCTTGACGGAGCTGTGGTGGATCTCCTTGAGCCGGACCCTGCTCGCCTCGTCGAGAGGAGCCGCCCGCACTTCCTCCAGCAGTTGCTTGATCATGCTGCCGATGCGCATGACCTTCGCAGGCTGTTCGACCATCTCCGTCACCGGGACCTCGCGCGACTCGTCGTCGCCCTCCCCGCCGCCGGGGCTGGCGCTGCCGAGAGCCATGCCGTCCGGGCCTACGACCAGGACTTTGGGGCTCTCCTCCTGCGACCGTTCATTCCTCGGCATATCCATGCCGCCATTCTCTCGCACATGTGATTTCCCCCTGTTGATGCCCCCGTACACGCCTGATCCACCGTGCCACGCGCCCTTCCGCGCGCCCCTCTTCCGCTTCGCACGCCCTGTTTTTCACTCCATGCGCCGTATCGCTCCTTATTTCGCTCCGTGGCACCCGCACGGCAGACGCTTCGCCCCGCGGCGGCCGTTCCGGTCCGCTACTTCGGTCTGCGCAGCCGCAGGGCGAAGAAACCGAGCCCGAGGCCGGTGAGGGCGAGGCCGGTGCCCAGGGGCAGGACGCGCAGCACGCGGTCGCCGTAGGCCGCGGTCCTGGTGGCGCGAGCGGCGGGTGAGCGGGTGGACACAGGGTCGGGGGTCACCGGTCCGGCGGGCTCCTGCGGCTGCTCGGGGACGCCGCCCGCCTCGTCCACGGCGGCCGGCGGCGCGGTGTCGGGCGCGTCCTCCCCGGGCGCGTCCTCGGCCTGTCCGGGAATCTCCTCACCCGCCTCCGTACCGGTGTCGTCGGAGGGGTCCGGGGAGGGCGACCCGGACGGCTCGTCCGACTCACCGGAGGGGAGTGAGCCGGATATCGCGGGCGGGCCGGTGGGCCGGTGCGTCCGGCCGGGGTGGAGGCGCCCCTCGCCTGCGGATGTCCCGGCGAGCCTGCCCTCGCCGGGAGCCGGCGGGGCCGAGGGGCGGCGGGTGGGGCCGGGCGCCGGGTCCGGCGCGGCGGAGACCGCGCGCGGGGGCGGACGCCCGGGAGACGGCTCGGGGAGCGCCGGGTGCGGCGCGGCGGCGACGATCAGGGCGGAGGCGGCCAGCAGCGGCCCGGCTATCAGCCACGTGCGCAGGACCGCCCGCGGACGGCCCGGCAGCCTGCCGCCGTCGATGCCCACGTCGCCGCCCTCCGCTCTCCGCCCGAGCCGCTCACGCCCACCCTCACACGGGGTGGGCGGGGCGGCACGGCGGGTGGTGCGTACGGGTGGACCGTGCGACGGGAGGGATGCGGTTGCGGCTCAGGCCGTGAGGAGGATCTTCCCCACGTGCGCGCTCTGCTCCATGACGCGGTGCGCCTCGGCGGCCTCCGCCATCGGCATCGTGCGGTCGACGACCGGCCGCACCCGTCCGCCGGCGACGAGCGGCCACACGTGCTCCCGTACGGCCGCGATGATCGCCGCCTTCTCGGCGAGCGGGCGGCCGCGCAGGGAGGTGCCCATCACGGCGGCGCGCTTGGTGAGCAGCGCACCGAGGTCGAGCTCGGCCTTGCGCCCGCCCTGCAGGCCGATGATGACCAGGCGGCCGTTGACGGCGAGGGCGTCCACGTTCCGGGCGAGGTACTTCGCCCCGACGATGTCGAGGACGACGTCGGCGCCGACGCCGCCGGTGACCTTGTGCAGCTCCTCGACGAAGTCCTGTTCGCGGTAGTCGATGAGGATGTCCGCGCCCAGCTCGCGGCATGCCTCCAGCTTGTCCGCGCTGCCCGCGGTGACGGCGACGCGCGCCCCGACGGCCTTCGCCAGCTGGACGGCCATGGTGCCGATGCCGCTGCCGCCGCCGTGCACGAGGAACGTCTCGCCGGGGCGCAGGTGGGCGACCATGAACACGTTGGACCAGACGGTCGCGGTCACCTCGGGCAGGCAGGCCGCCGTGACGAGGTCCATGCCGTCGGGCACGGGCAGCAGCTGGCCCGCGGGGACGCACACCTTCTGCGCGTAGCCGCCGCCCGCCAGCAGCGCGCACACCTCGTCGCCGACCGCCCAGCCGCTCACCCCGGGGCCGAGCGCGGCGATCCGGCCGGAGCACTCCAGGCCGGGGTAGGGGGAGGCGCCGGGCGGCGGGTCGTAGAAGCCCTGCCGCTGAACGACGTCGGCGCGGTTGACCGCACTGGCGACGACCTCGACCAGGACCTCGCCCTCGCCGGGTACGGGATCGGGGACCTCGGACCAGACCAGGGCCTCGGGCCCGCCCGGTTCGGTAATGGTGATCGCATACATGGTCGCGAGGCTACCGCCGGGGTACGGGGGCGATCACGGAATATGGGGGCCATGGTGACGCGCAAGATGACCCGACTGTCGCTGTTCCGCACCCTGTGGAACCGCACCCGCGGCGAGGCCGGCGAAGACGCCGAGGCGGGCCGTTTGATCGTCATGCCCGCCCGGCGCGTCGCGCCGCCGCTGCGGCAGGTGCTCCAGCGGCTGATCATGTCGCTGGTGGTGCTGGCCGTCACCACGCTGATCGTCTACGCGGACAGCTCCGGCTACCACGACAACGCCGGCGGCGAAGTGGGCTTCCTCGACTCCGCGTACTACGCGACGGTGACGCTGTCGACCACCGGCTACGGCGACATCACGCCCGTCGGCGACGCGGCCCGGCTGACGAATATCTTCGTGATCACGCCGCTGCGCGTGCTGTTCCTGATCATTTTGGTGGGAACGACCCTGGAAGTGTTGACCGATCGGACGCGCCGGCAGGTGCGCGTCCACCGTTGGAGGTCCCGGATGCGAGAGCACACCGTCGTCGTCGGCTACGGCACGAAGGGCCGGCACGCCGTCGAGACGCTGCTCGGGCAGGGCAAGCCCAAGGACAAGATCGTCGTGGTCGACCCGCAGAAGAAGGTGGTCGACGCGGCGGCGACCGAGGGCCTCGTGGGCGTCCTGGGCGACGCCACGCGCTCCGAGACCCTGCTGCGCGCGGAGCTCGCGCGCGCCTCCCAGATCGTCATCACCACGCAGCGGGACGACACGGCGGCACTGGTCACCCTGACGGCGCGGCAGCTGAACAAGTCGGCCACGATCGTCGTCGCCGTCCGGGAGGACGAGAACGTGCCGCTGCTGCGGCAGAGCGGCGCGGACACGGTCGTGACGAGCTCCAGCTCGGCGGGCCGCCTGCTCGGCATGTCGATGATGAGCCCGAACGTCGGCACGGTGCTGGAGGACCTGCTGACGTACGGCAACGGCCTGGACGTCGCGGAACGCCCGGTGACGAAGCGGGAAGCGGGCCACTCGCCGCGGGACTGCGAGGACTTGGTGGTGGCGGTGGTCCGGGGCCACCGCCTGCTGCACTTCACGGACCCGGAAGCGGCGACGCTGCAACTGGCGGACCGGTTGATCACGATCAGGGAGGCGGCGGGGGCGGCGGAGCGTCGGGAGTGAGGGGTGGGGCGAGCTCCTGTGTTTCGGGCCCGCCCGGTGTTCTGGGGCCGCCCGGCGCCACGAACTCATAGGGCGGGCCCACGTATTTTTTAAGCCCCTCCGGCGTCTGAGGAGCGGGGTCCGGGGCGGAGCCCCGAAGCTACGGCAACCCCAGCACCCGCACCTCCGCGGCGCGCCCCGCACCACCCGGCGGCACGACCGCCATGCCGTCGGCCTCGGCCAACCCCCGCAACATGGCGGGCCCATGGAATCGCAGGGGCCGGACCCGCCCAGAGCCGTCGTACGCGACCGGCACCAGCCGTGTGTCCGCCGGGTGACCGGACACGGCCTCCGCCAAGACGGCCCGCACGGGCTCACCCGGCGCCCGCCCGGTCAGCCCCCGCAGCAACGGCTCGGCAAGCGTCAGCAGACCGGCAACCGCGGCCAGCGGATTCCCGGGCAGCCCGACGACATGCCGCCCCGGCCCCGGCCGGGCGAGCAGCATCGGGTGGCCGGGCCGCACCGCGACCCCGTCGACCAGCAGCTCGGCGCCCAGCCGCCGCAGCGTGGGGTGAACGTGGTCCACAGGGCCGGAGGCCGTACCGCCGGTGGTGACGACCACGTCCGCCGTGGACGCGGCGAGCGCCTCGTACAGAGCGTCCCCGTCGTCCCCGAGGCACAACGCCTCACCCGGCTCCGCACCGAGCGCCCGCAGCCACGGCCCGAGCATCGGCCCGAGCGCGTCCCGGATCAGCCCGCCCTCCGGCAGCCCCTCGCGGAGCAGCTCGTCGCCGAGGACGAGCACGTCGACGCGGGGGCGCCGCACGACGGTCAGCTCGTCGTAGCCGGCGGCGGCCGCGAGCCCGAGCAGGGCGGGCGTGACGAGCGTTCCCGCGGGCACGAGCTCGTCGCCCTGCCGGCACTCGCCGCCCCGCGGCCGGATGTCCTGGCCATGGCTGACGTGCCGGGCGGCCAGCAGCTCGCCCTTCACGGTCACTTCGCCGTGCTCGCTGCGCAGCACGGCGGTCGCCCCGGGCGGGACCGGCGCTCCGGTGGCGATCCGCACGGCGCCCCCGTCGCGGAGCGGCCGTGCGCCGGGGCGGCCCGCGAGGACGTCCTGCGCGCCGGGCGGCGGGAGCTTCCACGGGCCGGGCCCGGAGACGGCCCAGCCGTCCATGGCGGAGGTGTCGAAGGAGGGCAGGTCGGTGAGGGCGACGAGCGGCTCGGCAAGTACGTGCCCGAGGGCGTCGCCGAGGGGCCGCTCCTCCGCCGGAAGGGCGTCGGCGGCCGCGGCGGCGACGGCGCGGGCCTCGGGCCAGGGGGTGGCTCCGTGAGGGGCGTGGGGGGTGTCGTCGGCCGTCATGTCGCGGGCCCGCTTCCGGTCTTTGCCGTTCTGGACGATGCCGCTGTCGTCGATGCCGTCGATGCCGTCGATGCCGGTGAACGGAAGGTCATCGTAGGCGGGGACCGGCGCGGGAGCGGGGACGGAAGGCCCCCGCGTGGCTCGCGCGGCACGTGCGGTGCCCATCGTGCGCCCGCCGTCGACCACGCCGCCCCCGACGGGCATCTCGTCGAACGGGAAGTACGCGAGGGGCGCTCGCCCGTCGTGCGCAGGCGCGGCACGCCGCGGCTCGGCGCCTCCGGCCCCGGAGCGGCCGGGCGCCTGCACGCCCTCGTCCGGAAACCGGTCGCCGGTGCCGGCACCGGCACCGGCGCGGGAGCGCGTACCGCGCCGCTGGTCCGCGAAGAGCGCCAGCGCGTCCTCCGTCGCCCGGTCGAGCGCGGAGTCCCCGTCCGCTTCCGTCATCGCGGGCCGTCGGCCTTCCCGGCGGCGCCGTCGTCGCCGGGCTTGCCCGCCGCGTGGCCCTCGGCGGCGGCCGCCTCCGCGGCCCACTGCTGGGCCAGGGCGACGGCCTTGCGGGTCGCCTCGGCCACGGCTTCGGGGCCGCCTCCCAGGCGCCCCGCGGCGTAGCCGACGAGGAAGGTGGTCAGGGGCGCGGCGGGCCGGGCCACGCCGTGCGCGGCGTCGCGCGCGAGGTCCAGGAGGGCGGTGGTGTCGACGTCGAGGTCGATGCCCAGCTCGGCCTTGGCCGCGGAGATCCATTCATCCAGCACGCTCCCATCGTCCCTGATGCGCGCGCGGGCGGTGGCGACGTCCTCCCAGGTGTCGCAGTCGAAGGAGGCCGTCGGGTGCGGGAACCGGCCGAGGGTCAGCTCGTCGGTGAGCAGCCGCAACGGCAGTCCTACGAGGCTGCCGTGCTCGGTGGCGAGCAGCGCCAGCTCGCGGCGCAGCGGCTCGGTGCGGTAGGCGGCGACCAGCGGCTGGTCACGGCCGTCCAGGTCGGTGAGCAGCACCCCTTCCACGTACGGACCGCCGGTGGCGGCCGCGGCGAGCAGGGCCCGTACGGTTTCGGCGCGCAGGAACGGCAGGTCGGCGGAGAGCACGAGCGTGGTCGCGGCGGCCGTGTGCCGCAGGCCGGCGGCGAGCCCGGCGAGGGGGCCGCCGCCGGGCGGCTCCTCCCGCGCCCACCGCACGGGCCGCACGGTGGGGCGCCGGGGGCCCACGACGACGGTCTCCTCGGCGTCCGCGCACGCCTCCAGCACCCGGTCCAGCAGTGTGCGCCCGCCTACGCGCAGGGTGGGCTTGTCGGTGCCGCCCAGTCTGCGGGCGGCACCACCGGCGAGCACTACGGCGTCGTAACCAGTCACCCGTCGAGTATGGCCGTTCGCCTTGCGGCGAAGGCTCAGAGGGAGCGCAACAGGACGGCCGGCTGCTCGACGCAGTCGGCGACGTAGCGCAGGAAGCCGCCGGCCGTACCGCCGTCGCAGACCCGGTGGTCGAAGGTGAACGACAGCTGCACCACGTGCCGTACGGCCAACTCGCCCTCGTGCACCCAGGGCTTGGGGGCTATCCGGCCAACACCGAGCATGGCCGCCTCGGGGTGGTTGATGATCGGCGTGGAGCCGTCGACGCCGAACACCCCGTAGTTGTTCAGCGTGAACGTGCCTCCCGTGAGGTCGGCAGGCGTCAGGGTGCCCGTGCGCGCGGCCTCGGTCAGCCGGGCCATCTCCGCGGAGAGGCCGGCGGCGTTGCGCAGATGGGCGTCCCGGACGACGGGGACGACCAGCCCGCGCTCCGTCTGCGCGGCGAACCCGAGGTGGACGCCGGGCAGCCGGACGATCTCCCGGGCCTCGGTGTCGACGGTGGAGTTGAGGTCGGGATAGCGGGTGAGGGCGGCCGTGCAGATGCGGGCGAGCAGGGCCAGGAGGGATATCTTCGTACCCTCGGTGGCGTTCATGGCCTTGCGGGCGGCCAGCAGCTCGGTCGCATCGGCGTCCACCCAGCACGTGGCGTCGGGAATCTCCCGCCGGCTCCTGCCGAGCTTCTCGGCGACGGCGCCGCGCAGCCCCCGCAGGGGGATGCGCTCGGCACCGGGGACCCCGGCAGCCGGGGCGGGAGCGGGGGCGGTCACGGCCTCGGCGTCGCGCACGGCGCGCTCCACATCGGCCCGCAGAATAAGCCCGTCCCGCCCGGTGCCGGTCAGTCCCCGCAGGTCAACCCCATGTTCCCGGGCCAGCTTCCGAACGAGCGGAGAGACGACGGCGACGGGTCCGGTGCCGCCGGAACGCCGTGCCCCGGTCGCGGGCCCGCCTGCGGATGAGCCACGCCCCATGGCCACGACCTGGGCACCCGCAGGGTCAACGGCGGTCCCGGCCGCCCCTCCCGCCGCGACGGTGCCCAGCCCGTACGAACCTGCCCGGCGGTGCCCGCCGGGCTCAAGGCCGTCCGAGGACACGACTCCGGCGGTCCTTCCCGGCACGGACTCGTCCCGGGAAGGCCCCGGGCCCACAAGCCCACCGGCAGCCCCGGCCGAACTGTCCGCCGCAGCGGCGCCCGGCCCGCGCAGACGCGACCGGCGGTGCCCGCCGGCCTCCGGGCCGCCCGGCTCCGCCGAGCCGTCGACCGAGCCCGCACCGGACGTGCCCCCGGGGGCCCCGGACAGGCCGGCCTGCGGCCGGACACGGCGGCGCCGCGCCGCGGGCGCACCCGTGCCGTAGCCCACCAGGACGTTGCCCGAGGCCTCCGCCGCGGGGCCGGGCTCCGTCTCCGCGGCCGCTCCGACGGCCACCGTCAGGAGCGGCGCCCCCACCGGCAGCTCCATGCCCTCCTCGCCGAAACGCGCGGTCACCACGCCTCCGTAGGGGCAGGGGACTTCGACCATCGCCTTGGCCGTCTCGACCTCCACGACGGGCTGGTCGATGGCCACGACCTCGCCGACCTCCACCAGCCACCGCACGATCTCCGCCTCGGTGAGGCCCTCGCCGAGATCCGGCAGCCGGAATTCCTTGACCTCGGGCATCAGCTCTCCGCCTCCCACTGCAACCGCGCGACCGCGTCGAGCACCCGGTCGACCCCGGGCAGGTGGTGCCGCTCCAGCATCGGCGGCGGGTACGGGATGTCGAATCCGGCGACGCGCAGCACCGGCGCCTCCAGGTGGTGGAAGCAGCGCTCGGTGACGCGGGCCGCGATCTCCCCGCCGGGGCCGCCGAACCCGGTGGACTCGTGGACGACGACGGCGCGCCCGGTGCGCCGGACGGAGGCGCAGACCGTCTCCTCGTCGAAGGGGACGAGCGAGCGCAGGTCGACCACTTCGAGGTCCCAGCCCTCGTCGGTGGCCGCCTCGGCCGCTTCCATGCAGACCGGCAGGGACGGCCCGTAGGTGATGAGCGTGGCGGAGGTGCCCCGGCGGCGGACGGCGGCGCGCCCTATGCCGGGCACGGCCTCGGGCGTCTCGGGGTCCCACTCGGCCTTGGACCAGTAGAGCCGCTTGGGCTCCAGGAAGACGACGGGGTCGTCGGAGGCGATCGCCTCGCGCAGCAGCCCGTAGGCGTCGGCGACGGTGGCGGGCGTGACCACGTGGAGACCGGGGGTCGCCATGTAGTACGCCTCGGAGGAGTCGCTGTGGTGCTCGACGCCGCCGATGCCGCCTCCGTAGGGCACGCGGATGGTGAGGGGCATGGGCAGCGCACCGCGCGTGCGGTTGCGCATGCGGGCGACGTGGCTGATGAGCTGCTCGAACGAGGGGTAGGCGAAGGCGTCGAACTGCATCTCCACGACGGGCCGCAGCCCGTACATGGCCATGCCGACCGCCGTGCCGAGGATGCCGGCCTCGGCGAGCGGGGTGTCGGTGCAGCGGTCCTCGCCGAACTCCTTCACCAGGCCGTCGGTGACGCGGAAGACGCCGCCCAGCGCACCGACGTCCTCTCCGAGGACGTGGACGGACGGGTCCTCGGCCATGGCGTCGCGCAAGGCCCGGTTGAGGGCCTGGGCCATGGAGGCGGGCCGGGCTCCGGCCCGGACGGCGGCGGTGGTCATCGCTGCGCCCCTTCCCGGGCCGCGGGGGCGGCCTCGTCCGCCGCGGCGAGCTCGGCGCGCAGCATCTCGGCCTGCTCGCGCAGTTGGGCGGTCTGGCGTGCGTAGACGTGGGTGAAGAGGTCCATGGGATCGAGCGGGGGGTCCTCGTTCATGCGGTCGCGCAGGTCGGCGGCCATGCGCTCGGCGGCTTCGCGCTCGGCGGCGACGACGGACGGGTCCAGCAGCTTGCGCTCGGTCAGCTCCTGCTCCAGCAGGGCGATGGGGTCGTGGCCGCGCCAGGTGTCGACTTCGGCGTCGCTGCGGTAGCGCGTGGCGTCGTCGGCGTTGGTGTGGGCGTCCATGCGGTAGGTGACCGCTTCGACCAGGGTGGGGCCGCCGCCTTCGCGGGCATGCCGTACGGCGTGGGTGAGCACCTCGTGGACGGCGGCGACGTCGTTGCCGTCGACGAGCCGGCCGGGCATGCCGTAGCCGACGGCCTTGTGGGCGAGCGAGGGGGCCGCGGTCTGCTTGGCGAGCGGCACGGAGATCGCGAAGCCGTTGTTCTGCACGAGGAAGACGACGGGGGCCCGCCACACGGCGGCGAAGTTCAGCGCCTCGTGGAAGTCGCCCTCGCTGGTGCCGCCGTCGCCGACCATGGCGAGCGCGACCACGTCGTCGCCCTTGAGGCGGGCCGCGTGCGCGAGGCCCACCGCATGCGGCAGTTGGGTGGCCAAGGGGGTGCAGAGCGGTGCGATCCTGTGCTCGTGGGGGTCGTATCCGGTGTGCCAGTCGCCGCGCAGGAGCGTGAGCGCCTGGACGGGGTCGAGGCCGCGGGCGACCGCGGCGAGGGTGTCGCGGTAGCTCGGGAAGAGCCAGTCCTGCTCCTGGAGGGCGAGCGCGGCGGCGACCTCGCACGCCTCCTGTCCGGCGGAGGAGGGATAGACGGCCAGCCGGCCCTGGCGGGTCAGCGCCGTGGCCTGGCCGTTGTACCGCCGGCCGCGGACGAGGTGCCCGTACAGCCGCAGCAGCAGCCCGGCGTCGAGCCCGCCCGCCGCCTCGGTGCCCAGCACGCGGTACGGCTCCGCGTCGGGGAGCAGGGGGGCGGGGTCGGTGCGGGGCCGCCAAGCGGGCGGCGGGGTGGGCCGGTACGAGCCGGGCTGCTCCAGAACCGTCATGACGAGCACCTCCTTTGTGGGGACGGGCTTGACCGGACGTGCGGCTCGATGCGCCGGACGCCCTCCCTACCGATTGTTCGGTCGTCGGCACATTTTGGCTACAGGCGGCCCGAGCCTGTGGACAAACGGTTCTCCACAGCCTGAGATATGGCCAGGACGTCCAAGAGGGGGAGGCGGGACGCCATGCCGGACGAACAGATGGCCCTCACCGGGAGCAGGACCCCCGCGCGGCCGCTGGACGACATAGACCGCGCCATCCTGCGCATGCTGCAAGCGGACGGGCGCGCGTCGATACGGTCCGTGGCCGAGCGGGTGCACGTCTCGCGCGCCAATGCCTACGCGCGGATCAACCGGCTGATCGACGACGGGGTCATCCGGGGCTTCAGCGCCCGGGTCGACCAGGAGCGGGCCGGGCAGAGCGCGTCCGCGTACATCACGCTGAAGATCGTGCAGAACTCCTGGCGCGCGGTCCGCGACAAGCTCCTGGAGCTGCCGGGGGCCGCGCACGTCGCCCTGGTGAGCGGGGACTTCGACGTGCTCCTGCTGGTGCACACCAAGGACAACCGCGCCCTGCGCGAGCTGGTGCTGACCCGCATCCAGGCCATGGACGAGGTGCTCAGCACCCGCACGCTGCTGATCTTCGAGGAGACGGACCTCGACGAGGGAGGTCTCTAGCGGTCGGTCCGGAGCCCGTCGAACGCGGTGCGCACGACCGCGTCGGCGACTTCTTCGCTGGTCACCGCCCCGCCGCGGTCGGGGCGGTACCACTCCACCACGGAGTTGATCATTCCGAAGAGCAGCCGGGTGGCCAGCCGTGCGTCCACGTCCGCCCGCAGGTCGCCGTCGGCCGCCGCCTGCTTGAGCAGCTCGGCGACGCGGTGGTCGAACTCGCGGCGGCGCTCCATCGCCCAGCGCTCGGTGGCGGTGTTGCCGCGCACGCGCAGCAGCAGCGTCACGTAGGGCAGCTCGGCCATGAGCACCTCGACGGTGCGGCGGGTCACGTACTGCAGCCGGTCGACGGCCGGACCGCCGGTCGCTCCGGGCTCGTCCAGCACGGCGAAGAGCTCGTCCAGGGCGCGGCTTATCGCGAGCCGGAGCAGCTCTTCCTTGCCCTTCACGTGGTGGTAGATGGAGGACTTGGAGATGCCGGCCGCCTTGGAGAGGTGCTCCATGGACGTGCCGTCGTAGCCCCGCTCGTTGAACACCCCGACGGCGACCGCGAGCAGCGATTCGGGCGTGTAGGTGTCGCGCTTGGCCATGGTCATGATTACAGCAGGCTCTCTTCGACGGCCGCACGGCGGCGGAGGGACAGGGAGGGGTCGTAGCGGCCGCCCGGGTAGTCCCGGGCGAGGCCCCGCAGCATGCCGCGCACGCGGTCCAGGCCGATTTCGCGGCCCCACTCCAGCGGGCCGCGCGGGTAGTTCACGCCCAGCCGCATGGCGGTGTCGATGTCCTCGCGGTTCGCCACGCCGCGCCCGGCCGCGTCCTCGGCGAAGTCGACGAGCATGGCGACCGTACGGGCGACGATCAGGCCCGGGACGTCCGCGATGACGCTGACGCTCTTGCCGAGCGCCTGGAACAGGCCCACGGCGGCCTGCACGTCCCGCGCCGAGGCCTTCTCGGAGGGGGCGAGGGCGATCCGGGTGCAGGCGCGGTAGTCGAGGGCCAGGTCGAAGTAGATGTGCGGCCCGCCGTCCCCGGGGGTGGCCGCCTCGCCCCCGGTGAGGGTGAGCGCCGCTCCGTCGGGAAGGGTGATGTGCCAGCCGGACTCGTGGGGCGCGCGGTCGCGCACGACCTTGATCCCGGCTTCCTCGATCATCTCGCGCAGGGGTGCGCAGGCGCGCGGGGCCTCGGCGTGCCAGCCGATCTCCGCGGGCGGTTCGCACGGCGCCGCGGTGGCCGGCTCGGGCCGCTCCGCGCCCTCCTTGTACGAGAACCATCCGCGGCCGGTCTTCCGGCCGAGCAGCCCGGCCTCCACGAGCCGCTGCTGGGCGAGGGAGGGCGTGAACCGGGGGTCGTGGAAGAACGCCTCGTAGACCGAACGGGTGACGGCGTTGTTCACATCCTGGCCGATGAGGTCGGTGAGCTCGAAGGGGCCCATGCGGAAGCCGCCGCACTCCCGCAGCACGGCGTCGATGGTGGCCGGGTCGGCGCCGCCCTCCTCGTGGACGCGGAAGGCCTCCGCGTAGAAGGGCCGGGCGAGCCGGTTGACGATGAAGCCGGGTGTGTCGGCGCAGGCCACCGGGGTCTTGCCCCACGCGGCCACGGTGGCCCGGGCGCAATCGGCCGCTTCCGGGTCCGTGGCGAAGCCCCGGACCACCTCGACCAGCGGCAGCAGCGGGGCGGGGTTGAAGAAGTGCAGGCCGACGAAGCGGCCGGGCAACCGCAGGGCACCGGCGACGGCGGTCACCGACAGGGACGAGGTGTTGGTGGCGAGCAGGCAGTCATCGGGGACAACCTGTTCCAGCTCGGTGAACAGCTTCTGTTTGGCGTCCAGTTGCTCGACAATCGCCTCGATGACGAGGGCGGAGCCGGCGAGTTCGGCGATCCGTGCGGCGGGCAGCAGACGGGCGAGGGCCGCGTCCCGGCCCGCCGCGTCGAGCCTGCCCTTGTCCACCAGGCGGCCGAGCCGGGCGGCGATCGCCCGCGCCGCCTCCTCCGCACGGCCGGGCGCGGCGTCGTACAGCCGCACGGCGTGGCCCGCCACCAGGGCGACCTGGGCGATGCCCTGGCCCATGGTGCCGGCGCCGACGACGGCGACGGTCCCGGCGGGGTCGATTGGGGTCATGGCAGTGATCCTCCCCGAAGAGTTGTCCACAGCTTCGCCGGGCCCCCTTGTCCCGACCGATCGTTCGGTTACTGTATCCACCGGGGGTGCGTCTGGTCCCCCGTATCGGAGCCCCGCTCGACAAGGAGTTGGTCAGCCGTGACCGCCGGACTCACCACCGCTCAGTTGACCGAGAAGCACCGCCCCACCCTCGATCAGGCGCTGGAGGCCATCCGCACGCGCGCCTATTGGTCCCCCTTCCCCGAGAACCCGAAGGCGTACGGCGCGGAGGGATCCGTGCCCGGCAGCCTGAGCGCCGCCGAGGGCCGGGCCGCCTTCGAGGCGCTCCGGGGCGCGCGCTTCGAGCTGGACCAGCCGGGCACCGACGGCTGGGCGGGCGCCGAGGTGTCGCCGTTCGGGATCGAGCTCGGCATCGAGTATCCGCACCCGGCCACCGGGGAGCTGCTGCCGGCGCTGCGCGCGGCGATGCCGCAGTGGCGCGAGGCGGGTCCGGAGGCGCGGGCCGCGGTCTGCCTGGAGATCCTCGCCCGGATCAACGCCCGCTCGCACGAATTCGCGCACGCCGTCATGCACACCAGCGGCCAGGCCTTCATGATGGCCTTCCAGGCCGGCGGCCCGCACGCCCAGGACCGCGGCCTTGAGGCCGTGGCCTACGCGTATGCGGAGCAGGTCCGCACCCCCGGCTCGGCGGACTGGTCCAAGCCGCAGGGCAAGCGCGATCCGCTGGAGCTGCGCAAGGAGTTCACGGCGGTGCCGCGGGGCGTCTCCCTGCTCATCGGCTGCAACACCTTCCCCACGTGGAACGGCTTCCCCGGCCTCTTCGCCTCCCTCGCCACGGGCAACGCCGTCCTGGTCAAGCCACACCCGCGCGCGGTGCTGCCGCTGGCCCTGACGGTGCGGATCGCGCGCGAAGTGCTGCGCGAGGCCGGCTTCTCGCCCGACCTGGTGGCCCTGGCCGCCGAGCGGGACGGCGAGGGCATCGCCAAGGCCCTGGCCGTGCGCCCCGAGATCCGCATCATCGACTACACCGGCTCCACCGCCTTCGGCGACTGGCTGGAGACCAACGCCCGCCAGGCGCAGGTCTTCACGGAGAAGGCCGGGGTCAACACCGTCGTCATCGACTCCACGGACGACTACAAGGGCCTCCTCGGCAACCTGGCCTTCTCGCTGTCCCTCTACAGCGGCCAGATGTGCACCACCCCGCAGAACTTCCTGATCCCCCGCGGCGGCATCACCACCGACGCCGGGCCCAAGTCCTACGACGAGGTGGTGGCGGATCTGGCCGCCGCGGTCCAGGGCCTGCTGGGCGACGACGCCCGGGCGAACGCCCTGCTCGGCGCCATCGTCAACGACCAGGTCAAGGAGCGGATCGAGGCCGCGGGCCGGCTCGGCGAGGTCGCCCTGGCCTCCCGCGCGGTGGAGAATCCCGACTTCCCCGGCGCCACCGTCCGCACCCCGGTGATCGTGAAGCTGGACGGTGCCAAGCCCGACGCCGAAGCGGCCTACTTCGCGGAGTGCTTCGGGCCGGTGTCCTTCGCCGTCGCCGTGGACTCCGCGGCGGACGCCGTGGAGCTGCTGCGCCGCACGGTGCGCGAGAAGGGCGCGATGACCGTCGGGGCGTACACCACGTCGCCCGAGGTCGAGCGGCTGGTGGAGGAGGCGTGCCTGGAGGAGTGCGCCCAGCTCTCCCTCAACCTGACGGGCGGGGTCTTCGTGAACCAGACGGCCGCGTTCTCCGACTTCCACGGCTCCGGCGGCAACCCCGCCGCGAACGCGGCCCTGTGCGACGGCGCGTTCGTCGCGAACCGCTTCCGCACGGTCGAGGTGCGCCGCCAGGCCTAGTCCAGGCCCGGGCCCGGGCCTCCCCAGTGGAACAGCGCCATGGCGACGCTCGTGGCGAGGTTGTAGCTGGAGACCTGGGGGCGCATGGGGAGGGCGACCAGCCGGGTCGCCCTCTCGCGCAGCTCGGGCGAGATGCCGTGGCGCTCGGAGCCGAAGGCGATCAGCGCGTCGTCGGGCAGGGCGAGGGTGCGGATGTCGTCGCCCTCGGGGTCCAGGGCGTAGAGCGGCCCGGGCGGGAGCTCGGTCAGGGGCAGCCGCTCGACGGCGGTGGCGTAGTGCAGGCCCGCCCCGGCCCGTACGGCGTTGGGGTGCCAGGGGTCGATGTCCCCTGTGGTGACGACGCCCGTGGCGCCGAAGCCGGCGGCCAGCCGGATCACGGCGCCCACGTTGCCGAGGTTGCGCGGGTTGTCGAGGACGACGACGGGAGCCTTGCGGGGCGCCCGCGAGAGCGCGTCGAGGTTCGCCCTGCGCCCGCGCCGCACGGCGAGGGCGGCCACGCCCGTGGGGTGGATCCTGGGCACCAGCTCGCGCAGCGCCGTGGCGGGGATCTCGACCAGGCGCTCGGCGAGCGTCCCGGTGAGGTCGCCGGCCAGGGCCTCGGCGAGCGCCAGCGCCGCCGCCTTGTCACTGGTGACCGCGAGCGGCACGTCCGCGCCGAAGCGCAGCGCGTGCTTCAGGGCGTGGAAGCCGTCGAGCAGTACGGCGTCGGGGGCGCGCTCGCCCCACTGCCGGACTGCGGCAGCGGCTTCGTCCTCGGTCATGCCCTCAGCCTACGAGAGTCCTGGTGGCCGCCTCGTCGCTCTCGCGCTGCACCGGGAGCCGCTGCGCCCGGGCCGGGAGCAGCCGGTCGCGGGCGCGGCCGGCGGCGGCGCCCAGGCGGCGCAGGAAGGAGGTGGGCAGGAAGACCGCGTCGGCCACGATCATCGCCAGGGAGAAGAACGGCAGCCCGAGCAGGAGGGCGATGCCGAGGTGCTCCAGCATCATCACGGCGAGCAGGACGTTCTTCACCCGCCGGTTCAGCAGGGTGAAGGGGAAGGCGACCTGCACGGCCACGGTGCCGTAGCTGAGCAGCAGGACGAGCAGCCCGCTGCCGGCGAGGGCGTGGGAGAGCTCGGGCCAGGGCGAGAAGTAGTCGAGGTGCAGCGGGTAGTAGAGCGCGGTGCCGTCCTGCCAGCGGGAGCCCTGGATCTTGTACCAGCCGGCCGTGGCGTAGATCAGGCAGACCTCCGCCATGATCACCAGCAGGCCGGCGTTGTGCAGCAGGTTGGCCAGGACGTCGAGGACGGCGCGGGGCTCGCCCGGGGCGTACCGCCCCGCGAGCCACCACAGGCCCTGGACCAGCCAGAGGGCCCACAGGGCGGTGGCCCAGCCGATGCCGGGGAGCGGGCCGTGCTCGGTCCAGGACATCCGGGTGTCGCCGAGGATCATCGCCGCGGCCAGGGCCATCCCGCAGCAGATCCACAGCACGATGCCCGTGCGGTCGAGGCCGGCGGGCTGTCCGGCCCGCTTGGCCGCGCGGCGGGCGTCGAGGGACCATACGCGGCCGCAGCGCGTGAGGATCAGGTAGAGCGCCATCAGGTGGATGACGTTGTCGCCGCCGTCGCCGAGGAAGACGCTGCGATTCTGCAGCGACAGCACGCCGACCATGGCGAGCACGGTCATGGTCCGGGTGCGCCACCCGAGGGCGAGCAGGGCGGCGGTGACGACGGCGAAGGCGTAGACGGCCTCGAACCACAGGCCGCCGTCGGACCAGAGCAGGGCGGTGAAGGCGTGGTTGTCGGCCGTCAGCCGACGCGCCATCTCCCAGCTCCACGGCCCGTCGGGGCCGTACATCTCGTGCCGGTTCGGCCACTCGCGCAGCAGGAAGACCAGCCACGTGAAGGAGAGGCCTATCCGGATCACGGCCGTCTGGTGAGCGCCGAGCGCGGCGCCGGTGACGCGGTCGATCCCGCGCGAGAGGCGGGCGCCCGGCGGAAGGGACGTGCTCATCGGTTCTTCGCCTCCGTACGGTCGGCGGCGGTGACCGGCCACCAGCCCAGCACCCGGTAGGCGGGCTTGGGCTCGGACTTCTCGTCGCTCCAGGACGGCGGCGCGACCAGGGTGGTCACGGCGCGCACCTGGACGCGCTGGACGGTGCGCCCGTCCTGCCCGGCGCCGAGCCGGCCGACGACGATGCGCCGGATGTACTGCTCGGAGAGGGCGCCGCGCAGCCCGTTGGGCGCTTCCTTGACGTCGTGGGAGTTGGTGTAGAAGTCCCAGGCGCGGCGCAGCTCGTTCTGCTGCGTGTGGCTGGGGAGGAGGTTGTGGCGGATCTCGGCGCCGTCCCGTGCGGTGAAGTCGGTCCAGCCGGTGACGGTGGTCCGGCCGTCGGGGCCGCGGAGCTCGGCGCGAGCCTGGACGGCGACGTTCTGCTGGAGCGGGTTGGGAGCGAAGAACTTCCAGTTCTGCTCGTACTCCGGGTAGATGTAGTCGTCTATCGCCGCGGCGTTCTGCTTGGTGACCGTGTTCGACGGCGCCACGTGCAGGAACACCATCCCCAGGTGGACGGCCGCCGTCACCGCGATCACCGCTGCGCTCGCCGCGACGACCAGGCGCGCGGGCAGGGACAGCCCCGCGAGAGCCCCGGCCCGCTCGTGCCCGTCATCCGGCTCCATACCCGCCCCGTTCCTGCGTCCGCCCTGTGCTGTGCACCCGAACGGTACCGAGGTCGCCTCACGGGGCACAGCGCCCGGGGGTTATCCACAGGCTTGACACCCCTCGGCGGCCACCCCACCATTGAACCGAACGATCGGTCGGTCGGGCCGGTCGCGCAGCGGGCGGAGAGGCAGGGGGCAATGCCATGACGACGATGGCGGCGGACGCAGGAGCCCAGGACACCACGGCCCACGAGGCGTTCTTCGACGCCGCCGTGGCCGCGGACGAGCGCATCGAGCCGCGGGACTGGATGCCCGACGCCTACCGCGCCACGCTCGTCCGCCAGATAGCGCAGCACGCCCACTCCGAGATCATCGGCATGCAGCCCGAGGCCAACTGGATCACGCGCGCGCCCTCACTGCGGCGCAAGGCGATCCTCATGGCCAAGGTGCAGGACGAGGCCGGTCACGGCCTCTACCTCTACAGCGCCGCCGAGACCCTGGGCACCGGGCGGGACGAGCTGCTCGACAAGCTTCACTCGGGCCGCCAGAAGTACTCCTCGATCTTCAACTACCCCACCCTGACCTGGGCCGATGTCGGCGCCATCGGCTGGCTGGTGGACGGCGCCGCGATCACCAACCAGGTCCCGCTGTGCCGCTGCTCCTACGGGCCCTACGCCCGCGCCATGGTCCGCATCTGCAAGGAGGAGTCCTTCCACCAGCGCCAGGGCTACGAGCTCCTGCTGGCCCTCAGCCGCGGCACCGAGGCCCAGCACGCGATGGCGCAGGACGCCGTGGACCGCTGGTGGTGGCCCTCCCTGATGATGTTCGGCCCGCCGGACGCGGAGTCGGCCCACTCGGCCCAGTCCATGGCCTGGAAGATCAAACGGCACTCCAACGACGAACTGCGCCAGCGCTTCGTGGACATCTGCGTCCCCCAGGCCGCCTCCCTCGGACTGTCCCTCCCCGACCCGGACCTGCGGTGGAACGAGGAGCGCGGCCACCACGACTTCGGCGCGATCGACTGGACGGAGTTCCAGGAGGTGCTCCGCGGCAACGGCCCCTGCAACGACCAGCGGATCGGTCAGCGCCGGCGCGCCCATGAAGAGGGCGCGTGGGTGCGCGAAGCAGCCGCCGCGTATGCGGCCAAGCACGGAAAGGCGACGGCATGACGAACGCTGACTGGCCGCTGTGGGAGGTCTTCGTGCGCAGCAGGCGCGGCCTCTCCCACACCCACGCGGGCAGCCTCCACGCCCCGGACGCGGAGATGGCCCTGCGCAATGCGCGCGACCTCTACACCCGCCGCTCCGAGGGCGTCTCGATCTGGGTGGTGCCCTCCGCCGCGGTCACCGCCTCCTCGCCCGACGAGAAGGACCCCTTCTTCGAGCCGGCCGCCGACAAGCCCTACCGCCACCCGACCTTCTACGAGATCCCGGAAGGGGTGCGGCACCTATGAACGGCGCACCTGTGACCGTCGGGGAAGCCCCCCTGGCCACGGCCGCCCTGGCGCTCGGCGACGACGCCCTGGTGCTCTCCCACCGGCTGGGGGAGTGGGCCGGGCACGCGCCCGTCCTGGAGGAGGAGGTCGCCCTCGCCAACATCGCCCTCGACCTGCTCGGCCAGGCCCGCACCCTGCTCTCCCTCGCCGGCGACGAGGACGAGCTGGCCTATCTGCGGGAGGAGCGCTCCTTCCGCAACGCCCAGCTCGTCGAGCAGCCCAACGGCGACTTCGCCCGCACGATCGCCCGCCAGCTGTTCTTCTCCGTCCACCAGCACCTGCTGTACGGGCAGCTGGCCGCGGGCGACGGCCCGTTCGCGCCCCTGGCCGGCAAGGCCGTCAAGGAGGTCGCCTACCACCGCGACCACGCCGAGCACTGGACGCTGCGGCTCGGCGACGGCACGGAGGAGAGCCACGCCCGCATGCAGCGCGCCCTGGACGGCCTCTGGCGCTATACGGGCGAGCTCTTCGAGCCCGTCGAGGGCCTGTCCGTCGACTGGACGGCCCTGCGCGAGGGCTGGCTGACCGCGGTGACCGAGGTCGTCGAGCGCGCCACACTGCGGATGCCGGACGGCCCGCAGAGCGGCGCGTGGACGGCCGGAGCGGGCCGCCAGGGGATCCACACCGAGCCGTTCGGGCGGATGCTCGCCGAGATGCAGCACCTGCACCGCAGCCACCCGGGGGCGTCATGGTGACCACCTCCGCCCACCGCGAATCCGCCCGCCCCGGAGCCACCCGCCTCGAAGAGGAGCTCCGCGCGCTGGCCGGAGCCGTCCCGGACCCCGAGCTGCCCGTGCTCACCCTGGCCGAGCTGGGCGTGCTGCGCGGCCTGCACGTCACCGGCCCCGGCCGGGTCGAGGTGGAGCTGACCCCCACGTACACCGGCTGTCCCGCGGTCGAGGCGATGTCCGCGGACATCGAGCGCGTGCTGCACGAGCACGGACAGGCCGAGGTGTCCGTCCGCACGGTGCTCTCCCCCGCCTGGTCCACCGACGACATCACGGCCGAAGGCCGCCGCAAGCTGGAGGAGTTCGGCATAGCGCCGCCCCGGCCCACGGGGCCGGCCGGGCCCGTCATGGTCGGCCTGGCCATTCGCTGCCCCCACTGCGGATCCACCGAGACGACGCTGCTCAGCCGCTTCTCGTCCACCGCCTGCAAGGCCCTGCGCCGCTGCGAGGCGTGTCGCGAGCCCTTCGACCACTTCAAGGAGTTGTAGATGGCTGCGGCCCGCCACGGCGCCTTCCACCCGCTTCGGGTGGCGGCAGTCGACCGCCTCACCGACGACTCGGTCGCCGTGACCTTCGCCGTACCGCCCGAGCTGCGCGAGGTCTACCGCTGGACACCGGGCCAGCACATCGCCGTGCGCCGCACTGCCCATGACGGCACCGAGATCCGCCGTACGTACTCGGTGTGCGTCCCCGCACCCGCCCCGGAGACGCCCGGACCCGCCGAGCTGAGGGTGGGGGTCCGGCTGGTGGACGGCGGCGAATTCTCGACGTACGCCCTCAAGGAGCTGGCCGCCGGGGCCACGGTGGAGGTGATGGCGCCGATCGGCCGGTTCGTCCTGGAGCCGCGGGCCGGGCACTTCGCGGCGATCGTGGGCGGCAGCGGCATCACCCCCGTGCTGTCCATCGCCGCGACGCTGCTGGCGCGGGAGCCCGGGGCCCGGTTCTGCCTCATACGCAGCGACCGGACGACGGCCTCCACGATGTTCCTGGAGGAGGTCGCCGACCTCAAGGACCGCTTCCCGGACCGCTTCCAGCTGGTGCAGACCCTCTCCCGCGAGGAGCAGCAGGCCGGGCTGCCGTCCGGGCGGCTGGACGAGGAGCGGCTGACCCGGCTGCTGCCCGCCCTGGTCCCGGTGGAGGAGATAGGCGGCTGGTTCCTGTGCGGGCCCTACGGGCTGGTGCGGGGGGCGGAGCGGGCGCTGCGCGCGCTGGGCGTCGGGCGGGACCGCATCCACCAGGAGATCTTCCACGTGGAGTCCGGTGTGGGATCCGGGGCGGGGTCCGGTGCCGGTGCCGCCGCGGAGACCGCTCAGCCCGCGGGCGGTGCCGGGGAGCGGGCCGCCGCTTCCCCCGCGCACAGCACCGTGACCGCCACGCTGGACGGGCGCAGTGGCAGCTGGCCGGTGCGGGAAGGGGAGACGCTGCTGGAGGCGGTGCTGCGCAACCGCGGCGACGCGCCGTACGCCTGCAAGGGCGGGGTGTGCGGGACGTGCCGGGCGTTCCTGGTCCGCGGCGAGGTGCGGATGGACCGGAACTTCGCCCTGGAGCCGGATGAGGTCGAGGGCGGCCATGTGCTGGCCTGCCAGTCGCATCCGGTGACGGAGGAGGTGGAGCTCGACTTCGACCGCTGAGAGCCCCACCGGAGCCCCCACGGCAGCTCCCACCGGAGCCCCCACGGGAGCCCCCACCGGAGTCCCACCGGAGTCCCCCACTGAGCATTCCCAATTGCTCCCGCTCCCCTTACATTGACGGACCGTCAGTTCCGTGTACCGGGAGGACGGCGGCAGTGGACTTCACCTTCAGCGAGGAGCAGCAGGCGGCCGCCGAGGCGGCGCGCGCCGTGTTCTCCGGGGTCACCCCCGACGGCGTGCCCAGCCCCGTGCTGTCCCGGGGCCCGGTCGCGGAGGACTTCGACCGCGCGCTGTGGCGCAAGCTGGCCGCGGCGGATCTGCTGAGCCTGACCGCCGGCACCCGGCACGGCGGGGCGGGGCTCGGGCCGATCGCCCTGTGCCTGGTGCTGCGCGAGGCCGGGCAGGTCCTCGCGCGGGTGCCGCTGCTGGAGGCCGGGGCCACGGCGCTCGCGCTGAGCACGCACGGCGGTGCGGCGGGGGCCCGCATCCTGCCGGCGCTCGGGCGCGGGGAGCTGGTCGTCACGGTCGCCTCCAGCGGGCGGACCGGGCACGACGCGGCGGAGCTCTCGGTCGCCGCCCGGCCCGCGGCCGGGGAGGGCGGCGGCCGCGTGCTCGACGGGGTGCAGACGGCCGTGCCGTGGGCACCGAGTGCCGACCTGATCGTCGTCCCCGCATGTGACGCCGACGGCCGCACCGTGCTCGGGCTCGTCCCCCGCGAACACCCCGGCGTCGTCCTGGACCGGCAGGTGTCCACCAACGGCGAGCAGTACGCGGAGGTGCGGCTCGACGCCGTGCGGCTCGACGGCACGCAGGTCGTCGACGCCGAAGGGGCCTGGCCGCGGCTGCGCGCGCTGCTCACGGCCGGGACGTGCGCGCTCGCGCTCGGGGTGGGGACGGCAGTGTGCCGCATGACCAGCGCGTACACGAGCAAGCGGGAGCAGTTCGGCTTCCCGCTGGCCACGTTCCAGGCGGTGGCCGTCCAGGCCGCGGACCGCTATGTCGACCTGCGGGCCATGGAGGCCACGCTCTGGCAGGCCGCGTGGCGGCTGGAGACCGGTGCGGGCGGAGCCCTGCCGGCCGACGCGGACCTCGCCGTCGCGAAGGTGTGGGCCTCGGAAGGGGTACGGCGCGCGGTGCAGACCGCGCAGCACCTGCACGGCGGCTTCGGCGCCGACACCGGCTACGCGCTGCACCGGTACCACGCCTGGGCCAAGCAGCTGGAGCTGTCGCTGGGCCCGGCCGCGGCGCACGAGGAGGCGCTGGGCGACCTGCTGGCCGCCCACGCGCCCGAGGGGTAGAGCCCGGCCGCAGCCGTAGCCCAAGCCCTGCCTCCGGCTAGATCACGGTCCCGGGGGCGCCGTTGCCGTCCACGACCGGGCGGCCGGCGGCCTCCCAGACCTGCATGCCGCCCTCGACGTTCACCGCGTCCATGCCCTGCTGCACCAGATAGGCGGTGACCTGCGCGGAACGGCCGCCCGAGCGGCAGATGACGTTGATCCGGCCGCCGTCCGGCGCCTTCTCCGTCAACTCGCCGAAGCGTGCCACGAAATCGCTCATCGGAATGTGCAGAGCGCCCTCGGCGTGGCCGGCCGCCCACTCGTCGGCCTCGCGCACATCCAGCAGAAAGTCGTCGGACGAGACGGCGTCGACGCCGACCGTGGGAATTCCGGAACCAAAGCTCATGCCCACGACGCTACCCGACCAGTTCCCGCAGCTGCGCCTCGCGCTCGGCGACCTGGGCGCGCAGCCCCTCGGCGATCTCCTCCAGCAGGCCGTCCGGGTCCTCCGGCGCCATCCGCAGCATCGCGCCGATCGCCGACCCCTCCAGCTCGGCGGCCAGCCCCGACAGCATCTCCTTGCGCTGCGCCAGCCACTCCAGGCGGGCGTAGAGCTCCTCCGCGCGGTCCAGGGGCCGCGGCTCCGGCGCCGGGCCCGCGGCCCACTCCGCGGCCAAGGCGCCCAGAAGGTCCTCGTCACCGTCCGCGTACGCGGCGTTGACCCGCACGATGAACTCCTCGCGGCGCAGCCGCTCGGCCTCGTCCCGCGCCAGGTCCGGGTGGGCCTTGCGGACCAGCTCCCGGAAGGCCCGGCGGGCCTCGTCGCTCGCGCGGACCCGGCGGGGCGGGCGGACCGGCTTCTCCGTGAGCATCGCCATGCCCTCCGGGGACAGCCCGTCCGAGTCCAGCCAGCCGCCGAACAGCTCCTCCACGCCGGGCAGCGGCTGCACCAGCGCGCGGGCCTCGCGGGCCTTGCGCCGGTCCTCCGGATCGCCGCTGCGGGCCGCGACGGCCTCGGCGATCTGCGCGTCCAGCTCCTCCAGGCGGGCGTAGACCGGGCCGAGGCGCTGGTGGTGCAGGCGGGAGAAGTTCTCCACTTCCACGCGGAACGTCTCCACGGCGATCTCGAACTCGATCAGCGCGGTCTCGGCCGTGCGGACGGCTTGCTCCAGGCGGGAAGTGTCTGCTTCCGGATTCATCACCCGCCCAGCGTAGTTCCCTCCCGGAGGGGCACCGGGAACGCGGCGGCCCGCCCCCGACGTACCCCCGCCGCGGCGGCGCGCAACCACCGCGGTGGAGGCCGGCGGTGCCGGACGGCCTGATGCCGGCCGGGCACCGCCGGACTGCGCCATCGCGGCTTTTCGCCGTCGCGGCGGATTTTTCTTGCCCGCGGCAAGGGGCGAGGTGCGCCGCCGCCCGCCCCGGCGGGACTTCCCGCCTGCGGCGAAGCGCCGAGGACAGGCGCCGGCCCGCAGCGCCCCCTAGACGCCCGTCTCCGCCGCCACCCGTCCCGCACTGATCGCGCGGGTCAGGGACTCGTGGTCGGCTTCCGTACGGTCCGCGTAGGTCCGGGCGAAGGCGGCCACCGCCTCGTCCAGGGCGTCGGACTTGCCGCAGTAGGCCGCTATCAGGCGCGGGTCCGTCGTGTGGGAGTGGGCGCGGGCGAGGAGCGCACCGGTGAGGCGGGCGTAGTCGTCCAGTTCGGCGGGGGCGAGGGCCGCCGGGTCGACGCTGCCCTTGCGGTTGCGGAACTGCCGCACCTGGTACGGCCGCCCCTCGACGGTGGTCCAGCCCAGCAGCACGTCGCTCACGACCTGCATCCGCTTCTGGCCGAGCACGACCCGCCGCCCCTCGTGCCCGTCCGGCGGCAGCGCGAAGCCGGCCTTCTCCGCGTACGGCAGCAGGACCGAGGGCCGGGCCTCCTTCACCTGGAGGACCAGCGGCTCCCCGCGGTGGTCCAGCAGCAGCACCACGTACGAGCGCAGCCCCACGCTCCCGGTGCCGACGATGCGGAACGCCACGTCCTGCACCTCGTAGCGGGCGAGCAGCGGCAGCAGGTCCTCCGGGACGGTGCCGAGGTACTCGCTCAGCGCCGAGGCGACCGCGCCCGCCTCGGCGTCCGGCAGGCGGCGCAGCACCGGCGGGGCGTCCACGAAGCGCCGCCCGCCGTCCGCCTTCTCCGTGGCCTTGGCGGCGAAGCGGGCGCTCGTGTTCCGCCGGGCCTTCTCGGAGACGCGCTCCAGCGTGCCGGTCAGGTCGCGGGCGTCCGCGTGGGAGACGAGCCGCTCGTCGGCGATGGCGTTCCAGGCGTCCGCGACGGGCATGCCGGCGAGCAGCCGCATCGTGTGCCGGTAGGAGCCGGCCGCGTCCCGCGCCGCGTCCCGGCAGGTGGCCTCGTCCGCGCCCGCCTCCCGCCCGGCCAGCACCAGCGAGGCGGCGAGCCGCTTCACGTCCCACTCCCAGGGCCCGTGCAGGGTCTCGTCGAAGTCGTTGAGGTCGATGACGAGCCCGCCGCGCGCGTCACCGTAGAGCCCGAAGTTGGCGGCATGGGCGTCGCCGCAGATCTGGGCTCCGGCCCCGGTCACGGCGGTGTCCACCAGGTCGTACGCCATGAGCCCGGCGGACCCGCGCAGGAAGGCGAACGGGGAGGCGGCCATCCTGCCGACCCGTATCGGCGTGAGCTCGGGCAGCCGGCCCGCGTTCGAGGCCTCGACGGCGACGACCGCGTCCGGCCGGTCCGGACTCGCGGCCCAGTGCGCGTGCGCGGACCGCGGCACCCGCTCCCGCAGCGCCTTGCCCTCCGCCTTCGGCGACCCCGCCGCCCCCTTGGGCCCGGCGGGCCGGGCGAACCCCGGCACGTACGGCAGTCGCGACATCGCGCCCACCTCCCCCTTCGTACGTCTCTTTCGTACGTCGTCTCTCGTACGTCTCTTACGTCGTTCTCTTACGGCTCTCGCGTCGCGCATCTCGCGCACCGCGCACCGCGCGCGCCACACGCCACGCGTCGCTCGGATGGCGAGAACCTACCGGCGGAGCTCCGGCGGGAGACAGGGGGACTCGGGGGCGCGAACCACTCAAGCACACAGGGGCGTGACGGACCCCGCCGCGCGCCGCCGCCGCGCCGGGAACCCGCGCGCCCCCGCCCGCGCGGCGACGAGGTGGGCGACCGAGGCCAGGGTGATGTGGCGGTGCCAGCCCTGGAACGAGCGGCCCGCGAAGTCCCGGACGCCGGTGTGCTCGGAGATCTCCGCGAAGTCGCGCTCGACGACGTCCGTGAGCCGGGTCAGCCGCAGCAGGGTGGTCAGCGGCAGTCGCCGGGCGTCGGTGAGCCACAGCCGCGAAGGCCACCG
The DNA here is from genome assembly GCF_044336695.1 of Streptomyces sp. SCA2-17. Classification (NCBI taxonomy): domain Bacteria; kingdom Bacillati; phylum Actinomycetota; class Actinomycetes; order Kitasatosporales; family Streptomycetaceae; genus Streptomyces; species Streptomyces sp. SCA2-17. Next base: position 3,089,815 of record NZ_CP117521.1, read on the forward strand.
GTCGGAGGAGCGCCAGTCGCCCATGAGCAGCATCGGCCGGTGGTGGACGGCGCCGGTGCCGCCCCCGGGGCCGCCGCCGGGCACCCGGCACGCCAGCAGCACGGGAATGGCGCTCACCACGCCGAAGTGCAGGCGGCCCCCCACCGCGTCCGACCACTCCACCTGGCGGCGCATCCGCTTCATCGAGGAGATCAGGTTCAGGGCGGGCACCTCCTTGTCGCTGTACCCCTGGAGCAGGGAGCCGTCGATCCGCAGCGGCGTCCCGCCGTCGATGCGCAGGATCAGGGAGGCGCCCGCGCGGGCGAAGCGCCCCGCCGTCGCGCCCGCGTCGAGCCCCTCCACGTCCACGACGACGGGGCGCCGGCGCAGCCCCCAGGCCTCGGCGGCCTCCAGGGCGACGGATCCGGCGTGCTCCTCCAGGGAGGCGACACGGCTGGCGGCGGGTATGTGGGCACGGCTGCGCCGGGCCGGGTCCTCCAGCCAGCTCCTGGAGAGCACCAGGCTCCAGTTGAAGGGCACGCTGATCCGCTCCGAGGCGCTCCACGCGCCGAACGCCCGCTGCCCGTTGACGGTCTGGCCCAGGTGGGGAAGGAACTGCTGGTCGACGCCGACCGAGTGGATGCCCGCCTTGGGGATGACCGTGGAGTTGACCACCCACGCCTGCGGGCGCACCGCCTCGTCCGCGAGCCGCGCCAGCGCGCCCCGGACGGGCGCCCAGTTCCAGGACGAGGCGGTGATGAAGTGGTGGACGCTCTGCTGGAGCGCCTTCCCGCCGATCTGTTCCGCGACGTTGCGCAGGGTCTTGCGGCCCTCCGCCGCCAGCAGGCCGCGTACGTACTGCTCGGCCATCCGGCGCTGGTCGTGCCGCGCGAGGGAAGCGAACAGCTCCGGCTCCACGTCCCAGCCGTCGGCGAGGGCCGCCGCCCCGCCGGGCCCGTGCCCGGCTGCCGCGGCTGCCGCGCGGCCGGGCACACGGCCGGCCGCCGTCCCGCCGGGGGCACGGCCGGGTTGCGCGGATCTGACTGGCATCGGATCTCCCCACGTGGTGGCTACCGGTGGTGGCTACCGGACTGGCGCCCGACCGTACCAAACCGACCGCGTGGTTTCTATTGATGCTTGAACCTTGTACCACCTAGCCCGTCACGGTCGTCGGGCGGCGAGGGGTGGCGCGAACCTTGGCCGAATTCGACCGATTGCCGCATCACGCCTGGTCACAGATTGATCAAAAAGTGAACTCACCCCCGCTGCGGCCATCTTTAGCCGGATGCGGGCTTTTAGTTAGCCCTAAAGGTGGCATCCTCTTAGAGGAAGGCGCCCCAGGGCGCCGTGAGTTCTTGGTTCCAGGGGGTAGCGATGACGTGGCGCGACAGACGCGATCATGGATCGGCGGCCGACGAGGCCGGAGGCCGGCTGGCACGCCACGCGACGGCATCCCTTGCGGGCCTCCTCGCCGAACGCGGCATGACCCGCAAGGACTTGGCGGAGAGCATGGGCGTCTCCCCGGGGAGGGTGAGCCAAATCCTCTCCGGAGACGAAAATCTGACCATGCGTTCGCTGGCCGCCGTGGCCGATGCGCTCGACGTGAAGATGGAGATTTCGTTCTCCGAGCCCGCCGCCACCGGCTGCCAGGAATCGCCCGCGCACAGAGCGTTGGCCAAGACGTACCGCTGAGCCGACGCCCCGCACCGGTAGCCCACCGCGGGACCGGCGGCTCACCGCATCACCGTCCGGGCGGCTCCGCAGCGGCCGCGTACAAAGGCTGCCGCCGCAGTTCGAGGATCCTCCGGTCGTCGCTGCGCTTGCCGTGCGCGTGCGCCAGCTCCAGCAGGCGCGCGCACAGGTGCTCGGCCTCGCCGAAGGCCCGCAGCGTCCGACCGATCTCCTCGCGCGTCCGCCCGCGCTGCTCGACCGCACAGGCCTTCTCGATCTCGGCCTCCAGCGTGTCCGCCTTCTGCACCGCGGCCCGCACCTCTTCGTACCGCGTCTCGATCGAGACCGCCGGGCTGCTCTTGCCCCTGGCCGGGCGCCCGGGCACCTCGACCCGCGACTTCAGGTGCCGCGAGACCCGGTCCGCGAAGACGTCGAGCTCCCAGTGATTGTCGAAGCCGTCGGCCAGGCGGGCGCACCAGTCGGCCCGGTCCGTCTGCAAGCGGTCCATCAGACTGTTGATCAGCAGGGAATGGCCGAGTGTGAGAATCGCCATCACCGGATGCTCGGCCTGCTCGGTCCGCCGCTTGGGCACCAGCCCCGCCCCCGCGACGATCCCGACCGCCGCCGGCGGCACGGCCGAGGCGTGCGGTAACAGCAGGCCGCTGGCGAGCGCCGCCATCGCGGACGTCCACAGCACGACGGCCAGCGCCGAGGCGGCCGAGCGCACCGTCCCCAGCAGCCGCCCCTGCCCGCGGAAGCGGTGCACGAGGCACACCCAGGTCACGGGCGCGCAGACGGCAGCGGGCAGTATCCACACCGAAAAAACGGACGTCTGGTCCCCAGCCACCCCGCGTCCCCCATTCCGGATCACACAGCGCCCCGGTACGACTACGGAATGATGTTCCCACTCCAGCCACTACCGCGTGCCACGTTCCGGCCAAGCTCTGAGGACGCAAGGGGCCGCAGGGGGCACAAGGGCCCCTCTGCCCCGAGGAGATGGAAGGCCAAAACGAGACAGACCCCCCGGAGTGACCGAAGTCACTTCGAGAGGTCTGTCCTCTGTGCGCGAGGGGGGAGTTGAACCCCCACGCCCTTTCGGGCACTGGAACCTGAATCCAGCGCGTCTGCCTATTCCGCCACCCGCGCATGGGTGTCGTCCTCGGGCTTCCGGGCTTCCTCCGGCGGGGCCTTGGCCCTTCCGGTGTCTGCGCCGTGCGCCTTCCGACATCGAGAACATTAGCACGCCCTGGCGGGTGCCTTCACACTCGTTCTCCCCGGACCGGCCCGGGCAGGGGCCGTGGCGGCCCGCCCGGGCCGCCGGGACCGGTGGGGACCCCGCCGGTTGCGGGACACTGGCTCCCGGCCGCCTCTACGATCCCTATGTAGGGGTCCCGGTGAAGGGATCCCCGTGAAGGGGACAGGGAGGGTCGCGCCGGAGGGCCGGGGCGACACTCGTCACTCCTGGCCCCGAAGGGGAACCGGCCGTTTCCCCGACGCGTGGATACGATCAGTAAGCAGTATCAGGAACGACACCGAGCATCAGGAACGTCACTGAGGGAAGGAGGTGCCCCGTGGGAGTACTGAAGCGCTTCGAGCAGCGTCTCGAAGGTCTCGTGAACGGCACCTTCGCCAAGGTGTTCAAGTCCGAGGTGCAGCCGGTCGAGATCGCCGGCGCGCTCCAGCGCGAGTGCGACAACAACGCCACCATCTGGAACCGTGACCGCACCGTCGTCCCGAACGACTTCATCGTGGAGCTGAGCACCCCGGACTTCGAGCGGCTCAGCCCGTACTCCGGTCAGCTCGGCGACGAGCTGTCCGGCATGGTCCGCGACTACGCCAAGCAGCAGCGGTACACCTTCATGGGGACCATCAAGGTCCATCTGGAGAAGGCGGACGACCTCGACACCGGCCTGTACCGGGTGCGCAGCCGCACCCTCGCCTCCAGCGAGTCGCAGGACCACCAAGGCGGGCCGGGCCAGCGCCCCGGCAGCCCGCGCCCGGGCGGCCCCGTCACCCAGGGTGCGGGCTATCCGGCGCCTCCGTCGGGGCTGCCGCCCATGCCCGCGTCACCGCCGCCTTCCGCACCTCCCGGGCGGCCCGCGCCGCGCGCGGGCGGCAGCGGCCCCGCGGCGGGCGTGCCCGGCGCCCAGACCCGGCGCTGGATCGAGATCAACGGCACCCGCCACCAGATCTCCCGGCCCACCCTCGTGCTGGGCCGCAGCACCGAGGCGGACGTACGGATCGACGACCCCGGCGTCTCCCGCCGGCACTGCGAAATCCGGGTCGGCACCCCCGCCACCATCCAGGACCTGGGGTCGACCAACGGCATCGTGGTGGACGGACAGCACACCACTCGCGCTACGCTCCGCGACGGCTCACGGATCGTCGTGGGCAGCACCACCATCGTTTATCGGCAAGCCGAAGGGTGAAGCGGGGGCAATGTCAGAGCTGACCCTCACGGTCATGCGGTTGGGTTTCCTCGCCGTACTGTGGCTGTTCGTGATCGTGGCCGTTCAGGTCATCCGCAGTGACCTCTTCGGCACCCGGGTCACCCAGCGTGGCTCCCGCCGCGGCGGTGGCGAGAACCGGCCGCAGCGCGCGCAGGCCGCTGCCCAGGCCGCGCCTCCGCAGCAGCGCCAGCAGCAGACGGGCGGCCGCAGGGCCGACCGGCGCGCGGACCGGGGCCGCCGCGGCGCCCCCACCAAGCTCGTGGTCTCCGAGGGCACCCTCGCGGGCACCACGGTGGCCCTCCAGGGCCAGACCATCTCGCTGGGCCGCGCCCACGACTCCACGATCGTGCTGGACGACGACTACGCCTCCAGCCGGCATGCCAGGATCTACCCGGACCGCGACGGCCAGTGGATCGTCGAGGACCTGGGTTCGACCAACGGCACGTATCTCGACCGCACGCGGCTGACCACCCCGACCCCGATCCCGCTCGGCGCGCCGATCCGCATCGGCAAGACCGTCATCGAGCTGCGGAAGTAGTAGGACCATGACGACCGGAGGGTGGGCAGCGTGGCTGGGAAGGGGCTGTACCCGGAGCCGACGGGCGAGGTGCGCATGAGTCTGTCACTGCGCTTCGCCGCCGGATCGCACAAGGGCATGATCCGGGAGGGCAACGAGGATTCCGGTTACGCCGGTCCGCGCCTGCTCGCCATCGCCGACGGCATGGGCGGCCAGGCCGCGGGCGAGGTCGCCAGCTCCGAGGTGATCTCCACCCTCGTCCAGCTCGACGACGACGTCCCCGGCTCGGACATCCTCACCTCGCTGGGCACCGCCGTGCAGCGCGCCAACGACCAGCTGCGCGTCATGGTCGAGGAGGACCCCCAGCTGGAGGGCATGGGCACGACCCTGACCGCCCTGCTGTGGACCGGCCAGCGCCTCGGCCTCGTGCACGTCGGCGACTCCCGCGCGTACCTGCTGCGCGACGGCGTCCTCACCCAGATCACCCAGGACCACACCTGGGTGCAGCGGCTGGTGGACGAGGGCCGGATCACCGAGGAGGAGGCCACCACCCACCCGCAGCGCTCCCTGCTGATGCGCGCGCTGGGCAGTGGCGACCACGTCGAGCCGGACCTGTCCATCCGCGAGGTCCGCGCCGGCGACCGCTATCTGATCTGCTCCGACGGCCTCTCCGGCGTCGTCAGCCACCAGACGATGGAGGAGACGCTCGCCAGCTACCAGGGCCCGCACGAGACGGTCCAGGAGCTGATCCAGCTCGCCCTGCGCGGCGGCGGGCCCGACAACATCACCTGCATCGTCGCCGACGTCCTCGACGTCGACGGCGGCGAGCCCGGACAGCAGCTGGTCCAGCAGCTCAACGACACGCCGGTGATCGTCGGCGCGGTCGCCGAGAACCAGCTGCAGCTGGGCGTCGACGGCGCCATGCAGACCCCGGCCGGCCGCGCCGCCGAGCACGCCCGCGCCAACCGGCCGGTGCCCCCGCAGGCTCCCGGCGGCGGCTTCGGCCCGCCCGGCAGCGGCGACGGCGGCACTCCGGACGGCTCGTTCGGCGCCTTCATGGACGAGGACTTCGTCAAGGAGCCCCGGCGCGGCCGGTGGCTCAAGCGGACGCTCATCCTCGCCATCGCCCTCGGCGTCGTCGCGGGCGGCCTCTACGGCGGCTACAGCTGGACCCAGACGCAGTACTACGTGGGCGCCAAGGACAACAACCACGTGGCGGTCTACCAGGGCATCAACCAGGACCTGGCGTGGGTGAACCTCAGCAAGCTCTACCAGGACCACCCCGAGATCGAACTCAAGTACCTGCCCGTCGACCAGCGCAGCCGCGTCGAGGACACCATCGCGCTCGACAGCCGCGAGAAGGCGGAGCAGAAGGCCAAGGACCTCGGCCTGCTCGCCGGCGCCTGCAAGAAGGAAGACGAGCGCCGCAAGGCCGAGCAGGCGCAGCGCGACAAGGAGAAGCAGAACGGCGACCGGGTCGGCTCCGTGGGCGAGCTGCCCAAGGACCCGAAGGACCCCAAGGCGGGCGACGCCAAGCCGGGGGCCGCCGGCCTCTCCGCCCGAGCCACCCCGGCGCCCAGCCCGGGCCCCACCCTCACCGAGGAAGAGCAGAAGTTGGTCCCGCAGTGCAGCGCTCAGCAGTAAAGCCGTAGGGGGCCATCAACTCATGTCACCCATGCCATCCATGCCATCCATGCCATCCAGCGCGGGCAGCAACACGACCGCGACGACCACGATCAGCACCGTGGGCCCGCCCAGCCGGCGCAACACCGAGCTGGCGCTGCTCGCGTTCGCGGTGATCCTGCCCTGCTTCGCGTACGCCAACGTCGGTCTCGCGCTCAACGGCGAGATGCCGTCGGGCATGCTCGGCTACGGGCTCGGCCTCGGCCTGCTCGGCGGCGTCGGGCACCTGGTGGTGCGCAAGTTCGCGAAGTACGCCGACCCGCTGCTGCTGCCGCTGGCCACCCTGCTCAACGGCCTCGGGCTCGTGATGATCTGGCGGCTCGACCAGTCGGAGCGGCTGGCGCGCCTGGCCAAGGCGCAGGGCTTCACGTTCCAGGCGTCGGCGCCCAACCAGCTGATGTTCTCGGCGCTCGGCATCGCGCTCTTCGTGGCCGTGGTGATCTTCCTCAAGGACCACCGCATCCTCCAGCGCTACACCTACATCTCCATGGTGGTCGCGCTGATCCTGCTGGTCGCCCCGGTGTTCTTCCCCGGCAAGTTCGGCGCCAAGATCTGGATCACCGTCCCGGGCCTCGGTTCCATCCAGCCCGGTGAGTTCGCGAAGATCATCCTGGCGATCTTCTTCGCCGGCTACCTGATGGTGAAGCGCGACGCCCTGGCCCTGGCCAGCCGCCGCTTCATGGGGCTGTACCTGCCGCGCGGCCGCGACCTCGGCCCGATCCTCGCCGTCTGGGCGCTGAGCCTCGTCATCCTCGTCTTCGAGACCGACCTGGGCTCGTCGCTGCTGTTCTTCGGCATGTTCGTCGTCATGCTCTACGTCGCCACCGAGCGCACCAGCTGGATCGTCTTCGGTCTGCTGATGTCGGCGGGCGGCGCGGCCGTCGTCGGCTCCGTCGAGCCGCACGTCAAGGTCCGTGTGATGGCCTGGCTGCACCCCTTCGCGGTCTACGACAACCCGCGCCCGTCCTGGGCCACCACGGAGCAGATCGCCCAGGCCCTGTTCGCCTTCGGCTCCGGCGGCGTCTTCGGCACCGGCTGGGGCCAGGGCGCCTCCGACCTGATCCAGTTCGCGGCCAACTCCGACTTCATCTTCGCCTCCTACGGCGAGGAGCTCGGCCTGGCCGGCGCCATGGCGATCCTGCTGATCTACGGCCTGATCGTGGAGCGCGGCGTGCGGACGGCCCTCGCCGCCCGCGACCCGTTCGGCAAGCTCCTCGCGACGGGCCTCGCCGCCGCCTTCGGCATCCAGGTCTTCGTCGTGGCGGGCGGCGTCATGGGCCTCATCCCGCTGACCGGTATGACCATGCCGTTCCTCGCCCAGGGCGGCTCGTCCGTGATCGCCAACTGGGCGCTGATCGCCATCCTGATAAAGATCAGCGACACGGCACGGCGCCCGGCTCCGGCCCCCGCACCGTCCCCAGACGCCGAGATGACCCAGGTGGTCCGCCCGTGAACAAGCCCGTACGCAGGATCGCGATCTTCTGCGGCCTCCTCGTCCTGGCCCTGCTCCTGCGGGACAACTGGCTCCAGTTCGTCCAGGCCGACGAGCTGAAGACGCACAAGAACAACCGCCGCGTCGACATCGCCCGCTACAGCCAGCCCCGCGGCAACATCATCGTGGACGGCCAGGCCATCACCGGCTCGGTCGAGACCGGCGGCGTGGACTTCAAGTACAAGCGGACGTACACGGACGGCGCCATGTGGGCGCCCGTCACCGGCCGCTCCTCGCAGGTCTACGGCGCCACCCAGCTGGAGAACCTCTACGACCGCGTCCTCATCGGCGACGACGACCGCCTGTTCTTCAACCGCACCGTCGACATGATCACGGGCAAGGGGAAGAAGGGCGGTGACGTGATCACCACCCTGAACGGCAAGGCCCAGAAGGCCGCCTTCGAGGGCCTGGGAGACAAGAAGGGCGCCGTCGCGGCCATCGACCCGCGCACCGGCAAGATCCTCGCCCTGGCGTCCACCCCGTCGTACGACCCGTCCAAGATCGCGGGTGCCAACGACGGCAAGGAGTGGACGTCGCTGGACAAGGACAAGAACAAGCCCATGCTCAACCGGGCGCTGCGCGAGACCTACCCGCCGGGTTCGACCTTCAAGGTCGTGACGGCGGCCGCGGCCCTGGAGAACGGCCTGTACAAGGACGTCGACTCCAAGACCGACTCGCCGCTGCCGTGGACCCTGCCGGACACCGTCACCCCGCTGAAGAACGAGGGCGAGATCCCCTGCAAGGACGCCTCGCTGCGGGTGGCCCTGCAGTGGTCCTGCAACACCGTCTTCGGCAAGGTCAGCGCCGACCTCGGCAACAAGAAGATGATGGACGAGGCGCAGAAGTTCGGGTTCAACAACGACAAGCTCGACACGCCCGTGCGCGCCGCCCAGAGCATCTACCCCAAGGACAACCGTCCGCAGAACGCCATGGACGGCATCGGCCAGGCCTCCAACCGCGCCACGCCACTCCAGATGGCCATGGTGGCCGCCGCGGTCGCCAATGACGGCAAGCTCATGGAGCCGTACATGGTCGACAAGGTGCGCGCCCCCAACCTGAACGTGATCGAGACGCACCAGCCGAAGGAGATGTCCCAGCCCATGTCGCGGGACAACGCCCGGCAGCTCCAGTCGATGATGGAGACGGTGGTCAACGAGGGCACCGGCAAGAACGGCCGGATCCCGAACGTCACGGTCGGCGGCAAGACCGGAACCGCTCAGCACGGCGTGGCCAACAGCGAGAACCCCTACGCGTGGTTCATCTCCTACGCCAAGGGCTCCAACGGCTCGCCCGTCGCCGTCGCCGTGGTGATCGAGGGTTCGGACACGCTGCGCGACGACATCGCCGGTGGCGCCCTCGCCGCGCCGATCGCGAAGAAGGTCATGGAGGCGGTGCTCAGCACGGCGAAGTGACGCCGCTCACCTCCGCCGTCCGGAGCCGCGCGTGACGGTACCGGTCGTGTATCAGGTGGCCGTCGCGGCCGGAAGGGGCGTGACGTGCCGGGTACCGTATGCCGGACAGCACACCGCCGGACGTAGTGAAGGTGCGGTCAGGAAAACGGAAGGGCTGGAGCTATGGAAGAGCCGCGTCGCCTCGGCGGCCGGTACGAACTGGGCTCGGTGCTCGGCCGCGGTGGCATGGCCGAGGTCTACCTCGCCCACGACACCCGGCTCGGCCGCACCGTCGCCGTGAAGACGCTGCGGGTGGATCTCGCCCGCGACCCGTCCTTCCAGGCCCGGTTCCGCCGTGAGGCCCAGTCGGCCGCCTCGCTCAACCACCCGTCGATCGTCGCCGTGTACGACACGGGCGAGGACTACGTCGACGGCGTGTCGATCCCGTACATCGTCATGGAGTACGTGGACGGGTCGACCCTGCGCGAGCTGCTGCACTCCGGCCGCAAGCTGCTGCCCGAGCGGTCCCTGGAGATGACCATCGGCGTCCTCCAGGCGCTGGAGTACTCCCACCGGGCCGGCATCGTCCACCGCGACATCAAGCCGGCGAACGTCATGCTGACGCGCACCGGCCAGGTCAAGGTCATGGACTTCGGCATCGCCCGCGCGATGGGCGACTCCGGCATGACGATGACGCAGACCGCGGCCGTGATCGGCACCGCCCAGTACCTCTCCCCGGAGCAGGCCAAGGGCGAGCAGGTCGACGCGCGCTCGGACCTCTATTCGACCGGCTGCCTGCTGTACGAGCTGCTGGCCGTGCGGCCGCCGTTCGTGGGCGACTCGCCGGTGGCGGTCGCCTACCAGCACGTGCGGGAGGAGCCGAACCCGCCGAGCGTCCACGACCCCGAGATCACGCCCGAGATGGACGCCATCGTCCTCAAGGCGCTGGCCAAGGACCCGGACTACCGCTACCAGTCGGCCGACGAGATGCGCGCCGACATCGAGGCGGCCCTGGAGGGCCAGCCCGTCGCCGCCACGGCCACCATGGGCGCCGTCGGCTACGGCGCGGACGCCCCGACGGCCATGCTCCGCCCCCAGGCCCCCGCGGGCCAGGGGCAGACGTCCATGCTCCCGCCCGTGCGGGACGACGACGGCGGGTACGGCGGCTACGACGACGGCCACGGCCGGCGGCGCGGCGGGGGCGGCGGCCGCAAGAGCAACCTGTCGACGATCCTGCTGATCCTCGCGGGCGTCCTGGTGCTGGTCGGTGCGATCTTCATCGGGAAGTCGCTGTTCAACGGCAGCGACAACGCCTCCAAGGTGTCCGTGCCGAACCTCGTCGGGCAGACGCTGAAGGACGCTCAGCAGCAGGGCGTCAACGGCGACTTCAAGGTCGTGCAGAACGGCACCGAGACCTGCGAGCAGGACAAGGGCAAGATCTGCAGCCAGGACCCGACGGGCGGCGGCAAGATCGACCGCGGTGGCGAGGTCAAGGTCAAGGTGTCCTCGGGCGCGGCCAAGGTCAGCGTCCCCGACGTCACCGAGAAGCAGCTGGAGAACGCCCGGCGGATCCTGGAGAAGGCGGGCTTCCAGGTCAACACCAAGGGCAAGCAGGTCGACGGCGTCGCGGCCGACACGGTCCTGGAGCAGAACCCCAAGGGCGACACGCAGGCCGAGAAGGGCTCCGAGGTCACCCTGACCGTCGCCACGGCCAAGCCGACCAAGACGGTGCCGTCCGTGGTGGGCCAGAACGTCGACGCCGCGAAGAAGCAGCTGACCGACAACGGCTTCCAGGTGTCGGTGACGGAGGAGGACGCCCCGGGGCAGGCCCCCGGCACCGTCACCAAGCAGAGCCCCGACGGCAACACCCAGGCCGCCCAGAACTCCATGGTCACCCTGACCGTGGCCAAGGGCGCGCAGAACGTCGTCGTGCCGCCCGTCCTGACGCACAAGCTCAAGGACGCCAAGAAGGAGATCGAGGGCGCGGGCCTGAAGGTCGGCAACGTCATCGGCCCGCAGGACGACAACGCGATCGTCCAGACCACGAACCCCCTCCCGGGCAACCAGGTCGCCAAGGGCACCGCGGTCGACGTGACGACCACGGCGGGCCTCCCCGGCTCCGACACGGGCAACCCCGGCACCCCGGGCGGCGACCAGGGCGCCACGGGCAACACGGGCTTCATCGGAGGCGGCTTCATAGGGGGCCGTCGTCACTGACGCCGTAAGAACGGCGAACGCCGGGTGGGCTTCTTGAAGCCCACCCGGCGTTCGGCGTTTCAGGGCCGGCGCAGTTCCTTCGGGAGCGTGCGGTCCGCGTCGACCTTCTCCGTGCGCTCCAGCTCCGCCCAGACGACGTAGCGGTAGTCCGAGGTGTAGACGGGCGTGCAGGTCGTCAGGGTCAGGTAGCGGCCCGGCTTCGTCTTCCCCGATTCCTTCGGGACGGGGTCGATGACGGCGACGTTGTACTTCGAGGTCTGCTTCAGCTCGGCGTAGACCTTGTAGACGTACCAGACGTCGCGCGTCTCGAAGACGACCCGGTCGCCGGTCCTCACCTTGTCGATGTTGTGGAACTTCGCGCCGTGCCCGTCGCGGTGGGCCGCCAGGGTGAAGTTGCCCTGCTTGTCCCACGGCATCGCGGCCTTGGCCGGGGAGGTGTAGAACCCGGCGACGCCCTCGTTGAGGACGTCGGTCCCCGTGCCGCGCTTGACCAGGACCTCGCCGTTCTTCATGGCGGGCACGTGCAGGAAGCCGATGCCGTCCTTGGTGTCGAGCGCGCCGGGGCCCGACGGGCCCTGCGCCCAGCGGTCGCGCACCTGGTTGCCCTGCCGCTTCGCCTCGCGGTCGGCGAGGACGTTCGTCCACCACAGGGAGTAGACGACGAAGAGGGCCAGGATCACGCCCGCTGTGATCAGCAGTTCGCCGATGACGCCCACGGCGGCGGCGAGGCGCCCCCGTCCCCGGTCAGTACGTGCCACTGACGTTCGTACCCCGCTCACTGTTCCCCGCGTGTCTCAGTTGACGAGCGCGTCCGGCTTTCCCTTGCTCCGGGGCCGCTCGTCGACCATCTTGCCCCACACGATCAGGCGGTAGGTACTGGTGAACTCGGGGGTGCAGGTGGTGAGGGTGATGTAGCGGCCGGGGCCGCGGAAGCCCGAGCCGGCCGGCACGGGGGCGATGACCGTGACATTCGCCGGCGACGTCTGGTCCAGACGGCTCGTCATCTCATACGTGTAGAAGGCGCTCCGCGTCTCCACGACGATCTTGTCGCCGGGCTTCAGGCGGTTGACGTAGCGGAACGGTTCGCCATGGGTGTTGCGGTGGCCGGCGAGGGCGAAGTTGCCCTGCTTGTCCCACGGCATCGCGGTCTTGAGGGCGGCAGCGCCCCCGTCTCCGTAGTGGCCCACCATGCCGCGGTCGAGGACCTTCTGCTTGCCGACGCCCTCGGCGATGGGCGCCTTCACGTCCAGCGACGGGATGTAGAGGATCGCGAAGCCCTCGCCGGGCGAGAACGCGCCCGCGTCCCGGTCGGCGGCGCCCTGGCCGTCCTCGTCCCAGCGGCTCTGCAAGTGGTGCGCGGCCCCGCCGGCCTGCTGGTGGGCGCGGATGTTCGTCCACCACAGCTGGTAGGCGACGAAGAGCAGCATCACGAGGCCGGCCGTGATGAACAGCTCGCCCGTCAGCCGGCACAGCAGCACGCCCAGGCTGCCCCTGCGCGCCCGCCGGGCCGCGTGCCTCCGCGCGGCACGCCCCCCGGTCCGTACGGGCCTGTGCGCCGCCTGAGCCGGCACCTCCACCCTGCGCAGCTCCATCGTCGCCCGGTCCTCGGGCGGCAGCGGCTGCGATACGACCCGCGGGGGCGTGGTCACGCCCCGGCCTTGCCCACCACCGGGGCCAGGCCCGCCGACCGCTCCACCGCCGTCGCGTCGCCGCAGGCGACCAGCCAGTTGGCGAGCATCCGGTGGCCCCACTCGGTGAGCACGGACTCGGGGTGGAACTGCACGCCCTCGACCGGCAGGTCGCGGTGGCGCAGGCCCATCGCGATGCCCGACTCCGTCCAGGCGGTGATCTCCAGCTCGTCGGGCCAGTTCTCCCGCTCGACGGCCAGCGAGTGGTAGCGGGTGGCCGTGAAGGGCGACGGGAGGCCCTGGAAGACGCCCGCGCCCTCGTGCGTCACCAGCGACGTCTTGCCGTGCAGCAGCTCGGGCGCCCGCCCGACCACGCCGCCGTACGCGACGGCCATCGACTGCATGCCCAGGCAGACGCCGAAGACGGGGATGCCGTGCTGGGCGCAGTGCCGCACCATGTCGATGCACACACCGGCCTGTTCGGGCGCCCCCGGCCCGGGCGAGAGCAGGACGCCGTCGAAGCCGTCCTGCGCGTGGGCGAGCTCGACCTCGTCGTTGCGCCGTACCTCGCACTCCGCGCCGAGCTGGTAGAGGTACTGGACGAGGTTGAAGACGAAGCTGTCGTAGTTGTCCACGACGAGGATGCGCGCACTCACTGGTTGACCGCCATTCCGTTGTCGACCGTCACGTCGTTGAACGGCAGCAGTGGTTCCGCCCAGGGGAAGACGTACTGGAAGAGCGCGTAGACGACCGCCAGTACGAGCAGCAGCGAGATCAGTGCCCGCACCCATGCGTTGCCCGGCAGATGCCGCCAGATCCAGCCGTACATGCTGTCCCCACTTGCCGATGACGTAGTCGAAATTGCAGCACCAGACTAAGGGTCGGGCGGGCGCCGAGGGGGTCAGGCGGACAAAGCACCGGGCCGGCCCTGCGCGACGGGCGAGGTGGCGTCCAGGTGCGCCCACACGATCAGCCGGTGGCTGTGGCCCCACTCCGGCTCGCAGGTGGTGAGGGTCAGGTAGCGGCCCGGGGTGCGGTAGCCGGACGCGGCGGGCACGGGGTCGATGACGGCCGTGTCGTCGGGGCGGGTGCGGTACGGGCGGCCGTCCACGCGGTACGTGAACCAGGTGGTGCCGTCGCTGATCACCACCGCGTCGCCCGCACGCAGCTCGTCGAGGTCCTTGAAGGGGTCGCCGTAGGTGCGACGGTGGCCGGCGACCGCGAAGTTGCCCGGCGCGCCGGGGCGGGCGGTCTGCTCGTAGTGGCCGAGGCCCCGCTTGAGGAGGTCCGTGCCGGTTCCTTCGAGGACGGGCTTGGCCCAGCCGGCGCCGAAGCGGGGGATGTACATGACGGCGAAGGCGCGGCCGGCCCGCGGGGCCGGGCCGGCGGGGGGCGCTTGGCCGGCGGTGCCTGCGCGGGGCGGGGTCCGGGAGGGCGCCCCGGGCTGTGCCGGTGCGGACGGGTCTCCCGGCCGGGCTCCCGGTTCGCCTCCTGACCGGTCGCCCGATGGGTCCGGCGGCCGGTCAGGCAAGCCGCCCGCCCCGGGCTGCGCCCCCTCCGGCCGCTGCTCCGGTGCCTGCTCCCCCGGCGCGGCCGCCGCGCTCACGGCCCCGCTCGACCAGCGGTCCTGGAGCCGGCCGAGCTCCTCGTCCATGGCACTGCCGGCGCGCACGCCCGTCCAGTAGAGGACGTAGACGACGAAGAGGACGAGCAGCATGCCGGTGGTGACGCACAGTTCGCTGACGGTGCGGACGACGGTCCTCGACCTCACCGCGGGCCTCCTCCCGCTCGTGCTCCCCGCTCACGCCCTCACGTCACGGGCTCGGCGTAGTGGAGGTCCACTGTGCCCGAGTAGCCCGGAAGAGTCACCGCCTCGTGCTGGTCGACTTTCCAGCCGAGCCCGTACGCGTTGACGTACTGGAGGTAGTTCTGGATCGACGGGGAGGCGTCGATCGCCTTGCGGAGCGCGCCGCGGTCGCCGACGGCCGTCACCTTGTACGGCGGGGAGTAGACGCGGCCCTGGAGGATCAGGGTGTTGCCGACGCAGCGGACCGCGCTGGTGGAGATCAGCCGCTGGTCCATGACCTGGATGCCCTTGGCGCCGCCCTGCCAGAGGGCGTTGACGACGGCTTGCAGGTCCTGCTGATGGATGACCAGGTCGTTGGGCTGCGGCTGCGGGACGCCGGGGATCCTGGCCGTGGCGTTCGGCGGGGCGTCGGTGAGGGTGACGGTCAGGCCCTGGCCGCTGATCGGCGTGGTGCCGGCGGCCGCCGCGAGACCGGCCAGCTTCTTGTTCCGGGCGGCGGTGTTGCCGTCGCCGCGCCGGGCGAGGGCGTCGACCTGGGAACGGACGGCCGCGGCGCTCTCGTCCAGGCCGGCGTTCTTGCGGCTGCGCTCCTGGATGAGGTCGGAGAGCCGGAGCATGGAGTCGTCGGTGCGGATGTCCGTGCCGTGCGCGGTGTTGAAGCTCGTCCAGAAGATGAGGCCAGCCAGCGCGAACACGCCCCCGGTGAGCAGCCGGACGGGCTTGAAGCGCCGGGAGGGCCTGCTGGTGGAGTCCGCAGAATTACTCAACGTACCCTTATCCTCTCCGGCGCCACGGAAGCACTACGCTAACGGACGCCCGGGGCAAGGTGGCGTTCCCGCCGCCCACCGCCCCGGGCCGGCCCTTTGTCCCGCCCCATGCAGCCCCAGCGCGGTCACGCAGCGCATCGACAGGAGAGTTCCTCGTGCCGAAGTCACGGATCCGCAAGAAGGACGACTTCACGCCGCCGCCGGCGAAGCAGCAGACCATCAAGCTGAGCTCCGGACGGGGCTGGGTGGCGCCGCTGATGCTGGCGATGTTCCTGATCGGGCTGGCCTGGATCGTCATGTTCTACGTGACCAGTGGCGACATGCCCGTCGAGTCCCTCCACAACTGGAACATCGTGGTCGGTTTCGGCTTCATCGCGGCGGGGTTCGTAGTCTCCACGCAGTGGAAGTAGCAAGTCCTCCGGGGAGCCTTCCGGGGAGTTATCCACACCCTCGTCCACAGTGGGGAAAAACTCAGAAGATCTGTGGATAACTTCCTCGCCGTTGACGCCGGTGTGACTGATCACAAGCGCGGTGGGCCGCTTGGCGGCCCCGCCTACCAGCGGAAACGTAGCTCTGTACGAGCGCGGACACGCGTTCCCCACAGCGTGCACAACTTTCTGTACGCGCTGTGGACAAACGCACGGATCAGCCGGAGAAGCCCATGAGCTCCGGCAGCGTCGCCGTCCGTACGATCACCGCCGCGACGATCACCGCCAGCGTCACGCCGCAGGTGAGCCCCTGGACGAGCGCCCGCTTCTCCCGGGGCGCGTGCACCATCCCGTACGCGACGACGGCGCCCACGACCAGCCCGCCGATGTGGGCTTCCCAGGCGATGTTGTGCCACGTGAACGTGAAGATCAGGTTGAGCACCAGCAGCGCCGCGACGGGCCGCATGTCGTAGTTGAGGCGGCGCATGATCACTGCCGTGGCGCCCAGCAGGCCGAAGATCGCGCCGGACGCGCCGAGCGAGGGCTGGCGCGGGTCCGCGACGACGAAGGTGAGCGCGGAGCCGCCGAGGCCCGCCAGCAGGTACAGCGCGAGGTAGCGGGCCCGGCCCAGGGCCGCCTCCAGCGGGGGGCCGATCCACCACAGCGACAGCATGTTGAAGGCGATGTGCATCGGCGCCTGGTGCAGGAACATCGAGGTCAGCAGGCGGTACCACTGGCCTTCGGCGACGCCCTGCGGCTCGCCGCCGAGCACGGCGCGGCCGAACAGCTCCAGCGGATCGAGCAGGCCGTCGCCGGTGGCCATGACCGCGATCCACACGGCCACGTTGATCCCGAGCAGGATCTTGGTCACCAGCCGGGGGTCGGCGGCCTGCGCACCGCCCGCGATGGTGCGCGGCGCGGTGGCCTGCGGCCGGTGTCCCGTACCGGAGTCGCCGGCGACGCAGGCCGGGCACTGGAACCCGACGGATGCGCTCACCATGCACTCCGGGCAGATCGGCCGCTCGCAGCGGGTGCAGCGGATGCCGGTCTCCCGGTCGGGATGCCGGTAGCAGCCGACGGCCTGGTCGTTCATGCGTTCCCCTTGCGCCGGGTGGTGGGCGGGCCTGTCCGGGACGCGCGGCCCCGCCCGTCATACGGACGAGCGGGGCGCCGGGTTCCCTCGGGCGGGCGAGGGCGGGCGAGGGCGGAGGAGCGGGTGAAGGAGGAGGCCGCGGAAGGAGGCCTTCCGCGTCAGCGGGTCTCGACGACGACCGACTCGATGACCACGTCGCTGACCGGGCGGTCGGTGCGCGGGTTGGTCGGGGTGCCGGCGATGGCGTCGACGACCTTCTGGGAGGCCTCGTCCGTGACCTCGCCGAAGATGGTGTGCTTGCGGGTCAGCCACGTGGTGGGCGAGACGGTGATGAAGAACTGCGAGCCGTTGGTGCCCGGGCCGGCGTTGGCCATGGCCAGCAGGTAGGGCTTGGTGAAGGCCAGGTCCGGGTGGAACTCGTCCGCGAACTTGTAGCCCGGGCCGCCGGTGCCGTTGCCCAGCGGGTCGCCGCCCTGGATCATGAATCCCTCGATGACGCGGTGGAAGACCGTGCCGTCGTACAGCTTGTCCGTGGTCTTCTGGCCCGTCTCCGGGTTGATCCACGCGCGCTCGCCCTTCGCGAGCTCCACGAAGTTCTTGACGGTCTTCGGGGCGTGGTCCGGGAAGAGCCGGATCTCGATGTCGCCCTGGTTGGTCTTCAGGGTGGCGTAAAGCTGCTCGGCCACGGTCTGCCTTCCCTCGTCTGCACTGTCGGCTAACGATCCTCGCACGTACGGGTTGGCGTCGAGTAGCGGACAAACACCCGCGCGCCGCGCGAAACCGTGGCATGGTCGAGCGGGGCTCACCGCCCCTTCACCACACGCTCACTTCCCCGATGACCCGGATGCACGCTCGCACATGCCGGACCGCCCGTCCCCAGGCATGATTTTTCACTGGGTGGAAAGGCGACAAAACACACGCCACCGAGGAGGAGGATCTCGTGACCCGCAAGGACAGCGTGCGCGCCGCGACCAGCACGGCGAAGGACAGTGTCCGGCACGCCGCGGAAGTGGTGGCGCCGTACGCCGGCACGGCCAAGGACGCGGCCGTGCACTACGCGCATGAGGCCCGGACACGGCTGGCGCCCAAGGTCGTGGAGGCCGCGCACCAGGCCCGCTCGCAGTACGACGCACATCTCCATCCCCGGATCGAGCACGCCCGCGGCGCCCTGCCCCCGAAGATCGACCAGGCCGCCGTGCGCGCCCGCACGGCCGTCGAGCCGGTCCGGGACGAGGCCGTCGCCCGCAGCGCCGCCGCCTTCGCGGCGCTGCGCGGGCAGGTGAGCCCGAAGGAGATCGAGAAGCTGGTCGCCCGGCGCGACCGGCGGTGCCGGGCGGGGCGGGCGTTCCGCCGCTTCGCGGTGATCGGCCTGCTCGCCGGCGGGGCCTACGCGGCCTGGAAGTGGTGGGACAAGCAGGCCAATCCGGACTGGCTCGTCGAGCCGCCGGAGGCCACGGAGGTCCGGGACCGGCCCCCGCTGACGTCGGTCGACGGCACGGGCTCCGAGAGCGCGTCCTCGCCCCTCGACCCGGAGGTCCAGGCCAAGCAGGCCGAGGCCGAGTCCTCTCCGGAGAACGACGACGGCTCGGGGGAGCGCCCCTACTGACCGCCCGCACCGTCCGTACCGGCCGCCTGTACTGACCCTCCGTAACCCCGCTCCGAACGTCCGCGCCGAGGCCCCCCGGGGCCCCGGCGCGGACGTATTTGTTTCCGGAAGCGGAACCTGTCACTCAAATAACGGCAGCGGTTACCCACGGGATATCGCCATTCCTTTTCGCAAAAACCGACGGTAGAGTCTGTGATGGCTGATTGACGGGGTCATGACCCACGCTCGCCTTCGTTTCCATGGGCGGCCGCCCGGCCCCGGGCCGCTACCCCAGGGGCCGGAGATCCGGCTGCCCCGGGGCACGAGGCCCGGCCGCAAAAGAATACGAACTTTAAATCAGTGTGAAATCCCGGTTATGCGGCGGCGAAACAGGCACCCCCCACCGAGCCGACGACGGAGAAGGAAATGGATAAAACCGCTACCGAGGTGCCGCAGCTGTCGCCTCTCAGCGACCTCCATGTGCTGCTCTACCGCATGGCGCTCGAACAGGGCAGGCTCCGGCCGAAGGCGGCCGCCCGCCGCCTGAACGTGCCGCGCGCCGTCGTCCGCGCCGCCGTGGACGACCTCTCCCGGCTGCATCTGCTGCGCCCGGCCGAGGAAGCGCCCGAAGCCGCCCGGCCCACCGGGGAGCACGCCGCCGGCGCCGGCCGCGACACCGCGTACGCCGCCCGCAACCCCGACCTCGCCGTCACCCACGTGACCGGCCCCATCGAGGCACGGATCCAGCAGCTGCACCGCGAGTCCGAGCGGATGAGCAGTCATGTGCTGGCCATGAAGCCGGTGTTCGAGGAGTCCTGGCACGGCCACTTCGCCCGGACGCCCATCGAGTACCTGACCCTCCCCGACGCCATCCGCGCCGCCCTGGAGCGCCTCTCCGCCGCCGCCCGCACCGAGGTCGCCGCCGCCCACCCCGACGTGCCGGCCCCCGCTGCCCTGGAAGAGGGCCTGCAGCGGACGACCGAGCTGACCGGACGCGGCGTGCTCGTGCGGACCCTCTACCCCCACTCCGTCCTCACCCACGCCCACGTGCGGCAGCACCTGAGCCGGATAGCGGAGCTCGGCGCCCGGGTCCGCACCACCGCCCACGTGCCCGACCGGGTCCTCATCTTCGACGCCGGCACAGCCGTCCTCGCCGACCACGGCAGCTCCCCCGGCGACGGCAAGGGCGCGCTCGCCGTCCGGGACCCCTCGCTCGTGCGCTTCCTCTACCGGTCCTGGGAGAGCGCCTGGGAGTCCGCGCGGCCCTTCACCGGATCCGGCGACGACGGATCGGCCAAGGACGAACTGCGCCGGTCGATCCTCGAACTCCTGGAATCCGGGATGAAGGACGGCATGGCGGCCCGCCGCCTCGCCATGTCCGTCACCACCTACCGGCGCCACGTCACCGAACTCCTCGCCGAGCTCGGCGCCCAGAGCCGCTTCCAGGCGGGAAGCTACGCGCGCCGCGCGGGCTTACTGGACGGCTGACGTGCACAGCCGGGAGGCGCCAAAAAGGCTCGAGGGGCGGGCGGACCCGCAAGCTCCCCTTGCCGGCCGGCCTAGCTGAGCAGGGACGCCTCGGTCGCCTTGTTCACGGCATCCGTCCTGGAAGCCGCGCCGAGTTTGTCGAAGATATTGCGCAGGTGGCGCTTTACCGTTCCCTCGGCGATGAAGAGCCGGGCCGCGATCTGTGCATTGCTGAGGCCCTTGGCGACGTGACCGAGGACGTCGCTCTCGCGCCTGGTCAGGCCCTCGGCCGACTGGTGGTTGAAATTGAGACTTCCCTGCGAAACCGAAAGAACCATCCGCTCCGGATGGCGGTTGACGCATCGAATGGCGGCGATGACCCGCTCGCTCATCGATGCCTTTACAGCCAGCCGTTCTGCCTGGCCTTGTTCAC
Organism: Streptomyces sp. SCA2-17; assembly: GCF_044336695.1. NCBI lineage: Bacteria > Bacillati > Actinomycetota > Actinomycetes > Kitasatosporales > Streptomycetaceae > Streptomyces > Streptomyces sp. SCA2-17. The sequence goes on from NZ_CP117521.1 coordinate 3,110,423, forward strand.
GGCCTCCATACGGTTGCGTACACCGATCTTCTGCGTGGCCGACGAGAGATGGTTACGGATCGTGCTCTCCGAGAGGTGTAAGCGCTTCGCGAGGGCCATCACGGGAGCGCCGTCCGCCGCGGCCGCGAGCACTTCGCGCTCCCGGGTGGTCAGAGGGCTCGCTCCCGCGCTGAGCGCGGCCGCCGCGAGGAGCGGGTCGACGACCTGCTCTCCCGCGTGCACGCGCCGGATCGCGTGGGCGAGCTCCGCCACGGGCCCGTCCTTGGCCAGGAACCCCCGGGCGCCCGCGTCCAGGGCGCGCCGGCAGTAGCCCGGCCCGGCGAAGGTGGTGACGATCAGCACCCGGCATCCCGGCACCAGGCGCCGCAGGTCTTCGGCGGCCTCCAGGCCGGTCCGCACGGGCATCTCGATGTCGAGGACCGCGATGTCCGGGCCGGACGCGCGGGCCGCGTCGACCACCTCGGCCCCGGAGCCCACCTGGGCCACGACCTCGATGTCCGTTTCCAGGTCGAGCAGTTGCGCGATGGCGCCCCGCATCATCCCCTGGTCTTCGGCCAGCAGAACGCGGATCACTGGTCCCCCACCCTCGCTTCACTCCTCCGGGCAACAGGCAAAGTGGCCGTGAGGCGGAATCCCCCGTCCGCCCCCGGTTCCGTGTCCAGTGCGCCGCCCACCGCCGACAACCGCTCCGCGAGCCCCAGTAGACCATGGCCGGGAGTTCCGGCGTCGTTCTCGGCAGCGGGCGGTTTCGCACGGGGGCCGTCGTTGCGTATCTCCAGCTCGACGCCCTCGGGGCGGTGCCGCACGGAGATCTCGCAGTGCCGGGCCTCGCTGTGCCGGATGACGTTGGTGACACCTTCTCGCACCACCCACCCGAGCAGCGCGTCGGCCTGGGCCGTCAGCGGCGGGCCGTCGTGGACGATCTCCGTGTCTATCCCCGCGTCGGCCAACGCCAGCTGAGCGCCCTTCAGCTCGGAGTTGAGGGTGCGTTCCCGGTAGCCGGATATCGCCTCGCGGATCTCCTCCAGCGAGGTGCGGCCCACGGCCTCGATGTCCCGGGCGTGACGCTTGACGGTGGACGGGTCGGACTCGGCGAACCTGCGCACGGCCTCGGCCTTGACGACGATGAGCGAGATCGAGTGTCCGAGCAGATCGTGCACGTCGCGGGCGAACCGCAGCCTTTCCTCCGCGACCGCCGAGTGGGCCAGCTCCTCCTGGGCCTGGCGCAGCTCCATCACCGTGGAGAAGAGGCGCACGATGACGGTCACGATCAGGCCGGAGATCAGGGTGCTGTAGCTGATGAGGATCGCGTCACCCATCTCGTCGCCGGCGTAGCCGGCCGTGGCGCCGGCCATGAAGGCGACCAAGCCGATCAGGAGCGGCGGTTGCGCCAGATGCCGCCGGCTCGCCACCGCGCTCCACACCACCGCCAGCAGAGAGAACAGCCAGACCATTCCCGCGCCGAAGCGGAGGGCCAGCGTCAGGGTGAGGGCGGTGAGGACCACCGCCGGGGCGATGACCAGCAGGCGCCCGCACCGGTCGCTGAACGCCGCCCAGATGCAGAAGAGATAGAGGGCGCAGAACACCAGGAGGCCGCCAGCGGCCTCCCAGGCCGGTGTGTCCCGTCCCCCGACGATGTCGGAGAAGGCGCCGGCGGCGATGGCGAGCACGGGGTAGAAGACGGTCGGCGCCTTGCGCATGCCGAACTGCTCGTGGGTTAAGGCTTTCCCCTTGACCGGCACGGCCCCATCCTCCTGTGACCAGGTATGGCTATCACTGGACTTGTAGATCACGAACACTCCGGTCCACCAGGTCAGGCGGTGGCACCCCGCCGGTAGCCGAAGGCGGCGAAGAGGGCCAGGGCCACGCTCCAGACGAGCAGGATCGTCAGGGCGGTGGTGCTCAGCGCGTGACCGAGGGCCAGGTCCGACACCAACTGCTTGTAGCGGTTGATCGGCGTCCACCCCGAAACACTCCCCAGCCAGTGCGGGAAGTTCTTGACGTCGATGAGCAGGCCGCCGACCACCGACAGGAGCAGGTAGGAGACGAGGCCCATGGACTGCGCCTTGGCGCCGTCCAGCAGATAGCCGCAGCCGATGGCCAGCATCGAGATGGGGGCGATGCCCACCCACAGGACACCGATGGTCCCCGCCCATTCGGCGGCGCTGAGGTGAACGCCGTTGACCAGTCCGCCGAGCAGGGTGACCGCGAGGATGGGCGGCAGGGCCAGGCACATCGAGGCGATCGCGCGGCCGATCACCACCGTCGCCGGGCTGAGGGGGGTGAGACGGAGCCGGCGCAGCCAGCCGGCCCGCTTGTCCTCCGAGACGCCGCCGAGGGTGTTCATCACCGCGCCCAGGGCGCCGAAGCCGGCCATGCCGGCCATGTTCCGGACCTGCTCGTCGTGGTCGGGACGGGTGCCGCCCAGGTGGCTGAAGAGCAGGTAGAGCGCCACGGTGTCGACGTACGACCTCGGCTCCCCGGTCGTGTACGGGTGAATGTCCCCAGCTGTCAGGCCACGTCTGTCTCTCGTTCGATGGCCTTGAGGCGGTTCTTCAGCCGGTAGCTGGGGCCGTTGATCGCGATCACGTCGCAGTGGTGGAGGAGGCGGTCGAGGATGGCGGTGGCGAGGACTTCGTCGCCGAAGACCTGGCCCCATTCACTGAAGGTCTTGTTCGAGGTCAGGATGATCGACCCCTTTTCGTAGCGCTTGGAGATCACCTGGAAGACCAGGTTCGCCTCGGCTCGTTCGAGGGGCTGGTAGCCGACTTCATCGACCACGAGGACTCCGGGCCGCAGGTAGGTGCCGAGCTTGCTGGCCAGGCGGCCGGCTGATTCGGCTGCCTTGAGGTTGCGGACCATGTCGTCGAGGCTGGTGAAGTAGATCGAGTAGCCGGCCCGGCAGGCCGCGACCGCGAGGGAGACGGCGATGTGGGTCTTGCCGACTCCGGGCGGGCCCAGCAGGGCAGCGTTCGCCTTGGCCTCGACGAATGACAGCGTGGCGAGGTCCTTGACCTTGCGCGGGTCGAGTTCGGGCTGGAAGGAAAAGTCGTACTCGTCCAGGGTCTTGTGGTGCGGCAGCTTCGACAGCCTCAGGCCCTGGCGGAAGCGGCGGTCCTCGCGGACGGCGAGTTCTTCAGAGAGGACCAGGTCGAGGAAGTCGAGATATCCCATCTTGGCTTCGTCGGCCCGCTGGGCGTACTGGTTCAGCGCTTCAGCCAGGTGGGGCAGGCCGAGCTTGGTGGCGGTGGTGCGGATGCGGGTGCTGACCAGCTCGCTCAAGAGGATTCCTTGGTGCTCGGACGGGTGGTGAAGGGGCGGGTGCCGGTCAGCTCGTCGTAGACCGACAGCGGGCGGCGGCCGACCTCGACCTGGGTGATCGCGGCCCGGGTGAACAAGGCCTGCAGGGGCCCGGTCCCGGCCGGCGGTCGTTCGCGGCGAGCGGGTGGGATGTCTCCCGTGGTGACCCTGCGGTTGTCGCCCTTGGGCAGGCCGTCCCAGTGCTTGTCGTCGACGATGCGGGCGCCGCGGCCGACCGCCCGGGGGTGGCTGGCCAGCAGGGTCTCGCCACTGCCCTGCGGGGCTGTGAGGTGGAGCATGATCTGCGACCTGGTCGCCCGGACCTCGACCAGCTGGCGGGGCCGGACCCTGCGGGCAGGGACCGAGTAGAGGTTGCCGTCGAAGGCGACGAGGCAATCCTTGCCGACATGCCGCAGTTGCCGCTCGGCCACCAGATACGGGGTGGAGGGAAGCGGTTTGAGGGCGGCATGGTCGTGGGCCGCCCGCTCGCCGATGACGTCGCGGTGGGTCTGGTGGATCTGAGCGCGTCGCTGGGGGACCCAGGACATGAACGCGGCGTCCATCTCCTCGACCGAGGCGAATGACCTGCCTGACAGGACGTGGTCCCGGACGATCAGTACCTGCCGTTCGACCCGGCCCTTGCCGGTGGGTCGGTAGGCAGCCAGCACGTCGGGATCGAAGTCGTAGTGGCCGGCGAAGCCGACGGCCTCCGGGTGCAGCGGGACTGCCTCGCCAGGGGCGACGTGGCGGCGGACGACGGTTTTGGTGCGGTCGTAGACGATCGTCATCGGCACCCCGCCGTAGTGCGCGAACGCCCGCCGGTGGCAGTCGAAGAACGTCTGCAGGTCCTGGCTGGTCGTGAAACAGCAGAACGGATCGCGCGAGTACGACAGCGTCATGTGAAAGGAATAGACCTTCCCAATGCCCATGTGGGCGAGGATCTTGCCCTCGTCACCCCAGTCGACCTGGGCCTGGGCCCCCGGGATCACCTCGAACCGGCGGTGCATGCCCGCCAGCTCCTTCGGCGCGATACCCAGCTCGCCCGCGATCCGCGGGCGGGCTTCCTGGACGTAGAGCTTGACGCGCTGGTAGTTGCCGGTGAACCCGTACTCGCCGACCAGCCGCTCGTGGATCACCGAAGCTTTCATCAGGATCTCGGCCCGCAGCATCGAGTCGACCAGCGGGGTGAACTCGTCGATCACCCGCTTGTGGGACTGCCCGCCCGACGACCGCCGAGGCGGTGCAGCGGGACTCTTCTCCGACAGGTACTTGCGGACCGTCTTGCGGTCCAGCCCGGTCTCCCGCGCGATCTCCGACAGGCTCATCGCCCCGGATGCCAAGAGAGCACGGAACCGCCGAAGTTCCAGCCAGCGATGCGGATCGAGGACCACCGCCACCCCTTCCACCAGACCCACACCGATCATCAGAAGAGTGCCGGGCCCCAGCGGTCACCGCATCAACAACTGTCCCTTTTCATCCGTACGCGGCTGGGGACGTTCATGTGTACGCCGACACACGGGTGCGATCAGGGACATGATGAGGAAGCCGCTGTCGCGGACGGTGCGGCGCAGTTCCAGCCGCAGGTAGCCGACCAACATCAGGAACCGCTCCTCTGGTGATCCTTGTTCAGATCGCTGGTCAGGCCGAGGAAGGCCTCTTCGAGGCCGCCGCCGGTCACTTCTACGTTGCGCAGGGCGCCGGTTCGCGCCAGCGCCGTCACGGTGAGGTCCGCGTCGGACGTGGTCAGGTGGATCCGCGCGCCGCGGACCTCCACCCGGGTGACGCCCGGCAGCGTCGCGATGCCGTCGGTGCCGGTGGCGTCGAGGTCGATGCTCACGGTCTTGCCGCCCACGGTCCGCTTGAGCTCCGCTCCGGTGCCGTCGGCCAGCACCTTGCCCTGGGCGATGACGACGATGCGCTTGGCGTATTCGTCGGCCTCCTCCAGGTAATGGGTGGAGAAGAGCAGCGTGTTGCCGCGTTCGGCGTAGGCCGCCATCGTCGCCCACAGGTCGCGGCGGGACTGGATGTCGAGCGCGGCCGTGGGCTCGTCCAGCACGATCAGGTCGGGGTTGCCGGTCAGGGCGAGGGCGAAGCGGACGCGCTGGGCCTGGCCGCCCGAGAGCTTGTCGACTCGCCGGGTGGCGAGCTTGGTGAGCTGGGCGGTCTCCAGGATCTCGCCCAGGGGAAGCGGGGCCTCGTAGGTGCCGCGCATGAAGTTGATGAGCTCCTGGACGGTGACCCGGGGGATCAGGCCGCCCTCCTGGAGCATCGCGCCGATCTGCCCCTCCCGGACGGCGCGTCCGGGCTCCTTGCCGAAGAGCCGGATCTCGCCGCCGTCGTGCGGAAGCAGTCCGAGCATCATGTTGATGGTGGTGGACTTGCCCGCTCCATTCGGACCGAGGAGGGCCACCGTCTCCCCGCGTCCGATCTCCAGGTCAAGCCCGTTGACGGCGTGGACGTTCCCATAGGTCTTCGTCACGTTCGCGAAGCTCACCGCAGAGCCCGTCCGCTGCGGTGCCCTGGAATACGCAGCTGTTTGCATCATGGGGACGACGTTACGGTTCCGGGGCCGGGCGCCAATAGAGACAAAGATGCTCTCCTGGGCAGGAGATATGTCCTGCCCGGGCCGAAGGAGCGAATAGGCCTGAGCCCTTTTCCGGAACCTTACGGTCCGGACAAGGGCTCATGCGTGCTTCTTCGATCGGATCAAGCGGCCGCGGAGAGCCTGCCGTTCACGAAGTCCAGGAACTCGCGGGGGGTGTTGATCACGTCCATCTCGTCCTCTCCCGCGGCCTTGCGCCGAATCCGCTTCGGGTCGTCGATGCTGAACTCGCTCCTGAATTTCTCCTCAGTGTGGTGGACTTGGCGCCTACGCGGCCGAGCGGACGACCAGCGCGGCGTTGAAGCCGCCGTAGCCGCGGGCGACGATCAAGGCGGTGGACAGTGCGCCCTGCCGCGGCTCGCGGACCAGGTCGAGCTCGTTGCGGAAGGCTTCGCGCGTCACGTTGACGGTCGGCGGGATGACGCCGTCGCGGATCGACAGCAGCGCGGCGGCGACGTCGAGCGGCGCACCACCGGAACTCAGGCGTCCCGGTCATGGTCTTGGGCGCGGTGACCGGACGCGGCCCGTTATCTCACCGGCGAGCCGGACGGGGTAGAGGACGCGTCGAACCGGGCGATCGGTCCGATCGCGTTCGTCGCGTCGAGCGTTCTCTTCCAGAATTCCTCGGTGCCGAGCCCATTGGGCGCGCAGACACCGATTCCGGTGATGACCGCGGTCATTGTGCCGCCTTTCCAGGCCGGGTGAGGAGCATGGCGCTCGGGAAGCCGCCGAAGCCGCTGCCGACCGTCAAAACCGTGTCGAGCTTCTTCTCGCGCGCCACGAGGGGGACGTTTGGCGGTCGGCGGGATGATGCCGTGCTCGATCGCCATGGCGCAGGCGGCGACCTCTATGGAACCGACGGCACCCAGCGAATGCCCGATGACCGCCTTGATGGAGCTCACCGGGGTCCGCCGCCCCCTCGGCGAGGACGAAGCCGTTGCGGGTGCGGTTGAAGGGCCGCAGCGCGTGTTCGGGGTCGTCGTTGCGGTTCGAGGCGGCCCGGATGGCGTCGAAGCAGGCGAACGTGATGGGTGACAGGGGAGCGTCGGTGGCTCCGGCGATCATCACGTCCGCCGAGCCTTCGCGGATCAGCTCGGTGGCGTGCCCGACCGAGTCCAGGCCGGAGGTGCAGCCGGCGGAGATCAGACCGGCGGGGCCTCCGCGCCGGCCACCCCGGGCGACCTCGGCGGCCAGCGAGCTGGGGACGAAGTAGTCGTAGAGGTGCGGGACGGCGTAGACCGGGTCGACGACCCAGTCACGGTGGCCGAGGGCGCCATCGGCGAGCCGCGGGCGTTCCACGCCGCCTTCGCCATCCCGCGGCGGCCCGACGACGACATCCGCTACCAGGCGGCGCTGGGCGGCGGTGCCCTGCTCGACGTCGCGGGATATCCGCTGCGCGCGGCCCGGCTCCTGCTGGACGGCCCGCCGGCCGTGGCGGGCGCGGTGCTCACCCACGACCCGGCCCTGGGTGTGGACGTCGGCGGCGCCGCTCTCCTGCGGACCCCGGGCGGAACCGTGGCGCAGCTGACGTTCGGGCTGGACAACGCCTACCAGTGCGCGTACGAGGTGTGGGGCACCGAAGGCGTGATCCGGGTGGACCGGGCCTTCACTCCTCCGCCCGGCCACACGCCGGTGATCAGGATCGAGCGCGGGGGCGAGGCCGAGGAACTGCGGTTGCCCGCGGCCGACCAGTTCGCTCTCGCCATGCGCTGCTTCGCCGCGACGGCGCTGTCCGGGGACGGGTTCGAGGATCACGCCCAGGACGCGCTGCGCCAGGCGGAACTCGTGGACGAGATCCGGCGGAAGGCATCGGCCGCGAGCACCTGACGCGACCGGGCGACCGGGCTCAGGGGCCCAGGGGCCGAAACTCCACGACACGGCGCGGTCCGTCGTCGAGCGGGCCCGGACGCCTCCGCCCGCAGGCATCGAAAAACACCCTCTGAATCTGCGTTTCCGCAGTTCAGAGGGTGTTTGACGAGTGGAGCCTAGGGGAGTCGAACCCCTGACATCTGCCATGCAAAGACAGCGCTCTACCAACTGAGCTAAGGCCCCGTCGCCGACCAGACTACCCGGTGCCCGCGGTGTTTTCCGACCGGGTATCGCCGGGGCCCAGCACTCTCCGTAGGATGCACCGCAAGATTCGCTGAAGCGAAGCGAAGGGGAGAGCGAGATGGACGCAGCACAGCAGGAAGCCACCGCCCGCGCGCGGGAGCTGCAGCGTAGCTGGTACGGGGAGCCGCTGGGGGCGCTCTTCCGGCGGCTCATCGACGACCTCGGCCTCAACCAGGCCCGGCTCGCCTCCGTGCTCGGCCTGTCGGCGCCCATGCTCTCCCAGCTGATGAGCGGCCAGCGCGCGAAGATCGGCAACCCCGCGGTCGTCCAGCGGGTCCAGGCGCTTCAGGACCTCTCCCGCCAGGTCGCCGACGGCACCGTGAGCGCCGCCGAGGCCGCCGACCGGATGGAGGAGGTCAAGAAGAGCTCGGGCGGCTCCGTCCTCAACTCCACGCAGACGACGGCCAGCAGCGGCGCGCCGACCGTGCGCCGGGTGGTCCGCGAGATCCAGTCCCTGCTGCGCTCCGTCGCCGGCGCCGGCGACATCATCGAGGCCGCGCAGAGCCTGGCCCCCACCCATCCCGAACTCGCCGAGTTCCTGCGGGTGTACGGCGCCGGGCGGACCGCCGAGGCGGTCGCGCACTACGAGGCCCACCAGAGCTGACCGCGCGCACGCGATGGGTGAGCTCTTCGCCGGGCGCTACGAGCTGGTGGACCCGATCGGCCGGGGCGGGGTGGGGGCCGTCTGGCGTGCCTGGGACCGGCGCCGGCGCCGCTACGTGGCGGCCAAGGTCCTCCAGCAGAGCGACGCCCACACTCTGCTGAGGTTCGTCCGCGAGCAGGGCTTACGGATCGACCACCCGCACGTGGTCGCGCCGATGAGCTGGGCCGCCGACGACGACAAGGTGCTGTTCACCATGGACGTGGTGAGCGGCGGCTCCCTCGCCCATCTCATCGGCGACTACGGGCCCTTGCCGCCGCATTACGTGTGCGTCCTGCTGGACCAGCTGCTGTCCGGCCTCGCGGCGGTGCACGCCGAAGGCGTGGTGCACCGGGACATCAAACCCGCGAACGTCCTCCTGGAAGCGACCGGCACCGGCCGGCCCCACGTCCGCCTCTCCGATTTCGGCATCGCCATGCGGAAGGGAGAGCCCCGGCTGACGGACGCCAACTACGTCATGGGCACTCCCGGTTATTTCGCGCCGGAGCAAATGCTGGGCGACGAGCCCGATTTCCCCGCCGACCTCTACGCCGTCGGCCTCACCGCGCTGTATCTCCTCACCGGCTGCAAACCCGACGCCGAGGCGCTCGTGGAGCGCTTCACCGAGCACGGCACGCCCGGCGCCCCGGAAGAGGTCTCCGAGCCCCTCTGGCACCTGATTGCGGGCCTCCTGCAGCCGGACCCGGGACTGCGCTTCCGTACGGCCACGGGCGCGCGCAAAGCCCTCGCGGCGGCCGTGGAAATGCTGGGCGCCCCCGCCGCGGACGAGGAGCCCATCGAGGTCTTCGACCAGCTCGGACCGCTGCCCGCGGGGTTCGGCCCGGACGGCCCGCAGCGCCCGGCCGCGCCGGTGCCGCCGCCCCTGCCGGCCTACCCGCCGCACCCGCCGCCGCAAGCCCCGCTGCCGCTCTCCCCGCCGGCTCATCCCGCCCCGCTGCCCACACGCCTCTACACGGCGCCCCAGCCCGTACGGCAGCCCGCTCCTGAACGGCGGCCCGGCCCGCCCGCGAAGGTGGCCGTCCCCGTGCTGATCGTCGCGCTGATCTGCCTGGGAATCGGCTTCTGGGCGCTCGCCTCCGCCTAGCCTGCCGGACAGCTTGCTACCGCAAATGAATCATTTGCGTATGAAAACAGCAGGACCCCGGCCGGGTCGGCCGGGGCCCTGCTCAGGACTCGTTTGTCTCACACACCCGAACCTGCGGGCACGGAGTCGGTCGCCTCCGTCCACAGGTCCTGCTCGGCGCGATCCGCCTGGATCTGGCGGTACACGAGGAGCCCGCCGATGGCGGCCAGTGCGACCAGGAGGAGCTTCTTCACCGCGCGACCTCGTCTTTCCTTGACGTAAGGGGACCTCTGGTGGCCGATGATACACACCGGCCGATACCGATCGGTGACCTGTGCGGCGCCCGCTTCCGCCGGCCGGTCGCACACCCAACTCCCCACCTGGGGAAAACAGATCGGCCCGGGCGGAGAAAATCTCCGTCCGGGCCGATCGTGCGGTGGGGCTAACAGGACTTGAACCTGTGGCCTCTTCCTTATCAGGGAAGCGCTCTAACCGTCTGAGCTATAGCCCCGCGCGACACCGAAAGATTAGCGCACTTGGGGCCCAGTCCCAAAATCCGGTCCGCCGGGCCCCTGCGCACGGCTATTCGTCCTCGGCGAGGGTCAGCTCCACGCCGCCCACGAAGCCCGCCGAAAGGTTGTAGACGAAGGCCCCCAGGGTGGCCAGCGCGGTCGCCAGGACCACGTTGATCACCGCGATGACCGAGGTGAAGAGCAGCACCCGCGGCAGCGACAGGAACGACTGGAGGTCGAAGCCGCCGCCGTCGCTGGAGGTCGTGGCGTCGCTGATCGTTCCGCCGACGGTCGAGAAGACGCCCATGGCGTCCATGACCGCCCACAGCACGGCCGCCGCGACGATCGTGCAGATGCCAAGCGCGATCGACAGCAGGAAGCTGACCTTCATCACCGACCAGGGGTCGGCCTTGGCCACCCGCAGCCGTGCGGTGCGCGTACGGGGCGCGGGGCGCCCTGCCGGGCGGGGCGCGGCAGCGGAGGCCCCGCCGTCCTGCACGGGCTTCTGGGGGGCCGCGGGGCGCGGCACGGCAGCGCCGGCCCCGGAGGCCTGCTGAGACTCCTGGCGGGGCGCCTGGGCGGCACCGGCGCCCTTGCCCGCGCCACCCTTCTTGAGGGCGCCCGTGGCGGGCTTGGGGCCGTCCTGGCCGGGGATGCGGGGCGGAGCCTTGACGGCGTTCCGCGGGTCGGCCGAGGAGGCCTTCGCCGAACCCTTCGCCGAGCCCTTCGCAGCGGGCTTGCCCCCGTTGCTCCCGGCGCTGTCGCTCCCGCTGCCGTTCCCCGTCTCGTCAGCCACGCTTGCAGCCTTCCCCGCTCCGGCCGCCTTCACCTCGGCGGAAGGCGCAGTCTTGGAGGTCGCGGCCTCGGCCGCCTTGCCGGGCTTCCCGGCGCCGGCGGTGCTCCCGGCCTCGTCCTTGCCGGACGGGGCCGGCTCCGCACCGGCAGAACCGGCCGGAGGCTCGTACGCCTGCGGCGGGTGGTAGGGCTCCGGCTTCCGGGTGTCCGTCAACGTCCCCCCTCGGGAGCCCGCGTCCGCGGCGGAGCCACGGGCGCCCGCCTCATCGGTAGCAGGTGCGGCGGAAGTACTGCGCTCGGCACCTGCACCGCTTGCCGCGGCGCCCGTGGCTCGACTCACGACTTACTCCTCGGTGTTTCCTGCCGGGGCGGATGCGCCCTCGGCACCCTGGGCCCCGTCGCCCTCGGCTGCATCGGCCAACTCCTCGACCTCTTCAGCCTCGCGACCGGCCTCGGCGTTCCGTGCGATGCCCACAACGGCATCGCGCTTGCCCAAGTTGATCAGCTGGACGCCCATGGTGTCACGGCCCGTCTCCCTGACCTCGCTGACCCGTGTGCGGATCACGCCGCCGCCGAGCGTAATGGCAAGGATCTCGTCGGTCTCCTCGACCACCAGCGCACCGACCAGCGAGCCCCGATCCTCCACGATCTTGGCCGCCTTGATACCGAGGCCGCCACGGCCCTGAACGCGGTACTCGTCCACGTTCGACCGCTTTGCGTAGCCGCCGTCGGTGGCCGTGAAGACGAACGTCCCCGGGCGCACGACGCTCATGGAGAGCAGCTCGTCGCCCTCGCGGAAGCTCATGCCCTTGACGCCGGACGTGGCCCGGCCCATCGGGCGGAGGGCTTCATCCGTAGCGGTGAACCGGATGGACTGCGCCTTCTTGCTGATCAGCAGCAGGTCGTCCGCGGCGGAGACCAGCTCGGCACCGATCAGCTCGTCCTCGGCACCGCTCTCGGTCTCGCGCAGGTTGATGGCGATGACGCCGCCGGAGCGCGGGGAGTCGTAGTCCTTGAGCGGGGTCTTCTTCACCAGGCCGGACTTGGTGGCGAGCACCAGGTACGGCGCGACGTCGTAGTCGCGGACGGCGAGGATCTGGGCGATCTTCTCGTCCGGCTGGAAGGCCAGCAGGTTGGCCACGTGCTGGCCGCGGGCGTCGCGCCCGGCGTCCGGCAGCTCGTAGGCCTTGGCGCGGTAGACCCGGCCCTTGTTGGTGAAGAAGAGCAGCCAGTGGTGGGTGGTGGAGACGAAGAAGTGGTCGACGATGTCGTCTTCCTTAAGCTTCGTGCCCCGCACGCCCTTGCCGCCGCGCTTCTGCGAGCGGTAGTCGTCGGTCTTCGTGCGCTTCACGTAGCCGCCACGGGTGATCGTGACGACGATGTCCTCCTCGGCGATCAGGTCCTCGATGGACATGTCACCGTCGAAGGGCACCAGCGCCGAGCGCCGGTCCTCGCCGAACTTCTCGACGATCGCCGTGAGTTCCTCGCTGATGATCTGACGCTGCCGCTCGGGCGAGGCGAGGATCGCGTTGTACTCGTTGATCTTCGCCTGGAGCTCGTCGTGCTCCGCCACGATCTTCTGGCGCTCCAGGGCGGCCAGCCGGCGCAGCTGCATCTCCAGGATCGCGTTGGCCTGGATCTCGTCGATCTCCAGCAGGCCCATCAGGCCTTCGCGGGCGACGTCGACGGTGTCGCTGCGCCGGATGAGCGCGATGACCTCGTCGATGGCGTCCAGGGCCTTGAGCAGGCCGCGCAGGATGTGGGCGCGCTCCTCGGCCTTGCGCAGCCGGAAGCGGGTGCGCCGGACGATGACCTCGATCTGGTGCGTCACCCAGTTGCGGATGAAGGCGTCCAGGGAGAGGGTGCGCGGCACGCCGTCGACCAGGGCCAGCATGTTGGCGCCGAAGTTGGTCTGGAGGTCGGTGTGCTTGTAGAGGTTGTTGAGGACGACCTTGGCGACCGCGTCCCGCTTGAGGACGATCACCAGGCGCTGGCCCGTACGGGACGAGGTCTCGTCGCGGACGTCGGCGATGCCGCCGATCCTGCCGTCCTTCACCAGGTCGGCGATCTTCTGCGCGAGGTTGTCCGGGTTGGTCTGGTACGGGAGCTCGGTGACCACCAGGCACTGGCGGTTCTGGATCTCCTCGACCTCGACCACGGCGCGCATGGTGATCGAGCCGCGGCCCGTGCGGTAGGCCTCCTCGATGCCCTTGCGGCCCACCACGAGGGCGCCGGTCGGGAAGTCGGGGCCCTTGATGCGCTCGACGAGGGCGTCGAGCAGCTCCTCGGAGCTCGCCTCCGGGTTCGCCAGGAACCACTGGGCGCCCTCGGCGACCTCGCGGAGGTTGTGCGGCGGGATGTTGGTGGCCATGCCGACCGCGATGCCGGCGGAGCCGTTGACCAGCAGGTTGGGGATGCGCGACGGCAGGACCGTCGGCTCCTGGTTGCGGCCGTCGTAGTTGTCCTGGAAGTCGACGGTCTCCTCGTCGATGTCCCGGACCATCTCCATGGCCAGCGGCGCCATCTTGCACTCGGTGTAGCGCATGGCGGCGGCCGGGTCGTTGCCCGGGGAGCCGAAGTTGCCGTTGGAGTCCACCAGCGGCATCCGCATGGACCAGGGCTGGGCCAGGCGGACGAGGGCGTCGTAGATGGAAGTGTCGCCGTGCGGGTGGTACGTACCCATCACGTCACCGACGACGCGGGCGCACTTGTAGAAGCCCTTCTCGGGGCGGTAGCCGCCGTCGTACATCGCGTAGAGCACGCGGCGGTGCACCGGCTTGAGGCCGTCGCGCACGTCGGGCAGCGCACGCGAGACGATCACGCTCATCGCGTAGTCGAGGTAGGAGCGCTGCATCTCCGTCTCGAGCCCGACGGGCTCGACGCGCATGCCCACGCCCTCCAGCGGAGCGGGCGCGCCCTCGGGGGTCACCTCGGGCACGGGGGCGGTGGGGGTCTCAGGGGTTTCGTCGGCCATGGGTGTTCAAAGTCCTTTCGCGCTGCGGCTGTCTCGGGGTGGGCCGACAGGCTCAGATGTCGAGGAAGCGGACGTCCTTGGCGTTGCGCTGGATGAAGGAGCGCCGGGCCTCGACGTCCTCGCCCATGAGCACCGAGAACAGGTCGTCCGCCTGCGCGGCGTCGTCCAGGGTGACCTGGCCCAGGACGCGGTGGTCGACGTCCATGGTGGTCACGCGCAGCTCCTCGGCGTTCATCTCGCCGAGACCCTTGAAGCGCTGGACCGAGTCGTCCTTGATCCGCTTGCCGTTCTCGCGGCCGAGCTGGATCAGGGCGTCGCGCTCGCGGTCGGAGTACGCGTACTCGAAGTCGTCCCGGCCCCACTTGATCTTGTAGAGCGGGGGACGGGAGAGGTAGACGTGACCGGCCTCGACCAGGGGACGCATAAAGCGGAAGAGGAAGGTGAGCAGCAGGGTGTTGATGTGCTGACCGTCGACGTCGGCGTCCGCCATCAGAATGATCTTGTGATAGCGGAGCTTCGCGATGTCGAAGTCCTCGTGCACGCCGGTGCCGAAGGCGGAGATCAGCGCCTGGATCTCCTGGTTCTGGAGGATCTTGTCGATCCGCGCCTTCTCGACGTTGAGGATCTTGCCGCGGATCGGGAGGATCGCCTGGTACTGCGGGTTGCGGCCGGACTTGGCCGAGCCGCCGGCGGAGTCACCCTCGACGATGAAGATCTCGCACTTGGCCGGCTCGTTCGACTGGCAGTCCGAGAGCTTGCCCGGCAGCGACGCCGTCTCCAGCAGGCCCTTGCGGCGCGTGAGGTCACGGGCCTTGCGGGCCGCGACGCGCGCGGTGGCGGCCTGGATGGACTTGCGGATGATGTCCGCGGCCTCGTTGGGGTTGCGGTCCAGCCAGTCCGTCAGCTGCTCGTGGACGACCTTCTGCACGAAGGTCTTGGCCTCGGTGTTGCCCAGCTTGGTCTTGGTCTGGCCCTCGAACTGCGGCTCGCCCAGCTTGACCGAGATGATCGCCGTCAGGCCCTCGCGGATGTCGTCGCCCGTGAGGTTGTCGTCCTTCTCGCGGAGCAGCTTCTTGTCGCGCGCGTAGCGGTTGATCAGACCGGTGAGCGCCGCGCGGAAGCCTTCCTCGTGCGTACCGCCCTCGTGGGTGTGGATGGTGTTCGCGAAGCTGTAGACGCCCTCGGTGTACTGGGTGTTCCACTGCATCGCGACCTCGAGGGAGAGCATCCGCTCCTTGTCCTCGGCCTCGAAGTCGATCACCGTGGGGTGAATGACCTCGCCCTTGCGCGAGTTGAGGTAGCGGACGAAGTCCGAGATGCCGCCCTCGTAGTGGTAGCGGACGGTGAGGGGCTTGCCCTCCTCGTCCACGTGCGCCGGGCGCTCGTCCGTCAGCGAGATGGTGAGGCCCTTGTTGAGGAACGCCATCTCCTGGAAGCGCCGCGAGAGCGTCTCGAAGGAGTACTCGGTGGTCTCGAAGATGTCGCCGTCGGCCCAGAAGGTGACCGAGGTGCCGTGCTCGTCGGTCGCCTCGTTCTGCTGGAGCGGGGCGGTCGGGACGCCGAGCTTGTAGTCCTGGGTCCAGCGGAAGCCGTCGGTCTTCACCTCGACCGCGACGCGCGTCGACAGCGCGTTGACGACCGAGACGCCGACGCCGTGCAGACCGCCGGAGACCGCGTAGCCGCCGCCGCCGAACTTGCCGCCCGCGTGCAGGACGGTCAGGACGACCTCGACGGCGGGCTTGCCCTCGGAGGGCACGATGCCGACCGGGATGCCGCGGCCGTTGTCCACGACGCGCACGCCGCCGTCGGAGAGGATCGTGACGTCGATGGTGTCCGCGTGGCCCGCGAGGGCCTCGTCGACGGAGTTGTCCACGACCTCGTAGACGAGGTGGTGCAGGCCGCGCTCACCGGTCGAGCCGATGTACATGCCGGGCCGCTTGCGGACGGCGTCCAGACCCTCCAGGACGGTGATCGCGCTGGCGTCGTAGGACACCGCTTCGGGCGCGCCCGCGGGTGCGGTCCCGGCCGTCTCGTTGGAAGGGGTGGTGTTCTCGTTGGGGTTGCCGGAATCGGCCACGAAGCGCCCTTTCTGGCACAGCACAGGCCATCCCCGACTGCGGCGGGGAGACCCCACCCGAGGCAGGCAGGAGCGGCTGCGTCGTTCTGCGTTGGTCGACGAGTCCCGCGAGCCGGCGGGATTGCCACCAGTCTACCGGTAGCGCTGACATGAATGGGGGTTTGGCGGTGCCTGAGCCTGCACGTGCCGCCCTGAACCGGCATCAGCCGACTCCCTATATGCGCCCCCGGGCTCCGAGAGGCTCACAGCGGCACTCAGCGCTTCGGGCTGTCAACCGCCCGCTACCGTGAGCGGGGTCTCAGCGCCGGCTCACGCGCCACGCCGGTCAACCCGTGTCATCACAGGCCTCCGCGGCCGCTCCCGCTTCCGCCGTCGGCTCCGTGGTCAGCCGTCTCTTCCGGCTCCGCCGTCTCAGCCGTACGTGTCGCCCGGGCCCGTGCTGCCGGGGGCGCGCAGCGAGCCGTAGCGGCGGGCGGGGCCGCCCGGGCCCAGCACCTTGATCGTCCGTACGGTGCCCTGCCCGAGGTCGTCGTTGAGCCGGGCCACGAGCTGCGGCGCCAGCAGCCGCAGCTGCGTCGCCCACGCCGTCGAGTCGCACTGCACCGTCAGGACGTGCGAGTCCTCGTCGAAGGTCTGCGGGGTGCAGTGCAGGGCCAGAGCGTCGCCCACGATCTGCGGCCAGCGGCCCATCACCCCGCCCACCGCCGCGGGCTTCTCCCAGCCCCGCTCGGTGATCAGCCGGTTGATGGCGGCGCCCAGCGGCAGCGGATCGCGGCCGTCGGCGCGCGCACCGGAGCGCAGCCCCCCGCCGCGGCGCACCTGCTTCTTCTGCTGGGCCGCGGCGCCCCGCGCCCGCGCCTGCTCCTTGGCCGCGCGCAGCGCGACCCGCGCCAGGTCCACTCCGGAGGGCTCGGGCGGCTTCGGGTGCTCGGAGGGCGAGCCGGGGTGCGTGCTCATACGCGCTCGACCTTGCCGTCCGAGACCGCGTACCGGGCGCCGGTGAGGACCTCCGGCACGTCGTCGTCGACCGCGGCGGTGACCAGCACCTGCTCGCCGTGGGCCACCAGCTCCGCCAGCCGCACCCGGCGCCGGGCGTCCAGCTCGGCGAAGACGTCGTCCAGGACGAGCACCGGCTCGTTGCCCTCGGAGCGCAGCAGCTCGTACGAGGCCAGGCGCAGCGCCAGCGCGTACGACCAGGACTCGCCGTGGCTCGCGTACCCCTTGGCCGGCAGCTGCCCGAGCCGCAGGACGAGGTCGTCGCGGTGCGGGCCGACCAGCGTCACGCCCCGCTCGATCTCCTGCTTGCGGGCCTCGGCGAGCGCCGCGAGCAGCGCCTCGTACAGCTCCTCGCGGGTGTGGGCGCCCTCGATGCCGGCGGGGCCGCGGTAGTCGAAGGCGACCGGGCCGCCGCCGGGCGCCAGCTGCTCGTAGGCCTTGTCGGCCAGCGGGCGCAGGGTCGCGATCAGGTCGAGCCGCTGGGCCAGCAGCTCGGCGCCGGCGCGGGCCAGGTGCTGGTCCCAGATGTCGAGCGTGGACAGGTCGAGGCCGCGCCCGCCGTGCCGGCGCGCCATCGCCGCGCTCTTGAGGAGGGTGTTGCGCTGCTTGAGGACCCGCTCGTAGTCGGAGCGGACGCCCGCCATGCGCGGGGTGCGCGCGGTGATCAGCTCGTCCAGGAAGCGGCGGCGCTCGCCGGGGTCGCCCTTGACCAGGGCCAGGTCCTCGGGGGCGAACAGCACGGTGCGCACGATGCCGAGCACGTCACGCGGTCTGACCTGGGACGACCTATTGATCCGGGCCCGGTTGGCGCGGCCCGGGTTGAGCTCCAGCTCGATCAGCTGCTGCCGCTCGCCCTGGACCACGGCGGCCCGTATGACGGCGCGCTCGGCGCCCATCCGGACCAGCGGGGCGTCGGAGGAGACGCGGTGGCTGCCGAGGGTGGCCAGATAGCCGACCGCCTCGACGAGGTTGGTCTTGCCCTGGCCGTTCGGGCCCACGAACGCCGTGACGCCCGGGTCGAGGGCGACCTCGGCCCGGGCGTACGAGCGGAAGTCGGCCAGCGACAGATGCGTGACATGCATGGTGCGCCGACCTCTTCCGCTGTGTACTACTCGTCCTGCTGGTGATGCTGTTACTGCTGTGGTGCCTGGTACTACGTGCTCTTTACTGCTTGCCCTTTACTGCTTGCTCTCGACGGCGTGGCCGCCGAACTGGTTGCGCAGCGCGGCGATCATCTTCATCTGCGGCGAGTCGTCCTGCCGGGAGGCGAAGCGCGCGAAGAGCGACGCGGTGATCGCGGGCAGCGGCACGGCGTTGTCGATCGCGGCCTCGACCGTCCAGCGGCCCTCGCCGGAGTCGGCGGCGTAGCCGCGCAGCTTGTCGAGGTGCTCGTCGTCGTCGAGGGCGTTGACGGCCAGGTCGAGCAGCCAGGAGCGGATGACCGTGCCTTCCTGCCAGGAGCGGAAGACCTCGCGCACGTCGGTGACGGAGTCGACCTTCTCCAGCAGCTCCCAGCCCTCGGCGAAGGCCTGCATCATGGCGTACTCGATGCCGTTGTGCACCATCTTGGCGAAGTGGCCGGCACCGACCTTGCCCGCGTGCACCGCGCCGAAGTCGCCCTCGGGCTTGAGCGCGTCGAAGACGGGCTGGACGCGCGCGACGTTCGCCGCGTCGCCGCCGTACATCAGGGCGTAGCCGTTCTCCAGGCCCCAGACGCCGCCGGAGACGCCGCAGTCCACGAAGCCGATGCCCTTGTGGCCCAGCTCCTCGGCGTGCTTCTCGTCATCGGTCCAGCGGGAGTTGCCGCCGTCGACGACGATGTCGCCCGGGGAGAGCAGCTCGCCGAGCTCGTCGATGGTGGACTGGGTGGCGGCACCGGCCGGAACCATGACCCACACCACGCGCGGGCCCTGGAGGGAGTCGACCAGCTCCTTGAGGCTGCTGACGTCCGCGAGGTCAGGGTTGCGGTCGTATCCGATGACGGTGTGACCTGCGCGGCGGATGCGCTCGCGCATGTTGCCGCCCATCTTGCCGAGACCGACGAGACCGAGCTCCATGGGTGATCCTCTATGCCTTGAGTGGGTTCGTACCTGGGTCCGAGCCTACGCCGGGCAGGCGCTGCACACCTGTGGGGCGGGGGCGCTCAAAAGGCTGCGCACCCCCGCCGCGGCCGATCCCGTCAGCGGCGTCAGCCGGACAGGCGAACCGGCATGATCAGGTACTTGTACGCGTCGTCCGCCTCGGCGTCGACGGCGGGCTTGCCGCTCAGCAGCGCCGGCTTCGTCGACGTCGTGAAGGACAGCTGGGCGACCGGGGAGTCGATCGCCGACAGGCCCTCCAGCAGGAAGCCGGGGTTGAACGCGATCGAGATGTCGTCGCCGTCGAGCTGGGCGTCGACGCGCTCCACAGCCTGTGCATCGTCGCTGGAGCCGGCCTCCAGGATCAGCACGCCCTGCTCGAAGCTCAGCCGCACCGGGGTGTTCCGCTCGGCGACGAGGGCCACGCGCTTGACGGCCTCGACGAACGGCGCGGTCTCGATGACGGCGACCGAGTTGAACTCGGTGGGGAAGAGCGTGCGGTACTTCGGCAGGTCGCCCTCGAGCAGCCGCGTGGTGGTGCGGCGGCCGGCGCCCTCGAAGCCGATCAGGCCCTCGCCCGCACCGGAGCCGGCCAGGGCCAGCGCCACGGTGTCGCCGCCGCTGAGGGACTTGGCGGTGTCCAGCAGGGTCTTGGCGGGGACCAGGGCGACCGCGGAGATGTCCGGGGTCTCGGGCTTCCACATGAACTCGCGGACCGCGAAGCGGTAGCGGTCGGTGGAGGCCAGGGTGACGGTGTCGCCCTCGATCTCGATGCGGACACCGGTGAGCACCGGCAGCGTGTCGTCACGGCCGGCGGCGATGGCGACCTGCGCGGCAGCAGCGGCGAAGACCTCGGCGGGGACGGTGCCCGTGGCGGTGGGCATCTGCGGCAGCGCCGGGTACTCCTCCACAGGCAGGGTGTGGAGTGTGAATCGCGAAGAGCCGCAGACCACGGTGACGCGCACACCGTCGGTGGAGATTTCCACAGGCCTGTTGGGAAGTGCGCGGCAGATGTCGGCGAGGAGGCGGCCGGAGACGAGGACGGTGCCGTCCTCCTCCACATCGGCGTCGACCGAGACGCGGGCGGAGACCTCGTAGTCGAAGCCGGACAGGCTCAGGGAGCCGTCCTCGGCCTTCAGCAGCAGGCCCGCGAGGACGGGCACCGGCGGACGGGCCGGGAGGCTGCGGGCCGCCCAGGCCACTGCCTCCGCGAGTACATCGCGCTCCACCCGGATCTTCACCGGAACCGCCTCCTGCTTGTTGCTGGCTCGCCCTGCTGGCTTCTTCGTCGGCTGCTTGCCGGAGACCAGTCTGACGTACGCCGCTGACAGCTGGTGCGTCTCGGGGTCAAGTCGGGTCGGAGGGCGTGGCGCGGCCCGCGGCCGAGTTGTGCACAGGACCCACTTCGAAACGAGTTCCCCGCTTGATCTCTGTGGTCGTAGTAGTAGGGCCTGTGGAAACGGTGGAAAACCCTCTTTGCCCAGGTCAACGCCGCTTTTTTGTCCACCGGGCCTGTGGGCGGGGGCAGTGGATAAGCGGGGTGCGCTGTGGACCGCGGAAAGTTCTGCACAACCAGTGCACAGGCGGGGCGCACTTCTCCCCAGGGCTGTCCCCAGTTTTACCCAGGTTCCCCACAGCCCAATCCGGCACCTTGGTGTGACGCCTTTCACTCGGTGCGGTGAGCCCGGGCGTTTCGTTGCCGAACAGTGGACAGGGGTGTGGAAAGACTGTGTACAACATCCACTCCCCTGTGGGCGGCCGGTGGACAACGCCGAGGGGTCCTTGTGGGTGATAAGTCTGTCCACAGGCTGTGGAAGACTGTCAGCCACAAATCCACACGCCCTTGACCTCGCCTGATGGGCTATCAACAGCCTGCGCTGTGGACGGCGTATGGACAACTTCGCAGCCCACAGGGTGTGGACAGCCGGTCGGCAAGGAAACTGTGGAGAACCCCGGGTCCGGCGCACGTATTCGAACAGAGCTGTCCACGGCTGTGGACACCGGATGCCCCCGAAGCGCCCCTGCGAGACCTCCGCGAGGCCCCTGCGACGTCCCCAGGACCGCTGTTCATGTCCCCGGGACCGCGAAGAGGACGTCCCCAGGACCGCGAAAAGGGCGCTCCGGGAAGCCTCCCGGAGCGCCCTCGGACGTCCTCTGCGGTGTCCTCAGCCGTTCTTGATGCGGTTCGTCAGCTCGGTCACCTGGTTGTAGATGGAGCGCCGTTCGGCCATCAGCGCGCGGATCTTCCGGTCCGCGTGCATGACGGTCGTGTGGTCCCGCCCGCCGAACTGCGCACCGATCTTCGGCAGCGACAGGTCCGTGAGCTCGCGGCACAGGTACATGGCGATCTGCCGGGCCGTCACCAGCACGCGGCTGCGCGAGGCCCCGCACAGGTCCTCGACGGTGTGCCCGAAGTAGTCGGCGGTCGCGGCCATGATGGCCGGCGCCGTGATCTCCGGCGAGGCATCCTCGCCGCCCGGGATCAGGTCCTTGAGGACGATCTCGGTCAGGCCCAGGTCGACCGGCTGCCGGTTCAGGCTCGCGAAGGCCGTCACCCGGATCAGCGCGCCCTCCAGCTCGCGGATGTTGCGCGAGATGCGGGAGGCGATGAACTCCAGGACCTCCGGCGGGGCGTTCAGCTGCTCCTGCACCGCCTTCTTGCGCAGGATCGCGATGCGGGTCTCCAGCTCGGGCGGCTGGACGTCCGTGATGAGGCCCCACTCGAAGCGGTTGCGCAGCCGGTCCTCCAGCGTCACCAGCTGCTTGGGCGGCCGGTCCGAGGACAGCACGATCTGCTTGTTCGCGTTGTGGAGGGTGTTGAAGGTGTGGAAGAACTCCTCCTGCGTCGACTCCTTGCTCGCCAGGAACTGGATGTCGTCGACCAGGAGGATGTCCATGTCGCGGTAGCGCTTGCGGAACGCGTCCGCCTTGCCGTCGCGGATGGAGTTGATGAACTCGTTGGTGAACTCCTCGGAGCTCACGTAGCGCACGCGCGTGCCCGGGTAGAGGCTGCGCGCGTAGTGCCCGATGGCGTGCAGCAGGTGGGTCTTCCCCAGGCCCGACTCGCCGTAGATGAAGAGGGGGTTGTACGCCTTCGCCGGCGCCTCGGCCACCGCGACCGCGGCGGCGTGCGCGAAGCGGTTGGACGCGCCGATCACGAACGTGTCGAAGAGGTACTTCGGGTTCAGGCGGGCGGTCGGCTCGCCGGGGCCGGGGGCCGGGGACGGCTTC
This sequence comes from Streptomyces sp. SCA2-17, assembly GCF_044336695.1. Taxonomy (NCBI): domain Bacteria; kingdom Bacillati; phylum Actinomycetota; class Actinomycetes; order Kitasatosporales; family Streptomycetaceae; genus Streptomyces; species Streptomyces sp. SCA2-17. The sequence continues at coordinate 3,132,824 of NZ_CP117521.1, forward strand.
GCCGCGAGCGGGCCGGGGGCGCCGCCGGACACGGGACGGTCGGACCGGTCGCCGCCGCGCGGGCCGCTCTCCTGCATGTCCCGGCCCTGCATGTCGCGGCCGCCCATGTCCCGGCCGGGGATCTCCCGGCCCTGCATGTCGCGGCCGGGCATGTCGTGGCGCTGCTGCTCGTACGGCAGGCGCTCGGACGGCTGCGTCCGGTAGTCGGAACCCTGCGGTTCGTAGCCGCCGCCGGAGTGCTGCGAGGCGTACGGATCGCGTTCGCCCTCGGCGAAGCCGCCGAGGCGCTGCTGCTGCCAGCCGTAGTCGCTCCTGTCGCCCCTGTCACCGGGGGGCGGCACCGGGGGGCCCGAGGGGGCCGAGTGGCGCGGCCAGGCGCCGGGCTCGGGGCGCTGCTGCTGGTAGTCCGGGTAGGCGGGGCGCACGGAGGGCAGGTCGTCGGCCGGGGCCTGGCGGCCGTAGCTCTCGCGGCCCTCGTAGGCGCCGTTGTCGAAGCTCTCGTAGCCGTCCCGGGACTCGTAGGCGTCGCGGCCCTGGCCGGCGCCGCCGCGGCCCGCAGGCTCTTCGTAGCGGGACTGCTGCGGGGCCTGGGGGCGCTCGGCGGGGGACTCGCCCGCGGAGTCGTCGACGGTGATCGCGATCCGGATGGGGCGGCCGCACTCGCGGCTGAGGGCCTCGCTGACGAGCGGCGCGAGCCGGCCCTCGAGCACGCCCTTGGCGAATTCGTTGGGCACGGCCAGCAGGGCGGTGTCCGCGACGAGGGCCAGCGGCTGGCACCGCTTGATCCAGTGCTCGTCCTTGGTCTCGACGCCCTGGCCGCGCTTGTCCCGGCCCTCGCCCAGGAGCTGGTCGAGCACGCGCGGCCACACTGCGGCAAGATCGGCAGGCAGGTCAGCCACAGGGCACGCTCTCTCAGTCACTGGGGGCGCCCCGTCAGTCCCACGAATGTGTGGTTCTCGGGACGGGCGGGAAGGATTCGGAGTTCAGCCACGGTAGTCAGGCCGCGGTGCGTGGTTCAAGTCGTTGTCCACAGGGTGTGTACAAATGTGCCATGGCGCGAGCCGTGTCGTCCCACCGGGCCGCGGCGGGCTACGGTGTATCCCTGGTGCGCTGCCGGTTTGACCGAATGGCGTAGCCGCGCGTACCGTGACCAGGTCGAGTTGTCGATGGCTGCTGCCGCCTGCCTCCGATGGGCAAAGATCGCGTCGAGTCTGTGCGTGGTCATGAAGCGGTGCACTCGGGCGTTGCGAGCTTCTCGTGGGCGCACGGTGACAGCCAGGCGATGTCCCGCCACCACCGAATCATTTCTGGAGCCCCCGAGTGAGCAAGCGCACCTTCCAGCCGAACAACCGCCGTCGCGCGAAGACCCACGGCTTCCGCCTGCGCATGCGCACCCGTGCCGGCCGCGCGATTCTCGCGTCCCGCCGTGGCAAGGGTCGCGCCCGCCTGTCGGCCTGAGCAGCCTGACGACCAATAGGTCCATGCCGTGCTGCCTACCGACAATCGTCTGAGGCGGCGCGAGGACTTTGCGACCGCGGTGCGCCGGGGACGCAGGGCAGGCCGCCCGCTCCTCGTCGTCCACCTCCGTAGCGGTACAACGGACCCGCACACACCTGGGGAGAGCGTTCCCCCGGTGCGTGCGGGTTTCGTCGTCAGCAAGGCCGTCGGCGTCGCCGTTGTCCGCAATCTGGTGAAGCGCAGGCTTCGCCACCTGATGCGTGACCGGCTCGATCAGCTGCCCGCCGGTAGCCTGGTGGTGGTACGGGCCCTGCCCGGCTCGGGCGAGGCGGACCACGATGAGCTGGCCCGTGATCTTGACACCGCACTGCAGCGGCTGTTGGGAGGGGCGCCGCGCCGTTCCGATTCCCCCGGGGACACCCCCGGGGACCTTGGCTCAAGCCAGGGAGGGAGCGCACGGTGAAGTATCCGCTGCTGTGGTTGATCAAGCTCTACCAGTGGACCATCAGCCCGCTCCTGGGCCCGGTCTGCAAGTACTACCCGTCGTGCTCGCACTACGGCTACACGGCCATTGACGTGCACGGTGCGGTCAAAGGAACGGCGCTGACGGCCTGGCGCATCCTGCGCTGCAATCCGTGGTCGCTCGGTGGCGTCGACCACGTTCCTCCCCGGAAGCGTCCGGTCTGGCACCAGCGGCTGAGGAGCCGACTGGGTGGGCACCCCGCCTCGGGGCCTGCCGCACAGCCCGAGACTCAGCCCAACGCCCAAGGAGCCTGATTCGTGGACACGATCCTCGGTCCCCTCTATTACGCAGTTTCCTGGATCATCGTCCAGTTTCATTCGCTGTACAGCCTTGTCTTCGACAAGAACAGCGGCTGGGCGTGGGGGCTGTCCATCGTCTCCCTCGTGGTCCTGATCCGCATCTGCCTGATCCCGCTCTTCGTGAAGCAGATCAAGGCGACGCGGAACATGCAGGCGCTCCAGCCGAAGATGAAGGCGATCCAGGAGCGCTACAAGAGCGACAAGCAGCGCCAGTCCGAAGAGATGATGAAGCTCTACAAGGAGACGGGCACCAACCCTCTCTCGAGCTGTCTCCCGATCCTGGCCCAGTCGCCCTTCTTCATCTCGCTGTACCAGGTCCTGAACCACATCGCCCAGGGCAAGACGGTCGGCTTCATCGACGAGGAGCTGCTGGCCAGCGCCCGCCAGGCGCACATCTTCGGCGCCCCGCTCTCGGTGAAGTTCCTCGACTCCGCTTCCAAGGTGGAGAGCCTCGGCGCCACGCTGACCGACGTCCGCGTCGTCACGATCATCATGATCGTCCTGATGTCGCTGTCGCAGTTCTACACCCAGCGCCAGCTGATGACGAAGAACGTCGACCTCTCGGTGAAGACGCCGTTCATGCAGCAGCAGAAGATGCTGATGTACGTCTTCCCCGTGATCTTCGCGGTCATCGGCATCAACGTCCCCGCGGGTGTGCTCCTGTACTGGCTGACCACCAACGTGTGGACCATGGGCCAGCAGATGTTCGTCATCCGCCGCAACCCCACCCCGGGCAGCCTCGCCTTCAAGCAGCGTCAGGACCGCCTGCGGGCCAAGGGCAAGCTCAAGGAGGACCCGGCCGAGGTCGAGGCGCGCAAGGCCGTCGAGGCCGCCCGCGCCAAGCGTCAGCAGCCCAAGCGCCAGACCAAGGCCAAGCGCCAGGTCGCGGGCACGACCCCGGGCGCTTCCGACGCTGCCTCCACCACCCCCGCCGCGGACGAGCAGAAGCCGTCGCTGGAGAAGAAGCAGGGTGAGTCCGGGACGGACGCCAAGGCCGCCGGCGGCGCCAAGGACGCCAAGGCGGGCGGCAAGCCCGGGCAGCGCAAGAGCGGCCCGCAGCGGCCCAAGCACCCCTCCAAGAAGTGATGAAGGAGTCCACTGTGACGGACACGCAGCGCCAGACCAGCGGTGTCGCCGCTGAGGGCACCGACACCCTGTCCCGCCTGGAGCAGGAAGGCGAGATCGCGGCCGACTACCTCGAGGGTCTGCTCGACATCGCCGACCTCGACGGCGACATCGACATGGACGTCGAGGCCGACCGCGCCGCGGTGTCGATCATCAGCGACTCGACCAGCCGTGACCTCCAGAAGCTCGTCGGCCGTGACGGTGAGGTGCTGGAGGCGCTCCAGGAGCTCACCCGGCTGGCCGTGAACCGGGAGACCGGCGACCGCAGCCGGCTCATGCTGGACATCGCCGGCTTCCGCGCCCGCAAGCGCGAGGAGCTGGCCAAGGTCGGCGCCTCGGCGGCCGCCGAGGCCCGCTCCACCGGCAGCCCGGTCAAGCTGGACCCGATGACGCCCTTCGAGCGCAAGGTCGTCCACGACGCCGTCGCCGCCGCGGGCCTGCGCAGCGAGTCCGAGGGCGAGGAGCCCCAGCGCTTCGTCGTCGTCCTCCCGGCCTGACCGTCCCGGGCGCTCCCCGCCCGGTTCCCCCCGGCTTCCCCGATCCCACTTCTAGGTATGTCCGGCCCCGTCTGCTCGCAGGCGGGGCCGATCCTTGTCAGCCTGATATTCAGACTCTGAATCCCAGTGATGCTCAGAGAGACGTCGTACGGAAGGACGGTTTCCCGTGGATGAGGCAGCGGAGCTCCCCCCGGCGCCCCCCGAGGCCCGGGAGGTTTTCGGTGACCGCCTGCCGGAAGCCGTTCGGTACGCCGAAGTGCTCGCAGACGCGGGCGTACGGCGTGGTCTCATCGGTCCCCGTGAGGTCCCGCGGCTGTGGGAGCGGCACCTGCTGAACTGCGCGGTGCTCGCCGAGGCCGTCCCGGACGGCGTCTCCGTGTGCGACGTGGGCTCCGGCGCCGGCCTGCCCGGCATCCCGCTGGCCCTGGTCCGGCCGGACCTCCAGATCACCCTCCTGGAGCCCCTGCTGCGCCGTACGACGTTCCTCCAGGAGGTCGTGGAGCTGCTGGGCCTGGACCACGTCACGGTCGTCCGGGGCCGCGCTGAGGAGATGCTCGGCAAGGTACAGCCGGTGCACGTCGTCACCGCGCGGGCCGTGGCTCCGCTGGACCGGCTCGCGGGCTGGGGCGTGCCCCTGCTGCGGCCGTACGGCGAGATGCTCGCCCTCAAGGGCGACACCGCGGAGGAGGAGCTGAAGGGCGCGCGGGCGGCGCTCAGCAAGCTCGGCGTGGTCCGCACCTCGATCCTCCAGGTCGGCCAGGGCGTCGTGGACCCGCCGTCCACGGTGGTCCGGGTCGAGGTGGGGGAGAGCCCGGGCGGTGTGCGCTTCGCCGCCAAGCGGGCGAAGGCCGCGGGGCGCTCGCGCCGCCGTCGCTGAGATCACCCTTCCGGGTCACCCCGGTGGAGCAGGGCAATGCTCCATACAACCTGCCAAACCTATCCATAGCGGAGTGTCGCCGCTATGGTGCGGAGCGTGCGCTGCATCGTGTTTCACGTGAAACGACGCTCCTTGCTACAGGGAATCATCGACCGGGGCCGCGCGGCCGTGCCGCGCGGCCAGCGGACGGGTGAGCGCGCCGGCGGTGCCGGCGGCTCTGGTGTATCCACAGGAATGCTGGATTCATCCACAGGAGAACGGGCCTCGCTGGTTCACAACCCCGAAAGCATGGCAGGCTCTGTCCATTGCGAGCCTGATGTCGAGGAGAGTGAATCCTTGCGGTCCGACGCCAATATCGCGGGGCCGATGGCCGACCCGGTCCCCGGTCCCCGCCCCGCCGACTCCGAACCGTCGGCTGATGCCGGGGTGCTGCCCATGGCTGATGCCGGGGTGCCCGTGAATGAGCTCGTCGGCTCGGTTTCACGTGAAACACCGCCGCCGATGCCCCGGCCGGAGCAGACCCGGGTCATGGTGGTCGCCAACCAGAAGGGCGGCGTGGGCAAGACCACCACGACCGTGAACCTGGCGGCCTCACTGGCCCTGCACGGCAATCGTGTCCTGGTCATCGACCTCGACCCCCAGGGCAATGCCTCCACCGCCCTGGGCATCGACCACCACGCCGACGTCCCGTCGATCTACGACGTCCTGGTGGACAGCAAGAAGCTCGCCGACGTGGTCCAGCCGGTCGTCGATGTGGAGGGCCTCTTCTGCGCGCCCGCCACGATCGACCTGGCGGGCGCCGAGATCGAGCTGGTCTCCCTCGTGGCCCGTGAGAGCCGGCTCGACCGTGCGATCCAGGCCTATGAGCAGCCGCTGGACTACATCCTCATCGACTGCCCGCCCTCGCTCGGCCTGCTGACGGTCAACGCCCTGGTGGCCGGCGCCGAGGTGCTGATCCCCATCCAGTGCGAGTACTACGCCCTGGAGGGCCTCGGCCAGCTGCTGCGCAATGTCGAGCTGGTGCGGGGGCACCTCAACCCCAAGCTCCATGTCTCGACGATCCTCCTGACGATGTACGACGGCCGGACCCGGCTGGCCTCCCAGGTGGCCGATGAAGTGCGCACCCACTTCGGCCATGAGGTGCTGCGGACCAGCATTCCCCGGTCCGTCCGCATCTCCGAGGCGCCCAGCTACGGACAGACGGTCCTGACGTACGACCCGGGTTCCAGCGGAGCGCTCTCCTACCTGGAGGCAGCCCGGGAGATCGCGCTGCGGGGCGTCGGCGTACGTTACGACGGCAGTAGGGCTCACCTGGTGGGCCGTCAACAACAGCAAGACCAGCACAGCATGTCGGAGGGGCTGCAGTGAGCGATCGACGTAGAGGACTGGGCCGTGGGCTCGGTGCCCTGATTCCAGCGGCGCCGAAGGCATCGGAGAGCGCCGGTTCGGCCGTGGGGCCGGGCGCGACGTCTCCCGCCGCGGTGCCGGTTCTCACGCCGGAGCGGGGGATGGCGGCGGCCAAGGTGACCCCGCTGCCGGTGATGGACGTCGCCGTTTCACGTGAAACGGATGCGCAGGAGATCCAGGGAACGGGTGCGCAGTTCGCGGAGCTGCCGCTGGACGCCATTACGCCCAACCCGCGGCAGCCGAGGGAGGTCTTCGACGAGGACGCCCTTGCAGAGCTGGTCCACTCCATCCGTGAGGTCGGGCTGCTCCAGCCGGTGGTCGTACGCCGGACCGCGCCGGAGCGCTATGAACTGATCATGGGTGAGCGCCGCTGGCGGGCCTGCCGGGAAGCCGGCCTGGACAGCATCCCGGCCATCATCCGCGCGACGGAGGACGACAAGCTCCTCCTCGACGCCCTCCTGGAGAACCTGCACCGGGCGCAGCTGAACCCGCTGGAGGAGGCTGCCGCCTACGACCAGCTCCTCAAGGACTTCAACTGCACGCATGACGAGCTGGCGGACCGGATCGGACGGTCGCGTCCCCAGGTCTCCAACACGCTGCGGCTGCTGAAGCTCTCCCCGGAGGTGCAGAAGAAGGTCGCGGCCGGCGTGCTCCTGGCCGGGCACGCCCGTGCCCTGCTCTCGGTCGACGACACTGAGGAGCAGGTCCGGCTCGCCGGGCGCATCGTGGCCGAGGGGCTGTCGGTGCGTTCCGTGGAAGAGATCGTGACGCTGCTGAAGCGGGAGACGAAGGGCTCGGTCAAGCCCAAGGGTCCGCGCGCGGGCACCCGGGTCTCCCCGGCGCTCACCGATCTGGCCACCCGGCTGTCGGACCGCTTCGAGACCCGGGTGAAGGTCGACCTGGGCCAGAAGAAGGGCAAGATCGTCGTCGAGTTCGCCTCGATGGAGGACCTGGAGCGCATCCTGGGCACGCTCGCCCCGGGCGAGGGCCGGGTCATGGAGCAGAAGCTCTCCGCCGACGACGAGGACTAGGCCGTGGGCTGACGCCCGAAGGCAAAGGGCGGGTGGTGTTTCACGTGAAACACCACCCGCCCTTTGCCTTGTCGCGCTGTTCGCTCAACCCCTCCCCGGATACGATGCGTTGGGGTATGGCGCAACCACGTTGACACAGTTCGCGGAGGGGCGGGGCCATGCGAGGAGTGGGCCGGACCGGGCTGGTGGCAACAGGCTTCGGCCTGGGAGCAGTCGGCGGATTCGTCGGCAGCCTCCTCCGGGAGCGGGGCGTGCTGAGCGCCGCCCGGGGTATGGCACGCGACGGAAGTGAGGAATTGGCTCCATGGGGCGTCGGCTCGTACCGCTCACGCTGGACAATCTCCCGGACCTCCCCCAGCGCTGTCGCTCCTGCGTCTTCTGGGAACTCGACCCTGTCAGCGGTGAAGCCGCGCTGAAGGCGGGCACGCCCGAGCTGGAGAAGGAGGCCTGGATCTCCGGCGTCCTGCTGGAGTGGGGATCCTGCGGCCGGGTGGTGTACGTCGACGAGGTGCCGGTGGGCTTCGTGCTCTACGCACCGCCCGCCTATGTCCCCCGTTCGGCCGCCTTCTCCACGAGCCCCGTCGCGGCGGACGCGGTCCAGCTGATGACGGCGTGGCTGTCCCCCGGCTTCCAGGGACAAGGCCTCGGCCGGGTGATGGTGCAGACCGCTGCCAAGGACGTCCTGCGCCGGGGGTTCAAAGCCATCGAGGCCTTCGCCGACGCGCGCTGGAAGGAGCCGGCCTGTGTGCTGCCGGCCGACCACCTCCTGGCCGTCGGCTTCAAGACGGTGCGGCCGCATCCTCGGTATCCGCGGCTGAGGCTTGAGCTCAGGACGGCGCTCTCCTGGAAGGAGGACGTCGAGCTCGCGCTGGATCGTCTGCTGGGGGCGGTGCAGAAGGAGCCGGCGTTGCGGCCGCTGTAGCTGCTGTCGGTGGAAACGAGCCGTTGTCTTCGTAAACGCCGGGCGGCCGGGTGCGGTTTCACGTGAAACCGCACCCGGCCGCCCGGGCGTGTGGTGCTTACGCGTGGATGAAGGTGCTCAGCTCGCGCTCCAGAGCGGCCTTCGGCTTGGCACCGACGATCGTCTGGACGACCTCGCCGCCCTTGTAGACGTTCAGGGTCGGAATCGACATCACGCCGTACTTCGCGGCGGTGCCGGGGTTCTGGTCGATGTTGAGCTTGACGATCTCGATCTTGTCGCCGTACTCGGCCGCGATCGCCTCCAGGGAGGGGGCGATCTGACGGCACGGGCCGCACCAGTCGGCCCAGAAGTCCACCAGAACGGGCTTGTCGCTCTTGAGGACGTCCTCGTCGAAGGTCTTGTCGGTCACAGCCTTGAGAGCCACGGAGGTCTCCTTACATTCTTTGCGTGGGGAGGGTTGGGGGGTGGGGTCAGGCGGTCTTCTCGGGCTCGCGGACGTGCTCGCTGTCCGAGAGGGAGGCGAGGAAGCGCTCGGCGTCCAGCGCCGCGGAGCAGCCCGTACCGGCGGCGGTGATCGCCTGGCGGTAGGTGTGGTCCACGACGTCACCGGCGGCGAACACACCGGTCAGGTTGGTGCGGGTCGAGGGGGCGTCCACCTTGAGGTAGCCCTCGTCGTCCAGCTCCAGCTGGCCCTTGAAGAGCTCCGTGCGCGGGTCGTGGCCGATCGCGATGAACAGACCGGTCACCGGCAGCTCGGAGGTCTCGCCGGTCTTGACGTTGCGCAGGGTCAGGCCCGACAGCTTGCCCCCCCCGTGGATCTCCGCGATCTCGCTGTCCCACACGAAGGAGATCTTCGGGTCGGCGAAGGCGCGCTCCTGCATGGCCTTGCTGGCGCGCAGGGTGTCACGGCGGTGGACGACGGTGACGGACTTGGCGAAGCGCGAGAGGAAGGTGGCCTCCTCCATCGCGGTGTCACCACCGCCGATGACGGCGATGTCCTGGTCCTTGAAGAAGAAGCCGTCACAGGTGGCGCACCACGAGACACCGCGGCCCGACAGCTCGTCCTCGCGGGGCAGACCGAGCTTGCGGTGCTGCGAGCCGGTCGTGACGATCACGGCCTTGGCGCGGTGGACGGTGCCGGCGGAGTCCGTGACGGTCTTGATCTCCTCGCTGAGGTCGACCGCGACGACGTCGTCCGGAATCAGCTCGGCGCCGAAGCGCTCGGCCTGCGCCCGCATGTTGTCCATGAGGTCCGGCCCCATGATCCCGTCACGGAAGCCGGGGAAGTTCTCGACATCGGTGGTGTTCATCAGGGCACCACCGGCGGTCACGGCGCCCTCGAAGACCAGCGGCTTCAGCGAGGCGCGGGCGGTGTAGAGCGCGGCCGTGTAGCCCGCGGGCCCGGAGCCGATGATGATCACGTTGCGGACGTCGCTCACGGGAGTCTTCCTTGTCTGCCGACTGCTGTCTCGGGTCCTTGAGGGGGTTCACCCCACCCAACGGATCCTACGGGTCGGGCATTCCCGTGGGCGCCTGCTGCGGCCGCTACGGCTCAGGCGCGTGGCAGCGTCTCGTTCAGCAGTACCTTGCCCGGCGTGGTGCCGCCGGCGTCGACGCAGGTGGCGGAGACCACATAGGCGTCGACGAGCGTGCCGTCCCCGGGGTGCGGCAGGACGACGAGATAGGCGTCCTCACCCTGATAGGTCTCCGGCTCGGAGATCAGCACTTGCTCCGAGCGCCCGGTGCCCTGCCGCACACAGAGGGGGGCCGCGCCGCTCGGGGCGTTGAGCGTCTTGCTGGGCGGGGTTTCCGGGCTCTCGGCGGTCTTCCCGCGGGATTCGGTGGCGCTGAACGGCGACGGCCTCAGGAGCTCCTGCACCCGTGCCGTGAGATCGCCGGAGGCGAGGTCATGCGCTGCCGCATGGCTCTCGGAGCCCTTGGCGGGCGTCCGGGCGGGGGCATCCGCCCCACCGGACTGCCAGAAGAACCCGCCCACGCCGATCGCGGCGGCGACGCAGGCGCTCCCGAGCAGCACCGCGGGCCAGCGCCGTCGGGCGCGCCTGCCCCCGGGCTTGCCGGGCGGCGGCACCTGCCGGCCGGGGCCGGTGGCGGGGCGAGGACGGGCGCTGTCGCGTCCTGGGGTCTTCCGGGAGGCGGCCCCTGTTTCACGTGAAACGGCGCCGTGGGCGGAGGGCTCTGTTTCACGTGAAACGGCATCGTGGGGCAGGGGCTCTGTTTCATGCGTCCCTGTTCCACGCGTCCTTGTTGTTGCACGCGTTCCTGTTTCACGTGAAACAGGAAAAGGCACACGCACGCCTGACGGCGGCGTGGTCGAGTCCAGCAATGCCTCGGCGGCGAGGGCGGCGTCGATCCGGCCGGCGATGTCCGCCGGCATCCGCGGCGGACCGGGGAGCGTGCCGAGCGCGCCGCGGATCTCGTCCAGGGAGCTGCGGACGTCCTCGCAGAGCTCGCAGCCCGCCAGGTGCTCCCGGACGTCCGCGGTACGCGACGGCGAGAGCACCCCCTCGGTGAGCGCGGAGATCTCCCCGACCTCCGGGTGCCCATCCGTGCCGGTCATCGAAGTCACGCTCGCCCACCTCCGCCCTTCACTGGATCTGCGTCGCTCTGTCCTGCCGGTGGTGGGACGGACGCCCCTTGCGTCCGGTTCCTTCCCCCGCCGGACGGTGGGCTACCCCCGCCACCGGGGCGCAGATGGGTGAGGATCGGCAGCAGCCGGGCCCTTCCCCGTGCGCAACGGCTCTTCACCGTGCCCACGGGAACGTCGAGCACCTCTGCTGCTTCGGCCACGGGATACCCCTGCATGTCGACCAGAACGAGGGCGGCGCGCTGATCGGGGGGCAGCGTGGACAGCGCCTGGAGCAGTTCCCGGTGCAGATCACCGCGCTCCGCGGGGGCGGCGGCCGACTCGTGGGGTTCGATGAGCTGCTCAAGCCGTTCGGTCTCGGCGAGGGGAGCCGTACGCCGGGACGCGGCCTTGCGGGCACGGTCCAGGCAGGCGTTGACGGTGATGCGGTGCAGCCACGTGGTGACGGCGGACTGCCCGCGGAAGGTGTGCGCGGCGCGGTAGGCGGAGACGAGGGCGTCCTGCACGGCGTCCGCGGCCTCTTCCCGGTCGCCGAGCGTCCGCAGGGCGACGGCCCAGAGCCGGTCACGGTGCCGGTGCACGAGCTCGCCGAAGGCGTCGGGGTCGCCGGCGACGTGCCGGGCGAGGAGATCGGCGTCGCTCAGGCCGTCACGCATGACGTCGTCCACCGTCGAGCCCTCCCCCTGAGGTCCGTCCTGCGCGTCAGCCGGTGAACTTCACGTTGGTGATGCCCTGCTTGTAGCCGGCGCCGGCGAAGGTCTGTCCGTCAGCGCCAGAGTAAGGCGCCGCGGTGATCCAGACGAGGAGGTACTGGGTCTCGACGGGCTTCTTGAGGGAGAGGCTGAGCGAGTCGGTCTTCGTCTTCTTGGTCGTCAGCTTCTTCATCGAGTCCAGCGACTCGGCGCCGGAAAGGGACTTCGCCGCGTAGAGCGACACTTCGGTGTGGTCGCCGCCGTAGAGCAGCTTGATCTCCGCGGAGCTGAGCTGCTGCTTGCCGCCGAGGTCGTAGATGATGCCGACGCCGCCCTTGTATCCCTTCAGGGAGGGGCCGTCGTTATAGGTGCGCGAGCGCCAGACTTCTTTGGGGTCGTCGTTCTTCGTGTAGGTGTTCTTCACCCGGTCCGCGCCCTGCGGAGACCCGTCCGGGGCGTACTCCTGGGCGTCGACGATCTTTATCGGGTCGCCGGTCGGCTTCTGGTCGCCGTCGCCCGTCGACTCGGAGATCTGCGGGCGGTCCTCCTGCCCGTCCTTGAGGAGGGTGTCGGCGAGCTGCCAGCTGGCCAGGCCCAGGGCGGCGATCAGCAGGGCGGCGACGCTCCACTTGAGCGCCCGGCCCGTGCGGCCTTGCAGCGGAGGCGGCGGGGGCACCGGCATGGGGCCCGTGGCGCTGCCGCCGTGCGGCGGTTGCTGGCCGTAGGCGTGCGGGCGCGGATAGCCGCCCGGCGGCGTGGTGAAGGACGGCTCCGGGGGCCGGATGCGCGGCATGGCGGCGACGGCCTTGGACAGTTCCTCCGGCGTCGTGCACGGCTTCTCCTGCCGTGACGCGGTGGAGCCCTCGTTGACGAGCGCGCGCATGGCGAGCTCGGACAGGCCGCGGTGGACGCCGGCGCGGACCTGGTCGGGGGCGATCAGGCCGACCCCCTTGGGCAGGCCCGGCAGGCCGTGGGCGCTGTCCTCGTACGGCCAGCGCTGGGTGAGCGCGGCGTAGAGGAGCGCGCCGATGGCCTCGGTGTCGGTCTGCTGGGGGTGGTCGGACGTGATGCCCCGGAGGGCGGCCATGACGGCGAGGCCGCGGATGCGGTACTGCCCGGTGCCCGTGCGCAGCACGGAACCGGGGTGGAGGCGCAGGTGCGCGAGGCCCTCTCGGTGGGCGGCGGCCATGGCCTGGGACACCTGGCTCACGAGCTGGTAGGCGTCGTGCGGCTCCATGGGGCCGGAGGCGAGGACGTTGGTGAGCTCGGTGGCGTCGGGCAGCCACTCGTGGACGACGTAGACCAGGTCGTTCTCCTCGACGGCGTCGAGGACCTGGACGAAGCGGGGGTCGCCGAGGAGGGCGGCGGAGCGGGCGGCGGCGAGGACGGGTCGGGCGCGCGGGTGGTCGGCGGGCAGCAGGTGGACGCCCACGGCGCGGCGGAGCTTCTCGTCCACGGCACGCCAGCTGCTGAATCCCTCCAGACGGGTGACGCACTCCTCCAGGCGGTACCTTCTGGCGAGCTTGTGGCCGCTGTGCAGCTCGGGGGCCCGGTCCTCGCGCGCGGGCTTCCCGGCGCCCGTCTTGTTGCCCTCCGTGCGCCCGGTGTCCTTCTGGGTGCCGGCCTTGATCGCGGCCTCCGCCCCGTCGGCCGTGGCCTTGCCCGCCTTGGCGGTCAGCGGCTCACCGCCGCTGTTGCCTGCCACGTCGACGGCAGCTGTGCTCCGTTCTGCCACCGTCGTTCCTGCCTCCCCATCCGTTGCACGCTGTCCACAGCCAAGACAATTGTGCCCACAGTCCGGCGCTATGCACGACACACGGCGGCGGGCGAAGGTTGTGCTCCCGTCAGCGTCCGAGACGCCCGCGGACCATACCGACCATGGCCGTCAGCTCCTCGATCCGCATCCGCTTCGCGGCGACGTAGAAGACGGCGATCAGGATGAGACCACCACCGGTCAGAGAGGCGAGCGAACCGAGCACGCCCTTGCCGAGAACCTCGCTGATCCCGTAAGAAACGGCCCCGCCGATGAGCGCCGCGGGCACGCACGCGCCGGCCAGGCGCGCGTACGTCCGGATGACGCGCGAGCCGTCCAGATCGCCACCGAGCCGCGTACGCAGCCTGCGCCACGCCACACCGACGCCGACGGCGTAGCCGAGGCCGTAGGAGAAGGCCATGCCGGCGACGGCCCAGCGGGCGGGGAGGAGGACGTAGCTCAGGAAGGCGGAGGCCGCGAAGGCCGCGGAGACGATCAGCGTGTTGTAGAAGGGCGTACGGGTGTCCTCGTAGGCGTAGAAGCCACGGAGGATGACGTACTGCGCGGAGTACGGAATCAGACCGAGGCCGAAGGCCATGAGGATGAAGCCGATGTTGGTGGCGCCCTCGGTGCCCGAGCCGCCCGAGAACATCAGCGTGGCCATGGGGATGCCCAGCGCCAGGAAGGCGAAGGCGCACGGCACGATGGCGACGGCCGAGGTGCGCAGACCGTGGGAGAGGTCGTCGCGGACGGCGGAGGCGTCGCCGTCGTGGGCGGCGCGGGAGATCCGGGGGAGCACCGCGGTCATCACCGAGACGGTGATGATGGCCTGCGGCATCTGCCAGAGCTGGAGGGCGAAGTTGTAGGCGGTGATGCCCGTACCGGTGTGTCCGCCCTTCTCCGCCAGCGCGCCGGCCTTGGTGGCGAGCTGCGTGACCACGACCATGCTGAGCTGGTTCGCGAGGACGAAGAAGAACGTCCACTTGGCGAGGCCCGCGGCCTTGCCCAGGCCCTGGCCGCGCCAGTCGAAGCGGGGCCGGAGGCGGAATCCCGCCTCGCGCAGGTAGGGGAGCATGGCCAGCGCCTGGACGACGAGGCCCAGCAGCGTGCCGATGCCGATCAGCCGCACGCCCTCGGCCGGGATGGTGGCCGCGTTGACGTTGCTGTCGGTGAAGGGGCCGAAGGCCCAGATGAAGGAGCCGAAGGTGGCGATGATGATGATGTTGTTGAGGACCGGGGTCCACATCATCGCGCCGAACTTTCCGCGCGCGTTGAGGATCTGGCCGAGCACCACGTGCACGCCCATGAAGAACATGGTGGGCAGGCAGTAGCGGGCGAACGCGACGGCCACGTCCATCCGGTGCGGATCGGCGGCGATGGTGGGCGACATCGCCTGGATGAAGAGCGGTGCCCCCAGCACACAGACGGTGGTGACACCCGCGAGCAGCACGACCACGAGGGTGAGCAGGCGGTTGGCGTAGGCCTCGCCGCCGTCCTCGTCGTTCTTCATCGCCCGCACGAGCTGGGGAATGAAGACGGCGTTCAGCGCGCCGCCGCCCACCAGGATGTAGATCATCGTCGGCAGGACGTTGGCGACCTGGTAGTCGTCGTTGAGCGTGCCGACGCCGATCGCCGCCGCCATGACGAGGTTGCGGCCGAAGCCCAGGAGCCGGGAGACCATCGTCCCCGCCGCCATCAGGGCGCTCGACTTCAGCAGGCTCGCCGCCTTGCCGCCCTTGGCCTGCGGGGCCGGCGGAGCGGGCTCCGGCTCCTCCGCCGGCTCGGCAGCGGGGACCTTCGGAGGGGGCACGGGGGAGCCGTACTGCCCCGGCGCCGGGATCTGCTGCCCCGGCGTCCGCGGCGGCTCGTAGGGCTGCTGCTGGTCGCGGTAGAGATGGGCGAACGCGTCCCGCTGGGGGCCGTCCTCCCCCGGCGGGTCGGCGAAGCCGTCCACGGCCGCGAACGGCTGCGTGGCGTCGGCGTCACCGGAGGACGGAAAGCCCGGCGCACCCTCGGGCCGCCCGGAGGCCGGGGGCCACGGCTGCGAGCCGGCGCCGGGGCCCTGCTGCAACGGGTAGGTGTTGCGGTACGTGCCGGGCGGGGCCGGCGGCGCGGCGCGGTCGTACAGCGCGTCGCTCACCGGGTCCTGAGCGGCCGGGTCATGCCCGGGGTACGGCTCGGAGGCGTAGGCGTCCCGCAGGTAGGGGTCCCGGGCGTACGGGCCCTGGCGGGGCGTGCCGGGGGCAGGCGGGGGCGGCGGGTACTGGCCCCGCTGGTCACCACCCGCGCCCTGCCCGCGGTCACCGTCGTACGGCGCGTTCATCGCTACCCCACCTCATCGTCCGCGGCCGGCCGGCCCCACTACGCGTCAACGTTCCACTTTCTCACCCGAGCCGGACGGCTCCGTGTCATGCGATCCGGTGTCCGGGGCCGGGTCACCCGGCCGCCGCCCCGGCCGGTCGTCGTCCGGGCCACCGTTGCCCGGCCCGTCGCCGTCCGCGCCGGGCCCGCCACCGTCGGCCGCACGGGCGGCGGACCGCTTCCGCTTGATGTAGATGCGGAGCCCCGCGAGGACCAGGAGGAGCACCCCTCCGGCGATGACGAGGAGAACCATAGGGGTGATGGACGTGACATGCACAGTAAAGGTGACCGGGTCGCCATAGGGCTGGCCCTCGTCCGTGTACAGCCGGGCCGTCACCCGCACCGGGCCGTTGGCGTTGGCCCGCGTCTCGAACTTCACCGACTGGTTCTGGCCGCCGTTGATCTTCACCGGCTGGGACCGGTCGATCTGGAGGCGGTTCGTCTGGCTGGACTCCAGCACCAGGTGGAGCCCCTCGATCCCCTGCAACAGCCCGTTGTGGACCGTGATCGGGACCGTCGCGCTGCGCCCGGACAGGGTCACGTCCGACTTCTTGATCAGCTCCACCCGGCGGGTGAGCCCGTACAGGTACGACTGCACGGCGTCGCGGAACTCGGCGGCCCCCTCGGGGTTGCCGCGCCAGGACGTCGACATCTCCCGCATGATCGCGCTGCCGAAGGGGGTCACCACGCGGTCCTGCGAGGTCAGGATGACCTTGAAGCCGTCCAGGGTCGCCTGGGTCTTCTGGATCTCCTGGAAGGCCTTGGTGGAGAGCTCCTGCTCGCGCAGCCGCTCGGGGTACGAGCCGGATCCGGGCACCTGCTGGTTCGCGTCCGGGTCCGGCTTGGCGGCGGCCGCGTCGCCCAGGTTCCGCGGCTGCGTCCAGCGGCCGTCCGAAAGGCCCGCGATCGCCGCGGCCATCGCCTGGGCCTGGCTCGCCGTCGGCATGCGCTGCGGCGCCACGACGATGCTGCGCTCGTTGTCCGGAGCCTGCCGGTTCACCAGCAGGCTCTGGGCGGCGAACCGCTGCACGGCCAGCGAGTACTCGCCGGCGCGGACCAGATCGCCCTCGAAACCGGTGGACATCCGGGCGTCCGCCACGACGGCCGTGTTGCCGCTGCCGATCTGGCGGGCAGCGGTGGGCGTGAAGGACGTGTGGTCGCGGAAGCTGTCGCTGCGGGCGATGACGTTGTGGGCACCGGCCGAGGTGGCGACGTCGATGACCGACGAGTCGACGGCGCCGTCGACGGGCCACGCGAAGTCCGTGCGCGGCTTCACGCCGAGGATCGTGTCCACGGTCGTCGAGGCGAGCTCCGTGGCCGACTGGAGGTGGCTCAGGGAGCCCGAGACGTCCTTGCCGTGGTGGGCCAGCGACGCGATGTCGGGATCGCCGAACGGCAGCGCCACCACCTGATCGCCCGCGACGGCGTTCTGCAACTGGCTGAGCCACTGCTTGGCGACCGCCTGGCCCCGGCCCGCGGTGGTCTTCCCGTCCGGCGCGTCCACCCGGTACGCCTTCGTCATGGCCTCGACCGTGGCCAGCAGATCGGGGTCGATCACCCAGGTGATGTGCAGGCCCTTGCCCAGGGCGACCAGCTGCTGAAGCCGCCCGCCCGGCGCCAGCTCCGCGGCCAGGTCGTCATTGGGGAAGATCGGCGTCTGCTGCTGGTCGGACTCGGTGCGGGCCGTCAGGTGGGTCGCGGAGATCAGCGGCCACAGGAAGGTGAGCTGTGTCTTCTTGCCCTCGATCGAGGAGGGCTGCCAGGGGAGCAGGGTCCGGCCGATGCCCAGCACCCGCTCGGACCCCTGGTCCGCGGTGTGCCCGGACAGGGAGACGCCCAGCTGGTACACCCCGTCCTTGCCGAGGTCCAGGTCCTTCGCCGGCAGCGAGATGCTGAACTCGCGGCTGCTCCCCGGAGGGAGCTTGTCGAGCTTCTGGGTGTGCTTGCCGATCTCGGAGCCGTCGCTGCCGGGCGAGAAGGCGGAGCGGCTGCCGGTCTCGTCGGCGTCGACCCGGCTGTTGAGCTGGCCGCCCACCCGCAGGCCGACGTGCGCGTCGGAGACGGTCGAGCCGCCGTTGTTGGTGACGGTGCCCGAGACGGTGAGCGTGTCGTCCTGCTTCGGCGCGACGGGGGTCAGCGTGTTGATGGAGACGTCGACCCCGCGGGAGCCGGGGGACTCGGCACGGGCCGGCTGCGCGCCCGGCAACTGCACCAGGCCGAGCAGCAGCGCCGCGCCCGTCAGCAGCGTCGTGAGGAGCCGGGACCACCGGCAGGCAGAAGCGGAGGTGGTCTCCTGGATCTCTGCCGCCTCGGCCACGCGCTCGCCCGTCCCTCGTCGTCGTCAGTGGTCGTCGGTTGTGCGTCCACGAATGGTAACGAGGCCCGCTGTGACGAAGTGCTGCGGACCGCTCCGCAAGATCGCGCGGCCGGCCCGATGTCCCGGCTGCGCCCGCTTTGTGCGGCCTGTGCCATGCGTCCGTAACCGGGAGGCCCCGGGGCGCGCAGCCACGTACCCTCTTCTGTTGTGCCGAATGCCAACAATGACAGCCTGACCCAGTCGCCGACCAACGAGCTCAGCCAGGTGCAGCGCCGTGCCGTGAGCGAGCTCCTGAGGGTCTCCCCCGTGGCCGACGACCTCGCCCGCCGATTCCGGGAGGCCGGGTTCACGCTTGCCCTGGTCGGCGGATCGGTACGGGACGCGCTGCTCGGCCGGCTCGGCAACGACCTGGACTTCACGACGGACGCCCGCCCGGAAGACGTCCTGAAGATCGTCCGGCCCTGGGCGGACGCCGTCTGGGAGGTCGGCATCGCCTTCGGCACCGTGGGCTGCCGCAAAGCCGACTTCGACATCGAGGTCACGACATATCGGTCCGAGGCCTACGACCGGACCTCCCGCAAGCCGGAGGTCTCCTACGGCGACTCCATCGAGGAAGACCTCGTCCGCCGCGACTTCACGGTCAACGCCATGGCCGTCGCGCTGCCGGAGAAGGAGTTCATCGACCCGCACCACGGCCTGGAGGACCTCGCCGCACGCGTCCTGCGCACCCCCGGCACCCCGGAGGAGTCCTTCTCCGACGACCCGCTGCGCATGATGCGGGCCGCCCGCTTCGCCGCACAGCTCGACTTCGAGGTCGCCCCCGAGGTCGTCACCGCGATGACCGAGATGCACGGCCGGCTGGAGATCGTCTCCGCCGAGCGGACCCGCGACGAGCTCAACAAGCTGATCCTCTCCGACCACCCGCGCAAGGGCCTGAAGCTGCTCGTCGACACCGGGCTCGCCGCCCTGGTCCTGCCCGAGCTCCCCGCCCTGCGCCTGGAGCGCGACGAGCACCACCGGCACAAGGACGTCTACGAGCACACGCTCACCGTCCTGGAGCAGGCCATCGCCCTGGAGGCCCCGCGCGATCAGCCCGGCGGCGGCCCCGACCTCGTGCTGCGCCTCGCGGCCCTGCTGCACGACATCGGCAAGCCGCGGACGCGCCGCTTCGAGAAGGACGGCCGCGTCTCCTTCCACCACCACGAGGTGGTGGGCGCCAAGATGACCAAGGCGCGCATGACCAAGCTCAAGTACTCCAACGAGCTGGTGAAGGACGTCTCCAAGCTGGTGGAGCTGCACCTGCGCTTCCACGGCTACGGCACCGGCGAGTGGACCGACTCCGCCGTGCGCCGGTACGTGCGGGACGCGGGCCCCATGCTGGAGCGGCTCCACAAGCTGACCCGTTCCGACTGCACGACGCGCAACAAGCGCAAGGCCAATGCGCTCTCGCGGGCGTACGACGGCCTGGAGGAGCGCATCGCCCGCCTCCAGGAGCAGGAGGAGCTGGACGCGATCCGGCCGGATCTCGACGGCAACCAGATCATGGAGATCCTGGGCGTGGGCCCCGGCCCGCAGGTCGGCAAGGCGTACAAGCAGATGCTGGAGCTCCGGCTGGAGCACGGTCCGATGTCCCACGACGAGGCCGTCGCCGCGCTCAAGGAGTGGTGGGCGGCGCAGAGCTGACCCGACCCGGCCGGCGCCCTCGTTGTTTCACGTGAAACAACGAGGGCGCCGCTGTTTCACGTGAAACAGCGGCTATGCGTGCTCGCGCCGCCGGAAGGCCGCCAGGGCGACGGCGACCACCGCGTAGAGCACGGCGACGGCGGACACCAGCAGGCCCGAGCGGCCGTCGGGCGGCAGCATCAGGGCCGCCACCCCCGCCGCCCCCACGAAGGCGACGTTGAAGAGGACGTCGTAGAGGGAGAAGACCCGGCCGCGGAAGGGGTCGGCCACCGCGGCCTGGACGACCGTGTCCGTGGCGATCTTCGCGCCCTGGGTGATGAGGCCGAGGACGAAGGCGGCGATCAGCATGGGCACGCGCTCGAAGGGCAGGCCCAGTGCGGGCTCCAGCACCGCCGCGGCGGACGCGCAGGCGGTCATCCAGCCGAGGGGGCCCAGCCGGGACACCGCCCAGGGGGTGACGAGGGCCGCCACGAAGAATCCCGCTCCCGAGACCGCGACGGCGAGCCCCAGCAGGGCCAGGCCGGTGGACTCGCTGCTGGTCCACGCGTAGCGGCAGAGCATCAGCACGGTGACGGTGAGGGCGCCGTAGCAGAAGCGCATGAGCGTCATGGCGCCGAGCGCGTAGGCGGCCGTGCGGCGCTCGGCGAGGTGGCGCAGGCCCGCGGTCAGGCCGCGGGCGGTCCCGGCCAGGGCCGTGCCCAGCCTGCGGGCGACCGGCGTGTCCGGGCCGAGCAGGCCGATCGGCATCAGCAGCGAGGACATGGCGGCGCACAGGTAGAGGGTCGCGCCGAGGAGGACGACCAGGGCATCGGCTCCTGTGCCCCCGGGCACAGCCATGCGCACGGCGAAGGCGAGGCCGCCGCCCGCCGTGGCCGCCAGCGTCCCGGCGGTGGGGGAGAGCGCATTGGCCATGACCAGGCGTTCGCGCGAGTCCACCACGCGCGGCAGGGAAGCGGAGAGCCCGGCGAGCACGAAGCGGTTGACCGCGGTGACCGACAGGGCGGAGACGTAGAAGAGCCAGTCGGGGACGCGCGCGACGATGAACACGGCGGTGACGGTGGCCAGGGCCGTGCGCAGCAGGTTGCCGTGGAGCAGCACCTGGCGGCGCCGCCGGCGGTCCAGGAGCACCCCGGCGAAGGGGCCCAGCAGCGAGTACGGCAGGAGGAGCACGGCCATGGCCGAGGCGATGGCCGTGGGGGACGTCTCCTTCTCCGGGGAGAAGACCACGTAGGCGGCGAGCGCAACCTGATAGACCCCGTCGGCCGTCTGGGAGAGGAGCCGGACTGCCAGCAGACGGCGGAAATCGCGTAGGCGGAGCAGGACGCGAAGATCACGCACAACGGGCATGGTCACAGCCTCACACAACGCACAGGTCCCCGGGCGGACAACCCGGGGACCTGTGCGAGGGAACGGCAGGGAGCGGAACGCTTAGCGCTCGACCTCGCCCTTGATGAACTTCTCGACGTTCTCCCGCGCCTCGTCGTCGAAGTACTGCACCGGCGGCGACTTCATGAAGTAGGAGGAGGCGGAGAGGATCGGGCCGCCGATGCCGCGGTCCTTGGCGATCTTCGCGGCGCGTACGGCGTCGATGATGACACCGGCGGAGTTCGGGGAGTCCCAGACCTCGAGCTTGTACTCCAGGTTCAGCGGGACGTCGCCGAACGCGCGGCCCTCGAGGCGGACGTACGCCCACTTGCGGTCGTCGAGCCACGCCACGTAGTCCGACGGGCCGATGTGGACGTTGTCCTCGCCCAGCTCGCGGTCGCGGATCTGGGAGGTGACGGCCTGCGTCTTGGAGATCTTCTTGGACTCCAGGCGCTCGCGCTCGAGCATGTTCTTGAAGTCCATGTTGCCGCCGACGTTCAGCTGCATCGTGCGGTCCAGGATGACACCCCGGTCCTCGAACAGCTTGGCCATCACGCGGTGCGTGATGGTGGCGCCGACCTGCGACTTGATGTCGTCACCGACGATCGGCACACCGGCCTCGGTGAACTTGTCGGCCCACTCCTTGGTGCCGGCGATGAAGACCGGGAGGGCGTTGACGAACGCGACCTTGGCGTCGATGGCGCACTGCGCGTAGAACTTCGCGGCGTCCTCGGAGCCCACGGGGAGGTAGCAGACGAGCACGTCGACCTGCTTGTCCTTGAGGACCTGGACGACGTCGACGGGGGCCTCGGAGGACTCCTCGATGGTCTGGCGGTAGTACTTGCCCAGGCCGTCGTGGGTGTGGCCGCGCTGCACGGTGACGCCGGTCGACGGCACGTCGCAGATCTTGATGGTGTTGTTCTCGCTGGCGCCGATGGCGTCGGCGAGGTCGAGGCCGACCTTCTTCGCGTCGACGTCGAACGCGGCCACGAACTCCACATCGCGCACGTGGTAGTCGCCGAACTGCACGTGCATCAGACCCGGCACGCGACCGTTCGGGTCGGCGTCCTTGTAGTACTCGACGCCCTGCACCAGCGAGGCGGCGCAGTTGCCCACGCCGACGATGGCTACGCGAACCGAACCCATTCCGGTTGCTCCCTGTTAGTACTCGACGAAGCCCTGCGGAGTGCAGGGCTCACTGGTCCGGACCGGGGCGCTTGTCACGCCCGGCCCGCTCGCTCTCGATCAGCTCGTTCAGCCAGCGGACCTCGCGCTCCACGGACTCCATGCCGTGCCGCTGAAGCTCGAGGGTGTAGTCGTCCAGCCGCTCCCGGGTGCGGGCCAGGGAGGCTCGCATCTTCTCCAGGCGCTCCTCCAGACGGCTGCGGCGGCCTTCCAGCACGCGCATCCGTACGTCCCGTGAGGTCTGTCCGAAGAACGCGAAGCGGGCGGCGAAGTGCTCGTCCTCCCACGTGTCCGGACCGGTGTGGGCGAGGAGCTCCTCGAAGTGCTCCTTGCCCTCTGCCGTCAGGCGGTAGACGATCTTCGCTCGTCGTCCGGCCAGGGACGCCGCACGGGCGTCCTCCGGAGCGCTCCCGGGCTCCTCGACCAGCCAGCCGTTCGCCACGAGGGCCTTCAGGCAGGGGTAGAGGGTGCCGTAGCTGAACGCACGGAACACCCCGAGCGAGGTGTTCAAGCGTTTCCGCAGCTCGTAGCCGTGCATCGGGGACTCGCGGAGCAGGCCGAGGACGGCGAACTCGAGGATGCCGGAGCGTCTGCTCATGTTTCGCCTCCTTGTCGCACACAGCCTAGTCCTTGTGATCCCTAGTCCCTTTTTGGTCCCATATGCCGGTCCGAGCCGACGTTTATGCCGAGCTGATGTATCGACTCGATACATCCAGACGATAGAACGACCCCCTCCATGCGACAAGAGGGGGCACGGTGAACGAGGTCACATCACCGATTCGTGGGACACAACCTGCCTGAATTGGAGTGAACATCCGCAGTAGACGCGTTTTGGCCGTGCGTAGTCTGTGCGCCATGCAGACCAGCGGGAACCGAGTGACGACGACAGGCGTCCTCGTCCCGTATGCAATGCGCCCGGTTGCCTCAGGCAGCCGTCCGGCGCATCGGGGGGAACGCAAGCCACCTGCCGCTTCCAGGCGTTAGCGCCTGCCCGAGGAGTAGTCGTTCGATGAGCGAGCACCGCCGCAAGCCGCCGCAGCCTCAGGGCGGCGGACGAGCCGCGGCCAGGCGCGCGGCACAGCAGCCGGGTCCCGGCCGCCGTTCCGCGCCGACCAGCAGTTCCACCGCGCGGTCCGGCCGCGGCGAGTCCGACCGGCACGCCGGCCGGGCCGACTCCCGCCGCGCGACCCAGCGCGGCCCGGCGGCCGGCGGCCGCAGACGCGGCGCCGATCCGGGAGCAGGCGGCCGGGGCCGCCCGGGAAAGAAGCGCTTCATCGACTATCCGCGAGCGGGGAAACAGGGCGCCAAGCGCTGGCTGCCCTCCTGGCGGCTGGTCCTGGGCGCGGCCTTCACCTTCCTCGTGCTGATCCTCGGCACCGTCGGCATCGCCCTGGCCGTGGTGCAGGTGCCGTCGGCGCAGAAGACCGCCCAGGTGCAGAAGAACGTCTACTACTGGGCCGACGGCAAGCAGATGGTGGTCGCGGGCGGCGGTGCGCTCAACCGCCAGATCGTGCCGATCTCCAAGATCCCGCTGTCGATGCAGCGGGCCGTGATCTCGGCCGAGAACGCGAGCTTCTACAAGGACTGGGGCGTCGACCCCATGGGCATCCTGCGCGCCGTCGTCAAGATGGCGCAGGGCGGTGAGACCCAGAGTGGTTCGACCATCACGCAGCAGTTCGTGAAGAACACCTACCTGAGCCAGGAGCAGACGCTCAAGCGCAAGGCCACCGAGCTGCTGATCTCCATAAAGGTGGGCGCCACCAAGGACAAGGACGACATCCTCGCCGGCTACCTCAACACCGCCTACTACGGGCGGGGGGCCTACGGGATCCAGGCCGCGGCGCGGGCCTACTTCGACAAGGACGCCAAGGACCTCACACCGAGCGAGGGCGCCTTCCTCGCGGCCACGCTCAACGGCCCGAACCTCTACGACCCGTACGGCGGCCAGGGCCCGGCGGCGACCCCGGAGAAGAACACCAAGCGCGCCACCGACCGCTGGAAGTGGACCCTGGACCGCGAGGTCGAGACGGGCAACATGGAAGCGGCCGAGCGCGACAAGTGGGTCGGCAAGGGCTTCCCCACCCCCCAGAAGCCCAAGCCCGCGACGAACCGCGCCGGCCAGATCGGCTACCTCACCGACCTCGCCGACAACTACGTCGTCGCCCACTCCGGCATCAGCAAGACCCAGCTGGACCGCGGCGGCTACCAGATCTACACGACCTTCGACCGGGAGCGGGTCGAGGCCCTCTCCAAGTCGGTCGAGGAGGTCCGCAAGGCGAACATCAAGCCGGACGTGCGCGACCGCGACAAGTACGTGCAGTTCGGCGGGGCGTCGGTCGACCCCAAGACCGGCAAGATCGTCGCCATCTACGGCGGTGAGAACGCCCTGGAGCACTACACCAACAACGCCGACTACACCGGTGTGCAGGTGGGCTCGACGTTCAAGCCCTTCGTGCTCGCGGCCGCCATGTCGCACGGCAAGCGCAACCCCGCCCTCGGCGAGACGCAGAGCGACAGCCAGCGCACGCTGGTCTCCCCCGAGAGCATCTACAACGGCGACAACAAGGTGACGCTCCGGAAGTACAACGGCCAGGTCTGGCACGACAACGACGGCAGCGAGTGGCACCAGAAGAACGACGGTGAAGAGGACAAGGGCCCCGTCACCCTGCGCACCGCCATGCAGTTCTCGGTGAACACCCCCTTCATCCAGCTCGGCATGGACGTGGGCACGGACCTGGTCAAGGAGGCCGCCCTGCGGGCCGGCCTCGACAAGGACCAGCTCGCCGCCGCCACGCCCACCTTCTCGCTCGGCACATCGGCGCCCAGCGCGATCCGGCTGGCGGGCGCCTACGCGACCTTCGCCGCCAGCGGCAAGCAGATCGACCCGTACTCCGTCGAGAAGGTGGAGCGGGACGGCAAGCCCGCCTTCCTGCACGAGAACAAGTCCGACCAGGCCTTCTCCCCGAACGTGGCGAACAACGTCACCGACGTGCTCAAGACCGTCGTCGAGGCGGGCACGGGCACGTCCGCGAAGCTGGCGGGCGGCCGTCCGGCCGCGGGCAAGACCGGTACGACGGACGAGAACCGCTCCGCCTGGTTCGCCGGCTACACCCCGCAGCTGTCCACGGCGATCGGCATGTACCGGGTCGACCCCAACGCCAAGAAGCAGGAGTTCCTCTCCATGCGCGGCGTCGGCGGCAAGGAGAGCATCCACGGCGCGTCGTTCCCGGCGGAGATCTGGGCCGACTACATGAACGCCGCGCTCAAGGGCCAGCCGATCGAGCAGTTCGAGCCGGCGCAGCCGCTCGGCGAGAAGATCTACGGGGACGGCGCGAGCCCCTCCCCCAGCGCGGTGCCCTCCGCACCCCCGTCGGCGGCGCCGTCCGCCTCCCCGTCCGGCACCCCGTCGAAGTCCGCCTCGCCGAGCCCGTCGGCGAGCCGCTCGTGCTCGATCTTCGACTTCAAGTGCAAGCACGGCGGCGGCAGCGGCAATGGCAACGGCGGCCCCGGAGGCGGCCCGGGCGGAGGCAACGGCGGACCGGGCGGCGACCCCGGCACGTCTCCGTCGCCCGATCCCAGTCGGCGCCCCGGTGGCGGTGGCCTCTTCGGCGGCATGAACGGCTGACCAGCGCCGATCCGCCCGGAGCCGACCGCTCCCGGCAAACGTTCCGAGGGCCGTCCCGCGTTCGCGTGGACGGCCCTCGGCGTTATCCACAGGCTCCGGCGGCTGACAGGCTCGTACGGCAGGATGGCCCCCATGAGGAGCGCGCGGGACGACGACCGACAGGTACGGCCCACCGACGAGGATGAGGTGGCCGCCGCAGGCAGCGAGCTCATCGGGGGGCCGGCGGGCAAGCGGGCCCTGCCCGGTGCGGGGTGGTGGACGCCGGTCCGCGTGATCGTGCTGCTGGCGATCGGGATGTTCGCCCTGGGCATGGTCCAGAAGCTGCCCTGCTACGAGTACGGGTGGTTCTTCGGCGCCACCACGCAGTACACCCACGCCTGCTACTCCGACATCCCGCACCTCTACAGCGGCCGCGGCTTCGACGCGGGCCTCGTCCCGTACTTCGACCGCATCCCGCAGGCCCTCTCCGGCGGCATGGACTACCTGGAGTATCCGGTCCTCACCGGCCTGTTCATGCAGATCGCCGCCTGGCTCACCCCCGGCGGCGGCACCATCCAGCACCGCGAGCAGATCAACTGGCTGGTCAACGCCGGGATGCTGATGGCCTGCACGGCCGCCATCGCCCTCTGCTCGGCCCGTACGCACCGGCGCCGGCCCTGGGACGCCCTGCTGATCGCGCTGGCCCCCGCCTTCGCCCTCACGGCCACCGTCAACTGGGATCTGTTCGCCGTCGCCCTCACCGCCGCCGCGATGCTGATGTGGTCGCGCGGCAGGCCGGCCCTCGCGGGTGTCCTCATCGGCCTGGCCGCCGCCGCGAAGCTCTATCCGCTGCTGCTCCTCGGGCCGCTGTTCGTGCTGTGCCTGCGAGCCGGGCGCATGCGGGCCTTCGCCGTGAGCACCGCCTCCGCCGTCGCCGCCTGGCTGGTGGTGAACCTGCCGGTGATGCTCACGCACGACGCCGCGGGCTTCCACATCCGGGAGGGCTGGGCGAAGTTCTACACGTTCAGCCAGGAGCGCCCGATCGACTTCGGCTCGATCTGGCTGCTGATCTCCCAGCGCACGGGCAACCCCCTGGAGGACGCCAACACGTACGTCAGCCTGCTGATGATCCTGGGCTGCCTGGCCCTCGTGGCCCTCGGCCTCTACGCACCGCGGCGCCCGCGCTTCGCCCAGCTGGCCTTCCTGGTGGTGGCGCTCTTCATCCTCACCAACAAGGTCTACTCACCGCAGTACGTCCTGTGGCTCATCCCGCTCGCGGTGCTGGCGCGGCCCAAGTGGCGCGACTTCCTCATCTGGCAGGCCTGCGAGGTGCTCTACTTCCTGGGCATCTGGTCCTACCTCGCCTACACCGGCAGCGGCGACAAGCACCAGGGCCTGCCCACGGAGGGCTATCAGCTGGCCATCGCCCTGCACCTGCTGGGCACGCTCTACCTCTGCGCGGTCGTCGTGCGCGACATCCTGATGCCCGAGCGGGACGTCGTCCGCCGCGACGGCTCCGACGACCCCTCGGGCGGCGTCCTCGACGGCGCGCCGGACGTGGTCGCCCTCGGCTCCGCGCACCGGCCGCGGTACGCGGAGCGCTCCGGCGTCACGAGCGTCCAGTGGGGCACCGGGAGCCGCTCGTGACGCCGTCCGTGAGCCGCGAAGGTGACTGCCCCGGCCGGTTACTCGCCGGCTTACTTGTCGACGATCCGGTCGAACGTGGTGGTGGTGTGCCGCAGCTGGGCCTTCAGCTCGTCGCCGACCCGAGGGGTCCTGGCGTCGTTCGGCACGAAGAGGATCGACACCTGCATGTGCGGGGGCTCCGCGAACCAGAGCTGCTTGTTGTCCAGGTAGAACGGCGACTGGTTGCGGTTCATGGTCGCGAGGCCCGCCCGGGCCACGCCCTTGGCGCGCGGCATCATGCCGTGCAGCGCCTTCGGCGCCTCCAGGCCCACGCCGTGCGAGGTGCCGCCCGCGACGACGACGAGGTGGCCGTCACCGGCGACCTTCTGCTGGCGGTAGCCGAAGCGGTCGCCCTTGGACACGGGCGTCACGTCCAGGACCGCGCCCGTGTAGTGGGTCGCGCCGTGGTCGCCGAGCCACAGCCGGGTGCCGATGCGGGCCCGGAAGCGGGTGTGCGGGAACTGCTGCTGCAGCCGCGCGAGCTCCTCGGACTTCAGATGGCTGACGAACATGGTGTGCAGCGGCAGGCCCGCGTTGCGCAGCCGGTTCATCCAGTCGGCCACCTCCTGGACGGCGTCGGAGCCGTCCGTGCGGTCCAGCGGCAGGTGGATCGCGAAGCCCTCCAGGCGCACGTCCTCGATGGCCGCGGACAGCTTGGGCAGGTCTTCCTCGCTGATGCCGTGCCGCTTCATCGAGCTCATGACCTCGATGACGACGCGGGCGCCGACCAGGCCGCGCACGCCCTCCACCGAGGAGACGGACCGGATCGCCCGGTCCGGCAGCGGCACGGGCTCTTCACCCAGCCGGAAGGGCGTGAGCACCAGCAGGTCGCCGCTGAAGAAGTCCTTGATCCGGGCCGCTTCGTAGGTGGTGCCGACGGCCAGGATGTCCGAGCCGAAGCGGGCGGCCTCGTCGGCCAGCCGCTCGTGGCCGAAGCCGTAGCCATTGCCCTTGCACACCGGGACGATGCCCGGGAACTGCTGGACGACGGTCTGCTGGTGCGCCCGCCAGCGCGCGGTTTCGACGTGGAGCGTGAGCGCCATGGCCGGTCCGGAACCTTTCCCTGTGCCTGCTGGATGCTGTTGCGTGCCGGATGTCCGGGGCGGTGCGGCCCCGGAGGAACATCAGCGACGCGACATGTACATGTCGAGGGCCTTGTGGAGCAGCTTGTTGAGCGGGAAGTCCCACTCGCCCAGGTACTCCGCGGCCTGGCCGCCCGTGCCGACCTTGAACTGGATGAGGCCGAAGAGGTGGTCGCTCTCGTCCAGGGAGTCGCCGATGCCGCGCAGGTCGTAGACGCTGGCGCCCAGGGCGTAGGCGTCGCGCAGCATCCGCCACTGCATGGCGTTGGAGGGCCGGACCTCGCGCTTGTGGTTGGCCGACGCGCCGTACGAGTACCAGACGTGGCCGCCCACGATCAGCATCGTGGCCGCGGCGACGGCCTCGCCCTCGTGCACCGCGAAGTACAGCCGCATGCGGTTGGGGTCCTCGGTGTTGAGGGCCGTCCACATGCGCTGGAAGTAGCTCAGCGGGCGCGGGCGGAACTTGTCCCGCTCGGCGGTGATCTCGTACAGGTGCTGCCAGGTGGGCAGGTCCTCGTAGCCGCCCTGGACCACCTCGACGCCGGCCTTCTCGGCCTTCTTGATGTTGCGGCGCCACAGCTGGTTGAAGTTCTTGTGGACGTCCTCCAGCGAGCGGTTCGCCAGGGGCACCTGGAAGACGTACCGCGGCTGGACGTCACCGAAGCCGGCGCCGCCGTCCTCGCCCTGCTGCCAGCCCATCCGGCGCAGCTGGTCGGCGACCTCGAAGGCGCGCGGCTCGATGAAGGTGGCCTCGACGTCGCGCAGCCGCTTGACGTCCGGGTCGGAGATGCCGCCCTTGATCGCGTTCGCGTCCCAGCGGCGGATGACCACCGGCGGGCCCATCTTCACCGAGAAGGCGCCCTGCTGCTTGAGGTGGGCGAGCATCGGGTCGAGCCAGTCCTTGAGGTTCGGCGCGAACCAGTTGATGACCGGGCCCTCGGGCAGGTAGGCGAGGTAGCGCTTGATCTTGGGCAGCTGGCGGTAGAGCACCAGGCCGGCGCCCACGATCTGGCCGGTCTTGTCGAACCAGCCCAGGCTCTCCGAGCGCCACTCCGCCTTGACATCGGCCCACGCCGGCACCTGCATGTGACTGGCCGCGGGCAGGCTCTGGATGTAAGCCAGATGCTGCTCTCGGCTGATTGTCCTCAGGGTCAGGCTCATGCGGGGCGCTCCTCGGCAGGTGTGTCCCCAGGGTCGGGGCTCCGGCTCTCGCGGCGAAGCCTACTGCGACAGGGACGCACACCGTTGGGGCGCCCGTTCGGGTGTACGGCCGGGCAGGCCCCGCGCTAGCCGATGACACCCCCGAAGAGGCCCCCGTGGGCCATGCCGAGGAAGAAGCCGAAGGCGGCCGCGCCCAGCCCGATGATCAGCAGGAAGCGCTCGCCCGTCGTGACCGAGATGTACTGGCCGTACGCACCCGTGAAGATGCCGGCCAGCCCGCTCCACGAGCTCAGCAGATGAAGGTTGTTGAAGGCCGAGGAAACGAAGGCCAGCAGTCCGAGCACCACCGTCACGGCGACGAAGGTGTTCTCGAGGGGATGGGGCTTTCCGTCGCTGTTGAGTACCGCACCGATCAGCGTGCGGGGACGGCGTACTGCCTGTGTCATGGGGGCTACCTCCTCCTGAAGGCGACCGGCGCATTGTTGCGCCGGTCACACCCGGTCCGTCCAGATTGCGGGCCCGGACGGCTGGATTTCAACCGGAAGCCGGAGTGCGGGTACTCTGTACGGTCTGCACCGGTGTCTGCCCTGAACCAGCTTCGGTCCTCAGGGGCAACCCAGGGACTTTCCGCTGATGTCAGTGTCGGCCGATACCGTTGTTAACGCATCACGACCCTCCTGCCACGGAACGACCGTGGCCGCTGAGTCCAAAGGAGGTGGGTTCCACATGCGTCACTACGAGGTGATGGTCATCCTCGACCCCGATCTCGAGGAGCGCGCTGTCTCCCCGCTGATCGAGAACTTCCTCTCCGTCGTCCGTGAGGGCAACGGAAAGGTCGAGAAGGTCGACACCTGGGGCCGTCGTCGTCTCGCGTACGAGATCAAGAAGAAGCCCGAGGGCATCTACTCGGTCATCGACCTGCAGGCCACGCCTGCGGTCGTCAAGGAGCTCGACCGCCAGATGAACCTGAACGAGTCGGTCCTCCGGACCAAGGTCCTCCGTCCCGAGACCCACTGAACCCCAGCGGTTCAGAGGTAATCGGGCTGTAGCTCAACGAGCAGCAAGCAGCCAGCAGCACACCCGCCGAGAGGTTCACCCATGGCAGGCGAGACCGTCATCACGGTCGTCGGCAATCTCGTCGACGACCCCGAGCTGCGCTTCACCCCGTCCGGTGCGGCGGTCGCGAAGTTCCGCGTCGCGTCCACTCCCCGCACCTTCGACCGCCAGACCAACGAGTGGAAGGACGGCGAGAGCCTCTTCCTCACGTGCTCGGTGTGGCGGCAGGCGGCGGAGAACGTCGCCGAGTCGCTCCAGCGCGGCATGCGCGTCATCGTGCAGGGCCGTCTGAAGCAGCGGTCCTACGAGGACCGCGAGGGCGTCAAGCGCACGGTCTACGAGCTCGACGTCGAAGAGGTCGGCGCCAGCCTGAAGAACGCCACGGCGAAGGTCACCAAGACCGCGGGTCGCGGTGGCCAGGGTGGCTACGGCGGTGGCCAGCAGCAGGGCGGCTGGGGCGGTGGCTCCGGCGGTCAGCAGCAGCAGGGCGGCGGCGCTCCCGCCGACGACCCCTGGGCCACCAGCGCACCGTCCGGCGGCCAGCAGGGCGGCGGCGGAGGCGGCTGGGGCGGCGGCCCCGGCAACTCCGGCGGCTACTCGGACGAGCCGCCCTTCTAAGGGCGAGCAGCACACAAACTTCTTGATCACACAGGAGAGAGACAATGGCGAAGCCCCCGCCGCGCAAGCCTAAGAAGAAGGTCTGCGCTTTCTGCAAGGACAAGACCGCTTACGTGGACTACAAGGACACGAACATGCTGCGGAAGTTCATTTCCGACCGCGGCAAGATCCGTGCCCGTCGCGTGACCGGCAACTGCACCCAGCACCAGCGTGACGTCGCCACGGCCGTGAAGAACAGCCGTGAGATGGCGCTGCTGCCCTACACCTCGTCCGCGCGATAAGGGAAGGGTGACCAACTAATGAAGATCATCCTCACCCACGAGGTCTCCGGCCTCGGCACCGCCGGTGACGTCGTCGACGTCAAGGACGGCTACGCCCGCAACTACCTGGTCCCGCGCGGTTTCGCGATCCGCTGGACCAAGGGTGGCGAGCAGGACGTCGCTCAGATCCGCCGCGCTCGCAAGATCCGCGAGATCGCCACGATCGAGCAGGCCAACGAGATCAAGGGTCAGCTGGAGGGCCTCAAGGTCCGCCTGGCCACCCGCTCCGGCGAGGCCGGCCGCCTGTTCGGCTCCGTCACCCAGGCCGACGTCGCTGCCGCGATCAAGGCTGCCGGTGGCCCGGACGTCGACAAGCGCCGCGTCGAGGTGGGCTCGCCCATCAAGACCCTGGGCGCCCACCAGGTCTCCGTGCGTCTGCACGCCGACGTCGTTGCCAAGCTCGGCATCGAGGTCGTCGCTGCCTGATCACCCACCGGTGATCGGTAGAGCCTGAAGGAGGGCCGCACCCCTGTGGGGGGTGCGGCCCTCCTGCTGTTCGTGCCGTAACCGGCGTTCGCCGGTACGTTTCCTCAGCTTGCTCAGGCGCCGATACGTTTCTTCAGCGCGTCGCCCCGGTGACTATCCAGCGCCCCGACCGCGCCCGGAGCCACACCGTCACCATCCGGACGGTCATCATCAGCGTCATCGCCCACCACAGGGCCGTCACGCCGCCGCCGAGCGCGGGGACGAGCAGGGCGGCGGGGGCGAAGGCGGCGAGCACCAGGACCATCGCCCACGCCAGGTAGGTGCCGTCACCGGCGCCCATCAGGACCCCGTCCAGAACGAAGACCACCCCGGCGACCGGCTGGGACAGGGCGACCACCAGCAGGGCCGGCAGCAGGGCGTCCCGGACCGTGCCGTCGGAGGTGAAGAGCGGGATGAACAACGGCCGCGCGGCCACCACCAGCACGCCCAGCGCCGCGCCGGAGACGATGCCCCACTGCACCATGCGCCGGCAGGCCGCCCGCGCCCCGTCCGCGTCGCCGGCGCCCAGGTAGCGCCCGATGATCGCCTGGCCGGCGATGGCTATGGCGTCCAGGGCGAAGGCCAGCAGGCTCCACAGGCTGAGCACGATCTGGTGCGCGGCGACCTGGGTGTCGCCGAGCCGGGCCGCGACGGCCGTGGCGATCACGAGGACGGCGCGCAGCGAGAGGGTGCGGACGAGCAGCGGGACGCCGGCCCGGGCGCAGGCCCGGATGCCGGCGGCGTCGGGCCGCAGGGAGGCGTCGTGGCGGCGGGCGCCCCGGAGGACCACGGCGAGGTAGACGGCGGTCATGGCCCACTGGGCGATGACCGTGCCCCAGGCGGAGCCGGCGATGCCGAGGCCCGTGCCGTAGACGAGGCCGGCGTTGAGGGCGCCGTTGAGGGCGAAGCCGCCCACGGCCACGTAGAGCGGCGTACGGGTGTCCTGAAGGCCGCGCAGGACGCCGGTGGCGGCGAGGACGATCAGCATGGCCGGCATGCCGAGCGCGCTGATCCGCAGGTACGTCGTGGCGTGCGGGGCGGCGGTCGGGGAGGCGCCGAGGAGTTCGACGACCGCGGGGGCTGCGGGCAGGACGGCTGCCACGAGGGCCGCGCCGAGGAGCGCGGCGAGCCATATGCCGTCCATGCCCTGGCGTATCGCGCCCTTGAGGTCGCCCGCGCCCACGCGCCGGGACACGGCGGCGGTGGTGGCGTAGGCGAGGAAGACGAAGACGCCGGCGGCGGTGGTGAGCAGGGCGGCGGCTATGCCGAGCCCGGCGAGCTCGGGGGTGCCGAGGTGGCCGACGATGGCGCTGTCGGCCAGGACGAAGAGGGGCTCCGCGACGAGGGCGCCGAAGGCGGGCACGGCCAGTGAGAGGATCTCGCGGTCGTGCCGGCGGGCGGTGCGCGGTGCGCGCGCGGGAGCCAGGGTCATGCCTCCAACCTAATCTTCCACAGGTAATCGGTGCAACTGCATTGGACCCCTTACATTCCGTTGCTCTGTCCGATCTTCTCTGCGCCGTTTGTCGTGATCTCCGGCTGAGGGTGAAAGTTTTTCTCCTCAACAGCCGGTGGATGGCGAAACCGCAGGTCAGAGGCGTGTGGCGGAGTCGGGTGTGGGTTTGTCCACAGCGGTTTCCCCCGCCCCGTACACAGGATCCACGGAGTTCTCCACAGGATGGGGCCCGTCATCCACACGGCCTGTGGATAACCAGATTGGCTGACGGTGCCCGCGGGCCTACCGTGGACCGGCGGCCGCCGCCTGTTCCGGAGCCCGAAGGGCCCGGTGGACCTGAACGGGACCGCCCTGAACTCGACGCGCCGGAACCGGAGTCGGGCGGCCTGTTTGTCAGAGCCGTGCCGTAAGAAAGAACAGCACGGCAAGGTCCGCTTCGCGGACGGGAGGAGGTGGCGGGATGAGCATCCCCGAGCCCATGGACGACCCCTGGGCGGATGCGGGTCCCAGCGACCGCCTCCCCGTCTCCCGCCCCCGCCGTGGCGACGGCCCCGGGCGCGGTGAGCGCCACGACCGCGGCCCGGAGGACGGCTCCTGGTCCCGGGGCGACGGCGGCCAGGGCCGGCCGGAGTCCGCGGGCTTCGAGCGCGTCCCGCCCCAGGACCTGGACGCCGAACAGTCCGTCCTCGGCGGCATGCTGCTGTCCAAGGACGCCATCGCCGACGTCGTCGAGGTCCTCAAGGGCCACGACTTCTACCGCCCGGCGCACGAGACGATCTACCAGGCCATCCTCGACCTCTACGCCAAGGGCGAGCCGGCCGACCCGATCACCGTCGCCGCCGAGCTCACCAAGCGCGGCGAGATCACCCGCGTCGGCGGCGCGCCGTACCTGCACTCCCTGGTGCAGACGGTCCCCACCGCGGCCAACGCCGAGTACTACGCCGAGATCGTCCACGAGCGCGCCGTCCTGCGCCGCCTGGTCGAGGCCGGCACCCGCATCACCCAGATGGGATACGCGGCCGACGGCGACGTGGACGACATCGTCAACAAGGCCCAGGCCGAGGTCTACGCCGTCACCGAGCAGCGCACCAGCGAGGACTACCTCCCCCTGGGCGACATCATGGAGGGCGCGCTCGACGAGATCGAGGCGATCGGCTCGCGCAGCGGCGAGATGACCGGCGTCCCGACCGGCTTCACCGACCTCGACGCCCTGACGAACGGCCTGCACCCCGGCCAGATGATCGTCATCGCGGCCCGCCCCGCCATGGGTAAGTCCACCCTGGCCCTGGACTTCGCGCGGGCCTGCTCGATCAAGCACAACATGCCCAGCGTGATCTTCTCGCTCGAAATGGGGCGCAACGAGATCGCGATGCGCCTGCTGTCGGCCGAGGCCCGCGTGGCCCTGCACCACATGCGCTCGGGCTCCATGACGGACGAGGACTGGACGCGCCTCGCGCGCCGCATGCCGGACGTCTCGCAGGCCCCGCTGTTCATCGACGACTCGCCGAACCTGTCGATGATGGAGATCCGCGCCAAGTGCCGCCGCCTGAAGCAGCGCAGCGACATCAAGCTGGTCATCATCGACTACCTCCAGCTGATGCAGGCCGGCGGCTCCAAGCGTGCCGAGAGCCGCCAGCAGGAGGTCTCGGACATGTCGCGAAACCTCAAGCTGCTGGCCAAGGAGCTGGAGCTGCCGGTCATCGCGCTGTCGCAGCTGAACCGTGGCCCCGAGCAGCGCACGGACAAGAAGCCGATGGTCTCCGACCTGCGTGAATCCGGCTCCATCGAGCAGGACGCGGACATGGTCATCCTGCTCCACCGCGAGGACGCCTACGAGAAGGAGTCGCCCCGCGCGGGCGAGGCGGACATCATCGTCGGGAAGCACCGTAACGGCCCGACGGCCACGATCACGGTGGCCTTCCAGGGCCACTACTCACGCTTCGTGGACATGGCCCAGACCTGACCGGCAGACCGGAAGCCCGATCGGCCGACCTGATGGGTCGGCCCGATCGGCACGCGGCGGGGGTTCAGACCATTTCGGGCTGCGGTTCCGGTTGGAGTGCCGGCGCGGGCTTCGGTTCCCACAGCCTGGTGGTCCGTACGTAGCCGAGGATCACCGAGGCCATCGCCAGCAGGAGAAGCGGTCCGAACACCCACGGGGTTTCGGCCATTTCCACCGACAGGAAGCGGTAGGAGAGCAGGAGCGCGGTGAAGACCGCCGCGCCGTAAGCGACCAGCTGGATTCCCGACCGGTCCCAGCCGCGTACCTGCGAGCGCAGAGCCGCCTCGATCGTGAGGGTGAACACCACGCCGGCGATGATGTCCGCGCCGTAGTGGTAGCCGAAGCCCAGCGTCGCGCCGAGAGTGGCGATCAGCCAGAACGCCCCCGCGAATTGCAGAATGCGGGGCCCCTTGCGGGAGTGAATGAAGATCGCCGTGGCCCATGCCGTGTGCAGGCTGGGCATGCAGTTGCGCGGGGTGATGTCGTTGAACGGCATGTGGTGCGGCGCATTGAGCGGTGGCGGCGTGTTCGGCCACAGGTCGGCCACGGCCCAGTGCGTGCCGTCGGCGCCGTAGGCGAAGATCGGCCCGACCACCGGGAAGATCATGTAGATGCCCGGCCCGAGGAGGCCGATCACCAGGAACGTGCGCACCAGGTGATGGCGCGGGAAGCGGCGCTCGGCCGCCACGTTGCGCAGCTGGTAGAGCGCGACGATGACCGCGGCCACGGCGAGCTGAATGTAGACGTAATCGAGAATGTGGTCGCCGACCGGACCGGTGGCCTTGACGAACCGGCCCACGAGCCAGGACGGGTTGCCCAGCGCGTGATCGGCCGTTGCCACGTATTGGTCGAGCACCGTCGGGCGGGTCTTCGATGTGATGAGCAACCAGGTATCGCCGGTTTTACGGCCGGCCACCAGCAGCAGGCCCAGCCCGATGCCCTTCAGCAGCAGGGCGCGTTCCTTGCCGGTGCGGCGCGTGACGGCGATGACCGTATAGCCGAGGATCACCCACAGCGCGCCGTTGCCGAACATCATCTTGGCGTCGACGGCCCAGCGCACCAGAAAGAAGACGACGTCGATGCCGACCGCGACGCCGGCCGCGATGAACCGCTCCCGCCAGGTGAGCACCACCATCATCAACGCCATGCTGGCGTAGAGCAGCGGCCCCGACTTGGGAGCGAAAATCACCTCCCGGGCCTGATTGGTCATCGGCCCCGGCAGGCCGTAGCGGCGTGCAGCGATCTCCAGCGCGATGAGGAATCCGAGAGCCACGACACCCACCGTGGCCCAAAGGACCGCCCGTGGCTGACGCCACGCGGAGAACTTTATTCTGCTGTTTATTCGCGAAAACACCCGCAGCGCTGTGGATATCAATTGTTCGGCCGATTTGTTAGGTTTTGGCTAAATTGGTCACTCATCGTGCTGGATAGCATGGTCGAACATGCTATCGGAGCGGTGCGGGTGGGTTTCGCCGGTCGTGGGGGGCGTGAGGGTTCTGCCTGGTCAGCGGGCCCTTTTTAGTTCAGGTCCGGTTCAGGATCACGTCGGGTTCAGTTCAGGGCGTCGCCGAGATCACGGAGCAGCCGGACCTTGGAGCGGGCCCCGACGAGGGTCGTCACGCGCTCGCCCGCGCGGAAGAGGATGAGCGTCGGCATGGACAGGACCCCGTAGGCGGCCTGCGTCTGCGGGGTGGCGTCCACGTCCAGCCGGACGATCTTGAGGCGTCCCTCCTCCTCCGCCGCCAGTTCGGCGAGTACGGGCTCGATCATGCGGCAGGGCGGGCACCAGGAGGCGGTGAAGTCGACGAGGACGGGCAGCCGCTCCTCGAGGACCTCGGCGGCGAAGGTGGCGTCGGTGACGGTCACGACGGACGTGGCCGGGGCGTTCATGGCGGTGGTCATGGCGTTCCGGGTTCCCTTTCGTGGTCGGGCGGTGGGGCGAAAGCGCACAGCGGCGGCGGGCCGCCGGGGACGTCGGCCGCCGCTTCCAGCTCGGCGCGGGCGAGCTGGGCGCCCACTTCGGCCCGGATCCGCCGCAAGTCCGCGATGCAGTCGTCCAGCTCCGCGAGCTTGCGCCGGTAGACGTCGAGGGAGGCGGGGCAGGCGTCCCCGGCCGGGTGCCCGGCGCGCAGGCAGTCCACGAACGGGCGGGTCTCCTCCAGGCCGAAGCCGAAGTCTTGCAGCGTGCGGATCTGCTGGAGCAGCCGCAGGTCGCCGTCGTCGTAGGTGCGGTAGCCGTTGCCCGTGCGGCGGGCGGGCAGGAGCCCGAGTTCCTCGTAGTGCCGCAGCGTGCGGGTGGTGGTGCCCGCCTGCCGGGCCAGTTCCCCGATGCGCATGGCCATGACCGTAGACCTTCACGCTGACGTCAAAGCCAGCGGCGGGACTCTGGTTACGGTGCGGACACGGCTGGTTAGGGTGCGGACATGACCGACGCTCCGTACGAAGACGCCGAGCTGCTGCCGGCCACCCGCCGCGCGCTCCTCCACCGCCTCGCCACCGGCCAGTCCGAGGGGCGCGCGCCGTCGATGGCGGGGGCGGTGATGCGGGACGGGCACCTCGTGTGGAGCTCGGGCCGCGGTGAACTCCCCGGAGGGGCACGGGCCGAAGACGTCCAGTACCGCATCGGTTCGATCACCAAGACCTTCGTCGCGGTGCTGGTGATGCGTCTGCGTGACGAGGGGCTGCTGAAGCTGGAGGACCGGCTCGGCACGTACCTCGACGCCCCGGCGGGCGGTGACGCGACCGTCGCCCAGCTCCTGTCGCACACCTCGGGGCTCGCGGCGGAGGCGCGCGGACCGTGGTGGGAGCGCACGGACGGCGCGCTGCGCCCCGGGCTCGCCGACCTCTTCGGCGACCGCCCCCGGCTCCACGCCCCCGGGCGGCTGCACCACTACTCCAACCCCGGTTACGCGCTGCTCGGCGCCCTGGTCGAGCGGATCCGCGGAGAGAACTGGTACGACGTGCTGCGCCGCGAGGTCCTCGAACCGCTCGGCATGGACCGGACGACCCTCGCGCCCCTCGCGCCCCATGCGGACGGCTGGGCCGTGCACCCCTGGGCCGACGTCCTCCTTCCCGAGCCCGCTGTGGACACCGGGCGGATGGCGCCCGCCGGGCAGCTCTGGTCCACGACCGCCGACCTGTGCCGCTTCGCGGCGTTCCTGACGGGTGGTCCGTACGGGACGGGCAAGGGCGAGCGGGTGCTGTCCGCGGCGACGCTCGCCGAGATGCGGATGCCGGAGGGCGGCTCGCGCGCCCCGGGGCAGTCCGGCTACGGGCTGGGCCTCCAGGTGATGCAGAGGGACGGCCGGACGCTCGTGGGCCACATCGGCACCATGCCGGGCTTCGTGGCGGCGCTGCTGGTGAGTCCGCGGGACGGGATCGCGGGCGTCGCCCTGGCCAACCGCACCTCCTGCTTCGAGGCCGTGGGCGTCGCGGCGGACCTGCTGGCGACGGCCGCCGACCTCGAACCGCGGATCCCCGCGCCCTGGCGCCCCCTCTCCGAGGTGAAGGACGAGCACCTGGAGCTGACCGGCTCCTGGTACTGGGGTGCGGCCCCGTTCACGCTGCGGCTGTGCGCCGGCGGGGCCCTGGAGCTGGCGCCGACGGGCTCGGGCGGACGCGGCTCGCGCTTCCGCCCGGAGGAGGACGGCACCTGGACGGGGCTCGACGAGTACTACGCGGGGGAGACGCTGACCGCGGTGCGGACGGCGGAGGGCGCGGTGAGCCACCTCGACCTCGGCACGTTCGTCTTCACCCGCGAGCCGTACGAGGCGGGGGACGCGGTGCCGGGCGGCGTGGACGCGGGCGGCTGGCGGGCGGCGGAAGGCGTCCGCGGGAGGGGGCCGGCAGGCGGTGCCCGGCAGCAGTGATCAGAGGAGATCGGAGGCAATTCGGAAGCGATTGGAGGCGGTCGGAGGCCGTCGGAGGCCGTCAGGAGTAATCGGATTGTCTGTTCGGCCTTGTGGATGACGGTCGGCGCGGAACCGGGTGCGGACGTAGGGTCAGGGGGAGATTGGCGGGCGCCGGACACCCGGCGCGACACCCGGAAGGCACTGGCACCGTGACTGCGAACACCGCACCGGACGCACCGGACCTGCTCGACCTCGCGCCCCTGGGCGCCGGTCACTTCGCGCGCATCGAGGACAAGATCGCGTCGCTGATGCGCACGCGCGAGACGGTCGTCACGATGCAGGGAGAGGCGCTGCTGCCGCTGGAGGCCGCGATCCGCTCGGCCGTCCGGCCCGGCAGCACCGCGCTCAACATCATCACCGGGCCGTACGGCGAGACGTTCGGCGGCTGGCTGCGCTCCTGCGGTGCCGAGGTGATCACCATCTCGGCACCGTTCAGCGGCGCGGTCGGCGCCGAGCAGGTCGCGGAGGCGCTGCGCGCCCACCCCGAGATCGACTTCGTCAGCCTGGTGCACGCCGAGGCGGCGACGGGCAACACCAACCCCGTGGCCGCGATCGGCGAGGTCGTGCGCGCGCACGGCGCGCTGCTGATGCTGGACGCGGTCGCGTCCGTCGGCGCCGAGCCGCTCCTCACCGACGAGTGGGGCGTCGACCTGTGCGTTATCGGCGGCCAGAAGGCCATGGCGGGCCCGGCCGGCGTGTCCGTCGTCTCGGTCAGCGCCCGTGCCTGGGAGCGCATCGCCGCCAACGAGCAGGCGCCGCGCCGCTCCTACCTCTCCCTGCTGGACTGGAAGGAGCGCTGGATCGACGGCGGCCGCGCGGCCCTGCCGCACGCACCCGCGCAGCTGGAGATGCTCGCCCTGGAGCAGGCCGTCGACCGCATCGAGGAGGACGGCCTGGAGTCCGTCATGGCCCGTCACCGCGCCGCTGCCGCCGCCATGCGCGCCGGCGTCCGGGCCCTGGGCGGCCTGTCCCCGTACGTCGTCCGGGACGAGGACGCCGCCCCGGTCGCCACGACCCTGCGCGCCCCCGACGGCAAGGACGCCCGCGATGTGGTGGCCGCCGCCTTGGCGGCCGACGCCTCGGTGCCCGTCCAGGCGGCGGCCGGGCCGCTGGCCAAGGAGATGATCCGCGTCAACCACTACGGCCTCGACGCGGACCGCGAGGTCGTCCTGGCCTCGCTGGCGGCGCTCGGGGAGGGGCTGCGCGCGCTGGGCGTGCCGGTCGCGGACGCTGCGGCGGCGTCGGCCGCGGCGGGGGAGGCGTGGGATGCGGTGATCCCGGGCTGACCCCCGGTTCTCCGGCGTGCCCAAGGGCCGCCGTCGGTGCTGCGCGCACCGGCGGCGGCCCTTTTCTTCGGCCCGTTCTCCTTTCTTCTGGCACGTTCTCTTGCTCCTCTCCTCTTGCTCTTCTTCTCCTACTTCTTTTGATTTGCCCCGGTATGGCGTGTCGAGGCCCTCGCTCACGCGCCCGGATAAAATCGGAACCAGCAACCCGTTTTGTTTCCCGGCCTCCGGAGGCGTATCCGCATGGCAGAGCGCAGCCGCTCATTGCTGCCTTCTCAGGCCTCCGCACCCCTGCGTGCGGACGCCCGGCGCAACCGTGCGCTGGTCCTCCAGGCGGCCCGATCGGCCTTTGAGGACCGCGGGTTGGGGGTGTCGCTCGGGGAGATCGCGCGCCGTGCAGGCGTCGGTACGGGCACGGTCTACCGCCATTTCCCGTCCAAGGAAGCCCTGTTCAGGGCGGCGGTCAGCGACCGGATCGCGCTTTTCACGGATACATCAAGGGAGTTGGCGCACGCCGATGATCCCGGCGCGGTCTTCTACCGCTACCTTTCGGCAGTCATACGGCTGACCGTGCGGAACAAGGCGCTGTGCGACGCCCTGGAGGGTCGTTTCGAGGCCTCCCCCGGCGTCGAGGAGGCGTTCCGGGAAGCCCTCGCCGTCCTGCTGCGACGGGCTCAACAGGCCGATGCCGTACGGAAGGACGTGACCATCGACGACCTGATGGCCCTGCTCATGGGCTGTCTGTCGATGGAGCAGCGGCGCGGCCCGGGCGTGCCGCAGGGCCGGATGACGGCGCTGGCGTGCGACAGCCTCCGTCCGGGCCGTCGCGTAACGAAACTGCCCGCTATTCCGGCCGCCCGGCGTAACGAAACGCAGTGCGAGGTGTGCGGAGGCGTGGTGGCTCCGGCGCGTACCGGCCGGCCGGCTCGCTACTGCGGCGCGGCCTGCCGGCAGAAGGCGCACCGGGAGCGGGCCAGAGCCCGCGCGTAGTCCCGAGGCCGGGCGCTGTTACGGAGCGGGCCCGCGGAACTTCCACAGCTGCGGAGCGGGTGCGAGGTACTCCGCAGCTGCGGAGCGGGCGTGAGGTGCTCCGCAGCTACGAGGCGGGTGCGAGGGACTCTACGGCCGTGACCAGCGGGGCCAGCTCCTCGCGCTTGGAGGCCTCGTCGAGGGCCTCGCGCAGCGCCGTGTCGTTCGTCGGCCGGGCCTGGCCGAGGAGGGCGAGGCCCGCCTCCGTGACGTCGGTGTAGATGCCCCGGCGGTCGGTGAGGCAGAGGTAGCGGGTCAGCAGACCGCGGTCCTCCAGGCGGTTGACCAGGCGCGTCGTCGCGCTCTGGCTGAGCACGACCGCCTCCGCGACCTCGTTCATACGCAGGTGGCCACCCTCGCCGCTGTGCTGCCTGCTGAGCACGTCGAGCACGGAGAACTCGCGCACGCTCAGGCCGTGCCCGGCCTGAAGCGCCCGCTCGATGTGCGCTTCGATCCGGCCGTGCAGGGCGCTCAGCGCGCACCAGCCCTGCGCCAGGCCGAGCAGAGCGGGGTCCGGGGTGCGGGACATGGGGCCCTCCTTCTGACCGCACACGCGTGTCGTCACCGACCAGGATATCTCCCATCCGCAATAGCCCGCGCTTGCAAGTATCGGCGTAGGCAATTATTGTCTACGCTGGTAAGGGTTGATCGCAACGAGATCGCCCACGGGATCCCCCGTCCCGCCAGCCCTCCGCCGGACCGGATCCCCTCGCCCCCTCCCTGAAGGACCCCTGTCATGCCCCTCGCACTGCTGGCGCTCGCCATCGGCGCCTTCGGTATCGGCACCACCGAATTCGTCACCGCGGGCCTGCTCCCGGACATCGCGGACGACTTCGGCGTCTCCATCCCGACCGCCGGCTACCTGACGACCGGCTACGCGCTCGGTGTCCTGATCGGGGCCCCGATCCTCGCGATCCTCGGCAGCCGGGTGCCGCGCAAGGCGATGCTCATGGGCCTGATGGGCCTGTTCGTCGCCGGTAACGCGCTCTCCGCCGCCGCTCCCGTCTTCTCGGTGATGCTGGCCGGGCGCGTGGTCGCCTCCTTCGCGCACGGCGCGTTCTTCGGCATCGGCGCGATCGTCGCCGCCGGGCTCGTCGCGCCGCAGAAGAAGGCGGTCGCACTCTCGATGCTGTTCTCGGGGCTGACGGTGGCCAACGTGGTGGGTGTGCCGTTGGGCACGATGGTCGGCCAGAGCGCCGGCTGGCGGATCACGTTCTTCCTCATCGCCGGACTGGGCGTGCTCGCCGTCCTCGGCATCGCCGCGCTCGTCCCGCGTCAGCCCCGCCCCGAACAGGGCCGGATCGGCGGCGAACTGGCCGCCTTCCGCAACCCCCAGGTCCTGCTCGCGATGGCGATGACCGTCCTCGGCTTCGGCGGCGTGTTCACCATGACCACCTACTTCACGCCGATGATGACCGAAACCGCGGGCTTCGCCGCCTCCTCCGTCACCTGGCTCCTCGTCCTCTTCGGCCTGGGCATGGTGGCCGGCAACCTCATCGGCGGCCGGTACGCCGACCGCGCGCTGATGCCCATGCTGCTGACTGCCCTCGCCGGGCTCGCGATCGTCCTCGCGCTGCTGCCGCTCGCCACCCACAGCAAGATCGCCACGGTGATCGTCGTCCCGCTGATCGGGGCGATGGGCTTCGCGACGGTCCCGCCGCTGCAGAAGCGCGTCCTGGACCAGGCGGCGGAGGCCCCCACCCTCGCCTCCGCCGCCAACGTCGGCGCCTTCAACCTGGGCAACGCGATCGCCGCCTGGCTCGGCGGCCTCGTGATCTCCGCCGGCTTCGGCTACACGGCGCCCAACTGGGTCGGCGCGGCCATGGCCGCCTCCGCACTCCTCCTGGCCCTCGTCTCCATGGCGCTCGAGCGCCGTACGGGAACCCGGGTCGGGACGGGAGCGGCCGGCCGCGTCGTGGCGCGGCAGGAGCCCGCACCGGAACGGCAGTACTCGTAACTCCTCCCGCAGGCGCCGCACCGGCGGCTCTCACCCCGTACCTCTTCACCGCAGCACCAAGCACGACAGCACCACGCACCACTAGGAGAACCTGATGACCCCCTCCGCCACTGCCACCCCCGTCCTCCCCCTCACCACGGACGACGCCGATGCGCTCGTCGCCGCCGCCCGCCGTGCCGCGGACGAGCAGGGCGTACGGATCGCCGTGACCGTCCTCGACGCCGGCGGTCACCTGCTGGCCTTCCGCCGGGACGACCGCGCCGTGCTGATCGCGGGGGAGACCAGCACGCGCAAGGCGTTCACCGCGCTCCAGCTGGACGCGCCCACGCGGGACCTCGTCGACGCCGTCCGGCCCGACGGGCTCTTCCACACCCTGCCCACGGCCCTGGACCGCCCGCTGCTGTTCATCGCCGGGGGAGTGCCGCTGCACCGTGACGGCCGGCTCGTCGGCGCGATCGGCGTGGGCGGCGGGGCGCCGGACCAGGACCACGGCATCGCCCTGACCGCGATCGAGGCCGTGCTGGGCGGCTGACGCCCCGCACCGCCCTGCATTGCTCCGCCCCGGCCGTGCACCGTAAGCACAGGCCGGCGCGCGAGCCCGGCCCCGGCCCGGCCCGGCACCCGGCCACGCACTATTCGCGTGTCCTCCGGTGCCGGGCCGCCTACGCTCGGGGACCGTGAGCAGACTGCATTTGTTCGATATGGACGGGACCCTGATGCACGGGTCCGCCGCGGCGATCGAGATATCCCGGCAGCTCGGCGTCGAGCCGGAGATCGCCGAACTGGAACGGGCCTTCGCGGCCCGCGAGCTCGACCCGCCGCGCTTCGCCGAACTCGCCTGCGAACTGTGGCGGGAACTCACCGAGGAACACGTCACGGCGGCTTTCGACGGGGCACCCTGGATGGCCGGAATCCGCGACGTATGGGCGGAGATCCGGGCCCGCGGCGAGCGGTGCGCCGTGATTTCGCTGTCCCCCGGCTTCTTCGTGGAACGCCTGCTGACCTGGGGCGCCGACGCCGCCCACGGCTCGCTCTGGCCGGCGGTGCCGTTCCGGGACCCGGTGGACCCGGCGG
Organism: Streptomyces sp. SCA2-17; assembly: GCF_044336695.1. Taxonomy (NCBI): domain Bacteria; kingdom Bacillati; phylum Actinomycetota; class Actinomycetes; order Kitasatosporales; family Streptomycetaceae; genus Streptomyces; species Streptomyces sp. SCA2-17. Next base: position 3,177,625 of record NZ_CP117521.1, read on the forward strand.
GGATCCTCGACGCGGGGGCGAAGGTGCGGATCGCGGACGGACTCTGCGCGGAATTCGGCCTGACCCGCGCCGACTGCGTGGCCTACGGGGACTCGATGTCGGATTCCCAGCTGTTCTCCGCTGTTCCGGTCTCCGTGGCGGTGAATGCGGACCACCACGTACGGGACATCGCCGTTCACGCCTATACGGGCCGGGACCTCAGAGAGGCGTACCAACTCGTCGGCGCCGCTTCGTAGCCCGCAGCTGCCCCGGCATACCCGTGAGGCCGGTTTCCACGGGCAGGAGAGCGGCCGATCCTAGCCTCAACCGGGCCTGCCCCACTCGTACTTCCCGTGATTCGCGCGAAGCCCCCACAGAAGATGGCAAGCTGCGCAGCCTGAACAGCGACCCATTGAGCAGAGCGGGGAATTGCGCGCGCTTTCCGCTAGGACGGAAGTGCGAGGACGGACCGAGAGATGTTCGAGGCGAGACGATGATGGACGCTCCGACCAGGTCGGCCGACGGCGGCCCGCACGGCAGAGGAAGCGACCGGGGCTGGTTCACCCCCACGCAGCCACCGGACGGAGCCGGGGCCCCCGCCCCGGCCCCTCCCCCCACCCCCGCCCCTCCCCTTCCTCCCCCGTACGCACGGCAATGGGCGCACGAACACCAGCGCCCGGCCGAGCCGCCGCCCGACCAGACGTTCCGCCCCGCTCCGGACCCCGTCCCCGCGACCGGAGCAGCGCCGTCCCCCGACACGTACGCCCTCCGCCGCACCCTGGCGGAGCTGGAACCCGTAGCCGACAAGGCCACGTCGTACTTCTACGCGCTGCTGTTCATCCAGCACCCCGATCTCCGCGCCCTCTTCCCCGTGGCCATGGATGCCCAGCGCGACCGCCTCTTCAAGGCGCTACTGACCGCCGCCCGGCACGCGGACGACCCCGCCACCCTCACCGCCTACCTCTCCCGGCTCGGCCGCGGGCACAGGAAATACGGCACCCGGCCCGAGCACTACCCCGCCGTCGGCGAGTGCCTGCTCGCCGCCCTCGGCCGCTACGCCCCGGCCACCTGGAACGAGGCCACCGAAGCCGCCTGGGTGCGCACCTACACGGCGATCTCCCAGATCATGATCGACGCGGCCGCCGAGGACGAGGAGCAGTCCCCCGCCTGGTGGCAGGCCGAGATCGTCCGCCACGAGTTACGCACGCCGGACATCGCCGTCGTGACCGTACGGCCCGATCAGCCGTACCCCTTCCTCGCGGGCCAGTACACGACCCTCGAAACCCCCTGGTGGCCGCGCGTGTGGCGGCACTACTCCTTCTCCGCCGCGCCCCGTCCGGACGGGCTGCTCTCCTTCCACGTCAAAGCCGTGCCCGCCGGCTGGGTGTCCGGCGCCCTCGTCCATCGCGCCCGCCCGGGCGATGTCCTGCGGCTCGGTCCCCCCGCCGGTTCCATGATTGTGGACCACAGCACTGACAACGGCCTGCTGTGCCTGGGCGGCGGCACCGGCATCGCCCCGATCAAGGCGCTGGTGGAGGACGTCGCCGAGCACGGCCGCTGCCGCCCCGTCGAGGTCTTCTACGGGGCGCGCCACGCCGGCGACCTCTACGACATCGACACCATGCTGCAGTTGCAGCGGGCGCACAACTGGCTCTCCGTGCGGCCGGTCGTCTCCGACGGACCCACCCGCGGCCTGTGCGGCGAACTCCCCGCCATCGTGCGCCAGTACGGGCCCTGGCCCGCCTACGACGCCTACCTCTCCGGCCCACCCGGGATGATCCGCAGCAGTGTGGACACGCTCATGGGCATCGGCATCCCCTCCCACCGCATCCGCCACGACGAGATCGGCGGCCTCATGGCGGCGGCACCACGCTGAGAGAGCTGAAACCTGAGAAAGCTGAAGGCGGAGAGAGCGGAGAGAACAGAGAGAGCTGAAGGGAGAGGTGCTGCCTCAGGAGAGGCACTACCCCAGGTCGTCCGCCAGCAGCGCCCGTACGCCCTCGATGTTCGCGTCGAGGTAGGCGCGCAGTGACGGAGGCACCAGCTCCACCGACGCGATCCCGGCCCGCGTGAAGGGGATCCGCACCACCTCGTACGTCCCGCGCGGCTCGTCCACTTCGGGGCCGTGGCGCTGCGAAAGGTCCATGGAGGCCAGCCGGCAGACGAAGAAGTGCTGCACCTTGACGCCGTGGGCGGCGTGGTGGAGCGAGTGCGTGACGGTGTCGACGAAGGCGGGGACGACATCGACGACCTTGGCGCCGAGCTCCTCGTCGACCTCGCGGTGGAGCGCGGCGACGACCGTGGTGTCCTCCGGCTCCATACCGCCGCCGGGCGTGATCCAATACGGCGCCTGCCCGGGCTTGGTGCGCTTGATCAGGATCATCTCCAGGGCGGCGTGGGGCCCGGGATCGCCGCCGCTGTCGAGGAGGATGGCGCGGGCGGTGCGCTTGACCACTGGACGTTCGGTCATAGAGGACATCTGCCGCGTCCGGCGGTGGGCGAAACCCCTGGCGGCAACCCTTTCTCACCAGGAAACCGCAGCGCGCAGCAGCCACTCGTGTGCCCGGGCGAGGTGCGGGTGGGCCAGTGTGCCGGTCCGTACGACGAGGAAATACGTGCGCAGCGGGGGAACGGGCGGATCGAGGAGGGCGACGAGCTCGCCGGTGTCGAGGGCGTCCGCGCACAGGTAGCGGGGCAGGACACCGATCCCGGCGCCCGCGGCGACGCAGGAGAGGACGGCTCGCAGGTCGGGGACGACGACGCTGCCCGAGGCGATGGGTTCGGTGTCGAAGACGGCGGCCCAGTAGCGGGTGACGAGCGGCAGGGTCTCGTGGACCTCGACCACGGGCAGGTGCTCCAGGGCCCGTACGCCCTTGTCGCGCACGACGGCCGGCCCGCCCAGCCGCGCCGCCCAGCGCGGCGCCGCGACGAGGACGTGCTCCTCGTCGCAGAGCGGGGTGGCGGTCAGCAGCCGGCCGCGCGGGCGGGCGGTGGTGATCGCGAGGTCGTGGTGCCCGGCGGAGAGGCTCTCGAAGAGCTCGTCGGAGGTGCCGTGGGCGGCGCGCACGGTCAGGCCCTGTGCGATGAGGGGGGTGAGCGCGGGGAGGGCGCGCAGGCCGGTGAACTCGGGAGGCCCGGCGAGGTGGAGGGTCCGGTTCGGCGTTCCCTCCACCTCCTCGATGCCCGCCTCGGTGATCTCCAGGAGTGCGTCGACGTGCGGCGCGATCTTGTGGGCCAGTTCCTCGCCGGTGGTGGTGGGGCGCACGCCGCGGGCCAGGCGAAGGAAGAGGGGGCGGCCCAACTGCGTCTCCAGCGTGCGGATCTGGCCGGTGACGGCGGGCTGAGAGAGGCCGAGGAGGGCCGCGGCGCGGGTGAAGGACCCGGCCCGGTGCACCGTGACGAACGTGCGCAGCAGGGCCAGATCCATGCCGCCTCCCCTGACTCGGTGCTTGCCGGTCGTAGGGGAACTATAAATAAGTCGATAGGGCTGTGTCGCCGGTGTGATTGGACACTGACGCAGAGTCAACTAGCCTTGACCGGGTGGTCATTCGTGCGGAGGGTCGCACGTCCGGCCACGACGGCTCGAGTCAAGAGGGGGGAGACTCGAGCCGTCCTTACGGACGAGCCGCTTCGTCCAGCGCCGTGAGCACGTCCGCGACGAGGTCCGCGGTGTCCTCGACACCCACCGAGAAGCGGATGAACCCCTCCGGCACGGCGTCGCCGCCCCACCGCCCCCGCCGCTCCGCCGTCGACCGCACGCCGCCGAAGCTTGTCGCTTCGTCGACGAGCCGCAGGGCGGTCAGGAAGCGCTCCGCGTGCGCCCGGCCGGGCAGGACGAACGAGACCACGCAGCCGAAGCGCCCGCCGCGCATCTGCCGCAGGGCGAGCGCGTGGGCGGGGTCGGTGGGAAGCCCGGGATGGCGCAGGCCGGTCACTTCGGGCCGGCTGCGCAGGGCTTCGGCGAGGGCGAGCGCGGTCGCCGCCTGCCGGTCCACGCGCAGGTGCAGCGTCGCCAGGGAGCGGTGCGCCAGCCATGCCTCCATCGGACCGGGGATCGCGCCGGCGACCTTGCGCCAGTCCCGTACGGCCGCGGTGAGCCGTGGGTCGCGTGCGGCCCCGTAGCCCAGGAGGAGATCTCCGTGGCCGGTGAGGGCCTTGGTGCCGCTGGCCACGGAGAAGTCGGCGCCCAGTTCGAGGGGCCGCTGGCCGAGCGGGGTGGGGAGGGTGTTGTCGACGGCGACGAGCGCGCCGTGGCGGTGGGCGGCGTCGGCGAGGCGGCGGATGTCGCACACGTCGAGGCCGGGGTTGGAGGGCGATTCGAGCCACAGCAGCCGCGCCCCGTCCAGCGCGGCGAGCTGTGCGTCCCCGGCGGTCGGGGCGGTGCGCACGGTGACGCCGAACGCCTCCAGGCGGTCGCGCAGCGCGGGCAGCAGCTGATAGCCGTCCGAGGGCAGGACCGCCGTGTCGCCGGGCCGCAGATGGGAGAAGAGCACGGCGGAGATCGCGGCCATCCCCGAGGGGAAGCTGACCGCCTCCGCCGCCGGGCCGGGACCGTCCGGGGTCTCCAGCGCGGCGATGGCGCTCTCCAGGGCGGCCCAGGTGGGGTTGGCCTCGCGCCCGTACGTGTACGGGCCGGCGACCTCGCCCGGGAGGTGGTAGTGGGCGGCGAAGGCCGGGCCGGGGAGCGCGGGCTCGTTCGCCCGCGGTTCCGGCAGGCCCGCTCGTACGGCCCGGGTGCCGTCGCCTGTCATCGGCTGCTCCTTCTTCGTCCTCGTCCGGTCGTTCCGGTGGTCCGGTTGTGCCGTCGTCCGTCGCGTCGTCCGCCGTGCAGTCCGCCGCCGGGTCAGTCCTTCTCGTCCGGCAGGATCACGTGCATCGCCCACGCCACGATCGAGATGATCACGCCGCCGATCAGCGCGTTCCAGAACCCGTCGACATGGAAGGCGAGCCCCAGCTCCTTGGCGATCCACGAGGTCAGCAGCAGCATCAGCGCGTTGATCACGAGCGTGATGAGGCCGAGGGTGAGGATGAACAGCGGGAAGGACAGCAGCTTCACTACCGGCTTGACGATGAAGTTGACCACGCCGAAGACGAGCGCGACGAGGATCAGCGTGAGCACCTTGCGCGCGGTGTTCTCACCGGAGAGCGTGATGCCCTTGAGCAGCCAGATGGCGACCGCCAGGGCCGCCGCGTTGGCGATCGTCTTGACTACGAAATTCTTCATGGTGAGATCGTTGCAGACGTGCCGGTCCGGTGCGGATCAGCACAGTCGGCGGCCGGCGCACGGGCCGGTCACGGACGAGGAGCGGCAAGAGGTGGACGGTAGATGAAGGCCTTCCGGCTGGATGAACTGGAGGGTGAGCGCCTCGCGAACGACGGCGCGTACCTCCAGTTCCTGCGCGAGCGGAACATGTCCGTCGGGCTGTACGCGCTCGACGCGGGGCAGATGGACCCGCAGACCCCGCACGCCCAGGACGAGGTGTACGTGGTGATGAGCGGCCGGGCGTCGGTCACCGTGGGGGAGGAGACGACGCAGGTGGGGCGGGGGAGCGTGGTGTACGTACCGGCCGGGGAGACCCACCGCTTCCACCACGTCAGCGAGCCTCTGAGGGTTCTGGTGGTCTTCTCTCCGCCTGAGAGCTGAGGATCCGCCCCGGGAACCCGTAGGGGGACGCTCAGGGGTCGGCAGGGGCTGCGGAGGCCCCGTCCGGGCCCCTGTCCGTCCTAGCATCGAATCAAGCCGGAGCAGTCGGGCTCCGGGACCACGAAGCGGAAAGCAGGGGACGAACGACATGGCCGAGAAGGGGATTTTCGCAGGACTGCCCTGGTGGGTGAAGTGGATCGCCGTGCCGGCGCTCGTCCTCGTGGTGTTCGGCAGCCTGATCCTGAGCGTGCTGGGCTTCGTCATAGCGCTGGTCTTCAAGGCGCTGCTGCTGGTCGCGCTCGTCGGCGGGCTGATCTTCGTCGTCAAGAAGTTCACGTCGTCGTCCTCGTCGAAGAGCGACTGGTAGCCGGTCAGCGGCCGGCCCTCCGAGAGCCGTCCTTCCGGTCGCCGCCCGGACCGGTGTTGACGGCTCTGGCAATTTCTCCGCCCCGAATCGCCCGGAACGACTCCGCCCCGTAGTCGAGTCGCTACGCTCCAGAGTCATAGAGCTCGTAAGCTCAGTCTCGATCTCTATCGGTAGCTGAAGACTCACTCCTCGTGATCTGTGGATGCCGTCGAGCGGTGGCGTTCAGGGATGCGAGGAGCCAATCCCGGCCAAAACGACGAATACGGGGCATTGGGCGATGCGTGAAACGGTGCAGGCAGAAGTGATCATGACCTTCCTCGTCTCCGAGGAGCTGTCCTTCCGGATCCCGGTGGGACTGGACTACGACAGCAGTGATCCATACGCGGTGAAGTTCACCTTCCACCTTCCCGGCGACGCGCCTGTGACCTGGGCGTTCGCACGGGAGCTGTTGCTCGACGGGCTCAGTCAGCCCTCCGGCGAAGGCGATGTGCACATCGCCCCCGCCTCCGCCGAGCACCTCTCGGACGTCTTCATCCGGCTGCAAGTGGGCTCCGAAGGGGCCCTGTTCCGGGCCGGCGCGGCGCCCCTCGTGGCCTTCCTCGACCGGACCGACCGCATCGCCCCGCTCGGCGAGGAGCGGTCGGTCGCCGACTTCGACTACGACCTCGCCGCGGCGCTCGACAACATCCTCGCCGGCAACACCGAGGGGCAGAACGCCGGTTAGCGGCCCGGCATGCCTCCGCCGGCACCGCCCTCGTCCCGGACCGGCACCCGCTCAGCGCGCGGGGGTGCGCCCTTCGGCGTCGTCCCGGCCCCCAGCGCCCCTGAGCTGCCGTTTTCCCCCGGGCCGTCCTTCCCGCCGGCCTGTCCGGCACCGGGGACACCGGGGCCGTCCACGCCGGGCACGCCCGATCCGTCCGCCGCGCCCGCCGCTCCTGCCGTGCCCATGGAGCCGAGCAGCTGCCGCGCCAGGCCCAGCCCCGTACCGCCCATCGTCAGCGCCTTCGCAAACATCTCCGACATCCCGTCGGCCCCGTTGAGCAGCACCATGTGGTCAACGTTTCCGAAGGCTTCAGCCCCCGCACGTACGATCTCGGGCCACTTTTCGGCCAGTTGTTGCGCGACCACCGCCTCCTGGTTCTCCGCCAGGGCCGCCGCCCGTGCCTTGATCGCATCCGCCTCCGCCAGGCCCCGCGCCTTGGCGGCCTCGGCCGTCGCCAGACCCTTCGCCCGCGCGGCCGCCGCCTCGGCCTCACCCGTCGCCCGGGTCGCATCCGCCGCCGCGGCACCGCGCGCCTTGGTGGCCTCGGCCTCGGCGCCGGCGGCCGCCTTCACGCGCGTCGCCTCGGCGGCCGCGGCCAGCTCCGTCTCCCGGGCCTTCGCCTGGGCCGCGGAGATACGGGCATCGCGCTCCGCTTCCGCGAGGGTGCGCTTCTCGTAGGCCGCCGCGTCCGCGGGCTTGCGCACGTCCGCCTGGAGCTGCTGCTCCCGCCGGTGCGCCGCCAGCTCGGCCACCCGCGTCTCCTGGACCACGACCTCCTGCTGGGCCGCCGCGTCCGCCAGCGGCCCGGCCTGCCGCGCCTTCGCCGCCGCGCTGTCCCGCTCGGCCTGATAGCCGGCCTGGAGGATCTCCGAGTCGCGCTGGGCCTGCGCCATCCGGGCCGCGGCCTGCTGCTCCGCCTCCGTGGCCAGCCGGTCGGCCTCGGCCTGGGCGATCCGGGCGTCCCGCTGCACGGCGGCGGCGTGCGGCGCGGACAGGTTCTTGATGTAGCCCGTGGGGTCCTGGATCTCGTGGATCTGCAACGAGTCGATGATCAGCCCGAGCTTCTCCATCTCGGTGCCCGAGGCGGCGCGGGTCTCGCCCGTCAGCCGCTCCCGGTCGCGGATCATGTCCTCCACGGTGAGGCCGCCGACGATCGAGCGCAGATGGCCCGCGAAGACGTTGTGCACCCGCTCGCCCATGAACTTCTGCTGGTCGAGGAAGCGCCGGGCGGCGTTGGCGATCGACACGAAGTCGTCGCCCACCTTGAATATGACCACACCGTGGACCTTGAGGGGGATGCCCTGCTTGGTCACGCAATCCACGTGGAGATCGGCCTCGTTGAGGTCGAGCGACAGCTTCCGCACCACCTGGACCCCGGGCAGCACGAGGGTCCCCCGCCCCGTGACGATCCGGAACCCCATCCCCTCCTCCAGCCCCTCGGTGCGGTGCTTGGAACCGGAGATAACGAGCGCCTCATTGGGCTCGGCAACCCGCCACATCAGTTTGAACAGCCCGACCACGATGGCCACAGCGACGAGGACGACCCCCGCCACGACGCCGATGAGCATGCGTCCAGCCCCCCTTATGGGCCCCGCGACGGGGCCCGAGCTCGAAAGTGTGCTCCCGCTCGACCCGGTGGTGAAGACCCGGACGCGGCTTGGCACGGTCCTGATACGAGAGGTGTGCACGGGCGTGACACGGCGCGGTTATGAGACCGGTGCACGCCTCGCATGTCCCTTCTGCCCCTGCTGCCCCACCCGTAAGCGAGCGCCCTGCCCGTAACCCGACTCCGTGCCCGTCAGCAGGCCTCCACGCCCGGCATCACCCGTAGACGGACGCCACATAGACCGTGCGCGGCGGCTGATACTCCATGATCACCACCACCGTGCCGCGCTCGATGCGCTCCCCCGGCTCCGCGGCGTAGGCCAGGAAGGCCTCGGCCCCGCCGCGGACCCGCACCATCACCTCGCCGACCAGCCCCGGCCCGACCGTGCCGGTCACCCTGCCCTGTTCTCCGATCACCTGCGCCCCCCTCGTGCGATGCGCCCGGTCCGGCCGCCGCGCGGTCACTTGGCGCGGCGGCGCCTGCCCCCCTTCGACCTGCCGCGCCCGCCCGCCCGCGCGCCGGCACCCGGGCCGGTGCCCGTGCGGGCACCTGTTCCCGTACTCGCATTGTGCCGGTCGGCACTGACAACGAGGGCTGCCAGCAAGGTCGTCACCGGCACCGAGGCGACCAACCCGATGCTGCCGACGAGCGTCCGCACGATCTCCTCGGACACGATCTCGCTGGTCGCGACCGTTCCGACCCCGCTGTCGGCGATCGAGAACAGCAGCAGGAGCGGCAGCGAGGCACCCGCGTACGCCAGCACGAGCGTGTTCACGACCGACGCGATGTGGTCCCGGCCGATGCGCATGGCCGCCCCGTAGAGCTTGCGCCAACTCGCACTCGGGTCGGCGTCCTTCAGCTCCCACACCGCGGAGGTCTGCGTCACCGTCACGTCGTCGAGCACGCCGAGCGAACCGATGATGATGCCCGCGAGCAGCAGGCCGCGGATCTCGATCTCCGGGTAGAGGCCGTGCACGAGCCCCGTCTGGTCGTCGGTGTTGCCCGTCAGGTGGGCCCAGCTGGTGAAGAGCGAGCCCAGCAGGCCGATGAGCATCAGCGAGGTGAGCGTCCCGAGCACGGCCACGGACGTCCGGGCGGTCAGCCCGTGGCACATGTAGAGCGCGATCAGCATGATCGCGCTGCCGCCGATGACGGCGACCACCAGCGGATCCGACCCCTGGAGGATCGCCGGGAGGATGAACAGCGTGAGCACCCCGAAGCTGATCACCAGCGCGATCAGCGCGAAGACCCCGCGCAGCCGGCCCACGACCACGACGGCCAGGGCGAACACCGCGGCGAGTATCGCCATGGGCAGCGTGCGGTTCACGTCGGTGACCGAGTACTGGAGGTTCTTCGGCGCCTTGGGGGCGTACGCGAGGACGACCTCCTGGCCGACCGTGTAGTGCCGGGAGGCGCTGGGCTGGACGAGCTCGGTGAACGTCCGGCCCTTGTCGGGGCCCGAGGTGACCTCGATCTCCGACTTCTCGCACGGGCCCTTCGCCTGCGGCGGCCCGCCCGGTCCCCCCGGCCCGCCCTGAGCTCCGGGCGGCGGCTGCTGCGGCTGTGCGCCCGCCTTCGCACAGTCGAGCTCCTCGATCTTCACGACGCGGCCCGACTCCGTCTTCTGGTCGAGGCCGAGCCCGGAGTGCTCGTGCGGAGGCGCGCCGCCGGGCCACAGCACGAACAGGCCGGTGAGCACCGCGGCGGCGAAGGGGATGAGGATCGCGCCGATCACCTTGCGCAGGTGGGCGGAGACGGGGGAAGCCGGGCCGTGACTGTGGCCATGGCCATGGCTGTGGGCGTGCGCGTGGCCATGACCGCGCGCCGGAGAGGGCGGCTGCTCGTGCGCGGCAGGGGAACCGGGCTCGTGGGGATGTGCGGGGGGATGCTGGTCCGTGGGGGTCACGCCCGCATCATCGCAAGCCCCCCTGGCCCTCCGGTCGGGAGAGGCGCTAGCGTGGTGGCACCTTTGCAATCGCGGGAGCTCGGAGCACCGGGCTGAGAGGGCGCTGACCTTCGTACGGAGAGCCGTACGGAAGACCGCTGCGTCGACCGCCGAACCTGTTACCGGGTAATGCCGGCGTAGGGAGTTCTGGTCTCATGACCTCGCAGGATGCACGCACGTCCGAATCCGGCCGGGAGATCGGCTGGCACAAGGACTACGTGACCGGCTCGCGTCCGGACCTTCGGGTTCCGGTTCGGCGGGTCCACCTCACCAATGGGCAGGACGTGCAGCTGTACGACACCTCCGGCCCGTACACCGACCCGGCGATCGAGACGGACGTCCGGCGCGGCCTCCAGCCGCTCCGGGAGAACTGGATCATCGGCCGTGGTGACACCGAGGAGTACGCCGGGCGCCCGATGCGCCCGGAGGACGACGGCATCAAGCACACGTCGCCGCGCGGGGGCCTGAAGAACCTCGACGCGGTCTTCCCGGGCCGCCCGCGCCAGCCCCGCCGGGGCCGCGGCGGACAGGCCGTCACCCAGCTCGCGTACGCCCGCCGCGGTGAGATCACCGAGGAGATGGAGTACGTGGCCCTCCGGGAGAACGTTTCTCCCGAGACCGTCCGCGAGGAGATCGCGGCCGGCCGGGCGGTCCTCCCGGCCAATGTGAACCACCCGGAGATCGAGCCGATGATCATCGGCAAGAAGTTCCTGGTGAAGGTCAACGCCAACATCGGCAACTCCGCGGTCACCTCCTCCATCGAGGAGGAGGTGGAGAAGATGACGTGGGCCACCCGCTGGGGCGCCGACACTGTCATGGACCTCTCCACCGGCCGCAACATCCACACCACGCGCGAGTGGGTGCTGCGCAACTCCCCCGTGCCGATCGGCACCGTGCCGCTCTACCAGGCCCTGGAGAAGGTCGACGGCAAGGCCGAGGAGCTCACCTGGGAGATCTACAAGGACACGGTCATCGAGCAGGCCGAACAGGGCGTCGACTACATGACCGTGCACGCCGGCGTGCTGCTGCGGTACGTGCCGCTGACCGCCCGCCGCAAGACCGGCATCGTCTCGCGCGGCGGCTCGATCATGGCCGCGTGGTGCCTGGCCCACCACAAGGAATCGTTCCTCTACGAGAACTTCGAGGAGCTCTGCGAGATCCTCGCGGCCTACGACGTCACGTACTCGCTCGGCGACGGCCTGCGCCCCGGCTCCATCGCGGACGCCAACGACGAGGCGCAGTTCGCCGAGCTGAAGACGCTCGGCGAGCTCAACACCATCGCCAAGCGGCACAACGTCCAGACGATGATCGAGGGCCCGGGCCACGTCCCGATGCACAAGATCAAGGAGAACATCGACCTCCAGCAGGAGATCTGCGAGGAGGCGCCGTTCTACACGCTCGGCCCGCTGACGACGGACGTCGCACCCGCGTACGACCACATCACCTCGGGCATCGGCGCCGCGATGATCGCCTGGTGGGGCACGGCGATGCTCTGCTACGTCACGCCCAAGGAACACCTGGGCCTGCCGGACCGGGACGACGTCAAGACCGGTGTGATCACCTACAAGATCGCCGCGCACGCCGCGGACCTCGCCAAGGGGCACCCGGGCGCGCAGGAGTGGGACGACGCGCTGTCGGACGCCCGCTTCGAATTCCGCTGGGAGGACCAGTTCAACCTGGCCCTCGACCCGGAGACGGCGCGGGCCTTCCACGACGAGACGCTGCCCGCCGAGCCGGCGAAGACCGCGCATTTCTGTTCGATGTGCGGGCCGAAGTTCTGCTCGATGAAGATCTCGCAGGACATCCGGCGCGAGCACGGCGGAGACCTGGCCCTCGACCCCGAGGCGGGCATGGCGGAGAAGTCGAAGGAGTTCGCGGCAGCGGGCAACCGCGTTTATCTGCCGATCGCCGACTGACCGCGGTCGCCGACTGACCGCGGGATCCCCGAAGCCCCCGGACCACCGCCCGGACCCTCACTCCGGGTGGTGGTCCGGGCCGCCGTAGTCGGGGCCGGTGAAATCAGGGCTCGTGAAGCCGGCTCGGCTGCCCGGGGACGATTCACCGTCGGGGCTGGTGAAGCCGGGCCGGGAGTACCCCAGCTGCGGCGTACGGCCCTTGCCCTCCCGGCGCCTGGGGACGTAGGAGGCGGACGGATCCGGGCCGCCGCCCGGCCCTGGCCCCGACCCCGGGCGCGGGCCCGGGATCACGGGAGCATTGGCCAGGGCATCGCGCATAAAAGGCAGCAGGCCGCGGTGGATCAGAGCCTGCCGCCATGCCTCTCTGGCGCGATCGGCGTCCTCCTGGACGTGCACCCCTCGCGCATCACTCCCCTCGGAGGAGCCGTTGCGCACCGCCGTGAGGACGATGCCGACCATGGCGATGAACACTCCGGCGGCCGTGAGCCCGGCGAACCACCAGCCCACGCTGATCATCGGATCCGCGATGGTGGTCTCCGACCCGACGGACCGCAGGACGTAGCCGATGGCCAGGAAGATCAGTGCGGCGATCCCGGCGAGGACCGGCGCCAGCACGGCGAGCACCGCTCCGGCACCCGCGCCCGAGGATTCCTCCGGCTCGTCGTCCGGTGCGGCGGGGGCGGCCGCACCGGAGGGAGCGCTTTCCTCATCCGGCGCGCCCCCGGCGCCTACGGTTTGGGGGTGTGCCGTGGCAGAGAGCGCGCGCAGTTCATCGCGCGCCCTTACGTAGTTCTGGTATTCGACCGCCGCGCAAGCCGTGATGGCGGACATGGAGCCGAGTGCCATCTCGCGCAGCTGTTCTGTATTGAGCCGCTGTCCTATCGCTGCGGCAAGTTCCGGGTCATGGTTCGCGGTACGCAGCGCCTGGTCGAGAACCCGCTCGAATTCCGGGTGGTCCTCGGCCAGCAGATGCGGAGCGCTGTTCATGTGCATCCCCCGATGCTCCGTAGGGCCGTGTAGCCGGCTTACACCGGGCAGTGGGCGGAAACGGAGGAGAGCCTGCTACGGATAAGCCGATGGTAGAGCCGTACCGGCGCGGGGTGACAGCGTGTTTCGCGAATTACCCCCGCTGCGGTGGAACTCCCTACCTGCCCGTCCGCCTGCCCGCTGAACCCTCAGTCAGCCAGCGGAAGTTGCACGACCAGCAGTTTTCCGGCCATCGTGACGCCGCCGTCCATGGCGAGCGCGAGCCCGTCCGCGTACAGGTGCGGGCCGTCCACCAGCGGCGCTCCGTCGTCCTCGGCGTCCGCTTCCTCCGTGCCGACCTCACCCAGGAGGTACGGGATGGGGCTGTGACCGTGCACGATCCGGCCACCGCCGTAGGTGCCCAGCAGCTCCCGTACGGCCAGGGGGCCGGCGTCCTCGTCGCGGAAGGCGAAGCGCTTGGTGAACTTCCGGAAGAGGTCCCAGACCTCGTCCGGGTCGTTGCGCTGCAGGGCCTCGGTGATCGCGTCGTTGACGTCCTCGATGGAGTCGCCGAAGTCCAGGTAGGCGGTGGTGTCGGAGTGCACCAGCAGGTGTCCGTCCTCCTTCGCCATGGCGTCGAGCCGGGACATCCACTGCAGGTGGTGGTCCTCCAGGCGCTCCATGTCGGAGCGCTGGCCGCCGTTGAGCAGCCAGGCCGCCTGGAAGGAGGCCGTGCCGGCGCCGGAGTTGACCGGCGTGTCGGCGAACCGCTTCGCGCCGATGATCAGCAGCTCGTGATTGCCCATGAGGGCCTTGCAGTAGCCGCCGGCGGCCGCGGCCTCGGCCGACAGCCGCATGACGAGGTCGATCACGCCGACGCCGTCCGGGCCGCGGTCGGTGAAGTCGCCGAGGAACCACAGGCGGGCGTTGCCGGCCGCCCAGTGGCCCGTCTCGTCGATCAGCCCCTCGGCCTGGAGGGCCTCGTAGAGCTCGTCCAGATAGCCGTGGACGTCGCCCACGACGTAGAGCGGGCCCAGGGCGGGCTGCTGCGGGGCCGGCGGGTGCGGCTCGGTGAGCGGGGTCAGCTCGACCGTCGGGACGTCGTGGGGGACCGCCTGGCGGGTGTCACGGCCGATCACCGGCAGGTCGCGCGCGGTCGGGGTGTAGCCGTCGGGAGCGTCCATAGGCGGCTGCACGGGGGGCGCGGACTGGGCGTACGGCGCCGCGGGGCCAGGGGCCGCGGGAGGCGCGGCGTAGCCGGGGAAGGGCGGGATGCCCGCCGTGTGCCGTGCCGCGGGTCCTTGACCGGCCCCCTGAGTCATCGACCCCTCCACCATCGCGCCGCCGTGCACCTTGTGGACCTTGCCTGGTCGACGGCGGTCCGTGGTGTCGTGCGCCCATCATAGGAATGACCGTCGCGGCTTGTGACGCACCAGGGGCCGCGAATCGGGGCAGGAGAGTGCGCACGGCAGGTTTTTCTCCCCAATTGAGCTATTCGCCCGGGGGCTGTGCGCCCCCCGAGCGCCCTCCTGGAGGCCGGGTGAAGGCGGTGGAGGCGGCGAACGGCGCGTTGACCGCCCGGGAGCGGGCACGCCCGCCCGCCGGCGGCACCGCCGTGTCGTGCCCCGCCGCCGCGGCACCGGGATCTCCGGTCCCGGGCGTGCCGGGGTTCGGACGGCGGGCCGCCGACGGGATCGGACGACGGGGTTCGGAGGGCGGGGTTCGGACGGATAAGGCTCAGACGGATGGGGCTCAGACGGCCGGGCCGCGCGGCGGGCTGACCGTGGTGCGCGGCGGTCGGCGCTGCGAGGAGGTCCGGACGATCAGCTCGGTCGGTATCACCTGCTCGACCGGCCGGCCGCTGTCCAGCCCCTCGATGGCGTCGATGAGCAGCTGGACGACCGCGGTGCCGATGCGCCGCGGCTTGAGGGAGAGCGTGGTGATGGGCGGCTCGGTCGTGGCGTAGACCGTGGACTCGCTGCAGCACACGAGCAGCAGGTCGTCCGGGACGCGCAGCCCGTAGCGCCGGGCGGCGGCCAGCAGGTCGGTGCCGTTGGGGTCGAAGAGGCCGTAGACGGCGTCGGGGCGGTCGGGGCGGGCGAGCAGCCGGTCGGCCGCCACGGCGCCGGCGCAGGGGTCGTGGGCGGGGTACTTCTCGTAGACCGGGTCCTGGCCGACCCGCTCGCACCAGTGCAGGTAGGCGTGGGTGGACAGGCGGGTGTACGTGTCGGTGCTGGTCCCGGTCAGCAGGCCGATCCGGCGGGCGCCGGCGGCGGCCAGGTGGTCGAGGATGCCGAGGACGGCGGCCTCGTGGTCGTTGTCCACCCAGGCGGTGACGGGCAGCGTGCCGGCGGGGCGCCCGTCGGAGACCACGGGGATGCCCTGGCGGACGAGGTCGGAGACCACGGGGTCGTGGTCGGAGGGGTCGATGACGACGGTGCCGTCGAGCGCCACGTTGGACCACACGTCGTGGCGGGAGGTGGCGGGGAGGATGACCAGGGCGTAGCCGCGGGCCAGTGCGGCGGAGGTGGCGGCCCGCGCCATTTCGGCGAAGTAGGCGAACTCGGTGAAGGTGAAAGGTTCATCCCCGTACGTGGTCACGGTCAGGCCGATGAGCCCTGACTTGCCCGTACGGAGGGTGCGGGCCGCGGCGGACGGGCGATAGCCCAGCCGGTCGGCGACCTCGCGGACATGGCGGCGGGTCGCGTCCGGTAGCCGGCCCTTGCCGTTGAGCGCGTCGGAGACGGTCGTGATCGAAACCCCGGCGGCGGCGGCCACGTCGCGGATGCCCGCGCGTCCATGCCGGCTGCCCCTGCGGGATGGTTCCGCCCGGCTCACCTGATGCTTCCCTGCTGCTGTCATGGCGAGCCGATAGTAGGGCTCGGGTGGTCCGTTGGCAGGGCGGCACATTTGACTGTTGACAGAGACGTTTCTGCAAGTGGAATTTCCTTCAATGACCATGGAAACGCAGCCAGTTGTGGGTGCTGACGGTAGGCCGTTGGCCTGTGGCATATCCCCACCTGGTGAATGGTCCAGGTCTCGAAGAGGTCTCAACTCACCTTCACGAGGGATGCGCGCCACGGCGCCCGCCACCGGCGCGCAGCATTTATGCAAGCGCCCCCGCCGGGTGGGCGGGCTCACTCTCGGCTCTGGACGCGGCCCGGGTTAATCCTCTTAAGGTGTGCAGTATTCATGTCCGCTATTCGTGGAGGACCTGCGGTGACCGAGAACACCCCGAAGCTGCGCGCCGCGCTGGACGACGTGCCCACCTACAAGCCGGGCAAGCCCGCCGCCGCCGACGGCCCGGTCGCGTACAAGCTGTCCTCCAACGAGAACCCGTATCCGCCGCTGCCGGGCGTGCTGGAGCGGGCCGTCACCGCGGCGGGCGTGCTCAACCGCTACCCCGACATGGCGTGCGCCGGACTGATGGCCGAGCTGGCCGAGCGCTTCTCCGTGCCCCTGACGCACCTGGCCACCGGCACCGGCTCGGTGGGCGTGGCCCAGCAGCTGGTGCAGGCCACGGCCGGCCCCGGCGACGAGGTGATCTACGCCTGGCGGTCCTTCGAGGCCTACCCGATCATCACCCAGGTCTCCGGCGCCACCCCGGTGCAGATCCCGCTGACCGGTGACGAGGTCCACGACCTGGAGGCGATGCTGGCGGCGATCACCGACCGGACCCGGCTGATCTTCGTCTGCAACCCCAACAACCCCACGGGCACCGTGGTGCACCGGGCGGAGCTGGAGTCCTTCCTGGACCGGGTGCCCTCCGACATCCTGGTGGTGCTCGACGAGGCGTACATCGAGTTCGTCCGCGACCCCGAGTTCCCCAACGGGCTCGAGCTCTACCGCGACCGGCCCAACGTCTGCGTGCTGCGGACGTTCTCCAAGGCGTACGGCCTGGCGGGGCTCCGGGTGGGCTTCGCCGTGGCGCACGAGCCGGTGGCCGCTGCGCTGCGCAAGACGGCCGTGCCGTTCGGTGTGAGCCACATCGCGCAGGAGGCGGCGATCGCGTCGCTGCGCAGCGAGGACGCCCTGCGCGAGCGGGTCGACGCGCTGGTGGTGGAGCGGGCGCGGGTCGTGGCGGAGCTGACGGGCCAGGGCTGGACGCCGGCGGTGACCCAGGCGAACTTCGTGTGGCTGCGGCTGGGCGACCGGACGCTCGACTTCGCGGGGGCGTGCGAGCGGGCCGGGGTGATCGTGCGGCCGTTCCCGGGCGAGGGTGTGCGGGTGACGATCGGCGAGACCGAGGCGAACGACATCTTCCTGCGCGTGGCGGAGGAGTTCCGCAAGGAGCTCTGACCTTCCGCCCGTACCGGCGACGAACGCCGCGCACCCGGCCAGGGGTGCGCGGCGTTCGTGCGTCAGGCGGGCGTCGGGGGTGTGGGCTCGGGGCCGAGGAACCGGGGTCGAGGGGCCAGGGCCGCACTAGGGCCGAAGGGGGTACCCCCCTGAGTTGTCCGAAAAGCTGGTGCGCCATAATGCTTGTGAATGTGAACGCGTTCACAAGCGCGCCCTATTGTCCTGCTTCACCTGGGGCATACAGGTGCATAACGCCGGGGACCCGTGTTGCCGGCGATGCGACAGGCAAGGAGAGACCGAGTGAATCTGGCTTTGGCTCCTGAGACGCTGGCCCGCTGGCAGTTCGGCATCACGACCGTCTACCACTTCCTCTTCGTCCCGCTCACGATCAGCCTTGCCGCGATCACTGCCGGGCTGGAGACCGCCTGGGTCCGCACAGGCAAGGACAAGTACTTCCATGCGACGAAGTTCTGGGGAAAGCTCTTCCTGATCAACATCGCGATGGGCGTGGTCACCGGCATCGTGCAGGAGTTCCAGTTCGGTATGAACTGGTCGGACTACTCACGCTTCGTCGGTGACGTCTTCGGAGCCCCGCTCGCGATGGAGGCCCTGCTCGCCTTCTTCTTCGAGTCGACCTTCATCGGCCTATGGATCTTCGGCTGGGACAAGCTGCCGAAGAAGATCCACTGTGCGTGCATCTGGATCGTCGCCGTCGGCACGCTGCTGTCCTCGTACTTCATCCTGGCCGCGAACTCCTGGATGCAGCACCCCATCGGCTACGCCGTCGACAAGGTGACCGGCAAGGCGCAGCTGACCGACATCTGGGCCGTGCTCACCCAGAACACCACGCTCGTCGTCGTCTTCCACACCCTGACCGCCGCCTTCCTCACCGGCGGCGCCTTCATCGTCGGCATCGCCTCCTTCCACCTGTGGCGCGCCAAGCGCAAGCAACTGCGCGGCGAAGAGCTCGGCGAGAAGCAGCGCAACCAGGTCGGCGCGATGCGGGCCTCGCTGCGCACCGGCCTCGTCGTCGCGGTGATCGCCGGTCTGGGCACCGCGGTCAGCGGCGACGAGCTCGGCAAGGTGATGTTCGAGCAGCAGCCGATGAAGATGGCCGCGGCCGAGGCGCTGTGGGAGACCAAGGCGCCGGCGCCGTTCTCGGTCTTCGCGGTGGGCGACGTCTCCAAGGGCCACAACAGCGTCGAGATAGAGATCCCGGGCCTGCTCTCCTTCCTCGCCCACAACAACTTCACCGAGGCCGTCCCCGGCATCAACGACATCGCCGCCCGCGAGGCCGCCCAGTTCGGCGGCAAGCCGGAGGACTACATCCCCAGCATCTTCATGACCTTCTGGGGCTTCCGGCTCATGATCGGCTTCGGGATGACCTCCTTCGTCGCCGCGCTGATCGGCCTGTGGACGACCCGCAAGAAGTTCTGGCTCGCTCCCGAGTACCGCACGGGCGAGAACGAGGTCCCGCGGCTGATGCTGACGAAGACCCGCGAGATGAGCCCGTTCTTCACCACCTGGTCGTGGCGGATCGGCATCCTGACCATGGGTTTCCCGCTGATCGCCAACTCCTTCGGCTGGATCTTCACCGAGATGGGCCGCCAGCCCTGGGGCGTCTACGGCCTGATGAAGACCGCCGACGCGGTGTCGCCCGGCGTCAGCCAGGGCGAGGTGCTCACCTCCATGGGCGTCTTCACCCTGCTGTACGGGGTGCTGGCCGTGGTCGAGGTCAAGCTGCTCGTGAAGTACGGCAAGGCCGGACCGGACACCGACGAGAAGCCGCCCGCGAAGGACCCCCGGCTGCGGCTGCCCTCCGGCGGCGCGGCCGAGCACCCCGAGGACGCCGACAAGCCGATGACCTTCGCCTACTGACGCGCCGACCGGCCTACTGACGCGCCGCCCCGGATTACTGACGCGCCGACCGACGATTTCGTCCGACGCCCTCGTCGGACGACGCGGCGGAACGGAACGGAGAACCGACCATGCACCTCCACGACTTCTGGTTCCTGCTGATCGCCGTCCTGTGGACCGGCTACTTCTTCCTCGAAGGGTTCGACTTCGGCATAGGCGTCCTGACCAAGCTGCTGGCCCGGGACCGCACCGAGCGCCGGGTGCTGATCAACACGATCGGCCCCGTCTGGGACGGCAACGAGGTCTGGTTGATCACGGCGGCCGGCGCGACCTTCGCGGCGTTCCCCGACTGGTACGCCACCCTGTTCAGCGGCTTCTACCTGCCCTTCCTGGCCATCCTGGTCTGCCTGATCGTCCGTGGCGTCGCCTTCGAGTACCGCCACAAGCGCAGCGGCGAGCGCTGGCAGCGCAACTGGGAACACGCGATCTTCTGGTGCTCGCTGGTGCCCGCCTTCCTCTGGGGCGTCGTCTTCGCGGACATCGTGCGCGGGGTGCCGATCGGTCCGGACAAGAACTTCACCGGCACCCTCGCCGACCTCTTCGGCCCGTACGCGCTCCTGGGCGGCCTCCTGACGCTCGTGCTGTTCACCTTCCACGGCGCGGTCTTCGCGGCGCTGAAGACGGTGGGCGACATCCGCGACCGGGCGCGCTCCCGGGCCACCGTGCTGGGGATGACCTCGGGCGTGCTCGCCGTGGCCTTCCTCGGCTGGACGCAGGTCGTGTCCGGCAACGGACGCAGCCTGCCCGCCCTGATCGTCTCCGTGGCGGCGCTGGCCGCCGCGCTGGTCATGAACCACTACGGGCGCGAGGGCTGGGCCTTCGCGTGCTCCGGCGTGGCGGTCGCCGCGGCCTTCGCGCTGGTCTTCCTCGCGCTCTTCCCGGACGTCATGCCCTCCTCGGCGAACCCGGCCTGGAACCTGACCGCCGCCGGCGCCGCCTCCAGCCCGTACACGCTGAAGATCATGACCTGGGTGGCGGTGCCCATGACGCCCCTGATCATCGGCTACCAGGCGTGGACGTACTGGGTCTTCCGCAAGCGGATCGGCACGCAGCACATCCCGGCACCCGCCGCCCACTAGGGCGCACGGACCACCAGCGACGACGGACGGAGGACAGGTCGCCATGAAGCCCGTCGACCCCCGACTGCTCAGGTACGCCACCGCGACGCGCTTCTTCCTGGCCGCCTCCGTCGCGCTGGGGCTGGCGGGCGCCGGCCTCGTCATCGCCCAGGCGATGCTCGTCGCAGAGATCGTCACCGGCGCCTTCCAGCACGGACGGAGCGCGGGCGACCTCGGTACCGCGCTGGCGCTGCTGGCCGCCGTGGCCGCCGGCCGTGCCGCCGTGTCCTGGCTCACCGAACTCGCCGCGCACCGCGCGAGCGCGACGGTCAAGTCCGAGCTGCGCGACCGTCTGCTGACCCGCGCGACCCGGCTCGGCCCCGGCTGGCTGGACGCGCGCCGGACCGGAGAGCTCACCACGCTCGCCACCCGCGGCGTCGACGCGCTCGACGACTACTTCGCCCGCTACCTGCCCCAGCTGGGCCTCGCGGTCGTCGTCCCCGTCGCCGTCCTCGCCCGTATCGTCTCCGCGGACTGGGTCTCCGCGCTGATCATCGTCCTCACGCTGCCGCTCATCCCCCTCTTCATGGCCCTCATCGGCTGGGCCACCCAGTCGCGGATGGACCGCCAATGGCGGCTGCTGTCACGGCTGTCCGGGCACTTCCTCGACGTCGTCTCCGGACTGCCCACCCTCAAGGTCTTCGGCCGGGCCAAGGCGCAGGCCGAGTCGATCCGCGCGATCACCGCCGACTACCGGCGGGCCACCCTGCGGACCCTGCGCATCGCCTTCCTCTCCTCCTTCGCCCTCGAACTCCTCGCGACGGTGTCGGTGGCGCTCGTCGCCGTCGGCATCGGCATGCGGCTGGTGCACGGTGAACTCGACCTGTACACCGGGCTGATGGTGCTGGTGCTCGCGCCCGAGGCCTACCTGCCGCTGCGGCAGGTAGGCGCGCAGTACCACGCGGCGGCCGAGGGACTGGCGGCCGCCGACGAGGTCTTCGCCGTCCTGGAGACCGAGCCGGCCGAGGCGGGCACGGCCCCGGCCCCCGACGCCCGGCGGGCGGACCTGACCGTCGACCGGCTGGTGGTGCGCCACGCGGGGCGGGCCGAACCCTCCCTGCCCGAGACGTCGTTCGAGGTCCGGGCCGGGGAGACGGTCGCGCTCGTCGGCCCCAGCGGCTCCGGGAAGACCACCCTGCTGAACGTGCTGCTCGGCTTCGCCCGGCCGGATGCCGGACGGATGCTCGTGGGCGGTACGGATCTGGCATCGCTCTCCCCCGAAAGCTGGCGGGGCCAGGTGGCCTGGGTCCCGCAACGACCCCGTCTCTTCGCCGGGACGGTCGCCGAGAACGTACGGCTGGCACGGCCCGGCGCCACGGACGCACAGGTGCGGGAAGCACTGCGTGCGGCCGGTGCGCTCGACTTCGTCTCCATGCTGCACCACGGCACTGACACTCGCCTCGGCGAGAACGGAGCCGGGCTCTCCGCCGGACAGCGCCAACGCCTCGCGCTGGCCCGGGCGTTCCTCGCCGACCGGCCGGTCCTGCTGCTGGACGAGCCGACGGCGAACCTCGACGGGGAGACCGAGGCCTCGGTCGTCGAGGCGATCGGGCGGCTGGCCGCCGGACGCACCGTGATCATGGTCGTGCACCGGCCGGCGCTGCTCGCCGTGGCGGACCGGACGGTACGGCTGGGCGGCCCGGCCGCCGGGCCGGACGCGGTGCCGGCGCAGCGCGCGGCTGTGCAGGAACGGTACGGCTCGGAGCCGCGAGGCACCGAGGCGCCGTGTCCGGAAACGCTGGGCTCGGAGGCGCTGGGCCTGGAAACGCTGGGCTCGGGGGCCGGGAGCTCCGCACCGGCCGGGGCGGCCGGCGAGTCGGCCGATGCCCCGCCTGCCCCGCGCACTCCCCGCGTCCTCAGGCGCGTGCGCGCCGCCGGGCGCCCCCTGCGGGCGCGGTTCGCCCTCGCACTGCTGCTGGGCGCCCTCGCCCTCGGCAGCGCCGTGGGGCTGATGGCCGTCTCCGGCTGGCTCATCTCGCGCGCCTCGCAGCAGCCGCCCGTGCTCTACCTGATGGTCGCCGTCACCGCGACACGCGCGTTCGGCATCGGGCGCGCCGTCTTCCGCTACGCCGAGCGCCTGGTCTCCCACGACGCCGTCCTGCGGGCCCTGGCCGGTCTGCGCGTCGAGGTGTACCGGCGGCTGGAGCGCCTGGCGCCCGCAGGGCTGCGCGACACCCACCGCGGCGACCTGCTGTCCCGCCTCGTGGCGGACGTGGACGCCCTCCAGGACTACTTCCTGCGCTGGCTGCTGCCGCTCGGCTCGGCCCTCCTCGTGGGCGGCGCGACCGTCGGCTTCACCGCTTGGCTGCTCCCGGAAGCCGGTCTCGTGCTCGCCCTCGGGCTGCTGGTCGCGGGCGTGGCCGTGCCGATGCTGTCCGGGGCGGTCGCCCGGCGCGCGGAGCGGCAGTCGGCGCCCGCACGGGGTGAGCTGTCCGTCCAGGTGGTCGATGTCCTCGCCGGTACGGACGAGTTGACCGTCGCCGGTGCCCTGCCGGAGCGGCTCGCCGGACTGCGTGCGGCCGACGGCCGGCTCACCCGTATCGCCCGGCGCGCTGCGGCGGCCACGGCGCTCGGTTCGGGCCTCTCCGCCCTTGCGTGCGGCCTGACCGTGGCTGCTGCCGCCTGGACAGGAGTGACGGCCGTACACACAGGCCGCCTGGACGGCCTGTGGCTGGCCGTGGTGGTGCTGACCCCGCTGGCCGCGTTCGAGGCGGTGGCCGGCCTGCCGCTCGCCGTGCAGTACCGGCAGCGCGTACGGCGCTCCGCGGAGCGCGTGTACGAGGTGCTGGACGCGCCTGCTCCCGTACGGGAAGGGACGGCCGACGCGCCCGGAACGCCCTTCCCGCTGCGGCTGACCGGCCTGACGGTGCGCTACCCGGGGCAGCCCGCCCCCGCCCTGGCGGACTTCTCCCTGGAGCTCGGAGCGGGCCGCAGGGTGGCCGTGGTGGGCCGGTCCGGAGCCGGCAAGACGACGCTCGCGCAGGTGCTGCTGCGCTTCCTGGACGCGGAATCCGGTGCGTACACCCTGGCGGGCGGCGACACGGCGCCCATGGCGGGCGACGCGGTGCGCCGGCTGGTGGGGCTGTGCGCGCAGGACGCGCACCTCTTCGACAGCTCCCTGCGCGAGAACCTGCGCCTTGCCCGGCCGGACGCGAGTGAGGCAGATCTGCGCGAAGCCCTGCGGTCGGCGCGTCTCCTGGACTGGGTCGACGGCCTTCCGCAGGGGCTGGACACGCTGGTCGGGGAGCACGGGGCCCGCCTGTCCGGCGGGCAGCGGCAGCGGCTCGCGCTCGCCCGCGCGCTGCTCGCGGACTTCCCCGTGCTGGTGCTCGACGAGCCGGCGGAGCACCTCGACCTGCCGACCGCGGACGCGCTGACCACCGATCTGCTGGCGGCCACCGAGGGCCGCACGACCGTGCTCATCACGCACCGGCTGACGGGCCTGGAGGCGGTCGACGAGGTGATCGTGCTGGACCGGGGACGGACGGTCCAGCGGGGCCCGTACGAGGCGCTGGCGGACGTGGACGGGCCGTTCCGCCGGATGCTGGAGCGCGAGGCCGCCGCGGACGCCGGGGTGGGCGCGGGGACAGACACCCGCCCGGAATCGCTTTCCCTGACAAATGGGGCTTACTAGGCTCTTGGGTATGGCAGCCACGGCAGACGACCCCCGCCCGCGGGACGCCGCCGGCCCCGGACGGGCCGGCGCTCCCCGGGGCGGGCCGGGCCCGATGGACCCCCTGGCCATCGCTACGGAGGCCACCCGCAGCCTCCAGGGCATGTCCACGGAGCTCACCGCGCGCATCCCGCAGCTGCTGGAGGCCATGCGCTCGGTCGGCACGGGTCTGGGGCTGCACACCACCCTCGACCGCATCGCGCGGACCGCAGCCGAGCTCGCCGACGCCCGCTACGCCGCCATCGGCGTCATCGACTCCACCGGCGAGGGTCTGGCCGACTTCATCACGTACGGCGTGACCAAGGAGCAGCACGAGCGCATCGGCGCCCTCCCCGACGGCCACCACGGGCTGCTCGGGGCGCTCATCCACCAGCCCGCGCCCGTGATGCTCACCGACCTCTCCTCGGACCCGCGCTCGGCCGGCTTCCCGCCGGGTCACCCGCCGATGCGCACCTTCCTGGGCGTGCCCATCCGCGTCGGGGCCGAGATCTTCGGCAACCTCTACCTCACCGAGAAGCGGGACGGACGCGAGTTCAGCCTCGCCGACCTGAACATGGTGAAGATCCTGGCGACGGAAGCCGGCATCGCGATCGGCAACGCGCGCGTGCACGACGAGGAGCGCCAGCACAGGCGCTGGATCGACGGTTCGGTGGCCGTCACGACCGCCCTGCTGTCGCGCGGTGACGCCGAGGACGCCCTGTCGGTCGTCGCCGAGCAGGCGCGCCGCCTCGCGGATTCGGCCGCGGGCATCGTGCTGCTGCCGGACGGCGACGGCGGCCTGGAGATGGTGGCCGTCTCCGCCGACGACTCGTCCGGCCTGCTGGGAACGGTGATACCGCCCCACAGCCCGGTCGTCTCGCACCTGCTCGCCGGCGAACCGGTCTTCATCGACGACTCCGCCACCGACCCCCGCATGATCACGGAGGTGGCGCCCCGCTTCGGCCCGAGCATGCTGCTGCCGCTCAAGAGCGGTGACCGGGTGCTGGGGACACTCGCGACGCCGCGGGCGCGCGGCGCCCGCAGGTTCACGCCCGCCGAGCGCAGGCTCGCCGCCCAGTTCGCCGCCCAGGCCGCCCTCGCGCTCGTCATGGCCGAGGCGCAGCGCGACCGCGAGCGGCTGGCCGTCTACGAGGACCGCGACCGGATCGCCCGCGACTTGCACGACCTGGTCATCCAGCGGCTGTTCGCCACCGGGCTGATGCTGGAGAGCGCCCAGCGCAACGCCGTCGTGCCCGACGTGAAGGTGAAGGTCGGACAGGCCGTCGACGAGCTGGACGTGACCATCCAGGAGATCCGTACGGCCATCTTCGCCCTCCAGCAAGGGCCCGCCGAGGCGCCCGCGGGGCTCCGTACGCGCGTCCTGCGCGAGCTGGGGACGGCAGCGGTGCCGCTGGGCTTCCAGCCCTCCGCGAGCTTCGTCGGCCCTGTCGACGCGAAGGTCGGGGAGCTCACCGGCAAGAACCTCATCGCGGCGCTGCGCGAGGCCCTCTCCAACGCGTTTCGGCACGCCCGCGCGTCCCGGATGGAGGTGGTCGTCGACGCCACGGTCTCCCTTCCGGACGGCAGGCCTGCGGTACGGCTGACCGTTGCGGACGACGGGGTCGGCATCCCCGAGGGCGGGCGGCGCAGCGGGCTGAGGAACCTCGCCAAGCGCGCCGAATCGCTGGGCGGCTCCAGCTCGTACGGACCGGGGCTCGGGGAGGACGGGGGCGGCACCCGGGTGGTGTGGGAAGCACCCCTGTAGAGCCTTTGTAGCGCCCTTGTAGTGGCTCTGCGGGGGCGCCCTGGTCGCCCGTCCGGCCGCAGCGGGTCCACCGAACGGACCTCAGCGGGCGCGCCCGCCCGGGACACACGACAAGATCGCGTCCATGCGACGTCTGCGCCTACCGATACGCGGGCCGCGCCTGCTGCCGAAGGCCGGCGCCGTGGTCTTCTGCGTGCTGTGCGTGCTGTGCAGCGTGTGCGCGCTCGGATTTCCGTCACTCCGCTCCGGACCGCCGGAAGTCGTGCGCACGCCGGACCGCGCGAGCCGGATCACCTCCGAGGTGCTCCGGCTGACCGACGAGGTCGAGGAGGCGCGCCACCAGTACGAGCAGGCGCAGCACGCGGCCAAGGCGCACAAGGCACGGGCTCAGGAGATAGGGCGCCGGCTGCAGGGCCGGAGGGCCGTCTCGGACACGCTGCGCGAGGACCTCGGGTCGGCAGCCCGGGCGCAGTACCGCACGGGAGGCTTCACCACCGTCCCTGCCGACGAGTCGGAGGCCGACGACCCCTTCGATCTCATGGCTCTGCAACTTCCCGACGCGCGCCGCCGCGCCCGGCTGGCGCGGATGCTCGACGAGGACGACCGCAAGAGCCGCAGCCTGGTCGCGGAGGAGCAGGAGCTGGCCGCCGAACAGGCCGGTGCCGACAGGGACAGGGAGGAGCTGCAGGCGCGCGTACGGGTCTCCGAGGCCCGTCTCACGGCGGCCCGGGAGGACCTCGACGCCATGGCGCAGGGGGCGCTCGAAAGCGGCCGCTGCACTCCGCTCCGGCTCGACCGTGCGGCTGCCGGCGGAGGGACGGCCAAGGACCAGGCCGTGGCGCAGGCGAACGGGCGCTGGACCCGCCCGGTGACCTCGTACCAGCTGACCGCGGGCTTCGGCGGCGTGGGCGCCAACTGGGCGAGCACGCACAGCGGTCAGGACTTCGCCGTGCCGTCCGGCACCCCTGTCCGGGCGATCGGCGCGGGGACGGTGGTCGCGACCGGCTGCGGAGGGGCGTTCGGCATCAGCCTGGTCGTGCAGCACGACGACGGCTGGTACTCGCAGTACGCGCACCTGGCGGCGATGTTCGTGACTCCCGGGCAGCAGGTGCGTGCCGGTCAGTGGATCGGGCTGTCGGGGACGACCGGCAACTCCACTGGGCCGCACCTGCACTTCGAGATCCGCACCTCGCCCGAGTTCGGCTCGGCGGTCGATCCGGTGCCGTGGCTGAACGCGCGCGGGGTGCGGTTGTAGGCCGTCGCCGGATACCGGCCCGGAGCGCCCGCGCTAGGGGAGCTGTCCCGCGGAGCAGGCCTCCAGGATCTGCTCGATGACGGCGGCGACGCCGTCCTCGGTGTTGGCCGCGGTGTGGTGCGCGGTGAGCGCCAGCACGTCGGGGTGTGCGTTCGCCATGGCGTACGCGGTGCCGGCCCAGTCGAGCATCTCCAGGTCGTTGGGCATGTCCCCGAACGCCACGACCTCCTCCGGGGAGATGCCGCGCTCCGCGCAGCACCGCGCCAGGGTGCTGGCCTTGCTGACGCCCGGCCCGCTGATCTCCAGCAGGGCGGTCGGGCTGGACCGGGTGAACGAGCCGTGGTCCCCCGCCGCGGTGCGGGCGATCTTGAGGAACTCGTCCGGGGCGAGGTCGGGGTGGTGGGCCAGCAGCTTGAGGATCGGCTCGGTGTAGCCGCTGTCCTCGGCCAGGAGCTTCTCCGCGGGCGCGATGACGGCGTCCGGGTCGAGGAAGAACGGCGGGTACGCGGGCTCGTAGTGGAAGCCCGCGGTGCGCTCCACCGCGAACGAGGAGCCCGGGGCGGCGGCCCGTACGGCGTGCACCACGGCGAGGGCGTCGGTGCGCTCCAGAGGGCGGACGTCGACGAAGCGGGCACCGTCGCGCAGGTCGACGACCGCGGCGCCGTTGGCGCATATCGCCAGACCGTGACCGTGGACGTGGTCGCTGACCACGTCCATCCAGCGCGCCGGGCGGCCGGTGACGAAGAAGACCTCTATGCCGGCCGCCTCGGCGGCGGCGAGGGCCGCCACCGTGCGCTCGGAGACCGTCTTGTCGTCCCGCAGCAGGGTGCCGTCCAGGTCGGTGGCGATCAGGCGGGGCACGGCGGCGGGCCGCCGCGCGGCGGAGGTCTCGGGCTGCTCGATAGCTGAAGTCACGGATTCCATTGTGGGCCACCGGCATATGCGGTGCACAGGTGTGCACGAGGCCACACATGCGTTCAAGCCGGGGGTGTGTCCGTTGTCACGGGGGGCCCGCAGGTCCCACGGCCTAGGCTCGGTGTCATGCGACTGAGCACCGTGATCCTTCCCGACCGCCGCTGGTCCGAGGGCGGCCGGGCCGCCTGGCAGCGAGCGGAGGAGCTGGGCTTCCACACCGCCTACACCTACGACCACCTGTCCTGGCGGACCTTCCGGGACGGGCCGTGGTTCGGCGCGATCCCCACGCTGACGGCGGCCGCGGCGGCCACCTCCCGGATGCGCCTGGGCACGCTGGTCACCTCGCCCAACTTCCGGCATCCCGTCACTCTGGCCAAGGAGCTCATCTCCCTGGACGACATCTCGGGCGGCCGCGTCACGCTCGGCATAGGGGCCGGCGGCTCGGGTTTCGACGCCACCGCGCTGCTGAAGGACGGCCAGGAGCCGTGGACGCCTCGGGAGCGTGCCGACCGGTTCGGCGAGTTCGTGCCGCTGCTGGACCGCCTGCTCACCGAGGACGTCGTCACGCAGGAGGGCGAGCACTACTCCGCCTTCGAGGTGCGCAACATCCCCGGCTGCGTGCAGCGCCCCCGGCTGCCCTTCGCCGTGGCGGCCACGGGACCGCGCGGCATGAAGATCGCCGCCCGGTACGGGCAGGCGTGGGTGACCACGGGTGACCCGAAGCTGTTCGAGACCGGCACCCCGGAGCAGTCCCGGGCGGCCGTGGCGGGCCAGATCGAGCGGCTGGGCGCCGCCTGCGAAGCACTGGGCAGGGACGTCTCGGAGCTGGGGAAGACGATGCTGACGGGCTTCAGCCCGGACCGCCCGCTGGACTCCGTGGCCGCCTTCGTCGACTTCGCCGGTTCGCACGCGGAGCTCGGCATCGACGAGATCGTGGTGCACTGGCCCATCGCCGACTCGGTCTTCGCCGCGGACGTCTCGGTCTTCGAGAAGATCGCCACGGACGGGCTCGCCCAGCTCTCCGGCTGAGCGGTGCGGTGATCACGCAGGGGTCCCCGGCTCACGGGGACTTCCTCGCTGCCGAGGATTCCCCGCGCGATCGGTGAAGAGGGAGAATCGGGGCATAGGCATCCACCAAGGGCGCGTTCCTAGGAGAGCCGCCCGGGAGGTTTCCCATGCACTCCTCGAAGAGCACCCGATTCGCCCCGGACCGCGGGCTGACGACCCGCATGGTGAGCACGATGTTCTTCATCGGCCTGCTCTACGTGGTCTTCGTGGGGGTGCTCCTGGCGCTGCTGCGCGGCGCCTGGCCCCTCATCCTGCTCTTCGCGGGAGGCATGTTCATCGCGCAGTTCTGGTTCAGCGACAAGATCGCCGCCTTCAGCATGGGGGCGCGCGAAGTCACCCCCGAGCAGGCGCCCGAGCTGCACGGCGCCGTCGACCGCTTGTGCGCCCTCGCGGACATGCCCAAGCCGCGCGTGGCGATCGCCGACAGCGACGTGCCGAACGCCTTCGCCACCGGCCGCAACCGGAAGAACGCCCTCGTGTGCGCCACCACGGGACTGCTGCGCAGGCTGGAGCCCGAAGAACTGGAGGGCGTGCTCGCCCACGAGCTCTCGCATGTGGCCCACCGCGACGTCGCCGTCATGACCATCGCCTCCTTCCTGGGCGTGCTGGCCGGGATCATCACGCGCGTCGGCCTGTGGGGCGGCTTCCGTCGCGTGGGCGGACGCGACAGCAACACCGCCGTCCTGGTCGTCCTGATCCCGCTGATCAGCGCCGTCGTCTACGCCATCAGCTTCCTGCTCACCCGCCTGCTCTCGCGCTACCGGGAGCTGTCCGCCGACCGCGCGGGAGCCCTGCTCACGGGCCGGCCGTCCGCGCTGGCGGCCGCCCTGACCAAGGTCACCGGGGAGATGGCCCGGATCCCCACCCGCGACCTCCGGCAGGCCGAGCCGTTCAACGCCTTCTACTTCGCACCCGCGTTCTCCAAGGAGAGCTTCGGCCGCCTGCTGTCCTCCCACCCGACGCTGGAACAGCGGCTGGAGCAGCTCGGCCGCATCTCGGCCCAGCTCGGCCGTCCCTGACGGCCCTCCGCCGGCACCCCGACCGCCCTCACCGCCCGGAAGGAGCGCGTGCCCGTGGGCTTCCTGGACGTCATCCTCGGCCGCAGCAAGCCGGTCCGCCCGGACCTCGACCAGCTCTTCGCCCTGCCGTCCGCCGCAATCACCCTCCAGGCGGGTGCCGGCCTCACCCCGACCGGGCTGGGCTCGGTCTGCTTCGCCAGCGTGGAAGGCGGCGCCTTCGCACAGCTCCAGCAGGACGTACGGGCCCTGCTGGACGCGGACACGGAGCGCGGCGGGGATCCCGTCGCCTTCAGCCAGGACGCGTACGGCTACACCTGGCTGCTCGCACGGCAGCCGTCCGAGGACACGGCCGCGCTGGTCAACGACCTGCACGCCGTCAACACCCTGCTCCAGGACGGCGGTTTCGGGCCGCAGCTGCTCTGCTCCCTGATGGGCTTCCGCGGCGCGGACGGGCGCTCCCTGGCGCTGGTCTACCTCTACAAGCGCGGCACCTTCTACCCCTTCGCGCCCGTGGCGGGCGCGGGGGAGAAGCGGGACAACGGCCTGGAACTCCAGGTGCGGGCGCTGCTGGCGGACGACCTGCGGATCGAGGAGGACCTGGCCCGCTGGTTCCCGGTGTGGGGCGCGCCCGGCCTGTGAACGCTGCGGGACACGCCCGCACCGCGGCGGTGCCGGGCCGGCCGCCGCGACGGGCCCGGCGCCCGGGAGCCGGCTCAGCCGGGGAGCCGCAGGAACTCGGCCGGAACGCGCTCCACCAGCCACACTCCGTTCTCGCTCACGCGGAAGATGTGGCCCGCCTGGTGCATCCCGTACGCGTCCACGGTCAGCACCACCGGCTTGCCGCGGCGGCCGCCCACGCGCGTCGCCGTCTCGCGGTCGGCCGACAGGTGGACGGCGTGCCGGGTCATGGGGCGCAGGCCCTCGGCCCGGATGGCCGCGACGGAGCGCGTCACCGTGCCGTGGAAGAGCACCGCGGGCGGCTCGGCGGCCGGCAGGGCGAGGTCGACCGGCACGGAATGGCCCTGGTTGGCCCGGATGCGCTCGCCGTCGAGCGTGTAGCGCTGCTTGTCGTTCGAGGCGACGACCTCCTCCAGCTCGGCGCGGCTGAAGGGGAGGCCGTGCGCGGCGCTCGCCTCCAGCAGGGCGGCGACCGGCGTCCAGCCCTGGGCGTCCAGGGCGATGCCGATCCGGCCGGGGTCGTGCCGCAAGTGCCTGGCCAGGTGCTTCGAGATGCGGGTCGCGCGCTGGTCGTCCATCACCGACGGGTCCTTCCGAGCTCCTCGACGGCCCAGCGGGCCCATTCCTCGCGCATGGCCATGAAGCGCAGGCCGTACTCCAGGGCCAGCCGGCCGTTCACGGACAGCGGGTCGTCGCCCCAGTCCACGTTCCGCTCCACTTCCTCCAGCGCCCGGTGCTGGCCCGCGGCGCGCTCCGCCTCGCCCATGAGGTAGGCGGTGGCCTCCACGGGCGTGAGGTGGTTGAGGAAGAAGACCCGCAGCAGGACGTCGCTGCGGCGCACCGGGTCGGGCCCGGTCTCGGTGAGCCAGCGGCGCAGCTCGGCGCGGCCCTCGTCGGTGATCGCGTACTCCTTGCGGCCGCGCGGGCCCTCCGCCGCGACCTCCAGCAGTCCGGCCTTCGTGAGCTTGCCCAGCTCGCCGTAGACCTGGCTCTGCGTCGCCGGCCAGACATTGCTGAGCGAGGTCTCGAACCGCTTCATCAGGTCGTACCCACTGGCCGGCCGGTCGGCCAGCAGGCCCAGCATCGCGTGTCTCAGGCTCATGCCGTCCACCCTACCTTCCACTGTTGACAGGTCGAGGGTCGACCTTCTACTTTTGACATGTCAGAGTTGGAATGTCGGCGGGAAGGCCGGCACCCCGCCCAAGGAGACTTTTGATGAACTACGTGCGCGGCTTCATTCCCTGGATCGCCTTCGCGATCGTCTCCTCCGCCGGCTGGCAGTGGGGTGCGCTGACAGGGCTCGTCACGGGCGTCGGCCTGCTGGTCAAGGACCGCAAGGCCGGGGTCGCGGGGGAGTCGCTGGTCCTGGAGAGCAGCACGGCTTGCTACTTCGTTGCGCTCGCGGCCGTGGCCTTCGCCCTTCCGCACAGCGAGCTGCGGCACTACGGCGGGGCCATGTCCTTCGGGTGGCTCGCGCTCACCGCCTGGGCCACGCTGGCCGTCGGCCGCCCGTTCACGACCGGCATCGCCAAGCGGCAGGCGCCCCCCGAGGTGTGGGACACCCCGGTCTTCCGCCGCATCAACGTCGTGATCACTTCCGTCTGGGCCGCCGCCTTCACCGCGACCGCCGCCGCGCTGGCCCTGGTGAGCGCCGAAGGCCTCGGCAGCGAGGTGTCCGTTCCGGTCCAGGTCGCGGGCTTCGTCCTGCCCGCCCTCTTCACCGCCCGCTACCCCGAGCGCGTCCGCGCCCGCTTCATGCAGACAGCGCGGTAAGCCCCAACTGCCGCCTCCGCGGGCCTTCACGGCATCCATTGCCGGCCACGGAGCAAGCGCAGTCATCGCAGCCCCCCACCGCCACCGCAGAGGAGATGCCGAGCCATGACGACGACCCCGCCCGCCCACCTCGCCGGGAACTACGCACCCGTGACGGAGGAGCTCACCGCGTACGACCTCCCGGTCACCGGAGCGATCCCGCCGGAGCTCACCGGCTGGTATCTGCGCAATGGCCCCAACCCGCAGGACGCCGCCTCCAGCCACTGGTTCTTCGGGGACGGCATGATCCACGGAGTGCGCCTCGAAGGCGGCCGGGCCACCTCCTACCGCAACCGCTGGGTGCGCACCTCCACCTTCACCGACGGCGCCCGCGTCTACGACGAGCGCGGCAGGCGCGACCTGACCGCCGGATCCGCGAACACCCACGTCGTGCGGCACGCGGGCCGCACCCTCGCCCTGGTCGAGTCCTCCTACCCGTACGAGCTGGACGCCCGGTCAGGGCGCGAGCTGGAGACCGTCGGCCCGTATGACTTCGGCGGCCGGCTCACCACGCCGATGACCGCCCACCCCAAGACCTGCCCGGAGACCGGAGAGCTGCACTTCTTCGGCTACGGAGGGTTCTCCGCGCCCTACCTGACCTACCACCGGGCCGATGCGAGCGGCGAGTTGACGATCAGCCGGCCCGTCGAGGTGCCCGCGCACACGATGATGCACGACTTCCACCTCACCCGCTCCCACGTCGTCTTCATGGACCTTCCCGTCGTCTTCGACCTCGATCGCGCCCGGGCGGCCGGCGGCGGCATGCCGTACGCGTGGGACCCCGGCTACGGCGCCCGTCTGGGCGTGCTGCGGCGCGACGACCCCCATGGCGACGTGCGCTGGTTCACCATCGACCCCTGCTACGTCTTCCACTCCCTCAACGCCCACGACGAGCAGCGCGCCGACGGTGAGCGCATCGTCCTGTACGTGGCGCGCTATCCGCACTACGGCAGTGAGGACGGCCGGAGCCGCGCCCACGCCACCCTCTGGCGCTGGACCCTCGACCTGACGGCGGGGACGGTGGCCGAAGTACAACTGGACGACCAACCTTGTGAGTTCCCCCGGGTGGACGACCGGCTCGCCGGGCTCGCGGCCCGGTACGGCCACGTCACCTCCACCTCACTGCCCGGCAGACCCCTCGACCACGGCTCCCTGCTCCGCTACGACCTGTGGACGGGATCCGTCGCCCGCCACGACTTCGGGCCCGGGAGGACCCCGGCCGAGGCGGCGTTCGCCCCCGCCGACGACCGGCCCGGCGGCCCCGGATGGCTGCTGACCTACGTCCACGACGCCGCCACCGACCGCAGTGACCTCGTCATACTCGACGCCGGCGACCTCGCCGCGGAGCCGGTCGCCACCATCCACCTGCCGCAGCGCGTGCCCTACGGCTTCCACGGCAACTGGCTCGCGGACCGCTGAGCCGGCGGAGCCACCGGGCCTCGGGGCTACCGGGCCTCGGGCTCGATGACCAGCGCGTCCATCGTGCGGGCCTGCACCTCGCGCTCCGCCGCGGCGGCGACGAAGGCGGCGACGTTCTCCGGACCGACCAGCGCCTCCACGGCCCGGAAGGTCCGGTCGGGGAGGCGGACGGTTCCGGGGCGGGAGAGGGAGCCGGAGAGGGGTGCCGGCGGGCCGGCCTCCCCCGCGGCCGGGGCGCCGGAGGCCTCGGCGTCCTCAGCAGCCTCGGAGGTTTCAGGCTCCAGGTGCCGGCGGAGGTGGCGCGTGGCCATCGCACGCATGGCGCGGGCGAGTTCGACGTCGATGGTCTGCTGGGCCAGCGGCCGCAGCCGGCGCACCAGCGAAGCGGCCTCGGCGGCCTCCTCCTCGGTGGGCGGGTGGTCGAGGTACTGCCGGAAGACGTATTCGGTGGTGAAGTCCAGGAACCGGCCCGCTATGTGCTCGACCCTCGTGCGCAGTTCGCGCAGGTGGCCGGTGATGGCGAGCAGCGGCACCCCGGCGGCGTGGAGCTCCACGGCGACCGTCAGTTCCTGCGGGCTCGGCACGAGGAACTCCTCGGGCGCGTCCGGCACGCGCACGAGGACACCGAGTTTCACCGCCTCCTCGACGGCGTCGTCGTCCTGGGCGCCGCCGAAGCGCTCGGCGAGCTCCGCGCGGGTGATCCGGCCCGCCTCCTCGTCCGACCACGGCCCGGCCACCTCGGCGACCAGCCCGAGGACGCCGCCCAGGCCGCGGCCGGTGTCCCAGGCGTCCAGGAGCTCCTTGATGCTCGCCAGGGTGTAGCCGCGGTCGAGGAGCCCGGCGATCTGGTGCAGGCGCTCCAGATGCGTGTCCCGGTAGACGTTGGCGCGCCCGCGCCGCTCCGGCTTGGGGAGCAGCCCCCGGTCCTGGTAGGCGCGGATCGTGCGGACCGTGGCGCCGCTGTGGTGGGCGAGGGCCTCGATGCGGTATTCGCGGTCACGGCCGGGCCGGCCGGCCTCGCCGTGCCGGCCGGGGAGACCGGGACGACCGGGCTGCTCGGACAAGGGTGTCGCTCCTTACGAAAGGGCCGCGCGGCCTATCGCGCCCGCCGCGGTCCGTGCCGCGGGTGAGATCGCCAGATAGTCAACAGCCCTCCGCAGCGACCCCTCCTTCGAGGGATGGTACGACCGCCGGAGGTAGCGCGGGACGGCCGAGCCCAGCTCGCGCCAGCTCGGCAGCAGGCCCAGGGCCACGGCCCGGTTGTGCTCGCGCAGCGAGTAGCGCATCCGCTTCGCGAGCCGCGGGTCGTTGCGGATCAGGAAGCGCGTCCCCCGGTTCCAGAGGTGGAACAGCACGGGCGCCGTCACGGCCATGCCGAGGACGCGGCGGGCGTAGCGGCCGGGGTCCTCGCCGCCGCAGTGCTCGTACATGTCGAAGGCGACGGAGCGGTGCTCGACCTCCTCGGCGCCGTGCCAGCGCAGCAGGTCCAGCATCACCGGGTCCGGGGCGGCCCGGTCCAGGCCCTCCGCCTCCAGCACCCAGTTGCCCAGGACGGCCGTGAACTGCTCGACGGCGGCGATCACCGAGAGGCGAAAGCGCAGCCACTCCCGCGCCGTCACCGGGATGCCGAACGGCGGCTTCTCGCCCAGCAGGACGTCGAAGAGGTAGTCGACGTGGCGGGTGTACGGGGTGGTGTCCAGGTTCTGCGCGGCGAGGTGGCCGAGCACGTACGCGTGCTGCACGCTGTGCGTGGCCTCCTGACCCATGAACCCCTTGACGTCCTTGAGCAGCACGGGGTCCTGCACCAGAGGCAGGGCCTCCTTGAACACCTTGACGAACCACCGCTCCCCGGCCGGCAGCAGCAGGTGCAGGACGTTGATGACGTGGGTGGCGGTGGGCTCTTCCGGTATCCAGTGCAGGGGTGTCGCGTCCCAGTCGAAGGAGACGCGGCGGGGGGCTATCGCGTATGCGCCCCGGTGTCCGTCGGTCATTTCTGCTTCTCCTCCGCCGTCCGCTAGAGCGGCGGCTCGATCCTGGCGAGAGCGCGCTGCGCCCACGGTGTGAAGCGGGACATGAAGCGGAGGCCATGGGCCTCGGGGGTGACGGGGACGACCGCCTGGTTGCGCACCACGGCCCGCAGGACCGCCTCGGCGACCTTCTCCGGCGGGTAGTTCCGCCGGCCGTAGGCCCGGCCGGCCTTGGCGCGGCGCCGCAGCTGCTCCTCCTCGGAGACCCCGGCGAAACGCGCGGCCCCGGTGATGGGGGTGTTGACGATGCCGGGGCAGATCGCGGAGACGCCGATCCCCTGACCGGCCAGCTCCGCGCGCAGGCACTCGCTGAGCATCAGCACCGCCGCCTTGGACGTGCTGTAGGCGGGGAGGCCCCTGGAGGGCTGGAAGGCGGCGGCGGAAGCGGTGTTGACGATGTGGCCGCCCTGGCCGCGCTCCGCCATCTGCTTGCCGAAGAGGCGGCAGCCGTGGATCACGCCCCACAGATTGACGTCGAGGGTCTTGCGCCAGTCCTCCGTGGTGGTGTCCATGAAGGACCCGGCGACGCCGATGCCGGCGTTGTTGACCAGCACGTCCACCACGCCGTACTCGGTGGCGACCTTGGCGGCCAGCTTCTCCATCGCCTGCTCGTCCGCGACGTCCGTGCACTCGCCCCAGGCCTCGGGGGCGCCGATCAGCCGGGCCATGTCGGCCGTACGGGCCGCGCCCTCCGGGTCGCGGTCCACGGCGATAACCCGGGCGCCCGCCTCCGCGAAGGCGAAGGCCGTGGCCCGGCCGATGCCGCTGGCCGCGCCCGTCACGAGCACCAGCCGGCCGGCGAACCAGCGCGCGTACGGGTTGGCGGGCGCCGTCTCGCGCGGCCTCGCCCCCTCCTGATGGGCCGCCGCGAACTCGGCGATCCACGCCGCGACTTGATCGGGCCGGGTGCGCGGCACCCAGTGCTTGGCGGCGAGATTGCGCCGCACGAGGCCGGGGGCCCACTGCTCCAGGTCGTCGTACAGCCGCTCGGAGAGATAGGCGTCGCCGGTCGGCGTGATGAGCTGGACGGGCACGTGGGCGTACGCGTCGGTGCGCGGCCGGCGCAGCCGGGCGAGGATGTTGTCGCGGTAGAGCCAGGCGCCGTGCGCGGCGTCGGCCGGCAGCGACGCCGTCGGATAGCCGGAGACCGGAAGCTTCTCCGCCCGCGCGAGCAGC
The DNA here is from genome assembly GCF_044336695.1 of Streptomyces sp. SCA2-17. NCBI lineage: Bacteria > Bacillati > Actinomycetota > Actinomycetes > Kitasatosporales > Streptomycetaceae > Streptomyces > Streptomyces sp. SCA2-17. The sequence continues at coordinate 3,214,931 of NZ_CP117521.1, forward strand.
TTGGGCCATTGCTTGCCCAGCGGGCCGCGCCAGGCGGCCTCCGGGAGCCCGGGGGTGTGCAGCAGGTACACGTACCAGGACCGGGCGCTCTGGCCCAGCAGCTGGGCCATCCGCCGCGGCGTGGGGCGGGCGGCCCGCTTGCGGAACCACAGCGCGAGATGGTCGAGGGACGGGCCGGAGATCGACGTGAAGGAGGCGATGCGCCCCTCGGTGCGCGCGACGGTGGCGAACTCCCACGCCTGCACCGACCCCCAGTCGTGCCCGACCAGGTGCACCGGGGCGTCCGGGCTCACCGCATCGGCGACGGCCAGGAAGTCATCGGTGAGCTTCTCCAGGGTGAAGCCGCCCCGCAGCGGCCGGGGCGCCGTGGACCGGCCGCAGCCGCGCACGTCGTACAGCACCACGTGGAAGCGGTCGCTCAGCCGCTCCGCGACCTCCGACCAGACCTCCTTGCTGTCCGGGTAGCCGTGCACCAGCACCACGGTGGGCAGGGCGGCGTCGCCCAGCTCGGCCACGCACAGCTCGATCCCGCCCGTACGGATCCGGCGCTCGCGCGCGCCCTCCGGCCCGGCGCCGTTCCCGGCGTGCTCGCTCATGCGGCCCTCTCCTCCTGCCTGCGCCGCACGTGCGGCAGATCGTCGTCCAGCCAGAACGCGCTCTCCTCGGGGTCCCGGGAGTCGGTGACCACGAGGAGCTCCTCGAACTTCGCGCCCGTGCCCCGGAAGCCGAGGTGGGGCTCGACCGCCCACAGGCCCGGCCGGGGCGGGTGATCGGAGAACCGGTACGGGCTCCAGAGGGGCGACCAGCCCTCGCGGTGCCCGCGGACGGCGTCGGACGCGAGCCCCTTGAGCGCCTGGGTGCCGAACCCGAAGACCTGCGGTGACCAGCGGCGCTCGCGGACCCGGCCCACCTTGTGCGCGATCACGCCGAACGGATAGGCGCGGTGCCGGTTCGCGTAACCCTGGCGGACCATGAGCCGGTCCACGTCCTCGTAGATCTCGCGCAAGGAGCGGCGCTCGCGGACCTCGCGCAGCACCAGCTCCCGGTGCTCGCCCAGGTCGGCGAGCAGGCGGTCGTGCAGCGGATTCGGGCCGAGGCAGCCGGAGTAGCCGATGTCGGCTGTGAAGCCGCGATGGACCGGTGCCATGTCGAGGATGAAGGGCATCCCCGGCTCCAGCCGCCGTCCGGTGGGGAAGAACTGCAAGGGCACCCGGAAGCCCGCGAAGGCCGTGCGGTCCCCGAACCAGGCGAACGGCAGGTGGAACCAGTCCCGCACGCCGCGCCCGCGCAGCCACTCGCGCTGCATCCGGGCCGCCTCGCGTTCGGTGACGCCGGGTCTGAGCTGGGCGGCGACGGCCTCCGCGCAGTCGTACGCCAGGCGCTGGACCTCCCTGAAGCCCCGCAACTCGCTGTCCGCTCCCCGGGGCGTCGAGCCCCGCGGCACTGCTGAGGTCATGGCCATTCGTCCGTCCCGTGAGCCGGCTCCGGTACGCGTCCGTAACTTGACACTGATGAATGTGACAATGCCCGGCGGCTGCGTCAAGGGTCGTGCACCGCCTGTGGAAAACCTTCTTCTCCTTGCCCACCCTTCCCCGGCCGACCCGCCCGCCCCCTCCTCGCGGGCCGGTCCCCTACGGGAACGTCAGACCTGAGGAGTACACGGAATCAGTCATCCGGTCTGACGCCCGCTGTGGCCCGCGCCACTACCGTCGAGGGTGTGACTGTGATCGCTACCGAAAGCCTCAGCAAGCGGTTCCCCCGGGTGACCGCTCTTGACCGGCTGTCCGTCGACATCGCGCCGGGCGTGACCGGCCTGGTGGGCGCCAATGGAGCCGGCAAGTCCACGCTGATCAAGATTCTTCTCGGGCTGTCCCCCGCCACCGAGGGCCGCGCCACCGTGCTCGGCCTCGACGTGGCGACCGAGGGCGCCGCCATCCGCGAGCGCGTCGGCTACATGCCCGAGCACGACTGCCTGCCGCCCGACGTGTCGGCCACCGAGTTCGTCGTCCACATGGCGCGGATGTCCGGCCTGCCCGTCACCGCCGCCCGCGAGCGGACCGCCGACACGCTGCGGCACGTCGGCCTCTACGAAGAGCGCTACCGCCCCATGGGCGGCTACTCCACGGGCATGAAGCAGCGGGTCAAGCTGGCCCAGGCCCTCGTCCACGACCCCCGGCTGGTCCTGCTGGACGAGCCCACCAACGGCCTCGACCCCGTCGGCCGCGACGAGATGCTCGGCCTGATCCGCCGCATCCACACCGACTTCGGCATCTCGGTGCTGGTCACGTCACACCTGCTCGGCGAGCTGGAGCGCACCTGCGACCACGTCGTCGTCATCGACGGCGGCACGCTGCTGCGCTCCTCCTCGACCAGCGACTTCACCCAGGCCACGGCCTCCCTCGCGGTCGAGGTCACCGACTCCGACGACCACCCGGACGGCACGGCGGCCCTCGCCGCAGCCCTCACCGCAGCCGGCCTCACCGTCCAGCCCGCCGGCCGGGCCGCCGAGTTCGCGGCGGCGGGCACGGGCCACGTCCTCCTCGTCGACGTCACCGGCGACGACACCTACGACACCGTGCGCGATGCGGTCGCCGGCCTCGGCCTCGGCCTCGTCCGCATGGAGCAGCGCCGCCACCGCATCGCGGAGGTCTTCCAGAGCGCACACGAAAGGGGCAGCGCCCATGCCGCCTGAGACCACCTCCGCGCCCGCGCAGGACGTCATCCACAACATCGGCTACCGCAACTACTCCGGCGCCCGTCTCGGCCGCTCTTACGCCCGCCGCTCGCTCTTCTCGCAGAGCCTGCGCGGCGCGTACGGCCTCGGCCGGTCGGCGAAGTCCAAGGTGCTGCCGATGATTCTTTTCGGCGTGATGTGCCTGCCCGCCGCCATCATGGTGGCCGTCGCGGTCGCCACCAAGCTCAGCAAGCTGCCGGTGGAGTACACGCGTTACGCGATCATCATGCAGGTCGTCATCGGCCTCTTCCTCGCGGCGCAGGCCCCGCAGTCCGTCTCGCGCGACCTGCGCTTCAGGACGGTGCCCCTGTACTTCTCGCGCCCGATCGAGCGGATCGACTACGTGACGGCGAAGTTCGCCGCCATGGCCTCCGCGCTGTTCCTCCTCACCGCAACGCCCCTGCTGATCCTGTATGTCGGCGCCCTGCTCGCGAAGCTCGACTTCGCGGACCAGACGAAGGGATTCGCACAAGGACTCGTCTCCGTGGCGCTGCTGTCCCTGCTCTTCGCCGGCATCGGCCTGGTGGTCGCCGCGCTCACCCCGCGCCGCGGCTTCGGCGTCGCCGCCGTCATCGCCGTGCTGACCCTCTCCTACGGCGTCGTGACCACCATCCAGGCCATCGCCTTCCAGCGCGACAGCTTCGACGCGATCGGCTGGATGGGTCTCTTCTCGCCCATCACCCTCATCGACGGCGTACAGACGGCATTCCTCTCCGCGAGCTCCGCTTTCCCCGAAGGCCACGGCCCCAGCACCGCGGCGGGATACGTCTACCTGCTCGTGCTCCTCGCCCTGATCGCCGGCTCCTACGGGCTGCTGATGCGCCGCTACCGAAAGGTCGGGCTGTGACCTCGATCCGCATTGACAACGTCTCCCGCTGGTTCGGCAACGTCGTCGCCGTGAACGACGTCTCCATGACCGTCGGACCGGGCGTCACCGGCCTCCTCGGCCCCAACGGCGCGGGCAAGTCCACCCTCATCAACATGATGGGCGGCTTCCTCGCCCCCTCGACCGGCACCGTCACCCTCGACGGCGCCGCCATCTGGCGCAACGAGCAGATCTACCGCCACATCGGCATCGTCCCCGAGCGGGAGGCGATGTACGACTTCCTCACCGGACTGGAGTTCGTCCGCGCCAACGCCGAGCTCCACGGTCTGGGCGCGGCCGAGGCGCAGCGGGCACTCGCCACCGTCGAGATGGAGTACGCCCAGGACCGCGAGATCAGCACGTACAGCAAGGGCATGCGGCAGCGCGTGAAGATGGCCTCCGCGCTCGTCCACGACCCCTCCGTGCTCCTCCTCGACGAGCCCTTCAACGGCATGGACCCGCGCCAGCGCATGCAGTTGATGGACCTGCTCCGCAGGATGGGCGCCGAGGGCCGCACCGTGCTCTTCTCCTCGCACATCCTGGAGGAGGTCGAGCAGCTCGCCACCCACATCGAGGTCGTCGTCGCCGGCCGGCACGCCGCCTCCGGCGACTTCCGCAAGATCCGCCGGCTGATGACGGACCGCCCGCACCGCTACCTGGTCCGCTCCAGCGACGACCGCGCCCTGGCCGCCGCCCTGATCGCCGACCCGTCGACGGCGGGCATCGAAATGGACGTCCAGGAAGGCGCCCTGCGCGTCCAGGCCGTCGACTTCGGCCGCTTCACCGCCCTGCTGCCCCGGGTCGCCCGGGAGCACGGCATCCGGCTCTTCACGGTCTCGCCCTCGGACGAGTCCCTGGAATCGGTCTTCTCCTACCTCGTCGCGGCCTGAAAGGAGCCCAGCGCCATGTACAACGCCACCGTCGCACGGCTCACCTACCGGGGCCTCCTGGGCCGCCGCCGTGCCTTCATCCTCTTCGGGCTGCCCGCCCTGCTGCTCACTGTCTCGGGCGTCGTCCGCGTGCTCGTCGGCGCGGACGACGGCACCGCGAGCAGCGTCCTGGGGGGCCTCGCGCTGGCCACCATGGTCCCGCTCATCGGCGTCGTCGCCGGCACGGGCGCGATCGGCCCGGAGATCGACGACGGCTCGGTCGTCTACCTGCTCTCCAAGCCCGTCAAACGGCCCACGATCATCTTCACCAAGCTGATCGTCGCGATCGGCGTCACCGTCGTCTTCTCGGCCGTCCCCACGCTCATCGCGGGCTTCATTCTCAACGGCAACAGCCAGCAGATCGCGGTGGCCTACGCCGCGGCGGCGGCCGCCGCCTCCGTCGCCTACAGCGCGGTGTTCCTGCTGCTGGGCACGGTCACCCGGCACGCCGTCGTCGCCGGCCTGGTCTACGCCCTGGTGTGGGAGTCGCTCTTCGGCAGCCTCGTCCCCGGCGCGCGCACCCTGAGCGTCCAGCAGTGGGCACTCGCCCTCGCCCAGCGCATCGGCGCGGACGGCGCCGTCTCCTCGGACGTGGGTCTGCCGCTGGCCCTCGTCCTGCTCGCCGGTGTGACCGCGGCGGCGACGTGGTTCGCGGGCCGGAAGCTGCGCTCCCTCACACTCGCAGGGGAAGAGTGAACCTCATTCCGTAAGACGCATTCGTGAGGCTCACTCTTGGAGCCTCATCCCCGAATGACATGCCGCCGCAGCGCCCGGGCGATCTCCACCTGCTCGGGCGCGAGCGCGTCCTCGCCGTCCTCGACGTCCCACAGGGCGTTCTGCAGCACCCTGCCCAGCGTCCAGCGGGCCGCCCGCTGCCGGTCCAGCCCCAGCACCTCGGTCATCAGGTCGAAGCGCCGCAGCACGGCCCGTTCCACGTCCCCGGTCGCGGTGATGTCGTCCCACCGGTCGTGCAGAGCAGGCAGCAGCTCGAATCCGGGGTCGCCCACCAGCGGCTTGGGGTCGATGGCGAGCCACGGCTCGCGTGCGGAGCCCGGCACGGGAGCGAGGACGTTGTCGTAGTGAAGGTCCCAGTGCAGCAGCTGGTGACCGGGCTCGCCGATGACCTCCCGTACGGCCGCGGCGCACGTCTCCACCAGCCTGCGCTCCGAGGCGTCCCGCAGCTCCGGCAGAGCCGCGGGCACGTCCTTGAGCATGGCCCCCGCGACGTCCCCAAGGGGCCGCAGCCCCGCAGGCACGGGGGCCGTCAGCAGCCGGGCCAGCAGCTCGGAGAGCGTCCGCAGGGACGCTTCGGCATCGCGTATGGACAAGAGTGAACGGTTTGCGTCCAACCGCTCCAGCAGCATCGTGCCGGTCTCCTCGTCGTGGTCGAGGAGTGCCACCGCACCGTCGCTGTCCCAGGCCCGCAGCGCCGCCGGCTCACCGACGCTCTCGTCGGTGACGGGCTGGAGCTTGAGCGCCGCCGGGGTGCCGTCCTCGCGCAGCACGGGCAGGACGAGGGCGACCATGCCGTGCGAGGCCGGCCCGTCGAGCCGCAGGCCCCAGCGGTCGAGGAACCGGGCGGCCAGCTCCGGCAGCGCGGCGATCCAGGAGCGGCCCTCCTCCCCGTCGAAATCCTCGTGGAAGCGGATGAGTTCGGCCGGGACGGTGATGCGGTGAGCGGCGTGCATGGGCAGCGGTCTCCTCACGACGGGTGGGGAGGCCCCGGAGGGCCCCCTGCCCACCCAACGTCTCAGATCTTCCGATCGCGCCCGGCGCCCATCGCGAGCAGCAGCAGCGCCGCACAGGCGACGAGCAGCAGGGCGATCGGAAGCGTCCAGCTGTCCGTCGCCTGGTGGACCGCACCGATCGCGAACGGGCCGACGGAGGCGAGCAGATAGCCCCACGTCTGCGCCATGCCCGACAGCCGGGACGCCGTGTGGGCGTCCCGCGTGCGCAGCACCATCAGTGTCAGGGCGAGCCCCAGCAGACCGCCCTGCGCCACGCCCATCAGCGTCGCCCAGACCCATGCGCCCTCCGCGGGCGCGGTGAGCAGGCCGGTCACACCGGCCGCCATGAGGACGACGACGCCGGCGCCGATCGCCCGCTGGTCGCGCATCCGCCCGGCCACCATCGGCACCACGAACGAACCGGCCATCTGCACCAGCGTGTAGAAGGCGTAGACCATGCCGGCCTCGCTCTTGCTCATGCCGTGGTCGGTGAACACGGTCGGCATCCAGGCGATGCACACGTACGCGACCAGCGACTGGGTGCCCATCATCAGCGTGACCTGCCAGGCGATGGGCGACCGGGTCAGCTTCGGCCCGTCCTGCACCGGCCGCACGGGGGCGGCGGCCGCCTGGCCGTGCCGCGTGCCGCGGCGCGCGATGACGGCCTGCGGGACCCAGGCGACGGCCGCCACGGCGGCGAGCAGCGCCCAGGAGGCCAGGGAGCCCCGCCAGCCGCCCAGGGCGTTCTCCAGCGGCACGGACAGGGCGGCCGAGCCGGTGGCGCCGAGGATCAGCGTGGTCGAGTACAGCGCGGTCATGCTCGCCGCACGGTCCGGGAAGTCCCGCTTCACGAGGCCGGGCATCAGGACGTTGAGCAGGGCGATGGCCGTGCCGACGAGAGCGCAGCCGGCGAACAGGGCCACGACCGGGGGCGCGACGCGCAGCAGGATGCCGCCGCACAGCAGCAGGAGGGCGCCGCACAGGACGGCTTCCGTGCCCCAGCGGCGGGCGAGCTTCGGCGCGGCGATCGAGCCCAGGCCCATGAAGAGCAGCGGAATGGTGGTCACCAGGCTGCTCGCCGCCGCGGCCAGGTGGAAGTGGTCGCTGATCTCGCCCATCAGGGGCGAGACCCCGGCGAGGGCGGCCCGCATGTTGAGCGAGGCGAGGACGATGCCCGCCATGACGAGCGCCGGATGGGCGCGCAGGGTGCGGCGCGCGGCCGCCACGGCGGGCGCGGGGGCGAGGTCCGCTTCCGCGTCTATCAGGGGGTCGCGTGTGTCCGGCCTCGTTTCCGACATGGGGTGCCTTTCCAAGGGGTGGTGCAGGTGAGGGGGGTGGGGGAGCGGGGGCCCGGGCGGTGTGCGCGTCAGCTCTCGCCGAGCAGGGTCTCGACGGCCTGCTTGGGGCGGTCGAGGAGGGCCCTGGCGGCCTGCGCGGCGGCCTCGGGGTCGCCGGAGGCGATGGCGTCCATGAGGGCGTGGTGGTCGCCGTGGATGATGCGCGGCATGTCGCGGTCGCCGAGCGCGGTGACCAGCGCCTCGCGGACCGAGCTGCTGAACCAGGCGTACGTGGCCGTCAGGGCGCTGTTGTGCGCGGCTTCCACGACGGCGCGGTGGAACTCCACGTCGTGGTCGGCGTAGAGCTCCAGGCTGCCGGAGTCCGGCTGGCCCTCGGGGTCCTCGAAGGCCGTCTGGGCGTCCAGCGCGGCCCGCATCCGCTCCAGGTCGGCGGGCTCGTGCCGGAGCGCCGCGAGCCGGGCGGCCTCGGCCTCCAGCGCGATGCGGAGCTCCAGTACGTCGCGCACGCCCGCGCGCTGGAGGCCGCGCATGATCTCGCCCGGGTCGGCGGTGGAGACGACGAAGGTGCCCTCGCCCTGCCGCGAGCGCAGCATCCCGGCGTGGACCAGGACGCGGATGGCCTCGCGCACCGTGTTGCGGCCGACCTCCATCTGCTCGGCGAGCGCGTGCTCGGTGGGGATGCGGGCGCCGACCGGCCACTCCCCGGCGGCGACCTGTGTGCGCAACTGATCCACGACGGTGTCCACGAGGGACTGCCGTCCCGCCGCCCGCAGTGCCATACGTCCTCCGGTTCCGAGTGCCTGAGCCGCTCTGTCCGCTGCTGCCGCCGAGTGTGATTCACCCGGTTGCCCAGTCATCCTACAACTCCTTTCGAGGGCGCCCCCGGGAACGAGCGGCTACCGTCGAAGGGTGCGTGGACGGGACGAGCGCGGCCCCGGTACGCCCGGCCGGTGGCCGGCCGTCGCCGCCCGGGCCGCTTCCCTGGGGAGGTCCGGAGTGCGCTCCTGGATCGCCTCCGCGCCCGGAACGCACGTCTGGCTGCTCGTCATCGGCGTCACCAGCCTCGTGATCGCCGCGGCCAGTCAGGACTTGGAGATGTTCCTGCTGCACCGCAACAGCAGCAACATCCACCAGCTCACCAAGCACCCGCTGCAGTCGCTCCTGATCAGCGGGTTCTGGATCGAGAACCCCTCGTCGTTCCTGCTCTACGCGGCCCTCTTCGAGGTCCTGCACGCGAACGTCGAGCGCTGGATCGGCACCGCCCGCTGGCTGTTCACGGTGGGCTTCGCGCACATCGCCGCCACTCTCATCAGCCAGGAAGTCGTGCTGCTCTCCATAGAGGACCACTCACTGCCGCGGTCGATGAAGAGAGTGGTCGACATAGGCGTCTCCTACGGGCTCGCAGCGGCCGCCGGGATCCTCACGTACCGGATGCCCCGGCCCTGGCGGTGGGTCTACCTCGCCGGCCTGGTGCTGTTCTTCGCGATCCCGCTGGCCACGGGAGGCACCTTCACCGATGTGGGGCATGCGGTGGCCGCGGCGATCGGGCTGGGCTGCCGGCAGTTCGCGCACGGCCGCCCGCCGTGGGACTTCGGGCGCGTTCCCGGAGCTCTGCGGCGGGCGGTCGGCGTCGTCCGGCAGGGCGCTTCCGGCCGGGACGGCCGGAGCGGCCTCAGCCGTACAGACGCTCCAGGACCGTAGCGATCCCGTCGTCCTCGTTCGAGCCGGTGACCTCGTCGGCGACGGCCCGCAGCTCCATGTGGGCGTTGGCCATGGCCACGCCGTGGGCCGCCCAGCCGAACATCGGTATGTCGTTGGGCATGTCGCCGAAGGCGATCGTCCCGGCGGCCTTCATCCCCAGCCGGCGCGCGGCCAGGGACAGCCCGGTGGCCTTGCTCAGGCCCAGCGGGAGGAGCTCCACTATGCCCTCGCCCGCCATCGTCACCCCGACCAGGTCGCCCGCGACCGTGCGGGCGACGTGGGCCAGGGCGTCGTCGTCGAGCTCGGGGTGCTGGAGGTAGAGCTTGTTGAGCGGCTCGGCCAGGAGCTCGTCCCGGTCATGCGCCACGACGGCCGGGAGCGGGCCCTCCTGGACGCGGTAACCCGGGGTGACCAGCACCTCGCCATCGAGGCCGTCGCGGCCCGCGGCGAGGTGCAGCGGGCCGGTCTCGGCCTCGATCTTGGCGACGGCCTGCCCGGCGAGCCGCCGGTCCAGCGTCACCGACGTCAGCAGCCGGTGCTCACCGGCGTGATAGACCTGCGCGCCCTGGCCGCACACCGCCAGGCCCTGGTAGTCCAGCTCCTGGAGGATGTGCCGGGTCCACGGGACGGCCCGCCCGGTCACGACGATGTGCGCGGCACCCGCCTCCGTGGCCAGCTTGAGGGCGGCCCGGGTGCGCTCCGAGACGCTCTCGTCGGAGCGCAGCAGGGTGCCGTCGAGGTCGGTCGCGACAAGGCGGTACGGCGGTGCGGCCGCGGCGGGGCTCACTTGGCGACCGGCTCCAGCACCTCGCGCCCGCCCAGGTACGGACGGAGCACCTCGGGCACGCGCACCGAGCCGTCGGCCTGCTGGTGGTTCTCCAGCAGCGCCACGATCGTGCGCGGCACCGCGCACAGCGTGCCGTTGAGCGTCGCCAGCGGGCGGACGTTCTTGCCGTCGCGCATGCGGACGGACAGGCGGCGGGCCTGGAACTCGTCGCAGTTGGAGGTGGACGTCAGCTCGCGGTACTTGCCCTGGGTGGGGATCCACGCCTCGCAGTCGAACTTGCGCGAGGCCGAGGAACCGAGGTCGCCCGTGGCGGTGTCGATGACCTGGAAGGGCAGCTCCAGGCTCGTCAGCCACTGCTTCTCCCACTCCAGCAGGCGCGCGTGCTCGGCCTCGGCGTCCTCCGGCGCGATGTAGGAGAACATCTCGACCTTGTCGAACTGGTGGACGCGGAAGATGCCGCGGGTGTCCTTGCCGTACGTGCCGGCCTCGCGGCGGAAGCACGGCGAGAAGCCGGCGTAGCGCAGCGGCAGCTGGTCGGCGTCGATGATCTCGTCCATGTGGTACGCCGCGAGCGGCACCTCGGACGTGCCCACCAGGTAGAAGTCGTCCTTCTCCAGGTGGTAGACGTCCTGGGCGGCCTGGCCGAGGAAGCCCGTGCCCTCCATGGCGCGCGGCTTGACCAGCGCGGGCGTCAGCATCGGGGTGAAGCCGGCGGCCGTGGCCTGGGCGATGGCGGCGTTGACCAGGGCGAGCTCCAGCAGCGCGCCGACGCCCGTCAGGTAGTAGAAGCGCGAGCCGGAGACCTTGGCGCCGCGCTCGACGTCGATCGCGCCGAGCAGCTGGCCGAGCTCCAGGTGGTCCTTGGGCTCGAAGCCCTCGGCGGCGAAGTCGCGCGGGGTGCCGGCGGTCTCCAGGACGACGAAGTCGTCCTCGCCGCCGAGCGGCACGTCGGGGTGGACCAGATTGCCGATCCGGAGCAGCAGGCGCTGCGCCTCGGCGGCGGCCTCGTCCTGCTCGGCGTCGGCGGCCTTCACGGCGGCGGACAGCTCGCCGGCCTTCTTCAGCAGCGCGGCCTTCTCGTCGCCGGCGGCCTTGGGGATGAGCTTGCCGAGCGCCTTCTGCTCGGAGCGGAGTTCGTCGAAGCGGACGCTGGACGACCTGCGCCGTTCGTCGGCGGAGAGAAGTGCGTCGACGATGTCGACATCCTCTCCACGGGCGCGCTGGGAGGCGCGCACACGGTCGGGGTCCTCACGAAGCAGGCGAAGGTCAATCACCCCTCCAGGCTACCGTTGCCCACGCGATCACTCGACGGCATATTCCTCTTGGTGATGGTTTGCCCTATTTTGGGTGATCAGAAAAGGCTGTGCATAATCGGCAGCCCGGGCGATCGCGAAGCGCCGGAAAGCGTTCCGGTGGAGTGGTGGCGGAAATGAGTGCGCTTTTGCTGAAAAACGGGCATAGCGGCTCCGGCGGCCGCTGATCCGCTTGTGGGCGGCCGGAGTTGGCGGACTTCTTGTCCACAGGAGGGGATCCCTCCGCTTTCTTTGTCCACAGGCTGTGCGCGAAATCTGTGGACGCCGGAATCGAACGTTCCGTCCGCTTCTGTCCTGCGCCCCGCATTCCTTGGTCAAACCTCGCTCAGCCACTCATTCGGGTGGTATTGCCTCGCTCCAAAGGGTTATTCGCAGACATTCCGCTGACGAATGGCGAGGGCGCAGCCCGATCGGGTGGACCTAGGTGCTGTGGATGACGGCCCTGTGGCTAGAGCGATTTGTCGACCTTGACCGATTCGGGGAGCCGGTGCCCCGCCTCGCTCTGTCGACTTATCCCCAGCCCGGGATCCCCCTGTGGATAACTCTGGGGATGTGGGCGCCGGCCGCTACCGTCGAGGCGTGGACAACGAAGCCCCGACCGTCTCAGGCGCGGCCGTCCTGGCAGCGCGTCAGCCAGTCCGCCGCCGTCACGAACTCCTCGTCCGACGTGCCGTAGCGCGTGGGACCCACCTCTGCCGCAGTCACGTCCGTCCGGGGATAGGAGCCGAGGAACCGCACCTGTGGGCAGATCCGGTTCAGGCCCATCAGCGCCTCGCCGACGCGCCGGTCGGCGATGTGCCCCTCCGCGTCGATCGCGAAGCAGTAGTTGCCGATGCCCTCGCCCGTCGGCCGCGACTGGATGAGCATCAGGTTCACCCCCCGCGTCGCGAACTCCTGAAGCAGCTCCAGCAGGGCGCCCGGGTGGTCCTCGCGCAGCCACACCACGACCGACGTCTTGTCCGCGCCCGTCCGCGCCGCGGGCCGGGCCGGGCGGCCCACCAGCACGAAGCGGGTCTGCGCGTTCTGCGCGTCGTGGATGTCGGTGACCAGCGGCTCCAGACCGTACGTCGCCGCGGCGAACTCCCCCGCGAAGGCGGCGTCGAAGCGCCCCTCCTGCACCAGGCGCGCGCCGTCCGCGTTGGAGGCCGCCGACTCCCACAGCGCCTCCGGCAGGTGCGCCGCGAGCCACTTGCGCACCTGCGGCTGGGCCACGGGGTGCCCGGTCACGGTCTTGATGTCCGACAACCGCGTCCCCGGCCGCACGAGCAGCGCGAACGTGATCTGGAGCAGCACCTCGCGGTAGATCATCAGCGGGGAGCCCGACGTGAGCTGGTCGAGGGTGGCGGTCACACCGCCCTCCACCGAATTCTCGATCGGCACGAGGGCGGCCGCCGCCTCGCCGCTGCGCACGGCGTCCAGCGCCGCGGGCACGGACACCATCGGCACCAGCTCCCGCGTCGCCGCCTCCGGCAGCGTCCGCAGGGCGGCCTCGGTGAACGTGCCCTCGGGGCCGAGATAGGTGTAGCGGCTGGCCGACATCACGCTGGCTCCTCGATCGTCCGGTGTCTCGCCACGATACCGAGCGCCCGAGGGCGGGCCGTCAGCCCTCCAGCAGCCGCTGCCCCACGTACTCGCCCGGCTTGCAGCCGCCCGGCACCGCGAAGAGGCCGCTCGCCTCGTGCCGCAGGAAACGGGAGAGGCCGTCCCCCCGGTCCAGCTTCCGCTGCACCGGCACGAACCCCTTCAGCGGGTCCGCCTGCCAGGCGACGAACAGCAGACCCGCGTCCGGAGCCCCGTCGTCGAGGAAGCCGTCATGGTAGGAGAACGCCCGCCGCAGCATCGACGCACCACGGTTCGACGCAGGCGACGCCACGCGGATGTGCGCGTCACCGGGGATCGCCAGCGCTCCGTCCGCGTTGACCTTGTTGAGGTCCGGCCGGGTCGTCTCCGTGCCGCCGGACAGCGGCGCCCCGTCCGACTTGCGGCGCCCGATCACCTTCTCCTGGCGCTCCACGGAGAGGTGGTCCCAGGTGTCGAGCAGCATGCGGATGCGCCGGACCACGGCGTACGAGCCGCCCGCCATCCACTCGTCCGTGCCGCTGCGGTCCTCCGGCACGTAGATCTTGGCCGGGAAGCTCGGGTCCGAGGTCTTGGGGTTGTTCGTGCCGTCGATCTGGCCCATCAGGTTCCGGCCGGTCATCGGCTGGGCGGTGGCGCCCGGGGTCCGGTTGAAGCCGCTCATCTGCCAGCGCAGCCGCGCGGTGCTCCCGGCCTGCTGCTGGAGCAGCCGCAGCGCGTGGAAGGCGACGAGCGCGTCGTCGGCGCCGATCTGCACCCACAGGTCGCCGTTGCTGCGCTTGGAGTCGAGGGCGTCGGCGCTGAAGTCGGGCAGCGGCTCCAGCGCGTCGGGCCGCTTGGACGTGAGGTCCGTCCGGTCGAAGAACGTCCGGCCGAAGCCGAAGGTGACGGTCAGCGAGGAGGGGCCGGCGTCGAGCGCCACCCCCGAGTTGTCCCCCTTGGGCGTCTTCCCGGCCATGAGGTCGGCCGCGGTGTTCGACCACCTGCGCATCAGCGCGGCGGCGGCCTTGCGGCCGGCGTCGGGCGCGAGGTCGAACGCGAGGAAGTGACCGCAGGTCTGCGCGGGATCGGCGATCCCGGCCTGGTGCGCGCCGTAGAAGGGCCTGCTCGCGGTGCCGACGCCGGTCAGCGGCGCCGGGTCCTTGCGGACGGTCTCGGCGGAGAAGGCCCCGGCCGCGCCGCCCGCGACGAGCCCGGCCGCGCCCGCGGCGCCGGCCGTGCCGAGCAGCCGGCGGCGGCTGACGCCGCCCGCCTTCCGGGGCCGCTCCGCGTCCTGCTGTGTGTCCTGGGAATCCTGGGATCGTTCAGCCATCAGTTGATCTTCACGTTCCTGATCTCCGTGATCTGGTCGATGTCGGAGGTCCGTACGGTCAGGGTGAGCTGCCACGTGCCGGCCATGGGCAGCTGGAAGCCGGTGGCCTGCCAGCGGCCGGCGGACGTGCGCTTGAGGGCCGTGCGCAGCGGGCCGATGTTCTTCTGCTTCTCGGTGAAGGACACCTCCAGCTCCGGTACGTCCACGGCCTTGCCGGTCGGGTCGGTCACGGAGACGTCGAGGGAGTTGTTGCCCGTGCGGGCCGGGTCGATACGTACGAGGGCCGTGCCTCGCCCGTTCGTGCCACCCGTGTCGTACGGGATACGGGTCTCGGCCGGGCCCGAAGCGGCCGGGGCCGGGGTGCGGGCTCCGCCGGATGCCGCCGATTGGCGCTGTTCGGTGTCGGCCCGGCCCGGCTGGGTGCCGGTGAGCAGGGTGGTGACGGCGAGCAGGACGACGGCGACCCCGGCCTCGGCCAGGACGGCGCGCCGCAGTCCGCTGCGGGCTTCGTCGGAGTCGCGCTGCCGCCGTCCGGCGGCCTTCTCCAGGGCCTCGCGCTGGCGCGCGAGCTGGGCCGCCCGCTCGGGGGAGGCGTCCTTCTCCTTCCGGGAGGGGCCCGCCGCCTTGGCCGCCCCTGTGACCGCCCGGACGGTCCTGACTGCCGAGGCCGCCTTCTTCGCCGCCGGGCGGCCGTCGGTGAGACGGCCCGTCCAGCGCCGCGAGAAGGAAGCCAGGGCGACCATGCCCGCCACGAGCGCGACCTTGAGGAGGAGCCAGCGGCCGTACTCCGTACCGGTGAGCGCGCCCCACGAGCCGACCTGCCGCCAGGACTGGTAGAGGCCGGTCGCCACCAGGACGCACACCGAGGTGAAGGCGAGCCGGGAGAAGCGCTGCACCTCCGCGCGGCGTACAGGCTCTCCCGACCCCAGCGCGGCGAGCAGGGCGGCCAGGCCGCCGAGCCACACCGCGACGCCCAGCAGGTGCAGGACGTCGACCGGCATGGCGAGCCACGGCTGGAGGCCCGCCGAGGCGTGCTCTGCCATCGCCCAGGTCGCCGCGAGCCCGACGGCGACGACGGTGCCGCCGATCGCGAGCCCGTAGGCGACGTCGCGGCGCTCCATGCGGGTGCGGTCGCCGTCCTCGCGGGCGTACGAGCCGAACAACACGGCCAGGAACACCGCCGCGGCGCTCAGCAGCAGCAGGCGCGACAGCAGGGCCGCGCCCGGTTTGGTGGCCAGCACGTCACCGAGGAGGGTGAGATCGAAGGCCGAACCGAAGCCCTTGCCACCGGCGTAGGGGCCGCGCAGCAGCAGGAGCACCGACGTCGCGGCGAAGAGGGTGATCCAGCCGCCGACGGCGATCCGCTGCACGGGCCGCGAGGAGCGGCACACGCCGGCGAACACGCAGCCGCCGACGAGCAGGAGGTAGCCGGCGTAGGCCGCGTACCGGCCGGTCGTGTAGAGCGCGTCGACGACCGGGTCGGTCCCGGCCGCCGTCACTTTGGCCGCCGTCTTCGACGGCGCGCCTATCGAGAAGGTGAAGGCCCCGGCCACCGGGTGGCTGTCCGCGGAGACGGCCTGCCAGGCGACCGTGTAGGTGCCGTCGGCGAGCCCTCCGGCGAGCCCGACGGCGGCCGTGTCGGACTTGCCGCCGACGTGGGCGGGCTTGCCCTCGTCGACGCGCTTGCCCTGCGGGTCGAGGATCCGCACCGAGTCCGCGCTCAGCAGGACGCCTTCGGAGAAGGTGAGCTTCACCTGCCGGGGCGCGGTCGGCACCACGGAGCCGGAGGCCGGGTCGGTCGAGGTCAGCGCGGCATGTGCCGAGGCGCTGCCCGCGCCGGGCCCGAGCGCGCACAGCAGCGCGGCGAGCAGCGTGCCGAGGAGCGGCAGCAGCCGCCCGGCGGTCAGGGTCTTCATCGCACGTCAGTCCTTCGTCAGTCCTTGGGACGGAACGTCGTGGACTCCACGGGCACCTGGACCTTGACCGGCCCGGCAGTGGCGAAGTGCAGCGTGAACTCGATCTTCTCGCCGACGGCCGGCTTGTGGTCGAGCTTGCCGAGCATCAGGTGCGTGCCGCCGCGGGTGAGCTTCAGCTCGCTCTTGGCCGGCACGTCGAGCGAGGTCGCGTGCTTCATCTGCGAGTCCTCGGTGGTGTGCATGGTGATGTCGCCGGAGAGCGGGCTGGTGACCTTGGTGAGCCGGTCGGCCTTGCCGCCGTCATTGGTGACGGTGAGGTAGGCGGCGGCCATGTCGGTCATCGCGGGCTGCGGCAGGTAGGCGCCGCTGACCGACAGCTCCGGCTTGCCGGAGGACAGGGCGTCCTTCTCGGACTGGCAGCCGGTGAGCAGCAGGAGCCCTCCGGCGAGGACGAGCGGCAGGGCGGCGGCGGTGGCGGCGGTGGTCTTGCGCATTACGGGTTCTCCCCCTTGATGATCTTCGGGAGATCCTTGGAGTACTGGTCCTTGGTGGTTTCAGTCGTGTAGATCCAGTGGCCGCCGTCGTCCTTCGGCGAGAAGCCGACGACCTCGGCCCCGTGGCTGACGGTGATGGAGCCGTCCTTCTCCTTCTTCGGCTTCTCCACGAAGATGCCGATGCCCTTCGCCGCCGCCTGGATGGTGGCGAAGTCACCGGTGAGCCCGACTATGTCCTGGCCGCCCTGGGCGTCCAGCCACTCGCGCATCCGCTTGGGCGTGTCGCGCTCCGGGTCGGTGGTGACGAAGACGACCTGGAGCTTCTCCTGGTCCTCCTTCGGCAGGGTCTTCTCGGCCGCGGCGACGTCGGAGACGACCGTCGAGCAGACGTCGGGGCAGTAGGTGTAGCCGAAGTAGAGCAGGAGCGGGCGGCCCTTGGTCTCCTTGACCAGCTCGTACTTCTTCTCGTTCGTGTCCGTGAGGACCAGGTCCGGCTTGGCCTTCGGGCTGTCCAGGGTGATCGCGGACTTCTTGGGCGTGGCGGAGACGTCGGCGACGGGCTTGTCACCGCCGTCGTCCGAGCCGCCGCCGCAAGCGGTCAGCGTGAGCGCGGCGGCCGTGGCCAGCGCCGCGCCCAGGATCTTGGTGCGCATGGAGCTCTTCTCCAGGGATGGGTCGGTGGTGCGGGGCGGGGTGCGGGCCCCGCCGGGTGGCGGGCCCGCACCCCGGCCCGGTACGTACGTGGGCCGGCTCCGGGTCAGGCGGCCGAGCGGCGGCGACCGGCGATCAGGCCGAAGGCGACGCCCGCAGCGCCGACGACGATGCCGACGACGCCGAGCACGCGGGCGGTGGTGTCGCTGCCGCCGTCCTTGCCGTCCGACGTACCGGACGCGCTCTCGGTCTTGCCGTCCGCGCCCTTGCCGCTCGTCTTGTCGTCGTGGCTGTCACCCTTGCCGGCGGCAGCGCCCTTGGCGACGAGCTTCAGCGTGGGAGCCGGGTGCTCGGCCTCGGCACCGCCCGGCTTGGACGGGTCGATCCAGCGGACGACGTCGTCGTCGGAGTACGTCTGGAGCGCCTTGAAGACCAGCTCGTCGGCGTCCGACGGCAGCTGGCCGACGGACAGCGGGAACTGCTGGAACTGACCCGGATCGATCTTGCCGCCGGACCAGGTGATCTTGCTGACGGCCTCGTCGATGGTCTTGCCGTGCATCTGCAGCGGCTTGTCCAGCTTGGCCTTCTCGACCTTCACCTCCCAGCCGGGGACCGGCTGGGGCATCACCGAGGCGAGCGGGTGCTTGGGGTCGAGGGTGACTTCCAGCTTCACCGTCGAGGCGTTGTCCTTCTCGTTCGGCACCTTGAAGGCGATGGTGCTGTAGCCGCCCTTCTCGGCGGTGCCGGGCTGCACGCTGACGTGCGCGGAGGCGGGGCCGGCGAGCAGCAGGACGGCACCGGCGGCGACGGCGCCGATGACGGGGAGGCGGCGCAGGCGAGCGGACTTGGCGTTCATGGGGACACTCCAGGGGCAGGAGGGGACTACGAGGGGTGGGGGTGGCACGCGTGCGACGGTGACGACGACGGTGCGCCCGCCCTCCTGCCCGGGCTGCCTCCCCTGCCCCGGCCTGCCGGAATGCGGGCAGGCACGGCCGTACGCGAGCGCGCTCAGGCAAGCGGGGCGCTCGAAGGCTCGGGGAAGGGAATGCCGGGGACGCCGGAGATACGGCGGTGGTACGTCGTCAGGCCGCGAGGGCGAGGACCGGCGGGCCCCGCCTGATCACAAAGTGCTGGAGCACCGGTTCCGCCGCGGGGCGCTCCTCGGCCGCTTCCGTACGCGGAAGGGCGGCCGCCGGCTTCCCGGCGGACAGCTCCTGGAAGGCGCCTACGAGCGCGAAGGCCGTGCGCAGGGCCTGCACGAGCGTGGTCTCCGCGGCCTCGCGCGCCGACTGCTCCGAGAGCGCGACCACCCGCCACAGCGCCACTTCGCCGCGGCGCAGCAGCCAGCCCGCGGCCAGCGCCGCGAGGAGGTGGCCGAGGAGCATCGGCAGCGAGAGGGGGAGCGCGTCGAGCAGCGAGCCGGAGGACATGCCGCCGTGCATCCCCGTGGCCGGGCCGGCGGCCGTGGCCGCGGCGCCCGGCTGAAGGGGGTGGACGGCCGGGTCGAGGCCCGCGTCGGTGATGACCTGGCGGGCGGCGGAGGCGGACATCATCTGCGGCTGGTTGCAGACCAGCTTCGCGGCGAAGTCGATCAACCGGCCTTCGGTGGCCGTCTGCCGCGGCGCCATGCCGCCGTTCTGCTGGCCGACGGCGAAGAGCGTGTGCAGCGCGAGCTGGCCTGCCGCCAGGCCGGCCGCGATCGACGGCAGCGAACGCTCCCGCCCCGCCAGCGGCACGGCCGCGGCGAGAACGGCAAGGAAACCGGCCGCGAGGGTCCACAGGGGCACCCGCGCACAGGACGCCAGCACATGCCCGCCCGCGGACAGCAGAACGCAGGCCGCGGTGAACACCGCGGCCCGGATCAGTCGCAGATCGGCGCCGACACGCCCGACGGGGTGAGACATGGCTGCGCCATCATCCCACCGGGCTTACTCCTCCCCTACGGCAGGGGGCGCTCGATCTCCACCCGGAGGGGGCGCACCGGCGCACTCCCGTACTCCGCCTTACACCGATGCATCCACCGGGCGCGTCGTCCGAATGAGCGGTCTCACACACACGGGAGGCTTACGGGGCGTCAGTGCTGGCTATACGTATCGGTATGTCGAGCCGCGGCCAGGAGGCTGAGCATGAGCATTTGGTGGTCACTCCATCTGCGGCGCGAAGCCGCGAGCGTTCCGCTCGCGCGGCGGTTGCTGGTAGGAGCCATGGAGACGGCCGGGGTCGACCCGGATATTTCGTATGATCTTTCGCTCGCCCTGAGCGAGGCGTGTGCGAACGCCGTCGAACACGGCGGTGATTCCTCGACCGGCTATCTCGTCACGGCCTTCATCGACGGTGACACGTGCCGGATCGAGGTCACCGATTCGGGCCCCGGCTTCCCGGAGCAGCCCCGCCCGCACGAGCGCCGCAGCCGGCTCCCGCAGCCGCCCCGGCCCCTCGCCCCCGCCGAGGACGAGCACGGCAGAGGCCTCTTCCTCATCGAGTCGCTCACGGACCACGTCCGCGTCCGGAACCGCCCGGGCCGGCAGGGAGCCGTCGTCACGTTCGACAAGATCCTCAAGTGGAGAGAGGACGCGGCACTGCTCCGGGCGTCGTGAGCTCCGGCCGGGTCAGGTAATCGTCAGCGACACTTCGTGAACCTCCGTGACCGGATGGCCGGCCTGGGAGTGGACCCGCTTGACCGCGTCCGCCGAGGGCGCGTCGGACAGGCAGTAGACCGTGCCGGACTTCGGGTCCGCCCACGCCTGCTCGAAGTGCACGCCCTCCTCCGCCTCGATGGCCAGGTCCCTGCTGTGCGCTTCCTTGAGCTGATCGGCCGTGATGCCCTGCATGCCGTGATGGACGTCCATGAACTTGCCCATGGCTCCTCACACCTCCCTGGGGTCCCCCCGGGTGCGCCTTCCTGTGGCCATGATGCGCTCACGGGCCCTTGGCCCACCACCGCAGAAACGGCCCACCACCGCAGAAGCACAGTGAGCCGCAGCCCCCGGGTGGCAGGGGCTACGGCTCACACACGCACCGTAACGGCATCAGGCGTCAGCCCTTCAGGGACGCCATCCACGCCTCGACGTCCGACGCCGCCCGCGGCAGCGCGGCGGACAGGTTCCGGTTGCCGTCCTCGGTGACCAGGATGTCGTCCTCGATGCGGACGCCGATGCCGCGGTACTCGGCGGGCACGGTCGTGTCGTCCGCCTGGAAGTACAGCCCGGGCTCCACGGTGAGCACCATGCCCGGCTCCAGGACGCCGTCCACGTACGTCTCGGTGCGGGCGACCGCGCAGTCGTGGACGTCCAGGCCGAGCATGTGGCCGGTGCCGTGCAGGGTCCAGCGGCGCTGCAGGCCCAGCTCCAGGACGCGCTCCGCCGGGCCCTCGACCAGGCCCCACTCGACGAGCTTCGCGGCGAGGACCCGCTGGGCGGCGTCGTGGAAGTCGCGGTACTTGGCGCCCGGCTTCACCGCCGCGATGCCGGCCTCCTGGGCCTCGTGCACCGCGTCGTAGATCTTGCGCTGGAGCTCGGTGTACGTGCCGTTGATCGGCAGCGTGCGGGTGACGTCGGCCGTGTAGAGGCTGTTCGTCTCCACGCCCGCGTCCAGCAGGAGCAGGTCGCCGGAGCGGACCGCGCCGTCGTTGCGCACCCAGTGCAGGGTCGTGGCGTGCGGGCCGGCGGCGCAGATCGAGCCGTAGCCGACGTCGTTGCCCTCGACGCGGGCGCGCAGGAAGAACGTGCCCTCGATGTAGCGCTCGGAGGTCGCCTCGGCCTTGTCGAGGACCTTCACGACGTCCTCGAAGCCGCGCACCGTGGAGTCGACGGCCTTCTGCAGCTCGCCGACCTCGAAGGCGTCCTTCACGAGCCGCTGCTCGCTGATGAAGACGCGCAGCTCCTCGTCGCGCTCGGCGGTGACCTTGTCGGTCAGGGCCGCCTCGATGCCGGCGTCGTGGCCGCGGACCACGCGCACCGGGCCGCTCGCCCCGCCCAGCGTGCCCGCGAGCTCGCGGACGTCCGCGGCGGGCAGGCCCAGCAGCTGCTCGGCCTCGGAGAGGCTGTGGCGCCGGCCGACCCACAGCTCGCCCTGGCCGTCGAGCCAGAACTCGCCGTTCTCGCGGTTGGAGCGCGGCAGGAGGTGGATCGTCGCCCGGTGGCCCTCGGCGCCGGTGGGCTCCAGGACGAGGACGCCGTCCTGGCTCTGGTCACCGGTGAGGTACACGTACTCCGTGGAGGCGCGGAAGCCGTACTCGGTGTCGTTCGAGCGGGTCTTCAGGTTTCCGGCGGGGATCACCAGGCGCTCCCCGGGGAAGCGCGCGGAGAGCTCGGCACGGCGGCGCGCCGTGTGCGGGGCCTGCTCGATGGGCTGCAGGTCGTGCAGCTCGGTGTCGGCCCAGCCGCTCTTCATGTTGGCCGCCAGCTCGTCGGAGACGGCCGGGTAGAGGCCGTTCTTCCGCTGCTTGATCGGCTCGTCGCCTTCGGGGTTTTCGGGCGCGGGCTGCTGCTCGGTCACTGCTTTCCTCCTCGGACGGTGCGCTTTCCATCGTAGGTGCGACCGAAATACGAGGAAACTGTGGGGAAAATCAGAGGAAGGGGAGAAACCCGGGGCGAGCCCCGGAGGGAGTAGATCATTCGAAGTGGGCCGCGAGCAGGACGACGTCCTCGCTTCCGTCCCACGCGCCGTGGCTCTCCTGCGACAGCTGCGGCAGTACGGTGCGCAGCACATGTTCCACGACGGCGTCCGGATCCCTGCGCGCCGCCTTCGGGACGCCGGCGGCGGCCGTGCGCAGCCGGGCGAAGGCGCGGTCCATCGGCTTGCCCGTCCGGTGCAGCAGTCCGTCGCTGTAGAAGAGGAGCGTTTCTCCGGGCGCCGGTTCGATCTCCACGCTGGGCGCTTCCCAGCAGGCCAGCATCCCGAGCGGCGCGGACAGCGAGGTCTCGACGAACTCGGCGCGGTGGTCACCGATGATCAGCGGCGGGCAGTGGCCCGCGCCCGCCAGGACGACCTTGCGTTCGGCCGGCTCGCAGTACGCGAAGATCGCCGTCGCGGCGCGGGACGGCTCGGTGAGCCGCAGCAGGAGCTCGAGGTCGGAGAGGACCGCGACCGGATCTTCCCCTTCCATGACGGCGTACGCGCGGAGGGAGGCCCGCAGCCGCCCCATGGCGGCCACGGCACCCGGGCCGGAACCGCTCACTCCGCCCACGGCCAGGCCGAGTGCGCCCTCGGGCAGCGGCAGGGCGTCGTACCAGTCGCCGCCGCCGAGCGGACCGGTGCGGTGCCGGACGGCCAGCCGGACGCCCGGCGTCCGCGGCAGGCGGCTCGGCAGCAGCTCCTCGCGGAGGGTCGCCACGGTCCGCCGGGCCTCGGCCAGTTCGAGCTGGCGGGCGAGGTGCTCGGTGGCGTGGTCGCGGTAGAGGCCGGCGAGGTGGCGCTGCCGCTCGGTGGGCTCGGCCGGCTCGTCGTAGAGCCAGACGGCCGCCCCGATCCGGCCCGCGTGCTCGGTCTCCAGCGGTACGGCGTAGCTCGCGCCGTAGCCGAGGCGGGCGGCGACCTCGCGGTGGCGGGGGTCGAGCTCCTCGTCGGCGGCGATGTCGGGGTGGGCGGTGCCGCTGCGGGAGCCGGCCGGGGGGAGGTCGTCGAACAACCGGCCGTAGGCGGTCTGCGGGCGGGCGCCTTCCAGGACGGCGTCCTCCGGGACGGCGGAGGCCGGGAGGGTTTCGGAGGCGGCCGAGGGGATAGCCGCAGGGATGGTCTCGATGTGGCCGAGGTCCGCGTGGTCCAGGCCGAACCCGACGGTGACGGGGTGCTCGTGGCCGGGGCCCGTGGCCGGGTGCAGGGTGATCAGGCCGCGGCGGGCGCCGACGAGCGACGCGCCCGCCCGCAGCGCCTCGTGCAGGGCGGCGTCGAGGCCGGCGGTACGGGTCAGCCGCTCGGTGAGGTCCTGGAGGGTGGTGAGGTCGGAGATCCAGCCCGCGAGGCGGTCCTGGACGACGGCGTTGGGGGCGGGGAGGGACGGCCCGGGCAGGGCTCCGGCGCCGGAAGAGCCGGAGGAGGCGGCTGCGCCGGACGGGTGGGCAGGGTCACCGGTGCCGGCTGGTGCGCCTGATCCGCAGGGATCCCCCAGCCCTCCTGGTCCTCTCGGGCCTCCTGCGCCTTCTGGTCCCTCTGCGCCCGCTGACCCGTCTGCTCCGGGCGCACCGGGAGCGGCAGGGGAGAGGGGATCTGCGGAGGAGGCTGCGGATGTGGGAGCCGGAGTCTGGGCGGGAGAGGGGACCGGAGGGTTGATTCCGGCCACTTTCGGCAGGTGGGGCGTGGTCATGGCCGGCTGCCCGGACCGGCCGGCGGTGCGGTGCTCGGGGCGCCCGTGCGCACCAGGGCCCGCGGCACTTCGCCGCTCCCTCTTGACCACCGTCTTGACCTGTGATTTCTCATGAATAGCATCGCAAACCCCCTGTCGCGTTGCGCGCTATCGGTGCTCCACATGTACACGCCCGGGCAAGGAGATGTCCAGCATTGAACCGGTGGGATTGGTGGTGTCTATGGGGATTCAAACTTGGCCGGAAAATGGTCCCGAGGCCATGGATTTGCGGTCGACTGACGTTGCTCGACAGCGCGTCATATCCACCCCGGTGGGTACGTACACGGAGAAGGGCAGGGGCAGTTGGGGCCGCCCCGGAACCCGGCGGCGGGCCCGAGCGTCTTAACCGGCGACGGCCGCGCCCGCACCCGAGGGCGATGGGGAGACCCGTGCCGCCGGCGAGGGGCGACAGGCTCAGCACGAAGCGCCATACGCGCGCCACCCCCCGCCATGTTTCACGCTCGGCCCGTGGCGTGATGCGCTGCGTTGTACAAGCAGTGACTTGTGATCGACCACGTGGTGTGCCGGCTTGGTGAGAGCCACGGCGTGTTGAGCGGCGCGCCATGTCGGGCCGTAGTGCCATGGAGTCCGGACGCGGCCCGGAAGCAGTTCAGGTGCAGTTCCAGCAGGCAGTCCCGGGACCGCCGCACAGCCTTGCGCACGGCTCCAGCAGTTCGGTCGGTACGGCCTCCGCTCCATTGCACAGATCGCACAGCACGGTCCGCTCCATCCGCACTACCCGTACGGCTCACTCCGTACGCAGCTCGGATCACCATCAGCGCGATACGGCCCTTGCCACCGGCAGGGGTCCCCGACACTTCGGCGTTCACGGAAAGGAACGAGCGCTCATGCGCGAGATCCTCGGAAGGCGACGCAAGCTCTCGCTCAGGCGAGGCGACCGGTCCGCGGTCCTCTCCGCGGCCCTGGCCTATGCCACCGAATGGCAGTGGCCCGTACTGCCCGGCGTGGGCCTGCGGGCCGACGGCGGGCGCGTGCGCCGGTGCAACTGCCCGCAGCCCGACTGCGCGGCCCCCGGCGCCCACCCCTTCGACCCGGGGCTGCTGGCGGCCACCACGGACGCCAAGATGGTCCGCTGGTGGTGGACCAACCGGCCCGACGCGCCGGTGGTGCTCGCCACGGGCGGCCGTGCGCCGTGCGCCGTGAGCCTGCCCGCGGTGGCCGGCGCCCGCGCCCTCGCCGCGTTCGACCGCGCGGGCGTCCGCCTCGGGCCCGTGGTCGCCACTCCCTCCCGGTGGGCCCTGCTCGTGGCTCCCTACTCCCTGGAGGTCCTCGGCGAACTGCTCCACCGCCAGGACTGGGTGCCCGGTTCGCTGCTCTTCCACGGGGAGGGCGGCTTCGTGGCGCTTCCCCCGTCGCCCACGGGGGCGGGCCGGGTGCGCTGGGAGCGCGCGCCGCAGTCGGCCGGGACCACCGGAAGCCCTGGCGGTGCTGCCGATTCTGTCAAGGGCGCCTTCGGTGGCGGAATCCGTACGTTCCGCGCTGATCGCGCGGGGCGCGGGGAGCGTAAGGAACGTACGTCCGGTGCGGCGCAGCCCTGGCTGCCGGACGTGTCTTCTCTGGTCGACGTCCTCGTCGAGGAGAGCGCCGGCACGGGGACGCCGGGCGGCGGCAGCCGGCTCGCGTTCTGACCCCGGCCTCGGCGACTGCCCTCACGGGGAACCCCGCGCACCGGCGCGGGAGACGGGCACGACGGCGAGCGCGGGCGCGACGGCGGGCGCGGCGCCGGGCATGACGAGCACGACCAGCACGACAAGTACGAACGAGCACATGGAGAGCGCGTACGGACGGGAGACGCACGCGCTCTCACTCGTACGGGTGTAAGCCCGTCCGAGTTCTGCGGGATTCCACCGCGCGGCCCCAAGGACAGCCCTGTTCTGACCGCTATGTTCGGGTGAGGATCCGGACCGGGTTGGTGCCGGCCGGGTCCCGTCGATCAGGCCGGGGCGTTCCGCAGGGCGGGGTGGTCCGAGCCGTCCCAGCCGTCCCCGCGATGCATGCAGCGTCCGCGCGGCGAGTCTCAGGTGGTCCCCATGGAGCGTGCGTCTGCATCCGGTGTGCCCGGAACACCCGGCGGGTCGAGGGTGCCCGCGGAGTCCGGCGATGCGGCGCGGGGGGCCAACCTCCGTATGGTCGCGCTCGCGAGTGCGGTGGCGCTGGCCGTCGTGCTGCCGCTGGCGGCCGCCACGGCCGGGCCCGTGGGCCTGTCCGGCCCTGAGGCCGCCCGGGGGGAGAGCTCCGGGAAACGGTCGGGCGCCGACAGCGGACTACGCCTGGGTCCGGGTAAAGACTCGGGCAAGAACGCCGATGCGGGCTTGGGCAAGGACGCAGGCAGGGACGCCGGTACGGAGCTCGGCGGGGACCCCGGCAAGGACCTCGGGAAGGGCCTGGGCAAGGTCCCGGGAGGTGGGGCGGACGGCTCGGCCGACGGGTGGCCGGCGGCATCGCCGCCGCTGGCGGGGCCCGCGGCGGGCCGGGCGTCCGCGCGGTGCGGTCCCGAACTCACGTCGCCGGAGGGCGTGGAGGCCCAGACGTGCGTCCTGGAGCAGGGGAACGAGACCTGGGCCCGTACGTACTTCCGCAACGCGACAGGCGCCCCTCTGCGGGCCGTTCTGACCCTCATGGGCCCCGACGGCCGGACCGTACAGGTGCTCTGCCGCACGACCGCCTCCGACGACCCCGACGGGTGCGAGACGCCCCGCGCGCGGACGGCCCGGGGCGCGGAGGCGGCGCGGACGGGCGCGCGCGGGGAGGACCCGTACACGGCTGTTGCGGAGATCGCCTCGGACGACGCCTCGGAAGGCGCTTCAGACAGGGCTTCGGAGGGCGGGAAGCTGCTGCTGCGCTCGGGGAGCAACTCGGCGGAGGAACCGGGCTGATGGCGGAGCCGGTCGCCGCATGAGTCTTCCGGACCGGCGGCCGTCCCGGGCCGGCCGTCTCCGGGCATGGAAACGCCCGGTCGCTGGCGACGGGGGATGCACCAGCGACCGGGCTCCTAGAACGGTAACAAGAGATTGGCCGTTCGCAAATTCGATCGTGGATTTCCGGACGCGTATTTCCGGTCTGACAGCGGGAGTTGTGACAGGAGTCACGTGAATGGCGCCTGTTTAGGCCCCGGAATCAACTACTCCGCCGTCTGGAAGGCGGCGCTCCGCGCCCGGTCACGGCGTCCGCCGGAGCCCGCTCCGGCGGACCGGCGTCAGTTCAGGGTGATCTGACGGCTGGTGAGCCCGCTGCGCGCCCGGCGCTCGTCGCCCGAGAGCGGAGAGGTATCGGCGAGTGCCGTGGCCAGCCGCTCCGCGAACGCGGCGGCCGGCTTCTCGGTGTCCTCCGCGCTCATCGTGCTCGGCAGGTCCCACACGGGCACGGTCAGCCCGTGCGCCCGGAACGAGCCGACCAGACGGGTGTCTTCCCCGAGCGAGGACGTGCCCGCCGCGTGCAGCCGGGCCAGAGCGTCCAGAAGCTGCTCCTCGGGGTGGGTCATCACCCAGCGGAGGTGATTCTTCTCCGGGGTCTCGCACCAGTACGCGGCGTCGACGCCCGAGAGGCGCACCGTCGGGATCGCGGCGGCGTTGGCCCGGTCCAGGGAGGCGGCGACCTCGCCGGTGGCGTTCTCGGCGTTCTCGACCCAGAACTCGAAGCCCGTGTGCACGTTCGGCTCGAAGGGGCCCTCGGGGTCCACCAGGTCCTGGAGGCGCGGGCCGTCGCCGGCGGCGCGGCCGGCGGTCACCGGGCTGCCCGGGGCGGCGGTCAGGGCGCGCTGGAGGGTGTCCGCGAGGTCGCGGCTGAGGTCGCCGGAGGCGGTGTCGTTCTGCAGGCCCAGGAGGACAGCGCCGTTGTCGCGGCGCAGGGCGGGCCAGGCCATCGGCAGCACAGTGGCCAGCGTCACCGACGGAACGCCCTCCGGCAGCCCGCCCTTGAGGGTGAGCTCGACCGTCGCGGCGGGAACGAGCTCGCGCAGCGCGACCCAGTCGGCCTCGCCGGGCAGCCCCTCGAAGGGCCGGTGGACGAGCTCGGTGGCGGCGTGCGCGGCCGCACGGCCGTGGCAGGCCTTGTAGCGCCGGCCCGAACCGCACGGGCAGGACTCACGGGCGCCGACGACGGGGATCGGACCGTCGACGGCCTGCGGCGTTGCGGCCTTGGTCTGGGGGCGGCGCTTCTTGGCCATGGCGTGCGTGTCTCCCGATCGGTGCAGCAGGTGCGTACGGCTCGTGGCGTACGGCTCGGCGCCGTACGGCTCGATGCGTACGGCTCGTCCGGGCAGTGGCTCGTACAAGCTCGTACGGGCGCGAGCCTAGCGCTCGCCGCGGCGGCCGGAACGGGCACGCGCGCGGGGCGTCGGGAGGACGGTTGCGCGGCCGGCCGGTGGTGGGGTGCCGCTCACCCGCGGAGACGAGGCTCCGCGGCAGGGGGCCCACCGGCCGAGGTCGGGGCGGTGCGCGGGCGCGGTCCCCTCTTGCGGGGGATCTACGCGCGTCACGCCGCCGTTATGTCAGCTCGTCGATATCGGCGAATGCCAGCCTGGGGCCCGCACCCGCTCGTGCGTCCAGGTTTGCGCCCGGTTCCGTCTCAACGCGCGAAGCGAAGCTGTCGTGAGCCGAGAGCGCGGCCCACACCGTCACTTCGCCGGACGCGTCGCGGACGCCCCAGTCCTGGGAGAGGGCGCTGATGATGTTGAGCCCGCGGCCTCCACGGGCGGTCACCGAAGGCGTGGCCGGAACCGGGCGGGTCGGGCCCCCGCCGTCCGTCACCTCGACCGTGAGCCGGCCGTGGGTGTCCACCCTCCACGCGGCACGTATTCCCCCGTCGTTCTCCCCCTCGCCCTCGTCTCTGCGGATGCCTCCCGCGGCGCTCAGCGGGCGTCCGTGCCGGTACGCATTGCTGAGCAGCTCCGAGAGGATCAGAACAGCGTCGTCGATGACCGAATCCGGTACCCCGATGATGCGCAGATCCTTGCGCATCCGGTGTCTTGCCTGGCCCACACCGGTTGGACCATGGGGTACGGCCATGATCGACGACGTGGGCACCTCCTGTGCCACCACCAACGCCACCCCCGAGACCTCCTTTGCCCCACGTCAGGGGATGGATGCCCCAATGGACTGGACCGGAAACCGGCCATCCCGCACCCGCCGGGGGCACTCGGGCGAGTCGAACACGCACCGAACGCGCCGGTGCACTCCATGTAATGGGGCGGAAGGGGATTCGGCTACGGCATCCGGCTACGGGCGGCCGAGCTGGGTGAGTACGCGCTTGGGCCGGTTCGTGATCAGCGCGTCGACGCCGAGGCGGGCGCAGAGTTCGACGTCCTCGGGCTCGTTCACCGTCCAGACGTGCACCTCGTTGCCCGCCTCGTGCAGCCGGGCGACGTACCCGGGGTCCTTGCGGATGATGCGGATGCTCGGACCGGCGATGCGGACGCCCGCGGGCAGGCGCCCGTCCCGGTGGCGCGGCGACACGAACTGCATCAGATACACGGTCGGCAGGGCGGGGGCGGCGAGCTGGACGCGGTGCAGGGAGCGGGCGGAGAAGCTCATGACCCGTACGGGCGAAGGGGCGCCGGCCGGGGGATCGGCGAGGCCGAAGCGGCCCAGCAGCTCCAGCAGCTTCTGCTCCACCTGACCGGCCCAGCGGGTCGGGTGCTTGGTCTCGATGGCGAGCTCGACGCGGCGGCCCGCGTCGGCGACGAGCTCCAGCAGGCGCTCCAGGGTGAGCACGGACGTCGCGTCGAGGTCCGGGGCCTCCGTGGCCGAGACGTCGGCCTTCCACGAGCCGAAGTCGAGGGTGGCGAGATCGGCGAGCTCCAGGGCGGAGACGGCGCCGCGGCCGTTGGAGGTGCGGTTGACGCGGCGGTCGTGCACGCAGACGAGGTGACCGTCGGCGGTGAGCCGTACGTCGCACTCCAGCGCGTCGGCGCCGTCCTCGATCGCCTTCCGGTAGGCGGCCAGGGTGTGTTCCGGAGCGTCGTCGGAGGCCCCGCGGTGGGCGACGACGGAGAGCGGGTGGCGCTCGGGGCCGAGGTCCCGGGCCGGGTGCGCATAGGTCACCGCGTTATCGTGCCATCGCCCGGCACCCTCACGCATGCGGTCCCTTTTGCCGGGGAGTGCCCGGAGTAAACGTGTGCTGCCGTGGGGCACAGGGTCCGCTTACGGTGGTCTGACGCGTGTTGGGAAAAGCTGGTCGTGGGGCGACGCGGACTCCACCACACCGAACTGATGTGCACCTGATGAGGAGAGAGCTGTGAGCACCGAGAACGAGGGCGCAGCGGGCGCGCCTGCGGAGGGCGTTCCGGATGTTCCGGGCGGCTCGTCGGGAGGTCCGTCGGACGGTTCGTCCGGCATCTCTATGGCGAAGGGCGGTCAGGCGGCGCCGGGGGCCGGTGAGCAGCCGGCAGCCGGTGAGCAGCGGCCCGCAGGCACGGACGCGCAGGCTGCGCCGTCCGCCGCGGATGCCCCTGCGGCCCCGGCCCCTCCTGTCGTGCCCCCTGCGGTACCCCCTGCTCCGGCGCCCGCTCCGGAGCAGCCGGCGGCTCCGCCTCAGGCGCCTCAGCCTCAGCCTCAGCCGGCTCAGCCGGAGTACGCCCAGGCGGGCGCGCCGCAGGCAGGCGTGCAGGGCCGGGCCGGAGTGCAGGGTCAGCCGGGCGTCCAGGGTCACCCCGGCGGCGGCTGGTACGACGGGCAGGCCCAGCAGCACCCGGCGCCGCCCGCGCCCCCGCAGGGGCAGCCTCAGGCGCACCCGTACCCGTACGGTGCACCGGCGGGTGGCGGCCCGGCGGGCCCGGTCGGCCCGACCGGCGTGTGGGCGGGCGGTCCGGACGCGTACCCGCCGGTTCGTAAGCGTGCCGGCGGCCTCGTGGCGATGGCGCTGGCGGCGACGCTCGTCGCGGGCGGCATCGGCGGCGGGATCGGTTACTGGGCGGCCAGCCGGGACGACAGCGGCAATTCCACGACGGTCTCCTCCTCCGGCGACCCGAAGACGGAGAGCCGCACCCCCGGTTCCGTGGCCGACATCGCCGGCAAGGCGCTGCCGAGCGTCGTCACCATCGAGGCCCAGAGCGGGGGCGGGGAGGGCGGCACGGGCACCGGCTTCGTCTACGACAAGCAGGGCCACATCCTCACCAACAACCACGTCGTCGCGTCGGCCGCACAGGGCGGCGGCAAGCTCATGGCCACGTTCTCGGACGGCAAGCAGTACGACGCCGAGGTCGTGGGCAGGGCGCAGGGTTACGACGTCGCGGTCATAAAGCTGAAGAACCCCTCGGGCGCGAAGCTCAACCCGATCCCCCTGGGGAACTCGGACAAGACGGCGGTGGGCGACGCCACGATCGCCATCGGTGCGCCGTTCGGCCTGTCGGGCACGGTCACCACGGGCATCGTCAGTGCCAAGAAGCGGCCGGTGGCCTCCAGCGACGGCGGCGGCATGGGCAAGGCCTCGTACATGAGCGCCCTTCAGACGGACGCGTCCATCAACCCGGGCAACTCCGGCGGGCCGCTCCTCAACGCCCAGGGCGCGGTCATCGGCATCAACTCGGCCATCCAGTCCGCGAACAACGGCGGCGGCTTCGGCGGCGCCCAGCAGCAGGCCGGCAGCATCGGCCTCGGCTTCGCCATCCCGATCAACCAGGCCAAGAACGTCGCCGACCAGCTCATCAGGACCGGTCAGCCGGTCTACCCGGTCATCTCCGCCTCGGTGAACATGAAGGACGCCGGCAGCGGCGCCCGGATCGCCCCCAACGGCGACAACAACAGCCCGGCCGTGACCCCGGGCGGCCCGGCCGACAAGGCGGGTCTCAAGCCCGGCGACGTCATCACCAAGCTCGACGACACCACCGTCGACAGCGGTCCCACCCTCATCAGTGAGATCTGGACCCACAAGCCGGGCGACAAGGTCACCGTGACCTACACGCGCGACGGCAAGCAGTCCACGGCGGAGATCACGTTGGGCGAACGCAAGGGCGACAGCTGAGGCGTCAGCCGAAACGACAATGCAGTAAACGTCATTGCAGTAAACGTCATTGCAGTAAACGTCAATGCAATGACGGAAGGGGCGCCCCCGGCTCGGGGGCGCCCCTTCCGCATGCCGGCTTCCCCGGCTCGAAACAGCGGGGGCGCGGCGGCCCGGTCAGGCGGCCGGCAGGACCTCCTTCTCCGCGGCGGCGGCACCCTCGGCAGGCGGGGCCCCGCCCTTGCCGCCGCGCATGACCACCACGGCGAGCAGTGCGGCGGCCAGGACACCGATCGCGCTGACGGTGAGGGTGGTGGTCATCGAGGCGGTGAAGGCGTCCTTGGCGGCCCGGACCAGGCCCGCGTCGCCCTGGGCGACGGCCAGCGCACCGCTGATCGACTGCTTGGCCTGCTCGGGGGCGCCGGCCGGCATCTCCGCGGAGAAGCTGCTGGTGAGCAGCGAGCCGAGGATGGCGATGCCGAGGGCGGTGCCGGCCTGCTGGATGGTGTCGTTCAGAGCGGAGCCGACGCCCGCCTTGTCGGCGGGGATGGTTCCCATCAGGGCGCCCACCGCGGCCGGCATGGCCGTACCGGCGCCGAGGCCGAGCAGGACGAGGGCGATCGCGGGGACGGTGAAGCCGCTGCCGGCGCTGACGGTCGTCAGCAGGCCGAAGGAGGCTGCCATCAGGAGCATGCCGGCCAGGATCAGCCGGCGGTGGCCGGCCTTGGCGGCGAGCTTGGCGCCGACTCCGTTGCCGATCAGCGCGGCGACGGCCAGCGGGGTGAACGCCAGGCCGGCCTTGACCGGGGAGTAGCCGAGGACCGACTGGAGGTACTGGGTGAGGACCAGGAGCAGACCGCCGTTGCCGATCTGGACCAGGGCCAGCGAGATCGAACCGCCGGTGAAGTCGCGGTGCTTGAAGAGGACCAGCGGGACCATCGGGGAGGCGGTGGTGTTCTCCCAGATCACGAAGCCGGTCAGGGAGGCGGCGGCCACGGCGAGGGTGATCAGCCCGCGGCCTTCGAAGGCGCCGTGCTGCGGGATCTCGACGATCCACCAGACCAGGGCGGTCATGCCGACGGCGGAGAGGACGGCGCCCAGCGGGTCGGGCTTCTGCCAGGGGCCCTTGGACTCGGGCATCAGCAGCAGACCGGCCACCACGGCCAGGACGACGACCGGGACGTTGATGAAGAAGATCGAGTGCCAGGAGAAGCGGTCGATCAGGACGCCGCCGAGGACCGGGCTGCCGACCAGGCCGAGCATCGACACCGAGCCCCAGGCCGCCATCGCCTTCGGGCGCTCCTCCTCGTCGAAGACCGTGATCAGGATCGACAGCGTGGACGGCATGATGAGCGCGCCGCCGACGCCCATGACCGTGCGGACGGCTATGACTTCACCCGGGGTGGTGCAGAACACCGCGGCCAGCGACGCCGCTCCGAAGAGCAGCAGGCCGATGATCATCACCTTCCGGCGGCCGAACCGGTCCCCGAGGCTTCCCGAGGTCAGCAGCAGGCCGGCGAAGACCAGCACGTAGGAGTCGAGGATCCACTGGATCTGCTGGGGGCTCGCCCCGGTGTCCTCGGTCATGGCCGGCACGGCGACGGTCAGCGCCATGCTGTCGACCACCAGGACCAGCGTGCTGAGGCACAGCACGATCAGGATCCACCAGCGGTGCGGACTGCGGGTCTCGTTCCGGGATCCTGCGACTTCGGCTGCGGCTGCCATCGGGCTTTCCTTCCGGGGTCGTGCGCACGACGTTCCGGCAATGCGCACACTGTTCCGAGCGATGCGAACACCGTACGCGTGGGCGTACGGTGTTCGCAACCCCTTAAGCCTGTACGCTGACTGCGCACGACGTACGCAAAGGAGCGAGCCGATGGCCGCCGACAAGGCGCCGCAGAAGCCGAAGCCCATCCCCTCCGTCTGGACCCGCCGGTCCCACGAGGCGGAACAGCGCGGGCTGTCCCAGGACGCGATCGTCCGGGAAGCGATCGTGATGCTGGACGCCGAGGGCATCGAGGCCCTGAGCATGCGAAAGCTGGGCGCCCGGCTGAATGCCGGAGCGACCTCCCTGTACCGCCACGTCGCCACCAAGGACGAGCTGATGGAGCTCGCCGTGGACCAGGTCTTCGGGGAGATAGACGTACCGCCCGCCGACTCCGCGGACTGGCGGACGGCAGCCACCCGGGCCGCCGCCTCCTTCCGTGCGACGGCCCTGCGACACCCCTGGCTGACCTCGGTGCTGGGCCAGGCCGGCCTGGCCTACCTCGGCCCCAACCTGATGTCCTTCTCCGACCGGCTGGGGGCCCTGTTCATCAAGGCGGGCTTCCCCGATCCCACCCGCGCGATCGACTCCCTCATCGCGTACGTGATGGGCATGAGCAGCGCCGAGGCGGCCTGGCTGAACACGGTGGCCCGGACCGGCGAGACGGAGGCCGGCTTCATCGCCCGTCTCATGCCCGCCGCCCAGCAAGCCGCCGCGGGCCACGAGAACCTGACCGAGGCTTACGCCGCCGCCGCGACCGACGCGCTCGACCCGGTCGCGACGCGTGACGCCAAGTTCGCCTACGGCCTGGAGGCCATGCTCGACGGCCTGGCCCTACGCCTCCCGCCCGGCCCGCCGCAGGCGGGGTGACCACCTTCCGGGAACCCGCGGCTTTCCCGGCCAGGTCGCGCGAAAGGGCGGCCGGGTGCGCCCGGCCGCCCCGCGCTCAAGCGTGTCAGTCCTCGTTCGGCGGGCTGATGAACTCCAGGGTCCAGGTCTCCTGGAACTCCGGCGCGGGCTTGACCACCGTGATCTGCGCACCACGGTGCCCGGCGCGCAGGGCGAGTTCATTCTCCGTCAGGATCTTCAACCCGCCGATGACCCGCTCGAAGTGAAACTTCGCCAGCTCCTCGCGCTTGACGCTGTTCACGAAGAGCCTGTCCTCGGGAACGATCAGGCCCGCGCTGTCGTGCTGGGCGAGGCGGATCACGTACGGCGCGTTCGGCTCGGGCGTGAACGGCTCGATGAGCCACTCCTGCTCGATCGGCAGGGGGTTCAGCCGGTCGGTGATGACGGGCGCGCCGTACTTGATGGCGTACTCCGTCGCCGTCACCAGGGAGGTGGGACCGATGATGTGGGCGTGGATCTTGTAGATACCGGGCTGTACCGGAACGGGAGCCATGTGACAGGACTTCCTCTCTCGCGGTCCACTGCACCGCCGACGAACCGTCGGAAGTGACACACGTCACCTTGGCAGCGCTGCCCGTCGCGCCGCACGGTCGGAAACCGCCACAGTCCATGACGGCGCGGATCGCTCGATCGCAGGTGCGAAATCCGAGTGATCGTGGAGCTCGCGGAGAGCGGCCTAAGGGAACGTCTTGAAAACCGTCGTGGCAGCGATGTCACCGAGGGTTCACATCCCTCAGCCTCCGCCGAGGCCAGCGTAGGCGCTGTCAGAAGGGGTATTCCTGATTCGGGGACGCCCCTTTCGCATGGTGTCCATCTCACCTTGGATCGCCGATATCCCGGCTTTGATCAGCGCGTGTGGCCGATCTGAGGCCCGGGCCCGAGAGCCCCAGTGGATAGTTGCAGGCCGCATCTCAGTCCGTGCGGCTGCTACGGACGGTACGGACATATGCGTCGATTGCCTGGACTATGCGCCGAGTGTGATCTTCGTGTGCATCGGCGTCGATGGAACACAAGCGTTGGTCGCTGCCACAGTGCTTCCAGTGGAGGCCGAACTGGGTGTTGGCGCTATGACACAGAGCGTCCCACACAGCTTCAGCCGTCTCACCGACTTGATTCGAACAGGCCAGCGCGACTTGTTGAAGATTCTCCCGCAAGATCACTATCCCGAAGTCCAGATCTGCCTGGGTGGGGGGAACTCGCGCTGCCAAGCTCGGGGGAGGTTGAGATAGCCATCCGATCATACTCTGACGTTGGGAGAGTTGGGCTCGCTGCAAGAACGAGAGCAGGCTGGGCCGCTCGTCGAAGGCGCCGAGCCAGACGCCGCCGTTGATCACACCAGCTTGAACAACGATGTCCGAGCGACCGCCATGGAACTGATTGCTGACTGAAGAGCGGGCAATGCTTGCACCTTGCACATGTAATGCCATCAACTTGTTAGCCCACCACGCGACCGACGAGTCCCGGTTGGGCGTTCCATCCGTCTCCACCGTTAGCACCCCTCCCGAGCAGTACGGTACGTGCTGAGAGGGATACGAAGGTAACCGCCCGGAACAGCAACGCCGTTGGCTGCCAAAGAGGCCCTCTGAACGCAAAACGAGTGCGGGCCGTGGCTCTTCGTGAGCTACGGCCCGCACTCCGCTCCGGGATGCAGGGGCTACCCAGCTGATGCCTCGGCGGCCTTCGTCAGGGCTCGCTCGATCTTTTCGTTGGCCTCCTGCTGGAGGCCGTGAAGGACCTTGGCGTAGAAGCGGAAGAGGACGGCGATGCTGTGGCCCGCGCGGCGGGCGACCTCGGCGGGGACGACGCCGGAGGTCAGCCAGAGCGAGACGCCCGCATGCCGCAATGAGTAGGCCTTAGCTGCACGGGGCGACGTGGCTTCGGCCTCGGACAGGGCGGCTGGCGGGCGCACTTCCAGATCTCGCCGTACTCCTTGGAGAGCAGGTGTCCACCGCGGGCGGCGCGAAAAAGCCGGCCGTCTTCGGCGACGCCGAATGCTGAGATGTGGTCGCGGAGCAGGCGGACGAGGACGGGTGGGATGGGCACGGCGCGAGTCGCGTTGCGTGGCCCGGGGCCTGCGTGTAGTGCAGACCCAAGGCCGCCGACTAGGGGACGACCATCCCGTTAAGAGGCAGTGCTGCCCTCGCCGAGCAGGCTGTGGAGTAGGTTGCAGGCGGAGTCGGCGAGGCCGCCGAGGCCCAACCCTCCCAACAGGCCGTCATCTGGAGCGGCCATGATGCGGCTGTTTGCCGTCCCGGCGGGGGCCTCGGCATGGGCAGTGCCCGACATGGTCAGTGCGGCCCCCACAAGGGCGAGGGCGGCAAATACACGCTTGGTGTTGGTCATACATGATGAACGCGCATAGGCCGTCCTGGTTACCGTCCGTTTCCGAGCCGCGAGCTTGCCTGGTCGGGCCGCCCGCGGGCGGTTCGTGGGTGCCGGGGAGCCGCGGGCAGTGCCGGGCCGGGCCGGTGGCGGTGGTCCTGGTGGTGGGGCAGCTCGAAGCCCGTCACGCCGGACGGCCGGTGGAGGGCGGGCAGGCTGTTCAGAGTTTCTGTACTTGTTCAAGGCGGACCGCTGACGCGGTCCGCGCGCGCTGGCGGCCCGCGGCCGCCGCCCGCTCCTGTCTCCGCCCCGCTATACGGCGGCCCCCGGCCGCTCAGCGCGCACCACTGCTTCGCACACCGCCCGGAACACGTTCAGCACCCCGACTGGCGGCCGGCACTCCACGGCCACCCGGTGTGACGGGCTTCGAGCAGCAGCACCACCAGGACCACGCACCCCGGCCCGACCGGGCACTGCCCGAGGCTCGCGGCGCCCGCAAAGGCCCGTGGTGGGCCGATGCTCTGTGGTGCAGAACGCTTCGCGTGCGGCGTCGAGTTCGCCTGCGGGAGGTGTATCAGCACCAGCGCCGCTGACCCGTGGGGGGCTCAGGCCGTGACGAGGGAAAAGCATTGGCATAGTGGTTGATGCCGGGAAGTGGCACAGGTGCACACATGGCGGACGACCGCTCGGCTGCCCCGCCGTCGTGGCTGACTGTCTGTGGCATAGGAGCCATTCCGTGGCCAGTCTTGACTCCCCTGCTGTGCGTTGCCGACTGCGGAGTCCGAGGCGGGGCACCACGGCCCCTTGACGGGGCCGGTCGGCCGGGTCATCGTCTGTGCAACCAGACGCAACCGAGTAGGCAGGGGTCAAGGTCATGGCTCTACTGTTCTTCGGCAAGGACCCGAACACCAACGGCGATGACTGCCCCACGGTGTGGGTGGACGGCAAGTCAGCCGACCTGGTGTTCCAGGGCTGGAAGGCCGACGGCGAGACCGAAGACGAGTGCCGTACGGTGGGCCACATCCCCGACACGGAAGCAGTGATCCGGATTCCGGCGCGTATGGTGCCGCTGATCAGGAAGGCGTGCGATGAGGCCGAACAGCGTTCCGCCGTTCAGTGACCTGATCAAGGAGTGCCACCGGTCGGCCGTTCACCTGGAGCTGCGGGATACGTACAGCGTCGCCTCAGAGGCCGACGATTTCGCGGAGTGGCAAGCCTGTGGGCGGATCACGCACGAGTCGGTGGAGCGCCGTCGCTCCTGGCTCGATCTGGTGCGAAGCACGGTCGCGCGCGGCGTGGAGATGCGTCGAGCCCGGGTGGTCTCTCTGCCCGCTAGCGAGTACATCCGCTACGAGCACGCGGGAACCTACCTGAACGTCGCGGCCGGCGAAAGGGTCCGCTGGTTGCCCAGAAAGGACGCAACCACGCTCGCTCTGCCCGGCGCGGACTTCTGGCTGTTCGATGACCGGCTGATCCGCTTTGGGCACTTCAGCGGTGACGGCGCCTCTGCAGGGCACGAACTGTGCGACGACCCGGCAGTGGTCAAACTGTGCGCTGAGGCGTTTGAAGCGGTCTGGCAGCGCGCCACACCTCACCAGGAGTTTGCCGTCTAACGGCGTTAGTAGACGAGCCGGCTCATGCCCAAATACCAGTCGTCGAGCGTCGAAGCAGCGCGCAAGGCAGTGGCGGCGAAGCTGCGTGAGGTCCGTCTCGACGCGGGGCTGACAGGGCATGAGCTGGCCGTACGCTGCGGGTGGAACAAGTCCAAGTCCTCACGCGTCGAAAACGCGCGGACGCCTCCGTCCGACGCGGATATCCGGGCATGGTGCGCGGCATGTGATGCAGACGATCAGGCGGCTGACATCATCGCGGCGTCGCGGACTGCCGACTCCATGTATCTGGAGTGGAAGCGACTGCAGCGCACCGGCTTGCGGCGATTGCAGGAATCACGCCTCCCGCTCTATGAGCGTACGAAGCTGCACCGAGGCTACGCGTCACACGTCGTACCCGGCTTGTTCCAGACTCCCGCGTACGCATCCGCGCTGCTCTCGGTCATTCGCCGATTCCACGGCACGCCGGACGACACTGCCGAAGCTGTCGACGCCCGTATGGCCAGGGCGCGCGTCCTCCAGGAAGCGGGGCACCGATTCACTCTGTTGATTGAGGAGTCGGTGTTGAGGTACCAGATCGGCGATGCCGGGACGATGGCCGGCCAGTTGGGACACCTGCTGTCGGTGATGTCGTTTCCCGCTGTATCCGTCGGGATCATTCCGTTCACGGCCCAGGGCCGCGGCATGTGGACCCTGGAAGGCTTCAACATCTTTGATGACGAGCGGGTCCACGTGGAGCTGCTGACGGCCCAGGTGACCGTCACGGCGCCGGGTGAGGTCGCGATGTACGTCAAAGCGTTCTCCGAGTTGCGGGACCTGGCTGTGTACGGGGCGCCAGCCCGAGCTGTGGTGACCGCAGCACTCGACTCCCTCCGGTGAAGAACTCGCGTGCAACAACGTAGAACTCACTGGATGGTCGGACTTTCGTGCTCCTAGCGTGTCGCCATTCGGACGACACGAGGAGCGGGGATGAGCACTCGTAGGACGACCATGTCATCGGCCCCCCACCTGGGATTGCCGACCTTTGAGCCGCCGGAACCGGTCCCCGGTTGCGGTGAGTGCACGAGATTGGCGTCTACCCGGTTGGACGCCCGGACGGCAGGTGACTACACGACCGTCACGGACTGCGACATCCGGATGCGCAGGCACGCGGAGGGGCACCAGTGAGCCGGGTCTTTCGGTTCGAGCCGTACACGATCACGCAGGACGAGGCGGTGTGTCCCGAGTACACCGCGGAGTGCGTGGCCGGTGACGAGGACGAGTGCGGCGCGCACTCCGGCCGCTTTGTCGACCGTGGGACTGTCGAAGGGTGGATGTTCGAGCACGCTCGGGACTCAGGTCACCGGCCGTTCCGGCGGACGTTCACCGATTACGCCGACGTCGACCAGGACCAAGCCGGCGAGCACGGCCAGGAGCGCGGCGAGCGGGCCAAGGGGGTCACGGTCGCCCACGGCTTCCCCGTCACGGCCTACGTACTGATCATGGATCGTCTGGGACGCATGTTGCTGGTGCACCCGGCGAAGGCCGGCGGCCCGTGGCATCTGCCCGGCGGGATCGTTGAACCGGGGGAATCGCCCCTCGACGCCGTCCGGCGGGAAGTCCGTGAAGAACTCGGCCTCACCTTCGATACCCACTCCTGGCAGTTCCTCGCCGTCGAATGGTTGCAGGCCACCCGCCCGGGGCGGCGCGACCGGCTGTCCTTCCTCTTCACCGGACCTCGCTTGTACTCCGGCGACGAGAACCGCATCGCCCTCCAGCCCGAGGAGCTCGACGCGTGGCGCTGGGAGTACACCGGCTCCGCGCTCGAACTGCTCCACCCCCGACTGTCCGCACGTGTCTCACGGGCGTTGCGTACGCATCGCGCCCGCCCCGTCAGTTACCTGGAAGCCAGGAACGAGGAGGCCACACCATGACCGACTTCCCCGCCCGCACCCTTCGGATCGGCACCCGCAGTTCCCCGATGGCGCTCGCCCAGGTCGAGCAGGTCTCTGCCCTTCTGCGGAAGGAGGAGCCGGAGCTGAAGATCGACGTGGTGCCCGTGACCACCGAGGCGGACAAGTGGCAGGGGGACCTAGCCCAGCTCGGTGGCAAGGGGCTCTACGTCAAGGAAATCGATCAGATGCTCCAGCGCGGTGACGTCGACATGGCCGTCCACTGCGTCAAGGACGTCCCCGGCGACCGGCCTCTCCCACAAGGGCTGATCTTCGCCGCGTACCTGCTCCGGGACGACGTGCGGGACGTCCTGCTCTTTCCGGAGGGCTCCGATCGGCAGACTCTGGACGATCTCCCGCCGGGCGCCGTCGTCGCTACCTCCGCGGTGCGGCGGAAGGCGCAGATCAACCGGGTGCGGCCCGATCTCAGCGTCGTACGGGTCCGGGGTGCGGTCGGCTCGCGGGTCGAGAAGCTCGACGGCACGAGGAAGGTGGACGCCAAGCTCGACGCGATGGTGCTCGCCACCTCCGGGCTGGAGCGGCTCGGGATCGCCCACCGCGGGCGGCAGGTCTTCAGCGTGGACGAGGTGCTGCCCGCAGTCGGCGCCGGCACCCTGGGCCTGGAGTGCCGCCGGGACGACGCGGCCGTGACTGGACTGCTGGCCCGGCTCAACGACGAGCGGACCATGACCGAGATCACTGCCGAGCGGGTCATGCTGCACGGCCTGCGCGGGCACTGCAACAGTCCCATCGCAGGCCACTGCATCACCGACCCCGACGGGCAGCTGTCCCTGCGCGGCATGGTCTTCTCCCGCGACGGGTCGAAATTCGTCCACGCCCACATCTGGGGCGAACGCGACAACGACCCCGCCACCCTCGGCACCCGGGTCTGTGCCGAGCTGCTGCGGCAGGGTGCCCGCGACATCATCGAGGGCATCCCGCACTGACGCAGCGGCCGTCCGTGGACGACCAGTGGACGGGCCTACGCGACTACGCCCCGCGGCCGGTAGGCTGTACCCGCTCCGTCGCAGGTAGGCGGGTGCGAGGAGAGTTGCCCGAGCGGCCTAAGGGAACGGTCTTGAAAACCGTCGTGGCAGCGATGTCACCGTGGGTTCAAATCCCACACTCTCCGCCCGTCCTGCGTCCGCGCAGGTCACAAGGGGTGCCCCTCGGTAGGGGTGCCCCTTCTTCGTGCGTGCCTGCTTCATGGGCGCCGTCACCCCGTCTCGCCCACCGGTAGTTCCCCGGCCGAGAGCATCGCCCGGATTCCGTCCTTCTCCACCCTCACGTCGCGCAGTTGCAGGTCGCGGGCCTGCTTGGGGAGGGCGAACGAGAAGGACAGGCGGTCCGTGAGTTCCGGGGGGCGGACGTGGGTCAGGGCGGCGATCAGGTGGGGGTCGATGCCGAGCTTTTCCAGGAGCCAGGGGTGGTCGACGACGGCGTCGATCAGGTTGAGGCGGGTGAGCTTCTCCACGAAGCGGGGCGCGCCCGTCAGCTGGTGCAGTTTTTCCTCGCTCCGCAGGGCAAGGGCGACATCGGTGGGGGAGACTCCCAGCCGTTCCGCCAGGGCCGGCACCGAGAGCAGGGCCTTGGCGCGTGCCGTGTCGCGGCTGATGCGTTCGGCGGTCTCGTGGTGGAGGGTGAGGCCCTTGCCCTTGCCGGGGCGGTAGGTGGCGATGCCGGGCAGGTCCAGGCTCATGTCGTCGATGTTCGTCGACAGGCTCCGGCCCCCCGAGAGCTGGAGCCGGGCCTGGGCCCGCAGGCGTACGTCCTGGCCCGCGATCGTCAGCTTGCCGTTGGCGTCGACCGCGTGGTCGTCGTGGCGGCTGAAGCGGACCTGTGAGGCGGCGAGTTCCCGGTTCATGTCGTCGAAGGAGAGCCGGACCTCGCCGTCGAGGTTTTCCACGACGGCGCCGCGAATGGCGTTGGGGAGGCTTCCGGTGAGCCGGATGTCGTGGGCGCTCGCCCGGACCTCCGCGAGGGACACGCGGTCGGCGGCCACGTGCGGCACGGTGACGTCCACGCGCTGCAGCCGCTTCTCCAGGACCTGGGTGAGGAACGGGAAGCCGTGGATGTCCACCTGGGGAGCGGCCGCCAGGTGGAGCTCCTGCTGGAGCTTCTGCTGTGCCTTCTTCTCCGCGTACATCTGTGCGCAGCGGTCCGCCAGGACCAGGATCCCGCCGCAGAGGGCGAGCGCGATCAGCAGCTTCAGCGCGCGGGGCA
Source organism: Streptomyces sp. SCA2-17 (assembly GCF_044336695.1). Classification (NCBI taxonomy): domain Bacteria; kingdom Bacillati; phylum Actinomycetota; class Actinomycetes; order Kitasatosporales; family Streptomycetaceae; genus Streptomyces; species Streptomyces sp. SCA2-17. Next base: position 3,257,298 of record NZ_CP117521.1, read on the forward strand.
CGGCCGCGAACGGGCTGCGGCGACGGCGGCGGCCGCGCTTGCCGCGGCGGTGGTTCGGCGGCGACCAGGGATCGTCGTCCGGTTCCGCATCCGATTCCGCTTCCGGGTAGCTGAGGCGGAGGGGGATGAGTGGGGGCGGCTCGGTGTGGGGCTCCGGGTCGGCCAGTTCTGCCAGTTCTTCGTACGGGTTGTGGGGGCGGGAGGGTATGCGTATGGGGGGTCGCATCGCCATATCCCACCACGCGCGCGCCCCTCGGACGCAAGGGCTACCGGTGGTACGTCCTAAAACGGCACCGCTATTGACGTCCGTTCCGCTTTGTCGTGGACCTGCCCGAGCCGCCAGTGATCAGGTACTGTTGCTCCCGGCCAGTGGCAGAAAACCGTCCCAGGAGGTGAGACCCATTACCGCAGTGGCAGTCAGGGTGCTCTCTTCCTACGGTCGTACGGTCGCCTCTTCCTTGTAGCCGACCCGCGAGAGCGCCCTTCGGTGATCCGGAAGGCCCCCTCATGGTTGCTTCGCTTTCTCTCCCCTCTTCTCTCCCCTCGCTTTCCTCTTCTTCTTTCTCTTCCTCCTTCCTCTTTCCTCGCGTCGTTTCCGCGCTCCGGGCCGCCGGCTGCGTCTTCGCCGAGGACGAGGCCCGGCTCATCCTCGGCGCGGCGCGTACGGCCGGCGAGGCAGAGGACATGGTCGCGCGGCGCGCCGCCGGACTCCCGCTCGAACACGTGGTCGGCTGGGCCGAGTTCTGCGGCCTGCGCATAGCCGTCGACGCGGGCGTCTTCGTACCGCGGCGGCGTACGGAGTTCCTGGTCGGACAGGCGGCGGCGCTCGCCCTCGCCCTCCCCTCCCCGCGCGCCGTCATCGTCGACCTGTGCTGCGGCTCCGGAGCGGTGGGCGCCGTGCTCGCCGCGGTGCTCGGCGACGCCGAGCTGCACGCGGCCGACATCGACCCCGCCGCGGTGCGCTGTGCCCGGCGGAACGTCGGCGCGGGCGGCGCCGTGTACGAAGGCGACCTCTACGAGCCGCTGCCCCGGGAACTCCAGGGGCGCATAGACGTACTCGTGGCCAATGCGCCCTACGTGCCCACCGAGGCGATCGCCCTCCTGCCCGGCGAGGCCCGCGACCACGAGGCGCGCGTGGCCCTGGACGGCGGGTCGGACGGGCTCGGCGTGCAGCGCAGGGTCGCCGCGGCCGCTGTGGACTGGCTCGCGCCCGGCGGTCACCTGCTGGTCGAGACGAGCGAGCGCCAGGCGGCGGGCACGGTCGCGACGTTCCTGGCGGCCGGGCTGAGCGCGCAGGTCGTCGAGTGCGAGGAGCTGGACGCGACCGTGGTGGTGGGAACGGCCCCGGCCGCCTCCCCCCGCCCCGCCTGAACGTATATGCCCTCTCCTGCCGCCCCCTTCCCGGCTACGTTTACGAAATTGGCCGAAATTTCGCCGGAACGGTTCTGCCCTTGTGGCTCTTGGTCTTCAAGGGTCCCCTGGGGGCCAGGGGTCGGCGGTCCGGCGAAGTGACGGGGTTTAAGGCGGAGTGGTCATGCTTGCGAGGGAATGGCGAGGGACGGGTGGTTCGCCGGGGATTCGGGGGGCAATCTTGAGGTGCGACGTCGAAACCTCGCCGGGTGGTCGGCCAACTCCCCGGCTCTGCCGAGTAGTTATCTCTATTGGGCAGTAGTTCCGCTCAGCGTTCCGGAGGAATTGAAATGGCAAGCACCCGCACTGCTCGCGTCCTCACCACCGCCGCCGCCGTCCCCGTGGCCGCCGTCCTCCTCTCAGGCGTCGCCCACGCCTCCGACGACGGCAATGGCAACCAGGTGGCCAACCGCGGGTCGAACGCCGCCGCGGCGGCCGTCGTCGGAAGCGGCGTCGGGGGAAGCAACCACGGGAACTCCAGTACGACGCAGCAGCAGGCGACCGGCACCGGCGCGCACAACGCGGCCAACACCGCGAGTGCCAACGGCCCGGGCAACACGGCCATCCGTCAGGACAACGTCACCATCATCTTCACCGACGACCGCTGGTAGGCCGGGGCGGCCGGGGCCGGATCCGGGGGTGGCACGGCCGGGGGCGGCATAGGTGACCAGGTGCCGGGGCGACCAGGCGACTGGGACGACCGGGTGACCGGGACAGAGGGTCTGGTGATGGTGCGCGGCGGCACTCCGGTGCCGCCGCGCAGCCATGTCCGGCAGCGCGCGGTCCTTGACCGCCCTCCCGAATCTGACGGATAGTCAGATTGGTAGAAGAGAGAGGGGGTCCCCGTGCGTCCGCCCAGCGACGTCCACCACCTGCTCAAGGCCTTCGAGGGCCGGCCCGCCGCCGTCTCCGCGCCCGCTCCCGACCCCGTCAACCTCCCCATGATCAGGCACTGGTGCGAGGCGATGGGCGACACCAACCCCGCCTACACCGGTGATGAAGCGATCGCCCCGCCCACCATGCTCCAGGCCTGGACGATGCCCGGTCTCTCCGGTGCCTCCGCCGCCCGCACCCCCGCCTACGACGAGCTCTTCGCCCTGCTCGACGGCGCCGGGTACACCGCGGTCGTCGCGACCGACTGCGAGCAGGAGTACGTACGCCCGCTCCGCCCCGGCGACCGGCTCACCTTCGACACGGTCATCGAGACCGTCTCGCCCCGCAAGACCACCAGGCTCGGCGCCGGCTACTTCATCACCACGATGATGCGCGTGCGGGCCGCCGGCGAGCTCGTCGGCACCCACCGCTTCCGCATCCTCAAATACGCACCGGCCCCCGTACGGCCCCCGGCTCCCGAAGAACACCCAGAGCCCACCCACCCCACCCGCCCCCGCCCCGTGATCAACCGCGACAACGCCCCCTTCTGGGAAGGCGTCGCCGCGCACAAGCTGCTCATCCAGCGCTGCACGGCCTGCGGCACCCTCCGCTTCCCCTGGCTGCCGGGCTGCGGCCGCTGCGGCTCGCCCGCGTGGGAGACCGTCGAGGCCGGCGGCTCCGGCACCGTCCACTCGTACGTCGTCATGCACCACCCGCCCTTCCCGGCCTTCGACCCGCCGTACGCCGTCGCTCTCGTCGAACTCGCCGAAGGCGTACGGATGATCAGCAGCATCACCGGCGTCCCGTACGACGGCGTGCGCATAGGAATGTCGGTCGAGCTGGAATTCATACGAGTGGACGACGCATGGGAACTCCCGGTGTTCCGCGCTCAGTCGGCCGGTCCGGAAGGGGCGGGCGCATGAGGCCCGGCGAAGAACTCCCGTCCCTCACCGTCCCCATCACCCGTACGCTCATCGTCGCGGGTGCCTTCGCCTCCCGTGATTACCAGGACGTGCACCACGACGCCGAGGCCGCCCGCGCAAAGGGCACTCCTGACATCTTCATGAACATCCTCACCACCAATGGCTTGGTCGGCCGTTATGTCACCGACTATGTGACCGGTCAGCTCGGCCTGAATGTCGTTCTCCGCAAGGTTTCCATCCGGCTCGGAGTGCCCAGCTATCCAGGCGACGTTCTGGTGCTGACCGGAAGGATCCTTTCCGTGGATGAGCACACCGCCGCGTCCGAGGGCCTCATCGAGATCTCCGTCGCCGGTACGAACCGCCTCGGCCGCCACGTCACCGGCCGCGTCGTCGCCGCCCACCCCCTCCCCACCCGGCCCCGCCCGTGATCGCCGGCACCGCGGCCGTCGCCGGCATCGGCGCCACCGCCTTCACCAAGGACTCCGGCCGCAGCGAGCTCGCCCTGGCCGCCGAGGCCGTCCGCGCGGCCCTCGACGACGCCGGGCTCGGCCCCCGCGACGTCGACGGCATGGTCACCTTCACCATGGACACCAGCCCCGAGATCACCGTCGCCCAGGCGGCCGGCATCGGCGAGCTGACCTTCTTCTCCCGCGTCCACTACGGCGGCGGCGCGGCCTGCGCCACCGTCCAGCAGGCCGCCCTCGCCGTCGCGGCCGGCCTCGCCGAGGTGGTGGTCTGCTACCGGGCCTTCAACGAGCGCTCCGGCCGCCGCTTCGGCGCCGGGGTGCGGTCGCGCGAACCCTCGGCGGAGGGCGCGGCGCTCGGCTGGGGACTCCCGTACGGGCTCCTCACGCCGGCGTCCTGGGTCGCCATGGCCGCCCGCCGCTACCTGCACACGTACGGCCTGGAGCCCGGGGTCTTCGGGCACGTCGCCGTCACCGACCGCCGTCACGCCGCGACGAACCCGGCCGCGTACTTCCACGGCCGCCCGATCACCCTCGCCGACCACGCCGCCTCCCGGTGGATCGCCGAGCCGCTGCGGCTGCTCGACTGCTGCCAGGAGACGGACGGCGGGCAGGCCCTGGTCGTCACCTCCGTCGAGCGGGCCCGCACCCTCGCCCGCCCGCCCGCGGTGATCCTCGCGGCGGCGCAGGGCGCCGGCCGCGCGCAGGAGCAGATGACCAGTTACTACCGGGACGGCATCGAGGGACTGCCCGAGATGGGCGTCGTCGCACGGCAGTTGTGGGGCAGCAGCGGCCTGGGCCCCGCGGACGTCGATGCGGCCGTCCTCTACGACCACTTCACGCCGTACGTGCTGATGCAGCTGGAGGAGTTCGGCTTCTGCGCGCCCGGCGAAGGAGGCGCGTTCGTGGAGTCGGACGTCCTGCCGCTGAACACGCACGGGGGCCAGCTGGGGGAGGCGTACCTCCACGGCATGAACGGCATTGCGGAGGCGGTGCGGCAGGTGCGCGGCACCGCCGTGAACCAGGTGCCGGGCGCCGCCCGGGTGCTGGTCACCGCCGGGACCGGAGTTCCCACGTCCGGGCTGCTTCTCGGGGCAGACGGATGAACGGAGGGCGTGTCACGGAACGGCGCCGGGCTCCAGCGCCTTTGACTCCGGTTATGGACCGACGAAGGAAGATCATCGGATATCTCCTCGCCCTTATGGCGGTGGTCACCCAGTTGATCTTCGCCGAGCCCGCGGGCGCCGGCGACCGGGGGGACCCGCGGAGCGAGGGGGCGTCCGTCTTCAAGGGCTGGGGCATCGACACCTGCCAGGCCCCCGCGCTGACCACGCTGAGCGCGTGGAAGTCGTCGGACTACCGCGCCGTCGGGGTCTACTTCGCCGGCCGCGCCCGCGCCTGCCCGCGCCAGACGTATCTGAGCGAGCGCTGGCTGGAGGGCGCCGACGACCTCGGCTGGCGCATCCTGCCGATCTACGTGGGCTCCCAGTCGCCCTGCGTGCGGGCGGCGAACAAGAAGGGCTACCCCATCGGCTCCTACCCCTTCGACCAGGGCCAGACGGAGGGCGAGGAGGCCGTCTCCCGCGCCTCCGGCCTCGGCATCGACATCCACAGCCCCCTCTACCTCGACATGGAGGCGTACGACGACAAGGACGGCGACTGCGCCCGTACGACGCTGGCCTTCATCCGCGGCTGGGCGACGGCCGTGCGCAGCGCCGGCTACCTGCCGGGCTTCTACAGCAGCGCCGAGTCCGGGGTGCGGCACATGGACCGGGCCCGCCGCTCGGGTGCGACGTCGCTGCCCGACGTGCTGTGGTTCGCCCGCTGGCGGGTGGAGCCCACGACGGACGGCGAGCCGTCGATCGGGCGCGGCGCGTGGCAGCCGCACCGCCGCATCCACCAGTACAAGGGGAACATCACCGAGTCCCACGGCGGACGGAAGCTGACCGTCGACCGCAACCTGGTGGACGCGCCGGTCGCGATCATCGACTGAGGGGAGCGGGGGGAGGGGGCCGGGCCGTCCCCCGGCCCGTCCCCGATTCCTCTCCCCCTCCGGGAGGTGGGGGTAGCCCCAGCAGTACGACCTGAGGGGGATCGCGCTTCGGCACCTGCGGGCGATCCGCCGGGTACAGGTGCGCTCCTAGCGTTGAGGCATGACAGCAACCACGACGCCTGTGTGCACCAGCGCATCCACCGCCGTGTACCCGTCGTTCTCCTCCTACGTACGGGCACGCGGTCCGGTGCTGCAGCGCACCGCGCGCTCCCTGACCTCGAACCCGTGCGACGCGGAGGACCTGCTGCAGACCGCGCTCACCAAGACCTACCTGGCCTGGGAGCGGATCGAGGACCACCGGGCCCTGGACGGCTACGTACGCCGCGCCCTGGTGAACACCCGCACCTCGCAGTGGCGCAAGCGCAAGGTCGAGGAGTTCCCCTGCGACGAGCTGCCCGAGCCCGACGCGGCCCCCTCGGTGGACCCGGCCGAGCAGCAGGCGCTGCGCGACGCGATGTGGCGTGCCGTGCTGCGGCTGCCGGCGCGGCAGCGGGCCATGGTCGTCCTCAGGTATTACGAGGACCTCACCGAGGTGCAGACGGCCGAGCTGCTCGGCGTCTCCGTCGGCACGGTCAAGAGCGCGGTCTCCCGGGCGCTCGGGAAGCTGCGCGAGGATCCGGAGCTGGCCTGCGCGGCGTAGCGGTGGCGGTAGCGGTGTCGGACCGCGGCTGGCGGCGCGGTATCGCCGCACCGTGAGTACGACCGAGGGGCATAGCGAAACATGGCGCAGGGTGGCGAAGGGTAGCGCGCTTCCCTCGAATGGGTGGTTCCGCGCTCGCGCACCGCTGCATTTGCTGCCACCATGTCGTTCACCCGGTCGGGATACTCCATATTTTGCGCACGGACGCGCCTCCGTTCGAACCGGACCGGATGCCCGGCTCGAACAGAAGCGACGACGATATGATCAATAGGGGGGCGGCTAGCCGGTGATTGCGTTCAGCAATTGCTTGACCTTCGTTCCACCGCTCCGCATGGCGGGGCCGGTGGAGTGGATCAGGCAAGTGCCGGCGACGATCTCCATGGTCAGCAGGCCCGCCGCGTGGGGCTCCATGCGGGCCCCGTGGATCAGCGAGACAAAGATGGCGGTGGCGGCGAGCTTCGTCATCGCCCGGTCGAGGCCCTGGCCGGCGCCGGGGAAGACCCTCGGCTCCCGGGTGCGCGCAGCGTCGGCGCCCGGCCCCTGAGCAGGGGGGCCATCGTTCGTGGTCATGTCAATCTCCTGGGTTGGGGATGCGGATTCCCCGCGAGTTTTTGAAGAGGCCGCGGGGCGTTCAGGCTATGGCCGAAGCAACGGTGGTCCCCCGTCGTACCGAGAGCGCTCCAGGCGCCGTTGACGGGGTTTCCGCAGGGGCTCACGGGCCGTTTCCCGGGCCCGTGCGGAGGGGTTTTCCGTTCTTCGGGTCATCAAGGAATTCACCCGTTCGTGTTGACGCCCGAACATGCCCTTTGTTGACGCCGGAGAAAATATGACGCATTGCCCCGCGGTGAATTCCGCAGTCTCCGGAGCGGGCGGAGAGGCGTCACGGCCCGCTCCAGGGTGTCCCGATCACGCTGTCCGAGCGGCCCCGGGGTAGTGACTTACCGCGAGATACCCCAGCACAATCAGCGGACGACACCCGCCGTACCAGGTCTTACGGGAGGACCCCGGTGCAGAGCACGATGCAGGACGTACCGCTCACAGTCACGCGCATCCTCGCCCATGGCGCGCTGGTGCACGGCGGCGCCACGGTGACCACGTGGACCGGGGACGGCGAGCCACTGCGGCGCAGTTTCCGGGAGGTCGCGGAGCGGTCCGTCCAGCTGGCCCACGCGCTGCGCGACGAGCTGGGGGTGACCGGCGACCAGCGGATCGCGACCCTCATGTGGAACAACAGCGACCACCTGGAGGCGTATCTCGCGATCCCCTCCATGGGCGCCGTCCTGCACACGCTGAACCTGCGGCTGCCCGTCGAGCAGCTCGTCTTCATCGTCAACCACGCCGCGGACCGCGTGGTCCTCGTCAACGGCTCGCTGCTGCCGCTGCTCGCGCCGCTCCTGCCGCACCTCCCCACCGTCGAGCACGTGATCGTCTCGGGTCCGGGCGACCGCTCCGTGCTGGAGGGCTGCCGGCCCCGCGTGCACGAGTACGAGGAGCTGATCGCGGGCCGCCCCGTCTCCGGCTTCGACTGGCCGCAGCTGGACGAGCGGCAGGCCGCCGCCCTCTGCTACACCTCCGGCACCACCGGCGAGCCCAAGGGCGTGCTCTACAGCCACCGTTCGGTCTACCTCCACGCGATGGAGGTCAACGCGGCCTCGGCGTTCGGCCTGACGCCCGCCGACACCTGCCTCCCCGTCGTGCCGATGTTCCACGTGAACGCCTGGGGCTTGCCGCACGCCGCCTTCATGGCCGGCACGTCCCTGCTGATGCCCGACCGCTTCCTCCAGCCCGCCCCGCTCGCCGACATGATCGCCACCGAGCGGCCCACGGTGTCCGCAGGCGTCCCCACCATCTGGGCCGGCCTGCTCGCCGAGCTCGACGCCCGGCCGCGGGACCTGTCCTCGCTGCGCACGGTCATCAGCGGCGGCTCGGCCGCGCCGCCCGCGATGATGCGGGGCTTCCACGAGCGCCACGGCGTGCGGATCGTGCAGGCCTGGGGGATGACGGAGACCTCGCCGCTGGGCTCGGTCGCCTACCCGCCGGCCGGTCTGAGCGAGGAGGAGGAGTGGCCCTACCGCGTCACCCAGGGCCGGCTGCCCTCCTCCGTGGAGGCCCGGCTCGCCGGACCCGGCGGGGAGACGCTGCCCTGGGACGGCACGTCGGCCGGCGAGCTGGAGGTGCGCGGGCCGTGGATCGCGGGCGCGTACTACGGCGGCGCGGTCGGCGAACCGGTGCGGCCCGAGGACAAGTTCAGCCCGGACGGCTGGCTGCGCACGGGCGACGTCGGCACGATCACCGCCGACGGCTTCCTCACCCTCACCGACCGCGCCAAGGACGTGATCAAGTCCGGTGGTGAGTGGATCTCCTCCGTCGAGCTGGAGAACCACCTGATGGCCCACCCGGACGTCGCCGAGGCGGCCGTCGTGGCCGTCCCCGACGAGAAGTGGGGCGAGCGCCCCCTCGCCACGGTCGTCCTCAAGGACGGCAAGGACGCGGACTACGCCGCCCTGCGTGCGTTCCTCGGCGAGCGGGTGGCCCGCTGGCAGCTGCCCGAGCGGTGGGCGGTGGTCGTGACCGTGCCGAAGACGTCGGTGGGCAAGTTCGACAAGAAGGTGCTGCGCAAGCAGTACGCGGACGGGGAGCTGGAGGTCACCGTCCTGGCGTAGCGGAGCGGGCGGTCTCCCGATACGGGAGACCGCCCGGTGCGTCGGCTCTTCAGCGGTGCGTCAGCGGTTCTTGCGCGTCACCGCAGCGCTGCCCGCCCAGCCGATGGCGATCGCGGCGGTCGCGATGGCGCACACGCCGTTCCAGCCCCAGTGGGCGTACGCGGGGCCGGCGAGAGCCGACGCGCTCGCGCCGCCGATGAACGCCGCGACGACGTAGGCCGTGTTGGCCGCCGCGGGCGTGCCGGTCGCGGCCAGTGCCCGGGTCTGGTTGGCGACCTGACCGGCCATCAGGCCCGTGTGGAGGAACACCGCTCCCGCGCACAGCGCCCACAGCTGGTGCCCGCCCAGCCAGAACAGCGGCAGCGAGACGGCCGCGAGGACGTACGCCGTGGTGACGACCCGGGACGCGCCGAAGCGGTCGATGAGCGAGCCCGACACGGGGGCGACCGCCGTCGAGACGAGCCCGAACAGGCCGAAGAGGCCCGCGGACGCGGTGGACAGGTGGAACGGCTCGTCCGCGGTGAGCAGCAGGACGAGCGTCGTCCAGAGGGAGCTCCAGGCGCCGAACAGGCCGCCCTGGCGCAGGCACGCGGCCCGCAGTTCGGACGAGGCCCGCAGCAGGCCCGGCAGTGCGGCGACGGCCTTCAGCGGCCGGGAGGCGCGGCGCGGGCGGGTCTCGGCCGGCAGGATCAGGGCGGTCAGCAGGCCGATGGCGACGGTCAGCGCGGCCGAGCCGAGGAAGACGGCGCGCCAGCCGTACGCCTGACCGGCGAGCGAGCCGAGGACGCGGGCCGCGACGATGCCCGTGAACAGCCCGGCCACGACCGCGGCCACGTGCCGGCCGCGCCGCTCGGCGGGCGCCCGCTCGGCGACGAGCGGCACGAGCAGCTGCGGGACGACCGTCGCGGCGCAGGCCACCAGGACGGCCGCGGCCAGTGCGGGGAGGCCGGGCGCGACCGTCGCCGCGACGAGGGCCGCGCCGGCCACGGCGGACAGCACGGCCACGAGCCGGCGCCGGTCGGCGGTGTCGCCGAGCGGGGCGAAGACCAGCAGGCCGATGGCGTAACCGAGCTGCGCGACGGAGGCGATCCAGCCCGCCGCGGAGGGAGCGACGCCGAAGTCGCGGGCGATGAGGCCGAGGAGCGGGGCCGCGAGGTAGATGTTCGCGGCGGTGACGGCCGTGCAGAGGGAGATGACGGCGAGGAGGACGGTGTTGCCGGCGCGGGCGGGCCCGGGCGCGGGTGCGGATGCGGGTGCCGATACGGGGGCGGCGGGATCTGCGGCTGTGCCGGCGGGTGCGTCTACGGGCGTGGGCATGAGCGGTGGGTCCCCCTGGGCCGTGCTGGGTGTGGCGTGGTGTGGTGCGACGCGGTGCAGCGTGGCGCAACGCGGTGCGGGTATAACCAACTGGTTGGTTATAAGTTTCACGTGAAACAGAACGTGCTGTCAACCGAATAGTTGGTTACGCTGGGTGCATGGCAGCAGTGAGGGATCCCGAGGCCACCAAGGCGCGCATCTTCGCCGCGGCGACCGCCGAGTTCGCCGCCCACGGCATCGCCGGTGCGCGCGTCGACCGCATCGCCCGCGAGGCGAAGGCGAACAAGCAGCTCATCTACGCGTACTTCGGTGACAAGGCCGAGCTGTTCTCCCAGGTGCTTGAGCACGCGCTGCTGGAGCTCGCCTCCGCCGTGCCCGTCGACGCCGACGACCCCGACTGCTACGTCGACCGCCTCATGGCCTACCACCGGGCCCACCCCGAGCTGGTGCGGCTGCTCCTGTGGGAGGGCCTGGAGTACGGGAACGGGGAGATCCCGCACGAGGCGGCCCGGCGCGCCCGCTACGACGCCAAGGCCGAGGCCTTCGCCGCCGCGCAGGAGAAGGGGCGGGTCGACGCGGCGCTGCCGCCGCGGCACCTGCTCTTCATGATCAGCGCGCTGGCCGGGTGGGCCACGGCTGTGCCCCAGTTCCGCCGGCTGCTCGTGGGCGGGGCGGAGGACGACCTGGCCGGGCTGCGCGAGTCCGTACGGACGGCCGCGGCGCGGATCACCCGGCCGGCGGGGGAGCGGGAGCCCGAACCGGGCGCGGCTGGCTGACCGGGCCGGCCTGCTGGGCGGCCTGCTCGGCGGGCCGGTCCGCCGGCCGGCTCAGTCCGTGCCGACCTTCGACAGCAGGTCCACGATCCGGCCCTGCACCTCCGCGCTGGTCGACCGCTCCGCCAGGAACAGCACCGTCTCGCCCGCCGCCAGCCGCGGCAGCTGCGCCGGGTCGATCGCGGGCGAGGTGTAGACGACCAGCGGCGTGCGCTTGAGCAGGCCGTTGCCGCGGAGCCAGTCGACGATGCCCGCGCGGCGGCGGCGCACCTGCATCAGGTCCATCACCACCAGGTTCGGGCGCATCTGCTCGGCGAGCGTCACCGCTTCCGCGTCCGTCGCCGCCCGGGCCACCTGCATGCCGCGGATCTCCAGCGTCGCCGTCAGCGCGTTCGCGATCTGCTCGTGCTCCTCGATCAGCAGCACGCGCGGCGGGTGCATCTCGCTGTCGCGCGGCGCCAGCGCCTTGAGCAGCACCGCCGGGTCCGCCCCGTAGGCCGCGTCCCGCGTCGCCTGCCCCAGGCCGGCCGTCACCAGCACCGGGACCTCGGCCGCGACGGCCGCCTCGCGCAGCGACTGCAGCGCGGTGCGGGTGATCGGGCCGGTCAGCGGGTCCACGAACAGGGCCGCCGGGTAGGCCGCCGTTTGCGCGTCGACCTCCTCGCGCGAGTGCACGAGCACCGGGCGGTAGCCGCGCTCGGTCAGCGCCGCCTCTGTGGACTGGTCCGGGGCCGGCCATACGAGGAGCCGGCGCGGGTTGTCGAGCGGCTCGGGCGGCAGCTCGTCGTCCATGGGGGGCCGCGGCGCGTTCATCACCTCGACCGCGCCGTTGGGGCCGTCGAGGGGCTCCGGCCCCTCCGAACCCTCGTCCGGTGCCCCTATGGCGAACGCCCGCCCCTCCTGGGCGTCGAGCAGCGGCGGGCGCTGCGGCGCTGCGGCGCGGGGCGTCTGCCCCGGCTTCGGCTCCTGCTCCGGTGCGCGCTCGCGCTCGCCCTCAGCCGGGTTGCCGAGCCGCCGGCGGCGGCCCGAACCGCCGCCGGGCACCGGCTCCTGGCCGGGAGCCTGGGCGAACGGCGCGGACTGGCCCAGCGCGCGCACGCTGATCGGCCGCCCGGAGGTGTCCGGACCGCCCTGAGCCGCCGCTGCCGCGCCCGGCTCCTCGGCGAGGGGCCGCCGGGCCCGGCGACGGCCGGTCGGAGCGGGGGCGCCGTCCGGCGCGGGTACGGGTGCGGGGCTGTTCGGGCCGCCGGGCGCGGGAGCCGCGGGGGTGCCGGCGGCTGCCGGGGCGTTCTGCCCGAGGAAGGCGGAGGTGCCACCGCCGGGACCGGGGTTCTCTGCGCCTACAGGCGCGGGTCCGTGGGGAACTCCTGCGCCTACGGGCGCGGAGCCGCCGCTCTCTCCGGGGTGGCTGTTGCCTGCATCAGCGGGTGCGGGACCGCTCGGGCCCGGGAAGGGAGCAGGGCCGTGGGGGACTCCGGCGCGTGCGGGGCCGTTGCCCGCGGCGGCGGGTGCCGGGGCGTTCTGCCCGAGGAAGGCGGACGTGCCACCGCCGGGACCGGGGTGGGGGTTTGCGCTCGCGGGTGCGGGGCCGTTGGCCTGGCCGGGGAAGGCCGGAGCGCTGCTGCGGGCCGGGTGGCCGCTTTCTGCGCCTGCGGTCGCGGGTCCGGCCTGGCCGCCCGGGAAGGGTGCGGGGCCGTGGGCGACTCCTGCGCCTGCGGCTGCCGGGGTGTCCTGTCCGAGGAAGGCAGAAGTGCCGCCACCCTGGCCGGGGTTTCCGGCTCCGGCGGGCGCGGGGCCGGCGTCCTGGCCGGGGAAGGCCGGAGCGCCCTGCCGACCCGGGTGACCTTCGCGCGCGCCTACGGGCGCGGGGCCGGTGCCCTGGCCCGGGCCTCCCCTGCCGTGGCCCGCGTCGGTGGCCGCCGGAGCGTCCTGCGCGAGGAAGGCGGACGTGCCGCCGCCCTGGCCGGGCTGGGGGTTTCCGGGGCTTCCGGCGCCGGTGCGCGTGGGGCCGTTGCCCTGGTTCGGGAGAGCCGGGGCGTCGTTCGGGCCCGGGTGGCCGTCTCCCGCGCCTGCGGGCGTAGGCCCGCTCCGGCCCGGGAACGGGGCCGGGCCGTGGGGGAGGTCTGCACCCGCCGGCGCAGGACCGCTCCGGGCCGGGCCCGTTCCCGCCTCCTCGGCACCCAGGAAGGACGCCGTGCCACTGCGGCCGTTCTGGGGCGGGCCCGTGAAGCGGCCCGCCTCGCCCCGCTCGGGGTGGGAGGCTCCGGGGCCGCGGTCGTCGTCCGCGGGCTTGCGGGGCGCGCCGGGCAGGCCGCCGCCCGCGCCCTGCGGGCGGTCCGCTTCGGCCGGCGGCAGCGCGAACGCCGTCCGCGGCGCCGCGGGCTCACCCGTGGACTGGCCCGGGATCGGGCGCTCCGGGGAGTCCGTGAGGGCCCGCCGCGCGCGGCGGCCCGTCGGGGCCGCGGCCGCGGCGGACTCCGGAGTGCGGTCCGCCTCGGCGGGCGGCAGGGCGAACGCCGTCCGCGGCGCGTCCTCCGCCTGCTGCTGTTGCGGCTGCTCGCGGCGCGCCCGCCGCCCCGTGGGCCCCTGCGGCGGCACGAGCCCGCTCGCGTCGCCCGACGGCGCGGGCTCCTCGTCCGTGCGCGGCTTGGCGCGCCGCCGCCCCGTAGGGGGAGTGTCGTCGTCCCGCGCGGGCTGCTGGGCGGCCGCCGCGCCGTCGCCCGGCGCGTCGCCGTCCGTACCGCGGCGCGCCCGCCGCCCGCCGCCCTGCGTCCCGGCCTCGGCAGCGGCCGGAGCCGCGGGGACCTGCGGCGTCTCCGCCGTGCCGCGCGCCCGCTGGGACGGCACCGGCATGACGGTCGTGGCGTTCATCGTGTCCGTGGCGGACCGCCGCTCCGTGGCGGCCGGGCTCACCGGCCCGGCCTTCGCGGAGACGGGCACCTCCAGGACGTACGCGCTGCCGCCCGCCGCGCCCGGCACGTCGTGGGTCTGGAGCACCCCGCCGTGCGCCCGCACGATGCCGCGCACGATCGGCCCGTGGACGGGGTCGCCGCCCGCGTAGGGCCCCCGGACCTCGATCCGTACGACCTCGCCGCGCTGCGCCGCCGCCACGACGATCGTGGAGTCGCCGGACGGCGCGCCGCCCGCGGGGGCGTTGCCCGTGGCGTCGACGCCCGCGACGTCCGCGATCAGGTGCGCCAGGGCCTGCGCGAACCGCTCCGCGTCGACCTCGGCCTCGATCGCCGGCGCGTGCACCGCGAACTGCGCCCGCCCGGGCCCGATCAGCTCGACCGCGCCCTCGACGCCCGCCGCGACGACCTCGTCGAGCGCGGTCGTCTCCCGCTCCAGCTTGGCCTCGCCGGCGTCCAGCTGCTGGTAGGCGAGGACGTTGTCGACGAGGGTGGTCATCCGGGCGTAGCCGGCGGAGAGGTGGTGCAGGATCTGGTTGGCCTCGGGCCACAGCTGGCCGGCCGGGTCGGCGGCCAGGGTGCCGAGCTCGGCGCGCAGTTGCTCCAGGGGGCCGCGCAGCGACTCGTTCAGGACGGCTTGCAGCTGCGCGTGGCGCGCGGCGAGCGCGTCGTACGGGCGGCGGTCCGTGAAGGTCATGACCGCGCCGACGAGCTGGTCGCCGTCGCGCACGGGCGCCGTCGTGAGGTCGACCGGGACGGCCCGGCCGTCCTTGGCCCACAGCACCTGCCCGCGCACCCGGTGCTTGCGCCCCGAGCGCAGCGTGTCGGCGACGGGGGACTCCTCGTACGGGAACGGGGTGCCGTCCGGCCGCGAGTGGTGGAGCAGCGGGTGCAGCTCCTTGCCGCCGAGATCGCTGGCGCGGTAGCCGAGGATCTGCGCGGCGGAGGGGTTGAGCAGCACGATCTTGCCGGCGGTGTCGACGCCGACGACGCCCTCCGCGGCGGCGCGCAGGATCATCTCGGTCTGCCGCTGCTGCCGGGCGAGTTCCGCCTCGGTGTCGAGCGTGCCGGTCAGGTCGCGGACGACGAGCATCAGGAGCTCGTCGCCGGTGTAGGGCTGGTGGTCGGCGTACGGGGTGCGGCCGTCCTCCAGGTTCGCGCTCGTCACCTCGACGGGGAACTGGGAACCGTCCGTGCGCCGGGCGACCATGCGCGTCGGCTTCGTGCGGCCGTCGTCGCTGTCGGGCAGCCGCATCGAGCCGGGGATGCGGCGCGAGTCGAAGTCGGGCAGCAGGGAGAGCAGTCCGCGGCCGACCAGCCCGGTGCCGGGGACCTCGAAGGTCTCCAGCGCTATGTGGTTGGCGTTGACGACCGTGCCGTTGCAGTTGACGAGCAACAGGGCGTCGGGGAGGGCGTCGAGTATGGCTGCGAGGCGAGCAGCGCCTCGGGATGGCCTGCTGCTCACGACGACGCTTCCTCCCTGGTTACCGCACCTTGCAGACCGCGCCGGGCGGGCTGGCCGCCGCGCCGTGGCGTGTCACTGGAGCGCAGTCTACGGGCTGCCGGGGCGGGCGCGGCGGCGGACGAGACGTGCGGCGAGGCGCGCCGTACGGGCGCTGTGGGGCGTCTGCCGCAGGCCCGACATGTCTTATGTGTCAGACCTTGTGGTGGACATTGCGGTCGGCCGGCACCGTGCCGGCCGGGTGTGCCGGGCGGCGGTCAGCGGATTCCCGGCCAGCCCCTCTCGGGGGTGCCGAGCAGGCGGGAGAACTTCTCCCAGCGCTCGATCTCGCAGCCGTTCGTCCGCTTGAAGTCCGCCCGCACGGGGCGGCCGGCCCACTGGCCGACGACCCGGGCCCGCTGCGGGCCGCCGTAGATCATCGTGCAGACGGTGCCGTCGGGCACGGGGGCGAACGGGTCCTTGCCCCAGGTGGTCTGGCCGTCGATCTGGCGGCAGGCTTCCCGGGCGCGCGGGTGGGTGCCGCCGTCCGGATGGCAGTAGAGGTAGGTGGAGGTCTGGCTGCCGTCGAATCTGCCGCTGTTGCTGATGATCACGGTGAGGTGGTCGAAGCCCTCGGGGTTCGCCGGGGGCATGGGGAGCCCGGCGGCCGGGGCGGCGGACGCGGAGGGGACGGCGAGCAGGGCCACCGGGGCGAGAGCGGCGGCGGCGAGGGCGATACGGCGGAGCAGCATGCGGGACTCCCGGGGGCAGGCGAGGCGGACCGGGGGCGTGCAGGGCCCGGCCGATCCCTTCACCCTTCTAACGCGCCGGGCGGCAACGCGTTGCGCTCCGGAAAACGTCTTTGCCCCGGCCGGTGAAAGCCCGGTACCGTAGGGGTGCGATTGGTGAGCGGCCGCGAGGTTGTGCCATCATCTGCATCGCACCACCCGTGCATGCGCGGGTGGGCTGGAGGCGTCGCCTAGTCCGGTCTATGGCGCCGCACTGCTAATGCGGTTTGGGTTTTAAAGCCCATCGAGGGTTCAAATCCCTCCGCCTCCGCACCACCGGCAAGCCCCGGTCGTCCTTGAGACGGCCGGGGCTTCCGCGTTGTCGGGGGTCCTTCCCTCCGGAGGCTCCGCGGGCTTCCCCCAGGGGCTCCGCGGACTTCCCTCCGGAGGCCCTCCGAGCGGCGTTTTCGCAGGTCGGAGTGGGTGCGGGGAATGGATTTCGCGTCGCGGCGGAGTTCATGTAATGTTGTCCACGCAACGCCGACCGGCAAGAAAACGCCGGGAAGCCGAGCGCTCGTAGCTTAACGGATAGAGCACTTGACTACGGATCAAGAGGTTGCAGGTTCGAATCCTGCCGAGCGCACAGCCGGAAGTCCTCGGACTTCCGACCGTCGCGGGGTGGAGCAGCTCGGTAGCTCGCTGGGCTCATAACCCAGAGGTCGCAGGTTCAAATCCTGTCCCCGCTACTAAGACCGCAGGCCCGGTACCTCAGGTACCGGGCCTGCGGCGTATCCGCGTACCGGTGTGCCGGCGTAGCGGTGCACCGACGAATGCGGAGTCCTCCGTCCCGGTTGAGTGCGTGATTCTCAGGAGAATCACAGAGAGCCGAAAGCTCCCTCTCACGCGCCGCTCGCACCCTCATCCCCATGACGGCCGACCCCTTCCTCCCTCCAGCCCCTCCCGCCCCCGCTCCCGCACCCCTCCTGCGGGAGGACGGCACGCCCGTACGCGTCCTGGTCGTGGACGACGAGGCGTCGCTGGCCGAGCTGCTCCGCCTCGCCCTGCGCTACGAGGGCTGGGACGTGCGGTCCGCGGCGGACGGCGCCGAGGCCGTACGGGCCGCGCGGGACTTCGGGCCGGACGCCGTCGTGCTGGACGTGATGCTGCCCGACCTGGACGGGCTGACCGTGCTGGGCCGGCTGCGCCGCGAACGCCCCGACGTCCCCGTGCTCTTCCTCACCGCCAAGGACTCCGTCGAGGACCGCATCGCCGGGCTCACCGCCGGCGGCGACGACTACGTGACCAAGCCGTTCAGCCTGGAGGAGGTCGTCGCCCGGCTGCGCGGGCTGCTGCGCCGCGCCCGCGCCGTCGCGCCCCGCCCCGGCTCCGTCCTCACCGTGGGCGACCTGGTCCTGGACGAGGACAGCCACGAGGTCTCGCGCGGCGGCACCGACATCCACCTCACCGCGACCGAGTTCGAGCTGCTGCGCTTCCTCATGCGCAACCCGCGGCGGGTGCTCAGCAAGCCGCAGATCCTCGACCGGGTCTGGTCGTACGACTTCGGCGGGCAGGCCAACGTCGTCGAGCTCTACATCTCGTACCTGCGGCGGAAGATCGACGCCGGGCGCGAGCCGATGATCCACACGCGGCGGGGCGTCGGCTACCTCATCAAGCCGGCCGCTCCGGCGTGAGCCCGGCGCCGCCCGCCCGTCCCCGCACGCGTCCGCGCCCCCGGCCCCGCACGCTGCGCACGCGGCTCGTGGTGTCGACCGTCGTGCTGGTCGCCGTCGTGTGCGCGGTGATCGGTACGGTCACGGCCATCGTGCTGCGCAGCTACCTGTACGGGCAGCTCGACGGCCAACTGGCCGAAGTGGTGCGGCGTGCCGCGGCGCCCCGGCCGCCGGACCTGCGGCGCGGCGGCCCGCTGAGCTTCGTGCAGGGCGGGGGCCAGCCCATCGGCACCGTCGGCGCGCTGACCGGGGACGACGGGCGGGTCACCGACTCGGCCGTCAGCACGTCCCCGCGCACCTGGCACGGCGACGGCGACCCCCTGCGCGAGCCGCTGACCGCCGCCCAGAGCGACGCCCTCGCGCGGCTGCCCCGTGACGGGCGGCCGCACGACGTCGGCCTGCCCGGGCGGGGGGACTACCGCGCCCGGTCCGTCACCGCGCCGGACGGCACGACGTACCTGGTCGGCATCCCGACCGCGAGCGTCCAGGAGACCCTCGACACGCTGATCGTGGTGGAGGTGTGCGTCACCGCCGCCGGCCTCGTGGCGGCAGGGATCGCCGCCGCCGCGACCGTACGGCTCGCGCTGGGGCCGCTGCGGCGGGTGGCGGCGACCGCGACCCGGGTCTCCGAACTTCCCCTGCACCAGGGGGAGGTGGCGCTGCACGAGCGGGTACCGGAGGCGGAGGCCGACCCGCGCACCGAGGTGGGGCAGGTCGGTGCGGCGCTCAACCGCATGCTGGGGCACGTGGGTTCGGCGCTGACGGTACGTCAGGAGAGTGAGACACGGGTGCGGCAGTTCGTCGCGGATGCCAGTCACGAGCTGCGGACGCCGCTGGCGTCCATCCTGGGGTACGCGGAGCTCACGCGGCGGACGGGTGCGGGCGGGGGCGCGGGTGACGGTGAGGTGATCGGGCCCCGTACGCGGCACGCGCTCGGCCGCATCGAGTCCGAGGCGCGCCGCATGACCGGCCTGGTGGAGGACCTGCTGCTGCTCGCCCGCCTGGACACCGGCCACCGCCCGCAGGTGTTCGCGGACCTCGACCTCTCTCCGCTCGTGGTCGACGCCGTGAGCGACGCGCGGGCGGCCGGGCCGGGGCACGTGTGGCGCATGGACCTGCCGGCCGAACCGGTGGCCGTACGGGGTGACGCCGCCCGGCTGCACCAGGTGCTCGTCAACCTGCTGGCCAACGCGCGGACGCACACGCCGGCGGGGACGACGGTGACGGCGCGGGTCGCCTCCCGCGAGGGGTGGGCGAGGGTGTCGGTCGAGGACGACGGGCCGGGGATTCCGGCGGAGTTGCTGCCGCATGTCTTCGAGCGGTTCGCCCGGGGGGACGCGTCCAGGTCGCGGGCCGCGGGGGGATCCGGGCTGGGGCTGGCGATTGTGCGGGCGGTGGTGGGGGCGCATGGGGGCCGGGTGGGCGTGCGGAGTGCGCCCGGGCGGACCGTGTTCACGGTCGAGTTGCCGGTTCGGCACCGCCGGACTCCGCCGCGGGGGCTGAGCGCCGTCGCGGCGGAGGGTTAGTCCGCGCGGGCGAGCCTCGGGCTCAAGGGTTCACGGGCTCACGGACTCACAGCTTCGGCACAGGCGTTCCACACCGTGGGGACAGGCCGCCCCGGCAGGGTCGGGGCCATGCCTCCTGACAGCCTGCTGCCGCCGCTTCCCGTTCGCGCGCCCCTGCCGCTGCACGGTCACGGCACCGTGCTCGACGTCGTGATCCCCGTTCACAACGAGGAGGACGACCTGGAGGCGTGCGTGCGCCGGCTGCACGCGCACCTCACGGCGACCTTCCCGTACGGGTTCCGGATCACCGTCGCGGACAACGCGAGCACCGACCGCACCCCCGAGGTCTCCGCCCTCCTGGACGACTCCCTGGAGGAGGTGACCGCGGTCCGGCTGGAGGAGAAGGGCCGTGGGCGGGCGCTGCGCACCGTCTGGTCGATGTCCGAGGCGCCCGTGCTCGCCTACATGGACGTCGACCTGTCCACCGATCTCAACGCCCTGCTGCCGCTGGTCGCCCCGCTCATCTCCGGCCACTCCGACCTGGCCATAGGGACGCGGCTCGCGGGCGGTTCGCGCGTCGTGCGCGGGCCGAAGCGGGAGTTCGTCTCGCGCGCGTACAACGTGCTGCTGCGGACGGGGCTCGCGGCGCGGTTCTCGGACGCGCAGTGCGGGTTCAAGGCGGTGCGCAAGGACGTGGCCGAGCGGCTGCTGCCGCTGGTCGAGGACTCGGGGTGGTTCTTCGACACGGAGCTGCTGGTGCTGGCCGAGCGGGCGGGGCTGCGGATCCACGAGGTGCCGGTGGACTGGGTCGACGACCCGGACAGCTCCGTGCACATCGTCCGCACCGCGACCGAGGACCTGCGCGGCGTGTGGCGCGTGGGGCGGGCGCTCGCCACGGGGGCGCTGCCGCTGGACCGGCTGCGCCGTCCCTTCGGCGACGACCCGCGCGACCGGGCCGTGGCGGGGGTGCCGCGGGGGCTGGCCCGGCAGGTCCTGGGCTTCTGCGCCGTGGGCGTGCTCAGCACGGGCTTCTACCTCGCGCTGTACTCGCTGCTGCGGGCGGTCACGGGCCCGCAGGAGGCGAACGCTGCGGCGCTCCTGCTGTCCGCCCTCGCCAACACCGCGGCCAACCGGCGCCTGACCTTCGGGGTACGGGGCCGGGACCGGGCGGTCCGGCAGCAGGCGCAGGGTCTGGTGGTCTTCGCCATCGGCCTGGCCCTCACCAGTGGTTCGCTCGCCGCGCTGCACGCGGCGGGCGGCTCCCCCTCCCACGGCGCGGAACTCTCCGTGCTCATCACGGCCAATCTGGCGGCGACGGTGCTGCGGTTCCTGCTGCTGCGGGCGTGGGTCTTCCCGGCGTCCTCCGCTCCTGCGACAAGGAACGATCGATGATCACCACCACCACGACGAAGGCCGCCCGGCTGCGGCTCGCGGCGCTGCTCGCCGTCACCGGCGCGCTCTATCTGTGGGACCTGGGCGCGTCCGGCTACGCGAACCAGTTCTACGCCGCCGCCGCGCAGGCGGGCGGCGCGAGCTGGAAGGCGTTCTTCTTCGGCGCGTCCGACGCCGCCGGGGCGATCACCGTCGACAAGCCGCCCGCCGCGCTCTGGCCGATGGGTCTGTCCGTACGGCTCTTCGGGCTCGGCTCGTGGGCGATCCTCGTGCCCGAGGCGCTGATGGGCGTGGCGGCGGTGGGGGTGCTGTACGCGGCGGTGCGGCGGCACTTCGGAGAGGCGGGCGGGCTGCTCGCGGGGGCGGCGTTCGCGCTGACGCCCGTCGCCGCGCTGATGTTCCGCTTCGACAACCCCGACGCGCTGCTGTGCCTGCTGATGGTGTGCGCCGTGGCGTGCGTCCTGCGCGCGCTGGAGGCGGGCCGGACGGCGTGGCTGCTCCTGGCGGGGCTCTGCTTCGGCCTGGCGTTCCTCACCAAGACGCTGCAGGCGTGGCTGATCCTGCCGCCGCTCGCCGTGCTGTACGCGGTGTGCGCCCCGGGCCGGCCCCTGCGGCGGGCGGGGCAGCTGCTGCTCGCCGGGCTGGTGACCGTCGTCTCCGGCGGCTGGTGGGTCGCCGTGGTCGAGCTGTGGCCGGCGGGCTCGCGCCCGTACATCGGCGGCTCGCAGCACAACAGCTTCCTCGAACTCACCTTCGGCTACAACGGAATCGGCCGCATCAACGGCAACGAGACCGGGAGCGTGGGCGGCGGCGGGCACGGGCCCGGCGGGGGCGGCGGCGGTCGCTGGGGCGACACCGGCATCCTGCGGCTGTTCGGCTCCGACATGGGTGGTCAGATCGCCTGGCTGCTGCCGGCGGCGTTCGTGCTGCTGGTGGCCGGGCTGGTCCTGACCCGGCGCGCGGGCCGGACCGACAGCCGCCGGGCGGCGTTCCTGGCGTGGGGCGGGGCGATGCTGATGACCTTCGGGGTCTTCAGCTTCATGTCCGGGATCTTCCACCAGTACTACAACATCGCGCTCGCGCCGTACGTGGCCGCGCTGATCGGCATGGGGGCCGTACTGCTGTGGGAGCGGCGGGCGTTCGCCCTGCTGGCGGCGGTGGTGACGGGCACGGGCGGATGGGCGTACGTGCTCCTGGACCGTACGCCGCAGTGGCTGCCGTGGCTGAAGTGGGCGGTGCTGCTGGGCGGGGTCGTGGCGGGGTGCGCGTTGCTGGGTGCGCGGCGGGTGCATGTTGCGCGGGTTGCCGTGGCGCTGTCCGTGACGAGTGCGCTCGCGGCGCCGCTGGCGTACACGCTGAACACGGTGCGGACGCCGCACGGCGGATCCATCGTGACGGCGGGGCCGGCGGTGAAGGGCGCGGGGCGCTTCGGTGGCGGCGGTGGCGGCATGCGGATGGCGGGGCGCGGCGAGCGGTTCGGTGGGGCGTGGGGTGCGCCCGGAGTGCGTGGGCCCGGTGGGCCCGGCGGCCGTGCCGGGTCTGCCGGGGCCATGGGGAAGCCGTCGCGCGGTGAGGGTGCTCCCGGCGCTCCGGGCGGTCCCGGCGGTCCCGGTGGCGGCATGGGCGGGCTCCTCGGCGGTGCGCGGGTGAGTGCCGCCGCCGCGGCCGCGGTGAGGAAGGACGCATCGGCGTACCGGTGGGCGGCGGCCGCGGTCGGCTCGCAGAACGCGGCGAGCTACCAGCTCGCCACCCAGGTGCCGGTGATGGCCGTCGGCGGCTTCAACGGGAGCGATCCGTCGCCGACGCCGCGGCAGTTCGAGGCGTACGTGAAGGCGGGCAAGGTGCACTACTTCATCGCCTCGGGGGGCGGGGAGACGCGCGGCGGCGGGCGCGGAGGGGAGGAGTCCGCCTCGGCCGGGATCGCGGCGTGGGTGGCGGCGCACTTCACGAAGGTCACGGTCGGCGGAGCGGTCCTCTACGACCTGACGCGGCCGGTGGAGAAGCGGGCGCAAGGCTCGTAGGAAAATTCGCTTGTACGGCGTAGAGGAGCTCTTGTACGGTGTACGCCGACCGGTAGTCGTACACCGTACAAGGGGGATCTCACATGACCGCGCCGACCAAGGAATCACCAAGCGCTGCGGAGGAGTTGCCGCAGCGCAATCCCACGCGCTGGCTGGTGCTCGGCGTGATCTGCCTCGCCCAGCTCACCGTGCTGCTCGACAACACCGTGCTCACCGTCGCCATCCCGTCCCTCACCGAGGAGATGGGTGCCGCGACGTCCGACGTCCAGTGGATGATCAACGCGTACTCGCTGGTCCAGGCCGGACTGCTGCTCACCGCGGGCAGCGCCGCCGACCGCTACGGGCGCAAGAAGCTGCTCGCCGTCGGGCTCGCGCTCTTCGGGATCGGCTCGCTCGGCGGAGCCCTGTCCGAGACGACCGGGCAGCTGATCGCCGCGCGGGCGGGCATGGGCATCGGCGGTGCGCTGCTGATGACCACGACCCTCGCCGTCATCGTCCAGGTCTTCGACGAGGCCGAGCGGACGAAGGCGATCGGGCTGTGGGGCGCGGTGAGCTCGCTCGGCTTCGCCGCCGGGCCGCTGATCGGCGGGGCGCTCCTCAACCACTTCTGGTGGGGCTCGATCTTCCTGATCAACCTGCCGGTGGCGCTGCTCGGGCTGCTGGCCGTCCTCAAGTGGGTGCCGGAGTCCAAGAACCCGGCCGGTGAGCGGCCCGACCTGCTCGGTGCGCTGCTGTCCACGATCGGCATGACCGGGGTCACCTTCGCGATCATCTCGGGGCCGGGGCACGGCTGGACGTCCGGGCGGGTGCTGGTCTCCGCGGGCGTGGGCGTGGTCGTGCTGGCCGCGTTCGCGGTGTGGGAGCGGCGGGCGCCCTACCCGATGCTCGACATGTCGTTCTTCCGCAACCGGCGCTTCGTGGGTGCGGTCTCCGGCTCCATTCTCGTCGCCTTCGGCATGGGCGGGTCCTTCTTCCTGCTCACGCAGCACTTGCAGCTCGTGCTCGGGTACGACCCGCTGGAGACCGGTCTGCGGATGTCGCCGCTGGCGCTCGTCATCGTCGTCCTCAACCTCACCGGGGTCGGGGCGCGGCTCCTGCCGAAGGTCGGCACGCCCGTCTCCATCGCCGGCGGCATGGGGCTGCTGGCGGCGGGGCTCGCGGCGATCGCGGTGCTGGGTGCCGACGGGTACGGCGGGATGCTCTTCGGGCTCGTGCTGATGGGTGTCGGCATCGCGCTGTCCATGCCCGCCATGGCCACGGCGATCATGTCCGCGATCCCGCCGGAGAAGGCGGGCGTCGGCGCGGGCGTCAACGGCACGCTCCAGGAGTGCGGCAACGGGCTGGGCGTCGCGGTGCTGGGCGCCGTCCTCAACTCGCGCTTCGCGGCGCTGGTCCCCGCGGTGGCCGCGGGGGCGGGGTCGCTGCCGGCGGCGCTCGCCGGTGCGCGGACGGACGCGCAGCGGGACGCGATCGCGGACGCGTTCGCCACGGGCGTCCACACCAGCCAGCTGGTCGGCGCGGCGGCGGTCCTGGCGGGCGGCCTCACCGCGGCGCTCCTCCTGCGGAGGGCGGAACGCGCGTCTTAGCCGTGCGGCTCGCCGTCCGGGGCGCGGTTCCGGCGCCGCCGGGCCCTCACGGGGGTGGGCCCGGCGGCGCGGGGTTCGGCGGCGCCGGGGTTGTTCGGGCGGCCCGCCCGAAGGGGGCCGGCCCGGCGGGGCCGGAGCGGAAGTGAGGTCGGCACCGCCGGTCAGGTCGGGGCGTGGTTGCTCGCCGTTGCGGCGGTGGTTGTTCGGGCGGCCCGCCCGCGAGGGTGGACCGGCCGGCGACGATCGGCCTCGCGGCGGGGCCATTGGGGCCCGGCCCTGTTGAATCCGCCGCAGCGGTGATCAGCCCTCGTGGTGGTGGTCGGCGGTGCCGGTCCGGCGGCTGTGAGTCCGGCACCGCCGGTCAGGTCGGGGCGTGGTTGCTCGCCGTTGCGGCGGGGATGTTTGGGCGGTCCGCCCGCGAGGGTGGGGCCGCCGTCGACCAGGCGGCTTCGTCGCAGGGCATAGCATTTCGGGCGTAGGTTGTGGACAGGGAGGCGCAGGGCGATGGCGGGCGGCGGTAGGCAGACGAGCGGTCCGCGGACCAGTGTGTGGCTGGCCGGGAAGCCGGCTTCCGCCCCGCGCCGCGGGGACGACCAGGGCAACCTCGACCGCGACAGGATCGTCGCGGCGACCATCCGCCTCCTCGATGCCGAGGGCCTGGAGAAGTTCTCCATGCGGCGCCTCGCCACCGAGCTCGGCGTGACCGCCATGTCGGTCTACTGGTACGTCGACAACAAGGACGACCTCCTCGAGTACGCCCTCGACGAGATCTGCGGCGAGATGACGCTCCCGGACCCGTCCGACGACAGCGCCGACTGGCGCGACCAGCTCCGCGGCCTGGCCGAGGCGTACCGCCGGACCCTCGCCGCCCACCCGTGGGCCCCGAGCCTCCTCGGCCGTTTCCTCAACCTCGGCCCCCGCTCGATGGCGTTCTCGAACGCCACGCTCGCGGTGATGCGCCGCAGCGGCGTCCCCCAGGACCGGCTCACCGGCGCGCTCGGCGCCGTCTTCCAGTTCGTCTACGGCTTCTGCACGATCGAGAACCTGTACAAGGAGCGCTGCCGGGCCGCGGGCGTCAGCGAGGACGACTACTTCCGGGAGGTCATCGGCATCGTCCACGACAGCCCGGAGTGGACGGAGACCTACCCGGAGGCCGCCGAGATCACCGCGGACTGGGGCAGCGGGGGAAGCATCGCGGAAATGCGGCACCGCGACTTCGAGTACGCACTCGACACGGTGATCGCCGGCATCGAGGTCATGCGCGACCGCCCGAACTGAGCACCCCCGAAACGGGGACACAACGAAGCCCCGGCGGTGGCGCGCAGGCCGTCCCCTGCCTTTGCGCGCGCCACCACCGGGGCCCGTCCCCGGGATCGTCATGCCGTTCGGATCCCGGTGTCCGCCTGACCGGGGGCGCGTCTCCGCTCGATTCCGCGCCCCGGCCGACGGGGTCTGTCAGCCGCCCTGCCGGGCGGTCTCCTTCTCCTCGGAGGAGGAGCCGGCCGCCGCGGCCGCTCCCGGCCGCCCCTGCAGCGCGACCTCCTTGATGAACAGCGTCAGGACGAAGGCCAGCAGCGCGCACGGCGCCGCGTAGAGGAAGACGTCGCCCACCCCGTGCCCGTAGGCGCTCTCGACGACCGTGCGCAGCGGCGCGGGCATCGCGTCCAGCTTGGGGATGCCGCCGCCGGAGCCGCCGCCCTTGGCCGCGGCGGCCGCGCCCTGCGGGCCGAGCGCGGCGAGGCCGTCCTTGACGTAGTCCGTGACCCGGTTCCCGAGCACCGCGCCGAGCGCCGAGACGCCCACCGCGCCGCCGAGGGAGCGGAAGAAGGTGACGACGGAGCTGGCGGAGCCGAGGTCCTTGGGCGCGACCTGGTTCTGCGTGCAGAGCACCAGGTTCTGCATCATCATGCCCATGCCGAGGCCCAGGAGCGCCATGTAGATCGCGAGGTGCCAGTACGGGGTGTCGTAGCGCATCGTGCCGAGCATGCCGAGGCCCGCCGTGAGCAGCACGCCACCGCTGACCAGCCAGATCTTCCAGCGGCCGGTCTTGGTGATGATCTGGCCGGAGATCGTCGACGACAGGAACAGGCCGCCGATCATCGGGATGGTCATCACGCCGGACATCGTCGGCGACTTGCCGCGCGCCAGCTGGAAGTACTGCGAGAAGAAGACCGTGCCGCTGAACATCGCGACGCCGACGAAGAGGCTCGCCGCCGACGACAGGGTGATCGTCTTGTTGCGGAACAGCCGCAGCGGAATGATCGGTTCGGCGGCCTTGGACTCGACGAAGACGAAGATCGCGCCGAGCGCGATCGAACCGCCGACCATGGCGTACGTCTGCCAGGAGATCCAGTCGTAGTTCTTGCCCGCGAGGGTGACCCACACCAGCAGCAGCGTGACCGAGGCGCTGATGAAGAACGCGCCCAGCCAGTCGACCTTCACGTCCCGCTTCACGACGGGGAGCTTCAGCGTCTTCTGGAGCACGATCAGCGCGATCACGGCGAAGGGCACGCCGACGTAGAAGCACCAGCGCCAGCCGAGCCAGTCGGTGTCGGTGATGACGCCGCCGAGCAGCGGGCCGCCGACGGTCGCGACGGCGAAGGTCGCGCCGAGGTAGCCGCTGTAACGGCCGCGCTCGCGCGGGGAGATCATCGCCGCCATGATGATCTGCGCCAGGGCGGACAGGCCGCCCACGCCTATGCCCTGCACGGCGCGGCAGGCGATGAGCGTGGCGGTGTTCTGCGAGAGGCCGGCCACGACCGAGCCCGCGACGTAGACGATCAGGGCTATCTGGACCAGCAGCTTCTTGCTGAAGAGGTCGGAGAGCTTGCCCCAGAGCGGGGTGGACGCGGTCATCGCCAGGAGCGAGGCCGTGACGACCCAGGTGTAGGAGGACTGGCTCCCGTGCAGATCGGAGATGATCTCCGGCAGCGCGTTGGAGACGATCGTCGAGGACAGGATGGCGACGAACATGCCGAGCAGCAGCCCGGACAGCGCCTCCATGATCTGCCGGTGAGTCATGGGGGCGCCGGCGTCCTGGCCGCCGTGCTTGGCGTGGCCGCCCCCCACACCGGCCGGTGTGGTCGTAGCCATTGAGTTCCTTTGCGGTGAGAGTGCGAGTGCGGGTCGTGGCGTGCGTCTGCGTGCGACGCGCGCGGTGCGTGCGGGTGGTGTGGTGCGTCCGCGGGGGTCCGTACGCGCCTACGTACGGGGCCGGCAGCCGTCGAAGCTGGCGCGGAACCGGCCGAGCAGCTCGATCAGCCGGCCGACGTCCTCCGCCGGCCAGTCCCGCAGGCAGGTCGCGAGCGCCTGGGTGTAGCGCCCGGAGACCTGCCGGAGCAGGGCTTCGCCGCCGGGGCTGATGCACAGCAGCCGGGACCGCCGGTCCGCGGGGTCGGGGTGCCGTTCGATCCAGCCCCGGCCCTCCGCGTACGCGACGTGCCGGCTGGTCACCGACATGTCGGTGAGCAGGAGCTCGGCCAGCTTGCTCATGCGCATCTCGCCGTACTGCCGCAGCACCGTCAGCACGAAGGCCGCGGCCGGCGAGCAGTCCGCCGGGAGTACACGGGCGAGGTCGCGCCGGACGGCGGCGACGGCGCTGAGCTGCCGGGCGAGCTCCTCGTACTGCTCCTGCTCGGCCATGCGCCCCCCACCCACTTCAGTTGCTTAGGGCAACGATGTAACCAGAATTTGGTTGCTATAGGCAAGCGAAAAGCGGTTTCCGTGGGTAAAGGTAGGGCCAAGGATTCCAACGGGCCGTAAAGCCGCAGGTCGGGAGCGAAGTGGACGGAGTGCCTCGGTGAGCAGGGTGCCGGGCGGGGCGCCGCGCACCGCCCGTCCCTCCTTCGCTAGGGTCCTGGCCTATGGCCAACCCCCATCAGCAGAACCCCGAGAGCTACGACCCCGCGGGCAGCACGCAGATG
Organism: Streptomyces sp. SCA2-17; assembly: GCF_044336695.1. Classification (NCBI taxonomy): domain Bacteria; kingdom Bacillati; phylum Actinomycetota; class Actinomycetes; order Kitasatosporales; family Streptomycetaceae; genus Streptomyces; species Streptomyces sp. SCA2-17. The sequence goes on from NZ_CP117521.1 coordinate 3,285,649, forward strand.
TTCCGCGCCTTCGTCGACGAGGGCCAGGGCGGCCCCGCGAGCCCCGCGGGCGGCAGGCGCGCGGCGCCGGCGCCCACCCGGTCGTCCGGCCCCGGTGCCGGAGTGATCGCCGGAGTGATTGCGGCCGTCGTGGTCGTCGCGGCAGTGGTCTGGCTCGCGCTGGGCTAGGGCCCGCGCCGGTCAGCTCCACTCCACCTTCACGTCGCGCGTCTCGACGTGCATGCCCCACGGCACGCGCCACGCGTCGACGCACACGGTCCACGTCCCCTCGACCGCCGCGCCCGCCTCGATCGGCACCGGGAGCGGCTGGGACGAGGTGAGGGTGGCCCAGTCGATGCCGAGCAGGTCGATCACGTGCGTGCCGAAGGTGACGGTACCCGTGGTGACGGGACTGCCGCCGGAGTTGGTGAGCGGCACCGTGACCTTCTCGCACCAGCGCCGGGCCTCGTCGTCCGCCGATCGGCGCGGTGTGCCGGCGTCGAGCCGGGCCGGCGCGGGCGGCCGGCCGCCGTCACCGGGCGGTCGTGGGGGCTGTGAGGGCCGCGAGGGCTGTGAGGGCTTTCCGGGGGGCGACGGAGTGGTCGCGGGCGCCGAGGGCCGTGCGGGGCCCGGGCGTGAGGGGGCCGACGGGGTCCGGGCGCCGTTACGGGCATCCGTGCCGCGGCCGGAGGACGGTGCACCGTTGCCGTGCGGCCCTGCTGACGAAGGCGGCGAGGACGGCGCGTCCGGCGAAGAAGGCGCGGACGGTGCCGAGGGCGCGGACGGTGCGGAGGCCGGGAGCCTGGAGCGGCCCGGGCCGGGAGAGCCCGATGTGCGGCCGGGTGGTGCCGCGGGCAAGGAGTAGAGCTCGACGCCCTGATCGGGCGGAACGGCTCCGCCCACCGGGTGGGAGGACGAGCCGGGGCCTGCCGCCTCGGAGGCGACGTAGGCGTCGCGGTCGGTGCCGCCGCAACCTGCGAGAACGGCTCCCAGGGCGAGTGCGGCCGCCGCGGCTGAGGCGGATGCGGAGACGATCGTCTTCCGGCGCATCGGCCCAGTGTGGCTGACGGTCAATCAGGAGTACAGAGTCGGGTGGTGCGGGCCGGCGATCCCCCGTGCGGCTCGCCGTGGGGTGGTAGCGGTCGTGGGTGGTCGGTGGTGAGCGATCCCCCGTGAAGATTCCCCCGTGAAGATCTCCCGTGGCAGTGGGCCTAGTCCGCGATGAGGCCCTCGCGGAGCTGCGACAGCGTCCTGGTCAGGAGCCGGGACACGTGCATCTGGGAGATGCCGACCTCCTCGCCGATCTGTGACTGCGTCATATTGGCGAAGAAGCGCAGCATGATGATCTGCCGTTCCCGTGGTGGCAGTTTGGCCAGCAGGGGTTTGAGTGACTCGCGGTACTCGACGCCCTCCAGCGCGCTGTCCTCATAGCCGAGGCGGTCCGCCAGGGAGCCCTCGCCGCCGTCGTCCTCGGGGGAGGGCGAGTCGAGCGAGCTGGCGGTGTAGGCGTTGCCCACGGCCAGGCCGTCGACGACGTCGTCCTCGGAGACGCCCAGGCACAGGGCCAGTTCGGGGACGGTCGGCGAGCGGTCGAGCTTCTGTGCGAGCTCGTCGCTGGCCTTGGTGAGGGCGAGACGCAGCTCCTGGAGCCGGCGCGGCACGCGCACCGACCAACTCGTGTCCCGGAAGAACCGCTTGATCTCGCCCACGACCGTCGGCATGGCGAAGGTGGGGAACTCCACCCCCCGTTCGCAGTCGAACCGGTCGATCGCCTTGATCAGGCCGATCGTGCCGACCTGGACGATGTCCTCCATGGGCTCGTTGCGGCTGCGGAAGCGGGCGGCCGCGTAGCGCACGAGGGGGAGGTTGAGCTCGATCAGGGTGTCGCGGACGTAGGCGCGCTCCGCGCTGTCCCGGTCGAGCGTGGCCAGGCGCAAGAAGAGGGAACGGGAGAGGGTGCGGGTGTCGATGGATTCGCAGTCGTCGAGCACGGCGTGCGGTGCGTCGGTGGCGAGCACCTTCGCGCTGCCCAGGTCTACGGACATGCCACCCCCTTGAGGTCGCGGACGGGTCACAGCGGGCCCCTCGCACGAGGGGTTGGCCCCCACCTGAATACCGGAGGCCGAGCTGTGGCAAACGCAGTTCCAGCAGAATGTCACATGTCGGCAACGCGCTGTAGCGTCAAGTCGACATATCTGCCGCCTCGTATGGGGAGGGGGTCACCCATGAGGGTTAGGCTTCGATTCGATTTGCGGACCGCAGCCGGGCGAAGCTCCGCGAGAGCAGCCGGGATACGTGCATCTGCGAGACGCCCAGCTCGGCGCTGATCTGGGACTGCGTCAGATTGCTGTAATAGCGGAGCAGCAGAATGCGCTGCTCGCGCTCCGGCAGCTGTACGAGCAGGTGGCGCACGAGGTCCCGGTGTTCGACCCCGGCGAGGGCGGGGTCCTCGTAGCCGAGCCGGTCCAGCAGGCCGGGCAGCCCGTCGCCCTCCTGCGCGGCCTCCAGCGAGGTGGCGTGGTACGAGCGGCCGGCCTCGATGCAGGCCAGCACCTCGTCCTCGGGGATCCGCAGCCGCTCGGCGATCTCGGCGGTGGTGGGCGTGCGGCCGTGCAGCACGGTCAGGTCCTCGCTGGCCCCGTTGACCTGCACCCACAGCTCGTGCAGCCGGCGCGGCACGTGCACGGTGCGGACGTTGTCGCGGAAGTAGCGCTTGATCTCGCCGACCACGGTCGGCATCGCGAAGGTCGGAAACTGCACGCCGCGGTCCGGGTCGAACCGGTCGATGGCGTTGATCAGGCCGATCGTGCCGACCTGGATCACGTCCTCCATGGGTTCGTTGCGGCTGCGGAACCGGGCGGCCGCGTAGCGGACCAGGGGCAGGTTGGCCTCGATGAGCGCGGCCCGCACCCGGGCGTGCTCGGCCGTGCCGGGCTCCAGGCCGACGAACTCCTTGAAGAGCACCTGGGTGAGCGCCCTGGCGTCCGCGCCGCGGCTCCTGGGGTGATCGGGATCGGCGGCCTCGGGGGAGCCGGAGGTGTCGGGGGCATCGGGAGCACCGGGCGCATCAGGGGCGCGGGAGGGGGGCTCGTGGGAGCCGGGCACGGTGCCGGGTCCGGAGTCCGGGTGCTGAGCAGGGGTTTCCTGGAGGGGGGCTTCGGGGACGGTTCGGGCCGACACGGTTCTGCCACCCTTCATGGTCAACTCATCCGGCAAAAGCGGTCATAGCATCACAAGACATGTGCACTGTGTGCAAGAACCCCATAACATCGTGTTGACCATAAAAACGGCCCCTCGCCAAGGTGGCGAGGGGCCGTGCGCTGCGGGCGCTCAGAAGGGGTAGTCGGCGATCACCCAAGTGGCGAATTCGCGCCACTGCGCGACGCCCGCCTGATGCGCCGGGTGGTCCAGATAGCGCTGGAGCGCCTCGGCGTCGTCGACGGCCGAGTTGATGGCGAAGTCGTAGGCGATCGGCCGCTCGGAGATGTTCCAGGCGCACTCCCAGAAGCGGAGTTCCGGGATCGCCTTCTCCAGCTCCTCGAACGCCTGTACCCCGGCGACGACGCGCGGGTCGTCACGCCGGACGCCCTCGTTGAGCTTGAACAGGACGAGATGACGAATCACGGCAGCCTCCACGCCGGGTCTGTCAGCTGATCAGCTGGGTCATGAACTCGCCGACGCTCTTGGCGGCGTCCGAGATGCCCTCGAACCCTATCTGGACGATCTCGGCGGACCGCTTGGGGGAGTGGATGATGGTGTAGGCCACGAAAATCCCGAGCGCCCAGAGCGTGATCTTCTTCGCCTTCTCCATGGCGCACTCCCTCCCCGGTGATCCCCGTGATCCCCTTCTCCGGTGGCGGAGTCTAACCGTACGTTTGCCCGAATGCCGGGAACGTGCCCGCTTCCTCACACGGCTTTTAAGGACCAAAGGCCCCTCAAGCAGGGCCCTTCGCCGTACGGGGCCGGACGGGGCGGGGCGGAGGATGGGGGGTGCCCGTACCGGATCTGGCAGGAATCCGCCGGGCAGGGACATGGCCTCACTGCGGGGTCCGGGCCGCGCGATTCCCCCCGACTGCGGCCCGTACTTGGAGGCCGTGGCCCCGCCGGGGGAAGCGGCTGTCCCCCCGATGCCGCTTCCCCCGACCTGCACTTCTCCCTCTGCTCTCCCCCGCGCCTTCTCCTTCGAGCGCCCGCGCCCGCGTGCGCCCCGTGCGGCGCGCCTGTACGCGAGATGACAGCTTTGCGTCGAAGGTGAGATCGGCCTACTGCGGGGGCACCAGAAAGGTATCCGGCAACCGGCGGACGCGCGGTGCCGGAAGTGAGGGGCAGAGGGAGGTCGGTGAGGGGCGACATGGGCGCGCAAGAGCCCGCCTTCGCCATGCGGGAGCGTGTGGCGTGCGGCGCGATCATCATTGAACTGCACGGTGAGCTGGACATCTTGGCGGAGCAGGAGCTCGGGCCGCGCGTGGACGCGCTGACCGAGCGGGGGCGCGCCGATATCGTGATCGACCTGCGCCGGGTGACCTTCCTGGACGCGAGCGGGCTCCGCCTGCTGCTCAGAGCCCGGCACCGCATGCTCTGCCGGGGCGGGCGGCTGAGGGTGGTGCGGGGAGTGCCCCGCGTGGCCCGAGTGATGCGGGTGTCGGGGGTGGACGCGGCCTTCGACATCGTGGACGCCTTCCCGCCGTCCGCTCCGGCGGTCCCGTCCGTCCAGCTCGTACAGACGGAGTTCGCGGCGGAGGAGCCCGGGCCGCGGGACGGGAGCGTCGCCTGAACGGGGCTCCGTGAGGTCAGGACCCGGCGAAGTCAGGACTCGTGAGGTCAGGACCCGGCGAGGTCAGGGCGCCGTGATCCCCTTCGCCGCCTCGGCCAGCACCCGGGCCGTGGTCCGGCCGCCCTCCAGGGCGTGCCCTGCGCCGCTCGCGCGGAGGCGGCCGAGCTCCGGGTCGTAGGCGCTCATGATGACCCCGGCGTGGTCCGTCGCCGGTTCCTCCAGCCGTACGGGCAGGCCGTGCGCGCGGAGGGCGGCGGCGAACTCCCTGCTGCTGCGGACGTCCACCTGTTCGTCCTCGGTGCCGTGCACCAGCAGCACCGGCACGGGCGCCGCGTGCGCGAGGTCCTCCACCGGGGCTGAACCCGTGGTCCGGGCGGGGACGTCGTACCGGCCCGCTATGCCCACCACTGCCGCCGGCGGCAGGCCGCCGAAGAGGCCGGGCCGCAGCGCCGTCGCGACGGCCGCTCCCGCGCCCGCCGACCAGCCCGCCACCACGATCCTGCCGGGGTCCCCGCCGAAATCCGTCACTCGCTCCCGTACGAACGCCAGGGAGTCCAGAAGGTGCGCCTTCCCGCGGTCGGGCGCGTCGGAGCGCCAGTCCGGGACGACGACCACGACCCCTTGCGCCGCGGCCGCTTCCGCGACGGGCCGCATGATGTCCCGCTCGTCCGGGCCTATGCCGTGCCAGAGCAGGACGGTGGGCGCGGCGCCGCCGCCGGCCGGCCCGTAGACGTCCATGGCCTTGCCCGCCGGGGTGAGGGTGAGGGTTTTGTTCACTTGTCCGCCGTCCGCATCACGTAGTCGTTCACGAGCGCCGCCGCTTCCGCCGCGTCGTCGACCGTGACGACGAAGAACTTCCCGGAGGCGAGCTCCAGCCACAGGGCGTCGCCGGCGCGCAGCGAGACCGCGGTCCGCCCGGGCAGCCAGCGGTACCCCCAGCCGCCGAGCTCCTGCGGGCGGGACTGCCTGGCCGACGCCTCCCGTATGCGGGAGTGCGGTATCCGGCGGCGGACGAGGGGGAGCACGGCCGAGTGCACGGTCACGCCCCGGTCCGTCACGGTGACCCGCACCGCCCCGCTGATCACCAGGGCCGCCGAAGCCACCAGCAGCCAGAGGAACAGCGCCGCCTGAGCGCCCACCAGCACGCCCGCCACGACGAACGCCACGGCGGACACCGCCCCCAGGGCGACCATCCAACGCGCCACGACCGTACGGCTCCAGACCGCCATGCCGACCCACCCCCGGATCACCTTGTTTGCATCACGCTAGAACAATCGATCGGCACAGACAAGGGCGTGCGGATCACGGGACCCGTTGCAGCACCGTGTACCCCAGCCGTACGTCCGGGTTGTCGGTCAGGACCGCCCCGTGCAGCTCGGTCCACGAGTGGAACGCGTTCGCCGGCGTGGACAGGGCGCGGCCCCGGGCCACCGTCATCCGGGCGGGCAGCCCGAGCGCGCACAGGTACACGGTCAGAGCCAACGACCTCGGCAGGCACAGCCCGTTGGGCACCATCGCGCGCAGCACCAGCTGGGCGGCGAGGATCTCCCGGCGGGCCAGCCGGACCGCGGTCGCGGGCGGCAGCCCGGACAGCGCCGCCGAGCCCCGCACGGGCCGGACCCGGCACACGTACGGGTGCGCCCCGCGCCAGCCGCGCCGCCGGTAGAGCCACAGCGCCCGGGCCGTGCGCAGCAGGGCGGCGGCCCGCAGCCGGTGCGGGACGGCGGGGACCGGCGCGCCCTCGCCGGGGTCGTCCAGGAAGAACGCCCAGTCCGTGCTCGCGCTCACCGGACCTCCCTCCGGCGGCCCCACCGGCGCGGGGCGGGCGCGGCGCGAACGTCCTCCTCCAGCAGAGCGTGCTCGCCCAGCCGGGCGGCGAGACCGGCCAGCCCGGCGGCCAGCGTCTCGTCGTCCGCGTCGAAGTCCTCGCGCAGGCGGGCGACCGCCGCTTCCACGGAGTCGCACGCCAGGGCGGTGCGCAGCATGCGGGTGGCGGTGGCGTTGAGGGACAGGTAGACGCCGCGCCGGGTGTCGAGGATGACGCCCGCGCCGTCCGTGTCGTCGAAGACGGCGTGTCCGGCCAGTCCGATCAGGGGCATGCGGTCCGCCCTCTCAGTCCGCCCGGCGGGGTCCGCCGTGCGTCGCTCCGCAGGAACAGCTCGGTCATGGCGGTGCCGATCAGGCTCTCCGCGTTGAGGCGCAGCCTTGCCGGTTCGGCCAGCACGTGCGCGAGCCGCCGGGGGTCGACGACGCCCAGGCGGACGAGGTGGGCGTCCGGGCCGCCGAGCAGACCGGCGAACACGTGCGGGTGGCGCAGGACGTAGTCCTTGTGCGGGGAGCCGAGCCACAGCCGGCCGTGGCGGCGCCACACGGTGTCGGGGAACCGCCCGGAGAGCATCAGGCGGAGCACCGGTTTGGTGATCAGCCGGCCCTGGTGCGGCAGGAGGCGGTACGCGTGCGGCAGGCGTGCGGCCAGGCTCCGCAGCCCCTTGCTGCCGAGGGGGTTGCACAGCTGGATGCCGCGGGGGCGCCAGACGGTGAGGTTCGCGCAGTGCTCCTGCGGCGCGTGGCCGGTGTCGAAGACGTCCGCCGGTGCGCCGGGGAGAGGAGTGAGGAAGTCCGCGGGGCGCACGGCGCCGCCGGCGGGCACGAGGTCGTCGAGCAGGGAGGTGCGGGGCGAGGCGCTGCGCAGGATGCGGGGGAGCTCCCAGCGCGAGGTGAGCAGGCCGCGGCAGAGCGTCGCCTTCTCCCGCGCGGGCAGGTCGCCGGTGAGGACGTCGTGCAGGCCGTAGCGCGCGGGGCCGAAGATCCGGTCGCCCTCGCGGCCCCAGGCCAGGAACGTGATGCCGTCCGCGGCGACGCGCTCGGCCATCTGCTCCAGCCACCGGTAGGCCAGGTGGTTGTACGGGTGGGGGAACTGCCAGCGCTCGTCCAGGTATCCGGCGCCGTGGTCCGTGGGGACGGGGACGAACGGCACCCCCAGGTGGTCGCAGACGGCCCGGGCGTACGCCGATTCGTCGGCCAGCGGGTCGCGCGTGGCGTAGTGGTAGGCGACCGCGTCCGCGCCGCACTCCACGAGCGCCGCGAGCACGGCCGCGGAGTCCAGGCCGCCGCTGAGCAGGATGCCGGTCCGGCCGCGGCCCGCGTACGGGCGGGCGGCCTCCACCACGAGCTCCCAGGCGGCCTCCGCGAACTCCGCCATCGTCGTGCGCGGGGGCAGGTCCAGTGGCGTCACGGGGTCGTACGCGGCGGTGGCCGCGGAGCCGTGTTCGAGGGTGACGACCGTGCCGGGCGGCACGCGCGCGATGCCGGGGTAGACGAAGACCATGTCGCCGCGGCAGGCGCGCCACAGCTCCTCGCGGCCGTATTCGCCGGGCCCGTCGAGGAGGTCGGTGGGGTCGGTGGAGAAGCGCAGCAGGTCCCGGGAGCGGCGGTAGTGCAGGGCCTCTTCGCTGGTGGCGCTGCGGAAGAGGAACACCCTGTGGTCGGAGACCAGCGCGCCGGACAGCGCGCCGGGCATGCGGGCCAGTTCGGCGTGGCGGCCCTCCTTGAGGGCCTTGGCGAGGCGGTTCACCCAAGCGGGCGTCACAGGGCCCCGGACGACGCCGGTCAGCAGCAGCCTCTCCCGCTCGGAGGGGTACGGGACCCGCGGGGTCCCCGGGACCGCCCACTGGACGAGGTGGCGGCCGGGGTCCGACCAGGCGGGGCGGCGGCCGAAGGGCGCGCTGACGTACGAGATGCGGGGCGCCTGGCCGCCGAACGGGACCCGTCCGTAGCAGCCCAGGTAGTCGCCGACGGGAGGGCGGCCGCCGGGGCGGCCGCCGTCGGGCACGGGCACGGTCTCCATGACTTCCCTTCCGGCATCGCTCGCGCGGGCACCGGGCGCCGGTCGCGGTCCGGTGCCGCCCCGGCGCGGGCCGGGGCGGTGGGCGCGCGCGTCAGACGAGCGCGCGCGTGTTCGGCGAGTCGGGCGGGAGGGGGCCGTTGTGGGCAGTGAGTCGTTCGACGGTGCCGAGCTCGTCGATCCGCGGTTCCACGTACGGGCGCTTGAGGGTGCGGGAGTGCTGGACGGTGCGGGAGCGCTGGACGGTCGCTGAGGTGTCGGTCGCCGGCGTGATCGGGTCGTGCGTGCTCTCCATTGCGGTCCCCCTGTTCCGCTGGGCACGGCTGGGCACTGCAGGGCACTGAGTCCCGCCCACTCCACGGTCGTGCACTTCCGCCGCTCCCGCCCAGAGGGGGACGACGCGCTGGAGCGGCGCCCCGGAGCAGGTGGCGGGGCACGCGGCACGCGGGCGCTCACGTACCGGTGCGCACGCCCGGACGGGCCTCACGCGGTGTCACGCGGCGGCGGCCCCGTCACACGGCGGCGATGAACTCCCGCACCATCTCCGCGTACCTTTCCGGATGGGACACCTGCGGCACGTGCCCCGCGCCCTCCAGACCCCTGAGCTCCGCCTGCCGCACGCTCCGGGAGAGCTCGATGGTCACGGGCGGGAGCCACGGAGGGCTCTCCGTCCCGTACGTCAGCAGCGCCGGTGCGGAGAAGCCGGAGAGCCGGGTGAGGTCGAGGCTCGCCCAGCCGGGGTCGGACTGCTCGTGCACGAAGGCGCGGCTGTTGGCGATGAGGGCCGCGCGCACCCGCGCGGGCAGAGCCGCCCAGGAGCCCGGCCCGAGAGCCACTTCCTCCATGAAGCGGCGAACTCCCTCACTCTCCTCCCCGGCGAGGATGAGGGCCGCTGCCGTGTCGATGCCCTCCTGTGCGGCCCGCACCAGTGCGTGCGCCGGGTCGTCGCCGCGGATCACGCCCAGCAGCGGGGGCTCGTGCGCGATGAGGCTGCGGAACAGGCCGGGGCGGCGGACGGCCAGGCCCAGCGCCGTCGACGCGCCGAAGGAGTTGCCCGCGACGTGCGCCGGCGCGAAGCCCAGCGTCTCCATCAGGGCGGCCAGATCGTCCTCGTGGTCCCTGCGCACGCCGTTTCCGGGGGTGCGCGTGCTGCCGCTGTGGCCGCGCCGGTCGTAGACGAGGACCCGGAAGGACGCGGCGAGGGCCGGGAGGACCGCCTGCCACGTGTAGTGGTCGGTCAGCCCGCCGTGGACCAGCACCAGCGGCTCGCCCTCGCCCACGACCTCGTGGAAGAGCTCCGCGCCGCGCACCCGGACTCGTGCCATGCCGGGCCTCCCTCGCTAGGACGTCCATGACAGCCGCGCGCCGCCGCGCCCGCAAGACCACCGCCCACGGGTTCACCCGTTCGCACACGGGCCCGCGCGGAGCCGCCCGCGGGTGACACCCGGGCTCCGGCTCCCTCCTGCACGCGCCCCGCGGGGCGATCATCGAGCCATGGACATCACCCTGCACCTCGCACAGCAGCCCGAGGCCGACGCCCTCCTCGGCCGCAGCCCGCTCGCCGCGCTGGTCGGGATGCTGCTGGACCAGCAGATCCCCATGGAGTGGGCGTTCTCCGGCCCGTACGCCATCGCGCAGCGGATGGGCCGCGACGACCTCGACGCGTACGAGATCGCCGCCTACGACCCCGACGCGTTCGCCGGGCTGCTGTCCGAGAAGCCGGCCGTGCACCGCTACCCCGGCTCGATGGCCAAGCGCGTCCAGCAGCTCTGCCAGTACCTCGTGGAGCACTACGGCGGCGAGGCGAGCGCGGTGTGGGACGGCGTCGGGACCGGGGCCGAGCTGCTCGCCCGGCTCAAGGAGCTGCCCGGTTTCGGTGAGCAGAAGGCCCGCATCTTCCTCGCGCTGCTGGGCAAGCAGCTCCAGGTCGCGCCGGAGGGCTGGCGCGAGGCGGCCAGCGCGTACGGGGAGGAGGGCTCCTACCGCTCGGTCGCGGACATCACCGGGCCCGAGTCGCTGGCGAAGGTGCGGGAACACAAGCAGGAGGCGAAGCGCGCGGCCAAGCAGGCGGCGGCCGCCAAGGCCACGATCCGGCCGGCGAAACCGGCGAAACCGGCGAAGAAGAAGCCCTGACCCCGGCCTGCCGCCCGCCGTCGCCTTCGCCGGCGTCCCCAGCCTGTGGACGGCGGATTTCCTGTACGGCTCACCTATCGATTTCCGTGCCGGAGACCGCCCCCGCTGCTCCTGGTATGCGGCCGATTGTCGCCTTCGCGCAGCCGTGCCGTGGCTGCGCCGGGAGCCTGTCGCCCGGTAGGCTTTCCGTGTGATCTTCAAGCGCATCGGAAACGGGCGGCCGTACCCCGACCACGGCCGGGAGAGCACCCGGCAGTGGGCGGACGTCGCCCCGCGCCCGGTGCGGCTCGACCAGTTGGTGACCACCAAGCAGCAGCTCGACCTGGAAACCCTGCTGGCCGAGGACTCGACCTTCTACGGCGACCTCTTCGCCCACGTCGTGAAGTGGCACGGCGACCTCTACCTGGAGGACGGCCTGCACCGCGCCGTGCGCGCAGCGCTCCAGCAGCGCCAGGTGCTGCACGCACGCGTGCTCGAACTGGGCTGACCGGAGGCTCTTTCCGGCTGTTGTTCTCGGCCGTTGTTCTCAGCCGTTGTTCGGCCTTTCGGGTAGGGCCGCGCGAACCCATTGATCATTTAGTAGGCAGCGGCCCCGCCCCGCACTACGCTGCGCCCATGAGCATGCTCACCCCTCCCGGCATGGGCGGCAGATACCGCATTACGGGCAAGCGATTCCCGCACATGCGCCGCCCCAGAAACCGCCGCAGGATCGTGCTCGCCGCAGTCACCTCGTCCGCCGCGCTCGCCCTGGCCGGATGGGGGACCTTCCAGCTCGTCGACGTCTTCACCGGGGGCCCGAGCGAGACACAGGCCCACGGTGCGGGAGCGAAGGGCGGGAAAGGGGCGAGGGACGGCGACTGCAAGGCGGCCGCGGACGAGGAAGCGGAGCCGAAACCGCTGCCCCGCCCGTCCGACATCACCGTCAACGTCTACAACGCGACTCCGCACGGCGGACTCGCCAAGATCACCGCGGACGAGCTCAAGAGCCGCGGCTTCAGGATCGGCAAGGTGGGCAACGCCCCCGCCCTCTACGACAAGAAGGTCGAGCAGATCGGCCTGCTGATCGGTGCGCCGGAGGCGGCTGAGGGGGCCCTGCGGGTCATCGGCACGCAGATGGCCGGGGCCGAGATCAAGAACGACCAGCGTGACACCGACGAGGACGTCGATCTGGTCATCGGCAATGAGTTCAAGGAGCTCACGGCGCGGAAGGACGCCGACCGGGCGCTGACCGACATGGGCGTCGAACCGGGCGAGGGCCCGGCGCCCTCGGCGTCCCCGTCCTCGGCACCGCCGTCGAAGGCGGCGTCTCCGGCACCGAAGAAGTGCTGAGGGGGCTCTCGACGGGCTGAAGGAGCCGCGGCCCGGCTCGGCACCGCCGGTCGGCCGCGTCGTGCTCGATCGCCGTTGCGGCGGGGAAAATGCCCGCCGCAACGGCGAAGTGCCACGATGGCGAGGGCCCGGCGGAATGCAGGGCCGCCGGGCCGACGCGCTCGTCGTAAGCCCGCGGCTAGCCCGCGGTGCCGTACATGCGGTCGCCCGCGTCGCCCAGGCCCGGGACGATGTAGCCGTTCTCGTTGAGGCGCTCGTCGACGGAGGCGGTGACGACGGTCACCGGCGCGCCGGACAGCTCGCGCTCCATGACCTCGACGCCCTCCGGCGCGGCCAGCAGGCAGATCGCGGTGACGTCGTCCGCGCCGCGCTCGATCAGCTCATTGATCGCCGCGACCAGCGTGCCGCCGGTCGCCAGCATCGGGTCCAGGACGTAGACCTGGCGGCCCGAGAGGTCGTCGGGCATGCGCGTGGCGTACGTCTCCGCCTTGAGGGTCTCCTCATTGCGGATCATGCCCAGGAAGCCCACCTCGGCGGTCGGCAGCAGCCGGACCATGCCGTCGAGCATGCCGAGGCCGGCGCGCAGGATCGGCACGACCAGCGGGCGCGGGTGCGAGAGCTTGACGCCGGTGGTCGCCGTGACCGGGGACTCGATGTCCACCTGCTCCGTGCGCACATCGCGCGTGGCCTCGTAGGCGAGCAGGGTGACCAGCTCGTCGGCGAGACGCCGGAAGGTGGGGGAGTCGGTGCGCTTGTCGCGCAGGGTGGTGAGCTTGTGTGCCACCAGGGGGTGGTCGACGACGTGGATCCGCATGACATCGACATTAACCGAGCTTTCGGCCCCCGGCGGCCGCCGTGCGGCGTTCGACGCCCCACCGCCGGTCTGCGACGGTCTGTCGCCGCACTGGCATCAAACCACCACTTAGGGGGAAAGTGGGCACGTACGCCCGGTCTGTCGCTCCGGGCGTGGCCGGCGAAGCACTCGGCACGAGGTGGTCCTGCCATGGCTGAAGACGCCCCCGAGAAGCCCCACACCACATCCCACACCAAGTCCGACACGTTGTCCGACACGAAGCCCGACCCGGTGTCCGAACCCGTCACCGCCCCCGAAACCGAGGGCGAGGCGGACCGCCGCCGCAGACGCGCGCAGTTCCTGCGCGAGCTGAACGAGGCGAAGGAGCTCCGCGACCGCGTGCAGCCGCGCCGGGCCCGGGCGGCCCGGATGCGCCAGCAGATGCGGATGCGGACCTTCCGCTGGTGATCCGTACGGCGGCCCGGTGGCGCCACGTGAGGCACATCTCTTCGGACTGCTGCACGACGCAGCGCGGAAGACCTCTCGCAACGGCGAGGTTTCTGCCACGATTCCGAATGGGCGGGGTGGTCCCCGTCCGGCCCGGCACCGCCTATGACCAGTGGGAGAGTCACGGTGTACTTCGCCGCACTGCTCGCGCACACCGAAGACGGATGGCAAGCGAGCGATACAGAACTCGACAACGTGGAAACCCTGGCCGACCTCGCCGACCTGGCCCGTGAGTCCGCGGTGGACGACGACACGGTCCTGGCGTTCATCGAGCAGGAGGACTCCTGGTTCGGGATCGTCCGCGTGGACGGCGAGGACGACCCGCGCGTCTTCGTCTCGAACGCCGTCGTCGCGGGCCGCAGCTCGTACGGCGCCATGCTCGTGGACGAGCTGATCGGCCGCGACGACACCGACGCCGACGACCTCGACGACCTCGACCTGGACGGGACGGAGGACGGCGAGCCCGACGCCGTGGAGGACGAGGCCGAGGAGGCGGGCGACGCCGCCGAGCCGCGGCCGGCCGGCCCGCTCGGCGACGCCGAGATCCTCTCCGACCTCGGGGTGGGCGCGAAGGAGCTGCTCGCCCTCGAAAGGGAGGCGCTCGGCGAGATCGCCGACGCCCTCGGCTGCACCGACGTCCTGGAGGCCGTCCGCTGACGGCCGCCGGGCCCGGTTCGCTCACACTGGTGCCATGAACGAAGCCGTCCGCGAGCCGACAGACCACGACCCCGTGCGCGCCCCGTGGCTCGCCCCCATGCGGGCCGCCCTGGACGAGGCCGTACGGGCCCCCGCCACCGGCGACGTGCCGGTCGGCGCCGTGGTGCTGGGCCCGGACGGCTCCGTCATCGGCCGCGGCCGCAACGAACGCGAGGCCACCGGCGACCCGACCGGCCACGCCGAGGTCCTCGCCCTGCGCGAGGCGGCGCGGGCCGTCGGCGAGTGGCGCCTCGCGGGCTGCACGCTCGTCGTGACGCTGGAGCCGTGCACGATGTGTGCGGGTGCGATCGTCCTCTCCCGGGTCGACCGCGTCGTCTACGGCGCCGTGGACGAGAAGGCGGGGGCGGCCGGCTCCCTCTGGGACGTCCTGCGCGACCGCCGGCTCAACCACCGGCCCGAGGTGATCCAGGGCGTCCTCGCGGGGGAGTGCGCGGAGCTCCTCACCGCGTTCTTCCGCTCCCGGTGAGCGCCTCACGAGCGCCCGGTGAGCGCCTCACGAGTGCCTGGTGAGCGCCTCACGAGTGCCTGGTGAGCGCCTCACGAGTGCCTGGTGAGCGCCTCACGAGTGCCTGGTGAGCGCCTCATGAGGAGCGTCACACCGGTCCGGACCGGTATCGATTTCAGAGCACGGCCCACCGTCCGCTAAGCTCTCTCTCGGTAGCGTGTCCGAGCGGCCTAAGGAGCACGCCTCGAAAGCGTGTGTGGGGGCAACTCCACCGTGGGTTCAAATCCCACCGCTACCGCCAGCGACACCCCTTCGCCCGTGGAAACGTGGGCGGAGGGGTGTTCTGCATGTCCGGGGCGCCCTTGCTCTCCGGCTCTCAGCCTCGCTCTGTGCCTCGCTCTGCGAAAATCATGCGACGCACCGTCAGCTTCCTTGACTCGTACGGCCTTTCCGCCGAGGATGCCGCGGCGTGCGTCGAGCGGCCGGGCGCTCGCGGGGACAGGGCAAGGGGAGTGACGAGGTGTGCGGCGCGGGCATCATCAGCCTGCTGGCGGACCAGGGCGTGTCGCGCTGGCTGGACGGCGCCGAATGGCAGGAGCCCAACCCGCGGCGGCTGGCCCGGCTCGTCGACGACGGGCTGATCACCGGGCTGGCCCTCGGGCCCGAGCCCCTCACACGATCCCTGCTCCGGCGCGCCCGCGGCCCGTGGTCGCCGCCTCGGCCTCCTGAGCGGGCCGTGCGCGAGACCGGCGGGCCGGCGGCGGCCGGGGCGCTGCTCGCCGCGGAGGGGCTGCTCGCGGCCGAGGGGCGGCGCGCGTGCGACGTGCTGCTGCCCGTGCACGAGCGGACCGGCGGCCGGGACGGGCACGTCGCCCTGGAGGCCGGCCCCGTCGCGGACACGGCCACGGCGCTGCGGCTGGCGCGGGCCGTCGACCGCCCCAATGTGCTGGTCGCCCTGCCCGCCGGGCCCGACGGGCTCGCCGCGGCCGCGGACTGCGTCGCCCAGGGCATCGGCGTGGACCTCGGGCCCGTGCTGTCGCCCGCCCACTACGCCAAGGCGGCCGCCGCCTGGCTGGACGGCCTGCGCCGCGCGCACCGGGCGGGGCGCGACCTCTCCGCCATCCGGGCCGTCGTCTCCGTGCCGCTGGCGCCCGTGGACGCCGCCTTCGACGAGCGGCTGCGCTGCTCCCCGTCCGAGGCGGCCCGGATGATGCGCGGCGAGGCCGCCCTCGCCTCCGCGCGTCTTGTTTTTCACCGCCACGAGCGGCTGCTGGCCGGGCCGGACTGGCGCGAGCTCGCCGCGCTCGGGGCGCGGCCGCACCGGGTGCGCTGGACGGACACCGCCGTGCGCGCGCCGGGCGGGCCCGGCACGCGCTACGTGGACGAGCTCGTCGTCCGCGGTGCGATCACGACGCTGGGGCCCGCGACCCTGGAGGCCGTCGCCGAGCGCGGCAACCCTCGGGGCGACGCCGTCACCGGCCGGGGCCGCGCCGCCGCGCGCGTCCTGGACTCCCTGGAGATCCTGGGCGCCCCGTACGCCCCCACGGTCCGCGCCCTGGCCTCCCGGGCGGCGGCGCTGCGCGCCGCGCGCTGGAACGCCCTCCTGACCGCGGTGAGCGGCACGCCGCGGGGCTGAACCGTGCCGGGGCCGGGCCGGTGCGGTTCGCCGCGTGTGCGGGGCCGGGCCGGGGGCTCCGGGGCAGGGTCCCTGGACCGTATATTTACGGCGCCCTTCCCCTCTGCGTGTTCGTGCCCCGCACTTGGCGCCACAAATACACGTCAGCGTCCAGGGACCCTGCCCCTGCGCCCCCGGCCCTCCTGCGCGTTCCCGCCTGCGGGCCGGATTTCCCACGCCTCTTCTGCCGGGGCTGTCCGTTTCGGTGGTGAGGCGGGCTCGGTCCGTGTGGCGGACGGGGTCAGGATGTCGCCTTCGGCGTCCATGCGCCCGTGGCTGCCACCTTCTTCGCGTACGTTTCGAAGTCGGACGGGGCGCGGTCGAGGAGGTCGCGGACGCCGGGGACCGGGGCCGCGGTGTGGCCCTCGCGGTGGAGGGCGAAGAGGGCGCCGAAGGCCCTGGCCGTCACTTCCGGGTGGCCCGCGGCGAGGAGTTCCGCGTGGTACTCCTCCGGGGTCAGCTCGACGAAGTCGATCGCGCGGCCCGCCGCCCGGGCCATCGCCGCGACCGCCTCCCGGAAGGTCAGAGCGCGCGGCCCGGAGATCTCGTACACACCGTCCGCGTGCTCCGCGCGGGGCCGGGTGAGGAGTTTCGCCGCGACCTCGGCGACGTCGTCCGCGTCGATGAACGCCTCGGGGACGTCCCCGATGGGCAGGGCGAGGCGGCCGTCGCGGAGGGGCTGCCGCCACAGGTCCTCGTCGAAGTTCTGGAAGAAGTTGTTCGGCCGGACGACCGCCCATTCGGCGCCGGACGCGCGGACGGCCTCCTCGGCGGCGGCCATGCCCTGCCCGAAGTCCTCGCCCACGTGCTCGATGCCACGCCCGGACAGGGCGACGAAGCGGCCCACGCCCGCCGCCACGGCCTGGGCGACGAACCGGGGCACGGCGTCGTACACCTCGTCGGGGGCGACGAGGTAGACGGCGGAGGCGCCGTCGAGGGCGCCGGCCCAGGTGGCGGGCTCGGTCCAGTCGAAGCGGACCTCGCCGGAGCGGGAGGCCGCGCGGACGGTGACGCCCGCGCCGCGGAGGATGCGGACTACGCGCCGGCCCGTCTTGCCCGTGGCGCCGAGGACGAGGACTGTTCGGGCGGGGTTCGTGTTCGTGTTCGTGTTCTTCATGGGGCCCAGCCAATCTCCTGTCCGCCAGCCCGCCCATGGGTGATCGTCCGTGCTCCATGTCCGACCGTACGAGCCGCTCCCGCTCCCGCATATCGTGCGGTCATGGATCCTTTCGACGATCTGTTGCGAGGCGTGCGCGCCAACGGCGCGGTCTTCGGCGGGTCGGTGCTGTCGCCGCCGTGGGCGCTGCGCTTCACCGACGACGCCTTCCTGACCTTGTGCGCCCCGCTGCGCGGCGAGGGCTGGATCGTTCCGGCGGACGGCACGGAGCCGCGGTGCGTGAAGGAGGGCGAGGTGGCGATCGTCCGCGGGCCGGAGCCGTTCGTGTTCACGGACGATCCGGGCGCGCCGGAGGAGCTCGTGCGGGAGGTCTCCTGCAGCGGGACGGGAGGCGTGGACGGGAGCACCGTGCTGATGGCGGGCGCGTACCGCGTTCCGGGCGAGGTGCCGCGCCGCCTGCTGCGGGTCCTGCCGCCGCTGCTGGTCGTGCCGGACGAGCACGACTGCTCGTCGATGCGCACGTATTTGGAGGCGCAGCTGACCGCGGGCCTGCCGGGACGGCAGATCGTCGTGGACCGGCTGCTGGACTGGCTGCTGGTGTGCACACTGCGGGACTGGTTCGACCGTCCGGAGGCCGCGTCGCCGGCCTGGTACCGCGCTCTGGGCGACGAGGTCGTGGGCCCGGTGCTGCGTGCCATGCACGAGGCCCCGGAGCGGCCGTGGACGCTCGCGTCCCTGGCAGCGGTCGCGGGCGTGTCGCGTTCCACGTTCGCGAAACGCTTCCACGGGCTGCTGGGGGAGCCGCCGCTCGCGTACCTCACGGAGTGGCGGATGACGCTCGCCGCGGACCTGCTGGGGGAGCCGGGCACGACGCTGGCGTCCGTGGCGCGCCGGGTGGGCTACGCCGATCCGTTCGGCTTCAGCGCGGCGTTCAAGCGGGTGCGGGGGGCGAGCCCGAGCGCTTTCCGGGACCGGGCCGGGCGCCAGGTGACCGGTCAGCCGGTTTTCGCCGGCCGGGCCGATTGAACGGCGCGACGGAACGGCGTAAACCCGCCCGCGTACCCGTGGTGTAAACATCGGCGTACGGCGGAACTGGCCGGAATTCATTGTCGGTGGGGTGTACCCATGTCTTCCGTCATGCTCCATAACTACCCGCGGTATAGCGGAAGTTGTGCGTCCGATTCATATTCCTACCTGCCCGGACGCCGCTTCTCCGGGGGGGAGTAATGAGTCATCTTCGACAGGGAGGCGTGACGGCAATCACATTCCCCGTTGTCGTGAACTTCTCTTCACCTAGGGTGATCGCGCTGCCTTTGAACGTGCATGTGAACGCGTAAATGGCTCAGGGAGGCTGACGGTGTATCAGGCCGGAAACGACGCGCATTCCTCTCACCCCGCCCCCCCTCCCCGAACCACTCGAAGCCCCCTACCCACCCGGCAGCCTGGACCCGGCCCGCGCCGCGGTGGACACCGCCGCCGTGGCGGAACGGCACCCCGCCTACGAGAAGTTCGGCCAGGAGCTGGGCAACACGTCGCTCATCGAGGTGCCGGGCCCCCGCGGCGGCGCCGCCGTGCTCGCCAAGTGCGAGTGGGAGAACCCGGCCGGCTCCGTCAAGGACCGCGTCGCCCACGCCCTGCTCGGCAGCGCTCTCCAGCAGCACGGCGACCGCCCGCTCGACGAACTCCGCATCCTGGAGTACTCCGGCGGCAACCTCGCCAACGCCCTCTCCCGCCTCTGCGCCGACCTGGGCATCCGCTCCCGCTTCGTGCTCTCCTCGGCGAGCCCCGGCAGCCTCCTCGGCACCCTCGCCGAGCGCGGCGCCCGCGTCGACCTGGTCGACAAGGAGCGCGGCTTCCTCGAAGTCGTCCGCGAAGCGCTGCGCATCGCCGCCGCCGAACCCGAGTGGACCCTGCTCTACCAGCACCGCAACCCCGCCAACGTGCTGCTCCAGGAGCGCACCACCGGCGCCGAGCTCGTCGCGCAGCTCGGCGGCCGCGTCCCCGACGCCTGGGTGGCCTCGATCGGCACCGGCGGCACGCTGATCGGCGTGCTGCGCGCCCTGCGCGCCCGCTTCCCCGCCGTGCGGGCCGTCGGCGTCACGCCCGCCGAGCTGCCCTACGGCAGCGAGGAGCCGCCCAACGGGCAGCGGAAGTACGCCGGGTCGGGCGGCATGGGCCACGGCATCAGGCAGCCGTTCGTGACGCTGTACGACGACGAGACCGAGCACCGCACCGTCTCGTACCCGCGCGCCTTCGCCGCCATGGGGGAGTTCCACGACCTCACCGGCATCCGGATCGGCAGCTCCGCCGCCGCGAACTGGCTGGCCGCCAAGGAGACAGCCGCCGGCCTGCCGCCGTCGGCGACGGTCGTCACCGTCTTCCCCGACGCCGGGACGCCCGAGGAGTGGGAGCAGCTCGGACGATGACGACGACTCCTTCCCATCTCGTACTCGTCGAGACGACCCCGACCGCCGGATTCAAGATCGTGGACGAGGCCCTCGCGCTCGGCCACGAGGTGACCTTCGTGGCCCACTCCCTCGATCCGTACCTCGCCGCGGAGGGCGGCGAGGAAGCGCTGCGGACGCCGACCCGGCTGCTGACCGGGGTCCCCACCACGGACCCGGGCAGCCTCCTCGACGTCATCGGCACGCTGCACCGCAAGCACCCCGTGCACGGTCTGCTCGCCCTCAGCGAGGGCCACCTGCCGGCCACGGCCGAGGTCGCCGAGGCGCTCGGCCTGCCCTTCGAGAGCGCGGCGGTGATGCGGCGGCTGCGCGACAAGCACGCCGTACGCGAACGCCTGGCCGCCGCCGGGGTGCCGCAGCCCGCGTTCCGGCAGGCCAGGACGCCCGAGGAGGCCGTGGCCGCGGCCGCGGAGCTCGGCTACCCCGTCGTGGTCAAGCCGGCCGACGGCTTCGGCTCCCTCCACGTCGGCGTCGCGAACGACGCGACCGAGGTGGCCGCGCTGGCCGAGGCCGTCGCCGGCGCGCGCTCGTACGGGCGCGGGGTCGCCGGCAGCGGCGTGGCCCTGCTGGAGGCGTACGTGCCGGGCCCGGTCGTCAGCTGCGAGATGGTGACGGTGGACGGCACCAGCACCCCGTACGGCTGCGTGGACCGCATGCTGGCCCCCGCACCGCACCCGGTCGAACTGGGCGGCTGCTTCCCCGCCGAGCTGGACGACGACGTCCGCGAGGCGGTCGTGCGCGTCGTCACCGGCGCGCTCGACGCCGCCGGCATCCGGCGCGCGCACACCCACACCGAGGTCGTCCTCGGGCCGGACGGCCCGCAGATCATCGAGATCAACGGCCGGCTCATCGGCGGCTACGTCCCCACGATGATCAATTACGTGCTGGGCCGGAACATCTACCACGACGTCATCGAACTCGCCCTGGGCGGCAGCCCGTCGCCCTCCCCGGCACAGGGCGTCGGCTGCATCCGGGCGATCACCGCCCCGGCGCCCGGCGTGCTCGCCGGCATCGACGCGGAGGCGGCACGGAGCGCCCCCGGGACGGCCGAAGTGATGCTGCACGCGCGCCCCGGGCAGCCGGTGCGCCCGGCCCGCAACAACTTCGACCGGCTCGGCTTCCTCATCACGACGGCCGGCACGGCGGCCGAGGCGAGGAAGGCGGCGGAGGACGCGCACGGTCTTGTACGGGTGACGATTGCGGAGGCCACGGACGCTGCGGAGGGTGCCGCGTGAACCGTTTTCGCACGCTGTGCGTGGCCGGGAGCCCGAGCCGCGGGTCCCACACCCGGGCGCTGGTCGCCCACATCGGCGGCCTGCTGGAACTGCGCGGCTCCGAGACCGTCCTGGCGGACCTCGCCGAGCTCGGCCTGCCGCCCAGCCACCCCGACCACTACTGGAGCCCCGAGCCCCACCCCGTCGCGCGGGCACGCGAGTTCATCGACGCGGTGCGCGCGAGCGACGCGCTGGTCCTGGGGACGCCCGTCTACCACTCGGGCTACTCGGGGCTGCTCAAGAGCGCCGTCGACCTGCTGCCGCGCGACGCCTTCGAGGGCAAGGCCGTGGCCCTGGTCTCGCACGCGAGCGGGCCGCGCGGATCGGCCGCCGCCTGCGAGCAGCTGCGGCAGGTGGTGAAGGCGCTCGGCGGGTGGGCGGTGCCGATGCAGGTCAGCACGGTGTCCGCGGACTTCACCGACTTCGCGGACATCACGCACGGCGGGCGGCGGACGCTGGACGAGGCGGGGCCGGTGCACGCGCGGTGCGCGGAACTGGCCGACCAGCTCGCGGTGTTCACGCGCGCGATGCGGGGAGCGGACGGCCGTACGGATGGTCGTGCGGACGACCCGGCGGACGGTACGCGGGCGGGGGTGGCGGCTTGAGGATCGCCGGACGCCTCTCCCGTCTCAGCCCCCTGAGCCGCCTGCGCGAGGACCTGAAGGCCGTGGCCGAGCGCGACCCCGCCGTCCGCAGCCGGGCCGAAGCGCTCCTGTCCCCCTTCCTGCCGGCCCTGTG
The DNA here is from genome assembly GCF_044336695.1 of Streptomyces sp. SCA2-17. NCBI lineage: Bacteria > Bacillati > Actinomycetota > Actinomycetes > Kitasatosporales > Streptomycetaceae > Streptomyces > Streptomyces sp. SCA2-17. The sequence continues at coordinate 3,307,439 of NZ_CP117521.1, forward strand.
GCTGCACCGGCCCGCGAGCAGGCTGCACGCGCGGGGCCACCGGGTCGCGGCCCGCGTGCTGTCGCTCGCCGGCCGCTTCCTGTCCGGCGGCGTCGACATCCACCCCGGCGCACGGGTGGGGCGGCGGCTGTTCATCGACCACGCCGCGGCCGTCGTCATCGGCGAGGACGCCGTGATCGGCGACGACGTCACCCTCTACCACCAGGTCACCATCGGCGCCGTCGGCTGGTGGCGCGACCGCCACCGGCTGCCCGGCGAGCGGCGGCACCCCACCCTCGGCGACCGCGTCGTCGTGGGCGCGGGCGCCTCCGTCCTCGGCCCGGTGCGCATCGGCGACGACAGCCTCATCGGCGCGCACGCGCTGGTGACGACGGACGTCCCGGCCGGGAGCCGGGTGTGCGCCCCCAAGAGCGAGATCCACCCGAAGGGCAGGCCGGCCCTGACACGGGCCGGCGGCACGGAAGCGAAGAGGAAGAGGAGCGGCCTGTGACCACGACGAACCCGGGCATCGGCACGGACGGCGGCGCCAGTGGTGCCGACCCCTACCGCCGGGTCCTCCGCGAGGCCTTCGTCCGGCGCTACGAGGACGGCGCGGACTCCTGGAGCGAGGAGCCGGCCATGCGCGAGCTGGTGCCCCTGCTCTGCACGGAGCTGGCGGCGGGCAGCAGCGTCATCGACATCGGCGCGGGCCGCGGCCGCGACATGGAGCTCCTGCTGGCCGCCGGCCACCGCGTCACCGCGGTCGACCTCGTCCGGCTCCCCGAGTGGGACGACATAGCCCGCCGCTACGGCGCTGCCGCGACCTTCGAGGTCGGCGACTTCGCGGACATGGCCGGCGGTGACCGGACCTACGACGCGGCCGTCGACAACGGCGTCCTCCACCACCAGGCCCCCGCCGCCTACGCGCAGTACCTCGCGAACGTCCGGCGGCGGCTGCGCCCCGGCGGGCTGCTGGCCGTCAGCCTCTTCACCACCGCCGAGGAGCTCGCCGAGGGCGTCCTCAACCGCGCCGAGGACGGCCGCCTGTCGCGCTGGTTCAACGAGCGCGAGGCGACGGAGCTGCTGGCCGCCGCCGGGTTCACCGTGACCGCCGTCCGCACCGTCCGCAGGGAGCTGCCGGGCCTCGCCTACCTGCTGGTCCTCGCGCGCCGCGACGCGTAAGCCGTACGGGCACGCGGCCGCGCAGGCAGTCCCGTACCGCCGCGCAGGCCCTGGAGAACGCGCAAGCCGTACAGACGTCAAGGGTTTGGTACCGACTGATGACCGCTCCGTCCCCGAGGGGGCCCGCCGCGGCAGGCTCCGCCGCCGCCCCCGCGCCCGCCGCCAAGCCGGGCAGCCGCATGTTCGCGTCGCTCGCCGTGCGCAACTACCGCTACTTCTTCTTCGGGCAGTTCATCTCGAACTCCGGCACGTGGATGCAGTTCGTCGCCCAGGACTGGCTGGTCTTCCACCTCACCGGCAGTACGTTCGCGGTGGGCGTCACCACGGCGCTGCAATTCCTGCCGGTGCTGCTGTTCGGCCTGTTCGGCGGGGTCGTCGCCGACCGCTACCCGAAGCGGCGGATCCTGCTCACCACGCAGGGCGCGATGGGCCTGTTCGCGGCGGCCCTGGCCGTGCTCACGCTGTCCGGCACCGTCGAGGTCGCGCACGTCTACGTCTTCGCGTTCCTGCTCGGCCTCATGAACGTGTTCGCCAACCCGGCGATCCAGACGTTCGTCCCCGAGATGGTCGGCCCCGAGCGCATCGCCAACGCGGTCAGCCTGGGCGCCGTCAACTTCCAGAGCGCCCGCCTGCTCGGCCCGGCCGTCGCGGGACCGCTGATCGTCGTGATCGGCAGCGGCTGGGCGTTCGCCCTCAACGCCGTCTCCTACCTCGCGGTGATCGCCTCCCTCCTGGCCGTGCGGGCCGCCGAGCTGCGCCCGGCGAAGCCCGCGCCGCGCGAGAGGGGCCAAGTCCGGGCCGGCCTGCGGCACGTGCGCGAGCATCCGCAGCTCATGCTGCCGATCGTGCTGGTCGGGTTCGTCTGCACCTTCGGCTTCAACTTCCCGACGCTGCTGTCGGGCTTCGCGTACAACGTCTTCGACGGCGGCGCGAGGGAATTCGGCTTCCTGACGACGGCGGTCGGGCTGGGGGCCCTGGTGGGGGCGCTGCTGTCGGCGCGCCGGCGGAGCGGCAGCGCGGTGGTCATGGTGATCACGGCGGCGGCCTTCGGCGTGCTGGAGGCGCTGACGTCGGCGGCGCCGGGCATCTGGTGGTTCGGCGCACTGATGGTGCTGGTGGGGCTGCTGAGCGTGACGTTCGCGACCACGGCCAATGCGCTGGTGCAGCTGAACACGGACCCGTCGATGCGGGGCCGCGTCATGGGCCTGTACATGCTCGTCTACACGGGTGGGACGCCGATCGGCGGCCCGGTGGTGGGCTGGGCGGTCCAGCACTACGGGGCGCGGGCCGGGATCCTGGCGTGCGGGCTGGTGGCGGTGGCCGCGGCGGCGGTCGTGGGGCTCGTGGCCCTGCGCGCTCCCCGTGCGGGCGCGGTCCCGGGTGATTAGCGTGGCTACGGGGGTGCCAGGGACGCAGCAGCCCGGAAGGAGCCGGAACCATGGCCGCGCAAGCAGAGGGCATGCCGTGCTGGGCCGACGCGATGTTCACGGACGTCGAGGCGGCCAAGGATTTCTACGGTGACGTCCTGGGATGGACCTTCGGCGAGAGCGCGTCGGAGTTCGGCGACTACACGGAGGCGTACGCGGACGGCAAGGCGGTGGCCGCCGTGGTGCCGCCCATGCCGGGCCAGGAGGGCCACTCCGCCTGGTGCCTCTACTTCGCCTCGCCCGACGCGGCCGCCACCGCCGCGAAGATCCGTGAGGGCGGCGGCGAGCTGCTGATGGACCCGATGACCGTCGGCGACTTCGGCACGATGGTCCTCGCCCGCGACCCCTCGGGCGTCACGTTCGGCGTCTGGCAGGCCGGCACCCACGAGGGCTTCGCGAAGCGCGGGCAGGCCGGCGCGTACTGCTGGGCCGAGGTCTTCACCCGCGACCCGGGCAAGACCGACGCCTTCTTCCCGGCCGTCTTCCCGTACGGGGTGCAGCGCATCAAGGGCGACGCGGACACCGACGACGAAGAGGTCGACTTCAAGCTGTTCACGCTCGGCGGCGACGCGGTGCTCGGCCGCATGGTGATGGGCGAGGAATTCCCGCCGGAGGTCCCGCCGCACATTCAGGTCTTCTTCGCGGTCGGCGACTGCGACGCCACGGTCGCCAAGGCGACGGAGCGCGGCGGTGACCTCAAATTCGGCCCGATGGACAGCCCCTTCGGCCGCTTCGCCGCACTGACCGACCCCCAGGGCGCGTCGTTCGCCGTCATCGACCTGAGCGCGACGACGGGGAAGATGCCGGAGCTGACGGTCGAGAAGTGAGCCGAGAGGTGATGGCGGGCGTCGGTGTGGTGCCGGTGACCGTGCTGTACGGATTGCCCGCCACGTAGAGGAAGGATCGCGTCGGCGTGGCGCCGGGCTCGCCCACGTGGACGGGCGGCGGATACGCCGGCATGACGGAACCGCCGGCGCGGGACCGGCGGTTCAGGGTCTGTGGGGCGCTTGTGAGCGCCTGGGGATTACTTCGCAGGCAGGGCGGCGGCGGCCTTGGCGGCCGTCGGCGCGGTGGCGGCAGCAGGGGCGGCGGCCGCGGCCTTGGCCTTGGTGGCGCGGTGGATGCCGAAGGCGCTGAGCAGCGCGCACCCGACCAGCGCCGCCACCGCCCACCCCAGGGCCGTCTGCAAGCCCGACGTGAACGTGTCCGACTGCGCGTCGCCCACGATCAGGCCCATGATCGCCACTCCGGTCAGGCCGCCCAGCTGGCGCGACGCGTTCAGGACGCCGGAGGCGATGCCGATGTTGCCGGAGTCGACCGCGGAGAGCATGGCGTTCGTCATGGCCGGGACGACCAGGCCGATGCCGAAGCCCGCCACCAGGAACTGGGCGACGATGGCGAAGTACGAGCCGGAGTGCACGGCCGGGAGGGTGCCGAGGTAGCCCAGGGCGGCCAGCGAGCTGCCGGTGATGAGGACGGCGCGGGCGCCGTACCGCCTGGCGAGCGGGCCGCAGGACAGGTTGGCGGCCATGATCGCGGCGGTCATCGGGAGGAACGCCAGGCCGGCGACGATCGGCGAGTAGGCCCGGACGGACTGGAAGAACAGGCTGAAGACGAAGATCAGGCCGTAGAAGGCGAAGTTGACGAGGACGCCGATCAGCGAGGTCGAGGTGAACGCCCTGCGGCCGAAGAGGTGCAGCGGCAGCATCGGATCGCTGCTGCGCTTCTCGGCGGCGATGAAGGCGAGCGTCGCGACGGCGAAGACCACGAGGCAGCTGATGACGAACGCCGAGCCCCAGCCCCGGCCGTTGGCCTCGATGATGGCGGCGGTGAAGGTGCCCAGCGCGACCACGGCCAGCACCTGGCCGAGCAGGTCGAAGGAGCGGCGCGGGGCGTCGGCGGCGCGGACGGTGGCCGGGGCGTTGGCCTGGGTCAGCCAGATGCCGGCGACGGCGATCGGGACGTTCACGAAGAAGATCGACCGCCAGCCGAGCTGGTCGATGAGGACGCCGCCGACCACCGGGCCGAGGGCGAGGGCGAGGCCGCCCGCCGCGGCCCACAGGCTCACGGCCCTGGCGCGCTCGCCGGCGTCGGGGAACGACTTGTTCACGATCGACAGCGAGGACGGGACGAGCATCGCCGCGCCCAGGCCCTGGATCACCCGGGAGACGATCAGCGCGACGAGCGTGGTGGAGGCGCCGCAGGCGAAGGACGCCACGGCGAAGAGCGCGAAGCCCACCTGGTAGATCCGCTTCGGGTCGAAGCGGTCGCCCAGCGAGCCGGTGGACAGCAGGAACGCGGCGAAGGTGAGGGTGTAGCCGTTGATCACCCACTCCAGGCCGGAGAGGCTGCCGCCGAAGTCCTTGCTCAGCGCGTCGGTGGCGACGTTGACGACGCTGACGTCGAGGATGACGACGACGAACCCGAGGCAGGCCGCGAGCAGCGACAGCTTCCTTTTCGCCGTACTGGGTTCACTCTGGGACATGCCTATTCCTCAAGGTCGGCCGGAGGGGGCGCGAATAGACTGTTCGATGTAACGCGAACACGTAGACTGTACGCAGATCATCGAACACTTTGCAATCGTTCGTCAGGAAGGCCGTTATGACCAAGGGAAACGTCGCGGCTCCGGCGTCGGTGCCGGCGTCGCACCGCACGCCACCGGAGCACGTCCATCCCAGGGACGTGCCCCTGGAGACTGCAATGGCCGCGCTCAGCGACCCCGTACGGCTCGCGCTCGTACGGGAGTTGGCCGCCAGTGAGGACTGGGAGCGCACCTGCGGCAGCTTCGACGTGCCGGTCCGCAAGGCCGCGCTGAGCCATCACTTCGCGGTGCTGCGCTCCGCGGGGCTCATCGAGCAGCGCGACGCCGGCGCCAAGCGCATCAACCGGCTGCGCCGTGCCGAATTCGAGGAGCACTTCCCGGGGCTGCTGGACCTCGTCCTGCGGCAGCGGTAGGAAGCGGGCGGAGGCCCGGGGCGGCCGCCACGCGGCGCCGGCCTCCGTAGGGCTGCGGGGCGCCCGGAGCGGCTCGTTCCGAAGGAGGGGGACGACCTCAGTCGTCCACCGCCAGCCTGTAGCCGCGTTTCGGCACCGTACGGATCAGACCCGCGTGCGTCCCCAGCGCGCTGCGCAGCCGGCCCACCGCCGCCTCCACCGCGTGTTCGTCCGCCCGGGCGCCCGCCCACACCCGCTGGAGCAGGTCGTTGCGGCTGAGGACCCAGCCCGGGCGGGCGGCCAGGGCGTGCAGGACCGCCGCCGGGACCGGGGGCAGCCAGATGGCTTCCGCGCCCGCGAGGAGGGCGTTGCCCTGGAGGACGAGGGGGCGCTCGCCGGTGCGCAGGACGCGGCGGTCGCGGGCCGGGAGGGTGTCCGTGAGGGTGCGGACGAGGGCGCCGAGGCGGCCGCGCTCCGGCCAGGTCGCCGGGACGCCGACGTCCTGGAGCGGGCGGGCGCACAGCGGGCCGACGCAGACCGGCAGGACGTCGTCCCGCAGCGCGGCGAGGACCTCCGCGTACAGGCCGGCCGCCTGCGCGGACTCCAGGAAGAAGACGATGGCCGGCGCGCTGGTGAAGGTGAGGGCGTGGACCTCGCGCCGTACGGTCTGCTCCACCAGGCGCCGTACCGCGTCGGTGTCCTCCGGCGGCGTCCAGCGGTAGACCGGCACGTCGATGACCTCGGCGCCGCGCTCCCGCAGCGCGTCGGAGAAGCCGTCGAGGGGCACGCCGTGCTCCTGGACGGCGATGCGGCGGCCGGTCAGGTCACGGGCGAGGAGCCAGGTCAGGAGCTCGTCGGTGGCCTCGGAGCCGGGCGAGTACGCCTCCTCCAGGCCGCTGGCCCGCACCGCGCCCGTCGCCTTGGGCCCGCGGCTGAGCACCTCGGCGCCCCGGCACGCCCCGGCGAGCCCCGCTCCGTGCCCCCAGCCCTCCGCGGCGCTCATCCAGCCGCGCCAGCCGACGCCCGTCGTGGCGACGACGTAGTCGAGCGGGGCGGCGAGGCAGCGCTCGGTGGCGCGGCGCAGCGCCACGTCGTCGTCGAGCGGGAGGATCCGCATCGTGGGCGCCTCGATCACCCGGGCGCCCCTGCGCCGCAGCAGGGCCGTCAGCTCGTCACGCCGCCGGTCCGCGGTCACCCCGACGACGAAGCCGGTGAGCGGCCCCGTGCCGGGTCCGTTGCCCGGCCCGGTGCCTGGTCCGGGCTCAGGCCCGGGTTCAGGGCCTGAGCCCGGTCCGGTGTCAGCGCTGGTGGTTCCCATGCGCGCATGGTCCGTCGGCGGGGTTTCGGCGCTGTTGCGCCCCAGTCACACAAGCGTTAGGGAAAGCTTTCGGCCTGTTACGGCAGATGTCGTACGGCTTGCACCGCCCGCCCGGCCGTGTGAACGGCTTGTTCCGGGCAGGCAACATCACCGACGTCGGCGCGTAACGACGCAGCGTGAACCTCAAAGGCATGACCACCTCCGGCTCCGGCACCGCCGCCACCCCCGGCACCGCCACCGACACCCACTGCCCGTACTGCGCCTTGCAGTGCGGCATGCGGCTGCGGCCGGGCGCCGGGGAGGAGCCCGCGGAGGTCCTGGAGCGCCCCGGCTTCCCCGTCAACCAGGGCGCCCTGTGCGGAAAGGGGCGGACCGCCGCCGCCGTGCTGCGCCCCGGCGTGCGGCTCACCGAGCCCCTCGTCCGCGACTCCCGCGACGCCCCGCTGCGCCCCGCCTCCTGGGGCGAGGCCCTCGACCGCGTGGCCGCCGGCCTCACGGCGGTGCGGCGGCGCCACGGCAACGACGCCGTCGGCGTCTTCGGCGGCGGCGGGCTCACGAACGAAAAGGCTTACCTGCTGGGGAAGTTCGCGCGCGTCGCGCTCCGCACCCCGAACATCGACTACAACGGCCGCTTCTGCATGTCGTCCGCGGCGGCCGCGCACCGCCGCGCGTTCGGCATCGACCGCGGCCTGCCCTTCCCGCTCGCGGACATCGCCGGCACGGACTGCGTGATCCTGGTCGGCGCCAACCCGGCCGAGACGATGCCCCCCGCGCTGCGCTACTTCCGCGAACTGCGCGAGAACGGCGGCCGGCTCATCGTCGTCGACCCGCGCCGCACGCGCACCGCCGACCAGGCCGACCTTCATCTGCAGCCCCTCCCCGGCACCGATCTCGCCCTCGCGCTCGGGCTGCTGCACCTGCTGATCGCCGACGGCCGCGCCGACAAGGACTTCATCGCCCGCCGCACGACCGGTTTCGCGCAGGCGCGGGCCGCCGCGATGGCGCACTGGCCGGGGCGCGTGGAGCGGATCACGGGCGTACCGGTGGCACAACTCGCCGAGGCGGCCGCCATGTTCGGGGAGGCGCCGCGCGGCATGGTGCTGACCGCGCGCGGCCCCGAGCAGCAGAGCAAGGGCACGGACACCGTCAGCGCGTGGATCAACCTGTGCCTGGCGGCCGGCAAGGCGGGCCGTCCCGGCTCCGGCTACGGCTGCCTGACCGGCCAGGGAAACGGCCAGGGCGGCCGCGAGCACGGCCAGAAGGCCGACCAGCTCCCCGGCTACCGCTCGATCACCGACCCCGCGGCCCGTCGCCACGTCGCCGCCGTCTGGGGCGTCGACCCGGACGACCTGCCCGGACCCGGCCGCAGCGCGTACGAACTCCTGGACTCCCTTGGTGGGGACGGGGGTAACGGTGGGGACGGCGGCGGCGAGGGCGGAAGCCACGGCGGTAACGGAAGCCACGGCGGCGACGACCGCGTCCGCGCGCTCTTGCTCATGGGCTCCAACCCGGCCGTCTCCGCCCCCCGCGCCGCCCACGTCACCGAGCGGCTGCGCGCGCTGGACCTCCTCGCCGTCGGCGACGTCGTCCTCTCCGAGACGGCCCGGCTCGCCGACGTGGTCCTGCCGGTCACCCAGTGGGCAGAGGAGACCGGTACGACCACGAACCTCGAAGGCCGCGTCATCCTGCGCCGCAAGGCCGTCGACGCCCCCGAGGGCGTACGCAGCGACCTCGCCGTCCTGCACGGGCTCGCCGCCCGGCTGGGCGTGACCGAGGGGTTCCCCGAGGACCCCGAAGAGGTCTTCGAGGAGCTGCGGCGCGCCTCGGCCGGCGGACAGGCCGACTACGCGGGCATCAGCTACGACCGCATCCGTGCCGAGGACGGCGTCTTCTGGCCCTGCCCGGACCCGGACCACCCCGGCACGCCCCGCCTCTTCCTGGACCGCTTCGCCACCCCCGACGGGCGGGCGCGGTTCGTCGCCGTGACGCACCGGCCCGCCGCGGAGGAGCCCGACGGCCCCGACGGCGACTACCCGCTGTTCCTGACGACGGGTCGCGTCGTCGGCCAGTACCAGAGCGGCGCCCAGACGCGGCGCGTCGACGAGCTCAACCGCTCCGCACCCGGCCCGTTCGTGGAGCTCCACCCGGTGCTCGCCCGGCGCCTCGGCGTCGCGGAGGGCGAGTTGCTGGCGGTCAGCAGCAGGCGCGGCCGGGCGGTCGCCCCCGCCCGCGTCACCGACACCATCCGGCCGGACACCGTCTTCATGCCCTTCCACTGGGGCGGGAAGGGGCGCGCCAACTCCCTCACGAACCCCGCCCTCGACCCGGTCTCGCGGATGCCCGAGTTCAAGGTGTGCGCGGTGCGGGTGGAGAAGGCCGAGGACGACGTTCTCGATGTCACGGAGGTTGTTGACGTGACGGAGGCGGCGTCATGACCCGCCGCATCGCCGTCGTCGGCGCAGGCATGGCCGCCGCCCGCTTCGCCGAGCGCTTCCAGGCCCTCGGCGGGGACGCGGAGGTCACGCTGTACGGCGCCGAGCCGCGCGCCCCGTACAACCGGGTGCTGCTCGCCGACCTCCTCACGGGCCGCTACGCCGCGGACGACCTCACGCTGCCGGCCGGCGAGGCGCGGCTGCGGACGGACTGCGAGGTGACGGGGCTCGACACCGTCGCCCACACGCTGGAGCTGGCCGACGGGGCGCACGTCCCGTACGACGAGCTGGTCCTGGCCACGGGCGCGGAGCCGGTCGCCTGCGGCGCGTCCGGGCGGGGCCGGGTGCACGTGGTGCGGACCGCCGGCGACGGCGAGGCCCTGGCCGGCGCGGCCGCCCGCGCCCGCCGGGCGGTGGTGATCGGCGGTGGCGTCCTCGGGGTGAGCGTGGCCCGCGCGCTGGCCTCCCGCGGGCTGCCGGTGACGATCGTCCACCGGGCCCCGCACCTCGTCGAGCGCGACCTGGACGGACCGGCGGGCGAGCTCCTGCGGCGCGGCCTGGCGGGCCTGGGGGTGGAGGTGCGCACGGGGGTCACAGTGCGGGAGGTGCACGGGGAAGCCGGCGTTGCCCTCTCCGACGGTCACACCCTCGACGCCGACCTCGTCGTCGCCGCCTGCGGCGTCACGCCCCGCACCGCCCTCGCCCGCGCCGCCGGCCTCCCCGTCCGTACCGGCGTCGTGGTCGACGACCGCCTCTCCTGCGCCCCCGGCGTGTACGCGATCGGCGACTGCGCCGAGCACGCCGGCCGTACGCACGGCACGGCCGGCGCCGCATGGGAGCAGGCCGACGTGCTCGCCGCGCGGCTCTCCGGCGCCTCGCCCGACGCCGCGTACGAGGGCTCGCGCCCGTACGCCCGGCTGTCGGCCGGGCCCCTGGAGTACGCGGCGTTCGGCGCGGCGGCCGGTGCCGACGAGGACGGCGTCGACGTGCTCCGCATCGCCGACGCCACCCGCGGTTCGTACAAGAAGCTCGTCCTGCGCGGCGACCGGATCGCCGGGGCCATCCTCCTCGGCGACCTGGCGACGGTCGGCGCCCTCGCCCGGGCCTACGAACGGGACGAATCCGTACCCAGTGACCCCTTCCACCTGCTGACCTCGCAAGGAGCCTCCTGATGACGGCTGCACGACGCCTGGTTCTCGTCGGCCACGGCATGGTCGGACAACGCTTCCTGGAAGCCCTGTTCGAGCAGGCCCCGGCCGGGCCGGCCACCGAGTGGCAGGTCACCGTCCTCGCCGAGGAACCGCGCCCCGCCTACGACCGAGTCCACCTCACCTCCTGGTTCTCCGGCACGTCCGCCGAGGAGCTCTCCCTCTGCCCGGACGGCTTCATGGAGAAGTACGGCATCGAGCTGCATCTCGGCGACCGCGTCACCGCCGTCGACCGCGAAGCGCGTACCGTCACCACCGCCTCCGGGCGGCAACTCCCGTACGACGCGCTCGTCCTGGCCACCGGCTCGTACCCGTTCGTGCCGCCCGTCCCCGGCCACGACGCCCCCGGCTGCCACGTCTACCGCACCATCGAGGACCTGGAGGCCATCCGCGACGCCGCCGCCACGGCCGGCGCGGGGGCGGTCATCGGCGGCGGGCTGCTCGGCCTGGAGGCAGCGGGCGCGCTCAAGGCCATGGGAGTCGCGACCCACGTCGTGGAGTTCGCGCCCCGCCTCATGGCGATCCAGGTGGACGACGGCGGCGGCGCCGTCCTGCGCCGCAGGATCGAGGAGCTGGGCGTCACCGTCCACACGGGCGCCGGAGCCCAGCGCATCGAAACGGGCGCGGACGGCACGGCGCAGGCCCTCACCCTCTCCGACGGCAGGCAACTCCCCACCGACCTGGTGATCTTCGCGGCCGGCGTGCGCCCGCGCGACGAACTGGCCCGCGCCTGCGGCCTCCCCGTGGGCGAGCGCGGCGGCATCGTCGTCGACGAGCACTGCCGTACGGCCGACCCCGCCGTCCTCGCCATCGGCGAGTGCGCCCTCGCCGCCGACGGCCGCGTCTACGGCCTCGTCGCCCCCGGCTACGCCATGGCCGAGACCGCGGCGCGGGCCGTCACCGCGGCCGCCGGCGACTCCGGCACCGGCTCGCTCACCGACGGCTGCACCTTCACCGGCGCCGACACCTCCACCAAGCTCAAGCTCCTCGGCGTCGACGTCGCGAGCTTCGGCGACGCGCACGGCGCCGCCGACGGCGCCCTCGACGTCACGTACTCCAACAGCCGCGACGGCGTCTACAAGAAGCTGGTCATCGGCGCGGACGGCGCCCTCCTCGGCGGCGTCCTCGTCGGCGACACCGAGGCGTACGGCATCCTGCGCCCCCTCGCGCTCAGCGGCACGCCGCTGCCCGCCCCGCCCGAACAGCTGGTGCTGCCCGCCTCCGCCGGGACGCCGGCCGGGCCCGTGACCCTGCCCGACGAGGCGGTCGTCTGCTCGTGCCACCACGTCACCAAGGGCGCCGTCAGGGCGGCGGTGAACGACAAGGGCTGCACGAGCGTCCCCGAGATCAAGCAGTGCACCAGGGCCGGCACGGGCTGCGGCAGCTGCGTGAAGCTCCTCGGCACGCTCGTGACCGACGAGCTCGCCGCCGCGGGCGTCGAGACCGCACGCGGCCTGTGCGAGCACTTCGAACACACCCGCGCCGAGCTCTACGAGATCATCCGCGTCAAGGGCATCGACAGCTTCGCCCGCCTCGCCGACGAGCACGGGACGGCAGCGGGCAAGGGTGCGGCGGACGGCGAGGGCGTGGCGGCCGGCAGGGGCGTGGAGGGCTGCGACGTCTGCAAGCCCGTCGTCGGCTCCATCCTCGCGAGCCTCGGCAACGGCCACATCCTCGACGGCGAGCAGGCCGCCCTCCAGGACACCAACGACCACTTCCTCGCCAACCTCCAGCGCAACGGCTCGTACTCCGTCGTCCCGCGCGTCCCCGGCGGCGAGATCACCCCCGCCGGCCTCATCGTCATCGGCGAGATCGCCCGCGACTACGGCCTCTACACGAAGATCACCGGAGGGCAGCGCATCGACCTCTTCGGCGCCACCGTCGACCAGCTCCCGCACATCTGGCGGCGGCTCGTAGACGCCGGCTTCGAGTCCGGCCACGCCTACGGCAAGGCCCTGCGCACCGTGAAGTCGTGTGTGGGGGAGACCTGGTGCCGCTACGGCGTGCAGGACTCCGTCGGCCTCGCCATCGAACTGGAGCTGCGCTACCGCGGGCTGCGCGCCCCGCACAAGCTCAAGTCGGCCGTCTCCGGCTGCGCCCGCGAGTGCGCCGAGGCGCAGAGCAAGGACTTCGGCGTCATCGCCACCTCCACCGGCTGGAACCTCTACGTCGGCGGCAACGGCGGCATGACCCCGCGCCACGCCGACCTGCTCGCCTCCGACCTCGACCGCCCCGCGCTCCTGCGCACCATCGACCGGTTCCTGATGTTCTACATCCGCACCGCCGACCGCCTGGAGCGCACCGCCCCCTGGCTCGAACGCCTCGACGGCGGCCTCGACCACCTGCGGGCCGTCATCATGGACGACTCCCTCGGCATCTGCGCCGACCTGGACGCGCTCATGGCCCGCCACGTCGCCACGTACGAGGACGAGTGGGCGGCCACCCTCGCCGACCCCGTCCGGCTGCGCCGCTTCGCCTCCTTCGCCAACGCCCCCGGCACCCCCGACCCGACCGTCCGCTTCGTCCCCGAACGGGGCCAGATCCGCCCTGCCCTGCCGCATGAGGACGGGCAGGTCCTCACCGCGCCGCTGATCGCCGGCGCCCAGTTGGAGGTGCGTGCAGGATGACCGAGACGACTGTGACGAATGTGACTACAGGGACGGTGGTGCCGACGGGGGCGGTCGTGCCGACCGGGGCGGCCGCGTCGGGCGCGTCGGGCGCGTCGGCCGTGGAGATCCACGACGGGACGGGCTGGCGGCCCGTGTGCGCGTGGGACGGGCTCGTCCCCGGGCGCGGGGTCGCGGTGCTGGTCGGCGACGAGCAGGTGGCGGTCTTCCGGGACCGGGCCGGGGAGCTGTACGCGGTCGGCAACCGCGACCCGTTCAGCGGCGCGTACGTCCTCTCGCGCGGCATCCTCGGCAGCCGGGACGGCGTGCCGGTGGTGGCCTCACCCATGTACAAGCAGGCGTTCTGCCTGCGGACGGGCGCCTGCCTGGACGAGCCGCTGGCACCGGACGGCAGTGAGGCGGCGGTACGGGTGTGGCCGGTGCGGCGGGGGGCTTCCTTGGTGCCGCCGGAGGCTGTGGTGTCCTCGGAGCCTCCGGGACCCGTGGTGTCGCAGGAGCCTTCGGTGGCCCCGGAGCCCGTGGTGTCTCCGGAGCCCGTGGCGTCCGTGGTGCCCCCGGAGCCCGCCGCGGGCACCGCGCCTCGGGCTGCCGGCCACGACATCGCCGACTGGCGCCCCGAGGACCCGGTCTTCTGGAAGGAGACCGGTGCCCGGATCGCCCGCCGCAACCTCCTCTTCTCCGTCCTCTCCGAGCACATCGGCTTCTCCGTCTGGAGCCTGTGGTCCGTCCTGGTCCTCTTCCTCGGCCCCGAGTACGGCATCGACCCGGCCGGGAAGTTCCTGCTCACCGCCCTGCCGACGGCCCTCGGCGCGGTGCTGCGGCTGCCGTACACCGTCGCCGTCGCGGCCTTCGGCGGCCGCAACTGGACGGTGATCAGCGCCCTCCTGCTGCTCGTCCCGACCGTCCTGGCCGGGGTCCTCCTCGAACCCGGTGTCTCGTACGGGACCCTGCTCGCCGTCGCGTGCGCCGCCGGAGTCGGCGGCGGCAACTTCGCCTCCTCCATGGCCAACATCAACGCCTTCTACCCGCAGCGGCTCAAGGGCTGGGCCCTCGGCGTCAACGCGGGCGGCGGCAACCTCGGCGTCCCCGCCGTCCAGCTCCTCGGCCTGCTGGTCCTCGCCACCGCCGGCAGCGGCAACCCGCGTCTGCTGCCGCTGCTCTACATCCCCCTGATCGCGCTCGCGGCCCTCGGCGCCGCGCTGCGCATGGACAACCTGACCGGCCTGCGCAACCACAAGCGCGCCCTGCGCGAGATCTGCCGCGAGCCGCACACCTGGGTGATGTCGGTGCTCTACATCGGCACCTTCGGTTCCTTCATCGGCTTCGGCTTCGCCTTCGGGCAGGTGCTCCAGGTGCAGTTCCACGGAGACTTCGACACCCCGGTCAAGGCCGCGGGCCTCACCTTCCTCGGCCCGCTCCTCGGCTCGCTCGTGCGCCCCGTCGGCGGGCTGCTCGCCGACCGCTGGGGCGGGGCCCGGGTGACCCTGGTGAACTACGGGGCGATGGCGGCGGGCGCGGTGACCGTCCTGGCAGCCTCCCGGGAGGGTTCGCTGCCGCTGTTCGTCACCGGGTTCGTGGCGTTGTTCGTCTTCAGCGGCATCGGCAACGGCTCGACGTACAAGATGATCCCGGCGATCTTCCGGGCCCAGGCCCGGACCGCGGTGGAGGCGCACGGCGCGGACCCGGCCGCGGCCGAGGAGACCTCGCGGCGCCGCGCCTCGGCCCTGATCGGCGTCGCCGGCGCGGTGGGGGCCTTCGGCGGCGTCCTGGTCAACCTCGCCTTCCGGCAGTCCTTCCTCGGCTCGCACAACGGCGACGCGGCCTATCTCGCCTTCCTGGCCACGTACGCCCTGTGCGCCGTCCTGACGTGGGCGGTCTACCTGCGGCCCGGCCGCGGCCCGGTGGGGGTGTAGGCCGTGCCCGCTCTCGTCCTGGCCGCCCACGGCACCCGGAACCCGGCCGGGGCCGCCGTCACCGAGGCGCTGGCCGGGCGCGTACGGGCGCTGCGGCCGGACCTCGACGTCCGGGCCGGCTACCTCGGGCTGGTGGCGCCCTCCCTGGACGAGGTCCTGGCCGGGCTGCGGGGCGAGGCGGTGCTCGTGCCGCTGCTGCTCGGCACCGGCCACCACGTACGGGCCGACATTCCGGCCGCGGCGGCGTCCGCGGGGCCCCGGCTGCTGTGCCGTACGGCCCCCGCGCTGGGGCCGCACCCGCTGCTCGCGGAGGCCCTCGCGGACCGGCTGGCGGAGGCGGGGCGGGAGCCCGGCTCGCCGGCGCCCGTCGTCCTCGCCGCCGCCGGATCCTCCGACCCCGCGGCCCGGGCGGACACCACCCGCATGGCGCGGCTGCTCGCGCTGCGGCTGGGGGTCCGCGTGGAGCCGTCGTACGTGTCGGGCGACGGGCCGCGCCCCGGGGAGGCCGTGGCGGCGCTACGGGAGGAGGGGCACGCCGAGGTGTCCGTCGCTACGTATCTGACCGGGCCGGGGCACTTCAGCGAGGCCGTACGGAGCGGAGTGAGAGATATTCCCGTGTCCGGCCCGCTGGGCCCGCATGACGCCGTGGCCCGGCTGGTCGTCCGCCGGTATCAGCGGGCCGCGACGGGCGGTTGCGGGCTCCCCGGAGCCAGTCGGACGCCCGTCACGAGCGACGGCCAGATCCGTACCGCGTAGTCCATCCGCTCGTCCCACCAGGGCGTCAGGAGCTCCGTGTAGCGGGCGAGTTCGTCCGGGTGGGTGACCAGCGTGCAGTAGCCGGTGACGACGACGCTCCAGCCGAGGTGGGTGACGGGGTCGATGGCGTCGGCCTCGTACGCGACGACGACGCGGCGGGCGGCCGCCCCGGGCTGGAGCGCGGGTACCGCCGGCGCTGCGAGTCCGGTCAGGGCGGCGCCCTCGTGGGTGCGGATGATGATGTTGCCGCCGTCCACGACGTGGTTGACCGGGCGGATGGCCGGCAGCGCGCACCGGGTGAAGACGACCCGGCCCAGCGTGACGGTACGCAGGAGCCGGAGGGACTCGGCGCGGGTCAGCTCGACGCGGTGGCAGGGCGATGCGGTGGTGTCGCTCACCCCTTCAGTAGAGGCGGCCGGGGCCCGCCCTGCCAGGGGCCGAACGGCCCCGGTAGCGACTACAGTTCCGGCACCGGCACCGGCACCGGCACCGGCCGCCCGCGGTGCCGGAACCACTCCGGCGCGAGGATCGACATCACCACGGCGTCGACCCGCTCGCCCTCCCACAGCAGCGCGCCCCGCAGCACGCCCTCCGGTACGAAGCCGGCCTTCTCGTAGACGTGCCGGGCGCGCGGGTTGAAGGCGTACACCTCCAGCGAGACGCGGTGCAGGCCCAGCGTCTCGAACCCGTAGCCGACGATCAGCCGGGTGGCCTCGGTCCCCAGCCCGCGTCCGGGTGCGCCGGGCACCGAGCAGATGCGGAAGCTACAGCTCTCGTTGCCCGGGTCCCACTCGCTGAGGACGGCCTCCCCGACGACGTTCCCGGTCGCCCGCTCCACGATCGCGAGGTCCAGACGGTCCTCCTGGTCGCCGCGCGAGGCGTACCAGGCCCGGAGCCCGGCCTCGTCGTGCGCGGCGTGGTCACCGGTCAGCCGCGCCGTCTCCTCGTCCCGGAAGATGGGGAGCAGCGCGGGCACGTCGTCCACGGTGACCGGCCGCAGCAGGGTCAGCTCGCCGGTGAGCGTGGGCTTGAAGGCGAAGCCGGGGCCGGGGCCGGCCGGAACGCCTCTGTCGTGATCATCCATGGGTGCAGTGTGCGACGGCGGGGGGCCGGCTGTCCTCCGGATATACGGAGGAGCGGATATGCGGATATCCGCATGCTCGCATGCCCGGATATCCGCATCTGCGCTGTCTTCGGGATCTGCGTTGCCGGGCCGGCGATCCGCCCGCCCTCAGACCCGGTCCGGCAGCGGATCGTGCCGGACGCGCTCAGCCGGCACGCCCTCCGCGGTCAGCCGTGCCACGAGCGGTCCGGCCATGGCCGGCGGGCCGCTCACGAAGGCCAGGTGCCGGGACCAGTCGCCGTGCCCCGCGACGACGTCGGCCAGCGCGCCGTACTCGCCCGGCCCGGGGCCCTCGCCGGTCACCTGCGTGACCCGCAGCCACGGGTAGTGGCGGCGCAGCTCCGCCGGCGACTCCGTGTCGTACAGCGCGGAAGGGTGCCGCACCCCCAGGAAGAGGTGCACGCCGCGCTGCGCGACCCTGTGCCCGGCGAGCTCCTGGAGCAGCGCCTTGGCCGCGGCCCAGCCGGTGTCGGCCGCGACGAACAGCAGGTCGTGCGCGGCGTCCTCGCCGTCCAGCGTCATCGTGCCGCCCGGGGGGCCGAGCCGCAGGACGTCGCCGACGCGGGTGCGCGTCAGGAGGGCCTCGCTGACGCCTCCGCGGCCGGTCAGTTTCACGTGGAACTCCAGCTCGCCGTCCGGGCGGGGCGCGCAGGCGACGGAGTACTGCCGCCACGCCTGCGGCAGGGCCGGCGAGGCCACGGAGGCGAACTGCCCGGCCCGGTACGGGTACGGCTCGTGCGGCCGTACGCGCAGGACGGCGAGGTCCGCGCGCCGTAAGTCGTGGTCCGTGACCGTGGCCTGCCAGGCCGCGGGCTCGCCCAGGGCGGCCTCCGCGCCCTCGACCATGGCCGCGACCGCGAACCGCAGCATGCGCACCCACGCCCGCTCCATGCCCTCGCTCCAGCGCGGGCCCGCCGTGCGGCGCAGCGCCTCGCACAGCGCGGACTCGAACGCCCGGTAGTGCGCGGGCCGTACACCCAGCTTGCGGTGGTCGCGCCCGAGGCGCGTGAAGGTGGCCGCGACGGCATCGGGGTCGTGGAGGTTCTCGATCAGGTACCAGAAGATCGCTTCGAGGTGCTTGCGCTGGAACTCCATCGACTCCGGGAAGAGCTGCCGCAGGTAGGGCCAGTGAGCGAACATCGCGTCGTAGAGATGGGCGATCAAGTCCTCGAAGGGGGTGACGAGTTCGAGGTGGTCGGTGATGACGCGCTGGTCGGCGGCGCCGTCGTACGGCTGCTGCGGTGCCGCCGCCTTGCCCGCCGTGCTCGCCGTTCCGCCGGCGCCCTCCGCCCCCTGCCACCCGGTACCCGCGGGGGAGAACAGCCGCCTGCGGAGCCGCATCGCGTCGTGCCGGGCGAGCAGGGAGTGGTACGTGTCGTCGACGGTGTTCACGGGTGGGCAGCTCCTCGAAGGCTCCTCGCACACGGGCTGGGGCGCGCGCCAGTATGGCAACCGGCCCAGGGGCCCGCCCGGCCCTGGTCAGCAGGGCCGTTCGGCCCTATCGGCGGGGTGCGGGCGGGGTGTGAGCTGGGCCTGCGGTTCGTTGCGCCCGGCCCCGGCAGCGGTGCCCGCACCCTGGTGCGTGGCACCCTTGCCGGGCCCGGACATACTGCGCGTATGGACCGAACCGATCCGGAAAAAGCCGTAGCAAGGGAAACAGCCGCGCCGTTGCGCGTGTTCATCCTCGACGACCACGAGGTGGTGCGCCGCGGAGTTCGTGACCTCCTCGAAGCGGAGCCGGACATCGAGGTCGTGGGGGAGGCGGCCACGAGCCGGGAGGCCCTCGCACGCGTCCCGGCGACCCGCCCGCACGTGGCCGTCCTCGACGTACGGCTCGGGGAGAGCGGCACGGAGGGCGGCGACCACGGCGGCATCGAGGTGTGCCGCGAACTCCGTGCCCGCATGCCGGAGCTGGCCTGCCTGATGCTGACCTCGTTCGACGACGACGAGGCCCTCTTCGACGCCATCATGGCGGGTGCCGCGGGCTACGTCCTCAAGCAGATCAACGGCTCGGAGCTGGTGTCGGCGGTACGGACGGTGGCCACCGGCAAGTCAACGCTCGACCCGCGCACGGCGTCCCGCGTCATGGCCCGGCTGCGCACGCCGCGGGAACCGGAGGTGCCCGAGGCGTCGGAGCTGGACAGCCTCTCGCCCCGCGAACGGGAGATCCTCGACCTCATCGGCGAGGGCCTGACGAACCGCCAGATCGCTGACCGCCTCTTCCTGGCGGAAAAGACGGTGAAGAACCGCATCTCATCGATCCTGGCAAAGCTGGGGGTGGGGCGACGGGTCCAGGCGGCGGTCATAGCGGGCAGGACGAAGAAGCCGTCGGGGTCGTAGGGGTCGTAGGAGGGGAGCAGGGGTCGTAGGAGGGGTAGGGTCCGCCCGCAGGGGAACTCCGTGACTCAGTCGGGCAGCGGCACGCTCCACACGATCCGCGTGCCCCCGCCGTCGGGTATCTCCACGGCCAGTCGGCCGCCGTGGAGCTCCGCCCGGGACCGCATGTTGGCCAGGCCGCCGCGCCGCGGGGCGGATCCGACGCCCACGCCGTCGTCCGTCACCGTCAGCGTGGCCCGCTCGGCCACCGTCAGCATGACCTCCACGCGGCGGGCCGCGGCATGCCGGGCCGCGTTGCTGAGCGCCTCCGCCGCCACGGCCAGGATCTGCTCGGCCAGCTCGGCGGGGACGTCGGTGTCGGCCGGCCCCTCGATCCGCAGTGCGGGCGCGAAGCCCAGCGTCCGCGTGGCGGCCTGCACCGCCTCGGCCATGCCGCGCCGCAGGCTCGGCCCGCCGCCGCGGCCGTCCCCGGCCGTCCGCAGGCCGAAGATGGTCGACCGGATGATCTGAATGGTCGTGTCCAGGTCGTCGACCGCCCGGCCGACCCGCTCGGCGGCCTCCGGCCGGTCGATCAGGCGCGTGGCGCTCTGCAACGTCATGCCGGTGGCGAAGAGCCGCTGGATGGCCAGGTCGTGCAGGTCGCGGGCGATGCGGTCGCGGTCGTGGAGGACCGCGAGCTCTTCGGACTCGGCGCGGCGCTGGGCGAGTTCGAGGGCGATGGCCGCCTGGTCGGCGAAGCCGGATATCAGCTTCACCTCCGTCTCGTCGAACGGCGCCCGCCCGGCGTGGCGGCGCAGCAGCAGCGCACCGCGGGCACCGTCGCCGGCCTGGAGGGGAACGGAGAGGGTGGGGCCGGAACGATCGCCGGCCGCTTCCGTGCCGCCCTGGTCGTCGTCGCCCACAACGACGGCGTTGTCGGCGTCCGCGACCTCCATGGCCCGCTCGGCGATGAGCTTCAGCGCCGCGTCCGCGTCCGTGCCCGACAGCAGGCTGCGGGTGATCTCGCCGAGCGCTTGCAGCCAGCGCTCGCGGCGGCGGCTCTCGTGGTACATACGGGCGTTGTCGATGGCGACGCCCGCGGCGATGGACAGGGTGGCCAGGACGGACTCGTCGTCCGCGTCGAACGCGGCGCCGCCCCGCTTCTCGGTGAGGTAGAGGTTGCCGAAGACCTCGTCGCGCACGCGGACGGGCACGCCCAGGAACGTGCGCATGGGCGGATGGTGCTCGGGGAATCCGTAGCTGCGCGGATGGCGGGTGAGGTCGGTGAGCCGCAGCGGGGCGGGGTTGTGGATGAGCTCACCGAGGATCCCGCGCCCGCAGGGCGTACGGCCGATGCGCGCCGCGAGCTCCTCGGACATGCCGACCGGCAGGAACTCCGACAGCGTCTGCCCGTCCCCGACGATGCCGAGCGCACCGTACTCCGCATCGGTGAGGGTGACGGCCGCCTCGACGATGCCGTGGAGCACCTGGGGAAGTTCGAGCCCGTGGCCGACGCTCATGACGGCGTCGAGGAGTCCGCGCATGCGATCGGCGGACGGTAAATGCGCGGACTGCTGACCGGCGGACTGCTGCCTGCCGGCATCCCGATCAGCGGCTTGATCTGCGACTTCCGTCATGACTACTCCCCGGCCCGAATCCCTGCTCAGCAGCGTACGACACCTGCCCGCCAGGGCCCGAGGGGCTGTGGATAACTGCCGGTCCCCGCCCCGGGCTTCCCGCCCCGGGCCTCACGCACCGCGGGTGGTGCCGAGGGTGAACTCGTCCACCAGCCTCCGGAACTCCTCCGGCTGCTCGAAGAAGGCGACGTGCCCGGTGTCCAGTTCGGCGTACGTGCTGCCGGGGATCGCTGTGTGCAGGTCGCGGCTGTGCTCGACCGGCACGGTGGCGTCCTGCAGGCAACCGATCACGAGCGTCTCGGCCTGGACACGGGGCAGCAGGGTGCGGATGTCGACGCGCGCGTCGAGGTCGGCGTGGCGGAGGGTGCCCCGGGTGGACGGCATGTTGGCGGACATGGCGTCGACCTGCTCCCGCCCGATGGCGTTGAGGAAGCCGCGGCTGAAGCCCGTCATCAGGACGAACCGGCCGAAGGCCACAGGGTCGGACGTGCCGAGCCGGTTCCACAGGGCGAAGGTGCTGCGGAGGAACTCGTCGCCCTCCGTGTGCGCCCAGCCCGCCACCAGGATCAGCCGCCGTACGAGGTCGGGCCGCAGCGCGGCGACGGCTGCGGCGACGGGGGAGCCCATGGAGAAGCCCAGCAGATCGACGGGCCCGGCGCCGGCGTCCTCTATGACGGCGACGACCTGGGCGGCGAGGCCCTCGACGGTGAGTGGGCCGCCGCCATCGGTGGTGCGGTCGGTGCCGGAGAGGTCGGGGGTGATGACCGTACGGTCCTCGGCGAACCGCGGGGCGATCCGCCCCCAGGTCAGGGCGGCGCCGGTGGACCCGGTGCCGTGGACGAGGACGAGGGGCGTGCGGATGCCGTCGGAGGAGCCGAGGCGGTCGTAGCGGTCGTAGCGGACGAGGGCGTCGGCGACGGCGACGGTGGCGGTGGTGACGGGGGCCGTGGGGATGGCGGTGGCGGTGGTCGTGGTCATGGTCATGGTCATGGGGAGAACTCCTGTTGTGGAATGCGTGCCGGTGGGGACGTCCTCCACACTCCCGTCGTCCGCAGTCCCGCGGGAGAGCCCTGCCCACCCTGGGACTGCCGGTCCCTGGTTCGCGGCGGACGCGTCGGCGAGGATGATCCGCATGACGACCGCCCGCCCGGACCGCCCGGAGCTCGCCGACTTCCTCCGCCGCTCCCGCGACCGGATCCGCCCGCAGGACGCGGGCCTGCCCGCGGGCCCCCGGCGCCGCACGCCCGGACTGCGCCGCGAGGAGGTCGCCCAGCTCGCGGGCATGTCGGCCGACTACTACATCCGCCTGGAACAGGCCCGCGGCCCGCAGCCCTCCCCGCAGATGCTCGCCGCTCTCGCCCGCGCCCTGCGCCTGGACACCGACGAACGCGACCACCTGTACCTGCTCGCGGGCCACCGCCCGCCCGCGGGCCGCACGGCGGGCGACCACGTGGCCCCCGGCCTGCTCCACCTCCTCGACCAGCTGCCCGCGACACCGGCACAGGTCCTCAGCGACCTGGGCGACGTCCTGGCCCAGAACGCCATGGCCCGCGCCCTCCTCGGCGGCGTCTGCACCGTCTCCGAGCACGGCCGTAACGTCGTCTGGCGCTGGTTCACCGACCCGGCCGTCCGCGCCGCCTACCCGCCCGCGGAACACGAGCACTACGGCCGCCTGCACACGGCCGACCTGCGTGCCGCCGTGGCCCGCCGCGCCGGCGATCAGGCGGCGACCCGCCTGGTCGACCGCCTCCGCGAGGCCAGCGACGAGTTCCGCACCCTCTGGGAACGCCACGAGGTGGCCGTTCGCCGCCGCACCCGCATGCGCGTCCTGCACTCCCTGGTGGGCCCGGTCGACCTGGACTGCCAGGTCCTTCTCTCCCCTGACTGCGACCAGCGCCTGATCCTCCTCACCCCGCCCCCCGGCACCGACACCCAGGACCGCCTGGCCCTCCTGGGGGCGGTGGGCACACCGCAGTTCGAGGAAGCGGCGGCAGGGTAGGAGGTCAACGGGGACCGAAACGGGGCGCGAGAGGAGGCCGACGCTGATGAAGGCCGTGATCTGCGGTGGTGGAATCGCCGGGCTGGCCCTCGCCCGGTGCCTCGGCGACGCCGGCTGGGACGTGGTGGTCCTGGAGAAGGCCCCCGCCCTCCGCACCCAGGGCTACATGATCGACTTCTTCGGTCCGGGCTACACGGCCGCCGAGGAGCTGGGCCTTCTCCCCCGGCTGCAAGAGCTCGGCTACGCGGTGAACGAACTCCGCTACGTGGACGAGGACGGCCGCCGGCGGGCGGGCATGACGTACGCGACGCTGGGCCGCGCCATCGGCGGCCGGCTGATCAGCATCATGCGGCCGGACCTCGAACGCGCCCTGTACGAGAGCCTGCCCGCGGGCGTCGACGTACGGTTCGGGACCACCGTCACGGCGGTCGGCGGCCACGCGAGCAGTGACACCGGCGGCGCGACCGTCACGCTGAACGACGGCACGCACCTCGATGCCGACGTCGTCGTCGGCGCGGACGGCGTCCACTCGGCGGTACGGCGCCTGGCCTTTAACGACGCGAACCACGAGAGCGACGCTAACCACGCGAACCACGCGAACCACGCGAACCGCGAGAACGACAAACGCTACGTGCGCCATCTCGGCTTCCACACCGCAGCGTTCGTCTTCGAAGACCCTGAGATCCACGCCGCCTGCCGGGACAGCTTCGTCCTCACCGACACGGTCGACCGGCAGATGGGCTTCTACAGCCTGCGCGACGGCCGCGTGGCGGCGTTCGCCGTCCACCGGACGGCCGACCCCGGCCTGCCCGGCGACCCGCGGAAGGCACTGCGCGAGGAGTACGGAGGGCTCGGCTGGGTCGTCCCGCAGGCGCTGCGCGCGTGCCCGCCCGGCGACGAGGTGTACTACGACCAGGTCGCCCAGACCGAGGTGCCGTGCTGGAGCCGGGGACGGGTGACCCTCGTCGGCGACGCCTGCTACGCGGTCTCACTCCTCGCCGGCCAGGGCGCTTCCCTGGGCCTCGCCGGCGCCCGCCTCCTCGCCGAGCAACTGTCCGAGGCGCCGTCGACCGCGACGGCACTGCGGCGGTACGAGGAACAGTGGCGGCCCGTGGTCACGGAAAAGCAGCAAGCAGCGCGCAAGGGCGTCCGCTGGTTCCTCCCCCACTCCCAGAACGAACTACGTGCCCGCCGCCTCGCCCTGCGCGCCGCCCGGCTACCGGGTGCGGGCCGATACCTGGCCTCAGCCCTGACGGGAAGTTCACGGGGCTTCTTCGGCAAGATGCATGCTCCGTAGGCGCATTGACAGTGCCGCGCGGGCCGGTTGATCCGAGCAGTCCGGGCGGCCGGGACGGTTTCACGCGTGCTGCATGCTCCCCGGCCAAACGCTTTCCAGGTTGCGAGTCATCCGCTCGAGGACAGTGACGGTGATCCGGTACTCCTCGCCGGAGATGCCGGCCGTCGACAGATCACGGAAGGCGTGAACGCGCCCGGCGACCGCGGAGAGGCGCGCACGGCCGTCGCCGGTCAGAACGAGGCGGCCGGGTGCCGGGCGTGCCGCCCAGCCGCCGGCGATGACCGCCTCGACGGCGGCGGTCAGGGTGGCGGCGTCGGCATTGGCGGCAAGGGCGGTCAGCACGGTCGGCATGTCTGTTCCCGTGCCCGGTGGGCCGTCCTCGATGACGTTGAGGACCTGCCACGCGATCCGGGTGAGGCCGAATTCGGCCAGCATGGAGTCCATGGAGCGGGTGAGGGCTTTGTCGGTGCGGTTGAGCCAGTAGCCGATGGGCTTCAAGGCGGGCAAGGCGTGCTCCCTGCAGAGGTGGTGATGGCGGTCCACGGGGCCCGGGTCGAGGCCGAAGCGATGGAATCCCTGGGGGATCAGGGCTGGATGAACGCGGTGGCGTTCTCGCGGGCCCACTGCCGGAAGGTGCGGGCGGGCCGGCCGAGGAGGCTGTGGGTGGTATCGGCGATGGCGGCCGGACCACGGTCAGCGGCTTCCCACAGGTTGAGCAGGGAGTAAATCACCGGGGCGGGCATGTAGTTCGCCATCTGCCGCTCGGCTTCGGCGCGGCTGATCTTCTCGACCGGGATCTCGCGGCCGAGGGTCTCGGCGAGGACGCCGAGCTGCTCCCGGAAGCTGAGTGACTCGGGCCCGGTCAGGGTGACCGAGCGGCCGGTGAGGGACGTGCCGGTCAGGGCCTCGAAGGCGATGTCGGCGATGTCCTCGGGGTGGATGGGCGCGATGTGCGCGTCCGGGTAGGCGAGCTGGACCGGCATCGACCGGCTGATGGGGTGGGCCCAGCCGAGGGAGTTGCTGGCGAAGGCGTCCGGGCGCAGGAACGTACGGGTGAGGCCGGAGCCGGCGAGGGCGCGCTCGACCCGGAGGCTGTGGCCGGCGAGCGGGTCGCTCTCGGCGTCCGGGCCGAGGACCGAGGAGGACGAGAGCAGGACGACGTGCTCGACGCCTGCGGCCTCGGCGGCCTTGACGAGCTCGTGGATGCCGGCGGGCTCGGGGTAGAGGAAGACCTGGCGGACGCCGCGGAGCGCGGAGTCGAAGTCCGCGGGCCGACCGAGGTCGAGCTCGGCGACCTCGACGCCCTCAGGGACGGTCAGCGCGGCGGGGTCGGCGCTGGCGGCGCGGACGCTGAGACCGGCGGAGTACAGGCGGCCGATGACGGCTTGACCGACTTTGCCGCGGGCGCCGGTGACGAGGATGGACATGAAGGTGCTCCGTTCGCATACACATGGGGATCGACATATGCATGCTTGCACGCACACATTTGTTGGTCAACACATGCCTTCGCCGCATCATCCATGTCTGTACGCTGAAGGGCATGACCAAGCGCGAGCCGAAGACAGTGGAGGGGACGGACGAGGTGAATGGGAAGACGGCGGACGAGCTGCTGGACGCCGTGGGCCCGGCTTTCGGAAAGCTGCGGCGTTCCTCGCTCCTGGAGGTCGAAAACCCCATCTCCCAGAAGGATCTGAGCCGCACGCTGGTGCTCAGGATCGTCCTGGAGGCCGAACAGGAGGCACCGGAGGGCCCGCCGGAGGTCACGGTCGGGGCGGTGGCCCGCCACCTGGGCGTGGACCCGTCGGTGGCCAGCCGCATGGTCTCCGACTGCATCTCGGCCGGCTACCTGATCCGGGCGGCCTCCCAGCAGGACGGACGCCGCACCGTCCTCCACCTCAGCCCCGAAGGCCGCGAGCTGATGGCCCGCTTCACCCGCCACCAGCGCTCGGCCTTCGAATGCATCACCGCCGACTGGACCGAGCACGAGCGCCTGGAGTTCGCCCGCCTCATGCTCAAGTACGTCGACTCCCAGGACGCCCTCCGCCACCGCCCCGTGGCCCAGGACACTCCCCGCTGAAACACCCTGTGGACAAAAACCAGGACAACGAGCGCTGAGGAATCACGAAGGCCCCGGCCGGTTTCCCGGTCGGGGCCTTCGATAGTGCCCGGTGAGGCACTGTGCGGAGGATACGAGATTCGAACTCGTGAGGGGTTGCCCCCAACACGCTTTCCAAGCGTGCGCCCTAGGCCTCTAGGCGAATCCTCCGCCGCAAACAATACAAGACGCGGAGGGGTGCTCGCGAACACGTGGTCGCGGGGTGGGGGTGGGGCGGGGGAGCGGGCACGGGCACCGTGCGGGATCCGCTAGGCTGGGGGGCAAGCCCCTCACGTGGCGCTATCTGACTGAACTCCCCCAGGGCCGGAAGGCAGCAAGGGTAGGTCGGCTCTGGCGGGTGCGTGGGGGGCCCTTGTGTTTCCTGGGCCCGCGCCCCGGGGTCGCGGGGGCCTGTGGATGTGAGCGAGGCCACTTGTCAGTGGGGCCCGATATCGTCGTAGGTGTGTCGTCCCTCGCGCTCTACCGCCGCTACCGCCCCGAGTCCTTCGCCGAGGTCATCGGGCAGGAGCATGTCACCACCCCGTTGCAGCAGGCGCTGCGCAACAACAGGGTCAATCACGCGTATCTGTTCAGCGGACCGCGCGGCTGCGGAAAGACGACGAGCGCGCGCATCCTCGCCCGCTGTCTGAACTGCGAGAAGGGCCCGACGCCCACCCCGTGCGGGGAGTGCCAGTCGTGCCAGGACCTCGCGCGCAACGGGCGCGGTTCGATCGACGTCATCGAGATCGACGCCGCCTCGCACGGTGGCGTGGACGATGCCCGTGAGCTGCGGGAGAAGGCCTTCTTCGGGCCCGCCTCCAGCCGCTACAAGATCTACATCATCGATGAGGCCCACATGGTCACCTCGGCGGGCTTCAACGCCCTGTTGAAGGTGGTCGAGGAGCCGCCGGAGCACCTCAAGTTCATCTTCGCGACCACAGAGCCCGAGAAGGTCATCGGGACGATCCGGTCGCGTACGCACCACTACCCCTTCCGGCTGGTCCCCCCGGGCACGCTGCGTGAGTATCTGGGCGAGGTGTGCGATCGCGAGGCCATCCCCGTGGAGGACGGGGTGCTGCCGCTGGTCGTACGGGCGGGCGCCGGGTCCGTACGTGACTCGATGTCCGTCATGGACCAGCTCCTCGCCGGCGCGGCCGAGGACGGTGTGACATACGCCATGGCGACGTCCCTCCTCGGGTACACGGACGGGTCGCTGCTCGACGCCGTGGTGGACGCGTTCGCGGCGAACGACGGCGCCGCGGCCTTCGAGGTCGTCGACCGCGTCATCGAGGGCGGCAACGACCCCCGCCGCTTCGTCGCCGACCTCCTGGAGCGCCTGCGCGACCTCGTGATCCTCGCCGCCGTGCCCGACGCGGTCGAGAAGGGCCTGCTGGACGCCCCCGCCGATGTCGTGGAGCGCATGCAGGCCCAGGCCGGCGTCTTCGGCCCGGGCGAGCTCAGCCGCGCCGCCGACCTCGTCAACGAAGGCCTGACGGAGATGCGGGGCGCGACGTCGCCGCGGCTCCAGCTGGAGCTGATCTGCGCGCGCGTCCTGCTCCCCGCCGCCTACGACGACGAGCGGTCCGTACGGGCCCGGCTCGAAAAGCTGGAGCGCGGGGCGGCCGCGCTCGTGTCCGCGCCCATGGTCCCCGCCACCGGCTACGTTCCCGGGCCCGGCGCGCACGCACCTGACCAGGCCTACGGGCAGCCCGCGCAGGCCCCCGGGCTGTCCGGTCCCGCCGCGGCCCGCGCGGCGGTCTCCGGGGCTCCTGCGCCGGCTGCCGCCGCTCCCGCCCCGGCCCCGGCGGCTCCGGCCCCGGCCGCCCCCGTGGCACCGCAGACACCCCCCGCAGCTCCGGCACCTTCCGTAACCCCCACACCTCAGGCCCCGGCCCCCGAAGCCCCCGCGGCGCGCCCCGCAGGCGCCTGGCCGACCGCCGCCGCGCCCGGCCAGGGCGGCGGCGGAGCCTCCCGCCCCGGCGCCTGGCCCTCCGCCGTGGCTCCCGGCCAGGGCCAGCCCGCCCCGGCCTCGGCCCCTGCCCCGGCGCCCGCCCCCGCAGCTGCCGGCACGAGCGCAGGCGTAGGCGCAGGCGCCGGATCCCAGTCCCGCCCCGTCGGCGACCCCAACCAGGTCCGCCAGATGTGGCCCGCCATCCTGGACGCGGTCAAGAACCGCCGCCGCTTCACCTGGATCGTCCTCAGCCAGAACGCCGAGGTCGTCGGCTTCGACGGCACGACCCTCCAGATCGGCTTCGCCAACGCCGGCGCGCGCGACAGCTTCGCCAACAGCGGCAGCGAGGAGGTCCTCCGCCAGGCGATCGGCGACGCCTACCAGGGCCAGGTCCAGTGGAAGATCGAGCTCGTCGTCGGTACGGGCCCGGCGCCGGGGGCAGGCGCCCCCGCGGGCGGCTTCGCGGGCGGCTTCGGCGGCGGTGGCGGCGGCTACGCCCCGCAGGCCCCCGCACCCGCCGCTCCCCGCCCCGCCCCGGCGGCCCCGCAGCCTCAGCCGAACCAGACGGGACAGGCGAACCAGGCGAACCAAACGGGACAGGCAAGCCGGCAGCAGCACCAGTCCTCGTACCAGGCGCCCGCGTCCCCCACGCCTCCGCCGCCCCCGCCGGCCCAGGCGTACCGCGAGCCCGAGCCGCCGCCCGTCGCCCCCGAGGACGACATTCCCGCCGAGGACGATCCCGACCTCGACGAGACCGCCCTGACCGGCCACGACCTCATCGTCCGCGAGCTGGGCGCGACCGTCATCGAAGAGATCGCGAACGAGTAGAAGGAAACGAGTAGAACGAAACGAGTAGAGCGAGCGGTCCGGGCACACGAGCCCCGCAGCGACACCGCCGGACCCCCTGGGTGCGCCGCATGCGCCCCCAGGCGCCCCCTGTTCTTCTTCGTCCGGCATGGGGCGCCGGAAGCGGCGACCACGTAGGCTCGGGCTACCGAGACAAACGTCGTCGAAAGCCAGGAGCGAACCCGTGATTCCCGGTGGTGGCCAGCCCAACATGCAGCAGCTCCTCCAGCAGGCGCAGAAGATGCAGCAGGATCTCGCCGCAGCGCAGGAGGAGCTCGCCCGTACGCCCGTCGAGGGCTCGTCGGGCGGCGGCCTGGTGAAGGCGACGGTCACCGGCGCCGGCGAGCTCCAGGCCCTGGCGATCGACCCCAAGGCCGTCGACCCCGAGGACACCGAGACCCTCGCGGATCTCATCCTCGCCGCCGTCCGCGACGCCAACAACGCCGCCCAGCAGCTGCAGCAGCAGAAGCTCGGCCCGCTCGCCCAGGGCCTGGGCGGCGGCAGCGGCATCCCCGGCCTGCCGTTCTAAGCCGATCTGAGCCTCGGATCTGAGCCTCGGATCTGAGCGGCTGAGCCGACGGCACAGTACGTAACCAAAAGCGCACAAGCGAAGAAGGAGCATTCGATCCGTGTATGAAGGCGTGGTCCAGGACCTCATCGACGAGCTGGGCAGGCTGCCCGGCGTCGGTCCCAAGAGCGCGCAGCGGATCGCCTTCCACATCCTTCAGGCCGAGCCGGCCGACGTCCGCCGGCTCGCCCACGCCCTGACCGAGGTCAAGGCCAAGGTCCGCTTCTGCGCGGTCTGCGGCAATGTCGCCCAGGAGGAGCGGTGCCGGGTCTGCCAGGACCCGCGCCGCGACCCCGCCGTGATCTGCGTCGTGGAGGAGTCCAAGGACGTCGTCGCCATCGAGCGGACGAGGGAATTCCGCGGCCGCTACCACGTCCTCGGCGGGGCCATCAGCCCCATCGAGGGCGTCGGCCCCGACGATCTGCGCATCCGCGAGCTGCTCGCCCGGCTCGCGGACGGCACCGTCACCGAGCTGATTCTCGCCACCGACCCCAATCTGGAAGGTGAGGCCACCGCCACGTACCTCGCCCGTATGGTGAAGCCCATGGGGCTCAAGGTCACGCGGCTGGCCAGCGGCCTTCCCGTAGGGGGAGACCTTGAATACGCCGACGAGGTCACGCTCGGGCGTGCCTTCGAAGGGAGACGACTTCTCGATGTCTGACGCAACGCTGCACGACGCCAAGCGCGACCCCGACGACTTCGCGGTCTCGGTCGCGGACTCCATCGAGAGCTTCATCGTCGCCGTCACCGAGGTGTCGCGCGGCGATGAGCCCGACAGCGCCGTGCCCTTCCTGCTGCTGGAGATCTCCCAGCTGCTCCTCACCGGCGGCAGGCTCGGCGCGCACGAGGACTTCCTCCCCGACGAGCGCTACGAGCCCGACGTCGGCCCCGAGCCGGACGTCGACGAGCTGCGGGAGCGCTTCGCCCGGCTCCTCGACCCCGTGGACGTCTACTCGGAGGTCTTCGACCCGTACGTGCCGCGTACGGCCCCTGTCGCCTGCCGGGTCTCCGACGACCTCGCCGACATCATCACCGACCTGCGGCACGGCATGGCCCACTACCGGGACGGCCGGGTCAGCGAGGCCCTGTGGTGGTGGCAGTTCTCGTACCTGTCCAACTGGGGCCCGACGGCCTCGGCCGCCCTCCGCGCCCTCCAGTCCCTGGTCGCCCACGTACGCCTCGACCAGCCCCTGGACGAGCTCGGAGGCCTGGACACCGACTCCGTGGCGACGGAGGAGCGGCTCGCCGAGGAGGCGGGGCGCGTGATGGAGGCGGAGATCGCGGGTCCGCTGGGGCTGCACGGGGCCTGACGGACGCGGCGCGGGGCCCGACGGGCACGGCGCGGGGTCTGAGCGGGCACGACGCGGGCCTGACGCGTCCCGGACCCGCCCCGCCCCGACGCCGTCGACGCCCGGGCCGCCCCCGCCTCCGCCACCGGCTCGCCACTCACCCCCCAACTTCGGCCATCGTTGAGATTCGACGTCCTCGGCCTCCCTCCCCCTCGTAGCCTGCGAGACGAGCGCCCCTGACGAGGGGACCACGTCGCCTCTGACGAGGGGACCACGAGGGGAGAGACATGGACGCCACTTCCGGCACCGGTCGGCCCGACGAAAACCCCGCCATCTCGACCGAGTTGGGCGATGCCGCCTTCGGTCACTTCTACGCCTCCGCACTGCGCGCCGTCGCCGTTCACCGCGTCGCCGACCACCTCGCCGACGGCCCCCTGCAACCCGACGAGCTCGCCCGCCGCGCGGGTCTGCACGGCCCTACGCTGCGCCGCGTGCTGCGGCTGCTCGCCATGCGCGGCATCTTCCAGGAGGACGAGCAGGGCGCCTTCGGCCTCACCCCGGCCGCCGAGCTGCTCCGTACGGACGTGCCCCGCTCGGCGCACACCGGCATGGTCTGGTTCACCGACGAGATCTTCCGGCGCTCGGCGGCGGGCCTGGAGGACGCGCTCCGCACGGGCGCCATCCCCTTCCAGACGGCGTACGGCATGCCCTTCTTCGACTACCTGACGACGGACGCCGACGCCCAGCGCCAGTTCGACGCGGGGATGGCGAACATGTCCGGCCCGGAGGACGAACTCATTGCCGACACGTACGAGTTCCCGGCCGACGGTACGGTCGTGGACGTCGGCGGCGGCCGCGGCGGGCTGGTCCGGGCCGTGCTCAGCCGCAACCCCGGCCTGTCCGGCGTTCTGTTCGACCAGGAGCAGACGGTGGCCGCGCACCTCCTGGAGGAGGGCACGGAAGCCAAGGCGATCGCCGGCCGCTGGCGCACGGACGGCGGCAACTTCTTCGAGGCCGTGACGCCCGGCGGCGACATCTACCTCCTCAAGCACATCCTTCACGACTGGAACGACGAGGAGTGCCTGCGCATCCTCCGCGCGATCCGCGCCGCGATCCCGCCGGGCGGCAAGCTGCTGGCCGTGGACGCGGTCCTCCCGAAGGGCAACGAACCGCACATGGCCAAGGTCCTGGACATCACCATGCTGGCGCTCGTGACGGGCCGGGAGCGTACGGAGCAGGAGTTCCGCGACCTGCTGGCCGAGGCGGGCTTCAGGCTGAACCGGATCATCCCCACACCCATCAGCTCGATCCTCGAGGCGCTGCCGGTCTAGCGCGCCCTGCCTTTGACGCGGCGGCGGGCTGAGCTTCCGCGTCGGCCGGCCGCGCGACCCCCCAGGGGTGTTGCAGCTCACAAAGTGAGTGGCGTCGCTCCGGTAGGGCAGGAGTGATCGCGGGCGGTCCGACGGCGTACCGTTCACGATCATGACGCGGGCGACACGTCTCAGCATGCGGTATCGGCATGGCTGAATCCGGCCGCTCGTTAGACTGAGCCGACCGCATTACACAGAGCTGCGAGGAGCGCACGTGGGCCTTGTCGTGCAGAAGTACGGAGGCTCCTCCGTTGCCGATGCCGAAGGCATCAAGCGGGTTGCCAAGCGAATCGTGGAAGCCAAGAAGAACGGCCACCAGGTGGTCGTCGTGGTTTCCGCGATGGGTGACACGACGGACGAGTTGATCGATCTCGCCGAGCAGGTTTCGCCGATGCCTGCCGGACGTGAGTTCGACATGCTGCTGACCGCCGGAGAGCGTATCTCCATGGCCCTGCTGGCGATGGCCATCAAAAACCTCGGCCACGCGGCACAGTCGTTCACCGGCAGCCAGGCCGGTGTCATCACGGACGCGGTCCACGGCAAGGCGCGCATCATCGACGTCACGCCGGGCCGCATCCAGCAGTCGGTGGACTCCGGCAACATCGCGATCGTGGCCGGCTTCCAGGGCGTGTCCCAGGACAGCAAGGACATCACGACCCTGGGCCGCGGCGGTTCCGACACCACCGCCGTCGCCCTGGCCGCCGCGCTGAACGCCGAGGTCTGCGAGATCTACACCGACGTCGACGGCGTCTTCACGGCCGACCCGCGGGTGGTGAAGAAGGCCCGCAAGATCGATTGGATCTCGTTCGAGGACATGCTGGAGCTCGCGAGCTCCGGTTCCAAGGTGCTGCTGCACCGCTGCGTCGAGTACGCACGCCGTTACAACATCCCGATCCACGTGCGCTCGTCCTTCTCGGGGCTCCAGGGCACCTGGGTCAGCAACGAACCGCAAGGGGACCAGCCGATGGAGCAGGCGATCATCTCGGGCGTCGCACACGACACCTCCGAGGCCAAGGTCACGGTCGTCGGGGTGCCGGACAAGCCGGGTGAGGCCGCGACGATCTTCCGGGCGATCGCGGACGCCGAGATCAACATCGACATGGTCGTGCAGAACGTCTCCGCGGCGTCCACCGGCCTGACCGACATCTCCTTCACCCTCCCCAAGACCGAGGGCCGCAAGGCGATCGAGGCGCTGGAGAAGACGAAGGAGCGCGTGGGCTTCGACTCGCTGCGCTACGACGACCAGATCGCGAAGATCTCGCTGGTCGGCGCGGGGATGAAGACCAACCCGGGCGTCACGGCGACGTTCTTCGAGGCGCTGTCGAACGCCGGGGTGAACATCGAGCTGATCTCGACCTCCGAGATCCGCATCTCGGTCGTCACCCGTGCCGACGACGTGAACGAGGCCGTCCGCGCGGTGCACTCCGCCTTCGGCCTGGACAGCGAGAGCGACGAGGCCGTCGTCTACGGAGGCACCGGGCGATGACCTCCGGCCCCGCGGCCCGTACCGGCACCTTCGCGGGTGCCGGTACGGGCCGTAAGCCGGTGCTCGCCGTCGTCGGCGCCACCGGTGCCGTCGGCACGGTCATGCTGGAGATCCTTTCGCAGCGCCAGGACGTGTGGGGCGAGATCCGGCTCGTCGCCTCCCCGCGCTCGGCGGGGCGCCGGCTCACCGTGCGCGGCGAGGAGACCGAGGTCGTCGCGCTGAGCGAGGAGGCGTTCGACGGCGTCGACGTCGCCATGTTCGACGTGCCGGACGAGGTCTCCGCGCAATGGGCGCCGATCGCCGCCGCCAAGGGCACGGTCGTCGTCGACAACTCCGCGGCCTTCCGGATGGACCCGGACGTGCCGCTGGTGGTGCCCGAGGTGAACGCGCACGCCGCGCGCGTACGGCCGCGCGGCATCATCGCCAACCCCAACTGCACGACGCTGTCGATGATCGTCGCGGTGGGTGCGCTGCACGCCGAATTCGGGCTCAGCGAGCTGGTCGTCTCCTCGTACCAGGCGGCTTCGGGGGCGGGCAAGGCCGGCGTCGACACGCTGCGCGCGCAGCTCGCCGAGGTGGCCGGCTCCTCGCTGGGGACGCAGCCCGGCGACGTGCGCCGCGCGGTCGGCGACGGGCTCGGCCCCTTCCCCGCGCCCCTCGCGCTGAACGTGGTGCCGTGGGCGGGCTCGCTCCAGGAGGACGGCTGGTCCTCCGAGGAGCTCAAGATCCGGGACGAGTCCCGCAAGATCCTGGGGCTGCCGTCGCTGCGGGTCGCGGCGACGTGCGTACGGGTCCCCGTGATCACCACGCACTCGCTGGCCGTGCACGCGCGGTTCGAGAACGAGGTCACGGTGGAGCAGGCCCACGAGATCCTGGCGAGCGCACCGGGGGTCGTGCTCGTGGACGATCCCGCCGAGGGGGAGTTCCCCACGCCCGCGGACGCGGTGGGCACCGATCCGACGTGGGTGGGCCGGGTGCGCCGCTCCCTGGACGACCCGCGAGCGCTCGACCTCTTCGTCTGCGGCGACAATCTGCGCAAGGGAGCGGCACTGAACACAGCTCAGGTCGCCGAATGCGTGGCGGCGGAGCTGACCACTCCCTAATCTGGAGAAGTGGTGAAGGTCTTGCAGGTCCTGTGATCAAGTCGTTGGTCCAGACCTCTTGAACTGGGCAGATGAAGTGTTCGACGATGCGCTCCCCGCCCACTGCAACCGTCAGCGGGCCGGGAGCGTCTTTGCTGCCGTCTCTCAGGGCGGTAGCAAAACCGGGGCATTGAGGAAGAGCTGGTACGCATGAGGGCATATGACGCATCGTCACGCGGCGCATCGTCAGACGCGGCGCCTCGCGTGTACAACCCTGACGGGGGGAAGCGTGTCCAACAGGCGTGGCAGAGGTCATCAGCATCGCAACCGCCCCGAGGCGCGGCGGCAGTGCACTGCGTCCGCGTTCCTACCCGTCGGGCGGCATGCCGGTGATCGCTCCCTGGCCGACCGCCCGGCCCGCCGCCCAGATCCCGCCCCAGCGGGGGGACGCTGACGAAGCAATGGCAGCGGGCACCACAGTCGACCACCTCACCGAGACCTACAGGGCCCACTACCGGTCCCTGCTCGGCCTTGCCGCGCTGCTCCTCGACGACACCGCCTCGTGTGAGGACGTGGTCCAGGAGGCCTTCATACGAGTGCACTCCGCGCGCGGCCGGGTCCGGGAGCCGGAGAAGACCCTCGCCTATCTGAGGCAGACTGTCGTCAATCTGTCCCGTTCCGCGCTCCGCCGCCGGATCCTCGGGCTGAAGCTGCTCTCCAAGCCGATGCCCGACATGGCGAGCGCCGAAGAGGGTGCGTACGAACAGCTGGAGCGCGACCAATTGATCAAAGCGATGCGTGGACTGCAACGCCGCCAGCGGGAAGTCCTCGTCCTCCGCTACTTCGCCGATATGACCGAGGCCCAGGTCGCCGAGACCCTGGGCCTCTCCCTCGGCTCGGTCAAGGCGTACGGGTCGCGCGGCATCGCGGCGCTCCGCATCGCCATGGAGGCTCCGGCATGACCCGCCCCCCTTACGACGGGCCCGGTCCCGCCGGCGAGCGCGACGGGGGCACGCACGACGGCGGTATGCACGACGGCGGTGTGCACGGCAACGGCATGCACGACGGTGTGCGTGACATCGGCATGCACGGCACCGGCACGGGCGGCGCGGGCATGGACGGCACCGGCATGGACGAGCAGACGCTCCGGCAGCTGCTTCAGGGTGCCGTCGGGGACATCGAGCCCGCGCCCGACTCTCTGGACCAGATCCGGCGCGCCGTGCCGGCCCGGCGTACCCGCCGCAGGCAGGCCCTCGTGGGCGCCGCGGCCGCGCTGATCCTCGGCGGTACGGCCCTGCCCGCGGTCGTCCACGTCGCCACCACCGGTGACGCGGTCGAGGAACGCCACGCCAACACGGCCAGCAGCCAGCACACTCCCGAGGACCCGGTCGCCGAACCCGACGGGGTGGGCGACGGCGCCGGGCGGCCCGAAGAGGGCGAGGCCCGGAACCACGACGAAAAGCGGGAAGAGCGCAAGGACGAGGGGAAGAAGGGCAATGAACCCAAGCCCGCTGGTTCCTCCCCCGCAGGCATTCCCCCCGCCCCCACGAACACCTTCGCCGCCGTCTCCCCGACCTGCGACCGCGACCAGCTCGGCAAGGGCAGCGGGACGGTCGGCCCTGCCGACCGCGACGGGCGGGTCTACGGCGCCTTCCGCGTGGTCAACGTCTCCCGCGCCGTCTGCACGGTGGGCGGGCCGGGGACCGTCGCGGCGAGCCCGCGGGGCGGCGCCGAGAGCGGGCGCGTCTCCGTCGTGGACCACACGCCGGGCGACGCCGCGACCGGCCTGCCCGACCCGGCGACCGAGCCCAGCGAGGTCATCCTGCAGCCCGGCCAGGCCTACGAGGTGAAGTTCGCCTGGATCCCGGCCTCCGACGGCGGGCGCAACAGCTGCGGCAAGACCGGCGGCGGCTCCTCTCCGGCGCCTTCCGCCGGCGGGGGCGCCAGCGCCTCCCCGGCCGGCTCCGCCGCGGCGAGCGGGCAGCAGCCGAGCGTCCCGGATTCGCCGCCTCCCACGCCCCAGCCGGGCGTCGTCCTCAGCCACACCCCGGATGTGGGCGAGCCCGCGATAGCGGACGCCAAGATCGACGACGCGTGCGCCGGCACCGTCTACCGCACCGGGCCGATCGTCACGACGAGCTGACCCCGCCGCGCGGGCCCCCGGCAGGGGGCGGTGACCGGCCCCGCGGCCGTGCCCGTACCGTGGTGGTGTGTATCGGTTCCTGCTGACTCCCCGCTGGTGGGCGATCAACGTCTTCACCGTGGTGGCCATCCCCTTCTGTCTCTTCATGGGCAGCTGGCAGCTCGGCCGCTTCGAAACGCGCGTCGACTCGCACCGCGAGCAGCAGACGCAGGCCGACGACGCCCGCGAGGCCGCGGCCGAGCCGCTGCGCGACCTCCTCCCCGTGACGACCGAGACCTCCGGCCGCCGGGCGACCGCCTCCGGCCGCTACGACACCGAGCACCAGCTGCTCGTGCCGGAGCGGACGCTGGACGACCGCCAGGGCTTCTACGTACTGACCCTCCTGCGCACGGACGAGGGCAAGGCCCTTCCCGTCGTCCGCGGCTGGCTGCCCGGCGACGCGGACTCCAAGGCGGACACCGCCAAGGTCCCGGCCCCGCCGGCCGGCCATGTGACCGTCACCGGCGCCCTCCAGTCCTCGGAGAGCCCCGGCTCCAAGGGCGTACGGTCCGGCGGCGGCCTGCCCGCCGGCCAGCTCGGCGTGATCAGCGCCGCCTCACTGGTCAACCTCGTGCCGTACGGGGTCCAGGACGCGTGGATCACCGCCACCGAGGCGGACGGGGCCATGACCCCGGTGCCCCCGGCCGCCGCCCCGAACAGCGGCCTGGACCTCAAGGCCTTCCAGAACCTCGGCTACACCGGGGAGTGGTTCGTCTTCGCCGGCTTCGTGCTGTTCATGTGGGCCAGGCTCTTCCGCCGGGAGGCGGAGGCCGCGCGGGACCTGGCCCTCGGCATCACTCCGGAGACGGCTCCGGACGCTCAGGGCCCGGACGGCCCAGATGACGCTCCGCAAAAGCGATCTCCAGCCGGAGCTGCTTGATCCGCTCCTCCACCACCAGGGAGCCGTGCCCCGCGTCGTAGCGGTACACCTCCAGGGGGTGGCCGCGCCGCTCCAGCCGCTCCACGTAGTTCTCGATCTGGCGGATCGGGCACCGCGGGTCGTTCATGCCCGCGGAGATGTAGACCGGCGCGCGCACCTGGTCGACGTACGTCAGCGGGGACGACGCCTCGTAGCGCTCCGGCACCTCCTCCGGGGTGCCGCCCAGCAGCGTGCGGTCCAGGGCCTTCAGGGCCTCCATCTCGTCGTGATAGGCCGTCACGTAGTCCGCGACGGGCACGCCGGCCAGACCCAGCGCCCACGCCTCCGGCTGGGTGCCCAGGCCGAGCAGCGTCAGATAGCCGCCCCACGATCCGCCCGCCAGCACCAGCCGCCCGGGATCGGCGATCCCCGCGGAGACCGTCCAGTCCCGGACCGCCGCGATGTCCTCCAGCTCGATGAGGCCCACCCGGTGCTTGAGCGCGTCCGTCCACGCCCGGCCGTAGCCCGTCGAGCCCCGGTAGTTGACGCGGACGACCGCGTAGCCGTGGTCGACCCAGGCCGCGGGGCCCGCGGCGAAGGCGTCGCTGTCGTGCCAGGTCGGGCCGCCGTGGATGTCGAAGACCGCAGGGAAGGGGCCGTCGCCCTCCGGCTTCTGGATCAGGGCGTGCACCTTGCCGCCGGGGCCCTCCACCCACACGTCCTCGACCGGCACGGAGCCCGGCGCCCGGCCGACCCCGCCCGGCAGCGCCGGCGGATCCAGCACCACCTGCCCGGTCGTAGACCGCACCGCCGAGGGCTCGGCGGCCGAGGACCACAGGAACTCCACGCTGCCGTCCGGCCGCGGCAGGGCGCCCGACACCGTGCCCGCCGGAGTGTCCAGCCGGGTCAGCGAGCCACTGGCCAGCTCATAGCGGAACAGCTCGCTGCGGGCCTGGAAGCTGTGCTCGATCAGCAGCGCCGAACCGTCCGGATACCAGCCCGCGTCCAGGTCACCCGGCAGGTCGAGAGCCAGCGCCGTCTCCTCGCCCGTC
Source organism: Streptomyces sp. SCA2-17 (assembly GCF_044336695.1). Taxonomy (NCBI): domain Bacteria; kingdom Bacillati; phylum Actinomycetota; class Actinomycetes; order Kitasatosporales; family Streptomycetaceae; genus Streptomyces; species Streptomyces sp. SCA2-17. The sequence continues at coordinate 3,346,367 of NZ_CP117521.1, forward strand.
GCGGCGTCCCACAGCATCGGCTCCCAGCGGCCCCGCCGCTGGTGCCCCACGAGCAGCCGGGAGTCCCCGGCCACCGGGGCGAATCCCATGACGGCCAGGCCCAGCTCCTCCGTGCCGCCCCGCGTGTCGTCCAGCTCGGCGACGGTGCTGCCGTCCGGCCGCACGATCCGGACGGCTGAGTGCATCGCGTCGCCGTGCTCGGTGTGCTCGATCGCGATCAGGGCGCCGTCGTGCGACATGCCGCCGACCCCCGCCGACTCCGTGTGACGGTAGATCTCCACGGGCGCCGCACCGGGCCGCGCCACGTGGACCGTGGACCCGCCCTTGTCCGTGGAGCGGCCGACCACGGCCGTGCCGTCCCGGCCCAGGGCCAGGCCGGCCGGGTAGGAGGGCTCGAGGCCGGGCGCGGCGGGCTCGTCGGGCCCGCCGTGGAAGGGCTGGCGCATCCACACGCCGAACTCGTCCCCGTCCGTGTCGGAGAACCACCAGATCCATTCGCCGTCGGGCGACAGCGCCCCGCCCGTCGTGCCGTTCGGCCGGTCGGTCGCCTGCCGCTGCTCGCCCGTCGCACGGTCCCACGCGTACACCTCGAAGGTGCCCGTCACGTTCGACACGAACAGTGCGCGGTCGGGGGCGTCCTGCGCCCATCTCGGCAGCCCTACCCGCGGCGCCCGGAAGCGCTTCTCCCAGTCCGGCACCGCCGTACCGGGCCTCTCGTCGTTCAGCTCGGCCCCGTTGCTCTCAGTCATGGACCCATTCTGCGCCGGAGCACGGGCGGGGCGTCCAGGCGAGCCCCAGCCTGTGGATAACCATCATTCCGCTTAGCGGTTGCCGGGGCTGTCGGGTCTGCTGGGGTCGGGGTCAGGACCGGTCGCCCGGCACCGGGCGCAGACCGAGCCTGTCGCCCGTGTCGTCGTCGAAGCCCGCCAGGAAACCGGCCAGCGAGTCCGTGAGGTGATTCAGGCACCGCGCGCTGAACAGCACCGGCTGGTAGCCCGAAACCCGGTAAGGAGTCGCCACGACCGCGTGCACGTCCAGCTCGCGGACCTCGCAGCGGTCCAGCCGCGCGAGCTCGCCGTACGAGGACAACAGCGCCGCCCCGTATGCCTTGGGCGGGCCCGCCCCCGGTCCGGTCCTCGATCCAGCCCTCGACCCGGCCTCCTCCATCACGCCGAACTCGAGCGTGAACCAGTACACGCGGCTGAGGAGATCGAGCGCCTCGGGCGTACCGAGGCGCATCGCGGTACGGCCGAACAGGCGGTACAGCTCCGCGAACCGGGGCGACGCAAGGTGGATGCCGTGGCCGAACACGTCGTGGATCACGTCCGGTTCGGGCGTGTACAGCGGCACGGACGGATGGCGGACGAATTGCACGGCGTGGAAGTAGCCGTCCTGCATCGCTCCCAGAAAGCGCCGGTTCTCCACGAAACCACCCGCGAGCGTGAATGCGAAGCCGGTCAGCGGCTTCAGGCGCTCGCTGACCTCGGCGTGCTGCGGCACGTGATCGGCCGGGATCGGGGCCGCCTCCGCGGCATCCAGGACCTCCCGGCAGGCGTACGCCCGGTGCGCCCCGGCCAGCGCGCCGTGGACCGTGCGCCACGTCGCGTGTTCGGCCTCGGTGTACTCCACGGCCGGGGAAGGCTCGCCCACGCGGTGCCCGCGGGCGAGCCGCGCTATGGCGTTCCGCCGCTGCAAGTACAGGCTGTCGCTCCGGCCCGGGTGCTGCGCCGCCGTGCCGAGCCGGCCCTCGCGGGTCACCGGGGTCCGTGACCAGACATGACTCATGACACACAAGGTGCCCAGGCGGCAGCAGAGAGTAACCCTCGGCCGTCGATCCGTCCTGCGATCCGCCCCAAGTCCCGTAGAACCGCGTCTTGAGATGCGCTCGGCCAAGACCGGTGCCAGCGTGGACAGTGGGCCCAGGTGTGAGCTCTGTGCTCGGCGTGGTTGACGTCCTGGTGCCCCGGGTGCCCCGGTAGGTACAGGAGGTTTGCCATGACGACCAAGACGGCGTGGAACGCCCAGATCGACATCACTGAAGAGGGCCGCAAGGTCACCGCCGACGCCACGCTGATCGGCAAAGGCGGAGAACGGCAGATGGTGGGTCATGGCGTCGCCCGGTGCAATCCGGCCGACCAGAACGACCCCGCCATCGGCGACGAACTAGCGGCGGCCCGTGCTCTCGCGGACCTCACCAACAAGCTGCTCGACAACGCCGCGCACGACATCGAGTCGCACACGCATCAACCGGTCAAGGGGTCCCTCTCCTCCTGAGGCGGAAATGGGGCCTGTTCCTCCCCGCCGGCCGGACAGCCGGTCGGCGGGGAGGGCTTTTTATGAATAACCCAGGGCTATGAATATGCCCGGTCTATGAATAACCCCGGCACCGTCCCGGCGTGGCGACCGGCCCGGATCCCGCCTTTCCCAGGCTTTACTACATGGGGAACTCCGCCCGGCCGCAGGAGGCGAGAAGCACTGGGATCCGAAGAGCTCTTTCCGCCGCACGCCGTCGAACCGGGGCCAGAGCGGGGCGGCTCCGGGCGGCGCCGGCTGCTGACGGGGCTCGCCGGGCTCGCCGCGGGTGCCGTGCTCGGGGCCGCCGCCCGGCCTTCAGCGGCGGATCCGTCACCGCCCCGGCCTCAGCTTCAGCCGCAGGCGAAGCCGCACCCGAAGCCGCACCCGAAGCCTCAGCCCCACCCCGCGCCCACGCCCGCCCACCCGCCCGCATCCGCGGCTCCAGGCCTCGTCCTCCTCGGCGCGTACACGTCCGTCCCGGGTGGCGGCACCGGTATCAGCCTCGCCTCGTACGACCGGAAGACAGGGCGGATGACCGCGGCGGGGGCGATCGAGGGGGTGACCGACCCGTCCTACCTGGCGCTGCACCCGCGCGGGCACACCCTCTACGCCGTCAACGAGCAGCAGAACGGAAGCGTGACGGCCGTCCGGCTGGCCGACCGCCGGATCTTGGGGACGTGGAGCACCGGCGGCGCCCTGCCGTGCCACGTCTCGGTCCACCCGAGCGGCCGCTGGCTGCTGACCGCCAACTACCTCTCCGGCAGCGTGGCCGTTCACCCGATCGACGGAACGGGCGCCTTGGCCGAGCCGTCCGACGTGGTCGCTCACCTCGTCCCCCCGCCCGGCCCGGGCCAGGAGAGCGCGCACGCCCACCAGATCATCACCAGCCCCGACGGGCGCTTCGTCCTCGCCGTGGATCTCGGCAACGATACGGTGTACACGTATCGCCTCGACACAACTGCTGGACGCCTGACGCGAATTGCTTATGTGAGCCTCGCGCCGGGGGCGGGCCCGCGCCATTTGACGTTCCACCCCCGCGGCAGGTTCGCCTATGTGGCGAACGAACTCGACAACACGGTCACCCTCTGCGCCTACGACCCGGCAACGGGTGACCTCAGCCCGGGTCCGGCGCTGCGCACCGGTTCCGGCATCGGTTCCAGCCCCGGCTCCGGGACCGGCAGCGCCAGGAACTATCCGGCGCAGATCCTGGTCGGAAAGTCGGGCCGTTTCGCGTATCTCGCCAACCGCGGGCACAACAGCATCGCCCGCTATGCCGTCGAGGCGTCCGGCGCGCGGTTGCGCCTGCTGGACACCGTGCCGGTACGCGGCGACTTCCCGCGCCACATCGCTTTCTCCTCCGACGAACGCCTGCTCTTCGCGGCGAACCAGGGGTCGGGTTCCGTCACGGTATTCCGGGCCGACCCGGGTACCGGTCGGCTGTCACCTTCCGGCGCCGCCTACGCCGCCCCCGGTGTCGCCTGTGCAATGGTTCGCATTTGACATTGTTTATCCCCTTCTCGGCGGGTGACGAGAACTCGACTGACGACTTGTCGTCATGGGTTCCCATGGACCGGCGAGACGCGTCCGGGCCAGAGTTGATCAACAGGGAGTGGCGGCCCGGCCTGCCGCCGCGCAACGGGGGGATCCAATGTGGAGTACGCGTTTCCTACAGCCTCTTTCGCTGACGCGCTCGTAGCAGCAGGCCGGTGGAACAGAGCAGGTCGGTGACCTTCCCACCTGCCGCAGCCCGCCGTCACGCCGGCCCGCCCGGGACACGGGGAAACCCGGGGTACGCGGAAAATGCGAGGCGATCAATGATCTATCAGAGCACTCACGAAATGATTCTGGACGACGTGTTTCTCGACCTGTCCGGCTTCATATCAGGAGTCAATCTCCTGCTCAAGGTCGAAGGATTCAACCCGGCCGGTTCCATCAAGATGAAAGCCGCTGTCGGCCTGCTGGAGGATGCGGAGGACCGGGGGCTCCTGAGGCCCGGCGGGCACGTCATCGAATCCTCCTCCGGCAATCTCGGCATCGCGCTGAGCTCGGTGTGCGCCGCCCGCGGCTACCGTTTCACCTGCGTGGTCGACCCCAATACGTCCGCCCACAGCATCGCGCTGATGCAGGCCTACGGGGCGGAGGTCGTCTCCGTCGACCGGCGGGACAGCAACGGGGGATACCTGCAGTCCCGTATCGACTACATCCACCGGCGCGTCGCCGGCGATCCCGAACTCGTCTGGCCCAACCAGTACGCCAACCCGGCCAATCCCAGGGCGCATTACGAGCGCACCGCGGCCGCCATCGTCAAGGAGGGGCTCGACGTCGACTACCTCTTCGTCGGCGCCGGAACCACCGGGACGCTGATGGGCTGCGTCACGTACTTCCGGGAGAACTCCCCGCGGACAAAGGTGATCGCCGTCGACACCGTAGGTTCCGTCACCTTCGGAAACCCGCCCGGAAGGCGCCACATACCGGGGCTGGGCACCAGCAGGCGGCCCGAGATCCTCGATCCGGAACAGATCGGGAACGTAGTCATGGTCCCCGAGATCGAAGCCGTGCACATGTGCCGCCTGCTCGCCGCTCAGCGCGGCATCGCGGCCGGCGGATCGACCGGGTCCGTGCTGGCCGCCGTCGAGCGCCGGCGCGCGGAAATCCCTTCCGGCGCCCGGGTCGTGGCGATCGCACCCGACCTCGGCGACCGCTATCTCGGCACCATCTACGACGACGCGTGGGTACGGGAACGGTTCGGTGCGGAGGCGGCAATGCCCTCGTCCGACAGTTCTCCGTCACGCGCAGAGCCAAGGGTCCCGGCGCAGTCATGCCGGTCATGAATGCGTGCAGGCCATGAATGCGTGCGGGCCTTGAATGCGTGCCGGTCATGAACGCGTGCCGGTCATGACTTGGTGCTGGTCATGAATGGTGCTGGCCGCGAATGCCATGCAGGCCGCAAGCGTCAGCGTCTGAAGCCCGTACGCCTCCGACCTCCAGTCCGCGATCCGAAGTCCCCGAAGGGAAAACAATGTTCGAGTTCAGCGTCATCGGCGGAAAGACCGCACGAGACATCATCGGCCGCACACGACAGCAGATCGTGTCGGAGGTGCGCGACACCTATCTGACCCACCACGCGGGCGAGTCGGTCAACCCCAACAGCTATTTCCTGCGCTTCCCCGACAAGCCCGACAGCCGCATCATCGCCCTGCCCGCCTACCTGGGCGGCAACGCCGATGTCGCAGGCATCAAGTGGATCAGCAGCTTCCCGGCCAACATCACCAAGGGGTTCCCGCGCGCCTCCGCGGCCCTCCTCCTCAACGACTACGAGACGGGCTATCCCTTCGCCTGCCTGGAGGCCTCCCAGATCAGCGCGGCCCGCACCGCCGCCTCTGCCGTCCTGGCCGCGGAGCAGCTGACCGGCGGACGCACCGCCCGGCGGCTGACCATCGTCGGCGCGGGCATCATCGCCCGCAACATCCTGGAGTTCTTCACCGCCCAGGAGTGGTCCGTGGACGAGCTGGTCATCCACGACCGGCTGCCCGAGTACAGCAAGGCCTTCGCCGAGTACGCCACCTCTTCGCTGGGCCACCGAGCCACCACCGAGGATGACCTGACGGCCGCCCTGACCGGCTCCGACCTCGTGGTCCTGGCCACCACGGCCGGCGAGCCGTACATCACGGACCCCGCTTCCTTCGCCGCCGGCCAGGTCGTGCTGAACGTCTCGCTGCGCGACATCGGGCCGGAGATCATCCTGGGCGCGCAGAACATCCTCGACGACATCGACCACTGCATGACCGCCAACACCTCGCCCCACCTGGCCGAGCAGAAGTACGGGCACCGCGACTTCATCGACGGCACGCTCGCGGACGTCATCCGCGGCGACGTCCAGCCCGTCAAGGACCGGCCGGTGATCTTCTCCCCGTTCGGGCTCGGCGTCCTCGACCTCGCCGTCGGCATGCACGTCTACCGCACGGCGCGCGAGAGCGGCGAGTCGGTCGACGTGCCGGACTTCTTCGGCGAGACCCGGCGGTGGTGACGATGACTTCTCCGAGCACCACACCTTTTTCTCCATCTCTTCCCACTAACTCTTTGTCTCCTCGGTCGCCTCTGTCTACGGAACCCGGCGTCTGCATCATCGGTTTCGGATCCCGGGGCCTCGGTGTCCTGGAGCGGATCGTCACCCTGACCTCGGCCTCCGAATGGGGCGGCAGGCCCTTCACCGTCGACATCGTCGATCCGCGGTGCGACGCCATCGGCATTCACGACCCGGCCCAGCCGGATTACCTGTTGCTCAACACCACATGCAGCCAGGTCTCGCCTTTCCCCGAGGAGGCCACGGTCGGCGATACCGTCGGCGACCGCGGGCCCAACCTCTACGAATGGGTCCGTGAGCGCGGCCTCCGGCTGGCCGAGGACGGCTACACGCTCGGCCCGGCCGGCTCCGTAGGCCCCGCAAGCCGCGAGATTCGGGAGGACGACTACCTTCCGCGCCGCATCCTCGGCGAGTACCTCTCGTGGTTCCTCCAGCGGGTCCTGGACCGCGCGCCCGGCCACCTTACGATCAGGTTCCACCGGACCGAGGCGGCGGAACTCACGGTCCTGCCCGACGGCAACCGCCGTATCGTCCTCGACGACGGCGGCGTCCTGACCGCCCCGTTCGTCTTCCTCACCACCGGGCACACCCCGCCGGCCGCCCTGCCCGAGCAGGGCCGGCCGCCGGGGGAGGACCGCAGGGTCCGGGAGATCTACCCGCCGGGGAGCCGGTTCGCCGGCATCCTGCCCGGCCAGACGGTCGCCCTCGCGGGTACCGGGCTGTCCGGCATGGACGCCCTCGCAGCGCTCACCCTCGGCCGCGGCGGCAAGTACACCACTGCTGCTGACGGGACGCTGCGGTACGTCCCGAGCGGAGACGAGCCCCGCATCCTCCTGTACTCCCGTACGGGGCTGCCGTTCAGGGCCCGCCCCCGGGCCAACCGCCAGGGTGGGCTGTACGAGCCGGTGGCGTTCACAGCGGAGGCCGTCGACCGCCTGCGGGCCGACGCCCCCGAGGACGGCCTGAGCCTCCACGGCGACCTGCTGCCGCTCCTCCGTACCGAGATGCGCATCGCCTTCCACCTCCGCTGCGCCGCACTCCTCGGCGATGGCCCGGCGGCGGAGGAACGTACGGCGGACGCTCTACGTGAGGCCGCCGCGGCCGGGCGCCTGGACTCCGTACTGGCCGGGCTGGACGACAAGCACCGCACGGCCTTCGGGACCCTGGACCCGGATGAACTGCTCTTCCCCGAGACGGGCGGCCTCTCCGGCAGCCGCGCCTACCAGGACTGGTACGGCGGCCGCCTCGCGGAAGACCTGGAGCACGCGGAGCTGGGCCTGGCCGGCAGCCCGATCAAGGCCGCGCTGGAGGTCCTCCGCGACCGTCGTGAGCTGATACGCAGGGCCGTCGACTTCGCCGGTCTCGACGAGAAGTCCCACGACGAGTTCTACGGATCCTTCACCGCCGTACTGAACCGGTCCGTGACCGGCCCCCAGCTGGACCGGCACCAAGAGCTGCTGGCCCTGCTGCGGGCCGGGGTCGTCGCCGTCCCGTTCGGCCCCGCACCGGAAGTGGCCTGGGACGAGGAGGGCGCCTGCTGGCGGCTGTCCTCCACCCGGCTGGCCGAGCCGTACTCCGCCACCGCTGACTGGCTCTGCCACGCCACGTCCGGCCAGCCGGACGTCGACCGTACGGGCAGCCGGCTGCTCGCCGGCCTGGTCCGTACGGGCACCATCCGCCGCCACCGGTCCGCCGTGACGAACAGCCGGGGCGTCGACCTCACGCGCGGCCTGCACCCGGTCGGCAGCGACGGTTCGGCGGACGAGCGCATGTGGGTGCTCGGGCCGCTGTCCGAGGGCACCACGTTCTACAACCACTACGTGCCGTCGCCGGGCGGGTTCTCGCGGGCGCTGAGCGATGCGCACAGGAGCGTGGTGGAGATGCTCGCGGCGGCCGGGGCGGCCGGGACAGAGGCAGGGACTGCGGTCGGGGCAGCAGAGGCTGCGGCAGAGGTGGCCGAAAAGGAGTCACCCACAGAGACATCATCCGCAAAGGTGGCTCTGTGAACGCTGCTCTCGCAACCCTCCCCATCCTCGTCACGCTGGGGCTCCTCGCCCTCGGCGTACGCGCGCTCTACGCGGCCCTCTCGGCACTGGCCACCGCGATCGTCATCACGGCCACGTCCTTCCGCACCCCGCTCGGTGAACTGGGCCACGCCGAACAGCACATGCTGCCGACGATCGTCGAACTGGCCGCCATCCTCTTCGGTGGCATCCTGCTCAGCGAGCTGATGACCCGTACGGGCGCTCAGTCGCGTCTGGGCAACTGGATAGGCAGTGCCTGCAGTTCGCCCAGTCGTGCGGTTCTACTCGTCATGCTTGGAGTGACGCCTTTCGCCGAATCGCTCACCGGCTTCGGCATCGGCGTCATCGTGGCCATCCCCCTGCTGCGTCAGCTGGGCCTGCCGCCCGCGAGGGCCGCCGTGGTCGGCCTGCTGGGTCTGGTCACAGTGCCGTGGGGGTCCCTGGCGCCGGGCAGCCTGGTCGCGGCGGAGCTCGGAGGGGTCGATTTCCAGCAACTGGGCATCGACTCCGCCCTGCTCTCCGCGCCGGTCTTCCTCATCACCGGATCGGCCACGCTGATCGTCGCGCTCGGCGTGCGCCGCGCGGTGGCGTCGGCCGGCGACCTGGTGCTCGCCGTGGCAGCCCTCTGGGGCACCGTCTGGGCCGTCAACACCTTCATCGGCGTGCCGCTGGCCGGCGTCCTCGGCGGCCTCGTCACCATGGTCGTCCTGCTGCTGGTCTCGCGGCTGCTGGAGAAGGACGGCGCGGGCGCGCAGCGGGAGCCCATAGCCCGCACCCTCTCCCCGTACGGCTTCCTCGTCGCCGGCCTCCTGGTGAGCCGGGTGATCCTGGAGTCGGCGGGCGTCAAGGAGGGGTGGTGGACGGTCGTCGCCGGCCCGGGTGGCTGGCTGCTGCTGACCGCCGCCCTCACGCCGAAGCTGCTGGGGGCCGGTGAGCCCGTGCTGGGCACGGCCGCTCGCGCCGCGCTCGGCCGCTGGTGGCAGGTGACCCTGACGACGGTCGTGTTCCTGACGCTGGGCACCCTGCTCACCGTCACCGGCATGAGCCGCGAACTCGCTGAAGCCTGCGCCTCGATCGGCTCCTCCTACCTCGTGCTCGCGCCGTGGATCGGTGCCATCGGCGGCTTCCTCGCCGGCTCCAACACCGGGGCCAACGCGATGTTCGCCGCCAGCCAGGCGAACACCGCCGAAGCGCTCGGCTACTCCACCGGCCACCTCGTGGCCGTGCAGAACGTGAGCGCGGCGCTCGCCTCCGGCGCCTCCAGCGCCCGTGTCGTCCTGGCGGCACAGCTGGCGGAGAACGCACCGGGACCGGAAGCCGCGGCGGTCGTGCCGGCGCGGGAGTCCGTATCGGCGTCCACGTCCGCATCTACGTCCGCATCTACGCCCGCATCGGGCGGCAGGACGGTGACGCCGGTGCTGCAAGCCCCGGCGGAAACGGAAGCGGCGACGGCGACGGCTACGGCGACGGTCAGCCCGGTCGACACCCGGTGGGTGCTGCGCACCGTGCTCTCGGTGCACGCGCTCGTGTTCCTCACGACGGGAGCGATAGCGGTCCTATGGCAGTGACACAGTCAACCGACAGGAAGAACGGTAGAACGGTAATGAAGCACCCCGTAGTGCTGATAGCCGACCCACTCTCACCCGCTGCGGTCGGCGCCCTGGGCGAGGACGTCGAGATCCGCCACGTCGACGGTACGGACCGGGCCGCGCTGCTGGCAGCCGTCCGGGACGCCGATGCCCTGCTCGTCCGCAGCGGCACCCGCGCCGACGCCGAGGTCATCGACGCCGCGCCCCGCCTCAAGGTCATCGGCCGGGCGGGCGTCGGCCTCGACAACGTCGACGTCGCCGCGGCCACCCGCGCCGGCGTCCTCGTCGCCAACACCCCCACGGCCAACATCGTCAGTGCCGCGGAGATGACCTGCGCCCTGCTGCTGGCAGCGGCCCGCAACGTCCCGCAAGCCGGCCACGCCCTCAAACAGGGCTCCTGGGAACGCAGCCGCTTCACGGGCGTGGAACTCGCCGGCAAGGTGCTCGGCATCGTGGGCCTCGGCCGCATCGGCGTGCTGGTGGCCGAGCGGCTGACCGCCTTCGGCATGAAGGTCATCGCCTACGACCCGTACGTGGTGGGTGATCGCGCCACGGAACTCGGCATCGAGATGACCGGCCTCGACGATCTCCTCACCCGCGCCGACTTCGTGACGGTCCACCTCCCGCGGACCCCCGAAACGATCGGCCTCATAGGCGCCGACGCCCTCCGGAAGGCCAAGCCGACCGCGTACTTCGTCAACGTCGCCCGCGGCGGCATCATCGACGAGGCCGCCCTGGCCGACGCCCTGCGCACCGGCGGCATAGCGGGCGCGGCCCTGGACGTCTTCGAGACCGAGCCGCCCTCCGGCTCCCCTCTCCTCAGCCTGGACAACGTGGTGGTCACCCCGCACCTGGGCGCGTCGACCCGAGAGGCCCAGGAGAAGGCGGGCACGGAGGTGGCGAGGTCGGTATCCCTGGCCCTGAAGGGCGCTCCGGTCCCCGACGCAGTAAACGCTCCTCAGCCCCTCGCCGAGGCCATCGCCTGACCCCACCCCCGCCGGGCCCGGCCCCGAGCCGGGCCCGCGCCCTCGGCGTGCCAGAGAGCGACTTATAGGCGTCGTCCAGGTGGTGACCGGAGGGTGCGTGCACAGCAGTGACGATGATGACGCGCCGGCGGGCGGCACTCACCACCTTTCCAGGGGAGTGGTGAAGAGTAGTTCTGTGCGATCGCCGGACAGCGTGATGTCGGAGAGCTCTACAACGCGGTTGTTGGTGTCGTACGAGGACTCCCGCAGCAGGAGCACAGCGGTTCCCGCCGGGAGCTCCAGCTCCTCCGCCTCCTCCGGGGTCGGCGGGCGGGCGGTGACGCGCTCCTCGATGCGGTCCAGCTCGATCCCGACGGTGAACAGCTGGTTCTGCGTACCCCCCGGCCACGGCTCCTTGGACGCGTCCAGGAGATCCGGGTTCTTCGCGACCATGTCGCGGACCAGGTAGGAGGTCACCAGCGCGAACGGCGCGCGCTCAGCGGCACACCGCGTGCGGTACGAGCGCTCGACGAGGACCTCGCCCTCTGCGATGCCGAACGCTTCCGCCAGCTCCTTGCCGGCCTTGGCCTCGCGGTAGGAGGCGTGGAAGACGAGATCGTGCAGGCCGGTGTCGTGCTCGGTGGCCCCGGTCTCCGCCCGCAGCGCCTCGGGTTCACGGGCGCGGCCCTTCTCCCACTGGTGCCTCTGGTTCGTTCGCCGCACCGTCGTCCGCGGACGGCGGACGAAGTTGCCGCGCCCGTGCTGCTTCTCGATCAAGCCCTCATCACGCAGGAGCCGGAGCGCTTCACGGATGGTGGGAACGCTCCGCCCGTACTCCGCCGCAAGTGCGGTCTCCGCAGCCAGACGCTCACCGGGCACCATCTGACCTGCCCGGATGGACTCCCGGATGCCGTCCGCGATCCGCTCGTACGCCTTAGCCATCGGTGCTCACCGTGCTCACTGTCCTGTGCGCTGATGGCATCCAGCATACGACTCCTAAAGAGGACTTCAGGAGACGCTTCGCGTGCACGAAAAAGCACTTCAGCCCTGGTTCTCTCACTGAGAGAACCAGGGCTGAAGTGCTTTTTCAGCTGTCGGGGTGGCGGGATTTGAACCCACGACCTCTTCGTCCCGAACGAAGCGCGCTGCCAAGCTGCGCTACACCCCGATGTTCTCCGAATCCCTGATTTCGCAGGTCTCCGGCGCAACGATCTCTACTTTAGCGGACCGGAGCCCGTAGACGAAATCCGGTTTCGGGGGGCGCGCAGGTGGGGGCGGATGCGGTCGAGGAGGGCCAGGGTGAGGGCCAGGGCGTAGAAGGCCAGACCGAAGGTGACAGCGTTGACGGCGATGCCGTCGTAGCCGTGAAGGTCGACGTCAAGGAAGGGGTACGGGTAGCGGCCCTCGGTGCCGGGGTCGAGGAGGGCTCCGCGGACCAGGGCGAACGGGAGGTAGAAGAGGGGGTAGGCCAGCCACTGCCAGGCGTGGCGCAGCAGGAAGCCGCCGGGCGCGGTGAGCAGGAGCCAGTCGAGGGCGGCCGTGAGCGGGGTCACGGTGTGGAGGAGCTGGTTGGCCACCGATTCCAGGGGCGTGCGCTCGCTGGTCATGGCGAATCCGCTGGAGTCGTTCGAGAGCACGAAGTGGAAGACCAGGCCCGTGATGGAGATGTAGAGCAGCGCGGCGCCCGTGATCCGCGGGGAGAGGGCGGGGCGTCCGGTCCAGGCGCGCTGGGCGGACCAGGCGAAGGTGATCGCCACCAGCAGGTTGGACTGGACCGTGAAGTAGCTGAAGAGCCTGCCCAGGTCGTCGGAGTCGATCGTGTCCAGGACGATGCCGGTGAACGCGGCCAGGGCCACGAGCGCGCGGAAGGCCGCCGCGAAGGGGCGGCGGCCGGTCGGGACGACCGCGGAGGCGGGCACGCCGGCCGCATCGGTCGTGCCTCGCCGCGTGGTGGTGGAGGGTATGGGGTCGATCATCCCTACACGGTACGGCGAGGGCCGGGAACCTCCCCGGCCCTCTTACGGCTCAGTCTCGGGGGACGAGGGTGAGGAGGGTGGCCTCCGGGGGGCAGGCGAAGCGGACGGGGGTGTAGCGGTTGGTGCCGCAGCCTGCCGAAACATGCAGGTAGGAGCGGTGGCCACCCGCCTTGTGGGTGGAGAGGCCCTTGACCCGCTCGGGGTCGATGTCGCAGTTGGTGACCAGCGCCCCGTAGAAGGGGATGCACAGCTGGCCGCCGTGCGTGTGACCGGCGAGGATCAGCGGGTAGCGGTCGGCGGCGAAGGCGTCGAGGACCCGGAGGTACGGGGCGTGGACGACGGCCATGGAGAAGTCCGCGTCCTCGCGGGGGCCGCCGGTGACCTCCGCGTACCGGTCGCGCTTGATGTGCGGGTCGTCGAGGCCGGTGAGGGCGATGTCGTAGCCCGCGACCTTGAGGGCGCCGCGTGTGTTGGTGAGGTTGACCCAGCCCGCCGTGTCGAAGCCGTCGCGCAGCTCCTCCCAGGGGTTGTGGATCGCGCCGACCACCGGGGCGTTGCCGTTGAGGCCGTGCCGGCCGCTGGCCCGCTCCAGCAGATAACGGGCGGGGTTGCGCAGCTTGGGCCCGTAGTAGTCGTTCGAGCCGAAGACGTAGGCGCCGGGGAACTCCATCAGCGGACCCAGCGCGTCGAGCGTCTCGGGCACGCCCTCCGGGTCGGAGAGGTTGTCCCCCGTGTTGATCACGAAGTCCGGGCGCAGCCCCGCGAGCGACTGCAGCCAGCGCTGCTTCTTGCGCTGTCCGGAGACCATGTGGATGTCGGAGACCTGGAGCACCCGCAGCGGTCGCATTCCGGGCGGCAGCACGGGCACGGTCACCCGCCGCAGCCGGAAGGACCGGACCTCGAAGCCGGCGGCGTAGGCGATGCCGGCCGCGCCGACTGCCGCGATTCCCAGGGGTACTCCGTATCGAGCGCGCATGGAGTACATGGTCGCAGACCGTGGGGACTTGCCCTTCAGGGGCTGTGGATGAGCCGGTGCCGCCCCCCGGCTGACTTAATGCGGCGCGTCATCCGTCGCCCAATGCGAAGATTGCGGCATGACCACGCTCAAGGCCAAGCTGCACGACGACCTCACCACCGCCATCAAGGCGCGTGACGAGCTGCGCTCCTCCACCCTCCGGCTCACCCTCTCCGCCATCGCCTACGAGGAGACCGCGGGCAAGTCCGCCCGTGAGCTCTCCGACGACGAGGTGCAGAAGGTGATCACCCGCGAGGCGAAGAAGCGCCGTGAGGCCGCGGACGCGTTCGACAAGGGCGGCCGTGCCGAGCAGGCCGAGCGGGAGCGCGCGGAGGGCGAGATCCTCGCCGCCTACCTGCCGAAGCAGCTGTCGGACGAGGAGATCGCCGCGATCGTCGGCGAGGCGGTGGCCGAGGCCAAGGCAGGCGGTGCCGAGGGGCCGAAGGCCATGGGCGCCGTCATGAAGATCGTGAACCCCAAGGTCGCCGGCCGCGCCGAGGGCAGCCGCGTCGCCGCGGAGGTCAAGCGGCTCCTCGCCGGCTGATCCACATACACAGAAGCGAGGGGCCCGGACCGTTTCGGTCCGGGCCCCTCGCTTACGCACATCAGACGCCTCAGCGGCCGCCGTCCTGGCCCGGACCCGGCTGGTTGTGACGTCCGCCGTTACCGCCGCCCGGCTTGCTACCGCCGTTTCCCGGCTTGTTGCCACCGCCGCCCGGCTTGTTCCTGCCGCGCCCGTTGCCGGCCGTGCCGCCCTTGTCGGTGTCGCCCTTGCCGGCGTCACCGCGCTCGCCCCCGCCGCCGACCGCCACGGTGTCGAAGCTCGGGGCGTCCTTGCCCTCCAGGGCGCCGGCCATCGCGTCGCGCCAGATCGGGCCGGGGGTGTCGCCGCCGTAGACCTTGTCGTGGTACTGGCCGCCGATGGTGATGCCCTCCATCTCGACGTCCTTGCCCGGGCCGCCGACCCAGACCGCGCCGGCCATGTTCGGGGTGTAGCCGACGAACCAGGCGGCCTTGCGGCCGTCCGTCGTACCGGTCTTGCCCGCGCTGTCGCGCCCGGACAGACCGGCCTCCTTGCCCGTACCGTCCTCGACGACGCCCTTGAGGAGCGTGTTCACGGTGTCGGCGGTCTGCTCGGACATGGCTCGCGAGCACTTGGTCTTCGGCACGGGCAGGCTCTTGCCGTTCGGGTCGGTGGCCGAGGTGATCAGGACCGGCGTGCAGTACGTACCACCGTTGGCGAAGGTGGCGTACGCGGCGGCCATGGTCAGCGGGGACATGCCCTGCGTGCCGAGCGCGATCGACGGGACCTGGTCCATGTCGGCACCGGAGGCCGGCTGCAGACCGAGCTTCGACGCCATCTTCGTCACCGGGCAGGTGCCGATGTCGCCGATCATCTGGATGAAGTAGGTGTTGACCGACTTGGCGGTCGCCTCCCGCATCCCGTACGGGCCGACCTCGCTCCGGTTCTCGTTGCTGACCATCTCGCCGCCGGAGTTCTTCCACGTGCCGGTGCAGGTGTCCACGGCGTCCGGGTAGGGCATCTGGTAGGGCGCCGAGTACGTCTTGTTGGGCGAGATGCCCTCCTCCAGGGCGGCGGCCGCGAGGATCGGCTTGAAGGTGGAGCCGGTCTGGAAGCCGTAGTTCGACCCGCCCCGGTTCTTGTCGGCCGAGAGGTTGATCTGCGTCTGGTGGTCGCCGAAGCCGTACGGGCGCGACTGGCCCATGCCGAGCACCTTGCCGGTGCCGGGCTGCACGATCGAGATCGCGGTGGCCACCGGGTCGGACTGGTAGACGTGATCGGTGATCGACTTCTGGACGGACTTCTGCGTCTGCGGGTCGAGGGTGGTGCGGATCGTCATGCCGCCCTCGTTCCAGCGCTTGGCCCGCGCCTCCTTGGTCTTGCCGAAGACCGGGTCCTTGAGGAAGACCTCGCGGACGTAGTCACAGAAGAAGCCCGCGCCGCTGACGGCGGTGATGCAGCCGCTCTTGGGGCGGGTGACCTTCAGCTTGACGGGCTCGGCCTTGGCGGCCGCGGCCTCCTCCGGCGTGACGGCCTTGAGCTCGGCCATGCGCTGCAGCACGGTGTTGCGGCGCTTGAGGGCCTCGTTCGGGGCGTTGACGGGGTCGTAGCGGCTCGGCGACTGGACGATGCCGGCCAGCATCGCCGACTCGGCCAGGGTGAGGTCCTTGGCACGCTTGCTGAAGTAGCGCTGGGAGGCGGCCTCGACGCCGTAGGACTGCTGCCCGAAGAAGGTGATGTTCAGGTAGTTGTTGAGGATCCGGTCCTTGCCGAGCTCCTTCTCCACCTGAATGGCGTACTTCAGCTCCTTGACCTTGCGGCCGATGGTCTGCTGGGTGGCGACGGCGACCTTGTCCGGGTCGTCGCCGGCCTCCTCGACGAAGATGTTCTTGATGTACTGCTGGGTGAGGGTGGAAGCGCCCTCGGAGACGCCGCCGGACTGAGCGTTCTTGTTGGCCGCACGGAGCACGCCCTTGAGGTCGATCGCGCCGTGCTCGTAGAAGCGCGCGTCCTCGATGGCGACGATCGCCTTCCGCATGTACGGGGAGATCTCGTTCAGCGGTACGACCGTACGGTCCCGCGAGTAGACCTTGGCTATTTCGCCGCCCTCGGCATCCAGGATTGTGGTGCGCTGGCTGAGCGGTGGGGTCTTCATACTGGCCGGGATCTCATCGAACCCCTCGACGGACTCCTTGGCCACCAGGCCGAAGGCCCCGACGGCAGGCAGGGCCAGGCCCGCCAGAACCGCCCCGGAGAGCACGCTGACACCTAGGAACTTGGCGGCCATCCGGGTCCTGTTGGACCCCTCGCCCGAGCGCTTCTTACCCATGGAGGGAAGCCTACGTTCTCATTCGGCGGACAGACGCCCGTGTGTTCGCCTACGCTGTTTCACGCCAGTCACTGCGGTGTGATTCAGCATCATCTCTGCCTTCACTCTTGTGGGTGATGAGATGTGTCCGTATTGCCGCCCGTGTCACTCTCTGGGGTTTGCGACCCGGGTGACTCGCGGGTGATCTGCTCCGATATGGCGGATTAGCCGGTAATGTCGTTCGCTCACTCCGTTGGGTGATCTGCCGCGTACGCATAGTCCGTTCGGGCCATCCAAGATTGGGCCCGAAGGGGGTGTTGCCCCCTGCCCGCCTTCCGTAACGTCCTCAACTGGCAACGGTGAATATGCCGCTGCCGCCGTGGGGGAGCCCCGATTCGGGAGAGGACGGCGCCAGCATGGGCTGGGTAACCGACTGGAGTGCGCAGGCAGCCTGTCGCACTACCGATCCGGATGAACTATTCGTTCAGGGCGCTGCACAGAACAGGGCCAAGGCGGTATGCACGGGGTGCCCGGTGCGCACCGAGTGTCTGGCCGATGCGCTGGACAATCGCGTCGAGTTCGGCGTGTGGGGCGGGATGACCGAGCGCGAGCGCAGGGCGCTGCTGCGGCGCAGGCCGACGGTCACTTCGTGGCGCAGGCTCCTGGAGACCGCCCGTACGGAATACGAGCGCGGGGCGGGGATCCTGCCGCTGGGCGACGAGGAGTACGGCGAGTACGCGGCTGTCGGGTAGCCGGTCCATGTCGATGCAGACATCGACAAACATCGCCAGACATCGATTCCGATGCCCTGACGGGCCTACAGGTCCACGGTCTACAGGGTCACTCAGTTCACTCGGCGGCGTGAGGCTGGTCCGCCGGCGGAGCGGGTGAAGCGGTCGAGGCGGCCTTGGGAGCCGGGGCAGCGGGCTGGGCGGCGAGGCGCTCGCCGATCTCCCGCAGCCCCGCCAAGTCGTGCACATCGCCGGGCAGGGCGGCCACTTCCGCCACCGCCACCTCCGGGTGCAGCGAGGTGAAGCGGTCGCGCGTACGGCGCTCGCGGTCGAGCACCTGCATGCGCTCGGCGTGCAGCCGCAGCAGTCCTGCTGCTGTCCTGGACGCGTCGCTCTCCGACCTGGACGCATCGTTGTCCACAGCGTCGCTCGATTCTCCCGAAGACGCCGGCTGGGGGAGGCCGCTCTCGGGAGAAGACGGGGAGGACGGAGAGGACGGGGCTGTGGGAGCGTCGGTGCCTGCGACGCGGGCGGTACGTGACCCAGCTTGCCCGCTGTCACGATCCACAATGCCGTCGGCGGCAAGATTTTCCGATGTTCCTGCCGGAGCCGCCCCTGGAGCCGCCTCCGAAGCTGCCTCCGGGGCACCCTGCGACCCGTCCGCGGCTCCGTTCACCGCCGCGTTCACCGACGTGTTCGCCGACCCGTTCGCGAGCCCCTCCGAGAGGGCCTCCGCCGCGGCCAGGGCCCGCTCCGCCGTCAGCTGACCGGCCGCGCTTCCGTGCACCCGGTTGAGGACGAGCCCCGCCAGCGGCATGCGCTCCGCAGCCAGCCGCTCCACGAAGTACGCCGCCTCCCGCAGCGCGTCCCGCTCGGGCGCCGCGACGACCAGGAAGGCCGTCCCAGGGGCTTGCAGCAGCCGGTACGTGGCATCCGCGCGGGTGCGGAATCCGCCGAACATGGTGTCCATGGCGGCCACGAACGTCTGGACGTCCCGCAGGAGCTGGGCGCCCATCAGCTTGTTCAGCGGCCCGCTCATCACGGACATGCCGACGCCCAGGAACTTCATCCCGGCCCGCCCGCCGAGCTTCGCCGGGGCGACCAGCAGCTTGATCAGCTTGCCGTCCAGGAACGAGCCCAGCCGCCCGGGAGCATCCAGGAAGTCGAGCGCGGAGCGGCTCGGCGGGGTGTCCACGACGATCAGGTCCCACTCGTCGCGGGAACGGAGCTGGCCGAGCTTCTCCATGGCCATGTACTCCTGCGTGCCCGCGAAGCCGGCCGACAGGGACTGGTAGAAGGGGTTCTCCAGGATCGCCCGGGCGCGCTCCTTGTCGGAGTGGGCCTCCACGATCTCGTCGAAGGTCCGCTTCATGTCGAGCATCATGGCGTGCAGCTCGCCACCGGCGGACGAGTCGATGCCGGGCACCCGGCGGGGCACGTTGTCGAGCTCCTCGATGCCCATCGACTGCGCCAGCCTGCGCGCCGGGTCGATCGTCAGGACGACGACCCTCCGGCCGCGTTCCGCGGCCCGTACGCCGAGGGCCGCCGCGGTCGTCGTCTTGCCGACGCCGCCGGAGCCGCAGCACACCACGATGCGGGTGCGGGGGTTGTCCAGAACGGGGTCGATGGCGAGGACGGAGGCGGTGTCGAGGCCCTTCCGCTGGGCGGGTACCTGGGCCGGCACTTCTGCTGTCAACGCGCCACTCCTTGCTTCCGCAGTTCGCGCGCCATGCGGTAGAGCCCCGCCAGGTCAACGCCGTCGCCGAGCAGTTCCAGTTCATACGTGGGCAGGCCGAGCGCCGCCATGTCGGCGCGCCCGCGCGCCTCCAGGGCGAGCCGTTCGATGTGCTCGCGGGCCTCGGTCAGCAGGGGGTCGACGAGCTGCTCGGCGAGGCCGGGGCCGCGCGCGCCGCCGAACCCGGTGCGCTCCAGGGCGTGCGACATGGCCTGTGCGACGGCGGTCCGCCGGCCGTTCGCGGCAGCCTCCACGTCCGCCGCGCCCAATATCTCCGGCCGCACCATATTGATGACGACACCGCCCACGGGCAGGCCCGCAGCGCGAAGCTCCGCAACGCCGTCACTCGTCTCCTGGACGGGCATCTCCTCCAGCAGCGTCACGAAGTGCACCGCCGTCTCCGGGGACTTGAGCACCCGCATGACGGCCTGCGCCTGGTTGTGGATCGGACCGATCCGGGCGAGCCCGGCCACCTCGTCGTTCACATTGAGGAAGCGGGTGATGCGGCCGGTGGGCGGGGCGTCCATGACCACGTAGTCGTAGACGAAGCGGCCCGTGCGGTCCTTGCGGCGGACTGCCTCGCAGGCCTTGCCGGTCAGCAGGACGTCGCGCAGCCCGGGCGCGATGGTTGTCGCAAAATCGATGGCGCCGATCTTCCGCAGCGCCCGCCCCGCACTGCCGAGCTTGTAGAACATGTGCAGGTAATCGAGGAGTGCCCGCTCGGCATCGATGGCCAGAGCGAAGACCTCGCCCCCGCCCGGCGCCACCGCGATCTTGCGCTCCTCATACGGCAGCGCCTCCGTCTCGAACAGCTGGGCTATGCCCTGACGGCCTTCCACCTCCACCAGGAGAGTGCGCTTGCCCTCGGCGGCGAGGGCAAGCGCGAGTGCCGCGGCGACCGTGGTCTTGCCGGTTCCGCCCTTGCCGCTGACGACATGGAGCCTGCTCATGAATCGGAGCCTAATTCGTCCGCAACGCCCTTGCGGCGCCAGGTGGCGACATGAGGTCATTCGCTGTCGGTGGGAGGCATTACAGTCGGCCCTATGACCAAATGGGAATACGCCACCGTGCCGCTGCTCGTGCACGCGACCAAGCAGATCCTGGACACCTGGGGCGAGGACGGCTGGGAGCTCGTCCAGGTCGTCCCGGGGCCGAACAACCCCGAGCAGCTGGTGGCCTACCTCAAGCGGCCGAAGCCGTGAGCGCCGTCGAGAGCCGGCTCGCCGAGCTCGGGCTGACCCTTCCCGACGTCGTGCCGCCGCTGGCCGCGTACCAGCCGGCCGTGCGCTCCGGCGCGTATGTCTACACCGCCGGTCAGCTGCCCATGGTCAAGGGCTCCATCCCCGTGACGGGCAAGGTCGGCGCCGAGGTCAGCGCCGAGCAGGCCAAGGAGCTCGCGGCCACGTGCGCGCTGAACGCCCTGGCGGCGGTCAAGTCGGTCGTCGGTGACCTGGACAAGATCGTCCGCGTGGTGAAGGTCGTCGGCTTCGTCGCCTCCGCCCCCGACTTCACCGGCCAGCCGGGCGTCCTCAACGGCGCCAGCGAGCTGCTCGGCGAGGTGCTCGGCGAGAAGGGCGTGCACGCGCGCTCGGCCGTGGGCGTCGCGGTGCTGCCGCTGGACGCGCCGGTCGAGGTCGAGATCATCGTCGAGGTCCAGGCCTGAACCCGGGCCCGGGTCTGGGCCTGAGCCTGAGCCTGAGCCTGAGCCCAGGCTTGAGCCCGAGCCCGGGCCTGAGTCCGGGTCCAGGCCTGAGCCGGCTGCCGGGCGGGACCGGCGCCGAGACCGGCGCCGGGGCCGAAGGAGAGCGGGGCAGGGGCTGAGCTCCCGCCCCCGCCGTCCCCTCGAACATCCGCCCGTGAGCGCATAGCATCCGGCCATGTCGACTTCGAACGGCCAGTGGTATCCGCCGGAGTGGCCGGACCGGATCAGAGCGCTCACGCGAGGCGAGCTCGACCCCGTACGCCCCCGCCGCGCCGCGACCGTCCTGCTGCTGCGCGACGGAGCCGGCGGCCCCGCCGTCCACATGCTGCGCAGACGCGCCTCCATGGCCTTCGCCGGAGGCGCGTACGCGTATCCGGGCGGCTCCGTCGACCCGCGCGACGAGCGGGACGTGCCCTGGGCCGGCCCCGCTCCCGACGACTGGGCGCGGCGCCTGGGCGTCGACGCGGCCTCCGCACAGGCCATCGTGTGCGCCGCCGTCCGGGAGACCTTCGAGGAGGCGGGGGTGCTGCTCGCGGGCCCCACCCCCGGCACGGTCGTCGCGGACACCACCGGGCCCGAGTGGGAGGCCGAGCGGGCCGCCCTCGTCAGCCGCGAGCTGGCCTTCGCCGACTTCCTCGTACGGCGCGGCCTGCTCCTGCGCAGCGACCTCCTGGGCGGCTGGGCGCGCTGGATCACGCCCGAGTTCGAACCGCGTCGCTACGACACCTGGTTCTTCGTCGCCGCCCTCCCCGAGGGACAGCGCACGCGCAACGCCTCCACGGAAGCGGACCGCACCGTGTGGATCCGCCCCGACGAGGCGGCCGACGGCTTCGACCGCGGCGAGCTGCTGATGATGCCGCCCACCATCTCCACGCTGCGCCAGCTGCGCCCGTACGGCAGCGCCGCCGCCGCCCTGGCCGCCGCGCGTGACAGGGATCTCACCCCCGTCCTGGCCCGAGCGCGGCTCGAAGACGGGGAGATCGTGCTGAGCTGGCCCGGACACGACGAATTCACCCGGCACGTCGCCATGAAACCCTCGGGACCTTCGGAGGCCGACTCATGACATCCGCGACCGAACTCCCCGGCCGGCCCCGCGCAGGGGCCCTCGGCGGCCCCGCGACCGCCCGCGCGACCTGTGTCCTCGCGCCCAACCCGTCCCCGATGACGCTCGACGGCACCAACACCTGGATCGTCGCCGAACCGGACTCCGACCTCGCCGTCGTCATCGACCCCGGACCGCTCGACGAGACCCACCTGCAGGCCGTCATCTCGACCGCCGAGGCGGCCGGAAAGCGCATCGCCCTCACTCTGCTCACGCACGGCCACCCCGACCACTCCGGCGGTGCGGCCCGCTTCGCCGAGCTGACCGGCACGCGCGTACGGGCCCTCGACCCGGCGCTGCGCCTGGGCGGCGAGGGCCTCGGCATCGGTGACGTGGTCACCACCGGCGGGCTGGAGCTGCACGTGCTCTCCACACCCGGCCACACCGCCGACTCGCTCTGCTTCCACCTGCCCGCCGACGGGGCGCTGTTCACCGGCGACACGGTGCTGGGCCGCGGCACGACGGTCGTCGCCCATCCCGAAGGCCGCCTCGGCGACTACCTCGACTCGCTGCGCCGCCTGCGCGCGCTGACCGTGGACGAGGGCGTGGGGACGGTGCTGCCGGGCCACGGCCCGGTGCTCGACG
Source organism: Streptomyces sp. SCA2-17 (assembly GCF_044336695.1). NCBI lineage: Bacteria > Bacillati > Actinomycetota > Actinomycetes > Kitasatosporales > Streptomycetaceae > Streptomyces > Streptomyces sp. SCA2-17. The sequence goes on from NZ_CP117521.1 coordinate 3,369,001, forward strand.
ACGCGTGCGGCGCCGTCGACTTCTACCTCGTGCACCGGGCGAAGCGGCTCGCGCAGGTGGAGACCGCCGTGGAGAACGGCTACCGCACGCCGACGGAGGTGGTCGCCCATGTCTACGCGGACGTCGACCCATCGCTGTGGCCGGCCGCGGAGCTGTCCGTACGGGCGCAGCTGGAGTACCTGGGGGAGCACGGGCTGATCCAATGAGCGGAGGCGCCCTGTACCGCCCTTCGTACCCTCCTCGCCCTACGAGCGCATGAGGCGGGCATGCCGAAGGCCCCTGCCGTTCCCGGCAGGGGCCTTCCGAGCTTGTGGGCGCGCCTGAGGGCGCTCCCGTCGTGCCGTGCGCCCCGGGCGTGCGGCGTGCACGCCCGGCACGGCAGACGTCAGCGGGAGCGCTTCGCGAGCCGCTCCACGTCGAGGAGGATCACCGCACGGGCCTCCAGGCGCAGCCAGCCACGGCCGGCGAAGTCGGCGAGGGCCTTGTTGACCGTCTCGCGGGAGGCGCCGACGAGCTGGGCCAGCTCCTCCTGGGTGAGGTCGTGCACCACGTGGATGCCTTCCTCGGACTGCACGCCGAAGCGGCGCGACAGGTCCAGCAGGGCCTTGGCGACGCGGCCGGGGACGTCCGAGAAGACGAGATCCGACATCGAGTCGTTGGTGCGGCGCAGCCGGCGGGCGACGGCGCGCAGCAGGGCGGTGGCCACCTCCGGGCGGGCGTTGAGCCAGGGCTGCAGGTCACCGTGGCCGAGGCCGAGCAGCTTGACCTCGGTGAGGGCGGTGGCGGTGGCGGTGCGCGGCCCGGGGTCGAAGAGCGACAGCTCTCCGATGAGCTCGCCCGGACCCAGGACGGCCAGCATGTTCTCGCGGCCGTCGGGGGAGGTGCGGTGGAGCTTCACCTTGCCCTCGGTCACCACGTAGAGGCGGTCGCCGGGGTCCCCTTCGTGGAACAGGGCGTCGCCCCTCGCGAGGGTAGCCTCGCCCATGGAGGCGCGCAGCTCAGCGGCCTGCTCGTCATCGAGCGCCGCGAAAAGCGGGGCGCGCCGCAGAACGTCGTCCACGAGTTCTCTCCTTGTCGACATGCACAGAGGACCGTGGTCCCCATGATGCCCGTCGGTAAAACTGTGTGATCAAACACAAGTGTCGCGCATCGTCGCCCGAAGCCCTACGGCAGGGGTCCGATTGGGCTGTGGTTTTTCTGCGCGAGGGCCGGATGTCAGCGGTGGGCCTTAGTCTGGCCGGGTGTCCAATACGCCGGTGAGAGCACAGGGCAAGGGGGCCGGAAGGGTGACTCCGCCTCGTAATTCCGCTGTGGGCGAACGCGTGCCCGCGGGGGCGGCGAAAGCCGCAAATAAGGCCAAAAAGGAAAGCGGAAGTCCATCTTCCGTAAAGGGGGCAAAGCCGGAGTCCCGCACCGCCCTCGTCCGCCGCGCCCGTCGCATCAACCGCGAGCTCGCCGAGGTCTACCCGTACGCCCACCCCGAGCTCGACTTCGAGAATCCCTTCGAGCTCCTGGTCGCCACGGTCCTCTCCGCCCAGACGACGGACCTGCGCGTCAACCAGACCACTCCCGCCCTCTTCGCCGCCTATCCCACGCCCGAGGACATGGCGGCGGCCGACCCCGAGGCGCTGGAGCAGCTCATCCGGCCCACGGGCTTCTTCCGCGCCAAGGCCAAGTCGCTTATCGGCCTGTCCACCGCGATCCGCGACCGCTTCGGCGGCGAGGTGCCCGGCCGCATAGAGGACCTCGTCTCCCTGCCCGGCGTCGGCCGCAAGACCGCCCACGTCGTCCTCGGCAACGCCTTCGGCAGGCCGGGGATAACTGTGGACACCCACTTCGGGCGGCTCGTGCGGCGCTGGAAGTGGACCGAGGCCACCGACCCGGAGAAGGTCGAGGCGGAGATCTGCGCGCTCTTCCCCAAGAGCGAGTGGACCATGCTCTCGCACCGCGTCATCTTCCACGGCCGCCGCATCTGCCACTCCCGCAGGCCCGCCTGCGGCGCCTGCCCGATCGCCCCGCTCTGCCCCTCGTACGGGGAGGGGGAGACCGACCCCGAGAAGGCCAAGAAGCTCCTGAAGTACGAGAAGGGCGGCAAGCCCGGCCAGCGGCTCAAGCCCCCGCCCGACTACCCGGGCCTGCCGGCCCCGCCGCTGGGAGGCGACGCATGACGAGCACGTACGGCCGAGGAGCCGCCGCGGTCACCGCCGAGGGCCTGCCCGGGTGGCTGGAGCCGGTGGCGCGCGCCTCGGAGACGATCGAGCCCCACCAGCTCAGCCGCTTCCTGCCGCCGGAGACCGGCGGCAGGCAGTCCGCCGTGCTCGTCCTCTTCGGCGACGGGCCCAAGGGCCCGGAGCTGCTCCTCCTGGAGCGGGCCGGGACGCTGCGCTCGCACGCCGGGCAGCCGTCCTTCCCGGGCGGCGCCCTCGATCCGGAGGACGGCGACCCCGCCTCGGGTGGGCTCGTGCGCGCCGCGCTGCGCGAGGCGGAGGAGGAGACCGGCCTCGACCCCGCGGGCGTCCAGATCTTCGGCGTCCTGCCGCAGCTGTACATTCCCGTGAGCAAATTCGTCGTCACGCCCGTGCTCGGCTGGTGGCGCGAGCCCACCCCCGTGAAGCCGGTCGACAAGGCCGAGACCGCACGCGTCTTCACCGTGCCCGTAGCCGACCTGACCGACCCGGAGAACCGGGCGACCGCGATACATCCGAGCGGCCACACCGGCCCCGCCTTCAAGGTCGAGAACGCCCTCGTGTGGGGGTTCACCGCCGGTGTGATCGACCGGATCCTGCACTACGCGGGCTGGGAGCGCCCCTGGGACCGCGATCGGCAGGTACCGCTGGATCAGCGGGCCTGACGGGCATGAGACGGTGATCCCGGCTCCCGCCGTCCCCCGGGCCGGCGACACCGCAGACGACATCATTGCGAGGCATTCCCGGTGAACGTGCTGGACATCGTGCTGCTGATCGCCGCCGTGTGGTTCGCCGTCGTCGGCTACCGCCAGGGCTTCGTGGTCGGCGTGCTGTCGGTGATCGGATTCATCGGCGGCGGCCTCGTAGCGGTGTATCTCCTGCCCGTCATCTGGGACAGCGCCACCGGAGACGCCACCCCCGGCATGGCCGCCGCCATAGCGGCCGTCGTCATCGTCATCGTGTGCGCCTCCGTGGGCCAGGCCGCCACCACCCACCTGGGCAACAAGCTCCGCCGGCACATCACCTGGTCACCGGCCCGCGCCCTGGACGCCACGGGCGGCGCGCTCGTCAACGTCCTGGCGATGCTGCTGGTGGCCTGGCTGATCGGCTCCGCCCTCGCCGGCACGTCCCTGCCGACGCTCGGCAAGGAGGTCCGCAACTCGAAGGTGCTGCTCGGCGTCGCCCGGGTCGTGCCCCCGCAGGCCAACACCTGGTTCGCCGACTTCAGCACCGTCCTCGCGCAGAACGGCTTCCCGCAGGTCTTCGCACCCTTCTCCACCGAGCCGATCACCAACGTGCCCGCCCCCGACCCCGCGCTCGCGGGCAGCCCCGTCGCCACCGACGCCCAGCGCAGCATCGTCAAGGTCGTCGGCACCGCTCCCAGCTGCGGCAAGGTCCTGGAGGGCACCGGCTTCGTCTTCGCCCCGCAGCGCGTCATGACCAACGCCCATGTCGTCGGCGGCGTCGACGAGCCGACCGTGCAGGTCGGCGGCCAGGGCAGGCAGTACGAGGCGAAGGTCGTCCTCTACGACTGGAAGCGCGACATCGCCGTGCTGGAGGTGCCGGACCTGGAGGCGCCGGAACTGCGGTTCGCCGAGGCCGACGCCGAGAGCGGCAAGGGAGCCATCGTGGCCGGCTTCCCGGAGAACGGCTCCTACGACGTGCGCGCCGCGCGAGTCCGCAGCCGCGTCCAGGCGAACGGCCCGGACATCTACCGCCGCGGCAACGTCCGCCGCGACGTCTACTCGCTCTACACGATCGTCCGCCAGGGCAACTCCGGCGGGCCCCTGCTCACGCCGGACGGCCGGGTCTACGGAGTGGTCTTCGCCAAGTCCCTCGACGACGCCGAGACCGGCTACGCCCTGACCGCGGACGAGGTGCGCGGCGACGCCACCAGCGGCCGCCGGGCGACCGAGCGGGTCAACACCCAGGGCTGCGCCCTCTGAGCCTTCCCGCAGGCCCTTGCAGGGGCCTGCGGGGATCCTTGCGGCCGGGTCAGCGGCTGCGCGGGTGGTGGCGCAGCCGCGCCGACACCCACCGGGCGCGGCGCCGGATGATGCGCGGAATGCCGATGCGCGGATCGTGCCCGGCGGATGGCCGGTGCTCGCCCCTCCCGGCCCTCTCCGGCATCTCGCTCACGATCAGCGCGGCGTCGCCCTCGGCGCCCCGCTCCTGAGTCACGTCACGGTAGTCGTGCGTCCAGCCCATACCGTGCTCTGTGCCCGGGCCGAAAGGTCGGTAATCGCCCGGGGGTCGCTCAATCGGCCTATGCGCCGGGCAATTGGCCGTTCGAAGAACGGACGTTCCCCTTCGGTTTACGGAGCGTGGCCCGTCCGCCGCCCGCCCGGTCCGTAGGCTTTCGGCCGGGGCTCGGCGGCCTGTTTCGGACCCTAGCGGTCCGGTTCCGGATCCTTGAGCCAATTGATCAGCTCGGTCGAGAACGCCACCGGGTCTTCCTCGTGGGGGAAGTGGCCCAGGCCGTCGAACAGCCGCCAGCGGTACGGCGCCTCCACGTACTCTCCGGAGCCCGCCGCGCTGCGCGTGCGCATCACCGGATCGAGGGAACCGTGCAGGTGCAGCGTGGGCACCCGTACGGGCCGCTTCATGCGCCGGTTGAACTGAATGCCGTCCGGCCGCGCCATCGACCGCACCATCCAGCGGTACGGCTCGATGGAACAGTGCGCCGTCGACGGGATGGACATCGCCCGGCGGTACGTCTCCACGGCCTCGTCGTCCGGCTGCCGCGGCCCCGACCACTCGCGGACCAGCCGCCCGGCCAGCGCCGCGTCGTCGGCAACCAGCCGGCGCTCCGGGATCCACGGCCGCTGGAAGCCCCAGATGTGGCTGCTCGCCGAGCTCTGGCGGGGGTCGGCGAGCATCGCCGAACGCCAGCGGCGCGGGTGCGGCATGGAGGACACCGCGAGCCTGCGCACCAGCTTGGGCCGCATCACCGCCGCCGTCCACGCCAGGTAGCCGCCGAGGTCGTGGCCGACCAGCGCCGCGTCCGGCTCGCCCAGGGAACGGATCACGCCGGTGATGTCGAGGGCCAGGTTGGCCGGGTCGTAGCCCCGCGGCGTGCGGTCGCTGCCGCCCACCCCGCGCAGGTCCATGGCCACGGCCCGGAACCCCGCCTCGGCGAGCGCCGGCAGCTGGTGCCGCCACGTCCACCAGAACTGCGGGAAGCCGTGCAGCAGCAGCACCAGCGGCCCGTCACCCATCTCGGCGATGTGGAACCGCGCGCCGTTCGCCGCGACGTCCCGGTGGGCCCAGGGCCCTTCGGGCCGGACGACCGACGTGGCGGAACCGCCCGGGGTGCCCGTCGGGGCCGGCTCCGGCACGGTGGCCGGAACGGCGGGATCGGGCGACGAGGTCGCTGCGGAGGTATCGGGCACCGTCATACGGTCGAGCGTGTCACAGATGCGTCCGCGGGGCTCGTGTCGGTCAGCGGGCGCGGGTGCGGCTTGACGGTGCCCAGCACGGCCGCCGTCTGCTTCGCCGAGGCGATGCTCTTCTCCGGCTTGCTGACCTTCTTGAACTTGGCCACCGCCAGCAGCCCGAGCAGCGCCGCGATCAGCAGGAACGCGCCGCCGACGATCAGGAACGACCAGGCGAGCCCGAGGCCGAGGTTATGGATGCCGTACGCGGCCGCGAAGCTCAGCACGGGCAGCGAGAAAAGCGCGAGCGTGCCGGCCGCGGCGATCGCGCCGCCACCGATGCCGACGCGCTTGGCGTCCTGCCGCAGCTCGGCCTTGGCCAGTGCGATCTCGTCGTGCACCAGCGCGGACAGCTCGGTGGTGGCCGTAGCCACCAGCTGGCCGAGAGTGCGGTTGGCACCGTTCGCACCGTCGTCGGCTGCGCTCATCGGCTGCTCCCTCATCTTCGTCGCCACGTCATCCGCGGGCTTTCGGCGGATGTAAAGACTCTCAGATCATGCCGGACCATCGTCGCCGGTGGTGCCCCTGGAGACGACTTCGGCCAGCCTGCGGTGCTCGGCGGCCTTCGCCTCCAGGATCGCCGCCATCCGCAGGTGGTAGTCCGGGTTGCCCTGCTCGTAGATGTCGGGGATGCCGTCGTCGTCCTCGTCGCGGTCCTCGTCCGCGCACAGCTTCTTGTACTTGTTGTCGCGCAGCTTGAGCAGCACGCTCGCGCAGACCGCGGCGATCAGCGAGCCGACGAGCACGGCCGCCTTGACCTCGTCCGCCAGCAGCAGGTCGGTGCCGAAGGCCAGCTCGCCGATGAGCAGCGACACCGTGAAGCCGATGCCCGCGAGCGAGGCGACGGCGAGCACGTCGGGCCACTTCAGGTCGGGGTTGAGCTCGGCCCGGGTGAACCGGGCGGCGAGCCACGTCCCGCCGAACACGCCGATCGTCTTGCCGGCCACCAGACCGAGGACGACGCCCAGGGTCTCGGGCTTGGTGAAGACGTCCGACAGGGCGCCGCCGGAGACCACCACGCCCGCCGAGAACAGGGCGAACAGCGGCACTGCCAGCCCCGCCGAGAGGGGGCGCACGAGGTGCTCGATGTGCTCCCCGGGGGAGTGCCGCTCGCCCTCGCGGCGGTGGCAGCGCAGCATCAGGCCCATGGCCACGCCCGCGATGGTCGCGTGGACGCCGCTGTTGTACATCAGCGCCCAGTTGACGACGGCCAGCGGCACGTACACGTACCAGCCGCGGACGCCCTTGCGGAGCAGCAGCCAGAAGACGACCAGGCCCAGCACGGCGAAGCCCAGGGCCGCGAAGTTCAGGTTCTGGGTGAAGAAGACCGCGATGATCAGGATCGCGAACAGGTCGTCGACGACGGCCAGGGTGAGGAGGAACGCGCGCAGCGCCGACGGCAGCGCCGTGCCGATGACAGCGAGGACGGCCAGGGCGAAGGCGATATCGGTGGCGGTGGGCACCGCCCAGCCGGCCGTCGAGCCGTTGCCGCCCGTCACGACGGCGAAGTAGACGAGCGCGGGCACGGCCATGCCGCAGATCGCGGCGATGACGGGGAGCAGCGCCGCCTTGGGGTCGCGCAGCTCGCCGGCGACCAGCTCGCGCTTGAGCTCGATGCCCGCGACGAAGAAGAAGACGGCGAGGAGGCCGTCTGCCGCCCAGTGCTGGACGGAGAGGTTCAGCCCCAGCGAGCCGGGTCCGAAGTGGAAGTCGCGGACGGTCTCGTAGCTGTCGCGCAGCGGCGTGTTCGCCCAGATCAGCGCGGCGACGGCGGCGGCGAGCAGCAGCACACCGCCCACGGTCTCGGTACGCAGGGCGTCGGCGAGGAAGTTCCGCTCGGGCAGCGGCAACCGGCCGAGGAAGACGGAGCGGCGGTTCTTGGGCGCGGCCACGGCGGGGGACCTCCAGGGTCGTCGGATACACGTGTGCTGTGTGCCGACCAGACTTCCCGGCGCGCCCTTGATTCTTGTCGCATTTTTTACGCGACCACCACTCACCTTAACCGGAACGAGTGAGGCGCAACGAGCGGAAGGGCGCCCGGCCGCTGCCGGACGCCCTTCCGCTCGGGGTTACTGCTGCCGCGGTCAGTCCTCGCTGGAGGCCGCGGGGAGCTGGGACTGGATGAGCTCCATGACCGAGGAGTCGGTCAGGGTGGTGACGTCGCCGAGGGTGCGGTTCTCGGCCACATCGCGCAGGAGGCGGCGCATGATCTTGCCCGAGCGGGTCTTGGGCAGCTCGGCCACGGGGAGGATCCGCTTGGGCTTGGCGATCGGGCCGAGCTGCTTGGCGACGTGCGCCCGCAGCTCCTCGACCAGGCCCTCCTCCGCGGCGTCGGCACCGCCGCGCAGGATGACGAACGCGCAGATCGCCTGGGTGGTCTGCGGGTCCGTCGCGCCGACGACCGCCGCCTCGGCGACCTTCGGGTGCGAGACCAGCGCGGACTCGACCTCGGTGGTGGAGATGTTGTGGCCGGAGACGAGCATGACGTCGTCCACCCGGCCGAGCAGCCAGATGTCGCCGTCGTCGTCCTTCTTGGCGCCGTCGCCCGCGAAGTACTTGCCCTCGAAGCGGGACCAGTACGTGTCGAGGTAGCGCTGGTCGTCGCCCCAGATGGTGCGGAGCATCGAGGGCCACGGCTCGGTCAGGACGAGATAGCCGCCGGCGCCGTCGGGCACCTCGCGGGCCTCGTCGTCCACGACCGTGGCCGCGATGCCGGGGAGCGGGACCTGGGCCGAGCCGGGCTTGGTCTCGGTGACCCCGGGCAGCGGGCTGATCATCATGCCGCCCGTCTCGGTCTGCCACCAGGTGTCGACCACCGGGGTGCGGTCGCCGCCGATGTGCTTGCGGTACCAGACCCAGGCCTCGGGGTTGATGGGCTCGCCGACCGAGCCGAGGATGCGCAGGCTGCTCAGGTCGAACTTGGCCGGGATGTCGTCGCCCCACTTCATGGCGGCGCGGATCGCGGTCGGCGCGGTGTAGAGGATGGTGACGCCGTACTTCTGCACGATCTCCCACCAGCGGCCCTGGTGGGGGCTGTCGGGCGTGCCCTCGTAGAGCACTTCGGTGGCGCCGTTGCTCAAGGGTCCGTAGACGATGTACGAGTGGCCGGTCACCCAGCCGACGTCGGCGGTGCACCAGAACACGTCCGACTCGGGCTTGAGGTCGAAGACGGCGTGGTGGGTGTACGACACCTGGGTCAGATAGCCGCCCGTGGTGTGCAGGATGCCCTTCGGCTTCCCCGTGGTGCCCGAGGTGTAGAGGATGAAGAGCGGGTGCTCGGCGTCGAACGCCTGCGGCGTGTGCTCCTCGGGCTGGCGCTCGACGAGCTCGTGCCACCACACGTCACGGCCCTCGGTCCAGCCGATGCCCTCCTGGCCCGTGCGCCGGACGACGAGGACGCTGCGCACGTTCTCCGTGCCGGGGCGGGTGAGGGCCTCATCCACGGCGGGCTTCAGGGCGGAGGGCTTGCCGCGGCGGTAGCCGCCGTCGGCGGTGATGACGACGCGGGCGTCGGCGTCGTTGATGCGCGTGGCGAGGGCGTCGGCGGAGAAGCCGCCGAAGACCAGCGAGTGCGGTGCGCCGAGCCGTGCGCAGGCGAGCATCGCCACGACGGCCTCGGGGATCATCGGCAGGTAGATGGCGACGCGGTCGCCCGCCCGCACGCCCAGCTCGGTCAGGGCGTGGGCCGCCTTGGAGACCTCGCGCTGGAGCTCGGCGTACGTGATGGTGCGGGTGTCGCCCGGCTCGCCCTCGAAGTGGATGGCCACCCGGTCGCCCAGGCCGTTCTCCACATGGCGGTCGACGCAGTTGTACGCGACGTTGAGCCGGCCGTCGGCGAACCACTTCGCGAACGGCGGATTCGACCAGTCGAGGACTTCGGTGGGCTCGGTCTCCCAGGTCAGGCGGCGGGCCTGCGCGGCCCAGAAGCCCAGCCGGTCAGCCTTCGCCTGCTCGTACGCCTCCGCGGTGACATTGGCGCTCGCGGCCAGGGCGGCAGGCGGTGCGAAGCGGCGCTCCTCCTTCAGGAGGTTGGCCAGGCTCTCGTTACTCACGACATCTCCCTTTCTCAGGGTGCCCGTCGGGTGACCGTGCTGTGCCCGTGGGTGCCCGTAGTGTCCCGGGGCATAGCTCACCAGCCCGGGGCGCACCCTGACAAGGGCTGTTGATAAAAAATGGTTTAGACCTGTAGAAGAGGGTCAGACGGCGTCGAGGACCTCGGGGCGCACGGCCGTGAAGGTGCGCGAGGGCGGGTCCAGGACGTAGGCCTGCGCCTCGCCCACATGGAAGTACATGCCGTGCAGTTGGAGCGATCCCTCGGCCACGCGGCGGGCGACGCAGGCGTGGGCCATCAGATGGTCGAGCTGCTGCATCACGTTGACGAGCGCGAGCCGCTCGAGGGCGTCCGCCACGGGCCGGTCGGCCACCGCCACCTCGCCGCGGCCGAGCCGCCCGATCCGCTGCATCCGGGCCAGGCTCGGCCGGCCGTGCCGCAGCCAGCGCGTGAGCGTGGTCTGCGGCGCGCCGGAATCCCCGCCCCCGGAGTCGAGCAGCGCCTGCATCGCGCCGCACCCCGAGTGCCCGCAGACGGTGATGCTGCCGACCTTCAGCACCTCCACGGCGTACTCCACGGCGGCACCGACGGAGTCGCACGAGCCGTCCGTGGCGGGCGGCGGGATGAGATTGCCGACGTTCCGCACGGTGAAGAGGTCGCCCGGGCCGCTGGAAGTGATCATGCTGGTGACGAGCCGGGAGTCGGCGCAGGTGAGGAAGAGCTGCGTCGGGCACTGGCCCTCGCGGGCGAGCCGCGCCAGCTCGGCCCGGACGAGCGGGGCCGTATTGCGCTGGAAGGCGCTGACCCCACCGATCAGTTGCTGCCCGCCGCGCGGCGTGAGGGCGTCGGCCGGGGCGGCGGGCCGGGTGCAGTGGTGGTTGCGCCAGGGCGTCCAGGGGCGGCAGGCGTGCGTGCTGGCCGGCTCGGCGATCGGCCGCCCGCCACGGCCCCGCAGCGTGACCCAGCCGCCCCGCGCGCGATGGGCGTTCGTCCACGACTGGAGGGTGTCGTACGCGGTGTGGTCCATGAACGAGCCGCCCAGCTCCACGACCGCGGGCGCCTCCGGCGGCACCTGGGCGAGCGCCCGGCTCAGCTTGGGGACCGCCAGGAACGTCAACTGGCCGCTGACGCGGACCAGGTGGCTGCCGCCCTCCTCGTCCACGGTGATGCGCGTGTGGGCGAGGCGTCGCAGGGAGAGGAACGCCGTGACCACGATGCCGACGACGACGCCCTGGAGGACGCCGAAGAGCACTACCGCGCCGAGCGTGGACGCGTACATGGGGAACTCGCGGTGCCGCTGCACGTGCTTGATGTGCGCGAAGCTCACCATCTTCACTCCGACCACCATCACCAGCGCGGCCAGGGCCGCCAGCGGGATCAGCTCCAGGACCGTCGTGAGCAGGCCGGCGCAGAGCAGCACCCACAGCCCGTGCAGCACAGTGGACTTGCGGGAGGCGGCCCCCGCCGCCACGTTCGCCGACCCGCGGATCGCGCCGCCGGCGACCGGCAGACCGCCGAGGAGCCCGGACACCAGATTGGCGGCCCCCTGGCCGGCCAGCTCGCGGTCGAGCTCGGCCGGCTCCTGCGGCGGGCCCGCGCGCTCGGCACGCAGCCGGTCCACCGCCACTGCGGACAGCAGCGACTCCATGCTCGCCACGAGCGTGACCGTGAGCACCGCCGCGAAGACGCCCAGCACCGGCCCGTCCGGCAGGGCGGGCAACGCCTGGAGCTGCCATTGGGGGAGGGAGACGCGGGGCACGGGCATGCCGGTGCTGGCACCGGTGGCCAGAGCCACGGCGGCCAGCGGGGCGGGGACCGTACGCAGCCACTGACCCGCCCGTCCGGGCAGCCGAGGCCAGCCCACCAGAACGGCAGCGGTGACGGCCCCGACCAGCAGGGCCGAAGGGTGCGGGTGGCTCAGCTCCGAGGGGAGGGCGGCCAGATTCTCCAGGGCGGAGCTGTTCGGAGTGTCGCCCAGGACGACGTGGAGTTGGCCGAGGGCGATCGTGACGCCGATGCCGGCGAGCACGCCGTGCACGATCGCCGGGCTGACGGCCAGCGCGCCGCGGGCCACCCGGGCGGTGCCGAGAGCGAGTTGGGTCAGCCCGGCGAGCGCGGTGATCGCGCAGGTGGCCCGCCAACCGTACTGCTGGACCAGCTCGGCCGTCACCACGACCAGGCCCGTGGCGGCGCCGCTGACCTGGAGCGGCGCGCCGCCCAGCAGCCCCGCGACGATCCCGCCGACCGCCGCCGCCACCAGCCCGGCCTGGAGCGGCGCTCCGGTGGCCAGCGCGATGCCCAGGGAGAGCGGCACGGCGATGAGGAAGATGACGAAGGACGCGGCGAGATCTCCTCGCCAGGTGGACCGGCCGGCGGGGCGCGGCCCACCGGTGGCTGCCTGCGGGCGGTGCGTCGATGGCGACTGAGGCTGCATGGGCGTTCCCGTCTTCGTCGGGGCGGCGCGGACGCGCTGAAAACGCGGCCGTGGTCACGGCGGCGCGCAGCTGCGGGAGCGGCTGCGGTGGCGGGGGTTAACTCAACTCTGGGTAAACGGATCGTAATGGAGAGTAAAGATCCCGGGGAAGAGTGGAAGGTCGAATAAAGGCGCGGTTCCACCTAATGAGTGAATTTGTCATTTTATCTGTCTGTAATACCGATTTAGGGGGTCGAGCATGCGACGGTGAAGCGCCGGATCGGGCAGGCAGCGAAGGCAGAGGTGGCTGATGGCCGCTGGATGGAAAGTGGCACTGGGCGGCCTCACGGCCCTTGCGCTGGCGACGGGTTCGGCGGGCTGCTCGGGCGGAGCGGACCCCGGCGCGCCGCGCACCGCGGCCGATCCCGAGGCCGGGCGCCGTCCGGTCCGTCTCATCGGCGACGGTTCCACCGCCGATACGGGCCCCCAGCCCGGGCAGCCCACCCCCGACCGGCTGCAGCCCGGGCACAGGCCGCCGCAGTTCGTCGTCTTCTCCTGGGACGGCTCGGGCGAGGACGGGCAGCACCTGTTCTCCCGCTTCCGTGCCGTCGGCAGGAAGCACCACGCGACGATGACCTACTTCCTCAGCGGCGTGTACATGCTCCCCGCGGGGAAGCGGCGCCTCTACAAACCGCCCCGGCACCGGCCCGGCGCCTCGGACATCGGCTTCAACACCGTCAAGGGCGTCAGGGACACCGTGGAGCAGCTCCGCGGCGCCTGGCTGGACGGGAACGAGATCGGCACGCACTTCAACGGGCACTTCTGCGGCCCTGACCGGGGGGTCGGCACCTGGTCGCCCAAGGACTGGAAGAGCGAGATCCGGCAGGCGCGGTCCCTGGTGCGGAACTGGAAGACCAACGCCGGCCTGAAGGAAGAGGATCCGCTTCCGTTCGACTACGGCAAGGAGCTCGTCGGCGGCCGCGCCCCCTGCCTCGAAGGACAGCGCAACCTCGTGCGGGCCGCCAAGGCCATGGGCTTCCGCTACGACGCGAGCTCCGTCGGCGGCCGCCAGGTGTGGCCCCGCAAGCTGGGCGGCCTCTGGGACTTCCCGTTGCAGGACATCCCGGTGCCCGGCCGCGACTTCGAAACCCTGTCGATGGACTACAACTTCCTCGCCAACCAGTCCGGCACGACCCGGGGCAGCCGCGCCCTGCACCGCGCCTGGGGCAAGCAGATGCGCGACGGCCTCCTCGCGGGATTCCGCCGCGCCTACCGCGGCAACAGGGCGCCCTTCTTCATCGGCGACCACTTCGAGTCCTGGAACGGCGGCACCTACATGCGGGCGGTCGAGCACGTCATCAAGACCATCTGCACCAAGGAAGAGGTGCGCTGCGTGTCCTTCAAGCAGCTGGCCGACTGGCTCGACGCACAGGACAACAGGCTTCTCGCCGCACTGCGCGAGCTCGACGTCGGGCAGGCCCCCAAGGGCGGCTGGGAGCGCTTCCCCGCCGCCCGGCGCGTCAAGCGGGCTGCGGAGTAGACGCCCAGCTCTCGTCCAGCACGAAGGCGGGGTCGACCTGGGCCGCCAGATCGGCGCCCGTCTTGGCGTTGCCCCAGCTCTCCGCGTTCTTCAGGTGGAAGTGCACCATCTGGCGGGTGTAGCGCTGCCAGTCCCGCAGCTCGTACGAGCCGTCCGCCGTCTCGCGCAGGGCGCGCAGCGCCTGGTGGTTGTGCTCCTCCAGCAGGCCGAAGCGGGGCGGCCGGCCCTTCTCCATCGCCCGCACCCAGTCGGAGTGGCCGAAGGTCACCAGCAGGTCCTCGCCGACCTCGTCGCGCAGGAAGTCGATGTCGTCCTGGCCCTGGACCTTGTTGCCCACGACCTTGAGGCAGACGCCGAAGTCGCGGGCGTACTCCTTGTACTGGCGGTAGACGGACACGCCCTTGCGGGTGGGCTCGGCCACCAGGAACGTCACGTCGAAACGGGTGAACATGCCCGAGGCGAAGGAGTCGCTGCCGGCCGTCATGTCGACGACGACGTACTCCCCGGGGCCGTCCACCAGGTGGTTGAGGCACAGCTCGACGGCGCCGACCTTGGAGTGGTAGCAGGCGACCCCGAGATCGGACTCGGTGAACGGGCCCGTGACCATCAGCCGTACCGGCCCGCCGTCGAGCTCGACGGGGCGGGCGCAGGCGTCGTAGACAGGATTGTCCTCGGCGATCCGCAGCAGGCGCGAGCCCTCGCCCGGCGGCGTCGTCTTGATCATCGTCTCGGCGGAGGTGATCCGGGGGTTGCTGCCGCGCAGGTAGTTCTTGATCAGGGGGAGCTGAGCGCCCATCGCCGGCAGTGCGGACGTCTCCTCCTCGTCCAGCCCGAGCGCCGCGCCGAGGTGCTGGTTGATGTCGGCGTCCACCGCGACGACGGGCGCGCGGTGTGCGGCGAGGTGGCGGATGAACAGCGAGGACAGCGTGGTCTTCCCGCTGCCGCCCTTCCCTACGAAAGCGATCTTCATGTTCACCAAGCGTAGGTGTGAGGGTGCACGGAGTGAGAGCAGTGCGTGAAGAAGACCACTCGTTCGAGGGGTGTAGACCCGAAGTGCGTACTGTCTTACGCATGAGTACGACTGCCGACCCGCTCGCCGCCCTGGCCTCCCTCCCCGGCGTGGCCGACTCCGTGGACTCCGTGCGCAAGGCGGTGGACCGCGTCTACGGGCACCGGGTGATGCGCCGCCGCAGCAACGAGATCACTTCCGAGGCCGCGCTGCGCGGCGCACGCGGCTCGGCCGCGCTGTCCGGTGCCGACTGGGCGCTCGAAGAGGTGCGCCGCCGCACCGACTTCGGTGCCGAGGCGGAGGCGGGGACGGTGGGTGCCGCCCTGCGGCTGACCGCCGAGGCGGGGCAGCTGCTGAGCGTGTGGCGGCAGTCGCCGCTGCGGGTGCTGGCCAGGCTGCACCTGGTGGCCGCGGGCGGGACCCGGCCCGATGAGACGGTCGGCAGGCCCCGGCTGGAGGGCGAGCCCGTCGACGAACCGCTGGTCCGGCTGGCGGTGCCCAGCGCGTCGGAGGTGGCCGGACGGCTCGAGGGCCTGGCGGGGCTGCTCCTCGCGGGGACGGAGGCGCCCGCGCTGGTGACGGCGGCCGTGGTGCACGGCGAACTGCTCGCCCTGCGCCCCTTCGGCTCGCACAACGGCCTGGTCGCGCGGGCGGCGGAGCGGATCGTGCTGGTGGGCAGCGGTCTCGACCCCAAGTCGGTCTGCCCGGCCGAGGCCGGCCACGCCGAGCTGGGTGCGGAGGCCTATCTGGCGGCGCTCGACGGCTACGCGTCGGGCACGCCGGAGGGTGTGGGCGCCTGGATCGCGCACTGCGGCCGCGCGGTCGAGCTGGGTGTGCGGGAGAGCACCGCGGTGTGCGAGGCGCTCCAGCGCGGAGCCGCCTGAGCCGCGTCCGCGGGACTTCCTGCGGCGGGGTGCCGTGGTTTCGCGGGCTGCCCAGGGCGGCGATGACCGCCGGACAGGGTTGTGGCGGTACCGGTCAACTCCGGTACCGCCACTGGCATGTTCGCCGGGTTACCATGCGTGCACGAAATCTGCCCATCAGGCCGGGGAACTTTGCCCGTCACCTGGTGCGGCTGGCCCGTAATCGACGGGTCGGCGTCGCGTGGGTGCCCGACGTTCATGCTTCGGTCCGTGGGGCCTTGGTGCGTGAAGGGCGTCCTCCCGGATGTCCCTGGTCTCGCGGGCCGTTAAGTCCTTTCTACTCCTGTCGCCGCCGAAGCGGAAGGCTGGGCCGCAGTTCTTTGTGTTGAGTATTAAACCGGGGCAATGCGGGCACCCGGCTCTCGGCGTCGCCCGGCCAGCCAGACCAGACCCGCGGTCGCGGCGGCGGCGCCGACGGCGGCCGCCGCCACGAGGGCGGGGCGCGAAGGCATCGACAGGGCGGGCACCCGCTGCTTGAGCCGGACGGGGCGGTTGAAGGAGAGAACCGGCCAGTCTCGTGCCGTCGCCTCCCGGCGCAGGGCCCGGTCGGGGTTGACCGCGTGCGGGTGGCCGACGGTTTCGAGCATGGGGATGTCGGTGACGGAGTCGCTGTAGGCGTAGCACCGGGAGAGGTCGTACCCCTCCGACTCGGCGAGCTCCTTGATGGCTTCGGCCTTGGTGGGCCCGTAGGCGTAGTACTCGACTTCGCCGGTGAAGGCACCGTCTTCTACGACCATACGGGTGGCCACCACGCGGTCCGCGCCCAGCAGTTCGCCGATGGGCTCGACGACCTCGGCGCCCGAGGTGCTGACAATCACCACGTCGCGCCCGGCGGTGTGGTGTGCTTCGATGAGGGAGGCGGCTTCGTCGTAAATGATCGGGTCGATGAGTTCGTGCAGGGTCTCGGCGACGATCTCGCGGACCTGCTGGACATTCCAGCCCCTGCAGAGCGCCGAGAGATACTCGCGCATCCGCTCCATCTGATCGTGATCGGCTCCGCCGGCGAGGAAGACGAACTGTGCGTACGCGGTGCGCAGCACGGCCCGCCGGTTGATCAAGCCACCTTGGTAGAACGACTTGCTGAAGGTGAGCGTGCTCGACTTCGCAATGACCGTCTTGTCCAGATCAAAGAACGCGGCTGTCCGGGGCAACGAGTGGTTTTCCACGATGCCGAGCATAGGCGCCCTCCATTCGGCGTAAGCTGAGGCGTGTGGGTTTGCCTGAGAAGGCTCTCGGGTACACCATGGAAGTCACGGATCGTTCGCGACCGTGTCTAACCCGGTCCGACTCCTCCCCCCCCCCGAGTCGGCCGTGGGGACGACCCCCGCTCTCCCCCCCGGCGGGGGTCGTCGCATGTCCGGATGCATTTCCTGGACCCCCACCCGGCATTCCTCCCTCCCGCGCCGCCCTCTCGGCGGCCGCCTCCCTCCCTTCATACATGCTACGCAGCGTAATCGGCGGGCTGCTCTGTGGAAGTCACCGGTATAGGTGACCGGGATATTCACAGCGGCTGAGTTGTCCACAGTTTTTGACCAAGATCCACATTGTTTTCCAGTTCGCTGCACGGTGATTCCCCGCGCTCTTCCGCGATGTCCGCGGATGCGAGAGCGCGCAGTTGAGACGGGGAGGACGCCGTGGCCGGATCCAGCGCATCCGAATGGCCGCCCGCCGCCGGCGGGAGTCAGCGCGGACCACTGATCATCGCCGAGGACGAGGAGCTGCTCGACGACCTGCTGCGCCTGTGCGCAGCGGCCGGAGCCGTGCCCGAAGTGGCACATGGCGCCCCGGCGCGCCGGGGCGCGGGTCTGGATCCACCGCTGATCCTGGTCGGGGAGGACTGCGCGCGCCGCCTGCGCGGCTCGCGCCTCGCAGCCCACGGGGACGCGGTCCTGCTCGTCGGCCGGGACCGCGGCGACGACGGGGTGTGGCGGCTGGCCATGGAGGTCGGCGCGCGGGATGTGGTGCTGCTGCCCGGCTGCGAAGGCCGCCTCGTCGAGCGGATCGCCGACGCCGTCGAAGGCGCCGGGCGGCCCGCCCTCACCGTCGGGGTGATCGGCGGATGCGGCGGCGCGGGCGCGAGCACGCTGGCGTGCGCCCTCGCCGTCAGCGCTGCCGCCGCCGGGCGGCGCACCATGCTCATCGACGGCGATCCACTGGGCGGCGGCCTCGACGTCCTGCTCGGCGGCGAGAGAGCGGAAGGGCTGCGCTGGCCGGCCTTCGCCGACTCCCGGGGCCGCGTGGCCTGCCGGGCGCTGGAGGAGGCCCTGCCCGAGCTCCACTCGATGCGCCTGCTCAGCTGGGACCGGAGCCCGTGCACGGCCGTGCCGCCCGAAGCGGTGAAGGCCGTATTGGCCGCGGCGCGCCGCCGCGGCGGCGCGGTGGTCGTCGATCTGCCGCGCCGGCTCGACGAAGCCGCCCTCGAAGCGCTCGGACAGCTCGACGCGGGCCTGCTCGTGGTGCCGTCGGAGCTGCGGGCCGTGGCCGCGGCGCACCGCGTCGCCGCCACCGTCGGAGCGGTCCTCGGCGATCTGCGGGTCGTCGTCCGCACTCCGCGCGCCGCCGGCCTCGACGGCGAGCAGGTCTCCCGTCTCCTCGGCCTGCCCCTCGCCGGTGAGCTCCCTCCGGAGACGGGGCTGGCGGCCGCGCTTGCGGCGGGCAGGCCGCCGGGCGGCGACCGCGGCCCGCTCGCCCGGTACTGCACCGACTTCTGGGCCTGCTTCGAGGCCCTCCGGGGAGCGTCGTCATGAGCGCCGGACTGCTGGAGGCCGTGCGGCTGAGGCTGGCCGAGAGCGGCGCCGAACCCACGCCCGCCAGGGTCGCGGAGGCGCTGCGCCAGGAAGGGCGGCTGCTGGGGGACGCCGAGATCCTCGGGGTCGCGGCCCGGCTGCGCTCCGAGCTGATCGGCGCCGGCCCGCTGGAACGGCTGCTGGCCGAGCCCGACGTCACCGACGTCCTCGTCACGGCGCCCGATCAGGTCTGGGTCGACCGGGGCGCCGGCCTGCAGCGCACGGACGTCGTCTTCCCGGATGCCACGGCCGTGCGCAGGCTCGCCCAGCGGCTCGCCGCCATTGCCGGCCGGCGGCTGGACGACGCCCGCCCCTGGGTCGACGCCCGGCTTCCCGACGGCACGCGGCTGCATGCGGTGCTGCCCCCGATCGCCGTCGGTTCCACCTGCCTTTCGCTGCGCGTCGTGCGCCCCCGCGCCTTCACCCTGGACGACCTGATGGCCGCCGGGACCGTGCCGCCCGGCGGCGACCGGTTGCTGCGGGCGGTGCTGGAAGCGAGGCTCTCGTTCGTCATCAGTGGCGGAACGGGCAGCGGCAAGACCACATTGCTGACCACCTTGCTCGGGCTGGTGGCGCCGGACGAGCGGATCGTCCTCGCCGAGGACTCCGCCGAACTGCGCCCCGATCACCCGCACGTGGTCCGGCTGGAGACCCGCCCGGCGAACCAGGAGGGCATGGGCCTGGTCACCTTGCGGGACCTGGTCCGGCAGGCCCTGCGCATGAGGCCGGACCGGCTGGTGGTGGGCGAGGTCCGCGGTGCGGAGGTCACGGACCTGCTGGCCGCCCTCAATACGGGGCATGAGGGAGGCTGCGGCACGGTCCATGCGAACGCCGCGGCGGACGTGCCCGCCCGGCTCGAAGCGCTGGGCTCGGCCGCCGGCCTCGACCGGGCCGCGCTGCACAGCCAATTGGCGGCCGGCCTGTCCGTCGTCATCCATCTCGTACGGGAGCGGGGCGGGCGGCGGCGGGTCGCCGAGGTGCACGTGCTCGACCGGGATCCTGCCGGCTTCGTCACCACGGTGCCGGCCGTCGTCTGGGGAGCCGAGGGCTTTCAGCGGGCGCGCGGGTGGGGCCGGCTGGCCGGGCTGTGCGAGCGGGGCGGAGCGATGCCATGACCGCCGCCGGGGCGATGGCGCCGGGCACGCTCACGGGCGTCGCTGCACTGAGCGTGCTGTTCATGGCCTGGTCGCTGACCGGCCCCGGCCGGGAATTGCGCCGCGCCCGGCTGCTGTTCGCGGGTGGCGGGTCCGCCGCGCCCGCCGGATCGTGGCCGCCCGCCTGGGCGGGGGAGTGGGGTGCCCGGCTGCGCCGGTGGGCGCGGGCCCGGCGGGAGCTGATGTGCCTTCCGGTCGGCGGTGCGGTGGCCTTGTTGGGGGCGTCACTGCTGCCACTGCCGGCAGCACTCTTAGCGATCCCGCTCGTACGGAAGTGGCTGGCCGCCCGGCGTGAGCAGCGCGAACGGGAGCGGCGGGAGGCGGCCGTGATCGAGCTGTGCGGATCGGTGGCGGGCGAACTGCGGGCGGGCAGGCAGCCCGGCCAGGCGCTGGCCGGTGTGCCTGCGGGGGACTTGGGCCCGCAGTGGGCGGCCGTCGCGGCCGCGGCGAGGTTCGGCGGCGACGTGCCGGAGGCCCTGCGAGCCGTGGCCGGGCGCCCCGGGGCCGAGGGGCTGCACGGTGTCGCCGCTTGCTGGCGCGTGGCCGTGGACGGGGGCGCGGGGCTCGCCTCGGGGCTCGAACGGGTGGCGGCCGCGCTGAGCGCCGAGCGGGATCAACGGGAGGAGCTGCGGTCGCAATTGGCGGGCGCGCGTTCCACCGCCGTGATGCTGGCCCTGTTGCCCGTCCTCGCCCTGCTGATGGGCAGTGCGATGGGAGCGGCGCCGCTGAGGGTGCTTCTGCACACCCCGGCCGGGCTCGGCTGCCTGCTTCTCGGCGGGCTCCTGGAGGGAGCCGGCATCGCCTGGACCGGGCGGATCGTGCGGGCGGCGGCAGGGGAGCCCGAAGGGCGCGGCGGCGAGCGCGGCAGGCCCGGGCTCTCGGCGGAAGGGAAAGTCTCGTGAGCGCAAATGTTATCCACAGCCTGTGGATGATGATTCTTGCGGGGATCGTGCCGGCCTGCGCAGTGCGCATGGCGGTCCGGAGCCGCAGGGGGCGGGCGGCACGCCGCCGGGCGGCTGCTCTGCTCGGGCACGAACCCACCACGATCACGAGGATGCAGGGGCTGCGGGCCCGTGCCGGCCGGCTGCCGGGAGTCCGGGACTGGCTTCCCCCGGCGGGGGCCGGGGCCGCCGGGATCATCCTCGTCGGCGGAGCGGCCGGCTGCATGGTGGGACTCGCCGCCGCGTACGGCATGTGGCGGTGGGGACGGCGCCGGAAGAGGGCCGACGCCGCGGCGGAACCCTCTGCACAGGCCCCGGTGGGGGAGGTCGAGAGGCAACTTCCGCTGGCCGCCGACCTCATGGCGGCGTGCCTGGCGGCGGGCGCCGGGCCCAGGGAGGCGGCCGAAGCGGTCGGGCTGTCGCTGGGCGGCCCGGTGGGAGAGCGGCTCGCCCGGGCCGCGGCCGAAGTCCGGCTCGGCGGTGACCCTGCCACGGCTTGGAGCCGCCTGGGCGGCCTTCCGGGCGCCCGCGGGCTCGCCCGCTGCCTGGAGCGGGCGCAGGCGACAGGAGTGCCTGCCGTGGAGCCCATGTCGCGGCTCGCCGCGCGTCTGCGGGCCGAGCGCGGCAGGGCGGCGGGCATACGGGCCCGGCGTGCGGGCGTCCTGGCGACGGCCCCGCTCGGGCTGTGCTTCCTGCCCGCGTTCCTGACGGTCGGGGTGGTGCCCGTGGTGATCGGTCTGGCGAGTGGTCTGACGAAAGGACATTGACGGTGAGTGAGGTGCAGGTCGTGGCAGCGATGACGGTGGCGAAGGCGACGGCGGGGAAGACGATGACGGTGCGGAGGGCGCCGGTGCGCCGGGGCTGGTGCGGGGCGCATGCGGGACTGCCGGTCCGGGCGAGGAGCCGGTCGCAGAGCGGGGCGCGGGGCCGGTGGTGGCCCGGTGGCTGGGGTAGGCAGTGGCGGCGGTGGCCGGTGCCGTGGGAGCGGGCAGGCAGGCCGTGGGCCTTCGCGGCCGGCGACGCGGGCATGTCGACGGCCGAGTACGCCGTCGGCACCCTGGCCGCCTGTGCGCTCGCCGCCGTGCTCTACAAGGTGGTCACGAGCGGTGCCGTCACTGCGGCTCTGCAAGGGCTCATCGGGAGGGCGCTCAATGCGCCGTTCTGATGGGGCGTCCGGTGAGCCGCCAGGGGTTGCGTGGCCGGGGCTGTGCGCCTGCCCGGGCCGGAGTTCTGACGGAGGGTCCGGCGAGGTCGTCCTCGCCGGTCCCGCCCGCGGACGCCGACCCGGCCGGTGTCATCCGGCCGCCCCGGCGGCAGGCGGCCCCCAGGGGTTCCACCGGCGCTGCGACGGTGGCTGTGCGGACGGCGGCTATGTGACCGCCGAGGCGGCGATGGTGCTCCCGGCGCTGATTCTGGTCGGCATGTCCCTGATCTGGGGGCTGATGGCCGCCGCCGCGCAGATCCAGTGCGTGGATGCCGCCAGGGCAGGCGCTCGGGCGGCGGCGCGGTCGGACCCGGCATCGGTGGCGGTCGCGGCGGCCCGCTCCGCCGCGCCGCAGGGGGCCCGCATCGCCGTGGCGCGGGAGGGCGACCTCGTACGGGTACGGGTCGAGGCTCGTGCGGCGGGGCCGCTCGCCGTGCGGCTGGGCGGAGAGGCGGTGGCCCTTGCTGAGGAGACGGTGCGGTGACCGGGGGATGGCCACGGTGTGGGTGGCCGTCGCGGCCACGGCGCTCTGTGCGGTGTTCGCGGCACTGCTGGCCATGGGGCAGGCCGTGGTGGCCCGTCACCGGGCCGGCGGCGCGGCGGATCTGGCGGCGCTGGCCGCGGCGGACCACGCCCTCGAAGGGCAGGAGGCCGCGTGCGGCCTCGCCCGGCGGGTGGCCGCCGCCCAGAGGACGAGAGTGGTGCGCTGTGCCGTGAGCGATGAGATCGCCGAGGTCGCGGCCGAGGCCCGGGCGGGGCCGTATGCCGTCCGGGTGCGGTCGCGGGCGGGGCCCGCGGAGGCGGTGGGGTTCACCCCTGTGGCCGTATCGGCTGCCGCTTTCTTCCCGGGCCCCGATCTCTCAGGCCCCGATCTCCCAGGCCCCGATCTCCGAAGCCCCGATCTCCCAGGCTCCGGTCTTCCGGGGCGTGCTCCCCCGGGCCTCAGCCGTCAGGCGGACCGGGCGGGGCCTGCGGGGGCTCCTCCTGCGGGGTTTCGTCTTTCGGGGCGTCCCTCAGGAGCCGGGTGAGGAGGCGGATCGCGGCCCGCTTGTCGAGGGGGTCGTTGCCGTTGCCGCACTTGGGGGACTGCACGCAGGAAGGGCAGCCGGTGTCGCACTCGCAGGCGGCGATCGCCTCGCGGGTGGCGGTGAGCCAGCGGGCGGCGGTGTGGAAGGCCCGCTCGGCGAAGCCGGCGCCCCCGGGGTGGCCGTCGTAGACGAACACGGTCGGCAGGAGCGTGTCGGGGTGCAGGGGGACGGAGACGCCGCCGATGTCCCAGCGGTCGCAGGTGGCGAAGAGGGGGAGCAGGCCGATGGAGGCGTGTTCCGCGGCGTGCAGGGCGCCGCCGAGGGCCTCGGGGTCGATGCGGGCCTCGTCGAGCTGGTCCTCGGTGACGGTCCACCACACGGCGCGGGTCCGCAGCGTGCGGGGCGGCAGGTCCAGCTTGGACTCGCCCAGGATCTCGCCGGTGATCAGCCGGCGGCGCAGGAAGGAGACGACCTGGTTGGTGACCTCGACCGAGCCGAAGCACAGCCGGGCCTCCCCCCAGGGGATCTCGGCGGCGGTCTCCAGGACGGCGATGGAGGTCGTGTCGCGGGCGGTGGTCGAGTACGGAGGGTCGGCCTGCTCGACGAGGGCCACGGAGTCCTCCAGGTCGAGGCGGCGGACGAGGTAGGTGCGGCCCTGGTGGAGGTGGACCGCGCCTTCGTGGACGGAGGCGTGGGCCGCGGCCGCGTCCACGGTGCCCAGCAGGCGCCCGGTGCCCTCCTCCACGACCTGGACGGGCCGGCCGCCGCCGCCCCGGATGTCGGTCAGGTCGGCGGCGCGCTCGCGGCGGGTCCAGTGCCAGGCGGCGCCGCGGCGGCGGAGCAGCTTGCGGCCCTCGAGCTGGGCGAGCACGCCCGGGGCCGCGGGCCCGAACAAGGACAGGTCGGCCTCGGTGAGCGGCAGCTCGGCGGCCGCGGCGCACAGATGGGGGGCGAGGACGTAGGGGTTGTCGGGATCGAGGACGGTGGATTCCACGGGGCGGCGGAAGAGCGCCTCCGGGTGGTGGACGAGGTAGGTGTCCAGGGGGTCGTCGCGGGCGACCAGGACGGCCAGGGCGCCCCGGCCCGTACGGCCCGCGCGGCCGGCCTGCTGCCACAGGGAGGCCCGGGTGCCCGGATAGCCGGTCAGGAGGACGGCGTCGAGGCCCGCGACGTCGACGCCGAGCTCCAGGGCGGTCGTGGCGGACAGGCCGAGCAGGTCGCCGCTGTGCAGGGCGTGCTCGATGGCGCGGCGCTCCTCGGGGAGGTAGCCGCCGCGGTAGGCGGCGACACGCCCGGGGAGCGACCGGTCCACGGCGGCGAGGCGTTCCTGGGCGATCAGGGCGATGAGCTCGGCGCCGCGCCGTGAGCGCACGAAGGCGATCGTGCGGACGCCCTGGACGACGAGGTCGGTGAGGAGGTCGGCGCTCTCGGCGGTGGCGGTGCGGCGCACGGGGGCGCCCCGCTCGCCGTGGAGCTCGGTGAGCGGGGGCTCCCACAGGGCGAAGACGAGTTCGCCGCGCGGGGAGGCGTCCTCCGTGATCTCCGCCACCCGGACGCCCGTGAGCCGGGTCGCCGCGGTGGCCGGGTCGGAGGCCGTGGCGGAGGCGAGGAGGAAGACCGGGTCGGCCCCGTAGCGGGCGCAGACGCGCCGGAGGCGGCGCAGCACCTGGGCGACGTGCGAGCCGAAGACGCCCCGGTAGGTGTGGCACTCGTCGATGACGACGTAGCGCAAGGCGCGCAGGAAGGAGGACCACCTGGGGTGGGCGGGCAGGATCGAGCGGTGGAGCATGTCGGGGTTGGTGAGCGCGTAATTGGCGTACTGGCGCACCCACTCCCGCTCCTCGACCGGCGTGTCCCCGTCGTACACGGCGGGCCGGATGCCCTTGCCCAGGGGCTCGGCGAGGGCCCGTACCGCGCGCCGCTGGTCGGCGGCCAGGGCCTTGGTGGGGGCGAGGTACAGCGCGGTGGCGCCGCGGCCGTTCGGGGCCTCCGAGCCGTCCAGCAGGGCGCTGAGGACCGGCGCCAGGTAGGCGAGGGACTTCCCGGACGCCGTGCCGGTGGCCACGACCACCGACTCGCCGCGCAGCGCGTGCGCGGCGGTGAGCGCCTGGTGGGCCCAGGGCCGCTCGATGCCGGCGGCCCGGACGGCCTCGACCACTTCCGGCCGGATCTGCTCAGGCCAGGGGGCATGACGTCCCGGACGCGGGGGCAAGTGCTCCGTATGAGTGATGCGTGCAGCCCGGTCGGCCCCGGCGGTCAGTCGGTCGAGGACTGTCCGGGGAAGGGGATGTACGCCCGCCTCCGGCGGGAGTTGATCGTTGGCCATCGGCACCGAGTGTGTCACTGGCGTGACGGACAATGGCGTCAAGGCGTCGTGCGCGCCTGCCGGTAAGTGATTGAATGCCATCGCGGCTGCCGATCCATGGGGGGCGACCGCTCGATGCAAGGTGCTGGAGGATCCGTGGACCTGTCCCTGTCGACCGAGACCGTAGGCGACCGTACGGTTGTCCGGGTCGGTGGCGAGATTGATGTGTACACCGCGCCCAAGCTGCGTGAGCAGCTGGTCGAGCTTGTCAACGACGGCAGCTATCACCTCGTCGTGGACATGGAGGGCGTCGACTTCCTCGACTCCACCGGGCTCGGCGTCCTGGTCGGCGGGCTGAAGCGAGTGCGTGCCCATGAGGGCTCGCTGCGCCTGGTCTGCAACCAGGAGCGCATTCTCAAGATTTTCCGTATCACCGGTCTCACCAAGGTGTTCCCCATCCACACCTCGGTGGAGGATGCGGTGCAGGCGACCGACTGAGGTCGCCGGGGAAGACTGTCACGCGGGGGGAACCCGGGCCCGTGGGCCCGGCCCCCTCGTGAGTCCGCCCTTTTCCGGATGAGGGGGAGAGGGCACGTACGACCGAGGGGGATGGCATGGCCACCGTCGAACTGCTCTTCAGTGCCCTTCCCGAGCATGTCCGGACCGCCCGGCTGGTGGCGGCCGCGGTGGCGCGCCGTGCCGGCGTGGACGAGGCCGTGCTGGACGAGGTCCGGCTCGCCGTGGGCGAGGCCTGTTCGCGTGCGGTGGGCCTGCACATCACCCATGAGGTGCCCACCCCGGTGCGGGTGACGCTGATCGAGGAGGAGAAGAAATTCTCCATCGAGGTGGGGGACGACGCCCCCCGCCCCGCGCCCCTCGAGCTCACCTCTGCGAACGGCTCGGAGCGGCCCGCCGCCGGGCATGAGGAGGCCGGCGCCGACAGCGAGGACGACATGGGCCTCGCCGTCATCAGCGGCCTGGTCGACGACGTCGAGGTGACCGCGGACGAGCGCGGCGGCCTGATCCGTATGAGCTGGCCGATCGCCCCCGCGGCCGTGCTGCCGTAGCCCGTCCGGGCGTATTGACGTAGTCCGCCCTCATCGGACGGGCGTAACTCCTGGCTGCACCGGGATCGCATCGCGCCGACGCCTTGTCGACGCTCTTTTGCCGGGCCTGGGCTGAACCCCCGCCGAGCCCCCGTCGATCTTCGTCGGCCTCTTCCCGCCCTCGCCGGCCTGCTCCGGCTTTCCGGGAATTGATCAGCAGTAATTACGCGATCTTTTTGCTGATCGTTTATCCACGCCCTTCCCCGCCCCGGAATGGATCTCCTTTCCGATCTCCCTTGCCGATCTCCGTCCGAGATCGTTTATCCGGCGGATCATTCACCCGATCTTCACTTGCACAGGCCAATTCCCTTTGCCGCGCTCTGTTTTGATCTCGCCGGGCTCCCTACAATCCGTCCATCTTGAGCTCAGGACGCCTGAGCGTGGCTGCTGTTCCGTGCGCGCGTGGATCAATGGCGCGGAGGAGCTGCGCGCCCATGTGCCAAACGTCTAGGGAGGACGAATGGCGGGGCCCTTCACCCCTCGACAGGTGGACTTCACTCAGCATCTCGCAGCCGAACTCACCCAGGGCAACCGCACCATGGTGTACGTGATCGCAGCCGTCGCGCTCGCGGCGCTCGTGGTCGCCGTCGCCCTCGTGCGGCAGGTCCTCGCGGCGGGCGAGGGCACCGACAGCATGAGAAAGATCGCGGCGGCGGTGCAGGAAGGCGCGAACGCCTATCTCGCCCGGCAGTTGCGCACGCTCGGCGTATTCGCCGTGGCGGTGTTCTTCCTCCTGATGCTGCTGCCGGCCGACAACTGGTCGCAGCGCATCGGGCGTTCCGTCTTCTTCCTGATCGGAGCGCTGTTCTCGGCGGCCACCGGCTATATCGGCATGTGGCTCGCCGTGCGCAGCAATGTGCGGGTCGCCGCGGCGGCGCGCGAGGCCACTCCGGCCCCGGGCGAGCCGGAGAAGGATCTGACGGCCGTGTCCCACAAGGCCATGAAGATCGCGTTTCGCACGGGTGGCGTCGTCGGGATGTTCACCGTGGGCCTCGGCCTGCTGGGCGCCTCCTGCGTCGTCCTCGTCTACGCGGCCGACGCGCCCAAGGTGCTGGAGGGATTCGGGTTCGGAGCGGCGCTGCTGGCCATGTTCATGAGGGTCGGCGGCGGCATCTTCACCAAGGCGGCCGACGTCGGCGCCGACCTCGTCGGCAAGGTCGAGCAGGGCATCCCCGAAGACGACCCGCGCAACGCCGCCACCATCGCGGACAACGTGGGCGACAACGTGGGCGACTGCGCGGGCATGGCGGCCGACCTCTTCGAGTCGTACGCCGTGACGCTGGTGGCCGCGCTGATCCTCGGCAAGGCCGCGTTCGGCGACGCGGGTCTCGCCTTCCCCCTGCTCGTCCCGGCGATCGGCGTGCTCACGGCGATGATCGGCATCTTCGCGGTCGCGCCGCGCCGCGCCGACCGCAGCGGGATGACCGCGATCAACCGCGGGTTCTTCATCTCGGCCGTCATCTCGCTGGTCCTGGTGGCCGTCGCGGTGTTCGCGTACCTGCCCTCCAGCTACGCCGATTTGAAGGGCATCGGGGACGACGCCATCCGCACCCACTCCGGTGACCCCAGGGTCCTGGCCCTCGTGGCCGTGGCCATCGGCATCGTCCTCGCCGCGCTCATCCAGCAGCTGACCGGGTACTTCACGGAGACCAGCCGGCGGCCCGTGCGCGACATCGGCAAGACGTCCCTGACCGGCCCGGCGACGGTGGTCCTCGCCGGCATCTCCATCGGCCTGGAGTCCGCCGTCTACTCGGCCGTGCTCATCGCGCTGGGCGTCTACGGGGCGTTCCTGCTCGGCGGCACGTCCATCATGCTGGCCCTGTTCGCCGTCGCGCTCGCCGGCACCGGCCTGCTGACCACCGTCGGCGTCATCGTCGCCATGGACACCTTCGGCCCGGTCTCCGACAACGCCCAGGGCATCGCCGAGATGTCCGGCGACGTCGAGGGCGCCGGCGCGCAGGTGCTCACCGACCTCGACGCCGTCGGCAACACCACCAAGGCCATCACCAAGGGCATCGCCATCGCCACGGCCGTCCTCGCGGCGTCGGCGCTCTTCGGCTCGTACCGCGACGCGATCGCCACCGCCGTGCGGGACGTGCACGCGAAGTCCGGGGAGCTGGGCCTGAGTCTGGACATCTCGCAGCCCAACAACCTCGTGGGACTGGTCCTCGGGGCCGCGGTCGTCTTCCTCTTCTCCGGGCTGGCGATCAACGCCGTGTCCCGGTCGGCGGGCGCGGTGGTCTACGAGGTGCGGCGGCAGTTCCGCGAGCACCCCGGGATCATGGACTACAGCGAGCAGCCGGAGTACGGGCGTGTGGTGGACATCTGCACCAAGGACGCGCTGCGCGAACTCGCCACGCCCGGCCTGCTGGCCGTCATGGCGCCGATCGCCGTCGGCTTCTCGCTCGGCGTCGGCGCGCTCGGCTCGTACCTCGCGGGCGCCATCGGCACCGGCACCCTGATGGCCGTCTTCCTCGCCAACTCCGGTGGGGCCTGGGACAACGCCAAGAAGCTGGTGGAGGACGGCAAGCACGGCGGCAAGGGCAGCGAGGCGCACGCGGCGACGGTCATCGGCGACACGGTCGGCGACCCCTTCAAGGACACCGCCGGGCCGGCCATCAACCCGCTGCTGAAGGTGATGAACCTGGTGGCGCTGCTGATCGCGCCCGCGGTGGTCAAGTTCTCCTACGGCGCCGACGCCAGCAAGGGCCTGCGGATCGGGGTCGCGGTGCTGGCGATCGTCGTCATCGTCGTCGCGGTGTACGTCTCGAAGCGGCGCGGTGTCGCGGTGGGCGACGACGGGAACGCCGAACGGGCCGCGAAGTCGGCCGATCCGGCGGTGGTGTCGTAAGAAGCAGTGGTGTCGTAAGGAACTGACGCTCCGGCACTTCGGACCCCGGGCCGGCGGCGGTACCGGCGGGCATGCAGTCCGCCGCTCCGCCGCCGGCCCGGGCGCAGGTGCGGTGAATGACACGCTGCGCTTGGTGCAAATGGCTCTAAATGGGGGCGTACGGGGCGCTCGCCTCCTGGGCGGTCCCGCTCGGACGTGTAAGTTCCGGGCCGAGAGCCATCGAAGGGACCGATCCGGTGAACAAGAAGCTTGCGGCCGTACTGTCCGGCGGTACGGCGCTTCTGCTGGCGCTGACCGGCTGCAGCAGTGACGACGAAGGCAACAAGAAGCTGGACGACTGGGCCAAGAAGGTCTGCGACCAGATGCAGCCCCAGGTGAAGAAGATCCTGGAAGCCAACCAGTCGATCGCGAGCGTCCAGACCGAGGAGGACTCCAAGAAGGTCCAGCAGACCGACTCCGCCGCCTTCCAGGTCAGCGTCGACGCGTACAAGTCGCTCGCCAACGCGGTGCAGGACGCGGGCGCCCCGCCCGTCAAGGGCGGCGAGGACAGCCAGAAGAACGCCGTCAAGGCGCTCAACGACCTCTCCACGGCGTACGCGAACCTGAAGAAGCGCAGCGACGGCCTCGACACCGGCGACAAGAACAAGTTCGGCGAGGGCCTCAGGAGCATCGGCGGGGACGTCGCCAAGCTCAGCGGCCAGAGCTCCGAGGCGCTCAAGAAGCTCCAGGCGGGCGACGTCGGCAAGGCCATGGCCAAGCAGCCGGGCTGCCAGAAGAACTCCCTCTCGCCGACGCCGTCGAAGAGCTGAGCCTGTCACCGTCGAAGAGCTGACGCTGTCACCGTCGAAGGGCTGAGCCCGGCGCCGGGCGCCGGCCGGGCCCGGGTTCGGCGGCGGGGTACGGAGCGGCCGCGTGCGGCGGGCGCGGCGCCGCACCCCGCCGCTTTCGGCGTTTGCCGGTGCCGCCCCCGACAATGGTCCCGTGAGTACGCTCCTTCCCGCCGCCGACCACGCGCGCAGCTCCCGGCTGCGCGACGCCCTGCTCGCCGCCGCCTTCACCGCCGACGGCCTCCTCGACCTGCTGGGCGCCCCCGCCTACGCCGCCCTCGCCCGCAGCGAGACCGTCCCGGCCCTGCGCGCCACCCGCGGCGACGGCCCGCTGGAGACGCTGGTCCGCCTCTTCCTGTTGCAGATGTCCGCCCCGTACGCGCGGGCCGCCGCCGCGCTGCCCGTCGAGGACTGCCTCGCCGGCGGCTGGCTCGTCCGTGACGGGGACGCCGTCCGCGCCACCGTGGACGTGCGCCCGTACGGCGGTCCCGATGGTCAGGACTGGTGGATCGTCTCCGACCTGGGCTGTGCGGTCGGTGGTGCCGGTGGCATCGCCGGGGGCGGAACCGGCCCCTCCGGGGTCGACCGCGCGCAGCTCGTCCTCGGTGTCGGCGGCGCCTCGACCACGCTGGCGGGGATCACCGTCCGCACGCCCGTCGCGAGCGCCCTCGACCTGGGCACGGGCTCCGGCATCCAGGCCCTGCACGCCACCCAGCACGCCACGCGCGTCACCGCCACCGACCTCAACCCGCGCGCCCTGCACATCGCGCGGCTCACGCTGGAGCTGTCCGGCGTCGCCGAGGCGGACCTGCGCGAGGGCTCGCTCTTCGAGCCGGTCGCCGGCGACACGTTCGACCTGATCGTCTCCAACCCGCCGTTCGTCATCTCGCCCGGCGCCCGCCTGACCTACCGCGACGGCGGCATGGGCGGCGACGACCTGTGCCGCACCCTCGTCCAGCAGTCGGCCGACCGGCTGAACGACGGCGGCTACTGCCAGCTCCTCGCCAACTGGCAGCACGTCGAGGGCGAGGACTGGCGCGAGCGGCTGTCCTCCTGGGTGCCGCGCGGCTGCGACGCCTGGATCGTCCAGCGCGAGGTGCAGGACGTCGCCCAGTACGCCGAGCTGTGGCTGCGCGACGCGGGCGACCACCGCACCGACCCGGCAGAGTACGCGGCCCGCTATGACGCGTGGCTGGAGGAGTTCGAGGCCCGCAGGACCAAGGGCATCGGATTTGGCTGGATCACGCTGCGCAAGTCGGGCGCCGACCGGCCGTCCGTGGTCGCCGAGGAGTGGCCGCACCCCGTCGAGCAGCCGCTCGGGCCCACCATCCGCTCCCACTTCGAGCGGCAGGACTTCCTGCGCACGCACGACGACGCCGCGCTGCTCTCCTCGCGCTTCGTCCTGGCCGACGAGGTCGTGCAGGAGCAGGTCGGCCTGCCGGGCGCGGAGGACCCCGAGCACGTGGTGCTGCGCCACAACCGCGGCATGCGGCGCGCCACCAAGGTGGACACCGTCGGCGCGGGCTTCGCGGGCGTGTGCGACGGCTCCCTCACCGCCGGCCGGATCCTCGACGCGATCGCCCAGCTGGTCGGCGAGGACCCCGTCCTGCTGCGGGACCGCACGCCGGAAGCGATCAGGACCCTCGTCGAGCAGGGCTTCCTGACGCCGGCGGGGGAGTAGGCCCACGGGGGCGGGCGGGGGCGTCTCCGCTCACCGGGCTTCCCGGCCCCCGCTCACCGGGCTTCCAGCACCGGGAAGCCCAGCGCGGCGACCTCCGCCGCCACGTCGGCGAACCCGGCCGAGGGGCTGAGCGCGGCGACGACCGGGGCGGTGAGCGGTTCGCCCGCGAGGACCGACGCCACCGCGGCGCGGTCCACGGGCCGCTCCAAGTAGTCCTCGGCGTCCGCCGCGTAGGCCTCTGCGCGGGCCTCGGCGCTGCCGTCCGCCAGCAGCCCGAAGAGCCAGGCCCCGTCCGTCTCGTCCTCGTCGAACTCCACGGGGCCGCACTGCCACCCCTCCGGCCCTCCGACGTGCCAGGCGCACAGCGTGGCGTCGAAGAACCCCTCGAAGAGGAATGCCTCCTCGGCCGGGTACGCGGCGAGCGCGGCGGGCAGCCCGTCGAGCAGCCCGGGCCAGTGGGCGCGCGGCTCCTCACGCCACGGTGTGGCGGCGCACTCGTGGTCGAAGCCGTACAGGAAGGTGCCCTCCGGACCGAAGGCGATCGCGTAGAGGTCGCCTCCGGCGTTGTCCATCGAGGCCAGCGCCACGCCGTCACCCCAGCAGGGGGCGAAGGCGTGGTCACGGAACTGCGGGTAGTCCCGCTGGAGGATGATGTCCAGGACGGCCAGGGCCCTGCAGTGCGCCAGCAGCGCCGCCGGCTCCGGCAGCCTCGGTATGAGGTCGTGGACGGTCTCGATGTCGGCGCTCGCGTGATCGTCGGCGGTCATGAGCTCATTGAAGTGCCCACCACTGACAACAGCTCGTTGAAGCGCCCACCACTGACAACGCCGCCCGGCTCACGTGACGGTCCCCACGCCCCCGCCGTGTTTGCGGACCGCAATTCCGGACATCGTTTTCAGGACAACCTGCTGACCGCGGCCCGGCCGGGCGCTTATGTGCCGGACGGGTCGGGCAGGGCCATGCCAAGAGTTGTCCCGGGGCTCCGGTGACTCTTTCGGGTCCAAGGGCGCGCTCCTGCGGCGCGCGGGCGGCTGTCCGCCCCTCCGTTGGCAGACCCTTGGCCAGGGCCGTCAGGGCCCGGTGAAGCGCGGCGCCGGGGGCGGAGTGGACGTAGCCTTCATTACGACCCTAAGAGTGTGATGTTGGATACCGTGCTGGTTAGAACGTACATCGGGTTACCGTTCGAGTGGCGTTGCGGACTTTTTCCGTTTGACACGGGGGCGGGATGTACCGTCACACTCCGCAGCGTCACCGCAGCGCCCACACCGAGTGCCGACCGGAAGAAGAGCGAAGTTGTCCCCGACCAGCGAGACCGCAAAGGGCGGCCGCCGACTCGTCATCGTCGAGTCGCCTGCCAAGGCGAAGACGATCAAGGGCTACCTCGGCCCCGGATACGTCGTCGAGGCGAGCGTCGGGCACATCCGTGACCTGCCGAACGGGGCCGCCGAGGTCCCGGCGAAGTACAAGGGCGAGCCCTGGGCCCGGCTCGGCGTCAACGTCGAGAAGGACTTCCAGCCGATCTACGTCGTGAACCACGACAAGAAGGACCAGGTCAAGAAGCTCAAGGAGCTGCTGGCCGAGTCCGACGAGCTCTTCCTCGCCACCGATGAGGACCGCGAGGGCGAGGCCATCGCCTGGCACCTGCAAGAGGTCCTCAAGCCCAAGGTCCCCGTCCGCCGGATGGTCTTCCACGAGATCACCAAGGACGCCATCCAGGCCGCCGTCGCCAGCCCCCGCGAGCTGAACAAGAAGCTCGTCGACGCCCAGGAGACCCGCCGCATCCTCGACCGCCTCTACGGCTACGAGGTCTCGCCGGTCCTGTGGAAGAAGGTCATGCCGCGGCTGTCGGCCGGCCGTGTGCAGTCCGTGGCCACCCGCCTCGTCGTCGAGCGGGAGCGCGAGCGCATCGCCTTCCGCTCCGCCGAGTACTGGGACCTCACGGGCATCTTCGACACCGGCCGCCCCGGCGACAACAGCGACCCGTCGACGCTGACCGCCCGGCTGGCCTCGGTCGACGGCAAGCGCGTGGCCCAGGGCCGCGACTTCGGGTCGAACGGCCGGCTGAAGGACGCCGCCCAGGTCCTCCACCTGGACGAGGCCAATGCCCGCGCGCTGGCCGCCGCCCTGGCGGACACGTCGTTCGCCGTGCGCTCGGTGGAGTCCAAGCCGTACCGCCGCTCGCCGTACGCCCCCTTCCGTACGACCACGCTCCAGCAGGAGGCCTCGCGCAAGCTCGGCTTCGGCGCGAAGGCCACCATGCAGGTGGCCCAGAAGCTGTACGAGAACGGCTTCATCACCTATATGCGTACGGACTCCACGACGCTGTCGGACACGGCGGTGAACGCGGCCCGTGCCCAGGTCACGCAGCTCTACGGCGCCAATTACCTGCCGGAGAAGCCGCGCACGTACGCCGGCAAGGTCAAGAACGCCCAGGAGGCGCACGAGGCGATCCGGCCTTCGGGTGATCGTTTCCGCACGCCCGCCGAGACCGGCCTGAGCGGCGACCAGTTCCGGCTCTACGAGCTGATCTGGAAGCGGACCGTCGCCTCCCAGATGAAGGACGCGACCGGCAACTCCGTCACCGTCCGGATCGCCGGTCGGGCGAGCGACGGCCGGGACGCCGAGTTCACCGCCTCCGGCAAGACCATCACCTTCCACGGCTTCATGAAGGCCTACGTGGAGGGCGCGGACGACCCGAACGCCGAGCTCGACGACCGCGAGCGCCGCCTGCCGCAGGTCACCGAGGGCGACCCGCTGGCCGCCCGGGAGATCACGGCCGACGGCCACGCCACCAAGCCCCCCGCCCGCTACACCGAGGCCTCGCTGGTCAAGGAGCTGGAGGAGCGGGAGATCGGCCGCCCGTCGACGTACGCGTCGATCATCGGCACCATCCTCGACCGCGGCTACGTCTTCAAGAAGGGCACGGCGCTCGTCCCGTCCTTCCTGAGCTTCGCCGTCGTCAACCTGCTGGAGAAGCACTTCGGCCGGCTCGTCGACTACGACTTCACCGCCTCCATGGAGGAGGACCTCGACCGCATCGCCCGCGGCGAGGCCCAGGCCGTGCCGTGGCTGCGGCGCTTCTACTTCGGCGAGGGCACCGAAGGCGCCGCGGGCGGCGCCGCCGAGGCCGGCAACGGCGACGGCGACCACCTCGGCGGCCTCAAGGAGCTCGTCACCGACCTGGGCGCGATCGACGCCCGCGAGGTGTCCTCCTTCCCCGTCGGCGAGGGCATCGTGCTGCGCGTGGGCCGCTACGGCCCGTACGTCGAGCGCGGCGAGAAGGACTCCGAGGGCCACCAGCGGGCGGATGTCCCCGAGGACCTCGCGCCCGACGAGCTGACCGTCGCGTACGCCGAGGAGCTGCTCGCCAAGCCGAGCGGCGACTTCGAGCTGGGCACCGACCCCGGTACCGGTCACCAGATCGTCGCCAAGGACGGCCGCTACGGCCCGTACGTCACCGAGGTCCTCCCCGAGGGCACCCCGAAGACCGGCAAGAACGCGGTCAAGCCGCGCACGGCCTCGCTCTTCAAGTCCATGTCCCTCGACACGGTCACGCTGGAGGACGCGCTCAAGCTCATGGAGCTGCCGCGCACCGTCGGCACCGACGCCGAGGGCGTCGAGATCACCGCGCAGAACGGCCGCTACGGCCCGTATCTGAAGAAGGGCACCGACTCGCGCTCCCTGGAGACCGAGGAGCAGCTCTTCACGATCACGCTGGACGAGGCCCTCGCGATCTACGCCCAGCCCAAGCAGCGCGGGCGCGCCGCGGCCAAGCCGCCGCTGAAGGAGCTGGGCACCGACCCCGTCAGCGAGCGTCCCGTCGTGGTCAAGGACGGCCGCTTCGGCCCGTACGTGACGGACGGCGAGACCAACGCGACGCTGCGCCGTGACGACGACGTCGAGACGATCACGCCGGAGCGCGGCTACGAGCTCCTGGCGGAGAAGCGCGCCAAGGGCCCGGCGAAGAAGACCGCGAAGAAGGCCGCGGCCAAGAAGGCGCCGGCGAAGAAGACCGCCGCCAAGAAGACGGCGGCCAAGAAGACCGCGGCGAAGAAGACGACGACCGCGAAGAAGACCACGGCCGCCAAGAAGACAACCGCGGCGAAGACGACGGCCGCGGCCAAGAAGACGACGGCGAAGAAGGTGGCCGCGGCCGCCGAGGCCGCCGCCGAGTGACCCTCTCCGCCTCCCTCCCCTTCAGCCCGGCTCGTGCTGGAGGGGCGGGAGGCGGGGCCGGTTCCGGGCCGGGGCTGACGGTTTCGTCAGCTCCCGTGCGACATCCATTCGTTCGGGCGTATGTTCGGGCAAAAACGCGGAAGCCGTGCCCGGCCGGATAGGCTGGCAGGATGACGCGAGCCGAGCAGCCAACCGTGGTGACCTCCACTTCCGGCGCCCTAGCCGCGGACTCCCGCGAGCGTGCCATCCGGTCCCTGCTGCGTTTCCCCCCGCTGCGGCGGCTGTGGAACGCCCAGTTCGCCGGCGGTGTCGGAGACTCCCTCGCCCTCCTCGTGCTCCTGCTGCTGTCGCTGCAGGCCGCCGTCGCGGCGGGCTCCTTCGGTGGTGGCTACAGGGGCGCGGCCCTCGCCGTCGCCGCGGTCGTCGCGGCCCGGCTGCTGGCGACCCTGCTCTTCGGCGCGGTCCTGCTCGGGCCGCTCACCTCGCTCATCGCCCCGGCCGGTCCCCTCGACCGCCGATGGACCATGATCGGCGCGGACGGGGTCCGGGCCGGCCTGCTGGTCGTCGCGCCCCTGTGGCTCGGCTGGACGGAGGACCGCGCGCTCGCCTTCCTGCTGATCTCGGCCTTCCTGATCGGCGTCGCCGAGCGCGTGTGGACCGTCGTCAAGGACAGCGCGGCCCCCGCGCTCCTGCCCGCGCCCGCCCTGGAGGGCTCCGCCGTACGGCCGCTGCCCGATCACTACGACGCGCTGCGGCGCCTCTCGCTGCGGACCAGTTTCGTGTCGCTGCCGTTCGCGGCGGCCGCGCTCCTCGCCATCACGCTGATCGGCAATCTGCTCGGGGCCGGCATCGACTGGTTCCACCAGCACCAGGCGGCCCTCGGCTCGTTCCTCGCGGCCGCGCTGTTCGCCGGCTCGGCCACCATCCTGTGGTTCCTGGAGCTGCCCGGCGCGAAGTCGCCCCGCGTGCGCTCCCCGCTGGAGGGCCTGCGCCGCCCCCGCGGCGCCGAGGGCGGCCCGGACACCGGCCGTACGGGCGCCATCCCGGTGCTCGTCCTGGCCTGCGCCGCCGTCGCCGGGGCGGTCGCCGCGGCCGTCGGCGTCGCCGCCCTCCAGGCCGTCGACCTCGGCGGCGGGCCCGTGGCCTTCGGGCTGCTCGTGCTCGCGCTCAGCGGCGGCCCCGTCATCGGCATCCGCACCGCCGTCAAGGTGCTCCCCGGCTTCTCCCGGCGCCGGCTGCTCGCGCTGTCCATCGCGCTGACCGGTCTGGCGCTGCTCGCGGCCGGCCTCGTGCCCGACCCCACGACGGTGCTCCTGCTCGTGCTGCTCGCCGGCGTCTGCGCGGGCATCGCCGCCAACACCGGCCACTCCCTCCTGGACCAGGAGACGGAGGAGGCCCGCCGGCCCCGTACGACCGACCACCTGCACGCCGTCGTGCGCGTCACCGCGGCCCTGGGCGCGGTCGCCGCACCGCTGCTCGCCGCAGGCATCGGGCCGCACCGGCTGGAGGGCGGCGGCTTCGTGTTCGCGCACGGCGGCGCGGCCTTCACGCTGATGCTCGTCGGCGCGCTGCTGCTGCCCGTGGGCGCCATCGTGCTCGGCAAGACCGACGACCGCCACGGCGTGCCGTTCCGGCGCGACCTGATGGACGTGCTGCGCGGCGGCGACCCCGAGCAGACGCCCGCCGCGACGGGCTTCTTCATCGCCTTCGAGGGCGGCGACGGCGCCGGCAAGTCCACCCAGGTGCGGGCCGTCGCGGAGTGGATCCGCTCCAAGGGCCACGAGGTCGTGGTCACCCGCGAGCCCGGCGCCACGCCGATCGGGCAGCGGCTGCGCGCGATCCTGCTGGACGTCTCCTCCGCCGGCCTGTCGGACCGCGCCGAGGCGCTGCTCTACGCCGCCGACCGCGCCGAGCACGTCGACTCCGTCGTCCAGCCCGCCCTCGCGCGCGGCGCCGTCGTCATCACCGACCGGTACATCGACTCGTCCGTCGCCTACCAGGGCGCCGGGCGCGACCTGTCGCCGACCGAGATCGCCCGCATCAACCGGTGGGCCACGGGCGGGCTCGTGCCCCACCTGACCGTGCTGCTCGACGTCTCGCCGGAGACCGCGCGCGAACGTTTCACCGAGGCGCCCGACCGGCTCGAATCCGAGCCCATGGAGTTCCACAACCGCGTCCGGACCGGGTTCCTCACCCTGGCCGCCGCCGACCCCTCGCGCTACCTCGTCGTGGACGCCGGGCAGGCGCCCGAGGAGATCACCACCGTCGTACGGCACCGCCTCGACCAGGTCCTGCCGCTCTCCGCCGCCGAGATCGAGGCCCGCGAGCAGGCCCGCAAGGCCGCCGAGGAGGAGGCCCGCCGCAAGGCCGAGGAAGAGGCCGCGCGCAAGGCGGAGGAGGCGCGGCTGGAGCGCGAGCGGCAGGAGCAGCTCGCCAAGCTCCGGGCCGAGGAGGAGGAGCGCAAGCGGCGCGAGGCCGAGGAGGCCCGCATCCGCGAGGAGGCGCGCCTCGCCGAAGAGGCCCGGCAGCGCGCCGAGGAGGCCCGCCGGCAGGCGGAGGAGGAGCGTAAGCGCCGCGAGGCGGAGGAGCGGACCCGCGCCGCCGAGCAGGAGCGGCTCCGCAAGCAGGCCGAGGAGGAGGCCCGGCTGCGGGCCGAGGCCGAGGAGCGGCGGCTGGAGAAGCAGCGCAAGGCGGAGGAGGCGCTGCTGAAGGCGGAGCAGGCGCGGGTGGCGAAGGAGGCTGCGGCGGCGGCCGCGGCTGCGGCTTCCGAGGCGGCTTCCGAGGCGTCGACGGTTGAGCGGCCTTCGCTCCGTAAGGAGCCTGAGCCTGAGCCGGAGGTCCCGGCGGGGAGCTCGGAGGAGACGCAGACGGTGCAGACGCCGTCCGTCCACCGGCCGGACCCGCGGACGGTGGATCACCACACCACCGGGGCCAGCCCGGATGGCCCGGATAGCGCGGACGGTGCGGATAGTCCGGACACGACGCCTACGGTGGAGCGGCCTCGCGTCGACCCGCGGGCGTCGGACGAGACGGAGGTCCTGCCGCCGGTGTGGCCCGTCGCGCCGCCTGCTGCGCCGCAGCGGGTGACGTGGGGCGTGGAGCCGTCGTCGGAGGAGCCGCAGGAGCCGCAGGAGTCGCGGGAGCCTTCGCGGGAGTCCGAGGAGACGGCCGTCCTGCCGCAGCCGCCGGTTGCGGATGCCGACACCGCGGTGACGGAGATTCTGCCTCCGGTACGGCCGGAGGAGCGCTCCGAAGACCCCGCGGACCGGGTGCCCGACTGGCTGTTCCGGCCGGAGGAGCGGGCGGCCGCGGCTGCGGACGCCGAGAAGACGCGGGAGATGCCGCGGGTGGTCGACGAGGGCGCGGCGGCGAGGGGCCGCCGCCGCCCGGGCTGGGCGGAAGAGGCCGCCCCGGCCGCCGCCGACGAGGACCGCCCCACCCTGGCGGACGAACTCCTGGGCCCCCGCCTGTCCCGCAAGCCCGGCCGCGACGAGGACGAGGACAACCGCCGAGGCCGAGGCCGCGGCCGCTGAGGCGAGGCCTTCCGGGGCTGCGGGTGGTTCCGGCACCGCCGGATTGCGTCGCTGTGGCTGAGCGCCGTGGCGGCGGGTGGAGAGGCGCGACTTCTCTGCTCGGTAGGAAGGTCCCGTCGCGATGCCGGCCATGGGGTGGCGGGGCGCCGTCAGCCGCGGTCGCTCCGGGACTGCACGTAGTCCCGGCACCGCCGGGCCGCGTCGCTGTGGCTGAGCGCCGTGGCGGCGGGGTGGAGAGGCGTGGCCTCTCCGCTTCACGGACTTGCTGCCTGGCTGGAAGATGCCAGGGCCACCCAGTGGTTCTCTCTCCGCCGTCAGGCGAAAAGTCTCCGCCGCAGCGGTGCTCAGCCACAGCGTCGCAGTCCGGCGGTGCCGGGCAAGGGCACCCCCGCCGCCTTCGCCGGCGCAGCACTGTCAGCGGCGTGGCCCACAATGGGTAGCCGCAGGACGAGCGGCTCGGAGGGCACGTATGGCGGTGTGGGACGACCTGGTCGGGCAGGACCGGGTGACGGAGCAGCTCTCCGCGGCCGCGCGGGACGCGGACGCGCTGGTCACCGCCGCGGCGTCGGCGTCCGAGGACGTACCCCCCGGCGGGTCGATGACGCACGCCTGGCTCTTCACCGGGCCCCCCGGCTCCGGCCGGGCCACCGCCGCCCGTGCGTTCGCCGCCGCCTTGCAGTGCGTGAGCCCGGACCGTTCCGTCGGCGGGACGCCCGGCTGCGGTTTCTGCGAGGGCTGTCACACCACCCTCGTGGGCACGCACGCGGACGTGGAGATCGTCCGCACCGACCAGCTGTCGATCGGCGTCAAGGAGACCCGCGACCTGGTCCGCCGCGCCCAGCTCTCCCCGGCCGGAGGCCGCTGGCAGGTGATCGTCCTGGAGGACGCGGACCGGCTGACCGAGGGCGCGGGCAACGTCCTCCTGAAGGCCGTGGAGGAGCCCGCGCCCCGTACGGTCTGGCTGCTGTGCGCGCCGTCCCTGGAGGACGTGCTGCCGACCATCCGCTCCCGCTGCCGCCTGCTCACCCTGGGCACGCCGCCGGTGGCCGCCGTGGCCGACCTCCTCGCCCGCCGCGACGGCATCGACCCCGAGCTGGCCGCGCGGGTGGCCCGCGCCACGCAGGGCCACATCGGCCGGGCCCGCCGCCTGGCCACCGACGAGCGGGCCCGCGCCCGCCGCGCGGCCGTGCTCAAGATGCCGTTGCGCGTGGATGACGTCGGCGGCTGCCTGAAGGCGGCCCAGGAGCTCATCGACGCCGCCGCGGAGGACGCCAAGCAGGTCGCCGAAGAGGTCGACACGAAGGAGACCGAGGAGCTGCGGGCGGCGCTCGGCGCCGCGGCCGGTACGGGCAGCCGACTGCCGCGCGGCACGGCGGGTGCCATGAAGGAGCTCCAGGACCGCCAGAAGCGCCGTGGCACGCGTACCCAGCGCGACAGCCTGGACCTGGCCCTGGTCGACCTGACGGGCTTCTACCGCGACGTCCTGGCGATGCAGCTCGGCTCGCGCGTCGAGGTCGCCAACGCGGACATGCAGGACGCCCTGGAGCGCGTGGCCGGGGCCTCGGGCCCGGAGGGCACGCTGCGCCGCATCGAGGCGATCATCGCTTGCCGCCGTGCTCTCGACCGGAACGTGGCCCCGCTGCTGGCAGTCGAGGCGATGACGATGGCGCTGCGCGCCGGCTGAGCGGCCCCGGCCAAGGGCCGCCCGGTGAAGGAGGGCCGGGCGCAGGCGCGAAGGGCGAGCGCACGTCCGGTTACGCACTCTCACTCATATGAGGCTTCCTGGGCCCGGCGACTGGCGGCAGTCCGCAGGGGTGTCGATACGCTCCGTCGGGGCACAGCGGTTCTCGTAACGCTGCGTAATGCCCACCTCTTTGCTGCCCTGCACCTCCTGCATCCGCGCAGCTCCACGCCTTCACGCAGAGGGACCGCCGATGGATTCCAGCCGCCTGTTCCGTACGTCCGGCACCGCCATCGCGACCGCGGCGATGCTGATCTCGGGCTGCGCGCTCGGGAGCGCGTCGCCGCGGGCGACGGCGGCGGCGAGAGCGTACGACGCGGGCGACGGCCGGAGCGGCGGCTTCCCCGGCTTCGAGAGCTTCGGCGCGGGCGGCTCCTTCGGCTCTCCGGGCCGCATGCGCGACCTGGACCACCGCGGAGGCGCAGCCGCAGCCGCAGCCACAGGTACAAGCCCGGCCGCCGCCCGCCACGACAGCGCCGGCACGCTCGCGCCCCTCCCGGCCGCCCTCCCCCCGGCCCTGCGCCGCTACTACGCCCAGAAGCTCACCTGGCACTCCTGCGGCACCAGCGGCTTCGAGTGCGCCACCCTCAAGGCCCCGCTGGACTACGACCACCCCCGCGAGGCGGACGACCTCAAGCTCGCCGTCTCCCGCAAGAAGGCCACCGGCTCCGGCAACGCCAAGCGCCTCGGCTCCCTCATGGTCAACCCGGGCGGGCCGGGCGGCTCGGCGGTCGGTTACCTCCAGCACTACGCGGGCATCGGCTATCCCGCCGCCGTCCGCGCCCACTACGACATGGTCGCCATGGATCCCCGCGGTGTCGCCGGCAGCGAACCGGTCACCTGCCTCTCCGACACCGAGATGGACCGCTACACCGAGGTCGACCAGACCCCCGACGACGCCACCGAGACCGCGGAACTCGTCGACGCGTACACGAAATTCGCCGACGGCTGTGCCGCCCGCGCGGGCAAGCTCCTGGGCCACGTCTCCACCATCGAGGCCGCCCGCGACATGGACGTCCTGCGCGCGGCCCTGGACGACGACAAGCTGACGTACGTGGGCGCCTCGTACGGCACCTTCCTCGGCGCCACCTACGCCGGCCTCTTCCCCTCCCGCGTCGGCCGCCTCGTCCTCGACGGGGCCCTCGACCCGGCCCTCGGCTCGGAGCAGATCAACCGCGACCAGACGGCCGGCTTCCAGACGG
Organism: Streptomyces sp. SCA2-17; assembly: GCF_044336695.1. Lineage (NCBI taxonomy): Bacteria > Bacillati > Actinomycetota > Actinomycetes > Kitasatosporales > Streptomycetaceae > Streptomyces > Streptomyces sp. SCA2-17. The sequence goes on from NZ_CP117521.1 coordinate 3,411,092, forward strand.
CCTTCGCGTCCTTCGCCGAAGACTGCACCAAGCGCAAGGACTGCCCGCTCGGCCCGTCCGCCGACCGGGCGGGCGACCGCCTCTCCGAGTTCTTCGCGAAGACGGACGGGGCGCCGCTGGCCACCGGCAAGTCCCGCAAGCTCACCGAGAGTCTCGCGACCACGGGTGTGATCTCCGCCATGTACGACGAGGCGGCGTGGGGCCTGCTGCGCAACGCGCTGAAGGCGGCGTTCGCGGGCGACGGCGCCCTCCTGCTGAAGCTGTCCGACGCCTACTACGAGCGCGACCGCCACGGCTCCTACCAGAACCTGATGTACGCCAACGCGGCCGTGAACTGCCTGGACCTGCCCCCGGCCTTCCGCTCCCCGAGCGAGGTCCGGGATGCGGTCCCCGCCTTCCGCAAGGCCTCGCCGGTCTTCGGCACCGCCCTCGCCTGGGCGGCCCTGACCTGCGGATACTGGTCCGTCCCCGCCTCCGGAGCCCCGCACCGCATCCCCGCCGCGGGCGCCGCGCCCATCCTCGTCGTCGGCACCACCCGCGACCCCGCCACCCCCTACGGCTGGGCCCGCTCCCTGGCCTCGCAGCTCTCCTCGGGCCGCCTCCTGACCTACGAGGGCGACGGCCACACCGCCTACACCCGCGGCAGCGCCTGCATCGACAAGGCCATCAACACCTACCTGCTGACCTCGACCCCGCCCCCGGCCGGGCAGCGCTGCTCAAGCTGAAACCGAACGGCGCGGAGAAACCAAAAGGCCCAGGTCACAAAAAGTGACCTGGGCCTCATCGGAGCCGCCTTCGGGATTCGAACCCGAGACCTACGCATTACGAGTGCGTTGCTCTGGCCAACTGAGCTAAGGCGGCAGTGCTGCCTGTTGCCTGACCGGCTTCAGCAGCGCGGCCAAGTCTACACACTTCCGAGGGGTGCTCCGTACACGAGCGCCGACGAGATGATCTTGGCGATCTCCGGCTGGTGGTCGTTGAGGTAGAAGTGGCCGCCGGGGAAGACGTTGATCGTGAAGGCGCCGGTGGTGTGGTGCTGCCAGTCCTGGACCTCGTCGGGGGTGGCTCTGGGGTCGGCGTCGCCGGTCAGGGCGTGGACGGGGCAGCTGACGCGCAGGCCCGGGCGGGCGCGGTGGGTCTCGATGGCGCGGTAGTCGGCGCGGAGGGCCGGCAGGACCAGCTCGAGGATGTCCGGGTCCTCCAGCATCCGGGTGTCCGTGCCGCTCAGCCTGCGGAGCTCCTCGATGAGCTCCTCGTCGCTGCGCTCGTGCACGGTCTCCTCGCGGTGCCGGGAGGGCGCGCGGCGGCCGGAGACGAAGAGGGCGACGGGGGCCGTGCCCCGCTCCTCCAGGCGCAGGGCGACCTCGTAGGCGAGCGTCGCGCCCATGCTGTGGCCGAAGAGGGCCAGGGGGCGGTCGGTCGCGGGGGCCAGGGCCTCGGCGGTGCGGTCGGCGAGTTCATCGAGGTTGTCGATGCAGGGGTCCGCGCGGCGGTCCTGGCGGCCGGGGTACTGGACCGCGAGGACCTCGACCGAGGGGGAGAGCGCCTTCGACACCGGGAAGAAGTAGCTCGCCGCCCCTCCGGCGTGCGGCAGGCAGGCCAGCCGTACCGGAGCCTCGTCCGCCGGATGGAATCGGCGGATCCACTTCTTGTCTTCCACAGCCATCGTGCCGGTTTCCCTTCGGGCTTCGGGTTCCGGGCAGCATACGTGGGAGGGGGCCGCCGCAGCCGGGGGTTCCTTCCGGTGCCCCGCGCGTATTAGGTTTCTTTGCAGGGTGCAGACATGCGTGGTGCCGGCTCGAAGTGCGCTGGAACACACGGCTGTTCCGGTTTGAGCGGGGGGTTCCAGGGGAGCCCGGGAATTCCAGGGGAATCGGCGAGAAGGACACACAGTGCCCAACACAGTGCCCGGCACGGCCGCCGGCGGAAAGCTGCTGGCCGTCAGCGACCTGCACGTCGCGTACAAAGAGAACCGCGCGCTCGCGGAAACGCTGCGGCCGCGGAGCGACGCCGACTGGCTCATCGTGGCCGGCGATGTCGGCGAGCAGTACGCGGACATCGAATGGACGCTGCGGATGCTCGCCGAGCGCTTCGCCAAGGTGATCTGGGCGCCCGGGAACCACGAGCTGTGGACCCACCCCAGCGACCCGGTCGACCTGCGCGGCGAGAAGCGCTACCTGCACCTCGTGGAGCTGTGCCGCAGCCTCGGCGTCGCCACCCCCGAGGACCCGTATCCCGTGTGGCACGGCGAGGGCGGCCCGGTCGCCGTGGCCCCGCTCTTCGTGCTCTACGACTACACCTTCCGTGTTCCCGGCGCGCACACCAAGGAGGAGTCGCTGCGCCGCGCCTACGACGCGGGCATCGTCTGCGCCGACGAGCACTTCCTGCACCCCGACCCGTACCCGGGCCGCGACGCGTGGTGCCACGCCCGCGTGGAGTACACCGAGCGCCGCCTCGCCGCCGTCGACCCCGCGCACCGCACCGTGCTGGTCAACCACTTCCCGCTGGTCCGCGAGCCCACCCGGATCCTGCGGTACCCCGACTTCGCGCAGTGGTGCGGCACGGAGCTGACCGCCGACTGGCACACCCGCTTCCGCGCGGCCGCCGCCGTCTACGGCCACCTGCACATCCCCCGCGTCACCTGGCACGACGGGGTGCGGTTCGAGGAGGTCTCCGTGGGCTATCCGCGCGAGTGGCAGCCCAGGCCGCCGCGCGAGCCGCTGCGGCAGATCCTGCCGCAGCCGGCCGCCGAGGGCCCGGGGGGCAGGGCGTCGTGATCGAGCGGATCCTGCCCGCGGAGGCAGTCGCGGAGGAGGGCTTCGGCAGCGCGGCGTCGGCGGGCGCCTTCCTCCACCCCGAGGAGGCCGCGGTCGTCGCCCGCGCCGTGCCCAAGCGGAAGGAAGAGTTCGCTGCCGTACGGGCCTGTGCGCGCACGGCGCTGGGCCGGCTGGGGCTGCCGCCCGTCCCCCTCGTGCCCAACCGCCGCGGGGCTCCGCAGTGGCCCGCGGGGGTCGTCGGCAGCATGACGCACTGCGACGGCTACCGCGCGGCCGTCGTGGCCCGCTCCGGCGTCCTCGCCTCGGTCGGCATCGACGCCGAGCCGAACGGGCCGCTCCCGGACGGCGTCCTCGACGCCGTGTCGCTGCCCGGGGAGCGCGCCCGGCTCCGCCCGCTGACCGCGCGCCGCCCCGATGTGCACTGGGACCGCCTCCTGTTCAGCGCCAAGGAGAGCGTCTTCAAGACCTGGTATCCGCTGACCGGGCAGGAGCTGGACTTCGAGGAGGCGGAGCTGGAGTTCGACCCGGACGCCGGGACGTTCTCCGCCCGGCTGCTGGTGCCCGGCCCGGTCGTGGGCGGCGTCCGCCTGGACGGGTTCACGGGCCGGTGGACGGTGGGCAGCGGCTTCGTCCTCACGGCCATCGCCCTCCCCGCCGTCGCCTCCGTCCCCGCCCCGGCCCACGGCCTTGAGAGCGAACAACCGGCCCCCGGCCTTGAGAGCGGGCCGCCGGCAGCCCCCGTCACCAGGTCCGCGGCATCCCCCGCCTGAACGCGGCGAAGTCCTCCGGCAGCTCCCGCGCGTACCGGGTGTTGAGCCACAGGCGCAGCAGGTCGCGGCGCCGGCCCGGTTCGTCGCGGAAGGCGGAGCGGCCGTGGATGACGACGTTGTTGTTCAGCAGCTGGAGGTCGCCCGCGCGCAGGGTCATCTCGATGCGGTGCTCGTCCATTCCCGCGATGTCCTGGAAGAGCCGCAGCGCGTGCCGCTCGATTCCGCTCAGCGGGATTCCGGACTTCGGCACGGCCGAATCGATGTAGTGGGTCATGTAGAAGCGGCAGCTCAACTGGTCGTGGAAATACCCGTACACCGCGTTCCGGTAGTACGGGAGCTCGTCCGAGCCCTCTTCCAGGCGCCGGTCGTAGACGAATCCCCGGTAGTAGAGGCCGAGCAGCTCGCGGTGGTGGGCGAGCAGGTGGTTGTGGACGGTCATGGAGCTGGCGAGGGTGCTGACGCCGCCCTCGCCCGCCTGGCGCAGGCAGAGCAGGCCCACGATGTCGGAGCTGTCGGTGTGGAAGGGCAGCTCGGAGCGGGTCCGGTAGGCGCGGGTGGCGGATTCGGTGACCTCGCCCTCGCCGTAGTCCTTGACGTGGGCGATCAGCTCCCCGGCGGCGTTCTGGGAGACGGGGGTGCCCAGGTGCAGCGCGATGCCCCAGTACGCCAGGCGGGCCTCCTCCAGGCTCCACCGCTCCACGGGGAGGCCGCGCAGGAGCGTGAATCCGCGCCCGAACTCCAGTTCCTGGACGGCGGCTTCGAGGGCCTTGCCGAGGACGGGCAGCGGAAAGTCCTCGACGGTGAGTTCTTCGAGCGGGATTCCGCGCGCTTTCGCCGCCGCGAGCGCCGATTCCAGGTCGTCGGTCTCCTCGGGGGTGAGGGCGACCACCCAGTCGCTTTCGCCGGTGAAATCGGCGGCCGTCCAGGCGGACGGTCCGGTGACGGGCTCGGTGAGGACGGTGTCGGCGGGCGCTGCGGGCATACGGACTCCACTCGGGATTCGCTGAGCGTGCGGCGGACGTGTGGCGGACGGGCGGCGGTCGCGCGGCACGAGTGGCGCCGGCAATGAGCGGCACGGCGGTTCAACGGCTCAGTGCGCAGCGGCACAAGTGACACGACACATCGATGCATCGATCATGATTCGAAGTGCGCGCACGGTCAATGGAGTTGGTGGCGGTGCGACGGAAGAGGCGGAGTGTCGTGATTGTGCGTGAACTCGATCACCTTCGTTACCCCTTCCATGGTGTGGGGCGCGCGCCGGTGGTTAGTTTCCGGGAAGACACGGTGACACCGGCACGCAGAGACACGGAGACACAGTGGCCAAGTCAACCGCCAGGTCAGGGTCGGCGCTGCGACGTTCCGCCCGTGCGGCCGGCTGCGCCGTCTTAGCGGGAACCCTCGCGGCCGCGTGCGGCTCCGGCGGAGGTGGCGGTTCCTCTTCCGGCTCCGCCGACTCCCTCTCCGTGGGCCTCATCGCCGAGCCCGCGAGCCTCGACTTCACCACCACCGACGGCGCGGCCGTCCCCCAGGCCACCCTGGGCAGCATCTACGAGGGCCTGGTCCGCGTCGACCAGCAGGGCAGGATCCAGCCCCTGCTCGCCGAGCGCTACGAGCGCTCCGACGACGGCAAGACGTACACCTTCCACCTCCGTAAGGGCGTGAAGTTCACCAGCGGCGCTGAGTTCACCGCCGACGACGCGGTGTTCTCCATCGAGCGGGTGAAGAAGGACTGGAAGCTGAAGACGGCCCGGCAGATGGACGTGGTCGACAAGGCCGAGAAGACCGACGACCGCACGGTCAAGGTCACCCTGAACCGTCCGAGCAACGGCTGGCTCTACGCCATGACCACCCGCATCGGCGCCATGTTCAGCCGTACGGGCGTGAGCGACCTCGCCAACCACCCCGTCGGCACCGGGCCCTTCAAGCTGGGCGAGCGCCGGCGCGGCGACCGCATCGTCCTCGACCGCAACGCCTCCTACTGGGGCACCGAGCCCGCCCTGTCCAAGGTCACTCTGAAGTACTTCAAGGACGCCGGGGCGATGAACAACGCCATGCTCACCGGCGGCATCGACGTCGTCGGCACGGTCCAGGCCCCGGAGTCGCTGTCGCGCTTCTCCGACAAGAACCGCTTCCAGGTCATCGAGGGTTCGTCCACGGGCGAGGTCGTCCTGTCGATGAACAACTCCCGCGAGCCGTTCAAGGACAAGCGCGTCCGTCAGGCCGTGCGGTACGCCATCGACCACAAGGCACTCGTCGAGACCTCCCGCGCCGGCCACGGCAAGCTCATCGGCACCATGGCCAGCCCCACCGACCCCTGGTACGAGGACCTCACCGGCCGCTATCCGTACGATCCGGCGAAGGCGAAGCAGCTGCTGAAGGACGCGGGCGCCGAGGGCCGGACCGTGAAGTTCCGGGTGCCCAACATGCCGTACGCGATGTCCGCCGCCCAGGTCGTGAAGTCCCAGCTCGAACAGGTCGGGCTGAAGGCGGAGATCGAGCCCCTGGAATTCCCCGCGCGCTGGCTGTCCGAGGTCTACAACAAGGCCGACTACGACCTCTCCGTCATCGCCCACACCGAACCGCGCGACCTGTGGACGTTCGCCGACCCCGGCTACTACTTCCGCTACGACAACCCCGCGTACGCGAAGCTCCTCAAGGAGGCCGACTCCGGCAAGGCCGAGGACGAGACCGCCCGCTACCGCGACGCCGCCCGCCTGCTCTCCGACGACGCCGCGGCCGACTGGCTCTACCTCATGCCCAACCTGATGGTGGCCGGCAAGGACGTCACCGGCCTGCCGGTCAACCAGGTCGGCGAGGGCTTCGACCTGACGAACGTCCGCTGGGCGAAGAAGAAGTAGGCGCGGTCCGGCATGCGGGTGTTCCTGCGCAGGTCGGCGTCGCTTCTGGTCAGCGCCGTGATCGCCAGCTTCGTCGTGTTCGCGTTCCTGTCCGTCCTGCCGGGCGACCCGGCCGAGGTCGTCCTCGGGACGAACGCCGGCACGCAGGAGCTGGCCGCGCTGCGCCACTCCTTCGGCACCGACCGGCCGCTCGTCGTGCAGTACGCCGACTGGGCGCAGGGCCTGCTGCACGGCGACTTCGGCATCTCGTACATCAGCCACGACCCCATCGGCCCGCGGATCAGCGACCGGCTCGGCGTCACCTGCTGGCTGGCGCTCGGCGGCATGGCCGTGGCCGTCCTCTTCGCGCTGCCGGCCGGGGTGCTCGCGGCCGCCTGGCACCGCAGGCCCGCGGGCGCCCTGCTGTCGGCCGTCAGCCAGGCCGGGATCGCCGTCCCGGCCTTCCTCGCGGGCATCCTGCTCGTCTACGTCTTCGCGGTCCGGGCGGGGGCGCTGCCCGCGGGCGGCTACACCCCGCTCGCCGAAGATCCTGCCGCCTGGGCACGGCAGCTCGTGCTGCCGTGCCTGTCGCTCGGCCTCGTCCAGGGGGCGGTCCTCACGCGCTACGTGCGCTCCGCCGTCCTCACCGTCCTGCACCAGGACTTCCTGCGCACCGCCCGCGCCAAGGGGCGCAGGCAGTGGCCGGCCCTGTGGCGGCACGGGCTGCCCAACGCCGCGGTGCCCGTGCTGACCGTCCTGGGGTTGCAGCTGTCCACCGTGCTCGTCGGCGCGGTCGTCGTCGAGCGGGTCTTCGTCATCCCCGGCCTCGGCGACCTGCTCCTGCAGTCAGTGGCCGACCGCGACCTGCTGGTCGTCCAGGGCGTGGTGATCGTTCTGGTGGTGGCCGTGCTCGTCGTCAACGTGGTCACCGACCTGCTCTACCACCTGCTCGACCCGCGCCTGCGGAGCCGTTGATGCCGTTGAAACCGTCAGCCCGTGCGCTCGCCCGCCACCCCGCCCTCACCGCCGGCGGAATTCTCGTCACTCTCGTCCTTGCGCTCGCCCTGCTGTCCCTCCTCTGGACGCCCTACGACCCCACGCACGTGGACGCGGCACAGCGCCTGCTGCCGCCCGGCGGTGGACACGTCCTGGGCACCGACCAGTTCGGCCGGGACGTCGCCAGCCGGTTGATGACCGGCGCCCGGACGACCGTCTTCGTCGGCGTCGTGGCCGTCGGCTTCGCCGTCGTCATCGGCGTCCCCATGGGGGTCGCCGCGGGCATGTCCGGAGGACCGCTCAGTGCGCTGCTGATGAGAGTGAGCGATTTCCTGCTGGCCTTCCCCGCCCTGCTGCTCGCCATCATGCTGGCGGCGGTGTACGGCACGAGCACGCTCACCGCCATGGTGGCCATCGGCATCGCCTCCGCCCCCGGCTTCGCGCGCGTGGCCCGCGCCGCGACGCTGCGCGTCATGGCCGCCGAGTACGTCGACGCCGCGCGGCTCGCCCGGCGCACCCGAGCGGCCATCGCCGTGCGGCATGTCCTGCCGAACATCCGCGACGTGGTCATCGTGCAGGTGTCGGTGGCCTTCGCGACGGCCGTGCTCGCCGAGGCCGCCCTGTCGTACCTGGGCCTCGGCACGCCGCCGCCCACCCCGTCCTGGGGCCGCATGCTGCTCGACTCCCAGGAGCTGCTGTTCTCCAAGCCCGAGCTGTGCCTGTGGCCGGGCCTCGCCGTCGCCGCCGCCGTCATGGGCCTCAACCTCCTGGGCGACGGCCTGCGGGACCGCTTCGACCCCACGCTGGAAGGTGTCCGGTGAGCCCGGTGGATCCGGAGGGCCGTACGGATACCGCGGATCCGGTGAGCCCGGGGAGCGGCGCGCTGCTGGAGGTCGAGGGCCTCACCGTCGACGCGGGCGGCAAGCCGCTCGTGCGGGGTGTCGGCTTCACCGTCGGCCGGGGCGAGCGCGTCGGCATCATCGGCGAGTCCGGCTCCGGCAAGACCCTCACCGCGCTCGCCCTGCTGGGCCTCCTCGGCGAGGGCCTGCGGGCCGCCGGCAGCGCCCGCCTGGCCGGTGTCCCGTTCGACCTGCTGGGCGCGGACGACCGCGAGCTGTCGACCGTACGGGGGCGGCTCGCGGGCATGGTCTTCCAGGAGCCGATGACGGCCCTCAACCCCGTGATGAGGACGGGCCCGCAGGTCGCCGAGGCGCTGCGGCTGCACGGCCCCCGGGGTGAGCGCCCCGGCCGGGCCGCCGCCCGCGAGACGGCCGTGGAGCTCCTGGGCCGGCTGCGGCTGCCCGACCCGGCCCGCGCCGCCCGCGCCTACCCCCACCAGCTCTCCGGCGGCCAGCGCCAGCGCGCCGTCCTCGCCGGGGCCCTCGCCAACGACCCCGCCCTGCTGATCTGCGACGAGCCGACCACCGCCCTGGACGTCACCGTCCAGAAGGAGATCGTCGACCTGATCACCGGCCTGTCGGACGAGCGCGGCACGGCGGTGCTCTACATCAGCCACGACCTCGCGCTCGTCGCGTCCGTCTGCCACCGCGTCCTGGTCATGCACGACGGGGAGATCGTCGAGAGCGGGCCGGTGGAGCGGGTGCTGCGGCAGCCGGAGCACCCGTACACGCAGGGCCTGCTGAGCGCCTCCGACCTGTCGGTCCCCGCCCCGCGGCCCCCCGCGCCCGCCGAGCCGCGGACGCTGCTGCGGGCCCGCGGCCTGACCCGCCGCTACGCCCGCCCGCGCCGCGGCCTCCTCGGCCCGCGGACGCACTTCACGGCGCTGGAGGGCCTGGACCTGGAGCTGCGCGCGGGCGCCCGCGTCGGGGTGGTCGGCGAGTCGGGGTCGGGGAAGACCACGCTCCTGCGGCTGCTGTCCGGGCTGGACCGGCCGACGGCGGGGACGGTCGAGAACGCGGCGGGCGATGATCCGCGGGGCGTTCCGGGCGGCGGCCTCCAGGTGGTCTTCCAGGACCCCATGGGCTCCCTCGACCCCCGGATGCGCGTGCGGGACGTCATCGCCGAGCCGCTCCCCGACCGCCGCTCGCCCGCGGCCGCGGACCGCGTGGCGGAGCTCCTCGCCGACGTGGGCCTGCCGGCGGAGGCGGCCGGGCGCTACCCGCACCAGTTCTCCGGCGGGCAGCGGCAGCGCATCGCCATCGCGCGGGCCCTGGCCCCCCGCCCCTCCGTGCTCCTCGCCGACGAGCCGGTCAGCGCCCTGGACGTGTCCGTACGGGCCCAGGTCCTCGACGTCCTGAGCAGGGTCACCGCCGAGCGGGACATGGCACTGTGCGTCGTCACCCACGACCTGGGCGTCGTGCGCTACCTGTGCGACGAGGTGGTGGTGATGCGGGAGGGAAGAGTCGTGGAGCGGGGGCCGGTCGAGCGCGTGTGGGAAGAGCCCGGGCACCCGTACACGCGGCAGCTGCTGGAAGCCGTGCCGGTCCTGCGGCGAGCATCGGATGAGCGCTGAGAGGGCACCGGGCGAGCACCCGAGGGGCGCCGAGAGGGCGCCAAGTGAGCTCCGGGGTGAGCGCAGGGGCCAGGCCCCGCGGGGCTTGGTCGACACCTGTCCGCAGCCACGCTCGGCCCGCTGCTGTGCATGCGCAGCAACGGAACGCTCTGTGCTGCTGTGTGAAGCCACGGACAGGTTGCCGCCGCTTTTCACGTAGATCATGGCGGCACTTCATATCCCAAGTCAATCCTATGACTTGACTCGATCGATCAAAGGCTGAGCTTGTATCTTGGCCGGGTGACGCTAGATGACCTGAAGGTGTTCGTCATGGTGTGCGAGGCCCGCAACCTCAGTGCCGTGGCCCGCGAGATGAATTGCAGTCAGTCCGCCGTCAGCCAGCACGTCCGGCGCCTGGAGAAGGAGGTCGGGCTGCCGCTGATGGAGCGGCAGCCGCGCGGCGTGGTGCCCACGGAGGCGGGGCGGATCCTCCAGCGGGCCGCGTCCGACGGGCTCACCGCCCTCGGCGAGGGCCTGCGCACCCTGGAGGAGCTGCGCACCGGCCGGGGCGGCGGCGTCGTCATCGCCACCGGCGCGACCACCATCCGGCACCTGATGGGCACGGCCATCGAGGAGTACAGCAGGCAGTACCCGGACGTCGGCCTGGAGTTCCACACCGAGCGCTCCAGCCACCGCTGCATCGACGCCCTGCGCTCGGGGGCCGTCGACCTCGCCTGGGTGACCGTCACCTCCGACGCCCAGGGCGTCGAACTGCGCCCGGTCAAAAGCCTGGAGTGGGTGCTGGCCGTCCACCCCGGCGATCCGCTCGCCGCCAAGGGCACGCTCGGTGCGGCCGACCTCGCCCGTACGTGCCTCATCCGCCCGCCCGCCGGGACGAGCTCCGGGCGGCAGGTCGAGGACGTGCTGGGCGCGGTCGCCCTCTCCTCGCGCGCGACCACCCGGGCCACGGACTGGGACACGGCCCTGCTGCTGGCCGAACTGGGCCTGGGGCACGCCCTGATACCGGCCATGCCGGGCCTGGTGAGCCCGTCGGGCGCCGTCCGGCTGATCCCGGTCGCGGGCATCCCGCCCCTGGAGGTCGGCTGGGCCGCCCGCCAGTGGTCGGCCCTGTCCCCCGCGGCCCGGGAGTTCGCGGCGTCGGTCACCCGGCACGTGGCGGGCGGCTGACGTTCCCGGGCGCCCTACCGCCGCAGGCCCTGCTTCAGGACGTCGTGCCCGGGGCCGTCCTCGCCCAGCCCGCACAGCGTCCCGTACGCCGCCTGGATGAAGGCGCCCGCCGGGGCCGGGGACGTGTCCGCCAGGGCTACGAGGCCGGTGCGCGAGCCGGGTGCGAAGCCGGCGAAGGCCGTGCAGCCGCGGGTGCCCCCGGAGTGGTGCAGGAGCGGCCCGCCGGGCCGCATGCGCAGGTTCCAGACGAGGCACAGGCGGCGCCCCGAGCGCCGCAGCGCCAGCCGGGGCCGCTGCACCTCCGTAAGGGCGACGCGCAGGCTGGGCGGGGCGGCCGCTTCGGGCGCGAGCAGGGCCGTCAGGCAGCGCAGCAGGTCCCGCGCGCTGGAGCGCAGCGCGCCCGCGCCGGGCAGCCCGGGGACGAGCCAGGGCGGCCGGGGCCGGCCGTGCCAGTGGCCCACGACCTGCGGGCGGGCGGGGTCGCAGTCGGTGTCGGCCAGGCCGAGCGGGTCCAGGACGCGCTCGCCGAGCAGCGCCGGGTAGTCGCCGGGCCCGCCGCCGGCCGCGCGCGCCAGGGCGAGGCCGAGCAGGCCCACGCCGTAGTTGGAGTAGCGCACGTGGGTGCCGGGGCGGTGGTGCAGCCGCGTCCGGGGCAGCGCCGCCAGCAGGTCGTCCGTGGTGAAGGCGGCGTACGGGTTGCGGAACCATCCCGTGCGGACGGAGCGGGCGAGCATCCCGGGGGGCAGCCGGGGCAGGCCCGCGGTGTGCGTGGCGAGGTGGAGGAGGGTGAGCGGAGGGCCGGGGACGCGGCGGGCACCGGGCGGCAGGTAGCGGTCGAGGGGGTCGTCGTAGCGGACCTCGCCGCGGGCGGCCAGCTCGGCGAGCAGCAGCGCGGTGAACGTCTTGGTGAGCGACCCGGTCTCGAAGCGGGTGTCCTCCTCGGCGGGCCCTCGGCAGACGATGATCTGCTCGTCGCCGCGCACCGCGGCGACCGCGACGGCGCGCGCGCCCCGGGCGGCGTCGGGCAGGGGCAGCAGCAGGGCGTTCAGCGGCGGCGCGGTGACGCCCTCCGCGGCCGCTTCCGCGGCGGCCGCCGCTTCCGCCGCCGCGGCGGACAGCGCGGGCGTCCGGGCTGCCGGCGTCTCCAGGGGCTCCGTCACCGGGCTCGTGCCGCCCGGGCCAGGGCGATGGAGCCCGCCACGGCGGTCACGACGGTGGTGTGCTGGTGCTCCTTGTACCGGCGGACGGGGTCCTCGTCGACGGGGTCGCCGTCGGCGGGCATCAGGCCGTCCTCGTGTTGCAGGGCGGCCATGGCCTCCCAGTCCTCCGGCCGGCAGTAGGGCTCGGACAAAGAGGCGCCCACGATGAGGAGTTCGGCCACGAGGTCCCACTGCCGGACCTCGCGCCAGATGTCGATCCACACGGGCAGCCAGGTGCGGACGTACGCGGTGAGGTCGGCGGGGAGTCCCTCGGGGCGGCCGCCCCAGTCGGTCAGGTGGAAGACGGTGTGGGTCATCGCGTAGGCGGTGATCCAGTTGATCGCCCAGGGCTCGGGGGTGGCGCCCAGCCACGTGGCGCGGGCGAGCGCCTCGAAGTCCTCGCCGTGGTCGAGGCCGGTGATGCGGGCGGCGTTGGCCACGGCGAGGCGGCGGTTGGGCAGCAGCTCGGTGCTGTGCACCGAGCGCAGCCGGACGCGGTGGGCCAGCAGCCGGTCCATGTCCGCGTGCCGGTAGCCGCAGCGCACGAAGTGCGCGTACATCTCCAGCGGGTCCGTCATCAGGGTGTGGCGCAGCTGGCGTTCGTAGAGCATGTCGCCCTTGCGTAGCTGGAGCCAGGTGAAGTCCATGAGGCTCTGGGCCGCGGCCAGTTGGCCGGGTCCGGCCATGCCGTCGCGCAGGATGATGGAGGCGGCGAGCGTGGTCTCGCCCAGGGGCTTGTAGACGCCGTCGGGGTCGGCGAGCTCCTCGGTGGTGCCGGGCGGGAGCGCGCCGAGCGCGCGGTGGGCGTGCAGCCAGGACAGCGCGCGGTCGGCCATGGCGCGCGCGGCCGCCGTCACGGGCGCGGGGATCGCGGCGGGGGCGGAGGCGGGAGCGGAAGGGGTCATGCCGGCGTCTCCGTGGGCTCGTTGCGTACGTCTTCGGTCCGGCCGTTCAGCAGGTGGGCGGCGACCGCCAGGTCGAGCGCCGTCCGCGGGCCCGCGCCGCCGAGCAGCCGGATGTGGTCGAGGACGGGTTCCGGCTCCAGGGGCAGGGCGATGCCGTCATGGCGGAGCAGGGCGAGCCAGCGCAGCAGGCGCACGGCCGTGGGGAAGTCGCGGCGCAGCACGGAGCGGGTCAGGCCGCGGCTCAGGGGGAGGGCGGCGTCGCGGGCGGCGTCCCGGACGGGGCCTTCCAGGGCGGGCGTGGCGAGCGGCGCAAGCTGGGCCATCCGGACGGACCAGCGCTGCCAGTCGGTGGTGTCCGTCAGGTCGTCGCGCGTTTCGGGCAGGGTGGCGGGCACCGGGTTGCCCGCGTAGCCGCGCGTACGGGCCAGGAGCTGCGCGGTCGCCCAGTCGCGCCAGGCGGCGGTGCGCTCGTCGGCCGGGGCGGAGGGGCCGTGGCCGGGCACGGGGAACGCCTCGAAGGCGCGCGCCACGGCGGCCGCGTCGGAGGCGTGGAAGGGGGCGCCGGTGAGGACGTGCGGCGTGAAGGTGTCGGCCCCGATCACCCGGACGGCGGCAAGGGCCGCCAGCGATCCGGGGGAGTCGAGGGAGTCGGGGAAGTCCGGGGAGCCGGAGGCGCCGGGGGCGCTGTCGAGGTGCGGGGTGACGAGGGCCGTACCCCCCGCGTCCTCCGTGCCCCGGAGGGCGCGGAGGACGCGGGAGGCCAGTTCGTCGGCCGCCGCGGCGTAGGCCGAACGGGAACTCACTTGCCCTTCGGCTCCTTCGGCTCCTTGGGCGACAGCAGGAGGAGGGCGAGCAGGAAGCCCGCGGCCTCCGGCGCGGGCAGGGGAGCGCCGCTGACGGCTGCTTCCGGCTCCACCATCAGGGAGCCGATCGCGGCCGACCCGGCGGGGGACGCGAGGGGTCGAAGGGATTCTTGGGTGAGCATGTGCGGCGCCTCCTGAGGCGATGCAGGTAAATTCATCACTTAATCAGTGATGTCGGACAAATGAGGCTAAGCATGCTCTGTGTGAAGTCCGGCCCAGGACACGCCGGTCGGCCGGGGGAATCAGGGGCGCGCGGAAGGGCGCCGGAGCGGAGCCTGGGGGAGTGGTGAGGAAGAAGGGAAAAGTGGGGGATGCGACGGGTGATTCTCCGAAATTTCCACCATTCGGGTGAACTGCGAAGGCTGGGGTGTGGCGGAGTCATTGGTGCGGCATGGTCTGAAAATAAGCTGGCACGCTCTCCGGGGCGGGGCCCTTGGGATGGGAGTCTTCGATGACCACCTCCGAGTCGGTGTGGACCTGTCCGTTCCGCCACGATGAGGCCCTGGAGTTCGATCCCTTCCTGGCCCGGCTGCGGAGCGAGCCGCCGATCACCCGCATCCCCATGCCCCGCGGGGACGGCGCGGGCGACGCCACGGACGACGGCCCGGCGGCTTCCGGAGGCTCCGGTCCCGCTTCCGGTCCGGCCCCCGGCCCCGGTCCCGGCCGCGAATCCCCCTCAGACGGCCCCGCCGCCCGTGCCGCCTGGCTCGTCACCCGGCACGAGCACGTCCGCGCGGTCACCTCCGACCCCCGCTTCAGCCGCGCCGCCCTGATCGGCCGCGACCTCCCGCGCGTCACGCCCGACCTCGTCGACCACGTCGATTCGATCAACCTCATGGATCCGCCGGCCCACAGCCGCCTGCGCGGCCTGGTGGCCGCGGCGTTCGGCGACCGCCGGGTCGAGGAGCTGCGCCCGCGCACCCGGCGCACGGTCGACGGCCTGCTCGACGCCATGGCCGACCACGGCTCCCCGGCCGACGTCTCCGACTGGCTGGCCGCCCCCCTCCCGCTCGACACCGTCTTCGAGCTGCTGGACGTCCCCGGCCCGGACCGCGCCCCGCTGCGCCGCTGGGCGACGGCGATGATGGCGCCCGGCACCCCCGACGGCGCCGCGGCCGCCGAGGGGAAGGCCGGACTCCGCGCGTATTTCGCCGAGTTGACCGCGGCCCGCCGCCGGCACCCCGGGAGCGACCTGCTCAGCGCCCTGGCCGCGGTCCGCGAGGACGGCGAGCTGCTGGACGCCCGCGAGGTCGCGGTGATGGGCATGCTCCTGCTCGTCACCGGCCACAACACCATCGCCCACCAGATCAGCAACATCGTCTACACCCTGCTCACCCACCCCGCGCAGCTGGAGCTGCTGCGGGCCCGGCCCGAGCTGCTGCCCTCCGCGATCGAGGAGCTCCTGCGCTTCATCCCGTACCGGCAGGGCGTGGGCATCCCCCGCCAGGCCACGGAGGACGTGGAGCTGGACGGCGTCACCATCCGCGCGGGCGAGACCGTCCACGTCTCCTACCTCGCCGCCAACCGCGACGAGCGCGTCTACGACCGCCCCGACGAGCTGGACCTGGCGCGGCGGGACGCCCCCGCCCACCTCACCTTCGGCCACGGCACGCACCACTGCCTGGGGGCCCGGCTGGCCCGCATGGAGCTCCAGGTCGCCATCGGCACGCTGCTCACCCGCTTTCCCGCACTCCGCCTGGCCGTCCCGGCGGAGGAAGTGCGGTGGAACACCGGCTCCATCTGGCGTTTCCCGCTCGCCCTCCCCGTGGCCTGGTAGTGCGACGGGCCTCCGGCACCCCGACGGGGGCGCCGGGGCCCGCCGCCCGCACAAAGGCGACGCCCCGTCGCCCGGTAAGTCACCCGGTCAGTCCCCTGGACCGGTAAGTCCCTGGTAAGGAGGCAGTCATGGCAACGCTCTGCCGACCGGCCATCGCCGTACCCGAGCACGTCATCACGATGGAGGAGACCCTGCACCTGGCCCGGACGCTGCACGCCGACCATCCGCAGCTGCCGCTGGCGCTGCGTCTGATCGGCAACACCGGAGTCCAGACCCGGCACATCCTCCAGCCCATTGAGGACACCCTCAAGCACCCCGGATTCACCTGGCGCAACAACCTCTACGAGACCGAGGCCAAGGCCCGTGTCCCCGGCGTCGTCCGGCGGGCCCTGGAGAACGCCCAGCTGACGTCACGCGACATCGATCTGATCGTCTACGCCTCGTGCACCGGATTCATGATGCCGTCCATGACGGCCTGGCTGATCAACAACATGGATTTCCCGGTCACGACGAGACAGCTGCCGATCGCCCAGCTCGGCTGCGCGGCCGGCGGCGCGGCCATCAACCGCGCGCACGACTTCTGCACCGCCTACCCCGGGGCCAACGCCCTCATCGTCTGCTGCGAGTTCTGCTCGCTGCTCTACCAGCCCACCGACCTCGGCGTCGGCAATCTCCTGTCCAACGGCCTCTTCGGCGACGCCCTGGCCGCGGCCGTGGTGCGCGGCGAGGGCGGCGAGGGCGTGCACCTGGAGCGCAACGGCTCCCACCTCGTGCCCGACACCGAGAGCTGGATCTCCTACGCGGTCCGCGACACCGGATTCCACTTCCTGCTGGACAAGCGGGTGCCGGGCACGATGGCCATGCTCGCCCCCGCCATGCGCGACATGGCCGAGCCCCACGACTGGGACGTCTCCGGCCTGGGCTTCTACATCGTCCACGCGGGCGGGCCGAGGATCCTCGACGACCTGTGCAAATACCTCGACCTCGCGCCCGAATGGTTCCGCTACAGCCGCGCCACGCTCACCGAGCGGGGCAATATCGCCAGCGCCGTCATCTTCGACGCCCTGGAGCGCCTCTGGGCCGACGGCGGCGCGCCGCACAACGCCCGCGGCATCATCGCGGGCTTCGGCCCCGGCATCACCGCGGAGATCGCGCTGGGGACGTGGACCACGGCGGGCCGGGGCGAGGACGAGGGGCGGCGGACACCGCCCGTATCGCCGATGCCGCAGCCCGCCTGAGCGCGCTTCAGGGGACGGCCGGAGGCCTGACCGTCAGAGGTCGAACTCGGCCGGGTTGATGCCCAGCGCGAAGCACGCCTCGCGTACGACGGCCTGCTCGGTCTTGTCGAAGTCGCCGTCGGCGCCGCCGATGACGACGCCGATCTGGATGACCGCACGGGCCTCGGTCGGCTTCTTCTGCACCTTGCCGATGGTCTGCATCACGCTGACCTTGCCGAAGTCGAAGTCGGCCGTGAGCTTCTGGCAGTAGTCGTTGAAGCGGGCCTGGAGGTCGTCGGCCGGGAAGTTCTGCAGCACCTCGTTGGTGGCGATCAGCGAGGCGACGCGCTGCCGCTCCGAGGCGTCGATCGAACCGTCGGCGGCCGCCACCAGGGCACACATGGCCATGCTCGCGTCCCGGAACGCGCCGCTCTTCAGCTCGTTCTTCTTCGCCACCAGCTGACCCTGCATCGTCGTCGCGGAGTCCTTGAGCCGGTCCCAGAGCGCCATTTGCTGTTTCTCCTCATACATCACAACGGGGGTGTACGGGGAGAACGGGGGAGAGGGGTACGGAAGTTCCCAAAGCGACAAAGCGGCGCGCCGTGCGGCGAGTTGCTACGACGTCGAGTTGCTGCGACGTCGAGTTGCTACGACGCCAGCGGATCCAGGTGCAGCGGCTGCACCTTGCCCTCCATCATCGCGCCGAGCCCGAGCACGGAACACACGTCGGCGTGGGCCGCGATCCGCACGATCATCCCCGTGGCGTCCTCGATCATCCGGTCCAGGCCGGGCAGCACCGCGCTGCCGCCCGCGAGCATCACACCGCGGTCGACCAGGTCCGCCACGAGGTCCGGCGGGCAGGCGCGCAGCACGCGGCCGATCGCGTCCAGGACGGCGGTCAGCGGCGTGTGCATGACCTCGCGGACGTCGCTGGTGTTCACCAGGACCGTACGGGACAGGCCCGTCGCCACGTCCCGGCCGCGGACCTCGGCGCTCTCCTGCATGGGCTCCGCGGCCAGTGCGAGGCGCAGCGGGCGCAGGCCCTGCGTCGGCAGCATCAGCTCGTGGCGGCTGCGCAGGTACTCCACGACCGCGTAGTCCATGGCGTCGCCGCCGACCAGCACCTTCTCCGCCGCCACGATCGCCCCCAGCGACAGGACGGCGACCTGCGTGGACGCCGCCCCGCACACCACGATCATCGTCGCCTCGGGCTGCTCGACGGGCAGCCCGCAGCCCACGGCGGCGGCGATGAGGGTGTCGACCAGCTCCACGCGCCGCGTGCCCAGGCCCATCAGGGTCTCGACGGCGGCGCGGCGGGCGAGCGGGTCCGCGTCGTGCGGGATGCACACCGCGGCGCGCAGCATCGGCTTGCGCCGCCAGGCGCGGCGCACCTTGTCGCTGACGAGGCTGCGGAGCATCCGCTGGGCCATCTCGATGTCGACGACGGTGCCGCCGGAGATCGGCCGGACGACGCTGATGTGGGCGGGAGTGCGCCCCGCCATGCCCTCGGCGAGCTGTCCGACCGCGATCAGCGAGCCCGTACGGGTGTTGATCGCGGCGATGCTCGGCTCGTCCACGATCAGGCCGTTGTCGCGCAGGTAGACCCGGGTGCGGGCGGCGCCGAGGTCCACGGCGACGGTGCACCGGCGCACCTGCTCAAGGCTGAAGGACGTCATGACAGGGCCTCACCTGAGCGGCGGTCGGGGGTCACGGTCGGGCCGCCGCCGCCGGGCGCCCCTGGGCTCATCGTGCGCGGCGGGAGGCCGCGCTGCGCGCTGGGCTGGTCCGCACGGGGGGTCGTGTCCGGCCGGGGGCCGGGGTCACTTCGCGTCGCCGTAGCACTCCACCACGGCCGTCGTGAACGGGAACAGCACCGGGGTGTCCCCGAAGACGACGTGCGCGGCGCGGGCCGAGGCCGTGCGGATCGCCTCGCTGACGGTGGCCGCCTCGGCTTCGGGGCAGTGCACGATGACCTCGTCGTGCTGGAAGAAGACGAGCTCGCCGCGGAGCCCCGCGAGCTCCTGGCGCAGGGCCGCGAGCAGGGCCAGGGCCCAGTCGGCGGCGCTGCCCTGCACGACGAAGTTCCGCGTGAAACGGCCGCGGGCCCGGCCGGCCGGGGTGCTGCCGTAGCCGGGCGGGGCCTCCTCCTCGGCGCCTTGCGGGATGCCGGCCTCGTCGGGCGGGGCGGTGGACGCCGGTGGGCACGTGCGCCCGAGCCAGGTGCGGACGAGGCGGCCCTCCTCGCCCGCGCGCGCCGCGTCGTCCACGAGGGCGACGGCCGCGGGGAAGCGGCGGCGCAGGTCGGCGAGGTGCTTCAGGCCGTCGCCGGAGGTCTGGCCGTAGACCGCGCCGAGCAGCGCGAGCTTGGCCCGCTCGCGGTCGCCGGCGAAGGCCCGGTCGGACAGCGCCGCGTACAGGTCGCGCTCGCCGCTCGCGGCCTCCATCAGGCCCGGGTCGCGGGAGACGGCGGCCAGGACGCGCGGCTCCAGCTGATCGGCGTCGGCGACCACCAGCCGCCATCCGGGGTCGGCGACGACGGCGCGCCGCACGACGCGCGGGATCTGCAAGGCGCCCCCGCCGTTGGTGGTCCAGCGGCCGGAGACGGAGCCGCTCGGCACGTACTCGGCGCGGAAGCGGCCGTCGCGCACCCACGTCTGCAGCCAGGAGCGGCCGTGCGCGGTGTGCAGCCGGTACAGCTTCTTGTACTCCAGCAGGGGCTCCACGGCCGGGTGGTCGAGCTCCTTGAGCTCCCACGCGCGCGTGGAGGACAGGGCGATGCCCTGGCGCGCGAAGGCCCGGACGATGTCGGCGGGCAGATCGGGCCGTACGCGGACTTCCTCGCCGTCCTTGCTGAAGGCGTGCGAGACGGCCTCCGCCAGCTCGGCCAGCCGCCGGGGCTCCAGACCGCCCGGGAAGTGCTCGCCGAGCAGCTCGTCCAGGAGCGCGCGGTGGACGTCGGCGCGCCACGGCAGGCCGGCGCGGTTCAGCTCGGCGGCGACCAGGGTGCCCGCGGACTCCAGGGCGAGGAGCAGCAGGAGCCGGCCGGGGTGCTCGGCCGCCCGCGCCCGCGCGAGCTGCGCGGCGTGGACCTCGATCAGGGCGTCGAGCGGATCCGTGCCCGGCGGCAGCGGCACCGGCCCCGGCTCGAACAGCGACGGCTGCCCGCCGGCCGCGCGCGGCGGCGGATCGGCTGGCACGGGCAGCCCGCGCAGCCGCGCCCACGCCGCGGCGAGCGACCGCGGCTGCCCGGACTGACCCTCCTCGTGCCCGATCAGCAGGCTCTCGGCGGCCTCCACGTCGTAACACCGCTCGACGCGGAGGCCCGCCGCGAGCAACTGCGGGTAATGCTGAGCGGTGGACCGCCACACCCACCGCTCGACCCCCGGCCGCGCCCGTACCGCCTCGGCCAGGCTGCCCGCCGACTCGACCGGCCCGGCGGGCTCCCCCGCGAGGTCGACGGCGCGGAGACGGACACCCCCGTCGCCCGTCTCCGCCACTGCCAGCCTCACGGAAAAGATCCTGCCAGCAGGCACTGACAATCGCCCTGACCTGCGGGGTTGCGAGTTCCGGGCTACGTTGGGGGTATGACCGGAACCGGAACCTGGCAGGTGGCGGCGGACGTCGAGGGCCGCCCGACCCGGCGGGACTGCGCCCACCTCGGCGAGGCGGCCGCCGACGTCACCCCGAGCACGACGAAGGGCTGCGAGGACTGCCTGCGCACGGGCGGCACGTGGGTGCACCTGCGCGAGTGCCTGGTCTGCGGCCACGTCTCCTGCTGCGACAGCTCCCCGAACCGGCACGCCAGCGCCCACGCGCACACTGTGCCCGGACACGACCTCGCCCGGTCGTTCGAACCGGGCGAGGAATGGGCGTGGTGCTACGCGGACGAGCTGCTGCTGGTGCCGGGCGCGTAGCCGGCCGCGGGTGCGGCCGGGCGGGTTTCCCTCGCCAGCGCGGCCAGCAGGTGCGCGGCGAACTCCGCCGGGCGCTCGGTGACGCCCAGGTGGCCGCCCGGGAACTCCGCCAGCGGGCTGCCGGTCAGCTCCGCCAGGCGGGCGGCGGGGCCGTACAGCGCCACCTGTTCGCGCGACTCCCGGCCCGCCGCCGGGACCAGCTTGTGCGCGGTGTCGCGGAGAGCGGTGACATCCGGGGACCACCCGGTGAACGGGCAGAGGACGTGCTCCAGGAAGACCGGGAGGTTGGCGTACATGCGGGGCGCCATCTCCTGGATCTCCGGGGGCAGTTCGGCCGCGTGCTGCTCGGACGGCCGGTCGCCCCCGAGCCCTTCGCTGAAGCGGGCCATGGCGGGGCCGGCCCCCTCCTTGCGGAACGTCTCGCGCACCTCGGCGAACAGGGCCCGGTGCGGCGCGGGGTCCTCCAGGAGCTCCACGAGCGGCGGCTCGTGGACGACGGCCCGCCGCACCCGGCCGGGGTGCCGGGCCAGCAGGTCGAGGGCGACGATCGCGCCCGCGCTGCAGCCGAGCACGTCGGCGGGCTCGTCCGGTGAGAGGAGTTCGAGCAGCCGGTACGCGTCGTCGCTCCATACGGCCACCTGCTGGTCGGCGACGGGGCCGTGAAGCGGGCTGCGGGACATGCTGCGCGGGTCGAAGGAGACCACGGTGTACCGGTCCGTCAGGCTCCTGGTGACCGCCTTGTACAGGCCGGCGTCGGCACCCGCGCCGGGTATCAGCAGCAGGACCGGCCCGCTGCCGCGCTGCTCGTAGTAGAGGGTGGCGCCGGGCACGTCGAGGGTGCCGGTGGTGAGGTGGGTGAGGTCGTTCATCACGTGTTCCCCGTCTCTCGGGACGTCTCTCGGGCCAGCCAGTTCTCCAGCGTCCGGTGGAGCGCGTCGAGCGAACGCGCCCAGGACGCCCCGACGTCGCGCGAGTGGCCGAAGCCGCCGCCGAGTTCGAGGTGGATGTAGCCGTGGAACGTGCTCCGCAGCAGGCGGCCCGCGTCGGTCAGGTCCGGTTCGGCGAGGTCGTAGGCGCGCAGCATGCCGTAGGTCAGCTCGATGCTGCGGCGGAAGCCGGCGGAGCCGGCGACCTCCTCCGGCTCGAACCGCATCTGTGTCGCGGCGTAGCGGCCGGGGTGGTCGAGGGCGTAGCCCCGGTAGGCGTCGGCGAAGGCGACGAGCGCGTCCTTGCCGGCGCGCCCCGCGACCGCCGCGCCGATGCGCTCGGTCATCTCCTCGGAGCCCAGCAGCCCGATGCGGACGCGCAGGTCGCGCAGGTTCTTCACGTGCGAGTACAGGCTCGCGTCCTTGACGCCGAGCCGGCGCGCGAGCGCGGAGACGGTGACCTTGTCGAGCCCGGCCTCGTCGGCCATCTCGGCGGCGGCGGCCGTCACTTTGGCGGCGGTGAGCCCAGCGCGCACCATGGCACAACCCCTTTCCTAGGACCTCTAGGAAGGAGGCTAGCACCCCTTGATCATTTGCTGGAGTTGTTTTCGCCGGCCGTCCGGTCCGGCGCCCCGCCGGCCCGCTCGTCCGCCATCTCGTACGCCCCCGCCTCCAGCCGTTCGATCAGGCCGCGGGTCCACGCGTCGCCCGTCTCCGCCGTGTGGATCCAGAGGCCCATGATTTCGGCGATGTGGCCCCAGTCCTCGCCCTCCGCCGGGGTCCAGTGGCGGCGGATCTCCTCGCGCCACTCCTCCAGGGCCGCGATCCGCTGCCGCAGCAGGGCGACGGCCTCGGCGCGCGGGAGGTCGGTGAGGAAGCCCACGCCGGCCGTGAGGACGTCGGTCTTCTCGTCGTGGGCGGAGAGGGCGTGCCGCAGCAGGCGGAAGTACTCCGCCTCGCCGTCCGGCGTCAGTTCGTACTCCGTACGGGGCGGGCCGCCGGCCTCGCTCGGGGCCGTGTCGTGGGCGATGAGCAGGCCTTGCTTCGCCATCGCCTTGAGCGCGTGGTAGATCGAGCCGGGCTTGGCGTTGGACCACTCGTGCGCGCCCCACAGCTCCAGGTCGCTGCGGACCTGGTAGCCGTGCGCCCGCCCGTGCTGCCGCACGGAGCCCAGGACCAGCAGCCGGATCGCCGACATCGCGCCCTCAGTTCCCCTCGTTCCACCTGCTCAGCCGCCTCCGATTGACAGAGTAGGCGGAACGTGGCCGGGCGGGCCGCTCGAACCCCTTTGTCCTACCTGGTCCTACCTCAGACCTCTTCGTCCCCGGACGCGAGCGCCACCAGCTCGAACGCCGTCTTCCCGTCGAGCGACTCGCGGACGATGTCCGCGTGCCCGGCGTGCCGCCCGAACTCCTCGACCAGGTGCAGGAGCAGCCACCGCATCGACACCCGGCTGTCCGCCGGGAACCACGGCGCGGCGGGCAGCGGGAACGTGTCCTCCAGGCTGGGCACGGAGCGGATGAACTCCTCCGTCTCCGCGGTCACCCGCTCCCAGAAGGCGAGCACCCCGGCGACGGTCTCCCCGTCGGTCAGCCGGAAGCTGTCGCCCCACGTCGACTGCTCCCGCTTGGTGTCGGGCTCCCGGCCCTGGGCCATCCGCACCCAGATCTGCTCGACCTCGGCCGCGTGCTTGACGAGCCCGCCGAGGCTCAGCTCGCTGGCGCTCGGCCGCTGCCCGGCCTGCTCGTCGGTCAGCCCGAGCAGTGCTCTGCGCAGGCCGCCCCGCTGGGCCTCCACGAAGGCCAGCAGCGTGCCGCGCTCGTCGGAGGGGTCCTTCTCGATGACGTGCATGACCATGGGGTCCGCCTTCTTCCGTCGCTCTGTCCGGCTGATGGCCCGAATCTACGGCCCCATGAGGTCAGAATCCGTCCTACATCCCGCATCTGACGAGAAGTGAGCCTCAGAACGGGAACCTCGTCCGCCCGTGCTGGATCGAGATCCACTTCGTCGTCGTGAACGCGTCCACCATCGCGTCCCCGTTCAGCCGCCCCACCCCCGACGCCTTCTCCCCGCCGAAGGGCACGATCGGCTCGTCGTGGACGGTCCCGTCGTTCACGTGGATCATCCCGGAGTCGATGCGCTTGGCCACCCGTACGCCGCGCTCGACGTTCCCCGTGTGGACGGCGCCGCTCAGCCCGTACGGGGTGGCGTTCGCCAGCCGGATCGCCTCCTCCTCCCCGTCGAAGGGCAGGATCAGCGCGACCGGGCCGAAGATCTCCTGGCCGAGGATGGCCGCGTCGGCCTTCAGGCCGGTCAGCACGGACGGCGAGACGAGCGTGCCCTCGGCCCCGCCCCGTACGAGCGCGGTCGCGCCGTCCGCGACGGCCTGCTCGACGAGCGCGCCGATGGCCTCCGCCTGCCCGGCGTGGATGAGGGGGCCGATGTGGGTGGCGGGGTCGCCGGGGTCGCCGACCTTGAGGCTCCTGACCTTGGCGACGAACTTCTCGGTGAACTCCTGCTCCACCGAGCGGTCCACGAGCACCCGGTTGGCGGCCATGCAGACCTGCCCCTGGTGGATGAAACGGCTGAAGACCGCCGCGTCGACCGCGTAGTCGAGGTCGGCGTCGTCGAGGACGATCAGCGCGCTGTTGCCGCCGAGCTCCAGGATCGTGCGCTTGAAGTGGCCGGCGGCGACCGTGGCCACGTGGCGCCCGACCTTGTCGGAGCCCGTGAAGGAGATGACCTTCGGGACCGGGTGCTCGATGAGCGCGTCGCCGATCTCCGCGATGTCGGTGACGACGACGTTGAGGACGCCGGCCGGCAGCCCCGCCTCCTCGAAGACCTTGGCGACCAGCCCGCCGCCGCATATCGGCGTGTTCTGGTGCGGCTTGAGGACGACCGTGTTGCCGAGCGCGAGCGCCGGCGCGACGGACTTGACCGACAGCAGGAAGGGGAAGTTGAACGGGCTGATCACCCCGACGACCCCGACCGGCACCCGGTAGAGCCGGTTCTCCTTGGTGTCGTCCGGCGACGGCAGGATCCGGCCCTCCGCCCGCAGCGCGAGGTGGATCGCCTCGCGCAGGAACTCGCGCACCAGGTGCAGCTCGAAGGCCGCCTTCAGCGCCGTCCCGCCGCACTCCGCGGTGATCGCGGCCGCCAGCTCCGCCTCCCGGTCGTCGATGATGCGCAGCGCGCGCTCGAAGACCAGGCGGCGGCTGTACGGATTGGTGCCGCCCCACGCGGGCTGGGCGCGCTCGGCGGCCCGGTAGGCCTGGTCGATCTCGGCGACGCCGGCGACGGTGATGGAGGCGAGCTTCTCCCCGTTGTACGGGTTGAAGTCGACGATGTCCCAGGAGCCGGTGCCCGACCGCCACTCGCCGCCGATGTACTGGAAGGCCAATTCTTCGAAGTAGGACATGTGCCATCCCTGCCTGGAGATACGGGGGCGCACGCGTGCGCCCGAACCGGAACGCGCTCCTGATGGGACGTCATCGTACTGATGTGTTACATGAGTTGGAGCAGCCGCCTCAGCAGGTCGCGAGTGGCCAGCGGCGAGAGGCTGTCCTCGTGCAGCCGCTCCATCACCCTTCCGTACTGCGCCACTTCATCGGGCTTGTCGAGGTAGAGCGCGCTCGTGAGCTGCTCCAGGTAGACCACGTCCGACAGGTCCGACTCGGGGAAGCGGAGCATGGTGAAGGCGCCGCTCTCACCCGCGTGCCCGCCGTGGGCGAAAGGCATCACTTGCAGGGTCACGTTGGCCTGCTCGGAGATGTCCATGAGGTGCTGGAGCTGGCCGCGCATGACGGCCTCGCCGCCGTAGGGGCGGTGCAGCGCGGCCTCGTCGAGGACGGCGTGGAAGTGCGGGGCGCGCTCCGAGAACAGCAGCTTCTGGCGCTCCATGCGCAGCGAGACGCGGCGCTCGACCTCGGCCTCGTCGGCCGCGGGCTGGCCGCGCACGACGACGGCCTGGGCGTACCCCTCCGTCTGGAGCAGCCCGTGCACGAACTGCACCTCGTAGATCCCGATGTGCGAGGCGGCGCCCTCCAGCCCGACGTACGTCTGGAACCAGCCCGGCAGCACGTCGCCGTAGCTGTGCCACCAGCCGGCGACATTGGCCTCGCGGGCGAGCCCGAGCAGCGCCTCGCGCTCCAGCTCGTCGGTGACTCCGTAGAGCGTCAGGAGGTCTTCCACGTCGCGCGCTTTGAAGCTCACCCGGCCCAGCTCCATACGGCTGATCTTCGACTCGGAGGCGCGGATCGAGTAACCGGCCGCCTCGCGGGTGATGCCCCGCGACTCACGCAGCCGCCTGAGCTGGGAGCCCAGGAGTATGCGGCGCACCACAGAACCGCTCGACTCGCTCGTGGCCATCTTTGCGACTCCTCCTCTTCCGGTTCCGTTCCCGGCTTGTCGCTTTCGCCGCTCTCGCCCTCTCCGGGGGCGACCCCCGCAACCCCCGGCGGTGAAGTCTGCCATCTCCGGGCCTCGTTGAGTGTGCATTGAGTGTGCATCCGGCTACCCGGAGGGGAGTAGGTCGGAGGCCGTACGGAAGAGGGCGTAGGAAGAATTGCGGACGGACGCCGACGTGCGCCCCCAAACCCCCCACGTGCACGTGCATCTGCCCTTGCATCCGCCACGCGCATTGGGAACGATGGGGAACGCACACGTGCGTGTCACGTCCACGATTGCCAGGAGTGCCTCGGATGGGTACCGAAGGATCGACTGTGCTCTCTCCCCTGTGGCGAGGGCTGCCACCGATCGCCCCATCGGCCGTCTCCACCTCGGCGTCCTGCGCGCTCCCGCCCCGCTTCGAAGCGGTCCGGACGGCCCGCACGTTCACCAGAACGACCCTTCAGGGGTGGGACCTGGGCGGCCTTTTCGACGATGTGGCGCTGGTCGTCTCGGAGCTGGTGACCAACTCCCTGCGCTACGCCCTTCCCCCCGAGCCGATATCCGGCGGCGTCGCTTACGAGCCCCCGGTGCGGCTGCATCTCATGCGGTGGACGTCGCGGCTCGTGTGCGCCGTGCGCGACCCGAGCGAGCAGAGCCCGACGGCGGGCGAGGCGGACGCCTCGGCGGAGTGCGGGCGGGGGCTCTTCCTCGTGGAGTCCTTCAGCGATACGTGGGGCTGGCATCCGCTGGCGGGGGCGCTGCACGGCAAGGTCGTATGGGCGCTGTTCCGGCTTCCGCGCGAGCAGCACGCGTAACTGCCCACCACGCGTAACTGCCCACTGCGTAGTGAAGGCCTGTCGCCCTCCTACCGGATCAGTCGGTCACCAGATAGTCGAATTCGCCGTCCTTGATCCCGCGCAGCATCGCATCGATCTCCGCCGGGGTGTAGACGAGCGCCGGTCCGTCCGGGTGACGGGAATTGCGCACGGCGACTCCACCGTCCGGCAGCTTGGCGAACTCCACGCACGAACCCTGGGAGTTGGAGTGCCGGCTCTTCCGCCAGACGACGCCGTCGAGGTCCGCGGCGGCCATGCCGTTGTACGCGCGGCCGTTGTACGCGTGAGGCACAGGACTCTCCCGGAGAATTGCAGGGCACCCCGGCCCGCCCGGCGGCGAATGGTGGGGTTGACAACTACTCCCGGATCATAGCTGCGTTCACATGCTTCTGCATGAGCGAATGCACGTGCACTTACGGTGTTCCCGTACTTCTTCAGCGTGACTACACCATCGTGACCAGGCGCTTTAGTGAATGCGTCGGTTACTTGCCCTTACTGGCATACGGCAGGAGTGCCATCTCACGGGCATTCTTGATCGCCCGGGCCAGGGCGCGCTGCTGCTGGACGGTGACGCGGGTCACCCGGTGGCTGCGGATCTTCCCCCGGTCCGAAATGAACTTCCGGAGGAGATCGGTGTCCTTGTAGTCGATATACGTGATGCCCGCCGTTTCCAGGGGGTTGGGGCGGGGCTTGAGGTTCTTGCGGTGGTCGGGGCGGCGGGTCATGGAAAGTCCTCGAAGTGCTTGCGGGGTTGCCGGTTCTTGTGTGCCGGTTCTTGTGTGTGCCGGTTCTTGCGGGGCGTCAGGAAACGGGATCGAGCAGCGCGTCGAACGCGGCCGGGAGCCGCCGCCAGGCGCCGGGCCCGCCCGCGTATTCGGCGTCGGTCAGCAGGCAGGACGCCAGCAGCTCGCGCAGCCCGTCGCCGTCGAGCCCGGGGGACGTGAAGGTGAGGTGCTGGAGGCGGTCGCCGTGCTCGGGGTCCCAGTCGAGGGCGGCGGCCACGCGCCGGTCCGGCGGCACCATGTCCCAGGCGGCGTCCGGCAGCGCCGCGAGCCACGGCCCGGCGCTCTCCACGCACAGCGCACCGCCCGCGGCGTCCCACGCGAGCAGCGTGTCCGGCCGGTCGGCGAGCCAGAACCGGCCGCGGCTGCGTGCGGCGGCGCAGCACAGGTCCTCCAGCGCGGCGTACAGACGGCCCGGGTGGAAGGGCCGGCGGGCACGCCACACGAGCGTGGTGACGCCGTCCGTGTCGGCCTCCTGCGGCAGCAGCGCGCAGGCGGGGTGCTGACGGGCCGCGGCGGCCTCCACGTCGAAGCCGGCGACCGCGGCGGCCGCGAGCTCGACGGAGTCGGCAGGGATGCGGCGGGCGGTGGGGGCGAGTTGGGCGAGGAGGGCGTGGTCGGTGGCGTCGGCGGGGGCGACGGGCTCGTCGTCCAGTTCCGCCGTGGCTTCCGCCCTGGCTTCCGCCCTGGCTTCCGCCGTGGCTTCCGCCAGCGCGAGCACCGTCGGGTACTCCAGCTGCCGGGCGAAGGTGTCGGCCACGGTGCGCTGATCGCCGGCCGCGGCGGCCAGGCCGGCCTCGGCGAGGTCGTCGCCGCAGCCGAGCGCGGGCAGGACGAGGGCCGGGTCCACGGCGGTGATCACGCCGGTGAGGCGCAGGTCCTCGCCCGCGTGGGCGGCCACGACCTCGGCCATGGCCTTGGGCTCGACGGAGTCCCACAGCTCGACGACGGCGAGTCGGCAGGTGCCGGCCGCGGCGAGCCGCTCCAGCTCGGGCATGAGGTCCTCGCGCAGGGCGCAGCAGGCGCAGTCGTTGACGAGCGGGGTCTCGCCCGCGTCGAGGACGCCGGTGCGGTCCCGTACGGTCCGGCGAACCGTTCCGGCGGCGGCGGTGGCCAGGTCGTGGTGGAGGGCGACGCTGCCGGGGACGGTGCGGAGGAGGTGTTCGACCGCGGCCCGGCGGGCGTCCGCGTGCAGACCGCCCACCAGGGCCACGGGCAGGGGGCGCGGCGCGGTCACCGCGGGCCTCCGCGGCGGCCGTTGCTGCTGCCACCGCTGCCGTAACGGCGCTCGAAGCGCTCGACGCGTCCGGCCGTGTCCAGGACGCGGGCCGTGCCGGTGTAGAAGGGGTGGCTCGCCGAGGAGATCTCGACGTCGACGACGGGGTACGTCCTGCCGTCCTCCCACTCGACGGTCTTGTCGCTGGTGGCGGTCGAGCGGGTGAGGAAGGCGAATCCGGCGGCGCGGTCACGGAAGACGACGGGGCCGTAGGGCGGGTGGATGCCGGGCTTCATGGCGGGTCAGCGCTCCTCTCGGAAGGTGACGTGGCGGCGGGCGACGGGGTCGTACTTCCGCAGCTGCATGCGGTCGGGGTCGTTACGGCGGTTCTTGCGGGTGACGTAGGTGAATCCGGTGCCGGCGGTGGACCGGAGCTTGATGACGGGGCGTAGCTCGTTGCGGGCCATGGGGGCTACTATACAGAAATGGTTTCCATTTTCATTAGGAGGTCCCGCGTATGTCCGCCCACTGCCAACTGACCGGCCGCAAGCCCGGCTTCGGGAACGCCGTCTCCCACTCCCACCGCCGTACGTCCCGGCGCTTCGACCCCAACATCCAGACCAAGCGCTACTGGCTCCCCGGCGAGGGCCGCCACGTACGGCTGCGGCTCAGCGCGAAGGGCATCCGGACGGTCGACGCGATCGGCATCGAGGCCGCGGTCGCCCGCATCCGGGCGCGCGGCGAGAAGGTCTGAGGGAGACGGAAGCCTGATGGCGAAGAAGAGCAAGATCGCAAAGAACGAGCAGCGCCGCCTGACGGTGGCCCGCTACGCGGCCCGGCGCGCCCTCCTCAAGGCGCTCATCCGCAATCCGCAGACCCCGGAGGAGGAACGGCAGGCCGCCGCCCGCGAACTGCACCGCCAGCCGCGCGACGCGAGTGCCACGCGCGTCCGCAACCGCGACGCGGCGGACGGCCGCCCGCGCGGCTACTTCCGTACGTTCGGCCTGAGTCGCGTCAACCTCCGTAAGGAGGCTCACGCGGGTCACCTCCCGGGCGTACGCAAGTCGAGCTGGTAGGCGGGGACGGCAGCGGGACGGAAGCGGGGCGGAGGCGGAAGCGAAGGCGGTGCGCGGAGGCAGGGCCGGCGGGCTTGAGGGGGGGCTTTGAGGGGGCCGCCGGCCCCGGCTCCCGCTGCCGTCGACCGGAGGTCAGGCCGGGGTCAGGCGGAGGTCAGGCCTTGTGCCACTGCTGGTGGGCGGCTCCGCCGGCGACGCAGTCGCGGACCGTGACCGAGGCGCCCTGCCACCAGTTCGCGTCCGTGATGGTCAGGCAGCGGTGGTTGAGGTCGGTGTGGATCTCGCTGCCGCTCCAGTGCCAGCCCTGCTGCTTGAGCCCGACGCAGTCGTACATCTGGACCGTGGCGCCGTTGTCGCCGTTGCCGATGGCCAGGTCGAGGCACTTGCTGCTGAGATCGCTGCGGATCTCGCTGCCGTTCTCGGTCCAGCGCTCACTGGCATTGCCGTTGCAGTCGTATGTCTGTACGGAGGCGCCGTTCCCCGTGTTGAAGTGGGCGACGTTGAGGCATCTGTTGTTGAGGTTCGACATGATCTCGAACCCGGCGGCCGCGGCGGCCGGTCTGGCCCGGGGCCGCGCTTCCCGGGCGTTGTCGGCAGCGGCCGACGAGGTGGCGAAGAACGCGCCGGTCACGAGCACGAGGGCGCCCAGCGGGCGGAGCGCACGATGGATGGTTCCCGTTCCCATGGCTGTTCCTCTCGGATGCGGCCGGCTTCTCGGACGGAGCCGGCTCCGATGGGGCGCGCGAGGACGCGGTGCGCGCGAGGACGTGGGGCGCGCATGAGGATGCCCGGGAAGGGGTGAAGGGGGAAGGCCCGCGGCAGGGCGGGCCGTGCGAACCCGGCTCCTCCGGCCGCTGCCCACCGCTCGGCGGTGGGCAGCGGCCGGATCGGAGCGCGCGGGCTTACAGCTGGCCGGACTCGGCGATGGTGATCTTAGCGGCGGTCTTGCCGCTCTGGGAGCCGAGCGACTCGATCTTCTTGACGAGCTGCATGGAGGCCTCGTCGGCGACCTCGCCGAAGACGACGTGCTTGCCGTCCAGCCAGCCCGTCACGATGGTCGTGATGAAGAACTGGGAGCCGTTGGTGTTCGGCCCCGCGTTGGCCATCGACAGCAGACCCGGGCGGTCGTGCTTGAGCTTGAAGTTCTCGTCGGCGAACTTCTCGCCGTAGATGCTCTTGCCGCCCGTGCCGTTGCCGGCGGTGAAGTCGCCGCCCTGGAGCATGAAGTCCGGGATGACGCGGTGGAAGGAGGAGCCGGCGTAGCCGAAGCCCTTCTCGCCGGTGCAGAGGGCGCGGAAGTTCTCCGCGGTCTTCGGGACGACGTCCTCGAAGAGGTTGAAGGTGATGCGCCCGGCGGGCTCGTCGTTGATGGTGATGTCGAAGTAAACCTTGGTCGTCATGCCCTCATCCTGACACTTCGGCCCGCATAGCCACTGCTCAGGCACCCCGAACGGCCCTATCGAGGTGAGCCGCGCCACAGCCGGTGCCATGGTGATGTGGTGACGACGACGATGCAGCCGCCCCTGGTCGTGGGCGTCGACGGTTCCCCGGGCAGCATGCAGGCCCTGGACTGGGCCGTGGACGCCGCCACCCGTCACGGCGTCCGGCTCCGCATCGTCTACGCCTCCCGCTGGGAGCGCTACGAGACCCGCCTGCCGGCCGACGGCGAGCCCTCCCCCGAGGCGGTCGCAGAGGAGCGCGTCAGCGCCGTGGCCGAGATGCGCGCCCGGCAGCGTGCCCCGGGCCTCGTCGTCGAGGCGGACGTGCTCCCGGAGGAGCCGCTGAACGCGCTGCTGGACGAGTCCCGCCGGGCCGTGGCGCTCGTCACCGGCCCGTCCGGCCGCGGCACGCTGACCGGCCTGCTCCTCGGCTCGGTCAGCCTCTCGGTCGCGGCCCGCGCCCACTGCCCGGTGGTCGTCGTGCGGGGCGGCGAGCGGAACGTCCGCGGCGAGTACGGCCGGATCGTCGTCGGCGTCGGCGACCCCGAGGAGGCCCCGGCGGCCCTCCGCTTCGCCCTCCGCGAAGCCGCCGCGCGCGGCTGCGGCGTCGAGGCCGTACGGGCTTGGCGGCATCCCGCCCACCAGTCGGCGGACCACTACCCGCTGCCCAGCGACGACGCCATCGAGCACGAGGAGCTCGCCGGGCGCGAGCTGACCGAGGCGCTGCGCGAGCCGCAGCGCGAGTACCCGGACGTCACCGTGCACAGCACCGTCTACGAGGGGCACGCCCGCAAGGCGCTCATCGACGCGTCGGAGACGGCGGACCTGCTGGTCGTCGGCTCCGTACGCCGCCGCCGCGGCTTCGGCCTCCAGCTCGGCCGCGTCAGCCACACGGCGCTGCACCACGCGGCGTGCCCGGTGGCGGTGGCGCCGCAGGAGTAGGCCGTGCTCGGCATCCACGGCGTTCTCGCTTGAACGTGTTCAAAAACAGGTCTACAGTCACGGACACCAAAGCTTTTGAACACGTTCAAGAAGGGGTGGGGAACGTGGATCTCACGGTCGTCTCGTATGCCATCTACCTGCTGGTCAGCCTCGGCCTCACGGTCTGGGTCGCACGCACGCTCAGCCGCAACGGCCGCGTCTTCCTCGCCGACGTCCTGCACGGCAACGAGAAGCTCGCGGACGCGGTGAACCACCTGCTGGTGGTCGGCTTCTACCTGGTGAACCTCGGCTTCATCGCCCTGTACCTCCAGGACGACACCACGGTCGCCGACGCCCGCGGCGTCTTCGAGGTGCTGTCGCGCAACCTCGGCGTCGTCCTCCTCGTGCTCGGTGCGATGCACCTCGGCAACGTCTACGTCCTGAACCGGTTCCGCCGACGCGGCCTGATGGACCGGGAGCAGGTCCCGCCGGTCGCACCGCAGGGCTACGCGGGGCAGCAGGGCCCGTGGAGCGGGCCGGCCGCGCCGGTCGCGCCGGCCGGCGGGCACTGAGCCCGATGGTCACCGCTGTAGCCGGCGACCGGGGCGCCGCCGCTTTCCGGAGCGCCCCGGTCCGCCGGCTCACCGTCCTCTACGACGCGCAGTGTTCCCTCTGCACCTTCGTCCGCACCTGGCTGGCGAAGCAGCGGCAGCTCGTACCGCTCGACCTCGTACCGGTCGGGTCGGCCGAGGCACGGCGCCGCTTCCCGGAGCTCGACCACGCCGCCGCGTACGAGGAGATCACCGTCGTCGGCGACGGCGGGCAGGTCTACCGGGGCGCCTCCGCCTGGGTCGTCTGCCTGTGGGCGCTCTCCGCGTACCGCCCGCTCGCCCACCGGATGAGCACCCCGTCCGGCCTCCGCTTCGCCCGCGGGGCGGTGCTGGCCGCGGCCAAGTACCGGGGTACGCGGTGGCAGGCGCCCGCGGCCGGGGCGGCGGGCTGGGTCTACCAGCCGGCCGGCGGCTGGACGTACGTCTCTCCTCCGGTGTGCGGCGGCGACGGAGGTGGCTGCGATGCTCAGGATGCGTAGCGCCGTCGGCCTCGCCGCCTTCGGCGCCGTGGCCGCGCTGGCCGCCCTGGTCGTCCTCCTCAGCCCGCCCGCCGGCTCGGCGGAGCGAGCGGACGTGATCGGCTCGTGGCGCAGCCACCAGGCCGGGGCCCTCACCCTGCGCGAGGACGGGACGCTCACCGCGGTGCGCGTCCCCACCGCCTTCGCCGCCGACGACGAGAGGCCCACCGCCTGGTTCACCGGCCGCGGAACCTGGTCCCTGAAGAGGAAGCCCAAGCTCGGCCACCAGCGGATCCGGATCGAGAACGAGGCCGGGGGGACGTACGAACTGTCGATCGCCGGGGAGCGCGCCCGCGACGGCCTGTTCATCAAGCCGTCCGGGGAAACGGCCACCCAATTCCGCTTCAAGAAGACCCTTTAGGCTCTGAACCGTGCCAGCAGCAGAGAACGAGCCCCGGCCTGCGACGAGTGAGAAGTCCGCGGAGAGTGGGAAGTCCGCGGCGAGCGAGAAGCTCGCGAAGAGCGAGCAGACGCGCACCCTGATCCTGGAGACCGCGATGCGGCTCTTCCAGGAGCGCGGCTACGACAAGACCACCATGCGGGCCATCGCCCAGGAGGCCGGGGTCTCCGTCGGCAACGCGTACTACTACTTCGCCGGCAAGGAACACCTGATCCAGGGCTTCTACGACCGGATCGCCGCCGAGCACCAGGCGGCGGCCCGCGAGGTGCTGGACCGGGAGACCGACCTGGAGGCGCGGCTCTCCGGCGTGCTGCAAGCCTGGCTCGACGTGGCCACGCCGTACCACGAGTTCGCGGCCCAGTTCTTCAAGAACGCCGCCGACCCGGACTCCCCGCTCAGCCCGTTCTCCGCCGAGTCCGAGCACGCGCGGGAAGCGGCCATCGACGTCCACCGCGAGGTGCTCGCCGGCGCCAAGGCCAAGGTCCCGGCCGAGCTGCGCGACGTCCTCCCCGAGCTGATGTGGCTCTCCCAGATGGGCCTCGTCCTCTACTGGGTCTTCGACCGCTCGCCCGACCGCGAACGCACCCGCCGCCTGGCCGACCGCGGCGCCCGCCTGACCACCCGCGGCATCTCGCTGGCCCGCTTCCGGGTCCTCCGCCCGCTCGTCCTCGAAATCCACGAACTGTTCACGGACTTCCTGCCGGGCATGGCACAGACGGCGGTCGCGCGCCGCACGTAGTCGCGGAACCGGGCGGCAGTGCGACACCCGCGGGGGCGCCGCACTGCTCTCACTCTCCGTCGCCTCCCTGGCAGATGAGAATGCTGACGTCACTGGGGTCGGTGCTGGCCCCGAACCCCGGGCCCTGCTCCACGGCCGTGGCGGACTCCATGACCTGCAAGTCGAGAAGCACCATCGCTCTCCCCTTCCGCTTCCGTCCCGCGCTCCTTGAGGCCCGCGGAAACAGGCCCGTAAAAGCTCTGCCCACAGGGCGCCGGGACAATCGGGCCCGACGGTTACCGGGTGCGTACCGCTTGGGCGGCGCGCCAAGTCCGGGGATCAGGCGTCGCTCAGGTCCGCGTCGTCCGCGGAGAGCTGCTCCGGCACGAACGTTCCCTTGGCGGGGAGCGTAACCAGGAGGCCGCGGTCCCGTAGCTCCTGGATGGCTCGGCGGACCGTTCCGATGGCTACGCCGTACTGCTCGGCCAGGTCCCTCTCACCCGCCAGGCGGGCGCCCGGGCGCAGGATTCCGGCCTCGATCTGGGCGGCGACGTGGTCTGCGACCTGCATGTAGACGTAGGCAACCCTCGTCGGGTCGACGGGTGGGGCGCCCTGCTCCTCTGCCATGGGCGTTAACGTAGCGCAGCGCCCCACGACACGTGCCTTCAAGGTCGTGTTCGTACCTTGGCGTTACGGCTACGGCTTGGGCGGCTGTCCGGTGACGAACGAGCCCATGCCGTGGGTAGTGACGATCAGGCCCTCTTCGCGCAGTGCGCGGGTGACCTTGCGAACCGTCACTCGCGCGACACCGAACTCCTGCTCCAGCTGCGTCTCCGAGACCAGGTGATTCACCGGGTACTCGCCGGAGGCGATGCGCTTCCGGATGACATCAGCGATCTGTGTCCACTTGGGAAGGGTCGGGTCGAATTCCATCACGCAGGCGACTGTAGGTAGGGGTGGCTACTCGAACATAGTAGCTGACGCCAGCAAACGCCTATAGACATCTGCATCTGACCCGCTCTATTGTGGCGCTTCCGAACCAGACCCCCGCGACCGCGCGAACGGTCCGGGGGCATGGCCACCAGCCTCAGGAGCTGATGACGTGAAGGACTTTATCCCCCGCTTCCTCGCCTGGACGAGGGCTCTCTTCGGTCACCGCGCGGCGCCCGTAACCCCCGTCGCGCCGCCCCCGCCGGAGGTACCCGCGCCCGCGCCCACCCCCGAACCCTTCCGCCCCCACTGCGGTGTCTACGTCTGGGCCACCGCGCACGGGATCGACATCCAGTCCAGCAGCAAGCTCCGCACCTGCACCTGCGCCACGAAGGCGCATGAACACCCCGCCGACAATGACGACCTCCGCGCCAAAGTCCGCGAGGTCAATGCCCGTAGCACCTGGGGGAAGTGACCTGACGTCATGACGCCACGCGGCCCGGGACGGAAATCAACCGTCCCGGCCGTCGTGCCGGCGGATAAGTGGGCCCGGACGCTGCGGAGCCTACGTGCACACCGCGTAGATCACGACCTTGCGCGGGTCCCGGTTGGCGTTGATCGGGGCTGTCGTCACCGTCCAGCCCTGGGCGTCCGCGGTGGGGAACGACTCGGAGATGTAGTTGCGCCGGTTGTCGCTGATGGACGCTCCGCCGCCGGTCGCGTGCTCCCCCGCGGGGCAGGGGACTACGTGGGTGGCGGCGAGATCGGCCGGATCGTTGAAGGTCAGCTGGACGACGTGCGGCGTTACGGCCGACGCGCTGCCGGCCGTGGCCAGCAGGGCGGCCGGGACGGCCAGGGCGGCTGTGGTCAGGACGCGGGTAACCGGGGCGAGTCTCATGGGGTGCCTCCAGAACAGAGCCGGACAAGAACCCTTCTCAGGACATCACGGGGCACACCCGGCGCCCATTCCCTGAAAGGGTGAGGCACCCTCAGTGGTGGAACGCCGTCGCCACCGTTTCCGGCCGCCCCAGCGGCCGCGGCTGGCGGCGGAGTTCCGGTAGCAGAGCGTGGAGGTCGTCCAGGAAGAGGTCGGCCAGGTCGTGGGAGAAGCCGTTGCGGCAGACGACGCGGAGGACCGAGAGGTCCTCGCGGTCGGGCGGGAACGTGTACGCGGGGACGAGCCAGCCGCGCTCGCGGAGGCGGCGGGAGACGTCGAAGACGTCGTACGCGTCGATGCCGTCGGCGACCGTGAAGGCGAAGACGGGGAGTTCGTCGCCGTGGGTGAGGAGGCGGAAGCCGCCCGTCTCCTCGATCAGGCCGGACAACCGGCAGGCCACGTCGCGCGCGTTCTGCTGCACCGCGCGGTAGCCCTCGCGGCCCAGCCGCAGGAACGTGTAGTACTGGGCGGCCACCTGCGCGCCGGGGCGGGAGAAGTTGAGGGCGAACGTCGGCATGTCGCCGCCGAGGTAGTTGACGCGGAAGACCAGGTCCTCCGGCAGGACGGACCGGTCGCGCCACAGGGCCCAGCCGACGCCCGGGTAGACGAGCCCGTACTTGTGGCCGGAGGTGTTGATGGAGGCGACGCGCGGCAGCCGGAAGTCCCAGAGCAGCTCCGGGTCGAGGAAGGGGGCGACCATGCCGCCGGACGCGCCGTCCACGTGGACCGGCACGTTCAGCCCGGTGCGCTGCTCCAGGTCGTCCAGGGCCGCGCAGAGGTCCGCCACCGGCTCGTAGGAGCCGTCGAACGTCGAGCCCATGACGGCGACGACCCCGATCGTGTTCTCGTCGCAGAGGGCCGCCGCGGCGCCGGGGTCGAGGTGGAAGCGGCCGCCGGAGAGGGGCACCTGGCGGGCCTCGACCTCCCAGAAGTTGCAGAACTTGTCCCAGCAGACCTGGACGTTGGCGCCCATCACCAGGTTCGGCCGGGCGCCGCCCCCGGGGTAGCGGTGGGCGTTGCGGGTCGCCCAGCGCCGCTTGAAGGCCAGGCCGGCCAGCATGCACGCCTCGCTCGACCCGGTGGTGGAGCAGCCGACGGCCGCGGCCGGATCCGGGGCGTGCCACAGGTCGGCGAGGATGGCCACGCAGCGCCGCTCCAGCTCGGCCGTGCGCGGGTACTCGTCCTTGTCGATCATGTTCTTGTCGCGGCACTCGGACATGAGGACGGCCGCCTGGGGCTCCATCCAGGTGGTGACGAAGGTCGCCAGGTTGAGCCGGGAGTTGCCGTCGAGCATGAGCTCGTCGTGGACGACCTGGTACGCGGCGTGCGGGGCCATCGGCCCGTCCGGCAGCCGGTGGCGCGGCGGCTCGGCCGCCATCCCGCCGACCGGGTCGGCCTCGCCGTACAGGAACGGGTTCACTGCCACGCCGCGGCGGCGGGCGGAGCGGCCGCCGCGTACGTCCTCGCCTCGGTGCAGGGCCATGATCGTGACGATACGGACTTGCACCTCACGTAGCGGGAGGGCGCACCGTGGTGGCCGTAAGCGAAAGAAGGAAGCGGACATGAGCTATTCCGTGGGGCAGGTCGCCGCCTTCGCCGGGGTGACCGTACGGACGCTGCACCACTACGACGAGATCGGGCTGCTGTCGCCCGGAGACCGCAGCCACGCGGGCCACCGGCGCTACGACGACACCGACCTCGACCGGCTGCAGCAGATCCTGTTCTACCGGGAGCTCGGCTTTCCGCTGGACGAGGTTGCGGTGCTGCTGGACGACCCGGGCGTGGACCCGGCCGAGCACCTGCGCCGCCAGCACGGCCTGCTCACCGAGCGGATCGAGCAGCTCCAGCGCATGGCCACCGCCGTGGAGCACGCCATGGAGGCGAAGAAGATGGGAATCCAGCTCACGCCGGAGGAGAAGTTCGAGGTGTTCGGGGACTACGACCCCGACGCGCACAAGGAGGAGGTCGAGCAGCGGTGGGGCGACACGGAGGCCTACCGCGAGTCGCAGCGCCGGACCGCCGCGTACACGAAGGAGGACTGGCTGCGGATCCAGGCCGAGGCGAACGGGCTCAACGAGCGCATCGCCGCCCTCCTGGCCTCGGGCGCGGCCGAGGACTCCCCGGAGGCCATGGACCTCGCCGAGGAGCACCGGCAGCAGATCGTGCGCTTCTACTACGACTGCGGGTACGAGATGCACACCTGCATCGGCGAGATGTACGTCACGGACGAGCGGTTCACCGCCACCTATGAGGCCATCCAGCCCGGCATGGCGGCCTTCCTGCGGGGTGCGATTCTGGCCAATGCGGCGCGGAACGCGTAAATGAAAACGCGTAAATGAAAACGCGTAAATGAAGGTGTAAACGGCTGCGACGCGCTAACAGTGGACAGTGGCAAGGACAGCGGCAACAACAGGGCGGCCCCGGCTGATGCCGGGGCCGCCCTGCTCTCTGCCCGCCCTCACGGACGCGGCGAGATCACCACCGCCGTGCCGTACGCACACACCTCCGTGCCCACGTCCGCCGCCTCCGTCACGTCGAAGCGGAACATCAGCACCGCGTTCGCGCCGCGGGCCCGGGCCTGCTCGATCAGCCGCTCCATGGCCTGGTTACGGGTCTCCACCAGCGTCTTCGTCAGGCCCTTGAGCTCGCCGCCGACCAGGGACTTCAGCCCCGCCCCGATCTGGCTGCCGATGTGGCGGGAGCGCACGGTGAGGCCGAAGACCTCGCCGATGACGCGGTCGACCTTGTAGCCCGGCACGTCGTTCGTCGTCACGACCAGGACGTCGGACTGGGACTGCCCGCCGCCGTACTCCTCGATGCCCATCGCATCCACCTCCGTCTGTGCAGTGTGTGCAGTTTTGCGGGTGCCTGACCAGGACGCATGCGGGGGCGGTGGGGTTGCGCCGACCGGGCGTACGGCGGAGCGGGCGCTCCTCCCGCACACTGGTAATCACACTGGAACGCGGCGGGGCCCCGTCGCGTTGGTAACTTGGGGCCGCACACCGGCCCACCCCGCCTGTGCCCGGGCCTCGCACGAGCCTGCGCCCTCGACCCAGGAGCCTGTCACCCGTGACCCCCATGACCACTCTCGCGCTCGGCCCCCAGTGGCTGGATGCGAACTATCTGATCGAGCAATTCGGTCTGATCGGCGTCCTGGCCATCGTCTTCGCGGAGTCCGGCCTTCTGATCGGCTTCTTCCTCCCCGGCGACTCGCTGCTCTTCACCACGGGCCTGCTGGTCACCACGGGCCAGATCAGCAAGCCGCTGTGGATCGTGTGCACGCTGGTGGCGGTCGCGGCGATCCTCGGCGACCAGGCGGGGTACCTCTTCGGCCGCAAGGTCGGCCCCGCGCTGTTCCGGCGCCCGGACTCCAAGCTCTTCAAGCAGGAGAACGTGGAGAAGGCGCACGAGTTCTTCGAGAAGTACGGGCCGAAGTCGCTGGTGCTGGCCCGCTTCGTGCCCGTGATCCGTACGTTCACGCCGATCATCGCCGGCGTGAGCCGCATGAACTACCGCTCGTTCCTCATCTTCAACATCATCGGCGGTGTCCTCTGGGGCGTCGGCGTGACGCTGCTGGGCGCGGCGCTCGGCAAGATCGAGTTCGTTCACAAGAACATCGAGCTGATGCTGGTCGCGATCGTGCTGATCTCGGTCGTGCCGATCGCCATCGAGTTCCTGCGGGCGCGCTCGAAGAGCAAGAAGGCGGCGGCGCGGGCGGCGGAGGCGCCGCCGGTGGCGCAGGCGCCGCAGTTCCCGTACGCGCCGCAGGCGCCGCAGGCGCCGTACGACGGCGGTTACCAGGGCCAGGGCCAGGGGCAGGGCCCGTACCCCGGTCAGGGGCAGGGGCAGAGCCCGTACCCGGGCCAGGGTCAGGGCCAGTATCCGAGCCAGGGTCAGGGCCAGTATCCGGGCGCCGGTCAGGAGCAGTACCCGGGTCAGGAGCAGTACCCGGGCCAGAGCCCGTACGCGGGTCCCGGCCAGGGCTCGTACCCCGCCCCGGGGCAGGGCCCGGCCGGCGGCCCGCGCCCCCCGGCCCAGCGCGGCCGTCACGCGCGACGCTGAGGCCGTACTCCCAGCCCCTCCTCCCAGCCCTCCTGCCCCACGACACCGCAGCCCGCATTCCGCATAGTGCCGGCCCCACTGGGCACACGCCCCTCTGATCAGGCATGGTGACCCTAGAGCTACGGCTCTGCGGGACGTTCCGGCGAGACGGCCGGCCTCTGCGGAACGTCCGGACGACCGGCGGGCAGGGCGTATGAGGAGCGCGAGGTGGCTGAGCGGCAGCGGGGCGGCGGCGGGACGGCCGGTGAGGCTCCGGAGGATCGCAAACCCCAGTCCGACGAGGCGCGCAGCGCCTTCACCCCGCCGCTCGGCGTCCCCCTCCCGCCCCCGCCCGAGGACGAGCACCCGACCTCCGAGTTCGCGGTCCCCGAGGGCATCGCCCCCGAGCCGCCCGGCGAACCCGAGGGCTCGGCCTTCACCCTCCCCGCGGGCGCGGTCGCCCCGGACTCCAGCACCACGCAGAGCACGCTGCTGCCCGGCTACACGCCGCCCTACGGCATGCCCAAGGTCAGCCTGACCAAGGACACGCCCTGGCAGGACCGCATGCGCACGATGCTGCGCATGCCGGTGGGGGAGCGGCCCGCGCCCGAGCGGGCCGCGAAGCAGGACGAGCCGGGCCCGCCCGTCCCCCGCGTCCTCGACCTGACGCTGCGCATCGGCGAGCTGCTCCTCGCGGGCGGCGAGGGCGCCGAGGACGTGGAAGCGGCGATGTTCGGCGTCGCGCACGCCTACGGGCTCGACCGCTGCGAGCCGACGGTCACGTTCACGCTGCTGACCGTCAGCTACCAGCCGTCCCTCGTCGACGACCCCGTCACCGCCAACCGCACGGTGCGGCGGCGCGGCACGGATTACACCCGGCTCGACGCCGTCTTCCGGCTCGTCCACGACATCACGTCGCAGGGGCTGACGCTGGAGGAGGCGTACCGCCGCCTGGCGGAGATACGCCGCAACCGCCACCCGTACCCGGGCTGGGGCCTGACCGCCGCCTCCGGGCTGCTCGCCGGCGCGGCGAGCATGCTCGTGGGCGGCGGGCTCGTGGTGTTCCTCGCGGCCGCCGTCGGCGCGATGCTGGGCGACCGGCTGGCGTGGCTCGCGTCGGGGCGCGGGCTGCCGGAGTTCTACCAGTTCGTGGCGGCGGGGCTGCCGCCCGCGGCGGTGGGCGTCGCGCTCAGCGCGCTCCACGGCTACGTGGACGTCCAGGCGTCCGCGGTGATCACCGGTGGGCTGTTCGCCCTGATCCCGGGGCGGGCGCTCGTGGCGGGCGTCCAGGACGGCCTGACGGGCTACTACATCACCGCCGCGGCCCGGCTGCTGGAAGTCGGCTATCTGGTCGCCGGCATCGTCTGCGGCGTGCTGATCGTCCTCTACGGGGGCGTGCACATCGGCGGGGCGACGCTCAATCCGGAGGCGGCGCTGGAGCGGGTGGAGCGGCCGGTGATCCAGATCATCGCCGCGATGCTGCTGTCCTTCGCCTTCGCGGTGCTGCTCCAGCAGGAACGTCACTCTGTGTGGGTGGCCACGCTCAACGGCGGGGTCGCCTGGGTGGTCTACGGCGCGCTCGCCGACACCGCCGGCCTGGACCCCGTGCCCGCCACGGCCATCGCCGCCGGGCTCGTCGGCCTCTTCGGGCAGCTGCTCTCGCGCTACCGGTACGCGTCCGCGCTGCCGTACGTGACGGCGGCGATCGGGCCGCTGCTGCCGGGTAGCGCGGTCTACTTCGCGCTGCTGAACTTCGCGAAGAACGAGCTGAACACCGGCATCGCCAGCCTCACGAAGGCCGCTGCGCTGGCGTTGGCCATCGCCATCGGGGTGAACCTCGGCTCCGAGATGGCCCGCATGTTCCTCAAGGTCCCGGGCGAGGCGGCGGGCCGCCGCGCCGCGAAGCGGACGCGAGGCTTCTAGGGGTAAGCCTTACGCGGGTCGCGGCCGTGGATCCGGGGCGCCCCGGAAGCTTTTGCTGCCGCGACGGCGACCCGCGGTCCCTGGAAGTTCGGGACCGGCCCTGTCCCTCCGCCGCGGCGGCGATCCGCCACAGCGGACGCCGTCGGCGGTGCCGAGCGCGCCTCGGGCTGGTACGGCACCGCCGGATTCCACCGTGGTGGTTGCGCGCCGCTGCGGCGGATAAGGGGTGGCCGGGCCGGCCCTTATCCGCGGCGCCTTCGGCGGTGCTGAGTGGGCTCCGCTTCGCGGTCCCTGGACGTTCGGCGCCGCCCCTTTCCTCCCGCCGCGGCGGCGATCCGCCACAGCGGACGCCGTCGGCGGTGCCGAGCGTGCCTCGGCTCGTACGGCACCGACGGGGTCCACCGTCGTGGTTGCGCGCCGCCGCGGCGGAGGAAGGGTGCCGGGCCGCCGGCAGACGC
Source organism: Streptomyces sp. SCA2-17 (assembly GCF_044336695.1). Classification (NCBI taxonomy): domain Bacteria; kingdom Bacillati; phylum Actinomycetota; class Actinomycetes; order Kitasatosporales; family Streptomycetaceae; genus Streptomyces; species Streptomyces sp. SCA2-17. Next base: position 3,454,108 of record NZ_CP117521.1, read on the forward strand.
AGAGCGGGGCCGGGTTCCGTACGTGGGCGTACGGGACCCGGCCCCGCTCAAAGCGAGCCGCAGGCTCAGTGGTGGGCGCCGCCCGCCGCCTCAAGGCGCTTGTACGAGGCCTCGATCTCGGCCTCGGCCTCGGCGCGGCCGACCCAGTCCGCACCCTCGACCGACTTGCCCGGCTCCAGGTCCTTGTAGACCTCGAAGAAGTGCTGGATCTCCAGGCGGTCGAACTCCGACACGTGGTGGATGTCGCGCAGGTGCTCCATGCGCGGGTCGTTCGCCGGGACGCACAGCAGCTTGTCGTCGCCGCCGGCCTCGTCGGTCATGCGGAACATGCCGATGGCGCGGCACTTGATGAGGCAGCCCGGGAAGGTGGGCTCGTCCAGGATGACGAGGGCGTCCAGCGGGTCGCCGTCCTCACCGAGGGTGTTCTCGACGAAGCCGTAGTCCGCCGGGTAGCTGGTCGAGGTGAAGAGTCGGCGGTCCAGGCGGATGCGACCGGTCTCGTGGTCCACCTCGTACTTGTTCCGCGAACCCTTCGGGATCTCGATGGTGACGTCGAACTCCACGGGTGGCTCCTCCATGATCAACACATACGTCTGGTGATTAAGTGTCTCTCACGTGGGTGTGTGCTGGCGAAAGGGGCTGGTCGTAGTGTCGGAGACCAGGTCGTGGCGGCTCCGGCCGGAGCTCCGGCCTTCCCTGCCGCCGTTGCGCGGCGGCACGCCGCGGGCGCGGACGGTGCGCTTCGTCGCGGTGTCCGCGCTCGCCGGATGCGTCGTGGCGGCGGGCGCCGTCGGCGCGGCCGGCCCCTGGGAGGGCGGCCAGCGCAAGGCCGAGCGCGCCCGGTCCGCCGCGGGCGCGGCGGCGGACCGCGACGAGCGCGGCGGCGGCCCCGTACGCCCGGCCGCGCCGCCCGTGCTCGCGGGTCTCGGCGGCCTCGGCGGGCGGGCCACGGCGCCGCTGCCGGCCCGGGAGGGCCTCGCGGGCGCGCTGGAGGGCCTGCTGAAGGACGGCGCGCTGGGCGCGCAGACGTCGGCGGCCGTCGTCGACGTCGCCACCGGGCAGCAGCTGTACGGGGCCGGTCAGGACACGCCGTACACCCCCGCCTCCACGATCAAGACGGCCACGGCCGCGGCGGCGCTCGCCGCGCTGGGCCCGGATCACCGGATCGAGACCACCGCCGTCGCCGACGGCGACACCGTCGTGCTCGTCGGCGGGGGAGACCCGACGCTGACCGCCCGCCCCGCGAAGGAGGGCGCGCCGGCCGCCGCGAGCCTGAAGGATCTGGCCGACGCCACCGCCCGCGGCCTCAAGGCGCGCGGCAAGGGCCGGGTGAAGGTCGCCTACGACGCCTCCCGCTACTCCGGGCCCGCCCTCCACCCCATCGGGCCCAACGAGAACATCGCGCCGGTCAGCGCCCTGATGGTGGACGAGGGCCGGGTCGACGACTCCGACCACGGGCCCGCCGACCGCACGACGGACCCGGCCGGGGACGCGGCGCGGAAGTTCGCGGGGATGCTGCGGGACGCGGGCGTGGACGTGGACGGCGACCCGGCCGCGGGGGCGGCTGCCGCGGGCGCCAAGGCGGAACGTCTCGCCTCCGTCTCCTCGCCGCCGCTGTCCGCGCTCGTCGAGCGCACGCTCACCAACAGCGACAACGACATCGCCGAGGCGCTGGCCCGGCAGACCGCGCTGGCGTCCGGCGAGCCGGCGGACTTCGAGGGCTCGGCCAGGGCGGTGACGGCGCGCCTGGAGAAGCTCGGCCTGCCGCTGTCCGGGGCCCGGATCGCCGACGGCAGCGGGCTCGACCGCGCGGACCACGTCTCGGCGGCGTTCCTGGCCGGGCTCCTCGCCCGGGCGGCGGATCCGGCCCGGCCGGAGTTGCGGCCCGTCCTGACGGGGCTGCCCGTCGCGGGCTTCAGCGGGACGCTCAGCGGGCGCTACGGGGCGGACGCGGCGGGCCGCGGCCTCGTCCGCGCCAAGACCGGCACGCTCACGGGCGTCAACACGCTCTCCGGCACGGTCGTGGACGCGGACGGGCGGCTGCTGTCCTTCGCCTTCATGACGATGGACGCGTCGTCGGGCCCGAACGCCCAGGAGGCGCTGGACCGCATGGCGACGGCGCTGGCGGGCTGCGGGTGCCGCTAGCGCGGCCCGGCCTTTCGACGGTGCCGTACGGGTTTGAGCGGCGTTCGGCACCGCCGGTTCGCGCCGTGGTGGTTGCTCGCCGCGGCGGCGGTTTTTGAGAGGCGCGGCCTCTCGGGCCTCGGCGCTCCGCGCCCTAGGCGATCTCTTCCGCCGCAGCGGCGACCAGCCACGTCATACGTGCCCGGCGGTGCCCGCGAGCCTCGGCGGATTTCCCGCACCGTCAGCCGCCGGCGCCCCGTTATCCACAGCCCCACCGCTTCGCTACCCCGATCAGGGCCGTCCACGTACGGTGAAGCCATGACGAGCATCGGTGGTGCGGAGATGGTCGACTGGAAGCTCGCGGTGGCGACCGCGACCCGGTTCGTGCGGCCCGGACCGGAGATCAGCCGGGAGGAGGCGCGGGCGGTCGTCGCGGAGTTGCGGCGGCATGCGGCGACGTCCGAGGAGCACGTCAGGGAGTTCACCCGGATGTGGCCCGGCGGCGCCGGCAAGGGCGAGGGCGCCGGGAGCGACACCCCGGTCCTCGTCGTGGACAGGGCGGGGTGGATCAAGGCGAACGTGGCCGGGTTCCGCGCAATCCTCGGCCCGCTGCTGGAGAAGATGCAGGACCGCCGGGCGAACGTCCCCGGCGGGGCGGTGCTGGGCGCGGTCGGCGGCAAGGTCACCGGCGTGGAGCTGGGGATGCTGCTGTCGTTCCTGGCCTCCCGCGTCCTCGGCCAGTACGAGACGTTCGCCCCGGCGAGCAGGGACCTGCCGGGTTCGGCGACGGGCGGTGGCCGCCTGCTGCTGGTCGCGCCGAACATCGTCCACGTCGAGCGCGAGCTCGAAGTGGACCCGCACGACTTCCGCCTGTGGGTGTGCCTGCACGAGGAGACGCACCGGACGCAGTTCACGGCCGTCCCCTGGCTGCGCGACCACGTCGAGGGCGAGATCCAGGCGTTCCTGGCGGAGACGGACGTGGACCCCGCCACCCTGCTGGAGCGGATCCGGGAGGCGGCCCAGTCGCTGGCGGGCGGGCGCCCGCCGGAGGAGGACGGGGCGGACGAGGGCGGGCGCAGCATCGTGGATCTGGTGCAGACGCCCGCGCAGCGGGAGATCCTCGGCCGGTTGACGGCGGTGATGTCGCTGCTGGAGGGCCATGCGGACTATGTGATGGACGGTGTGGGCCCGCAGGTCGTGCCGTCGGTGGCGGAGATCCGGGAGAAGTTCCAGCAGCGCCGGGCGAAGGGCGCGGGCCGGCTGGACGCGGCGCTGCGGAAGCTGCTGGGGCTGGATGCGAAGCTGCGCCAGTACCGTGATGGTGAGCGCTTCGTGCGGGCCGTGGTCGGCGAGGTCGGGATGGACGGTTTCAACAAGGTGTGGACGTCCCCGAACACCCTGCCCACCAAGGCGGAGATCGCCAAACCGGCGGACTGGGTCGCGAGGGTGCACCGCCGTACAGAGCCGTGAACCGGAAGCTCCACCTCCGGGTAGAACGCCTCCGTAATCACCCGTCCGAGGGACCGTGAGCCAGGGGTGGGCGTGCGATGCTCGGGTAATGGCTCGCTTCTGTCACCATCAACGCACACAGCGTGACTGAGGCTTCGAAGCTCGCGCAGCTCCGAACGATCTCCATATGGAACGATTGGACACACGGACATGGGTCCACATCCCGCGGTCGCCGCGATACGCCTGGCGGTCCGCCGCGTACTTCACGACGTCCTCACCCCCACCACACCCGAATCCGTCCCCCCCGCCCCCGCGGGTGAGAAGCCGCTCGTCCTCGTAGCCTGCTCCGGCGGCGCGGATTCGATGGCGCTCGCCTCCGCGCTGGCCTTCGAGGCGCCCCGGCTCGGCATCCGGGCCGGCGGAGTCACCGTCGACCACGGCCTCCAGCACGGCTCCGATCTGCGCGCCGCAGAGGTGGCGAGCCGCCTCGCCGCCTTCGACCTCGACCCCGTCGAGGCGCTGACCGTCACCGTCGGCCGGGACGGCGGGCCCGAAGCCGCCGCCCGCGACGCGCGCTACGCCGCCCTCGACGCCGCCGCCGAGCGGCACGGCGCCGCGGCCGTCCTCCTCGGCCACACCCGGGACGACCAGGCCGAGACGGTCCTCCTCGGGCTCGCCCGCGGCTCGGGCACCCGCTCCCTCGCCGGCATGGCCGTGACCTCCGGCATCGGCGGCCGCTACCGCAGGCCCTTCCTCGGCCTCGACCGGCAGACCGCCCGCAAGGCCTGCATGGTCCAGTCCCTCCCCGTCTGGGACGACCCGCACAACGCCGACCCGGCCTACACCCGCTCCCGGGTCCGCCACGAAGCCCTCCCCGTCCTGGAGAAGGCCCTCGGCAAGGGCGTGATCGAGGCCCTCGCCCGCACGGCCCAGCTCTCCCGCGACGACGCCGACGCGCTGGACGACTGGGCCGCCGCCGTGGAGCCCTCCGTCCGGGACGACAGCGGCGCCCTGGAGACCGCCAAGCTCTACGCCCTGCCGCCCGCGGTGCGCCGCCGCGTGCTGCGCCGGGCGGTCATCTCGGCGGGCTCACCGGCCGGTTCGCTCTTCGCCCGGCACATCGAGGAAGTCGACCGGCTGATCACCGGATGGCGCGGTCAGGGAGCCATCAATCTGCCCGGGCGGGTCGCGGTCCGCAGGCAGGGTGGCAGACTGGTCCTCCGGCAGGGCTGATTCGAACGGGCACGAACGTCTCGAACGGGCCTCAGCTCGCCGCGGAAATGCCGGACGATCCGTAGACAAGCGAGAGTGGCGCGGGTGGACGACAAGGACATGGGCACCGACCTCAAGTCGGTGCTCATCACCAAGGAAGAGATCGACGCGAAGCTGGCGGAGCTGGCGGCGAAGATCGACGCGGAGTACGCGGGCAAGGACCTGCTGATCGTCGGTGTCCTCAAGGGCGCCGTGATGGTGATGGCCGACCTGGCGCGCGCCCTCTCCAACCCCGTCACGATGGACTGGATGGCCGTGTCCTCGTACGGCGCGGGCACCCAGTCCTCCGGCGTGGTCCGCATCCTCAAGGACCTCGACACCGACATCAAGGGCAAGGACGTCCTGATCGTCGAGGACATCATCGACTCCGGCCTGACCCTTTCGTGGCTGCTGTCGAACCTCGGCTCGCGCGAGCCCGCCTCGCTCAACGTCGTCACCCTCCTGCGCAAGCCGGAGGCGGCCAAGGTCGCGATCGACGTCAAGTGGGTCGGCTTCGACATCCCCAACGAGTTCGTCGTCGGCTATGGTCTCGACTTCGCCGAGAAGTACCGCAACCTGCCCTTCGTGGGCACGCTCGCGCCGCACGTCTACGGCGGCTGAGCCGGCGGGCCCTCGGAGCGGGCCACCCCTCCCGCAGTGCGGGAACCGAATGACGGTTCCCGCCGTTGGAGCAGGGTAAGGCGGGTTGGTTGACCGTCTGCAGCGGCGTCGGGAGACAATGCTGGGGTACCGTCCGAAGGTCAGTCTTTTTCAGACTTTCAAGTCAAGCTTTCAAGGTCGAGCAGGACACCGTACGCACAGGCACCCCGACCAGGGGCTGGCCGTGCCTCACTGTGGCAGGAGGGACGGGGCGCTTGCGCCCCGTATGGATGGACGTGAAGCGCTACTTCCGTGGGCCGGTCATGTGGATCGTGCTGGCCGTCCTCGCCGTGGTCGTGTTGATGCAGGTCGTCGGCTCCGGCGGCGGCTACAAGTCGGTGGACACCAGCCAGGTCGTTAACGCGATCAACAAGGACCTGGTGAAATCGGCCGAGCTGACGACCGGTGACGAGAACAAGATCAAGGTCGAGCTCAAGGACGGCCAGAAGGTCAAGGGCTCCAGCAAGATCCAGGCGAACTACATCGGCGAGCAGGGCGTTGACATCGCCAAGTCCCTGCAGGCCAACGCCGAGAAGAACATGATCCCGGAGGGGTACAACGTCTCGACGTCCAAGCAGAACCCGTTCATCGGCGTTCTGCTGTCGTTGCTGCCGTTCGTCCTCATCGTCGTGGTCTTCCTGTTCCTGATGAACCAGATGCAGGGTGGCGGCTCCCGGGTCATGAACTTCGGGAAGTCCAAGGCCAAGCTCATCACCAAGGACACCCCCAAGACGACCTTCTCCGACGTCGCGGGCGCGGACGAGGCCGTCGAGGAGCTCCACGAGATCAAGGAGTTCCTCCAGGAGCCGGCGAAGTTCCAGGCCGTCGGCGCCAAGATCCCCAAGGGCGTGCTGCTCTACGGGCCGCCCGGTACGGGCAAGACCCTGCTCGCGCGCGCCGTCGCCGGCGAGGCGGGCGTGCCCTTCTACTCGATCTCCGGCTCCGACTTCGTCGAGATGTTCGTGGGTGTCGGCGCCTCGCGCGTCCGTGACCTCTTCGAGCAGGCCAAGGCCAACGCCCCGGCCATCGTCTTCGTCGACGAGATCGACGCGGTCGGCCGCCACCGCGGCGCCGGCCTCGGCGGCGGGCACGACGAGCGCGAGCAGACCCTGAACCAGCTGCTCGTCGAGATGGACGGCTTCGACGTGAAGGGCGGCGTCATCCTGATCGCCGCCACGAACCGGCCCGACATCCTCGACCCGGCGCTGCTGCGCCCCGGCCGCTTCGACCGGCAGATCGCCGTCGACCGCCCGGACATGCAGGGCCGTCTGGAGATCCTCAAGGTCCACCAGAAGGGCAAGCCGGTCGCCCCGGACGTCGACCTGTCGGCCGTCGCCCGCCGCACCCCCGGCTTCACCGGTGCCGATCTCTCCAACGTGCTGAACGAGGCCGCCCTGCTGACGGCCCGCAGCGACCGGAAGCTGATCGACAACCACATGCTGGACGAGGCGATCGACCGCGTCGTGGCCGGCCCGCAGAAGCGGACCCGGATCATGAGCGACAAGGAGAAGAAGATCACCGCGTACCACGAGGGCGGACACGCCCTGGTCGCGGCGGCTTCCCCGAACTCCGACCCGGTGCACAAGATCACGATCTTGTCCCGCGGCCGTGCCCTCGGCTACACCATGGTCCTGCCGGACGAGGACAAGTACTCCACCACGCGCAATGAGATGCTCGACCAGCTGGCGTACATGCTGGGCGGCCGCGCCGCGGAGGAGCTCGTCTTCCACGACCCGACCACCGGTGCCGCCAACGACATCGAGAAGGCCACGGCCACGGCCCGCGCGATGGTCACGCAGTACGGCATGACCGAGCGCCTCGGCGCGATCAAGTTCGGCTCCGACAATTCCGAGCCGTTCCTGGGCCGCGAGATGTCGCACCAGCGCGACTACTCCGAAGAGGTCGCCGCCCTGGTCGACGAAGAGGTCAAGAAGCTCATCGAGACCGCGCACAACGAGGCGTGGGAGATCCTCGTCGAGAACCGCGACGTCCTCGACAACCTGGTTCTGGCCCTCCTGGAGAAGGAGACGCTGAACAAGGAGGAGATCGCCGAGGTCTTCAAGCACATCGTGAAGCGCCCGGCCCGCCCGGCGTGGACCGGTTCCTCGCGCCGTACGCCTTCCACCCGCCCGCCGGTGCTCTCCCCCAAGGAGCTCGCCCCGAGCAATGGTGGCCAGGCGATCGAGCAGGCCGGTCTCCCGGACGACACCCGGCCGGAGAGCTGATTCCGGCCGGTTCGGGCGGACAGGCCTTAAGGCTCACGGGCCCCGCACCACAGGGCCCGGAATGGATGCCGCGTTCCCCAGGTTTTAGCCTGGGGAACGCGGCATCCCGTTTATCCGGGCGGTGCCGGTTGGTACGTACGTACGAGAGAACGAGGCACTCCATGACCGACCCGGTGACTCTGGACGCCGAGCGGAGCATCGGCGCATTCGACGAGAAGCGCGCCGAGAACGCGGTGCGGGAGCTGTTGCTCGCCGTGGGCGAGGACCCGGACCGGGAGGGCCTGCGGGAGACGCCGGCGCGAGTGGCGCGCGCGTACAAGGAGATATTCGCGGGTCTCTGGCAGGAGCCGGAGGACGTGCTGACCACGACCTTCGACCTCGGTCACGACGAGATGGTGCTCGTGCGCGACATCGAGGTCTACAGCACGTGTGAGCACCATCTGGTGCCGTTCCACGGCGTGGCGCACGTCGGGTACATCCCGTCGACCAGCGGGAAGATCACCGGCCTGTCGAAGCTGGCCCGCCTCGTGGACGTCTACGCCCGCCGGCCGCAGGTCCAGGAGCGGCTCACCACGCAGATCGCGGACTCGCTGATGGAGATCCTGGAGCCGCGGGGCGTGGTCGTGGTCATCGAGTGCGAGCACATGTGCATGTCCATGCGGGGCATCCGCAAGCCGGGCGCGAAGACGCTGACCTCCGCGGTTCGGGGCCAGCTGCGGGATCCCGCGACGCGGGCCGAGGCGATGAGCCTGATCATGGCGCGATAGGGCGTGAAAAAGCCCGCCACCGTGGCGATCACCACGGTGGCGGGCTTTTTACGGCGAACCGCTACGCGCTCAGCCGGCTGCCCATCCACTTCAGCGTCGGGTTCAGCTCACGACGCCACGTGTTGAAGTTGTGACCACCCGTGTCGAGGACGATCGACGAGACGCGGGCCGGAGCCTTGACGCTGTCGATGAACTTCATCGTGTCCTTGTAGTTGTGCTCGCCCTGCTTGCTGGTGGTCACCAGCAGCGAGACGGGCGGCATGTCCTTGTTCTTCAGCCGCCACAGCAGGTCGTTCTCGTTCTCCAGCTTCTTGCTGCCGCCGAAGAGCGAGCCCGTCGTCGGGTCCTGCGGGGCCTTGTAGTAGCCGGAGAGCGCGGCCGCGGCGCTGTACGCGTCCGGGTGACGCATGGCGATCTTCAGCGCGCAGTAGCCGCCGGTGGAGTCGCCGATCATGCCCCAGTTCGCGGCCTTGTCGCCGACGCGGTAGTGCTGGGCGACGGCCTGGCGCAGGTCCTTGGTGAAGAAGGTCTCGGCCTGCGGACCGTTCGGTATGTCCATGCACTCGGTGTCGCGCTGGCCGACGATGGACGGACGCATCATCACCAGGACGGTGGGCTGCATCTTCTTGTCCTTGCTCAGCTTGTGCGCACGGACGGGGTAGTCGAGCCCTTTGATGAGCGCCTCGGCGGTGCCCGGGTAGCCGGTCAGCACGACGGAGGCGGGAAACTTGCGGTTCGCGTACTCCGGCTGGAAGTACTCCGGCGGCAGGTAGACGTACGCCGGGCCGTTGATCTTGGACTCGACGCCCGCGACCTGGATCTTCTCGATCTTGCCGCCGACGCGCGGGACGTTGCCGCGGGGCACCTTGACGGCCTGGGTGTTCACGACCTGCACCCGCTTGCCGCTGGCGGCGTGGTCGACGACCACGCCCTCCTCCTTGACCTGACCGAAGAGGTCGGCCCAGGAGCCGTAGAAGCCGAAGGACTGGTTGGCCCAGAGACCGATCGCTGCGAACAGGGTGAGCTGTGTGGCCAGCATCATGCCCACCCTGCCGAGTATGGAGCCCACGCTCCGTTTGCCCAGGCGTGGCCAGAGCCAGATGGTCAACGCGAAGAGCACTACCGCAGCCGCGATGGCAAGCAGCAGGACTGCCATGCTGGTGAGACCCATGAGGTGCTTTCTGCCGAGGCGACCCGGCGCCGAGTCGCGGAATGGTTACGTCTTTCCGGGCTCGGCCCCCCGCGGAACCTCAACCCCGAAACCGTCGTCCTACAGGGCGCACATTGTCCGGGCGCTGCCGCCGCATGGCGTGCGTCCACTCGACAGGACGACGGGAAGAGATGTCTGTCAGGGTAGATGGCAAAAAGTCCGATGGGGTTCCCGAGGGAACCAAGCGACTGTCGGGGCTTGCGCGTATCGTCAGAGGGCCGAAGCCCGAGAACGTGCCTGCCGTCGTAGGAACGGTCGCTGCCCTCATCGGCCTGGTGGACGTCCTTGCCGGAGTGGTTCCGCGGTTCCGCTGGAGCAAGGTCCACAGCCTCGCCGAGGTGCTGCCCGGCTCGGTGACCCAGCTGGCCGCCGCCGGCTCGATCATCGTCGGCGTCCTCCTGCTGCTGCTGGCCCACGCCCTCAAGCGGGCCAAGCAGCGCGCCTGGCTCGCCGCCGTGGTGCTGCTGCCCATCGGTGCGGCCGCGCAGCTCGTCTACCGCCACTCCTACATCGGCGCGGTCCTGTCGCTGCTGCTCTTCATCTACCTCGTGTGGCACAAGAGCTCCTTCTACGCGCTCCCGGACCCGCGCAGCCGCTGGAAGGTCGCGGCCAACTTCGTGCTGATGGGCGCGTTCAGCTTCGGCCTCGGCTGGGTGATCGTCGGCTCGCACCCGGACCAGATGGTCGGCGACCCGCCGGTGATCGAGCAGATCGAGCACGTGATCTGGGGCCTCTTCGGCTTCGAGGGCTCGATCCGCTACACCGATCACGTCGACTACACCGTCGGCTACTCCCTGGGCGCCCTCGGTCTGCTGACCGTCGCCACCACCGCCTACCTGGCCTTCATGCCGGCCTACCCGGCCGCCGTCCTCACCGAGGAGGACGAGGACAAGCTGCGCGAGCTGCTCGCCAAGCACGGCGCCCGCGACTCGCTGGGCCACTTCGCGCTGCGCCGCGACAAGAGCGCCGTCTTCTCGCCGTCGGGCAAGGCGGCCGTCTCCTACCGCGTCGTCTCCGGCGTCATGCTCGCGAGCGGTGACCCGATCGGTGACGTCGAGGCCTGGCCGGGCGCCATCGAGCAGTTCATGTCGCTGGCCAAGCGCCACTCCTGGACCCCCGCCGTCGCCGGGTGCAGCGAGACCGGCGGCGAGGTGTGGACCCGCGAGACCGGGCTCGACGCCCTGGAGATGGGTGACGAGGCCATCGTGGAGGTGGCCGACTTCTCCCTGACCGGCCGGTCCATGCGCAACGTCCGCCAGATGGTCAAGCGCATCGAGCGCAACGGCTACAGCACCAAGGTGCGCCGCGTCGGCGACCTCTCCCCGGAGGAGCTGGAGGCCGTCCAGAAGGCGGCGGGCGCCTGGCGCGACACCGAGGACGAGCGCGGCTTCTCGATGGCCCTGGGCCGCATCGGCGACCCGAAGGACCTGGACGCGATCATCGCGACCGCCCACAAGGACCCCGAGGAGGGCGAGGACTGCCCGTTCGGCGACCTCCGCGCCATGCAGCACTACGTGCCGTGGGGCCCGGACGGCAGCTCGCTGGAGCTCATGCGCCGCGACCGCAGCGCGGACCCGGGCATGAACGAGCTCCTGATCGTCGCCTTCCTCCAGGCCGCGCCCGAGCTCAAGATCAAGCGCCTGTCGCTGAACTTCGCGTTCTTCCGCTCCGCCCTGGAGCGCGGCGGCAAGCTGGGCGCAGGCCCGGTCGTGCGCATCCAGCGCTCGGTGCTGGTCTTCCTCTCGCGCTGGTTCCAGATCGAGTCGCTGTACAAGTTCAACGAGAAGTTCCGGCCGCGCTGGGAGCCCCGCTTCATCGTCTTCCCGAACAGCCGCGACCTGCCCCGCATCGGCTTCGCCATGATGCAGGCGGAGGGCTTCCTGGAGCTGCCGCGCCTGCTGCGCCGCCGCCCCGCCCCGCCGAAGGACGTCCTGGACGACGCGGACGAGCAGGTTTCGGCCACGGAGGTCACGCGCGCGGCGTGAGCGCCCCGCGAGCGCGCCGTGGTGATCCCGCTGAACGCACGTGCGGCAGTGCCCCCGACCGGCTTCCGGTCGGGGGCACTCCTCTTTGCGGCACGCCCTAGGCTGGACCCATGAGTACCTTGCGCGGTCGTCCCGGGCCCGTCGGTCTGCCGGAGTGGAATCGCTGTGCGGTGATGGGCGTCGTCAACGTCACGCCGGACTCGTTCTCCGACGGCGGGCGCTGGTTCGACACCGAACTCGCGGTCAAGCGCGGCCTGGACCTCATCGCGGGCGGCGCGGACCTCGTCGACGTGGGCGGCGAGTCCACCCGGCCCGGCGCCTCGCGGGTCGACGAGGGCGAGGAGCTGCGCCGGGTCGTGCCCGTCGTGCGCGAGCTGGTGGCCGAGGGGGCCGTGGTGTCGGTGGACACCATGCGGGCCTCGGTCGCGGAGGCGGCCGTGGAGGCCGGGGCGACGCTGGTCAACGACGTGAGCGGCGGCCTCGCGGACCCGGCGATGGTGCCCGTCGTGGCCACGGCCCGGGTGCCCTTCGTGGTGATGCACTGGCGCGGCTTCAGCGCCGACATGAACAACCGGGCCGTCTACGGCGACGTCGTCGGCGAGGTCCTCGCCGAGCTGCGGCAGCGGCTGGACGCCGTGGTCGAGGGCGGCGTCGACCCGGACCGGCTCGTCGTGGACCCGGGCCTCGGCTTCGCGAAGAACGCCGCGCACGACCTCGCGCTGGTCGCGGGGCTGGACCGGCTGCGCCGGGAGCTGGAGCTGCCGGTGCTGGTGGCGGCCTCCCGCAAGCGCTTCCTCGGCCGGGTGCTGGCCGGCCCGGAGGGCGAGCCGCCGCCGGCCCGCGAGCGGGACGCCGCGACGGCCGCGGTCTCGGCGCTCGCGGCGCGCGAGGGCGCGTGGGCGGTGCGGGTGCACGAGGTGCGGGCCAGCGCGGATGCGGTGCGCGTGGTGCGGGCGGTGCAGGAGGCCGCGGAGTCCGAGGAGATGGCCGAGGTCGCGGAGGCGGCGCGGGTGGCGGGTGCGGCGGGCGCGTCGGGCGCCGAGGGGGGCATGTGAGCACTGCCCGTACGGACAGCGAGCAGGTCGAGCTGGCGAACACCGCGCTGTACGAGGCGGTGGAGCGCGGCGACACGGCCGCGATGGGCCGGCTGTGGCTGGACGACCCGGACGCCGAGGTGTCGTGCGTCCACCCGGGGTGGCCGGTGCTGCGCGGGCGCAGCGAGGTGCTCCGCTCGTACGCGCTGATCATGGCGAGTACGGACTACATCCAGTTCTTCCTGACCGACGTCGAGGTGTCGGTCGCCGGGGACACGGCCCTCGTGACCTGCACGGAGAACATCCTCAGCGGCGGCCCGGCCGAGGAGGAGGGTGAGCTGGGGCCCCTGGTCGGCCAGCTGGTCGTGGCGACGAACGCGTTCCGGCGCGTCGGCGAGGAGTGGAAGGTGTGGTCGCACCACGGCTCGCCGGTGCTCGCCGGGCGCGACGAGGAGGACGACGACGAGGACGGTGTGACCGGCGGGAACGGCGGGGCGGACGGCATTCCGGGGGCGTGACGTATCTCGCGTTGCGCCGTGGCACGGGCGGGGCTGCCGGGCGTCAGCGCGGCGGGCCCGCACCACTCGTTCGGGCTGCTGGGCGGGCGGGTAGGGGTGAGGGACCGGTGTGCGGGTAAGCGCGGCCGGAGTCGTGGCCGGCCGGGCACGGCGGGTGCCCGAATGGGCCGGAAACATGCAGAAGTATCCGTAAATATGTGCAGGAATCCCTAGCGTTCATGTGCGAGCGCTGTCGGTGCTCGCAGGTAGATTCGACGTGGGTACCGGGCATCGGAGGTGCCCTCGTCCGACGACCAGCAGGAGTGATTCGTGTGGATCGTGTCGCGCTGCGCGGCCTGAAGGCCCGTGGGCACCACGGCGTGTTCCCCCGGGAGCGCGAGGAGGGCCAGACCTTCATCGTGGACCTCGTCCTGAGCCTGGACACCCGGCCCGCCGCCGCCTCCGACGACCTCACGAAGACCGTGCACTACGGCGTCGTCGCGGAAGAAGTGGTCGATATCGTCCAGGGTGAGCCCGTCGATCTCATCGAGACCCTGGCCGAGCGAATCGCCCAGAACTGCCTCAAGCACGATGCGGTGCGCGAGGTGGAGGTGACCGTCCACAAGCCGGACGCCCCCATCACCGTGCCCTTTGACGATGTGACGATCACTATTACGCGGAGCCGAGTATGAGCAGCAGCGACCCGACCGTGCAGCCGGTGCCCGCCTCCGTGGTGGAGCAGGTGGACGCGGCGGACGTGACCCTGAGCAATCCCAAACGAGCCGTGATCTCCCTGGGCAGCAATCTCGGCAACCGCCTGGAGACCCTTCAGGGTGCGATCGACGCCCTGGAGGACACCCCCGGCCTCCGGGTCAAGGCCGTCTCCCCGGTGTACGAGACGGAGCCGTGGGGCGTCGAGCCCGGCACCCAGCCCTCGTATTTCAACGCCGTCGTCCTCGTGAAGACCACCCTTCCGCCGGACTCCCTCCTTGAGCGCGGTCACGCCATCGAGGAGGCCTTCGAGCGGGTACGGGACGAGCGCTGGGGCCCGCGCACCCTCGATGTCGACATCGTCGCCTACCAGGACGTCGTCTCCGCCGACCCCGTCCTGACGCTGCCGCACCCGCGCGCCCATGAGCGCGCCTTTGTCCTCGCCCCCTGGCACGATGTGGACCCGGAGGCCGTCGTCCCGGGCCGCGGCGCGGTCGTCGAGCTGCTCGCGGCGGTCGGCACGGAAGGCGTGCAGCCGCGGGTCGACCTGGAACTCCGGCTGCCCGAGTAGTCGTTTAGTCGTTGGACAGTCGTTGGACTGCTGAGAAGGCGATCGAGATGAGGAGCGACGGCTCGGTGAGGCAACTGCGGATCGGGGTGCTGGCCGGGCTGTTCGCCGTGGCCGGCGTCCTCTCCTGGGCGGGCGCCCGGCTGTGGGACTCGGTCGGCACGCTGCCGCGGGTGCCGGTGGCCGCGCCCATCGTGCTGGCGGTCATCGCCGTCGTCCTCGCGGCCACGGCGCTCTCCCTGCGCGCCCGGCTGCGGGCGCAGCGCGAGCGGCGGCCCGGCGCGAAGGGCGTCGATCCGCTGGTGGCCGCCCGCGCGGTCGTCTTCGGCCAGGCCAGCGCGCTCGTCGCGGCGCTCGTGGCCGGCATGTACGGCGGCGTCGGCGTCTTCCTCGGCCTCGACGGCCTGGACGTCCAGCCCCGCCGCGACCAGGTGATCTACGCGGGCGCGTCCGTCGTCGCCGGCATCGCCGTCATCGCCGCGGCGTTCTTCTTGGAACGCGTCTGCAAACTCCCGGAAGACGACGAGGAGGGCCCGGGCGGCCCGGGCTCGGTACCGGGCTAGCGAGACGGCCTCCGGCCACGGGTCATGGGTGCCGCGCACCCTTGAATCCGCCGCGACGGCGCGAGACCACAATGGCGGATCCCGGCGGTGCCGTGCGGCCTCCCGCCGCGGGTCATGGGTGCCGCGCACCCCTGAGTCCGCCGCAACGGCGCGACACCACGACGCTGGATCCCGGCGGTGCCGTACGCGCCTCAGGCGGGCTCGGCACCGCCGGATACCGCCGCGGTGGTCTATCGCCGTCGCGGCGGACAGAAGGACCGAGGCCCATCCGCCACGGCGCCCGCGTGGCTCGCGCGGCCGCGGCGGAGGGAACGGGCGTAGCCCGCACGTCCCGCACTGCGGGAGAGCATCCCCGGGCTACGCCCCGGGGATGCTCTCCAGATTCACCTCGCTGCGCGCCGCGCCCCGCGCGTCCGCGTCGATCGAGCGCCGCAGTGCCTCATGCAGCCGCGCCGGGGTCAGGACCCCGACGAAGCGGTCCGTCGCGTCGCCGTCGAGGACGGCGATCCAGCCCGCGTCGTGCTGGAGCATCGTGCTGAAGGCCTGCTTGAGGGAGGCGCCGACGGGGAGCCACGCGTCCATGCGGCGGGCCCGGTCCCGTACGGTGCCGCCGCCCGCGAGGGCCTCCGCCGAGACCCAGCCGTGCAGCCGCCCGCCCTCGCCGAGGACCACGGCCCACTGGGCGCCCTCCGAGGCGAGGGCGGCCGCCGCAGCGGCGGCCGTGTCGTCCAGCCGCACGACCGGCGGCTGTTCGAGGTCGCCCTCCTCGATCGGGGTGACCGAGAGCCGCTTGAGCCCCCGGTCGGCCCCGACGAAGTCGGCGACGTAGGGCGTGGCGGGCGCGCCCAGCACCGTGGCCGGGGCGTCGAACTGTTCGATGCGGCCCTGCCCGTAGACGGCGATGCGGTCGCCGAGCCGGACCGCCTCCTCGATGTCGTGCGTGACGAACAGCACGGTCTTGCGCACCTGCGACTGCAGCCGCAGGAACTCGTTCTGGAGCCGCTCCCGCACCACGGGGTCGACCGCCCCGAACGGCTCGTCCATGAGCAGGACGGGCGGGTCGGCGGCGAGGGCCCGGGCGACCCCGACCCGCTGCCGCTGCCCGCCGGAGAGCTGGTGCGGATAGCGGGCGCCGTGGACGGCGGGGTCGAGTCCGACGAGGTCGAGGAGCTCGGCCGCCCGGTCGCGGGCCTTCTTGCGCTGCCAGCCCAGCAGGTGGGGAACGGTCGCGGTGTTCTCCAGCACGGTCTTGTGGGGGAAGAGCCCGACCTGCTGGATGACGTAGCCGATGCGGCGCCGCAGTTCGACGGGGTCGACGCCGGAGATGTCCTCGCCGTCGAGGAGGATCCGGCCCGACGTGGGTTCGATGAGCCGGTTGACCATCTTCATCGTGGTGGTCTTGCCGCACCCCGAGGGCCCCACGAGCGTGACGAGCTCGCCCTCCGCCACTTCGAAGGACAGGTCGTCCACGGCGGTCGTGCCGTCGGCGTAGCTCTTGGTGACGTGCTCGAAGCGGATCATGGTTCCCCATTCTGGCCGTACTCGCTGGGGACATTGTTGCCGTTGTGTGGCGGCCGGCTCGAATGTCAGTGCCCCGGGTTAGGGTCGCAGGTGACCGGAAAACCGTGGGTCTACGGCCAGGGGGAGGTGGGAGCGCATGGCGGGGCAGTCCTGCCTGATCAGCAATGACTGGATCTGCGGCGAGTATCTGCGGACCCGGGGCCAGGAGCTGACGGACGCCACGCTCCAGCACGTCGGCATCACGCTCGCGTCGGTGGCCATAGGGCTGCTCGTGGCCTTCCCGCTCGCGCTGCTGGCCCGCCGGTGGCGCGCCGCGGCGGGCCCGGTCCTCGGCCTGACCACCGTGCTCTACACGGTGCCGTCGCTGGCGATGTTCTCGCTGCTGGTGCCGTTCTTCGGGCTGTCGGTGTCGGTGGTGGTCACGGGCCTCGTGCTGTATTCGCTGACGATCCTCGTGCGGAACATCCTCGCGGGGCTCGCGGCGGTGCCGGAGGAGGCGCGGGAGGCGGCGCGCGGCATGGGTTACGGCCCGGTGCGCCTGCTCTTCGGGGTCGAACTGCCGCTGGCACTGCCCGCCCTGATGGCGGGTCTGCGGATCACCACGGTGTCCACGATCTCGCTCACCACGGTCGGTGCGATCCTGCACTACGGCGGCCTGGGCAACCTCGTCTACGACGGCATGCACAGCTATTTCAAGGCGCAGGTGCTCACCGCGTCGGTGCTGTGCGTGGCGCTGGCCGTCGCGGCGGACCTGCTCCTGCTGCTCGTCCAGCGGCTGCTGACGCCGTGGACGCGCGCGGGCAAGGGGGCGGTCTGATGGGCGTCTTGGAGCGCACGTGGTCCTGGCTGGCCACCGGAGCGCACTGGTCGGGCACGGACGGGGTCTGGCACCGGCTCGGCGAGCACCTCTTCCTGACGGCGATGTGCCTGGCGATCTCCTGCGCGATAGCGCTGCCGGTGGCCGTGCTGCTGGGCCATCTGGGCAAGGGCGGCGCCCTCGCGGTCAACATCTCCAACGCGGGCCGGGCCGTGCCCACTTTCGCGGTGCTGGTCCTGCTGCTGCTCAGTCCGCTGGGCACGCACGGCTCCTGGCCCACCGTCATCGCGCTGGTGCTTTTCGCGATACCGCCGCTGCTGACCAACGCCTACGTGGGCATGCGCGAGGTGGATCGCGATGTGGTCGAGGCGGCCCGCGGCATGGGAATGACGGGCCGTCAGCTCATAGCGCGCGTGGAGCTCCCGCTGGCGTTCCCGCTGATCGTGACGGGCGTACGGACCGCCGCCGTGCAGGTCGTCGCCACGACCACGCTCGCCGCCCTGCCCGGTGGCGGCGGCCTCGGCCGCATCATCACGGCGGGCTTCCGGCTCACCGACACCGCCCAGGTGGTGGCCGGCGCCGTGCTGGTGGCGGCGCTCGCCCTGCTCGTCGAAGGCGTGCTGATGGTGGCGGAGCGGCTGTTCGATCCGGTCCGCCGGCGTACGGGGCCGGTGCCGGGGTAGGCGCGGCGCCGGTCAGCGAAGCGACGGCGGCCGGAGAGCCCGCCGCCGGAACCGAAGGGCAGAGTTTCCCATGTTTCCCATGAGCAGCACCCCGCGCCGGGCGCGGGTCTCCCGCGCCCTGCTGGCGACGGCCGCCGTCGGCGCCCTCGCGGCCGGCCTCGCCGCGTGCGGCGGCGACAGCCTGGAGAAGTCCGGCACCGGGGGCGGTGGCGGATCGGCGAAACCGGGTGAGAACGCGCTGGTCATCGGCTCGGCCGGGTTCACCGAGTCCAGAGTCCTGGCCGAGATATACGCGGGCCTGCTGAAGGACGCCGGATATTCCCCGATGATCAAGACCACCGAGGCCCGCGAGCTCTATGAACCGGAGCTGGAGAAGGGCCGGATCGACGTCGTCCCGGAGTATGCGGCGACGCTCACCGAATTCCTCAACAAGAAGCAGAACGGCAAGGATGCGCCCACGGTCGCGTCGGCCGACGCCGATGCCACGGTGACGGCCCTGCGGAAACTCGCGGAGCCGCGCGGACTGAAGGTGCTCGACCCCGGCCGCGCGGTCGATCAGAACGCCTTCGCCGTAACCCGGGAGTTCGCGGAGAAACACCAGCTCAAGACGCTTTCCGACCTCGGGAAGTCGGGCCAGGAGGTCAAGCTGGCGGCCGGTGACGAATGCCCGCAGCGGCCCTTCTGCCAGCCCGGCCTGGAGAAGACGTACGGCATCCGCGTCACGGGCATCGCCCCGCTGGAGGTGGGCAGCGTCCAGGCCAAGCAGGCGGTCAAGGACGGCAAGGCCCAGATGCTCCTGACCACGACCACGGACGCCACGCTCGAACAGTTCGGACTGGTCCTGCTCAAGGACGACAAGAAGCTTCAGAACTCCGACAACGTCCTGCCCGTGGTGAATGCGCAGAAGGCGGGTTCGCAGAAGGTCGCGGACGCCCTCGCGAAGCTCACCAGGGTGCTGACCACGGAAGATCTCACCGAACTCAACAAGAAGGTGGATGCGCAGCGGCTCAAGCCCGCCGATGTCGCCGCGCAGTACCTCAAGGAGAAGCGGCTCCTGACGAAGTGAGAGGTGTAGGCGACAAGTAAGATTAGGGGAACAGTTTCGTGGGGGAGTCACACTCCCGAGGCGACGCACGGTAAGTTTCAGGCCATGCCACGAGGACGCCACCGCCATTCGCCATCCCTGCACAGGCTCCTTCCCCCATCGGCCGTCGCCGCGACATCAGTCGCCTGCGCCGCCGGTGCATGGGTGGTAGGTGAAACGGTCGTCATCCGGGGTCTCGCCGCGGCGGCTGCCGCCGCCGCGGTGGTCGGCGCCGTGCTGATGCGCCGTTGGGACCGCTCCGCCGGGAGGCGGGTCGCCCAGCTCACCGCCGCCCGCACCCGCGACGAGTGGAAGACCGAGGAGCGCATAGCCGAGCTGGAGACGGACCTGGAGGACACCAGGGCCGCCAAGACCCGCCTGGAGTCCAAGCTGCGCGGCAAGCGCGCCGAGCTGGCCCGTCTCCGCACGGAGCACGCCGACCTGCTGCGCCGCTATGCCGCCGCCGAGACCGGGCGGGCCAGCGCGCTGGAGAGCCGCCGCGTCGCCCGCGGCGGCGCGCCAGCGCTGGAGTCCGGCGCCCCGCTCAAGGTGCCCGGCCCCGCCGTCGACCCGGCCGCCTTCCGCAAGGCCGCGGAGGTGCTGCGCGGCCTCGCCGGCGGCGAGCCGGCCGCCGGGGCGGAGTCCCGGCCCGGCCTGAAGCCCGTGACGCCGCCTCAGGCGGCGCCCAAGGCCGTGCCCCAGCCGCGTACGGAGGCCCGCAAGGGCGGCCCGCGCGGCGCCGGGCGGCCGGCTGAGGGGAGCAAGGCGGCCGGCGCGGACGCGGCTCAGGCCGCCGACGGCGCCGAGACCGCCGCGCCGGGGCCCGCCGCCGCGAAGCCCGCCGTGCCCCGGTCCCCGGCCCAGCGCCCCGCCTCCCGCACCACGGGCGGCTTCGACTTCTTCGGCACCCAGGGCCCGGCCCCGCGCCCCGTCGAGGAGACGGACCTCGCGGACGTCGTCGGCGAGGAGGCGCTCGCCGAGGCCAAGGCCGAGGCCGAAGCGGACGGTGAGTCGGCCAAAGACGACGTCATCGACCTGACCGCGCACGACGAGACCGAGCAGATAGACGTGGCCGAGCTGCGGACGGCCGTCTCGTAGGCGGTCACGAAGCCCGGCCCGCATGCAGAAACGAAACCCCCGGCGGGACTCCCGCCGGGGGTTCTGCATGGGCTGGGTGGGCTTACTTGTCGATGTCGCCCACGACGAAGAACAGCGACCCCAGGATCGCCACCATGTCGGCGACCAGAGTCCCCGGCAGCAGCTCCGTCAGGGCCTGGATGTTGTTGAAGGACGCGGAGCGCAGCTTCAGCCGGTACGGGGTCTTCTCGCCCTTCGAGACGAGGTAGTAGCCGTTGAGGCCGAGCGGGTTCTCGGTCCACGCGTACGTCGCGCCCTCGGGGGCCTTCAGCACCTTCGGCAGCCGCTGGTTGATCGGCCCCGGCGGCAGTTCGGAGATCCGGTCGAGGCAGGCCTCCGCGAGCTCCAGCGCGTTGTGCGTCTGCTCCAGCAGGCACTCGAAGCGGGCCAGGCAGTCGCCGTCCTCGCGGGTGACGACCTTAAGCACGTCCTGGAGTTCCCCGTAGGCGAGGTACGGCTCGTCGCGCCGCAGGTCGAAGTCGACGCCGGACGCGCGGGCGATCGGGCCGCTCACCCCGTACGCGTGCACCGTCTCCGGCGCGAGGACGCCGACGCCGCGCGTGCGGCCCCGGAAGATCTCGTTGCCGAGGACGAGCCGGTCGTAGACGTCCATCCGGGAGCGGACCTGGGCCACGGCGTGCCGCGCCCGGCCGAGCCAGCCGGCCGGCAGGTCCTCCTTCAGGCCGCCGACGCGGTTGAACATGTAGTGCATCCGGCCGCCGGAGACCTCCTCCATCACCGTCTGGAGCTCCTCGCGCTCATGGAAGGCGTGGAAGACGGGGGTGATGCCGCCGAGCTCCAGGGGGTAGGAGCCGAGGAACATCAGGTGGTTGAGGACCCGGTTCAGCTCGGCGAGGAGCGTACGGGTCCACACGGCGCGCTCGGGGACCTCCATGCCGAGCATCCGCTCGACGGCCAGGACGACGCCCAGCTCGTTGGAGAACGCCGACAGCCAGTCGTGGCGGTTGGCGAGCACGATGATCTGCCGGTAGTCGCGGGCCTCGAACAGCTTCTCCGCGCCGCGGTGCATATAGCCGATGATCGGCTCGGCCTCCCGGACCCGCTCGCCGTCGAGGACGAGCCGCAGGCGCAGCACGCCGTGCGTGGACGGGTGCTGGGGTCCGATGTTGAGCACCATGTCGGTGCTCTCCGCCGCACCGCCGATGCCGACTGTCGTCTCCGTCATGGGGGTCATGGGGATAAGTCTGTCAGCCTTCTCCGCAAGGCCGGTCCCGGCGCCGCTCCCGGACCGGTCCAGGCGGTGCCCTCAGGCCGGTCCCGGCGCTGCCCTCAGGCCCGCTCCGGGGCGTCCGGGAGCAGCCCCCGGCAGGCGTCGCCCACCGGGTGCACCAGCCAGCCGAAGGCCCCCAGCCCGGCCGGCGAGGTGAGCTCGGCGGCCTCGCCCGCCCGCCCCAGCGCCCGGACGTAGGCGGCCGGGTCGGTCGAGGCGAGCGACAGCGGCGGGCGGCCGCCGTCCACGCCGAGCGCCCGCAGTGCCTCGCGCTGGGTCAGCACGGTGCTGCCCGGCCGGGCGCACGCGTCCATGGCGACGTGCGCGGTGATGTCGCACGAGCCGTCCGGCACCGGCCGCACCTCGCGGCCCTCGCGGAAGCCGGCCAGCGTGCCGAACGGCGGGCGGCCGGCCCGCTCGTGGGCGTAGTCGACGGCCACGGCGAGACCCGCGCGCAGGCTGCCCACGGCCCGCGCCCAGGCGGTGTCGCGCGGCCGGCCGATCTCGGCGCGGGTGCCGGGCGGCGCGCCCTCGACGGGCCACCAGCGGGCGAGCCACGCGGCGTCCTCGCCCGCGACCGGCTCCCCGAGCAGCTCCTCGCCGTCTTCTTGAACGAGCACCTGGCGCGCGACGCCCTCCGCGTCCGTCTCGGCGACGTCCACGGGCACGTTGTCGAGCCACTCGTTGGCGAACAGCAGGCCCTCGACGCCTTCCGGGATGTCGCCCACCCAGGTGATGCGCCCGTCCAGGCCGGCCGGGCGGGCGGCGCGCTCGACGGCGTACGGGCGCAGCCGCGCGGCCACGTCCTCCGGCAGCTGCCCGAGGACGCCGGTGAGGAGCTCGCCGCGCCCGGCGCCGACGTCCGTGAAGGCGAGCTCCGCCGGCTGCCCGAGCGCCTTGTCGACCCGGCACAGCAGTTCGGCGACGGCACCGGCGTACAGCGGCGAGGCGTGCACGGAGGTGCGGAAGTGCCCGGCGGGGCCCTCGGGGCGCCGGTAGAAGCCGCTCGGGCCGTAGAGCGCGGCCTCGGTCGCGGCGCTCCATGTTCTCGTTCCGCTTGCCATACGCACACGCTATGCGCCCTTCGCGGGCACGCCGCCTCCACCTTGCGGAGTAGAAGGAGTGTCACCGGATCGATCGCCGGGCTGACCCCGGCACGTACGCGGCATGCCTACGCTGGGTGACGTGCACCGCCTCTACGACTTTCTCCGCAGGCACCCGACCGGTGTGGACAGTTTCTGGGCCGTCCTCCTGCTCGGGATCAGCCTGCTGGCCGCCGCCGAAGAGCACGGCACGACGGCGACCCAGTCGGCCGTGCACGTCGTCACGGTGCTGACCCTCAGCCTGGTGGTCGCCCTGCGCCGCCGCGCCCCCGTGCCGATGCTGTTCCTCGCGATCGCGAGCGGCCTGGCCCAGGTCGCGGCCGACGTGCAGGGCAGCATCGCCGACATCGCGATGCTCGCCATCGTCTACACCGTCGCCTCCGGGCACGTCCGCTGGGCGTCGAGAGTGGCCCTGGCCGGCGGGCTGGCCGCGCCGGTGCTCTTCCTGATCCGGTGGCCGGTCGTCAACCGCGGGATCGGCGGGACGCTCATCTCGCTGGCCTTCCTCACCGCCCCCTTCGTCCTCGCCTGGGTGCTCGGCGACTCCATGCGCACCCGCCGCGCGTACTGGGCCCAGTTGGAGGAGCGCGCGGCCCGCCTGGAGAAGGACCGCGAGCAGCAGGCGCGGATGGCCGTGACGGCCGAGCGGGCGCGCATCGCCCGCGAGCTGCACGACGTCGTCGCGCACAATGTGTCGGTGATGGTCGTCCAGGCCGACGGCGCCGCGTACGTCCTCGACGCCTCGCCCGAGCAGGCCAAGCAGGCTCTGGAGACGATCTCCGGGACGGGCCGCCAGGCGCTCGCCGAGATGCGCCGCCTGCTGGGCGTCCTGCGCACCGAGGAGGGCACCACCGAAGGCGGGGACTACGTGCCGCAGCCCGACGTCGAGCAGATCGGGGATCTGGTCGAGCAGGTGCGGGGCGCGGGCCTGCCCGTGGAGTACGAGGTCGAGGGCGCGCCGCGGCCGCTGCCGAGCGGTGTGGAGCTGACCGCGTACCGCATCGTGCAGGAAGCCCTGACCAACACGCGCAAGCACGGCGGCCCGGAGGCCGGGGCGAGCGTGCGCCTCACGTACTTCGACGACGGCCTCGGCCTGCTCGTCGAGGACGACGGCCGGGGAGCGCAGCACGAGCTGTACGAGGCGGGCGGCGCGGACGGCATGGGCCACGGCTTGATCGGCATGCGCGAGCGCGTCGGCATGGTCGGGGGCACGCTGGACGCGGGGCCGCGGCCGGGCGGCGGCTTCCGGATCAGCGTGCTGCTGCCGGTGAAGCCGGGCGGCCGCTGACGATGATTTCTGCGGGTTCTGTTACCACTGTCCGATCGAGGAAAGGGGCATCTGCATGTCCATCCGGGTGATGCTCGTCGACGACCAGGTACTGCTTCGTACCGGGTTCCGCATGGTGCTGGCCGCCCAGCCCGACATGGAGGTCGTCGCCGAGGCCGGGGACGGCGCGGAGGCCCTGGAGGTGCTGGCCGGCACCGAGGTGGACGTCGTCCTGATGGACGTCCGCATGCCCCGGCTGGACGGCGTGGAGGCGACGCGCCGCATCTGCGCGCAGGACGATCCGCCGAAGGTGCTGATCCTGACCACGTTCGACCTCGACGAGTACGCGTTCTCGGCGCTGAAGGTCGGCGCGAGCGGGTTCATGCTCAAGGACGTGCCGCCGGCGGAGCTGCTGGGGGCGATCCGGGCCGTGCACAGCGGCGACGCGGTGGTCGCGCCGAGCACGACGCGGCGGCTGCTGGATCGTTTCACCCCCATGCTGCCGAGCACGAGCAAGGAACCGGTCAGCACGGAGCTGGGGCGGCTCACCGAGCGCGAGCGCGAGGTCATGCTGCTCGTGGCGCAGGGCCTGTCCAACGGGGAGATCGCGGCGCGGCTGGTGCTGTCCGAGGCCACGGTCAAGACGCACGTGGGGCGCATCCTCACCAAGCTGGGGCTGCGGGACCGGGTGCAGGTCGTGGTGCTCGCCTACGAGAGCGGGCTCGTACGGGCCGGGGGCGGGGCGGCGCAGCAGTAGCGCCGCGCGCGCTTCTCACAGGCTGACGGCCTCGCGCACCGCCGCCAGGAACTCCTCCGTGCGGGGGTGCGTGGGGTGGGCGGGGCTGGCGAGGTAGACCGTCGCGGCGGGGGCGTCCTCGACCGGGACGAAGCGGACGCCGGGGTGGCCGTGGCTCTCCCCGGTGCCGGCCGCCGCGACGCCGAACGCGTCGCCCGTGGCGATGGCGTTCAGCCATTCGTCGACGTTGTGCACCTCGATGGTGCGGGACGGGCGCTGCGCCGGGTCCCACAGGTCCGGCGAGCCGGTGCCCGTTTCCGGCCACACTGCGAGGGGCAGGCGCGGGTCCTCGGTGAGCTCGGCGAGGCGCACGCGGGGGCGGCCGGCGAGCGGGTGGTCGTCGGGCAGGGCGGCGATGCGGTCCTCGGTGTAGAGGGCCTCGGTGCGGATGCGCGGGTCACGGGGGCGGGTGCGGAGCACGGCCACGTCGGCGTCGCCGGTGGCCAGGCCCGCGGTGTGGTTGTCCCGGCGGACGACTTCGAGGGGCACGTGCGGGTGCGAGCGGCGCCAGGAGCGCAGCAGCGGGACGGTCTGCTGCCCCAGGACCGCGCAGGTGTATCCCAGGCGGAGGGGCCGGGAGTCGGCCCTGGTGTCCGCGAGCGCGGCGTCGAGGTGGGCCAGGATGGCCCGGCCGTGCCCGAGCAGGGTGGCCCCGGCCGGGGTGAGGTCCAGGTGCCGCGACGACCGGTCGACCAGCCGCACGCCGACGCGGGCCTCCAGCTGGGCGAGCGTCCGGGAGAGGGCGGGCTGCGTGACGTGCAGCCGGGCCGCGGCGGCGGTGACGGTGCCGGCATCGGCGATGGCGGCCAGGGCCTTGAGGTGACGCAGCTCCACATCCATGCGCGGGAAGCATAGCTGCTGCGCAGAAGGCATTTCCGGGGGGTGGGGAGGGGTCCGTAGCGTCGGTTCCGCAAGGGATTCCGAGAGCTGATGTACGGGATGGGACGGGCCGGTTATGAAGATCCTTCTGGTGGGTGCGGGCGGAACGCTCGGCGGCGCGGTGCGGAAGGCGCTGGCGGAGCGGGGCCACGAGGTGATCGGCGTGGGGCGCAGCGGCGGGGACGTCATCTGCGACGTCACCGACCCGGAGGCGGTCGGGCGGCTGTACGGGCAGGTGGAGGGGCTGGACGCGGTGGCGGTCGCGGCCGGTGACGCGGTCTTCAAGCCGTTCGGCGAGCTGACGGCGGACGACTTCGCGGCGACGTTCCGCGGCAAGGCGCTCAGCCAGGTGGAGCTGGTGCGGCAGGGGACGCGACACGTGGCCCCCACCGGGTCGTTCACGCTGATCAGCGGGGTGCTCACGGACGAGCCGATCGTGGCCGGGGCGGCGGCTTCCGCGGCGAACGGGGCGGTGGAGGCGTTCGTACGGGCCGCGGCGATCGAGCTCGCGCCGCAGCGGATCAATGCGGTGAGCCCGACGGTGGTCGAGGAGTCCCTCCCGGGCTACGCCCCGTTCTTCCCGGGCATGGAACCGGTCCCGGCGTCCCGGGTGGCGACGGCGTACGTCCGGGCCGTCGAGGGCGCCCAGACGGGCCGCGTTTACGCGGTGCGCGGGGCTCGCTGACCGCGGGGCCGGTCCGCTCTGCCGGGCCGGCACCTCACCTCCGCCGCAGCGGCTGGGGGCACCTCCCAGCGGTAGCTGGGGGAGCAACCACTGACCAGGCGTCCGGCGGTGCCGAGCCGGCCTGATGTGCGTACGGCACCGCCGGTCACGTCTATGGGGGCAGGGCGCCGTCGCGGCGGATGTGTGGGTGCGGCACCCACGTTCCCGGCCGACGGCCCCTTTCCGCCGCAGTGGTTCCATGGGGGGGCGTGGGGCATCCCCCGCCCCCTTACCTCAGCACCGTTTCCAGGAAGTCGCTGCCCAGGCGGGCCACCAGCGGCAGATCCAGCTGGTGGAGGACGTAGCGGCCGCGGCGGCGCGTGGACAGCAGGCCCGCCTTCTTCATCACGGCCACGTGCCGGGACACCTCGGGCGCCGTCAGGCCGAAGACGGTGGCCAGCTCGCTGGTGGTGTGCGGGCCGCGGGCCAGCGTGCGGCACAGCCGCATCCGGACGGGGTGCGCGAGCGCTTCCATCCGCTGCTGCATCAGCTGAAGGGCCGGGCCCTTGGGGAGCTCGGGCGCGGCCACGGGGTACTGCACCATCGGCTGCCAGCCGGGCCGGTTCAGCACGATGAGGTGCGGCCATCCGAAGGCGGTCGGTATGAACGTCAGGCCGTCCGCGTAGGCCGTCGCCCAGCCGTCCTGGAGCTTGTCGAAGACGATCCGCGTGCCGTCCGCGCCGACGGAGACGGCCGTGGAGACCGCGGCCATGGCCTCGGCGAGCCCCTTGCGCCGCAGCAGGTCCGCCTTGTGGCGGGCATCCGTGGCGAGCTGCACTCGCACGCGCTGCCAGTTGTCGGCGAAGAACGCCTCCTCGCAGTCCTCCAGGAGCCGGCGCAGCCAGGCTCGCAGCGCGGCCGGGTTCTCCAGCATGCGGTCGGTGAACTGCGCCTGCCGCGGCCCCCGGGCGGCGGCCAGCTCGCGCACCCGATCCCGCTGTCCGGCGTCCACCAGCGGGGAGGGGACGGGGACGGAGCTGCAGGTGACCTCGAAGGCCGCGGCGACGAACTTCTCGTCGTCCATGCGGTCGAGGTCGTCGAGCTCCTCGGCGAGCGTGGCCCGGGGCATGGCGGGCAGCAGCAGGTCGGAGCGGGACGAGCGCCACAGGAAGTCGGCCTCGGTCAGCCGGTCGGCGAGATCGGGCCGGAGCCCGGAGGCGGTCGCCGTGGCCCAGCCGTGCAGCCCGGGGTGATGGCCGGGCTCCGCCAGGACGTGCAGCATCGCACCGAGCTCGGCCAGCGGCGACGGGTTGAAAAGGATGCGCTCGTGCGGCAGCCCGGCGATGTTGATCTCCACGCTCATGTGCTCATCGTGCCTGCCTCCGCGAGGGTCCGGCTGTCATTTGACGGCTCTCGTCAATTGACGCGGCAGGTCGGCGCGGACCGGCGCACCGTGGAATGCATGAACGCAGCTCAGCAGCACATGCTCGACCTCTACCGCTCCGCCCGGCTCGGCACTCCGGCTCCGCCCGCCCCTGGCACCGGGGACGTGGAGGCCTATCGCTCCTTCCGCACCTGGCGCGCCTTCCAGGGCGTCGTCGACGAGCGGGTCGCGGCCCGCCGTGCCCGCCGTGCGGAGCTGCTCCGCCCCCTCCGCGCCGTCTTCTTCCGGCGGCCCGCGACCGCCGCCGTCCGCCCGTACGCGGCGCAGCCCACCGCACGCCGCGTCCCGGACGTCTGCGGCCGTGCGGCCGAGTGCTGATCTGCCGATGCCGGCCTCGGTGAACAAGATGCGGAGGCCGGCCGGCCCCGGCCCTCGGCGCTCGTCGGTCTTCCCTTAACCGATCACTCGAACGTGCGGTCGAGTTATCCGCATCCCCGGCGATATCCACAGGGCTGGGGACGTCCGGGGACCGCCCCTCTCACCTCACGTAGCATGACGAAGGAATCGTCCGGTACCCCCCGCGGACTGGAACGGAAGGCCATCGCCGCGTGAACGCACACACTTTTCCGGAGCACCCGAGCCCCCAGGACCGGCCCGCCCGGCTCACCGTCGGCGTCGTCGGCGCCGGCCGCGTCGGCCCGGCGCTCGCCGCCGCGCTCCGGCTCGCCGGGCACCGCCCGGTCGCCGTCTCCGGAGTCTCCGACGCCTCGGTGCGCAGGGCCGCGGCCCTGCTGCCGGAGGTCCCGGTCGTGCCGCCCGCCGAAGTCCTGGCGCGCGCCGAGCTGGTCCTGCTCACCGTGCCCGACGACGCCCTGCCGGGCCTGGTCGGCGGCCTCGCCGAGACGGGCGCGGTGCGCCCGGGCCAGCTCCTCGTGCACACCTCGGGCCGGCACGGCACCGCCGTCCTCGACCCCGCCCGCCGCGCCGGGGCCCTTCCGCTCGCCCTGCACCCGGCCATGACCTTCACCGGCACCCCGGTCGACGTCGACCGCCTGGCCGGCTGCTCCTTCGGCGTCACCGCGCCCGAGGAGCTGCGGCTCGCCGCGGAGGCCCTGGTGATCGAGATGGGCGGCGAGCCCGAGTGGATAGCGGAAGAGGCCCGCCCGCTCTACCACGCGGCCCTCGCCATGGGCTCGAACCACCTGGTCACCCTGGTCGCCCAGGCCATGGACCTGCTGCGGGCCGCCGGCGTCGCCGCTCCCGACCGCATGCTCGGCCCCCTCCTCGGCGCCGCGCTCGACAACGTCCTGCGCAGCGGCGACGCGGCCCTGACGGGCCCCGTGGCCCGCGGCGACGCCGGCACGGTCGCCGCGCACGTCGCCGAGCTGCGCGTCCACGCACCCCAGGCCGTCGCCGGCTATCTGGCCATGGCCCGCACCACCGCCGACCGCGCGCTCGCGGCCGGCCTGCTCAAGCCGGAACTGGCGGAGGACCTGCTCGGTGTCCTCGCGGACGGAGGCACCGCATGACCATTCAGCTCACCCGTGACGCCGAGGAGCTGCACGCCCTCCCGCGCGAAGGCCGCCGCGCCGTCGTGATGACGATGGGCGCCCTGCACGAGGGCCACGCCACCCTCGTCCGCGAGGCGCGCCGGCTGGCCGGGCCGGACGGCCAGGTCGTCGTCACGGTCTTCGTCAACCCGCTGCAGTTCGGTGCGGGTGAGGATCTCGACCGCTACCCGCGCACCCTCGACGCCGACATCGGCATAGCCGAGCAGGCCGGCGCCGACGTCGTCTTCGCCCCTTCCGTGGACGAGGTCTACCCCGGGGGCGAGCCCCAGGTCCGCATCACCGCGGGCCCCATGGGCGAGCGCCTCGAAGGCGCCTCCCGCCCCGGGCACTTCGACGGCATGCTCACCGTCGTCGCCAAGCTCCTGCACCTCACCGCCCCGGACCTCGCGCTCTTCGGCGAGAAGGACGCCCAGCAGCTCGCCCTGATCCGCCGCATGGTGCGTGACCTCAACTTCCCTGTGGAGGTCGTGGGCGTGGAGACGGTCCGCGAAGGCGACAACCTCGCGCTGTCGAGCCGCAACCGCTATCTGTCCGTGGCCGACCGGGCCACGGCGCTGGAGATCTCGCGCGCCCTGCTGACCGCGGGAGCCGCCGCCGAACGCGGGGCGGAGCCCGTCCGGCGCTCCGCCCGGGTCGTCCTCGACGCCGCGGCGCAGATGGAGCCCCCGCTGCGGCTCGACTACGTCGCCCTCGTCGACCCCGCCGACTTCACCGACGTCCCCGACGACTACGAGGGCGAGGCCGTCCTCGCCGTCGCCGCCAAGGTCGGCACCACCCGCCTGATCGACAATCTCCCCCTGACCATCGGTCCGGCCACCGGAGCGCAGCGATGACCGGCATACGGCTCCACGCGCCCCGCCCCGGCTGGTCCGTCGACGCCGATGTCGTCGTCGTGGGCTCCGGCGTGGCCGGGCTCACCGTCGCCCTGCGCTGCGCCGCCGCCGGCGCGAAGGTCACCGTCGTCACCAAGGCGCTCCTGGACGACGGCTCCACCCGCTGGGCCCAGGGCGGGATAGCGGCAGCGCTCGGCGAGGGCGACACCCCCGAGCAGCACCTGGACGACACGCTCGTCGCCGGGGCGGGCCTCTGCGACGAGGAGGCCGTGCGGGCCCTGGTGACCGAGGGCCCCGACGCCGTGCGCCGGCTGATCGCCACGGGCGCGCAGTTCGACACCGACGCCGACACCGGCGCCATCCTGCTCACCCGTGAGGGCGGCCACCACCGCCGCCGCATCGCCCATGCGGGCGGTGACGCGACCGGCGCCGAGATCTCCCGCGCCCTCGTGGAGGCCGTCCGCGCGGCCGGCATCGAGACCATCGAGCACGCCCTCGTCCTCGACCTCCTCAAGGACGGGGACGGCCGGGCCGCCGGCGTCACCCTGCACGTCATGGGCGAGGGCGAGCGCGACGGCGTCGGCGCCGTACGGGCCCGGGCCGTCGTCCTCGCGACCGGCGGCATGGGCCAGGTCTTCTCCGCGACCACGAACCCGGCGGTCTCCACCGGCGACGGCGTCGCGCTCGCCCTGCGGGCCGGGGCCGAGGTCTCCGACCTGGAGTTCGTCCAGTTCCACCCCACCGTGCTGTGGCTCGGCCCGGACGCCGAGGGGCAGCAGCCGCTCGTGTCGGAGGCCGTGCGCGGTGAGGGCGCCCACCTCGTCGACGCGAACGGCCACCGCTTCATGGTCGGCGCCCACGAGCTCGCCGAGCTGGCCCCGCGCGACATCGTCGCCAAGGGCATCACGCGGCGCATGCAGGAGCTCGGCGCCCCGCACATGTACCTCGACGCCCGCCACTTCGGCGCACGGATGTGGGAGCACCGCTTCCCCACGATCCTCGCCGCCTGCCGCGCGCACGGCATCGACCCGGTCACCGAGCCGATCCCGGTCGCGCCCGCCGCGCACTACGCCTCCGGCGGCGTCCGTACGGACCTGGCGGGCCGCTCGTCCGTGCCGGGCCTCTACGCGTGCGGCGAGGTCGCCTGCACGGGCGTGCACGGAGCGAACCGCCTCGCGTCGAACTCGCTGCTGGAAGGGCTCGTCTTCGCGGAGCGCATCGCCGCGGACGTCACGGAGACCCTCCGGGAGGCCGCCGCGCCCCCGCAGCCGGCGGCCACCGGCACGGACAGCGCCGCCGGCACGGTGCTCGCCGGTCCGAAGGCCCGGCTGGAGATCCAGCGCATCATGACCGAGGGCGCCGGGGTCCTGCGCTCCGAGGAGAGCCTCGAACGGGCGGCCGCGGCGCTCGCGCGCATCGACGACGACGCCGCGGCCGCGCTGGAAGCGCCCGGCACCGAGAGCTGGGAGGCCACCAACCTCCTGCTCGTCGCCCGCGTCCTCGTCGCCGCCGCCCTCCGCCGCGAGGAGACCCGCGGCTGCCACTGGCGCGAGGACGCCCCCGACCGGGACGATGCCTGGCGCCGCCACCTCTTGGTGACCCTGCGCCCGGACCGTACGCTCGCGGTCTCCACCACCGAGACGGCCGCCTTCCCGCCCGCAGCCGCCCCGACGCCCCACCCGCCCACGAACGGCGCCCACCCGAGGAGCACCCCGTGACCACCCCGAACGACCTCCCCCTCCACCAGATCGGCCAGGACATCCAGGTGAACCTCGAAACGGCCACCGGCGGCTGCGGTGACGGCTGCGGCTGCGGCGAGACGTTCGCGGAGGACGCCCTGGAGTGCGGGCTCGACCCCGACCTCGCCCGCCTGCTCGCCGACGCCGGCCTCGACCCCCTCCAGGTCGAGGACATCGCCCACCTCGCCATCGAGGAGGACCTCGACGGCGGCGAGGACGTCACCACCCTGGCCACCATCCCCGCGGACGCCGTCGCCACCGGCGACTTCACCGCCCGCAGCGACGGCACCGTCGCCGGCCTGCACATCGCCGAGGCGATCCTCTCGGTCGTCTGCACCGAGGAGTTCGAGGTCGAGCGGCACGTCGAGGACGGCGACCGCGTGACCGCCGGCCAGAAGCTGCTCACCGTCCGCACCCGCACCCGCGACCTGCTCACCGCCGAGCGCAGCGCGCTGAACATCCTGTGCCGCCTGTCGGGCATCGCCACCGCGACCCGCGAGTGGGCCGACCTGCTGGACGGCACCAAGGCCGCCGTCCGCGACACCCGCAAGACCACTGTCGGCCTGCGCGCCCTGGAGAAGTACGCGGTCCGCTGCGGTGGCGGCGTCAACCACCGCATGTCCCTGTCGGACGCGGCCCTCATCAAGGACAACCACGTGGTCGCGGCCGGCGGCGTCGCCGAGGCCTTCAAGGCCGTCCGGGAGGCCTGCCCCGGCCTGGCCATCGAGGTCGAGGTCGACCGGATCGACCAGATCGAGCCGGTCCTCGCCGAGGGCGCCGACCTCATCATGCTGGACAACTTCACCCCCGAGCAGACCAGTGAGGCCGTCGAACTGGTCGCGGGCCGCGCCCTGCTGGAGTCCTCCGGCCGGCTCACCCTGGTCAACGCCCACGCCTACGCCGAGACCGGCGTGGACTACCTGGCGGTCGGCGCGCTGACCCACTCCTCCCCGATCCTCGACATCGGCCTCGACCTGCGCGAGGGCGACGAGGACGAGCCGCAGGGGGAAACCGCCTGATGCTTCTCACCATCGATGTCGGCAACACCCACACGGTCCTCGGCCTGTTCGACGGCGAGGAGATCGTCGAGCACTGGCGGGTGTCGACCGACCCCCGCCGGACCGCCGACGAACTGGCCGTCCTCCTCCAGGGTCTGATGGGCATGCACCCGCTGCTCGGCGAGGAGCTCGGCGACGGCATCGACGGCATCGCCATCTGCTCCACGGTCCCCGCGGTCCTGCACGAGCTGCGCGAGGTCACCCGGCGCTACTACGGCGACGTGCCCGCGGTCCTGGTCGAGCCGGGCGTGAAGACCGGGGTGCCGATCCTGATGGACAACCCCAAGGAGGTCGGCGCCGACCGGATCGTCAACGCCGTCGCGGCCGTCGAGCTCTACGGCGGCCCGTGCATCGTCGTCGACTTCGGCACGGCCACCACCTTCGACGCGGTCAGCGCCCGCGGCGAGTACGCGGGCGGGGTGATCGCCCCGGGCATCGAGATCTCGGTGGAGGCGCTGGGCGTCAAGGGCGCACAGCTCCGCAAGATCGAGCTGGCCCGCCCGCGCGGCGTCATCGGGAAGAACACGGTCGAGGCCATGCAGTCCGGCATCCTCTACGGCTTCGCCGGGCAGGTCGACGGCGTCGTCGAGCGGATGGCCCGCGAGCTCGCCGACGATCCGGACGACGTCACCGTCATCGCCACCGGCGGACTGTCGCCCCTGGTGCTCGGCGAGGCGTCGGTCATCGACGAACACGAGCCGTGGCTCACGCTGATCGGCCTGCGGCTGGTGTACGAGCGGAACGTCTCCCGCACGTAGGGCGCGGGGCGCGGGTCGTCCCGGCCCGCGCGCAACCAACCGTCCGTTTCAACTGTCCTGTCAGCTGCGGAACCTGATCCTGCATCCGACGGGCGTGGAGCGTATGGGAATGAAGCGGACAATGCGGTGGGCGGCGGTCCCCGCCGCGGCGCTGGCGGCCGGGCTGGGGCTGTGCGCCGCCGCGGCGCAGGCCGCTCCGGCGCAGGCCGGGCCGGCCTCCCGCGCCGACTACCAGGCCGTCGCCCATCCGGTCGTGGGCCGGGTCGGCGAGACCGTCGAGGTCGAGCTGGGCGTCAGGAACGGCGGCCCCGGCCCGGGCGGCGGGCGGCCCGGGCACGGCCCCGGCCTGTACGAGGTGACGCCGCCGCCGGGCACGGCGATCGTCGCGGCCCCGCACAGCGGCGCCCGGCAGCCGTGCGTGGCGGCGGTGAGCCCGGGCGCGGCGCCGGGCTCGTACGTCTGCTCCATCGAGGAGGACTTCTCCGCGGGCGAGCGGGACACGCTCAGCTTCCGGGTCCGCATCGACGAGAAGGTCGACGGAGCGGAGGGGCTGGTCCGGATCCTCGACCGCGACGGCGAGCCGGCGTCCGACCCGGACCCCGGCAACGACACGGCGCCGATCCGCGTCGAGGTCATGGACCGCATGCCCGAGCCGGCCGCCTCGCCGGCGGCCAACGGGACGCTCCTGCTCGCGACGACGTCGGGGACGGCGGTCTCGGCGGGAGCGATCGCGTTCGGGGTCAAGCGGCGCAGGCGGTAACCCCGCGGGCCGCGCAGGCTTCGGTGGGCGCGCATTCCGCCGGACCCTCGCCGTCGTGGCGCCTCGCCGTTGCGGCGGGCACATTCTTCGGCGGGCCACGCCGTAAAAGTTCGACCTATGCGAAAATTGTCCGTTTAGCACTTAAAGTCGGCGCATGCCCACGCCATACGGATCCCGCGGCGGCATGGCGTTCAGCGCGGACGAACTGCGCGTGCTGCGCCGAGCCCTCGCCATCGCCCTCCATCCCCATGCCGTCCCCGGGCGCCCCGGCCCCGAGCGCGCCGCGGAGGCGCGCGACTGCTTCCGGCTCGCCGAGGCCGTGGACGAGGCGGTCCTGGAGAGCGGACGGCTGCGCGCCTTCCTCCGCGCCGACCTCGCCCGCTACCGCGCCGCCCTCCCTGGAGCCGCCTCCGGCTACGCCGAGCGCCTCCAGGACGCCCTCGCGGCGGGCTACCGGCCCCGCGCGGAGGACCTCGACGCGCTCCGCGCCCTGAGCGCCACCCCCACCGCCGGACCCGCCACCGCCGCCTACCGCGCCCTGCTGCGCCGCTGCGAGCTCGCGGCGGGCCCCGCCGGCCGGGGCGCGGCCGCCGACCGCACGGCCTGCGCGGTGCCCGCCGCGCGGATCCGGCTGCGCCGCACCCCGCTGCTCGCCCTGCCCGGCGGCCGCCCGCCGACCGCAGGGGCCTCCGCGCCGCGGCCCGGGCAGAAGCCGGTCCGGAAACCGGCGGAGAAGCCGGCGGAGAAGCCCGGCGGCGAGCCGGGCAAGCCCTCCGCGCCGCACCCGGGCCGGCCCATCCCCACGCCCGGCGAGGTCTTCCCGCCCCGCCGCAAGCCCGCCCCGCCCCCGGGCGCCGAGGCGCCGCACGCCCGACCCGCCTGAAAGGCGGCCGGGCGCGCGCGTAATCTGGACGGGCCGCTGACAAACCGTGCTTTCCCGATCCAGAAGGAGCCGACGGCCATGGACTATGTCGCCGCACTGGTGCCGCCCGTCGTGATGGCGATCGCCTTCACCGCCCTGGTCGTGACGATCATCAAGAGCCAGGGTGGTGCGAACAAGGGCAAGGAGGACGCCGCGGTCGACGCCGCGCTGGCCCGTGCCGAGGCCGCGCAGCAGCCCGCGAAGGGCAGCGCGGCCTGAGGCGGGCGCGCCCGTCGCGGGCGCGGTCGCTCACGGGGCGTACGGCAAGGGGCCGCAATTCCCGCCGTGCGCCCTTTTTGCTGCCCCTTTGCAGCTCCGATAAAGCGTCATTCCAGACATCTCCCACTATTATTCGCGTGTGGTCAGACGCCTGGGTGATCTGGAAGACGCCGTCATGACGCGCGTGTGGGACTGGAACCGGCCGGTCACTGTTCGAGAAGTGCTGGAAGACCTTCAACAGGAACGGTCCATCGCCTACACGACGGTCATGACCGTAATGGACAACCTGTATCAGAAGGGCTGGCTGCGACGGGAAGCGGAAGGCCGGGCCTATCGATATGAGGCGGTCTCCAACCGGGCCGCCTACTCAGCCGCACTGATGAACGAAGCGTGGTCCGTGAGCGACAACCCCGCGGCCGCTCTCGTCGCCTTCTTCGGCATGATGTCGGCCGAACAACGCGAAGCCCTCCGGGACGCGATCCGGGTCGTGCAACTCGACGGGCCCGCGGACGGCCCGGGCGCCCCGGGACGATAGCGTCCGGGCATGCCCGCGCTATCAAAAGTCGTCACCGTCCGCCGTGCCCGGACCAGCGATGTGGCGGCGCTGCGCCGCCTCATCAACACGTACGTTCGTGACCGCATCCTGCTCGACAAAGCCACCGTCACTCTTTACGAGGACATCCAGGAGTTCTGGGTGGCCGAGCGGGACGAGGACGGCGCCGTCGTCGGCTGCGGGGCCCTGCACGTGATGTGGGAAGACCTCGCGGAGGTACGCACTCTCGCGGTGGACCCGGACGTCAAGGGCGGCGGGGTCGGCCACGCCGTACTGGACAAGCTGCTGCAGACGGCGCGCTGGCTCGGCGTGCGGCGCATTTTCTGCCTCACCTTCGAAGTCGACTTCTTCGCGAAGCACGGCTTCGTGGAGATCGGTGAGACACCCGTGGACGGTGATGTCTACAGCGAGCTGCTGCGTTCCTATGACGAGGGCGTCGCCGAGTTCCTGGGTCTCGAACGGGTGAAGCCGAACACCCTTGGCAACAGCCGGATGCTTCTGCATCTGTGATCGCGGTCCCTATGTCCGAATCGCGCCCCTATCACATGGCTCCGGAAGGGAGGCTTCCCACGCGGAAGGCGGGCTGAACCTTCCCGGGGGGTTTGTGTTTTTCCGGGAAAGGCGGTTTGCTATTCCTCCGTAATCCCATTTTCCACTGAAAGGATTCCCCGTGGCGCAGAAGGTTCAGGTCCTTCTTGTCGATGACCTCGACGGTGGCGAGGCCGACGAGACCGTGACGTTCGCCCTGGACGGGAAGACGTACGAGATCGACCTCACCACGGCCAACGCGGACAAGCTCCGCCAGGCGCTCGCGGACTACGTGAAGTCCGCCCGCCGCACCGGTGGCCGCGCCGCCGGCGCCCGCGGCAAGGCGCGCACGGCCGCGGTCTCGGGCGGCAGCCCGGACACCGCGAAGATCCGCGCTTGGGCCAAGAAGAACGGCTACAACGTCAACGACCGCGGCCGCGTGCCCGCCGACATCCGCGAGGCGTACGAGAAGGCCAACGCCTGACCTTTCCCCGGCAGGCGGCGGCGTGCTCTCCGGGCGCGCAGCAGCCGGGCCCGGTGCGCCTCCGTGGCGGCCGCGCCCACCAGCCGTGCGAGATCGGGGGCGTTTCCTTCGCCCCCGAGGCCGGTCACCGGCAGCGGCGGCTCGACCCCGCCCCCGCACTTCCCCGGCCGGGGAGGCCGCACCCACACGGCCCGCTCCGGCCCGGCGGGCACGGGCGCGGCGATCCGCCCGTCCGGCCCCAGGACGGACAGGTCCAGGGCCACCTCGCCCCACTCCAGCCAGTCGAGCAGCACCGGCAGCTCGTCGGCGCTGCCCGGGGCCAGCAGGAACCACAGCCTCCGGGCCCGGGCGTCGAGCACGACCGGCCCGGTGCGCACCGGGCGGCCGAGCAGCGCCGCGCCCGCGTCCAGGGGCAGGCCCAGGGCGTCGAAGCGGACGCCGGTCAGCAGCTCCAGGGGCGCTTTTCCGGACGTCGGCCAGCCGAGGGCGCGCTCGTACCACCGCCTCGCCTGGCACCATGGAGCTGCGGGACCCCCGGGGCGCAGGTGGATGACGGTCATGTGCGGTGCAACTGCGAAACACCCAAGAGGTTACTCTGGGTGGGTAGTTGGGCACACTCCGTATAAGGAGTGGGGGGCGCACAGGCGCTTCGGGCGGCGTGCGGGTGTTCGCCCGTAGCGGATGGGCGGTGCCCGCGCCGCATGGATTGTCAATCCTTGCGGGTAAGAGGTTCCCCATGGGAAGAGGCGGTGCGACACCGCGCGGAGCACGTCACCGAGGGTGGCGGCGGGCGATGGGCGGGCGTGTCGGGCCGGGCCCGCGTTCGCCGTCGGCGTAGTGACGGCGAGCGTATATGCCTGGCCTGCGGGAACATCGTCTCCCACCATCGGGTTGGAGGAGATGTCGGCTGTTCGGCAGCAGGTTTCCCCGCCGACGCGGGGTGATCCGGACGGATGTCGGCAGTTGGAATGAGCTGTCCCGTCCCGCGGGACTAGCATGCGGAAGGACAGGGAGGGGACCGACCCCTACTTGCCTGACCGCTCTGAGGAGCGATTAACGATGTTCGAGAGGTTCACCGACCGTGCGCGGCGGGTTGTCGTCCTGGCTCAGGAAGAAGCCCGGATGCTCAACCACAACTACATCGGCACCGAGCACATCCTCCTGGGCCTGATCCACGAGGGTGAGGGTGTCGCCGCTAAGGCCCTGGAGAGCCTCGGGATTTCGCTCGAGGCGGTCCGCCAGCAGGTGGAGGAGATCATCGGCCAGGGCCAGCAGGCCCCGTCCGGGCACATCCCCTTCACCCCCCGTGCGAAGAAGGTCCTGGAGCTCTCGCTCCGCGAGGCCCTTCAGCTCGGCCACAACTACATCGGCACGGAGCACATCCTGCTCGGCCTGATCCGCGAGGGCGAGGGCGTCGCCGCCCAGGTCCTCGTGAAGCTGGGCGCCGATCTCAACCGGGTCCGTCAGCAGGTCATCCAGCTGCTCTCGGGCTACCAGGGCAAGGAGGCCGCCACCGCCGGCGGCCCGGCCGAGGGCACCCCCTCGACCTCGCTCGTCCTGGACCAGTTCGGCCGCAATCTGACGCAGGCCGCCCGCGAGTCCAAGCTCGACCCGGTCATCGGGCGCGAGAAGGAGATCGAGCGGGTCATGCAGGTGCTGTCCCGCCGCACCAAGAACAACCCGGTCCTCATCGGCGAGCCCGGCGTCGGCAAGACCGCCGTCGTCGAGGGCCTGGCCCAGGCCATCGTCAAGGGCGAGGTGCCCGAGACCCTCAAGGACAAGCACCTCTACACCCTCGACCTCGGCGCCCTGGTCGCCGGCTCCCGCTACCGCGGTGACTTCGAGGAGCGCCTGAAGAAGGTCCTCAAGGAGATCCGCACCCGCGGCGACATCATCCTGTTCATCGACGAGCTCCACACCCTGGTGGGTGCGGGCGCCGCCGAGGGCGCGATCGACGCCGCCAGCATCCTCAAGCCGATGCTGGCCCGCGGTGAGCTCCAGACCATCGGTGCCACCACGCTCGACGAGTACCGCAAGCACCTGGAGAAGGACGCCGCCCTCGAGCGCCGCTTCCAGCCCATCCAGGTGGCCGAGCCGTCGCTGCCGCACACCATCGAGATCCTCAAGGGTCTGCGCGACCGCTACGAGGCCCACCACCGCGTCTCCATCACGGACGAGGCGCTGGTCCAGGCCGCCACGCTCGCCGACCGCTACATCTCCGACCGCTTCCTGCCGGACAAGGCGATCGACCTGATCGACGAGGCCGGCTCCCGGATGCGCATCCGCCGGATGACCGCGCCGCCGGACCTCCGCGAGTTCGACGAGAAGATCGCCGACGTGCGCCGGGAGAAGGAGTCCGCGATCGACTCGCAGGACTTCGAGAAGGCCGCCTCCCTGCGCGACAAGGAGAAGCAGCTCCTCGCCGCCAAGGCCAAGCGCGAGAAGGAGTGGAAGGCCGGCGACATGGACGTCGTCGCCGAGGTCGACGGCGAGCTGATCGCCGAGGTCCTCGCCACGGCCACCGGCATCCCGGTCTTCAAGCTGACGGAGGAGGAGTCCTCCCGCCTGCTGCGCATGGAGGACGAGCTGCACAAGCGCGTCATCGGCCAGAAGGACGCCATCAAGGCGCTCTCCCAGGCCATCCGGCGCACCCGTGCGGGCCTCAAGGACCCCAAGCGCCCGGGCGGATCGTTCATCTTCGCCGGCCCCTCCGGCGTCGGTAAGACGGAGCTGTCCAAGACGCTCGCCGAGTTCCTCTTCGGCGACGAGGACGCCCTGATCTCCCTCGACATGTCGGAGTTCAGCGAGAAGCACACCGTCTCGCGCCTCTTCGGCTCGCCCCCCGGCTACGTCGGCTACGAAGAGGGCGGCCAGCTGACGGAGAAGGTCCGCCGCAAGCCGTTCTCGGTGGTCCTGTTCGACGAGGTCGAGAAGGCCCACCCGGACATCTTCAACTCGCTGCTCCAGATCCTGGAGGACGGTCGCCTGACCGACTCCCAGGGCCGTGTGGTCGACTTCAAGAACACCGTCATCATCATGACGACCAACCTCGGCACCCGGGACATCTCCAAGGGCTTCAACCTGGGCTTCGCCGCCCAGGGCGACGTCAAGACCGGCTACGAGCGGATGAAGGCCAAGGTCAACGAGGAGCTCAAGCAGCACTTCCGGCCCGAGTTCCTCAACCGTGTCGACGACACGGTGGTCTTCCACCAGCTGTCCGAGGAAGACATCATCCAGATCGTCGACCTGATGATCGCCAAGGTGGACGAGCGGCTGAAGGACCGCGACATGGGCATCGAGCTCAGCGCGGACGCCAAGCTGCTCCTGGCCAAGAAGGGCTACGACCCGATCCTGGGCGCCCGCCCGCTGCGCCGGACCATCCAGCGCGAGATCGAGGACATCCTCTCCGAGAAGATCCTCTTCGGCGAGCTGCGCCCCGGCCACATCGTGGTCGTCGGCATCGAGGGCGAGGGTGAGGAGAAGAAGTTCACCTTCCGCGGTGAGGAGAAGTCGGCCCTGCCGGACACTCCGCCGATCGAGCAGGCCGCGGGCGGGGCGGGTCCCAACCTGTCCAAGGACGCGTAAGGCGCGTCGGCGCTCCGCTCATTCCACGACGCGGGCCGGCCCCGGAACCGTGAGGTTCCGGGGCCGGCCCGTTTTCCGTCAGGAGGCGGCCGCCAGGACGTCCTGACCGAGGGCGTGCAATTCCCTCTCGTCGCGGGCAGGCAGCAGCCTTTTGAGCCCCGCCCACACCTGCTGGTACTGGTCGTCCTCGATGTACTTCGCATGGAGCGCGCAGTGGGCCGCCAGCGCCCGCAAGGGCCACTCCGTCTCCCGGTCCGGGGCCGCGTCCGCCGCCGCCGTCAGACCGGCGATGAGGCGCTTCTCCTCACTGCGCCCGCAGTGCCCGACGGCCAGCCGCAGGACGTCCTGCCACTGCTCCTCCGTCGCGTGGAGCAGCAATTCGTCCAGGCAGTCGCTCTCCTGGAACTCCTTCGCCGCCAGATAGTCCTGGAAGGTGCGGTGAATGAACTGGATTGCGTCCGGCGACCGCTCCTGGAGCAGCCCGCTGCGGTTGAGCAGGTGCATCAGCACGGCCTGGGGAGTGCCTTGTGCCCGTACGCGACGCAGGCCCCGCAACGCCAATGTGAGCTGGCGTACCGCCTGCTCGCGGGTGAGTTCGGCGCGGCCGTTCCGGGCCAGCCACACAGCGATGCGCTGGAGTAGCTGACGACCCTCGTCCACCGTGAGTTCGATTCCCTCGGGCTGATGAATGCGACGGTGGATGTCGCGCGTTGCCAGCATCAGGTTCAGCGCAGCGCTGTAGAGCTCCCAGCGGGTCTCGGGAAGAAAGCCGTTGCGCGCCCTGTGGAGGGCGCAGATGACCGCGCAGAGCAGGGGGGTGCGTGCCAGGTCGCGCAGCACGCTATTGCTCTGGAATTCGCGACCGAGCTCTTGTTCGAGTGCGTCGAGTCGCTTGCGCTGCCTTTTCGCCCAGTGCTCGTCCGCGTACCTGTCGCATTCCAGCCGGGCAGCCATGTGCCACGCACCGACGAACGACCGGATGTCTTCATCGCCCAGAGGAAGCAGCCGGAGTTCCTCGAACCCCTCCTGTTCCAGCCAATCGCTGCCGACGGCCAGCGGGCGCACGGTGACCAGGCAGCGCGTCCGCGGGTACATGCGCAGGAGTCCGGCGAGCCACTTCCGGGCCAGCTCCCGGTCCGGCTGCGGGATCTCGTCCATTCCGTCGACCAGGAGCAGGCCGCGGCCGGCCTCCAGCACGCGCCCGGCCCAGCCGTCAGGGGGCTTGTCGACCGGCAGCCGCGCGATCTTGGGGAGCTGGGACGGGGTGGGCGACGTGATGCCCCTCGCGGCCAGGCTGCGCATGGGGATCACGAAAGGGATCATTCCGTCGAGCTCGGACAGCTGCTCGGGCAAGGTGCGGCACACGGTGTGGGAGGCCAGCCACCACACGAGCGTCGTCTTGCCCGCTCCGGCCTCGCCCCGCAGGACCGTCCGCGGCCGGGAGCCGAGGAGGTCTTCGATGCGCCGGGGCCCGGAGCGGGCGTGCGGTGACTGGGCCTCCAGGCTCAGATACGCCGTGTCCAGGTCCCAGTCGCCCGAGCTCAGCTCGTCCAGGCCGAAGATCTCCAGCCGGCTGTAGGCGGCCTTGACGGCTTTCGCGTACGCGGGCTCGTAGGCCAGGTCCTCGGGGTAGGCGGAGGAGACCTCCTCGAACCGCGGCGGGTCGGGCCAGTGCTTCAGGAGGGCATCCCGGAAACCGGGCTCGTCGATCACCGCGGACAGCGGCACCGACTCGATGGAGGCGTGCTGCCAGCCCATCGGGTCCCCGCTTGCGATGCCGATCAGCAGCGGGCCCGCGAACACCGGCCCACCTGACAGGCCCGCCCAGGGCGAGCCGTCCGGGACGGGCGCCGGCGGGTGGTGGTCCGCGTGCAGCACGTACCGGCCGCGCATCCGCCCCGCCAGGGGCATCAGCGTGCCCGGGATCTGGGCGGCCTCCAGCTCCTCGCCCGCGTACCGCTGGACCCTGGGGAAGCCCAGCACCTGGCAGCGCGGCATCGGCTGCCAGCCGGCGCACTTGCCCCAGCGCAGCGGGGGCGCCTGCCCCAGCGGCAGCACGGGTTCGCGGGCCACGAGGAGCGCCACGTCGTACGTCCCGGGGTCGCCCGACCACACGACGTCACAGGGCACGCGCCCGCCGCCGTCCGGCGCGGCGACCTCGACCGCGTCGTCGCTCCCGAACAGATGCGCACTGGTCAGCACCAGCTCCGGCGTCAGCAGCACCCCGCTGCCCTGCCGCGCCCCCAGCACCGCCACCAGCCGGTCCTCGACGGACGGCACCGACGCTCTCGCCGCGCCCACGGCTACTGCCCGGAGGGCCCGAACCGCGACACCCCGCCCGGCCGCTCGTTGCCCACGCGCCAGCTGCCGCCCGTGCGCGCGTCCTTAGGGGTCAGGGTGAACGCGACCTTGTGCGTACGGGTCGAGCCGCGGGACGCCTCCGCGTCCGCGCTGATCACCCAGGCCTTCACCCCGCCCGAGCCCTTGAGGTCCTTGCGGATCTCGACGGTGAACTCCATGGCGATCTCGCCCACCTCGAAGGCCAGGTCCTGCCCCGCGCCCCGGGCCGCCGCCGAGGTCAGGCCCTCCCGGACCGCCTGTACGGCATCCGCCAGCTCGATGTCCTCGAACTCGCTGCTCATCCTCCACCCCCAGCCCCTGTGGGGCCGCACGCTCCGTGCGTACCCGCTGACGGGGAGCGTACCGCCGAGACCGGGCCTTTGGTCCCGGAACAGGGGAGGCCGAATGTCCTTCGGCGGTGACACCCGCCATAGGGCGTGCGTCACGTACTAAGGGAAATAGCAGACGCGGGGTGCCGGATTTCCCCCAAAAACCGTACGGAACCCCTGCCGGGAAAGGGGTGAATATCCACTCCGCCGCTACGGCATTCGTTAGTAGGGGCCGTCCTTGGCAGCGGGGCGAATGCGGGTTACCAAGGTAGGGCGATCCCGGTCCGCAGCCGGGACCTGTTTATGCCTGGAGGTTTATCCGTATGTCGAAGCGCACCGCTTTCCGTAACTCGAGCAAGACCGTTCTCCGTACCCGCGCCGCCTTCGTGGTGGCCGGCCTGGGAGCATCGGTCGCGCTGGGTTCCGGGGTCGCGCTCGCAGCCGACACCACTGCCACGGTGAGCGGGTTCCCGGCGTTCGCGTCGGTCGCGGGCCTGGAGTCCGCGCTGAACAAGCAGGCCGAGACGCAGCTGAAGGTGGCGGAGAAGGAGAAGCAGGCCGCCGAGCAGGCCAAGCGGGACGCCGACAAGCGTGCCGACGACGCCCGCAAGCAGGCCGAGGCCTCGCGCAAGCGTGCCGACGCCTGGGTCGCCCCCGTCGCCGGCTACCAGATCGGCCAGCCCTTCGGTAAGGCCGGCAAGATGTGGGCCGCCAAGCACAGCGGCCAGGACCTGGTCGTGGGCACCGGCACGCCCGTCATGTCCGTGCACGGCGGCACCGTCGTCAAGGCCGGCCCGAACGGCGGCGGCGACGGCCCCGCGTACGGCAACGCCATCGTGATCAAGCACGCCGACAACACGTACTCGCAGTACGCCCACCTCTCGCAGGTGAAGGTCTCGGTCGGCCAGACCGTCACGACCGGCCAGGTCATCGGCCTGTCGGGCTCCACCGGCAACTCGTCCGGCCCCCACCTGCACTTCGAGATCCGCACCACCCCGAACTACGGCACCGCCGTCGAGCCGGTCGGCTTCATGAAGGCCCACGGCGAGAACCTCTGATCCACCGGATCCGGCAGAACCTCCGGGAGCCGGCGCACCGCGATACGCGGTGCGCCGGCTTCTGCTTTTACGGTGGTAATGCAGGGGAAAAGCCGGTGATCGGAGTGGTGCGTAATGATCAAGGGAATTGCCATCGCCACCGTCTGGGTTCTCGACCAGGACCGGGCGAAGGACTTCTACACGAACAAGCTCGGTTTCGATGTCCGCACCGATATGACCATGGGCGAAGGCAGCGGCCACGGCGGTGACAGCGGCGGCAAGGGAATGCGCTGGCTCACGGTCGGCGCCAAGGACCAGCCGGACGTCGAACTCACGCTGATGGTCCCCGGCCCGCCCGGGCTCGGCCCGGAATCCGCGGAGGCCATGAAGAAACTGGTCGCCGAGGGCGCCC
Source organism: Streptomyces sp. SCA2-17 (assembly GCF_044336695.1). Lineage (NCBI taxonomy): Bacteria > Bacillati > Actinomycetota > Actinomycetes > Kitasatosporales > Streptomycetaceae > Streptomyces > Streptomyces sp. SCA2-17. Next base: position 3,498,846 of record NZ_CP117521.1, read on the forward strand.
TGGGTGCGGGGGTGCTCAGCACCGACGACATCCACCGCGACTACGAGGCGTTCAAGGCCAAGGGCGTGGAGTTCTTGCAGGAGCCCCAGGAGCGGCCGTACGGCACGGAGGCGATCCTGCGCGACGACTCCGGCAACCGGTTCTCGCTGACGCAGCGCAACGAGCAGCTGGACCTCGACAAGGCCTGGGGCGAGTGCATCGACCCGATGTGAGGCCGTGCGGCCGTGAGGCCGTGACAACGTGACGCCGGCAGCCCGCGCGCTCGGTCCGCCCGGGCCCCGGCCTAGTCCGGCACCTGGATGACCGGGAACGTGCCCGTGCTCGTCGGCGCCGACTCCGGCAGCCACAGCACCGCGATCGCCCCCGTGCCGCCCTCGACCTCCGGGTCGGCGTTGCGGAAGGTCAGGCGCGCGCCCAGGACGCGGGCCTGGCCCACGGCGATGGTCAGGCCCAGGCCGTGGCCCTTGCCCGCGCGGTCCGTGCTGCCCGTACGGAACCGGCTCGGGCCCTCTTGCAGCAGCTCCTCGGGGAAGCCGGGGCCGTGGTCGCGCACCCGCAGCACGCGCCCCTCGACGGTCACGTCGAACGGCGGCTTGCCGTGCTTGGCGGCGTTGGCCAGGAGGTTGCCGATGATGCGCTCCAGGCGGCGCGGGTCGGTGGAGACGTAGGCGTCCCGGGCGACCCGTACGCGGGCCTCCGGATCGAAGGCGCGCACGCGGCGCTCGACGAACTCGCCCAGCAGGAGCTCCTGCATCTCGGCGCGCTCGGCGAAGCCGTCCAGCCGGGCCACCTCCAGGACGTCCTCGACGAGGGTGCGCATGGCCTGCGCCCGGTCGCGCACCAGCTCGGTGGGCCGGCCCGGCGGCAGCAGCTCGGCGGCGGTGAGCAGGCCGGTGACGGGCGTGCGCAGCTCGTGGGCGATGTCCGCGGTGACGCGCCGCTCGGCCTCCAGCCGGCGCTGGAGGGCCTCGGCCATGCCGTCGACGGCGCGGGCCAGGTCGTCGGTCTCGTCGCGCACGCGGCCGCCGATGGCCTCGCGGACGCGTACCTCCGAGTCGCCGTCGGCGAGCTTGCGGGCGGCCGCCGAGGCCTTGCGCAGCCGGCGGGAGAGCTGGTCGCCGATGAGGATGCCGAGGGCGCAGCCGCCGAGGACGACGGAGACCGAGCCGATGATCAGCGCCTTGTCGAGGGCGTCGATGATGGAGAACCGGTCCTTGAACCGGGTGTGGATCGAGAGGATCTTGCCGTTGCGGACCGGCACCGAGGCCCAGACCTCGGGGGAGGCCCCGTCGCCGGAGTCCTGGAGGAAGGTGGCGCGCTGGCCGATGGCGGCGGCGTCGCGCAGGGGCTTGGGCAGCGCCGGGTCGTCGATCTTGGCGTGCAGCATCAGCCGGCCGGTGTTCTCGTAGTACCGCTGGGCGATCTGCACGCGCTCGTCCATGACGTCGCGGCTGTTGTCGAGCATCGACAGGCGGGCGGCGTTGTGCACGACGAGGCTGAGCGCCACCGCGACGAGCGCGCCGACGCCCGCGATGGCGAGGCTGACCTTCCAGCGCAGACCGGAGCGGAGGGCGAGCTTCACCACGAGCCGGCCACCGTGGAACGGATCACCATGGGGTGGTCACCCGTGTCACCCTCTGAGCTTGTAGCCGAAGCCGCGGACCGTCTCGATCCGGTCCTGGCCGATCTTGCCGCGCAGCCGCTGCACGTGGACGTCGACGACCCGGGTGTCGCCGCCCCAGCCGTAGTCCCACACGCGCTCCAGCAGCCGGTCGCGGGAGAGCACCGTGCCGGGCGCCGCGGAGAACTCCAGCAGCAGCCGCATCTCGGTCGGGGTCAGCGCGACGGGCACGCCGCCCTTGCGGACCTCCATGCCGTCCGTGTCGACCTCCAGGTCGCCGAAGCGCAGCACGCCGCACTCCAGCTCCTCGGGGGCGTCGGCACCGGCCGTGCCGCCCGGCCCGCTGGCGTGTCCGAAGCGGCGCAGCACGGCCCGTATGCGGGCGACGAGCACGGCGCCGTCGAAGGGCTTGGTGACGTAGTCGTCGGCCCCGGCCTCCAGGCCCAGGACGACGTCGATGGAGTCCGCGCGCGCCGACAGCATGATCACGGGAACGGTCGACTCGTCGCGGATCCGGCGGCAGAGGCTGACGCCGTCCAGACCCGGGACCATGACGTCGAGCAGCGCGATGTCGGGCTTGCGGGCGCGGAACCTCTCCAGCCCCAGCAGCCCGTCCGGCACCGCCGTCACCTCGAAGCCGTCGCGCTCCAGCGCCAGCTGGGTCGCCTCACGGATGACGTCGTCGTCCTCTACGAAGAGCACATGCGTATCGGCCACGCTGCTCTCAGCCCTCCGTTCCCACGCTCGGGAAGTCGTCCTTGTCGTTGTTGCCGGCCTTGCTGTAGTCGGTGTGCGTGCGCCCCGTCTCCCGGAACTCCGAACCCGACCAGTGGTACGTCATGACATCCTCGCCCGACGCGCAGCAGACCGCGTCACCGGGCCCGTAGACCTGCTTGGTGACCCGGAGGTCGCGGCGGTCGATCTCGGCGTACACCGGCGCCTGCTCGATCATGAACACGTTCTCGTAGGAGCCGTCGCCCTTCGCACGGTACACATACGAGCCCACGCCCACGGAATCGCCGCAGGTCAGGATGTTGACCACGATGTCGTCGCGGGAGCCCTCGGTCAGCTTCCCGTAGATCACGTCCAGCGGGTACTGGTTCTTCACGCAGGGCTTGAGGTCCTTCTTGACCTGGGCGCCGATCTTCGGATCGCCCTTGATCAGCTTGACCGCGTCGACCTTCTCCTGCGGTTGCCCCGCCGACGCCGAGGCCGAGGGCAGCCGGGTGGGCTTCGCCGCGGACTGCGTCTGCGCGGTGCCTTCCTTGCGCACGCCCTCGCTGCCCGCATTGCATCCGGCAAGCAGAAGACCGGCGGCAGCGGCCAGTGCGGTGACCGTGCCGCCGGTGATCAGAACCGGCCTGGGGGGAGCCGCCTTTTTCAGGCTGCGCACCGTTCCTGCCCCCGCTCGTTGCGCTCGAGGGCGTGGAAGTCCAGGTCGCGGCTCTCCAGTTCCTGGCGCAGCCGGGCCAGGGCCCGGTGCAGCGTGCTCTTGACCGTTCCGGTCGACATGCCGAGCGCCTCCGCGGTCTCCTCGGTGCTCATCTGCTCCCAGTGTCGCAGCACGACGACGCTGCGCTGCTTGGGCGCCAGGACGCCCAGGACGTCCATCAGCAGGGCGCGGTCGGCGTGCTGCTCGGTGCCGTCCTCGACGCTGGCGTCGGGGAGCTGCTCGGTGGGCACCTCGTCGAGCTTGCGGGCGCGCCACCACTCCGTACGAGTGTTGATCATGACACGGCGGAGGTAGGCGTCGGCCAGCGACTTGTCCGCTATGCCCTCCCAGCGGCCGTAGGTGCGCACGAGAGCGGTCTGGAGGAGGTCCTGCGCGTCGATGGGGTCCGGCACGAGACGGCGGGCGCTGCGCAGGAGCGCGTCCTGACGGTTGCGCACGTACTCCTCGAAGTCCAGAACCTTGCCGCTGCTGGCCATCTCGCAGCCTCCATTCCGCTTGCATCCCCGCGTCACGCTGGTGGTCTCCCAGCACGAGATGGACGCTACGGAGGCGCTGTTGCGACGTGATGTGCGGCAGCACTGCGGCTGGTGCACAGCTATCCATAGGTTGTGTAACAGCGCTGCGGGAGCAGGGGCGGTAGGGCGTGAAAAGGGGGCTCTGTCCTGTTCGGGGCTACGCCAGCGGCAGCCGGTACGTCCCGTCCTCCAGCGGCTCCACCAGACCGTCCGCCACCAGCCCGTCCAGCGCCCTGGCCCGCTGCACCGGCTCGTCCCAGACGGCGTCCAGCGCCACCTGCGGCACGGGCTCCAGCGCCTCCCGCAGCACCGCCAGCAGCTTTCCGCGCACCTGCCGGTCCGTCCCCGCATAGGTCTGGCCGCGGCGCGGCGGGCCGTCGTGCGCCGGGGAGCCCGCGGCACGCCACGCGCACCGGTCGGCGATCGGGCAGCGCCCGCAGACCGGCGTGCGCGCCGTGCACACCAGCGCGCCCAGCTCCATCGTCGCGGCCGCCCAGCGGGCCGCGACCGGCTCGCTCTCCGGCAGCAGGGCGCGGGCCAGCTTGCGCTCGGCCGCCGTCGTCGCGTTCGGCGGGTACTGCGCGCCGCTCACGGCGCGCGCGAACACCCTGCGCACGTTGGTGTCGAGGACCGCGTGCCGCTGCCCGTACGCGAACGAGGCCACCGCCGCCGCCGTGTACTCGCCGACGCCCGGCAGCGCCAGCAGCCGGGCGTGGTCGCTCGGCACCTCGCCGCCGTGCAGCTCCGTGATCGCCGTCGCGGCGGCGTGCAGCCGCAGCGCCCGCCGCGGGTAGCCGAGCCGGCCCCAGGCGCGCACCGCCTCGCCGGGCGGCTCGGCCGCCAGGTCCGCCGGGCGCGGCCAGCGCGCGAGCCACTGCTCGTACACCGGCAGGACGCGGCTGACCGGCGTCTGCTGGAGCATGAACTCGCTGACCATCACGCCCCACGCGCCGGCCTCCGGGCGCCGCCAGGGCAGGTCGCGGGCGTGCGCGTCGAACCAGTCGATGACCGGTCCGTGGAGTGCGCCGGCGGAGGGCCCGGAGAGGATCCCGGGGGAGGTCTCGGAGGAGGGCTCGGGTAGGGCGGCGGTGGTGCGGTCTGTCACAGTCATGGCGCTTCCGATCCTGGCACGGCCGCGGACGGCGGAGAAACGCGCCGGGCCCCGTTCACCTGACTTTCGTCTGACTTTCGTCAGGGGCGCGCGGGCGCGGGCGGCTTGTACCGTCGTGCGGGTGAGCCGCCGCACGACCACCACCCTGGGAAGGGCCCTGAGCAGGGCCGGGACCAGGCTTCCGACTTGGGCCCGGACCGGATTTCCCGCCTGGGCCCGGACCGGGTTTCCGATCAGGGCCGGAGCCGGGTTTCCGGGCCGGGCCCTGCGCGACGCCCTGCTGTGGGCGGCGCTCACCGCGCCCGGCGTCGCCGCGGACCTGCTCGGCCTGAACGCGCCCCGGCCCTGGTGGCAGGCCGCGGCCGGAGCGGCCGTCCTCGCCGCCGCCGTCGCCGTCTCCCGCGCCCGGCCCGTGCTCGCGCTCGGCCTCGCCGCCGGGCTGGGCCTGGCCGCGTCGCCCTCGCTCTTCACGCTCTCCTACGGGCCCGCCCTCTCCGTCTTCGCCTACCTGCTGGGCCGCCGCTCGGCCCGGACGCGCCCCGCCCTGTACGCCTTCCCGGCCGTCGCGGCCGCTGGCACGGTGCTCGTCCTCGCCCGCCACACCGACCCCGTCATCGAATGGCTGGTTCTGATCGGCACGCTGCTGTTCGGCGCGGTCTTCCCCTGGCTGGCCGGCCGGTACCGGCGCCAGGCGCGCGAGCTCGTCGCCGCGGGCTGGAGCCGGGCGGCGCAGCTGGAGCGCGAGCAGGAGATCGTCGCGGACCGGGCCCGGCTGCGGGAACGCGCCCGCATCGCCCAGGACATGCACGACTCCCTCGGCCACGAGCTGAGCCTGATCGCGCTGCGCGCCGGGGCCTTGCAGGTCGCGCCGGGCCTCGACGCGGCGCACCGGGCGGCCGCCGCCGACCTGCGCGGGGCCGCCGCGGCGGCGACGGACCGGCTCCGCGACATCATCGGCGTCCTGCGCGACGCCGCCCCGCCGCCCGGGCCCGCGCCGCTGGCCCCGCCGGACGACTCGCTGCCCGCCCTCGTGGACCGCGCGGCGGCCTCCGGCCTGCCCGTACGCGCTCTGCTGCCGCGCGAGGCGGTGCTGCCGCCGCTCGTGGAGCGGGCCGCGTACCGCGTCGTGCAGGAGGCGCTGACGAACGCGGCGAAGCACGCGCCGGGGGCGGAGGTGAGCGTCACGGTGGAGACGGGGGCGCGGGAGACGGTGGTGACGGTCGTGAGCGAGCCGTCGGCTTCGGCGGGCGGCTCGCCGTCCGTGTCCGCGTCCGGGGCCGCTTCCGGGTCCGGCGGCGGTACGGGGCTGCTGGCGCTGCGGGAGCGTGTGGCGCTCGCGGGAGGCGAGTTCACGGCGGGGGCGGACGGGGACGGCGGAAGCTTCCGGGTGCGGGCGCGGCTGCCGCACGAGCCGGGGCCCCGCGCGGTGCCCGCGCACCGGCCCACCGACTTCGAAGCCCTCGCGCGCGCTCAGCGCACCGCCCGGCGGCGGTTCGCCGTCCCCTTCGCCGTCGCGGCCGCCGGCGGGGCCGTCTTCGTCGCCGTGGCGTTCGGCTCGTACGCCTACGTCAAGACCCACTCGGTGCTGAAGCCCGCCGACTACGCGGCCCTGCGCGTCGGCGCGCCGTACGCCGACGTCGCGCCGCTCCTCCCGGACCGGCAGGTCACCGACCCGCCGTCCGACCGCGACCCGTCCGCCCCGCCCGCCGGGGCGGAGTGCCGCTACTACCGGGCGAGCGGCGAACTCTTCGTCAGCGTCGAACATTTCCGGCTCTGCTTCCGCGACGGGCGCCTCGTCGCGAAGAGCCGCATCCCACGGGTCGGCGCCGCCGGCATCGTGGAACAGGAGGAGAAAGAATGGCTGCGGTGAGCACCGTCAGAGTCCTCGTCGCCGACGACGAGGCGATGATCCGCGCCGGCGTCCGCGCGATCCTGTCCGCCGATCCGGGCATCGAGGTGGTCGCGGAGGCGGCGGACGGCCGCGAGGCCGTGGAGGCGGCCCGTGCCCACCGGCCGGACGTCGCGCTGCTCGACATCCGCATGCCGCGCATGGACGGCCTCGCCGCGTGCGAGGAGATCCGCCGGACCGCGCCCGGCACGGCGGTCGCGATCCTCACGACGTTCTCCGAAGACGCCTACATCTCCCGTGCGCTGGGCGGCGGGGCCACCGGCTTCCTCCTCAAGTCCGGCGACCCCTACGAACTGATGACCGGCGTCCGCGCGGTCGCGGACGGCGGCGCGTACCTCTCCCCGAAGGTCGCCCGGCACGTCATCGCCGAACTGGGCGGCGAACGGCTCACCCGCGGCGCCTCCGCCCGCGCCCGCATCGCCGACCTGACCACCCGCGAACGCGAGGTACTCGCCCTCCTGGGCGAGGGCCTCTCCAACGCGGCCATCGGCCGCCGGCTGCATCTGGTCGAAGGCACGGTAAAGGGCTACGTGAGCGCGGTCCTGGACCGCCTGGAGGTCGACAACCGCGTCCAGGCCGCGATCATCGCGTACGAGGCGGGTCTGGTGACGGGTTCCCCGTCGGCCGAGTAGGCCGTGCGCACGGCCGGTTCGGCACCGCCGGTGGGCGGCGTGGGGGTACTTCGCCGTCGCGGCGGAAGAATCCTGCCCGCCGCACCGGCGAAGCGGGGGTGGGCCCGGCTGGGGGGCCGGAGAAAAATGCCCGCCGCGACGGCGAAGTGCCACAGCGGTGAGGGTCCGGCGGAAGGACCAGCTACGGCAGTCGTACCGTCCTGGTCGGCCCGCAGGGCCGGACCGAAAGCCCGCCGCAACGGCGAAGTACCCCCACGCCGTGGGTCCGGCGGAAGGTGATGTCGCCGGTACCGACGCGTTCCAGCTGGCCCCGCACCGCGCGGCAGGGTGGAATGGGGCCATGAGCGAGAGCGAAGCGCAGGCGCGGCCGCCGTTGGACATCCGGGCGGCGCTCGACGCGCACTCGACCCTGACCCTGGCCTACGCCGACGAGGACGGCCCGCAGGCGTGCGCCGTGCTCTACGCCCTCGCCGCCGGCGACGACACGGCGCTGCTGTTCGTCACCTCGGCCACCACCCGCCACGGCCGCGCCCTCACCAAGGGCACCGGCACCGGCACCGTCGCCTTCACCGCTCAGCGCGACGGCCAGGTGTGGACGGCCCTGACGGGCATTCAAGGCCGCGGCATCTGCCGCCGCCTGGAGGGCACCGAACGCGAGACCGCCTGGCGCGCCTACAGCGAGCGCTTCCCGTACGTCGACCACAACGACCGCCTCCGCCAGGCAATGGAGCGCACCGACCTGTGGGAGCTGCGCCCCGGCTGGCTGCGCCTGATCGACAACGGGCAGGGCTTCGGCCACAAGTCGGAGTGGACCCGCCCCGCGGCCTGAACCCCTACGCCTGAACCTCCACCCCTGACCGCTACGCCTTGACGAGCACCCGCAGCCGCCCCCGCTCGGCCCGTTCCACCAGCCCCGCGGCCGGCCGTACGAGCAGCAGCCCGCCGAGCAGCGCCACGAGCACGCCGAGCACCAGCCCCGCGGCCACGTCGTGCGGGTAGTGCACGCCGAGGAAGACCCGCGAGAACGCGACGAGCAGAGCCATGGGCAGCACGGCCCACACGAGCGCCCGCCGGGCGAGGACGATCCCCGTCGCGAGGGCCGCGGCGAGGGTGGCGTGGTTGCTCGGGAACGACCAGTCGCCGTGCGGCGGGCACGCCGCCAGCGAGGTCACCGCGCCGTGCACCGCCCGGCACGGCCGCTCCTCGTCCACCAGGCTCTTGACGACCTCGCTGATGCCGTACGCGATCGCCGTGGTGACCGGCACGAGCAGCGCGAGCGCGACCCCGCGCGCCCCCGTGCGCCGGTTGTGCCACCACACGGCGACGGCCACGGCCATCAGCAGCAACAGCCCGGCCTCGGTGCCGATTTCCGCAAGGGTGTGCACCCACTCCGGTGTGGAGCGGGCGAATTCGGTGACGTCGCGATAGAGGTCGTTGTCCACGGTGTCCATGGTCCCGGGAGCCTACGGACCGTCACTTGCGCGCCACACCGGGCTATCGGCATGTACACCGTCCGACTTTCGTCAGATGGCAGCAAGGGAAAATCGGCCCGCGGCGGACCGATGATGAGAAAATCCGGCACCCACCCGGCGGGTAGGGGCTGGTGCCCCAGCCGTTGTCTCGTAGAGTCTTCGCGTGGGATCACTGCGCAATCCGATCGGGCCGCTTCCCTCCTCCATCTATTGGCGGCGGAGGGCAGTTGCGCTTGGCCTGCTCGGCCTTCTCGTTCTGCTGGGGCTCTGGTTCGTCACCCTCGGGGGTGACGGCGGCTCCGGCGACGACCAGGGCAAGGGCACGGACGGGAAGAACCCGGGCGACAGCACCACCATCACCCCCGGCCCGGTGCCCTCCGGCCCGCACTACAGCCAACGCCCGGGCGGCCGCGGCGAGTCGGCCAGCGGCGGCTCCAGCGGCTCCGCCGGCAGCGGCGGCAGCGGCACGGGCGCGTCCGGGGCCGGCGGCTCCGGTACGGGCGGCGGCGGCACGACGGGCACCGGCGGCGGTGGCGCCCTCGGCACCGGCGACGGCAAGGCCGTGCCGATCGGCTCGTCCCTGCCCGACTGCTCGCCGGGCGCGGTGCGGATCGCGATCCGCAGCGTCAAGGACGCCTACCGGCCCGACGAGAAGCCGAAGTTCGAGATCGTGGTGAAGAACTCCGGCGGCAGTGCCTGCAAGCTCAACTTCGGTGCCACCGCCGCGATTATGAAGATCACGCAAATCGACGGTGACGACCGCGTGTGGGCTTCCGACGACTGTCCCCGCGCCACGGGCCCGGCGCTCGTCGAGCTCCCCGGTTCGGGTGAGACCAAGCGCACCGTGGAATGGGACCGCAAGCGCAGCGCGCCGCACTGCGCGACGCCTTCCGGTGACGGGGCGGCGGGCACCGGCAAGTACCGGGCCGAGGTCAGAATTGCGGGCGTCACCGAAAAGGTGGAATTCACCCTGGAGAAGGACTGACGGCCGGGCGTACGACAGGACACCCGGCCGGGGGTAACGCTCCGGCTGGATGTGCTGTTCTCGGGTTCTTGGACATGCCGTCCGAGATCCCGCTGGACGACGTACCGCTCAGCCGGGCATATCGCTCAGCCGGACGTGCCCCTTAGCCGGGTATGCCGCACAGCCGGGCATACCGCTTAGACGTACCGCTCCAGGATCGAGGACTCCGCAAGCCGCGACAGCCCCTCGCGGACCGAGCGGGCACGGGCCTCGCCGACCCCGTCGACCGTCTGGAGGTCGTCCACGCTGGCGGCCAGCAGCTTCTGCAAGCCGCCGAAGTGGTCGACCAGCCGCTCTATGATCGCGCCCGGCAGCCGCGGCACCTTCGCCAGCAGGCGGTAGCCGCGCGGCGACACCGCGGAGTCCAGCGTCTCCGGGGAGCCGCTGTAGCCCAGGGCGCGCGCCACGATGGGCAGTTCGAGCAGCTCGGGGTGGGTGAGGGAGTCCAGCTCGGACAGGGCCTCGGGGACCGTGCGGGTGCGCTTGGCGGTCGGCTCCGGGACGTAGTCCCGCACGACGAGGTCGCGCTCGGGCTCGACGCCGGCGATCAGCTCGTCCAGCTGGAGGGAGAGCAGGCGGCCGTCGGTGCCCAGCTCCACCACGTACTCCGCGATCTCCGTGGCGATGCGGCGGACCAGCTCCAGGCGCTGGCAGACCGCGGTCACGTCGCGGACCGTCACCAGATCCTCGATCTCCAGGGCGGAGAGGGTGCCCGCGACCTCGTCCAGCCGGAGCTTGTAGCGCTCCAGGGTGGCCAGGGCCTGGTTGGCCCGGGAGAGGATCGCCCCGGACTCCTCCAGGACGCGCCGCTCACCGCCCACGTACAGGGCGATCAGGCGCATCGACTGGCTGACCGACACCACGGGGAAGCCGCACTGGATGGAGACGCGCTGCGCCGTGCGGTGCCGGGTGCCGGTCTCCTCGGTGGGGATCGACGCGTCCGGCAGGAGCTGCACGCCCGCCCGCACGATCTTGGTGATGTCCTTGTCGAGGATCAGGGCGCCGTCCAGCTTGCACAGCTCGCGCAGGCGCGTGGCACTGAACTCCACGTCCAGGACGAAACCGCCCGTGCACATGGACTCCACCGTCTTGTCCATGCCCAGGACGATCAGGCCGCCCGTATTGCCGCGGAGGACGCGCTCCAGGCCGTCGCGCAAGGCCGTGCCGGGCGCGACGGCGCTCAGCGAGGCGCGCATCAGACCGTCGGCACCGGAGGAACCCCCGGCCTTGCCGGGGCCCGATGCCCGGTCGTTGGCTGCCACTGCACTCCTCCGGTCGCAAGGTCAACGGTGCCGCAGCCCGCCCGGTTTTCCGTACGTACGGGCGAGACCAGGGCAAAGTCTACTGGCGTGTTCGGGCCTCCAGCCTATTAAAGAGGGCCCCCTCACGCTTGAACAGGGCCGACAGGGCTCTCCCCGGCCGGGGCGTCCGACCCGGCTCGGCGCCGGTTCTCCCGGGGTACCCGCTTGGGGAGCACTCGAAGCGCCTCGCCTATGTCCGCGACTTCGAGGACGCGCATGCCGCTCGGCACCTTCCCCGGATCGCCCGGCACCAGCGCGTGCGTGAAGCCCAGCCGGGCCGCCTCCGCCAGCCGCCGCTGCACTCCGGTGACCCGCCGGACCTCGCCGGCCAGGCCCACCTCGCCGATCGCCACCAGGTTCTTCGGCAGGGGGGTGTCGCTGGCGGCACTGGCCAGGGCCAGGGCGACCGCCAGGTCCGCCGCGGGCTCCGACAGCTTCACGCCGCCCACCGTGGCGCTGTAGATGTCCCGCTTGCCGAGCGCGCTGATCCTGCCCCGCTGCTCCAGCACCGCCAGCATCATCGACACCCGCGACGTCTCCAGGCCGGACGTCGTGCGGCGCGGCGAGGGGATCTGCGAATCGACCGTCAGCGCCTGCACCTCGGCCACCAGCGGCCGGCGGCCCTCCAGCGTCACCGTCAGACACGTGCCCGGGACGGGCTCGGCGCGGCGGGTGAGGAACAGGCCGCTCGGATCGGCCAGACCGGTGATGCCCTCGTCGTGCAGCTCGAAGCAGCCGACCTCGTCCGTCGCCCCGTAGCGGTTCTTCACGCCGCGCACCAGCCGCAGGCGCGCGTGCCGGTCGCCCTCGAAGCTCAGCACCACGTCCACCAGGTGCTCCAGCAGGCGCGGGCCCGCGATCGCCCCGTCCTTGGTGACGTGACCGACCAGGAGCGTGGCCATGCCCCGCTCCTTGGAGGCCCGGATCAGGGCGCCCGCCACCTCGCGCACCTGCGCCATGCCGCCCGGCGCGCCGTCGATCTCCGGCGAGGCCACCGTCTGCACCGAGTCCAGGACCAGCAGGGACGGCTTGACGGAGTCGAGGTGCCCGAGCACGGCCGCCAGATCCGTCTCGGCCGCCAGATACAAGTGGTCGTCGATCGCCCCGATGCGGTCCGCCCGCAGGCGCACCTGGCTCGCTGACTCCTCACCCGTCACATACAGCGTGCGGTGCTCCTCGGAGGCGGCCTTCGCCGCCACGTCCAGCAGGAGCGTCGACTTGCCGACGCCCGGCTCGCCCGCGATCAGCACCACCGCCCCCGGCACGAGCCCGCCGCCCAGGACGCGGTCCAGCTCGTCCACTCCCGTGCTGCGCGCGGTGGCCTGCCGGCCGTCAACCTGGCCGATGGGCAGCGCGGCGGTGGACACGCGGCCGGGCGCGGTCGTCCGCACCGCGGGCGCGCCGAACTCCTCGACCGTGCCCCACGCCTGGCACTCGGGGCAGCGGCCGAGCCACTTGACCGTGGTCCAGCCGCACTCGGTGCAGCGGTAGGAGGGCCGGTCCTTGGCGGACGGGCGTGCGGTACGGGCAGCCATGCGAGCCACCGTAGCGGGAGCCACTGACAACGCCGCTCGCGACGGCTCTTTGCGCTACGGCCCTTTACCAGAACCGGGACGCCATCCGTTTTTGCAAGTTCCTGCTGTACGGAGCACCTCTCCCGGAAACACGGGAGGGACGGCGCGGCAGTGTCCCCATTTTATGGGAGAACATCACCCGAATGGGTTAAACCTGGGTCGGCAGCGGCAGCAACGGCCCGTCACCCGCCTACCGTCGCCGGGATGATGACCAGGAGGCCAGAGCACCGCCCGCCCGCCACCGGCGCGCATCGCGCACACCGCGGTGCGCCGCGCGAGGCCCGCGCGCCTCGGGGCAATCAGACCGTTCAGCCAGTGCCTGAGGCGGACGCCGCCCACGGCCCCGTAACCGCGGCGGGCACCGTGGCCCTCGACGCGCCCGGTCCCCACGCGACCCTCGCGCAGCGGCCGCCCATGAAGTACGACCCCCACCTCGACGGGCTCTTCACCTACTGCCTGTCGGTCCTGTGCGAGCACGACGCCGCGACCGCCGCCCTCGGGGAGGTCCTCGCCCTCGCCGAGAAGCGCGCCGACCGCGCCCCCGCCGACGAGGAACTGCGCCGCCCCTGGCTCTACGCCCTCGCCCGCTGGGCCTGCCTGCGGCGCCTCGCCGCGCCGGACGCCCCCGGCCCCGCCGCCGGGGAGGCCCCCGCCCCGCCCGACCCGCGCCGGCGGGCGGAGCTGGCCCTGCTCGCCTGGCCCGAGGCCGCCGGAACCACCGCCGAGCAGCGCGAAGCGCTCGAACTGGCCGTCCGGCACGGTCTGACCGCCTCCGAGGTCGCCGCCGTCCTCGGCGTGGAGGGCGACGCCGCGCGGGCCCTGCTGTCCTCCGCGGCCTGCGAGGTCGAGCGCACGCGCACGGCCCTGGCCGTCGTGGAGGCGGGCCGCTGCCCCGTCGTCGCCCGCTTCGCGGGCGACACCCAGGTGCTGCTCGGCGCGGCCCTGCGGCGCGAGCTGGTCCGGCACGTCGATGACTGCGCCGACTGCCGCCGCACCGCCGAGCGGGCCACCGCGGGGGAGCCCTGGCCCGGTACGGCGGCGTCCTCCGCACCGCTGCCCGTCCTCGAAGCGCCCAGAGCCGACGCGTACGCCGCGATGCTGTCCGCGGCGGGCGCGGGCGGGCGGCAGCGCGGCGCCCACGCGTCCGCCGTGCCGCGCTTCGACCGGCGCGGCTATCCCGTCGACCCCAAGGACCGCACGGCGCGGCGCGGGCGGCTGCGCAGCCGGGCCGTCACCACGGCCGTCGTCGCCACCGTCGTCGCCGCGCCCGTGCTCGCCCTGTGGGCCGCGTGGCACGGCGCGCCGGAGACGGGGGAGTCGCGCCCGGACGCCGCGGCCGTCTCCGCGAAGGAGACCGGCGCCGCCGCCCGCGAACGCCCCTACCGAGGGCCCGGCCCCGCCCCGCGGCCCGTCGGCAGCACGGGCGGTACGCCCGGGCGCCTGGTCACCGAGGTGTCGGTCGCCGTCATCGGCCCCGACGGCCGGCCCGTACCGCCCCCGCAGGCCGGCAGCGCCGCCCCGCCGTCCCCGGCGGACGGCAACGCCGGGCCGCCCGCCCCGGGCGACCCCGCGCCCGCCCCCGGCCGGCTGGCGGTCAGTGCCCAGCCCAGCGGTACCGCCACGATCGTCACGCTCACGGCGAGCGGCGGTCAGGCGGTGGTGTGGTCCATGACGGCCGATGCGCCCTGGCTACGGCTGAGCAAGCCGGGCGGCGTCCTCCAGCCCGGGCAGACCACGACCGTCGTGGTCGGGATCGACGCGGAACGCGAGCCGGTGGGGCCGTGGCGGGCCCGGGTCGTCATCGCCCCGGGCGGCACGACGGTAACGATCGAGGGCCGAGGCCGCCCGGTCGTCTCCACCCCGGCCGCCACCCAGTCCCCACCACCGCCGCCCTCACCGACGCCGGCACCCCCGTCACCGTCGACGGGCTGACCCCACCTGGCGCGCCGCGGCGAGCACGAATCCGGCGTGGGGGGGGGGGGGCACGGCACCGCCGGTCACATCGTGGTGGCTGATCACCGCTGCGGCGGCTTCAGGGGTGCCGGCCGCACACTCTCCTCCGCCGCGACGGTGCGCAACCACAACGCCGCAGTTCGGCGGTGCCGAGCCGGGCCGTGGGGGGGGGGCACGGCACCGCCGGTCACATCGTGGTGGCTGATCACCGCGGCGGCGGCTTCAGGGGTGCGGGCCGGGCACCGGGCCGGGCGGCGGCTCCGCGTCGAACGCCTAGCGGCGCGCCCCCGGCTTCGGGTCCGCCGGGTGCGGGGCCATCGGGAGCAGCGCGGCCAGGCGGTCCTCGCAGAGTTCGGCGAGGCGGTCGTAGGCCTCCTTGCCCATCATCTCCGTGAGTTCGGGCCGGTACGTGACATAGACCGGCTCGCCGGCGCCGTGCGCGGACGTGGCCGACGTGCACCACCAGTGCAGGTCGTGGCCGCCCGGGCCCCAGCCCCGGCGGTCGTACTCCCCGATGGAGATCTGCAGCACGCGCGTGTCGTCCGGCCGGTCGATCCAGTCGTACGTGCGCCGCACCGGCAGCTGCCAGCAGACGTCCGGCTTGGTCTCCAGCGGCTCGCGGCCCTCCTTGAGGGCCAGGATGTGCAGGGAGCACCCCGCGCCGCCCGCGAAGCCGGGCCGGTTCTGGAAGATGCAGGAGCCCTTCCAGCGGCGCGTCTGCCGCTCGCCGTCCTCGTCGAGCTGCGTCCAGCCGGAGTCCGTGCCCACGTCGTGGAACTGCCACATCTCCGGCGTGAGCCGCGCCACGTGCCCGGCGACCCGCTTCTCGTCGTCCTCGTCGGAGAAGTGCGCGCCCAGGGTGCAGCAGCCGTCGTCGGCGCGCCCCGCCTGGATGCCCTGGCAGCCGCTGCCGAAGATGCACGTCCAGCGCGAGGTCAGCCAGGTCAGGTCGCAGCGGAAGACCTGCTCGTCGTCCGCGGGGTCGGGGAACTCGACCCAGGCGCGCGCGAAGTCCAGCCCGACCTCGTCGGAGGTCTGCTGTTCGCGCTTTTTGCCCGGCTTGGCCTTCTTCGTCTTTGCCACCCCTCCAGCCTATGCGCCCCCGGCGGCCGCAGTAGCGTTCAGGCCATGAGACTCGGTGTCCTCGACGTGGGTTCGAATACGGTGCATCTGCTCGTGGTGGACGCGCACCCGGGCGCGCGCCCCCTGCCCGCCCACTCCCACAAGACCGAGCTGCGCCTCGCCCAGCTCCTCGACGACGACGGCGCGATCAGCGATGCCGGGATAGACCGGCTGGTCGCCGTCCTCCAGGACGCCCTGCAAGCCGCCGAGGACAAGGGCTGCGAGGACGTCCTGCCGTTCGCGACGTCCGCCGTCCGCGAGGCCGCCAACGCGGACGCCGTCCTGGCCCGGGTGCAGAAGGAGACGGGCCTCACACTGCCGGTCCTGACCGGCGAGGAGGAGGCCCGCCTGACGTTCCTGGCCGCCCGCCGCTGGTTCGGCTGGTCGGCCGGAAAACTGCTGGTGCTCGACATCGGCGGCGGTTCTCTGGAGATCGCTTTCGGCCTGGACGAGGATCCGGACGCCGCCGCCTCCCTCCCCCTCGGCGCCGGCCGCCTCACCTCCGCGTGGCTGCCCGGGGACCCGCCCGACCCCACGGACGTCCGTGCCCTGCGCCGCCACGTCCGCGCCCAGATCGCCCGCATCGTCGGCGACTTCGCGCGGCTCGGCGCGCCGGACCACGTCGTGGCCACCTCCAAGACCTTCAAGCAGCTCGCCCGCATCGCGGGCGCCGCCCGCTCCACCGACGGCCTGTACGTGCAGCGCGCCCTGACCCGCCGCGCCCTGGAGGACTGGGTGCCGCGGCTCGCCGCGATGACCGCCGACCGGCGCGCCCAGCTGCCCGGCGTGTCGGAGGGCCGGGCGCACCAGCTGCTCGCGGGCGCGCTGGTCGCGGAGGGCGCGATGGACCTGTTCGGCGTGGACGAGCTGGAGATCTGCCCGTGGGCACTGCGCGAGGGCGTCATCCTGCGCAGGCTGGACCACCTGCCGGCGGCGGCCGGAAGCTGACCCCGTAGAACGGGCCCGCCGCACCACCAGGGGAGGCGGACCCGCCACATGGGAGGTACCCGCCCGCCGTACGAGAGGCGGTCGTACGCTGTCCCTCGTGACAGAGCCAGTGGTGCGCATCCCGGATGCGAAGGTCGCGCTGTCCACGGCCTCGGTCTATCCCGAGTCGACGGCGACGGCCTTCGAGATCGCCGCCCGCCTGGGCTACGACGGCGTCGAGGTCATGGTGTGGACCGACCCGGTCAGCCAGGACATCGAGGCGCTCCGCCGCCTGTCCGACTACCACCAGGTGCCCATCCTCGCCGTGCACGCCCCTTGCCTGCTGATCACCCAGCGCGTCTGGTCGACCGACCCCTGGGTCAAGCTCCAGCGCGCCCGGGCGGCCGCCGAGAAGCTCGGCGCGAGCACCGTCGTCGTCCACCCGCCGTTCCGCTGGCAGCGCGGCTACGCCCGCGACTTCGTCCGCGGCATCTGGCGGATGGCCGAGGAAACCGACGTCCGCTTTGCGGTCGAGAACATGTATCCGTGGCGCTACCGCGACCGCGAGATGCTCGCCTACGCGCCCGACTGGGACGTCACCAAGGACGACTACCGCCACTTCACGGTCGACCTCTCGCACACCTCCACCGCCCGTACGGACGCCCTCGCGATGCTCGACCGCATGGGCGACCGGCTCGCCCACATCCACCTCGCCGACGGCAACGGCTCCGCCAAGGACGAGCACCTCGTGCCCGGCCGCGGCAAGCAGCCCTGCGCCGAGGTGCTGGAGCGGCTGGCGACCCGCGGCTTCGACGGGCACGTGGTCATCGAGGTCAACACCCGCCGCGCCATGTCCGCGGCCGAGCGCGAGGCCGACCTCGCCGAGGCCCTCGCCTTCACCCGGCTCCACCTGGCCTCGCCCACCCGCGTGCCCCGGCCATGACCGCGGCAGCCCCCGGCGGCGCCGGAGCCCCCCGCAGGCGCGGCCGCCCCGCCCGTACGGACGCGGGCAGCGGCCCCGGCGCCCGCGAGCGCATCCTCGCCGCCGCCCGCGCCGAATTCGCCGCCCGCGGCTACGACCGCGCCTCCATCCGCGCCATCGCCAGGGGCGCGGACGTCGACCCGGCGCTCGTCCACCACTACTACGGTCCCAAGGAACAGATCTTCGCCGCCGCGATCGAGACGGACTTCGCACCTGCACTCGAAGCGCCGGACGTCATCCAGTCCGGCGGCCCGGACACGCTGGGGGAGCGGCTCACCCGCTTCATCCTCGGCGTCTGGGAGGACCCGGCCACCCGTGAACAGCTCCTCGCGATCGTCCGCTCGGCCGTCGCCAACGAGACCGCCGCCGCGGTCTTCCGCGACCTCGTCACCCGCAGGCTCATGTCCCGCATCGCGGGCGAGCTCGGCGTCCCCGACGCCCGGCTGCGCTCGGAGCTGGCGGCCGCCAACCTCGTCGGCGTCGCCATGCTGCGCTACGTGATCAAGGTCGAGCCGCTGGCGTCGGCGGACGTCGAGCAGGTGGTGGCGATGGTGGCCCCGGCGGTGCAGCGGCACCTGGCGGGGGACGACGCGTAGGAACTCCTCCGGAGCTCACCGCCCCGCGGACGCGCGTCTCACATGGCGGAGAACCTGTCCGCCCCCTGGAGTACGGGCGTAGGCTCGAAAGACGCCGGTACGGCGGAGGAGAGGCGCCCGCCCCGCGCGGCGGCGCCCACGCAACTGCGAGGAGTGGAGCAGGATGCCCGAGCTGAGGTCCCGCACCGTCACCCACGGCCGCAACATGGCGGGCGCCCGCGCCCTCATGCGGGCCTCGGGCGTAGCGAGCGAGGACATCGGCAAGCCGATCATCGCGGTGGCCAACTCCTTCACCGAGTTCGTCCCGGGCCACACCCACCTCGCCCCGGTCGGCCGGATCGTCTCCGAGGCGATCAAGGCGGCCGGCGCCGTGCCCCGCGAGTTCAACACCATCGCCGTGGACGACGGCATCGCCATGGGCCACGCCGGCATGCTCTACTCGCTGCCCTCGCGCGACCTGATCGCCGACTCCGTCGAGTACATGGTCGAGGCCCACTGCGCCGACGCCCTGATCTGCATCTCCAACTGCGACAAGATCACCCCGGGCATGCTGATGGCCGCCATGCGCCTCAACATCCCCGTCGTCTTCGTCTCCGGCGGCCCCATGGAGGCCGGCCAGGCCACCCTCGTCGACGGCACGGTCCGCAAGCTCGACCTCATCAACGCCATCGTCGACGCGGTCAACGAGAACGTCTCCGACGAGGACGTGCTGCGCATCGAGGAGAACGCCTGCCCGACCTGCGGCTCCTGTTCCGGCATGTTCACCGCCAACTCCATGAACTGCCTCACCGAGGCCATCGGCCTCTCCCTGCCGGGCAACGGCTCCGTCCTCGCCACGCACACCGCCCGCAAGGCCCTCTACGAGAACGCCGCCCGCACGGTCGTCGAGATCACCAAGCGCTACTACGAGGACGGCGACGAGTCCGTCCTGCCGCGCAACATCGCCACCCGCGCCGCCTTCGACAACGCCATGGCCCTCGACATCGCCATGGGCGGCTCGACCAACACGATCCTCCACCTCCTCGCCGCCGCGCAGGAGGCCGGGCTCGACTACGACCTGAGCGACATCGACGCCGTCTCGCGCCGCGTCCCCTGCCTGGCCAAGGTCGCCCCCAACGTCGCCCCCGGCGGCACCTACTACATGGAGGACGTCCACCGCGCCGGCGGCATCCCCGCCATCCTCGGCGAGCTCTACCGCGCGGGCCTCCTCAACGAGGACGTGCACACCGTCCACTCGCCCGGCATCAAGGAGTGGCTGGAGGCCTGGGACGTCCGCGGCGGCTCGCCGACCCCCGAGGCCGTCGAGCTCTGGCACGCCGCCCCCGGCTGCGTCCGCTCCGCCACCGCGTTCTCGCAGTCCGAGCGCTGGGAGTCGCTGGACGTCGACGCGGCCGGCGGCTGCATCCGCGACGCCGCCCACGCCTACTCCAAGGACGGCGGACTGGCCGTCCTGAAGGGCAACCTCGCCGTCGACGGGTGCGTCGTGAAGACGGCGGGCGTCGACGAGTCGATCTGGACGTTCGAGGGCCCGGCCGTCGTCTGCGAGTCGCAGGAAGAGGCCGTCGACAAGATCCTCACCAAGTCGATCAAGGAGGGCGACGTCGTCGTCATCCGCTACGAGGGCCCGCGCGGCGGCCCCGGCATGCAGGAGATGCTCTACCCCACGTCCTTCCTCAAGGGCCGCGGCCTCGGCAAGGCCTGCGCCCTCGTGACGGACGGCCGCTTCTCCGGCGGCACGTCGGGCCTGTCGATCGGCCACGCCTCGCCGGAGGCCGCTTCGGGCGGCACGATCGCGCTCGTGCAGGACGGCGACCGCATCCGCATCGACATCCCGAACCGCTCCATCGAACTCCTCGTGGAGGAGCCCGAGCTCGACGCGCGGCGCGCGGCACTGGGCGGCACGTACGCCCCGAAGAACCGCGAACGCAAGGTCTCGGCGGCGCTGCGCGCGTACGCGGCCATGGCCACGAGCGCGGACCGGGGCGCGGTGCGGGACGTCAGCCTGCTGGAGGGGTAACGGGGGCCTGACGGAGGGGCGGCGGGCCGGAGGATCGGCGGGGCGGTGGGTCGGTGGGGCGCGGGGCTGAGGCCCGGTACCGCCGGCCACGGTCGGCCTCAGCGCCAGCGCCCCGGATCCCCCGCGCTCACCGCGAAGACCGTCCCGTCGGGGGCCGTGCCGAAGACCTTTCCGTCCGCCGCGACGGGCGCGGGCGGCAGGTCGAGGTAGCCGCGCCCGCCGTGGGCCGGCCGCGGGGACGTCTGGCCGAGGAGCGCCCCCTTCGCGGTGTCGACGGCCAGCAGCCGCCCGTCCGCCGCGGAGAAGTACAAGCGGTCGTCATCGGCGGCGACCAGCGCGGACGCGTTCGCCACGGACGTGTCCAGGCGCCACAGCTGTCGCTTCTCACCCACGGCAGTGAGCCCACCGTCCATGGACAGCACGTACACCGCATCGCCCCGCGCCACCGCACTCGCCACGTTGAGCGGCGCAGCGAGCGGCACACGCGTCTCCCGCCGCGTCTCCGGGTCGTAGCGGACGACGGCCGACACCCGGTTGTCCCGGTCGGGTGCCGTCAGGAACAGCGCGCCGCCCGTCCCCGCGCCGACAGCCGTCAGATCGCCGTCGGCCGTCCGCTCCCACAGCGTCGTCCCGCGCTCCGGATCGAGCGCGAGGATCCGCGTCCGGTGCTGCCCCTGGCCGGCGGGGGCCACGGCGTACACCGGCTGCCTCGATCCGCCGGCCGGTGCGGCGCGCCCCTTGCCGTAGAAGGAGAACACCGGCGTGGAGTGCCCCGGCAGCCCGAGCCCGTGCCGCCAGCGCTCCTTGTTCGTACCGCCGTCGACCGCCGTCACCGTCCCGTCCCCGGCGACCAGCAGTACGGTGTCGCCCGCGTGGTAGACCCGCCCGGGGTACGCGGAGACGTCCCGCGTCCAGCGCGGCTCCCCCGTCGACGGCTCCAGCGCCGACAGCTTCCGGCCGTCCGGCGACAGGACGTGCACGAGACCTCCGGAGACGACGGGAGCGGGCACGGGACCGGTCTCACCGCTCCCGCCGGCACCCGGAGCGGTCTTCTGCCAGGCGACCTTCCCGCCCGAGGCCTCGATGCGCGCCGCCTGCACACCCCGCGCGGAGCAGAACAGCGCCTCCCCTCCGTACGCGCACGCCCCCGTCGCACCCTCCGGCACCGGCACCTCCCACGGCCGCCAGTCCGCGGAGGCGACCGTCGGCCGCGTCTG
The DNA here is from genome assembly GCF_044336695.1 of Streptomyces sp. SCA2-17. Classification (NCBI taxonomy): domain Bacteria; kingdom Bacillati; phylum Actinomycetota; class Actinomycetes; order Kitasatosporales; family Streptomycetaceae; genus Streptomyces; species Streptomyces sp. SCA2-17. The sequence continues at coordinate 3,520,272 of NZ_CP117521.1, forward strand.
CAACGGCTGCTCCGTGTCCCCGCCACGGTTCAGCGCCCACATCCCGCCCGCCACCAGTGCCGCGGTCGCCACACCGGCGGAAACGAGCCACGGCATACGGCGCCGCCTGCGCGACGGCACGGAGCCGGGAGCGAGCGGGCTCGGGGACTCCTCGGCGTCATCCCGGGGCCAGGGGACGCGCACATGCGTGGGAACCGAAGCGTCCGGGACGGCGGTCTCGATCCGGCGAGCCCCGCCCTGCCGCAACTCGCGCGGCAGCCGAGCCATGATCGCGTCCGGCGTCGGCCGCCGCTCCGGATCCTTCGCCAGACAGTCCTGGATCAGCGGTACGAGATCGGCCGGCACCCCCGTCAGATCGGGATCGGTGTGCACGACCTGGTACGCCACGATGTACGGGCTCTCGGACTCGAACGGCCCCCGCCCGGTCGCCGCGTGCACGAGCAGCGACGCCAGCGCGAACACATCCGCCGCCGGCCCCACCTCCCGCGGCCGCTGGAACTGCTCGGGCGCCATGAACGGCGGCGTCCCGATCAGCTTCCCCGTCTCGGTCCGCAGCTCGCTGTCGTACGGGCGCGAGATCCCGAAGTCGATGACCTTCGGGCCGTCCTCGGCCAGCAGCACATTGCTCGGCTTGAGATCGCGGTGCACGACCCCGGCCCGGTGGATGTCCCGCAGCGCCTCCGCCAGTCCGGCCGCCAGGCGCCGTACGTCCTCCGGAGCAAGAGGACCGTTCCGTTTCACTCGCTCGGAAAGCGTGGGACCGGGAATGTAGAGCGTCGCCATCCACGGGCGCTCGCCGTCGGGATCCGCATCCACGACGGGCGCGGTGAATGCCCCGCTCACCCGCCGGGCAGCCGCCACCTCCTGGCGAAACCGCGCCCTGAACTCGGGGTCCACCGCATATTCGGCGTGCACCACCTTGACCGCGAGCCGCAGCCCCGAAGCGGAGCGCGCCAGATGCACCACGCCCATGCCGCCGGACCCGAGGCGCCCTTCCAGCCGGTACTCACCGGCGTAACCCGGATCCTCCGCTTCCGGCCCCGTTCCGGCACTGCGCAGCGGCGGCATTCCCCCACCCCCGTTGTCTGTCGGCCGCCAAAAGCGCGGCGTCCGGAGCCTAATAGATGGCATCCGGCAATCCCGGGAGGCGTGCCGCGCCTTGCTAGCCTGCACATGACATCGCATGTCATTGATCTACACAGCAGCGATCAACGCATCATTGATCGACGGTGAACGCGCATAACGGGGGAGGGCCGCATGGCCACCAGCGAGATCAACGAGAACGCGGGCGAGAACGTGAACGCGGATGAGAGCGAGACGAAGGCCGGGGCCTCGAACCTGTCCGCCCGGTCGGCCGCCGCCACCGTCTACTACCCGGTGGCCCCCGGCCAGCAGGTCAACGTGCGCCGCGGCCCGAACACCGGCAGCCAGATCGTCCGGGTCCTCCCCGAGGACTCCCGCGTCGCCATCCGCTGCCAGACCCGCGGCGAAACGATCACGGGCCCGTACGGCACCACCGACATCTGGGACAGCATCGCCCCCGGCCAGTACGTGTCGGACGCCTACGTGAAGACCGGCGCCGACGGCTTCGTGACGATCCGCTGCTCCTAGCCCCTCCGCTGCATAGCCCTCCGCTCATAATCGAGACATGAGCGACCAGACGGGACCCCGGCCGGAACCGATCAGGTTCTACGGCACCACGTGGCTGAATCACGACGGTGGATACGCGCTGCGGCGAGCCGGCACATGCGTCGGCGCGCTGGCCGCGGCGGCCGCGGGAGCCCTGGTCCTGCGCTTCGGCTACGAGGGCCTGGCCATCGCCAAGGTCGGCGGCCTGGTCAACACGATGGTGGTCGTCGCCTTCGCGGTGTGCAGCGCCCTGGCCTTCCGGCGCACCTGGGAACGCTTCGGCCGCCGGCCCGACCCCGCGGCCGACCCGCACGCCGAACGGTCGATGCAGAGCCTGATGATGATCGGCTTCATCGGCGCCCTCCTGGCCTACGCCCTCCGCACCTTCAAGGAAGCGCCGGGCGAGGAGCTCCACCGCCGGGAGTACGAGGAGGCCGTCGCCCGGTACGAGCGGCGGACGGAGCGGAAGGGCAAGGGACGGCGCAAGCGGTAGGCGCCGGCACGGGGTGCGAAGGCGGGGCGAGGGGGGTGGCAACAGGGCCCCGGAACCTCGTGTAGTGTTCTCCGAGTTGCCACGGGGTCCGCAAGGACAACGGGACGACACTCGAGCCGCACCGGCGGCACTCACTACTGCACGGCCCCTGAACGGGATGAATTTCGGCGTGCCGGAATTCGGATCGGGAAGGCCTCGGACTCCGATTAGGAGTCGCCGGGGAAATCCGCTAAAGTAGTGATCACGCCGGAAGGCGCGAAACAAACCCCGCTCCAACAGGGGGCCGGAAACGGAATCTGAACCGGAAACGGAACGGAAAACGGATCTGGTAAGGTTGGAAACAACGAAGGGAAGCGCCCGGAGGAAAGCCCGAGAGGGTGAGTACAAAGGAAGCGTCCGTTCCTTGAGAACTCAACAGCGTGCCAAAAGTCAACGCCAGACTATAAAATACCCCGTCTCCGGTCATGTTTGATCGGGACGCGGTTCCTTTGAAAGTCCTTCCTCTAGGGGAAGGCACACAGCGAGGACGCTGTGAACGACCGGGATTATTCCTCCTGGTTGTTCCGCTCTCGTGGTGTATGACCGGATTACCGGTAAACATTCACGGAGAGTTTGATCCTGGCTCAGGACGAACGCTGGCGGCGTGCTTAACACATGCAAGTCGAACGATGAAGCCCTTCGGGGTGGATTAGTGGCGAACGGGTGAGTAACACGTGGGCAATCTGCCCTGCACTCTGGGACAAGCCCTGGAAACGGGGTCTAATACCGGATATGACCTTTGAAGGCATCTTCAAAGGTGGAAAGCTCCGGCGGTGCAGGATGAGCCCGCGGCCTATCAGCTTGTTGGTGGGGTGATGGCCTACCAAGGCGACGACGGGTAGCCGGCCTGAGAGGGCGACCGGCCACACTGGGACTGAGACACGGCCCAGACTCCTACGGGAGGCAGCAGTGGGGAATATTGCACAATGGGCGAAAGCCTGATGCAGCGACGCCGCGTGAGGGATGACGGCCTTCGGGTTGTAAACCTCTTTCAGCAGGGAAGAAGCGAAAGTGACGGTACCTGCAGAAGAAGCGCCGGCTAACTACGTGCCAGCAGCCGCGGTAATACGTAGGGCGCAAGCGTTGTCCGGAATTATTGGGCGTAAAGAGCTCGTAGGCGGCTTGTCACGTCGGATGTGAAAGCCCGGGGCTTAACCCCGGGTCTGCATTCGATACGGGCAGGCTAGAGTTCGGTAGGGGAGATCGGAATTCCTGGTGTAGCGGTGAAATGCGCAGATATCAGGAGGAACACCGGTGGCGAAGGCGGATCTCTGGGCCGATACTGACGCTGAGGAGCGAAAGCGTGGGGAGCGAACAGGATTAGATACCCTGGTAGTCCACGCCGTAAACGTTGGGAACTAGGTGTGGGCGACATTCCACGTCGTCCGTGCCGCAGCTAACGCATTAAGTTCCCCGCCTGGGGAGTACGGCCGCAAGGCTAAAACTCAAAGGAATTGACGGGGGCCCGCACAAGCAGCGGAGCATGTGGCTTAATTCGACGCAACGCGAAGAACCTTACCAAGGCTTGACATACACCGGAAACGGCCAGAGATGGTCGCCCCCTTGTGGTCGGTGTACAGGTGGTGCATGGCTGTCGTCAGCTCGTGTCGTGAGATGTTGGGTTAAGTCCCGCAACGAGCGCAACCCTTGTCCTGTGTTGCCAGCATGCCCTTCGGGGTGATGGGGACTCACAGGAGACTGCCGGGGTCAACTCGGAGGAAGGTGGGGACGACGTCAAGTCATCATGCCCCTTATGTCTTGGGCTGCACACGTGCTACAATGGCCGGTACAATGAGCTGCGATACCGTGAGGTGGAGCGAATCTCAAAAAGCCGGTCTCAGTTCGGATTGGGGTCTGCAACTCGACCCCATGAAGTTGGAGTTGCTAGTAATCGCAGATCAGCATTGCTGCGGTGAATACGTTCCCGGGCCTTGTACACACCGCCCGTCACGTCACGAAAGTCGGTAACACCCGAAGCCGGTGGCCCAACCCTTGTGGAGGGAGCCGTCGAAGGTGGGACTGGCGATTGGGACGAAGTCGTAACAAGGTAGCCGTACCGGAAGGTGCGGCTGGATCACCTCCTTTCTAAGGAGCATATAGCCGACTGCAAGCGAATGACTTGCACGGTTGCTCATGGGTGGAACGTTGACTATTCGGCACAGTTCAGGATCTCCCTGTTAGTACTGCTTCGGCGTGGAACACAGAGAGTGAGTGGCTGGGCCGGGCACGCTGTTGGGTGTCTGAGGGTACGAGCGTTGCTCGTCCTTCTTGACGCCGGCCCCAGTGAACTCCGGGTTTTGGTCCGGGGGTGATGGGTGGCTGGTCGTTGCTTGAGAACTGCACAGTGGACGCGAGCATCTGTGGCCAAGTTTTTAAGGGCGCACGGTGGATGCCTTGGCACCAGGAACCGATGAAGGACGTGGGAGGCCGCGATAGGCCCCGGGGAGCTGTCAACCGAGCTTTGATCCGGGGGTGTCCGAATGGGGAAACCCGGCAGTCGTCATGGGCTGTCACCCGCTGCTGAACACATAGGCAGTGTGGAGGGAACGCGGGGAAGTGAAACATCTCAGTACCCGCAGGAAGAGAAAACAACCGTGATTCCGGGAGTAGTGGCGAGCGAAACCGGATGAGGCCAAACCGTATGTGTGTGATACCCGGCAGGGGTTGCGCATGCGGGGTTGTGGGATCTCTTTTTCATAGTCTGCCGGCTGTGAGACGAGTCAGAAACCGTATGGATAGGCGAAGGACATGCGAAAGGTCCGGCGTAGAGGGTAAGACCCCCGTAGCTGAAATCTATGCGGCTCGTTTAAGAGACACCCAAGTAGCACGGGGCCCGAGAAATCCCGTGTGAATCTGGCGGGACCACCCGTTAAGCCTAAATATTCCCTGGTGACCGATAGCGGATAGTACCGTGAGGGAATGGTGAAAAGTACCGCGGGAGCGGAGTGAAATAGTACCTGAAACCGTGTGCCTACAAGCCGTGGGAGCGTCGCTTGCAAGCTTGCTTGCAAGTCGTGACTGCGTGCCTTTTGAAGAATGAGCCTGCGAGTTTGCGGTGTGTTGCGAGGTTAACCCGTGTGGGGAAGCCGTAGCGAAAGCGAGTCCGAATAGGGCGATTGAGTAGCGCGCCCAAGACCCGAAGCGGAGTGATCTAGCCATGGGCAGGTTGAAGCGGAGGTAAGACTTCGTGGAGGACCGAACCCACCAGGGTTGAAAACCTGGGGGATGACCTGTGGTTAGGGGTGAAAGGCCAATCAAACTCCGTGATAGCTGGTTCTCCCCGAAATGCATTTAGGTGCAGCGTCGTGTGTTTCTTGCCGGAGGTAGAGCACTGGATAGGCGATGGGCCCTACCGGGTTACTGACCTTAGCCAAACTCCGAATGCCGGTAAGTGAGAGCGCGGCAGTGAGACTGTGGGGGATAAGCTCCATGGTCGAGAGGGAAACAGCCCAGAGCATCGACTAAGGCCCCTAAGCGTACGCTAAGTGGGAAAGGATGTGGAGTCGCAGAGACAACCAGGAGGTTGGCTTAGAAGCAGCCACCCTTGAAAGAGTGCGTAATAGCTCACTGGTCAAGTGATTCCGCGCCGACAATGTAGCGGGGCTCAAGCGTACCGCCGAAGTCGTGTCATTGCAGCAATACTCCCAACGGAGGCTGTGATGGGTAGGGGAGCGTCGTGTGCCGGGTGAAGCAGCCGCGGAAGCGAGTTGTGGACGGTTCACGAGTGAGAATGCAGGCATGAGTAGCGATACACACGTGGGAAACGTGTGCGCCGATTGACTAAGGGTTCCTGGGTCAAGCTGATCTGCCCAGGGTAAGTCGGGACCTAAGGCGAGGCCGACAGGCGTAGTCGATGGACAACCGGTTGATATTCCGGTACCCGCTTTGAAACGCCCAATATCGAATCCATTAATGCTAAGGCCGTGAAGCCGCCCTGGACCCTTCGGGGAAAGGGGAGTGGTGGAGCCGCTGACCCAAGGTGGTAGTAGGTAAGCGATGGGGTGACGCAGGAAGGTAGTCCAGCCCGGGCGGTGGTAGTCCCGGGGTAAGGGTGTAGGGCGCTGTCCAGGCAAATCCGGACAGCATGAAGCCTGAGACCTGATGCCGAGCCGATTGTGGTGAAGTGGATGATCCTATGCTGTCGAGAAAAGCCTCTAGCGAGTTTCATGGCGGCCCGTACCCTAAACCGACTCAGGTGGTCAGGTAGAGAATACCGAGGCGTTCGGGTGAACTATGGTTAAGGAACTCGGCAAAATGCCCCCGTAACTTCGGGAGAAGGGGGGCCACAACCGGTGATGAGTCTTGCACTCTGAGCTGGGGGTGGCCGCAGAGACCAGCGAGAAGCGACTGTTTACTAAAAACACAGGTCCGTGCGAAGCCGTAAGGCGATGTATACGGACTGACGCCTGCCCGGTGCTGGAACGTTAAGGGGACCGGTTAGCTTGGATTCGTTCAGGCGAAGCTGAGAACTTAAGCGCCAGTAAACGGCGGTGGTAACTATAACCATCCTAAGGTAGCGAAATTCCTTGTCGGGTAAGTTCCGACCTGCACGAATGGCGTAACGACTTCTCGACTGTCTCAACCATAGGCCCGGTGAAATTGCACTACGAGTAAAGATGCTCGTTTCGCGCAGCAGGACGGAAAGACCCCGGGACCTTTACTATAGCTTGATATTGGTGTTCGGTTCGGCTTGTGTAGGATAGGTGGGAGACTGTGAAGTCATGGCGCCAGCCATGGTGGAGTCGTCGTTGAAATACCACTCTGGTCGTGCTGGATGTCTAACCTGGGTCCGTGATCCGGATCAGGGACAGTGTCTGGTGGGTAGTTTAACTGGGGCGGTTGCCTCCTAAAGAGTAACGGAGGCGCCCAAAGGTTCCCTCAGCCTGGTTGGCAATCAGGTGTTGAGTGTAAGTGCACAAGGGAGCTTGACTGTGAGACCGACGGGTCGAGCAGGGACGAAAGTCGGGACTAGTGATCCGGCGGTGGCTTGTGGAAGCGCCGTCGCTCAACGGATAAAAGGTACCCCGGGGATAACAGGCTGATCTTCCCCAAGAGTCCATATCGACGGGATGGTTTGGCACCTCGATGTCGGCTCGTCGCATCCTGGGGCTGGAGTCGGTCCCAAGGGTTGGGCTGTTCGCCCATTAAAGCGGTACGCGAGCTGGGTTTAGAACGTCGTGAGACAGTTCGGTCCCTATCCGCTGTGCGCGTAGGAGTCTTGAGAAGGGCTGTCCCTAGTACGAGAGGACCGGGACGGACGAACCTCTGGTGTGCCAGTTGTCCTGCCAAGGGCATGGCTGGTTGGCTACGTTCGGGAGGGATAACCGCTGAAAGCATCTAAGCGGGAAGCCTGCTTCGAGATGAGGACTCCCACCCACTTGATGGGGTAAGGCTCCCAGTAGACGACTGGGTTGATAGGCCAGGTGTGGAAGACCGGTAACGGTTGGAGCTGACTGGTACTAATAGGCCGAGGGCTTGTCCTCAGTTGCTCGCGTCCACTGTGTTAGTTCTGAAGTAACGAACTCGCCAATATCCGGCTGGAGTTCAATTTCATAGTGTTTCGGTGGTCATAGCGTTAGGGAAACGCCCGGTTACATTCCGAACCCGGAAGCTAAGCCTTTCAGCGCCGATGGTACTGCATGGGGGACCGTGTGGGAGAGTAGGACGCCGCCGAACAATTTTTAGAGAAAGCCCTGGTGGGAACCTTAGAGTTCCTGCCAGGGCTTTTTCGCGTTTTCCAGCACCCTCCCCACTCCCATAACCCTCAAGCCAGTCTCCCCAGCTCCTCCCTCCGTACTTCTCCCACCAGCCTTTCTCCTCTCCTCCACCGCACCACTTCCTCTATTGCCCAAATCCCCAGCCGCCGTCCCTCACTTCCCTGGGCTCCGGCAATGTGCGGCGTCACCACCACATTCGGTAGCCGGAACAGCAGCCGGCCCCGTTCCAGCGGTTCCGGGGCCGTCACATCGAGCCATGCGCTCAACCGCCCCGACGCGCACTCCCGCTCCAGCGCCTCCGTGTCGACGATGGACCCCCGCGCCGTGTTGATGACCGTCCCACCGTCCGGAATGAGGGCCAGGTGCTCTCCGTCCAGCAGCCGGCGCGTTTCCGGGGTTTCCGGTGCGTGGACCGTCACGATGTCCGCTGCCCGGCACAAGTCCGCCAGGCGCTCCACCCGCTCCACCCGTTCCCCGTCATTCACCCCCATCCGCTCGGCTTCCTCTTCCCCCACGTACGGGTCGTAGAGCAGCACCCGGTACCCGGCCGCCGAGGCCCGTAGCCCGGCCATCACCCTGCGGCCGATCCGCGAAGCGCCGATGACACCCACCGTGCGGCCGTCCGCTCCCCGCCTCTGCGCGAAAGCCGGCCAGCGGCCGTTCGCGTACGCCGCGGCCATCGACAGGGTGTCCTTCGCCGCGAGCGCGATCACCGCGAGGGTGAAGTCGGCGACCGGGCCCGCATTGGCCTCTGCCGCCGACGAGACCACGATCCCGCGTGCCCATACCTCCTCCGTCACCAGCCACTTAACTGATCCGGCCGCGTGGACCACTGCCCTCAGCCGTGGCGCGCGGTCGAGCACGGCCTTCGTCAGGGGCGGGCACCCCCACCCCGTGACGAGGACCTCCACATCCTCCAGCCCCAGCTTTTCCCAGCCTCCTGAGGGGACGCCCACGCTCACCGCACGGCCCGTCAACTCCTGCAGCCGCTTCCGCAGATCGGCGGGCATCACCACCCCCAGTTCCTCGGCGCCCATGACCACCGCAACACCATCCGCGCGCGCTTCCGTCATGGGCAGCCCTCTGCCCTCCCGGCCGAGAGCGAAAACACATTGCCTATGCCAACCATCCGGGGCGACGATCAAGAGATGGAGCACATCATCAGGCCCGTACGCGCGGACGATTGGGAGAAGTCCAAGGAACTGCGGCTGGTGGCGCTTTCGGATCCGGTGGCGCCCATCGCTTTCCTCGACACCTACGAGAAGGCCTCCGCGCAGCCCGACAGCTATTGGCAGGAGAGGGCCCGGGGGAGCTCCGAGGCGCGCAGTGTCATCACCTTTGTTGCTGAGGCGCCTGACGGGACGTGGGACGGCTCCCTCACCGTTCTGGTCGAGCTTCCGGACGCCGACGAGGAGACCGTCTTCGGCGGCGCCCCGTCCGTTCCCCAGACACACATCGTCGGAGTCTTCGTTCGCCCCGAAGCCCGTGGGAAGGGCATCATCCAGGCGCTCTTCTCCGCGGCCGTCGCATGGTCCTGGGAGTTGTCCGAGCCCGCGGTCGAGCGCATACGCCTCTTCGTCCACGAGGACAACGGCCGTGCTCTTTCCGTCTACCGCAAGGCCGGCTTCGTGCCGTCCGGCCTCACCGTGGCGATGCCCGACGATCCGCAGGCGAAGGAGTACGAGCTCGAGCTCGTCCGCCCCGCCGGCTGAACTCCCCGGATTCCGCTGATCCTTCTGATCCCGGGTTTCCGGTTTTTCTGGTTCTCCGCTCATACTCCACTCATGTTCCGCCGGATCCGGATCCGTAGCCCCTGGGCCGTCGACGCGTTGATCGCCGCCGCGGTCCAGGCCGCCGTGACCATCCCCTTCGTCGTGCCCCGCGCGGCCGACGTGCCGCCGGCGACCTGGGCGTTCTACGCGATGACCACGCTGTCCGTGCTGCCGCTCCTGTGGCGCAGCCGGGCGCCGCTGACCTGCCTCCTGGCGATCACCCTGGCCGGGTTCGCCTATCTGCCGATGGACGGGCCCGGTCAGCCGATGCCGTACAGCCCGCTGGTGGCGATCTTCACGGTGGCCGCCCAGGGCGGAGCCCGGCAGCGGCAGGTGACCATCGTCGCCGGGCTGCCGCTCGTCGCCGTCGCGGTCGCCCTCCGGACCAACACCGCCCGCGAGTACCTCTTCGCGTTCTTCCTCTTCACGATGGTGTACGTGCTGGGTGTGCTGGCGCGGACCCGGCAGGCGTACACGCAGGCTGTCGAGGCGCGCGCCGCCGCCCTTGAGCGGGCGGCGGAGCAGGAGGCCGAGCGGGCCGCCGAGCGGGAACGCGCCCGGATCGCGCGGGAGATGCACGACGTTCTCTCACATGCCGTCAGCCTGATGATCGTTCAGGCGGAGGCCGGGCCTCTCGTCGTACGGTCGGATCCCGACCGTGCGGAGGCGGCCTTCGATGCGATCGCCGGGGCCGGGCGCGACGCGATGGTGCAGCTGCGGCGGTTGCTCGGCGTGCTCAAAGAGGAACCGCACGAGAGCCCGGAGGCTCCCCGGAACACGGGCCCGCGGCGCACGCCGCAGCCCACCCTCGCCGGGCTCCACGACCTCGTCGACCAGGTGCGGCGGGCCGGGATTCCCGTGGCTCTGCTGACGGAGGGCGAGCCGCGGCCGCTCTCCGCCGATGTTCAGGTCACCGTCTACCGCGTCGTCCAGGAGGCGCTGACGAACGTCCTCAAGCACTCCGACGCGCGCACCGTGACCGTGCGGCTCGCCTGGGGGCGGGCCGGTGGAGACCGGCTCGCCGTCACCGTTGCCGACGACGGCTCCGGCGTCCGCAAGCCCGGCGGCGAAGGCAGCGGCAGAGGACTGATCGGCATCCGGGAGCGGGCCGCCGCGCACGGCGGGACGGCGACCGCCGGGCCCGGGCCGGACGGCCGCGGCTACCGCGTTTGCCTGGAGCTGCCCCTCGTGGTCTCCTCCCTGTCCGGGACAGGGGCGATGGCGGAGGCGGCAGCGGTAGTGGAGTCGGCGGAGACGGGGGAGAGATGACGATCCGTGTGGTGGTGGCCGACGATCAGGAGCTGGTGCGGAGCGGCTTCGCGATGATCCTGTCCGCCCAGCCGGACATCGAGGTCGTGGCGGAGGCCGGCGACGGCGCCGAGGCCGTGGCGGCCGTCCGGCGGCACGCTCCCGACGTCGTCCTGCTCGACATCCGCATGCCCCGCATGGACGGCATCGAAGCGGCCCGGACGATCCGTGCGGAGAGCGGCTGCAAGGCCGTCATGCTCACCACCTTCGACCAGGACGACTACGTCTACGAGGCGCTGCACGCGGGCGCGAGCGGGTTCCTGCTGAAGGACGTGCGCCGGGACGATCTCGTGTATGCCGTACGCGTCGTCGTCGCCGGGGATTCCCTGCTCGCCCCGTCCGTGGCCCGCCGGCTGGTCGCCGACTTCACCAGCCGCGGCCAGGCGGCGACCACCGCCGCGCCGGCCCTGGGGGCGCTCACCGCGCGCGAGCGCGAGACGCTCGTCCTGCTCGGGCGCGGCCTGTCGAACGCGGAGATCGCGGCGGAGCTGGTGGTCAGTGAGCACACCGTGAAGTCCCACGTCAGCAACGTGCTCTCGAAGCTGGGGCTGCGCGACCGCATCCAGGCCGTCATCTGCGCCTACGAGACGGGGCTCATCGCCCCCGGCGGCTGATCTTCCGCCCCGTAGGACCTCCCTCGCACGAGGGAGGCCGGAGGCCGCGGATACCCCTCGCGTCGGCGATTCGCCGGAGCGCGCGGATCGCGACGATGGATTCCGCCGGGACCATCCGGCATCCGTCACCACCAGGGGGAACCACCGTGCGCCGCAACAGAATCGCCGTCCTCGTCGCCACGGCCACCGTCACCGCCATCGCTCTGGGCGCGACCGCCGTACCCGCCATAGCCGCACCCTCCTCGCATGCTTCCATGCAGCACGCCGGCAAGGCCGCCGCCCTCCGGCAGGCCATCGACGGCCTGCCGGACAGTGCCGCCACCGCCGCCCAGGTCCGCTACAAGGACAAGGACAAGGGCCTGCGCTGGAGCGGCGCTTCGGGTGAGGCCGACGTGCGGACGCACACGCCGGTCAAGGGCGACGAGCGGTTCCGCGCGGGCAGCATCACCAAGACGTTCACGGCGGCCGTCGCGCTGCAACTCGTCCACGAGAAGAAGCTCGACCTCGACGGTACGGTGCAGCATTACCTTCCGGGCCTGCTGCCCGCCCACTACCCCGACGTCAAGGTCGGGCAGCTGCTCAACTACACCAGCGGCCTTCCGGGCGGCGACACCCGCGGCACTCCGAAGACCCCCGACTGGGACAAGGGCCGCTACACCACCTGGGACCACCGCGCCCTCGTCCGGGCCGGCTTCGGCAAGCCCATGGAGTTCACCCCCGGTACGCAGCAGCACTACTCCAACATCGGCTACAACGTGCTGGGGCTGCTGATCGAGAAGGTCATCGGACGGACGTACGAGCAGGAGCTGCGGGACCGGGTCATCAACCGGGCCGGCCTGAAGGACACCTACAGCCCCGGCACGAGCTTCGGCATCAAGGGCCGCCACACGCACGGCTACGAGGCGCTCAAGGACGCCGACGGCACCACCCGCCTCGTCGACACGACCGAGTGGGACCAGTCCGAGACGTGGGCCTCCGGCGACCTCATCACCACGGCGGCCGACCTGGACCGCTTCGTCTCCGCCCTCTTCGCCGGCCGCATCGTGCCGCAGCAGGAGCTGAAGCTGATGTTCACCGTGCCGCGGGTCCCGCAGTACGAGAGTGGGAAGCCCGCCGTCTACGGCAGCGGTCTGGCGCGCTTCCAGCTCACCGCGGACGGCCCCGTCTACTGGGGCAAGACCGGCAGCCGCTACGGCTACCTGAACGGCTTCGCCGCCACCCAGGACGGGAAGCAGTCGCTGATCTACTCCGTCAACTCCACCGACGCGAAGGGCGAGGACGCCTCGCCGGACTCGCGCGTCGGCCGGATCATCGCTGCGGGCGTCGGGACGCCTTCCGCGTAGAGCCGGCCTCGAAAGACCACCGCGTCGATCCGGCGTACCGCCCGCACATCACGCAGCGGGTCCGCGCCCGGGGCCAGGACGACGAGGTCGGCCGTCCTGCCCGGCGCGACCGTGCCGACGCGGTGCGCGAGGCCCAGCGCCCGCGCGGGCTCGACCGTGGCCGCGCGGAGCGCCGCCGCGGCGCCGAGGCCCGCGCCGTCGGCCAGCTGCTCCAGCTCCTCGTGGAGGTCCCCGCCCCGCGCGCTGCCCGCGAGGAGCGGCACTCCGCGGCGGTGCAGCTCCGCGACCAGGTGCAGGCGGTGGGCGCGGACCCCGCGGACGCACGCGGCATCCGGCCCCTGAGGATCGCCGCGGGCCGCCAGGGCAGGGGTGATCCGGGTGCCGTTGGCGGCCAGGTGGTCAAGGAGGCGGTCCGCGCGGTCGGGGTAGTAGGAGTGGACGGCCGTCCACTCCAGGCGGTGGATCTGCCGGAGCCAGTCACCGTACGGGTCGGCCCCGGCGGCTACACGGACGCGCGCGAGGCCCTGCCGGATCTCCTCCTCCCGCGTGGAGGCGGCCAGCAGGAGCGCGTGGAGGTGCTCGACGGTCCGCTGGCCGGCGTCGGACGCCTCCGCGAGTGGTACGGCGTCGGGGCAGTGACCCGCGTACGGAAGCTGCCGCCTGCCTGCTTCGTCGGCCACGGCGAAATACGCCTCGCGCGACAGCCGCGGGTGCACACGGACGAATGCCGCGCCCGCCTCCCCGGCCCTGCGCACTGCTTGGCGGGCCGCCGCCGCGTCCCGTACGGACACGGACTCCGGTCGCAGGGAGGGCACGCCGTCGAGGGGCGCACTGCCGGGCCCGGCGAAAGTCGTCACTCCCCTCCGTACGGGCGGAACGTCGCCGCTATCGCCGTCCGTACGGGAGTCGATGAGGCCCGGAAGGACGTACCTGCCCCGGAGGTCCATCACGTGGGCGTCCGGCGGTGCGGGGATCTCGGCCGAGCGGCACACCACCGCGATGCGCCCGGCGCGGACCACGATCGTCATGGCGGGCCGCGGCGGCTCCACGCCGGGGGCGGCGATCAGCGTCGCGTGCGTCAGGACGAGGGGCCGGGCGGATGTGCCGGCGTCGCCCCCGGCCGCCACGGCCCGCCCGGCCGCCACGGCCCGCCCGGCCGCCGCGGCACCGCCGAGGGCGAACGCGCTGCCGAGCGCAGCCGCGCCGCCCATGACGTGACGCCTGCCGGGCTCCGCCATCCCGTCCACCTCTCCGGGCCGCTACGGGTCTTGCCGCAATGCCTACCCGGCCTGATGCCTACCCGGCCTGATGCCTACCCGGTCTGATGCCTACCCGGCCTGATGCCTCCCCGGACCTCGTGTCCACCCGAAGCGACGCCTGCCCGGCGGCCTACCCGACGAGCGTGCGGTGCGGCCACCGCGCGCGGGCCTGTTCTTCCGAGCGCATGAGCGCGAACGTCGGCAGGCCGAGCGCCACGCCGTCCGCAAGGAGGTCCGGGAGGGCGGGCACGGGGGCGACGGCCGCGACATCGTCCAGCACCAGGGTCAGTGGTGGGTCGAGCCGACCGGCAGATGACCTTCCGGCCATGCCCCGGCCGCGCTCGACCACGCTTGCGACGAGTGCGGTCAGCAGGGGCATCGCACCCGGGCGGGTGCGGGGATCCTCAATCGCCTCACCCACCACGTACAGGGTTCCCCCCTCGGCGACAAATGATTCCCATGCCAGCGCATCGGATCGGTGCGGATTGCAGGCGTCGCGGACGTGAACGGACGACAGTGCGCCCAGCGCACGCGCGGTCAGCTCCTGCGCCGCCTCGCGGCGTTCGGGATGCCCCGTGAGCGCCGACTCCAGCTCCCCGGCCGCGCCGCCCGCCGCCTTGAGGTGCGTCCGCAGGATCCGCACCGGCTCGTGCGCCGCCGCGCCCTGCGCCCAGCGGAGCACCTGGCGGAACGGCCGGCCGTCCACGGCGGCGGCGTGCAGCCAGCAGCGCAGCAGCGTCTCCGCGACGTCCGCGGTGGCCGAGTCGAGGGCGCTGTGCGGGCGTACGGGCGCGAGCAGGGCCGCCGCGCGGGCGGTGGCGGCCTCCCGGGCCGTGCAGCCCCGCAGAGGCGACCAGCGGAGCCGGTCGGGGGTGTCGAGGAGGTGGCTCGGGTCGAAGACGTGCACGGGGCCGAGCTTGGCGCGGGCGTCCTTCGTGGCCGCCCACAGCGCGGCGTCGCTCGTCGTGACGAGCACGGGGCCTGCCGCCTCCAGGACGGCGCGGACAGCGGTGTCGCCGCGGTCGGCGCCGTAGCGGACGCCGGGGGCGACGGGTCCATCGGTAGCCCCTGAGGGGCGGCTTGCGGCAGGGGGGTCCGCCAGGAACGGCGGTGCGGGCGTACGCGGCCCGGGGACGGGCAACGTGCCCACCGGTTCGCCCGGGCGTGCCGGAGCTCCAGGGCCGGGTACGGGAAGCGCCTCCGGGTGCCGGCCGGTAGCGGCGTCGGCGGGCCGGCCGGTCGTGGACGGCGGGGCGGAGGTACGGGGCGCGGGCAGGGCGCCCGCCGCATGGTCCGCCCCGGGAGCAGGAAGCCCCTCCGGGCTCCGGTCAGCGGTGCCGGTGGCAGCGCTCCCGCCCGCGGACCGGCCGGGAGCTTCACCCGGCTCCGGGGCGGCCTCCGTACCGGAGCCCCCGGCAGCGGGGCGAGTCCCCCTCGCAGCCGCCGCTCCGGGAGAGGCGTCCGCCGCGGCGGTCCGCCTCCGTGCCCGTACCGCCTTCCAGCGCACCACCGTGCCGACCACGAACACACCCAGGACGATCAGCGCCAGCAGCTCGCCGATGAGGAGGCCCCAGAACAGGCCGTAGCCCGAGAGGCTCTCCGCGGGGGTGTCCGGCCAGGCGGCCGGCAGGTTGCGCGGCTGCATCACCAGGTGCCGCAGGGCCTTGGGCGTACGGGTGAGGGTGACCCCCTCGGGCCAGGCGCCGTGGGCGAACAGGGCGGCCAGGCCCGTCGTCCCCCACACCAGCAGCGTCATGCCGAGCAGCAGCCCGATGACCGCCATCAGCAGCCCGTCCGGGATGCCGCGCTCCGGCCGCCGGTCGCTCATCCGCCGTCCCCCCGTCCCCTGCCCTGCCTCAGGCCACCGTCGATTCCGATTCCGACTCCGGAGACCCGTCCGCCTCTAAGGCCGCTGCTGCCCGTTCCGCCGCCGCGGCCTCCGCCGCGAGCTCGCGCGCGAAGTCGCCGTCCTCGGTCATGGCCCGGTCGGTGTAGACCAGCGGCCGTTCGATGTCGGTGATGAGGTGCTTGACGACCTGGACGTTGCCGTTGACGTCCCAGACGGCGATGCCCGGCGTCAGCGTCGGGATGATCTCGACCGCCCAGCGGGGCAGGCCGAGCACCCGGCCCGTGGAGCGGGCCTCGTCGGCCTTCTGGGCGTAGATGGTGCGCGTGGAGGCCATCTTGAGGATCGCAGCGGCCTCGCGCGCCGCGGCGCCGTCGACGACATCGGACAGGTGGTGCACGACCGCCACGAACGACAGGCCGAGCCGCCGGCCGAACTTCAGCAGCCGCTGGAAGAGCTGCGCCACGAACGGCGAGTTGATGATGTGCCAGGCCTCCTCGACCAGGAAGATCCGTTTCTTCCGGTCGGGCCGGATCCACGTGTGCTCCAGCCAGACGCCCACGATCGCCATCAGGATGGGCATGGCGATGGAGTTGCGGTCGATGTGGGAGAGGTCGAAGACGATCAGGGGGGCGTCGAGGTCGATGCCGGCCGTCGTCGGCCCGTCGAACATGCCGCGCAGGTCGCCGTCCACGAGCCGGTCCAGGACCAGCGCGACGTCGAGGCCCCAGGCCCGGACGTCGTCTATGTCGACGTTCATGGTCTCCGCGGACTCGGCCTCCGGGTGCCGCAGCTGCTCCACGATGTCGGTGAGCACCGGCTGCCGGTCGAGGATCGTCTCGTTGACGTTGGCGTGGGCGACCTTGAGGGCGAAGCCGGCCCGTTCGTCGAGGCCGCGGCCGGTGGCGACCTCGATGATGGTGCGGAGGAGGGCGAGCTGGCCGGTCGTGGTGATCGCCGGGTCGAGCGGGTTGAGCCGGATGCCGCCGTGCAGGGCGGCGGCGGGATCGAGCCGGATGGGGGTTATCCCCAGCTGCTGGGCGATCAGGTTCCACTCGCCGACGCCGTCCTCGCCCTGGGCGTCCAGGACGACGACCTGCCGGTCGCGGAACCGCAGCTGGCGCAGCACGTACGTCTTCTCCAGCGCCGACTTGCCGTTGCCGGACTCGCCCAGGACGAGCCAGTGCGGGGCGGGCAGCTGCTGTCCGTAGAGCTGGAAGGGGTCGTAGATGTAGCCCTTGCCGGAGTACACCTCACGCCCGATGACCACACCGGAGTCGCCGAGGCCGGGGGCGGCGGTCGGCAGGTAGACGGCCTGGGCCTGGCCGGTGGAGGTCCGTACGGGCAGGCGCGTGGTCTCCACCTTCCCGAAGAGGAAGCTGGTGAACGCGTCGGTCAGTGAGGCGAGCGGGTCGAGCACGGCATGCCCCTATCGTCGGATGCCGGTTGCGAACGGCAGGGTGTTGACGAAGGCCCGGTGGTGCTCGCGGTCGCACCACTCCAGCTTGAGGTAGCTCTTGCCGGCCGAGGCTCTTATGGTCCGCTTGTCGCGCGCGAGCGCTTCCGGCGAGCGCGACGACACCGTGATGTACCCGACGAGGTTGACCCCGGCCGCACCGCTGGCGAGGTCCTCGCCGCGCTGGTCGACCCGGGAGTGGTGGGCGACGTCGCGCGGGTCGACGACGCGGTTCATCTTGGCGGCGCGGGAGGCGTCCGCGTCGTCGTTGGTCTTCTCCGTCAGCATGCGCTCGATGGCCACCTCCGTCGGCTCCAGGTCCATGCAGACCGCGACCGTGCGGATCACGTCCGGGGTGTGGACGAGGAGCGGGGCGAGGAAGTTGACGCCCACCGGGGTCATGGGCCATTCCTTCACCCAGGCGGTGGAGTGACACCAGGGTGCGCGGGTTGACGACTCGCGGGTCTTCGCCTGGAGGTAGGTGGGCTCCATGGCGTCCAGCTCGGCCGGCCAGGCGTTGCGCCGGGTCATGGCCTGGATGTGGTCGATGGGGTGGTCCGGGTCGTACATGGAGTGGATCAGGGAGGACAGCCGGCCCTGGCCGAGCGGCTGGCGGACCCGGATGTCGGCCTCGGCGAGCCGCGCGCAGATGTCGGTCAGCTCGCGCGCCATGACGACCGCGAGGCCGCCGTCGCGGTCCAGCCTGCGCTTGGCGCCGTCGTGCCGGGAGGCGCGCGCGATGGCGTTGGCCTCGGCGGCCAGCTCGCGCGTGTAGTGCATGCAGGCGACGAGGTAGGCGCGGTGCTGCTCGGAGGAGGTCGACACCATCGACTGCAGCTGCTCGTAGGAGTCCTTGAGCCACTTCGGGGAGCCGGCGTCGCCGCGCCGCTCGACGTCCTTGGCGTGGGCGTCGGGGTCGGCGGGGAGCGTGCGGGCGAGCATCTGGATGCGCGTCACATAGCCGTCGCCGTTGGCGACGTGCTTGAGGAGGGTGCCGAACCGGTCGACCAGCGCCTCCTGGTCCTCCGAGTCGCGCAGGCCCACGCCGGGGCCCTCGATCTCGATGGCGGCGGTGACCGTACGGCGGTCGGCGTGCAGCAGGACGGCGATCTCGTCGGGGCCGAAGGGCGCCGCGAGCCAGTTGATCCGCCCGATGCCCGGGGGCGGGCCCACCTCGACTTCCCGCCCGTCCAGGCGGGTGCCGGCTTCGGCGGCCGTGGAGCGGTAGGTGGTGCCGCGGCGCAGGGTGCGCTTGTACGAGCGGGTGATCTCGAACCACTTGTAGAAGGTGCGGCCCTTGTACGGGACGTACACGGCGGCCAGCGCCAGCATCGGGAATCCGGTGAGCGTGACGATCCGCAGCGGCAGGACGGGCACGAGCAGGCCGCACATCATGCCGAGGAACGCCCCGGCGATGACCAGCGCGATCTCCCCGGTCTCCCGGTTCTTGCCGACGACCGCGTTGGGCCGCGCGCGGCCGATCAGATACGTACGGCGGGCCGCGACCGGCTGGGACTGGGCCTGGATCGTCAACTCCGCTCACCTCCTGTGTTGCTGCGGTTCTGGGCGCGCGGCGCGGGACGGGCGGCGGAATTGCCGCTTCCGTTGCCCCTGTTGTCGCCGGTGCGGGCGGGGGGCCGGGTGCTGTGGGCGGCGACTCCGCCCGCCACGGCGTCGGCGGGCCGGTGCTGCCCGCCGCCCCCCGAGCCGCCGGAGCCGCGGGCGCTGTGGGCGGTGATGCCCTGCTTGACCAGGGCGGCGGGGGAGGTGATCACGGCGGCGGCCCGGCGCGAGGCCGCGTCGCTGCTGGCGCTGCGGGTGCTGACGATCTCGTCGCCGAAGCCGGGCACGAAGCGGTAGATCATCGCGCTGGCGAAGATGGCCAGGATGATGATCGCCAGCCCGGAGACGACGGCCGAGAAGGAGTCCGGCCCCTTGCCGGAGGACAGCGCTCCGGCGAGGCCCAGCACGACCACGATGATCGGCTTGACCAGGATGACGGCGATCATGATGCCCGCCCAGCGGCGGACGTGCTTCCACATGTTCTTGTCGACCAGGCCCGCGTAGACGGCCGTGCCGAGGAGCGCTCCGGCGTACAGGAGAGCGGCGCGGATCACGAGCTCCAGCCAGAGGACGCCCGCGGCCAGCACGGAGACGAGGGACACGACGATCAGCATGATCGGACCGCCGCCGATGCCGGTGCCCTTCTTGAGGGCGTCGGCGAACCCGCCGAAGAAGGCGTCGTTGTTGGCGTTGGTGCCGGTGGCGATCGCTTGCGTGACGGCGTCGGTGGCCGAGACGAGGGTGTAGAGCACGAGCGGGGTGAAGGCGGAGGCCAGCACGGTCAGCCAGAGGAAGCCGACGGCTTCGGTGAACGCCTCGGTGAACGGCACGCCGCGGACGGCGCGCTTGGCGACGGCCAGCAGCCAGAGGACGAGCGTGAGCACGGTGGAGGCGGCGAACACCACGGCGTACTGGCGCAGGAAGGCGGCGTTGGTGAAGTCCACGGTGCCGGTGGCCTCGACGGCGCCGGACAGCTTGTGCACGATCCAGGACGCGGCTTCGCCACAGCCCTTCGCCAGGGAGGCGAGGGGGTCGAGGGCGGTTTGGGGGTCGGGGGGTGAGTTCGTGTCCTTCTTGCCCGTGCAGATGTCCTTGGCCTGGCCCACGATGAGATCGCAGGCGCTCTTGTCGCCGCCCTGGCCGGGGCTCGACGAGGGCGCCGGCGAGCCGGACGGCGGGGTGGAGGGCGTCGGCGGCGTCGGGGCCGCGAGAGCCCGCGAGGCCAGTCCGGTCACGGCCACCTGAGCGGACACCAGCGCCGCGGTCAGGGAGAGGGCACGGCGGCGGCTACCTGGCATAAGTGAACCCTCCGTACCCCTTGACCGCATTGGTGATCTCGTCGGCGCTCGAAGCGCGGAGGTCGCCGCCGACCGGCGCGGGCCCCTGCTTCTGCTCGGACGAGGCGAGCTTCCAGTCGTCGTTCGTCCAGCGGAGCTTCTGGGTCATGGTGAACCAGGTCTGGGCGACCGGCTTGGTCGAGCCCTCGCCCGCGAGGCCCATCAGGCCGGTGCACCAGACCTCGACGGTGGCCTCGGACTCGCTGAAGGACGTGGCCTTCGTGCCGACGGGGATGGTGCGCGAGACGAACGTCTGTCCCTTGGGGGCGGAGCCGTCGTCGCCGAGGCCGAGGTTCCTGAAGAAGCCTGCGGTGTACGCCTTGTCGAGCTTGGCCTGGAGGTCACGCGCCGCGTCGGGCGTGTGGACCGCATTCACGATCGCATGCCGCGACTCCGTCCGGAACATCCCGTCCCCCCCGAGCGCCACCGCGAAATTCGCCGCCGCGGACTCCGCGCCCTGCTGCGAGTGGGCGAAACCGGAGGCGATCCCCCCGTCCTTGCCCCCCACCGGCTTCACCCCCGAAGGGGCCGTCGCCCCCGCGGTGACCTTCTCCCCGCTCTCCGCATCGCTCGAGTCCGACCCGCCGCCGCCTCTGTTGGCGAAGGCGATGGCCGCGATGAGCAGTACGACGACGCCCACGACCGTGATCAGATTCCGGCTGGACATGCCTGCCCGCCCCCGGCCGGGACGGCCGCGGCGGGGGCCGTACGCATCGCCCTCGCCCTCCGGCAGCCGGGTGCGGGTCAGGCCGTGGTCCTCGTCGTAGCCGTCCTCGCCGAGACTCATAGCGCGCACGTCCCCTCATACGTCGTCGCCGAAGTGGCACCCGCATATGACGGTAGCGGCGTGAGGGGATTCCCGGGGGAGGAGGACGAGGGGGTGTGAGGGGGCATCAGGTGGCAGCCTCGGGTGCGGGGGTCGCTCAGACGGCCATGCCGTAGACGATGGTGAACAGGGTGCCGAGCGAACCGATGATGAAGACGCCCGTCAGCCCCGCGACGATCAGGCCCTTGCCCTGCTCGGCGCTGAAGGTGTCGCGCAGGGCCGTGGCGCCGATCCGCTGCTTCGCCGCGCCCCAGATCGCGATGGCGAGGCACAGGAGGATCGCCACGGCCATGATGACCTCGATCATCACGCGAGCCTCGTTGCCCAGGCTACCGAACGGCCCCCAGTTGGGGGCGATTCCGCCAATAATGGTGTTGATGTCGCCCTTGCCGGCCGCCAAAAACATGTGCAACTCACCGCCCCTTATGGGTTGTTGTCAACACCCTCACCGCTGGGTAAAGGTCAGGACCTATCTTCGCCGAAGATCGCGCCTCAGCATGTCGACTTGACGGCATTTCTTGGCGGAACTCGTACGCCTGCTCCCCGGAGGGTCCTGACCTGCGGCGCAGGGTGATGTCAGTGGGTGGTTCTAAGGTGACTCTGTGTATCACGGGTGTAGACGGCGGGCAATGTCCGGCGGATCGGGGGGTCACGGGGATGTACGGGCGAGAGTCTGTTCGGTCGGTACGCTGTCCCGAGCGCAGTCCGGGCGCCGATCGCGCCCCTGGGCCGTCGGGCCGGCCCGCGCGCCACGGGGGCATCGAGATCAAGGGTGGTACGGGTGCTGGTTGCCGATCGCTACCGGCTGGAGGAGCTGCTCGGCCGCGGTGGCATGGGCGAAGTCTGGCAGGCGCAGGACGAGGTGCTGGGCCGTCAGGTGGCCGTGAAGCTGCTGCTGGGCGACGACGGCGACGAATCCGCCGCCTCCCGCTTCCGGCTGGAGGCGCAGACCGCCGCGCGGCTGAATCACCCTCAGGTGGTCGCCGTCTACGACTTCGGGTCCTGGGACGGGCGCTTCTATCTGGTGATGGAGCTGGTCAGGGGCCCGAGCCTGGCCCAGGAGCTGTCCGCGCGCGGCCCGCTCGCCCCGCGCCGGGTGGCCAGGATCGCGGCGCAGTCGGCGGCCGGCCTGGCCGCGGCGCACCGCCAGGGCGTCGTCCACCGGGACATCAAGCCCGGCAATCTGATGCTCGACGCCGACGACACCCTGAAGATCGGCGACTTCGGCATCGCCCGCTTCGTGGACGAGACCTCCGCCGCGCTGACCCGCGTCGGCCAGATCGTGGGCACGAGCACGTACCTCGCCCCGGAGCGGGCCCTGGGCAAGGTCGCCGGCCCCGCCTCGGACGTCTACGCACTCGGCTGCGTGCTCTATCAGCTCCTGGCCGGGCAGCCGCCCTTCTGGGCGGACAGCCCGACCGCCCTGCTCTACCTCCACGTGGACACGCCCCCGGTGCCGCCCCGGCAGCACCGGGCGGATGTGCCGCCCGCCTTCGAGGCGTTCCTGCTGCGGATGCTCGCGAAGAAGCCGGAGGACCGGCCGACCGCTCAGGAGGCGGCCGACTGGTTCGCGGGGCCGTCGTGGGAGGAGCCGCTCCGGCCCGTACGGACGCCGCTGCCGGAGCCGGTGCGCGCACCTGCGCCCGCCGCGCCGGCGGGCATGCCGGGCCGGCCGCCGGGGCCGCCGTCCGTGCCGCCCGCCGCGGCCGCTCCCGGCGCCCTTGGGACTCCTGGCATTCCTGGGGCACCCGGTGTCTCTGGGGCGCCTGTTGTCCCGCCGGGCATCCAGGCACCGGTCCCGGCCGCGTCGTCGCAGGGGCACCGCCGGTCCTCCGGCGGCAGCAGGGGTTCCCGCGGCCCCCAGGGCCCGGGCTCCGGCGGCGGAGGCAAGGGCATACGCAGCCCCAAGGTGCTGCTCAGCGCCGTGGCCTTCCTGGTGGCGGCGGTGATCGGGGCGTCCGTCTTCGGCGGCTCCGGCAGCGAGACGGGCTCGCAGCGGCCCGAGGCGCCGCCGACGGAGTCCGCGGACCGTGCACCGGGCGGGAGCCCCGCGCCGCCGAAGGCCGTGCCCGCCGAGGCGGGCCCGTCGTCCGCGCCGTCCTCGTCCGGCTCCCACAAGAAGCCCAAGAGCAAGAAGAAGTCCAAGGACAAGGACGAGGACGACGACTGATCCCGCTGATCCCGCTGGTGCCCTGCCCGCCGGGCGCCGGCCGGGCTCACGGCCCGGGGACGTCCTCCACGAAGTGGTCGAACTCCCCGGCCCTGACCCCCAGGACGAAGGCGTCCCACTTGGCCGCCGTGGTCACCACGACGGTCTCGGGCTCGGTGTTCGTCCGGATGTGCACGTCGCCGTTCTCGGCGAAGGCGACCTCCAGGTATTCCGTTTCGTCGCCCTCGGTCATGGGTATCCAGTCGAGCTCCGCCACGGCCCCTCCTCCTCGTACTCGCCGGTCCGCCCGCCGGTCCGCCCGCCGCTCGCGCTCACCGTAACGCGTGGCGGCGACGGGGCGGCACTGCACGCCTGGTGACGGATCGATACAAAGTGCGGATACGCAGCGGGTCGTTGGGGGAGGATTGCGGGGTGCGGAAGCTCTGGGTCGGCATGACGGCGGGCATCGCGATGGGCCTGTGCTTCATCGGGCTGCTCGTGATCGGCGTGTACACCGCCGCGTCCAACCTGATCGGGGGCGTCGGAGGAGGCTCCGTAGGGCTGGCCAAGGGCGCCGTGCCGGATCAGTACCAGACGCTGGTGCAGAAGTGGGGCAATCTGTGCCCCGCCCTCAATCCGGCGATCCTCGCCGCGCAGATCTATTCGGAGAGCGGCTGGAACCCCAAGGCCGTGAGCCCGGCCGACGCGCGCGGGATAGCCCAGTTCATCCCCGGCACGTGGGACGCCCACGCGATCGACGCCAACGGCGACGGCAGGAAGGACATATGGGATCCGCAGGACGCGATCCCCTCCGCGGCCGTCTACGACTGCGAGCTCTCCAAGTACGTCAAGGACGTCCCCGGCGACCTGTCGGACAACATGCTCGCGTCGTACAACGCGGGTTCGTACGCGGTCATCCAGCACCGCGGCATCCCGCCGTACCGCGAGACGCAGGGGTACGTCCACTCGATCCGCACGCTGGAGAAGAGCTTCGCCCGGCCCATCGGCAGGGTCGCGCCCTCCCAGCAGGCCGCCGGGGCGATCTACTACGCCCAGGAGAAGCTCGGCACGCCCTACCTGTGGGGCGGTGACGGCACCGCCGAGGACAACGGCCGCTTCGACTGCTCGGGCCTCGCCAAGGCCGCGTACGAATCGGTGGGCATCACCCTGCCCCGCGTGGCCAACGACCAGTGGAACGCCGGCCCGCACCCCAAGCGGGACGAGCTGCTCCCGGGCGACCTCGTGTTCTTCGCCAACGACCTGAAGGACCCGCGCTCCATCCACCACGTGGGCATCTACGTGGGCGGCGGGCAGATGATCAACGCCCCCTACACCGGGGCCGTGATCCGCTTTGACAAGATCGACATGCCGGACTACATCGGGGCCACCCGCGTCACCCAGGATGGCGCGAAAGTGCTGCCCGCAGGCGGCGCCGCATGAACGCTCCGGGACGAACTGCGACGATGGGTCACCCTTCCATAACGTCCTGGTGATCATTGGGAGAAGAGTGGAACGCCCCGCCGGAGTGGCGCGTTCCATTGAGAGTGGGAAAGCAGCGCCACTGAGCGGGGGCTACAGCGACGCACGGACCACGGGGGTCGGCAGCTGGACGTAGCGACAGGCGACAGATAAGGGGCCACGGCACATGGCTGGACTCGCGACGGGGTATCCCATGCCGCAGGCCAGGGGCGGGAACCCCGACACCAGCACGCTGTACGACATCAACGGCCTTGCCAAGGACGCCCCCGGCTGGCTCGATCACACCATGGCGTTCATCGGCGAGTACGGGATCGTTCTCGGCCTCGCCGTCCTCATGGTCCTCGCCTGGTGGAGCCTGCGCCGGCGGCAGGACGCCCCGGCCGCGGTCGCCGCGCTGCTCTGGGCGCCGCTCGCCGCCGGCCTCGCCCTGCTCGTCAACATCCCGATCCGCGGCTTCGTCAAGCGGCCCCGGCCCTTCATGGACCACACCGGTCTGGAAGTGCTGGTCAAGGGCAAGACCGACTACTCCTTCGTCAGCGACCACGCGACGTTGACGATGGCCGTCGGCGTGGCCCTCTTCGTCGCCAACCGCAAGTACGGACTGATCGGAATCGGCCTCGCCTTCCTGGAAGGCTTCTGCCGCGTCTACATGGGCGTGCACTATCCGACGGACGTGATCGGCGGCCTCGCCCTGGGTACGGCGGTCGCGCTGCTGCTGGCGCCGCTCGCCATGATGGTGCTGACCCCGCTCACGCGGGCGGTGGCCCGTACGAGGTTCGCCCGGCTCGTCCGGGCCGAGCGGGCGGTTGCGGCACCGCCGCTCGTACCGGCGGAAGCGTCCGCGGCCGCCTCCGGCACGGCCGAGACCGAACGGGGCGTACCGCGCCACCGGGACAACGACCTCGCGGCGTAACGCCTGGCCGGCGGCCAGGGGCGCGCACCCGGTGCGGGGCCCTACGCATTCCGCCGGACCCTCGCCGCGGTGGTCGCACGCCGCTGCGGCGGGCTCTGATTGCGGGGCAATCACCTGAAGCGGCGCTGCCTCTTCTCTCCGCCGCCACGGCGATGCGCCACGACGGCGAGGGCCCGGCGGAATACGGGAGCCCCGCACCCGTACGTACCGCCGCCCATGCCGCGCCGCGCCGCGCCGCGCGCTACAGCGCCTGGGGGAAGTCGAAGACCCGGTCCGGGTCGTACTGCCGCTTGAGCTTGGTCAGGCGGCTCTCCGCGTCGCCGTAGTACGCCTTGCGCCAGTCCTTCAGGCTCGCGTCCGCGTAGTTCTGGTACGCGGCGCCCGAGGCGTGCCGGCGCATCGCCGCGTGGATGTCGTCCAGCCAGGACGTCTGCGCGCTGCCGGAGCCGCCCGCCGCCCAGTGGGCCAGGTACTGGGCCAGGAACCGCGAGCGGCGGTGGACGAAGGCCGTGGCCAGCGGCTGGACGCGGTTGACCGCGCCGCCCAGGGCCGTCAGCTGGATCGAGACGCCGCCGCTGCCGCCTCCACGGGCGAAACGTTCCACCTGATCGGTCAGGGCCCGCACCCCCGCCGCGTTCAGCGACCGGTCGTAGAAGTCCGAGCGGGCGCCGTACGTCTCCCGCTCCAGCGTGCCGGACGCCTCGCGGCCGGGCGTGCTGCCCGGCAGGTGGCACTGGGTCTGCGACTTGTCGGAGCAGCCCGCGTAGGCGCGGACCATGTCGAGGTGGGCGCGGCGGCGCAGCCGTACGCCGTTGGAGGCGCCGCCGGCCTTGCCCACGAGCTCGTCCAGGGCGTTCTCCAGGTCGCCGTACGTGCCGAGGGAGTACGCGGAGACGGAGATGCGCGGCGTGCCGCCCGCCGCGGCCGACAGGTCGCAGGAGGACCAGATCTCGTCGGGCCGGGTGGGCCCCCACTCCTGCCAGGCGCGGATCACGTCGGCGGCCCGTGACCACGGCCAGGAGACGTAGCCGGTGACGCCCTCCGCGGCCTTGCGGGTGCGGAAGCGGAGCTCGGTGACGACGCCGAAGTTGCCGTTGCCCGCGCCGCGCAGGGCCCAGAAGAGGTCGGCGTTGCGGCCCGAGTCGCATTCGAGGAGCTTGCCGTCGGCCGTGACGAGCGTGGCGCCGGTGAGGTTGTCGCAGGTCAGGCCGTAGGCGCGGGAGGTCACGCCGTGCCCGCCGCCGAGGGCGAGGCCGGAGATGCCGACCGTGGGGCAGGAGCCGGAGGGGAGGGTGACGCCGTGTCCGGCCAGCCCCGTCTGGACGTCGATGAGCTTGGCGCCCGCGCCGATCACCGCGCTGCCGGAGTCCGGGGTGCGGACGGTCCGCAGCCGGGAGACGTCGATCACGAGCCGGTCGGTGCCGCTGGACCAACCGGCATAGCTGTGGCCGCCGTTGCGTATGGATATCCGCGTGCTGTAGCGGCGGGCGAAGGCGAGGCACTCGCGGATGTCCTGGGCGCCGGTCACGTAGGCGATGCCGGCGGGGCGCAGGCCGTCGAAGCGGGTGTTGTAGAGCTGCCGGGCGGCCGTGTAGTCGGCGTCGCCGGGGCGGATGAGGCCGCCCGCGAGGCCCTTGGCGAGGGCGTTCCAGTCGGCCTTGGCCGCGTCCGGGCGCCGGGTGGCGGGGACGGCGCGGGCCGAGGTGATCATCCGGGTGGGCCGTTCCAGGCCGCTGCTGTCGCCGCACGAGGCCGCCCAGGCGCCGGCGGTGGCCAGCCCGGCGCCCGCGGCGAGCAGCCGGCGCCTCCCCGGGAGGCCGCGGGGCGCGTCGCCCGTACGCGTACCGCCCCGCCCGCCGGTGTCCTTCGTCCCGTTTGTTCCGCTTGTGCCTGTGTCAACGGCCATGCCCGCCCCGTCACCCGATGTGCTGCCGGAATCCCCCCGCTGTGGAGACAGATGACACGGGGGCGGCGGCGGTTCCGTGCGGGGCCTGCGGCCGAGGATGGCGGCCGGTCAGCCTGTCGGGTCGGCGGCGGCCTCGTGGCCCGCGGCGTCG
The DNA here is from genome assembly GCF_044336695.1 of Streptomyces sp. SCA2-17. Classification (NCBI taxonomy): domain Bacteria; kingdom Bacillati; phylum Actinomycetota; class Actinomycetes; order Kitasatosporales; family Streptomycetaceae; genus Streptomyces; species Streptomyces sp. SCA2-17. The sequence goes on from NZ_CP117521.1 coordinate 3,548,072, forward strand.
TCGCGGGCCAGGGAACGGGCGCGGCGGGCGGGGCCGCGCCAGCCGCAGGTGCAGCGGGCCGAGCAGAAGGAGCCCTGCTCGCTGGTGCTGGTGGAGTGGGCCGCGGACGGCTGTGCGGATGCTGGCTCGGACACGTGACCACGCTACCGGGCCGTGACGGGCGCGCCCACGCCGTCGTTGGCAGTAACGGGTTCCACAGCGGGTCGGTGGCAGGGGGCTGGCAGGGCATGGTGACGCGGAGAGAAGGCCGCGGAGAAGGACGCGGAGAAGGCGGAGGACAGGGCCGTGGCAGGGCCGCGGCGCTCGCCGGTGTGACGGCCGGCGGCATCGTCCTCGGCCTCCTGCTGTCCGGCTGTGCGCTCCGCGGCCCGGCCGGCGGCGAGGCCCCCGAGCTCCGCGACAGCATGAAGAGCCTGAGCGGCCAGGCCCGGCAGGCGGGCGGCGAGGCCGACCCCGGGCGGGCGCGGGCCGCGGTGCGCGAGGCCGCGCGGACGCTGACCAGGGCGGGCCGGGCGCGGGTGCGGACGTCCATGGAGACCGTCAGCGGCGGCACGCGGCTGACGATCCACGGCGCGGGCGGGTATGACTTCGAGCGGCCCGCCGGGCACCTGACGGTGCTCGTGCCGGAGGACGCGGCCGGTGACACCAAGCACCGGCCGATCACGGAGGTCTTCTCCCCGGGCGCGCTCTTCATGAAGAACCGGGGCGCGGGCGTGCCCTCCGACAAGTGGGTGCAGCTGGCGACGGCCGGGCTCGCCGACGGGAACCTCCTCACCAACGGCGCCACCGATCCGCTCGCCGCGGCCGAACTGCTCGGCGGGGCCCGCGAGGTGACGTACATGCGGGACGAGCGGGTCGGCGGGGTGCGCGTGAGGCACTACTGGGGCACGATCGACCTCGGCCGGGCGGTGCGCGCCGCGCCCGTGCGGGACCGGGGGCCGCTCGCCACGGCGGCCAAAGGTTTCTCCAGCGGGACGGTGGCCTTCGACGCCTATCTGGACGACGAGGGCAGGCCGCGCCGGCTGCGGCACCGCTTCAGCGTGGCGAGCACGGGGCCCTCGGCCCCGCGGGCCCCGATGACGGTGACCTCCACGGTCGAGCTGTACGACTTCGGCGCCGATGTGGACGTGGACCTACCCGACGCCGCCGATATCTATGCGGGGACGGTCGCTTCGCCGCGGAATTGACGCGGCAGGGCGTAGTTGGCCATGGAAATGGTCCTTCTGTGCCATGCGCGCCATGTGTACCGATCACTAGGCTGGTTAGCCGAGGAACGAAAGACCGGGAAAGAGCAGGAAAGACGAGGAAGACCCGGACGAGGCCAGGACGGCCGAGACGCAGTCCGGGCCGGAACCGAGACCGAGACCCAGACCCGAGGCGAAAGACCCGAGGAGGTGAATCACGTGGTTTCGCGACGCGGTTCGTCGGGCGGGCCGGATCCCGTGGCCCTCATCGAGATCGATCTCTACGGTGATTTGATGATCGCCGCGTCCAGTGCGGATGAGGATCGGCTGAGCGCCGATCGAATCGACGAGGTTTTGCGTGTCGTCCCCGCGGGCGGGAAGCGCGAGGACTGACCGTTCGGGTGCGTCCGGCACCGCCGCGTTCGGGCGGCGCCGGGCCGGCCCGGGCCCTGAGGCCGCTCAGGTCCGCAGCAGGCGCGCGATCGCCGCGCTCGCCTCCGCCACCTTGGCGTCGATCTCGTCCCCGCCCTTGACCGCCGCCTGGGCGACGCAGTGCCGCAGGTGCTCCTGGAGCAGTTGCAGGGCGAAGGACTGCAGCGCCTTCGTGCTCGCCGACACCTGCGTGAGTATGTCGATGCAGTAGACGTCCTCCTCGACCATGCGCTGGAGGCCGCGGATCTGGCCCTCGATCCGGCGCAGGCGCTTGAGGTGCTGGTCCTTCTGCTTGCTGTAGCCGTGCGGACCGGCCGGGGCCGCGGGCTCGCCGTGGCAGGCCGCGGCCGCGCCGCCGCCGACCGCCGCCGCATCGTCGCCGCTGGTCAGCGGGGCTTCCGTGGTCGTCATGGCGTCCGTCCTCCTGCTGTCCGGCTGCTGCCCTGCGGGCCCCTGTGGGGCGCCTGTGCGCCGCATACCCGCTCACATACCCTCAGGGGGTATATGGTACAGAATTTTGCCCGCGGCGGCGGTACCTGGCTTCATGAGCACTCTGCCCGATGGGCGACACTGAGGGAATGCCAGTTAGCTGTGGCTGGATGATGCGCCTAGCATCAACGAGACCGAATCCGTTGCACCCCGAGGATCCCACGTGCGCTTTCGTCTGACCCCCAGGGAGACGAGCTTCTACGACATGTTCGCCGCCTCCGCGGACAACATCGTCACGGGCTCCAAGCTCCTGATGGAACTGCTCGGAGCGGACGCGTCCGCCCGGGCCGAGATCGCCGACCGGATGCGGGCAGCGGAGCACGCGGGTGACGACGCCACGCACGCGATCTTCCACCAGCTGAACTCGTCCTTCATCACGCCGTTCGACCGCGAGGACATCTACTCCCTCGCCGGCTCGCTCGACGACATCATGGACTTCATGGAGGAGGCCGTCGACCTGGTCGTCCTGTACCAGGTCGAGGAGCTCCCGAAGGGCGTCGAGCAGCAGATCGAGGTCCTCGCGCGGGCCGCCGAGCTGACCGCCGAGGCCATGCCGAACCTCCGCACCATGACCAATCTCACGGAGTACTGGATCGAGGTGAACCGTCTGGAGAACCAGGCGGACCAGATCCACCGCAAGCTCCTGGCCCAGCTCTTCAACGGCAAGTACGACGCCATCGAGGTGCTGAAGCTGAAGCAGATCGTGGACGTGCTGGAAGAGGCGGCCGACGCGTTCGAGCACGTCGCCAACACCGTCGAGACCATCGCGGTCAAGGAGTCCTGACCCCCGGTGGACACCTTTGCTCTCGTCGTGACCATCGGGGTCGCGCTCGGCTTCACCTATACCAACGGCTTTCACGACTCCGCGAACGCCATCGCGACCTCGGTGTCCACGCGGGCGCTGACCCCCCGCGCGGCCCTCGCGATGGCGGCCGTGATGAACCTCGCCGGTGCCTTCCTGGGCAGCGGCGTGGCCAAGACGGTCAGTGAAGGCCTGATCGAGTCGCCCGTGGGCGACAAGGGGATGGGCATCCTCTTCGCGGCCCTGATCGGCGCGATCGCCTGGAACCTGGTCACCTGGTACTTCGGCCTGCCCTCGTCCTCCTCGCACGCCCTCTTCGGCGGCATGGTGGGCGCGGCGCTCGCGGGCGGCACCGGCGTCATCTGGTCGGGCGTCGTCGAGAAGATCGTCATCCCGATGTTCCTCTCGCCGTTCGTCGGCCTGATCCTCGGCTATCTGGTGATGGTCGCGATCATGTGGATGTTCCGCCGGGCCAACCCGCACAAGGCCAAGCGCGGCTTCCGGATCGCCCAGACGGTCTCGGCCGCGGGCATGGCGCTCGGCCACGGCCTCCAGGACGCCCAGAAGACCATGGGCATCGTGATGATGGCCCTGGTCATCGGCGATGTGCAGGCCAAGGGCGACGCCATCCCCGTCTGGGTCAAGCTCGCCTGCGCGATCATGCTCTCGCTCGGTACGTACGCGGGCGGCTGGCGCATCATGCGCACGCTCGGCCGGAAGATCATCGAGCTGGACCCGCCGCAGGGCTTCGCCGCGGAGACCACGGGTGCGTCGGTCATGTTCACCACGGCGTTCATGTTCCACGCGCCGATCTCCACGACGCACGTGATCACCTCGGCGATCATGGGCGTCGGCGCGACCAAGCGGGTGAACGCGGTCCGCTGGGGCGTCGCGAAGAACATCATCCTCGGCTGGTTCATCACCATGCCGGCCGCTGCGCTGGTCGCTGCGCTGGCTTACTGGGTGGTCAGCCTCGCGTTCGGCTGATCCCGGACCGCCTACGGAGTAGGGCCCGCCCCCTGGTACGAACAGGGGGCGGGCCCTTTGCCTTGCGGCGGCACCGCCATGCAGCGCCGCAAGACGCCTGCGGCGGGCTGCCGCCCTTTACGGGGGCGCCGCGCCGTTGTCACCTGCGGCCGCGGGCCGCTCCGGGCCCGGTCCGGGACTGCTTCGCTTTACGTCCCGGACCGGGCCCTGCGCGTCCCACGGCCTCCCGTAGTCCTTAGCCGAACCGGCCCGAGATGTAGTCCTCCGTGGCCTGGACCGACGGGTTCGAGAAGATCCTCGCCGTCTCATCGATCTCGACCAGCTTGCCCGGCTGGCCGACGCCCGCCAGGTTGAAGAACGCCGTGCGGTCCGAGACGCGCGCCGCCTGCTGCATGTTGTGCGTCACGATCACGATCGTGAAGCGCTCCTTGAGCTCCCCGATCAGGTCCTCGATCGCGAGCGTCGAGATCGGGTCGAGCGCCGAGCAGGGCTCGTCCATCAGCAGGACCTGCGGCTCGACCGCGATCGCCCGGGCGATGCACAGCCGCTGCTGCTGGCCGCCGGAGAGGCCCGCTCCCGGCTTGTTCAGCCGGTCCTTGACCTCCTTCCAGAGGTTCGCGCCCTGGAGGGACTTCTCCACCACGTCGTCCAGCTCGGACTTGCGGACGCGGCCCCCGTTGAGGCGGATGCCCGCGGCCACGTTCTCGTAGATGGACATGGTCGGGAAGGGGTTCGGCCGCTGGAAGACCATGCCGACCACGCGGCGCACGGAGACCGGGTCGACGCCGGGCCCGTAGAGGTTCTCGTCGTCCAGCATCACCTTGCCCTCGACGCGGCCGCCGGGGGTGACCTCGTGCATGCGGTTCAGGGTGCGCAGGAAGGTGGACTTGCCGCAGCCGGAGGGGCCGATGAAGGCGGTCACGGAGCGGGGCTCGACGGTCATCGAGATGTCGTCGATGGCCTTGTGGGTGCCGTAGAAGGCGGAGAGGCCGCTGACGTCGATTCGCTTGGCCATGGGGATCACTACTTCTTTCGTACGCGACGGTCAGCGACCGGTCTTCGGGGCCTTCCAGCGGGCTATGCCGCGGGCCACCAGATTCAGGATCATGACGAAGGCGATCAGGACGAGCGCCGCCGCCCAGGCGCGGGCGTAGCTGGCGTCGTTTCCGGCCGCCCACTGCTCGTAGATGTAGTACGGCAGGGAGGACTGGGCGCCTTCGAAGGGGTTGTTGTTGATCACCTGGGAGCCGAAGACCAGCAGGACGATCGGGGCGGACTCACCGGCGATGCGGGCGATGGCCAGCGTGACGCCGGTGGCGATGCCGCCGATGGCCGTGGGGAGGACGACCTTGAGGATCGTGCGCCACTTCGGCACGCCCAGGGCGAGGGAGGCCTCGCGCAGCTCGTTGGGGACGAGCTTGAGCATCTCCTCGGTGGAGCGGACGACGACCGGCATCATCAGGATCGCCAGGGCCATGGAGCCCGCGAAGCCGGAGTAGCCGAAGTCGAGCATCAGGATCCAGAAGCTCAGGATGAACAGGCCCGCGACGATCGACGGGATGCCCGTCATGACGTCCACGAAGAACGTGACCGCCTTCGCCAGCCGGCCCCGGCCGTACTCGACCAGGTAGACGGCCGTGAGCAGGCCCACCGGGGCCGCGATGGCGGTGGCGATGCCGACCTGCTCCAGGGTGCCGATGATCGCGTGGTAGACGCCGCCGCCGGGCTGGATGGTGAGGACGCCGGCCATGGAGTGGGAGAGGAAGCCGCCGTCGAGGACCTTCATGCCGCGGGCGACGGTCTCCCAGATCAGGGAGACCAGCGGGACGACGGCGATCAGGAAGCAGACCCAGACGAGGCTGGTGGCCAGCCGGTCCGTGGCCTGGCGGCGGCCTTCGACGCGGGCCGCGAGGGCGTACATCACGGTCACGAAGAGGCCGGCGGCGATCAGGCCCCACTGGATGCGGCTGTCGAGGGCGGCGCCGAGGCCGATCCCGCAGGCCGCGGCGATCGCACCGGCGGCGACGGCGGCCGGGGCCCAGCGCGGCAGGCGCGGCTGGCGCAGGGTGACGGGCCGCGGCTGCGGGGCGCTGCCGGCCACCAGCGGCTGGTCTATGGTCACGTCGCTCATTCCGAGTACTCCTTGCGGCGCGCGATGATCAGCCGTGCCGCGCCGTTGACCAGCAGGGTCAGGACGAAGAGGACGAGGCCGGAGGCGATCAGGGCGTCCTTGCCGATCTCACCGGACTCCTTGAAGCTGCTGGCGATGTTCTGCGCGAACGTGCCGCCGCCCGGGTCCAGCAGGCTCTTGCCGATGACGAAGCTGGGGGAGAGGACGGTGGCGACGGCCATCGTCTCGCCGAGGGCGCGGCCGAGGCCGAGCATCGAGGCGCTGATGACACCGGAGCGGCCGAAGGGGAGGACGGCCATCCGGATGACTTCCCAGCGGGTGGCGCCGAGCGCGAGCGCGGCCTCCTCGTGCATCTTCGGGGCCTGGAGGAAGACCTCGCGGCTGACGCTGGTGACGATCGGCAGGATCATGATCGCCAGCAGGATGCCGATGGTGAAGAGCGAGCGGGCGGCGCCGTCGTTGTATTCGAAGATGCCGGTCCAGCCGAGGTAGTCGTTCATCCAGCTGTACAGGCCGCCCAGGTGCGGCACCAGGAAGAGGGCGCCCCACAGGCCGTAGACGATGGACGGGACGGCGGCGAGCAGGTCGATCACGTACGCGAGCGGGGCGGCGAGCCGGCGCGGGGCGTAGTGCGAGATGAAGAGGGCGACGCCGATGGCCACGGGCACGGCGATGATCATCGCGATCAGCGAGCTGACGATCGTGCCGAAGGCCAGGACGGCGATGCCGAAGACCGGCGGGGTGGCGTTGGCGCTCCACTCGAAGGTGGTGAAGAAGTTGCCTTCGTTGTGGGAGAGGGCGTTGGTGGCCCGGACGGCGAGGAAGGCCGCGATGGCGGCCATGATCACCAGAAGCAGGATGCCGGAGCCGCGGGAGAGGGCGAGGAAGATCCGGTCACCCGGGCGGGTGGCGCTCTTCGCGGCCGTCTTTCCGGCGGCGGGCGCCGGTGGGCTGCTGTCGGCGGTGGAGCTGGCTATGTCCATGGGGATTTCTCCGGTCTGCGGGGCCGCTGCCCGGTGTGCGGGGCGGCTCCCGGCGCGGCGGTGCACCGGACGGTGTGACCGGGCTCCGGTGGCGGAGCCCGGTCACACACGGGTCAGGAGAGGCTCGCGACGGTCTCGCGGACCTTCGTGGCGATCTCGGAGGGCAGCGGGGCGTAGCCGAGGTCCTTCAGGACCGCCTGGCCGTCCTCGCTCGCGATGTAGGTGAGGAAGGACTTGACCGCGGGGAGGGTCTCGGCCTTGTTGCCCTTGTCACCGGCGATCTCGTACGTCACCAGGGTGATCGGGTAGGCGCCCTCGGCCTTGGTGGTGTAGTTCAGCTTGAGGGCCAGGTCCTTGCCGGTGCCGGCGATCTTCGCCTCCGCGATGGCCTTGGAGGCGTTCTCGGAGGTGGCCTCGACCGGGGCGGAGGCGCCGGTGTTGAGCTTCACCGTCTTGATCGAGCTGGCCGTGGCGTAGGAGAGCTCGAAGTACGAGATGGCGCCCTGGGTCTGCTTGACCTGCGAGGAGACACCGGCGGAGCCGTCGGCGGACTGGCCGCCCTTGGCCTTCCAGGCCTTCGCGGGCTCGTACGGCCAGGACTTGTCGGCCGCGGCCTTGAGGTACTTGGTGAAGTTGTCCGTGGTGCCCGACTCGTCGGAGCGGTGGAACGCCTGGATCTTGAGGTCCGGGAGCTTGGCGTCCTTGTTGAGCTTGGCGATCGCCTCGTCGTTCCACTTCTCGATCTTGCCGTCGAAGATCTTGGCGAGCGTGTCGGCGTCGAGGACGAGGTTGTCCACGCCCGGGACGTTGTAGCCGATCGCGATCGGGCCGCCGACCATCGGGAGGTTGATGCCCTGGCCGCCCTTGACGACCTCCTTGGACTTGGCCACCTCCTCCGGCTTGAGGGCCGAGTCGGAGCCCGCGAAGGCGGTCTTGCCCTGGAGGAACTCCTGGATGCCCGCGCCCGAGCCGGTGGGCTTGTAGTTGATCTGGATGTCCTTGCAGGCCGCCATGAAGTTCTTGACCCACAGGTCCATGGCGTTCTTCTGCGCGGACGAGCCCGAGGCCAGCAGCTGGCCCTTGCCCTCGCACTTGATGTTGCCCGCGGCCTTGGTGGAGCCGCCGCCGGTGGAACCGCCGCCGCTGTTGTCGTCCGAGCCGCACGCCGTGAGGACCAGGGCGCCGGAGACGGCGATGGCGCCGAGAGCGACGGCGCGGAGCCGGTTCTTGCGCTGAAGCTTCACTTTCGGGTGTTCCTTCCGGGAGCCGCCGCTGGGGCGGCGTGCGAGAGGTGACCGGTGCGGACGCTTCTGCCCGCACCCTCTATCGGCGAAATTAGGCAGATCAGGTGAAGCGGTCGATGGGGTGGAGTGAACGGAGGGTGAACCTCACCCATCAGGGTGGTGTCTCTCGAAGGGATCTTGAAATCGGGGGGAAGGGGCGGTGTGGCCGGTCTCGTACGGTCCGGCCTGCGCATACGGGCCGAACTCCCCGCAGTGTGACGCAGATCTCTGTCGGATTGCCGGGTGCCGTGGCAGCATCCCTTGCTCGCGTGACGGCATGTCAGACGTGGGGGTAGTGACCGCGGAGGTGGTCTGTGGGGCGGAACGGCCGGAGCTACGGCTGGAGTGCGGACGCTGAGAACCCTGGCAGCATGGCGGGCGGCAGGGGTGAGGGCTGCGGAGGCAGACGCGTGATCTCGGTGACCGCATTGATATGCGTCCTGGCCGTGGCCGGGGTGGTGGCCACCATGCCCGGCACCGCGTATGCGGAACCCAAGCCGCCGCGCACGCTGGAGGACGTCCACCGCGAGGTGGAGAGCCTCTACCGGCAGGCCGAGGCCGCCACGGACGCCTACAACGCCGCGAGCGAGGCCCAGCGCCGCCAGGAGAAGTCGATCGCCGAGATCGCGAAGTCCGCGGCCGAGGAGCAGGAGCGGATGAACCGCCTCAAGAACCAGGCCGGCTCCCTGGCCCGCGCCCAGTACCGCGACGGCAGCCTGCCGCCGCAGGTCCGGCTGCTCCTCTCCGGCTCCCCCGAGAGCTTCTTCGACGGCGCCGCCCTCACGCACAAGGGGCAGGCCGCCACGCGCGGGCTGATCACCCAGGTCGCCGCCGCGCAGAAGGCCCTCGACGGCTACGCCAAGGCCGCCGGCGAGCGCTGGAAGACCCTCGACGGCGAGCGCCGCAAGAAGGAGGGCGCGAAGAAGGAGATCGAGGCCAAGCTCGCGGCCGCCAAGGAGCTGGAGTCGAAGCTGGAGGAGAAGGAGCGCGAGCGGCTGCGCCTGCTGGAGGAGGAGCGGGCCCGCCAGGCCCAGCAGAAGTGGCTCGCCTCGGACGCGGTGAAGGGCGCCGGCCTCAAGGGCTCGGGCGCGGCCACCGCCGAGGGCAGGCGGGCCGTCGACTTCGCGACCGCCCAGATCGGCAAGAACTACGTGTGGGGCGCGGAGGGGCCGGACACGTACGACTGCTCCGGGCTGACCCTCAAGGCCTGGGCGGCCGCAGGCCGGGCGATACCGCGGACCTCGCAGGACCAGTGGCGGCTGCTGCCCAAGGTGGACCTGAAGGACATGCGCCCGGGCGACCTGATCATCTACTTCGGCGACGCGAGCCACGTCGGGATGTACGTGGGCGACGGCGCGATCGTGCACGCACCGCGGCCGGGGCGACAGGTGACGATCGCGGGGGCGGGCTCGATGCCGGTCCTGGGCGTCGTACGGCCGGTCTAGACCGGGGCCGGCAGATATGCGGACCGGTCCGGTCCGTACGCTCTGGAGGTGTGACGGGGGTCGCACACAGGGACCCCCGTCGGGGTGATGTTTGTCATCGCGTGTTTCTCCCTTCACGCGCCAAATGCCGCTCCGGCTAGGGCATATGACAGCGGCGAGTGGCTCCGCTCCATTCCGTTCGACCATGCCCTGACGCTAGGGTCGCGTTCGGCACCCCGCCGGTCGCGGGGGCCGTGCCTCAGGGGGCGGAGGCACCCCCAGCGGTAGCTGGGGGAGGAAGGAAACCGAAGACATGTCCGTACCCGCGCCGAGGTCCGCGGAGCCGGTGACCACGTCGCCCGACACCGGACTGACCCTCCTGGTGATCGAGGGCGACCCCGCCGGGCCCCTCTCGATGCCGGACATCACCGAGATGTCGGGTGCCGTGGGCAGCCCGGTCCGCATCCGCACCGCCCGCAACCTCACCGAGGCCGAGCGGCTCCTCACCGACGACGTCCACTGCATCCTCCTCGACCTGGCCGACGCCGGAGCCGCCGGCACGGGCACGGCCGCCGGCCGCCCCGACGAGCTGGACACCCTGCGCCAGGTGCTGCGCCTCGCCCCGCACCACGCCGTCCTCGCCCTGACCGCCGAGGCGGACACCGAGCGCGCCGCCGAAGCCGTACGCGTCGGCGCCCAGGACTACCTCTCGCGCGACGAGCTCGACGGGCGCGTCCTCAGCCGGGCCATCCGCTACGCCGTCGAGCGCAAGCGCGCCGACCTCACCCAGCGGCAGCTCACCGAGTCCCGGCTGCGCGCCCAGGAGAACGCCCGCCTGGAGCGCGGCCTGCTGCCCACCCCGCTGCTCGCCGGCTCCGGCCTGCGCTTCGCCGCCCGCTACCGGCCCGGCCGCAGCCGCGCCCTGCTCGGCGGCGACTTCTACGACATGGTCCGCACGCCCGACGGCACCGTGCACGCCATGATCGGCGACGTCAGCGGCCACGGCCCCGACGAGGCCGCCCTCGGCGTCGAACTCCGCATCGCCTGGCGGGCGCTGACCTTCGCCGGGCTCTGCGGCGACGAGCTGCTCGCCACCCTCCAGCAGGTCCTGGAGCACGAGCGCGCCGACGACGAGACCTTCGCGACGCTGTGCGCCGTCGACATATCGGCGGACGGGCGCCGCGCGGGCCTCAGCCTCGCCGGCCACCCCGCCCCGCTGCTCGTGCGCCCCGGGCGGGCGCCGCGGCTGCTGCCCCAGGAGGACGGCGGCCCCGCGCTCGGCCTGCTCCGGCGCGCCCGCTGGCCGCGCAGCCAGGTCGAACTCGGCGGCCTGTGGAGCCTGCTGATGTACACGGACGGGCTGATCGAGGGCCGGGTCGGGGCCGGCGCGCGACGCCTGGGCCAGGACGGCATGGTCGAGCTGATCAGCCGCGGGCTCGCGGAAGGGCTGCACGGCGAGGAGCTCCTGGACGCGACGGTCGCCGAGGTGCAGGCCCTCAACGGCGGGGAGCTGACGGACGACTTGGCGGTGCTGCTGCTCGACCGCGGCAGCCGGGCTCCTGCGGAGGGCGGCAGGCCCCCACGGCCGGCCGGACGGGCAGCCGTTCGGTCGGTACGGACGTAAAGGCTGCGCGGCCCGGCGGGTGCGGGCGCCGGGCCGAGGCGGTCGGGCGCTCCGCCGGGCTCTCGCCGTTGGGGCACTTCGCCGGTGCGGCGGGACTTCTTCCCGGCCTCAGCGGCCGCCGTTGTACGGGCCGTAGGGGCCGTCGGAGCTGGAGCCGCGGCCCCGGCGGCGCGGGCCGCGGCCGCCCGAGACCTGCTTGAGCGCCGGGCGGACGTCCACGATGTAGACGATCGTGGCGACCAGGCCGAGGACCGGCAGGAAGCTCATGATCCCCATGAACAGGTTCACGGCGACGGCGACGCCGAGGATGATCAGCCAGAACGGCTTGGACTGCTTGTCCGCGGCGCGGTAGGCGTCCTCGCGGTGCACGGCGGCGTTGACGAACGCGACCAGGCTGAAGACGAGCAGGCCGATGGAGATCCAGTACATGACCTGGCCGAAGGCTTGCACCAGCACGTCGCCCACCTCACCCTTCTCGTCGCCTGTCCCGCCCGGGCCCTGACCGCCACCGTACCCGCAGAACGGCCCGGGCACGCGGAATGTGCCCGGGCCGTCCGCTCACGGTCGTGACCTGCGCTTACTCGCCGGTCTTGGCCTCGGGCTTCTTCGCCGGGGCCGGCTTGCGGGCGGCGGGCTTGCGGGCGGCGGCGGGCTTGTCGTCGCCGGAGGCGGCGGCCGCGGAGCCCTCGGAGGCGTCGGTGCCGGTCTTGTCCTCGGCCGCCTTGTCCTCGGTGGTCTTGTCCGCGGTGGCCTTGCCCTCCGCCGGCTTGCCGCCCGCCGGCTCCGGCTCGATGGCCACGGCGATGTCCTGGAACTCTTCGGCGGCCTCGCCGCGCCACTGCTTCACGGCCACCCGGCCGCGCTCGGTCAGCTTCTCGAACTGCTCGCCGGCCACCGCCGCGTACCCGACGGCCTGGCCGACGCCCTTGAGGGCGAGGTCCTGCACGGTCTGGCCCAGGTTCTTCACGTCGTTGTCGAGCGAGCCGACGACCTCGCTGAACTTCGTGGTCAGGGTGGCCTGGGCCTCCTTGGCCTGCTGCTTCGCGCGCTCGCCCACGACCTTGGGGTCGGTCTTCTTCAGCTTCTCGAAGCGCTCGGGGGCCTCGGTGATGAACTGCCCGATCTTCTCCGCGGTGAGGTCCGCGGCACCCGCGGCGGCGTAGGCCGTGTCGGTCGCCGCGTTGCGGATGTCCTGCGTGGTGATGGCCATGGCGATGCTTCTCCCGGGTCAGCTGGAGTGTTTGCTGGCGTCGTCCGTCGAGAGCCCGTTCTCCTTGCGGAAGGACTCGTAGATCTGGAGCAGCACCTGCTTCTGCTGCTCATTGATCGAGGGGTCGGCGAGGATCACACTGCGGACCTCCGCCTCGTCCCGGTCCCGCTCGTCGAGGATCCCGGCCTGCACGTACAAGGTCTCGGCGGAGATCCGCAGCGCCTTCGCGAGCTGCTGGAGGATCTCGGCGCTCGGCTTGCGCAGGCCGCGCTCGATCTGGCTGAGATACGGGTTGGACACTCCCGCGGCATCGGCGAGCTGCCGCAAGGTGAGCTGCGCATTGCGCCGCTGCTCGCGCAGGTACTCGCCGAGATTGCCGACGTTGAGTGATGCCATACCCCGATGCTGCCGCACGCTGCTAACTTTTGCAAGCGCCCTGCTTGCAAAAGTGTTTGCGCCGCGCTGGGGGTGCCGCTGCTCGCGCGCTCGGCGGTCAGGACGGCTGGACGTGGTCGAAGAGGGCGAGGGCTTCGGCGGGGTCCGGGCTCACCAGGCGTTCCAGGCCGGCCGTGGTGATCTCCGCCCACTTGGCGGCCCGTGCCCACATCCGTTCCTCGAAGGCGCGGACGGTGTCGTCCAGGTCTCCGGGGCCGGCGGTGGCGAGGGACTCGGCGAGTTCGGCGCCTTCCAGCATCGCGAGGTTCGCGCCCGCTCCCAACGGGGGCATCAGGTGGGCGGCGTCGCCCAGGAGCGTCACCCCGGGGACGTGGGTCCAGGTGTGGGACACGGGCAGGGTGTGGAGGGGGCGGTGGACGAAAGCGGTGCCGTTGCGGAGGAGGTCGAGGACGGGGGCGGCCCAGCCGTCGAACAGGGCCAGCAGGCTCGATCGCACGGCCTCGGCATCGGCCGGGTCCAGGTCCGTGTGCCGGTCCAGCGGCGCGCGGAATTTGGCGTACACCTTCACGTGGCCGCCGCTGTTGCGCTGGGCGGTGAGGCTTCGGTTCACGCCGTACACGGCCATGGAACCGTCGCCGATCAGCCGGGCGAGGCCGGGGTGGCGGGTGTCGACGTCGTCGAGGGACGTCTCGACCGAGGTGACGCCGGTGTAGTGCGGCGCCACCGGCGAGACTGCCGGGCGCACCCGGGACCAGGCGCCGTCCGCGCCGACCACGAGGTCGAACGCCTCCTGTTGCCCGTCCGCGAAATGGACGAGTGCGCCGTCCCGGGTTCCCGGCACCACCTGCGTCACGCCCCGGCCCCACCGGACGTCGAGAGGGCCGAGCAGCAGGTCGCGGAGCTGCCCGCGGTCGATCTCGGGGTTGGCCTGTTCATCCGGACGGGGCCGCCAGTCGCGCAGGACGGTCCCGTCCGTGTCCAGGATGCGCATGGCCTGCCCCTCGGGGCGGGACAGCGCCTGGAACTCCGTCAGGAGACCCGCCTTGTCCAGCGCGAGTTGGCCCAGCCCTTGGTGCAGGTCCAGCGTGCCGCCCGGGGGGCGGGCGTCGGGGGCGGGATCGTGTTCGAGGACGGTGACGGGGTGGCCGTGGCGGTGCAGGACGCGGGCGAAGGTGAGGCCGGCGGGGCCGGCTCCGACCACTGCGATGCGATGTCTCATCGGTACACCGTATGAGGCGCGCGATCGCGAACGTGCGGGCCGAACGTGCCACGGGCGGACCGGGACTTCAACGCCGTGGCCGGCGAACCCGCCCGGCCGCCGGCGTGACAGGCGTCAGCCGTGGTCGGGGTAGTCCGGGAGGGAGATGGCGCCGGCCGCTTCGGCGAGGGCGGCCGGGGTGACCGTCCTGTTGCCGGCCCTGTTCCGGGCCAGTTGCTGGTTCTCGTGGACGTAGCCGCGCATCCCCCGTTCGTAGCGGTCGAAGGCCGTGCGGTGGTCGCCGCGGCTGTTCGCGAGTTCGCCGGCGAGTACGTAGGCGCCGACGAGGGCGAGGCTGGTGCCCTGGCCGGACTGTGGCGACGCGCAGTAACCCGCGTCGCCGACGAGGGCGACCCGCCCGTCCGACCAGTGGTCGAGGCGGGCCTGGCTCATCGAGTCGAAGTAGAAGTCCGGGGTGTCCCGCATGAGCGCCAGCAGCCGGGGCGTCTCCCAGCCGACCCCGGCGAAGCGCTCGGCGAGGATGTTCTTCTGCTGCTCGTGATCCCGGTGGTTGAAGTCGAGCTCTGCGGACCGGAACACGAGCATCGCCCGCGCCTCGGTGTTCTGCCGCGCGCTGTAGACGCCGACCAGCGCGTCGCCGGCGGAGTGGTACATCTGCCAGTGGTCGAGGCCGAGGAAGTTCTCCACGCTGAAGACCGCGAGATAGCTGCCGAGGAAATGGATGAACTCCCGCTCCGGGCCGAAGGCCAGCCGCCGCACGCCGGAGTGCAGCCCGTCCGCGCCGATCACCAGGTCGAAGCGGCGCGGGGGGCCGTCCCGGAAAGTGACGCCGACGGTGTCGTCGCCCTGCGTGAGGGACGTGATGACGTCGCCGAAGAGGTATTCGGTCCCCGTGCGGCCCGCGTCGAACAGCAGGGCCGTCAAGTCGTCGCGCATGATTTCCACGTCGTCGTTGTCGATCAATCCGCCGGTCAGAGTGGCCTCGGTGGACCTGCTCAACTCCTCGCCCCGGCCGTCCACGAACGACATTCCGCGCATGTTCGTCGTCGCCGCCCGGATCTCGTCGAGCAGTTCCATGCGTTTCGTGACCTCGAGCGCGGCGCCGCGGATGTCGAGGGCCTGCCCGCCCTTGCGCAGGCCGGGCGCCCGTTCCACGACCGTCGGCCGGAATCCGGCGCGCTGCAACCAGTACGCCAGCGCCAGCCCCGTCACGCTCGCCCCGGAGATCAGAACACTCTTGTTTCGCACGGCCTTCTCCCAGCACTGCCGATGTGCATCCGGTAACTGCGGTGCCCCTGTGGTGCGTTCACCTCAAGGCTTGTCACGGGATGCCGCGGCGGCAATGCAAAGATCGGCACGTAATAGTTCCGGTCCGAGCAAAAGGGCCGGTGGGTGATCAGCGCTCCGCGTCCAGGAGGGCGAGCCGCTCCTTCCCCCAGATGTTCAGCGGCGTCAGGGCCCGGTTCAGAGCGCGGCCCCGCTCGGTCAGCGAGTACTCCACCTTCGGCGGTACCTGGTCGTAGACCTCGCGGTGGACGATGCCGTCGGCCTCCAGCTCGCGAAGCTGCTGCACCAGCACCTTCTCGCTGATGCCCGGCAGCAGCCGCTTCGTCTCGCCGAAGCGGCGCGCGCCGGAGTCCAGCGCCCACAGGACGAGCACTTTCCACTTGCCGTCGATGACGTCGAGAGCGGCGTCGATCCCGCAGTGGTACGGACGCTGCTTCATCCAACCCCCCTGTTGTCCCTGCCGTACCGGCCCTTCCGGCCGGCCGGCCGCGCTTCAGGCTAAGCGGCGCGAAGGGGCCGTGATTCCCGAATCAGCCCCATCCGGGGGTATCTCACGGGCGCGCACCGGGAGGAGGGTGATGGAGCGCGCCCGCTCGGCACGACATGCCTGCCACCGGCCCCAACGGGGGTAGGGCCGGAGGCAGGAGTTCGTGTGTGCGGCGCCGGTCAGGCGCCGTACGGGCGGGCGGCGCGCGCCTCCCGCAGGGACAAGGCCCACCAGGTCAGCTGGTCCAGCATGACCTTCGCCGCGCCGGCGGACTGCTCGCCCGCCTCCGCGTCCAGGTGCCGGCCGTCGGCGTCGAACTTGCCCCAGGGGCTGTGGAAGCTGACCTGCTCGCGGATGGACACGGCGTGCAGCTCGGTGAAGACCGGGCGCAGGTGCTCGACCGCGCGCAGGCCGCCGGCCAGGCCGCCGTACGAGACGAAGGCGACGGGCTTGGCGCGCCACTGCGTGTAGTGCCAGTCGATGAGGTTCTTCAGGGACGCCGGGTAGCTGTGGTTGTACTCGGGCGTCAGGATGACGAACGCGTCGGCCTGCTCCAGACGGGGCGTCACCTCGGCGAGCACCGCGGCTTCCTCGGCGCTCGGCTCCTTGGTGATCCGCACCGGCAGCGGGTGGAGGGCCAGGTCGATGAGGTCGATCTCCATGCCGCCGTGGCGGGCGGCCTGCTCGGTGAACCACTTGGCGACGGTGGGGCCGAAGCGCCCGTCGCGGGTGGAACCGACGATGACGGCGAGGCGGTAGGTGCTCTCGGACACGATGGGGACCTCTGGAAGTCGTGGGGCGGTGGGTGGTGGAGCGGGCGGCGGACCGGGCGGACCGGGCGGCGTGGTGGGTGGCCCGTGTGCCGTTCCGTTGAGGGAAGTCTGGAACCTCAACGCAGCTTGAGGTCAAGGGCGGTTGAGAGGATCGCCTGGATTATCCGTGAAGTCCCTTTTTGAATGTCACCTTCCGCGGTGCCGGGCGCCTGCGACCGCCCTGCCCCGAACCCCCGCTGACCTCAGAAGATGTCGGCGCACCAGGGCCGCCGCCCCGTGCGCAGCAGCGCGTCCGCCCGGCCCGCCGCGCCGGGCCGCTCCTCCGCCGCGCGCCCGAGCGCCGCGAGCCGCATGGCGGACTCGCCGCCCAGGAAGAGGCTGCCCAGCGCGGCGGCGGACAGCGACAGGTCGGCCGGCCGCGCCGTACGGGTGCAGGAGGCGCCGTCGGGGCCGGCCTCCAGCAGGAAGCGGCCGGCGGCGGGACCGGACGGGCCGGAAGCGCCGCCGGGGCCGGCCGGTCCGGTGGCGTCGGTGACGTCGAGGACGAGCGAGCCGGCCACGGCGTACGTACGGGACCGCAGCAGCACCGGTACGTCCAGCGGCCGCAGCCACAGCAGGTCGGCGTCCGTGACCACGCGCGCGGCCCGCGGGTCCGGGAGCAGGTCGGGCAGGAGGTCGTCCGGCGCGCGGTAGCCGGTGCGCACGCGCGTGATCCAGTCCACGGACAGCAGGAACAGCCACAGGGCGCGCTCGGCGGCGGGGGAGACCGCGACGAGGTCGAGCACGGTCGCCGTCTGGTGCGGCAGCTTGGCCTCCCACCTGTCGTCGGCGGTGAAGACGAGCAGCCCGTCGATGCGGCCGCCGCCGTCCGCCGGCCGGTAGACCACGGCGGTCGGCTCGGTCCAGGGGGCGTCGTCGACCGGGAGCGCGCCGGTGTTCCGCCGCCACCACACGTCCGTACGGTCGACCAGGCCGTGCCGCACGGCCCGTACCCGCTCGTACAGCGCGGGCCCGTGCTCCCGCAGGTCGGCGACGTCCACGTAGTCGACGCGCCCGCCGTCGCCCGGACCGGCGTAGCGCGGGTCCAGCCCCGCGCGGGGCACGTCCACCTCCCACTCCGTGACGCGGGTGGCCGGGCCGAAGCCGAAGCGGCCGTAGATCGGGTACTCGGCGGCGATCAGCGTCGCCGCGGCGTCGCCGCGCTCCGCGGCCTCCCGCAGATCGCGGTCGATCATGCGGCTGAGCAGGCCGCGGCGGCGGTGCGTGGCCGAGACGCTCACGTTGCTGACGGCGTTCGCGGTCACCGACGCCCCGCCGGGGACGCTGAGCCGCTGGGTGAAGCTGCGGTACGTGGCCACGCAGCGGCCGTCGTCGAACGCGCCCTGGGCGCGCGGGAAATCCATCAGCTCGCGGCGGAACGCGAGCTCCGCCTTGCTCACGGCGGGCGACTGGACGTAGCCGGTGCGGCGGGCCCGGACCCAGCCGGGGAGGTCGTCTTCGGTGATCGTGCGGACGTCGAGGCTCATGGCCGCGACGCTAAGCGCGCCGCCGCCGCGTCCGCACCCGGATTTCCGCGGGCCGCCGGGCCGGCCGCCGCCTTGCGCGCGTCAGGCGAGGAGGTCGTCCACCTGCGCTTCCCCCTCGCGGTACCGGCGGGTGATCTCGCCGCTGCAGTCGTCCGCCGTCCGCTGGAGCTGCTGGCGCCGCACGGAGACCTGCCGCTCGTACGAGGCCAGGCGGTCCATGGCGGCGTGCAGCTCGCCGTCCGTCCGGGCGCCCAGGTCCGACAGCTCCACCTCCGACAGCATGTCCTCGGCCAGCCGCCGGTACTCCTCGCTGTGCGGCGTGCCCACGGTCACGTGGCGGGCGGACGAGCGGTGGTCCGAGGGGGCGTCCGCGAGGATCTCCGACAGCCGGTCCACGACGAGGCGGGCCATGACCGGGGAGCCCGGCGAGGAGCGGCGCGCCAGCTCGGCCCGGAGGATGTCGATCCGGCCCTGGAGCAGCCGCCGCACGTAGCTGAGGTCCGCCTCGTCGCGCCGGGCGTCCCGGCGCAGGGCGCGCAGCTCCACCAGGCCCAGCTCGCCGAGGCCGCGGCCGGGGACGTCCGCCTGCCGGCCGGAGCGCTGGCTCGGCGGCCGGGGCTGCAGGCTGTCGGCTGCCTTGAGCATGGGGCCGTCCTCAATGGGTGTGGTCATGCGCGTCTTCCGTTTCCCCTCGGGCGGTGTGCGGCCGCATCACATGTGCCCGCACAAGGCACCGCCTGCACGCATCGTGCCACTGGGTGAGGCCCGGGCGCAGGGTCTCCGCACCCGAACGGCCCTGGATGGACGCAAGGCATCATGGTCCGTATGCGTGCAGTGGTGCAGAGGGTGGACGGGGCGCGGGTCGTCGTCGACGGCGAGACCGTCGGAGAGATCATCGGACAGGGGCTGTGCGTCCTCGTCGGGGTGACGCACGACGACACCCCGGCGAAGGCGGAGCAGCTCGCGCGGAAGCTGTGGTCCGTACGGATCCTCGAGGACGAGAAGTCGTGTTCGGACGTAGGGGCGCCGCTGCTGGTGATCTCGCAGTTCACTCTCTACGGTGACGCCCGGAAGGGGCGGCGGCCGACGTGGAACGCGGCGGCGCCGGGGGCGGTCGCGGAGCCGTTGGTCGACGCCGTCGTCGCTCATCTCCGGGCGCTGGGGGCGCAGGTGGAGACGGGCCGCTTCGGCGCGGACATGAAGGTGTCGCTGACGAACAACGGCCCGTTCACGGTGCTCGTGGAGGTGTGACGGGGTCCGGGGGCAAGCCCCCGGAGCTCCTCGCTTACGGCTCGACCACGACCTCCTGCGTCGCCGCCGTCTTCTCGCCCACCAGGAGCGGTGCGTCGACCGCGACGTTCCGCTTGACCAGGGCCAGGGCGATCGGGCCCAGTTCGTAGTGGCGGGCCGAGGTGGTGACGAAGCCCAGCTGGCGGCCCTCGGTGCCGTCGGAGGCCAGCCGCACGGGGGCCCCGTGCGGGGGCAGGGCCACCTCGCTGCCGTCGAGGTGCAGGAAGACCAGCCGCCGCGGCGGCTTCCCCAGGTTGTGGACGCGGGCCACGGTCTCCTGGCCGCGGTAGCAGCCCTTCTGGAGGTGGACGACCGGGCCGATGAGGCCGAGCTCGTGCGGGATCGTCCGGTGGTCGGTCTCCAGGCCGAGCCGGGGGCGGTGCGCCTCCACCCGGAGCGCCTCGTGGGCGAGGACGCCCGCGGCGGGGCCGTGCGCCGCGGCGAACGGCTCCAGCAGCGCGCGCGGCAGGAACAGGTCCCGGCCGTGCGCCGTCTCGCGCGCCAGGGCGCCTTCGGGTGCTTCCGCGATCGAACCCGCGGGCAGGTACACCACGGCGTAGTCGTCCGTACGATCGGCGACCTCGACCTGGTAGAAGAACTTCATGCTCTCCAGGTAGGCGATGAGCGCGTCCTGGGTGCCGGGCTCGACGTGGGCCCAGACGGTCTCCCCGTCGTCCACGAGCGAGAGCGCATGCTCGATGTGCCCGTTGGCGGAGAGGATCAGCGCTTCCGTGGCCTGCCCCGGCGGCAGGTCGCTGACGTGCTGGGTGAGCAGGAGGTGCAGCCAGCTCAGCCGGTCGGGCCCGGTGACGGTGACGACCCCGCGGTGCGAGAGGTCGACGAAACCGGACCCTCCGGCGAGCGCGCGCTGTTCGCGGAAGAGATCGCCGTAGTGGGCGGCGACCCCTTCGTCCGGGGCCTCGGCGGCGACGGCACCGGGCAGCGACAGCAGCGGGCTGGCTTTCGATTCACGCGGCATGCGGCCAAGCCTACGGCGCGGCCGGCGGCTCCTTCGAGGCGCGCCCGGCGGCGCACTCCCGGCACTGGCCGAAGATCGCGAAGTGCTTCATGTCGGTCTCGAAGCCGAACTCCGCGCGGAGCCGGTCCGTGAACTCCGCGGCCACGGACAGATCGGCCTCGACGACGCCCGTGCAGTCCCGGCACACGAGGTGTATGTGGTGGTGCCGGTCGGCCAGGTGGTAGGTGGGGGCGCCGTGCCCGAGGTGGGCGTGGCTGACCAGGCCCAGCTCCTCCAGCAGCTCCAGGGTCCGGTAGACCGTGGAGATGTTGACCCCGCCGGCGGTGCGCCGGACCTCGGTGAGGATGTCGTCCGGGGTCGCGTGCTCCAGCCGGTCGACCGCCTCCAGGACGAGCTGGCGCTGCGGCGTCAGCCGGTACCCGCGCCTACGGAGGTTGCTCTGCCAGTCGGTGTCCACCACCCCACCAGTCTAGGCAGCGTCACCGCTCCCGTACCCCGTTGAGATAGCGGGCGAGCGCGGCGATGGCCGCCGGGTTGCGGGGGCTCTCGACGAGGTCGACGTAGTCGAGGACGAAGATCCGGTCGTTCTTGACGGCCGAGACGCCCGCGAGCGGCGGGTACGACGTCAGGAACTCCTTCTTCTGCTCGGCCGTCACGTCGCCGTAGTTGTTGATGACGATGACGTCGGGGTTGCGCTCGACGACGGTCTCCCAGCCGACCGAGGGCCAGGTGTCCTTGAGGTCCTTCATCACGTGGTCGCCGCCGGCCTTGGTGATGATGTCGTGCGGGCCGGCGAAGGCGCCGGACGTGGTCGCCTTGTCGCGGCCGTCGTCGTAGAGGAAGACCGTGGGCCGCTTGCCGTCCGCCGGCACGCTCGCCTGTGCCTCGGCGACCTGCTTCTTGAAGCCCGCGACGAGCTTCGCCGCCCGGTCCTCGACGTCGAAGACCTTCCCGAGCGTGGTGAGGTCCGTGTAGAGGGCCTCCAGGGGCGGCATCACGCCGCGCGCCTTGCCCGCGCCGCCGTTGCGGCAGGACTCGGTGAGGACGTACGAGCCGATGCCGAGCTTCTTCAGGGCCTCGGGCGTGAAGCCGCTGCCCTCGGAGAAGCCGTAGTTCCAGCCGGCGAAGACCAGGTCGGCCTTCGCGTCCAGCGCGAGCTCCTTGGTGATCTCCTTCTTGGACAGCCAGGGCACCTTCTTGTAGCCGTCCTTCCACGGCACCGACTCGCGGTCGGAGCGGTAGCCGGGGGCCACGTACCCGGCCATGTGGTCCTCCAGGCCGAGCGCGAACATGATCTCGGCGATGTTGACGTCGTTGGTGACGACGCGCTGCGGCGCCTTGTCGTACGTCGTCCGCACCCCGCAGTTCTCGACGGTCACGGGGTAGTGGCCGGACGCCTTCTTGTCCGTCTTCGCCGCGTCGCCGTCCTCGGCGACCTTCGCCCCGCAGCCGGTGGCCAGGGCGAGGACGGTGAGGAGGGCGAGGGCGGTACGGGCGGGGCGGGCGGTGCGCAGGGCCATGCGGGTGTCCTTACGAAGAGGGCAGGCGGTCGAACAGCAGGCGCGTCGCGCCGGTCTCCGGGTGCGGCACGCGGTGCGCCCGCACGCCGAACACGCCGGCGAGCAGCTCGGCGGTCAGCACCTCGTCCGGCGGCCCGGAGGCGACGATGCGCCCGCCGCGGATGACGTACAGCTCGTCGCAGTGCGCCGCGGCCAGGTCGATGTCGTGCAGGGCGGCCAGGACCGTCAGGCCCGCGTCCCGCACCAGCGCCAGCACCTCCAGCTGCTGGGCGATGTCCAGGTGGTTGGTGGGCTCGTCCAGGACCAGCACCCGCGGCTCCTGGGCCAGCGCGCGGGCGATCAGCACGCGCTGCTTCTCGCCGCCGGAGAGCGTGGGGAAGCTGCGCCCGGCCAGGTGCCCCGCGCCGACGCGCTCCAGCGCCGCCGCGCACACCTCGGCGTCGCGGGCCGTGCCCCGGCCGCCGGAGCGCTGGTGCGGCAGCCGGCCCATGGCGACGACCTCGCCCGCCGTGAAGTCGAACTCGCTCGCCGACTCCTGCGGCAGCGCCGCCAGCCTGCGCGCGCCCTCCCGGGCGCCCAGGGCGTGGAGGTCGTCGCCGTCGAGGCGGACGGTGCCGGCGGCGGGCCGCAGTGCCCGGTAGGCGCAGCGCAGCAGCGTGGACTTGCCGCTGCCGTTGGGGCCGATGAGGCCCACGAACCGGCCGCTGCCGGCGCGCAGGGTGATGTCCGAGACCAGGCGGGCGCCCGCGATCTCGACCGACAGGTCCTCGATGTCCACCTGCATCAGGCGCCTCCGAAGGAGTAGCGGCGGCGCCGCATCAGCAGCACGAAGCAGGGCACGCCGATGAGGGCGGTCAGGACGCCGACGGGCAGCTCCACGGGCGCGAGCAGCAGCCGGGAGGCGATGTCGACCCACACCAGCAGCACGGCGCCCAGCAGCGGGGCGACCGCCAGCACGCGGCGGTGGTCGGCGCCGACGAGCATGCGGGTGACGTGCGGGACCATCAGGCCGACGAAGCCGATCGCGCCGCTGACGGCGACGACGGCACCGGTCACGGCCGCCGCCAGGACGAACAGCCCGCGGCGCATCCGGTCGGGGTCCACGCCCAGTGCGGCCGCCGTCTCGTCGCCCATGGCCAGCGCGTTGAGGCTGCGCGCCCACCACAGCAGGGCGCCGATGCCGGCCAGCACGACCGCGGCGGCCACCGGCAGGGACGCCCAGGTGGCGCCGCCCAGGCTGCCGAGCAGCCACATCATGGCCGACCGGGCGGCCTCCCCGCGCTCCGCCATGAAGATCATCAGGGTGGTGACGGCGGAGAACCCGTAGTACATCGCCGAACCGGTCAGGACCAGCCGCAGCGGCGTCAGGCCCTGCGGGGTGCGGGCCGCGAGATAGACGAGCACCATCGCGGCGAGCGCCGAGACGAACGCCGCCCCGGACAGCGCCCAGACCCCGAGCGAGGCCAGCGCGCCGAACAGCAGGACGGCGTTCGCGCCGATCGCGGCGCCCGAGGAGATGCCCAGCACGAACGGGTCGGCGAGGGCGTTGCGGACCATGGCCTGCACGGCCACGCCGACGGCGGAGAGCCCCGCGCCGACGACGGCGGCCAGCAGGGCGCGCGGGAAGCGCAGCTCCCAGACGATGGTGTACGCGGAGACCTCGCCCGGCGCGATCGTCCCGCCGGTGAACCCCGCCCGCAGATAGCGAAGGGTCTCGGCCCACGTGACGCCCGCGGCGCCCAGGCCCGTGCCGCAGAGGACCGAGACCAGGAGCGCGGCCGTCAAAGCGGCCAGCAGGGGCGGCAGCGGCAGCCGCCGTGGCGCCGCCGGGCCGGGCCCCGGCGGGGCGGCGCCGGCCGCCTTAGGGCGGAGGGCCGGGAGATCTGTCGACACGGGGTGCGCCTTCGCCTCGGGCCGCGTCCGTACGTACGGAGGAGCGGCCCGGGGCGGGGTGCGGTGCGGTCGTGCCCGGGTGGTCCCCTCGCAGTCCACGGCGAGTTGTACGGGGATCGTGCGCGCCGTGGGCGATCGGGCTTACGGAAAAGGCCCCGGGGGCCTTTTCCGCCTACCGTTGCGGGTCAGCGCCGGACTTCGAACCGGACTTTCCCCACGGGGCGCGGTACTGCTGGGCGGGCGGTTCAGCCGGTGTAGGGCGTGCCGTCCGGGTTGTAGAAGGCGACGCCGTCAGGAGCGTCCTCGGGCAGGCTCGCGGCCCACTCCTGGAGGCTCTTCTGGTCGGCGATCTTCTTCAGGTGCGCCGACATGTAGGGGCGCAGGGGCACCTCGGGGGTGGCCTTCTCGCCGACCCACATCAGGTCGCCCTTGACGTAGCCGTACAGGCGCTTGCCGCCGCTGTACGGGCCGGAGGCCTCGGTGCGCGCGACGGCGTCCGTGGCCAGGTCGATCTGCGGCTTCTGGTCGGCCAGCTCGCCGTACCAGACCTCCGCGACGCCCGCGTCGCGGACCATGACGATCTCGACCTTGCGGTCCTTGCCGATCCGCCAGTAGCCGGTCTCGGTCTCCAGCGGGCGCACCATCTTGCCCTCGCCGTCGAGCACCCAGCTGTGCGACGTGTACTCCAGGAAGTCACGGCCGTCGTGGCTGAAGACGACCTCCTGCCCGAAGTTGCACTTCTCGGCGCCCGGGAAGTCGGCGACGCCGGCGCCCTCCCACTTACCGAGGAGGAAGGCGAGGGGCACGAGGTCCGGGTGGAGGTCGGACGGAATCTCGATCATGGGCTCAGACGATCTGTGCGAGGACGGGTAACTGGGCGGGTCAGCGCTGGCCCTGGTACAGCTTCTTCCAGGTCAGCCCGGCGAAAGCGAGAACGCCGACGGCGACCAGGACGAGCAGGGTGGTGAAGACTGCCTCAAGCACGAGCGCGCTCCTCGTCGGGAGTGAGGGTGTACGGACCGGTCACGGAGGTACGGACCGGTCCCGAGTCTAGTCGTCCCCGGTTCCGGTGGCTCTGTGAGGTGGATCGTGCCCGCCCGGCCTTGCGGTCACAGGGCTAGAGTGCCTGGCATGGCCAAGAAACTCGTGATCAAGGTGACGGCGGGCGCGGACGCGCCCGAGCGGTGCTCGCAGGCGTTCACGGTGGCGGCCGTCGCCGTCGCGAGCGGGGTCGAGGTCTCGCTGTGGCTGACCGGCGAGTCGTCGTGGTTCGCGCTGCCCGGGCGGGCGGCGGAGTTCGAGCTGCCGCACGCGGCGCCCCTGCCCGACCTCATCGACGGCATCAAGGCCGGCGGCGGGATGATCACGGTGTGCACGCAGTGCGCCGCGCGCCGCGACATCGAGGAGAAGGACCTGATCGAGGGCGCGCGCATCGCCGGCGCGCAGGTCTTCGTCGCGGAGGCGATGGCGGAGGGCGTGCAGGCGCTCGTCTACTGACCCCGTACTGATCCGGGCGCCCGGCTACTGATCGCGGCCCCACGGGTCGCGCTGCCCGGGGCGGCGCTTGCCGTCGAGCTCGTCCCACCACTCGTCCGACTTCGCGTCGCCCGAGGGATCGTCCCACCAGCGGTCCTCCGGCCCCCGCCGGTTGGCGACGATGGCGGCGACGGGCGGGATGACCATGGCCAGGAGGCACATGCCCACCGCGGCGGGCACGGACCACAGGCGCACGACCGCCCACGCCAGGACGAACAGCCCGATGCAGGTGCCCATCATGGCGAAGTAGAGATGGCGGCGCCGCGTGTACACACCTCCACCGTACGGCGGGGAGCCCACCGGGCGAAGGGCCGCATCCTCGTGGCGTCCAACCCCTGGATGCGGCCCCCGGCCGGATGAGGAGACCTCTTTGAAAGAGGTCAGATACACAAGAGGTCAGACGGCGATCGCGACCTCGGTCAGGCCGCCCTGCTGCGCCACGACCTTGCGGTCGGCGGTCGCGCCGGGCACCAGCGCGCGCACCGTCCACGTGCCCTCCGCCGCGTAGAAGCGGAACTGCCCCGTCGCGGACGTGGGCACCTCGGCGGTGAACTCGCCGGTCGCGTCCAGCAGGCGCACGTAACCGGTGACGGGCTCGCCGTCGCGGGTCACCGAGCCCTGGATCGTGGTCTCACCGGGCTTGATCGTCGAGGCGTCGGGGCCGCCGGCCTTTGCTCCACACATGGGTGATCCTTAACTGGTAGCGGTCGTGACGTCAGTTGGCGCCGAGCGCGATCGGCACGCCGACGAGCGAGCCGTACTCGGTCCAGGAGCCGTCGTAGTTCCGGACGTTCTGCTGGCCGAGCAGCTCGTGCAGCACGAACCAGGTGTGCGCGGAGCGCTCGCCGATCCGGCAGTAGGCGATGGTGTCCTTCGACAGGTCCACGCCCTCGCCCTCGTAGAGCGCCGTCAGCTCCTCGTCGGACTTGAAGGTGCCGTCGTCGTTGGCCGACTTCGACCAGGGGATGTTGCGCGCGGTCGGCACGTGGCCGGGGCGCTGCGACTGCTCCTGGGGGAGGTGCGCCGGGGCGAGCAGCTTGCCGCTGAACTCGTCGGGGGAGCGGACGTCGACGAGGTTGAGCTCGCCGATCGCCTTCACGACGTCGTCGCGGAAGGCGCGGATGGAGGTGTCCTGCGGCTGGGCGCGGTACTCGGTGCGGGGACGCTGCGGGACCTCGGCGACCAGGTCGCGGGAGTCGAGCTCCCACTTCTTGCGGCCGCCGTCGAGGAGCTTCACGTCCTGGTGGCCGTAGAGCTTGAAGTACCAGTAGGCGTACGCGGCGAACCAGTTGTTGTTGCCGCCGTAGAGGACGACCGTGTCGTCGTTGGCGATGCCCTTCGCGGAGAGCAGCTCCTCGAAGCCGGCCTGGTCCACGAAGTCGCGGCGGACGGGGTCCTGGAGGTCCGTCTTCCAGTCGATGCGGACGGCGGTCTTGATGTGGTTCTTGTCGTACGCGGAGGTGTCCTCGTCGACCTCGACGATGACGGTCTTGGGGTCGGCGGCGTCGATGCGGGCCTGTACCCAGTCGGCGTCCACCAGGACGTCACTGCGGCTCATGTTGTTCTCCTCCGGGGCAGTTGCGGATGTGCGCAAGCGCTTGCTGGGCGCGCGGCGAGGGGAGCGCGCGGCGCTGCGCAGCGGGTGGGATGGGAGACGAGACGGGGGAGGACTTCCGAAAAGGGGAGGGGAAGCTTCCCGTCAGACATGACGACAGAGCATGGCGGCGACGCGGCACAGGTCGACTGCCCGCCGCTTCGTGAGGTCCGCCTGTCGCTTCATGGGGGGATCGTAGGGACGACAGGGCGGGCGTGTCACCGGTGTGTTGGATGGTGAGACGGGATCTTCCGCATGCTGGGACGTGCAGCGGGTGGAGCGGCCGTCGAAGGGCGGCCGTGCGCCGCTCCCGGGCGCCCGTGCCGCCCGGAGGTCTGCCCTCCGGACAGCGGTGTCTCGCAGCGTGGACGGCGCCGGGTGAGGAGGGGGCGGGGAGCGGGCCGGTCAGCCGGCCAGGTTGACGTCCGAGCCGGTCAGCGTGATGTCGACACCGTCCTGCGTCGCCACGACCTTGTCCAGCTTGAGGCCCTTCGGCAGGCCGCTGATGCGCCGGTCGAAGTCCGTCTTCTGGCGGATGGCGGTCTCCAGGCCGGGGAAGGCCTTGGCCTCGTCGGGAATCTGGTCCGCCCGCACCCGGACGGTGTCGCCGTTCACGAGCGTGACCGTGGAGATGACGCTGCGCTCGATGGGCATCCCCGCGAGCTGCACTTTGCCGGTGACCTTGACCTGGCTCTTGCCGGCGGCGCCCCGGCCGCCGAAGCCGACCTTCACCGTCGGGTCGTTGGTGGCCTTGCTCAGGTCCTCGTACGAGAGGTGCGCCGTGCCCGTCGCCCGGCTCGCGACGGCCGAGCTGAAGCTGCTGTCGATCTTCACGTCCTGGAGCTTGGCGTCGAAGCCCGACACCCGGATCGACTGCCCGCCGGAGCTCGCGGTCGCGCCGTCCAGCTTGACGTCGACCTCCTCCAGCGTGGAGCCGGCGATCTGCGTGAGGAAGGGGAAGCCCTTGATGGAGACCTCGGGCGTGCCCGTCAGTCCCTGACTGCTGCGGATCTTCTCGGCCGCCTGGTCCTCGGCGAAGTACACGGCCAGGCGGTCGGCGCCCACGAAGAGGGCCCCCAATATCACCGCGATGATCAGGGTGATGCGTATCGCGCGCATGCGGTTTCTCCAGCTCCCCCGGGTCCCGGTCAGGCCCCTGCACTGACCTTGCAATGCCATGGAGCCTAACCGGACGGCCCGGAGGAGAGGGAAGAACGAGCGGCGGGCGATCAGCCCAGGACGCGGCCCAGGACGTAGACCGCGGGGGCCGCGACGGTGAGCGGCAGGGCCACGCCCGCCGTCATGTGCACGAACCGCGACGGGTAGTCGTAGCTGGCGACGCGCAGGCCGATCAGGGCGCAGGCGCCCGCGGCGAGGCCCAGCAGGGCGGCGGAGGTGCCCAGGTCCGTCAGGCCGCCGGTGGCGACGCCCGAACCCGCGGCCGCGAGCAGCGCCACCACGGGCGCGGCCAGGGACGGCAGCGGCAGGGCGCGCGCCAGGGCGGTCACGGCCACGGCGCTCGCGCCGACCACGACGGCGTCGGAGGACGCGGCCAGGTGCCCGGCCGCGAGGACCGCGAGGGCGGAGGAGGCGGCGGCCGCCGTCAGGCCGTACAGCCGCTCGTCCGGCGAGGCGTGGCTGCGCAGCTGGAGGACGAGGACCAGCAGGAGCCACACGCCGAGGGTGCCGATGACGACGGTCGGCGCCTGCGAGCGGTCGGTGGCCAGCATGCCGATGTCGGCGGCCACGCCGCCGAGGAACGCGAGCGCGATGCCCTGCCGGGCGGGCCACATGCCGTTGAGCCGGAACCAGCCCGCGGCCGTCACCGCTTGCAGCAGCACCAGCGGCACCGCCAGCGCGAACTGGCCGAGCGGCGCCGTGAGCGCGAGCAGCGCGGCGAGCGCCGTCGTCACCAGGGCGGGCTTGAGGCCCGGCGAGACGATCTGCGCGCGGCCCTCGGCCTTCGCCTTCTCGGCGGCCGTCATCGGCCGCGCGCTGCCGGCGTCGCCGCCGCCCGGCTCGGCGAGGAGCGCGGGCTCGTGCACCGCAGCGGGCACGACCGCGCCCGCGGCGCGCGGCACGACGCCGGACGCGGCCTGGCGCTCCTCGGGCAGCGGGGCGCCCGCGGACCAGGACGCGCCGTAGGAGCGGTCCTCCGCCGGCGGGGCCGGGGGCTGCTGCCACGTGCCCGTGTCCCACGTCGGCGTCTGCCAGGTCTGCGTGACCGGCTCGTCGTGCGCGGAGAAGCCCTGGCCGCCGTTGGTCGTCGGCCACTGGTACTGCTGCGGCTGAGACTGCTGGTGCGGTTGCTGGTGGGCCTGCTGGTGCTGGTGCTGCTGGGCCTGCGGCTGCTGCTGGGCGTACGGGTCGTACGTGTTGTACGAGTCGCCGTACGAGCCGTGCGCCTGGGCCTGTCCCTGCTGAGGCTGCTGGTGCGGGTGCTGCTGCGCCTGCTGGTGCTGCTGCTGGTACGAGCCGTACGCCCCGTCCTGCTGCCCGTACGACTGTGCGTCATAGCGCTGCGTCCGGGCGTCGTACGCGTCATACGAGTCGTACGGGTCCTGCGGGTCGTACGTATGGTGCGGCTGATTGCTCATGCTGCCGGGGTCACCCTCCTGCGAAGGGCGGGAGCACCTCTACGGTGCCGCCCTCGGCCAGTTGGACCGTTGCGTGGTCGCGGGTGCCTACCGGGGCGTCGTTCACGAGGAACGAGCAGCGCGCCAGCACCCGGGCGAAGTCGGGGCGCTCCGCGTGCCGCCGGCGGGCCGCGTCCAGCGCCTCCGCGAGCGTCCGCGCAGCGTACGGCTCCTCGGCCGTGCCGGCAGCGGCCTTCGCCGCGGCCCAGTACCGGATGGTGCCCACCGGCCCCGGCTGCCCCGGCAGGGCCGGTTTGACCGGGTGTGCCGGTTGTGTCGTCGCCACCGCGACCCCTTTCCTTCTTCTGCCGCCTCCCATGATGACGGGTGCCGCGCGAGCGGAGCGCCGCCCGTGCAAATACGGAGGCCGCACGGCGAGGCGCTCGCTTAGGCTGCCCGGTGTGCTGGTCCGACTATCACGGGCGTATCTGAAGCCCTACTCCTCATCGATCGCGCTGATCGTGCTCCTGCAGCTCGTCCAGACGCTTGCCACGCTCTACCTACCCTCACTCAACGCCGACATCATCGACAACGGTGTCGTGAAGGGTGACACCGGCTACATCCTGTCCCTCGGCGGCGGGATGCTGGCGGTCACCCTCGCCCAGATCGTCTGCGCGATCGGTGCGACGTACTTCGGTGCCCGGACCGCGATGGCGGTCGGCCGCGACCTGCGGGCCGCCGTCTTCGACCGCGTGCAGTCCTTCTCCGCGCGCGAAATGGGGCACTTCGGCGCCCCCTCCCTGATCACCCGCACCACCAACGACGTGCAGCAGATCCAGCTGCTCGTCCTGATGGCGTTCACGCTGATGGTGTCCGCGCCGATCATGTGCGTGGGCGGCATCCTGATGGCGCTCGACCAGGACGTGCCGCTGTCCGCCCTGCTGCTGGTCATCGTGCCGGTCCTCGGCGTGATCGTCTCGCTGATCATCTGGCGGATGCGACCGGTCTTCCGCGGCGTGCAGGACCGGATCGACACCGTCAACCGGGTGCTGCGCGAGCAGATCACCGGCATCCGCGTCATCCGCGCCTTCGTCCGCGACACCCACGAGCGGGAACGTTTCGACGGCGCGAACGCCGAGCTGATGGACGTCTCGCTCAGGGCCGGCCGGCTGATGTCGCTGATGTTCCCGTCCGTGATGCTGGTCGTGAACCTCTCCTCCGTCGCCGTGCTGTGGTTCGGCGGTCACCGCATCGAGAGCGGCGACATGGAGATCGGCGCGCTGACGGCCTTCCTCAGCTATCTGATGCAGATCCTGATGGCCGTCATGATGGCCACCTTCATGTTCATGATGGTGCCGCGCGCCGAGGTCTGCGCCGAGCGCGTCCAGGAGGTCCTGGCCACCGACTCCAGCGTGGTGCCGCCGGTCAGCCCGGTCACCGAACTGCGCGGCGGCGGGCACCTGGAGCTCAGCGGCGTCGAGTTCCGCTACCCGGGCGCGGAGGAGCCGGTCCTCAAGGACGTCTCGCTCGTCGCCCGGCCCGGTGAGATCACGGCCGTCATCGGCTCCACCGGCAGCGGCAAGTCCACGCTGCTGGGGCTGGTCCCGCGGCTGTTCGACGCGACCGCCGGAACGGTCACCGTGGGCGGCGTCGACGTGCGCGAGCTCGACCCGGCCCGCTCCGCCGAGGCCATCGGCCTCGTCCCGCAGAAGCCCTACCTGTTCTCCGGGACCGTCGCCTCGAACCTCCGCTACGGGCGCCCCGACGCGACCGACGAGGAGCTGTGGGAGGCGCTGGAGACGGCGCAGGCCCGCGACTTCGTCGCGAGCATGGAGGGCGGCCTGGAGGCGCCGATCGCGCAGGGCGGCACCAACGTCTCCGGCGGGCAGCGGCAGCGGCTCGCCATCGCCCGCGCCCTGGTCCGCAAGCCGGACATCTATCTCTTCGACGACTCCTTCTCCGCCCTCGACTACGCCACCGACGCCCGGCTGCGGGCCGCGCTGGCCCGCGAGACGGGGAACGCCACGGTCGTCATCGTCGCCCAGCGCGTCTCCACGATCCGTGAGGCCGACCGGATCGTCGTCCTGGACGAGGGCCGCGTCGTCGGCACCGGCACCCACGGCGAGCTGATGGCCGGCAACGAGACCTACCGGGAGATCGTGCTCTCCCAGCTCACCGAGGAGGAGGCGGCGTGACGACCCCGGAGAAACCGGCTTCCCCGGACGGGGGCGGCAAGCCCGGCGCACCGGCCCCCGGCGGCACCGCCCGCCGCGGGCCCGCCCCCGCCACCGGCGTCGCCCGCTTCATGGGCGGCCAGCCCACCGAGCGGTCCATGGACTTCGCCGGGTCCGCCAAGCGGCTGCTGGGCACCCTCAGACCCGAGCGGGCCCTGATCACCGTGGCGCTCGTCATGTGCGTCGCGAGCGTCGCCCTGTCCGTCATCGGCCCGAAGATCCTCGGCCGGGCCACCGACCTGATCTTCGCGG
Source organism: Streptomyces sp. SCA2-17 (assembly GCF_044336695.1). Lineage (NCBI taxonomy): Bacteria > Bacillati > Actinomycetota > Actinomycetes > Kitasatosporales > Streptomycetaceae > Streptomyces > Streptomyces sp. SCA2-17. The sequence goes on from NZ_CP117521.1 coordinate 3,580,183, forward strand.
GCGTCGTCGGGAAGAAGTTCCCCGACGGCATCACCAAGGCCGAGGCCGTCGAGCGGATGCGGCAGCAGGGCAACGGCACCGTCGCCGACCTGCTCGGCTCGGTCGGCTTCACCCCCGGCCGCGGCATCGACTTCGACGCCGTGGGCGAGGTGCTGCTGTGGGTCCTGCTGATCTACGTCGCGGCGTCCCTGTTCGGGCTCGTCCAGGCGCGGATCGCCACCACCGTCGTCCAGCGCGCCGTCTTCCGGCTGCGCCGGGACGTCGAGGAGAAGCTCGGCCGGCTGCCGCTCAGCTACTTCGACCGGCAGCCGCGCGGCGAGGTGCTCTCCCGCGCCACGAACGACATCGACAACATCGCCCAGACGCTCCAGCAGACCATGAGCCAGATCGTCACGTCACTGCTGACGATCACGGGTGTGCTGGCCGTGATGTTCTGGATCTCCTGGCTGCTCGCCCTGGTCGCGCTGGTCACCGTCCCGGTGTCCGTCGTCGTCGCCACGAAGATAGGCAAGCGGGCGCAGCCGCAGTTCGTCGCCCAGTGGAAGACGACCGGCAAGCTCAACGCCCACATCGAGGAGATGTACACCGGGCACGCGCTGGTGAAGGTCTTCGGCCGCGAGAAGGAGTCCGCGGAGATCTTCCGCAAGGAGAACGAGGACCTCTTCCAGGCCGGCTTCAAGGCCCAGTTCATCTCGGGCGTCATCCAGCCCGCGATGATGTTCATAGGCAACCTCAACTACGTGCTCGTCGCCGTCGTCGGCGGCCTGCGGGTCGCCTCCGGCGCGCTGTCCATCGGTGACGTGCAGGCCTTCGTGCAGTACTCGCGCCAGTTCAGCCAGCCGCTCACGCAGGTGGCCTCCATGGCCAACCTCGTGCAGTCCGGCGTCGCCTCCGCCGAGCGCGTCTTCGAGCTGCTCGACGCCGACGAGCAGTCGGCGGACCCGGCGGACGCCCCGAAGCCGGGCCGCGTGCACGGCGAGGTGTCCTTCGAGAAGGTCTCCTTCCGCTACGAGCCGGACAAGCCGCTCATCGAGGACCTCTCGCTGACCGTGCGGCCCGGCCAGACCGTGGCCATCGTCGGCCCGACCGGCGCCGGCAAGACCACGCTGGTCAACCTGCTCATGCGGTTCTACGAGGTGGGCGGCGGCCGCATCACCCTCGACGGGACCGACATCGCCGCCATGTCGCGGGAGGAGCTCCGCTCCCACATCGGCATGGTGCTCCAGGACACGTGGCTCTTCGGCGGCACGATCGCGGACAACATCGCCTACGGGGCGCCCGCCGGCACCTCGCAGGACAAGATCGTGGAGGCGGCGAAGGCCACGCACGTCGACCGCTTCGTGCGGACGCTGCCCGACGGCTACGACACCGTCATCGACGACGAGGGCTCCAACGTCAGCGTCGGCGAGAAGCAGCTCATCACCATCGCCCGGGCGTTCCTGGCCGAGCCGGAGATCCTCGTCCTGGACGAGGCGACGAGCTCCGTCGACACCCGTACGGAGGTCCTCATCCAGCAGGCGATGGGCCGGCTGCGCACGGGGCGCACGAGCTTCGTGATCGCGCACCGGCTGTCCACGATCCGCGACGCGGACGTCATCCTCGTGATGGAGTCGGGCCGCATCGTGGAGCAGGGCACGCACGACAGTCTGCTGTCGGCGGGCGGCGCGTACGCGCGCCTCTACGAGGCGCAGTTCGCGGAGCCGGCCGTGGAGGCGTAGTGCCGGTCCGGCGGATCGCGGGGCGTGCTGGTTTCGGCAGCGCCGCGTTCCGCCGGACCCTCGCCGTGGTGGCTGAGCGCCGCGGCGGCGGTCTTGAGGGGCCCGGCCCCTCAAGCTCCTGGTGCCGCCGGTCACTGCTGTTGAGAGGCCAGGCCTCTCAAATCCGCCGCCGCGGTGAGCAACCACCGCGGCGGCGTCCGGCGGTGCCGGACAGGGCCCGGCCCAGGCCCGTCACAGCCGGGCTGTCGCCCACCCCGCGATGCGTTCCAGCAGCTCGCCACGCGCAGCGTTCTCCGCGTGGCCGAACCCCCGTTCGATCCACAGTTCCGTGGACCCCGGATCCGCCGCGCCCGCCAGGGCGTACGGATGGTCCAGCGGGAAGTACGCGTCCCGGTCGCCGTGCACGATCAGCAGGGGCCGCGGCGCGATCAGCGGGACCGCCTCGACGGGGGAGAGCGGGACCGGGTCCCAGTTCTCCGCCTGGACCCGCGTCCCCAGCCCGTAGCGCGCGATCAGCCGCCCCGCGGGCCGTGAGATCGCCCAGTGCAGACGCCGCATGGGTGCGGTACCGCGGTAATACCACCGTGCGGGCGCACTGACGGCCACGACCGTGTCGGAATGTGCGTCCGTGCGCCCTCCGTGCTCCCCGCCCCCGGCGCCCCGCTCGCGCCCGTAGAGCGCGGCGTGCCGCAGGGCCACCGAGCCGCCCATGGAGAAGCCGACGGTCGCCACCCGCTCGTGCCCGAGCGAGCGCGCCCACCGCACGGCCGCGGCCAGGTCGAGCACCTCGCGGTCGCCGACCGAGGAGCGGCCGCCCGAGCCGCCGTGCCCCCGGAAGGAGAACGTGATCACGGCCGCACGCTGGGCGAACACCCGCGCGGCCCGGCGCAGGCCGGGCCGGTCGAGGGCGCCCGTGAAGCCGTGCGCGAGCACCACCGCGGGGGTGTCGGAAGGAGGGACCCGCGAGCCCAGGCGGGGCTCGTAGGCCGCTTCCACGCGGACTCCGTCGGCTGTCAAGAGCGCGATGCGATGACCACTCGAAGTGACCGACGGAACACAAGGTCGTGCAAAATCGTCCGGACCTCGGAAAGTCATGTGGGCTATTCTGCTGGGCAGAGAGGATCCGGGCAGAGTAGCCCCCGGGTCCTTTTGTGCATTCATGAGCTGAACACGTGCTGAACTTGTGCCCCTCGAAAGGTGCCGGGACGCACGCAACCGTACGAAGCAGTGCCGCACTCTCCCCCAGAGCAAGGCCTGGGTGGTAGCCCTTCGCAGGGACCGAGGAGGAACCGACGTCATGGGCGAGCGAAGCGCGCGGGTCCGGAAGGACCGTACGACCAGTGAGGCGGGTGGCAGCCGATGAGTTCCCTGCTGCTCCTGACCAATGCCCTCCAGCCCTCCACGGAGGTCCTGCCGGCGCTCGGCCTGCTCCTGCACAGCGTGCGGGTGGCCCCCGCCGAGGGCCCGGCCCTCGTGGACACCCCCGGGGCCGACGTCATACTGATCGACGGCCGCCGTGACCTTCCCCACGTGCGCAGCCTGTGCCAGCTGCTGCGCTCCACCGGCCCGGGCTGCCCGCTGATCCTCGTCGTCACCGAGGGCGGCCTCGCGGCCGTCACCGCCGACTGGGGCGTGGACGACGTCCTCCTCGACACCGCGGGCCCCGCCGAGGTCGAGGCGCGGCTGCGGCTGGCGATGGGCCGCCAGCAGATCTCCACGGACGACAGCCCCATGGAGATCCGCACGGGCGACCTCTCCGTGGACGAGGCCACGTACAGCGCGAAGCTCAAGGGCCGGGTGCTGGACCTCACGTTCAAGGAGTTCGAGCTGCTGAAGTACCTCGCCCAGCACCCGGGGCGGGTCTTCACCCGGGCCCAGCTGCTCCAGGAGGTCTGGGGCTACGACTACTTCGGCGGTACGCGCACGGTCGACGTGCACGTGCGGCGGCTGCGGGCGAAGCTGGGCCCCGAGCACGAGTCGCTCATCGGAACCGTCCGGAATGTTGGTTATCGGTTCGTTGTACCGGAGAAGATCGACAATCCCGGGGACGGCAAGGCCAAGAATTCCGCCGAGGCGCGGCGGGCGAAGGAGCCGGAAGCCGCGGAGAGCGGGGCCGCTCGCCCGGCCGAGCGGTGAGTGGACCCGCGTAGACTGCCGCGCGTGGCCAAGGTGACGCGGGACGATGTGGCGAGACTGGCGGGGACGTCGACCGCGGTGGTCAGCTACGTCATCAACAACGGGCCGAGGCCGGTGGCCCCGGCCACGCGCGAGCGCGTGCTGGCCGCGATCAAGGAACTGGGGTACCGGCCGGACCGGGTGGCCCAGGCGATGGCGTCCCGCCGGACGGACCTCATAGGCCTGATCATTCCGGACGCCCGCCAGCCCTTCTTCGCCGAGATGGCCCACGCCGTCGAACAGGCCGCGGCCGAGCGCGGCAAGATGGTCCTCGTCGGCAACTCCGACTACCTGGACGAGCGCGAGGTGCACTACCTGCGCGCGTTCCTGGGCATGCGGGTCTCCGGCCTGATCCTCATCAGCCAGGGCCCGAGCGAGCACGCGGCCGCGGAGATCGACGCCTGGGACGCCCGGGTGGTCCTCATGCACCGCCGGCCCGACGCGATCGACGACGTCGCCGTCGTCACGGACGACATCGGCGGCGCCCAGCTCGCCACCCGCCACCTGCTGGAGCACGGCCACCCGTACGTCGCCTGCCTCGGCGGCACCGAGCGCACCCCGACCGTCGGCGACCCCGTCACCGACCACGTCGAGGGCTGGCGCCGGGCCATGCGCGAGGCGGGTAAGTCCATCGAGGGCCGCCTCTTCCCGGCCCCCTACAACCGCTACGAGGCCTACAAGGTCGCCTTGGAGCTGCTCGCCGGCCCCGACCGCCCCCCGGCCCTGCTCTGCGCCACGGACGACCAGGCCATCGGCGTGCTGCGCGCGGCCCGCGAGCTGCGCATCGACGTGCCGGGCGAGCTGGCGGTCGCCGGCTTCGACGACGTCAAGGAAGCGGCCCTCACCGACCCGCCGCTGACCACGGTCGCCTCCGACCGGCAGGCCATGGCCCGCTCCGCCGTGGACCTCGTCCTGGACGACTCGCTCCGGGTGACGGGCACGCGCCGCGAGCGGCTCAAGCAGTTCCCGTCGGCCCTGGTGGTGCGGCGCTCCTGCGGCTGCGGCGGCTGACCCCTCAAGAGGAGTGGGCGGCCGTTCCGGCGAGGCCGTTGCGGACGGCGTAGACGGCGAGCTGGGTGCGGTTCGCGGCGCCCGTCTTGGTGCGCAGGCGGCGCAGGTACGTGTCGACCGTGTGCGGGCTGAGGCGGAGCTGGCGGGCGATGGAGGAGATGGTGTCGCCGCTGCTCAGCAGGTGGAGCACCTGCTGCTCGCGGCCGGTCAGGGCGGGGGCGCCGGCGTTCATCTGGCTGCTCCTTCGGGCTGGTCGGTGACGCGCGGGCTGGTCGGTGACGCGGGTGGCTGCGGATCAGGAGGCGGGGCGCCTGCGGATCAGGAGGCGGCGGGCCGCGCCGCGGAGCCGCCGCCCCAGGACGTGTCGGTCGGGCCGCTGCACCGCGAGGAGGAGCAGCGCTGGGTCGTCGGCAGCGTGAGGACCGGCGGGTGCTCGCCCTCCGCCGCCGACGCTGTCGTCACGCGCCCGCCCGCCGGGGCGGAGCCGGGGCCCGAGTCGGAGCCGGAGCCTGAGCCGGGGGCCGCGAAGGCGAGCAGCGAGGTGACGGCGGCAGCGGCGAGCAGGATGCGCTTCACGGCGATCTCCCAGATATGCAGGGGCGGTTGCCCCTTGCAGGTCAGTGCGGTTTCGGTGACAGGAAAAAGACTCTCTGGTCCGTATCCTTGCCGCAACGGATCACATACCTCACTAAGTTGCATGGCAGCATGAAGCAGGGGGACTAAATGGGGGGAACGGGGGAAATGGGGCAGGGGGCTGCGGGCGAGGCGGAAGTGGCGCTGTACGGGTGGGTGCTGGAGCACCAGCGCGCCGACGCGGCGGCCGCCGCCGTAGCCCTGGGGCTGAGCCCGGAGCAGGCCGGGGCGGCCCTGGACCGGCTGCGCGAGGCCGGGCTCGTCCAGCCCGTCCCCGGCGACCCGGACCAGGAGCGCGCCGTGGCGCCCGAGGCGGCCACAGGCCCCCGCATCGCCGCGCTGGAGGCGGACATCCGCGAGCAGCAGCTGCGGATCGCCCGGATCCGGGAGGAGGCGGAGAGCTTCGCGTCGGCGTACCGGCACCGCACCGGCGGCGCCGGCGGCCTGGAGCTCATACCGACCCTGCCCGAGGTCCGCACCCTGCTCACGCGGATGTCCGGCGAGTGCCGCGAAGAGGTGCTGACCAGCCAGCCGGGCGGCGGTTCCCGCGTGCCCGAGGCGATGGAGGAGGCCCTGCTGCGGGACCGGGCGCTGCTGGAGCGGGGCGTCTCGCTGCGCACGCTCTACCACCACACGGCGCGCTTCCACGGCCCCAGCCAGGCGTACGTGGCCGCCGCCTCCGCCCTGGGCGGCCGCTACCGCACCAGCCACGAGCTCTTCGGCCGCGTCATCGTCTTCGACCGGGAGACCGCGTTCCTGCCGACCGCCGACGGATCCTGGGGCGCGGTCGTCGTGCGCGAGGCCAACACCGTCGCCTACCTCTGCCAGTTGTTCGAGCAGGCGTGGGAGGCCGCCACCCCGTTCTCCAACGCCGCCGACGACGGGCTCGCCAAGGTCTCCGGCGAGCTCGACCGCACCATCCTGCGCCTGCTGGCCGCGGGCCTGAAGGACGAGGCGATCGCCCGCCGGCTGGGCATGGCGCTGCGCACCACGCGCCGCCACATCGCCGACATCATGGACCAGCTCTCCGCCGAGAGCCGCTTCCAGGCCGGGGTCGCCGCGGCCCGGCAGGGGCTGCTGGAGGACTGAAGGGCGGCCCGAGGGCCATGTGTGCGGGCCGCGCTGTGGCGCGAAGCCGTGACTTTCCCCTTCCTCCGGTGCCTCGGCAGTGTTCTCGGCGCCGCCGCGGCGCCCGCCGCGCGCGCCGCCGAGGGAGGAATGCCATGACAGGCCTGCTGACCTGCGTCTCCGGGGCAAAAGCCCGCACCTGCCACCCGCTGTCCGAACTGGCCCTCTTCGTACGGACGCACCGGGGGAGGGGCCCCGGCCTGCTCTGGCCGGAACACGCCGGCCCGGACGACTGGGACCGCCCGCCCGGCGACCTCGCCGCGCTGCTGGCGCTGCACCTCGGGTGCCCGGTCGGCGAGCTGCCGGGCCCCCCGCCTGGAGACCCACCGTCCGCGGGGATGTCCGCCGCGCCGTACGACCTCCTGGTCCTCCAGCGGGCCGGGAGCACCGGATGGCAGCTCCGCCCGCCGGACCGGCCGGCCGCGGTAGCCGCCGGGCCGGAGCTGCGGCTGCGCGCCGGGGAGGTGCTCTACGTGCCCGGCGGGTACGCGGCGTGCGCGCGGCCGGGGCGGAGGGCGCGGGACGTACGGCTGGCCCTGGGGCCGTACGCCTCCGACGCCTGAAACAGCATCAGGAGGCCGCGCTTTCCCGGTCCCGGGCGTCCGTGACCGCACCCCCGGCACCGCCTTCCCGGCACCGTGAACCCGTGACTGTCGCGGCCCCCGCCGCCCGGACCAGGATGAAGCGCAGCGAAGGCGGACGGCCCCCGAGCCGGAGACCTCGCGCAAACCCATCCCGTACGCACTTACCGACAGTTGGAGATCCGTCATGGAGCAGAACACCGCAGCCGCCCCCGCCGCCCGCCCGCGCACCACCCTGACCCGTAAGGCGGTCCTGTCCGTCGCCGTCGCCGCGGCCGTCGGCGGCGCGATCTTCGCCCCCAGCGCCGTCGCCTCGTCCTCCTCCGCCCCCGAGACCAAGGTCGAGGCCTCCTGCGGCGGCTGCCCGCTCGACGTCATCTGACGAACGCCGAGGCACAACCGGAGCGCAGGAGAAGGCGAGAGGGAGCGGAAGCATGGATTGGCTGGAGCGCTGTGTCGCGGACGTGCGGTCCTTCCTGCACACCCACTGGCAGCAGGGTCCCGCGCTGCTGCGCCCGGCCGATCCGCCGACGGAGGTCCTGAGCGCCGCCGACGTCGACGGCCTCGTCGGCGGGGGCCTGCTGCGCGTCCCGTACGCGGCGCTGTACTCCGCCGCGGGCCCGATACCGGAGGAGCGGTACTGCCCGCCCCGGCTCGTCGCGGGCCGGACCCTCGACGGCTGCCTGGACCCCGTACGGGTCCGCTCCCTCATCCGCGAAGAGAACGCCACCCTCCAGCTGCGGTACGTCCACCACTGGCACGCCCCGGTGCGCGCCCTCACCACCGGCATCGGCGAACGGCTCGGCCGGCTGGCCGAGGCGTTCGTCTTCCAGTCCCACGCCGGCCGGCCCAGCGCGGTCCACCGCGACGACGGGGACGTCCTCGTCATCCAGCTGAGCGGCACCAAGCAGTGGCAGGTGTACGGCGGCCCCGCCGACCCCCACTGGCAGCCGGTGCCCGACGCCGACCCCGGCCCGGTCCTGCTCGACACCACCGTCCGGCCCGGCGAGGTCCTCTACGTGCCCGACGGCTTCGCCCACGCGGCCTGCGCGACCGGCCCCGAGCCGTCGCTGCACCTCACCATCGCCCTCCGCGAGGCCCGCGTCCGCCACCTGCGCGACGAACTCGGCGCCCGGCTCGCCGCGGACCTCGCCCTGCCCGCCCGGCCCCTCGACGACGACCGGCTCACCACGGCCGCGGCCGCCCTCCTCGACCACTTCCGGGCGCAACTGGCCCGCACCACCCCGGAGTCCCTCGTCGGCGCCGCCCGCCGCGGCGCCCACAGCAGCCGGCCCACGGCCTGAACCACCCCCGATCCGACGGAGAGCGAGCCCCTGCCGTGACCGCGACCATGACCCTGTCCAAGACGGCGCCCACGGCCGTGAACTGGCTCGAACGGTGCGTGGCGGACACCCCGCACTTCCTCGCCGCCCACTGGCGCACCGCACCCGCGGTCCTGCGCCCGCACGATCCGCCCGTCGACGTCTTCCCCCTCGCCGAGCTGGACCGCCTCCTCGACCACGGGCTGCTCAAGACGCCCTACATCAACCTCGTCCAGGAGCACGGCCAGCTGCCCGCCCACCGGTTCTGCGTCCCCCGGGTCGTCCTCGGCGAGATCGTCGAGGACTACGCCGACGCCGGGGCGGTGCGCGCCCTCATCCGCGACGAGCGGGCCACGCTCCTCCTGCGGTACGTCGACCAGTGGCACGAGGGCGTGCGCGCCCTCGCCACCGGCGTCGGCGACCTGCTGGGCCGCCAGGTCGAGGCGTTCTACTTCCTCACCCCCGGCGGCACGCAGGGCCGCCCCGTCCACCGCGACGACGCCGACGTCCTGGCCGTCCAGATCAGCGGCGCCAAGCGCTGGCGGGTGCACGGCGGCCCCGCCGACGGCAACTGGGAGCCGCGCCGCGAGGACGGCGACCCCGGCCCCCTCCTCCTCGACACCGTGCTGCGGCCCGGCGAGGTCCTCTACGTGCCCAGGGGCTTCGCCCACCGCGCGAGCGCCGTCGGCGACGCCCCCTCCGCCCACCTGTCCCTGACCGTCCGCGAGGCCGGCACGGCCCACCTCTACGCCCTCCTCCAGGCCCTCCTCGCCGAGGGCCCCGACCTGGCGGACCGCCCCCTCGGCGAGCCGGCCCTCACCGACGCGGCCGGCACCCTCCTGGCCCACTACCGCGACGTCCTGGCCACGATCACGCCTGAAGGCCTCGTCGCGCAGGCCCGCGCGGCGATGCGGGGCGCTCCGGCGGAGCCCGGCCCTTATACCGACTGAACAGACTTCTCGGCCCGTTTTCAGTGGTCGCTCAGACAGTTCTCATGTACGGGCCGCAGAGTCATCTGCATGACGGACGACACTCGCCCCTCCGGCGCCCAGGAACCCCAGCCGCAGCAGCCCTACGCGTACCCCCGGCCTCCCGCGTACCCGCCGCAGCAGCCGGTCACCACGGCCAGTGGTGTGACCGTCTGGCCCGGGGACGGGGCGGGAGGCGCCAGCGGTGGCGACGGAGGCGGTGGTGCGGGGTACGCCGGGTTCGCCGCGCCGCAGCCGCCGCCGGTACCGCAGGGCCCGGGCCCCGAGCACCGGGGCGGGCGCCGCGCCCGTAAGCCCGTCGCGCTGCTCGCCGCCGTGGCGATCATCGCCGCCGTCGTCGGCGGCGGGTCCGCGGCCCTGGTGAGCGAGCTGACCAGCAGGGCGGACAGCACCAGCCACTCCACGCCCGTCCAGAACGCGTCCTCCAAGAGCGCGGGCGGCGTCGCCGCCGTCGCCAAGGCCGTCAGCCCGAGCATCGTGGAGATCAAGGCGACGACCACCAGCGGCCGGTCCACCGGCTCCGGCGTCGTCATCACCGGCGACGGCGAGATCGTCACCAACAACCACGTCATCGCGGGCGCCGACACCGTCCAGGTCGCCTTCAGCGACGGCAGCACGAAGACCGCCAAGGTCGTCGGCACCGACCCGGACAAGGACCTCGCCCTGATCAAGGTGCAGGGCGCGAGCGGGCTCAAGGCGGCCTCCCTGGGCAGCTCCGGCAGCGTCAAGGTCGGCGACGAGGTCGTCGCCATCGGCTCCCCGGAAGGCCTCACCGGCACCGTCACCAGCGGCATCGTCTCCGCCCTCAACCGCGACGTGACCGTCTCCAAGGAGGAGGGGCGCGGCGGGCAGCAGCGCGAGCGCGGCCTCCCCCAGTGGCCCTTCGAGTTCGGCGGCAACCAGTACAACGGCGACACCGGCTCCTCCAAGACCACCTACAAGGCCATCCAGACCGACGCCTCCCTCAACCCCGGCAACTCCGGCGGCGCCCTCATCAACATGAACGGCGAGATCATCGGCATCAACTCCGCCATGTACGCACCCGGTTCCGGCGGCGGTTCCGGCGACTCCGCGGGCAGCGTCGGCCTCGGCTTCGCCATCCCCGTCGACACCGTCAAGGCCGACCTCGCCAAGCTGCGGGCCGGCGGCGCGGGTGGCGGCAACAGCTGAGCGCGGCGCCGTGCGAGGCTGAGATGCCGCGCGCGGTTGTGCGCGGCGGGCTGAGAAGCCCACTCTGATCGCCGATCGCAGCCCGACCGTATTCGTGAGGTACCGCCGATGAGCCCCGCCGACCACGGCGACCAGCCCGCCCGCATCCTGATCGTGGACGACGAGCCCGCCGTGCGCGAGGCCCTGCGCCGCAGCCTCGCCTTCGAGGGCTACGCCACCGAGCTCGCCGTCGACGGGCTCGACGCCGTCACGAAGGTCGCCTCGTACGACCCCGAGCTGATCGTGCTCGACGTCCTCATGCCGCGCATGGACGGCCTCACCGCCGCCCGCCGCCTGCGCGCCTCCGGCGTCACCGTCCCCATCCTCATGCTCACCGCCCGCGACACCGTCGGCGACCGCGTCACCGGCCTCGACGCCGGTGCCGACGACTACCTCGTCAAACCCTTCGAGCTCGACGAGCTCCTCGCCCGCATCCGCGCCCTGCTGCGCCGCAGCTCCTACGCCACGGCCGCGCCCGCCGCCTCCGCCGTCCTTTCCTTCGCCGACCTGCGGATGAACCTCGACACGCGCGAGGTCACGCGCGGCGAGCGGGCCGTCGAGCTGACCCGTACCGAGTTCACGCTTCTCGAGCTCTTCCTCGCCCACCCCCGGCAGGTCCTCACCCGTGAGCAGATCCTCAAGGCCGTGTGGGGGTTCGAGTTCGAGCCCTCCTCCAACTCCCTTGATGTGTATGTGATGTACCTGCGGCGCAAGACCGAGGCCGGAGGAGAGCCCCGGCTCGTGCACACCGTGCGCGGCGTGGGCTACGTCCTGCGGGCGGACGGCGCGGAACGGGTGGACGGCGCGGAATGATCGCGAGATTCCAGCGGTTGCCGCTCCGGTCGCGGCTGGCGCTGCTGACCGCGGCCGCCGTTGCTGTCGCTGTCGCCGCTGCCGCGGCCGCCTGCTGGTTGCTCACCCGGCAGGAGCTGGAGCACCAGCGGGATACGACGCTGACCAGCGTTCGGGCTGACGACGCCACCGTGAAGACGCTGCTGCGGAACTGCGGGTCCGTGCCCAGTGGGCCGTCCACCTTGTTCCGGCCCTACACGGTGCAGATCATTACCGGTGAGGGGTTCGTTTGCAGCACGATCGGCAAATCGCCCATCAAGGTGGAGACCGAGGACCTGCTTGTCGCCCAGCGGCAGCAGGCACAGGCCCTGCACGACGCCCAGGCCCAGGACGGCACGGAGATGCGGGTCGCCACCTCGCCCGGGCCCGTGCCCGGCACGGCCGTCTCCATCGCCCAGCCGCTTCGTGAGATCGACCGGCCGCTGAACGCCCTGGCCGCCGTCCTCGCCGTCACCGCGGGCGTCGGCGTCCTCCTCGCCGCCACCGCCGGCGCGTGGATCGCCCGGGCCGGGCTGCGGCCCGTCGACCGGCTCACCGGCGCCGTCGAGCACATCGCCCGCACGGAGGACCTGGCCGTCCGCATCCCCGTCGAGGGCGAGGACGAGATCGCTCGTCTCTCGCGCTCCTTCAACGCCATGACTGCCGCGCTCGCGTCCTCCCGTGACCGGCAGCAGCAGCTCATCGCTGATGCCGGGCATGAGTTGCGGACCCCGCTTACGTCGCTGCGCACCAATATCGACCTGCTCGTGCGGAGTGAGGAGACCGGGCGGCAGATTCCGCCTGAGGACCGGAGGGAGCTGCTGGTGAGTGTTCGGGCTCAGATGGCCGAGTTGGCTGCTCTTATCGGTGATCTGCAAGAACTCTCCCGGCCCGACGCCGGGCCCGGTACCGAGCCTGTGCAGGTTGTCGCCTTGCACGAGGCCGCTGAGCGGGCTGTTGAGCGGGCGCGGCTGCGGGGGGCCGGGCTGTCCTTCCAGGTGAACCTGGAGAGCTGGTACGTGCGGGCCGAGCCGGCTGCGTTGGAGCGGGCGCTGGTGAATCTGCTCGATAACGCCGTGAAGTTCAGTCCGGGGGGTGGGGTGGTGGAGGTTGCCCTGTCCTCCGCGAGTGGTGAGCTCACCGTTCGAGATCACGGGCCTGGTGTTGCCCCGGACGAGCTTCCGCACGTCTTTGATCGCTTCTGGCGTTCGCCGTCCGCGCGCAGCATGCCGGGGAGTGGGCTGGGGCTGTCGATCGTTGCTCGTACGGTGCGGCAGGCTGGTGGTGAGGTGGCTTTGCGGCCGGCGCCGGGGGGTGGGACGGTTGCGTCTGTGCGGCTTCCGGGTGCGCCGGTGGCTCCGCCGGCTCTGTAGGTCCGTGGGGGTCGGGGGCGGGGTGGGGCCGGCCCTTCCGGGGCTGCATGATTTACGGCAACCGTCACCATCTACGGCGCCCCGGACCACGCCGCAAATCACTCCCCCAGCTACCGCTGGGGGTGCCCCCAACGCCCCTCCCAGGGCCGGCCCCACCCCGCCCCCTCCTGCCCGTCCTCCGGCTGCTGCCGGGGGGGGGATTAGCCCGCCGCTCGTCCCGACGTCGTTACCTTTGCTATTGCCTCTACCGCCTCCGGGATCTGCTCCGTCGCTACGTTCAGGTGCGTGACTACGCGGACCGTCGTCGGGCCGAACACGCTCACCCGTACGCCGTGGTCCGTGATCGTGCGCTCCGCGAACTCCGCTGCCGTCAGGCCCGTTGCCGAGACGTCGAAGAGGACGATGTTCGTCTCCACGTGTTCGGGGTGGATTGTCAGGCCCTCTATTTTTGCGAGTTCCGTGGCGAGCAGGCGCGCGTTCGCGTGGTCCTCCGCCAGCCGGTCCACGTGGTGGCGCAGCGCGTAGACGCCCGCCGAGGCGATGACGCCCGCCTGGCGCATGGCGCCGCCCCAGCGCTGCTTCAGCCGCCACGCGCGGTCGATGAACTCCTGCGTACCTGCGAGGAGTCCGCCCACCGGCGCGCCGAGGCCCTTGCTCAGGTCGATGAAGACCGAGTCGAAGTGCTGCGCGTACGTCCCGGCCGCTACGCCGCTCGCGACCGAGGCGTTGAGCAGGCGTGCGCCGTCCATGTGGGTCCACATGCCGCGCTCGCGGGCGATGTTCGTGATCTCCTCGATGCGCTCCAGCGGCCAGACCGTGCCGCCGCCCGCGTTGGACGTCTGCTCGATGACGACGCCCGTCGTCGCGGGCGCGTAGCGGCTGGGCGTGCGGATCCCCGCGCGGAACTGCCCGGCCGTGAACACCCCGCGCTCGCCCTCCAGCGCGCGGACGTTGATCCCGCTCAGTGCCGACGGCCCGCCGACCTCGTAGTTGATGATGTGCGCGGTCGCGTCGGCCAGGATCTCGTCACCGGGCCGCGAGTGGACGGCCAGCGCGATCTCGTTGCACATGGTGCCCGAGGGCAGGAAGACGGCGGCTTCCTTGCCGAGCAGCTCGGCGGCCATCGCGGTCAGCTCGTTGACGCTGGGGTCTTCCCCCTTCTGCTCGTCACCGAGCGGAGCCTCCGCCATGAAGGTGCGCATGGCGGCGGTGGGCAGCGTGATCGTGTCGCTGTAGAGGTCGATGCGGGGGCGCTGGGGAGTGCTCACGTGCATGCTCATTTCGTCTGGTGAAACGTTGATTACAGTGAGTGATTGAGTCAGGGTGTGCTGACTCGATTGCTGACCTGGCGCTGTGGCGCGTCACCGCAGCGCCGGGGTTCCGGCGGGTCCGGGGTCGCCGGCCTGCCGGGTGTGTCAGGCCGCTCGGGCCTACGCCTCGTCGCCGAACACCGGCCGCAGGTAACCCGCCGCCGACGCCGCACGGATGCCCGCCTCGTCCGCGGTCGCGCCCGTGCACCACAGCGTTCCGTACTCGCTGCGCTGGTCCTTCGCGTCCGGCAGGACGTCGCCCGCCCGCGCCGTGATCCGGATGTCGCGCAGGCCCGGCACCCGGTCGGCCAGTTCGCGGCCCGCGACGTCCTCGAAGCGGCCGCCGCGCTTGGCGTAGAGGGCCTGTTCCGCGGCCGCGCCCACCGGCGCGGGCGCGTTCACGGGCTCGCCCAGGTACGAGGCGATGACGCCGTCGAACACGTTCCAGTCGAGCGCTGCCGAGACCATCGTGGAGACGTTGCGGCCCGCGAAGCGCGGGTTGAACTCCACGACCTTCGGCCCCTCGGCCGTCAGCGCGAACTCGATGTGCGCCGGGCCGTTCTCGTAGGCCATCAGGCGGGCCAGGTCCGCGCAGATCCGCTCGATCTGCTCGTGCGCCTCCGCGGAGAGGTCCACCGGGAAGCGGATGGCGAGCTCCATGAAGTACGGCAGCTCACTCATGATGCGGTCGCTGATGCCGAGGACGTGCGGGGTGCCGCCCGAGTACAGCACCTCCGCGCTGACCACCGGGCCGATGAGGAACTCCTCGACGAGCGGCACACCGCCCTGCCCGTCCGACTCGTCGCGCACCTCGGGGAAGTGCCAGCGCAGCTCGTCGGCGTCGGCCGCGGACACGACACCGTAACTACCCGTGCCGATCGAGGGCTTGAGGACGACCGGGTAGCCGGTGGCGTCGGCGGCGGCGAGGGCGCTGTCGACGTCCGGGGCCGCCGTGCTGCGCGGCGCCGGGACGGACACGGCGGCGCAGGCCTGCCGGAAGGCGTGCTTGTCCTGGGTCAGCCGCACCGAGGCCGTGGGCAGGAACGGGATGCCCAGCTTCTCCGCCGCGGTGGCGGCCGGCAGCAGGTACTGCTCGTTGGGCGCTATGAGCGTGAACTCGCCGTCAATGAGCAGCGCCTGGAAGAGGTCGGTCAGTTCTTCCGTGGAGCGGGTCTCGCGCACGTGCACCTCGACCGGGCCCCCGTCCAGGAGGTGGCGGAGCGGGTCGTTCGCGTACCGGCCCTTGTCGCGGGTGACGAAGGTGACGCGGGCCGCCCGGCGGACGGCCGCCTCGACGAGGCGCAGGCCGGTGCCGCTGGTCAGGGCTTCGATGATGACGATGTGATCGGCCATGGTGCCGGACTCATTTCTTGACGGGGTCGGTTTGATCGGCACGATCGGCTCGATCTTCTTCATCGGTACGGCTGGTGGGGACGGTCTTGCCGGTGGGCCGGGAGGAAGGTGTGCTGCGGCTCGGAGCCAGGACCACTGCCAGCGCCGTCAGCAGCGTGAGCGCCGCCGCTACGACGAACGGGGCCCCGCCCGTCCACGCGCTGTCCGAGCCGCCCGCCACCGCCGTGCCCAGCGCGCCGCCCGCGGACTCGGCCACGCCCCACACCAGCCCCGCGAAGCCGAAGGCCGCGAAGCTGTTCCCCTCGGCCTTGCGGGCCATGATGCTGTCCGCCGCCGGCGACCACACGAGCTCCGAGAACGTGAACACCGCCGCGCCCACGAAGACGACCGGCCAGGCCGGCCCCCTCCCGGGCACGAACAGCACGAGCCCGGCCGCCAGCAGCACCATGCCGAGTGCGATGACGGCCCGGTCGCCGCGCCTGCCCGCCAGGCTCTGCATGCGCCGGGCGACCACGCCTTGGAACAGCACGATCAGCACGGCGTTGACGAGGAACAGCATGCTGATGACACCCGGAGACACGGACGTCCCCACGTACATGGGCAGCACGTTGGCGAACTGCGCGTACGCCAGCCAGAGCGTCGCCGTCACGCACGACCACAGCAGCACCGGGCGGCTCGGCAGCCCGAAGCGCGCCGCGCCCTTCTCCGGAGGTGTCGCCGTCACGTCGCCCGGCGCGCGGGCGGCCAGTACGGCCGCCACCGCGAACACCCCGGCCGGGATGAGCGGGAACGCGCGGCCGGTGGCAGCCATCAGCCAGCCTCCGGCCACGGGGCCGAGCGCCGCCCCGCCGTTGATGGCGGCGTTCAGGCGGCCGAACGCCGCCAAGCGGGTCGTCTCGTCACAGCCGTTGGCGATGAGCGCCTTGGTGCCGACGTTGGCGCACGAGACGGCGGTGCCGTTCACGGCCAGGACGGCCAGCCAGGACGCGGCGTCGTCCAGGCGCAGCGCGGCGGGCACGAGCATGACCGCGCCCGCCACCGCGTAGCCGCCCACGAGGACGGCCCGGAGCCGGAAGCGCACGACGACGAACTGCATGTAGACCGCGCCGGCCCGCATGCTCAGCAGGTGCACGCCGACGGCGGCCGCCGCGAGCCCGACGGGGATCCCCAGCGTGCCGTGCAGCCAGATCGCGAGGAACGGCGAGATCACGTAGTACGCGGCGCTGCCGAGCGCCCGGGACGCAAGGGCGGACTTCATCGCGGCATTCATGGCGGACTGCATGACCGTACGGATCCTCGGGTCGGCGGCGGGCCGCCGCGCTCCCCTCCTCGGCCCGGCAGCCGTTGCACACACAAGCACATACCGTACGGTCTGTTCAATGGATCAGGGTGTGACCTGTCCCTCTGTCATGTTTTTGTAAGGAGGATTGAATATTGCGCCTTCACTTTTATGGGTGCGGCACATGAAGTTCCGATGAACGCGTGATTGCGTGGCCCTGACCGTCAATACCGGTGCGGTCACCATCATTTCCGGCAGTTCCCGGACCCTTCGCCCCTGTGGGGGCAAGCGGGTCATCTAGCGTGGCCGGCATGTCATGCGCTCCGCGAAACCGGGATGACCACGCGACGGCAACGACCTCCCGCCCTCGGCCGTACGACACCGTGATCCCCACCCCGAGAGGCGGCAAGTGCGTCAGCCGCAGTGACGTGGGTGCCTCGGAGGCCCGGTAGCCGGGGCGGTTGCGGGTCAGCAGCTTCGCCACCTGTCCCGCGGCCTCGTCGGCCAGTTCCTCCAGGGCGTACGCCTCCAGGACGGTGCGGACGGTGGACTCCGCGACGGTGGCGCACCGCGGGTCGTCGGGCAGGTCGAGCGTGTACGACCAGGGGGTCTGCGGCGATACCGTGGCCATGCTGGCTCCTCTGACGAGCGAGGCTAGGCGAGCGGGTGAGTGGCGCGGCTCACCACCGTACGCCGTCCGGCCAAAGGTATTTAGCGGCGTCGGCAGAACTACTTCGGTAAGCACCCATGTGGGTGACGCGCCGGCCTCCGCGGTGCCCGGTCGTGCGGGTGGCGCGGGCAGCGCGCGGAGGGAGGGACGGAAGATGCCGGTGAGGAGCAGCCCGACGGCACGTCAGCTCCGCCTCGGTGCCGAACTGCGCAAGCTGCGCGAGCGGGCCGGGCTGAGCTCGACCGAGGCGGGCCGGCTCCTGGGCACCAACCAGGCCCAGATCAGCAACATCGAGGCGAGCCGCTACGGAGTGAGCGCCGAGCGCCTGCGCGCCCTCGCGCGCAACTACTCGTGCTCCGACGAAGCCCTCGTCACCGCCCTCATCGACATGGCCGGCGAGCGCAAGCGCGGCTGGTGGGAGGAGTACCGCGAGATCCTCCCCGCCGGGCTGCTGGACCTCGCCGAGCTGGAACACCACGCCGTGGCGCTGCGCGCCTCGTACGTCGCCCACCTGCCCGGGCTTCTCCAGACGGCCGAGCACTGCCGTGTGGTCTTCCGGCAGGTGGTGCCGCCCCTGTGCCCTCCGGAGATCGAGCACCGCGTCTCGCACCGCATCAAGCGCCAAGCCGTCCTCTACCGCGAACGCCCCACCCCGTACACGGCGATCGTCCACGAGGCCGCGCTGCGGATGCGCTTCGGCGGGCCCGCGGTCGCGCGGGCGCAGCTGCGGCACATCCTCGGCATGAGCGAGCGCGAACACATCAAGGTCCTGGTGATCCCCTTCGACGCCGGCGCGTTCCCCGGCTCCGGGCAGTCGACGCTGTTCGCGGTCGGCCCCGTACCGCAGCTGGACACCGTGCACGTCGACCGCGAGCACGGCTCGGAACTGGTGGACGCGGCCGCCCAATTGGACCGCTACCGCATGGTGCTCGACCGCATGGAGTCCGTGGCCCTCGGCGAGGCGCGGTCCCGGGACGTGATCCATGGCATCGTCCGCGGCCTGGAGGGCAGGTGACTCGACGGTGGGTGAACGGGTGAATCGTGCTCCGGGCGGGACGTCCGGGGGTATGGCTCTGCTATCGAGGTGATTGAGGAGGCGGCGGCGATGGGCAATGACCTGGGAAGTCTGCTGGGCGGGCTGCTCGGCGGCGGGGAGGCCGGCAAGGGCGGCAGCCTGCTGGGCGCGCTGCTCACCTCGCTCGGCGGCGCCGGCACGCACGGCGCGGGCAGCAATCCGCTCGGTGCGCTGCTGGACACCCTCAAGGAGGGCGGTCTCGGGCAGAAGACCGACTCGTGGGTCGGCAAGGGGGCGAACCAGGAGGTCAGCGGGCCGGAGATCGCGCAGGCCCTGCCGTACCAGGCGCTCGACCACGTGGCCCAGCAGGCGGGCGTGACCCCGGAGGAGGCGGCGGATCAGCTCGCGCAGACGCTGCCGCAGGC
The DNA here is from genome assembly GCF_044336695.1 of Streptomyces sp. SCA2-17. Classification (NCBI taxonomy): domain Bacteria; kingdom Bacillati; phylum Actinomycetota; class Actinomycetes; order Kitasatosporales; family Streptomycetaceae; genus Streptomyces; species Streptomyces sp. SCA2-17. The sequence continues at coordinate 3,599,205 of NZ_CP117521.1, forward strand.
GGTGGACAAGCTGACTCCGGCCGGCGAGGTGCCCGAGGGCTCCCTGGAGGACCTGATCCGGCAGCAGTCGTGAGGCGTCGGGTCTGAGGCGGCGGGCGGCCCCGGTGCATTTCGGCACCGGGGCCGCCCGCTCCCTGCGGGTTACTTGACGACCGTGATCCGGTCGGCCGCCGGCGGGGCCAGCGGGGCGCCCTTCGACGAGTGGGCCGTCAGGTACGCGTTGAAGACGTCCAGGTCGGACGCGCCGACGCGCTTGTTCGTGCCCTCCTTGAAGGCGGGGAAGCCGTCGCCGCCGCCCATCAGGAACTCGTTGCCGGCGATGCGGTAGGTCTTCGCCGGGTCGATGGCGGTGCCGTTCAGCTTGACCGACGAGGCCGGGACGCGGTCGGCGCCCTTCTTCGTCAGGTCCAGGGTGTACGCCAGGCCCCTGCTGATCTGGAGGATCTTCGGCTGGGCCTCGTTCGGGCCGCTGACCTGCTGCTGGAGCGCGGCGATGACCTGCGCGCCGGTCAGGTCCTTCGACTGCATCATGTTGGTGAAGGGCTGGACCGTGAACGACTCGCCGTACGTCACGACGCCGTCGCCCTCACCGGCCGACGCCTTGAAGACCAGGTCGGAGCGGATGCCACCGGGGTTCATGAAGGCGATCTGCGCGCCGCCCTTGTCGGCCGGGGCGAGGGCCTCCAGCTGGGCGTCGGCGATGACGTCGCCGAGCGGCTTCTCGTACGCCTCGGAGCCGCGGCCGTTGATGTCGGCGCTGATGTAGCCGACGGGCTTGTCGGCGACCGGCGCCGCGAGCTTCTTCCAGTGGTCGATGAGCGCGGTCATGTCCGCGGCCTTGGGCTGGTTGCGGTCCACGACGTGGTTCGCGGTGCGCGGGTTCGCGGCGGGCTTGCCGTACGCCCCCTGCTTGCTCTTGACCGGGGTGCGGACGATGTCCTTGGTACGCCGGTCGTAGGTGAGCGTGGTGTCGGTGTACAGGCGGCCGAAGGAGGCGGCCGAGGTCACCGTGCGGGGGGCGCCGGACGGGTCCGGGATGGTGCAGGCGTAGGCCTGGTGGGTGTGGCCGGTGACGAAGGCGTCGACCTTCGGCGTCACCTTCTTGGCGATCTCCACGATCGGGCCGGAGATGCCGGCGCCCGCGCCCGGGGTGTCGCAGTCGAAGTTGTACGCGCCGGAGGCGGGCATGCCGCCCTCGTGGACCAGGGTGATGATCGACTTCACGCCCTGGCGGTCGAGCTCCTTGGCGTACTTGTCGATCGTCTCGACCTCGTCGGCGAACTTCAGGCCCTTGACGCCCTCGGCGGTGACGACGTCCGGCGTGCCCTCCAGGGTGAGACCGATGATGCCGATCTTCACGCCCTTGTGCTGCCAGACCGTGTACGGCTTGAGGACCGGCTTGCCGGTCTTCTCGTCCAGGACGTTCGCCCCGAGGTAGGGGAAGCGGGCGCCCTTGAAGGTCTTGCCCTTCTCGGCGCAGCCGTCCTTCGGGTGGCAGCCGCCGCGCTGCATGCGCATCAGCTCGGTGCGGCCCTCGTCGAACTCGTGGTTGCCGACCGAGGTCGCGTCGAGGCCGATCTTGTTCATCGCCTCGATGGTCGGCTCGTCGTGGAAGAGACCGGTCATCAGCGGGCTGGCCCCGATCAGGTCGCCGGCCGCGGCGGTGATCGAGTACTCGTGGCCCTTGCGGGCGGTGCGCAGCGAGTTGGCGAGGTACTCCACGCCGCCGGCGGGTATGGCCTTCGTCGTCCCGTCGGGCTGGGCCTCGGTCACGGTGCCCGACGAGCCCTGCGGCGGCTCCAGGTTGCCGTGCAGGTCGTTGAAGGAGAGCAGCTGGACGTCAACCGTGCGGCCGTGCGTGCGGGCGTCGGCCGGGACGGCGGTCGCCAGGACCCCGGCCGTGGCGGCGAGGGCGGCGGCGGTCGCGGTCAGCCGTCTCGCCAGGCGCTTGCGTGGCGGCGTCGCGTGCATATGTTCCCCTTTATGCAGGATTGCTTACGAGAGGTGGACGGAATGGTCAGCCGCAGCGTAGATCAACCCGCGTAGAACGTCAGGAGGGTTGGCTGTGCGGGTTCCGCGATACCGGCGTCGTAGGCTCGCACCATGAGCGACGTCACGAACAACGCGAACGGGCCGCGGTCCATCGAGGTGCTGGACGCACTCGCACCCGAGGCCGCGCAGGACGTGCTGCGGCTGATCACCGAAGCGGCGGAGACCGACGGGCAGCCGGCCGTCTCGGAGCAGGGCCGGCTCCAGCTGAAGGGGCGCCGGCCGGGCGTCCGGCACGTGCTGCTGCGGACCGGCGACGGGGCGCTCGTGGGCTACGGCCAGCTGGAGGACAGCGACCCCGTCGAGGCGCCCGCGGGCGAGCTCGTCGTCCACCCCTCGCAGCGCGGCCGCGGGCACGGGCGGGCGCTCGGCACGGCACTGCTCCACGAGTCGGGCAAGCGGCTGCGGGTGTGGGCGCACGGCGGGCACCCGGCGGCGCGGCACCTCGCGCAGGTGCTGGGCATGAGCCTCTTCCGCGAGCTCCGCCAGATGCGCCGCCCCCTGCACGACCTCCTCCTCCCCGACCCGGTGCTCCCCCCGGGCGTGACCGTGCGCACCTTCCGTCCCGGCGAGGACGACGCCGAATGGCTCGCCGTGAACGCGGCGGCCTTCGCCCACCACCCGGAACAGGGCTCGCTCGTCCAGCGCGACCTCGACGACCGCAAGGCCGCGGACTGGTTCGACCCCAAGGGCTTCTTCCTCGCCGAGAAGGACGGCCGCGTCATCGGCTTCCACTGGACGAAGATCCACGCCGACGAGGGCCTCGGCGAGGTCTACGTCCTGGGCGTGGCCCCCGGCGCCCAGGGCGGCGGCCTCGGCAAGTCCCTCACCACCCTCGGCCTCCGCCACCTCGCGGCCCAGGGCCTCCCGACGGCGATGCTGTACGTGGACGCCGACAACGCGGCGGCGGTAGCGGTCTACGAGGGCCTGGGCTTCCAGATCCACGAAACGGACTTGATGTACCGCACGGAGAGCTAGGACGGGGCGGGCGGACCTCGGCGGGACCGGCCGCGGCCATGACGGCTCGGCCGCCGAGGCGAGCCGTCATTCGTACCAATGAAGCGGGACCACCGGACTGATCGGCCGTGCTGCGGGCCGCGGGGAGCGGTCGTCCCGGGTCCTCGCGCTCAACACCTCCGCGTCCGACGCGGGCCGTACGACCGCCGGGGCGGCTTCCCACTCGCGCCCGCCGAGTGGCGGGCGGAGCTGCAGCCGCGGCCCCTCGTGGCCCATCACCTCACCGACCTTGCCCCAGCGGATGTCGATCACGAATGAACCTTTCCGGGGGACTTGATCGGCGGAGCGGCCGGACGGGGTGAGACCTTCGGTGGCTGGATTTCTCATGCGGATAGGACATCGCTTGGAGAGGCCGTGGACCAGGTCGCACCGGCGGCCACTTGGGCGGACATATTGCAGGACGTTTCCAGATGCTGCTCCACCTGGTGGACTACTTTGAGCAGCACAGCGTTGGGGGTCGGTCATGGCAGACACGCCAGGGAACCCGTTGTTCGTGCGGGCACGCATTGCTCAGGGGCTGTACACGCAGGAGGAATTCGCCGAAGCGTTCGAGGGTGCGGCTCGTGCGCTGGGGTTCAAGCTGACGGTCTCGGTCCGGCAGGTCCGTCGCTGGGAATCCGGGAAACCGGGCTGGCCGCACCCTGCTGCGCGCACGGTCCTTCAGGCACTTCTCCGGAGCCCCGTTGAAGAGCTGGGCTTCGCTCGGCCGGTTCGGAACGTGGGGGAAGCCGTCCCATCCCCGGCGGTCACGCCGCACGATGGTCCCGTGAAGAGACGCGACTTCGTCACTTACTCGCTTGCCGCGGTCGGTGCGGTGAGTGTTCCTGCTTCGCCTGACGAGATCCTGACCCAGGTCATGGCCGATCCGCTGGACCGGTTGCGGTCCGTCCTCACGGGCGGTGGTGCGGAGTGCCGGAAAGAGCCGAGCAATCTCAGAGCTCTGGTGCAAGCGTCCGCTTCAGCGAAGCGGCAGATCCAGAAGTGCCACTACTCCAGCGTGGCCAGAGGTCTGCCGGACTTGCTTATCGAATTGGAGCCCCGGCACGGATCAGCCGAAGACCGGCGGCAGCTCGATCGCATCGCCGTCGAGGCGTACCACGTGGCTTCCTCTCTCCTGTTGAAAAACGATGATGCACCGTCCGCCTGGATCGCTGCCGAGCGGTCCATGGCAGCGGCTCGTCGGACGGCGGACGCGGCGGCCATCGCTTCGGCTTCACGCATTCTGGCCCACGCGGTGACGGCAGTGGGCCATCACCGGCAAGGGGTCGGTGTCGCTGTCCGGGGAGCGGACGAGGTCTCCGGCAGCGTGTCCCGGTCCAGCCCGGGCATGGTCGCAGTCTTCGGCGCCCTGCTGCTGCGAGGGGCGTGGGCTGCTTCGGCGGCCTGCGACAGGGACATGGCCGAGGCGCTCTTGAATGAAGCCGGGCAGGCTGCCGAACTACTGGAAGATTCGAACCTCCAGGGGACCGCGTTCGGGCCGAACAACGTTCTGCTGCACAGGGTCTCCATCGCACTCACCCTCGGGGACGCCGGCAGGGCACTCACGGAGGCGCGGAAGGTGAGCGTTCCCACGCTGGCTGTCGCGGAGCGGCGTGCGGTCTTCTGGACAGATGTCGCTCGGGCCTTGCACGCCTGCGGGAGAACCGAGAAGGCCACGGCTGCCCTGCTCGCGGCCGAGGGAGAGGCTCCCGAAGAGGTACGGTCCCGGCCTGTGGTCCGGGAGCTGATCGGGGAGCTGCTGATGCGGGATCGAAGCGGCCGTGTGCCCGTGCTGCGTTCCCTGGCGTCGAGAGCTCAGGTGACCGTATGAGCCCCGGCCGGGTGCTGTATCTGATCGTGTGCGCGGCGGGCCCCGCCGGGGACGCCGTACGGGCGGTGGCTGCCGCGAAAGGCCGCGGCTGGGACGTGTGCGTGATCGCCACTCCGGCCGCCGCCGAAGGTGGCTTCATCGACCGGCCTGCCTTGGAGTCCGCGTCGGGGCGGCCGGTGCGGAGCACGTGGCGCCGGTCCGGCGAGGAGAAGCGCAACCCTCCTGCGGACGCCGTCGTCGTGGCGCCGATGACCATGAACACGGCCAACAAGTGGGCCGCCGGGATCGCCGACACGTACGCCCTCGGCCTGGTGGCCGAGGCCGTAGGGCTCGGGCTGCCCGTGGTCGCCCTGCCCTTCTGGTCGACGGCTCTGGACTCCCACCCCGCCACGCAGCGCGCTGTGGAGACCTTGCGCGGTGCCGGTGTCCGCGTGCTGTACGGAGCAGGCGCATGGGTGCCCCACGCCCCCGGTACGGGGGAGGAACGGCGCGCGTCGTATCCGTGGGACCTCGCGCTGGACGCCGTGGAGGGACTGTTGTCTCAGGGCCGAGCAAATGGCCTGGCCTGATCCTCCAGGGTCAGGCCAGGCCATTTGCCATTGCCACGTGCGTGGCCTTACGTCACCGCTCGGACGAATGAGCTGCCGGTCGTCGGCAGAGCCGCACGAGATGCACCGTCGTGGCAGCGCTCAGCCCCCAGAAGACGGCCGACGTCCACGCCATTGCTGCTGTCGATGCAGAGCCATCGATGGCCAACTGGACGAGCACCACGGTCAAGACACCGGCGAAGAGCGCGGGCGCGTCCGCATACGCTCCGAGTCGCGCGAAGCGGCTGCGCACGCCACGACGGGTGAGGAACACTTCCGTGCCCAGGGCCGCCATGCAGAACGCTGCGACGGATGTCCACAGCCACCAGTTCACAGGATGTCCCTTCCGCTCAGACCACCGCCATGGTGACATGGCGGAATTGGGCTTGTCAGTTACAGCCGTTGCTGTAGACGCCCGGCACAAAGATTCCGGCCGCGAACTTGATCTTCAGGCAGTACCCGTCGCCCCTCGCCTCGACGGCCTTGGCGGTAATGAGGGCCGAGTTGACCTGGTAGAGGACGTTCAGTGGCGGCGGGAGAAGGCTCACAGACAGAGCGGCGGTCGCACCGTAGATGGCGATGTTCTTCGTCTCGGACTTCGTGAAGTACGCCGTGCCGGTGACGTTCCCCCAGGTGATCTTGGGGTCGGCCACTACGGGGAACGCAGTGTCCTTGTTGGTCTCAACGTGCTGGATGAGCTGGTTTCCGTCGAGCTTGTAGCTGGTCGCCACCGGCTTGCCGTGAGCATCCTTGGCCCAGGGCGCCTCGATGGCCCCTACGGTCATCTTGGCTCCGTCACCCGCGGACTTGATGACGCCGTAGCCGCCCTTGCCATCGGGGATCAGCCGGGCGTCGTCGGGCACGTCGAGAGTGAATCGCTGCTCGGTGGAAGCCGAGCGGTCCTTCAGCGTGACCAGCGTGCGGGCACCGCCGTCAGCGGTGGGCTGGACCGCAAGGTCCGTTGCCTTTGCCGCCTCGGAGTACACCACAGTGCCTGAGCCTGCCTTGGTGCCCGCCACACCCTTGGTGCCTGTGAGCTTCAGACCGAGAGAACTGCCGTCCGCAGCCGTGGCCTTGACGTCGCCCGTGGCGTCGTGTGGTGCGGCGACAGTGACCTTGCCGGCTGCTGTGTCGGTCGTGGCCTTCGCGGCCGCCTCAGGTGAACTCACGGAGGGGGCGATGTCGCCCGTACCTGTGGCCTTCTCGACGACCGAAGCGGCATGCGCGGCATTGCCGACCGGGGAGCCGTCCGCGAAGGCCGGAGCCGCAGCGCCGAGCAGAGTGAGGGCCGTCGCGAGCGACACGGCGGACGCAAGGGGACGGGCAAGGGATCTCCGGGCGGTACGCACAAGTAACTCCAAGCTCTTGACGTCGCAGACCATCAGGTTTCCGTCCAGTCGTGGAGGGCTGGTCTGCTTTGGCGATCAAGAAGCTAGGTGTATGCAGCATGTGAGTGCAAAGGTGCTCAAGCGGATCTGCGTCGCATTTTGCCGTGTGATGAAAGGGGTATTCGATCCTGGAACGGGCGCTGGATGACTGTTCCGGCGAACCGGCAGTGCATGACTGATCACGTACTGGTGTGAAGTAACCGTAGGTATGTGTACGGAAGTTAGCGAATCGCGCTCAGGGTGCCCCCGGTCGCCGGCGGTCGGAGGGCGGCACCTGCTGCTGGGGGCGTCGCTCCTCCGGCACTTGGCCGGATCCCGGGGTGCGGACGAGTATCGGCAGGCCAACCGGAGATCGGGCGTGCAACCACCTTGTCGGGGAGTCCTCCATGGAGGTAAAGCCCGCCGTGGGACCTCGCCCCCGGCCTCCCACCGGCGGCGTCGGCGGCGCGCAGCCTACGGGATGGCCGGGCCGCTTGATCCGGTCCGTGGGGCGATTCACCCGGTGGGGGGCGGTAGTTGGGTCGCCGTGGCGTGTTCGTGTGCGGTTGCGGCTAGCGTGCGCGCATCGGGTTGCCTCGTACAGAAAGCGAGGCGGCCCCCGGCGGTGCTAGCCACACCGGCCTGGGGGCCTACACCTGTAAGGAGAGCTCAAGCAAAGGCTCCTCAAGATGCTCAAGCATGCTATCCCTCCTGCGTCCTTCTTCACGCAGGTTCCCAACGAGATCCTCCGTCACCCCCGGCTGTCCTCCGACGCCGTCCGCCTCCTGACCTGGCAGTTATCTCTGCCGGACGGTGCGAACGAACCGCTGTCGAAGTCCGCGGAGCGCGCAGGGATCAAGAAGATTGCGTTCCTTCGGGCGAAGCGCCAACTCCTGGGCGAGGGTTACCTCCACGAGTGGCGGCTTCAGGGTGAGGGTGGACGGTGGTCGACGACTCAGCTGGTGTCGAGCGTGCCGCTGTCCGCGGAGGAGGCGCTGGCCGTGCGGGACGGCAGGCCGCCGACGGGCGGGATTCCGGCCGCCGGTGAGCCGACCGGCCGGTCCGTCGGCCGTTCCCCCAAAGACAACAACGGTGAGAACAACTGCCACCCTCCCTCCCCGGCGGACGGGGAGGCGGACGGGGAGGCGGCGGACGCGCCTCCCGAACGGGCCGCGCCCCCCGCGCCCGTGATCGAGCGCGGGGCCCGGGCGCTGGCGGCCGTCGCCCGCACGGAGCGGCGGCTGCGGTTGTCGGCGCCGGACGTGGCGCGGCTGGCGCCGCTGGCGGGGGAGTGGCTGCGGCGGGGCGTGCCGATGGCGGAATTCCGTGAGGCGCTGACCGCCCGTCTCCCTCAGGTGGTGCATCACCCGGCGGGCCTGGTCCGCGACCGGCTGGTCCGTAAGATGCCCCCGGCCCCGGCGTTCGCCGAGCAGCGGGCCTCGATGCCCCAGGTGGGGGCGCCGCCGCCACGGGTGGCCGGGATGCGGGAGTGCGGAGGCGATCATGTGCAGCCGCGGCTGTTCAGGCCCGTAGCGGACGAGGTCCTGTGCCGGGAGTGCTGCCGGGACGCCCCCGCCACCCACGGTGCCGTGGCGGCCGCGCTGCGGGGAGCGGGCGCCGTCCGGGCGGCCCTGCGCGGGGGCGGCGGGGCGGCCCCCGTTTGACAGGTCACACCCCCGTCCCGCACCCTTTCACTAGTCAAGTAGTGAAAGGGGCCCGCGTGGTCGAGTTCCGCATCGACCGTCGCAGCGGGGTCGCCACGTACCTGCAGATCGTCCAGCAGGTCAAACAGGCCCTCCGGCTGGGGCTGCTCGCGCCCGGGGACAAGCTGCCCACGGCCAAGGAGGTCGTCGCGGCCACGGCGATCAACCCCAACACCGTCCTGAAGGCCTACCGCGAGCTCGACCGCGAGGGGCTCGTCGAGGCGCGGCCGGGGCTCGGGACGTTCGTGCGGCGGTCGCTGGCCCGGCCGCAGGCCGCCGCCGGGTCGCCGCTGCGGGCCGAGCTGGCGGACTGGATGGGCCGCGCCCGCGAGGCCGGTCTCGACCGGGAGGACGTCGCCGCGCTGCTCGCCTCCGTGCTGGAGGAGGGGTTCGACGGGCCCGCGGGAACGGCAACGTAGGACGTAGGGGGAGCGGATCGGATGACCGGCCTGACGTATCAACCCGAGCGGACCGCCCTGGAGGCCGTCGGCCTCGGCGTGCGCTACCGGCGCCGCTGGGCGTTGCGGGACTGCTCGTTCCGGCTGCCCGCGGGCCGGGTCTGCGCGCTCGTCGGGCCCAACGGCGCGGGCAAGTCCACGCTGCTGTCGCTCGCCGCGGGGCTGACCCGCCCCGGCAAGGGCTCGCTCACCGTCTTCGGCGGCCGCCCGGGCGCCGCGGACGTGCGGCCGCGCGTCGCCTACCTCTCCCAGGACAAGCCGCTCTACCCGCAGTTCACGATCGCCGACACCCTCCGCATGGGCCGCGAGCTCAACCCCGGCCGCTGGGACCAGGCCGCCGCCGAGGCCACGGTCGCCGACGGCGGGCTGTCGTCCGGGGCCCGCGTCGGCGACCTCTCCGGCGGCCAGCGCACCCGCGTGGCCCTGGCCCTCGCCTTCGGCAAGCGCCCCGACGTCCTGCTGCTGGACGAGCCCATGGCCGACCTCGACCCCCTCGTGCGGCACGAGATGACGGCGGCCCTGATGACCCAGGCCGCCGCGAACGCCACCACCGTCGTGATCGCCTCCCACGTCCTCGCCGAGCTCGACGGCGTCTGCGACTACCTGCTGCTGATAGCCGACGGCCGGGTCCGGCTCGCGGGCGAGGTCGAGGACCTGCTCGCCGCGCACACCGTCCTCGTGGGCCGCCACGAAGGGCCGGGCCTGCCGCGGGAGTTCGCCGTGCACACCGTCGTCGAGGCCCGCGCCACGGGGCGGCAGCTGACCGCCCTCGTCCGGCCCGACGGCCCGGTCGCCGGGCAGTGGAAGGCCGCCGAGCCCTCCCTGGAGGAGCTGCTCCTGGCCCATCTGCGCACCCCGGACGCGCCCCCGCTCCTCGCCCCCAGCGCCGAACCGCGCCGCTTCAAGGCGGCGGCGTGAGCACCACCGCCACGACCACCGCCACGACCACCGCCCGCCCGCCCCGCTCCCTCGGCGTGACCTGGGTCGTCTGGCGGCAGCACCGCACCGCCGCCTGGATCGCCCTCGCCGTCCTCGCCGCGCTCTGCGCCGAACTCCTCCGGCTGCGCGGCGCGATGACCGGATACCTCGCGGCGCACGGCCTGAACGTCCCCTGCACCGGGGACGCCGACGCGTGCGCGGCGCACCAGGTCGCCGCCGAGGGCTTCGTGTCCCGCTACGGCGGCCTGCTCTCCTACAACGGCCTCGTCCTGGACTACCTGCCCGTCCTCGCCGGCATGTTCGTGGCCGGGCCCGTGATCGCACGCGAGCTGGAGAGCGGTACGTACAAGGTGGTGTGGACCCAGTCGGTCTCACCCCTGCGCTGGTTCGCCGCGAAGCTCGCCCTGCCGGTCCTCGCCCTGCTCGCGGGCGCCTCGGTGCTGTCCGCCCTGTACAGCTGGACCTGGGCGTCCGTGGGATTCCTCGAGCACGACTGGATCGTGCACGGGCCCCGCTGGTACGAGACGTTCGACGCGCTCGGGCCCGCGCCCGTCGCCGGCGTCCTGGCCGGCTGCGCGCTCGGCGCCCTCGCGGGCCTGCTGGTGCGCCGCACGCTGCCGGCCATGGCGGTCACGGCCGCCGCGTGCGCGCTGCTGTACTGGCCGCTGACCGCCGTCCGCCCGTACCTGGCGGACCCGGTGACGGACACCGTCCCGGCCACGGCCGACTATCCCCCCGCGCTCTCCAACGGGGCCTCCTGGCGCTACGAGCGCGGGATGACCACCCCGTCGGGCGGGCGCCTCCCCGACGCGGGCTGCATCGAGGCCCCCTCGATCCGGCGCTGCGTCGCCGACCACGGAGCCACCGGCTGGTATCTCGACTACCATCCGGCCTCGCACTTCTGGCGCCTGCAATGGGCCCAGGCGGGCGTCGTGACGGGCGCGGCGGCCCTGCTGTCGGCGGGGGCCGTGTGGCGGGTCCGGCGGCTCAGCCCCTGACCTGCGGGTTCCGGCGGCCGGGCAGGGGACCCGGGCCTGCCGCACGGAGGGCCCCCGGTCGGTTGCCCGCACGACATGTGGGCTTCACCTGCGATTCAACCGCGGTTGCGAGCCTTGCGGAATGCAGCCCGCCGTGCCACCCGCACCCGCTCGAAGGCTCCGTGCCGCCCCCGACGCGCGAGCCGTCGACGCGCCCGGCCCGCCCCCGGCGCGGCACCATGGGAACATGACCCAGTCGTCCAGCGCACAGGCAAACGGCCGGCCGGACCGGCCGCACGGCGACCGCCTCGCCGAGGCGTACGGGAACCCGCAGCCCTCGGTCGGCTCCATCGCCGCGCACCGGCCCTACGCCGTCGCCGGCCCCGCCGCCTCCCCGGGCCTGGAGCCCGACCTGGACGCCGACCTCGGCCTGTACCCGTACGGTCACGACGCGTACGACGACGACGGCTACGGCCATGACGGATACGGGCACGACGCCTACGGCCTCCGCCCGGCCCGCGAGGGAGGCCGGGACGCCGGCGACGACCCCTACGGCGACGGCCCGCTCCCGCAGGGCCGCTTCCTGGACCGCGAGCGCAGCTGGCTGGCGTTCAACGAGCGCGTCCTGGAGCTGGCGGAGGATCCGGACACCCCCCTCCTGGAACGCGCCAACTTCCTCGCGATCTTCGCGAGCAACCTGGACGAGTTCTTCATGGTGCGCGTCGCCGGCCTCAAGCGCCGCATCGCCACCGGCGTGGCCACCCGCTCCGCCTCCGGGCTCCAGCCCCGCGAGGTGCTGGAGCTGATCTGGACCCGCTCCCGCGAGCTCATGGCCCGGCACGCCGCCTGCTACCAGCAGGACGTCGCCCCCGCGCTCGCCGAGGAGGGCATCCACCTCATCCGCTGGAACGAGCTGACCGACAAGGAGCAGGGCCGCCTCTTCACCCTCTTCCGGCAGCAGATCTTCCCCGTGCTGACGCCGCTGGCCGTCGACCCCGCGCACCCCTTCCCGTACATCTCGGGCCTCTCCCTCAACCTGGCCGTGGTCGTCCGCAACCCCGTCAGCGGGCACGACCACTTCGCCCGGGTCAAGGTGCCGCCGATCCTCTCCCGCTTCCTGGAGGCCTCCCCGCAGCGCTACGTCCCCCTGGAGGACGTCATCGCCGCGCACCTGGAGGAGCTCTTCCCCGGCATGGAGGTGCTCGCGCACCACATGTTCCGCGTGACCCGCAACGAGGACCTGGAGGTCGAGGAGGACGACGCGGAGAACCTGCTCCAGGCCCTGGAGAAGGAGCTCATGCGGCGCCGCTTCGGCCCGCCCGTACGGCTGGAGGTCGAGGAGACCATCGACCCGTACGTGCTCGACCTCCTCGTCCGCGAGCTGAAGATCTCCGACGCCGAGGTCTACCCGCTGCCCGGCCCGCTCGACCTCACCGCGCTCTTCCGCATCGCCGCCCTGGACCGGCCCGAGCTCAAGTTCCCCAAGTTCGTGGCCGGCACCCACCGCGACCTCGCCGAGGTCGAGTCGGCGTCCGCGCCCGACATCTTCGCCGCCCTGCGCGAGCGCGACGTGCTCCTGCACCACCCGTACGACTCGTTCTCCACCTCCGTGCAGGCGTTCCTGGAGCAGGCCGCCGCCGACCCGGACGTCCTCGCCATCAAGCAGACCATCTACCGGACGTCCGGTGAGTCGCCCATCGTCGACGCCCTGATAGACGCGGCCGAGTCGGGCAAGCAGGTGCTCGTCCTCGTCGAGATCAAGGCGCGCTTCGACGAGCAGGCCAACATCAAGTGGGCGCGCAAGCTGGAGGAGGCGGGCTGCCACGTCGTCTACGGCCTGGTGGGCCTGAAGACGCACTGCAAGCTGTCCCTGGTCGTGCGGCAGGAGGGCGACACCCTGCGCCGCTACTCGCACGTCGGCACCGGCAACTACCACCCCAAGACGGCACGGCTGTACGAGGACTTCGGGCTGCTCACCGCCGACCCGCAGGTCGGCGCCGACCTCTCCGACCTCTTCAACCGGCTCTCCGGCTACTCGCGCCGCGAGACCTACCGGCGGCTGCTCGTCGCCCCCAGATCGCTGCGGGACGGGCTCGTCGCCCGGATAGCCAAGGAGGTCGCGCACCACCGCGCCGGGCGGCCCGCGTCCATCCGCATCAAGGTCAACTCGATGGTCGACGAGGCCGTCATCGACGCCCTCTACCGCGCCGCCCGCGCCGGCGTGCCGGTCGACGTGTGGGTGCGCGGCATCTGCGCCCTGCGGCCCGGCGTGCCCGGCCTGTCGGAGAACATCCGCGTCCGCAGCGTCCTCGGCCGCTTCCTGGAGCACTCGCGGGTCTTCGCCTTCGGCAACGGCGGCGAGCCCGAAGTGTGGCTCGGCAGCGCCGACATGATGCACCGCAACCTCGACCGCCGCATCGAGGCGCTCGTCCGCGTCACCGACCCCGCGCACCGGGCCTCGCTCAGCCGGCTGCTGGAGACCGGCATGTCCGACTCCACCGCCTCCTGGCACCTCGGCCCCGACGGCGCCTGGACGCGGCACGCGACCGACGGCGACGGGCAGCCGCTGCGGAACGTCCAGGAGATGCTCATAGACGCCCGGAGGCGCCGGCGTGGCCCAGCAACCCCATGACCCCGCGCCCGCGGACACGCCATCAGACACGGATACGGACGCGCTTACCGCGCTCAAGGACACCGCCGCCGGGGGGCAGGACACGATGACGACGAAGTACCCGGCCGCGCGCACCGCCGCGGGCCCCGCTCCCGCGAGCCTCGCCGGCCCCGCGGGCTCCGCCGGCCCGGAGGCCGCGGGCGACGTCCTGGCCGGCTATCTGCACGCCCAGGCGGTGGAGTTCCTCCGCAGCCTGCGCCTCCACGGCGAGAGCGGCGCCGACGCCGACGAGGCGGGGGAGGCGGCCCGGCTGCTGCGCCGCTCCGCCCGGCGCATCGCCGGGGCCCTCTACGTCTACCGCCCGCTGACGGACACCGACTGGACGGACCAGATCCGTACGGAACTGGTGTGGCTGACAGAGCTGCTGGGACGGGAGCATGCCTACGCGGCGCGGCTCGCCCGGCTGCGGGGAGCGCTGCACCGGCTGTCCGGAACGGAGGGCGGCGGGCCTGCGGGCTGCGGCCTGACGGTCGGGGCCGCCCGGGCCGGCGCCCTGCTGGAACGGCAGCTCACCCTCGCCCGGACACGCGCCCACTCCGCCGCCCTGCAAGCGCTCGGCACCTCCCGCTTCCACGCGGTGGCCGACGCCGCGGCGCTGCTCGCCTCCGAGGTGCCCCTCGACCCCGGCGCGCGCTCCCTCCCCGCCCACGACGCCCTGCCCCGGCTCGCCGAGCAGATCCACCGGCGGCTCACCGAGGCCGCCGACGCGCTCCCGCTGTCCACCGCCGGCCACCCGTACAACGCCGAGGCCCTCGCCCACGGCCTCGCCGCCACCCCGGCCCCCGACGGGCCGCCCGCCGAGGGGCGGCAGGACGCGCCCTGGCACCAGGTCCGCCGGCTCGTACGGCTGCGGCGGTACGCCCAGGAAGTCCTCGACGAACACCTCCGGACCGAGGCCGACCCCACCCTGTCCGTACGCCTCCTCGGCGCCGGCCAGGCCCTCGACCGGCACCGCGACGCCGCCGAGGCGGCAGCGGCCGCCGCCGCGGCCGCCCGCACCCCGCGCATCGCCCCGGCCACCGCCTACGCCCTCGGCATCCTCCACGCCGACCAGCGCCACGAGGTCGAGGCGTCGCGCTTCGCCTTCGGCCGCATCTGGCAGCGGGTCACGGTGGCGACGCCGTCATGACGGGGGAGACGGCGACGCAGCGGGCAGCCGGCTGCGTGCTCTGGCGGCGGGGGCGGGGCGGAGGCCTGGAGATCGCGCTGGTCCATCGACCGAAATACGACGATTGGTCGCATCCGAAAGGCAAGCTCAAGCGCGGCGAGGACGCGCTGGGGTGCGCCCTGCGCGAGGTCCGTGAGGAAACGGGCATGGCGTGCGAGCCGGGCGCGGCGCTGCCCACGGCCTTCTACGTGGCGGCTGGCCGCCGCAAGGAGGTCCGCTACTGGGCGGCGCGGGCGACGGAGGGCACGTTCGTGCCGAGCCGCGAGGTGGACCGGATGGCGTGGCTGCCGCCGGCGGAGGCGAGGAAACGGCTGACGGAGGAGCGGGACAAGGAACTCGTGGACGCGTTCCTCGCCCAGATAGGCAGGTCCGGGGCACTGCACTGAACGGGGGAGCTCCCGTGCTGCGCGCCCGTCCGGGCACTGAACGGGGGAGTCCACGCACTCTTGAGCCCGTCCGGCGATTGAGGACGAGCGCGTTCAGCGCGATACGGACCCGGGGCGGAGCCCCGGCCTCACTCGCGCGGCGCGAGGGCCGACCACGCCACCGTGACCTCCCCCTGCCGCCACCGCCGCGGCCCGTCCACGACAGGCCAGTCCGCCCGCAACGCGGCCACCGTACGGATCCACCGCTGCCGAGCGCTGAGCGCAGCGTACGGCGCGGCAGCCGCCCAAGCCCGGTCGAAGTCGCGCAGGAACGCATGCACCGGCTCGCCGGGAACATTGCGGTGGATGAGCGCCTTCGGGAGGCGTTCAGCCAGGTCAGAGGGGGTGTGCAGGGAGCCGAGCCGGGCCGCGAAGGTGACCGTACGCGGCCCCTCGGGGCCGAGCGCGACCCACACGTGCCGCCGCCCTATCTCGTCGCACGTGCCTTCCACGAGCAGCCCGTCCGGCGCGAGGCGCGCGCGGAGCCGGTCCCAGACGGCGGTGACCGCGGCCTCGTCGTACTGCCGCAGGACGTTCGCCGCCCGTATCAGCACGGGCCGCCGCCCGCCGTCGAGCGGTATCTCGAAGCCGCCGTGCCGGAAGGACAGGCCGTCCCGCGCGTACGGCCGGGCGCCCTCGACGCGCGCGGGCTCGATCTCTATGCCGACGACCGACGCGTCCGTCCGCACCGTGCGCAGCCGTCCGAGCAGTTCGACCGCGGTCCAGGGCGCGGCGCCGTAGCCGAGGTCGACGGCGACCGGGTCGGCGCTGCGGCGCAGCCCGGGCCCGTGGGCGTCGGCTATCCAGCGGTCCATGCGGCGCAACCGGTTCGGGTTGGTCGTACCCCGGGTCACCGCGCCGACGGGGCGGCTGGGGGGAGCGGAGGTGCGTACGGCCATGCCTTCGAGAGTAGGCGCTGGTCAGGGCGGCCGGAGACCGGCCGGACGAGGGCTGGGTCACTCTTTGGCAAAGCGGAAATGCGACTCCGCCCCGCGGCGTTGCACCGTTGATAACGGTGACGCACGCCCCCACCCCTCACGCTGACGGAGGACACGCACGGTGAGCCAGTACGCATCCAGGCTCGGCGCCCGCCGCGGCCGCGCGCTCGGCACCCTCGCGGGCACCCCGCTGCGCCGCCTCGGCGCCCCTCGCAAGCCCCGCCGCATCGCGATGCTCAGCGTTCACACCTCGCCGCTCCACCAGCCCGGCACCGGCGACGCCGGCGGGATGAACGTGTACATCGTGGAGCTGGCCAAGCGGCTCGCCGCGATCAACATCGAGGTCGAGATCTTCACCCGCGCCACCACCGGCGCCCTCCCGCCCGCCGTCGAGCTGGCGCCCGGCGTCCTCGTCCGGCACATCGACGCCGGCCCGTACGAGGGGCTGGCCAAGGAGGAGCTGCCGGCGCAGCTGTGCGCCTTCACGCACGGCGTGATGCAGGCGTGGGCCGGCCACCGGCCCGGCCACTACGACCTCGTCCACTCCCACTACTGGCTCTCCGGGCACGTCGGCTGGCTCGCCGCCGAGCGCTGGGGCGTCCCCCTCGTCCACGCCATGCACACCATGGCCAAGGTCAAGAACGCCGCCCTGGCCGCGGGCGACACGCCCGAGCCCGACACGCGCGTCATCGGCGAGACCCAGATCGTGCGCGCCGCCGACCGGCTCGTCGCCAACACCGAGGGCGAGGCGCGGGAGCTGATCCACCACTACGAAGCCGACCCCGGCAAGGTCGCCGTCGTCCACCCCGGCGTCAACCTCGACCGCTTCCGGCCCGCCGACGGCCGGGCCGCCGCGCGCGCACGCCTGGGCCTGCCGGCCGACGCCCTCGTCCCGTTGTTCGCCGGCCGCATCCAGCCCCTCAAGGCCCCCGACATCCTGCTGCGCGCCGTCGCCGAGCTCCTGGACCAGCAGCCCGCCCTGCGGTCGCGCATCGTGGTGCCCGTCGTCGGCGGCCCCAGCGGCAGCGGCATGGCCAAGCCCGAGGGGCTCCAGAAGCTCGCCGCGCGCCTCGGCATCGCCGACGTCGTCCGCTTCCGCCCGCCGGTCGGCCAGGAACAGCTCGCCGACTGGTACCGGGCGGCGTCCGTCCTGGTCATGCCCTCCCACAGCGAGTCCTTCGGGCTCGTCGCCGCCGAGGCCCAGGCCTGCGGCACGCCCGTCCTCGCGGCGGCCGTCGGCGGCCTGCCCGTGGCCGTGCGGGACGGCGAGAGCGGCTTCCTCGTCGACGGCCACGACCCCGCCGACTACGCCGCCGTGCTGCGCCGCTTCGCCGACGAGCCGGGCCTGGCCGGGCGGATGGGCGAGGCCGCGGCCCGCCACGCGCGCCGCTTCGGCTGGGGCACGGCCGCGGCCGCCACGGCCGAGGTGTACACCGAGGCGATGGGCGAACGGCGGCGTCGCCTACGCTCGTCGCATGTCTGACGCCAAATCCGTCATCGAGCAGACGTTCCACGAGGCCGGGCTCGAATGGGAGAACCCGGCCGACGGCACGTACGTGGTGAAGCTGCCCGGCACGCGCAAGCTCGCGACGACCGTCTCCCTGGTCGTCGGCAAGCACTCGCTCTCGGTCAACGCCTTCGTCGTGCGCCGCCCCGACGAGAACCACGAGGCGGTGCACCGCTGGCTGCTGGAGCGCAACACCCGGCTGTACGGGCTGGCTTACGCGCTCGACCAGCTGGGTGACGTCTACCTCGTCGGCCGGCTGCCGCTGGCCGCGGTCACCCCGGACGAGCTCGACCGGATCCTCGGCACGGTCCTGGAGAACGCCGACGGCAGCTTCAACACGCTGCTGGAGATGGGCTTCGCGAGCGCCATCCGCAAGGAGTACGCGTGGCGGACGGCGCGGGGCGAGTCGACGCGGAACCTGGAGGCCTTCGCGCGGTTGACGGCGGATCAGGCCGATGCGGCCGGCCGGCCGGACGGCGAGGGCGGGGCCGGACCCGCGGGGTCGTAAGGCGGGGCCTACGCCGGTGACCCCGCCGGGTCCGGGGCCGAAGCTTGTGCGTCGGCCCCCTCCCGAAGCGGTTCCGGCACCGCTGCCGGATCCGCCGCCGTGACCCTCCTCATCAGCACCCAGTAGCCGGCCGCGGTGATCGTCCCGACCACCGCGCAGCCCGCCCACAGCGCGTCCGCGCCGAACCGGTCGATGACCGTGCCGCCCGCGACGGGTGCGACCAGCGACGCCGCCGACCACGACAGGGTGTACATGCCCTGGTAGCGGCCGCGGCCGTGGACCGGCGAGAGCCGGGCGACCAGGCCCATCTGGATGGGCGAGTTGATGATCTCCGCGAGCGTCCACACGCAGACGGTCAGCATGTACACCGCGAGCGAGCCGGCGAAGGCGGTGAGCCCGAAGCCGTAGCCGCCGAGGAGCGCCGCGAGGACGAGCAGCAGCCGCTGGTCCCGGTGCTCGATGAAGCGGGTGACGGGGATCTGGACGGCGACGATCAGGACGCCGTTGACGGCGATGGCCATGCCGAAGTCCTTCGTGGAGAACCCGCCGTCCGCCATCGCCACCGGCAGGGCGACCTGGGACTGGAGGAAGACCACGGCGATGAGGAAGGACAGGCCGACCACGGCCATGAAGCGGCCGTCGCGCATCACGGTGCCCATGCTGACGACGGGCTCGCCGGCCTTGGCCGAGCCCGCGCCCGAGCCCGTGGCGGCGGCGCCCACGGCGTCAGGCCGGGACTCGGGCAGCTTCACGAACACCAGCACCGCGCAGAGCATCGTCATCGCGGCCTCGCCGAGGAAGCCGATCAGATAGCTGTACTCGGCGACGAACCCGGCGGCGACCGACGAGATCGCGAAGCCGAGGTTGATCGCCCAGTAGTTCAGGGCGAAGGCCCGCACCCGGTCCTCGGGGGCGACGATGTCCGCCATCATCGCCTGCACCGCGGGGCGCGAGGCGTTGCTCGCCATGCCGACGACGAACGCGACGACCGCGATGGCCACGGGGTCGGTCATGAAGCCCAGCACGGCCACCGACACGGCGGTCGAGGCCTGGGCGATCAGCAGGGTGGGCCGGCGGCCCAGCCGGTCGGTCATCACGCCGGCGCCGATCGACGACACGACGCTGCCGAGGCCGAGCAGCGCGCCGACGAAGCCCGCGAAGGAGGCGGAGTGCCCCTGGTCGGCGGTGAGGAACATGGCCAGGAAGATGGAGACGAAGGCGCCCAGCCGGTTGACGAGCGTGGAGGCCCACAGCCACCAGAAGGCCCGGGGCAAGCCCGAGACACTCTCCTTCGCGGCTCGTCTGACGCTCGCGACGGACATTCCGGATCCCCCCATGTGTAAGTGCCGAACCTGCTAGGCGCAACTTACACACAGCTGAGGTGAACCTGCCATCCGATTGCCGCACGCCGTCAATCGACGGCCGTCCGGGCAGCGCGCACGGCGTGACCTGCGCGGTCGATTACGCTCATGGGCATGGCCGACGCACCGTACAAGCTGATCCTCCTCCGCCACGGCGAGAGCGAGTGGAATGCGAAGAACCTGTTCACCGGCTGGGTGGACGTCAACCTGAACGAGAAGGGCGAGAAGGAGGCGGTCCGGGGCGGCGAGCTGCTCAAGGACGCCGGCCTGCTCCCCGACGTGGTCCACACCTCCCTGCAGAAGCGCGCGATCCGCACCGCGCAGCTCGCCCTGGAGTCCGCGGACCGCCACTGGATTCCGGTTCACCGCTCCTGGCGGCTGAACGAGCGCCACTACGGCGCCCTCCAGGGCAAGGACAAGGCCCAGACCCTGGCCGAGTTCGGCGAGGAGCAGTTCATGCTCTGGCGCCGCTCCTACGACACCCCGCCGCCCGCCCTCGAGGACGGCTCGGAGTTCTCCCAGAGCGAGGACCCGCGCTACGCCTCCATTCCGCCGGAGCTGCGCCCGCGCACCGAGTGCCTCAAGGACGTCGTCGTCCGCATGCTGCCGTACTGGTACGACGGCATCGTCCCGGACCTCCTCGCCGGCCGCACGGTCCTCGTCGCCGCCCACGGCAACTCGCTGCGCGCCCTGGTCAAGCACCTGGACGGGATCTCCGACGCGGACATCGCGGGCCTGAACATCCCCACCGGCATCCCGCTCGCCTACGAGCTCGACGCCGACTTCCGCCCGGTCACCCCCGGCGGCACGTACCTCGACCCGGAGGCCGCCAAGGCCGCCATCGAGGCCGTGAAGAACCAGGGCAAGAAGAAGTGACCCCGGCCCCCTGACGGGGGTCATGGGGCTACGGGCCCCCTGTCGGCGGTGAAACCGCTGGTGGGGGGCCTCTTGCTGTGGCGAACGGGTTGCCTGGTCACCGAATGGAGCAAGACGGATACGGTGCGGATGCGGCGGGCGGGTCTTCAGGTGAGCCTCGGAGCAAGGAGGTAACACCATGCATTCATTCCGCTCCGCCATATGCGGTGCAGCCACTGTCGTCGCCGTCGTCGCGGCTCCCGTCGTCCCGGCTTACGCCTTCGGGGGCAGCATCGCCCCGAACGTGGGCGAGGCCGCAGGTGCTCCCGCAACGGGGCGCTGCGACGACGACCACGGCCGCCACGACCACGACGACCACCACCACGGCGGCTGCGGCCGTCATGACCACGACGGCTGGGGTGACCACGACGGCCGCGGCGACCACGACGGCTGGGGTGACCGCGACGACGACTGGGGTGACCACGACCACGGCCGGGGTGACCACGACCACGGGCGTGGCGACCACGACCACGGCCGCGGCGATCACGACCACGGGCGAGGTGACCACGACCACGGCCGGGGTGACCACGACCACGGGCGTGGCGACCACGACCACGGCCGGGGTGACCACGACCACGGGCGAGGTGACCACGACCACGGCCGCGGCGATCACGACCACGGGCGTGGCGACCACGACAAGGGCGACCACGACCACGGGCGCGGCGACCACGGCCGGGGTGACGACGACCACGGCCGGGGCGACCACGACCACGGCCGTCCGCACCACTCCTCCCACGCGGGCGGTGGCGCCACCGCGCTCGCGGCCTCCACGGAGTCGGCCGACGCACCGGTGCTCATCCTGGCCGGTACCGCGACCGCCGGTCTCGTCGGCGGCCTGATCTGGTACCGCCGCCGCGCCGCGAGCGCCGTCAAGCACTGACGGGGAGCGAACGGGCGTCATGTCAGAAGCGCGTGCAGGTGGCCGTAAACGCAACCGCCTGCTGACGAGGGTGGCCTGGGCGGCCTTGCTGGTGGCCCTGTGCCTGACCGGCAACGGCAGTGCCGACGAGCCGGAGACCCAGGCCTCGGGCCGCGGCGGCACCACGGCGGCCAAGAGCCACCCCCACGCGCACGGCCTGCCCCCGGCACGCGATCCGTTGCCGGGGGCCGGCCCCCAGACCCTGGAGATCAAGGTCCTGGGGCTCAAGGCCCCGATCGAGAGCCACGGCCTCGACAAGCTCGGCGGCGTGGAACTGCCGCCGTACGAGCGGGCCGACGCCGTCTCCTGGTACAAGGACGGCCCCTCGCCGGGCAGCGAGGGCCCCTCCGTCATCGTCGGCCACGTCGACACCCAGAAGGCACCGGCCGTCTTCGCCGGGCTCAGCGTCCTCAAGCGCGGCGCGAAGATCCACGTGACCCGTACGGACGGGATCGTCGCCGAGTTCACCGTCGAGAACATCGCCGTCGTCCCCAACGAGCCCTTCGACGCCGACAAGCTCTACGGCCCCGCCGACACCGACGAGGCGCAGCTGCGCCTGATCACCTGCGGCGGCGACTACGACCGCAAGAAGCACCTCTACAACGCCAACGTCGTCGTCAGCTCGTACCTGACCGGCGCGGCACCGGCACCGCAGCCGCAGCAGAAGCCGCGGCAGGAGCCCCCGCAGCCCCAGCCCCAGCAGCAGCCTGCCCAGCAACAGCCTCAGCAGCCGCCGCAGCAACAGCAGCCACCGCCTCAGCAGCCCCAGGCCCCCGCCCAGAAGCCGGGCCCGGCCGCCCCCGCGCCTCCCGGCCCCGAAACCGGCGAAGGCGGCGAAGCCGGCGAGGGCGAGGCGGACCCCCAGGAGGAGTGAGCCCGGGAGCGCCCCAGGTGGAGTGAGCCCGGAAGCGAGAGGACCCCCGGCCGGAGCACCGGCCGGGGGTCCCTCCCGTGAGTGACATGCGAGATGAGGAGGAGCTAGCTACAGCCTCCACCGCACTGGCACGATCCGCCGGACTGGCAGCCGCACTGGCAGCCGGGGCCGCATGAGCAGGCCTGGGTCTGTGCGGGAGGGGTCTTGGTCATGTGCGGGTACCTCCTCGAAGGGTGGTTGCCTGCCCCCAAGTCAAAGACCGCCCGATCCGTCCGTCAATGCTCCTCGCGTACGTACGTACGGGCGCATGGAGGGCGCGTGGAAGCACCCGGCCCGGGCCGTACGCCCTCGCCCGCGCCCGCGGCCGACCCGGAGGGACCGCCGGCAGGCGCCCGCTCCGGCTCAGGCGTCGCCGTCCCCGCCCGACCGGCCCTCCGACTGCGTCAGCTCGTCCGCGTGCTCGCCCGTGACCAGGTAGACCACGCGCTTCGCGACCGACACCGCGTGGTCCGCGAACCGCTCGTAGTAGCGGCCCAGCAGCGTCACGTCGACCGCCGTCTCGATGCCGTGCTTCCAGCGGTCGTCCATCAGGTGCTGGAAGAGCGCGCGGTGCAGCAGGTCCATCGCGTCGTCGTCCTGCTCCAGCTGGAGCGCCAGGTCGACGTCCTTGGTGATGATCACCTCGCCGGCCTTGGCCATCAGCCGCTGCGCCAGCTGCCCCATCTCCAGGATCGTCGCGTGCAGGTCGCGCGGGACCGCCGTGTCCGGGAAGCGCAGCCGCGCCAGCTTGGCGACGTGCTGGGCCAGGTCGCCCGAGCGCTCCAGATCGGCGCTCATGCGCAGCGAGGTGACCACGATCCGCAGATCGGTGGCGACCGGCTGCTGCCGCGCGAGCAGGGCGACGGCACGCTCCTCCAGATCCCGCTGGAGGTCGTCCACCCTCGCGTCCGCGGCGATCACCGACTCCGCGAGCTTCAGGTCCGCGTCCAGGATCGCCGTCGTGGCGCGCCCGATCGCCGACCCGACGAGCCGGGCCATCTCCACCAGGCCCTCGCCGATCGAATCCAGCTCCTCGTGGTACGCGTCCCGCATTGCCTGACCTTCTCTCTGCCGAGTGAAACAGTGGGCCGAGCCGTATGACCGCCCACGGTCCCACGGTCCGGCCGGAACGCGACGGCCGCGGCGCTCCGGAGTGAACCGGGACCGACGCCGAGGTGAACTCTCGGCAACGTGTGTTCGAGGCGGTACCCATTTGGCTGTGGACGGTCTGTACGGCCCGCATAACCTGGACTCATGAACGTGGACGCGGCCCTCGCCGCAGCGGCAGCGCTCGCCGGGCTGTGCACCGGCGTGATCGCCATGCTCGCGTTCCGCTGGAGCGAGCGCGACCAGGCCCGCCCGACCCGCAGCTCCCTGCACACCGACGCCGTGCTCCCGCCCGGCGTCGACACCGTGCTCTCGGTGCTGCGCTCGTCGGCCGTGGTCCTGGACGAGGCCGATGCCGTGGTCAAGGCCAGCTCCGCCGCGTACGCCCTCGGGCTCGTGCGCGGCGGGAAGCTGGCCGTCGAGCCCATGCTGCAAATGGCCCGCGACACCCGGCGGGACGGCGAAATACGCCAGGTCGAGCTCGACCTGCCCCGGCGCGGCACCGGCCGCGGCGAAGCCCTCGCGGTCTCCGCCCGCGTCGCCCCGCTCGGCTCCCGGCTCGTCCTGCTGCTGGTGGAGGACCTCACCGAGGCCCGCCGCATCGAGGCCGTCCGCCGCGACTTCGTCGCCAACGTCAGCCACGAGCTCAAGACTCCGGTCGGCGCCCTCTCCCTGCTCTCCGAAGCCGTCATGGACGCGGCCGAGGACCCCGAGGCGGTCCACCGCTTCGCGGGCCGCATGCAGATCGAGGCCACCCGGCTCACCAACCTCGTCCAGGAGCTCATCGACCTCTCCCGGGTCCAGAACGACGACCCGCTGGAGGACGCCGAGCCCGTCCGCGTCGACGAACTCGTCGCCGAGGCCATCGACCGCTGCCGCCACCAGGCCTCCACCAAGCAGATCACCATGGCCGCCGGCGGCACCGCCGACCTGCACGTCTGGGGCAACCGCGGCCAGCTCGCCGCCGCCCTCGGCAACCTCGTCGAGAACGCCGTCAACTACAGCCCCGCCCGTACACGCGTCGGCATCGCCGCACGCCACATCGCGGCGCCCGGCGGCGCCCTGATCGAGATCGCCGTCACCGACCAGGGCATCGGCATCTCCGAGAAGGACCGCGAGCGGGTCTTCGAGCGGTTCTACCGCGTCGACCCGGCCCGCTCGCGCGCCACCGGCGGGACCGGCCTCGGCCTCGCCATCGTCAAGCACGTCGCCGCCTCGCACGGCGGCGAGGTCACGGTCTGGAGCGCCGAGGGCCAGGGCTCGACGTTCACCCTCCGACTTCCCGAGGCGGGCGCGGTCCGAGACCGCGACCGCAGCCCCCACCACCCCGTTGTCGAACACCTTCCCGCCCCGGAGGTCCTTCCGTGACCCGAGTACTCGTCGTCGAGGACGAAGAGTCCTTCAGCGACGCGTTGTCCTACATGCTGCGCAAGGAGGGATTCGAGGTCGCCGTCGCGGCCACGGGGCCCGACGGGCTGGACGAGTTCGAGCGCAACGGCGCCGACCTGGTCCTGCTCGACCTGATGCTGCCGGGCCTGCCCGGCACCGAGGTCTGCCGGCAGCTGCGCGGCCGCTCCAACGTCCCGGTCATCATGGTGACCGCCAAGGACAGCGAGATCGACAAGGTCGTCGGCCTGGAAATAGGAGCCGACGACTACGTCACCAAGCCGTTCTCCTCGCGGGAGCTCGTGGCCCGCATCAGAGCGGTGCTGCGCCGCCGCGGCGAGCCGGAGGAGGTCACCCCGGCCGCGCTGGAGGCCGGCCCGGTCCGGATGGACGTCGACCGGCACGTCGTCACGGTCTCCGGCGCCAAGGTCGACCTCCCGCTGAAGGAGTTCGACCTCCTGGAGATGCTGCTGCGCAACGCGGGCCGCGTGCTCACGCGCATGCAGCTCATCGACCGGGTCTGGGGCGCGGACTACGTCGGCGACACCAAGACCCTGGACGTCCACGTCAAGCGCCTCCGCGCCAAGATCGAACCGGACCCGGGCGCGCCCCGCTACCTGGTGACGGTGCGCGGCCTGGGCTACAAGTTCGAGCCGTAGGCCGTTCCGGCGGACCCTCGCCGTCGTGGCGTCTCGCCGTGGCGGCGGGAGAAAGTGTCCGCCGCCACGGCGAGCAACCACGACGGTGGAGTTCGGCGGTGCCCCGCCCATCTTCACCCGTACGAGCGAAGGGCCCGGAAGCGCAATGCTTCCGGGCCCTTCGTCATGGCTCACTCAGTGACCGGCGTGCTGCTGGCCGCCCTGGGACGCCTCGCCCGCCGCAGGCGAGGACGCGCCACCGCTCGGCTTCCCCGCGGGAGCGGAAGGCGTGCCCGCCGGCGCGGACGGCTCACCCGACGGCTTGGTGCCGCCCGGCTTCGCCGCAGGCGTCGGCGCGGCCTCGGCCGGCCCCCAGTCCTTGAAGTAGCTCGTCGCCGGGACGACGAACGCCCCGATCCGCACCTCGCCCGTCTCGCTGAAGTCGAACGCCAGGCGCTGCTGCTCGCCGTCCTTGATGGCCTCGCGGCCGTCCGGCAGGACCGCCGAGGCGTTGCCCTTGCCGCCCAGCAGCACCGAGCCGCCGGCCGGGACGACGACGTCGCCGGAGCCCTTGGCCGCGGTGAGCTTCACCTTGGCGCCGTTCTTGCCGGGCAGGCTGATCGCGCGGAGCGTCTGGTCCTTGAGCCCGTTGTTGAAGACCTGGCCGGTGATCACGGCGGGGCCCTTCGCGGTGAGGTCCGGCTGCGTGATCACGTTGACGTTCTGGAGCTTGATGTCGCCGACCGAAGTGGCGGCGTTGTCCGGCTTCACCTCGAGCGTCTGCGCGCTGTTACCCGCCGCGCAGGCGGAGAGCGAGGCGATCGAGAGCACGAGGGCGGTAGCGGCGAGAGTGCCGCGTCGAAGGCTGCTGCTCACGGCGGCGGCATCTCCTTGGACGAGGTGAGAGGTGTAAGAGTTGTGTCAGCGCGCTTAGGTTACCGACCCCCTCGGAGGCGGCCGCACCCGACCCGCCCCCATGGTCAACTTCGGCCCGGTCCGGCGCACGGCCGAATATCGACGGTGTGCGCCCCGCGCGGATGTCCGCGGGCGCCGGTGCGCATTATCGGCAGGGAATGCGCGGGCGCGCGGAAGGCCTTCCTGAATTGATCAAGTTCGCGGTGATCAATTCCGGATTCCGGTCGGTGAACGCGGCCCGCGCCCCGAACGGAGTAGCGGAAGTCAGCCGAGCGGACCCCGGCAAAACGGGACGTTCGACCGCTCGCGAGCGGCTCTCGGCGCGTGTAACGTGCCCGTTTCGCCCTGCCCGGAGAACCGCTCCCACCTGCGAATACCCGCTTCCGGAACCCCTCCGCAGCACGTCCCGGTTGCTGTTGTCAAGCCCCGAGATATGCCCTGACCTGCGAAAACGCCATTCAGAACGGGGAGTTCCCGTGTTAGACTGGATAGCCACGGAAGGGGTACCTGTCACATGACGTTCAAGGTTGGCGACACCGTGGTCTATCCCCATCACGGGGCCGCGCTGATCGAGGCCATCGAAACTCGCCAGATCAAAGGCGTGGACAAGACCTACTTGGTGCTGAAGGTCGCCCAGGGTGACCTGACGGTTCGGGTGCCGGCGGACAATGCGGAGTTCGTCGGTGTGCGCGATGTGGTCGGCCAGGATGGGCTGGACCGGGTCTTCGAGGTGCTGCGTGCGCCGTATGCCGAAGAGCCGACGAACTGGTCCCGTCGCTACAAGGCAAATCTCGAGAAGCTCGCGTCGGGCGACGTGATCAAGGTTGCCGAGGTCGTGCGCGACCTGTGGCGCCGCGAGCGCGAGCGCGGCCTGTCCGCCGGTGAGAAGCGCATGCTGGCCAAGGCGCGCCAGATTCTGGTGAGCGAGCTCGCCCTCGCGGAGAACACCAACGAGGACAAGGCCGAGGCCCTGCTCGACGAGGTCCTCGCATCCTGAGGTCCTGAGTGAGTCAACGGCCGGCATGCCGATGCCCTCGCGTCGCCGACGCACAGGTACCGGACGTGAAGACCGTGCGCGACGTGAAGCTCGTGCGTGACGTGAAAACCGTACGTACGGGATGCACCGGACGTAAAGAAGTGCCGCGGTGCCCGCGCGGTGACGCAAGTCATCCGCCGGGCGCTGCGGCATCTCCGGATGCGGGCACGCGCACCCCTCGTGCTGTACGCGCGCTCACTGTGCTGCTGGAGTGCCGGGCCCGGGCAGCCGGCCCGCCCAGCTGTCACGGAAGGGGCTGGTCGGGGCTTGTTGCCCGGCACTCCCCAGGCCATACCCAATTCGGCCGAGGAAGCAAACCTGAACGCGAACGCAATGTCTGATCGAGCCCCTGCCGTCACTCCTTCGCGCACCGCCGCCGTGATCCCCGCCGCAGGGCGCGGGGTCAGGCTCGGCCCGGGCGCCCCCAAGGCCCTGCGGGCCCTGGGCGGCACCCCCATGCTCGTCCACGCCGTCCGGGCGATGGCCGCCTCCCGCGCCGTCTCCCTCGTCGTCGTGGTCGCCCCGCCGGACGGCGCCGCCGAGGTCCGCGCCCTCCTCGACGACCACCCCCTCAGCGGCCACGACCGCGCCGAGGTGCTCGTCGTCCCCGGCGGCGGGACCCGCCAGGAGTCCGTCCGCCTCGGCCTCGCGGCCCTCCCGGCGGACGTCAGCACCGTCCTCGTGCACGACGCCGCCCGCCCCCTGGTGCCCGTCGACACCGTCGACGCCGTGATCACCGCGGTGCGCGAGGGCGCGCCCGCCGTCGTCCCGGCGCTTCCGCTCGCCGACACCGTCAAGCAGGTCGAGCCGCGCACGGGCGCGGCCGAGGGCGAGCCCGAGCTCGTCACCGGCACCCCCGAGCGGGCGCTCCTGCGGGCCGTGCAGACCCCCCAGGGCTTCGACCGGCGCACGCTGGACGCCGCCCACGAGAAGTTCGCCGACTCGGCGGGCGAGGGCGCCACCGACGACGCCGGCATGGTCGAGCGCCTCGGCGCCCCCGTCGTCCTCGTGCCCGGCCACGAAGAGGCCTTCAAGGTCACCCGGCCGCTCGACCTCGTCCTCGCCGAAGCCGTACTCGCCCGAAGGAGGGCCAACGATGGCTTCTAGCCCGCTCCCCGCCCTGCCCCAGGTGGGCATCGGCACCGACACGCACGCCTTCGAGGAAGGCCGCGAGCTGTGGTGCGGCGGCCTGCTGTGGCCCGGAGAGACCGGCCTCGCCGGCCACTCCGACGCCGACGTCGTCGCCCACGCCGCCTGCAACGCCCTCTTCTCCGCCGCCGGCCTCGGCGACCTCGGCGCCCACTTCGGCACCGGCCGCCCCGAGTGGGCCGGCGCCTCCGGCGTCACGCTGCTCACCGAGGCCGCCCGCATCGTGCGCGAGGCCGGCTTCGTCATCGGCAACGTCGCCGTCCAGGTCGTCGGCGTCCGCCCGCGGATCGGCAAGCGCCGCGAGGAGGCCCAGAAGGTCCTCTCGGAGGCCGTGGGAGCCCCGGTGACGGTCTCCGGCGCCACGACGGACGGTCTGGGCTTCCCGGGCCGTGAGGAGGGCCTCACGGCCGTGGCGACCGCGCTGGTGGTCCGGGCGGACGTCTACTGAACCCCGGAGGACCGAGCCCCGGAGCACCGAACCCGGCCGGAAGTCGTGGGGTCAGATCGACCCCACCACCTTCCGCGGCGTGACCCGTACGACCACCCGCTCCGCGTCGTCCTTCGCCGCCGGGTTGAAGTCCGCGTAGTCCTTGCCCGTGTACTTCCGCGAGAGCTCGTTGATCAGCTCCTGGCCGCCCTCGGTGGTGAGCGTGGCCGTGCCGCGCACCTCGGCGTAGGTGTACGGCGCGTTGTGCGGGTTGATCATCACCGTGACGCGCGGGTCGCGGCGCAGGTTCTTCTCCTTGCGCCGCCCGACGGTCGTGGAGATCAGCAGGTCGTCGCCGTCGCGCGTGAGCCAGGTGACCGTGAGCTGGGGGCTGCCGTCCGGCTGGACCGTGGCGACGGTCGCGAAGACGGGGGCGTCGTCGAGGAGCTTCTTCAGGTCGTCGGAGAGCGTGGCGGCCACGGCGGATCCTTCCCGGGGGAGCGTGCGCGTACGCGATCGCGCTCACCGTATGCCGCCGGCGCGGGAAAGGGGCGCGTACAAGCCGGGACAAGCCGGAACGCGCGCCCGTACGGCTCAGGCTCGGAGCGGCCCGGCAGGCGCGGGCCCCGGCCCGTCCGTACGGGCAGCCGGCCCGCACAGGCCCACAGCCCGGCCCGTACGGCTCGGGCCCGCGCCCCTGAGGCTCAGGCCCCGTCCGTCCGGCCCACGGGCACCCGGTCGTCCGCCGGCTGCTCGTACAGGCCCGTCTCGTACGCCCGCAGCCGCTGCGCCACCGCGCTCTCGCGGACCTCCTCGCGCCCGCCGTGCTGCTCGGGAACCGGCGAAGCCGCCTGCGGGGCTCCCTGTGGAGCCGCCTGCGAGGCCCCTGGCGCAGCCGGCGCCGCACGCCGCGGGGAGTGCTGCCGCACCTCCTCCATGCTGGAGCGCAGTACCTTGCGCAGCTTGGAGCTCAGCGGCCGTTCCACGAACTTGTGCATCAGCCACGCCGCGCAGAGCATCACCACGATCAGGCCGGCGACCAGCGCGGGCCGGGGGACGCGGTCGCGCAGGCCGTAGATGACCGTCATGCCGATGTACTGGTGGATCAGGTACAGCGGGTAGGTGAGCGCGCCCGCCGTGGACAGCCAGCGCCACTGCATCCGGTTGAACACGCCGCACGCGATCAGTGCCATCAGCACGAACGCGACGAAGACGATCGCCTTGGCGGGCCAGTCGGGGATGTTGTGCGTGGTGTTGTCCCGGACGCGGCGGCCGATCTGGTGCTCGGCGAGGAGCAGCGACATCGCGACGATGCCCCAGAGCAGGGCGTTGGGGCGGTAGCGGTACATCAGGTAGAAGGCGATGCCCGCCACGAAGTACGGCTGGAAGAGCGGCATCGCCCACTGGTCGAGGAGCTTGATGTCCGCCTGGACCGAGGCCAGCGCGACGATCGTCCACACGACGCAGAAGAGCACGCACTTGCGGTACGTCACGCCCGTAGCCACGACGACCGCGAACATTACGTAGAACTTCAGCTCGATGAAGAGCGTCCAGTAGACGCCGTCGACGTCCCAGACCCCGAGCCCCGACTGGAGCATGGTCAGGTTCGTGAGGATGCCGTCGAAGCCGCCGTTGACCTGCCGCACCTGCGGCCACAGCGAGACGACCGCGGCCGTGAGCAGGATCCCGACCCAGTAGGCGGGGTAGACCCGCGACACCCGGGAGATGAAGAAGTCCCCCAGCGAGCGGCCCCACGTGCTCATGCAGATGACGAAGCCGCTGATGAGGAAGAAGATCTCGACGCCGGTCCAGCCGTACTGGGCGAACTTCCACGCATTGGGGAAGATGTGCTCGGGGTCCTGGCCCCAGCCGCCGCGCAGCGCCACGTAGTGGAAGAAGACGACCATGAGGGCCGCGACGATCCGGAGCCCGTCCAGGACGTAAAGCCTGGGAGCCGCCGGTTTCCGTCCGGCTGCAGCCAGGCCGCCATCGAGATCTCCTCGGCTGGCGAAACGCATGTGGTCCTCTCCATCGGCTCAGGTCGGCTCATCCTACGAGGGCCGTCCGCGGGCATGCTGACACAAGGACCCCCCGGCCCGCCGTGACAGTTATCTCCTGTCTCTGCCGTAATTCCAACCCCCGGCCTGGAACGGCTCCGGGGTGATCTTGTGACGATCTTGTGGTGAGCCCGGCGATGCGGCCTGCGATGCCCCAGGAGGTCCGGCTTGCGGTGCTCCCGGAGGTCCGGCCTGCGACGCGCCCTGTGAGGCGGCCCGCATCTCGGCCGCCGCCCGCCGCAGCCCGCGCCGCAGGACCCCCGCCAGCGGCCGCTCCACCAGCCGGTGCACCAGCCACGCCGTCGCCAGCATCCCCGCCACCAGCGCGGGCAGCAGGACGGCCGGGGGCGCGGCGCCGGCCGTCCGCCGGATCACCAGCCAGCCCACCCGCTCGTGGATCAGATAGAGGGGATAGGTCAGCGCGCCGGCCGCGGTCAGCGACCGGTGCGTCAGGCGCCGGGTCCAGCCGAGCGCGACCGCCGCCATGGCGGCGAAGAAGACGGCCAGCAGCACCGCCGTCGGCCAGTGCGGCACCCGGTGGCCCATGTGGCCCTCCGCACGTCCCTGGGCCACCACCAGGTAGTGCTGCGCGACGAGGAAGCACCCGGCGACCAGCAGCCACAGCACGAGGTTCGGGCGGTGGCGGTACATGAGGTGGAAGGCAATGCCCGCGATGAAGTACCAGCAGTCCTCCGGCAGCAGCACCTGGTCGAGCAGCGGCTCGTCCACCGCCGCCGCGACGGCCGCCGCGAAGCCCCAGATCACGCAGAAGCCGACCGCCCGCGCGTACGTGAGCCCCCTGCCGGCGACGACCAGCGCGAAGAGCAGGTAGAAGCGCAGCTCGACCCACAGCGTCCAGTACACGCCGTCGACGGCATCCACCCCGAGGGGTGACTGGAGCATGGTCAGGTTGACGGCGACGTCCCGCGAACGGAGGGTTTCGTCCGCCATCGGCCACAGACAGACGGCGAGGGCGACGGCCAGGACGGAGAACCAGTACGCGGGGAAGAGCCGGGTGACGCGCGACACGGCGAACTCGCCTGGCCCCCGGCCCCAGCAGCTCATGCAGATCACAAAGCCGCTGATCATGAAGAACAGCTGCACGCCCAGCCACCCGTACGACGCCGGCACGTGGGCGGCGGGGAAGACCTCCGCCGGCGGCCCCGCCCACGCCCCGCTGCCGAACGCCACGTAGTGGTACGCCACCACCATCAGTGCCGCGCACAGCCGCAGACCGTCCAGTGCGGCCAGCCGGACGGGCCCGCGGCTTCCCTCGGGCTGTACGGGCAGGGTGGGGTGCAACGCCCCTCCAGGCGGTGAAGGTGAGGCAGTGCCCGGGAAGCTATCACGCAGATCCGTACTTTTGCCGTATTAGGCCGTATTAGGAAGATAGGGAGCAAAGAGGGGTATTTCCTCTCGGGATCCCGCGGAACCCCTCGTTCCCGTCCTTCCGCACCCCCGATTGCCGGGGGCACTGCCGAACGCCCACTACTCTGGTTGCGTGACCATTCGCCTGTACGACACCAGCGCCCGGCAGATCCGCGACTTCTCCCCGCTCACTCCGGGCTGCGTCTCGATCTACCTGTGTGGCGCGACCGTGCAGGCCGCTCCGCACATCGGCCACATCCGTTCCGGCCTGAACTTCGACATCCTCCGCCGCTGGTTCACCTACCGCGGCTACGACGTCACCTTCGTCCGCAACGTCACGGACATCGACGACAAGATCATCAACAAGGCCGCGGACCAGGGCCGCCCCTGGTGGTCCATCGGCTACGAGAACGAGCGCGCCTTCAACAGCGGCTACGACGTCCTCGGCTGCCTGCCGCCCACCGTCGAGCCCCGCGCCACCGGCCACGTCACCGAGATGGTCGAGATGATGCGCGGCCTCATCGAGCGCGGCCACGCCTACGCCGCCGACGGCAACGTCTACTTCGACGTGCGCTCCTTCCCCGGCTACCTCCAGCTCTCCAACCAGGAGCTGGACAATCTCCTCCAGCCCTCCGGCGAGGGCGAGACCGGCAAGCGCGACCCCCGCGACTTCGCCATGTGGAAGGCCGCCAAGCCCGGCGAGCCCTCCTGGGAGACCCCGTGGGGCCGCGGCCGCCCCGGCTGGCACCTGGAGTGCTCCGCCATGGCCCACAAGTACCTGGGCACCGCCTTCGACATCCACGGCGGCGGCCTCGACCTGATCTTCCCCCACCACGAGAACGAGATCGCCCAGGCCAAGGCCTTCGGCGACGACTTCGCCTCGTACTGGGTGCACAACGCCTGGGTCACCATGAGCGGCGAGAAGATGTCGAAGTCCCTCGGCAACTCCGTCCTCGTCTCCGAGATGGTCAAGCACTGGCGCCCCATCGTCCTGCGCTACTACCTCGGCACCCCGCACTACCGCTCGATGATCGAGTACAGCGAGGAGGCCCTGCGCGAGGCCGAGGCCGCGTTCGCGCGGATCGAGGGCTTCATGCAGCGCGTCTGCGAGATGGCCGGCAAGACCGTCGAGCCCGCCGCCGAGGTCCCGCCCGCCTTCG
This sequence comes from Streptomyces sp. SCA2-17, assembly GCF_044336695.1. Classification (NCBI taxonomy): domain Bacteria; kingdom Bacillati; phylum Actinomycetota; class Actinomycetes; order Kitasatosporales; family Streptomycetaceae; genus Streptomyces; species Streptomyces sp. SCA2-17. The sequence goes on from NZ_CP117521.1 coordinate 3,632,680, forward strand.
CCGAGGCCATGGACGACGACCTGGGCGTCCCCCAGGCGCTCGCGATCGTCCACACCACCGTCCGCCAGGGCAACTCCGCCCTGACCGCGGACGACAAGGAGTCCGCCGTCGCCCGCCTCGCGGAGGTCCGCGCCATGCTCGGCGTCCTCGGCCTCGACCCGCTCGACGAGCAGTGGGCCGACGCCTCCGCCGGCCGCGGCGACGACCTCCACGGCGTCGTGGACTCCCTCGTCCGCCTCGTCCTCGACCAGCGCCAGGCCGCCCGCGCCCGCAAGGACTGGGCCGCCGCCGACGCCATCCGCGACCAGCTCCAGCACGCCGGCCTCGCCATCGAGGACACCCCGTCCGGACCGCGCTGGTCGCTGTCCTGAGGGACACTTTTCGTACGTACGTAGTAGGCAACCGCCGGACCCAGTCCGGCGCAGCCGTCCGAAGCCCGCAAGGGCCCGCCGGGGCCGATCGGTCCCAGGGCGGCAGAGTAGAAGAAGTCAGGTGACCCCATGGCCGGCAACAGCCAGCGCAGGAACCGCCGCACGTCCAACAAGAAGGGCGCGACGGTCGGCAGCGGCGGCCAGCGGCGCCGGGGCCTGGAGGGCAAGGGCCCGACCCCGCCCGCCTCCATGCGCAAGGGACACAAGAAGAACCGTGTCGCCAACGCCCAGGCCAAGCAGGCGGCGGCCCGCCGCCCCGCCCCCCGCCGCGGCGGCCCCAAGGGCCCCAACGAGCTCGTCGTCGGCCGCAACTCCGTCGTCGAGGCGCTGCGCGAGGGCGTGCCCGCCAAGACCCTCTACGTCCAGCAGTACCTCGACAACGACGAGCGCGTGCGCGAGGCCCTCCAGCTCGCCACCGACAAGGGCCTCAACCTCATGGAGGCCCCCCGTCCCGAGCTCGACCGGATGACCAACGGCCTCAACCACCAGGGCCTCGTCCTGTCGGTCCCGCCCTACGAGTACGCCCACCCCGAGGACCTCTCCGCCGCCGCCTTCGACGACGGCGAGGACCCGCTGATCGTCGCCCTCGACGGCATCACCGACCCGCGCAACCTCGGCGCCGTCGTCCGCTCCGTCTCCGCCTTCGGCGGCCACGGCGTGGTCGTCCCCGAGCGCCGCGCGGCCGGCATGACCGCCAGCGCCTGGAAGACCTCCGCCGGCACCGCCGCCCGGACGCCCGTCGCCCGCGCCACCAACATGACGCGGATGCTGGAGTCGTACCAGAAGGAGGGCCTGGTCGTCGTCGGCCTCGCCGCCGACGGCGACGTCGAGCTGCACGAGCTCGAAGCCCTCGGAGGCCCGGTCGTCATCGTCGTCGGCAGCGAGGGCAAGGGCCTGTCCCGCCTCGTCGGCGAGACCTGCGACTTCCGCGTGCGCATCCCGATGCCGGGCGGCGCGGAGTCGCTCAACGCGGGTGTCGCCGCGGGCGTCGTGCTGTACGAGGCGGCGCGCCGCCGGGCATAAGCGGATTCACCGGGCGTCGCACGCGGCGGCCCGGTCGCCCTCCTCACACGCCGGACCGGCTGGTTGACCAGCCGGTCCGGCGTGTGAGGACATCGCCGCCGGCCCGTCCCGGCCCGCTCCGGCCGTCCCCCGGCGGGAAGCGTTGACGCGTCCCCGGCAGTTCGAACCGGTCAAGGCAGTGTCCTAATCAGAAGTCACTCGGTTAGATGAGTGTGGACACCAGAACACCCCGCACACCCACGGGGGGAAGCTCTTCCGGGTACGACGACCAGCCCGCGCTGAGTACGGTGAAGGTTCCGTCCGACCCGGCGCAGATCGCCGTCAACCACGTGAGTTTCCGCGTGCAGCTCGCCCGGCCCCCGCGCGTCGCCCGCCAGTACGCAGGCATCGCCGACACGGCGCAGCTGCCCACCGTCAAGAGCGCGCCCAAACGGCGCGCTCCCGTGGTGTGGAGCGGGCGGGCCGCCCCCGGCGACGCGGCGCCCACCGAACTCCTCCAGGCCGTACGGGACTCCGCCGTCACCGACGCGGGCTCCACCCAGGTGCTGCCCCGCATCCGCGTCGGCGATCAGCCCCCCTCCGTCGTGGGCCCCCGCAGCCACGGCGAGCGCACCGGCCCCGGCGAGCTCGTCGACGCCGCCGGTCCCGCCGGCCCCGAGACGCAGCTCCTGCACGGCGTCCGCCCCACCGGCAGCGCGTACGACGAAGACCGCTACCGCTACCCGCAGTTCGGCGGCCCCGACGACCCCGGCGGCTACGACGCGGAGTACGACGAAGACGGCGCCGAGGGCGCGGACGGCGAGGAGAGCGCCACCAAGCGCGACTCCGTCCGGCACGCCTACTACCCCGGCCGCCGGATGAACCTCGGCGTCGTCCTGCTGCCGCTGCGGATCTTCCTCGGCCTCATCTCCGTCTACGCCGGCATGGGCAAGCTCTGCGACCCCGGCTACTTCGACGGCGGCAAGCGCGGCTCCATGGTCGCCTGGCTCACGGCCCTCCACCCCTGGCCCGCCGCCGAGCCCCTGCGCGACTTCGCCCTCAGCCACCCCGTGGGCGCCGGCCTCACCGTCGCCTTCCTCCAGATCGTCGTCGGCGTGCTCACCATCGTCGGTCTCTGGCAGCGCCTCGCCGCCTGCGTCGGCGTGCTGCTGTCCGCCGTCCTGATCGTCACCGTCAGCTGGCGCAGCACCCCCGTCTACGACGCCCCCGACATCATCTACCTGGCCGCCTGGAGCCCCCTCGTGATCGCCGGGGCGCCCTTCTACTCCATCGACGGGCGGCTCGCCGGCGAGGCCTGGCGCCGCCTCGGCCCGCGCGCCGAGCTGTGGGACCTGCGGCGGCGCGTCCTGCGCCGCGGCACGATCATGGCCACGGTCGTCATCGGCCTCACCCTGCTGGTCGGCTCCACCCTCGGCGGCGCCGTCCGCTCCTCCCAGACCGTCAAGGTCCCCGGCCCCAGCGACCCCCCGGTCAACAACCTCCCCGGCTCCCCGGACCCGCAGAGCCCCGGCGCCGCCCGCACCCCGCGCGGCTCCCACGGCCCGTCGGCCGCCGGCACCCCCACGCCCACGGCCCCCGGCACCCACTCGGCGACCCCGTCCGCGACCGCCCCGGCCGCGCCCGGCGCCGCCCGCACCCCCACCGGCGCCGCGGCGGGCGGCACCGGTCGGCCCGGCGCCAGCCAGGGCGTCCGCCCCGCCCCGCAGACCCCGCGGCACCCCGCCCCGCCGGCCGCCCCGCGCAGCCCCTCGGGCGGCTCGTCGGCCTCCAGCGGCGCGGGCAGCACGTCGGGCAGCACGGGCGGCACGTCCTCGGGCGGCGGCTCGTCCAGCGGCGGCACGGGAGCGCTGGGAGGCCTCCTGGGCTGAGCAGGCCCCGCAGCAACGGTCCCGCACCCTTTCCGGGTGCGGGGCCGTTCCCGTCGCCGTGGCGGCGGAAGAAAGTGCCCGCCGCGGCGGCGACACGCCACGACGGCGAGGGTCCGGCGGAATCCGCGGCCGCCCGCGGTCCTACGTACCGGCAAGCTCCTTCGCCGCCTCGGTCAGGTCCTTGGCCGTGTCGATGGCCCGCCAGTACGCGCCGTGCGGCAGCGGATAGCCCGCGAGGCGCCGCTCGCGCGCCAGCCGGGGGAACGTCGTGCGCTCGTGGTCCCCGCGCTCCGGCAGCAGGTCCGTGAAGGCGGCGGAGAAGACGTAGACGCCCGCGTTGATCAGATACGGGGAGGGCGGGGACTCGATGAAGTCCAGCACGTGCCCGAACTCGTCGGTCTCGACGGCTCCCCAGGGGATCCGGGGCCGGGCCAGGGCCAGGGTGGCCGCCGCGTCACGCTCATGGTGGAAGGCGGCCATCTCGCGCAGCGAGAAGCGGGTCCAGATGTCGCCGTTGGTGGCGTACCAGGGCCGGTCGGGGTGCGGCAGGGAGGCCGCCGCGTACTTCAGGCCGCCGCCCCGGCCGAGCGGCTCCTTCTCGACGACGGTCGTCACCCGCAGCGGAAGATCGGCCGACACGAGCCAGTCCTGGAGGACTTCCGCCAGATGGCCGCACGAGACCACGGCGTCGGTGACGCCCTCGGCGGCCAGCCAGGCCAGCTGATGGCCGATGATCGGGGTCCCGGTGCCGGGGATCTCGACCATCGGCTTGGGTCGGTCGTCGGTGTACGGGCGCAGCCGCGACCCCTGGCCGCCGGCCAGGATCACGGCTTGGGCGGGGTACGGATGCGCGTGCGTGCCGGTCATGCCCCGCACGATATGCGGTGCCGTCCGCGGGCGGACCGGCGGTGCCGCGGCAGCCGTGCCCCCCGGCGGCGGTCAGCGGGCCTGGACGCCGGAGGCGTACGAGGTGTCGCAGACGGGCCGGGCGAAGCTCTGGGCCTGCTTGGGGCCGTACTTCGCGACCGCCGCGCGGCCGAGGCTGCGGGCGATCTCGACGCAGTGCCGGGCCAGCGAGGGGCGGCCGTTGGTGGCCTGCTGGAGGTGGGTGAGGGCGACGCCCGGGTTCTTCTCCTGCATCTCGGTCAGCAGCTTGTCGCGCAGCACCTCGTGCGGGGCGAGGCCGCGGGCCTGGGTGGAGGCGGTGTTGGAGGAGGCGGTGAGCACCTGCGAATCGGCAGGCGCGGCCCACGGGACGCGGGTCACCGCGAGGGTTCCCGAAAGGACGAGAACGACGGGGAGTACGAAGGCAAGGGTTCTGCCGATGTGGCGGGCGGCCTGGTTCATGCCGCAGATGGTAGCGAGGGGTAATGACGCCGCGACATCTAGTCACCCGGTCGAGGGATATGTCAGGGGGTGCGGCGCGTCGCCGAGTTGACGCACGGGACTCGAAAAGGGTGGTCTGCCGGGGAAAACGGCGACCGGTGCGGCTTCGCCCCGAAAAACACCCCGCCCCCGGCCTTTTGGCGGCACGGGGGCGGGGGTTTCACGCGGACGGCGGTGCCGGGCGGAGGGTCAGTCGCTCAGCCGCTCGCCGGAGGAGGTGGAGAAGACGTGCAGCTCACCGGGGCGCGGCACGACGTGCAGGAGGGAGCCCTTCTCGGGCACGTTGCGGCCGTTCACGCGGACGACGAGGTCCTTGCGCTCGCCGCCGACCTCGGCCGTGCCGTACACGTATCCGTCGGCGCCCAGCTCCTCCACGACGTTGACCGTGACGGCGAGGCCGGCCGGGGCGTCCTTCGACTCCTTGCCGAGCGTCCTGGCGGTCGCGCCGTTCTGTTCGACGACGTCGAAGTGCTCGGGGCGGACACCCACCGTGACCGTGCGGTCACCCTTGCCGGTGCCGGCGAGCGCCTCGCGCGACACGGGGACGACGCTGTTGCCGAACTTCACGCCGCCGTCGGTCACCGGCACCTCGACCAGGTTCATGGCCGGCGAGCCGATGAACCCGGCGACGAACAGGTTCGCCGGCCGGTCGTACATGTTCCGCGGTGTGTCGATCTGCTGGAGCAGCCCGTCCTTGAGGACGGCGACGCGGTCGCCCATGGTCATGGCCTCGACCTGGTCGTGGGTGACGTAGACCGTGGTGATGCCGAGGCGGCGCTGGAGCCCGGCGATCTGCGTGCGCGTCTGCACGCGCAGCTTCGCGTCGAGGTTCGACAGCGGCTCGTCCATGAGGAACACCTGCGGCTCGCGCACGATGGCCCGCCCCATCGCCACGCGCTGCCGCTGCCCGCCCGAGAGCGCCTTCGGCTTGCGCCCCAGGTACTCGGTGAGGTCGAGGATCTTCGCCGCGTCCTCCACCTTCTGGCGGATCTCCGACTTGGGCACGCCCGCGATCTTCAGGGCGAAGCCCATGTTGTCGGCGACGGTCATGTGCGGGTAGAGCGCGTAGTTCTGGAACACCATGGCGATGTCCCGGTCCTTGGGCGGCAGATGGGTGACGTCCCGGTCCCCGATCCGGATCGACCCCCCGTTGACGTCCTCGAGCCCCGCGAGCATCCGCAGCGAGGTCGACTTCCCGCACCCGGACGGCCCGACCAGGACGAGGAACTCACCGTCCTCGATGGCGATGTCGAGCTGATCGACGGCGGGCTTGTCGGCCCCGGGATAGATCCGGGTGGCTTTGTCGTACGTGACCGTGGCCATGGTGATGAGTCCCTTCACCGGCAGGAACGTGCCGGACGATCCGAGTAGAGGGAGTGGTCCAGTCCAATTGGATTGGGTTGGTGGTGACGGTACCTGCGGTGCGGTCGGTTGTCAGCAGCCGGAGGCTGTGAAAATTCATGGCCTGGGCATGGCCGGAGTTTGGTTAGACTGCAACGGACAGGCCGACTTAGCTCAGCTGGTAGAGCACCGCTCTTGTAAAGCGAAGGTCGTCGGTTCGAACCCGACAGTCGGCTCGCAGAACGAAACCGCAGGTCCCTCCCTGGGCCTGCGGTTTCGTCGTGTCAGGGGCCGGTCCGGCCCGGCCGCCTCAGCTGCGGACCTCCTCGTCCGCTGCGCGGTGGCGGCCGTGGGACTGGGCGGGGAAGGGGCCCGCCGCGGGGTCCGGGCGGGGGGCGTCCTGGTGGCCCGGCCACCAGGCCTTGTGGCCCAGGAGGGACGTGACCGTCGGGACGAGGAGCATGGCCATCACGAAGGCCGTCAGCAGTATGCCGAAGGCGACGGCGAAGCCCATCTGCTGGAGCATCGAGTTGTCGGCCAGCAGGAGGACGCCGAAGGTGCCGGCGAGGATGACCGCGGCGGAGGCGATGGTCGGGGCCGAGCGGGTGACCGCGGTGCGGACGGCCTCGCGGGCCGGGACGCCGCGCCGGACCTCCTCGCGCAGGCGGGCGACCATGAGGATGTTGTAGTCGGTGCCGATGGCGACGACGAAGAGGTAGACGATGACCGGCAGCATGAACAGCAGGCCGTTCTTGTGCTGGAGGTCCTGGAAGAGCCAGACCGTCGAGCCGAGCGTGGCGCTGAAGCCGAGGGCGACGGCGACCATCAGGTAGAGCGGGGCGACGAGGCTGCGGAGCAGCAGGCCCAGGATGACCATGATGGCGAGGCCGGCGATGGGGAACACGAGCTTGTAGTCGTGGTTGACGGCCTTCTCGACGTCGGCGAGGACGGCGGAGGTGCCGCCGACGTAGGCCTTGGTGCCGTCGGGCGCGGCCTTGTGGGCGCTGTCGCGGAGCGCGCCGCCCGCGAGGTCGATGGCCTTGTCCTCGGTGGGGCGGTATTTGAGGACGACGCTGTACTGGGCGACGGTGCCGTCGGGGCTGATGACCGGGTCGGAGACGGTGCCGACGCCGTCGGTGCCGGCGAGCTCCTTCTTGTACGTGCCGAGGGCGCCCTTGTCGAGGGCGGTGCCGCCGCGGGACTCGACGTAGACCATGGCGGGGTCGGACTGGCCGGCGGAGAAGCCGCGCTGGAGGTCCTTCATGGCCTGGACGGATTCCAGCTTCTGGGGCAGCTGGCTGTCGGTGTCGAACTCGGCCTTGAAGCTGAGGGCGCCGACGGCGAGCGCGGCCAGGACGGCGGCGGAGAGCGTGGCGATGGCGGCGGGGCGGCGGGCGACGAGGGAGCCGAGGCCGCCCGCGACGCGGTTGCGGGGCTTCTTCTTCCAGGCCTTGGAGGGCCAGAAGGCCTTGGTGCCGAGGAGGGAGAAGACGGCCGGCACGAGGGTGAGGGCGGCCACGAGGGTGACGCCGACGGCGATGGCGAGCGAGGGGCCCATCGCGCGCATCATGCCCATGGTGGAGAGCAGGAGGGCGAGGAAGGCGACGATGACGGCGCCGGCGGCGGAGGCGATGGTCTCGCCGACGCGGGCGACGGCGTTGGTGAGGGCCTCCTTGGGCTCCTGCCCGGCGCGCAGCTCTTCGCGGTAGCGGAAGAGGAGGAAGAGGATGTAGTCGGTGCCGACGCCGAAGAGGACGACGATGAGGATGGCGGAGATGGAGGTGTCGGCCTTGAGGCCGCCGAGGTGGGCGGCGGTGCCGATGAGGCCGAGGGCGACGGCGAAGACGAGGGCGATGATGAGGACGGGCATCAGCGCTATCAGCGGGCTGCGGAAGATGACCAGCAGCAGGACGACGATCAGGAGGAGGGTGGCCGACATGATCATCGAGTCGGTGTCGCCGGAGGACTCCTGGGCGTCCAGGTTGGTGGCGGCCTGGCCGGTGAAGCCGGCCTTCAGGTGGGTGCCGTCCAGGAGGCCCTTGGCGTCCTGACGGAGGTCCTTGACCGCGTTGGGCAGGGTGCCGTCCTGGGAGTTCCGGTCGGTCGCGACGACGTTGGCGAGGGCGATCTCGCCGTTGGGGGAGACCGCCTGCGGGTTCGTCACGATGTGTGCGACGCCCTTGCGGTGCTTGTCGTCCAGCCCGCGGGTGACCTTGGCGACGTCGGCGCGGTCGGCGTCGGTGAGCTTGCCGCCGTCGGAGCGCTGGAAGACGACGATCGCGGAGGGCTGTTCGGTCTTGGGGAAGGCCTTTTCCTGAAGTTTGCCCGCCTGCACGGATTCGTAATGTGAAGGAAGGAATTCCGTTTCATCGGTGGTGGACTTCAGCCCCGGGGCGAGCAGGCTGAGGGCCACCGCGGCGAGGATCCAGCCGGCAATGGTGAGCCATGGTCGGTGGACGGCGAACCGCCCGACTCGTCGGAACATGCGTGGTGCTCCTAGCTAGGTGATTCCCGCGTCGCTTCCGGTGGGCGGACGGCAGGCAGGCATGAACACGCTAGACACCCCGGAATTGGCTCCACAATGGAATCGCCGGGAAATCGGCCCTGGGTCGGGGTCGCTCTCATCCGGCCGGATGAGGGAGTGTCACCCGTGAGGTAGAGAAACGCGGCTCCGGGCGCCTTCGTGCGGATTACGCTGCCCCCATGAGCGATGCCGCCGCACCCGCCCCGACCCCGCCCGGTGGATCCGCGGGCGGGCCGGCCTATGCCGACCGCCTGGAGCGCGCCGCCGTCGAGGCCGCCGACTCCGGCCTGGCCGGTCTGATCGTCACACCGGGCCCCGACTTGGACTGGCTCACGGGCTACCGGCCGCCGCCCACCGAGCGGTTGACCGCCCTGCTGATCACGCCGGGCGAGCGGCCGCGGCTTCTCGTCCCCGCCCTGGAGCGCCCCGACGCCGAACGCTCCCCGTCGGGCGCGTCGTTGTCGGTCACCGGCTGGAGCGACGGCCAGGACCCGTACGCGGCGCTGGCCCCGCTGCTCGCGCCGGCGGCCCGCTACGGCGTCTCGGACAACGCCTGGGCGCTGCACCTGCTGGGTCTGCAACGGGCCTGCCCGGGCGTGTCGTACGGGGCGTTCACCGAGGTCATGCCGATGCTGCGGGCGGTGAAGGACGCCTACGAGGTGGAGCGGCTCGCGGCGGCGGGCGCGGCGGCGGACGCGGCGTACGAGGAAGTGACCGGCTTGCAGTTCGAGGGGCGGCAGGAGCGGGAGGTGGCGGCCGACCTGGCGCGGCTCCTGCGCGAACACGGGCACAGCCAGGTCGACTTCACGATCGTCGGCTCGGGTCCGAACGCCGCCAATCCGCATCACGACGCGGGCGACCGGGTCATCGAGCTGGGCGACATGGTCGTCATGGACTTCGGCGGTCTGAAGGACGGCTACGGCTCGGACACGACGCGCACGGTGCACGTGGGGCAGCCGACGGCCGAGGAGCGCAAGGTGCACGACGTGGTGCGCGAGGCGCAGCAGGCGGCGTTCGAGGCGGTGCGGCCGGGTGTGGCGTGCCAGGAGATCGACCGGGTGGCGCGGCACGTCATCCGTTCGGCGGGGTTCGGTGAGTACTTCATTCACCGTACGGGGCACGGTATCGGCGTGACGACGCACGAGCCGCCGTATCTGGTGGAGGGCGAGCATCTCCCGCTGGTGCAGGGGATGTGTTTCTCCATCGAACCGGGGATTTATCTTCCGGGGCGTTTCGGTGTACGGATCGAGGACATTGTCGTCTGCACGGAGTCGGGCGGGCGGCGGCTGAACAATACGGCGCACGGCATGCGGGTGGTGGCCTAGGGGCCACCGTTTCCGCTCCGGTGTGCGCCCGGCGGGCTACAGCTGCAGGTACATGATGTGCAGGCCGGTGTAGGTGCCGTCGGGGAGCCGGTACGCCTCGGGCAGGGTGCCGACGATGCGGAATCCGAGGGATTTCCAGAGGGCGACGGCGCGGGTGTTGGTCTCGACGACGGCGTTGAACTGGATGGCGCGGTAGCCCTGCTCCCGGGCCCAGGCGATGACGTGCTCGCCGAGGGCCCGGCCGATGCCGCGGCCGGCGGCTTCGGGGGAGACCATGAAGCTCGCACTGGCGATGTGCGAGGCCGGGCCCATGTGGTTGGGGTTCATCTTGGCGGTGGCGAGGACGGTGCCCTCGTCGTCGACGGCCACGACCGTACGGCCGGGGGCGCCGAGCATCCACATGGCGCGGCCGGTGTCCTCGTCGAGGTCGCGCGGGAAGGTGTAAGTGAGGCCCGCAGCGGCGGTGTCGCGGACGAGGGGCCAGACGGCGGGCCAGTCGGTGTCGCGGGCGTCCCTGATCTCGATCTTCATGGGGCCAGGATGGGGGCGGGGGAGGGGCGTGGCCAGCGATTTTTACGTGAGGCGGAGGCGAAGGTGGGCGCGGGGGCGCGGCCGTCACGGGGAGCCGTCCTCCGGGCCGGACGCCCGCATGTGGTGCCGCTCCTCGGCCTCGGTCGTCGCACCGTCCCCGGGGGCCGCACCTGCCTCGACGTCCCCGAGCGGGCTCGCGTGCTTGGGCGGGCGGGCCGTGACCAGGACGCCGCCGACGAGGCCGGCGAGGAGCATGATGCCCGCGCCCCAGCCGATCGCGACGTGGAAGCCGTGGACGACGCCGGTCCTGACGACGGTGTCGCGCACGGCGGGTGTCAGGGCGCCGCCGGTCGCCGCGGCGTCGGCGGCGGCGGTCTTGAGGTGCGCGGCGATGTACGTGGCGCTGGTGGACGTGGCGATGGTGTTGAGGAGGGCGGTGCCGATGGAGCCGCCCACCTGCTGCGCGGTGTTGACCGTGGCGGACGTGACGCCGGAGTCGTGCGGGGCGACGCCGGACGTGGCGGTGGCCATGACGGGCATGAAGATCAGGCCCATGCCGAGGCCGACGAGGAGCTCCGCGGGCAGTACGTGGCTGACGTAGGCGGGCTCGACGGGCAGGAACGTGAGCAGGAACAGCCCGCCGGCGGCGAGGAGGGCCCCGGGCACCATGAGCGCCCGCGGGGGCACGTGGTTCAGCAGGCGGGCGGAGATCTGGGTGGAGCCGGCGACGATCGCCGCGGTCACGGGGAGGAACGCGAGGCCGGTCTTCACGGGGGAGTAGCCGAGGATGACCTGGAGGTAGTAGGTCATGAAGAGGAACATGCCGAACATGGCGATGACGGCCAGGCCCATCATCAGGAACGCCCCGCTGCGGTTGCGGTCGCGCACGATCTGCAAGGGGAGCAGCGGGCTCGGCGCGCGGCCCTGCCACCACGCGAAGGCGCCCAGCAGCGCCACGCCGCCGCACAGCAGGCCGAGGACGAGGGCGTTGCTCCAGCCGCGCGGCTGGGCCTCGCTGCAGGCGTAGACGAGGGAGACGAGGCCGCCGCAGCCCAGGAGGACGCCGCGGATGTCGAGGCGGGGGCGTTCGCCGCGCCGCCGGTCGTCGTGGAGGAAGGCTCCGGCGCCGAGCAGGGCGGCCAGGGCGATGGGCACGTTGACGTAGAGGCACCAGCGCCAGTCGAGGTACTCGGTGAGCAGGCCGCCCGCGATCAGGCCGATCGCGGCGCCGCCGCCCGCGATGGCGCCGTAGATGCCGAAGGCCTTCGCGCGTTCCTTGCCGACCGTGAAGGTGGTGGTCAGCAGGGACAGCGCGGAGGGGGCCAGGAGCGCGGCGAAGGCGCCTTGCAGGGCGCGGGCCATGAACAGCAGGCCGGAGGTGTGCGCGGCGCCGCCGAGGGCGGAGGCCGCGGCGAAGCCGACGAGGCCGGTCATGAAGGTGCGCTTGCGGCCGGCCAGGTCGGCGATCCTGCCGCCGAGGAGCAGCAGGCCGCCGAAGGCCAGGGTGTAGGCGGTGATGACCCACTGGCGGTTGCCGTCCGACATGTGGAGGGCGCGCTGTGCGGACGGCAGGGCGATGTTCACGATGGTGGCGTCCAGGACGACCATCAGCTGGGCGACCGCGATGACCACCAGCGCCCACCAGCGGCGGGGGTCGGGGCCGGGCGCGGTGCCGGGTGGGGAGGGGGGTATGGGGCCTGTGTCGGAGGAACGCGTGGAACCCGTTGAACTCATGGGACCTGCTCTCACGGCCGTACGTGCGGAGATCCGCAATCCAGCGTAGGCCGGTCGGGTGAGGGGCGCCTGCTGAACGCGGGGCTCCTTTTGCAGGTTTTACGGGGCTTCCTTCAGAGGCCTTACGGAGCGGGCCCTACGGGACGAGCACCACCTTGCCGACCGTCCGGCGGGTTTCGAGGGCCCGGTGCGCGGCGGCGGCCTCGGTGAGCGGGAAGCGGGTGACGAGCGGGGTGACGCGGCCCGCGGCGGCGTCGGCGAGGGCGGTGGCCTCCAGGCGGCGCAGTCCCTCGGGGCCGCCGATGCGCTCCATCATGGCGGGGCCGAGGACGGTGCGGGAGGTGATGCCCCGCTCGGCGAGCTCCTCCTCGCTGAGCGTGAACGACGGTCCGTCGCCGGTCAGGCCGTCGGCGGACCAGCCGAAGACCAGGTGGCTGCCGCCGGGACCGAGCAGGCCGACCGCGGCGCGGGCGGCCTCGCCGCCGACCCCGTCGAAGACGACGGTGGCGCCCCGTCCGTCGAGGGCCGCGCGGGCGGCGTCCGGCCAGGCGGGGTCGTTGTAGTCGAGCGCGATGTCGGCGCCCAGGGCGCGCACGCGCTCCGCCTTGGCGGGTCCGCCGGCGAGGCCGACGACGGTGGCGCCGGCGTTCTTGGCGTACTGCACGAGGAGGGCGCCGATGCCTCCGGCGGCGGAGGTCACCACGGCGACGTCCTTGCTGCTCAGCTCGGTGAAGCCGAGGATGGCGAGCGTGGTGCGGCCGGTGCCGATCATGGCGATGGCCTCGGCTTCGCCGAGCCCGGCGGGCAGCTCGTGCACCTTGTCGGCGGCGGTGACGGCGAGCTCGGCGTAGCCGCCGGGGACCATGCCGAGGTGGGCGACGACGCGCCGGCCGAGCAGGCTCGCGTCGACGCCGTCACCGAGGGCGTCGACCGTGCCGGCGACTTCGCGGCCGGGGATGGTCGGCAGCTCGGGGGCGGTGTGGACGGCGCTGGTGTAGCCGGAGCGCAGGGCGGTGTCGAGCAGGTGCACGCCGGCGGCGGCGACGGCGATGCGGACCTGCCCGGGGCCGGGCTCGGGGTCCTCGACCCGCTCGTGGACGAGGTTCTCGGCGGGGCCGAAGGCGTGCAGTCGTACGGCGTGCATGGCGGTCTCCAGGGCGTCTCGCGGGTACGTGTCGTCGTTCGCGTGTCGTGCCGGTGTTGCCTTTGATCTTTCAACCTCAGCCATGGTTGAGGTCAAGCGCCGTTGTCAGTGGCCTGTGCCACCGTGGACGGCATGACGACGCGCGGGACGGATCACGGCAGGAAGCGGACGGGTGCGGCGCGCCCGGAGGCGAAGCTCCCGGAGGTGCGGCTGCCCGAGCTGCGGCCGCATGACGGCGCGGAGCTGGAGCCCGAGGGCGACTACGACGGCCTCGCGTTCACGGACACCGACTTCGCGGGGCAGCCGGGCATAGGCGCCCGCTTCCTGGACTGCGGGCTGTACCGCTGCGCGCTGGACGAGACGGAGCTGGTCGCGGCCCGGTTCACGGACTGCGTGCTGGACGGCGTCCGCGGCGTGGGCACCGACCTGTCGAAGGCCGGCCTGCGGGACGTGGAGATCCTCGACGCCCGGCTCGGCGGCACCCAGCTGCACGGCGCGGCGCTGGAGCGGGTCGTGATCCGCGGCGGGAAGATCGACTATCTGAATCTGCGCGGGGCCGTGCTGAAGGACGTCACCTTCGAGGGCGTCGTCCTCTCCGAGCCCGACTTCGGCGGCGCGCGCCTGGAGCGCGTCGCCTTCCGCGACTGCGCGCTGCGCCGCGCCGACTTCACGGGGGCCCGGATGACGGACGTGGACCTGCGGGCGGTGACGCAGCTCGACGTCGCCCGCGGCATCGAGCACCTGTCGGGCGCGGTGATCAGCCCGTCCCAACTCCTGGACCTGGCCCCGGCGTTCGCGGCGCAGATAGGCGTACGGGTGGAGCCGGCGGCGGAGTGATCCCGCCGTCGGTCACACGCGCGGGAAGCGGGCCTGGAGGTCCCAGACGACGGGGTTGTCGGCGAGGCCCTCGTGCATGTCGCACAGGTCGGCGATCAGGTCGTGCAGGAAGTCGCGGGCCTCGCGGCGCAGCGCGCGGTGGTCGAAGGTGAGCGCGGGCTCGTCGGCCGGCATCCAGTCGGCGGAGACCTCCACCCAGCCGAAGCGCCGCTCGAAGAGCATGCAGTCCGTGGACTCGGTGAAGTCGAGCTCGGCGAACTGCGGGGTCGCCGAGCGGTTGCCCCGCGGGTCGCGGTCGATCCGCTCCATGACGTCGCACAACGCCCACGCGAAGTCGAGCACCGGGACCCATCCCCAGGCTGTGGACAGCTCGCGGTCGGTCTTCACGTCGGCGATGTAGACGTCCCCGCAGAACAGGTCGTGCCGCAGGGCCCGCACGTCAGCGGTGCGGTAGTCCGTCTGCGGGGGGTCGGGGAAGCGGCGCGAGAGCGAGTAGCCGAGGTCGATCACGCCTCGATGGTGTCACGGCGCCGGGCCGTACGCGTAAACGTGTACGAGTCCGGGGTGCCCCGCGTCGGCGGCGGGGCACCCCGGACTCATGTGCGGTTGATCGTTACTTCACGTTGATCGCGGTCCAGGCGGCGGCGACTGCCTTGTACTCCGCGCTGCTGGAGCCGTAGAGGTCCGCGGTGGCCTTCAGGGTGCCGGTGCGGGCGGCCTTGTAGTTGGTGGTGGAGGTGAAGTACGTGGTCAGGGCCTTGTACCAGATCTTGGTGGCCTTGTCCCGGCCGATGCCGGCGACCTTGACGTTGTTGGCGGTCGGGCTGTCGTACGACACGCCGTTGATCGTCTTCGCGCCGCTGCCCTCGGACAGCAGGTAGAAGAAGTGGTTGGCCGGGCCCGAGGAGTAGTGGACGTCCAGGCGGCCGAGCGAGGAGGACCAGGAGTCCTTGGACTTGCCGTCCTTGCTGGGCTTGTCCATGTAGCGCAGCGGGGTGCCGTCGCCGTTGATGTTGATCTGCTCACCGATGAGGTAGTCGCCCTTGTCGGTGGAGTTGTTGGCGTAGAACTCGGCGGCGGTGCCGAAGATGTCCGAGGTGGCCTCGTTGAGGCCGCCGGACTCGCCGCTGTAGTTCAGGCCGGCCGTGGCGGAGGTGACGCCGTGGCTCATCTCGTGCGCGGCCACGTCGAGCGAGGTCAGCGGGTTCTTGTTGCCCTCACCGTCGCCGTAGGTCATGCAGAAGCATTCGTCGTCCCAGAAGGCGTTGACGTAGCTGTCGCCGTAGTGGACGCGGGAGTACGCGGCGACGCCGTCGTTCTTGATGCCGGTGCGGCCGAGCACGTTCTTGTAGAAGTCCCAGGTCACGGCCGCGCCGTAGTGGGCGTCGACGGCAGCCTTCTGGTCGCCCGCGCCCCACGTGTCGGTGGAGTTGGTGAACAGGGTCCCGGTGCCGTCCGTGCCCTGGGAGAGGTTGTAGGTCTTGTGGCCGCCGCGCTCGCCGTCCTGGAGCTGGTAGCCGTCGCCGCCCTTGGTGGTGGAGAGCTGCACGGTGCCGCTGTAGGTGCTGGTGCCCGAGCCGGTCTCGATGGCCTCGCGCTGGAAGAGCTTCTTGCCCGTGTCGGCGTCCGTGATCACGTGCAGCTTGCTGGGCGTGCCGTCCTTCTGGACGCCGGTGACCACGGTCTCGTAGGCGAGGACCGGCTTGCCGGAGGCGGCCCAGACGACCTTGCGCGGCGCGCTGTCGGCGCCGGCCTTGGCGGTCTTCTCGTCCGCGGCGGCGCTGAGCGCGCTCTTCTTCGCGGCGGCGGGGGCTTGGGCGGGGGTGGTGCTGGGCACGGATATCTCGGCGTCGGTCGCCTTGTCGACGCTCTTCGAGCCGCTCTTCGCCTCGTGCACGACGAGGTCGCCGCCGAGCACCGGCAGACCGTCGAAGGTGCGCTCGTAGCGGGTGTGGACCGTGCCGTTCGCGTCCTTGATCACGTCACGGACGACGAGCTTCTCCTTGCCGCCGAGGCCGAGCTTCGCGGCGGTGGAGGGAGCCGCGGACTGCGCGTCCTTGATCGCGGCGACCCGCTGCCCTGCGGAGACGGCGAGGGGCGAAGCCTCGCTCGCCTTGTCGGGGGTGGCGCTCGCGGAGCCGGTCTGCACGGCCACGACGACCATGGCGGCGGAGGCGACGAGCGCGGCGGCGCGCAGGGTGTTCTTGCGGGAGGTGGAGGTGACGCTTCTCAACTCTGTCTCCTATGTGCGGGCCGTGAACTCACGTCCCTTTGAGGGGGGTTAGGGCAGCACGGGTTACGGCTGCCCGGTGGTGCAGGAGTGGTGCAGGAGTGGATTGAGGAGAGAGTGCCATCCCCTGACCGACATTGACAGGGGCGCAACAAGGATTTGATCTGCCGTTCTCCGAAACGCGGTTGATTGATTCCGCTATGCGGTGAACTGACCGAGGCTGGTCCGGACTTGAAATCCGCCGCATCTCAGTTCGAGGACAGCAGTTGTATGCGATCCGATGGGATTGCATACAAGCGGAGCGGAGCGGGCCGCTACGGACCGCCGACAGGCTAGGGCCGGCGGCATCAAGATGGCGTGAAGTCCGGCCAACCGGCCTGGAAGGCTTGGAATGTCAGGTCAACGGGCCTGGGCGGCACGGGTTGTCAGGGCAGCAGGCGCTGTTCCTTTGCCACCGCGACGGCACCCGCCCGCGTATCGACGCCCAACTTGTCGTAGATCCGCCCCAGATGGGTCTTCACCGTCGCCTCGCTGATGAACAGAGCGCGAGCAATCTCCCGGTTACCCAGTCCACGGGCGAGTTGACCGAGGATGTCCCGCTCGCGGTCCGTCAGCGAGGGCCGCCCGGCGCCGCGCACCCGCGCCATGACGCGGCTCGCGACGGGCGGCGACAGCGTCGTACGCCCCTCGGCGGCCGCGCGGATGGCCGAGAACAGCTCCTCCGGGCGCTCGGCCTTCAGCAAATACCCCGTCGCGCCGGCGTCGATGGCACGGGTGACGTCGGCGTCCGTGTCGTACGTGGTGAGGACGAGGACGTACGGACCGCCGCGTTCCGCTCCTGCGGCCTTACTGGATGCGGTAGTTCCGGATGTGGTTGTTCCGGGTGGGGTCGTACGGGATGTGGTCGTGTGAGACGCGGCCGTCCGGGGTCCGGCCGTGGAGTCCGCCGCCTCCGCGACGATGCGGCGCGTCGCCTCGACCCCGTCCATGCCCGGCCCCAGTTGAAGGTCCATCAGGACGACGTCGGGCCGCAGCCGGGCGGCCAGCGCGACCGCCTCCTCGCCGCCGCCCGCCTCGCCCACGACCTCGATGCCGGGCGCGCTGGCCAGCAGCGCCAGCAGCCCGGCCCGGACGACGGCGTGGTCGTCGCACAGGAGGATGCGGACGGGACGGCGGGGTTCAGGACCGGTCACTGGGGCTCCAGGGGAACGCAGACGGAGACGACGGTGCCCTCGCCGGGCGCCGACTCGATGGTCAGGGTGCCGCCGAGCTGCCGCACGCGCGCCCGCATCGCGGGCAGGCCGTGGCCGCGCCCGCGGGCGGGGGAGGGCGGCGCGCCCGGCGCGAAGCCGCGCCCGTCGTCGGCGACGTCGAGGACGACCTGGTCGCCGAGGTAGCTCAGGGTGAGGGCGGCCGTCGCCGCGCCGGCGTGCTCGCGGACGTTCGCCAGGGCGCCCTGGGCGATCCGCAGCAGCGCGGCCCGCACCCCGTCCGGCAGCGCGACCGGGACCCCGTCGAGGTGGAAGAGCACCGGGGCTCCCGTCCCCTCGGCCGTCTCCGAGGCGGCCAGTGCCCGCAGCGCGTCCTCCAGCCGCGCGCCGCCGTCGAACTGCGGAGCGGCCAGGTCGTTGACGAACCGGCGGGCCTCGGCCAGGCCGCGGGCGGCGATGTCGGCGGCGGTACGGGTGTGGCGCCGGGCCGCCTCCGGGTCCGTGTCCCACGTCCGGTCCGCGGCCTGCAACAGCATGCGCTGGCTGGACAGCCCCTGGGCCAGCGTGTCGTGGATCTCCATCGACAGCCGCTGCCGCTCCGCCAGCGCGCCCTCGCGGCGCTCGGTCGCGGCCAGTTCGCGGCGCGTACGGACCAGGTCGTCGATCAGGGCGCGCTGCCGCTCCGTCTGGCGCTGCGTGTGGAGGAAGACGGCGGTGGCGACCGCGGCCACGGCCGGCGGGGCGAGCACGAGGGTGGGGTCGAAGCCGTGCGAGAGCCGGAGCTGGGCCACCACGACCAGGGCCGTGAGGAAGGCGACCAGGAGGACGGCGGCGCGGGCGGGGAGCGTGCGCAGCCCCGTGTAGAGCAGCGGCACCGAGCACCACGCGAAGCTCGGCGCGAGCACGACGAGGACGACCCACGTCGCGACGACGGCGGCCAGCCACAGGAGCTGAGGCCGGGGGCGGGCGAGGGCCGGGCTCAGGCGGACGAAGGCCGGGCTCAGCACGTAGAGCAGGGCGAGCAGCACGCTGAGGACGGTGATCCACGGGGTGCGGGGCTCGCCCGGGTGCCGGATGAGGAAGCGGGCGAAGGAGGCGGAGAGGAGCAGGAAGAAGGCGGCGTGCATGACGAGGGCGAGGCGGCGGGCGCCGGGTTCGGTGCCGGGGCCGGGGCCGGTGCCGGGTTCGGTGCCGGGGGCGTCGGCCGGGCCGTCGTCGGGGCCGCCGTACGGGCCGTCGTCGGGAAGGGTCACCCCCTGTTCCTAACCCGCGCGGCGGGCGTCCGCATCAGCCGATCGGTTGACCCCGGGGGCAGCCGGGACGCCGATGCGGGGGCGGAAGCGGTCGCCAACGATGGAGACACAAGCAATCACTGGCCTGCACCTGCATGAGGAGCCGAAATGAAGTCTGCGACGCCTGCACAGCCCGCGAAGTCCGCGCTGCGGAAGCTCTCCGTCCGCAGCCGCGTGCTCGTGGGCGCGGCCGGGGCCGCCGTCGTCGCGGCCGGCACGTTCGGGGCGGTCTCCGCGACGGCCTCGCCCGCGGCGCAGCGCCAGGCTCCGGTGACCGTGGCCGGCAGCGGGGTGACCGAGTCCGCGCACCTGTCGGTGGACGCGGCGACGCGCGCCGCCCAGGCCGCGCTGGCCGCGGCGAAGAAGGAGGGCCAGAAGGTGTCCGTCGCGGTGGTCGACCGCAACGGCAACACGCTGGTGACCCTGCGCGGCGACGGCGCGGGCCCGCAGTCCTACGAGTCGGCGGTACGGAAGGGCTTCACGGCCGTCTCCTGGAACGCTCCCACCTCGGAGCTCGTCAAGCGCCTCCAGAGCGTCCCGAACCTCAAGGACATCCCCGGCACCCTGTTCCTGCCGGGCGGCACGCCGGTCCAGGTCAAGGGCGCGCCGGTGGCCGGCATCGGCGTGGCCGGGGCCCCGAGCGGCGACCTGGACGAGAAGTTCGCGCAGGCAGGCGCGGCGGCGCTGGGCTAACCTGCGGGGCCAGGACGCGGGAGGGGCGGGGAGCATGCGGATCGTCACGGTGCCGGAGGCGGAGACCCCGCCGGAGCTGCGGGCGGCCGCCGAGGCCCTGCGCGAGCAGGCGTGGCCCGGCGGCGGCCCCCACGACCCGGCCCTGCGGCCCGTCGCGATGCTGCTCGTGGCGCCGGACGGCGGCGTACGGGCGGCGCTGGACATCCTGTCCAAGGAGATCACCCACGGGGGCCGGACCTACCGGGCGTCCGGCCTCAGCGCGGTCGTCACGGACACGGCGCACCGCGGCAAGGGACACGGGCGGCGGCTGGTGGCCGCCGCCCGTGAGGTGATCGCCGCGAGCGGCGCGGACGTGGGGCTGTTCACCTGCGACCGCCCGCTCCAGCCCTTCTACGAGAGCGCGGGCTGGGAGCTCCTGCCCGGCACGTCGCTGATCGGCGGCACGCCGCGGAACCCCTTCCCCAGTGATCAGCCGGGCTTCGACAAGGTCACCATGGGCGCCTTCTTCACGGCGCGGGCCCGCGCGGACGCGGCCGCGGGCGCTTTCGAGCAGAGCCGCATCGGGCTCTACCCGGGCGAGACGGACCGCTTGTGGTGATGAGTGTCCGGCAATGAGCCTTTGAGGATCAGGTCGGCGGCCGGTCCTCGGGCGGCTGCTGCTGCTTGCCCAACTGCTCGTTGATCTTCTGCTGGGCGGTGTCGACCTGGCTCTGGTACTTGTTCTGCGTCTTGGCGTCGAACGCGTCGCCCGCCTTCTCGACGCCCTGCCGAGCTTGGTCCTCATGGCCCTTGAGCAGGCCCTTGAGCTTGTCGAGCATGGACATGGCCGTCCTCCTCACGGAACGCTGACCCACCCAGCATCTCCGCATTCGGCGCGGCCCGCATCCGCGGCCGTAGCCCTGGGCTTCACCCTGGGCTCCCACCGGACGTCACCCCGTGCTGGTGTATCCGCAGCTCCAGCACTTGTACACACCATTGCCCATCTGCTGCATCATGTTCTGGCAGTTCGGGCAGGCCAGGGCCAGGGGTTTCAGGGGGCCGCGGCGCCCAGCCCCTCGGGACACACGGGGCAGACGCCGCGCACGATCACCGGGGACGTCGCGTCGCCGGGATTCTCCGCCACGACGACGACCCGCAGGGGCCGCAGGCACCCCGGGCAGAGCTCGGGCTCGCGGTCCCGGTCCCTGATCGCCGCGGCAAGAATGCGTTCGAGTGAGTCGCCGTCGTCCATGGTGCGTGAGTCCTGTCTTCACGGGTCCCCTCCTTGGGTACACCTACCCGCCCCGAAGAAGCCCAACTCCGCTGCTCAGCAGGTGGTTACGGAGTGTGCGCAACCGGTCGGCCGTGTGGTATGGCGAGCATGCTCCCCTTGGTTCTACCCAGCTTCACGGTGCTCGTGCGCCGGCCCCTCATGGCCTGCGGGCAGCAGAACCATGAGGGGCCTTCCGCCCCGGTGGTCACCGGGTGGCCAGTGCCGGTTCGGCGGGGGCGGGCCGGGCGAAGGAGCGGTCGCAGTAGACCAGCGGGGGGCGGTCACCGGAGTGCGCCGTCTCGACCCGGCCGACCAGGATGCTGTGGTCGCCGCCGTCGAGGATCTCGTGCGTCGAGCAGGCCAGCCGGGCCGTGGCCGCCACCAGTCCGGGCAGCCCGAACTCGCAGGGCACCATGTCGCCCGCGGCGAAACGGTCGGTGCCCGAGGCGGCGAAGCGCAGGGCGACGCCGGACTGCTCGTGCGCGAGAACGTTGACCAGGAACCGGTCCGTGTCCACGAACACTTCGTGCGTGCTCGCGCCCTTGTCCAGGCAGACCAGTATCAGCGGGGGGTCCAGGGAGAGCGAGCTGAAGGAGCTCGCGGTGAACCCCCGGGGCTCCCCGGAGGGGCTGACGGTGGTGACCACGGTCACGGGGCCGGGCACCCGGGCCATGGCCCGGGTGAAGTCACGGGGATCGATGGGCATGGGGGCGTCCACTCCTCACGTCGCGGCCGGTGCGGCGTCCAGCCACTCACCTGTCGGGGCGCCGAAGACGGGGCCGTCTCCGCGGTTGTCGAAGATGATCTCTCCCCGGCGCACGGTGACGTCGGGCCGTCCGGTGAACGTCCAGCCCTCGTACGCCGACCAGCCGCACTTGGACCGGACGTCGCCGGCGGACATCATCCACACCGCGTCCGGGTCGAAGAGCGTGAAGTCGGCGTCCAGGCCGGGCGCGACGCTTCCCTTGCGCCCGGCGATGCCGAACAGCTCCGCCGGCCGCCGGGAGGCGAACCGTGCGATACGGCTCATGACCTCGTCCAGCGGCATGTCCGGAAACCTCCGGCGCATGCCGGTGAACACCGCGGTGAGGAGCTCCTGCACACCGGGCAGTCCGGGCGGGGAGTCCTGGACGGACCGTGTCTTCTCCTCCACGGTGTGCGGAGCGTGGTCACTGCCGATCGTGGCGACGGCGTCGTCGGCGAGCGCCTGCCACAGCCCCTGCTGGTCCCGCACCGAGCGGATGGCCGGGCTGAGGCGGATGCGCGCGCCGAGCCGCTCGGTGTCGTCGGCGGAGAACGACAGGTGGTGGGCGGTCACTTCGTGCGTGACGGGCAGGCCGGCGTGGTGCGCCGCGCGCAGCAGCTCGGACTCCTCGGCGGAGGACACGTGGACCACGTGGACGGACGTGCCGTGCTTGCGGACCAGTTCGATGACGCGGGCCGCGGCCACGATGCCGCCGCTCCGGGGGCGCGACGGTTCGTAGTCGCGGTACGCGGCGGGCTCGCCCTTGAGCTCGTCGAGGAGGGAGAAGACGGCATCGTCCTCCGCGTGCAGGACCACCCGCAGCCCGCGTTCGGCGGCGATCGCGAAGATCTCGTCCAGCACCCCGGGGTCCCGGATGACGTGCGGGGCCGTGTGGTGCCCGGTCATGAAGACCTTCACGGACGTGGCCTGGCGGGGACGGAGCCGGCGCAGGTTGTCCACGCTGGTCTCGGTCACACCGAAGTGGAACCGGTAGTCCACCAGGGACCTGCCCTCGACCAGGGCGGACTTGCCGGCCGCCGCGTCGGGATCGATCAGCGGCGGCTGGGTGTTCGGCATGTCGATGACGGTCGTCACGCCGCCGGCCGCCGCGGCCCGGCTGCCGTGTTCCCAGTCCTCTTTGTAGAGCAGCCCGGGAGTTCGGAAGTGCACGTGGGAGTCGATGATTCCGGGCAGGAGGTAGCGCCCTTCGGCGTCGATCGTGCGGCGTGCGGGAAGGGCTTCCCCCGCCTCGGCGATCTTCGCGATGCGGCCGTCCAGGACGGCGACGCCGCCGGCCGTCACGCCCTGGGGAGTGACGACGCGGGCGTTCGTGACGAGCAGGTCGAACGCCGTTCCCGGCCGGGGCTCCGTGCCGGTGGCGGGCGCTGCCGTGGCGGTCATGTTCTCGTCCGTCCGCTTCACGCCGACCACCCGGCGCTCACCAGGTCCCTGCACAGGTCGTTGGTCGGTCCCATGTGGCCGACGGCCCGGGCGTCGCGGGCCAGCTTGTTGAGCTGGTGGCCGCGCAGGAAGCCGGCGCTGCCGAGCAGCCGCAGGGCCTCCTGGCACACCTCTTCCGCGATCGTGGAAGCGACCAGCTTGCTGTACAGGGTGGTCATTCCGGGCTCGGCACCGTCCTTGCGGCCCGCCCGCTCCACGATGGCCGCGGCGGCTTCGGCACGCGCGGCGAGATCGACCAGGCGGTGGCGCACGGCCTGCCGGCCGGCCGAGCCGCGGCGCTCGGCGTGGGCACGGGCCAGCCGGTAGGCGGAGGCGGCGATGCCGGCGGACACCGCCCCCAGCGTCGCACCCGACTCGCGGACCCCGGCGATGATGGACGCGGCCTTCCCGATCGGCCCGAGAACGGCGTCCTCGCCGACCCCGCAGTCGTTCAGCTCCACGAAGCCCGTGGCCGAGGCGCGCATGCCTACCAGGTCCATGCCCGTGTCGGCGACGAGTCCGGGGGTGTCGGCCTCGACCAGGAAGAAGGTCTGGCCGTCGCTGCCGTACGTGGTGTGCGTGCCGCTCGGGCGGGCGGACTGGGCGAGCACGAGATAGATCCGGGCGAGGCCGGCACCCGTGGTGAAGGTCTTGGCCCCGTTCAGCCGCCACCCGCCGTCGCGGCGTTCCGCCGTGGTCGACAGGTTGCGCTTGTCCGCACCGGCCCCGCTCTCGCTCCACGCCGACGCGGCGAGCCATTCGCCGCTCGCCAGCAGCGGCAGGTAGCGCTCCTGCTGGGAGGGGGAGCCCCACTCGACGATGCGCGCGCTGACCGCGTAGTGCTGGAAGAGGATGATGGCCAGGGAGGGGTCGGCCGTCGCGACGAGCTCGACCAGCCGGTTGGTGAGGACGGCGTCGCCGCCGAGCCCGCCGTGCTCCGCGGGGATCGCGGCGCCCAGGATCCCCGAGGAGCGCAGCGCGGTGAAGACGTCCTCGGGCAGTTCCGCGGCGTCGTCGGAAGCGGAGGCGGTGGCGCGGAGGACCTCCAGCAGGGGCTCGTAACGCCCGGCGAGGTGCTCCCGGGACGGGGCCGGGCTCAGACGGTCAGTGGCAGGCATGCCGGGTCCTCCTGGTAGTGGTAGTCCCGCAGCGGGACGATGTCGGTGGGCGCGGTGAGCTGGGCGAGCTTCCGGCTGACGCTCACCCAGTGCAGGACGTCGTCGCTGCCGTCCGCGGCGCCGCCGGCGGCCGGGGCGACCGACGCCTTGGCGGCCGTGCCGCCGGAGACGGTCTCGATTTCGAGGAAGTCCCGTGCCATCCCCGCCTCCTGGGCGAGGCGGGCGGGCACCGTACCGGCGATGCCGGTGGCGGCCGTCAGGCAGATCGTGCCGGTCAGAGCCACGCTGGGGTGCCACTTGGGCACGGACACGGCCCGGACGGACAGCCGTCCGGGGGCGTAGCAGCCCAGTGCGGCGATCTTCGGGAACGTGCCGGTCCTGGGCCAGTTCAGCAGGTCGGCGGCCGCCTCGCGGATGCTCAGCAGGCGCTCGTAGACGTCGTCACCCGCGGTGAAGAGGGCCGGCTCGTCCTCAAGGCCCAGCCCGCGGGCGTCGACGAAGACGTACGGGTTCCCCATGGACACCAGGGAGGCCTCGTGGACGCCGAAGCGGGTGACCAGCTGGTCCGTGGGCCGCCCGGTGAGCAGCAGGTCGCGCAGCCGCACCTCGGTGTCCTGGAGGAAGTGCACCGTGAAGCTGCCGCTCCGGCGGCGCGCCTCGTCCACTTCGCAGACCACGTGGTCGCCGTTGTTGAGGACCTTGACCCGGACCCGGCCGCCGGGGGCGAGCCGGGGCAGCCAGTTGCGCTCCTCGGCGGAGATCACGGAGGCCAGGATCGAGTGGCCGCAGCTTCCCTGGAAGTCGAACAGGTCGGGGCCTCCGGGCAGCGCCTGAACGAACTGGTAGTCCAGGTCGAAGAGGGGGTGCGCGGACGGGGACACCAGCGCGATCTTGAGGACGTGTCCCTGGCCGATGCCGTCCAGCCACTTGCGGATGACGGTCAGCACGGGCCGGAGCCGCGCCTCGTCGCGGGGCAGCCGGGTGCCGTCCAGGACGATGGTCGGAGTCGGGGCGCCCTCCGCCCGGGCGATGTGGCCGATCACCGCGGGCTCTCGACCGGGAGCGCCGCGGCCCGGGCGGTGGGCCCGCAGAACTGCTGGAGCCACAGCTCGTGGACCATCAGGGACCAGATCGCCATGGCCGCGGGGTCGTTCGGAGCGGTCGCCTGGGTCCGGAAGAGCGCGTCGATCCGTTGCGGGTCCAACTGGCCGCGCCGGCGGACCGTTTCGGGCGAGAGGACGTCCCGGGCGAATTCCATCAGCGGCTGTCCGGGCCGGAGCATGGCGTTGACCGGCAGGGTGAACGGCTGCTTGGGACGGTTGAGCACGGAATCGGGCAGCAGCCCGGCCGCGGCCTCGTAGAGGATCTTCTTGCCCTTGTCCCCGGAGACCTTGAACTCCGCGGGGATCGAGCGCGCGTAGCGCACGACGCCCGGCTGGCAGAACGGGAGCCGCACCTCCACCGAGGCCGACATGCTCAGGTGGTCCACGCGGCGGAGGTGGTAGGCGGGCAGCCGGACGCCGATCTCGAACTCGGTCAGCGTGGCCATCGTGTCCGTGCCCGACGCACGCAGGCTCTCGGCGATCGCGTCGGACGGCGAGCCGTGGTCGCCGGCGAAGGACCGGTACTCCGGCGAGTAGAGCGATTCCCGCAGGGAGCGCGGCACTGCCGCCAGCGCCTCGACGTAGTCCGGGACCCAGTCCGTGCCGTACGGGGCGTTGACCGCCGCCTTGATGCGGTCGTAGCCGCCGAAGAGCTCGTCCGCGGCGTCGCCGGTGATGGCGACCTTGAACCCGGCGTCGCGGACGGCCGCGAACAGGGCGTACGTGCTGAGGGTGATCGGGTCGGCGTTGGGCTGGCCCAGGTGCCAGACCACGTCCGGCAGCAGGGACGGGAACGACGCGGGGTCGATCTCCACTTGGTGATACTGCGTGCCGTAGCGCTCGGAGACCTCACGGGCGAAGGCACGCTCGTCCGACGGCCAGGTGCCCCGGTAGGCGATGTTGAAGGTGTGGAGACCGCTCACCTTGCCGGCCGCGAGCGCCGTCATCAGGCTGGAGTCGAGCCCGCCACTGGTGATCGTGGAGACGGGGACGTCGGCGAGGGTGAGGCGGTGGACCTCCTCGCGCAGGCTCGCCAGGACGTGGCCGGCGGCCTCGGTCGCGTCGCCATGGGCGAACGGTGCGTTCCGCACCGGGCGGCGGGTGATGCGCAGGCCGCCGCTCCGTGTGACGGACGCGGTCGCGGCGGGAGGCAGCACGCCGATCCCGTCGAACATCGTCTGTTCGCCGAAGGGGGTCTTGGTCGCCAGGTAGGCGTCCAGCCCGGGCTCCCACGGGCGTGCGGGGACGTTGCGGAAGGACAGCAGGGCCGGCAGCTCGGACGAGAAGTACAGGTGCCGCGCCGACGCGTTCCAGTGGTAGTAGAGCGGCTTCATGCCGACCTCGTCGGTGACCAGCAGCATCGTGGGTTCACCACGAAGGTCGACGAGGGCGATCGAGTACATGCCGTCGAGGTGCTCGACGAACTCCTGCCCGTACTCGGCGTAGAGGGCGGGAATGATCGATCCGTCGCAGGTGTCGGTGAAGGTGTGGCCCTTCGCGGTCAGCTTCCGGCGCAGCTCGGCGTGGTTGTAGATCTCGCCGTTGAAGACCGCGATGATGTGGTCCCCCAGCCGGTACGGCTGGTCCCCGGCGTCGAGGTCCATGATCGCCAGCCGGTTGTTTCCCAGTGCCCAGCCGGCGCCCGCCGCCCGGGTCTGCGCGTCCGGTCCGCCGTGCCGCTGGAGGGCGGCGACCGTCTTCAATTCGTGGGGTGTCGCCTCGGCGTCAAAATGTCCGAAGATCCTGCACATGACTGCATCACCGAACCTTGTTCGCGATTTCGGCGCCGGTGGGGAAGCGCCTGGTCAACGGGTGGTATGGCTGGCCGCAATAAGGCGCAGGGAAGGATTGCATGCCCATCCCGCGCGCGGCGGTGTGCGTGTCTTGCGTAGCCGGGAAATGTGCCCGGAAAAATGGGTTGGAAATTGGGCCGGAAATTGGGGCCGGGAAATGCTCGCCGAGAGAGCGTGCGCAGGCGCGGGTGAAGGCGAACGCGTCGGCCCGCTGGGCCCGTGGGGCCTCAGAGCTCGGAGGCCGGCTTTCCGCCCTTGCCCCAGTAGCTCGGATCGACGTCGCGGATGACGACCGTGACCGCTTCGAGCGGGCAGCCGGCGATCCGGGAGACGGTGGCCGAGACTTCTTCGATCAGTTCGCGCCGATCGTCGTGGTCGTTTCCGCGCCACCAGTCAACGGTGATAACGGGCATGATTGCTGAATTCCCCCTGTGTCTGCTTCGGCGGCGTTCAAGGGGATGGCGCTTCGGCGTCTTTGCCTGTCGCGCCGGATTTCCTGGGCGCGACGGATGCTCCGAAAAGACGTCCCCCGATCGCTCTGGCTCCATGTCACCACACCCTTGGAGGGGTGATCAATGCTCTGCGATCGGGATCACATTTAGTCTACATCTATCGATGGAGTGCGGGCATGGCGAAGCCGCCGGCAGTGTGCGTGCTCACAATAAACCGGCGCGGAGATTTCTTTTTCGAAGTTGTTTTTCGGGCGCGGAAAAGGGCGAGGGGCCCGGCCCTGTCGGTCAGAGCCGGGCCCCTCGCGCTCGGGCGTCAGACGGTCTTGAGCTGCCCGCCGTCGACCGTGAAGTCGGCGCCGTTGACCGCCCGGGTGCGGCCGGACGCGAGCATGCGCACCACCTCGGCCACCTCCTCCGGCTCGGTCAGGCGTCCGGTGGTCAGGCCCGCCATGGCGGGGAAGCCCTCGAGGAACTCGTCGAGCGACTTGCCCGCCGAAGCGGCCAGGCCCGCACCGAAGCCGTCGGCGTCGGTCCAGGCGGGGGTGCGGGTGGGGCCGGGCGACACGGTGTTCACCCGGACGCCCTTCGGGCCCAGCTCCATCGACAGCGCCTTGCTCAGGTTGGTCAGCGCGGCCTTGGCGGCGCCGTAGTCCACGGTGGGCGGCTGGGGGCCGCGGGCCCGTGCCGACGACACGTTGATGATCGCGCCCTGGCTCTCGATCAGGTGCGGCAGCGCGGCGCGCACGGCGCGGACGACGCCGAAGAAGTTGAGCTCGAAGGTCCGCTGCCACTCCGCGTCGTCGATCGCCGCGAACCCACTGGTCCGGGGCGAGAACGCGCCGACGTTGTTGACGAGGACGTCCACGGAGCCGAAGGCCGAGTGGGCCTGCCGGATCAGCTCCGCCGGTCCCTCCGGGGTGGCCAGGTCGACGGAGACGGCGAGCGAGGCCGTTTCCTTCAGCTCCGGGGTGATGGTGCGGGCGGCCCCGACCACACGGAAGCCGTCCTCCTCCAGGAAGCGGGTCACCGCGAGGCCGATGCCCTTGCTGGCACCCGTCACCACGGCCGTTTTCACCGTCATTTGCTGGTTCCTTCCTCAAGACCTGACAAGGCGTTCGTAAAGCTTGTAAAGCCCATAAAGCTCGTGAAGTTCATGAAGTTCGTGAAGCTCTGACGTCGCGTGAACAAGAGAAGGGCGGCGGGACGGCCGAGTCAGCGGCCCCGGGCGTAGTCGTACGAGGCGAGCAGCACCTGCCAGATCACCTCCAGCTCGTCCCGGTCGCGGGGGCCGAAGACGAGCTGGGTGTTCTGGACCGGGTGCGGGACGCCCCAGCCCGCCTCCGTGACCGACTTCTTCAGCTCGCCGGGGAGCGTGAGGTGCAGGCTGCCGTCCTGAGGGGGGTGCTGGTGGGCGAACTCACGGCTGCTGCGGATGAAGGCGTCGTCGGGACCGGTGCCGAACTCGGGCGCGAGGTGGATGGCGCGGGCCTCGGGATAAGGGACGTGCGTGGGCGCCAGGTACACGCCGCTGAGCGACCGCATGCGCTGCCAGAGTTCTTCCTGGAGCGGTGTCGGCGCGACCTGGTCCAGCTGCCCGTGCGGGACAGGACCACGGGTGCGGGGGGCGGGCCCCGGCCTCTGCGGGAGCTTCATGTGAGTTCTCCTGTCCTGGTGGTCACTTGACGTCGGCGGACACGCCGGCGGCACGGTAGAGGGCGGGGTCGAACGGGGTGGGCCCGCCGCAGGTGATGAAGGTCGCGCCCTGTGCGCCCTGCTCGTCGGTGGCCGGCTTCCGGGCGCCGTGCGGGACGCCGGGCGGCGCGAAGAGCACGTCTCCGGCGGTGACGTCGTTCCACTGGTCGTGCATGTAGAGCTGGCCGAGGCCCTCGACGGCGATGAACGCCTCTTCGCTCTCCGGGTGGATGTGGACGTTGAACGTCTGCCCGGGCTCCTGCATGCCGCAGTGCAGGCACAGCCGGGCACTGCCGGTCCCCGGCCAGAAGACGAAGTTCATGACCGCGCCCTCTCCCTCGGCGGGACCCTCGCCGATGCCGGAGAAACCGCGCAGCTGCACGTCGTCGTCGCTCAGGGCGCCCGAGATCTTGGGCGCGTCACCCAGCTTCTCGCCGCCCTGGAGCTTGGTGCGCCACACGTAGGCCGTCATGCCCGCCTCGCCGGCGGCGAGTTCGAGCGTCCGGCCGGTGGGCGAGTAGAGGGAGGACTTCCGCTCCAGCGCGAACCGTTCACCGGTCACGTCGCCGTGGCCGGAGCCTTCGAGGACGACGACGGTGTTCTCCTCCTCGAAGGCCCAGCCCAGGCGCCACACCGAGTTCGGGGCGACCTCCACGACGTTGAGCTTGACGAGCTCCGCCCCCATGGCGGGTCCCACCGGCTCGGCCACCCGGCCCCAGTCGAAGGACGAGAAGGCGAACTCGGAACGGCGGATGATGCACCCTTTGGAGTCGCTGACAGGCATGGGCAATTCCTTCCTTGAGCAGTTCGGAACGCGGTTGTTCGTACGGCTCACGGTCCCCCGTGGCAAAGGCACCCTGCGGCGAGCGGCGAGTTACCCGGGCAGTGCGACGAGTGCCGTGTCGATGATCGAGACGAGCAGCTCCCGGTCGGGCACGGAGATGCTCATGACGCGCAGGCCCTGCACGGTCATGGTGAGGAACGCCGCGACGGCGTCCACGTCGGTCTCGTACGGGATCTCTCCCGCGGCCCGGGCGGAGTGCAGCGCGGACGCGAAGGCGGCTCGGGTGGCGTTGATGGCGTCCCGTGCGATGCGGGCCGCGCTGTGGTCCCGCGCGGCCCGCTCGACGATCGCCCCCACGAGGAGGCAGCCGGGGCGCTCCGCGTCGGTCAGCGAGCCCTCGACACGCTCCAGCAGCAGGGCGCGCACGGCCTGCCGGACCGGCACCCGCCTCGCGAGCTGATCGCGGAGGTGGCGGTTGGTGGTGTCGACGTAGTGGCGCAGGGACCGCTCGTACACCTCCTGCTTGCTGCCGAAGGCGGCATAGAGCGAGCCGCGCCCCAGGCCGGTGACTTCGCACAGATCCGCGATCGAGGTCGCTTCGTACCCCTTCGTCCAGAACAGCTGCATGATCTTGAGCAGGGCCTCGTCGGTCGCGAAGCTGCGCTGTCTCGTCATGGCTCGACCGTATGAAGTCTGGAACGAGCGGTCAAGTAAATGTCGTTCGATGGTAGTGATTTCAGTCAGTACATGGCTGGAATTCCCGCATGTGGCGGCGATTTAAGGTGAGTTGAGCGATACGCCCTTCTCGTTTACTGGACTGATCGATCCAGCATGGTTAGCGTCTGGACCCATCGCTCCGGCTGTCGCCGCCGCTCGGTGCCTCACTTCGCCGAGGACTTGCGCGTGTTCGGGTGCCCGAGAGGCCCGTTACGGGCCGGGGCCGGCCGCAGCCCTTGCATCCTCTTGCAGCGCCTCACTCCGCCCTTGGAGCGTTCCCGTGCCCATTGCCCTGTTTGTCCTGGGTCTGACGATCTTCGGCCTAGGCACCACCGAATTCATGATCGCCGGGCTCCTGCCGGAGATGGCCGAAGCGTTCGGCGTCTCCATCCCCGCCGCGGGCGTCCTGATCTCCGCGTTCGCCGTGGGCGCCGCCGTCGGTGCGCCGGCCGTGGCGCTGGTCTCCGCACGGCTGCCCAAGAAGGCCACGCTCGTGGTGATCCTCATCGTCTTCCTCGTCGGTCAGACCATGGCGGCCACGGCGCAGAGCTACAACGTGCTCCTGGTCGCCCGGGTGGTCACCGCCGTGGTCCAGAGCGCCTTCTTCGGCATCGGCGCCGTGGTGGCCGCGGACCTCGTGCCGCCCTCCAAGCGGGCGAGCGCCATCGCCATCATGTTCGGCGGGCTCACCATCTCGACGATCGCCGGCGTGCCGCTCGGTGCCTTCCTGGGGCAGCACTGGGGATGGAGGTCGCCGTTCTGGGTCGTCAACGGGCTCGCCCTGATCGGCCTCATCGGCGTCATCACCCTGGTGCCCTCCCACAAGTCCGCCGAAGAGACCAGCATCCGCAAGGAGCTGGCCGCCTTCCGCAGCGGCAGGGTGTGGCTGGGCCTGGCCACGACCGCGCTCAGCCAGGGCGCCCTGTTCGGCTGCTACTCCTACATCGCGCCCCTGCTCACCGATATCACCGGCTTCTCCTCCGGCGTCGTCCCCGTCCTGCTGGTCCTCTTCGGCGTGGGCACCTTCTGCGGCAGTGCGCTGGGCGGACGGTTCGCCGACAAGAACCTCATGCGGACGCTGTGGATGGGGATGGTGCTGCTGGCGGCCAGCCTTGCGCTGTTCTCCGCGACGGCGCACAACAAGGTCCTCATGACCGTGACGATCGTCGTGTTCGGCGTGGCCGGCTTCCTCATCAACCCGGGGCTGCAGACCCGGGTGCTCAACGAGGCCAAGGGCGCCGCGACGCTGGCGAGCGCCAGCAACATCTCCGCCTTCAACATCGGCAACGCGGCGGGGCCGTGGGTCGCGGGACTGGCCATCAGCGCGGGCCACGGCTATCTGTCACCGAGCTGGGTGGGGCTCGTCTTCGCCCTCGGGGCGCTGGTCACCGCTCTGGCGGGCACGGCCGTCGACGCCGCCGAGCGCCGGCGCGGGCAGTCCGCGGGCGGTGCGCAGACCACCGAGGAGGCCGCGGCCGCCGCTCCGGCGAGCCCCGTCGGCTGAGCCGGCTCACCCTCCGCCGGCCCCGGGCCGGGAGGGTGCCACAGATGTGAGGCCAACCCCCGGGCCTCACGCCGGAAGGCTCCGGTCCGCTGAGCGAGCAGCGGACCGGAGCCGGCCGGGTCCCGGTCCTTTCCGGGAACCGGCGGACCTCAGACGTTGACGCCGAAGTCCTGGGCGATGCCCTGGAGGCCCGAGGCGTAGCCCTGGCCGACCGCGCGGAACTTCCAGTCCGCGCCGTTGCGGTACAGCTCGCCGAAGACCATGGCGGTCTCGGTGGCGGCGTCCTCGCTCAGGTCGTAGCGGGCGAGCTCCGCGCCGCCGGCCTGGTTGACGATGCGGATGTACGCGTTGCGGACCTGGCCGAAGTTCTGGCTGCGGGCCACCGCGTCGTAGATGGAGACCGGGAAGACGATCTTGTCGACGTCGGCGGGCAGGGCGGCGAGGTTGACGTTGATCGACTCGTCGTCGCCCTCGCCCTGGCCGGTGGTGTTGTCACCGGTGTGGACGATGGACTGGTCCGGCGTCGACTTGTTGTTGAAGAAGACGAAGTGGGCGTCGGAGTAGACCCGGCCGCCCGCGTTCACGGCGATCGCGCTCGCGTCGAGGTCGAAGTCCGTGCCGGTGGTGGTGCGGACGTCCCAGCCGAGGCCGACCGTGACGGCCGTCAGGCCCGGGGCCTCCTTGGTGAGGGAGACGTTGCCGCCCTTGGACAGGCTTACAGCCATGGGAATTGTCCCTTTCTGGTCAGGTCTGCGTCGGATCTGCAGCGCACCGCGGCACGCGGGTCACCGTCACCCTTGTTAACGCCGACCGAGGGCCCCGGGGTTCCATCCGGCTTTACCTTCTTTGCACATTCCTGACGCGGGCCCCTGACGCACGTCTCCGGCAGCCGTCCCCGTCCATGGCGCAAAACGGCGTGACGTGTCCCCGCTGACGCGGGATCATGGGGGCATGTCCGGCCCCTACGTCATCCGCGGTTCGGTCTCCCTGCCGGAGGCCGAGCTCCAGTGGCGTTTCTCGCGTTCCTCCGGCCCCGGCGGCCAGCACGTCAACACCAGCGACAGCCAGGTCGAGCTGCGGTTCGACCTCGCGCGCACCGAAGCGCTGCCGGAGGTGTGGAAGGAGCGCGCCCTGGCGCGGCTCGCGGGCCGGCTCGTCGGCGGCGTCGTGACCGTGCGGGCCTCCGAGCACCGCTCGCAGTGGCGCAACCGCGAGACCGCCGCCGTACGCCTCGCGTCGCTGCTCGCCGAGGCGACGGCGCCGCCGCCGAAGCCGCGCCGCGCCACGAAGATCCCGCGCGGCATCAACGAGCGCCGGCTGCGGCAGAAGAAGCAGCGCGCCGAGACCAAGCGCGGGCGCACCGGCAGGGATTGGGCGTAGGGCGCCCGGTTAACCCGGTTAAAGGGTCCCCCGGGCTCACCCCAGCTGCCGGTACTTCCCCTTGAAGTACATCAGCGGCCCGCTCTCCGTGCTCGGCGCCGTCGCCGTCAGCACCCTTCCGATCACCAGCGTGTGGTCCCCGGCGGTCACCCGCTGCTCCGTCCGGCACTCCAGCGCCGACAGCGCGCCCCGCACGACGGGCGCCCCGGTGGCCGCCCCGGGCGCGTGGGGGATGTCCTCGAAGAGGAGCCGGTCGCTGATTCTTCCCTTCATCGCGAAGCGCCCGGCGATGTGCCGCTGGCTTTCGGAGAGGACGGACACCGCCCACAGCGGCTGCCGCTCCAGAAGGTCGTCCATACGGGAATCGTTGCGAACGCTCACCATGACGAGCGGCGGGTCGAGCGATACGGAGAGAAAAGCGGTCGCCGTCATTCCGACGTCCTCGCCGCGCGGACCGTGCTCCGGGTCGTGCGCGGTCACCAGCACCACGCCCGCGGCGAGGCGGGCGAGGGCGGCACGGAACTCGTCGGCGCTCACCCCTTCAGGATGGGGTATGGCGGTCTCGTAGGGCTGAGTCGTCTGCAACACGCTGTGCACGCTAGCCCGGCCGCGGCACCCTCGCATCGGGCTGCAGGACCAGTCGGGTCCTAGGTCGAAAGGGTGCCGGAACCGTTCCGGAAGTTGTTCGTATGGGTTCAGGATGGCGTTCGGATCAGTGTCCGTACGGTTCCGGATTTGCGTTCACGAAGCATAAGGACTTCTTGTCCCGCCAGTAGCGGGATCTCATCACGCATTGTGACATGAGTCACAGAGGGCCGTAATTGTTGACCCTGTGTACCGAGTGGTCAGCTCGCTGTGATTCAGTGGCCGTGGTAAACGGACGACAAGAAGCCTGGAGTTGCTGTCGAGGTCTCGGGGGAGAGCGAAGATGGAGACCGAGTCGGAGCCGTATGTCCGCCTGGCCACGTTGCGCGGGCTGCATCAGGTGGTGGCCGACCTGAACACGGCGCGAAGTCTCGCGGACACCTTGCAGACCGTCGCGGACGGCATCGTCACCGGGCTGGGGTACGAGCTCTCCGCCGTCAATCTCGTACGGCCCGACGGTGACCTGGTCGTGGCCGCCGTCGCCGGCAGCGCCGGCGCCGAAGCGCTGATGGCCGGGCGGGTCGGCTCGCGCGTCTCGTGGGAGCGGCGGCTCGCCATGGCCGACCAGTGGGGCTCGCTGCGCTTCATCCCGTACACGGAGGGCTGGGTCCTCGACAACGACGACGTGCCCCAGTGGCACACCGCCGGCCCGGCGCCCCGCTTCCCGGACGAGTGGCACCCCATGGACCGCCTCTTCGCGCCCATGTACACGGCGGGGACGGCGGGCGGCGAGCTCCTCGGCGTGATCTCCGTCGACAAGCCGCGCAACGGCCGCCGGCCCGGCGCCTGGGGCCGCGAGGCG
The DNA here is from genome assembly GCF_044336695.1 of Streptomyces sp. SCA2-17. Classification (NCBI taxonomy): domain Bacteria; kingdom Bacillati; phylum Actinomycetota; class Actinomycetes; order Kitasatosporales; family Streptomycetaceae; genus Streptomyces; species Streptomyces sp. SCA2-17. The sequence continues at coordinate 3,667,677 of NZ_CP117521.1, forward strand.
CTCCAGATGTACGCCTTCCAGGCCGCCATCGCGATCAGCAACGCGCGCCTGCGGGCCAACATGCAGCGCGCCCTCGTCCGCCTGGAGCGCGAGCAGCAGGCCCTGCGGGCCAGTGAGGAAAGCTTCCGCCAGGCCTTCGAGTACGCGCCCAGCGGCATGGCCATCGCCGAGATGGGCGGCGACCAGCACGGCCGCCTGCACCGCACGAACGACGCCCTGTGCCGCCTCCTCGGGCGCTCCGCGTCCCAGATGCGCCGCTATTCGTTCTCCGACCTCGTCCACCCCGAGGACATCGGCACCCTCCTGCGCACCTCCGCCGAGGGCGGCCGGGCCGAGCTGCGCCTCGCGCGCCGCGACGGCACGTACGTCTGGGTGTCCCTGCGCAATTCGGTGGTGGCCGACGCCGCGGACGGGCCCCGCTTCCTGCTCACCCACGTCGAGGACATCGAGGAGCGCAAGCGGCACGAGCTCCAGCTGGCCCACCGCGCCAGCCACGACTCGCTCACCGGCCTGCCCAACAGCGCCGAGCTGCGGGCCCGGCTCAGCAGCCGGCTGTGCGGCCGGGCCCCGGGCAGCGAGCCGCACGCGGCGGCCGTGGCGGCCCCGTACGGCTGTCTCGACGGCTTCGCGGAGGTGGAGGGCGTCGAGGGTCCGGTGGGCGCCGTCCCGTACGGGCAGGACGTCTCCTACGCCCACGGCTTCGGCTCCGAGGGCGGCCCGGACCACGCGCCGGACTGCGGGCCCGACTATGCCCCGGACGAGTTCGGCTGCGGCACGCACGACCACGCCTACCCGGGGCATGTTCACGCCATAGCCCCGCCGGAGGACGGCCCCGACGACGGGACCAAGGGCCTGGCCGTCCTCTTCTGCGACCTCGACGGCTTCAAGGCGATCAACGACCGCTTCGGCCACCACACGGGCGACGCTGTCCTCATAGAGGTCGCCCGCCGCCTCAGCAACGGCGTCCGCGAGGGCGACACGGTCGCCCGCCTCGGCGGCGACGAATTCGTCGTCCTCGCCGACGGCCTCACCCAGGCCGACGCCGAGGACCTCGCCGTCCGGCTGCGCAGCGCCATCCTCCCGCCGATCAGGGTTGACGGGCGTGCGGTCCGGGTAGGCGCGAGTTTCGGCATCGGCTGGGCGGGCTGCGGAATGTCCGCCGACGAGGTGCTGCACTCCGCCGACCAGCGGATGTACGTCGAAAAGCGGTCGCGCGCCAAGGCAGGTCGGCGGGCGGGTTGAGGCGGCCCACGGCGAGGTGTCGCCGCGTCGCGGTAGTCTTCGCCGAACGCGGCACCGCCGCCTACCGTGAAATCGAACGCAAAGATTTGGCCAGTGGGCGATGGGCCCATGGGTTGGGAGTGACAGGGGATGACGGCCGGTAATAACGGCACGGGTACGCCGGAGAGCGAAGACCCGTTCGCGCACCTGTACCGCTCGGAGGGCGGCGGGTCCAACGAGAGTGCTCCGACCGCGCCGCAGCCGGGAGTTCCCCGCACTTCGTACAACCAGGTACGGACGGTCGGCTCACGCCAGTACGGCCCGCGCCAGCCGCAGCCGCCGCACGCGTTGCAGCCCGCCCCGCACTACGCGGCCCCGGAAACCCTCCCGGGCGGCGCCGCCCCCCGCCAGCCGGCCCCCACGGGCCACGGCGGCCACGGCGGCGGCTCCCGCCCCAAGCGGACGGGCCTGCTGGTCGCGGCGATAGCCGTGGTCGCGGTGGTGGCGGGCGGCATCACCGCGGCGATGCTGACGAACGGCGGCACGTCGGACGACGGCGGGAGCGATCAGGCGGCGTCGGGGGGCGAGGAGAAGAAGGACCCCAAGGGCAAGGACGAGGACAAGAAGCCGTCCAAGGAGCCGGAGAAGAAGAACCAGCCGAGCAATCCGTCGGCGGCCGGGAACCTGTTGCGGGATGCGTCCACCATGAAGCTGGTGGGTGGCGCGACCACGGACACGGAGGTCAAGGGCACCAAGTCCGCAAACGGTGCCTATGCGGTGGTCACCAATCAGACGGGCTCCGGTGTCGAGTGGGAGGTCGAGGTTCCGTCGACCGGCGCCTACCGGCTGTACGTCCATTACGGCGTTCCCGGAAAGGACGCCAACCTTGCGGTCGACGTCAACGGCAAGACCAACAGCCTGCCGATGCGCATGAAGATCTGGGGCGACACGAAGCCGGGCGACTGGCCCACCAACTGGCAGCAGAGCTGGACCCGCGTCGACCTGAACCAGGGCAAGAACACCATCAAGATGTACTGCGGCAGCGGCAGCGGCTGCGATTCGCACCTCGACCAGCTGTGGCTCACCAGCGGCGGCTGACGGTCCGGAGGAAACCCGCCACCGTTTCCGTCATGGCGGCCCGCGCAGGGGTCAGGTACTTGCGCGGGTCCGTGGTGGAGGGGTGGGCCTCCAAGAAGGCTCTTACCGCGCCGGTGAAGGCCTTGTTCAGGGCCGTGCCCACGTTGATTTTCGTCATTCCCGCCGCGACCGCGCGGCGGAGTTCCCCGTCCGGGACCCCTGACGAGCCGTGGAGGACCAGGGGCACGGGGACCGCGTCGCGGAGGGACGCGATCAGCGCGTGGTCCAGGGCCGCCGTGCGGTCCGTCATCGCGTGGGTGCTGCCCACCGCCACCGCCAGGGCGTCCACGCCCGTGTCCGCCACGTAGGCGGCGGCTTCCGCGGGGTCCGTCCGTACGCCCGGCGTGTGCGCGTCGCCCGCTTTTCCGCCGACGCGCCCCAGTTCCGCCTCCACCCAGATGTCGCGTTCGTGGCCCCAACGGACCGCCTCCCCCGTCGCTTTGACGTTGTCTCCGTAAGGCAGTTTCGAGGCGTCGAACATGACCGAGGTGAAGTCGTGGGCATGCGCCTGACGTAGGAGGTTCTCGCTTTCCACGTGGTCCAGGTGGAGGGACAGGCGGGCGGAGGACGCCGCGGCGACTGCTTTTGCCGCGGCGGCGATCGGTGCCAGTGCGCCGTGGAATTTCACCGCGTTCTCGGAGATCTGGAGGATCGCGGGGCGGCCCGCGGATTCCGCGCCCGCGGCGATGGCTTCCGCGTGTTCCACGGTGATGACGTTGAAGGCGCAAACGGCCGTGCCCGCGGCCCGGGCTTCCGTGACGAGTTCGGCGGTGCGTACGAGGGGCATGTGCCGTGCCTTTCCGCTCGCTGGGGGAGTTCAGTCAGGCCGCCGTGACCTTCACCCGCGGCAGCACGTCCTCATACGTCTCGGCGTCGAATTCGCCCGCCGTGGGGGCCTTTACCGTGGCGGCCGCCAGGGCCACCGCCCGGGTCAGGCGGTCCGGCCAGGGCAGGCCGTCCAGCCAGGCCGACAGGAGGCCGGCCGCGGCCGAGTCGCCCGCGCCCGTGGGGTTGCCGGTGAGGCGGCGGGGCGGGACCGCGCGCCAGGTGCCGTCGGGGGTGACGGCGAGGACGCCCTCCGGGCCGAGGGTCGCCGCGATGGCGTGGGCGCCGCGGCGGCGGGCGTCGAGGGCCGCCCGGAGGGGCTCCGTGGAGCCGGTGAGGGCGGCGAGTTCGGTGGTGTTGGGGGTGACCAGGTCGGGGCGGGCGGCGATGCCGCGGCGCAGCGGTTCGCCGCCGGTGTCCAGCAGCACGGGGACGCGGGCGGCGCGCGCCTGCCGTACGAGATGGGCGTACGCCCCCACCGGCACGCCCGGCGGAAGGCTGCCGCACAGGGCGACGGCGCGAGCCTCGCGCAGGAGGCTCGCGTAGGTGTCCGTGAAGGCGCCCCACTCCTCGGCGGTGACGTCGGGGCCGGCCTCGTTGAGCTGGGTGGTGTCGCCGGTGGAGGCGTCCACGACGGCGACCGTGCGGCGGGTGGTGCCGATGATGGGGACGAGGCGGTCGGTGATCCGCCCGCCGGTGCCGGGGGCGGTCTCCGCGAGGAGCCGGCGCAGGGTCTCGCCCGTCGTGCCGCCGGCGAAGCCCGTGACCACGGTGGTGTGGCCGAGGGCGGCCAGGACGCGGGCGACGTTGACGCCCTTGCCGCCGGCCCGTTCGGCGGCGGTCGTGACGTGGTGCGACGCGTGCGGCTGCAGCCGCGGAACGCGATAGGTCAGATCGAGCGCTGCGTTGAGCGTGACCGTGAGGATCACCGGCGTTTCCCTCCCTTGACCGAAGAAACCGAAGAACCGTGACCGTCGACCGCCAGCGATCATGCCAAAACAGCGGCGGCAGGCCCAGACCTCGGGACTGCCGCCGCTGTTCCGGCCGGCGTGCGACCGCGCGTCAAGAGCGGGAGGAATCAGTGCACTTGGGGACTGACCACCCAGTCGCCCTTGCGCATGACGCCCACCAGGTCGTACGAGGCGTCGAGAATGACCAGATCGGCGTCCTTGCCGGGCTCCAGGGAGCCGGTCCGGTCGGCCACGCCCAGCAGGCGGGCGGGGGTCGCGGACAGGGCGCGTACGGCGTCGCCCACCGGCAGCCCGTCGACCGTCACCGCGCGCTTGAACGCCGTGTCCAGCGTCAGCGTCGAGCCGGCGATCGAACCCGCCGTCGGGCCGCCGGCGATGCGGGCCACGCCGTCCTTGACCTCGACGCTCATCGGGCCGAGCGGGTACATGCCGTCGCTCATGCCGGCCGCGCCCATGGCGTCGGTAATGAACGCGACGCGGTCCGCGCCGGCCCGGGCGAAGGCCAGTTCCAGGACGGCGGGGTGCAGGTGCGTGCCGTCGTTGATCAGCTCTACGGTGATCCGCTCGTCCTCCAGCAGGGCGGCGATCGGGCCGGGCGCGCGGTGCAGCAGCGAGGGCATCGCGTTGAAGAGGTGGGTGGCGACCGTCGCGCCCGCCTCGATGGCGTCCAGGGTCGCCTCGTACGAGGAGTCCGTGTGGCCCACGGCCGCGATCACGCCGAGGTCGGCGAGGAGGCGGACCGAGTCCAGGCCGCCCGCCAGCTCAGGGGCCAGCGTCATCATGCGGGCCGCGCCGCGCGCCGCGTCGACGAGCTTGCGGACGTCCGCCGGGTGCGGATCGCGCAGCAGCTCCGGCTGGTGGGCGCCGCAGCGGTGCGGGGAGATGAACGGGCCTTCGAAGTGGATGCCCGCCAGGTCGCCCTGCTCGGTCAGCTCGGACAGGACGGCCGCCTGCCGGGCGACGTCGTCCAGGTCGCCGGTGACGGTGGAGGCGACCATCGTCGTGGTGCCGTGCGCGCGGTGCGTACGGATGGCCGTGAGGGCTTCCTCGGGGTCGCCCGCGGAGAAGGACGCGCCGCCGCCGCCGTGGACGTGCATGTCCACGAAGCCGGGGACGATCCAGTGGCCGCCCTTGCCGGAGAGGTCGAGCGTCGCTTGCTCGGCGGACTCGTTCGCGGCGATCCGCCGGCCCTCGACCGTCACCCGCCCGTCCTCGACCACGCCGGTCGGCAGCACCACGCGGGCGCCGGCGAGAACCGTTCGTTCGACCATCAGGCGGAAACCTCCGTGAGGTGGGTGGTGAGCAGGTCCCAGGCGAGCAGGCCCGCGCCCAGGCAGCCGGCGGCGTCCCCGAGGGCGGCCGGGATGATGCGGGGGAGCCGCTGGAACGTCATGCGGTCCGCGACCGCCGCGCGCAGCGGTGTGAAGAGGGTGTCGCCGGCCTCGGCGAGGCCCCCGCCGATGATCAGCGTGCGGGGGTCGAGCAGGGTGTGGGCGATGACGAGGCCGTCGGCGAGGGCGTCGACGGCCTCCTGCCAGACGGCGCGGGCGCGGGGGTCGCCCGCCTCCACGGCGCGGGCACAGTCCGCGGCGTCGGCGTCCGGGGAGCCGGAGGCCTCCGCCCAGGCGCGGCTGACGGCGGCGGCGGAGGCGACCGTCTCCAGGCAGCCGCGGCCGCCGCAGCCGCACGGCCTGCCGGCGGGGCCGGGGCGGACGGCGATGTGGCCGATCTCGCCCGCGCAGCCGTGGGCGCCGGCTTCGATGCGGCCGTCGATGCCGATGGCTCCGGCGATGCCGGTGCCGAGGGCGACGAACAGGAAGCGGTCCGCGCCCTCGCCGGCGCCGAGGCGCCCTTCGGCGAGACCGCCGGTGCGGACGTCGTGGCCGAGGGCCACGGGGGTGCCGCCCAGGCGGCGGCCCAGCAGATCGCGCAGGGGGACGTCGCGCCAGCCGAGGTTGGCGGCGTAGACCGCGGTGCCGGCCTCGGCGTCCACGATGCCGGGCACGGCGAGGCCCGCGGCCGCCGGGGGCTCGCCGTAGGCGGCCTCGCCGGTGGCCGCGAGCTCGGCGGCGAAGTCCAGGATCCCGGCGACCACGGCCTCCGGCCCCTGCTCCCGCCCCGTGGGCCGGCGTGCCTCGTGCAACAGCTCGTGGTCCGGGCCGATCAGGGCGGCCTTGATGGCGGTACCGCCGACGTCGAGCGCGATGACGTGTCTCACGGGGACAGTGTCGCGCGTCCCCGGTCGAAAGGTCTAGTCCACTCACTCGTGGGTGGGTGTTTCCCGGCGGGCGGCGGGCGGGATTGGCGGGATTCACGGGCGTGGGCGCGATGCCGTGCGCGCCTCGGGTCGGTTCGGCACCGCCGGGTGCCTTGCCGGTGGTTACGCGCCGCCGCGGCGGGAGCGGATTGCCGGGCCCGGCAGCGAGACGAGTGCTCGGGCCGGCTAGCCGTTGAGGATCACGCTGCGCGTCAGGCCCCGCGGCCTGTCCGGGTTCAGGCTGCGGCCCTCCGCCACCGCCACCGCCAGGCGCTGCGCGCGGATCAGGTCCGCCAGCGGGTCCAGGCGGGCGCCGTCCGACACCAGGGCCCCGCCCGTGCGGGAGACGTCCGCCTCCAGGCCCGCCGGGGCCGTGCCCAGGATCCACGCCACCCGGCCCGGGCCCGTGATCGCCACCGGGCCGTGGCGGTACTCCATGGCCGGGTACGCCTCCGTCCACGCCCCTGCCGCCTCGCGCATCTTCAGCGCCGCCTCCTGCGCGAGCCCGTACGCCCAGCCCCCGCCCAGGAACGTCCACTGCTCCGCGGACAGCACCGCCCGCGGCAGCGGCTCGATCAGCGCCGTCTCCGCGTCCGCCGCCGCCTCCGCGACCCCCTTCACGCCCTCCGGCAGGCCTCCGGTCTGCTCCAGGCCCGCCCGCAGGAACGCCAGCGCCGTCGTCGCGAACCGCGTCTGGACGACCGACTCCTCGTCCGCCCAGTCCAGCACCGCCGCCTCGTCCGCCGCCCCCACCACCGGCGACGCCGGATCCGCGGTCAGCGCGAGGACCTCCCACCGCTCGCGCACCTCCGCGATCAGGTCGAGCACCTCCGTCGTCGTCCCCGACCGCGTGATCACCACCAGCCGGTCGTACGTCCGCGACACCGGGAACTCCGACGCGGGGAAGGCGTCCGTCTCCCCCTGCCCCGACCCCTCCCGCAGCGCCGCGTACGCCTGCGCCATGAACCACGACGTGCCGCACCCGGTCACAGCCACCCGCTCCCCGGGCCCCGGCATTCCGGCCGCGCCCGCCGCGGCCCGCGCCGCCCGCCGCCAGCAGTCCGGCTGCGTAGTGATCTCCAGGGAAGTGAGCGAGGGCGAGGTGAGAGAGGGCTCGGACATGCGCTTTCGTCTCCTTACACCGGCGATCTCCGTGTGATTCCCGTGCATAGCAGCCCCTGTCGGCCGCGGGAAGAGCGATACCGAAGCGAAACCGGAACCGGCTGGAACGTATGGTGGCCCGCGGGGGAAACTCACGGTCTCCAACACAAACCCCGAAGGTGGGAAGCAGTAGTGCAGCGGCGGCGGTTCTTGGGTCTGACGGCGGCAGGTGCCGCCACGGCGGCGTTGGCGCCCGCACTGACGGCGTGCGGCAGCGACGGCGGTTCGGGCAGCAAGACGCTGCGCGTCGTCGCCGCCGACTACGGTGACAAGGCGGCGAACAGCTCCCAGAAGTACTGGGACTCCCTCGCCCGCGCCTTCGAGGCCAAGCACAAGGGCATCAAGGTCGAGGCCACGGTCCTCAGCTGGACCGAGGTCGACAAGAAGGTCGCCGAGATGGTCGCGTCCGGCAAGGCCCCCGACATCGCGCAGATCGGCGCCTACGCCGACTTCGCCGCCTCCGGCAAGCTCTACAGCGCCGACCAGCTGCTGACCATCCCCACCCAGGCCGACATCATCGCCTCGATCGCCCGCGCGGGCGAGGTGGCCCGCGTGCAGTACGGCCTGCCGTTCGTCTCCAGCACCCGCATGCTCTTCTACAACAAGGCCCACTTCGCCAAGGCCGGCATAGCCAAGGCCCCCGAGAGCTGGGACGAGCTCCAGGCCGCCGCCAAGAAGCTCCAGACCGCCGGGGTCAAGATCCCGTACGGGCTGCCGCTCGGCCCCGAGGAGGCGCCCGCCGAGACCCTGCTGTGGATGCTCAGCGGCGGCGGCGGTTACACCGACCACGACGGCACGTACACGATCAGCTCCGACGAAAACGTCGACACCTTCAAGTGGCTGCGCGACGAGCTCGTCGGCAAGGGCCTCACCGGCTCCGGAGACCCCGCCCGCACCAACCGCCAGGAGGTCTTCGACGCCTTCTGCAGCGGCCAGGTCGGCATGCTCAACGGCCACCCGACGCTGATGAAGCAGGCCGAGGCCAAGGGCATCAAGTACGGGCTGGCCCCGCTGCCGGGCAGGTCCGGCAAGGCCAAGTCCACCATGGGCGTCGCCGACTGGATCATGGCGTTCAAGGCGGGCGGCCACCGCGAGGAGGCCGGCCTCTTCCTCGACTTCGTCTACAGCACCAAGAACGTCCTGAACCTCACCGGCCAGTACGACCTGCTGCCCGTGACCAGCAGCGCCTCCGAGAAGATGCAGGCCGACAGCAACAAGGCCCATCTGAAGCCGTTCCTGGAGCAGCTCGACAACGCCGTCTACTACCCCGTCGACAAGACCTCCTGGGCGAAGGTCAGCAAGGCCCTCAAGGAGAAGATCGGCTCGGTCGTCGCCAAGAGCGGCGACCCCGCGAGCGTCCTCGGCGAGATCCAGCGCGAGGCCGACGCCACGGAGCTGGCCGGCGCCGGCAAGTAGGCTGGCCGGCGTGAGCGACGCACAGCACGGCGAGCGGGAGCCCTCCGAGAAGGGCCCCTCCGAGCAGGAGCTTTCCGGGCTCGACCTCGCCGTGCTCGCCCTGGAGCGCCGGGCCTTCTCCGGGCCCGGTGCCAAGGAGCGGGCCGTGCGGGAGCGGCTCGGGATGACCCCGACCCGCTACTACCAGCTGCTCAACGCCCTCCTGGACGATCCGCGGGCCCTCGCCCACGACCCCGTCACCGTCAACCGGCTGCGACGCATCCGCGACGCCCGGCGCGAACGCCGGTAGCGGACGGGCCCCGCCCAGTAGGGTCGGTCCCATGGGCAGCCACCCCCTCCCCGTTCCCTCCACCCCCGCCGGCCGCGACGGGCTCGCCGCCCTCCTGGCCGGCCCGCAACGCGCCGTCGTGGCCCTCGACTTCGACGGGACGCTCGCCGAGATCGTCCCCGACCCCGAGCAGGCCCGCGCGCACCCCGGCGCCGTGCCCGCGCTGGCCCGGCTCGCCCCGCGGCTCGGGTCCGTCGCCGTGATCACCGGCCGCCCGGCCGCCGTCGCCGTCCACCACGGCGGCTTCGCCGGGGCCGCGGGCCTGGAGCACCTCGTGGTCCTCGGCCAGTACGGCGCCGAGCGCTGGGACGCGGCGAGCGCCACCGTGACCGCCGACGCCCCGCCCCCCGGCGTCGGAGCCGTCCGCACGGAGCTGCCGGGGATCCTGGCCGGCTCGGGCGCCGGCCGCGGCACCTGGATCGAGGACAAGGGCCGCGCCCTCGCCGTCCACACCCGCCGGGCCCCCCACCCGCAGGACGCGTTCGACGCCCTGCGCGAGCCGCTGCACGCCCTCGCCGACCGGCACGGCCTGATCGTCGAGCCCGGCCGGCTGGTGCTGGAGCTGCGCCCGCCGGGCGTCGACAAGGGCGCCGCCCTCACCTCGTACGTCCGCGAGAGCGGCGCGCGCTCGGTCCTCTACGCGGGCGACGACCTCGGCGACCTCGCCGCCTTCGCCGCCGTGGAGAAACTGCGCTCCGAGGGGCTGCCGGGGCTGCTGGTGTGCAGCGGAAGCGCCGAGGTCGCCGAACTCGCCGACCGGGCCGACCTCGTGGTCGACGGCCCGGCAGGCGTCGTGGACCTGCTGACCGCCCTCGCCGAGCGCCTCGGCGGCGCCTGATCCGGGGGAGCGCCGGGGCCGGGCCGGCTACAGCGCCCGCAGCTGGTCCGTGAACCACCGCGCCGGCGGCAGCGCCGTCGCCGCCGCGGCCAGCCGCTTCGTGCGCTCCGCCCGCTCCCCGGGGTCCATCAGCAGTGCCAAGTGCAGGGCGCGGGCCGTGGCCTCCACGTCGTACGGATTCACCAGGATCGCCTCGTCACCCAGCTCGGCCGCCGCGCCCGCCTCCCGCGACAGCACCAGCGCGCACCCGTGGTCGGAGACTACCGGGACCTCCTTGGCCACCAGGTTCATCCCGTCGCGGATCGGGTTCACCAGGGCCACGTCCGCGAGCCGGTACGCGGCCAGGGAGCGCGCGAAGTCGTCCTTGACGTGCAGGGCGACCGGCTCCCAGCCCTCCGTGCCGAACGCGGAGTTGATCTCGCGGGCGACCCGCTCCACCTCGGCCGTGTACTCGCGGTAGACGGCGAGGTCCTGCCGCGACGGGTAGGCGAACGCGATGTGCACGACCCGGCCGCGCCACTGCGGGTGCTCCTCCAGCAGCCGCCGGTACGCGTGCAGCCCCCGCACGATGTTCTTCGACAGCTCCGTGCGGTCCACGCGCACGATCGTCCTGCGGTCCGGCCCGCCGATCTGCGCCCTCAGCGCCGCCATGCGCTCCTCGACGTCCGCCCGGTGCGCCCGCTCGCGCAGGAAGTCCCCGTCGGCGCCGAGACCGTGCACGCCCAATCGCGTCACCCGCCCCTCGGACCACACCTCGGCCGCCCGCCCCTCGCCGTCGCGGACGACCTCCGCGCCCAGCACGTCCGCGCAGCACGCGGCGAACGCCTCGGCCCAGCGCGGGGTCAGGAACGCGGCCCGGTCGCCGCCGAGCACGCCGCGCAGCAGCTGCCCGGCCACGTCGTCCGGCAGCATCCGGAAGTAGTCCGGCGGGGCCCACGGGGTGTGCGAGAAGTGGCCGATGCGCAGGTCGGGGCGGCGCGCCCGGAGCAGGCCGGGGACGAGCGCCAGGTGGTAGTCCTGCACGAGCACCGCGGCGCCCTGCGCGGCCTCCTCGGCGACGGCGTCGGCGAAGGCCGCGTTGTACGCCTCGTAGGCCGCCCACTGCTCCCGGAACGCCTTGTCGAAGACGGGCTCCAGGGGCGTCTGGTAGAGCATGTGGTGCACGAACCACAGCACTGAATTGGCGATGCCGTTGTACGCGGCGGCGAACGTACCGGGCGGGATGTCCAGCATCCGTACGCGGTGCCCGCCGGTGTCTTCCGGGGCGAGTCTCCGGCCGGCCGCGCGGGCCGCCTCGCGGTCGCCCTCCCCGAGCGCCGCGCACACCCACACGGCTCCGGCCTCGCGCTCGATGGAGCTGAGCCCGGAGACGAGCCCCCCGCCGCCCCGCCCGGCCACGAGGGCGCCGTCGGGGCCGCGCCGGTACGAGACCGGGCCGCGGTTGGAGGCGACCACGATCGGTGCGGCGGCGGCGTTGTCGTCGTCGATCGATGCGGTGGGCACGTGCTCAGCGACCATGTGCCCAGCCTTGCCCCCGGGTGAACCGCTCAAACGTACGCTTACGCGGCGTGTCGCTTCGCGTACTCGGGTATGCCGGCCATCGGCGGGCGCTCCTCGGTGTCCACCGCGTACGTGCGCGGAACGAACCCTTCCGCGGTGCGCTCGAACTGCGTGAGCGCAGGTCGCACCAGGTGCCCGCGGGCCAGCCGGAGCTGCGCGGTGCGGTAGATCGCGGCGGCCATCCGGCCGAGCGCCTGCCCGTCCTGGTGGCGGTGCTTGCGCACGCCCACGTCCACCTGGGCCAGCGCGTCCAGCCCCACGGTGTGCAGCGCGTCCACCAGAAGGCCCAGTTCCACGCCGTAGCCGACGGGGAAGGGCAGCTGTTCGAGCAGCGACCGGCGGGCCGCGTACTCGCCGCCCAGCGGCTGCACGAAGCCGGCCAGCTGCGGCCAGTGCAGGTTGAGCAGGGGGCGGGCGACGAGCTCGGTGACCCGGCCGCCCTGGCCCGCGGACCTTGCGGCACCGGGGACGTCGAACTCCGGGCCCAGCGGGCGGTCGTACATCGCCTTGACGAACTGCACGCCCGGGTCGGTCAGCAGCGGACCGACGATCCCGGACACGAAATCCGCCGAGAACTCGCGCAGGTCGGCGTCCACGAAGGCCACGACGTCGCCCGTCGTCGCGAGCAGCGAGCGCCAGAGGACCTCGCCCTTGCCGGGCACGGCGGGCAGGCCGGGCAGCAGCTCGTCGCGGTGCACCACGCGCGCCCCGGCCGCCGCGGCCACCTCGGCCGTACGGTCCGTGGAGCCCGAGTCCACGACCACCAGCTCGTCCACCAGCGGCACCGCGTCCGTCATCAGCTCGCGGCGGATCACCGCCACGATCGCGCCCACCGTCGGCTCTTCGTTCAGCGCGGGCAGGACGACGCTCACCGTCGTGCCGGACTCCCGTTTGGCGGCCAGAAGCACGTCGAGCGGACGATCAGCAGCCGACCAGGACCGCTCGGCCAGCCAGCGCTCCACCTCTTCCAGCACGTGTACGACTCCTCGTTGTGATGCGCTGCCGCGATGCGCTGTGACGCATCTCGCCTTACGGACGGCCCTCTCAACGGGCCATCGCTTCCGTTACAGTCTTGAACAACGCGGACCGCCGTCCTATGTCGGGGTCACCGCGTGCCACAAACGCCTGGGCCCCGCCCAGCGCCATACCGCTCATCCAGAGGGGCAGAGGGATACGGCCCGTTGAAGCCCCGGCAACCCTCCAGCCGGTCTCCGTCGACATCGTTCGATGCGAGGCTCCCGGCGGGGAAGGTGCCAATTCCGTCTCGTGGCGACGTACGCCGCGAGGAAGATGAGGAGAAAGGGCCTCGCCTCCATGGCTGTGCAGTCTGTTGAACCCTCTACCACTTCTGTGGACCTCGGACCCGCCGCTGCGCTCTCCTGCCGCGAGTGCGGAGAGCGCTTCCCCCTCGGCCCCATTTTCGCCTGCGCCCTGTGCTTCGGCCCCCTCGAAGTCGCCTACGAGCTGCCCGCCGGCGGGCCCCGTCAAGCCGCTGAGCTGCGGCGGCGGATCGAGGCCGGCCCCGCGAACATCTGGCGCTACGCCCCGCTGCTGCCCGTCCCCGCCGACGTGGCGGACAAGCCCGGCCTCAGCCCCGGCTTCACCAAGCTCGTCAAGGCCGGCAACCTCGCCCGCGAGCTGGGCGTGACCGGCGGCCTGTACGTCAAGGACGACTCCGGCAACCCCACGCACTCCTTCAAGGACCGGGTGGTCGCGATCGCGGTCGAGGCCGCCCGCGCCTTCGGCTTCACGACCCTGTCGTGCTCCTCCACCGGCAACCTCGCCGGAGCGGTCGGGGCCGCGGCCGCCCGCGCCGGATTCCGGTCCTGCGTGTTCATCCCGCACGACCTGGAGGCCGGAAAGGTCGTCATGGCCGCGGTCTACGGCGGCGAGCTCGTCGGCATCGAAGGCACGTACGACGACGTCAACCGCTTCTGCAGCGAGCTGATCGGCGACCCGCTGGGGGAGGGCTGGGGCTTCGTCAACGTCAACCTCCGGCCGTACTACGGCGAGGGCTCGAAGACCCTCGCCTACGAGATCTGCGAGCAGCTCGGGTGGCGGCTGCCGGACCAGATCGTGGTGCCGATCGCCTCCGGCTCCCAGCTCACGAAGATCGACAAGGGGCTGAAGGAGCTCGTCGCGCTCGGGCTGGTCGAGGACCGGCCGTACCGGATCTTCGGCGCCCAGGCGGAAGGGTGCTCGCCGGTCTCGCGCGCCTTCAAGGACGGGCACGACGTCGTACGGCCCGTGAAGCCGGACACGATCGCCAAGTCCCTGGCCATCGGCAACCCGGCGGACGGCCCGTACGTGCTGGACATCGCGCGGCGGACGGGCGGCGCGGTGGAGGACGTCACCGACGCGCAGATCGTGGACGCGATCCGGCTGCTCGCGCGGACGGAGGGGATCTTCGCGGAGACGGCGGGCGGGGTGACGGTGGGGGTGACGAAGAAGCTGATCGAGGACGGGGTGCTGGATCCGGCGCTGACCACGGTCGTGCTCAACACGGGGGACGGGCTCAAGACGCTTGATGCCGTTGCGGCCGGGCCGGCGGCGACGATCCGGCCGTCGCTGGAGGCGTTCCGCGCCGCGGGGCTGTCCGGCCGCTGACGTCAGCCGCCCCCACTTCTTGTTCCTACGCACCCCGAAGGTGAGTACACCCATGAGCGTCACCGTTCGTATCCCCACCATCCTGCGCACCTACACCGGTGGTCAGGCCGAGGTCTCCGCCGAGGGGGCGACCCTCGCCGACGTCCTCCAGTCCCTGGAGGAGAACCACACCGGCATCGCCGCCCGCGTGCTCGACGACAGCGGCAAGCTGCGCCGCTTCGTGAACGTCTACGTCAACGACGACGACGTCCGCTTCGAGCAGGGCCTTCAGACGCCCACCCCCGACGGCTCCGCCGTCTCCGTCATCCCTGCCGTCGCCGGCGGCTGAGGTTTCACAGGGTTCTTCCGTTATTGCCGCACGACGGCCCCGGAATCGCCCCGACCGCAGTAGCGGACGGGGCGATTCCGGCTGTTGAGCGCGATACAGTTGAGGCGATCCCCGCCCGGCGTCAGTGCCGAACGCATATGAGAACCCGTCAAGTTGTGCGCGAAGTGTGTGCACGAAATGCCGGGTTGGTTGTGTTTTTCCCGGCCCGACTTGCCCTGAAATACCCGGAGTTCAGCCGTTTCTCTCGCTCGGCCATGCCCGGAATTCTCGTCCGAGTGACCTGTTGCAGACGGCATCCGTGCAGATACATTCAGCCGCGGTCGACGCGTTCCGGCGCACACCCACTGGGCTGCCAGGGGGTGAGGTCTGACCCGGGTCCGCGAAGTGCGGTCCTGCGCAAGGGCCAGTAATAGGGGAGTTAGGCATGGCTCAGGGCACCGTCAAGTGGTTCAACGCGGAGAAGGGCTACGGCTTCATCGCGGTCGACGGTGGTGCGGATGTATTCGTCCACTACAGCGCGATTCAGATGGACGGTTACCGCACCCTCGAGGAGGGTCAGCGGGTCGAGTTCGAGATCTCGCAGGGCCAGAAGGGGCCGCAGGCGGACATGGTGAAGCTGTCGCAGGTCTGACGCGGCGCATCGACCACCGGCTCGCTCGGTTTGCGGAGGGGTCCGCACCTCACTGAGGTGCGGACCCCTCGCGCGTGTGCGGGTGCCTGTGTATGGGTACGGCTCTCTCTTGCCCTCCGGCACCCCCGCCCTCCTCGTGCGAGGGGCGTACGTGTGGACCGCTTGCGCCCCCAGCTAACGCTGGGAGGTGCCCCCCTGTCACTTGCGGAGGGTCTGGAGGGTGAACCGCTTGCACTCGGGGTGGTCGAGTGCTAATCATTGGGCTTAGCACTCTCCGGGTGAGAGTGACAGATTTGGACCGTCGGTGAGGTCGGCGGACCGGGTGGGGCAAGGAACCGCCAGGTCCGCAGGCCGTCCGTCGCGGGCGCCAGCGCGGTCCGGAGAAATCCACCCCGTCCTGGGAGGACCACTTCACATGGCCAAGATCATCGCGTTCGACGAGGAGGCACGGCGCGGTCTCGAGCGCGGGATGAACCAGCTCGCCGACGCCGTCAAGGTCACCCTCGGCCCCAAGGGCCGCAACGTCGTCCTCGAGAAGAAGTGGGGCGCCCCCACGATCACCAACGATGGTGTGTCCATCGCCAAGGAGATCGAGCTCGAGGACCCGTACGAGAAGATCGGCGCCGAGCTGGTCAAGGAGGTCGCGAAGAAGACGGACGACGTCGCCGGTGACGGCACGACGACCGCGACCGTCCTGGCCCAGGCACTGGTCCGCGAGGGTCTGCGCAACGTCGCCGCGGGTGCCAACCCGATGGCGCTGAAGCGCGGCATCGAGAAGGCCGTCGAGGCCGTCTCCGGTGCGCTGCTCGAGCAGGCCAAGGACGTGGAGACCAAGGAGCAGATCGCCTCCACCGCCTCCATCTCCGCCGCCGACACCCAGATCGGCGAGCTCATCGCCGAGGCGATGGACAAGGTCGGCAAGGAAGGCGTCATCACCGTCGAGGAGTCCCAGACCTTCGGTCTGGAGCTGGAGCTCACCGAGGGTATGCGCTTCGACAAGGGCTACATCTCGGCGTACTTCGCCACCGACATGGAGCGTATGGAGGCGTCCCTGGACGACCCGTACATCCTGATCGTCAACTCGAAGATCTCCTCGGTCAAGGACCTGCTCCCGCTGCTGGAGAAGGTCATGCAGTCGGGCAAGCCGCTGCTGATCATCGCCGAGGACGTCGAGGGCGAGGCCCTGTCGACCCTGGTCGTCAACAAGATCCGCGGCACCTTCAAGTCCGTCGCCGTCAAGGCCCCGGGCTTCGGCGACCGCCGCAAGGCCATGCTGGGCGACATCGCCATCCTCACCGGTGGCACGGTCATCTCCGAGGAGGTCGGCCTCAAGCTGGAGAGCGCCGGTCTCGACCTGCTCGGCCGCGCCCGCAAGGTCGTCATCACCAAGGACGAGACGACCATCGTCGACGGTGCCGGCGACAGCGACCAGGTCCAGGGCCGCGTCAACCAGATCCGCGCCGAGATCGAGAACAGCGACTCGGACTACGACCGCGAGAAGCTCCAGGAGCGCCTCGCGAAGCTGGCCGGCGGCGTGGCCGTCATCAAGGCCGGTGCCGCGACCGAGGTCGAGCTCAAGGAGCGCAAGCACCGCATCGAGGACGCCGTTCGCAACGCGAAGGCGGCCGTCGAGGAGGGCATCGTCGCCGGTGGTGGCGTGGCTCTGCTCCAGGCTTCCTCGGTCTTCGAGAAGCTGGAGCTCGAGGGCGACGAGGCCACCGGTGCCGCCGCCGTCAAGCTGGCCCTGGAGGCCCCGCTCAAGCAGATCGCCGTCAACGGTGGTCTCGAGGGTGGCGTCGTCGTCGAGAAGGTGCGCAACCTGACCGTCGGCCATGGCCTGAACGCCGCCACGGGCGAGTACGTCGACATGATCGCCGAGGGCATCATCGACCCGGCGAAGGTCACGCGCTCCGCCCTGCAGAACGCCGCGTCCATCGCCGCGCTCTTCCTCACCACCGAGGCCGTCATCGCCGACAAGCCGGAGAAGGCCGCCGCGGCCGCTCCGGGCGGCATGCCGGGCGGTGACATGGACTTCTGATCCTCCCCGGATCACTTGTCCTGACGCTGTACGCACCCGAGGGCGGTGCCCCCCGCGAGGGGGGCACCGCCCTCGGGCGTATGCGCAGGCTCTGCGCCCGGCGCCGCGTTGAGCTCCCGCAGCGACGCGCGGCTCAGGCCGAACGCGTACGTCAGAACGAACCCCGCCGCGTAGCCCACCAGCAGGCCCGCCCCGTAGACGGCCGCCGCCCGGCCCAGGCCGTGGCTGCCCTGGAGGAGGGGGAAGAGGGCCCAGCCCGACGGGCCGATGGCGGTCGAGCCGACCCTGTCGCCCAGCTGGGCCAGCAGCCCCACGAAGCCCCCGCCGAACGCCCCGCCCACGCACGCCGTGACGAACGGGCGGCCCAGGGGGAGCGAGACTCCGTAGATCAGTGGCTCGCCGATGCCCAGGAGGCCGGCCGGCAGGGCGGAGCGGATCGTCCTGCGCACCGAGCCGTTGCGCGGCAGCCGCGCGTAGACCGCGAGCGCCGCGCCCACCTGGCCGGCGCCCGCCATCGCGAGGATCGGCAGGAGGACCGTGTGGCCCTGCTGCTGGATGAGGGTGGTGTGGATGGGGATGAGGGCCTGGTGCAGGCCCAGCATCACCAGGGGCAGGAACAGCCCGCCCAGGACGAAGCCCGCCGCCGCGCCGCCGCCGGTCAGCAGCCGGTCGGCGAAGTGCCCGATGGCCGTGGCGACCACCCCGGCCGCGTACATCAGCCCGTACAGCGTCACCAGGCCGGCCACCAGGACCGTCACCGTGGGGGTGACCAGGACGTCGAGGGCCTCCGGCACCCGGCGCCGGCACCGGCGTTCGACGTGCGCGGCGAGCAGCGCCGCGGCCAGCGCGCCGAGGACCCCGCCCTGGCCGGGGACGAGCCGCTCGCCGAACGCGGTCACCCGGTCCACGCCCGGGAAGACGATGACCGCCGCGACCGCGCCGCCGAGGACGGGCGTGCCGCCGAACTCCTTGGCCGTGTTGTAGCCGACGAAGACCGCGATCAGGGACATGAAGCCCGACGCGCACGCGGTCAGGGCCGTGGCGAGCGCGGGCAGCCGGTGCAGGTTGGTGAGCAGGCCGGCCAGGCCCGCCACGATGCCGCAGCCGATCAGGGCCGGGATCAGCGGGACGAAGATCTGCGCGATCCGGCGCAGGAACAGCTTCACCGGGGTCGCGTTGCGGGCCTTGCGCTCCGCCCGGATCGCCGCGCCGCGCTCGGCGAGGGCGGCGGCGGTGACGGGTTCTGCTTTCAGGGCTTCCAGGGCTTCCAGGGCTTCCGCGGATTCCGCGCGCTCCGCGTATCCGGCGAGTTCCACCGCGACCTCGGCCACCCTGCCCGGGCCGAGCACGACCTGGAGGGCCGTGCCGTCCTCGACGACGCCCAGGACCCCCGGCAGCGCCCGCAACTCCTCGCGCCGGACGGCCGACGCGTCCCGGACGGTGACCCGCAGGCGCGTCATGCAGTTCGTGACGGACGTGAGGTTCGCCGGGCCGCCGAGGAGGGGGAGGAGGAGCGCGGCGAGGGAGGCGTCCGGGGGCACGGCGCGGCTATCCCCGCGCCGTGCGGAGCGCCGTCCGCAAGTGACCGCCCGACGCGTCCAGGAGGCGGGCGGCGGTGGGCCCGTCGACGCCGCCCATGATGACGAGGATCGCGTTCTTCACCTCGCCGCCGGTCTCCGTCAGGGCGGCCTCCGTCTCCCGGTCGGAGGCGCCCGTGGCCAGGGCGACGATGTGCCGGGACCGGGCGCGCAGCTTCTCGTTGGAGGCGCGCACGTCGACCATCAGGTTCCCGTACGTCTTGCCGAGCCGGATCATGGTGATCGTCGAGAGCATGTTGAGGACGAGCTTCTGTGCGGTGCCCGCCTTCAGCCGGGTGGAGCCCGTGAGGAGTTCCGGCCCGACGACGACTTCGATGGGGTGCTCGGCGGCCCGGCCGAGCTCCGAACCGGCGTTGCAGGCCAGCCCGATCGTCAGCGCCCCGGCCGCGCGGGCGTGTTCGACGGCGCCGATCGCGTACGGGGTGCGGCCGGAGGCGGAGACCCCGACGACCGTGTCGGCCGGGCCGACGCCGAGCGCGGCCAGGTCGCCCGCGGCGAGCTCCTTGCTGTCCTCGGCGCCCTCGACGGCCGTGACGAGCGCCGTGGCGCCGCCCGCGATCAGGCCCGTGACCTGCGAGGGGTCGGTGTTGAAGGTCGGCGGGCACTCGCTCGCGTCGAGCACCCCGAGGCGGCCGGCGGTGCCCGCGCCCGCGTAGACGAGCCGCCCGCCGCGGGCCATCCGGGCGGCGGTCGCGTCGACGGCCGCGGCGATCTCGGGCAGCCGGGCGGCGACGGCGGCGGGGACCTGCGCGTCCTCGCCGTTCATGATCCGGGCGATGTCGAGGGTGGGCAGCCGGTCGATCTCCGCGAGATCGGGGCGGAACGCCTCGGTGGTGAGCGCGGCGAGCTCGGCGCGGAGGTCGGACGGCTCGTGCGCGGGCGCGCCCACGTGGGTGGAGGGGCCTGCGTGTGCGGATGAGCCGGATGAGCCGGAAGGGAACGGCGAGGCGCCGGATGGTGAAGTGCCGGGCGGCGTCGGCGAGTCGGGCGGCACGGGCGACGAAGCAGAAAAAACCATGGGCGGACGGCTCTTTCCAGGCGTGGCCGGGCGGGCCGGCGGGTCAGCGCGGTGGGCGCGGGGCGTGGCGGTGGGCGAGTGCTTCGTACGACGCGGACAGGGCCGGCGCGGCGGTCTCGTACGTCCGCTGGGCGACGCCGATGAACAGGCAGTCCACCACGAGGAGCTGGCTGGTGCGGCTCGACATGGCCGCGGGCCGCAGCTCGCTCTCCCGCGCGGAGGACGTGGTCAGGACGTGGTCCGCGTACTGGGCGATCTCGCCGTCCGGGCGGCCGGTGATCGCGAGCGTCGTCGCGCCGTGCTCGAAGGCGACCCGCAGCGGCTCGATGACGTCGGTGGTGCGGCCTGAGTGGGTGATGGCGACCGCGACGTCGCCCGCCCGCAGCTGGACGGCGTTGGTGACGGCGAGGTGGGGGTCGGCCGGCGCGTGGGCGATCAGGCCGATGCGGAGCAGCTTCTGGACGAGGTCCTGGCCGACTAGGTGGGAGGCGCCGATGCCGTAGACATCGATGCGCCGGGCGCCGGCGAGCGCGGCGACGGCGGCCTCCAGCTGGGCGGTGTCGAGGGCGGCGGCCGTGTCCGCCAGGCACTGCGCCTCTTCCTGGGCGAGCTTGGCGACGACGGCGGGCAGGGGGTCGTCGACCGCGATGTCGGCGGTGACGGCGGGGGCGCGGCCGGCCGCCTGTTCGGCGGCGAGGGCGGCGAGGGCGAGCCGCAGGTCGCGGTAGCCGGGGTAGCCCAGGAGGCGGGCGGTGCGCACGACGGTGGCCTCGCTGGTGCCCGTGCGCTCCGCCAGCCCGGTGACGGTGAGCGCGGCGGAGCCCGCGGGATCCCCGGCGACGGCTTCGGCGACGCGCTGCATCGAGCGGGTCATGGAGGGCGCGAGGGTGCGGACCTTGGCGGCGAGGGCGCCGGGCGCGGGCACGGTGCGGCCGTGTCCGGCGGCGTTGCGGCCCGCGGCGGGGGCCTCGGCCGGTGCGGGGACCTGCCGCTCGCCGCCCGCGGCTCCGGCGGGCCGGGCGGTCCCGGCAGCTTCGGTAGTTTCTTTCAATTTGCTGCTCACCTTTTGAAAGGTATTTTCAGGGTGGTGAACCGTCAACCGCCCACGTCCGGGACAATGGACCGTATGGAGCTCGAACAAGCGCTGCACACGGCGCGTGCCCTGATCCTCGCCGACCTCGTCGCGGGTGACGTGGCGGAGGCCGACGTCGTCTCGCTCGTGGAGGACGCGGTGGCGCAGCGGCGGTGGTGGGTCGAGCAGTGGCCGGAGGGCGCCGGCTTCGTGGTCGGGCTCATAGCCCAGGACGTCCAGGACGCCCTGCTGGAGCGGCACGGGCGCTGGCCGCTGTGCCCGGTGTGCAGCCAGGACGGAGACCTGCACGCCCTGGAGGTCGAGCCGGAGCTGGGACCCGACCCGCACTGGGCGTGCACCAAGCAGACGGTCCTGGTCGCCCCGGTCGGTTCGCTGTCCGACGCGCTGCGGTGAGGCGCCGCCGATGACGCTGTACATCGACCCGCCCGTCTGGCCCGGGCACGGCCGCATGTGGTCCCACCTGATCAGCGACCTGTCCTTCGACGAGCTGCACGCCTTCGCGGCGCGGCTCGGCGCTCCCGCCCGCGCGTTCGACCGCGATCACTATGACGTGCCGTCGACGTCCTACGGGGACGCCGTGCGGCTCGGCGCGGTGGAGGCGAGCAGCAAGGAGCTGGTGCGGCTGCTGGTGGTCGCGGGGCTGCGGCGGCCGAAGCACGAGCGGCCGTAAGGCTGAGCCGGCCCGGGAAAGCGTGAGCCCGCTCAGCTCGTGAGCAGGCCGAGTTCCGTCGTGACGTTGCGGCGCGCGACCGCCTCCCAGCGGTCGTAGCCCAAAGGTGTGCGGAAGAGCCGCGGCAGGTCCAGGAGCTGCCGCAGCACCGCCGCGCGCCCTTCGCGGAAGGCCTCGTCCGGCACGAAGCCGTACTCCTCGCGGACGGCGGCGGCGTAGGCGGCGTACTCCTCGGGGGTGCCCGCGAGCACGGCCAGGTCCGCGTCGGACAGCACCTCGCCGTCGAGGTCTCCGGCCGCCGGGTTGTGGCCGACGGTGAGCCGTACGAGCCGGGCGACCTCGGCCGTGCGGGCGGCGCCGATGCCCAGCTCGGGCAGGGCGCGCTCGGCGAGGTGCGCGCTGCGCTCCTCGTTCTCGGAGCGGTCCGGGCGGTAGACGGCGTCGTGGAACCAGGCCGCGAGGCGTACGGCGTCGATGTCGCCGGCGTGCGCGGCGAGCTCGTCGACCCGGTCCAGGACCGCCGCGAGGTGGTCGGTCGTGTGGTAGCGGCGCTGCGGCTCCGCCCAGCGGCGCAGCAGGTCGTCGGCGTACGGGCCCGGGTCCGGGGCGTCCTCCGGGGCGCCGGCGCCACGGGCGCGCTCGACGGTCTCCTGCCAGCGGGCGCGCAGGGCGGGGCCGGACGGGTGCTCGCTCGGGACTGTCATAGGCCAATTGTGGAACACCGCTTTTGGCGCGGGGCGCGGGTGTGGCAGGCTGTGCAATATGTCTAGACCAATTCTTGAGGTGATCGCGCTCGACCCGCGGGACGCGAGGGCGGCGCAGGACGGCGGCGCGGACCGCCTCGAACTGGTCACCGACATGGCCGCGGACGGCCTCACCCCGCCGCTGGAGACCTTCACCGCCGTCCGGGACGCCGTCGACATCCCCGTACGGGTCATGCTGCGTGCCGCCGACGGCTTCTCCGCGGGCGACGCGGCCGCCCTGTCCGCGCTGTGCGGCACCGCCCGGGCCCTGGTCGCGGAGGGTGCCTCGGAGTTCGTCCTCGGCTTCCTCACCGACGACGGCCGGGCGGACCTCACGGCCGTCTCCGCGCTCGCCGAGGCGATCGGCCCGCGGGCGCGCTGGACCTTCCACCGCGCCATCGACCGCGCGGCGGACCGGGACGCCCTCCGCAAGCAGCTCGCGGACCTGCCCGGCCTGGACACCTATCTGACGGCCGGCTCGGCGTCCGGCGTCGACGACGGCCTGGCGACGCTCCTCGCCGAGGCCGGCCGCTCCGACGAGCCCGGCTACGAACCGCGGATCATGGTCGGCGGCGGCCTCCAGCTCAAGCACCTCCCGGTCCTCCGCGGAGCCGGCATCTCCGCCTTCCACATCGGCGGCGCGGCCCGCCCGGACGGCTGGACCGGCCCGGTGGACGCGGGCGCGGTCCGCACCTGGCGGTCGGCGCTGGACGCGTAGCGTCGGTAGCGTCAGCGGCGCGACGACACCGCACGACCCGGAAGGGAGCGGCGGGCCGGTTCACCCGGCCGCGCTCTTGACCGGTTCCGGAGCCGGGGCCGGGGTCCCGGCCGGGGCCTTGCCGGCAGTGGCCGCGGGGCGCGTCGTCCCTGCGGCCAGGACCAGCGCCGCCACCCCCAGCACCGAAGCCGCCAGCGGGAACCACCGCTCGCCCAGGAGGGCGATCGCCAGGCTGCCCACGGTGCCGCCCGCGGCCATGCCCAGGTAGAGGGCGCTGCTGTTGAGGGAGAGCAGCAAGGGGGCGTTGCCGGGGCTCAGAGAGGCCAGGCGGTGGAGCTGGGCGACCGAGATGGACCAGCCGGCGAGCGGGACCAGCAGGGCGTAGGCGAACGCGCCCGGCATCGTCCGGCCCAGCCACGGCAGGGCCGCGAAGCACACGATCGCGATCACGCTGCCCACCAGCAGGACCTGCCGCACGCCCCAGCGGTCCACGGCGCGGCCGCCCAGCCAGCTGCCCGCGACCGAGGCGACGCCGGTCGCCAGCAGGACGGCGCTGAGCCGGTCCGCGTCCCCGCCCGTCGCCGGGCGGACGGCCGTGCCCAGGTAGATGTAGACGGACTGGAAGGCCACGAAGAACGTGAAGGTCGTCGCGACGGCGCCCAGCACCCGCCGGTCGCGCAGCGGCGCCATCCGTTCCCGCAGGCCCACCGACTGGGCGGGGGCGGGCAGTTCGCGGAGGAAGGCGGCCAGGCCCAGCAGGGCCACCGCGCCGAGCGCGGTGACGAGCCACATCGTCAGCCGCCAGTCCGCCCGGCCCACGTAGGTGCCGAGCGGCACGCCCAGGGCCGTGGCCACGGTCATTCCGCCGAGGACGGTCGCGATGGCCCGGCCGCGACGCTCCGGCGGGACGAGGGCGGTGGCCGCGGCGCTGGCGGTCGGGGTGTAGAGCGCGGCTCCGGCGGCGGCGAGGACGCGGGTCGCGAGCAGGGTGGGGTAGTCGGGGGCGAGGGCGCTCAGGGCGTTCGCGACCGTGAACACGGTGAGCGCGGTGAGCAGCAGGCGGCGGCGCGGCCAGCGCGCGGTCACGGCGGCCAGGACCGGCGCGAGCAGGGCGTACGAGAGCGCGAAGACCGTCACCAGCTGCCCGGCCGCCGGTACGGAGACGCCGAGGTCGCCGGAGATCCGGCCCAGGATGCCGGCCATGACCATGGTGTCGGTGCCGACGGCGAACGTGCCGAGGGCTAGCAGGAGGAGTCGCAGGCGCACGGGGGCCTTCCCATCGGAGGGGCCGGCAGACGGCAGGCGGCAGCCGGCAGACAGAGTGGCGGACTGGCGGACTGGCGGACCCAAGATCGTTGGATGCTCGTCAAACAATCATCGATGGGTGGATGATTGTCAAACAGTCGTCGGGGGGCCGAGGAGGGAAGAACGCATGACGGACGAACGCCTGCCGGTAACGGAGGAGTGGCTCCCGCAGCCCGCCACCGAGGACATCGAGCTCGTGAAGGTGCTGCACGCGCTCGGCGACCCGGTGCGCCTGCGGCTCCTGTCGCTCTACCTGGAGGGCGGGGAGGTCAGCTGCACCCTGGAGGGGGTCGGCCTCGACCACCTGCACAAGTCGACGCTGTCGCACCACATGAAGGTCCTGCGCGCGGCGGGCGTGACCGCGACGCGCGTGGCCGGCCGCAACCGCTTCGTACGGCTGCGGCGGCAGGACCTCGACGGGCGCTTCCCCGGACTGCTGGACGCCCTGCTCAAGGGGCTGGAGGCGCAGTAGCCGGCCGGGCGGGGGTCAGCTCAACTGCCCCGGCAGCGGCTCGGCGTGAAGCACCGTCAGCCCGGAAACGGCTCGCGTCAGCGCCACGTACAGCCGCCGCAGCCCCGTCCGCTCGTCCGGCTCCCCGGCGACGACCGCCGCCGGCTCGTCCAGCACCACGTAGTCGTACTCCAGGCCCTTCGCCAGGGACGCCGGCACCAGCGTCAGGCGGGCCTCCGCCGTCGTCTCCTCGCCCGGCGCCAGGTGCGGCAGGCCCGCCTCCACCAGCAGCGCGCCCAGCGCGGCGATCCGCGCGTCCGCCGCGATCAGGCCGGTCGACCCCTCGCGCTCCAGCGACTCCCGGCACGCCGCCACGACCGCCGCGTCCAGCTCCCCGGCGGCCACCGGGCGCACCGAGAAGTCACCGGCGGCCTCGCGGACCGACGTGGCCTCGGCCAGGCCCGGCGCGATGGCGGGTAGCAGGCGGGACGCGTAGGCGATCACCTCGCGCGGCACGCGGAAGCCCTGCGTGAGCTCCTCGACGGCCGCCTCCGGCTTCCCGAGGTGCGCGAGCGCCTCCTCCCAGCTGGCCGTCGCCCACGGCGTCGTGCCCTGCGCGAGGTCGCCGAGGATCGTCGCGGAACCGGTCGTGCAGCGGCGGCCCACCGCGCGGTACTGCATGGGGGACAGGTCCTGCGCCTCGTCCAGCACGACGTGGCCGAGCGACGGCGTCCGCGCCACCAGGTCCGCCGCCTCGTCGATCAGCACCGCGTCCGCCGCCGACCACTTCGCCGACTTCACACCGCGCGCCGGCTTCGCCCACAGGACCTCCGCCTGCTCCTCCGCCGACAGCACCCCCTCCGCGTGCTCCGCCAGGAACTCCGCGTCGGACAGCAGCCGCAGCACCAGCTTCGCCGGATCGACCGCGGGCCAGACCTCCTTGACGGCCGCCTTCACGGCGGCGTTGCGCGCCACCGCGTCCTGCACGCGGTCGTCCGGCGCCTCGCCGGCCTGCTCCATGCGCACCAGCACGGCGTGCGCGATCCGCTGCGGCAGGGCCTCGCGGGCCGCGCCGTAGCGGATGTCGCGGTCCAGGAGCTCGCGGACGATCTCCTCGATCTCGTACGCCGGCACCCGCCAGCGCCGCGAGCCGCGCACCACGACCACGGACTCCCGAGGCATCGTCACCCCCGCCCGCACGGCGCGCCGCAGCACCTCCGCCATGCGGGCGTCGCCCTTGATGCGGGCGGCCGCGGCGGAATCCGTCCCTCGCACCTCCACGTGCGCGACCAGGTCGTCCACCGTCGCCTGCGCCACGTTCAACTCGCCCAGCGCCGGCAGCACTTGCTCGATGTAGTGCAGGAAGGACCGGTTCGGGCCGATGACGAGCGTGCCCGTACGGGCGAGGCGCTCGCGGTGCGCGTAGAGGAGGTAGGCCACGCGGTGCAGGCCGACCGCCGTCTTCCCCGTGCCCGGCGCGCCCTGGACGCACACCGTGCCGCCGATCCCGGCGCGCACGATCTCGTCCTGCTCGGGCTGGATCGTGGCCACGATGTCCCGCATGGGGCCCACGCGCGGGCGCTCGATCTCCGCCTGGAGCAGCTTGCTGGCCTGATCGGCGGCGGCCGCGTCCGTCAGGTCCTCGTCCTCGTACGCGGTGAGGTCGCCGCCCGTGTAGCCGAAGCGGCGGCGCATCCGCACGTCCATCGGCTCCTTCTTGGACGCGCGGTAGAACGGCTGCGAGACGGGCGCGCGCCAGTCGATCACCATCGGGTCGCCGTCGGCGTCGTGGACATGCCGGCGCCCGATGTAGAAGCGCTCGCCCTCTGCGCCCTCCGCCTGATCGGCGCCCGGCGCGTGCGCGTAGTCCAGCCGCCCGAAGAAGAGCGGGGTGTGCGCGAGGTCGGCCAGCGCCGTGATGCGGTCCTCGATCTGCCGTTCCAGGACGGCGGCGTTGACCCAGTTCGCCGTCACGTCCTTGATGTCGAGCGCCTCGACGTCGGCGCGCATCGCCCGCAGGGCGGCACGGGAGGAGGAGAGGTGGGCGCGCTCCCGCTCCAGGGGGTCGTTCGCGTTCGATACGGCGTTCGCGGTCGATACGTGTGGCGCGGGCACGGCGGGGCCTCCAGGCGTACATGCGGCGGACGATCGGAAGCCGCCGGTTTCCGTCCGGTCGGCGGCGCTCCCTGAAGTGACGCGGGAGGCGGCGGGAAGGGGGAATTGTAGTGAGCCGGAAAGGGGCGCGCGAATGATTTTCCCGCGCCCCGGGGGAGGTTCTCAGGGTCGGCGTCCACCTCCCGTAGGGGACGCCATGATCCTCGGGTCGTACGCGCGGGCCTGCGGTTTTACACCGGCAGACCGATGTCCGGGGCGGTCCGCGAAACCATCATGGAGACATGACCTCAGCAACCATGACCCCGGACTCCGGCACGTCCGCCGAATCCCCCCTCGCCCACGCCCTCCGCGCGATCAAAGCCTTCGCCGGCGCGGCCGTCAGCGTCGTCGTCCTCGGCCAGTACGCGGACACGCGCAGGGCCTGACGGCGCACAGCCGCTACGCCTCCTCGCCCGCCAGCAGCTCGTCCGCGTCCACGATCCGGTACGCGTAGCCCTGCTCGGCCAGGAACCGCTGCCGGTGGGCCGCGAAGTCCTGGTCGATGGTGTCGCGGGCGACCACCGAATAGAAGCGCGCCTCGTGCCCGTCCGCCTTCGGACGCAGCACCCGGCCGAGCCGCTGCGCCTCCTCCTGCCGCGAGCCGAACGTGCCCGAGACCTGGATGGCGACCGTCGCCTCCGGCAGGTCGATCGAGAAGTTCGCGACCTTCGAGACCACGAGCACCGAGAGCTCGCCCTGCCGGAAGGCGTCGAAGAGCTTCTCGCGCTGGGCGTTGCTGGTCTCGCCCTTGATCACGGGGGCGCCGAGGTGCTCGCCCAGCTCGTCGAGCTGGTCGATGTACTGCCCGATGACCAGCGTCTGCTCGCCCTTGTGCTTGGCCACCAGCGCCTCCGTGACGCGCCGCTTCGTGGCGGTCGTCGCGCAGAAGCGGTACTTCTCCTCCGCCTCGGCCGTCGCGTAGGCGAGCCGCTCGGAGTCGCTGAGGTTCACCCGCACCTCCACGCAGTCCGCCGGCGCGATGTAGCCCTGCGCCTCGATTTCCTTCCACGGCGCGTCGAAGCGCTTCGGGCCGATGAGGGAGAAGACGTCCGACTCGCGCCCGTCCTCGCGCACGAGCGTCGCCGTCAGGCCGAGCCGCCGCCGCGCCTGGAGGTCGGCCGTGAACTTGAAGACCGGCGCCGGCAGCAGGTGCACCTCGTCGTAGACGACCAGGCCCCAGTCCCGGGAGTCGAACAGCTCCAGGTGCGGGTAGATGCCCTTCCGCTTCGTCGTGAGGACCTGGTACGTGGCGATGGTGACCGGCCGGATCTCCTTCTTCGTCCCGCTGTACTCGCCGATCTCGTCCTCGGTCAGCGACGTGCGCTTGACCAGCTCGTGCTTCCACTGGCGGGCGGAGACCGTGTTGGTCACGAGGATCAGCGTCGTCGCCTTCGCCTTGGCCATCGCGCCCGCGCCCACGAGCGTCTTGCCCGCGCCGCACGGCAGCACGACCACGCCCGAGCCGCCGTGCCAGAAGCCGTCGACGGCCTGCTGCTGGTACGGGCGCAGCGCCCAGCCGTCCTCGTCCAGCTCGATGGCGTGGGCCTCGCCGTCGACGTACCCCGCGAGGTCCTCCGCCGGCCAGCCCAGCTTGAGCAGCGTCTGCTTGATCTGGCCGCGCTCGGAGGGGTGCACGGCGACCGTGTCCGGGTCGATCCGGGCGCCGACCAGCGGCTGGATCTTCTTCGACCGGAGGATCTCCTCCAGGACGGGCCGGTCCGTGGACTCCAGGACCAGCCCGTGCGTGGGGTGCTTGAGCAGCCGCAGCCGCCCGTAGCGGTCCATCGTCTCGGCGATGTCGACGAGGAGGGCGTGCGGGACGGGGTAGCGGGAGTACGTGACGAGCGCGTCGACGACCTGCTCGGCGTCATGGCCGGCGGCCCTGGCGTTCCACAGCCCCAGCGGGGTGACCCGGTAGGTGTGGATGTGCTCGGGGGCCCGCTCCAGCTCGGCGAAGGGGGCGATGGCGCGGCGGCACGCGTCCGCCTGCTCGTGGTCGACTTCCAGGAGCAGGGTCTTGTCGCTCTGGACGATCAAGCAGGACACTCGTACCTCCACTACCGGGCCCGGCGGGCCCTTCGCGCCAAACTCCTGAGTTTACTTGCCCGGGCGTGGGGGCGGGGGGAATCGGGCGCGGGGCTTTGCGGTGGGGGCCGTTTACGGTGGGAGGAATCGAGCGCGGGGCTTTGCGGTGAGGGCCCTTTACCGTGGGGGCTTTTGCCTGGTCACGCGTGCTCGTCCGCCAGTTCCGCGACGCCCGTGATGCGGTGCAGCGGGTACGTGCGGACCTCGTCGGCCGTGTGGTCGTAGCCCGTGACGAAGCCGCCCTCGACCCGCACCGGAGCGATCACGCGCTGGCTCGCCGCGCCCTCCGCGTTCACGTAGCCGATCCACACCGCGGACCCGGTGAGCACCGCCGCCTGCATCGTGGCCAGGGTGTCCGCGGACGTCGTACGGGGCAGGCCGCCGCCGGCCGGGGCGGGGGCGGCGACCGGCTTGCGCTCGGCCGTCGAGGCCATGTCGCCGGCCCGGATCGCCCGCACGGCGGCGCCGAGCAGCGTCGCGTCGGGGACCGGCGGGCCCTCCGGGACGGGGACGGGGGCCGTGCGCGGCGGGGTGCGGCGGGCGTCGGCGCGCGTGACGACGACGTCGCCCTCCGCGGACTCCGCCGCCGGGGCGTACCCCATGGCCCGCAGGCCTTCCAGGAGCTCGTCCGGCGGGGCCTGCGCTGCCAGGACCGTGGGGGCGAGGCGGCGCAGCCGCAGCGGGGCGGAGCGGCGGTCGGCGAGGATCTCGGCGAGCACCGCGTCGTCGTCGCAGCGCAGGTACGAGGAGGCCGCGCCGACACGCAGGTGGCCGTGGCGGCGGGCCACGTCGTCGATCAGGTAGGCCAGCGGCTGGGGCACGGGCGTACGGGAGTGCTCCGTGAGGAACGCCTTGAGGTCGGCCGCGGTCCGCCCGGCGTCCAGCGCGCGGCGCACGGAAGCGGGCGTGAAGCGGTAGACCGTGGCGCCGCCCTTGGACTCGACGTCCGCGAGGACCGACAGCACCTGCGCGAGAGGGCGCTTGAGCGGGCCGGGGGCGACGGCCGTCAGGTCGGCCTGGAGGAGGATGTGGTCGAGCGGCTCGGGGAGGAGCGGGGCGAGGGCGGCGGCCGCGCGGACGGCTCGGGCGCCGGCTTCGGCGTCGGTGAGTGGTTCGGCGGATTCCGTCTCGCCGTCGCCCAGGAGGGCGCGGCCCGGTGCCGAGAGCGCGCCGCGGTTCGTGACGCCGAGCAGCTCCGCCTCGGTGACGGTCCAGCGGGCCAGACGGGTGCGCAGGTCCTCCGTACCGGGCTCGGCGGGCGTGCGCGGCGGGCGCTCCCAGTGCAGGCGCGCCAGCAGGGTCTCCGGCGTCACCGACGCGCCCGGCGGGAGCGTGGCCAGGAGCGCGAGAACGCGGTGGCGGACCTCGGGGGCCGGGGAGCGGTCCAGGTCCGGGCCGAGGGCGTTGAGGGGACGGGCCTTGGCGTCCCGGCCGCCGGCCAGCCCCGGGGTGCGGGTGGCGGCGAGCCAGGCCGTGGCCAGGCGGGCCCAGCGGTGCTCGGCAGGCAGATGCAGCCAGTCGTCGTAGGCGGGGGTCGGGGCGTAGCGCTCGTCGACCTCGCCGTCGGAGGCGAGCAGCCCGGCCGCGTACGCCAGCTCGGTCCAGAAGGCGGCCGCGGTCTCCGTGGTGTCCAGGAGGGTGGCGGTGCGCTTGAGATCGCGCACGCTCAGGCCGCCGGCGCGCAGCACGAGCGGGCCGTCGGACTGCCAGGCCGTGAGCAGCTCCTCCACCGCGCTCAGCGCGATGAACGCCTGGCCGGCGGCGGTCGCGTCGACCGTGCGGGCGGAGTGCGGGGTGGCCGGGGCGAGCTCGGGAGCGGTGGGCTCGGGCGTGCGGTGCGCCCGGCCCGCGCGCAGGTGCAGGGCCGCCTCCCGGGGGAGCACGACGCTGCCGGGCGCGGCGGGCAGCAGCAGGCCGCGGTCGAGGAGCCAGCGCAGGTGCGGGGCGGGGTCGGCGGTGACCGTGCCGTACGGCGGGCCCCACAGCAGCATGCCGAGGACGGCGGTGGCCTCCGCGGGCGCCCCCGCCAGCAGCGTTGCCATGCGCGTCCGGTCCTCGAAGAGGGCCGTGAGCGCGGCGACGGCCGACACCGGGTCGTGCGTGCCCGGCAGGCCGGCCGCGGCGATGATCTGCTGGATCCGGCCCGGCGACATGCCGGCCGTGGCCTCCGCGACGGTCGGGCCGAGGCCGGTGGGGGACGGGTGCGCGGGGCTCGGCGCGAGCAGCTCGCGGGCGGTGCGGACCAGGCGCATCCGGTCCTCGCCGCCCCACACCAGGGCCTGGTCGCGCAGCGTGGCCACGGCGCCGGGCAGGGCGTCGGCGATGCGGGGATCGTCGGCGGCGTCGCCGCACATCAGGGCGGCGAGCGTGCCGTACGGGCAGGGGTCGGGGGCCACGGCGAGGGCCTCGGCCGTCTGGAGGACGAAGCGGTCCAGGCGCTCCAGGGCGCGCACGACGGAGGCGCGGGTGCCAGCGCGGGTGGCCAGCTGGGTGAGGTCGCCCGGCACGGGGTGCAGCAGGTCGGGGCGCGCGCGCAGGAGCCGGGCGAGCGCGTCGTCGGGCCGCGCGCGCAGCTCCTCGGCCAGCGTCCGCGGCCCGCCGCGCGCGGCGCCGCCGCTACTGCCTGTCTCCCGCGGTGTGGTCATTCTGTTTACGGTACCGGGTTGCGGGGGGCTGGCCAGGGGGTTGCGGGTGCGGGGTGGGGGCCGGTGGCGGTGCGGGGTGCGGTGCGGTGCGGGGTGGTTCGGGTGCGGGGCGGTTCGGGTGCCGGTGGGTGGTGGGTGCCGGTGGCGGGGGCTCCGGGGTGGGGGTCCGGGGCCGTATATTTACGGGCCCGTTGCCGCGAACGTCGAGGGCACCCCGGTATTGGGCCCACAAATACACGTCAGCGCCCCGGACCCCCACCCCTACGCCCCCACCACCTCCCGCCGTACCTTGCTGCGGGCCGGTCCGTGGCTCGTGGACGGACGAGGTCGCCGCCTACGGGCAAACGCAGTTCGGCGGACGCTCACGTGCGGACGAGCCGCTGGTGTGCGGAACGGCCACCACCCTGATGCGCAGTTCGAGGAGTCGCAGCGACTCTTCGACGTGGGCCGCTTCGGCCGCTTCGGTGGCTTCGTGGGCCCGGCGGCGGCTCGGCCGGAGAACGCGTACGGGGCGGGAGAACTGCCCGTACAGGCACCACCACGTGCGCACACGCGCCGCGAGCCGCCTCACCGTCCGCCTTCCCGCTCCAGCCGCCGCTCCTGGTGCAGCAGGTTCCCGGCGGCCTTGCCCAGGCTCCGGGCGTAGGCGATCGCGGACGCGTACCCGTTCCCGGGCCCGTCCTCAGCCCGCAGCCGCGCCTCCTGCGCCGCGGCGAGGGCGGCCCGGCGGACCAGGCAGCCCACGGGCCGCTCGCCGGCCGCCGCCTCCACCGCCGCGGCGGTCTCCCGGATGTAGCCGAGCAGCCGGTCCGTGACCGCGCTCAGCCGCGGCGGCGCGGGCAGCCACGTCTCCATGTCGGTGGCTTCACGGATGGCCTGGCCGATGGAGACGGACGACGACTCGGAGCGGGTGAGCGTGATCTCGCCACAGGTGTGGGCGGTACGGGGGAACGGAGGCATAGCGGCTCCTTCGAGGGTGTGACTGGCGCCACTCCTCCACACTGGACCGGTTAACCGGTCCAGTCAAGCTGGCGTCAACTCACCGTTCCCATCTCGTAGTTCTCGGTCCGTTCCCACAGGTCTGACGGTGTCACTCCCACCTCGCACACCAGAGGGGCATCATCGGCATCCCGGGCAACATGTAGATCAATTGCCACTGCCATCGGCAGCTGCCGATCGAGCACCTCGGCCTCCGCGGCAGTCGCCAGCCTCACCGTGGTGATGTCCGTTCCCCGCACAGGCGAACGTCCGGTCTGACGAGCTACGTAGTGCGTGGTTCCCTCCGCAATGGGCTTCGCATGGGACAACTTCGGGCACCGGTCGGCCACATCCGCCGGGAACCACGCGCTCACCAGCGACAGCGGCGCCCCGTCGGCGAGCAGTACCAGCCGGTCGCGACGCAGGGCCGTTTCTCCGGGCTGCAGTTCCAGGGCCTCGGCAACATGAGCGGGTGGGGCTTCCGTGACCGGCGGGCCCAGCCGCCGGAAAGGACGGCCGCTCACTACTCGCGCGGCGCCGCTCCTCCGTCCCCCGGCGGGCCTGGCCAACGGCGTATCAGTGACCCGGAATCCCAAGCCCTGCCGCGCGACGATCACTCCGTCGGCCCGCAGCACATCGAGCGCCTTGTTCACCGTCGCCCGAGACACACCCCACTGCTCGCAAAGATCCCGGCCCGAGGGCAGAAGGTCACCCGGCGCGAACTCGCCTTCGGTGATGCGGCGCCGCAAGGAATCGGCGATCTGTTCGTACTTCAGCATCGGCACGGCTGGGCACTCCCGCTTCACTGGACATGTTGACCGGTCACGGTAGAGCATCGCTGTCATGACGCTCCCCCAAGTGGACCCGGAGATCATCGACTTCTACACCGATACCTTCGACGAGGCCACCCGGCTGACGGCAACAGCGGACGGCATGCTGGAGATGGCCCGCACTCAGGAGCTGCTCCGACGTCACCTCCCTCCCGCCCCGGCCGCGATTCTCGACGTGGGCGGCGGGCCCGGAGTCCACGCGCGGTGGCTCACTGCTGACGGGTACCGGGTCCACCTCGTGGACCCGGTGGTCAAACATGTGGCACAGGCCGTCGAGGCCGGAATCACTGCGGAGGTCGGGGACGCGCGGAGCCTCACCGCCGACGACGGCTCCTACGACGCCACGCTCCTCCTCGGGCCGCTCTACCACCTGCTCGAACGCGCCGACCGTGACCAGGCTCTGGCCGAAGCGCGGCGCGTCACCGTACCGGGTGGGCTGATCCTGGCAGCGGCCATCAATCGGTACGCGTCGCTCTTCGAGCACACCGCCACCACGTGGCTGGACCGCGAGAGTGTTCGCGATGCCGTGGCCGACATCCTCGCCACGGGTGTCCACGAGCCGGGCCGCAAGGGGTTCACGGCGGCCTATTTCCACACCGGGCAGGAACTGGCGGACGAAATGCGTGCCGCCGGCCTGCGTGACGTGCGCGTCTACGCGATCGAAGGGCCCACGTGGTCGCTGCTCAAGGCGGCCGAGCAGCACACGGGAGAGCCTGTTTCCCTCGATTCCCCGCTCTTCCGCGCGGCACTCGCCGCCGCCCGCGCCGCAGAACCGTACCCGGATCTCCTCGCTGCCAGTTCACATCTGCTGGCCACGGGCCGGTGCTGAAGGGCGAGCGACGTGCCGCTCCGCGTGCAGTCGGCGGCCTGGACCCCGTACCTCCATGGGGTTCGCTCCGGCCGCCTCTGACGCGGGTCAGAACAGGCCGGCAGCAGGGTGGCGGGTGGGGGCCTTCCGGGCGCGGTCATCAACCGGCCGGGCTGGGCTGCGCGGCGTACAACTTTGCTCGACAATCCGCAGGCGGGCACGGAAGATTTCACGAACGTGCGGAACGTGCTGGCAGCGTTTACCGGGCACAGGGTTCTTCAGGCCTCGGCGGCTTCGGGAGGGCTTCGCGCAGGCGGTCGAGGAATACCCGGGCCGCGGGGCTTGAGGGACCGTTCGCCTGCCAGGCGAGCGCGATGCGGGCGCGCATTTCGGGTTGGACGATCCGCAGGGTGCGGAGCTGTCCATCAGGGGTGGGATCGTCCTCTCCAGCGGGCAGTACGGCAATGCCCAGGCCCCGCGCCGCGAGCTGTACGAGCACGTGCGGAGCTGCCGCCTCGAAGGTCACCCGGGGCCGGAATCCTGCGCGTGCGCAGCCGCGTTCGAGGGCCGCGCGCACGCCGGTGCCGCGTGGCAGGCAGATCAACGGCCGGTCGCGGAGATCGGCAAGCGGAACGCTCGCGCCGGCGACGTAGCCGTCGAGAAGCGGGGCGCCCGGCGCGACCGCGGCAACCAACGGGACGTCGATGACCGTCTGGA
The DNA here is from genome assembly GCF_044336695.1 of Streptomyces sp. SCA2-17. Lineage (NCBI taxonomy): Bacteria > Bacillati > Actinomycetota > Actinomycetes > Kitasatosporales > Streptomycetaceae > Streptomyces > Streptomyces sp. SCA2-17. The sequence goes on from NZ_CP117521.1 coordinate 3,702,808, forward strand.
AGTCCACTCCGGGCGGGGGCACTTCCTCCACCTGCCCGAGGACGGCGATGTCGAGCTCGCCGGCCAGGAGCGCGGCCTGCATCCGCTCCGTCGTGTCCTCGGTCAGTGTCACCTCGACCGCGGGGTAGGCGTCGTGGAAGTCGGCGAGTAAAGCGGCGATGTCGAAGGCGTGGCCGGTGGCACCGGAGACCAGCCCGAGCGTGACCCGGCCGCGCAGCAGCCCCGTGTACGCATCAACGGTCTGCTGCACCGCGTCCGCGGCGGCCAGTGCGGCGCGGGCGTAGGACAGGACCGCCCGGCCCACCTCGGTCGGAGTCACCGATCGGTTGGAGCGGTCGAGCAGGGGTTGCCCCAACTCCTTCTCCAGCTGGCGGATCTGGGCGCTGAGGCCGGGCTGGGCAAGGTGCAGCCGGACGGCGGCCCGGGTGAAACCGCCCTCCTCGACGACACAGACGAAGTAGCGCAGCTGACGAAGCTCCATAACCAATGATTCTAGGTATCAACAGAACTATCTATTGGCGCTATCGCCAGGTCGGCCACAGGCTTGATCGCATGAAAACCACGACAGCCGGCACCCGGCTCCTCCTGGGCACGGCCCTGCTGTCCACCGGTCTGCTCGCCGGAGCCTTCGGCTACGGCGCCGCCAACCTCGTCCCGACCTTCAACTCCGTGCCGATCGAGATGAGACTCGACTTCCACACCGAGCTGATGAAGATGAACGGGATCACCATGCAAGCCGCCATGGCGGTCTCGGCTCTCAGCACCCTCGCCCTGGCTGCCCTGACACGCGAACGGGCCCGGCTCCTCGCAGCCACGGCAGGGCTCCTGATCGTCACGTCCTTCCTGATCACCCGGTTCGGAAACGTCCCGATCAACGGACGCATCAAGCAGTGGGCCGCGACCACGCCGCCGGCCGGCCATGCGGAAATCCTTCACCGCTGGGAGCTGTTCAACGATGCCCGCACCTGCACCGCGATCGTTGCGTTCGCCGTCCTGATCGCCGTCGCCCTGCGGCAGACCGGCAGGAACAGTGCCTGACAGCGGGAGGCGGCACCTCTGGCGAGATCTTGCGCATTCGTGGCCAACGAAAGCACTTGCGGCACTGCCGCTCCAGAGCTACCGTCCACGCCATCAGACCTCAACGGACCCACACCTCAACCTAGCTGGTGCAGGTACGCATGGGCATCGGGAGGCCCTCATCGAATCCACCGCATCCCGGCCTCAGGCATTCATGAGCCGTCATCCCGACGACTACAGATGATCACGGCATCCGACCCCTGGCAAGGGCACAGCTTCACCGGCATGCTCCTCATCCTGATTACTTGCCCGGCGACCTTGCTGAGCCTTATCGGGTACTTGTGCTCGCGGCTCACCCGACAGGATCGCCGGCAATACGCCCCCTTCCGCCTATGGCGGGACCTGTCCCTGCTGACGACCGCCGCCGCGCTCGCCGTCTACTTGTGGGGATGTCTCCACCTCCTCTTCCTCGTGGACCACGAACTGGCCCAGAGGTGCGAGCGGCACCGTCCCGCGGGAACAGCAACCCTGGTCGGCCTCAGAGGCGATTTCATCCCGCTGCGCGTCGTGTGCAAGACATCGAACGGCCACGACTACTCCATCGTCATCCCCGGCTACCTCAACCCAACCGTCGCCATCCTGTTGCTCCTCACGCTCATCTGCGCCCTCACCTCCGCGGTTCTCTACAGACAGCGCACGACAACACAGGTGAAAGGCTGACCAGGGGCATCGAGCCGCGCCCGGCCCGCGGCGAGGTACGGCGGGAGGTGGTGGGGGCGTAGGGGTGGGGGTCCGGGGCGCTGACGTGTATTTGTGGGCCCAATACCGGGGCGCCCTCGACGTTCGCGGCAACGGGCCCGTAAATATACGGCCCCGGACCCCCACCCCGGAGCCCCCGCCACCGGACCCGAGACACACCCGCACCCGCACTCCGGCGGACCGGCAAAAAAGATCGCGGCCGGCTGTCACACTCGCCCGCCGAGATCCGTCAAAGCAGTGAACAGCAACGACAACGACAACACGCTCGATCACTGCGGAGGAAGCCATGTCTGCCATGCGTTCCCGGATGTCCGACCCCCAGGAGTTCATCCCCGAGATTGCGGAGATCGCCGGCGCTCTCTTCAAGGCCGTCGGCAACCAGTCCGTGCCGCGAGCCACGATCAGCCTGATGCACCTGCGTGCGGGCCAGATCGTGGCCAACACCTACCTGACCGTGCTGCACTCGTCGCTCCTGCGGAAGGCGGACGTGTCGGAGGAGCGCATCACGGCGGTGTCCTCCTGGAGGGACGCGCCGTACTTCTCGGACGCGGAGCGGGCCGCGCTGGCCCTGGTGGAGGCGGTGCTCCAGCCCAACCCGGACGGGGAGCGGGTCTCGGACGAGCTGTTCGCCGAGGTGGCGAAGCACTACGACGAGAAGGCGTTCGCCACGCTGATGATGGCGATCAGCCAGGTCAGCTTCTTCATCCCGATCGCGCTCATAGGCAAGCCCCTGCCCGGCAGGACGTTCGCCGAGACGGATCAGTGGACTGCGCGCTAAGCCGGAGCGGCGGGCCGGCGGCCCGGTTCAGGCGGCGTCGTCGAACAAGGGGCGCCGGCCGGCGCGGCGCCGTACGAATCCGCGGCGGCCGGCCAGCAGGGTGATGCCGGTCCATCCGGCGACGCCTGCGAGGAGGGAGGCGAGCCGGCCGCCCGGATCGAGGTCGGAGGCGGCCTCCAGCGGGATGGCGCCGTCCGGGTCGCTGACGACCACGAGGCGGTCGCCCACCTTCCACTGCGGGTGGTCCCCGCTGTAGTCCAGGGTGTCCTTGAGCTTGCCCGACGAGCCGACGAGGGTGAAGCGGTGGTTCGAACCGCCGTCGGACTCCGCGCTGTCGGCGGTGATCCGGACGGTCTCGCGCACGCCCCGGTGGTCGAGCGCGGCCTCGCGGGCGTACTGGACCGAGCCTACGAGGACGAACAGCGACGGCAGAAGGGAGAGGGCGGCGAGCCACCACGCGCGGTGGAGGAAGCGGAGGACGACGGCGAGCACGAGGCAGCCGATGAAGCCGGTGACGATCGAGATCACCTCGGTGCCCGGCGTGAGGTACGAGATACCGGTGTTGGCCGCGGCGATGACCCAGCCGAGCACCAGCACGGCGAGAGTGAACAGGAAGTACCCGCCCCGATCTACGGTCCCGCTCTGCGGCTTCTTTATGTCCACTTCAGTCATCAAGGCAGCATAGGCGGACCATGGCCCCCGTCCCGCAAGCCCCTGGGTGCACGCCCTCCGGGCCCTGGTCCCCCATGCCCTGAGCCCCGGGCCGGAAGGAAGGAACCCCTCGCTGAACGTTCACGGTCGGGAACTCGGCCGTGCTCCGGAAGGTTCTCTCTACGACTTGCGTGAACAGCCGACCAGCCGCGCCCTGTTGGGCGCCGAGGGGAGAGCTCTGTGACCAAGTGGTTGATCATCGGTGAGGTGACGGTGCTGACCGAGGGAGAGGCGCCGCACCAGCAGATCGAGGTCCTGCGGACCGTGGGCGGGGGCAGGACCCGGGAGCAGGCGCTCGTGGAGCTGCGCAAGGAGGCCAAGAAGTACCGTCCCGCCGCACTCAAGGGCATGGCGTGCGTGGTGGGGCAGGAGAGCGACGGGTCCTTCCTGGTCCTGCCGAAGAAGAGCGGCAAGGGGCACGTCCGGTGCACGGTCCGCCTCGTCGAGGAGGTCTAGCCGCCGGCTGAGGAGGGGCGGGCGCAGGGCGGGCACGGCAGCACCCGCCCCCTGCCTGGCCCCCACCCGCTCCCCATCCGCCGGCCGAACACCCGCTCCCCACTCGTTAGTCGAATACCCGCCCCGCACCCCCTAGTCGAACCAGCGGGCCCGGGCCAGTTCTTCCGTGCGGCTCGGGTCCTCCAGGAGGGCCGCCGCTTCGAAGCGGCGGGACCACGCGCCCGCGGCCCAGGCGAGGCCCGCCGCCACGCCCTCCAGGGTTGCCGCGTGCAGGACGCCGTCGGGGCCCAGGCGCCAGTCGAGTTCCACCCCGTCGACGAGGAGTTCCTCGTGTTCCACGTATGCAGAAGGGGCACCCGGAAGCAGGGTCCGTACGCCTTCCGGGACCTCGCGGAGTTCGCCCTCGCCCGCCGGGGCGGCGGCCTCCAGCGTCTCGCTCAGGCGGCGCACCTGGAGGAGTTCGGCCAGGTCCGCGGCGCGCGCGGGCGGCACGGGCAGGAGGGCGTGGCCGGCGGCGAGGGGGAGCAGGTCCGGGGCGTCCGCCACGACCGCGTCCGCCGCGTCCACGACCCGCACCTCGCTGTCCACGACGGCCCGGAGCTCGTCCGGCAGGGTGACCTGGTCGGGGTCGAGGCGGGCCAGCAGGCCGTAGAGGGCGTGCAGCTGGGCGGCGCCGGCCTCGGCGTCAGGGTCGGCCAGGCGGGCCAGCAGCTCCGCGGCGCCGCCGGGCTCGTCCAGCAGGGCGGCGGCCGAGGTCCGTACGCCCAGGGCGCGCAGCACCTGCTCGTCCGCCAGGTCGCCCGCGTCCGCCGCCTCGTACAGTCCGCGCAGCAGCGGGTCGCCGCCCGCTACGCGCAGGCCCGCGGGGCGGCGGCCGCCGAGGACGGGGTGGCCGCGCAGCCACCAGGCCGTGTACGGCCGGACGGACTCGGTCGTGCCGTCGGGCAGCAGGACGCGCACGGGCGCGGTGAGGGCGTCGCGCAGGGGCGGCTCGGAGAGGAGGGCGAGGGCCTCCGGCCAGGCGTCGTCGTCGACGAGATCGAGGTCGCGGACGGCGACGAGCTCCGTCGCGACGGGCGGCACGGTCGTCTGCGGCAGCTGGTCGAGGATGTCCTCGCACCAGACGTCGACGGCGTCGAGGAGGCCGGCGTCGTCGGGCTCGGGGAAGTCGCCGTCGCGCGGTTCGAGCTCGTCCGGGTCGAGGACGACGTCCGTGGCGCGGACGAGCGCGAAGCCGGCCAGGACGCCCACGGCGGTCAGCGGCTGCTCGCCCCAGCGCTCGGCGAGGGCGGCGTCGCAGGCGGCGAGCTCGCCCGGCCGGATGATGCGTTCGAAGGCGCTGCCGGGCAGGACGAGCTCGCCCGCGGGCGCGAGCTCGCCGTCCTCGTCGGGCAGGGCGAGCGCGGCGAGCCACGGCTCGTCGCCGGGGGCGAGCCCCGCGTCGCGCACGAGGCCGAGGACGAGCTCGGCGAGGCCGTCCGCGTCCAGCGCGTCCTCGTCCCAGATCTCGTCGGCGTCCAGGGACGCCGCCACCGCGGCCCGCACCTGCGGGGTCGTCAGGACCGCGCGCGGCGAGGACGGGGTGGCGCCCAGCTTCTCCAGCAGCGGGTGCGCGGCGTCGGGGTGCGCGACCTTCAGTCCCAGGCGGGAGAGCCGCTCCGAATCCGTGCCGTCCGGCGGCGGGAGCAGCACCTGCCGCGGGCCGATGGCCGTACGGCCGTCCGCGAGCGGCACGGGCAGGCCGCTGAGCCGGTCGGGATCGATGCCGGCGAGGCTGTCGTAGAGCCGCTGCCACCAGGACGGGGCGCGCTCGACACCGGCGAGGCGGTCGACGACCTCCCCGAGCGGCGCCCGCGCGACGCCCAGGGAGCGCAGCTCGGGGCGGCGCTCCAGCCCGGCGGGCAGCAGGTTCGGGAAGAGCTCGCCGAGCACGGCGACGGTCTCCGCGCCCGCACCCTCCACGACCTCGGCGTCGGCCGGCCGCAGCGCGTACGGCTCGGGCCCGCTGCGGGCGAACGGGTCGTCCCACGTGTCGGCGGCCTCCGGGCCGCCGGCCGGGGCGGGGGACGGCTCCGGCGTGTGCCGGGCCGCGTCCGGCCCCTCCGTCCACGGAATGCCCTCCACGCCGCCGCCCCGCGGCACGGCCGGCTCCTGGGCGGGGCCCCCGGCCGCGCTCGGCAGGAACGCGACGCGCGGCAGCCGGTCCAGGATCTGCCGGCGCAGCTCCGCGTCCAGCGCGCCCTGGGCGAGCGGCGACGGTACGAGGTCGAGCGTTCCCGGGCCCACGGGGTGCCAGTCGCGCAGCAGCTGCGCGTACGCCTCGGCAGCGCGGCCGGTGACGAAGTCCGTGAGCGGGCCGGGCGCGGCGTGACGGCGTGTCGGCTCCAGCGGGAAGGTGGCGATGAGCAGCGCCGGCACGCCCAGCGGCTCGTCCGTCGGCGTCGGCGCGTGCACCACGGGCGCGGTGGAGGGGCGTACGGGCGCGCCGTCCTCGCCCACCGGCACGGCCCACGTCACGGACCAGTGCGGGCGCAGCCGCTCCTCCACGGGGCGGTCCGCCAGCAGCGCGGCGTCCAGGGGGCCCGCCTCCTGGGCGATGCGCCAGCGGGCCGCCGAGCCGCGCTCCGAGTCGTCCACCAGGACGTACGGGCCCTCCTGGCGGCGCGTCAGGGTCCGTACGACGCCGTCCGTCTCGACGACGACCTCGGACAGGCCCGGCAAGGTCAGCAGCAGCGCGTCGTCCACGCCCGCCAGCAGACGGGCGGTCAGGTCCTCGGCGGCACCGTCGCGCAGCGGCAGGACGACGACGGTGTCGTAGCCGGCCGGGGCGGAGCCCTCGGCGGGGAGCGGAAGCCTCAGGAGCGGCACGTGGCCCTCGCGGCGGGCCATCTCCTCGGCCAGGCCGGGAGCCTGGACCGCCTCGCGCGCCGCCAGCGCCCGCGCCTCCGCGAGGGACCAGCGGACGCCCCCGGAGCGGCCGACGACCGCCGGCTCGTCACTGACGGCCAGGACGGCGGAGAAGCCCACGCCGAACCGCCCGACGCTGCTCTTCTCCCCACTGCGCTTGGCCGACGCCCGGAGCGTGGCCAGGGATTCGACGCCCGCCGCGTCCAGCGGCGCGCCGGTGTTCGCCGCGGCGAACACGGCCGGGCGGCCGTTGCGGCCCGCGTGCAGCGTCAGCCGGAGCCGGCCGGGCACGCCCGCGCGGGCGGCCGCGTCGGCGGCGTTCTGGGCGAGCTCGACGACGAGGCGGTCGCGGTAGCCGCCCAGCGCGAGGTCCTCCTCGGCGTTGGCGTCCTCCCGGAAGCGGGCCGGCGACGCCGCCCAGGCGTCCAGCACGCCACGCCGCAGGCGACCCGTCCCGAACGGATCCGCCCCTTCGGCTGCGCCCCGCACCATTGCCGTGCCGCTCACGTGTCGTCTCCTGCCGCCGGTGGGTGTTCCTGGGCAGAACGTACCGCGGGGTGGCCGCGGGCCACGTGCGCGGGCCCGGGAGCCGCCGGACGGGCTGGATCCGGGCTGAGCCCAGGCTATAAAAAGCCTGTCCGGCGATTGAGGACGAGCGCCGCCGGGCGCGATAAGCGGGGCATCCCCGAACCGGGGCGCGCTACGAGTGCCCGAGCTCCTCGTCGCCCTCAGGCGCGCTCTCCGCCTCGTCCGCCGCGAGGCGAAGCGGCAGGGGATCGACCAGCGTCTCGTCGATCACCGGCGGCGCCGGCCGCGGCGGCTTCGGCATGACCGCCGCCTCGGAGTGCCCGCCGCAGCCGTACGACAGGGACACGACGTGCCCGTCCGCCGGCCCGAACTCGTTCGCGCAGACGCCGAACGCCTGGCCGAGGGAGCCGCCGATCGGCATGAGGAAGCCGCAGCTGACGCACGAGGCCGGCGCGGCCTGCGCCATGGGGGTCTTGCCGCCGTGGCTCTCGTCCCAGCGGTCGGCGGCGGTGTGCAGCCCGTAGCGGGAGAGGACGCGGGCGCGCCGCATCCCGAGCTCCTCGGCGACGGCCGCCATCGTGCCGCGCGCCGGGACGGCCGGCTGGGCGGCGGGGGAGCCGGCGACGACGTCGGCGTCCTCGGCGTCGGCGAGGCGGTCCATCTCCTCGGAGACGGCCGAGTTCGGCGGCGGGACGTCCTCACCGCTCCAGCCGGGCACGAGGCGCAGGTCCTCGGCGTCGGTGGGCAGCAGGTCGCCGGGGCCCATGTCGCCGGGGCGCAGCCGCTCGCTCCAGGGCACCCACTCGGGGGCGAGGAGGGCGTCCGGCCCGGGCAGCAGCACCGTCTCGTCGAGGGTGACGACCTTGGCGCGGGAGGCACGGGCGACGGTGACGGCCCAGCGCCAGCCGCGGTAGCCGGGGTCCAGGCAGAGGAAGTAGTGCGTGACGACGCGGTCCCCGTCGGCGACGGCCTGGACATGCTCGCCGACCATGCCGGGCAGGGCGGCCTCCTCGGCCGCCGCACGGGCCATGTCGACCGCCTCGGCGCACAGGCGGTCCGGGGTCCGGCTTCGCATCGCAGCACTCACAAGAATCGATTCTCTCTTCCACGCCGTCTCACGAGTGCGCCAGCCGATCGGCCGGGTCGGCGGACGGAGCGGACCGCAGGGCCGCGTCGACGTCCGCGCCCGAACGGTTTCGGGCACACCTAGTCCCTCCCATTCTGCGGGATCGAGACTCGGAGCGCGGCCAGGAACGACCGCCGGTGGCGCGCTACGCACGCTACCCCGCTCAGCGCCGCCGGGGATAGCCGGGCCGCGGCGAGCCCTCCTCCGGCCCGTGCGCCGACCCGGTCGGGAGCGGCTGCTCGTGGCGGTGAAAGTGCCCTGCGCCGTGCGAGTTGGGGCAGTATGGCGTGGTGGGAGCCATCAGGTCGGTCGAGGGCGGACTGCTGCGCCGCACGGCCCGGGGCGCCGGCCGCGTGCTGCGCGCCCCGTTCACGGCTGCCGCGCGGGGCGTGCGGAGGGCGACGCACGCGCACGGCGCGGGGGAGTCGGGCCTGGGCAAGCTGATCGAGTTGCACGCCGTGAATTCCGCGGGCGACATGCTGATCACCGTCGCACTGGCGTCCACGGTGTTCTTCTCGGTCCCCACGGACCAGGCGCGCGGCCGCGTGGCGCTCTACCTGGCGGTCACGATGGCGCCCTTCACCCTTCTGGCCCCGGTGATCGGGCCGCTCCTCGACCGGCTGCCGCACGGCCGCCGGGCGGCGATGGCGGGCGCGATGCTGACGCGGGCGCTGCTGGCGCTGACGATGTCGGGCGCGGTGGCGACCGGCGGCCTGGAGCTGTATCCGGCGGCGCTCGGCGTCCTGGTGGCCTCGAAGGCGTACGGGGTGGTGCGCTCGGCGGTCGTGCCGCGGCTGCTGCCCCCGCGGATCTCGCTGGTGAAGGCCAATTCCCGGGTGACGCTCGGCGGGCTGCTGGCCACGGGCGCGGCGGCCCCGCTGGGCGCGGGGCTGCACACGATCGGGCCGGAATTCCCGCTCTACGGGGCTTTTGTCGTGTTCATCCTCGGCACGGTGCTGTCGTTCTCGCTCCCGCACAAGGTCGACTCGGCGAAGGGCGAGGCCCGGGCCCGGCTGGTGTCCGGCGAGCCCTCTTCGTACCGCCGGACCCCGGCCCTCGCCGGGAAACCCGGGAAAAGGAGCGCGAGGAACGGGAGGGGGTGGAACGGCCGGAAGAACGGCAGCAAGAAGAACAAGCCCCCCGGCCTGCGCACCGTCGGCAGCTCCGTCCTGCACGCGCTCCAGGCCAACAGCGCCCTGCGCATGCTCTCCGGCTTCCTCACCTTCTTCCTCGCCTTCCTCCTGCGCGTCCACCCCCTCGGCGGCCTGAGCCCGGCCTTCTCGCTGGGCGTCGTCGCGGTCGCGGCGGGCGGCGGCAACGCCCTCGGCACGGCGATCGGCGCGCTGCTGCGCTCGCGCGGCCCGGAGAAGACGATCGCGCTCGTCCTGACGGTGTCGCTGGGCACGGCCGTCGTGACGGCCGTGTTCTACGGGGCCTTCTTCGTCGTGGTCGTCGCGGCCGTCGCGGGCATCTCCCAGGCGCTGGGCAAGCAGTCCCTGGACTCCCTCATCCAGCGGGACGTGCCGGAGGAGGTCCGCACCTCCGCGTTCGCCCGCTCCGAGACGCTGTTGCAGATGAGCTGGGTGGTCGGCGGCGCGATCGGCATCCTGCTGCCGCTCAACGGCACCCTCGGCATGGCGGTCGCCGCCGCGGTCCTCGCCCTGGGGGTCGCCACAGCCGTACGGGGCCTGCTGACCGCCGCACGGCGTGGCTCACCGCACCCCCGCGTGGCCTGACCTGGACGGCCCGATAGCCTGCCCGCATGACCGCTGCGATTTTCCGGGGCAAGCGCCGCCGTGCCGCTGCCGCTGTCGGCGCCGTGGCCTTCGGGCTCGTCGCCCTGTCCGCCTGCGACAAGCCGACGCCGCTGGCGACGGTGACCGTCGGCTCGACCACCGTGACCACCGAGGCCGCCTGCTTCGACGAGGGCAAGAAGCTCGACCAGGGCGCCCTCAACAAGTGCATGGCCGACAAGTCCGTCAAGACCGTGAAGGTCCAGCCGGGCGACAAGGTCCGCGTCGGTGTCGACCCCAAGATGGCCGACAAGGGCTGGCTCGTGGCGGTCAACGCCCAGCAGCAGACCAATCAGCTCAAGCAGACCTACACGACCCTCAACGGCGAGCAGCTCTTCGTCAACCGCATGGAGCAGCGCTTCGAGAAGGACGTGATCCTGTCGGTCATCACCGAGGACGGCGTGTGGAACGTCAAGCTCGAACTGGACAAGGGCTGAGCGGACGAGCGCTGACGGGCCGGCGGCCGGCAGGCCGCGTCCCGGCGGGCCCCGGGGCGACGGACCGGTGGTCCCGCTGATGCGCGTCCTCGTCGTCACCGCCGTCGCGGCGGAACGCGACGCGGTCGTCCGCGGCGCGGCGCCGGCCACCACCGGCGCCGGTCCCGCAGAAGAGGCGCCCGGCCGCGTCGTCGAGCTCGCCCTGCCCGGCTACGTGCTGCACCGGCCCGCCCCGGCCGGCCCGCAGCCGCTCGTCGTCGACGTGCTGGCCGCCGGCGTGGGCCCGGCCGCCGCTGCCGCGGGCACGGCGACGGCCCTCGCCGCCGCGGCGCTCTCCGGCAGCCCCTACGACCTGGCGGTCTCCGCCGGCATCGGCGGCGGCTTCACCGCCACGACCGCAGCCACGACCACGGCCACCGCCCCCGGCCGCAGCGCGCCCGTGGGCTCCGTCGTCGTGTCCGACGCGATCGTGGCCGCCGACCTGGGCGCCGAGACGCCCGCCGGCTTCGTACCCGTAACCGAGCTCGGCTTCGGGACGGTGGAGCACCGGCCTCCCGCGGCGCTGGTGCGCGCCGTCGCCGAGGCCGCCGGCGCGCAGCGCGGCGAGGTGCTGACGGTGTCGACCGTGACCGGCAGCGCCGAGCGGGCCGCGGCCCTCGTGGCCGCGCGGCCCGGGGCGCTCGCCGAAGCCATGGAGGGCTTCGGTGTGGCCGAGGCGGCGGCCGCGCACGGCGTGCCCGTCCTGGAGATCCGGGCGGTCTCCAACCCCGTCGGCCCGCGCGACCGTGCCGCGTGGCGCATCGGCGATGCCCTGGAGGCCCTCGCCGGTGCCTCCGCCGCCCTGCGGGAGGCGCTGGAGGCGGCTCCCGCCGAGACCTGGAGCAGCCCATGAGTGAGCCCCTGAAGATCGCCTACTCGCCCTGCCCGAACGACACGTTCGTCTTCGACGCCTGGGCCCACGGCCGGGTCCCCGGCGCGCCCGCCCTGGACGTCACGTTCGCCGACATCGACGTCACCAACGGCATGGCCGAGCGCGGCGAGTTCGACGTCCTGAAGGTCTCCTACGCGGTCCTGCCGTGGGTCCTGGACGAGTACGCCCTGCTGCCGTGCGGCGGCGCCCTGGGCCGCGGCTGCGGCCCGCTGGTGCTCACGCGGGACGCGGGGCAGGGCCCCGAGTCCCTCGCGGGGAAGACCGTGGCGGTGCCGAGCGAGCGCTCGACGGCGTACCTGCTCTTCCGGCTGTGGGCGGCCGCGGAGGTGCCGGGCGGGGTCGGCGAGGTCGTCGTCCTGCCGTTCCACGAGATCATGCCGGCCGTGCGGGACGGCAAGGTGGACGCGGGCCTGGTGATCCACGAGGCGCGCTTCACGTACGGGAATTACGGGCTGGAGTGCCTGGCCGACATGGGGCAGCACTGGGAGAACACCACGGGCCTGCCCATCCCGCTGGGCGCCATCATCGCCAAGCGCTCGCTGGGTGCCGAGCGGCTGCGCGAACTGGCGGAGGCGGCGCGGACGTCCGTACGCATGGCGTGGGACGACCCGGAGGCCTCGCGTCCGTATGTGCTGGAGCACGCGCAGGAGATGGACCCGAAGGTCGCCGACCAGCACATCGGGCTCTACGTCAACGAATTCACGGCCGGCCTCGGGGAGGACGGCTACGCGGCGGTCCGCGGGCTGCTGACCCGGGCCGCGGCCGAGGGGCTCGTACCGCCCCTGGGGCCGGATGCGCTGGCGTTCGTCTGAGCACGGCACCCGGAGCACTCGCGGCACTCGTAGCACTCGTACGAGCGCCGGCGTCCCTCGTGAACGCCGGCGCTCGTACGGTGGTCGGTTCGTCGGATCTGTCCGATCGGAAATGGCCGAAGGGCAGCCGAGTGTCAGACGTCCAGCTGGTCGGCGACGGCGCGCAGCATGCCGGCGATCTTGCCGCCGTGGGCCTTGTCCGGGTAACGGCCGCGCTCCAACTGCTGGGTGACGTTCTCCAGCAGGGTGGTGAGGTCCTGGACGATCGACGCCAGCTCATCGGGCTTGCGGCGCTGGGCCGCCGCCACCGACGGCGTGGGGTCGAGCAGCATCACCGACAGGGCCTGGTCGCCCCGCTGACCGGCCACGACGCCGAATTCCACCCGCTGGCCGGGCTTGAGAGCGTCGACCCCGTCCGGGAGCACCGAGGAGTGCACGAAGACGTCTCCGCCGTCGTCGCGGGAGAGAAAGCCGAAGCCCTTCTCGCTGTTGAACCACTTGACCTTGCCGGTAGGCACGTCTGTCCTCGTCCTCGTATCTCGTCGGAAATGGGGAATTGAAGGGAGAGACCGTCGAAACCCGTCGAAACGCTCGGCAATCGATGACGATCGATCGACGGAAAAACAGCTCTTGATAGCACTACAGCGGGTCGCAAGACCCGCTACCCCCCAGGCTAATGGTCCCGGGCCCGGTGACAAGATGTCCCCGGCCCCACCCCACGCCCAGGCATCTACCCTGGTCGGGTGAGTAGCGAAACGCCCCGGGCCGGGGATCTGCTGGTACGCATCGGCGCCATCGTCTTCCTCGTCGGCGCGGTGGCCACCCTGGCGACGGTCGCCCCGCTCTTCCTGGGCGCCGACCCGCTGCCTCCCGCAGCGTACTTCGTCTGCATGCTGATGGGGGTGGGATTCCTCATCGCGGGCGGCGGGGTGCTGCAGTCGATCGCCGCCCAGCGGCGTCAGGCCCGCGCCTCCGCGACGGGCTCGCCCGCGGCCAGGTAGCCGCGCAGCCACCGCGGAAAGTCCGTCAGGCCGGCGAGGACGACGTTCGCTCCGGCCGCCCGCAGCTCGTCCGCCGGGCAGGGCCCCGTCGTCACGCCGACCGACAGCGCCCCCGCCGCGCGCGCACCGCGCACGTCGCCGACGTGGTCGCCCACGTACACGTCCGCGCCGTGCTCGCGCAGCGCCACGGCCTTGCCCTCCGCCCACAGCGAGCCCACGAGCACGTCCGGCTCGATGCGCAGGTGATCGAGGTGGAGGCGGGCGTTCCGGGGGTTCTTGGCGGTGACGACGACCGCCTGCCCACCCAGCTCGCGCACCGCGGCCACGGCCTCGCGGGCGCCCGGCAGGGCGGGGGAGGGGGCGATGCCGTGCTCCGGGTAGGCGGCCACGTAGAAGGCGGCGGCCTCGGCGATGCGGTCCTCAGGGAACCAGTGCGCCAGCTCCTGCTCCAGCGGCGGCCCGATCCGGCTCAGGACGAGGTCGATGTCGATGGCCGCGCCCGTGGCGGCGACGAGCGTCTCGTACGCGGCCCGGATGCCCGGCCGGGAGTCGACCAGGGTGAGGTCCAGGTCGAAGCCGACCGTGAAGCGGGGCGTGCGCGGGGCTGGGCTCATGAGCCCATTGTGCCGGGGGTGCTTCCCGAGCCTTCCCGAGCCTTCCCGAGTCTTCCCGGGCCTTCCTGGGCTTTCCCCGCACGGCAAGGGCCCCCGGCCCGCCCCGGTCTCCCCGGAGGCCCCGACGTACGCTTAGCCTGCCCTAACCACCCCATTCCGGCCTTTCGGCCGTCCGACCCCCGTGGAAGCGATGTCAGCCGCCGTCCCGCTCAGCACCCCCAGATCCTCCCTGGTCAGGCGCCGCATCGGCTGGACGGTGGCCGCGGTCGCCGCCCTCCTCGCAGCGGTGCTCCTCAGCCTCGCCGTGGGCGCCCGCCCGGTCGCTCCCGGCCACGTCCTCGACGCCCTGCTGCACGGCGGCGACGGCAAGGACGCCACCGTCGTCCGCGAGATGCGGCTGCCGCGCACGCTCGTCGGCCTGATGGTCGGCGCGGGCCTCGCCCTCGCCGGCACGGCCCTGCAAGGCATCACCCGCAACCCCATCGCCGACCCCGGCATCCTCGGCATCAGCCACGGCGCGGCCGTCGGCGTCGTCCTCGCGATCATGCTCGCCGGGGTGGAGAGCCTCACCGGCTACGTGTGGTGGGCGTTCGGCGGCGCGGCGCTCGCCTCCGTCGCCGTCTACGCGATCGCCTCGCGCGGCCGCGGCGGCGCCTCGCCCGTCAAACTCGCGCTGGCCGGCGCCGCGATCAACGCCCTGCTCGTCTCGCTGACCACCGCCGTGCTGACCACCCAGGCGTCCGTCCTGGACAAGTTCCGCTTCTGGCAGGTCGGCTCGCTCTCCGGGAGCGACACCGGGCTGGCCGGCCGGATCTGGCCGTTCCTGCTGGTGGGTGCGGTACTGGTGCTGTCCGTGGCCCGCGGCCTGGACGCCCTCGCGCTCGGCGAGGACGTCGCCAAGGGCCTCGGCCAGAACGTCGCCGCAGTCCGCATCACGGGCGGGCTCGGCGCCACCGTCCTGACCGGTGCCGGCGTGGCCGCCGCCGGCCCCATCGCCTTCGTCGGCCTCGCCGTGCCGCACATCGCCCGCGCGCTCGTCGGCGGCGACCACCGCTGGCTGCTGCCCACGTCCGCCCTCCTCGGCCCCGTCGTCCTGCTGGCCGCCGACACCGCGGGCCGCGTCTTCTTCCCGCCGGGCGAGGTCCCGGCCGGCGTCATGACGGCCCTGATCGGCGTCCCCTTCCTCGTCGCCCTCGTCCGCCGGAAGCGGGTGGCCGCCGTATGAGCACCGCAGCAGCCCGCGGCCCCGCCGCCGCCCGCTCCGCGCGCCCCGCCGGCTACGCCCTCGTACGGGCCGGGCGCGGCTCCTTCCTCGTCCACCGGCGCGGCACCGCGGTCGCCGCCGGCCTCGCTTTCCTGCTCGCCGCCGCCTGTCTCGCCTACCTGTGCATCGGCAAGACCTACGCCGAACCCGGCGAGGTGCTGAAGGTCCTCCTCGGCGAGCCCTCGCGCGAAGAGGTCACCGTCGGCACGCTGCGGCTGCCGCGCATGACCGTGGGCCTGCTCGTCGGCCTCGCGTTCGGCGCCGGCGGCGCGCTCATCCAGACCGTCGCCCGCAACCCGCTGGCCAGCCCCGACGTCATCGGCATCACCCAGGGCGCGAGCGCCCTCGCCGTCGGTTCGATGACCTTCGGCGTCACCTCGTACGCCGCCCTGCCCTACGTGTCCGTCGCCGGCGGCCTCCTCGCCGCCGCCCTCGTCTACGTCTTCGCGTGGCGCGGCGGCCTGCACGCCACCCGCTTCGTCCTCATCGGCATCGGCTTCGCCGTCGCCCTGCGCTCCGTCACCCACCTGTTCATGACCAAGGGCGACTATCTCGTCGCCCAGCGCGCGCAGGTGTGGATGACCGGCTCGCTCAACGGCCCCGGCTGGGACGAGGCCGCCCCGCTCGCCTGGGCGCTGCTCGCGCTCGTGCCGTTCCTCTGCTGGGCCGCCCGCGCGCAGCGCACGGTCACCATGGACGACGACACGGCGACCGCGCTGGGCGTGCGGCTGAACCGGGTACGGGGCGGGCTCGTCCTCCTCGGCGTTGTCCTCGCGTCCATCGCCACGGGCGCGGCCGGCCCCGTCGACTTCGTGGCGCTCCTCGCCCCGCAACTGGCCCGCCGCATGACGCGCACCGCGCAGATCCCGCTGCTGGCCTCGGCGCTGACCGGCGCGCTCATCGTGGTCGTCGCGGACCTGCTGGGCCGCAAGCTGCTGGAACCGACCCAGCTGCCCGTGGGCGTGCTGACCGCGGCGGTCGGCGCCCCGTACCTGATCCGGCTCATCATCAAGGGCCACAGCACCCGGAACTCCGGAGGAACAGCGTGACGGAGAGCGTGACGGATCGTCCGAAGCTCGGGGGAAGCCGGCTGACCGCCCGCGACCTGACCCTCGCCTACGAGGACCGCACGGTCGTCGACGGCCTCGACCTGGCCGTCCCCGACGGCGAGGTCACCATCGTCATCGGCCCCAACGCGTGCGGGAAGTCGACCCTGCTGCGGGCGCTCGGCCGGCTGCTCAAGCCCGCCCGCGGCACCGTGCTGCTCGACGGCGAGGAGCTCTCCCGGATACCCACCCGGACCATCGCCAAGTCCCTCGGCCTGCTCCCGCAGACGCCCGTCGCGCCCGAGGCCATCACCGTCGCGGACCTCGTCGCCCGCGGCCGCCAGCCGCACCAGCGCTGGTGGCAGCAGTGGTCGGAGGAGGACGAGCGGGCCGTGGCCGACGCCATGGGCCGTACGGACACGACCGCGCTGGCCGAACGGTCCGTCGACGAGCTCTCCGGCGGCCAGCGGCAGCGCGTCTGGATCGCCATGGCCCTCGCCCAGGAGACGGATCTGCTCCTGCTGGACGAGCCCACGACGTACCTGGACATCTCCCATCAGGTGGAGGTCCTCGACCTGGTGCGGCGGCTCAACCGCGAGCGCGGCCGCACGGTCGTCGCGGTCCTCCACGACCTCAACCAGGCGGCGCGCTACGCCGACCACCTCGTCGCGATGAAGGCGGGCCGCATCGTCGCCCAGGGCCGGCCGGCGGACATCGTGACGGCGGACCTGGTGCGGGAGGTCTTCGGCCTGCACGCGGTGGTCGTACCGGACCCGGTGACGGGCAGCCCGCTGGTGATCCCGGGGAAGCCGTGGGAAGGGGAGCGGGGGGACGTACCGGAGCCGGAGGCTGCGGAACGGGCTTGAGGGGCCGGAAGGCGCCGCTCACCCCGGGCGGCGTGAGCGCCACACGACGAACGCCGCGGAGGCGACGGCCGCCCCCCGCAGGACCCAGGGCCACGTGTCCGACATGGCCGCGCCCAGCCCGCCGTCCGGTACGGGATCGCCCCAGCGCCCCTCCGTACGGCCCCACAGCCACACGACGCCTGCGGCCGCGACGAGGCCGGGCACGCCCATGACGGCCCACTTGGACTCGGTCTGCGAGAGCTTGCGGGTGAGGTAGGCGAGGCCCCAGCCGGCCGCGAGGACGATCCAGTTGCTGAGCACGGCGCCCACGACCAGGACCAGGGCGACGAGCAGGAGCAGCGGCGGTACGGGGGCGCCGTCGGCGCGCCGGAAGAGGCTCGGGCGGCTCGGGCCGCCGTCGTCGTCCTCCTCGTCCCAGGTGCCTTCCGCACCGTGCTCGCCCTGCCGTGCGGTGGCGGGGCCTTCGGGCTCGTCGCGGTTATCGCGGTTATCGCGGTTATCGCGGTCACTGCGGTCACTGCGGTCATCGGGGTCGTCGCCGGGCCGCGGGGGCGGTTTCAGTATGTCGGGGATCTCGATGCCGCCGGTGAAGCCGTGGATCGTGCCCTGGGCCGTACCGGTGCCCGCGCCCGCGAAGGGGGAGGACAGCGGGGAGGAACCGGCCTCGACGCTCCACCAGTCCTGCACGTCACCGGCCCCGGCCCCGGCCCCCGGGGCTGCCCCCGCGGTCACCTCGGCCGCGGGCCGCTCGGGCGCGGCGTACGAGGGCGGGCCGGGGGGGCGGGACGGGACGGAGGGGGTGGCGCGTACGGGCTCGCCCTCGCGCCGGGGCGCCGGGACGCGCCTGCCGGTGTCGGCGAACCCGCCCGCCGCGGCGGCCCCCGCCGAGGCCGCGGCCGAGGCACCCGCGTCGGCGACGGCCTCGTCCGGCGTGCCGAGGCCGGTGAGGATGCGCTGGACGGCGGCGGGCGTATCGGCGCCCTCGGAGGCCCTGCGGCGCTCGATCTCCGTCCGCAGCCGGGAGACCAGCCGCATGCGGTCGGCGGAGGTGAGCTCCGCCTGCCGCTGGGCGATGTCACCGACCCGGCTCAGATAGTCGTACACAAGCTGATCGCTCTCGATCCCCACCGAATCCCCTAAGACCGCATCCCCTAAGACCGTCCGAGACCACCGGCCGCTTTCCCCCCGAAGGTACCGGTTCCGCACGGCCGTGACAGGGGGAACGGGGGCGGCGCGGGGAGCGTACGGGGTCCCGGAACACGGCTCGCGCCGCCTCGCCGGGCCTCAGCGCACGGCCACCACGTCGAGCACGATCCGCAGCCGACGGCCCGTCATTCCCTTGGCGTTGGTGACTCCGAAGGCGTAGCGATCGACGACGGTCGTGGCCCGTACGCTCAGCCGCGGGCCGTCCACGATGACCTCCTCCAGGGTGAGGACGGCCGGCCGGGTGACGCCACGCACAGTCAGCTCGCCGCGCAGGGTCACTTCTCCCTCCGCGCGCTGGACTTCGGCGCCGTGGAAGCGGATCTCGGGGTGGAGCGCCGAGTCGAGATAATCGGCTGAACGGACGTGCCGGTCGCGCGGGGCGTGCCCGCTGGAGAAACTGTCGACGGGGATCACGGCCTCGACGGTGGAGGCGGATTCGGGCTCCGCGACGGTGATGCTGCCGTGCGCGACGGAGAAGGTCCCCTTGATGGGGAACAGCCCGAAGAACGCCCGCATCCGGAACCGGATCCTCGAAGCGCCGGGGTCGATGCGGTAGACGCCCGGTAACGGCCCGTTCTTCATGGAGCAGTCCCCTCCCGATTCCGGCGGTGCCGGTGCAACAGCCCCTCACCGGTACGGTATCGGGCTTCCCGCCCTACGGCAGCGCGATCTCGTAACGCAGGCGCTGGCGGTGCGCGGGCATGGTCATCAGATCCACCTGAATCGGCCGCCCGGAAGAGTCGAGGGTGACCCGGGTGACCCGGAGAACAGGCTCGCCGGACTCAGTCCCGAGCGCCTGCCGCTCGTCATCGGTAGGCATCCGCGCGACGACATCTTCCCGCACGGTCGCCCCCGCGTACCCGAGCCGCGCGAGCAGGGTGACGGCCCCGCCGGGAATCTTCGCGGTCCCGGCGAGCGGGGTGCCGCGGGCGATGGCGGCGGGAAAGTAGGTGTCGGTGAGCTCACTGGGCCGCTCATCGAGCAACATGAGCCGCCGCCGTACAACCACGACGTCCCCGCTCTGCACCCCGAGCAACTCGGCGACGACTTCCGGCGCGGGAACCTCCCCTGCATGAACGATCCTCTGCCGCCCCCGGCGCCCCTGCGCGGCGGTCTCCGCACTCCAGGCGTCGGGGCTGCCGTCGGGGCGCGCCTGAAGGTAGGGCAGGGAATTGCTGACCCAGCGACTGTCACTCTGCATGCGTATCCCCTATCCAGTCACTCGGCGGTGAACTCGTACTGCAATTCGTACAGATGCCCGGCCTTGGCCATGACGGCTGCCTCGACGGGCCGCTCGTCATCGCTGTACAGCACCCGGAGCGTCCGGAGCACGGGCAGGCTGCTCGGCAATTGAAGAGCGTTGTACTCCTCCTGAGTGGGCACCCGCGCCGAGACCTTGTCCACGCTGAGGCGCGGCGGAAACCCCAGCTCGGCGAGGAGGGTCGGCGTGCCGCCCTTGATCCGGCGGCGCTCTGTGAGGGCGGTGCCGCGGGCGATGCCCCAGGGGTAGTAGCACTTGACCAGTTCGACCGGCTCGTCGTCGATGAGCAGGAGCTGGCGGCGCAGCAGCGCGGTGTCGCCCTCCCTGAGCCCCAGAGCTGCCGCCACGTCCGCCGGCGGTGCGGTCTCAACGACCTCCAGCAGCCTGGCGCTCGCCCGGCCGCCGTGCTTCGACGCCTCGGTGAGCCAGCGGTACGGCGCACCGGCGTCTGCCGGAGCCATGTAGGCGGCGGGCCGCATGGTCCGCTGCCGACGTGGCCGCACGGTAACCGCAGCTCCGGGGCGGCCGATGACCAGACGCTCCTCTTTGAGGAGTTGCAGCGCCTTCTGCACTGTGGCGCTGGAGGCGTCGAACCTTGCCTTGAGCTGTGTCGTGCTCGGCAGGTCGTCGCCGGGTGCCAGGTCGCCGCTCATGATCTCGTCACGAAGATCCGCGGCGATCCGCTCATGCAGTGAGCGGCGGTCTGCTGCACCTGTCCCACTGTTACCCACGATGCCCTCCGGCTGTCGCCCTTACGCCCTATGGCCCCCACCGTATGCGACTTGACGAGGATTGATACCGCTCCAGCACTGTATCACTATTCGCGAATAGCGATACAGTTGCCTGAGGGGTGCGCAGTGATGACGTACAGGATCGGCGCGTTCGTGGTGGACACGCGTGAGGGACGGATCGCGCAGGTGATCGGGGAGCGGGGTAGCCGCCTGACGTTGCGGCGGCCCGGGGGCGGGGCCGAGTGGGAGGCGCCGTTCGCCTCGCTCAGGCTCGCGACCCGGGAAGACCGGGAGGCCGCCGGGCTGTGGCCGACCGGTTCGCGGCCGTCGTACGGGTGTGAGGAGTGCGTGCAGTTGGAGGCCGCGTATCACGAGGCGGCCGCGGGGGACGATCACGTCAAGACGGGGGAGGCCCTTGTCGTCCAGCGCCGTCACTGGCGCATGGTGCACATGGCGGGCGGAGGCGCGTGACTGCGCGGGTGCGTGCTTACGCGGGCGTGCGCGCACCGTGCTCACTCCGGAGCCGAGGGATGCCCGGAGGGCGGGCCGTGCCGCAGCGACGTGGTGCGCGAACTTGCCGCACGGGGTGGGGGGGTGGGGTGGGGGGTGGGCTGGGATCCGGGGGTTGGTGCGGGTGAGAACAGGCTGACCTCCGACCCCGGACGTGGCATCCACCGGGCTCCGGGGCGAGGTGGCCAGCCAGTGGCTGGGATCCGTGGGGTGGGTGCGGGTTAGTGCGGGTTGGGGGTGGGCTGGGATCCGTGGGTTGGGTGCGGGTCAGAACAGGCTGGCAGCGGGGGGAGGGTGGGGGGCTTGCGGCTGTCGGGTGTCCGACGCCCGGTGGGTGGTGGGCCGCCGTACTCCTTCCGTCACGGATGCAGGCGCGTGAGGAGACCGGTCCCTTCGTCTGTGGCTGAGGGGGAGCGGGCTGCTGCCGCGATGTGGCTTGGCCCGTCGTGGGCGTTCCACTCACTTGTTCGCCGTCGTGGCTGAGCGGCCGGGTGCGGGTGGTGGGGGTTGGTGTCCTCGCGGCGCGGAAATCAACCGGCGGGGCCGGGCTGCGCGGCGTACAAGTGGCCAGGGAATGGCGGCGGAACGCCTCAGCGGCCCCACCTGATGGCCCGTGCCTCTGCTGCCCCATCACTCGGCTGCGGGCAGTGGTGGGTGGCCTTCCCGGGCCGGAAGTCAACCGCCCAGCAGCCGTGCGCGGCGTACAAGTGACCCGAGAGCGTAGGCCGCCCGCCTCACCGGCCCCACCCGGCCGCCCGCGCCTCACTAACCCCAGCCCCACTCCACCTTCCAGCCGCCTGCGCAACCACAAAACCTGGCACGCCTAGTGGAACGCCCACGACGGCAGGAACCACATCGCGGCAGCAGCCCGCTCCCCCTCAGCCCAGGCCTATGCGCAAGGTCTCCTCACGCGCCTGCATCCGTGACGGAAGGAGTACGGCGGCCCACCACCCACCGGGCGTCGGACACCCGACAGCCGCAAGCCCCCCACCCTCCCCCCGCTGCCAGCCTGTTCTGACCCGCACCCGACCCACGGATCCCAGCCCACCCCCAACCCGCACTAACCCGCACCCACCCCACGGATCCCAGCCACTGGCTGGCCACCTCGCCCCGGAGCCCGGTGGATGCCACGTCCGGGGTCGGAGGTCAGCCTGTTCTCACCCGCACCCCCACCCGCCCCACCGATCCGAACCCACCCACCCCACACAACGCACCGCCCCCGGCGACAACCCGAAACAGGCCATCACCAGGGGCGGTGTGAGACGGGTGCGGCGCGCCGCACCCGGTCGATCGGTCGGTCGGCGCTACTTCACGCCCAGCATCTGTTCGATCGGGTCCAGGAAGAAGTACACGAGGAAGCAGAGGCCGACGACGTTCAGCAGCCAGGGGATTTCGCGGGCGCGGCGGTCGGCGATGCGGAGCAGGATGAAGGCGAGCACGCCGATGCCGATGCCGTTGGTGATCGAGTACGTGAACGGCATCGCGATGATCGTCAGGAACGCCGGCACCGCGATGGTGAAGTCGCTCCAGTCGATCTCCCTGACGTTCGCCGCCATGATCAGGAAGCCCACGACCAGCAGGGCGGGCGTGGCCGCCTGGGAGGGGACGACCGTGGCGAGCGGGGTGAAGACCAGGGTGAGGAGGAAGAGGCCGCCGGTCATCAGGTTGGCGAGGCCCGTGCGGGCGCCCTCGCCGACGCCGGCCGTGGATTCCACGAAGCAGGTGTTGGCGGAGGCGGAGCCGAGGCCGCCGCCGGCGACCGCGATGCCGTCGACCATGAGGATCTTGCCCATGTTGGGCAGCTGGCCGTTCTCGTCGGTGAGTCCGGCCTCCTCGCCGACGCCGATGATCGTGCCCATCGCGTCGAAGAAGCCCGACAGCAGCACGGTGAAGACGAACAGGCAGCCGGTCAGCAGGCCGACCTCGCGGAAGCCGCCGAAGAGGCTGATGTGGCCGATGAGGCCGAAGTCGGGGGCGCCCACGATCTTGTCCGGCACCTGGGGGACGGACAGGCCCCAGCCCGTGCCCGGGATCTTGGCGAGGGAGTTGATGACGATCGCCACGAACGTCATGACGACGATGCCGATGAGGATCGCGCCGCGCGTCTTGCGGACGACCAGGATGAACGTCAGCGCGAGCCCCACGACGAAGACCAGTACGGGCCAGCCGTGCAGCTGGCCGCCCTGGCCGAGACCCATGGGGACAGTGGTGTGCGCGCCGTCCGGGTTACGGGTGACGAAGCCGGAGTCGACGAGGCCGATCAGCGAGATGAAGAGGCCGATGCCGATCGCGATGGCGCGCCGCAGCCCGTTCGGGATGGCGTCCATGACGCGCTGCCGCAGACCGGAGGCGACCAGCAGCATCAGCACCAGGCCGGCCAGCACCACCATGCCCATCGCGTCGGGCCAGCTCATCTTGGGGGCGAGCTGGAGCGAGACGACGGCGTTGATGCCGAGGCCGGCGGCGCACGCGATGGGCACGTTGCCGATGACGCCCATGAGGACGGTGCTGAGGCCGGCCATCAGGGCGGTGGCCGTGACGAGCTGGCCGTTGTCCAGCTGGTGGCCGAACTTGTCCTGGCCGGCGCCGAGGATGATCGGGTTCAGCACGACGATGTAGGCCATCGCGAAGAACGTGGCCAGGCCGCCGCGGAGCTCCCGGGACACGGACGAGCCCCGCTCGCTGATCCGGAAGTACCGGTCGAGGGCGCCCTTGGGCTGGGAGGACGGCGGCGGGGGCTGCTGGGCGTCGACCGGGGAAGTGGCCGAGGTGGGCATACGGGACCTCAGTCGGAGTGGGCCTGCGGGGCGCAGGCGGCGGGGGACACGCGGTGGTTCACGAACGTGGCCCATGAACGCGGCTCACGAACGCCGTTCATGAACGCGGACCGAACTTGGATCATGAATCGGCCGTGAGCTGTATGATCAAACAAAACCAGCCGGTCATTATCCGTTCGATTCAGTATGAATAAACAAGCGCGGGATTGCTATCTCCGCGCGTAGACCCTTATGCGCCAAGGGCTCCGTTCACCGCCCCCGCGCTGACCGCCGCCTCGCGCCGGGCCGCGGACCCCCACGCACTACGCTTGCGTCCATGACGAAGTGGACACCGAGGCACGAAGCGCCGGAGCCCCTGGAGGGCAACGTCGTCGCCACGATCACCGGCGGCACGGTCATCTGGTTCGTCCTCTTCCTCGTCCAGTTGCCCTTCTACGGCTGGTTCGACGACCACGGTCACCTGTGGTGGCTGTGGACCTGTCTGGCCGGCGGCGGGCTGGGCCTGATCGGCGTCTGGTACGTACGCAAGCGCGACGCGGCGATCCGCCGCGCGGCGGCGGCCGCTCCGCGGGGGACGGCGGACGCGACCCGTTAGGGGCCGCCGCCGCGGCGGATTCACGGCGGCGCGCACCCACTCCGCGGGCGCGCCGGCGCCGAGGCCGGTTGCGGTTGTTTCGAAAGGCACAGCGCCCGGCGTCCCCGTACCGTCGGACTCATGAGCGATCCGGCGCAGACCGCGACCGAGGAGCACCTGCCCGCGCCGCACCCGGGCCTCAGCTCGCCCGAGGTCGCCGAGCGCGTGGCCCGGGGCGACGTCAACGACGTGCCCGTCCGCTCCTCGCGCTCCACCGCGGACATCGTGCGGGCCAACGTCTTCACCCGCTTCAACGCCATCATCGGCGTCCTCTTCCTGATCATCCTCGTCGTGGGCCCCATCCAGGACGGCCTCTTCGGCTTCGTGATCGTCGCCAACACGGCGATCGGCATCATCCAGGAGCTGCGGGCCAAGAAGACCCTCGACTCGCTCGCCGTCATCGGCGAGGCCAGGCCGACCGTCCGCCGTGACGGCGCCCCCTGCCCGGTCCCCACCTCCGAGATCGTCCTCGACGACGTGATCGAGCTCGGGCCGGGTGACAAGTGCGTCGTGGACGGGCGCGTCCTGGAGGCCGACGGGCTGGAGATCGACGAGTCACTGCTGACCGGCGAGGCCGACCCCGTGCTGAAGCGGCCCGGGGACCCCGTCATGTCCGGCTCGTTCGTCGTGGCCGGCGGCGGCGCCTTCGCCGCGACCAAGGTCGGGCGGGAAGCGTACGCGGCCCAGCTCGCCGAGGAGGCGTCCCGGTTCACGCTCGTCCACTCGGAGCTGCGCACGGGCATCAGCCGGATCCTCAAGTACGTGACGTGGATGATGGCCCCGACCGCCCTCGGCCTGGTCGTCAGCCAGCTCTTCGTCCAGGACCACGACTGGCGGGAGGCCGTCCGGAGGATGGTCGCGGGGATCGTGCCCATGGTCCCGGAGGGTCTGGTGCTGCTCACGTCCGTGGCCTTCGCGATCGGCGTGATCCGGCTGGGGCGCAAGCAGTGCCTGGTGCAGGAGTTGCCCGCGATCGAGGGTCTGGCGCGCGTCGACGTCGTCTGCCTGGACAAGACGGGCACGCTCACCGAGGGCGGCATGGACGTCAGCGAGCTGCGGCTGCTGGACGGCGAGGGGAGCGGCAAGGAGCGCGAGGCCTACGTCCGCCAAGTGCTCGGCGCGCTCGGCAAGGCCGACCCTCGCCCCAACGCGAGCCTCCAGGCGATCATCGACGCCTACCCGGCCCCCGATGGGTCGGACGGGTCGGACGGGGCGGACGGGTCGGACGGGGCGGCCGGACCAGCCGGGGAGACAGGCGGCACCCCGCCGCAATGGCAGTGCACCGACTCCCTCCCCTTCTCCTCCGCCCGCAAGTACAGCGGCGCCGCCCTGCGCTCCCCCGACGGCGAGAGCGCCACCTGGCTGCTCGGTGCCCCCGACGTGCTGCTGCCCGCGGGCGACCCCGCGCTCGCGCACGTCGAGGACCTCAACGCCAAAGGGCTGCGGGTGCTGCTGCTCGCGCGCGCCACGCGCGGCCTGGACGACCCGGGCGTCACCGACGGCGTACGGCCCACCGGGCTGGTCGTCCTGGAGCAGCGGCTGCGCCCGGACGCCGGCGCCACCCTGCGCTACTTCGCCGAGCAGGACGTCTCCGCGAAGGTCATCTCGGGCGACAACGCCGTCTCCGTCGGCGCCGTCGCCGCCAAGCTCGGGCTGACCGGCGCCCAGGGACCGGTCGACGCGCGGCGCCTCCCGGCAGAGCGGGAGGCGATGGGGCGCGTGCTGGACGAGGGCGCCGTCTTCGGGCGGGTCACCCCGCAGCAGAAGCGGGACATGGTCGGGGCGCTCCAGCACCGCGGGCACACCGTCGCCATGACGGGAGACGGCGTCAACGACGTCCTGGCACTGAAGGACGCCGACATCGGCGTCTCGATGGGCTCGGGCTCCGAGGCGACCCGGGCCGTCGCCCAGATCGTGCTGCTGAACAACAGCTTCGCGACGCTGCCGTCGGTGGTGGCGGAGGGCCGCCGCGTCATCGGCAACATCACGCGCGTGGCGACGCTGTTCCTGACCAAGACGGTCTACTCGGTGCTGCTCGCGATCCTCGTGGTCTGCTCCCAGGTGCCGTACCCCTTCCTGCCGCGTCACCTGACGCTGCTCTCCACGCTCACCATCGGCGTCCCGGCCTTCTTCCTCGCCCTCGCGCCGAACAAGGAGCGCGCGAAACCGCACTTCGTCCGCAGGGTCATGCGGTACGCGATTCCCGCCGGGACCATCGCGGGGGTCGCCACCTTCGCCGCGTACCTGCTGGCGCGGCACTACTACACGGGCCCCGGCGCCCTGGACGCGGAGACCAGCGCCGCGACGCTGACGCTGTTCCTGATCTCGCTGTGGGTCCTGGCGATCATCGCGCGCCCGTACACGTGGTGGCGGATCGGCCTGGTCCTGGCGATGGCCGCGGGATTCCTCGTCGTGCTCGCCACGCCGTGGCTCCAGCACTTCTTCGCACTGAAGCTGGTGGGTACGACCATGCCGTGGGCCGCCGTCGCCATCGCGGCGGTGGCGGCCGCGGTGCTGGAACTGGCATGGCGCTGGGTGGACCGGCGCTTCCCGGCGTAGAGCCTCGCAGGGCAGGACGTTCCGGCGCAGGGCCTTCCGGCGCAGAGCCTTCCGGCGCAGGGCGTTTACGGCTCTACCGCTCTACCGCTCTACCCGCTCTATGGCTCTACCGTTCCACGGTCTACGCGCTGGCCTGCTCGTCCTCCAGCATTTCCCGGATCTGCTCGCGCAGCGCGGGGCTGTCCTTGTGCTTGTGGACGGAAACGGCGTGCTCGCTGGCGGCGCGGACGACCTCGTCCTCCTCGCCGGTGATGGTCAGCGAGCAGTCCGTCTCGCTGGGGAACCTGCGGCAGTCGGCGACTTTCCTGGTCATGACGGCCTCCCGGGGCTTCGTTCACTGGGCCGCACTCCCAGCGTAGGCCGGGACCTCACCCCGCCGCGGGCGCGGCCGTCTCGGCGTCGACCATCTTCTCCATCGGGTCCGCGGCCAGCGCTCCGCCTATCACCATCGCGGCGACGATCGCCACGCCCAGGATCACGTTCCCCAGCCACACCATCGTGTCGACCGGCAGGGTGTACGCGCCCACGACCCGCGCCACGCACTCGGCCAGCAGCGCGCAGCCCCAGACGAGGGAGAACGTCCGCTCCGTGCGCCGGAACCGCGCTTCGCGGACCGCCAGCCTGTCCCACGCGGCCAGGCGCGCGGGGTCGCCCTTGACCACCCACGGCTTGAGCCCGTTCGTCATCATCGGCCGCCGCCCGGCGACGGCGGACACCAGCACCATCAGACCGACGACGCTGCTCACGGCGCTGTCCTTGGCCAGCATCAGCCGGGCGTCCCCGCTGACGCCGCTGAGCGCCAGCCCTACGACGTTGACGATGAGGATCAGCGCGGCGAGCCCGTTGACCTGCCGGTCCTTGATCAGGCTCCAGAGGGTCCGCGCGGCGGGCAGCGCGCTGCTCCAGCCCAGGGCCGCGACCGTGCCCATGCCGAAGCCCTTGCTGAGCGCGTAATACGCGGCCATCGGCAGGACGCCGTCCACGAGGAGCGGCACGAAGCTGTCCAGGACCGCCTGCTTGCGCGGGACGGCAGCGGTAGCGACAGCGGTGGTGCCAGTGGCGCCGGTCGTACCGGTGCCGGTGCCGGTGCCGGTGGCGCCCGCCATGCCGGTGGCCGGCTGCGCGGCGATGGTCGTGTCGCTCATGATCCGTGTCCCCCCGAGGCGTCCCGTAGCCGTGCGGCTTGCGCTGCTTCCACTCTCGCGGCCGGCCCGGGCTTCCGGCAGTGCCGTCGATAATCGACCAGGCATGACTTTTGTCAGCAGCGGCCAACGGTCGTAGTGCCCGCCTGCCGCCGCCGGTGCCCGCCGATTCGCCGTAATGATCTAGAGATCATAGGGTTTGCCCCCGCGCGTGGGGCGCGTGGGCCGCGAAGCGGCCTGCTTCCGGCGATGTGCTCCATGCCACCGGGCGCCCCGGCGTATCCACTTTATTTAGTTCGGGTAATGAGTTAGGCTAAAGACATGTCGGACCGGGACCCCCAAGTCGATACCGCCGCAGTGAACTCCCTGCGTTCCGGTGTCATGCGCCTGTCGCGTCGGCTCAAGCACCAGCGGGTCGACGAATCGCTCAGTCCCACGGAGATGTCGGTGCTGGGCACGCTCGCCGGCTGCGGCCGTGCCACCCCCGGTGAGCTCGCTCGCAAGGAGCACGTGCAGCCCCCGTCGATGACCCGCATCGTCGCCCTGCTCGAAGCCAAGGGCCTGGTCCGGCTGGAGCCGCACCCCGAGGACCGCCGCCAGAAGGTGGTCACCCAGACCGAGCGGGCCGAGGCCATGCTCGAAGAGAGCCGCCGCAAGCGGAACGTCTGGCTCACCGAGCTCGTGGGGCGGCTCGACGAGGAGGAGTGGGCGACGCTGCGCGCCGCCGCACCCGTCCTCGAGAAACTCGCGCACCTGTAAAGACGCGCCAGGAGGAGGCGAACCCACTTTGAGTACGGGACCCGGAGCAGACTCCGCACCCGCACCGAACAGCCACGACGACGCCGCACGCAGCGCCGCCCTGAACAAGCCCGCACCGGCCACGAGTCCGGAGCCCGGGCCCAAGGGCGGCACCTTCAGTTCCCTCAGAATCCGCAACTACCGTCTCTTCGCCACCGGCCAGGTCGTCTCCAACACCGGCACCTGGATGCAGCGCATCGCCCAGGACTGGCTGGTCCTCAGCCTCACCGGCTCCTCCGCCGCCGTCGGCATCACGACAGCCCTGCAGTTCCTGCCCATGCTGCTGTTCGGGCTCTACGGCGGCGTGATCGCCGACCGCTGCCCCAAGCGCCGGCTGCTCGTCCTCACCCAGGCCGCGATGGGCCTCACCGGCCTCGCGCTCGCCGTCCTCACCCTCTCCGGGCACGTGCAGGTCTGGCACGTCTACCTCACCGCGTTCGTCCTCGGTCTCGTCACCGTGGTCGACAACCCCGCCCGCCAGGCCTTCGTCGTCGAGATGGTCGGCCCCGCCGACCTGCGCAACGCCGTCAGCCTCAACTCCGCCAACTTCCAGTCCGCGCGCCTGATCGGGCCCGCCGTCGCCGGTGTGCTGATCACCGCCGTGGGCAGCGGCTGGGCGTTCCTCCTCAACGGCCTGTCCTTCGTCGCGCCCGTCGCCGGGCTGCTGCTGATGCGCACCGCCGAGCTCCACAAGGTCGACCGCGCGCCGCGCGGCAAGGGCCAGTTGCGCGAGGGCCTGCGCTACGTGGCCGGGCGGCCCGACCTCGTCTGGCCGATCGTCCTCGTCGGATTCATCGGCACCTTCGGCTTCAACTTCCCCATCTGGCTCACGGCCTTCGTCAACGACGTGTTCCACGCCGGCGCCGGCACGTACGGCCTGCTCAACACGCTGATGGCGGGCGGCTCCCTGGTGGGCGCCCTGCTCGCCGCGCGCCGGGGCAGCTCGCGGCTTCGGCTCCTCGTCGGCGCGGCCCTGCTCTTCGGCCTCCTGGAGATCACGGCGGCGCTCGCGCCCTCGTACTGGGTCTTCGCGGCGCTGCTCGTGCCGATCGGAATGTTCGGCCTCACCATCAACGTGACGGCCAACACCAGCATCCAGCTCGCCACGGATCCCGCGATGCGGGGGCGCGTCATGAGCCTGTTCATGATGGTGTTCGTCGGCGGCACGCCGCTCGGCGCCCCGCTGGTCGGCTGGGTCACCGACGCCTACGGGGCGCGCGTCGGCTTCCTCGCCGGCGGTGTGGTCGCCACGCTCGCCGCGGTCGGCGTGGGCCTGGTCCTGGCCCGGGTCGGCGGCCTCCGCCTGAAGATCGACCTACGGCGCGGCCGCACGCACGTGGCCTTCGTACCGCGCGAGCCGGAGGCACAGTCGGCGGAGGGCTTGGCGGCGGTGGCGTAGCCGTGTGGCCGCGCGGTCGCCGTCCGGCGGGGGGCTTGTCGTCCGGGCGCCCCGGGCGGCGCCTGCGTGGCCCGGGCCGACGTAACCGCCCCGGCGCCCGTCGAAGCCCTCCCGCCCCGCCGGAGGCCGCCCGGCGTCGTAAAGCCACCCCCGAAGGGGAGACTGGGGCTATGCGACTCTTCGCCGCCGTCGTGCCGCCGGAGGCGCCCGTCGCCGAGCTGGCCGGGGCCACGGCGCCCCTGCACACGCTCCCGGGCGCGGACCGGCTCCGATGGACCGAGCCGGCCGGCTGGCACTTCACGCTCGCCTTCCTCGGCGAGGTCGACCCCGCCCTGCTCCCGGAGCTCACCGAGCGCCTCGGCCGCGCCGCCCACCGGCACCCTCCGCACGAACTGCGGTTCGCCGGAGGCGGCCGGTTCGGGGACCGGATCCTGTGGGTCGGCGCGGACGGCGAGCGGACGATCCTGCGCGACCTCGCCCGTTCCGCCGCCGCCGGAGCGCGCCGCGCGGGCGTGGCCGTCGACACCACGCACGACTTCCGCGCGCACCTCACCCTCGCCCGGGCCGCAGGACCCGTACACCTCCGCCCGTACGCCGAGAGCCTCGCCGGCTTCAGCGGCACGCCCTGGACCGTGCAGCGCCTGGAGCTCATGCGCAGCCGCCTCCCGGGCGGCGGCGTCCCCGGCGAGCGCCCGCGCTACGAGACGGTGGCGGCGTGGGAACTGGGCGGCTAGACCGGCTGCACCCCCGGGCCCCCGGGCCCCCGGGCCCCCGGGCCCCCGGGCCCCCGGGCCCCCGGGCCCCCGGGCCCCCGGACCGGACCGGACCGGCCGGACCGCCCGCACCAGCCCCGCCGCCCACACCGCCCGCACCGGCCCGTGGACAGGGCACCCCCGCCCCTCCGGTTACGCTCGATGCGTGGACCCGAAGACCAGAAACCGCATCATGACCGCCGCGCTCGCCGCGATCCTCGTCGTCGTCGCCGTGGTGGCAGCGGTGAAGTAGAGCCGGCGAAGCGACGCCGGCAGTGCCCTCGGCCGGGTCACCCTTGCCTTGAGTGCGCTCGAAGGCGTTGGCTAGGGCGCCATGGAGTACACGCAGCTCGGACGTACAGGCCTCAAGGTCAGCCGGCTCGTCCTCGGCACCATGAACTTCGGTCCGCAGACCGACGAAGCCGGCGGCCACGCCATCATGGACGCCGCGCTCGACGCGGGCGTCAACTTCTTCGACACCGCCAACGTCTACGGCTGGGGTGACGACAAGGGCCGGACCGAGGAGATCATCGGGACCTGGTTCGCCAAGGGCGGCGGCCGCCGCGAGAAGGTCGTCATCGCCACCAAGGTCTTCGGCAACATGGGCCCGGACGGCGCGGACTGGCCGAACCACGACCGCCTGTCCGCCGTGAACATCCGGCGGGCCGTCGACGCGAGCCTCAAGCGGCTGCGGACCGACCACATCGACCTCTACCAGTTCCACCACGTGGACCGGGCGACGCCGTGGGACGAGATCTGGCAGGCGATCGACGTCCTCGTCCAGCAGGGCAAGATCGTCTACGCGGGCTCGTCCAACCACGCCGGCTGGCACATCGCCCAGGCCAACGAGGCCGCCCGGCGGCGCGGTTCGCTCGGGCTCGTCAGCGAGCAGTGCCTGTACAACCTGGCCGAGCGGCGCGCCGAGATGGAGGTCATCCCGGCCGCCGAGGGCTACGGCCTCGGCGTCATCCCCTGGTCGCCGCTGCACGGCGGGCTGCTCGGCGGCGTCATCCGCAAGCAGAAGGAGGGCGGCAGCGCCCGCGCGGCGTCCGGCCGGTCGGCGGACGCCCTCGCGAACACCAAGGTCCGCGAACAGGTGCAGGCCTACGAAGATCTGCTCGACAAGCACGGCCTGCAACCGGGCGAAGTAGCCCTCGCCTGGCTGCTCACCCGGCCCGGAGTGACCGGCCCGATCGTCGGCCCGCGCACGAACGAGCAGCTCGCCTCGGCCCTGCGCGCCGTGGAGCTGGAGCTCTCCGCCGAGCTGCTCGCTCAGCTCGACGAGATCTTCCCGGGCCCGGGGCCGTCGCCGGAGGCCT
Source organism: Streptomyces sp. SCA2-17 (assembly GCF_044336695.1). Lineage (NCBI taxonomy): Bacteria > Bacillati > Actinomycetota > Actinomycetes > Kitasatosporales > Streptomycetaceae > Streptomyces > Streptomyces sp. SCA2-17. Next base: position 3,734,942 of record NZ_CP117521.1, read on the forward strand.
TCGCCTGGTGAGGCCCTCAGCGCGGGGCGAGAGACCCTGAGCGCGGCAGCACGCCATGAGCGCCTCTGTCTCGTACGGGAAGGCTCGTACGGGCAGAGGCGCTCGTACGAGCAGAGGCGCGTCGCGCGTGTCGGCGGGGAGCGCCCTACGCCCCCGCCTCGTACGCCCCGCCCACGTCCCACGCCTGATGCATCGCGTCCGCGAAGGCACCGGCGAGGCGGTGTTCGCCGGCCGCGTTGGGGTGTGTCCCGTCGTACGTGTCGCGGTCGATGTCCCAGCCCTCGGGGCTGGAGGCGAGGAGCAGCGGTGAGCCGGGGGAGGAGAGGTCGGCGACGGTCTTGCCGAGGAGTTCGTTGAAGCGCTCGCACTCGGCGGCGAACGGCGGGTCGTTGGCGGCGCGGACGTTCCGGATGACGGGCAGCAGCACGGCCCGTATGCGCGGGTTGGCGTCGCGCGCCTCGGCGACGAAGCGGCGTACGTTGCCGGCCGTCTGCTCGGCGTTGGTGTAGAAGCCCAGGTCGATGAGGCCGAGCGAGACGAGCAGGGTGTCGGCGCGGCCGGCCCGGACCGCGTCCCCGATGAGCGGGGCCATGTGCTGCCAGCCCTCGCCCCAGCCGGCGAGGTGCGCGCGGGCGCGCTCGGGGAACTCGGGGGCGCCGTAGGCGTACGAGACGGGCGCGTCGGCGGCCGGGTCGTACAGCTCGCTGCGCGGGCCGACGATCTTGTACGGGCCGCCGTACGTCGCGTTGAGGTGCTGCCACATGCGGTAGCGCCATGTGAGGTCACCGGCGCTACCGATGGTCATCGAGTCGCCGACGAACATGATCCGCATGTGCACATCATCGCGGATGGCGGGACGGGCACGGTGCACGAGGGTGGCCTGCGGGGCGGGCGCGGGGCCGGGGATTCCGGTCCCGTTTTCTGCTCGGAGCGCGAACGGGGGCATTCCGCCGAGCCGAGTGGCGGAATGCAGAAATACGGAAATGCGAACCGGAGGGACGGGTTCATAAATGCGGCGGCGCCGCCCCGCCGGCATTCCGGCGGGGCGGCGTCATCACCTCATTGTCTCATTGCCTCATTCCGGTTTCGGCCGCGGACCGGCCGGCGCTGCCCGTCAGGGGCTGTCCGTGTGGCCGTAGCTGGAGACCCGGCCGTGGCCGGAGCAGTCGCCTCTGAAGATCCAGTAGCCCGGACCCACCCAGGCGCCGTACAGCACCGTGCCGTCGGAACAGCGCGTCCACGACTGGGACTTGCCGTAGTCGACGCGGCAGTTGGCCGTCCATACGGTTCCGTTGTTGCGGTAGCTGTCGCAGGACGAGACGTGCGGTGCCGGCGCGGCCGAGGCGGCCGTGGCCCCCACCAGGCTGGTGCCGGCCGCCATGATCGAACCCACGGCGGCATAGGCCAAGCGGCGCTTGATGCGCGTCATTGCTTTCCCTCCCTGGAGCTGGTTGCCGTTCGGTCGGAAACCTATACGGGTCGGCCGCGTACGGCAGTGCGGGAATTCGCCAATGCGTTCTTTTCTCTGGGTGGTTTTCAGCCGCAGGACTGGCGAATACCTATCGCATTTGATGGTTCGTCCGAGGTGCGGTGCAGATGGGAGAGGCGCGAGGGATAGGGGGAGTGTCGAGTTCCGGGCGGGTGGCGCGGTGCGGCGATGCTCACCCCTGCGGGGCCCGCCCGGATGGCAGGCTTGGATCCATGCGCCCACGCCCGCTCCCCGCCGCCGCACGCGCCGCCTTCGCGGCCACCACGCCGGCCGCACTGGCCGCACTGGCCGCGCTGGTCACTCCGGCCGTGCTGCTGCCTGCCGGCCCGGCCCTGGCCGACGACGGCGCCGCCGCACGGCCGGCCGCCGGCGCTTCCCCCTCCGCTTCGTCCGCCGCCTCCGCCCCGGCTGCCTTCACCATCGCGGACCCCCGGATCAAGGAGTCCAGCGGCCTGGCGGCCAGCCGCGCCCACCCCGGCGTGTACTGGACGCACAACGACAGCGGCGACGGCGCGTACGTCTACGCCGTCGACGGCCGCACCGGCCGCACGGTCGCCACCGTCACCCTCGCCGGGATCGAGCCGCGCGACGTCGAAGCCATCTCCATCGGCCCCGACGGCAACATCTACCTCGGTGACATCGGCGACAACTTCGGCGGCCGCTGGCCGGAGGTGTGGATCTACCGCTTCCCCGAGCCGAAGACCCTCAAGGACACCACCCTCACCCCCACCCGCTACACCGTCCGCTACGACGACGGCCCGCGCGACGCCGAGTCGCTGATGGTGCACCCGAAGACCGGGCGCGTGTACATCGTCAGCAAGAAGCGCTCCGGCAAGGGCGCCCTGTACGAGGCGCCGGAGCGGCTCTCCGCGTCCGGCGTCAACGTCTTCCGGCGCACCGCCGACATCGACCTGTGGGCCACGGACGGCGCGTTCTCCCCCGACGGCAGCCGGCTCGTCGTCCGCGGCTACTTCGACGCCCGCGCGTACCGCTGGCAGGACGGCCGGCCCCAGGAGATCGGCCGCCCGGACGTACCGCTCCAGCGCCAGGGCGAGTCGGTCACCTTCACCACGGACGGCCGCACCCTGATGTACGGCTCGGAGGGCAAGAACAGCACGGTGCAGCCCGTAGCGCTGGACGGCGACCTGCTCCCGGACTCGGCGCCCAAGCGCCCGGACGACGCGAAGAACGGCGACGGCGCCGCGGACCGTCAGTCCGGCAGCACCACCGGCGCCGACAACCGCAACCTGCTCGTGGGCGCGGGCGCCCTGGCCGTGGTCGCGGGCCTGGCAGTGGGCCTACGACGGCTGCTGAAGCGCCGCTGATGCCGAAGTGCCGCTGACGCTGAAGCGCCGCTGAGGGCGCCGGGGGGTTGCGCGACGGGGCGCCGGGGCGTTACGCGACGGACGGCCCCGCGGATCACCGCGGGGCCGTCCGTCGTTCCGTCATGTCGTCAGAGCTGTTCGATCACGTAGTCGACGCAGGCCGTCAGGGCCTCGACGTCCGACGGGTCGATCGCCGGGAACATCGCGATGCGCAGCTGGTTGCGGCCCAGCTTGCGGTACGGCTCGGTGTCGACGATGCCGTTGGCGCGCAGGACCTTGGCGACGGCCGCCGCGTCCACGTCGTCCGTGAAGTCGATCGTGCCGATGACGGCCGACCGCTTGGCCGGGTCCGCCACGAAGGGCGTCGCGTGCTTGGAGGCCTCGGCCCAGCCGTAGAGGGTGCGGGCGGAGGTCGCGGTGCGGCGGACCGCCCAGTCCAGGCCGCCCTGGCCGTTGAGCCACTCCAGCTGCTGGTTCAGCAGGAAGAGGGTGGAGAGGGCCGGGGTGTTGTACGTCTGGTTCTTGAGGGAGTTGTCGATCGCGGTCGGCAGCGAGAAGAACTCGGGGATGTGCCGCCCGGAGGCGTGGACGCGGGCCGCGCGCTCCAGGGCCGCGGGGGAGAAGACCGCGAGCCACAGGCCGCCGTCGGAGGCGAAGGACTTCTGCGGGGCGAAGTAGTAGACGTCGGTCTCGGCGATGTCGACGGGCAGGCCGCCCGCGCCGGACGTGGCGTCGACCAGAACGAGCGCGCCCTCGTCGGCACCCTCGACGCGCCGGATGGGCGCCGCGACGCCGGTGGAGGTCTCGTTGTGGGTGAGGGCGTAGACGTCGGCGCCCGCCTCTGCCTTCGGCTCCGGGTGGGTGCCGGGCTCGGAGGAGACGACGGTCGGCTCGGCCAGCCACGGCGCGAGCTTCGCGGCCTTCGCGAACTTGGAGGAGAACTCGCCGAAGGACAGGTGCTGCGACTTGTTCTCGATCAGGCCGTGCGTCGCGACGTCCCAGAAGGCCGTCGAGCCGCCGTTGCCGAGGATCACCTCGTAGCCGTCGGGCAGGGAGAAGAGTTCGCGCACGCCGTCGCGCACCGAGCCGACCAGGTTCTTGACCGGGGCCTGGCGGTGCGACGTGCCGAGCAGGGAGGTTCCGGTGGCAGCCAGCGCGGCGAGCGCCTCCGTACGCACCTTGGACGGGCCCGCGCCGAAGCGACCATCGGCGGGCTTGATGTCAGCGGGGATCTGGATATCAGCCACGGAGGCAGCCTAGTCCGTGCGGAGTTTCCGATCAGTAAAACGTCCGTTCGGTGAGACGGGGGAGGGGGGAAGGCGTGCAGTATGGGCCTTATGGCTGATCTTGTGGAGGGTGATGCTGAAGGCGGTGCGGGCAGTGCCGGCGGTGCGGACCGTGAGGAGCTGGCCGCCGCCCTGCGGAAAACCGTGCGCGGCGACGTCCGCTTCGGGGCCGCCGACCGCGCCCTCGTCACCATGGACGCCTCCAACTACCGGCGCGTGCCCCTGGGCGTGGTCGCCCCGCGCGACGCCGACGACGTGGCGGCCGCCCTCGCCGTCTGCCGCGCGCACGGGGCGCCGGTCGTGGCCCGCGGCGGCGGCACGTCGATCGCCGGGCAGGCCACGGGCGAGGGCGTGGTGCTCGACTTCACCCGCCACATGCACGCGATCGCGGGGATCGACCCGGAGGCCCGTACGGCCGTCGTCCAGCCCGGCGTCGTCCTCGACGCGCTGCGGGACGCGGCGGGCGCGCACGGCCTGACGTTCGGCCCCGACCCGTCCACGCACGCCCGCTGCACGCTCGGCGGCATGATCGGCAACAACGCGTGCGGCGCGCACTCCGTGGCTTGGGGGACGACCGCCGACAACGTGCACGCGCTGGACGTCCTCACGTACGCGGGCGAGCGGGCCCGGCTCGGGCGGGGATGGGACAGGCTGCCGGAGCGGCTCGCCGGCGGCCTCCGGTCCCTGGTCGGCGGCGAGTTGGCGGCGCTGCGCACCCGCTTCCCCGACCTTCCGCGCCGCATCTCCGGCTACGCGCTGGACGCCCTGCTTCCGGAGCGCGGCACCGACGTGGCCCGTGCCTTCACGGGCAGCGAAGGCACGCTCGGGGTGCTGACGGAGGCGACCGTACGGCTCGTGGAGGCGCCGCGGGCGCGCGCCTTGGCCGTGCTGGCGTACGCGGACGAGAGCGCCGCCGCGGACGCCGCCCACCTGCTCCTGCCGCACGGTCCCCTGACGGTCGAGGGCATGGCCGCCGACCTGGTGGGCGGCGCGGCCGCGGCCGGCCTGCCGGAGGGCGCGGCCTGGCTGTTCGCCGAGACGGGCGGGGCCACGGAGGCCGAGGCCCGGGCGCGGGCGGAGGAGCTCGTACGGGCCGCCGCGTCCGAGACCACGGGCGCCATGGTGGTCACGGACGCGGCCGGGCAGCGTGCCCTGTGGCGCGTGCGGGACGACGCCGCCGGCACCGCCACCCGCATGCCCGACGGCACCGAGGCCTGGCCCGGCTGGGAGGACTGCGCCGTTCCGCCCGCCCGCCTCGGCGCCTATCTGCGCGACTTCCGCGCCCTCCTGCGCCGCCACGGCCTGCGCGGCGCGCCCTACGGGCACTTCGGCGACGGCTGCATCCACGTCCGCATCGACTTCGACCTGCTCCGCGCGGACGGCGTGCGGCGCTTCCGCGACTTCTCCGGCGAGGCCGCGGAGCTGGTGGTCGCCCACGGGGGCTCCCTGTCCGGCGAGCACGGCGACGGACAGGCGCGGGCCGAACTCCTGCCGAAGATGTACGGGGCGGAGGCCGTCCGGCTCTTCGAGCGCTTCAAAGACCTCTGGGACCCCGACGGCGGCCTCAACCCGGGCATGCTCGTCCGGCCGTACGCGCTGGACGAGAACCTCCGCTTCGAGGTGCTCCCGCGGCGCCCCCTGCCGGTCGTCTTCGGCTACGCGGACGACGGCGGCGACTTCGCGGGCGCGGTGCGGCGGTGCGTGGGCGTGGCCAAGTGCCGCGAGACGACGCCGGGCGGCGCGGGCGTCATGTGCCCGTCGTACCGGGTCACGCGCGAGGAACAGCACTCCACGCGCGGCCGCGCCCGGCTCCTGCACGAGATGCTCGCCGGCGAGGTCGTCACGGACGGCTGGCGCTCGGAGGAGGTCCGCGAGGCGCTCGACCTGTGCCTGGCCTGCAAGGGCTGTCGCAGCGACTGCCCGGTCGGCGTCGACATGGCCACGTACAAGGCGGAGTTCCTCCACCACCACTACGCGGGCCGGCTGCGGCCCGCCTCGCACTACGCGATGGGGTGGCTGCCGGTGTGGCTGCGGGGGGTGGCCGCGGTCCGCGGGGCGCGTGCGGTGAACCGGCTCTCCGGCGCCGGGCCGGTGGCGGCAGCGGCGAAACGGCTCGGGGGGATCGCCCCGGAGCGGGCGATTCCGCGGCTCGCGGAGGAGACGTTTCTACGGTGGTGGGGGGAGCGGAGGCGCGCCGCGGGGGCGGTGGGCGGGTCGGTGGGCGGTTCGGCGGGCGATTCGGGCGGCGGCTCGGGCGGCGGTGCCGACCTCGTGCTCTGGCCCGACACCTTTACCCATCACCTCTCCCCGGAGACCGGCCGCGCCGCCGTGGCCGTCCTGGAGCGCGCCGGGCTCCGCATCGCCGTCCCGCCGAAGGCGCCCTGCTGCGGGCTGACATGGATCTCCACGGGCCAGCTCCACCGCGCCCGCCGCACCCTGCGCCGCACCCTCGCCCTGATGGGCCCCGCCCTCGACGCCGGCCTCCCCGTCACCGTCCTGGAGCCCAGCTGCGCGGCCGCCCTCCGCACCGATCTTCCCGAACTGCTCCCGGATGATCCGCGCGCCCACCAACTAGCGGGTAGTGTGCGAACGTTCGCCCAGTCCCTCGAGGAGCTCGCCCCGGACTGGCAGCCGCCCCGCCTGGACCGCCCCGTGGCCGGGCAGACCCACTGCCACCAGCACGCCGTCCTCGGCGACGCCGCCGAGCGCCGTCTCCGCGAGCGCGCCGGCCTGGCGGGCGAGCTGAGCGGCGGCTGCTGCGGACTAGCCGGCAACTTCGGTTTTGAGGAAGAACATTACGAAGTCTCCGTGGCCTGCGCGGAGGAGCAGCTGCTGCCCTCGCTCCAGGCGGCCGCCCTGCGCGGCGACGGCGCCGCGATCCTCGCCGACGGGTTCTCCTGCCGTACGCAGATCGCCCAGCTCGCGGGCGACGGGCCTCGTGCCGTCCACCTTGCCGAACTCCTCGCGGAGGCGATCCGTGCGGAGGGAACCCGTGCGGCCGACGGCCCGGCCGCGTAACTGGCCGAAAATAAAGGCAAGCACGCTTGATTGTTTTTGCTCGCGCTGTCACGCTCTCTCCGTCCTGACACGATCTCCCGCCTGACACGACCCCTGAGGGAGCGGCACGCAGTGACAGACCCCGCATGTCCCTTACGGACGAGCCCCTTACGGATCGGCAACGCCTCCGGCTTCTACGGCGACCGCTTCGACGCCCTCCGCGAGATGCTGACCGGCGGCCCCCTCGACGTCCTCACCGGTGACTACCTCGCCGAGCTCACCCTGCTCATCCTCGGCCGCGACCGCCTCAAGGACCCCTCCCGCGGCTACGCGAAGACGTTCCTCGGCCAGCTGGAGGAGGGCCTCGGCCTCGCCGCCGACCGCGGCGTGAAGATCGTCACCAATGCCGGCGGCCTCAACCCCGGCGGTCTCGCGGAAGCGATCCGCGGCCTCGCCCGCCGCGTCGGTGCCGACGTCCGCGTAGCCCACGTCGAGGGCGACGACCTGCTGCACGAGCCCGGCCGCGACTGGGGCCAGGACGTCCTCACCGCCAACGCCTACCTCGGCGGCGCCGGCATCGCCGCCTGTCTGCGCGCGGGCGCGGACGTCGTCGTCACCGGCCGCGTCACCGACGCCGCCCTCGTCACCGGCCCCGCCGCCGCGCACTTCGGCTGGCTCGCTGAGGACCGGGACCGGCTCGCCGGCGCCGTCGTCGCCGGGCACGTTCTGGAGTGCGGCACGCAGGCGACCGGCGGCAACTACTCCTTCTTCACCGAGCACTTCAGCGAGCACGACGCGCGCAGGCCCGGCTTTCCCATCGCCGAGATCCACTCCGACGGCTCGGCCGTCATCACCAAGCACCCCGGCACGGGCGGCGCCGTCACCATCGGCACGGTCACGGCCCAGCTCCTCTACGAGACGGGCGGCCCGCGCTACCTGGGGCCCGACGTCACCGCCCGGCTCGACACCGTCCGGCTCACGGAGGAGGGACCCGACCGCGTACGGATCAGCGGCGTCCGCGGCGAGGCCCCGCCCTCCACGCTCAAGGTGGGGCTCACGCGCGTGGGCGGCTGGCGCAACGAGGTCGTGTTCGTGCTGACGGGCCTCGACATCGAGGCCAAGGCCCGCCTCGTACGGGCGCAGATGGAGGACGCCCTCGCGAAGCGCCGGCCGGCCGAGGTCCGGTGGACCCTCGCCCGTACGGATCACGCCGACGCGGACGTGCAGGAGGAGGCCAGCGCGTTCCTCCGCCTGACGGTGCGCGACCCCGACCCGGAGGCCGTGGGCCGCGCGGTCAGCGGGGCCGCCGTCGAGCTGGCCCTGGCCGGCTACCCCGGCTTTCACGTCACCGCGCCGCCCGGGCCGGGCTCTCCGTACGGCGTGTTCGAGGCCGCGTTCGTGGACGCGTACGCCGTCCGGCATACGGCCGTGCTGCCGGACGGGACGCGGCTGCGGGTGCCTGCGGCGCCTGTGGCGGCCGCCGTAGATCCGGCGTCGGGGTCGGTCTCGCGGGCGTCCTCGGCTCCGGCGCCGGGTCCGGTCCCTGTGGAGCCGCCCGCGCTGCCCGTTCCGCTGCCGACCGGGCCCGTCCGCCGTGCCCCCCTCGGGCTCGTCGCGGGGGCCCGCAGCGGCGACAAGGGCGGCTCGGCGAACGTGGGCGTGTGGGTCCGGTCGGACCAGGCGTGGCGGTGGCTCGCCCACGAGCTCACCGGCTCCCGCTTCCGCCGGCTCCTGCCCGAGGTCGCCCGGCTGCCCGTCGAGCGGCACGTGTACCCCGGGCTGCGCGCCCTCAACTTCACCATCGACGGGCTGCTCGGCGCCGGCGTCGCCTCCCAGGCCCGCTTCGACCCTCAGGCCAAGGCGCTGGGGGAGTGGCTGCGCTCCCGGCACGTGGACATACCGGAGGTGTTGTTGTGACGGTCTTGTCGTCCTCCCTCGATGTCGCGGGCCCCGATTACGCCGCCGCCCGCGCCGCGATGCTGGAGCGGCTCGACGCGCTCGGCGCCGAGCACGCCCGGGCGCTCGCGGGGGGTGGGGAAAAGTACGTCACCCGGCACCGCGCGCGCGGCAAACTCCTCGCCCGCGAGCGTGTGGAACTGCTCCTCGACCCCGACACGCCGTTCCTTGAGCTGTCGCCCCTCGCGGGGTGGGGCAGCGACTACACGGTGGGCGCGTCGATCGTCACGGGTGTGGGTGTCGTGGAGGGCGTCGAGTGCGTCATCACTGCGAATGACCCCACCGTACGGGGCGGGGCCAGCAACCCCTGGACGCTGAAGAAGGCCCTCCGGGCGAACGAGATCGCGTTCGCCAACCGGCTGCCGGTCATCTCGCTCGTGGAGTCCGGTGGCGCCGATCTCCCCAGCCAGAAGGAGATCTTCATCCCCGGGGGCGGGCTGTTCCGGGATCTGACCCGGTTGTCGGCGGCCGGTGTGCCGACCGTGGCCGTCGTGTTCGGCAACTCGACGGCCGGCGGCGCCTACGTACCCGGCATGTCCGATCACGTGATCATGGTGAAGGAGCAGGCGAAGGTCTTCCTCGGCGGCCCGCCGCTGGTCAAGATGGCCACGGGGGAGGAGAGCGACGACGAGTCGTTGGGCGGGGCGGAGATGCACGCGGGCGTTTCCGGCCTGGCGGACCACTTTGCCGTTGATGAGCTCGATGCGTTGCGGCTCGCTCGGCGGGTTGTCAGGCGGCTTAACTGGCGCAAAGCCTCTCCTGATCCGGCGGAGGTCGTTTCTCCGCCCCTGTACGACGCTGATGAGTTGCTCGGCATTGTGCCCGGGGATCTCAAGGTTCCCTTTGATCCTCGTGAGGTGATTGCGCGGGTCGTTGACGGGTCCGACTTTGATGAGGTCAAGGCTCGGTACGGGACGAGTCTGGTGGTGGGGTGGGCCCGTCTTCACGGGTATCCCGTGGGCATCCTCGCCAACGCGCAAGGCGTTCTCTTCAGCGAGGAGTCGCAGAAGGCCGCGCAGTTCATTCAGCTCGCCAACCAGCGCGATGTCCCCCTTGTCTTCCTGCACAACACGACCGGCTACATGGTCGGGCGGGAGTACGAACAAGGCGGCATCATCAAGCACGGCGCGATGATGATCAACGCGGTGGCCAACTCCCGTGTCCCGCATCTTTCCGTGCTCATGGGTGCCTCCTACGGCGCCGGGCACTACGGCATGTGCGGGCGCGCCTTCGACCCGCGGTTCCTGTTCGCCTGGCCCAGCGCGAAGTCCGCCGTCATGGGGCCGCAGCAGCTTGCCGGGGTGTTGTCCATCGTTGCCCGGCAGTCCGCGGTGGCCAGGGGGCGCCCGTACGACGACGAAGCGGATGCCGCGCTGCGGGAGATGGTCGAGCGGCAGATCGAAGCGGAGTCGCTTGCCATGTTCCTCTCCGGGCGGCTCTACGACGACGGTGTCATCGATCCGCGCGACACGCGGACGGTGCTGGGCATGTGCCTCTCCGCCATTCACTCTGCGCCGGTTGAGGGCGTGCGGGGTGGGTTCGGTGTCTTTCGGATGTGACGGTCTTCGGGGGTGGGTTGATGATCGGGTCGGTGCTTGTCGCCAACCGGGGTGAGATTGCTTGCCGCGTGTTCCGCACGTGCCGGGAGTTGGGTATCGCCTCGGCTGCTGTGTACTCGGATGCCGATGCCGGTGCGCTGCACGTACGGGAAGCCGATGTTGCGGTCCGACTGCCCGGAACGGCCGCTGCGGATACGTATTTGCGCGGCGACGCCGTGGTCCGGGCCGCGCTCGCCGCGGGCGCGGACGCCGTGCACCCGGGGTACGGGTTCCTCTCCGAGAGCGCGGCGTTCGCACGGGCCGTCGGCGACGCGGGGCTGGTGTGGATCGGGCCGCCGCCCACCGTGATCGAGGCCATGGCCTCGAAGACGCGCGCCAAGCGGATCATGTCGGAGGCGGGGGTTCCGGTGCTGGTGGCGGGGGAGCCGCCGCTTCTCGTCAAGGCCGCTGCGGGGGGTGGGGGGCGGGGGATGCGGGTTGTTCGTGACCTTTCCTTGCTCGATGCTGAGGTCGCCTCCGCTCGGGCCGAGGCCATGGCCGCCTTTGGTGACGACGAGGTCTTCGTCGAGCCGTACGTGGAGGGCGGGCGGCACGTGGAAGTGCAGATCCTCGCCGATGTGCACGGCACGGTGTGGGCGCTCGGAACGCGGGACTGCTCGTTGCAGCGGCGGCACCAGAAGGTGATCGAGGAGGCGCCTGCGCCCGGGCTGGGCGCGCGCCTCTCGGAGGAGCTGACCCGCGCCGCGGTGGCCGCGGCGCGGGCGATCGGGTACGTGGGCGCGGGGACGGTGGAGTTCCTTGTGACGCCGGAGGGACGGCCCTTCTTTCTGGAGGTGAACACGCGGCTCCAGGTGGAGCATCCGGTGACGGAGGCGGTGTACGGGCTGGATCTCGTCGCGCTGCAGATCCGGGTGGCGGAGGGGGTGGCGCTGGGCGGGTCGCCGCCGGAGGCGGTGGGGCATGCGGTGGAGGCGCGGCTGTACGCGGAGGATCCCGGGGCGGGGTGGCGGCCGCAGGTGGGGGTGGTGCGGGCGTTGTCGGTGCCGGGTGCGGCGCCGCTTCGGGGTGCGGGTGCGGGTGCGGGTGCGTTCGGGGTCCGGGGCCGGGGGCTCCGGGGTGGGGGTCCGGGGCCGTATATTTACGGGCCCGCCCCCCGCGACGTGCCCGCGCCCTCTTCTCCTTCGGGCCCACAAATACACGTCAGCGCCCCGGACCCCCACCCCTACGCCCCCACCCCCTCCCGCCGCACCCCGACCTCCCTGTCATCCGGCCAACCTCAACGTCCGGCCGAGCTTCAACGGATGGACGAACCTCAACGTCCTGGCCCACCTCAACGTCCCGACAACCTCCAAGGGTTGGACGAACCTCAACGGGCGGGTGGGTGGGCGGAAACCCGCGCCGAAGGCGCGGGGTACCTTCGCGTGGACGCGGGCTTCGGGCCGGGCGACACCGTCACGTCTTACTATGACCCGCTGCTGGCGAAGGTGATTGTCTGGGCTCCCACCCGGCCGGAGGCCGTGCGGCGGCTGGCCCACGCGCTGGAGCGCGCCCGCATTCACGGCCCCGTGACCAACCGCGATCTTCTCGTACGGTCGCTCCGGCACGAGGAGTTCGCCGCTGGGTGCATGAATACGGCTTTCTATGAGCGGTACTTGGGCGAGCTCACCGCGCCGCGCCGTGACGGCGCAACCGCCGCCCTCGCCGCCGCGATCGCCGACGCCCAGGGACGCTCCCGGTTCGGCGGCTGGCGCAACCTTCCCTCTCAGCCGCAGGAGAAGCGCTACCGCTCCGTACCGGACGGTGAGGAGTACACCGTGCGGTACCGCCTCACCCGGCACGGCCTGGAGGCCGAAGGCGGAGTCTGTGTTCTCGAGGCGTCCCGTGGTCACGTGGTGCTGGAGGTGGGCGGGCTTCGTGTTCCTTACGACGTGTCCGCCTATGACGATCGCGTTCATGTGGACGCTCCGTCCGGCTCTTACGCCTTCATCCCTCTGCCCCGCTTTCCTGACCCCACCGCCGCGCCCGCCGAACCCGGCTCCCTCCTGGCCCCCATGCCCGGGACCGTCGTCCGCCTCGCGGACGGGGTCGCCGAGGGGGGTCCGGTCAAGGCCGGACAGGTGTTGCTGTGGCTGGAGGCCATGAAGATGGAGCACCGCGTCGTCTCGCCGGCCACCGGCACGCTCACTGCTCTGCACGCCGCCCCCGGCCACCGGGTCGAGGTCGGGTCCCTGCTCGCCGTCGTCACCGAGGAGCCGACGCCATGAGCCTCATCGAATCCCAGGAACACCGCGACCTGCGCACCGCCGTCGCCGCGCTCGGCAAGCGCTACGGGCGCGCCTACGTCACCGAAGCCGTCCGCGACGGCCGGCACCCCGACGAGCTCTGGGCCGAAGCCGGCGAGCTCGGCTACCTGGGCGTGAACCTTCCCGAGGAGTACGGGGGCGGCGGCCGCGGCATGACCGAGCTCGCCATCGTCCTGGAAGAACTCGGCGCCGCCGGTTGCCCCCTGCTGATGATGGTCGTCTCACCCGCCATCTGCGGCACCGTCATCGCCCGCTTCGGCACCGACGCACAAAAGCGGCGATGGCTGCCGGGACTGGCCGCCGGGACGCTCAGAATGGCCTTCGGCATCACCGAGCCCGAAGCCGGGTCCAATTCCCACCGCATAACGACCACCGCCCGGCGCGAGGGCGACGGGTGGGTGCTCAACGGTCGCAAAGTCTTCATCTCCGGGGTCGATGTCGCGGATGCGACGTTGATTGTGGGGCGGATGGAGGACAGGGGTACCGGGAAGCTCAAGCCCTGTTTGTTCATTGTGGAGAGGGATGTGGAGGGTTTTCTGAAGACTCCCATTCCTATGGAACTCGCTGCCGCTGAGAAGCAGTTCGAGCTTGTTTTTGACCATGTGCGGCTTGCTGCTGACTCCCTTGTCGGCGACGAAGACGCCGGGCTCCTCCAGCTCTTCGCCGGCCTCAACCCCGAGCGCATCATGACCGCCGCCTTCGCCCTCGGCATGGCCCGCTACGCCCTCGCCCGCGCCGTCGACTACGCCCGTACCCGCACCGTCTGGCGCGAGCCCATCGGCGCCCACCAGGCCATCGCGCACCCCCTGGCCCAGTCCCACATCGAGATCGAGCTCGCCCGGCTCATGATGCTCAAGGCCGCCCATCTCTACGACGCGGGCGACGACATGGGGGCCGGAGAAGCGGCCAACATGGCCAAGTACGCCGCCGCCGACGCCGCCGTCCGCGCCGTCGACCAAGCCGTGCACACCCTCGGCGGCAACGGCCTCGCGAGCGAGTACGGGCTGGCGTCCCTGCTCACCGCGGTGCGCGTGACGCGGATCGCCCCTGTCAGCCGGGAGATGATCCTCAACTACGTGTCGCACACGACGCTGGGCCTTCCCAAGTCGTACTGAGAAAGGTGGCTTCCTGTGTCGCTCGTCCGCCGCTCCTCCGAGCACGGCATCACCACCCTGACCCTGGACTCCCCGCACCATCGCAACGCCCTGTCGGCACAGTTGGTCTCCGAGCTGGTGGAAGGGCTGGTGGCGGCCGGGGAGGACGCGGGAACGCGCGCTGTGCTGCTGGCCCATACCGGCAACACCTTTTGTTCCGGCGCCGACCTGACCGAGGCCGGCGCCGACGGGCCGCAAGCTCTCGTACGGCTCATGCGTGCTGTCGTGGAGCTGCCGAAGCCCGTCGTCGCCCGGGTGGACGGTCACGCGCGGGCCGGCGGGCTCGGGCTGCTGGGTGCCTGTGACATCTCCGTGGCGGGGGAGGGCGCGACGTTCGTCTTCACCGAGGCCCGGATCGGGCTCGCGCCCGCGGTGATATCCCTGCCGTTGCTGCCGCGCCTCGACGCCCGCGCGGCCGCCCGCTACTACCTGACCGGCGAGCGGTTCGGAGCGGCCGAGGCCGTACGGATCGGGCTCGTCACCGCGGCGGAGGACGAACTGGAGGCCGTCCTGGACGGGCTGCGGCGCGGCTCGCCGCAAGGGCTCGCCGAGTCGAAGGCCCTGGCCACGGCTGGCGTGCGGCGTGCCTTCGAGCGTGATGCCGAGGCCCTCACCGCCCTGTCCGCCCGGCTCTTCGCCTCTTCCGAGGCCCGCGAGGGCATGGCCGCCTTTCTGGAGCGCAGGGAGCCGGTATGGGCCCGCTGAGCCTCCCCAAGCAGGACCGCAGCCGCGCCACCCGGCAGCGCCTCCTGGAGGCGGCCGTGGCCTGCCTCGCCGAGCGCGGCTGGGGCGGGTCGACGGTCTCCGTCGTCGCCGAGCGCGCCGGCGTCTCGCGCGGAGCCGCCCAGCACCACTTCCGCACCCGCGAGGAACTCTTCACCGCCGCCGTCGAATACGTCGCCGAGCAGCGGTCCGCGGCCGTACGGGGCCTGCTGCCCCAGGTGCAGCTGATCACCGGCCCGGCCCGTACGCACATGGCCGTCGGCCAGCTCGTGGACCTCTGCACGGGGCCGCTGTTCCGCGCCGCCCTGCACCTGTGGGTCGCCGCCGCCGACGACGACGCGCTGCGCGCCCCGGTCACCGAACTGGAAGCGCGCGTGGGCCGCGAAGTGCACCGCATGGCCGTGGAGCTCCTCGGCGCCGACGAACGCCGCCCCGGCGTCCGCGAAACCGTCCAGGGCTTCCTCGACATGTGCCGGGGCCTGGGCCTCGCCCACCTCCTGACGGACGACACCGCCCGCCGCGAGCGGGTGGTCCGGCACTGGACGGCTGTCCTCAGCGGGCTGCTGTGAGGGCGGGCGGTTGCGCCGGCCGCGCAACCGCCCCCGGGGTCAGGCCGCCGACGCCGCCTTGCCCGTGATGTCCGCGAAGCCCTCGATCTCGCGCGGGTCGCGCGAGCCCGGGCCCACGTAGCGGGCCGACGGGCGGACCAGGCGGCCCGTGCGCTTCTGCTCCAGGATGTGCGCGCTCCAGCCCGCCGTACGGGCGCAGGTGAACATCGACGTGAACATGTGCGCCGGGACCTCGGCGAAGTCCAGGACGATGGCCGCCCAGAACTCGACGTTCGTGGCGAGGACACGGTCCGGGCGGCGGTTGTGGAGCTCCTCCAGGGCCGCCTTCTCCAGGGCCTCGGCGACCTCGTAGCGCGGCGCGGCCAGCTCCCGGGCCGTGCGGCGCAGGACGCGGGCGCGCGGGTCCTCGGCGCGGTAGACGCGGTGGCCGAAGCCCATGAGGCGCTCGCCGTTGTCCAGGGCGCGCTTGACGTACGCCACGGCGTCGCCCGTGCGCTCGATCTCCTCGATCATGCCGAGGACGCGGGACGGCGCGCCGCCGTGCAGCGGGCCGGACATGGCGCCGACCGCGCCGGAGAGCGCCGCGGCCACGTCCGCGCCGGTGGAGGCGATGACGCGGGCCGTGAACGTGGAGGCGTTCATGCCGTGCTCGGCGGCGGACGTCCAGTAGGCGTCGACGGCCTTGACGTGCTTGGGGTCGGGCTCGCCGCGCCAGCGCTTCATGAAGCGCTCGACGACGGTCTCCGCCTTGTCGATCTCGCGCTGCGGCACCATCGGCAGGCCCTGCCCGCGCGCCGACTGGGCGACGTAGGAGAGGGCCATGACGGCGGCGCGGGCGAGGTTGTCGCGGGCGGTGGCCTCGTCGATGTCGAGGAGGGGCTTGAGGCCCCAGACGGGGGCCAGCATCGCGAGCGCGGACTGGACGTCGACGCGGATGTCACCCGAGTGGACGGGGATGGGGAACGGCTCGGCGGGTGGCAGGCCGGGGTTGAACGAGCCGTCGACCAGCAGACCCCAGACGTTGCCGAAGGACACCTGGCCGACCAGGTCCTCGATGTCGACGCCCCGGTAGCGGAGAGCGCCGCCTTCCTTGTCGGGTTCGGCGATCTCCGTCTCGAACGCGACGACTCCTTCGAGCCCGGGTACGAAGTCGGACATCAGGCGGCTCCTCATGACGTGTGCGACAGCTGGGGCGCGAGGCCCGGTCGGGCGCGGCTGCTGCCTGTCCCTGGTGCGGTCCGCGGTCCGTGCGTCGCTGCGTACGGCCTTGCGGGTCCCTCATCGGTCAACCGGGTCATGCCCCGTGCGACGGGTCTTCACCCGGTTCCGCGCCCGGACCCCTGACGGGCGGGCTCGTTCCGGATTCCGGCCGGAAACGATAGCCGGTGATGTGCGGGTACCACAGCTTCCCGCCCTGCGATTTTGGGGGGTTCGCCACATGCGGCGAAAGGTGATGTCCGGCACAGTGGGGGTTTTGCGCGCGGGAGGGTTACGGAGGTCCGGTCGGGGGCAAGCTCATCTGCTGCCCGGGGACGCCCCTGCTGACAGGATGGGCCCGTGACCCATGCCGACGAGTTCCCCGCCCCCGAGTTCCACGGCGGCGCGCTGGACGCCGCAGCCATGCGCGAGCAGTACCGCTCCCAGGGCCTCTCGGAAGCGGACCTCGCCCCCGATCCGTACGAGCAGTTCGCTATCTGGTTCGCCGAGGTGTTCGCCGCGGGGCTGCGGGAGCCCAACGCCATGGTCGTCTCCACGGCCGACCCCGACGGCCGGCCCAGCTCCCGGACCGTGCTGCTCAAGGGCTACGACCACCGGGGCTTCGTCTTCTACACCAACTACGGCTCCCGCAAGGCCGCCGACCTCGCGCGCAATCCGTACGTCTCGCTGCTCTTCCCCTGGCACCCGATCGGCCGTCAGGTCATCGTCGCCGGCACGGCCGAGCGCGTGGACCCGGCGGAGACGGCCGTCTACTTCCACTCGCGGCCGCGCGGCTCGCAGCTCGGGGCGTGGGCGAGCGCCCAGTCCGCCGTCGTGGCCTCGCGCGAGGAGATCGACGCCGCGTACGCGCGGCTGCTCGCCCGCTATCCGGAAGGAGAGCCGGTGCCCGTGCCGACGGGCTGGGGCGGCTATCGCGTGACCGCGGAGAGCGTGGAGTTCTGGCAGGGGCGCGAGAACAGGCTGCACGACCGGCTGCGGTATGTGAGTGAGGGCGAGAGCGGGGGCTGGCGGGTGGAGCGGCTCAGCCCGTAAGGCGATAAAGCGATAAAGCAGGCGATCCGTGGGCCGGTTACCGCCGCGCCCTGGGGCGCGGCGGTGCCGAGCGGACGACTCGGCGGCCCACGGATCGGGTGACTGCTTGGGATTGACCGGCGCATCCCCCGGCTGCAGTCCGGGAGGCTCCGGCGTTGCGCTTGGCGCGACGACGGGCGCTAGCCCGCAGTCACCTCACGCGTCCGGACTGAAATCATGTCCCGAACCACCTCCCTTCTCGTGTGCGCACCACCCTAGGAAGCGCCCCGGTGAGCGACAACCGAATTTCCGGTGGGCAACGATTTCCCCGAAGACGGTGTGGTGCCCATCACGGTCGAGTTGAATGGCCCGTCGTGCAGGACATGCAGACGCGTCCAGCTGGGGGTACCTCGTGACCGCACCACACAAGTCAGGCCCTGCCCGCCCGGCTTCCCCGGCACCCGGTGCCGGGGAAGCCGCGGGCGGCGCCGCCGAACGCGCTTCCGAACGAGCCTCCGGCAGCGACGACTCCGGCCTCCTCGCGGCGCTCCTCGACGGCATGGACACCGCGCTGTGCGCCTTCGACGCCGGCGGCACGGTCACCCACTGGAACCGCGAGGCCGAACGGATACTGGGCTGGACCGCGGCGGAGGCCGTCGGCCGGCAGGGCCTGGCCGGCTGGGCGGTGCGGGCCGCGGACGCCGCCGAGGTCGCGGCACGGCTGGCCGAGGCGATGGCGTCCCCCGGGCGGCACGTCCACGAATTCGCGCTGCTCACCAAGGACGGCGGGCGGGTGCTGGTCCGCACCCAGCTGTCGGCGGTGCCGGGCGCGGGCGAGCGGCCCGCCGGGGTGTACTGCGCGTTCAGCGAGGTGCACACCCAGATCGACCTGGAGCGCTCCATCGCGCTCAGCGAGGCCCTTTTCGGGGACGCCTCGTGGGGCGTCGTGCTCGTCGACGCCGACCTGCGGCCCGCCCTCGCCAACGCCCATGCCGCGCGGGCCCTGCGTACCGGCCGCACCGCGCTCCTCGGCCGCCCGCTCGGCGAGTTGCTGGAGCAGGGCGTGGAGGAGGTCGAGGGAGCTCTCCAGCACGTCCTCGCGGCGGGCGCCCCGCCCGCCCCTACCGACCTGTGGGTGACCCTCCGCGACCAGGGCGGCGCCCCGCCCGAGCGGCGCTGCTGGCGCAGCGGCTTCGTGCGGCTGGCCTCGCCGCTCGCCGAGGAACCGGTGCCGCTGGGGGTGGCCTGGCTGTTCCTGGACGTCACCGCCGCCCGGCTCACCGAGCAGGACAGCGCGCGGCTGCGCTTCCGCGCCAGCCAGCTGCACCGGGCGGGGCGGGCCGTCGCCGAGTGCGAGGACCCCATGGAAGCGGCCTCCCTCTACCTGGACTTCGCCCTCGCCGGCTTCGCCGACCACGCCCTGATCGACCTGCTTCCCGAGCCGCAGGCCACCCCCGACTCCCCGGTCCGGCTGATCAGGGCCACCGCCACGCCCGCGGGCACGCCGGGCCCCTGCCCGGCCATGGGCCGCGGCGGCCTCCCCGTGCCGTATCCGGAAGGGCATCCCGCCGTGCAGGCCGTCGAGCGCTGCGGCTCGGTCCGTGCGGCCTCCGACTGCACCGAGACGTGGGCCACCCTCCGCAAGTGGCCCGAAGGCACGGTCCACGCCCTCGCCACGGCCCTGCGCAGCCGCGGCCGCACGCTGGGCGCGGTCACCTTCCTCCGCGGCCCGTCCCGCCGCCCCTTCGACCGCTCGGACGCGACGTACGCGGAGGACATCGCCTGCCGGGTGGCGGCATCGATCGACTTGGCGGACCCGGCCCTTTAACCCCGCGCCCCGCCCCGCAAGGGGCGCGGGGAACTGCGCGACCAGCCACGACGGACCCGCAGCCGGACCACCGGCACCGCACCCGTACCCCCGCCCCGCGCACTGTCACCGGTGACGGAAGAAGATCCTGTCCCCGTACTCCTCCAGCAGCCGCCCGTTCCAGTCGTGTCCGCCGTCGACGTTCCCCGAGCGCAGCATCGGCGGGTCGATGCCGCGGGCGGCGAGTTCGCCCGCGGCGGCCGCGACGACCGCCTGCATCAGGGCGCTGGTGACGACCGTCGACGCGGGGCCGAAGGGGGCCGCGATGTTGTCCGCCGTGAGCTCCGCGTCCCCGATGTCGATCTTGCTGTCGATGACGAGGTCGCAGTGGTCCTTCAGGAAGGTGCCCGACGCGTGGCGGGACTTGGTGTGCTCGGCGTAGGCGAGGGAGGTGACGCCGATGACGCGGACGCCCAGCGCGCGAGCGTTCATGGCCATCTCGACGGGCAGGGAGTTGCGGCCGGAGAGGGAGATGACGACCAGGACGTCGCCGGCCTGGACGGGGCTGGTGTCGAGGACCGCGCCGGCCAGGCCGTCGACGCGCTCCAGGGCGCTGCCGAGCGTGGCCGGCATGACGTCGAGGCCGACGACGCCGGGGACAGCGAGGAGGTTGATCAGGGCGAGGCCGCCCGCGCGGTAGACGACGTCCTGGGCGGGGAGCGCGGAGTGGCCCGCGCCGAAGACGAAGAGCCGGCCGCCGCCGGCCACGGTGTCGGCGAGCAGCGCCGCCGCGGCCGCGATGGGCTCGGCCTCCTCGTCGCGCACCCGCTGGAGCAGCCCGATCGCGGCGTCGAAGAACTGCCCGGCCAGCTTGTTCTCGCTCATCGCTGCGGGGCTCCTTAGATCGAGATCCGGTGGCGCGTACGGTCTGGGCGTACGCTCGTGGCGCGGATCACGTTGCGGTCTGGACCACGGCCCTGTCAATACGGCGGGCGGGCCGGGGCCGTACCCGCCACCGTTGTCGGTGTCATGCGTCAGAATTGGGGCCAGGGGCCACGCGCACGACTTATCGAGGGGCACGCATGTCCGGACTGATCGACACCACGGAGATGTATCTCCGCACCATTCTCGAGCTGGAGGAGGAGGGTGTGGTCCCCATGCGTGCCCGGATCGCCGAGCGGCTCGACCAGAGCGGCCCGACGGTCAGCCAGACCGTGGCACGCATGGAGCGCGACGGCCTGGTGTCCGTCGCGGGCGACCGGCACCTGGAGCTCACGGAGGAGGGCCGCCGGCTGGCCACGCGCGTCATGCGCAAGCACCGCCTCGCCGAGTGCCTGCTGGTCGACGTGATCGGCCTGGAGTGGGAGCAGGTCCACGCCGAGGCCTGCCGCTGGGAGCACGTGATGAGCGAGGCCGTGGAGCGCCGCGTGCTGGAGCTCCTGCGCCACCCCACCGAGTCGCCGTACGGCAATCCCATCCCGGGCCTGGAGGAGCTGGGCGAGAAGGCCGAGCCGGACCCGCTGCTCAATGAGGACATGGTCAGCCTGATGGACCTGGACGCCGGGTCCGACGGCAAGACCGTCGTCGTACGCCGGATCGGTGAGCCCATCCAGACGGACGCCCAGCTGATGTATTCGCTGCGGCGCGCGGGCGTGCAGCCCGGTGCGGTGGTCAGCGTGACGGATTCGGCCGGCGGCGTGATCGTCGGCAGCAGCGGCGAGGCCACGGAGCTGGAGCCGGACATCGCGGCGCACGTCTTCGTCGCCAAGCGCTGAGCTCTTACTGCCGGACCACTGCGAGACGCCGGGGCCGCCGCCTCGCGTCTCCCTCACGCCCCGCCGGCCCGGGCTGCCCCGCGCAGCCCGCCGCGGGGCGTCTTGCTGCGCCAACTCCCTTGAATCTGGCTGGAGTCGGCGGAACGGGCACGGAGCCGCCCCGGCCGTGCCACGCTGTCGCTGGCGCGCATATGCGCGGCACGCCGCTGTCTCGGGGAGGGGGGCTGCGATGAGGCCGGCGGGGCGTGACGAGGGCCCCGGCGCCCTTCCGGGCAGCCGGGGCCCTGCCTCCCCATTTACCCCCGTGGCGACCCGGAGCCCCGAGCTCCCAGGGTCCGCCCCGCGGACCTTCTTCCCCGAGCAGTCCGCGCCCAGGTCGATTAATCCCCTGGGTGCCGCCGGTCAACCCTTCCCTGAGGTCACTCGAACGAGGGGTGTTGTGCGCGTTGAGCCTGTATTCGAATCTGAGTTCGATATCGTGATCGTGGAGCTGCTCGGGGAAGAGTAGGAGGTGCCAGGGCTCATGGTTCGGCGCATCGACGTGAGTGGGAGCGGCGGGGTGCGGCTCGCGGCCTGGGAGTTCGCCGATCCGCCCAAGCAGCCCTGCGGGGCGGGGGGAGCCGGTGAGGCCGCGAGGCGCGGCCCCGGCGCGGTCCTGATGCTCCACGGCCTGATGGGCCGCGCCGCGCACTGGGCGGAGACCGCCCGCTGGCTGTCCGGCCGGCACCGCGCGGTCGCCCTCGACCAGCGGGGCCACGGCCGCAGCGAGCGCCCGGCGGAGGGCCCGTACACCCGCGACGCCTATATCGCCGATGCCGTGGCCGTGATCGAGTCCCTGGAGCTCGCCCCCGCCGTCCTGATCGGTCACGCCATGGGCGCGCTCACCGCCTGGCAGGTCGCGGCCCGCCGCCCCGACCTGGTCCGCGCCCTGGTCATCTGCGACATGCGGGCGTCCGCGCTGGGCGCCGCCACCCAGCGCGAGTGGGGCGAGTGGTTCCGCTCCTGGCCGGTCCCCTTCGCCACGCTCGCGGACGTCCGCAAGTGGTTCGCCGAGGGCGACCCCACCCTGGAGCGCCCCCGGCCCGCCCGCGGTGACTATTACGCCGAGATCATGGCCGAGCGCGCCGACGGCTGGCGTCCGGCCTTCTCCCGCCGCCAGATGCTCCAGGCCCGCGAGACCTACGCCCACGACGCGCACTGGGAAGAGCTCGCCCTCGTCGAGTGCCCGGCCCTCGTCGTCCGCGGCCCCGACAGCGAGCTCGGCCGCGCCGAGGCCCAGGAGATGGTCCGCGTCCTGCCCCGCGGCACGTACGCCGAGATCTCCGACGCGGGCCACCTCGTCCACTACGAACAGCCCGAGGGCTGGCGCCGCGCCGTGGAGTCGTTCCTGGAGTCGGTCCTGCCGGCGTAGGCGGCGGAGCCGGCCCGTGCGGGCGCACGGGGGGTGCTGCACATTAATTCAACAAGCGTTGACATATCTCGGGCGCGGGTGTGCACTGGCAGTAAGGCCAGATGCCCGCACGAGCCATGAGCCACGAGCCATCCGAGGTGCCGTCATGTCGTCCTCGCTCTCCTCCCAGGCCGCCCCCGTCCCTGCCCCTGCCGACGTCCTCGTCGTCGGCGCCGGTCCCACCGGGCTGCTGCTCGCCGGGGATCTCGCCGCCGCCGGCGTGCGGGTGACGCTGGTGGAGAAACGGGCTCAGGAGTCGAACCTCACCCGGGCGTTCGCCGTGCACGCGCGCACGCTGGAGACCTTCGACGCCCGCGGCATCGCCGAGGCCCTGATCGCCACCGGGTCCTTCAACCCGGGCGTGCGGTTCTTCGGCCGCGGGGGGATCGACATGACCCGGCTGCCCACCCGCTTCCCCGGCGTCCTGCTCACGCCGCAGTACGAGACGGAGCGGGTGCTGGAGGAGCGGGCCCTGAAGGCCGGGGCCGTGCTGCGGCGCGGCGCCGAGGTCACCGGGCTGCGCCAGGACGCGGACGGCGTCGACGTCGAGCTCCGCACCGCCGGCGGCGCGACCGAGACCCTGCGCGCCGCCTACGCCGTCGGCACCGACGGCGTGCGCAGCGCCGTCCGCAAGGCGCTCGGCCTGCCCTTCCCCGGGAAGTCCGTGCTCCGGTCCGTCATGCTCGCCGACGTGCGCCTCGACACCGAGCCGCCGGGGCTGCCGGCCTTCCGGGGCGTCAAGGAAGGCTTCGCCTTCCTCGTGCCCTTCGGCGACGGCTACTACCGCGCCATCGTCTGGGCGCACGGCTCGGACCTGCCGTCCACCGCCCCCGTCGACTTCGAGGAGCTCAAGGCCGTCACCCGGGCCGCCTTCGGCACCGACTTCGGCATGCACGACCCGCGCTGGACCTCGCGCTTCCACAGCGACGAGCGGCAGGTGCCGCGCTACCGTGCGGGCCGCGTCTTCCTCGCCGGCGACGCCGCCCACGTCCACTCGCCCGCCGGAGGCCTCGGCATGAACACGGGCCTCCAGGACGCCGCCAACCTCTCCTGGAAGCTCGCCGCCGTCCTCAAGGGCACGGCGCCCGAATCCCTGCTCGACAGCTATCACGACGAGCGCCACCCCGTCGGCAAGCTGGTGCTGCGCGTCAGCGGCGCCATCGTGCGGGGCGTCCTGCTCACCTCGCCCGTCACCCGCCGCCTGCGCGACGCGGCCGCCGTGGCCGCCATGTCCCTCCCGTTCGCCGCGGACCGCGGCGCCCTCGTGGTCTCCGGCATCGGCATCGGCTATCCCGCCCCGCCCGGAGCCCACCCGCTCACCGGGCAGCGGGCGCCCGACCTGCCGCTCGCGGAGCGCGCGGGCGAGCCCACTCGCCTGTACGAGGCGCTGCGCGCCGGGACGCACGTGCGCGTGCTGCCGCGCGAGGCGGGCGCATCGCCCCAGCAGGAGACGGGCGTCACCACGGTCACCCGCGCCGACGCCCGTCGCACGGCCCTTCTCGTACGGCCCGACGGGTACGTGGCCGAGGCGCGCGAGCTCGGCTGACCTCCCCGGCGCGAAGGCCGGTCCGCGCCCGGGCCCTTACGGCGCCCGTCTACGACGCCCATCGCAGTGCGCGCAGTGCGCGTCACCTGCGGCGGGCGTCCGCCGCATCCCGTCCGCACGCGTAGGCGAGCGCGCTCACCAGCTCGTCCGCGTCCGGCAGCCAGCGGTTGGCGACCGTGGGCTGGCGCGCCCACTGCACCGAACCGCGCGTCCCCACGCGGGTGGGCGGCGCGACCACGTAGTCGCCCTCGCCGCGCGCGATGAGATCCAGCGACGTCGGGTGCCAGCCCAGCTTCCGGGCGGCGTCCCCGACCTTCAGCGCCCCGCCGGGCAGCACGAAGAACAGCATCCGGCGGAACGGGGTGCACGTGATGGGCCCCAGCTGGACGTTCATCCGCTCCATCCGGGCCAGCGCCAGGCAGCCCGCCGTCTCCGGGACGTCCAGCGCGTCGAACGTGCGGCCCGTCGGAAGCAGGACCGAAGCGGCGGGCTGCTGCTCCCACATGCGGCGGATGGCGACCGCGCTGCCGGTGGCCTGCGTGGCCCAGTCCGGGCGGTCCGGGTGCGCACCGGGGGAGGGGCAGCCGAGATCACCGCACGAGCAGTACTCCCGTCCCTCCTCCACCGTCAGCCACGTGCCGCCGAATACGTCCCAGTGCCGCTCCTCCGCGTACCTGACAGCGGCGTCCAGCAGTTGCTCGCTGCGCTGTTGGGGGAGGTGCGGGGCTCCTACTGCGATGGTCTCTTCCACGCCCATCACAACTCCCCTTGTCACGAGGGGTTACGGCTCAGGCTCACGCTTGTGGGCGGTGCCAGGGCATGCACGTGGGGCGCACGGATGCATGTACGGGGGCGCAGACGCGGGTTGGCCGCCGAGGGTGGGTAGCCACCTGTCCGGCGACGGGGCGAGACCGTCATTGTCTGGCCATTGCCGCCTTTGCTGTCATTACCGGTAAGTCCGCATTCTCCGGACATTCAGGGGGCAAAGATCACAGGGGAAGACGCAGTCAGCAGCGCAGCAGTCAGTGTCAGCTGTCACAGCTTCTCCGCATTCCGCGGCGGACCGCGCCGCGAACGCTTAGCAGTCCCAGGGGGTACAGCATGGCCGCACGGCCACTCGTGGCGCGGCAGCCGAACGAACGGCTGCAGGCGCTCATTCAGGAAGCCGCCTGTTCCAACGCGGGCCTCGCCCGGCGCGTCAATATGTGCGGCGCCGAGCACGGGCTCGACCTGCGCTACGACAAAACGTCCGTAGCCCGCTGGCTGCGCGGCCAGCAGCCGCGCGGGCGCGCCCCGGCCATCATCGCCGAGGCGCTCGGCCGCAAGCTCGGGCGCACCGTCACCATCGACGAGATCGGCATGGCGAACGGCAAGAACCTCGCCTCCGGCGTCGGCCTCCAGTTCTCGCCCACCGTGCTCGGCGCGATCGAGCAGGTGTGTGAGCTGTGGCGCAGCGACGTCGGGCGCCGGGACTTCCTCAGCGGGACGTCCGTCGCCTCGTCCGCACTCGTCGAACCGAGCCGTGACTGGCTCATCACCGGGGCCGATCCGCAGGTCGCGCGGAACGCGGGGGCGCGGGTCGGGGCTTCCGACGTGGATGCTGTGCGAGCTACCACGGAGGCGCTCGTTGAGCTCGATCACCGGTACGGCAGTGGGCATGTGCGGCCCGTTGTCGTGCACTACCTCAACAGCGTCGTTTCCGGGCTGCTCGCCGGGTCCTACCGGGAGTCCGTGGGGCGCGAACTGTTCGCCGCCGTCGCACGGTTGACCGAGCTCGCCGGGTACATGGCAGTCGACACCGGCCAGCCCGGGCTCGCCCAGCGGTACTACATCCAGGCGCTGCGTCTCGCCCAGGCTGCGGGGGACCGTGGGTACGGGGGGTATGTGCTGGCCGCCAGCATGAGTCACCTGGCGGCGTCGCTGGGAAACCCGCGGGAGATCGCGCAGTTGGCGAAGGCCGCGCAGGAGGGGGCTCGGGGGCACGTCACGCCGCGGGCCGAAGCGATGTTCTACGCGGCGGAGGCGCGGGGGCATGCGCTGCTCGGCGACGCCCGCTCCTGCCAGGTCGTCGCGGCCAAGGCCACGGCCAAGCTGGAGGAGGCCGGGGAGCCGTCCGCGGACTCCGGTGACCCGGCTTGGATCCGGCACTTCGACCAGGCCTACCTGGCGGACGAGCTGGCGCACTGCCACCGCGACCTCGGGCAGGCCGAGCAGGCCCGCCGGCACGCGGAGGACGCCATCGCCGGGCACGCGGAGGGGCGGGTGCGCAGGCGCGCCATCGGCATGCTGCTGCTGGCCGCGGCGCAGGTCCAGCAGCGGGACGTGGACGAGGCGTGCGCGACGGGGGTCCGGGCGCTGGATCTGCTGGGGACGCTGAGGTCCAACCGGGGGGCGGAGTATCTGGAGGACTTCCAGCAGCGGCTGGCTCCTTACCGGGAGGAGCCGGTCGTGCGGGAGTTCGGGGCGCGGTTGGAGGTGCAGGCGGCTTAGTTGTCCGGTGCGGGCGCGTTGTCCGGTGCGGGCCGCGTGGCGTGGGGGTGCGGGCCCGTTGTCCGGTGCCGGGCGGCGGGGGCTCCGGGGTGTTCCGGAATCGGATATTTACGGGCGGGAACCGTCAGTCGCAGACGTACCCGGAACCTCGCCCACAAATATCCGGCAGCATTCCGGAACACCCCTGCGCCCCCGCCGCCCTCCCCGCCGTCTCCTGCCGCATGGCCCTGCCGTGCGGTGACCCGGTAGCGTGGCCGCGCTATCGATAAGTTGCCGTACAGCTTGAGGAGTCCCGGTGACGCAGAGCGGACAGGGCAACGCGCCTCAGCCGGCCGCCGGCCGGCCCTGGGGCGAGCCGTGGGGTCCCGACGCACAGCGCGCCCCCCTGCCGCCCGAGATGCCGCCGGGCGGCCCCGCGCGCCCCGGCGACTCCGAAGCCACCCAGTACCTGCCGCCCGTCCTGGGTACCTCTGCCCCTGGGCCTGCTGCACCGGACCCTTCCTCCGAGGCCACTCAGTACTTGCCGCCGGTCGCTTCCGGGCCGCTGCCCGGTGCACCGCGGCCGCCCGCTCCTTATGCCCAGGGGGCCGCACGGGGCGACGAGCCCGCTACCCAGTACCTGCCGCCCGTCAGCAGTGACGATTCTGCTGCCGCCGCCACCCAGTACTTGCCGCCCGTCAGTGGGGGCCGCCCCGCGGGTGGGGATTCCGCTGCCGCTACGCAGTATCTGCCGCCTGTGGGTGGTGGGGCGCCTGCTTCTGCTTCCGGGGATGCTTCCGCTGCTGCCGCTACGCAGTATCTGCCGCCTGTTTCCGGCGGTGGTTCCGGTGGCGGGGATTCCGCCGCTGCTACGCAGTACCTGCCCCCCGTCGCCGGAGGCGGACCCGTACCGCCGCCCCCCTATCAGTCGCCGCTCGGCGGTGCCCCCGCTCAGGGCGAGCGGCCTCCGCCCTCCGAGTTCGACGGGCTGTTCCGGGCCTCCGCGGCCTCCGCCGCCGCCTCCGGGGGCGCCGCCCCCGGGCACGTACCGCCGCCGCGTGCCCCGCACGTGGCGGGTCCGCACGTGGCGGCCCCGCAGCCCGCTCCCGTCTCCCCGGCCCCTCGGCGGAAGCTGCCCACCGCGGCCATCGTCGGCATCGTCGTCGCCGGCTGTGCCGTCGCCGGGCTTGCTGCCGGTGCGCTGCTCAGTGGCGGGGGAGACGAGAAGAAGGACACCCCGCAGAACGCCGCCGTCAGCTCCGAGGCGCCCGGCGACGCGCCCAAGGGTGACGACGGCGGCAAGAAGGAGCCGTCGGCCGATCCGGCGGATCCGGCGATCGCCCAGGCCAAGGCCCTGGACGCCCTGCTGAAGGACAGCAACAACAGCCGCGACGCCGTGATCAAGGCCGTCGACTCGACCCGCAGCTGCAAGGACCTGGACAAGTCCGCGTCCGACCTGCGCGACGCCGCCAAGCAGCGCGACGGCCTCGTCACCCGGCTCCAGAAGACCGCGATCGACAAGCTGCCCAACAGCGCACAGCTGTCGGCGCAGCTGACCAAGGCGTGGCAGTCGTCCTCCTCCGCGGACAGCCACTACGCCGCGTGGGCGGGTGAGGTGGGCGGCAAGCACGGCTGCATCAAGGGGCACGCGCGCCCTTCGGGTGAGAGCGCCGCGGGTGACCGCGCCAGCGGCGACGCCACGGCCGCCAAGAAGGCGGCCGCGGATCTCTGGAACCCGATCGCGAAGAAGTACGGGCTGTCGCAGCACTCGTGGGCCCAGCTCTGAGGGTGACTCCCGGGGTCTCGGGCCCGATGTCAGTGGGGGAACGTACGATCGATTGCTATGCAGGGTTCGGAGAAGTCTTCCCGCCGCGGCCGCCGCTCGACCACCATGGACGGCATGCCGCTCAATGACATGCCGTGGTGGCGCTGGCGTGCGCAGGTGCGCTCGGCGCTGCACATGCTCTCGGACCCGGTCTTCCAGCGCGAGCGCTGGCTCGCCGGCGACGAGGGCTTCGGGGATGTGACGGACGCCGTCTACCGCCTCGTCGAGGACACCTGGCTGGACAACTGGTCGGCCGAGAAATACATCGGGACGATCTTCCGCGACTCGGGCGAGGCCGCGCTCGTCGACCTCGCCGTGCTGCGCGTCCTGCGGATCATGCACCAGGTCGGGCCGGACGCCCCCGTCTCGGCGTATCTGGAGCACCACGGCTGGCCGGAGGCCGTCCGGGCCGCCCGGGAGGCGCACGTACGGCTCGCGCTGAACGACGGCGACGAGCCGGAGGCCCCGCCGCGCCCGCTGGAGGTGCTGGAGCGGCTCACGCAGGTGCGCTGAGCCGCGGCCCCGACCGCGGCGCGGTTCAGGGGGCCCCGCGGGTGTGCGAGGCTATTGGGCTATGAACGCCTCCCAGTCCCCTGCCGCCGAAGGGGCCCCAGCGCAGCCCGAGCAGTACGTCCTCACCCTCTCCTGCCCCGACAAGCAGGGCATCGTCCACGCGGTGTCCAGCTACCTCTTCATGACCGGGTGCAACATCGAGGACAGCCAGCAGTTCGGTGACCGCGACACCGGGCTCTTCTTCATGCGCGTCCACTTCGGCGCGGAGGCGCCCGTCACCCTGGAGAAGCTGCGCGCCAGCTTCGCCGCCATCGGCGACTCCTTCCAGATGGACTGGCAGATCCACCGGGCCGACGAGAAGATGCGCGTCGTCCTGATGGTGTCCAAGTTCGGGCACTGCCTGAACGACCTGCTCTTCCGCTCGCGGATCGGCGCCCTGCCGGTGGAGATCGCCGCCGTGGTCTCCAACCACACCGACTTCGCCGAGCTCGTCGGCTCCTACGGGGTCCCCTTCCACCACATTCCGGTCACGAAGGACACCAAGGCCGAGGCGGAGGCGAAGCTCCTTGAGCTCGTCCAGGCCGAGAACGTCGAGCTCGTCGTCCTCGCCCGCTACATGCAGGTCCTCTCGGACGACCTCTGCAAGGTCCTCTCCGGGAAGATCATCAACATCCACCACTCCTTCCTCCCGAGCTTCAAGGGCGCCCGGCCGTACCACCAGGCGCACGCTCGCGGCGTGAAGCTGATCGGTGCCACGGCGCACTACGTGACGGCCGACCTCGACGAGGGCCCGATCATCGAGCAGGAGGTCGAGCGCGTCGGCCACGAGGTGACCCCGGAGCAGCTGGTCGCCATCGGCCGCGACGTCGAGTGCCAGGCGCTCGCCCGGGCGGTCAAGTGGCACAGCGAGCACCGCGTGCTGCTCAACGGCCGGCGGACGGTCGTCTTCGCCTAGGGCGTGGTTCCTTCTTGGTGAGCGGCTGCGGCCCGCATCTTCGGATGCGGGCCGCAGCCCGTTTTCACATGCGTGACAGTGACGCCGTCGCGTACAGCGCGTCCAGGATCGCCTCGCGGTCGCCTGACTGGCCCGCCGCCGCGTCCTCCGGGTGGACCCGGCCCGCGGCCAGCCGGCAGAACTCGGTGGCGTCCAGCGCCACGTGAGCGACCTCGGTCTCCGGCGACGTCGTGGCCGCCGGGGAGTCGAGGGCGATGTGCCAGTGGCCGCCCCCGCTGCCTTCCACCTCCAGGTGGAGGGAGCGGCCCGGCGCGCCCGCCGGGGCCAGGGCCCGGGCCGGCGGGGCGAGGCCCGCGCGGCGGCGGGCGGCGATGGCTGCCGGGAGCATGCGGGCCGCGAGGCCGACCAGCTCGTGCAGGTGGCCGGGGGACGGCGGGCGGTAGGGGTAGTCGACGGCGTCGGCGATGTCCTCCGCGTGGATCCAGCACTCGAAGGCCCGGTCGAGGAACGCGTCGCGTACGGGGAGCGTGGACGGGCCGTACGGGACGGGCAGTCCGGCCGCCTCGTCGTCGGCGAACGACGCGCTTCGTATCAGCGCGCGGCCCTGCTCCCGCCACTCGGCCCGCACCGCCCCCGGCGGGGTCGCGGACCGGGCCGCCCACAGGGCTTCCGTGCGCTCGCCGGGGGAGCCCGTGACGTCCCCCAGCGGGTCCGGCAGGCCCAGCGTGCTCGCGACGAGGCCGTCGACGGCCGTGAGGTGGCCGATCACCGCGGCCACCGTGGCGTCCCGCCCGGCGGACCGCTCGCCGTCGAACCAGCGCAGCCGCACCGGCGCCTGCCACTCCGCCTCGCCGATGTCGTGCAGGAGGGCGTCGAGGCGGGCGGTCTCCGCGTCGTAGGGCGCGGCCCACGCGGGCACCGGGACGCGGGCCGGGCGGCGGCCCAGGCAGGAGGCGAGCACGCGGGAGCGCAGCCGCGGGTCGAGGTCCAGATTGTCCTCCGGGTGGAGCAGGGCGACGGCCTCACGCAGCCGTACGGCTTCGTCCGCGCAGGTGGCGCAGTCGGTCAGATGGGCCTCGACGGCCGCGGTCTCCTCGGGGGAGCACACGGCCAGCGCCCACGCGCCGAGGAGGGATTTGAGGACCTTGTGCGACGCCGGGGCCGTTTCGGGGGCAGGGGCAGGGGCAGGGGCAGGGGCTGAGGGAGAGGCCGCTTTCGGCCAGCGCGGGCCGTCCTCCGCCGCCGTCCGCGGCAGCGGTATCCGCGGCCGACCCGCCGGACCGGAAGCGCCGTTTCCGCCGTGCGGGCCCGCGCCGCCCCGGCCGGCTTCCTCGCTCACCGTGCCCCTCCGTGCGCCGGCGGCGCGACGACGCGCGGCCCGCGGTGCGCGGTGGAGAGCAGCTGGAGCCCGAGGCGCAGGCGGCGCCGCGCCTCGTCCTCCGTGACGCCGAGCTGGGCCGCGGCCCTGCGGTAGTCGAGGCGGCGCAGGTAGGCGAGGTCGAGCGCGGCGCGCAGCGGGGCCGGCATGGACGTGACGATGTAGTCGGCGCGGGCCGCGGCGGACGCCGCCCGTACCTTCTCCTCGATCTCCTCGGGTGTGGCGGCCCCCTCCCTCTGGGACTGCCGCAGCCGCTCCACCGCCTGACGGTGGGTGAGCCCGGCGATCCAGGAGCGCAGCGAGCCCTCCTTGGGGTCGAAGTCGCCGGGGTGCTCCCAGACGTGGCCGAAAACCTCGCGCGTGACGCGGTCGGCGGCGGCCTCGTCCTCCAGGACGCGGTGGGCGAGGGTGTGCACGAGGGAGGCGAAGCGGTCGTAGAGCTCGCCGAGGGCGGCCGCCTCGCCGTGCGCGAGCCGCTGCTGCATCTTCCGGTCCCACCGGGGTGGTGCTCCGTCGGTCGCCATGGCTGCCCCCTCCGCTCCGCCGCCGGTCCCTCGATCGCTGAAAGCGTGTCCGTAAGTCTGCCCGTAAGGGTGTGCGTCGCACTCATGCCCGGTGCCGCGCCGCACCGTGCTTGTGCCCACGGTCACATACTCCTCGAATGTAGTGGCCGGGTCCGACAGTCCGACCGCGTTTGCGGGGAACATCGTGAAGATCGCCCCGCCGAGCGGCTCCGGATGGTATTGCCACGGTCACGTTCCGCACATCTGGCCGATCGTTACGGATCGTACGTGCGCGAATGTGCCGATGTGTTATGCGGGTGTGACCGGAACTTTGGGGATTAACGGTTCGAGCTGGGCATAGGCTCGTTGGGGGCCGGTCGGGCCCCTCGGTGTTTCACGAGGGACAGACAGGGGAGACGCCGGGCAGCCACGGCTGCGGAAAGGTCCGTTCCGGGGATCGAGAGACCGAGCGAAGGGGCTTCGAGCGCGTGACGTTGAAGGTGAAGGACGCCGAGCGCGGGGACTGGGCCGTCCTCCGCGTCTCCGGCGAGATGGACCTGGTGACGTCGCCGGTGGTCCGGCAACGCGTGCACGACGCGGTCGCCGACGGACGGCGCAGCCTCGTGCTGGACCTGGCCGAGGTGCGCTTCTGCGACTCCAGCGGCGTCGGCGTGCTCATCGCCGCCCGCCGCCTGATGCGCTCGTGCCAGGGGCGCCTGAGGCTGATCCTGCCCCCGCAGGGCGGCGCGGCGGACGGCTCGCACGTCAACAGGGTGCTCGGCGCACTCGGGGTGCGCCGGCTCTTCGAGATCTACCCGGACCTGGCCGCGGCCACCCACGAGGGGCACGACGGCGCCGGCGACGCCCTCGGCACCCTCCCCGCGCAGTCCGCCTGACGCATCGCCCGAGTCGTTACCCGGTTCTCGTTGGCCGGTTCACCGTCCGGCTCACCGTCCGTTCAGTGCTCGCGCGGGAACCCCGCCCGTACGACGAAGCCGCCCTCCCGCGTCGCGTGCGCCTCAAGCGTTCCGCCCAGACTCTGCGCCCGCTCGCGCAGTCCCACCAGCCCGTGCCCGCCGCCGGGCAGCCCCGGTGCCGGTACGGCCGCGTCCGGCGGCCCGTTGCGGATCTCCACCAGCAGTCTCTCCGCGGCGTCCTCCGCCAGCCGCACCCGTACCCGCGCACCGGGCGCGTGCTTGCGGGCGTTGGTCAGCGCTTCCTGCACCGTGCGGAACGCCGCGCGCTCGACGGCCTCGGAGCGTACGGTCTCCGGATCGCACGCGCTCTCGTAGGTCACGTCGAGCGCGCTCAGCTCGATCAGCCGGGGCAGGTCCGCGAGCCGCGGCTGCGGGGTGAGCTCCTCGGTGTCGGCCCCGGCGGCGCGCAGGATGCCGACCATGTGCCGCAGCTCCTCCAGCGTGCGCACCGACAGCTCGCGGATCCTGCGGGCGCCTTCGCGCGCCCGCTCGTCGCCCGTGCTGATCTGCACGGCGCCCGCTTGCAGGCTGATCAGGCTGACCTGGTGGGCGACGACGTCGTGCATCTCGCGGGCGAGCCGGGCGCGCTCGGTGGCCAGGACCTGGTCGGCGAGCAGCCGGTCCTCGCGCGCCCGGCTGCGCGTCAGCTCGTCCAGCCGGGCGCCGAGCTCGCGCCGGGTGCGGGTGAGCAGGCCGAGTGCGACGGGCGTGGCGGCGGTGACGCACGCGTCGACGAACTGGAGGGCCACGTCGCGCCGGTCGGCGAACGAGAGCTGGGAGATCGGGTACGGCAGGAAGTGCGCGGCGGCGAGCAGCGCGGCCGCCCCGACGAGCAGCCGCCGGTCGGTGCGCAGGGTCGCCACCGTGTAGAGGGCGATCATCGGGGCGAACCAGATGTAGCCGATGTAGATGCCGGCGAGCGTCACCGCGAAGACGCTGAGCGGGAAGCGCCGGCGCCACAGCAGCGCGGCCGCGGCCGCGAGCGACACCCCGGATTGCAGGCCGGGCGTCGGCCCGTTGACCAGCAGGGCGTCCAGGGCCGCTATCAGCGCGGGGACGGCGATCGGGAGGGCGGCGCGGACGCGCGGGGGCAGCCGGCGGAGGCGCGCTGCGGCCGTCACCGGGACCCGCCCGCGCCGCCCGCGCCGGCCCCCTCGTTTTCGCCCTGCGGCCGCTGCTTGCCCTGCGCCGTGACGAGGCCCGCCCGGTCGGCGATGATCGCGGCCTGCACGCGGTTCAGCCCGCCGAGCTTGCCGAGGACCGCGCGGACGTGGTCCTTGACCGTGCTGGGCGCGAGCCCCATCCGCTCGGCGATCTGCGGGTTGGCCAGCCCCGCGCCGAGGTGCGCGAGCACCTCCCGCTCGCGCGGGGTGAGCGCCGACACCGCCTCGGCGGCCGTGGTCTCCGCCTCGGACGCGAGGTAGCCGCCGATCACCGCGCGGGTCACGCCGGGGTCGAGGACGCTGCCGCCCGCGGCGAGGGTCCGCACGGCCTGCACGAGCTGCTCGGGGTCGGTGTCCTTGAGCAGGAAGCCGGTCGCGCCGCCGCGCAGGGCCGCCGCCAGGTACTCGTTGGCGTCGAAGGTCGTGAGCATGGCGACCGCGGGCGGGCGCGGGGCGCCGCGCAGCGCGCGCAGGACCGTCAGCCCGTCGACGTCCGGCATCCGGATGTCCAGCAGGACGACGTCGGGGGCGCAGTCGCGCACGGTCGCCACGGCCTCGCCGCCGCCGCAGTCGGCGACCACCTCGATGTCCGGGGCCGTGCCCAGGATCATCCGCAGCCCGGACCGGACGAGCTGCTCGTCGTCCACCACCGCAACACGGATCACCTGCCGTTACCTCTTCCACGCCTACTGCCGCTGCTCTGTGCGCTCACGACCCGCTAGACCCTGTTCAGGGGGGTCCGGTTCCGGTCACGCCCCCCAGCCTGCCGTACCGGTCGGACAACCATGGCCGAAAACGGAGCGTGGCGCTCCGCGCGACCGCCCTTCGGACTCCCCGCCGGTCGGCGGAGGCACCCCCTCCGATCGGCGGGGGCGAGCCGGGACCCGCGGCGGATTCCGCACGGGGCGGGCAGGCGGCAGAGTGCTGTCCGTACTGCAGCATGCCGGGACTGACCTACCGGCAGTGAGGTGTTGCGGCACACGGCCGCGGACCGCCGCATCCCCCACAAGCGGCGGCCCGCGGCCGGGGGAATGCCCTGTTGGCGAGGGGATGCCCTTCTGCGTAAGGGAATGCCTTTGTTCACAGGGGCCGGAGCCGTGCGGTGCCGTCGCTACAGCGGCGGCGCCGCCGGTGCCGGTCCCAGGGTCGTCGTGCCCGGGGCGGCCCGGTGGCCGAGGCCCGTGCGGTACGCGTCCAGCGCCGCCTCGACGCGGCCCGTCCGCCGCAGCAGGTCCCCCAGCAGCCGGCACAGGTCCGCCAGGTCTCCCGCGGCCCCCGTCCGCTCCAGCAGCGACAGCGCCGCGCAGTAGTGCTCCTCCGCCGTCTCGGTCAGGCCCCGCTCCTCCGCGATCAGCCCCAGCAGCCGGTGCGCGCCGCCCGCGTGGACCGCGCCGCGCTCGGCGCCGAGCGCCGACTCCGCGGCCGTCGGCGCCAGCAGCGGGCTCAGCAGCCCCTCCGCCTCGGCCGTCTTGCCGCGCCGCCGCAGCACGTCGGCCAGCTCCACCTCCACCTGCACGGTGAACAGCGGCGCCCGCTTCGACGCCAGCATGTCGCGCGCCGTCCGCAGCTCGCTCTCGGCGCCCTCCAGGTCGCCGTTCTGCGCGCGCACGTAGCCGCGCATCCAGTGGCAGTGCGCGAGCTCGGTGCGGATGTGCAGCTGCTGGTAGAGCTCCTGGGCCTTGGCGAGGGAGGCGTCGGCCTCCTTGATGCGGCCCTCGGCGATCAGCGTGCGGGCCACGCCGCGGTGCATGCCGGCGACGAGCGCCGGGTCGCCCACCTGGGGTGCCAGCGCCAGGGCCAGCTCGGCGGCGTGCGCGGCGCGGGCGTGCGCCCCCATGTCCATGTACGGGGCGATGGACGCCGTGTAGAGGAGCAGCAGCGCGTCGGGGTCGTGCAGGCCGGAGGCGTTCAGCTCGTCCAGCGCGGTCTCCAGCAGGTAGCAGGCGTAGCGCAGTTCGCCCGCCAGGAGGTGGGCGGTGGCACGGCCGCGCAGCGCGGGGACGCGGCGCGGCAGCGGCTCGCCGGCCAGCAGGGCCTCGGCGGCGGCGTAGTGGTCGCGCGCCTCGGTCAGCTCGCCCGTCTCCAGGGCGCAGTCGCCGAGGCCGAGGTGGGCGGCGGCCTGCTCGGCGGTGAGCTCCGCGCCGGCCGCCTCGTCGCGCAGCACCGCGTAGCGCACGGCGGCGTCCTCGGCGGCGCCGGTGGCCAGCGTGCGGCGGGCGTCGGTGAGCCGCATCCGCAGCCGGGTCGCGAGATGGGCGGGGCGGCCGGTGGCGAGTTCGTCGACGGTGGTGCCGAGGCGGTCGGCGAGGTGGCGCAGGGCGGTCTCGGAGGGGCGGACCCGGCCCGCCTCCAGGGTGGAGATGTAGGCGGCGGTGTAGGCGGGCTCGGCGAGCTGGCGCTGGGTGAGGCCCTTGGCCGTCCGCAGCCGCAGCACGCGCCGGCCGATCTCGGCGGGCCCGTCGGCCCGTATGCCGTGGGTGCTGTTCTCGGCCACTGCTGCCCCTCGGTAGGTTACGCCGTGCATTTTCAGGTACGCCGTGCGGTTCAGGCACGCCGTGCGCTCCGGATGCGCTGTGCGCTTCGGGTGTGTGGTGCAGTTCGGATGCGCCGCGCGTGCCAGGTGCGGCGCGCGTGTGCGATGCGCCGTGCGTGTCGGGTGTGCCGTGCATTTCAGGTACGCATTTCAGGTACTACGTGACGACGTGAGGATGGAAACATGCCGGATGCCCGCGCCGGGCAGGATCTCGCAGGGGGCGCACAGAGGCGCGGAGGGGCGCTCGGCGCCGCACCCGCCGGTGCAGCCGTACGGGCCGGGGCGGCGGCGCCGTCGGTGACCGGCCGGCACCGCCAGCCCGGACTGGTCCTCACCGACCACCACTTCGACGTGCCGCTCGACCACGACGACCCCGCCGGCGAGCACATACGGGTCTACGCGCGCGAGGTCGTCGCGACGAGCCGCGAGCACGACGAACTGCCCTGGCTCGTCTACCTCCAGGGCGGACCCGGCTTCCCCGCCGGCCGCCCCGTGGGCCGCGAGAGCTGGCTCGACCGCGCCCTGGAGGACTACCGCGTCCTCCTCCTCGACCAGCGCGGCACCGGCCGCTCCACCCCCGCCACCCGCCAGACCCTCCCGCTCCGCGGCACCCCCGCCCAGCAGGCCGGCTACCTCGCGCACTTCCGCGCGGACTCCATCGTCCGCGACTGCGAGCACATCCGCCGCCGGCTCACCGGAGACCGGCCGTGGACCGTGCTCGGGCAGAGCTTCGGCGGCTTCTGCGCGGTCACCTACCTCTCCCTCGCGCCCGAGGGCCTCGCCGAAGTGCTGATCACCGGCGGCCTCCCGGGCCTCGACGCCGACGCGGACGCCGTCTACCGCGCCGCCTACCCGCGCATGGAGCGCAAGACCCTCGCCCACTACGACCGCTACCCCGGCGACGAGGCCGCCGCCCGCCGCATCGCCGCCCACCTCGCCGAGCACGAGGAAGTCCTCGCCGACGGCACCCACCTGACCGTCCGGGCCTTCCAGCAGCTCGGCATCCTCCTCGGCACGGGCGACGGCTCGCACCGCCTGCACTACCTCCTGGAGGACGCCTTCGCGGACACGCCCGCCGGGCCGCGGCTCTCCGACGCGTTCGGCGAGCAGGTCGCGGCGATCCTCTCCCGCGCCCACTGCCCGCTCTACGCGCTGCTCCACGAAGCCATTTATGCCCAGGACGGGGCGGCGACGCACTGGGCGGCCGAGCGCGTACGGGCGGAGTTCCCGCAGTTCGACCGGCACGGCGCCGAAGGCGGCAGCGGATCCGGGGCCGGCGGCGACCGCTTCCTCTTCACGGGCGAGACCGTCCACCCCTGGATGCTGCACACCCACCCCGCCCTGCGCCCGCTGCGCCGCACCGCCGAACTCCTCGCCGAGCGCAAGGGCTGGACACCGCTCTACGACGCGGCCCAACTCGCCCGCAACACCGTGCCGGTCGCGGCGGCGGTCTACCACGACGACCTGTACGTCGACACCGCGCACTCGTTGCGCACGGCGCGCGCGATCCGCGGGCTGCGGACGTGGGTGACGGACGAGTACGAGCACGACGGCGTACGGGCGGGGGGCCGGACGGTACTGGACCGGCTGCTGAGGCTCGTACGGGACGAGGCGTGACGGTCGAGAGCCGAGCGTGAAGCTCACCAGTCCAAGTCTCCTCTGATCCCGTCCATTGCCGGGGGACTCCCGGGCCCCTACGTTAAGCCGCACCTTAAAGCGACTTGACCCGCCGCTTAAGCGAAGCTCGCGGCGGCGGAGCCCGGGAGGAACCCCCCATGAGACGACGCATATCCCTCGCGGCCGGCGGGCTGGCCCTCGCGGCGGCCCTGGCCGCCACGGTCACGGCGCCCGCCGCGGCCGCGAGCCCCGCCCCCGACCCGGGCCGTGCCCAACGCACGCAAGACGTCGAGTACTTCACCGGCCCGGACGGCCACCCCCGTCACACCACCATCGCGGCGTCGCCCGCCCTGCCCCACCCGCTGCGCCCCTCCGCGAAGGGCGACGGCGACGTCACCCCCGTCGTCACCAACGGCCCGGTCGGCTCCAAGCTCGACGTCGTCTTCATCGGCGACGGCTACACCGCCGACCAGCAGGGCGACTTCCACGCCGCCGTGCGCACCAAGTGGGCGAAGATGTCGGCCGTCGAGCCGTACGCCTCCTACACGAACCTCTTCAACGTGTGGGCGGTCGACGCGGTCTCGCGCGAGTCCGGCGTCACCAACGACCCCGCCAAGGGCGTCACGAAGGACACCGCCCTGCGCTCGTACTTCTTCTGCGACGACATCGAGCGGCTGCTGTGCGTCGACACCGCGCGCGTCGAGTCGTACGCGGCGAAGGCGCCGGCCGCCGACCTCGTCGTCGTCCTCTCCAACTCCACGAAATACGGCGGCGCGGGCTACAACGACGTCGTCTCGCAGCCCGGTTACGACGGCGTCGCCACGGCGTCGTCCGGGCACCCCAAGTCCGACCAGGTGGCCGTCCACGAGACCGGGCACTCGCTCGGCAAGCTCGCCGACGAGTACCAGTACGACGAGTACGGCACGTACACCGGCGCCGAGCCGCACGAGGTCAACATCAGCACGCTGGACGCCGGGCAGCAGGCGCAGCAGCGGCAGAAGTGGTACCGCTGGATCGGCCGGACCTCGCCGGACGGCGGCACCGTCGGCTCGTACGAGGGCGGCGGCTACTACCCCAAGGGCCTCTACCGCCCCACCGACAACTCGATCATGCGTACGCTGGGCCGGGAGTTCAACCTGCCGGGGCGGGAGGCGATGATCGCGGGCTTCTACCGCCACGCGAGCGTGCTGAGCAGCGACAGCGGCCCGAACGGTACGGTCTCGCGCCGTCAGCCCGTGACCGTCCGGCCCGGGGCGCCCACCGTCACCGTGCGCTGGTACGTGGACGGGCTGGAGGTCGTGACCGCCCGTGGCCGGACCGAGGTCGTCCCGCGGGCGCTCGGCGTACCGGCGGACGGCCGCCCGCACGCGCTGACGGCACGGGCGGTGGACCGCACGGACGCCGTCCTCGACCCGGAGCTGCGGGGGCGGCTGAAGGGGGCGCTGACGTGGAGGGTGACGCGCTGAGCGTCTGCTGAGCGTCGGCTGCACGTCTGCTGGGCGTCTGCTGAGGGGCGGCGCTGGGAAGCCTCCTGAGCGTCTGCTGGTCCGCCCGCTGGAACACCTGCCGCTGGAGGACGTCACTGCCATGCGAGCCGCCGACCCCTCGTCACCCCAGCCCCGCCCCGTCATACGCGGGGCCGGCCGGTCCCGGACCGGCCGGTCACCGTCCGCACGCGCCACGACCGCGATCCTCGTGATCGCCTGCACGGCCCAGTTCATGGTCATCCTCGACGTGTCGGTCATGAACGTGGCCCTCCCGGCCATGCGCGCCGAGCTCCGGCTGGGCGCGGCCGGCCAGCAGTGGATCGTCAACGCCTACACCCTCGCCTTCGCCGGCCTGCTGCTCCTCGGCGGCCGGGCGGCCGACCTCGTCGGCACCAGGCGCGCCTTCCTCGCCGGCGTCACCGCGTTCACGCTCGCCTCCCTCGCGGGCGGCTTCGCCACCGAAGGCTCCCTGCTGATCGCCGCCCGCGCGGTCCAGGGCGCCGGCGGCGCCGTCCTCGCCCCCGCCACGCTCACCCTGATCATGCGCACGTTCACCGAACCCGCCGCCCGTACGCGGGCCATGGGCGCCTGGAGCGCGGTCATGGCGGCGGGAGGCGCGGTGGGCGGCGTCGTCGGCGGAGTGCTCACGGAGTACGCCGGGTGGCGCTGGGTGCTGTTCGTCAACGTGCCCATCGGGGCGGGGCTGCTGGCCGCGGCGATGTACTGCGTACCGGCCGGGGATGCGGCCGGGGAGCCGGCCGGGGAGGACGGGGCTGCCGCGGGCGGGCTGCGCCGTCTCGACATCCCGGGCGCCGTTTCCGTGACCGCCGGCCTGACCGCCCTCGTGTACGGCACCGTCGCCAGCGAGACGCACGGGTGGGGTACGTGGGTGGTGTGGGGCTCGCTGGCGGCGGGGGCGCTGCTGCTCGCGGCCTTCGTGGCCGTCGAGACGAGGGCCGCTCACCCGCTCGTCCCGCTCGCGACCCTGCGGCGGCGGACCGTCGCCACCGCCAACCTGCTGGTGCTGGCCATGGGCGCGGCCGCGTTCTCGATGTGGTTCATGCTCTCCCTGTACTTCCAGCAAGTCCTCGGAGAGAGCGCCCTCGTCGCCGGGCTGTTCTTCCTGCCCGGCTCGGCCGCCATCGTCGCCGGCGCACAGATCTCCACCCGCCTCATCGCCCGCACGGGGCCGCGCCCCCTCATCCTCACGGGGATGACGCTGAGCACGGTGGGGTTCCTGTGGCTGTCGCGCATCGGGGCCCATGGGGATCACGGCCCCCACGGTGCTCACGGGGGCTACGTGGCGGACGTCCTCGGGCCGTTCGTCCTGGCCACGCTCGGCGCCGGCCTGTCCCTCATGCCCGTCACCAGCGCTGCCACCAGCGGTACGGCATCCCACGAGGCGGGTCTGGCCTCCGGCCTCGTCAACACCTCCCGCCAGGTGGGCGGCGCCCTGGGCGTGGCCATGCTCGGCACGGTGGCCGCGCACGCGGGCGGGGGAGCGGTGGGATACGGGAGGGCGCTGCTGGTGGGAGCGGTGTGCACGGCGGGCGCGGGGGTGGGGGCGCTGGCGCTGCCGCGCAAGACCGGGGGAGAGGAAGGCCGCCGGTCCGGCCGGGATTCGCGCAGGAGCGGCCCCGGGCCGGGGCGGCATCGCTGATCAGGCATTATGCCTACGACTGCGACGGGAAGGCCGTCAGGGAAGGCAGTCCGGAAGGGAAGCACGTTTCACATGAATGGGCTCGGCAGCGGTGCCACCGGCAGAGGGCAGGTGGACGCGGAAAGGATCCTCGCGGAGGCGCGCAAGGCCTTCTTCGTGATGTTCGGATTCCTGGCCCTGATATGGGCGGTCCAGCTCGCGAACTGGGCGAGCGACTACGCCTTCTCCCGCGACCACGGGGTCGTCCCCGGTGACATCGGCACGCTTCCCGACGTCTTCGCCTCCTCCTTCCTCCACTGGAACTGGCAGCACATCGAGGCGAATTCCGGGCCGCTTTTCGTCTTCGGATTCCTTGCCGCCTACCGGGGCGTGGCCCGCTTTCTCGGGCTGAGCGTCCTGGTGATGGTGAGCAGCGGGCTCGCGGAGTGGGTGTTCGGGGACGGCGGCACCCGGACCGTCGGCGCCAGCGGCCTGGTCTTCGGGTTCTTCGCGTACGTCGTGGTCCGGGGCCTCTTCGACCGGCACCTGATCGACACCCTCATCGGCGTCGTCATGGCGGCCTCGTACGCGTATCTCCTCACCGTCGCCGTG
Source organism: Streptomyces sp. SCA2-17 (assembly GCF_044336695.1). Classification (NCBI taxonomy): domain Bacteria; kingdom Bacillati; phylum Actinomycetota; class Actinomycetes; order Kitasatosporales; family Streptomycetaceae; genus Streptomyces; species Streptomyces sp. SCA2-17. Next base: position 3,776,781 of record NZ_CP117521.1, read on the forward strand.
CCGGGGACGCCCGGCGTCAGCTGGCTCGGTCACCTCGGCGGCCTGGTGGGTGGGGTGGCGGGGGCGTGGGCCTTCCGCGACCGCGGTGCCCGGCGCAATCGCGACCGCGACCGTGCCCGTGACGGTGGACCCGGGCCCGCCCCGAAGCCCGGCCACCTCCCGGCCCGCGCCGCCGACCACCCGCGGGCGGCCCTGTACAAGGAACTCGACGACTTGGGACTGCTGTAAGGCTGTAGGGCTGTAAGGGGGCCGGCCGCCCCTGACCGGACCGGGCACAGGATGTCGGGTCCGGGAGCACGCCGCCTTCCTAACGTGAAGGACGTAAAGGGAAGGAGGTCCGCAGTGCTGGATCAGCTGAACGAGGCCCTGGATCACATCGAGTCGCATCTCGGCCGGCAGAGCGACCGGCAGCTCGACGTGGCTGCGCTGGCGCGGATCGCGATGACGTCGGAGTACCACTTCCGGCGGATGTTCTCCGCGCTGGCGGGGATGCCCCTGTCGGAATACGTCCGGCGCCGGCGGCTCACCGTGGCGGGTGCCGAAGTCCTCGCCGGGGAGCGGACGCTGCTGGAGATCGCGGTGCGTCACGGCTACGGCTCGGGGGAGGCGTTCGCGCGTGCGTTCCGCGCCATGCACGGCGTGGGCCCGGGCGAGGCCCGGCGGAGCGGTGCCTCTCTGCGGTCCCAGCAGCGGATCTCCTTCCGTCTTGTTGTGGAGGGAAGGAGCAGCATGCGATACCGGGTTGTGGAAAAGGCGGAGTTCCGTGTGGCCGGAAAGAAGGTCCGTGCTCCGCTGGTGCACGAAGGGGTGAATCCGGCGCTCGCCGATTTCATCCGGAGCATCGATCAGGAGACGATCGGGCGCATTTCCGCGCTGTCCGATCAGGAGCCGGCGGGGATCGTCGCGGTGAGCGACGACCTCGACCCGAGCCGGGCCGAGGGAACCGAATTCGACTACTACCACGGCGTGGTGACCGGTTCCGCCTCCGTACCGGAGGATTTCGACGCGCTCACGGTGCCGGCGGGTGCCTGGGCGGTCTTCGAGAACTCCGGCCCGTTCCCGCAGGCGCTCCAGCACCTGTGGCGGGACGTCTTCACCCAGTGGTTCCCGTCCAATCCGTACCGGAGCCGGCCGGGACCGGAGATCCTGCGCGTACGGGTCTCCCAGGGGACGGCGGACGCGGAGGCACAGGCGGATTCGGAGCTGTGGATTCCGGTGGAGAGGGCGACGGCCTGAGCCCGTCCCTTCCTAAGCGGTCTTGCCGAAGTGCGGTGCGGGTCCGTGCCCCGAAGGGGCGCGGGGAACTGCGCGACCAGCCCCCACCGGCCCGCAGATGACGCACTCCACTTCCCGCGGAGCGCTTAGTTGCCGATCCCGCTGCCGAGCAGCGGGACGGATGCGGGACGGATGCGGGACGGATGCGGGCCGGACATGTGCCGGACGTGGGGCGGCTGCGGTCAGAGGCTGCGGGCGGTGATGTCGCCGTGGGAGGTGGTGGCGCGGATGTCGAGCGCGGCGGTGCCGGCGTTCATGAGGGTGTTGCTGATGCGGCCGTAGGCGGTGCCGGCGTCCAGGGAGGCGGAGACGCCGCGGGCGGCGCCGACGGAGATGTCGCCGGACTGGGTGGTCAGGGTGACGGTGCCGCCCATGGCCTCGGTGATCCGGATGTCGCCCCGCTGGGTGCTGATCTCCGCGGGGCCGCCCAGGCGGCCGACGGAGACGTCGCCGTCGTGGGCGGTGAGGCGGGCGCTCGCGGCCTCGTCGAGCTTGACCGAGCGGTAGCCCCCCGTGAAGACGACGTCGCCGAGCCGTCCGACGCCGCGGAACTCGGCGGCGCCGGACTTCCCCTCGACGCGGGAGCCGGCGGGCAGCTGGACGGTGACCTCGACGGCCCCGGAGTGCCCGAGGACGCGGTTCTTCGCCTCGGGGGCCTCGATCCGCAGGATGCCGTCGGCGTAGGAGACCTCGATCTCCTCCGCGGCCTTCATGTCGCGGTTCTTGGTGGCGTCGGCGGGCCGGACCTCGACGGTGGTGTCGGTGCGGTCGGCGGCGATGAACTGGATGCGACCGGCGGGGATGTCGAGGACGGCGGAGATCGGGGCGGTGGTGGCGAACTTCTGCATGGTGGTGGGTCCTTCGCGTGGTGGCGTCGTCGTTTCTGACAATGGAAAAGCTACGTTGCGTTCGATGATCTGGCAACGAGGTCGTTGCGCAGTAATGCCATTTACGCAGGTCAAGTAAGAGATTTCGTTGCAACGGTCGGAAATCTAATGCAACGTCACACGCCTTGTTCGTTGCAATGGAAGAAAGGTGAACGCTATGCTGTGGGGCGCCACGGATCACGGGGCCGCAGATCGCTGACCACGAAGGAGAGTGCGATGCCGGGAGGCAGGCTCACCCAGCAGGAACGCCAGCAGATCGCGCTGGGGTTGGCCGACGGCCTCGCCTACGCGGAGATCGCCAGACGCCTGGAGCGCCCGACCTCGACGGTCACGCGCGAGGTCATGCGCAACGGCGGCCCCACCGCCTACCGCGCCGACCTGGCCCACCGCGCCACCGAACGCCGCGCCCACCGGCGCAGGCAGGCCGCGCCCCGGGGGGCGGAGACGCCCCCGCACGTCCAGGGGCGCGACGCCGAGGCGGTGCGCGAGTACGAGGAGGCGTTCACGACCCTCCTCATGCAGCAGGGCCTGCCCAAGATGATGTCCCGGGTGCTGGTCTGCCTCTACACCTCCGACGCGGGCAGCCTCACCGCGTCCGAACTCGTCCAGCGCCTCCAGGTCAGCCCCGCGTCCATCTCCAAGGCGACCACGCTGCTCGAAGGCATGGACCTGATCCGCCGCGAACGCGACGAACGCCGCCGCGACCGCTACGTCGTCGACGGCGACGTCTGGTACCAGGGGATGGTCGCCGCCGCCCGTTCCCACGCCCGGCTCGCCGAGACCGCACGGCAGGGCGTCACCCTCCTCGGCCCCGGCACCCAGGCAGCCGTCCGCCTCGAGAACATCGCCCGCTTCGTCGACTTCGTCGGCGAAAGCATGCTCCGCGCCGCGGACCAGGCCCGCGAGATCCTCCACACCAAACCGGAACGGCCGTCAGACGCTACGACCGAGCCGAGCCCGGACCGCCGCTGAGTGCGACGCCGACTGCGGGTGTGTGGGGGTTGGGGTCTTCTCGGCGCGGAAATCCACCGGCGGGGTGGGGTCGCGCGGCGTACAAATGACCCGGGAGCGTCGGGCGCCCGCCTCACCGGCCCCCCGGCCGTCCGCGCCTCCCTGACCCCGGCCTCACTCGGCCTGTTCTGACCCGCACCCGAGCCACGGATCTGAGCCCCCGCCCGTCACCCCACCCCCAGCTCCCTCTCCAGTGGCGTGCGGAAGCGGGGGGTGACCCGTACCGGACCCAGCCACGCCGACAACCGCCCCGCCTCGGCGGCGATCGCCTCCTCCGCCTCGCTGCCCGCGTCCGTCAGCAGCCGCCACGCGATCTCGCCGTTCGCGCGCTGGGCCCAGCCGCCGATGATGCGGCCGTTCCACCACACCGTGGGGCCGACGTTGCCGGCGCGGTCGTAGAGGGCGGGGACGTGGTCGGGGGAGAGGTACCAGTCGCGGCCGCGCCAGCCCATCGCGGTCGGGTCCAGACCGGGCAGGAGCGCGCACCAGGGGTCCGGGGCGGGGTCGTCGTCCAAGTCGTCGGCCAGGACATGGGCGGTCTCCCCTCCCGCCAGTTCCACCGCACCCGCACCCACATCCGCCAGCGCCCGCCGCGCGTCGCCGAGCGTCCAGCCCGTCCACCACTTCAGGTCGGCCTCCGTGGCCGGCCCGTACGCGGCGAGCCAGCGTCGCGCGAGTTCCGCCTTCGCCTCGCGCACGTCCATCTCGGGGATCTGCGGCACCGGCGCCCACGGGTAGAGGCTGCTGGTCCACGAACCCCGCGGCCGGGCGCGCCGCAGGTGCCCGTCCGCGGCCAGCACCCGCAGCACCCGGCTGCCGATGCTCTGCCGGGCCTCGTACGGTTTGCCCGGCGCCATCAGGAGCGTCTCGCGCAGGGCGGGCACGTCCTTGCTGAGTTCGGCGGTGGTGGCCTCGCCGCGCGCGGCCAGCGCGTCCAGGACCTCCCGCTCGGTGCGGGCGAGCCGCTGCTCGTCCCAGGGCGCGTGCCCCTCGGACCCCTCGGTGTTCTCGCGCAGGTGCTTGAGGAGCGTCGCCCGCTCGCGCAGCGCGACCGCGCGGGCGGTCGAGGAGCTCACGTACGGGGCGAGGTCCGTGGTGACGGCGAAGAGCGTGCGCCGCATGGACAGCAGCTTGACCAGGGACACGTCCTCGTACAGCGCCCGGTCCACGTCGCCGGGCGAGGGCTCGGCCAGCCGTGCGCAGGCGGACAGGTAGACGGTCGCGGGGTCGCTCGCGTGCAGTCCGACGAGGGCGTCCGCGACCTCCTCGGTGGAACCGGCCCGGTGCGCCGGGTGGAGCAGGTGGCGCCGGGCGAGGCGGGCCCGCCGCTGGTCGTCGGAGATGCGGGCGGCGGCGGCACGGACGGGGCTGCGGTTCATGGGGGCGAGCGTAGAGGGGATGTAGGACGGAATCCGTCCTCCACGCTTCCGCGCCTCCGCCCCCCGGCTCGTGTCCGGGACAACCCCTGGAGCGGGATCGGGGCAGTGTAAGGGGCGTACCAGGGTGATGCCCGATGTGGTGATGATCTTGGTTCGGAAGACTCGGGGCCATGGAGCAACTGAAGAGGCAGAAGGCCCCCGGCCGCGGTATCCCCGCCCGCGCCCGGCTGGCGGTGGTCCTGGCCGCCGCGCTCGCCGCGGGGACGGCCACTGCCGCCGGCGCTGCCGCAGCGCCGCGGCCGGACAAGAAGGCGTTGGAGCAGTCGATCGCCGGCTTCCCGAACGCGGACGTGAGCGGCGCCCTGGTCCGCGTCGCCGGCCCCGGCGGCCACTGGTGGGGCACGTCCGGCGCGGCCGACAAGGTCACCGGCGCCTCCGTCCGCTCGGGCTCCTCCTTCCGTATCGGCAGCATCACCAAGCTCTTCACCGGCACGGTGATGCTCCAGCTCGCCGCCGAGCACCGGGTCGACCTGGAGGCGCCCGCCCGGCGCTACGTACCGGGCCTGCTCCCCGACGCCTTCCAGGACGTCCGGGTGGGCCAGCTCCTCAACCACACCAGCGGGCTGCCGGGCCCCTCGGCGCTGACCTACGGGGACGGCTCCAACCAGTGGTTCGCCGAGAACCGCCTCCGCTCGTGGACCCCCACGGAGATCGTCAAGGCCGCCGTGCCCGACGGAAAGGCCCCGGCCTTCCCCGCGGGCACGGCCCAGCAGTACAACGGCATCAACTCGTACGTGGCCGGCATGATCATCGAACGCGTCACCGGCCACCCGTACGCGGACGAGGTCCGCAACCGCATCACCCGCCCCCTGGGGCTGCGCCACACCTACGTTCCGGCGGCGGCCGACGTCTCCCTCCCGGAGCCGCATGCCCACGGCTACCGCACGGTGGACGGTTCGCTCGTCGACGTGACCGAGCAGAGCCCGTACGCCTGGGCGGAGGCCGGCATGATCTCCACCGCGGCCGACCTGGACCGCTTCCTCACGGAGCTCATGCGCGGGCGGCTCCTCCCGCCCTCCCAGCAGCAGCACATCTTCGACCTCCCGGCCGTCCCCAACGCCCCCGGCAACCACCACTGCGCGAGCCTCACCGACCCCGCCGGCCGAGGCACGGCCTGCTTCAGCCGCATCGGCCTCATGCGCACCGAGCTGCCGGACGGCACGGTCGTCTGGGGCAAGACGGGATCACTGCCGGGCTACGTCAACGGGGTCTTCGCGAAACGCGATCTCTCGCGGCGCGTGGTGTACTCGCTCAACTACAACAACCCACCGGGGTCGAGCGAGCTGCCGTACGTCCTGGGGATAGCGAAGGCGGCCTTCGCGGCCCCGAAGGAATGAGAAAGGGCCGGACGCTCCGGCGTCCGGCCCTTTCAGGGAAGTGTGCGCTCGGCAGGATTCGAACCTGCAACCTCTTGATCCGTAGTCAAGTGCTCTATCCGTTAAGCTACGAGCGCTCGGCGTCCGGGGATGGTGATCACCCGTCGGCGTTGCGGGAACAATATTACCCGACGGGGCGGGGTGCTTTTTACCGCCACCGTGTGTGACAGTGCGGTGGCGGACCCCGGGTCCCTCGATCGCCCCGCCGTGGGGCGTCACCGCGAACGGCTCGCAGCTGCGATGACCGGCGAAAGCCGCTGGACGGTGGCCGCCAGTCCTCCGAACACCTGAGGGCTGACGACCGGAACCGTCTACTTGCGGTTGGTCCTCGACCACGGTAGCCGCCGTGGCGAGGGCCGCTTGCTTTGGCCGGGACGGAAGGGGGCCGTCCCTACGGGATCGGCCGAGCCTGCCGCGCGCGACCGTTTCGGCCTTCGCCGTGCCTCGTTCTGAGGGCGTCCCGTCTCACGGCGCGGGTGAAGGAACGATACGGCTCGGCGGCAACGCGGATGGTCGGCCCTCCGGGCCGCTTTGAGTCGCGTATGAGTATCGGGGCGGGGGCGCGTATGCCCTCCGGGAGGGCGATCTCCACGCAGTCCTCAGCCGCCGCGCTGTAGGTGCTCTTCCTGAACCTCACCGAGTCTCCTTGGCGATCCTGCGGATGAAGTCGCGGGACATCTCCGCGTCCAGCGCCTGGGCCTGCAAGTGCTCGAACGCGATGGCGTAGCGCACGACGTGAGCGTCTTCCTCGAAGTAGATGGACCTCGCGAGGGGTTCGACGGCGACCACTGGCTCGCCGACATTGAAGTTGAAGACCGTGTAGGCGCCGTTGATTCCAGTGTGCGCCCCTGCCGCGAACGGGAGAACCTGCAGCTCAATATTCGGCTGTATCGATACGGTGAGGAGATGCTCAAGCTGCCCTCGGAGGACTCCGGGGCCGCCGACCTCCCGCCTCAGGCAAGCCTCGTCAAGTACGCATCTCAGCACGAGTGGAGGCCGGCCTGCTTCGTCGTTGTGAACGAGGATGCCTTGACGCTTCATGCGCAACTCGGCGAAGGCTCGCACCTCACGTGTTGTCTTCCATACGCTGCTGCCCTCGATGACCGCGTGGGCGTAGTCCACTGTTTGCAACAGCCCAGGCATGACAAGCGCGGCGTAGGCGTCGGTGCGGGTGGCGATCTCCTCCAGTTCCATGAAGTCGGCGAACGGAGAGCGGATCACGTCCCGGTACTGGGTGTAAAGGGCATGCTGCCGACTGCTGCTGGCGAGCTTTGCGATCTCTCGCGTCTCTGCGATGCGGTCGGCGTCGTCAACTCCGTAGACAGTGAAGAACTTTTCCAGGTCCGGGCGCTGCTTGCCGTTCTCGATTTTGCTCAGCGACGGGGCGCCGTAGAGGCCCAGCAGTTTGGCTGCATCCGTGAGGTTCAGCCCGGCCCTCATGCGCATGGTCTTCAAGATCGTGCCAAGTCGTCGGCGTAGCAACGTGGGCGTTGCATCGGCCATGCGATCACCTCCCCTGAGCAGCGACTCTACCGACCCTAACTGCCGTGGGGCGGAGCCTCGTTCACTCACTCGGGCTAATCATCTCGAGCAAGGTTGCGTGGAACTGTTAGCGAGCGCATCGTTTTCGCTGTCACAGAGGGAGCTCGGGAAGGCGTGGGGCAATGACCTACAGGATCGGCGCGTTCGTGGTGGACACGCGTGAGGGACGGATCGCGCAGGTGATCGGGGAGCGGGGTAGCCGCCTGACGTTGCGGCGGCCCGGGGGCGGGGCCGAGTGGGAGGCGCCGTTCGCCTCGCTCAGGCTCGCGACCCGGGAAGACCGGGAGGCCGCCGGGCTGTGGCCGACCGGTTCGCGGCCGTCGTACGGGTGTGAGGAGTGCGTGCAGTTGGAGGCCGCGTATCACGCGGCCGCCGCGGGGGACGATCACGTCAAGACGGGGGAGGCCCTTGTCGTCCAGCGCCGCCACTGGCGCATGGCGCACATGGCGGGCGGATGGCCGTGCTGAGGTGCACGCACCGCGGCGGCTGGGCGGCTCGGACCCGGGGCGAGGCCCGCTGCCGCGACTGCGGAACCGTCCGCTTCACGGATTACGGGGCCCTCCGGCCGCCGGGCCTCCCGGACGCGGCCACCCCGCCCCGCCGCACCGCCCTCGCGGCGGACCGTTCCGCCGCCGCGCGCAGGGCCTGGTGGGGGCTGTGACCCGCTTTCGGGGTCGTCCCTCCGCTGGCGCAGTGCAAGGGGCGGTGTTTGCCTGAAAGAGGGGTCACTGTTCCGCGGATGTAGGAGGCGAGGGCCATGGGCGACACCCCAGCTACGGGTGGCCCGGGGCTGGACCAGCTCAGGGACCACCTGGACCGGGCGGCGAAGGCCGTGAACGACGTACTGGAATTGCAGAAGCTCACGCCCGGAGCGGCCGATGACGTTGCTGCCGCGGGGTACGGGAGCACCATCAGTATTGGGTGCAGCGCCTTGAGCGTGGGCTGTCGGACGATGCAGCGATAGCGGCGGCCCGATGAACGCGATCAGACGCCGGACGCGCCGGGGCCCTCACGCGGCCTCGGCGTGCTAGGTCATCGGCAGGTGCCATGAACCGTTCCGCCGCCGCCGGGTACCTCTACTACTTCGCTCACCCGGAATTCTATGAGGTCCCGGATCGCCACCCCCTGACCGACGAGTACCGCTCCCTTCTGCGTGAACGCCTGCCGGATTCCTGGCATCTTGAACGCGGCGACGTATGGCTGCACGCGCTGCCACCGCCCCCGGATGCTTCCGGGGCCCCGGCCGGGGTCGCCCAGGGATTCAAGATTCACGTTTCCGCCACCACCGCATGCGCCCCGCTCCTGCTGGAGCTCGTCGTGCCCGTGTGTGTCAGGGAACGGGTCGCCTTCAAGATCGCAGGGGATCCGGCCCTGCTGGATCTGCTCAACTCCAAGCTCCAAGCGCGGGGGAGCTCCGGCAAGTTCATGACCTTGTACCCACCGGACATGGGGACGTTCCTCCGCCTGCTGGACGAGCTGCACAAGCGGACGAAAGACCGGCCGGTGGCAGGGCCGTACATCCTCTCCGACCGCCGCTACCGGGACAGCAAGGTGCTGTTCTACCGCTACGGCGGCTTCCGCCCGTCGTACGAGCTTCATGCCGACGGCACGCAGAGCACGTACATCCTGTCGCCCAGTGGCGAACCCGTAGCCGACGACCGTACGCCGTACTTCACGCTGCCGTCATGGGTCCGCGACCCGTTCGACGACGGTGACGATGACGCCGGTCACCGCCGCAGCGACGAGGAAACCGGCAGCGCCTTGCTCAACGGGCGCTACCTGATCGAAGGCGCCATGGTCTTCTCCAACGCCGGCGGGGTCTACCACGGCCTGGACACCGGAACCGGGCGGCCCGTGGTGGTCAAGGAGGCCCGTCCCGGCACCAACTGCTGGGCGGTCGACGGGGAGTGGTGGGACGCGCCGCGCCTGCTGTGCCACGAGTACGAGATGATGCGCCGACTGGACGGGCTGCCCTTCGTGCCGCGGCCGGTCGAGCTGTTCCGGGAGTGGGAGCACACCTTCCTGGCCGAGGAACGGGTGGACGCCATCGGGTTCCACGACTTCTGGGCGCGCGAGGAGATCATCCTCGCCCCGTACATCCGGCGACCCGGCCGGCTGGAACGGTTCCTGCCGGTGTTCCGGCGCGTGGCGGCAACGCTCATCGGCATGGTGGCCGCGGTCCACGAACGGGGAGTCCTGCTCGGGGACCTCTCGCCGCAGAACATCCTGATCGACCCCGACACGCAGCGGATGTGGTTCATCGATTTCGAGAGCGCGATCCGGGAGGGCGGCGAGGGCGAGCCGGCCGCCTATGCGGCCCACTGGGGTACGCCGGGCTTCATGCGCCCGGAACGGACCTCCCCCGGTGGTCGCCTGGAGCGGAAGGACGACTGGTACGCCGCCGGAATGGTCCTCTACGGCTGCATCGTGCCGGCCACCGCCCTCTTCGCGCTGCACCCGGAGGCGGACAGGGCGTTCCTGGACCGGTTCGTTGCGCTGGGCGTGCCGGCGGAGGTGAAATCCGTGATCGACTGCCTGCGCCGGGGCGCGGCGGCGGAAGCCACGGACATCCTGACCGGCTGGAGCCCCTGAGTGAGCGCGGCGGTGGCGGTACTGGCCCGGCTGCGGGCGGAGGTGGCGGACACCGCGGAGGGCATCGCCCGGTACCTGCTGGGCACCGCCGACCGGGAGCGCTCCGACCGGCTCTGGCCCGCCCATTTCCTGGTCTTCGCCACCAACCCGTTGAACGTGGCCTACGGCGCCTGCGGCCCGGCACTGTTCCTGCACACCCTCCCCACCTCCCTGCCCACCGCGGAACGCGCCGCGGGGCTGCCGGAGGACATCCGGGCCTGGATACGGAACCGGCCGCTGGACGTGGAGTCGTATCCGCCCGGGCTGTTCCTCGGGCTGGCGGGCATCGCCGAGACCTTCTGGCGGATCGGCCTGGCCGAGGAAGCCCTGGACGCCCTGGCGCTGCTGTACCGCTCCCCCTTGCTCGAAGCGGAACCGGGCCTGTTCCTGGGGGCGGCCGGCTGGGGGACGGTGAGCCTGCGGTTCCATGCCCGGACCGGCGACCAGATGCACCTGGACGCGGCGGTGCGTGCCGGCGAGCACCTGCTGGCGACGGCGGAGCGGCGGGGCGGCACCTGCTGCTGGCCGTACCGGGCCGAAGGGAGAGTGCATTACGGACTGGGCTACGGGGCGAGCGGCATCGCGCTGTTCCTGCTGCGGCTGTCCCTGGTGACCGGCCGGGACGACTTCCGTTCCGCTGCCGTCCGGGGCCTGGAATTCGATTTGGCGAACTGGACCGACACCGAAGTGGGCGTGCAGTGGGGCCGATTCGAGAACGACATGGTGCGGTATCCGTACCTGATCTACGGAAGCGCCGGGATCGGCAGCGTACTGATCCGGTTCCACCGGATGCTCGGTGACGAGCGCTACCTGGCCCTGGCGTGCCGCATCGCGGAGGACGCCTACCTCACCTACGCCCTGCTGCCGAACCTCTTCGAGGGAATGGCCGGCCTCGGGGAATTCCAGCTGGACATGTTCCGGAGCACTGCCGAACGAGGCTACCTTCACCAAGCATTCGACATTGCCGAGACGATGCTGATGTTCCGCATCGAACGTCCGGAGGGAATCGCGTACCCCGGGCGCGCACTCAGCCGGATCTCGGCGGACTACGCGACCGGCGCGGCCGGGGTGGGCCTGTACTTCACCCGGCTGCTGCGCCCGGGCGGGATGGCGTTCTTGGACGACGGTCTGCCCGACGCCGACGCCGACGCCGACTCCGATACCGACTCCGACTCCGACGCCGACACGATCCGGTTCAACGACCCCGCTTGACCCTCACGAAGGTGAGCACGGCCAGAGCGACCGCTACGGAGAACAGGACGCTCCAGGGGGCCAGGTCGGCCACTGCCAAGGCGGCGAGGGCCGGCAGGGTGAGGAGCGTCGGGTAGGACGACGGGGTCAGGGCGGTGCTCAGGTGGCGGGTCATCGGGAGGTTCCTTCTCGGGCACGGTCCAGGTAGTCGGCCAGGTCGCCCCAGCCCTCGGTCGTGGCGGGCGGCTCGCCGGACATGGCGTGCGGGTCGTCGTGCCAGGCGTCCCGTACGGCCGCCGACGTGGCGGTGTCGCCGCCGGAGAAGAGGGCGCTCAGTTCGTCCATGCGGGCCGCCAGCCGCCGCACCCGCGGATCCGTGGGAGGGACCCCGGCCGTACGGAGCCGGTCGGCCCGGCGGTACAGCTCGGGCCACTCGACCTCCAGGAGGTAGTGCGCGGCGGGGCCCACCGCGCCGGCGCTGTCCTGGAGGAGCCGGAGCCGGCCGGCGTCGAGGCGGTCCCGGAGGACGTGCGCGCGGTCCGGGGCGGTGGCGCCGGTGGCGCGCAGGGCGTCGAGCAGCGCGGTGGCCGTGGGCGCGCGGCCGGCCGACAACTCGGCGTCCATCCGCCGGAGGCGCTCCCGCAGGGACGTGAGCGCGGTGAGGGCGGCCTCCACACCGGCCAGGTGATCCCGTACGAGGCGGGCAGGATCGACGCCACCGCCGCTGCCCACGCCGCTGTCCAGGCAGGTGGCGATCGTCTCCAGGCCGAGCCCGAGGCTCCGCAGGGCGAGCACCTGGTAGAGGCGGACGAGGTCGTCCTCGGTGTACTCCCGGTGCCCTCCCGGCGTGCGCCGGGAGGGGCTGAGCAGACCGATGGTGTCCCAGTGGTGCAGCGTGCGCACGGTGAGGCCGCTCGCCTCGGCGAGGGCGCCCACTTTCCAGGTGCCGGAAGCGTTCATCAGGCAACCATGCCTCCTCACGCGACGTGAGGTTCAAGCCGAGCCGTAGGACCCCGTACGGGCCGCCCCCTCCTGCCCGACGCTGTCCTTCGGCACTCCCGCGCAGTAGGGTGCGCCCCGCTCTCTGCTTCAGCTCCTGCACGGACCGCAGCACGTTCCTTCGTAGGAAGGCAGTTGCATGAGGAACCTGAGGAACCTGAAGAACATAAGGAACATGAGGAAGAGGCACAGACGCATCGGCCGGCTGGTCGCCTCCCTCGCCGTCGTGGCGATGGCCGCCGCCGCTCCCGGAGTCGCCGCCGCCGACCCCGCGCCGGCGGATGCCGGGGCCCGGGCCGGGACCAGGGCGACCGCGGCCGTCTTCGGGTCGTCCATCGCCGCCGCCCGGAACGCCGACGGACGGCTGGAGTTCTTCGGCACCAACAGCGGGGACGCGATCTACCACCGCTTCCAGGCCGCCATCGGCGGCAACTGGTCGCCCTGGGCGCAGTTCGACGGAGCGCTGCGGGCCGTCGCCGCGGAGACGAACGCGGACGGCCGCGTCGAGCTGTTCGGGGTGAACGGCGGCGGGGGCATCTATCACCGCTGGCAGACGTCCCCCGGTGGCTCCTGGTCGAACTGGGAGCAGTTCGACGGCGCTCTGACGTCGATCGCCGCCGCCCGCAACGCGGACGGCCGCCTGGAGATCTTCGGCACCAACGCCGCCGGCAACATCTACCACCGCTGGCAGACCGCCCTCGGCGGCGCCTGGTCCGGCTGGGCCCAGTTCGACGGCGGCCTGACGCAGGTCGCCGCCGAGACGAACGCGGACGGCCGTATCGAGCTGTTCGGCGTCAACAGCGGCGGGGGCATCTATCACCGCTGGCAGACGTCCCCCGGTGGCTCGTGGTCGAACTGGGAGCAGTTCGACGGCGCTCTGACGTCGATCGCCGTGGCGCGTAACGCCGACGGCCGCCTGGAGATCTTCGGCACCAACAGCGGGGACGCGATCTACCACCGCTTCCAGACCACCATCGGCGGCAACTGGTCTCCCTGGGCGCAGTTCGACGGAGCGCTGAGTCAGGTCGCCGCGGAGACGAACGCCGACGGCCGCATCGAGCTGTTCGGCGTGAACAGCGGCGGATACGTCTATCACCGCTGGCAGACCGGCCTCGGCGGGCCCTGGTCGAACTGGGCGCAGTTCGACGGACTGCTGAGAGGCTGACGGGACCGAGACCCCATGCCGTCCGCGGCTCACCTGCTCCGCCCAGCTGGCCGGAACCGGACCCCGCGGGCAGCCGTGGGGCGGGGAGGTGTGGGGCAAGATGGGCCTATGGGGACCTTCGCTGCGCACGATGGTCTGATCGCCGGCCGGTACCGCCTGTCCGGGCGGATAGGGCGCGGCGGCATGGGCACGGTATGGCGTGCCACCGACGAGCTGCTGGAGCGCCAAGTCGCCGTCAAAGAGCTGCACATGGACGGCGGTGAGGGCGGCGACAGCACGTGTCCCGCAGGCCTGTCCGACTGCGACCGCACGCTCCGCGAGGCGCGTGCGGCCGCGCTCATCAGTCATCCCAACGTCGTCGCGCTCCACGACATCGTCGTGCAGGACGGGCGCCCCTGGATCGTGATGGAACTCGTGGACGGGCGCGCCCTGTCCGAACTGCTCGCCGCGGAGGGGCCCGTGGGCCCGCGCGAGACCGCGCGGATCGCGATCGCCCTGCTCTCCGCCCTGCGCGCCGCGCACGCCCGCGGCGTCCTGCACCGCGACATCAAGCCACCGAACGTCCTCCTGGAGACGGCGACGGGCCGCGTCGTGCTGACCGACTTCGGTGTCGCCCAGGTCCGCGGGGCGACGACGCTCACCGAGACGGGCGCGTTCGTCGGCTCGCCGGAGTACACCGCGCCGGAGCGCATGTCGGGCGGTTCCGCCGGGCCCGCGTCCGACCTGTGGTCCCTGGGGGTGCTGATGTGCGCGGCGCTCAGCGGGGTGACCCCGTTCCACCGCGACTCGCTGGGCGGCATCCTGCACGCCGTCGTCCACGACGAGATACGCCCGCCCGCCGCCGCGGCGCCCCTCCTGCCCGTCGTCCAAGGGCTGCTGGAGCGCGATCCCGCGCGGCGGATGGGCGCCGACGAAGCGGAGCGGCGGTTACGGGGCTACCTGTCGTCCGGACGGGCGGACGGGGACGGCGGCGGCGGGGGCGGCGGCCCGGGAGGGGGCCTCGGCCGGTACCGGGGTCCGTACCCGCCGGGCGGATCCCCGTACAGCCCCCGCAGCCGCACCGTCCTCATGGCCGCCGTCGCCGTCGTCACCCTCGCCGGGGTCGGGGCCGGGCTCGCCGTCCTGCTGGCCGAGCGCGGCACGGACGACACCGGCGGCCGCCCCGCGCAGGTGTCCAGCGGGACCCTCGGCCGCTCGCCCGGCCCGCCCGTCACCCGCGAGCCCCCGGCCAGCGCTCCCGTACGGGCCCCGGAGGGCTATCACGCGGTGCAGGACCCGGCCGGGTTCGCGCTCGCCGTGCCGGACGGCTTCACCCGCTCCTTCGAGCCCCCGCGCGTCTTCTACTACGCGCCGGACCGGCAGACCCGCCTCGCCGTCGTCATCCAGGACGCGCAGCCCGGCGGCGCCGCGGCCGCCCTGCGCGCCTCCGCCGCCGCGGCCCCCCAGCGCTATCCCGGCTACCGCGCCGCCACCGTCCGCGAGACCACCCGCAAGGGATACCCGGCCGCCTCCTGGGAGTTCACCTGGGACGGCCCCGAAGTCGGCGCGGGCGGGGCCGGCGGTGCGGTGCGGACGTACGACTCCTGCTGGGACGAGGGCGGCAAGATGTACGAGGTGTGGGTCGCGGGCCCGGAGGCGAAGGCGGCACGGACGAAACGGCACTTCGACGTCGCCCTGGAGACGTTCGTGCGGATCAGGACGGTATCCAGTCCTTAGTGCGGTTGGTTCGCTTGATTCTGTAAGCCCGTATGGGGATAGTTTGCTCCGTCAAGGTGCGCCTCCCCGCGCCCCCTTGGTAATGATGGGGCCATGACGAACGACGGGGGACGGCCGCACCGGCCCGGCAGCGCCGGCGAGCCCACCAGAGCAGCCGAGCCCACCAGCTACGACCTTCAGCCACCGAACCGGGCGGTCGCCACGGCTCCGGCGGCTCCTGCGGCTCCGGCGGCAGCACCGAGCCCGTACAGCGCCCCCGCCCCCGCCGATCCCGGCGCCGGCCGCCGCATCGGCAACCGCTACCGGCTGATCTCCCGCCTCGGCCACGGCGGCATGGGTACCGTCTGGAAGGCCCACGACGAGGTCGTCGACCGCGACGTCGCCGTCAAGGAGCCGCGCGTACCGGACCACCTCCCCGCGTCCGTGCGGGAGAACGTCCACCAGCGCATGCAGCGCGAGGCCCGCGCCGCGGCCCGCGTCTCCCACCCCTCGGTCGTCGCCGTCCACGACGTCGTGGTCGAGGAGGGGCGCCCCTGGATCGTCATGGAACTCGTCCGCGGCCACTCGCTGGGCGACCGGCTGAACGACGGCACCCTGGACCCGCGCGAGGCCGCCCGCATCGGCCTGGCCGTCCTCGACGCGCTCGGCGCCGCCCACGAGGCCGGCGTGCTGCACCGCGACGTCAAGCCGGACAACGTGCTCCTCGGCCACGGCGACCGCATCGTCCTCACCGACTTCGGCATCGCCCGGATCGAGGGCGAGCAGGGCCTCACGGAGACGGGCGCGTTCGTCGGCTCGCCCGAGTACGTCGCGCCCGGGCGCGTCCTGGGCCGGCACCCCGGCCCCGAGTCCGACCTGTGGTCGCTCGGCGTCGTGCTGTACGCGGCGGTCGAGGGCGTCTCACCGTTCCGCCGCTCCAACGCCCAGGCCACCATGCAGGCCATCCTGTCGGCGGAGCCGCCGGCGCCGTCGCGCGGCGCCGGCCTGCTCGGCGGGCTCGTCCTGCGGATGCTCAGCAAGGACCCGGCGGCCCGCCCCTCCGCGGCCGAGATCCGCCGCACGCTGGAGGCGGTCGCCCGCCCCGTACCGGCGCAGCAGTCCGCGTTCAGCGCGTCGCGCGTGCCGGCCGCCGGCAGCACCGGCAGCAAGTGGGTCCCGCCCGTCCTGCACGGCAACCGCAAGGCGCAGTGGGGGCTCGGCGCGGGCGTGGTGGCCGTGGCGACGGCCACCACGCTGCTGATCGTCAACCCGTTCGCGGTCGGGCCGGCCGTCCCGCTGCACTGGAAGGTGCGGGACGAGCCGGAGATCGTACGGGCGTCGATGGCGGTGCCCGAGGACTACGTGAAGGGTTTCGACGTCGACAAAAGCTGGGTGACCTTCAGGGACCCCAGCGGGGTCTTCTCCATCTCCCTGGACCGGGACACCCTCGAACAGCGCAAGAAGAACGTCCTGGACCGGGAGCCGAAGGACATCGGCACCGTCGACGCCGAGGCCAAGCGGCTCGCCGACTACTACACGGTCGACCCTTCGTACAAGCTCAAGGACGCCAAGGCGACCGTCTCCAAGTCCGCCGCCGTCCAGGGAATGCAGGCGGCGGAGGTGCTCACCACCTACAGGCCCGGTTCCGATGAGGACGGTCCCCGGAGCGCCATCCGCAGCAAGATCATCGTCAACGACGCCAAGACCGCGCTCTGGCTGATGGAAGTCCGGATGCCCGAGAAGGGCCGGTTGCGCAAGGACGGCGACAAGCTCTTCGAGGATGCCCTCAAGTACTTGAAGATCCAGGATCAGTAGGTTCAGTAAGTTCAGCAAGTTCAGTACGTACTGAAGATCCGCGATCAGTAATTACCCACGGGTATTCAAGCGGTACGGGTCCGTCATACGCTCCCTCGTATGACGGACTCGGCACACACCGCACCCGTAGCAGCACCGGCGCCCGCGGCGGCGGCGCACCCGCCCGCCGGCGGCAACCCCGTAGCCCCGCCCGGCAGTCGCACCCCCGCCGACGTCGTCACTCCCGCCCTCGCCGCCCGCCTCACCCGCCCCGTCGTAGGCTCCGGCACCACCGGCAGCCGCACGCCCCTCACCGGGCTGCGGCTCGCCGAACTGCCCGAGTCCTCCCCGGACGACGTGGCCACCGCCTTCGCGCGCGCCCGCGAGGCGCAGCAGCAGTGGGCGGCCGTGCCCGTGGCCGAGCGCGCCGCCGTCCTGCTGCGCTTCCACGACCTGCTGCTCGGGCGGCAGTCCGAGGTCCTCGACCTCATCCAGGCGGAGACCGGCAAGGCCCGCCTGCACGCCCACGAGGAAGTGCAGGCCGTGGCCGTCGGCGCCCGCCACTACGGGCGCAGGGGGCCCGCCTATCTGCGGCCGAAGGGCCACGCGGGCGTGCTCCCCGTCCTCACCAAGGTCACCGAGCTGCGCCACCCGCGCGGCGTCGTCGGCCAGATCGCCCCCTGGAACTACCCGCTGGAACTGTCCGTGGGGGACGCCCTGCCCGCCTTCGTGGCCGGCAACGCCGTCGTGATGAAGCCCGACACCGGGACGGCCCTGACCGCCCTGTGGGCGCGCGAGCTGCTGGTCGAGGCGGGGCTGCCGGAGGAGGTCTGGCAGGTCGTGATCGGCGACGGCCCGGTCATCGGCCCGGCGCTCGTCGCGCACGCCGACTACGTCTCCTTCACCGGCTCCACGCGCACCGGCCGCGAGGTCGCCCAGGGCGCCGCGGCCCGCCTGATCGGCTCCTCGCTCGAACTCGGCGGCAAGAACGCCATGCTCGTCCTCCACGACGCCGACGTCGAGAAGGCCGCCGCGGGCGCCGTCCGCGGCTGCTTCTCGTCCGCGGGACAGCTGTGCATCTCCATCGAGCGGCTGTACGTGCACGAGTCCGTCGCCGACGCGTTCCTGGAGCGCTTCACCGCCCGCGCCAAGGCCCTGCGGCTCGGCACGGGCCTCGCCTACGGCGCCGACATGGGCTCCCTCGCCTCACAGCGCCAGCTGGACGCGGTGACCCGGCACGTCGACGACGCCGTCGCGCAGGGCGCCACCGTCCTCGCGGGCGGCCGCCCGCGGCCCGACGTCGGCCCGTTCTTCTACGAGCCGACGATCCTC
Organism: Streptomyces sp. SCA2-17; assembly: GCF_044336695.1. Classification (NCBI taxonomy): domain Bacteria; kingdom Bacillati; phylum Actinomycetota; class Actinomycetes; order Kitasatosporales; family Streptomycetaceae; genus Streptomyces; species Streptomyces sp. SCA2-17. Next base: position 3,795,118 of record NZ_CP117521.1, read on the forward strand.
GACGGCGTCAAGCCGTCCATGGCCGTGTGCGCCGAGGAGACCTTCGGGCCCGTCGTCTCCGTCTACCGCTTCCGGGACGAGGACGAAGCCGTCGCCCTCGCCAACGCCACCCCGTACGGGCTCAACGCGAGCGTGTGGACCGCCGACGGGCGGCGCGGCCGCGCGATCGCGGCGCGGCTGCGCACCGGCACCGTCAACGTCAACGAGGCTTACGCGGCCGCGTACGGCAGCGCGCAGGCCCCCATGGGCGGCATGGGCGAGTCGGGGCTGGGCCGCCGCCACGGCTCCGAGGGCATCCTCAAGTACACCGAGGCCCAGACGGTCGCCCACCAGCGCGTCGTACCGCTCGGCCCGGCCTTCGGGCTGGACGACGCCAAGTACGCGGAGATCATGACCCGGGGCCTGCGGCTGCTGAAGACGCTGCGCCTGCGCTGACGGCCCCCTGCCGCGCAACACGCGTTCACGTTCGCGTTCACGTTCACGTACGACACGGAGGAACGGAGAGGCAGTGTTCGACTACGACGTGATCGTCGTCGGCTCGGGCTTCGGCGGCGCGGTCTCCGCGCTGCGCCTGACCGAGAAGGGCTACCGCGTGGGCGTCCTGGAGGCGGGCCGCCGCTTCACCCGCGACAACCTGCCCAGGAGCTCGTGGGACCTGCGCAACTACCTGTGGGCGCCCGCACTCGGCCTCTACGGCATCCAGCGCATCCACCTCCTCGGCAACGTCATGGTCCTCGCGGGCGCCGGCGTCGGCGGCGGCTCGCTCAACTACGCCAACACCCTCTACGTGCCGCCGAAGGCGTTCTTCCAGGACCGGCAGTGGTCCGGCATCACCGACTGGGAGGAGGAGCTGCGGCCGTACTACGACCAGGCGAGCCGCATGCTCGGTGTCCGCCTCAACCCCACGACGACGCCCTCCGACATCCACCTGAAGGCGGCGGCCGAGCGGCTGGGCGTGGGGGAGACCTTCCGCAAGGCCCCGGTCGGGGTGTTCTTCGGGGACGGCGAGGACGCCGACGGCACGCACCGGGCCCGGCCCGGCGAGGAGACCGCCGACCCCTACTTCGGCGGCGCCGGCCCCGCCCGCCGGGCCTGCACCGAGTGCGGCGAGTGCATGACCGGCTGCCGGCACGGCGCGAAGAACACCCTCAACGAGAACTACCTGTACCTGGCCGAGCGGGCGGGCGCCGTCGTCCACCCCATGACCACCGTCGTCGCGGTGACCGAGCACCGGGAGGGCGGCTACCGCGTCGTGACCGTCCCGACCGACAAGCGGCGCGGCTCCGGGGCCGCCCGGCCGCGGGTCCTGCGCGCGGAGCGGGTCGTGATCGCCGCCGGCACGTACGGCACCCAGACGCTGCTGCACACCATGAAGGACAAGGGCCTGCTGCCCCGCATCCCGTCCGGGCTGGGCCGGCTGACCCGGACGAACTCCGAGGCCCTGGTGGGCGCGCAGACCGACGACCGCCGCTACGGCACCGCGCACGGCGGGGCCCGGCCGGACTTCACGCGGGGCGTCGCCATCACCTCCTCCGCCTATCTGGACGACCACACGCACATCGAGCCCGTCCGCTACGGCAAGGGGTCGAACGCGATGGGCTTGATGTCCGTCCTCCAAGTGCCGGTGGGGACGCGGTCGCCGCGGGCCGTCGCGTGGGCGGCGCGCTGCGTACGGCACCCGGTGCAGCTGCTGCGGTCGCTCTCCAACCGGCGCTGGTCCGAGCGGACGATCATCGGGCTCGTGATGCAGTCGCTCGACAACTCCCTGACCACGTACCGCCGGAGCCGCGGCCCCGGCAAGGGCCTGCTGACCGCGCGGCAGGGCCACGGGGCGCCCAACCCGAAGCAGATCCCCGCGGCGGCGATGGCCGCGGACATCATCGCCGAGGAGATCAACGGCTTCCCCGGCAGCAATGTGGGCGAGCTGATGGGCACCCCGCTGACCGCGCACTTCCTCGGCGGCTGCCCGATCGGCGCGGACGCCGCGCAGGGCGTCATCGACCCGTACCACCGGCTGTACGGGCACCCCGGCATCTCGGTCGTGGACGGCGCGGCCGTCTCCGCGAACCTCGGCGTCAATCCGTCGCTCACCATCACGGCCCAGGCGGAACGGGCCATGTCCTTCTGGCCGAACAAGGGCGAGCCCGACCCGCGGCCGGAGCAGGGACAGACGTACGAACGGATCGAGGCGGTCGCGCCCGTACGGCCGGCCGTGCCGGAAGGGGCGTACGGGGAACTGAAGTTGAAGGCGGCGCCGGAGGTGTCGTCGGTGCAGCCGGCGCCGGAGGGGCGGCCATTGCTGAGGCTGCTGCCGGTGCTCCCGCCGGAGGGGCGGCCGAACGGGCGCGGGTGCGGGTCTTCTTGAGGGCCTGAGGGGCGCGGCTCACGGCGAAGGGCCCCGGGCCGCCTCCGCGGGGGCGTGCGGGCGGCCTCGGGGCCCTTGACTGCCGGCACCGAGGTCAGGGCAGGGTCGGTGCCGCGGAGCGGCGCCGGGGGGAGCGCCGCGGGTCATGGGTCGTGCGCGGGTGGTGCGGGGCGTACGGGCCTCACTGGTTCGACCAATGGCGGTACGGGACCAGGAGGTTGGTGCTCTCCTGGCATCGTGCGGGATGGGCCGGACTCGGCGCAACCGTTTCGACCGGATACGGTCGGTTCCAGGCGTCCCCGGAACCGACCGTCCTTGGTGGCAACCGGGCTGCTGTCCCCTGCTGACCGGTCGCCGTGCACCGGAGTGAGGTCCCACGACGCGCGCACTCGCACGTCTCACACTCCGGTGGATCCGCCCTGTCGGTGCCGGGCGCCCAGGTGAACAGGGGCGGAAGCCACGCGTGGATTTCAGGTGGGCCGCTCCTGGATGGCGCGGGCACCCGGCTCAACGAAGCGGGGCGCCGTACGGTCACGCGCCGTCCGGGTGACGTGACGGCCCGGTCCTCCGAACCCGCATGCGGCGCCTGTACAGAGGCGCCGGTACAGGGCGCCTGAGAGGCGTCTGTGCAGGGGCGCCTGCGGCTCCGTGAAGGTCGTCGTCAGACGCGGCCGCGGCACAGCTCCAGCAGCGTCATGGCGAGCGTGGTGCCGGGCTTGCCGAGCTGGTCGCTGTAGTGGCCGATGATCTCCATCTCGCGGGAGAGGTTCACCCGGCGCCCCCCGGAGGCGATGCGCTCCTGCTGGATCACGGCCGAGACGGCCATCCGTTCCTGGATGAGCCCGATGATCCTGCCGTCGAGATCGTCGATCCGCTGCCGGGCACCGGTGATCACGCCGGCGGCCGCGTCGGTGCGGGCGCCGGTCTCGGCGGGGGCGGGGCGGGGGCTCATGGTGCTGCTGCTCACAGTGCTGATGCCGGCGCTCATGTCTGATCCTCCAAAAAGGGGCGGTGGCCCCCCGGAGCGGCACGGCCCGGGAAAAGCGACAGGCGCCCCGGGCCTTGTCGGCCCGGGGCGCCTGTGGAAGTCGCTTGTCAGTTGCTCAAGCAGCACGACCATGGCAGCCGGACGGGCCGGATGCCATAGGTAAAGACGAAGGTCTGGTGCTTGCGCATGGGGGACAGTATGGCCCGCGGACGGCCCGGGGGCCAACGTGGTCCGGTGTGCTTTCGGATGGTGAGACAAAAGGAAGCACCCGCGCCCCGGTAGAATCGACAAATACAGACCCCTCCTCCACCGCCGGAAGGCCGCTCCCGTGTCAGCAGCACCCCCCGCCGCCCACGACAACACCGCGGAGCCGGTGCTCGTTGTCGACTTCGGCGCGCAGTACGCCCAGCTCATCGCCCGCCGCGTCCGCGAGGCGCGGGTCTACAGCGAGATCGTCCCGTCCACCATGCCGGTGGCGGAGATGCTCGCGAAGAACCCGAAGGCGATCATCCTGTCCGGCGGTCCCTCGTCGGTCTACGAGGAGGGCGCTCCCCGCCTCGACGACGCCCGCGGCCTGTTCGAGGCCGGTGTCCCGGTCTTCGGCATGTGCTACGGCTTCCAGCTGATGGCGGCGACCCTCGGCGGCACGGTCGACAACACCGGCGCGCGCGAGTACGGCCGTACGCCGCTGCACGTCTCCAAGACCGGCTCGACGCTCTTCGAGGGCACGCCGGCGGAGCAGTCGGTGTGGATGTCGCACGGCGACGCCTGCTCGGCCGCCCCCGAGGGCTTCACGGTCACCGCGTCCACGGACGTCGTGCCCGTCGCCGCCTTCGAGAACGACGCGCAGAAGCTCTACGGCGTCCAGTACCACCCGGAGGTCATGCACTCGACGCACGGCCAGCAGGTCCTGGAGCACTTCCTGTACCGCGGCGCGGGCATCGAGCCCACGTGGACCACGGGCAATGTGATCGAGGAGCAGGTCGCCGCGATCCGCGAGCAGGTCGGCAGCAAGCGCGCCATCTGCGGCCTGTCCGGCGGCGTGGACTCCGCTGTCGCCGCGGCCCTCGTCCAGAAGGCCATCGGCGACCAGCTCACCTGCGTCTACGTCGACCACGGCCTGATGCGCAAGGGCGAGACCGAGCAGGTCGAGAAGGACTTCGTCGCCGCGACGGGCGTCCAGCTCAAGGTCGTCGACGCGCAGGAGCGCTTCCTGAGCGCCCTCGCGGGCGTCTCCGACCCGGAGACCAAGCGCAAGATCATCGGCCGGGAGTTCATCCGCGTCTTCGAGCAGGCCCAGGCCGAGATCGTGGCCGAGGCCGGCGCGGGCGGCGAGGACGTCGCCTTCCTGGTCCAGGGCACGCTCTACCCCGACGTGGTCGAGTCCGGCGGCGGCACCGGCACCGCCAACATCAAGTCCCACCACAACGTGGGCGGCCTCCCCGAGGACCTGGAGTTCGAGCTCGTCGAGCCGCTCCGCCAGCTCTTCAAGGACGAGGTCCGCATGGTCGGCCAGGAGCTCGGCCTGCCCGACGAGATCGTCCAGCGCCAGCCCTTCCCGGGCCCGGGCCTCGGCATCCGCATCGTCGGCGAGGTGACCAAGGAGCGCCTCGACCTGCTGCGCGAGGCCGACGCCATCGCCCGCGAGGAGCTCTCCGCGGCCGGTCTGGACCGTGAGATCTGGCAGTGCCCGGTCGTCCTCCTCGCGGACGTCCGCAGCGTCGGCGTCCAGGGCGACGGCCGCACCTACGGCCACCCGATCGTGCTCCGCCCGGTCTCGTCCGAGGACGCCATGACGGCCGACTGGTCGCGTCTGCCGTACGACGTGCTGTCGCGCATCTCGACCCGCATCACGAACGAGGTGGACGAGGTCAACCGCGTGGTCCTGGACATCACGAGCAAGCCGCCGGGGACGATCGAGTGGGAGTAGTCCTCCCCCTCCGCTGATCGGATCCTCTGATCGAACGCCGGTGCCGTCGTCCATTCGTTTGGGCGGCGGCATCGGCGTTTGGCGTGGGTACGCTGGCCGTACAGGCGAGACTCCGTCCCATGGGAGCAATCATGAGCGCCGCACCCGAGTTCGAGCTGGACGAGCAGTACCACTACCCGGTTCCCCCGCCCGGTGGCTGGACAGCAGATGACCTCGACCGGCTCCCGGACTTGCCGCGGCACACCGAGCTGATTGACGGGAGTCTCGTCTTCGTGAGTCCGCAGACCGAGTTTCATTTCCGGGCCATGCGGCTGCTGGAGAACCTTCTCCTGGAGCAGGCGCCGGACGAGCTTGATGTCTTCCGGGAGTTCACCGTCAGGCTGGACAAGCGAAACCGCCCGGATCCAGACCTCCTGGTGGCGCCGACTGGTGCGGACACGGGCCCGAAGGGCACCTGGCTCAAGCCGGAGGATGTCATTCTCGCGGTCGAGGTCGTCTCCGAAGACTCTCTCGAACGTGATCGCGAGGTTAAGCCTCGTAAGTACGCAGCCGCAGGCATCCCGCACTTCTGGCGCGTGGAGGAGAACGAGAAGCTTCCGGTCGTTTACGTCTACGAGCTCGATCCGGCGACCCGCTCGTATGTTCCGAGCGGGATCTTCCATGGTCGGCTGAAGTTGTCGGTCCCGTTCGATATCGACATCGATCTCACCATCGTCAACCAGCGTCGCCCCCGTCGCGCGTAAGCCTGCGACTCTGCCGACCTCCTGCGAGGAGGGCGGCAGCCCTGGCGCGAGGGCGAGACGAGACGTATCGTTTCAGTCCTGAGGTGCGCGCCCCGCGTACGAACCCAGGAGGAATCCACCATGCCCCGAATCCCCACCCGTACCCGCACCGTCACCGTCGCCCCCGGCGTCCACCTGTGGACCGACGAGCGCGGCGCAGCCGACGACGCCACGCCCTTGCTCCTGATCATGGGCGCGCAAGCCTCCGGCATGGCCTGGCCCGAGGAGTTCGCCGACGCTCTCGCCGCGCGCCACCGCGTCATCCGCTACGACCACCGCGACGCCGGCCGCTCCACCTGGTCGTTCGACGAGCAGCCCTACCGGATCAACGACCTCGCGGAGGACGCCCTCGCCGTCCTGGACGCCCACGGCGTCGAGCGGGCCCACATCGTCGGGCTGTCGCTCGGCGGCATGCTGGCGCAGCTGCTGCTCGCCGATCACCCCGACCGCATCCTCAGCGCCACCCTCATCGGGACCTGCGCGCTGAGCGGGAAGCCGCTCGTCGAGGCCGGGGGCGCGGAGACCGCCGCCGCCGACCTGCCTCCCATCGACCCGCGCGTCCTGGAGATGTGGGCCCGGCCCGTAGAGGATCACGGCCTGGAGGCCGAGCTGGACCGGCGCGTGGAGCACTGGCGGCTGCTCAGCGGCGAGGAACTGCCCTTCCACGCCGACGAGATGCGGGAGCGCGAGCGGCGGATCATCGAGCACGCGGGGCGCTACGACGTCTCCACCGCTCACGGCCGCGCCGATCACTCCGACATGGACCGTACGGAGGAGCTGGCGCGCAACACCGTCCCCACGCTGGTGACCGACGCCTCCGCCGAGCCCGTCTTCCCGCCGCCCCACCCCCGCCACATCGCCCAAGTGATCGGCAACGCCCGCACGGTGGCGATGCCGGGCATGGGGCACGCCCTGCCGCGGGAGTGCCTCGGGCCGCTGGCCGAGGCGATCCTGGAGCACGCGGCGGCTGCGGAGGGCCTGTTCTCCGCGGGTACCCGGCGGTAGCTTCCGTTCCGTACCGAACGGAGCAGAGGAGTGCCGATCGTGTCGCAAACGCCGTCCGGGCAGGAGCCCGCAGCCACAGTCCCGGCCGTACCCGCAGCCGCGCCCGCCCCCGTAGCCGTACCCGTACCCGTACCCACTGATCAACTGCACTTCGCGATGCCGCCCAAGCACGACACCCCCGAGGAGGAGCGGCGTCACCGCAAGGAGCGGCTCGCGGCGGCGCTGCGGCTGTTCGGCCGGTTCGGCTTCGAGGAGGGCGTCGCGGGGCACATCACCGCGCGCGACCCGGAGTTCACGGATCACTTCTGGGTCAACCCGTTCGGGATGTCGTTCAAGCACATCACCGTGAGCGACCTGATCCTCGTGAACCACAAGGGGCAGGTCGTCGAGGGCCGCTACCACGTCAACCAGGCGGCGTTCGCGATCCATTCGCAGATCCACCGCGCGCGGCCGGACGTCGTGGCCGCCGCGCACAGCCACTCCACGTACGGGCGCGCGCTGTCCGCGCTGGGGGAGCTGCTGGAGCCGATCACGCAGGACGTGTGCGCCTTCTACGAGGACCACGCCCTCTTCGACGACTACACGGGTGTCGTGGTGGACGAGGAGGAGGGGCGCCGGATCGCCACGGCGCTCGGGCCGCACAAGGCGGTCGTCCTGCGCAACCACGGGCTGCTGACCGTGGGGGAAACGGTGGACGCGGCGGCGTGGTGGTTCATCACCATGGAGCGCTCCTGCCAGGTGCAGCTCGCGGCGAAGGCGGCCGGGAAGCCCGTCCTGATCGACCAGGCCAGTGCCCGGCACACGCGGGGCCAGCTCGGCAACGACCTGGCGGCGTGGATCAACTACCAGCCGCTGTACCAGCAGATCACGCGGAGTGAGCCGGAGCTGCTGGGCTGAGGGCCGCCGGGACCACCGCGGGGCCCCCGGCCCGGGGCTCGTCCACCCCCGCCGTTCGGCGGGGGTGGCTCGTTCTTCCGGGGGTTTTTGCTTTTCCTTTACCTTGTTTACGATGGTGGGGAGCCGAGGCGGCCGCGCCTCGGCTCCGTCGTGTCGTGAACCGGTAGGAGAACCATGCGCCCCACCCGTGCCGCCGGGCTGACCGCCGCCCTCGCCCTGACCGGCCTGGCCGTCACGGCGTGCGGTGGCGGAGCCGAGGCCGAGCAGCGGCCCGCGAAGTCCTCCGCGCCGTCCTCGCCCGCCACCGCCCCGCCGAGCCCCGCGCCCGTCACGGAGCAGCCCGCCCCCGAGGCCGCGCTGCTCAAGGGAGCCGCCAAGGTCGTCCGGCCCGAGATCGCCCCCGCCGACGGCGAGAAGGTCGGCGTCGGCCAGCCCATCGCGATCGTCTTCAAGCAGCAGAAGGTCTCCGAGAAGCTGCGCGCCGGCATCGAGGGCCGCCTGAAGGTCTCCACCTCGCCGAAGGTCCCCGGCGCCTGGCACTGGAACGAGACCAAGGGTGACACCCGCGTCCACTTCCGGCCCGAGAAGTTCTGGCCCGCGGGCACCAAAGTGACCCTCGACGCCCGCCTGTCCGGCGTGCAGCTCGCCGAAGGCACGGCCGCCGCCGGCGACCGCACGGTCTCCTTCACCATCGGCGACTCGATGGTGAACACCGTCGACCTCAAGACCCGCAAGCTGACCGTCGTGCGCAACGGCGAGACGCTGCGCACCATCCCGGTCAGCGGCGGCGACGAGAGCAAGGGCTTCGGCACCCGGGAGGGGATCAAGACGATCCTCGCCAAGGAGGGCAAGGTCGTCATGGACTCGCTCTCCATCGGCATCCCGCGCAACCACCCCGACGGTTTCTACGGGTCGTACGAATACAGCATGCGCGAGACGGTCAGCGGCGAGTACGTGCACGCCGCGCCCGACAACGCCGAGTCGTTCGGCAAGGAGAACGTCAGCCACGGGTGCATCGGCATGTCGACGGCCGACGCGAAGTGGCTGTACGGGCTGAGCCTCAAGGGAGACGTCGTGCAGGTCACCGGCAGCACCAAGCCGAAGCCGATGGACCGTTTCGGCAACGGCTACGGCGACTGGAACCTCAGCTGGGAGGAGTGGCTGGAGGGCAGCGCGCTGGGGATCCGCACCGGCGCCTGACCGCGGTGCCGGGGCTCGTCCGCGGGAAGGTTATCCACAGGGGTGAACGCATTCCGCCTTCCGTCCGTATGGTTCGGAGGACCACTGGTTCGGATTCCGGATTCCGGATGAGGGCCAGGACGGACAAGGCGGAATGGAGAGGCGGCGGACGCCATGGCATTCATCGGGCGCGGAAAGCAGGGGGAGAGCGCGCGGTACGCACTGCTGCCGCTGCGCGTCTTCCTCGGCGTCACGTTCATCTACGCGGGCCTCGACAAGCTGACGGACTCCGGCTTCCTGGCGGACACCGGGCCCGGCTCGATCGGCGAGCTGATGCGTACGGTCCGCGGCACGTCCGCCGTGCCGGATCTGGTCGACCTGGCCCTGAAGGACCCCGAGGGCTTCGGCTATGCGATGGGCCTCGGCGAGTTCGCGGTGGGCATAGGCACCCTCTTCGGGATATTCGCGCGCGTCGCCGCGGCGGGCGGCGCGCTCATCTCCCTCAGCCTCTGGTTGACCGTCAGCTGGCAGACCACGCCGTACTACTACGGCAACGACCTGATCTACCTGATGGCGTGGCTGCCGCTGGTGGTGGCGGGCGCGCCCGTCTGGTCGGTGGACGCGGGCCCGCTCAGGGCGCCGGCGCGCAGGCCGGCCGGCAGGCGGCCGCGCAAGCCGTCGGTCAAGGCGGCTGCCCGGTCGGGCGGCAGGTCGCCGGCCAAGGCGCATGCCAAGGCCCCCGCCAAGTCACCCGCCAAGGCGCCCCGTCGCACCAAGAAATAAGCCCGCGGCGGACGTGCAGGCGGTGGAGGCTACCGCCGGCGCCGTATCGCGAAGGCCACGAACGACACCACGCCCGCGAGGCAGAACCCCGCCACCAGCACGGGCAGCAGCGCATACGAAGGGAAGTGAAGATCTCCGTGGGCCGCCGCCAGGTACGCGCCCGCGCACACCAGCAGGACGAGCCCGATCACCAGCTTCCCCGGCTCGAAGTCATGACGACGCACGGTCCACCTCCACTCGGCCGATACCGACCTTGAGCCGGATATCGAGAGTGCCGCGGGAGGGCTTCCCGGACCGCGGCTCCAGCGTCACGCGTTCCTTCTGCTCCGGGCGGACGTCGACGTCGTCGCGCGCCTCGCCGGGGAGGCGGATGTCGCCCACGCCGACGTCCATCGTGATCCGGGCCGTGACATCGTCCGGAACGATCAGCTTGAGCCGGCCCGCGCCCACCTCCGCGCGGGTGGCGACCGTGCCGCCCCGCTGCCACGGCAGGCCGGTGAGGTCGAGCTCGCCCACCCCGCTGCCCACGCGGTACTCGTCGCGGACGGCGGCCACGGTCTCCGGGCGCCAGGTGGAGTGCGTCCACCGGGTGGAGACCGACTTCGGCAGGCCCGCCGCGCCCGCCAGCAGCAGGGCGGTCAGGACGGCCGCGACGACCGTGCCGCCGCCGGTGCGGCCGTAGCGGGAGCTGACGGTCATGCCGAGGCCGAAGACGGCCAGGGCACAGGCCAGGCCGACCTCCAGGCAGGTGCCGAGCGGGTGGTGGCGCCAGGTGAGGCCGGTGCCGAGCGCGAGGGCGACGACGGCGGCCAGGAACGTCCAGCCGCCGAGCGGCGTGCCGCCGAGGGGGGTGCCCCCGGGCGGGGCGCCGGCGCGCGCGGGACGGAGCCTGAACGGGGCCCGCTCCGCCTCGGCCTGCGGGCCGTCGTCCGGGCCCCACAGATAGCCGGTGCCGGCGCCTATCGGGCCCGTCGTGCCGTCCTTGATGATCGGGTCGCGCCACCAGGAGGGGCCGCCCGGCGCGGGCGGCGCCTTGGTCTCGGGCGGGGGCGCCGCCGTCTTCTGCACCTTGTGCACCTTCTGGGCCGCGGACACCGCGGCCTCGCCGCCGGGCTCGTGGCGGTGGTACGACCAGTAGGCCGCGCCGGCCATCGCGGCCGTCAGCATCAGCGCGAAGGACATCACCGCGCTGTTGTTGAGCATCGACAGGAACAGCCCGCAGCCCACCAGCGCGCACAGCACCGCCGTCAGCGCCGGGCCCTCGACGCGGCCCGAGAGCATCCGCCGGGCCTCGTTCTCCTCCTCGCCCTCCAGGGGGATCAGCAGCCAGGCGAAGCCGTAGAGGATCAGGCCCAGGCCGCCGGAGACCGCCAGCACACCGAGCACCACCCGGAAGATCACGGGGTCGACGTCGAAGAAGCGGCCGAGGCCGCCGCACACGCCGGAGACCACCTTCTGCTCACGGCTGCGCCGCAGCGGCGGCCGGGCGTCCTGCGGATCACCGTGAACCGGACCCGCCTGATGCGCGTCCTGGGGGGTGGGTGTGTCGGTCATAAAGAACATGGTGTCAACCGGAACGGGCTTGCGGCACACCCTGCAACCCTGGCCGTTCCCTGAGATCGCCCCTGAGAAGGTGCCGTATATCGTGGCGCGACAGTGCACAGCAGGGGAACCGGAGGAGTTCGGCGTGGATGGGTCAGTGCCCGGGCAGGCGGCGTCCGGTCCAGGGCCGGACCAGGGCCGGCTGGTCGCCGGGCGGTACCGCCTCGCCGAGCGGATAGGCCGCGGCGGCATGGGCACGGTCTGGCGTGCCCAGGACGAGCTGCTCGACCGTCAGGTCGCGCTCAAGCAGCTGCACGTCTCGCCGTACCTGGACGACGACGAGCTCGCCACCCTCTACGAGCGCACCCGCCGCGAGGCCCGCAGCGCCGCCCGGATCACCCACCCCAATGTGGTCGTCGTGCACGACGTCGTCGACGACCACGGCCTGCCCTGCATCGTCATGGAGTACGTGCCCTCCAGGACGCTCGGCGACGTCCTCAAGCACGGCACCATCACCCCGGAGGAAGCCGCCCGCATCGGCCGCGGCATGATCGCGGCGCTCCGCGCGGCCCACGCGGCCGGAGTGCTCCACCGCGACGTGAAGCCCGGCAACGTGCTGCTCGGCGACGACGGCCGGGTCGTCCTCACCGACTTCGGCATCGCCCAGTCCACCGGCACCTCCACGCTCACCAAGACCGGCGAGATGGTCGGCTCGATCGACTACATCGCGCCCGAGCGCGTCAAGGGCGCCAAGCCCGGGCCCGCCTCCGACCTGTGGGCGCTCGGTGCGACGCTGTACCAGGCCCTGGAGGGCCGCCCGCCGTTCCGCAAGGACACCGCCGTCGAGACGGCGTACGCGATCGCCATGGACCCCCTGGAGCCGCCGCGCAACGCGGGCGAGCTCACCCGGCTCATCGAGACCCTGCTCGCCAAGGACCCGGCCGTGCGGCCCCCGGCCGACCTGGCCGAGCAGATCCTGCGCGAGCCCGCGGCCGCGGCGGACACGGCGCACATATCCGCCGCGGGGCCGCGGCCCGCCGCCCCCGGCCCCGCGCCCTGGGGCGACCGGCCGGACCGCGGCACCATGACGGCGACCGCCGCCACGGCCCGCACAGCCCCCACCGCTGCCGCCGTGCCCGCCGCTCCCGCCGCTCCTGGCCTTCCTGGCGCTTCCACCGAGCTGACGGCGCCGACGAAGGCCGCGGCACCCGCCCCCGCGGCCCCGGCTCCGGCCCCGGCCCCTGCCGCCCCCGCCAAGGCCGCCGGCCGCCGCCGCCCCGTCCTGTGGAGCACCCTGGCCCTCGTCACCGTCGCGGGCGTCGCGGCCGGCGCGTTCTTCCTGACCCAGGGGCAGGCGGACGACGACAGCTCGAACCAGGCCGCACCCGCCCACGACGCTTCCTCCGCCCACCCGAGCGGGAAGGCGAGCCCGAGCACGGCCCCGAAGCCGCCGCCGCCCGGCTACCACCTGGTGACGGAGAAGGAGGCCGGCATCTCCTTCCCCGTGCCGGACGGCTGGAAGCGCGGGAACCTCAAGGACAGCAACGAGATCCTCTACGTCGACCCGAGCGGGCTGGTGGGCCTGCGGGTCTCCGTCCTCGACCTCGCGAGCAGCGACCCCCTCCAGCGCTGGAAGGACGACGAGGCCAAGTCCGTCAGCGAGGGCAAGCTGCCCGGCTACCACCAGCGGCGCATGCAGAGCACGGAGTACCGCGGGATGCCCGCGGCGATCTGGGAGTTCTCCTGGAAGGGCCGGGCGCGCGACTACCGGGCCGCCGACCTCGGGTTCGGCCGGCCGGGCGAGAAGGAGTACGCGATCTACCTCTCGGCGCCCGCGGCCGAGTGGGACAAGCACAGCCCCGTCTTCGACGCGGTCCGCGACGGCTTCCGGACCACCGCCCACTAGGGGTCCCGTCAGGGGCAAACCCTGATGCCCGGGCCCCCGCGGACATGTGACGATCAGTACATGACCGTGCCGTCCCGTCCGCAGCACCCCGACGCCCCGCCGCTGCGCAAGCTCTACCGCAGCGCCGAGGGCCGCATGTTCGGCGGTGTCGCGCGCGGTCTCGCCGGTCACCTGGGCCTGCCCGTGTCCTGGGTGCGCCTGGTCTTCGTCGCGCTGCTGCTGGCCCAGGGCATGGGCGCCGTGCTCTACGCGGTGTTCTGGTTCGTGGTGCCGCTCGGCGTGGGCGGCGTCGAGGCCCCGCGCCCGCTGCCCGCCGAGACGGCCCCCGACGGCCGCCGGCGCCTCCTGGCCCGCAAGCCGGACCGCGGGCAGGTCGTCGCCCTCGCGGCCCTGGTCATCGGCGCCGCGATCTTCGTGGACAACCTCCACCTCGGCCGCGCCAACGCCTACATCTGGCCCCTGCTGCTGGTCGGCGCCGGCGTCGCCCTCGTCTGGCGCCAGGCCGACAACGCCCGCCGGGCGCACTGGATGCAGGTCGGCCGCAGCAAGCGGGTCCTGCCGCTCGCGCGCGTCGCGGCCGGGGTCGTCCTCGCCGCCGCGGGCGTGACGGGCATCGTCGTCCTCCAGGGCTCCGCCGAGCACCTCGGCACGGTCCTCCAGGCCTCCCTGGCCGTGCTGGTCGGCATAGCGCTGCTGGCGGGCCCCTCCCTCGTCCGCATGACCCAGGACCTGTCCGCCGAGCGCACGATGCGCATCCGCGCCCAGGAGCGCGCCGAGGTCGCGGCCCACGTCCACGACTCCGTCCTGCACACCCTCACCCTGATCCAGCGCAACGCCGAGGATCCCCGCGAGGTGGCCCGCCTGGCCCGCGCCCAGGAGCGCGAGCTGCGCGCCTGGCTCTACCGCCCGGAGGGCCGCGGGAAGGACGACGCCGAGCAGCCCGACACCCTGGCCGAGGCCGTCAAGGCCACCGCCGCCGAGGTCGAGGACCACCACGGCGTGCCCATAGAGGTGGTCGTCGTCGGCGACTGCCCGCTCGACGAGCGCCTCGCCGCCCAGATGCAAGCCGCCCGCGAGGCCATGGTCAACGCCGCCAAGTACGGTGGCGAGGGCGGCGCCGTCCAGGTGTACGCCGAGGTCGAGGGGCGTACGGTCTTCCTTTCCGTGCGCGACCGCGGCCCCGGCTTCGACCTGGACGCGGTGCCGGACGACCGCATGGGCGTCCGCGAGTCCATCATCGGCCGGATGCAGCGCAACGGCGGCACGGCCCGGCTGCGGTCCGTGCCCGGTGGGGGAACCGAAGTGGAGCTGGAAATGGAGAGGGCGGAGAACGCGTCATGACGACCGAAGAGACGGTGCAGCGCCACGCACGGGTCGTGCTGGTGGACGACCACCGCATGTTCCGTACGGGCGTGCAGGCCGAGATCGGGGCCACCGACCGGACGGGCGTCGAGGTCGTCGGCGAGGCCGCCGACGTCGACCAGGCGGTCACCGTCATCACCGCCACCCGCCCCGAGGTCGTCCTGCTCGACGTCCACCTGCCCGGCGGCGGCGGGGTCGAGGTGCTGCGCCGCAGCGCCTCCCTGATGGCCGACGCCGAGCGCCCGGTGCGCTTCCTCGCGCTGTCCGTCTCGGACGCCGCCGAGGACGTCATCGGTGTCATCCGCGGCGGCGCCCGCGGCTACGTCACCAAGACCATCACCGGCACGGACCTCGTCGACGCCGTCTTCCGGGTCAAGGACGGCGACGCCGTCTTCTCCCCGCGGCTGGCCGGCTTCGTCCTCGACGCCTTCGCCTCCACCGACGCCCCGCCCGTCGACGAGGACCTCGACCGGCTCACCCAGCGCGAGCGCGAGGTGCTGCGCCTGATCGCCCGCGGCTACGCGTACAAGGAGATCGCCAAGCAGCTCTTCATCTCGGTGAAGACCGTCGAGTCGCACGTCTCGGCGGTGCTGCGCAAGCTCCAGCTCTCCAATCGCCACGAGCTCACCCGCTGGGCGACCGCCCGCCGCCTGGTCTGAGCCCCGGCCGGCCCGCACCCGGGCCCGGCCCCGGCCCGGTCCGGACCCCGGCTTCCGGATTGTCCCCGGCGGCCGGGTCCGAATTCGGATATGTGTGCGCCGTACGGGGGAGGACGAGGAACCTCCCCGGCTCGCCGGCCCTCTTGAACGGACGAGAGGCTCTCACGCACGCAGGGCCCCGGCCCCGCGCGGGGCCCGAGATCCGAAACGAGAGCCCGATGAGCCTGACGGGGACGCCCTTCCTCCTCACCACGGTCGCGCTGGTCGTGACGGCCCTCGTCCTGCCCCTGGCGCTGTGGAGCAGGATCGGCGGCCCGAAGCTCGTACGGCAGGCGGCACGGCTGCTCATGCTGCTGTTCGCGCAGGTCACCGCCATCACCATGGTGTTCGTGATCGTCAACAACGCCAACGGCCTCTTCGACAACTGGGACGACCTCCTCGGCACCGGCGACCACGTCCGGGCCGCGGCTGACCTCGGCCCCGACGGCACCGGCGGCAAGAAGGTCGACGAGACGCCCAAGCACCCGCAGAAGTTCACGCCCGCCTCCGACAAGCGGATGGGCCCCGGGGTGCAGGAGACCCAGCTCAAGGGCCGCATATCGGGCGTCGAGGGCGAGGTGTACGTCTGGCTGCCGCCGCAGTACGACGACCCCGCGTACAAGGACAAGAAGTTCCCCGTGGTCGAGGTCCTCCCGGGCTTCCCGGGCTCGGCGAAGGCCTGGTTCGGCACGCTGGAGGTCAACACCCAGCTGGCGCCGATGATGAAGAAGGGCGAGGTCGAGCCCTTCATCATCGTCGCGCCCCGCACCACCCTCCTCGGCGACACCGACACCGGCTGCGCCAACATCCCCGGCAAGGTCAACGCCGACACCTGGCTGAGCGTCGACGTCCGCAAGATGGTCACGGACACCTTCCGCGCGCAGGAGAAGCCCGACGGCTGGGCCGTCGCGGGCTACTCGGCGGGCGCGCACTGCGCCGCCAAGCTGGCCGTCGCCCACCCCGACCGCTACCGCGCGGGCGTGAGCCTCTCCGGCTACAACGACCCCGTCGGCGAGCCCTCCTCGCTGACGGCGAAGTCGCCCGAGCTGCGCGCCGAGAACAACCCGCTGAAGATGCTCGAGCGCGCCAAGACGCCGCCGCGCGTGGCGCTGTTCGTCTCCGGCGCGGAGGCCGACGGCTACCAGGGCGGCATGGCGCTCAAGCAGGCGGCCAAGCCGCCGACGACCGTGCAGGTGACGAAGGTGCCCGCGGGTGCGGGCGGCCACGGCACGGCCGTGTGGAAGCGGCAGGTCCCCGACGTCTTCACGTGGCTGTCGCACCAGATCAAGTCGTAGCCCCGGCCCTGAGGGGCTGATCACACAGGCCGGTCACACAGGCCGGGCGGCCCCCGCGAACGGCATTTCATCGACCGGCGCGATCCGTACGGGCGCGCCCGGGTGCGGGGCGTGGATCATCTTCCCGCCGCCGACGTAGAGCCCGACGTGGCTGATGCCGGAGTAGAAGAACACCAGGTCGCCGGGGGCGAGCGCGCTCCTGGAGACCCGCCGGCCCGCGTTGATCTGCGTGTACGTGGTGCGCGGCAGGGAGACGCCGGCCGCCTGCCAGGCGGCCTGGGTCAGGCCCGAGCAGTCGAAGGCGGCGGGGCCGGTCGCCCCCCACACGTAGGGCCTGCCGAGCGCGGCGTACGCGAACGCCACCGCCCGCGCGGCCCGCTCCGTGGGGGCCTGGAGGCCGTCCCGGAGCTCCGAGCGGTCGGCCCGGGCGGCGGGGGCGGCGGGGGCGGGCCCCGCGGCGTCCCCGCGCTCCACGGCGGCACGCTCCTCGTCCGGCAGCTCCGCCAGCACGCGCCGCGCCTGCGCGAGCTTGTCCTCGACGGCGTGCTTGTGGCGGGCGAGGTCGGCCTGCTCGTGCTTGAGCTCCGCGAGGCGGGCGTCGGCGGCCGTACGGACCTGCTGCACCTCCCGCACCTCCCGCTCGTACCGCTTGACGGCGACGGCCTGCCTGCTGCCCGCCTGGTGGGCCAGCGAGGCCCGCTCCAGGTACTGCCCGGGGGAGGAGGACAGGATCAGCTGCACGCTCGCCGGCATGCCGCCCTCGCGGTACTGGGCGGTGGCGTAGGAGCCCAGGGCGTTGCGGGCAGCGTTGAGCCGCTCGGTCCGGCGGGCGGCCTGATCCCGCAGCCCCTCCAGGTCGGCCTCGGCCTTGTCGGCCTTCTCCTTGGCGCCGTCGTAGTGCTCGGTGGCCTCCTCGGCCTCGCGGTAGTACTGGTCGACCCGGGCTCTGAGCTGGGCCGTGGAGGGCGGGGGAGCGGCCTGCGCGGTGCCGTCGAGGAGCGTGGCGGTGGCGGCGCCCGCGAGGGCGAGACCGGCCGCGGTCCGTACGGTGCTGCTGGTGAGCGGGTGCTGCCTTGGCTTGCGGTGCGCTGCCACGCCGGCCGTCACTTCCTTCCAGACCTGCTGTTCCTGCTCCGCCCGCGGGACCGGAATGGCGCCGCCGGACGGTGCCGGCGGCGGCCCGCCACGAGGGGGGAGCGTGCGGACCGCCGCCGTCTGCGCCAGGACGCTATTCCGCAAGGTCACGCTCCAGAACGCCGATGACCGGTAGTGGATGAAATCGATCGGCCCGCGCTGAGCGGTGATCATGTCGGTCCCGCCCCCGCGGAGGGATGGAGGCTGCGCGTGACCGAAGTGGCGATTGCGCCCCACCTGGCTGCCGGTGGGTGATATGGCCCCGGCTAGGGTCTGGCCCCATGGACGTACTCATTCACGCCGTCGTCGGCCTGCACATCGTCGGCATCGGCGCACTGCTCGGCGGCTTCATGACCCAGATGAAGGCCATGGGCAAGGGCGAGGCGCGCATGGTGCCCGCCATGCTGCACGGCGCGCTGACCATGCTGGTCACCGGCGTGGCCCTGGTGGGCCTCCACCAGTCCCAGGACGACACCCTCAACATGGTCAAGCTCGGCACCAAGCTGGCGCTGCTGGTGGTGATCCTCGGCCTCGTCTACGTCAAGCGCGACGACGAGAAGGTCCCGGCCCCCGTCTTCGGTGCGGTGGGCGCGCTCACCGCGGCGAACATCTTCATCGCGGTGATGTGGGTGTGACCAGCGGCGGGCGCCCGCCCCGGCTGTGGGGGTGACCACTGTCGCCGTGAATGCGGGGCCGGGTGTCAGTGGGGCCGCCTAGACTCGGGAGGCGATGAGCAGCCTCTTTGACGACAGCTTCCTGGCGGACCTCGGCCCCGCGGACGAGGAGCACCCCCCGCCCCCGGAGGACACGGCCCCGGAGCCGGTGCCGCACGACCTCTTCCAGGGCGCGTTCGACGTGCCCGTCCCCCGCGAGGCCTACTACCGCGACGGCGCCCACCGGCCCGTCGTGGACCCGGCCGCGCTGCTGGAGGGCATGAACGACCAGCAGCGCGCCGCCGTGGTGCACACGGGCTCCCCGCTGCTCATCGTCGCCGGCGCCGGCTCCGGCAAGACGCGCGTGCTCACCCACCGCATCGCCCACCTGCTCGGCGCCCGGCACGTGCACCCCGGCCAGATCCTCGCGATCACCTTCACCAACAAGGCCGCGGGCGAGATGAAGGAGCGCGTCGAGCAGCTCGTCGGCCCGCGGGCCAACGCCATGTGGGTGATGACCTTCCACAGCGCGTGCGTGCGGATCCTGCGCCGCGAGAGCAAGAAGCTCGGCTTCACCTCCTCCTTCTCGATCTACGACGCGGCCGACTCCAAGCGGCTCATGGCGCTCGTCTGCCGGGACCTCGACCTCGACCCGAAGAAGTTCCCGCCGAAGTCGTTCAGCGCGAAGATCTCCAACCTCAAGAACGAACTCATCGACGAGGAAGCCTTCGCCGCCCAGGCCGCCGACGGGTTCGAGAAGACGCTCGCCGAGGCGTACGCGATGTACCAGTCGCGGCTGCGCGAGGCCAACGCCCTCGACTTCGACGACATCATCATGACCACGGTGCACCTGCTCCAGGCCTTCCCGGACGTGGCCGAGCACTACCGCCGCCGCTTCCGGCACGTCCTGGTCGACGAGTACCAGGACACCAACCACGCGCAGTACACCCTGGTGCGCGAGCTCGTCGGCACCGCGGAGTCCTCGCCCGAGGAGGGCCCGGCCGAGCTGTGCGTCGTCGGCGACGCCGACCAGTCGATCTATGCCTTCCGCGGCGCCACGATCCGCAACATCCTCCAGTTCGAGGAGGACTACCCCGACGCCACGACGATCCTCCTGGAGCAGAACTACCGCTCCACGCAGACGATCCTCAACGCCGCCAACGCGGTCATCGAGCGCAACGAGAGCCGCCGCCCGAAGAACCTGTGGACCGAGGCCGGCGCCGGCCCCGCCATCACCGGCTACGTCGCCGACACCGAGCACGACGAGGCCCAGTTCGTCGCCGAGGAGATCGACCGCCTCACGGACGCCGGCGACGCCAAGGCCGGCGACGTCGCCGTCTTCTACCGCACCAACGCCCAGTCCCGCGTCTTCGAAGAGATCCTCATCCGCGTCGGCCTGCCCTACAAGGTCGTCGGCGGCGTGCGCTTCTACGAGCGCAAGGAGGTCCGCGACGTCCTGGCGTACCTGCGCGTCCTCGCCAACCCCGAGGACACCGTCCCCCTGCGCCGCATCCTCAACGTGCCCAAGCGCGGCATCGGCGAGCGCGCCGAAGCCATGATCGACGCCTTGTCGCTGCGCGAGAAGATCAGCTTCTCGCAGGCGCTGCGCCGCGTCGACGAGGCCTACGGCATGGCCGCCCGCTCGGCCAACGCCGTCAAGCGCTTCAACGTCCTGATGGAGGAGCTCCGCACCATCGCCGAGTCCGGCGCCGGCCCCGCCACCGTGCTGGAAGCGGTCCTGGAGCGCACCGGTTACCTCGCCGAGCTGCAGTCCTCCACCGACCCCCAGGACGAGACCCGCGTGGAGAACCTCCAGGAGCTCGCGGCCGTGGCCCTGGAGTTCGAGCAGGAGCGCGCCTCCGAGGAGGGCGAGAACCCCGGCACGCTGGCCGAGTTCCTGGAGAAGGTCGCCCTCGTCGCCGACTCCGACCAGATCCCCGACGAGGACGAGGAGGGCGGCGGCGTCATCACGCTGATGACCCTGCACACGGCGAAGGGCCTGGAGTTCCCCGTCGTCTTCGTCACCGGCATGGAGGACGGCGTCTTCCCGCACATGCGCGCCCTCGGCCAGACCAAGGAGCTGGAGGAGGAGCGCCGCCTGGCCTACGTGGGCATCACCCGCGCACGCGAGCGGCTGTACCTGACGCGCGCGAGCATGCGCAGCGCCTGGGGCCAGCCCGCGTACAACCCGCCGTCGCGGTTCCTGGAGGAGATCCCGGACCAGTACGTGGAGTGGCGGCGCACCGGCCCCTCGAAGCCGTCGGCGTCGATGAGCTCGATCGGCTCGGGGAGCTCGGGCGGCGGCCTGGGCGCGGGCATCACCTCGGGCTTCACGACGCGCAAGGCGGGGCCGTCCGGCTTCGCCACGCGCCGTGCGAAGGACCGGCCGGTGGTGGCCCTGGCCGTGGGCGACCGCGTCACGCACGACTCGTTCGGGCTCGGCACCGTCGTCGCCGTCAAGGGCAGCGGCGACAACGCAGAGGCCACGGTCGACTTCGGCGAGGAGAAGCCGAAGCGGCTGCTCCTGCGCTACGCCCCGGTCGAGAAGCTGTAGCCGTAGCCCCCGCCCCGGCGGGCGGGGCCGGGTGCGCCGGGCCGTGCCGGGGGCCTACGTCGGGTCGAAGCCGTGCGCCCGCAGCCACGGCAGGGGGTCCACGGCCGAGCCGCCGGGCCGCACCTCGAAGTGCAGGTGCGGGCCGGTGGAGTTGCCGGAGTTGCCGGAGTAGGCGATGACGTCACCGGCCTTGACCTGGCCGGACCGGAGCTTGGTGCTGCTCAGGTGGCAGTACCAGGTCTCGACCCCGTCGGGCGAGGTCACTATGGCCATGTTCCCGTAGGCCACGTTGTACTGGGTGCGGACCGTGCCGTCCGTGGCCGCCATGACGGGCGTGCCGTAGGAGACGGGGAAGTCGATGCCTGTGTGGACCGACATCCAGTTGACGCCGGCCTGGCCGTACATGGCGCTGAGGCCATGTTGCGTGACGGGGAGGGAGTACTTCGGCCGCTCGGCCTCCTTGCGGGCCGCTTCCTCCGCTTTACGTTTCTTCTCCGCTTCCTGGCGCGCCTTGAGGTCGATGCGCTCCTGCGTGCGGTTGGCGCGGGTCGCGAAGTCGTCGGCGCCGTGGCTGAGGCTCGCGAGCTGGGTGTCCAGCTTGCTGTTGGCCATGGCCGGGGCGGGGGCGCTGTCCGGGGCGGAGGCCGCCTGGGGCTTGCTGTCGCTCTGCCCGCCGCCGGAGACGGTCGCGGCGGCGATCCCGGCGACCCCTATGACGGCGGCCGAGGGCACGGCGACGGTCAGCAGGGCCTTGCGGCGGGGGCGGTAGCCGATGCGGGACGGGGCGCTCTTGCGGCGGCCGGACCGGGAGTGGGCGTCGCGTCCGCGGGGCTCGCCGCCGTGGGCGCGGGCCTCACCGGGGGTGTCATCGCCCGGGGCCGGGACGTCGCCGTCGCGGGCCGGGGGGACGAACAGCATGGCCTGCGTCTCGGCGTTCGCGACGGCACCGGCGGGGGAGTCCTGCGGGTCCGCGGCGCTCGCCGTACCGGCCGCGGCCGCCTCCATCGCCTCGATGCCGGAAAGGTCGGTCATGAGGGTCGGGGCGTGCTGCGGCTCGCCGCCGGCCTCGGGGCCCTGGCCGGTGTCCATGGCTGCGTATGCGCTGGTGTCCCAGATCTGGGTCTGCCCGGCGCCGGTGTCCCTCCCCCAGACCTCGTCCGGGCGGTGCCCCCAGCTCTGGGCTCCCGAGGTGTCCCACTGCCCGGACGTGTCCCACTGCCCGGAGGTCTCCCACTGACCCGTCGTGGCGGCTTGCCCCGCGCCGGTGTCCCAGGAAGAGAACTGCCCGGTGCCGCCGGCGTCCCAGCTCTGGCCCTGGGCGTGCGCCTGGGCTTGCGCCTGCGCCTGTGCCCCCGCGGAGAAGTCGGTCTGCCCGGTCATCTCCCAGTGCCCGGAGGTGTCGTAGGCACCGTTCGCGCCCCAGGCGCTCGGCGTCATGGCGCTCGTGTCCCACTGGCCCGTGGGGGGAGTCGCGATGGCACCCGAGGTGTCCCACTGGCCGGTGGAGTCGGCCTGCCCGGTGTCCACGGCGGTGTAGGCGCTGAAGTCCCAGATCTGCGTCTGGCCGGTGGCGCCCCACTGACTGGTGGTGCTGCTCCCCCAGGCCCCGTCCGGGGACTGCCCCCAGCCCGTGGTCTCCCACTGGCCGCTGTCATAGCCGTCGTGCCCGGTGTAGTTGTGCGGTGCGCTCTGCTGACCGTACGACGCGTAGTGCCCGTAGGAGCCGTCCTGAGCGGGGACGGACGGGCCGGGGCCCGCCGCCGGGTGACGGTCGTTCACCACCACGTCTCTTTCGCCGAGGGAGGAGAATTAGCGGCGACTGTACCCGGCGGTACGGTACGGCGACAATCTTCGTCACGTTTCGGGCGGCGGGGGCCCGGGCATTTGGCCGCCTTTTGGCGGACTGAACCCCCGAAAACCGATTTGACGTTCGACTTGCGTTCGGTTTGCGGGCGACTTTCAGGCGACCGAGGCCGCTCCCGAAGCATCCTGTGCCGTTTCTTCCGTGGTCAGGGCCTGTCGTATGCCGGCCGCGACCTCCCAGTGCACGGGCAGTGCCAGGTGCCCCACGCCTGTCACGCGGACATTGCGCGCGCTCAGATCCGGGTGGTCGATGCGCGCGCATTCCACGGGCACCATCAATGGGTCCAGGTCGCTCCAGAAACTGATGAATTGCGTTGCGCAATCCGGTGCGGGGCCCGCGAGTTCGGCGACGACGTCCGATCCCGGGCGCATCTGGCGCACAAGGGGATGCGCGGGCAGCAGCGATGCCGCGCGCGTGCCGGCGTGCGGGGTGCCCAGCGTGACCAGGACCCGGACGCGCACGTCCCCGCCCATCCGCTGGATGTAGTACCGCGCGATCAGGCCGCCGAGGCTGTGTCCGACCACGTCGACCCGCTGCTGCCCGGTGCGGGCGCAGATGTCCTCCACGTGCCGGCCCAGCAGGCGGGCCGCGGTGCGGATGTCGCAGGTCAGGGGCGAGTAGTTGAGGGATTCGACCTGCTTCCAGCCGTGCCGGCGCAGGGATCTGCGCAACAGCACGAACACCGAACGGTTGTCGATGAAGCCGTGCAGCAACAGAACAGGCAGATGACCTTCTTGTTCTGTTTCGACGGATTCGTGCAGTGCGGGCGTGTCGGGCGTGTCGCCGGCGGCCGGAAGCGCGGGGAGCGCCCGGCGCGGCGGCGGCCGCTCCTGCACCACCCCGGTCGGATACAGCAGCAGATGGCCGGTCAGTATCGCCAGCTCCAGCACCGAGGACCGGACGAGCGCGGTCGACGGCCGCAGCAGTGCGGCGAGGATGGTGATGAACGGCAGGGTTCTGGTCCTCATGGCCGGCCTCCCGAACGGCACCCGGGAAGCGCGGCTCTCGTCCCCCGTGTGCGCCCACGGGCAGCTGCGCGCGGCCGGCCGCACCGCTGTGCCGTGCGGCTGTCGGCACAGTGGTGCGGCGGCCTCACCCGCGGCTCCCCTCGCGACCGCCCGGAGACTCGCCGCCCCGGCGACGCGGGTGGCTGGGCGACCCGTAAGACGCGGAAGCGCGCGGACGGTGCGTAGCGACGTGTTGTCCCACGTGTGATTTCCCCCTCGCTCCGCACCGCGAAACGGCCGCGTGCGGGATGCTGGAGATAACGTTCGTTCACATCCCTGGGCGCCGGTTACCGGCGGTCGTACATGGAGGCAGTGATGGGAGTGACCGGTCCGATCCGCGTAGTGGTGGCCAAGCCGGGGCTGGACGGCCATGACCGCGGCGCCAAGGTCATCGCGCGGGCGCTGCGCGACGCGGGCATGGAGGTCATCTACACCGGCCTCCACCAGACCCCCGAGCAGATCGTGGACACCGCGATCCAGGAGGACGCCGACGCGATCGGCCTGTCCATCCTCTCCGGCGCCCACAACACCCTCTTCGCCAAGGTCCTGGAGCTGCTGCGCGAGCGCGACGCGGAGGACATCAAGGTCTTCGGCGGCGGGATCATCCCCGAGGCGGACATCGCACCGCTGAAGGAGCAGGGCGTCGCCGCGATCTTCACTCCCGGGGCCACGACGGCCTCGATCGTGGAGTGGGTCAACGCGAACGTCCGCCAGTCGGCGGAGGCCTGACGGCCCCGGCGGGTCACCCCGCCAGCTCCGCCCGCATCGTGGCCCGCAGCCGCAGCGTGCCGATGAGGCGCTGGAACGCCTCCGCCCAGTACGCGGCGGCCCCGGCATGCCCGGGGGCGTCCGCGGAGGGCTCCTCCGGCAGCAGGGTCAGCGCCTCCAGCCGGTCGGCCTGCGCCGGGTCCAGGCAGCGCTCGGCCAGGCCCATCACCCCGCTGAAGCTCCACGGATAGCCGCCGGCGTCGCGGGCCGTGTCCAGGGCGTCCACGATCGCCCGGCCCAGCGGCTCCGCCCACGGCACGGCGCACACGCCCAGCAGCCGGAACGCGTCCGACAGGCCGTGCGCCGAGACGAACTCCGCGGCCCACTCCGCCCGCTCGTCCGCCGGCAGCGCCGACAGCAGCTTCGCCGGGTCCTTCCACGAGGCGCCCTCCGCCGCGGGCGGCTCCGACGCCGGGCCGAGCAGGGCCCGCGCCCACTCCGCGTCCCGCTGCCGGACCGCGGCCCGGCACCAGGCGGCGTGCAGCTCCGGCTGCCAGCCGTCGGTGACCGGCAGCGCCACGATCTCCGCCGGGCCGCGGCCGCCGAACCGCTCGCGCCACGCCGCCAGCGGGGCCGCCTCCACGATCTGGCTCAGCCACCATGAGCGCTCGCCGCGCCCGGCCGGCGGCTTGACGACGACGCCGTCGCGCTGCATGCCCTTGTCGCACTCGTGCGGCGCCTCCACGACGATCCTCGGGCCCTCGCCGGCGCCCGTGCGGTCCAGGGACACGCAGCTGCGGGCCCGGTCCGCCATCCGGGCCGCGAGCGCCGAGCCCGGCAGTGCGGACAGCAGCTCCGCCGCGGTCGCCCGGACGTTGCGGCTGCGGTCGGAGAGGGTGCCCTCCAGGAACGGCTCGTCCGCCGCGGACAGCCGCTCGCGCAGCACGTCCAGGAACATCAGGCGGTCCTCGGCCCGCTCCGTCGCCCACGAGCCGGCGAGCAGCTCGCGGGCCGCCGCCGGGTCACGCCGCCGTACGGCGGTGAGGAACGCGGCTCGCTCGGCGAACAGTCCTTCCTCCCACACGGCCGTGTCCGTGGGATCCGCGACCGCAGGGCCCCGCAGTGCGTACTTCCACTGCGGGTTGAGCCCGGCCAGCCAGCGGGCCCCCGGGCCGCCGAGCGCGAGCGCCTCCTGCCGCAGGTCCGTACGGGCCCTGGCCGCCTCCAGGAGGGCGGGCAGCAGGGCCTTCGGCGCCTGGTAGCCGTGCCGGTTGGCGGCGGCCAGCCACTGGGGCAGCAGCTCCGTGAGATCCGGGGCGGCGCCGCGGCGCCCGCCTCCGGCCAGCAGCAGGGCGAGGCGGCGCCGGGCCGCGGGGGGCAGCGGCGGCCGTACGTCCTCCGGCGCCGGCTCCGGCCGGGCCCGCGCCACGGCCGCCACGGCCCCGGCGCGCCGCCGCACGGTCTCCACCGCGGCGGCGTCCAGCAACGCCGCCGCCACGTCCTGCCCGTCCCGGGCCACCACGGGCGGCACCCGCCGCCCGGTCCCGAGCAGAGCGGACCCGACGAGCGAGTCCCAGATGTGGTCCATGCGCTTGCCTTTCGTATGCGTACCGGAGGCCCTGAGCGATTCCGGCACCGCCGGGCCTCTTATGTCCGCCGCGGCGGGAGGAAGGGCGCTGGGCTCGGCCCCGCAGCCCCCCGCAGGGGTTTCGGGAAAGGGGTGGGTCAGGGGTAAATCCCTCCGCCGCGGCGGTGATCAGCCATCGCGGCGGTGTCCGGCGGTGCCGTACGGCCTGGGCGGGTTCGGCACCGCCGGGTCGGTTGTGGGCGGTTGCTCGCCGTTGCGGCGGGGGTGTGTGGTCTGGCGGGGTGACCGAGGGGTCGCGGGCCTTGGGGTCCGGGCCTCGCCCCCCGCGGCGGTGTCCGGCGGTGCCGTACGGCCCCCGGCCGTCAGAGTGGCACTGGTTCCGGGGCCCACGTGGCCAGCGGCGTCGCGCCGTCGTGGCCGTATTCCGCGAAGACCGTTATCGGGGTGCCGGCCGATATCGCGGCCAGTTGCCACAGGGGCCGGCTGTCCCGGTGCCTTGGGTCGACCTCAAGGGCGGATTCGCCCTCCGCGTCCGCCAGTTGCCAGCTTCCCGCCTCCGGCGACAGCGGCGGCGGGACCGGGATCACGCCCTCCAGGACGACCGGCCACGCCTCCAGCCACGGGTCGTCGCGCAAAGCCTCCCCGTACGCGGAGAGGGCCGCCTCCACCCCGCCCCCCGGCGGCGGCCCGGGGCTCTCCACGGGCGGTGCGTGACGCGTGCCGAGTGCTGCCCGCAGCGGGCGGGCCGCCGGGTAGTAGACGAGGTCGGCGTCGATGGACAGGCCTACAGGAAGCGACAGTTCGGGAGCCCGCCCGGCCGCCCCGTAAGAGAGGAGCACGGCCATCCGGCCCGAGCCGCGGCCGTGGAGCCAGATGCGGCGCGTGGTCAGCCGGCCGTCGTCGCTGTCCCGCTGGGCCAGGACCAGCCAGTGGTCGCGGACCGGCGGCCCGGACGCGAGCAGCGCCGCGGCGTCCGTGGTCAGGCCCACCCGCGAACGCACCGTCGCGGCCAGCGGATCGGGCAGTTCACCCAGGCGCAGCCAGCCCTGGTTGAGGGTGTGCAGCAGGGCGCACTCCTCCAGCAGCCGCCCCGCACGGTCCGCCCCGGCCCCCCGCAGCGCCGCCAACTCCCGTACCCGCGAGGCCAGCCCCGGCGCCTGGGCGTCGACCATGCGGGCCGCCGTCTCGTCCCACTGCCCGTAGCCCGCACCCTCCGCGGCCGCGAGCCCGCCGCGCAGCAGATCCGTAAGCCGCTGCTCCAACTCCGTGATGCCCGCGGCGATCCGCGTGGCCCGGCGCTCCCCTCGCCGCCGGGCCGCCTCCTCGTCCGCGGGCGCCGCCGGCGCGGCGGCGCCCGGCCCCGCGCTGCCAGGCACCTCGGCGGCCCGCGAGGCCCGCTGCCGCCGCCGGTCCAGCCACTGCCCCGCCCAGCCGGGCGGAGCATCCTGCGTGACCGGCACCGCGGCCTCGTCGGCAGCCCACAACAGCAGCAGTCCCAGCGCGTGCTTGCACGGGAACTTGCGGCTCGGACACGAACAGTTGAAGCCCGGCCCGCCCTCCCCGGACAGATCCACCACCGTGCGGTACGGCGTGCTGCCGCTGCCGGAGCACTCCCCCCAGACCGCGCCCCCGCCCTCCTCCGGGCGCGCCCCCGCACCCGACCACGGACCGGGCACCGCGAGCTTGCTCCCTGCCTTGCGTGACGCGGCGTCAGGCGCCAGTGCCAGCACCGTCTCCGCCGTCCATCGATCCCCCTGCGGATTCATGCCCCACACGCTAGGACCCCCCACTGACAATCGCCCTGACCTGCGGTTTCCACACCTCACGGCCCGTTGTCAGTGGGGTGGTGCAGGGTGGTTCACGCATCCCGGAACCGCACACCGAGGGGGACTTGTGACCGTGCCCGGAGCCGAATCCGCACCCGTATCCGCACCCGTATCCGAAGCCCTGCGACCGCACGCGGAGCACGCCTTCGCCGACGAGCTGAAGGCCCTCGCCGCCGCCGACGACCGGCCCCGCCCCGAGCGCTGGCGCCTCTCGCCCTGGGCCGTCGCCACCTACCTGCTCGGCGGCACCCTGCCCGACGGCACCGTGATCACGCCCAAGTACGTGGGCCCGCGCCGCGTCGTCGAAGTCGCCGTCACCACCCTCGCCACCGACCGCGCCCTGCTCCTGCTCGGCGTCCCCGGCACCGCCAAGACCTGGGTCTCCGAGCACTTGGCCGCCGCCGTCAGCGGCGACTCCACGCTCCTCGTCCAGGGCACGGCCGGCACCCCGGAGGAAGCCATCCGCTACGGCTGGGACTACGCCCGGCTCCTCGCCCACGGCCCGAGCCGCGAGGCGCTCGTGCCCGGCCCGGTCATGCGGGCCATGGCCCAGGGCCTGACCGCCCGCGTCGAGGAGCTCACCCGCATCCCCGCCGACGTCCAGGACACTCTGATCACCATCCTCTCCGAGAAGACCCTGCCCATCCCCGAGCTGGGCGAGGAAGTGCAGGCCGTCCGCGGCTTCAACCTGATCGCCACCGCCAACGACCGCGACCGCGGCGTCAACGACCTCTCCAGCGCCCTGCGCCGCCGCTTCAACACCGTCGTCCTGCCCCTCCCCGCCACGCCCGAGGACGAGGTCGACATCGTCTCCCGGCGCGTCGACCAGATCGGCCGCTCCCTCGACCTGCCGTCCGTGCCCGACGGCGCCGACGAGATCCGGCGCGTCGTCACCGTCTTCCGCGAGCTGCGCGACGGCGTCACCACCGACGGCCGTACGAAGCTCAAGTCGCCCTCGGGCACGCTCTCCACGGCCGAGGCG
Source organism: Streptomyces sp. SCA2-17 (assembly GCF_044336695.1). Lineage (NCBI taxonomy): Bacteria > Bacillati > Actinomycetota > Actinomycetes > Kitasatosporales > Streptomycetaceae > Streptomyces > Streptomyces sp. SCA2-17. Next base: position 3,824,166 of record NZ_CP117521.1, read on the forward strand.
ATCTCCGTCGTCACCGGCGGCCTCGCCCTCGCCGCCCACTTCGGCGACGGCGTGCTGCGCGCGGGCGACGTGGCCGCGGGCATCCTCGGCGCGGTCGTCCGCGACCCGGCCGCGGACCGGCTCGTCTGGCAGGAGTACCTGGAGACCGTCGTCCGCGAGCGCGACGGCTGGAAGGACTTCTACCGCGCCTGCCGCGAGGTCTCCGCGTGACCCGCCCCGGCGCCGGCACCGGCACCGGTCCCTTCCTGCTGGGCATCCGCCACCACGGCCCCGGCTCCGCGCGGGCCGTACGGGCCGCCCTGGAGCAGTGCCGGCCCGCGGCCGTGCTCGTCGAGGGCCCGCCCGAGGCCGACGCGATCGTCCACCTCGCGGACGAGGAGGGCATGCGGCCGCCCGTCGCCCTGCTCGCCCACGCGGCGGACGACCCGGGCCGCGCCGCGTTCTGGCCGCTCGCCGGGTTCTCCCCGGAGTGGGTGGCGATCCGCTGGGCCCTCGCGCACGGGGTGCCCGTACGGTTCATCGACCTGCCCGCGGCGCACACGCTCGCGCTGAGCGGGGACGGGGACAGGGGCGACGGCCGGGACGAAGAGCCGCGCCCCGGCCCGGAGCCGTCCGGCACCCCCGCCCCGCACGCCGCCCCCCGCACCGACCCCCTCGCCGTGCTCGCCGCGGCCGCCGGGTACGACGACCCCGAGCTGTGGTGGGAGGACGCCGTCGAGCACCGCCGCGGCGCGGACGGCGGTGACGCCCTCGCGCCCTTCGCCGCGCTCGCCGACGCCATGGCCGAGCTGCGGACCGCATGCGGTGAGAGCGACGGCGACAGCGACGGCTCCGACGGCGCGCGGGATTTCGTCCGCGAAGCCCACATGCGGCTCAGGATCCGCGACGCCCGGCGGCAGTTCGGCGACGGCATCGCCGTCGTCTGCGGCGCCTGGCACGTCCCCGCCCTCGCCGTGAAGCGGACCGTCACCGCCGACCGGCAGGCCCTCAAGGGCCTGCCCAAGGTCAAAGCCGAGCTCAGCTGGGTCCCCTGGACCCACCGGCGGCTCTCCCGCCACAGCGGCTACGGCGCCGGCATCGACTCGCCCGGCTGGTACGGCCACCTCTTCCACGCCCCCGACCGCCCGCTCGAACGCTGGCTGACCAAGGTCGCCCGCCTGCTCCGGGACGAGGACTTCCCCGTCTCCTCCGCCCACGTCATCGAGGCCGTCCGGCTCGCCGGCACCCTCGCCGCGCTGCGCGGACGCCCGCTCGCCGGGCTCACCGAGACCACCGACGCCGTCAGGGCCGTGATGTGCGACGGCTCCGACGTGCCGCTCGCGCTCGTACGGGACCGGCTCGTCGTCGGCAACGTCCTCGGCGAGGTCCCCGACACGGCCCCCGCCACGCCCCTCCAGCGCGACCTCGCCGGCCTCCAGCGCAGCCTGCGCCTCAAGCCCGAAGCGGACGCCCGCGACCGGGAGTTCGACCTGCGTAAGGACACCGACGCCGCGCGCAGCCGCCTGCTCCACCGGCTGCGGCTCCTCGGCGTCGACTGGGGCGAGCCCGTCCGCCCCCGCGGGGGGACCGGCACCTTCCGCGAGTCCTGGCGGCTGAGCTGGGAGCCCGAGCTGGCGGTCCGGGTCGCCGAAGCCTCCGCCTGGGGCACGACCGTGCACGCCGCGGCCACCGCCAAGGCCGAGTCCCGGGCCGCAGGAGCCGCCTCCCTCGCCGAGGTCACGGCCCTCGCCGAGCACTGCCTGCTCGCCGGCCTGTCCGGCGCGCTGCCCACCGTGATGCGCGCCCTGGCCGACCGCGCCGCGCTCGACACGGACGTCGCCCACCTCGCCAAGGCCCTCCCCGCCCTCGTCCGCGCCGTGCGCTACGGCGACGTCCGCCGCACGGGCACCGCGGCGCTCGGCGAGGTGGCCGAAGGCCTCGCCGAGCGGGTCTTCGTCGGCCTTCCCGCCGCGTGTGCGGGCCTTGACGCGGACGCCGCGGCGACCATGCGGGATCTGGTGGACGAGGTTCACCAGGCGGTGGGCCTGCTGGCCGCGGAGCGGGGGCCCGTCCCGGAGGGACGCAGCAGCCCGGAGTCCGGGGCAGGCCCGGGGCCTGACAACGCGGCCGGAGCCGTCACGGAAGCCGGCACCGGCTCCGGCACCAGCGTCGGCCCCGGCCCCGGCCCCGGCCCCGGCACCCGCTCCGGTGCGAGCTGTCACCCCCGGGGCGGCGCCGCCCCGTCCGCCCTCCGGCACCGCTGGGCCGCCGTGCTCGGCGTGCTCGCCGGGCGGGACGGGCTGCCCGGCGGGATCCGCGGGCGGGCCGTACGGCTGCTGCTCGACGACGGGCTGCTTCCCGGCGGGCGCGCCGCCCGGCTCATGGGGCTCGCCCTCTCCGCCGGTACGGAGCCGGCCGAGGCCGCCGCCTGGATCGAGGGGTTCCTCGGCAGCGGCGGGCCCGGCGGCATGCTCCTCGTCCACGACGAGCGCCTGCTCGCCCTCATCGACGACTGGCTCACCGGCGTGCCGGCCGGCGCCTTCGCCGGTGTCCTGCCCCTGCTGCGCCGCACCTTCTCGTCGTTCGACCAGGGAACGCGCCGTGCGGTGGGTCAGCAGATCCGCCGGGGCGGGCCGGGGACGGCGGGAACGCCGCCCCGCGGCAGCGGGACACGCCTCGACGAGGAACGCGCGGCGGCAGTGCTGCCGACGATGCACCTGCTGCTCGGCATGGCAGACAACAGAGGGGGATCCCGAGGATGACCGCAGAGGCCACGACCCGTACCGACCCCGCCGCCGAGCGCCTCCGCCGCTGGCGGCTCGTCCTCGGCGCCGACCCCGCCGAGCGCACCGGCGGCGGGCTCGCCGCCCTCAGCGGCGCCGACAGCGCCATGGACCGCGCCCTCGAAGCGCTCTACGGAGGTCAGGGAGACCCCGCCGCCCAGGGCTCCGGCCCGCGCGAGGCCGGCCTCGGCGGCTCCGCGCCCCGCGTCGCCCGCTGGCTGGGGGACATCCGTACGTACTTCCCGGCCTCCGTCGTTCAGGTGATGCAGCGCGACGCCATCGACCGGCTCGGCCTGTCGGCCCTGCTCCTGGAGCCCGAGATGCTGGAGGCCGTCGAGGCCGACGTCCACCTCGTCGGCACGCTGCTCTCCCTCCACAAGGCGATGCCCGAGACGACGAAGGAGACCGCCCGGGCCGTGGTCCGCAAGGTCGTCGAGGACCTGGAGAAGCGCCTGGCCGCGCGCACCCGCGCCACCCTCACCGGCGCCCTCGACCGCTCGGCCCGCATCAGCCGCCCCCGCCACCGCGACATCGACTGGGACCGCACCATCCGGGCGAACCTCAAGCACTACCTGCCCGAGTACCGCACGGTCGTCCCCGAGCGCCTCGTCGGCTACGGCCGGGCCGCGCGGTCGGTGAAGAAGGACGTGATCCTCTGCATCGACCAGTCCGGCTCCATGGCCGCCTCCGTCGTCTACGCCTCCGTCTTCGGCGCCGTCCTCGCCTCGATGCGCTCCCTCGACACCCGCCTCGTCGTCTTCGACACCTCCGTCGTGGACCTCACCGACCAGCTGTCCGACCCGGTCGACGTCCTCTTCGGCACCCAGCTCGGCGGCGGCACCGACATCAACCGGGCGCTCGCCTACTGCCAGTCCCGCATCACCCGCCCGGCGGAAACCGTCGTGGTCCTCATCAGTGATCTCTACGAGGGCGGGATCCGGGACGGGATGCTCAAACGGGTGGCGGCCATGAAGGCGGCCGGCGTGCAGTTCGTGACGCTGCTCGCCCTCTCCGACGAGGGCGCCCCGGCCTACGACCGCGAGCACGCGGCGGCCTTGGCGGCCCTCGGCGCTCCCGCCTTCGCCTGCACCCCGGACCTCTTCCCGGAGGTGATGGCCGCGGCCCTGGAGAAGCGCCCGCTGCCCGTGCCCGACCCGGCCGCCGGGATACCGGCCGCGCACGCTCCGTAGGCCGGATGCGTACGGATTCCGTCGCGATCTGTGAGCGTAATCACGGCCGTAGTGTGACCTGTGATTTAGGGCCGCCCCTCCGGCGGGGATAACCTGCGAGACGGACATGCCGCGTCAACGGTGAACGTGTGCCGCCCTCGTAAAAGATCGCGTCGTCACGCTGCCTTGCGGCACGCCCGCGCAGAAGACAACGAACCGCGATATCCATGGAAAAGGGACGGACGCGCGTGGACCTGTTCGAGTACCAGGCGAGGGACCTCTTCGCCAAGCACGGTGTACCGGTGCTGGCCGGTGAAGTCATTGACACGCCTGAGGACGCCCGCGCGGCGACCGAGCGGCTGGGCGGCAAGTCTGTCGTCAAGGCCCAGGTCAAGGTCGGTGGCCGCGGCAAGGCCGGCGGCGTGAAGCTGGCCGCCACGCCGGACGAGGCCGTCGCCCGCGCGACGGACATCCTCGGCATGGACATCAAGGGCCACACGGTCCACAAGGTCATGATTGCCGAGACGGCTCCCGAGATCCTCGAGGAGTACTACGTCTCGTACCTCCTCGACCGGACCAACCGCACCTTCCTCGCCATGGCGTCCGTCGCCGGCGGCATGGACATCGAGGAGGTCGCCGCGACGACCCCCGAGAAGCTCGCGAAGGTCCCGGTCAACGCCATCGAGGGCGTCAGCATCGAGAAGGCCCGCGAGATCGTCGCCCTGGCGAAGTTCCCGGCCGAGGTCGCCGAGAAGGTCGCCGAGGTCATGGTGACCTTGTGGAAGACCTTCGTCGCCGAGGACGCCCTCCTCGTCGAGGTCAACCCGCTGGCCAAGGTCGCGAGCGGCGACGTCATCGCCCTCGACGGCAAGGTCTCGCTCGACGAGAACGCCGAGTTCCGCCAGCCGGAGCACGAGGCCCTGGAGGACAAGGCCGCGGCCAACCCCCTCGAGGCGGCCGCCAAGGCCAAGGGCCTGAACTACGTCAAGCTCGACGGCCAGGTCGGCATCATCGGCAACGGCGCGGGTCTGGTCATGTCGACCCTCGACGTCGTCGCGTACGCCGGTGAGAACCACGGCGGCGTCAAGCCCGCCAACTTCCTCGACATCGGTGGCGGCGCCTCCGCCGAGGTCATGGCGAACGGTCTTGAGATCATCCTCGGCGACCCGGACGTCAAGTCCGTCTTCGTCAACGTCTTCGGTGGCATCACCGCGTGCGACGAGGTCGCCAAGGGCATCGTCCAGGCCCTGGAGCTCCTCAAGAGCAAGGGCGAGGACGTCTCCAAGCCGCTGGTCGTGCGCCTCGACGGCAACAACGCGGAGCTGGGTCGCAAGATCCTGTCCGACGCCAACCACCCGCTGGTCCAGCGCGTGGACACCATGGACGGCGCGGCCGACAAGGCCGCCGAGCTGGCTGCGGCTAAGTAAGGGACGAGGACTCCACAACCATGGCTATCTTCCTCACCAAGGACAGCAAGGTCATCGTCCAGGGGATGACCGGCGCCACGGGCATGAAGCACACCAAGCTCATGCTGGCCGACGGCACCAACATCGTCGGTGGCGTGAACCCGCGCAAGGCCGGCACCGAGGTCGACTTCGACGGCACCGCCGTGCCGGTCTTCGGCTCGGTCGCCGATGCGATGGAGAAGACCGGTGCTGACGTCACCGTCGTCTTCGTCCCGCCGGCGCACGCCAAGGCCGCCGTGATCGAGGCGATCGACGCCGAGATCGGCCTGGCCGTCGTGATCACCGAGGGCATCGCGGTCCACGACTCCGCCGCCTTCTGGGCGTACGCGCAGGCCAAGGGCAACAAGACCCGCATCATCGGCCCGAACTGCCCCGGTCTCATCACCCCGGGCCAGTCCAACGCCGGCATCATCCCGGGCGACATCACCAAGCCCGGCCGCATCGGTCTCGTGTCCAAGTCCGGCACGCTGACCTACCAGATGATGTACGAGCTCCGTGACATCGGCTTCTCCTCCGCCGTCGGCATCGGTGGCGACCCGGTCATCGGCACCACGCACATCGACGCGCTCGCCGCGTTCGAGGCCGACCCGGAGACCGAGCTGATCGTGATGATCGGCGAGATCGGCGGCGACGCCGAGGAGCGTGCCGCGGACTTCATCAAGGCCAACGTCACCAAGCCGGTCGTCGGCTACGTGGCGGGCTTCACCGCGCCCGAGGGCAAGACCATGGGCCACGCCGGCGCCATCGTCTCCGGTTCGTCCGGCACCGCCCAGGCGAAGAAGGAGGCCCTGGAGGCCGCCGGTGTGAAGGTCGGCAAGACCCCGTCCGAGACGGCCCGCCTCGCGCGCGCCGCGCTGGGCGCCTGAGCCTGACGGCTCCTGACGGTTCCGCAGCACGGGCCCGCACCCCGCGAGGGGCGCGGGCCCGTGCGCGTTCCGGGGCGGGGTTCCGGCCCGGCCCGAGAGCCATTGAGGCCAATCTCCGGCAAATAGGTTTATCCGGGTATCAAAAGCGACACGACGGTCATTTACCTGCTACCCGAACGAAAGCCGTGTTCTTGGCAGCATGACCATGTGACCCAAGATGCCGAGCACGTCCCGCCGTTGCCCGCGCCCGGCCGGCCCGCCGCGAGCGCGCCGCCACCTGCGGGAACGGTGTTCGTCGGCGGGGCGATCGCCGCGGGCCTGGGGCTCGGGGCGCTGGCCGTGGTCGTCCTGCTGCTGTGGATCACCTCGCCGTACCCGGACGGCGGCGCGGGCGAGGCCCTGCGCTCCGCCGCCGGCCTGTGGCTGCTCGCGCACGGCGCCGACCTCGTCCGCACCGACACCCTCACCGGGGCGCCCGCCCCGATCGGCCTCACCCCGATGCTGCTGACCGTCCTGCCCTGCTGGCTGCTCTACCGCGCCGCGCGGCACGCCCTGGAGCCGCCGGAGGAGCCCGCGGACGAAGAGGACGAGGCTCCGTACCCGGACGTCATGCTGCTGGGCATCGAGGAGCCGGCTGCCGCTCCCCGGCCGGCCCTCCCCGGGCCCGCCCCGCGCAGGGCCGCCCTGACCCTCCTCGGCGGCTATCTGCTCGTCTCCGTGGGCGCCGTCGTCTACGCCTCCTCCGGCCCCGTACGCGTCGAGCCGCTGAGCGCCCTGCTGCACGTCCCGGTCGTCGCGGGCGCGTCCGTAGCCGCCGGGACATGGGCCGCGCTGGGCTTCCCCTGCGGGACGCCGCCGCCGTTCGTGCGGCGTGCGCTCGCCGGCGTCCCCGCGCGGCTGCGGGGCTGGTTCACCCGGGACCGGGTCGCGGCGGCCGCCGGCGCCGCGACGGCCGGCACCGTCGTCCTGCTCAGCGGCGCGGCCGTCCTCCTCGCGGGCTCCCTCGCCGTCCACGCGGGCGCCGCCCGCGAGTCCCTCCTCCAGATCACGGCGGCCTGGTCGGGCCGCGCCGCGGTGCTCCTGCTGTGCCTCGCGCTGCTGCCCAACGCCGTGGTCTGGGCCGCGGCCTACGGGCTCGGGCCGGGCTTCGCCGTCGGCACGGCCGGCGCGGTCGCGCCCCTCGGGATCACGGCCTACCCGCTGCTGCCGTCCTTCCCGCTCTTCGCGATCCTCCCCACGCCGGGCCCCGCCGAGCCGCTGCCCCTCGCCGCCTCGGCCGCGGTGAGCCTCGCGGCCGGAACGACCGTCGCCTACGCCGCCGTGCCGCGGCGCTCCGCGGACCTCGCGCGGAGCGGGGCCGGCGAGACCGCGGGCATCGCCGCCCTCGGCTCCGTCTTCTGCGCCCTGGCCGTCACCCTCCTGGCCTACGCGGCGGGCGGCTCGCTGGGCGCGTCCGTCCTCGCCACGTTCGGGCCCTCGTGCCGGCTCGTCGGCGCGGCCGCGCTCGCCTGGACGACGGTCGTGAGCGTGCCGGGGGCGCTGGTGCTGCGGTGGCTGCGGCGGCGGATCGCGCTGGGCGGCATGCCGGTCGAGCGGCCCGTGGAGGCCGCTGCCGCCGTCCCTGCCCGCCCGGTGGGAGCCGTCGCCCTGGCGGGTGCGGCCGCGATGTCCTCGGGGTCCGCGCGCCCCGCGGCGTCGTCCGTACGGATCCCCGCGGGTGCCCACCGGCGGGTGCGTCCGGAGCGGCACGAGCGGCGTGGGCGGGGCCGCGGGCGCTGGTGGACCGGTGCGCGGGCCGCGCGGGCGGTCGGGGCGTGGCTGGGCTTCGGGCCGCCCCGCGCCGTCCGGGGAGCCGGCGCCTGTGCCGACACGCCGACGCTGTCGTTCGCCACCCGTACGCCGGTGGAGGCGCTTCCCGTACGGCCTGCGCCCGCGCCCTTCCCGGCGGCGCCGGCCGCGGCGTGCGGGCCGGAGGCCCGGGGGGAGCGGCGCGGCTGGTTCGGCCGCCGCGCCCGGCCGAAGGGGGCACGGCCCCAGGCGGCCCGGGCGGGAACGGTCGTACCGGCCTGGCACGACTCGCGGGCGCGGCAGGTGCGCTGGGCGGCACTACGGGAATTCGGCGGCGGCCTGGTCCCGGACTTCGAACCCCGCGACGCCGCGAACCGCGACCGCCGCTGACCGGTTCGGGCCCCGCCGGGCAGGCGTCTAGTCCCGGTTCCCCAGCAGCGGCCTCAGCTGCTTCGGGAGGTGGCGTTCGCACGCCTGCTCCGAGCTCTGCGTCAGGGCGTCGTCCACGCACGTGTAGTAGTCGCTGTAGACGACCCGGAAGGTGAACGTCGCCGCCACGATGGCCAGCGCCAGCCCGCCCGTCACCAGGCCGCTCACCGCCGCCGTCGTCTGCGGCTTGAACGCGCCGGGCGAGGGCGTCGGCGGGCCCGCCGGGATGTCCGGGTCGGTGCGCTGGGGCCGCTGCTTGGCGCGCAGGGCGCTGACGCCCCAGTAGATCGAGAGGGCGCCGAGCAGCAGGGCCACGTACGGGATGCTGAAGAGGGCGAAGAAGAAGCCCCACATGCCCGCGAGGAGGGCGTAGCGGGCGCGCCGCTGGGAGGGGTCCGTGGGGTCCCAGCGCAGGCCGCCGCCTCCGCCCGGGGCGCCGGGCCCGCCCGCGGGGCCGCCCGGGCCGCCGCCGAAGCCGCCGTCGTGGCGGCCGGGCTGCCGGCTGCTCCACTGGCTGCCCCACGCCGGGGGCTGCTGCCCGTCAGGCCCCCCGGAGCCTTCCGGGCCGCCGTCGCCGCCCTCGCCTTCGCCCTCGCCGCTCTCCCGGCCCTGCGGCCGCTGCGGCTCGCGCGGCTGCCACGGCCGGTCGGGCTGTCCCTCGGGCGGCGGCGCGAAGGGGTTGTCCCGCTGCTCGTCCGGGGACGGGGAGGGGCGGTGAGCCGCGTCACGGCGTCGGTCCGGCATGTGGAGTGTGTCTTCCCCTTGTGTCGTCTACCGCACTCCGAACGTACGGCGTCGCGCCCGGATTCCGTGCATGTGGCACCCGCGCTTTCCGGGCACTGCTTCCAGACGCTACCTTCCACGGCCGCCCCCGTCCCGCGGGGGCCGTTCGGTGTGCCGGTATCGTTGCTGGCGGTCGGCGGGTTCGTAGAGTCCCCCGTATTCCGCGGCACCCTCGTCTCGTACGACCATACAAACCGTACGGCCCTGTCCACCGTACGGCCATCAGTACGGCCGTCCAGTACGACCGGTGCGGCCAACAGACCGCCCCGCCCGCGAGAAAGGGCCCCACCGTGGCCTCCCCGCCTCCCGCGCCCCCCGCCCGCCTCGTCGTCCTCGTCTCCGGCTCCGGCACCAACCTGCAGGCCCTGCTCGACGCGATCGCCGCCGACCCCGAGGGCTACGGCGCGCGGGTCGTGGCCGTGGGCGCCGACCGGGACGGCATCGCCGGCCTGGAGCGGGCCGAGCGCGCCGGCATCCCCACCTTCGTCTGCCGCGTCCAGGACCACCCCGTGCGCGAGGCCTGGGACCGCGCGCTGGCCGAGGCCGCGGCGGCGTACGAGCCGGACCTCGTCGTCTCGGCCGGCTTCATGAAGATCGTGGGGAAGGAGTTCCTCGCGCGCTACGGCGGGCGCATCGTCAACACCCACCCCGCACTGCTGCCCAGCTTTCCCGGCGCCCACGGCGTGCGCGACGCGCTCGCGTACGGCGTGAAGGTGACCGGCTGCACCGTCCACTTCGTCGACGACGGCGTCGACACCGGCCCGATCATCGCCCAAGGGGTGGTCGAGGTCCGGGACGAGGACGACGAATCCGCGCTGCACGAGCGCATCAAGGAAGTCGAGCGCGAGCTGCTCGTCGATGTCGTGGGGCGTCTGGCCCGTAACGGCTACCGCATAGAGGGACGAAAGGTAAGGATTCCGTGACCGCCGAAGGTATGAAGCGGCCCATCCGCCGGGCGCTGGTCAGCGTCTACGACAAGACCGGGCTGGAGGAGCTGGCCCGTGGTCTGCACGAGGCCGGTGTCGAGCTCGTCTCCACCGGTTCCACGGCCGCCCGGATCACCGCGGCCGGCGTCCCCGTCACCAAGGTCGAGGAGCTCACCGGCTTCCCCGAGTGCCTGGACGGCCGCGTGAAGACGCTGCACCCGCGCGTCCACGCCGGCATCCTGGCGGACCAGCGCCTCGACGCGCACCGCGAGCAGCTCGCCGAGCTGGGCGTGGAGCCCTTCGAGCTGGTCGTCGTCAACCTCTACCCGTTCCGGGAGACCGTCGCCTCCGGCGCCTCGCCCGACGAGTGCGTCGAGCAGATCGACATCGGCGGCCCCTCGATGGTCCGCGCCGCCGCCAAGAACCACCCCTCCGTGGCCGTCGTCGTCAGCCCCGGCCGCTACCAGGACGTCCTCAAGGCCGTCGCCGACGGCGGCTTCGACCTCGCCGCCCGCAAGCGCCTGGCCGCCGAGGCGTTCCAGCACACCGCCGCGTACGACGTGGCCGTCGCCGGCTGGTTCGCCGACGGCTACGCGGCGGAGGACGAGAGCGGCTTCCCCGCCTTCTTCGGCGCCACCTTCACCCGCGCGAACGTGCTGCGCTACGGCGAGAACCCGCACCAGCCCGCCGCCCTCTACACCGACGCCTCCGGCAAGGGACTCGCGCACGCCGAGCAGCTGCACGGCAAGGAGATGTCGTACAACAACTACGTCGACACCGAGGCCGCGCGCCGGGCGGCGTACGACCACGCCGACCCCTGCGTCGCCATCATCAAGCACGCCAACCCGTGCGGCATCGCCACCGGTTCGGACGTCGCCGAGGCCCACCGCAAGGCGCACGAGTGCGACCCGCTGTCCGCGTTCGGCGGCGTGATCGCCGTCAACCGCCCGGTGACGGTCGCCATGGCCGAGCAGGTCGCCGAGATCTTCACCGAGGTCATCGTCGCCCCGGCCTACGAGGACGGCGCCGTCGAGGTGCTGGCCCGCAAGAAGAACATCCGCGTGCTGCGCTGCGCCGACGCCCCGTGCGCGGTCACCGAGGGACGTCCCGTCGAGGGCGGCCTGCTGCTCCAGACCAAGGACCGCCTCCAGGCCGAGGGCGACGACCCGGCGGGCTGGACGCTCGCCACGGGCGAAGCGCTCCCCGCCGCCGAGCTCGCCGAGCTGGCCTTCGCCTGGCGCGCCTGCCGCGCCGTGAAGTCCAACGCCATCCTGCTCGCCAAGGACGGCGCGACCGTCGGCGTCGGCATGGGCCAGGTCAACCGCGTCGACTCCGCGAAGCTCGCGGTGCAGCGCGCGGGCGAGGAGCGGGCGCGCGGCTCGTACGCCGCGTCCGACGCGTTCTTCCCCTTCCCGGACGGGCTGGAGGTGCTCACGGCCGCCGGCGTCAAGGCCGTGGTGCAGCCGGGCGGTTCGGTTCGCGACGAGCAGGTCGTGGAGGCCGCGAAGGCGGCGGGCGTGACCATGTACTTCACGGGCACGCGGCACTTCTTCCACTAGGAACGGACGGAGGCCCGTACCCGCGGCTCGCGGGTACGGGCCTCCGGGGCCGCCGGGCTCAGTAGCGCGGACGGCGGAACCACTCGTTCGAGGCCTGCTTGGCCGCGAAGACGATCACCAGGATCGACAGGATCAGACCGATGATGCCGATCCCGTAGAAGATGATGCAGACCAGGCCGCTGATGATGCCGAACGACGCGTAGACGATCGAACCGACGCGGACGCCATTGCCGCCCTTGGCGTAGCGCACCGCGAGAATGATGCCGAGGATCGCAAAGATCACGGCAAGCGCGGCCAGGAACGCGAATGCGCCCTTTCCGGCGTCGAAGACCGTGTCGGCATCCACGGTGTCGCCCTTGGCGGTGGTGACCGAACCGCCGCCGTGGGTCTTCTTCGCGTCACTGATCGCCGCGACCGCGGCGACGCACAGGCCCGCCACGATCACGTGCACCGCGGCGATCGCGTACAGCATGATGCGGGCCGCCTTGGTGACGCCCGGCATCACCTGCGGGCCCTGCGGCGCACCGGCGTAGCCGCCCTGGCCCTGCGGGTAGGCGGCGTAGGGCTGGCCGGGCTGGGCGCCCTGGGGCTGCTGCGGATAGCCGTAACCGGGCGCCTGCTGGGGCGCGCCGTACGGGTTGTTCTGATCGCCGAAGCTCATGGCTGGCTATTTCCTCCGTTGCTGTCGTGCGGGGACGGCGCGGGCATTCGGAGGAGAGTTGTGTCGGCGGCTCGCCCCCGTTTTTCGCCCGCGGCACGCGGATCATCGTTATCGGGGCTGTGACATTTGTCCAGCCGATACCCGTATCGGCGGGGCCGCAGGGGCTCCCGGTAATAACCGGTGCGAATTCGTCACCAACCGCGGGCCGCCCTGATTGGAACCATGGCCGCCCCATCCGGGAGGATGGTGTCATGACCGCCCAGATTCTCGATGGCAAGGCCACGGCAGCAGCGATCAAGTCCGAACTCACGGTGCGCGTGGAGGCGCTGAAGGCCCGCGGCGTCCAGCCCGGTCTCGGCACCCTCCTCGTCGGCGACGACCCCGGCAGCAAGTGGTACGTGGCCGGCAAGCACCGCGACTGTGCCGAGGTCGGCATCGCGTCCATCCAGCGCGAACTGCCGGACACGGCCACGCAGGAGGAGATCGAGGCGGTCGTCCGCGAGCTCAACGACAACCCCGAGTGCACCGGTTACATCGTCCAACTCCCCCTTCCCAAGGGCATCGACACCAACCGGGTCCTGGAGCTGATGGACCCGGCCAAGGACGCCGACGGCCTGCACCCCATGAGCCTCGGCCGCCTCGTGCTGAACGAGCCCGGCCCGCTGCCCTGCACCCCCAACGGCATCATCGAGCTGCTGCGCCGCCACGACGTGGAGCTCAACGGCGCGCACGTCGTCGTCGTCGGCCGCGGCATCACCGTCGGCCGCTCGATCGGCCTGCTGCTGACCCGCCGGACCGAGAACGCCACGGTCACCCTCTGCCACACCGGCACCCGTGACCTCTCCGCGCAGCTGCGCCAGGCCGACATCGTCGTCGCCGCGGCGGGCGTGGGCCACCTGATCAAGCCGGAGGACATCAAGCCCGGCGCGGCCGTGCTGGACGTCGGCGTCAGCCGCGACGGCGACGGCAAGATCATGGGCGACGTGGACCCGGCGGTCGCCAAGGTCGCCGGCTGGGTCTCCCCGAACCCGGGCGGCGTCGGCCCGATGACCCGGGCCCTGCTGCTGGTCAACGTGGTGGAGGCCGCGGAGCGCGCCGCCGGCGGCGGGCATGCGGGCTGAGTCCTCCGGCCCGGCCGGGCCGGGCGGACCCGCCGGGTCCGACGGCGCGGCGGGATCCGGCGGGGCGGCCGCATCGGCCGGGACCGGCGGGCCGGCCGGGGCGAACGGGGCCGGGGCCGGCAAGCCCCGGCAGGAGCCGGGCGCGGGCCGCGGCCGGCGCTTCCAGCTCACGCGGGACACCGCCCGCCCCGAGGGCGGCGGGCGCGCCGCCCCCGGGGGCGCCCCCGCGCCGGCGCGCCAGTGGCCGCTGCTCGCGGTCATGGGCGTGACCGGGCTCGGGCTGCTGATCGTCGCCTTCGACGCGTTCCGGTTCGGGACGCTGCTCATCGGGCTGGCGATGATCGGCGGCGCGGTGCTGCGCTGGGCGCTGCCGTCCGTGGGCATGCTGGCCGTGCGCTCCCGGTTCACGGACATGATCACGTACGGCGGGCTGGGGGCGGCGATCCTGCTGCTGTCCCTGATGGCGCAGCCGCACCCGTGGCTGAAGGTGCCCTTCCTGGAGGACATCCTCCACTTCACGGTCTAGACCCGGCCGCTCATACGTGACCGGGATTGCCCGATTTCGAGTAGCTTGATGACGAGGTGATCCCTTTCCTGCCCTTGCGGGCGGGGAAGGGCCGGTGCTGCCCGGGAGAGGGACGGTCCCCGTCATGGCCAAGATCAAGGTAGTCGGCCCGGTCGTCGAGCTCGACGGCGACGAGATGACCCGGATCATCTGGCGGTCCATCAAGGACCGGCTGATCCTGCCTCACCTCGACATCGACCTGAAGTACTTCGACCTGGGCATCGAGAACCGCGACGCCACCGGCGACCAGGTGACCGTCGACGCCGCGCACGCCATCCTGGAGCACGGCGCCGGCGTGAAGTGCGCGACGATCACACCGGACGAGGCGCGGGTCGAGGAGTTCGGCCTCAAGGCGATGTACCCCTCGCCCAACGGCACCATCCGCAACATCCTCGGCGGCGTGATCTTCCGCGAGCCGATCATCATGGCGAACGTGCCGCGGCTCGTCCCCGGCTGGACGAAGCCCATCGTCGTCGGACGCCACGCCTTCGGCGACCAGTACCGCGCGACCGACCTGAAGGTCCCCGGCCCGGGCACCCTCACCATGACCTTCACCCCGGCGGACGGCTCGGACCCCGTCGAGCTGGAGGTCTTCGACTTCCCGGGCCCCGGGGTCGCCCTGTCGATGTACAACCTGGACGCGTCGATCCGCGACTTCGCGCGCGCCTCGTTCCGCTACGGCCTGGACCGCGGCTACCCGGTCTACCTGTCCACCAAGAACACGATCCTGAAGAAGTACGACGGCCGGTTCAAGGACCTCTTCCAGGAGGTCTTCGACACCGAGTTCCGGCCGGAGTTCGAGCGGGCCGGGCTGACGTACGAACACCGGCTCATCGACGACATGGTCGCGTCCGCGCTGAAGTGGCCCGGCGGCTATGTGTGGGCCTGCAAGAACTACGACGGCGACGTCCAGTCCGACACCGTCGCGCAGGGCTTCGGCTCGCTCGGCCTGATGACCTCCGTCCTCATGACGCCCGACGGCCGCACGCTGGAGGCCGAGGCCGCGCACGGCACCGTCACCCGCCACTACCGCCACCACCAGCAGGGCAAGGCGACCTCCACCAACCCGGTCGCCTCCGTCTTCGCCTGGACCCGGGCCCTGGCCCACCGCGGCAAGCTGGACGGCACGCCCGAAGTCACCACGTTTGCGCAGACTCTGGAGCGGGTGTGCATCGAGACGGTGGAGGGCGGGCAGATGACTAAGGACCTGGCGTTGCTCGTCGGGGCGGAGAGCCCCTGGCTGACCACCGAGGAGTTCCTCGCGGCCCTCGACGCGAACCTGCGGCGGAAGACGGTGCCGGCGGCCGTGTGAGCGGCCGCGGTGACCGGTCCTCCACCCCCGTGGGAGGACCGGCCACCGCCCGGTTATGAGGATCTTGAACCGATGTTCCGGTTTCAAGATCTTCAATCCCGCTGTGGCGGGGAGGTGACGGATCCGCGACGAGTTCGCCGTCCCGTATCAGTTGTGCAGCAGATGTGACAGGGCGCGGGGCGTGGCCCCTGATTAACCCAAATGCCACGATGCGCCCCGCCCGGGGGAACTGCCATGCTGGATTGCGGCATCCCCCTGGGTAGCCAGCACCGGTGGCTGCGGATGGGGCGCCGCGCCACAGCACGTCACGGCAGGGGTCACGGAACGGGACGACCGACCCGTACGTATCGGGGGACAGGGGAGTGCAATGCCTCGTTGGAGGGCGCTACCGGAGGAACTTGACCCGGAAGTGCGCGAATTCACCGAACAGCTGCGCAGACTCGTGGAGCGCAGCGGGCTGAGCGTCGGCGCCGTCGCGGACCGCACCGGATACAGCAAGACGTCGTGGGAGCGCTATCTCGGCGGGCGGCTGCTGCCGCCGCTGGGGGCGGCGGAGGCGCTCGCCGAGGCGACCGGGACCGACGTGGTCCACCTGAGCACGATGTGGGAGCTGGCCGATCGGGCGTGGAGCCGGAGCGAACTGCGGCACGACTCGACGCTGGAGTCGGCGCGGATCGCCCGGGCGCGGGCCGCGCTGGGCGAGTTCGGGCCGCCGGAGGGCGTGGCGCAGGCCGCGGGGCCGGGGTACGGGCCCGTGCAGGCTTCCCGGGCCGACGGGCAGCCGGGGGCGGTCATCTCGGAGCCGCTGTGCCATGAGGCGGCGCGGCGGGCGACGGAGGAGGAGAGCGCTTCGGGCGCGGCGGGGCTTGCGGGCGCTGCGGGGCCCGGCGGCTCCCCGGCCCCTTCAGGCGCCTCCAGCCCCTCTGCCCCTTCCGCTCCTTCCGCCGCTTCCGACCCCTCCGGCCCGGCCCCCGGGCCGCAGACCGTCCCGCGGTCGGCTCAGCCGCCCGACTACCGGGCGAACGCCATCCCGGCCGACGGCCCCCCGGCGCGCCGTCGCGCGGCCCTCTTCGTCACCGGCGTCGTGGGCGCCCTGCTCGTCGTCGCGGCGGCGGTCCTGCTGCTGGGCGTGGGGGACGGCACGGACTCCGGGTCCGGCCCGGTGGCACCGGCGGCCTCGCCCTCGGCCGTCCTGCCCGCCGGGGTGAAGTGCACGGGCGCGGAGTGCGGCGGCAAGGACCCCGAGGCCATGGGGTGCGGCGGCGGCAGGGCGACGACCGCCGGCTCCGCGACCGTCGGCACGTCGTACGTCGAGGTCCGCTACAGCCAGGTGTGCGGCGCGGCCTGGGCGCGGATAACACAGGCCGTCCCGGGCGACGCCGTCCGGATAGACGCGGCCGCGGACGGCGGCGCGCCCGCCCGTTCGGAGTCCGGCAAGGTCGTGCGCGACGCCGACGGCTACACGCCGATGGTGGCGGTCCCGGAGCCGGGCAAGGCGAAGGCCTGCGCAACGCTGACCACGGGTGCCAAGGGCTGCACGACGCCCAAGGGGACGCCCGCGACGGGCTAGGCGGGGCCCCGGGCGGGGCCCCTCCCGCGCCACGGTGAGGCGTCCCACACCGGGCCGGGGGTTCGGAGCGGGCCGGGTCGGATAGCCTGACGCCGGATCTCTTGATACCGAGAGAGATCCGAACATCATGGGCAGGGACACCCACCCCAGTTCGCAGCAGGAGATCGCCATGACCCGCACTCCCGTCAATGTCACCGTCACCGGTGCAGCCGGCCAGATCGGCTACGCGCTGCTCTTCCGCATCGCCTCCGGTCAGCTCCTCGGCGCCGACGTGCCGGTCAAGCTGCGCCTGCTGGAGATCCCGCAGGGCCTGAAGGCCGCCGAGGGCACCGCCATGGAGCTCGACGACTGCGCCTTCCCGCTGCTCCGCGGCATCGACATCACCGACGACCCGAACGTCGGCTTCGCGGGTGCGAACGTCGCCCTGCTGGTCGGCGCCCGCCCGCGCACCAAGGGCATGGAGCGCGGTGACCTGCTGGAGGCCAACGGCGGCATCTTCAAGCCGCAGGGCAAGGCCATCAACGACCACGCCGCGGACGACATCAAGGTCCTCGTCGTCGGCAACCCGGCCAACACCAACGCCCTCATCGCCCAGGCCGCCGCGCCGGACGTCCCGGCCGAGCGCTTCACCGCGATGACCCGCCTGGACCACAACCGCGCCCTGACGCAGCTGGCCCAGAAGACCGGCTCGTCCGTCGCCGACATCAAGCGCCTGACGATCTGGGGCAACCACTCGGCCACCCAGTACCCGGACATCTTCCACGCGGAGATCGCCGGCAAGAACGCCGCCGAGGTCGTGAACGACGAGGCCTGGCTCGCCGACACCTTCATCCCGACCGTCGCCAAGCGCGGCGCGGCGATCATCGAGGCCCGCGGCGCGTCCTCGGCCGCCTCGGCCGCCAACGCCGCCATCGACCACGTCCACACCTGGGTCAACGGCACCGCCGAGGGCGACTGGGCCTCCATGGGCATCCCGTCGGACGGCTCCTACGGCGTCCCGGAGGGCCTGATCTCCTCCTTCCCGGTCACCTGCAAGGACGGCAAGTACGAGATCGTCCAGGGCCTGGAGATCAACGAGTTCTCCCGCACCCGCATCGACGCCTCGGTCCAGGAGCTGGCGGAGGAGCGCGACGCCGTCCGCGCCCTCGGCCTCATCTGAGCCCGGCCCGCAGGGCCTTCGAAGGCCTTCCACGGGAGTGCCCCGGCAGCAACAGCTGCCGGGGCACTCCCGTTTTGTGCGTACAGGCGTTCCGCGGTACGCCCGTACGGGGGCGTCTTTCGGCCCGTCATTCGGGTGCAAGTAGGGGTTCGCGAGAAGCGGATTGGCTTATTGTGAGTTCTCCGAAAAGCCGTCAACTCCTGCTCCCTCGCAGGTGAGTTCGACGATCGGAGAGTTCATGACCTTATCCGCAGGATCCGCAAGAACTGATCAGGCCACGTCGTCCGCGTCGGCGAAAACGGCCGGTACGAGTGCCGGAAGCGCCAGGCCGGACGCGCGGAGCGAAGCCACCCGGCTGCTGTGCGCGGGGGCCTATCTCGACCTCGACTTCCGCCGGCGCGTCATCGAGGAGCTGGTGGAGCACGAAGAGCGGCCGATCGCGCCGTCGCTCGGAATCGACGTCGTGCCGGTGCTCACGCACGCGCTGCGGGCGCGGACGCAGGACGTGCTCACGGCGGTGCTGCTGGCCTGCTTATGGGCCGCGTTCTTCGTCTCCGGGTTCGTGAGCGACTCGGGCAGCCTCCCGGACGTGCCGCTTCCGTGGGCCGGCATCTACGCCCTGGTGTGCGTGGCGCACTGGATCGGGCAGGCCGCCGCCAGCCGCGGGAGCGCCGTCTACGCCGTCGACAAGTCGACCCTGCGCCAGGCCCTCAAGGGGCGGGCCTCGCTGCGCGCCCTGCGGGCGGTCGGCCCGCCCGTGCTCCAGATCGGCTACTGGATCGGGGTCGTCGCCGCCCTGCTGGACGGCGTGGGCAGCTGGACGGCCGTCCTCTTCCCGCTGCTGCTGGTGCTGCCCGTGTGGATGCACCGCTCGCGGGTCGCCGGCGTCATGCGGATGGAGCTCGGGCGGGAGGCGTTCGCCCGCCACCCCCGCGCCGTGCCCCGTTCGAGCTACCACCGCCGCATCGCGGCGACGATCGACCGCGAGCAGTACGCGGGCCTGACCATCTACGACCCCTCCCGCCCGTTCATCGGCATGGGCCGCCCGTACGAGCCGTGGTCGTTCGTCCTGGAGCTCAAGCCCCGGTCCGGCGGGATGAACGGCGCGAACGGCGGCAAGGACGTCAGCAAGGACGTCCGTAAGAACGGCAGCAAGGACGGCGGCAAGGACGGCGGCAACGGCGACGCGGGCCCCGCGTTCACCGCCCGTGCCGTCGTGGACCTGATCCGGCCCCGCCTGGAGGCGCTGCGCGACTCCGCCGCCGCGACCAGCCGCGACCGGCTCAAGGACCTGGAGATCGAGGAGTTCGTCTACCTCCCGGTGGGCCCGTACCGGCCCGAGGTCCGCTACGACGAGCCCGTCGTCCGGCAGCACCTGAGCGAGGCCGTGGACGAGGGCGGCGAGGCGCGCCGCTACTTCCTGCGGGTCCGCGTGGGCGCGTGGGACGAGCAGGTCGTCGTGTCCGTGCTGGTCAGGGTGCACACCCAGGGCGGCATGCTGGTGCTGGAGGTCGTGCCGCACGTGCTCATGCCGGTCAAGCCGGAGTTCCGCGCTGTCGACGTGATCGCGTCCCGCGGCGAGGACGACATCCTGCGCGACGGCGCCCGCGCCTTCCTCACCGCGCCCGCCGCCGGGTTCGCGTCCGCCGTCTCGGCGGTCCGCACGGCCGTCGCCGGCTTCCGCACGTGGCTGGCCGACCCGCGCCGCGCGGTCCCGGACGGGCCGGCCGGCTCGGTGCGGGAGATCGCCGGAGTGCACTCCATTTCGCTGTTCCAGGAGATGGACATCAGCCGCTACGTGAAGACGGTCCAGGACCGGATCGCGAGCGGCGTGCGGGACGCCCTGCGCTCGCAGGGCTACGAGACCGACCAGTTCGAGCAGCAGATCGTGCAGGTCAGTGAGGGCGGCGTCTTCATCGGCTCGATGAGCGGCGGCGCCGTGGCCGCGGGCAGCGGCGCGCAGGCCAGGAACACCACGAAGGACGGGGGATCATGACGGATCGCAAGGATCACGGGACGCACCAGGACGACGGGAACGGCACCGGCGGCGGCATCGCCATCGGGCGGATGAGCGGCGGAGCCGTCGCCGCGGGGGAGCGGGCCCAGGCCGAACACCGCGGTACGGGGCGGCAGAACGCCGGTCAGGACGCCGGTGGGAGCGGCGGCGCGAGCGGCCGCTTAAGCGACAACCCGCCCGCGAGGGTGCCCGCGGACGTGCCCCGCGCCGGCGGCATCGCCGTAGGCGAGCTCTCCGGGGGCGCGGTCGCCGCGGGCCGGGAGGCACGGGCCGTCGACTCCCGCGACGCGCCGGCCGTACCGCCCGAGCTGCTGGAGGCCGTCACGGCGCTGCGCGCGCAACTGCCCCTGCTCGTGCGGTCCGAGGGCGACGGCGTCGACGCGGTCGGCGACGAGCTCGCGGGCCTGGAGGCGGAGGCCCGCCGCACGGGCCGTACGCAGCGCGGCCGCCTGGTGCGGCTGCGGGCCCTGCTGAGCAGCGGAGCCACGACCGTCGGCGGTCTGGCCTCGGCGGCGGCGGTCGCCGATGCGGCCGGCCGGCTGCTGGCGTGAGGGGGCGGGGCGCATGAGCCGCTGGGACGCGGATCTCCAGCAGTGGGTGGAGGACGGCCCGCCGGGGCGCGGGCCGCGCGCGGACGACGACCCGTACGGCGACTCGTACGACGGCGACGAGCCCGAGGTCCGCCTGCTGCCCGGCCCTCCGGACGGCCTGCCGGAAGGGCCGTCGCACGCGGCGATCCTGGCCGGTGCGCTGGCGGGCGTGGTCCTCGCGGGCGGCCTGGGCGTCGGTGCCTGGGCCATGCTGCGGGACGACGGTACGGACACGGGCGGGCGCGGGGGCCCGTCGCCGGGGCCGAGCGTGAGCGGACTGCCGACGCCCGGCCCGTCGTACAGCTATGACGGATCGTCGTCCTACGGCATGACCGCGGGCGCGACGGGCAGCACAGGCACGGGCACTACGGGTGCCACGGGCAGTATGGGCACCACGGGCTCCACGGGGACGGCCACCAGTGGCTTCAGCGGTGGTTTCCCGGGCGGTTACAGCCCGAGTCCTCCGGCCGCCGTCACCCCCTTCCTGGGCAGTGCCGCCTCCGCCCCCGCCGGCTTCGAGCGCACGCAGGACGCGGCCGGTTTCCGTGCCGACGTGCCGTCCGGCTGGGAGCGCAGCGAGGAGGGCGCCAGCGTCTTCTTCAAGCAGGCGGACGGCAAAAGCCTGATCCAGGTGTTCACGCTCGACGGCCCGGAACCGACGCCGTACGCGTCCCTGGAGGAGACGGAGCGGTCGGTGGCCCGGAACAAGGGCTACCGCAAGCTGTGGCTGACGCAGGAGAACGCCCCGTCGGCCGGTGCCGCCGAGCTGGCGTACACCTACGTACGGCCGGACGGATCGGTGCGGCGTGTTGTCGACCGTGCGTTCACCGGTCCCGACCACCGGCAGTACGCCCTGCTGGTCGCCGGGCCGGAGGACGAGTGGACGCGTCACCAGGAGATCTTCCGTGTGCTGCTGGGCTCGTTCTGTCCTTCCGGCTACTGCGCGAGCAGCGACGCTCAGTGACCCGTGTCACTCTTTGTAAAGAATGAGGCATAGCTTTTCGCCTTTTGGTTAGGCGCGTCCCGTTGCCGCCCGAGCGTCCTGCCCGGCGGCAGCGGACCGTCCAGGAACCGGAAGGCAGAGAAGAACATGTCGTCAGCCGAGACCATCCACATCGACGGGGTGTGGCGTGCCGCCGCGTCCGGCGCCCAGCGGGAGGTGCTCGACCCCGCGGACGCCAAGACCCTCGCCGTGGTCTCCGAAGGCGGCGCCGACGACACGGACGCCGCCGTCGCCGCGGCCCGCCGCGCCTTCGACGGCGGTCAGGGCGCCTGGCCGCGCACGCCCGTGGCCGAGCGGGCGGCGCTGCTGCGCCGCGTCGCGGACCTCCTCCAGCGCGACCGCGAGGAGATCGCGCTGACCGAGAGCCGGGACACCGGCAAGACCCTCGAAGAGGGCCGCGTCGACGTCGACTGCGTCACCGACGCCTTCCGCTACTTCGCCGACCTCGTCATCGGCGAGGGCGCCGGCCGCGTCGTCGACGCGGGCTCGGACACCCTGCACAGCATCGTCGTCCACGAGCCGGTCGGCGTGTGCGCGCTGATCACCCCCTGGAACTACCCGCTGCTCCAGGCCAGCTGGAAGGTCGCCCCCGCGCTGGCCGCGGGCAACACCTTCGTCATCAAGCCCAGCGAGGTCACCCCGCTGTCCACCGTGCTGATGATGAAGCTCCTGGTGGAGGCCGGCCTCCCGGACGGCGTGGGCAACCTCGTCACCGGCGCGGGCGACCCCGTGGGCGCCCGTCTGTCCGAGCACCCCGACGTCGACCTGGTCTCCTTCACCGGCGGCCTCACCTCGGGCGTCAAGGTGGCGCAGGCCGCCGCTCCCACCGTGAAGAAGGTCGCCCTCGAACTCGGCGGCAAGAACCCCAACGTGGTCTTCGCCGACGCCTGCGCGACCGACGAGGACTTCGACACCGCCGTCGACCAGGCCCTCAACGCCGCGTTCATCCACAGCGGCCAGGTCTGCTCGGCCGGCTCCCGCCTCATCATCGAGGAGTCCGTCCGCGACCGCTTCGTCACCGAACTCGCCCGCCGCGCCGAGAAGATCCGCCTCGGCCGGGGCACCGAGGAAGGCGTCGAGTGCGGCCCGCTGGTCTCCGCGCAGCAGCTCGACAAGACCGAGGCCTACGTCGCCTCCGCCCTCGCCGAGGGCGCGGAGCTGCGCTGCGGCGGCGCCCAGCCCGAGCCGAACGAGGTCCGCCCCGAGGGCGGTTACTTCTACGCGCCGACCGTCCTCGACCGCTGCCACCGCGCCATGAAGGTCGTCCGGGAGGAGACCTTCGGGCCGATCCTCACCGTCGAGACCTTCCGCACCGAGGACGAGGCCGTCGCCCTGGCCAACGACACCGAGTACGGCCTGGCCGGCGCGGTGTGGACCAAGGACGCGGGCCGCGCCCGCCGCGTCGCCGGCCGGCTGCGCCACGGCACCGTGTGGATCAACGACTTCCACCCCTACCTGCCGCAGGCGGAGTGGGGCGGCTTCGGCAAGTCCGGCACCGGCCGCGAGCTCGGCCCCGCGGGCCTGGCCGAATACCGCGAGGCGAAGCACATTTACCAGAACCTCGCACCCGAGCCGGTGCGCTGGTTCGCCGGCTGAGCCGGACCCCTTCCGCAAGCGAACCGCACCCATTCCGTAAGCGAAGAACCTTCCTGCCCCGAGGAGCACCCCCATGCCCCCTGCCGAAGCCCAGAAGATCACCGCTGACTACGTCGTCGTCGGCGGCGGCACCGCCGGCTCGGTCATCGCCTCCCGCCTCGCCGAGGACCCGGCGACCTCCGTCGTCGTCATCGAGGGCGGCCCGTCCGACATCGACCGCGAGGACGTGCTGACGCTGCGCAAGTGGCTCGGCCTGCTGGGCGGCGATCTGGACTACGAGTACACGACCACCGAACAGCCCCGCGGCAACTCGCACATCCTGCACAGCCGGGCCAAGGTGCTGGGCGGCTGCTCCTCCCACAACACCCTGATCTCCTTCAAGCCGCTGCCCTCCGACTGGGACGAGTGGGAGGCCGCGGGCGCCGCCGGCTGGGGCGCGAAGGCCATGGACCCCTACTTCGGCAAGCTCCGCAACAACATCGTGCGGGTCGCGAAGAAGGACCAGAACGCCATCGCCTCCGACTGGATCGAGGCCGTCAAGAGCGCGCTCGGCGTCCCCGAGGTCGTGGGCTTCAACGACCAGCCCTTCGACGAGGGCGTCGGCTTCTTCGACCTCTCCTACCACCCGGAGAACAACAAGCGCTCCTCCGCCTCCGTCGCCTACCTCCACCCCCACATGGAGGCCGGCGACCGCCCCAACCTCCGCCTCATGCTGGAGACCTGGGCGCACAAGCTGGAGCTGGACGGCACCCGCGCCAAGGGCGTCCACGTCCGCACCAAGGACGGCGAGGAGATCTACGTCGAGGCAGGCCGCGAGGTGCTGGTGTGCGCGGGCGCCGTCGACACGCCCCGGCTGCTGATGCACTCCGGCATCGGCCCGAAGAAGGACCTCGAAGCGCTCGGCATACCCTGCGTGCTCGACCTGCCGGGCGTCGGCGAGAACCTCATCGACCACCCCGAGTCGGTCATCGTCTGGGAGACGAACGGACCCCTCCCGGGCAACTCCGCGATGGACTCCGACGCGGGCCTGTTCATCAAGCGCGACCCGGAGCACCAGGGCCCCGACCTGATGTTCCACTTCTACCAGATCCCCTTCACGGACAACCCCGAGCGCCTGGGCTACGAACGCCCCGAGCACGGCGTGTCCATGACCCCCAACATCCCCAAGTCCCGCGCCCGCGGCCGCCTCTACCTCACCTCGGCCGACCCCGAGGCCAAGCCCGCCCTCGACTTCCGCTACTTCGAGGACGAGGACGACTACGACGGCCGCACCCTCGTCGACGGCATCAAGCTCGCCCGCGAGGTCGCCAAGGCCGAGCCGTTCAAGAAGTGGCTCAAGCGCGAGGTCTTCCCCGGGCCGGACGTCACCGAGGATGCTGAGATCAGTGAGCTCGTCCGCAAGGCCGCGCACACCGTCTACCACCCCGCGGGCACCTGCCGCATGGGCGCCGCCGACGACGCACTCGCCGTCGTCGACCCCGAGCTGCGCATCCGCGGCCTGGAGAACATCCGCATCGCGGACGCATCCGTCTTCCCGACGATGCCCGCGGTCAACCCGATGATCGGAGTCCTGATGGTGGGGGAGAAGTGCGCGGAGATGCTTGTGGCAGGCCCCGGCACCGGGGGTGACCCCCGATGAACGGCAATAGCGCCGGTACAGGCGATACCACCGACCCCATGACCGAGCACGCGCCGCAGGCCGAGGCGGACGCCCCGGCCGTGCAGGACGCGGCCACCGCGCCCGCCGTCTTCAGCGTCCGCAACCTGTGGAAGGTCTTCGGCCCGAAGGCCGACCGCGTCCCGGGCAGCGAACTCGCCGCGCTCTCCCCCGAGGAGCTGCGCGAGCAGACCGGCTGCACCGTCGCCGTCCGCGACGTCTCCTTCGACGTCCGCCAGGGCGAGGTCTTCGTCGTCATGGGCCTGTCCGGCTCCGGCAAGTCCACGCTCGTCCGCTGCCTGACCCGGCTCATCGAGCCGACCTCCGGCACCATCGCCATCGACGGCGAGGACGTGTGCGGCATGGACAAGGGCGCCCTGCGCGAGCTGCGCCGCCACCGCGCGGCCATGGTCTTCCAGCACTTCGGGCTGCTCCCGCACCGCTCCGTCCTCGACAACGTCGCCTACGGCCTGGAGATCCAGGGCGTCGGCAAGGCCGAGCGCCGCGCCAAGGCCGCCGAAATGGTGGAGAAGGTCGGCCTCGCCGGCCTGGAGGACCGCCGCCCCGGCCAGCTCTCCGGCGGCCAGCAGCAGCGCGTGGGCCTCGCCCGCGCCCTCGCCGCCGACCCCGAAGTCCTCCTCTTCGACGAGCCGTTCAGCGCCCTCGACCCGCTCATCCGCCGCGACATGCAGGAAGAGGTCGTCCGCCTGCACCGCGACGAGGGCCGCACCATGGTCTTCATCACCCACGACCTGTCCGAGGCCCTGCGCCTCGGCGACCGGATCGCGCTCATGCGCGGCGGCCGCGTCGTGCAGTGCGGCACCCCCGAGGAGATCGTCGGCTCCCCGGCCGACGACTACGTGCGCGACTTCGTCCGGGACGTCCCGCGCGAACAGGTCCTCACCGTGCGCCGCGCCATGCGCCCCGCCGCCGCGGACGAGTCGGAGACGGGCGAGTCCCTCGCCCCCACGACGACCGTCGCCGAAGCGATCGAGACCGTGGCCCGTACGGGCACCTCGGCCCGCGTCGTCGAGGGCGGCCGCTGCGTCGGCGTCGTCGACCACCGCAGCCTGCTGGACGTGGTGGCGGGACTGGACGCCGGCGAGAGGACGGCGGCATGACCGTACACACCGCCTCGCCGCAGGTGAAGAGGGCCCCGCAGGGCCGCGACGCCTCGGCGCCGCACCCCGCGGTCCTCCTCCTGCGCTCCCTGTGGGCCCGGCCCGCCGCCCGCAAGCTGCTCGTCCTCGCCGTCGCCGCGGCCGTCCTGGGCCCCGTGGCGGCCGCCACCCACGGCAGCGGCACCTGGCCGTCCGCGTTCACCGTCGACCTGACCAAGCCCCTCACCGGGGCCAGCGACTGGATCATCGACAACCGCGACAGCCACTGGGCCTTCCTCTACTTCTTCGGGCACATCAGCGGCGCGATCATCGGCGCCGTGCACGCCGTCTACACCGTCCTCCTGGCCCTCGGCTGGGCCGGTGTGACGGCAGCGGCGGCGCTGATCGCCTGGCGGGTCGCGGGCGTACGGGTCGCCGTCACCGCCCTCGCCTCGTTCGCCGCCTGCGGCCTGCTCGGCATGTGGGTGCCCACGATGCGCACCCTCGCGCTGATGATCGTCGCGGTGGCGGTGTCCGTCGCCGTCGGCGCGCTCCTCGGCCTCGCCGCGGGCCTGTCGGACCGCACCTTCCGCGCGCTGCGGCCCGTCCTCGACACGATGCAGGCGCTGCCCGCGTTCGCGTACCTGCTGCCCGTCGTCCTCGTCTTCGGCATCGGCGTGGCGCCCGCGGTCCTCGCGACCGTCGTCTACGCCGCCCCGCCCATGGCCCGCCTCACGGCGCTCGGCCTGCGCGCCACCGACAAGGGCGTCATGGAAGCGGTGGACTCGCTCGGCGCGACCGGGCGGCAGCGCCTGCTGACCGCCCGGCTGCCGCTCGCGCGCCGCGAGCTGCTCCTGGGCGTCAACCAGACCATCATGATGGCCCTCTCCATGGCCGTCATCGCCTCCGTCATCGGCGCGGACGGCCTGGGAGACCGCGTCTACCAGGCCCTGTCCACGGTGGACGTGGGCAGCGCCCTGGCAGCGGGCATCCCGATCGTCCTCCTGGCGATCGTCCTGGACCGGACCACCTCGTCTGTGGGCGATCGTCCCGCAGGGCGGGACGGGCGGGCACAGACCCGCCCGCGGAGCCGCACCCGAACGGCAGCCACGTGGGCAGTGGCCGTCCTGGCCGTCCTGGGCCTGGGCCGGCTGTCCAGCCAGTCGTGGCCGGACACCTGGACCGTCGCCATCGCCGGCCCGGTGAACACCGCCAAGGACTGGATCGTCGACCACCTCTACACAGGAATCCCCGGCATCGGCGGCACCGCCGACCTCGCCGCGCACTACACCACCTGGATCCTGAACCCCCTCCGTGACGGCCTCCAGGCCCTCCCCTGGTGGGGCGCCCTCCTCATCGTGGCCGCCCTCGCCTGGCTGATCGGCACGTGGCGCACCGCCCTGACGGCGGTCCTCTCGCTCGCCGCGATCGGCGTGCTGGGCCGCTGGGAGCTGTCCATGGACACGCTCTCGCAGGTCATCGCCGCCGTCGCCGTCACGCTCGTCCTCGGCTTCGCGATCGCCGTGCCCGCCGCGCGCAGCCCGCGCGTGGAGCGGCTGCTGCGCCCGGTCCTGGACGTCTTCCAGACCATGCCGCAGTTCGTGTACCTGATCCCCGTCGTGGCGCTGTTCGGCATCGGCCGGGCCCCGGCCGCCGCGGCCGCCGTCGTGTACGCGCTGCCCGCCGTCGTCCGCATCGCGAGCGAGGGCCTGCGCCGGGTGAACCCGGGCGCGATGGAGTCGGCCCGCTCGATGGGCGCGACCAGCGGCCAGCAGCTGCGCCAGGTGCAGTTCCCGCTGGCCCGCCCGCAGCTGCTGCTCGCGGTCAACCAGGCCGTGGTGCTGGTGCTGTCCGTCGTCATCATCGGCGGCCTCGTGGGCGGCGGCGCGCTGGGCTACGAGGTCGTGTTCGGCCTCGCGCAGGGCGACCTGGCGACCGGTCTCACCGCGGGCGTGGCCATCGCCTGCCTGGGGCTGATGCTCGACCGGGTCACCCAGCCGACGAAGGGAGCGCGTGATGGCGCGTAGGACGAAGGCCATGGCGGCCGCGGCCGCGCTCTGCGCCCTGGCCGCCGCCGCGACCACCGCCTGCGGTGCGGCCGACATGACCAAGCAGGCCTCCCCGTACGCCGCCGCGGCGGGCACGAAGACCGTCACGCTGTCCGTGCAGTCGTGGGTGGGCGCGCGGGCCAACACGGCCGTCGCCAAGTACTTGCTGGAGCACGAGCTCGACTACCGCGTCGACACGGTGCAGGTGGACGAGGTTCCCGCGTGGGACGCGCTCAGCCAGGGCCGCGTCGACGCGATCATGGAGGACTGGGGCCACCCCGAGCAGGAGAAGCGGTACGTCGAGGACAAGAAGACCATCGCCCCCGGCGGCGAGCTCGGCGTCACCGGCCACATCGGCTGGTGGGTGCCCAAGTACTTCGCGGACGCCCACCCCGACGTGCTCGACTGGCGGAACCTCAACAAGTACGCGTCGCAGCTGCGCGGCCCGGAGAGTGGCGGCAAGGGCCAGCTCCTGGACGGCTCGCCGTCGTACGTCACGAACGACAAGGCGCTCGTCTCGAACCTCGGCCTGGACTACAAGGTCGTCTTCGCGGGCTCCGAGGCGGCGCAGATCACCCAGATCCAGCAGTCCGCCAAGGACAAGAAGCCGTTCCTGACGTACTGGTACGAGCCGCAGTGGCTGTTCAACGAGGTGCCGATGGTGGAGGTGAAGCTGCCCTCGTACACGCAGGAGTGCGCGGACAAGGGCGCGAAGGACCCGTCGACGGTCAACTGCGCCTACCCCACCACGCCGCTGAAGAAGTACCTCAACGCGGACTTCTCGCGGAAGGGCGGCAAGGCGGCCCGGTTCCTGAAGAACTTCCACTGGTCGAAGGCGGACCAGAACGCCGTGGCGCAGATGATCGCCGAGGACAAGCTGAGCGCGGACGAGGCGGCGAAGCGGTGGGTGAAGGAGAACCCGGCGGTGTGGAAGAAGTGGCTGCAGTGAAAGACGACTGCCACTGAGTGGTGACTGACCGAGCGGCACCGGTTCTCCCGTGACCGGTGCCGCTCGCGTGTTCCGGCTCAGACCGCGTACGCGCCCGGGCCCAGGCCCGTCGTCACGCCGATCCGGTTCCACGCGTTGATGGTCGTGATCATGGCGATGAGCTGGGCGAGCTCCTGCTGCGGGAAGTGCTGCGCGGCACGGTCGTACACCTCGTCGGACACGCCGCCGGGCAGCAGGGTGACGGCCTCGGTCAGGGCGAGCGCCGCCTGCTCCTTCTCGGTGTAGAGGCCGGGGGCCTCGTGCCAGGCGTTGAGGAGGTAGATGCGCTCCTCGGACTCGCCGAGCTTGCGGGCGTCCTTGGTGTGCATGTCGAGGCAGAAGGCGCAGCGGTTGAGCTGCGAGGCGCGGATCTTGACCAGCTCGATGAGGGAGGTCTCCAGGCCCTTCCGGGCCGCCCGCTCCAGGTTCAGCATCGCCTTCTGGACCTCGGGGGCGAACTCGTGGAGCAGCATGCGGGGGGCGTGGTGGTGGCCGGTGACCTGTGCGTTCGTGTTCGTCATGAGGACGACACTAGGACGCGGGCAGCCCACAGGTATGGTCCATTCCCATGGAGAAAACCTGGGCCACTTCGAAGACCGCCCCGGAGGGTGCTCCGGAGGCCGCTCCGGGGGGCGCGGCGGAGGCCGGTGCGGGCGCGGACTTCCACCTGGACCTGAGCGGGCCCGGCGGCGTCCGCGCCTCCCTGATCGGCGCCCTGCGCGAGGCCGTCCGCAGCGGGCGGCTCGCCCCCGGCAGCCGGCTGCCCTCCTCCCGTACGCTCGCGGCCGACCTCGGCCTGGCCCGGAACACCGTCGCCGACGCCTACGGCGAGCTCGTCGCCGAGGGCTGGCTGACCGCCCGGCAGGGCTCGGGCACCAGGGTGGCCCGGCGGGCGGCGGCGCGCGCGCCCGAGCGCCGGACGCCGCCCGTGCGGACGCCGCGGCGGCCCGCCTACAACCTGCGCCCCGGGTCCGCCGACGTCTCCGCCTTCCCGCGCGCCGCGTGGCTCGCCGCGGCCCGCCGGGCGATGGCGGCCGCCCCGCACGACGCCTTCGGGCACGTCGACGAGCGGGGCCGGATCGAGCTGCGGACCGCCCTCGCGGGCTACCTGGCGCGGGCGCGCGGCGTGCACGCGGACCCGGAGCGGATCGTGGTGTGCGCGGGGTTCACGCAGGGCCTGGGGCTGGTGAGCCGGGTGCTGCGGCAGCGCGGGACGCGGGAGATGGGGGTGGAGGAGTACGGGCTGTGGTTCCACCGGGAGGCGCTGGAGCGGGCGGGGCTGCGGTGCCTGCCGATGCCGCTGGACGCGGGAGGCGCCGACATCGGCGTGCTGGAGGGCGGCAAGGCGGCCACGCGGTCGGTGCTCATCACCCCGGCGCACCAGTTCCCGACCGGCGTGCCCCTGCACCCCGACCGGCGCGCCGCGGTCGTCGACTGGGCGGCCCGCACCGGCGGGACGATCCTGGAGGACGACTACGACGGCGAGTTCCGCTACGACCGGCAGCCCGTGGGCTGCCTGCAAGGCCTCGCCCCCGAGCGCATCGTCTACTTCGGCACGGCCAGCAAGTCCCTCGCGCCGGGGCTGCGGCTCGCGTGGATGGTGCTGCCGGAGCACCTCGCCGGCGAGGTGCTGGCCCACAAGCAGGCGGGGGAGTGGAGCTCGGGGGCCCTGGAGCAGCTGACGCTCGCGGAGTTCCTCCGGTCCGGGGCGTACGACCGGCACGTCCGCGCGATGCGGCTGCGGTACCGGCGGCGGCGCGACCGGCTCGTCGAGGTCCTCGCCGAGCGCGCCCCGCACATCAAGGTCACCGGCATCGCGGCGGGCCTCCACGCCGTCCTCGAACTCCCGCCGGGCACCGAGCACCCGACCTTGCAGGCCGCGGCCTGGGAGGGCCTGGCCCTGGAGGGCCTCGCGCACCTGCGCTCCACCCCGCCCGCGACCTCCGACCCCACCCCCGACGGCCTCATCGTCGGTTACGGCACCCCGCCGGACCACGCGTTCCCGGGCGCGTTGGAGGCCTTGCTGAGGGTGCTCCCGCCGGCGGAATGAGCCTCTGCCTGAGGGGCCTCTGCCTGAGGGGTCTCCGCCTAAGGGGCCTTCGCCTCATGAGCTTCCGCCTCCCGCTGCCGCATCACGTCGGCGTAGCGGGCCAGGGCGGCGCGGCGGCGGGTGAGTTCGGCGATCTCCTCGTCCAGACGGTGCATCCGGTCCTCGATCCTGTCCCAGGAGAGCGCGCAGGGCATCAGCGCCGGGCCGCCCTGCGCGCACGGCAGCAGGTCGCGGATCGCCTCGGTGCTCAGCCCGGTGGCGAGCATCTCGCGGATCCGGGTGACGGTCGCGGCGGCGCCGGGCGGGTAGCTGCGGTAGTCGTTGGCGTCGCGCTCGGCGTGCAGCAGGCCCTGCTGCTCGTAGTAGCGCAGCGAGCGCGGGCTGGCGCCGGTGAGCCGCGACAGCTCGCCGATCCGCAGCCGTTCCTCCACCTGATCCCCTACGCGAGCCCCCATCTGATCCCCCATCTGTTCTCCCCCGAGCACCCGTTTCGCCCCGAGAGCTTGACCTTGACACTGGTGTCATAGGGAAACGTGCTGCTCATGACACAGATTCCCGCATTCGCCGGCACCGTCCACGGCTCCGGCCCCGGTCTGCTCCTCGCGCACGGCGCGGGCGGCAGCATCCAGGGCAACTACGCCCCGGTCATCCCGGCCCTCGCCGAGCACCACACCGTCGTGGCCCCCGACTACCCCGGCTCCGGCGCGACCCCGCTCCCCGCCGGCCCGCTGACCCTGGACGGCCTCGTGGACGGGATCGTGGCCGCCGCCGACGAGGCGGGCCTCGACACCTTCACCCTGCTCGGCTACTCGCTGGGCACCCTGGTCTCCGTGCGCACGGCGGCCCGCTACCCGGACCGGGTGCGCGGCCTGGTGCTCACGGCCGGCCTGGCCGCGGCGGACAACCGGACGCGGTCCTCCCTGGCGATGTGGCAGCGGCTGCTCGCGGCGGGCGACACCGAGGGGTTCGCCCACTTCGTCGCGCTGAGCGGCTTCAGCGAGGAGTTCTTCAACGCCGTGCCCGCGCGGGAGGTGCCGGCGCTCCTGAAGATGATCGCCGCGGGCATCCCGGCCGGGGCCGCCCAGCAGGCCGCGGTGGTCGCGGAGGCCGACACCACGCCGCACCTCGCCGGCATCTCCGTCCCCACCCTGGTGATCGCCACCCTCCAGGACACCCTCGTCTCGCCCGCCAACTCCCGTTTCCTGGCCCGGCAGATCCCCGGCGCGGAGTACGCCGAGCTGGACACCGGCCACGTCCCCATGGCCGAGAAGCCGCGCGAGTGGGAGAAGCTGATCACGGACTTCCTCGCCCGTAAGGAACTCTGACGATCACTTGACCGAATCGCCGGACGTACGCGCGTTCCTGTGTTTGAGTGTGGCGCATCACTGGGCGGAGGGGGCACGGGGATGCGCGGGGTGCGGGCGGTGGCGGCCTTGGTGGCCGCCGTGGTGCTGGGCAGTGGGACGGCGGGGTGCGAGCTGATGTCCCCGGGCGACGACGACCAGGGGCCGATCAGCGTCGGCACCACGGACACCGTCACCACGCTCGACCCCGCCGGCGCCTACGACGCCGGCTCCTGGGCGCTGTTCAGCAACCTCTACCAGTCGTTATTGACCTTCGCCCCCGGCACGGGGGTCCCCGTGCCGGACGCGGCGAGCCGCTGCGGCTTCCAGGGCGGGGACCTGCGGACGTTCCAGTGCGAGCTCCGCGAGGGGCTGAAGTTCGGCAACGGCCGCGACGTGACCGTCCAGGACGTGCAGTTCTCCTTCGAGCGCATCAGGCGGATCAAGTCCCCCCAGGGACCGGAGTCGTTGCTCGACACCCTGCAGTCGGTCACCACCGAAGACCGGACGGTCACTTTCCAATTACGGGTCCCCGACGCCACGTTCCCGTTCAAGATAGCCACCGGCGCCGGTGCCATCGTCGACAGCACGCGCTACCCCGCCGACCGGCTCCGCTCCGGCACCGAGGCCGACGGCTCCGGCCCGTACCGCCTGGAGAGCTACCGGCCGAAGGCCGTCGCCGAGCTGCGGCCCAGCAAGACCTACGAGGGAGCCGTCAAGCACAAGGGCGGCGCCGTCACCGTCCGCTACTACCGCGACTCGGCGGCGATGAGCCGGGCCTGGAAGCAGCGGTCCATCGACGTCGCCGGGCGCCTGATGCCGCCGGCCGACATCGCCGGGCACTCCCTGTCGGACAGCGGCGTGAAGCTCATGGAGAGCACCGGCTCCGAGACCCGCTCCCTCTTCTTCAACCTGCGCGGCGGCTCCCCGTTCGAACAGCAGCCGGTCCGCCAGGCCGTCGCCGCCGTCATCGACCGCGAGGCCCTCGCGCGCGACGTCCACCGCCGCACCGTCGAGCCCCTGTACTCCCTCATCCCCCAGGGCCTCACGGGCCACTCCACGGCCTTCTTCGACCTCAACCCCCGGCCCGACCCCGAGGCCGCCCGCGCCCTGCTGCTCCGGGCCGGCATCTCCACCCCGGTCCGCTTCACCATCGCCTTCTCGCAGGGCGCCGCCACCGTGGAGGAGGCGGCCCTGCTGAAGAAGCAGCTGGAGAGCACCGGGCTGTTCGAGGTGCGCACGCAGTACGTGGAGTGGACGGAGTTCCAGAAGGGCTACGCCGCCGGGGCCTACGACGCGTACTGCGTCGGCTGGCTCGCCGACTTCCCCGACCCGGACAACTTCACCGGCCCGCTCGTCGGCCGGACCTCCAGCTTCCGCTCCGGCTACGACAACCCCCGGGTCGAGAAGCTCATCCAGGCCACGCAGAGCAGCTACCAGCGCAGCCGCGTCACGAAGGACTTCCGGACCATCCAGGAGATCGTCGCCCGGGACGTGCCCGTGGTGCCCCTGTGGCAGAAGAAGGACTACGTGCTGAGCTCGTCGTCCGTCTCCGGGACGCAGTACCTCACGGACGGCACCGGCCAGTGGCGCCTCTGGGAGCTCGGCCGCATCTGACGCGGCCCGCCCCGTCGCCGGGCGCCGCCTATGACGTGCGCCGCAGCGCCCGCACCCCGCGCAACCCGATCAGCCCCACAGCCGTCCCCAGAAGAAACGAGGTGACCGCGAGCAGCAGATGCACCCAGAAGTACGCGGTCGGGTCACCCGCGTCGTCAAAGGCGAGACCGCTGCCGTCCTTCCACAGATTCTTCGCGAAGGTGATCCAGATGACCCAGCTCCACACGCCGAAGGCGAGCAGGAACCAGGAGACGGGACGGGAGAGGACGGCGGGGGCGGGCGTCGCGGCGGGAGCGGCGGCCGCGGCGGGCGCGTCAGGCGTAGTGCTCGGCATGGGTTTCAGTATGCGTTCGGGTCAGCGCAATAGTCCTATCGGGTCCCCGGCCGTCATCCGAGCCAGTGAGGCGGCGACTGGAACCCCCAGGTGGCGGGGTAGTTTCACGGACGTGCCGACGACGACATCACACCCCACGCGGGCCGCCGCGACGCGCCGCCGCCGCGGGGCCGCCGCGCTCGCGGCCACCGCCTCGCTGCTCGTCCCGCTGGCGACCGCTGCCCCCGCCCTGGCCGATCCCACGCCGACCCCGAGCGCGAGCCGCCCCAGCGTGAGCCCGAGCCCGTCCGGTGCGCGGGGGAACCCGGCCCCCTCGGCGAACGGCGGGGCCGCCCAGGAGGACGACGGCAAGGGCATCGGCCGGCGTGCGCCGCGGACGCCGCCCTCCCGGATGTCCACCGTGGGCGGGGAGCTGCTGGGCCGCCCCGGCCCGCAGGTCCAGCGCGGCCCGGGCGCCCCGGAGCTGCCCACCGAGCTCAGCGGCCGCTCGTGGCTCGTGGCGGACGCCGAGTCGGGCGAGATCCTCGCCGCGAACAACGCGCACTGGGAGCTGCCGCCCGCCTCCACGCTGAAGATGCTCTTCGCGGACACGGTCCTGCCGAAGCTGCCCCGCACCAAGACCCACAAGGTCGTCCCCTCCGACCTGGAGGGCATGGGCGCGGGCAGCAGCGCCGTGGGTGTCAAGGAAGGGTCCTCGTACAGCGTCCGCGACCTGTGGCTCGGCGTCTTCCTGCGCTCGGGCAACGACGCCGTGCGGGTGCTGGCGTCCATGAACGGCGGCATCCCCAAGACCGTCAAGGACATGCAGGCGCACGCCGAGGAGCTCCAGGCGCTCGACACCCACGTCGTCACCCCCGACGGCTACGACGCCGACCATCAGGTCTCCAGCGCGTACGACCTGACGCTGTTCGCCCGCTCGGGCCTGCAGAAGGCGGACTTCCGGGAGTACTGCTCGACGGTGTCGGCGCAGTTCCCCGGCGAGGAGGAGCCCGGCAAGAAGCGCGAGAGCTTCGCGATCGTGAACACCAACCGGCTGCTGACGGGCCAGGGCATGGAGCACGGCCCGTACAAGGGCATGGCGGGCGTCAAGAACGGCTCCACCACGAACGCGGGCAACACCTTCACGGGCGTCGCCCAGCACGACGGCCGCAAGCTGCTGGTGACGGTGATGAACCCGGACATCCAGGAGCCGCACGAGGTCTACAAGGAGACCGAGCGGCTGCTGGACTGGGGCTTCGAGGCCGCCGGGCGCGTCAAGCCGGTCGGCATGCTGGTTCCCCCGAAGGGGGCCGCCGGCAACGCCAAGGGCGACGGCCGGGCCGGCGGCGACCACGCCCAGGCCTCGGTCGCCGGCTCGGACTCCGGCGGCATGTGGACGGCGGTGGGCATCGCGGGCGGCGCGCTGGTGGCGCTGGGCGCGGGAGCGTTCGTCGTCCACCGCCGCTGGCCCCGCCCGAAGGCTTAGCCGGTACGTACGGGTTCCGGCGGTTCCGCATTCCGCCGGACCCTCGCCGCGGTGCGAAACCACGACGGCGGCGTTCGGCGGTGCCGAGCCGGCCTCAACCCTTACGGTCGTCTTCCCGCGGCTCGTCCGCAGATCGCGTCGCTGTCCACGCCGCGCAGAACAGCACCAGCTTCGCCATGAAGTTGATCCACAGGAGGAGCGCGATCGGCGTGCCGAACGCGCCGTACATGCTCTTCGCCGCCACGCCCCGCAGATAGCCGCCGAGCAGCAGCTTCAGGACCTCCAGGCCGATCGCCCCGATCAGCGCCCCGACGACGAGACGCCGCACCGGCGGCTGCACGTCGGGCAGCCGCGAGAGGACGTAGAGCATCAGCAGGAAGTCGGCGAGGACGGCGATGCAGAAGCCGGCCGCGGTCAGCAGCCCGCCGACGCCGTCCAGCCCGGCCCGGCCGACCACCCAGTCCACGGCCGCCGACGCGAAGACCGAGCAGGCCAGCGAGAGCAGGGCGACGCCGCCGAGGCCGAGCAGCAGCAGCCCGTCCTTGAGCCGCAGGAGGACGGGGTTGCCGGGGTTCTCCTCCTTCTCCCAGACCGCGCGCAGGCACTCCCGCAGGGAGCCGATCCAGCCGATGCCGGTGAAGAGGAGCAGCGCTCCGGCGACGACCCCGACCGTGCCCGCGTTGTCGACGAGGCTGCTGAGGTCGAGCTGGCCGGAGATGCCGGGGACCTGCTCGGCCAGGCGCCGCTCCAGCTCCCGCATGCGCTCCTCGCTTAGGACGGCCGCGCCGACCGCGGCGCCCACGGTGAGCAGGGGGAACAGGGCGACGAAACTGGTGAACGTGATCGCCGCGGCGAGCCGGGTCCACTTCACCCGGTCCAGGGTCTCGTACGAGCGCCATGCGTGGGTCCGCATCAGGCGGGAGATCAGGGGCCCGATGCCGGGCAGCCGGGTCAGCCATTCCATGGCGTACGTCTACCACCCTGACGTGGGGATACGCCCACGTCAGGGCGGCGCTAGCGCGAAGGGGCGGGCGGTCGGACGCCCGTCTGGTGGGGGACGGCCGGC
The DNA here is from genome assembly GCF_044336695.1 of Streptomyces sp. SCA2-17. Taxonomy (NCBI): domain Bacteria; kingdom Bacillati; phylum Actinomycetota; class Actinomycetes; order Kitasatosporales; family Streptomycetaceae; genus Streptomyces; species Streptomyces sp. SCA2-17. The sequence goes on from NZ_CP117521.1 coordinate 3,861,176, forward strand.
GCCGTCCCCTCCCCCTCCCCGAACGGATACTCGCGCTCCAGCCGCCACACGCCGTCCGTGCCCTGCTCGTAGAGGGCGAAGGCGCCGATCGTCCAGGCGGCCTCGAACCCGGCCAGCTCGGCGTAGGCCCGGTCCATGGCCTCCTCGGCGATGCCGTGGGCGACGGTGACGTGCGGGTGGTAGGGGAACTGGAGCTCGCGGGCGACGGGCCCGGCCTCGTCGCGGATGCGCTTCTGCAGCCAGGCGCAGGAGGCGGAGCCCTCGACCACGTTCACGTAGACGACGGGGGACAGCGGCCGGAAGGTGCCGGTGCCGGAGAGGCGCATGGGAAAGGGGCGGCACTCGGCGGCGACGCGGGCGAGGTGCTCCTCGATCGCGGGCAGCGAGGACGCGTCCGCCTCGGTGGGCGGCAGGAGGGTGACGTGCGTGGGGATGCCGTGCGCGTGCGGGTCCCCGAAGCCCTCGCGGCGCTTCTGGAGGAAGCTGCCGTACGGCTCCGGGACCGCGATCGACACGCCGAGCGTCACGGTCCCCATTGCGTTCTCCCTCCTGTGCGCCTGTATGTCCCCGTGGCCAGTGTGACGGCAGTGCCGCACCCCGTGCCAGAGCTCCTGGTCTCTCCGTGCCCCGGCCGTGCCCTCAGTGCTTGGCGGGCAGGAAGCCCACCTTGTCGTACGCCTGGGCGAGCGTCTCCGCCGCGACCGCGCGGGCCTTCTCGGCGCCCTTGGCGAGGACGGAGTCCAGCGTCTCCGGGTCGTCGAGGTACTCCTGCGTGCGGGCGCGGAACGGCGTCACCCACTCCACCATGACCTCGGCGAGGTCCGTCTTCAGCGCACCGTAGCCCTTGCCCTCGTACTTCTGCTCCAGTTCGGCCATTCCCGTGCCGGTGAGCGTGGCGTAGATGGTGAGCAGATTGCTGACGCCGGGCTTGTTCGCGGGGTCGAAGCGGATCACCGTGTCGGTGTCGGTGACGGCGCTCTTGATCTTCTTGGCGGAGACCTTGGGCTCGTCGAGGAGGTTGATCAGGCCCTTGGGGTTCGCCGCCGACTTGCTCATCTTCGCCGACGGGTCCTGGAGGTCGTAGATCTTCGCGGTCTCGCGGACGATGTGCGCGGCCGGAAGGGTGAAGGTGTCGCCGAAGCGGCCGTTGAAGCGCTCGGCCAGGTCGCGCGTGAGCTCGACGTGCTGGCGCTGGTCCTCGCCCACCGGGACGGCGTTCGCCTGGTAGAGGAGGATGTCGGCGACCTGGAGGATCGGGTACGTGAACAGGCCGACCGTGGTGGCGCCGGAGCCCTGCTTGGCGGACTTGTCCTTGAACTGCGTCATCCGGGAGGCCTCGCCGAAGCCGGTGAGGCAGTTCATCACCCAGCCGAGCTGGGCGTGCTCGGGGACATGGCTCTGGACGAAGAGGGTGCAGCGCTCGGGGTCGAGGCCGGCGGCGAGCAGCTGGGCCGCGGCGAGGCGGGTGTTGGCGCGCAGCTCCTTCGGGTCCTGCGGCACGGTGATCGCGTGCAGGTCGACCACCATGTAGAAGGCGTCGTGGGTCTCCTGCAGGGCCACGTACTGGCGGACGGCACCGAGGTAGTTCCCCAGGTGGAACGAGCCTGCGGTGGGCTGGATACCGGAGAGTGCGCGCGGTCGATCGAGGGCCATGCGCACATTCTCTCAGGTGCCGTGCCCGACTCCGTCCGACGGTGGGGCCGTCAGTAGTAGAAAGGTGGAACAGGGGGCACAGCAATGCCCGCACACGCATGCTCGTACACGAACGGAGCACACGGTGACATCCACGGAACGCAGCATCGCCACCGCCGAGGCCCACAGCGCGCACAACTACCACCCGTTGCCGGTCGTCGTGGCGTACGCGGAGGGCGCCTGGATGACGGACGTCGAGGGGCGGCGCTACCTCGACATGCTCGCCGGGTACTCCGCGCTCAACTTCGGGCACGGCAACCGCCGGCTGATCAACGCCGCGAAGGCGCAGCTCGATCGGGTGACGCTGACGTCGCGCGCCTTCCACCACGACCGCTTCGCGGAGTTCTGCACCGAGCTGGCCGCGCTGTGCGGCAAGGAGATGGTGCTGCCGATGAACACGGGCGCGGAGGCGGTCGAGACGGCCGTGAAGACCGCCCGCAAGTGGGGCTACCGCGTGAAGGGCGTGCCGGACGGCCGGGCGAAGATCGTCGTGGCCGCCGGCAACTTCCACGGCCGCACCACCACGATCGTCAGCTTCTCGACGGACGAGGAGGCGCGCGCGGACTTCGGGCCGTACACGCCGGGCTTCGAGATCGTCCCGTACGGCGACCTGGCCGCGCTGGAGGCGGCCCTGGACGACGACACGGTCGCCGTGCTGCTGGAGCCGATCCAGGGCGAGGCGGGGGTGCTCGTGCCGCCGGCCGGCTACCTGCCGGGCGTGCGGCGGCTGACCGCCGAGCGCGGGATCCTCTTCATCGCGGACGAGATCCAGTCCGGGCTCGGCCGCACGGGCAGAACGTTCGCGTGCGACCACGAGGACGTCGTCCCCGACGTGTACGTCCTGGGCAAGGCCCTGGGCGGCGGCGTGGTGCCGGTGTCGGCCGTGGTCGCGGACCGCGACGTCCTCGGCGTGTACCGGCCGGGCGAGCACGGCTCGACGTTCGGCGGGAACCCGCTGGCCTGCGCGGTGGCGCTGGAGGTCGTGGCGATGCTGAAGTCCGGCGAGTTCCAGCAGCGCGCCACGGAGCTGGGCGAGCACCTCCACCAGGAGCTGAACCTGCTGGTGGGCACCGGCGCGGTCGAGGCGGTACGCGGCCGCGGCCTGTGGGCGGGCGTCGACATCACCCCGTCCCACGGCACGGGCCGGCAGATCTCGGAGCGCCTGATGGAGCGCCGCGTCCTGGTCAAGGACACCCACGGCTCGACGATCCGCATCGCCCCGCCGCTGGTGATCAGCAAGGAGGACCTGGACTGGGGGCTGGACCAGCTGCGGGCGGTGCTCGGCTCCTGACGGAGTGGTCCGGGAGGGAAAAGGGAGGGGCCGGCGTGACGCCGGCCCCTCCCTGCTTAGCAAATTTGATCTTCTGTACCTACTGGTATGTACACTCCGGCCATGACCACCTCGGAACGCCTCATCGAGAGCACCCGCGAACTGCTGTGGGAGCGCGGCTACGTCGGCACCAGCCCCAAGGCCATCCAGCAACGGGCCGGGGCCGGCCAGGGCAGCATGTACCACCACTTCAGCGGGAAGCCGGAGCTCGCGCTGACGGCCATCCGGCGGACCGCCGAGGAGATGCGGGCCAAGGCGGAGGAGCAGTTCGGCGGGCCGGGCACGGCCGTGGAGCGGATCACGGCCTACCTGCGGCGCGAGCGGGACGTGCTCAAGGGGTGCCCCGTCGGGCGGCTGACCCAGGACCCCGACGTCATGGCCGATCCGGTGCTGCGGGCGCCCGTGGACGAGACGTTCGGGTGGCTGAGGGGGCGGCTCGGCGACGTGCTGGCGGAGGGAGTCGCGCGCGGCGAGCTCACGGCGGGCCTCGACCCGGCGGCCACGGCCGCGACCGTCGTCGCCGTCCTCCAGGGCGGCTACGTCCTGGCCCGCGCGGCCAGCTCGACGGCACCGTTCGAGCAGGCCGTCGACGGGGTGCTCGGACTCCTCGCCGCACAGTCCGCCTGATCCGTCACTCTCCTGGAGCGCACCCATGCTGATCCACCGCGACCCGCCCGCTGCCTGCACCGCCGCTCCCGAGTGGGTCACCGGGACCGTCCACGTCACGCCGATCGCCGCCGCGGGGGACACCTCGCGGCTGCGCATCGACGACGTCCGCTTCGAGCCCGGCAGCCGCACCCACTGGCACCGCCACCCCCACGGCCAGGTCCTCCACATCACCGAAGGCACCGGGCTGATGCAGCGCCGGGGCGGACCGGTCGAGGTCGTGCGGGCCGGCGACCGGGTCGTCATCGCCCCCGGCGAGTGGCACTGGCACGGCGCCGGGCCCACCACGTCGATGACCCACCTGGCTGTCCTGACAGCCGCCGAGGACGGTGCCGAGGCCGAGCGCGGCGACCCCGTCGTCCTCTGACCGCTGACAGCCATGTGCTCTGACTGACACTTCCCGACCGACGAAAGGCGCAACGACCCGTGTACGCCAAGCAGTACGAGATCACCCTCCCCGCCGACTACGACATGGGGATCATCCGCGAGCGCGTCGCCACCCGGGGCCACGTCCTCGACGACCGTGCCGGTCTGGCCTTCAAGGCGTACGTGATCCGGGAGAAGGGCACCGGCGGGTCGCCGGTCAACCAGTACGCGCCGTTCTACGTGTGGGACGACACGGCCGCGATGAGTCACTTCCTCGTCGGCGGGGGCGGGTTCGAGGGGATCGTCCGGGACTTCGGGCGGCCCGTCGTGCGGCACTGGGCCGGGGTCGCCTGCGAGGCCGGGCCCGCCCGCGGCGCCGCCGCGGCGCCGCGCGCGGCGTCCCGGCGGCTGACGCCGCTGCCCGCCGAGGGGCTGACCGAGGCGGTCGCGGCGGAGACCGCGGCGCTGCGCGAACTCGCCGCGCGCGACGGCGTGCACACGGCCGCCCTCGCCGTGGACCCGCACCACTGGCAGCTGCTGCGCTTCGTGCTGTGGGCGGAGGCCGTACCGCCCGGTGAGGACGTCACCGAGCGGTACGAGGTGCTGCACCTCTCCGCGCCCGGGCTGCGCTGACGGCTCGGCCGCCGGCGGCTCAGCCGTTGATCACGTGCGGGACGAAGCGCGCGTACTCGTCCGTGATCAGGCCCGACGACTCCCGGATGCCCAGCCCCGCCGGCTCCCCGTCGACCACCCACGCGCCGAGGACCGTGCGGTTGCCGTCGAAGTCCGGGAGGGGGCACAACTGCTGGTAGCAGCACGGCTCGTCGCGCAGGACGGGGGCCGCTCCCGGCTCGTGCAGGGTGATGCCCGCGCCCTCGCGGCCCAGCAGCGGCTTCGCCGCGTAGCCGCCGGTGCGCGCCAGCTCGCGGGGGCCGCCGGTGTGGGCGGGGAGCAGGTTGGGGTGGCCGGGGTGGAGCTCCCACAGGATTGCCAGGAGCGCCTTGTTGGACAGCAGCATCTTCCACGCCGGCTCGATCCACAGCGTGGACCCCGTACCGCCGCCGTTGTCGAGCGTGTCCAGCGCGTGCGGGCCGAAGCGGTCGTCCGTCAGCCACTCCCACGGGTAGAGCTTGAAGCAGGCGCGGATGAACGCGTACCGCTCGTCGACGAAGCGGCCCGAGAGGGCGTCCCAGCCGATGTTCTCCATGGAGATGGCGCGGGTCGCGAGGCCGGCCTGCTCGGCGGTCTCGCGCAGGTAGGCGACCGTCATCAGGTCCTCGCCGAGCTCGTCGGCGGAGGAGTGCGCGAAGTGCAGCGGCGCGCCGGGCGGCAGCAGCGGGGCCTGGCGCCGCCAGGCGTCGACGAGGCGCTCGTGGAGCGAGTTCCACTGGTCGAGGCCGGGGAAGCGGTCCTCCATCCAGAACCACTGGGCGCTCGCCGCCTCCACCAGGGAGGTCGGCGTGTCGGCGTTGTACTCCAGCAGCTTGGCCGGGCCGCCGCCGTCGTAGCACAGGTCGAAGCGGCCGTAGAGGGAGGGCAGTTCGCCGCGGCGGTGCCAGGACTCGGCGATCAGGGCGGTCAGCCGCGGGTCGGTGAGGCCGAGCTCGGCGAAGCGGTCGCGCGCCACGATGTGCGCGGCGGCCTCCAGGCACATCTCGTGCAGCTCGGCGACGGTCTCCTCCAGGGCCTCGACCTCGGGGAGCGTGAAGGAGTAGTACGCGCTCTCGTCCCAGTACGGGCGCAGGGAGCCGTCGGGGAGGCGGGTCAGGGGGTAGATCACCCCCTGCTCCTCGACGGTGGCCTGCCAGCCGGGGCGGGGCTCGGTGCGGTGGCGGCGCATGCGGTCAGCCGCCGCCGGAGCCGGAGTTCGAGCAGCCGAAGCCGCCGCGGTCGACGGCCTGGCTCTTGCTGAACGTGCCGCTCTTGGCGAAGCCGTCGGAGCGGTTGGAGCCGTAGTACCAGCGGCCGGAGGAGGCGCTGGTGGACGAGCCGCCGCTGGAAGAGCCGCTGCCGCTCTTGTTCGAGCAGGCCTTGGGGTCGAGGAGGCGGTAGCCGCCACGGCCCGCGTCGTAGCTGTACGGGTCGACGCAGCGCTTGTCCGGCTCGGACCCGCAGGAGGTGAGGGCGGCGGCGAGCGCGCCCATGCTGCCGAGGACGACCGTGGAGGAGCGCAGTCGGCGCCGCGTCTTCCGGGCCTTCCCGGGTATTCCCGGTATGTCTTCTTTTTCTGCCGTTGCTTCTGTCGTTGTTTCTGCCATGCAGATGACCCCCGTCATGTACTGCTCATGTCGTGCAGGCCCCTCACCCTAAAGGGCGCATCCGGCCGCCCGACGGCGGGGATGCACCCGCGCGGCCCCGGGCGGCCTACAGTCGGACGATGCTTCTCGGGATGCTGTGCGCGCTGGGTTCGGCGGTGTGTTTCGGCACCGCGTCCGTCCTGCAAGCCGTCGCCGCACGGGCGTCCGCGCCCGGCAGCGGTTCGGGCGTGGACCCCGTCCTGCTGCTGCGGGTGCTGCGGCAGTGGCGCTATCTGGCGGGGCTCGCCCTGGACGCCGCGGGCTTCCTGCTGGAGCTCGTCGCGCTGCGCTCCCTCCCCATCTACGCCGTGGGCGCGGCCCTCGCCGCGAGCCTCGCGGTGACGGCGGTCGTGGCGTCGCGGGTGCTGCGGGTGCGGCTCAGCGGCATCGAGTGGGGCGCGGTGGCCGTGGTGTGCGGGGGCCTGGCGATGCTGGGGCTCGCTTCGGGCGCGGAGGGCGGCGGCACGGGCTCCGCGGCCCTGCGCACCGGCACGCTGGCCGTGGCGGCCGGCGTCCTGGCCCTGGGCGGGGCGGCCGGGCGGCTGCCGGGCCGGGCCCGGGCGGCCGCGCTCGGCCTGGGCGCGGGCCTCGGCTTCGGCGTGGTGGAGGTCGCCGTCCGGCTGATCGACGACCTCTCCCTCGGCACGCTGCTCCGCAACCCTGCCGCGTACGCCCTGCTGCTCGGCGGCGGCGCGGCCTTCCTGCTGCTGACGTCGGCCTTGCAGCGCGGCTCGGTGACGGCCGCGACGGCCGGCATGGTCATCGGCGAGACCCTCGGCCCGGCCCTCGTCGGCATCGTCTGGCTCGGCGACCGCACCCGCCCGGGCCTGCTCCCCCTCGCCGCCGCGGGCTTCGCCCTCGCGGTCGCCGGCGCGCTGGCCCTGGCCCGCTTCGGGGAGGGCGGCGAGGGCGCTACGGTCGAGACATGAGGCTGGGATCCGCCGAGGCGCGGGCGCGCTTCGCGGCGGCGCCGGTCGCCCGCCTGGCCACGGCCGACGCGGCGGGCGTGCCGCACCTCGTCCCGGTCACGTTCGCCGTGGCCGGGGACACGCTGTACTTCGCGGTCGACCACAAGCCGAAGCGCACGCGGGACCTCCGCCGCCTGCGCAACATCGCACAGAACCCCCGCGTCAGCCTCCTGGTTGACCACTACGCCGACGACTGGACCACCCTGTGGTGGGCCCGGGCGGACGGCCTGGCCACGATCCGGACGACCCCGGCACAGGACGCCCCCGCGCCGGCCCTGCTGGCGGAGAAGTACCCCCAGTACCGCACCCACCCGCCGCAAGGCCCGCTCGTGGAGGTCGAGGTAGCGACGTGGAGCGGCTGGGCCTTCACAGCCACCGGCTCCTAGGTGCCCCCTTCACGCCCGGCACGGCGAAGGCCCCGCCTTCCCCCAAGGGAAGACGGGGCCCGCGTCGTGCGAACCGGACCGGAGGTCAGAAGCGGCGCGTGATCAGCGCTCGCTTGACCTCCTGGATCGCCTTCGTGACCTCGATGCCACGCGGGCAGGCGTCCGTGCAGTTGAACGTCGTGCGGCAGCGCCACACGCCGTCCTTGTCGTTGAGGATCTCCAGCCGCTGCTCGCCGGCCTCGTCGCGCGAGTCGAAGATGAAGCGGTGGGCGTTGACGATCGCCGCCGGGCCGAAGTACTGGCCGTCGTTCCAGAACACCGGGCACGAGGACGTGCACGCGGCGCACAGGATGCACTTGGTGGTGTCGTCGAAGCGCTCGCGGTCCTCGGCGGACTGCAGGCGCTCGCGCGTCGGCTCGTTGCCCTTGGTGATCAGGAAGGGCATGACGTCGCGGTAGGCCTGGAAGAACGGCTCCATGTCGACCACGAGGTCCTTCAGGACCGTGAGGCCCTTGATGGGCTCGACCGTGATCGGCTTGGCGGGGTTGATGTCCTTGATCAGGGTCTTGCACGCGAGGCGGTTCTTGCCGTTGATCCGCATGGCGTCGGAGCCGCAGATGCCGTGCGCGCAGGAGCGGCGGAACGTCAGCGTGCCGTCGACATCCCACTTGATCTTGTGCAGGGCGTCGAGGACGCGCTCCTTCGGGTCGATCTCGACCTCGAAGTCCTGCCAGTGGGCCTCGTCCGAGATCTCCGGGTTGAACCGGCGGATACGGAAGGTGACCGTGATGTAGGGCGAGGCCGCGGATTCGGCCTCGACCTTGTCGAGAGTCGCGGTGCTCATCAGTACTTACGCTCCATCGGCTGGTAGCGGGTCTGGACGACCGGCTTGTAGTCGAGGCGGACCGAGTCCTTGCCGTCCGCGTCGACCTCGCGGTACGCCATGGTGTGGCGCATGAAGTTGACGTCGTCGCGGTTGGGGAAGTCCTCGCGGTAGTGACCGCCGCGGGACTCCTTGCGCGCCAGCGCGGACACGGCCATGACCTCGGCCAGGTCGAGCAGGTTGCCCAGCTCGATGGCCTCCAGCAGGTCGGTGTTGAAGCGCTTGCCCTTGTCCTGGACGGACACGTTCTTGTAGCGCTCGCGCAGCTCGGCGATCTTCTCGACGGCCGTCTTGATGGTCTGCTCGGTGCGGAAGACCATGACGTTGGCGTCCATGGTCTCCTGGAGCTCCTTGCGCAGCTCGGCGACCCGCTCGTTGCCGGTGGAGTTGCGCAGCTGCTCGACCCGCTCGGCGACGAACTCGGCCGGGTTCTCCGGCAGCTCGACGAAGTCGGCCTTCACGGAGTACTCCGCGGCGGCGATGCCCGCGCGGCGGCCGAAGACGTTGATGTCGAGCAGCGAGTTGGTGCCCAGGCGGTTGGCGCCGTGCACGGACACGCAGGCGACCTCGCCGGCGGCGTAGAGGCCGGGGACGACGGTGTCGTTGTCGGCCAGCACCTCGCCCTCGACGTTGGTCGGGATGCCGCCCATGGCGTAGTGCGCGGTGGGCTGGATCGGGATCGGGTCCGTGTAGGGCTCGATGCCGAGGTAGGTGCGCGCGAACTCGGTGATGTCCGGCAGCTTGGCGTCCAGCTGCTCCGGCGGCAGGTGGGTGAGGTCGAGGTAGACGTGGTCGCCCTCGGGACCGCAGCCGCGGCCCTCGCGGATCTCCGTGTAGATGGAGCGCGAGACGACGTCGCGCGAGGCGAGGTCCTTCATGACCGGCGCGTACTTCTCCATGAAGCGCTCGCCGTCCTTGTTGCGGAGGATGCCGCCCTCACCGCGGGCGCCCTCCGTCAGCAGGATGCCCATGCGCCAGATGCCCGTCGGGTGGAACTGGAAGAACTCCATGTCCTCCAGCGGCAGGCCGCGGCGGAAGCAGGCCGCCTGGCCGTCGCCCGTGAGCGTGTGGGCGTTCGACGTCACCTTGAAGAACTTGCCGGTGCCGCCGGAGGCGTAGATGACCGCCTTCGCCTGGAAGATGTGGATCTCGCCGGTGGCCAGCTCGTACGCGACGACGCCGGCGGACTTCTTGACGCCGTCGACCTCGGTGATCAGCTGGTCCAGGACGTAGAACTCGTTGAAGAACTCCACGCCCTCCTTGACGCAGTTCTGGTACAGCGTCTGGAGGATCATGTGGCCGGTGCGGTCCGCGGCGTAGCACGCGCGGCGGACCGGGGCCTCGCCGTGGTTGCGGCTGTGACCGCCGAAGCGGCGCTGGTCGATGGTGCCGTCCGGGGTGCGGTTGAACGGCAGGCCCATCTTCTCGAGGTCGAGGACCGCGTCGATGGCCTCCTTCGCCAGGATCTCGGCGGCGTCCTGGTCGACCAGGTAGTCACCGCCCTTGATCGTGTCGAAGGTGTGCCACTCCCAGTTGTCCTCCTCGACGTTCGCGAGGGCGGCGGCCATGCCGCCCTGGGCGGCGCCGGTGTGGGAGCGGGTCGGGTAGAGCTTGGTGAGCACCGCGGTGCGGCTGCGCTTGGTCGACTCGATGGCCGCGCGCATGCCGGCGCCGCCGGCGCCGACGATGACGGTGTCGTACTTGTGGATCTTCATGGTGTCGTCAGCCCCGGGCTCTAGCGGATGTTCGGGTCGAAGGTGAAGATCACCAGCGTGCCCAGCAGGACGGTGAACACCGTGGCCGCGTACAGCAGGTTCTTCAGCCAGAAACGGGTCGTCGCGCGCTCCGCGTAGTCGTTGATGACCGTGCGGAGGCCGTTGGCGCCGTGGAGCATCGCGAGCCAGAGCATGACCAGGTCCCAGGCCTGCCAGAACGGCGAGGCCCAGCGGCCGGCCACGAAGGCGAAGCCGATCTTGCTGACGCCGCCGTCGAGGACGAGCTGGATCAGCAGGTGGCCGAGGACCAGGACGACCAGGACGATGCCGGACAGCCGCATGAACAGCCAGCCGTACAGCTCGAAGTTGGTGCGCGTCGTCTTCGGGGTCTTCTTGGTGCGCTTGCGCGGCGCCTCGATGACCGGGGCCGGGTTGTCGACGTCGTAGAGGGAGACGTCGTGCGCGGCGGCGGTGGCGGGGGTGGTTTCAGCAGACATTTCGCGACTCAGCTCCCGAACAGCGTGCGCAGCGTGTGCTGGAGCACGGGGTAGAAGGCGCCGCCCATCAGCACGACCCAGATTCCGACGACCCACCACAGCATCTGCTTCTGGTGCCGCGGTCCCTTGGACCAGAAGTCCACCGCGATGATGCGGAGGCCGTTGAGCGCGTGGAAGAGGATGGCGGCGACGAGGCCGTACTCCATCACATTCACGACGGGCGTCTTGTACGTCGCGACGACGTCGTCGTACGCCTCGGGGGAGACGCGGACGAGAGCGGTGTCCAGGACGTGCACGAACAGGAAGAAGAAAATGAGGACGCCGGTGACTCGATGAGCCACCCAGGACCACATGCCTTCCCGGCCGCGGTACAGCGTTCCAGCCGGCACGGAAAACCCTCCGGGAGCGGGGATCAGGGCCTGCCGGCTTCTCTGTCGGTCGGGCCCGGCCGGGTACGGTCCACCGGCCCTGGCCATCGTAGCGACGCCTTGTCGGTTCGGCGTCCCGGGGTCCGCAGGTGTGATCAAACAGGCATGTGCGGGCCGGTCAAGGGCCGGAAGGAGTGATTCCGGGGGGTCGGACGACACCCGTTTGACCTGCGATGTTCGACTGAATGGGTGTTATGTCCCGCAGGGCCGGACGGTACGGGGCCGGGGCGGCGGGGTGTCCGGCGCGAGCCGGGCGAGCCGGCCGCGGGCGAGGCGGGCGAGCTCGGCGGCGGTGACCGCGGCCTCGTCGGCCGGGGCGGCGGCCAGGCGGGTGTGCAGGGCGGCCAGGGAGCGGTCCAGGGCCTCGCCGGGGCGGCAGCCGTCCAGGCACAGCACGAAAACGTGGCCGAACCGGTGCTCGTAGGCGGCGTGGGCCCGGCGCAGCGCGCGGCGGGCCGCCTCGGTCGCGGGGGAGGGCGGGGCGGGTGTGCGGCCGGGGCTCGTGAACAGGTGCGGGGGGACCGTCTCGTCGGCCAGCGCCTCCGCCAGGTCGGCGGGGGAGAGGGCGCGGGCGGCGTGCTCCGCCGTGCTCAGCAGGGTGCGCAGGTCGGGGTAGGGCCGCAGGTCGGCGAGGCGGCGGGCCCAGCGGCGGCTCCCGCAGCAGGCGAGGAGCGCGGCTTCGGCGGCGCCCGGGGCGGCGGAGTTGAGCCGGTCGAGGCCGTGGCGGTCCGGGCCGTGGCGGTCGAGGTAGGACAGCGCGATCCCCCCATCTCCGGCGAGCGTCCCCCGTCTGCCGGCGAGGAGCCGAACCGGGCCGCCACCGTAGCGACGCCTACCGGACACCGGCCGACCGGTGCAGGAATTTCATTCGGACGGGGGCGGTTCGCGGCGCGCGGTGGACGGGGACGGCCTCTTAGCGGACAAAAGCCTCTACTTTTGGAGCAAGTGACCGAAAGGTCGTATAAAGGGAGGCTTGCTCCATGGGACTGCGCCTCAGGACGAAACGGGCTTCGGCCGTCCGCGGGACCGTCTGCGCCGGCGTCCTCCTCGTCACCATGACGCTGATGGGCTGCCCCCGCGAGGGCGGCGGCCACCGGCCGAGCCAGGACGACTCGCGCTCTCCGGGCGCCTCCTCCGCCTCCCCCTCGGCGCCCAGCTCGCCCGCCCGGCAGTCCGCCGCACAGGCCCCCGTCCCCGCGGGCATCCCCCGCGCGATCCCCGCCGTCCGCTCCGCCGAGGCCGCCCCCGGCCCCGGCTGGCGGCCCGTCGACGGCGCGCGCGTGATCGCCTCCGGCCCGCTCGCCGACGAGGGCCGCCGGCTGGCCGGCGAGCTGCACTTGCAGTACGCGGCGGCGGGCCCCGCCCGCTCCGGCGACGTCGAGCTCGCCCAGCGCCCCGGCAGCTCCGGCACGGGCCCGCTCGCGGCCGAGGGGTACGAGCTGACCGCCCGCGACGGCAAGGTGCTGGTCGCCTCGGCCGGCGAGGCCGGCGTGTTCTACGGCACGCGCACCCTCCTCCAGGCCGTGCGCTCCGGCGGCGGGCTCCCCGAAGGCGTCGTCCGCGACGCCCCCGACCGCGCCCAGCGCGGCCTCCACCTCGACATCGCCCGCAAGCACTTCACCGCCGGCTGGATCGAGGCCCGGCTGCGCGAGCTGTCCGCCCTCAAGCTCAACCAGCTCGCCCTGCACTTCTCCGACGACCAGGGGTTCCGCATCGAGAGCGACTCCCACCCCGAGATCGTCTCCAAGCAGCACCTGACCAAGGCCGAGGTCCGCCGCATCGTGGCCCTCGCCGAGTCCCTGCACGTCACCGTCATCCCCGAGCTCGACTCGCCCGGCCACCTCGGCGCGGTCATCGCCGCCCACCCCACGCTGCAACTGCGCGACGCCTCGGGCACCGCCGCCCGCGGCGCGATCGACATCGCCAACGCCGACTCCGCCCGCATCGTCGACGACCTGCTGCGCGAGTACGCCCCCCTCTTCCCCGGCCCGTACTTCCACCTCGGCGCGGACGAATACCGCGCCCTGATGGCCAAGAACCCCGAGGCCTCCTACCCCCGCCTGGCCGCCCGCGCCAAGGAGAAGTACGGGGCCCGCGCCCGCGTCCAGGACCTGGCCACCGGCTGGCTCAACGACCGCGCCGCGTTCGTGCGCACCCTCGGCAAGAAGGCCAAGGCCTGGAACGACGGCTTCTTCCCCGGCGGCGTCGTCACCGCGAAGAAGGACATCGAGGTCGAGTACTGGACGGGCAAGGAGATCGGCGCCCGCGCCCCGCAGGACTACCTGAACGAGGGCCGCACGCTCGTCAACCTCAACGACGAATACCTCTATTACGTCCTCGGCGAGCCCAACCAGTTCACGTACCCGACCGGCCAGCGGATCTACGAGCAGTGGTCGCCGGCCGTGCTGCGCGGCACGGCCCCGGTGCCGGCGCCCGCCGGGCCGGACCGGGTGGCGGGCGGCCGGCTCGCCGTCTGGTGCGATCGCGCGGCCGCGCAGACGCCGCAACAGGTCGCGGCAGGCATCCGCCTGCCGCTGGCGGCGACCGCCCAACGCTTGTGGGACGCGCGGCGCCCGACGCTGCCGTGGCGCGACTTCGCCGCGCTCGACGCGCGGCTCAGGTAGGCGGCCACGTACGGGTACGGGTGGCGCAGGATTCCGCCGGACCCTCGCCGTGGTGGCGGGGCGCCGCGGCGGCGGCTTGAAGGGTGGCGGGCGCCACCCTTCACCGGCCCCGGCAGGTCAAGGATGCTGCCGCATCCTTGAATCCGCCGCCGCGGCGAGCAACCGAAACGGCGGTCTCCGGCGGCGCCGAAGCCACCGCAGCCCGTACGGCACCGCCGAGCGCCGCCGCGGCGCCCCGCGGTGCCGAAGCCACCTGAACCCGTACAAGCCCGGCCAAGGGATCCGCGGGCGCGCCCGGCGCGTGCGACCCTCCCTCCGGAGGGCCTAACCTCCGGGGGGAAGGCACGCGCATCCGAACGAGGGCCCGATGAAGATCGAATTCCTGCTGCACAACGCGTACGGCATCGGCGGCACCATCCGCTCGACCGTCAACCTCGCCGCCGCCCTCGCGGACCGGCACGAGGTCCGGATCATCAGCGTCAACCGGCCCGTGGACGAACCCGAGCTGGCCATCGACCCGCGCGTGCGCCTGACACCCCTGGTCGACCTGCGCGAGGGCCACGAGGCCGACGAGTACGACGCGCCCCTCAACCAGCAGCCCAGCGCGATCTTCCGCGACGAGCGCATCGACAACGGCCGCATGGCCTCGACCGCCCTCACCGACGAGCGCGTCCGCGACCACCTCGCCGCCACCGACGCCGACGTCGTCATCGCCACCCGCCCCAAGCTCATCGGCTACCTCGCGACGTACGGCGCGGACCGCTACCTGCGCCTCGGCCAGGAGCACCTCACGCACGAGGCCCACGTCCCCGAGCTGCACGCGGTGATGGACCCGGCGATCTCCGCCCTCGACGCCTTCGCCACCGTCTCCGAGGCCGACGCCGGGCACTACCGGGAGGCCCTCCCCGACGCCCGGGCGCGCATTCTCTCCATCCCCAACGCCGTCCCGGCCCCCGCCGCGGAGCCCTCCGACGGCACCTCCCGCCTGATCGTCTCCGCGGGCCGCCTCGTCGCCGTGAAGCGCTACGACCGGCTGATCGCCGCCTTCGCCAAGGTCGCCGCCGAGCGCCCCGAGTGGCACCTGCGCATCTACGGCCGCGGCCCCGCCAAGGCCAAGCTGCGCAAGCAGATCGAGGAGCTCGGCCTGTACGAGCGGATCACGCTCATGGGCGCCCGCTCGCCCATCGAGACCGAGTGGTCCAAGGGCGCCGTCGCCGCCGTCGCCTCCGACGCCGAGTCCTTCGGCATGACGATCGTCGAGGCCATGCACGCGGGCCTGCCGGTCGTCGCGACGGACTGCCCGTACGGCCCGCGCGAGATCCTCACCGACGGCACCGACGGCGTGCTCGTGCCCCTCGACGACGCGGGCGCCGTCGACGCGTACGCCGACGCCCTGCTGAAGGTCACCGGGGACGCCGGGCTGCGCGCCCGCCTCGGCGCCGCCGCCCGCGAGACCGCCGGCCGCTACGAGCCCTCCCGCATCGCCGCCCGCTACGAGGAGCTGTTCGAGGAGCTGCGCCCGGGCTCCACCACCGCCGCCGAGAAGAAGAAGGGCCTGTTCGGCGGCCTCTTCGGCGGCGGCCGCAAGAAGCAGCCGGCCGCGGCCGCCCCCGCCCCCGGCGCCGTCGCCCACCCGGGCGCGCGCTGTGCCGTCGCCGCCGACGGCTCCCTCGTCGTCCGCCTGCGCGCCGACGAGCTCACCGCCGCCGACACGCACCTGCTGCTGCGCCACCGCGGCACCAAGGGCAAGGAGGCCGTACGCGTGCCGCTTCCCGCCCGCCGCGAGCCCGGCACCTGGGTCGAGGCCCGCCTCGACCGCGCCGCGCACACCCTCGCCGAGGGCCGCTGGGACACCTACGCCGAGCGCTCCGGCGACAAGTCGCGCCGCCGCCTGACCGCCGCGCTCGTCGAGCAGAAGGGCCTGCTCGGCCTGGACCTCGCGCAGACCGCGGCCGGTGTCGCCGCCGCCGTCCCGTACGAGACGAGCGACGGCTTCCTCGCCGTCCGCACCTGGCTGCGCCCCCAGCACGCCGAGGCCGCCGAGGTGACCGTCGGCGCCGACGGCATCCGCGTCGCCGTCCGGGCGTACGGCACCGAGCTCGGCGAGGGCGGCGAGCTGATCGCGCGGCTGCGCCACGGCGACGGCTCGGCCGGCGACGTCCGCGCACCGCTGGAGGGCGGCTCGGGGACCCTGCCCTACGAGCCGATGCAGCAGCGGCAGAAGCCGGACGAGGAGCAGGACCTGTGGGACCTGTGGGTGCGGCCGAAGGCGGGCGCGGCACTCGTGCGCGTCGGCCGGCTCGCCGGCGACTTCGCCGACCGCAAGGGCGTCGACACCTTCCCGGGCGCCGTCCGCGGCGAGGTGCGGCTGCGCCCGTACTTCACGGTCACGAACGACCTGACGATCACGGTGAAGGACGTGGCGAAGGATGTGACGGGGGAGGACGCGTAGGGCTTGCGCGGGCCTGGTCCGGCGGATCTCCGCCGGGCCGCGACGCAGGTCGTTCGACGCAGTGCGTTCGACGCGGTCGAAAACTTTCCTCCGCCGCCACGGCGCGCGACCACGACGGCGAGGGTCCGGCGGAATGACCGGCCGGGGACCCGGCGCGTTACGTCATGACCCGCCGGGACGGCAGACGGCCGGGGCCGCCACCCCCCACAGGAGAGGCCCCGACCGCCGTCCGGTGCGAACCCTGGTGGGGCCCACATCTCCTACAGCGCCGCAGGCCATCAATTCGTCACACTGTCACACCGGCCGGTCCGCGGCCCCCGCGCTGTGGCCCCGGTGACCCTTTCTGGACGTAGCCGGGTCACTGCCCGTAACGTGCGGGTCCGCGCCGCTGCCGGTGCGCATCTCTCGCTTGTTGGTCCCAGCGGCCGGGCAAACCGGACGAACCGGAAGCCGGCCGCTCCCAGGGGGTTCTCACCTATGTATCCGTGCGGTAACTGCCGCGCCGCCGCCGTCGGCCCGGACGGCCGCTGCGCCGCCTGCGGTGCCTACCAGCAGCAGGCCGCCGGCATGGCGCCCGGCCCCGCGCCCGCCTACCCGTACGCCCCCGTGATGCCCGCCGCTCCGATGCCCGTCGGCGGCGTCGACCTGCGCCGCGGTCTGCGGATCGCGCTGATGACCGTGCTCGGCGTGAGCACGGCAGTGTTGCTGTTCGTCTTCTGGACCGACACCCAGACGCGCATGGCCCTCCAGGACATGCTCGACAACGGCGTGACCTCCACCACGGAGCAGGACATCCAGGACACGGACGCCGCGGCCACGATCGCCGCGGTGCTGAACTTCGTCACCCTGGCCGCCTCGGCCGCGCTGTGGGCCGTCTGGTTCCGCCGGGCCCGCATCAACGCCGAGTTCTTCGCCCCCGGCAGCCACCGCTTCGGCATCGGCTGGGCGGCGGGCGCGTGGTTCACCCCGGTCGTCAACTTCTGGTTCCCCAAGCAGATCGTCAACGACATCTACAAGGCGAGCGTCCTGCCGGGCGCCCGCGCCCCCAAGGGCCTGCTCAACGCCTGGTGGACGGTGTGGATCGCCTCCGGCGTCTGCGCCGTGGCCTCGTCCGCGATGAGCGCCGGCGCCGCCGCGCGCATCGCCGCCAAGGGCTACGACGGCTCCTCCTGGCGCGACGACGTCGAGGCGCTGAAGAACGCCGCGAACGTCTCCGCCTTCGGCACGCTGCTGATGATCGTCGCCGGCGTCCTGGCCCTCCTCGTCGTCCGCCAGCTCGGCGCCCTACAGGAGCGGCGCGCGACGGCGGGCCCGGCCGCCGCGCCCGGCATGCCGGGGATGCCCGGCGCACCGGTGCACGCCGGCATGCCGTACGGCGCCCCCGGGTACACCCCTGGGCAGCAGCAGCCCGGCGGCCCCGCGGCCGGCTGGCCCCACCCGCCGCAGAATCCTTACGGCAGCGGGCCGGCGGGCTACTGAGCCACGGAATCTCCGAGTGGTGCAGGATGAGGGCGTGCAGGGGGACGACGCCGAGCTGACGGCCGCGGTGAACGCGGCCCAGGGTGGGGACGAGACGGCATTCCGTACGGTCTACCGCTCCGTGCAGCCCCGCCTGCTCGGGTACGTGCGGACGCTCGTCGGCGAGGCCGACGCGGAGGACGTGGCCTCGGAGGCGTGGCTGCAGATAGCCCGCGACCTCGGCCGCTTCAGCGGCGACGCGGACCGCTTCCGGGGCTGGGCCGCACGGATCGCGCGCAACCGCGCCCTGGACCACATACGCATGCGCGGCCGGCGCCCGGCCATCGGCGGCGACGAGAGCGAGCTCGCCGGCCGCGCCGCCGACGCGGACACCGCGGGGGAGGCACTGGAGGCCCTCGGCACGGGGAACACCCTCGCGCTGATAGCGCAGCTCCCGCAGGACCAGGCCGAGGCCGTCGTGCTGCGCGTCGTCGTCGGCCTCGACGCGAAGAGCGCGGCCGGGGTGCTCGGCAAACGCCCGGGCGCGGTGCGCACCGCCGCCCACCGCGGGCTGCGCCGGCTGGCCGAAATGGTCACGGCGGGAACCGGCGGGGTCGACGCGGCGACCGGGACCATGGGGGCGAACGGATCGGTGCCGGCGGGGAAGCGGGTCACCGACACCGTGCCCCAGCAGCGGCGGGCACTTCCCGGGGACCACCCCGGAGCGAACGCTTCTGCCGGTGTGACGCAAATGCGTGCTCGGACGCAGAAGGACATGTGATGGCGGACGACCACCGGTACGACTGGCTGGAAGACTGGCTGGACGACGACGCCGTGGAGCGCTTGCTGAACGGCTCGCCCGCCGCCGGTCCGGCACGAGGCAGCGCGGCTGCCGACCAGGATGCGATGACGGGCCCGGCCGGCGGCCGCGCCCGTACGAAGGAGAAGGCGGACGGGCACGAGGGCGAGGACAAGAACGCGGACGGGGACGAGGCTGTACGGGAGGGCTCGGCTGTACGTGACGGCATGTCGGATGGCGACGGTTCGTCGGGCGGCGACGGTTCGTCCGTAGGCGACGGCGCTTCCGCCGGCCCCGCCCCGGGCGGCACCCTCGTACCGGCCGAGGCCGAGCGGCTCGTCGCCGCGCTCCGGGAGCTCGTGCCGCCGCCCGCCGCGGCAGGCGTGCCGCTGCCCGGGGAGGAGGCCGCGCTGGCCGCGTTCCGGGAGGCGAGAGCCGCCACGCCCGCAGCGGCCACCTCCGCCGCGCCCGAGCCCTCCGTCCGGCTCGGCGCCGCTCCCGCCACCCCCGCCCCTTCCCTCGCCCGCCGCTTCTTCCCCCGCTGGCAGCCCGTCAAGGCCGCGCTGGCCATGGCCCTCGCGGGCTGTGCGATCGGCGGGGTCGCGGTGGCCGCCGGCGCGGGCGTGCTGCCCGCGCCCTTCGGCCGGGCGAGCGGGGAGCCCGCGGCCGCGCCCAGCGTGTCCGCCTTCGGCGACGACCCCGCCACCGGCGTCTCCCCCGACGGCCGCCGCGTGCCCGGCGCGTCCCCGTCCCGCGGCCGGGACGGCAGCCCGAGCGGCCCGGGCACCCCGGACGGTTCCGGCAGCTCCGCGCCCGGCGCGGGCAGGAGCCGGGGGCCCGGCGGCAAGAACGAGCCCGGCGACTCCCCGTCCGCCTCGCCGCTCCCCGGCAAGAGCAAGGGCGGCGACAAGGACGACGACGGCCGCGGCGACGCCGCCAAGCCCGGCACGGCCTGGGCCGTCCGCATGTGCCGCGACTACCTGGACGCCCAGCAGCACCGCGGCAAGGCCGTCGACGAGGACGACGTCCGCACCCTGGAGCGCTCCGCCGGCATCGGCAGCGCCGTCGACCTGCGCGCCTTCTGCGAGCGCCTGGTCAAGGCGGACGACGCCAAGGCATCCGGCGGGCTCACCGGCGGCCGGACCGGCACCGGCAAGGGCGGCGGCACCGGCGACGGCGACAGTCAGAACGGCGGGCCGAACGGTGTGTTCCGCCTTGTGCCGCCCGTCCGGAGCAGTACGGGTTTCGGTGCTCCGGCCCCCGGTGTGACGTTTTCCGACCCCGCGGCGCTGTAGTAAATGAAGCCGACTGGTCATCGGCTGCGCACGAGCCGGAGTTCCCCCCATACCGTCGGCTCCTGCGCATCGGCGCGGGCGGAGCTCTTCCCCCGGCTCTGCCCGCGCCCCCCTCTCTTCCGCCCGTCCCGCCGCTAGAGTCCGGTGGAGGAACCTCAGAAACCGAGGACGCTCCGAAGCGCGGAGAGCGGGAGCGGAGAGCGGGAGGCGTCGCATCCCATGACCCGGTCGACCGAATCAGGCCTGCCCGTCGAGCCCGTCTACGGCCCCGGAGCCCTCGCCGGCTGGGATCCCGCCGAGCGGCTCGGCGAGCCCGGCGCGTACCCCTTCACGCGGGGCGTGTACCCCACGATGTACACGGGCCGGCCCTGGACGATGCGCCAGTACGCGGGCTTCGGCACCGCCGCCGAGTCCAACGCCCGCTACCGGCAGCTCATCGCCCACGGCACCACCGGCCTGTCCGTCGCCTTCGACCTGCCCACGCAGATGGGCCACGACTCCGACGCGGAGATCGCGAGCGGTGAGGTCGGCAAGGTGGGCGTCGCCGTCGACTCCGTCGAGGACATGCGGGTGCTCTTCGGCGGCATCCCGCTCGGCGAGGTCTCCACGTCGATGACCATCAACGCCCCCGCCGCGCTCCTGCTGCTGATGTACCAGCTCGTCGGCGAGGAACAGGGCGTCCCCGCGGACCGCCTCACCGGCACGATCCAGAACGACGTCCTCAAGGAGTACATCGCCCGCGGCACGTACATCTTCCCGCCGAAGCCGTCGCTGCGGCTGGTCGCCGACACCTTCGCGTACTGCGGCGCCGAGCTCCCCAAATGGAACATGATCTCGATCTCGGGCTATCACATGGCCGAGGCCGGCGCCTCGCCCGCGCAGGAGATCGCCTTCACCCTCGCCAACGGCATCGAGTACGTCCGTACGGCGGTCGCCGCCGGGATGGACGTCGACGCCTTCGCCCCGCGGCTGTCCTTCTTCTTCGTCTCGCGCACGACGCTGCTGGAGGAGGTCGCCAAGTTCCGGGCGGCCCGGCGGATCTGGGCGCGCGTGATGAAGGAGGAGTTCGGCGCCCGCGACCCCAAGTCGCAGATGCTGCGCTTCCACACCCAGACGGCCGGCGTCCAGCTCACCGCGCAGCAGCCGGAGGTCAACCTGGTGCGCGTCGCCGTCCAGGGCCTCGCCGCCGTCCTCGGCGGCACCCAGTCCCTGCACACCAACTCCTTCGACGAGGCCATCGCCCTGCCGACGGACAAGGCGGCCCGGCTGGCGCTGCGCACGCAGCAGGTCCTCGCGTACGAGACGGACGTGACGGCCACGGTCGACCCCTTCGCCGGCTCGTACGCGGTCGAGTCCCTCACCGACGCGGTCGAGGAGGCGGCCGTGGACCTCATGGGCCGGGTGGCGGACCGCGGCGGGGCCGTCGCCGCCATCGAACAGGGCTTCCAGAAGGCCGAGATCGAGCGCAACGCGTACCGCATCGCCCAGGAGACCGACAGCGGCGAGCGCGTCGTCGTCGGCGTCAACCGCTTCCGGCTCGACGAGGAAGAGCCGTATGAACCGCTGCGCGTCGACCCCGCCATCGAGGCCCGGCAGCGGGAGCGGCTCGCGCGGCTGCGCGAGGAGCGGGACGGGCGCGCGGTGGAGACGGCCCTGGCCGCCCTGCGTGCGGCCGCGGCCGGGACCGACAACGTCCTGTATCCCCTGAAGGACGCCCTGCGGGCGCGGGCCACGGTGGGGGAGGCGTGCAACGCGCTGCGGGAGGTGTGGGGGACGCACGTCCCGGCGGACGCCTTCTGAGCGCGGTCCCGTCCGTGTTCTTCGTGTGCTCTCCGTGAGCGACACTGGAGGGTATGTCCGCTCCCCGCCGCGCCTGCCCCGTATGCACTCGCGAGATCGCCGTCGTCGGCGGCCGCTACGCCCGCCACGACCCGCCGGGCCGCCGCCCCGCCTTCTCGTACGAGCTGGTCTCCTGCCCGGGCTCGCGCCGCTCGGCGCCGCTGCTGGCGACGGAGCCGAGGCTGTTCGACCCGGAGGAGCCGCCGATGGACGGCCAGCAGCAGCTGTTCTGAGCGGGGAGCCGTCTAGCAGGCCGTGTCGCCGGCCGGCCGCCTGCCGCTGACGAGGAACTCACTGACGGTGCGGTCGCTGCACGCGTTGCCGGTGTCGAGCCACACGCCGTGGCCGCCGGCGTCCACGGTGACGAGGCGGGCACGGTCGCCGAGGGCCTCGCGCATCTTCAGGGCGCCGGAGTAGGGCGTGGCCGGGTCGCGCAGGTTCTGCACCATCAGGATGTTGGACGGGCCCCGGGACGTGATGCGGGTGGGCTTCTCCGCGGGCTCGTCCTTCCAGAACGCGCACGGCGTGATGGTGGCCGGCAGGCCCGCGGTGAGGGGATGGCGGGCGCGGTCCGCGGTGACGGCCCGCTCGTAGGAGGCGACGTCGCGCGGCCAGGCCACGTCGTTGCAGATGACGCCGGCGGAGACGGCGGCCTGGCTCTGGGAGAGCGGTCCGGGGAGGGGGTCGGCGACGGTGAGCGGGCCGGTGCCGCTGTCGTTGCGGACGGCCTGCATGAGCGTGGCGATGGCGGGGTACCCCTCGCTGTCGTCCAGATTCGCCTGCATCACCTGCCGCAGAAGGTTGCCGGTGAGGGGGTGGCCGGTGTCCTTGAACGTACGGGGCCTGCGGTCGAGCTCCGCGGCCATGGCGAGGAACATCGGGCGGACGTCCTCGGCGCGCTCGGCGAGCCGGTCCTTGCCGCGTGCCGGGTCGGCGGCCCAGCGGGCGAAGTCGGGGAAGGCGTCGTCGGCGCCCTGCCCCATGTTGGCCAGCCAGCCGCGCGCGACGCGGGAGGGGTCGGGGTCGTCGTTGCTGTCGAGGACCCAGCGGTCGGTGCGCTCGGGGAACATCTGCGCGTAGACGGCGCCGACGTAGGTCCCGTAGGACCTGCCGACCGCGGACAGCTTCTTCTCGCCCAAGGCCTTACGGAGGCTGTCGATGTCACGGGCTTCGTTGCGGGTGGTGAGACTGCGCAGGACGTCGCCGCCGTTGCGGGCACACGCCTCGGCAACACGCCGGGCCCGGGCGACGCCGTCGGATATGTCCCCGCCGGGGCCGGGCCAGGCCCGGAACTCCACCATCCGCCGGTCGTCCGCGGAGATGCCGCAGTCGGCGGTGGTACTGCCCCCTGCCCCCCGCGGATCGAAACTGACGATGTCGTAAGCCCCCTTGGTGGCCTCCCGCACCTTCTCCCCGCGCCGCGCAAGCCCCTCCACCCCCGACCCTCCGGGCCCCCCGGCAATCAGCAACAACGCCCCACGCCGCGCCTGCGGCCGGTCAGACCGAAGCCGGGAGACGGCAATGCCGACGGTGGGCCCGGAGGGCTTCCGGTAGTCGAGGGGGACGGGGAGGGTGGCGCACTCAGACCCGGGGGCACTGCCCTTGGCGGTACAGGGGTGCCACTTGAGCACGGGGGAGCTAGTGGGAGCCGCCGCCTGCACGGGAGAGGTGAGGACGGAGGCGCAGGCGGCGGCGGAGAGCGTGAGGAGAAGGGCGATGCGGCTGCGAGAAGTCATGCGAGTAAGGCTGGTTGACGGAGCAGCAGTTGGGCTATGGGGCCAACTGGCGGTCGAGGGATGGGGATAACCCCCCGTCTGAAGCGTGGAGCCCAAGATTCTGTGCACGGAGGACGGGGAGCCGTGGGCAGCCGGTTCGCCTTTCTACTCAACTTTCCTGAAAGGGCCGAACTTCGAAGGCATCGCCGGCCCGCCGATGTCCTGATGCCACTGGCACTTGGTGGCCTGAATGAAGAACTTTCCTCCGTTAATCAGGAAGACTTCGGTGCGATGTAGATTTTCCAGTACTTCGTGTACGGCTTTCTGGACTTCCGAGGTCTCGGCCTTGTCGATCCGAAGACGCTCAAGGGAAGAGGGCATGTTTATCCGCTCTACGCCGGTGAAGAGCACATCAATGCGGGTGTCTTGGTCGTCTACGTTGACGCTCCTCAGGAGCAGCCGAGAGTAGCTTACGGAGAAGGTCCAAATGTGGAATCGACGGTCCCAGCTTGCGATCTCTTGCATCTATCAGTTCCCTAGGAATGGTGGTTTGGGGAAATTTTCGATCTCTTTTCCGCCGTAATAGAATGTTATGCTATCCCATGATCGATTTCCTCTCTTTACCGCGTCTCCTACGTGGGCCATTTCTCGTTCGGTGGTGTACCAGTCCTGCCCCTTGCCTCGATTGTATGCCGCTTCAAATAGCTCTGCCGGGTCGTGGGTGAGCTGCTGCTGGTGGCCGCGAAATCCATCCATGAGGATGTGCAATCGGGTTTCAGGAAGTTCGTGGGCTGCGTGGCGCACGGAAGCCAATGCGTCTTCCAGTGATTGATTCATGAAGTGTGTATAGCCCTGAGATTCGGCAAACTCTTGTATTTTGCCCTCCCGTACGGTTCCCAAGGCCACGTGTTCGGGAGGGCAGGGTGCCAGACCCAGAGGGTCCGCCCAAAAGTGGGGGTTCTCAACGTACGTCGCCGGATTGGGAGCCGGGGTCAGGCCCAGGGGGTCCGGGGACGTGTAGCGGGCCGATTCCGGGTCGTAGTGGCGGTGGTAGTTGTAGTGGAGGCCCGTTTCGGGGTCGAAGTATTGGCCTGGGAAGCGGAGTGGGGTGTACGTCGTGCTGTCGCGCGACCACGCCGTCGTGCCCCAGAGCGTGGAGCGCGTGCGCCATGCCACCTCGCCCGACGCATCCACCAGTTCCGTCGGCGTGCCGACCAGGTCCGTCACTATGGCGAAGAACCGCCGGTCCACCTCCCGTTGCGGCGCTTCCGCCGCCGATATGCGTTCCGTCTGGGCTATCGGGTGGAGGCCGTCGTGGTCCCAGGTCAGGGTTACCGGGTTCGGCAGGGACGGCGACCACGACGTCTGTTCCGTCAGCGTCGCGCCGTCCCACGTGAAGTCCACGCGTTCCGCCACCCCGCCCGACTCCGTCAGGCGTTCCTTGGTGATGCGGCGGCCCAGCGGGTCGTACGTGTAGCGCCAGCGGCTGCCGTCCGGGGTGGTCACACCCGAGAGGCGGTCCTCCGCGTCCCACTCGTAGTGCCACGTGTCCGGCTTGCGCGACAGGCGGGTCTTCTGCCGTACGACCACCCGGCCCTGCGCGTCGTGCTCGTAGCGGATTCCGCCCGCCCGGGATATGCGCGTGCCCGTGTACGTGCGCGCGCCCTGCGCCTCCGCGCCCGGGTGGCCCGCGGGCCACGCCGCCTCGGTCTGGTTGCCCGCCTCGTCGTAGACGTACCGTTCCTGCCAGTCCGGCGCGTTGACCGCCGTCACCCGGCCCGCCGCGTCCAGGTCGAACGCGCGGGAGCCGTTCGTCACGTCCGTGATGCCGGTGAGGTGGCCGTCGCGGCGGTAGGTGTAGGCGCGGTGCTGGAGGAGTTCCCCCGCGCCCTCCAGGCCCTGGGACACCAGGCGCCCGACCGCGTCCCACGCGGACGACAGGGTCAGGCCCTGCCCGAAGCGGCGTGCCACCTCCCGGCCCGCCACGTCGTGTTCGACGTCGAAGACCTGTCCCGACGCCGTCAGCGACGTACGCCGCCCCGCCGCGTCGTACGTCCACGTGCTCACCGCCCCGCCCGGCGTCACCCGGCGCGTGCGCCGCCCCAGCGCGTCGTACGCGAAGGTCAGCGTCCGGCCGTTCGTCGTCTCGGACTTGACGCGGCCGAGGCGGTCCCGGCTGTAGACCACCGAAGCGCCGGGGCCGGACGCCTCCATCAGGCGGCCCGCCGCGTCGTGCACGTACACGGTCTCCGCGCCCGCCGCGTCCTTCCGGACCACGCGCCCCAGCACGTCGTGCTCGTACGCGATCGTCTCGCCGAGCCCGTTCGTACGGGACACCAGCCGGCCCGCGGCGTCGTGCGCGTACGTCAGCGTCCGGCCGTCGAAGTCGGTCTCGGCGGCCGGGCGGCCGGCCGGGTCGTACGCGTAGTCCCAGGTCAGGCCCTGGGGGTTGGTGACGCGGGTGAGCTGGAGGTGGGTGTTGTGCGTGAACTCGTGGCGTACGCCGTCCGGGCCCGTCCGCGCCGTCAGGAGGTCGAAGGGCCCGTACTCGTAGCGCGTGACGCCGCCGACGGCGTCCACGTACGTCGTGCAGTTGCCCTCGCCGTCGTACGTCCACCGTTCCTCGGCGCCGTCCGCGGCGATGCGCCGCGCGAGCCGGCCCTCCACCGTCCACGTCAGCCGGGTCGTGGAACCGAGCGGATCGATGACGGTCGTCACGCGGCCGAAGGAATCCCGGCGGTAGCTGGTGACGGCGCCGAGCGGGTCGGTGACCTCGACCGGGAGGCCCGCCCCGTTGCAGGTGATGCGGGTGACGCCGCCCAGGGCGTCCGTCACCGTCGCCGGGTGGCCCAGGGCATCGTGGCTGTACAGGGTTTCCGCGCCGGACGGGTCGACCGCCGACGTCCGGTTGCCCGCCTCGTCGTATCCGTAGCGCCAGGAAGCCCCGTCCGGGCCCGTCATCGTTTCCGGCAGGCCCAGACCGTTGTACGTGGCCGACAGCCGGCGCCCGTCCGGGCGGAACACCTCCGTCAGGCGCCCCTCGGCGTCGTACCGGAACTCCGTCCTCGCACCCAGCGGATCCGTACGCGAGAGGAGCCGGTCGTGGCGGTCCCAGGCCGAAAGCGTCGTGGCCCCGGCCGGATCGGTCCTGGCGACGATCTGCGAGCGTCTGTTGATGGTGAAGGTGGTGGTGTGACCCAGCGAATTGGTCACCTTGGTGACGCGCAGGCCGGTGTCCGGGTCCGGCTCCCCGTAGACGAGCGAGGAGCGCATGTGCCCCTCGGTCCCCGACTGGAAGACGCAGCGGTCCTTGTCGTCGTACGTGTACGCGTAATGCGTGCCGTTCCGGTCGGTCCACGACGTCATCCGGCCGCGCTCGTCGTAGCCGAAACGCAGCGGCTGCCCCGAAGAGTTGACGACCTCCGTAAGGTTTCCGGCCTCGTCGTAGCCGTAGCGGATCAGCTCCGTGTCGTCCGCCAGGTGCAGGGCGGTGATGCGCCCCGCCCCCGCCCCCGCCTCCGTGTCCGCCTCCACCTCCGTGTCCGTGGTGATCCGGAGGCGGTAGCCGCCGGAGTGGACGATCGCGGCCGGCGTGCCGTCGGCGTCGTACTCGTACGTGATCCAGTGGCCGTTGCGGTCGGTCAGCTGGTGCAGGAGGGCCTCACGGCCGGCCTCCTGAGGAGCGAAGTGCCGCGTCAGGCCCGTATCCGGTTCGGTGACGGCGTACGTGCCGTCCCGCTCGATCGCCAGCGGCCACCGCGGCCCCTTCGCCGGCAGCGTCGGCACACCCGGCACCGGGTGCGGGTACTCCAGCAGCCGCCCGTGCTCGTCGACGAAGATCACGCCCTCGTCGTCGATCTCCAGACGCTGGTCCACGGTGCTCGCCCACGACGGGCCGAACCAGCGGCCACAGCTGTAGCCGGACTTCAGGTGCCGGGAGAAGACCAGGGGGAGCGCGCCGGGGAGGGTGACGTCCGTCTGCGGCAGGAACATGCGGCCCGTCGCGATGTCCACGGGGTCCGTCTCGCAGACCTCCACCTTGCCGGGGTCGGTGTTCGGCTCGTGCGGATGCTGCCTGGTTCCCTGGCGGGCCGCACCCTCAGCCCCCTCCTCCCCGGCCTTCGACCCGGCTTTCGACCCGGCCTTCGCCCCGGCCCGCGCAGCCGACCGCGCGCCGATCTCCGCCCCCTCCCGCGCCGCCCCCGCCCCGAACCGCGTCCCCGCTCCCGCCACCCCGCCGCTGGGCAGGGAGAGGAGGAAGTTGCCGAGGAGGCGTCCGCCGGCCTCGGAGGGGTCCGAGCCCCAGCCGGGGCCGAGCAGCGCGCCCGGAATGCGCTCCGGGTGGGACGCGAGGGAGACGAGTCCGGCCGCGGTGTTGCTGATGCCGTTGAGGTACTCCGCGGGGTGGGTGACGTTGTACGGGTCCAGCGGGTTCATGCTGCGGCCGAACTTCACCAGGTCCGTACCGGCCCGGAAGACACCGCCGCCGAAGTGGAGCAGCTCGACCTGTGCGCCCTGTGCGAAGTCCTCGGCGTCGCCCTTCATGCGGGTGTGGAAGGCCGGCTCCTTGGGCGCCGCCTCGACCGCCTTGTCGATCTTCGCCTTGGCCTCGGCCGCCGCCGTATTGCGCTGCTTGCGGGCCTCGTTCAGGATGCGGTGGGCTTCCTTGACGTCGGCGGCACCGGGGTCGTGGAACGCTCCCGGCCGCTCGCCCGGGTCCTTGCCCTCCTTCACCTTCGCGTTGTACGCGTCGACCTTGTCGTTGTAGGCGTCACTGGCCTCCTTCGTGGCCTCCGTGCCCTGCTTGTAGAGGCGGATCGCCTCCAGCGCCTGCTTCTGCGCCCAGCGGACGGTGTGCGCGTACGACGAAAGCGCCTTCGCGGCGTTGTCGCAGGCGTCGGCGGCCTGCGCCCACTTCTTCGGCTCCGGCGCGAAGCGGGTGTCGAAGCCCTTCGCGCCCTCGCCCTTCCAAGATCCGGAGTGGACCCGCTGGAGGCCGGAGTGAGCGGTGTTGAAGGCGTTGTGGAAGCCGTGCAGGTGCTTGGCGGCGGCCTCGATGCCCCAGACTTCGCCGTGGATCAGGGCGAGCGGGTTCTCGGTCCGGCCGAGCTGCTCCTCCTTGATCTCCGCGCCGAGCTCCGAGGCCGTCCGGTCGCCCAGGTACTTGACGGCGAGCGCCTCGTCATGGGCGCCGATCTTGTCGAGCCCCTTGGCGACCTTCCCGGCGCCCCACTCGACGGCCTCGCCGGCCTTCTTCTCGACCTTGTGGACGCCCTTTTCGGCGAGCTCGCCGAGGGCGTCGATCGGGTCCCAGAGGCCCATCAGCCGCGCTCCTCCTCCGGCGGCGTGCCGCCGTCCAGCTTGTCGGCGAGCTTGTTCGCCACGTCCGTGCCCTGCCGGCCGAGCGGCCCCTTGCCGAAGCCGTTGGCGGCGCCGGTGCGGGCGTCGCGGAGGGTGTTCGCCCAGACCTGGCTGCTGTTCTCCCCGGCCTTGCGGAAGGATTCGGCGCTGTAGTCCGGGTTGCGGAGGTCATTGATGGGGTTGTCGGCGAGGATCTCGCGCATGGACTTCTTCTCGACGTCCTCTTCGAGGAGGTGCGGGTTGCCCATGGCGGCGTTGACGCCGACCTTGAACGAGTCCCGGATGTACACGTCCTGCTCGTGGTAGTAACCGGCGGCGAGGCCCACCCGCTCGGCGAACTGGCTGCCGTCGTGGACCAGCGCGCGCACTCCCCAGTCCCACCGGTTGCAGAACGTCTTGAAGGCCGCGGCCAGCCCCTCGTGCCCCAGTTCCACGCCGCTGAGGGCGAGTTCGTCGAAGCCGCGGCCCACGGCCGCCTCTCCGGGGGTTCCGAGGGACTTGAGCTCGCCGATGGCTTCGTTGATGCCCTTGGCGATGTTGCCGAGGGCGGCGGCGTCGGCCGCGAGGTCGGAGTCGGTCACGCGGAGCCCTCCCGGCCGGTGAGACCGGTGAGGCCGGTGATGTCGGTGTCTGCGTCGATCGCGTCCGCGTCGATCGCGTACGCGTCCGGCACGATCCCGACGACCGGCGGGAACAGCACGGGCTGCGGACCGCCGACATCGAGCGCGACGCCCGCCGGTACGCCGACCGCCGGCACGACCACGTCCAGCAGCCGCGCGCCCAGCACGGTGCGGTACGCCCAGTCGGCCGTTCCGTCCGCCCCCTGTGCGAGCGCGAACCGCCCGAGCGCCGCCTTGTCCGTGAACGCGTGGATCCACCGGATCCCGCCGTACTCCGCGGACCACAAGCCGTCCTGACCGTCCGACGGAACCAGCACCGCCGTCCTGCGGAACCAGCCGACCAGCGCGGCCGGCCGCCCCTCCTCCGCGTACAGTGCGCGGATTTCGTCCGTCAACGCCGTCGATGACGTCACTCTCGCCTCCCCAAGCCAGAGGAAGGGTACAAAATGAGGCCAGAGGTGCACTCACGGTATTCGGAGCGAAGAGCTTCGCACCACGGGGGAGAGGCCCGATGGAAGACATCACGCACTTAATGGACCTGACGGGCAGTGGGCTGACCGCTCAGGTGCGGGCCCTGGCCGCGGGCGACGTCTCGTCCCGCGCGCTCGTCGAACGCTCGCTGGCCCGCATCGCGGAGACCCAGCCCACGCTCAACGCCTTCCGCCGCGTACGGGCCGAGGCCGCCCTCGCCGAAGCGGACGCGGCGGACCGGCGGCTGGCGGCGGGCGAGGCCGGGCCACGGCTGCCCCTCCTCGGAGTCCCGGTGGCGGTCAAGGACGACGTCGACGTCGCCGGCGAGCCCACCGCCTTCGGCTGCGCAGGCGATTTCCCGCCGAAATGTGCCGACAGCGAGGCCGTGCGGCGGCTCCGCGCCGCCGGCGCCGTCATCGTCGGCAAGACGAACACGCCGGAGCTCGGCCAGTGGCCCGTCACGGAAGGCCCCGCCTTCGGCGCGACCCGCAATCCGTGGAGCGCGGAGCACACGCCCGGCGGCTCCTCGGGCGGCGCCGCCACGGCCGTTGCCGCGGGCCTCGTACCGGCCGCCCTCGGCTCGGACGGCGCCGGTTCGGTACGGATCCCCGCCGCCTGGACGCACCTGGTCGGCATCAAACCGCAGCGGGGACGCATCTCCACCTGGCCCGAACCGGAGTCCTTCCGCGGCATCACCTGCTACGGCCCCCTGGCCCGCACGGTCGCCGACGCCGCACTCCTGCTCCACGCCGCGAGCGGCAGCCACGCCGGGGACCTCCACCGGCCGCCGCCCGTCGACGTCCTCACCGCCGCGCACCGTGACCCCGGCCGGCTGCGGATCGCGCTCTCCCTGCGCCCCGCCTTCGCCGCCGCCCGGCAACGGCTCGACCCCGAGGCCCGGGCCGCCACCGTCCGCATCGCCGAACGGCTGGCGGCCCTCGGGCACGAAGTGGTCGAGGAAGAGCCCCGCTACGGGCTGATCGGGCTCACCTTCGTGCCGCGCTCGATGTCCGGCGTACGGGAGTGGGCCGGGCGCGTACCCGACCCCGCCCTGCTGGACGTCCGAACGAAGGTCAACGCCCGCGGCGGGCTGCTCCTCGGCGGCGGCGTCCTGCGCGTGGCCCGCGCCGCGGAGGAGCCGCTACGGCGGCGCGTGGGGGAGATCTTCGACCGCTTCGACGTCGTCCTGACCCCGACCACGGCCGTCCCGCCGCTCCGCATCGGCGACCTGTCCGGCCTCTCCAGCAGCCGTACGGACGCGGCGATGATCTCCGCCTGCCCGTACTCCTGGCCCTGGAACGTCCTCGGCTGGCCGGGCATGAGCGTCCCCGCCGGCCTCACGCCCGGCGACCTCCGCCTCCCTCTGGGCGCCCAGCTCCTCGGCCCGGCGGGGAGCGAGCCGCGGCTCATCTCACTCGCGGCCCAACTCGAAGCGGGAGAGCGCTGGTTCGAGCGGTGGCCGGGGGCCGTCGGTGGGGCGGGGGTGAGTGATCGAGCACCAGACGGCCTTGGTGGCCCCACAGGTGAAGCCGTGGGGTTCGGAGTAATGCCCCCAGTCGTCGGCGAGTGAACGGAGGAGCGTCAGGCCGCGGCCGTTGACGGCGTAGGGGTGGGGATGGGCGTGGGGGTCCGGATGCACCGGCAGTGGGGCGTCATCGGTGTCGCATGCGGTCAGCCTGAGCACCTCCCACTGCGACCAGGAGATGGAGAGATCGGCGTCGTCCACGGTGTGCACGATCGCGTTGGTGAGCAGCTCGGACGCCAACAGTTCGGCGCGGGGCAGTAGTTCGGCCAGGCCGTGGGCGGTGAGGACGGCCCGTACGGTGCCGCGCGCGATGGGTACGGCGCGTGCGTCGTTCGGCACGCGCAGGCGGTATTCGAACGGCTCGATCTCGGGAACGAACAGAGAGTCGAACTTCGGTGCAGGCAGGAGCATGTCGCCTCCGGCGGGGTGGGGTGAAGTGGTGCGGCGCCCGGTGTCATTGCCGCGTTGCGGTGCTACTGCGCGGGGCAGGGCAGGGCGGGGCGGTGCGCTTCCGGGGTGGCGGGCTCGCGGTGTGAGCTGCGCAACACCCAACGTAGGTGCCATTTTTGGGACCGCGCAACCAATCCTGTGAAGTTCGCCCCATCGGGGCCCGCTGTGACACATTGGCGCCGCAAGCGCGCGAGAAAGAGGACGACATGGCGAGGCGGAGCATCGTCACGGCCCGGCAGGAACGGCTGGGCGCCGAGCTGCGGAAGCTGCGCGAGCGGGCGGGTGTTTCGGCGCGGGACGCTGCCACGGCTGTCGGCCGCGATCAGGCGTGGCTGTCCCACATCGAGGCGGGCAACGCCGCGGTGGGCGCGGAGCGGGCCCGCGCTCTTGCAGCTCGGTACGGCGTGCAGGACGCGGCTCTGGTTGAGGCCTTGGCGGAGCGGGCGGCCGAGCGATCGCGGGGGTGGTGGGAGAAGTACCGGGGTCGAATGGTTGCGGCCGCCTTGGACCTGGCGGAACTGGAATGGAATGCGTACGCCCTACGGAGCTTGCAGATCGTCAACGTGCCTGGACTGTTGCAGACTGAGGCTTACGTGCGTTCCCTGTTCGCCTACGTGGCTAGTGAAGCTGAGTCGTACGATCTCGAAACGGTGGTTGCATTTCGAGTGCAGCGTCGTGAGGTGTTTGAACGCGATAATCCACCGGCATTCACTTCGATCGTGCATGAGGCCGCGCTACGTATGAGGGTGGGAGATCGTAAGGTTGCGCGCGATCAACTCGATTTCCTGTTGGCTGTATCCGACCGTCCAGGGCTTACGATCCAGGTAGTGCCGTTCGAGGCGGAGGGGTTCGCGGGTATGGGGTACTCGATGCTCTACGCGGCCGACCGTGTCGCCGACTTGGATACCGTGCAGGTTGATCACGCGCATGGGAGTGGCTTCTTTTACGCCGAGGAGCAACTCGCCAAATATCGCAACCGTTGGAGCAAGGTGGAGCGTGCAGCACTCGGTCCGCGAGAGACTCGCGACTTCATCCATCGGATCGCACGCGAGCTGTGAAGGACTGAAGATGTGCATGGCCACGTGGCAGAAGTCCACGTTCTCAGGAACCGGGGACGGCAACGACTGCCTGGAGGTCGCCGCAGCCGGTGAGGTGATCGCCCTCCGTGAGAGCGATGTCCCCCGCAGCATCGTGCGGACCACCCCACCTGCCCTCGGCGCCCTGATACGCATGCTCAAGGCGGGATAAGGCCATGGGCGATGCCTGGCAGAAGTCCACGTACTCAGGGACCGGCGACGGCGGCAACGACTGCGTGGAGGTCGCCGCGATCGGCAACGCGGTCGTGCTCCGCGAGAGCGACGCCCCCCGCACCGTGGTGCGGACAACCCCGTCCGCCCTCGGCGCATTGATACGCACCCTCAAGGTGGGAGCCGGCCTCGGCTGAGATCCGTGGTTCGCGTGCGGGTCAGAACAGGCTGGCAGCAGGGGGAGGGGTGGGGGGCTCGCGCACGTCGGGTGTCCGTCGCCCGGTGGGTGGTTGGGCGCCGTACTCCTGCCGTCACGGATGCACGAGCGTGAGGAGACCTCCCCATCAGCCTGGGCTGAGGGGGAGCGGGCTGCTGCCGCGATGTGGCTGGGCCCGTCGTGGGCGTTTCACTCACTTGTTCGCCGTCGTGGCTGAGCGGCCGGGTGCGGGAGGGCGGGGGTTGGTGCCCTCCGGGCGCGGAAATCCACCGGCCCGGCCGGGCTGCGTGGCGCACAAGTGGGCTAGAAGTGCTGGCAGTACGCCCCCAAGGGCCCCGCCCGACAGCCCGCGCCTCGTAGGCCTCGCGTTCGGCCGCGGGGAGTGGTGGCTGGTCCTCCCGGGCCGGAAGTCACCCGGCCCGGCGGCCGTGCGCGGCGTACAAGTCGCCCGGGAGCGTTGGCCGCGTGCCGGCTCGCAGCGTTGCCGCGGGCTATTCCGAGGCCGCGCCCGGCGTCGGGATGACGCCGAGCTGCTGAAGGAA
This sequence comes from Streptomyces sp. SCA2-17, assembly GCF_044336695.1. Taxonomy (NCBI): domain Bacteria; kingdom Bacillati; phylum Actinomycetota; class Actinomycetes; order Kitasatosporales; family Streptomycetaceae; genus Streptomyces; species Streptomyces sp. SCA2-17. The sequence continues at coordinate 3,895,019 of NZ_CP117521.1, forward strand.
GCCGAGGGCATCTTTGTCCGACCACTTTTCGGCGAGCTTGCCGTTCTCAACGCGATGAACCACCGTCGCGGTCATCGTGATCGGCCTGCCGGTGGCAGGGATGCCCGGGAGGTCCCCCTCGTGTACGCCCCGGGCCGTCAGGCGGGTCACGACCTTGTCGCCCTCCGCGATCTGGTCTTCGATCTCGTGGGTGCCGGGTGTGGCCTCCCAGAACAGGCGGAACGCCTGCTTGAGCCCCTCCCGGCCGGGTGCGAACCCTGGAAACGGCGGCGGCGAGTGGTCCTGGTAGTCCTCGGCCACGAGAGCATCCATGGCGTCGAGGTTGCCTGCGTCGATCTCCTGGTAGAAGCGGCGTACCAGGCTCTTGTTCTCCTCGGTGGACACGGGAACCCCTCTGCGCGTTCGCTGCGGTATGCCGGAGAGGCGGATACGGTCCGCATCGTCGCCCGTCGCGTCGCCCGGCCGTTTCCCCGGCGCGCCGGACCGCCGCGGACGTCACTCGAAATGCGGCACCGGCCCCGGCCGGCCCCCCGGCCCTACCTCCCCGCCCCCCGCGTCATCAGCAGCAGCGCTCCGATGGCGATCAGGGGCGTGATCACGATGAGGGCGAGGCCCATGGGGTTGCGGTGGTTGTAGACCCAGCGGGTGCCGTAGCGCTGGCGGATGAGGACGGGCTGGTCGTCGTCCGCGCGATCCCGGGCGTGGTCGTTCTCGTGGCGCATGAGGCCAGGCTACGGACGGTCGTTCGAGATGGCGATCATTTTGTCGCACCTCTGTTGTTTTGTGGCGCGGGTGGGACATTCCCGCTACAGCGCCGCTACGGCGCGAGGATGTCCAGTTCCGCCATCGCGCCCGCCGTGATCTCGCGCGTGAGGGCCTCCGCCCGCTCGGCGTCGTGTTCCCGTACGGCTTCGGCGACGCGGACGTGGAGGGTGACGGCGGCCGGGTCCGGGTCGGTGAACATGACCTGGTGTTCCGTGCGGCCGGTGAGGACCTCGGCGACGACGTCGCCCAGGCGGGCGAACATCTCGTTGCCGGAGGCGCGCAGGATCACCCGGTGGAAGGCCACGTCGTGGACCAGGTAGGCGCCGAGCTGCTGGCCGCGTGAGGTGGCGACCATGCCGAGGGCGTGCCGGGTGAGCTCCTCGCACTGCTCGGGCGTGGCGTGGCGGGCGGCGAGCCCGGCCGCGACCGGTTCGACGGCCGAGCGGAGCACGGTGAGGGAGCGCAGCTGGCGCGGCCGGTCGGCGCCGGCCAAGCGCCAGCGGATGACCTGCGGGTCGTAGACGTTCCACTCCTCGGTGGGGCGGACGGTGACGCCGACCCGGCGCCGGGACGTGACCAGGTGCATGGACTCCAGGACGCGTATCGCCTCCCGGATGACCGTGCGGGAGACGTCGAAGCGCTCTTCCAGCTCGTCGGTGCGCAGGACGCTGCCCGGCGGGTAGGTGCCCGAGGTGATCGCGGGCCCGAGGGACTCCAGCACGCGCGCGTGCAGCCCCTGCCCCTGGTTTTCCATGGGGCAAGCCTACGATCCTCGCCCGCGGCAAATTAAGTATGACGTTTGAGTCACAAGGGCTTGAATATGTCGTACGTAATGCGTTTCAGTGGCCGCACCCCACCGTCAACGGAGACAGCGAGGCCCTGATGAGCAGCCGTCCGGCATACCCCCGCGTCGTCGTCGTGATGGGCGTCGCCGGCACCGGCAAGACCACGGTCGGCCCGCTCGTCGCCGAAGCCCTCGGGGTCCCCTACGCCGAGGGCGACGACTTCCACCCGGCCGCCAACATCGCCAAGATGTCCGCCGGGACCCCGCTGGACGACGCCGACCGGGCCCCCTGGCTCGATGCCATCGGGGCATGGGCCGCGGGCCGGGCCGGCCGCGGCGGAGTCGTCAGCTGCTCCGCGCTCAAGCGGGCCTACCGGGACCGGCTGCGCGCCGCCGCGCCCGGCGGCCCCGACGGGCCCGGTCTCGTGTTCCTCCACCTCACCGGCGACCACGACCTGATCGCCGGCCGCATGGCGGCCCGCAAGGGCCACTTCATGACCTCCAGGCTGCTGGACTCCCAGTTCGCGACCCTCGAACCCCTGGGCGCGGACGAAGCGGGCGTCGACGTCGACGTCGCGCCCGGGCCGCAGGTCATCGCCGAGCGGGCCGTCCTGGCCCTGAGGCAGCTCTAACCCCTCTCCCTCCTCCACACCTCCTCCACCAAGGAAGCCCCGTGAGCACTCTCAGCGTCGAGATGCTGGCCGCGGCCCCCGCCGGACCGATCACGTCGGCGGGTCACGCACAGCTGGGGATCGCCGTCCTCGTCGGCATCGCCGTCATCGTCCTCCTCATCACCCGCCTCAAGCTGCACGCCTTCCTCTCCCTGACCATCGGTTCGCTGGTGCTCGGGGCGGCGGCGGGCGCGCCGATGGACAAGGGCATCGCGAGCTTCACCGCCGGGCTCGGGTCGACGGTCTCGGGCGTCGGCGTCCTGATCGCGCTCGGCGCGATCCTGGGCAAGCTCCTCGCCGACTCCGGCGGCGCCGACCAGATCGTCGACACGATCCTGGCGAAGGCCGGGCCGCGCTCGATGCCGTGGGCGATGGTGCTGATCGCGGCCGTCATCGGCCTGCCGCTGTTCTTCGAGGTCGGGATCGTGCTGCTGATCCCGGTGGTGCTGCTGGTCGCCAAGCGGGGCAACCACTCCCTGATGCGGATCGGCATTCCCGCGCTCGCCGGGCTGTCCGTCATGCACGGCCTCGTGCCCCCGCACCCCGGCCCGCTGGCCGCCATCGACGCCATCGGCGCGAACCTCGGCGTGACCCTCGCCCTCGGCGTGCTGATCGCCGTGCCCACCGCCGTGGTCGCCGGTCCGCTGTTCTCGCGGGTGGCCGCCCGCTGGGTGGACATCGCCCCGCCCGAGAAGCTGATACCCCAGCGCCCCTCGGCCGGCCTGGAGCGCCGCCCGAGCTTCGCCGTCACCGTCGCCACGGTCATGCTGCCGGTCGTCCTCATGCTGGCCAAGGCGCTCGTCGACATCGTCGTGGACGACCCCAAGGATCACGTCCAGCGCGTCACGGACGTCGTCGGCTCGCCGCTGATCGCCCTCCTCGCCGCCGTCCTCGTCGGGCTGTTCACCCTCGGCCGGGCCGCCGGCTTCGGCCGCGACCGGCTCGCCGGGACCGTCGAGAAGTCCCTCGCCCCCATCGCCGGAATCCTGCTGATCGTCGGCGCGGGCGGCGGCTTCAAGCAGACCCTGATCGACGTGGGCGTCGGCCGGATGATCCTCGACTTCTCCAAGGACTGGTCGGTCTCGGCCCTGCTGCTGGCGTGGCTCATCGCCGTCGGCATCCGGCTCGCCACGGGCTCGGCCACGGTCGCCACGATCTCGGCCGCGGGCCTCGTCGCCCCGCTCGCCGAGGGCATGAGCACGACCCACACCGCGCTGCTCGTCCTCGCCGTCGGCGCCGGCTCGCTGTTCTTCAGCCACGTCAACGACGCCGGCTTCTGGATGGTGAAGGAGTACTTCGGCATGGACGTCGGCCAGACGATCAAGACCTGGTCGCTGATGGAGACCGTGATCTCCGTCGTCTCCCTCGTGCTCGTCCTGCTGCTGTCACTGGTCCTCTGACCGTCCCGTCCCCTCCGTTGCTCCTCTCGGCCCCGGCCCCTCTGCGTTGCTCCCACCCCAATGGGCATATCAGACATTAGGGTTCGCGTATGCGTATTGGTAGACCTATCGCCCCCGTGGCTCTGCTGCTCGGCACCGCCCTGCTGGCCGCCGGCTGCGCGGGCGCGCCCTCCCCGAAGCACGCGGACGCGAAGAGCACCCCGAACAGCGGCGCCACCGCCACCGCGGCCCCCGAAGCGGCGGCGGGCCCGCTCAGCGCCTCCGACCTCCAGGGACGCTGGTGGACCTGGGCGTCCTCCAGCCCCAGCGGCTCCAACCCCGTCGAGGACCGGGACGGCAGCATGTGCGCCCAGGGCCAGAAGAACGCCGGCGTCTGGTTCCTGGCCGGCACCTTCGGGGAGCGCGCCGAGCGCACCTGTGCCGTCCCCGCGAAGCGGCGCATCGCCTTCCCGCTCGTGAACCTGATGAGCGATCAGGCCGGCTGCTCCGAGTTCATGGCCCCCGCCAAGGGCACCGCGACCCTCGACGGCAAGCCCCTGCGCGTGGAGCGCTACGACGCCACGCCCGTACGGGTGACGGCCGAGGAGGGCAACCCGCTCACCGACGGCGGGGGCACCTTCCGCTCCCACGCCTGCGGGCTGTGGGTCCAGACGGAGCCGCTGAAGCCCGGCAACCACACGCTGGAGATCCGCGGCTCCTCCGGCCGGTTCGCCGTCTCGGTCGACTACACCCTCAAGGTCCCTGCGGCCGGGGCGGCCACCAACCACGACGCGGTCTGAGCCCCCGGCTGAGCCCGCGGTCCGACCCCCCCCCCCCGCGGTTCAGCCCCGTATCGCCGACACCCGCGCCAGATACGCCCGTACGTCCGCCGCATCGTCCGTGGCCAGCCCGACATAGCCGTCCGGCCGGACCAGGAACAGCCCCGTGCCGTACGCCGCCTTGGCGTGCCCGCCGGCGTCGACCAGGTCGGGCGCGGGCCCGCCCACCCGGTACGAACGCACCCACTCCACGTCCGCCACCGCAGCCGCGGCGGCCCCGCCCACGGCCTCCGAACCGGTGAGGTCCAAGAGGGTGAAGTGCGGGCCCCGGAAAGCGTCGAAGAAGCTGAAGGGCGCGCCCGAGGCGTCGGTGCAGGGCGCGTCCGGCGCCCGGTCGCCCGCCCGCAGCCCGTCCTCCGGCAGATCCCGGCGCAGCTCGCGGGCCAGCGGGCCGTCGCGGTAGGTGAGGGTGAGCTGGTGGGTCTCCTTGCCGCGCCGCGACAGGCCCCGCTCGAAGCCGAGGCTGCGGTCCTGCCCGTGGACGCGCGTGCTCAGGTTCAGCACGTCGGCGGCCACCTGCGTGCGCTCGGTGTCGTACGTGTCGAGCAGGGAGTCCGGCGCGCCGTGCCGCAGGACGGCGCCCAGCTTCCAGCCGAGGTTGTAGCCGTCCTGCACGCTGGTGTTGAGGCCCTGCCCGCCGGCGGGGGAGTGGATGTGCGCGGCGTCCCCGGCGAGGAGGACCCGGCCGGTGCGGAAGCGCTCGGCCATGCCCGCCTTGGGCCGGTAGGACGAGGCCCAGATGATCTCCTCCGGCACGAGGTCCGCGAGCCCCGTGCGCTCGGTGATGAGCCGGGCCAGCGCCTCGGGCGTCGCGTCGCGCTCCGGATCCGGCTCGTAGGAGACGTCCTCCCAGAAGGCCATGACCTGGATGGTGTCCTCCACGCACTCCAGCGGGCGCAGGCCGAGGAGCCCGCCCGGCGCCGCGGGCCATACGTGCCAGTGCTCGCGGTCGACGCCCGCGCGCTCGAAGCCGGACATCCGCACGTCGGCGACCAGCGCCGCGCGGGCGTCGACGATCTCGACCTCGAAGGGCACGCCGAGCGCCTTCCGCACGGCGCTGCGCCCGCCGTCCGAGGCGACGAGATAGCCGGCCCGCACCGTCTCCACCGTGCCGTCGGCGTGCCGCAGCTCGGCCGTGACGCCGTGCTCGTCCTGCGTGAAACCCGCCAGGCCGGTGCTGAAGTCCACCCGGCCGCCGAGCTCCTCAAGGCGCTCGTACAGCACCTCCACCGTGCGCCACTGGGGGCACATCAGCGGGTCGGGGTAGGGCACGCCGGGCGAGCGCTCGCCGGACTCGACGAGATCCCACACGCGCCCGCGCTCGGTGCCCTCCCACGTCTGCATGGGCGGGACGGGGCGGCCCGAGGCGAAGAGGGCCGGCAGGACCCCCAGGTCATCCATGACCTCCAGGCTGCGCGGCTGGATGCCCGTGCCGCGCGAGCCGGGGAAGCCGCGCCCTTCCTGCTCGACGAGCCGGTGGCGGATGCCGCGCCGGGTCAGGTCGATGGCCAGGACGAGGCCGGTGGGGCCGGCTCCGGCGATGAGGACTTCGACATCCAGCGGGGCGGCACCACCGCCGGGCCCTGCGGTGTCCGATGCGGCAGTGGTCGGTGCTGCCGTGGGCACAGTCTCCACGAGATCCCCCTTAACGTTGTTAAGTTCGCAGTGACCCCAGCGTGAACTGAACACCGTTAAGCTGTCAAGGTGGCAACTCGCATCGACCGCGCCCAAGTGGCCGAAACCGCACTCCGCCTGCTGAACGAGGTGGGCCTCGAAGGCCTGACCCTGCGCAGGATCGCCAAGGAGCTGGACGTCCAGGCCCCGGCGCTCTACTGGCACTTCAAGAACAAGCAGGAGCTGCTCGACGAGGTGGCCACGGAGATGTTCCGGCGCATGTCCGAGCCGCTGCTGGCCGTCGACAGCAGCACGTGGCAGGCGTTCCTGACCGACGCGGCCCGCGTGATGCGCAGCTTCCTGCTCGGCTACCGCGACGGCGCCAAGGTCTACGGCGGCACGCGTCTGACCGGCACCGACTACGCCGGCCCGGTCGAGGAGCTGATGAAGAAGGTCGTGGCGGCGGGCTTCACGCCGAGCGCGGCCGCCCGCGCCTGGTTCACCGTCAACACCTACACGATGGGGTACGTGATGGAGGAGCAGTCCGTGTACCCGGTGCCGGGCGGCGAGCGCGACCCCGGCTACGACCTGGAGGACCGTTCGGACCGCCTGGCGGGCTATCCCCTCGCCATCACCGCCGGCGCGGAGTTCTTCGGCGACCTCGACGCCGGCTTCGAGGCCGGCCTGCACGCCGTCGTCGCCGGCATCGAGGCCACGCTGCTACCGCCGGGCCGCGCCGGGGTCGAGTGACCTGCGCAGCGCGGGCGTCAGCCGCCGCTCAACGCAGCGGTGCAGAAGCCAGGCCAGGCCCAGCATCAGGGCGAGGGTCAGGCCGAGCGTCGCGTACGAGGGGATGCCGAGGCCGCGGTGCAGGGCGCCGATCACGACCCACCCCAGGTGCTCGTGCACCAGGTAGAAGGGGTACGTCAGGGCGCCCGCGACGGTCAGCCAACGCCAGTTCATCCAGTTGAGCTTGCCCAGGGCGACGGCCGCGACCGCCGCGTACCCGAGCGCCACGACGGCCACGATCACGTACGCGGAGCGGTACGAGAAGTAGTGCGGGTTCGGCGCGTGCCACAGGCCCGCCACCGCGTAGTGCTGCCCCACGAGGAAGCTCACGGCCACGATGCCCCAGTGCAGGAGGTCGTTGCCGAAGCGGTGGACCAGGTACAGGCCGATGCCGCCGATGAAGTACGACGAGTACTCCGGCATCACGACGACCCGCAGGAACTCCACGTGCGAGGCCGTCGTCACCACGGTCGCCAGCGTCCACACCGCGCAGAACAGCACCACGCGGCGCCGGGTCGCGCCCGGCAGCACCACGAAGAGAGCGAAGAGCGCGTAGAACCGCAGCTCCGCCCAGAGCGTCCAGCACACCCCGAGGACGCGCTGGGCGCCCACCGGCTGTTGCAGCATCGTCAGGTTCACGAGCGTGTCGCTGAACGACACCGTCTTGTACGTCACCCACGGCAGCGCGAACGCCACGGTGACCAGCAGGATCGCCGCCCAGTAGGCCGGGTAGAGGCGCGCCGCGCGGGAAGCGAAGAACGAGCGCAGGGGGCGGCCCCAGCCGCTCATGCAGATCACGAAGCCGCTGATGACGAAGAAGATCTCGACGCCCAGGCAGCCGTAGGCGAACGCGTTCGAGAGGGTGGGGAACTCGTGCCGCGGCGACGTGCCCCACGCGCGGCTCACGTCGCCGTCGCGCCCGCCGTAGTGGTAGAGGGCCACCATCAGGGCGGCTATGAGGCGCAGGGCGTCCAGCGCGCGGAGGCGGCTGCCGCCGTGGGGGCGCTGTAAGGGCGCCGGTCGCTCCTCGGCGGCGCTGGTTTCGCGGCGCGGACGGGGCAGGGCGGGGGCGGTCATGTCGTCACCGTCGTCTTTGCCGCCTTGGCCGTCTTTGGTGCCTTCGTCCTGGCCAGGCGCCGCTGCAAGGCCCTTGCGCGCCGGGCGACCCTTCGTACGGTTTGGTTCCTCGGGAGGAACGACAGCTGGGACGGGAGCGCGCCGGGGAGGGCGAGGGCGGTGAGGCGGCGGCGTTTGAAGTAGCGGCGGGTGCGGGTTGTCAGGTGGGCGCTGAGGTAGTTCTCTGCGGCCTCGCGCAGGCCGGGGTAGATCTGGGGCTGCATCGCGAAGCCGACTGCGGCCAGGAGGCCGTTGAGGTCGGCCGGAGGGCCGTCCTCGGGTGAGCACAACGTGGGCAGCAACGCGTCCACCAATGTCACCGGTACGCGGTTGCTGTTCTGGTACGGGCTCAGCCGCTCCAGCAGGAGGTCCGTGCCCGTGCACGCCGCCTCCAGGCCGTAGAACGTTCCCGCCGTCACCAGCGCCGTCGAGAAGCAGCCGGCCACCAGCGCCGGCCGCAACCGCTGGTAGACCACCTCCGCCAGGACGGGCGTGTCCAGGACCGTCAGGCCGACGCCGAGCCGGTCCGCCTCCTCCTCCAGCATCCGCGACCAGCGGGCCGGCGCGGTCGGGTGCGGCTTGAAGACGATCTCGCGGTGGCCGCGCCCGGCCGCCCCGCGCAGCATCCGCACGTGCAGCTGTTCTTCTTCCTCGGGGGAGAGGATGTCGAGCGCCGACAAGTACTGGCCGAGCAGGAGCGCCGCGCCCTCGGGCGCGTCCAGGGCGGGCGCGGCCTCGGCGAGTTCGGCCAGGACCTTGGTGAAGGCCTCCGTGGGGACGATCTCCTGCGCGACGCCGAACTCCGTGAGCAGCAGCGGCCGCAGTCCGGGTACGAGGTCCAGGTGGAGCAGCCGGCCGGCGCGCGTGCCGATCAGCGGGTCGAGCTTGTTGCGGGTGGGGCCGTAGCTCATGAGCCCGTCGGCGTAGACGTCGAGCGGGGCGTCGGCGAAGCACTGGGCGAGCGCGCCCGCCGGGCTGACCTGGATGGACTCGACGACGAGCGACACGTCGTCGTCGCCCAGGCCCCAGAGCAGCCTCAGGTACCGCTCCCACAGGGGCGCGTCGTCGGGCCGGGGCGACCAGCCGGACGGGTGGAAGGGGCGGATCGCCTCGTTCCAGGACAGGACGCCGTCGAAGCGGGTGCGCAGCCGCCCGAAGCCGGGCGCCTCGTCGAGGGCCGGGGTGGTCTCCGGCACGGCGGCGGTGTTGGCGACGAGCAGCAGCCGGCGGTCGGCCGGGGCGAAGCAGCCGGCGTCCAGGGCGGCGGCGAGCGTCGCGGCGCCGTACAGCGTGGACGCGAGGAAGATCTGCGTGCGGCGGGGAGCGGGAGGCCGGGCGACGGACATCAGGCGGCCACCCCGGAAGCACCAGAGGCTTTGCCGCCGCCCGAAGGCCTGGCACCCGAAGGCCCGCCCCCCGAAGGCCCCGCCGGCCGCCGTCGCAGCCTGCGCAGGAGGACCGCGCGGTCGTAGTCCATGGAATTCACGGCGTCCTTGACGAGTTCCGGTGGCAGCCGGCGCAGTGCGCCCGCGCTCTTCGCGCGCAATGCGCGAGCCACCTGCGGTTCAAAACGTTCGATATTCGAAAGGTGGTGGGCAATGATTGCGCAGTACGTTCGAACGGCCTTCGGCAGGAATTCTTTCGCATCCTTATCGCGGGCCGTCTCCTCGATGACCTGATCGAATGCCCGCAGGAAATCGAGCTGCCGTACGTCCCCGATCTGGGTGAGCGACGTCGCCACCCCGCGCCGGTAGAAGACGCCCAGCAGCCCGGCCACCGCGAAAGTGCGCGCCTCGCGGTGCAGCCGCCAGATCCAGGGGCGGTCCTCCGCCGTCCGCAGGCCGTCCGTGAAATGCAGCAGGCCCTCGTCCAGCAGCCGCCGGTGGTAGATCCCGGCCCACGCGTACGGGTAGTCGACGGACGTCGAGCGGTCCGCCGGCAGGATCGCGCTCCGCGGGTCCAGGACCACCCCGCGGCGGCCGTGCGGCACGCGCTGCACGGTGCGGGTGCGGCCGGTGCACTGCACGTGGTCCGTGCGCACGAAGTCCACGGCCAGCTCCTCGATGTACGAGACGAGCCGGTCGTAGTGGCCGGGGGCCAGCCAGTCGTCCCCGTCCAGGAAGGTCAGGTACTCGCCGCGCGCCGCGCCGAGCCCGGTGTTGCGGGCGGTGGCGAGGCCGCCGTTGTGCTCGTGGTGGATGACCACGGCCCCCGGCAGCTCGCGTCCGGCGCGCTCCAGCAGCGCCGGCGTGCCGTCGGTCGAACAGTCGTCCACGAGAATGAATTCGAAATCCTCACGGGCGTTCGCCCGCAGGCTTCTCAGCACGTCGGGCGCAAAGGTCTGCACATTGAAGAACGGGACGATCACGGAGAGCTTGACCACGCCGGCGACATTAGGCGGCCCCCCGGCATTCGTCTTGTCCACGGGCGGGCGCGGAGGTGAACGAAGCGCGGCGGAATGATGAACCCGCCCCTCCGCCGGGCTGATTCGCCGATCGTCGGTGTGCTGTTTACCGGCTGTTGCCCTCACGTTGGGCAACGAAACGGAATGGATTTCTATCGTCGGCGACGTGCCATCACGTACGCCATCCCGTACCGGACCGCCGCCGCGGATCGCGGTCCTCGCCGACTCCGACACCCGGTGGAAATGGGGCGCGCTCACCGCGCACCGGCTCGCCCCGGGCGCCCGGCTCGACGGCCGCCTCCTGCGGGGCCGCGCGACGCCCACCGCCCGCCAGCTCGGCGAGGTGGGCGTGCGCGCGGCGGAGATCGGCGAGGTCACCGGAACCGAGTTCGTGCGCACCGCCGGGCGCGACCGCTACGACGTCGTGGTCCTCGCCTGCGTCGGCGGCGCCGTCCAGGCCATGCTGCACGGGCTCGCCGCCGCGTGGGAGGGCGCGCCCTCCAGGCCCGTCGTGGTGACCGGCTACGTGGGCGTCGTCTACGAGAAGCTCGCCGACGGGCTGCTGCTGCGCCACGGCGCGGACGTCGTCCTCGCCAACTCCCCGGACGACGCGGACCGTTTCCGCGCCGTCTACGAGGGCGTCGGCGCGGACGCCGGCTGCGTCACCGAGTGGGCGCTGCCGTTCCTCGGCGAGCGGCGCACCGGGCCGCCGGACGATCAAGTGCGGCCGTACACGGTCGTGTTCGCCGCGCAGCCCTCCGTGCCGGAGAGCCGCGCCGACCGCGGCTACCTGCTCCGCCGCGCCGTCGCACACGCCCGGCAGCACCCGGAGCGCGAGGTGCTCATCAAACTGCGCAGCAAGCCCGGCGAGCACACCACGCACATCGAGGAACTCCCGTACCAGAAGCTGGCCGCGCGCCTGCCCGGCGGGCTGCCGGCCAACTGCCGCCTCGTCTACGGGCACATGGGCGAGGTCCTCGACCGCACGGACCTCCTCGTCACCGTCAGTTCCACCGCGGCCCTGGAGTCCCTCCACCGCGGCATCCCCACGGCCGTGCTCACCGACCTCGGCATCCGCGAGGCCCTCGGCAACCACCACTTCCTCGGCTCCGGCTGCCTCGCCTCCTGGGACCGGCTCGACGCCGGGCACGTGCCCGAGGCCGACCCGGAGTGGGCCGCCCGCCAGGGCGTGCCCGCGGACGGCTCCGGCGAGGCCGTCTTCGCCGCCGCCCGGCAGCGCGTCGCCGCGCTCGCCGCCCTGCCCTCCCTGCCCCCTCTGGCCCCTTACTACACCGCTGCCACCGCACCCGGCTACCTCCCCGCCGTCCTCGCCCGCCACGGCCTCGACCACCGGGGCCGACCCCTTCCCGGCCGGGCGGGGACGGCCCGCGAGGAGAGCGCCCTGCGGCGTGCGGGGCGCGCCGCGCTCCGCGACGCGGCCCGGGGGGCGTACCGGCACGGCGTGCAGCGGGTCGCGCCGCTCATCCGGCGCGTGGGGGAGCTGTGACCGAGCCGTTCGCACCGCAAGGAGCTCCCATGCAAGCCGCCACGGCTGAACCGGCCGCCCCCGCCGTCCTCGCCGTCATTCCCGCTCGCGGCGGGTCGAAGGGCGTGCCCGCGAAGAACCTCGCACCCATCGGCGGCGTGCCCCTCGTGGCCCGCGCCGTCCGCGAGTGCCGCGCCGCCCGCCTCGTCACCGACGTCGTCGTCTCCACCGACGACCCCGGCATCGCCGCCACCGCGCGCGGCGCCGGAGCCGTCGTCGTCCAGCGGCCCGCCGCCCTCTCGGGCGACACCGCCACCAGCGAGGCGGCCGTCCTGCACGCCATGGACGCGTACGAGGCGATGCACGGCACCGAAGTGGGCACCGTCCTGCTGGTGCAGTGCACGAGCCCCTTCCTGACCAGCGGGGACGTCGACGGCGTCGCCGAGGCCGTGGTCGAGGGCGGCGCCGACAGCGCCCTGACGGTCGCCCCCTTCCACGGCTTCGTATGGCGCGCGGAGGGGGAAGCGGAGGAGGAAGCGGACCGCGGCGCCCACGGCGTCAACCACGACAAGTCCCACCGCCCCCGCCGCCAGGACCGCCCCCAGGATCTCCTGGAGACCGGCGCCGCCTACGCCATGCGCGCCGACGGCTTCCGCGCCGCCCGGCACCGCTTCTTCGGCCGCACCGAACTCGTCCGCACCGAGGCCGCCCGCGTCCTGGAGGTCGACGACCCCCACGACCTGGCCCGCGCCCGCGCCCTCGCCCCCCTCCTCGACGGCCCCGGCAGCACCGCGCTCCCCGCCCGCGCCGACATCGACGCCGTCGTCATGGACTTCGACGGCACCCAGACCGACGACCGGGTCCTCATCGACGCCGACGGCCGCGAACTCGTCGCCGTCCACCGCGGCGACGGCCTCGGCGTCGCCGCCCTGCGCCGCGCCGGGCTCGCCCTGCTGATCCTCTCCACCGAGGAGAACGCCGTCGTCGCCGCGCGCGGCCGCAAGCTGCGCGTGCCCGTCCTGCACGGCGTCGACCGCAAGGACCGCGCGCTCAAGCAGTGGTGCGAGGAGCAGGGCATCGCCCCCGACCGCGTGCTCTACGTCGGCAACGACGTCAACGACCTGGCCTGCCTCGGGCTCGTCGGCTGGCCCGTGGCCGTCGCGGACGCCCACGACGCCGTCCGCGGCGCGGCCCGGGCCGTGACCACCGCGCCCGGCGGCAGCGGCGCCCTCCGCGAGATCGCTTCCTGGCTCCTGGGGCCCGCCCTGACCACCCCCTGAGCCCCCACGGCCACCCCGAGCCCCTCCCCGCACACCACGCCCCTCCGTCCCCGTACTGCGAAGGAACCGCCCCGTATGAACTCCGTCCACGCCGCCCCGTACGCCCCGGTCCGCGCCCTCGGCCGCAAGCTCGCGGGCCCGGGCCACCCCGTCTACGTCACCGGCGAGATCGGCATCAACCACAACGGCGACCTCGGCAACGCCTTCGCCCTCATCGACGCCGCCGCCGACGCCGGCTGCGACGCCGTCAAGTTCCAGAAGCGCACCCCCGAGATCTGCACGCCCCGCGACCAGTGGGACGTCGAGCGCGACACGCCCTGGGGCCGGATGCGCTACATCGACTACCGCCACCGGGTGGAGTTCGGTGAGGACGAGTACCGCGCCATCGACGCCCACTGCCGCGAGCGCGGCATCGACTGGTTCGCCTCGCCCTGGGACACCGAGGCCGTCGCCTTCCTGGAGAAGTTCGACGTCCCCGCCCACAAGGTGGCCTCCGCCTCCCTCACCGACGACGAGCTCCTGCGCGCCCTGCGCGCCACCGGCCGCACGGTCATCCTCTCCACCGGCATGTCCACCCCGAAGCAGATCCGGCACGCCGTCGAGGTGCTCGGCAGCGAGAACATCCTGCTCTGTCACGCCACCTCCACGTACCCGGCCAAGGCCGCCGAGCTCAACCTCCGCGTGATCCACACCCTGCGCGCCGAGTACCCCAACGTGCCCATCGGCTACTCCGGCCACGAGACCGGCCTGCAGACCACCCTCGCCGCCGTCGCCCTCGGCGCCGCCTTCGTCGAGCGCCACATCACCCTCGACCGCGCCATGTGGGGCTCCGACCAGGCCGCTTCCGTCGAGCCCGGAGGCCTTCAGCGCCTCGTGCGCGACATCCGCGTCGTCGAGGAGTCCCTCGGTGACGGCGTGAAGCGCGTCTACGACAGCGAGCTCGGCCCGATGCGCAAGCTCCGCCGGGTCGCGGGCGTCGTCGCCGAGGCGGGCGACCGCGAACCGGTCTCGGCCTGACGGGCTGCCACGTGACCCCGAGCGCCGCCGACGAGGGCGGCTCCGCACCGGGCCCACGGGCCCGCCCGCCGCGGCCGGCCCCGGACGCCGCCGAGGGCGCTCCCGCGCCGGGCCCGCCGGCCCGGCGGGCACCTCGCTCCCGCCGCGAGGGCGAGCAACCACTCGCCACGCCGCCGGCGGTGCCGGAACGGCCGGCCACCGCCGCGGGGGCCGAGCGCGGTCGCGAAAGGACGAAGGAGCGGCAGCCCGCCCCGCCGGAATCGCCGGCCTCGCCGGAGCCCGCCCGCGACCCGGCCCCCGGCCGGGGCGGCACCCTCGCTTTCGTCGAGAGCCCCGTCCAGCTCCTCAACGTCCTCGAATGGGCGTACGCGACGGCTGCGGACGGACAGCAGGCCCGGGCACCCCGCACCGCCGACCGGCCCGCCCCCGGACTGCCCGGTTCGCCCCTGGCGCGCGGGGTTCCCCGGCAGCCCGGGCCGCGCGACCAGGGCGCCGGTGCCGGGCCGGGGCCGTCACCCGTACGGCCCCGCCCCACCGGCCTCGTCGTCGTCGTGCTCGCGCCGCACGACCCGATGTCGCGCGGCCAGCTCCGCCGGATGGCCGAGCTGGCCCGCGACCAGGGGCACGAGGTGCGCTGGGAGGAGGCGCGGGGCGGGCCCACGGCGCCCGTGGCTACCGTCGGCGGCCTCGCGGGCCCGCTCCGCCGGGCGTGGCGGATCGTGATCGGGGACCCGTTCTCGCGCTACGTCCAGCTGCTGCTGACGATCACCCGGGCCCGGGAGCTGGTGGTCGTTGACGACGGCACGGCCACCATGGAGTTCGTCGCCCAACTGGCGCGGGGCGAAAGCCTCGTACGGTGGCACCGGCGTGGCAGTCGAGGGGCGCGCGATCTGCTTTTCGCGCCGGTCTCTGCTTCAGCGCGCCGGATGCTGACGCCCAACGATCGCCGGAGCGTGGAGGTGTTCACTTCCTTCACTTCCCTCCCGGTCGAACCGCCACCCGGCGTACAGGTCAGGGCCAACGACTTCGCCTGGACGCGCTCCGCCTTCGGCCCGCCCCGGATCTCCCGCGGCACGGACCTCGTGGGAACGTCCCTGGTCGAGACCGGGGTGGTGGACCCCGAGCACTATCTCGGGGCCGTCGAGGAGCTGGCCCGCGCCCACGGCGCCACGCGCTACTTCGCCCACCGCCGCGAGAGCGCGGAGAAGCTGCGCCGCATAGCGGACCGCACCGGGCTGGAAGTCGTGCGCCCCGAACTGCCGCTGGAGATCGTGGCCCGCCGGGGGCCCGTCGGCCGCACCGTCCTCAGCTTCCCCTCGACCGTCGTGCACACGCTGCCGCTGGCCCTCGCGGGCACCGGGATCACGGTCGCGGTCTGCGACATCGACCCCGTATGGCTTACGGAGCACGCCTCGCCGCGGGCCGAGGGCTTCCTGTCCGAGGTGACGGACACGGCCCGGGATGTGCGGCGACTTCCGGCCAGCCCGCTGACCGCTCCCTGAGCCGTAAAGACTGGTCATACCCCTCAGATGCGCCATCCATGCGGCTGAACTTTTCTTGATCGGGGGGCAGTTGCCCGGGCGGGGGCTCTACTCTTCCCTGCGTGAACCATCTGATGCCTTGCGACGCCGGGACTGCCACTTCTCAGGTCACTTCTCAGGGGACGGGCGAGGGGGTGCTCGCCGGCGTGCTCCCCCCGGGGCTGCGTGATGAACTCATCGCGTTCCGGCGGGATTTGCACATGCACCCCGAGCTGGGCAACCGGGAGTTCCGCACCACGGCGGCGGTCAAGGCGAGACTGCAGCGGGCCGGGCTCTCCCCGCGGACGCTGTCCACGGGCACGGGGCTGTTCTGCGACATCGGCCGGGAGCCGGGCGTGCCCGCCCGGCCCATGCTGGCGATCCGTGCCGATCTCGACGCGCTGCCCATCCCGGACACCAAGACGGTCCCGTACCGCTCGACCGTCCCCAGGATGGCCCACGCCTGCGGGCACGACGTCCACACCACCACGGTCCTCGGCGCCGGTCTGGTCCTGGCCGACCTCGCCGAGCAGGGCCGGCTGCCGGGCCCCGTCCGGCTGATCTTCCAGCCCGCCGAGGAGGTGCTGCCGGGCGGCGCCCTCGACGCCATCGAGTGCGGGGCCCTCAAGGGCGTCGGCAAGATCATCGCGGTGCACTGCGACCCGAAGGTCGAGGTCGGCCGCATCGGGCTGCGCGTCGGCCCCATCACCTCCGCGTGCGACCGGCTGGAGGTCTCCCTGGGCGGCCCCGGCGGCCACACCGCCCGCCCGCACTTCACCACGGACCTGGTGACCGCCGCCGCCCGCATCGCCATCGACGTGCCCGCGGTGCTGGCCCGCCGGGTCGACGCCCGCTCGGGCCTCTCCCTCACCTGGGGCCGGATGGAGACGGGCCACGCGCCCAATGTCATCCCGCAGCACGCCGAGCTCTCCGGCACCGTCCGCTGCCTCGACCTGCACGCCTGGCGGGACGCCCCCGACCTGGTGCACGCCGCGATCGACGAGGTGGCGGCCCTGCACCGGGCCAAGTCCGAGATCAACTACGTCCGCGGGGTGCCCCCGGTGGTCAACGACGCCGAGGTCACGGACCTGCTGCGGCGCGCGATGGCCGCCCGCCGCGGACCCGACTCCGTGGAGGACACCGAGCAGAGCCTGGGCGGCGAGGACTTCTCCTGGTATCTGGAGCACGTGCCGGGAGCCATGGCCCGGCTGGGAGTCCGGCCCGTGGGGGATACGACCCGCCGCGACCTGCATTGTGGCGATTTCGACGTGGATGAGGGTTCCATCACCGCCGGAGTCGAACTCTTCACCGCCGCCGCATTGCTGGACGGCCAGCTGATTTAGCTGTAGCAAGCACCGGATTTCGGTGCGCATTGCCTGCACATTGACGTGCATATTGCTGCTGCCGTTGAAGCCGTTTGATGCCGGGCCGGGCGCGGAACAAGCGTCGCAGGTCACGTTGTACGTAAAACCTGGCCGATTGGGGCCAGATCACGTTGTACGTAAAACCTATCCCTGGAGCGGATGGGCGATCCCTGGCGGGACTGGGCCGGATGCGTCTAACAAGGACGCAAACGGGTCAATAGTGGTTCGCGTCGATCCGATAACGGCTTTGAAGTACCCCTTTTCCCTCCATCTACGCGCGTTACGATTCCGGCGACCAGCGCCAATGGAGGCGCTTCGAGTGAAGGGGCCCCTCGTGCGCCGGGTATCCACCATCGCTGTCGCGGGCATCAGCACCGCGGCTCTCGCATTCACCCTCACCGCCTGCGGTGAGTCCTCCACCGAGTCCAGTGGCGGCGGAGGCAAGGGCGTCGGTCTTGCTTTCGATGTCGGCGGCCGTGACGACCACTCCTTCAACGAGTCCGCGGCTCGTGGCCTGGACAAGGCCGAGAAGGAACTGGGCATCAAGAGCAAGATGATGACCGCCAAGAACGGCGAGACCGAGGCCGAGCGCGAGCAGCGCCTCAGCTCCCTGGCGGACAAGGGCTACAACCCGGTCATCGGCGTGGGCTTCAACTACGCGAAGTCGATCGAGAAGGTCGCCAAGGAGTTCCCGAAGACCAACTTCGCGATCGTCGACTCCGTCGTCCAGAGCCCCAACGTCGACAGCATCACCTTCGGTGAGCACGAGGGTTCTTACCTCGCCGGTGTCGCCGCCGCGCTGAAGTCCAAGACCGGCAAGGTCGGCTTCATCGGTGGCGTGGACAACGAGCTGATCAAGAAGTTCCAGGCGGGCTTCGAGCAGGGCGCGAAGGAGACCAACCCGAAGATCGAGGTCACCTCCGGGTACCTCGGCAGCTCCGACAAGGGCTTCAACGACCCGGCGGCCGCCAAGGACAAGGCCAAGGGCATGCTCGACGGCGGCATCGACGTGATCTACACGGCGGCCGGCCTCTCCGGCAACGGCTCCATCGAGGCCGTCGCGGGCCAGAAGGACGCCTGGGCGATCGGCGTCGACTCCGACCAGTACCAGCAGCCGGGCCTGGAGAAGTACAAGGACCACATCCTCACCTCGGTCGTGAAGAACGTGGACGTGGCGGTCTTCGACATGATCAAGAGCGTCAAGGACGGCAAGCCGCTCACCGGCCCGCACCAGTACCTGCTCAAGGACGGCGGCGTCTCGCTGGCCACCTCGGGCGGCTTCATCGACGACATCAAGGCCAAGATCGAGGAAGCGAAGAAGAACATCGTGGACGGCAAGGTCAAGGTCAACTCCACGGTCAAGTCCTGACCCCCTGCCGGTTCCGACCGGCGCCTCCCGGCCGGTCCGCCTGACCGGCCGGAACCGCAAGGCCCCGGGCCCGGTGAGAGAGAGGACCTCTCCGCCGGGCCCGTAGACACGCCCCCGGCCCCCGGCCGGGGGCACTGCGGCCAACGCTACGCGCGTAGCGTGCCATTGACGCGTGTAGCGTCGCCCCCGCCCCACGGAGCTCCACCCGGTCCCCGCCCGGGCGGCTCCGCTTCTTCCTCCCGCTCCCTTCCCCGAGGAGAGTGCGCCATCAAAGCGTCCACCAGTACCGAAGCCGAAGGTACGCAGGCCCCCGCAGTAGAACTCGAGGGCATCACCAAGCGGTTCCCCGGAGTCGTGGCCAACCACGACATCCGCCTCACGGTCCGCCGCGGCACCGTTCACGCCCTCTGCGGCGAGAACGGCGCCGGCAAGTCGACCCTGATGAAGATCCTCTACGGCATGCAGAAGCCGGACGAGGGCACCATCACGCTCGACGGCGAGCAGGTCACCCTGCACAGCCCGAGCGACGCCATCGCGCGCGGCATCGGCATGGTGCACCAGCACTTCATGCTCGCCGACAACCTCACCGTCCTGGAGAACGTCGTCCTGGGCGCCGAGAAGCTGCACGGCATCGCCGGCAAGGCCCGCGCGAAGATCAAGGAGATCTCCGACGCGTACGGCCTGGCCGTCCGGCCCGACGCCCTCGTGGAGGACCTCGGTGTCGCCGACCGCCAGCGCGTGGAGATCCTCAAGGTCCTCTACCGCGGCGCCCGCACCCTGATCCTCGACGAGCCGACCGCCGTCCTGGTCCCGCAGGAGGTCGACGCGCTCTTCGACAACCTGCGCGAGCTCAAGTCCGAGGGCCTCACGGTCATCTTCATCTCGCACAAGCTCGGCGAGGTGCTGTCCGTCGCCGACGACATCACCGTCATCCGGCGCGGCACCACCGTCGGCACCGCGGTCCCCAGCGAGACCACCCCCAAGCAGCTCGCCGAGCTGATGGTCGGCAGCGAGCTGCCCTCGCCGGAGACCCGCGAGTCGACCGTCACCGACGTCGAGATGCTGAAGGTGGACGGCCTGCACCTGTCGGCGACGGACCCCGACGGCGTCGTCCGCGCGGTCCTCGACGGCATCTCCCTGACCATCCACAAGGGCGAGGTCCTCGGCATCGCCGGCGTGGAGGGCAACGGCCAGGCGGAGCTCGTCGAGGCCATCATGGGCATGCGCGACCCCGACGGCGGCACCATCGTCCTCGACGGCACCGACATCAGCCACGCGCCGACCCGCAAGCGGCGTGAGGGCGGCATCGGCTACGTCCCCGAGGACCGCCACCGGCACGGCCTGCTGCTGGAAGCCCCGCTGTGGGAGAACCGCATCCTCGGCCACGTCACCGAGAAGCCCAACAGCAAGCGCGGCGTCCTCGACAACAAGGCCGCCCGCACCGACACCGAGCGCATCGTGCGCGAGTACGACGTGCGCACGCCCGGCATCGAGGTCACCGCGGCGTCCCTGTCCGGCGGTAACCAGCAGAAGCTGATCGTCGGCCGCGAGATGAGCCACGCGCCCAAGCTCCTCATCGCCGCGCACCCCACCCGGGGCGTGGACGTCGGCGCGCAGGCGCAGATCTGGGACCAGATCCGCGAGGCGCGCCACGAGGGCCTGGCGGTGCTGCTGATCTCCGCCGACCTGGACGAGCTGATCGGGCTCTCCGACACCCTGCGGGTGATGTTCCGCGGCCGCCTGGTCGCCGACGCCGACCCCGCCACGATCACCCCGGAGGAGTTGGGCTCGGCCATGACCGGCGCCGCAACCGGCCACCTCGAGCACACCGAGGACGGCGAAGAGACCACGGCCGGCGGCGGGGACGCCACCGCTGCCGGCGAGGCCGGCGGCACGCCCGCCGCCGGTGAAGAGAACGCTACCGACGAGGCCGCGGGGGAGGGTGACGAGAAGTGAAGAAGTTCGACAAGAACAAGGTAATCCTGGGCATCGCCGCCCCGCTCCTGGCCATCGTGGCCGCCCTGGTGATCACCTCGATCATCATCGCCGCCACCGGCAAGGACCCGTTCCACGCCTACGAGGTGATGGTCGACTTCGGCTTCAAGTCCGACAGCCAGGTCTGGATCATCAACAAGGCCACCCCGTACTACCTGTCCGCGCTGGCCGTCGCCATCGGCTTCCGGATGAACCTGTTCAACATCGGCGTCGACGGCCAGTACCGCATCGCGGCCTTCTTCGCCGCCGCGGTCGGTGGCGCGCTCGCGCTGCCCGGCATCATCCAGATCCCGGTCATCATCCTCGTCGCGATGCTGGTGGGCGCCCTCTGGGCGGGCATCGCCGGTCTGCTGAAGACCACCCGCGGCGTCAGCGAGGTGATCAGCACGATCATGCTGAACGCCATCGGCGCCTCGGTCATCGCCTACTTCCTCAAGGACGGCCGGCTCGCGGTGAAGGAGGGCAACCTCGTTCACACGCCCTACCTGCCCGACTCGGCGCACTTCTTCGAGATCCCGACCACGCCCAAGCCGATCTACGGCTTCGTGATCGTCGCGGCGCTGGCCGGCCTCGCCTACTGGTTCGTGCTCGGCCGCACCCGCTTCGGCTTCGACCTGCGCACCGTGGGCCAGTCCGAGTCCGCCGCCCAGGCCTCCGGCGTGAGCGTCAAGCGCATGGTGATCACCGCCATGCTGCTCTCCGGCGCCATGGCCGGCCTCGTCGGCATGCCGACCCTGCTCGGCGTCTCGTACAACTACGGCACCGACTTCCCCGCCGGCATCGGCTTCACCGGCATCGCCATCGCCCTCCTGGGCCGCAACCACCCCATCGGCATGGTGGCCGGCGCCCTGCTCTGGGGCTTCCTGGACCGCACCGGCACCCAGCTGGAGTTCGAGGGCTACGCCCAGGAGATCGTCGGAGTCATCCAGGGCGTCATCGTCCTGAGCGTCGTCATCGCCTATGAGCTCGTGCGCCGGTACGGCCTCAAGATGCAGCAGCGCAAGGTCGGCGAGGAGCTCGCCGCCCAGGCCCGTAAGAGCGACAAGGCGGAGGTTTCCGCGTGAGTACGACCTTCACCGCCGCCCTCGCCGGGCGGCTGAGCGGCAAGAACAAGGACGGCAAGGGGCGGAAGCTCTCCTACCCCGTCGTCCTGCTGATCATCGCGGGCGCCCTGCTTCTGCTCTCCGCCCTGCGGATGATCACGGACGCCAACGACCTGACCTCCTCGGGCCAGTACAGCTCCGCCCTCGCCGCCGCCGTGCCGATCGGCCTCGCCGGCCTCGGCGGGCTGTGGGCCGAGCGCGCGGGCGTCGTCAACATCGGCCTCGAAGGCATGATGATGCTCGGCACCTTCTGCGCCGGCTGGATGGGCTGGCAGCACGGCCCGTGGATCGCGGCGCTCGCCGGCCTCATCGGCGGCGCGGTCGGCGGCCTCGTGCACGCGATCGCCACCGTCACCTTCGGCGTCGACCAGATCATCTCCGGTGTGGCCATGAACATCCTGGCCCTCGGCGTCACGCAGTACTTCGCCAAGCTGCTCTTCGGCGCGGAGGGCAGCGCGGCCCAGCAGGCCGGCGGCAACGACAAGCAGTCGCCCGTCATGCCGGACATGCCGAACTTCTCCATCCCCGGCCTGTCCGACTGGCTCGGCACCCTCGAGAAGCACCACTGGTTCCTCGTCTCCGACCTCGCCGGCATCGTCCGCGGCCTGGTCACCGACGTCTCCTGGCTGACGATCGTCGCCGCGCTGCTCTTCGCCGCCACCTTCTACGTGCTGTGGCGCTCCGCCTTCGGTCTGCGCCTGCGCTCGTGCGGTGAGAGCCCGGTGGCCGCCGAGTCCCTCGGCGTCAACGTCTACACGTACAAGTACGCGGCCGTGGTCGTCTCCGGCGCCCTCGCGGGCCTCGGCGGCGCGTTCCTCGCCATCGGCACGCACATGTACTCCGACGGCCAGACCGCCGGCCGCGGCTACATCGGTCTCGCGACCATGATCTCCGGCAACTGGCGGCCGGGCGGCGTGGCCATGAGCGCCGGCCTGTTCGGCTTCATGGACAGCCTCCAGCTGCGCTCCGGCGGCCCGACCGTCCACGCGCTGCTGCTGCTCCTGGCCGTGCTGCTGATCGGCTTCGCCGCGTGGCGGCTCACGGCCGGCAAGATGCGGGCCGCGATCATCGCCGGTGTCATCGGCGCCCTGCTGGTCGTCTGGTACGTCACGACCGACACCGTGCCGCTGGAGCTCGTCGTGGCGACCCCGTACGTGGCGACGCTGCTCGTCCTGTCGGTGTCCTCGCAACGCCTGCGGATGCCCAAGGCCAACGGCAAGCCGTACCGGAAGGGCCAAGGAAAGTGACCTCTCCCAACTGGGAGGAGCTGCGCGGGAAGGCCCGGGACGCGATGTCCCGGGCCTACGCCCCGTACTCCGGCTTCCCCGTCGGCTCGGCGGCCCTCGTCGACGACGGCCGCATCGTGTCCGGTTGCAACGTGGAGAACGCGGCCTACGGCGTCGCCCTGTGCGCCGAGTGCGGCCTCGTCTCGGAGCTGGTCGCCACGGGCGGCGGCCGGCTCGTGGCCTTCACCTGCTGCGACCGGCACGGCAACGTGCTCATGCCCTGCGGGCGCTGCCGCCAGCTCCTGTGGGAGCACGGCGGGCCCGAGCTGGCCGTCGACACGACCTCCGGCATCCGCCCGCTGGCGGAGCTCCTGCCGGATGCGTTTGGGCCCGCTGACCTGAATCGATAAAGATGTCCCCAAGCGCCGGACGGTCTGCTGAACGCAGTCCGTCCGGGTCACTTTCCGGCCCCGGGAAGACTGAGGACGCACGAACTTAAGGAAAATGTGCTGATGGACGCCATTTCCGTGATCCGCGCCAAGCGCGACCGCGGTCGACTGACCGACGAGCAGATCGACTGGATCATCGACGCGTACACGCGCGGTGAGGTCGCCGACGAGCAGATGTCCGCGCTCGCGATGGCCATCCTGCTCAACGGCATGGACCGTGCGGAGATCGCCCGCTGGACCGCCGCGATGATCAAGTCCGGCGAGCGCATGGACTTCTCCTCGCTGCCGGTGCCGACCTCCGACAAGCACTCCACGGGCGGCGTCGGCGACAAGATCACGCTGCCGCTGGCGCCCCTCGTCGCGGCGTGCGGCGCGGCCGTCCCGCAGCTGTCCGGCCGCGGCCTCGGCCACACCGGCGGCACGCTGGACAAGCTGGAGTCCATCCCCGGCTGGCGCGCCCTGCTCTCCAACGACGAGATGATGGACGTCCTGCGCAACGTCGGCTCCGTCATCTGCGCCGCGGGCGACGGCCTCGCCCCGGCCGACAAGAAGCTCTACGCGCTGCGCGACGTCACCGGCACGGTCGAGGCGATCCCGCTGATCGCCTCCTCCATCATGTCCAAGAAGATCGCCGAGGGCACGGGCTCGCTCGTCCTGGACGTGAAGGTCGGCTCCGGCGCCTTCATGAAGAACATCGAGGACGCGCGCGAGCTGGCGTCCACGATGGTCGGCCTCGGCACCGACCACGGCGTCAAGACCGTGGCCCTGCTGACGGACATGTCCACCCCGCTCGGCCTCACCGCGGGCAACGCCCTCGAGGTCCGCGAGTCCGTCGAGGTCCTCGCCGGCGGCGGCCCGGCCGACGTCGTCGAGCTGACCATCGCCCTGGCCCGCGAGATGCTCGACGCGGCCGGCATCAAGGACGCCGACCCGGCGAAGGCGCTGCGCGACGGCAGCGCCATGGACCACTGGCGCCGCATGATCCAGGCCCAGGGCGGCGACCCGGACGCGGCGCTGCCGGTCGCGCGCGAGCAGCACGTCGTGAAGGCCTCGGCCTCCGGCGTGCTCACCAAGCTGGACGCCTACGCCGTCGGCGTCTCCGCCTGGCGCCTGGGCGCGGGCCGCGCGCGCAAGGAGGACCCGGTGCAGTTCGGCGCGGGCATCGAGATGCACGCCAAGCCGGGCGAGAAGGTCACCGAGGGCCAGCCCCTGATGACCCTCCACACGGACACCCCGGAGAAGTTCGACTACGCGCTCGCCGCGCTGGACGGCGGCGTGGACATCGCCCCCGAGGGCACGGACTTCACGGCGAACCCGATCGTCCTGGACCGCATCGCGTAAGCGTTAGCCGTCACTACTCGTACGGGTCAACGGGACCGGTGGACCTCCGCCGGTCCCGTTCGGCATGCTGGCATCGGTGACGCCGAACGAAGGAGACCGCCGTGAGCGCACTCACCGTTGACCACTCGTCGGGCGACAGCCCCGGGTGGGACGAGCTCGTCCGTATCTGGGAGGAGACGGACGCGCCGGAGGGGTGCAAGGTGGAGATCATTGAGGGGATCGTCACCGTGTCACCCGCACCTGCCAATGACCACAACTTCATCGCGTACAAGCTGCTTCGCCAGCTGGCCAAGGCGATTCCGGACGACTGGGGGGTCTACCAGACGCTGGGGGTGGCCGTGCCGTCGCGCAGCGGCCTGTACATTCCAGATCTGGCTGTCGTGCCAGAGGCGGTCCTGCAGGAAGAGCCGGGTCATTACGTCCCGCTGGCTGCCGCCGAGCTGGTCGTTGAGATTACCTCCAAGGCCAACGCGAACCACGACCGCATCAAGAAGGCCGCCGGGTACGCCAGTGCTGGGGTTCCCCTGTACTTGCTCGTCGACCGCTGGGCCCCCGGAGGCCCGACGATGACCCTCTACGGTGAGCCGAAGGATGACGTCTACCGCATTCTGCAAGCAGGCAAGTTCGGCGAGGACATTCACCTGCCAGGGCCATTCGACCTGACGCTGGTGACGGAGACGTTCCCCGTCAGCTGACGGCTCCCGGCGACGGTGAAAGGGCCGCCCCCCCGCCGGGACAGGCGGTGGGGCGGCCCCTTCGTGTTCGTCCGGGCGGCCGGGCTACGCCCGGACCGCCGCCTCGCGCCGGCGCTCCACCAGCGCCCGCCGCGTCGCGTACAGCGTGATCGACGCCGCGCCCACCATCGCCAGCAGGCCCAGGACCACCGTGCCGTCCCAGCCCGCCGCGCCGAAGGCGAGCGCGCCGAGCGTGCCGCCGAGCGACGAGCCCAGGTAGTACGCCGTCTGGTAGAGGGCCGAGGCCTGGGCCCGGCCCGTCTTCGCGGCGCGGCTGACCGAGGACGACGCCACCGCGTGGCCGGCGAAGAAGCCCGCCGTGATGAGCACCAGCCCCGCCAGGACGGCGAGCAGCGACGACGACACCGACAGCAGCAGGCCCAGCGTCGTCGTGCCGACCGCCAGGTACAGTGCCCCGCGCCGCCCCAGCCGGCCGACGAGCTTGCCGGCCGCGGCCGACGACGCCGTGCCCACCAGGTAGATCAGGAAGATCGAGCCCACGACGCCCTGCGGGAGGGAGAACGGCGCCTCCGCCAGCCGGTAGCCGATCACGGTGTACACCGCGCCGAAGACCGTCATGAACAGCGCGCCGATCGCGTACAGGCGCCGCAGCAGCGGATCCGAGAGATGACCGCCCACCGTACGGGCCAGCCGCCTCGGCGACACCGCCGCCGCCTTGAAGTGCCGCGCCTTCGGGATCAGCAGCCGGAACACCAGCGCGCACACCACCGCCAGCACGCTCACCGCGGCCAGGCCGGCCCGCCAGCCCCACGCCTGGGCCACCCAGCCCGCGAGGATGCGGCCGGTCATGCCGCCGACGCTGTTGCCCGCCACGAACAGGCCGATCGCGCCGATCAGCGCCCTCGGCCGGACCTCCTCCGCGAGGTAGGCCATCGCCGACGCCGGCACCCCGGCCAGCGCCGCGCCCTGCACCGCGCGCAGCGCGACCAGCCAGCCCAGGCTCGGCGCGAGCGGCACGAGCAGGGCCACGAACGCGGCCACGCACAGCGAGGCGGTCATCATCGTGCGGCGCCCGAAGCGCTCGGAGAGGGCGCTGAGCGGCACGACCGCGAGGGCGAGGCCGCCCGTCGCGGCGGAGACCGTCCAGCTGGCCTGATCAGGCGTCACTCCGAGGCCGCCCGAGATGGCGGGCAGCAGCGCCTGCGTGGAGTAGAGGAGGGCGAACGTGGCGACGCCCGCGGCGAACAGGGCGAAGCTCATCCGGCGGTAGCCGGGGCCGCCCGGCTCCAGCCGGGTGTCCTCGTCGGAGGAGTGGGAGAAGTGAAGGGACGACAGAGCAGAGGCACCCGAACGCACGATGACGCTGGATGCCCCGGTATCGGCAGGAGGCATACGAAAACCGTAGGCAGCCTGGGCTGATGCGTCCAATGCACAGAATGGCGATAATCGATCCTGTGTTGCATGAACGCAGGTCACGGCCGCCCTTGTCACCGCCCGGCAATGAAAAAGACATCCCCGTAACAGCGGACGTCGAGGCCGACTCCTGGGCCGCCACCCTCACCCCGCGGCTCGCGCAGTTCGTCGCCGTCGCCCGCCACGAGCACGTCACGCGTGCCGCGCAGCAGATCGGCGTGCCGCAGTCCACGCTCAGCCGCTCGATGGCCCGCCTCGAAGCCGACCTGGGCGTCGCCCTGTTCGCCCGCCACGGCCGCACGGTCTCCCTGACCGCGGCCGGCCGCACCTTCCTGGCCACCGTCGACCGCGCCCTGTCCGAGGTCGACCGCGCCGCCGAGTCCGTACGGGCCGACGCCGACCCCGCCGCCGGCAAGATCGCCTTTGGCTTCCTCCACACCCTCGGCACCGAGACCGTACCCGAGCTCATCCGCGCCTTCCGCGCCGACCATCCGCGCGTACGGTTCCAGCTCGTGCAGAACTACGGCGAGTCCATGCTGCAACGGCTGCGCGACGGCGAGCTCGACCTGTGCCTCACCTCGCCCGTCCCGGACGCCCCGGACCTCGTCTCCCGCCGCCTCGACGAGCAGAAGCTGCGGCTCGTCGTCCCCGACGACCACCCGCTCGCGTCGCGCAAGCGGATCCGCCTCGCCGAGGCCGCGTCCGAGCTCTTCGTCACCCTCGAACCCGGTTACGGGCTGCGGCGCATCACCGACGCGGTCTGCGCGGAGGCGGGGTTCACGCCGAAGATCGCCTTCGAGGGGGAGGAGGCGGAGACGCTCCGCGGCCTGGTGGCCGCGGGCCTCGGGGTGGCCCTCCTGCCCCCGCCGGCCGTCCCGCGGCCAGGCGTCGCCGAACTGACGGTCACCGCGCCGCGCGCCTTCCGCGAGATCGGCGTGGCCTGGCTGGACGGCCACCCGGACACGCCGCCGGTGGCGGCGTTCAAACGCTTCCTCTTGTCGAGGAGGGGCCAGCTGCTGCCGCGCTGAGGGCTACGGGGTACGCAGGGCCCGGCACCGCCGGGCAGGCCGAGCCGGGTTGCTCGCCGCTGCGGCGGAGTCGAGAGGCCGGGCCTCTCGACTCGTGTGCAGCCACGCCCTTTTGCCGCAGGCAAACAACTCCCGCCGCAACGGCGATCAAGCCCGACGTCGCAGCCCGGCGGTGCCGCACCCGGCGAATCTCCCCGCGGGGCGGCCCGGTGCCGAACCGCCCCCTCAGTGCCCCAACCCCGCCCCGAAGCCGGAGGCAAGCGGCATGCGGAGCCCCAGTGGCGGCGGAGCCGCCAGCGCGTCCGCCACCGGCCTCGCGAAGTGGTGGCCGAAGAGCGCGCCGCGGACGAAGTCGGCCGCCAGGGCCTGCACTTCCGCGCGGTGCTGCCGCAGGCCGTGCCCGTCCGAGTGGACCTCGAAGCGGCACACGTCGCGGTTGACCTTCTTCGCCCGCTGGGCGAGGCGCAGCGACAGATCCGGGTCCGTGTGCTCGTCGTTCGTGCCGTGCACGAGCAGCACCCGCCGCCCGGACAACTGCCGCACCGGATCCGGCTCGGGGAGGACCTCCGGGCCCGGCAGCCAGGGCGCTATCGCCAGGACGGAGGTCACCGCGGGATGCCCCGCGGCGAGCAGCGCGGCGCGCCCGCCGATGTCCGTGCCGACGAGGCACACCGGCACGTCGCCGTAGCGCCGCACCACCTCGTCCGCCGCCCACTCCGCATCCCGCACCGGGTCCGCCGCGGAACCGTTCCACCCGCGCCGCCGGTAGTGGACGACGTGCGTGACCAGCCCGTCCGCCGCGGCCGCCGCGGCCAGCCGGCGGGCCAGCGGCCGCTGCGCCGCGAGGACGAGCGGCGAGGGCCGCCCCGTGCCCGCGGCCCGGCCGCCCGGCAGCAGCAGCGCCACGCCGTGCACCGTGTGCCCGGCGCCGAGCGGCTTCCCCAGCCGCGCCGTGGGCCGCGCCGTATCCCTCTTGTCCCGCGGGGTGTTCGGCTGTCCGTGCGTTCCTTCCGGTTCCCGCTGAGGCAACGCTTGCTGAGCCATGGCAGAACGATGGCAGAAGGACCGGTGGTGTCCACCCCGCCGACGGGTCACCGTTCCGTATCGTTCGCTGATATCTACGCGCGTAGGGACTAGAGTGCCGAAATGACGACCGAGACCATCTCCCAACCGAACCCCGAACAGATCCGTCGCGCCCCCAAGGTCCTCCTGCACGACCACCTGGACGGCGGGCTGCGCCCCGGCACGATCGTCGAGCTGGCCCGCGAGTCGGGCTACACCGGTCTGCCCGAGACCGACGCGGACAAGCTGGGCGTCTGGTTCCGCGAGGCGGCCGACTCCGGCTCCCTGGAGCGCTACCTGGAGACCTTCGCGCACACCTGTGCCGTGATGCAGACCCGCGACGCCCTCGTCCGGGTGGCCGCGGAGTGCGCCGAGGACCTGGCGGAGGACGGCGTCGTCTACGCCGAGGTGCGCTACGCACCGGAGCAGCACCTGGAGGCCGGCCTCACCCTCGAAGAGGTCGTGGAGGCCGTCAACGAGGGCTTCCGCGAGGGCGAGCGCCGCGCCAAGGCGGCCGGTCACCGCATCCGGGTGGGCGCGCTGCTCACCGCGATGCGGCACGCCGCCCGCGCCCTGGAGATCGCCGAACTCGCCAACCGCTACCGCGACTCTGGCGTCGTCGGCTTCGACATCGCGGGCGCCGAGGCGGGCTTCCCTCCCACCCGTCACCTGGACGCGTTCGAGTACCTCAAGCGCGAGAACAACCACTTCACGATCCACGCGGGCGAGGCCTTCGGCCTGCCGTCGATCTGGCAGGCGCTGCAGTGGTGCGGCGCGGACCGGCTCGGCCACGGCGTCCGCATCACCGACGACATCGAGGTCGGCGAGGACGGGAAGGCGAAGCTCGGCCGGCTCGCGTCCTACGTCCGGGACAAGCGCATTCCGCTGGAGATGTGCCCCACCTCGAACCTCCAGACCGGCGCGGCCAGCTCGTACGAGGAGCACCCGGTCGGTCTGCTCCGGAAACTGCATTTCCGGGCGACTATCAATACCGATAATCGCCTGATGGGCGGCACCAGCATGAGCCAGGAATTCGAGCACCTGGTGAAGGCCTTCGGCTACACGCTGGACGACATGCAGTGGTTCACCGTCAACGCGATGAAGTCCGCATTCATCCCATTCGATGAACGTCTGGCGATGATCAATGACGTGATCAAGCCGGGTTACGCCGAGATCAAGGCCGAGTGGCTCTTCCAGTAGGAGTGGGCGGGCCTTTCTGACCAGCGGCGATTTCACCGGCCGCAACGGACGGTGAATCCGCGGGGAATAGCGTACGACGGCCGGGACGTTAATCGTCCCGGCCGTGTCAATCATTGCGGCGGCCGGGAAGTCGTGGCTAGGTTGCAGTGCCGCTCGAAGAATCCCCCGTCGCGAGGACAGAATTCAGATGAAGCTCGGAAACTTCAGGACTCTCGGTGCCGCCGCCCTCGGTGTTGCCTTCGCCGCCGCGGCGGCGGGGAGCGCGCAGGCGGCGGGCCCCGCGGGGGCCGTCGAATCGCTCACGACCACCGCCCGGACCACGACGGCGGGGCTGCCCATCCAGCAGGTCGCCGAGGTCGCTCCCGCCGGCGGCCCGGTGATCTCCGCAGCGGACCGCGCGATCCAGAGCGGCATGCTGACGGCCCCGGCCCAGGCCGTGGACAAGGCCGTCGCGCCGCAGCTCCCGCACGAGCTCGCCCCGAAGGGCGCGACGAGGTCCGTCCAGGGCCCGGCCGAGGGCATCCCGGCCAAGACCCTGCCGGCCGACAACAAGGGGAACACGGGCCTGCTGGCGCCCCTGTCCGGTCTGCCGCTCGGCAGCCTGCCGATCTCGGGCATCGGCGGCTGACCCCGCGGACCGCTCGTACGGCGGCGGGCCGTTCCCCCGACCCGGGGGAACGGCCCGCCGCCTTAAGTGTGCGTGCTCTACCAGGACTGCGCGGCCGTGCCGCGGCCCTGGTGCGCGCCCTCCGAGGGCAGCAGGATCCACAGCGCGATGTAGAGCAGGAACTGCGGGCCGGGCAGCAGGCACGAGAGCAGGAAGATCACCCGCATCGTCGTGCGGGACGTCCCGAAGCGCTCGGCCAGACCGGCGCACACCCCGGCGATCATCCTGTGGTTGCGGGGACGGACCAGCTTGGCGGACATGGCGGCGACTCCTCGTCTTGCGGGGACCCGATACGGCGCGGGAACGTTTTTCCCGTCTCTCCCGTCGGCTTCCCGATGACTCAAAGCTATGTCCACGGACCCTGCCGGAGCGTCGGTCTACGGGGCGATCCCGACCCTGGGGATCGTCGGGGTGACACCCTGAGGGGCCTCCTCCCGGCGTATGGGCTCCGGCCGCCGCCCCTCACCCCTGCGACGGAGACGGGCCCTCGCCGCGGGGACCACGGCCAGGTGCACGGCCGCCACCCCCGTCACGTTCAGCAGGAGCGCGTCCACGTCCAGCACCTGGCCCACGACGCCGCTCTGCACCACCTGGAGCGCCAGGGACACCATCGCGCTGGTGAAGACCGTGCGGGTCAGCGAGCCCAGCGGCGACGCCGCGACCCGGCCCCGCGCCCAGGGCAGCAGCAGGCCCAGCGGGGCGAGCGGCAGCACGCCGGCCCCTATGGCCCGCGCCGCCTCCCAGGGGCCGAGGGCGAGATCGGCCCGGATCGTGGCCAGCGGCTCCAGGTGCGCGGCCGACACCCAGGGCACGGTCAGCGGGCGCAGGGCGAGATAGCCGACCGCCAGCAGATGGACGACGAGGAGCACGCAGCCCGCGAGGCGGTAGCGGTATCGGAGGGCGGGCGTACCGCCGTAACCATGACCCTGCACGCCCCACATGACGCGGTGCGCCGGTCGCACGGTTCCGGCCTGCGGGAGCCTCCGGCGGTTCCCGCGGCGCGCGCCGGGTCCGGCCGCCGCATATGCCACGGGAATCTCACCGGCAGCGGCAGTCCCTACGAGACGGGCGTCCCCGTGATGTCCGCGCTGTCGGGGTGCACCCGGAGCTCGTCGGTGCAGGCGTAGCTCCTGGGGCGCTCCTCGGCCGGCCCGCCCAGGATCACCACGCGCTTGCCGTCGGCCGCGGCGGTCCCCGCGTACGTGCACACGAGCTGCGCCAGCCCGACCTGCGGCAGCTCGCCGGGGTCCCGGCCGAGCCGCAGCGTCCCGGCCGGGTCGCCGGGCCGCGGCCCGGACACGGTCAGCCGCTGCGGCACGGCCGTGGACATGCCCGCCTCGGCCTCCTCGTTCGAGGGCGCCTTGCGGAGCTCTTCGAGCAGCAGGCGGGCGACGGCCACGCCGTCCTCGGAGGTGTCGGGGCCGGGCACCGCGCGGGTGACGGGCACCAGCTGCGAGGTGCACTCCAGCTGGACGGTCACGGTGGCGGCGCCCGAAGGGAGCGTGCGGCCGGGCTTGACGACGCACGACGAGCGCGACGGCGCCCCGCCCGCGTCCACCGGCACGGCCGTACCGCGGATGCCGCAGGCCGTGGCCGTGCCGAGCAGGGCGAGGGCCAGAGCGGTGCCGCGCAGGGCCGTTCTCCGGCGCGAGGCGCTGGTCGGGGGAGCGCTTCTCACTTGCCGCCCTCCCCGTCCCCGGCCGGCTGCTCCGCCAGGTCCGAGGCGTCCCGCGGCAGGGTCAGCGTGAAGACGGCGCCGCCCTCGGGGGAGTTGGCGGCGGTGATCTCGCCGCCGTGGATGTGGGCGTTCTCCAGGGCGATGGACAGGCCGAGGCCGCTGCCCTCGGAGCGCGGCCGCGACGCGCTCGCCTTGTAGAAGCGGTCGAAGACGTGCGGCAGGACGTCCTCGGGGATGCCCGGGCC
This sequence comes from Streptomyces sp. SCA2-17, assembly GCF_044336695.1. Taxonomy (NCBI): domain Bacteria; kingdom Bacillati; phylum Actinomycetota; class Actinomycetes; order Kitasatosporales; family Streptomycetaceae; genus Streptomyces; species Streptomyces sp. SCA2-17. Next base: position 3,927,518 of record NZ_CP117521.1, read on the forward strand.
GTGGTCGCGCACGTCGATGCGCAGCGCGTCGTCCTCCGTGCGGACCGAGACGCGCACGGGGGAGCCGCCGTGCTTGAGGGCGTTGCCGATGAGGTTGGCGAGGATGACATCGAGGCGCCGCGGGTCGAGCCGGACCACGATGCCGCGCTCGGCGTCCAGCTCGACGGCGTCCAGCCAGGCGCGGGCGTCGATGCAGGCGGTGACCTGGTCGGCGACGTCCACGTCGTCCAGCACCAGCCGGGCCGTGCCCGCGTCGAAGCGGGTGACCTCCATCAGATTCTCCACCAGGTCGTTCAGCCGGCGGGTCTCGCTCACGACGAGCTGCACCGCCGGGGCGATCATCGGATCGAGGTTGTCCGCCTCGTCCTCCAGCACCTCGGTCACCGCCGTGATGGCCGTGAGGGGGGTCCGCAGCTCGTGCGACATGTCGGCGACGAAGCGGCGGCTCGCGGCCTCCCGGGCGCTGAGCTCCTCGACGCGCTTCTGGAGCGACTCCGCGGTCTTGTTGAAGGTGCGCGACAGGTCGGCCAGCTCGTCCGTGCCGGAGACGCGCAGCCGGGTGTCCAGCTTGCCCTCGCCGAGCCGCCGGGCCGCGTCGCCGAGCCGCTGCACGGGCCGCAGCACGGTGGACGCGGCGGCCTGCGCGAGCAGCGCGGAGCCGATGAGCGCCAGGCCGGTGGCGATGCCCAGCGACCAGGCCAGCGAATTGAGGTCGGCGCGCTCGTTCTCCAGGGACTTGAGCAGGTAGCCCGTGGGGCCGCCGCCGATCACCTTCGCGCCGCCCACCAGGTACGGCTTGCCCTCCAGCGTGATCCGCTGCCAGTACAGGTGGTACGCGTAGCGGTTGGAGTCGTCCACGCGCCGCTCGCGGTCCACGGCCGCCTGCAGCGACTTCGGCACGACCTTCAGCGAGAACAGGTCGCGGTCCGAGGGCGCGGCGCAGGCCTTGCCGCCCTCGCCGCTGCCGATCAGCAGCACCTCGTACTTCTGCGAGGTGGCCGCCATCCGGTCGGCCGCCGCCTGGAGCTCCTGGCAGGTCGGCCCGAGGGGCAGCGTGCCGGTGTTGTCCTGGAGGGACTTGCGGAAGTCGTCCAGGGCCGCGTCCTGGGTGCGGGTGAGCACCGCGTCGCGGTTGAGCCAGTACGCGATCGCCGACGCGGAGACGGCTGCGGCCAGGGCGACCAGGGCGAAGACGAGCATCAGCCGCAGCCGCAGGCTTATCCAGCGCAGGCTGAGCTTCATCACATTGCGGGCGGTCGCCCAGCGGCGCACGCGTGCGGTCACTGCGGAGTGTCCAGGCGGTAGCCGACGCCGCGCACGGTGCGGATCAGGGTCGGGGACGACGGCACGTCCTCGACCTTGGCGCGCAGCCGCTGCACACAGGCGTCGACCAGCCGGGAGTCGCCCAGGTAGTCGTGCTCCCAGACCAGGCGCAGCAGCTGCTGGCGCGAGAGCGCCTGCCCCGGCCGGCGGCTGAGCTCCAGCAGCAGCCGCAGCTCGGTCGGCGTGAGCTGGAGCTCCTCGCCGTTCTTGGTCACGGTCATCGCGGAGCGGTCGATGACCAGCGAGCCGAAGGCGGCCGAGTCGTTGGTCTCGCGCTCGCCGCGGCGCAGCACCGCGCGGATCCGGGCGTCCAGCACCCGGCCCTGCACGGGCTTGACCACATAGTCGTCCGCGCCGGACTCCAGGCCCACCACGACGTCGATGTCGTCGCTGCGCGCGGTGAGCAGGATGATCGGCAGCTGGTCGGTGCGGCGGATGCGCCGGCACACCTCGAAGCCGTCGATGCCGGGCAGCATCACGTCCAGCACGATCAGGTCCGGCCGCTGCTCGCGGAGCAGCTTCAGGCCGTCCTCGCCCGTCGCCGCGGTCACCACACGGTGGCCCTGACGGGACAGGGAGAACTCGAGAGCGGTCCGGATGGCGTCGTCGTCCTCGATCAGCAACAGGGAAGGCACGGTGGTCATTCTGGCCTACGACAGCCCGGTAGTTCGACCGCCGCCCTCCGCGCGGGGTCCCGCCGGGGTCTTCCGAGCCCCGCCGGGCTGTTGCAGGGCTGTGACAGTCGGCGGACAACGCGATGAAACTGGCCCGGCAGGCTTCTGTTCATCGGGCAGCGGAGCCCGGTACGGAAATCGGACCGAGGCTGGCTCCACCGACGGGGGGCGCGAGATGAACACACTGCACAGCACCACGACCAGCGCAGTCATTCGCACGCGCCTGCACGACGCCGGGCGGGGCCCGGAGAAGTCCGGTGCCGTGGGCGGGCGGGGGTGCGCCCGCGGCACCGGACGCGTCCGGCCGCCGTACATGGTGGCGATCGACGCGGTCACGTACGGGCAGGCCAAGGGAGCCGCGGGGGCGGCTCCGGCGGTGACGGGGGAGAAGACGGGGGACGTCACGGCGGCGTCCCGGACGCAGGCCGAGTCCGCCGAAGCGGCGTTCACCGCCTACGTCCAGGAGCGCCGCGCCTCCCTGTACGCGACCGCCTACCACCTGACCGGCGACCGGCACGAGGCGGAGGACCTGCTCCAGAGCGCGCTGTTCTCCACCTACCGCGCCTGGGACCGGATCACGGACAAGGCGGCCGTCGGCGGCTACCTGCGCCGCACGATGACCAACCTGCACATCAGCGCCTGGCGCCGGCGCAAGCTCAACGAGTACCCGACCGAGGAACTGCCGGAGATGGCCGGCGAGAGCGACGCGATGCGCGGCACCGAGCTGCGCGCCGTCCTCTGGCAGGCGCTGGCCCGGCTGCCCGAGCTCCAGCGCACGATGCTCGTCCTGCGCTACTACGAGGGCCGGACGGACCCGGAGATCGCCGAGATCCTGGACATCAGCGTCGGCACGGTCAAGAGCAGCATCTGGCGCTCGCTGCGCCGCCTGCGCGACGACGAGGTCATCGGCTCCGGCCGGGACCAGCTGGAGTCCTTCGGCGAACTGGTCGCCTGACGAACGGACGATGAGGGGCCCTGAACGGGGGGGGCGCTCGGGGGAGCGCGGACAGGGCCATGGGGGGCGGAAGCGGGTCGGACAGCCGGGGGGCCTGTCCTGACCCGCTTCTGCGCGTCCGCGTGCTTCTTCCGCGGGTCTTCCGCGCCGGGGCCGTGCGCCCCGGCGCGCTTCCGCGCGCTACCGCCCGCTTCCGGAGTCCCGGTCAGGCGGCGCGCACGGTGATGACGAGGCGGCCGCTCCGTACCCGTACGGCCGGAAACGCCGGGCCCGTACGCTGCGGATCCGTCAGATCCGTACGCTCTCGCGGCGGCCCGCCGCCGCGGCGGCTATCCGGCCCATCGCCGTCTCCTTGCCGCACGCGTACGCGCCCAGCGCCGTCTGCCGGGCCACGATGCCGCGCTCGGCGCGCATCAGCCGCAGGCCGCGCCGGACCAGGTACGGCACGGGCTTGCGGGCCTCGCGCAGGTCGCGCGCCAGGCGGCGGCGGAACGTGGTCGCGGGGCGGCCGCGCAGGCACAGGGCGTCGGCCAGCACGCCCAGGTCGCGGCAGCGGTCGATGATGTCGGCGGCGAAGATGCCCTCCGCGATGAACAGCGGCGTCCGCCCGATGTCCAGGACGCCCGTGCCCGTGATCGAGCTGGAGGCGATCGAGTACAGCGGCACCTCCGTGCGCGACGCGCGGCACAGCGTCTCGATCGCCGTGACGGCGGCGTCGGCGTTCCACGAGAGCGGGGAGTCCCAGTCCGGGCCCGAGCCGTCCGCGAGGAGCGGCAGCGTGGGGTCCGTGGCCTCCTTGTAGAAGTCGTCCAGGTTGAGGACGGGCAGCCCGGTACGGGCCGCGAGGGACGACTTTCCGGAACCGGACGGACCGGTCAGCAGGATGACGCGCGCGGGGCTCAAGTGGGGAGTCACGGGACACCAGTGTGAGGCATTGGTCCGCATGGGGGATCCCCCCGGGTCGCATGGTGCGCTCAGCGTCACCACTCGCATACTCTGCGTTGTCGTCCGTTCGCTTCTTCTCTTCCGTTTTCCGTTTGCTCCTCACGATCCCGGCAGGTGGCCATGGCCTCGCACGCACGACACGCACACTCCGCCAGCAAGGCGTCCAGAGCGCTCCGGCGCCGGATGCTGCTGCGCGTGGGGCTGACGGTATCGGCGGGTGCGGCCTTCGCGGCGGGCGGCGCGGCCTCCGCGAGCGCCGACGCCGGCATGGGCACCAACGGCATGGGCACCGGGGTGGCCCGCGCCCAGTTCGGCGACACCAACATCCCCGCCGCCCTCGAGGGGGCCGACAAGGGGCTGGAGGCGGGTGCGGAGGGGATCTTCGACACGGTCAAGACCCTGCGGACCAACCCGCTGGCCGGCACGCCCGTCGACCCGTTCGACAACACGGTGGGCACGAAGGTGGGCTCCATGCAGCCGCTCACCACCAAGCCCGCGACGCAGCCGATCTCCAAGGGCGGCAGCCTGACGGACCTGCCCGTGGCGGGGAACCTGACGTCGCTGCTGCCGACCGGGCGGCCCGCGGTGCCGCCCAAGGCGCACTGAGGCCGGACGCAGGACATGCCGGAGGCCGGAGCGGATCACCATCCGCTCCGGCCTCCGGCATGTCAGCTCAGGCTGATGCGGCTCAGTACGAGGAACCGCCCGCGCCCAGCGACCCCGTCGGGTGCCAGACCGTGCGCGTCTCCAGGAACGCCGTCATGCGGTCCGTGCCGGGCGCCGCCGCCCAGTCCACAGGCTGTGGACGCAGCACGCGCTTCAGGTTGTCCGCCGCGGCGATCTCCAGCTCCTTCGCCAGCCCGGCGTCCGCGCCCGCGAGGTCGATCGCGTTGACGTCCTGGTGCGCGGCCAGCGACGGCGCGATCTCCGCCGTACGGCCCGACAGGACGTTCACGACGCCGCCCGGGACGTCGGAGGTGGCCAGCACCTCGCCCAGCGACAGGGCGGGCAGCGGGGCCTTCTCCGAGGCCACCACGACCACGGTGTTGCCGGTGGCGATCGCCGGGGCGATCACCGAGACCAGGCCGAGGAACGACGACTCCTGCGGCGCGAGCACGGCGACGACACCGGTCGGCTCGGTGGAGGAGACGTTGAAGAACGGGCCCGCCACCGGGTTCGTCCCACCGGTGATCTGGCCGATCTTGTCGGTCCAGCCCGCGTACCAGACCCAGCGGTCGATCGCGGCGTCCACCTGGGCCGCGGCCTTCGCCTTCGACAGGCCCTCGGCCTCGGCGACCTCCGCCACGAACTGGTCGCGGCGGCCCTCCAGCATCTCGGCGACGCGGTAGAGGACCTGGCCGCGGTTGTACGCGGTGGCGCCGGACCAGCCGCCGACGGCCTTGCGGGCCGCGACGACCGCGTCACGGGCGTCCTTGCGCGAGGACAGCGGGGCGTTGGCCAGCCAGTTGCCCTTGGAGTCGGTCACCTCGTACACCCGCCCGCTCTCGGACCGGGGGAACTTGCCCCCGACGAACAGCTTGTAGGTCTTGAAGACACTCAGTCGGCCCGCAGCGAAGCTGCTGATGGACTCTTTAGACATCGAGGTACGCCTCCAGGCCGTGGCGGCCGCCCTCGCGGCCGAATCCCGACTCCTTGAAGCCGCCGAACGGCGACGTCGGGTCGAACTTGTTGAACGTGTTGGCCCAGATGACACCCGCGCGCAGCTTGCTCGCGACGGCCAGCATGCGCGAGCCCTTCTCCGTCCAGATGCCGGCGGAGAGGCCGTACTGCGAGTTGTTCGCCTTGGCGACCGCCTCGCCCGGGGTGCGGAACGACAGCACCGACAGGACCGGGCCGAAGATCTCCTCGCGGGCGATCCGGTGGGCCTGGGTGACGCCCGTGAACAGCGTCGGGCGGAACCAGAAGCCGTTCTCCGGCAGGTCGCACGCCGGGGCCCAGCGCTCGGCGCCCTCGGCCTCGCCGCTGTCGGCCAGCTTGGTGATCCGGGCCAGCTGCTCGGCGGAGTTGATCGCACCGATGTCGGTGTTCTTGTCCAGCGGGTCGCCGAGGCGCAGCGTGGACAGGCGGCGCTTGAGGGAGTCCAGCAGCTCGTCCTGGATCGACTCCTGGACCAGCAGGCGCGAGCCCGCGCAGCAGACCTGGCCCTGGTTGAAGAAGATGCCCTGGACGATGCCCTCGACGGCCTGGTCGATGGGCGCGTCGTCGAAGACGATGTTGGCGCCCTTGCCGCCCAGCTCCAGCGTGAGCTTCTTGTCCGTGCCCGCGACCGTACGGGCGATGGCCTTGCCGACCGCCGTGGAGCCGGTGAACGCGACCTTGTTGACGTCCTCGTGCGCGACGAGCGCGGCGCCCGTGGTGCCGTCACCGGTGACGATGTTGACGACGCCCTTGGGCAGGCCCGCCTGGCGGCAGATGTCCGCGAAGAACAGCGCCGACAGCGGGGTCGTCTCGGCGGGCTTCAGGACGACGGTGTTGCCCGTCGCCAGCGCCGGGGCGATCTTCCACGCCAGCATCAGCAGCGGGAAGTTCCACGGGATGACCTGGCCCGCGACGCCCAGCGGGCGGGGGTTCGCGCCGTAGCCCGCGTGGTCGAGCTTGTCGGCCCAGCCCGCGTAGTAGAAGAAGTGCGCTGCGACCAGCGGGAGGTCCGCGTCGCGGGTCTCCTTGATCGGCTTGCCGTTGTCCAGGGTCTCCAGGACGGCGAGCTCGCGGCTGCGCTCCTGGATGATCCGGGCGATCCGGAACAGGTACTTGGCGCGCTCGGCGCCCGGCAGCGCCGACCACTTCTCGAAGGCCTTGCGGGCGGCCTTCACCGCGCGGTCCACGTCCTCGGCGGAGCCGTGGGCGACCTCGGAGAGCACCTCCTCGGTGGAGGGGCTGATCGTCTTGAAGACCTTGCCGCCGGTCGCCTCGGCGAACTCGCCGTCGATGAACAGGCCGTAGGACGGGGCGATGTCGACGACCGCGCGCGACTCGGGTGCGGGTGCGTATTCGAATGCCTTGGGGGCCATGTGGTTCGCCATGTCGGTCAGTCCACCGTCACGTAGTCGGGACCGGAGTAACGCCCGGTGCTCAGCTTCTGCCGCTGCATCAGCAGGTCGTTGAGGAGGCTGGAGGCGCCGAAGCGGAACCAGTGGTTATCCAGCCAGTCCTCGCCCACGGTCTCGTTGACCAGGACCAGGAACTTGATCGCGTCCTTGGTGGTGCGGATGCCGCCGGCCGGCTTCACGCCGACCTGGACGCCGGTCAGCGCGCGGAAGTCCCGCACGGCCTCCAGCATCAGCAGGGTGTTCGCCGGGGTCGCGTTGACCGCGACCTTGCCGGTCGAGGTCTTGATGAAGTCGGCGCCCGCGAGCATGCCGATCCAGGACGCGCGGCGGATGTTGTCGTACGTCGACAGCTCGCCCGTCTCGAAGATCACCTTGAGGCGGGCCTTGTCGCCGCACTCGGCCTTGACGGCGCGGATCTCTTCGAGGACGTCCATGTAGCGGCCCGCGAGGAAGGCGCCGCGGTCGATGACCATGTCGATCTCGTCGGCACCGGCCTCGATCGCATCGCGCGTGTCCGCGAGCTTGACCGGCAGCGCGGCGCGGCCGGCGGGGAACGCGGTGGCGACGGAGGCGACCTTCACGTCCGTGCCGGCGAGGACGGCCTTGGCCGTCGCCACCATGTCGGGATAGACGCAGACGGCGGCGGTGCGCGGCGTCGTCCGGTCGGTCGGGTCGGGGTTGACGGCCTTGGCGGCCAGGGCCCGGACCTTGCCCGGGGTGTCGGCACCCTCGAGCGTCGTGAGGTCGATCATCGAGATCGCCAGGTCGATGGCGTACGCCTTCGCCGTGGTCTTGATCGAGCGGGTGCCGAGCGAGGCGGCGCGGGCCTCCAGCCCGACCGCGTCGACCCCCGGGAGTCCGTGCAGGAAGCGGCGCAGCGCACTGTCGGAGGCGGTGGCGTCCGCCAGCTCCTTCAGCCGCCCCGCGGCGTCGTTGCCGTGTGCGGGAACTGTGGTGGGCATGGTCACCAGATGAGCATATCTACGCGCGTAGCGTGTGTACACCCCTCGGGTTCTCCGGGCGTCTTGTTCGGGCGTCTTGTGCAGCCGCCCGATGTTCCTCCGCCGCGGCTGCGGGCGTACTGCGGCTTCGCTGTCGGAGGCGTCAGGCAGAATCTGCCCATGACGAGCCCTAGCCCCGAACAGGAATACGCCGACAGGCGCTACCGCTCGCCCGCCGGCGTCGCCGGCGGCGTGCTGCTCCTCGCCCTCGCCGGCTGGCTGGGCGGCGACGCCGTGGCCCGCGGCGAGGGCCGTACGCCCTGGCTGGCCCTGGCCGGCCTGCTCTGCGTCGTACCGCTGATCATCGCCTTCACGCTGCGGCCGGCCGTCTTCGCCGGTGCTTCGCGGCTGCTCGTGCGGAACCCGTTCCGGACGATCACGCTGCCGTGGGCGGCGGTGGACGCCGTACGGGCCGGGTATTCGAGCGAGGTGCTGGCCGGAGGTTCCACGTACCAGCTGTGGGCCGTGCCGGTTTCCCTGCGCAAGCGGAAGAAGGCCGCGCGGGGCGCCGGGGAGTCGGCTCCGGCCGACCAGACCGTCGCGGAGCTCCAGGAGCTTGCGGAGCGGGGGGCTTCGCGGGAGGACGCGAAGGGGGATGTGGGCGTGCGGTGGGCGTATGAGGTGCTGGCGCCTGCGGGGGCCGGGTTGGTGTTGTTCGTGGTGCTGTTGGTGGTCGGCTGACCGGCAACCACTCAGGGGGTCCGGGGCTCAGCCCCGGACCCCCTCGGCGTTAGATGCCCGCTGCCTGCGACAGGTCCGCCTTGATCGCGGTCAGGACCTCCGTCGCCTTGGCGCGCGCGCCCGAGAGCGCCGCCGCGTCGGCGACCGGGATCACTACCTCCAGGTAGCACTTGATCTTCGGCTCCGTGCCGCTCGGGCGGACGATCACCCGCGCCGCGGAGACCGTTCCGGTGGCGTCACCGGCGAGGTGGTACCGCAGGCCGTCCGTCGGCGGCAGCTCGTCGGTTCCCTTGGCCAGGTCCTCCGCCGACGTCACGTGCAGGCCCGCCAGGACCGCCGGCGGCTGCTCCCGCAGCCTCCGCATCGCGTCCGCGATCAGCGACAGGTCCTGGACACGCACCGACAGCTGGTCCGTGGCGTGCAGGCCGTGCTCGACCGCCAGGTCGTCCAGCAGGTCGCTGAGCGTGCGGCCGGACTCCTTGAGCTCCGCCGCCAGCTCGGCGACCAGCAGGGCCGCGGTGATGCCGTCCTTGTCGCGGACGCCCTCGGGGTCGACGCAGTAGCCGAGCGCCTCCTCGTAGGCGTAGCGCAGGCCGTCGACACGGGCCAGCCACTTGAACCCCGTCAGGGTCTCCGTGTACGGCGTGCCGGTGCTCGCGGCGGCGATGCGGGAGAGCAGCGAGGACGAGACGATCGTCGTCGTGAACGTGCCGCGGGCGTTCTTGTGCACCAGGTGCGTGGCGAGCAGCGCGCCGACCTCGTCGCCGCGGAGCATGCGCCAGCCCTCGGCGCTGCCCGGGTCGGGGACGGCGACGGCGCAGCGGTCCGCGTCCGGGTCGTTCGCGATGACGATGTCCGGCTGCGCCTCGCGGGCCGTGGCGAACGCCAGGTCCATGGCGCCCGGCTCCTCCGGGTTGGGGAACACCACGGTCGGGAAGTCCGGGTCCGGCTCGGCCTGGGCGGCGACCACCGTCGGGGCGGGGAAGCCGGCGCGCTCGAAGGCCGCGGTCAGGACGTCGCGGCCGACGCCGTGCATGGGCGTGTAGACGACGCGGACGTCGCGGGCGGAGCCGCCGGTCAGGACGGCGTCGGTGCGGGCCAGATAGGCGCCGACGACGTCCTCGTAGCGGAGGGTCTCCCAGCCGGCGGAGGGGCGCGGGACGTCGTCCAGGCTCTTGATCGCGGCGATCTCGGCGGCGATCTCGGCGTCGGCCGGCGGCACGATCTGGGATCCGTCGCCGAGGTAGACCTTGTAGCCGTTGTCACGGGGCGGGTTGTGGCTGGCCGTGACCTCGATGCCGGCGACGGCGCCGAGGTGGCGGATCGCGAAGGCGAGGACGGGGGTGGGGAGCGGCTTGGGGAGGACGGCGGCCTTCAGGCCGGCGCCGACCATGACGGCGGCGGTGTCCCGGGCGAAGTCGGCGCTCTTGTAGCGGGCGTCGTAGCCGATGACCACGGTGCCGTTGCTGTGGCCCTGGTTCTTCAGGTACGCGGCGAGGCCGGCGGCGGCGCGGATGACGACGGAGCGGTTCATGCGCATGGGGCCGGCGCCGAGTTCGCCGCGGAGGCCGGCGGTGCCGAACTGGAGGGTGCCGGCGAAGCGGGCGGCGAGTTCGGCGGTGTCCCCGTCGTCGATGAGCCGGGCGAGCTCGTCGCGGGTGTCGGGGTCGGGGTCCTCGGCGAGCCAGGTTCGGGCCTGGGCGATGAGGGCGTCGTCTCGCTCCACGGTGTCTCCTACGGAGGGTTCGGGGTATGGGGTCTGTGTCGGGTGGGGCGGGTGCGGTGCGGGCCGAGCCCTACGGGGCTGCATGATTTACGGGCCCTCTGGCCCAAGCTTTGGGTGCCCGGAAGGTGGGCCCACAAATCACGCTTTACGCCCCTTGCCGGGCCCGGCCCGCCCCGCACCCTCCCGCGCGTACGCATTCTGCGGGCCCGCTCGGGCTTGTGGCCCGCGGTACGCCGGTGGCTGCCGGGCCCGCCCCTGACCGTGAACCGCGCGGTTCCGGGCAATCGGGCGGGTGGGTGGGCGTGTCGCGCGCCGCAGGCGCGCGGGGGTACGGGGCCGGGCCCGCACCGTACGGCGCCCCCCCCGGGAAGGGGAACGGCGCCGCACCGTGAACGATGGCTCAGCCATGAACGGGGTGCGGCGCCGTAAGACCGGCAAGGTCAGAGCTTCGGGAGGACCTGGGCCAGGAGCTGGCCCATGCGGGACGCGGAGTCGCGACCGGCCTGGAGAACCTCTTCGTGGTTGAGGGGCTCGCCCGTCATGCCCGCGGCGAGGTTCGTCACGAGGGAGATGCCGAGGACCTCGGCGCCCGCCTCGCGGGCCGCGATGGCCTCGAGCGTGGTGGACATGCCGACGAGGTCGCCGCCGAGCGTGCGGACCATGCGGATCTCGGCCGGCGTCTCGTAGTGCGGGCCGGGGAGCTGGACGTAGACGCCCTCCTCCAGGGTCTCGTCCACCTCCTTGCACAGGGCGCGCAGACGGCGGGAGTACAGGTCGGTGAGGTCGACGAAGTTGGCGCCGACGATCGGCGAGGTCGCCGTCATGTTGATGTGGTCGCTGATCAGCACGGGCTGGCCGGGGCGCATGCCGTCGCGGAGGCCGCCGCAGCCGTTGGTGAGGACGACGGTCTTGCAGCCGGCGGCGACGGACGTGCGGACGCCGTGGACGACGGCGGCGACGCCGCGGCCCTCGTAGTAGTGCGTGCGGCCGAGGAAGACCAGGGCGCGCTTCTCGTTGATCTTGTACGAGCGGACCGTGCCGGCGTGGCCCGCCACGGCGGCCGCGGTGAAGCCGGGGAGCTCGGTGACCGGGAACTCGGCCTCGGGGGTGCCGAGCGCCTCGGTCGCGGGGAGCCAGCCGCTGCCCATGACCAGGGCGACGTCGTGGGTCTCGGCGCCGGTGAGCTCGCGCAGACGGGCGGCGGCGGCGTCCGCCGCGGCGTACGGGTCGGCCTGGATGTCGGGAGTAACTGATGCGTTCACGCGGACGAGGGTAGCCGCTTATCGCCTACGCGCGTAGATGTCACTGGTCACGGTGTTCCGATTGTTGCTTTGTGGGTTGTGACGAGATGCAGTCGTCACAACCCGGGCGCGGCCCCTCAGCAGGGGCGCTTGCGCAGCTCCATGACGTAGTCGTGGGGCGCGCCGGCGGATTCCGCCGCGTCGGCGATCTCGCCGAGGTAGCGGGCGGAGGGCAGGCCGCCCTCGTAGCCGTTCAGGACGTAGATCCACGCGGGCTCCTCGCCGTCCAGAGTGTGCACGCGGACGCGCATCCGGCGGTAGATGTCGAGGCCGACACCCTCCCAACGGTCCATCGAGTCCTCGTCCATCGGAGCGATGTCGTAGAGCGCGACGAAGACCTGGGAGCGGGGTGCCTCGACCACGGTCGCGAGCGCGCCCTCCCAGCCAAGCTGCTCGCCGCCGAAGGTCAGCCGCCAGTCGGCGAGCCAGCCCGTGCCGCGCAGGGGCGAGTGGGGTGCGCGGCGGGACATCAGCCGCGCGTCGAGGTTGCCGGCGTACGCGGCGTAGAGCGACATGGTTTCGAGGGTACGGGAGTGAGGCGCGACGGCATTTGGGATGGCAGTCTCGAAGGGAGGTTCGTCCGGAACCTCCTGCCGGTTCTCGCACGGATTGCCGTACGGCCTACGGGCGTGGATCCGCGGGGGAGGCCCCGGGAGAAGTCGCTTCGACGGGTACGGGACAATGGAGTACGTGACTCGGATCGTGATCATCGGTGGCGGACCCGGCGGCTATGAGGCGGCGCTCGTCGCCGCGCAGCTCGGCGCGGAGGTGACCGTCGTCGATTGCGACGGTCTGGGCGGGGCGTCGGTGCTCACCGACTGCGTGCCCTCTAAGACGCTCATTGCGACGGCCGAGGTGATGACGACCTTCGACTCCTCGTACGAGGAGCTCGGGATCATCGTCGCCGACGACACGCCGCACATCGAGCAGGCGGCGCGGGTCGTCGGCGTGGACCTGGGGAAGGTCAACCGCCGTGTGAAGCGGCTGGCGCTCGCGCAGTCGCACGACATCACCGCGTCCGTGACCCGGGCGGGCGGGCGCGTGCTGCGCGGCCGGGGCCGGCTGGAGCCGAACCAGGCGCCGGACGGGTCGCGCCGCGTGATCGTGACGGCCGCCGACGGCACCGAGGAGACGCTGGTCGCCGACGCGGTGCTGATCGCCACGGGCGCCCACCCGCGGGAGATCCCCGACGCGCTGCCGGACGGCGAGCGCATCCTGAACTGGACCCAGGTCTACGACCTGGACGAGCTCCCCGAGGAGCTCATCGTGGTGGGCTCCGGTGTGACCGGTGCCGAGTTCGCCGGTGCGTACCAGGCGCTGGGATCCAAGGTGACGCTGGTGTCGTCGCGGGACCGCGTGCTGCCGGGTGAGGACCCGGACGCTGCCGCTGTCCTGGAGGACGTCTTCCGGCGCCGTGGCATGAACGTCATGGCGCGGTCGCGGGCCCAGTCCGCGAAGCGGGTGGGTGACCGGGTCGAGGTCACGCTGGCCGACGGTCGGGTCATTACCGGTACGCACTGCCTCATGGCGGTCGGCTCCATTCCGAACACCGAAGGGATCGGGCTGGAGGAGGCCGGGGTCCGGCTCAAGGATTCCGGGCACGTCTGGACCGACCGGGTGTCGCGGACGAGCGCCCCGGGCGTTTACGCCGCCGGTGACTGCACGGGCGTGCTCGCGCTCGCGTCGGTCGCGGCCATGCAGGGACGCATCGCCATGTACCACTTCCTGGGTGACGCGGTGGCGCCGCTCAATCTGAAGTCGGTTTCGGCGAACGTCTTCACGGATCCCGAAATCGCGACGGTCGGGTACACCCAGGCCGACGTCGACAGCGGCAAGATCGACGCACGGGTCGTCAAGCTTCCGCTGCTGCGGAACCCGCGCGCGAAGATGCAGGGCATCCGGGACGGCTTCGTGAAGATGTTCTGCCGTCCGGGCACGGGCATCGTGGTGGGCGGCGTCGTGGTCGCCCCGCGGGCCAGTGAGCTCATCCACCCGATCGCCATCGCCGTGGACAACAACCTCACGGTCGAGCAGATCGCGAACGCGTTCACCGTCTACCCGTCGCTTTCCGGCTCGCTGGCGGAGGTCGCGCGGCAGCTGCACACGCGGAAGACGCAGCGCGAGGCGTAATAGCCCGATTCGGTATAGACGCTCCGCGAGGGTTTGGGTAGCGATTGTCGCGCTGAGTGGTGGTGGAGGCTTTGGCCTTGGGACCGGGCCTCCTATACCACTTTGAGCGTTCCGGAGCGGACAACTTCCGTTAATTGCTGCAACCTGCTGAAAACGGATGGTCGTTGGCGTTACTGTCGGTTTCGTGTTCGCTGCAGAACGTCGCCAATTGATCCTCGAAATGGTGCGGGCCAACGGGGCGGTTTCGCTCCGTGAGCTCGCCCGCGTCGTCCAGACCTCCGAAGTGACCGTACGGCGGGACGTGCGGGCACTGGAGGCCGAAGGACTCCTCGACCGCCGGCACGGCGGTGCGGTGCTGCCGGGCGGCTTCACCCGGGAGTCCGGCTTCCCGCAGAAATCCCATCTAGCGACCGCCGAGAAGACGGCCATCGCCGATCTCGCGGCGAGCTTCGTCGAAGAGGGCGAGGCCGTCGTCGTCGGCGCCGGCACGACCACGCAGGAGCTGGCCCGCCGGCTCGCGCGGGTGCCCGGTCTGACCGTCGTCACCAACTCCCTGCTCGTCGCCCAGGCGCTCGCCCATGCCAACAGGGTCGAGGTCGTCATGACCGGCGGCACGCTGAGAGGGTCCAACTACGCGCTGGTGGGCAGCGGGGCGGAGCAGTCCCTGCACGGCCTGCGGGTCACCCGGGCGTTCCTGTCCGGGAGCGGGCTGACCGCGGAGCGGGGCCTCTCCACGTCCAACATGCTCTCGGCGAGCGTGGACCGGGCGCTGGTGCAGGCGGCGGCGGAGGTGGTCGTGCTCGCGGACCACACGAAGCTGGGCACGGACACGATGTTCCAGACGGTGCCGACCGACGTGATCACGCGGCTGGTGACGGACGAGCCGCCGTCGCACGACGACCGCGCGGCGACGGAGCTGCAAGCGCTCGCGGACCAGGGTGTGCACATCTCGGTCGCCGGGCCCGGAGCGGGGGCCCCCGCGGGGGCGATGCCGGGGCCCGAGCAGGTGCCGCAGCAGCAGCGGCGGCGGGATGTCCCGCCGCTGCCGGGCCAGCGGCGGACGCACCACCCGCTCCCCCCGGGCACCCAGCCCCAAGGCGGCTCCGCCCCCCCGCTCCGCAGCGCGGGGTCGCTGGGCGCGGAGCCCCCGACGGCAAGGGTGGCGGACCTGGCCCCGAGGCGCCGCTGAGGGGGCTTACAGGGCTACTCGGGGTCCGAGCAGGGGGCTCCCTGAAGGCCGCGGAGGGTGAGTTTCAGGAGGCGGTCCGGGAGTTCCGGGTCGTCGGGGGACTGCTCCGCGGCCAGGGAGATCGCGTTCGTCAGCTGCATGACGTCGGTGATGCCGACGTCGGGGCGGACCGCGCCCACCCCCTGCGCCCGGGCGAGGAGCACGCTGCCCGCCTCCCGCAGCGGCAGGCTGCACCGGGACATCGCCGAGGCCTCGTCCGACTGGGCGGCCAGCAGGGCCCGTGAGAGGCCCCGGTACGTGCTGGCGTGCGTCACGCATGCCCGGAGCCACTCGACGAGGGCCCGGCACGGCTCGGGGGAGGCGAGGAGCTCACGGGAGCGGGCGAGGAGGCCGTCGACCTCGACCTGGAAGACGGCGCTCATGAGCGCCGTGCGGTTGGGGAAGTGGCGGTAGAGCGTCCCGATGCCGACGCCGGCCCGGCGGGCGATGTCCTCCAGAGAGGCGTCCGTGCCGTGCTCGGTGAACGCGGTCCGCGCCTCCACGAGCAGCCGCTCGTAGTTGCGCCGCGCGTCCGCGCGCATGGGGCGTGGTGACGCCTGTGTGATCTCCGTGGCCATGGCTGCCGAGTCCTCCCTCTCGCTCCCCGCCTGCCAAGGATGCCACTGGCCTTGCCGGCCGAAGGGGGGTCATCCGATCGGGCGACTGTTGTACACAGTGGCGGGTGCGTACCGTTTGAGTATGGATACCTACTCCCTCGTCGAGGCCCGGAACCAGCTCGGGCAGCTCGTTGGCCGTGTGCGTCACGGGCACGAGCACATCATCGTCACCGAGTACGGGAAGCCGGCGGCCGCACTGATCCCGATAGAGGAGCTGGAAGAACTTCAGAGGTTCCGGGACAAGGATGATCTAGCAGAAGCGCAGGCCCGGTGGGAGCAGACGGGGAGCGCTGGGGTCGCGCATGACGAGTTCATGGCGCAGCTGGAAGCTGAGGACAGGGCGGCTGCGGAGTGAGCTTCACGTTGATCTGGAACCCACGCGCTATGGACGAATACCGTCGCTTACGTCAGCGTGACGCGATCGGTGCCAAGGCATGCGCTTCGGCTGTCCGTGAACTGGCCGACAGAGCTTGCCCTGAGGCGGCTGTTCCTCTTGGCGGGTCCGGCTATTACAGACTTCCGGTCGGTACATGGCGGGTGCTGTACCGCGTGGACGGGGACATCGTCGTCGTCATGTTGGTCGGCCGCGTCCCCTGAGGTTCTGTATACGCAGGTGGGCCCCAGCCGACCTCGGCTGGGGCCCACCTGCGTATGGCTGCTGTCAGTCCTTGATTTCGCAGATGACGGCGCCGGAGGAGACGGAGGCGCCGACTTCGGCGGTGATGCCCTTGACGGTGCCCGCGCGGTGGGCGTTGAGGGGCTGTTCCATCTTCATCGCCTCAAGGACCACGATGAGTTCGCCCGCGGCGACTTCCTGGCCCTCTTCGACCGCGACCTTCACGATCGTGCCCTGCATCGGCGAGGTCAGCGCATCACCCGAGGCGGCGGAGCCGGCCTTCTTCGCCGCACGGCGCTTCGGCTTCGCCCCACCCGCAGCCGCGGTACGCGCCAGTGTCATCCCCAGCGAGGAGGGCAGGGAGACTTCCAGGCGCTTGCCGCCGACCTCGACCACGACCGTCTCACGGCCCGCAGCCTCCTCGTCCTCCTCACCGCCCGCACCGGCGCCGGTGAACGGCTCGATGGTGTTGACGAACTCCGTCTCGATCCAGCGGGTGTGGACGTGGAAGGGATCGGAGGTGAAGGCGGGGTCGGCGACCACGGCACGGTGGAAGGGAAGGGCGGTGGCCATGCCCTCGACCGTGAACTCTCCCAGCGCCCGCGCCGCCCGCTGCAACGCCTGCTCACGGGTGGCACCGGTGACGATCAGCTTGGCCAGCAGGGAGTCCCAGGCCGGGCCGATGACACTGCCGGACTCCACCCCCGCATCCAGGCGCACACCCGGCCCGGTCGGGGCTTCGAAGCGGGTGACGGTGCCGGGGGCGGGCAGGAAGTTACGGCCCGGGTCCTCGCCGTTGATGCGGAACTCGAAGGAGTGCCCGCGCAGCGGCGGGTCGTCGTAGCCGAGTTCCTCACCGTCAGCGATGCGGAACATCTCCCGCACCAGGTCGATGCCGGTGACTTCTTCGGTGACGGGGTGTTCGACCTGGAGGCGGGTGTTGACCTCCAGGAAGGAGATCGTCCCGTCCTGCCCCACGAGGAACTCGCACGTGCCGGCGCCTTCGTAGCCGGCCTCGCGCAAGATGGCCTTCGAAGCGCGGTAGAGCTCGGCGTTCTGCTCGGCGGAGAGGAACGGCGCGGGGGCTTCCTCGACCAGCTTCTGGTGACGGCGCTGCAAAGAGCAGTCACGGGTGGAGACCACCACGACGTTGCCGTGCTTGTCCGCCAGGCACTGGGTCTCCACATGGCGGGGACGGTCGAGGTAGCGCTCGACGAAGCACTCCCCCCGGCCGAAGGCGGCTACGGCTTCGCGGACGGCGGAGTCGTAGAGCTCGGGGACCTCCTCCAGGGTGCGGGCGACCTTCAGACCGCGCCCGCCGCCGCCGAAGGCGGCCTTGATCGCGATCGGCAGGCCATGCTCCTCGGCGAACGCCACGACCTCCTCCGCCCCCGCGACGGGGTCGGAGGTGCCCGCGACGAGGGGGGCACCGGCGCGCTGGGCGATGTGACGGGCCGCCACCTTGTCGCCCAGGTCCCGGATCGCCTGCGGCGGCGGGCCGATCCACGTCAGCCCCGCGTCCAGGACGGCCTGGGCGAAGTCGGCGTTCTCGGAAAGGAACCCGTAACCCGGGTGAACAGCGTCGGCTCCCGACTCGGCGGCCGCGGCCAGCACCTTGGCCACATCGAGGTAACTCGTCGCCGGGGTGTCACCGCCCAGCGCATACGCCTCATCAGCAACGCGGACATGCAACGCGTCACGGTCCGGATCCGCGTAGACCGCCACACTGGCAATCCCGGCATCCCGGCACGCGCGAGCAACGCGGACAGCGATTTCGCCACGGTTGGCGATGAGCACCTTGCGCACGATGGCTCCCTCCTTGAAACAAGGTGAGTTTAGGTACTGGCGACACTCTGTGCCGAGCCGACTCCCGAGGTGAGCTTGCCCACACGGAGCGTGAACCGGAGGCCGTGTGCGCGCCAAAGTCCCCAGTTCTCCCACGGTACGCCGGGTATGAGGGTCTCCGCCGACCTTTGACTGTGGCAGAGCTCTCCCACCGCGGCGGTGAGCGGGAAACAGCATTCTTTGTCGAGTCCCTACGAACGGGTGGGCCAAAGTTTGCGGATCCGGGTTCCGCGCCGCGGGGCGGAGCGCCGCGGTAGCGGTCCCGGGCGCGGCCTCGGCCGGACCCCTTGCCCTGGGATCTACCCGTGAGTAGCGTCCTTTATGACGCCCATACCCGCGGTAACCCGAAGGTCTCAGGGGGTGACCCATGACCACCCGCTTGCGCCGGTCCGTCGCCGGCCTCGCCGCGCTCGCCCTCGCCGGCGAGGGACTCGGCATCGCATTCATCAACTGGATCCTCGGCGTCGTCGTCCGCCGCCAGCGGATGTCCCTCGCGGGGAGCGACCCGGGGCTGATGTCCCTCGCCGCGTGGATCGCCGGCGGGCTCTTCGCCCTTTACCTGCTCGTCTGCGCCTTCGTCGCCCTCCGCGCGGCCCTGCGCGACCGCCCGCCCCGTACAGCCGGCAGGATCCTGCTGATCACCTGCGGCGTCGTACACGGCCTTCTGGGCGCGTTCTGCGTCGCCCTCGTCGGCTGGGGCGCGTTCGCGGCCGTCATGGCCGTCCTCGCGCTCGTCGTCTGGACGCTGCTCGCGTACGACCCGGAGGCCTGGAGCCGGGGGCCGGGTCAGCCGCCGGAAGCCGTGGAGGCGGCCCCCGCGCCGCGGTGACGCGCGGCCAACTTCGCCGCCTCCGCCGCCACGTGGCGCAGCGTCCCCGTCAGCTGCGCGCGCCGGCGGTGGAAATCCTCCAGCGGCACCGCGGCCGATACGGCCGTCACGGCGCGGCCTCCCGCCGTGGCCGGCACGGGCACCGCCACGCACGCCACTCCCGGCGCGCACTCCTCCACCTCCACCGCGACACCCTCCCGCCGCACGCGCAGCAGCTCCGCGTCCAGGCGGGCCGGGGACGTGATCGTCCGCGGCGTGATCGCCCGCATCCCCGTACCGGTCAGGTAGCGCATCCGCGCCGCCCGCGGCAGAGCGGACAGCAGCACCTTCCCGTGGGCGGTGGCGTGCCCGTCCAAGTCCCGGCCCACGGTGAACCCGCCGGTGGACGGCACGGCCGCGTTCCCCGCGAGGACGGCGATCGCCCCGTCCCGGTACGTGCTGAAGTACGTGTCCGCCCCCGCCTCCCGCCGCGCCCGCAGCAGCAGCGCGTGCACGGCGTCGTCCAGCTGCATCTGCCGCTGGAACGCCTGGTGCAGGGCGGGTACGCGGTAGCCGAGCGCGTACCCGCCGGACGTGCGGACCAGATGGCCGCGGGCCGTCAGCGTGCCGAGGATCTCGTACACCGTGGAGAGGCTGTAGCCGAGCTGCCGGGCCAGAGCCTTCGCCGGCACAGGGGCGCTGGCCGCCGAGACGGCGTCCAGGACGTCCAGGGCGCGGTCCACGGACTGGGACATGGCGGTAGGGGGTTCCCTTCGGGCGAGGCGGCGGACGGACCTACCAGCCTCGCACAGGGACCGAGCTCTTGACCTAGCTCTTGACGGGGGCCTGCTCCCGCAGCAGCTCCACGAAGGCGCGCATCCAGGCCGGCTGGTCGTTCCAGGCCCGCGCCGACACCATGTTGCCGTCCACGACGGCCTCCGCGTCCACGAACGTGCCGCCCGCGAGCTGGACGTCCGGCCGGCACGCGGGCCAGGCCGCCGTGCGGCGGCCCTTGAGGACGCCCAGCGGGGTCAGGGCGGTCACGGCGTGGCAGATGTGCGCGATGGGCTTGTTCCGCGCGAAGAACCACTTGATGATCCGCTGGAAGTCCGGATCCAGCCGCAGGAACTCCGGCGCGCGGCCGCCGGGGATGACGACCGCGGCGTAGTCGCCCGGGTTCACGTCCGCCAGCGCGACGTCCGCGGGCCAGCTGTGCCCGAGCTTCTCCGTGTACGTGTCGAAGCTCGCGACGAAGTCGTGCACGACGAACTGGAGCTGCTTCACGGTGGGGGCGGCGATGTCCACCTCGTAGCCCTCCTCCAGCAGGCGCTGGTAGGGGTAGAGGACCTCCAGGTCCTCGGCGGCGTCACCGGTCGTGATCAGGATCCTCGGCATGGCTGGCTCCTCGCTCCTCGGGGTGGAGTCGTTGGCTCTACCGGAATATGCGCCTTGACATGCCCAAGGAAACTTGACCACGTGGTGGGTTTCCGACGGCGCACTCCCGTGCGTCAGGCTCCATGCGCCCTACTGCGGGCCTGTGCTCCTCAACTGTTGACGACAGTTGAGGTACGAGCCGCCCTGTCCTCTTGCGGGCGCCCCTACGACACCTGCACCGTATCGGGCGAACCCCCGAAGGGCAGGCAGCAGGCCCCGCTCGGGGCTCTACGGCAGCCCGGCAGAAGGAGATGCCCGTGGGAAAGCACGGTGACGACAAGGGCGGAGAAGAAGGAGACAAACAGCAGTCCCCTCGCGAGAGTGACGGGCAGTGGAACAAGCCCGTCACCGAACCGCCGAAGAAGAAGTGAGCGCGTAGATGAGCACCCCGGCACGCCTGGTCCAGATCCTCACCAACAAGGGCTCCCTGCCGCCGGAGTCCCCCTGGAGGGCCGCGGTCCAAGGTGTGCCGCGGGAACTCTTCCTTCCCGACACCTTCGAGGCCGGCGGCCGCACGTTCGACCGCTCCGGGAACCCCGAGCGCTGGGCCCGGGCCGTCTATGCCGACCTGCCGCTCATCACCCAGGTCAACGAGGGCGTGGACCTCGGCGAGGACGCCTACCAGCGCCCCACGTCCTCCAGCTCCATGCCGACCGTCATGCTCGACATGCTCGACTTGCTGGACGTTCGCGAAGGTCAGACCGTCTTCGAAGGCGGAGCCGGTACCGGCTACAACGCGGCCTGGCTCTGTCACCGCCTCGGATCCGACCGGGTCACCACCATGGACGTGGACCCGCGCATCGCCGAGCAAGCCGAGGACAACCTCGCCCGAGCCGGCTTCACCCCCCGAGTCCTGTGCGGCAACGCCGAAGAAGGCCGGCCCCAGGGCGCGCCGTACGACCGGATCCTCGCCACGTACACCGTGCCCGAGATCCCCTACGCCTGGGTGGCGCAGGCCCCGCGCGGGCGGATCGTCGCACCGTGGGGCGGCGGTCTGTTCCACTACAGCTTCGCCGTCCTTGACGTCTCCGACGGGCGCGCCGAAGGCCGCTTCACCGGCAACCCGGCGTTCATGCACACCCGCAGCCGCCCCGGTGGGGGAGGGCGTCTGCGAGACTTCCTCCACCACGAGGACGACGGCGTTCCCGGCCGCACCACGGTCAGCCCGCTGTGCGTCACCGACGACCCCGACGCCTTGTTCTACGTCGACCTCGCCGTGCGCGACGCGTGGCACTTCGTCGGCAAGGCCGACGACGGCAGCGGCGAATCCACCCTCTGGCTCTTCTCCCAGGACAAGAAGTCCTGGGCCACGGCCGAGTACGTCCCCGGCGACCAGGCCGACTACGAGGTCGAGCAGTACGGGCCCCGGCGGCTCTGGGATGAGGTCGAAGCGGCCTACCGGCGATGGGAGCGGTACGGCCGCCCCGGCCGCGACCGCGCGGGCCTTGCCGTCGGTTGCGAGGGTGAGCAGGTCTGGCTGGACGACCCCGGCAACGTCATCGCGTCGCGTAGCCGAGGAACGCCGACCAGGTGCGGGGGTCCACGGTGAGGGTGGGGCCGGTGGGGTTCTTGGAGTCGCGTATGTGGACCCCTTGTATGTGTACCGGGGGCCGGTTCGGGCGTCTGGCGACTTCGATGCAGTGACCGCCGCTGTCGTCGCTGTAGCTGGACTTGTGCCAGGCGGTGGCGACTTCGACGCAGTCGCCGCCACTCCCGTCGCTGTAGCTGGACTTGCGCCAAAGGCGGGTTGTGCTCATTGCTCTCCTGCCAACCGTTCGATGAGGTCCAATGATTGGATCGGGCTCAGAGACTGTGCGCGGATCTTCGCGTATCGGTGCGCCCGTTCTGATACCTCTTCTGGGGCGCTGATCAAGTTGGTGATGCCCTGGCTCTCCACGAAGACCACTAGGCGATGCTCTGGCGTCTCCAGCAGTTTCATCTTGTCGCGGTCACCGGCGTAGTCACCGCTCAGCCCTCGGTCCATGGGCAGCACCTGGATCGTGACGTTTCGCCGCTTTGCACACTCGGCGAGGTAGAGCAGCTGATTCCGCATGATCTCCCTGCTGCCGAACGGCCTGCGGAGCACCGACTCTTCAAGGATCAGCTCCAGCAGTGCTGTCGGCTCGCGGTCGAGGATGGCCTTGCGCGCCATCCTCGCTTCGACCAGTTCCTCCACTCTGGCCTCCGGCAGTGGGGGGTAGCTGCCGCCGATGATTGCGCGCGCGTAGTCCTCGGTCTGATACAAGCCGTCGACCACGAACGTCATGTATGAGCTGACCGAGAGCGCCCTACGTTCCAGACCCGCGTAATCCCGGAAGTGCGTGGGGTACTTGTCCAGCATCAGGTACTTCTTGGCTGCCGTGAAGATGCCGATTCCGCCCCCGATTGCCTTCTCCAGGCCGTCCAGCATCTTCTCGGTGGGGGGCTGTGCGCCCGTTTCCAGAGCGCTGATGGCCGACCCCGTATACCCGATGTGCGCACCGACTTCCTCCTGTGTCATTCGCGAGTGCTGCCGCATCAACTTGGCAATCTCCGCTGCAAGATGCGTCGCCGTGTTTGTCCTGTCCTTGTTCTCCGGACGCGCCACCGCTCCCCCTCAACTGGACTCAAACGGGCTCAAGGAGCGTTCGATCAGATCGCACCGTTAGCAGTGGTTGACGCTCCGTGATGGAAAACCTAGCGAAGCTCGGTGACACTCGTCACATGAACAAGGAAGGTCACCTGACCGAAAACGCGTGGCTGCCCGCCGCCGGTCACCAACTTCGAAAGACCGGCGTCCACTTCGACGCCGTCCGCGTCCGCGGCGACAGCGGTCGGCGCTTGGCCCATGCCATGGCCATGCTCACCGCCGGCCAACCCGGTCCGATCATCGCGGAAGCGAACAACGGCAAGGCCATGTACTTCCTTCTGAAGCCGGGAAGTACATCCCACCGTTCTTGGCCGGCAGGCGTCGAGCGGCTCGACTACGTCCTCATTCCCGCGCTGTACGGCGCCACATGGCCGCTCTCATGGTGGTGGCGGCCCGCCCCGGACGGGCCGCGGCTCGTGCATACGCTTCTTCTGCTCAGTACGGCCCGTGCATTTCTGGGGAGCACCCCCCGAGTGGCGGAAGGAATGGTGACCGAGGCGCCGTGACCTCGTTGTGGCGGTCATGATGAAGCGCATTGTTGCTGCCGCCGCTCTCACCGGCGCCGCTCTCACCCTGACCGCCACTGCCGCTTCGGCCGCTCCCATGCCGCAACCCCCCGTCACCCACGCCGGAGGCGTCATCGCTCCGCCGGACGGGATGGACGCGCACCCGCCGACGAGCATCTACCCGGACGGGACGAATCAGCTCAACAAGCTGAACCAGCTCAACCAGCTGGGGCAGGTCACGAAGGCGATCGACCCGGTGCTCGGGGTGCTCGCGCCGGTGACCGGTCTGCTGCCGATGTAGTGCGCTGCCGGGCCTAGACCCACAGGTCCGTGATCGGGACCCCGACCTCCGCGAGGAGCTTGCGCAGGAGGGGCAGGGAGAGGCCGACGACGTTCCCGTGGTCGCCCTCGATGCCCTCGATGAAGGGGGCGGAGCGGCCGTCGAGGGTGAAGGCGCCCGCGACGTACAGCGGCTCACCCGTCGCGACGTACGCGGCGATCTCGGCGTCGGAGGGCTCGCCGAAGCGCACGGTCGTGGAGGCGGTCGCCGACACCCGGCGGCCCGTGGCCGTGTCGATGATGCAGTGGCCGGTCCGGAGGATCCCGGACCGGCCGCGCATCGACTTCCAGCGGGCGGTGGCGTCCTCGGCGTCCGCGGGCTTGCCTAGGGCCCGGCCGTCCAGTTCCAGGACGGAGTCGCAGCCGATGACCAGCGCCCCGGCCGCTTCCGGCCGGGCGGCGACCGCGTCGGCCTTGGCCTCGGCCTGGACCCGGGCGAGCTCACCGGGCGTGGCGGCCGTCAGGGCGTCCTCGTCCACGCCGCTGACGATCACCTCGGGGTCGAGCCCCGCGGCCTTGAGCAGGCCGAGGCGGGCGGGGGACTGGGAGCCGAGGACGAGACGGCGGCGCTGAGCGGTCATGTCCGCCATCGTAGACAACCTCGTCGTCGACCTCCCGGGCCTCACTTCTTGACGATGGCCTCCATGACCTTCTTCGCGATCGGGCCCGCCAGCGCGCCGCCGTGGATCTCGTCGCGGTCGATGCCCGAGCCGTCCGGGTCGATGAAGACGGCGACCGCGACGGGGGAGCCGTCGGCCTGCTTGGCGTAGGAGACGAACCAGGCGTACGGGAGCTTCTCGTTGTTGACGCCGTGCTGCGCCGTGCCGGTCTTGGCGCCGACGGTGACGCCGTCGATGAGGGCCGCCTTGCCGGTGCCGTTCTTGGCGGTGTTCTCCATCATCTGCTGGACCTTCTTCGCCGTGTCGGCGGAGACGGCCTGCGACATCTGCTCGGGCTTGTGCTTCTCCAGCGTGTTGAGGTTCGGGTCGCGCAGCTCCTCGACGAGGTACGGCTTCATGAGCTTGCCGTCGTTGGCGAGGGCGGCCGTCATCATCGCGATCTGGAGCGGGGTGCTGTCGAGGCTGCCCTGGCCCATGCCGGTGAGGGCGGTCTGCGGGCGGTCGAGGTTCTTGGGGTAGATGCTCTCGACGGTGCCGTTGGGGATGAAGATGTCCTTGTTGTTGAAGCCGAACTTCTCCGCGGTCTCCCGCATCTTGTCCTTGCCCAGCTTGTCGGCCAGGTCGAGGAAGACGTTGTTGCAGGACCACTGGAGGCCGGCCATCAGGGAGCCGTTGACGCACTCGTCGGTCTGGACGTCGTTACGGACCTTGGTGGTGCTCAGCGGCAGCGGGTACGGGACGGGGGCGCTGCCCTTGGCGTTGATGTCCGTGACGATGCCGTGTTCGAGGGCGGCCGCGGCGGTGAGGATCTTGAAGGTGGAACCCGGGGGGTAGCGCTCCTTGATCGCCCGGTTGACCAGCGGCTTGTCCTTGTCGGCCTCCAGCTTCTTGTACGCCTCCTGGTCCTTCAGCGTGTTGCCGGAGAACACGGACGGGTCGTAGGAGGGCGTGGAGGCGAGCGCGAGGATCTTGCCCGTCCGCGGGTCCAGGGCGACCACGGCGCCCTTGTACTTGCCGAGGCCCTTGAACGCCGCTTCCTGCGCCTTGGGGTCGATCGTCGTCACCACGTCGCCGCCGTGGGGCTTCTTGCCCGTGAGCATGTCGGTGGTGCGCTGGAGGAACAGCTTGTCGTCGGTGCCGCTGAGCAGCTTGTTGTTGACGTATTCGAGCTGGCTGTTGCCGTAGAGCTGCGAGGAGTAGCCGGTCACCGGGGCGTACATCTCGCCGTCCTTGAACGTGCGCTTGTACTTGTAGTCGCCGGTCGTCTCCTCGGAGCCCGTGACGGGCTGGCCGCCGACGATGATGTTGCCGCGCGGCTGGGCGAAGGAGGCGATCTTCACCCGCTTGTTGTCCTTGTGGTTGGACAGCTCGTCGCTGCGGACGAACTGCACCCAGGTCGCCTGCACCAGCAGCGCCAGGATCAGCACTCCGACAAAGACGGATATGTGGCGCACGGGCTTGTTCATGGTGTGACGCACTCCCCGGTTCGCGGCATTTCACTAGCGATGATGCGGGTGGGGAGGATTTGGTTGCAGGGCCCCTGTAACTGTGGGTTTCCTGTGGGGCCGGCTCGTGGTGAGGCGCGGCTCAGTGCAGGCCCAGGAGGATGAACGCCGCGATCATGCTGATCGCGATGACGAGACCGGCCCGGCGGAGCATCGCCTGCGCCTCGCGCAGCTCCTCGGGGGGTTCGTTCGACGGGTCTGACCACAGCATCGGATCCATCGTGGCGCGAGCGGGGCGTTACCGCCTGAGTACCCGTACTCAGCTCGGGGACTTTCCTCGGCGGCGCCGGAGGGCGAGGGCGCCCGCGGCCGCCAGCACGGCCGCGGCGCCGCCCGCCGCCAGGGCCGGGCCCTGCCAGGAGTCCTCGCCGGCGTCCTCGTCCGCTTCCGGAGCTCCGCTGGTGATGGTGAACGTCCAGGGGGCCTCGTCCGCTTCCGGGGTCGCGGCGGCGGTGCCGCCCCGAGCTGTGATCACGAACGTCTTCGTCAGCCGCCCGCACCCGCCGTGGCTGGTCAGCGTCGCGTACTGCGGTCCCGGCCCGGCCCCGGCCTTGATCTTCGCCGTCCCCGTGTACTGGCGGCCCGCGAAGGTGAGGACGGCCGGGCGCTCGAAGGCCGCCGACGTGACGGTCACCGTCTTCTCCCCGGCGTCCCTCCACTCGTCCAGCCAGTCGACCTCGACCTCTTCCCCCTGCCCGACCTCCGCCTTGTCGAGCGACAGCGTGGCGGACGGGGGGTAGTAGTCGAGCGGCTTCCGCTTGCACTCCTGCGGGCGTCCGTCGGCCGC
The DNA here is from genome assembly GCF_044336695.1 of Streptomyces sp. SCA2-17. Taxonomy (NCBI): domain Bacteria; kingdom Bacillati; phylum Actinomycetota; class Actinomycetes; order Kitasatosporales; family Streptomycetaceae; genus Streptomyces; species Streptomyces sp. SCA2-17. Next base: position 3,954,259 of record NZ_CP117521.1, read on the forward strand.
GGCCGGTGAGGCCGCGGCCGGTCCTGCCCCGAAGGCCAGCGAAACGGACAGGAGCAACGAACTCGAACGAAGATTCACCTGTACGACTATGACGGCCAGTACGTCGTACGCCACGCCCTGGGGCCCGGCTGTGCCATCCGGCTCGCCGCCAGGCGCCGCGCCGGCGCCGACCACTCCGGGCGGGCCTCGCCCGCCGCGGGCGCGGCGGCGCTGCCCGCCGCCGCGCGGGCCTGGACCACCGCCAGGGCGGCGGCGAGCTCCTCGGGGGTCGGATTGCCCCGTACTACCTTGATCACCGGACGCCTCCCGGAGGGATCTAGAGGGATCTGGAAGGGATCTAGAGGGGGATGTTGCCGTGCTTCTTCGGCGGCAGCGCCTCGCGCTTGTCGCGCAGCGCCCGCAGGCCCCGCACGATGTGGCGGCGCGTCTCGTTCGGCATGATCACCGCGTCCACGTAGCCGCGCTCGGCGGCCGCGTACGGGTTGAGCAGCGTGTCCTCGTAGTCCGCGATCAGCTTCGCGCGCAGCTCCTCCCGCTCCTCGTCCGTCTCCGCCGCGGCGATCGTGCGGCGGTGCAGGATGTTGACCGCGCCCTGGGCGCCCATGACGGCGATCTGCGCCGTGGGCCACGCGAGGTTGAGGTCGGCGCCGAGGTGCTTGGAGCCCATCACGTCGTACGCACCGCCGAACGCCTTCCGCGTGATCACCGTGATCAGCGGGACGGTCGCCTCCGCGTACGCGTAGATCAGCTTGGCGCCGCGGCGGATGATCCCGTTGTACTCCTGGTCGGTGCCCGGCAGGAAGCCCGGCACGTCGACGAAGGTGAGCACCGGCACGTTGAACGCGTCGCACGTGCGGACGAAACGGGAGGCCTTCTCGCTCGCGTTGATGTCGAGGCAGCCGGCGAACTGGAGGGGCTGGTTGGCGACGATGCCGACCGGCCGGCCCTCGACACGCCCGAAGCCGGTGATGATGTTCGGCGCGAACAGGGCCTGGGTCTCCAGGAACTCGCCGTCGTCCAGCACGTGCTCGATCGCGGTGTGCATGTCGTACGGCTGGTTGGCCGAGTCCGGGATGAGGGTGTCCAGCTCGCTGTCGGCCGGCGAGATCTCCAGGTCGGCCTCCTCGGGGAAGGCCGGGGGCTCGGAGAGGTTGTTCGAGGGCAGGTACGACAGGAGCGCCTTCACGTACTCGATGGCGTCCTTCTCGTCCCCGGCCATGTGGTGCGCCACGCCCGAGGTGGTGTTGTGCGTGCGGGCGCCGCCCAGCTCCTCGAAGCCGACGTCCTCGCCCGTGACGGTTTTGATCACGTCCGGGCCGGTGATGAACATGTGCGACGTCTGGTCGACCATGACCGTGAAGTCGGTGATCGCGGGGGAGTAGACCGCGCCGCCCGCGCACGGGCCGACGATCAGGGAGATCTGCGGGACGACGCCCGAGGCGTGCACGTTCCGGCGGAAGATCTCGCCGAAGAGGCCGAGGGCGACCACGCCCTCCTGGATGCGGGCGCCGCCGCCGTCGTTGATGCCGACGATCGGGCAGCCGGTCTTCAGCGCGAAGTCCATGGCCTTGCCGATCTTCTCGCCGTAGACCTCGCCCAGCGAGCCGCCGAAGACCGTGAAGTCCTGCGAGTAGACGCAGATGGTGCGGCCGTCGACCGTGCCGTAGCCGGTCACGACGCCGTCGCCGTACGGGCGGTTCTTCTCGATGCCGAAGTTCGTCGAGCGGTGGCGGGCGAATTCGTCGAGCTCGACGAAGGAACCCTCGTCCAGGAGGAGTTCGATCCGCTCGCGGGCGGTCAGCTTGCCCTTGGCGTGCTGCTTCTCCACGGCACGGGCGGAGCCGGCGTGCGTGGCCTCCTCGATGCGGCGTTGGAGATCCGCGAGCTTGCCCGCGGTGGTGTGGATGTCGTGTTCCGGCTCGGACATCGGGATGCGGCTCCTGCTCGTCCAGAGGTGGGCTGACGGGACGTACGGTCCGGGACCTGTTGCCTTGCTACCTGGCTTGCTACCGGTCCGTAGCGTATCCGCGCGGATCCGCCGTGGCAGTGCGGCGTTGGCCACACCGGATCGCTTCCGCTTCCTCTCCTATGGTGGGCCCCATGACGCCTCCTTCTGCTGGAAGCCGCTGGTCCGATCTCGACCGGCCGCCGCTCAACGTCACCGCGCTGCGGCGCGGGCTCCTCCGGCCCGGCTCGCTGTGGACCTCCGTGGAGGTCGTCGCGCGCACCGGGTCCACCAACACGGACCTCGTCGAGGCGGCGTCCTCCGGTCCCGGCGTGGCCGAGGGTGCCGTGCTCGTCGCCGAGGAGCAGTCCTCCGGGCGCGGGCGGCTGGACCGCACGTGGACCGCGCCGGCGCGGTCCGGGCTCTTCTTCTCCGTCCTGCTGCGGCCCGGCGCGGGGGTGCCCGTCGAGCGGTGGGGGTGGCTGCCGCTCCTCGCCGGGGTCGCGACCGCCTCCGCGCTGTCCCGGGCCGCCGGGGTCGACACCGCGCTCAAGTGGCCCAATGACCTGCTCGTGACCGTGGAGGGAGCGGAGCGGAAGGCCGGCGGGATCCTCGCCGAGCGCACCGGGGACGCGGTGGTCGTGGGGATCGGCCTGAATGTTTCCCTCCGGGAGGACGAGCTGCCCGTCCCCACGGCGGGGTCGCTCGCCCTGGCCGGGGCGCAGGTCCTCGACCGCGATCCGCTGCTGCGCGCCGTGCTGCGGTCGCTGGAGGAGTGGTACGGCCTGTGGCGGGACGCGGCGGGCGATCCGGCGGCGAGCCGGCTGCAAGAGGCGTACGCGGCGGGGTGCGCGACGCTCGGGCGCAGCGTACGGGCCGAACTGCCGGGCGGGGGCGAGCTGGTCGGGGAGGCCGTGGCCGTCGACGGGGACGGGCGGCTGGTGCTGGCCACGGGGGACGGGGTGCAGCGGCCGGTCGGGGCGGGGGACATTGTTCATGTGCGGCCTGCGGGGTCCGGCGGCTCGGCCGGATCCGGCGGGTCTGCCGGCTCGGCGGGAGAGGCCGGCGGGTCCCCCGGCGGGCCGTCCGCCCCGTCGGAAGAGTGAGCTACGGCACACCTGTCGTATCGTTGTGCCCGGAACCTAAGCGAGCAGTGATCGGCAGGGCAGTGCGCACGGATCGGACAGGGGGCGGGCGGTGACCGCCGACGGGGTCGAGGGTGCCGCCACTGGTGGCGTCGAGGAGTACGACGGCGGCGACGAGGGCGGAGACCCCATCGCGCTGCGCCTCGAAGCGCTGATCCTCGGTGCGGAGCGTCGCTACACCCCCTTCCAGGCCGCCCGCGCGGCGGGCGTCTCCATGGACCTCGCCTCCCGGTTCTGGCGGGCCATGGGCTTCGCCGACATCGGGCAGGCGCGGGCGCTGACCGAAGCGGACGTGCTGGCGCTGCGGCGGCTCGCGGGCCTGGTGGAGGCGGGGCTGCTCAGCGAGCCGATGGCGGTGCAGGTCGCCCGGTCGACCGGGCAGACGACGTCGCGGCTCGCCGACTGGCAGATCGACTCGTTCCTGGAGGGGCTGACGGAGCCCCAGGAACCCGGCATGACGCGTACGGAGATCACGTATCCGCTGGTGGAGCTGCTGCTTCCGGAGCTGGAAGAGTTCCTCATCTACGTGTGGCGGCGGCAGTTGGCGGCGGCCACGGGCCGGGTCGTCCAGGCGCAGGACGATGCGGAGATGGTCGACCGGCGGCTGGCGGTCGGTTTCGCCGATCTGGTCGGGTTCACGCGCCTGACGCGGCGTCTGGAGGAGGAGGAGCTCGGGGAGCTCGTCGAGGCCTTCGAGACGACGGCTGCCGATCTGGTGGCGGCGCACGGGGGGCGGCTGATCAAGACCTTGGGGGACGAGGTTCTGTACTCCGCCGATGATGCCGGGACTGCGGCCGAGATCGGGCTGCGGCTCATCGAGACCATGACGCACGACGAGACGATGCCCGAGCTGCGGGTCGGGATCGCGTTCGGGACGGTGACGACGCGGATGGGCGACGTCTTCGGCACGACGGTGAACCTGGCGTCCCGGCTGACGTCGATAGCGCCCAAGGACGCGGTGCTGGTCGACCAGGCGCTGGCGGAGGAGCTGACGCGGAGCGGGGACGCGCCGAAGTCGGAGGCGGAGGTGGAGGAGGGCGCCGGGAACGGGTACCGGTTCGCTCTTCAGCCGATGTGGCAGCGGCCTGTGCGGGGGCTGGGCATGGTGGAACCGTGGCTCCTGAGCCGGAGGGGCGGCTGACGGTCCGGCGCTGCGGGGTGCGTCAGCGGGTGCGGGTGCGGGTGCGTCTCGGGTCCGGTGGCGGGGGCTCCGGGGTGGGGGTCCGGGGCCGTATATTTACGGGCCCGTTGCCGCGGACGCCAAGGGCGCCCCGGTATGGGGCCCACAAATACACGTCAGCGCCCCGGCCCCCCACCCCTACGCCCCCACCCCCTCCCGCCGTTCGCCCGCCTTGCCCGGCTTGCCTTCGGTAGTCTCGGTTCGTACCGCCGAGAGGGGGCATGCGACATGTCCGGAGAGCAGGAGCAGACCTGCTACGCCTGTAGCGGTGACGGCCTGACGGAGAAGACGCAGCACTCGGTCGAGCTCGACGAGCACGGCAACCAGGTGCCCGTGGCGCATTCGTTCATTTCGCCCTGCTCGCAGTGCTCCGGAACCGGAAAGGTCTCAGGATGAGCACACCCGAAGGTCAGATGCGTCCGGTCTTCGTTTGCGTGGGCTGTGGATGTACCTATCTGCCTCCCAAGACGATGACGTACCCGGAGCTGGGTACCGAGGCTTCTCCGTTGCACTGCGGTGCGCCGTTGTGCCGGCGGCGTGTCGATGACATTCCCGCCCCGCTGCGGGCCCTGATGGTCAAGCAGGCGTGGGTGCGGGCCTCGTGGTGGATGGGGCGGGAGCTTTCGCCGCTTCCGGAGCGGGCTCGGCGGCGGGCGAGGCCTCACCGCCCTAGCGGGGGGCGTTCGAAGCTGAGGTGATTCCGCGGCTCGTATGGCCCCGCCGGGTGGGCTCGGGGCATGATCTGGGGATCGTGCGTTTACGAGCGTTAACCCGTACCCGGAGGGTGAAGGCAATGAGCGAGCAGCGTTTCGGAGAGTGGATTGCGGTTCGGCGGCACGGGCATGTCGCCGAGCTCGTCCTGGACCGGCCCAAGGCCATGAACGCCGTCTCCAGTGAGCTGGCCGGGCGGCTTGCCGAGGCCACCGGGGCGCTTGCCGCGGATGAATCCGTGCGGGTTGTCGTTCTTACTTCTACGCATGAGCGTGCATTTTGTGTGGGGGCCGATCTGAAAGAGCGGAACTCCTTCAGTGATGCTGAGCTCGTCCGGCAGAGGCCCCGTGCTCGTGCTGCTTACACCGGTGTGCTTGAGCTGCCGATGCCCACCGTCGCCGCCGTGCACGGCTTCGCGCTCGGGGGCGGGTTCGAGCTGGCCCTGTCGTGCGACGTCATCGTCGCCGATACGACGGCCGTGGTGGGGCTGCCCGAGGTGTCCGTGGGAGTCATTCCCGGTGGTGGCGGTACGCAGCTTCTGCCCCGGCGGGTGGGGGCTGCCCGGGCTGCCGAGTTGATTTTCAGTGCTCGGCGGGTTGAGGCCGTGGAGGCCCGGGAACTGGGATTGGTCGATCAGTTGGTCGGCGAGGGGGAGGACCGGGCCGAGGCGCTCGCTCTTGCTGCGCGGATCGCTGCCAATTCGCCTGTCGGCCTCCGCGCCGCCAAGCGCGCCCTCCGGCTGGGACACGGCCTCGACCTGCGCGCCGGCCTGGAGGTCGAGGACGCCGCCTGGCGCTCCGTGGCCTTCTCCGGCGACCGCGCCGAGGGCGTCGCCGCCTTCAACGAGAAGCGCAAGCCGGACTGGCCGGGGCACTGAGACTCGGCCGGACTTTCCCTATCCGGCTCCCGGTAGGACCAGCATCCTTTGCCAGGCAAGGGACGCACCGGCTCTACCGAGAGGAAGACCATGAAGATGATGTCGTCCCGGTTGATGATGGTGCTGGGCGCCGGCGGGCTCGTGGCCGGTGGTGTTCTGACGGCCGCCCCGGCCCTGGCGGGCGCCTCCGGGTCCGTCGTGGCGGAACCGCGTCTCACGGCCGCAGGTGACGTGGTGAGACAGAGCTCGTCCGCGGTGCAGCTCAGTACCGCGGGCGGGGCGCCCACGACGGTGATCTCGGAGACGCTGCCCGCCGGTTCGTGGGTGCTGTCCGGCAACGCGACGCTGGTGGGCTGGGGGCCCAGCGACTACACCCGCTGCACGCTGTACGCGGGCGGCACCGCCGTCGGAGGGGCGACCACGATGGTCGGCAACCCCGGCGCCGGCAGCGCCGGCACCGGGGTCTTCGCGGCCACGGTGAGCGCCCAGGGTGCCTTCTCCAGCACCAGTGCCACCACCATCAGCATGCGGTGCGGGCATGACGCGGACCGGGCCGCCGGGGCGGCCCCCTATGTAGACCCGGGGGCAACCGTGTGGGCCCATAGAACCGATGGGCTCGGTCAGGCCAAGCGCTGACGCACGCCCCATGGCGCTCTCCCGTTGCCTCTGAGGGCCGAGTGACAGGAGGGCGCTAAGGCCGTCATGGGGCGGAATGGGGTCGACATTCTTAGGCTGGAGTGCAGAATCTGCGCTCAGCAACGGAATGTGAGGCTCGGGTGGCAGCAGGCGGGGAGTGCGACGGTCGGTTGCGCGCCGTGGTGGAGCTGGCGCAGGCGATGGCGGCGGCGCGCACCCCGCTGGACACCGTGTCCGCCGCGGCGGAGCGCGTGATGACCGCCCTGGGCGGCAGCTTCGCCGCCGTGTCCGTGTGGGAGCGCGAGCGCGGGCGGCTGCGCGTCCTGGTCAACGCGGGGGAGCTGACCGCGGGCGAGGAGCGCTTCCCGGCGGACGAGTCGTATCCGGTGCACGACTTTCCCGAGATCGCCGAGTTCCTGCACGAGGAGTGGGCGGGCGGCGGCACCGAGCCCCGCGCGTGGGTCGAGAGCATGGACGGCGCCGCGGAGGCCGGCGGCGGGCAGGGCGCGTACCGGCACGAGCGGGTGGCGGCGCTGCGCCGCCGCGGCCGGGGCTGCTGCGTCGTCGCGCCGGTCGTCCTGCACGGGCGGGCCTGGGGCGAGCTGTACGTGGCCCGGCCGCCGGGCGGACCGGCCTTCGACCGTGCGGACGCCGATTTCGCGACCGTCCTGGCGGCCGTGGCGGCCGCGGGGATCGCGCAGACCGAGCGGCTGGAGGAGGTCCGGCGGCTGGCCTTCACCGACCCGCTGACCGGGCTCGCCAACCGGCGCGCGGTCGACGCGCGGCTGGACGAGGCGGTGGAGCGGCACCTCGCGGACGGGGCCGTCGTCAGTCTCGTCGTGTGCGATCTCAACGGGCTCAAGCGTGTCAACGACACGCTGGGGCACGCGGTCGGCGACCGCCTCCTGGAGCGCTTCGGCTCCGTGCTGTCGCTGTGCGGCGCGATACTCCCGGGGGCGCTGGCCGCGCGGCTGGGCGGGGACGAGTTCTGCCTGCTGACGGTCGGCCCGGAGGCGGACGAAGTGGTCCGCGTCGCCGCCGAACTGTGCGACCGGGCCGCCGCGTTGGAGCTGGGGGAGGGGGTCTCCTGCGGCATCGCGTCGACGGGCGATCCCATCGGCCCCGTGGCCACGGCGCGGCGGCTGTTCCGGCTCGCCGACGCCGCGCAGTACCGGGCGAAGGCGGCACGGGCGACCGGGCCGGTCGTCGCCGGGCGGGCCGGGGGTCCGGCCGACCCCGTGGTCCAGCTCGCCGACCACCCGCCGGCCGCGCCCCTGGCCGAGCGGCGGCGGTTCCGGGGGCGGCGGCCGTGACGGAAGCCCTGGGCGCGCACCCCGGCCCGGCATGCGGAACGGGTCCCTACGCGTTGTACCTGACAGGCCACCCATCGGCTATGTACAGGCAGCGATTCAGTCTCTAGGGTGCCTGAATATGGATATGCACACTGTGGTGGTGGGGACGGCCGGGACGACCGCGGAAGACGTGATCGCCGTGGCACGAGGCGCCGCGCGCGTCGTCGTATCGGACGAGGCGCTGGCCGCGGTGGCGCAGTCGCGCCGCGTCATCGACGACCTCGCCGCCAAGCCCGACCCCGTCTACGGCGTCTCCACCGGCTTCGGAGCCCTCGCCGTCCGCCACATCAGCCCCGAGCTGCGCGCCCAGCTCCAGCGCAACATCGTGCGCTCGCACGCCGCCGGCATGGGCCCGCGCGTCGAGCGCGAGGTCGTCCGCGCCCTGATGTTCCTGCGCCTGAAGACCCTCGCCTCGGGCCGCACCGGCGTGCGCCCGCTCGTGGTGGAGACCATGGCGGCCATCCTCAACGCCGGCATCACCCCCGTCGTGCACGAGTACGGCTCGCTGGGCTGCTCCGGCGACCTCGCGCCGCTCTCCCACTGCGCGCTCACGCTCATGGGCGAGGGCGACGCCGAGGGCCCCGACGGCGTCGTCCGCCCGGCCGGGCAGCTGCTCGCCGAGCACGGCATCGAGCCCGTCGAGCTGCGCGAGAAGGAGGGCCTGGCCCTCCTCAACGGCACCGACGGCATGCTCGGCATGCTCGTCATGGCCTGCGCCGACCTCGGCAGGCTGCTGACCTCGGCCGACATCACCGCCGCCCTGTCGCTGGAGGCCCTGCTCGGCACCGAGAAGGTCCTCGCGCCCGAGCTGCACGCCATCCGGCCCCACCCGGGCCAGGGCGCCAGCGCCGACAACATGCTGCGCGTCCTCGCCGGCTCCGGCCTGACCGGGCACCACCAGGACGACGCGCCGCGCGTCCAGGACGCGTACTCCATCCGCTGCGCCCCGCAGGTCGCCGGCGCCGGCCGCGACACCCTCGCGCACGCCCGCCTCGTCGCCGACCGCGAGCTCGCCTCCGCCGTCGACAACCCGGTGGTCCTGCCCGACGGCCGCGTCGAGTCCAACGGCAACTTCCACGGCGCGCCCGTCGCCTACGTCCTGGACTTCCTCGCCATCGCCGCCGCCGACCTCGCCTCCATCGCCGAGCGCCGCACCGACCGGCTGCTCGACAAGAACCGCTCGCACGGCCTGCCGCCGTTCCTCGCGGGCGACGCCGGCGTCGACTCCGGCCTGATGATCGCGCAGTACACGCAGGCCGCGCTCGTCAGCGAGATGAAGCGGCTGGCCGTCCCCGCTTCGGTGGACTCCATCCCCTCCTCCGCCATGCAGGAGGACCACGTCTCCATGGGCTGGTCCGCCGCCCGCAAGCTCCGCACGGCCGTGGCCGCCCTCGCGCGCGTCATCGCCGTCGAGCTCGTCGCCGCGACCCGCGGCGTCGAACTGCGCGAGGGCCTCACCCCCTCGCCCGCCACGCAGGCCGTCCTCAAGGCCGTACGGGCGGCGGGCGTGGAGGGTCCCGGCGGGGACCGCTTCCTCGCGCCGGACCTGGCGCGCGCGGAGGAGTTCGTCCGGGCCGGGAAGCTCGTTGAGGCGGTTGAACCCGTAACTGGTCCGCTGGCGTAAGTGCGTAGCCGCCGGGCCGTAGCCGCCCGTGGCTCCTCGTAGCTCCTGAGGCCCTTTGAGGTAAAGCCTTAGGTAAAGAAGGTAAAAGTTGGTCAGCGGTTCGCCGTGCGCGTCCTGCGCACGGCGACCGTCACCAGCGCACCGCCCGCCGCCACGAACGCAACTCCCCCGAATACGTAGGGAGTGGTGTCCACGCTGCCCGAGTCGGCGAGGGAAAGGTGCTGCTCAGCGGCCTGCGCGGACTGTGCGGGCTGCGCGGCGGAGGCCGGGCGCGGCGCGGGGCGCTCCGCCCGTTCGGCCGTCGCGTTCGCGGTCGGCATGAACCACACCGCACACAGGAGCGACCCTGCGGCGACGGCGGTCAGCAGCGGTCGGCGTGCGGTCACGGACGAATCCCCCTTGACGCGGCGGAGATTGGGGGCGCGGCGCGGCCGCCTCCCCGGGGCTGACTCGATGTCAGTGACCTGATGGTAGTGATACGAACGGCCGGGAGGAAGCCGTGGGGTTTCCGTCGGTCACCGCCGCCCCGCGCGCCGCGGACCGCCCCGCCGTCACCGGCCGCCCCGCTATCATGGCGCCCCTCCGAGGTGAGCAGGCATGCGTGGCCTTCCCCACATTCCCCAGGGGTGTGGAACGGACGAACCGGTGCAGGCGTTCCTTGAAGTAGTAGCCGGGAATCGTGCTGCCCCACGGTTCGGCTCGGGGATTGGGGCCGCAGGAGCAATGGAGAAGCGTGTGATGACGTACGGCAAGCGCCGCAAGGCCCTCGCGGCCGCGGCCGCTGTGCTCGGCGGTGTTCTGACCCTCGCCGCCTGCGGCGGCGATGACGACGGCGGCAAGAGCAGCTCCAGCAGCAGCGGCAAGGAGCAGAACAAGGTCGATGCCGCGGCCGCCAAGGAAGCCTCCAAGGCGCAGATCAAGATCGCTCAGAAGGACGGCTCGACCAACGCGGGCATCACGGCGGACAACGCCAAGGTCACCGTCAGTGACGGCACCCTGACGAGCGTCAAGATGACGACGGACAAGGGCACCCCGGTCGAGGGCACGATATCGCCGGACAAGACGTCGTGGCAGCCCAAGGGCCAGCTCGAGCGCTCGACCAAGTACAAGATCGTGGTCGAGGCGGTGGACTCCGGCAACCGCAAGGCCACGGAGAACTCCTCGTTCACGACCGTCTCGCCCACCAACAGCTTCATCGGCTCGTTCACGCCGGAGGACGGCTCGACCGTCGGCGTCGGCATGCCCGTGTCGATCAACTTCGACAAGCCGATCAAGGACCGCAAGGCCGTCCAGTCGCACATCGAGGTGAATTCGAGCAGCGGCCAGAAGGTCGTGGGTCACTGGTTCGGTGACCAGCGCATCGACTTCCGCCCGCAGGACTACTGGAAGGCCAACTCCGAGGTCACCCTGAAGCTCGCGCTCGACGGCGTCGAGGGTGCCCCGGGCGTCAAGGGCGTCCAGCAGAAGACCATCTCCTTCAAGGTCGGTCACTCCCAGGTGTCCACGGTCGACACCAAGACCCACCAGATGACGGTCGTCCGGGACGGCAAGACCATCAAGACCATCCCGATCTCGGCCGGCAGCCCCGAGAACCCCACGTACAACGGCAAGATGGTGATCTCCGAGAAGTTCAAGGAGACCCGGATGGACGGCTCCACCGTCGGCTTCACCAAGGGCGACGGCAAGGGCGAGTACGACATCAAGGACGTGCCGCACGCCATGCGGCTGTCCACGTCGGGCACGTTCATCCACGGCAACTACTGGGGCAGCGGCATCTTCGGGACCGCGAACACCAGCCACGGCTGCATCGGCCTCCAGGACAAGCAGGGCGCCGACGACCCCAACACCTCCGGTGCCTGGTTCTTCTCCAACTCCCAGGTCGGTGACGTCGTCGAGGTGAAGAACTCGCCCGACAAGACGATCGCCCCGGAGAACGGCCTCAACGGCTGGAACATGGACTGGAGCGCGTGGGTGGCGGGCAGCGCCACGGGCGCGTAGGCCCTCCGGGCAGGTAAGCGGAAGGTGCAGGGCGGTGGCCCCCACGAGAGTGGGGGCCACCGCCTTTTCGCGTGGGGTGCCGCGCGTCGCGGCATCTGCGGGCCGGTGGGGGCTGGTCGCGCAGTTCCCCGCGCCCCTTCCGGGCGCGGACCCGTACCGCACTTCGGCAAGCCCGCTTAGCGGTCCGCCGAGAAGGGCCCGCCGCCGGGGCCGCCCCCGTGCGAGCCGTAATCCGCACGACAAGCGGCAGCGATCTCCGTACCGTGCGCAGGATGAGCGATCTTCCGCGACCGGGCGTCGTCGAGCGCCTGAGCAGCACCCCTTCCGAGACCGAGGTCGACGCCTGGCACGCCGTCGTCACCGCCGCCCACCGCCACGACATGCCGGCGGGCGTGCCCGGGCCCGGGCGGGTGGAGACGGCCGGGCAGCTGCGGGTGCCCGCGGCGCGCAGCCGGATCGTCCGGCTGGCCGTGCCGTCACCCGGCGGGGGCGGGGACGGCTACGCCGGTGTCGCCCTGCTCCGGCTCTTCGAGGACGACGTGAACCGCAGGACCGCATGGATCGGGCGGCTCGCCGTCCGGCCCGACCAGCGGCGCCGCGGCGTCGGCAGCCTGCTCTGGCACGAGATACGGGCGGTCCTGGAGCGCGAGCAGCGGGACTCGGTGAGCCTGGAGCTGGAAATCGGCAGCGTGGGCGAGCAGTTCGCCAAGGAGCGCGGGTTCGCGTGCGGGTTGCAGCTCGTGCTGTACGTGCAGCGGATCGCCGACGCGACCGAGGCTCCTGAGCTTCCGGACGGATACCGCTTCGTGGAGTGGACGGGCGTCGTCCCCGCCGCGAACGCCGCCCTCTTCGCCGGGGTGCGGAACGCCATGGCCGACGCCCCCATGGGCGAGCTGGACCAGCAGCCCATGCAGTGGGACGCGGCGAGCATCACCGCGGCCCAGCGCGGCTTCGTGGAGCGCGGCGGGCACCTGTTCACCGTCACGGTCGCCGCGCCCGACGGCACGTACGCCGCCCTCACCGAGGTGGGCGTGCGCTCCCCGGGCGACCTGCGCGCCCAGCAGTACGAGACCGCCGTCGCCCCCGCCCACCGCGGCCTCGGCCTCGGACGGGCCGTCAAGCTCCGCATGGTGCAGCTCCTGCGCGCGCAGGAGGCGCCCGTACGGGAGGTCTGCACGCACGTCGCCGACGACAACGGCCCGATGCGGGCCGTCAACAAGCTGCTCGGCTACCGGCCGGAGCGGTCCGTGGGGATCTTCCAGGCGAAGGTGGTGTAGCGCCGGGCCCCGACGGGGTCGGCTCCGGGGGCTCCCCCGGACCGCCTGCGGAATGGTAGCCTCCGGCCCCTGACCTGGGCGGTAACACCCGGTGCGGCGGGCGTCACGGACAATGGACCGTACCGGCGCCGAACCGGCGTCGTACCGCGGTGAACCCGTCGTCCGACGCGGTGATCCGTCATGCGTCCTGCAAGGAAGAGAGTCCCGTGGCCGAACGCAGCAAGCAGCAGGGCCGCCAGCAGGGCCGCCGGCAGGACCGGCAGGAGGACGCCGCCCTGCTGGACACCGTCGAGGAGGCGCTCGCCTCCCTCCGCGCGCACGGCCCGGACACCCTCGACGACGCCCTCTACGCCGCCGCCTCGGCCCTGGCCTCCGCCCCCGCCGGCTGGGAGGCCCTCAGCCGCGCCGTCGTGCGCACCGCCTCCGCGACCGTACGGGGCTGCTGGGAGCGCGGCTGGCAGCCGGCCGACGTGATCCGGCTCGCCCGGCGGGAACTCGGCCCGGTCGAGGTGCGGTTCGCCGTCGCTGCGGTGGCCGCCGAGGCGCGGCGCTACGCCTCCGACACCCTCGGCGCGCGCTGGACCGCGCAGCTGCACGACCTTCAGGCGCGGGTGTGGTGGGACGACGACGAGGCCTTCCTGGAAGGCTTCGCGCAGCGCGAGCGGCTCAGCCGCTTCGAGACGGTCGCGTGCGCGCTCAGTGCGCTGCGGCTGGCCGCCCTGCTGCCGCGGACGGGCGCGGTCGGGCCGCTGCCCGGCGCCGCGTACGCCCGGCCGGGCGCGCCCGTCGAGCCGCGCGTCCTGGGCCGGATCCGCGCGCTGCTGGCCAAGGCCGAGTCCACGGACTTCCCCGAGGAGGCCGAGGCCCTCTCCGCCAAGGCCCAGGAGCTCATGGCCCGCCACTCCATGGACGAGGCGCTGCTGGCCGCGCACGCGGACGGGGCCGCCGCCGACGGGCCCGGGGCCTGCCGGATCGGCGTCGAGGGCCCGTACGAGTCGGCGAAGGCGCTGCTGCTGGACGCGGTGGCCGGCGCGAACCACTGCCAGGCGGTCTGGTCCGCCGACCACTGCTTCTCCACCGTCGTCGGCTTCGACGCCGACCTGGAGCTGGTGGAGCTCATGTACACGTCCCTGCTGGTCCAGGCCACCACCGCCATGAACCGGGCCGCCGACGCGCACCACGCGGGCGGGCGCTCGCGCCGCACCCGCGACTTCCGCGAGTCCTTCCTGATCGCCTACGCGTCCCGGATCAGCGAACGGCTCGCGGCGGCGGTGCGGGACGCGACCGCCGAGGCCGTCGCGCAGGAGGCGCGGCCCGAGGTGCTGCCCGTGCTCGCCGCGCGCGACCTCGCCGTCGGCGAGACCGCCGAGCGGCTCTTCCCGCAGACCACGTCGCACCGGCTGCGGGGGCGCGACGCGGACGGCTGGGCGCGGGGCGCGGAGGCGGCTGACGCGGCGGAGCTGGGGGAGCGCTAGCGGGGCCGGCCGGGCTTTTCCGCCGGCGCGAAGTAGGTGCCCGGCGGCACCCCCACGCCCCGGCGGAAGGCGGCCACGAACGCGCTCGGCGATCCGTAGCCGACGCGCCGCGCCACGGCCGAGACCGTCGAGCCCGCCGCCAGCATCGGCATCGCGGCCTGGAGCCGCAGCTGCGTGCGCCACTGCCCGTACGTCATGCCCGTACCGGCGGTGAAGGCCCGCGCGAGCGTCCGCGCGCTCGCGCCCACGACCGCGCCCCACTCCGCGAGCGTGCGCCCGTCCGAGGGGTCCGCGCGGAGGGCCTCCGCGACGCGGCGGGCACGGGGGTCGGCGGGCAGCGGGGCGCGGACGGTCGTCACGGAGACCGGGCGGAGGAGGTCGAGGACGACGTCCTCGGCGCGCTGCCGGGGCTCCGCGGGGAGGGCCTCCGGATCCTGCGCCAGGTAGGTGATCAGCTCCCGTAAGAGGCCGGAAACCGGGACGACTTGGGGCTCGTCCCAGGTCAGCGGGCAGCGGTCCGGCCAGAAGTAGAGGCTGCGGAGGAGCGCGGGCGAGGTCGCGCCGGTGGCGTGCGGGGTGCCCGCGGGGATCCACAGCGCGACGGTGGACGGCAGCACCCACGTACGGCCGCAGGCGCGCACGGCCAGGACGCCGTGGGGCGCCCAGGCGAGCTGGTGCGCCGGGTGCTGGTGGCGCGCGAACCACTGGCCGTGGCCGAGGGGGAAGCTGGCGACGGCGACGGCGGCGCCGGGTGGATTGATGAGGCGGGGGAGCTGCTGCGACTGTCCGTTCGGCGACATGAGTTGACCTCCTGGCCCGTATCCGACACCGCCATCCTCTCCCTAGCCTCGACCCATGCCGATGAACCTCATCCACCGCCGCCTGTGTTCCTCCGACCGATGGTTCCGAGCGATCCGGGACGAACTCCTGCCCTGGGCCCTGGAGGACGTCCCGCTGGGCGAGGACTGCCTGGAGATCGGGCCGGGCTACGGGGCGACGACGCGGGTCCTCGTGCGCAAGGTCGGGAAGCTCAGCGTCGTGGAGTCGGACGCGTCGTACGCGGCCCGGCTGCGGCTCCTCTTCGGCGACCGCGTCGACGTCATCTACGGGGACGGCGCCGACCTCCCGCTGCCGGACGGGCACTTCGACTCGGTCGCCTGCTTCACGATGCTCCACCACGTCCCGACCCTCACCGCCCAGAACGCCCTCTTCGCCGAGGCCCACCGCGTACTGCGCCCCGGCGGCGTCTTCACCGGCTGCGACGCCCTCAGCAGCCGCCGCTTCCAGCTGATCCACCTCGGCGACACGTGCGTCCCGGTGCCACCGGAGACCCTGGAGGCCCGGCTGCGGATGGCGGGCTTCGAGGAGTGCACGGTCACGGTGGGGAAGGGGAGTTTCCGCTTCGTGGCGAAGCGGGGGCGGTGAGATGACCGCGCAGGTAATCGACAGGACGGGAGGGCGGGCGGAAGACTTCGGACCGACGAAGATCACCACACCGTAGGAGAGGGAGAACCCCCATGACGGCGTACGCACTGGGCAGTTTCCGTGACATCGTCCCCGCAGCGGCCGGCCCCCACCCCGACATCATCGCGTACGTGGAACGCATCCAGGCCACCCTCGACCCGTTCGGCGGCCGCTTCCTCGTCCATGGCGCCGAGGTGGAGGTCCTGGAGGGTACCTGGCCCGGCAACATGGTCCTGATCGCCTTTCCGGGCCCGGCGGAGGCCCGTGCCTGGTACGCATCACCGGCGTACCAGGCCATCGTTCCGCTGCGTACGGAGCACGTGGAGGGCGTGATCATCCTCGTGGACGGCGTCGCTCCGGGCTACGACCCGGCGGAGCTGGCGGCGAAGATGCGAGCGGCGGGCGTCTGAGCCCTGCGCGTGCCGCACAGGGGACGGCACGCGCAGGAGGGCGACTGGGAGGCGGACAACACGGAGCGGTGCGTCCTCGCCGACCTCGTCGCCGCGACCAACCCGCTCCACGGCGGCAACCTGCCGCCCCACACCGGGGACTCCCTGTACGTCCGTATCGGCCGTATCGCCAACTGGGCCGGCGCGCTGCGCCTCGCCGCACGCGCCGGCGGCTGGGAGCTCTCCCCGGTGGCGGGCCGGGACCCTTCGGCCCTCACCCGGCCCGCCGGCATGGCCGACCTGCTGTCGGCCGTCTACGCGCTGGCCGAGCAGGGGGAGAAGTGGCAGGAGCTTCTGCTGAGCACGGCCCGGGCCTTCGAAAAGGACCGGGGCCTTACGCCGGCCCAGGCTGTTGAGGACCGCCACCCCGGCTTCGGAAGGGAACTGGCGGCGGCGGAGGCCTTCTTCACGGGCCCCGGCACCCTGGAGGACCTCCCCCTCTTCCTCTCGTGAGCCGCGCCGTAGGGTGCCCCTTCAGGGAGAAGAAGCTCAGCCGGACGCCTTGAGCGCTCGGGTGCCGGGGGCGCATTGCTGCCGCAGCGCGGCGAGTTCGCCGGGCGGGAGGCGCAGCGCGGCACCCCGGTGGCGCGCGTCGAGCATCGCGCACCCGGTGTCGAGCCATTGCGGGAGCGGTTCGACGCCGAAGAACGCCGCAATGCGGCTGAGCTCGCGGCGCGGTGCGTCGAGCAGATCCTCGTACGCGAGCGTCGCGCACTGTTCTCGGGGCAACCGGCTGAGGTGGTCCGCCGTCTCGGTGACGAGCTGTGACCACAGCCCGCCGAACTCCGCCACGGGGAGGTGCCGGTCCAGGACCAGCGCCGGGTCGAAGGGGACGTCCAGCAGGCCTGCCAGCTCCGGAGGCAGGGACCGCACGTGCTCCTCGGTCAGCGCGTCGGCACTTGCGGCACCCGTCCGGGTCAGGATCTCGCGCTGGAGGAGGATGAGCCGGAACCCCGCGTGCCGGCTCATGGACAGCGCGCAGTCCGGCCCGTCGCGGAACATGTGCACGAACTTCGCCCCGGGAAACGCCGCATGCAACTGCGGCACTCTGTGCCCCGAGTAGCCGGACCGCTCGACGACAGCCGCCCGCCCGAACCGCGCGCACAGCACGTCGAACAGCTCCTCATGGTGCTCGGGGGCCGGGCGGCGAGGCCACGTGGTCACCGCCCCCTTGAGCTCTTCGAGGAGCCCGTCCGGGTCGTCCGTGAGATGCGGCAGCACCATGAGCGACAGGGCGGGAATTCCCGCCCCCTCTTCCCCGCGCCCCGCCGCCGCCCGGGGATGGAGGAATTCCGGGATCGGCATCCCGCTCCGCACCATGGAATCGAAGACGGGATGGGGCTCCGCCACCAGCCGCCAGAACCCGGCCCCGTCAACGGCCCGGCCGGGCAGCGCCCGCGTACCGACCGATGCCCAGAACTCATTGAGACTGAGCACGTCCGGATGAGCATGCACGATCCGGGACAGAGCAGTAGACCCGCACCGCCCCGACCCGACAACAAAGGTCACGCTACGCATACCCCCGCCTACCCCCGATCCCTTCCCGGCATGCCGCACCCGGGGCACCGGCGACCGGGGGGGCCACGGCCGTATCCGGTCATCGCCCGTCGGCGGAAAAGCAGCCGGCGCCGTCCCTTTGTCTTCCGGCCCTCATTCCCCACGCGTACCGTGCTGCCCCGTCTCCGACACGAGAGGGGCACCATCGTGAGGGCTGTGGACAGACGCACCGTGCTGCGCGCGGGAGCGGGGGCGGGGATCGCCGCGGGGTTATGGGCGCCCGCAGGGAGGGCTGCGGCGGCGGGAGGGGGCGAGGGGCGCGACTGGGCCGGCCTGAAGCGGCTGCTCGGCGGGCGGCTGTACTTTCCCGGCGACCCCCGGTTCGCGCCGCTGAACATGCCGGCCAACCACCTCTACTCCCACCGCGTCCCGGCGGCCATCGCCTGCCCGCGCAGCCACGAGGAAGTGCTCGCGACGGTCGAGTGGGCGGGCCGTAACGCCATCGGCGTCGTGCCGCGCGGCGGCGGCCACAGCTACGCCGGTTACTCGACGTCGGACGGCGGCCTCCTCGTCCACCTGGGCGGCATGCGCGACGTGACGGTGAACGGCACGACCCTCACCGCAGGGGGCGGCGCCCGAGAACTCGACGTGTACGCGGCACTGAAGGGCACTGACCTGCTGCTGCCCGGCGGGCGGTGCCCCGAGGTCGGCGTCGGCGGCCTGGTGCTGGGCGGCGGCATCGGCCCGGCCACCCGGGCCTACGGCCTGACCTGCGACAGCCTCACCGGCACCACCGTCGTGACGGGCGACGCGTACACCGCGCGCTGCGACGAGAACAGCAACTCCGAGCTGTTCTGGGCGTGCCGCGGAGGGGCGGGCGGCAACTTCGGGATCAACACCTCGTTCACGTTCACCCTGCACCCGGTCCACCAGGCGATGGCCTGGTACGACCTGTCATGGGCCTGGAAGGACGCGGCGCCCGCCCTGAAGAGGCTCGCCGAACTGATCGCGGAGCCCCGGTACAGGAAGAGCCTCACCTGCCAGTTCGGCCTCCGCACCTCCGGAGAGCAGCGCGTTTACGCCCAGGGGTTCTTCTTCGGCCGTGAGGAGACCCTGCGCCGGCTCATCACCCGGCTGCGGCCGCAGAGCAGCGCCACCGGCACGGCCGGCATCGGGGAGTGCATGCGCCGCTTCCACGAGACCCCGCCGGGAGACCCGTACGCCGCCGGTTCGATCGTGGCCGGAAAGGACCTCGGCGCGTCCGTCGTCGACGAGCTCGTCGGCTCGCTCGGCAACTGGCAGCCCGCGTCCCCGGCCTCCCGGGCCACCGTCTCCTTCTTCGCCATGGGCGGCGCGGACGCGGCGCTGCGCCCCGCGGACACCGCGTACGTCCACCGTGACGCCACCTTCATCGTGGACCTGGCCGCGCACTGGTCCGACGCGGACCCGGCGCCGGTGCCCGACGCCAACAGGCGGCAGCTCCGGGGGCTCTACCGCTCGCTGAGCAGGAGCCTCGGCACGGACGCTTACCAGAACTTCCCCGACCCGGAGCTCAGGAACTGGCAGTCCGCCTACTACGGCAGGAACTACGCGAGGCTGCAGACGGTCAAGAAGACCGTCGACCCGGGCCGTCTGTTCAGCCACCCCCAGGGCATCGCCCCCACCCCCTAGCGGGAGCGTCACCCGGCGGGAGTGTCCACGCACGGCCCCCGGACCGAAGCCGGGGGCCGTCATCCGTCAGCCGAGGCGCCGCACCAGCGCCCGGTACTCGTCCCACAGCTCCTTCGGCGTGTGCTCGCCGAACGTGTTCAGGTGCTCGGGGATGAGCGCGGCCTCTTCGCGCCACACGTCCTCGTCCACCGTGAGCAGCAGGTCGAGGTCCTGGTCGGAGATGTTCAGGCCCTGGGTGTCGAGGGCCTCGCGGGTCGGCAGGATGCCGATGGGGGTCTCGACGCCCTCGGCGCGGCCGTCGAGGCGGTCGACGATCCACTTCAGGACGCGGCTGTTGTCACCGAAGCCCGGCCACACGAACCGGCCGTCCGCGTCCTTGCGGAACCAGTTCACGTAGAAGATCTTCGGCAGCAGGGACGCGTCCCGGTCCTGACCGACCTTGATCCAGTGGCCCATGTAGTCGCCCATGTTGTAGCCGCAGAACGGCAGCATGGCGAACGGGTCGCGGCGCAGCTCGCCGACCTTGCCCTCGGCGGCGGCGGTCTTCTCGGAGGCGACGTTCGCGCCGAGGAAGACGCCGTGCTGCCAGTCGAAGGACTCGGTCACCAGCGGGACGGCGGAGGCGCGGCGGCCGCCGAAGAGGATCGCCGAGATCGGCACGCCCTTGGGGTCCTCCCACTCGGGCGCGATGATCGGGCACTGCGAGGCGGGCACGGTGAAGCGGGCGTTGGGGTGGGCGGCCGGGGTCTCCGAGGCCGGGGTCCAGTCGTTGCCCTTCCAGTCCGTCAGGTGCGCGGGCTGCTCCTCGGTCATGCCCTCCCACCACACGTCGCCGTCGTCGGTGAGGGCGACGTTGGTGAAGACGGAGTTGCCCCAGAGGGTCTTCATGGCGTTGGCGTTGGTGTGCTCGCCGGTGCCGGGGGCGACGCCGAAGAAGCCGGCCTCGGGGTTGATGGCGTAGAGGCGGCCGTCCTCGCCGAAGCGCATCCAGGCGATGTCGTCGCCGATGGTCTCCACCGTCCAGCCGGAGACGGTGGGCTCCAGCATGGCGAGGTTGGTCTTGCCGCAGGCGGACGGGAAGGCCGCGGCGACGTACTTGGACTCAACCCGGCCGGAGGTAGAAGGAGGAGGAGTGAGCTTGAGGATGAGCATGTGCTCGGCGAGCCAGCCCTCGTCGCGCGCCATGACGGACGCGATGCGCAGCGCGTAGCACTTCTTGCCGAGCAGGGCGTTGCCGCCGTAGCCGGAGCCGTAGGACCAGATCTCGCGGTCCTCGGGGAAGTGCGAGATGTACTTGGTGGGGTTGCAGGGCCAGGCGACGTCGGCCTCGCCCTCGGCGAGCGGCGCGCCGAGGGTGTGGACGGCCTTGACGAAGAAGCCGTCGGCGCCGAGCTCGTCGAGGACGGCCTGACCCATGCGGGTCATGGTGCGCATGGAGACGGCGACGTAGGCCGAGTCGGTGATCTCGACGCCGATGGCGGACAGCGGGGAGCCGACCGGGCCCATGCAGAACGGCACGACGTACATCGTGCGGCCGCGCATGGAGCCGCGGAAGATGCCGCCCTGGTCGTCCTTGCCCTGGAAGACCTCGCGCATCTCGGCGGGGGCCTTCCAGTGGTTGGTCGGGCCGGCGTCCTCCTCCTTCTCGGAGCAGATGAACGTGCGGTCCTCGACGCGCGCCACGTCACCGGGGTCGGAGGCGGCGTAGTACGAGTTGGGGCGCTTGACCGGATCGAGCTTCTTGAAGGTGCCCTTGGCGACGAGCTCCTCGCACAGGCGCTCGTACTCCGCCTCGGAACCGTCGCACCAGACCACGCGGTCCGGCTGGGTGAGGGCGGCGATCTCGTCGACCCAGGAGATCAGCTCCTGGTGCTGGGTGGGGGTGGTGGGAGCCGCACTGCTGCGCGCCACGATCGCTCCGTCCCGCCGGAAACCACGCTGCCCCGGCGTAGAGATTGAGGGTTGAACGGGCCCTCCCGGCGCTCGGCGCACGGAAAAGCCCGCTTCGTCGTTGTCTGCCCCTTGGGGGCTGCGACCCAGACGCTTCGTGACCGCTCATCCGGTGCCGCCCGCACTCATTTGATCATCCGACTCCGCTGACGTTCTGTCCAGGGGGCGCTCCCGTGACCATCGCCACGTGATACTGATCCGTAACTTACGGTGGCGTAGGTAGCATGACGTGCATGACTTCCGCGCCCGACGCAGCGCCTCCCGCGCTCCCCGCGCCCGCCGGCGCCGCGGCAGCAGCAGCCCTCCCCGCCGATGCTGCCCACTCCGCCGCCTCCCCGCTCGCCGAGCCGCCGATCCCGGTCAAGCCGCGCCTCCGCGGCTGGCTGCACGCGGGAATGTTCCCCGCCGTGCTGATCGCCGGCGTCTTCCTGACCGCCCTCGCCGACAGCACCCGCGGCCGGATCGCCTGCGCGGTCTACGTCCTCACCGCGGGGTCGCTCTTCGGCATCAGCGCCCTCTACCACCGGGGCAACTGGAGCCCGCGCGTGAACGCCGTGCTCCGCCGCCTCGACCACGCGAACATCTTTCTGATCATCGCCGGTACGTACACTCCGCTGACGATGCTGCTGATCCCCGGCGGCCGGGGGCAGCTGCTCCTGTGGGCCGTGTGGGCGGCCGCGGCGGCGGGCATCGCCTTCCGCGTCTTCTGGGTCGGCGCCCCGCGCTGGCTCTACACCCCCTGCTACATCGCGATGGGCTGGGCGGCGGTCTTCTTCCTGCCGGACTTCCTGCGCAAGGGCGGCATCGCCGTCCTCGTCCTGGTGGTCATCGGCGGGCTGCTCTACAGCGCGGGCGGCGTCATCTACGGCATCAAGAGGCCGAATCCGTCACCGCGCTGGTTCGGCTTCCACGAGGTCTTCCACTCGCTCACGCTGGCGGCGTTCATCGTGCACTACGTCGGCATCTCGCTGGTGGCGTACACCCACGCCTGAGGCGCCACCCCTTCTCCGGTTCTCCGGCAAACGGCCGCGACCCACCCACGGGTCGCGGCCGTTTCTCATGCCCGCGGCCCGCAGTGCCCCGTCGCGGCCGCCCGGGCGCCCCTCGCTCGATGAAAGAAACTGTCGATTGACAGCGACAATCTTTTGAGAGTTACTGTCACTTGACGTCAATTCTCCCTTCGGAGGTGTGCCATGAGCACCCGTCCCGACCCCCGCCGCTGGTGGGCGCTCGGCTCCCTCGTCGCCTGCATGCTCGTGCTCGGCTTCGACGGCACGATCCTCAACGTGGCCCTGCCGGAGATGGCCGCCCAGCTCGGTGCCGACACGGCCGAGCAAACCTGGATCGCCGACTCCTACCTCGTCGTCTTCGCCGCCCTGATGCTTCCCGCGGGCCTGCTCGGCGACCGGTTCGGGCGCCGCCGGATGCTCCTCGCCGGCCTCGGGATCTTCCTCGTGGGCTCGGTCTTCGGCGCCTTCGTCACCAGCCCCGGCCAGGTCATCGCCGCCCGCGTGGTCCTGGGCGCCGGCGGGGCGCTGATCATGCCGCTGGCCCTGTCCGTGCTGCCCTCGCTGTTCCCCGCGGAGGAGCGCTCCAAGGCGCTCGGGGCGGTCTCCGCCGGCTCCGCGCTCGGCCTGCCTCTCGGGCCGGTCGTCGGCGGCTGGCTGCTCGACCACTTCTGGTGGGGCTCCGTCTTCCTCGTCAACGTCCCGCTCGTCGCCCTCGGCATCGCCGCCTGCGTCTTCCTGCTCCCCGAGACCCGGGATCCCGCCGCGCCGAAGCTGAGCCTGCTGTCCACCGCCCTCACCGTCACGGGCCTCGCCGCCCTCGTCTCCGGCGTCAACGAGGGCCCGGCGCGCGGCTGGACCTCACCCTTCGTGACCACCGCACTCGCCGCGTCCGCCGTCCTGCTCACCGCCCTGGTGCTGCGCGAGCGGCGCGCGGACCGGCCCGTCCTGGACGTCACGCTGCTGCGGCACCGCGCGTTCCGGTGGAACACGCTCGCCGCGGCCCTGGTCACGTTCGCCCTCACCGGCCTGCTGTTCGTCGTGCCCCAGTACCTGCAGACGGTCCGGGGCCAGGGCGCCTTCGGCACCGGGCTGCGCATGATGCCGATGATGGGCGGTCTGCTCGTGGCCTCCCGCGCCGCCGGACCCCTCGTCAAACGCTTCGGTCCCCGTACGGTCATCCCCGGCGCCCTGCTCGTCCTGGCCGTCGCCGCCCTGACCGGCAGCCGTACGAGCCTCCCCGACGGCTACGGGTTCACCGCCGTGTGGCTGACGCTCGCCGGTCTCGGGTTCGGCCTCGGCATCATCCCGGCCATGGACGGCGCGCTGGGCGCCCTGCCGCGGGACCGCGCGGGCAGCGGCTCCGGCCTGCTGATGACGCTGCGTCAGCTCTCGGGGGCGATCGGCGTCGCGGTGCTCGGCAGCCTGCTCGCCGGCTCGTTCGCCGGCCGGCTCGACACCCACGGCCTGCCGCGGGCCGCCGCCGACGCCGCGGGCGAGTCCGCCGTTGCCGCGCACGCGGTGGCCGCGCGGCTCGGTGACACGGCCCTCGCCCGGTCGGCGGACGCCGCCTTCCTCCACGGCATGGACCTCGCCCTGCTGGCCTGCGGCACCGGGGCCGTCGCCGCCGCGCTGCTCACCGCCGCCTTCCTGCCCGGCAGGCCCGCCGCCGCACCGGCGCCCGCGGCCGCCCACGAAGTGGGCCCCCGGAAGACGGATGCCTGAGAATGCAGCCATGGCCTCCGCAGAAACGCCTCCCCTCGCGCAGGCCGGGCCCCGGCTCGGCCTGCGCGAGCGGAAGAAGATCCAGACCCGTCAGGCGATCCGCCGCGCCGCCTACCGCCTCTACGCACAGCAGGGGTACGACGCGACGACGGTCGACCAGATCGCGGAAGCCGCCGAGGTCTCCCCCAGCACCGTCTTCCGCTACTTCCCCACCAAGGAAGACATCGTCCTCACCGACGAGCACGACCCGGCCATGGAGGCCGCGATCCGCGCGCGCCCCGCGGAGGAGCCCCCGGTCGAGGCCGTCCGGCAGGCCGTCATCGTCTCGCTGCGGCACATCCTCGCCCACGAGATGGACGAGTACCGCCAGCGCGCCCGGCTCCTGCGCGAGGTGCCCGCGCTGCGCCGCCGGGCGGCCGAGGGCCTGGGCGAGTCGGGGCCCATGCTCTGCGCCGTCCTGGCCGAGCGCACCGGCCGCGACGCGGACGACATCGAGGTGCGCATCGTCGTCACCGCGATCTTCGCCTCGCTGAACGAGGCCCTCCTGCACTGGGTCGAGGGGGGCCAGCGGGAGGACATCATCGCGCTCGTCGAACGCACGCTGGACGTCCTGGCCCGCGGCCTGACGCTCTGACCGCCCGCGCGTCACCCGCGCAGCTTCTCCGCCAGCTCCGCCGGGTCCGTCGTCGGCGCGTCGCACACGAAGCCCCGGCAGACGTACGCGACCGCGCGCCCGTCCGCCAGGGGCCGGTTCGCCAGCAGCGGCACCTCCACGGCGGTGGGGTCGGACGCCGGCGGCGGGGCGCCGACGGCGACGGCCAGGCCGGGGGCCGTGGACAGCAGGGCGGTGCGGTGCAGGACGGCCGTCGCCGGGTCCTCGGGCAGGCCCACCACGGCGGCCTCGCGCGGCCCGTCCAGCAGCGCCTCCGCCACCGCCAGGCCCCAGCTGATGAAGCGCGGCGCCTTCGGGCCCAGCGCCCGGACGACGCCCAGCGCGCGCTCGGCGGCCTCGCGGTGCAGGGTGCTGCCGGTGTACGCGGCGTACGTCAGCAGCGCGCCGCAGGCGGCGGTCCAGCCGGACGGCGCGGCGTTGTCCGTCGGGTCCTGGGGGCGCCGGATCAGGGCCTCGGCGTCGTCGGCGGTGTCGAAGAGGGTGCCGTCCGGGCCGGTGAAGCGGGTGAGGACCGTGTCCAGGAGGAGGCCCGCGAAGTCCACCCACACGCCCTCGCCGGTGACGGCGCTGAGCGTGAGGAAGCCCTCGGCGACGTCCGCGTAGTCCTCCAGGACGCCCGCGTGGGCGCCGGCCGTGCCGTCGAGGGAGGTGCGGAAGAGCCGGGCGTGCCAGTCCATGTGCGTACGGACGAGCAGGTCGGCGGCGTCGGTGGCGGCCTGGACGAGGTCCGGCCGGTCGAAGAAGGCGCCCGTCTCGGCCAGCGCGGCGATCGCCAGCCCGTTCCAGGCGGCCACCACCTTGTCGTCGCGGCCGGGCCGCGGCCGCTGCTCGCGCGCCGCGAGGAGCCTGCGGTGCACCGAGTCGAGCTTGCCGGCGTCCAGGAGCCGCTCGGAGTCCGGGAGCTGGAGGACGGAGGCGCCCTCCTCGAAGGTGCCCTCCTCGGTGACGCCGAAGTGGGCCGCCGCGAGCAGCGCGTCCTCCTCGCCGAGCACCTCACGTAGCTGCCGCGGCGTCCACACGTAGTACGCGCCCTCGGCGTGCCGGCCGGTCCCGTCGTCACTGTCGGCGTCCAGCGCGGACGCGAAGCCGCCCTGCTCGGTGCGCATCTCGCGGACCAGGAAGCCGGCCGTCTCCAGCGCCACCCGGCGGGCGAGCTCCGAGCCCGTGGCCCGCCACAGGTGCGCGTAGGCGCGGCAGAGCAGGGCGTTGTCGTAGAGCATCTTCTCGAAGTGCGGCACCACCCACTCCGCGTCGACGGAGTAGCGCGCGAAGCCGCCGCCCAGCTGGTCGTAGATGCCGCCCCGGGCCATCGCCTCACAGGTGGCCTGCACCATCTCCAGGGCGCCCTCGGAGCCCGTACGGGCGTGGTGGCGCAGCAGGAACTCCAGCGCCATGGACGGCGGGAACTTCGGGGCCCCGCCGAAGCCGCCGCGCACCGCGTCGAACTCGCGGGTCAGCCCCAGCAGGGCCGCGCCCAGGTCCTCGGCGGCGGGCGGCCGCGCGGGCGCGTCCTTGTCCGCGGGGACGCCGAGGGCGAGCGTGCGCTCGGAGAGGTCGCGCACGATGCGGCCCGCGACCTGCCCGACCTCCTCGCGGCGGTCCCGCCACGCGGCCCGCACGCCCTCCAGGACCTGCGGGAAGCCCGGCATGCCGTGCCGGGGCGCGGGCGGGAAGTACGTGCCGAAGTAGAACGGCTCGGCCTCGGGCGTCAGGAACACCGTCATGGGCCAGCCGCCCCGGCCCGTCGCGGCCTGCACGGCCTCCATGTAGACGGCGTCGACGTCGGGCCGCTCCTCGCGGTCGACCTTGACGGCGACGAAGTGCTCGTTGAGGAGCGCGGCGGTCGCCTCGTCCTCGAAGGACTCGTGCGCCATCACGTGGCACCAGTGGCAGCTCGAATAGCCGACGCTCAGCAGCACCGGCACGTTCCGGCGCCGGGCCTCGGCGAAGGCCTCGGGCGACCACGGCCACCAGTCGACCGGGTTCTCGGCGTGCTGGAGGAGGTAAGGGGACGTCTCGTGCGCCAGGCGGTTGGGCATGGGCCCATCCTTGCGCACGGTGCGCCCTCCCGGGCGGGTGGCCGTGGGGCCGTGTCCACGGGAGGCCTGGCCGGCCGGGCCCGGGCCGACGGCGGTGCGGCCGGGTGGCCCGGGCGGCCCGGCGCGGGCTGACGGCCGTGCGGCCGGGCAGGCCCGGCGCACCGCCCGGTGGCAGGCGCGGGTCCGGCACCGCCGGAACGGCCGGTCAGTGGTTGCTCACCGCTGCGGCGGAAAAGTGTGCGGGCGGGCACCCTCTCTTCCGCCGCGGCGGCGAACAGCCACAGCGGCGCATCCCGGCGGTGCCGGATCGGCCTGAGCCGTCAGGAGGTCTTCGGCGCCTGAGCCGTCAGGAAGTCTTCGGCGCCTGAGCCGAGGACGCCGGCGCCGCGTCGGCCGCCGGCTCCTCGACGAAGTCCACCCGCTTCATGTGCTTGTTCATGCTCTTCATCAGGAACCACACCGCCACGCCGATGACGGCGAAGACGATGAAGCCGAGGACACCCGGGGTGACCTTGTTCTTGTCGAGTTCTTCGGCGAGCGGCACCAGCTGGGCGGCGGCGAGGGAGCTCATCATGGGGTCAATTGTTGCGGATGCCCGCGAAGAGGTCGTCCTCGGGGAGGGACGTGCCGACGACGGACTTCGCCAGCTCGTACTCCTCGGTCGGCCAGATCTCCCGCTGGAGGTCCAGCGGCACGCGGAACCAGCCGCCGTCCGGGTCGATCTGCGTGGCGTGCGCGATCAGCGCCTTGTCACGGATCTCGAAGAAGTCACCGCACGGAACGTAGGTGGTCAGCGTGCGCTCGCGGCCCATGGTGTGCCAGCGCTCCAGCCACTCCCCGTACGGGGAGTCCATGCCGCGCTCCAGCAGCGCGTCGTGCAGCGCCTGGGTGCGCGGCCGGTTGAAGCCCTGGTTGTAGTAGAGCTTCAGCGGCTGCCACGGCTCGCCGGCCTCGGGGTAGCGGGACGGGTCACCGGCCGCCTCGAACGCCACCATCGAGATCTTGTGCGTCATGATGTGGTCGGGGTGCGGGTAGCCGCCGTTCTCGTCGTACGTGGTGACCACGTGCGGACGGAACTCGCGGATGAGCTTCACCAGCCGCCCGGCCGCCTCGTCCACGTCCTGGAGGGCGAAGCAGCCCTCCGGCAGCGGCGGCAGCGGGTCGCCCTCGGGCAGGCCGGAGTCGACGAATCCCAGCCACTCCTGCTTGACGCCCAGGATGTCGCGCGCCTCGGCCATCTCCTTGGCGCGGACCTCGTGGATGTTCTCCTCGATGTACGGGTCGCCCTGGAGCTTCGGGTTGAGGATGGAGCCGCGCTCGCCGCCCGTGCAGGTGGCCACCAGCACGTCCACCCCCTCGGACACGTACTTGGCCATCGTGGCCGCGCCCTTGCTCGACTCGTCGTCGGGGTGGGCATGCACGGCCATCAGTCGCAGCTGCTCAGTCAAGGCTCGATCCTCAGTCACTGGTCATGGCCCGTCTTATCGGTGTGTCGGGGCGCCTCCTATAGTGACCGAAGCGGGAGTCGTTTCATTCCGAGTTCTCCCGAGCGGCACCGACCCGGAGGAAAGATCATGGCTGCGGCACGCGAGGGGCTGCCCGACGGTCGCTACGGCCGCTCGGCGGACGCGCGCGCGGACCGCAAGCTCAAGATCGTCGGCGCGGTGCTGGGCGCCGGGCTGCTGGGCGTGATCGCCTGGTCCGGGATCCACTACATCACCAAGACGGACGTCAGCGGCCAGCTCATCCGCTCGAAATCGGTCTCGGACACCGCCGTGGAGGCGGTCCTGGAGATCCGCAAGGACAAGGACCAGACCGGCGTGTGCACGCTGCGCTCGCTCGGCGCCGACGGTTCCGAGGTCGGCCGCAAGGACGTCACCCTGGACCGCCGCGAGGAGCATTTCACCGAGTCCGTCACGATCCGTACGACGCAGCACGCGGCGGCCACGGAGCTCGAGGGCTGCCAGGCGCGGCCGGGGCGCTGAGGCCCGCACTGCCGGCCGTACTGATGACCGTACTGCCGGCCGGGCCGCCGGCCGGGCGTCCAGGGGGCTGACGCGCCGCAGCTGATCCGATACGGTCCGCGTGGACGTCGCTGACCTGCATTGACGTGACTCTTGCGCGATTTCTCCCGTTTGCTTCTTCCCCCTCTCCGGGCCCAATTGTTAGGCTCGTGGTTTCGCCCCGCTTTGAAGGTGCACCCTTCTGAGTAGGGCGTTCATTTGTTATCGCGATGTATCCCAAGCATTTCCCCAGTACCGACGAGGAGCACCTGTGACCCAGACCAGCGACAACGTCACCTGGCTGACTCAGGAGGCGTACGACCAGCTCAAGGCCGAGCTGGAGTACCTGTCTGGTCCCGCTCGCACCGAGATCGCGACCAAGATCGCGGCCGCGCGCGAGGAGGGTGACCTGCGAGAGAACGGCGGGTACCACGCGGCCAAGGAGGAGCAGGGCAAGCAGGAGCTCCGTGTGCGCCAGCTCACCCAGCTGCTGGAGAACGCGAAGGTCGGCGAGGCCCCCGCGGCCACCGGCGTCGTCGCGCCCGGCATGGTGGTGACCATCGCCTTCGACGGTGACGTGGACGACACCCTGGACTTCCTCCTCGCCTCCCGCGAGTACGCCAGCTCGGACATCGAGACGTACTCGCCGCAGTCCCCGCTGGGCTCCGGCGTCAACGGCAAGAAGGTCGGCGAGGACGCCCAGTACGAGCTGCCGAACGGCAAGAAGGCCATGGTCCGCATCCTGGAGGCCAAGCCGTACAGCGGCTGATCCTTCGGCCCGTGCGCCGCGCGAAGGCCCTCCCGCCCCCGGCAGGGGACGGGAGGGCCTTCGCCGTGCTCAGGCCGTCGCCGAGCGGAACTTCCGCACCGCCAGCGTCCGGAACAGCACGATGATCAGCACCGACCAGATCAGCGACGCCCACACCGGGTGCTGCATCGGCCACGCCGCCGGCACGGGATAGCCGTCCGGCAGGTTGCCGAAGAGCTGCCGCGCCGCCTGCACGGTCGCGCTGAAGGGGTTCCACTCCGCGATGGTGCGCAGCACCGTCGGCATGTTGTCGGCGGGCACGAACGCGTTGGAGATGAAGGTGAGCGGGAAGAGCCAGATCAGCCCGCCCGAGGTGGCCGCCTCCGGGGTGCGCACGGACAGCCCGATCAGCGCGCCGATCCAGGAGAAGGCGTAGCCGAGCAGGAGCAGCAGCGCGAAGCCCGCCACGGCCTCGGGGATGCCGTTGTGGACCCGCCACCCGACGATCACGGCGACGACCGCCAGCACGACGAGCGTGAGCGCGGTCTGGACGAGGTCGGCGAGCGTGCGGCCGGTGAGGACGGCGCCGCGGGCCATGGGCAGGGACCGGAAGCGGTCGATGAGCCCCTTGTGCATGTCGTCGGCGATGCCCGCCCCGGCGCCCGCCGTGGCGAAGGTGACCGTCTGGGCGAAGATGCCCGCCATGAGGAACTGGCGGTACGTGGACGGGTCCGTGCTGCCGCCGACGGCGATCGAGCCGCCGAAGACGTAGCTGAACAGCACCACGAACATGATCGGCTGGATGAGCCCGAAGATGACCACCTCGGGGATGCGGATCATCCGGATCAGGTTGCGCTTGGCGACGACGAGGGAGTCGCGCACGGAGCGGCCGATGCCGCCGTGGACGCGGAGGGCGGCGGCTCTGGAGGCCGGGCTTCCGATGACGCTCATGACGTGACCTCCTGCTGTGCGCCGGGCTCCCCGGACGTCCCGCCGGTCTCATCCGCCTCGCCGCTCCGGCCGCGCTCATCGCTCTCGCCGGTGTCGCCGCTCTCGCCGGTCTCGTCGGTGTCCGCCTCCGCGGCGTGCCCGGTGAGCGAGATGAAGACGTCGTCCAGGGTCGGGCGGCGCAGCGCGATGTCGTCGATCTCGATGCCGCGGCCGTCGAGTTCGCGGATGACCTCGGCGAGCAGCTTCGCGCCGCCGGAGACCGGCATCGTCACCCTGCGGGTGTGCTTCTCGACCGTGGACGTGCCCTTGCCGAAGCCGCGCAGGACCGCGTCGGCGAGGGCGATGTGCTCGGGATCGCGCACGACGACCTCGACGCGCTCGCCGCCCGTACGGGCCTTGAGCTGGTCGGAGGTGCCGCGGGCGATGACCTTGCCGTGGTCCACCACGCAGATGTCGTGCGCGAGGTGGTCGGCCTCCTCCAGGTACTGCGTGGTGAGCAGGAGGGTCGTGCCGCCGGCGACCAGCTCCTGGATGACCTCCCACAGGGCCTGCCGGTTGCGCGGGTCGAGGCCGGTGGTGGGCTCGTCCATGAACATCACGGGCGGGCTGACGACGAGGGCCGCGGCGAGGTCGAGGCGGCGGCGCATGCCGCCGGAGTAGGTCTTGGCGATGCGGTCGGCGGCGTCGCCGAGGTCGAAGCGCTCCAGCAGCTCGCCGGCCCGCGTCTTCGCGTCACGGGCGGACATCTGGTAGAGCTGGCCGACCATCCGCAGGTTCTCACGCCCCGTCAGGTATTCGTCGACGGCGGCGAACTGGCCCGAGAGGCCGATGGAACGCCGTACTTGGTCGGGCTTCCTGAGGACGTCGATGCCCGCCACGGAGGCGGAGCCGCTGTCGGGTTTGATGAGCGTGGTGAGGACGCGTACCGCTGTGGTCTTGCCGGCGCCGTTCGGGCCGAGCAGTCCTAGAACGGTTCCTTCCGGTACGTCGAGATCGACGCCGTCCAGAGCTCTGACGTCGCCGAAGGTCTTCACCAGGCCTTCGGCGTAAATGGCGCCTGGCATGGAAGTTCTCCCCGCTGGGTGACGTATTACCTGATTTTACGTTCGGTGGTGCGGTCTCGCCCTGTGAATGCCGTTCGCCGCTTGTGCAGGCACCACGGAGCGATACAGAGGAGCGATACAGAGGGGTGATACAGCGTGGTGCAGGGCAATCCCCTTTCCTCGTACGGTTATTGAGCCCGCGCGGCCGTAGCCCTCTCATCCGGAGCCTTCTTGTCCGGCCATCCGGTACCCCGCCTCCCGCAGGGCCGCCGCCACCTCCTCGCAGTGCGCGGGCCCCTTCGTCTCCAGGTGCAGCTCGACTTCCGCCTCGGCGAGGCCGAGCCTCGGATCGGTGCGGACGTGGCCGACGTCCAGGACGTTGGCGTCGGCCGCGGAGAGCACCTCCAGGAGCGCGGCGAGCGCCCCCGGGCGGTCGGTCAGCCGCAGCCGCAGGCTCAGGTAACGGCCGGCCGCGGCCATTCCGTGCCGCAGGACGCGCTGGAGCAGCAGCGGGTCGACGTTGCCGCCCGACAACACCGCGACGAGAGGTCCCTCGAACGAGTCGGGACCGGCCAGCAGCGCCGCCACCGGGGCCGCGCCGGCCGGTTCCACGACCATCTTGGCCCGCTCCAGGCAGAGCAGCAGCGCCCCGGCCAGGGCGTCCTCGGAGACCGTACGGACCGCGTCGACCAGCTCCCGCACGATGCCGAAGGGCACGTCCCCGGGGCGGCCCACCAGGATGCCGTCGGCCATCGTCGCCGGCTTCGCGAGCGCCACGGGGTGCCCGGCGGCCAGTGAGGGCGGGTACGCGGCCGCGCCCGCCGCCTGCACGCCCACGATCCGGACCTCCGGGCGCAGCGCCTTGACCGCGGTCGCGATCCCGGCCGCGAGCCCGCCGCCGCCCATGGCCACCACGACCGTGCGCACCTCGGGGCACTGCTGGAGGATCTCCAGGCCGACGGTGCCCTGACCGGCGATGACGTCCGGGTGGTCGAAGGGGTGGACGAAGACGGCGCCCGTCGCGCGGGCGTACTGCCGGGCTTCGGACAGCGCCTCGTCCAGGACCTGCCCGTGCAGGCGCACCTCGGCGCCGTACGCGCGGGTCGCGGCGACCTTCGGCAGGGGCGCGCTCACCGGCATGAACACCGTGGCGCGCACGCCCAGGAGCGCGGCCGCCAGGGCCACGCCCTGCGCATGGTTGCCCGCGCTGGCGGCCACGACCCCCGCCGCGCGCTCCCCCCGCGACAGCCCGGCGATACGCGTGTACGCGCCGCGGACCTTGAAGGATCCGGTCCGCTGGAGGTTCTCGCACTTGAGGTGGACGGGGCCGCCGATCAGGCGGGAGAGGTGGCGGCTGCCCTCCAGGGCCGTGACGCGGGTGACGCCCGAGAGGCCCGCCTGGGCGCGCCGGACGTCGTCGAGGGTGACAGCGGGCAGGACGGGCCGGCCCGCTGCGCGTACAGCCATGAGGCCAGTGTGGCAGCCGGGCGGACGGGGCGTGCCGGCGGCCGGAGCGGGCTCTGCTCGCGACCGCTTCCGGCGTGCCCGCGGCTCGTGTCCGGCCTGCCCGCGGCTCGGTTTCGGCTCGCTTGCGCCTCGTTTACGTAACGACCTTATGTAACGACCGTCGTGGCCGACGCATATCGCACGGCCGATTCCGGTGGGCATCGCCGTGCATATCCATGCATACCGAGCGGATTGTGAGGCACCGCTCCAGCGGATTGTCCGCCACCGGCCCAGGGGACCTCCCGGCCGCGTACTCTGTCCCCCAATCTTCCCTGCCCGACGCACGAAGTGAGCCCCAGGCCATGCCCACCCCTTCGGACATGACGACCGACCTCGCCCCAGGTGTCCTCGACGCGCTCCAGCACCAGGTTGCCGTCTTCGCACGCCGCGCCGAACAGACGCGGCTCGGCGGCGTGGGACAGGTCCGCAACTCGATGGACCGCGCCGCTTATCTGCTGCTCAACCGCCTCGACCAGGAAGGCCCGATGGGCGTCAAGGCGCTCGCCGCCGGGATGGGCATCGACTCCTCGACCGTCACCCGTCAGGTGGCGCCGCTGGTCGACACCGGCCTGGTCAAGCGCACGTCCCACCCCGAGGACGGCCGCGCCGTCGTCCTCCAGCTCTCCCCGCGCGGCAAGGCCCGCCTGGAGGAGGTGCGGGCCTCGCGGCGCGCGCTGATGGCGCTGGTGACGGACGGCTGGAGCGAGGACGAGCGGGACGCGTTCTGCTCGCTGCTCACGCGCTTCAACACCGCGCTGTCCGAGGTGCACAACGCGCTGCCGCCGGTGACGCCGACGACGGCCTGACAGCTTCCGTAGATACGCGCATTCCGTACGTGGGCGCCGTAAAAAACGCATACGGCGGGCGAGCCGCTTTTCGCGGCCCGCCCGCCGTAGGGGCGGATCGGAGAACTAGCCCAGCGCCTGCGTGAGGTCCGCGAGCAGGTCGTCGACGGACTCGATGCCCACCGACAGGCGGACCAGGTCCGCGGGGACCTCCAGCTGCGACCCGGCGGTCGACGCGTGCGTCATCAGGCCCGGGTGCTCGATGAGCGACTCCACGCCGCCGAGGGACTCGCCGAGGGTGAACACCTCGGTGCGGTTGCAGATCTCGACGGCCTGCTCCTGCCCGCCGGCCACGCGGAAGGACACCATCCCGCCGAAGGACTTCATCTGCTTGGCGGCCACCTCGTGCAGCGGGTGCTCGGGCAGGCCCGGGTAGTAGACCTGGGTGACCTTGGGGTGGGAGACGAGCAGCTCGGCCACGCGCTCGGCGTTGGCGCTGTGCCGGTCCATGCGCACGGCGAGGGTCTTGATCCCGCGCAGCGTCAGCCAGGAGTCGAAGGGGCCGGCGACGGCGCCCATCGCGTTCTGGTGGTAGGCGAGCTCCTCGGCGAGGCCCGCGTCCGCGGTGATCAGCGCGCCGCCCACGACGTCGGAGTGGCCGCCCATGTACTTGGTCGTGGAGTGCACGACGACGTCCGCGCCGAGCGCGAGCGGCTGCTGGAGGTACGGGCTCGCGAAGGTGTTGTCGATGACCAGGCGGACCCCGGCCGAGTGCGCGACCTCGGCGAGGGCGGCGATGTCGCTGATGCCCAGCAGCGGGTTCGACGGGGTCTCGACCCAGATCGCCTTGGTCGAGGGGCGCAAGGCGGCACGCACGGCGGCCGGGTCGGAGGTGTCGGCGACCGACCACTCCACGCCCCAGCGGCTGATCACCTTGGCGAAGAGGCGGAACGTGCCGCCGTAGGCGTCGTTCGGGATGACCACGTGGTCACCGGGCGCCAGGAGCGTACGCAGCAGGGTGTCCTCGGCGGCGAGGCCGGACGCGAAGGCCAGGCCGCGGACACCGCCCTCCAGCGCCGCCAGGTTCTCCTCGAGAGCGGTGCGGGTGGGGTTGGCGCTGCGGCTGTACTCGTAGCCGCCGCGCAGGCCGCCGACCCCGTCCTGCTTGTACGTGGACACCTGGTAGATCGGCGGCACGACGGCCCCGGTCAGCGGGTCCGGCTCCTGCCCGGCGTGGATGGCCAGGGTTTCGAAGGCATGCTGATCGCTCATTTTCCCGAGCCTAGTACTCCGCACACCCGAACACCCGTGTTCACTTGTAACCGGAGGATGAACGATCCGCGGATGCCGCGCGTTGTTCCTCACATAGCCCTACGCTGCCCCATCCACGTTCAGGACCGCTCATGGAGTTTCTGCTCATCCTGCTGGCCGTCGTCGCGATCGCCGCCGTCGTCGCCGGGCCCGCGCTGCGCCGCCGCCGGGCCCGTGCGGAGCTGCTCGGCGCGGGGCCGGCCGCCGGCCCCGGCGCCGCGGCCGCCGCCCACGGCTTCCTGCCGCCCGAGCAGCTGGACGTCCGCCTGCCCGGCCCCGACCCCGAGCTGCTCAGCGCCGTGGACGAGGCCCGCCGCTCGCAGGACTGGAAGCCGGCCGCCGAGCTGCTCTCGCGCACCCACGACCCGGAGCAGCGCTGGCAGCGCGTGCAGACGCTGGCGGGCGCGGCGGTCCGCGAGCTGGCCGAGGCGCCGGGCACGGGCGGCCTGTGGCTGCGGCACTGGAGGGTGGTGGCCCCGGAGGACGCGGGCGGCGCGGCCGTGCAGGCCGAGTTCCTCGTCCAGCAGGCCCTGCGCGACCCGTCCTCGCAGGACTACCGCATGATCCTGGAGGAGGCCCGCACAGTCTGCGCGGAAGCCGCCCGGCTGGCCCCGGAGGACGTGGTCCCGCTGATCGTCGAGCTGGGCGTGGCGCGTGGCATGGGCGTGGGAGCGGCGGAGTTCCAGTCGGTGTGGGAGCGGGTCGCCTCCCGCGCGCCCCAGCACATGGGCGCCCACCTGGCCGCGCTGCGCTACTGGAGCGCGAAGTGGCACGGCTCCCGCGAGCAGGCGGACACCTTCGCCCAGCGGGCCGCCGCGGGCGCGGCGAAGGGCAGCCTGCTGCCGGCGCTGCCGCTGTTCGCCGTCCACGACCACCTGCCGGACGTGAACCTGGTGCAGGGCCTCTACCGCAGCGAGGTGGTCACCCGCGCCGTCGAGGCGGCGCAGTTCGCGGCGCTCCACGCCCCGTCCGACCACCCCGTGCTGCCGCACGTCCGGCACCTGCTGGTGTGGTTCCTGGTCAACGCCGAGCGCTATCCGGAGGCCCTGGAGCAGCTGCGCCGCGTCGACGGGCACATCGGTGCGGTGCCGTGGTCGTACGAGGCGGATCCGGTCGCGGCGTACGCGGCGTACCGGGCGGTGGCGCTGGCGGGCGGGGAATCGCCGGGGCCGGCCAACCGTTGGCTGTAGCAGTCCCGCCGCGCGTACTGGAGGCCTGAGATGCTCTTCCCCACCCGAGAACCCCGCCTCCCCTCCCCGGAGGAGGCCCTCAAGGGCCGCCCGGAGCCGGAATTCCCCCTCCAGGAGCGCCACACGGTCCTGGGCACGCCCCTGGGCGGCCCCTACCCGGCGGGCCTGGAGGTCGCGGACTTCGCCCTCGGCTGCTTCTGGGGAGCGGAGCGCAAGTTCTGGCAGACGGAGGGCGTATGGACCACCCTCGTCGGCTACCAGGGCGGCCACACGCCGCACCCGGCGTACGAAGAGGTTTGCAGCGGCCTGACGGGCCACACGGAGGTGGTCCGCGTGGTCTTCGACCCGGCAAAGGTCTCGTACGGAACGCTCCTGAAGCTCTTCTGGGAGTCCCACAACCCCACCCAGGGCTTCCGCCAGGGCAACGACCGCGGCACGCAGTACCGCTCCGCGATCTACACCCACTCCGCCGCCCAGCAGTCGGCGGCCGAGTCCTCCCGGGACGCGTACCAGCAGGTCCTGACGGGCTCGAGCTACGGCCCCATCACGACGGAAATCCTCCCGGCGGGCCCGTTCTGGTACGCAGAGCCTTACCACCAGCAGTACTTGGACAAGAACCCGTCGGGCTACTGCGGGATCGGCGGTACGGGTGTCTCGTGCCCGATCGGTGTGGCCGAGGCTGACAGCGCGTGACTGAACCGCTGCCTGCGGGCGCGGTGGCGACGCTGGAGGCGCTGCTGGCGGGACCGGATCCGGTCAGCAGCGCCCTCCGGGCTGCGCGACGCTCGACCTGACGGTGGACCGGGCGGCGGTCCCGCCTGCTCCGGCGCCGAGCACCCCGGCCGCGGAGGCCTGGTACGAAGTGCCGTAGAACGCAGGCGTCATGGTCTTCGCGAGGGACGGCTACCTCTCCCTGCTGGAGGTCTACACGGTCGGCGACCCGATCGCCGCATGGCCGGACCCCTGCTTCCAGAAGCGCTGAACGAGCGAGGGCGCCGTCGCGCGCCAACTCCCCTACTGGGCCTGACCGGGACTTACCCACTTGGGATACCCCTCTGGGATGCTGGACGGCAGTCGGCGACGGAGGGCAACTCACATGCAGTGGAAGACCCATGGCGAGCGGCAGATCTATACGAACGAGTGGGTGAACTTGTGCCTGGTCGACGTGGAGCAGCCGGACGGCCGGCGGTGGGAACACCACGTGGTCCGGCTGCGGCACCTCGCCGTGGCGGCCGTGGTGAACGAGCGGCGTGAGCTCCTCATGATGTGGCGGCACCGGTTCATCACGGACTCCTGGGCCTGGGAACTGCCCATGGGACTGATCGAGGTGGGCGAGACCCCCGAGGAAGCCGCCGTCCGGGAGGTCGAGGAGGAGACGGGCTGGCGTCCCGAGTCGGTAAGACCACTGGTGTACGCGGAGCCTGCCAATGGGATCACGGACTCGCAGCACTACGTGTTCCGCGCCGACAGCGCCACGTACATCGGCCCGCCGACCGAGAAGAACGAGTCCGACCGGATCGAGTGGGTCCCGTTGGACAAGGTCCGCGGCATGATCGACCGACGGGAGATCGTCAGCAGTGGCTCGCTGGTGGGCGTGCTGTACGTGCTGATGGACGAAGCGATCCGCTGATCACTTGGTCACCGCTGGGCAGCCCGGAGCCGCCTCCGGAAGGCCGCGACCTCGGGCTGTCGGCTGTACGGGGTGAGCTGCATCTGGAAGTCCCGCAGGTGCCCCATGACCCGCTCGGATCCGACGGAGGCTGCCGTCTCCAGAGCGAGAGTGGCCGTGCTGCATGCTTGGTCGACGTTGCCGCGTTGGAGCTGGGTGGTGGCGAGCCAGTAGGCGTGGAAGGCGCGGCCGCGCTGGTTACGGGCGTCCTCCCGCCGCAGAGCGTCTGCGATCAAAGGCTCGGCAGTGCGGGCGTCACCGAGCCGGCCGTGGGCGATGCCGGTGTCGACGATCAGCTTGGGTTCATCGAAGTACGTCACCCACGCCGGGTCCGGGTCGCCGGACGAGATCTGCTCGAACTGACGGTGAGCCTCCGCGAGCGCGGAGTGGGTGGCGGCGTGGTCGTTCATGGAGGCGTGCGCGAACGCTTCCCGCATCGACAGCATCGACATGACCCGGGGCGTACCGCCGTGCCCACGGGCCGCATCCTGCGCGGCGGTGGACAGCGCCACAGCGTCCGCCGGGCGGTCCTCGTAGGTGGCCTGCAGGCTCATGCACGCCAGGACATTGGCCATGAACCGGCGGTCGTCAACGGCCTTCGCGAGTTGCAGCGCCTCGGTGAAATACGTGCGGGCCTGGCTGTACTGCCGGGCGTCGAAGTACGTCCAGCCGGTGAGCCGGGCAAGCTCAGCGGCGATTCCGTAGAGGCCGCGCCGGTACAGGTCGTCGGCAGCATCCTTGATCAGCTCAACGACGTAGCGAAGCTGGCCCACCACAGCAGGGCGCAGTACCTCGCCGCCGTGCTCGTCGTCGCGCCGCCAGTAGTCCTCGATGGAGGAGTGGAGCGCGCGGAGCGTGGACGGGCTGAGCCGCGGGCCGGTGGCGACGGCAAGAATGCTGTCCAGGTCCGTACCGGGAATCGTGCTGGTCGGCATGGGCGCGGGGCTGGGCGTCGCTCGCTGCGGGACGGGGCCCGCCGCCGGCTGGACTTCCCATTCCCGGCCGGCCAAGCCGAGCATGGCCCCGGGGATCCGCAGGCCGTCCGCGATTCGCTCGATGACGTGCATGTCCCGGAAGGCGCGCTTGCGGGAGATCACTTCCCCGACTCGGCTCGGTGTCTGACCGATCCGTTGCGCGATCAGGGACGGATACAGCCCAGCTCGCCTCACCAGCACGAAGACCTTGGCGAAATCCCGTTCGCGGCAGGCGGCGACCATCTCCGGGTCGGACAGCAACCTGGCGGGCAGGTCAGGGACTTCGGACTGGTTCGGCATACGCGGCGCTCCAGCTGGCGGTCGGCTTGCGCTGATCATCGCTGCGGTTCTCCCTCACGCGATGCTACCCACCCTGGGTAATCCATTGGGCCTTATGGCGCGCCCGCTTGCTTGGAAATCTTGGGCGCATGTCGGGAAGACAGGTACGCACGAACGAGCAAGAGGTGGTGTGGCGTTGGTCCCGCCACCCCCGCTGCGTAGGCCTGGCGCGCGCGGTGCTGAGCGAGGCACTTGAGACCTGGGGGCTGGCGTCGGTCGAGGACGCCGCGCTCCTGGTCCTCTCGGAGCTTCTCACCAACGCAGTGGTTCATGGGCGGGTTTCACCGGGCCGGGAGATCGAAACCCGGTTCCAGCTGGAGGCCGGAGCCCTCCGCATCAAGGTCGATGACGCCTGCGAGCAGTGGCCCTCCGCCCGCTCGCAGCGTGCAGAGGGGGGACGCGGGCTGACTCTGGTCGGCGAGCTGTCGATCACCTGGGGCGTAAGCAACCGGGTGGGCGTCGGCAAATCAGTGTGGGCGGTGCTGGCAGTACCGGCCGTGAAAGGAGATCGCAGTGGCACTCATCAGTGCGTCACAACTGCAGCCCGATGACATGGTGAGCATCCGCGGCGACATCCGCGAGATCAAGGACATCCGCAGCTTGGAGACATCGCGCGGTAGGGAATTGGTGCTGGTCTTCAAGGCCGGATCTCCTGTGCGTCTGCAGCCGACGGACGAAGTCCAGACCTCGCTGTACTGGCGTCAGCTGAGGCGATGACGGTGGTTCGGGCGCACCTCTTGGAACAGAGCCTGGATGAGGTACTCAATGATCTTCGACTGCGCCTGCCGCCGGTGACGCCGGAGGACAGCGAAGCCGCGTTGCGGCGGATCCTTGATCGCGTGGCTCGGCGGCAGCGGGAAGGGCAGGCTCCCCCGTAGACGGGGCCGACGCGTACGACAACCGTCACACGCAAAACCGGACCACCTCCGAGCCTGGAAGCAATGAGGTGGTCCGGCAGGGGAACGATCAAGAACCCCGGTACCGATGGTACCGGGGTGGTCGCCGCATGTCAGCGCACCGAACTCCGCTCGGTACTAAGCCAGTTCACGGTAAAGGGACGAGAGGGGCTCAGTGTGCAGTCTTTGGAGGGTCGTCCGCCGGCTTCCGGCCGCCTGAACGGTCAATTGCGCAGCTATGTTCGACTCGTCGCCACGAACTTCCTGCGTGGCGCCTCGTATGCGTGCGGAACCGGGGCTGTCGGCTTCGTGCTGTGGTGGGTGCAAGGCCGCTAGTTGCGCCGCAGCCACGCCGGCCGCGCCTAGTGGCCGGCCCCGGGGATCCCCAGCGCCGCCGCATGTGCCGACAGTCGCTCCGCGGCGAGGGCCTCGCCCGCTGTGTCCCCGGCTGTGGTCGCGACGACCAGGGCCTGGCCGGCCAGTTGGTGGGCCCGTTGGTGCAGGGCGGTGATGCGGGCGGGGGTGCTGTGGTCCGCGGTGGGGGTCGAGGGAGTGGCGCGGAGCGGGGCGTGGCCGCGCATGTGCGTGATGCGGTCGGCGAGCCGGTCCGCGGCGGCGTCCAGGGCGGGGGACGGGCTCAGGGCGCGGAGCTCGTCGGTCAGGGTCAGCAGGGCGGTCAGATGCCAGGCGAGCCGGATGTCCAGCTCTTCCTCGCGGGAGCGGTGCAGGCCGCGCATGCCGCAGCGCTGTGCGGCCATGGTGTGGACCGATTGCGTCCGGATCGGCTCGTACATGGATGGCCTCCTGGGAATGCCTCAGAAGGCCATCCTAACTTAGACGGCGTCTAAAGTTGTTCTCTCTACAGGGAGAGGGGGTCGGGCCCGGGTGCCTTACGGCTGGCCGTAGCCGTCCAGGAAGTTCCCGATGCGGGTCACCGCGTCCGCCAGGTCCTTGGCGCTCGGCAGCGTGACCAGGCGGAAGTGGTCCGGCTCGGGCCAGTTGAAGCCCGTGCCGTGGACGACCATGATCTTCTCGGCGCGGAGCAGGTCCAGCACCATCTGCCGGTCGTCCTTGATCTTGTAGACCTTGGGGTCGAGGCGCGGGAAGGCGTACAGCGCGCCCTTCGGCTTCACGCACGTCACGCCCGGGATCTGCGTCAGCAGCTCGTGCGCGACGTCGCGCTGCTCCAGCAGCCGGCCGCCCGGCAGCACCAGGTCGTTGATCGTCTGCCGGCCGCCGAGGGCCGTGGCCACCGCGTGCTGCGCCGGCATGTTGGCGCACAGCCGCATGTTGGCGAGGATCGTCAGACCCTCGATGTAGCTGTCGGCGTGGGACTTCGGGCCGCAGACCGCCATCCAGCCGCTGCGGTAGCCCGCCACCCGGTAGGCCTTCGAGAGGCCGTTGAAGGTGAGGGTCAGCAGGTCGGGGGCGATGGCGGCGGTCGGGGTGTGCGTGACGCCGTCGTAGAGGATCTTGTCGTAGATCTCGTCGGAGCAGACGATCAGGTTGTGGCGGCGGGCGATCTCGGTCAGGCCGCGCAGCATCTCGTCGTCGTAGACCGCACCCGTGGGGTTGTTCGGGTTGATGATGACGAGGGCCTTGGTGCGGTCGGTGACCTTGCGCTCGATGTCGGCGAGGTCCGGCATCCAGTCCGCCTGCTCGTCGCAGCGGTAGTGCACGGCGGTGCCGCCGGCCAGGGAGACCGAGGCCGTCCACAGCGGGTAGTCCGGCGCGGGGACGAGGACCTCGTCGCCGTCGTCCAGCAGCGCCTGCATCGACATCTGGATCAGCTCGGAGACGCCGTTGCCGAGGTAGACGTCCTCGACGGAGAGCTCGATGCCCTTCGTCTCGTAGTGCTGCACCACCGCGCGGCGGGCGGAGAGCAGGCCCTTGGCGTCGCCGTAGCCGTGCGCGTCGCCGACGTTGCGCACCATGTCCTCGAGGATCTCCGGCGGGCACTCGAACCCGAAGATCGCGGGGTTGCCGGTGTTCAGCTTGAGGATGCGCTCACCTGCCGCTTCCAGCCGCATGGCCTCCTCGAGCACCGGGCCACGGATTTCGTAGCAGACGTTGGCGAGCTTCGTTGACTGGATCACCTGCATGACGGCCACCATACGGGGGTGCGGCACGGGGTGCGCGCCGTTTCCGGGTGCGCCGTCGCCGCCCCGAAGCCGCTGATCACGGCCGTGCGGTGCGCCGGACGGCCCGGCCGGCGAGGACGTCCGTCCGGCGGCCGTCTTCCATCACAAAGCGTCCGGCAATCAGGACATAAGGAATGCCGGTCGGAAGCGTTCGCGGGGCTTCGAAAGTGGCGCCGGCGGCCACCGTCTCCGGATCGAAGAGGACGAGGTCCGCGCGGTGCCCGACCCGTATGAGACCCCGGTCGGGCAGCCTCAGCCGGGCCGCGGGGCGCGACGTGAGATGCGCCACGCACTCCTCCAGGGAGAGCACGCCGAGCTCGCGCACGTACCGGCCGAGGTAGTGCGGGAACGTTCCGTAGGCGCGGGGGTGGGGCTTCGCGCCGTGCAGGATGCCGTCGCTGCCGCCCGTGTGCACGCGGTGCCGCATGATCGTGCGGACGTTCTCCTCGTGGCCCACGTGCTGGAGGATCGTCGGCCCCAGGCGGTCCTCGACCAGCAGGCGGCGCGCCGTCGCCCACGGCTCCTCGCCGCGCTCGCGGGCGGCGCGGGCGACGGTGCGGCCGACGTGGCCCGCGGCGAGGTGCGGGTGCGCGACGCCCGAGATCTCGATCGTCTCCCAGTCGATCGGTACGCCGTGGCAGCCGTCCGCGCCCTCGGTCTCCATCGCGTACCGGATGCGGCCGGCCGTCGCGTCGTCGCGCAGGCGCGCCAGGACCGCCTCCGGGCCGCCCGAGCCCGCCCAGCTCGGCAGCATCGCGGCGAGCGTGGTGCAGCCGGGGGTGTACGGGTACGTGT
The DNA here is from genome assembly GCF_044336695.1 of Streptomyces sp. SCA2-17. Lineage (NCBI taxonomy): Bacteria > Bacillati > Actinomycetota > Actinomycetes > Kitasatosporales > Streptomycetaceae > Streptomyces > Streptomyces sp. SCA2-17. The sequence continues at coordinate 3,997,305 of NZ_CP117521.1, forward strand.
CGAGGGAGATGTCCGCGCCCGCGGCGAGCGCCGCGTCGAGCAGGGCCAGCAGCTCGGGGGCGCGGCCCTCGTTCACGCCGAAGTTCATGGTCGCGTGGGCCAAGTGCAGGGCGCAGCCGGCGCGGCGGGTGAGCGCGATCATCTCCTCGTACGCGGCGAGGGCGCCCTTCCCGTACGAACGGTGGTGCGGGCAGTAGTAGCCGCCGTACGCGGCGACGACGCGGCAGAGCTCCGTGAGCTCGGCGTCCGTCGCGTACATGCCGGGCGTGTACGTCAGCCCCGACGACAGGCCGACCGCCCCCTCCGCCAGCCCTTCCGCGACGAGCCGCTTCATGCGCCCGGTCTCGGCGGGGGTCGCGGGGCGGTCCTCCCAGCCGACGACGAGGGCGCGGAGCGTGCCCTGGGGGAGGAGGTAGGCGGCGTTGACGGCGATGCCCTGGTCCAGGCGGGCCAGGTATGCGCCGACGGTGCGCCACGTGAAGTCGATGTCGGCACCGTCGCCGTTCCAGCCGGTGATCTGGGCGCGGACGCCGGCGAGGGTACGGTCGTCGACCGGCGCGTACGACAGGCCGTCCTGGCCGATGACCTCCAGGGTGACGCCCTGGGCGGCCTTCGCGGTGTGGGCGGGGTCGCGCAGGAGGGCGAGGTCGCTGTGCGCGTGCATGTCGATGAAGCCGGGGGACAGGGCGAGGCCGTCCGCCTCCACGACGCGGCGGGCGGTGGGGCGCGGGCCGTCCCCCGGGCGCCGGATCTCCGCGATGCGGCCTGCGGCCAGCGCGACGTCGGCCCGGTAGGAGGGGCCGCCGGAGCCGTCGATGACGCGCACGTTCCGGAACACGGTGTCCATTGATTGCGCTCCCTGGGTCGAGGACGGCCCGGCACCGCCGGGCACGTCCGGTGGGGTTGCGCGCCGTTGCGGCGGGAAAATGCGCCGGCCGCGCCCGTCAGAAGAACGTGCGGATGTAGTCCGTGACCGTGCCGTTCTCCGTGGCCAGGGGGATCAACTGCCACTTGTCGAACACCGTGCACGGGTGCGACAGGCCCAGGCCCACCCAGTCGCCGACCTCCACCTCCGCCCCCTCCGCGAGTTCCACGAACGCGTGCTGGTCGGCGAGGCCGATCACGGTCATGCCGTCGCCGCCCCGCAGGGAGCCGTCCCGTGCGGACCGCACGGCCCGTACGACCGGCAGGTCCAGGTCGTACGGCACGTCCCGCTTGCCGGCGTTGAGGTAGGCGCGGCCCGGTTCGGGGCGGGAGACGACCTGGGCCCAGAGGCGGAACGCCGGGCGGAGTTCGCCCTCGTCCGGGTGCCGGTTGAAGGGGGTCTTCTTCCGGTACGCCCCGTCGTCGTGGGTGATGTACGCGCCCGACCGCAGCAGCTTCAGCACGGGCACCGACAGCGCCGGCAGTTCCGCGAAGACCTCGGCGACCGCGTCGAACCACGCGCTGCCGCCCGCGCTCACGACGATCTCCGCCACGTCCCCGAACCGGCCCGCCTTGTCGAACTCGGCGGCCAGCGCGGTCAGCCGGCGCAGCCACGTACGGACGAGGTCGCCGTCCGCGCCCGGGATCTCCGCCTCGTAGCCGCCGACGCCCGCCAGCCGCAGGGTGGTCACGGCGGCCACGGCGTCGGCGACGGCCGTGCAGTCGGCCTCGGTGCGGGCGCCCGTACGGCCGCCCTCGGCGCCCAGCTCGACGACGACGTCGAGGGGGCGGCGGGCCCCGGCCGCGCGCAGGGCGGCGTCCATCAGTTCGACGCCGCGGACGGAGTCGACGTAGGTGAAGAGCCGGAAGCCCGGGTCGGCGTCCAGCTCGGTGGCGAGCCAGCGCAGGGCCGCGGCGTCCACGACCTCGTTGGCGAGGAAGACGCGGCGGATGCCGTGCGCGCGGTAGACGCGGACCTGGGAGACGGTCGCCGCGGTGATCCCCCACGCGCCGTGCGCGATCTGCCGCTCCAGCAGCTGCGGCGCCATCGTGGTCTTGCCGTGCGGGGCGAAGGCCAGGCCGTGCCCGGCGGACCAGCGCTCCATGAGGGCGAGGTTGTGGTCGAGCGCCTCCGCCGACAGGGCGAGCACGGGCGTGGTGAAGCCGCCCGTGAACAGCGAGCGGCGCTCGGCGGCCAGAGCGCCCACGGTCAGGCCTTCGGCGTCCGGGGGCAGGCCCTTGAAGCGGTGGTCGACGCGGGTGTCCGCGAGCCGGGCCACGGCATCGGCGGCGTCGGTGGCGTCGGTAGTGGCCATGGAGCCTCCCGGGGTGTCTGGGGTGTGCTGTTGTTGCACTCTGTGCAACGACCGTTGCGTACTGCGCTGGCTGCTGTCTAACATCCCGCCAAGTACCGGGTCAACGGTCGTCTCACGCCCCGGGAGCGACCGTGACAGGACGCGTACAAAGACCCCGGACGGGAGCGAGGAGCGAGGGCCGACCGTGACCGCAGCCGCCGCCCCGAGGGGCACCCCGGACGCCGGCCCGGGCGCGGCCCCGCGCCCCGACGTCGTGTGCCTCGGCGAGTCGATGGCCGCCTTCCGGCCCGCGGCGGAACGGGAGCCGCTCGCCGACGCCGCGCTCTTCGCCCGGGGCATCGGCGGCGCCGAGTCCAACGTCGCCTGCGCCCTGGCCGCCGCCGGGCACCGGGCCGCATGGGTGAGCCGGGTCGGCGCGGACGCCTTCGGCGACCACCTGGTGGCCGCGATCGCCGCGTACGGCGTGGACGTCTCCGCCGTCCAGCGCGACCCCGCCCGGCCGACGGGCGTGTACTTCCGTACGGCAGGGGAACGGTCCGTGGGCCTGCCGGTCCTGCCGTCCGTCACCGACGGATCGCCCCCTTCCGAAGTCCTCTACTACCGCGCCGGATCCGCCGCCTCCGCCATGTCGCCGGCCCTGGTCCGCCGCGCCACCGCCTGGTCCGGCCGCGTCCTGCACCTCACCGGCATCACCGCCGCCCTCTCCGCCGGCTGCCTCGCCCTCCTCCGCGCCCTCACCGAGCGCCGCCCCGGCCGCCCCCTCGTCTCCTTCGACGTCAACTACCGCGTGGCGCTGTGGCGGAACGCCCCTGACGGACCCGCCGTCCTGGCCTCCCTCGCCCGCCGCAGCGACCTCGTCTTCGTCGGCGAGGACGAAGCCGAAGCCGCCTGGGGCCTCCACGGCCCCGCCGCGATCCGCGCCGCCCTCCCCGAACCGCGGATCCTCGTCGTGAAACAGGGCGCGGCGGGGGCGACGGCGTACGTACGCGCTGACGCGGAAGGCTCCGGCACGACGCCGCCCGCCGACGCGGTCGTCTCCGTCCCCGCCCCCTCCGTCGGCGTCGTCGCCCCCGTCGGCGCCGGGGACGCCTTCGCCGCGGGCTTCCTCTCCGGCACTCTCCGCGGGCTGGGCATCGAACAGTGCCTGCGTCACGGTCACCTCATGGCCGCCGCCGCCCTCACCGTCCCCGGCGACCTCGCCGCCCCGCCCCGCCGCGAGCACGCCGACCGGCTCGCCGCCCTCGGCCCCGCGGCGTGGGGGAGACTGCGACTCGCCCCGGGCTGGACCGAGCCCACGACCGGGCCCACGACCGGGCCCACGACGGAGCCCCCGCCCCGGTCCACGGCCGCCCCCGCCCCCGCCAGCGCGAAGGAACGCACCCCATGAGCCAGACCGTCGACCGCGCCCTGCGGATCCTGCCGCTCCTCGCCGAGGGGCCGGCCAACCTGGAGCAGGTGGCGGCCCGCCTCGGTGTCCACAAGTCGACCGCGCTGCGCCTCCTGCGCACCCTCCACGAACACGGCATGGTCTACCGGCAGCAGGACCAGCGCTACCGCCTCGGCACCCGCCTGTTCGCCCTCGCCCAGCAGGCCGCCGAGAACCTCGACGTCCGCGAGATCGCCCACCCGCACCTCGCCGCGCTCAACGAGCGCTGCGGGCACACCGTGCACCTCGCCGTGTACGAGGACGGCGAGGTCCTCTACATCGACAAGGTCGAGAGCCGCTACCCCGTACGGATGTACTCGCGCATCGGCAAGCCCGTCGCGATCACCGTCGCCGCCGTCGCCAAACTGCTCCTCGCCGACCTGCCCGAACCCGAGCGGCGCGCCGTCGCCGAGCGCCTCGACTACCCCGCCTACACGGCCCGTTCGACGCCGAACGCCGCCGCGTACCTCAAGGAGCTCGCCACCGTACGGGAACAGGGCTGGGCCACGGACTTCGGCGGCCACGAGGAGTCCATCAACTGCATCGGCGCACCCGTCCGCGGCACCGACGGCCGCACCGTCGCCGCCTGCTCGGTCTCCGCGCCGAACGTCGTCGTCGGCACGGGCGAACTCCTCGAACTCCTCCCGCTGCTGCGCCGCACCGCGGACGCCATCAGCGCGGAGTACTCCGGTACGACACCGCCACCCCTCCAGAAAGCGAACTCATGACTGACGTGACCGGCATGACCGGCATGACCGAGAAGACAGCTCTCACTCCCGCCACGCACACCACCCCGCCCGCGAAGTTCTCGCACGGCGTGCGGAAGGGCAACATCCTTCAGGTCGCCGGCCAGGTCGGCTTCCTGCCGGCGGAAGAGGGCCGGCCGCCGACGCCCGCCGGGGACACCCTGCGCGCCCAGACCCTCCAGACCCTCGCCAACGTCAAGGCGGTCCTGGAGGAGGGCGGCGCGACCTGGGAGGACGTGATCATGATGCGGATCTACCTCACCGACACCGCCCACTTCGCCGAGTTCAACGAGCTCTACGACGCGTACTTCGCCGGGCTGACGGCCGTCCCCGCCGCCCGTACGACCGTCTACGTCGGCCTCCCCGCCGGTCTGCTCGTCGAGATCGACGCACTCGCCGTCCTCGGCTGACGGCCGTCACGAGGCCGGGGGGTGCCCGTCGTGCCCGACGCTGCCGACGTGTCCGCCGAGACCGTCACGTACGCGGCCGAGCGCCGCACCGGAGGGCTGCTCGCCCTCGTCCCGGGCACCGCCGGTCTGCTGACCGTCGCCGCCCTCGGCATCGCCCTGCTCCTCTTCCTCATCATCAAGGCCAGGCTCCAGCCCTTCGTGGCCCTGCTGGCCGTCTCGATCGCCGTCGGCCTCGGCGCCGGGCTGTCCGTGACCGAGCTCTTCGGCACGGTCCAGAAGTCCGGCGCCGTCTCGCTCGTCGAGTCCGGCATGGGCGGCACCCTCGGCCACATCGCCGTCATCGTCGGGCTCGGCACGATGCTCGGCTCGGTCCTGGAGGCCTCCGGCGGCGCGGAGGCCCTCAGCGGCCGGCTCCGCGCCCTCTTCGGCGAGCGCCGCGCGCCCCTCGCGATGGGCGTGACCGGCGTGGTCTTCGGCATACCGGTCTTCTTCGACGTCGGCATCTTCGTCCTCGCGCCGATCGTGTACGCGACCGCCCGGCGCAGCGGAAAATCGATTCTGCTGTACGCGCTGCCGCTGCTGGCCGGCCTTTCCATGACCCACGCCTTCCTACCGCCGCACCCGGGCCCGGTCGCCGCGGCCGGGCTGCTGCACGTGGACCTCGGTCTGGTGATCCTCATGGGCGCGGCGGCGGGCGTGCCGGCGGTGGTGGCGGCGTGGGCGTACGCGGCGTGGATCGGCCGCCGCGTCTTCGTCCCCGTACCCGAGGAGATGGCGGCGGCGGCCGAGGAGGCGAAGCGGACGGCGGCGACGGCGACGGCGGCGCGGAAGGGCTCGTCAGGCCCGCCGGGCCCGTCATCGAAGGGCCCGTCATCGAAGGGGCCGGCCCCCGAGCAACCGGTCGCGCTCGGCACCCTGCTCGCCGTCATCGGCACGCCCCTGCTGCTCATCCTCCTCGCGACCTTCTCCTCGGTGGCGTTCGCGCCGAGCACGGGCCGCTCGGTGGTGGAGTTCTTCGGTCACCCGTTCGTGGCGTTGACGATCGCCCTGCTGCTGGCGTACTGGCTGCTGGGTCTGCGGCGCGGCTGGTCCCGTACGTCGCTGGAGGCCGTCTCGACCGCCTCGCTCAAGCCGGTGGGCAACATCCTGCTCGTCGTCGGCGCGGGCGGCGTCTTCGGCGCGGTCCTCAAGGGGAGCGGCGTGGCCCAGGCGCTGGCCGACGCGTTCGCCGGGGCCGGCCTGCCGGTCGTCGTGCTGGCGTGGCTGATCGCGGTCGTCCTGCGGGTGGCGCAGGGCTCGGCGACGGTGGCGATCGTGACGACGGCGGGCATCGTCGCCCCGCTGCTGGCCGGCGGTCCCGGCGGCGGCCCCTCGCAGGCGCAGGCGGCCCTGGTCGTCGTGGCGATCTCGGCGGGCTCGGTCTTCGCCTCGCACGTCAACGACGGCGGCTTCTGGATGGTCTCCACGTACTTCGGCATCCCGGAGCGGGAGACGCTGGCGTCGTGGACGGTCCTGGAGTCGGTGCTGTCGGTGGCGGGGTTCGCGGTGGCGGCGGCGCTGAGCGCGGTGGTGCCGTGACGCGGCCCCGCCGGTCCTCCCTCCGGACCGGCGGGGCCGCACGCACGGCTACTTCTTGCAGTACTGCGCCTCCTTGCCGATGACCCGGTACATGCAGTCCGAGGCCTCCAGCAGTTGCAGCACCGCTTCGCGGTTGCGCACGACCTCCCGGTCGATCACCTCGTCGGGCGGGTAGAAGCCGCCGCCCGCGCCGCTCTCGTTCGGATACATCTCGAAGGTGTACGAGAAGATCCGCTGGTCGCCCCAGAGCCAGTCGTCGATGGTCCCGTCGGTGGTGTAGAGGTCGCTGGACTGCTCGGGCTTGTAGCCGTTGCTGGCGGCCATGGACTTGCCGAGCGTGGCGTAGACGTCGTGCTCGTCCTGGCTCATGCCGGGCCCGGTGTCGTCGTAGGTGTAGCCGAAGGGCCACATGACCAGCTCGCTGTACGTGTGGAAGTCGATGCCCGACTTGATCTGCTGCTTGCCGCCGACGATCCGGCTGCGGACGAAGTCGGCGACGACCTTCACCTCGGGCGCGGACTCGCCCGCCGTGCCGCGGTAGGTCTCGGAGCCGGGGCTGCCGGAGGAGCCGCCGCAGCAGCCCCACTTGTAGTTCCAGTTGCGGTTGAGGTCGGTGCCGCGGGAGGCGGAGCCGGCGTTGGGCTGGCGGTTCTTGCGCCAGCCGCGGTACGAGCCGGTGGCGATGTCGTATTCGCCCCCGTCGGGGTTGACGTCGGGCACGACCCAGATCTCGCGCGAGTCGACCATCTTGGTGACGCGCGGGTCGCTGCCGTACTTGGAGCCGAACTCCTTGAGCAGGTAGAGGGCCATCTCGATGGTGAGGTGCTCGCGCGCGTGCTGGTGCGCGGTGAAGAGCACCTCGGGCTCGTCCTCGTCCGTGGCGACGTTGTCGCTGATCTTGACGGCGACGATGTCACGGCCCTCGTAGGACTTGCCGATGACCTTCTTGCTCATGATCGACGGGTGGGCGGCGACGCCGGCGTCGATCTCCGCCATGGCCTCCTTGTAGTTGTGGTACTTCGCGTCCTCCGGCGGGAAGTCGTACGGCTCGGTGGCCCGGCCGCCCGAGCGGTCCGGCGGGCCGGGCAGCCGGCTGACCTTGTAGCCCATCCGGCGGATGTGCTCGGCCTGGGCGTCGTCGGCCGTGACGACGATCGAGGCGCCCCGCACGGCGTCGACGGAGACGCCGGTCGCGGCGACGGCGGTGCGCTGGGCTGCGGTACGAGGGCCGGTGACCTCGTACTCGTGGGTCCCGCGGGCCTCCTCGGCGCCGCGCGAGGCGGCGGGGACGGCCAGGGCCAGGGTGAGCACGGCGGCGAGGGCGGTCGCCCATCTGCCGCGCGAACGCGGTCGCATGCGGTCTCCTGGGGGGTTCCGGTCGTGCGACGGGTGGGGGGTGTCGCGTGGAGAGCTGTCGCGTGGACAGGTCGCGTGGACAGGTCTCGCGTGGACAGATCTCGCTGGGGGGTGTCACGTGGGGGGTGACGCGAGGGAGGGAAAAGGGGGTACAGGGGGTGCGTGGTCAGTGTCGAGCTGTGTCATGAACGGGTCAACGTAAGGGAGGCGGGGGAATCCGGCCAAGTTGTGCGCCACTCCGGTGACTTCGGTCCTGTTGATTGCGCCCGCCCCCACCGGCACCAACAATGCGCATGTCAAAACCGAACAGGGCTTCGGCTCGGCTCAGAGAGGAACCACCCCCCATGAGAAGACCTCTCGTCGGTGCGCTCGCCACACTGCTCCTCACCGGAGCGACCGTGGCCGGTGCGGGCACCGCCACCGCGGCTTCCCCGGACGGCGCGGCGGGCGCCGCCAAGGCCGGGTCCAAGGCGGTCGACTTCGCGGGCACCGTGGCGCTCAGCAACTGTTCAGGCTCCCTGATCCGCCTTCCGGGCTCGTCGGACAACGACCCCGGCCTCGTCATGACCAACGGACACTGCCTGGAGACCGGCATGCCGGGGCCCGGCGAGGTCATCACCGACCGGCCGTCCACGCGGACCTTCAGCCTGCTGAACTCCAGTGCGGGCAAGGTTGCCACACTGCGTGCCGCAAAAGTCTCATACGCCACGATGACGGACACGGATGTCACCCTCTACGAGCTGAACACGACGTACGCGCAGATCAAGCAGCGGTACAAGATCGACGCTCTGAACCTGTCACCCGACCACCCCGTGGCCGGCACGGCCATCAAGGTCGTCTCCGGCTTCTGGAAGCGGATCTACAGCTGCAACGCCGACGGGTTCGTCCACCAGCTCCGCGAGGCCGACTGGACCTGGAAGGATTCGCTCCGCTACACCTCGTCGTGCAACACGATAGGCGGCACGTCCGGCTCGCCGGTGGTCGACGCGAACACCGGCAAGGTCATCGCGATCAACAACACCGGCAACGAGAGCGGCGAGCGCTGCACGATGAACAACCCGTGCGAGGTCGACGAGAACGGCCAGGTGACCGTGCGGCAGGGCATCAACTACGCCCAGGAGACGTACGGCATCGCCAAGTGCTTCGCCACCGGCAACAAGCTGGACCTGAGCCTCCCGGGCTGCGAGCTTCCCAAGCCGTAACGTTCCGCCACCCACGCCCTGCTGCCGGACGGGCCTCCGGGCCGGTCCGGCAGCGGGCGGGTGTGCGGTGGGCGCCCAGGGTTACGGCAGCCCGTGCACGTGCGGGCCGACCGTGCCCGACCAGGAACTGCCGTTTGCCGCGTCCCAGTTGGTCGACCACGTCATGGCGCCGCGGATCCCGGGATACGTCCGCGACGGCTTGAACGACCCGCAGCCCGTGCCCTTCGCCAGGCAGTCCAGCGCGCTGTTGACCACCGACGGGGACACGTAGCCGCTGCCCGCGGCGCGGGGCGAGGCGGGCAGGCCCAGGCCGACCTGTGAGGGGTCGAGGCCGCCTTCGAGCTGGATGCAGGCGAGCGCGGTGAGGAAGTCGACCGACCCCTGCGCGTAGACCTTGCCGTCGCAGCCGTTCATGGAACCCGAGTTGTAGTACTGCATGTTGACGACGGTCAGGATGTCCTTGATGTTGAGCGCGGTCCGGAAATAGCCCGCCGACGTCGACTGCATGTCGATCGTCTGCGGCGCCATGGTGATGACGAGCCCGCTTCCTGCCTTCGCCGACAGCGCGCGCAGCGCCTGCGTCATGTAGGTGGGGTTCAGCCCGTTCTCCAGGTCGATGTCGACGCCGTCGAACCCGTACTCCCGCATCAGGGCGTAGACGCTGTCCGCGAAGTGCGCCGCGGAGGAGGCGTCGTTGACGGTGATCGTGCCGCGCTCGCCGCCGATGGAGAGGACGACGCTCTTCCCGGCCGCCCGTTTGGCCGCGATGTCGGCTTTGAACTGCGCCTCGGTGTAGTTCAGCGCGGGGTCGAGCCGGAAGTCGACCGCGCCGGGCGTGGCGGTGGCGTCGGCGAAGGCGACGGCGATGATGTCGTACTGGCTCTGCACGTCACTGATCTTCTGGACCGTGGCACCGTTGCTGAAGTTCTGCCAGTAGCCGGTGACGGCGTGCTCGGGTACCGAGGGCCCGGGGCCCGGGTCGCCGCCGCCCGGGCTCGTCGTGGCCGTCACCGCTGCCGACTTCGGGGACTCTCCGGCGGCGTTGGTGGCCGAGACCTCGAACCGGTACGAGGTCGAGGCCGCGAGCCCCGTCACGGTGGCCGAAGCCGCCTCCGCCGAGAGCACCTTGGTGCCGTCCCGGTAGACGTTGTAGCCCGTGGCGCCGGGCACCGCGTCCCAGGCCAGGGCCACGGACGAGGCGGTCACGGCCCCTGCCCTGAGCCCGCCCGGAGCACCGGGCACCGGCTCCCCGGGGTCGCCGCCGCCCGGCCCCGTCAGGGTGATGTCGTCGGCGAAGTAGGCGGGCTGCCCGTACCACCCATGGGTGTAGACGGTGACGGAGGTGGTGGCGGGGCCCGTGGTGAAGGTGGTGGTGAGCTGCTGCCAGGACCCCGCGGACGGCGTCCATGTGGACACGTCCGTCGTCCCCGTGCCGTCGGCGCCGAGATACACGTAGGAGCCCTGCACCCACGCGCTCAGCGTGTACGAGGAGCCGGGCCGTACAGCGACGGTCTGCGCACACCGGGCGTGGTCCGCCCCGGCGGGCACGGCCTTGAGCGCACCGCTTCCGGAGTGCACGGGGGACGCGACGACGGCGCCGCTGCCGCCGGAACACGTCCACCCGGCCAGACCGGACTCGAAACCGGGGTTCTTGGCGAGGTTGCCGTCAACGGCGGCATGCGCCGGCCCTGCACCGAAGGCGGGGAAGGCGGGGAGACCGGCGAGCGCGAGGCCCGCGGCCAGGAGGGTGCAGAGACGGGCTGTGCGGCGTCTGTGACGGGGCAGGCGTGAGTGCTCCACTGGTGCCTCCGGTGGGGAGTGGGAGAACAGGCGAGGGAGGGTGGGAACGGTGGCCGCCGTGGCGTACAAGTTGGTCCAGACCATTTGCCCTGTCAAGGGTTCCGGCAGCCGTCATTAGGCTGCGGGCATGACCACCCTGATCGTCCTTCTGCTCTTCGTGGCGGGCACCGCATGGATCCTCTGCAAGTGCGTGCACGAATGGCTGACCTCGCTGAGGTCCGTCTTCTTCGGCGAGCGCGCGGAAGGCCGTTGCGTGCGCAGCTACGGAACGGAAGGCTCCGACGGCTTCACGCGCATGCACCACGTCTACGGCTTCACCACGGCCGACGGCCGGGCGGTGGAGTTCGAGGAACCCACCATGCTCATGCGGGAAGGCAGAACGGTCACCGTCCGCTACCGGACCGAGGACCCGGAGCGGACGGCGACCGTCATGGGAGCGCGCACCCTTTCCCCCTTGCTCGGGGGCCTTTTCGGGATAGTGGTGAGCGGTTCCTTCTTTCTGACCAGCCTGGTGGTTCTCTGGTTGTACGTGACGGACGTGTGGCCGAAGCGCTAGCGCACGGGACCGTCAGCCGGTCACCTTGATGGACTTCAGGATCCCGTCCAGGTCGTCCTGCGAGAGCTTCCCCTTCGGCGCGGTGACCCGTACGACCCAGGGCTTGTCGTCCTTGTCCATGCCGACGACGTCGACGGCGGTCATCTCGGTGCCCCGCGGAGGAGACCCGTCGGCGCCGCTGGACGTGAACTCGTGGCCGATCCGCGTGGCCCGGCTCGTCCCGGGCACCTTCACGTCCTCCTTGTCCTTGGCCGTGCCGCCGAATTCGTACGCCGCGTCCGCGCCCGCGACCGCCATGTCCAGGTCGCTCGTCTCCATGAACCGGACCTGCACGATCACGCGGGCGACGGTCTTCCCGCCCTCCACCAGGTCCGCCTCGGCCGTGGCGGACTTGGGGAGCTTGTCCTCGGCCAGCTCCGCGAACCCCTTCGGGTAGGCGACGCTGACCTGCTGTGCGTCCAGCGTCCGCCACCCCTCGGGGACGGCCGCCTCCCCGGCCTTCTCGCTACCGCAGCCGGCCGCGAGGAGGCCCGCGAGGGCGGTGGTCGCGGCGGCTGCCGTGGCGCGGCGTACGGTGGCGCTGATCATCGGGTCTCGCTCTCTGGATGGCTGTCCGGCAGTGATATCACTCGAGGCCGCTACTTCGAGCAGAGCGTCATCGGCAGGTAGCTGCGCTTTCCGTCCTGCGGGGCGCCCAGGAACTCCGCGTCCTTCTGGCGGACGTGGTCCTTGCTGGCCTCCACGTTCGCGGTGTAGCCGAAGGAGACCATGCCGAGGTTGAGTTCGGCGCCGAACTCCGCGGCGTCGGTGACGCCGTCGTAGGTGAGCTTGCTGGACTTGCCGTCTTCGAACATCAGCTGGCCGAACTTGTCGTCGTCACCGGGCTTCTCCGTGGGAGCCCCGTCGAAGAGCAGCATTTCGAGGGGCGTCCCGTACTTGCCGTTCCCCTTCAGCCACTTCTCGGCGGTATCCCGCTGCGTGTCGTCGTTGATGTCGAGCGTGGTCGTGACGACCTCGGTCACGGTGTCCTTGGCCGAGCCGCTGACCGACCCCTTGCCCTTGGACTTGCCGGCGTTCTTGTTGTCCTTGCCCTTGTCGTTCTGGTCCGGGACCTTCTCGTCGCTCGAGGCCTCGTGCTTGCCGCCGGCCTTGCCGGAGTTCTCCTGGGTGCGGGTCATGATGATCCGCTTCAGGTGATGGCCCTCGTCGCGGGTGACCGTGATGGCGCCGGTGACCCCGGCTCCGTTCTCCGCCGAGACCTTGGTCCCCCCGGCGCTGGCCTCTCCGCCCGTGCTGCCCTCCACCTTGAAGGCGAAGGTCTTGGACGTGGTGTGGTTGATGCCGTCCTTGGTGATCGTCGCGGTGGGGGCGACCTTGACCTTGCCGCCGAGCTTGCCCTCGATCTGGTCGTCGATCGAGCCGGAGAGCTTGAGGTCGCCGGCGCCTTCCAGGCCCACGGAGCCGTAGGAGAGGTGGCCCGCGTTGATCGTGTTGTTGACCTCTTTCTGGAGCTTCATGTAATGGTCGGCCGAGCGGGCGGCCACCAGGGGCGAATCCCTGGCGTACTGCATTCCGGCCTTGGCGCTCTGCAGCCGCTCCAGCTTGTCGCGGAACTTGTCGGCCTCCTCCTGGCTGTCGAACTGCCAGGTGTCGCCCGCGGTGACCTTCACGCCACCGGACAGCTCCACTTCGGACTTGCCGTCCTCGTCGAGTTTGCCGAGCTTCCCGCCCCATTTGGGAGAGAAAGCAACGCCCGCCTTTCCGGCCTCGCTGAAAGTGAGCCGGACCCGGTCCTTGTAGACGGGTTTTCCGTCCTTGCCCAGAACGGGCTTCCCGTCCTTGTCGACTTCCCGCACCTTGAACTTCTGCTGCTGGAAGCCGTACTCGTTGCCCAGCTTGAACCAGGCGATCTTCACTTCCTGGCCCGCCGTGCTGCTCGTGTTGGCGGTGTTGCACATCGTCGGCTCGAAGTCGGCGTTGCTGAGCTTGCTCCCGTCCCCGGCCCGGGTCTCCGTGCCGTCGCCGCACGCGCCGCCGAAAGCCTGGCAGAGCTTGCCCTTGATGGTGTCGGCGATGGACTTGCCCATGGCGGTGCTGATGAGGCTCGCCATCACGGCGACCACCACGACGACCGTCCCGATGTACTCGGTCGCGGTCACTCCGGAATCGCCCCAGGCGTAGGCCCCGGGCTCGGGCCGGGAACGCCGCAGCCTGGCCAGGAGGAGCCCGCAGGCCCCGCCCAGGACGAGGGCGGCGGCGGTCATGCCGATGCCTTCGGGGGCGAGGACGTCCCAGCCCTCGACGACCGTCCGGGTGCAGGTGAGGAACGGTATGCCCAGCGCGGCCAGGAGGTGCAGCGGCAGGGAGTCCCGGTGCGGCTCCGGGTGGAGCCGTGCCGCCGCCCAGACGGCGAGCGTCACGTACAGCGTGTTCGGGACGTGGATGAGCGCGACCCGCCAGCCGAAGGAGGCGAGCCGGCCCGCGGTCGCCAGGTCGTCGAGGGCGACCGCGTCGAGCACGTACCCGCTGACGAAGAGGAGGGCGACCGCGGCCGCCCAGGAGCGCATCGTCGAGAAGAAGACGCCGGACCCTTGCCGGGGCGGAGGTCCGTGAAGATGGTCCGCCCTGCCGGGACCGAAGTTGTTGCCTATGCCGCCGCTCATGCCCCCGCGCCCTCTGTACTTGATCATTCCCGGTCACGCTAGCCCGCGGAGACGGCCGGGTCGTGGGCCCACGGGCCCACCGCGGGGCCCAAAAAGATCATGGTTCGCCGGGGCGGGCGTCCATTGCTCCGCAGGTGCCTTCCGGGTGGAAATTCGATTTTTCGAATTCCGGTCCGGCGTAGGATCCGCAAGGCGTGCGGAGCGGGGCGCCCAGTCTGTCCGGATTTGCTTCCAGTTGGTGCTGCCGGCGGCTCCTGCCGGGGAAAGAGAAGGTGTTCTCCGGGCTCCTATGGCACGGATAAAGTGCTGAGGCAGCACGACGGGGGAGACTGATTTGCGACCGCTTGATCCACGAAGCGGCCGGAGGGGACGGGGAGTCAGACGTGCCGACCGCCATAGCAGTTACCGGTGACGATCTGGTGCTGGCGCCGCTGGAAGCGCAGACGCCGTCCGCGGCGGTGCTCCGGGCGCCGGGCGGGCAGTCGCTGGACGAGGCCCTCGCCGGCGTGCAGGCGCTGGTGGAGCGGTCCGGCCATGTCGTCGTGCTCTACCCCGCCTCGCTCCCCGCGGCCCACCGGCGGCGGCTGCAGACGATCCGCTCGGTCATGGCGGACGGCCGGATCGCGCTGCTCCAGGTCGACCTGCCGCCCTTGGCCCTGGCCGTCCTCGCCCGGCAGCTGCGGCAGATCTCCGTCTTCGACCTCGGCCCCGGCGTCGTCGGTTCGGCCGCGCGCCTCTTCCCCCACTACCTCTACGCGGGCGCGCTCCTGAACTCCGTCGCACGGCTCGACCACGTCCCGGTGGGGCTCAAGGCCCACGCGAAGTCCTGGCTGCCCGGTTCCCAGTTCGGGGTGCTGGCCGGGCCGGAGCCCCGGCTGATCCGGATCGGCGACGGCGCCACCCTCCCCGGCCCGAAGTTCGGCACCTACATGACCGTCGCCCAGGGGAAGGCCGGCGCGGACTGGGTCACGGGCGAGCTGGCCCCCGCGTGGGGCGTCCAGACGCTCCATCAGGCCGGCCTGCCGGAAGAATCCGCGCGCTGGTGGGGAACCGACAAGCTGGTCGAGTTCGTCGCCGGGATCGGGGACGCCTCGGTGCTCGCCCAGCTCGTCTTCTCCGTCCGCCGGCAGGCGTGCAGGTGGTGCGGTCTGGAGCTCATCGGCGACCGCTGCGTCTTCTGCGCCGCACCTCTCACGCCTCACGCGAACCAACCGGCCTCCGGCGGCGTCGTTACCGCCGAAGCCGGGCCGCAGGGACAGTCCTCCGAGTGACGCACAGAGGGCACCGCCCGGCCCTTCGCCGCTCCGCGGCGGGGCGGCGCGTGCCCGGGCAACCGCACGAGCACCGGGCTGCACGGAGCACGTCCCGGCGCGCCCCGCACCGCCGCTCATCGAACCCACCCTTGAACGAGGTAGTCCGCAACCATGAACTCACGCCAGCGACGCGGCGTCATCCTGCTGCTTCTCTCCGTCGTGTGCGCCTTCGCCGCCTTCGTCGGGGTCCTCTCGGTGATCAGTGATGTCGACTCCAAGGTGGGCCCGGAGGTCACGGCGTACGAGCTGAAGTCGGACGTGCCCGCCTACCGGTCGCTGGAGGCCGGGCAGTTCCGGAAGGTGTCCCTGCCCAAGCGCTGGCTGCCGAAGACCGCCGTGACCAACCTGGACGACGTCACGGGGAAGATAGCGGTCAACCCCCTGCGCGAGGGGTCGCTCCTGCAGTCCGACATGATCGCCGACCGGCCCGCCCTGAAGCCGGGACAGCAGGAGATCGCCATCATGATCGACGCCGCGACGGGCGTCGCGGGCAAGATCACGCCCGGAGCCACCGTGAACATCTACGCGACCTTCGCCGCCACGAGCGGCAGTGGCAGCGGCAGCGGTTCCGACGGCGCCGGCCAGCCGCGGTCCAAGGTGATCGTCAGCAACGCCAAGGTCATCGACGTGGGCAAGCTGACCGCCCTGCAGCCCAAGCAGGGGGACGCCCAGAGCGGCGGCGAGGCCGTTCCGATCACCTTCGCCCTGGAGACCCTCGACGCCCAGCGCGTCGCCTACGCCGAATCCTTCGCCTCCCACGTCCGCCTCGCGCTCGTCGCGCCCGGCAGCGACACCACCATCCCGCCGAACCAGCGGGACTACACCCTGAACGGCGACAAGTGAGGTAACGGATGGCCACAAGAATCCTCCCGGCCGTCGGTGACGCGGACGCCGCCCGTTCGGTTACGGCGCTGCTGAGCCAGCTCCCGGACACCGATCCCGCCCAGCCCGTCGGCAACTCCACCCTGTTGCTGGACACCCTCGCCCAGCTCGCCCACGAATCCGTCGCCGACCTCCCCGAGGTCGTCCTCGTGCACGAGCGCATCGGACCGCTGCCCGCCCTGGAACTGGTCCGGGAGGTGGCGCTCCGGTTCCCGGCGGCCGGCGTCATCCTCATCACGGCGGACACCACCCCCGCCCTGTTCTCCGCGGCCATGGACGCGGGCGCGCGGGGAGTCGTCGGCCTGCCCCTGTCGTACGACGAACTCCAGGCCCGGGTCCGCGCCACCGGGAACTGGGCCGTCGGCGTGCGCAAGCACCTGGCCGCGGACGTCGACGTCCCCAGCGGGCCCGGCGGCACGGTCGTCACCGTCACCGGAGCCAAGGGCGGCGTGGGCACGTCGGTCATCAGCATCCAGCTCGCGCTCGCCGCCCGGGCCTCCGGCCGGCACGTCGCGCTGGTGGACCTGGACCTGCAGGGCGGCGACATCGCCTCGTACCTGGACGTGCAGTTCCGGCGCTCCGTCGCCGACCTCGCCGACATACACGACATCTCCCCGCGCGTCCTGCAAGACGTCGTCTTCAACCACGAGACCGGTCTCGGCCTGCTGCTCGCCCCCGGCGAGGGCGAGCGCGCCGAAGAGGTCAGCGAGCGGACGGCCCGCCAGCTCGTCAGCGCGCTCCGCAGCCGCTACCAGGTCGTGGTCATCGACTGCGGAACGCAGGTGACCGGAGCCAATGCGGCGGCCGTCGAGATGGCGGACATCGCCGCCCTCGTCCTCACCCCCGACGTCGTCTCCGTCCGGGCCGCCAAGCGCATGGTGGGGATGTGGGAGCGCCTCCAGGTCCGCAAGGCCGAGGAGACCCTGGCCGTGGTGAACCGGGCCGTGCGCAACACCGAGATCCAGCCGCCGCTCGTCGAGCGGATCGTGGGCGCGCGGGTCGCCCGGTCGGCCATCCCGGCCCACTTCAAGGACTTGCAGCCCGCGGTGGACGCCGGGCGGATGCAGGACCTCGACAGCCGCAGCGTGGTCAAGCAGGCCATGTGGGCGCTGGCGGGGGAGCTGGGGCTGGTGCGCAGCGCCGGCCAGCACGCGGCCGGCAAGGGCCGGCGCCCCCGGTACCGCGGCGACCGGGGAGCGGCCGGCTTCCTGCGGCGGCGCGGGGACGACGAGGAGATACGACCGGACGCCGGGCCGGACGGAACCGCGGGAGCGGGACGGTGACGCGGCGACGCGCACGGCTCGCCGTGCGGGCGCACCGCGACCACGGGCAGGTGTCCGTCGAGTTCCTCGGCATCCTGCCGCTGATCATCCTGGTGCTGCTCGTCCTCTGGGAGTGCGCGCTCGCCGGCTACACCTACACCCTCGCCGGCGACGCCGCCGACAAGGCGGCCCGCCGGGGCGCCGTCGCGAGGGCGGGGCAGGAGGGCGGCGCGTGCCGCGACGCCGCCCTGAAGAGCCTGTCGGGCGACTGGCGGGACTCCGCGGCGGTCACGTGCCGCGACGACTTCGGCGCCGGGCTGTACCGGGCGGAGGTCGAGCTGGAGATCCCGGTGGTCTTCCCGGGGCTGGGCGGGTTTCCCTTCACGGTCACCGGCGAGGCCGCGGCCGCGAAGGAGGGCTGAACGATGGCCGTGGAGAGACGGAAGCGACGGACGGCCCGCGGGGACCGGGGGCAGGCGGCGGTCGAGTTCATCGGCATGCTCCCCCTGCTGGTCCTGCTGGGGCTGGCCCTGGTGCAGATCGGCCTCGCCGCCTACGCGGTGGAGCAGGCCGGCACCGGGGCGCGCGCCGCGGCCCGGGCGGCCTCGCGCCCCGGTCCGGCCGGGTGCCGGGCGGCCGGGCACGCCGCCATGAGCGGATGGATCGCGAAGCGGGCCGAGGTCGGGTGCCGGACCGGGCCCGGGGAGGTCACGGCGACGGTCACGGTGCGGATCCCGTCGGTCATCGCGTTCGACCTGGGCAGCACCACGAAGTCCGTGACCATGCCCGCGGACGCCGCCCGGCCCTGAGGCGCAGCCACCCCACCAGCCCGAGCACCCATCAGAAGGAGTCCCGATCATGAGCCTGAGGGCGCGCATCCACGCTCCCGAGGCGGCCGGCGGACAGCACGAGGAGAACCACCTCGTCGCGGTCTACCGCGCCAAGCTGCTGGAGGAGATCGACCTCGCGGAGATGTCCTCGCTGGCCGCGGCCGAGCGCAGGGCCCGGCTGGAGAGGGTCCTCGGCCACATCATCAGCCGGGAGGGGCCGGTCCTCTCCACGCACGAGCGCTCCATGCTCATCCGCCGCGTGGTGGACGAGGCGCTCGGCCTCGGCATCCTGGAGCCGCTGCTGGAAGACGCCTCCATCACCGAGATCATGGTGAACGGTCCGGACCAGATCTTCGTGGAGCGGGCCGGCCGGGTGGAGCGGCTGCCGCTCCGCTTCGCCTCCGACGAACAGCTGCTGCAGACGATCGAGCGGATCGTCTCGACCGTCAACCGGCGCGTCGACGAGTCCAACCCCATGGTGGACGCCCGCCTGCCCTCCGGCGAGCGCGTCAACGTGATCATCCCGCCGCTGGCGCTCTCCGGCGCGACGCTCACCATCCGCCGCTTCCCCCGGGCCTACACCCTGCAGGAGATGATCGGCCTGGGCTCGCTGGACGGGAACATGCTGGTGCTCCTCAACGCGCTGGTGCGGGCCAAGTTCAACGTCATCGTCTCCGGGGCGACCGGCTCCGGGAAGACGACCCTGCTCAACGCCCTCTCCGGGCTGATCCCGGAGCACGAGCGCATCATCACCATCGAGGACTCCGCGGAGCTCCGGCTCCAGCAGGAGCACGTCATCACCCTGGAGTCGCGGCCCCCGAACGTCGAGGGCAAGGGCCAGATCACCATTCGCGACCTGGTCCGCAACTCGCTCCGGATGCGCCCCGACCGGATCATCATCGGCGAGGTCCGCGGCGGCGAGACGCTCGACATGCTCCAGGCCATGTCCACCGGCCACGACGGCTCCCTGGCCACCGTCCACGCCAACAACGCCGAGGACGCCCTCATGCGCCTGCAGACGCTCGCCTCGATGTCCGAGGTCGAGATCCCGTTCCCGGCGCTGAAGGACCAGATCAACAGCGCGGTGGACGTCATCGTCCAGCTGAGCCGCAACGCCGACGGCACCCGCAAGATCAGCGAGATAGCGGTCCTCGACTCCCGCGGCCGGGAGGACTACAAGATCACCACGGTGTGCCGGTTCCACGCCCGGCCCATCTCGGCGGACGGCGTCGTGCACGGCGAATTCGCCTACTTCCCGCTGCCGCGCCGCGTCGCCGACCGGCTCTACCTCAAGAACGAGCCCGTCCCGCCCGCCTTCGGGGTGGCCGCCTCCGACGACCAGCTCGCCACCAGAGAAGCCAACTAGGAAGCCTGCTCACGGACATGGACAAGTACGCGCTACTGACGATCGGCGCCACGCTGCTGGGCTGCGTGCTCGCGATCACGGGCGTGCACGCTTACGCCTCGGGCAAGGCGGAGCGCGCGGCGCTGGTCGACCGGCTCGCCCGGTCGCACCGGGCGAGGGGCGGCGGACAGCGGCGCTCCTTCCGGGGCATCGACCGCCGGATACGCAGGACCGCCTTCGGCAAGAAGATCGAGCACCGGCTCGCGGCCACCGGCCTCACCCTGACCCCCGGCGAGTTCTTCGTCGCCATGGTCGGCGCGGTCGTCGGCCTGTGGCTGCTGGCCAGCCTGCTGCTCGCCCCGTTCTTCGGCCCCATCGCGGCGGGCGCCGGCCTCTGGGGTGCCTTCGCCTACCTCAACTGGCAGCGCCAGAAGCGCAACGAGAAGTTCATCAACCAGCTGCCGGAGCTCTCGCGCGTCGTCGCCAACGCGACCCAGGCGGGACTCGCCCTGCGCACGGCGCTCGCCATGGCCGCCGAGGAGCTGGAGAACCCCGCCGGCGAGGAGCTCGCCCG
This sequence comes from Streptomyces sp. SCA2-17, assembly GCF_044336695.1. NCBI lineage: Bacteria > Bacillati > Actinomycetota > Actinomycetes > Kitasatosporales > Streptomycetaceae > Streptomyces > Streptomyces sp. SCA2-17. The sequence goes on from NZ_CP117521.1 coordinate 4,017,488, forward strand.
GGTCGCCGACCAGCTGGCCGTCGGCCACACCCTGGACGACGCCCTCGACGAACTGGCCAAGCGGCTGCCCTCCCGGGAGCTGGTCGTCCTCGTCACCACGCTCGTCCTGTCCAACAAGGCGGGCGGTACGGTCGTCAGCTCGCTGCGCAACCTCACCGTCACGCTGGAGGAGCGCAAGGAGACCCGCCGCGAGGTGCGCACCCAGCTCTCGCAGGTCACCGCCACCGCCTACATCGTGCCCGCGATGGGCCTGGGCGCCATGCTCGTCATGGACCGGATCTGGCCCGGGGCCCTCGACAAGATCACGGGTTCGGCGATCGGCCAGGGCGCCGTGATCATCTCCATCGGCCTGTACACGCTGGGGTTCTTCCTCGTCCGCCGCCTCGGCAAGATCGACGTCTGAGAGGCCTTTTCCATGGGACTTCTGCTCGCCCTCGTCATGGGCCTCTCCATCGTCGGAGTCTTCTCGGGCTACCGGCTCTACCGCTCCGACGCCAAGCTCCCGCCGGACCTCGCCATCGCCCTGGAGGTCGGCGCCACCCGCACCAGCGCCGCGGGATCCGCCATCGACCGCATGGGCATGCGCTACGCGCCGATGGTGCTGCGCATGATGGGCCCGGAACGCGTCAACAAGACCCGCCGCAGGATCGACATGGCGGGCAACCCGGGCGGTCTCACCATCGACCGGTACGCCGCACGCCGCTTCGTCTACGGATTCACCGGCGCGATCGGCGCCCTGGCCATGGTCGCCAACCAGCAGGTGCTGCTGGCCCTCGTGATGCTCGGCTTCGGCGCCGTCTGGGTGGAGGTGGGCATCTGGTCGGCCATCCGCGCGCGCAAGGAGGCCATCGAGCGCACCCTGCCCGACTTCCTCGACGTCCTCGCCGTCGTCGTCTCCGCGGGCCTCGGCTTCCGGCAGGCCCTCGACCGGACGGCCGAGAAGTACGACGGCCCCTGGTCCGACGAACTGCGCATCACCCTGCGCCAGATGGACATGGGCGTCAGCCGCCGGCAGGCCTTCGCCGGGCTGCGCAAGCGCAACGACTCCGAACAGGTCGCCATGTTCGTCACCGCGCTCCAGCAGGGCGAGGAGCTGGGCACGCCCATCGTCGACACGCTCATCGCCATCGCCAACGACATGCGCCGCACGGACGCCCAGAACGCCCGGCGCAAGGCCGCCAAGGCCGTGCCCAAGGCCACCACCATCGTCACCATGATCATGGTGCCGGCGACGATCATCCTGATCGGCGCCGGAATGTTCCTCGGCTCCGGCCTGACGGGCTGACCCGTGAGACCCGACGACACCATGGCGCACCACACCGGCCCCTCGGCGGCGGCCCCGCCCGGCCCCCTTCCCGCCCCCGCGGCGGGCACGGGCGGCGGCGAACCCGCGCCGGCCATCCAGCTCAGCGCCCTGCAGGCGCTGTGCCGGCAGGTCTTCGGCTTCCGCCTCGCGATGATCGCGCTGGCCACGCCCTTCACGCTCTACGGCGCCCAGCGCGGCTGGCCGACCTGGCTCGTCGGAGGCGCGGTCCTCGGCACCTTCATGGGCTCGTACATCCTCATCCGCGACTGGGAGCGGTTCGGACCGCTGCTGCTCCGGCACCCCGCCCTGCTGGGCCTCGACACGGTCTTCGGCGCCCTGATGCTCTTCACGGCGACCCCGGACAGCCCGCTGGCCTACGTCACCATCTGCACCCCGCTGCTCGCGGGGCTGGTGTACGGCCTGCGCGGGGCGGGGATCTTCGCCTGCCTGACCATCCTGATCGTCCTGCTCGCCTACGCGGGCGACCGGCACCTCTCCTTCACGGCGGCCGACGTCACCTTCCTGCCCGGCGTCTGCGTCCTCGCGGGGGCCGTCGGTTCCACCCTGCGCGGCCTCGTGCTCCGCATCGGGGCCGCGAGCGAAGCCCTCACCGTGACCCGGTCGCGGCTCGCCGTGAGCGAGGCCGTCGGCAGCGAGCGGGCCCGGCTCGCCCGGGAGATGCACGACTCCGTCGCCAAGACCCTCCACGGCCTGGCCCTGGCGGCCGACGGCCTCGCCCACTCGGCGGACCGCATGGATCCGCAGCAGCTCAAGGGCCGGGCCGAGCTGGTGGCCCGGTCCGCGCGCCGCGCCGCCGCCGAATCCCGCGAGCTCCTCTCCGACCTCAGGCGGGAATCCGGTCTGGACGGGGGCGTGGACGTCTCCGAGGAACTGGAGGGCCGCGTGGCCGACTTCGGGCGCCGCACGGGCCTGGAAGCCGCCTTCCACCGGGCCCCCGTGCCTGCCGTGCCCCAGGCCGTCGCCCGGCACCTGCTCACCATCGCCTCCGAAGCGATGGAGAACGCCCACCGGCACGCCGGGGCGAAACGCCTCGACGTCTCCGCCGAGGTGATCCGCGGCAGCCTGCGCATCTGCGTCCGCGACGACGGGCGCGGGCTGCCGCCCGGCACCTCGCTCGACGACCTCCGGCGGGCCGGGCACTTCGGCCTCGTCGGCATGGTGGAGCGCGCGGCACGCATCGGGGCCCGGCTGCGGATCGGCAAGGGCCGGGCCGTCCAAGGCACCGAGGTCCGCATCGAGTTCCCGCTGGCGGCGCTCGGACCGGCCGTCCAGGCACCGCCGCCCCCCGGTGAGGACTGGACCGCCCTGCCGGCCGTCCCGCCCGTGAGCCCGCCGAAGCGCCGGCCGTTCCGCCGCTCGCCCTGACCCGTCCCCACCGAGAGGAGGCCGCCCATGTCCCACGACACCCCCTTCGCCCCGCCGCAGGCCCGCCCCCACCCCGGCCCGCTCCCCGCGGCCGCACAGCCGAAGGCGCCCCCGGCCGGGCAAGCGCAGCCCGCCGGACCGCCGTTCGCGGCCGGCACCGCGCCGCTCCGCGTCGTCGTCGCCGACGACAACCCCGTCGTCCGCGCCGGTCTCACCGCCCTGCTCTCCGGCCGCGCGGACATCGAGGTGGTCGCCGAAGCCGCCGACGGCCGGCAGGCGTACGAGGCCGCGTACCTGCACCGGCCGGACGTCGTGCTGCTGGACGTGCGCATGCCCGGCGTGGACGGGATCTCCGCACTGCCGTACCTCGTGGGCCTGTCGGCCGTCATGATGCTGACGTACAGCCAGGAGGCCGAGATCGTGCACGAGGCGCTGCGCCTGGGCGCGAGCGGCTACCTGGTGCACGGCGAGTTCACCGCCGACGAACTGGTCGCGGCCGTGCGCAACATCAAGGCGGGCCGGGCCCACTTCACGGCGACGGCCTCCACCGCCCTGCTGGCACAGCTGCGGGACGGGGCGGGGTTCGGCCCGCCGGCGCAGGGGCTGCCGGACGGGCTCGGCAGCGGGGCGGGCACCGCCCACCCCATGGTGCCGCCGGTTCCGGGGGCCCCTGCCGCGCCGCCCGTTCGCGGGCCGGGCGGCGAAACGGGAGGCCGGGGAGGGGAGAACGGCGACCGGAGCGGCGAAGGCGGGCATGCCCGCAGGCTTTCCGCGCCCCTGCGGCGGCTGAGACGCCCTTCGCCGGGACAAGCTGATGTGGCACAGTCTGCCTCTGAGCAAGCCGTGCGGCGGGAAGGCAGCGGCTCCGCCCGGTACGGGCTCAGCCGGCGGGAGGAGGAGGTGATGGGGTTGATCGCGTCGGGGATGTCCAACGCGCAGATAGCCGCCACCTGCTTCATCAGCGAGAAGACGGTCAAGAACCACATCAACCGCATCTTCGCCAAGCTGCACGCCGCCAGCCGCAGCCAGGCCATCGTGCTCTGGCTCGACGCGGCCCGGGAGAACGGGCGGAGCCATGGCTGAGCGCCGGCCGCGGCCCCGGGCCCAGGACGTCACCCGTGAGACCCAGGGAGGGATTTGGGTCCGGCAATGGGCCTTGGGGCCCACGACCGGAGCCGGTGTCGGAGCGTACGTTTCTCATGTCGCGGACGAGCCGGGCCAGGTGGCAACCCGGGTCGTGGGCGACGCACGGACTTACGCAACGGCCGGCAGGGAGCCGGCCGGAGCCGGAGGGGAAGACAATGAACGACAAGCTGCTGAAGACAGCGGTCGGCACACAGGTCCGCTGTGCTTCGTGGCGGGACACCTGCATCGAGCGGATGTTCCGTCACGAGCGCACCAAGGGCCAGACCGCCGTCGAGTACATCGGAATGATCGTCGTGGTCGTCGCGATCATGGCGGCCATCGCGGGCTTCACGGACATCGGCGACGTCATCAAGAACAAGATCAAGGCGGCCATCAACAAGGTCAAGACCTGATCGTCACGAGCGTGCGGCGGCATCGCGAGGCAGGGCAGGCCCTCCCCATCTACATCACGGTGGTGGCGGGCCTGCTCTTCCTCGCGTTCGCGTACTTCGCGGTGGGGCAGGCCGCCGCCTCGCGCAACGGCGCCCAGTCCGCCGCCGACGCCGCGGCGCTGGCCGCGGCGCAGGACGCCAGGGAACAGCTCCGTGCCGGGCTGCTCAACGCCCTTGCCGACCCGGCGAGCTGGGACGGCCTGCTGAAGGGCCGCGGCTTCTTCACCAAGCGCGCCTGTGAGGCGGCCGGCCGGTTCGCCGGGCGGAACGGCTCCGACGTGCTCCCCGGGGACCGCGGCTGCCGCTCCCTCGGGTGGGGCCGCACCGGCTTCACGGTCACCGTGCGCACCCGGGAGTCGATGGGCAGCTCCGTGATCCCGGGCACCGAGAAGGAACACCCGGAAGCCACGGCCACCGCCGTCATCGTCCCCAGGGCCTGCTCCGTGCAGCCCCCCGCGAAGGACACGAAGGACGACGTCCCCGCCCGGGGCGACCGGAAGCCGGACGTGCCGGACAAGCCCGGGAAGCCGGAGAAGGGGCAGGACGCCCCCGCGCACGTGAAACTGCGCTGCGCCGACGGACGGACGTGGGACCTCGACCCCGGTGCCCCGGACGGCATGCGGAACTTCCCGACGGTGGCGGACCTGTTTTCAGTGAAGCTTTCCGACTGACCATGCGCCGAGTGCGTGAACGATGAGCAGAGGACGAGCGGTAATGGCCATGAGGCAGATCTCCCAGGTGCGTCGCGCTGCGGCGGCCGTATCCCTGGCGGCGGCGCTCGCGTTGACGCTGTCCGCCTGCGGAAGCGACGACAAGAAGGAGGAGAAGCCCGCCGCGGCCGACCAGCCGGCCAAGCAGGACTCCGGGCCCGGCCGGGCGAGCGACACCAAGGTGATCGCGACGCTCAAGGGGGCGCAGGGCATCTCCCTCGACATCACGTCCGCGGCCCGCAGCGCCAGTGGTTTCGTGACCGTCAGCGGCACCCTCCGCAACGTGGCCGACGAGGACTTCACCGAGACCAGCCAGTGGTCCGGGCCGGAGATCGCCGTGAAGCAGGCGGCCGGTGACTCCCTGGGAGGCGCCACGCTCGTGGACGCCACGGAGAAGAAGCGCTACTACACGCTGCGCGACACGGAGAACCGCCCGCTGGCGAGCATGAGCCTGGGGATCATCAAGGCCAAGTCCGAGCAGAAGGTGTTCATGCAGTTCCCCGCGCCGCCGAAGAGCACGACCGCCGTGGACATCCAGATCCCCACGTTCCAGGCGGCCACCCTGAAGCTGACGGATGCGTGACCCCATGAGGAAGCTCCGCACGCACAGCGCGACCCTGCTGGCCTCCGCCGTCCTCGCCACCGCCCTGACGGGAACCGCCGTCACGACCGCGGCGGCCGACGACGCGCCCGCCGCCCCTTCCGTCTTCAAGGGGAAGGTCGACCCCAAGGCCCCCGGCCTCAAGCTGGAGCCCGGCAGGACGCTCGCCCCGCCCAAGGTCCTCGACCTCAAGACCATCGTCGGCGACGAGAGCGAGTCCGAGCGCCGCGAGGACTCCGAGTCGGACGTGAAGTTCCAGCTCCAGGCCGAGGTGCTCTTCCCCAAGGACAGCGCGGACCTCAACCCCGCCGCGAACGACCGCATCACCGCCATCGCCGACGAGATCAAGAAGCAGAACGCCCGGCAGGTCAACGTCTTCGGCTTCACCGACAACCTCGGTTCGCACGAGCACGGCATGGAGCTCTCCAAGCAGCGCGCCGACGCCGTGCAGAAGGAGCTCTCCAAGACGCTCGGCTCCGACGTGCGCTACGAGATCCGCGGCTACGCCGAGGACGCGCCCATAGCGTCCAACGACACGGAAGAGGGGCGTACGAAGAACCGCCGCGTGGAGGTGTCCTTCCCCCGTTCCAACTGACCGCCGTTGGGCCCGGATTGGGTCTCCGGGCCCAAGACCGCGCATCCCCCGCCCGCTAGCGTGACGACAACGTGATCACCTGGGGGAGGCGCGGGGCATGGGCGGCAGCGGAGCACGGCACAACTGGTCGGCGGAGCCCGGAGGCGGCGCTCCCGGAGTACTGCCCCCGTCCCGCGCCGGCGCCCTCTTCGCCCTGGCGCGGGCCTGGGCGGCCGCCCTGCTGGTGATGTTCGCCGCCGGCTATCTGCTGGGGTTCCTGCCGCTGGACGCCTTGGGCACGGCGGCGAGGCTGGAGGCGTTCGGCTGGCGGGTCGCCCTGATCCACGTGCCCAACGCGCTCGTCGCCCTGCTCACGGGACTGGCCGCGGCCCGGCTGCACCGCGAGCCGTACCGGCACCGGCCGCTGCCGCACGCGGTGGCCGTGGCCGCGGTGCCGGCCGCCGCGACGCTGCGGGGCCTGGTGAACAGCCGGGACGTCCTCGTCGCGGAGGGCGTGTGGATGGCGGTGGCCTCCCTCTTCCTCGGCGGGACGGCCGCCTTCCTGCTGGACCGGCTCCTGGAGGGGCGCCACGAACGAGCCGGCCGGCCCTGGGGCGATCTCGGGCAGACCACCACCGACTACATCGGCACGGTGGTCGTGGTCGTCGCCGTCATCGCCGCTCTCCTCACCACGGAGGTGGGGCAGTCGATCGGCGGCCAGATCAAGGACAAGATCTGCCGGGCGCTGGGCGGTGCCTGCGGTGGACCGGCGGACGGTGGCACGGCACAGGGGAAGACCGACGCCGACTACGAACCCCCGCTGTGCAACATCGCCACCGTCGCCGACACCGCCGGCAGCGAGGCCAAGATCGCCTGGTTCAAGTGGGGCAACGAGTACGGCTTCCAGCAGCAGACCTTCCAGGCGAAGACCGACGTCAACGGGGACGGCAAGGTCGACGGCAAGGACCAGAAGGTCTACCTGACCTTCACCGACGCCGCCTCGGTCGGGGCCACCGGAGAGTGGAAGCCGGGCCTCAAGGTCGGCAAGCTGGGCACCGACAAGGTCGAGCTCGGTGCGGGCGTCAAGGTCACCAACGGTGACACGTGGGCCTTCGACAGCCCCGAGCAGGCCGAGAAGTTCCGCAAGGACATCGAGGTCATGAAGACCTGGGAGACCTCCGCGAAGTACGGCGGCATGGGCGGCGGCAACTGGTACGCGGGGTACCAGTACGCCAAGGAGCGCGAGAAGATCGAGAAGAAGCTCGGGGACCGGCACATCGGCTACGGCAAGATCGGTCTGGAGGCGTCCGCCGAAGCCGGGCTGAAGCTGTCCGCCGCTGATGAGAAGAAGCTGTCCGCCCAGCTGGGCGGAAAGTTCAAGTTCTCGCCGGAGGTCACCTTCACCAACAACGACATCACCGGTACCAAGGCGTACACGTACTCGGCCGGCATGGAGTACGGCGGCAAGGCCGGCGTCGAGGCCGGCGGCCTCAGCGGGACCTCCGAGGGCACGGTCGCCCGCACCGGGACCATGACGGTCACCCGGGACAAGAAGACCGGCAAGCTCACCCGCATCGACATGACCCAGACGGTCGACCGGAAGGCCAACGACGGCGGCAAGGCCGCCGGCTCGAAGGACAACGGAAAGTCCGGGGACGACAAGAAGGGCGGCGGCGCCAAGGCGGGCGGCAGCTCGAAGACGAGCGACGTCGACGTGGTCACGAACTCCATCGTGTTCGACAAGGGCGACCAGGGCGACGCCGACCGTGCCGTCGCCGAGAAATGGCTGGACGGGTCCGGCGACAACACGGCCCCGTTCTCGTACATGTTCGGCGACCACGCGCCGACGGACCGGCCCGGCGACGACGACCCCTTCGGCCGGCTCCTCTTCGACAAGGGCATGTCGAGCAAGATGCACTACAACGGCGAATCCAGCGCGGCGGAGTACGGCTTCGACCTCACGCTGGGACTCAGCCTCGGCTTCAAGGTGACCACGGAGCACAGCAAGCAGAAGCTGGACGAGGCCCAGTTCCTGGGTGCACCTGCGAACGGCAAGCGCGGGTACGTACCGTACAGCTACTGCGCGAAGTGACCGGTGGGCCGCCACGCGACGGAAGAGGGCCGGATGGCCAGGATGGAAAGGGCATGGACGTGAAGCAAGTGCTGCGCTCCCTGAAGGCCGCCGGGGCCGGGGCCCTGGCCGCGGTGCTGCTCGCCGGCTGCGGCAGCGAGAAGGGCGCGGGCGCCGCGCCCGGCGAGGGCTGGAAGTCCCTGGACGCCCAGCGGCTCACGGTCTCCTGCCCGCCCGGCTTCACCGAGCTCGGCGCCGCCGACCGGGGCAGCCACACCGCGGCGGCCGCCGTGCTCAGCGAAGGTGAGAAGACGGTCGCCAAGATCGGCGTGCAGCTCAACTTCACCACGGCCACCTCGGCCGAGACGGCGGCCATCGGCGCCGAGGCCAGCGTCCAGCTGGGCTCGACGCTCGGCGGCCAGAAGAAGATCGCGGTCCGGGGGACGGACGACGCGCGGCGCGTCGACTACGAGTTCACGTCGACCGGCTTGCAGAACACGCCCCCCAAGGGGACCCGGATGACCGGGGTGGACGTCGTAGGCATGGACAAGAAGGACGAGGCGTTCCTGGTCCGGATCAACGCGGTGAAGGGGAAGCTCTCCGACGACGACATCAGCGAGATCATCAAATCCGTCCGCGTCACCGGCTGACGGGCCACCGATGCCCGCCCGTGCCGGCGACGGCCTGCTGCCCCTCTTCGCGGCGGCGCTCTTCGGAGTGTTCTCCGTCCACTACCTCCGGCGTCTCTTCACCGTCCTGCGCGTGCTCCGGCACGGCGAGCGCGCGACCGGCCGCTGCGTCGGCATCCGCAGGCACCGGAGCACGGACAGCGACACGGACACCAAGCACTACGTCTTCGCCTTCGAGGACGCGGACGGCCGCGAAGTGCGCTTCGAAGACCACGCGCGGGCGTTCCGCGGCTTCACCGTCGGATCGCCCGTGCGGGTGTCCTACGACCCCCGGGCCCCCGTGAAGACCGCGACCGTGGCCGACCGCGAGAACTGGGGCGCCGTGGCCGTACCGGCGTTCCTGGGCACGGTGTTGGGACTGGTGACCGTCGTTCTGGTCGTCGTGGCGGGGCTCGTCACCGGGGTCCTGTGAACCGCGGCCGGGCCGTGTCCCCGCCCCTTGGGCCCCTGGGCCCATGCCTGCGCGCCCGCCCGCCCGTAGGGTCGTGACGTGCATCTGCCGCTCATCCTCCTCGCCACCGCCTTCGGCGCCCTCAGCGGGCTCCTCGTTCCCCGTGCCGCCTACCGGCTGGCCGTGGAGCCCGAGGAGCCGTGGCGCACGGCCTGCCCGGCCGGCCACCCCCTCACGGGATGGGCACGGGGCTGGCTCGGGCGGGCGCGCTGCACCGCGGCGACCACGGCGCCGGACGCCTCCGGGCGCTGCTCCGGCTACGGGGCGGCCGCCGTGGCGGCGCCCCTGCTCTGCACGCTGGTGTGCGCCGCCCTCGCCGCCGTCGTCGGGCCGCGGCCCGAACTGGCGGTCTGGCTCCTGCTCACGCCGTTCGCGACCGTCCTGGCCGTGGTGGACGCGACCGTGCACCGCCTGCCGGACGTGCTGACCCTCCCCCTGGCGGGCGCCGCCGTCGTCCTGCTCGGTGCGGCCTCGCTGGTCGACGGCAGCGGCGGCTCCTGGGCCGGAGCCGCCGGCGGGGCGCTCGCCCTGGCCGGCGTGTACTTCGTCCTCTTCCTGATCCATCCCCGCGGCATGGGCTTCGGGGACGTGAAGCTGGCGCTCCTCGTGGGCGCCGCCCTGGGCTGGTACGGGTGGACGGTGCTGTTCGCCGGCTTCTTCCTGGGACTGGTGCTGGGTTCCGCCTACGGCATCGGCCTGATGGTGCTGCGCCGCGCCGGGAGGAAGTCGGCCGTGCCGTTCGGCCCGTTCATGCTCGCCGGCGCCCTGCTCGGGCTGTTCCTGGGTGCGGCGAGCGTTTCCGGCTGACGAAGGGGGCGTGAGCGGCTGGAACGCCTGCGCAGTTGACACCCGCACGTGCAGGATGGGGCCGGACCGAATTCGCTATGCCGGGGAGGCGCGTGATGCGGTACCGGCGCGGGCACAGGACCGCCCTCGCCACGGCGGCGGCGCTCTGCGTGCTTCCGCTCGGGCAGGGAGAGGCGGCCTTCGCCGCCGAGGCCGACGACCTGTCGGCCTACAGAACGTCGGCCCGGGCCAAGGAGGTCACCGGCTCGGCGTCCGTCACGGGCGGTCCCTTACTGCGGCCGGGGACGTACACGGACACGATCGGCCCCGGCGAGAAGAAGTTCTACGCGGTGGAGCTCGACGCGAAGTCGGACGTCTACGTCTCGGCGGTCGCGGCCCCCGCCCCCGGAACCACCGTCAAGCACGACGACGGAATCCGCGTGCTCCTCCAGCAGGAGGACGGGCACGAGTGCGGTGCGGGCGAGGCCAGGTTCCGGGAGGATGACAGCGGCCATCCGCTGGCCGACTACGCGGTGCGCAGGCTCCGGCCGGACGCCGGCCCGGACCCGGCCGCGAGCACGTGCCGGTACGCGGGCCGGTACCGCGTCGTCGTGGAGCGGACCGCGGCGGCCGGCACCGCCGGAGCCGTCTATCCGACCGAGCTGAAGTACATGACGGAGCCCGGCCTCAAGCCCGGCGGCACGGTCACCGCCCCGGGCCCCGGCACCTGGCGCTCCGTGGCGGCCTCCTCGTCGGACAAGGCGGTCAAGCGGGTCGCCGGCGGCACCGGCTTCAACGACGCCCCGCCCGTGACCACGGGCGCCTGGAGGGACGACGCGCTGCCCGGCCAGACCCGGTTCTACCGGATCCCCGTGTCCTGGGGGCAGCGCCTCTCCGTCGTGGCGGAGGTCCCCAAGGCGTTCGCGCCGCCCGGCTTCCACGCGCCGGGAGGAGTGCGGCTCGGGCTCAACAACCCGGCCCGGGGCTTCGCGGGAGAGGTGTTCGAGGACTACCGGGGCGCGTCCGAGACGATTTCCCTGAGCACCGCTCCGGTCGCGTACGACAACCGCTCCCGGGGCCGTACGGATCCGGCGAACGCGATGCGCGTCGCGGGCTGGTACTACCTTCAGGTCGGCCTGCACCCCAAGGTGGGTGAGGTCGTCAGCCACCCCGTGCCGGTGACCCTGCGGGTGTCGGTGGAGGGATCACCGAAGGCCGCCCCGGCTTACGACGGGGACGCCGCGGCCGCGGGGTTCGGCGTCACGGCGGATCCGCAGGCCGTCGCGGACGACGGCAGCGCGCGGCGGGAGGCGTTGCGGATCGGCGGCTACGTGGGCGTTTCCACTGGGAGCGCGCTGCTCTGCTGGCTCGGCGGATGGTGGCTGATCGCCCACCGGAACGGCCGCCGTCCGGCGGCCCGTCCGGGGACCGGGAGGCGTCACCACGGCGGGCGCCGCGCCCGGCCGGGCGGGATCAGCTCTCCACGGTGACCCGGACGCCCGGCCGCAGCCCCCACGCCTCCATGGCGCCCGCTTCCGCTTCCAGCACGTGCCGGGAGCGGAGGCGGGGCGCGCCGAGCCGGCCGGGCTTCATGGTGCGGACCGCCAGCACCCGGAGGCTGCGGTCCAGATAGGCGACGTCGATGGCGAACCGCATGCGGAAGGTGTGGACGCTGCCGGCGGGCGTCAGCAGGAGGGCGCCGTCGATGCCGTCGCGCCCGAGGAGTCCGCGCGTGCGCGCCCGGTATGAGGAGGCGATCTCCAGCGGGATCGCCGCCGGAGCCGACGGCACCGCTGCTCCGGTCGCGCTGTCGGCGATGCGCAGCATCGCCCGACCGTCCTGCCAGCGGCCCATGTCCCGTGTCCTTCCGTCGCCTTGTGTTCGACGTTGTATCACTTGTGGCCACGGCACTCGCTCCGCGTTGTCCACAGGGGTCGCCGTGCGGCTGGAGATGCGCTGTTCTTGGTGGATGAAGGCAGCGCACCCGCGCCTGCGCGAACTGGCCGTTGCGCAAGGCGGATTCGTTCTGACGTCCCAGGCCGTGGCCATGGGGTTGTCCCGCGGTGGGGCGGCTCGCTCGCTCCGTCGCGCGGGCTGGTCCCGGCTGCACGCCGGAGCGTGGGCGGAGCCCGGCCGGAAGGCCGGTCTCGGGCTGAAGGTGCGGGCGCTGCAGCGGCAGCGCCCGGAGCTGGTCGCGAGTCATGGCGCGGCCGCCGCCGCCCACGGATTCGCCCTGATGAGGCCCGCCGGGCCCGAGTTCACGTCCTCCACCGGCCGGAGGGGCGGGGCGGGGGCCGTCGTCCACCGGGTCCCGCTCCCCGAGGGCGACGTCACGGTCGTGTCGGGCGTCCGGGTCACCACGGCCGTGCGGACGCTGTGCGATCTGCTGCGGGTGCTGCCGGAGGACGAGGCGGTCATCGTCGCCGATTCCGTGCTTGCCCAGGGGCTGGTATGCCGGGAGGAGGCCGCGCGGGCCCTGGCGGAGGCGCCGCGCCGGCCGGGCACCCGTGCGGCACGCCGGGCGCTCGCGCTCGCGGACCCGGCCAGCGGTTCTCCGGCGGAGTCCATGGCCCGCCTGGAGATGGGGCGGGCGGGGCTGCACCCGGAATCGCAGGCCGAGGTGACGACGGCCCGGGGGCGTAGGGCGCGGCTGGATTTCCTCTTCCGCGAGGAGGGCCTCGGCATCGAAATCGAAGGGTTCACCTGGCACGGCACCAGGGCCGCCCACCAGAACGACGCCATGCGCTTCAACGAACTCGCCGGCTGCCCCGGAGTCCGCCGCATCCTCCGCTTCACCCGGGACGACGTCTTCTACCGTCCCCGGCTCATGATCCGCACGATTCGGCAGACCCTCGACGGCCTCCGCTCGCAGGTGACGGATCCATGACTATTGGATCGCCCGATCCAAAACTGCTACTGTCGGATCATGGCCCGACCGAGGAAGTTCGACGAGGAGCGGGCGGTCGACGCCGCGCTTGAAGCGTTCTGGACCGCCGGGTACGAGGCGACCTCCACCCAGGACCTGTGCGAGGCCACAGGGCTGGGCCGGAGCAGCATCTACAACGCCTTCAAGAGCAAGCACGACCTCTTCCGGCGCGCCCTGCTCCGCTATATGGAGTGCAAGACCGAGAACGCCGAGGTCATCCTGGGCAGCGAGCTCCCCGTCCGCGACAAGCTCCGGACGCTCCTCGGTGTCATCGTCGAGGAAGAAGAGCTCTACGCGGAGGACGGCCGCGGCTGTCTTGTCGTCAACTCCTGTATCGAGCTCGCGGCCAGGGACGCCGAGGTGGCCCGGGTGCTGGAGCGCGATTATCAGCGGCGGTTCGAACTGCTGAAGGCCGCCATCGAGTCCGGGCAGCGGGACGGCGACATCGACCGGGCCAAGGACCCCGGCGCGCTCGCGCACTTCGTCATCGCGGCCATCGGCGGCCTGCGCGTCTCCGCGCGGGCCGGTGTCGGGCGGGATGCGCTGGAGGGCATCGTCCGCACCACCCTCGGCGCCGTCTGACCGCTTTCCTTTCGTCCCCCGGCCTTCGTCCTGCCGGGCACCCGCATGCCTCAGTTTTGTACTGGTCAATCCAAAATTTCTCTCCGCAACTCTCCCAGCAACCAAGGAGCACCCCCGCCATGCCCCGCGCCGTCCATCTCCTCGCCCTCGGCATCTTCGCCATGGTGACCAGCGAATTCGTCGTTGCCGGACTGATGCCGCAGATGGCCGACGGGCTCGGCGCCACCATTCCGGAGATCGGCTACCTCATCACCGCCTTCGCGCTCGCCATGGCGTTCGGCGGCCCCTTCCTGACCGTCGCCGTGATGCGGCTGCGGCCGAAGACCGCGCTGTTGGTGCTGTTCGCCGTCTTCCTCGCCGGCAACCTCCTGGCCGCGACCGCCACCACCTACGGCGCCATGCTGGCGGCGCGGATCGTCACGGGCGTCGCCTCACAGGCGTTCTTCGGCGTCTCCCTCTCCCTCTGCGCCCAGCTCACCCGTCCCGAGCTGCGCGGCCGCGCCGTCGCCGTCGCCCTGAACGGCCTCATGCTCGGCACGCTGCTGGGCCTCCCGCTGTCCACGCTCGTCGGCGAGCACTTCGGCTGGCGCGCCGCCTTCTGGGCCATCTCCGGCCTCGCCGCCCTCGCCGCGCTCTGCACCGCCGCCGGCATCCCCGCCGTCGAGCGCGCCGCCGAGGGTGGGGGCCTCCGCCGGGAGCTGGCCGTCTTCAAGCGCCGCAAGCTCTGGCTCACGCTCTCGACCAGCACGTTCGTCATCGGGGCGACGTTCTCCGCGTTCAGCTACCTCAACCCGGTCCTCACCGGGCTCACCGGATTCTCCGCGGGCGCCGTCCCCGTGCTGCTCATCGCCTACGGAGCCGCCACCGTCGCCGGCAACTGGGTCGTGGGCCGCCTCGCCGACCGCCACGCCGTCCCGGTCCTGCTGTGGGGCCTCGCGCTCAACGCCCTCTTCCTCGCCGGCTTCGCCCTCACCGCGCACCTGCCCGTCCCGGCGGTGGCGTTCACGGTGGGCATGGGGCTGGTCGGCGTCACCATGAACCCCGCGATGGTCACCCGCGTCCAGCGCGCCGGCAACGCCGGGCCGCTGGTCAACACGATCCACTCCTCGTGCATCACCCTCGGCATCGTCATCGGCTCCTCGGTCGGCGGCCTGGCCGTCGACGGCTTCGGCCTGCGCGCCCCGCTGTGGCTCGGCGCCGCCCTGGCCGTCGTCGGGCTCGTCACCCTCGTCCCCGACCTCGCCCGCCGGAAGACGGCCGCCACCCCGGCTGGTCGCGGCGCAGCCGCAGAAGCCGCACCCGCACCCTCCCCCGAACGGCTCCCCGCGTCCCCCGGACGGCCCTCCGACGCGCCCGGGCCCATCGCCGCGTCAAGTCGGCCGTGATTTTTCCGGACGTTATCGAAGTGTGCCCAAGCGCCCGCCGGAGCCGATCGCGGAATGGCCGGTTCTACGCCGTAGGCCCAGTACTGGCGGGCCCCCGGGGCCTCCGGGCGCACCCGCCCCGGCCCGCCCGTTCATGATCAAAAAGTCACCCAGTGTCAGCATCACGCGGGTCGTCACCCTCGCCGGTGCAACGAGCACCGCCTCAGACCGGTTAAGGTGGAAACCCCCCCTCGGGCCGGTCCGTATCCCCCCCACGGACCGGCCCGTTTTCTTTCCCCTTCATCACCCTGGGTGACGATCCGTGCGACCCGGGCCCCTCAGGCCCGGGGTCAGCCCCGGCGGGCCCAGATGTTGACGCCCTCGGTGCTTACCGCGAGGGCGTCGATCTCCGCCAGCTCCTCCTCGGTCAGCTTCGGCGCCCCCAGCGCGGCCACGTTCGCCTCCAGCTGGGCCACGCTCGACGCGCCGATCAGCGCCGAGGTCATCCGCGGGTCGCGCAGCACCCAGCTCAGGGCCAGCTGTGCGAGCGACTGCCCGCGCCGCCCGGCGATCGCGTTCAGGCCCCGCAGCCGGCCCACCACGTCCTCGGTCAGCAGTCCCGGGTCCAGGGACTTGCCCTGCGAGGCGCGCGAGCCCTCCGGGATGCCGTGCAGGTACTTGTCGGTCAGCAGGCCCTGCGCGAGCGGCGCGAAGGCGATGCAGCCCATGCCCTCCGCCTCCAGGGTGTCCAGGAGCGCGTCGTCCTCGGTCCAGCGGTTGATCATCGAGTACGACGGCTGGTGGATGAGGGCCGGCACGCCCATGCCGCGCAGCAGCCGGGCCGCCTCGGCGGTCTGCTCGGCGTTGTAGGAGGACACGCCCGCGTAGAGCGCCTTGCCCTGCTGGACGGCGGACGCGAGCGCGCCCATCGTCTCCTCCAGCGGCGTCTCCGGGTCGAACCGGTGCGAATAGAAGATGTC
Source organism: Streptomyces sp. SCA2-17 (assembly GCF_044336695.1). Taxonomy (NCBI): domain Bacteria; kingdom Bacillati; phylum Actinomycetota; class Actinomycetes; order Kitasatosporales; family Streptomycetaceae; genus Streptomyces; species Streptomyces sp. SCA2-17. Next base: position 4,033,491 of record NZ_CP117521.1, read on the forward strand.
GACGTAGTCGAGACCCGTCCGGCGCAGCGACGCGTCCAGCGACGACAGCAGGTATTTCCGCGAGCCCCACTCGCCGTACGGCCCGGGGTGCATCAGATAGCCGGCCTTGGTCGAGACCAGGATCTCGTCGCGGTAGGCGCTGAAGTCCTGTGCGAAGATCTTGCCGAAGTTCAGCTCGGCGGAGCCGGGCGGCGGCCCGTAGTTGTTGGCCAGGTCGAAGTGCGTGACCCCGAGGTCGAAGGCGCGGCGCAGAATGGCGCGCTGCGACTCCAGGCTGCGGTCGTCACCGAAGTTGTGCCACAGTCCCAGGGAGACGGCCGGCAGCTTCAGGCCGCTGCGGCCCGTGCGCCGGTACTCCATCGTGTCGTAGCGGTTATCGGCCGCTCGATAGTGAGCGGAATGTGTGGAATCGGTCATGTGCATCTGACTATCACGGTCTTGTGACAGACCGAGTTGGGTTCCCGTGACACGCGGGCAGTAATGTGGCGCCCTCGGGGCGACCGCCGTGGCTTGGAGGGGCTGGAAACGTGAAGTTGCGCGACCTGGTGTACAGGCTCTACGCACGCCGGGTGGAAGGCCGCCTCGACCATGCGCAGGTGCCCAAGCACATCGGCGTCATCCTCGACGGCAACCGCCGCTGGGCGCGCGCCGACGGCCGCACCACCGAGCAGGGACACCAGGCGGGCGCCGACAAGATCTCCGAGCTGCTGGGCTGGTGCGCCGAGACCGACGTCGAGGTCGTCACCCTCTGGATGCTCTCCACCGACAACCTCGACCGCCCGGCCGTGGAGCTCAACCCGCTGCTCGGCATCATCGAGAACACGGTGCGCGGCCTGGCCGCGGACGGCCGCTGGCGCGTCCACCACGTGGGCACGATGGACCTGCTGCCGGCCCGCACCCAGCAGGTGCTGAAGGAGGCCGAGCAGGACACGATCGGCACCCGCGGCATACTGGTCAACGTGGCCGTCGGCTACGGCGGCCGGCAGGAGATCGCGGACGCGGTGCGGTCGCTGGTGCTCGAAGCGGCCGAGAACGGGACGTCGTTCGAGGAACTGGCCGAAATGGTCGATGTCGAGCACATCACCAAGCACCTGTACACACGCGGCCAGCCCGACCCGGACCTCATCATCCGCACCAGCGGTGAACAGCGGCTGTCGGGTTTCATGCTCTGGCAGAGCGCGCACTCGGAGTATTACTTCTGCGAGGTCTTCTGGCCCGCTTTCCGGAAGGTCGACTTCCTGCGCGCATTGCGCGATTACGCGGCCAGGCACCGGCGGTACGGCTCCTGACGGCTCAGGTACGGCTCCTGACGGAGCGGCGGCTCACCACGTCACCGCATATGCCGTTGCATGGTCAAGCGGTCCAGCGGGAATATCCCCTCCAGGCCGGCGGTCTGTCCTAAGACCGTCGCTCTGCCAGCGGGCGGCATGGGGCCGCCCGCCCGGGAGGCCCTTTGCACACGGACGACGACCGTGCGGACCGAGCGGCTCTGTGCGGCCGCGCGGCTCCGCCCGCGGAGGGCTGCGGTCCGGCCCTCGAAGGGCTTGCTCCCCGGCCCAGTCCCCGGCGACGCCGTCGCGCCCCGACCTCCCCGAGGGGGTTCGTCCACCCGTGGTGACCAGCAAGAAGCGCCGTGAGAACGACCGGCGCACCTACGTCCTCGACACCAGCGTCCTGCTGGCCGACCCAGGCGCCATGTCCCGCTTCGAGGAGCACGAGGTCGTGCTTCCCGTGGTGGTGGTCACGGAGTTGGAGGCCAAGAGGCACCATCCGGAGCTCGGTTACTTCGCGCGGCAGGCGCTGCGTCTGCTGGACACGTACCGGGTGCAATTCGGCCGACTGGATTCCCCGATTCCGATCGGTGATCTGGGCGGGACGCTCAGGGTCGAGCTCAACCACTCGGATACGGGCATACTGCCCGCCGGCTTCCGCCTCGGTGACAACGACTCGCGCATCCTCGCGGTCGCCCGCAACCTCCAGGCCGAGGGGTACGACGTCACGGTCGTCTCCAAGGACCTGCCGCTGCGGATCAAGGCCTCGGCGGTCGGCCTGCTCGCGGAGGAGTACCGCGCGGAGCTGGCCATCACCGACTCCGGGTGGACCGGCATGGCGGAGCTCACCGTCACCGCCGAGCAGGTCGACGAGCTCTTCGCCGCCGAGGTCGCCCGCATCGAGCAGGCGGCGGAACTGCCCGTGCACACCGGCCTCGTGCTCCAGTCCGAGCGCGGCAAGGCCCTCGGCCGGGTCGCCGCCGACGGCTCGGTGCGGCTGGTGCGCGGCGACCGCGAGGCGTTCGGCATCCACGGCCGCAGCGCCGAGCAGCGCGTCGCGCTCGACCTGCTGCTCGACCCCGACATCGGGATCGTGTCGATGGGCGGCCGGGCCGGCACGGGCAAGTCCGCGCTGGCGCTGTGTGCGGGCCTGGAGTCCGTCCTGGAGCGCCGGCAGCACCGCAAGGTGATGGTCTTCCGGCCGCTGTACGCGGTCGGCGGGCAGGAGTTGGGCTACCTGCCGGGCAGCGAGGCCGAGAAGATGAGCCCGTGGGCCCAGGCCGTCTTCGACACCCTCTCCGCGGTGACGAGCTCCGAGGTCATCACCGAGGTCGTCGAGCGCGGCATGCTGGAGGTGCTGCCGCTCACCCACATCCGCGGCCGCTCCCTCCACGACGCCTTCGTGATCGTGGACGAGGCGCAGTCGCTCGAACGGAACGTCCTGCTGACCGTTCTGTCCCGGATCGGCGCCAACTCGCGGGTGGTGCTCACCCATGACGTGGCCCAGCGCGACAACCTCCGCGTGGGGCGCTACGACGGCGTGGTCGCCGTCGTCGAGAAGCTGAAGGGACACCCGCTCTTCTCGCACGTCACGCTCACGCGTTCGGAGCGTTCACCGATCGCGGCGCTGGTGACCGAAATGCTGGAGGACGGCAGGATCTGAGGGGTCTGACGGATCTGACGGGTCCGACGCCGGCGGTGGCGCGCGGCAAAGCCAAGGAGCTTAGCCGCGCGCCACTGCCGTGCGCCGGGCTTTCCGTAAATGCCCGGGCATAAACGAGGTGTGACCTTTCCCACGTAACCCGGAATTGCCTCCGGGCCTCCCGTTCCGGCAGAGTCTGCCTCCTGTCAGGCCCCGCATACGGCACTTGAAGCCCCTCCGGGGGTAGTGCATAGCCAGCTCGTAGAACTGAACAGCGCCGCCGTATGCCGCCCGAGCGTCACGCGGACCTCCCTCGCGGGAGGCCCCACGGGCCCGTGCCTCCCGTGACCGTTACGGAGGCCAGCGCCAGGGGCACGATCGCGCTCGCGAGGTCACCCGTGCGGGCGATGCTGGAAGGAAAACGTGTGAGCCGGATTTCGGTCCGGGGATTCGCCGTGGCATCCGCCACCGCGGTCACCACCGTCGGCGCCGTCGTAGGTGTCGCTGCAGGCCATGACCAGGGCACGACCGACCGGGTCGAGGCGACCGCAGCGGACACGACGCTCCTCGCGGACATCCCCGCAGGACAGAACGTCCGGGCACAGGCCGCTTCCCTGACCCAGCAGGCGGACACGCAGTCCGAGGCCGCCTCGACCGCGGCCAAGAAGGACGCCGAGGAGGCCGCGCGCAAGCAGGCCGCCGAGGACGCCTCCGCGAAGAAGGAAGCCGCGGACGAAGCGGCCAAGAAGAAGGAGGCCGAGGAGAAGGCCAAGGAGCGCGAGAAGGAGGAGAAGGAGCAGGTCGGCAGCCGCTCCGCGACGCGCGACGCGTCGTCCTTCCCCGCCAAGAGCTCCTACTCCACCGCCGAGGTCCAGGCGATGGCCCGCTCCATGGTCCCCGGCGATCAGTTCCAGTGCTTCAGCAACATCGTGAACAACGAGAGCACCTGGGACTACACCGCGACCAACGCCTCCTCCGGCGCGTACGGTCTCGTCCAGGCGCTGCCCGGCACCAAGATGGCCTCGGCCGGCGCCGACTGGCGGACCAACCCCGCCACCCAGATCAAGTGGGGCCTCGGCTACATGAACGAGCGCTACGGCAGCCCCTGCGGCGCCTGGTCGTTCTGGCAGGCCAACCAGTGGTACTAGGGCGCGGCGCCCGGCCGTAACGCCGGTCACCTCCCGCATCAGCGAGCCCCCGGTCTTCACCAGACCGGGGGCTCGTCCCGTCTTTCCCCGTCCTTCCCGGCGACGCGGCACGGGTAACGTTCACCCTGGCCACGGGGGAGTGGGGGTAGAGGAAGAGAAATGTCCAGATTGCCACGATGGGTCGGCGGTGTGGGGGCGGGTCTGACCCGCCTCGCCCGGCGGCTCGAGGAGCGCTCGGCCGAGGCGGAGGGTGTGCCGGAAGGCGCCGCCGCCGGTGCCGGCGGTGCCCCCGAGCCGCTCGGAGCCGCCGATCCCGTACGAACCTCCTTGCCGATACGTTCCGGCAGCGCGGGCCCGTCCGAGGGTGCAGGCCCCTCCGGCGGCGCGGGCAGCCCCGGTGGTGCCGATCGTCCCGGTCACGCCGGCAGCCCCGGCGTCGGCATGCCCGGCCGGCCGGGCGAGCCGCAGGCCGCCGGTGCGGCATCCGCCGGCAGCCATGTCCTCGGCGCCACGCCCGCCGCAGGCGACCACGTACCGCCGCCTCCCGGCTACGCCCCCGCCGTCCCCGCCCGTCCCGACCCCGTCGCCGCCGTCCCCTGGGGCGTGCGGGTCGCGGCCGAGGTCGGCTGGCGGCTGCTGATCCTGGCCGGCACCCTCTGGGTGCTGATGCGGGTGATCAGCGCCGTCCGCCTGGTGGTGCTGTCCTTCGTCGTCGGCCTGCTGATCACCGCGCTGCTCCAGCCCACGGTCGCCTGGCTGAAGAGACGTGGCGTGCCGCGGGGGCTCGCCACGGCCATGACCTTCATCTCCGGCTTCGTCGTCATGGGCCTGGTCGGCTGGTTCGTGGTGTGGCAGGTGACGGACAACCTCGACGACCTGTCCGGGCAGGTGCAGCAGGGCATCAAGGACCTGAAGCACTGGCTGCTGACCAGCCCGTTCCACGTCACCGAGACGCAGATCAACAACATCGCCGACAACCTCAGCACGGCCATCGGCGCCAACACCAAGGACATCACCTCCGCCGGCATAGAGGGCGTCCAGGTGATCTTGGAGGTGCTGACCGGCATCCTGCTGGCGATGTTCAGCACGCTCTTCCTGCTCTACGACGGGCCGCGGATCTGGGGATGGCTGCTGAAGCTGTTCCCGGCGGCGGCGCGCGAGGGCGTGGCGGGCGCGGGCCCGCGGGCGTGGGCGACGCTGACGGCCTACGTGCGCGGCACGGTGATAGTGGCCCTGATCGACGCGATCTTCATCGGCATCGGCCTGTTCTTCCTCAAGGTGCCGCTCGCGGTGCCGCTGGCCGTCTTCATCTTCCTGTTCGCCTTCGTGCCGCTGGTCGGCGCCGTGGTCTCCGGCGCGCTCGCGGTGGTGGTGGCGCTGGTGACGAAGGACGTGTTCACGGCCCTGATGGTGCTGATCGTGGTGCTCGCGGTGCAGCAGATCGAGGGCCACATCCTCCAGCCGTTCATCCTCGGCCGTGCCGTGCGCGTCCACCCGCTCGCGGTGGTCCTGTCGGTGGTCGCGGGCTCGCTGGTGGCGGGCATCGGCGGCGCGGTGGTCGCCGTCCCGCTGGTCGCCGTCACCAATACGGTCGTCGGATATCTCCGCGCGTACACCAGGGACAAGGCCCTGGCCGCGGCGCCGCCGGACGGGCCGCCGCCCCCGGCGGAGCCGGCCGGCTGAGCACAGACGAGTGGGCCCCGGACGTCGGTGACGTCCGGGGCCCACTCACGTGCGAGGTGCGGGTCAGGCGTTGTCCGCCAGGACCTGCTCGGCGTCCAGGGTGGCGCCGGCGGCCTGCAGGACCGCGGCGATCTTGAACGCCTCCTGGATCGTCTCGCGCGAGACGCCCGCCTTGCGGAGGACCTGCTCGTGCGAGTCGAGGCACAGGCCGCAGCCGTTGATGGCCGAGACGGCCAGCGACCACAGCTCGAAGTCGACCTTGTCCACGCCCGGGTTGCCGATGACGTTCATCCGCAGGCCCGCGCGCAGGTTGCCGTACTCCGGGTCCGACAGCAGGTGCCGGGTGCGGTAGTAGACGTTGTTCATCGCCATGATGGCGGCGGCGGCCTTGGCGGCCGTGTACGCCTCGGGCGACAGGTTGGCCTTGGCCACCGGCTCCAGCTCGCGCAGCACGATCGGCGAGCGGGTCGCGATCGCGCAGGAGAGGACGGTGCCCCACAGCTGCTGCTGCGGGAGGTCGGAGTTGCCGATGACCGAGCCGAGGTTCAGCTTCAGGTCCTTGGCGTAGTCCGGTATGGCGGACTTCAGCTCATCGAGCGCCATGGGAGATCAGCTCACTCGCCGGAGAGGAGCTTGACCGCGTCGAGCGTCTCCTCGCCCTTGGACCAGTTGCAGGGGCACAGCTCGTCCGTCTGCAGGGCGTCGAGGACCCGGAGGACCTCCTTGGGGTTACGGCCGACGGAACCGGCGGTCACCATGACGAACTGGATCTCGTTGTTCGGGTCCACGATGAAGACGGCGCGCTGGGCGTAGCCGTCCTCGCCCTCGACGCCGCAGGCCTGCATGAGCTCGTGCTTGGCGTCGGCCAGCATCGGGAAGGGCAGGTCGCGCAGGTCCTTGTGGTCCTTGCGCCAGGCGTGGTGGACGAACTCGGAGTCGCCGGAGACGCCGAGGATCTGGGCGTCACGGTCGGCGAACTCGTCGTTCAGCTGGCCGAACGCGGCGATCTCGGTCGGGCAGACGAAGGTGAAGTCCTTGGGCCAGAAGAAGACGACCTTCCACTTGCCCTCGTGGGTCTTGTTGTCGATCTGCGCGAAAGCCTTGTCCGCGTCGAGGTCCACACAAGCGGTCAGGTCGAACTCGGGGAACTTGTCACCAACAGTGAGCACGCGCTCTCCTTGCAGCGAGCAGGAAGCTCCGTGACAGGAGTTTCCTTCGGGGTTGGACATGAGCCACCCTGCCACAGGGAGCATTGATAACGGAAATAGCTAGACTGGGTGATGTTGATCGGAGGTGCTTATCAAATGTCATCCGCACCGGCAGTCGCTGCTGCCATGAGCCCTGGGGGCGGCCGTCCCCGCCAGCCCAGCCTCGCCCAGCTCCGGGCCTTCGCCGCCGTCGCCGAACACCTGCACTTCCGCGACGCCGCCACGGCCCTCGGGATGAGCCAGCCCGCGCTCTCCGGGGCCGTCTCCGCCCTGGAGGAGGTCCTCGACGTCCAGCTCGTCGAGCGTACGACGAGAAAGGTGCTGCTCAGTCCCGCGGGGGAGCGGCTCGCCGCCCGCGCCCGCACCGTCCTCGACGCCGTCGCCGCGCTCATGGAGGAGGCCGACGCGGCCCGCGCGCCCTTCACCGGCGTCCTGCGCCTGGGCGTGATCCCGACCGTCGCGCCGTACCTCCTGCCGACCGTCCTGCGCCTGGTCCACGACGCCTACCCGGACCTCGACCTCCAGGTCCACGAGGAGCAGACGTCCTCGCTGCTCGACGGGCTCACCCAGGGCCGGCTCGACCTGCTGCTGCTCGCCGTCCCGCTCGGTGTGCCCGGCATCACCGAACTGCCCCTCTTCGACGAGGACTTCGTGCTCGTCATGCCCCGCGACCACTGGCTGGCCGGGCGGGGCGACATCCCGCGCGAGGCGCTGCGCGAGCTCGACCTGCTCCTCCTCGACGAGGGCCACTGCCTGCGCGACCAGGCCCTGGACATCTGCCGCGAAGTCGGCCGCACGTCCGGCGCGCCGGGCACGACCAGCGCGGCCGGGCTCTCCACGCTCGTCCAGCTCGTCGGCGGCGGCATGGGCGTCACCCTGCTGCCGCGCACGGCCCTGCGCGTCGAGACCGAGCGCAACGCCCAGCTCGCCACCGGGTCGTTCGCGGATCCGGTGCCCTCGCGCAGGATCGCCCTGGCGATGCGGACGGGCGCCGCGCGGCAGGGGGAGTTCGGGCAGTTCGCGGCGGCGCTGCGCAAGGAGCTGCGGAAGCTGCCGGTGCGGATCGCGGCGGCCTGAGCGGGCGGGGGGCCGCGGGCGGCCCTCCGAGTGCTACTCCGTCCGCAGCCCCTCCGGCCGTGTCAGCCGCCACAGCGCGGGCAGGCACGCCACGGTGACCAGGACGATCATCCCCGCCCCCGCGCAGACCAGGGGGACGAACGCGAACCAGTCCCGTACCCCCTCGTGCACCAGGGCGAGCAGCAGCCGCCCCAGGCCGAGCCCGGCCCCGACGGCCAGCGCCATCCCCAGCACTACGGGGACCGCGGTCTGCCACAGCACCGACCAGCCGAGCGTCGCGCGGCTCGTTCCGCAGGCGACGAGCACGGACAAGGCGCGCCTGCGCTCGCGCAGTTGCTCCAGCGTGCCGACGAGCATGCTCAGCGCGATCAACGCGAGCACGCAGACGGCGCCGGTCGTCAGTCCCTCCTCGACGGCCGCCAGGTGGTTCTCCTTCACCACGCCGCCCAGGCGCCACACCCGCATGCCCGGGTCGATGGCCGCGGCGGTGTTGCGGAACCGCTCGACGGCGTCGTCGCGGTCGCCGGGGTCCACCCGGGCCAGCACGGTCGTCCTGGCGTCCGGGATCGCCCGCGCGTCGATGGCCGAGGGGGTGGCGAGGATGCCGTGCTGGTGGTCGCCGGTCGGCCCGGGGAGGGTCTCCACGACCCGCGCGGAGGCCGGAACCGTCCACCGGTAGGCGGGGGTTCCCCGCTCCTTCGACCGCTCGAAGCCGTCCATCTCCAGCGCGGTGCCCGGCGGGAAGCGGTGGGCGGTGTCGACGTCGCCGTCCTTCTCCGCGGCCACGAAGACGTCGCCGTCGCGGCAGGAGCCGATCCTGGCCAGCGTGCGCAGGACGGCGCAGTCGGCGACGTGCACCGTGGTGACGTCGTGCTCCTTGCCGGGGACGGTCGCGTACTGCTCCACGAACGCGACGGCGTCCTGCACGCCGGGTGTCGCCCGGAACGCCTTCGTGTACGCGCTGATCTCCTCGGGCGTGCCCGGGCGGTACGAGGCCTGCAGCTGGGACCAGCTCGCGACGCTGCCGCCGGGCCTGTCGCTGCCGCTCTGCATGCCGGACAGCATCATCTGGACGGCGATCGCCCCCGCCACCGCGACGGTGATGCCGCTGACCGCCCGCGCGGCCGGCCCGCTGCCGGCCTGGAGCCGCCGCGTCGCCAGCTGCCAGGGCAGCGGCCCGCCGCGGAGCCGGGCGACGCACGCCTCCACCAGCCACGGCAGGACGGCGGCGACGCCGATCAGCAGGAGCGCCGCGCCCGCGGCGACCATGGCGGTTTCCACCGGCCCGTAGTAGGGGCTCCAGGCGGCCGTCACCGTGCTCGGGACCAGCAGCGCCAGGCCCGCGGCGGGGATCAGCAGCCGCCACCAGAGCCTGCGCCGCCGGGCGGGCGCGCCGCGGACGACGCCGAGCGGCTCGATGGCGACGCGGCGCAGCGCGGACAGGGTCACCACGACGGTCAGTACGGGCACGGCGACGGCGATCAGCGCGGCCTGGACGGGAGACGGGGTGACGTCCGACGCGAAGAGGGTGACGTCGCGGATGGTGAGGTGCGGGGCGAACCCGCGGGCGAAGAGGAAGATCCCGGTGCCGACGAGCAGGCCGAGCAGCGCTCCGCACAGGGCCTCGCCCGCCGCGATCCGCCGGGTCGTGGCGCCGTCGGCGCCGACCAGCCGCAGGGCCGCCAGCCGCCGGTCCCGGCCCTCGCCGCCGAACCGGACGGCGGCCGAGATGAAGACGCCGGCCGGCAGCATGAGGATCACGCACCCGAGGACGACCAGGATGACGACCCCGCCGTCCGTGGGCGGGCCGGATTCCCCGTCGCCGAAGCGGTCGATGCGCACGGCGCCGTCGCCCGGTGCGAGCTTGTCGTCGCCCGCGTAGAAGAAGAGTTCGCTGGGGCCGATGAGGCCCGCGGGCGCGATGGTGCCCGCGGTCCGGTAGGGGAGCCGCTCGCGCAGGAGCTTCCCCGCGTCGGAGTCCAGGAGCCTGCCGAGGGCGGGGGAGACGGCCATCTCGCCCGGCCGGGGCGGGGCCGTCACGCCGGGCGGCAGTGGGGCGCCGGGGCCCTCGGGATGCAGCAGCGCGCCGCCGACCTTGTGGTTGCGGAACTCGGTGCTCGCGTCGCGGTACACCAGGGTGCTGCTGCTCTTCCGCAGCTCGTGGCCCGCCTGTTCGAACTCCAGGGGCGTGCTCACCTGGCGGGCCGTCGTGCGCCGCTCGCGCTCGTCCAGCAGGTGCGGCACGGACGCCGCGATCGCCAGGACGGCCACGCCGAGGCCGACCGCCAGCGCGGTGAGCGCCGCGCGCAGCAGCCCCTCGCGGCCGCCGGCGACCGTGAAGCGCGCGCCCATGCGCAGGTCGCGGAGCCAGGCCGCGGCGCCGGTGGGCCCGGTGGGCCGGTCGGCGGGGCCGTGGCCGGGGCGCGGAGGCGCGCCCTCGTGCCCGGACCCGTTCTCGTGTGCGTTCACGACATCCCCACTCCCGCCATGTCGCGCGCCCGCCCGTCCCGTACGACGACCTCGCGGTCCGAGTACGCGGCGACGCGCGCCTCGTGGGTGACCAGGACGACCGCGGCGCGGGTGTCGCGCGCGGCCGCGGTCAGCAGCCGCATGACGCGCTCGCCGTTGAGGGAGTCCAGGGCACCGGTCGGCTCGTCCGCGAAGATCACGCGCGGGGTGGTCACGAGGGCGCGGGCCACGGCGACGCGCTGGCTCTGGCCGCCGGATATCTCCCCGGGCCGCTTGCCGCGGGCGTCGGCGACCTCCAGCTGCTCCAGCCGGTGCACCGCCCGCGCCTCGGCCTCCTTGCGCCGGACGCCGTTCAGCCGGAGCGGCAGCGCCACGTTCTCCAGGCAGGTCAGCTCCGGCACCAGCCGGCCGAACTGGAAGACGAAGCCGAATTCGGTGCGCCGCAGAGCGCTGCGCTCGGCGTCGGAGAGGGCGGACAAGTCGCGCGCCCCGTAGCGGACCCTGCCGGCGTCGGGGCGAACGATTCCGGCCAGGCAGTGCAGCAGGGTCGACTTGCCGGAGCCCGACGGGCCCATGACGGCGACGACCTCGCCCGGGTGGACGGAGAAGTCCGCGCCGGCCAGCGCGGTCGTCGGGCCGTACGCCTTGTGCAGCCCGGACGCGGCGAGCAGGGAGCCGGACGGGGGCGCGGGGGAGGAGGCGGTCACGGGCGCACCGCCGCGGCCAGCTGGTCGAGGCGGGCAGCGGTGATTTCCAGCCACCGCAGGTCCGCTTCCAGATGGAAGAGGGCGTGGTCGCAGATCAGCTGGTCCGCGAGGTCGCCGCTCACCTTGCGCCGGGTGAGCTCGCGCATCAGCCGCAGGTGCTCGGCGCGCTGGGCGTCCAGGAGGGAGTCCGCGTCGCGCCCGGTCAGCAGGGCCACGACGACCTTGGTGTAGAGGACGGACTGCAGATACGGCTCGGGCTTCTCGGGCTCGGCGAGCCAGCGCCCCACGTCCGTGATGCCGGCGTCGGTGATGGCGTAGCGCTTGCGTTCGGGACCGTCGCCGTGCTCGATCCCGTCCACCTCCACCAGGCCGTTCTTCAGGAGGCGCGACATGGTCGCGTACACCTGGCCGTAGTGGAGCGGCCGGTCGTGGCCGAAGCGGGCGTCGAAGGCGCGCTTGAGGTCGTAGCCGTGGCGCGGGCCGGACTCCAGGAGCGCGAGCAGGGTGTGACCGATGGACATGAGCGGGACTGTACACCGTGTGTATACACCGCATGTATACGTGCCATGAGTAGCTGGCTTGATTTCGCCTATCGCTGGCGGAGTGGCCGACGGGACGGCCCGTCCTGATCTCCGTACGCACCGGCCGACCGCGTACAGAACGCCCGCTGGTGAAGGTTCATGATCGAAGCCCTGTACGGTTTCCCGCGCTGAGCCGCGCCCGGTTCCCGCCAGCCGGGGTGCTGTATGTCACGTGCCCCAAAGCCTTGATCAATGGGCGTTTGGTGACAGTTGCGGTGTTAGCTTCATGAGCTGGGTTGGGGGCGGAAAGACTGGAGCTACGGGAGAGATGGGCCGAGCGGAAGCGCGACGGGCGCAGAAAAGCACCCGCACAGCAAAGGGCAAGAAAGCCAAGAAGACCGGCATACGCCGCTTCTTCACCTGGAAGAAGCTGCTCGCCTACTTCGTGGCGCTCATCGCCCTCGGGGCGGGAGCCTGCGTGGCGCTCTACCTCTACGTGGACATCCCCAAGGGCAACAGCCAGGCCAAGCTGCAGAGCAACATCTTCAAGGACGCCGACGGCAAGATCATCGCGCGCAGCGGTGACGTGAACCGGCAGGAAGTCCCGCTCTCCAAGATCCCGGTGGACGTCCAGCACGCCGTCGTCGCCGCCGAGAACAAGAACTTCTACACCGACCCCGGCGTCGACGTCCTGGGCACCGCCCGAGGCGTCCTCAACACCGTCATGGGCCGCGGCAAGCAGGGTGGTTCGACCATCACCCAGCAGTACGTGAAGAACTACTACCTGGACCAGCGCCAGACCGTCACCCGCAAGGTGAAGGAACTGGTCATCTCCCTCAAGGTGCAGAAGGAGACGTCCAAGGACGAGATCCTCGCGGGCTACCTGAACACCAGCTTCTACGGCCGCGGCGCCTACGGCATCCAGGCCGCCTCCCGCGCGTACTACAACAAGGACGTCGACAAGCTCACCCTGGAGGAGGGCGCCTACCTCGCCGCGCTGCTCCAGGCCCCCAGCCAGTACGACTGGTCGGTGGCCACCCCGGCGGGCAAGGAGAACGCCAAGGCCCGCTGGAACTACGTCCTGGACAAGATGGTCGAGCAGAAGTGGCTCGACAAGGGCAAGCGCGCCGGGATGCAGTTCAAGGAGCCCGGCAAGCCGCCGGCCGCCAAGGGCCTCACCGGTCAGAACGGCTATCTGATCGAGGCCGCCAAGGCCGAGATGCGCAAGAAGCTGGTCAAGGACGGCCGCCCCGAGAGCGACCTCGACGCCGGCGGCTGGACGATCACCCTCAGCGTCGACAACAAGAAGCAGAAGGCCCTGGAGAAGGCCGTCAAGGACAAGCTCCTCGACGACCTCGACCCCAAGGCCCGCGCGGTCGACAAGAACGTCCAGGTCGGCGCCGCGTCCGTCGACCCGAAGACCGGCAAGGTCGTCGCCCTCTACGGCGGCACCGACGCCCTCCAGCACTGGACCAACAACGCCACCCGCGAGGACTACCAGGTCGCCTCGACCTTCAAGCCGCTGATCTTCGCGTCGGCGCTGGAGAACAAGTCGACCACCCAGAACAAGGTGCGCATCAACGCGGGCACCCTCTACGACTCGACCTCCGAGCGCGCGGTCACCGGCACCGACGAGCACTTCGCGCCGGAGAACGAGGACGGCTACTCGCACGGCATGATCCCCGTGCAGAAGGCCATGAACGACTCGGTCAACTCCGTCTTCGCGCAGATGGCCATCGACGTCGGCCTGCCCGAGGTGAAGAAGACCGCCGTCGACATGGGCATGAACGGCAAGGTCAAGGACTTCGTGGAGAAGCCCGCCATGTCGCTCGGCTCCATGGGCAACAGCCCGCTGCACATGGCCGGCGTCTACGCGACCCTCGCCCACCACGGCAAGAAGGTCACGCCCTCGATCATCAAGTCGGCCTCCCAGAACGGCAAGGAGCTGACGCTCGACAACCCCATCGGCGGCGACGCGGTCTCGCGCAACACCGCCGACGGCGTCACCACCGTCCTCAAGGGCGTGGTCGACGACGGTACGGCCTCCGTCGTGCAGAGCGTCGGCCGCCAGGTCGCGGGCAAGACCGGTACCTCGGACGACAACAAGTCCGCCTGGTTCACCGGCTACACCCCCGACCTGGTCACCGCCATCGGCCTGTTCGGCGAGGGCGAGGGCGGCAAGCAGGTCACCCTCAAGGGCACCGGCGGCAACGGCCGCGTCAACGGTGGTACGTACCCGGCCAGGATCTGGGCCGCCTACACCGCCGACGCGCTCCAGGGCTCGGACGCCGAGGAGTTCGACCTCGACACCAACATGAGCACGACGGTCCCGGCCATCCCGGGCCCGCCCGCCTCGTCCACCCCCTCCGCGCCGCCGTCGCACAGCCCGTCGCCGTCGGCCTCCCGGCCCTCGCAGTCGCCGTCGTCCTCCTCCTCGCGGTCCCCGTCCCACGGTCCGTCGTCGCCGCCCCCGTCCTCGCGGCCCCCGGTCCCGCCGGTCACCCCGAGCAGCAAGCCGCCGAGCATCCCGCCCACCGGCGGCGGGGGCCTCGAGCCCAACGGCAACCGCGACCCCATCCACAACTGACCAACCGTCAACCGCAGGCCCCGGCCGCTCACCCTCTGTGTAGGGTGAGCGGCCGGGGTTTTTCGGTACCTCGGTACCAGAGCTGTGGGGGGACGCGAGCGTGGCCGTGCTGGAACCGTTGCGGGAGACGACGCCGCGGCGGATCGGACCCTACGAGCTCCTCGCCCGGCTCGGCTCGGGCGGCATGGGCGACGTCCACCTCGCGCGCGGCCCCGAGGGCACGGTCGCCCTCAAGACCGTCCGCGCCGACCTCGCCGGGGAGCCAGGCTTCCGCGCCCGGTTCCGGCGCGAGATCGCCGTCGCCCGGTCCGTGGACAGCCCCTACGTCGCCCGGCTGACCGGCGGCGACGCCGACGCCGACCCGCCCTGGCTGGCCACCGAGTACGTGCCCGGGCCCACGCTCGCCGAAGCCGTACGCCTCGCCGGTCCGCTCCCGGCCACGACCGTCCAGGCCCTCGGCGCCCACCTCGTACGGGCCCTCCACGCCGTCCACGCCGCGCCCGCGCTCCACCGCGACCTCAAGCCCGGCAACGTCCTGCTGGCCGCCGACGGGCCCCGGCTCATCGACTTCGGCGTCGCCCGCGCCCCCGACGCCACCACCCTGACCGGCACCGGGCTCATGGTCGGCACCCCCGCCTTCATGTCCCCCGAGCACGTCAGGGGCGGCCGGCACGTCGTCGCCGCCTCCGACGTCTTCTGCCTCGCCTCCGTGCTCTGCTACGCCGCGACCGGCGAGGACCCCTTCGGCGACGGGCCGCTCGCCGCGGTCCTCCACCGCGTCCTCCAGGCGAAGGCCGACCTGTCGTCCGTCCCGGACCCCCTCCGGGCCGTCCTCGCCGACTGCCTCCGCCCCGACCCCGCGGCCCGCCCCGGCACGGAAGCCCTGGCGGCCCGCCTCGGCCCCCCGACGGAGGGCGACTTCGCCTGGCCGGCGGCCGTCCGGGAACGGATCGCCCACGACGACGCGGCGGCGGCCGCGGCGGCGGGGGCCCCCGCCTTCCGCCGCGACGGGGGCCATCCCCTGGCGGGGTGGGCGGCGGCGCCGGGCGCTTCTTCCCGCCGCGATGGCGATCAGCCTCTGGCGGGGGACGCGGCGGTGCCGGGCGCTTCCTTCCGCCGCGACGGTGATCAGCCCCCGGCGGGGTATCCGGCGGTGCCGGGCCGCGCTGAGGTTCGTACGACACCGCCGGGCGTCGCCGCGGGGGTTGAGCGCCGTGGCGGCGGGGTGGGAGCGGCGGGTTCGGCTGGGCCGGGTAGTTCTTCCCGCCGCGACGGTGATCAGCCCCCGGTGGGGTATCCGGCGGTGCCGGACCGGCCTGAGGCGCGTACGGCACCGCCAGTCGCCGCGGTGGCCGGGCGCGGGCCCGGTTTCGGGCATGACCTGCCGACCATGGGCGCCCCGCAGGCCAAGGCGGGCCGGCCCGCCCGGGGCGTGGTCAAGCTCGGGATCGCCGGGGTCGCCGCGCTCGCCGTCGCCGGCGCGGTCGTCTTCGGGGTCTGGCAGGGCACCCGCTCCGGCGGCGGCGACGCCGACGGGAAGCCGGAGGCCGCCGCGTCCGGCAAGGCCCCGGCGGCCGGGCAGGACGGTGTCGACGAAGCGGGCGGCCCCGACAGGTCGGGCACGCTCCCGGCCCCGGACGCCGCCGCCCGCCCCGCCGGCTGGCACGCGTGGTCCGGCCGCCTCTCCAAGGGCCCCCTCGGCTGCGCCGCCGACGCCACCGCCCTCGTCTGCCGGCTCGTGGACGGCTCCTACGAGGCCGTCGGCACCAAGGACGGCAAGCAACTGTGGCGGTACGACCCGGTCAAGAGGCCGGAGGAGACCGGGACCACAGCCATGATCAGCCCCACCGGCCTGATCATGATTCCCGGCGGCGGCCTGCCGCCCGCCGTCCGCGCCGGCACGGCCGTCGTCGCGGCCGGGGGCCGGATCCAGGCCCGGGACGCGGCCAGCGGCAAGGTCCGCTGGGAGAAGAGCCCCGAAGGCGAAGGGGCCTTCAAAGGCGAGCCCCTCGTTGTGGACGGCCGCGCCTTCGTCGGCGTCAACGTCTCCGGCCAGGGCTACGACCTGTACGCCTACGACCTCTCCGACGGCCGCGAACTGTGGCGCAAGCGCCTCGCCAGCGTGCAGCTCGCCCGCGCCTTCCAGCAGGACTTCGCACCGGTCGCGGCCAGGGACGGCATCGTCTACGCACGCTCCGAACGCGGCGTGAGCGCCTACGACGCCGCGACCGGCGCCGAGCGCGGGGAGAGCGAGCCCGTGGCGAACGGCTGCACGGAGCTGCTGCTCCAGGGCGGCTCGGTCCTGTGCGGCGAGCACGGCGGAGGCACGGGCGGCAGCCTGACGCTGCACCAGCTCGACGCCCGCAGCCTCGCCGCAGGCCAGGACGTACCCCTGGCGGACGCCACCGCCCGGCGCGACCTGCGCATCACGGCGGTGAACGACAAGGTGGTCGTGGGCGTGGACGACAAGGCCTCGCGCGTCGTCGTGGCCGACCGCACGGGCCGCACGCCCGAGCTGGCCCGCACGGCCCCGAAGACCGACGCCCCGTTCCCGCGGACCCTGGCGTCCCCGCCGCTGATCGTCGGCGACCGGCTGGTGTTCGCCACGAACAGCGCCCTGGTCCAGGCCCCGCTCGACGCCGGGCAGGGGCGAACGACCCCCGTCGAGGGCGCCCCCGGCGACCGCCCCGAGCCCGCCTACGACAAGAAGAACGGCGTCGACATCGCCAAGTCCGTCCGGCCGCCCGCCGCCCTGCCCATCGGCGGCGTCGTCCACATCGTCTACGACCAGGGCACCATCCGCTCGGTCGAGCTGCCGCACTAGGGGAACACGTGCCGCAACCACTCACCGGGCCGCCGCGCACGGCCGGCCCGTACCGCCTGCTGGGCACGCTGGGCGCGGGCGGCATGGGCGAGGTCTACCTCGCGCGCCGCATGGACGGCGCCGCCGGCACCGGGCTCGTCGCCGTCAAGACGGTCCGTCAGGACCTCGACCTGACAGCGGAGTTCCGGACCCGCTTCCGCCGGGAGATCGACGCCGCGCGCGCCGTCCGCAGCCCGTACGCGGCCGCTCTCGTGGACGGCGACGCCGGCGCCGCCCTGCCCTGGCTCGCGACCGAGTACGTCGCGGGCCCCTCGCTGGCCGAGGCCGTCGCCCGGACGGGCCCGCTGCCCGCCGGCGCCGTCCGCGCCCTGGGCGCCGGCCTCGCCCGGGCGCTGGCCGACGTGCACGCCGCCCGCGTCCTGCACCGCGACCTCAAGCCGGGCAACGTCCTGCTCGCCGCGGACGGCCCCCGGCTCATCGACTTCGGCATCGCCCAGGCCTTCGACGCCACCGCCCTGACCACCGCCGGGCTCGTCGTCGGCACGCCTGGTTTCATGGCGCCCGAACACCTCGAAGGCAGCCGCGCCGTCGTCGCCGCGACCGACGTCTTCTGCCTCGGCGCCGTGCTGTGCTTCGCCGCGACCGGCCGCGGCCCGTTCGAGGACCAGGAGCTCGCCGCCGTCGTCTACCGCATCTCGCGCGCCGAGGCCGACCCGGCCACGCTCGCGGCCCTCCCCGCCGGCCTGCGCGAGACCGTCACCGCCTGCCTCGCCCTCGACCCCGCCGACCGCCCCACGCCGCAGCAACTCGCGGAGCAACTGTCCGGCCCGCCCTGCGCCTGGCCGGACGCCGTACGGGCCCTGCTCGCCGAGCACGAGGCGGCGGCGGCCGCCGTCGTACGGGCCGAAGCGGGCACCGGGTCCCCGAGCGCCGGAGCCCCGCCCGCGGGCGCCGTACGCTCCGCACCGCGGCGGCCCGCGCATCCGCCGGTGGTCCCGCACGTTCCCACCCAGCTGGGGCACGCCCCCGCCATGCCCGTGCCCCCCGCCCCGCGGCGCTCGCGCCGCAAGGCCGTGCTCGCAGGCGTCGGCGCGTTCCTGGCCGCCGCCGCGGTCGGGGCGGCGGTGGCGCTCCCGCAGCTCACCGGAGGCGAGGACGCCTCCGGGGACGCCGCCGCGGCAGGCGCCGACGCGGCCGCCGCGGGGGCGAAGGCCGCGCGCGTGGTCCTGCCCTACGGCAACGCCGGGCACAGCAGGGAGTTCGGGGCCGCCGCCCGCGACCGGGCCGCCCGCCCGGCGGGCTGGTCGCCGTGGAACACCCGGCTGGACGAGGGCGCGACCGCCTGTGCCCTCAGCGGCCCCGCCCTGGTCTGCGGCACCGCCGCCGGCGGCGCCACGGGACTGGACGCCGCAACGGGCAAGCGGCTGTGGAACATCACCGCCGAGGGCGGGGCGAAGGCCGGGATGCCCGCCCCCGCCGTCGCCGGCGGCACCGCGTACGTCCCGCAGGGCCGCGGCATCACCGCCGTCGACTCCGCGGGCGGACAGCGGCGCTGGTCGCTCGCGGCACCGGCCGGCACCTTCCTCAGCGCGATGGAGCTGTCCGGCGGCGTCCTCTACGCCGTCTGGAGCGCGGACGGCGATGAGCCCGGCACCCGCATCACGGCCCACCGCGCCGACGCCGGCCACCAGCAGCTGTGGCAAACCGAGCAGAAGGGCGACCTCGGCGGCCTGCTCGTGCACGGCGACCGGCTCTACCTGTCGTCGACCACCACCACGTACGCCTTCGGCACCCGCGACGGCAAGGAGGCGGCCCGCCGCCCCGGCCTCATGTGCGCCATGCCCCTCGCGCACAAGGACGCCCTGCTCTGCGCCCTCAACGGCGACCTCGGGGTCAAGGTCCTCGACGCGCGCACCCTGGAGCCGCGTACGGTGCTGGCCCCCGGCACCCGCGTCACCGCGCCCCCCGCGGTCGGGGACCGCGGCGTGCTCGTCGTCCAGGGAGACCAGGAACTCGCCGGCTACGACGCCGCCTCCGGAGAGAAGCTGTGGGCCGACGACCTCAAGGACAGCCTGCCGGTGCTCGGCGGGGACCGCGCGCTGATCGCCACGAACGACGAGCTCTACGCCTACGGCACCGACCGGGGAGCGCGGCTGGGCCGGGGCAAGAGATACGACGGCCACAGCTGGTCCAAGTCCCAGCTGGCTCCGCAGACCCTGGCCGTGGGGCAGGCGGTCTTCCTCGCCTACCCCGACGGCACCGTCCTCTCCGGCTACGCCCCTTAACCCGCGGCCGGCCCGCGGCCGGGCCGGTCAGCCGCCGTTGACCTTGGTGGCGATGCGGTCGCCCACTTCCTTGTCGATGTTGCGCCAGTACTGCACGGCGCGCTCCTGCACCGGCTTGCTCACGCCGTTGCTGACGTGGCCCGCCACGTTGGAGACGAGGCGGTCGCGGGCCGCGTCGTCGAGGACCTTGCGGACCATCGTGCCCGCCTGGCCCCAGTCGTCGTCCTCGCGGTGCAGCTTGTACGCCTCGCGGACCATCTCGCCCGCCGCGTACCAGCCGGCGATGTCGCCGAAGCGACCGGTGTCGGCCGCGGGGCCCCCGTAGGAGTTGGGGGCGTACGGGCGGGCGACGTTCGCCGGCTCGTAGCGCATCGGGCCGTCCTTCGCGTACGAATTGACGGTCGAGTGCGGGCGGTTCGGCGGGAGCTGCGCGTAGTTCGGGCCGATGCGGTAGCGGTGCGTGTCCGGGTAGGAGAAGAGCCGGCCCAGCAGCATCTTGTCAGGCGACGGGCCGATGCCCGGCACCAGGTTCGACGGCTCGAAGGCGGCCTGCTCGATGTGGACGAAGAAATCGTCGGGGTTGCGGTCGAGCGTCATCCGGCCGACCTCGATCAGCGGATAGTCGCCGTGCGGCCACACCTTCGTGAGGTCGAAGGGGTTGAAGCGGTAGTCCGGGGCGTCGTCGAAGGGCATCACCTGGACGTACATCGTCCACGACGGGGCGTTGCCGCCCCTGATCGAGTCGAAGAGGTCGCGCCGGTGGAAGTCGGCGTCCTCGGCCGCCATCCGGTCGGCCTCCGCCTGGGTGAAGAACTCGATGCCCTGGTCGGTCTTGATGTGGTACTTGACCCAGAACCGCTCGCCGCCGCCGTTGACCCACAGGTAGGTGTGCGAGCTGTAGCCGTTCATGTTCCGCCAGGTGCGCGGCACGCCGCGGTCGCCCATCAGCCACGTGACCATGTGGGCGGACTCCGGGGAGAGGGTCCAGAAGTCCCACTGCATGTCGTTGTCGCGCAGGCCGTTGTCGGGGCGGCGCTTCTGCGAGCGGATGAAGTCCTGGAACTTCTGCGGGTCGCGGACGAAGAAGACCGGGGTGTTGTTGCCGACCAGGTCGTAGTTGCCGTGCCGGGTGTAGAACTTCAGGGCGAAGCCGCGCGGGTCGCGCCACGTGTCGGGGCTGCCCTGCTCGCCGGCGACCGTGGAGAAGCGGGCCAGCATCTCCGTGCTGCGGCCCGGCTGGAAGAGATCCGCCTTGGTGAACTGGCTGACGTCGTTGGTCACGCGGAACGTGCCGTACGCGCCGCCGCCCTTGGCGTGGACCACCCGTTCGGGGACCCGCTCCCGGTTGAACTGGGCCATCTTCTCGATCAGGTAGTGATCCTGGAGCAGGATGGGGCCGGTGTCACCGATGGTGAGGGAGTGCTCGTCGCTCTCGACGGGGATGCCGACGTTGTTCGTGGTGTACGGGGTCTGCTGCGCCGAATCGGTCATGGGACGCCTCCCGGTACGGGGAATGGTGAGGGCGCACGGCGATGCCGCCCTCCACCCCGCCAGTCAACTCCGCCGACGGGGTGTCGGCAACCGCAGTCTGGACACTGTCCAGAATTTCACCGCGTACGAGTGAAGGGCCGGGCGCCGCCTCATGCGGCGCGCCTCACCGGGCGTGCGGCGGCAGCGCCAGCTCGAACCACACCACCTTGCCCGTGCTCAGCCGGGTCGCGCCCCACCGCCGGGCCAGCCGGTTCACCAAGTACAGCCCGCGGCCGCCCTCGTCCGAGGGCCGGGCCTGGCGCAGCCGCGGCAGCTGCGGCACGTCGTCGCCCACCTCGCAGCGCAGCACGTCCGTACGGAGCAGGCGCAGCGTGATCGGCCGCTCCGCGTACCGCACGGCATTCGTGATCACCTCGCTGACCAGCAGCTCCACGGCGTCCGTGAGCTCCTCCAGGCCCCAGCGGGTGAGCGCGCGGCGGGCCAGCCGGCGCGCCTGGCGGGCCGTCTGCGGGCGCGGGTCCAGGAACCAGTACGCGACGTCGCTGGGCGCGATGCCCTCGAAACGGGCCGCGAGCAGGGCGATGTCGTCGTCCCGGTCGCCCGGGCCGAGCATGCCCAGCACCTCGTCGCACAGGGGCTCCAGGGGCGGCGGGTTCGGGCCGGTCAGCCGGGCGGTCTCGATCAGCCGCTCGCGCAGCTGCTCTATGCCGGTCCACACGTCCCTGATCCGCGACTCCACCAGGCCGTCCGTATAGAGCAGCAGCGTCGCCCCCGCGGGCGCGTCCAGCTCCACGGCCTCGAAGTCGACCCCGCCCACGCCGATCGGCGCGCCCGGCGGGACGCGCAGGACCTCCGCGCGGCCGCCGCGGTGCAGCAGTATCGGCGGCGGGTGCCCCGCGTTGGCGATCACGATGCGGTGCGCGACCGGGTCGTACACCGCGTACATGCAGGTGGCCATGCGGTCCGAGCCCAGGCGCTGGGCCTGCTCGTCCAGGTGGTGCAGCACCTCGGCCGGGGGCAGGTCCAGGCCCGCCAGGGTCTGCGCGGTCGTGCGCAGCTGGCCCATGATCGCGGCGGAGGTCATGGAGTGGCCCATGACGTCGCCGACGACGAGGGCGACGCGGTTGCCCGGGAGCGGGATCGCGTCGTACCAGTCGCCGCCGACGCGGGCCGTCTCGGCGGCCGGCAGGTAGCGGCTGGCGAGGCGGACGCCGGTCGGCTGGGGGAGCGAGTCCGGCAGCATCGTGCGCTGCAGCTCGTCCGCGATGTAGACCTCGCGGCCGTACAGCACGGCCTTGTCGACGCCCAGGGCGGTGTGCGTCGCCAGCTGCGCCGCCACCAGGAGGTCGTCGTTCTCGAACGCCGCCCGGTCCGGGCGGCGGACGAACACCGCGGCGCCGATCACCCGGCGCCGCCCCCGCAGCGGCGCCAGGATCGTGCGCTGCCGGTCCGGGACGGGCCGGTCGTCGCCGAGCAGCTCGGGAAGGGCCGCCCGCGCGGCGGAGGAGTCCCCGAAGACCGGTCTGACGCCCCGCAGCACCTCCGCGAGCGGCCCTCCTATGCGCACCTCGCAGCGCTCGGCGGCGCAGCCGGCGAGGTCCGGCGCGGGCTCGGGGCGCTCGGCCTCCGGGTCCGCGGCGTCGCCCTCGCCCGTGCCGCGCACGTGCTCGGGCAGCTGGTCGGTGCGGCGCAGGCGCAGCACGACGGGGCCGACGGGCCGCTCGTCGCCGACCGGCAGCGGGTCGCGCAGGTAGACCAGGATCGCGTCGGCGAACGTCGGCACGGTGGCCCGGCACAGGCCGAGCACGATCTCGTCCAGGTCGATGCCGCGCGCGATCCGCCGCGTGGCGGCCCCGACGAACCGCAGCCGCTCGCCTCCGCCGGCGTGGCCGCCCCCGCCGCCGTCCGGCCCGCCCGGGGCGGGGTGGCTGACGGTGCGCACCGCCTGCGGCGACGGCGCACCCTCCCGGGCATCGTTGTCAGAGGCCGCCACGGCCTCCCGCTCGGCCATCCCGGCGGGCAACACGACGGGGGCCGCGGCGGCGGCATGGGGCCGCTCGGCACGGGACCGGGTAACCGGGGACCCGGCGGCCTCGGGCTTGTCGGCCGGGGTGGCGGTGGCGCGGGGCCTGGCGGCCGGGGACTCGGCGGCACCGGGTCCGCCGGCCTCGGGCCCGTCGGCCGGGGATCCGGCAGGACGGGGTCCGGTGGCCTGGGAGGTGGCGGCCTGCGTTCCGGTGGTGCCGGACTTCGCCGTACGGGGTTCCGTGGTCCGGGGCGCGCCGGCCTCGGGCCCGTCGGCCGGGGATCCGGTGGGCCGGGGGTTGTCGGCCGGGGTGGCGGTGGCGCGGGACCGGGCAGCCGGGGCTTCGGCGGCACGGGGTCCGCCGGCCTCGGGCCCGTCGGCCCGTGATCCGGTGGGCCGGGACCTGGGCGTGCGGGGTTCCCCGGCCCGGGTGCCCGTGGCCGGGGAGTCCGTGGCCGGGGCGTCCGCCGTGCGGGGGCGGGGAGCGCGGGGCGTGCCGGGCCGCGTGCCCTTCGCCCGGGGGAGGCTCGCCCCCGGGCCGGGGGCTTCGCCCGGCTCGGGGTGCGAGATGGAACGCGTGCCCGCGCCCGCCGGGTCGTCCGCGGCCGGGCGCGTGCCCGCGTGGGCGTCCTCGCGCCGCTGGGGCGGTACGCCCTGCGGCCCCGGCTCGGGGGCCGACCGGGGACGACCCGGTTCCGGATCCGGGGCAGCGGCAGCGGCGGGCGCGGCGGCCTGCCGCACCGCGGCGATCCGCTGGTTTCCGTGGGAGTCGGTGTGCTCCGTCACGCGTGGGGTTCCATCCGTCGGGACCGTGCGCCCGCTCGCGCGGGTGCACCGTGGGTCAGGCGCGTCGCAGATTGAGGAAGAGCTGGATCTCGGGTGGCACGTCCGTACTCGCCGGGGCGTACGCCAGTGAGTGCTCCCCGGCGACTTCGAAACCCGCTTCGCCCACGACCTGGCGCAGTTCGTCCCGCAGGTATCCGGATACCCGGATCGTGTTGCCCAGGAACGGCATCGCGTAGTCGTCGACGTCCGCCTCGACCATCGACAGGGCGAGCAACCCGCCGGGTCTCAGGAGCCCGTGGAGCATCCGCAGCGCGTGCGGGATCTCCGGACGGGGCAGCATCAGCAGCGAGAAGAACGCGGCCGCGCCGTCGAACTCGCCGAGGCGGCCGTCCCGCAGGTCCGCCAGGTCCGCGAGGTGGAACTCGGCCTTGGGGACGTTGCCCCGCGCCAGCTCCAGCATGCCGGGGGAGAGGTCGACGCCCACGACGCGGTGGCCCGCGTCGGTCAGTTGCCGCGCGGTCGGCAGGCCGGTGCCGCAGCCGGCGTCGAGGACGCGGGAGCCGGGCGGCAGCGCGGCCGCGAGCCAGGCGCCCGCGCCGAGCTGGCCCTCCTTGTGCGGGAAGGCCTCGTCGTAGCGGTGGCCGATCGCGTCGAAGGCCTCCGCCTGACCGCTGCGGTCCAGCCCCGCGCGGGCGTAGCCGTCGTAGTCCCGCCGGTTCCCGTCACCGCTCACGGCGCCCGCCCTCCCTGTGACCGTTGACCGTATTCCCTGAACAAGCGTCACATGCCGTGCTCTGTTCTTGCCGTGCTCGTGCCGTGCTGCTGTGCAGTACCGCGGAGGCCGATCCTACGGTTGCCCGGCGGGCGGGTGCCAAGCGGTTGGCCGCCTTCCTGCCGATTCCCCGCCGATTCCCCGCGGATCATGCCCGGATCCGGGCCGGGGAACGGTCCCAGTCGGCCGGCAGGGCGGGTACGGGCCAGGCCGGGTCCGGCCGCCAGTCCTCCCAGCCCGCGGCGAACGGCGCGGCCCAGGCCTCGATCCGCTCGACCGCGGCCCGGCCGGCGGCGCGCACCCGCTCGGCCTGCCCGGCGGACATCAGGCCCGCCTGCTGCGCCTGCGCGAACTCGTCCTCGTCCTTCCACTCCCAGCGGCGGTCCGGGTAGACGGCGATGTCGAGGAAGTGGTCCTCGGAGTCCACGCCGCCCGCCCAGCGGGCCAGCGGCTCCTCGAGGTTCACGTACCAGTTCTTGAAGCGCCAGTCACGGTCCCAGAACAGCCAGACCGACCACGGCTCGCCGGGCCGGGCGAGCTTCAGCACGCCCGTGCCGGCCCACGGCGCGACGCCCGTGGTGCGGGGCTTGGTGTAGCGCGTGGCGAGCGGCTCCTGGTGGACCGGGGTGCCGTCGGCGAGCAGCGGGCGCACGCACGCGGTACCCGGCGCGACCCATACGGCGAGCAGGTCCCCGGTGTCCTGGACGACGGTGACGGGACGGCAGATGTGGACGCGGTCGGTGGCATTGCCCCGGTAGCGCCAGAGGATCTGCTCCCCCGGCGCCCAGAGCGCGCTCGCACTTGCGCCTGCCGTGTCCACCGTCTCTGCATCCGCGTCCGCTGTCATGCGGAGATCCTAGGCGCGGGCGGCGCGGGTGCGCCGTGACGTATGACGCACGACGCCCCCTCCCGCCGCCCGGCCCGCCTACGGACGCGTCATGCGCAGGACGTCCAGCGCCTCGTCCAGCTGCTCCAGGGTCAGCAGGCCCCGCTCCACGTAGCCCGATTCGAGGACGACCTGGCGGATCGTCTTCCGCTCCGCAAGGGACTTCTTCGCCACCTTCGCCGCCTCCTCGTAGCCGATGTAGCGGTTGAGGGGCGTGACGACGGACGGGGACGACTCCGCATACTCCCGGGCGCGCTCCACGTCGGCCGTGATGCCGTCGACCGTGCGGTCGGCCAGCAGCCGGGAGACGTTGGCGAGCAGCCGCACCGACTCCAGGACGTTCTTCGCCATCACCGGGAGCATCACGTTGAGCTCGAAGTTCCCGGCGGCGCCCGCGGTCGCGACCGTCGCGTCGTTGCCGGTGACCTGGGCGGCCACCATCAGCACGGCCTCGCAGATGACCGGGTTGACCTTGCCCGGCATGATCGAGGAGCCCGGCTGGAGGTCGGGCATGCTGATCTCGGCGAGGCCGGTCCGCGGCCCGGACGCCATCCAGCGCAGATCGTTGGCGATCTTGGTGAGGCCGACGGCGACCGTGCGCAGCTGGCCGCTGGTCTCCACCAGGCCGTCGCGGGCGCCCTGCGCCTCGAAGTGGTTGCGGGCCTCGGTCAGCGGCAGCCCGGTGGTGCGGGCGACCTCGGCGATGACGGCGCCGGAGAAGCCGGGCGGCGTGTTGATGCCGGTGCCGACCGCCGTGCCGCCCAGGGGCAGTTCGGCCAGGCGCGGCAGGGAGGCGCGCAGCCGCTCGACGCCGTAGCGGACCTGCGCGGCGTAGCCGCCGAACTCCTGGCCCAGCGTCACCGGAGTGGCGTCCATCAGGTGCGTACGGCCGGACTTGACGACCTCGGCGAACTCCTCCGCCTTGCGCTCCAGGGCCGCGGCGAGGTGCTCCAGCGCGGGGACGAGGTCGCCGGTGACGGCGGCCGTCGCCGCGATGTGGATGCTGGAGGGGAAGACGTCGTTGGAGCTCTGCGACGCGTTCACGTGGTCATTGGGGTGCACGGGGCGGCCCAGGCGCTCGCTCGCCAGGGTGGCGATGACCTCGTTGGCGTTCATGTTGGAGGAGGTGCCGGAGCCGGTCTGGAAGACGTCCACGGGGAAGTGGTCGTCCCAGCGCCCCTCGGCGACCTCTCCCGCGGCGGCCTCGATCGCCTCGGCCACGTCCTTCTCCACCACGCCGAGCTCGGCGTTGACCCTGGCCGCGGCGGCCTTGACACGGGCCAGCGCCGCGATGTGCGCCCGCTCCAGCCGCTGCCCGCTCACCGGGAAGTTCTCCACCGCGCGCTGGGTCTGCGCCCGCCACTTGGCGTCCGCCGGCACCCGCACCTCGCCCATCGAGTCGTGCTCGATCCGGTACTGCTCACCATCGGTCATCGTCACTTACCTCCTGACAGAGCAAGCGTTTGTCCGGTTCACCGTGTTCCCAAAAGGCACTACCGCCTAGTAAATACCGCGGGTAACAACTGAAATCGGGGAGGCCACTTTGACACGCGGACGCAGACCCACCCTGCGCTCTTCGCTCGCCGCCGTCGCCGCGCTCGCCGCGGCCTTCGGCGGCCTCGCGGTCACCGGACCCACCGCCCACGCGGCCCACGCACCTCACGCGCCCCACCCCGCGGCCCGCACCGCCGCCGCGGCACCCCTTGCTCCCGAGCTGGAGAAGATCCGCGCCGCCGAAGCCGTCAAGCTCTACGGGGACGCCGCCGTGCGCCCCCTGGAGGAGCGCAAGACCTCACTGCTCTCGCTCGGCGACAGCGAGATATCGGGCGAGGGCGTCGGCACCTACGAGCCGGGCACGAACGGCCCGGACAACTGGTGCCACCGCTCGCCCGAATCCGCCATCCACCGCACCGCCATCCCCGCCGACGTCACCTACAACGTCGCCTGCTCCGGGGCCTCCACCGCCAACATCCGCATCGGCGGCAGCAAGCAGTACGCGGACGAGCTCGTCCAGAGCGACAGCCTCGCCGTCAAGGCCCGCAACACCCGCGTGAAGATGGTCCTGCTCGTCGCCGGCGCCAACGACGACCTCCAGTTCGGGCCCGTCATGACCGACTGCGTCACCCGCTACCTGACCCTCCAGGGCACGTGCGCGCCCAAGTACGCGCCCGGCTGGCAGGCCCGCGTCGACGGCCTCGTGCCCAAGGTCGAGCAGACCGTACGGGACCTGCGCACGGTCATGAAGGACGCCGGTTACGCCGACGGCGACTACAAGCTCGTCGTCATGGGCTACCCGAGCCCCATCGGCCCTGACTTCGAGGACAACCCGTCCTTCCCGGGCAAGCTCCCCGGCGGCTGCGTCGGCTACACCTCCGACGCCGCCTGGGGCCGCAACGCCGCCGTGCCCGCCTTCGAGCGCGGCATGCGCAAGGCCGCCCGCGACACCGGAGCCGTCTACCTCGACAACTCCCGCCTCTTCCACGGCCACGAGGTGTGCACGGACAACACCTGGGCCCGCGGGCTGTACGTCGACGTGGCCAATCCCTTCCCGCCGAACGAGAACTCCGTCCGGCAGTCCTTCCATCCCAACCAGCGCGGCCACGGCGCGTTCGCGTCCTGCCTGACCCAGCTCTACCGCTCCGGCTTGCAGGAGGCCGGCTGCGCCGACCCCGCGAGCACGGGGACGCCCGTCCTGACCAAGGGCGCGTGGGACGATGCCTTCCGGCCCCTGAAGAACGAGGCCACCGGCACCTGCGTCGACGCCTACGCGGCGAGCAGCCGCAACGGCACCGCCGTCGGTGGCTGGGACTGCACGGGGAACCGCAACCAGGAGTGGGGCTACGACTCCGGGACGAAGGCGCTGCGGACGGCGCTGTCGCACGACCGGTGCGTGGACGTTCCCGGCGGGAAGTACGCGGCGGGGACGGCCGTGGTGCTGTGGGACTGCCACGGCGGCGCGAACCAGCGCTTCACGCGCGGCGGTGACGGCTACCGGCCCGAGGCCGCGCCGGACCTGTGCCTGACGCTGGCGTCGGCGAAGGACCCCGTACGGCTCCAGAAGTGTGACGGGTCAGCGGGCCAGCGCTTCGTCTGACGCTCCGGACGGGGCTGGTCGCGCAGTTCCCCGCGCCCCTGAAGGGGCGCGGGGAACGTCCGGCGTCAGGAACTCCGCACCGGAATCGACGTGAACGTCGGGGCCGGGGCCGGGTCCACGAAGAAGTCGTTGCCCTTGTCGTCCACGACGATGAACGCCGGGAAGTCCTCGACCTCGATCTTCCAGACCGCCTCCATGCCGAGCTCCTCGTACTCGACGACCTCGACCTTCTTGATGCAGTCCTGGGCCAGGCGGGCCGCCGGGCCGCCGATCGAGCCGAGGTAGAAGCCGCCGTGGCTGCCGCACGCGTCGGTGACCTGCTTGCTGCGGTTGCCCTTGGCGAGCATCACCTTGGAGCCGCCCGCGGCCTGGAACTGCTCGACGTAGGAGTCCATGCGGCCGGCCGTCGTCGGGCCGAAGGAACCGGACGCGTAGCCCTCCGGGGTCTTGGCCGGGCCGGCGTAGTAGACCGGGTGGTCCTTGAGGTACTGCGGCATCTCCTCGCCCGCGTCCAGCCGCTCCTTGATCTTCGCATGTGCGATGTCGCGGGCGACGACGAGCGGTCCGGTCAGCGAGAGCCGGGTCTTCACGGGGTACTTGGTCAGCTCCGCGAGGATGTCGTCCATGGGGCGGTTGAGGTCGATGCGGACGACGTCGCCCTCGGATTCGAGATGCTCGTCGGTGGTCTCCGGGAGGAAGCGCGCCGGGTCGGTTTCCAGCTGCTCCAGGAAGACGCCCTCGGGCGTGATCTTCGCGAGGGCCTGGCGGTCGGCGGAGCAGGAGACGGCGATGGCCACCGGGCAGGAGGCGCCGTGCCGCGGCAGGCGGACGACGCGCACGTCGTGGCAGAAGTACTTGCCGCCGAACTGGGCGCCGATGCCGATCTTCTGCGTCAGCTCGAAGACCTTGTCCTCCAGCTCCTTGTCGCGGAAGCCGTTGCCGAGCGCGGAGCCCTCCTCCGGCAGCTCGTCCAGGTAGTGCGCGGAGGCGTACTTGGCGGTCTTCAGCGCGTACTCGGCGGAGGTGCCGCCGACGACGATCGCCAGGTGGTACGGCGGGCAGGCGGCCGTACCGAGCGAGCGGATCTTCTCCTCCAGGAACTTCATCATGCTCGCCTCGTTGAGCACGGCCTTCGTCTCCTGGAAGAGGAAGGACTTGTTGGCCGAGCCGCCGCCCTTGGCCATGAAGAGGAACTTGTAGGCGCCGCCGTCGGTCGCGTACAGCTCGATCTGCGCGGGCAGGTTGGAGCCGGTGTTCTTCTCGTCCCACATGGTCAGCGGGGCCATCTGCGAGTAGCGCAGGTTGAGCTTCGTGTAGGCGTCGAAGATGCCGTGCGAGAGGGCCTTCTCGTCCTCGCCCCCGGTCAGCACGTTCTGGCCGCGCTTGCCCATGACGATGGCCGTGCCGGTGTCCTGGCACATCGGCAGCACGCCGGCCGCGGCGATGTTGGCGTTCTTGAGCAGGTCGAGGGCGACGAAGCGGTCGTTGGCGGACGCCTCGGGGTCGTCGAGGATGCGGCGCAGCTGCGCGAGGTGGGCCGGGCGCAGGTAGTGGGAGATGTCGTGCATCGCCTCGGCGGCCAGCGTGCGCAGCGCCTCGGGCTCCACCTTGAGGAACGTGCGGCCGTCGGCCTCGAAGGTCGACACGCCCTCGGAGGTGACCAGGCGGTACGGAGTGTTGTCCTCGCCCAGGGGCAGGAGGTCCGTATAGGCGAACTCAGAGGCAGACATTGCGGCGGGTTCCTCACTCGGCAGGCGGCGGTGGCTGGCGTCCTCGACAGCGCCTACCAGCGTAGGCGGCGCGCGGGGGAGTGTTCTTGTGAGGTAAGGCTCACCCGTGCCCCGCCCGCCCCCTATCGCGATCTATCGCGATTGGCTACGCTTGCTTGCCGTGGAAGAGCCATCGTTCGATAAGCACTCCCTTGAGAAGCGCCCGCAGGGCCCCCAGGGCCCGCAGGGGAGTCCGCAGCAGAGCCCGCAGCCGGGGGCGCCCGCGCCCGCCCCGGCCCCGGCGCCGCCCGCGCTGCGCGCCTCCGACGCCGACCGCGACCGGTTCGCGGACATCCTGCGCAACGCCCTGGCGGAGGGGCGGATCACCGCCGAGGAGCACTCCGAGCGGATCGGTGCGGTCTACGGCGCCAAGACGCTCGGCGAGCTGGAACCGCTGGTGAGCGACCTGCCGGCAGCCGGCCGGGGCGAGCACCCGGCGCCCGCGCGCTCCCATGGCGCCTACGGCGCCCCGGCGCATCCCGCCGGCACGGGCGTCGCCGAGAACCTCGTTGCGATCTTCGGTGGCGCGGTGCGCAAGGGGCGCTGGCGGGTGAGCCGGCGCACGAACGCGTTCGCGCTCTTCGGCGGCATCGAGATCGATCTGACCGAGGCGGTCTTCGAGCAGCAGGAGATCGTCATCAACGCCACCGCGATCTTCGGGGGCATCGAGATCAGGGTCCCGGAGAACGTGACCCTGCGCTCCACGGGCACCGGCGTCTTCGGCGGCTTCGACGTGAAGACGGTCGAGGCGCCGGACCCCGACGCTCCGGTCGTTTCCCTCACCGGATTCGCGGTCTTCGGCGGGGTGGACGCGAAGCCGAAGCGGGGTAAGCGGCTCAAGAACCTTCGCGCGGGCGGCTGATGGCGGGCTGATGCCGGTCCGTGCGGCGGCCCGCCGGCGGCTCGTGCGGCCTGTTGCCGCAAACTTACTGCGGGTTACGGCGTTCCGCTCATGGCAACGGTGTGAATAAGCACGCGCACAGCGGGTAAAGCTTGGTGCATCGTCTCTCGTACGGCTGCCGGTGCGAATGGCCGTGCGCAGTGGAGGCGGGCAAGGGTGACTCAACCGGCCAAGCAAAAGCCGTCGTCAGGAGTAGACCGTGCTGCTACCGCATCAGCCCCTGCAGGAAGCCGCCGTACCGTCCCCGCGGATTTCGTCCGCGCGGGATCAGGCCGGCCCCTGGCATTCGGAGGCGGTGTGCCGCCGGGATGAAGCCGGGCTCTTCTTCGCACCATCCAAGGAACCGACGGCTGCCCGCTTGTCGCGTGAAGAGGCCGCCAAGCGCGTGTGCGCCCGTTGCCCCGTGATGGTCGAGTGCCGCGAGCACGCTTTGTTGCAGCCGGAGCCTTACGGGGTATGGGGCGGTCTCACCGCGGCCGAGCGCCGCGTGGTGCTGGCTCGCCGCCGCCGGCGCGAGGCGGAGCTGGCGCGCGCCACGAGGGTCGCTGCCGCGGGCTGAAGTGCATCCCTCGGCCGCGGGGCGGTCTCCGAACGGAGACCGCCCCGCGGCCGAGGGATGGGGGCCGGAGGCCCGAGAAGTCTCCCCGCCGCAACGGCGGGACGTCACGACGGCGAGGGTCCGGCGGAATCCGCACGCGCCGCGGCCGTCACGTGGAACCCCTAACTGGGGCGCTCGAAGTCCACCGTGCTGTAGGCACGCAGCTTCGACAGACGATGCGTCGAGTCGATCTGCCGGATCGTCCCCGACTTCGAGCGCATCACGAGCGACTGCGTGGTCGCCGTCTCCGCCCGGTACCGCACCCCGCGCAGCAGCTCGCCGTCGGTGATGCCCGTCGCCACGAAGAACACGTTCTCGCCGCTGACCAGGTCGTTCGTGTGCAGGACGCGGTCGAGGTCGTGGCCCGCGTCGATCGCGCGCTGCCGCTCCTCGTCGTCCTTCGGCCACAGCCGGGCCTGGATGGTGCCGCCCATGCACTTCATCGCGCAGGCCGCGATGATGCCCTCCGGCGTGCCGCCGATGCCCAGCAGCAGGTCCACGCCGGTGCCCTCGCGGGCGGCCATGATCGCGCCGGCCACGTCGCCGTCGGCGATGAACTTGATGCGGGCGCCGGCCTCGCGGATCTCCTTGACGAGCCCGTCGTGGCGGGGGCGGTCCAGGACGACGACCGTGACGTCCTCGGGCGAGGAGTGCTTGGCCTTGGCGATCCGGCGGATGTTGACGGCGACGGGGGCGTTGATGTCGACGAAGTCCGCCGCCTCCGGGCCGGTGACCAGCTTGTCCATGTAGAACACCGCGGACGGGTCGAACATGGTGCCGCGGTCGGCGACGGCCATCACGGAGACGGCGTTGGCCATGCCCTTGGCGGTGAGGGTCGTGCCGTCCACCGGGTCGACGGCGACGTCGCACTCGGCGCCGGTCCCGTCGCCCACGCGCTCGCCGTTGTACAGCATGGGGGCGTTGTCCTTCTCGCCCTCGCCGATGACGACGACGCCGTTCATCGAGACGGTGCCGATCAGTGCGCGCATGGCCTTGACCGCGGCGCCGTCCGCGCCGTTCTTGTCGCCCCGGCCGACCCAGCGGCCCGATGCCATGGCACCGGCCTCGGTGACCCGGACGAGCTCCAGGGCGAGGTTGCGGTCGGGAGCCTCGGGGCTGACCTCGAGCTGGGACGGCAGATGATGCTCGGTCATCGGAGCGCAACCTTTCTGTACGGCGACGGCCGCAGGAACCTCTCCCCCGAAAGGGGCAGAAGGTGAGGGTGCTGATGACTTTATCTGTTCACTGCGAGAGTGAGCAGAGGGCCCCACGCATGAGCGGCGTCAAGGGGGCGGCGGGAGCCTCCCGGAGGAGCCTTCCGGAGGGGCCGCGGGAAGATCGGCCGGGCCATGGGGGACGATGGGGGCGTGGCAGGTAGGAATCCCAAGGCGCAGACCGTACGGAACATGGTGCTCGCGTTGGCGGCGGTGATCCCCGTGGCCTTCGTCAGCTATGTCTTCATTCCGCACGACGAGAACAACGACCCGGTGCGCACCGTCGACTACCGCGTCGAGCTGGACACGGCGCGGCGCGCGGCGCCGTACCCGGTCGCGGCCCCCGCCGGGCTCGGCGGCGACTGGCGCGCGACCTCCGTCTCGTACAAGGCGGGCGGCAAGGACGGCTCCGTCTGGCACCTGGGCTTCCTCGACCCGGACACCGAGTACGTGGCCGTCGAGCAGAGCGACGGGCCGGCCGGGGCCTTCATCGACGACGCGAGCCAGCGTGCGGAGAAGACGCCGAAGACGGAGCGGGTCGGCGACGTCACGTGGCGGCAGTACGAGGGCGAGAAGTACAACGCGCTCGTGCGGGAGGAGAAGGGCGTGACCACGGTCGTCACCGGCACCGCCTCCCACGAGCGGCTCATGCAGATGGCCGCCGCGCTCAAGGCCGAGAAGGGCGCCGTGAAGGCGGCCGAAAAGGGCTAGAGCGCGACGGCCGGTGCCGCCGGATCGCCCGCGCGTGACGGCGCGCGGGCGGAGTCGCGGGCTCAGACGGTCGTGACGACCTGCTCGTAGGACAGGCGCGGCGAGCGCGGGCGGTAGGCGCCCTCCTCGGCCGGCTTGCCGATGTTGACGATCATCAGCGGGGTGTGGTCGCCGTCCAGGAACTCCTTCTGGACGCCTGCGAAGTCGAAACCGGTCATCGGGCCGGCGGCCAGGCCGGCGGCGCGGACGCCCAGGATGAAGTAGCCGGCCTGGAGGGCGCCGTTGGCCGCGGCGGACTGCTCGCGGACCGGGCGCTCCGCGAAGAAGACGTCCTTGGCCTGCGGGAAGTGCGGGAACAGCGTCGGCAGCTCCTCGTGGAACTCGTTGTCCGTGGCGAGGATCGCGACGAGCGGCGCGGCCATGGTCTTGTCGCGGTTGCCGTCGGCCATGAGGGGCGCGAGGCGCTCGCGGGCCTCCGCGGAGCGGATCAGCACGATGCGCAGCGGCGACTGGTTGAACGCGGTGGGGGCGTACTTCACCAGGTCGTAGATCGCCTGGATCTGCTCGTCGGTCACCGGCTCGTCGGCGAAGGCGCTGGCCGTGTGCGCGTCACGGAAGAGCAGGTCCTGAGCGGCGGAGTCGAGGGCGAGGGACATGGGAGACACCTACTTGCATGCGTAAAGGGAGGCTTGCGAGGTCTACTTTACGCCAAGTGGATGAAAATTCAACTGAAACTTCAACTAGGTAGGGGAAGGGTAAGCCGACACGTCCTCTCCCGATGACGTACGCCCAGGTCAGCCCTGGTCTTCGGAGCCCTCCGGGCCGCCCTCGGCCGCCCCGCCCGCGTCCTCCGCCGCCTCCTCGGAGGCCAGCGCCGCGTCCAGCCGGGCCCGCGCGCCCTCCAGCCAGCGCCGGCACACCTTCGACAGCTCCTCGCCGCGCTCCCACAGGGCCAGCGACTCCTCCAGCGTCGTGCCACCCGCCTCCAGGCGGCGCACGACCTCGATCAGCTCGTCGCGAGCCTGCTCGTATCCCAGCGCGTTCGCCGCCGCATCCGTTGTCGTCGCCATGGCCACCAGCCTATGCGGGGGGTCCGACAGCGGGCCCCGTGACGGAGCCGGGGACGGCCTTCACCGTGAACTCGCCCTCCGCGACCCGCGCCCGCAGCTCCTCCTCCGCGCTCACCTCCGCCGCGTCCCGCACCACCGAGCCGTCCGCGTGCTGGAGTACGGCGTAGCCCCGGCGCAGCGTGGCCGCCGGGGAGAGGGCCACCACGCGCGCGTGCGTGTGCGACAGCTCCGAGTCGGCGCGGTCCAGCAGATGGCCGAGGGTGCGGCGGGCGCGGTCGGTGAGCGCCCCGACCTGGGCGTCGCGCTCCTCCACCATCCGCTGCGGGCGCTGCACGCACGGCCGGGCCCGTACCGACGCCAGGCCGCGCTCCTCGCGGTCCAGGTGCGCGGTGACGCAGCGCAGGGCCCGCTCGCGCAGCTGGCGGACGCGGGCCAGCTCCTCGCCGACGTCCGGCACGACGCGCTTCGCCGCGTCCGTCGGCGTCGACGCGCGCAGGTCGGCGACCAGGTCCAGCAGCGGCGAGTCCGGCTCGTGGCCGATCGCCGACACCACCGGCGTGCGGCACGCGGCCACGGTCCGTACGAGGCGCTCGTCGGAGAACGGCAGCAGGTCCTCCACGCTGCCGCCGCCGCGCGCCACGATGATCACGTCCACGTCCGGGGCCTTGTCGAGCTCCTCGACGGCCTCGATGACGCGCGGCACCGCGTGCACGCCCTGCACGGGCACGTTGCGGACCTCGAAGCGGACCGCGGGCCAGCGGTGCCGGGCGTTCTCCAGGACGTCCCGCTCGGCGGCCGAGGCCCGGCCGCAGACCAGGCCGATCAGCTGCGGCAGGAACGGCAGCGGCCGCTTGCGGCCGGCCGCGAACAGGCCCTCCGCGGCGAGGGACTTCTTCAGCTGCTCCAGCCGCGCCAGCAGCTCCCCGACGCCCACCGGCCGAATCTCCGCCGCCCGCAGGGACAGCTGGCCGCGCGGCGCGTACCACTCCGGCTTGGCGTGCACGACGACGCGCGCGCCCTCCGAGACGATGTCGGCCACGCGGTCGAAGACCGCGCGGTAGCAGGTGACGGACAGCGAGATGTCGTGCGCCGGGTCGCGCAGCGTCAGGAAGACGACTCCGGCGCCGGGGCGGCGGGAGATCTGCGTGATCTGCCCCTCGACCCACACCGCGCCGAGCCGGTCGATCCAGCCACCGATGAGCCGCGAGACCTGCCCCACGGGGACGGGGGCTTCGGGGGACGTGTTGAGGGCCATGGGGGCGAGCGTAGTGGGGGGCGCTGACAATGGGCGGCCCCTACTCCGGGCCCTTACGGAACACCTCCGCCCCGAGCACCCCCAGGCCCGCCACCAGCCACGCGCCGCCCACGAGCTGGGCCGTGGGAGCCGCCTTGACGATCACCGCGATCACCACCGCCAGTCCCAGCAGCGGCACCACCACGTGCGGTACGGGCCGCAGCTCGCCGCCCCGTCTCCGGACCGCGAACCAGCCGATCACCGACAGGTGCAGCAGCGCGAAGGCCACCAGGGCCCCCACGTCCACGACCGACACCAGCCGGTCCAGCCCGTCGTCCCGCCGCGCCGCCCACACCGCCGCCACCAGGTTGACCACCGCCGCCCCCAGCACCGCCACGCGCGGGACGCCCGAGGCACGGTCCACCTTCGACAGCACGCCCGGCAGCCTCCGGTCACGCGCCATCGCGAACAGCAGCCGCCCCGCCGCGGCCTGCCCGGCCAGCGCCGCGAACGCCGCCCCGACCGCCTTGCTGACCGCCACCAGGTCGTGCAGCCAGCGGCCCGTCGCCGAGTCCACCGTGTCGTAGAACGCCGAGCCCTGCGCGGCCGGGTTCGCCGCCAGCTCCGCCGCCGGCATGGGCGCCAGCAGCGCCGCCAGGTACGTCTGGAGAACGAACAGCACGCCCGCCACCGCCAGGGACGTCACCACCGCCCGCGCCACCCGCTCGGAGCCCCCTGCCGCCTCCTCCGCGAACGCGGCGATCGCGTCGAAGCCCAGGTACGACAGCACCGCCACCGACACCGCCGCGACCACCGCCCCCGTGGTGAAGCCGGCCTCTCCGGTCAGCGGCGACAGCCAGTCCCGCTGCGCCCCGCGGTCCGAGAGCGCGAAGATCGCGCAGACCACGAAGACCAGCAGCACGGCGATCTCCATCGCCAGCACCAGGAAGCCGACCACGGCGGCTGTCCGGACGCCCGCGAGGTTCAGCGCGGTCGTCACCGCCACCGCGACGGCCGTCCACACCCACTGCGACACCGACGGCACCAGCGCGTGCAGGGCGATGCCCGAGAACAGGTACGCCACCGCCGGGATCAGCAGGTAGTCCAGCAGGGCCATCCAGCCCGCGACGAACCCCGGCCCCTCACCCAGCCCCACGCGCGCGTAGGTGTAGACCGAGCCCGCCTGCGGAGCGACCCGCACCATCTGCGCGTACGAGAAGGCCGTGAAGGCCATCGCGACGGTCGCGACGACGTAGACCAGGGCCACCGCCCCGTGCGACTTCGCGTCCAGCGTGCCGAAGATCCCCACCGGCGCCATGGGGGCGATGAAGAGCATCCCGTAGACGACCAGGTCCCGGAAGGTGAGGGTGCGGTGGAGCTTTCCGCCGGTGCCGCCGGGCGCTGCGGTCACGGGTGCGGTCATGGGCTGTCCCTGAAGCTGACGGAATCGCGGCTTCCGTCATCGTGCCCCACCCCGCCGCCCGCCGCCGGTCGGCACCGCGGGCCCTTACGATGGACGGCATGACTGCACCCACCGCCCGCAAGGTCCTCCTCGCCGCCCCCCGTGGCTACTGCGCGGGTGTGGACCGCGCCGTGATCGCCGTCGAGAAGGCCCTGGAGCAGTACGGCGCCCCCGTCTACGTGCGTCATGAGATCGTCCACAACAAATACGTGGTGAAGACCCTGGAGAAGAAGGGCGCGATCTTCGTCGACGAGACGGAGGAGGTGCCCGAGGGCAACATCGTCATCTTCTCCGCGCACGGCGTCGCCCCGGTCGTGCACGAGGAGGCCGAGCGCGGCAAGCTCGCCACCATCGACGCCACCTGCCCGCTGGTCACCAAGGTCCACAAGGAAGCCGTCCGCTTCGCCAAGGAGGACTACGACATCCTCCTGATCGGCCACGAGGGCCACGAAGAGGTCATCGGCACCAGCGGCGAGGCCCCCGACCACATCACCCTCGTCGACGGCCCCGGCGACGTGCCGAACGTCGAGGTGCGCGACCCGGACCGGGTCGTCTGGCTCTCCCAGACCACCCTCTCGGTCGACGAGACCATGGAGACGGTCGACGCCCTCAAGGGCCGCTTCCCGAACCTCCTCTCCCCGCCGAGCGACGACATCTGCTACGCCACGCAGAACCGGCAGACCGCGGTCAAGCAGATGGGCGCCGACGCCGACCTGGTGATCGTCGTCGGCTCGAAGAACTCCTCGAACTCCGTCCGCCTGGTCGAGGTCGCCCTGGGCGCCGGCGCCAAGGACGCCCACCTCGTGGACTACGCCGACGAGATCGACGAGGCGTGGCTGGACGGCGTCTCCACCGTCGGCGTGACCTCCGGCGCCTCCGTCCCGGAGATCCTCGTCGAGGGCGTCCTGGACTGGCTGGCCGAGCGCGGCTACGGCGACGTCGAGACGATCACCTCCGCCCGGGAGAGCATCACCTTCTCGCTCCCCAAGGAGCTGCGCCGCGACCTGCGCGCGGAGGCGGCCTCGAAGCTCACCGGCGGCGAGTCCGCGTAAGGACGGGCGCGGGTCCGCATCAGGAGCCCCGCCGCACACCCGCGCAGGACCCCTGCGCACATGGCCACCACGCCGTAGCGTGGTGGCCATGAACGTATTCGGCGTGGACATCGGCGGATCGGGCATCAAGGGCGCGCCGGTCGACGTGAAGCGGGGCGAGCTCACCGAGGAGCGCTTCAAAGTCCTCACTCCCCGCCCGGCGACCCCCGACGCGGTCGCGGACTGCGTCCGGCAGGTCGTGGAGCACTTCGGGGCGCCCGCCGGGCCCGTGGGGGCGACGTTCCCCGGCGTGGTCGTCGGCGGCACGACCCGTACGGCCGCCAATGTCGACAAGGGCTGGGTCGGCTGGGACGCCGCCCGGTTCCTCGGCGAGCGGATCGGCGCCCCGGTCACCGTGCTCAACGACGCCGACGCGGCCGGGCTGGCGGAGATGACCCACGGCGCCGGCCGGGGCCGCAACGGCACCGTGATCATGCTGACCTTCGGCACCGGCATCGGCAGCGCCGTCTTCAGCGACGGCAAGCTCGTGCCCAATACGGAGCTGGGCCACCTGGAGCTCCAGGGCCACGACGCGGAGACCCGCGCCTCGACCCGCGCCAAGGAGGAGGAGGGCCTGAAGTGGCACCACTGGGCCCGGCGCGTGGAGCGCTACCTGGCCCACGTGGAGATGCTGTTCTCGCCCGACCTGTTCATCATCGGGGGCGGCGTGAGCCGCAAGGCCGAAAAGTTCCTGCCGCTGATCGAGGGCGTCAGCGCCGAGATCGTGCCCGCTGTGCTGGAGAACAACGCGGGGATCGTGGGGGCCGCGATGGCCGCTGCCGCTGCGTCCGGCGCTGCCGTCCCCGCCTCCGCCGCCTGACGACCGCGACCCGGCGGGCGAGCGCGACGAGCGCGGTCAGCAGGGTGCCCGCGTAGAGCCAGCCCGCGTTGAGCGACAGCAGGGTGACCAGGCCCATGACCCTGCTGCCCACGCCGCCCCCGGCGTCCACCAGGGGCACCGACCCCACCGCGAAGGCGATGGGGGCGGCGACCGGCGCGGTGGCCAGATCGGCCGGGCGCACCCACAGGGCGCACACCGCGCCCGCGAGCAGGAAGGCGACCCCGTAGAAGCCGGGGGAGCGGCCCGTCACGGAGTCCAGCCAGCCGGCCCCGAGCATCCACAGGGTGGTCAGCAGGCCGCTGCCGAGCCCGGTCAGCCGGGGCGCCGGCAGCCGCCCCAGGCCCCGCAGCCGCGGGGCGGAGGGCCCGCCGCGGGGCCGCCGGAGGCCGGCGGCCGCGCCCTGTCCCACGGGCGCCGCCGGCCGCGGCACGGGAGGGACACGGCGGGCCTTGCCCCGGGGCGTGCGCGTGCTGGGTTGCTCCACCTGACCAAACTAGGTCGGCGGGCGGGAGGAATCCGGCACGGGACACGCGGTTTGAGCCACCTTGGCCGTGCGTTCGACTGATAGTCCGCACGGGGCCGCCCGGCGGGGCGGCCCCGTAGACTGGATGACCGGCCCGGCAGTGGGCCATGACCGGCCCGCCACGGGCCGCGGACCCTTTGGAACCTACGGGAAGTCGCCACGTGTCGCTCACGATCGGAATCGTCGGTCTGCCCAATGTCGGCAAGTCGACCCTGTTCAACGCCCTGACCAAGAACGACGTGCTGGCGGCCAACTACCCGTTCGCCACCATCGAGCCGAACGTGGGCGTCGTCGGCGTTCCCGACGCCCGCCTGCAGAAGCTCGCGGAGATCTTCGGCTCGCAGAAGGTCCTGCCCGCCACGGTCGACTTCGTCGACATCGCGGGCATCGTCCGCGGCGCCTCCGAGGGCGAGGGCCTGGGCAACAAGTTCCTGGCGAACATCCGTGAGTCCGACGCGATCTGCCAGGTCATCCGCGCCTTCAAGGACGAGAACGTCGTCCACGTCGACGGCAAGGTCTCGCCCAAGGACGACATCGAGACGATCAACACCGAGCTGATCCTCGCCGACCTCCAGACCATCGAGAAGGTCCTGCCGCGCCTGGTCAAGGAGTCGCGGATCAAGAAGGACGTCGCCCCGAAGGTCGCGGCCGTCGAGGCCGCCAAGGCGCTCCTGGAGGAGGGCACGACCCTCTTCTCCGCCGGCATCGTCCAGGGCTCGGAGAAGGCGGAGCTCCTGCACGACCTCCACCTGCTCACCACCAAGCCCTTCCTCTACGTCTTCAACGTCGACGAGGACGAGCTGACCGACGAGGGCTTCAAGGACGAGCAGCGCGCCCTGGTCGCCCCGGCCGAGGCCATCTTCCTCAACGCCAAGCTGGAGGCCGACCTGGCCGAGCTGGACGAGGAGGACGCCATGGAGCTCCTGGCGTCCGTCGGCGCCGAGGAGCCGGGCCTGGCCACCCTCGCCCGCGTCGGCTTCGACACCCTGGGCCTCCAGACCTACCTGACGGCCGGCCCCAAGGAGTCCCGCGCCTGGACGATCAAGAAGGGCGCCACGGCCCCCGAGGCGGCCGGTGTCATCCACACGGACTTCCAGAAGGGCTTCATCAAGGCCGAGGTCATCTCCTTCGAGGACCTCGTCGCGACCGGCTCCGTGGCCGAGGCCCGCTCGGCGGGCAAGGCCCGCATGGAGGGCAAGGAGTACGTGATGGCGGACGGCGATGTCGTCGAGTTCAGGTTCAACGTGTAGCGGGTCACATAGCACGGCTCGACTGATCTGACAAACATGCAGGTCAGAGGGGGTCTGGTCCTTCGGGGCCAGGCCCCCTTTTCGTTCCCGTGCTGACTTGGTGCTGACCTGGAAGCACCCCTCATCACCCCTCGGACGCCATGCCGTACTGACTTGGTGCTGACTTCACGGAGAGGTGCCGCACCACCGTGCTGGATGCGGGTCGAGGCGCCGCCCAATTGCGGTTAGGAATTCAACAAGCGAAGTGATCGGATTCACGCCGACGCGCCTTTCAGCGGGCCAACCAATACCGACTTCTCATCCCTGCGGTTAGACCCAATCAACCCCAAGGATGACTTTCAAGATCAGAAAGCTACCCGCGAGTTTCGAACGAGCGTTCCCGTGTTCTACTGAGCGGAAGCTGTCGTTCCAATTGATCGGGGGAGCTTGTTTTGTCCTGCCAACGAAGCCTTGTGTCCCGTGCGCTCGCACTGCCGGCGAAGGGCGAGCCGCAGAGAAAGACAGCGATCACTGCATGGGGTCTAGTGGCCACCGCCGCCGTCTATACAGGCACCATGGGCATCTCGCAGACCGCTCACGAAGAAGGGGCCCAGAGCAAGCACAGGAGGCCCGCCCCTTCAGTTCCAGACGCCGCCCCGGGCATTGATCCGGAGGTGGGCGACGTGTACCGCCACAACCCCAAGAAGGGGTACGTCCCGACGTACTTCGACGGGCGAGGCGGAATCGCCGGAGTACCGCTGACCGATGAACAGCGCCAGGCCGTCGTGAAGGAAGCCTTGCGGCGGGGCGTCTCGGCCGAGGACGCTCACGCGCTCGCCTACGGGGAAGCTGACGAGGCCGCGCCGGTCGTCAAGCCGAGCGTGAGGCCGCCGACCGGCGGTGGCGGCGTGACATTCCTGGCCTCCGGACCGGTCTATCGCGAGGTTGCCCCAGCGGAGCAGAGCTCAGTGGAGGACGGCGACTACGCCGCCGACCCTGGCGCCGCAGCGAGCCGTCCGGCCGAGGGCAAGAAATCGCCCGGCCGGCAAGATGCCCCTGGGCAGATGAAGGAAAAGGGCAAGGAGAACAAGTCCGAGAAGCCGAGCCTCAAGGAGCAGCTCAAGAGGTCGGCCGAGACCGTACTCCCGGACCCCATTGAAGAGCCCGTCGAGCAACTGCTCGGCAGGATGAACCCCTTCCGCTCGTACATGTTCGCCATCAGTCAGCCGGGCACCGTGCCCACATTCACCGTCGGCGAGCCCGAGGGCGGCATGGTCACCGTCACCGCCGAGTCGCAGGTGACCGACAACATGGCCGTCACGGTCGAGGTCACCGCGCCCGTCGAGCAGACCCCCGAGGCCCCGCCGAGCACGGTCTCGGTAACTGTCACAGACCCGCAGACGGATGTGGTGACCGTCGCCACCGAGACGGAAACCGTCGAGGGCGGCCACGAGGACATCCCGAGGGTGGCGATAGGAGAGGTGGTCGACGCTGTGATCACAGCGGCCACCGAGGACAGTGCCCAGCCCGGGGACTCAGCCGCAGCGGAGGAGGCCGCCGCGACCGCTGAAGAGGCCCTGGAGTCCCTCCCGGAGCCTGAGCAGCCTCAGCCGACCGCCGAGCCCTCCGCCGCCCCGGCCGCACCCGAGGAGCCTCAGCGGCCTGCCCCGGCCGCTGAAGCGGTGGAGCCGCGCCTGTCCGCCCCCGGAGGGGCCGACGCTCCGGGGCAGCCCTAGGGCTTCCTGTGCCTGCCGGTGCCCGGTGCGAGCGGCTGCCGCGCCGGGCCGGCAGGCGGAGCCGCGGGCTTCTGCGCCTCGGGGTACAGGATGCGCTGAGCCTCGGCGAGGCTGGACGCGAATGCGTACGGCTCCCAGGCGTGCCCGTTCCATCGTTCGATGGCGCGGGGAGCGTCCGGGTTGACGTGTGAACCCTTGGGGCCGTCGCCGGAAATGATGGGCACCGCGCGAAGCCGACCGATCTTCGCGTCGCGGCGTTCCGCCCACTCCGACAGCGGTTCGTCGTCCATCCTGCCGTTCCTTACGTCGGTGGTGGCTCCGCTGGGAGCGTAGTGGTAACTCGCCCATGCCGACCTCGTGTCTGCATGAGCACGTTGCGTCCGCTTCTAGTCTGGTGACCACCTGTCAGGCCCGGAGGGTAGGTCACGGTGGTTCAGTACCTCGTCGGCTCGCGCGCAAGCAGCCTCGCCAAAGCTCAGGTGCGCGAGTACCTGCGTCCGCTCCGCGAG
Source organism: Streptomyces sp. SCA2-17 (assembly GCF_044336695.1). Taxonomy (NCBI): domain Bacteria; kingdom Bacillati; phylum Actinomycetota; class Actinomycetes; order Kitasatosporales; family Streptomycetaceae; genus Streptomyces; species Streptomyces sp. SCA2-17. The sequence goes on from NZ_CP117521.1 coordinate 4,076,856, forward strand.
CGATTCCCCGACACGACCTTCACCCACCGTGCGATCTTGGAGGGGGGCGACAAGGACCGCAGGTCCCTCCTGTCGCGCGTGTCCGCCACCAGCGGAGGGTCGGCGTTCAGCACCGAACAGGAAGCCGCACTGGTCCGCGGAGATGTGGACGTGGTCGTCCACTCCATGAAGGACCTTCCTACCTCCAATCCGCCAGGGCTTGTCTTGCTGCCTCCGCCGGGACGGGAGGACGTGAGCGACGCGCTCTGCGGCTCGACGCTGGCCGGGCTGCGGAAGGGTGCAAGGGTCGGCACCGGCGCACCTCGCAGGGTCGCGCAGCTTCTCGCCGTACGCCCTGACCTCGAAGTTGTGCCGATCCGGGGCAATGTTCCGCCCCGCCTCAAGAAGATCGAAACAATGGGGCTGGACGCGGTGGTCCTCGCGGTGGCCGGCCTGCGTCGACTCGGCCTGGAGGATGCGATCGGAGAGGAACTCCCGCTCGACCTCTTCCCGCCGAGCCCCGGGCAAGGGGCGCTCGGCATTCAGGTTCGCGAGGACAGCACGGCCGTCCGAGCGATTCTCTCCACGGTCGGTGACGTGACGGTCGACGCCCAGGTGCGGGCGGAGCGCGCGTTCCTAGCCGAGCTGCACGGCGGGTGCAGCGTGCCCGTAGGTGCCTACGCCGAGACCCTGCTAGACGGGAGCCTCAGAATCTACGGCCAGGTGACTTCGCTGGACGGCCGGCAGCGCGCCTCGGGGGCGTTGGTCGGTCCGTCCGACGATCCGGAAAAGCTCGGTGCAGCCCTGGCCGCGGACCTCATCGACCAGGGTGCGCAAGCGATTCTTGACGTGGTGCGTGGCGACTCGGGGGCACGAGGACCCAACTAGTGGTCTCCGAGGCTGGTGACGGGCTGCCCCGTGAGGGCCTGGGCGATCTGCCAGAGTTGGCCGCCGCGCGATGCCTTCACGAGTACAACGTCGCCGGGCTTGAGGATGGAGTCGAGGTAGGCGGCAGCGGTCGCGTTGTCGCCGACGAACGCGATGTCTGGGACGCCTGCCGCGCCCGCCGCGAGGGCGAGCTGCTTCGCGAGGTCTCCGCCGACCGCCACGACGAGATCGACGCCGCTCTCGGCCGCGAAGCGGCCGATCTCGCGGTGAGCGTCCACCGCTTCATCGCCCAGCTCCAGCATTTCTCCGAGTACGGCGATCCTCCGGCCGCCTGCGGCCTCGGTCGTCTCGCCGTCAGCCTCGGCCATCGAAAGTCTCCGTTGAGGTCAGGGGCGCGAAGGTGATCGCGCGGCCAGTGTAGGAATGGGACAGGCGGCTGAGCGTGACGCGATCGTGCGTCTGACCCCACGCCGACGGGTCTCGGAAGAGGACCAGCGGGTCGGGGCCGTCCTCGTAGCCGCGAAGGATGACGAGGTGGCCGCCTGCTCGGCCGTCGTCGGGGAACTGCTCGGTCACGGACACGATGAGCGGGGCATCGTCGAGTCGGGTGAGGAGTTCCTCGACGGGCACGGGCTCCGCGTGGGACGGCACTCCGAGGTCGCTCGCCAGGCTCGCAATCCCCGCGTGAAGGGCTCCACGCGGGGTGAGAACGTCTTGCTTGACCGCGAGTTTCAGGAGCTCCGTCACCGTGGGCGCCTCGCGCCCGTAGGCGAGCAGGATCGCTCTCAGCGATGCCAGGCCGCACGCCCGGTTGGACCATTCGATCCTGTCTCCGAGTGCCCATCCGCCGTGCAGATCCCATTCGGCGGGGTTGATGAGCTGTCGGCACAGGGGGACATTGTGGACGCGCGGCACAGTGGCGGGCTCCTACAGGGAGACGGCAGCCTCCCGAGTCGCCGTGGTGCTGGAGAACACGGGAGTGGGCAGGGGAACATCGTACGGCGGGCGGACCAGGGCCTCGTGCAGCATCGCCAGTACGACATCCGTGTGCGTGAGCCCGACCATCGCCGCCCCGACCGTAAAGTTGCTGTCACGGGACATGCCCGGCGTGCTGTTGACTTCCAGCACGTACGCGTCGCCGTCCTCGGTGACGATGAAGTCGATGCGGGCCGAGCCGCGCAGTCCGATCCCGTCCCACAGCGTCCGGACATCCCTGGAGATCCGGTTCGTCGGTACGGTCTCCAGCTCGGCGGCGCGGACGGTGACGGCGCCCTTGGAGTCCACGTCGAGCTTGGTGTCGGCGTCGTAGAACTCGGCGTCGGTCGCCTCGGTGGTCAGAGGCGGGAAGATCATGACCGAGCCGCCGGGAAGCTCTAGCATGCCCACGGTCACGGGGGTACCGACGACGTAGTCCTCGACGAGCACCTCGTCGTCGCTTTCGCCGGCAGCCTCCGCCAGGGCGCGGGGCAGGTCGGCCGCGTCGCGGACGAGGCTCATGCCCACGCTGGACCCGCCGAAGGGAGGCTTCACCATGACGGCCCGGCTGCCCCAGTTCACCGGACCGCCGGACCAGACGCGCCAACCGGGCGTCGGGACACCGAGGGTCAGCATGACCCGCTTGCAGAGGATCTTGTCGGCGGCCACTGCGGAGGCCGCGACCCCGCTGCCGCAGTAGGGCACGCGAAGGTAGTCGAGCAGGCCCTGAAGGCGGCCGTCCTCGCCGTACGGACCGTGCAGGTTCGAGAGGGCCACGTCGTACGAGACCAGCTCCCTGATGAAGTCGGGCTGAGTGGGGTCCAGCACGTTCCACCGCGCGCCGATCTCTTCGAGCGCCTCGCCCAGGGCGGTCACGGACCGCTGCTCGACGGGGCACTTGGAGTGGTAGAGCCTGTCTTCGGCGGACACCGGCCCGTAGATGAGGGCGACGCCGAGGCCCTGTCGGCTCTGCCCCCACCCGCGGAGTTCCTCGGCGGCCGTGTGTGCCGCCTGCGTCGAGCTGGAGTCGAGAAAGACGGTCATGCGAGTACCCCTTCGAAGGTTTGGGTGACCGGCCCGCCAACCCAGGCGGACCGATCCGGGCGGTCGTCGTGCGGACGGACGATGAGCGGTTCACCGGCCTGGTTGTGGACGGTGACCTCGCGCTTGGCGACGAGGCCGCGCATGGTGGCGATGACGACGGCTGCTACGGCTCCGCTGCCGCAGGAGAGCGTCTCTGCCTCCACGCCGCGTTCGTAGGTGCGGATCTTGAGCGCCTGGGAGCCGAGGCGCTGAACGAAGTTCACGTTCGTGCCGAGCGGCGCCACGTTCTTGTGGTGCCGGACGACTCGGCCGACCACTTCGGCGTGGATGGCGTCCACGTTCTCCACGATGGCGACGACGTGTTCCGTGCCGGTGTGCGCACTGTCGAACCACGTCGGCCTGCCGTTGATGATCGTCTGTAAGACGCGGGGCTGGATGGCGCCCACTTCGGCCGTGACCCACACGGTGCCTGTGTCGACGGTGGCCTCGTGCATGACGCCGGCCATGTGAAGCTGCATCGTTCGGAAGCCCTGATCGCACTGGGCCGCCCACGCCGCACAGCGCAGCGCGTTGCCGCACATCGTTGCGGTCGAGCCGTCCGCGTTGAAGCAGTCGACTTCGAGCACCGCAGGAGTGTCGTTGACGAAGCGGCTGACGACCAGGCCATCCGCCCCCACGCCGGTCCGTCTGGCGCAGAGGCGTTCCGCCTCCTTGGCCCAGTCCGTTTCGGCTCGCGGGCTGGGGTTCGTGAAGAGGACGAAGTCGTTGCCCGCTCCGTGGATCTTGCGAAAGCGCACGGCAAAGCTCCTCGCGTGATGAGGTGACATGGGAGGTGGCGACCGAACTGCTGCGCTCAGTGCGGCGAAATGGGCCGACAAATGGTCTCGGGTGCGTGCATGATCAGCGGCGCGTGCCCGGCGAAGTGCAGAATGCGGCGGGGGCCGGCGGCCCTCATGTCCCGAATTCGCTGGTAGCTGCCATCGAGGAGGATGAAGTCCCCTATGCGGACATCGGTCGGCGGCTTGGTGACCTTCATCGTTCCGACCGGCGGAGGCGGCTCGGAGGGCTGCTCCTTGCTCCTGCGCTCGTACATTCAGCCCCTCCAGATTCCCAGCAGGAGGGCTCCGCCAATGGCTGCGAGGCTGAGGACGTAGGCGAGTTGCTGATTCCGGTGACTCATCGGGTTCCGATCAGAAGGCTTTCGAGGCGGCTGCGGAGCGACGTGATGCCGATCTCGGCGAGAGGCACCCAGGCCGCCGCGCCCATGTCGATCAATGAGGGAAAGACCGCGCCCGAGTGCGCTCGGAAGAGGTAGCGGAAGCCGACACGGAGGCGCGGTCCGTACGCGTGCCGCCTCGGTTCCGTCGCGTCGACCAAGAAGGGGCCTTCGTCGGCGGGCTGGGTCCACACGTCCCGGATGCCAACCTCCTCGGCCAGGAGGCGGAGGGCCGCCTCGGCGAGCGAGTTGTCCTGGTCCTCCGGCTGGGCTTCCGCGAGGGCGAAGCCCCCCTCGTGCCGCAGGCACAGGACGCGGTCCTGTTCGTCGACGACGACGGCCGCAGTCATGATGAGGGGGCAGCGCTGGTTGTGCGTGCAGGCTTGACGGCGCGAGTGGTCGAGCGCGGCGTCGTACGCCGGCATCAAGGCCATCTGGTCTTCTGGGTGTCTGTGGATGTAGCCGTTGAGCTCCCGGACGATCTGGTCCTCCCCGACGCTCACGGCGCACCCAGCCCATTGTGCTGCGTGTAGATCCACAGGAGCCGTCGAGTCAGGAGGGCGGCGTCCCGCAGGTAGAGGAACGCGCCGAAGGTCGGGGTGCTTTCGGACGGCCGGTTGCTGTAGTCGATCAGGGTGCGGCCCTGGCGGACCAGCGCCTTCACTCCCTGGTCCTCGTCCGCTCCCAGCTCCTCACGGAGCAGGAGGTTCAGGTGACCGACGATGGCCGGCGTTATGCCGTCCATGACCTCGCGAGTGGTGGTGTCCATCCGCAAGGCGAGGGCGGCTTCGGTACGCGAGGAGATTCCCTCAACGTCGATGGGGAGCTCGCCGACCGCAGCTTCCTCGGCGGTCTTGCCGGTACTTGCCAAAGTCATCACTGCCCCCTCCGGGCAAGTTTTGAGCGATGGCTATAAAACTAAGAAGGGGGTGGCAAAAGGCTCCAGGAGTGTGCCGGAACTTGCCCGACGTTCACCCCAGAGATTCGATGGCAGTGGTGATGAGTTCACGTGCTGCGGCGCCGTACACGGCAAGTTCCTTCAGCTCAGTGAACGTCTTGGCATACATGGCAAGTTCGTGCTTCTGGACAACCGTGAGGTGCGCAGACACCAGTTCGACTTTGACGGTGTGGTCGTCGAACATGAAGAAGCCCTCGACCGGCATGAGCGGACGGTCGAGGTTGCGGGGGATGATGCCGATGCTCACCCTGGGCAAGGCCATGGCGCTCAACAGGTAGCCGAGCTGACCTGCCATCACCTCCGTGCCGCCAACCCGGTGGTACAGGGCGCTCTCCTCCAGGAGGATGGCGAAGGTGCGCGGCGTGTAGACGATCTTCTGCTTCTCCAGGCGGACCTCAACAGCCGAGTCCACGTCGTCGATGAGGCCACGACGGTCACGAATGGAGGTCAGCAACGCCTTGATATATGCGCCTGTTTGGATTGGGCCAGGGATGAGCCACGGCGAGTAGAACCGGAAATGTTCTGTCCGCTCCCAAAGGGGAAGTGCGGATTCTTGAGCCCACTTCAGCCCGTGGCGCTCCATCTTGCGCCACTCGACGTACATGCCCTCGATTCCGCGGGCCGTCGTGACGAGATCCTCGGCCTCGTCTTCTGCCCCACACGCCCTGCACCAATCGCGAAGGTCGCGCTCCGAGGGGGCGCGTGCGCCGCTCTCGAAGCGCGAAGCCTTCGACTCGTGCCAGCCCAGAGTCGCGGAAAGAGCACGCTTGGTGAGTCCGGACGCTACCCGGATCTCCGCGAGTCGTTTCCCGAGCGCCTTGCGGGCTTCCTGGGCGCTCGAAGATGCCGGCGGTTCCATTTGAGGGTTACGGTCCTATGCGAAGGGCTCAGTACGCTTCGAACTCTGCGTGCGGCGTCGCCCTGAGCCAGACGGCCTCGAACGCGGCCCCACAGAGCTTCGCGATCTCCGGGTCTTCTGTGATCTCGGGCTCCGTGGGCTCACCTTCCCCGTCGAAGTGGTTCAGGTACAGCAGCCGGGAGTCGAAGAGCCAGAAGTCGTTGCCCGGAAGGAGCAGATCCGAAGCGTCTCGCCGAGGAAGCCATCGCACCTGCTCACCCGCCGCGATGTTCAGCCCATCGGTGACGCTGTGCTCGAAGCGGATGTATTCGCTGACGGGCATCGACACGATGCGAGCCCGGCGAACCTCGACACCTCGCGAGGCCGCCTCCGAGACAATGCCGTGCCAAGCCGCCCAGCGCTCGGCCGGGTTGATCGGCTTGCCGGCCTTCCAGTCGACGAAGGCGGAGTCCGTCTTGCTGTAGGCGTCGCGGGCTTCCAGGTGTACGGCCGTCCGCTGGCAGTTGCGGAACAGCTCCTTAAACGTCGGGGGACTCGACAACCTTCTCCACCTCCGGCTCGGCGTCCTTGGCGGCGGCCTCCCTGTCCTCTGCCAGGAAGAACTGCACCATGTAGCGGGGGATCTCAACCGCCCCTTCGTGCGCGGGGAGGTTCAACTGATTGAGCCGCTCCTCGTCCAGAACCTTGTACCCCTGGACGAGGTACCTGTCCGCCTCCTCGTCCACGTAGATGGTGGGCGAGTTGCCGTCAGGGCTGTTCGGGTCCTTACCGAGCATGCGCAGGGCCATGATGTCCTCCTCCGTCGCCGGTGATAACTCCCGTGCCAGAGCTTGCCCGGGAGTTCGCTGGAGAGCGAGGACCTTGCCCGAACTTGCCAGGTGCCGGGGAAGTTGACCTTACGTGGGGCGGGAGCGCTGCGACCAGTGGTTCAGTCGCAGCGCTCTGGTGATGGCTGGATTCAATCGCCGCCCGCGGCCCACCTTCGGCCTCACTGCCTGACGATCACACCTTCGGGTAGCGCCTTGTTCAGGCTGCTTCCCCAATCTGGTCGTACCCGTCCACGTACTCGGCGCCGTTCAGGTGGGCGGCGAGCTTCCCAACGCCCCGCTCGAGCCGGTACCGCACCGCCCGGTCCGTGACCCCGTCGCGGGCCGCGATCAGATCATCCGGCCAGTCGAGGGCGTATCGCAGGAACAGGGCTCGGCGTTCGCCGAGGGACAGCTCGCACGTCTTCCACGCCTGGCGGATGTCGGCGAGGTGGGCGAAGAGGGTGCCCGCGGCCTTCTTGTCGACGGCGCCCTTGGGCATGTCCGAGTCCGGCGCAGTTGGGTTCCTGATCCCGTACGCAGCCTCCACGTCCCAGACGGCCGGCATGAGGTGTTCCACCAGCCGCCTGTCGTAGCCGCTCACACGCGCCCCGTCTCGGCGGCGTCGCAGGCCGCCTCGTAGGAGGTGTGCCGGGCGCGGTGCCGGGCCTGCGTCTTGACGAGGTCCGTGAGGTCGAGGACGAGCCGGTGGTACAGGACGCCGAGGCCGAGCTCGGGGTCGGCGAGGCACTCGCGCACCATGCCGGCCTTCGTCGCCAGGATGAGCAGGGCCTCCTGGAATGCGTCGTCGTACTCCATCGTGAGCCGGTCCTCGTAGCCGTCCGCGATGCGCCGTGCAGCCCGGCCCGCGAGGGCCGTCACGTCGGGGGTGAGGACGGACCAGTCCGCGGCTTCGCTCACCGGACCACTTCCTTCACCGGGACCTCGCCGTCCTTGGTGACCATGACCATCAGGCCCGGAGCGCCTCGGGTGCCGGTACGGTGCCGCCACCACGTCGACTCGGACTCCATGGCCGGGATCTGCACGAACGTCCTGGGCCCGTCGGTGTCGACGTGCTCGTGGTGGAGGTGGCCGGCCAGCAGAACGTCGGCCTGGTGCATGGCCGAGGTCTTGTCGAAACTCTGCCCCTTCCACCATTCGAAGTGCTTTCCGCTGCGCCACTGATGGCCGTGCGCGTGCGCGATGACGGTGCCGGAGCATTCGACGACCACGGTCAGCTCGTCCGAGTCGGGGACGAACACCTCGACGTGCGCGTACTCCTCGCCCGCCAGGCTGAGGGCCTCGGCGACCGAGATCAGGGCGTCGGTGTCGTGACTGTCGTCGTAGCGGGTGACGCCCCGGCCGTTCGGGCGGACGGCTTCGCCGTGGTTGCCGGGGACAGCGACGACCGTCAGCCGGGAGGCGAGCGGGGCGAGCTTCAGCACGGCGTGCGCCATCAGGCGCCGGGTCAGCCGGATCTGCTCCGTGAGCGTGAGCTGTGTCCTCCAGGTGTTCGCTCCGCCCTGGGAGACGAAACCCTCGACATGATCACCCAACCAAGCCAGGTGAACGTGGTCGATGTCGAAGCGCAGGCGGTACTCCGACAGCAGGTCGGCGGCCTTGTCGATGCAGTCCATCGCCCGGCGGAGCGTGCCCTCGGGGCCGTCGCCGTCGAGCTTGCCGAGCTGCATGTCACCAAGGGCGACCACGTAGGTCCACTCGCCCTTGGTGTCCAGTGCGGTGCGGACGGGCGGGGTGTGCTGGTCGAAGACGGCCAGCAGCTCGTCGACGCTGGGCCGCTCGGCAGGCTGGCCCTTGCGGCGGCTGAAGGAGAAGCGGGCGGAGACGCCCGGCTCGCCGGACGCCATGGTCCACTCGCTCGACCGGAAGCCCGTGACCTCCCACTCGGCGGGGTCGAGACGGTGGGCCCGCAGGACATCGGCCGCCGAGGAGTCCGGGTCCATCTCGGCCGGGCCGCGCACGGTGACCTCGGCCGCGTCGCCGGAGACCTCGATCTGCCGCGTGTAGTCGCGTTCCGGGTCGGCCTGGCGGGTGGGTATGGGCGGTGGGGTGGGCGTGGCCAGCAGGTCGGCCAGCAGGGTTTCAGTCACAGGTTAACTAAGCCTCCAAAAGGGAACGCCGGTACGTGCGGATGGTGGACGCGCTGACGGTGTGGCCGTGCTTGCGCAGGACCAGGGCGAGCCGCTCGGCCGAGGAGCCGTCCAGGAGCCGGATCATCACCGTCTCGCGCTCGCTGGGCTCCAACTCGTCGTAGATGCGCTGAAGGGTCGGGCCGGGGTTGCCGGGAAGGTCGGTCACTGCCCACCCTCTTCCGCCCACTCGCGCAGCAGTCGCGCAGCCTCGCCGAGCCCGAGCGGGACGTAGAAGTCGGCGCCCAACGGGTCCTTGAGTTCGTGCTTGAGCAGCCGCTCGGCGGCCTCGTGCAGCACTTCCGCCTCCGTCACGCCGCCTCCCGGTCGATGGACTCCACCGCGGCCACGGCGAGGGCTGCCAGCCGGACGAGCCCGCCGCGCACGTGCTTGGGGTCCTGCTCGGCCAGGGCGCCGAAGGTGCCCGCGAGGAGGGTGGAGTCCCAGCCCGGCACGCCGTCCAAGTCCCGGCTGATGTCGATCGAGCGCCAGCGGTTCGCCTCGCGCTGGTGATGGTCGCGGCCCTTGTGCGGATGCCGGCCACCGGCCACGGGCACCAGGCGCTCGTCGATGGTCTTCCGGGCAGCGCGGACCTCAGAGAGGATCGCGGTCACGGATGCCGGCCGCTTCGTCTTGGGCTCGGTCACTTCTCGTCCTCCTTGGTCAGGTCGAGGAGGGCAGCCGCGCCCCCCTGCATGTAGGTCTCGGTCACGTCACCGAGCCGCAGCCTCATGCCCCGGGCGGAGCGGGGCAGGGAGCGGCAGACCTTCGCGGTGAAGTCGGACCCGGCGTCGTCGGGGTCGCCCCACACGCGGACGCGGTTGAACCCGGCGAGCATCCGGCGATGCCGGCCGAGCCACAGGGCGGCGCCGGGGATGGCGACCGCGTGGAGGCCGAGCTTGCGCAGGATGATGCGGTCGAGCTCGCCCTCGGTGACGTCGATGGTGTCCCCGGCCGTGTGCACCGAGTCGACGCCGTACATGCGCGGCGGGTCGTCCTTGAGGGTGTTGTACTTGCCGTGGAAATGGGCCCGGTGGTCGTGCTCTTCCAGGCAGCGGAACCGGATCGTGAGCGGCTGCCCATTGCGGTCGAGGTAGGGGATGGCGAGCATTCCGCGGAATCGCTCGTGGCCGGGGAAGGCGTCGTTACCGACGACGCCAAGCCGGTACGTACCCGCCTCCGCCTTTCCGATCCCTCGGTTCAGCAGATACCTTGCGGCGTCCGCCGTAAGAGCTGCCTGATAGGTGCTCGTCGCCTCCTCCAGCATCGCTCGTTGCGAGGCCGAGAGAGGCTGCAAGAGACTTGGCTCCGACAAAAGCTATCTCGTTCCTGTTGACGGTCGTCTCGTAGTGGATGATGAATTCGTAGCTGTCGCCGCCCCGTTGGCAGGAGTGGCACTTCCACACCTGCCGGTCGAGGTTGTAGGAGAAGCTCGGGGTCCGGTCCTCGTGCAGGGGGCAGGGAGCCATGCCGATGGCCCGCTCGGGGTTGTAGTCGAGGTCGTAGTGCCCGAAGACCGCCTCCAGCGTGGGCTTCTCCTCGCGGCCGTCGTCGCGGCCTCGGTCGATGCGCTGGAATCTCACGGCAGCATCCACCTGTCCAGGTCGCCCATGGGCACCTCGTAGAACTCCTCGATCTCCATCAGGAGGGGGGCGTCGAATTCGCAGTCGCCCAGGCAGTCGAGGAACGCCTCGAACCCGAGCACTTCCTCGGCCGGGATCACGCGATGCGCTCCCCCCGGAAGAAGCAGCCGCTCGTGTCGAAGCCGAGCTCGGTAAGGCCCTGCGGCTCGGTGAATTCGGCGAAAAGGTCGCCGAGCTCCTTCGCCAGGCGCACCAGCTCGGCTTCCTCCTCGTACGTAATCACTCGGGGTCCAGGTCGAAATACTCCTCGACCGTGGTGAGCACGAACGCCTTCCGCCAGGACTTCCCGCGCCGCTTGACCACCACCACCGAGTCCACGAGGGCCGGGTCAAGGGTGCGGTGCTTGGCGAAGTTCTCCCGCTCGCGCATCGCCTCGTCCAGGAAAGGGCCGGGCTCGAACTTCGCGTTCTTGGCCTCGATCACCAGGAAGCGGCCGTCGGCCTCCCGGATGACCATGTCGCCCTCGTCCTCGGTGCCGGCCAGGCGGAGGCTCTCCACGTCCTCACCGATCGCCCGCAGACCCTCGCGCAGCTCCGTCTCCCACTGCGCGCCCTTGCGCTTGTTCGCCCGGTTGCGCGTCGCTATCTCAGTCACAGGTTCACACTTCTCCTCGGAAAAACGCCCGCTACGGCGGGCTGATTAAGGTTAACAGACTAGGCGGCGTTCAGGATCTTCGTCGGCGACCAGGGCTGGGTCGGCGAGGCGAGCGGGATGCGCGTCTCCAGCTTGGAGAACCGCGTCACCTCCGGGTGGCACCGCATCGACGCGTACCGCTTCCCGGTCGGGTCGCACGCGCCCATGCGCTGCTTGATCACCGCGACCCGGTACTCGTACGAGGTCGGGTCCAGCGCCACCGACAACGACAGCTCCGGCTTCTCCGACAGCCCGCCCTTGACTTGATCACGGGACGGCGGCGCCCACGGATCGCTCTTGGCCTCCCAGGACTTGTCCGAGGCGTGGTGCAGGACGATCACCGTCGCGCCGGTCGCGCGGGCCAGCTCGGTGAGGTTGCTCATCACCGACATCTGCTCCGTGTAGTCACTCTCTGCCGAGTCGAAGTCCATCAAGTTGTCGAACACGAAGACCTGCGGGAACGCGTCCCACAGCTCGATGAACGCCTCCAGTTCCTCGTCGACTGCCTTCCATGTGATCGGGCTGCCGAAGGCGAAGGTGATGTTCGAGCCCGCGAGCGCGGACAGGTACTCCTGGCGGTGTCGGCCACCGGCCGCCATGCCGGCCTCGACCATCTCCGTGGTGTCGCCGGTCGCCATCGACGCCAGGCGCGAGGACGCGGTGAAGGCCGACATGTCCGCGCTGAAGTACAAGGTGGGCAGGTTCATCTGCGCCACCCAGTACAGGGCGAAGCCCGACTTCTGCGTGCCCGAACGGCCCGCGATCATCACGACTTCGCCGTGCCGGGGGCGGCATCCGAGCGCGTAGAGCGCCTCGAATGCCTCGACGCGCGGCAGTTCCTTGCCGGACTCGGCATGGAGGGCGAGCGACCTTGCGGGGGTGAGCAAACCGGGGCTCTCCTCTCAGGGGTGGGGCAGGGGGCCGGCCCGCAGACCGGCCCCCGCGTCTGGCTGTGTCAGTCGAAGTCGGGCGCGTCCGCGACGGCCTGGGCCACCGCGGCTTCGCGCTTGGTGGCGTAGTCGATGACGGCCTGGCGGACAGAGGCGTCCGAGACCGGCCTCCACACCCACGCGGGATGGCCGCCCGGTCGCTTCGCGGGCACCTGGGCCAGGGTGACGATGGTCGCGCTGCCGACGACGGTCTCAAGGTCGCGGGCGAGGAGCGTCTGCTCGACTCGCGTGCCCTTGTTGATCTCGGGGTTGAGGGCGTCGAGCTGCTCGCGGGACTTGAAGACGGAGATGTCGCACAACGCCGAGTCCTTGGGGCCGTTCGGGGTGGGGCGCTGCCGGTCGAAGGAGTTGACCTCGATGAGGATGGCGATGGCGTCGAGGTTCTCCTTGGGCTTGAACCAGCCGCCGCCCTGGGTGGGGATTTCCTTGAAGTTGAGGGTCACTAAGTCTTGTCTCCTGGTGTTCGGTTACTCGTTGATGCAGCGGGCCGGTACGTCGCCCGCCTTGGCGAAGGTCCACAGCCCGCAGGGGGCTGCAACCCAGGTCCAGATGGAGGCCGCGAGCAGGGCCGCGGCGACGGTCACGGCGAGGACGGGACGGGCCCTCATGCGGCCTTCAGCTCTCGCCCCTTGGCCTTGTAGGCGGCCATGACGGACTGGTCGGAGAAGAAGGGCTGGTTGGCGGCCCATAGCCGCTGGAGGCCCTCGATGCTGGTCTGCTTGGCGATCTCGCCGAGAATCCAGCCGTTCGGCTCCTCCTTGGCCTCCGGCTGCCGGGCTTCCTGGGCCTGCGCCCACGGGTCCGATTCGCCGCCCTGTGCGGGCGTCGCCTGCTCGGGGATGATCCGGCCGCCGAGGAGGCCGGCGATGTTGCCGGTACCGTGCGCGATGCTGGTCGCTTCCACCACCAGCTCGCTCAACGACAGGTTAGTTACAGGTTCACTATCGAAGCCGAAGTAATCGACGATCTGGGCGCGGACGACCTCCGAGGGGCCTCGGAAGACCGCCCAGGTGTCCTTATAGCCCTCGCCGTACTTGATGGTCACGCTGATGCCGTGCTCGTGCGACTGACTCACTCCGTCGTCTCTCTCGGGGCTTGATTAAGGTTAACAGCTCTGGCCGGTTTAAGCGGCCTGCGCGTGCGTGATGCGGGTCACCCAGGGCCGCATGGCGTCGCGGACGCCGCGCATCTGCCGGATGTCGCGGGCGAGCTTGGCGGCCCGCCAGCCGGTCTCGAGGTTCACCCAGTACAGGGCGCATTCGCCCGAACCTGCGGGCAGGTGGATGATGATGCCCCACTCCTGCGAGACCTCGGGCAGCGGGGCGTACGCCTTCGCCGCCTCCTCGGCCGGCACGGCAGTCTTCTTCCAGGCGGCCAGGGCCTTCTTGTCGGAGGCGTCCACGGGGAAGCGGCTGTAGTCGTAGAACTCACCGTGCGCGTACACCGCGAGCTGCGAGGCCATCTTCAGGGCGCCGTACTGGACGCTGCCGGTCTTCAGGTCGCCGATGAACAGGCCCTCGATCGGCTCGCCGTTGGGGCCGGGGCCGCTGTAGGACAGCAGGCGGTCGAAGGTGCCGCCGACGCCGAGCTCGGGGACGACGACGAACTGCTCGACGGCCTTGATGTCGAAGTCCACGGTCTGGGCCATGTAGGCGGACATGTCCCGCAGGTCGGCTCGCGAGGCGGTGGCCGGCAGGGCCTCGCCGCGGTCGGCGTACTCGGACAAGGTGTGCAGGTGCGTGCCCCGCTCGCGCTTGGAGTGGGCACCGGACAACTCCACCGCGCGGTCCGCGAGCGCGTTGAGCTGGCGCTTGTCGTCGGCGTTCTCGGGGTCCAGGGCGCGGGCCGCGTCCAGGAGGGACGGCTGCCGGGCGGCGCCGACCAGCGTCATGCGCCTGCCCCATGCGCTCAGCGCCGACTTGTCCTCGATGGCGTCGATGAACGTGGTGGTCCGGGTCAGAGGCCGGGGTCTGCCGCCCTCCTTCGGGATGACCAGCGGGCGGCCCCAGCCATCGCGGGGAACGCCCGGAGCGGGCGTGGGTATCTCAACGAATCGCACAGCTAAGCGGCCCCTTCAAAGTCGTCGAACCGGGCGAGCTCCATCCGGATGCGCCCGTCGTCAAGGAAGAACGGTTCACCTTCGTCCTCGTCCAGCGGTTCAAGACCCATGGCCCGTATCGCGTCGAGAGCTGAGCGCACCGTATTCGGTCTCACGTCCTGATCGAGGGTCATGTGGTACTCCCACTCCTCGTCGTTGACGTACAGCGCGACACCCTCGGCGACGCGCATGGTGTCCCCCCGGGACACAGTTGCGCTCATCAGGTAACGGTTCCTTCTGTTTAACCTGTGACTAGCTCAGTTCTATGTCTCGGTAAAACCTGTGTCAACCCGAGCGAGATGCCGGGCCTGTGATCCCCCACACGCCCCCTGAGCTGCCCCCTAGGGGGTTACTAAACAGTAAGCGGAATGTGGAGTTCCTGTATACGCCCTGAGAATGAGAAGCCCCCGCCGGTGATCCGACGGGGGGAGGATACGAACAGGCGTTCGAGGGTGAGGCTCAGTCCAGGGGCTTACGCCCGGTCGCCTTCACTGGCGGGTGGATCAGCTCGTGGTCACCGTCCGAGCGCGGGATGAGGAACCAGCCGTCCTTGGTCTCCGGGTCGTAGTGCACGACGAGGTCCTCCGCCTTCAGCTCCGCCTTCCACGAGGCCAGACGCTTCTCGTCCGCCTTGGTCAGCGTCTCGCCGGCCAGCCTGCGGGCCTCGGCGCGGAGCATCATCACCGGATAGTCGTAGCGATGCTGCTCCTCGACCTTCCACGGGATGAGGTCCGCGTTACGGACGTTGCGCCGGGGCAGCTTCTTGCGACGACGGAAGGTTGACCACATGGCCTTCGTGGTCGTCTCGTTGTAGTGCTTCTTGTAGTAGTCGATCATGAACTCGTAGGTCTTGCCCTCGCGGAACCACTTGATGACCTCGTCCTCGTCGCGGATCTTCTTGGCGCCCATCGTCCTCCTTCCGTCTCACGTTCACTCATGCTTGAGGATGATCACTGCATTGCCATAGTTGCGTAAGGTTCACTTGGCTGTCAAACTGTGACCCGCCAAGATCGTCGGCGCTGGAACGCCGACGGCACATACAAGAGGGCCTCGACCTGCGCTGGAACGCAGACCGAGGCCGAGCCCGGCTGGCGCTGGAACCGCTGACCGGGCATGACACCAGGAGATGAGACCTCCCAGTGCGTATTCAGCGTACCCCTCGGCGTGCAAACTTCACGATCGTGGGCAATGACGTGCTCCGCAACCGCGAGCTGTCCTTCACCGCCCGGGGCATCCTCGGCTACCTCCTCAGCCTCCCCGACGGCGCCGACGAAGACGTGCGCAAGCTCGCCGACAAGAACCCGCGGATCGGCCGCAAAGGCATCCGCGACGCGGTGGACGAGCTCATAGCCAAGCGGTACTACTTCCGCCACACCTACCGCGACGAGCGGGGCCGGGTCCGCACGGACACCTACGTCTTCGACACCCCGCAGGAGACCTTCTCTCCGCTTCCCCCTGTGCCGGGAACCGGCCCCGCGACGCCCGGAGCTGCGGGAAGGCTCCCTTCGGTCGTTAAGGATCTTGTCTCTAAGAACGAGACCAAGGCCCCTCCCACCTCCCCTGACACCGACGCCACCCCGGCGAACGAAGGGGAGGGCGACAACGAGCACACGACCGAGGCCGCGCGATTGCTGGCCCGCCTCGGTGCGATCGACACCCGCCTGAAGCTCTCCGCCCGCCAGGCCGCAGCCCTCGCCCCCCTTGCTGCCGAGTGGCTGCGTCGCGGAGCGACCGTCGCCGAGCTGACCGACGCCATGGTGCAGGGCCTCCCGCCGCGCGTGTACTCCGCCGCGAAGCTCATCGGTGACCGCCTCCAGCGCAAGATGCCCGCCCCCCGGCGCCAGTGGAAGACCTACGCCGACTGCGCCTCGGACGGCTGCGGCCGACTCCTGCCCGCAGGCCAGGGCTCCGGCATCTGCGCCGTGTGCGCTGGCATCGCTCCCTCGCCGCTGTTCGCCGAGCTCGCCCGCGGAGCCGAGACCGAGCACGACTTCCTGGGCCACGTCACCGGCGCTGGGGCGGAGCTGATCGCCTCCATCCGCGCCCGCAAGGCCGCCCGCGCCTGACCGGCGCCCTCGCATACCTTCCTCACCGCACCACTCGATAGGACACCCATGCCCAGCTCCCGCCTGCCCTGGTACGCCTACGTCCTCGGCGGCCTGGTCCTCGCCGTCGCCCTGGCGATGTCCGCCCCTGGCGAGTACCAGCTCGCCCGCACCGCCGGATGGGGCGAGATCGTCGCGGCCGGAATGCCGGTCTGCATGTCCGTCTACACCGCCTTCGCCGTCTGGTTCGTCGAGACCAGGCGCAAGGGCGAGAAGGGCCGGGGCACGGCCATCGTCGGGGCCATCTGCGCCCTGGCCATGACCCTCTCGGGTCAGGTCGTCGCCCACTGGATAGCCGCCGGATACATGCAGTCCTCCATGGCGCTGACCGCCGCCGTCTCCTCGGTGCCGGCCATCGTCGTCGGACACGTCGCCCACATGATCATCCGAGCCGCCCGCCGGGAAGCCGCCGCCGAGCCGGTCACCGCGCACGTGGACCAGGAGAACGAGATGCCGACCGAGCCGGAGCAGGGCGAGCCCCAGCAGGAGGCCCTCGACATCGAGGTGCCGGTCGACGAGGTGGCCCAGGCCCGCGAGCGACGCCGCCCCGGCCGCCCCGGTCCCAGCCTGGAGGAGCTGAAGGCCGCCGCGAACGCGATCAAGGCCGAAGGAAAGAAGGTCACCGGTCCCGCCCTTGCCAAGGCCATGGGCCGTGACCGCCGTCAGGGCTCGCGCTACCTCGCCCGGCTCAACGAGGCCCCGACCGGCTGAACCAGACCCCGCCATTCCCCGCCGTACGGGACAATCACCGAGACGAACGTCCCGTACGGCGAGGAGACACGAAGAAGTGGAAGTACAGGTCACCATGCTCGTCTGCGACGAATGCGAACGACGGGACGTCCCCGCCCGGAAGTACATGCTCGCCGTGGAGGGCGGCGAGCCGATCCGCAAGGATCTGTGCCTCGACGACGCGGCCCCCCTGCTCAAGCTGTTCTACCCCGGCGCGTCCCTCGCGTCCCTCGCCGAGGAAGAGGCTGCCGCCACCGAGCCCACGCCGCCCGCCGAAGAGGCCCCCGAGGAGACTGCGCCTCCGGCGGCCCCGAAGGCGGCTCCCGCCAGGAAGGCCGCCCCCGCGAAGAAGACGGTCGCCAAGAAGGCAACGGCCGCGAAGAAGGCGACGGCGAAGAAGACGACGGCCAAGAAGGCCGCGGCCAAGAAGACGACTGGCCGTGGGCGACTCGGGGCTCGCAGGATGACCCTGGAGGAGATCGAGGCTGAGAAGGCCGGCAGTGCCAGCAAGGACGCATCCGGCTCCTGAAACGCAGCGAAGCCCCCCGCCGACCACACGGGCCAGCGGGGGGCTTGGGATTACTGCGGCTCCTCCGGCGAGTCGTCCTCGCTCGGGGCGACCACACCGAGCGCGGTGAGGATCTGCACGATGACGGCCACCTCCGGTGAGTCGGCGTAGACGATCGACGCGATGGAGACCACCACACCGAGCGCGGCGAGGAACGCGCCGACGCGGGAGCGGTAGCGGACGGGCAGCAGGGCGACGAGGCTGATCGGCTTGAAGCCGGGCGTCTTCATCTTGCTCATCGGCGGCCCGCCAGCTTCTGAAGGGCGAGGAATCCGGACGGCCCGATCTTCGGGTCGTGGGCCACGCCCGCCGAGCGGTACCGCGGATTGGCGTCGTGGAAGCGACCCACCGCCCGCTGCGTCTCCGGGCCGTACAGGTCGGTGACCGCGCCCGGGATGGGCCCGTACCCGGCCTTGATCAGGAGCTGCTGAAGCTCGCGCACCTGGGCGTGCCGCGCGCCCGGCTTCACACCTGCGGCCAGAGCGGTGATCTGCGAGGCGGGCTGGGCGGGCGCCTTGTCCTTCCACGCCGGGTCGGCCGACTCGATGCCCTCGCTGAACGCGGGGTACCCGTACCCGTACACGTAGGCGTCCCGGCGGTTGCGGGTCTTGAGATAGACGCCGTCGCCCTCGGCCGAGCCGTCCGCGTTGCTGTTGCCTTCCACGCAAGTGATCGTGTCGGCGTCGAAGGACACGACCAGGCCGGTGTGCGTGCCGCCGCCGGAGCCGTAGAAGACCTGGGCGCCCACGGCCGGGTACTCGCTGAATCGCTTGCGGGCCTTGAACCACGCCACGCCGTCGAGGCAGGAGGCGGTGCGCGGGTAGATGGAGGCGAGTCCGGCCTTCATGGCGCACCAGGAGACGAAGGTGGCGCACCACGCCATCCGGTCGGACCACTCAAGGCCCGGGGTCTCGTCGCTGAACTTCTGGTCGTTGTTCCAGTGACCGCCGGAGCGGCCCTCGTGGTAGCCGACCTGATCCTTAGCGATCTTGATTATGTTCTGGGCGTCGCCCATATATAGGGGTCTCCTTCGGGACATGCGAAAGGCCCCGTCCGTCGGGGACAGGGCCTTGGTGGGGGGAGGGGACTTATGGGGTGGGGACAGAAGTGGTGATGTGCGAGTCGAGCCGCTCGGCGACTGCGAGACGTTCTGTCCGCTCGTGGGCCAGCTCCGAGCGCAGGGACGAGATGTCCCGGGTGTGCTGGGCCTGGCCGTCGAGGACGCGATCGAGGCCGTGGATGACCCGGTCGAGGTCATCGCGGAGATTCGTCGCGTGATCGTTGGAGACCTGGTCCCGGGCCTCCTGGGTGTGCTCGCGCACCTCGGCCAGCGCGGCGCCCTGGCGGCGCACGAGTTCGACGAGGACTCCGACGAGGGCCACGGTGACGGCCCCGCCGGCAGAGACGAAAGCGACCTGCACCGAGGGCTCAAGAGGCACGGGCGAGCTCCTCGACGAGGGCCTCCAGCCGCTCGATGCGCGCGGCCTGCTGCTTGGCGACTGCCACCAGCCCCACGCCGAGGAGGTCATAACGCAGGCCGTCGACCTCGCCGTCCAGGTAGTTCACGAGCCAGGGGAGGGACTTCTCGACCTCTTCCGCGATGAGGCCCACCTCGTTCTTGCGAGGTTCGGGCGTCTCCTCGGACGCCTTGCGGTCGTAGATGACGGGACGCAATGCGAGCACGTCCTCGGGACGGATCTCGAAGTCCCGCACGTTCTCCTTGAACCGGATGCTGGAGGTGTTGCGACAGAACCGGCCGTCGCCCTCGACCCACACCGCGTACCAGGTCCCCGAGCCGGAAGCGCTGTTGTTGTGCGGCTGCTTCGAGCCGTTGGCCCACGCGATCGTGTCCCCGGCCTCCAGATACGACCCGTGCGAGTGGCCGGACGGCGGAAACGTGGACGGCTTGTCGGAGATGCTCCCCCACGTGTGCGAATGGGAGGACGGGGGATACGTCGAAGGCGTCCCGGTGATGTCGGTCCAGGCATGCTTGTGCGCGGTCGGGGGCAGCGATGCCGGCCGACCAGTGATCTCGGACCAGTCATGCGCGTGGGCGGACGGCGTGAACGTGCTCGGCTTGCCGGTCAGGCTGGACCAGGAGACGGAGGAGACCAGCGGATTCCAGGCCGAGCCGTCCCAGAACTCGAAAGCGTCAGCGTCGTAGTTGTATCCGAGCTTGCCCAGGCGCGGGGTGGCGGGGCGAGTCGCGTCGATCCAGGCGCCGACCGAGTTGCCGACGAAGGAGCGCTCCTTGTTCACCGAGGCCGAGGTGATCGCGGTGATGTTCGCGCCGACGGTGATGGTCGCGAGCGGCAGCTCGTAGATGCCCGTGTCGGTCTGCGTGAGGGTGGGGACGCTGCCGCCCGCAGCACCCTGCAGAACGGCCAGAGTGATCTGGTTCACAGCCGGATCGAGTCGCAGTACGACTCGGTCGTACCGCGCGGACGTGCCGGCCGCCGCAATCGAGAGCGTCTCCACTGCGGTGGAGAGCACGGCGTGCCCCCGCACCACAGCGAAGCCGGGCTGGACCTTGACGGACATGGCCGTGCCGTCGGCGCTGACGCTGAACGAGCTGGACCCGGCCGACGCGGCGACTCCGGAGTCCGCGGCCTCGCGGAAAAGCTGGCTGAACTGGCTCTCGGTGACGGCCTGGCCGTCGAAGGGGTAGGACGTGATCGCCACGTAGGGCGAGCTCCTTTCAAAGGGTGCGGTCCTCGGCGACGCGCAGAGTGGGGAACATCGACTCCAGGTCGGCCGGAAGGGCGCCGCGGATTGCGGTGATGGCGGCCTGGAGGATGGCCTCGCGCTCCTGCGGGGTCAGATCCGGGTAGGAGGCGAACGGCTCGCCGATGGCGACTTCCACCTGGCCGTAGACCTTCTGGTATTCGCCGGTCCGGTGGAACGGGACGCTGGCGGAGATGGCTTTCACGAAGGGCCTTTCGTCACGCGAGGGCCGCCCAGAACCTGTTGGCCCCGTTGAGCATGGAAGCGACGGCAATGGAGGTCGGGGCGGTCGTGCCCCCGGAGGCGTAGTAGCCGAACCTCTTCAGCGAGTTGAGGCCGAAGAAGTTCGGCGGGGCGCCCGCGCTCGACTCGGCCGCGAGGAGCATGGGGCCATCGCCCGTCGTCGTGTTGTATTGCATCCGCCAGGCGACGTAATACGTCCCGGCGGCCAGCGTGACGGCAGAGGTCAGGGGCGAGCTGATGGCCGCGCCGCCCCCGGTGTGCACCTCCGCCGGTTCGTACGTCGCCGTCGACATGTCCCCCGTCGTCCCGACGCGATTGCCGCTCGCGTCGTAGATCGCCGCCCACGAGCCGGAGGTCAGGCCGCCCGCGTAGCCGGTGGCGTGCCACACGATCCGGCTCACCTGCGCGGACTGGCGCAGCCGTACGGCCGTGACGCGGATCGGCCCGGAGCCGGGATAGAGCCCCGTCGAGTTGGCCACCGCCGGGTCGAAGGCCCACGCAACGAGCCCGTGGTCGTCGGGCCCCCACACGTTCGGCAGGGTCTCGGGGAGCTGGGCGGCCGGCACGCGGCCGGAGGAGTCCAGCGTCGCGACGCCGCTCGCCGCGCCCCGCGTGGAGACCTTGACGTACGTCGTGCCGAGGTCGGGAAGGTTCGCGGTGGGCACGTTGCCGAACGAGTTGAGCGGGGCCACGCCGTTCGCGGCGCCCTTCTCGGCCGCATCCACGGCGCCGACGTTGGCCGCGGTGAGCGTGATGGAGGCGGCGCTGATGCCGCACACGGACTGGACGACACCCGCCGCACCTGTCGGGCCCTGCGGCCCAGTTGCCCCCTGGGGCCCGGTGGCCCCGGTAGCTCCGGTGTCGCCCTTGAGTCCTTGCGGTCCCGTGGGCCCGGCCGGGCCGGTGTCGCCCCTGGGGCCCTGCGGTCCCGTGGGGCCGGTCGGCCCGGTTGCTCCGGTGTCGCCCTTCGCCCCCGGCGGGCCGGTGTCGCCCTTCGGGCCCTGGGCGCCGGGCGCTCCGGTGGGGCCGACGACGCCCTTGTCCTGGGGGGCGGGCCAGACGGCGAGGCTCATCAGACCACCTCCACGCCGCTGATGTGCGTGTGTGCCTGTGTGCCGGTGCCCTGGACTTCGATGGTGTCCCCGGAGGTCAGTACCTGCCGGATGTCGAGAGTGAGGACGCCGCTGGGGGCGATGCCGACACCGGACAGGAGCGACACACCGCCGAGGCGGACGGTGACGCTCGCGGCCGTACTGGAGGACGGGTTGGTGGCGACGATGTTGGTGACGACCGCGACGCCGGAGGCCGGCACGGTGTAGACGGTGGTCAGGCCGGTCGGCAGGGCCGCCCGGAAGAAGGCTTTGGGCGTGTGCGCCACTGCTAGAAAACTCCCATCAGACTCATGACTTGACCGGCGGGATCGGCCCCGCCCTCAGCAGTGCGCTCCAGCGCGGAAACGCGGCGCTCGGTGCTCTGCGAACGCTGGGCGGACGCCGCCCTCGGGTCGAAACCCGCCGGGTCGCCGAGCACTGCTCCAACCTGGAAGCCCTGTTCGCCCGCCTTGAGGATCAGGCCGGTGACGGGGGCCGTTAGCTCCTGGCCGCCCGCGACGACGCACACCCGGTCACCGAGGCCCCAGTCGACGCCGAGCTCCATGGATGAGTCCTCGACGGGCACGGCCTGGACGGCTGTCTTGGTGAAGCCCTCGTCGGCCAGCAGCTCGTCGCCCGCCTGCTTGAGCTCGGCGGCGTCGTTGGTGTTGCGCTGGTCGACGAACTTCTCGATGCGCCGTCCCCAGTCGCCTTCGGCCTCCACGGAGGCGGCGTTGTCGACGGGGAGAAACGTGCGGGCTTCCTGCTCGCCTTGGCCCGCGACGATGACGCGGGTCGCGCCTGGGGTGGAGAGCGAGACGCGCTGTCCGGCGAGCGTGCCGGCCAGTACGTCGAGCCGGACCTCGCGCGAGCGGTCGGCGACCTGGGTCGTTTCGAAGGCGAGCTGGTTGCCGCGCTGCACGATCCGGAAGCCCAGGTCGGCCACGGCCGCGATGCCGGTCAGCAGCTCGCCCAGGGTGGGGAAGCGGGCGGACTTGGAGATGACCGGCCCTCGGGCGCCATTCGGGCCCATGACCAGCCCCGCGCGGCGCCGCGCCGCAGGAGCGCCGGGCCCGCAGTTGGCGTTGACGTACGCGTGCATCAGGGACTCGGCGGGGCCAGTGCGCTCGTCGTGCCCGGTCTTCTGCGTGGTCACGTCGGGGTTCGACGGCTCGGGCCAGGCCAGCATGTCGAGGAGGATCACCGAATCCGAGACGCCCTCGAACACGATGCTGCCGAAGCGGTCCTCCGGGCTGGCCGCGTACTCGGAGCTGGT
Source organism: Streptomyces sp. SCA2-17 (assembly GCF_044336695.1). Taxonomy (NCBI): domain Bacteria; kingdom Bacillati; phylum Actinomycetota; class Actinomycetes; order Kitasatosporales; family Streptomycetaceae; genus Streptomyces; species Streptomyces sp. SCA2-17. Next base: position 4,099,791 of record NZ_CP117521.1, read on the forward strand.
GACCGGCCCGGACATCAGCACATCCCCCGGGCCAGTGATGATCAGCCCGGCGCCGGGCAGGCGCAGCGTGTCGGCGAGCGGGTGCTCGCTGGGCAACGTCGCCTTCCAGGAGCCGACGTTGTTGAACTTGTCCTCCAGCTCCAGCGAGAGATCCTCGGGCCGGATCAGCCCGACTCGCCTCAGCGCGCGGTCCCGCACTTCGACGGTGAGATCCGTGAGCTTCAATCAGATCACCATCCATCGGCGCGGTCGCCAGGAGCAGACGATCCGGGAAGCCGCGGTGGTGTCCAGGAGGCGGACGGTCGCAGTCGACACACCCGGAGGCACGGTCCAGAACCGAGGCGCCGTGTCGAGCAAGCTGTAACGATTCGCCCCCTTGCCGTCCTTCACGGTGCCGTTGCGGGTGTCCACGATCAGCTTCTCCGTGGACGACAGGGAGCCGGTCCAGCGCAGCGTCTCGCCAGTCGGCGAGGTCACGGTGAGATCGCGGCCGGGCCCGTACACCTCCCACACGGGGTAGGCCGGCACGTCGCCGGTGTTGTCGAGCTGGATCTCGCCGATGGCCTGCGACGCCGCGAGGGGCATCGACACCAGGGACGACAGGAACGGCGTCGTGCCGGGGTCGCCCCCGACCCGCTGCGTCGAGACGGTGCTCGCCGTGAAGTACGGGTCGGGGGCGCGGAACGAGATCGTGGTCTGCACGTCGTTCGTCGAGGCGAGTTCGATCTCGCCGCCACCCGTGCGGTAGACGGGGGTCGACCAGCGCACCCCGTCGTCGTCGACCAGGACGAGCGAGCACTCCTGCGCGAGGGCCCGCGCCAGGCGCGAGATCAGCGAGCGCAGGTGTGCCCGGTTCCGGCCGACGATGTCGAGGGGCATGTCGATCTCGCGGGACAGAACTCGTTGTCCACGGAAGCGGGAGCCGTCCCCGGCTCCCTCCAGCCAGCTTGCGTTCACGGACGGCAGGCCGAAGCCGGTTGCCCCGGCCGTGGCCTGGTATCCGAATCCGTCGGCTGCCACCCCGTTGAGGTTGAGCGCATCACGCTCGGTCTCCAACAGGAGTGCAGTCACTCACTCACCACCCCACCATTCGTGCGCGGTGGGTCGCTGCGAACAGCTCCTCCTGGGAGCTGAGCGAACTGCCCGCCGCTGCGTAGTAGTTGAGAACCTTCGTCACCCCGCCGCTTCCGGCAGGGCCGAGACCGCTCGTGACGGCGGCCGACGCCGACCGGGCGGCGCTGGCGTAGTCGGTGGCGCTGGGCCGGGCGGTGATCGCGTCGACCGCCTTCGCGACCCGGCCGGCCTCGCCCTCGATGCCCTTGGCGAAGCCCTGGCCGACGAAGCCGCCGAGCTGGGCGAAGACCCTGCTGGGCGAGTGGATGCCGAGGGCTTTCTTGATCGCGGCCACCATGCCGTCGGCGATCTTGAGCATCTGCTTCTCGATCGCCTTCTGGTTGGCCTCCAGGCCCTTGACGATGCCCTCGGCCACGGCGATGCCGTTGGCGTACATGGCGTCCGAGGCGGTCTTCCCGGCCTGGCCCGCGTACGTGGCCAGCTCGTCCTGGAGCTTGTTGATCTGGTCGATGCCGTCCTTGCCGGCCGCCGCGATCGACTCGGCCGCAGCCAGCCCCGCGTCCGGACCCGCGCTTGCGATCTGGTCGATCGCCGTCTGGGAGAGCCCCTTGGCCTTCAGCACCGCGAGCGCCTTGGCGAAGCGGCGTGCCTGATCGACGGCCTGCTTGAGGTCGGTGACGATCCCGGTGAAGGAGGAGTCCTTCGCCTTCGTCACGTCGCCCGTGGCGATGATCCGCTCCGCCACCCGGCCCGCGTAGTCCTTGGCCTGCTCGCGCAGCTTGTCGAGCTTGTCGCGGGCCGCCTCCAGCCGCTTCGACCCCGCGTCCCAGGACGCTGCGAGCTTCAGGAGCTGGGTGCGGTCCCGGTTGATCCGGTCCTTCAGGCCCTGGGACGCGTTCTTCGGGATCTTCGCCGTGAGGTCGGTCAGTGACCGCTTGACGTTGTCGTACTCCGACTCAAGGCCCTTGATCAGGCCCTTGATGATCAGCTTCCCGGCGTCGTACAGCAGGACGGCGTCCTTGGGCGCCGGTCCCTTCCAATCCGTGAGCTTGCTGGTCAGCTCGCCGAGCTTGTCCTTGACCGCGCCGAACATCGACTTGATGCCGTTGATGAGGCCGCGGATCAGTGACTTACCGGCGTCCACCAGCGTGGAGCCGAGGTTGCTCAGGGCGTCCCGGGCCTTGCCGGGCAGCTCCTTGACGAAGCCGATCGTCTCGGTGATGCCGGTCGAGATGGCGCGGCCGAGAGCGGACATCGCCCGAGAGGCCACGTCCTTGATCGCCGACCATCCCGCCGAGAACAGGCTGCTGAGACCGGACATCATCGAGCGGCCCAGCCCGGCGAGGAAGGAACCGAAGGAGCTGAAGCCCGACCTGATGGCGTTCCACGCCGCCTCGCCGAATCCCTTGACGGCCTGCCAGCCGGACTTGAACGCGGCACCGATGGCCTTCAAGCCCTTGCCGGCCGCGCCGAGGATGCCGATGCTCAGGAACGTCTCGAAGGCGCCGAGGATCGTGTCCCAGATGCCCTTGACGAAGCTCCAGATGCCGGACCAGAACTGCGACCAGCCCTCCTTCAGCGTGCTGAAGTTGCCGGTGAACAGTCCCTCGATCAGGCCCCAGGCGATCTTCAGGACGCCGACGATGGTGTCCCAGACGCCCGTGACGATCTCGACGAGGCCCTCGAAGACGAGCGCGACACCGTTGACCGCGTCGACCAGGGTGTTGGCCAGCAGCTCGACGATGAACTGGATGACCGGCACCAGGACGGGCATCAAGATGTTGACGACCTTGAGCAGGGCGTCGAACACCGGCTGGAGCGCTTCGAGCAGGCGCTGAATCGCGTCAGCCAGTGGCGGAAGAACCGCCTGGATGACCTCGCTCAGCATCGGCAGGAGCGGCTGGATGACCGCCGTGATGATCTGGAGCGCGGTGGCGATGATCGGCTGGAGCGCCGTGAGCACCTGCTGAAGGGCCGCCGACAGTACCGGCAGGATCGGCGCCAGCGCGGACGCCAGAGTCGAGACCAGCGGCGCGAGCGCGGTGAAGATCTGCGCGAAGAGCTGCGCGATGATCGGCAGGATCGGGGCCAGCGCGCTCACGAGCTGCGCGATGACCGGCGCGAGCGCCGTGATGATCTGGCCGAACGCCTGCGCGATGGTCGGCAGGATGCCGCTCAGCGACTGAAAGGCGCCGCTCAGCGCCTGGCCGATCACGGGGACGAGCTGCGTCAGGACGGGCGCGATGGCCTGGATCGCCTGAGTCAGCGCGCCGCCGAGGAGCTGGATGATCGGCGTGATCGACGGCGCGAGCGCGGTGAACGCGTTCGCCAGTGGGACGAGGGCGGCTGCGATGAGCGGGCCGAGCATCGCGGCGAAGGCGCCGACCACCGTCATGAGCGCGCCGAGCGCCTGGCCGAGGGGGGCCATCGCCGGGGCAAGGGTCTGAACGGCCGTCTGGATGCCGTTGAACATCGACTTGACGCCGTCGATCACGGCGGGCTGCGCCAGTGCCGAGGCGACCGCGTCCAGGGCGGTGCCGATGATCTCGCCGACCTGCGGCAAAAGCTCTGCGAAGAGCTGGCCGAGCTCGGTGAAGAAACGTTTCACCGCCGGGCCGGACTGGGTGGCGATGGCGTTCATCGCCGTGTGGGCGCCGGTGAAGACGTTGATCAGGCCGGTCTGGAAGCCCTCGCTGTCCACGGTCTTGTGGATCTGTTCGAGGGTGTCGGCCATCATCCCCAGCGAGGAGCCGCCCGCCTGCTCGGCCGCACGGGAGATACCGGCGAAGATGCCGCCCAGGTTGTAGATGACCGAGCCCAGATCCTTGAAGTTCTGGATGCCCTTGTCGATCCACCCCTTGAGGCGGCCGTCCGCGGAAGCCTGCCCGAGGAAGGCGTTGAACCGCGCGGACAGGTTCACGAACCACTGCGCGAGCTGCGGCAGGTACTGCGAGCCGGTCAGGCCGAGCGAGGTGATGATCCCGGCGAAGTCCTTGGTGCCGCCCGTGGCGATGGCGATCGACCGGCTCAGGTTGGCGAACATGGGGTCGAGCGCCGTCTTGAACGGCTTGTTCAGCTCGGTCGCCAGCGAGCCCCAGAACTTGCCGACCTGGGATGCGGAGTCGGCCAGGTGCGGCAGGAAGGTCATCGCCAGGTCGCGGATGGGCTGCGCGGCCTGCTGCCAGAAGTCGGCGCTGACCTGCTTGTGCATCTTGCTGAACTCGGCGGAGACGTCCGGCAGGACCTTCTTCATGTCTTTGAAGGCCATGACCGTGATGCCGAGGCCGATGCCGATGCCCGTGAACAGCGCGGGCATCGCCGCAGCCGCGAGGCCGATCTGTGCCAGCGACGAGGACAGGGCGGCCAGATTCGAGGCCGCCGACAGGCCCCACCCGGCAAGGCCGGCAACCGCCAGCGCCAGGGAGCCGATGACCGGAACGGACTTGTCGAGGTTTCGGATCATGTTGCCGAGATCCTCGAAGACGTTGCTGAGCACGCGGGCGCCCGACAGGGCGGCGAGCGCGGTGCCGACCTTGGCCACGGCTGCGTTGTCCAGCTCGGGGACGATCGGCACCGTACGCGGACGGGTCAGCACCTGGAGCCGGGCGGACATCGCCGCCCCGGCGCCGTTGGCGATGTCCAGCTCGACCTTGATCTTCAGCGGGCTGAGGTCGTCGGCCCAGTCCTTGAGCTTGTGCTTGACGCGCTCGGCGGAGTCCTGGTCGAGCTCCAGCTCGACCTTGCCCGTGGCCTTCAGGTCGTCGACCTTGAAGTCGACCTTCTGGGCGTTGGCGCGCTGCTGGAGCTCACGGGCGGCGTTGCGGACGGCGGTGGCCATGCCGTCCGTCGAGATGGTCGTGTAGAAGCGGATCTTGCGAGCGTCGCTCTGCTTGTTCCGCTTGTTGATCTTCCGGAGCTCCTCGACGAACTCGCGCGAGGCACCGCTCATGTCGATCGTCGTCGACACCTGGAGCTTGTCGAGCTGCTGCTCGATGCGGTCGAGCTGCCGCTCCGCATCCCGCCGGAAGTCCTTGGTATCGGGGGAGACCTTGATGGAGACACGGCCGATGATCTGGCCCGCTGACAAGGGCTACCTCCGAGAGAAGTGCTGGTAGAGCTCGGCCACCGTGGCGGGCCGCTTGCCGGCCGTCTTCGCCTTGGCCTGCGGGCGGGGGAACGGCGGGATCTTCGGGGCCTTGCCCTTGCCCCACTGGCCCGTGGCCCGCGTGTTGCTGTTGATCGCATCGAAGAGATCGGCCGCCAGGTGCCGGTCCCGGCCCCAGCCGAAGTGCTCCCGGCCGCCCGACGCGAGGGCGACGGTCAAGGAGGTGTCGGGCAGCCTCTGCACGAGCGCGAGGACGAGCGCGGGCGAGGGCCCGCGGCCTGCGATCACGTCGGCGAGATCAACGCCGTAGTAAAAGAGCAGGTCCGCGTACAGGCCCTCGCCGTACTGGTCGATCAGGCGGCAGAGGCCGAGGCTTCCCCCGCCTGAGTGCCCCGGCCGTACCGGTCGAAGATCTCGGCCAGCACGGCGAGATCACCAGCGACGGCCGTCAGCAGCTTGTCGGCCGCCTTCGGGTGTTCGGCCACCAGCCGGATCGCCTCGGAGAGCAGCTCCTCCTGGTCGGCGTCGTCGCCGCCCATGCTGTCCTGGAGCTGCGAGAGCTTGGTGCGCGTCGCCTTCGGCAGGCGCAGAGGGTTGAGCAGGCGGATCGTTTCGTCGCCCAGCTCGATGTCGGTCGAGCCGTACCGGGCCTCGGCTGCGGCGCGGATGTCGTCGAGGGAGAAAGAAGCCATGGGGGTGCGGACCTCCGTTGTGTGGGTGGAAGAAGGCGGACCAGGGGAGAAGGCCCGGCGCGAGCGGGTCCGCGCACTCGCGCCGGGACGAAAAGGGGAGGTCAGGCGGCCGTGCCGGCGACCCACTTGGAGCCGTCCCAGAACGCCTTCGAGGAGTCGCCGAGGCCCACGTACTGGCCGGTCGTCCACTTCGCGGTGGGCGTGGCGATCACCGAGCCGAGCGCGGCGAGGTCGGCGGGGGCGACGGCGCCCGTCGGGGTGAAGGAGCCCGGCGTGCCGGCCGAAGCGCCCGTGGCGACAGTGCCGCCGAGCGGAGTCACGGCGTAGGTCCACGTGTTGTTGCCGAACACCATGGGCTTGACGCCCAGAGGGAGGCCCGCGAGCGATTCGGTGTCGCCGATCGCCATATCGTCGGCTCGGTAGATCTCCGCCTTCGGGGCGTAGACGGCGAAGTGCGATTCACCATCGATGAAAATCGCGAGGAATGCGGCCTGAGTCGGCTGCGGGTCGGCCGGCACACCAACCGAACCGTCGGGAAGAAGCGGCGCGTTCGCGCCGAAGTACAGCCGCAGTGCAGCCGTATCGAACTGGTTCAGGGTGAAGGTGATGGACTCCGTCCGCGCCGAATACTTGGTGCGAAGGCTCTTGTTCTGAAGCGTGCCGATCGTGGTCGCCTCGCCGCCCTCGGAGGTAATGCCGAAGACATCCTCAAGCGAGGTGTGGCCAACGTTCTGCCAGGGGGAGACGGGCACGAGAAGGTCGTCGGGCATGGCGGTGCCGACCGGGGCGGTCAGGTAATTGCCATTGCCAACGACGAGGGTTGCGTTGTCGTTGAGCGCCAAAGAGGAACGGTTCTCCTAATTCGCGCACGCCAGAAACCCCAAACCGTCATAGGCGTATTGGGGTGCGTGCGGGATGGACTACGGGAGGGGGAAAGGGCGCGTCCGCGGCTTGCGGATCTGGATGTCGTACACCGACTCGTAGCGCCACACGCCGGTCGGCAGGTCCGCGTACTGCACGGGGCCCGTCGCGCTCTGCCAGTCGCTCGCCCGGCGCGGCGAGGAGTTCATGTCGACGCGCGTGATGTGGCCCCGACCTGGGACGACTTCATGGTTGAGCCAGGAGTCCCGCAGGACCACGCGCACGGCCTCGGAGAGGATCGCGGCGTCGGAGTCGCCGTCCGGGTCGGCGGCGAAGCAGTTCACGGTGACGCGCGCCGCGTCCGTGAAACGGGTATCGGCCGCCCACTGCCCGAAGGTCGGGTCGCGGCGTACCAGGACCAGCGGGAATCGCTCGTGTCGGTCGATGAGGGACTTCACGCGGACGCCCGGCAGGCCCTTGCGCAGAATGGCAAGCAAGAGGTCTTCAACGGGGGAGAGTTCGGCGAGGGCTTTGATGTGATCGGGTATGCTGGCCACTATTCGAGCTTCACCTTGCCCTTCCGCTTTTTCGGCAAATTCGAGGCGGTGGCGAGGATGTAAAGACCGTCCATCTCCGGGATCGTGTCCAGGTACTTCCGGCCGTGCTTGTCCTCGCGGACGACGATGGATTCCTGACGGCCGTACTCGATGGACAGGGCAGCCTTCTGACCGCGATCGTCGGAGAGGATGACGTACCGGTTGTTGTCGCCCGCCTCGATGTCGATTTCGGCGTGACCGTCCGCGCGGTGCTGCACGAGAATCTCCTCGGCACGCACGGCGATCTCAAAGGCGCGGGCGGTCAGTTCCGCCTGAACGCCCTCGTTCACGGCGATGAACTTTTCGATCTTCCGACCGTTGACGCTCTGATAGACCGTCGCCATCAGGGCCGCTCCCGGATGTCGATGGACCAGTGCCGGGTGCGCCTGTCGCCGTGGTGGTAGGCGGGCGGACTGACGATGTCCCACTGGCGGCCCGCGTACTCCACGCGAGACCACAGGGAGACGCCGTCGAGGTGGGCGTCCACGATCATCCTCGTCACGTTGATCTGCTGCTGGCCGGGGACCTCGGCGCGGGCCGAGCGCTGGGGGATGAACGCGGCCCGGACCTCGACCGGGCCGTTGGGGTCCGCCATGGTCACGGCGTTGCCGCGCGAGTCGGTGACCTCGACGGTCTTCCAGACTCGGGCCGTCTGGCCGCGCCTGCGCTGCACGCTCACCACGGCCCCCGGTCGTCGGAGAACAGCGGGAAGCGGTCGCCGCCGTAGTCGACGGGGACCAGGCCGCCGACGCCGGGCCGGATGTGCGAGTCCCAGGAGCTGACGATCACGCTGGTCAGGCCGGGCCGGGTGCCGGCCAGCCCTTCCAGGAGCCGCTTCTCCTCGGTGGTGAAGTGGACGGTGCCCGCGTCGTGGCCAAGGTCGGCCCACGCGAGCGTCTCGTCCCCGGCCCGGCTCTGCGTGTATCCGCTGGGGTTGCTCATGTACCGGGCCGCCGCCTTGAGGACCAGCGTGCGCACGAGCTGCGGCGCGCGGTCTTCTGGCCAGTCGCGACCGTAGGCCGCGGCGAGCGTGGAGGCGTCTTCGAGCGCCCCGGCTGCGATGCGCAGCTCGTCGGCGTCCAGGTCCCAGTCCAGGCGGCCCTTGAGGTCGTCGAGGGTGGCGTACGCCAAAGTGCCCTCCTTCCGGGAAGGGCCCGGCGGCCGTGCACCCTGCTGTCACAGGTTCACACGGCCGCCAGGGCACATCAGGCGTTGGCCGGGTCGGTCTCGGCCGCCGGGCCGGTCGGGGTGAAGACCTTCGCGGCGGAGACGCCGGTGATGGTCGCCAGCTCGGAACCCACCTCGGGGTAGTCCGACTTGCCGTCGAGCGTCAGCCGGATACCGCGCACGAAGTGCTCCTGCGTGGAGATGACTTCCTTCTCCTTCGCCTCATCCCAGCCGACGAGAATGTCAGGCACGCTGCGGAACCCGGCGTAGGTGTTGACCACGCTTCGGTCCTGCATGTAGAGCGAGTCGTAGTCGCGCACCCAGCGCAGGGCGATGGACTCGAAACTGGTGGTCGCACCGTAGGGAACGGACTGCGGGACCGAGGGGGCGCCGGAGAGGAAGATGAAGCCGGACTTCGCGAATGCGTAAGCGGCGTCCGCCGGGATCGTCTGGTCGACGATGATCCGGAATCCGAAGCGCTCGCCGATGCTCGCGGTGCGAAGCGCCGTCTCCGCCTCCGAATCGCCCACGTTCTGAGCCAGATTCAGGGCGGGATCGGTCAGGAGAGCCGACTCGAATTCCGTGCCGACCAGCAGGTAGCGGCCCTCGCGCGGAGCGTGGAAAGCGTTGAGAACCCGGCGCGCTTCGATGAGCGCGGAGCGCAGGTTCTTGGCCGCGTTGCCGATGGTCACGTTGTAGTTCTGGCTGGTCAGGAGCTTGACCGCGCGCCGCTGGAGACCTCGGGCGATGGCCTTGGACTGCGGCCGGAGCAGCTTGGCCCAGCCGTCGATGTCGAAGTCGTACTGCTCGTCGGTCAGCTTGACGGCGGAATACACGTTGCCGCCGAAGGAAACGGCGATGGTCCGCTCGCTGTACTCGTCGAACTGAATCGGCGAGGAGCGGTCGTTACGCCATGCGTAGTCATGGAAAGGCAGAATGCCTTCCACCTTCATGCTGATGGTGTCGTTCTCGGCGCCCTTGAACTGATCGACGCCCTGCTTGGTGAAGAGATTGGGAATGATGAGCTCCTGCTCAAGCATTCCCACGGCCGTATTGACCAGCTTCTGAGGCTTTACGACCTGATGCTGAACGGTGGGCAAGTGGTGCTACCTCCGGGGGCATGAAAAACCCCCGGTCGGCTATCGACTCGGGGGTGAGAAGGGACGTTTCTGCAAGCGGCTAAAAGCGGCGGGAGAGCCGCGCGAGCTTGCGCGGGTCCATCTCTCCGTCTTCGCCGTCATCCGGCGTCAGGCCACCGCCCAGTGACTGAGGGGTGGGGGCGGGGATGTACTTCGCCAACACCTTCGCGTGCGCCGTGAGGGCGGCTTCGTCCTCGCCGCGAAGCGCGTCCGCGAGGTCGTCGGGCAGCTCGTACTTGCGGGCGACAGAGGCCCGCACGAGGTTCCGCTCCAGCTCGGCGTTGTGCGCCTTCAGCTCGGTGAGCGCGGCCTCGAACTCGTCGGGGCTCTTCGCCTCGCCGAGCTTGGTCTCGGCATCCCGCAGCCGGGTGCGGTAGTTCGCGGCTTCGCCGCGAACCTTGGCCAGCTCCTTGCGCGCCCACTCCGGCAGCGCGTCTTCGCCGGACGGCTCGCCCGAGGGGGCGGATGCCGGCTGCTCGGCCGGGGGCTGCTCGTCGCGGGGCGCGGCCTCGTCGTGGGGCTTCTCGTCAGACACTTCACGCCTCCGGGGTCGTGCTCGTGGAACGCCGCGCCTCCTGGGCTGCGGCTCGTTGCTTCTGGCGGATGAACCGGCGCCACACGGTGATCGCGTCCTTGCCGGTGTGGCCCTTGGTGACCTCCGGCCACAGGGCCTCGTACTCGCGCGACAGCGCGGTCAGCTCGCTCGACTGGTACTGGTCCCGATTCCAGATCGGGGCCGCGTAGCAGTGACAGTTGTCGTGGTAGCGGTCGCCGTCGTCGAAGATGGCGGACTTGCGGGACTTGTAGACCGGACCCCGGCTGATCAGCATGGCGCACCAGCCGCACGGGGTACCGGTGCGCGACAGCCGCACGTACCCAAGGGCTCGCCGGTCGCGGCGCATGTGCCGCCAGTTCGTTGAACGGCCGCCGTTCATCGCGATCCGCGAGGCCGCGGCTGCCTGCCGGGCGCCCGCCTGCCGGTGCGCCTCCGCGCGGGCGGCGTCGGCGTCCTTCGCCGACTGTCGGTCGTCGACCTCGGACAAGCGCCGGTTGAGGTTCTGCGTGCCCAGGGCGTCGAGCACTGTGCGCAGCTCCTCTTCGGCCGCGCGCTCGATGCGCTCCTCTTCTTCCCGAAGCCCCGTCAGCTCCTCGACGAGGATCTTCTCCCAGTCGTCGTCGCCGTCGTCGAGCTCCTGGTGCTCGTCCTTCTCCGGGGTTGCCGGGGCGTCCTCCTCCACAGGCTGTGGATCTTCCCCGCGCGCATCCGAGGCTTCCCCGGACTCGCCGGTCGCGGCCTCGTCCGCACGCGAAGAGGTGGGAGGGCTGTAGGTGCCGGCCAGCGCGGCGAACTCGCGGCGGAGATCGCCGAGCGTGACGTGCTCCGGCTCCGGATGGTAGGGGTCGGCGACGGTCGTGCCCGTCTGGAGCGCGCGGGCGAGCCGGTAGTAGGCGCGGGCCAGATCGCGGGCTTGCCGCCTGCGGCCCATGACGAGCGAGATCGCCCGCCGCAGCCAGCCACCAGCGGTGGCGGCCCGAAGATCGGCCGGCACATCCGCCCACAGGGCCAGCGCCTCAGCCGTCGTCTGCACGCCGATCTGCGACAGTGCGACATGGAAAGCCGCCGCCACCTCGTCCGTCTCGGCCTGCTTGGCGGGGCGCGTCACGCCGCCGCCTTCTCGACCGGCGTCGCCTCCTCGGGCGTCGCCCGGGTGAGCGCGCCCGCGAGCTGGGCCACGGAGTCGTCGTCCTCGCGCATCTGCTCCCAGTCCTCAAGCTCGGTCTGGGTAACACCGGGAACACGCCGCCACAGGCCGCGCTCGGGAATGCCGAGCTGCTGGCGCAGCTTGCCGAGCGCATCCGCGGCCTGGCCCAGGCTGCGCGACTCCATGTCGCGCCAGATGACCTCGCCCCGGTAGTCCTCGGAGGAGGAGGCGTTGCCGGTCAGCTCGGCGGCCAGCCGGAAGACCCTCTCCCAGCTCTCGCCGAAGCTCGTCCGGAACTCGGCGATCTTGCGGCTCAGGGCCACCTCCGCCGCCTGGAGGGCCTCCGCTGACAGGTTTGCGATCTGTCCAAGCAAATGATGCGGTGGCACCTGCGCAAGCGCGCTGAGGTGCCGGATGCTCATGTCGATCGACTCGATGAACCCCCCGAGAGGGGTTTCGTCGAGCGATCCGAAGCGAACGTCGGGGTCTTCGGCGAAGAGAAAACGCCTGCTGTTGTGGTTGATCCGCAGCGGAATCGGGTTGCCCAGCTCGTCGAGCACCGGCTCACCCGTCTCGGGGTCGCGCTGGATAGGCGGGGCCATGCCGGTGACGGTCCTGACCTTCGTGCTGCCGTAGCTTTGCGCAAGCAAGAGATCAAAGACGGTTTGATTGATCCGGTCTTGCAGGGCGATCATCGGCTCGATGACGCCGAGCGTCCGGCCCTCCAGGTCGACGTACGCCGCGAAGCGCGTCACGGGGCACTCCATGGCCCCGTGCGGCCGGCCGCCCTGCACGCGCACCGACTTCTCGTCGCTCAGCGAGCGGAAGCTCACCGCGTACTCGCGCCGGGCGGCCCACAGCCGGGCGGAGCCCGGCTGGTCGTCCTGCGGCCAGGCCGTCACAGTCAAGGCCGCGAAGGGGGTGTCGTCGTTCGCCGGGTCTTCGAAGAGGGCGCTCGTCTTCAGGGCCGACAGGCCCTTCGTGACGATGGCACCCGCACGGTTCTTTTCCGTGACGGTGAAGGCATGGCCGTACGCCAACGCGCCCCGGTAGACGGCCGCCTGGCGGGCGTCGAGGCGGGAGCGCTGCCAGTGCTCCCACTCCGGGGTGGCGGAGTCCGGCGCGGCCGGTGTCTCGGTGCCCGTGCCGGGCCGGTGCCCATCCACGTACAGGGCCTGAGCGGGCGTCCCGACGAGCAAGGGCATCCAGTTCGACACCGACCGGCGCGCGAGGAGCCGGTATTCGTCGTCGGCCTGGGGCGGCATGTAGGGGTCGGCGTGCTGTCCGTGGAGGTAGGCGTCGATGTGCCGCAGCCGGTCGCCGTCCCGGTCGAGGATGGCCAGGAGCTGTCGCGCGAGCGACAGCGGGGAAGGGTCGGCCATGGATCACCGCCCTTAGTTACAGGTTAACAGCGTGGTTAAAGGAAATAGCCGCGACCAGTGCGCTTGCGCACCTTCCGGCCGCGAGCCCGGAGATCGAAGAGAGCCTCATGCGCCAGCATCAGCGCGGCGTACGCGTCCACCTTCTTCGGGGACTCGCGGCTCTCCTTACCGAACGAGACGCCGAAGTTGTTCGTCCTGCGCCTGGTATTCAGCACATGCCGGCGCAGCTTCCGATCGCCGTCGTGGCTGACCTTCCGGTCGAGGATCGACCTCATCAGGCGTTCGTTCGCCATGGTCGACGCCTTCAGGCTGGTCCTCATGTCCCAGCCGATCGCGTCCTTGCCCGGTGCCCGTACGGCCAGGCCCTCGCCGTACGTGGCGGACCACTCGGAGATGCGACTCTCCCACAGCGCCACGTCGGCGTAGAAGCCCAGCACGTTGAAGGCGGCGAAGGCTTCGTGCACGGCCGAGTCGACCTGCTCGCGGGGGACCTCCCAGTCCTTGCCGGCCGGGCCGTCGGGCTTCTCCCACAGGCCCAGGATGACGGCGTGCATGTCGCTGACGCGGAGTGCCAGCAGACAAGTGCTGTCGTCGCGGAGGCCGCCGTCGAAGCCGAGTACGACCTCGTCACCGGGCTGGAGAACCTTCGACTCGTCCCGCAGGACATCCCACTCGGCCGGGCCGAAGAGGGCGTCCTCGCTTGCGACGATCTGATTCAGCCACATCCGGCGCGAGCGCGACGGCGCGATGGTGGTGTCCAGGATGGACTGGAGGATCGTCTCGACCCGCAGCCAGGTGGCGTCCCCGCGGATTTTCGGCAGGACGATCCGGATCGCCTCGGGCGTCAGCGGAGTCGACGGATGGGCCTCGATGCTGTCGTACATGAAGCCGACGTCCGCAGCGCGGCCTTCGAGGATCTTCTCGTACGCCTCGCGCATCTTCTCCGCGACGGAATCCTCGCCGGGCAAATAAGCATTAGTGATCGCGAGGTAACGGCTGTCGCGTTTGGTGGCATTACCATCAATGGTGGCGTACATTTTGTCGCCGTTATTGCCGAGAACCCAGTGATGGGATTCGTTCAGAACAACAAACGTAGACCGCTAAGGACCGCGCCCCTTCCAGGGCGCGATAACTACTTGTCACCGCCTCAAGCCGCTGCCTGCCACCGTTAGCACGTATCAGCTCGGCGCCCGCCTTGATTCCGTACGTCTCAATGAACCTGTCGCTCATGAGGCTCGGCATCAAGGTCATCGTGTTTCTGGTCTGGTCACGGCTGACCGCGGCCACCTGAACCCACGCCTGCGCGTGCGGAACTCCTACCGGCTGCCCGCTCTCATCCCAATGCGAGAAGCGCGAGGGGCCCACGAATTCGACGAGGCTGATGACGGCAAGGAGGGGATCTTTGCCATTCAACCCCAGCCCTTCAGGCGCTGAAGGACACCTTTTCGGTAAACGAAGCGGCCGTGCTCGTCGACCGCGTACCACCAAAGCGTCCACCGCAACTGCTCGCGAGTGAAACGCCAGGGCCCGCCGTCCTCGGCGCGCAGGTATTCAGCGCACCAGCCGGCCACTTGCCATCCGAGCGTTCGCTCAGGCAGCAGCCAGGCCCCGTCCGCGGCTTTCTGCCACGTGGGGCCGAGGAAGGACGGCTCAAGGGCGTCAATCTCTTCTGCTGTAAGGGCTGGAATGGGACTCACCCCCTCTCGAAGTCGGGCCGCCCGGAGGGCGGCTCACCTCACTCGGCGAGCCCCAGCTCCTTCCGGTAGTCGGCGATAGCCAGGACAGCCGCGGACTGCTCCTCGGGCTCGGGCTCGTGCAGCTCGATGCGGACCCGGCGCCGGTCGCCCTCCGCGACGAGCAGCCGCTCGAAGGCCGAGTAGATGGTCTGGAGCATCTGGCCGGACCGCTTGCCGGCCTGCTTGTAGTAGGAGAGGTCTTCGCACAGCGAGTAGGCCAAGGCCCAGTCACTCGCCTGGTAGTAATCGGCCTGCCCGGACTCCTTCAGTGAGTCCCACAGCCGCTTAGCGATCGGGTGCCATGAGCGGTCGCCGTTCGGCACCTTCGTGGGCCGGGCAACGCCGCGCGTCACCGACTGCACGTCGCCGCCCTTGCGCTCACGGGGGCGAGCGAGATCCGACTCGCGATTGGGTACGGGTCCGGGCATGGCTCACCTCCTAAGCAATCAGGCCGGGGTGAGCCTCCGTCCTGCGAAATCTCTTTGAATGCCGACGACGAGCAGCAGCCTGCGCCGCCGCACCCTCGCGGGAAGACTTGACCTGGTGATGCCACCCGCAGAGTGCTCTGAGGTTGACTTCTCGATGGTCGTCACCAGGAAGAATGTGATCGATATCTGTAGCGGGCTCGCTGCAACGTTCTCCGTACTGGTCCCGCTCTGTGCAGCGATAACCGTCACGCCGAAGAACACGAAGACGAATCCTGGGCCAGTCAGGCGGAAGGCGGTCACGCCTGCTGGAGCCCTTCCAATTAGGAATAGCAGAGCCTCATCCTGCGAAGTACGTAAGTACGTACTTCGTCTTCACCAGGTGGCCCCATTTGGGGCCAAGCCTGCACTTACGTAAGTACGTACTTCGTCTTCATCAGGCGAGCCCCGACAGGGGCTCAAGCCTCGCGACTTACGTACTTACACTTATAAGTCGCTAAACGATCTTGCTTTCGGAAACGCGCAAGCACGTGATCGTGCTCACACGTACGTGAGGCAGCGGCGGCGAAGAAGCAGAGGCGCCCGACAGGGCGCTCAAACGCAACGGCGAACAGCAGAGCCGCCCGGAGGGCGGACACCCGAAGACGACAAGCCACAGCGGCGGCCGAAAGGCCGCCCCTTGGCGAAGACGCCTTACGTACATACGTACTTGGCAGGGCGGTGCCCCGGCGGCGCCGCTAGCCTGAGCTCATGACGAGCGATGAGCGCCCCACCGTCCGCGCCGCGATGGACCCGATGGACGACCTCGTCCTGACCGTGCGAGGCGACGCGAACGGCCAGGCCCCCGACTACGAGCTGCCCCCGAGCGTCAGCCTCGACCAGGCGTCGGAGCTGCTCGACCTGAACCCTTCGGAAGGGCTGCGCAGGGCCGAGGCCGGCACGTACCCCGTGGACGTCATCGCAGTAGGCGGCAGGTACCGGGTCGGCACCGCGCGCCTCGTCGGCGCTGTCGGCCTGGACAAGGTGCGGGAGGCGCTGCGCGTCCAGGGGTGACCACGACTCCGCGGTGGCCCTGCCGGCACGCATTCCTGTGCAGCCCCAGGGCCGCCGCGAACAGGCTCTGCGCCGCCGCTGACCTGCGCTGACGCCTGCGCGCCGTGGAGCGCGGGAGGTCTTGATCGACCTTGGAACCGTGGCGCAATCCGAGCTGCTATGACAGGGCGGTCCGCGCGCGATCGTACCGGGGGTCACCCCCCACCCCACCCGGCCGCCGCTGCGCACGTGTACGCGCGCGACACGCGGTGCTGAGGAACGCGCGCGCTCTTCCCTGTGGCTGGACAGGCAGGGCGGGAATCGGGCATCGAGAGGGCAGGGAAACAGGCCCTGACCTGCACGATTGGACATGCAGTGAACCTGTGACTAATGTTCTCCATGTCGCCAATGACGCAAGCCGCAAGGCAGGCAGCAAGGCGACAGGCAAGCGCAAGTCACAGGTTGACAGCGCAAGATCCAACCGCCTAGAGTTGGACTCACCGCAAGG
Organism: Streptomyces sp. SCA2-17; assembly: GCF_044336695.1. NCBI lineage: Bacteria > Bacillati > Actinomycetota > Actinomycetes > Kitasatosporales > Streptomycetaceae > Streptomyces > Streptomyces sp. SCA2-17. The sequence goes on from NZ_CP117521.1 coordinate 4,116,211, forward strand.
CCGCCGAGAACGGGGCTCACGAGAGCCGCCGCCGGAAGCCAAGCAGTGAACCCGCCCCTCACGGGGCTTCGGTCAGACCGCAGGTGTTAACCTGTGACAGGATCGAACAGCAGGGCCGCAAGGCCCAGCGCACACACTTTGCAGTACGCCACTCGGCCCCCTGCCCTTGCGAGGGTGGGATGTCGGAATCCGGGCCTCTCCGGATGCGAGTGGTAGCGGGTGACTTAGAGCCACCTCGCCGGAAGCCTAGGTCTTTCCTGTACGGATGCCCGTACAGGAGGGGCTGCCTGAAAGTGGAAAGCGAGACCAGGAATTCGAGCGAACCGTGGGTACAGCTTCCGATGAAAGCGGGAACCGGCCTTGCCGGAATACCCCCGCCCTGTTGGAGTCGGTGAACCGAGCGACCCGAATGCGCCTTGTGCGTGGTCGGTGAGCATGGGGAACGTACCGTGCCGGGCATCCGGCATGGCATGGTGATACCGGTGGCGACACGGAGTTGAAGGAGTCGAGGCCAGCCGTTTACGAACGGTCCGGAGAGATCCGGCCGAACGGACCGAACGGACCGGAGTAGCGATCCGGGAAGATCGGGACGGGTGAATACGAACGGCTGGCTGCGTCAGCGCCTTAGCGCCCTGGCAGAACCCAAATTGAGAGTCACCCGAAATTGAACTACCGGCCCGCAGGGGCCGGGGTCGCCCGCCTTGAGCGGGTGGCCGCATAGCCCCCCACGACGGGTCAAGCCGGTGGGGGGTACGGACTCCTCCCGCCCTTTCGGGCGGGGGTTGAGTCGGGCCGCAGGCCCATCGCATTACCCAACCTGTTAACCTGTAGCTGAAAGGTGAGGTCCCATGGCCGTCTCCCTGATCAAGAACGCTCCGCTCCAGTTCTCCGGCCGCTCGTTGTTGGAGGTCGCCATGGAGTCGGCGCACAACCTCGGCGAGCGGGCCTTCCAGCTCGGCCGCGAGCTCGACACCACCCGCCGAGCCCTGGCCGACACCGAGATCATGCTCGACCTGTACCACGAGGTCGGCATCCAGCTCGCCGCCGACCTGGACGAGGCCGAGGCCGTCATCCTGATCCTGCGCGAGTCGCTGGCTGAGACGCGTCGTCTGCGTGACGAGCGGGAGCGTGTCCTGCGGGATGAGCTGGCGCACTACAAGGCGCTCGCCGCCGCCAACTGACACCCGAGCTGTTAACCTGTGACAAGCCGCCCCCTCCCGCGTTGGAGGCTGGGAGGGGGCGGCTGTCCTGACTGATCGCGAGGATCATGTACCACAGGCTCGACGCCCCGTCCGACGAGACGCTGGGCAAGTACGCGGCCCTGCTGGACGACGGCTACCACTCCTGGCCGTCCTGGCACACCGGGAGCATCGCGGGGGAGGACTCCCCGACACACGTCGAGATGTTCACCTGGCACGACGACGCCGCTGGATGGATCGGCGACAAGTCCAACTTCGAGGTCGCCCGTGACCTGATCCGCCAGGCCGCCGACGAAGGCCGCACGGACACCGAGGTGTCCGACGAGCAGGTCTACGAGTGTGGGGGAGGCACGAGCGCCTGGGACTACGCCCAGCTCTTCGTGCAGGTCTACGAGGGCGGCTGCCCGGAGGACTGCCCCGGCACGCACACCGACGAGTGCACGGCCGACTGCGACCCCCATGTGGACCTCTGCTTCGGCGAGGCATGCGAGGGTGACTGCCACGGCACCCGTGCGTACACGCCGGCCTTCCGTGAGGCCGTCGCCTTGGCGGAGTTCGTCAAGAACGATCACCCGTTCATCGACGAGGACGACTACTACGAGCAGCGCCGCGAGGTGTTCGAGAAGAACCTCGACGAGGCCCTCGAAGACGTGAAACTGCACTACCCCTACGACACGGAAGAGGACCACCAGAGCATCGTCGAGCACGCCTCCGAGCAGCTCTGGAACCTCTCGGACCACGAGCCGGACGGCTACGCGGACTGGGACGACGTACGTGACGTGTACGACTACGGCCGCGGTGAGCACTTCCTGAACCTCGGGCGCGAGTTCATGCGCAACGAGATCCCCGGTCAGCTCACGCTCGCGCTCATGCCGGCCTGACCCTCCCCTTGACCGCCACCCCTCCCTGCCCATCCCCATCGCGGGGAGGGGTGGCTCCCCATGCGAATGCGAGGACCCATGCGTACCGCCACCCGTCCCTACGAGGTGCGCGTCTGGAACGAGACCGCAGACCTTCTCGGCCTGTGGGAGATCCAGCTCGACAGCGGCCAGTACGTCGTCACCCACGACCACCGCGAGGAGACCCGTTTCGACGACGAGGGCGACGCCCTGAGCTTCGCCCGCTTCGGCGCCGAGGCCCTCGTCGAGACCTCCCGCCGCGACTGCCCGTGCGAGGGCGACCCCGAGTGCGGCTTCTGGGAGCCCCACGGCATCTCGATTCAGGAAGTCGAGGCCGAGCTCTCCTTGATCACCCCGCCCCTGCTGTGCCTGTAGACCCCAACACCATCACGGAGCGAACCATGCGTGCCTTCAAGCGACTGACCACCGTCTTCACGAGGCGGAAGCCTCAGACCGCCCTCATGCCGGCCGCCCGGTCGAGGGTGGCCCATGCCCTGAATCCCTGGGGTGCCCTGCGTGCCGAGAGGGAGTCGACGCGAGCCCTCTTTGCCCTGGCCACCGACATCGTCGAGGAAGTGACTGACGAGATCACCCGACTCCGCAGCGCTGGATGTGACCTCGCGGCCCTGTTCGATGACGGGATGCTGGCCTCCCACATCGCGGACAAGCTCACCTGCTCGGAGGCCGAGGAGCTCGCCGCATTCTTCCGGGCCATCGACCACCCGCACGTCGCCGACCTGTGGCTGGAGTGCCACGCCATCGGCGACGAAGACGAAGACGACCTGCACTACCAGGGCGAGCGGTCCGAGCCCGTCGAGCTCGTTCTCGCGTCCTGAACCGGAGGAGAGCCCCACATGTCCGAGTGTGACTTCTGCTGCCTGCCCGGCGCCCGCTGGCTGTACGTCCCCCGGGACCGCGCCACCGTCGCCCTGATGTCCGACAACGGCGTGGTGACCCCGCTCCCGAACAACGGCCGTTGGAAGGCGTGCGACCTGTGCTCCGATCTCGTCGACACCGACGACATGGAACGCCTGGTCGCCCGCTCCCTGACCACCTTGCGCATCCTCGGTGCGCCCGTCCCGGACGGGGGCCTGGAGCTTGAGCACATGGCGATGGTCGTCATGGCCAACTTCGCCACGGTGCTCGCCGGTCGGCCGACCAAGTCCCCCCTTTAACCAGATAGTTAACCTGTAACAAGGCTGGAGTGTCACATGAAGTACCCCCGCACCCCGGAGGCGGAGAAGGCCGCCCGTGAGGTCGTCAACCGCTACGTCCGCCAGGGCGACATGCGACGGGCCGACGCCACCCGGATCATGCGTGATGGTCTGCCGATCATCCTGAACGGCTTCGCCGAGGCCCGCATCAAGGGCAAGCCCGAGGCCGCCATCACCGCCGACCTCGAAGCCGCGCTCGCCGAGGCCAAGCAGCGCCGGGCCACCGCCAGGACCGCAGGCCGACGCCGTATGGCGCTGCTGGACGTGTCCACCGCCGAGTTCGCCATCGCGGCCTGGGAGGGCGTGCGCCGCGACCTCGCCAACCACCTCGCCGCCCACGCCTGACCGAGCCCGCCTGCCGCCGGGCCGGGCGATCGGTCCGGCGGCCCCCTGATCTTCAGCAAGGAGCACCATGCCCACCCTGTCCACCGCCATCCGGCCGCGCGTCTGGATCGGCTGCCTGTCCTGCTACAACGGCGGTCGCCTGACTGGCGATTGGTACGACGCCGACATAGCCGGTCTCGTCACCCCCGAAGACCTGCACGGCCGCGCGACTAGCCACGAGGAACTGTGGGTCTTCGACCATGAGAACTTCCATGGCGCGCTGGAAGGCGAGTGCTCGCCGCACGAGGCGGCCGAGATCGCCGAGGCCCTGGCCGACCTGTCCGATGACGAGACCGGAGCCTTCGCCTCCTGGGTCGAGGTGTTCGGTCAGCAGTCCGACCGGGCGAACTGGGTCGAGAAGTTCCGGGACGACTACCGCGGATTCCACGACAGCGAGGCCGACTTCGCCCGCGAGTGGTTCGAGGAAACCTCCGACCCCGAGGAGGTGGCCCGCCTCACCGCGTGGCCCTTCTACGACATCGACTGGGACCGCGCCTCGCACGAGCTCTTCACGGGCGGATTCCTCGCCCAGGACGCGCCCGGCGGCATCTACGTCTTCCACGCGTGCTGAACGCGGAGCCCTGTGTCGAGTGCGGCGATGTGCCGGAGCTGCTCGACGAAGACCTCACCTGCGGCCCCTGCCGCATCCGAATCCATCTGGGAGCAACTGTCATGGAAACCCGCCTTGTCGAGGTCCGCTTCGAGGTCGAGGAGACCATCCGCGTGGACGTGTGCGCCGAGCTGGAGGTGCCCGTCGACATCGTGGACGACGACGAGGCCCTTCAGGACTGGCTCGCCGACCAGGAAGACCTGTGGGCCAGCGAGGTCAACACCGACGACGCCCACGACATCGAGCGCGACGTGATCGACGTGTACGGAACGGCGGCCTGACCGTGCTGACCGACGACCGCGACAAGATCAAGGCCGCCGTCACGAAGCTCGACGAGGCCGTGCAGACCTGGCGCAAGGAACCCGAGGACGGCCGCGCCTGGTCCTGCGACGCCGAGAGCCCCGGCCATCACCTCGCCGACGCTGCCGAAGCCCTGATCCTCGCCCTGCCCACCGTCGTGTGGCCCGACGCCTGGTTCCAGGCCAAGCCCGCCACCGAGCCCGGGGGCCAGCCCCTCAGCAGGTACGAGGAACGGCTCGTGGACGAGCTCCTCGAACAGCTCGGCCTCTGACCCCCACGAACGACGAAGGCGCCCGCCCCTCCCGTTGGAGGAGGGAGGGGCGGGCGCCGCTCGAAAGGATACCCATGAGCGCGATGACCTGCCGCGAGTGCGACCTCGGCCCGTACGGGGCCATGCCGGACGGCCTCTTCCACTGCGCCGAATGCGGCCACCGCCTCGACCTCGACGCCATGTACCTCGACCCCAACGAGGTGGTGGTCGTCGACGAGACCGGCACCCTTCAGCACTACCTCACCCCGGCGGCCTGCCTGAAGTGGATGGACGAGATCGCCAGCTTCGACACCGGGGACTGGGCACGGGCGCAAGAGGCGCTGGGACAGTACCGGCGCGCTGCGGAGGAGCTCCGCGGTGCCCTCGCGGCCGGCCTGCCGTACCTGCTGGAGCAGGGGGTTCGTTCGTGACCGTCACGGCCCCGCCCGCCAACGTCGTGCGGTGCGTCGCGTGCACCGGACCGATACGCCACATCGACCGAGCGCCCTACGAGTGCGCCGACTGCGGCCGAAACATCTACATGCGCGACGGACTGATCCGCCCTGGCTACCACTGGGAGATCGTCACCGGCTGGCTCACCAGCGTCGAGACCGTGGACGTGGACGACTGATGTCGAACGTCACCCTCGACCCCACGGACGACTTCCCCTGGCTGACGGAGTCGTGGTCGCAGGAAGACCTCGAAGCCGTCGCGTATCCCTGGCCCGTCCGCTGGCTCTTCCCGCCCGAGCCCGGCGATCCCGACCGCGTGGTGTACCCCTTCAGCGGCCCCGGTGGGCTGGAAGTCGGCATCCGCGACGTGCTCGGCCACAACCTCGACATCATCGGCATCGAGCTCAACAAGGACGCCGCCGCGACTGCGGTGAAGGCCGGGTTCCAGCGGATCGTCGCCGACGTGCGGACCCTCGACCCGCGCCACCCCGCCCTGCGCTGGACGCGCGGACTCCTGGTCACGGCCCCGTGCCAGTGCTGGACCCCGGCCGGCAAGCGCGCCGGGCTCGACCCCCGCAATCAGCAGATCTTCCTCGACATGCTCACCTGCGCGTGGGAGGCCACCATCGGCGTCTGGGAGGAAGACCAGTGCGCCGAGGACTGCCCGAGCGACTGCCCCGACTGCCCGTACGGCTGGTCTGGCCCCATCTACGGCCTGGACGAAGTCCGCGCCATGGCGAAGGACCTGACTGACGACCGGATCGGACTGCTCGCCGAAGTCGTGATCTGGGGCCTGGCCCTCTCCGCGGCCTGGGAGGGCTTCGCCTGGGTCGCCATGGAGCAGTCCAGCGCCCTGCCCGAGGTCATCATCGACGGCATCCGTGACGAGTTCCGGTGCGCCGACTGGCTGAGCGTCGACTTCCAGATCCTCGACGCCGTGGACTACGGGCTCGCCAGCCGCCGCAAGCGCACGTTCATGCTCGCCGCCCGGCACCGATACCTCGACGCGAAGCGCACCCGCCCCGTGAGCGAGATCCCCACGACCACCACCGCGCAGGCGCTCGGCTGGCCCGAAGGTATCCGCGTCAATACGCGGGGCGTCCGCAAAACGGCCGGGGGGAACTGCTGGAGCGCGGACAAGCCGGCCACCGCCATCACGTCGAAAATCCGCGGCTGGTACTGGGAGCACGACAAGGACCGGCGCTTCTCGCTCGACGAGGCCGCGCTGTTGGTGGGCTTTCGCCCCGGCTACCCGTGGACCGGTTCGCGGTCGAGCTGTACCCAGCAGATCGGCGACGTGGTCGCCCCACCGATGGGCGCCGTCGTGATCGGCAGCCTCCTGTCCCAACCGTGGGAGGACCGCCTGCGGCAGTACCTCGCCGACATCTACAACCTCACCCCCGCCCAGCCCGAGCACGCGCTCGCCGCTTGAACACCGAAGAGAGAACATGCGCGCCAACCTTCTGCTGATGCACTACGCCCGAAGCCCCCTCGACTGCCCCACCTGCGAGGCGGACCGGCTCACGTCCATGGCCGACGCCCGCACAGCCATCTGCATAGCGGCCGGCGTGGCGATCGAGGACATCGACCCCGCCACCGGCTACGACCACTCCCGTCGCGGATACGAACGCGTCCGCGCCTCCTGGATCGACCTCATCCGCCAGCACGGAGCCAGCGAGTTCCACGAGCTCCGGGATATCGAAGAGGTCCGCGCTCTGTGGGCGGAGAAGCGGCCCGAGTTCCTCGAAGGCGACGACTGGGTGGAGGAGGCGTTCGACGCCCACCGGACCTTCATCGCCGAGCTCGGCCGGCCGTGCCGCCGTTCGTCCTGCGTCGTCCACTTCCCCGCCCCGACCCTCTGAACTGCACGGAGAGCAACATGACCGACATCATCGCCACCACGGCCGACGGCCGCTTCCGCGTCCGGCTGGTCCCCGACGAGGACGCCCGCAACCCGCGCCAGGACTTCGACCACTTGGCGCACGTGATCACCATCGACACCCACCTCGGCCAGTACGCCCACATTGACGAAGACGGCGGTCCGCTCGCCGAAGCCTGGGAACGCGTGAGCTGGAACCGCTGGCAGGGCATCGAGATCTTCACTCGCTGGGCCCGCATCTTCCACAACGCGATCGTCATCGAGTCCCGGCCGGCACGCGGCCCCGTCTCCCTGTGGTACCTGCTGCGTGAGGACGCCGAAGACCTCGGCATGCTGCCCGAGGCGTACCTCGACGCCGAGCGCGCCGAGTACGAGGCGTGGGCCGAGGGCGACGTGTACGGCTACGTCGTCGAAGAGGCCGTCGACTGGCTGCGGGCCGATGCGGACGAGTCGATGTCCACGTGGGAAGAGGTCGACTCCTGCTGGGGGCACTACGGCCGCGAGTGGGCCGTCACGGCGGCCCGCCACGCCCTGGCCCTCTACGTCGGAATGCAGCAGGTGACGGCGGCGTGAGCACGTACACCGAGACCGAGACCGTCACCCTGTCCAACGGGGAGACCCTCTACGTCTGCATCGAGCACGGCCCGGCGGGGGATGTGCTGCTTCACGAGCAGAACACCATGAACCCGCACGGCGGCGGTCGGATCTACTGGCGGATCTCGCGCCTGTACCTGATGAACGACGACGAGGCCATGCCCATGCGCAACCCGCGCTTCGAGCGCGCCGAGACGGTGGGGGAGGCCGCGGAGCTGGCTCTCGGGTTCTTCGTCGAGTGCGCGGAGTCCTGCATCCAGCACGCCAGGGCCGAGGGCATCCCCGTCGAACACTGCTACGCCTGAGATGTTAACCTGTGACTGCTCATCTTCTTCGTAAGCGTCCTGAAGGCCGCCTCCAGTGCACCCGGTGCCGGGCGGCCTTCACGGGCCAGGAAACCGCAGCCCGGTCCCGCTTCCGCTGCCCCGGCGAGCCGCTCGTGCACGGGCTTCTCGGGCAGCGCGAACACATCCGGTACCCCACGTGGTCCAAGGACCGTTCCTGCGCGGCGTGGAGCTGCCCCGACCCGGACCCCTCGCACACGTGGCACGGGCCCGACCCCTACTGCGACGAGAGCCCCTGCCGGATCTGCCTGCACGACTGCGACTGCGACGTGTGCGAGGGCCGCGTCCGGGCGCCCGGCCTGTACCGCCTCATCGACAGCCGCGAAGGCTGACCACCCACCGACAAGGAGAAACCAGATGACCACCATGACCGCCAAGCACCAGGGCTTCGCCGACTGGATCAACCGCAAGGCCGTCCATGCCGGCCTGCCGGTGAACGTCCCCCGGGCCAGCGGCGCCGCCAAGGTCGCCGCAGCCGTGGGAACGACCCGCTCGTCCGTCGAGCGCATCCTCGCCGGACACGGCGTGCCGGCATACCGGTTCTGGCCTCGATGGGCCGAGGCCCTGAACGTCGAGTACAGCGAGTTCGAGGCGCGGGCCAGCGCCGCCCTGAAGGGGCGGGCGGAATGCCCCGCAGGTGGGCCGCGGATCATCGGCCTGGCAGGCGCGGCTGGGGCGGGCAAGGACGAGGTGGGACGTGCGCTGGTCGAGCTCGGGTGGAGCCGCAAGGCGTTCGCCGACGCCCTGAAGAACATGCTGTACGCGATCAACCCGGTGCTGGTGGACCCGGAAAGCGAGGCGGGCACGACCACGGTCGCGTGGGAGGTGGACCGCCACGGCTGGGACTACGTCAAGCGCGAGTTCCCGGAAGTCCGGGGCTACCTTCAGCGGCTCGGCACCGAGGCCGGCCGCAGCGTCCTCGGCCCCGACGTGTGGGTGAACGCGCTCTTCCAGGACGAGGCGGACTGGGACGCGCCGGTCGTCATCACCGACGTGCGCTTCCCCAACGAAGCCCAGGCCATCAAGGACCGGGGCGGGCTCGTGGTCCAGGTGCGCCGCCCGAAGCAGATCCTGATCAGCGGGGCGGACCACGTCAGCGAGAACGCGCTGAAGGACTGGGACTTCGACGTGGTGGTGCTCAACACGGGCACGATCGAGGATCTGCACAAGTCCGCGGAGTGCCTGCTCCGCCCCGTGTGACCCATGCCGCAGGTGTGAACCTGTGACCGACGTGTTAACGTTAATCAAGAACGGAGGGGCCGTGAAAGCGACCCTGAGCAAGGACGGTCGATACCGCTTCGACCTGCGCGCCACCCACCGAGTCGGCCTGGGGGAGATGGCTCAGATCCTCGCCGCCATCCATAGCGACTACGGCGACGTGGACCTCGGCCCCCTGCCCGAGCGGATCAGCCGGAAGGCGGTCACCACAGCGGTGAGGGACTACCTCGCCGAGTGCGGCTGGGCTCAGCTCGACGGCTGGGCCGACCACCTCGACTACGAGGCGCAGACCTCTTTGGAGCACTGGGCCAAGACCGTCGTCGAGACCGCGTTCCCCGAACTGAAGGAAGACCAGTGACAGAGAACAAAGAGCTGATGGCCGAGCTGCGGGCCATCGTCGAGGGCATCGGGAACCTCTACGACCAGCAGCGCGAGACCCTCGTCGAGAGGTGGGGCGAGGACGTCGACGTGCCCACCGAAGACCTCCCCGAGTACGACGAGATCGCCTACAACCAGCTCGTCGAGGACGCCGACCTCCTCGGGGCAGTCCGGCGACGCCTGCTCAGCCTCCTCGAACCGGCGGCTGCATGAGGATCACTCCCCGCAAGGAGGAGATCGCCGCCATCGTGGCGCTCCTGGAGGACCCCACCTTCGAGAGCGCCGGCCACCTCGCCAAGGCCGTCTACAAAGAGGCCGCCGAGCTGATCCAGATGCGCGACACGTTCGCGCTCGTCCACACCTGGAAGGACGGAAGCCGCGGGCTCAACTTCGGGCCCTTCGGCAGCGAGGCCGAGATCAAATCCTTCGCCTCGAAGATGGCCTTCGGCGGGTCCGGCCGGGCGGTCAAGCTCTACAGCCCCGGCGTGATGCTCGCCAACACGGACGGCAAGAAGGGCTGGAAGGGCTACTGCTTCGACTCCGAGTGCGGACACGCCCCCTTCACCCACTCCATCGCCAGCGCCTCCCGGGGCGCCTGCCACATCCCCACCTGCCCCTGCACCAAGTTCAAGTCCTCGTAGATCAGAAAGCCCCCGCCAGCATGAAGCCCGTCGAGTGGCAGACCTGCCAGTGCAGCTCGAAGCGAGGCTTCGCCGATCGACGCTCCGCCGAGAAGGCCCTCGGCCGGGCGCAGGCGAAGCGAGATCGCCACGCAGAGCGCCAAGGCATTCGCCGCGGAATCGCCCGCGAGAACCGCATCTACCAGTGCGACCACGACCTCTACCACCTCACCAAGCAGAGCCGACGCGACTACCACGGAGCCGCCGCATGAAGCCCAGCCAGAAAGCCCTCGACAACGGCTGGGGGTGGGTCTACGGGGTCAGCGGCCAGGAATGTCGCGTCTACTCCAAGCCGAAGGCCGACCCCACCAAGGTCCTCGAAGAGGTCTCCCAGCTCCTCGGCATCGACGACTTCACGCGCGTGCCGGCCGCCGTCCGCCAGCTCCAGCAGGACAAGCGGCAGGCCGTCGCATCGGCGGCAACGGCCTGGGCCGCGGTGCACAACCTCACCCGCGTGGAGGGGCGGGCTTGACCCAGGGCGGGAGCAACCGGCTTCTGACGCCGGAAGAGGTGGCCGACTGGCTCAAGGTCAGCGAGATCACCGTCAAGAACAAGTACCGGACGTGGGGGATCAAGGCCCAGAAGGTCGGCCGTCTCCTGCGCTTCCGCGAGCGCGACATCGTCGCCTATCTCGAAGATCACTACGGGTAACAGGCACAGCGTTGCCGTGCCCCAGAACGAAAGGGGGCCATATGGCAACCGTCTTCCAGAAGTGCAAGACCGATCCGCAGGACCGTAACTACCCCTGCGAGAAGAACCGCTGCGGCCACAACTGGACCGTCCGGTACCGCGAGCCCGGCGGCCGGACCGCGAGACAGCGAGAGAAGACCTTCGCGAAGAAGACCGGCCCGGACGGCGCGGACGCCTGGGCCTCGAAGGTAGAGCACGACAAGGGCATGGGCATCTACCTCGACCCGCAGCGGGGAGCAATCACCCTTCGGGCCTGGGTGAAGGACTGGCTCGAACGGCAGATCCTCGCTGAGGGCACCTTCAGGAACTACGAGGGCTTCATCCGGAACCACCTCGTTCCCCACCTCGGCCGCAAGACCCTTGCTGGCCTCGCGAAGCCCGACTTCGAACGATTCGTCGCTGCCCTGCACCGCAAGGGTGAAGGCATGGCCGCCTCGACGATCAACGACCGCATGAACATCGTGACGGCACTGCTCGATGCCGCGATTGTTGAAAAGCGAATATCTGAGAATCCGGCCAAGGGGGTCAAGATCCCCCGGACGAGCTCGATGGCCGTGGACGAGGACGAGATCCCTACGCTCGAAGAGGTCGACCTCCTCGGGAAGCACATCTCGCCGCAGTACCGGCTCTCCATTTACCTCATGTCGGGCGCCGGGATGCGGCCAAGCGAGGCGCTCGCCTTCGCCCAGGAGTCCCGGCGAACCGAGTACATCCGCATCCGCTGGCAGGTCAGCGCCAAGGCCAACCGAGGCGACTGTCGGACGACGTTCGTGGCGCTGAAGCACCGGGCCGAGGGCGAGTACCGAGACGTTCCGATCGCACCCTTCCTGGAAGAAGAGATCGACACCCACGCCGAGCAGTGGGAACCGATACCCGTCACCTTCAAGGACAAGGCCGGCAAGGACCGACAGCTCGAAGTCTTCTTCGCGCCCCGCGACCGCGGCAAGGGCACCATGCCCACCGCATCCACCTTTGGCTATCACTTCAAGAAGGCGTGCAAGGCCGCCGGTCTCGTAGACGCCAACGGAAACCCGAAATACACACCCCGGTCGCTGAGGCACTTCTTCGCCTCGACCGCGCTGGCGAATGGAATTCCGATCCACGAGGTCTCGCGCTGGCTGGGCCACAGGTCGATCAAGATCACTGTGGACACCTACGGGCACCTCGTTCCAGGGGCCTGGCACCGCTGCCGCGAGGTCATGCAGAACGCCATGCGGCCGGTACCGTTGGACGTGGAGAGCCCGGCCTCGGGCGACGCCGAGGACTACGGGACTGTCGCGTGAGTGTGCTGACCTGCGAAAACCGTGCTGATACTGTGCTGACTTGGCCTGCCAGAACCGGCGTTTCCGCAGGTCAGAGCGTTGTGGTGGAAGTTCAGGTTCAACGTCTGACCTGTCCTCATTTGATCTCTTTTGAAGAAGGGCTGACCCCTCGGGGTCGGCCCTTCTTCGTTCCCGTCTTTCGTCACGGAGCGTGTTTGCCGGGCGGGGTCTGGGTATGCATCGCCCGGTGCATATTTGCGGATGTGCCCGGGGGTAGTGCTCCCTGCATGTGTGGGTGCTGCCGCCAACTAAGCGTCCCTGAGCTGCAATTCACTACATCTAGTGAATCCATGGCCTTGAGTTGCGGATCGCAACCGTGGGTTGCCAAGCTGTTGCGGACTGTCAACCTGTTGGGAGTGGCCGTGGCCTTCGGTGACCAGCCCGCGTACCTTCGAGTGGCCGGCGATCTGCGTCAGAAGATCGTCGCCGGCGAGTTGCCGCCGCATACCCGGCTGCCCTCCCAGGCGCGCATCCGGGAGCAGTACGGCGTCTCGGACACCGTGGCCCTGGAGGCCCGCAAGGTCCTGATGGCCGAGGGGCTGGTGGAAGGCCGGTCCGGGTCCGGCACGTATGTGCGCGAGCAGCCCGTGCCGCGCACCCTCGTCCGGACGGGATACAGACCGGCGGGCGAGTCGACGCCCTTCCGCCAGGAGCAGGCGGACAGCCGCGTCAAGGGCACCTGGGAGTCGCGCAGCGAGCAGGTCCAGGCGGACGCCGTCGTCGCCCGCCGCCTGCGCATCGCCACCGGCGACCGCACGATGCGCACCGACTACGTCTTCCGGGCCCAGGGCGAGCCCGTCATGCTCTCCACGTCCTGGGAGCCCCTGTCCGTCACGGGGCGCACGCCGGTGATGCTCCCCGAGGAGGGGCCGCTGGCCGGCCGCGGCGTCGTCGAGCGCATGGCCGCCATCGACCTCATCGTGGACAACGTCGCGGAGGAGGTCAGCGCCCGGCCGGGGCTCGCGGAAGAGGTGCTGGCGCTGGGCGGCGTCCCCGGCCACTGCGTCGTCGTCGTCACGCGCACGTTCTTCGCGGGCGGCTGTCCCGTGGAGACGGCCGAAATCGTCGTCCTGGCCGATCGCTACCGCGTCGCGTACCACCTGCCGGTGAAGTAGCCGTGACGAGACTGTGAAGCCGCCATGACGCGGCTGTGACGTACGGACGGTGCCGCCCCCGCGGTGCCGTCCGTCGTTCTTTACTCGCGGGTAAGTAGTGCATGGTATGTCCAGCTTTGACCCGGTTACCCCGGGTCAATTTTTCTGTTGCAAAACTCACATACACCCAGGTCAGCGGCTTTTCGCGGAATCCAGCCGTCCAAATCGCTCGTACGATGGCGCGGTTTGTGTCCTGCCGTGGGGAGTACAGAGAAAAGGAGATCCGGGGCTTGAGTACCGAACAGGGTTCCCACTCGAACTCGAATTACCGCCGGACCTTGGGCACGACGGCCCTGACGGCCGTCGGACTCGGGTCGATCATCGGCTCCGGCTGGCTTTTCGGTGCCGAGCGCGCCGCCGTACTGGCCGGGCCGGCCGCCATCTTCGCCTGGGTCATCGGCGCCATCGTCGCGCTGACCATCGCCCTCACCTACACCGAGCTCGGCTCGATGTTCCCGAAGGCCGGCGGCATGGTGCGCTACGGCCAGTACTCGCACGGCTCGCTGGCCGGCTACATGGCCGCCTGGGCCAACTGGATCGCCATCGTCTCCGTCATCCCGGGTGAGGCGACGGCCTCGATCCAGTACATGAGCTCGTGGAAGTTCGACTGGGCGGGCAAGCTCTTCGACGGCAAGGAGCTCACCGGCACCGGCCTCGCCGCCGCCAGCGTCCTGGTCGTCTTCTACTTCTTCCTGAACTGGTTCGCGATCACCCTGTTCGCCAAGACGAACAACGCGATCACCGTGTTCAAGGTCGTGGTGCCGGCGCTGACCGCGGGCGCGCTGATCTTCGCGCACTTCGACACCAGCAACGTCGGCTCCCAGCACGGCGGCTTCGCCCCCAACGGCTGGAGCGCCGTCTTCAGCGCCGTCGCCGTCGCGGGCATCGTCTGGGCCTTCAACGGCTTCCAGTCGCCGCTCAACATGGCCGGCGAGGCCCGTAACCCGGGCAAGTCGCTGCCGAAGGCCGTCGTCGGCTCCATCCTGATCGCCCTGGTCATCTACATCGCGCTCCAGGTCGCCTTCCTGATGGCCGTCCCGACCGCGGACCTCTCCGGCGGCTGGAACGCCCTGGCCTACAAGTCCCCGCTCGCGGACCTGTCCATCACCTGGGGCCTGAACTGGCTCGCGCTGCTGCTGTACGCGGACGCCTTCATCTCCCCGTCCGGCACCGGCATGATCTACGCGGCCACCACGTCCCGCATGATCAACGGCGTCCAGGAGAACGGCCACCTGCCGAAGGTCTTCGGCAAGGTCGACCCCAAGACCGGCGTGCCGAAGCCGGCCCTGCTGCTCAACCTGGTGATCTCCTTCATCTTCCTGGCCGTCTTCCGCGGCTGGGGCTCGATCGCCGAGATCGTCGGTGTCGCCACCGTCATCTCGTACATCACCGGCCCCGTCGCCGTGATGTCGCTGCGCCGCCTCTCGCCGGACATGAAGCGCCCGGTCAAGCTGAAGGCCATGCCGGTCATCGCCCCCATCGCGATGATCTTCGGCTCCCTGGTCATGTACTGGGCCCGCTGGCCGCTGACGGGCAAGGTCATCTTCATCATGGCGATCGGCCTGCCGATCTGGGCCTGGTACGAGCTGCGCAAGCCGTGGGCCGAGCTCAAGCCGCACCTGATGGCCGGTGCCTGGATGGTCACATACCTGCTGGTCATGGCCTTCGTCTCGTGGGCCGGCGGCACCGAGTTCGGCGGCAAGGGCTACCTCGCCCAGGGCTGGGACATCGTGGTCGTCGTCATGATCGCGCTCGTCTTCTACGCCTGGGGCGTGCGCAGCGCCTGGCGCAACCCGACCCTCGTCGCGACCGAGAAGGAGCTGGCCGCCGCCGAGGCCGCAGCCGGCTCCGGCGACCCGGAGGCGTCCTCCGAGCGCTCCATGACGAAGTCGTAGCCGCTACGACCTCACGTGCCGCGCAGGGGCGGCCGAGGGCCCGCAAGGGTCCCCGGCCGCCCCTTCTCGCATCCGTGCCCCGGGGACGCGGTGGCCGAATGCGTGCCTCTTCGTAAAAAACCGTATCCGCTGCGTAAAGGTCGGGCGTACGCTCGGGCATATGCGTACTGCGGTTTCTCCGGGAAAAGCCAAGGGGTGTGCGCCGGCGCTCATGGCGGCGGAAAGGCAGGGGCGATGACAGACAGCGGACCGGTCCTGCCGTGGCTGGTGATCCGCCAGGACGAGAACGGCAACCGCTACCGCGTGGGGCGCTACGCGACCAGGACGGAGGCGGAGAAGGTCGTCGGCCGCCTCGACGCCGACGGCGACCGCCGCCGGCTGTACATAGTCGAACGCATGGGCGGCCGCGCGGCGTCCTGAAGGTCCACCCCGCCGCAACGGCGAGCAGCCACGACGGCGAGGGTCCGGCGGAATCCGCACGGGCCCGGACCCGTACGTCATGGCCCGCCGGGCGGGCCCTACGCTGCTGGGTATGACGGACGACGTACGCGTAGTCGTGGGAGCCGCCCTGCTCCACGAAGGCCGGCTGCTCGCCGCACGGCGCACCTCCCCGCCCGAGCTCGCCGGCCGCTGGGAGCTGCCCGGCGGCAAGCTGGAGCCCGGCGAGAGCGCCGAGGAGGCGCTCGTGCGCGAGCTGCGCGAGGAGCTCGGCGTGGAGGCCGAGCCGCTGGAGCGCGTCGCGGGCGAGTGGCCCCTGCGCCCCCCGTTCGTGCTGCACGTGTGGACGGCCCGGATCCGGGCCGGCGAGGCCCGCCCGCTGGAGGACCACGACGAGCTGCGCTGGCTCGCCCCCGACGAGATCGGCGCCGTGGACTGGCTCGATCAGGACCGCCCCGCCGTCGCCCTCGCCGCGGACCTGCTCCGGCGCGCGGAAGCGTGACCGGGCGCACTCCGCTACGCCATCTGCCGCACTGGTGACCAGCTCGGACCGCCGGAGAAGATAGTCGGCACCGCATACCGGGTATGTGCTGATTATTCACCCTGAACCGGGTAAACCCGGCGGGTCCGCAGCGGTCTGGGAAGTGGTCGGCGTGAACGACAGCGCGGGGATCTTGGCGTCGACGCCCGGCTTCGCCGAGTGGAGCTTCCCTGCCGAGCCCGGGGCCGTCCGCACCGCCCGCACCCTCGTTCGCGACACCCTGCACGACTGGGGCATGGACGGCGTCACCGACGTGACGGTGCTGCTGGTCAGCGAGCTCGTCACCAACTCCCTGCGGTATGCGAGCGGACCGATCGGGGTAAGGATGTACTCCCACGCGGGCCCCACCCTTCTGGTGGAGGTCTCCGACCCGCTCCCCGACCCGCCCCGCGAGCGCACGGCCGACCCCGACGACGAGGGCGGACGCGGACTGCAGCTCGTTGCATGCGCCTCCCGCCGCTGGGGAACGCGACGGGGCAACACCGGGAAGACCGTGTGGTTCGAACTGGGCTTGCCCGACCGCCGGCCCGGGGATGACCCATAACGGGTTGAGACCGTGCTGTGATCGTGAAGTCCGTGTTCCGAAGGGCCCCTGTGCTGGATACTCGGCCTTCTGATGCCGGTGCGAGCACAAGAGCCGGAGGGGACGGGCACGTGAGCGAAAAGGCAGCGGGTGCGGCGGGCGGTTCGGCGCAGGGATCGCGCGCCGCGGAGATGTGGCAGAACAACCCGCCCGGATCCCTCTACGACTACATCCGCGTCGCCTCCTTCTCCCTCGGGCCCGACGGGCGGATCGAGCAGTGGAGCGAGCGCGCGGCCGAGCTCTTCGGGATAACGGCCCGGCACGCCGTCGGCAAGGACCCGCTGGAGGTGCTGACCCCGGCCGGAGCGCCCGGCCGCCCGCAGCCCGCCGCGCCCTTCCTCGGCGAAGGCGGCCTCGACGGCCGCGAGTGGACGGGCCTGATCCCGTATCAGCGCAGCGGCGACGGCCGCCCGTACGACGGCGGCAAGGCCCCGGGAGAGCCCGGCGACCAGTCCGGCCTCGCCGAGATCTACGTGATGCCGACGCAGAACGAGCGCGGGGAGCGCGCCGCGCTCTGCGTCGCCGTCGACGTCCGGGCCCTGCGCGGAATAGAGACCGACATCGCGGCCTCCGAAGCCGTTTTCGGCCAATCTCCGCTGGGATTCTTCTTCTTCGGCACCGACCTCACGCTCCTGCGCGTCAACGAGAGCTTCGCCCAGGCCTTCGGCCGCCCCGCCGACTGGCACCGCGGCCGCACCCCGCACGACTTCCTGCCCCGCGGCGAGGCCGAGCGGCTCACCGCCGCCCTGCGCCAAGTCCTCGACAGCGGCAAGCCCGTGTCGGACCTTCAGCTCGTCGGCCCCGTGCCCGGGCACAGCGAGCGCCGCCGCTGGTCGGTCTCGCTCTACCGCCTGCACAGCGGCAGCGGCCGCCCCATCGGCGTCGCCGCCCTCGCCACCGACGTCACCGGCCGCCGCCGCGCCGAGCGCGAGGCCGCCGGCGTCCGCCGCAACCTGGCCCTGCTCAACGAGGCCGGCGCCCGCATCGGCAACTCCCTGGACCTGGAGACCACCGCCCGCGAGCTGCTGGACGTCGCCGTCCCCCAGTTCTGCGACCTCGCCTCCGTCGACCTCTACCAGGGCCTCCTCGCCGGCGACGAAGCCCCGCCCGGCCTCGCCGACGGCAGCGCCGAGCTCCGCCGCGTCGCCTACGCCAGCGCGGTCT
Organism: Streptomyces sp. SCA2-17; assembly: GCF_044336695.1. Classification (NCBI taxonomy): domain Bacteria; kingdom Bacillati; phylum Actinomycetota; class Actinomycetes; order Kitasatosporales; family Streptomycetaceae; genus Streptomyces; species Streptomyces sp. SCA2-17. Next base: position 4,134,399 of record NZ_CP117521.1, read on the forward strand.
CCGGGGCGCCCGTGGCCGGCGGCGAGAAGCCCGTCCAGGTCGGCGAGGTGCACCGCTACGCCTTCCACTCGCCGTGCGCCGCCGCGCTGCGCACCGCGCAGGTGCAGGTCATCCCGCGGCGGGACGGCGAGGACGGGCCGGAGCTCGGCGCCGTCGTGCAATCCACGCTCGCCGTCCCGATGGTCGCCCGCGACACGGTGGTCGGGCTCGCGCAGTTCTCCCGTACGAAGGGCAGCGAGCCGTTCGGCGAACGGGACACGGCCCTCGCCGTCGAGCTCGCCGCCCGTGCCGCCGTCTGCATCGACAACGCCCGCCTCTACCGGCGCGAGCACGAACGCGCCGTCATCCTCCAGCGCAGCCTGCTGCCCCCCGGCGACCCCGAGGCCGCCGGCCTGGAGATCGCCTGCCGCTATCTGCCCGCCAACGCCGCCACCGAGGTCGGCGGCGACTGGTTCGACGTCATCGAGCTCCCCGGGCACCGCACGGCCCTGGTCGTCGGCGACGTCATGGGCCGCGGCCTGCGCGCGGCCGTCGCCATGGGCGAGCTGCGCACCGCCGTACGGACCCTGGCCATGCTCGACATGGAGCCGGCGGAGGTCCTCTCCGCCCTCGACGAGATCGCCCACGGCCTCGGCCGCCCCGGCGGCGGGCAGTCCTCCACGCGCGGCGTACGGGGCGGGGTGCGGGCCGCCGACCTCTCCGAGGTCTACCTGGCCACCTGCGTCTACGCCGTCTACGACCCCGTCACCCGGCGCTGCACCATCGCCAACGCCGGCCACCTGCCGCCCGTCCTCGTCGAGGCCGGCGGCGGCACCGCCGAGCTGCTCGACGTCCAGCCCGGCATGCCGCTCGGCGTCGGCGGGGAGCTCTTCGAGGAGACCGTCGTCGAGCTGCCGGACGGCGCCCTCCTGGCCCTCTACACGGACGGCCTCGTCGAATCCCGCGACCACGCCCTGGACGAGGGCCTGGAGGCCTTCCGCGAGGCCCTCACGGGCCCCTCCCGCCCCTTGGAGGAGGTCTGCGAGCACGTCCTCGGCGCGCTCGACACCCACCACGGCGAGGACGACATCGCCCTCCTCATGGCCCGGCTGCGCGGCCTGCCCGACGACCACGTCGGCGACTGGACGCTCCCCGCCGAACCCCGCTCCGTCGCCCGCGCCCGCGAGCTCGCCCGCGAGCAGCTCCCGCAGTGGGGCCTGGACAACCTCGTCGACACGACCGAGCTCCTCGTGAGCGAGCTCGTCACCAACGCTTTGCGGTACGGCGAGGGAGAAATCCGGCTGCGGCTGCTGCTGGACCGCACGCTGGTCTGCGAGGTCTGGGACGGCGGCCTCGTCCAGCCCCGGCGCCGGCGCGCCCGCGACACCGACGAGGGCGGGCGCGGCCTGCAACTCGTCGGCATGCTCAGCGCGGCGTGGGGCAGCCGCCGGACCCCCCACGGCAAGACGGTCTGGTTCGAGCTGGCCCTGCCGGACGGGGAGTTCCCGGCGCCGGACGCGGTGGAGGCGCTGCTGAGTTTGTACTGATCAGTTGCACTGATCAGTTGCACTGATGCGAGCGGTCGCCGGAACCGGAGATAGGATCCGCGCTGACTGACACGTAATCAGCTGGGCGGCTGGGCAGCCGGACGGCTGGATGAGACGGGGGAACGGCCACCGTGGTGGACGAGAACAAGAAGGCGATCCTGGGCTTCTTCGAGGCGGTCAGCGACCGCTGCCTGGAGGACCTTCCGCGGTTCATGGCGCACGACGTCGTGGACCACAACAAGATCATCCATGGTGAGGCCGACGAGCCGGGCGCCGCGTTCGAGGGCCTGCGCATGCAGGTCGCGGCGTTCGACCCGCTCACCGTGCGCGTGGACGAACTGATCGGCGAGGGCGACCGGGTGGTCGCCCGGGTCACCCAGCGGGGCGTCCACGGCGGCGCACACCCCCGCATGCCCGAGCCGACCGGCCGGAGCTTCGAGAACGAGGCGATCTGGATCTTCACGCTGGCCGAGGGCCTGATCACCGAGATCCGGGCGGTCAGCGACCGCCTCGGCCTGTTCTACCAGCTGGGCTGGGACTGGCCGCAGGCCGACTAGCCAGGACCCGCACGGGCTCCGACGCGGTCCGCCCCCGGGGGTTTCCCCGGGCGCGGACCGCATCGTTTTTGTTCGAGTTCGCTCAAGGGCAAGCGCCGTCGAGCGGGAGGCGGGCCCACACCTGCGTCCCGTCTGTGGTGGCCCCGGGCCTGCTGATGCCCCAGGTCCCCCGGCACTCGTGCACGACGGCCGCGAGCAGCAGGAGCGCGCGCTTGCGGCAGGCGGTGCAGCGGGCGGCGTGGCGGGGATCGGAGTGGGCGTGGTGCGCGTCCCAGTTGACGATCCGCAGCGCGCCGTCACACCAGCGGAGCGAATGGTAGAGATCCTGCCCCGGCGCGAAGCGAGTCGCGCAGGCGACGAGCTCTCCGGCCACGGAGAGGGCGGCTTCTTCGATGCGGGTGAGCCCGTGAGTGCGCAGGACGCTGCGGATGGTGGCCCGGACGACGGTGGCGGACCGGGGGTCACCCGGGACGGTGAAGGCGTAGTAGAGGGTGGAGGGATCGGAGGAGCGGGGCTTGTAGGCGGGGCGGTGGGTGGTGGCGAGGGTGGAGGGGGAGGCGGGGGGTGGGGTGATGAGGGGACAGAGGGCGTCGGCGTGGGTGTCGGGGTCGGTGTCGGCATCGGTGGAGGGCATGCGGCGGCTCCGGGTGGGGTGTGGTGTGGGGATCCTGCGGTGCGGCGCGGGCCGGTGGCCTGTCTCAGGGCAGGGCTGAAAGACGCCCGTACGATGCGCTTCCGGCTGCGCCGTGCGGTCCGGTGTGACACCGAAGCTAGCGCAGTGCGGGGCCAATTGGCCCCCTCGACGGTGAAGTTAGCCCCTTCGGTGGATTGGCTGTGCCGCAGGACGGCAGACTTGGCCGTCTGTGAGTAGAAGGGGGGATCATGGCCCAGAGGACATCGCCCACCGAGCGGCAGAAGCGACTCGGAGCCGAGCTGCACAGGATGCGGGTCGAGGCAGGCGTGAGTGCCGAAGCTGCCGCCTCGCTGCTCGGCGTGGACCGCAGCAAGATCTCGAACATCGAGAGGGGGTTGCGGGCGATCAACCCGGACCGCTTGCAGAGCTGGGCTTCCTATTGCTCATGCCCGGATGAGGCTTACGTCAAGGCCCTTGCTGAAATGGCGCAGCCCACCCGAGGGTGGTGGGAGCGCTACAGGGGAGTGCTCCCAGGCGGCTTCCTGGACATCGCGGAGATGGAGGCGCATGCTCGCCGTCTGCGAACCGCCCACACGGTTCATATTCCCGGACTCCTGCAAACCGTTGACCATGCACGGGTCATCTTCGGGGCAGTCGTTCCCCCGCTGCCCGAGCGAGAGCTGGAAGTGCGGCTTGTGCATCGCATGGAGCGGCAGCGACTCCTTGTGCAGGAAGGCCCGCCGCAGTATGACGGCATCGTGCATGAGGTGGCGCTGCGCATGCAGTTCGGTGGGCGCTCCGTGGCACGTGCCCAGCTTGAGCACCTGTTGACTATGTCCGAACTCGCCCATGTGACGCTGCGTGTGCTGCCTGTGACCGGCGGGGTCTTCCCAGGGGCGGGCCAAACACTTGTGTACGCGGAAGGGCCGGTGCCGCGGCTCGATACGGTGCAGATCGACAGTACCCATGGACCGGAATTCCTCTATGGCGAGGCGCAGTTGTCTAAGTATCGAGCCCACCTTGACTGGATGGAACGACTCGCCTTGGAGCCGGATCCCTCTCGTTAGTTCATCCGGGACATTGCACGGCAGCTGTGAGGAGCAAACTAGTGCCCAACGTTACGTGGGAAGAGCCCTATTGCGGTGAGGGAAGCGCATGCTTCCGAATAGGCACCGACGCCGCCGGCAACGCCTACATCGCTGTCAGCGGGGCCGAGGACCATTACGTCACCGACACCCGGGACGCCCTGCGAGCCCTGATCCGTGACATCAAAGCAGGCAAGGCCGACCACTTGCTCTGACGTCGTGGGCCGGTGGACGCCTCGCGCGCACCGATGCGCACCCTCAAAGGGGGAGCCGGTTGTGGCTGAGATCCGTGGGTTGGGTGCGGGTTAGAACAGGCTGGCAGCGGGGGGAGGGGTGGGGGGCGCGGGCACGTCGGGTGTCCGACGCCCCGTGGGCGGTCGGCCGCCGTACTCGCGCCGTCACGGATGCGGGCGCGTGAGGAGACCTTGCGCATAGGTCTGGGCTGATGGGGAGCGGGCTGCTGCCGCGATGTGGTTCCTGCCGTCGTGGGCGTTCCACTCACTTGTTCGCCGTCGTGGCTGAGCGGCCGGGTGCGGATGGTGGGGGTTGGCGCCCTCTCGGCGCGGAATTCCACCGGCGGGGTGGGGCTGCGCGGCGTACAAGTGGCCAGGGAACGTCGGCGGCACGCCTCAGTGGCCTCATCCGGCAGCCGTTCCTCCGCTGCCTCATCACCGGCTGCTGGGTGGCCGTTGCGGGCCGGAAGCCCCCCGCTCCGCGGCCGTGCGCGGCGTACAAGTGACCCGAGAGCGTAGGCCGCCCGCCTCACCGGCCCCACCCGGCTGTCCGCGCCTCACCAGCCACACTCCGCCTTTCACCCGGCCGCGCAACCACGAACTATGGCGCGCCTAGTGGAACGCCCACGACGGGAGAAACCACATCGCGGCAGCAGCCCGCTCCCCCTCAGCCACAGCGCATGCGCAAGGTCTCCTTACGCGCGTGCATCCGTGACGGCGCGAGTACGGCGGCCAACCACCCACCCGCCGCAAGTCACGCCCGACAAGCGCAAGCCCCCCACCCTCCCCCCGCTGCCAGCCTGTTCTGACCTGAGACCAGGAGGCGCGGCCACCTGGAAGCGCAGTGGCACTGGCACGGACAGGGTATGTACCTCCGCGGAATCGCATCCGAGCTTTGAAAGCAGGCGACCATGTCGTACATCCGCTGGGAAGACCCCTTCTGCGGCGACAGCAGCAACTGCTTCCGCATAGGCACCGACCCCGCCGGCAACGCCTACATCGCCGTCACCGGCGCCGAGGACCACTACCTCACCGACACCCGCGACGCCCTGCGCGCCCTGATCCGTGACATCAAGGCGGGCAAGGCCGACCACTTGCTCTGACGCCCTCTGTAGGGGCTGGCCAACGGGCCTCACCGTCCGGGCGTGCTCGCCGCCCCCGGCGGCGTGAAGCACTCCGGGCGGCCGTCGTCGGCGGGCAGTAGGCAGACCCGCGCCCGGCGGGGGTCCTCCGCCGCCGACATTCCGGTCACCAGGTAGTCCATCGTGTCCTGCCGGGTCGCGGCTTCCAGCCGTTTGGTGTCAGCGCCCGGTACGGACAGTTCGACCCGGTCGCCGAGGCGTAGATGCCACGCCCGTACCCATACGGTGCGGCACCTCTCGCCGTAACGGAGCTCGACCCGCTGGCCGTCGGTCCCCAGGCGCTGGGCGATCATCGCCGGTGCCGGTACGTCGCAGCCCATGTCCCTCGCCTTTTCGCCGTCGCACTGTTCCCCCGCGCAGGCCGGCTCCCACCGCTGGGCGTACGGGGACGTGGCCGTCAGGTGGTCCGGCTCCTGCTCTCCGGACGCCTGCTCGCCGGACGTCAGGAGCAGGGCCGTGGCGACGGCGGCGGCGAGGGTGACGACGCCCGAGATGACGTACGCCGTTCTGGAACGCCGGCCGAGCCGCTTCCGTACGCCGCCGCCCCCGCCGGAAGCGGAACCAGCCGGAACCGGGGCCTCCTCGGCGGTCCCCCGCGACGCCGACCGCCCGCTCCACGCCTGCTCCGCCAGTTCCCACAGCGCCAGCAGCCGCCCGGGCGGCTCGTGCGCCAGGGCGCACAGCGCCTCGACCGCCTGCCTCGGTGGCAGCTTCTTGCCGTTGAGATAGCGCTCCCAGGACGACTTGCTGTACGGGGTGCGCTCGCCGAGCGCGGCCAGGCTCAGCCCCGTGCGGTCCTTCAGCTCGCGCAGCCCCGCGGCCAGCCGGCCGCATTCCACCGGGAGGGGACGTGCGGTGTTCACCGGCGCAGCTCCCCCCAGGTGTCCGGTCCCACGATGCCGTCGACGACCAGCCCGCGCTCCTTCTGGAAACCCTTGGCCGCCTCCTTGCTCCGCGGGCCGTAGGACCCGTCGGTGACGCCGGGGTCGAAGTGGTGGTACTGGAGCAGGCACTGGGCCTCCACGACCTCCCAGCCCGAGGACTTGAGGTCCATCAGGGTGTCGCGGGTCGCGCTGTACCCGGCGGTCAGCCCGCCGGCCTCGCGCTTCACCTCGCACGGGCGGGACCGGCCCTGGACGAAGACGAACGGTTCCTGGGAACGGCCGCCGCCCCCGCCGCGGGGCGGCGACTTCGTCTTGTCGTCGTCCCGCCAGGGGTGCGTGAGCAGCAGCGTGGCGACCAGGGCGACGGACAGCGCGATCACCGCTCCGACGAGCGACAGGGTCCGCCGCCGTACGCGGCGCCGCGTACGTTCCGCTTCGTTCTCGTACTCGCCCCCGCCCCCGCCCTTCTCCTCGCCCCCGCCCCCGCCCTTCTCCTCGTCGTCGGAGGCGCCCTCCTCCCCGGCGGGCGCCTCGTCGGACCACGCGTCCGCCGCGACCTCGTGCAGCACCAGCAGGCGGACCGGGTCCGCTCCGCACACCCGGGCCAGCTGCTCGACGGCGTCGGCCGGGGGCAGCTGCTTGCCGTTGAGGTACCGCTCCCAGGAGGAGCGGCTGTAGGAGGTCTTGGCCGCCAGCGCGGCGAGGCTCAATCCGCTGCGGTCCTTGAGTCTCCGGAGCAGGACGACGAGTTGACGCACTCGTTCGTCCAAGGAGACGGGTAATTCCTTCCAACGCCGCATGTTCCACCCCATACGCGACCAGCAGCCCCCGAGGCAACGAGCCCCCTATGCCGCACATGATGGCGATGCGGGGATAAAGGTTTCCGCCCCGTGCGGCGGGGGCGGTGCGTTCCGGCCACCCGCGGTGTGGCCCCGGCGTCCCACCGGGACGTCGTGGGAACCGCCGTCTCCGCAGGTCAGGGCATGGGACGTCCCACGTCGGCCCAAGTTGCGGCGGTTTTCTGGCCGTTGCGGATGTGGCGCATCAAAGTCAGTCCTGCAAGCCGGCGGCGACGCGGTCCACCCCGTGTCGCCGCCCCACCACCAGGGGAGGGAACCCCACATCATGAACGTACGCAGGAGCATCGCCGTCACCGCCGCGACCGTCATGCTGGGCGGCGGGCTCGCGATGGCGGCGCCGGCGGCCGTCGCGGCCCCGGCAGGAACGGACACCTCGCAGGCTCAGGCTCAGGCCCAGGTCCAGGAGCACTGGCGGAACCTGTGGAACGCCGACATCTCCGGTGACTACCTCAAGACGCACAACAAGCAGTGGCACTCCGGGTTCTCCGCCGTCCCCGGCGGGGCGAACATGGCCCGCGGCGTCTTCACCTGCTGGGGCGGCGGCAGGGCGAGCCTGAAGGTGAAGGTCGCGGGCGGAGGGTCGTACACCAAGACGCACGACTGCAACGGCAAGAAGCACTACGCGACCGTGGCCGCCAAGCCGGGTCAGGCGTTCAACCTCGTTCTCAAGGGCTCCAAGAACTCCCGGGTCGAAGCCTGGGTGAACTGACGCGGGGGAGTCCGCACCCCGGGGAGGTCCGTGTGACCCGGCCTCCCCGGTCACTCCGGCGGCCCGTCCTCTTTCGGGGGAGAGGACGGGCCGCCGTCACGCGTGGGGGCGGGCCCGCGCCGCCCCGCCCCTCACTTCCGGAAGCCGATGTCCTGGTACCTCGGCGTGCCCAGGCCGAACGCTCCCGCGTTGGCCACCGTCTTGCGCGCCGCCACCAGCTGCGGGCGCTGGTACAGGGGGATCGAGCCGGCCAGGGACCAGATGCGGGCGTCCGCCCGGCCCGCCAGGTCGCGGGACGCTTCCGTGTCGAGTTCCGTGGACGCCTGGTCGAAGAGCTGGTCGATGCGGTCCGTGCCGACGCGCGTGTAGTTCTGCTCCACCACCAGCGAGCCGTCCGCCGCCGGCTGCGGCTTGGCGTAGACGGGGCGGGCGTCGGTGGAGGGGTACGGGGTGGCGGGCCAGGAGTAGAGGGCCAGGTCGTAGCTGCCGGCGGCGATGTGGTCCTTGAAGAAGCCGGCGTCGCCGACCTTGGTCACTTCGGTGCCGATGCCGACCGCGTCCAGGCGGCGGGCGATGCGGTCGGCCACGGACCGCAGGGAGTCCGCGCCCGCGCTCACCGGCACCACGAAGCGGAGGGTGAGCTTCTTGCCGTTCTTGATGCGGACCGGGGCGGCCGCCGCGCGGCCCCCGTCGGCGGCCGGCTTGCCGTCGGGACCCGTGCCGTCGTCCAGGCTGTCGTCCGCGGCGTACTCGGTCTCGTCATCGGCGGAGATGCTTGAGACACCCGTGACGCCGGAGATGCCGGCGACTCCTGGTGCGTCGCCCTCCGCCGAGCCCCCCGACGGCACCGGCCCCGGGCCCGCTTCCGGACCCGGCCGCAGCCCCGGCGGCCGCCCCGTACCCGCCCGGCCGTCCGCCGCCCCCGCCGCCGTCTTCCGCCCGTCGCCCTCCGCGCGCTTCCAGCCCGCGTCGGCGAGGAGGGCCTGCGCGGCCTTGGGGTCGGGGCCGCCGAGGGCGTCGCTGTGGTCCTCGTAGCCGTCCTGGCCGGAGAGGAAGAGGTGGCTGCCGAGCGGGTCCACGGGCAGGCCCAGCGGGCCGAGGACGGACTTGGCGATGGCGCGGCGGTCGATGGCCCGCGCGACGGCCCGCCGGACGCGTTCGTCGGCGAGCGGGCCGCTCGCGCCGTTGAGGGCGAGCTGGGTGTACGCGGGCTCCAGGGACTTGCGGACGACGATGCCCCGCAGCGCGGCCGGGCGGACGGGCGCGGAGGCCGGCGGCTTGTCGCCCTTGTCCTGCTTCGTGGGCTTGCCCGCGGCGGCGATGCGGCCGGCGTCGGCCGCGCCCACGTCGGCGAGGTCGAGCTTGCCGGCCGCCAGGGCCGCGGCCCGCTCGGTGCGCGGGAGGGCCCGGAGGACGAGGCGATCGAGCTTGGCGGGCTCGCCCCACCACTTGGGGGAGCGGGCGAGCGTGAGCGTGCCCTCGTCGTCGTCGCGGGCGGCGACGCGGAAGGGGCCCGCGGAGAGCTTGAGGTCCTTGCGGGCGCCGTCGTTGAAGTCGTCCGCGCTGCCGGTGACGGCCCTGGGGTAGAGCGGGGTGAAGAGGGCGGGCCAGTCGGCGCAGCTGCGTGCGAAGGTGACCTTGACCTCGTGTTCGTCGGCGCCGCGCTCGACGCGGTCGATCCGGTCGTAGCCGGTGTTGTGGGCGGCCCAGTAGCCGCTGTCCTTGCCGCGCAGGGCCTTCCACTGGGCTTCGAAGTCGGCGGCGGTCAGGGCCTTGCCGTCGCTCCAGACGGCCTTGGGGTTGAGCTTGTAGACGACGACCTGGTGGGGCTCGCGCTGGACGAGCTCGGCGGAGCGCAGGTAGTCGGGGTTGCGCTGCGGGCGGCCGCGGCCGTCGGTGGTGAAGAGGGCGGGCAGGACGGCCCCGGCGACCCGCTGCGTGGTGGGGTCGGCGTCCGTCTGGAAGGTGTTGAGGGTGCTGGGCAGGGCGTCGACGGCCCAGGTGAGGGTGCCGCCGTCGCGGACCCTGGCGCGCGGGGCGGCGCCGATGTCCTGCGGGGTGACGCTGCCGGTGCCGTCGCGCTGGTCGCCGCAGCCGCCGAGGAGGGGCAGCGGCAGCAGGAGCCCGGCGGCCAGCAGGGCGGCACGGCGGCGCGTACGGGACCGGGGCCGGGACCGCGGGGGCCGCGGGGGAGTGAGAGGGGCCATGGTGCTACCTCCGACGGACTCACCGGACTCGTACGGCGTAATGCGCCGCTGATCGCATCTACTGCTCACCACTGAATGCGACAGTCGGTCCGGCTGCCCGCCGACACGCGCCGCCCGGGTGTACGCCACCCGCGTGGACGAACGATTCCGCGGCCCTCCGGCGGGCGGGGCGATTGCCGTGCCCCTCATGAACGAACGTTTCTGCGGGCTCCCGGCGCGCGCCGCACCCGTTCCGGCGAAGGCGCGATCGCTATCTTCCCCCGGAGGGGTGTGACGCGCGACACTCTCAGTCGCATCACCGTCGCCACCCGCAACTGCCGACTGCGGAAGTGAGGGTCAGCCAGACATGTCCCTGCAAGACGAAGTGACCGCGGTCCAGCGCTGCCTGGACGATCTCGGCCGGGCGCTCGCACGGCTGGAGAAGCACCTGGGCAGCCAGGACCTCGAACTGCGCCGGGTGCGGACGGACGCCGCCCACCTGCGCGAGAGCGTCACCCTCCTGCGCGACGTCCACCCCGCGGGGCAGCCCCGCCCCGAGACCGTGCCCGTCCCCGACACCCCGTACGACGCGTCCCTGTGGAAGGACGTGGACGACGAGGGCCTCGGCGCGCGGGACCGGCACGCGCCCTGACGGAGCCGGGCAGCGCAGCGCAGCAGCAGACCGACCCGCCCCTTCCGCTCCTCCCCGGAGTCCCTCTTGGCCACTGGTACCGACCCCCGATCCGCGACCGCCGCCGGGGTGCCCGCCCAGGGCGGGGTCCACCACCCCTCCCGGGCCGCGATCCCCGCCCGCCACCTGCGCGCCGACCGCTGGTGGCTCGCCCCCGCGGTCACCGCCGCCGGGCTGTTCGCCTTCGTCGTCTACTCCACCTGGCGGGCCTTCGCCAACGACGACTACTACGCGGCGCCCTACGTCTCCCCGTTCTACTCGCCCTGCATCGCGCAGAACTGCGTCCCGATGAAGGGCGGCGCCGACTGGCACGTCTTCGGCGCGTGGTGGGGCCTCTCGCCCGCCCTGCTGATCCTGATCTTCCCGCTGGGCTTCCGGCTGACCTGCTACTACTACCGCAAGGCGTACTACCGCGGCTTCTGGGCCTCGCCCCCGGCCTGCGCCGTCGCCGAGCCGCACGCGAAGTACACCGGTGAGACGCGCTTCCCGCTGATCCTCCAGAACGTCCACCGCTACTTCTTCTACTTCGCGGTGATCGTCGCCGGCATCCTCACGTACGACACGGCGCTCGGCTTCCGCAACGCCCGCGGCGAGTGGGGCCACATGGGCCTCGGCACCCTCGTGCTCCTCGCGAACATCGCCCTGATCTGGGCGTACACCCTCTCCTGCCACTCGTGCCGGCACATCGTCGGCGGCCGGATCCGCACCTTCTCCAAGCACCCCGTGCGCTATCGCCTGTGGGGCTGGGTCAGTGCGCTCAACGCCCGCCACATGCAGCTCGCCTGGGCCTCGCTGATCAGCGTGGCGGTGGCCGACTTCTACGTCTACCTGGTGGCGAGCGGCGTGTTCGACGACCCGCGGTTCTTCTAGCCGGCAGCCGGGTGTCCGGCCCGCTCCACCCCACGCCTTCACGCTCAAAAGGAGAGGTGCTTTCTGATGTCGCGTACGGCCCGAGAAGCCTGGGACGTGGTCGTGGTCGGCGCCGGCGGCGCCGGGCTGCGTGCCGCCATCGAGGCCCGCGAGCGGGGCATGCGCTGTGCGGTGATCTGCAAGTCGCTCTTCGGCAAGGCCCACACCGTGATGGCGGAGGGCGGCATCGCCGCGAGCATGGGCAACGTCAACGAGGGCGACAACTGGCAGGTCCACTTCCGCGACACCATGCGCGGCGGCAAGTTCCTCAACCACTGGCGGATGGCCGAGCTGCACGCCCGCGAGGCCCCCGACCGCGTCTGGGAGCTGGAGACCTGGGGCGCCGTCTTCGACCGCACCCGGGACGGGCGGATCTCGCAGCGCAACTTCGGCGGCCACGAGTACCCGCGGCTGGCGCACGTCGGCGACCGCACCGGCCTGGAGCTGATCCGCACGCTCCAGCAGAAGATCGTCTCGCTCCAGCAGGAGGACCACCGCGAGACCGGCGACTACGAGTCCCGGCTCAAGGTCTTCCAGGAGTGCACGGTCACCCGCCTCCTCAAGGACGGCGACCGCGTCGCGGGCGTCTTCGGCTACGCGCGCGAGTCCGGCCGCTTCTTCGCCATCGAGGCGCCCTCGGTCGTGCTCGCCACCGGCGGGATCGGCAAGTCCTTCAAGGTCACGTCGAACTCCTGGGAGTACACCGGCGACGGGCACGCCCTCGCGCTGCTCGCCGGGGCGTCGCTGATCAACATGGAGTTCGTGCAGTTCCACCCGACGGGCATGGTCTGGCCGCCGTCCGTCAAGGGCATCCTCGTCACCGAGTCCGTGCGCGGCGACGGCGGCGTGCTGCGCAACAGCGACGGCAAGCGGTTCATGTTCGACTACGTCCCGGACGTCTTCAAGGAGAAGTACGCCGAGTCCGAGGCCGAGGGCGACCGCTGGTACCAGGACCCCGACAACAACCGCCGCCCGCCCGAGCTGCTCCCGCGCGACGAGGTGGCGCGCGCCATCAACTCCGAGGTCAAGGCGGGCCGCGGCTCCCCGCACGGCGGCGTCTTCCTCGACGTCTCCACCCGCCTGCCCGCCGAGGACATCAAGCGCAAACTGCCCTCGATGCACCACCAGTTCAAGGAGCTGGCGGACGTCGACATCACGGCCGAGCCGATGGAGGTCGGCCCCACCTGCCACTACGTGATGGGCGGCGTCGACGTCGACCCGGACACGGCCGCGGCGGTGGGCGTGCCCGGGCTGTTCGCCGCGGGCGAGGTCGCGGGCGGCATGCACGGCTCGAACCGGCTGGGCGGCAACTCCCTCTCCGACCTCCTCGTCTTCGGCCGGCGGGCCGGGCTGTACGCGGCCGAGCACGCCTCCTCCTTCCCCGGCGCGGGCCGGCCCGTCGTCTCCGAGGCGGACCTGGAGGCGGCGGAGGCGGAGGCGCTGCGGCCGTTCGGCGTGGAGGACGCGGAGGACAACGCCGCCCTGGTCGTGGGGGAGCGCCGTGCCGGGGATCCCGGCGAGATCCCGGCCGACGCACCGGCCGAGAACCCGTACGCCCTGCACCAAGAGCTCCAGCAGGCCATGAACGACCTGGTCGGCATCATCCGCAAGGGCCCGGAGATGGAGGAGGCGCTGCGCCGGCTGACCGAGCTGCGGGCCCGCTCCCGGCGGGCCGGGGTGGAGGGCCACCGGCAGTTCAACCCCGGCTGGCACCTCTCCCTCGACCTGCGGAACATGCTGCTGGTCAGCGAGTGCGTGGCCCGGGCGGCGCTGGAGCGCACCGAGAGCCGCGGCGGCCACACCCGCGACGACCACCCGGCGATGGACCGGCGCTGGCGGCGGGTGAACCTCGTGTGCCGGCTGAACGGGGACAGCACGGAGCCGGGCGCGGACCCGCTGCTGGGCCGGGTGCGCCTGGAGCGGCGCGAGATGCCGCCGATCCGTGACGACCTGCTCGCGCTCTTCGACAAGGAGGAGCTGGTGAAGTACCTGACGGACGAGGAGCTGACCTCTTGAGCTACGAGGCCCACTTCAAGGTGTGGCGGGGCGATGCGGACGGCGGTTCCCTCGTCGACTACACCGTGACCGTCAACGAGGGCGAGGTCGTCCTCGACATCATCCACCGGCTCCAGGCCACCGAGGCCGCCGATCTCGCCGTGCGCTGGAACTGCAAGGCGGGCAAGTGCGGCTCGTGCAGCGCGGAGATCAACGGCCGGCCGCGGCTGATGTGCATGACGCGGATGTCGCTGCTCGACCCGGCCGAGCCCGTCGTGGTCACCCCGATGCGGGCGTTCCCCGTGGTGCGGGACCTGGTGACGGACGTGTCCTTCAACTACGCCAAGGCGCGCGAGGTCCCCTCCTTCGTCCCGCCGGCCGGGGTCGGGCCGGGGGAGTACCGGATGCAGCAGGAGGACGTGGGGCGCTCCCAGGAGTTCCGCAAGTGCATCGAGTGCTTCCTGTGTCAGGACACGTGCCACGTGGTGCGGGACCACGAGGAGAACAAGCCGGTCTTCGCCGGGCCCCGCTTCCTCATGCGCGTGGCCGAGCTGGACATGCACCCGCTGGACGGGGCCGCCGAGGCGGGCATCGACCGCAAGCGGGCCGCGCAGGAGGAGCACGGGCTCGGCTACTGCAACATCACCAAGTGCTGCACGGAGGTCTGCCCCGAGCACATCAAGATCACCGACAATGCGCTGATCCCGCTGAAGGAGCGGGCCGTGGACCGGAAATACGATCCGCTGGTCTGGCTCGGGAGCAGGATCCGCCGCCGGGCGTGAGCGGGGCGCGGGGCGTGAGCCGGCGCACCACGGAGCGTGATCACGCTCCGTGTCGAGCCCTTTGCTCCCAGTAGCGGAACGGGCATTGCCGCCATACGCTCACAAGTGTGACGCGGCTTTCGAGGCGGTACGGGACGGGGGCGCCGGGCTGGGCCATCGCCGGCGCCCCCTTCGCGCTGTGCGCGCTGCTGCTGCCGCTGCTCACGCTGTTCCCCGCGCCCTCCTCGCGCGCGGACACCCCCCTCGACCTGGACGCCGGGGGGCGCATCACCGACACCGTCGGCGCGCTCGGGCAGCGCCGCGGGCAGGTGACCACCGCGATCGAGCGCCTGCGCACCACCCACCGCGTGCAGCTGTACGTCACGTACGTACGGGACTTCTCCGGCCGCTCCGGGCGCGCCTGGGCCGATGCCACCGCCGACCGCAACGGCCTCGGCGAGCACGACGTCCTGCTCGCCGTCGCCACCCACGGCCGGCAGTACGCCGTCTCCGCCGACAAGCGGTCCGGCTTCCGCGCCGACCAGCTCAAGGCCGTCGCCGCCACCGCGATCGCGCCCGCCATCGCCCAGCACGACTGGGCCGGGGCGGCCATCGGCGCCGCCGACGGCTACAGCGCCGTGCTCCAGGGGCAGCCCGTGCGGCCGCCCGCGATCTCCCCGGGCAGCCCCGACCCCGGCGGCGAGGGACTCGTCCCCGGGCACCGCCGGGTGTGGGCGCCCGTCGCCATGGGCGGCGCGCTCTGCCTCCTCGGGCTCTATCTGTGCGCCCGGCGCGCCTCCCGCCGGCGGCGCGCCGCGCAGGCGCTGGAGTGCGGGCCCGCCGTGGCCGGCCCGGCCGGCCTCGCGCGCATGGCCCGGCCGCTGACGCCGCTGCCCGAGCTCGAAGCGGAGGCCTGCCGGGCGCTCGTCGAGACCGACGACGCGGTCCGGACCAGCGCCGAAGAACTCCACTTCGCCGCGGCCCAGTTGGGCGACGACGCCGCCCGGCCGTTCGCCGAGGCCGTCGCGTACGCCCAAGGGGAGCTCGCCGACGCGTTCCGGCTGCGCCAGGCGCTGGACGACGCGCCGTACGAGGACGAGGAGATCCGCCGCCGCACGCTGGACGAGATCTGCTCCCACTGCACCAGCGCCAACCGGCGCCTCGACGCCGAGTCCGAGTCCTTCGACGCGCTGCGCGGCCTGCGGGCCAACGCGGCGGGGCTCCTCGCCCGGGCCGAGGCCGCGGCCGAGGACCTCGCCCCGCGCGTCGACACCGCGGAAGGTGCGCTGGGCGTTCTCGCGGGGCACTGCACCGCGACCGCCCTCGCCGCCGTGGCCCGGCACCCCGCCGAGGCGCGCGACCGGCTCTCCTTCGCCACGGCCGCCCTCGGCGAGGCCCGCCGCGCGCTCGCGGCCGGGGACGGCGACGGCGCCGCGATCTCGCTGCGCGCGGGCGAGGCCGCCCTGTCCCAGGCCCGGGTCCTGACCCTCGCCGCCCTGCGCCGCGCCCACGAGCTCACCGGCGCCACCGCGCGGCTGCCGGCCGCCCTCGCGGACGCGGAGGCGCGGGCCCCGCGCGGCAGCCCCCAGGCGCGGGCCCTCGCCTGCGCCCGCCGGGAGGTCGAGAGCGGGCGGTACGACCCGCGGGCCGTCCTGCGGCACGTGGAGGAGACGGCGGCCGCCCTGGACGCCGGCCCGGGCGCCGGCCACGAGGACCGGGCCCGGGCGCGGACGGAGCGGGCGCTGCGGCGGGTGCGGGGGGAGGTGGCCGCGGCGCGGGACTTCGTCACCACGCACCGGGGTGCCGTCGGGTGCCGGGCCCGCACGCGGCTCGCCGAGGCCGAGCGGCACCTGCATCTCGCCCGCACCGCCCGTGACCTGCGCACCGTGCGCTCCGAGACGGGCCACGCGGACTCCCTGGCCCGGCAGGCCCGCGCCCTCGCCGAGTACGACGTCGGCTCGTACGGCACCCGCTACGACCCGGGCACCCCGCCGCCCACCCGCGCCCTCGGCGGCGCGCTCCTCGGCGGCATCATCCTGGCGGGCCTGCTGCCGGCGAGATTCGGCGGCGGCGCGACCCGCGGCCGCCTGGCCGCGGGGTGAGTACGTACGGGCCCCCGTCCCGGATCATTCCGCCGGACCCGGCGGGCTCGATTTTCCCGGCTGCGCCCGCACCTCCTCTCCGCCGCGGCGGTGATCCGCCACTGTGGCGGATTCCGGCGGTGCCGAGCCCGCGGAGGGTCGTTCGGCACCGCCGGGTTGCCCGGTGGGGGTTTCTCGCCGTTGCGGCGGAGGGTTTTCGGCCGGGCCGGGCCGGCGGCCAGTGCCCGGGGCCCGCTCCTTCTCTCCGCCGCGGCGGCGATCCGCCCCCGCGGCGCAGCCCGGCGGTGCCGGGTCCGCGGAAGGGTGTTCGGCGCCGCCGAAGGGTCCCCCCGGACCGGGGAAAGGGCAGGTCAGGGGCCGCATCATGGGCCTGCGGGAGCCGAAGTCGGCTCGGGCCCGTACCATGGAAGTGGCCGCGGCGTGATTCTGCCCGGCGGGCGCGCGTGCCGGACCGTACGCGCCGCCATCCACGATTCCGGGAGAAGCGCCGCAAGTATGCCCACCCGCCACGACATTCGTAACGTCGCCATCGTCGCCCACGTCGACCACGGCAAGACGACCATCGTCGACGCCATGCTCAAGCAGGCCGGCGCCTTCGCCGCGCACCAGCTCGAGTCCGTCGACGACCGCGTCATGGACTCGAACGACCTGGAGCGTGAGAAGGGCATCACGATCCTCGCCAAGAACACGGCGGTGAAGTACCACCCCAAGGACGGCGGCGAGCCGATCACCATCAACATCATCGACACCCCCGGCCACGCCGACTTCGGTGGCGAGGTCGAGCGCGGCCTGTCGATGGTGGACGCGGTCGTGCTGCTGGTGGACGCCTCCGAGGGCCCGCTGCCGCAGACCCGCTTCGTGCTCCGCAAGGCGCTCCAGCAGCGGAAGCCGGTCATCCTCTGCATCAACAAGACGGACCGCCCGGACTCCCGCATCGACGAGGTCGTCAACGAGACCTACGACCTCTTCCTCGACCTGGACGCGGACGAGGACCAGATCGAGTTCCCGATCGTCTACGCCTGCGGCCGTGACGGCATCGCGTCGCTGACCAAGCCGGAGGACGGCACCGTCCCCGCGGACAGCACCAACCTGGAGCCGTTCTTCTCCACGATCCTGGAGCACGTCCCGGCCCCGTCGTACGAGGAGGACGCGCCGCTCCAGGCCCACGTCACCAACCTCGACGCCGACAACTTCCTCGGCCGCATCGCGCTGCTCCGCGTCGAGCAGGGCGAGCTGCGCAAGGGCCAGACGGTCGCGTGGATCAAGCGCGACGGTTCGATCTCCAGCGTCCGCATCACCGAGCTGATGATGACCGAGGCGCTCACCCGCAAGCCCGCCGAGGTGGCCGGCCCGGGTGACATCTGCGCCGTCGCCGGCATCCCCGACATCATGATCGGCGAGACCCTGGCCGACCCGGAGAACCCGGTCGCCCTCCCGCTGATCACGGTCGACGAGCCCGCGATCTCCATGACCATCGGCACCAACACCTCGCCGCTGGTCGGCCGCGGCGGCACGGGCAAGGGCGCGGACGCCAAGTCCGCGGTCAAGGACCGCAAGGTCACCGCCCGCCAGGTCAAGGACCGCCTGGACCGCGAGCTGGTCGGTAACGTCTCGCTGCGCGTCCTGGACACCGAGCGCCCCGACGCCTGGGAGGTGCAGGGCCGCGGTGAGCTGGCGCTGGCCATCCTGGTCGAGCAGATGCGCCGCGAGGGCTTCGAGATGACCATCGGCAAGCCGCAGGTCGTCACCAAGGAGGTCGACGGCAAGGTCCACGAGCCGGTCGAGCGCCTCACGGTCGACGTGCCCGAGGAGCACATGGGCGCGGTCACGCAGCTCATGGGCACCCGCAAGGGCCGCATGGACAACATGTCCAACCACGGCTCCGGCTGGGTCCGCATGGAGTTCGTCGTCCCGTCCCGCGGCCTCATCGGCTTCCGCACGGAGTTCCTGACGAACACCCGCGGCACCGGCATCGCCCACTCCATCCACGAGGGCCACGAGCCGTGGTTCGGCGAGCTGAAGACCCGTAACAACGGCTCCCTGGTCGCCGACCGCGCCGGTGCCGTCACCGCCTTCGCGATGACGAACCTCCAGGAGCGCGGCGTGCTCTTCACCGACCCGGGCACCGAGGTGTACGAGGGCATGATCGTCGGCGAGAACTCCCGCGCCGACGACATGGACGTCAACATCACCAAGGAGAAGAAGCTCACCAACATGCGCTCCTCCTCCGCCGACTCCTTCGAGGCGATCGTTCCGCCGCGCAAGCTGTCGCTGGAGCAGTCGCTGGAGTTCTGCCGCGACGACGAGTGCGTCGAGGTCACCCCGGAGGCCGTGCGCATCCGCAAGGTCGTCCTGGACCAGAAGGAGCGCGGCCGCACCGCCTCCCGCGCCAAGCGCTAAGCGTTAGG
Source organism: Streptomyces sp. SCA2-17 (assembly GCF_044336695.1). Lineage (NCBI taxonomy): Bacteria > Bacillati > Actinomycetota > Actinomycetes > Kitasatosporales > Streptomycetaceae > Streptomyces > Streptomyces sp. SCA2-17. The sequence goes on from NZ_CP117521.1 coordinate 4,153,081, forward strand.
CCGAGGTCCCGAGAGGCCCGGTTGCCCCGCAGTTCTTCTGCGGTGCATCCGGGCCTCCGGCGTATCCAAACCCGCCCCGCCGACCGGAATCAGTCAGTCCGAATTCCTGCCCGCCTGCCGAAGTTGTCCGAATACCGGCCGGTCAACCCCGGAAGTTGTGTTAACAGTCCGTTTCGCGGCTGTCTGTCTGTGCTGGCTTTGTCCGGTTTTCGAACTCCTGAAGGCGCTCGATGTGACCAAAGCGAGACCCTTTAAGTGTGGTTTACAAGGCGGTCGTACTTAATAGTTGGGTTCATTGAGCTCGGGTCAATGGGTCACGCGCTGTGGGGAGCGCCGACTCACGAGCACACTCGAGGTGCCGGTTCCGTCTCCGCTGTCAGGGGTGTCAGCGTGGGGCCGGCGCCTCTCGCATAGTCAAAAGTGGACTCTTGAGGAGGCATACCCATGCGCGGTGCCAAGAGCGCCAAGTGGGTCGTGGGCGCGATAGTCGTGGCGATGGCCGCGACCGCCTGTGGCGGCGGCAGCAACGACAGCGGCAAGGGGGGCGGCGCGACCTTCCGGCTCGGCATCACCGAGCCGAAGTCGATCGACCCCGTCAACGCCCAGGAGTCCGAGGGCACGCTGGTGGCCCGTCAGCTCTTCGTGGGCCTCTATGACGTGAAGGACGACGGCACCCTCGCGCCGAAGCTGGCGGAGTCCGCCAAGCCGAACGACGCCGGTGACGAGTGGACCTTCCAGATCAAGAAGGACACCAAGTTCACCAACGGCGAGCCCGTGAACGCCGAGGCGTTCATCCGCGGCTGGACCCGTGTCGCCACCAAGGCGTCCGCCTCCGACGTGGCGTACCACATGAACGGCATCGCCGGCTACAAGGAGCTCAACGGCGGTTCGAGCGACAAGTTCTCGGGCCTGTCCGCCGAGGGTGACTACACCCTCAAGGTCAAGCTCTCCGCCCCTGACTTCGAGTTCGACAAGAAGACCGCCCACCCGGCCTTCAGCCCGATGCCGAAGGTCGCCGGCGCCGGCGACAACAAGTCGTTCAACGACACCCCCATCGGCAACGGCCCCTTCAAGATGTCCGGTTCGTGGGAGCACAACAAGAAGATCACCCTCGTCCGCAACGACGACTACGGTCTGACCAAGGCCAAGCTGGACAAGGTCGAGCTCTCGATCCTCAACCCGGCCAGCGGCGTGACCCTGGAGTACAAGGGCTTCGAGTCGGGCCAGTTCGACTGGGCCCGCATGCCCGTCCCGCAGATGCCGGGCGCCAAGAAGAAGTACGAGCCGCAGGGCGAGTGGGTCAAGTCCGACGTCGCCGGCATCAACTACATCTCCCCGTTCAACGAGACCAGCCCGATGAACTCGGCCGACGCCCGTAAGGCCATCTCCTACGCGATCGACCGCGCGGAGATCGCCAAGGGTGTCTTCCAGGGCCTGCAGGAGCCCGCCACGGCCCTGCTCCCGCCGAACTTCAAGGAGGTCTACAAGGCCGACGTGTGCTCCTCCTGCGTGAAGCAGGACAAGGCCAAGGCCAAGGAGTACGCGGAGAAGGCCGGCCTCAAGCCGGGCGACACCCTCGACTTCGGCTACAACACGGGTGCCGGGCACGAGGAGTGGGTGCAGGCCGTCGCCAAGCAGGTCGAGGACGTGCTCGGCCTGAAGGTCAAGCTCAACGGCCTGCCGTTCAAGGAGGCCCTGGAGAAGCAGCAGGAGAAGGGCGCTAAGGGCATCTGGCGTCAGGCGTGGTCCGCGGACTACCCGACCGCCGACAACTTCTTCGCGCCCCTGCTCTCCACCAACGGCATCAACCCGGACGCCAACGGCAAGGCGCTGGGCGACAACCGCGGCCGCTACAGCAACCCGAAGTTCGACGAGATGCTGGTGAAGGCCCGTCAGACCAAGGACGCCGCCGAGCGCGCCAAGATCTACAACGAGGCCGAGAAGCTCGCGATCGACGAGGACCAGGCCGTCATCCCGACCTGGAAGCGCACTCAGTACCGTCTGGTGAACAGCAAGAAGTTCACCAACGTGAAGATCGACTTCTACGAGGACCCGAACCTCGCCGAGATCGGCGTCAAGTAACCGTCACCCTCCAGCCAGTCCCGTGAAGACCGTGGAGCCCCGAGCGCGAGCTTGAGGCTCCGCGGCCTTCGCCTGCGGCACGCCCCGGCCCGCGCGGCCGGGCCGTGCGCGGCCGCCTCCCCACCTTCCCCCCGTGCCGGGAGGCGACGGCGAACGCCCCACGGCGGCAGTAAGTCAAGGAGACATCGTGGGCAAATATGTGATCCGGCGGATCGGGCAGATGGTGGTCGTCCTCTTCGGCGCGACGCTCATCCTCTTCGCCTGTCTGTTCGTCCTCCCCGGAGACCCGGTCGGCTCGCTCGGCGGCGACAAGGCGCGTGACCCCGCCGTCGTCGAGCAGCTGCGCGAGCGCTACGGCCTGGACAAGCCCCTTGCCGTGCAGTACGGCAACTACGTGACCAACCTGGTCAAGGGCGACCTCGGCGAGGACTACACCCAGCGGCGCCAGGTGACGGAGGTGCTCGCCCCCAAGCTGGGCAACACCGCCAAGCTGGCCGTGGCGGCGATCCTCATCGACGTGGTGATCGGCGTCCTCGCGGGCCTGGTGGCGGCCCTGTTCAGATACTCGTTCTGGGACGTCTTGGTCACGTTGCTCACGACCTTCGCCATCGGCTTCCCCAGCTTCGTCATCGGCATGGTGCTGCAGAGCACCTTCTCCGTGAACCTCGGCTGGTTCCCGCTGATCTCGGACGGCTCGTTCAACTCGATGATCATGCCGGCGTTCACGCTGGCCATCATCGACGCGGCCCTCGTCGCGCGGCTGATGCGCGGCACCATGCTGGAGGTGCTGCGCGCGGACTACGTCAAGACGGCCATCGCCAAGGGCCTTCCGCGCCGCACGGTGCTCCTCAAGCACGTCATGCGGAACTCGATCATCCCTGTGGTCACCTACATCGGCATCTCCTTCGGCGGCCTGCTCGGCGGCGCCCTCATCACCGAGGCGATCTTCAACTGGGACGGCATGGGCTACGCGCTGGTCACCTCGATCCAGCAGGGGAACAACCCGATCATCGTCGGCGTGGTCACCTACGGCGTCGCCGTCTTCGTCGTGCTCAACCTGCTGGTCGATCTGCTCTACGCGGTGCTCGACCCGCGGATCCGCCTCAGCTGACCGCCAGGTCACACCCGTTCTAGGAGTCACCCATGACTGAGCTCGCCAAGAGCGCCCAGGGGCCGGACGCCGCGACCGCACCGACCGCCGCCGCGAACAACACCGCCGAGCCCGCACCGGCCCGCATCACCCAGTGGGGCGAGATCCGCCACCGCTTCATGGCCAACAAGCTGGCCGTGGTCGGCCTCGTGCTGGTCGCCCTGCTCTTCATCATCGCCGCTGCGGCACCCCTGATCGCGACGCACGACCCGTACGCGCAGAACCTGACCAACACGCTCCAGGAGCCCAGCGGCGACCACTGGTTCGGCACCGACGCCCTGGGCCGCGACCAGTTCTCCCGCATCATCTACGGCAGCCGCATCGCCGTCATCGTCGGTCTGGCCTCGATCTTCCTGGCCTGTGTGATCGGCTGCATCCTCGGCGCCGTGTCCGGCTACTTCGGCAAGGCCGTCGACAGCGTCATCATGCGCATCGCCGACATCTTCTTCGCCTTCCCGCTGCTCATCGGCGCGATCGTGATCATCCTGGTGATGGGCCGCGGCGTGCTGCCCGTCATCGTCTCGCTGGCCGTCTTCAGCTGGGCCACGGTCGCCCGCCTGCTGCGCTCCAGCATCCTGTCCGTCCGCGAGATGGACTACGTGACCGCGGCGAAGGCCCTGGGCGCGAGCACCACCCGCATCATCACGCGGCACATCATGCCCAACTCCATCGCGGCCGTGATGTCGTTCGTGTCCTTCAGCGTCGGCACCGCCGTCGTGGCCGAGGCCTCGCTGTCCTTCCTCGGCATCGGCGTGAGCCCCGAGGTGCCGGAGTGGGGCAACATGATCTCCGCCGGCAAGGACTCCCTCGGCGTCAGTGACTTCCTGTGGGTGTACCCCAGCTCCGCGATCGTGCTGACGGTGCTCGGATTTGTCTTTGTCGGTGACGGGCTGCGCGATGCCCTCGACCCGAAGCTGCGTTGAGGAGAACGTCCCGATGACCACGACCGAAAAGACCGAAGGGGCGGCCGGTGCCGCGCCGCAGGACGCGAAGAAGTCCGCTCCCCTGCTCGAAGTGCGCGACCTGCACGTCGAGTTCAAGACCCGCGACGGCGTCGCCAAGGCCGTCAACGGTGTGAGCTACAGCGTCGACGCCGGCGAGACCCTCGCCGTGCTCGGCGAGTCGGGCTCCGGCAAGTCCGTCACCGCCCAGGCCATCATGGGCATCCTGGACTCGCCCCCCGGCCGGGTGGCCGGCGGTGAGATCCTCTTCCACGGCCAGGACATCCTGAAGCTGCCGGAGAGCGAGCGGCGCAAGCTGCGCGGCCCGAAGATGGCGATGATCTTCCAGGACGCGCTGTCCGCCCTCAACCCCGTCTTCTCCGTCGGCAACCAGCTCGGCGAGATGTTCCGGGTGCACCAGGGCCTGTCGAAGAAGGACGCCAAGGCCAAGGCGATCGAGCTGATGGACCGGGTGCGTATCCCGGCCGCCAAGCAGCGCGTGGGCGACTACCCGCACCAGTTCTCGGGCGGTATGCGCCAGCGCATCATGATCGCCATGGCGATGGCCCTGGAGCCGGATCTGATCATCGCTGACGAGCCGACCACGGCCCTCGACGTGACCGTCCAGGCCCAGGTCATGGACCTGCTCGCGGAGCTCCAGCGCGAGTACAACATGGGCCTGATCCTCATCACCCACGACCTCGGCGTCGTCGCGGACGTCGCCGACAAGATCGCCGTGATGTACGCGGGCCGGATCGTGGAGACCGCGCCCGTGCACGAGCTCTACAAGCGCCCCGCCCACCCGTACACCCGCGGCCTGCTGGACTCGATCCCGCGCCTGGACCACAAGGGCCAGGAGCTGTACGCGATCAAGGGCCTGCCGCCCAACCTCCTGCGGATCCCCACCGGCTGCGCCTTCAACCCGCGCTGCCCCAAGGCGCAGGACGTCTGCCGGGCGGACATCCCGGCGCTGCACCAGGTGACGGAGCAGGACGGCACCGAGCTCGACGGCCGCGGCAGCGCGTGCCACTTCTGGAAGGAAACGATCCATGGCTGACATGACCAAGCAGGCCGGCAAGGCCGCGGCGGCCGGTCAGCGGGAGCCGATCCTCCAGGTGCGCAACCTCGTCAAGCACTTCCCGCTGACGCAGGGCCTGCTCCTCAAGAAGCAGGTCGGCGCGGTCAAGGCCGTGGACGGGATCTCCTTCGACCTCTACCAGGGCGAGACGCTGGGCATCGTCGGCGAGTCCGGCTGCGGCAAGTCCACGGTCGCCAAGCTGCTGATGACCCTGGAGACGGCCACCTCCGGCGAGGTCTTCTACAAGGGCCAGGACATCACCAAGCTGTCCGGGCGTGCGCTGAAGGCGGTCCGCCGCAACATCCAGATGGTGTTCCAGGACCCGTACACCTCGCTCAACCCGCGGATGACGGTCGGCGACATCATCGGCGAGCCCTTCGAGATCCACCCCGAGGTGGCGCCCAAGGGCGACCGGCGCAAGCGGGTCCAGGAGCTGCTGGACGTCGTCGGCCTCAACCCGGAGTACGTCAACCGCTACCCGCACCAGTTCTCCGGCGGCCAGCGGCAGCGCATCGGCATCGCCCGCGGCCTGGCGCTCAACCCCGAGATCATCATCTGCGACGAGCCGGTCTCGGCGCTGGACGTCTCGGTGCAGGCGCAGGTCATCAACCTGATGGAGCGGCTCCAGGACGAGTTCAACCTCTCCTACCTCTTCATCGCGCACGACCTGTCCATCGTCCGGCACATCTCCGACCGCGTCGGCGTGATGTACCTGGGCAAGATGGCCGAGATCGGCACGGACACCGAGATCTACGAGCACCCGACGCACCCCTACACCCAGGCGCTGCTGTCGGCCGTCCCGGTGCCGGACCCGGAGGCCCGCGAGGGCCGCGAGCGCATCATCCTCACCGGTGACGTGCCCTCCCCGGCCAACCCGCCGTCCGGCTGCCGCTTCCGCACCCGCTGCTGGAAGGCGGAGGACAAGTGCGCCGAGGAGGTGCCGCTGCTGGCCGTGCCCAAGCTCTACGAGGGCAAGGACACCCCGGCGGCGCACGAGTCGGCGTGCCACTTCGCGGAGGAGAAGCCGAACGTGGTGAGCGCGGCGTAACGCCTGCGGCGGGCGGGGCTGGATCGGGTTTTGCGCCCGGTCCGGCACCTCCCCCAGCTACCGCTGGGGGCACCCCCAGCCGCCACGATGTGGCTTGGCGCCGTTGCGGCGGGCAGTTTTGTTCCGCCGCCACCGCCCGAGTCGGCGCTCCGTGGTCGGATGGAAGGGCTCCCTCGGTCAGCCGGGGGAGCCCTTTCGTGTGGTTCGGGACGGGAAGGCGTCGCGGAGGCGCCGCGTACAGGCATATCAGGTGTTATCTGGGCCTAAGTGACACTTAGGCCCAGGGAGGCACTCGATGCGTGGAGCCACGCGCGCCAGGTGGGCCGTCTGCGCCCTGTCCGCGGTGCTCGCCGCGGCCGCGGCCGGGTGCGGCGGGGGCGGCAGCGGCGGCTCCGGCATCGTCCGCGCCTCCTGGGGCGACCCGCAGAACCAGCTGGAGCCCGCCAACACCAACGAGGTCCAGGGCGGCAAGGTGCTCGCGATGATCTTCCGCGGGCTCAAGCGCTACGACCCCCGCAGCGGCGCCGCCGAGAACATGCTGGCCGAGAAGATCGAGACCTCCGACCAGCAGAACTTCACCGTCACCCTCAAGGACGGCTGGACCTTCTCCAACGGCGAGAAGGTCACCTCCAAGTCCTTCGTGGACGCCTGGAACTACGCGGCCCTCGTCGACAACAAGCAGAAGAACGCCTCCTTCTTCGAATACGTCGACGGCTACGACAAGGTCCACCCGTCCAGCGGGCACGCCGCCGCCAAGACCCTCTCCGGGCTCGCCGTCAAGGACGACAAGACCTTCACGGTCAGGCTGCGCACCAAGTTCTCCACCTGGCCCGACACCCTCGGCTACGCCGCCTACGCCCCGCTGCCCCGCGCCTTCTTCGACGACCACGCGAACTGGCTGAAGAAACCGGTGGGCAACGGCCCGTACACCATCGACTCGTACGCCAAGGGCTCGGCGATGAAGCTCACCCGCTGGGAGGGCTACCCCGGGGACGACAAGGCCCGCAACAGCGGCGTGGAGCTGCGGGTCTACACCGACAACAACACCGCGTACACCGACCTCCAGGCCGGCAACCTCGACCTCGTCGACGACATCCCGAGCGCCCAGCTCAAGAACGTCAAGGCCGACCTCGGCGACCGCTACATCAACCAGCCGGCCGGCATCATCCAGACCCTGGTCTTCCCCATGTACGACCCGAACTGGTCGAAGGACGGGATGGAGAAGGTCCGCCGGGGGCTGTCCATGGCCGTCAACCGCCAGCAGATCACCGATCAGATCTACCAGAAGACCCGCACCCCGGCCACGGACTGGACCTCACCGGCCCTCGGCGACCAGGGCGGCTACAAGGCCGGCCTGTGCGGCGACGCCTGCACGTTCGACTCCGCCTCCGCCAAGAAGCTCATCCAGGACGGCGGCGGCCTGCCCGGCGGCCGGATCACCCTCACCTCGAACGTCGACACCGGCTCCCACCGGGTGTGGATGGACGCCGTCTGCAACAGCATCAACACCGCCCTCGGCAACGACAAGGCCTGCGTCGTCAACCCCGTCGGCACCTTCGCCGACTTCCGCAACCAGATCACCGAGCAGCGCCTGAGCAACCCCTTCCGCTCCGGCTGGCAGATGGACTACCCGCTGATCCAGAACTTCCTCCAGCCGCTCTACTACACGAACGCCTCGTCCAACTACGGCAAGTTCAGCGACCCGCAGTTCGACAAGCTGGTCGACGAGGCCAACGCCGACGGGTCCCAGAGCGCGGCCAACGCCAAGTTCCACGACGCGGAGAGGATCCTCGCCCGGGAGATGCCCGCCATCCCGCTCTGGTACCAGAACGGCAGCGCCGGCTACTCCGACCGGGTCTCCGACGTCACGCTCAACCCCTTCAGCGTGCCCGTCTACGAGCAGATCAAGGTCGGCTGACCGTCCATGGGACGGTACGTGATCCGGCGCCTGCTCCAGATGGTCCCGGTGTTCATCGGCAGCACGTTCCTGATCTTCTTCATGGTCTACGCGCTCGGCGACCCCGTGGCCGCCCTCTTCGGCGACAAGGCGCCCGACCCCGCCACCGCCGCCCGCATCCGCCAGGAGCTCTACCTCGACGAGCCCCTGTGGAAGCAGTACGGGCACTACATGGGGCAGATCCTCTCGGGCAACTTCGGCACGGCCTTCAACGGCCAGCCGGTCACCGAGCTGATGGCCAACGCCTTTCCCGTCACCCTGCGCCTCACCCTCGTCGCGATCCTCTTCGAGATCGTCTTCGGCATCACCCTCGGCGTCCTCAGCGGGCTGCGCCGCGGCCGCTCCGCCGACACCACCGTGCTCCTGCTGACCCTGATCGTCGTCTCCGTCCCGACCTTCGTCAGCGGCTACGTCCTCCAGTACCTCTTCGGCGTGAAGTGGGGGGCTGTCTCGCCGTCCGTGTCCCCCGAAGCGCCCTTCGACGAGCTGATGCTGCCCGGCATCGTCCTCGCGCTGACCTCCCTCGCGTACGTCACCCGCCTCTCGCGCACCTCCATCGCCGAGAACTCCCGCGCCGACTACGTCCGCACGGCCGTCGCCAAGGGCCTGCCGCGCCGCCGCGTCGTCACCCGGCACCTGCTGCGCAACTCCCTCATCCCCGTCGTCACCTTCATCGGCACCGACATCGGCGCGCTCATGGGCGGCGCCATCGTCACCGAGCGGATCTTCAACATCCACGGCGTCGGCTTCCAGCTCTACCAGGGCATCCTGCGGCAGAACTCGCCCACCGTCGTCGGCTTCGTGACCATCCTCGTCATCGTCTTCCTGCTCGCGAACCTGCTCGTCGACCTCCTCTACGCCGTGCTCGACCCGAGGATCCGCTATGCCTGAGCCCGGTCCTTCCGACCCCGACGGCGGCTACACGCCCGCCGGCGGCGACCCCGGCGCGGCCGTCACCCCCGCGGGCGGCGGCGCCTCCTCGCTGGCCACCAGCGACGCCGAGACCCTCGAAGGCGGCCCCATCCCCGGCGGCACCGCGAGCGGCAAGGCCCGCAGCCTGTGGTCCGACGCCTGGCACGACCTGCGCCGCAACCCCGTCTTCGTGGTCTCCGCGCTGATCATCCTGTTCCTGGTGCTGATCGCCCTGTGGCCCGGCCTCATCGCGAGCGGCAACCCGCTGGCCTGCGACCTCGCCAAGGCCCAGGAGGGCCCCCAGCCGGGCCACCCCTTCGGCTTCGACGTGCAGGGCTGCGACGTCTACACCCGTACCGTCCACGGGGCCCGCGCCTCCATCACCGTCGGCATCTGCGCCACCGCCGGCGCCGCCCTCCTCGGCAGCGTGCTCGGCGGGCTGGCCGGCTTCTTCGGCGGCTGGTGGGACGCCCTGCTCTCCCGGATCGCCGACGTCTTCTTCGGCATCCCCATCATCCTGGGCGGCCTCGTCTTCCTCTCCGTCGTCACCGGCGGCTCCCTGTGGCCCGTCGTCGGCTTCATCGTGCTGCTCGGCTGGCCGCAGATCTCCCGCATCGCCCGCGGCTCCGTCGTCACCGCCAGGCAGCACGACTACGTACAGGCCGCGCGGGCCCTCGGCGCGGGCAACACCCGGCTGCTGCTGCGGCACATCGCGCCCAACGCCGTCGCCCCCGTCATCGTCGTCGCGACCATCGCCCTCGGCACCTACATCGCCCTGGAAGCCACGCTGTCCTTCCTGGGCGTCGGCCTCAAACCGCCCACCGTGTCCTGGGGCATCGACATCTCCAACGCCTCCACCCAGATCCGCAACGCCCCCCACATGCTGCTGTGGCCCGCGGGCGCCCTGAGCATCACGGTGCTGGCGTTCATCATGCTCGGCGACGCGGTCCGCGACGCCCTCGACCCCAAACTGCGCTGAGGAGCGGGCGGATGCACCAGGCACCGGAGGCGACGGCCGCCGCCGTATCCCCACCGGACGTACCCCTGCTGGACGTACGCGACCTGCACGTGGAGTTCCGCACCCGCGACGGCGTCGCCAAGGCCGTCAACGGCGTCAGCTACGGCGTCCGCGCCGGGGAGACGCTCGCCGTGCTCGGCGAGTCCGGCTCGGGCAAGTCCGTCACCGCCCAGGCCGTCATGGGCATCCTCGACTCCCCGCCCGGCCACGTCACCGGCGGCGAAGTGCTCTTCCGCGGCGAGGACCTGCTCACCATGGGCGGCGAGCGGCGCCGCCGGCTCCGCGGCGCCAAACTCTCCATGATCTTCCAGGACGCGCTGTCCGCCCTCAACCCCGTGATGAGCGTGGGCGCCCAGCTCGCCGAGATGTACTCCGTCCACGAGGGCATGACCCGCAAGGACTCCCGGGCCAAGGCCGTCCGGATGATGGAGCGCGTCCGCATCCCCGCCGCGCAGGAACGCGCCGGCGACTACCCGCACCAGTTCTCCGGCGGCATGCGCCAGCGCATCATGATCGCCATGGCGCTGGCGCTCGAACCGGACCTCGTCATCGCCGACGAACCCACCACGGCCCTCGACGTCACCGTCCAGGCCCAGGTCATGGACCTCCTCGCCGAGCTCCAGCGCGAGTACCACATGGGCCTGATCCTCATCACCCACGACCTGGGCGTCGTCGCGGACGTCGCCGACCGGATCGCCGTCATGTACGCCGGGCGGATCGTCGAGACCGCGCCCGTCCACGCGCTCTACGCCGCGCCCGCCCACCCGTACACCGCCGGCCTGCTCGGCTCCATCCCGCGCCTCGACCACAAGGGCAAGGAGCTCCACGCCATCAAGGGCCTGCCGCCCAGCCTCACCGACATCCCCGCCGGCTGCCCCTTCAACCCGCGCTGCCCCCGCGCCCAGGCGATCTGCCGCACCGACCGGCCGCCGCTCTTCGACGTCGCGCCCGGCCGCGCCAGCGCCTGCCACTTCTGGAAGGAGACCCTCGACGATGCCGGGTAACGGCGAGGCCATTCTGGAGGTGCGGGACCTGGTCAAGCACTACCCGCTCACCCGGGGAATCCTCTTCAAGAAGCAGGTCGGCGCCGTGCACGCCGTCGACGGCGTCTCCTTCGACCTGCGGCGCGGGGAGACGCTCGGCATCGTGGGGGAGTCGGGGTGCGGCAAGTCGACCGTGGCCAAGCTGCTGGTGAACCTGGAGCGGCCCACGTCCGGGCGGATCCTGTACAAGGGCGAGGACATCACGCGGCTGTCCGGGCGCGCGCTCAAGGCCGTCCGGCGCAACATCCAGATGGTCTTCCAGGACCCCTACACCTCGCTCAACCCGAGGATGACCGTCGGCGACATCATCGGCGAGCCGTACGACATCCACCCCGAGGTCGCGCCCAAGGGCGACCGGCGCGCCAAGGTCCGCGAACTCCTCGACGTCGTCGGCCTCAGCCCCGAGCACATCAACCGCTACCCGCACCAGTTCTCCGGCGGGCAGCGGCAGCGGATCGGGATCGCGCGGGGGCTCGCCCTGCGGCCGGAGATCATCGTCGCCGACGAGCCGGTGTCCGCGCTGGACGTCTCCGTCCAGGCCCAGGTCGTCAACCTGCTGGAGCGGCTCCAGGACGAGTTCGACCTCGCGTACGTCTTCATCGCCCACGACCTGTCCGTCGTCCGGCACATCTCGGACCGGGTCGCGGTCATGTACCTCGGGCGGTTCGCCGAAGCGGGCACGGACGCGCAGATCTACGAGCACGCCACGCATCCGTACACGCAGGCCCTGCTCTCGGCCGTGCCGGTCCCGGACCCGCGGGCGCGGGCCGATCGCGACCGGATCATCCTGACGGGCGACGTGCCGTCGCCGGCGCACCCGCCGTCGGGGTGCCGGTTCCGCACGCGGTGCTGGAAGGCGCGGGAGAAGTGCGCGCGGGTCGTCCCGCCCCTGGAAATCCCCGACTGGTTCCTGGAGGGCGGCGGCCCGGAGGCCCACGCCTCGGCGTGCCACTACGCCGAGGAACGGCTGCCGCCGGGCGACGGCCCGCAAGCGTCGTGATCGCGGGTCGCCCACGGCAACCTCCGCCGCGGCGGTGATCAGCCCCCGCCGGGGTGTCCGGCGGTGCGGTGCGACCTAGGGCCGGTCCGGCACCGCCGGGATGCGCCGTTGTGGCTGATCGCCGTTGCGGCGGGATTGTTTTGCCTGCGGCAAAGGGGAGTCCGGGCGCCAGCGCCCGCCTCGGCGCGCCGCGCCGCGTCTTCCTCGCTTCCCCCGTCGCCCTGCGACAACCCTCCGCCGCGGCGGTGATCAGCCCCCGCCGGGCTGTCCGGCGGTGCCGTACGGCCTCGGGCCGGTTCGGCACCGCCGGATTCCGCCGTTGTGGCTGATCGCCGTTGCGGCGGGAACAACTTGCCCGGGGCAAGGGGGAACCTGAGGGCTCGCGGCCGGGGGTGCGGTGGCCCTACCGGGCCGCAGGGGCCGTCGTTGTCGGGGGTTCCGGGTAGTGGCAGGCCGATAGGTGGTCTTCGGCCGAGTCGGGGGCCCGGGTCAGGGGCGGGGCCTCCGCGGCGCAGCGGTCCCGCGCCTTCCAGCAGCGCGTGCGGAAGCGGCAGCCCGACGGCGGGGCGATCGGGGACGGGACGTCCCCCGCGAGCCGGATGCGTTCGCGCGGCGCCGAGCCGTCGCTCAGCACAGGCTCCGGCACTGCCGACAGCAGCGCATGCGTGTACGGATGCCGCGGCCGCCCGTAAATGTCATCCCGCGTGCCGACCTCCACGATCTTCCCGAGGTACATCACCGCCACCCGGTGCGACACGTGCCGCACGACCGCCAGATCGTGGGCGATGAACAGGAACGCGATCCCCAGCTCCCGCTGCAGCCGTTGCAGCAGGTTGACCACCTGGGCCTGGATGGAGACGTCGAGCGCGGACACCGGCTCGTCGGCGACGACGACCTTCGGTTCGAGGGCGAGGGCCCGCGCCACCCCGATCCGCTGCCGCTGCCCGCCCGAGAACTCGTGCGGGAAGCGGTTGTAGTGCTCGGGGTTCAAGCCCACCGTCTCCAGGAGCTCCCGCACGCGCCCCTCGCGCCCGCCCGGCGGGGTGACGCCGTGGATCTCCATCGGCCCGGAGATGATCTTTCCGACCGTGTGCCGGGGGTTCAGCGACGCGTACGGATCCTGGAAGATCATCTGGATCTCGGAGCGGACGGGCGCGAGCTCCTTGCGCCCCGCGTGGGTGATGTCCTCGCCGCGGTAGAGGATCCGCCCGGCGGACGGCTCCAGGAGCCGGGTGAGCAGCCGGCCCGTCGTGGACTTGCCGCAGCCGGACTCGCCGACGAGGCCGAAGCTCTCCCCGGCCCGTACGGTCAGGTCGATGCCGTCGACGGCCTGCACGGCGCCGACCGTCCGCCGGACGGGAAAGCCGCCCCGTACGGGAAAGTGCTTGGTGAGCTTCTCCGCGACGAGCAGCGGCTCGCCGCCCCGGGGGCTCGTGTCGTCCATGGCGTCTCTCCTCAGCCGAGCCGGGGCCGGATCTGCTCTGTGAACACGCGGCGCTGCTGCTCCTCGGAGAGGTGGCACGCGGCCCCCCGCCCGGCCGGCAGCCCGGGCCGCTCCGTGCGGCACCGTTCCCCGCCGACATCGGAGACGTACGCGCACCGCGGATGGAACGGGCAGCCCGGCGGCGGCGCGAGCAGGCTCGGCGGGGTGCCCGGGATGGGCGTGAGCGGCTCGTCGACGGAGGCGGCCAGCCGCGGCATGGAGCCCAGCAGCCCCCACGTGTACGGGTGCCGGGGCGCCCGCAGCACCTCCCGCACGGGCCCCTGTTCGACGGCCCTGCCCGCGTACATCACGAGCAGGTCGTCGACGGTGCCGGCGACGACGCCGAGGTCGTGCGTGATGAGGATGATCGCCGCGCCGGTCTCCTGCTGGAGATCCCCCAGCAAGTCGAGGATCTGCGCCTGGACGGTGACGTCGAGCGCGGTCGTCGGCTCGTCGGCGATGAGGAGCTCGGGGTCGCAGACCAGCGCCATCGCGATCATCGCCCGCTGCCGCATCCCGCCGGAGAACTGGTGCGGGTAGTCGTCCACGCGCAGCCCCGGCTGGGGGATGCCGACGCGCCGCAGCATCTCGACGGCCCGCAGCCGGGCCTCCCGCCGGGACGCGCCGGTGTGCTTGCGGTACGGCTCGGCGATCTGCCGGCCGACCGTGTAGTACGGGGAGAGGGCGGTGAGCGAGTCCTGGAAGATCATCGCCGCCTTGTTCCCGCGCAGCTTCTCCAGGACGGACTCGGGCGCGCCGGTCATCTCCTGCCCGTCCAGCAGGATCTCGCCGCGGATCTCGGTGGTGCGCGGGTCGTGCAGCCCGAGCACGGCGAGGTTGGTGACGGACTTCCCGGAGCCGGACTCGCCGACGATGCCGAGCGTGCGGCCGCGCTCCAGGGCGAACGACAGGCCGTCGACGGCCCGTACGGTGCCGTCCTCGGTGGAGAAGCGGACGCTCAGGTCCCGGACGGAGAGAAATGCGGTCACACGAATCCCCCTAGGCGAGCCGCACGCGCGGGTCGATGACGGCGTACGCGGCGTCCACCACGATGTTGGCGACGACGATCGCCGTGCAGCCGACGAGCATCACGGCCATCAGCGTGGGCAGGTCGGTCTCGCTCACGGAGGACACCGCGAGCCGCCCCAGCCCGTGCAGGCTGAAGGTGAACTCGGTGATGATCGCCCCGCCGAACAGCGACCCGAGGTCGATGCCGAAGATGGTGACGATGGGCGCGAGCGCGCCCCGCCAGGCGTAGCGGAAGAAGACCGTACGCCGCCCGAGCCCCTTGGCGCGGGCGGTGCGCACGTGGTCCTCGCCGAGCTGTTCGATCATCTGGGAGCGCGTCATGCGGCTGTAGTTGGCGATGAAGATGATGGACAGCACCAGCCAGGGGAGGAGCATGCCGGTGAACCACTTCACGGGGTTCTCGGTGATCGGGTAGTAGGCCGGGTTGTCCATCCAGTGCAGCCCGCTGACGAGCACGGCGAGGGCGATGACGCCGACGAAGTAGATCTGGAGGGAGTTGCCGACGAGCGACAGGGAGCTGAAGAACTTGTCGATCCAGGTGCCCCGGAAGGCCGCGGCGATCATGCCGATGCCCACGCCGACGACGAGGAAGACGGCGGCGCCGCCGACCGTGATGGACAAGGTCGTGGGGAAGCGGTCCACGATCGTGCCCCAGACCGGCTGCTGGTTGGAGAACGAGTAGCCGAAGCAGGGGGCCGGGCAGTGGCCGACGGTGAAGTCGCGGCCGGTGAAGATGCCCGCCATGTAGTGCCAGTACTGCACGGGGACCGGCTGGTCCAGGCCCAGGTTCTTGTTGATCAGGGCGAGGGCGTCCGGGGTGCAGTTCTTGCCGCAGGACATCAGGGCCGGCTGCGACGGCAGCGCGAAGAAGAGGGCGAAGGTGATCGCGCTGATGAGCACGATGATGACGAGGGCGCCGAGCGTACGGCGGGCGAGGAAGCGCAGCACGGCCGGCTACTTCACGTAGACGCCGGTCGGGTCGACCGTCCCGTAGACCGGCTGGTAGCGGACGCCGCCAAGGTTCGAGCCCCACAGGGAGAACTGGGTGTTGTAGAAGGTCGGCACGCCCGGCACGTCCTCGGTGAAGATCTTGTCGGCGAGCTGCTGCCACTCGGGGGCGGCCTTCTTCACGTCCGGCACGGCGCTGATGCGGTCGATCGCGGCGTTGACGGCCGGGTTGTTGAGGTGGCCGTAGTTCTGCGCGCCGTCGGCGATCTGCCGGCCGTCGAAGAGCGGGGGCACGACGGTCGAGGAGACGGGCCAGTCCGCGCCCCACGAGGTGCGGTAGATGTCGAACTTGTTCTTGACCTCGGCGATCGCGGTCCGCCAGGTGTTGGCGTCGATCTCCTTCTTCTGCACCTTGAAGCCGGCCCGCTCCAGGGCCTGGGTCACGACCACGGAGACCTTCTGCTGGAGGTCGGTGTTGGCGTACGCGTAGACGATCTCCTGGCCCTCCTTGCCGGCCTGCTTGAGCAGCTCGCGGGCCTTGTCGGGGTCGCCGGCCGGCTTGGCCTTCTTCCCGAACGGGTCGGTCGGCTTGTAGCCGTCCATGGCGGGCGAGAGGTAGTTGGTGGCGAGCACCCCGGCGGTGGCGCCGCCCACCTGCTGGAGGATCTGCCCGTTGGGCATCGCGTACGCGAGGGCCTTGCGGACGTTCACGTCCTTGAGCCGGTCCATGTTGAAGCTGATGTAGTCCACGTACGGCTGGATCTCCACGAAGCGGCGCGCCTTGGCGTCGGCCTGGCCGAGGACCTTCTCGGTCATCTCCGGGGCGACGGCGTTGGTGAACGACAGGGCGTTCTTGTCGGATCCCTGGTCGGCGAGGAAGCGCCGGGTGGAGTCCGCGAACTGGTGGCCGAAGCTGATCTCGAACCGGTCGGCGTACTGGTGCCGGATCGGGTCGGTCTTGGCGTCCCAGTTCTCGTTGCGGACGAGAGTGAGGGACTTGCCCACCTTGTAGTCGCCGACCTTGTACGGGCCGGAGGAGAAGGGGGCGTTGTCGTACTTGCGCTGGGTGTCCTTCTCGGCCTTGACCGGCCCGATGTTCGGCATGGCGGTCGCGAACGGGGTGTCGGCGTGCGGCTGACGGAAGTGAAAGACGATCGTCTTGTCGTCCGGGGTGTCGAGCACGGACGCCGGCAGGTGAGCGCCCTTGTACGGGCCGTCGGGCAGCGCCTTGCGGAAGTCGGTGCCGTCGCCGGAGAGCCACTGGGGGACGTACAGCGGGCCGTCGGTCTCGAAGGCCGCGTAGAGCCGCTCGACGCCCCAGCGCACGTCCTTGGCCGTGATCGGTGAGCCGTCCTCGAACTTCAGCCCGTCCTTGAGGGTGAACTTCCAGGTCTTCCCGCCGTCGGAGGCGGTGCCCGCGTCGGTCGCGAGGTCGCCGACGACCTTGACGCGGCCCTTGTCGTCCACCTTGTACGAGGTGAGCGTGCGGTTGTAGAGCATCTGGTTCGCGAGCATGTCGCTGTAGTAGATCTGCCCGGGGTCCAGGTGCACGAAGGCGTCGCGCTGGAGGACGCCCACCGTGCCGCCCTTCTTCGCGCCCGGGACTTCGGGTGCGGGCCCGGCCGAGTCCTCCTTGGTGCCGACCGAGTAGTTGGCGGAGGTGTTCTTGTCCGAACCGGGGCCCTCGCTCTTGTCCCCGCCGCCGCCCCCGCCGCCTCCGCTGCTGCACGCGGAGAGGACCAGGGCGCCGGCCGCGAGGGCGACGGCGGTGGAGGAGGCGAGCCGGCCTCTGCTCCTGCGGGACCGTGTGCTTCTGCGGGCTCGCGTGCTTCTGGGGGATCGCGTCGTGGGCTTCATGCGTCGATGCACCTGCCTGTCCGTCGCTAGCCGGTTCTTGCGTGCACGTCCTCAGCGTCCGGTCCGCGGGTCGAAGGCGTCCCGGACCGAGTCCCCGAGCAGGTTGAAGGCGACCACGAAAACGATCATGGCGAGGCCGGGGAAGAAGATGTAGGTGATGTCGCTCTGGTAGTAGTGGGCGCCGTTGGCGAACATCCGGCCCCAGTCGGGCGTGGGCTCCACGATGCCGACGCCGATGAAGGACAGCCCGGCCTCGATCGTCACGAAGTTCGGGAGCATCAGCGTGGACTGCACCAGGATCGGCGTCCAGAGGTTGGGCAGCAGCTCCTTGGTGATGATCCGCCAGGGGGAGGCGCCCGTGACCTTCGCCGCCTCGACGAACTCCCGCTCCCGCAGGCTCAGCACCTGCCCGCGCAGCAGCCGTGCCAGCCCCATCCAGCCCAGCACCCACAGCACCAGAATGAGCGTCAGGACCCGCAGGTAGGTGGGCGTCTCCTTCTCCGGGCTCACGAAGAGGGAGTAGACGACCGGAGTGAAGGCGATGAACGACAGCTGGCTCGGGAAGGCCAGCAGCAGATCGATGAAGCGCCCGAGCAGATAGTCGGTCCGGCCGCCGAGATAGCCGGCCGTCACCCCGATGAGCACACCCGTCAGGACACACAGGACGGTTGCCGCCGCGGCGATGAGCAGCGAGGTACGGATTCCGTAGACGAGCTGCGTCAGGACGTCCCGGCCGAGGGTGGGTTCGAGACCGAACCAGAAGCTCCCGGAGATCCCCCCGTTGGGCTTGACCGGATAGCCGTACTCGTTGAGCAGGCCCGGCTTGTCGAGCCCGTACGTCTCCGTCGGGTTCTTTCCGTAGAGCTTCGAGATGAGCGGCGCCGCCAGGGCGACGAGGAAGAAGAACGTCACCACGTAGGCCGATACGACACCCGGACGGTCGCGTTTGAAGCGCCGCCGCATCAGCTGTCCGGGTGATCTGCCGGCCGGCCCCGGTGCTGCCACCGGGTCCGGGGAAGGACTCGCCATCGCTTCGATCCCCCGCACTGTCGTCGTGTCGATCCCTCGCGGATGCCGTTCCCGCGCGGAGGGTTGAGCGGACTCTGACAACGGAGCCGCGGTCCGGTCAAGAGGGCTGCGCGACAGCGCGCGGGGGAGCGCACTTCTTGAACGAAGGATGAGCGGATCGACGACGCGGCGTGCTTGACAGGGAGTCGAGCACGCCGCGCGGCGGTCACTTCACAGGAGTCACTTCATCCCGAGGGACCGCTTCAGGAAGTCGACCTGGAGCAGCAGGAGGTTCTCCGCGACCTGCTCCTGCGGGGTCATGTGCGTCACGCCCGACAGCGGCAGCACCTCGTGCGGCCGGCCCGCCGCGAGGAGCGCCGACGACAGCCGCAGGGTGTGCGCCGCGACCACGTTGTCGTCGGCCAGGCCGTGCACGATCATCAGCGGGCGCACCTCGGCGGCCGCCTCCGCCAGACCCTCCTCGGTGACCAGCGAGTTGCGGTCGTACACCTTCGGGTGCTCCTCGGGGTGGCCGAGGTAGCGCTCGGTGTAGTGCGTGTCGTACAGCCGCCAGTCGGTCACCGGGGCACCCGCCACGCCCGCGTGGAAGACGTCCGGGCGGCGCAGCACGGCCAGCGCCGCGAGGTAGCCGCCGTAGGACCAGCCGCGGATGCCGACCCGGCTCAGATCCAGCGGGAACTCCCCGGCCAGCGCCTGAAGGGCCTCGACCTGGTCGTCCAGGGTGGCGCCCGCGAAGTCGTGGTGGATCGCCTTCTCCCAGGCGGGGGAGCGGTGCGGGGTGCCCCGGCCGTCGGCGACGACCACGGCGAAGCCCTGGTCGGCGAACCACTGCGAGGTCAGGTGGGCGTTGTGCCCGGCCACCACGCGCGGGCCGTGCGGTCCGCCGTAGGGGTCCATGAGCACCGGAAGCGGGCCGTCACCTTCCTGGTAGTCCGTCGGCAGGACGACGGCGCACGGGATCCGGCGCGCGCCCGCCTCGGTGAGCCGTGCGCGCGAGGTGAGCACCGGCGCTTCCGCGTACGACGTCACGACCGTCGCCTCCGCGCCGTCGCGCAGGACCCGGGCCGTGGCCCCGGCGCGCTCCGGTACCGCCGAGACCAGGACCGAGACCGCCCCCGAGCGCACGGCCGAGTGCCAGCCGGGCTCCTGCGAGACGCGCTCGGCGCCCTGCTCGCCCACCCGGTAGACGTGCGCTTCTCCGGTTTCCGGAGCGGTCGCGTCCGGCCCGGCGGAGGCGGAGACCAGCACGTCGGCGTCGCCCACGTCGAGGACGGCGCGCACGTGCAGCCGGCCGTCGGTCAGCTTTCGGTCGCCCACCACCAGCACCCGGGCGCCGTCCTCGTCGGCGATGCGCACCAGGCGCCCGTCCGGGGTCCGGGCGGGAACGCCGGGGAACAGTTCAAGCCACTTTGCGTCGTCCTCTTCATGGAGCACGCTCGTGGCACCGGTCTCCGTGTCCACGGACAGATACGCCTGCCGCCGCTGGTCGCGCGACTGCACCAGCAGCAGCGGCGGACCGCCCGCCGACCAGTGCGCCTGCGCGAGGTAGGGGTAGCGCTCGCGGTCCCACCGGACGTCCGTACGGCCGCCGTCCAGGCCCAGCAGGGCCAGCGTGACCTCGGCGTTCGGGGTGCCCGCCGCCGGGTAGGCCACCTCGGCCGGCTGCCGGCCCGGGTTGGCGGGGTCGGCGATCCACCAGCGCCGCACGGGCGTCTCGTCCACCCGCGCGGCCAGCAGCGACTCCCCGTCCGGCGCCCACCAGAAGCCGCGGTGGCGGTGCATCTCCTCGGCCGCGATGAAGTCGGCGAGTCCCCAGGTCACGGACGGCCCGTCGGGCTCGGCCAGGGCCCGGTCGGCGGTCTCCCCCGCCGCCGCGCCGGCCACCGGCTCCACATCGGCCACCCGCAGCGCGCCGCCCGCGACATAGGCCACCCGGCGGCCGTCGGGGGAGGGCCGCGGGTCGACCACGGGGCCGGGAACCGCCAGTTCACGGGCGGTGCCGCCGCGCAGCTCCGCCACGAAGAGCCGTCCCGAGAGGGCGAACGCCGCCAACTCCGCCGCGCTGTCCACGGCGTACGCGACGATGCCCGCGGAACCCTCGCGCAGCCGCTCGCGGCGGGCCCGCTCCTCGGCCGACAGCTCCTCGGCGGCGCCGGACAGCAGGACGGCCGGGTCGGCCGCCGGGAACTCCCGTCCCGCGGCGGGGTCGAGGACCCACAGGACACCCGTGCGATCGGTCCCCGAACGGGAGCGGAGGAAGACGACACGGGTTCCGTCAGGTGACACGGTGAACGCACGCGGCGCGCCGAGCGAGAACCGCTGCGTACGGGCGTACTGTCGCGGGAACGAGACTTGTCTGGTCATGGCGCCGAGCCTACGGCGGAGCGGCGAGAATCCGCCGTGCGCCCCGGAATTGCCCCCATGCACCCAGTGCTGGGTCACGCTCCGGAAAGTTATGATCACGGACGCATAGCCGATAAGTCCCGCGTGTCATCCGTCAACCGTCATCCGTCTCATCCGTCTCATGCGTCTCAACCGCGCGTATCTGGAGGTGAACCGCCGTGGCACTCTCGATTTCGGCGGTGGTGCTGCTGGCGATCGTCGTCTTCATGCTGTGCCGGAAGTCCGGGCTGAAGGCCGGCCACGCCGCGGTCTGCGTCCTGCTGGGCTTCTATCTGGCGAGCTCGTCACTCGGGCCGACGATCCACCAGGTGACCAAGAGCGCCACCGATGTGATCAGCAACATCAAGTTCTGAGGGTGTGCGCCCCGGGTCCCGCGGGCGGGGCTCCGCCGGGCCCGCAGGACTCGTAGGCTTCTCCCATGACCGACAGCTCCGTCCTGCCGGGCCGCCGGCTCCTCCTGGTGCACGCGCACCCGGACGACGAATCCATCAACAACGGCGCGACCATGGCCAAGTACGCGGCCGAAGGGGCCCACGTCACGCTCGTGACCTGCACACTCGGCGAAGAGGGCGAGGTGATCCCCCCGGAGCTGGCCCACCTCGCCGCCGACCGGGACGACCGCCTGGGCCCCCACCGCGCCGGGGAGCTGGCCGCCGCCATGAAGGAGCTCGGCGTCACCGACCACCGCCTCCTCGGCGGCCCGGGCCGCTACCGCGACTCGGGGATGATGGGCGCCCCGCAGAACGACCGCCCCGACTGCTTCTGGCGCGCCGACGTCGACGAGGCCGCC
The DNA here is from genome assembly GCF_044336695.1 of Streptomyces sp. SCA2-17. Taxonomy (NCBI): domain Bacteria; kingdom Bacillati; phylum Actinomycetota; class Actinomycetes; order Kitasatosporales; family Streptomycetaceae; genus Streptomyces; species Streptomyces sp. SCA2-17. Next base: position 4,174,849 of record NZ_CP117521.1, read on the forward strand.
GCGTCCCTCGTTGAGGTGATTCGCGAGGTGCGCCCCCAGGTGCTCGTCACCTACGACCCGAACGGCGGCTACGGCCACCCCGACCACATCCAGGCGCACCGCGTCGCCATGCGCGCCGCCGAGCTCGCCGGCGAGCCGGCCTTCCGCCGCGACCTCGGGGACCCCCACGAGATCGCGAAGGTCTACTGGAACTGCGTGCCCCTCTCCGTCATCGAGGAGGGCTTCGCGCGGCTGCGCGCCGCGGGCCGCGAGGTCTCCTTCCCGGGCGTCGCCTCCGCGGCCGACGTCCCGGGCGTCGTCCCCGACGACGAGGTCACCGCCGCCGTCGCGACCGCGGGCCACGCCCGGGCCAAGGCCGCGGCGATGCGCGCCCACGCCACGCAGATCGCCGTGGACGGCCCGTTCTTCGCGCTCTCCAACGACCTGGGGCAGCCGATCCTCACCGACGAGTACTACAAGCTGGTCCGCGGCCGGGCCGCCGGCCCGCGCGAGGACGACCTGTTCGCCGGGGTGGAAGCATGAGCGGCATGACCACGCCCATAAGCGCCGCGCGCCTCGCCGCGTACCTCGGCCTCTTCGTCCTCGGCGCCGCCACCGGCTTCGCCGGGGCGCTCACCCAGGGCGGCTGGTTCCCCGGCGGCCTCTCGCTCGCCCTGCTCGCCGTCGCGGGCCTCAGCTACGGCGCGGTGGCCGCCACGGGCACCCGCGCCGGCGGCGCCGTGGCCGCCGGCGGCTGGCTCGTCGCGGTCATGCTGATGACCTCCAGCCGCCCCGAGGGCGACTTCTTCTTCGGTGCCGGAATCAGCTCGTGGGTCTTCCTGCTGGGCGGGATGGCGCTGGCTGTGATGTGCGCCACTGTCCCGAAACTGCCGCAACCGGACGGACCTTCGGTCCGACTTGGCAAGTGACGTGACGATTTCTGCCTGAGTGTCGTCGGGCCCGGCGCAGGTCATCCGGCATCTGCCGGACTTGTCCCGTGACGGGCCGACGGCGTGCGGGCACGCAGCGCGCTCCCGCCCGCCGGCGTGAACCGGCGGTCGTCAAGTGCGTGTGCGCGGTGCCCAGTATGGTGGTGCGCGCCGCCGAGCCGCCCGCGCGAGGTCATGACGGGCGGCGGAGCTAACCGGGAGAACCTGCTTTGAGCCGTGAATCTGACAGTTCGTCCTCCGGGCCCCAGGGCCGCGGTGGCGCCGCCTACCCGTCCGGGACCCCTCCGTTCGGCAGTGAGGACCAGGCCCGCGCGGCCGCGGCCTCCAGGCCCGAAGAGCCCAAGACCGAGACCACGCTGACGACGCGGATCCGGATCAACATCCCCGGCTCGCGGCCCATCCCACCGGTCATCATGCGCACGCCCGTCGACGGCGAGGCCGCTTCCGCGGGCGGGTCCGGCACCGGTTCCGCGGCCGGTTCCGCGTCCGCCGCGGGTGCCGCTTCCGCTTCGGGTGCCGCTTCCGCCTCCGCCTCCGCCAAGCAGGCTCCGGCCCGCGGCGGTGCGGCCGCGGGCGGCGGCGCGCCGTCGGGCGAGCGCAAGGCCCAACTGCCGCGCCGCCCCGCCCCGGCGACGCCTCCCGGCCGCAACCCGCAGGACCGCACCGGCTCCACGGAGCAGGGCGGCGGCAAGGGCGAGAAGGCCAGCGACTGGTTCGCGCCCCGCAAGTCCGGCGGTGCCACGCCGCCTCCTCCGGCGGGCGGGCGCAAGGCGGACCTGCCGCGCCGCTCGGCGGGCGCCGCCGGTGCGGGTGCCCCGCAGCACTCCGGGCCGCGCGACGCTACCCCGGCCGGCGGTCAGACCATGGGCGGTACGCCGTGGCCGGGTGACGTGCAGGCGACCGGCTCCGGCCCCGCGCCGCAGCCGCCCGCCCCCGCCAACCCGGGCAACGGCTGGCAGCGCGACACCACGCACGGCGCCGCCGCCCCGCAGGCGGGCGGCGCGGCGCAGCGGCGCGGCGCTGAGGACGACTGGCCCGGCGGCTCCTCGACTACGGGTGCGACCCCGTGGGACGCGGGTATGAACGCGGGTATGAACGACATTCCGGGCGCCGGTGCGCCCGGTGGCGTGCCCGGCGGCGGCGCACCCACCGGCGGCATGGCGCAGCGGCGCGGCGCCCAGGACGACTGGCCGGGCGGCCCGCAGGCCTCCCAGGCTCCGGCCGCCCCGGGCGCGCCCGTGGACGACTGGCCCGGCAGCCCCTCCACCACGGCCTCGACGCCGTGGCCGGGCGACCCTTCGACGACCGGCTCGATGCCGCAGCCGCCCGCTCCGGGCGGCGGCGCGCCCTGGCCCGAGGACCCGATGAGCACCGGGTCCATGGGCATCATGCAGCCCCCGGCGCCGGGTGCGCCCGCGGGCGGCGGTGCGCAGTGGACCGAGCCGGAGAGCACGCAGCAGTTCCCCGCGCCCGTCATGGGCCAGGGCGCCGCGGATCCGTTCGCCCCCGCCGCGGGCGGGTTCGGCCGTACGGACACGCCGCACGAAGGCGTGCCCCGCGTGCCCGCACCGCCCGCCGGTGCGCAGTCCGCCGCGGCGGCCGCTCCTCCGGCGGCGCCCGGCAAGGCCCCCCAGCAGCCCAAGGGCGGCAAGGGTGCCAAGGGCGGCAAGAAGGGCGGGGCCAAGGCTCCCGCGGCTGGCGGCCGGGCCCCCGGCGAGAACCTCGCCGGCGGCGGCGTGCCCGCCGTGCCGCCGCCCGGCCCGGGCGGCGCCGCGCAGGCCGGGAAGCCCGTGGACAGCGGCGCGCCGCGCATCGCCGTTCCCAAGCCCAAGGTGCCCGGGCCCGGCGCGGGCCCCGCGGCCCCGGCCAAGGGCGCCGCGAAGGCCGCGCCGAAGAGCGCGCCCGCGAAGGCCCGGCCCAAGAAGAAGGGCCGTTCGAAGATCGTGCTGCTGGGCGGCGCGGTCATCGGCCTCGTCGGCGTCGCGTACGTGGCCGGGCTGGTGCTCGACCACGCGGACGTGCCCAACGGCACCACCGTCCTCGGCGTCAGCATCGGCGGCTCCTCCAAGGAGGAGGCCGTCCAGAAGCTCGACTCCGCCCTCGGCGACCGGGCGACCAAGCCGCTCAAGGTCTCCATCGGCGGCAAGGAGGCGCAGCTCAAGCCGTCCGTGGCGGGTCTGTCCATCGACACCCAGGCCACGGTGCGCGAGGCGGCCGGCCGGGACTACAACCCGCTGACCGTCATCCCCTCGCTCCTCGGCGGCACCCGCACGGCCGAGCCCGTGATCGTCGCCGACGAGGAGAAGATCGCGGACGCCCTCAAGACGCTCGCGGGCGAGTCGGGCGCGGCCAAGGAAGGCACGATCAAGTTCGAGCCGGGCAAGGCCGTCCCCGTCTACGGCAAGCCGTACCAGGGCATCGACGGCGACAAGGGCGTCGCCGCCGTCGCCAAGGCGTACAAGGACCGCGCCGCCACCGGCCAGGAGACCCCGGTCGAGCTGCCGAGCGCGAGCCAGCAGCCGAAGGTGAGCAACGCCGAGGTCGACCGGATGATGAAGGAGTTCGCGCAGCCCGCGATGTCCGGCCTCGTCACCGTGCAGACCGACCCGCTCCACAAGATCCAGTTCGGTCCGGAGCGCTCGCTGCCGAAGATCCTGGGAGTCAAGGAGGTCGGCGGCAAGCTCGTCGACAACTACGACCTCGAAGCGGTCAAGGAGCTGTACGGGACGGCGTTCAAGGGCGTCCTGATCCAGCGCGGAAACGGCACCAAGACCGAGGTCACCCCGCAGGACGTGGTGGGTGCCCTGCGCAAGGCGCTCATGGGCAAGACGCCCGCCGAGCGCGTGGGGACCATCCCGCTGAGCTGATCACCGAGCGGTCCGAGCCGAGCCCCCGTGCCCCACCGGCCGGGGGCTCCGTGCTGCCCGCATCCGTATGGCGTCCGTCATGCCGGCCATGACATCTGTCATGGTCAGGACCGTACGCCTGACACTGCCGCCGGCCCCCGCCGACCGGCGAACATGGTCAGCATGACCACCACAGGAACGTACACGGGGGAAGGGCGCCGCACCGGCGCCCCCGTGGTCAGCTTCGAGAACGTGAGCAAGAGCTTCGGTGCGGTGCGCGCCGTGGCGGATCTCGACCTTCAGCTGTACCCGGGCGAGACCGTCGCCCTCCTCGGCCCCAACGGCGCGGGCAAGTCGTCCACCCTCGACCTGCTGCTGGGCCTGCGCAACCCCGACGCGGGCCGCGTCGAGCTGTTCGGCACCAGCCCGCAGCAGGCCCTCGCCCAGGGCAAGGTCGGCGCGATGCTGCAGTCCGGCGGCCTCATGGAGGACGTCTCCGTCCGCGAGATAGTGAAGCTCGGCTGCGATCTGCACCCGCGCCGCTTCCCCGTCGAGCAGGTGCTCGCCTCCGCCGATCTGACCGAGATAGCCGACCGCAAGGTCGGCAAGCTCTCCGGCGGCCAGGAGCAGCGCGTGCGGTTCGCCCTCGCGACGGCCGGCGCCAACGAGCTCATCGTGCTGGACGAGCCCACGACCGGCATGGACGTCTCGGCCCGGCAGGCGTTCTGGGGCGTGATGCGCGAGCAGGCGCAGAACGGCCGCGCGATCCTCTTCGCCACGCACTACCTCGAAGAGGCCGACGCCATCGCCGACCGGGTCATCGTGCTGCACCGCGGGCGCGTCCTCGCGGACGGTTCGGCCGCCGAGATCAAGGCGAAGGCCGGGGCCCGCCGCATCGTCTTCGACCTGGACGGGCACATCGGTGAGGCCGCCCTGCGCGAGCTGCCGTTCCTGTCCTCCCTGGAGATCTCCGGCCGCACCGTGCGCATCCAGTCGCACGACGCCGACGCGACCGTCCACGCCCTCTACGGCCTCGGTCTCTACCCGCGCAACCTGGAGGTCGCGGGCCTCGGCCTGGAGCAGGCCTTCATCGCCATCACCGACGCTGCCACCGCCGAGGAGGCGGCCGCATGAACACCCTGATCAAGCTCGAAATCGCGCGCACCCTGCGCAACAAGAAGTTCATGTTCTTCTCGGTGCTCTACCCCGCCGGTCTGTACCTGATGATCGCGGGCGGCGCGAGCAACACCGAGATCGTCGGTGACACCGGGCTGACCCTGCCGCTGCTGATGATGGTCTCCATGGCCTCCTTCGGCGCCATCACCGCCGTCCTCGTCGGCAACAGCGAGAAGATCGCCAAGGAGCGCGAGAAGGGCTGGGTCCGCCAGCTGCGCCTCACCGCCCTGCCCGGCCGGGGCTACGTGACCGCCAAGGTCGCCTCCGCCGCCGTGGTCTCGCTCCCCTCGATCCTCGTGGTCTTCGTGCTCGCCGCCGCCGTCAAGGACGTCCGGATGGACGCCGCCTGGCAGTGGCTCGCGCTGGTCGGCGCGATCTGGGCGGGCAGCATCGTCTTCGCCGCGCTCGGCGTGGCCGTCGGCTACCTCGCCACGGGCGACGCCGTCCGCCCCATCACGATGATCATCTACTTCGGCCTGTCGATGCTGGGCGGCCTGTGGATGCCCACCACGACGTTCCCGCACTGGCTCCAGAAGGTCGCGGAGTGGACGCCCACCTATGCTTACGCCGGCCTCGGCCGCTCGATAGAGCAGGCCCATGCCCCCGAGCTGAAGCAGGTGGCGCTCCTCGTCGTCTACCTCGTGCTGTTCGCCGGCATGGCAGCCTGGCTGTACCGCAAGGACACCCGCAAGGGCTGACGGGCCGGCGGCCGGCGACGGCCGCAGGTGCGGTACGGGACGGCAACGGAAGACAGGGCAGGGCGAAGGACATGGCCGGAGGACCGCGGCGCTGGAACCCATGGCGGGCCGCCATGCAGGTCCAGGACGATCCGTCGTACACCATCGGCATCGGCACGGAGCCCGAGAACCGCCGCCAGGTGACCATCAAGCTCATCTGGATCTCCATCTGGTTCGCCTACATGGCGGCTCCCGTCGAGGACGTCCTCGGGGACCACCACGCCCTGACCGGCGACGTCATCGGCGGCGCGGGCCTCGTGGCCTTCGTCGTCGCCTACCTCGCCCTGGTCTTCCGGCACACGTCCCGGCCCCTGGAGCGCGACCGCGTGCTCGCCGCGCTCGCCGCGCTGATCGCGCTCGCGACCGCGCTCACCCTCACACTCGGGGGCGCCTGGCTCGTCCTCTTCGTCTACGTCTGCGTCGCTTCCGGCGCGGTCCTTCCGGCGAAGCTGTCCCGCGTTGTGATTCCGCTGGTCACGGGGGTACTGGCGGGACTCGGCGCGATGACGCCCGGCGCCCCCGAATACCTTGCCGCCCTCGTCATCCCGGCGCTGCTCGGCGGCTTCGCGATGAACGGGGTGCGGCAGATGGCCCTGACGACCCGTGCGCTGCGCGAGGCCCGCGCCACGGTCGCCCACCTCGCCGCCAACGAGGAGCGGCTGCGCCTCGCCCGCGACCTCCACGACCTCCTCGGGCACTCCCTGTCGCTCATCACGCTCAAGAGCGAGCTCGCCGGGCGGATGCTCCCCGGCAAGCCCGAACAGGCGGCCCAGCAGGTCGCCGACATCGAACGGGTCAGCCGCCAGGCCCTGGTGGACGTCCGGGAAGCGGTGAGCGGCTTCCGCCGCCCCACCCTGGAGGCCGAGCTCGCCGGCGCCCGCACCGCCCTGGCGGCCGCCGGCATCGCCGCCGACGTCTCCCGCGCCGCCCCCGGCCACCCCGACCTCGCGCCCGACGAAGAGGGCGCGCTGGCCTGGGCGCTCCGGGAAGCCGTGACCAACGCGGTGCGGCACAGCGGTGCACGCCGCTGCGAGATCGAGCTGACCGAGGAGGGCGACGAGCTCTGCCTGACCGTCAGCGACGACGGCCGCGGCCCCCAGGGCACCCACGGCAACGGCCTCACGGGCCTCGCCGAGCGCCTCGCCCTGGCCGCCGGCCACCTGGAAACCGGCCCGGGCCCGCGCTGCGGGTTCCGCTTGCGCGCATTCGTCCCCCTCTCCCGCACCCCGGCCCCGGAGCGCCCTACCCTGTCGCTGTGACAGACCAGCACCACCCGGCGGACAGCGCGGGCCGACGCGTCATCAGAGTCCTTCTCGCGGAGGACCAGTCCATGGTCCGGGAGGCGCTGGCGGCGCTGCTCGGGCTGGAGGGGGACATCGAGGTCGTCGCCCAGGTCGCCCGGGGCGACGAGGTGCTCGACGCCGCGCGCGCCCACGACCTGGACGTGGTGCTGCTCGACATCGAGATGCCCGGGATGACGGGGCTCGACGCGGCCGCCCTCCTGCGCCGCGAGCTGCCCTCCCTCAAGGTCGTGATCCTCACGACCTTCGGCCGCCCGGGCTATCTGCGCCGGGCGATGGAGTCGGGGGCGGAGGCCTTTCTCGTCAAGGACGCCCCCGCGGCGCAGCTCGCGGACGCCCTGCGCCGGGTGCTCCGCGGCGAGCGCGTCATCGATCCGACGCTCGCGGCGGCCGCCCTCGCCGAGGGCGCCAATCCGCTGACCGACCGCGAGCGGGTGGTGCTGCGCGCCTCCGCCGACGGCTCGACCAACGCGGAGCTGGCCAGGACGCTGCACCTCTCCAACGGCACCGTCCGCAACTACCTCTCGACCGCCATCCAGAAGACGGGCGCGCGCAACCGCGCCGAGGCCGTCCGCATCGCGAGGGACAAGGGCTGGCTGTGACGCCGACGGGCCCGGCGGGCCTGCCGGCCCGGCCGGTGGTCAGTTGAGCATCGCCCGGGCCGCCCGCGCCTGCCGCCGCACTGTCTCCGCGACCGTCGGCTCCAGCGCGTCGATGACCTCCGCGTACTCCTCCATCTCGTGCGCGCCGCCCACGAAGTCGCCCCGCTCCACGAGCAGCTCGGCGCGCTCGTAGCGCAGCCTGGCCGGGTGGCTGGGCAGCAGCAGCGACAGCTCGACGGCCCACAGCTGGACGTCGCTGCGCTCGGGCCGGGCCGCGGCCCAGGCGCGGATGTTGTTCAGGACCCGCAGCACGATCTCGGGCGGCTCCGCGGGGGAGAACATCGACGGGGCGAGCGGGGCGCCCGTGGCGCCCGCGACCAGCAGGCCCGCCTCCTCCTCGGACAGGGTCCGGCCGCCGTCGAAGGGGTCGGCCAGCACGTGCTGCCCGTAGGGTTCGCCGAAACCGACGACGAAGTGGCCCGGCAGCGCCACCCCGTACACCGGCGCGCCCGCCCGCCGCGCGACCTCCATCCACACCACGGACAGCAGGATCGGCAGCCCGCGGCGGCGCCGGAGCACCTCGGTGAGCAGCGAGGACTCCAGCCGCCGGTAGTCGGCGGGGGAGCCGTGGAAGCCGCAGCGCTCGCCGAGGAGGGCCGCCAGCGCCTCCGCCCACCGCCGCGGGGGTGCCTGCCGGCCCAGGGCGGGCAGCAGCCCGGCGAGCCGGTCCAGCTCTATCTGCGCGGCGTCGACCGCCTCCTCGCCCGCGTCCGGGTCGGCCTCTCCGGCGATCAGCAGGCACAGCAGGGCGAGGTCGGGCCGCGTCTCGCGCGCGGCCTCCGCGAACCGCTGCCGCCGGCCGGTGGTGTCGAACATGGTGCCTCCGCTTCTGCCTTCCATGGTCGCGCGGGTTGCGCTGACCGGGTATTCCGCCGGACCCTCGCCATCGTGGCTGATCGCCGTGGCGGCGGGTTGGAGAGGCCGGGCCGCTCTCCCGTGCGCTGCGCGCGAGCGCTGCCCCGTGCCGTCGCGGCCGGACTCCTTCCCGCCGCGACGGCGAAGTACCACGACGGCGCGGGTCCGGCGGAATGCGTGATCACCGCCATCCGGACTACGGACGCGCCTCACGGCGGTAGTGGTACGCGTGGTGCGTCGTGAAGCCCAGCTCGTCGTACAGGGCCGACGCCGCGCCGTTATCCGTCTCCACCTGGAGGTACGCCGCCGAGGCCCCCTCGCTCAGGGCCTGCTCCGCGAGGCGCGCCATGACCTGCGTGGCGAGCCCCTGCCGACGGTGGTCCGGGTGCACGGCGACCGCCGAGAAGCCCGCCCACCGGCCGTCGACCACGCACCGGCCCACGGCGGCCGGGCCGGCGGCCCCGCCCGCGGCCGGCCCGCCCGGCACCGACGCGAACCACACCGACGGCCCCCCGCCCAGCACGGCCAGGGCGTCCTCGGCGCTCGCGCCCGTCCGCCCGTACGCGCGCAGCCACGCCTCGTCGGCGGTACGTGACAGCTGCACGCGTTCCGTGGGGGCCCCGGTGTCGGCGATCGGGGCGAGCGCGGCCGTCCGCATCAGGGCGTGCCGCTCCGCCGTCCAGCCGCGCCCGGCGAGCTCCGCGTCCAGCAGGGCGTCCCGCTCCGGGTCGCCGGTCGTGACCTGGATCGCCGCGGGCAGGGAGCGCTCGGCGTACCAGGCGGTCACGCGGTCCACGGCCTCCGGCAGCGGCAGCCCGCAAGCGCCGAGCGGCAGGGCCGAGTTGGCGCGGGCGGTGAAGCCGCCCGCCGCGCGCAGGGTCCAGTCGCCGAGGCGCGCGGTCTCGCGGGCCGGCCAGCCGCGCGCGGCGGTCTCCTGGAGCTCGCGCACGGTCGCGGCGGGGCCCCGCCGCCGGGGCGGGACGGCCGGCACGACCTTGCCGGCGACGAGCGCGTCCTCGCCGAAAGTGACAATCTCTCCGGTCCGTCGTGTGATCCGCAGCACGCCGCCCTCCCAGGAGGTGAGGACGCCGACGGTGTCCGTGAACCGCTCGGCGGACCCCGCGGAAGACCCTCCTGAAGGGTTCAGACGGCGTACGGATACCCTTTTTCCCACATCAGCGGTACTGATCCTGATTTCCAGCCGTCCGCCCGTGGTGAATTCCACAGCTCTCCTCGCCCCTCTTGTTCGTCAAGTGCCCGGGAACGGAGATACTAGGTGTGGGCATCGACGACGCCGCGCTCCCGCGCGAGATGAGCCCTACCGAGGAGGAACGACAGCGTGACCTACGTCATCGCGCAGCCTTGTGTCGACGTGAAGGACAAGGCGTGCATCGAGGAGTGCCCCGTCGACTGCATCTACGAGGGTTCCCGGTCCTTGTACATCCACCCGGACGAATGTGTCGACTGTGGTGCCTGTGAGCCGGTCTGCCCCGTCGAGGCGATCTTCTACGAGGACGACACTCCCGAGGAGTGGAAGGACTACTACAAGGCGAACGTCGAGTTCTTCGACGAGCTCGGCTCGCCCGGTGGTGCCTCGAAGCTCGGCCTGATCGAGCGCGACCACCCCTTCATCGCCGCGCTGCCCGCGGACATCAACCCGGAGCACTGACCCGAGCGGCCACCCCGGCCCCGTACGGCCGCAGCCGTGCGGGGCCGCGGCGTATCTCCGGTCACCCCCAGAGCAAGAGAGCGAACACCGTGAGCGCAGTCTCCTCCCGCCTCCCCGTCTTCCCCTGGGACCGGCTCGCCCCGTACAAGGCGAAAGCGGCCGCCCACCCCGACGGCATCGTGGACCTCTCGGTCGGCACCCCCGTCGACCCCGTCCCCGCGCTCATCCAGCGGGCGCTCACCGACGCGGCCGACAGCCCCGGCTATCCCACGGTGTGGGGCACGCCCGCGCTGCGCGACGCGCTGACGGGCTGGGCGGAGCGCCGGCTGGGCGCCCGCGGCCTGGAGCACACGAACGTGCTGCCGATCGTCGGTTCCAAGGAGCTGGTGGCCTGGCTGCCGACGCAGCTCGGCCTCGGCGCGGGCGACAAGGTCGCCTACCCGCGGCTGGCCTACCCGACGTACGAGGTGGGCGCGCGCCTCGCGGGCGCCGAGCCCGTCGTCTACGACGAGCCTACGGAGCTCGACCCCACGGGCCTCAAGCTGCTCTGGCTCAACTCCCCGTCCAACCCCACCGGCCGCGTCCTGAGCGCGGACGAGATGCGCCGCACCGTCGCGTGGGCCCGGGAGCACGGGGTGCTGCTGTTCAGCGACGAGTGCTACCTGGAGCTGGGCTGGGAGGCCGAGCCGGTCTCCGTCCTGCACCCGGACATCTGCGGCGGCTCGTACGAGGGCATCGTCGCCGTCCACTCGCTCTCCAAGCGCTCGAACCTGGCGGGCTACCGCGCGGCCTTCCTCGCCGGTGACCCCGCCGTCCTGGGCGAGCTGCTCCAGGTCCGCAAGCACAGCGGCATGATGGTCTCCGCCCCGGTGCAGGCCGCCACGGCCGTGGCCCTGGGGGACACGGCGCACGTGACCGAGCAGCGGGCGCGCTACGCCGCCCGGCGCGCGTCCCTGCGGGCCGCCTTCGAGGCGGCGGGCTTCCGGATCGAGCACAGCGAGGCGTCGCTGTACCTGTGGGCCACGCGGGGCGAGCCCTGCTGGGACACCGTCGCCGCCCTGGCCGAGCGCGGCATCCTCGTGGCGCCCGGGGTGTTCTACGGGGAGGCGGGGGAGCAGTTCGTGCGGATCGCGTTCACGGCGACCGACGAGCGGGTGGAGGCCGCGGTCCGCCGTCTGGCGGCATAGCCGCGACCTGCGGGAAGCGATCCGCGGGAAGCGACCTGCGAGACATCGCGAGAGGGCCCGGGAGAAACTCCCGGGCCCTCTCGCGTGCTGTGCGTGCGTGCGCTGTGTCAGCCGCCGATCGGGAGCTGGCCGCCGCCGAGGGGCAGGCCCTTGGCGTTCAGGCCGCCGGCGGTCTTGGTGGCCTCGCCCGCGAGCCCGGAGGTGGTGCCCGCGGCCTCGCCGACGACCTTCTGGACGGCGGGGGCGGCGGTCTTGGCGGCCTTGCCGGTGGCGTCGGCCGCACCGGGGACGGTGGTCTTGATGGCGCTGGTGCCGACGCCCGTCACCGTGTCCCCGGCCTTGTGGGCGGCCGCGTCCACGTTGGTGCCGAGGTTCGCGCCGTCCACCGCGGTCAGGCCGCTCGTCAGGTCGGGAGCCTGCGGGGCGGCGCTCGCCGCTCCGGCCGCGCCGATGACGGGTGCCGCACCGGCAGCTACCAGCAGGGCGGCCCGGGCGATCCGACGCGTCAGGGGGAGGGACATGATGCTCCTTTAGCGGAGTTGAGGACGTTGGCTGTCCGGCGAGCGGACGCAGTGACTACCGCGTGAATCCGCTGAAGGTTGCGGTGCGCCACGGTAAAGAGTTGGTAATGCGTCGCATTATCTGTCCCCCTAATAGCGGGGCAAAACGGGCGTGCAGTATGCCCGTCGGGAAGGCTTACAAGCCTTTAGTCACAAGGAATTTCCGAGAAAGCCGGACGCCTGGGGCAGGCGGTGCCCGGCAATCGCGCGGGGCTGTTGTGCATACCCCCGCCGGGGGGTCCGCTCGTACTCCTGAGCGTCTACGGGGCGGTCGTGATCCGTACCTCGGGCGAGGAGCTCCCCGCCGAATTCCCCGGCCCGGCCGATCCCCCGGAGCCCCCGGCGCCCTTGGCGCCCCTGTCCTCGCGCCAGCCGTCCCGGGAATCCGCCGCCGTCCACACCCGGCCGCCGAAGGACACCCGCTCGATCCGCAGCTCGCTCGCGTGCGCCACCGCCCACGACGCCAGCTGCCAGCCGCGCCGCTCCCGGCCGCCCTCGGCCGGCTCGCCCGGACCGGGCGCCTTGTCCGGCACGGGCACCGTCAGCGTCCGCGCCGCGGCACCCCCGGCCGCGCCCGCACCGGCACCGGTGCCGGCCGCGAGCGTGTCCGCACCCGGGACCGCCGACCCGCCGAACTCCCGGCGCAGCTTGGCCCGCACCGCCGAGACGTCGCCCTTCTTGCCGTCGCTCGGGCTCGTCGTGCAGGTGAACGCCGCGGCCTCCCGGCCCGTCAGCGCGGACGACAGCAGCGACGCGTCCGGCTCGTGCTTGGCGTACGCCTGCGGGAAGCCGCTGCGCTGCACCTTCTGCGCGGCGACCGTCAGCGGCAGCCGCGAATAGCCCGGCACCTCCACCAGGTGATCGTAGAACTTCCCCGCCGCGTACACGGGGTCGGTGATCTGCTGCGCGCTGCCCCAGCCCTGCGTCGGCCGCTGCTGGAACAGCCCGAGCGAATCCCGGTCGCCGTGGTGGATGTTGCGCAGCCCCGACTCCTGCATGGCCGTGGCCAGGGCGATCGTCACCGCTCGCTCCGGCAGCCCGCGCTCGGCCCCCACGGCCGAGATCGTCGCCGCGTTCACCGCCTGCTCGGGCGAGAGGGTGTACGACGCGCCGTCCGCGCGCACCGTGCAGCGCGGCGCCCCCGGGCCGCCCGTCACCAGCTGGGCGATCCCGTAACCGATCAGCGCGAGCAGCACCGCACAGGCGGCCACGATGCGCAACATGCGGCCACGCCGGGTGACGAAGATCCGGGACATGCGGCCCACGTTACTGGAGAGTGCGGACGGCGCCCTGGTCCCGCCCTCCTGCCCGGCCCCGCCCGCACCGGCCGGGCTAGAGTCGCCGCATGGATGACGCCGCACTCGACCTGTCCCTCGACGCCGCCGCCCTGACCGCCCAGCTCGTGGACTTCCCGTCGGTCAGCGGGAGCGAGAAGCCGCTGGCCGACGCCATCGAGAACGCCCTGCGCGCGCTGCCGCACCTGACGGTGGACCGCCACGGCAACAACGTCGTGGCCCGCACGAACCTGGGCCGCTCCGAGCGCGTCGTGCTCGCCGGCCACATCGACACCGTCCCCATCGCCGGCAACGTCCCCTCCCGGCTGGACGAGGACGGCTTCCTGTGGGGCTGCGGCACCAGCGACATGAAGTCCGGCGTCGCCGTCCAGCTGCGCATCGCGGCCACCGTGCCCGACCCCAACCGCGACCTGACCCTCGTCTTCTACGACAACGAAGAGGTCGCCGCCCACCTCAACGGCCTCGGGCACATCGCCGACGCCCACCCGGAGTGGCTCACCGCCGACTTCGCCGTCCTCCTGGAGCCCTCCGACGCCCAGGTCGAGGGCGGCTGCCAGGGCACCCTCCGGGTGCACCTGCACACCACCGGCGAGCGCGCCCACTCCGCGCGCAGCTGGATGGGCAGCAACGCCATCCACGCCGCCGCGCCCATCCTGGCCCGGCTCGCGGCGTACGAGCCGCGCCGCCGCGTCATCGACGGCCTGGAGTACCGGGAGGGCCTCAACGCCGTCCGCGTCGAGGGCGGCGTCGCCGGCAACGTCATCCCCGACGCGTGCACCGTCACCGTCAACTTCCGCTACGCGCCCGACCGCAGCCCCGCGCAGGCCCTGGAGCACGTGCGCGAGGTCTTCGCGGACTGCGGCGTCGCCGAGCTCGTCGTGGACGACGAGTCGCCCGGCGCGCTGCCGGGGCTGTCCCACCCCGCGGCGGCCGCGTTCATCGAGGCCGTCGGGGGCACGCCCAAGCCCAAGTTCGGCTGGACCGACGTCTCCCGCTTCAGCGCGCTCGGGGTGCCGGCCGTCAACTACGGCCCCGGCGACCCGACCCTCGCGCACAAGCGGGACGAACGCGTCCGGGCCTCGCTGATCAACGACTGCGAGGAGCGGCTGCGGGCCTGGCTGGCCGGCTGACCTTCCGTCGATCTTCCGGTGACCCGCCGGGAGGCCGGGTGCGTGGGCCTACGCTGAACAGCAACGATCTGCAGCGGAGGGAGCACGGCATGGCACATCCCGAAGGATCGCGCGCGCAGCGGGAGCAGCGCCGGGGGCCGGTGGTACGCCGGTACGGCCAGATGCAGGCGGGCACCACGGACCAGCACCTGCTGGACACCAGGGGGGCCGCGGACTGGGTCCACGAGGACCCCTTCCGGGTGATGCGCATCCAGTCCGAGTTCGTCGAGGGCTTCGGGGCCCTGGCCGAACTGCCACCCGCCATCAGCGTCTTCGGCTCCGCCCGCACGCCGCGGAACTCGCCGGAGTACGAGGCCGGCATCGCGATCGGGCGCGGGCTCGTCGAGTCGGGCTTCGCGGTCATCACGGGCGGCGGGCCCGGCGCGATGGAGGCCGCCAACAAGGGCGCGACGGAGGCCGGCGGCGTCTCCGTCGGCCTCGGCATCGAACTGCCCTTCGAGCAGGGGCTCAACCCGTACGTCAACCTGGGCGTCGACTTCCGCTACTTCTTCGTGCGCAAGACGATGTTCGTGAAGTACGCGAGCGGGTTCGTCGTCCTGCCGGGCGGACTCGGCACGCTGGACGAGCTGTTCGAGGCCCTCACCCTCGTCCAGACCAAGAAGGTCACGCGCTTCCCGATCGTGCTCTTCGGCTCCGCCTACTGGAGCGGCCTGGTCGACTGGTTCCGCGACACCATCATCGCCGAGGGCAAGGCCGGCCCGCACGACCTGCACCTCTTCCACGTCACGGACGACGTGGAAGAGGCGGTGCGGCTGGTGACGAAGGAAGCGGGGATGTAACCCACCGCCTCCGGCGGACCTTCGCCACGGTGGCGCGTCGGCCGTTGCGGCGGGCATCCTCCTTCCGCCGCAGCGGCGCGCGACCACGATGAGGCGGTCCGGTGGTGCCGGGCCTGCCGCGGCTCTCAGGCCGGACCGCGCCGAGCCGGGGCGTGGGTTGCGGCTAGGCGAGCCCCCGCCGAGCCACCGCAGGTGCCCGGTGGCCCGCGATGGACGCCACCATGTCCAGCACCTGCTTCGTTTCCGCGACCTCGTGGACGCGGTAGACCTGCGCGCCCAGCCACGCCGAGACGGCCGTCGTCGCGAGCGTGCCCAGCACGCGCTCCTTCACCGGCTTGTCCAGCGTCTCGCCGACGAAGTCCTTGTTCGACAGCGAGACCAGCACCGGCCACCCCGTCTCCGCCATCTCGCCGAGCCGCCGGGTCGCCTCCAGCGAGTGCCGGGTGTTCTTCCCGAAGTCGTGCCCCGGGTCGATCATGATGCCGTCGCGCCGGACGCCCAGCGCCACCGCGCGCTCCGCGAGCCCCAGCGTGACCCGCAGGACGTCCGCCATCACGTCCTCGTACTCCACCCGGTGGGGGCGCGTGCGCGGCTCCGCGCCGCCCGCGTGCGTGCACACCAGGCCCGCGCCGTAACGGGCCGCGACCTCCGCCAGCTTGGGGTCCACCCCGCCCCACGCGTCGTTGAGCACGTCGGCGCCCGCCTCGCACACCGCCTCGCCCACGTCGTGCCGCCAGGTGTCGACGCTGATCACCACGTCCGGGTGGCGCCGGCGGACCTCGGCCACGAAGCCGACCGTGCGCCGTGCCTCCTCCTCGGCGGTCACTTCCTCGCCCGGCCCGGCCTTCACCCCGCCGATGTCGACGATGGCGGCGCCCTCGGCGACGGCCTGCTCCACCCTGGCCAGCGCGGGCTCGTCGCCGAACGTCGCACCCTGGTCGTAGAAGGAGTCCGGCGTCCGGTTGACGATCGCCATGATCACCGGCTCGTGCGCATCGAACTCGCGTCGTCCCAGCCGCAGCATGTTCCTACTCCCTCTCGGTGGTCCGCCAGCGACCTTAACTGTCAGTGCGGCATGGCACGATCGGGGTGGACGGAATCGCAGTCCGTGTTCCCGGGGAGATGGTCGTGTTCTGGTTCCTGCTCATCGCGCTGGTCGTGGTGGTCGCCGCGGTCGCGCTGTTCGTCGCCGGCGGCGGGAGCGGCGCGGCGCTGCCCGAGGCCGCCGCCGACCGGACCGTCTGGCCGCTCCCCGCCGACCGCCCCATGGCCCGCGCCGACGTCGACACCCTGCGCCTTCCGGTCGCCCTGCGCGGCTATCGCATGGCCGAGACGGACGAGGCGCTGGACCGGCTCGGCGCCGAGCTCGCCGAGCGCGACGCCCGCATCGCGGAGCTGGAGGCGGCGCTGGCCGGGGCGCAGGCCGCGGCCATGGGCGGCGGCGCCCAGGCCGCGGGCAGGACCGTCAGCGGTGACGGCGACGACGAGGGGGAGAAGAAGAAATGAGCGGCGCCCTGATCACCGGCCCGGACGGCCTCCCACGCTGCCCGTGGGGCCTGGAAGCGGAGTCCATGGCGGACTACCGCGTCTACCACGACACCGAGTGGGGCCGCCCCGTGCACGGCGACGACGCCCTCTACGAGCGGATATGCCTGGAGGCCTTCCAGTCAGGACTGTCCTGGCTGACGATCCTGCGCCGCCGCGAGGGTTTCCGGTCCGCCTTCGCCGGTTTCTCCATCGCCAAGGTGGCGGCCTTCACCGACGAGGACGCCGAGCGGCTGCTGGGCGACACCGGCATCATCCGCAACCGCGCGAAGATCACGGCCGCGATCGCCAACGCACGGGTGGCGGCGGAGTGGGCGCCCGGCGAGCTGGACGCCCTGATCTGGTCCTACGCCCCGGCGCGGGCCGCGGCCGCGCCGCGCTCGGCCGCGGACGTCCCGGCGACGACACCGGAGTCGACGGCCCTGGCCAAGGACCTCAAGAAGCGCGGCTTCCGCTTCATCGGGCCGACGACGGCGTACGCACTGATGCAGGCGTGCGGGCTGGTGAACGACCACTTGAAGGGCTGCCACGCCCGCTGAGCCCGGGCCCGAGGGGGGCGCCGGGCCGGGCCCGGCCCTCCCGTACGGGTCAGCGCCCCACGAACTTCGGCTTCTCCTTCTTCAGGAACGCGTCCACCGCGATGGCGTGATCCTCCGACGCCCCCGCACGGGACTGGAGCTCGTCCTCCTTGGCAAGGGCGTCGGCCAGCGGCCGCCCCGCCCCGTAGGCGAGGGACTCCTTGATCGCCGCGTAGGCCGCGGTCGGCCCGTCCGCCAGCCGCCGGGCGACGGCTTCCGCCTCGGCCGCCAGCTCCGCCGCCGGGACGACCTTGTTGGCGATGCCCAGCTCGTACGCCTCCTGGGCCGGCACGCTGCGCGGGAAGAGCAGCAGGTCGGAGGCGCGGCTGTGGCCGACGAGGCGCGGCAGCGTCCAGGAGACGCCCGAGTCGGCGGTCAGGGCGACGCCCGCGAAGGAGGTGTTGAAGGAGGCGCTGTCGGCGACGACGCGGTAGTCGGCGGCGAAGGCGAAGCCCGCTCCCGCGCCGGCGGCGACTCCGTTCACGCCCGCGACCACCGGCTTCGCCATGCCGGCGATGGCCGTGACGATGGGGTTGTAGTGCTCCTTGACCGTCGTCATCGTCCGCCGCGTGCCGTGCTCCCGGTCGGCGGCGAGCGATTCGACGTGTTCCTTGAGGTCCTGCCCGACGCAGAAGGCGCGCCCCGTGCCGGTCAGCAGCACCGCCCGTACGGCCGGGTCCGCGGCCGCACGCTGCAAGGAGTCGCGCAGGGCCGCCTTCGTGTCGGTGTTGAGCGCGTTCATCGCATCGGGACGGTTCAGCGTGATCGTCGCGAGTCCGTCCGTCACCTCGTAGAGCACGGAGTCGGCCATGGTGCGTTCCCTCCCTCGTCGCAAGCCCTGCGGGCGGCGTTCAGGGCTCAGCATGCCGGAGATCACCGGCCGCCGATATGTGACCTGCGTCAAAGAATCCGGCCATGGATTCATGGCCGGGGCGGCGCAGTATCGCAGTCCGATCGCCGAATTGAGTGGTTTTGCGCGATCGCGTTGCCGAAGGGATACGGACCGATGTTGTTCATTGGGTCACGCGATGCGAGATAATGGCCTGGAAGCAATGTGTTCGATGCCGGTGACGCGGGCCTGTCGTGGGGCCGTCGGCTGACGATGAGCTGGTTTCAGGAAGGGGAACGAGCATGGCGGCCATGAAGCCGCGGACGGGCGATGGCCCGCTCGAGGTGACCAAGGAGGGGCGGGGCATCGTCATGCGGGTTCCGCTCGAAGGCGGCGGTCGGCTCGTCGTCGAGCTGACCCCGGATGAGGCCGAGGCCCTCGGAGACGCCCTGAAGAAGGTTGTCGGCTGACACACACGCCGAACCACCATTCTTACGCTGCCCCGGCAGCCGGTCCGCACCGGCTGCCGGGGCAGTGGTGCGTCCGGGGACAGGGACGGGGGCGGGCGGCGGAGGCGGGGCCTGCCCGGGGAGCCCGGGCCGGCGGCCGCCCCGCACGACGCGCTCCCGCGGCCTCAGCCGCGCCGCGCCGCGCACAGCAGGCCGTCGCCCACCGGCAGCAGCGACGGCACCAGCACCTGAGACTCCCGTACGGCCCGCAGCAGCTCGCGCAGCCGCTGCACCTCGGCGGGCTGGGCCGCGGAGTCCACCGTGCGGCCGTCGGCGAAGACGCCCTCGAAGCAGACGAGGCCGCCCGGCCGCAGCAGGCGCAACGATTCGGCTAGGTAGTCCAGGCACTCCAGCCGGTCGCCGTCGCAGAACACCAGGTCGTATCCGCCGTCCGCCAGGCGCGGCAGCACCTCCAGGGCGCGGCCGGGGATGAAGCGCGCACGGTTGCCCGCGAAGCCCGCGGCGCGGAACGCCTGCCGGGCGAACTGCTGGCACTCGGGGTCCGCGTCCACCGTGGTGAGCACGCCGTCGGGCCGCATGCCGTGCAGGAGGTGGATGCCGGAGACGCCGGTGCCCGTGCCGATCTCGGCCACCGCCTTGGCGTCCACGGCCGCGGCGAGCAGGCGCAGCGCCGCGCCGGTGCCGGACGACACCGAGCGCAGGCCTGCCTCCACGGCCCGGTCCCGGGCCCAGCGCAGCGCCTCGTCCTCGGCGACGAACGCATCGGCGAACGCCCAGCTCGTCTGCTGGTTGCCGGTAATGGCCCTCTCCTGTCCCCGTAGTCGACGCAACCGTGACTGTATCCGCTGACCATGGGAACCCGCAGATGGGACCGGGCGTTGGGGAGGAGGGAGGGCAAACGGAGGGGATGCCGGGAAGAGCGGGGGGATCAAGGCCAAATGCAGGTCAAAATTCCTTATCCGGAGCTAACGGGCGGGATGGATATGGTAGTGGCTCTACTGGACACCACCAGAGCCGACAGGGGAGGTGCGGCTGCGGCCGACGACCGTCGGGGAGTGCTGAAGCGCTTTCGCAGGTCCGCCGGCGAGCCGAAATCCGTGACCAAGACCGCTGACCGTTCGCGCACCAACGACTCCGCACAGACCGCGACCTTCGCCACCGATGCGGATTCGCAGGCGTGGACGCCTCCCACCTGGGAGGAGATCGTCAGCACGCACAGTGCCCGCGTCTACCGCCTGGCCTACCGCCTCACCGGCAACCAGCACGACGCCGAGGACCTCACGCAGGAGGTCTTCGTCCGGGTCTTCCGGTCGCTCTCCACGTACACCCCCGGCACGTTCGAGGGGTGGCTGCACCGCATCACCACCAATCTCTTCCTGGACATGGTCCGGCGACGCCAGCGCATCCGCTTCGACGCGCTCGGCGAGGACGCCGCGGAGCGGCTCCCCAGCCGCGAGCCCTCCCCCCAGCAGCACTTCAACGACACGCACTTCGACGCGGACGTCCAGCAGGCGCTGGACACGCTCGCCCCGGAGTTCCGCGCCGCCGTCGTCCTGTGCGACATCGAAGGACTCTCGTACGAGGAGATCGCCGCGACGCTCGGCGTGAAGCTCGGCACGGTCCGCAGCCGCATCCACCGCGGCCGCTCCCACCTGCGCAAGGCGCTCCAGCACCGCTCGCCCGCCGCCCGGGCCGAGCAGCGCGCCGTGGCGGGTGTGGCCGCCGGCGCTCCGCTGAGTGGGGAGGTCGGGATCGCGTGACCGGTTCAGGCGGTCAGTCCCCCGCCGAGCACCATCTCGGCGACCGCCTCGCGGCCCTGGTCGACGGGGAGTTGGGACACGACTCTCGGGAGCGGGTGCTCGCGCACCTCGCCACGTGCTGGAACTGCAAAGCGGAAGCCGACGCTCAGCGCCGGCTCAAAAGTGTGTTCGCCTCCGCGGCGCCCCCGCCGCTCTCCGAGGGCTTCCTGGCCAAGCTCCAGGGCCTGGCCGGGGGCGATCCCCACGCCCCCCTCGGAGCCGACCGCGACGGCCCGGAGGGCCGCGAGGACGCCGGAGGTCCGGGAAAAGCCGGCCCCGCCGCCAGGGCTGAGGCCCTGGCGCCCCTCGGGCTGCTCCCCGGCGGTGTCCGGCCCGGCGCCCGTCCCCGCGAGGGCGGCTTCCGGATCCACGAGATGCCCGAGCCGCCCCGCGGCGGCATACGGGGGCGGCGGATCGCCTTCGCCGCGGCCGGGGCCGTCTCGCTCGCCGCGTTCGCCCTCGGCGGCGCCTCGCCGCTGACCTCGGTCACCGGGCCGCAGGGCCCGCGCGCGGAGAACCCGCGCACGGCGACCACCCCGCTCTCGGCGCCGTCCGCCGGTGCCCGCGAGGAGCGCCGGCGGCTGACCCGTACCGCCTCCTCCCAGGGCGGCCCGGCAGGGTCCGGCTCGTCCGGCGCCGTGCCGGTGCGGGAGGTCTCCCTGCTGCGGCCCTCCGCCGCGCCCCCGCTGCCCCCGCTGATACGGACGGGCCACTCCGCGCCGGCTCCGCCCGCGGCGGACATCGCCCGGCGCTGATCTCCGCGCGGGCCCCCTGCGCACGCCCGCGCAGACCTGGTTGAATTCCAGTGGGCCGCGCATCCTCCGGCGATGCCGTGCGCCCTCCGGCGAACGGTGGGGAGAAGATGGACGAGGGGAAGCCGCGGGGCGCCGCGCCCAGGCCGCAGTGGTGGAGCCGCCCGCGTTCCGCTGCCGCGGGCCGGCACGAGGACCCGCAGTTCCTGGACCCGGCCCCGCCCGTGGCGGACGCGGCCGGGACCCCCGGCCCGGCCCCGGCGACCCCGCCCGAGGCGGAGCCGGGCCCACCGCCGGCGTACGGCCAGGAGCCCGTGGCCGGGAAGCCCGGCCACGGTCACGCCCCGCGTCACGTCCCCGATCCCTACGGCACGCCCCCCTACGGGCAGCCCGGGCCGTGGGCTCCCGCGCCGCCCGTGCAGCGGCCGGTCACGCCGCCGCAGGGGACCGTGCTGCCGCCCGTACCGCCCGTGGGCATGACGCCCCCGCACGGCACGCCCGCACCTCCCGTCACCCCGCCGCACGGCACCGCTGTTCCTCCCGCGGGCATGACGCCCGCGCACGGCACCCCCGTGCCCCCAGCGGGCACGACGCCCGCGCACGGCACCCCCGTGCCCCCAGCGGGCATGACGCCCGCGCACGGCACGCCCATGCCCCCGCCGCCCTACCCGCCCGTCGGCGGGCCCTGGCGGTACGACCCCTGGGGGGCCGCCCCGGCAGGGCCGGTCGCCCCGTCCGGGCAGGCCGGCTCGCGACGCGGGCGCCTCGTCGCCGGAGCCCTGCTCGTGGCGCTCGTCGCCGGCGGCATCGGCGGCGGAGTCGGCGCGTTCCTGGAGCGGGACGGCGGCATCGGGCACCACGTGGAGCTGCCCCAGGCCGGCGCCGACCGCTCGGCCCGCGCGCCGGGCAGCATCGCCGGCATCGCGGCCCGCACCCTGCCGGGCGTGGTGACGATCCACGTCCGCGGCGGCAGCGACCAGGGCACCGGCACCGGCTTCGTCCTCGACAAGGACGGCCGGATCCTCACCAACAACCACGTCGTGGAGCCCGCAGGGTCCGCCGGCGACATATCGGTGACGTTCAGCAGCGGCCAGACCGCGAAGGCGGCCGTCGTCGGCCGGGACAGCAGCTACGACCTTGCGGTGATCAAGGTCTCGGGCGTGTCCGGGCTGACTCCGCTCGCCCTCGGCAACTCCGACTCCGTGCGCGTCGGGGACTCGGTGATCGCGATCGGCGCCCCGTACGACCTCGCGGGCACGGTCACGACGGGCATCATCAGCGCCAAGGAGCGCCCGATCACGGCGGGCGGCCGTAAGGGCGACGGCAGCGACGTCAGCTACGTGGACGCCCTCCAGACCGACGCCCCCATCAACCCGGGCAATTCGGGCGGCCCGCTGGTGGACTCGGAGGCCCGGGTCATCGGCATCAACAGCGCGATCCGGTCCGCGGGCGACAGCGGCGACCTCGGCGGCGGCCAGGGCGGCAGCATCGGCCTGGGCTTCGCCATACCGATCAACCAGGCCAAGCGGGTCGCCGAGGAGCTCATCAACACCGGCAAGGCCACCCACCCGGTCATCGGCGTCACCCTGGACATGGAGTACTCGGGCGACGGGGCGCGGGTGAACACGAAGAACGGCGACAACCCGGCGGTCACCCCCGGCGGCCCCGGCGACAAGGCGGGCCTCCGCCCGCACGACGTGATCAAGAAGGTCGACGGCGTGGCCGTGCACAGCGGCCAGGAGCTCATCGTCAAGATCCGCAGCCACCGCCCGGGCGACCACCTCACCCTGACCGTGGAGCGGGACGGCACGGACCGGTCGGTCGACCTGACCCTCGGTTCCGCGAGCGCCCGCTGAGCCTCCCGGGGCTCCGCCCCGCCCTGACGTCGCCTTTGGCCTGATGTTGGCCCAGGTGTCTCCCTCAGGCCGCGCCGGGCCAGGTACCGTGATAGGTGGCCTGGACCGTCGGCCATTGACGCATCAAGGAGCTTCAACGTGCTCGACATAGGACCCCTCGAGCTGGTCGCGCTCGTGGTGCTCGCTGTGCTCATCTTCGGACCGGACAAGCTGCCGAAGATGATCCAGGACGTGTCGCGCACGCTGCGCAAGATCCGTCAGTTCTCCGAGAGCGCCAAGGAGGACATCCGTTCCGAGCTGGGCCCCGAGTTCAAGGACTTCGAGTTCGAGGACCTCAACCCGAAGACCTTCGTCCGCAAGCACGTGCTGGACAAGGACGAGCTCGGCCTGAAGGAGATCCGCAACGGCTTCGACCTCAAGGCGGAGATGACCGACGTCGCCGACGCCGTGCACGGCCGTACGGGCGACGCCGCGGCCCCCGGCTCCGCCCCGTCCTCCTCGAACGGCGGCTCGCCCGCCCGCCCGGACCTGCTCAAGAAGCCCGGGAAGCCCGAGCCGGGGGAGCGCCCTCCGTTCGACTCCGACGCCACCTGAGTACCGCGCATCCCCTGCGCCATTGACGGGGGTGGCTATCCTCCCTTTGTTTGGGGTGAAGTCGTCCTAGGGGGGCGGGCTCGCCCAGGACACCGGGCAACGAGGAGGCGCCGCGCAGATGGAGACGACGAGTCGGGTTGGGGCTCAAGGAGCCGGCACGTCCGGCACGGCCGACGCGTCCGCCGTGGACGCCGCGGCCAGGGACACGGAGGGCGGGCTCGGCACCCGGCGGGCGGTCGACGGCTATCTGCTCGCCTCCTTCCCCTGGTACGGCCTGGACGAGGCCTACACCGGGCCGCGCTGGCTGATGCAGGTCGGCGCCGCCGCCGACGGGACCGTGGAGCACGGTGCGACGGGCCACGGCGAGGAGCCGACGCTGCGCATCGAGCGGGCCGATCCGCACGCCGCCAAGCAGCGCTTCACGGTCGTCGTGACCGTGGCCAGCCGCCCCGGCCGGCGCAGCGCCGACGGCACGGGCGTCCTGGAGGCCACCTCGGTCTCCTCGGCGGCCTGGCTGGCCGGCTCGGGGCTGCTGTCGTGCACGTGGCCCGCGCAGATGGAGCGCGCCCTGCGGCAGGACTGGCTCGACCAGCAGACGGCCCTCGCCTGGGAGCTGGCGGACCACCTGGACGACTCCGCGTGGTCGACGCTGTCGCTGCCCGTGGACGGCGTGCCGACGGACTTCCGCTACCGCGAGTCGGAGTACGGCTGGGTGCTCGCCGGCTCGGCGGAGGGGGTCCACATCGGGGCGTACGGCCGGGGCATGAGCGCGTACGGCATGGGCTTCTCGGTGATCAAGGACATCACGGCCTACCGGGGCTGACGGGCGCCGCCGCGGCCGCCCCCGCCGGGCGGCCGGGTCGCTCGACGGGTCACTCGCCGGGCCCACCCGGGCTGCGCGCGCCGCGGTGCCGGGCTTGAATTCCCGGCAGGGGGCAGCAATCCGAGAGGTGAGGTGCCATGGCGGGCAAGTTCGAGATGTACGAGGACAAGAGCGGCAAGTACCGGTACCGGCTGAAGGCGGGCAACGGCGAGATCATCGCCGTAGGCGAGTCGTACAACAGCAGGGCGGCCTGCGAGAAGGGCATCGAGTCCGTCAAGCAGAACGCGGCGTCGGCGCCGGTGAAGGACCTGGGGCACCAGGAGAAGTAGCAGCCGGAGTGCTGCCGGCGGGCCCGGGCTCAGGACCGCCGGCGCACCCGGTCAGAACTTGTTGCGCGGCGTGATGCCGAGCGACATCCCGGACAGGCCGCGCTGCCGGCCGCCGAGCTTGCCCGCGATCGCGCGCAGCGCGGCGCCCGCCGGGGACTCCGGGTCCGTCAGGACCACCGGCTTGCCCTCGTCGCCGCCCTCGCGCAGGCGGACGTCGATGGGGATCGCGCCCAGCACCGGCACGTTCGT
Source organism: Streptomyces sp. SCA2-17 (assembly GCF_044336695.1). Taxonomy (NCBI): domain Bacteria; kingdom Bacillati; phylum Actinomycetota; class Actinomycetes; order Kitasatosporales; family Streptomycetaceae; genus Streptomyces; species Streptomyces sp. SCA2-17. The sequence goes on from NZ_CP117521.1 coordinate 4,199,859, forward strand.
GCCCGTCGTGCGGGTGAGGCCGTCGGCGACCTTCTGGCCGCCGCCCGTGCCGAAGACGTCGACCATCTCGTCGCAGTGCGGGCACGGCAGCCCGGACATGTTCTCCACGACGCCGACGATCTTCTGGTGGGTCTGCACGGCGATCGAGCCGGCGCGCTCGGCGACCTCGGCGGCCGCCTGCTGCGGCGTCGTCACGACGAGGATCTCGGCGTTCGGCACGAGCTGCGCGACGGAGATCGCGATGTCGCCGGTGCCCGGCGGCAGGTCGAGCAGGAGGACGTCCAGGTCGCCCCAGTAGACGTCCGCGAGGAACTGCTGGAGCGCGCGGTGCAGCATCGGGCCGCGCCACACCACCGGGGCGTTGCCCGGGGTGAACATGCCGATCGAGATGACCTTCACGCCGTTCGCCGACGGCGGCATGATCATGTCCTCGACCTGGGTGGGGCGGCCGTCCGCGCCGAGCATGCGCGGGACGGAGTGGCCGTAGATGTCCGCGTCGACGACGCCGACCTTCAGGCCGTCGGCCGCCATGGCCGCCGCCAGGTTGACCGTCACGGAGGACTTGCCGACGCCGCCCTTGCCGGACGCCACCGCGTACACCCGGGTCAGCGAGCCGGGCTTGGCGAAGGGCACCTCGCGCTCGGCGGTGCCGCCGCGCAGGGAGGCCGCGAGCTCGCGGCGCTGCTCGTCGCTCATCACGTCGAGCCCGACGGTCACGCCCGTGACGCCCTCGACGCGCGCGACGGCCTCCGTCACGCGGCTGGTGATCGTCTCCCGCATGGGGCAGCCGGAGACCGTCAGGTAGATCTCCACCGCGACCGAACCGTCCGCCGCGATCTCCACCGATTTGACCATCCCCAGCTCGGTGACGGGTCGCTGGATCTCGGGGTCGTTCACCGTCGCGAGCGCGGCGCGGACCGCGTCCTCGCTCGGGGACGTTCCGTTCGTGTCGGTAGCCATACGGAGATGGTACGGCGCGTGAGGGGGCCTCCGGAAAGGGCCGTCAGCGGTCGCGTTCCTCACTCTCCGCGGGGAATACGCGGCGCTGTTCCAGTTCCTTCACGAGGTCCTGGAACTCCGAGCGGATCCAGTCCCGCGTCGCCACTTCGCCGAGACCCATCCGCAGCGAGGCGATCTCCCGGGTCAGGTACTCCGTGTCCGCGATCGACCGCTCGTTCTGCTTGCGGTCCTGCTCCAGGTTGACCCGGTCGCGGTCGTCCTGGCGGTTCTGCGCGAGGAGGATCAGCGGCGCCGCGTAGGAGGCCTGGAGGGACAGCATCAGGGTCAGGAAGATGAAGGGGTAGTTGTCGAACCGCAGGTGCCCGGGGACCGTGGTGTTCCACACCACCCACAGGACGATGACGACCGTCATCCAGACGATGAACCGGCCCGTCCCCAGGAAGCGCGCGATCCGCTCCGACGTCCGCCCGAACGCCTCCGGGTCGTACTCCGGCAGCCAGGCGCGGCGCCGGACCCGCGGCAGGTCCAGGCGCACGCGCGGCCGGGGGTGGGGGTGCGGGTGCACGGCCTCGGACTGGGCCCGCACGCGCTCGGCGCGGTCGGGCCGGTGCCCGGGCCGGTCGGTCTCGCGTCCGCGGTCGTTACCGGCCATCGGCGGCCTCCGGCAGCTCGGTCATGCCCGGAGCGCCGTGGTGCAGCTCGGTCTCGCGCCAGTCCTCGGGCAGCAGGTGGTCCAGGACGTCGTCGACGGTGACCGCGCCCAGCAGGGAGCCGCTCTCGTCGACCACGGGCGCGGCGACCATGTTGTACGTCGCCAGGTAGCTCGTGACGGCCGGCAGGGGGGTGCCCGGCGGGAGGGGCCGCAGGTCGGTGTCCACGATCGAGCCGACGAGGGTGAAGGGCGGGTCGCGCAGCAGCCGCTGGAAGTGGACCGTGCCCAAGTACTTGCCGGTGGGGGTCTCGTCCGGCGGCCGGCACACGTACACCTGTGCGGCCAGGGCGGGGGAGAGGTCGCGGTTGCGCACCCGCGCGAGGGCGTCGGCGACGGTCGCGTCCGGGCGCAGCACGATCGGCTCGGTGGTCATCAGGCCGCCCGCGGTGCGCTCCTCGTACGCCAGGAGGCGGCGCACGTCCGCGGCCTCGCCCGGCTGCATGAGGGTCAGCAGCCGCTCCTTCTCCTCCTCCGGGAGCTCGGAGAGCAGGTCGGCCGCGTCGTCCGGGTCCATGGCCTCCAGGACGTCCGCGGCGCGTTCCTCCTTGAGCTTGCCGAGGATCTCGATCTGGTCGTCCTCCGGGAGCTCCTCCAGGACGTCCGCGAGCCGGTCGTCGTCGAGCGCCGCCGCGACCTCGCCGCGGCGCTTGGGGGAGAGGTGGTGCAGCACGCTCGCGAGGTCGGCGGGGCGCAGCCGCTCGAAGGTGGCCAGGAGGCTCGCGGCGCCCTGCCCGTGCTCCTCCAGGGAGAAGCCCGTGACCGCCGACCACTCCACCGTGAGCGTCTCGCCCTTGCGGCGCAGCGCACCGCCCTTGCCGCGGCGCACGAAGACCTTGTCGATCTCCCAGTCGCGGCGGGCCGGCAGCTGGGTGATCGCCACGTCCAGGACGGTCGCCTCCTCGTCCCCGTCGACCAGACGTACGCGCCGGTCCAGGAGCTCGCCCAGGACCAGCGTCTCGGTGGGGCGCTGCTCGAAGCGGCGCATGTTGATCACCCCTGTGGTGATCACCTGACCGGACTCCACGCCCGTCACCCGGGTCATGGGCAGGAAGATCCGGCGGCGGCTGACGACCTCCACGACGAGGCCGAGGACGCGGGGCGGGCGGCCGCCGACGCGGAGCATCGCGACGAGGTCCTGGACGCGGCCGACCTGGTCGCCGTTGGGGTCGAAGACCGCCACGCCCGAGAGGTGCGACACGAAGACCCGGTGGGCGCCTGCCGCCATGCCGCGCACCTCCTCCGTGGTCCGGTGTCCGGTTCAGGCTAACGTGACCGGCTTCTCCCCGGCGCGGGAGAGGGGGCCGTCCGGACTGCTGGCTTCCGCCTGTGCCGGGCACGGGTACGCTGCCCCCTACTTCCCCGGCTGAACAGGAGGCAGGAGCGACGTGCGTACCCGGAAGGCCGCTCTCGTGGGAGCGCTGTGCGCCGGCCTGTCCGTCGCCCTGACCGCCTGCGGCGGCGCGGCGGAGGACCCCGACGCCGGGACCAACGGCGTCGGCAAGCTCGAACCGGCGAAGATCCAGGACAAGGCGCGGACGGCGGCGCGGGACGCCTCGGCCGTCCACCTCTCCGGCAGCGTCGTCAGCCAGGGGCGCACGTACAAGCTCGACATGCGGCTGAAGCGGGACGGGGGGACCGGGCGGGTCGCCTCCGACGCCAGCACGTTCGAGCTGCTGCGGGTCGGCGACGAGCTCTTCCTGAAGGCGCCGGCGGCGTTCTGGTCGCGGGGCGACAAGGGGGACGGGGCCGCGGCCGCGGGCAAGCTGGAGAAGAAGTACGTCAAGGTGCCGGCCGGGGACCCGGCCTACGCGCAGTTCAAGGGCTTCACCGACAAGAACGTCCTGCTGGACGGCCTCATCGCCCTGCACGGCAAGCTCGCGCGCGGCGACCACGGGACGGTGGGGGGCGCCCGGACCATCCGGGTCGACGGCGCCGGGGGCTCGGGCGGGAAGCTCGACGTCTCGCTGATGGGCGACCCGTACCCCCTGCGTGTCCAGCGCGCGGGCGGCGCGGGGCAGCTGGAACTGTCCGACTGGGGCAAGGACTTCGCCCTGACGGCCCCACCGAAGCAGGACGTGGTGGACTACGGCAAGCGCATCCCCTCCGGGGAGGGCGCGCCGTTGCCGGGCCCGGCGACGTAGCCCCTCAGGGGCGGGGCCCGGTCCGGCACCGCCGGAACTCGGCTAGCGCGTGCCCCGCCTGCCCCTCCGGAGGAGTTTCGGGAGGGCTGCCGGCATCGGGTGGCGCGTCGTGGCCGGGGTCGGCAGAGGGACCGCGGTCAGGGACGTGTCCGGGAGCGGCGCCGTCGCCCCGGACGGCTCCAGGCGAAGGACGCGGCAGTCCTTCGCCCACCGCTCGGCCACCCGCTCCGCGTCGGACGCGTTCAGCCGCTTCGCCTTCAGCTCGCCGACCGCCGCCTCCCACGCCTCGCTCCCCGCCGGCAGCTCGGTGACCCGCGCGGCCCAGGACACCAGGCGCCCGCCCTTGTCCTTGCTGCGGACGGTCACCGTCGCCTCGCCGCCGTCGGCGAGCCCGAGCCCGTCCAGCGGCTGCTCGCCGGGCCCGCCCACCACATGGGCGGCACCCTCGTGCCACACGTGCCACAGCGCACGGCTCGGACCCACCGGGCCCTGCACCCAGATGAGGCCGGACTTCTTCGTGGCCTCCTCGATGAGCGCCTGGTCGAGCAGCGCCTGCGTCTGTGTCATGCCGCCTACTTTATGCGGCGTCCCGTGCGACGCGCGGTGGCCCGTACGACCAGGAGATCTACGCTGGACGCGTGACCAGTGCCCGTACGCGCCGTGAAGCCCTGCCCAAGGCAAGTGGGGCGATTCCCCGGCCCCACGCCCACGCCCACCCCCACCCCACCGTCCGTACGGACCTCTTCCTGCTCGCGATAGCCATCTCCGGCATTTCCCTCTCGGCCCCCCTGATCGCGGCGACCGCCGCCCCCGCCCTGGCCATCGCCTTCTGGCGCAACGCCATGGCCGTGGGCGCCCTCTCGCCCTTCGCCCTCACCCGGCACCGCGCCGAGCTCTTCTCTCTCGGCCGCCGGAACCTGCTCCTGGCCGTGGCCGCCGGCGCCCTGCTGGCCGTGCACTTCGGGGTGTGGCTGCCGAGCCTCCAGATGACGTCGGTCGCCTCCTCGACCGCCCTGGTCACCACGACCCCGATCTGGACGACGCTCCTGATGCGCCTGCGCGGCCACCGCCCGCCCGCGCTCGTGTGGGCGGGCACCGCCCTCGCGTTCCTGGGCGTGGTGATCCTGACCGGCGTCGACCTGTCCCTGTCCTCCCGCGCCCTCGCGGGGGACGCGCTCGCGCTCTTCGGCGGCATGGCCGCCGCCGGCTACGTGCTGCTGGGCGCGGAGGTGCGCCGTACGGTCGGCACGGTCACGTACAGCTACGTCTGCTACGGCACGACGACCGTCCTGCTGCTCGCCGCGTGCCTGGTCTCCGGCGCGTCCCTCGGAGGCTACGACGGCGGCACGTGGCTGAAGCTGGCCGTCCTGACGGTCACCGCGCAGCTGCTCGGCCACTCGCTGATCAACCGCGTGGTCAAGGGCCTCGGCCCGTCCGTCACCTCCACGGCGATCCTGCTGGAGACGCCGGGCGCGGCCCTGATCGCGGCGCTGTGGCTGGGTCAGACCCCGCCGGTCGCGTCCTACCCGGCGCTGGCGGTGATCATGGCCGGCCTGGGCCTCGTCATCATGGCCGACCGCGTGGCGAAGAAGGGCTAGAGCCAGCCGTTGCGCTTGAAGCCGCGGTGGATGGTGACACAGATGGCGACCGTCACGACCATGACCGCCGGATAGCCGTACTTCCAGTGCAGCTCCGGCATGTGGTCGAAGTTCATGCCGTAGATCCCGGCGATCATCGTCGGCACGGCGAAGATCGCCGCCCATGACGTGATCTTGCGCATGTCCTCGTTCTGCGCGACGGACGCCTGTGCGAGATTGGCCTGGAGGATCGAGTTCAGCAGGTCGTCGAAGGACAGGACCTGCTCGTGGACGCGGGCGAGGTGGTCGGCCACGTCCCGGAAGTACTTCTGGATGTCCGGGTCGACCAGCCGCATCGGCCGCTCGCTGAGCTGCTGCATCGGCCGCAGCAGCGGGGCGACGGCCCGCTTGAACTCCAGCACCTCGCGCTTGAGCTGGTAGATCCGGCCCGCGTCGCCGCCGCGCGAGGCGCCCTTGCCGGCGGGCGAGAAGACGTCGATCTCCACCTCGTCGATGTCGTCCTGCACGGCGTCGGCGACGGCGATGTAGCCGTCCACGACCTGGTCGGCGATCGCGTGCAGCACCGCGGACGGGCCCTTGGCCAGCAGCTCCGGGTCGTCCTGGAGGCGGTGGCGCAGCGCGCGCAGCGAGCCCTGGCCGCCGTGCCGGACGGTGATGATGAAGTCCGGCCCGGTGAAGCACATCACCTCGCCGGTCTCGACGACCTCGCTGGTCGCGGTGAGCTCGGCGTGCTCGACGTAGTGGATGGTCTTGAAGACGGTGAACAGCGTGTCGTCGTAGCGCTCCAGCTTGGGCCGCTGGTGGGCGTGGACGGCGTCCTCGACGGCGAGCGGGTGCAGCCCGAACTCGGCGGCGATGCCCGAGAACTCACGCTCCGTCGGCTCGTGCAGCCCTATCCAGGCGAAGCCGCCGCCCGCCCGCACCCGGCGCATCGCCTCGGCGGGGCTGACGTGGTCGCTCATGCGCTTGCCGCCGCGGTAGACGGCGCAGTCGACGACCGCGCTGCTGACCGAGGGGTCACGGGTGGTGTCGTAGTTGTACGGGGCGGCGTCCCGGCGCAGGGCGGGACGGACGGCGGCGCGCAGGTCGCGGATCATCGACATGGCAGGGCTCCTTCACGGGCCGGCCGCCAGCCCGGGTGCGGAGTGCGCGCGCAACGCTGTCCGGAACGTGGACGTGTATCCATGGCCGGGTACACGTCCGCACATCGGACGGCGCTTCGAGCAGTGCGGGAGGCTGACGGCAGTTCGCGGAGAACTTCGCAGAGAAGCGGAGTACTTCGAAGCAGAGAACTTCGCAGAGAACACGGAACAAAGCGGGAAAGGCGCTCTTCCGTCGGGCACTGCGGGCGCGAAAGAACTTCCGGGAAAACGTCGGCGGCACTGCCGGGTCGGAAGATCTCAGATCACAGGGTGTGCGTCCGGAGCGAAGGGACGGGAGAACTGCCGGTACTGCACGGTCGACTAGGATCCACCGCAGCCCCACCTCCTCCGGCCGGTCCCCGCTGAGGGACGAACGTAACTCCCTGACCAGAGGTCAAGGCTAGCAGCCACTTGACCCGTCAATACCCTCCTTTGCCCGTTCGATACGCGTTCTATGCTCACTGCATGGCAGACGTTCTCGCACTGGTCGAGGCCCGGCTCCGGACAGCCCTGGGCGAACCGGACGCGCGCGCAGCGGTGACCTTCCTCGGCACGGACCGGATCGAGGTCCTCCGGTTCCATGACGGGGACGTCGTCCGCTACGCCACGCTCGGCATGTCGGCCCAGCCCATGGCCGACCCCACGGCCGTGATCGCCGATCCCTTGCGCGGCCCCCGCGCCGAGCTCGTCCTCTCCGTCCGCGCCGGCCTCGCCGACACGGACAAGGTGCTGCGCCCGCTCGCCGTCCTCGCCGCGTCCCCCCAGGTGGAGGGCCTGGTCGTCGCGCCCGGCGCGTCGCTCGACACCGGCGAACCGCTGTGGCCCGGAGCCCCCTTCACCTCCGTCCTCGTCGCCGAGTCCGGGGGCCTGGTCGAGGACCTGGAGCTGGACGCCCCCATGGACCCCGTCCGCTTCCTCCCCCTGCTGCCCATGACCCCCAACGAGGCGGCCTGGAAGCGCGTGCAGGGAGCGGAGGCGCTGCAAGAGCGGTGGCTGAAGAACGGCACCGACCTGCGTGATCCGAAGCGCTCCGGGGTACCCCTGGGGTGACCGTCCGGGCCCGCGCCGTCCGGACGGGTGATCGTCCTTGACGCGGCGGCGGCCTGGGAGGACCGTTGGAGGCTATGAGGGGCGAACCCAGTTGCCCGAAGTGCGGTGGCCGGGTGCGAGCGCCCGGTCTCTTCGCCGACTCGTGGCAGTGCGACGTCCACGGCACGGTGTACCCCTTGCAGCCCGTCGTCCCGCCGAGCGTGGATGCGCTGGCCGTCGTCGTCAACCGCTCCCACGTGCCCGTGTGGATGCCCTGGCCGCTGCCCGTCGGGTGGCTGTTCACGGGCGTGGTCTGCGCGGGGGACGACCGAAGCGGCGGGCGGGCCACCGCCGTCGCCTGCTCCGGGCCGAGCCCCCTGGGCGGCCCCGGCGAGCTGCTCCTGGTGGCCGAGGAGCTCGGCGTCGGCCTCGGCGCGCGCTACGCCGGCATCGACGGCCCCGACCCCGGCGCCTCCCTGCGCGTCGACAGCTCCCCGCACGCCAAGGTGCACGCGGCCGGGCGTCCCACGCCCCTCTGGCACGTCGAGGGCGCGCCCGAGGACCGGGCCGTCTTCGCGGGCGAGGCGCGGGGGCTGTGGCTGTGGGCCGTGGTCTGGCCCGAGCGGTCGGGCCTCCTGATGTACGACGAACTGGTCCTCACGGACCTGCGGGACGCGGGCGCGGAGGTGGACCTCCTCCCGTGCGGCGCGCTCTCCCCTCGCTTGCTGCCCCCACCGGGCCGCTAGCGCCGGCCGGGCGGGCGGGAAGCGCCGTGACCGGGGCCCGGGGCGGCCCCGGTTATCCTGAAGCGGTCCCTGTTGTTCCGTTGCCGTGAGGAGCCGTGTCGTGCGCATCGACCTGCACACCCACTCCACGGCCTCCGACGGCACGGACACCCCCGCCGAGCTGGTCCGCAACGCGGCCGCGGCCGGGCTGGACGTCGTGGCGCTCACCGACCACGACGGCGTCGGCGGCCACGCCGAGGCCATCGCGGCGCTGCCCGCCGGGCTGACCCTGGTCACCGGCGCGGAGCTGTCCTGCCGGCTCCCCGGCCCGGACGGCTTCAGCGTCCACATGCTGGCGTACCTCTTCGACCCGCTGGAGCCGGACCTGGCCCGCGAGCGGGACCTCGTCCGCGACGACCGCGTCCCCCGCGCCCGCGCCATGGTCACCAAGCTCAACGACCTCGGCGTGCCCGTCACGTGGGAGCGCGTCGCGCAGATCGCCGGCGACGGCGCCGTCGGCCGGCCGCACGTGGCCAGCGCCATGGTCGAGCTCGGCGTCGTGCGCAGCGTCTCCGACGCCTTCACCTCCGAGTGGCTCTCGGGCGACGGCCGCGCCTTCGTCGAGAAGCACGAGCTGGATCCGTTCGACGCGATCCGCCTGGTCAAGGCGGCCGGCGGCGTCACCGTCCTGGCGCACCCGTTCGCGCTCAAGCGCGGCAACTGCGTCTCCGAGAGCGCGATAGCCGAGCTGGCCTCGGCCGGGCTCGACGGCATCGAGGTCGACCACATGGACCACGACGCCCCCACCCGCGCCCGGCTGCGCGGCCTCGCCGCCGACCTCTCCCTGCTGACCACGGGTTCCAGCGACTACCACGGCAGCCGCAAGACCTGTTCGCTCGGCGAGTTCACGACCGACCCGGAAATCTACGGCGAGATCACGCGCCGGGCCACGGGCGCGTTCCCCGTCCCCGGCGCCGGCGGCTGACCCGCACCCCTCTTCCGGTTCCGGTCGCGCCCGCACACCCCCGTCCCCACCACCCCCGGTGATGCCGTGCGCGGGTGACCGCACCCGTACGCCCCCCGCCCGCACCGCCGTACGCCCGTACGCGCCGACGGGCGTTCCGCACCTGCTCGCACCACCCACTCCTGCAAGGCTCACCTGTGTTCGACTTCGCCGTCTTCGGATCCCTCTTTCTCACCCTCTTCGTGATCATGGACCCGCCCGGGATCACGCCGATCTTCCTCGCCCTCACCTCCGGCCGCCCGGCCAAGGTCCAGCGCCGCATGGCCTGGCAGGCGGCCGCGGTCGCCTTCGGCGTGATCACCGTCTTCGGTATCTGCGGCCAGCAGATCCTGGACTACCTGCACATCACCACGCCGGCGCTGATGATCGCGGGCGGTCTGCTCCTGCTGCTGATCGCGCTGGACCTGCTCACGGGCAAGTCGGAGGAGCCGACGCAGACCAAGGACGTCAACGTGGCGCTCGTGCCGCTCGGCATGCCGCTGCTCGCGGGGCCGGGTGCGATCGTCTCGGTGATCCTCGCCGTGCAGCACGCGGACTCGGCCGGCGCGCAGATCTCGGTGTGGGCGGCGATCGCCGCGATGCACGTCGTGCTGTGGCTCGTGATGCGCTACTCGCTGCTGATCATCCGGGTGATCAAGGACGGCGGCGTGGTGCTGGTGACGCGCCTCGCGGGCATGATGCTCTCCGCGCTGGCCGTCCAGCAGATCATCAACGGCATCACGCAGGTGATCGAGGCCAGGTGACCCGCGGCCGCGCCGGGCGCGCGGTCGCACATGCGACGACACCCCCGTACGGACAGTCCGTACGGGGGTGTCGCTGTTCGCGAAGGAGCGTCGGCGCTACTGTGCCGCGGAGGCGGCCGGGCGGATATAGATGCGCTGACCCGTCGAAGCGGCCTGCTGCACGATCCGGTTGACGGAGGCGGCGTCCACGACGGTGCTGTCCACGGCGGTGCCGTTGACGTCGTCCAGGCGCATGATTTCGAAGCGCACGGCTTCTCCCTTCGTCTGATCCTCCTGAGGAGAACTGCATGGCTGACGGAACGCACCGCGTCCGTGGGGCGCGTTCCGTAGGGGTACAACGATGTTACCCCTGCAAACATTCCCTACGCTAAGGAAATTTTTAACATGACTAAGAATTGTTAAATCCGTGTAACCGACCGCGTTGTTGCCGTAACCGCCTGTGCGTAACGAACGAGACGACACCATGACGGATCCTTCCGAGCAGTCCCCCGAGCACGAGCAGTCCCCCGAGCCCGACCGGTCCGCCGGACGCGAGCAGCCCTCCGAGCACCTGCACGCCATCGCCGCCGCCGTCCAGCGCACCAACGACCTCCTCACGCGCGTGCTGGCCGAGGTCGCCACCACCCCCTCCACCCACGCGATCTTCGTCGACGCCGGCTACGTGTACGCGGCCGCCGGCCGCCTCGTCGCCGGCACCGAGGACCGCCGCTCCTTCGACCTCGACGCCGAAGGGCTGATCGAAGCCTTCATCGACAGGGCGCGCACGATCTTCCCCGACAGCCGGCTGCTGCGCGTCTACTGGTACGACGGCGCCCGCCGCCGCATCCACACCACCGAGCAGCAGCGCATCGCCGAGCTCCCCGACGTCAAGGTCCGCCTCGGCAACCTCAACGCCAACAACCAGCAGAAGGGCGTCGACTCCCTCATCCGCACCGACCTCGAATCGCTCGCCCGCCACCGGGCCATCAGCGACGCGGCCCTCATCGGCGGCGACGAGGACCTCGTCTCGGCCGTCGAGGCCGCCCAGGGCTACGGCGCCCGCGTCCACCTGTGGGGCATCGAGGCGGCCGGCGGACGCAACCAGGCCGAGCCGCTGCTGTGGGAGGTCGACAGCCAGCGCACCTTCGACCTCGACTTCTGCAAGCCGTACGTCACCCGGCGCACCACCCACGAGGCGTACGCCGACGGCGCCTTCGCCGGCCGGCCCGCGCCCGGCCGCGACGACGTGCGGTTCGTCGGCGCCCAGGTCGCGGCCCAGTGGCTGGCCTCGCGCGGCCGCGACAACGTCGCCGAGCTGCTCCCCGGGCACCCCATCCTGCCCGGAGCCGTCGACCAGGAGCTCCTCGTCGAGGCCGAGGCGCTGCTCGGCCTGTCCCTGCGCGGGCACGCCGACCTGCGCCGGGCCCTGCGCGACGGCTTCTGGGACCACTTGCACACCCAGTTCTGATCCGCACCCGTTCCGGCCGGGCTTCCCTCGGATGGGATCAACTGCGGGGGGAAAGCGCGTGCCGGAATGCATACGGGGAAGCCGAGTGGAACCCTGGCAGGGGGCCGTGGCCATTGGTCCGGCCACCCCCGACGGGGACTCCTGACTCGCAATCGGAACAGAAACGAGGCGATCGGCCATGTCGGTCACTGACCGTGCCGTGCCCGGGGCGCCGTGCTGGGTGAGCCTGCTGACCGGCGACCTCGCCGCGGCACAGGCCTTCTACGGCGCCGTCATGGGCTGGACCTTCCGCCGCGGCAGCCTCGGGGAGGACTTCTCCGTCGCCCTCTCCGACGGCAGGCCCGTCGCCGGCATCGGCAACGTCGCCCGCCGCATGGGCGTGCCCGTCTCCTGGACCTCCTACTTCGTCGTCGACGACGCCGACGTGACCGCCGCGCGCATCCGCGAGCGCAGCGCCACCGTCGCCGTCGGCCCCCTCTCCGTCGGCCCCGGCCGCGCCGCGCTGGCCGCCGACCCCGCCGGGGCCGTCTTCGGCTTCTGGGAGGGCAGGACCCTGCGCGAGTGGCAGATCGGCCAGCGGGGCGCCCCGGCCTGGCTGGAGCTCCGCACCCGCGACGCGTTCGCCTCCGCCATCTTCTACGGCGAGGTCTTCGAATGGGCCACGGGGCGGCCCGACCGCTGCGAGGTCCGCTACGAGGACGAGGCCGTCATGGTGCGGTCCGGCGGCCACACCGTGGCCTGCCTGCGCGGCGGCGCCATCGAGGCCGCCCCCGACCCGCGGATCCGGCCCCGCTGGCACGTCTACTTCTGCGTCGAGGACGTGGAGAAGGCCGTCGAGTCCGCGCTCGCGGCCGGGGGCACCGTGGTCGTGGAACCGGGGGAGTCGGAGGTGGGGCGCGAGGCGACGCTGTGCGACCCGGACGGCGGGCTCTTCACGGTCACGACCGGCTCGGCCGATGACCGGCTCTGACGCCCGGCTCTGACGCTCAGACCTTGACGTTCAGGCCCGGTCGGACAGCTCCCAGAAGCGGAGCAGCGCCTCGGCCGTGGGGCCCGGCCGCTCGGCGTTGGGCGAGTGCTCGGCACCCTCGATGACCGTACGGGTGGCGGAGAGCTCCTTCGCCATCGCGTCCATGGACGGCACGGGCCACGCGTAGTCCACGGCCCCCGACAGGACGTGCTTGGGCAGCGGCACCGCGGCCAGCTCCGCCGTACGGTCCGGCTCCGACGTCAACTGCCTGCCCGTCGCCATCAGTTGCTCGGGCACCGTCCCCATCCAGCGCCGGCGGAGGAACGCGTCCAGCTCCGGCGGGACGGGCGCGGCCGGGGCGCTCTCCCCGTCCGCCCTGCGCATCTCCAGCCACACCGCGCCCATGTCGTACGCGCCGAGCGCCGCGATCAGGCGCCGCGTGCGCTCTTGCTGCGGTGCGCAGATCGCGGCCGGGCCGCAGCTCATGAGGGTCAGCGACCGGAACGGGGAGGCGTCGGCCAGCACCGCGGCGCGGCAGATCAGCCCTCCGAGCGAGTGCCCCAGCAGGTGCACGCCGCCGCCGAGGGCCGCCGCCTGGGCGAGCACGTCCCGCGCCAACTCGGCGCGGGCGTACGCCGCCTCGTCGCGCGGCCCGCCGCTCTCGTACTGCCCGCGCCCGTCCACGGCCACGGCCCGGTACCCGGCCGCCGAGAGCGGCTCCAGCAGCGCGATGAAGTCCTCCTTGCTGCCGGTGAAACCGGGCACGAGCAGGACGGTGCCGCGCGGGGGAGCGGCGGGAAGGGCGTCGAGCACCGCGAAGTCCCCGCGGGGCGTGGAGAGCCGGTGGGCGCGGGCACGCGGGGGCAGCGTGAGGAAGGGGGGCCTGCTCATGGCATGAGGCTAACGGTTCGCTGCGGCGGGGTTGAGAGCAGCGGGGGCGGTGCCGGACCGGCCCGGTCGGCGGGACGGCGAAGGCCGGTCACCCCACGAGCGTGGGGTGACCGGCCTTCATGCGTCAGCAGACCGGGCGTCAGGCCTCCGTGGTGGCCACGGCCTTCTTCGCGGCCGTCTTGCGGGTGCGCTTGGGCTTCTCCGCGACCTCGGCCTCCACGGCCTCGGTCTTGGCGGCAGCGGCCTTGCGCGTGCGCTTCGGCTTCGCCTCGGCCTCTGCCGCGGGCTCGGCCACGGCCTTCTTGGCGGCCGTCTTGCGGGTCCGCTTCGGCTTCTCCGCGACCTCGGTCGCAGCTTCGGCCTCCACGGCCTCCGCCTTGGGGGCGGCAGCCTTACGGGTCCGCTTCGGCTTGGCCTCGGCCGCCTCGGCCGTGTCGACCGCTTCCACGGCCTTCTTGGCGGCGGTCTTGCGGGTGCGCTTGGGCTTCTCCGCAGCCTCGGTCACGACCTCGGCCTCGGCGACGGTCTCCACCGCGGCCACGGCCTTCTTGGCGGCCGTCTTGCGGGTCCGCTTCGGCTTCTCCGCGACCTCGGTCGCAGCCTCGGCCTCTACGGCCTCCGCCTTGGGGGCGGCGGCCTTGCGCGTGCGCTTCGGCTTCTCCACGACGACGATCTCGGCCTCGGCGGCCGGCTCGACCGCCGCAGCCTTCTTCGCAGCCGTCTTGCGGGTGCGCTTCGGCTTCGCCTCCACGGCCTCCGCCGTGTCGACCACAGCCTCGGCGGGGGCCGCCGCGGCCTTCTTGGCGCGGGTCCGGCGGGCCGGCTTGGCCGGAGCCTCGGCCTCGGCCGGCTCCTGAGCCGGAACGACCGGCGCGGTCTCGACGACCGGAGCCGCCTCGACGACGGGCACCGTCTCGGCAGCCACCACCGCGGCAGCGGCCTCCGGCTTCGCCGCACGCGTGCGGCGGCGGCGCGGCTGGGCCGGAACCTCCGCGGCGGGCGCCGGAGCGGCAGCCTCGACCGGAGCGGCCGGCTCAGCGGTCACCACGGTCTCGGCCGCGACGGCCGCCACCGGGGCCGCCGAGCCGGAACCACCGCGCGTACGACGACGACGGCGCGGCTTCGCGGGCGTAGCAGGAGCACCCTCGGCGACGGGGGCCGCAGCAGCCGCCGGCGCGGCCGCGGCCTGCTCGCTGCCGAGCGAGGCCCCGCCACGGGTGCGGCGGCGCTGACGCGGCGTGCGCGTCCGGGCCGGGCGCTCCTCGGTCTCCTGGCGCGGGCCACGGTCCCGGTCGCGGTCACGGCCGCCGCGGCCACCACGGCCGCCGGTCTCGCCGAGATCCTCGATCTCCTCCGCCGCGAGCCCGGCAAGGGTCCGCTCGGAGCGCGGCAGTATGCCCTTCGTGCCGGCGGGGATGCCGAGCGCCTCGTACAGGTGCGGGGACGTGGAGTACGTCTCCTCGGGCTCGTCGAAGGGGAGCTCCAGCGCCTTGTTGATGAGCTTCCAGCGCGGGATGTCGTCCCAGTCGACGAGGGTGACGGCCGTACCCGACTTGCCGGCGCGGCCGGTGCGGCCGATCCGGTGCAGGTAGGTCTTCTCGTCCTCGGGGGCCTGGTAGTTGATGACGTGGGTGACGTCGTCGACGTCGATGCCGCGGGCGGCGACGTCGGTGCAGACGAGGACGTCGACCTTGCCGTTGCGGAAGGCGCGCAGCGCCTGCTCGCGGGCGCCCTGGCCGAGGTCGCCGTGGACCGCGCCGGAGGCGAAGCCGCGGCGCAGGAGCTGGTCGGCGATGTCCGCGGCGGTCCGCTTCGTGCGGCAGAAGATCATCGCGCGGTTGCGGCCCTCGGCCTGGAGGATGCGGGCGACCATCTCCGGCTTGTCCATGTTGTGGGCACGGAAGATGTGCTGCGCGATGTTGGCGTGGGTCTGGCCCTCGTCGTCCGGCGAGGTGGCGCGGATGTGCGTGGGCTGGGACATGTAGCGCCGCGCGAGGGAGATGACCGCGCCCGGCATGGTGGCCGAGAAGAGCATGGTCTGGCGCTTGGCCGGGAGCATCGTGATGATGCGCTCGACGTCGGGGAGGAAGCCCAGGTCGAGCATCTCGTCGGCCTCGTCCAGGACGAGGGCCTTGACGTGCGCGAGGCTGAGCTTCTTCTGGCCGGCGAGGTCGAGCAGGCGGCCGGGGGTGCCGACGATGACGTCGACGCCCTTCTTGAGGGCCTCGACCTGCGGCTCGTAGGCACGGCCGCCGTAGATGGCCTGGACGCGGACGTTGCGCACCTTGCCGGCGGTCAGGAGGTCGTTGGTGACCTGCTGGCACAGCTCACGGGTGGGGACCACGATGAGCGCCTGGGCGGAGTCGGTCAGCTGCTCGGGCTTCGCCCGGCCCGCCTCGACGTCCGCGGGGACGACCACGCGCTCCAGGAGGGGGAGGCCGAAGCCCAGCGTCTTGCCGGTGCCGGTCTTGGCCTGGCCGATGACGTCGGAGCCCGAGAGGGCGACCGGGAGCGTCATCTCCTGGATCGGAAAGGGGTGAACGATGCCGACGGCTTCGAGCGCTTCGGCCGTCTCGGGGAGGATTCCCAGGTCTCGGAAGGTCGAGGGGTTCGAGAGAGTGGACAGGATCTTGCCTCTTCTGTGAGACGCGGCGCTGGGCGGCGAAGGGGGTCGTACAGGTCGTACGGACCGCGCCGGGGTGCTGTCCGGCCTGGGGACGCCGGAAGGCGCGGGACCACTGCCTTCGCTCGAGCACACGTGCCGCGAGCGGATCCCTCCTGGTACGCACGTCTCGTGCGCGCCGTGCGGAGGGCGGTCGGTTTTGGAAGCCGATCGGGCCACCGACCGGGCATCCGCTGGGGGCCCAGGGGCTGGGGCGAGAAAATGCCCCCGGAGGACACAGCATGGGACAGCCTGCCGACACACTCGACAGGCGCATTACCACTGTACCCCGGAAAGGCGCATGTGTGTCCGGACAATCCTCCGGACATTCCTTGGGACAGATCCGGATGAAGTAGCTGACCTGGGGCTTCCCCGGGTTGCGAAGCGGGCTATTGTGCGCTCCATGGAGACGTCCGACAACGCTGAGAACGCCAACGAGCCCACCGAGGCGCTCACCGGGATCGCCGCCCAGGACTGGGATCAGGCATCCGCCGACCCGCAGTACCGCGCGGCGGTCGTGGACCTGCTGGGCGCGCTCGCCTACGGCGAGCTGGCCGCCTTCGAGCGGCTCGCCGAGGACGCCAAGCTGGCGCCGTCGCTCGACGACAAGGCCGAGCTGGCGAAGATGGCCGCGGCGGAGTTCGGCCACTTCCAGCGGCTGCGCGACCGGCTGACCGCGATCGACGTGGACCCGACCGGCGCCATGCAGCCCTTCGCGGCCGCCCTGGACGAGTTCCACCGCCAGACGGCGCCCTCGGACTGGCTGGAGGGCCTGGTCAAGGCCTACGTGGGCGACTCGATCGCCAGTGACTTCTACCGCGAGGTGGCGGCCCGCCTGGACTCCGACACCCGCGCCCTGGTGCTGACCGTGCTGGACGACACCGGTCACGCCACGTTCGCGGTCGAGAAGGTGCGCGCCGCGATCGAGGCCGAGCCGCGCGTCGGCGGCCGCCTCGCGCTGTGGGCGCGCCGGCTGATGGGCGAGGCGCTCTCGCAGGCGCAGCGCGTCGTCGCCGACCGTGACGCGCTCTCCACGATGCTCGTGGGCGGCGTGGCCGACGGCTTCGACCTCGCGGAGGTCGGGAAGATGTTCTCCCGGATCACCGAGGCGCACACCAAGCGCATGGCCGCGCTGGGCCTCGCGGCCTGACCGCAGTACGCCTGAAGACACCGGCCCGGGCTCCGGCCCGGGCCGCACCGCGCCCCTTCAGGCCGTGGCTGATCGGCGGGCCGGGTGGTCGCCCTGGCGCAGCAGCAGCGACAGCAGCGCGACGGCCACCCCCAGCGAGACCGCCAGGACGGCAGGGGTCTGCCCCGGGCCGAGGACCGAATGGCCGAGCAGGGCGCCGAAGAGCGCCGCGACGGGACCGGTGGCCAGCGTCAGCGGCCGCGAGCGGAACTGCCCGTACCGCTCGGGCAGCCAGTGCAGGGCGCCGTAGGACACGGCGAGGCCGATGAGAAGCGAGCCGAGCACTTCCCAGAGGATCATCGTCACTTCCCTCCCGTACGGGGCGAAGGGCGGGTGCAAACCGGTCGAAGCCGTACTACCCCACGAGGGTCTCCGGCAACCTCCCCGGCGTGCATCCGTAACGACAACGGCGGGGCCCCGGTGAATTCCTCACCGGGGCCCCGCCGCTGGAAGCGCTCTCAGAGCGCGCCGAAGCCGACCTTGCGGGCCGCCGGCTCGCCGATCTCCACGTACGCCAGGCGCTCGGACGGGACCAGGACCTTGCGGCCGCGGCTGTCCTCCAGGCTGAGCAGCGGTGCCTTGCCGGCCAGCGCGTCGGAGATCACCCGCTCGACCTCCTCGGCACTCTGGGTGCTCTCGATGACGATCTCGCGCGGCGCGTGCTGCACGCCGATCTTGACCTCCACGGCTTACGTCCCTCCGAAGGTGTGGGTTGATGTCCACACATTAGCCCGGGACGGTCCGGGTCAGTGCTGCTCGGGGGCGTTCTTCGGGAAGCCCGCGATGCCGCGCCAGGCGAGCGAGGTCAGCAGCTGGACGGCGGTGGCGCGGGGCACCGTGCTCTCGCTGGAGAGCCAGTAGCGCGCGACCACCTGTGAGACGCCGCCCAGGCCCACGGCCAGCAGCATCGCCTCGTCCTTCGACAGGCCCGTGTCCTCGGCGATGACGTCGCTGATCGCCTCGGCGCACTGGAGCGAGACCTTGTCGACGCGCTCGCGCACGGCCGGCTCGTTGGTCAGGTCCGACTCGAAGACCAGGCGGAAGGCGCCGCCCTCGTCCTCGACGTAGGCGAAGTAGGCGTCCATGGTGGCCGCCACCCGCAGCTTGTTGTCGGACGTGGAGGCCAGGGCGGTGCGCACCGCGTGCAGCAGGTTCTCGCAGTGCTGGTCCAGCAGGGCCAGGTAGAGGTCCAGCTTGCCCGGGAAGTGCTGGTAGAGCACCGGCTTGCTGACGCCCGCCCGCTCGGCGATGTCGTCCATCGCCGCGGCGTGGTACCCCTGGGCGACGAAGACTTCCTGGGCCGCGCCCAGCAGCTGGTTGCGTCGGGCTCGGCGCGGCAGGCGCGTGCCTCGCGGCCGCGCCTCGGTCTGCTCGATGGCTGTCACGCCGCCTCCCAAGATTGTTCACTGCACGGTATGCACCGCGCCCGCCATCGTACTTTTGGGTAACCCGGGCGTGCGTGGTCGGAGCGGAGAATTTCACGGACCGGACGCTGTGGGAAGTCGACAAAATCCTGACAATTGGCGCAGGTCTGCCCCCGGCCCCGTGGTCAGCCGCGGTTACCCGGGGTCAGCGGTAGTCGTCCTCGTCCAGCTCCACGACCCGCGCCTGCTCGGCGAGGTCCGCCTCGTTCGCGGCGGCCGGGTCCAGGACGGCGAGGGGGTCGTCGCGGTGCTGGGTCAGGTCGGCGTGCTGCTCCACGGCGTCGGCTTCCGGGGCCTCGGCGTCGTATTCCGTCACGTCGGCGTCCTCCTCGTCGAACTCGTCGAAGTCATCGAACGTATCGGGGTTGATCGGGTCGACAGGCATGCGGACCCTCTCTCCGGTATCCGGGAAGTGCGCCCTCGTACTTCTTGCGGTCGAGCCTAGGAGACAAGGGCTCGCCCCGCCAGGTGATCTGTGACCCCCGCCACAACGGCCCCGGCGTGATCCTCTCGTAACATTGCCCGCATGTCTTCGACCGAGCCGGATGCCCGTACCGTCCCCGTGGTGCCTCCCGGTCGGCCCTCGCGCGTCAGCGAGGGCGAGGAGGTCCGCACGGTGGCCCTGCCCGGGGTCACGCTGGCCGTGCGCTCCCGCCCGCCCCGGGTGCCCGGGCTCGCGCCCGCGCTCTGCGTCCACGGCCTCGGCGGCTCCTCGCAGAACTGGTCCGCGCTCATGGAGCTGCTCGCCGGCGACGTCGCCTGCGAGGCGCTCGACCTGCCCGGCTTCGGCGACTCCCCGCCCCCGGACGACGGCGACTACTCGCTCACCGCCTTCGCCCGGGCCGTCATCCGCTACCTCGACGCGAGCGGCCGCGGCCCCGTGCACCTCATCGGCAACTCCATGGGCGGCGCCATAGCGACCCGCGTGGCCGCCGTCCGCCCGGACCTGGTCCGCACGCTCACCCTGGTCTCACCGGCGCTGCCCGAGCTGCGCCCGCAGCGCACGGCGGCGCCCACGGCCCTGCTCGCGCTGCCCGGCGTGGCGGCCCTCTTCGCACGGCTGACGAAGGACTGGACACCCGAGCGCCGTACGCGTGACGTCCTCGCGCTCTGTTACGGAGACCCCGGACGAGTGACATCCGAGGGCTTCGCCCTGGCCGTCGCGGAGTACGAGCGCCGCCTGGAGCTCCCCTACTTCTGGGACGCCATGGCCCGCTCCGCACGGGGAGTGGTCGACGCGTACACCCTTGGGGGCCAGCATTCGCTGTGGCGGCAGGCGGAGCGCGTCCTTGCCCCTACTCTTCTGGTCTACGGAATGCGCGACCAGCTCGTCTCCATCCGGATGGCCCGACGTGCCGGCAGGACTTTCCGCGACTCGCGGCTGCTGACGCTGGTGGAATCGGGACATGTCGCCATGATGGAGGACCCGGACGCGGTGGCTCGTGCCTTCCGCGACCTCGTAGCGGACACCGTCACTGCCGATCGGAGCGCCTCGCCTCGTGGGTAAGCACAGCGCACGCGCCCCCCGCGCCGTCTCCCGGCCCGCCGCGCCCGCCGCCTCCGGTGCGGGCGGCGGGCCGGGCGCGGCCGGGCACGACGCCACGGCCGCCCCGCAGGGCGAAAGCGAGGGCGAGCCACTCGGCGGGCCGTTCGGCCCGGCAGGTACTTCTGGTCCGGCAGGCTGGTCAGGCTCTTTCGAGGCCCCGGGCCCCTTCGATCCGCACGGCTCCTTCAGTCCGGCCGGTTCCTTCGATCCGCACGGTTCTTTCGACCCGTCTTTTGACCCGTCTTTTGACCCGCCGGGTTCTTACGGCCCGTCAGGGTCCTTCGATTCTTCTGACGATCCCTCCGACTCGTTCGACGCCTTCAGACGGCAGGACGTCGGCGTCGGCTGGGGCGTCATCGGTGTGCAGCGCGTCCACGGCGCGGACCCCGGGACGTACGGCCCGGGGAGCGTTCCCGGCGACGACGCGCGGCTGGCCGGCTACCTCGGCGGATACGCGGCCGAGCAGGAGGCCGCCCCCTCGCCGTACTGGCTCGGTGGCGCTCCCTCCGCTTCCGGCCCGGCCGCCGGCCCCGTCCTGACGGAAGACCCCGCACCCGCCGCGGCCTCCGCTCCCTCCGCTCCCTCCGCCCCTCCCGCGCGGGTGCCCGCGCCCCGGCCGGGCACCGCCCGCCCCCGCACCGGCGGATCCCGCGGCACCTCCCGCGACACCGGCTCCCCGAAGTCCGGCGGCGGCATGGCGCGGACGGCCACCGGCGTGGCCGCGGCCGTCGTGACGGCCGTGCTCGCCGTCGTCGTCGCCGGGCAGGTCGAGGACGGCACGGACACCCAGGCGCAGGCGCGCCCCGCCGACGTCGAGCGCGCGAGACCGGACGCCGCCTCCCGCTCGGACAGCCGCCCCACGCCCAACGGCGGCGCCGCCGAGCAGCTCACGTACGAACAGAAGATGGACCGCAAGTACCCCTTGGACGAGAAGGCCAAGGGCAGCGGCTCCTTCGAAACCGTCGGCGGCCACGACAGCGCACCCGGCCGCGGCGACGTGCTGCGCTACCGCGTCGACGTGGAGAAGGGCCTGCCGCTCGACGGCGAGCTCTTCGCCACCGCCGTCCACCGCACGCTCAACGACGAGCGCAGCTGGGGCCACGGCGGCACCCGTACGTTCGAGCGGGTCTCCTCCGGGCACGCGGACTTCGTCATCACGCTGGCCACGCCGGGCACGACGGCCGTGTGGTGCGCCAAGTCGGGCCTGGACACCACCGAGGACAACGTCTCCTGCGACTCCGCCGCGACCGACCGCGTCATGATCAACGCCTACCGGTGGGCGCAGGGCGCCCCCACGTACGGCGACAAGATCTACGCCTACCGGCAGATGCTCATCAACCACGAGGTCGGCCACCGCCTCGGGCACGACCACGAGACGTGCGGCAAGGAGGGCGCGCTCGCGCCGGTGATGATGCAGCAGACCAAGTTCCTGACGACGGACGGCGTCACCTGCCGGCCGAACCCCTGGCCGCACCCCTGACCGGCCTGGCCCGGTGATCCGCCGGCCCGGGGCCCGGTGAGCCGCCGGGCTTCGTCCCGGTGATCCAATGTCCCGCTGTCCGGGACGTCTCATCTCTGGATGTGAGACACCTTGGACAGGGGCCGAAAATTCGTTCAGTCTTCTGCGCATGTCGTACCGCCACGCCTCCGAGAACGCCGCCTTCGTGCTGGCGCTGATCGGCGTGGCCGCGCACAGCGTCGCCGACATCCACTGTCGCTGAGACCGCCCTTCCCCTCGCGCCGTCCCGCGCTGCCCCGCAGCGTCGCGTCCGCCGGGGGCGGTTCCGCGCTCCCCGCGCTCGTGTCCACCGCCTTCCGCGGGTGCTTCCTGCTCCCCGTTTCCTCGGTTCGCCCCTCCTTCGGCTCACCGTCGCATTCCCGCGAAAGGCCTCACCTGCCATGCCTCACATGTCCGTCATATCCCGCCGTGTGGCGGCCGCCGCCGTCAGCGTGGTCCTGCTCGGGGGCGCGGCAGCGTGCGGCCCGAAGGAGGGCGGCGACGCCAAGGGCGGCGGTGCCGAGGGCGCGCCCAAGAAGGGCGGCACGCTCACGGTGCTCAACGGCGCGCCGCAGAAGCAGTTCGACCCGGCCCGCCTCTACACCTCCGGCGGCGGCAACATCCCCTCGCTCGTCTACCGCACCCTCACCACCCGCCACCGCGGGAACGGCGCCGAGGGCACCAAGGTCGTCCCCGACCTCGCCACGGACACCGGCACGCCCAGCGACGACGCCAAGACCTGGACGTACAAGCTCCAGGACGGCCTCACGTACGAGGACGGCTCGCCCATCACCTCCGCCGACATCAAGTACGGCGTCGAGCGCTCCTTCGCCGCCGAACTCTCCGGCGGCGCCCCCTACTTGCGCGACTGGCTCATCGGCGGCGACACGTACCAGGGCCCGTACAAGGAGAAGAAGGGCCTCGACTCCATCGAGACGCCCGACGCGAAGACCATCGTCTTCAAGCTGAAGAAGTCCGAAGGCGACTTCCCCTACTTCGCCGCCTCCACCCAGTTCGCCCCCGTGCCCAAGGCCAAGGACACCGGCGCGAAGTACGCCGAGCACCCCGTCTCCTCCGGCCCGTACAAGGTCGTCAAGAACGCGGGCGACGGCGAGCAGATGACGCTGGAGCGCAACCCCCACTGGTCCGAGGAGACGGACAAGGAGCGGCACGCCTACCCCGACCGGATCGAGGTCAGGTCGGGCCTGTCCGCCGCGGTCATCAACCAGCGCCTGTCGACCGGCTCCGGCCCCGACGCCGCCGCGGTCACCACCGACACCAACCTCGGCCCGGCCGAACTCGCCCAGGTCACCGGCGACAAGAACCTCGCCGCCCGGGTCGGCACCGGCCACTTCGGCCAGACCTCGTACCTGGCGTTCAACCCCGCGGTGAAGCCCTTCGACGACCCGAAGGTCCGGCAGGCGATCTCGTACGCGATCAACCGCACGAGCGTCGTCAACGCCGCGGGCGGCTCCTCGCTCGCCGAGCCCACGACGACCTTCCTGCCCCGCCAGAAGCCGCTGGGCTACACGCCCTACGACCACTTCCCGGCGGGTGACAAGGGCGACCCGGCCAAGGCCAAGGAGCTCCTGAAGGAGGCCGGTCACGAGAACGGCCTGGAGATCACCCTCACCCACTCCACCGCCCAGAACCGCGAGACCAGCCCCGAGATCGCGACCGCCGTCCAGGCCGCGCTCAAGGAGGCCGGGATCACCGTGAAGCTGGAGGGGCTGGAGGACAACGACTACGACGAGAAGATCCACAGCTTCGAGAAGCAGCCCGGCCTCTTCATCGCCCACTGGGGTGCCGACTGGCCCTCCGGCGGCCCCTTCCTCGCACCGGTCTTCGACGGCCGGCAGATCGTGAAGGACGGTGCCAACTTCAACACCGGCCGCCTCGACGACCCCAAGGTCAACGACGAGATCGACGCCATCAACAAGATCACCGACCATGACGCGGCCGCGCAGCGCTGGGGCGCCCTCGACAAGAGGATCGGCGAGCAGGCCCTGACCGTGCCGCTGTTCAACCCCGTCTACAAGCGGCTCTTCGGCAAGGACGTCAAGAACGTCGTCATCAGCAACTGGACCGGTGTCCTCGACGTCTCGCAGGTCGCGGTCAAGTGACGACGTCCGCCACCGATCTGCTCACCACCGCGGAACCGGAGGCGGGAGCCGCTCCCGCCTCCGGCGCCCGGCAGGTCCTGCGGCGGCTGAGAGCGCGCAAGTCCGCGCTCGCGGCCGCCGCCGTGCTGGGCCTGCTCGTCCTCCTGGCCCTCGCCGCGCCCCTCCTGGCGGCGATCGAGGGACAGGACCCGAACACGTACCACGACGCGCTCGTCGACTCCGCGCGCGGCGGCGTCCCCTTCGGCGACTTCGGCGGCGTCAGCGCCGAGCACTGGCTCGGCGTCGAACCGGGCACCGGACGCGACCTGTTCGTCCGCCTCGTCTACGGCGCCCGGGTCTCGCTGCTCGTCGCCCTCGGCGCGACCGCCGTCCAGATCCTCATCGGCGTCGGCATCGGCCTCGCGGCCGCGCTCGGCAACCGCCTTGTGGAAAGCCTGCTCACCCACGTCACCGACGTGATGGTGGCCATGCCCCTGCTCGTCTTCGCCATCGCCACGATGGCCGTAGCTCCCGCGGACTTCCCGCGCCCCCTGCTGCTCGCCATCTCCATCGGCCTGCTCCAGTGGGGCGGGATGGCCCGCCTCGTGCGCGCCCAGGCCCTGAGCCTCAAGAAGCTCGACTACGTCTCCGCCGCCCGGCTGACCGGAGCCTCGTCGTGGCGCGTCGCCCGGCGCGAGCTGCTGCCCTCGCTCGCCGCCCCCGTGATCACCTACGCGGCCGTCCTGCTGCCCACCAACATCGTGCTCGAAGCGAGCATGTCCTTCCTC
The DNA here is from genome assembly GCF_044336695.1 of Streptomyces sp. SCA2-17. Classification (NCBI taxonomy): domain Bacteria; kingdom Bacillati; phylum Actinomycetota; class Actinomycetes; order Kitasatosporales; family Streptomycetaceae; genus Streptomyces; species Streptomyces sp. SCA2-17. Next base: position 4,224,450 of record NZ_CP117521.1, read on the forward strand.
GGAGTCGGCGTGAAGCCCCCGACCCCCTCCTGGGGCCACATGCTCTCGACGGCCACCACGTGGTTCCGCGCGGACCCCATGTACGTGCTGCTGCCGGCGCTCATGCTGTTCGTCACCACGCTCGCCTTCACCGTCCTCGGCGACGGGGTGCGCACGGCGCTCGACCCGCGCGAGGCGTCCCGGCTGCGCGTCGGCCGCAACCGGCGCAAGGCGCGCACGAGCGGCGCGGGAGGCGCGGCATGACCGGATACCTCCTGCGGCGCGCCGCAGGCGCGCTCGCCGTCCTCCTCGTCCTCTCGGTCGTCGTCTACGCGACCTTCTACATCGCGCCCGGCGACCCCGCCCGCCTGGCCTGCGGCCCGCGCTGCAACCCCGAGCAGATCGCCCAGGTCCGCGCCCAGCTCTCCCTCGGCGACCCCGTGTACGTCCAGTACTGGCACTTCCTCCAGGGCATCGTCGCCGGGCACGACTACTCCACTGGCACCGGTGTGCTCCACTGCGACGCACCGTGCTTCGGATTGTCGTACCAGAACAACCAGCAGGTCACCGACATGCTGATCGAGCGGCTGCCCGCCACCGCCTCGCTCGCGGTCGGCGCCATGGCCGTCAGCCTGCTGCTGGGCACCGTCACCGGCCTGCTCTCCGCGCTGCGCCGCGGCGGCGTGACCGAGCGGGTGCTCACCTGGCTCACCCTCGCCGGGACCGCCACCCCCGTCTTCATCAGCGGCCTCGCCCTGCTGATGCTGTTCTGCGCCTACCTGGCCTGGCTGCCCTTCCCGTCCTACGTGCCGCTCACCGACGACCCCGAGCAGTGGGCCTGGAACATGCTGCTGCCCTGGGCCGCACTCGGGCTGTTCGAATCCGCGAAGTACGCCCGGCTCACGCGCAGTTCCCTGCTGGAGACGCTGGCCGAGGACCACATCCGCACCTTCCGTGCCTACGGCGTCGCCGAGCGCAAGCTCGTCACGCGGCACGCCCTGCGCGGCGCCGTCGCCCCCGTGGTCTCCCTGTCGGCCGCCGACTTCGGGTCGATGTTCGGCGGCGCGGTCCTCACCGAGATGATGTTCGGCCTGCCGGGGATCGGGGCGCTGCTGGTGCACGCCACCACGACCCTCGACCTGCCCGTGGTCGTCGCCGTGGTCATGGTCACCGGCACCGCCGTCGTCCTCGCCAACATCGTGGCGGACGTGCTCTACGCCGCCGCGGACCGAAGGGTGGCCCTGCGATGACCGCACCCCGCACGAGCACCGCACCGGCGGACGCCCGGAGCGCGCCCGGATCCGCCGCGGCCGGGCCCCTGGTGGCCGTCTCCGGCCTCTCCGTCGCCTTCCCGGCCGGGCCCGGCGGCAGCCCCGTACGGGCCGTCGACGGCCTGTCCTTCACCGTCCCGCCGGGCGGGTCCCTCGGCATCGTCGGCGAGTCCGGCTCCGGCAAGTCCACGGCCGCCTACGCGCTGCTGGGGCTGCACCGGGACACCGGCGCCGACGTCACCGGATCGGTGACCGTCGCCGGGCACGACGTGCAGGCCGCCGACGACGCCGCCCTGCGGCGGCTGCGCGGCGGCGTCGCCGCCATGGTCTTCCAGGACCCGCTCTCCTCCCTCGACCCGTACCTGGCCGTCGGCGACCAGATCGCCGAGGTCTACCGCGTCCACCACCGCGGCGCCTCCCGCCGGGAGGCCCGGGCCCGCGCGGTGGAGGTGCTGGACCGCGTGGGCATCCCCGACGCGGCCCGCCGTGCCCGCTCCCGCCCGCACGAGTTCAGCGGCGGCATGCGCCAGCGCGCCCTCATCGCCATGGCCCTCTCCTGCCGGCCGCGGCTGCTCGTCGCGGACGAGCCGACCACCGCCCTCGACGTCACCGTCCAGGACCAGATCCTCGGCCTGCTGCGCGACCTGCGCGCGGAGACCGGCATGGGCCTGATCCTGGTCACCCACGACCTGGGCGTGGCCACCGGCAGCGTCGACGAACTGCTGGTGATGAAGGACGGGCGGGCCGTCGAGCACGGACCTGTCCGCGACGTGCTCCACGCGCCGCGCGAGGACTACACCCGCGATCTGTTGGCGGCCGTCCCGCGCGTAAACGTCCGGAGGCAGACCCGTACGGACGGAGTGCACCAGCCCGGACGTGACGCCTCCGCCTCGCCGGAGACGTCCGCCCCGCCGGAAGCATCCGTCCTCCTGGAAGCAACCGGCCTGCGGCGGGAGTTCGGACGCGGCAAGCGCGCGGTGACCGCCGTGGACGGAGTCTCCCTCACCGTGCGCGCCGGCGAGACCGTCGGCGTCGTCGGCGAGTCCGGCAGCGGCAAGACCACGCTCGGGCGGATGCTGGTACGCCTGCTGGAGCCCACCGGCGGCCGGCTGAGCTACCGCGGACGCGACATCGGCGGCCTGAAGGAGCGCGAGCTGCGCGCCTTCCGCAGCGAGCTCCAGATGGTCTTCCAGGACCCCGTCTCCTCCCTCAACCCCCGCCGCAGCATCGGCGAGTCGATCGCCGACCCGCTGCGCGCCGCCGGGAAGCTGGACGACGCCGCGATCGTGGCGCGCGTGCGGGAGCTGCTGGAGCGCGTGGGCCTCGACCCGGCCTCCTACCACCGCTACCCGCACGAGTTCAGCGGCGGCCAGCGGCAGCGCATCGGCATCGCGCGGGCCCTCGCGCCCGAGCCGAAGCTGATCGTCTGCGACGAGCCCGTCTCCGCCCTGGACGTCACCACCCAGGCACAGGTCGTGCGGCTGCTCGGCGAGTTGCAGCGCGACCTGGGGCTCGCGCTCGTCTTCATCGCCCACGACCTCGCCGTCGTACGGCAGGTCAGCGACCGGCTCGTCGTCATGCGCGGCGGCCGGATCGTGGAGGAGGGACCGGCCGACACCGTCTACGAGCAGCCCGCGCACCCGTACACCCGGGGCCTGCTCGCGGCCGTCCCGCGGCTCGAAGCGGCCGAAGCCCCCGCATAGCGCGGGGCAACGCCCCATCTCCGGGAAAGTCACCTCTGTTCACCCCTTCCGGTGGCGCGACGGACAACCGTCCGTCGCGCCACGGGCGAGCCCGCATAGCGTGCTTCCGCTGCCGTAGCCGTTCGGCGGCCGCAGGTCAGGCGAGGGCGACCACAAGGGACAGACGGGGGTGCGTGCGTGCGCGTGGGACTCCTTACGGAGGGTGGGTATCCGTACGCCTCGGGTGAGGGCGGCCAGTGGTGCGACCAGCTCGTGCGCGGCCTGCCCGGGCACGACTTCGAGATCTGCGCCCTGAGCCGCCGCGCCCGGCAGGACGCGGGCGGCTGGTGCGATCTGCCCGAGCACGTACGGCGGGTGCGGACGGCACCCCTGTGGGGCGATCCGGCCGGGGCCGTGGGGCGCGCCCACCGCGCGTACGGCCGCCGCGAGCGCCGCCGCTTCGGCGCGTACTTCGCCGGCCTCGCCGAGGCCCTCACCGCCACCGTCGAGCCCGGCCCCGAGGACCGCAAGTCTCAGGCGTACCGTTTCGCCGACGCCCTGAACGGCCTCGCCGACCTCGCCCGCGACGCCGGCGGCCTCGGCTCCGCCCTCCGCTCCGAGCAGGCCCTGCGCATCCTGGAGTCCGCCTGCCGCGCCCCCGGCTCCCACCCCGCCGCCTACGGCATCCGCGTCGCCGACCTCCTCGCCGTCACCGCGCTCCTGGAGCGCGCGCTGCGCCCCCTGTCCCTCGACTGGTACGGCAGCGGAGGCACCGACCGCGGCCTCACCGGCGTCGACCTGTGCCACGCCACCTCCGCGGGGCCCGCCGCCCTCCCGGGACTCCTGGCCAAACGCTTCTTCGGTACGCCCTTCCTCGTCACCGAATACGAGGTCCGCCTGCGCGCCTACTACCTCAACAGCGCCGCCAGCGCCGCCGGCCTCTCCCTGCCCGTACGGACCCTGCTGTCCGCCTTCCACCGGCAGCTCACCGCCGAGATCTACGCCCGGGCCGACATCATCACCCCCGGCGACGCCCAGGTGCGGCGCTGGCAGGAGCGCTGCGGCGCCGACCCCGGCCGGCTGCGCACCGTCCACCCCGGCCTCGACCCCGGCCCGTACGAGGCCGTGGGGGAGCGGTCCGAGAGCGGCGAGGGATCGGACGACGGCCTCACCGTGCTCTGGGCCGGCGGCAAGGCCGAGCCCTACCTGTGGGAGACCCTCGCGGCCCTGCGGCAGGCCGAGCCCGAGGTGCGGATGCGCATCGTCGGCGACCCCGTCCCCGGCGTCCAGCCCGCCTTCGGCGTCTCCTACGAGCCCGAGGCCGGCCCCGCCACGTACGCCGCGGGCAGCGTCGTCGTCCTCGCCGGCGGCGCCGAGTCGTTCCCCACGCCGCTCGTCGAGGCCATGTTCTGCGGCCGCGCCACCGTCTCGCCGGACTCCGCGGCCGTCCGCGAAGTCATCGGCGGCACGGGCCTCGTCGTCCCCCCGCGCAACGCCGGCGCCCTCGCCGCGGCCTGCCTGGATCTCCTGCACGACGCCGGACGAAGAGCCAGACTCGGCGCCGCCGCCCGCGCCCGCGCCCTCGAACTCTTCACGACCGAACGGCATGTGACGGACTTCCACGGCATCTACCTCGAACTCATCTCCCGCGCGCCCGACGGGCACGGCAGTGCCGCTCCCGATCCCGCCGTCCCCTTCTCCCGCGCCGCCGAATCCCGCGCACCCCTTGACCTGACGCATCGTCAAACCTCCCCGACCTGGGCAGGCCGCCCATGACCACACCGCTCAGGGACGGCAGCGCGCCCGCCGCCGCTGCCGGCATAGCCGCCTCCGGTACCGATGCCGGCCCCGCGAGGACCGACCCCGTGAAGACCCTCATGCAGCGCCATCACGGGCTGTGCGCCCGCGCCGTGGACCCTCTGGAGATCGCCGCCGTCCTGGAGGACGGGGGCCTCACGGACCACGCGGCCGCGGAGTGCCGGCACCGGGACGTGTTCTCGCTGGCCGACGAGCTGTACGCACGCACCGTGCGCGAGGAGCTCGCGCGGCCCGCGCCCGGCGCGCCCGGTGCACGAGGGGCGCTCCCGGACAGGGCGCGCGCCCGATGGCGGTTCGCCGGTCTGTTCGCGGGCACCTGGCTCGTCGCGTACGCCCTCCTCGGCGGGCCCGCCCTCGGAGCGCTGCTCTCCGGCTCCGGCTCCGCCTCCGGCGAGATCTCCGGCCGCTTGCTCCTGCCGGACGCCGCCGCCCTCATGTGCAGCCTCGCGCCCGCCCTGTGGTGCGCCCGCTGGTTCACCGCGCGGGTCCGGTACGCACTCGTGGCCAGCCGCTCCCGCGCCGAGTTCCGGGCCCGCACCTGGCCCCTGCTCCTCACGGCCGCAGGGCTCTTCACGGCCGCCCTCGCCGCGCTCCTGTGGTCCGCCCGGGCGGCTTCGGGGGCGGCCGCCCCCGGCCCCGGCGAGCTCGCCGCCGTCAGCGCGCTCGGCGGGCTGCTCTTCCTCGCCCGGCTGCTCGCCACCCGCGGCTCCGGGCGGGCGGCCGCCGTCGCCGCACTGGCCGCCTGCGCCCTCGAAGCGGCGGCGCTGGGCGCAGGAGCGCCGGAGGCGTCGTTCGCCGCGCCGCCCTTCGCCGCACCCGCCGTCGCCTGGGCCACCGGCGCGTACGGCCCCTCCGCCATACCCCTCGTGGCCTGCGCCCTCCCCGCGCTCGCCCTCCTCGCCCACGCCCTGACCGCGCTCTCCCGGGCCTCCGCCCACCGCCACGGCGCACACGCACCCGTCCCCGCCGACCCCGGAGAAGCCCCGGCCCGGGCCCGGTGACCGCACGTCCCAGCCGCACACCCCCGTCAGAGGAGCAAGGAAGATGACCGTTCACCCCATCAGCACCGCCGGGCGAGAGCGAGGGCGCGACCGATGAGGGTTCTGCTGCTCGGTGCCAACGGCTACCTCGGCCGCTACGTGGCCGACCGCCTGCTCGCCGACCCCGCCGTCCAGCTCACCGCGCTCGGCCGCGGCGACGACGCGGACGTCCGCTTCGACCTCGCCACCGGCAGCCCCGGCGCGCTCACCCGCTTCCTCAACGCCGTCCACCCCGGCGTCGTGATCAACTGCGCGGGCGCCACCCGCGGCGGGGCCCGCGACCTCACCCGCCACAACACCGTCGCCGTCGCCACCGTCTGCGAGTCACTGCGCCGCAGCGGCTGCGGCGCCCGCCTCGTCCAGCTCGGCTGCTCCTCCGAGTACGGCCCCTCCCAGCCCGGCTCGTCCACCGCCGAGGACGCCGTGCCGCGCCCCGGCGGCCCGTACGGGGTGAGCAAGCTCGCCGCCACCGAGCTCGTCCTCGGCTCCGGCCTCGACGCGATCGTCCTGCGCGTCTTCTCGCCCGTCGGCCCCGGCACCCCGGCCGGCTCCCCCCTCGGCCGGCTCGCCGACGCCCTGCGGCGCGCCATGCAGAACGGCGACAGCGAGCTGAAGCTCAGCGGCCTCGGCGTCCAGCGCGACTTCGTGGACGTCCGCGACGTGGCCCGCGCCGTGCACGCCGCCTCCCTCTCCGCCGCCCAGGGCGCCGTCAACATCGGCACCGGCCGCGCGGTCAGGCTGCGCGAGGCCGCCGCCACGCTCGCCCGCGTCGCCGGCTACGGCGGCTCCCTCCACGAGCTCGACGACCCCCACCTCGGCAGCCCGCCCGCCTACCCCTACCCCGACGGCTGCGGCAGCTGGCAGCAGGCCGACGTCCGCACCGCCCGCGACCGGCTCGGCTGGCGCCCCCGGATCGGCCTGGAGGAGTCCCTGGCCGACATCTGGATGGAGGCCGCGTGTCGCATCTGAGCCCGCCCGGGCAGCGGCGGACCCGGGTGCGCGAGGCCCCCCTGCGCTTCGGTGTGCCGGGCTTCGCGCACCCCCTCCTCGCCCCCACCGAGTGGGGCGAACTCCTGCGCACGGACGTCCCCGTGGAGTGGGTCGTGCTCGGCAGCGGCGCCATGGCCGCCCCGGGCGGCACCGCCTCCGGCGGCCCCGGCGACCGCCCGGACCCGCACCGCGTGGCCGCCGCCGCCCGGCTGCGCGAGGCGGGCGTCCGGGTCCTCGGCCACCTGGACCTCAGGTTCGGCGAACGCCCCCTCGGCGAGGTGCTCTCCGAGGCCCAGCGCTACCTGAACTGGTACAAGGTCGACGGCTTCGCCCTCGACGCCACCCCCGCGGACCCCGCCGCCCTGCCCGGGACCCGGCGCACCGTCGCCTCGCTGCGGACGATCCTCGACCGGGCCTACGTCGTGCTCGTCCACGGCACCTATCCCTCGCCCGGCTACGCCGACCTCGCCGACCAGCTCGTCACCTTCTACGGCCCGTGGTCGGCGTACCGCTGGTCGCAGGTGGCCGAGTGGACCGCCGACTTCCCGGCCACCCGCTTCTGCCACCTCGTGCACGGCGTCCCCCGCGCCCACCTGGAGGAGGCGCTGCGCCTCGCCCGCTGGCAGGGCGCCGGCACGATCTACTTCACCGACCGGACGGACCGGGACGAAGCGGACCCCTGGGAGGTGATGCCCGGCTACTGGGACGAGATCGTCTCGCGCATCGGACCTGGTGTCTCGGAATGAGGCGGGGCGTGGCAGTGTTACGGGGGAAGGACCGAACGCCGCCTGTATGTTCCCCGCCCCGGCGGGGATGACCCCTTCCTGGAGTCCCCGTGTCGCTGCCACCCCTGGTCGAGCCGGCTGCCGAGCTCACCGTTGACGAGGTTCGTCGGTACTCCCGCCATCTGATCATTCCGGATGTCGGAATGGACGGGCAGAAGCGCCTGAAGAACGCCAAGGTGCTGTGCGTGGGGGCCGGCGGTCTCGGCTCCCCGGCCCTGATGTACCTGGCCGCGGCCGGCGTCGGCACCCTGGGCATCGTGGAGTTCGACGAGGTTGACGAGTCGAACCTGCAGCGCCAGATCATCCACAGCCAGGCGGACATCGGCCGGTCCAAGGCCGAGTCCGCGCGCGACACGGTGCGGGGCATCAACCCGTACGTGAACGTCGTCCTGCACGAGGGCCGGCTCGAAGCCGACAACGTGATGGAGATCTTCTCCCAGTACGACCTGATCGTCGACGGCACGGACAACTTCGCCACGCGCTACCTCGTCAACGACGCGTGCGTGCTGCTGGGCAAGCCGTACGTGTGGGGCTCGATCTACCGCTTCGACGGCCAGGCGTCCGTCTTCTGGAGCGAGCACGGACCCTGCTACCGCTGCCTGTACCCCGAGCCCCCGCCGCCGGGCATGGTGCCCTCCTGCGCCGAGGGCGGCGTGCTGGGCGTGCTGTGCGCCTCGATCGGCTCCATCCAGGTCAACGAGGCCATCAAGCTGCTCGCGGGCATCGGTGACCCGCTGGTCGGCCGCCTGATGATCTACGACGCCCTGGAGATGACCTACCGCCAGGTCAAGGTCCGCAAGGACCCCGACTGCGCGGTCTGCGGCGAGAACCCGACCGTCACGGAGCTCATCGACTACGAGGCGTTCTGCGGCGTGGTCTCGGAGGAGGCCCAGGAGGCGGCCGCCGGCTCCACGATCACTCCCAAGCAGCTCAAGGAGTGGCTGGACGACGGCGAGAACATCGACGTCATCGACGTCCGCGAGCCGAACGAGTACGAGATCGTCTCCATCCCGGGCGCCCGGCTGATCCCCAAGAACGAGTTCCTGATGGGCACGGCCCTCCAGGACCTGCCGCAGGACAAGCGCATCGTCTTGCACTGCAAGACGGGTGTCCGGTCCGCGGAAGTGCTGGCGGTGCTCAAGGCGGCCGGGTTCGCCGACGCGGTGCACGTGGGCGGCGGCGTGATCGGGTGGGTCCACCAGGTGGAGCCGGACAAGCCGGTGTACTAGGCCTTCCCTCCTCTGCGCGTAAGGGGCGCCCACCACGGTGGGCGCCCCTTACGCATCTGTGCGGTGCCCGGTTACGAGCAGGTCGTGCCGCCGGCCGGGACCTTGCCCTCCAGCAAGTAGTCGTCGACGGTGCGCACCATGCACGCGTTGCCGCTGTTGTACGCCCCGTGCCCCTCGCCCTTGTACGTGACCTCCGCGGCGACGCCCTTGCCGAGCCCCTCGGCCATCCGGTGCGCGCCCTCGTAAGGCGTCGCCGGATCCCCGGTGTTGCCGATGACGACGATGGGTGCCGAGCCCTGCGCGCTGACGTCGATCGTCTTCCACTTGCCCTCGACGGGCCACCCCGTGCAGCTGAGAAGCGACCAGGCGGAGGCCTCTCCGAAGACCGGGGACGCCGCCCGGAACTCGGGCAGGCGGCCCTTCACGTCGGCGGCGGTGTAGCGCTGCTGGGCGTCGGCGCAGGAGATCGCCCGGTTGGCCGGCTGGAGGTTGCTGTAGCGGCCGTCGGGGCCGCGCCCGCTCAGGAGGTCGTAGAGCACCAGCAGGGTGTTTCCCGTGCCCTTGTTCATGGCCTCCTGGAGGCCCTGCGTCAGGTACTTCCAGGTGTCCTTGGAGTACAGCGCGGACGCGATGCCGCTGACGGCCTCGTCCTGGGTCAGCTTGCGGCCCTGGCGGGTCGGCAGGGGCTGCCCGTCGAGCTTCTTGAGCAGGGAGACGATCCGGTCCTGCGTCGGGCACGCGGCGGCCTGGGCGGAGGCGGCGCAGTCCTTGAGGTAGTCGCTCAGGGCGAGCTGGAAGCCCTTGGTCTGGCCGAGGTTGCCCTCGACCGGGTCCTGCGTCGGGTCGACCACGGCGTCGAGGACCGCGCGGCCCACGTTCTTGGGGAAGAGGTGGGCGTAGACGCCGCCCAGCTCGGTGCCGTAGGAGATGCCGAAGTAGTTGAGCTTCGCGTCACCGAGGGCGGCCCGCAGCCGGTCCATGTCGCGGGCGGCGCTGATCGTGTCGACGTACGGCAGGACCTTCGCGGAGTTCTTGGCGCAGGCGTCGACGTACGCCTTGTTGGACGCGAGGGCGGCCCGCTCCTCGTCCGCGTCGTCCGGAGTGCCGTCGATCTGGTTGGCGGCGTCGGTCTCCTTGTCGCCCAGGCAGCGCACGGCCGCGCTGTCGCCCACGCCCCGCGGGTCGAAGCTGACCAGGTCGTAGCGGTCGCGCAGCTTGTCGTAGCTGGTGGCCAGGCCCGGCAGGGTGGCCACGCCCGAGCCGCCGGGGCCGCCGAAGTTGAAGACGAGCGAGCCGAGGCGCCTGGCCTTGTCCCGCGCCTTCGCACGGATCACGGCGAGCTCGATCGTCTCGCCGCCGGGCTTCGCGTAGTCGAGGGGGACGGGGAGCTTCGCGCACTCCCAGTCCTTGCCGGGCGCCTTGCCGTCGAGGGAGGCGCCCTGCGCGGCGCTGGGCGGGGGACAGGGTGTCCAGCGCAGCGGGGCGGCGCTCGCGACGGCGCCGCTGTCCTTGCCCCCGCTCTTGCTGCTCTTGGCGTCCCCGTCCGCCGGGGGGCCGGAGTCGCCGCAGCCGGAGGCGGCGAGGGCCGTCACGAGCGCGATGCCGGCGCCGAGGAGGGCGGTGGTGGCCCGAGGCCGAGAGGAGCTCATTCCCCCGACTGTACGGAGGTGAAGGCCGCGGAGTCGCCGCCGCGCGGAGGCGTCACCCGGCGCGCAGGGGCGCACAACCCATATGAGCGGCCACGGCGTCCACGTAGAGCGGGAAGACCTCGCGCGGGTCGTCCAGCCGGGTGTGCGTGCGGGCCGGGCCGCTGCGCATGGCGAAGACGGTGGGCCTGCCGCCGCAGTCCGCCCTGACCAGGGCGCCGGCCGCGTCGATGCTGCCGTGCGCCCGCCAGCCGGGGGCGGGAGGGCGGTCGCCGGTGAGGCCGTCGAAGAGGGCCACCAGGCGGGGCCTGGCGGTGGTGGTGAAGCGGGCGGCCCAGCGGAGGGCGGCTGCGGGTGTGCCGGCGCCTGCGTCTTTTGCGGGTGTGCCGGCGCCTGCCTCTTTGTCTTTGCTTGTGCCTGCGTCCGTGCCGGTTATGGCGCAGCTGTGGAAGTCGGTGTTTTCGGGGGCTCCGGTGCCGGTGCTCTCTCCTTTGCCCAGGTCTGCGATGCCGCAGTGGTCAGGTGTGGTGCCGGCGGACGGATGGGGCCGGCGCAGGCGGAGCGGTGGGAGCTTCGTGCAACTCGTCGCCTGTGCGGCTTTGTTGGCCGCCTCGACCAGTAACTCCCCTGTGGTGTCGGGAGGGAGTGCTTTGGCGCTCTTGAGCGTCACCACCGACGGGCGGCCGTCCACGTCGCAGCTTTCCGGGAGCACCAGGGCGCCCGTGCCGGAGGCGGGTGCGGTGAAGCCCGGTAAGCCGTCGGGGAGCGGGATGTCACCGCCACTGAATAACTCTCCCAGCCACGACCGCCGTTCGCCCGCTTCCCGTGGGCCCGTGCCCACGTTCAGGTCGAGCTGCTGGTCGTACGCCCCGGAGCCGCGGCCGCCGTGCCAGCGGAGCGAGCACCGGCCGGAGGGGCGGCCGGGGGCGGGCGGGATCTCGTCGGCGACGCGGTCGCGGTCGCCGCGGCGGAACGGGGCCTCGTCCTCGGGCCAGGAGCCCCAGCAGTACGCGCGCCCGCCGAGCGGGGTCGACTGCGTCTGCCAGAGCGCGACGAGGGCGGCCACCAGCGCGGCGATGGCCAGGGCGCCGGTGAGGGCCCGGGCCCTGCTGTGGTCGGGTCGGCCGGGCTGATCGGGTCGGCCGGGGTGCGCGCTGGTGTGCGGCTCCCCGTGCGGTGTTGCGTGCGGCACGTTCGTCCCCCCGAACTTCGTTCGTCGTCCGCGGAACTTCTGTGCGGGCGATCGTAGTGCGAGCCACTGACATTCGACCGAGTTGATCGCGTCTCGTACTCGTCACCGGTGATATGTGCTATGTGTGCTATGAGCAGATCTTGTCTGGTTCCGGCACCGTACCGTCCAGCAGGTAGGCGTCAACCGCACCCTTGACACACGCATTGCCGCTGTCGTAAGCGCCGTGACCCTCGCCCCGGTAGGTCAGCTCGACGGCCACGCCCGGACCCAGCTCCTGCGCCATGTGCTTCGCGCCCCCGTAAGGAGTGGCGGGGTCACCGGTGTTGCCGACGACGAGGACCGGCGCGGAGCCCTTCGCGCTCACGTCGGGCGTCTGCCACGCGCCCTTCACGGGCCAGCCCGTGCACTGGGTGAGGCTCCAGGCCATGAAGTCCCCGAAGACGGGGGAGGCCTTGCGGAACTCCGGCACGCGCTGCACGATCTCGGCCGCGGTGTAGCGCTGCGCGAAGTCCGCGCAGGTGATGGCGTTGAGGGAGGACTGGAGGGTGCTGTAGCGGCCGTCCTGGCCGCGGCCGTTCATGGCGTCGCCGAGGGAGAGCAGGAGCCGGCCGTCGCCGTTCTCGGCGTCCTCGATGCCCTCGGTCAGGTAGTCCCAGAAGTCCTTCGAGTACAGGGACTGGGCGATGCCGCCGGTCGCGAGGGAACGGGTCAGCTCGCGGCCCGCCGCGCCGGGGACCGGCTTGTCGCCCAGGCGCTTGAGGAGGGCGCTGACCTGGGGTTCCGTCGGGCAGTTGTCGGACGTCTTCGTGCAGGCGTCCATGTAGTTGGTGAGGGCCAGCTCGAAGCCCTGGGCCTGGGCGAGGGCGCTCTGCACGGGGTCCGCGGACGGGTCCACGACGCCGTCGAAAAGCGCGCGGCCGACTTTGTCCGGGAACAAGTGGGCGTAGACGCCGCCGAGTTCCGTGCCGTACGACACGCCGAAGTAGTGCAGCTTGGCGTCGCCCAGCACCTCGCGCATCAGGTCCATGTCGCGGGCCGCGTTCTCCGTGCCCACGTACGGGAGGACCTTGCCGGAGTTGCGCTCGCAGCCGGCGGCGTAGGCGGTCACCCGCTCCACCAGCGCCTTTTGCCGGCTCGGCGTGGCCGGGACGGCGTCCGCGGCGTAGTACGCGTCGAGTTGCTTGTCGTCCAGGCAGGTCACGCCGCTGCTGCGGCCCACCCCCCGCGGGTCGAAGCTGACCAGGTCGTAGCGGGTGCGGAGCTTCTTGTAGTCGTCGGCGAAGGCCGGGAGCGTGGTGATGCCGGAGCCGCCGGGGCCGCCGAAGTTGAAGACGAGCGAGCCGATGCGGTGGGCCCGGTCCGTGGCCTTGGCCCTGATCAGGGCGATGTCGATGGAGTTGGCGTTGCTCCTGGGTTTCGCGTAGTCGAGGGGCGCGTGGAGCGTCGCGCACTCCCAGTCGGGGCCGGGTGCGCGGCCCGAGGAGCCGCCCTCCGCGGGGGTGGGGGGCGGGCAGGCCTTCCAGGAGAGGGTCTGGCGGGTGGTTTGCGGGTCCCCGGCCTGGGCGGACTTCCCGCTGGGGGGCGGGGTCCGGGTGGCGGTGCGTTTGTTCGCGTCACCCGCGCCTGTGCAAGCCGCCGCCGTCACCGCCAGGAGTGCGGCGAGCACGCCTCTTGCCCACGCGGATCTGATCACTTGTTCATCGTCCGGGGCGGGGCGGGTCGGTGCGCGCGGGGTGGGGCGTACGGGTTAATTCGGGCTGTCCGGGTTGGTCGGGGTGCTCGGGGAGTTTGTGGTTAACCCCCTACAGGGGGACGAAAGTGATCTCCGTGGCCTTGACGCTCACCCACACCGGTGTGCCCTCCGACAGCTTCAGCTCGGCCGCGGCGCCCGGCGTGATCTCCGCAACGACGTCCGGCTCGCCCGACACGATCACGCGGAGGCGGCCGCCGTGCGCGGTGATCTCCCGGACCGTGCCCTGCCAGACGTTGCGGGGGCTCCCCGCGGTGGGCGGTGCGGTGTGGAGCGAGACCGCTTCCGGGCCTACGACGGCCAGGCCTGTCGCGCTGGTGTGCGGGTCTGCGGTGACGAGGTTCGCGCCGTCCTCCAGGAGGAGGGTTCCTTCCGGCGTGGACGTGCCCCGCCAGGCGTTCCGGCCCAGCATGCGGGCCACCCAGGGGGAGCGGGGGTGACGGGTCAGCTCGGCGGGCGTCGCGTACTGGACCGTCGCGCCGTCCTCCAGGACGAGGATCCGGTCGGCCAGGGAGACCGCCTCCACGGGGTCGTGGGTCACGATCAGGCAGACGCCCGGGAAGTCCGCGAGGTGGGTGCGGAGGGTGTGCCGGACCGCGGAGCGGGTCGACTGGTCGAGGGCGGCGAGGGGCTCGTCCAGGAGGAGCAGGCGGGGGCGGGCCGCGAGGGCCCTGGCCAGGGCTACGCGCTGGGCCTGGCCGCCGCTGAGGCTGCCGGGCTTGCGGTGGGCCAGGTCGCCTATGCCCAGGCGGGTCAGCCAGTGCCGGGCCTGGGCGTGCGCCTCGTTCTTGGGGACGCCCTGGGCGCGGAGGCCGTAGGCGGTGTTGGCGAGGGTGGTGAGGTGGGGGAAGAGGGCGGTGTCCTGGGGGACCCAGGAGATGTGGCGGCGGTGGGGCGGCTCTTGGGCCACGTCCTTGTCGCCGAGGTGCAAGGGGGTTGCCTCGGCGCGTTGCGTGAGCCCCAGCAGGGCTCGGAGGAGGGTTGTTTTTCCCGCGCCGTTCGGGCCTACTACCGCGATCGTGGTGCCGGGCTCTGCGGTGAGCGTGGTGTTCGTGGCGCCGGTGACCGTGGTGCGCAGGGGGTGCGGGGTGGGGGCGGGGCCGGGGTGGTCCAGGCCCTCCGGGGCTGCATGATTTACGGACCCCGTATCCCGGTGCGCGAACCCAGCACCTTCCCGCAAATCACGCTTTACGCCCCTTGCCGGGCCAGGACCACCCCGGCCCCGCCCCGCCGTTCGCGTCTGCAGCCAGTGGCCCCTGAGGGCCAGGAGTACTGCTGTGGCGATCAGTAGGAGGAGCAGCGACACCGCTGTCGCGCCTTCCGGGTCCTCCTGGAGGAGTAGGTAGACCTGGAGGGGCAGCGTTTGCGTTTCGCCCGGGAGGTTTCCCGCGAAGGTGATCGTCGCGCCGAACTCGCCCAGCGCGCGGGCCCAGGTGAGCGCCGCCCCCGCGATCAGGCCCGGGGCCACCATGGGGAGCGTGATCGTACGGAAGACTTGGAGAGGGGTTGCGCCCAAGGACGTTGCGGTTTCTTCGTAGCGGGGGTGCAGTCCTCCTAGGGCGCCTTCCAGGCTGATCACCAGGAACGGCATTGCTACGAATGAGGAGGCTACTACCGCGCCTGCCGTGGAGAACGGGAGCGTGATGCCCAGCGATTCCATCGCCGGGCCCAGGATTCCCCTCCGGCCGTAGCCCTGGAGCAGGGCCACCCCCGCCACCGTCGGCGGGAGCACCATCGGCAGCATCACCAGGCAGCGGATGAGCGATTTGCCGCGGAAGTCCGTGCGGGCCAGGAGCCAGGCCAGGGGGACTCCCATGATGAGGGAGAGTCCTAGGGCCCACGCCGAGACCCAGAGGGAGAGGGTCAGGGCCTCCGTTGCTTCGTGCGAGGTCAGGCGTGTGGGGAGCGTGCTCCACGGCGTGCGTGCCAAGATGCCCGCCAGCGGCAGGAAAAGGAACGCCACTGCCGCTGTTGCGGGCAGCGCCAGCGTCAGTGGCGTCTTCTTCACGGCTGCTGGAAGCCCGCCTCACGGAGCAGCTTCCGGGCCCCCTCCGTGCCCAGCCACTTCACGAAGTCCGCTGCCTGCGTGGTGTGCTTGGAGCCCTTGAGCGTTGCCGCGGGGTACGACGCCACCGCGTTCTGGTCGTCCGGGATCGTCGTCGTGGCCACCTTGTTCTTGGCCGTCTTCGCGTCCGTCACGTAGACGATCCCCGCGTCCGCCTCGCCCAGGCTCACCTTGCTCAGGACCGCCCGTACGTTCGGCTCCTGCGACACCGGCTTGACGGTGACGTGCTGCTGGTCCAGGACCTTCTTGCTGTAGCGGCCCACCGGGACCTCGGGTGCCGCCAGGACGACCTTCAGGCCGTCACGGGAGAGGTCCGAGAGCGACTTGATGTGCTGGGGGTTGTCCTTGGCCGTGACGATGGTCAGCCGGTTCTTCGCGATGACGGTGGGCGAGCCCGTGTCCTTCTTGAGGTCGTCCATCGTCTTCGTGTCCGCCGTCACCAGAGCGTCCGCCGGTGCGCCCTGGCGCACCTGTGCCGCCAGTTCCTGGGAGCCCGCGAAGGAGAACGTGACCTTGGTGTCCGGGTGCTCCTTCTCGTAGGCCGCGCCCGCCTGCTTGAAGACGTCCGTGAGGGACGCCGCCGCCAGGACGGTGAGGGTGGTGGGTTCCTTGGCGTCGCTCTTCTTCTCGCTGTCGCAGGCGGCGAGGAGCGGGACCAGCAGGGCGCCGGCCAGGAGGGGCAGGAAGCGGCGAGTGTGCATCGGTTCTCCGTGGTCAGGTGCGGTCGATGTGCACATTGGTGGCCTTCACCCGGGCCACCGCCTCCATCCCGACCGCCAGGCCGAGCTCGTCGACGGCCTCGCGCGTCAGGAGCGAGACCAGCCGGTGCGGGCCGGCCTGGATCTCGACCTGGGCCGCCACGTCGCCGAGCTTGACCGCGGTGATGATGCCGGGGAAGGCGTTGCGGGCACTGGTGTACGCGTCCTCGCCGTCGGCCGCCTCCGCCGCGAGGGACACCGAGAACGCGGCCAGGTCGGCCCCGTCGATGTGCCGCTTCCCCGCTTCGTCGCGCCGCGTCGGTATCCGGCCCGCATCGGCCCATCGCCGGACGGTGTCCGCGCTGACCCCTAGCAACTTGGCGGCGCGGCCGATGGTGTAAGAACGCATATGCGGCACGTTAAGGGTGTGCGGCTCGCATGTGCAAGGTTGGGCCGGGGTGCTCGCTGGCAGGTGCCGCCCCCTGGATCAGATCGCTCCCCTACGCGTCAGGTGCGTGAACGCCAGCCATCCCGGCAGCACCGGCAGCCACAGCGTCATCAGGCGGAAGAGCAGCACCGCCGGCGTGCCCTGTTCCGCCGGGAGCCCGGCCACCGTCAGCGCCGCCGTGAGGGCCAGTTCCACCGCGCCCACGCCGCCCGGCGTCGGCGCCGCCGACCCCAGCGCGTTCGCGGTCAGGAACACCACCGCGATGCTCGCGTAGCTCAGCTCGCCGCCGAACGCGCGGATCGCCGCGTCCAGGCACATGACGTTCGCCGCCGTCAGCAGCAGCATGCCGCCGATGCCCGAGACCAGCTTCTGCGGGCGCTGCATCACGTCCAGCATGCGCGGGACGACGCCCGCGAACAGCGACCGGACGCGGGTCGACACGAACTTCCGCAGGACCGGGATCGCCGCCACCACGAGCACGAGCACGGCGGCCGTCAGGAGGCCGCCGATGACCGTGCGGGAGGGGCCGAGGGACGAGCTGCGCTCCGTGCCGGTGACGTAGCCGAAGGACAGCAGCAGCAGGATGTGGCAGGCCAGGCCGAACAGCTGCGACGCGCCCACGCTCGCCACCGCCAGGCCCGGGCGGACGCCCGAGCGCTGGAGGAAGCGGGTGTTCAGGGCCACGCCGCCGACCGCCGCGGGAGCCACCAGCTTGACGAACGAGCCGGCCACCTGGGCCAGCACCGTGCGGCCGAAGCGCACCTTCTCGGGCACGAAGCCCAGCAGGCTCATCGCCGCGGCGACGTAGGTGAGCGCCTGGAAGGCCACCGCGACCGCCACCCACCACCAGTCCGCCTTCTCGACGAGGTCGCCGAACTGCACGTGGGTGAGCTGCGACAGCAGGAAGTACGCGGCGAAGGCGCCCGCGACGAAGCTGATGAGGGTGCGCGGCTTGATGCGCTCCAGGCGGACGGGCTCTATCGGGGCCTGGGGGCGGATGAGGAGGACCTGGCGGCGGATCTGGGCCAGCAGATCCTCTTCGCGGGCCTCTTCCAGCGCCTCGTCCATGGCACGCTTCTCGGCCTGCCGCTCCGCCTTGAGGGCCTTGCGGTCGCTGACGGCCTCCTTGGCCTCCTTGACGGCTGCTGCCGCCTCCAGGACCTTCTCGCGCTCCCGCTGGGCCCGCTCGCGGGCGAGCTGGCGCAGCGTCGCGCGGCTGGTGCGGGTGAGGG
Source organism: Streptomyces sp. SCA2-17 (assembly GCF_044336695.1). Lineage (NCBI taxonomy): Bacteria > Bacillati > Actinomycetota > Actinomycetes > Kitasatosporales > Streptomycetaceae > Streptomyces > Streptomyces sp. SCA2-17. The sequence continues at coordinate 4,242,275 of NZ_CP117521.1, forward strand.
CGATGGGCTGGAGGAGCGGGAGGCTGTCGGCGACGGCGTCGGGGCCGAGGACGGCCACGCCGGTGGCCACGGCGCGCTCGGCGCCGACCCGCAGGCCGAGCGTCACGAGGAGCTGCGCCACGTCCATGCGCAGGACGAGGTCGCCGGCCGCGATCTCGCCGCCGCGCAGGTCGGTCAGGACCACGTTGCCGGAACGATCCACCAGCAGGGCGTCGCCGTCGAGCCTGCGGTGCGCGATGCGGCGCGACTGCAAGGCGTGCACCTGGCGCCACGCGCCCGCCATGAGCTCGTCGGTGATCTCCTCGGTGGGCACCTGGCCGAGGGGGCGGCCGCCGATGTGCTCGTAGACGAGCATCACGGCGTCCGGGCCCAGCTCGGAGGTGGCGATCAGCTTGGGGGCGTTGGCGCCCGCGGCGATGGCCGCGTAGGCCAGCAGTGCCTCCTGCTCCAGCGCCTGGCGCAGGGACTGCAGGCTACGGCGCTGGGTGATGCCCCGCAGGGCCAGGCGCTGCCAGACGCGGTAGAAGAAGCCCTGCGCCTGCTGCTCGCGGTCGACGACCGTCACGTCCAGGGGCGGGCCGTCCTCCAGGGTGACGATGTAGCGGCGGCCCCGGTCGTGCGGCTCGGTGTCCTCCGTGCCGTCCTCGGTGCGCAGCGCGGTGACCGGCTTGAAGCCGACGCGGCGCAGGCCCGTCAGCAGGTGGCGGCCCGTGGGGCGGACGTTCGGGGAGCCGACGGCGTACAGCGTGCCGTAGGCGACCGTCCAGCCGATCAGGACGGTGGTGACGATCGAGAACGGCGTCGTGTAGCCGTTGACCAGGACGGCGAACGCGTCCAGGAGGAGGACCGCCCACATGGCCACGCGCCAGCGGGGGCGGTGGGACATGCCCACGGCCGTCATGTACGCGATGACCGGCGCCAGATAGCCGTGCACGGGGTCGGTGAGGCCGCCGGTGGGGGCCTGCTGGGTGAGGGCGTCCCGGATCGACCCGGGGGCCGACCGGGCGACCCACAGGTCGGTGGCCAGGGACACGCCGTGCGCGAGCACGGCCGCCAGCACGCCGTCGGCGATGCGCAGCCCGTCCCGTTTGATCAGCCGCTCGACGGCGAAGGCCACGGGGACGATGAAGATGGCGATGTTGGCCGCGAGGCCCGCGAAGCTCGCCAGCAGCTGCGGGGCGCGCCCCGTGCTCTCCTTGATGTCCTGTTCGAGGCCCGTGGTGGTGCCGTGGGCGAAGGCCGCGAGCGCCAGGACGAGGGCGATGCCGACGATGCCGAGGAAGAGCCGCACCAGGTCGGCCGGGCGGTGCACGCGGGCGGGCAGCAGGGGCTCGTCCCCGGAGACCCGGTCGATGTGCGCCTCCCCGTCCGCGCAGTCGTAGCCGGGCTCCCCGGGTGCGGGCAGCGCTCGGGGAGCGCGGTCCTTTTCAGGAGGCTCCGCGCCCTGCTGCCGGTCCTTCTCTTCTTCTTGGTCTCGTATCACCTGTCACCGCCCGGAAGATGGTGGCACGGCCCCACCGGGCGAGGGGGCATCAGGGTGCAATTCGGGGGCGCGGACTCCGGATCGTACGCCCTGTGGTGCGGATGCGCACTCTGAGTGACCGGGGGTAGGTGCTGTCGGTGGTGTGCGGCACCATGGACCGGATGAGCGAGGACGATGAGCTCCCCGAGTACGCGGAGCGGGTGCTGGAGGTCGCCGAGCGGATCCCACCCGGCCGGGTGATGACCTACGGGGACGTCGCCGAGTGGCTGGGGGAGGGCGGGCCCCGGCAGGTCGGGCGCGTCATGGCGCTCTACGGCGGCGCCGTGCCCTGGTGGCGCGTCGTCCGCGCGGACGGCGTCCTCCTGCCCGGCCACGAGCTGCGGGCCCTCGCCCACTACCGCGAAGAGGGCACGCCGCTGCGCGAGGCCGGGCGTGCCGCCGAGGGGCACGTGCCCCGGCTCGCGATGGCCCGCGCCCGCTGGGACGGCCGCGGCCCGGAGAGTGTGACTCCGCACACCTGACGTTTCCCCCCGGCCCCTGTGTGACCGGTCCAGGACCTCTCTCACCCGAACGGGTGAGACCGTGGAAGCCGTGCGCCGACTCCCGGGACGCCCTGCGCCCCGGCCGCCGCCTGGCGTAGCGTCGGAAACCGCCGTCACTCCCCGGCCCCCGCGCCCGCACGGCCGCACGACTCCCCGCACCCCCACCAGGACCGGCAACCCACGTGAGCTCCTCCCCGCCTTCCGGCTCGACCCGGCCGCAGCACCCCCAGGCACGGCAGCCCTCCCAGGGCGCCTACCGCCTCGTGCGCACCCGGCCGGGCCCCACGGCCCTTCCTGAGCTGGACGCGCGCCAGCGCGCCGTGGTTGAGCACGCGGCCGGACCCCTGCTCGTCCTCGCCGGACCCGGCACGGGAAAGACCACCACGCTGGTCGAGGCCGTCGCGGAACGGGTGCGCCGGGGCACCCCGCCGGAGCGGATCCTCGTCCTCACCTTCAGCCGCAAGGCCGCCGTCGAGCTCCGCGACCGGATGGCCGCCCGGCTCGGCGCCGGAGCCGGCGCGCCCCGGGCCACCACCTTCCACTCGTACTGCTACGCCCTGGTCCGCGCCCACCAGGACGCCGACCTGTTCATCGACCCGCTGCGGCTGCTGTCCGGCCCCGAGCAGGACGCCGTCGTGCGCGAGCTGCTGGCCGGCCAGGCCGAGCTGGAGCGCGCCGGCCGCGCCCGGGTGCGCTGGCCCGACGAGCTGCGCGCCTGCCTGACCACCCGCGGCTTCGCCGACGAGGTGCGCGCCGTCCTCGCCCGCAGCCGCGAGCTCGGCCTCGGCCCCGGCGCCCTCGGCGACTTCGCCGGCCGCACCGGCCGGCCCGACTGGGCCGCCGCCGCGTCCTTCCTCGCCGAATACCTGGACCTGCTCGACCTGCGGGGCGTCCTCGACTACGCCGAACTCGTCCACCGCGCCGTCCTCCTCGCCGAGCGGCCGGACGCCGCCGCCGAGCTCGCCGGCCGGTACGACGCCGTCTTCGTCGACGAGTACCAGGACACCGACGCCGCCCAGGTCCGCCTCCTGCGGGCGCTGGCGGGCGACGGCCGCACCCTCGTCGCGTTCGGCGACCCCGACCAGTCGATCTACGCCTTCCGGGGCGCCGACGTCAACGGCATCCTCGGCTTCCCTCACGCCTTCCCCCGCAGGGACGGCTCACCCGCCCCCGTCGAGGTCCTCACCACCTCGCGCCGATCCGCCGCGAAGCTCCTCGAAGCCACCCGGCTGCTCACCCGCCGGATGCCCCTCACCCGCCTCCCCGCGGACGCCGTCCGCGCACACCGCGACCTCGCCGCGGTGCGGGAGGGCGGGAGCGTCGAGGCGTACACGTACCCGACCGCGGGCGCCGAGACCGACAACATCGCCGACATCCTGCGCCGCGCGCACCTGGAGGACGGCGTCCCCTGGCACGAGATGGCCGTCCTCGTCCGCGCCGGCTCCCGCTCCCTACCGTCCCTGCGGCGCGCCCTGACGTCGGCGGGCGTCCCCGTGGAAATAGACGGCGACGACATCCCCCTGCGCCAGGAACCGGCGGTGGCACCCCTGCTGACGGCGCTGAGGGTGGTGGCGGAGGACGTGGCGTCGGCCACGGGCACGGAGGCCTCTGATGAGGAGCCCCCCGCTCCCACGGCCATGGACCCCGAGACCGCCCTCACTCTCCTCACGTCCCCTCTCGGCGGCATGGACGCCTCCGACCTCCGCCGTCTCGGCCGCGCCCTGCGCGACGAGGAGCGCGCCGCGGGCGAAGCCGTCCCCCGCCCCTCCGACACCCTCATCGCCGAAGCCCTGGCGCAGCCCGAACGGCTCGCCGTGCACGACCCCGCCTACGCCCGCGGCGCCCAGCGCCTCGGCGCGCTCCTGCGCGAAGCACGCGCGCTCCTCGCGGCCGGCGGCACCGCCGAAGAGGCCCTCTGGGCCCTCTGGAACGGCACTCCCTGGCCCGCCCGCCTGGAGCGCACCGCCCACCGCGGCGGTGCCGCGGGCCGCAACGCCGACCGCGACCTCGACGCCATCTGCGCCCTCTTCGAGACCGCCGCCCGCGCCGAGGAGCGCACCGGCGGCCGCGGCGCCCTGAACTTCCTCGACGAGCTCGAAGCGCAGGACATCGCCGCCGACACCCTCACCCGCAGGGCCGTCCGCCCGGACGCCGTCCGCCTGATGACCGCCCACCGCTCCAAGGGCCTCGAATGGCACCTCGTGGTCGTCGCCGGCGTCCAGGAAGGCCTCTGGCCCGACCTGCGGCGCCGCGGCTCGCTCCTGGAGGCCGACCGGATCGGCCGCGACGGCCTCGCCGAGCCGCTCAGCCCCGGCGCGCTGCTCGCCGAGGAGCGCCGCCTGTTCTACGTGGCGGCCACGCGTGCGCGCGAGCGCGTGGTCGTCACCGCGGTCAAGGCGGCCGCCGAGGACGGCGACCAGCCCTCCCGGTTCCTGGCCGAGCTGGGCGCCGAGCCCGTCGACGTCACCCAGCGTCCCCGGCGCCCCCTGGCCGTCTCCGCGCTCGTCGCGGAGCTGCGCGCCACCACCGTCGACCCCGCCGCCTCGGACGCCCTGCGCGCCGCCGCCGCGCAGCGGCTCGCCCGGCTCGCGGCCCTGCGCGACGACGAGGGCCAGCCGCTCGTCCCGGCGGCACACCCGTACCGCTGGTGGGGCCTGCACGAACCGACGCACAGCGAGGTGCCGCTGCGCGACCGCACCCACCCCGTCGCCCTGTCCGGCTCCGCCCTCGGCCAGCTGGGCACCTGCTCCCTCCAGTGGTACCTGGGCCGCGAGGTGAAGGCCGACGCGCCCGCCACCGCCGCCCAGGGCTTCGGCAACGTGGTGCACGTCCTCGCCGACGAGGTCGCCTCCGGCCGCACCCCCGCCGACCTCGCCGTGCTCATGGAGCGCCTCGACTCCGTGTGGGACGCGCTCGCCTTCGACGCCCCCTGGAAGTCCGCGCAGGAGAAGGAGAACGCCCACGCGGCCCTGGAGCGCTTCCTGCGCTGGCACGTCATGGAGCGCGGCGGCCGGGCCCCCGTCGCGACCGAGCACGCTTTCGACGTCACCCTGAAGGCCGAGGACTACCTGGTCCGCATCCGCGGCTCCATGGACCGCGTCGAGGCGGATGAGCACGGCCGCGCCTACGTCGTCGACTTCAAGACCGGCAAGGGCACCGTCTCCGCCAAGGAGGTCGAGCGCCACCCCCAGCTCGCCGTCTACCAGCTCGCCGTCGAGCACGGGGCCGTCGACGACGCCTTCGACGGCGCCCGGCCGCGGCCCGGCGGCGCCGAGCTCGTCCAGCTGCGCCAGGGCGCGGCGAAGAAGGACGGCGGCGACTCCGTACCGAAGGTGCAGGCCCAGGAGGCGCTCGGCGAGGGCGAGTGGATCGGCGGGCTGCTCGCCGAGGCCGCGGGCCGCGTCCTGGAGGAGCGCTTCGCGCCCCGCCCCGGTCAGCACTGCTCGCACTGCTCCTTCCGCGCCTCCTGCACCGCCCGCCCCGAGGGCCGGCAGGTCGTCGAATAGGACTGGCGACCGGGGCTGCGGAGAGGGCTCTGACCTGCGGCGATGCAGGGCTGTCAGTGGCGGCCGTTAGCGTGGTGTGCCGTGACCCCGCGCCTGACCGACCCCGAGCAGCTCAAGGAGCTCCTCGGCATCCCCTTCACCCCGGAGCAGACGGCCTGCATCACCGCGCCGCCCGCCCCGCAGGTCATCGTGGCCGGCGCCGGCTCCGGCAAGACCACGGTGATGGCCGCGCGCGTGGTCTGGCTGGTCGGCACCGGGCAGGTCGCCCCCGAGCAGGTCCTCGGCCTCACGTTCACCAACAAGGCCGCGGGCGAGCTGGCCGAGCGCGTCCGCAAAGCGCTCGTCGCGGCCGGCGTCACCGACCCCGAGCCCGCGGCCGCCGATCCCGACCAGGCGCCGGGCGAACCGCAGATCTCCACGTACCACGCCTTCGCCGGACGCCTCCTGAAGGAGCACGGCCTGCGCATCGGCCTGGAGCCCGGCGCCCGCCTCCTCGCCGACGCCACCCGCTTCCAGCTCGCCGCCCGCGTCCTGCGCACCTCACCGGGCCCCTACCCCGCCCTCACCCGCTCCTTCAGCGACCTCGTCGCCGACCTCCTCGCCCTCGACGGCGAGCTCTCCGAGCACCTCGTGCCGGCCGGGCGCCTGCGCGCCCACGACCGCGAGCTGCTCGCCGCCCTGGAAGGCGCCCGGCTCACCAACCCCGACCTGCGCAAGGTCCCCGAGGCCGCCCGCGCCCGCCTCGAACTGCTGGAGCTCGTCGGCGCCTACCGCGAGGAGAAGCGGGGGCGCGACCTCCTCGACTTCGGCGACCAGATCGCCCTCTCCGCCGAGCTCGCCCGCACCCGCCCCGAAGTGGGCCGCATCCTGCGCGAGCAGTTCGCCGTCGTCCTCCTCGACGAGTACCAGGACACCTCCGTCGCCCAGCGCCTCCTGCTCTCCGGCCTCTTCGGCGCCGGCACCGGCCACGCCGTCACCGCCGTCGGCGACCCCTGCCAGGCCATCTACGGCTGGCGCGGCGCCTCCGTCGCCAACCTCGACGACTTCCCCGAGCACTTCCCGTACGCCGACGGCCGCCCCGCCCAGCGCTTCGCCCTCAGCGAGAACCGCCGCAGCGGCGGCCGCCTCCTCGACCTCGCCAACGGGCTGGCCGCCGAGCTGCGCGAGCGCCACGCGGGCGTCGAGGCCCTCCGCCCCGCCCCCGGCGCCGAGCGGGACGGCGTGGTGCGCTGCGCCCTGCTGCCCACCCACGCCGAGGAGCTCGACTGGCTCGCGGACTCCCTCGCCCACCTCGTGCGCACCGGCACCCGCCCCGGCGACATCGCCGTCCTGTGCCGCACCGCCGCCGACTTCGCCGAGATCCAGGGCGCGCTCGTGCGGCGCGACCTCCCCGTCGAGGTCGTCGGCCTGTCCGGGCTGCTGCACCTGCCGGAGATCGCCGACCTCGTCGCCGTCTGCGAGGTCCTCCAGGACCCCACGGCCAACGCCTCCCTCGTCCGGCTGCTGATCGGGCCCCGCTGGCGCATCGGCGCCCGCGACCTCGCCCTCCTCGGCCGCCGCGCCCGCACCCTCGTGCCCTACGGCAGCGCCGGCGGCGACCCCGAGCGGCGCCTCGCCGAAGCCGTCGAAGGCGTCGACCCCGCCGAGACGGTCTCCCTCGCCGACGCCCTCGACACCTTCCTCGCCGCCGACGCCCCCGACGACGGCCTCCCGTTCTCCGCCGAGGCCCGCGTCCGCTTCGCCCGCCTCGCCGCCGAACTGCGCGACCTGCGGCGCTCCCTGGCCGACCCCCTCATGGACGTCCTCCACCGCGTCCTCGCCGTCACCGGCCTGGAAGTCGAGCTGTCCGCCTCGCCGCACGCCCTGGCCGCCCGTCGCCGCGAGACCCTCTCCCACTTCCTGGACATCGCCGCGGGCTTCGCCGCCCTCGACGGCGAGACCACGGTGCTCTCCTTCCTCGGCTTCCTGCGCACCGCCGCGCAGTACGAGAAGGGGCTCGACAGCTCCCTCCCCGGAGGGGAGGACACCGTCAAGATCCTCACGGCGCACAAGTCCAAGGGCCTGGAGTGGGACGTCGTCGCCGTCCCCGGCCTCGTCGACCGGACGTTCCCCAGCGAGCAGTCCCGCGACTCCTGGACCGCCCAGGCCAAGGTCCTCCCGCACGCCCTGCGCGGCGACGCCGCCACCCTCCCCGACGTCCGGGCGTGGGACAGCAAGGGCATGGCCGCCTTCAAGGCCGCCATGAAGGAGCACCAGCGCATCGAGGAACTCCGCCTCGGCTACGTCACCTTCACCCGCCCCCGTTCCCTCCTCCTCGGCTCCGGCCACTGGTGGGGCCCCAGCCAGAAGAAGCCCCGCGGGCCGTCCGCCTTCCTCGACGCCCTCCGCGCGCACTGCGAAGCCGGCCACGGCGAGATCGAGGCCTGGGCCGACGCCCCCGAGGACGGCGCGGAGAACCCCGCCCTGGAGGACACCGGAACGGACCGCTCCTGGCCGCTGCCCCTGGACCCGGACTCCCTGACCCGCCGCCGCGCCGCGGCGGACGCGGTGCTGGCGCACCTGGAGCGGCTGGACGCGGCACCGGCGGAGGCCGGGGAGCCGGGCCCGGCCGACGATCCGGAGTGGCCTACCCCGCCGCAGGACGAGGACTACGAGGACTACGACTCTTACGAGGGCTTCGATCCCTTCGAGGACGGCCTTCCCGCCGACCCCGACGCGTGGGACGACCTCCCGACGGTCCGCCCCGGGGAGCCCGGCGGTGCCGGACCTCGCCGCGCCCCGTCGCTGCCCGGCCCCCGCCGCGAGACCGGCGACCCCGTGCCCGTCCGGGACGAGCACGCCCCCGCACGCCCCGGGCCTGTGGGCGGCCTGCCCCACCCGGCGCCGGAGCCGGACCCCGCGGCGGCCTCCCTCCTGCCCGAAGAAGCCCGGCTCGCCGCCTCCTGGGACCGGGATCTCGACGCCCTCGCGGGCGAGCTCCGGCGGGCGCGGGCGCGGGAGCGCGACGTCGTCCTGCCCGCCGCGCTCAGCGCCTGGCAGCTGGTCAGGCTCGCGGGCGACCCCGACGGGTTCGCGCGCGAGCTGGCCCGGCCCATGCCGCGCCCGCCGCAGCCCGCGGCCCGCCGCGGCACCCGCTTCCACGCCTGGATCGAGTCCCGCTTCGAGCCGCTGCCCCTGCCGCTGCTCGGCCCCGACGAGCTGCCCGGCGGCGCGGACGACGACGGCCCGGGCCCCGAGATCGCCGACGAGCAGGACCTCACGGCCCTCAAGGAGGCCTTCGAGCGCACCCCGTACGCCCACCGCGTCCCCCACCGGATCGAGGTGCCCGTCCAGCTCACCCTCGCCGGCCGCGTCGTCCGCGGCCGCATCGACGCGGTCTACCGGGAGCCGGGCCCCGAGGGCGACACGTACGAGATCGTCGACTGGAAGACCAGCCGCGCCCACGACGCCGACCCCTTGCAGCTCGCGATCTACCGCGTCGCCTGGGCCGAGCAGCACGGCCTGCCGCTGTCCTCCGTGACGGCCGCGTTCGTGTACGTGCGCGACGGCGAGACCGTACGCCCGCCCGGCCTCCCCGACCGCGCCGGCCTCGAACGGCTCCTGCTGGGGGAGCAGGCGTGACCAGGGCGGACGCCGGGCCGGTCATGGTCACGATGCGTGTCCGGATAGGCTCGATGCCATGAGCGAGACTCCGGACAGCGCCGTCCGCGCGTTTATCGAAGGCCACCGCACCGCGTTCCTCGACGACCTCGTCGAGTGGCTCCGCATCCCCTCCGTCTCGGCCGACCCCGGCCGCGCCGGGGACGTGCGCCGCAGCGCCGAATGGCTGGCCGCGAAGCTCAAGGAGACGGGCTTCCCGACCGCGGAGGTCTGGGAGACCGACGGCGCCCCGGCGGTCTTCGCCGAGTGGCCCTCGGGTGACGAGGGCGCCCCGACCGTCCTGGTCTACGGGCACCACGACGTCCAGCCGGCCGCCCGCGAGGACGGCTGGCACACCGAGCCCTTCGAGCCCGTCGTCAAGGACGGCAGGCTGTACGCCCGCGGCGCTGCCGACGACAAGGGCCAGGTGTTCTTCCACACCCTCGGCGTCCGCGCCCACCTCGCCGCCACCGGCCGCACGGCCCCCGCGGTCAACCTCAAGCTGCTCATCGAGGGCGAGGAGGAGTCCGGCTCGGAGCACTTCGCCGGCCTCGTGCGCGCCCGCGCCGACCGCCTCGCCTGCGACACGGTGATCGTCTCGGACACCGGCATGTGGTCCGAGGACACCCCCACCGTCTGCACCGGCATGCGCGGCCTCGCCGACTGCCAGGTCGACCTCTACGGTCCCGACCAGGACATCCACTCCGGCTCCTTCGGCGGCGCGGTGCCCAACCCCGCCATGGAGGCCGCCCGGCTCGCCGCCGCCCTCCACGACGAGAACCTCCGCGTCGCGATCCCCGGCTTCTACGACGGCGTCGTCGAGCTCACGGACCGCGAGCGCGAGCTCTTCGCCGAGCTGCCCTTCGACGAGGAGCAGTGGCTGCGCGCCTCCCACTCGTACGCCTCCATGGGCGAGGCCGGGTACAGCACCCTGGAGCGCATCTGGGCCCGCCCCACCGCCGAGGTCAACGGCATCGGCGGCGGCTACCAGGGCCCCGGCGGGAAGACCATCGTCCCGTCCGCCGCCCAACTGAAGCTGTCCTTCCGGCTCGTGGCGGGCCAGGACACCGCCGGCGTCCAGCAGGCCGTGCGCCAGTGGGTCGCCGACACCCTCCCGGACGGCATCCGCCACGAGATCACCTTCTGGGGCGCCACCCGCCCCTGCCTGACCCCCCTGGACCACCCGTACCTGAAGTCGGTCGTACGGGCCATGGAGCGCGCCTTCGGCAAGAAGGTCCGCTTCACCCGCGAGGGCGGCTCCGGCCCCGCCGCCGACCTCCAGGACGTGCTCGGCGTCCCGGTGCTCTTCCTCGGCATCTCGGTGCCCTCGGACGGCTGGCACGCCCCGAACGAGAAGGTCGAGCTCGACCTCCTGATGAAGGGCGTCGAGACCGCCGCCCACCTGTGGACCGACCTCGCGGAAGCGGGCGCCCGTGCGACGGCGCCCGGGGAGGGGAGCGCCGGCTAGCCCGCGCACCGCACAGACGACCAATCGCAGGGATTCGTAGGGGGAGTTGGAAGCAGCAGTGACCACCTGGACCGATCGCACGGCCGCCCGGCCGATCACCCTCACCGGCGCGAGCGGCATCGACCGCGCCGCCCACCACCGCCTGGACGAGGCGTGGCTCGCCGCTGCCTGGAGCCACCCGTCCACGAGAGTCTTCGTGGTCTCCGGCGGGCAGGTGCTGATCGACGACACCCCCGACGGCCGCACCGAGCTCGTCATGACGCCCGCCTTCGAGGCGCCCGTCACCGAGACCCACCGCTACTTCCTCGGCCAGGACGCGGACGGCATCGCCTACTTCGCGCTCCAGAAGGACGCCCTGCCGGGGCGGATGGACCAGTCCGCGCGCCCCGCCGGGCTGCGCGAGGCGGGCCTGCTGCTCTCGCCGCGCGACGCCGGGTTGCTGGTCCACGCGGTCGCCCTGGAGAACTGGCAGCGGCTGCACCGCTTCTGCTCGCGCTGCGGCGAGCGCACGGTCGTCGCGGCCGCCGGCCACATCCGCCGCTGCCCGGCCTGCGGCGCCGAGCACTACCCGCGCACCGACCCGGCCGTGATCATGCTGGTCACGGACGAGGACGACCGCGCGCTGCTCGGCCGCCAGATGCACTGGCCCGAGGGCCGCTTCTCCACGCTCGCGGGCTTCGTCGAGCCGGGGGAGTCCCTGGAGCAGGCGGTGCGGCGCGAGGTCGCCGAGGAGGCCGGCGTCGTCGTCGGGGACGTGGAGTACGTCGCGAGCCAGCCCTGGCCGTTCCCGTCCAGCCTGATGCTGGGCTTCATGGCGCGGGCCGTCTCCCGCGACATCCAGGTGGACGGCGAGGAGATCCACGAGGCGCGCTGGTTCTCGCGCGAGGACCTGCGGGCGGGCTTCGCCTCCGGGGACGTCCTGCCCCCGACCGGCATCTCGATCGCGGCCCGGCTGCTGGAGCTCTGGTACGGCGAGCCCCTGCCGCAGGCCCAGCCCTGACGGACGGGGCACGGCGAAGGCCCCGGTCCGCGGACCGGGGCCGTTCTGCCCGGGGGCTCGCCAGGAGCGCGCGTCAGGACGCGAGGGCCTGCTTGACCTGGGCCAGGGACGGGTTCGTCATGGTGACCGGCGCGGCACCGCTGAGCGGGTTCACCAGGACCGTCGGGACCGTCTGGTTGCCGTCGTTCGCCTTCTCCACGAAGGCCGCCGACTCGGCGTCGTGCTCGATGTTGATCTCGTTGTAGCTGATTCCCTCGCGGTCCAGCTGGCTCTTCAGGCGGCGGCAGTAGCCGCACCAGGTGGTGCTGTACATCGTCACGGTGCCCGACATTCGACCTCGTGCCCTTCTCTCGCTAGGTGGTGGTCCGGTCCACTCCCGGCCGTGCCGTGGGTACCGATCCGGGTGTTGTTCCGGTGGTAGAACGTGCACCTGTCCACAGCCATTCCCGTATTCGTACGACTGCCGGGTCACGCCTGTGGACGGCATTCCCGGTCGCCTCGCCGGACCTGGCAGCATGGCGGGGTGACAGCAGCAACGCACTCCACCCTCTTCCCGCCGGTCCCGGACTCCCCGGACGCGGTGCTCGACGGGCTCGACCCCGAGCAGCGCGAGGTGGCGACGGCCCTCGGCGGCCCGGTGTGCGTGCTGGCCGGCGCCGGCACGGGCAAGACCCGCGCGATCACCCACCGCATCGCCTACGGCGTCCGCTCCGGCGTGCTCCAGCCCTCCAGTGTGCTCGCCGTCACGTTCACCAACCGCGCCGCGGGGGAGATGCGCGGCCGGCTCCGCCAGCTCGGCGCCGGCGGCGTCCAGGCCCGCACGTTCCACTCCGCCGCCCTGCGCCAGCTCCAGTACTTCTGGCCCAAGGCCGTCGGCGGGGAGCTGCCGCGGCTGGCCGAGCGGAAGGTCCAGATCGTCGCGGAGGCCGCGGCCCGCTGCAAGCTCCGCCTCGACCGCACCGAGCTGCGCGACGTCACCGGCGAGATCGAGTGGGCGAAGGTCACCCAGACCGTCCCCGAGGACTATCCGGCGGCCAGGGCCAAGGCGGGCCGCGACGCCCCCCGCGACCCGGCCGAGACCGCCCGGATCTACGCCGGCTACGAGCAGCTCAAGCGCGACCGCGGCGTGATCGACTTCGAGGACGTCCTGCTGCTGACCGTCGGCGTCCTCCAGGACCGGCACGACATCGCCGAGACCGTCCGCCGCCAGTACCAGCACTTCGTCGTCGACGAGTACCAGGACGTCAGCCCCCTCCAGCAGCGCCTCCTGGAGCTGTGGCTCGGCGACCGCGACAGCCTCTGCGTCGTCGGCGACGCCAGCCAGACGATCTACTCCTTCACCGGCGCCACCCCCGACCACCTGCTGAACTTCCGCATCCGTTACCCCCACGCCACGGTCGTCAAGCTCGTCCGGGACTACCGCTCGACCCCCCAGGTCGTCCACCTCGCCAACGGCCTGCTCTCCCAGGCCGGCGGCCGGGCCGCGGAGCACCGCCTGGCGCTGGTCTCCCAGCGCGACGCCGGCCCCGAGCCCGTCTACGGCGAGTACGCGGACGAGCCCGCCGAGGCCGAGGGCACCGCCCGCCGCGTCCGGGACCTCATCGACTCCGGGGTGCCCGCGAGCGAGATCGCGGTCCTCTTCCGCATCAACGCCCAGTCCGAGGTCTACGAACAGGCCCTCGCCGACGCCGGGGTGCCCTACCAGCTGCGCGGCGCCGAGCGGTTCTTCGAGCGGCCCGAGGTGCGCGAGGCCGGGCTGCTGCTGCGCGGCGCCGCCCGCGCCGGCGGCGCCGACTCCCAGCTCTCGGGCGCCGATGACGTGCCGTCCCAGGTGCGGGCCGTCCTGGGCACCCGTGGCTGGACGCCGGAGCCGCCCGCCGGCTCGGGCGCGGTCCGGGACCGCTGGGAGTCCCTGGCGGCCCTCGTGCGCCTCGCGGAGGACTTCGTCCGGGCCAGGCCCGCCGCGACCCTCGCCGATCTCGTGGCCGAGCTCGACGAGCGGGCGAGCGCCCAGCACGCCCCCACGGTCGAAGGTGTGACTCTCGCCTCACTTCACGCCGCCAAGGGCCTGGAGTGGGACGCCGTCTTCCTCGTCGGGCTCGCCGACGGCATGATGCCGATCACATACGCCAAGACGGACGAGCAGATCGAGGAGGAGCGCCGGCTCCTCTATGTGGGGGTCACGCGGGCCCGCCGCCACCTCTCCCTCTCCTGGGCGCTCTCCCGGACACCGGGCGGCCGGCCCTCCCGGCGCCCCACCCGCTTCCTGAACGGCCTGCGCCCGGGCTCCGCCGCGGTCCGTCCCGGCACGGTCTCCCGCGGCGGCCCCGGGGGCGTCGAGCGCGGCCCCGACCGCCGCCGGAAGCGGGGCTCCGCCCGCTGCCGCGTCTGCGGCCGCACCCTGACCGACGCGGGCGAGATCAAGCTCATGCGCTGCGAGGACTGCCCCTCCGAGCTCGACGAGGCGCTCTACGAACGGCTGCGCGACTGGCGCGCGGAGCAGTCGGCCCGGCTGGGCCAGCCCGCCTTCTGCGTCTTCACGGACAAGACGCTCCTCGCGATTGCGGAGGCCGTTCCGGGAACCGAAGCGGAGCTGGCGCGCATCTCAGGGGTGGGAGGACGCAAGCTCGACTCTTTCGGTGCCGACGTCCTCGCGCTGTGCGCAGGACACGACCTGACGTCGGACGATGCGTCCCACGACGCATCCGAAGAAACTCCGGAAAAATAGTTTGCGCACGCGGACGGCATACCCATAGCCTTCCGAGCACGGAGACAACGGCTCTTCCGGGAGCCGTCGGATCCGTGCTGTACTGAACCAGCTGCACTGACTCAAAAGCCCGGACCTGTCCCGACAGGTCCCCGACGACGCCGAGAGGAGGCGAGACCAATGATCAGCTTCAAGACCCGCAACAAAATGACCGATCGCCCGGTCTTTGCCATCCGTCCGCTCGGCTTCTCCTTCGACTCGCTCCGGGGCACCGGTCTGTCCGGCGCCGGCTTCGCTCCGATCAACGGCTCCGCCCTGATCGGCGAAACCTCCCTGATCAATGAGCGACCGACCGAGGCGTCCGCGGTAAGGGCAGCAGCAACGGCACAGGCCCAGGCCTATGCCCTTGCGGCGACGACCAACGGCGCCGGATCCGTCAGCACGCAGCAGCACCAGCACCACACGATGTGGGCCTTCCGTGGGCTCGAACCCTGGAGAGATCCAGCCTGATCGGCATGATCAGGTCGGCACCTTCCAGGGCCGCGGAACCCACACCGGGATCCGCGGCCCTTTTGTTTGCCCCCTCGCCGAGGGGAACCAGCCCGGCCACAAGCCGGAAGACAGACGAGGAAAAAGACACCGTGCAACTCAAGGCGCACACCCCGTCAGTAGCGACCGACCTGATCCCCCCGCCCGTCCCCACGGAGGACACCTTGACCCCCCTCACCGCCCTGACCGACCTCGACGACGCGATCGAGAACCTGGGCACCCCCGTCCCCTGCCGCAGCTACGACCCGGAGGTCTTCTTCGCCGAGTCCCCCGCGGACGTGGAGTACGCCAAGTCGCTGTGCCGGACCTGCCCGCTGCGTGAGGCCTGCCTCGCCGGCGCCATGGACCGCCGCGAGCCGTGGGGCGTCTGGGGAGGCGAGCTCTTCGTCCAGGGCGTCGTGGTGGCCCGCAAGCGCCCCCGTGGCCGTCCGCGCAAGAACCCGGTCGCCGCATGAGCGTCTTCGGCACCATCGACCGCCCCACCACGCACGACCCCAAGAAGCAGGATCCGGCCATGCACCGCCACTCCGCCGAGCCCTTCGGCCCCGAATTCCCCCTCCGTGACACTGCCCGCGCGACCGCCTCGCGCCAGAACAGGAACCTCGAAATGCAACTCATCCCAGAAGCCCTGGCCCGTGCCCATATGCACGAGCGACTGAGGGAGGCCGATTCCGAAAGGAGGGCCACCCGGCTGGCCGCCGCCCGGCGCATGCAGCGCCGCGCCGAGCGCGCCTCGATGCGCGCCCGCCGGGCCCTGGCCATGGCGGTCATGAACTGACCCCGGCCGCCCCGGGGGGCCTCGCCCGCCACGTGCTCCCACCCCCGCGGGGCCGGTCCGCACGGACCGGCCCCGCGGGGCGTTCGGGTGCGTTGTGCCCTCGCGGCACCTCTGCGGGGATATCGTCTGGGAGTGGACCAGAAGACGCATGAATCAGTGCAGTTGAACCCTGAGGCCACCGAGACCGACGAGACCATCGCCTGTGCTTGCTGTGGCACCCCCGCCGACGGTGCGCCGCCGACCTGGACCTGCTCCTTCGAGAACGGCCGCCGCCGCTACTTCTGCGACGACTGCGCCCGGGCCAACATCAGATCGATCGAGGGCCGCCTCGACTCGGCCTGGTGGTGAGGCCGGGCGCCCGGCCGGTCAGGCCGGCGTCTCCCGGCTCTCCCCGGCCGGGCCCCCGCCCGCCGCCGCGAAGCCGGGCACCCACGCCTCCATCTCATCCCGCAGCCGCACGGTCGCGCCCAGCTGGCACAGCACCCCGATCGTGCTCGTCGTCACGCGGTGTATCAGCAGATACGCCGGCGGGAGATTGAGCTGCCGGGCCAGCTGATACGCGGGGGAGCGCGGATCGGCGATCCGCGTTGCCTGCGCGCGCATCCAGCCGCGGGTGAAGGTGAACTCCGGCACCTGCGCCGGCTCGATGATCGGCAGCAGATAGTCGAGCACGGCAC
This sequence comes from Streptomyces sp. SCA2-17, assembly GCF_044336695.1. NCBI lineage: Bacteria > Bacillati > Actinomycetota > Actinomycetes > Kitasatosporales > Streptomycetaceae > Streptomyces > Streptomyces sp. SCA2-17. The sequence continues at coordinate 4,258,624 of NZ_CP117521.1, forward strand.
CCGGATCCAGCTCGATCTCCGGCTTGACGAACCCCTCCTCCCGCAGCAGCTCGTGGACCGCCTCGGCCTCGCCGTCCAGCGTCAGCCGCAGCGCGGTGCCGATCTCCGGCGGGAGGCCCTGCGGCAGCCGGTCGACCGTGCCGAAGTCCAGCACGCCCAGCCGCCACTTCTCCGGCGGGCCGTCGGGGTCGTCCCCGGTCAGCAGCCGGAAATTGCCCGGATGCGGATCGGCGTGCAGCAGGCCCGTGCGCGCCGCGCCCGAGAAGAGGAAGCGCGCCAGCAACTGCCCGGCCCGGTCCCGCTGCTCCTGGGTGCCCTCCGCTATCACCTCCGACAGCGGCAGCCCCTCCATCCACTCGGTGACCAGCACCTGATCGCTCTGGTGCACCACCTCCGGGACGACCACATCCGGATCGCCAGCGAACTCCTCGGCGTGCGCACTCTGCGCCCGGGCCTCCAGGACGTAGTCCAGCTCCTCGGAGACCCGGTCCTTCAACTCCGAGATCAGCGGCTTGATGTCCATGCCCGGCACCAGCGGCCCCAGCAGTCTCGCGAACCGGCCCAGCTGGGTCAGGTCCGAGAGCAGGGCCTCGCCCGCGCCCGGATACTGCACCTTCACCGCGACCTGCCGGCCGTCGTGCCAGACCGCCCGGTGCACCTGCCCGATCGAGGCGGCCGCCGCGGGCCGGTCGTCGAACTCCTCGAACAGCTCCCGCCAGTCCTCGCCGAGCCGCTGCGCCAGCGCCGCGTGCACCGTCTTCACCGGCATGGGCGGGGCCGCTTCCTGAAGCTTGGTCAAGGCGGCCCGGTACGGCCCGGCCACCTGCTCGGGAAGGGCCGACTCGAACACCGACAGCGCCTGACCCAGCTTCATCGCACCCCCCTTGAGCTGCCCGAGCGTCGCGAAGAGCTGCTCCGCAGTGCGCTGCTGCAACTCCGTCGCGATCAGCTCCGCCGGCCGCCCCCCGATGCGCTTGCCGAGCCCCAGGGCCGTGCGCCCCGCGAACCCCAGTGGCAACGCGGCCAACTTGGCGGTACGCGTGACCGCCTTGCGGGGTAGATCAGACATTCGCCCCTCCAACTAGCTGAGCTGAACAGCCACGCCGCGGACGGCGGTTACCTGCTCATTGTCCCGTGCGATGGCCCCGTACCCGCGGCACACCCGGGTTCCGGGGAGCGCGCCGCGCCGCAGGGGCACCGCGGATGCGGCTCGACGGGCCGCGGGGACCAGGCCGGACCCGGCAGCGCCAGCTCCAGCCGCACCCCCGCGCTCGCCGGGGACCCACCGTCGAGAAAGGCCAGAGCCCTCGCCACGGTCAGCCCCGCCACAACCGTGGCCAGTGCCATGTCGCACGACGGTACCCCCGAGCCGCGGCCCGAACGCCACTGGGCGAGCATCCGCGGCCAGGCCGGATCGCGGCCGGCCCGCCCCAGCTCGACGCAGCCCGCACAGGCCGTCGCCCCGGGCAGCACCAACGGCCCCACCAGACCGGTCGCTTCCAGGACGCCCGCGTACATGTGCGGGGTGCCGGACAGAACGAGCTCCTGCGCGGCGCCGGGATCGGGCGCATACGCGGCCAGCCCGTCCCTCGGGGCGAACACCACCAGCGCCAGAGGCGGCTCCGGCTCACCGCCCCGCCGGGAGCGCCGCCGCGGCTCCGGCGCCGCCTCCCGCACGGCGCGCCGCGCCGCGGTCTCCCGCCGCTCCCCGCACCGCGCGGCGCCCACCCCGCCCGGCCCCGCGTCCCACGGCTCCACGCAGCCGCCGTCCATCACATCGACCTGCCCCATGCCCGAGGCCGACAGCAGCGCCGCGACGGCCGCGCCCACCCGGCCGGCGCCCCGCACCTGCACCCGCATCGCCTGCCGCGCCCCCATCAGCCGCATCGCCTCGCCCGGCCCCGGGTGCAGCACGGACAGCGAGGCCAGGTCGGGTCGCAGCCGCTCCAGCGCCGCCCCCGTCCCCCGCAGGGCCGCCGCCCCCTCGCCGCCTCCGCACGGGTCGTCGACCAGCCCGGCCGCCGACAGCCGCTCCACCAGGGCGTCCGCCCGCCCCTCCGGCAGGCCCACGGCTCTCGCCTCCTCGCGCAGGAGCGGCATCCCCCGGGTGCCGTCGAGCAGGCCCAGGAAGCTGCCCGTCGCCGTGTCCACCGGCCCCACCGTCACCGCATGCGCCGGGGCCACCCCGAACTGGACGGTGTCCCGATTGCGCCAGCTGCGACGCAGTGCGGGCTTGAGCATCGGATGGGCGGATGACGCGGATTGGTCATGATTCACGCGCTCTGCGGTCTTCTGCATGGTTCCCCCTCGGTCGGCCTCCAGCATGGACCGCCCGCGCCGCCGCCGTGAGAAGTTGTCCACAGGCACGGTGTGATGGTCGTACGAATGCTGTTCCCGCGGGGGTCTTTGCCCCCGACAAGGAGCGATGGGCGGGACTTCACGCGCCGGCAGCCGGTAACGTCGGGGCGTGCCCGTCGACCCTCTGCACAGTGCCGCACGACCCCAGCGCAGCGCTCCCGGCCCGCTCACCGGCGGCGCCGGGCCCGGTGCGGTCGAGGTCCGGCGGAGCGCGCGCCGCCGCAGGACGGTCTCCGCGTACCGGGAGGGCGACCGCACCGTGGTCCTCATCCCCGCGCGCATGTCGGAGGCCGAGGAGCAGCGCTGGGTCACCACGATGCTCGACAAGCTCGCGGCGCAGGAGAGCAAGCGCATGCTCGGCGACGCCGAGCTCGCCGAGCGCGCCGCCCGCCTGTCCGGGCAGTACCTCGGCGGCAGGGCCCGCCCCGCGACCGTCCGCTGGGTCACCAACCAGAACACCCGCTGGGGCTCGTGCACCCCCGCCGAGGGCAGCATCCGCCTCTCGCACCGGCTCCAGGGCATGCCCGAATACGTCCTCGACTACGTGCTCCTGCACGAGCTGGCGCACCTGCTCGTCCCCGGCCACGGCCCCGGCTTCTGGCGGCTCCTGGAGGCCTACCCGCGCACCGAGCGCGCCCGCGGCTACCTCGAAGGCGTGGTGGCCGCCGACCGGCTGCCCCATCTCCCCGCAGCGCGCAGCGAATGAACCGCGCCCGGTCCCGCCGCGTCCCCCATGGAGGACGCGGCCGGTCCTGAGTCGGATGATCCAGCCCTCAGCCGTTAGCCTGACGCAACGCATTCATCACACGTTTTCATCGCACGTTCGGATGGGGGACGGTCGTAACGCATGGCCAGGGAATTCCAGCGCGGCCACAAGGCCAAGATCAGTGACCTGACGGCGGGGACCGATCTGTACGTGGGAGTGCAGATCGCGGGTCCCGGCCTGACCTTCGACATCAGCTGTTTCGGCCTCGACGCCGCGGAGCGGCTCTCGGACGACCGGTACTTCGTCTTCTTCAACCAGCCCAAGTCGCCCGAAGGCGCCATCCAGCAGCTCGGCGCGCAGGCCGGGGACACGGAATCCTTCCGCGTCACCCTCGACCAGATCCCCCCGCAGATCCAGCGCCTCACCTTCACGGCCACCCTCGACGGCGCCGGCCAGATGTCGCAGACCGGCCCCGGCCACCTCCGGATCGTCGCGGGCGGCCAGGAAGTCGCGCGCTACTCCTTCACCGGAAGCGAATTCAGCACCGAACGCGCGGTGATGCTCGGCGACATCTACCTCAAGGACGTCTGGCGGTTCGCCGCCGTCGGCCAGGGCTTCGACGGCGGCCTGGAAGCACTGCTCAGGAACTTCGGCGGCGAGGTGCTGGAGGAGGAGCCCGAGACCCAGGCGCCCCAGGCACCGCAGGCGGCCCCCGCCCAGGCACCGGTCGCTGCGCCCGCGTTCGCCCCTCCGCAGCAGACGACCCCGCCCCCGGCCTTCGCCGCCCCCGCGGCACCGGCCCCCGCGCCCGTACCGCCCCAGGCCCCGGCGCCCGCGCCCGCTCACCAGGCCCACACGCCCCCGCCCCACCAGGGCTTCCCGCCCCCGCCCGGCAGCACCCCGCCCCCAGCCCCGCCCGCCGGGCAGATGCACGCCGCGCCGACCCTGGCCGCCGGGATCGCCCCTCCGGGCTTCTTCAACGACCCGGGCGCCTCGTCCGGCGGCCAGGTCCCGCCGCCGCCCGGCCCGCCCGGTGTCCCCGGCCAGCCGGCCCCGTACGGCCAGCAGCCCGCCCCCTACGGTCAGCCCGGCCGGCAGCAGCCCTACGGCCAGCAGCCCCAGGCGCCGCACCAGGCGCCCCAGCAGCACGCGCCCTACCCGGGCCAGCCCTACCCCGCGGCCCCGCAGCACGGTCAGCCCTACCCCGGCCAGCCCGCCCCATACGGCCAGCCGGCCGGCGCCCCGGGCGCGGCAGGCGTCCAGGCGGCCCTCCAGAAGTACCGGGAAGTGCCCACCGGACAGCGCTGGACCCTGCAGAACCCCAAGCTCATCCGCGTCGACCTCGGCGTCGACCAGCAGCCCGTGCTCGCCCGCCAGGGCAGCATGGTGCTCTACCAGGGCAAGGTCGAGTTCGGCTACAAGGGCGCCGGCTTCGCCGGCCGCATCGTGGGCAACGCCACCGGCCAGGAGCTGCAGCTGATGCGCTGCACCGGCCGCGGCCAGGTCTTCCTCGCGGAGACCGCCGCCCACGTGCACCCCATCGAGCTCCAGGGCGACGCCCTCTGCGTCTCCGCGGAGTCGGTGCTCGCCTTCGACGAGTCCCTCCAGCACGAGGTCCGCCGGATCGAGGGCCACGGCATCCCCGGCGGCGCCCTGTTCACCATGCAGTTCCAGGGCCACGGCACCGTCGTCGTCAAGACCCACGGCACCCCCGTCGTCCTGCCGGTCACCCCCTCGACCTACGTGGACAGCAACGCGATCGTCGCCTGGTCCGCAGGCGCCCAGGTGATCATCTCCAGCCAGGTGCGGCTGCGCCGCAGCTCCTTCCCGGGCCACAGCGGAGAAGCAGTGAACCTCCAATTCCGGGGCGCTCCCGGCAATTTCGTCGTCGTCCAGCCCTACGAGGTCTGAGGGAGCCCGCGAAGACCATGAACCAGACACCGATCCAGGGCTACGCCCCCACCCCCGTCACCGCCCGCATGGAGAACCACGGCAGCAGCATGCTGAAGGTCGCCATGCAGACCGGGCAGGACCTCTTCGCCCGCACCGGCTCGATGGTCGCCTACGACGGCTACGTCCAGTACGACCCGAACCCGCCCGCGGTCCGCCAGATGGCCTCCCAGTGGCTCACCGGCGAGGGCGTGCCCCTCATGCGCTGCCACGGCGACGGCCTGCTCTACCTCGCCGACTACGGCGCCGACGTCGTCTGCCTCCAGCTCAACGGCGACTCCCTCTCCGTCAACGGCACCAACGTCCTCGCCTTCGACGCCCAGCTCCAGTGGGGCGTCGAGCGCGTCAAGGGCATGGCCAAGTTCGCCGGGCAGGGCCTGTTCAACGTCGGCATCAGCGGCACCGGCTGGGTCGCCCTCACCTCCCGCGGTACCCCCGTCGTCGTGGACTGCGGGCGCGGCGACGACGAGACCTACGTCGACCCCGACGCGCTCGTCGCCTGGTCCAGCAACCTCAGGATGAAGGGCAAGCGCAGCTTCAAGGCTTCCTCCCTGATCGGCCGGGGCAGCGGCGAGGCCTACCAACTGGGCTTCTCCGGCGAGGGCTTCGTGGTCGTACAGCCCAGCGAGGACAGCACCGACCGGCTCCGGGCCCGGGGCTGAGGGGGAACGAGGACACCATGCAGAGCCCGCTTTTCGGCTTCACCGAGGCCCAGACGCAGGACCGCTACGCCCTGCAGAACCCGCAGATGCTGCGCGTCTCCCTCACCGGCCACGACGACGTCCTCGCCCGCAAGGGCTCGATGGTCGCCTACCAGGGCCTGATCGAGTTCGACGGCGAGTACCAGACCCGCGGCCAGCAGAACTCCCGCGCCCGCACGGGCGAGGGCCTGGACCTGATGCGCTGCTCGGGCCAGGGCACCGTCTACTTCGCCAACCTGGCCCAGCACGTCCACGTCGTCGACGTCGACCGCGACGGCCTGACCGTGGACGGCGCCTACGTCCTCGCCCTGGACTCCACGCTGCACTGGGAGACCATCGCCGTCGACAGCCAGTACGGGATCTCCGGCACCGGCGCGTACCAGCTCAACATCAGCGGCCAGGGCAAGGTCGCCCTCATGACCTCCGGGCAGCCCCTGATGCTCCAGGTCACCCCCGACCGGTTCGTCAGCGCCGACGCGGACGCCGTGATCGCCTGGTCGACGTCCCTGCGCGTGCAGATGCAGGCCCAGACGTCGTCCTCCGGCGTGTGGCGGCGCCGCGGCAGCACGGGGGAGGGCTGGGAGCTGAACTTCGCCGGCCAGGGCTACGCCCTCGTCCAGCCCAGCGAGCTGCTGCCGCCCCAGGGCGCCGAGATCGGCCAGGGGCTCATGGCCCAGTACGGCCTCGGCCAGCAGGGCGCGCACGGCCGCAACCAGGGCAACATCTGGTCCAACTGAGCCGGCCGCATACGTAAGGGGCGGTCACCATAGGTGACCGCCCCTTACTAGATCCAGCATCAGGCTGCTACAGGCGCTCCAGCGTGCGCCGCACCAGCTCCACCACCGAGGCGTCGGCGACATCGCCCACCTCGGCGTACGGGAACCAGCGCAGGTCCAGCGACTCGTCGCTGATGGCCGCCGTCGCGCCCGCCGGCACCAGCGCCGCGTACTGCACGTCCAGGTGCCAGTTGCAGGGCGACGGGATCGGGTGCCGGTCCAGCCGCACGGGGCCGCCCGGCAGCAGCGTCAGGCCGGAGATCCCGGACTCCTCCGTGGCCTCCCGCAGCGCCGCGGCCTCGACCGTCGCGTCACCGGGCTCGCAGTGGCCGCCCATCTGCAGCCACATCCGCAGCTTGCGGTGGAGCGTGAGCAACACCTGACCGCGCGAGGGGTCGATCACCAGGGCGCTCGCCGTGACGTGCCCGGCCTCGCAGGGCTTCCACATGCCGTCCGGGTGGGCCGCCAGGTGGTCCAGATAGAGCCCGCGCAGCTCATCCTGGTCCGCGTACTCCTTCAGCACGCGGACCGCGTCCTCGTGCAGGCTCACTTCTTGTCGTCACCCTCGCCGTCGGCGCCGGGCCGCTCGCCCTTCTCGCCCTCGCCCTTCTCGTCCTTGGCGCTCTTGCCGCGAGCGGCCTCGCCGAGCATCTTGTCGATCTCGGAGAAGTCCAGGTGCTCGCGGTGGACGAAGCCGTCCGGGTCGTCCAGGTCGGCCGCGGTCGGCAGCATGTCCGGGTGCTCCCAGAGGCCGTCACGGCCCTCCGGGCCGCGCGCGTCCGCCAGCGAGGCCCACAGCCGGGAGGCGTCCCGCAGCCGGCGCGGCCGCAGCTCCAGGCCGATCAGCGTCGCGAAGGTCTGCTCGGCCGGGCCGCCGGAGGCGCGCCGCCTGCGCAGCGTCTCCCGCAGGGCGCCGGCCGACGGCAGGTGCGGTGCGGCGGCCGCGTGCACGACGGCGTCCACCCAGCCCTCGACGAGCGCCAGGGCGGTCTCCAGCCGGGCCAGGGCCGCCTTCTGCTCCGGCGAGTCCTCCGGCTGGAACATGCCCTGCTGGAGGGCTTCCTGCAACTGCTCGGGGTGGGTGGGGTCGAGCTGGCCGACCACGTCCTCCAGCTTGGAGGTGTCGACCTTGATGCCACGGGCGTAGCCCTCGACGGCACCGAAGAGGTGCGAGCGCAGCCACGGCACGTGCGCGAAGAGCCGCTGGTGGGCCGCCTCGCGCAGGGCCAGGTAGAGCCGCACCTCGTCCAGCGGGACGCCCAGGCCCTCGCCCAGCGCCGCGATGTTCACCGGGAGCAGCGCGGCCTTGCCCGCGGGGCCGAGCGGCAGGCCGATGTCGGTGGAACCGACGACCTCGCCCGCCAGCACGCCCACGGCCTGGCCGATCTGCGTGCCGAACATGGCGCCGCCCATGGAGCGCATCATGCCGAGCAGCGGGCCCGCCATGGCCTGCATCTCCTCGGGCAGCACGCCGCCCATCGCGGCGCCCACGCGCTCGGCGACCGGGTCCACGAGCTCCTTCCACACCGGGAGGGTCGCCTCGACCCACTCGGCGCGGCTCCAGGCCACCGCCGTGCCCGAGCCCGACGGCAGCGACGTCACGCCGTCGAGCCACAGGTCGGCCAGGCGCACGGCCTCCTCGACCGCGGCCCGCTCGCCGGAGGTGACGCTCGCGTCCTTGGTGCCGTCGGCGGTGCCCTGCGCGACGGTCTTGCGGGCGATGTCCTTGGCCATGTCCCAGTTCACCGGGCCGCCCTCGTAGGAGAGCATCTGCCCGAGCTGCTGGAAGGCCGCTCCGAGATCACCGGGGTTCATCGACCCGAACATCGCGGCGAAGGGGTTGTCCCCGCCCTGCCCGCCGAACCCGAACGGATCCGCAGGCCCCTGGCCGCCTTGGCCCTCGCCCTTCTTCTTGCCGTCGCCGCCGTTCTCGGGCTCCTCCGGCGGAAGATTGAATCCGAATGGGGTGTCACTCACGGGTTTCCTCGGCTCGTAGGGCCGCCGGCGGAAGGCCGGCGGCGAATGCCCGACATCACCACCAGCCTAGACACCTCACCGGTATCCGGGCTTGGTGCTTCGCCGACCCGGGGCCTGCGGCAGGATGGACGTCACCTGGTCCGTACGCGTCATCTCTCGTACGTACTGAAGACAACCGCTGGAGACGCCCGGTGAGTTCCCCCGACCCAGAAGTTCGCGCAGCGCGAAACGGTTCCGCGCGAGACAGTACGAGCCCGCACGGCGGCCGACGGCCCGTCGTCGCGGTCACCGGTGCCGCGCGCGGCGTCGGCGCCCTGCTCACGCAGCGGCTCGCCGTGTCCGAGCACATCAAGCAGGTCGTGGCGATCGACGAGCGCCGCGGTGACGTGACCGAGGCGCAGTGGCACGTGCTCGACGTCCGCGACCCGGCGATCGCCGAGAAGCTGCGCGGCGCCGACGTCGTGGTGCACCTCGCGCTCGACCTCGACCTGGAGACCGACGCCGCCGCCCGCACCGCCTACAACGTGCGCGGCACCCAGACCGTCCTGACGGCCGCCGCGGCCGCCGGAGTGCACCGCGTCGTGCTGTGCACCTCCGCGATGGTCTACGGGGCCCTGCCCGACAACGACGTCCCGCTCGCCGAGGACGCCGAGCTGCGCGCCACCGCCGAGGCCACCGGCGTGGGCGACCTGCTGGAGATCGAGCGGCTCGCCCGGCGGGCGCCGCGCGCCCACCCCGGCCTGAACGTCACCGTCCTGCGGCCCGCTGTCCTCGTCGGCGGCACCGACACGGCCCTGACCCGCTACTTCGAGTCGCCCCGCCTCCTGGTCGTCGCCGGATCCCGGCCGACCTGGCAGTTCTGCCACGTGGAGGACCTGGTCAGCGCCCTGGAGTTCGCCGCCCTGGAGAAGGCGGAGGGCGAGCTCGCGGTCGGCTGCGACGGCTGGCTGGAGCAGGAGGAGGTCGAGGAGCTCTCCGGCATCCGCCGCATGGAGCTGCCCTCCGCGGTCGCCCTCGGGGCGGCTTCCCGGCTGCACCGCCTCGGCCTGACGCCGTCGCCCGCCGGCGACCTCGAGTACACGATGCACCCGTGGGTGGTCAGCGGGAGCCGGCTGCACGAGGCGGGCTGGAGGCCGCGCTGGACGAACGAGGAGGTGCTCGCCGAGCTGCTGGAGGAGGTCTCCGGCCGGCACACGGTCGCGGGCCGCCGCCTCGGCCGCAAGGACGCCACCGCCGCGGGCGCCGCGGGGGCGACCGTGGCACTGCTGGGCACCGCCGCGCTCGTCCGCCGGGCCCGCAAGGCGCGCCGCAGGCTCTAGCGGCTCTCCGAGCCCGCGAGGGCCCGCAGGGCGCGCAAGCCCGTACAAGGCCCGCACGGGCCCGCACGGGCCCGTAGGACCGCCCAGGAGCCGTCTCGTACGGCTGTGTGAAAGGCCGGTCCTCGCCCGCCCCGTGCGTACGGCACGATGGGGCCATGGCGCCTACGTACGATCACCCCGGCGAGCTCGCCGCGGCGGACCCGGTCCGTCTGCTGGCGGTGCGCGACACCCCCTTGTCCGTCGACGAGGTCTTCTCGGCCGTGGGCGACCACGCCGCGGGAGGCACCGCGCTCTTCGTGGGCACGGTGCGCGACCACGACGGAGGCGCGGGCGTCCGGGGGCTCGGCTACTCCGCGCACCCCACCGCGGAGGCGGAGCTGCGCCGCGTCGCGGAGAAGGTCGCGGCGGACTTCCCGGTCCGGGCACTGGCCGCGGTGCACCGGGTGGGGGACCTGGAGATCGGTGACCTGGCGGTCGTCGTGGCGGTCTCGTGCCCGCACCGGGCGGAGGCGTTCGAGGCCTGCCGCCGGCTCATCGACGACCTCAAGCGCGAGGTCCCGATCTGGAAGCACCAGGAGTTCTCGGACGGCACCGAAGAGTGGGTCGGGATCTGAAGGATCACTTCCGGTTGCGTAACCGGCCCCCTGACGTGAGCGTTGAGTGTGCGAAAGACTAATCTGCTCATCGGTCTTTTCAGTGGCGGTGCTCGGGGGTCCGGAGGTCGGTATGGCGGCACTCGTGTGGTTGCTGATTCCGGTTGTCGCGGCCCTCGTTGCCCTCCTGTGGGGCACCTGGGCCGCCCGTAACCGCAAGGCCGGGGACATCTCCGAGCTCGCCGGCTACGCACGGTTCCGCGAGGCAATGGAGCGCTCGGATTCCGGTACCGGAGTCTCCTGACGCGCCCCCGGGCTCGCGCCGGAGCGCGGGCCCGTCACCGGGAGCCCCGGGCGGCCTCCCTGCCCGCTCCCCGGACGGACCGCCCCGCGGGTGGACTGTCAGACACGTCCCGTACTGTCGTTCCATGCCCCGCCGCACCGCGACGATGCTCGCCTCCCTCTTGATGCTGATCGCGCTCCTCTGCGCGGGCGTGCTGATCCCCGTGCCCTACGCGGAAATGTCGCCGGGGCCGACGGTCAACACGCTCGGTGAGCACGGCGGGGAGCCGGTCCTCCAGATCTCCGGCCGCAAGACGTATCCGACGACCGGCAATCTCAACATGACGACGGTCCGCGTCACCGGCTCCCAGTACCGGATGAATCTGGTGGAGGCGGTCTACGGCTGGATCGCGCACGACAACCTGGTCGTCCCGCACTCCACGCTCTACCCGGACGACAAGACGCCCGACGAGCTCAACCAGGAGACGGCGGAGGAGTTCACCCAGTCCCAGGAGAGCGCCAAGGTGGCGGCGCTCAAGCAGCTGGACATCCCGGTCGGCTCGCGCACGGTGGTGTCGTCGGTCGTCAAGAACAGCCCGGCCGAGGGGCAGCTGCACGCCGGCGATGTGATCAAGGCCGTCGACGGCACGGAGGTCAAGCAGCCCGGTGACGTCGCCAAGCTGGTCACCAAGCACCAGCCCGGCCAGAAGGTCACCTTCCGGATCGTTCCGGCCAAGGAGGCCGCGGCGGCCGAGAAGGAGAAGCGGCAGCCCACCGGCGAGCAGGACGTCACCCTCACCACGGCCAAGGCGCCCGACGACAAGCGGGCCGTGGTCGGCATCCAGGCCGGTACGGACCACACCTTCCCGTTCACGATCAACATCAAGCTGGCGGACGTCGGCGGGCCGAGCGCCGGGCTGATGTTCGCCCTCGGGATAGTCGACAAGCTCACGCCCGGGGACATGACCGGCGGCAAGTTCATCGCGGGCACCGGGACCATAGACGACAGCGGCAAGGTCGGCCCGATCGGCGGCGTCGAGATGAAGACGGTGGGCGCGCGCAACAAGGGCGCTCAGTACTTCCTGACGCCGAAGGACAACTGCGCGGCCGCCGCGAAGGACAAGCCGTCCGGGCTCACGCTGGTCAAGGTCGACACCATCGGCGACGCCGTCGGTGCCCTGGAGAAGATCCGCAAGGGAGACTCGGCGGGCCTGCCGCTCTGCTCGGCAGGGTGACCTCCCGCTTACCGGGGCTCCGCCCCGGCCCCCGGCCCTGGGCTCCGCCCCCGGCCCCCGAGCGCCGGGCAGGCTGAGTTCTCAGCGCGCCCGGCGCTCAAGGCGCCCGGAGCTCATGCGGACCGGTCCTTCTAGTCCTCGAACGTCGCCGCCAGCGCCTCCGCCAGGCCCGGCACCAGGTCCGGGCCGGTGAGGACCTCGGTCGGCGAGTCCTTCTCGCGCAGCCGCACCGCGGTCTCCCGCGCGCCGTCCCGCAGCACGGCGACCGTCATCCGGACCTCCTGCCGCTCCGGGTGGGCGGCGACCCACTTGGCGAGCTGCTTCTCGCTCATGCCGTTGGGCACGGTGCCCTCGGCGGACGGCGGCAGCATCAGCCGCTCCACGGTCAGGGCGCAGCCCGTCACCGCGTCGGGCCAGGCGATGGTGCCGAGGAACTTGTCCAGGGGGGTGCCCGCCTGGATCTCGTCCTGCTCGATCGGGGTCAGGGAGCCGGCCTGGGTGCTCTCGTCGAGCCCGAGCTGATCGGCGAGGCCGGGCTCCTGGGCGCGCAGCTTGCCGGTGTCGACGAGGGCGAACAGCCGCGCGGGCTGGTCCCAGCCGAGGGTGGCGGCGTACTGGTCGATCTCGAGGACGGCGCGGGTCAGCGGGCTGGCCGCCATGGGGACGTCGCTGCCGGGGCCGGTCGGAAGGGAGGGGTCGGGGGTGCTGGAAGTGCTGGACATGAGCAATATCGTGCCCTGAGAGTGACCGAAAACGGGAACTGAGTAAAGCCTCGGTAAGTTGCCACCTTGGGCCCTAGGATCGCTGGGCCCTGATCGACAGCTCCATCCACAGCGAACTTCGAGGTGCGCACCTTGGCTTTCCAGATGCCGGACCGCGGCGGAGGCCCGACAGGGCCACGGATCAGAGTCGGCCGTCCGTCCCGGCGGATCCGGACCCTGCTGACGACACTGGGAGTGCTGGCCGCACTGGCCATGCTCTTCGTGATGTTCGCGGGGTTCTGGACGGACTGGCTCTGGTACCGCTCGGTGGACTACTCCTCGGTCTTCACCACCACCCTCGGCACCAAGATCGGCCTGTTCGCGGTCTTCGGCCTGCTGATGGCGCTGGCGGTGGGGGTCAACGTCTGGCTGGCCCACCGGCTGCGGCCGCCGCTCAGCGCGATGTCGATGGAGCAGCAGAGCCTCGACCGCTACCGGATGAGCATCGCGCCGTACAAGAAGTGGGTGCTGCTGGCGGTCACCGCGCTCGTGGGCCTGGTCGCCGGCGCCTCGGCGGCCGGTCAGTGGCGCACGTGGCTCCAGTGGGTCAACGGCGTCTCCTTCCACCAGAAGGACCCGCAGTTCCACAAGGACATCTCCTTCTACACCTTCGACCTGCCCTGGTACCGCTTCCTGCTGAGCTTCGGCTTCGCCGCCGCGGTGCTGTCGCTGATCGCCGCCGCCCTGGTGCACTACCTCTACGGCGGCCTGCGGCTGACCAGCCCGGGGCACCGGGCCACGGCCGCGGCCACGGGGCACCTCTCGGTGCTGCTCGGCATCTTCGTGGGCCTGAAGGCCATCGCCTACTGGCTGGACCGCTACGGCCTGGCGGTGAAGTCCAGCGGCCTGAAGTCCACCGACGGCTGGACGGGCCTGCGCTACGTCGACGCCAACGCGTATCTGCCGGCCAAGACGATCCTCTTCATCATCGCGCTGATCTGTGCGGTGCTGTTCTTCGCCACGCTGTGGCGGCGCACCTGGCAGCTGCCGGTGATCGGCTTCGGGCTGATGGTGCTGTCGGCCGTCCTGATCGGCGGGCTGTACCCGGCGATCGTGCAGAAGTTCCAGGTCCAGCCGAACGAGCAGGCCAAGGAAGCGCCGTACATCAAGAAGAACATCACGGCGACGCGCGAGGCGTACGGGATCGGTGACGCGGACGTCCAGAACTACAAGGGCAACAGCGACCTGACGGGCAAGGACCCCGAGAAGGTGCGCGCCGAGGTGAACGCGACGGCCAGCCTCCGTCTCCTCGACCCGAACCTCGTCTCGCCCGCCTTCCAGCAGGAGCAGCAGGTCAAGGGGTACTACCAGTTCCCCTCCACGCTGGACGTCGACCGCTACAAGGTGGACGGCAAGGAGCAGGACACGGTCATCGGTCTGCGCGAGCTCAACCTCAAGGGCATTCCCGAGCGCAACTGGATCAACGACCACTTCAAGTACACCCACGGCTACGGCGCCATCGCCGCGAAGGGCACCACGACCGACAAGGCCGGTGCGCCGGACTTCACGGCCAAGAGCCTGCCGACCGAGGGTCTGTTCGGCTCCTACGAGCAGCGCGTCTACTACGGCGAGAAGACGACGCAGTATTCGATCGTCGGCGGCCCGCAGGAAGAGCTGGACTACTCCTCGGACAAGGGCGAGCGGAGCTACTCGTACAAGGGCAAGAGCGGCGTGAGCCTCTCCAGCCCCGTCAACCGGGCCGCTTACGCGGTGGCCTTCGGTGAGCCGCAGATCCTCTACTCGGGCGCCATCGGCGAGAATTCGCGGATCCTCTACAACCGCACCCCCAAGGAGCGCGTCGAGGCGGTCGCCCCCTGGCTGACCATCGACGGTGACGCCTATCCGGCGGTGGTCGACGGCCGCATCCAGTGGATCGTGGACGCGTACACGACGACGAACGGCTATCCGTACGCCTCCCGTACGACCCTCGGTGACACCACGGCCGACTCGCTGACGACCGGGCAGCGTGCCGTGGTCGCGCAGCAGAACCAGGTCAACTACATCCGCAATTCCGTCAAGGCGACCGTGGACGCCTACGACGGCACGGTGAAGCTGTACCAGTGGGACACCAAGGACCCGGTCCTCAAGACCTGGATGAAGGCGTTCCCGGGCACGGTGAAGGCCAAGAGCGAGATCAGCTCCGGCCTGATGGACCACCTGCGCTACCCGCAGGACCTCTTCAAGGTCCAGCGCGAGCTCCTGTCCCGCTACCACGTCACCGACTCGGAGACGTTCTACACGGGCAGCGAGCGCTGGGAGGTGCCGGACGACCCGACCAACACCAAGGGCAACGCCGTCCCGCCGTACTACCTGAGCATGAAGATGCCTCGCCAGGAGAAGCAGACCTTCTCGCTGACGACGACCTTCACGCCCAAGAACCGGCCGAATCTCGGTGCCTTCATGGCCGTGGACGCCGATGCCAAGAGCGCGGACTACGGGAAGATCAGAATCCTGAAACTCCCGTCCGAGACCTCGGTGTGGGGACCCCGGCAGGCACAGGGCAAATTCAACAGCCACACACCCGTCGCCGACCAGATCAACATCTGGAAGAAGGGCGATTCCGAGGTCGAGTACGGAAACCTGCTGACCGTGCCCCTGGACGGCGGGCTGCTGTACGTGGAACCGGTCTATCTGCGGGGTGCGGGCTCCAATTACCCGCTCCTGAAGAAGGTGCTGGTGAACTACGGCGACAAGATCGCTTTCCGGGACACGCTCGACGAGGCCCTGGACGAGATCTTCGGGAGCAAGGGCGAGCCCACGAAGCCCCCGGCCGAAGGCACCCAGAAGCCTGCCCCCTCTCAGGACCCCACCGTCAAGCAGGCCCTGAAGGACGCCCAGGACGCCTTCGCGGCGAGCCAGAAGGCCCTGGAGAACAAGAACTGGGCGGACTACGGCAAGGCCCAGGACGCCCTGAAGGACGCCTTGGACCGGGCCGCCAAGGCCGAGGCCAAGGCCGCCGAGAAGAGTGGCAAGCCAGGAAGTTGATCAAGCCCGCCCCGCGCCGTGGTACGGTTGTTCCACAACAGCGCGGGGTGGAGCAGCTCGGTAGCTCGCTGGGCTCATAACCCAGAGGTCGCAGGTTCAAATCCTGTCCCCGCTACTTCAAGACAGGCCCGGAGTCCGACCTCGGACTCCGGGCCTTGTCGTTCCCGGACCCCGCCGGCCCACCCCGGCCGTGCGGTGTCCGGGTGACGCGGACTGTGCGGGTTGTGTGCGGGGCTTCTGTGGAGAGTTTGGAGCCCCGTCGTGTCGGGAAGTCGGGAAGTCGACAAAACGCTGAAGTGACCTCACTGGCTGCGGTATACCAGGTGTACGCGGGTTGCGGGTGGTGCGACGATGGGGCTTATGGGGGACAGGACGACGCTGTGGGAGACAGGCCGGCTTGTAGAGGCTCCCGGTGACGGGAGCGACCAGGAAATGCCGGGCGTGCCGGGATTCCGTCCCGGCACGGCGGACTCCGCCGACGCCGGCGACGCCGCCGACCTCGAGCTGGAGACCGCCCGCCGCCGCGCCGCGGAGGGCAGCGACCCCGCCGCCCTGAGCATGCTCGGTGCCCTGCTGCTGCGCCGTGGAGACCTCGACGGGGCGGAGCGCCACCTGCGCGCCGCCACGGCCGAGGGCGACCGCTCCGCCGCCAACAACCTCGGCGTCCTGCTGCACCAGCGGGGCTACGCCGACGAGGCCGCCGGGTGGTGGCGCATCGCCGCCGTCGCCGGGTCCCCGGCCGCCGCGCACGCCCTCGGCCGCTACCACCGCGAGCGCGGGGACGAGCCCGCCGCCGAGTACTGGCTGCGCCAATCGGCTGAATCCGGGCACGCTCTGGGCGCCTACGCCCTCGCCGACCTCCTGGAGCACCGCAGCGACGTCGGCGCCGAGCGCTGGTTCCGGGCCGCGGCCGAGCGGGGTCACCGCGAGGCCGCCTACCGCCTCGCCCGCATCCTGGACGGCCGCGCGCCGCGCTCCCGCGCCGAGAGCCTCGGCCCCGGCGGCGTCGAGACCTCCGTGCGCGAGCTGCGCGCCGCCGCCGCGGGCGGCCGCGACAGCAGCGGCCCGGCCCGCGAGGCCGAGCAGTGGTATCGCCAGGCCGCCGCCCGCGGCCACCGCCGGGCCGCCCTCCACCTGGGCACCCTGCTGGAGGCCCGCGGCGAGTCCCAGGAGGCCGCCCGCTGGTATCTCACGTCCGCCAAGGACGGCGAGCCCCGCGCCGCCTGCGCCCTCGGCTTCCTGCTGCGCGACGCCGGGGACACCGAGAGCGCCGCCGTGTGGTGGCGCCGCGCCGCCCAGGAGGGCGACGGCAACGCCGCCAACGCCCTCGGCGCCCTGCACGCCGACCGCGGCGAGTCCCAGGAGGCCGAGCGCTGGTACCGCTCGGCGCTCGACCACGGCGACGTCAACGGCGCGTACAACCTCGGCCTGCTCTGCGCCGAGCAGGGCCGCACCGCCCAGGCCGAGCAGTGGTACCGCCGCGCCGCCTACGCGGGCCACAAGGAGGCCGCCAACGCCCTCGCCGTGCTGCTCCTCCAGGGCGGCGACGCGGCCGGCGCCGAGCCGTGGTTCTCCAAGGCGGCCGAGGCGGGCAGCGTCGACGCCGCCTTCAACCTCGGCATCCTCTACGCCGGGCGGGACGAGGACCGCACGGCCTTCCAGTGGTACGAGCGGGCCGCCTCGGCCGGGCACACCGACGCCGCCCTCCAGGTCGCCATGGCCCACCTGCGCGACGGCGACGAAGAGGCCGCCGAGCGCCACCTCCGCGTGGCCGTGCGGGGCGGCAGCGCGGAGGCCGCCTTCCGGCTGGGCGCGCTCCTCGACCGGGACGAGGAGGCGCGCGAGGAGTGCGAGGAGTGGTACGGCCGGGCCGCCCGGCAGGGCCACCGCCGCGCCCAGGTGCGGCTCGGGATGCTCGTCGCCGAGCGGGGCGACGTGGTCGAGGCCGCGCACTGGTACCGCGAGGCGGCCGAGGCCGGCAGCCGCAACGGCGCCTTCAACCTGGGGCTGCTGCTGGCCCGCGAGGGCAGCGAGCCGGAGGCCGCCCTCTGGTGGGCCCGTGCGGCCGAGTCCGGCCACGGGCGGGCCGCCCTGCGGCTCGCCCTGCTGGCGGCGCGGCGGGGCGACCTCACGGAGGGGCGGCACTGGTGCGACCGGGCCGTCGCGCTCGGGCCCCCCGAGGTGGCCGAGCGCGCGGCGCGGCTGAGGGACGCGTTGCAGCAGGAGCTGACCGCGTAGAGCTGCCCGGTCCGCCGGATCGGGCAGCCCGGCTTACCTCATTTGCCTCAGCAGCCCTCGCCGGGATACTGTGAACTCAACGACGCGGGGTGGAGCAGCTCGGTAGCTCGCTGGGCTCATAACCCAGAGGTCGCAGGTTCAAATCCTGTCCCCGCTACTGAAGGCAAAGGCCCGGATCCGTAAGGATCCGGGCCTTCGTCATGCCGCGGAGCAGCCCGGGCACAGGCCGCGGTAGGTGACCTCGACCGCCGCCACCTGGAAGCCGAAGCGCTCCTCGGCGGGCAGCCCGGCCAGCAGGTCGCCCATGGGGTGGACGTCCCGGATGGTGCCGCACCGCGAGCACACCAGGTGCTGGTGCGCGTGGTGGGCGTTGGGGTCGTAGCGCTTGGCGCGCCCGTCCGTGCTCACTTCCATGATCTCGCCCAGCGAGACCAGCTCCCCGAGCGTGTTGTACACCGTCGCGCGCGAGATCTCCGGCAGCAGTTCGGCAGCCCTGGCGTGCACCTCGTCCGCGGTGTAGTGCACGTGGTCCCCGTCGAGGACCTCGGCGACGACGCGTCGCTGCGCGGTCAGCCGCCAGCCGCGTCCCCGGAGCCGTTCCAGCAGGTCACTCATGCCATTCACCTATCAGTCAGATAGGACCAGCGTAGCAGCGGCCCTCGTCCACGATTGGATCTCATATCTATGTCACATTCATCTTGACTTAGACATTGTCTAATGTAGGATCGAGCTCGGCTCAGGCCAAGCGACCGGCTCAAAAGACCGGTCGACCGGTCCGGGCCGAGTGACGGACGAGATGACGGATGACGGAGGCACACGTGCCGGTTCAGGGCGAGGACATCTACACGACGGGCCCGCTGACCACGGAGTCCGGAGCTCCGGTCGCGGACAACCAGAACGGTGAGACCGCGGGCGCCGGCGGCCCCGTCCTGATCCAGGACCAGTCGCTGATCGAGAAGCTCGCGCACTTCAACCGCGAGCGCATCCCGGAGCGCGTGGTGCACGCCCGCGGCGCCGGTGCGTACGGCACGTTCACCGTGACCGCCGACGTCACCCGGTACACCCGGGCCGCGTTCCTCTCCGAGGTGGGCAAGCAGACCGAGACGTTCCTGCGGTTCTCGACCGTCGCCGGCAGCCTCGGCTCCGCCGACACGGTGCGCGACCCCCGCGGCTTCTCCCTCAAGTTCTACACCGAAGAGGGCAATTACGACCTCGTCGGCAACAACACCCCGGTGTTCTTCATCAGGGACGCCATCAAGTTCCCCGACTTCATCCACACCCAGAAGCGCGACCCGTACACCGGCTCGCAGGAGGCGGACAACGTCTGGGACTTCTGGGGTCTCTCCCCGGAGGCCACCCACCAGGTGACCTGGCTGTTCGGCGACCGCGGCATCCCCGCCTCGTACCGCCACATGAACGGCTACGGCTCGCACACCTTCCAGTGGAACAACGCCGCCGGCGAGACCTTCTGGGTCAAGTACCACTTCAAGACCGACCAGGGCGTCAAGAGCCTCACCCAGGCCGAGGGCGACCGGATCGCCGGCACGGACCCGGACTTCCACCAGCGCGACCTGCGCGAGGCCATCGAGCGCGGCGACTTCCCGACCTGGACCGTCCAGGTGCAGATCATGCCGGCGGACGAGGCGGCCCACTACCGCTTCAACCCGTTCGACCTCACCAAGGTGTGGCCGCACGAGGACTACCCGCCGATCGAGATCGGGAAGCTGGAGCTCAACCGCAACCCCGACAACATCTTCGCCGAGGTGGAGCAGGCGATCTTCTCGCCGGCGCACTTCGTGCCGGGCATCGGCCCGTCCCCCGACAAGATGCTCCAGGGCCGGCTCTTCGCCTACGGCGACGCCCACCGCTACCGCGTCGGCATCAACGCCGACCACCTGCCGGTCAACCGCCCCCACGCCACCGTGGCCCGCACCTACGGCCGCGACGGCTACGCCTACGACGGCCGCCACGGCCGGGCCAAGAACTACGAGCCCAACAGCTTCGGCGGCCCGCAGCAGACCGGGGCCGCGCTGTGGCAGTCCACCGCGGTGAGCGGGGTCACCGGCACGCACGAGGCGCCCTCGCACGCCGAGGACAACGACTTCGTCCAGGCGGGCAACCTCTACCGGCTCATGTCGGAGGAGGAGAAGGACCGTCTGATCGCCAACCTCGCGGGCTTCATCGCGAAGGTCTCGCGTGACGAGATCGCCGAGCGGGCCATCAACAACTTCCGCCAGGCGGACGAGGACTACGGCAAGCGGCTCGACGCCGCGGTCCAGGCACTGCGCGGCTGACAAGCCACTGGACGCTTGCCGTAACACCGGAGAGGCCGGACGCCGATGGGCTCCGGCCTCTCCGGCTGCCCGGGCCCCGGACGGGGCCCGGGCAGCCGGTCAGCCCGCCAGCGCCCCGGCGCCCTGACGGGTCTCGCGGGCCCTGGCCCGCACCCAGCAGCCGATGATGTCCCGTACCGACACCACCCCCACCGGCCCGTGGCTGTCGAGGACGATCAGGTGCCGGAAGCCGCCGCGCGACATGGCCGCGGCGGCCTCGTCGAGGGTCCACTCCGGGGCCGCGAAGACGACGTCCGTCGTGGTGTGCGCGTGGGCCGTCTCCCGGTCCGGGTCCTGCCCGGCGCCCACCGAGTTGAGGATGTCCCGCTCGGTGAGGATGCCGAGCCCGCTGGTATCGGGATCGAGGACGACCGCGGCCCCTATCCTGCGCGCGGACATCAGCCGGGCCGCCTGGCGGAGGGTGTGGGCGGGGCCGATGGTGAGGACCACCGTGCTCATGGCGTCGCGGACGAGCATGGCTGGAGCCACCTCCTTGGTGGACCGTGAACCTCCAGAAGGGATTCACAAGTTCACAAGCGTGGGTCCTTCATCGTCACACGACACGGCCCGCCCAACAAGGGGCGCGTGGGGCCGTAACCGCGCTCGGGGGCGCCGCCGTGCTCGCCCCGGCCCGCTCCGGGCGTGCCGGGGCCGGGAGCCGGCCCCGTACGCGCTACGTCCGGAGGTAGCCCAGCAGTTCGTCGTGGAGCAGGCCGTTGGACGCCGCGGCGTTGCCGCTGTGCGGGCCGGGGCGGCCGTCCAGGCCCGTGAAGCGGCCGCCGGCCTCCTCCACGATGACCACGTTCGCCGCCATGTCCCACAGCGACAGCTCCGGCTCGGCGCAGATGTCCACCGATCCCTCGGCGACCATCATGTACGGCCAGAAGTCGCCGTAGCCGCGGGTCCGCCAGCAGTCGCGCGTGAGGTCGAGGAAGCCCGGCAGCAGGCCGCGCTCCTCCCAGCCGCCGAGCGAGGAGTACGCGAAGGACGCGTCCTCGATGCGGCCCACCCGCGACACGTTCAGGCGGGTCGCCGACGTCAGGCTGCGGCCGGTGTACGCGCCCGAGCCCCGGGCGGCCCACCACCGGCGGCCCAGCGCCGGTGCCGACACCACGCCCACGACGGGCTCGAAACCGACCGATCCGCCCTGCTCGACCTGCACCATGAGCGAGATCAGGGTGGCCCAGACCGGCACGCCGCGCACATAGTTCTTGGTGCCGTCGATGGGGTCGATCACCCAGCGGCGCGGGCCCGTGCCCTCGCTGCCGAACTCCTCGCCCAGCACCGCGTCGCGCGGCCGCGCACGCTGCAGATGACCGCGGATCAGCTCCTCGGCGGCCTTGTCCGCCTCGCTCACCGGGGTCATGTCCGGTTTGGTCTCGACCTTCAGGTCGAGGGCCTTGAACCGGTCCATGGTGGTCGCGTCTGCGGCATCCGCGAGGACGTGGGCCAGACGCAGATCATCGTGGTAGTCGGACATGGCTGAACAGTACCTGTGGCATCCGCTTCGGGCCTCGCGGCCCGCCCACGGCTCTTGACACCGTATGGCGGCACGTCAATTCTGTGGCCACAGCCGTAGTGCGGCCGTACGGCCGGGGAGGCGACCATGCCCGCGGCACGAGAGCTCTTGCTGGACGCGGCCTTCGCGGCGCTGCGCAGCCGGCCCTGGAACGGGGTCCGGATGGTGGATGTCGCGGCCGCGGCCGGGGTGTCCCGGCAGACGCTCTACAACGAGTTCGGCAGCAAGGACGGCCTGGCCAGGGCCCTGGTGCGGCGGGAGGCGGAGGCCTTCCTGGCCGGCGTCGAACGGGCCCTGGCGGCCGCGCCCGCCACCACCGCCCCGGCCGCCGCGGGTTCCGCCGCCGGCGCCGATGCCGGGGCCCGCTGCGCGGCCGCCGCCTGCTGGATCCTGCGCACGGCCCGGGCCAACCCCCTCGTGCGGGCCGCGCTCACCGGCTGCCGCGGGGACCGGCTGCCGGTCGCCGCGGCCCCCGCGCCGCCGGTGCCGCGCGGCCCGTTCGCCCCGGCCGCGCCGCGCTCCGCGCCCGGCGCCGCGGCCCTCACCGAGGCCGTACGGGAGCGGACCGTCCGCGCCGTCTCCGGCACGGCGGGGGAGCGGGTGCCGGAGGCCGTGCAGTGGGCCTGCGAGGCGGCCGTACGGCTGACGTTGTCCTTCGTCGTCGCCCCGGGCGCGTCGGACGAGGAGGCCGCCGCGCAAGTCGCCCGTCTGGTCCGCACCCTTGTGGGCGAGCACGACGCGGCAGGGCCCCGTACGGAGCAGTGAGTCCGCCCGCGGGCACCGGCTATTTCAGCCAGCCGATCCGGACGCTGTTCTCGTCGCCCAGCCCCGGCGCCCCGGTGTTGGCCAGGCCCTTGCGGATCGCGAGGATCTGCGGGCGCTGGTAGAGCGGCACGGAGTGGCCGAGCTCCCAGAGCTTCGCGTCGGCCTCGTTGTACAGCGCGATCTGCTTCCCCGCGTCCGTGGTCCGGGACGCCTCCACCAGCAGCTTGTCGACCTCGGGCGACGAGACCCGGCCGTAGTTGTTGAAGGCGTTGTCGCCGTCCGGCTGCCGGTAGTCCTGGTAGGAGCTGGAGCGGTAGATCCGGTCGACCTGGCGGAACTGCGTGAGGTCGTAGTTGCCCCGGTGCACGTACCGGTCGAAGTAGTCGTCGCCCGGGACCTTGCGCAGGTCGACCTTGACGCCGATCTCGCCGAGCATCTGCTGGGTGAGCTTGGCCTGGTCCTCGGCGAGCGCGATCGCGTCGGCGGGCATCACGTACTCCAGGACCAGCTGCTTGCCGTCCTTCGTCCGCGGCTTCCCCGCGCCCTCGTCCTTCCAGCCCGCCTCGTCCAGCAGCTTCTTCGCCCGGGCGACGTCGCGCTTGCCGAAGGCGCCCGCGTTGTCCTGGTAGCCCTCCTGGTTCGGCATGAAGAAGTGGTTGTTGACGAGCTTCGGCCGGAACGGCAGGTCCTTGCCCGCGACCTTCGCCAGCGCCTCGCGGTCCACGCCGAGCGTCACCGCCCGGCGCGCCCTGACGTCCTGGAGCGGCCCGCGGGCGCCGTTCAGGCTGAGGGTGACCTGGTCCCAGCGGGCGCCGATGCGGAAGTCGGTGTCCTTGTCGCCCTTGAGGCGCTGGTAGTCCTCGGGGGCGGAGGCCGGCGCGTCGTCGATCTCCTTGTTGAGGTAGGCGTCGGTGCGGGCCTTGCTGTCCATCGCCCAGAAGATGTACTTGTCGAGCTTCGGCTTCTCGCCCCACCAGGCGGGGTCCGGCACGAGCGTGATGGTCTTGGCGGTCTTGTCGTACAAGCCGGCCTTCCAGGCGTTGCCGGTCACCGGGACCTGCCCGGCCCAGCCCTTGTTGAAGCTGTCCGGGGTGGCGTTGAGGGAGGCCGGGAGCAGCGGGTCGAAGAGCATCTGCCAGTCGGCGAACGGGGTCGCGAACGTGACCCGCACCTCGTGCTCGTCCTTGCCCTGCTCGACCTTGGTGATCTGGTCGTAGCCGCTGGTGGAGGCGGTCTGGAAGCCCTTGTCCTTGCCGTTCAGCGCCTTCCACTGCGCCTCGAAGTCGGCGACGCCCAGCGGCTTGCCGTCCGACCACTTCGCCTTCGGGTTGAGCTCGTACGACACCACCTGCGGGTCGGTGGAGACGACCTTGGCGGAGGCCAGGAAGTCGGGGTTGGCGTGCGGGACGCCCTTGGCGTCGAAGGTGAACAGGTCGGGCTCGACGAGGGCGGTGATCGCCGAGGCGTCGCCCTGGGTGCCGTCCGTCTGGTTGGGGTTGTACTGGTTGATCCACTGCTGGATCGAGACCTTGTGGACGCCGCCCTGCTTCAGGTCCTCCACCGGGTGGGGGTTGAGGTCCTGGACGCCGGCCGCCGGGGCCGCCTTGCCCTGGCCGCCGCCGTCCGCGTCCTCGGACCCGCTGCCGCAGGCGGTGACCATCAGCGCGGCGGAGACGACCGCCGCGGCGAGGGCGGCGGCTCTGAGGGGTCTGACCGGTCCGGCGGGCCTGATCATGGCGGATTTCCTCTCCTCGGGACGGACGGCCCGGTCACCGTAAGCACGCCTCTCCCGCCCCAACAGGCCCGTACGGCAAAGCGTTCACAGCATTTATCACGCCGGACACATGAGCGAAACAGAAAGAAACCGAACGGTAGGTTCCGCCGGATAGATTCACGCCTTGTGCTCGCCTACCTGACGAAACGACTCGGCTACTACGCCCTGCTGCTGGCCGTCGCCGTCTTCCTGTCGTACGTGCTCTCGTCGCTGGCGCTCTCCCCGCGCGGCTACTTCGAAGGCCGCCAACCGCCGCCGCCCGCCGAGTCGGTGGAGGCCCAGCTCACCGCGCTCGGGATCAACGACCACACGCCACTGCTGGAACGCTTCGGCACCTGGGCCTCGCACGCCGTGCGCGGCGACTTCGGGAGGACCATCGACAGCAGCAGCGTGGGCGAGGAGTTCGGCCGCCGCATCGGCGTCAGCCTGCGGCTGCTGCTCGCGGGCACCCTCCTCGGCACCGTGGCGGGCATCCTCGCCGGCGCCTGGGGCGCGCTCCGGCAGTACCGGTTCTCCGATCGCGCGGTCACCGTCTTCGCGTTCCTGCTGCTCTCCACGCCCACCTTCCTCCTCGCCGTCCTCCTCAAGCTCGGCGCCATGAAGGCCAACCAGGCCGCGGGCACCGAACTGATCTCCTTCACCGGCGAGAAGACACCGGGCCTGACCGGCGGGGCCGGCACCCTCCTCGGCGACCGCGCGGCCCACCTCCTGCTGCCCACCCTCTCCATCGCGCTCGGCACCGCCGCCGCGTACAGCCGCTACCAGCGCGGCACCATGCTCGACGTCCTCGGCTCGGACTTCCTGCGCACCGCGCGGGCGAAGGGGCTCACCCACCGCAGGGCCGTCCTCACCCACGGCCTGCGCACCGCGCTCGTGCCCATGTCCACGTTCTTCGCCTACGGGTTCCTCGCCCTCTTCACGGGCGCCGCCTTCACGGAGAAGATCTTCGGCTGGCACGGCATGGGCTCCTGGTTCATCGACGCCATCGGCAAGAGCGACGTCAACTCCGTCGTCGCGGTGAACGTGTTCGCCGCCGTCATGGTGCTGCTCTCCGGCTTCCTGGCCGACGTCCTCCACGCCGCGCTCGACCCGCGCGTCCGCACCAGCTGAGCGAGGCACCCCGCCATGACCACCACCGCCACCCAGCCCGCCCCGCCGCCCGCCGCCGGGCCGCCCGCGGCAACCGCTCCGCCCGCCGCCCGCGGCCGGGGACGCGTCGCCCTGCGCCGCTTCGCCGCCGGCCGCAACGCCGTGGCCGGCGCCGCCGTCCTTCTGCTGCTCTTCCTGCTCGCCTTCGTGGGCCCCTTCTTCACCCACTGGAGCCACACCGACATCGACTACAGCGCCCTGCGCGAGGCGCCCTCCGCCGACCACTGGTGGGGCACCAACCGCATCGGCCAGGACGTCTACGCCCAAGTCCTCCACGGCTTGCAGAAATCCCTGCTCATCGGGCTGCTCACCGCGCTGACCGCGACCGTCCTCGCCTCCGTCGTCGGCGCCTGCGCGGGCTACTTCGGCGGCTGGACCGACCGGATCATGACCTTCTTCATCGACCTGCTCCTGGTCTTCCCCGCCTTCCTGATCATCGCGATCGTCTCGCCCCGGCTGCGCGACAGCGGCTGGATCGTCTTCGTCGCGCTCCTCGCCGTCTTCGGCTGGATGATCACCGCGCGCGTGGTGCGGTCCATGACCCGCTCCCTCCGGGAACGCGAATTCGTGCGCGCGGCCCAGCTCATGGGCGTGCACCCGCTGCGCATCATCGTGCGCCACATCCTCCCCAACGTCTCCTCCTTCCTCATCGTCGACGCCACCATCGCCGTCGGCGGCGCCGTCATGAGCGAGACCGGCCTGTCCTACTTCGGCTTCGGCGTGCAGCCCCCCGACGTCTCCCTCGGCACCCTCATCGCCGACGGCTCCGACGCCGCCCTCACCTACCCGTGGATGTTCTTCTTCGCCGCCGGGCTCCTCGTGGTCTTCGTCCTCGCCGTCAACTTCCTCGGCGACGGCCTGCGCGACGCCCTCGACCCCACCTCCGGCCACCCTCGCACCAGGCGCCGCCCGCGCCGGAACGGAAACCAGCCATGACCGCGCCGCCCGCCGACGTGAGCACCCCGGCACGTACGGACGCCGCCCTGGCCGTACGCGGTCTGCACGTCGGCTTCGACGGACCCGCCGGTCCCGTGCCCGCCGTCCGCGGCGTCGACCTCACCCTGCGCCGCGGCGAAGTCCTCGGCCTCGTCGGCGAGTCCGGCTCCGGCAAGTCCACCGTCGCCCTCGCCGCGATGGGTCTGCTGCCGCGCACCGCCCGCGTCCGCGGCTCCGTCCTGGCCGGCGGCACCGAGATGCTCGGCGCGGGGGAGAAGGCGCTGTCCCGGCTGCGCGGGCGCCGCATCGCGATGGTCTTCCAGGACCCGCTCTCCGCGCTCACCCCCGTCCACCGCGTCGGCGACCAGATCGCCGAGGCCGTCCGCACCCACCAGGACGTGAGCCGCGACCACGCCCGGCGGCGCGCCGTCGAACTCCTCGACCTCGTCGGCATCCCCGACCCCGGCCGGCGCGCCCGCGCCTACCCGCACGAGTTCTCCGGCGGCATGCGCCAGCGCGCGATGATCGCCATGGCCGTCGCCAACGACCCCGACGTCCTCCTCGCCGACGAGCCCACCACCGCCCTCGACGTCACCGTGCAGGCCCAGATCCTCGACGTCCTGCGCACCGCGCAGCGCGAGACCGGTGCCGCGCTGCTGCTCGTCAGCCACGACCTCGGCGTGATCGCCGGAATGGCCGACCGGGTCGCCGTCATGTACGCGGGGCGCGTCGTGGAGAGCGCGCCCGCGGACGAGCTGTTCGCCGCGCCGCGCATGCCGTACACCATCGGACTGCTCGGCGCCGTGCCCCGCCCGGACACCGACGGGCGCCCCCTCACCCCCGTGCCCGGCTCGCCGCCGGACCTGCGGCTGCTGACCGGGGGATGCCCGTTCGCGCCGCGCTGCCCGCTCGCGGACGCGGCCTGCGAGGCGGACGAGCCCGCGCTCGCCGGGCCCGGCGAGCACGTCGCCGCGTGCGTGAAGACGCCCGGGCCGGATCCGTACCCGGTGCCGGAGCCCGTGCCTCCGGCCCGTACGGGCGTGTCCCGCGACGACCTGCCGTCCGTCCTGCGCGTCCAGGGGCTCGCCAAGACCTTCCCCGTCTTCAAGGGTGCCGCCTTCCGCCGCCGCGTCGGCAGCGTGTTCGCCGTCGACGGCGTCGACCTGGACATCCGGCGCGGGGAGACGCTGGGGCTCGTCGGCGAGTCCGGCTCCGGCAAGTCCACCGCCCTGATGGAGATCCTGCGGCTCGCCCGGCCCGAGGCGGGGGAGATCGAGCTCCTCGGCCGGCCCGTCGCCGGGCTCACCAAGCGCGAGGCGCACGCCCTGCGCGGCTCCGTGCAGATCGTGTTCCAGGACCCCATGGCGAGCCTCGACCCGCGCATGCCGGTCGGCGAGATCGTCGCCGAACCGCTGCGGGCCCAGGGGCGCGGCCGGGCCGCCGTGGCCGGGCGCGTCCCGGAGCTCCTGGAGCTCGTCGGCCTGGAGGCGGGGCACGCGGACCGCTTCCCGCACGAGTTCTCCGGCGGGCAGCGGCAGCGGATCGGCATCGCGCGGGCGCTCGCCGTCGAGCCGGAACTGCTCGTCCTCGACGAGCCGGTGTCCGCGCTGGACGTGTCCGTCCAGGCCGGCGTGCTCAACCTGCTCCAGCGCCTCAAGCACGAACTGGGGCTCGCCTACCTGTTCGTGTCGCACGACCTGGCCGTCGTGCGGCACATCGCGGACCGGGTGAGCGTCATGTACCTCGGGCGCACCGTCGAATCCGGCCCCGCCGGGGAGGTGTTCGCCCGGCCCCGGCACCCGTACACGCAGGCGCTGCTGTCGGCCGTCCCGGTGCCGGATCCCTTGCGGGAGCGCGCCCGCGAACGGATCCTGCTGGCGGGCGACCCGCCGAGTCCCGTCGTACGGGACGAGGGGTGCCGGTTCCGGGGGCGGTGCGGTGTGTACGCGGGGCTGGGCGGGGAGGCCGCGGCCCGGTGCGAGGGGACGCGGCCCGCGCCGCGGGCGTTCGGCGCGGGCCACGTGGCGGCGTGCCACTTCGCGCAGGCGTAGCGGGCTCGGGCAGGCACGGCACCGCCGGAAGCCGGCGCTGTGGCTGATCGCCGTTGCGGCGGAGGTGAGAGGCTGGGCCTCTCGGATCTGCTCGCCATGGGGCCGGCGTGCCAAGCCCTCAGGCTCGGCCGCCGAAGAACTCCCCGCCGCAACGGCGCTGTACCACCGCAGTGAGAGTCCGGCGGAATGGTCGTCGCCGAAGTGGGACGTGCGTGGCGGTCCGCCCGGGGCGGGTCAGTGTGCCGAGCCCGACAACTGCAAACCCATGACCCCCAGGATCACCAGGCCGATCGACACCAGCTTCAGCGTCGACACCAGGTCGCCCAGGAACACCATGCCGTAGATCGCCGTCCCGGCCGCGCCGATGCCCGTCCACACGGCGTAGGCCGGGCCCACGTCCAGCTTCTTCAGGGAGAGCGTCAGCAGGCCGAAGCTGCCGAGGGCGAAGCACGCGAAGGCGATCGTCGGCCAGAGCCGGGTGAAACCGTGGGAGAGCTTGAGACAGACCGCGAAGCCGGTTTCCAGCAGTCCGGCGACCACGACCAGCAGCCACGCCATCAGTTTGCCTCCCGCGTCTCGGTGACCGCCGTCCGTCCCGGTGTGCTTGATGCCCTTGCCACTGGCGGTCACCCGCAAACGTAGGCGATCAATCGCCTTCGCGCCGCTCCCGCGTGGAAAGCAGCCGCCGCAGCGAGTACAGCCGCTGCGGATCGGCGTGGCCGTCGGCGACCCACGCGTCCAGCGCGCACTCCGGCTCGTCGTGGCTGCACGCGCGCGGGCAGCCCTCGGTGCCCGGCTCCAGGTCGGGGAAGGCGTGGATGACGCGCGAGGGGTCGATGTGGTTCAGGCCGAAGGAGCGCACGCCCGGAGTGTCGATGACCCAGCCCGAACCGGTCGGCAGCGGCAGGGCCAGCGCGGACGTGGTGGTGTGCCGGCCGCGGCCGGTGACGGCGTTGACGTGGCCGGTGGCCCGCTGCCGGTCCGGGACGAGGGCGTTGACCAGGGTGGTCTTGCCGACGCCGGAGTGGCCGACGAACGCGGTGATCCGGTCCGTCAGCTCCTCGCGGACCCGGTCGGCGGCCCCGCCGTCCGCGAGCTCCTCGCGGCTGGTGACCACGTAGCGCACGCCGAGCGCGCCGTAGGACTCCAGGAGCTTGTCCGGCGAGGCGAGGTCCGACTTCGTCAGGACGAGCAGCGGCTCCAGGCCCGCGTCGAAGGCCGCGACGAGGCAGCGGTCGATGAGCCGGGGCCGCGGCTCGGGGTCGGCGAGGGCGGTGACGATCGCGAGCTGGTCGGCGTTGGCGACCACCACGCGCTCGTACGGATCGTCGTCGTCGGCGGTGCGGCGCAGCACCGACGAGCGCTCCTCGACCCGCACGATGCGCGCGAGGGTGTCCTTGGCGCCGCTGAGATCCCCGACGACGGCGACCCGGTCACCGACCACGACCCCCTTGCGGCCCAGCTCACGGGCCTTCATCGCCATCACGATCCGGTCCTCGACCAGGCAGGTCAGCCGGCCGCGGTCGACGGTCAGGACGAAGCCCTCGGCCGCGTCCTCGTGCTTGGGGCGGATGTTGGTGCGGGGGCGGTTGCCCTTGCGGTTGGGGCGGACGCGGACGTCGTCCTCGTCGGGGTTCTTGCCGTAGCGGCGCATTGCTGACTTACCTGGCTTTCCCGGATCTCTCAGACTCTCGGCGCCGTCGCCGCCCCCGCGACGGTGCCCAGCATCCCGGCCCACAGCTCCGGGAAGTCGGGCAGGGTCTTGGCGGTGGTCGCGACGTTCTCCACCTGGACGCCGTCGACGGCGAGGCCGATGACGGCGGCCGCGGTGGCGAGCCGGTGGTCCTCGTAGGTGTGGAAGACGCCGCCGTGCAGGGGACGCGGGCTGATGCGCAGCCCGTCCTCGGTCTCGGTGACGTCGCCGCCGAGCTCGTTGATCTCCTTGGCCAGGGCGGCCAGCCGGTCCGTCTCGTGCAGCCGCAGGTGGGCGATGCCGCGCAGGACGGACTCGGAGTCGGCGAGCGCCGCGACGGCGGCGATCACCGGGGTGAGCTCGCCGACCTCGTGCAGGTCGGCGTCGATGCCCGTGATGCGGCCGGTGCCGGTGAAGGTCAGGCCGGCCTCGGTCAGCTCGCAGGAGCCGCCCATGGCGGTGAAGATCTCCCGCAGGGCGTCGCCGGGCTGGGTGGTGCGCTTCGGCCAGTCGGGGATGGTGACCCGGCCGCCGGTGATCAGGGCGGCGGCCAGGAACGGCGCCGCGTTGGACAGGTCCGGCTCCACGACGACGTCGCGGCCCAGCAGGGCGCTGGGGGAGACCCGCCACACGTTCGGCTCGCCGCCGGACTCGGGGGTGTCCACCTGCGCGCCGGCCTGGCGCAGCATGTCGACCGTCATCCGGATGTGCGGCATCGACGGCAGGACGGAGCCGGTGTGCCGGACCTCGACGCCCTGGTTGAAGCGCGGCCCGGACAGCAGCAGCGCGCTGACGAACTGCGAGGAGGACGAGGCGTCGATCTCGACGGTGCCGCCCTCCAGGGCGCCCCCGCCGTGCACGGTCAGCGGCAGGGCCCCGCGCTCGTTGTCGTCTATGCGGGCGCCCAGGGCGCGCAGCGCGTCGATCACGCCGTGCAGGGGGCGCTCGTAGCTGCGCGGGTCGCCGTCGAAGCGGATCGGGCCGTCGGCGAGGCTCGCCACGGGCGGCAGGAAGCGCATCACGGTGCCGGCGTTGCCGACGTCGACGGTGGCGGGGCCGCGCAGCCGGGCCGGGATCACCCGCCACGCCTCGCCGGAGCCGGCCGTCCCTTCCGCGTCGGTGGAGCTGGAGGAGACCGTCTCCTCGATGCCGACGCCCATGGCGCGCAGCGCCTCGGCCATCAGCAGGGTGTCGCGGGACCGCAGCGGACGGCGCAGCCAGCCGGGCTCGGAGGCGAGCGCGGCCAGCACCAGGGCGCGGTTGGTGACCGACTTGGAACCGGGCACGGTCACGGTTGCGTCGACCGCTCCTGTGGCGACGGGGGCGGGCCAGAGGTCGGTGTGCGCGGGGTTCTCGGTCATGCCTTTACCTTACTGACGTTCTCCCCGTGGTCCCGTCCCCGAAGTGCTCAGGCCTGAGGTCGCGCCTCGTGCCGTGTCAGGTCGGGCCTCCCTGCCCCATGGGCCCGGAGCCCGGAGCGGTCGCCGTAGGCCGGGGCGGTCCTCCCGCGTCACAGCCCGAGCAGCCAGCGCCCGCCGCCCGTCAGCGCGCACAGCGAGATCACATGGAAGAAAACCAGCCACACGACGGCCGGCAGGTTGGTGAGCCGGGCGAGCTGGTCCGCGTCCGAGTCGGGGGCGCCCCCGCCCGCCCGTCGCCCGACCACCACCCCTGATCGAGGCGCTGCCGCGCCGCCCCACTGCTTTCGCTTGCTCTGGAGCTCGAAGGCCGGCCGCACCCCGCCGAGCAGCAGGAACCACACCACCCCGTACGCGAACAGCGCCTGCACCGCCGGCCCCGCCAGCCAGGAGACCAGCACGAACAGCGAGCCGGAGAGCACCACCGTCAGCACCCCGTAGGCGTTGCGGATCATCAGCAGCATCGCGGCCAGCAGCGCCGTCGCGAGCCACAGCAGCGCGGTGATGTGGCCGGCGGCCAGCAGCCACGCGCCGCCGAGGCCCAGCAGCGACGCCGCGGGGTAGCCGGCGGCCGCGGTGAGGATCATGCCGATGCCCGTGGGCTTGCCGCGCGACACCGTCAGCCCGGAGGTGTCCGAGTGCAGCCGGATGCCCTCCAGCCGCCGCCCGGCCAGCAGGGCCACCAGCCCGTGGCCGCCCTCGTGGGCGATGGTGACGGCGTTGCGGGTCACCAGCCATATGCCGCGCGGGGCCACCGCCGCGAGCGCGACGAGCCCGGTGGCGGCCACGAGCCACACGGACGGTGCGGGCTGGGTCCCCACCACGCGGTCCCACAGGGCGGTGGCTTCGGTGCTGTCCATTTGTGCGCGGCTCCTCGTGGGTCCGTGGCAGGGTGGCCAATATGTGTGGTCGATATGCGGCGAGCCGTAAGCCCGAGGATCTCGTGGGGCTCTTCGGCGTCGAGAAGTGGGAGCCGTCCGAGGCCCTCGCCCCGGACTGGAACGTGGCCCCGACGAAGAGCGTGTACGCGGTGCTCGAGCGTCCCCTGAAAGACGCAGCAGACCAGCGTCCGGTTCGCCAGCTGCGGGTCCTGCGCTGGGGCCTCGTGCCGTCGTGGGCGAAATCCCCCGAGGGCGCCGCCAAGATGATCAACGCCCGGTCGGAGACGGTCCACGAGAAGCCGTCCTACCGCAGGGCCTTCGAGGCGCGCCGCTGCCTCATACCCGCCGACGGCTACTACGAGTGGGTCACGGGCGCGGCGGAGCGCGAGCTGGAGGAGAAGGGCCGCAAGAAGCGCCCCCGCAAGCAGCCCTATTTCGTCACCCCGGTCGACGGGTCGGTCATGGCGATGGCCGGGCTGTACGAGTTCTGGCGCGACCCCACCCTGCCGCCCGACCACCCCCAGGCCTGGTGGGCCACCTGCACGGTCCTCACGACGGAGGCCGAGCACGAGCCCTTCGCCCTCCCCGAGGGCGGCGCGGCGCCGGAGGGCGGGCCGCACTCCCTGGCCGAGATCCACCCGCGGATGCCGCTCGTGCTGCCGCCGGACCGGTGGGCCGCCTGGCTCGACCCCGCCCGCACCGGCACCGAGGAGCTGCGGGCCCTGCTGGCCGCGCCGCCCGCCGGGTCCGTACGCGCCTACCCCGTCACGACGGCGGTCAGCGACGTGCGCAACAACGGGCCGGAGCTCGTGGAGGAGCTGGAGGCGCCGGAGGAGGCGACGCTGTTCTGACCGCGTCCCCTCTTGCGCGGCGCGGGTGGACGATGATGGACCGGTGATCGAGACCGTTCCCACCCCCGCCGGAGACGCCCGCATCCACTGGCACCCGGCCCCCCGCGCCCGCCTCGTGCTCGCCCTGGGCCACGGCGCCGGCGGCGGCATCGAGGCCCGCGACCTCCAGGCCCTCGCCGCCGCGCTGCCCGCGCACGGCGTCACCGTGGCCCTGGTGGAGCAGCCCTGGCGGGTCGCCGGCAAGAAGGTCGCCCCCGCGCCGAAGACCCTGGACGCGGCGTGGACCGCGCTGTGGCCGGCGCTGCGGAAGCCCGGCCCGCCGGTCGTGGCGGGCGGGCGCAGCGCGGGCGCCCGCGTCGCCTGCCGCACGGCGGCCGGCCTCGGTGCCGCCGCCGTGCTCGCCCTGAGCTTCCCGCTGCACCCGCCGGGCAAGCCGGAGAAGTCCCGCGCGGACGAGCTGCTCGGCGCGGCCGGCGCAGGGCTGCCCACGCTCGTGGTCCAGGGCGCGAAGGACCCGTTCGGCCGCCCCGAGGAGTTCCCGTCCGGGACGCACCTGGTGCCCGTGCCGCACGGCGACCACGGCTTCGCCGTGCCGAAGAAGGCGGACGTCGGGCAGGAGGAGGCGCTGGCCGGGCTCGCCGGCGCGGTCGTGGAGTGGCTGGACGGCATCGGCGGCTGACCGGCCCGCGCGCGAGCGACCGGCGCCCGCCTCTTTTCGGAATTCCAAATTCCGGAAGTCCTGTTGAATTCCGGAGGATTCCGGGAATGCGGCGTGCCCCGGCGATGTTGTGCCAGTCGTCATCAGCCACTGGCCGACCGAGAATGGGGAGCTCGCCGCATGGGTTCGATCACGTGCCTGTCCCGCCCGCAGACCGCTGACCTGGGATGGTCCGCACTGCATGTGGCGCAGCCCGCCCCGTCCGGAGCGGCGGACGGGCGGGATCGTCGTCTATTCTCCGATTCGAGCGGGTCCGCATCCGGTCCCGCCGTCGTGTTGGAGGAGGTGGGTCCGGTCACTGGGACCGACGAGGGGACCGAAGACACCGGGGCCACGGGCATGAGCGCCATCGAGAACGCCGCCAAGGGCGCCGCCGCGAACACCGCTGCGGAGAATGCCGTGGACGCCACGGCCGGCGCGGCGGAGAGCGTTGCCGAGCGCAACGCCCGTTTCGAGCGGGACGCCCTCACCTTCCTCGACCAGATGTACTCCGCCGCCCTGCGGATGACGCGGAACCCCGCCGACGCGGAGGACCTGGTGCAGGAGACCTACGCCAAGGCGTACGCGTCCTTCCACCAGTTCCGGGACGGCACGAACCTCAAGGCGTGGCTGTACCGCATCCTGACCAACACCTTCATCAACTCCTACCGCAAGAAGCAGCGCGAGCCGCTGCGCAGCGCGTCGGAGGAGATCGAGGACTGGCAGCTGGCCCGCGCCGAGTCGCACATGTCGACCGGCCTGCGCTCCGCCGAGTCCCAGGCCCTGGACCACCTCCCGGACTCCGATGTCAAGGAGGCCCTCCAGGCCATCCCCGAGGAATTCCGGATAGCGGTCTACCTCGCGGACGTCGAGGGCTTTGCGTACAAGGAGATCGCGGACATCATGGGTACGCCCATCGGCACGGTCATGTCCCGGCTCCACCGGGGCCGCCGCCAGCTGCGCGGAATGCTGGAGGACTACGCCCGTGAGCGGGGTCTCGTCCCCGCCGGGGCGGCCCCTGCTGCGCCGAACGGCTCCGACGAGTCGCACAACCGGAAAGGCTCGGACTCATGAGCTGCGGAGACCCGCACGAGACGGACTGCTCCGAGGTTCTCGACCACCTCTACGAGTTCCTCGACCACGAGATGCCCGCCGGGGACTGCGCCAAGTTCGAGGTGCACATCGACGAGTGCTCCCCGTGCCTGGAGAAGTACGGCCTGGAACAGGCCGTGAAGAAGCTGGTCAAGCGCTGCTGCGGCCATGACGACGTGCCGGCCGACCTGCGGTCGAAGGTGATGGGCCGGATCGAGCTCATCCGCTCCGGGCAGTCGGTGCCCGACCAGGACGTCGTGGCCGAGGCCCGGGCGGCGGAGGCCGCCGCGCGTACGGCCAAGGGCGCCGGGAGCGGGCCGGGCGCGTCAGGCACGCCGGGCACCAAGAGCACCCGCAGCGCGTCGGGCGGCCCCGCGCGGCCGGGCCCGCTGGGCGCCACGACGCAGGAGTAGGGCGGGCCCCGCGCCCGCGCCGCGGTGATCCGGCCCGCGGCCGCAGACGTGCGGCGAGACGTAGCGCGCCCGCGTTGTTATCCGGCTCATCCGGCTCATCCGGCTCACCCCGGCCCGGCCTCATGCGCCCCTGCCGGCGCAACGGCCTTATACGGCCCGGCCCGCCCATGCCGTCCGGCGCCGATAATCACCCGAACGTGTGCATCTGGTCGGTTCGCGCGGGGCAATCCCTGAATGCGACGATCCCCGGCTCCGCCGGACCCTATTCTCCCCTTCCTGACGGCAAGCATGTCGGCACCTCACGGGACGGGGAGGACGCACCATGGGGGCACTACCGGCGGCAGCGCGTCTGTGCGTGCTGTGCGCCGTCCTCGCCGCCGTCGCGTGCGCCGCCCCGGCCCTCCGGGCCGGACCCGGCGTCCCCTGGTGCGCCGTGGGCCTCCTGGCCGCGGTCTGCGCCGTCTGCGAGCGCCTGCCCCGCCGCACCCTGACCCTGCCGGTCCTGCTCGCGGGGGCGTTCCTGCTGCCGCCCGCCGCCGCGGGCCTCGTGGCGGTGCCGGGCGCGCTCGTCGGCCGGGTCGAGCAGCGCTCCGCGTGGGTCCGGCGGCTGTGGCATGCCGCCCAGCTCTCCCTGGCCTCCTGCGCCGCCTCCCACGTCTTCGCCCTCGCCGCCCCGGCCGTGTGCACCGAGACCGGCCTCTCCCCGCTCGCCCCCGAGGACTTCCCCGCCGCCCTGCCGCCCGCCCTCGCCGCGGCCCTCGTCCTCTCCCTCGTGGCCGCCGCCCTCGACGGCGCCGTCCGCGTCGCCGCCGAGCGCCGCCGCCCGCGCGCCGCCTGGAGCGGCCTCCTGCTGCCCGGCCCGCTGCTGCCGGCCCTCGTGCACGGCCCCACCGGCCTGCTCACCGCCGCCCTGTGGCACAGCGCCTACGGCCCGCCCGCGGCCCTGCTCGTCCTGCTGCCGATGTCCGTCTCCTCCTGGTTCCTGGACCGCTGCGAGCGCGAGCGCGCCGCCCACCAGGCCACCATCCGGGCGCTGGTCCAGGCCGTCGACCTCAAGGACCGCTACACCCGCGGCCACAGCGAGCGCGTCGGGCGCGCCTCCGTGCTCATCGGACGCGAGCTCGGCATGGCCGGCGAGCGGCTGGAGGCGCTGCGCTTCGCCGGCATCCTGCACGACGTCGGCAAACTCGGCGTCCCCACCCGCCTGTTGCGCAAGGACGGCCCGCTCACCCCGGAGGAGCGGCGCGTCATCGAGCTGCACCCGGAGTACGGGCACGAGATGGTGCGCGGCATCGGCTTCCTCGACGAGGCGCGGGCCGCGATCCTCCACCACCACGAACGCCTGGACGGCAGCGGCTATCCGTACGGCCTGATGGGGCATCAGATCCCGTTCTTCGCCAGGGTCGTCGCCGTCGCCGACGCCTTCGACGCCATGACCTCCACGCGCAGTTACAGCCGGGCCCGGCCCGTAGCGGCCGCGCTCGCCGAACTCCGGCGCTGCGCGGGAAGCCAGTTCGACCCTCGCATGGTTGCCGCCCTGTGCGCGGCCCTCGACCGTCACGGATGGCATTCGACAGTGACCTCGGAGGCTACGGAGAGTGCAACTCCGCCCAGCGGAAACGTCCCTTCATCCCGCCGGCCGGTCACCGGGGCCGGCCAACCGGGGGGTGAGGGGTGACGGGGCGCCCTGACGGACTCCTGGTACGGAGCGTGCACGCCGCGGCCGTCGCGCTCGCCCTCGCCGCCCTGGCCCGCACCGCCTGGCACGGCGTCGCCCAGCCCGGCGTCGCCCTCGCCTACGGCCTCCTCATCGCCGTCGGCGAAGCCGCCCGGCGCCGCCGCCCCACCGCCGGCCCCGGCGACCGCCAGACCGCGCCCGTAGGAGCCGCCGGAGCCCTCTCGTACGCCCTGCTCGGCGAGATCGGCGGGCAGCCCACCGCGCACGGCGCCCCGCAGGTCGTCGCCGTGGTGCTCGCCGCCACCCTCGTGGGCGCGACCGGCCGCCCGCCCGCGCGCGACCACCTCGCGCGCCGCCTGCTCACCACGGCCTTCGCCGCCGTCTGCTTCCAGCCCCTGCACCACTCCGGCGCCCTCGACCACTGGCCCGGCCACGGCCCCGCCTACGCCTTCCTCCTGCTCCTCGTGCTCGCCCTGACCACCCTCTTCGACGCCGTCCTCGCCGCGACGCTCACCCGGGCCCGTACGGGCGGCCCCTACGGCACCGCCCTGCGCGACGAACTGCGGGCCCTCGCCGGCATCGGCACCGCGATCTGCGCCACCGGCGTCGTCATGGCCCTCGCCGTGGGCGTCGCCGGGCTGTGGGCCCTGCCCGTCTTCTGCCTGCCCCTGCTCCTCACCCAGCTCTCCTTCCACCGCTACACCGCCGTGCGGGCCACGTACCACCAGACCATCGCCTCCCTCGCCCGCTCCACGGAGATCGCCGGCCACACCCCGCCCGGGCACGCCCGGCGCGTCGCCGCCCTCAGCCGCGCCACCGGACGCGAGCTCGGCCTGTCCGAGACCGGACTCACCGTTCTGGAGTACGCCGCACTCATGCACGACATCGGTCAGCTCTCCCTCCTCGACCCGGTGCCCGCCGGGGCCACCGAGCCCCTGCCGCCCGAGCAGCGCCGCCGCATCGCCCTCCTCGGCGGGGCCGTCGTCCGCCGCACCGGCGTCCCCTCCGACGTCGCCGTCGTGGTCGAGCGCCAGGCCGACCCGTACCGCGAGCAGCCGCTCGCCGCCCGCGTCGTCCGCACGGTCAACGCCTACGAGGACCTCGTCGGCCGGACCGGCTGCGGCCCGCTGTGCGCCCTGGAGCGCCTCCGGCTCGACACGGCCCACGAACACGACCCGCGGGTGGTGGCGGCCCTGGCCGGAGTGCTCGCGCGCGGGGGCGGGCCGGGGGCGCCCGAGCAGAGGTAAGAGTCCGGTCAAAGCGGGAGTACCGCGGTGAACCCACGGGTAATGAGCGGGCGTCCAAAGGGGCATGGTTGGATGCGAAGAGGAGAGCAGAGGAGAGAAGGCGGGAAAAACCGCGGAGACGACGGGGGGCGTCGGGCGCGTCGCCGCCTCCGGCACGGAGGTGTGACGGGCGCGACTTCCCGGAGAGAGTGAGATGTGGCAGGTTGTCGTCAGGGAGGACGGCGGCCTTCACCTGGGTCATCCGGCGTGGTCGCACGCAGAAACCGGCAGGCGGGAATCGTGAGGATCTTCGGCAAGGTACGGCACCGGCCTTCCGCCTCGTGGCGGCAGGCCACCGACCGTGCCTTCACGCTCATCGGCGACGGCCGGTACGAGGACGCGGGCGCGCTCCTGACCCGCGCGGCCGACATGGAGCCCTGGCTCTCCGAGTCGTGGTTCAACCTGGCGCTGCTGCACAAGTTCCGCCACGACTGGGAGCAGGCCCGCGCCGCCGGGCTGCGCGCCGTGGCCCTCCTGGACCGCGAGGCCGGCGCCCCGGACTGGTGGAACGTGGGCATCGCCGCCACGGCCCTGCAGGACTGGCCGCTGGCCCGCCGCGCCTGGCAGGCGTACGGCCTGCGCGTGCCCGGCGAGGGCACCCCGGCCGGCGAGCCCGTCGGCATGGAGCTCGGCAGCGCCGCCGTCAGACTCTCGCCCGAGGGCGAGGCGGAGGTCGTCTGGGGGCGCCGGCTCGACCCGGCCCGGATGGAGGTCCTCTCCATCCCGCTGCCCTCCTCGGGCCGCCGCTGGGGCGAGGTCGTGCTGCACGACGGCGTCCCGCACGGCGAGCGCGTCACCGCCGCCGGGCCCTCCTACCCCGTCTTCGACGAGATCGAGCTGTGGGCCCCCTCGCCCGTGCCCACCTGGGTCGTCCTCCTGGAGGCCGCCACCGAGGCCGACCGGGACGCCCTGGAGCGGCTCGCCGCCGACGCGGGCTTCGCCGCCGAGGACTGGTCCTCCTCCGTGCGGCTCCTGTGCCGCACGTGCTCGGAGAGCCGCATGCCCAGCGACGAGGGCAACGGCGAGCACCTCGACCCCCACGACCACAGCGAGCCCGGCCACCCCGGCCCCCTCGGCCACCGCACGGCCGGCTCCGGCTCCCTGTGGGTGCCCGAGCGCGAGTGCGGCATCGCCGCCCCCGCCGGGCTGGTGCGGGGCCTGCTGGACGGCTGGGTGGCGGACAGCCCGGACAGCCGGGAGTGGCGCGACCTGGAAGAGGTCTGCTGAGCACTTCCGAGGACTCCCGGCGCCGCGGGCGGGGACCCGTACCCTGTACAGGACATCCATTGGGGTTTTGAGAGAGGCACAACGGCGGACATGTCGCAGCAGTCGCAGCAAGAGACCGACCAGCCGGTGGACGGCGAGTTCATCGTGGACACCGAGGACTGCGAGGCGCGCGAGCTCGCACACCGCGAGCGCGGCACGTCCCGCCCGATCACCGTCGTCGGCAACCCCGTCCTGCACCGCGAGTGCAAGGACGTCACCTCCTTCGACGACGAGCTCGCGCAGCTGATCGACGACATGTTCGCGAGCCAGCACACCGCGGAGGGCGTCGGCCTCGCCGCCAACCAGATCGGCGTCGACCTCAAGGTCTTCGTCTACGACTGCATGGACGACGAGGGCGTGCGCCACGTGGGCGCCGTGTGCAACCCCGTCCTGGAGGACCTGCCGGCCGACCGCCGGATCCTGGACGACTCCAACGAGGGCTGCCTCTCCGTCCCCACCGCCTACGCCGCCCTCGCCCGCCCCGACTACGCCTCCGTCCGCGGCCAGGACGCCCAGGGCAACCCCATCCGCGTCCAGGGCACCGGCTACTTCGCCCGCTGCCTCCAGCACGAGACCGACCACCTCTACGGCCGGCTCTACATCGACCGCCTCTCCAAGCGCGACCGCAAGGACGCGCTGCGGCAGATGGAAGAGGGCACGCCGCGGTACCCGGTCGTCGCGAACGACTGACCGTGCGCGGGGGTCTCCGGCACCGCCGGAGACCCCTCACACACCCGCCCTACGGCCGGTTCTTCCGCTCCAGCTCGTCACGCAGCGCCTCCTCGCGCGCCGCGTCCTGCGGGGGGAGGACCTCCGGCGGGAAGTCCGACGGCTCGAAGATCCTCCGCACCTCGATCTCGCCGTCCCGGAACGGCACCCGCCGCGCCCACTCCAGCGCCTCGTCCCGGTCCGCCGCCCGGATCACCCAGAACCCGGCGATCAGCTCCTTCGCCCCGGCGAACGGCCCGTCGGTCACCACGGGCCTCCCCCCGGAAAACGACACCCGGGCCCCCTCGGCCGACGCGTGCAGCCCGTCCGCCGCGAGCAGCGCCCCCGACGCGTGCAACTGCTCGTTGTACGCACTCATCTCGGCGATCATCTCCTTGGTCGGCAACTCTCCGGCCTCGGACTCCTCGCTGGCCTTGACGATCATCATGAAGCGGGGCATCACTCGTCTCCCGTCGTTGGGCACCGGACGTGGCCGGGCCCGGCCGGCGCACGACCGGCCGGGCCCGCTCCTTATCTATGCGTTGTACGGGAGGCGTCCAGCTCGACAGAGCGGGTGAATTCCGCCGCCGGGGCCACTGGTCACGACGTCATCTGCGGCACCTTGTGCGCCGCCGGATCCATGGGCTTCAGAAGCACCGGCTCCGTCCCGGCGTCGTTGTGCCGCTCCGCCCAGTTCTCCAGGGCCGTGCGGCAC
Organism: Streptomyces sp. SCA2-17; assembly: GCF_044336695.1. NCBI lineage: Bacteria > Bacillati > Actinomycetota > Actinomycetes > Kitasatosporales > Streptomycetaceae > Streptomyces > Streptomyces sp. SCA2-17. The sequence goes on from NZ_CP117521.1 coordinate 4,299,730, forward strand.
GCGTGGTCCAGGTGCCGGAGGCCGGTCAGGTCGAGCTCTATGGGCTTGTCCTTGGGGAGGGACTCCAGGGTCTCCAGGATCCTGGGCAGGCGCAGGAACGTGGCGTTGCCGGTCACCGTCACGACGAGCCTGCCGCCGGTCAGTTCGCGGGTGGCGACGTGGGCGTGCGAGGTCTCCCACGCCGTCTTCACGACGGCGAGCAGCAGGCCGAGCACCACGCCCTCGAACATGTTGGTCGCGACGATCGCCACGGCCGTGACCCCGAGGACGACGGCCTCGCCGCGGTGCTCGCGCCACAGGGGGCCGAGCTCCTTGACGGGGACGAGCTTGCAGCCCGCGTGGACGAGGACGCCCGCGAGGGCGGCCAGCGGGATGACGCCGATCGCGGCCGGCAGCAGCACCGCGAAGAGCAGCAGCCACAGGCCGTGCAGGATGCGGGAGAGCGAAGTGCGCGCTCCCGCCTGGACGTTGGCGGAGCTGCGGACGATCACCGCGGTCATGGGCAGGGCACCGAGCGCGCCGCACACCGTGTTGCCCACGCCCTGGGCCATGAGCTCCTTGTCGTAGTCGGTGCGGGGGCCGTCGTGCATGCGGTCGACGGCCGCCGCGCTGAACAGGCTCTCCGCCGAGGCGATGAGCGCGAAGGCGAGCACGGTGCCGAGCGCGGCCAGGCTGCCGAGCGCGCCGAGGTCGTCCAAGCCGGGCGGCTGGACGGCATCGACGAGGCCCTGCACCTCCACGTGGGCCACGTCCAGGCCCGCCGCGGCGGTCACCGCCGTGGCCAGCGCGACCGCCGCGAGGGGCGCCGGGACGGCCCGCACCTGCGCCGGGAGCCGCTTCCACAGCACCAGGACGGCGATGGTGCCGGCGCCGACCGCGCAGGCGGTCAGCGCCGCGCGGTCGCCGGCGACGGCGGACAGCAGGCCCGGCAGGCCGGCGATCTTCGCGGGGCCGGAGCCGGGGGCCTTGCGTCCGGCCATCGTGTAGAGCTGGCCGAGGAGCAGGACGAGCCCGATGCCGGTGAGCATGCCCTGGACGACCGCGACGGAGATCGCGCGGAACCACCGCCCGAAGCCCAGTGCGCCGAGGGCGAGTTGGATCAGGCCGGCGGCCAGGACGAGCGCCCCGAGCGCGCCGAGCCCGAACTGCTGGACGGCCTCGTAGACGAGCACCGTCAGGCCCGCGGCGGGTCCGCTGACCTGGAGGCTGCTGCCGGGCAGGGCGCCCACGACCAGGCCGCCGACGATGCCGGTGATCAGGCCGAGTTCGGCGGGGACCCCGGAGGCGACGGCCACGCCCACGCACAAGGGCAGGGCCACCAGGAAGACGACGAGGGAGGCGAGCACCTCACGCCGCACCGCGGCGGCGCTCTTGAGGGACGCGAAGGCTTTGAGGGTTGCGTGCATGGCGGTTGAGGGTTCTTCCTCGTGGTGCGGTCGGGGAACGAGGGGCGCAGGCCGCGTCACAGGGGCCCGAACGGCGTTCGGCCGCCGCGCTCGGGGCGGTGCGCGCTGACGGCCCCGGTGTGCACTTCGTAGTACCAGGCGTGGAGGGACAGGGTGCCCTCGCCGAGGCGTTCCCGTACGCAGGGGTAGGCGCGCAGCCGCTCCAGCTGGGCCACGGCGTGCTGCTGCACGGGCCCGGCGAGATCCGCCGGAGCGTCCGGAGCGGCCCCCCGCACGGGGCCCGGGGCGGCGTGGTCGAGCCAGCCCCGTACGGCCGGGGCGGCGGAGAGGTCGTCGCCCCGGACGAGCGCGCTCACCGCGCCGCAGTGGGAGTGGCCGCACACCACGATGTCGCGGACGCCCAGCACGCGCACCGCGTATTCGATGGTGGCCGTCTCTCCGGCGGGGTGCCCGCTGTGGTACTCGGGGACGATGTTGCCCGCGGTGCGCAGCTCGAAGAGCTCGCCGGGGCGGGCGCCGGTGATGAGGGAGGGGATGACCCGGGAGTCGGAGCAGGTGACGAAGAGGACTTCGGGGCTCTGGCCGGATTCGAAGGCCCGGAAGGCGTCCGCGTGCCGGGCGACGTGCGTGGCGAACGAACGGGCGTTGTCGATGAGTGTCTGCATTTGGTCTGCCTCCTGCGCCCTCCGCTGCGTACGCGGGGCGCGGTGTGGTCGGATCAAGCATTCGGTCAGGCGTTCATGCGTGCTTGCATGCGTTCATGCCGGGCATGCCGTGCCGTTCCCATCGAGTCTGCACGGCTGCCGCGACATTCAATTTACCCGCACATTACCTACGTGTGACAGCTTAAATTTTCCGCAAATTACGGACTGACCGGGTCACTTGGGGCGCGAAGGGGTGCAGTTCACGGGTTTCCCCGGCAACACTGCTTTACCTGTTCCGTACCTGTGCACGAATTATTACGGAACTCGTACTACCCATTCCGGAACCGTGCCGCCCAGCAGGCCGTCGTCACGATGTCGTCCACGAGCACGGCGTCCGCGACCGGGCAGACGGGCGCCCTGCCCTCCCGTACCGCCGCCGTGAAGTCGGCGATCAGCGGTACGTGCGGCTCGGGGGCGAGCCCCGCGTCGAGCGGGTCCAGCGTCAGGAAGCGGCCCCCGGCGGTGACGTCGATCCGGTCCCGCTCGGCCCCGCCGGCCCAGGCGAAGCGGCACTCCGCCGACGTGCCAGAGGCCCAGCCCAGCGTCACGTGGGCGCGCCGCTCCGCCCCGGCGGGAAACCTGCGGCCGAACCGCGCGCCCACCCGTACGGGCGGGCCCAGCACCGACAGCAGCAGGTCCAGGCGGTGGCTGCCCGCGTCCGCGAGCACCCCGCCGCCCGCCACGGCCGGGTCCGTGCGCCAGAGCCCGGGATCGTCCGGGGCCGGCTCGAAGGGGGTGCAGAAGGTGAGGTGTACGCGCGCGGGCGCGCCCGCCGTGAGCGCCTCGCGCAACTGCCGCGCCGCGGGCCCCAGCCTGCGGTAATACGCCACTCCGGCGCACAGCCCCGCCGCGGCCGCCGCCTCCGTCAGCGCGCCCCCGCCACCGAGCGCGCCCGCCAGCGGCTTCTCGATCAGGACGTGGCAGCCCGCCCGCAGCGCATGGAGCCCGACGGGCACGTGGCCGGCGACGGGTGTCGCCACGTAGACCGCGTCGGCTGCCGTCAGCCGGGCCGGGTCGTCACCGCCCGCGGGCACCCCGAACTCCGCGGCCGTACGGGCGGCGCGGCCCGCGTCCCGGCCCCAGACGTAGACCGGCTCCTCGCCCAGGGCGCGCAGGGCGGGCAGCACACGGCGCCGCACGACGTCGCCGTAGCCGGCGACCGCCCACCTCACGGCCGGACCGCCGCCTTGAGGATCTCTGGCGGTGGCCCGGCGCACCGGGTGCGCCCCTCGCCGGAGAGCCGGATCTCGCGGCGGGCCACGGGTGCGTAGCAGCGCAAGGCGAACTCCCTTTGCCTCGGGTTGTCGCGGCATTCACAAAGCGACCCTCAACTCACCACAAACGGAAGGGCATTTCAACAGCTCAGAAGCCCGGCGCGCCCTTGACACTCCTATTGGTACAGTCCAATATCGCGACTGTCCGGGCGTCACTGCACCGCATCGCACCAGGAGGTATCCGCCATGCTCTCCCACGGTCGCGGTGATCGGCTCGGCCGGCTCTCCCACGCGGTGCTGCAACCCGGATTCGAAGGCACCACGGCGCCGGACTGGGTGCGCCGCAGGATCGCCGAGGACGGGCTCGCGTCCGTCGTCCTCTTCGGCCGCAACATCGCCGGCCCGGAGCAGGTCGCCCGCCTCACCGCGCAACTCCGCGCCGAGAACCCCGATGTGATCATCGCGATCGACGAGGAAGCCGGTGACGTCACCCGCCTGGAGGCCTGGACGGGCGCGTCCCGCCCGGGGAACCTGGCGCTCGGCGCGGTCGACGACACCGCCCTGACGGAGTCCGTCGCCCGCGACATCGGCCGCGAGCTCCGCGCGGCCGGCGTGTCCCTGAACTACGCGCCCAGCGCCGACGTCAACTCCAACCCGCGCAACCCGACCATCGGCGTCCGGTCGTTCGGCGCCGGTACGGAGCTGGTCGCGCGGCACACCGCGGCATGGGTGCGCGGCTTGCAGTCCGCGGGCGTCGCGGCGTGCGCCAAGCACTTCCCCGGGCACGGCGACACCGCCGTCGACTCCCACCTCGACCTGCCGCGCGTCACCGCCACCGCGGAGGAGCTCGCCGCGACCGCCCTGCCGCCCTTCGCCGCCGCCGTGGAAGCCGGCGTCAGGGTGGTGATGACCGGCCACCTCCTCGTCCCCGCGCTCGACCCGGAGCTGCCGGCCACCCTGAGCCCCCGCATCCTGGTGGACCTCCTGCGCGGGCAGCTGGGTTTCACCGGCCTGATCGTCACCGACGGCATCGAGATGAAGGCGGTCACGGCGCGCTACGGGATCGACGGCGCGAGCGTACGGGCCGTGGCCGCGGGGGCGGACGCGGTGTGCGTCGGCGGCGAGCACGCGGCCGAAGCCCACACCGAGCTGCTGACCGCCGTGCTGGCAACGGCCGTCCGGGACGGCGTCCTGGCCGAGGAGCGGCTGGCCGGGGCGGCCGCGCGGGTCGCGGAGTTCGCCGCCTGGTCGGGGGAGCGCTTCCGGGCGCACGCGGAGGACTCCACGGGCGCCGCGGCCGGGACGTCCGGCATCGGGCTCGTCGCCGCCCGCCGCGCCATGCGGGTCGTGGGCGGCACGGACGGCGCCCTTCCGCTGCCGGCCGACCCGCACGTGGCCGAGTTCGCCCCCGCCTCGACCCTGGCCATCGACCGGCGGACCCCGTGGGGCGTGGCGGCCCCGCTGCGCGAACTGCGCCCCGGCGCCACCTCCGTACGCCTCACCCAGGACGAACTCGCCGCCGACGCGGGCGTCCTGGAGCGCGAGGTGCTCGCCCCCGCCGCCGGAAAGCCGTTGGTCGCCGTGGTGCGCGACGCCGCCCGCCACCCCTGGATGGCCGCCGCCCTGGACCGGCTGCTGGGCGCACGGCCCGACGCCGTCGTGGTCGAGATGGGCGTCCCCGGCCCGCGCTCGCCGGGCGCCGTGCACCTCGCGACGCACGGGGCGACCCGCGTCTCGGGGCAGGCCGCGGCGGAACTGCTCGCCGGCGGGCCTCACTTCTCCGGCTCGTGACGTTGTCATACCGATATGCGGACGGGGGGTGACTCCCGGCGGTCCCCTCGCCTAGATTTCCTGCGCATCACGCAGTGATCACACAGGGGGGAGTCACCACCATGACGGAACCACCGGAGGGCGGCAGCAGGAGGGCGGTCGTCACCGCGCCCCTGGCCGTGGCGGGACTGTGCCTGGCGCTCCCCTTCGCCGCGATGCTGTGGGTCGCCTCCTACGCCCGGACCGGCCCCGCCTTCATCGGCATCCCGTTCTTCTACTGGTACCAGATGCTGTGGGTGCCGGTCTCGACGCTGCTGACGGTGGTCGCGTACGTGATCGTGCGGCGCCACGAGCGCATCCGCAAGGCGGGTGAGCAGCGGTGAAGGACGGCGTGAACGGCGTGGCACTCGCCGTCTTCATCTTCTTCTTCCTGGTCGTCACGGTGATGGGGTTCGTCGCCTCCAGGTGGCGGCGCGCCGAGAACGCGGACAACCTGGACGAGTGGGGTCTGGGCGGCCGGTCCTTCGGCACCTGGATCACCTGGTTCCTGCTCGGCGGCGACCTCTACACCGCTTACACGTTCGTGGCCGTCCCGGCGGCGATCTACGCGGGCGGCGCGGCCGGCTTCTTCGCGGTCCCGTACACGATCCTCTGCTACCCCCTGGTCTTCACCTTCCTGCCCCGCTTGTGGTCGGTCGCCCACAAGCACGGCTACGTGACGTCGTCGGACTTCGTCCGCGGCCGGTTCGGCTCCAAGGGGCTCTCGCTCGCCCTCGCGCTCACGGGCATCCTCGCGACGATGCCGTACATCGCGCTCCAGCTCGTCGGCATCCAGGCGGTGCTGGACGTGCTGGGCGTGGGTGGCGGCTCGAACTGGTTTATGAAGGACCTGCCGCTGCTGATCGCGTTCGGCGTGCTCGCGGCCTACACGTACTCCTCCGGGCTGCGGGCGCCCGCACTGATCGCCTTCGTCAAGGACGCGCTGATCTACATCGTGATCATCGTGGCGATCATCTACATCCCCATCAAGCTGGGCGGTTTCGACCACATCTTCGCGAAGGCGGGCGAAGCGTTCGCGGTGAAGAACCCGGAGACGGGCAAGCCGCGCGGTGCGCTGGTGAGCGGGCCGGACGCGCAGTGGTCGTACGCGACGCTCGCGCTCGGTTCGGCGATGGCGCTCTTCCTCTACCCGCATTCGGTGACGGCCGTTCTCTCCGGCAAAGGCCGCAACGTCATCCGCCGCAATACGACGATCCTGCCGCTGTACTCCCTGATGCTGGGTCTGCTCGCGATGCTCGGCTTCATGGCCATCGCCGCGGGGATCAAGGTGAAGAACGGCCAGCTCGCGATCCCGCAACTCTTCGAGAACATGTTCCCGGACTGGTTTACGGGGGTGGCCTTCGCGGCGATCGGGATCGGCGCGCTGGTGCCGGCCGCGATCATGTCGATCGCCGCCGCGAACCTTTTCACCCGCAACATCTACAAGGACTTCATCAAGCCGGACGCCTCGCCCGCGCACGAGGCGAAGGTCTCCAAGCTCGCCTCGCTTCTGGTGAAGGTCGGCGCGCTCGTCTTCGTCCTCACCATGGACAAAACGGTCGCCATCAATTTCCAGCTGCTCGGCGGCATCTGGATCCTGCAGACGGTCCCGGCGCTGGTGGGCGGGCTCTTCACCCGCTGGTTCCACCGCTGGGCCCTGCTGGCCGGCTGGGCGGCGGGGATGGGCTACGGCACGTGGAAGGCGTACGACACGCCGAGCGCCACGCAGGAACATTTCGGCAATACCAACCTCATCCCGCTTATTGGAGAAAAGGGTTATATCGGGCTCACCGCCTTCGTGCTCAATGTGATCGTCGTCATCGTCCTCACCGTCGTCCTGAAGGCGCTCGGCGCGCCGGAGGGCGTGGACGAGACCACGGCCGCCGACTACACCGCGGACGCCGGCGACCCCGGGGTCCAGCAGGAGCTCCCGCCGGCCACCGCGGGGGTCCCTGGCGGGCACTAGAACGACCTCCGGCGGGCCCCCGGGCCCGTGAGGCCGACCGGGCCGTCACGTCCCTCTGGAGGGGGTGTGGCGGCCCTTCGTCGTACCCGGCGGCCCGCCCCGCGGAGGCCCCGCGAACGGCCCGCGGGAGGCCCGGCAGCGGCCCGCGCGTGACCTGCGATCCCACCCTCAACACCGGGGCCTGATAACACATTCCGACCTATGCGCTTACCGCGCGACACAACATGTGGGGGCGCGTGCGAGGGGCGGCACTAGATGTATGCTCGTCCTCGCTGTCGTCGCAGGGGAATCCGGTGGAAATCCGGAACTGTCCCGCAACGGTGCATGTATGCCGTTAAGCCGCGCATGCAGGAGTCCGAGTACCTGCCGGCAGCACGCCCTCCACCGAGCCTGCCCTTGGCTCGGCTATGGGCGTTGAATTCGTCCGGGCCTCGCGGGTTGGGCCGGCGGACGCCTACGAGGCATGCCCTGCGCATCAGGCATGCCCGTACGCGACCGTCGTGCTCTTCCCGCCGGCCCCCACCCAGCCGAGCGAGGGAGAGCCTCAGTGACCATCGCGCCCGCAGACCCGGTTTCAGGTCCCGTCTCAGCGACTGCGGAAGAAGCGACCGGCGGCCCCGGGACCGCGCTGCTGCGCACCCTGACCGACCTCACCGCCGACCTTCCCGCCACCGACCCGGGCAAGGTCGCCGCCGCCGCACTGCGGGGCCGGAGCGCCACCTCGGACGAGGCCGAGCTCCGCTCGCTGGCCACCGAGGCCGCCGCGGGCCTGATCGCCGAGGAGCCCGAGTACTCGCGTCTCGCCGCGCGTCTGCTCACGCGCGCGATCGCTGACGAGGCCGCCGGCCAGGGCGCCACCTCCTTCTCGGCCTCGGTCGCCGTCGGCCACAAGGAGGGCCTGATCGCGGACGAGACCGCCGCGTTCGTCGCCACCCACGCCGCCCGCCTGGACGAGCTCGTCGAGAAGGCCCTCGCCGACGGCGCCGACGACCGCTTCGGCTACTTCGGCCTGCGCACCCTGCACAGCCGCTACCTGCTGCGCCACCCGATCCACCGCGACGTGATCGAGACCCCGCAGCACTTCCTGCTGCGCGTGGCCTGCGGCCTCGCCGAGGACCACTCGGAGCGCGCCCTGGACGACGTCGCGGAGCTGTACCGGCTGACGAGCACCCTCTCGTACCTGCCGTCCTCCCCGACGCTGTTCAACTCCGGCACCCGCCACCCGCAGATGTCGTCCTGCTACCTGCTGGACTCCCCGCTGGACGAGCTGGACTCGATCTACGACCGCTACCACCAGGTGGCGCGGCTGTCGAAGCACGCCGGCGGCATCGGCCTGTCGTACTCGCGCATCCGCTCCCGCGGCTCGCTGATCCGCGGCACCAACGGCCACTCCAACGGCATCGTGCCGTTCCTGCGCACCCTCGACGCCTCCGTCGCCGCCGTGAACCAGGGCGGCCGCCGCAAGGGCGCCGCCTGCGTCTACCTGGAGACGTGGCACGCCGACATCGAGGAGTTCCTGGAGCTCCGCGACAACACCGGTGAGGAGGCCCGCCGCACCCACAACCTCAACATCGCGCACTGGATCCCGGACGAGTTCATGCGCCGCGTCGAGACGGACGCGGACTGGTCGCTCTTCTCCCCGGCCGACACGCCCGACCTGGTCGACCTCTACGGCGACGAGTTCGACGCCGCGTACCGCGCGTACGAGGCCGAGGGCAAGGCCGTCAAGACCATCCCGGCGCGCGTCCTCTACGCCCGCATGATGCGCACCCTCGCGCAGACCGGCAACGGCTGGATGACGTTCAAGGACGCCGCCAACCGCACGGCCAACCAGACGGCCGAGAAGGGCGCGGTCGTCCACTCCTCGAACCTCTGCACCGAGATCCTCGAGGTCACGAACGACGGCGAGACCGCGGTCTGCAACCTGGGCTCCGTCAACCTCGCGCAGCACCTCGGTGCCGACGGCGAGATGGACTGGGAGAAGCTCGACCGCACGGTCCGTACGGCCGTCACCTTCCTCGACCGCGTCGTGGACATCAACTTCTACCCGACCGAGCAGGCCGGCAACTCCAACAGCCGCTGGCGCCCGGTGGGCCTGGGCCTGATGGGCCTCCAGGACGTCTTCTTCCGGCTGCGCCTGCCCTTCGACTCGGCCGAGGCGAAGGCCCTGTCCACCAAGATCTCCGAGCGGATCATGCTCGCGGCGTACGAGGCCTCCGCCGACCTCGCCGAGCGCAACGGCCCGCACCCGGCCTGGGCCGCCACCCGCACCGCCCGCGGCGTGCTGCACCCCGACCACTACCCGAACGCCGTCAAGGCCTGGGCCGGCCGCTGGGAGGCGCTGCGCGCCCGCATCGCCGAGGTCGGCATGCGCAACTCCCTGCTCCTCGCCATCGCCCCCACGGCGACCATCGCCTCCATCGCGGGCGTCTACGAGTGCATCGAGCCGCAGGTCTCCAACCTCTTCAAGCGCGAGACGCTCTCCGGTGAGTTCCTCCAGGTCAACACCTACCTGGTGGAGGACCTGAAGAAGCTCGGCGTGTGGGACCGCACCACGCGCGACGCCATGACGGACGCCAACGGCTCGATCCAGGACATGCAGTGGATCCCGCAGGAGGTGCGCGACCTCTACCGCACCGCCTGGGAGATCCCGCAGCGCGCCCTGATCGACATGGCCGCGGCCCGTACGCCGTACCTCGACCAGAGCCAGTCGCTCAACCTCTTCATGGCCTCGCCCACCATCGGCAAGCTCAGCTCGATGTACGCGTACGCCTGGAAGCAGGGCATCAAGACGACGTACTACCTGCGCTCGCGCCCGGCCACCCGGATCGCCCGCGCCGCGTCCGGCGGCTCCGCCGCCCCCGCCACCATCCCGGTGCAGCAGGCCGCGCCCGACGCGGACGCCATCGCCTGCTCCCTTGAGAACCCCGAGTCCTGCGAGGCCTGCCAGTAATGCCCGCCCGTCGCCCGACCACCACCCCTGAAGGACAGCACTCCGTGCCGGAAGCCTCTTCTCAGAAGAACCTGCTCGACCCGGGCTTCGAGCTGACGCTGCGCCCCATGCGATACCCGGACTTCTACGACCGCTACCGCGACGCGATCAAGAACACCTGGACCGTCGAGGAGGTCGACCTCCACTCGGACGTCGCCGACCTCGCCAAGCTGTCCCCGGGCGAGCAGCACATGATCGGCCGCCTCGTCGCGTTCTTCGCGACCGGCGACTCGATCGTGGCGAACAACCTCGTGCTGACGCTGTACAAGCACATCAACTCCCCTGAGGCGCGGCTGTACCTGTCGCGGCAGCTCTTCGAGGAGGCCGTGCACGTCCAGTTCTATCTGACGCTGCTCGACACCTACCTGCCCGACCCGGAGGAGCGCGCGGCCGCGTTCGACGCGGTGGAGAACATCCCCTCCATCCGCGACAAGGCCCAGTTCTGCTTCAAGTGGATCAACGAGGTCGAGAAGCTGGAGCGCCTGGAGACGAAGGCGGACCGCCGTCGCTTCCTGCTCAACCTGATCTGCTTCGCCGCGTGCATCGAGGGCCTGTTCTTCTACGGCGCCTTCGCCTACGTGTACTGGTTCCGCAGCCGCGGCCTGCTGCACGGCCTCGCGACCGGCACCAACTGGGTGTTCCGCGACGAGACCATGCACATGAACTTCGCGTTCGAGGTCGTCGACACCGTCCGCCAGGAAGAGCCCGAGCTCTTCGACGACGAGCTCCAGCAGCAGGTCACCGACATGCTGAAGGAAGCCGTCGAGGCGGAGCTGCAGTTCGGCCGCGACCTGTGCGGCGAGGGCCTGCCCGGCATGAACACCGAGTCCATGCGCGAGTACCTCCAGTGCGTCGCCGACCAGCGCCTCGTGCGCCTCGGCTTCAAGCCGGTCTTCGGCTCGGAGAACCCGTTCTCCTTCATGGAGCTGCAGAACGTCCAGGAACTGACCAACTTCTTCGAGCGCCGCGCCTCCGCGTACCAGGTCGCGGTCGAGGGCACGGTCGGCTTCGACGAGGAGTTCTGATCCGGGAACCCCACTGAATCCTGCGGGTCCGGCCCGCCCCTCCGGGGGCGGGCCGGACCCGTTTCTGCTCGGTAAGGGCCGGCTTCACCGGGCAGGTCGCGCTTGATGAGCATGCCGATCATGGAACGCCCGACTCGTCGACGCGGCGTAGCGGGAGCTGTCCGAGGAGACAGAGATCCCTCCCTCGGCCGTCGCCCTGCCGGGGCTGTGTCCCGTGCACATGGACGTGCACCCCACCCGGCCCACGACGCCAAGAGATCGGGCTGCTCAGCACGTCGGCATCGGTCAGATCCGCATCTCCGGGCGCTCGGCGTCAGCCGGGCGGTCCGCCCGAGGCGTCGGAAGCGTTCGTCTCGCCTTCGGAGCACCGGTAATTCCAGCCGCTCGCGGCGACGAGGTCGAGAACCGTTTGCCAGCCCTCCACTGAAGGCTTGGCGGCAATCACGTCCGGCAGGGGCCCCATCAGGCGGGGGTCGATTGACCAGGCCAATGCATGGGCCTCGCGGCAACGCGGTCGCCATCGCCGCCAGCCCTGTCGACCGTCAGGGTCCCGATCCACAGGAACCATCACGCCTTCACCGGAGCATGGGACACCTTGCGCCATGAGCCGTCGGACGTGCACTGCAGGCGGTGTACGGAGACGGGCATGGGGTGGCCGAAGCCCGGAGGGCAGAGGCGTCCGGCGTCCGCCGACACAGAAAGGCGGCGCCCCTCGGGGAGGGGCGCCGCCTCGGTCACGATGCCTCAGTCACGAGCCGCGGACCCTGGAGCCGCGTGAGCGACCGCTTCAGGTGGACTCCGTTCAGGCGGACTTCTTGAAGACGAACTTGTTCGGAGAGTCCTCGGAGATCGGAATGTAGATGCCGTCCCGGTCGCCGTTGCCCGCGACCTTCAGCCGGATGGCTGCAGTGAAGCCGTCCCCCTCGTCGAGGGTGACAGCGATCTGCTGATCATCCAGGGTCGACTTCTTCTCGAGACGCCATGTGCCCTTTCCGGTGAACGGGTCGAGCGGGGCCTCGTCGGCCGGTGAGAAGTGGGTGGGGACCTTAACCGCGGTGAGTGAGCCGTCCTCGCGAAGGATCAACTGCGCTCCCTGGCTACCGGTCCACGAGCCAACGAGCTCGCCCGGTTTCGCCGAGCCGCCAAAAGGGCTCAGGAACAGGAAGGCCACGGCACCCAGTATGAGCGCGACACCAAGGACGGAAATGGTGATGATCTTCTTCATCAGCGGTGCAGCGTCTCCGTCCAGGTGGCGGTTTGTCTCTTCGTTCTTCCCGGGCCGCCGAGCCAGTCCAATGTCTTGTTGACAGGCCCACCGATCCACGAGTCCCACAGGCCTCTGAAGACTGGCGGATGCACCAAGGAATTGAAGCTGGTCTCGTTCGTGATCGTGATCTGGACGGTTATTCCTCCGGTGTCAGAGTTTTTCGATATGAGCTTGTACTCATAATTGTAGGAACCGACGAAGAGGGCTGTCGAGCTACCGTACTTCCCGTGGGACAGTTTGTTGCTCAGCCAGGCTGTGCCGCCCAGGGTTACCACATCGGCGAAGTCGTCGACGAGCCGCCCTACTCCTTCTTCTCCCAGCACAGAATAACCGCCACGGCCAGGCGACTTCACACCCTGCCCTTCGGCGAGACCTTCGAGGATCCGCCGGCGGACCACGTCCATCGAATGGTCCTTGCGGAGCTGCTCGGTGAACTCATCACCGGGACCGTAGAAATGGCTGTCCGGGCCGATGCCCAGCACCCAGTTGAGTCCCAGCTCGAACGCCTTCGGCTTGGCAAGCGGTGGGTCCACGTTCACCAGGCCTGCCTGGATCATCTGCAGCTGCGTCCGGGCCTGGATTGGCAACTTCGCTTGCTCCCGGTCCCGCTTTTGCTGCTCCCGGCGATACTCTTCCGCCTCCTTGACCTTCTTCTCGACGTATGCCTTGTAGGCGTCCTTCTTGGCCGCATCGGCGGCCGCGGCGTCCTTGCCGGCAGCCAAGGCCGAGGCGCGGGCCGATTCGGCGTAGGTGGATGCCTCGTCGGCGGATGCCCTTGCTTGCGATGCGGAGACCGACGCGCGAACCGCGGAGTACTCGGCTTCGTCGGCATCGCGTGCGGCGGCTTGCGCCGCGGCTTCGGCGACGTGTGCGGACTTGGCCGCGTCGGCCGCGGACGCCGCGGCCTGCTTGGCGTAGGCCCGGGCCTGGCCGGAGAACTCCTTGGCCTGGCCCGCGGCCGTCGCGGCCCGGGTGGCCGCCTTCTTCGCCTCGTCCGCGGCCTGGTTGGCTCGGGCGGCGACGATGGTCGCGTCCGCTGCGTCCTTCTGCGCGGTTGCCGCGGCCGCAGCGGCCTCGGAGATGTACTGCTGGACAACCGCAGTGTGGGTGGCGGTGAGTTGGTCCTGGCGGGCAGCGTCATACTGACCGACCTGGATGAAGTTGCGCAGGACCGCGGCCGGGGACTCCAGGGCTATCTTGGCAGCTGCTTGGGTCTCGGGTCCGCCGTTGCTGATCAGCTGGCTGGCACGGACCCGGTCATCGGTGAACTGTGCTTCGAACTGGCCCTTGTTGAGGAACTCGCGGAGCTTGTCCGTCGTGCTTGCCTTCAGGGCTTCCCCGGCAGCCTGCTTGACGGACGGGCCGCCGTTGGTGCCGATCTGGGTGGCTCGCATGCGGTAGTCGGTGAACGCCGCCTCGTACTGACCGCTGCGCAGGAACGCGCCGATCTGCTGAGCGCCGCCCTTGAGAGCCGCTTCGGCCGCCTCCTTGACGGCATCCGATGCGGCGACGCCGGCGATGAGTTCGGCAGCCGCGCGCTCATCCTGCTCGACGGCCTGCTGCCGGCCCGTACGGACGTACTCGTCCACTTCCTCGTCGGTACCGGCGAGAGCCGTCTTGGCCGCTGCCTCGCTCCATGGCCCGCGGGTCTTCATCGTGAGGACGGCGACCTTGCGACCCTTGGCCGCTATATCCTTGACATTCGTTCCCGGCTTGGACGCCTCCTCCATGAGACGTGCAGCCTCGGCGTCGAGGTGCTTGCGTTCCTTCGCCGTCCGGTCCGTGTCGGCCTTCGCCTGCTCGTCGGCCAGTTTGAGCCCCTTGGCCTGTGCTATCCCCTGAGCGGTACGGGTCTTCAGCTCCTCGTTCTCCACCTTGCGTGCGGTAGCGAAGACCTTCTTCGCGGTTTCGACGGCGTTGGTCGCCTCGTCGGCGGCTTCGTTGGCAGCCTTGGCGTGGTCGGTGGACGCCTTTGCCGCCTTGGCCGAGTCGCCCGCGTGCTTGGCCGCCTCATCGGCAGCGTCGGCCGCGTTGCGGGCGTGCCCGGCGGCGCGCCGGGCGGCCTGACCGGCCTCGTCAGCGGCGTCGGCGGCTTGGTAGGCCAGGTCGCGAGCGGCCATGGCGGCGCGGCGCGACTCCTGGGCGTTGGCGCGGGCGGTGGAGGCCCACTGCTTGGCCTTGGTGGCCTCTGAGCCGGCCTGGCTCGCGTAGCCGCCGGCCTCGTCCGCGGCATCTGCGGCAGCGTCGGCGTTGGCGCTGGCACCCAGCGCGGCGTTCGCAGCGTCACCGGCGGCGCGCGCCGCCTTCTTCACCTCGACCGCGGCCTGCTGGGACTTCTCGGCGGCCGCTGCGGCATCCCGCGCGTTCTCGGCGGCCTGACGGGCGACAGCCGCGCCGGCCGCGTCGACCGCCGCGCCTGCCGCTGCGTTGCGGGCCCGCGAGGCCGCCTCGGCGGCACCGGCCGCCGCGGCTGCCGCGTTGGCCGCTGCGTTAGCGGCCATCCGGGCCGCATAGTTGGCGGCATTCGCCGCACTGATCGCTTCCTGCGCGGCCTCGGCCGCGTCCTGTGCCGCGTCTGCCGCCCGCTGTGCCGCGCCTGCTGCCCGGGAAGCGTCCTTGCCCGCTGCGGCCGTCTCTTCCGCGGCCCTCTTGGCCGCCGTCTTTGCCAACTCGGAGGCTGCGACCGCCTTCTTGGAGGTCTCCTTCGCCGCGTCGGTCTGGCGCTTTGCCTCCTGGCCTGCGCGTACGGCCTGTTCGGCGAGCTGAGCCACGGTGGCGCGTTCCTGGTCACGGGAACGCGCGATGCTCTGGCCGACGTTGAGGAACTCGCGGATGTTGTCGATCGAGCCGCTGAGGGCGACCTTCGCGGCCTCCTTGGTCGCAGGCCCCCCGGACGACATGATCTGAGTGATCCGCATTCGGTCGTCGGTCTCCTGCGCCGAATACCGGCCTTCGGACAGGAATTTGCGGACGTCCTCGATCGACCCCTTGAGCGCGGCCCCGCCCTCCGCCTTGACGTTGGGTCCGGCCGAGTTGACGATCTGGGCGAGGAAGAGCCGCTGGTCGGTCTCCAGCGGCTCTTGCCAGCCGTCCTTGAGGAAGGCACGCAGCTTCGTCGGTTCGCCCAGGGCTTCGTGCGCGGCCTCGCGCAGTGTCGTACCGCCGATGGAGCCGAGCCGCATCGCGCTCATGCGGTCGTCGGTGAGCTCCGCGAACTCCTTCTCGTTGTCGAGGAAGCTGCGGATCTCTGTATCGCTTCCCAGTAGCGCCGCTTCGGCCAGGGCTTTGACGGTCGGCCCACCCCTGGTCCACAGCTCCACGACGCGGGCGCGGTCGGTCACGGGAGCCGGACTGTCTGCCGCCATGGCGGGAGTCACTCCGGGCATGGTCATGAGGAGAGCGACGGGGAGCAAGCTCAGGCACAGCATGCGTATGCCGAACCCCACTCTTCCCCTGGTTCTGGTCAAGTGAAGGTCAAGTCTCACTCTTCTGTTCTTTCCCGTCGGTTGTGCGTTGCCGGCTTCCGGCCCCGTGAGCATAACCGTAGGTATTGGGACATCTGGGCGACCAATAGGCAAAGAATGTCCGTTTTGTGACGGAGTGTTGGCTGGCTAGGTGGCATGTCCATGTCGCGACGTAACCCTCGGTACGCCTTGAAGGCTCGGAAAAATTGCGCCCGGTTTGACGTCAAGATTCGGCAAAGTCTCGATGGGTGGTAAATTGCCGCTCTGCGTCTTTATTCAGCCATTACACGCGGCATTGCCGCTGTTGAACCAGTAAGGGATCTTTAGTGATACGGTGCGCACGCAGAATGCTTCCCGCCGGTGTTGTCGGCGCGGTGACGGTCGTTCTGAGCACTTCCGCGCTCGGTGTCGCTGCCGCGGCTCCCGCCGACGATGAGATGCCGCCTTCGATCGTGGAGACCTTCGAGTACCCGGGTGCGGCGAAGATCCTCAAAGAGCAGGGCATCGCGCTACGCAGGGGCGACGGGCACATCGTGCTGGCCGACTGCCGCACATCCTCGGACATTCGGGTCATGACGGAGTTCAGGCACCCCGGCCAGACTCAACAGGGCACCTACTGCTTCAAGGTCACTGGCACCGGAAAGACCGGCTGGCTGACGCTGGAGGTCCCGAAGGTCTACATGATCTCGACCGGTGACTACGCCCTGGATGTCAAGGTCGACTCCAACGCCGGTCGTGAGCAGGTCAAGGTGGCCAAGAATGACTACAAGGGCGTCGGTAAGGGTGCTGACTCCAACAACGACGCGACCACGCTGATCGAACTCCGCGTCACCAGCTGATGCTCCAGCTGCCCCGGGATCGGGCGCGGCACTGCGCCCGATCCGACAGCCCCCCACGACAGTGAAGGAACAGAAGATGCCTGCCATACGTCCGCGCGCGGCATGGGGAATCGTGGTCACCGCCACGGCCGTGGCCGCCGGACTGCTGACTGCCGCCCCTGCGAACGCCGTTGTGGGGGAGAAGGTCAAGGACGGTTCGTACGCGTTCACCGCCAAACTCGACATCGGTGGCGAGCGGAGCTGCTCCGCGACGGTCGTCGAGAAGCAGTGGCTGGTCACCGCCGCGAGCTGCTTCGCCGACACCCCTGGTACCAAGGTCGCCCCGGGTGCACCGAAGCTGAAGACCACGGCTGTCATTGGCCGTACCGACCTCACCCGCGGAGACCAAGGCGTCGTCACCGACGTCGTGGAGCTCGTCCCGCGCGACGACCGAGACGTGGTCATGGCCCGGCTGGGCAATCCGGTCAACGGCGTGACCCCGGCCGAACTGACTTTCAACGCCCCCCTGCAGGGCGAGGACCTGCGCGTCACAGGCTACGGCCGGACCAAGGACGAGTGGGTCCCCGACCGGCTGCAACAGGCTGCGTTCACCGCCGGTTCCGTGAAGGACACCACCTTCGTCCTCAACGGGAAGAACCCCGACGCGACCACCTGCAAGGGCGATCAAGGCAGCCCGGTCTTCCGCGAGGTCGGCGGCCACAGTGAGCTCGTCGGCATCAACAGTGCCTCGTGGCAGGGCGGTTGCCTGGGCGCCGACGAGGCAGAGACCCGCAAGGGCGTTGTTTCTACCCGGACCGACGACATCGCCGGCTGGATCCAGAGCGTCTCCTCGCGGAACCTCCTGTCCCGCGCGGACTGGAAGAACGCCGCACACATGGCGTCCGGCTACTTCACGGGAAGCCCCGCCGGTGCTAAGCGCCGGATGGACCTGTTCGTCGCGTGGAAGGACGGCTCGGCGAGCATCTTCCAGGGTGCTGACCACAACGACCCCAAGTACCCGTTCTCCGCGGAGTACAAGGTCGCGCCCGCGGGCAGCTACTGGAAGAACGCCAAGACCATCTCCGCTGGCCGCTTCACCGAGAGCGGCAGCGATGGCATCACCGTCCGCTGGGAGAACGGCAAACTGTCGACGTACACCCACGTCGACGCCCAGGGCGTCCACGACGAGAACACCCTCGCCCCGGTCGGCTCTTTCTGGAAGAACGCCAAGATGATCACGGTCGGCCGCTTCACCGGTAACGCCCTGCGGGACGACCTGCTCGCGGTGTGGGAGAACGGCTCCACGTCGATGTACTCCGACACCGGCGTCAACGGTCTCGCCAAGCACACCCAGCTCACCGAGGCCAACGCCGGCTGGGGCAACGCGCAGCAGATCGCGGCGGGCGAGTTCGCCGGCAAGAAGACCGCTGATCTGATGGTCCAGTGGAACGACGGCCAGAACCAGATCTTCCCCGGTGTCGACACGGCCGGCTATCACGGCCGGACGGAGGTCCGTCCCCTGAAGTCGGCCTGGAAGAACATCGCGCAGATGACGGTGGGCAACTTCACCTCGGCCAACGGCGGCCCGAGCGACATCCTCATCCGTTGGAACGACGGCAACCTGAGCTACTACCCCGGCGTGGATGCTAACGGCACCCACAGCGAGGTCCAGCTCGTCGGCTGAGCCGGCTGAGTCTCGTGGGGGCCGATGCCGAAAGGGGCGTCGGCCCCCACACCCTTTTCATCAGCAAGAACACAGCAAAGTCACCGCAAGCCGAGGTCCCCCCATCATGAAGCCACTCCCCGCCCACCTTGTCAGCCGAACTCGGCAGGGACTGTGCGGGATAGCTCTGGCCGCCTCGCTGTCCACGGCCGCCGTCGCGGCCCCGTACGCCGCCGATGCCAGTGACGCCGATGGCGGTCCGCAGGGGGGCCGGCCCCGCGGCGTGCCCAACCTCAGCCTGCCCGACCTCCGTAAGGGCGCTGGTGGTGCCGAAGCCCTGAAGGAGGTCACGGGCATACCCGCGACCGCCCTGGACGCGTACCGGAAGGCCGGGCAAGCCCTGGTCCTCAGTCAGCCCGGCTGCCACCTGCCCTGGGAACTGGTCGCCGGGATCGGCCGCATCGAATCCGTCCACGCTTCCGGATACGGCCTGCGCACCGACGGCTCCACCGAGAAGCCGATCCGCGGACCCCGGCTCGACGGCAAGCAGTTCGCCCTGATCCGCGACACCGACGGTGGGCGCTGGGACGGGGACCCGGAGTACGACCGGGCCATCGGCCCCACCCAGTTCATCCCCTCCACCTGGGCCGTCTGGGGTGCCGACGGTAACGGCGACGGCGTGAAGGATCCCAACAACCTCTACGACGCTGCCCTGGGCACCGCCCGCTACCTTTGCGCGGGCGACCGGAATCTGGCCGACGCGGCCGACCTCGACAAAGCAATCCTCAGCTACAACAACTCGCGCGAATACGTGAACGCCGTACTGGACTGGATGCACACCTACCAGGGCGGCAAGGTCACCGCGATACCCGACGACACTCCGGCGACCCCCTACCGTCCCGACCCCACGGCTGCTGTCGCCGGCACGTACTCCGGTTCCACCCCTGCCCGGACGTCCCTCGCTTCGGCCGCAACCACAACTGTCGTGAACCGTCGCCGTCCCGAGGTGCCGACACCGCCCATATCCGAGAACAAGCCCACCCCCGACACGCATGCCAGGCCGGATCCCAAGCCCGTTCCCGAGCCGGACCCGCGCACCGTTCGCCGCCTTGACCCCATCGGCGGGCAGAACCGCCGGGCTGAAGCCGGGAAACCGCTCGACCGGCCGCTCGAGGTCCGGGCCACGAACGCCCAGGGCGAGGCCGTCTCCCGGAAGAACATCACCTACGACATCGTGGGTGACACCCTCGCGCGATTCCCCGGCGGAGCGCGGAGCACCACCGTTACCACCGACCTCCGTGGGATCGCCGTTGCGCCGGTCCTCCTTACCGGCGACCGGCCCGGCGGTTTCACCGTCAGGGCAAGCACACCGGGCGAGCCCAGCGGGACTGTCACCTTCCAGGTGACTCTCCGGCCGTCGCCCACCGCCACCGCCGACACATTGACACTGATCAACGAGCAGCCTCTGCGCGCCACCACCGGCAGCGCGTTCTCCACTGTCCTGGGCGTCAAGGCGACCCGTTACGGGCAGGTCGCGGCTGGAACTGTGATCACTGCGACGGTGATTTCCAGCAAGGAGGACCCGGGTGAGAGCGCAGTCGGCCCTTACTTCACGCGCCCGGACGGCGCCGGCCCGCTGCGCACCCTCATCCTTCCCGCCCCGGACGTCAACGGCATCGTCTCCCTCCCGGAGGTACGCGCCGATCAGAGTCCTGGGACCTACATCCTCCGGCTCGCCACGCTCGACGGCGTCACCCTGGACGTCGAACTCACGGTCACCTCAGCCCCGGCCACGTCACACCATCGCCATTAGTAATGGACAGGAAGTTTCCATGTGAACCATTCTGTAATGGATCAAGAAGGTGCAGGGTGGCGTAAGGTGATATATTCCGTTCTGTCGCTCATATGGATGAAATCTGCTGCCGGGGGCTCGGGCGGGGTTTCCATCCCCTTCGCGCCGTAGGCCGAGACGCTCCGCTGGTCCCTCCAGGACGCCCGGCTGCTGTGGCCTACCCCCACGGGCGAAGCTGCTCACCATGGCCGTCGGGGCACTGTCGCCGCGCCTCGTGGAGAGCTGTCCGGCGGAAGGCACCGCAGGACTTACCCCGCCCTTCACACAGAACCTCGACAATGAGCTTGATATCCCCTGCCTCCTCGAAGCTGTCCAGCGAGCCCTCCGTTTCGCGAGTGCGTCTGGATTCGCTCACGGGCCTTCGCTGGTACGCAGCGCTGCTCGTCTTCTGTTACCACTTCTTCTACGAAGAGACCGCCACCGGCACCGCCCAGCACATGGGCAAGCTGAAGCAGGTCGTCTACGACGGCCCTTCGGCTGTTTCCTTCTTCTTCATCCTCTCCGGATTCGTTCTCGCCTGGTCCGCGCGGCCCCGCGACACCGTGACCGGCTTCTGGCGCCGCCGCTTCGCCCGCATCTATCCGAGCCATCTGGCGACCTTCTTCCTGGCCGCGGTCTCGCTCGTCTGGATGGGCAAGGCCCTCGACCCCGGAATCGCGCTGGGGAACCTCAGCTTGCTCCAGTCCTGGATTCCGAACCGGACCGACTGGTGGTTCGGGTACAACGGCGTTTCCTGGTCGCTGAGCTGCGAGGCGCTCTTCTACCTCGCGTTCCCCTTCATCATCAAGGTCGTGAAGCGGCTGTCGACCCGAGGGCTGTGGGCCACGGTGATCGCGGGCAATGCGTTCGTCGCCCTGCTTCCGATATTCACGGCCCCCATCGGACACGCCACCGGCTGGGACGCGAAGTTCGTGCTCTACATCCTGCCGCCCGTGCGGCTGATCGAGTTCGTCATCGGCATCGCTGTCGCCCTGCTGGTGAAGAACGGTGCCTGGCGCGGCCCCGGCCTGCTCGCCAGCCTCTCGATGTCCCTCATCGTGATCTTCGGGCCGGTGCACGTCATGCCGTACAACTTCCACTGGGCCGCCGACACCATCGTCCCGTTCACCCTCACCATCGCCGCTGCCGCCCGTGCCGACATCCAGGGGGAGCCTTCACCCTTCAGGAACCGGTACGTCGTCTATCTCGGCGAAATCTCCTTCGCGCTCTACCTGGTGCACGAAATCATCATCTTCAGCACCAACCATTTCCTGAAAACCCACCAGCTCCTCATCCCCGTGACGCTGCACGCGGGTCTGGTTCTGGCGATGTCCGTCGCCGCCGCGGTGCTCCTGCACGAATGGGTGGAGAAGCCGGGCGTGAGGTTGCTTTCCCGCAGCCGGCGGAAATCCGTGCGGACCGAGGTCTGATCAGCGTTCAGCTCTCGTCTCCGTCGTCACCCTCGTGAAAGACCACGCGGCTCCGGCCAGGACCGGAACGGCGACGACCTCCGGTCTGTCGTAGACGTGGAGGTCGTCGCTGCGGTCCGTCGGGTCGGGCGCCTCGCTGTCAGCTCGGTTGCCCGAGGGGAGAGGGGGCTACTCCGCCGGCCGCTGCAACCGTGCCACGAACTTATAGCGGTCCCCGCGGTACACCGACCGGACCCATTCCACCGGCTCCCCCTGCGCGTCCAGCGAGTGGCGGGAGAGCATCAGCATCGGCAGGCCCACGTCCGTGCCCAGCAGGCCCGCCTCGCGCGGCGTGGCCAGGGACGTCTCGATCGTCTCCTCCGCCTCCGCGAGGCGGACGTCGTAGACCTCGGCCAGGGCGGTGTAGAGCGAGGTGTACTTCGCCAGGCTCCGGCGCAGCGCCGGGAAGCGCTTCGCCGACAGGTGGGTCGTCTCGATCGCCATCGGCTCGCCGCTGGCCAGCCGCAGCCGCTCGATGCGCAGGACGCGGCCGCCCGTCGCGATGTCCAGCAGCGTGGAGAGCCGGTCGTCGGCCGTGACGTAGCCGATGTCCAGGAGCTGGGAGGCCGGCTCCAGGCCCTGGGCGCGCATGTCCTCCGTGTAGGAGGTCAGTTGCAGCGCCTGCGAGACCTTGGGTTTCGCGACGAACGTCCCCTTGCCCTGGATGCGCTCCAGGCGGCCTTCCACGACGAGCTCCTGGAGGGCCTGGCGGACGGTCGTGCGGGAGGTGTCGAACTCCGCCGCCAGGGTGCGCTCCGGCGGTACGGGCGTGCCGGGGGGCATGGTTTCGGTCATGTCCAGCAAATGGCGTTTCAGGCGGTAGTACTTGGGGACGCGCGCGGTCCGCGCGCCGCCCGGCGCGCTGCCGCCCTCGCCCGTACCGCCCTCGGTCGCCATGGCCTGCCTTCCCGACTCCGATCCTGCTGCTGTCACCGGCTCCTCCGTCTGTCGCGGTCACATGGTGGCACGGGCAGAGCCCGAGGGGCCCGGAGACGCCCAGGTCGACCCCGAAGTGTCGGTCCGGTAACGGAGCCGACAGCGACTCTTATACACCCTTGACACCCCAATAGGTCTAGGCCAAGCTGCGGGCACTGGTCTAAACCATTAAAGACCACATTCGGTCCTTGAGGAGAGTGCTGTGAAGCGAGGGCTCATAGCGGCGACGGGTGTCGCGGCCATGCTGGTGAGTGTTGCTGCCTGTGGGTCCAGCGACAGTGACAAGGGATCGGGCGACGGCGCCAAGGACAAGAGCCTCACCGTCTGGTTCATGGACGGCTCCAACCCTCCGGGCTGGACGAAGACGGTCCAGGCCGAGTTCGAACAGAAGACCGGCGCGAAGCTCAACGTCCAGGTCCAGAAGTGGGACGGCATCCAGCAGAAGCTGACCACGGCCCTCTCCGAGTCCAGCCCGCCGGACGTCGTCGAGGTCGGCAACACCCAGACCCCCTCCTACGCGCAGACCGGCGGCCTCTCCGAGCTCGGCGACCTGAAGAAGGAGATCGGCGCCGACTGGACCGGCTCGCTGAACAAGCCCGCCGTCTTCGAGGGCAAGCAGTACGCCGCCCCGTGGTACGCCGCGAACCGCGTCGTCATCTACAACAAGAAGGTGTGGGCGGACGCGGGCGTCACCGACGTCCCCAAGACCCGTGCCGACTTCTTCAAGGCCCTGGAGGCCATCCAGAAGAAGGGCGACGCCGAGCCGCTCTACCTGCCCGGCCAGAACTGGTACTTCTTCGACGGCCTGACCATCGGCACCGGTGCGGACCTGGTGAAGAAGGACGGCAAGAAGTGGGTCTCCAACCTCGCCGACCCCAAGGTCGCCAAGGCCATGGAGGTCTACAAGCAGTACCAGGCCTTCAGCAAGGCCCCCAAGGACAAGGACGAGGCCACCCCGCAGCAGGCCGACGTCTTCGCCAAGGGCAAGACGGGCGCCTTCATCGGCATGGGCTGGGAGGCCGCCACCGCCATCAAGGCCAACCCGGCCATCGAGAAGGACCTCGGCTACTTCACCATCCCCGGTGAGAGCGCGGACAAGCCCGAGGGCGTCTTCCTCGGCGGCTCCAACCTCGCCGTCGCCGCCGGCAGCAAGAAGCAGGACCTCGCCAAGGAGTTCCTGAAGATCGCGCTGTCCGACAAGAACGAGGGCGCGCTGGCCAAGGAGGTCGGCTCGATCCCCAACAAGGACTCCCTGCTGGACAGCCTGAAGGGCAACGCCGCCGCCGAGGCCGCGGCCCCCGCCGCCAAGGGCGGCGGCACCACCCCGCTGATCCCCGAGTGGGCCGCGGTGGAGAACGCCCCCAACCCGATCAAGGCGTACATGACGGCCGTCCTGAACGGAAAGTCCCCCGAGGAAGCCGCCAAGCAGGTCGAGGCCGACGTCAACAAGCGCCTCAGCCAGAAGCAGTAGCCGGCCGGCCGGTTGCCGGTTGCTGAGAAGCGGCAGCCGGCAGCAGTGACCCGACGGCCGGGCGGGAGTCCGTAGGAGACGGCCTCCCGCCCGGCCGCGCACCAACGCAATACCGTTCGACAGGGGAGAAGGCGGACGACGATGTCAGCGCAGATCGAAGAGGCGACGGCCGGCGGGCCCGCCTCCCGGACCGGCAAGGGCGCCGCCCCGCCCCCGCCGCCCCGCCGCGGCCCCGGCCGGCTCGCCCAGGGCACGCCGTACCTCCTGATCCTCCCCACCGCCGCCGTCACGGTGCTGCTGCTCGGCTGGACCCTGCTGAAGAACGGCCTGCTGTCGTTCCAGAACCTCGGCCCGCGCCAGCTCATCCAGCACCTCACCGAGTGGACCGGCACGGACAACTACGCCGAGCAGCTCGGCAGTTCCGAGTTCTGGGGCGTCACCGGGCGCTCGGTGGTCTTCACCCTCGCCAACGTCGTCCTCATCATGGCGCTGGGCTGCTTCATCGGCCTGCTCCTCGCCCGCCTCGGCACCGCGCTGCGGCTGCTGCTCTCGCTCGGCCTCGTCCTGGCCTGGGCCATGCCCGTCGTCGCGGCGACCACCGTCTTCCAGTGGCTCTTCGACCAGCGCTTCGGCGTCGTCAACTACGCACTGGACAAGCTCGGCTGGCACTCCATGGCCGGCTACAGCTGGACCAGCGGCCAGTTCTCCACCTTCTTCGTGATCACCGTGCTGATCGTCTGGCAGTCGGTGCCCTTCGTGGCCATCAACCTCTACGCGGCGACCACCACGATCCCCAAGGAGCTCTACGAGGCCGCCTCGCTCGACGGCGCCGGCTCCTGGAAGCAGTTCACCTCGGTGACCTTCCCCTTCCTCAAGCCGTTCTTCCTCGCGACGACGTTCCTCGAAGTCATCTGGATCTTCAAGTCGTTCACCCAGGTCTTCGCGATCAACGAGGGCGGGCCCGACCGGCTCACGGAGACCCTGCCGGTCTACGCCTTCCAGGAAGGCTTCGGCAGCCAGCACTTCGGGATGGGCGCCGCCGTCTCCATCCTGACCATCGTGATCCTGCTGGCCCTGACGGCTTACTACCTGCGTCTGGTGCTGGGGCAAGAGGAGGACGAGCTGTGAGGCGATCGACCCTGGGCCGGGTGTGGCCGGGAGCGACCGCGGTCGTTCTCTTCCTCGCGTTCGTGTTCCCCGTCTACTGGATGTTCAGCACGGCCTTCAAGGCCAACAAGGACATCGTCAGCGAGGACCCCGTCTGGTTCCCCACCAGCCCCACCTTGGAGCACTTCCAGCGGGCGGTGCAGGCGGACGGCTTCTGGACGCTTGTGGGTAACTCCTTCACCGTCACCCTCGTGGCCGTCGCGCTGTCGCTGGTGATCGCCCTGCTCGCCTCGTTCGCCGTCGCGCGCATGCGGTTCAAGGGGCGCAAGAGCTTCATCCTGGTGATGATGATGGCCCAGATGGCCCCCTGGGAGGTCATGGCCCTCGCGTACTACATCATCGTCCGGGACGCCGAGATGCTGAACAGCCTCGTGCCGCTGATCGCCATCTACACCGTCATGGTGCTCCCCTTCACCGTCCTGACGCTGCGCGGCTACGTCGCCGCCGTGCCCAAGGAGCTGGAGGAGTCCGCGATGGTCGACGGCTGCACCCGCGCCCAGGCCTTCATCAAGGTGATCTTCCCGCTGCTGGCGCCGGGCCTCATGGCCACCTCGCTCTTCGGCTTCATCACCGTCTGGAACGAGTTCCCCTACGTCCTGATCCTCAACAAGGACGCCTCGGCCCAGACGCTGCCCGTGTGGCTCACCGGATTCCGCACGGCGTTCGGCGACGACTGGGGCGCCACCATGGCCGCCTCCTCGCTCTTCTCCGTGCCCATCCTCATCCTCTTCGTCATCCTCCAGCGCAAGGCAGTCGGCGGCCTCACCTCCGGCGCAGTGAAGGGTTAGCGCTACTCCCATGGACACGCTCACGCGCGACGCCCTCGCCGTCCTCCAGCCCGGCTTCACCGGCACCACCGCCCCCGAGTGGCTGCTGCGCCGGCTCGGCGAGGGGCTCGCCTCCGTCGGCCTCTTCGGCCGCAACATCGCCTCGCCCGAGCAACTCGCGGCGCTCACCGCCCGGCTGCGCGCCGAACGCGGCGACGTCCTCGTCGCCATCGACGAGGAGGGCGGCGACGTCACCCGGCTGGAGGCGCGCACCGGCTCGTCCTTCCCCGGCAACCTCGCCCTCGGCGCCGTCGACGACACCGGGCTCACCCGGGCCGTCGCCCGCGAGCTCGGCCGGCGGCTCGCCGAGTGCGGCGTCAACCTCAACTGGGCGCCCTCCGCCGACGTCAACTCCGACCCGGACAACCCCGTCATCGGCGTCCGCTCCTTCGGCTCCGACCCGAAGCTCGTCGCCCGGCACACCGCCGCCTACGTCGAAGGCCTCCAGTCCGCGGGCGTCGCCGCCTGCACCAAGCACTTCCCCGGGCACGGCGACACGGCCGTCGACTCCCACCACGACATGCCGCGCATCGACGCCGGCCTCGGCACGCTGCGCGAGCGCGAACTGGTGCCCTTCCGGGCCGCGGTGGCCGCCGGCACCAAGGCCGTCATGAGCGCGCACATCCTGCTGCCCGCGCTCGACCCCGGCCTGCCGGCGACCCTCAGCCCCGCCGCCCTGCACGGGCTGCTGCGGGCGCCCGTCGCCGCCGGCGGCCTCGGCTTCGACGGCCTCATCGTCACCGACGGCATGGAGATGCGGGCCATCTCCGGCACGTACGGGATCGAGCGCGGCAGCGTGCTGGCCCTCGCCGCGGGCGCCGACGCCATCTGCGTCGGCGGCGGGCTGGCCGACGAGGACACCGTGCTGCGGCTGCGCGACGCGCTGGTCGCGGCCGTACGCGCCGGCGAGCTGCCGGAGGAACGGCTCGCCGACGCCGCGGCACGGGTGCGCGCCCTGGCGCGCTGGACCTCGGGGGAGGGCGCGGCTGCCGGCACGGCCGCGGAGGGGACCGCGCCCTCTCCCGAGGTGGGGCTCACCGCGGCGCGGCGCGCCCTGCGTGTGACCGCCTCGCCCGGCTGCGAGCCGCTCGCCGGGCCCGCCTACGTGGCCGCGTTCACCCCGCTGGCCAACATCGCCGTCGGCGACGAGACCCCCTGGGGCGTGGGCGCCGAGCTCTCCCGGCTGCTGCCCGGCACGGAGACCGGCACGTACGGGCACGACGCCGCCCGCGCCTCCGATGTGCTCGCCGCCGCGGGCGGCCGGCGGATCGTCGCCGTCGTACGGGACGTGCACCGGCACGGGTGGATGGCGGAGGCCCTCGACGCGGTGATCGCCGCGCGGCCGGACACGATCGTGATCGAAATGGGCCTCAACGCGGCCCCGCCGCGGGGGGCGTTGCACGTGGCGACGCACGGCGCGGCGAGAGTCTGCGGCACGGCCGCGGCGGAGGCTGTCGCGGGGGCGCGCGGCTGACGGCGGGTCCGGCACCGCCGGAGAGCGCCGGGGTGGTTGCTCGCCGCTGCGGCGGGGGGAGAGCCCCGGCCCCGCCCTTTCGCCGTTTCCTCCTCCGGAGGGGGCCGGGGCTTGCCCCGGTTCGCTACAGGCCCTGCCAGGCCGGCTTCGCCGCGTACGTGGCGCGGAAGTAGTCCGCGAGCTTCAGCTTGGACGCGGCGGCCTCGTCGACGACGACCGTGGCGTGCGGGTGCAGCTGGAGCGCCGAGGCGGGGACGAGCGCCGAGACCGGGCCCTCGACGGATGCCGCCACCGCGTCGGCCTTGCCCTCGCCCGTGGCGAGCAGCACCAGGTGGCGGGCCTCCAGGATGGTGCCGATGCCCTGGGTGATGACGTGGTGCGGCACCTGCTCGATGTCGCCGCCGAAGAAGCGCGCGTTGTCGACGCGGGTCTGCTCCGTGAGCGTCTTGATGCGCGTGCGGGAGGCGAGCGAGGAGCACGGCTCGTTGAAGCCGATGTGCCCGTCGGTGCCGATGCCGAGCAGCTGGAGGTCCACCCCGCCGGCCGCGGGCAGCGCGCGGTCGTAGGCCTCGCACGCGCCCTGGACGTCCTCGGCGGTGCCGTCGGGGCCTATGAAGGAGGCCTCGGTCAGACCGAGCGGCTCGACGACCTCGCGCAGAACCACCGAGCGGTACGACTCGGGGTGGTCGGCGGGCAGGCCGACGTACTCGTCGAGCTGGCAGACGCGGGCCCGCGAGGCGTCCACCGCGCCGGAACGGACCTTGGCGGTCAGGGCTTCGTAGACGGGCAGCGGCGTCGAGCCCGTGGCCACGCCGAGCAGGGCGTCGGGCTTGCGGCGCAGGAGGGCGACCATGGCCTCCGCGATGAGTTCTCCGCCTGCCTTGGCGTCCGGGACGATGACAACTTCCACGCTGGGGCCTGCCGATCTTAAAGAGTGGAGCGGATCGTGTGGTATAGACCAATCTAGCAGAGGGGTGCGCCCCGGGACCCCCGCCGGAACCCGCCCCGGACCCGGCTTCCGGCTGGCGGCCGCGCCCCACCCCGTGGTCGACTGGGACTGCATCCCCGTCCGGGAGGTATCCGGCATGAGCGACACGACCGCCGCCCACCACCGCGAGCAGCCGGGCGGGATCATGTCCGCCGAGATGGCCGAACAGCCGGCCGTCCTGCGCCGCATCCTCGACCGGGGCGCCCCCGCGATCGCCGGGACCGCCCGCACCGTCGCCGCCCGGGACCCCCGCTTCGTGCTCCTCACGGCCCGCGGCACCTCCGACAACGCCGCCCTCTACGCCAAATACCTCCTCGAAGTGCAGCTCGGGAAGCCCTGCGGCCTGACCTCCATGTCGACCGTGACCGCCTACGGGGCCCGGCCCGACCTGACGGACGTCTTGGCGATCACCATCAGCCAGTCCGGCGGCTCGCCCGACCTCGTCGCCTCCACCAAGGCCGCCCGCGAGGCCGGGGCGATCACCCTCGCGGTCACCAACAACGCCGACTCCCCGCTCGCCGCCGTCTCCGAGCACCACATCGACATCCTGGCCGGCCCCGAGCGGGCCCTGCCCGCCACCAAGACCTACACGGCCTCGCTGCTCACCCTCTACCTCTTCGTCCAGGGCCTGCGCCCGGGCGGCGGCGACGGCACGGCCGCGGCCGGGGCCCTGCCCGGCCTCGCCCAGGGCATCCTCGACCGCGCCGCCGAGGTCAGACAGCTCGCCGCCCGCTACCGCTTCGCCGAACGGATGGTCCTCACCTCCCGCGGCTACGGCTACCCGACCGCCAAGGAAGCCGCGCTCAAGCTGATGGAGACGAGCTACATCCCCGCCCTCTCCTACTCCGGCGCCGATCTGCTGCACGGCCCGCTCGCCATGGTCGACAACATCTCGCCCGTCATCGCCATCGTCACCGACGGCCGCGGCGGCGAGGCCCTGCAGCCCGTCCTGGAACGCCTGCGCGGCCGGGGCGCGGACCTGATGATCGTCGGCAGCGAGGCGGAGGCCGTCAAGGGCACGGCCGGATTCGCCCTGCCCACGGCCGGGGTCCCCGAGGAGCTTCAGCCGGTCCTGGAGATCCTCCCCTTGCAGATGCTGGCCTACGAGATCACCGTCGCCCGGGGCCAGGATCCCGACGCGCCCCGCGCCCTCGCGAAGGTCACCGAGACCCACTGACGCGGTGCGCCGGCCCCGGCGGCCGCGGCCCCCCGCTCCGCAGCCACCGCCGGCCCGGCGGGCACGCCTCAGAGCAGCGCGCCCCCCGTCGCGTCTATCCACTGCCCCGTCACCCACCGGCTGTCGTCCGACGCCAGGAAGGCGACGACATCGGCGACATCGCGCGGCTCGCCCACCCGCCGGAGCGGGGACATCGCCGCGACGCCCTCCTGGGTCTCCGCACTGCCGCGCAGCCACGAGGCGTTCATGTCCGTGTCGATCACGCCCGGCGCCACCGCGTTGACCGTGATCCCGCGCTCGCCCAGCTGCTTGGCCAGCACCGAGGTGAAGGCGTCCACCGCGCCCTTCGTCATGGTGTAGGCGAGCAGATCGGGGATGGCCGTGCCGCGGGTCAGCCCCGTGGAGAGGTTGATGACGCGCCCGCCGTCGCGCAGGCGGTCCAGGCCGTACTGGGTGACGAAGAACGGCGCCCTGGTGTTGACCGCGAAGATCCGGTCGAAGTCCTCCGGGGCCACCTCGCCGAGCAGCGCCCGCGGGCCGACGATGCCCGCATTGTTCACCAGGACGTCCAGGCCGTCGCCGGCCTGCTCGTCGAAGGCGGCCCAGAGCGCCTCGGCGTCCCCCGGCACCCCCAGCTCGGCCCGGATCGCGAAGGCGTCCCCGCCCGCCGCTCTGATCTCCTTCACCGTCACCTCGGCCGCGGCGGCGTCCCGGCCGTAGTGCACGGCGACGCGGGCGCCCTCCCTGCCCAGGCGCTCCGCGATCGCCCGCCCGATGCCCCGGCTGCCGCCCGTGACCAGTGCCGTCCTGCCCGTGAGCGTGCCCATGGCCGCGCCCCCCTCTTTCTTTAGCGAGTGCTACAGAAAGAACGTAGCACAGGTTTTTTAGCGAGCGCTATAGAATGGGCGCATGGCGACCAAGCAGCGAGGCCGGCCCCGCTCCTTCGACCGCGAGACGGCCCTGGAACAGGCGATGCGAGCCTTCTGGGAGCACGGCTACGACGCCGTCTCCATCGCGGACCTCACCCGGGCCATGGACATCAAGGCGCCCAGCCTCTACGCGGCGTTCGGCGACAAGCGCACCCTGTTCGAGGAGGCCGTCGAGGCCTATGCGCGCAGCTACGCCGTCTTCACTCCCGAGGCCGTGGCCGAGGCGCCGACCGCCCGGGCCGCGGTGGGCCGCCTGCTGCGCGAGGCGGCGGTCTCCAACACCCTCCCCGGCCTGCCGCGCGGCTGCATGATCGTCAACGCCGCCACCAACTGCACCGAGCAGTCCTCCGACGTGGTCGAGGCGCTCCAGAGGCGGCGCAACGAGGTCGTCGCGTGCATAGAGGGCCGCATCGCCACCGACATCGCCGTGGGCGTCCTGCCGCCGGAGACCGACGCCCGTGCGCTCGCCGTCTACACCGGCGCCGTCCTCCAGGGCCTGTCGCAACAGGCGCGCGACGGCGCGGACCGCGCCACTCTGGAAGCGGTCGCCGATGTGGCGATGCAGGCATGGCCCCGGGAGCGGGCGGGGGAGACATCGTCCGGCACGGACGGCTCATCCGGCGCGGGGTAACGACCGGAGGCGGGGTGCGCGACGAAGAAGCGTGAGGCGCCGGCCGGGGGAACGCGCGAGGCTCCCTTGCGGGGTGCGCGCGAGGCTTCGGCCGGGAGGTCACTTCGGGCCGCGGCGCCTGGCCGGGACCCTCAACCCGGCCGGCACCGCAGCCCGGAGCCGTATCGGCCCGCCGGGCGCGCGGGGTGTGCGGACCCCGCGGCCGGAGTGGGCCGACTGGAGGCCGTGGCGCGATCAGGGCAGAGAGCGCCGGGCCTCGCTCCGCCCTCCTGTGCGGGGAAGGCGGAAACTTTGCCCACTCATTGTGGACTAGACCATTCTTTCCTGTCCATGCTTCGCGCCGCGCGGGTTTCCGCGGGTATCGCCCGCGGCCGGGGCGGCCCGTCACGGCCCGAAGGCGGCACGAGGTGAGGGCCCCGGCCCCGGGTAGGCTCACCACCGTGCCCTCCATGAACGACCTCGTACGTCAGCACACGGCCCTCGGCGACTCCGACCTGGAGTGGCTGCACCTGCTGGTCTCGGAGTGGCAGCTGCTCTCCGACCTCTCCTTCGCCGACCTCGTCCTGTGGGTGCCCACCCTCGACGGCACGCGCTACGTCTCGGTCGCGCAGATGCGGCCGAACACCGGCCCCACCTCGTACCAGAACGACATGGTCGGCCACCTCGTGCCGCGTGGCCGCCGCCCCATGCTCGACGCCGCCCTGGACGAGGGCCGGATCGTCCGCGAGGGCGACCCCGAGTGGCGGGAGGAGGTCCCGGTCCGTGTCGAGTCCATCCCGGTCCGCCGCGAAGGCCGGGTGCTGGGCGTCATCGCCCGCAATACGAACCTGCTGACGGTTCGCACCCCGAGCCGGCTGGAGCTCACCTACCTCCAGAGCGCCTCCGACCTCGCCCAGATGATCGCCAACGGCACCTTCCCGTTCCCCGGTCAACAAGTCGACATGGACGCCTCGCCGCGCGCCGGCGACGGCCTCATCCGGCTGGACGCCGACGGCATCGTGCAGTACGCGAGCCCCAACGGCCTGTCCGCGTACCACCGCCTCGGCCTCGCCGCCGACCTCGTCGGGCATCATCTGGGCGAGACCACCGCTCAGTTGGCGCCCTCCCGCGGCCCGGTCGACGAGTCGCTCGCCAAGCTCGCCAGCGGCTGGGCGCCCCGCGAGTTCGAGGTCGAGGGCAATGACGGGGTCATCCAGCTCCGGGCGATTCCCCTCAAACCCAAGGGAAACCACATCGGTTCGCTCGTACTCCTGCGCGACGTCACCGAACTGCGTCGCCGCGAGCGAGAGTTGATCACCAAGGACGCGACCATCCGGGAGATTCACCACCGGGTGAAGAACAACTTGCAGACCGTAGCCGCGCTGCTGCGCCTCCAGGCCCGCAGGATCGGTTCGGCGGAGGGGCGCGAGGCGCTGGAGGAGGCCGTCCGGCGGGTCGGCTCGATCGCGATCGTCCACGAGACGCTCTCGCAGAACCTGGACGAGCGGGTCGAATTCGACGAGATCGCCGACCGGGTGCTGGCGATGGTCGCCGAGATCTCGCCCGGGCGGGTCGCCGGGCGGCGCACCGGCCGCTTCGGCATCCTCGACGCCGAGGTGGCGACGCCGCTGGCGATGGTGCTGACCGAGCTGCTCCAGAACGCCATGGAGCACGGCTTCGGACCGGGGGAGCGGGGCACGGTCGAGGTCACCGCCGTGCGCAGCGGCACCCGCCGCGACGCCCGCCTGCTGATCTCCGTGCAGGACGACGGCCGCGGCCTCCCCGAGGGCTTCGACCCGCAGCGCGCCGGCAATCTGGGCTTGCAGATCGTCCGCACCCTGGTCGAGGGCGAGATGGGCGGGACGTTCGACATGGTGCCCGCTTCCGGGCAGGGCACGAGGGTCGTCCTCGACATTCCGGTACGGGCCGAGAAGGGCTGATCCGGCCGGCCCCGCTCCCGGCGGAGGGCGGCGCACACAGCACTGAGCCCCGGACCAGAATCCGGTCCGGGGCTCAAAGCTGCGTGATGCGAGGCGCCCCCAGGCGAAGCTCGGGGGGTGCGTCAGGGGGTACTGCGCGCTGCGGCTCGGGGGCCGAGGGGCATCGTCAGGCGGTGGCGTTACGCGCCCGGTTGCGAGCGGCGCGGCGCTTCATCGCGCGACGCTCGTCCTCGCTGAGGCCACCCCAGACGCCGGAGTCCTGGCCGGACTCGAGCGCCCACTGCAGGCACTGCTCCATGACGGGGCAGCGGCGGCAGACGGCCTTGGCTTCCTCGATCTGCAGCAGCGCAGGACCGGTGTTGCCGATGGGGAAGAAGAGCTCGGGGTCTTCCTCGCGGCAAACGGCGTTGTGACGCCAGTCCATGGCTGCTCCATCTCCTCGTTATTGCGGCTACGTGGCTTGTGAATGTGAACGCTTTCACGAATCCCTCCGCAGGGGAAGGGCCGACGCCCAGTCGTGAAACTGGTGCGGTCCATCAGGAAAAGGGAGGGGTTCGGGCTGTATCGGAAGGCCGGAAGAGCGGACGTCCCGATCGCCATGAAGAGACTCGCAAACCTCGGCGGCGGATACAACCCCTTCTGGAAAGTTTTTTTTGATTCCTCGGTGTCGGCTAGGTCACAGCCGTACTTCCAGGGGGTGGAACCCAGCCTAAACGTTCGAGTGAAAGGACTTTAGGCCCTGGCACTCACACAATCACACGCAGTGCACGGCGTACGCCTGTGAACGTCACGCTCGTTCGCACTCCGAGGTGGTCACCGTCCATCTGGAAGGGCAGTGGAACCTGCGAATGCAAGGTGAAACGCGTCTGGTCGTGCAGCGAGACGGTGTGTTTGCCCCGGGGGCCCCGCTCCGGCGTGGACATCAGCAGCTGGGTCGCGTAGCGGCCGGCCGCCGTCGTCGACAGCCGGGTGAATCCCAGCACGTCAAGAGCGGTGTCGAAGGACGCCTGCGGCGACGCGTAGACCGGCCGGTTGTTGAGGTACGTCCACGGCGCGGTGTTGCAGATTATCGACATGACGAGATTCTCGAGTGGCTCCTCGCCCGGCCGTTCGAGGGTGATGGTGCCGCGCCGGCGGTGGGTCTCCCCGAGGAACTGCCGCATCACCTGTCGCGCGTACAGCGCGGGTGTCGACCGCTTGCCGCGCTCCCGCTGCTGCTCCACCCGGCCGATGACGCCCGCGTCGAAGCCGAAGCCCGCGCAGAAGGTGAACCAGCGCTCCGGGACCCCCTCGTCCTCCGTGCCCGGAGTGCCCCCCGCGAGCCCCAGCCCCACGGTGCGCTCGCTGCCGTCGCGCAGGGCGTCCAGCAGGGCGCCGGTCGCCTCCACGACGTCATTGGGCAGCCCCAGCGCACGGGCGAAGACGTTGGTGGAGCCGCCGGGCACCACGGCGAGCCGCGGCAGGCGCTCGGGGTCGGGGCCGTCGTGCAGGAGGCCGTTGACGACCTCGTTGACCGTGCCGTCGCCGCCGAGCGCCACCACCAGCTCGGTGGTGCCGCTCTCGGCCGCCCGCCGTGCGAGGTCCCGGGCGTGGCCCCGGTACTCGGTGGTGGCCACCTCCAGCTTGAGATCGCTGGCGAGGGCGTGCACCAGGACATCGCGGGTACGGGCACTGGTGGTGGTGGCCGAGGGGTTGACCACGAGGAGCGCACGCATGCGCGCCAGCTTACCTACCTGTCGGTACACGAACCGCCCCGGCCCGCCTTCGGCCCCCCTCGGATCGACGGCGGTACGGCTACCCTGCTGGGGTGAGCAGCAAGCAGTCCGCGCCGAAAAACGCCCGTACGAGCGGCACCGCCGGCCCCCGGCGGCAGGCCGCCGCGGCCCCCGCCCCCGAGCCCGCCGGGCCCCGCCCGGCCCGGCTGACGGCCGCCGCCGCGCTGACCGGCCTGGAGGGCCTGGCGCTCGCCGCCGCCGGCATCTACCTGCTGGTCATGGGCCTGCTCGGCAAGCCGAACAGCCCGCAGCAGGCGGAGATGGGCGGCCTCACCGTGCTCGCCCTGTCCGCGCTGCCGCTGGCGGCCGCGCGCGGGCTGTGGCTGCGGCGCCGTTGGAGCCGCGGGCCCGCCATGATCACGCAGATCATGGCGCTGCCGGTGGCCTGGACGCTGTTCAACGGCGGGGGCGTCCTGATCGCCGCCGCGGTGGCACTGGCCGCTGTGGCTGTGGGCACGCTTGTGCTGCTGGTGAACCCCACGGCGACGGAAGCGCTCGGGATCGGTCCGCGGGACTGAGCTCACGGGGCTCCGCCCCGGACCCCGGTCCTCAATCGCCGCACGGGCTCAATTTTTGCCTGGGCTCCGACGTCGTCGGGCCCAGGTGCCTACTCCTCGATCAGCAAGCGGTCCCGCAACTGCGCCAGTGTCCTCGCCAGCAGGCGTGACACGTGCATCTGCGAGATCCCGACCTCCTGGGCGATCTGGGACTGGGTCATATTGCCGAAGAACCGCAGCAGGAGGATCTTCTTCTCGCGCGGCGGCAGATCCTCCAGCAGCGGCTTCAGCGACTCGCGGTACTCGACGCCTTCCAGCGCCTCGTCCTCCGCGCCGAGGGTGTCCGCCACGGCCGGCGACTCGTCGTCCGTGTCGGGCACGTCCAGGGAGAGCGTGCTGTAGGCGTTGGCGGACTCCAGGCCCTCCAGCACCTCCTCCTCGGAGATCCCCAGCTGCTCGGCCAGCTCGTGGACCGTGGGCGCGCGGCCGTGCCGCTGGGAGAGCTCCGCGGTGGCCGTGGTCAGGGCCAGCCGCAGCTCCTGGAGCCGGCGCGGGACCCGGACCGCCCAGCCCTTGTCGCGGAAGTGCCGCTTGATCTCCCCGACCACCGTGGGCGTGGCGTACGTGGAGAACTCCACGCCGCGGTCCGGGTCGAACCGGTCCACCGACTTGATCAGACCGATCGTCGCGACCTGGGTGAGGTCGTCCAGCGGCTCGCCGCGGTTGCGGAAGCGCCGGGCCAGGTGCTCCACCAGCGGCAGGTGCATCCGCACGAGGTGGTTGCGCAGCTCGGCCCGCTCGGGCGAACCGTCCGGAAGTGCGCGCAGCTCGATGAACAGGGCCCGGGCACCGCTGCGGTCCTGAGCGGTGGAGTGCCGGTGCTCGTGCTGGTCCATGTGGTCCGCCCGCTCTGGTGGGTCGCCGGCCTCGTCCGGCGCAGGAATCGCAGGATCGCCCGGCAGCTGCCGGGCGGGCTGCTGCGGGATGGCCGGGGTACGCACCCCCCGCGACGATGCAGTGCTCACGGAGCCCCCTCTTCCGTCACGGCTGTCCGGGGCCGGCGCCGCGCTTCTTGTGCAGGCTGATGCTGACCGTGCGGTCGTCGGCGACGGTCGAGTCGACCTCACCGGCCAGGGCGGAGAGCACCGTCCAGGCGAAGGTGTCGCGCTCGGGCGCGCGGCCGTCCGTGGTGGGTGCCGAGACGGTCACCCGCAGCGCGTCGCCCACCAGGCGGAAGACGCAGCTGAGAACGGAGCCGGGCACCGCTTGTTGCAGAAGGATCGCGCACGCCTCGTCGACCGCGATGCGCAAGTCCTCGATCTCGTCGAGGGTGAAGTCCAAGCGGGCCGCGAGGCCGGCTGTCGCCGTCCGCAGCACCGACAGGTAGGCACCCGCAGCGGGCAGCCGGACTTCCACGAAGTCCTGGGTCCCGGGCTCGCCTGCGATTGGGGACACCCTCACCTCCAAGGTGGCACAAGCTTCTTGAGCTGTTACGAGCGCCGGCCCCCGGCCCTCGGCCGCCCTTCGGTCGAAGGCCGTGCGCGGGCCGGTGCGGCACATGGTTCGGCTGCGACGCTATCGCGATCTGCGGGTCCGTGGAGCAGCCCCGCGACTGTCACTCATGGTAAACCCATGAGCACGGACAGTGGCTAGGGGTTCGGGGCCTCAAATCGAAAGAGCTGTCGTCTAGTTGGGATTTTCGTCACTCTGCGCGAGCGCCGCAAGGGTCCGGAGAGGTTCTCCCGACAAGCGGTACGTCGTCCACTCGTCCATCGGTTCGGCGCCGAGGGACTTGTAGAACCCGATCGAGGGCGTGTTCCAGTCCAGCACTGACCATTCGAAACGCTGGTAGCCGCGCTCCGTGCAGATCCGTGCGAGGGCCGCGAGGAGCGCCTTGCCGTGCCCCTCGCCGCGCGCCTCCGGGCGCACGTAGAGATCCTCCAGGTAGACACCGTGCGTGCCCGTCCAGGTGGAGAAGTTGCGGAACCAGATCGCGAAGCCCGCCGGCTCCGGCGCCCCGGCCCCGCCGACGTCCGCCTTTTCGTCACTCTCCGCTATCAGTGCGAAGGCTGCGGGGTGTTCCCCGAAGAGCGCTTCGCGCAGCTGTTCCTCGGTCGCCCGGGCGTCCTCCAGTGCCCTTTCGTACGCCGCGAGTTCGCGGATCATCGCATGGACGGCGGGAACATCGTCGGGCGTCGCGGCTCGGATCATGCGTGCATGCTAGCGGGCGGCGTCAGACGAGCCGCTGGTCCACGTAGCACCAGCGCCAGCTCTGGCCCGGCTCGTAGCTGCGCATCACGGCGTGGCCGGTCGCCTCGAAGTGCGCCGTGGCGTGCCGGTACGGGGAGGAGTCGCAGCATCCGACGTGGCCGCAGGCCAGGCACAGCCGCAGCTGCACGGGGTGGCTGCCGGCCGTCTCGCACTCCGGGCACGTCGGGTGCGCGGCGACGGGCTCGGGGCGCGGCAGACCGGGAAGATGCTGGCACTCGCTCATGATTGCCAGATTAGATCGCACCGCCGACACACGAGCCCGGGAGGCCGGGCGGACCGCACGAGGGGACAGGCAGCGCACCGATGGACGTCATGCCACTGCTGATGCTGGTCGCGGGAGCCGCCGCGGTCGCCGGCACCGCCCGGCGCACCCCCGTGCCGGCGCCCCTGCTGCTCGTCGCGGCCGGGCTCGCCGCCTCGTACATCCCGGGCGTCCCGGACTACACGCTCGACCCCGGCATCGTGCTGCCCCTCCTGCTGCCGCCCCTGCTGCACACGGCCGCCCTCGACAGCTCCTACCTCGACCTGCGGGCCAACATCCGCCCCGTGGCCCTGCTGTCCTTCGGCTACGTCCTCTTCGCGACGCTCGCCGTCGGCTACGCGGCCTTCCTCGTCGTCCCCGGGATGCCGCTGACGGCCGCCCTCGTGCTCGGCGCGGTCGTCGCCCCGCCCGACGCCGTCGCGGCCACCGCCATCGCCCGCCGCCTCGGCCTGCCCTCCCGGATGACCACCATCCTCCAGGGCGAGTCCCTGGTGAACGACGCCACCGCGATCACCGCCTACAAGGTGGCCCTCGCCGCCGCCGTCGGCGCGGGCGCGACCTGGGGCGAGGGCATCAGGGAGTTCGCCGTCGCCTCCCTCGGCGGCATCGGCGTCGGCCTGGCCCTCATGGTGCCGCTGCACTGGCTGCGCAAGCACCTGCGCGAGCCGCTCCTCCAGAACACCCTCTCCCTGCTGATCCCCTTCGCCGCCTACGCCGCCGCCGAGGAGGTCCACGCCTCCGGCGTCCTCGCCGTCGTGGTCGTCGGCCTCTGGCTCGGACACCGCGCCTGGCAGGTCGACTTCGCGACCCGGCTCCAGGAGGCCGCGGTGTGGAAGATGGTCTCCTTCATCCTGGAGTCCGCCGTCTTCGCGCTCATCGGCCTCCAGCTGCCCGTCGTGCTGCGCGGCCTCGGCGACTACGGCGCGGGGCGGGCCGCGTGGTACGCGGCCGCGGTCTTCCTGGCCGTCGTGGCCGCCCGCTTCGTATGGGTCTTCCCCGCGACGTTCCTGCCGCGCGCCCTGTCCGCGCGGATCCGGGAACGGGAGACCGATACCACCTGGAAGAGCCCGCTCGTCATCGGCTGGGCGGGCATGCGCGGGGTGGTCTCCCTCGCCATCGCCTTCTCCATCCCGGAGCTCACCGATGCCGGGGGCGCCTTCCCCGACCGGAACCTCGTCCTCTTCCTCACCTTTACGACGGTGATCGGCACGCTCGTCGTGCAGGGTCTCACCCTGCCCCCGCTCATCCGCCTGCTGCGGCTGCCCGCGCGCGACAGCGCGGCGGAGACGCTGGCGGAGGCGCAGGCGCAGAACGAGGCGTCCCTCGCCGCGGAGCGGCGCCTGGACGAGCTGCTCACCGACGAGCGGAACGCCCTGCCGTCGCCGCTCGCCGACCGGCTTCGCGGGGTCATGGAGCGGCGGCGCAACGCGGTGTGGGAGCGGCTGGGGACGGTCAGTGCGGTGACGGGGGAGTCGGCGGACGATCTCTACCGGCGGCTCGCCGGGGAGATGATCAGCGCCGAGCGGGAGGTCTTCGTGCGGTTGCGGGACGAGCGGCGGATCGACGACGAGATGCTGCGGACGCTGTTGCGGCGGCTCGATCTGGAGGAGGCCGCCGCGTACCGGGAGGAGGGCACCGCTTGAGGCCTACGGCGCGCCCGTGATGACCGCTACCGCCGTTGTTCCTCTGGGGAAGGCGCCCTCTTCCGTCAGGGTGGTCAGGCCGTACAGCATCTTCGCCACGTACAGGCGCTCCAGGGGGAGGCCGTGGCGGGCCGTGAAGTCGTCCGCGAAGGCGTCCAGCGCGGGGGAGGTGCGGGCGTAGCCGCCGCAGTGGAAGCGCTCGTCGAGCCGCCACGTGCCGCGCCGGCCGCCGAACGCCTCGCCCTGCAGCCGCTCGACCTCCGCGCCCAGGAAGCCGCCCTTGAGCACGGGGAAGCCGATCGCCCGCTGCCCCTCGCCGAGGCCGGCGGCGAGCCCGGCGAGCGTGCCGCCCGTGCCGCACGCGACGCCGACGACGTCCGCCATGCCGCGCAGCTCGCGCCCGAGCTCCGCGCAGCCCAGCACGGCCGCCGCGTTCGACCCGCCCTCGGGCACGACGAAGCAGTCGCCGCCCGCCCGCTCGACCAGCCCGGCCAGCACCTCCGGCTCGGTCTTGCGGCGGTACGTGGCGCGGTCGGTGAACAGCAGCCGCATGCCGGACGCGACGCAGTAGCGCAGCGAGGCGTTCAGCGGCCGGTCGGCGAGCTCCTCGCCCCGGACGACGCCGACGGTGGCGAAGCCGAGCAGGCGGCCCGCGGCGGCCGTGGCCCGCAGGTGGTTGGAGTACGCGCCGCCGAACGTCAGCAGGGTGCGCCGGCCCTCCCCGGCCGCGGCCCGCAGGTTCGGCGCGAGCTTGCGCCACTTGTTGCCCGGCAGCTCGGGGTGTATCAGGTCGTCCCGCTTCAGCAGCAGGCGCACGCCGTGCCGCGCGAACCTCTCGTCCGGGAGCTCCACGAGCGGCGACGGCAGCCGCGGCCGCAGGCCGGCGAGCCCGGCTCCGCCGGGGGCGGGGGATTGGCTGGTCACGCCCCCATTGTCGCGTGGACGGTCCGGCGAGCCGCGGTCCGCCTCACTTGAGCCGCTCACGGACCCGCTCGCGGAGCCACTCCATGGAGAAGCCCACCGGGTCGGCCTTGCCGGGCCGCCACTCCAGGTGGCCGATGACGGAGCGCTCGGACCAGCCGTGGTGCCGGCAGATCGCGGCCGCCACCTGCTCCACGGCCCGCAGCTGGACCTGCGGCCAGGGGTCCTCGCCGTCGCCGCGGTTGACGCACTCGAAGCCGTAGAAGTGGACGTTCCCGTCGGTGTCCGCCCACCGCACGGGCGGCAGCCGCTTCTCGGCGATGACCGCCTTCAGCACGTCGCCGTCGCCGCCGCCCGCGTGGTTGACGCGCCCGCAGCCGGTCAGGTGGACCGTGCCGTCCTTGGCGATGACCCCGTGGCACAGGGGGCCGGGCAGCTCCTCGTAGCCGTTCCAGCACAGCCGGACGGTGCTGTCGGTGCCCGACGTGGCCGAGTGGTGGATCATCACCCCGTTGACGGGCCCCCAGAGGCCGTGCCCGACGCGGTTGTGGTGGCGCCAGCCGTCCACCTCGACGACGGTGGCGCCCTCGCGTCGGAGCGCGGCCAGGAATTCGTTCGCGGACATGGGTGGGGCCATGCCGCCCTCCCTCGGTAGATGTGCGACGGGTAGCCGTAGCCGAAGTCGTGGACGGGTTGGTAGAGCAGGTGGCGTACGCCGGTCGCGTAGGCCGAATGACCCCCTTGTACCCAAAAGTTCGCAGGTGGGCCGGGCGTTCGGATATCGTGCGAGCCGATCCGGCCGTTGGCCGAATATCCCACCGATCGCATCGTCGACAGCGCCGTCGACACGGAAGTACGGACCAAGGACTGTGGACTACGAGGCCGTCCTCGAAGAAGTCGCCGCCTTCGCCAAGCCGCTCGTCGGCCGTGGCCAGGTGGCCGACTACATCCCCGCCCTCGCCGAAGTGGACATCAACGGCTTCGGCATGGCCGTCGCGGACGTCGACGGCGGGGTGTACGGCATCGGGGACTGGGAACGGCCGTTCTCCGTGCAGTCCATCTCCAAGGCCTTCAGCCTGGCGCTCGTCCTGGCCGAAGGCGGCGGCAAGATCTGGGACCGGGTCGGCACGGAACCGTCCGGAAACCCCTTCAACTCCCTGGTCCAACTCGAATACGAGAACGGCATCCCGCGCAACCCGTTCATCAACGCGGGCGCGCTCGTCGTCACCGACCGGCTGCAGACCCTCACCGGCGACGCCAGCACCACCATGCTGGAGTTCCTGCGCGCCGAGAGCGGCAACCCGGACGTCTCCTTCGACCCCGCCGTCGCCGCCTCCGAGACCGAGCACGGCGACCGCAACGCCGCGCTCGCCCACTTCATGGCCAGCTACGGCAACCTCGACAACCCCGTCCCCACGGTCCTGGAGCACTACTTCTGGCAGTGCTCCATCGAGATGAGCTGCCGCGACCTCGCCCGTGCGGGCAGCTTCCTCGCTCGGCACGGCCTGCGCGCCGACGGCTCGCGGCTGCTGCCGCGGCGCGAGGCGAAGCAGGTCAACGCCGTCATGCTCACGTGCGGGACGTACGACGCGGCGGGGGACTTCGCCTACCGGGTGGGGCTGCCGGGCAAGAGCGGGGTGGGGGGCGGCATCGTCGCCGTCATACCGGGACGGTGCACGCTGTGCGTGTGGTCTCCGGGGCTGGACACGCGGGGCAACTCCGTTGCCGGGGTGGCGGCGCTGGACCACTTCACCACGTTGACCGGGTGGTCGGTGTTCTGAGCGCCCTGTAAGGGGCGCCCCCTATGGACGCCGCCCCTTACGGGCAGCGGATGACCTGCCCCGCGTACGACAGGTTCCCGCCGAAGCCGAACAGCAGGACCGGTGCGCCCGACGGGATCTTCCCGGTCTCGACCAGCTTCGACAGCGCCAGCGGAATGCTCGCGGCGGACGTGTTGCCGGATTCGGTGACGTCCGTCGCGATGACCGCGTTGACGGCCCCCAGCTTCCGGGCGACCGGTTCGATGATCCGCAGGTTGGCCTGGTGCAGGACGACGGCCGCGAGCTCCTCCGGGGCGACCCCGGCCCGCTCGCACACCCGGCGGGCGATGGGCGGCAGCTGCGTGGTGGCCCAGCGGTAGACCGACTGGCCCTCCTGGGAGAAGCGCGAGGGCGTGCCCTCGATCCGTACGGCGTGCCCCATGCCGGGCACCGAGCCCCACACCACGGGGCCGATCTCCGGCTCGGCCGAGGCCGTGACCACGGCGGCGCCCGCGCCGTCGCCGGTCAGGACGCACGTCGTGCGGTCGGTCCAGTCCGTCACGGAGGTGAACTTCTCCACCCCGATGACCAGGGCGTTCGTCGCGGCACCGGCACGGATGGCGTGGTCCGCGCTGGCCAGCGCGTGCGTGAAGCCCGAGCAGACGACGTTGACGTCCATCACGGCGGGCGTGGCGAGGCCGAGCGCGGCCGCGACGC
This sequence comes from Streptomyces sp. SCA2-17, assembly GCF_044336695.1. Lineage (NCBI taxonomy): Bacteria > Bacillati > Actinomycetota > Actinomycetes > Kitasatosporales > Streptomycetaceae > Streptomyces > Streptomyces sp. SCA2-17. The sequence goes on from NZ_CP117521.1 coordinate 4,342,723, forward strand.
GGGCGGCCGTGTTGGGGCTGCGGTCGTCGGCGGTGCAGGTGGCGACGAGGACGAGGTCGATCTCCTGCGCCGCGAGCCCGCTGTTCGCCAGCGCCTTCCCGGCGGCCTCGGTCGCCATGTCGGCGACCGTCTCGCCGGGCTCGGCGACCCGGCGCGTACGGATGCCGACGCGCGAGCGGATCCACTCGTCGCTGGTGTCGACCATGGCCGCCAGCTCGTCGTTGGTCAGCACCCTGGCGGGCTGGTAGTGACCGAGGGCGAGGACGCGGGAGCCGGTCATCGGCGGTTCCTCCGAGGCTGGCGGACGGTACGAACGATCGGTACAGCAGCGTGCTGACGTGCTGACGTGCTGTCTTGCTGTCCTGCGGGCCATACCGCCGGTATCGGTGGTACGGGATTCACAAGTGTTGACGCTGCGGACCCGTAATCGGGTATGTGATCCGCCCAATGTTCTGCCGCGATAACTGGCACAACCCGCAGGGCCCGGCCGCAGCTGCGGCCGGGCCCTGTCCCCCCTGTGGTGATCTGTGACGATCCTTACGTCACGGATGCGGCACGCTGCGTCAGCGCAGTGCGAGCGCCGTCCGCATCGTGGTGAAGAGCTCCGTCTGGTCCGTGACCCCGAGGACGCGCTCCGCCTGCGGGCCCTGGGCCGCGATGCGCACCTCGGTGCCGGTGTGCTCCTGAGACTTGCCCGGGGTGTTGGTCGAGTAGTTGACCTTCAGCTTCTGGCCCTCGTTGGTGACCAGCGTGGAGGACAGGCCGGGCGGGGTGGCCTCCAGCGGCACGATCTGGCTGGTGTGGCCGTGGTCGGCGGTGGTGACGACCAGGGTGTCCGGGTGCTCCGCGGCGTAGGCGCGGGCGACCTTCACGGCGCGGTCGAGGGCCGCGGTCTCGCCGATCTGGCCGCACGGGTCGGCGGCGTGGTCGCGCTTGTCGATCGAGGCGCCCTCGACCTGGAGGAAGAAGCCCTTCTTGGAGCCGGCGGCCTTCTGCTTGGCCTCCAGGAGGTCGAGCGCCTTGCGGGTCTGGTTCGCCAGGCTCGGGGTGCCGGCCTTGCGCTCGGGGTTGTTCGTCACGCAGCGCTGCGGCTCGGTGCCGCCCTGGGCCGCGGCCTTGCCGGTCCACTCGACGGGCACGTTGCCGTCGGCGAAGAGGCCGAGCACGGGCTTGCCGGGCTTCGCGCTCGCCAGGCCCTTGTCGTCGGTGACGACCTGGTAGCCGAGCTGCTGGGCCTGCTGGGTCACCGTCCGCCCGGCGAAGCGGCCCTCGGTGATCTTCTGGTCGAAGCGGGCCTTGCCGCCGCCGAGGAGGACGTCCACCTTGTGGTTCACGCTCTGCTCGGCGATCGAGCCGGGGCCGCCCTTGGCGATGGTGTCGTTCGGGCAGGCCTTCATGTCGGCCGGGCCCATGCAGCTGCGGTCGGTGGCGTGCGAGGCGAGGACGGCCGGGGTGGCGTCGGTCAGCTCGGCGGTGGTGACGCTGCCGGTGGCCAGGCCGTTCTTCCGGGCCAGCTCCAGGATGGTGGGCATGGCCTGGTCCGTGCCGGGCGACTTGGATATCCGGCCGTTCACGGTCTTGTGGCCGGTGGCCCAGCCGGTGCCGCTGGCGGCCGAGTCGGTGACGTAGTCGGGCTTGCCGTCCTTGTCGACCGAGTACGTCGTGTACGCGCCCGTGAGCGGGAACTTGTCCATGTTCAGCCGGCCGGCCGCGCCCACGGTGTAGTCACGGGCCAGGGTGATCTCCGAGTCGCCCATGCCGTCACCGATGAGCAGGATGACGTTCTTGGCCTTCTTGGCGCCGTGGCCCGCGCTGAGCGCGGGGACGTCCGAGCCGCCGCCCGCGTCGGAGGCGAAGGCCGCGGCGGGCACCGCGACCCCGGCGGCGAGCAGTGCGGCGGCGCCCCAGGCGAGACGGCGCCGGTACGGACGAGAACCCATGGTTTTTCCTCCTCGTAGGCCGGGCGGGATGCCCGGCCGGGGGAAGCTCACCAGGGGCGGGTGTACCGGAGGAGGCGTACAGGTGTCCTTCAGTTCACCGGGGGTTGTCGGCCGGGCCGTTGCGGTGCGCCGCGCCTTCGGGCGCGCCGGCCGCCGCGGTCTGCGGCGCACCGGCCGCGACCTGCTGGTCGTCCGACTTCAGGGCCTTGGCCTCGCTCTTGAGGATGCGCATCGACTTGCCGAGCGCGCGGGCGGTGTCGGGGAGCTTGCGGGACCCGAACAGGACGACCATCACGAGCACCACCACGAGGATGTGCCAGGGCTCCAGGGCATTGCGCAGCATGATCGGCGCACCTCTCTCTTGCGTTCTCTCGCGTTCTCTTCCGCAACCGTGGCCTTCACCATACTTGCCAGATTGCGCAACTGGACAACCAAAGTGGCTGCCCGGCCGTCTATCCAGGTGAGACGGCACGCAGCCGGGGTAGACGCGGGGGAATGGACGAGGACTGGCGGATGAGTGGCAGCCGAGGGAAGCAGGCGCACCACCGGGCGCGGACGGCGGCGCTCGTCGCGGTGGCGTTCGTGGTGCTGCTGGGCGCCGGCGCGGGCTGGCTCTGGCTCCGGCTCGACGGCAACATCAGCACGTTCGACGCGGACGGGCTGTCCAAGAACCGCCCGGGCCCGGGCGTCGCCGGGCAGAACGTCCTGGTCATCGGCTCGGACTCGCGCTCCGGCGGCAATAAGCACCTCGGCGGCGGCGAGGGCGACGTGGGCCGCTCCGACACCGCGTTCCTGCTGCACGTCTACCGCGACCGTGCGCACGCGGTCGCCGTCTCGATCCCGCGGGACACGCTCGTCGACATCCCGCCGTGCCGGCTGCCCGACGGCAGTTGGACGTCCGGGCGGACCCGCGCGATGTTCAACTCCGCCTTCTCGGTGGGGGAGTCGGAGAAGGGCAACCCGGCCTGCACGCAGAACACCGTCGAGAAGCTCACCGGGCTGCGCGTCGACCACACCGTCGTCGTCGACTTCGAGGGCTTCTCCGCGATGACCTCGGCCGTGGGCGGCGTGCCGGTGTGCGTGCCCAAGGACGTCTACCAGGGCGACCTCGACCCGCACCGCGGCTCGCGCGGCGAACTCCTCTTCCCCAAGGGGCAGCAGAACGTCTCCGGGCAGAAGGCGCTGGACTACGTGCGCGTGCGGCACGGCATCGGCGACGGCTCCGACATCGGCCGCATCCAGCGGCAGCAGGCCTTCGTCGCCGGCATGGTCAAGAAGGTGCGCGAGCAGGGCTTCAACCCGGCCGCGCTGCTGCCCCTGGCCGACGCCGCCACCAAGTCGCTCACCGTCGACCCGGGGCTGGGCTCGGCCGACAAGCTGCTGTCCTTCGCCATGTCGCTGAAGGGCATCGACCTGCACAACATCAAGTTCATCACCGTGCCCTGGCGCTACGAAGGCGACCGCGTCGACATCGTGCAGCCCGACGCGGACGCGCTGTGGGCCTCGCTGAAGGCCGACCGCACGATCGACGGCAAGGACGCCGGCGGGGGGCGGAAGGGCGGCCCGGCGGCTCCCGCGTCCCCCGCGGCCCCCGAGCAGGTCTCCGGGGAGGGCGTGAGCGTCTCCGTCGCCAACGGCACCAGAGTGAGCGGGCTCGCGGCGCGGGCCGCCGCGCAGCTGGAGAAGCACGGGTACGCCGTCGCCGACACCGGCAACGCGGAGGTCCGCGACGCGGGCACCACCGTGATCGAGTTCGGGCCGGGCCGGGCCGCCGAGGCGCGGACGCTGGCCCGGCTCTTCCCCGGCTCGTACGTCCACGGCGTCGCGGCGAACGGGATCACGGTCACGCTGGGGCGGGACTACGCCGCCGCGGGCGGCGACGGGAGGTCCTCGTCGCCGGCGCCGCCCGCGCCGGCGCCCTCCGCGGCGAACCCCGGCACCCTCTCGGCCGACGTGGCCGCCACCGCCCGCTCGGCGGACGACGACCCCTGCGCGAACCTCTCGTACGGCTGATATCCCGTACGAGAGGAAGGCATGAAATGTCGGATTCATCAGCATTGGCGGTAGATTTCGGATAGAGCGACACCAGCCGAGAAGCCGTAGAAGCCCCAGAAGCGAACGACAGGAACCACCCACCTCCATCCGAGGAGCACCGCCATGCCCGCCACCACCCGGGCGCTTCCCAGGCCGCTGCAGGCCCTGATCACCGTCCTGGCCGCCGCCCTGATCGCCCTGGCCGGCACGGCCCTCTGCGCCCCCGCCCCCGCGGCGCACGCCGCCACCGGCATCGACACCGTGGCCGAAGCGCTGCGCAAGAGCCCGGTCTACGTCGACCCCCGGGCAAGCGCCCAGCTCCCGCCCGCCGAGGCCGAAGCCCTCGCCAAGAAGATCAAGGACGCCGGCAAACCCGTCTTCGTGGCCGTCCTGCCCGAGAGCGCCGAGTTCCCCAGGGCCACCGTCTTCAAGGACCTGCGGACCAAGGTCGGCATCGCCGGCGTCTACGCCATCCGCCTCGGCGACGCGTTCAACGCCCACGCCGACTCCAAGGTCATGTCGCGCAACGCGATCAGCAACCTCGTCGGGTCCGTCCAGCGCTCCGGCGGCGACGCCACCACCATGCTCAACAGCTTCGCCGACCAGGCCGACCGGCAGGCCCGCGGCCGGGCCCCCGGCTCCTGGGGCGGCGGGGAGTCCGGCGTGGGCGCCACCGGGCTGATCACCGGCGGCGCGATCGTCGTCGCCGGCGGCGCGGGCGCGTACGCCCTCTACCGCCGCAACAAGCGCAAGCGCGAGGAGCGCGAGCAGGCCGAGCTCGACGCCCTGCGCGTCGTCGTCGACGAGGACATCACCGCCTTCGGCGAGGAGCTCGACCGGCTCGACTTCCACCCCTCCGAGCCCGGCGCCGACGACGCCATGCGGCGCGACTACGAAGCGGCCCTCGACGCGTACGAGGAGGCCAAGTCCAAGATGGCCGCCGTGACCCACCCGCAGGACGTCACGGCCGTCACCGAGTCCCTCGACAAGGGCCGCTTCGCCCTCGCCACCCTCGCCGCCCGCCGCACCGGCGCCCCGCTGCCCGAGCGCCGCCTGCCCTGCTTCTTCGACCCGCGCCACGGGCCCTCCGTCCAGGACGTCCAGTGGGCGCCCCCGGGCGGCGCGCCCCGCACCGTCCCCGCCTGCGCGGCGGACGCGGCCCGGGTCGCCGACGGCGAGGAGCCCCTCTCGCGCACCGTCCAGACCCCCGACGGCCGGCAGCCCTACTGGAACGCCGGCCCCGCCTACGCCCCCTGGGCCGGCGGCTACTTCGGCGGCGGCCTCCTCCCCGGGCTCCTCGTGGGCACCGCGCTCGGCGGCCTCCTCTCCGGCCCCGCCTACGCCGCCCCGGCCGACACCGGCCCCGACGGCGGCGACTGGACCGGCAGCGACTACAACCCCGACGACTTCGGCGGCGGCTGGGGCGACGGAGGCGGCGACGGCGGCGGGTTCGGAGGAGGGGACTGGTGACGGGAGGGGCCGCAGACCTCCGCGCGCCACTTCCTGAAGCGCCGGGAGCGCGGACCGGCGGGCCGGGCCCGGGCGCCGAGACGTACGGGCCCCACCCCCGTGAGCCGCCGGTGCGCGCTCCGCGGGCCGGCATGCCGGAAAGGGCACACCCCGGATCCTGGCAGCCCGCAGCTGAAGGAACGCTGAGCATTCCTGAAGCGGTCTTCAGGCGGCGGGCCGCCCGTCCGCGCCATCCTGAAGCCATGCGCATACTGGTGGTTGAGGACGACCGTCGGCTCGCGGAGCTGCTCCGCCGGGGACTGGTCGCCGAGGGCTTCGCGGTGGAGGTCGCGCACGACGGGCACACGGGCCTGCACCTGGCGGCCGAGGACGCCCACGACGTGATCGTGCTCGACGTCATGCTGCCCGGCCTCAACGGCTACCGCGTGTGCGCCCGGCTGCGCGAGGCCGGCGTGTGGACGCCGGTGCTCATGCTCACCGCCAAGGACGGCGAGTACGACGAGGCCGAGGGCCTGGACACCGGAGCGGACGACTACGTCACCAAGCCCTTCTCCTACGTGGCCCTCGTCGCCCGGCTGCGCGCGCTGGTGCGCCGCGGCCGGCCCGCCCGGCCCGTGCTCATCCGCGTCGGCGACCTCCAGATCGACCCCGCGACCCGCTGCTGCCGGCGCGGCACCACCGATCTCCAGCTCACCGCCCGGGAGTTCGCGGTCCTGGAGTACCTCGCCCGGCGCGACGGCGAGGTCGTGGCCAAGGCGGAGATCCTCGCGCACGTGTGGGACGAGGCGTTCCAAGGCGACGTGAACATCGTGGAGGTGCACGTCAGTTCCCTGCGCAGGAAGATCGACGCGCCCTTCGGGCGGCACAGCATCCAGACCGTACGCGGCGTCGGCTACCGGCTGGCGGCCGACGCCCCGGGCCGGTGAGGCGCCTCGTAGGCCCGCGAAGGCTGTCCCGGCGCCCGCGGGGGCGGACCGGGCGCCCGCGGCGCCGGCTGCGGCCCGCCTCGATCCGGGCCCGGCTGACCTGGATCGTCGCCGTCTGCGCCCTCCTTCCGCTGATCGCCGGCGCGGGGCTGGCCGCGGGCTCGCTGCGCGACTACCTGGCACGGGAGGCCGTGGACTACACGGGCCGGCAGGTCGCCGCCGTCCCCCGGCTCGTCGACTACGACCCGGACGCCCAGCTCTTCTACACGGCCGGGAAGCTGCGCGACGACCCCCGGCTGGAGGTGTCCACGGGGGTCGAGGACCGGCAGCCGAACTGGGAGCCGGGGCCCCGGATGCCGGATCACGAACCCTCGCACGGCAGCGACGTGCTGTCGCTGTGGCCGTGGACCGACCCCGGCAGCAGGACCCCCGCCGTCAGTTACATCCAGTCCGGCACCGACGGCCTCTACCTGCACGTCGCCAACCGGCTCCAGGACGAGCAGCGCCGCCTCGACCACATCGTCCGGCTGCTGGGCTGCGCCGTCCTGGTGGTGACCGCGGCCCTCGCGGGCGCGACCTGGTTCGTGACCGGGCGGGTGCTGCGCCCGGTGGAGGCGATCCGCACCCAGTTCGCCGAGCTGACCGCGCGCCACCTCGACCGCCGCGTGCCCGTACCGGACACGCGCGACGAGGTCGCCCGGCTGGCCACGACGATGAACGAGACCCTCGACCAGCTCCAGGCGGCCGTCGACCAGCAGCGCCGGTTCGTCGGGGACGCCTCGCACGAACTCCGCAGCCCGCTGGCCGCCCTGCGGGCCGAGCTGGAGATCGCGCTCGCGCACCCGGAGCACGCGCGGTGGACGGCGGTGGCCGAGGCGGCGCTCGGCGACACCCGCCGCCTGCAGAGCATCACCACGGACCTGCTGCTGCTCGCCCGCCTGGACGCGACCGCCACCGAGGGGCTGCCGGGCGCCCAGCCCGTCGACCTCACGGCGCTCGTCCGCGAGGAGCTCGCCCGCCGCCCGCCCGGCCCCCGGACCCTCGCGCTGCACCTCGACGACCCCGGCTCACCCCTCACCGTGCACGGCCAGCACACCCTCATCACCCGCCTCCTGGGCAACCTCCTGGACAACGCCGAGCGGCACGCCGAACACACCGTCACGGTCCGCCTCGGCCACGACCCCGGCCGCAGCCTGGCCGTCCTGCACGTCGAGGACGACGGCCCGGGCATCCCGCCCGCCGACCGCCGCCGCGTCTTCGAGCGCTTCACCCGCCTCGACGACGCCCGTACCCGCGCCACCGGCGGCACGGGCCTGGGCCTCGCCATCGCCCACCACATCGCCACCGTGCACCGCGGAACCCTGGCCGTCACGGACAGCCCGCGCGGCGCCCGGTTCACGACCACCCTCCCGTGCGCGGACCTCACGACCTGATCAGTCCGGGCAATATGCGCACACACATACGACATCGGTGGGTTTCCGCTTCATGCTCGACTTCTTCGTCCTGGCGCTGCCCGCCCTGATGGCGGCCGCTGGGATCGCCAGGATGGTGTGGGCGCAGGCAGCGGCCCCGTCGGCGACCTCCGCCAGCACCTGCCCGAAGGCCCGCAGCCGCTCCGTCTCCCCGCCCCGCCGCCGTACGAGCCCCAAGGCCGAGCCGGGCAGACCGGTCACCGGGACGAAGGCGATGTCGCGGCGCGCGTGGTAGCCGGCCGTGGCCCGGCACAGGAGCATTCCGGCGCGGTTGGCGGCCGTCAGCGTGATGCCTTCCTGAAGGGTCGTCACCTCCGGGCCGCGGGGGACGGGGCGCCCGCCGGGCGTGACGGCGGGGGCCTGCGCCTCGCGCCAGTAGGCGGGGGCGGGCCCGGCGGGCACCACGAGCGGGCAGCCCGCGAGCTCCTCCGCAGCGACCTCGGCGCGCCCGGCGAACGGGTGCCGCACGGACACCGCCAGGGTCTGCGGCTCCCGGGAGAAGACCGGGCCCACGGCCAGGGACGGCTCGGCCACGGGCAGCAACACCACTGCCGCGTCGACCTCGCCGCTCCGCACGGCGCCGAAGGGGTCGCTCAGCGGGATCTCCACGAGCTCGACCGCGCACCCGGGGTGCCGGTCCTGGAACGCTCCCACGGCCTCCGTCACCCCGCCCCCCGCCATGCCCTGGAAGCCGATCCGCAGGGTGCCGTCCACACCCCGGGCCGCGTCCCGGGCGTCGCCGACGGCCCCCGCCAGGGCCTCGTACGCGGGCCGCAGCCCGGCCAGGAACCGCTCGCCGAGCGGCGTGAGCGCCACGCGCCGGCTGGTGCGGTCGAACAGCCGGGCGCCGATGCGGCCTTCGAGGGAGCGCAGGAGCTGGCTGACCCGGCCCTGCGACACGTACAGCCGCTCGCCGGCCCGACCGAAGTGCAGTTCTTCGGCGAGGACGAGGAAGGCTTCGAGCTCCCTGAGGTCCGCGCCCACGCCTGTGCCCGTTCCCGCGCCCACGCTGCCCCCCTGGCCATCGATTAGCTCCGCTCATTGAAGGATGAGAGGTCCGGCGTTGTTCCCGGGCGCGGCCGTACCGAGGCTCGTGACCATGAACACGTACGTGAAGGCGAAGGCCGAGACGAAGGCCAAGACGAAGGCCGGGGCGAAGGCGCGGGGCGGCTGGCCCGCCGTGGCGGCGGTCGCCGCGGCGACGTTCTCGGTCGTGACCAGCGAGATGCTCCCCGTGGGCCTGCTCACCCCGATCGGCTCCGGGCTCGGCGTCCCGGCGGGCACGGCCGGGCTGACCATGACCGTGCCCGGCCTCGTGGCGGCCGTGGCCGCGCCCGCGGTGCCGGCGGCCGCGGGGCGGCTCGACCGGCGGTGGGTGCTCGTGGGGCTCATGGGCCTGCTGGCCGTGGCGAACCTGCTGTCGGCGGCGGCGCCCCACATCGCGGTGCTGGTGGCGCTGCGGGTGCTGGTGGGGCTGTGCATCGGGGGCGTATGGGCCGTGGCGGCCGGGCTGGCGGTGCGGCTGGTGCCGGAGCGGTCGGTGGGGCCGGCGACATCGCTGGTCTTCAGCGGCATAGCCGTGGCGTCGGTGCTGGGCGTCCCGGCCGGAACCCTTGCGGGTGGGCTGGGCGGCTGGCGGGTGGCGTTCGCCGCCGTGGGCGTGCTCTCCCTGGCCGTGGCCGCGGCGCTCGCGCTGCTGCTGCCCCCGCTGCCGCCGGAGCGCGCCGTGCGGCCGGCGGAGGTCGCGGGGCTGCTGCGCGTCCCGGGCGTACGGGCGGGTCTGCTGGTCGTCCTGCTGCTGGTGACCGGGCACTTCGCGGGCTACACCTTCGTCCGGCCCGTCCTGGAGCGGGCGTCCGGTGCCGGTGCCGGCCTGATCAGCGGGCTGCTGCTGGCGTACGGGGCGGCGGGCGTGGCCGGCAACTTCCTCGCGGGCACGGCCGCCGCGCGCAGCCCGCGCCGGGTCCTGCTGGTGATCTCGGCCGCGCTGGCCGTCGTGGTCCCGGCCATGTCCGTGCCGACGGGCGGCGCGCTCGTGGCCGGCGTCCTCGTCGTGGGGTGGGGCCTGGCGTACGGAGGGGTGTCGGTGGCCACGCAGGGACTGCTGACGGCGGCGGTCCCGGGAGCGCGGGAGGCGGCGTCGGCCCTCTTCGTCTCGGCGTTCAACGCGGCGATCGCGCTGGGGGCGCTGCTGGGCGGGCGGGCCGTGGACGCGGTGTCGCTGCCGGCGGCACTGTGGCTGGGCGGGCTGCTGGTGGCGGGCGCGCTGGGAGTGCTGGTGAGCGCGCGGTCGCGAGCGGGGGAGCGGCGGGCCCGGGAAGCGCCGGCCATACGGTGACGAACCCCTCGTCCCGGGGTGGTCATGACCCGGCGATCGCTGGGTATACGCGGCTCGACGGACACGTACAGCCAGGTCAGCAACGAAACAGGTCAGCAACGAGGGAGCCGCCGGATGGTTGTGATCGAAGCCCCGTACGGGGACGCCGCCGGTGCGCGCCACGCGACGGCGGAGTTCCTGGCGCGCCACTGCCCCTGGGTGGATACCGACGCCGTCGTCCTCGTGGTGTCCGAGCTGGTCACCAATGCCATCCGGCACACGGGCGGCTGGTGGCGGCTGTGCGTGCGGGCGGTGCAGGACCGCCTGGTGGTGGAGATCGCCGACGCGAGTCCGTGGCCGCCGCAGCCGCGCACCCCGGACTTCGGCGGGGGCGGCGGGCTGGGCTGGCACATGGTGGAGCGGCTGGCCGGTCTGCTGGAGGTGGACCGGCGGCCGGACGGGAAGACCGTCCGGGCGACGTGGCTGGTGCCGGCGGCGACGGGACCGGCGGCGCCGGCGGCGGTGTAGCGCCGCGGCTTGCGCGGTCCGGGTGTCCCGGGGCGGTACCCCGGGACACCCGGACCGCCGCGCCGCTACTTCCGTGTGTGCCCCTGCGTGTGCTCGTGCCCGAGCATCCCTGCCCTTAGCCGCCCCAGGATCCGGGTGAGCAGCCGCGAGACGTGCATCTGCGAGATTCCCAGCTCCGCACCGATCTCCGACTGGGTCATCTCCCCGCCGAACCGCATCCGGAGGATCTTCCGGTCGCGTTCGTCCAGCTCGGCGACGAGCGGTTTGAGCGCGTGCAGGTTCTCCACGCCTTCGAGGGCGGGGTCGAGTCCGCCGAGCCGGTCGGCGTAGGTGGTGCCGGTCTGCTCGGAGCCGTCGTCCACGGGGACGTCGATCGAGCCGGCCGTATAGCCGTTGCCGGCGACGATGCCCTCGACGACCTCCTCCCGGCTGATGCCGAGGTGCTCGGCCAGCTCGGCGGGGGTCGGTGCGTGGTCGAGCTCCTGGGAGAGCTTGCTCGTGGCCTTGGCGAGCTCGACGCGCAGCTCCTGGAGGCGCCGCGGCACGTGCACCGACCAGCCGGTGTCGCGGAAGTGCCGCTTGATCTCGCCGACGATGTACGGCACCGCGAAGGTCGTGAACTCCACCTCGCGCGAGAGGTCGAACCGGTCGATCGCCTTGATCAGCCCGATCGTGCCGACCTGGATGATGTCCTCCATCTGGTCGCTGCGGCTGCGGAACCGGGAGGCGGCGAAGCGGACCAGTGAGAGGTTGATCTCGATCAGGGTGTTCCGTGCGTACTGGTAGGCGCGGGTGCCCTCTTCCAGCTCCCGCAGCCGTGCGAAGAAGAGCCCGGACAGCGCGCGGGCGTCCCGCGGCGCCACTGTGGTCGCGTCCTCGATGTACGGCAGCCCCCCGACCGCGTCTTCGAGCCGCTGCGGGGCAGCCGCCGAATGCTCCGTCGTAAACGTGGATGCCGTGATGGTCACATCGTCCTCCCCAGATCCGTAGGTGACACTTCCGCCCGCCTACCCGGCGACCCGTGGCCCATGCCTCCGGGTTCGGGGGCCGACGCGTAAACGGAAGAAAATACGACGGATCGTCAGTCATCTGGCGTACGACAGGAGCAGGGCAGGACGTGCGCGCGGGCGCGGATGCGGACGCGGGCGCACGGACCGGGCAGCCCCGCGACGCCGGACGGTCACCCACACGTTTCCCGCGCGTCACTGACGGGCGTGAACATGCCACGCATGACCGCACCGATTCCGGCCCGCCGCGCGGCCCTCGCCCTCGCTGCCGCCGTCCTGGCCACGGCCGCGACCGCCGCCACGGACGCAACCGCCGCCGACGCCGGCCGCCCCGCCGCCGTCACCACGAACACCCCGGCGAGCGCGAGCGCGACGGCCGGCGCCGCGGCACGCACCTCCGGCACCGCGGGCCTCAAGGGCGTCGACTACACCACCTGGCAGCGCGACGTGCAGGCCGTCATCGACCAGGCCCTGCCCTACGTCAAGGACCGCACCGCGAACGCGCACGGCCGGAAGCAGGCCATCGTCCTCGACATCGACAACAGCTCGCTGGAGACCGACTTCCACTGGACGTACCCCACGCCGGCCATCAAGCCGGTGCTGGACCTGACCCGGTACGCGAACGCCCACGGCGCCGCGATCTTCTTCGTCACCGCGCGCCCCGGCATCCTCGACGGGCTCACCGAGCACAACCTGCGCACCGCCGGCTACCCGGTCAGCGGCCTGTACGTACGCCACCTGCCCGACCTCTTCCACGAGGTGAGCACGTACAAGACCGCCAAGCGCGCGGAGATCGAGAACAACGGCTACACGATCATCGCGAACATCGGGAACAACGACAGCGACCTGGTGGGCGGCCACGCCGAGCGGACCTTCAAGCTGCCGGACTACGGCGGCAAGCTCTCCTGAACCACACCTGAATCACCCCTGCACCATGTCTGACATTCCCGGACCCCCGGCCCGTACGGACGTCAGTGCCGCGCCTTCGCCCGGTCGAGCGCGGCCACGCCCAGCGCGGCCAGGCCGATCTGGATGAGCCATTCGATCCAGTCGATCCCCTTGGTGTCGTCGACGCCCAGCCAGTGGGCGATCGCCGCGCCCAGGAACGCCGCGGCGATGCCCACCACGATCGTCCACAGCACGCCGATGTGCTGGCGGCCCGGCACGACCAGCCGCCCCAGTACGCCGATGATCAGACCGATGATGATTGCACTGACAATTCCGGAGATTTCCACGGCTCCCCCTCTTGCAGCCTGTTGCCACCTTTCCGGACCGGTTCCTCTCGGTACTTCTGCCCAGCCACGGGGCGGCGCATGTCCGCCCGTCCGCCCGCCGCGCCCTGCCTAGACTGGTCGTGCCGGGCACAGGGAGGCGCGGCAGGAACGGGAGAGCGACAGTGGCCGCAGGTGTCGGAAGCTTCGAGGACGTCGAAGAGGACTTCGGCGAGGGCCTCGGCGACCCCGCGGCGGACGTGCTCACCGAGGCCGCCGCGGCGTTCGGGCTGCTCGCCTCGCCCGCCCGGCTCCACCTCGTGTGGGCCCTGGCCCAGGGCGAGAGCGACGTCACCGCCCTCGCCGAGCGGGTCGGCGGCGCGCTGCCCGCGATCAGCCAGCACCTCGCGAAGCTGAAGCTGGCCGGGCTCGTCCGCTCGCGCCGCGAGGGGCGGCGCATGGTCTACCTCGTGGACGACCCGCACGTCGTCACGATCGTCCGCCTGATGGTGGGACAGCTCGCCGACCGCAAGGCCGGGGCGGCCGCCGGGGACGCCGCCGGTGCCCGCGGCACCGCCCGCACCGGGCGTCTCCATGGCCTGGGCGCCTGACCGCCCCGCCGCGCGAGGACCCGTAGCCACCGGCACCACCGCCCTGGAAGTCCTGCGCGCGCTGGAGAGCGGGCCGCGCGGGCTGGTGGAGGCCGAGGCCGACGCCCGGCTCGCGCGCCACGGCGAGAACGTCTTCCCCGGCCGCCGCCCCGACCCCTGGCCGCGCCGTTTCGCGCGCAGCCTGCGCGACCCCTTCACCGCCGTCCTCCTCTCCCTCGGCCTCGTCTCGGCGGCCCTCGCCGCCTGGGGCACCGCCTGCGTGATCGCCGTCCTGGTCACGGTCAGCTGCGTGCTGCGCGCCACCGGCGAGCACCGCGCCGACCGCTCGGCGGCCGCCCTGCGCGAGCTGGTGGCCACCACCGCGACCGTCCGCCGCCGCCCCGCGGAGCCGGACGCCCCCGTGACCCGCGAACTGCCCGTCGAACAGCTCGTCCCGGGCGACGTCGTGCTCCTCGCCCCCGGCGACCTCGTCCCCGCCGACCTGCGGCTGCTCCGTACGACGGGCCTGACCGTGCACGAGGCGGCGCTCACCGGCGAGTCCGCGCCCGTCACCAAGGACACGGCCGGCGACCTCTGCCTCCAGGGCAGCAGCGTCGTCTCCGGCAGCGCCACCGGCGTGGTCGCCGCCACCGGCGCGGACACCGTCCTCTCCGGCGCCCTGCCGCGGGACCCCGGGCCGCGCCTGCCCGGCCCCTTCGACCGCTCCGTGAACGGCATCGCCCGGACCCTGGTGCGGTTCATGCTGCTCACCGCGCCCCTGGTGCTCGTCGCGAGCGCGCTGCTGCGCGGCCGCGGCCTGGAGACCCTCCCCTTCGCCGTGGCCGTCGCGGTGGGGCTCACGCCCGAGATGCTGCCGGTCGTCGTGACGACCGCCCTCGCCCGCGGCGCGGCCCTCCTCGCCCGCGGCGGCGAGGTGATCGTGCGGCGGCTGCCCGCGCTGCACGACCTCGGCGCCGTCGACGTGCTGTGCGTCGACAAGACCGGCACCCTCACCCAGGACCGGCCGGTGTTCGACCGCGCCGTGGACCCCGAGGGCCACGACGACCCCGCCGTGCTCCGCTGGGCCGCCGTCGCCGCCCTCTGGACGCTCCACCTCGCCGAGCTCCCCGCGCCCGACGCCCTCGACGAGGCCCTCCTCGACGCCGACGAGGAACGGGGCTGCGGCGCCGACGGCGTCGAGGGCGTCACGGCGCTCCCCTGCGGCCCCGGCCGCCGCATCGCCTCGGCGCTCGTACGGGTCCCGGGCGGGTACGAGGCGGGCAGCGGGTACGAGCCGGACGGCCCGGAGCCGGTGCTGCCGGGCAACGTCCGTACGCTCACGGGCGGCCGCGGCCCGGCCAGCACGTACGTCCTCGTGGTCAAGGGCGCCGCCGAGGACGTCCTGGAGCGCTGCACGCGGGTGGCGGACGGCGCGGGGAACCCCGGAGCCGGCCGTCCCCTCGGCCCCGAGGACCGCGCGCGCCTCGCCGCCCGGGCGGACGCCCTCGCGGAGAGCGGCCTGCGGGTGCTCGCCGTCGCCGTGGCCGAGCGGCCCGCGAGCGCCGGCCCGTACGCGCCCGAGGACGAGCGCGGGCTCACCCTCGCCGGCTTCGTCGGCCTGCGCGACGCCCTCGCGCCCACCGCCGCGGAGGCCCTGACCGCCCTCGCCGAGCGCGGCGTGGCCGTCAAGGTCCTCACCGGCGACCACCCGGGCACGGCCGCCCGGGCCTGCCGCGAACTGGGCCTGGACCCCGGCGAACCCCTGACCGCCGCCCGGATCGACGCCGCCGGCGACGCCGAACTCGCCCGCCTCGCGGCCCGCACCACCGTCTTCGCCCGCTGCGCCCCCGAGCACAAGGCCCGCGTCGTCCGCGCCCTGCGCACCGCCGGCAGCACGACCGGCTTCCTCGGCGACGGCGTCAACGACCTGGCCGCCCTGCACGCCGCCGACGTCGGCATCTGCCCGCGCGACGCCGTGCCCGTGGCCCGCGAGGCCGCCGACGTCGTCCTCGCCTCGAAGGACCTCACCGCCCTCGGCCGCGCCGTCGTCACCGGCCGCCGCAGCACCGGCCACATCGCCGCCTACCTGCGCATCACGCTCTCGTCCAACCTCGGCAACGTCATCGCCATGCTGACCGCGGGCCTGCTGCTGCCGTTCCTGCCGATGCTGCCCGCCCAGGTCCTCGTGCAGAACCTGTGCTTCGACGCGGCCCAGCTCTCCCTCGCCTACGACCGCCCCGCCGCCACCGTCCACGAGCGCCCCGCGGTCCTGCGGCCCCGCGCGCTGTTCCGCTTCATGACGGCCTTCGGCCTCCTCAACGCCGCAGCGGACCTCGCGACCTTCGCCGTCCTGGCCCTGACCCTGCGCTCCGCCGGCAGCACCGGCGGCCAGGCCGCCTTCCACGCCGGCTGGTTCACGGAGAACCTGCTCACCCAGGCCCTGGTGATGCTCCTCCTCCGCGCGGGCAGGGACGCCGCCGAACGCCGCGCCCCGCTGCCGGTCCGCCTGGCGACCACCGGCCTCGCCGTCGTAGGCCTGCTCCTGCCGCTGTCCCCCCTCGGCCCGGCGCTGGGCATGACGGCCCTGCCGCCGCTGTACTACGCCCTGACGGCCGTCGTCCTGACGCTCTACGGGACGGCGCTGGCGGTGGCGCGGGCACGGTACGCCAAAGGCCCGGCAGCACTGCTGCCGGGCCCTGGGTGACGCTTCTTGAGCCCGGATCAGGCCTGCTTCGTCTCCCAGAAGATGCGGTCGATCTCGGCGATGAGCTCCAGCGCCTTCTCGCCCGTCTTCGGGTCGCTGGACGCCTTGGCGGCGCTCAGGGCCTTCAGGGTGTCGTTGACCAGCTGGTGCAGCTGCGGGTACTTCTCGAAGTGCGGCGGCTTGAAGTAGTCGCTCCAGAGCACCGAGACGTGGTGCTTGGCGAGCTCCGCGCGCTGCTCCTTGATGATGAGCGCACGGGCGCGGAAGTCCGCGTCCTCGTTCGCCTGGTACTTCTCCTGGACGGCCTTGACCGACTCCGCCTCGATGCGGGCCTGGGCGGGGTCGTAGACACCGCAGGGCAGGTCGCAGTGGGCGCTGACTCGCACCTTGGGTGCGAACAGGCGGGAGAGCATAGAGCTGTCCTTCCTCGTGATCGTCTTCTCAGGTGCGAGATTACTCGGTGTGGGAAGGCTTTTCTCGGGTGCCCCGGGGGGCTTAGGACAAAAGACCGGTGTCAGTCTGGAACTGGTGGAGGATACGGACCGGGAGGTGCCGTGGTGCAGGAGCAAGTGGACGAGCGCGGGCAGGAGCAGGACCGCGAGCGTCGCGGACTGCTGCGGATCGGGCTGGCCGAGGTCTACAACCCGTCGATGGTGCCGACGCTGAACCCCGGGGACCAGCTCGTCGTCCAGTACGGAGCGGTGGTGCGGCCGGGTGACGTGGTGGTGCTGCGCCACCCGTTCCGGCAGGACCTGCTGATCGTCAAGCGCGCCGTGGAGCGGCGCGAGGGCGGCTGGTGGGTGCGGGGGGACAACCCGCTCGTCGAGAACGACAGCCGGGAGTTCGGCGCCGTGCCGGAGGAGTTCGTGGTCGCCCGCGCGCTGGTGCGGCTGCGGCGGCCCCCGGAGGCGGGTCAGCGCTCGGCCGGCGCGCTGCTGTCCTGGCTGGCGTCGGCGCTCAGGCCGGTGCGGTCGCTGCCCGCGGGGGCCTCGGCCGCGCGGCTCTCCAGGCGCTTGCGGGCCCGGTAGGCGGCGACGTTGGCGCGGGTGGCGCAGCGGTCGGAACAGTAGCGGCGCGAGCGGTTGGTCGAGGTGTCCAGGTAGGCGTTGCGGCAGGGCGCGGCCTGGCAGATGCCGAGCCGGTCGACCCCGTACTCGGTCAGGTGGACGGCCAGCCCCATGCAGGCGGTGGCCGCGTACGAGGCGCCGGCGTTGGCCGCGTGGTCGGCGATGTGCATGTGCCACTTGGGGCGGCCGTCCTCGTCGCGGTACTCGTGCCCGGAGACCTGCGGGCTGACCGGGTACTCCATCAGCAGCGCGTTGAGCAGGTCCACGGCGCGCACCTCGTCGTCCTCGGCGGCCGCCTCGAAGACCGCGCGCAGCCGGGCCCGTACGGCCCGGAGCCGGGTCACATCGCTGTCGCCCGCGCGCCGGGCGGCCTGCGCGCTGCTGCCGAAGAGCTCGCGCACGGCGTCCACGGAGGTCAGCGTGTCGGTGCCGCGCGCGGGCTCCTCGCTGTTGACCAGCCGCACAGCGAAGTCCGAGTAATAGGCCAGTTCCACTTGTGGTCCTTACGCGTGGCGGTTTAGGGTCGGAGCGCCGACTCTTGTAATGGTCGGCACGTGACCGAGGGTATTACACGCGCGACCCGTTGGAGGGACCCCCATGACCGAGGCCGTCGCCGGCACGGACTGGAGCGCCTGGCAGGACAGCTGGGACCGGCAGCAGGAGTGGTACCTGCCCGACCGCGAGGAGCGGTTCCGGGTCATGCTCGACATGGTCGAGGCCTTCGCCGGCCCCGCGCCCCGCGTGCTCGACCTCGCCTGCGGCACCGGCACCATCACCGCCCGCCTCCTCGACCGCTTCCCGAAGGCCGAGTCCACCGGCGTCGACCTGGACCCGGCCCTGCTCGCCATCGCCCGCGGCACCTTCGCCGGCGACGACCGCGTCCGCTTCGTCACCGCGGACCTCAAGGACCCGGACTGGCCCGCCCGGCTGCCCCACGACCGCTACGACGCCGTCCTCACCGCCACCGCCCTGCACTGGCTCCACTCGGGCCCCCTGCGCACCCTCTACGGGCAGCTCGCCGGCCTCGTCCGCGACGGCGGCGTCTTCCTCAACGCCGACCACATGCCCGACCCCGCCACGCCCCGCATCAACGAGGCCGAGCGGGCCCTGCGCCACGCCCGCATGGACCGCGCCAAGGCCGCCGGCGCCCTCGACTGGCGCGCCTGGTGGGACCTCGCCGCCGCCGACCCCGTCCTCGCCGGCCCCACCGCCGAACGCTTCGAGATCTACGGCGAACACGCCGACGGCGACACCCCCTCCGCCGACTGGCACGCCCGCACCCTCCGCGAGGCGGGCTTCGCCGAAGCCCGCACGGTCTGGAGCTCGCCGTCGGACGCGATGGTGCTCGCGCTGAAGTAGCGGCAGTGGGCCTGATGTCCCGCCAGGTCATACTTTGCCAGTGCACCTATCTACGATGAACTTAGAGCCCGCCCCTCGCCCGCAGCGCCGGAAGGCGAAGCGGCTCCTCGTCCTGGCCGCAGCAGTGGGCTTGGGTGGTTCGGCCGCCCTTGCCGGGTGCAAGGGGGGCCGGGCCGAGGGTGTTCAAGAGCGCTCGGTGGCCTGCTCGGAGGCCATGTATGCCATGGGCTGGGTGCTTCCCGAGCATGCGAGTGGTCAGCAATGCGCCGAGGTGGAAGGCCTTGCGGGTCACACGCAGTCGGGCACCTTCCGCATGCCGCGCGCCGGTGCCCGCCCCTGGCTTGCTTCGCTCTCCGGAGAGCGGAACAAGCCGGACGGAACGGAATCCGACGGCGTGGTGGAACGGAAGGAAGGGCTCGCCCTCAGCATCCAAAGGCCGCCGGGCAGGCTGCAGGCTGACGAGGTGCGGGTGAAGGTCCGCTGGGAAGGCGACGACACCGCGGTCGTCAGCTTCGAGACGTTCGACTATTAGGGCAGGTCCCGGCCCGGCGTCACCGTCACCCTCACCTCACCCGCGCCCGCCCCCGCGCGGATCCGTACAACGCCCCGCTCGCCCGGCCGCACGCTCGTCGTGTCGGCCCGTGCGGGGCCCGTCACCGTGATGTGCCGGCCTCGGGGCGACGGGGGTGTGGACAACTCCGTCACTCCCTTCCCCTGAGGCGTGTACGTCAGGCGGTAGACGGCCGCTCCCGCGTCGTACGACACGGCCCGCACCGTTCCCGCCACCGCCGCCGCGTACGGCTCCGCCGTCCGGGACTTGTTCGCCTGGAAGCGGCCCCGCTCGTCCATCGCGCAGTACGCGCCGCCGTAGCACCACGTCCAGCTCGTCCAGCCCGTGGCGTAGCGGGACATGGAGGCGAGGGCGTCGGCGTAGAAGCGGGCCATGTTCGGCAGGGAGCTGTTCAGCGGGCCCCATTCCCCGATGAAGACGGGGATGCGCATCGCGCGCGGGTAGTGCACGACGGCCGCCTCGTAGGCGGAAAGCCAGCCCGAGGCCGGGTCGTAGTCGCGGCCGGCCTCCATGGCGGCGTTGTAGAAGTGCGGGGCGTAGACGACCTTGGGGTCACGGATGCGGCCCAGGCCGGTCGGGACGCCCTCGCCCGCCGCCGGGGTGGGCTCGACGAACAGCCAGTGGCGGCGGTCGACGCGCCGGATCGCCTCGGCGACGCGCTGGTACATGGGCGTGATCTGCGTGGCCTCGATGCGCCGCGCCGCGTCCGGGATGCCCTCCCCCTCCCGCAGCCGGCCCATCGGTTCGTTGATCAGGTCGTAGCCGAACACGGCAGGGTGGCCCGCGAGCCGCCCCGCGAGGACCTGCCACATGCGGGCCTGGGCGCGGCGCAGGTCGGCGTCCTCGTAGAGGTGCTGGAAAGCGGCCTGCACGGCGGGTTCGAAGTACTCGGCGAACCAGTCGTCGGGGTGGGTCCGGTAGGGCAGGCCGTCGGTGCGGGTGGCCCAGGCGGGAATGCCGCGGTGGCTGCCGAAGGCCGGGCCGTAGACGTCCTGGTGGGCGTCGATCACGACGCGGACGCGGTGGCGGTGCGCCCAGTCCAGGACGCGTTCGATCTTGCGCAGGTAGCGCTCGCTGTAGTGGCCCGGCCGCGGCTCCAGGTCGTCCCAGAAGACCGCGAGCCGGGCGACGTTGAAGCCCTGCGCGGACATGTCGCGCAGGGAGCGCTCGGTGATGTCCGCGAGGGCTTCGTCGCCGCGGTGTTCCTTGTCCGCGAGGTTCCAGCCGCGGAGGGCGAGGGTGCGGCCCTGCTCGTCGGTGAGGGGCGGGATGCCCGGGGCCGCGGACACCCCCTCCGTACGGGCCTCCGCGGCCGTCCCCGGCGGCGCCAGGAGTGTCAGGACTGCCAGGACCGCGGCTACGGTGACGAACGCCGCCTTGCTCAAGCCTCGCGAGCGTCTCTTCGGCATCCGCCGTTCATACCGTCAGGACGACCTTGCCGAACAGGTCGCCACCGGCCATCTTCTCGAACCCCTCGCGGGCCCGGTCCAGCGGCAGGACGGAGTCGATGACGGGCCGCAGGCCGCGCGCCGCGCAGAAGCTCAGCAGGTCCGCCAGCTCCTCCTTGGTGCCCATGGTGGAGCCGACGACCTTCAGCTCCAGGAAGAAGATGCGGTTGAGCTCGACGGCCGGCGGGTTCTGGCCGCTGGTCGCGCCGGAGATCACGAGGGTGCCGCCGGGCTTGAGGGACTTCACCGAGTGCGACCACGTCGCGGCGCCGACCGTCTCGATGACGGCGTCGACCCGGTGCGGCAGCCGCGCCCCCGGCTCGAACGCCGCCTCGGCACCGAGCTCCACGGCCCGCTCGCGCTTGGCCGCGTCCCGGCTGGTCGCGTAGACCCGCAGGCCGGCCGCCGCGCCGAGGGCGATCGCGGCGGTGGCGACGCCGCCGCCCGCGCCCTGCACGAGGACGCTCTGACCGGGGCGCACGTCCGCGTTGGTGAACAGCATGCGGTACGCGGTGAGCCACGCGGTCGGCATGCAGGCCGCCTCCTCGTAGCTGAGCTCCGCGGGCTTGGGCAGCACGTTCCACGCGGGGACGGCGACGCGCTCGGCGAAGGTGCCCTGGTAGCGCTCGGTGAGGAGGGAGCGTGTCTCCAGCGGGCCCACGCCGTGGCCCGTCTGGCCGATGACGGAGTGGACGACGACGTCGTTGCCGTACTCGTCGACACCGGCGGCGTCGCAGCCGAGGATCATCGGCAGGGCCTCCTCGCCGAGCCCGACGCCGCGCAGCGACCACAGGTCGTGGTGGTTGAGCGTCGCCGCCTTGACGTGGACGACCGTCCAGCCGGGGGGCGCCTCCGGCTCGGGGCGCTGCCCCAACTCGAGTCCGTTGAGCGGCTGGTCACGGTCGATGCGTGCGGCGTAGGCGGCGAACATGATCCGAACCTAGCCCCGCCGCCTGCCGGGCGGAACCTCGCCGTGGTGTGACACGCGCCGCGCCCCGCTTTCGTGTCCAGAACCTCCTGTCGCAACAGCCGTATCCGCGGCGGAGGCCACGCCTCCTCATTGACCGGGCGCGAGGGCCGGGGGTTGGCTTCGGTTGGCCCCGTGCCACCCGGTGCGGGAGCTCACGGAGGGGGAACCATGCGTGACCCGAGAGGCACCGGACCGATCAGACACTCCAGACCAATCGAACGGATCAGGCAGATCAGACGGATCGCCGTAGCGGGCGCGTTACTGGGCGGCTGCGTCACCCTGCTGCCCGCGGCCCCCGCGTCCGCGGCCGCCGCAGGGGCGCCGCCCGCCCCGCCCCGCACCGAGCGCGTCAGCGTCGCGAGCGACGGCACCCAGGCCGACGCGGAGTCGTGGGGCGCCTCGCTCAGCGCCGACGGCCGGTACGCCGTCTTCGCGTCCCGGGCCGGCAACCTCGTGCCCGGCGCGGGGCCCGCCGGCCACGTCTTCGTACGGGACCTGCGGACCGGCAGGACCGAGCTGGTCAGCGCGGCGAGCGACGGCACCCCGGCCGGTACCGGGGCCTCGTCGCCGTCGATCAGCGGCGACGGCCGGTACGTCGTCTTCGACTCGGGGGCCGACCTCGCCCCGGGCAGCAACCCGAAGGGCTCCGACGTCTTCGTCCGCGACCGCCGCACCGGCCGGACCGACGTGCTCGTCAAGAACCGCACCGGAGCGACCGGCTCCAACCACTCGCCGGCCATCAGCACGGACGGCCGCTACGTCGCCTTCGTCTCCGCCCGCGACGACCTCGTGCCCGGCGACACCAACCAGCGCGAGGACGTCTTCGTCCTCGACCGCCTGCGCGGCACCACGCGGCGGGTGAGCGTCGCGAGCGACGGCACCGAGGCCGACGGCATGTCCGGCTACCCGGTGATCAGCGCGGACGGCAGCCGCGTCGGCTTCCGGACGGCGGCCGGCAACCTGGCCCCGGGCGGGCCGCGGAAGCCCGGCAAGGGCCTCGCCCGGCCCGGCCTCTACGGCTTCTGCGTGCACGACCTGCGCACCGGCCGCACCGAGCAGGCCGCCGAGACGTACGAGGGTCTGCCCGCGCTGGTCACCGGCGGCATCGGGCTGAGCCCCGACGGCCGGTACGCCCTGTTCTCCAGCCCCGAGCAGGTGGCGCAGGACGACACCAACGGTGCCCAGGACGTCTACGCCAAGGACCTCCAGACCGGCGTCACCCGGCGACTGAGCCTCGCGGCCGACGGCTCCCAGGCCGACGGGAGCTCCTACGGGGGCGCCGCGATGAGCGCCGACAACCAGCGGGTGTTCTTCGCCTCCGACGCCGCCAACCTGGTGCCCGGCGACACCAACGACCGGCAGGACGTCTTCGTACGGGATCTCCGTACCGGCGCCGTGGAGCGGCTCAACGTCGCCGCGGAGGGGACCCAGGACAACGGCACCGCGGGCGAGGTCCGGACCGACCTGCTGGGCCGGACGGCCGTCTTCAACAGCTGGGGCAGCAATCTGGTGCCCGGCGACACCAACAACACCGGCGACGTGTTCGTACGGCGGCTCGGCTGATCCACGAAAACCGGGCCGCACCCCCCGGAAGGGAGTGCGGCCCGGTTTTCGTACACATACGGCTCAAGGCGTGCGCATCAGCGCCGCGCCACGCCCTCCGCCCGGGCGGCGGCCGCGACGGCGGCCGTGACCGCCGGGGCGACCCGCTCGTCGAACGGCGACGGGATGACGCACTCGGCGCTCAGCTCGTCCGCGACGACCGCGGCCAGCGCCTCGGCGGCGGCGAGCTTCATGCCCTCGGTGATGCGGGAGGCCCGCACCTGGAGGGCGCCCGCGAAGATGCCGGGGAAGGCCAGGACGTTGTTGATCTGGTTCGGGTAGTCGCTGCGGCCGGTCGCGACGACGGCCGCGTACTTGTGCGCGACGTCCGGGTGGATCTCCGGGGTGGGGTTGGCCATGGCGAAGATCAGGGCCTCCTTCGCCATGGTGGCCACCGCCTCCTCGGGAACGGTGCCGCCCGAGACGCCGATGAACACGTCCGCGCCGTCCAGCGCCGCGGCCAGGGTGCCCGAGAGGCCGGCCTTGTTCGTGAAGCCGGCGAGGTCGCGCTTGACGGCCGTGAGGTCGTCGCGGTCGGCCGAGACGATGCCCTTGCGGTCGCAGACGGCCACGTCGCCGATGCCCGCCTCCACCAGGATCCGGGCGATCGCGACGCCGGCCGCGCCCGCGCCCGAGATCACGGCGCGCAGCTCGCCGAGCGTCCTGCCGGTGAGCCTGGCGGCGTTGCGCAGGGCGGCGAGGGTGACGACGGCGGTGCCGTGCTGGTCGTCGTGGAAGACGGGGATGTCCACGCGCTCCTGGAGCTTGCGCTCGACCTCGAAGCAGCGCGGCGCGGAGATGTCCTCCAGGTTGATGCCGCCGAAGGAGGGCGCGAGGCGCGCGACGGTCTCGACGATCTCGTCGACGCCGCGGCAGTCGAGGGCGATGGGGACGGCGTCGACGCCGCCGAACTGCTTGAAGAGGATCGCCTTGCCCTCCATCACGGGCAGGGACGCCTCGGCGCCGATGTCGCCGAGCCCGAGGACGGCGCTGCCGTCCGTGACCACGGCGACGACCTGGGACTTCCAGGTGTAGTCGTGGACGAGCTCCGGGTGCTCCGCGATGGCGCTGCACACCTTTGCCACACCGGGCGTGTAGGCGAGGGACAGGTCGTCCCGGTCGCGCACGGGCACGGTCGCCCGGATTTCCATCTTGCCGCCGCGGTGCAGCGCAAAGGCCGGATCGAAGAACTCGCCGTGAGCGTCTTCGCCGTCCGGACCGCTGTCGCTGCGAGGATTCACGATCTCCGCTGCCACTGTATTTGACCCCTTTGTCGAATGTCCGTCGAGGGTAGCCGCCCTGGGTTACGGGGCGGGTCGGGCTTCGGGTCCGTGTCCGGCCATCGAGATGACCTCCGTGCGTGGGGTTGGTGCCGCACGGTACGGATCCGTATGCCGGGCGCGCCGCACACGCGCCCTCAGCCCCGGATACGGGGTGTAGCTGGTCTTTCTATCAAATGAGCGCTACGGCCTACGAGTGAGTTCCCGCTGACTTGCCGCGGCGCGGTTCAGCGCAGCCGCAGAGGCGTGTCAGAACGGTGGCAAGGCGGTGGAAAAGTCGTGTCAAGCGGGCGGATACGTCCACGTACTGAGACAGAGGGCGCGTGAGATACGTCTCTCGCCGGTGGTCCGCAGCAGCGGCCCAGAGAAAGGGAACTCATGAATCCGGTAGACCCGGCCGACCCGGCACCGAGCTGATGCGGCCCCGATGCGGCCTTGACGCGGGCCCGATACGGCCCTGATACGGCACGGGGATCGCCCGTTATCCGATTTTGACATAGCGAGCCCCCCGAATGGTGCAGTCCGGATGGCAAGATGCCCCAATCGCACGAGGTCGCGACATCCAAGGGCGTGTGCTCCGCCCCTCGTGCGTCATCAGCGTTTTCCTGTGTTTGTTCCGTGTTTGCTCCGTGCCGTCCCGACGGCAGGCCACCCCCTCACCCGCAGGAGGAACCAGCAATGACCGCAAGCACCACCCCTCGCACGGCTGCCGCCAGGAGTCGTTTGGCCGCGGCCGGCGCGATCGCGGTCGCCGGCGCCCTGCTGCTCACCGGCTGTGGCGATCAGCGGGACAAGACCGGCAACGAGGCCGGTCAGAGCGCCCAGGGCTCGAAGGCGCCGCTCTTCGGCAAGCTGCCGAAGAAGATCCAGGACTCCGGTGTCATCAAGGTCGGCTCGGACATCGCCTACCCGCCCGTGGAGTTCAAGAAGGACGGCAAGGTCGTCGGCATCGACCCCGACATCGCCGCCGCCCTGGGCAAGGAACTCGGCGTGAAGGTCGAGTTCAACAACGGCATCTTCGACAACCTGCTGATCGGCCTGCGTTCCAAGCGGTACGACATCGCCATGTCGGCCATGACCGACACGAAGGACCGCCAGAACGGCATCGACGCCAAGACCGGCAAAAAGGTCACCGACGGTGTCGACTTCGTCGACTACTTCAACGCCGGCGTCTCGATCTACACCAAGAAGGGCGATACCAAGGGCATCGCCACGTGGGAAGACCTCTGCGGCAAGAAGATCGCGGTGCAGCGCGGCACGGTCTCCGACGACCTGGCCAAGTCCCAGTCCGAGAAGTGCGAGAAGAACGACAAGGACAAGATCAGCATCGAGGCCTTCGACACCGATCTGGAGGCCCAGACCCGGCTGAAGGCGGGCGGCGTGGACGCCGTCTCCAGCGACTTCCCGGTCGCCGCGTACGCGGTGAAGACCGCGGACGGCGGCAATGCCTTCGAGGCGGTCGGCGAGCAGGTCGAGGCCGCGCCGTACGGAATCGCCGTCGCGAAGGACAACAACCAGCTGCGGGACGCGCTCCAGGCGGCCCTCGAAGCGATCATCAAGAACGGTGCGTACGAGAAGGTCGTCAAGACCTGGGGCGTCGACGCCGGTGCCGTCAAGGAAGCCAAGGTCAACGGCGGTTCCTGACGGGAGTTCCCCCCTCCGTCCCCCTCTCCCTCGTACGGATCTGCTGGAAAGGCACTCCCCGTGACTTCTTCCCCTGACTCCCCGTCCCCCGAAGAGCCCGACAAGAAGGAACCGGCGAAGCCGGCCGAAACGGAAAAGCCGGCTGAGGCGGCGAAGCCGGCGAAGGCGGCTGAGGCCGCCGCGGCCGAGAAGGCGGACGAGTCCGCCGCGAAGGCCGACAAGGCCGACAAGGCTGCCGAGGACGGCGACAAGCCGGCCAAGGGCGACGAGAAGCCCGCCGAGGCCGACGCGTCCGCCAAGGCCGCCGAGTCCGCCGACCCGGCCGACGGCGACAAGCTCGCCAAGAGCAACCCCGGCAAGAGCAACCCGGGCAAGGACAACCCCGGTAAGTCCGGCAAGGACAACCCCGGCAAGGACAACCCGGGCAAGAGCAACCCCGGTCCGGCCGCGACCGCCGCCGTCCCCGAGACGATCAAGGCGATCCCCGTCCGGCACTACGGCCGCTGGATCTCCGCCGTGGTCGTGCTGGCCCTGCTCGGCCTGCTGGTCAACGCCTTCGCCACCGCGAAGGTGCACTACAGCGCCATCCCGGACTACATCTTCGACGGCACCGTCGTCTCCGGCCTCGGCAAGACCGTCCTGATCTCGCTGCTCGCCATGCTGCTGGGCCTCGTGCTCGGCATCGTGCTGGCCGTGATGCGGCTGTCGAAGAACCCCGTGACGTCGTCCGTGTCCTGGCTCTACATCTGGTTCTTCCGCGGCACACCGGTCTACGTGCAGCTGCTGCTCTGGTTCAACCTCGCGCTGATCTTCCCGTACATCAACCTCGGCCCGATCTACCGGGACGAGATGAGCGACTTCATGACCCCGTTCGTGGCCGCGCTCCTCGGCCTCGGACTCAACGAGGCCGCGTACATGTCGGAGATCGTCCGGGCCGGCATCCAGTCCGTCGACGAGGGCCAGACCGAGGCCGCGCACGCGCTCGGCATGAGCCACGGCCGGACGCTGCGCCGGATCGTCCTCCCGCAGGCCATGCGCGTGATCGTGCCGCCCACCGGCAACGAGTTCATCAACATGCTGAAGACCTCGTCGCTGGCCGCCGGCGCCGCGCAATACCTCGAACTCCTGCGGTCCACCTCCGACATCGGCCAGACCACAGGCGCCACGGTCGAGATGCTCTTCCTCGCCGCCACCTGGTACCTCATCCTGACCAGCATCTTCAGCGTCGGTCAGTTCTACCTGGAGCGGCACTACGCGCGCGGCTCGCTGCGCAGCCTGCCGCTCACCCCATGGCAGAAGATCAAGGTCAACCTGGCCTCCTTCAGCAACCGTCCGTCCGGAGGCGTCAGCGCATGAACGCAATGGTGAAGGCCGAGGGCGTCCACAAGTCCTACGGCGCGGCCCACATCCTCAAGGGCATCGACCTGGAGGTCGCCCCGCGCGAGGTGTTCTGCCTCATCGGCCCGTCCGGATCGGGCAAGTCCACGTTCCTGCGGTGCATCAACCACCTGGAGCAGATCAACGCCGGGCGGCTGTACGTGGACGGCGAACTGGTCGGCTACCGGCAGCAGGGCGACAAGCTGTACGAGCTCAAGGACAGCGAGGTCGCGCGGAACCGCCGGGACATCGGCATGGTGTTCCAGCGCTTCAACCTCTTCCCGCACATGACGGCGCTCGCGAACGTCATGGAGGCACCGGTCCAGGTCAAGGGCGAGACGAAGGCCGTCGCCCGCGAGCGGGCGAAGAAGCTCCTCGACCGGGTCGGCCTCGGCGACAAGGCCGAGAACTACCCCTCGCAGCTCTCCGGCGGCCAGCAGCAGCGGGTCGCGATCGCGCGGGCGCTGGCGATGGAGCCGAAGCTGATGCTCTTCGACGAGCCCACGTCGGCGCTCGACCCGGAGCTCGTCGGCGACGTCCTGGACGTCATGCGGGGCCTCGCCGAGGACGGCATGACGATGATCGTGGTGACCCACGAGATGGGCTTCGCGCGCGAGGTCGGCGACTCGGTGGTCTTCATGGACCAGGGCGTGGTGGTCGAGGCGGGCAACCCGCGCGACGTCCTCACCAACCCGCAGCACGACCGGACGAAGGCGTTCCTGTCGAAGGTGCTGTAAGGAAACGGCGAAGAGGGGGCGGTACGGGCCGAGACCCGTACCGCCCCCTCTTCGCGTGCCGCCCGGGAGCCGCGACCTCGGGCCGGGCCGTCAAGGGCGTGGCTGTTGTGGCTGCCGGGTAGGGGGAGGCGTGGTGCGGGGGCCTAAGAGGCGGGTCAGCCACCACGCCGTGGCTCCTGTGGGCATGTCAGTCTCCCGGGTGGAGGAGGGCCGTGATGCGGGCGGCCGCCGTGGCCAAGTGGTGGCGGGTCTCCGCTAGTTGGGCGGTGGTCACGCCGTGGTCGCGGGCCGCGTCGCGGATGTCGTCGCGGAAGCGGTCGAGGAGGCGGTCCAGATCGCGGGCCGGGTCCTTCGAGAGGCTGTCCGCGGCCTCGGCCCACTCCGGGGCCGGGCCCGCCGGCCGCTCGGCGCGCCGGGTGCCGTGCGTGCCGGGCCCGTCCGCCTCCGCGGTTCCCGCCGCGCCCGGCGTCCAGCCCGTGAACGCCCCGAACTCCTTCGCCAGCGCGCTGACGCCCTCCGCGATGCCCGTCGGCCAGTCGCCGCCGCGCACCTGTTCCTGGACGCGCTCGGTGATGCGCCGGACCTCCTCGCGGGCCCTCTCCTGGGCCTCCCGGGCCTGGTGGCGGGCCTGCTGCGCGTCCTGGCGGGCGCGCCGGCTCTCCTCCTTCGCCCGGCGGGCCTGCTCCTTCCACTGCTCCTTCGCCCGGCGGAAGTCCTCCTTGGCACCGTCGAAGGAGTGGGCGTCCCCCGACGCCCGGGTCAGCCGGGCGGCTTCGCGCATCTGGCGCCGCAGGTCGCCCGCGGCGCCCCGGACGTCCTCGCGGATGTCGGCCGCGAGGGCGGACACCGACTCGCGGATCTCCAGCTCCAGCTCGGCCAGTTCGCCCTGCCGCCCGGCGAGTTCGGCGCGGCCGGCGGCGGTGATCGCGTAGACCTTGCGGCCGCCCTCGGTGGTGTGCGTGACGAGGCCCTCGGCCTCCAGCTTGGCCAGGCGCGGGTAGACCGTGCCGGCGGACGGCGCGTACAGGCCCTGGAAGCGCTCCTCCAGCAGCCGGATGATCTCGTAGCCGTGGCGGGGCGCCTCGTCGAGCAGCTTGAGCAGGTAGAGGCGGAGCCGGCCGTGGGCGAAGACGGGGGGCATCAGAGGACCTTTCCCTGGGCGGGGGCGTCGTCGTCCGCCCAGTCGTCCGTGTCGTCGGCGTCCGGCCCCTGGAGCAGCGCGACGGCGCCGGAGACGGTGGTGACCTTGATCTGACCGCGGCCGGCGCCGAGCCGGCCGGTGATGTTCCGCGAGCCGAACTGGTCCTTGACCCACAGCTCCGGGAAGGAGCACGAGACGGGGCCGACCGTGGTGCCCGCGTCCACCGCCGCGTCCGCCGAGGACGGCAGCCGGACGGCGACCTCGCCGGAGACGGTGGTGACCGCCAGGTCGACGGCCGGCGCGGCCGGCGCCAGGTCGATCACCACGTTGCCGCTGACCGAGTCGGCCTTGATCCGGCCGCCCGAGCACTCCACGAGCGTGAGGTCGCCGGAGACGCCGTTGCAGCGCACGTCGCCGCCGAGGCGCTGGGCCTCGACCCGGCCCGAGACCGTCTCCGTACGGACGTCGCCGGTGATGCCGACGAGCGTGGTGTCGCCGGAGACCCCCGCGACCTTCGTGTCGCCCGCGATGCCGGAGACCACGGCGCTCGCCCCGACGATGCCGACCTTGACGTCGGTGGTCGCGGGCACGGTGAGCGTCACGCCGGCCGAGCGGTTCCAGTTCTTGCGGCCGAACCAGCCGAGGAGGGACTTCTTCGACAGGTCCTCGTAGGCGACGGTCAGCTTGCCGCCCCGGTGGACGACCTTCAGCGGCGGGCCGTCGAGCGCCGTCAGCTCCAGGCGGGCCGGGCCGCCGTCCGCGCCGACGACATTGACGGTGCCGTTCACGATGCTCACGTCGAGGGCGGTGACCGGGCCCTCGAAGACGATTTTCTCCGGTGCGGACAGCGACCACTCGGACTCTGCGGGCATGCCGGACCCCCTCCTGCGTCGGGATGGACGAACAAGCTGACGAACAAGCCGGCGTACGCGATGGCGTACGAGACGGCATACGCGATGGCGTACGAGACGCAACCTATCGCGTCTTCCCTAAACACGATATATCGCGGTCCCGTGAAGTCAAGCGCCTTCGCCTTGGCATAGCGTGGTCGCATGTCCGCTACTGATCACAGCCGCGCGGCGGGGGTCCTGCTGCTCTGCCGGGCCGAGCCCGGCCGCGTACGGCCCTCCGCCCAGCTCCTGAACGAACCGCTCCTCCTGGTCCCGGCCGGGGAGGGCTGGAGCGCGCTGATCCCGGGCGAGGACTCCTGGCGCACCGAGGGCACCGACCTCGCGACCGCCACCGCCGGCTGGGCCCACGCGCTGGCCGTCGCCGAGCCGTGGCCCGTCGTGGGCCTGTGGTGGAACGGGTCGGGGGCGGGGTTCGTCGTCGCGGCGGGCTTCCGGCGGACCGCCGGGTACGCGTGGGTCGCCGACGGCACCCCGCTCGGCGAGGAGGCGGCCATGACGGCGCTGCGGGCCCGGACCGGCCTCGACCCGGTCCTCGACGGGGACGCGCTCGACGCGCTCACCCGGCCCGACCCGGACGCCGACGCCGCGGCGCGCGTCCGCGGGCTGATCGCCGTCCTCTCGCGCACCGGACTGCACCTGCCGCCCGGCCTCGCCCCGGGCGTCCCGGCCGACGGCCTGCGCGCCTCCGCGGGCGCGCTCCCCGCCGCCGAGGCGGTCTACTGGCCCGGCTGGCGCGAGGCCGTACGGGCCGGGTTCGACGCGGCGGACAACAGCCGGCTCGGCGCGTGGACGCGGGGGCCGCGGGCGCGGGCGCTGGGCGCGGGGGAGATCGCGGCCGGGGCGGCGCTGGCCCTGTGGGGCCGCCGGGGCGGGCGGCGGGGCTTGACCGCCGTCGGGGCGGTCGTTCTCGCGGACGGCGCGTTGACGCTCGCGTACGACTGGTGGCGGGGCCGCAGCTAGAGCCGGTCCGGCGGGAGCGCGGCTGCGGGCCGGTGGGGGCTTGTCGCGCCCACGCGGCGGAGCCGCAGGTGGACACGGCCCCGCGCCCCTGAAGGGGCGCGGCGCCCCGCGCTACCAGCGAAAAATCACTCGTCGTCCTCGTCGTCCAGCCGCGCCAGCCACGTCGCCAGCCGCTCCACCGGCACCTCGAAGTCCGGGTTCAGGTCGACGAAGGTGCGCAGCTGCTCGGCCACCCAGCCGAGCGTCACCTCCTCCTCGCCCCGCCGGTTCTCCAGCTCCTCGATGCCGCGGTCGGTGAAGTACAACGTTCTCTCCGGTGGATCGTCAGGCCTGTGGTCAGGCCAAGGATAGGCGGGCGCCCGTACGGGACCGGGCCCCCACCGCTGGGAAGCGGTGGGGGCCCGGTCCTTGCCTACGCGTACGCGCCCGTCAGGCGTCGAACACCTCGTTGATCAGCGTCTGCTGCTCGGCCTGGTGACGCTTGGCCGAGCCGACCGCCGGCGACGAGGAGTGCGGGCGGGAGATCCGCCGCAGCCGCTCGCGGGCCGGGACGTCGGCGCCGACCGCCAGGTCCAGGTGGTCGATCAGGTTCAGCGCGATGAACGGCCACGCACCCTGGTTCGCCGGCTCCTCCTGCGCCCAGATGTACTTCTCGGCGTTCGGGAACTTGGCGATCTCGGCCTGGAGCTCCTCGCCCGGCAGCGGGTAGAGGCGCTCGATGCGGACGATGGCCGTGTCGTTCGCGCCGCGCTTCGTCCGCTCGGCGACCAGGTCGTAGTAGACCTTGCCGGAGCAGAAGACGACCTTGCGGACGTCCGCCGCGGCGACGGTGTCGTCACCGATGACCGGACGGAACCCGCCGCTGGTGAACTCCTCCGCCTTCGACGCCGCGGCCTTCAGACGCAGCATCGACTTCGGGGTGAAGACGATCAGCGGCTTGTGGTGCGGGTTGTGGACCTGCCAGCGCAGCAGGTGGAAGTAGTTCGACGGCAGCGTCGGCATGGCGACCGTCATGTTGTTCTGCGCGCAGAGCTGGAGGAAGCGCTCGACACGGGCCGAGGAGTGGTCCGGGCCCTGGCCCTCGTAGCCGTGCGGGAGGAGCAGCGTGACGCCGGAGGTCTGGTTCCACTTCTGCTCGGAGGAGGAGATGAACTCGTCGACGATGCTCTGGGCGCCGTTGACGAAGTCACCGAACTGGGCCTCCCACAGCACCAGCGCGTCCGGGCGGGCCAGCGAGTAGCCGTACTCGAAGCCCATCGCCGCGTACTCGCTCAGGAGCGAGTCGTAGACGTTGAAGCGGGCCTGGTCGTCGGACAGGTAGAGCAGCGGGGTGTAGTCCTCGCCGGTCTCGCGGTCGACGAGCACCGCGTGGCGCTGGCCGAAGGTGCCGCGGCGGGAGTCCTGGCCGGCGAGCCGGACCGGGGTGCCCTCCATCAGCAGCGAGCCGAAGGCGAGGGTCTCGCCCATGCCCCAGTCGATCGTGCCGTCCTCGATGCTGGCGGCGCGGCGCTGGAGCTGCGGCATCAGGCGCGGGTGCACCGTGACGTTCTCCGGCGTGGTGACCTGCGACTCGGCGATCCGCTTGAGGACCTCCTGGGAGATCGCGGTGTTCACCGCGACCGGGAACCCGCCCAGCGGGGCCGGGCCGGACGCGGCCGGAGCCGTCGCCGCGTCCGCGTCGCGGACCTCGACGAAGACCTTCTCCAGCTGGCCCTGGTAGTCCTGCAGGGCCTGCTCGGCCTCTTCCAGGGTGATGTCGCCGCGACCGATGAGGGACTCGGTGTAGAGCTTGCGCACCGAGCGCTTCTTGTCGATCAGGTCGTACATCAGCGGCTGGGTGAACGAGGGGTTGTCCGACTCGTTGTGGCCCCGGCGGCGGTAGCAGATCAGGTCGATGACGACGTCCTTGTTGAACGCCTGGCGGAACTCGAAGGCGAGCCGCGCGACGCGGACCACGGCCTCCGGGTCGTCACCGTTCACGTGGAAGATCGGCGCCTCGATCATCCGGGCGACGTCGGTGCAGTACATCGACGAGCGCGAGGACTCCGGCGGCGCGGTGAAGCCGACCTGGTTGTTGATGACGATGTGCACGGTGCCGCCGGTGCGGTAGCCGCGCAGCTGCGACATGTTCAGCGTCTCGGCGACGACGCCCTGGCCCGCGAAGGCCGCGTCGCCGTGCAGCTGGACCGGCAGGACGGTGAAGTCCGTGCCCGCCTTGCCGATGATGTCCTGCTTGGCGCGGGCGATGCCCTCGACGACCGGGTCGACGGTCTCCAGGTGGGACGGGTTGGCGGCCAGCGAGACCTTGATCTGCTCGCCGTCCAGGCCGGTGAAGGTGCCCTCGGCGCCCAGGTGGTACTTCACGTCGCCGGAGCCGTGCATCGACTTCGGGTCGAGGTTGCCCTCGAACTCGCGGAAGATCTGCGCGTACGACTTGCCGACGATGTTGGCGAGGACGTTGAGGCGGCCGCGGTGGGCCATGCCGATGACGACCTCGTCCAGGCGCGCCTCGGCGGCGGCGTCCAGCACCGAGTCCAGCAGCGGGATGACGGACTCGCCGCCCTCCAGCGAGAAGCGCTTCTGGCCGACGTACTTCGTCTGCAGGAAGGTCTCGAAGGCCTCGGCGGCGTTCAGCCGGCGCAGGATGCGCAGCTGCTCCTCGCGCTCCGGCTTGGAGTGGCCGCGCTCGACCCGGTCCTGGATCCACTTGCGCTGCTTGGGGTCCTGGATGTGCATGAACTCGATGCCGGTGGTGCGGCAGTACGAGTCGCGCAGCACGCCGAGGATGTCGCGCAGCTTCATCATCGCCTTGCCGGCGAAGCCGCCGACCGCGAACTCCCGCTCCAGGTCCCACAGGGTGAGGCCGTGCTCGGTGATGTCGAGGTCGGGGTGCTTGCGCTGGCGGTACTCCAGCGGGTCGGTGTCGGCCATGACGTGGCCGCGGACCCGGTAGGAGTGGATCAGCTCGAAGACGCGGGCGGCCTTGGTGACGTCGTCGTCGTGCGAGGCGTCGATGTCCTTGAGCCAGCGGACCGGCTCGTAGGGGATGCGCAGCGCCTCGAAGATCTCGTCGTAGAAGCCGTTCTCGCCGAGCAGCAGCTGGGCCATGATCCGCAGGAACTCGCCGGAGGCGGCGCCCTGGATCACCCGGTGGTCGTACGTCGAGGTCAGGGTCATCACCTTGGAGATGCCCATCTTGTTCAGGGTGTCCTGCGAGGTGCCCTGGAACTCGGCGGGGTAGTCCATGGCGCCGACGCCGAGGATCAGACCCTGGCCGGGCATCAGACGCGGCACGGAGTGGACCGTGCCGATGCCGCCGGGGTTGGTCAGCGACGCGGTGACGCCGGTGAAGTCGTCCATCGTCAGCTTGCCGACGCGGGCGCGGCGGACGATGTCCTCGTAGGCCTGCCAGAACTCGAAGAAGTTCAGCGTCTCGGCCTTCTTGATGGCCGCGACCACCAGCTGCCGGTCGCCGTTCGGCTTGACCAGGTCGATCGCCAGGCCGAGGTTGACGTGCTCGGGCTTGACGAGGGTCGGCTTGCCGTCCTTCTCCGTGAAGGAGTAGTTCATCGACGGCATCAGCTTCAGCGCCTGCACCATGGCGTAGCCGATGAGGTGCGTGAAGGAGACCTTGCCGCCGCGGGCGCGCTTGAGGTGATTGTTGATCACGATGCGCTGGTCGAACAGCAGCTTCACCGGGACGGCGCGGACGGACGTGGCCGTCGGCAGCTCCAGGGAGGCGTTCATGTTCTTCGCGACGGCGGCCGAGGGGCCACGGAGCGTGACGTACTCGGGGCCGGCGGGAGCCTCGGTCGCCGGGGCGGCCTTGGCGGCAGCCGGCTTCGCGGCGGGCGCGGCCTTGGCGGGGGCCGGCTGCGCGGCAGCGGGCTTCGCCGCGGGGGCCGCCGGCGCCTGGGGCGCGGCGGCGGGGGCGGCCTGGGCCGGAGCGGCGGCGGCCGGAGCGGCCTGCGCCGCGGCGGGGGCGGCGGGAGCGGCGGCCTGAGCCGCCTGAGGCGCACCCGCGCTCACAGCCTGCCCCGGCGGAGCCGACGCCGCCGTGCCCGGCTTGTAGTCGGCGAAGAAGTCCCACCAGGCTCGGTCGACCGAGTTCGGGTCCTGGAGGTACTGCTGGTAGATCTCGTCGACGAGCCACTCATTGGGACCGAACACGTCGGCAGGGCTCTTGCCCTGCCCGTCTTGGTCGGTCGAGATGCTCGAGGTGTTGGGGGACTGTGGCGACACGGCGGTAACCGCCCTCTTCCGCTTCACAAGGTGATGGACAGCGGGAATAAAGGCTACGCCTGTCTGCACGGTTGATGCAGGCCACCCGGGCAAGCAGTCGCGCAAGTCACATTTGCTCGGGGGTTTCGGGGCATGACTTGGCGGGAAACACACGGGGTTCTGCTGGTCCCGGGGGTATCAGGGTTCGCTCCAGCGCGCCCCACATCCCTCGAATGTGTGCCTCCGCCATCGACCATACGTCAACATTGATCGCGAGGTCCGCCCGGAAGAGTGACCTGAATGCGGCACCCATGTGGTGATTCGGCCACCCCGATGGACCCGCCGTGCAGATCCACCGCCCAGCGCGCGATCGCCAGGCCCAGCCCCGTACCGCCGTCGGTCCCCGGGCCCTGCTGGCCCGAGCCGCCCCGGTTGAACCGCTCGAAGACCCGGTGCCGCTCCGCCTCGGGGATCCCCGGGCCCTCGTCCAGCACCTCCAGCGCCAGCGACTGCGGCCCCTCGCCCCGCCGCGCCCGCACCGTGACCCGCCCGTGCGGGGGGCTGTGCTTGACGGCGTTGTCCACGAGGTTCGCCACCACCTGGTGCAGCCGCTCCGCATCCGCGTGGGCCGTCAGCTCCGGCGGCGACACGTCCAGGTGCAGGTGCACGTCCTTGCGGGCGTGCGGGGACGAGCTGGAGCCGTTGGCCATGCTCGCCTCCTTCAGGATGCCCGCCAGATACGGCCACACCTCGAAGCGGCGCGAGTGCAGCGGCACGACCCCGTTGTCCAGCCGGGACAGGTCCAGCAACTGCTCCACCAGCCGGCCGAGCCGCTCCGTCTGGCGCAGCGCCGTCCGCATCGTCTCCGGATCCGCGGCCGACACCCCGTCCACCACGTTCTCCAGCACCGCCCGCAGACCCGCGATCGGGGTCCGCAGCTCGTGCGAGACGTTGGCGACGAGCTCCTTGCGGTGGGTGTCCACCGCCTCCAGATCCGCCGCCATGCGGTTGAACGCGTTCGCCAGGTGCCCGAACTCGTCCCGCCGCCCGGCGCCCACCCGGCGCGTGTAGTCACCCTGCGCCATGGCCCGCGTGACCTCGGTCATCTCGTCCAGCGGCGCGGTCAGGCCCTGCGCGACGAACTGCGTGATGAGCAGCGAGGCGATGATCGAGAAGACCGTGATCACCCGGAGCTCGGTCGCCGACCGGATCGCGACGAACACCAGGAAGGTCGTTATCACCACCGAGCCGATGACCAGGGCGCCCAGCGCCGCCTTCACCGACCGGTAGGGGTCCAGCGGCCGCAGTGCCTCCCAGACCCGCCCGCCGAGGCCCGCCACCGGGACGCCCCTGCGGCGCTCGGCGCCGCCCCGTGGGCCGGCCGTGCCGCCGGTCATGCCGTACTGCCGGTCATGCCGCCGGGGTCTCCAGCGCGTAGCCCACGCCGTGGACCGTACGGATCCGCTCCGCGCCGATCTTCCGGCGCAGCGCCTTGATGTGGCTGTCGACCGTACGGGTGCCCGAGGCGTCCGCCCAGTCCCACACCTCCGCCAGCAGCTGCTCGCGGGAGAGGACGGCGCGCGGCGTGTTCGCCAGGCACACCAGCAGGTCGAACTCGGTCGGCGTCAGGTGCACGTCGGCGCCTCTGACCCGGACCCGCCGCTGCGCGTGGTCGATCTCCAGCTCGCCCAGGCGCAGGATGCCGCTGCGCGGGGTGTGCGCGGCCAGCGCCGCCCGCTCCACGCGCCGCAGCAGCACGTGCACCCGGGCCGCCAGCTCGCGCATCGAGAACGGCTTGGTCATGTAGTCGTCCGCGCCGACGCCCAGACCCACCAGCATGTCCGTCTCGTCGTCACGCGCCGTGAGCATCAGGACGGGCACCGGCCGCTGCGCCTGCACCCGCCGGCACACCTCCAGGCCGTCGAAGCCCGGCAGCATCACGTCGAGCACCAGCAGGTCGGGCTGCCACGCCTCGGCGGTGTCGACGGCCGCCGGCCCGTCGCCCGCGGTGCGGACCTGGAAGCCCTCGGCCCGCAGCCGGGCCGCGATGGCGTCCACGATGGTCCGGTCGTCCTCGACGACCAGCACCCGGCGCTGCGCCCCGGCGGACGGGGCGGCCCCGTTCGGGCCGATGTGTGTCTGCTCCATGCGCGCCCCGCCCCTAGCGTCTTCCGTCGCGTCGTTCCGTGCCGGCTTCGGCAGCTGTGGCAAGCAGGGTACGGGCAGGTGGCGGGCGACGGCTACGCGGCACGTTGCCCGAGGTGCACTACGTCCGGTACGCCCCGGGCAACCGCGATCTCTTCGGTCCGTACCCCTTCGAACCCGGCATTCCGGAGGGCTCGCTCGAACCGGGCGGACGGCCGGGCCGACCATACGGCGAGCACACCGCCGGGCGTCAGGCGCTCCCGGCAGGCGGCCAGACCGGCGGGGGAGTACAGGCTGTCGTTGCTCTCCGTGACCGTCCAGTCGGGGCCGTTGTCGATGTCCAGGCACAGGGCGTCGTAGCGGACGGGGGCCGTGCGCACGTGCTGGAAGAGGTCCTCCTCCACGATCTCCGCGCGGGGGTCGGCCAGCGCGCGGGCCGAGATCCCGCCGAGGGGACCGTCCTCGTGCCAGCCGATCACCGCCGGCTCCCGCTCCACGACCGTGATCCGGCCCCAGCGCGGCTCCTGCGCGGCCCGGGCGAGCGAGAAGCCGACGCCCAGCCCGCCGATGAGGACGGCCGGCTCCGCGCGGTCCGCGGGGAGCGCGGCCAGTGCCGCGTCCACGAGCAGGCGCTCCGAGCGCCCGTCGGAGGTGTCCATCAGGAAGCAGCCGTTCGCGATGATCTCGTGGACGGCGCGGTCCCCCGTGCCCCGGCGGCGCAGGACGACCTCTCCGTACGGGCCGTCGCGGCGGTCGAGGGTGACGGGCTCGTCGTGGTCGTTCTCGTCGCGGGCGTTCGTGTCGTACGGGTCGCGCTGGAGGGTGGTCACGAGGTGGCCTCCGGGTCGGTCGGTACGCGGCGGACGCGGCAGGCGGATGTGAGGTTGACGGGGGTGACCGGAGTCACTGGCCGAGCTTGATTCCCCTGCCCTCGATGGACCTTAATCTCGGTGGGAGCGGGGGCGGGAGCGCTTTTCGCCCCGCCGGGTGCCGGTACGGACCCCGCGAGGAAGGGGCTTGGCCGAGTGAACGTGGTGGACCCCGACGGCATGCCCCCGCGGCGCCCCCGTCGCAGCCTCCGGCAGGGCCGGCGGCTCCTGCGGGCCCTGCCCACCCCTCTCGGCACGCCGTTCACGTTCTTCTACGCGCTGGTCCTGCTCGCCACCGCGATCTACACGGACTACGGCGACGAGGCCACCGTCAGCCACCTCCTGCGCGAGTCCAGCACCGACGCCGCGCACCTGGCCGAACAGCCCCTCGTCGTCCTGCTCGCCAGCGCCCTGTGGATAGCCGGCGGCCTGTACTCGCTGTACGGGATCCTCTTCGTCCTCGTCGTCTCCGCCCTGGAGCGGCGGACCGGCGGGGCCCGCGCCGCCGGCGTCTTCCTCCTCGGCCACGTCCTGGCCACGCTCGCCACCGAGCTGCCCGTCGCGGGCGCCGTCGCCGCCGGGCAGCTGCCCGAGGCCTCCCTGCACCGCCTCGACTACGGCATCAGCTTCGGCGTGATGGCCTGCATAGGCGCGCTCGCCGGGCTCCTGGGCCCGCGCGCGAAGCGGACCGTCCTCGGCCTCGCCTTCCTGATGTGCGCCCAGGATCTGGTCGAGTTCGCCGACCCCCTCGCGAGCTGGGGCCACCCGATCGCCCTGCTGACGGGCATGGCGTGCTGGGGGCTGCTGCGCGACAAGGGGCGGGCGGCCGCGTCAGCCGCGGACGGTGCCGTCCCAGGCCCACTGCGTGCGCCGCGGGAGGCCGGGCAGGGCGGCCCGGCCGGTGCACCACAGCAGCGTGTCCGCGGGGGAGTGGCCGGCCGGGGCGCCGGGGAAGAGGCGCGCGAGGACGGGCGTGCAGAGCTCGCCGGGAACGGTGGAGTCCAGCCCGAGGCCGCGCGCGATGTCGTCCGTGTGGAGCACGAGCTCCGTCACGCCCATGGCGGCGAAGCCGGGCGCGTCGGAGTGGCCCCACGGGTGCCAGGCGCGGTCCCCCTCGCGCGCCCCGCGGACGGTGGCGGCCAGCAGCGCCGCCGCGATGCGGATGCCCTCCAGCCGGGCCGGTAGCGGGGCCTTCGGGTCGAGCGAGGCGAACAGGGCGATGTAACGGTCGGTGGGCCGGGCCGTGAGCAGGCCCGCGTAGCCGACGAGGCCGAGCGCGAGGTGGTCGAGCGTCGCGGCCGCGGACCACTCCAGGCCGGCCGCGGGCCGCGACCAGTCCTGGTCCGCACCCGCCTCCAGGACCGCCGAGCAGTGGTCGGCGGCGTCGGTGACCAGCGTCGCCCAGGCGTCGGCGGTGAGGGGCGCGGTTGCCTTCATGGGTGTTTCCCCCGGTGTGTCATGGAAGTTGATCAAGTGCGATCAGCCTCGCACCGGCAACCGCGGCCTGACAGTGGCAGGACTGACGCGCTCCGAAAAATTCCTGCCACCTCGCCTAGCCTGTCGATCATGAGCGCCGGAACCGTGGCCGTGGCCGTGATCGACGACGACGTCCCCCTGTGGGACCTGTACGAACTGGGGGTGGTCTGCACCGTCTTCGGCATCCCGCACCCCGACCTCGCCGACCCCTGGTACGACCTGCGCGTGTGCTCCGTGGGCGGCGGCGAACCGCAGCCCGGGCCCTTCGGGCTCACGCTGCGCACCCCGTACGGCCTGGAAGGGCTGGAAGGCGCCGGCACGGTGATCGTGCCGTCGGTGCCCGAGGCGTGCGTCGAGGGCGAGCGCGAACTGCCGGCGGAGCTGCTGGAGGCCCTGCGCCGGGCCGCGGACTCCGGGGCCCGCATGGTCTCCCTGTGCGCCGGGGCCTTCGCCCTCGCGGCCGCCGGCCTCCTCGACGGCCGCCGCGTCACCGCCCACTGGATGCACACCGAGGCCCTCGCGCGCCGCCACCCGCGCGTGCGCGTGGACGACTCGGTCCTCTACGTCGACGACGGCGACGTCCTCACCAGCGCCGGCGTCACCGCGGGGCTCGACCTCTGCCTCCACCTCGTCCGCCGCGATCTCGGCGCCCACGTCGCCAACCAGCTCGCCCGCCGCCTCGTGGTGCCCGCCCACCGGCCCGGCGGACAGGCCCAGTACGTGGACCTCTCCGTGCCCGAGGCCGACGACGACAGCCTCGCCCCCGTCCTCCAGTGGGCCCGCGAGCACCTCGGCCGCCCGCTGTCCGTCGACGACCTCGCCGCCCGCGCCGGCATGAGCCCGCGCACCTTCTTCCGCCGCCTCCACGCCGCCACCGGCACGACCCCGCTGCAATGGCTCCTCACCCAGCGCCTCGCCCGCGCCCAGTCGCTCCTGGAGTCGACGGCCCTGTCCGTCGAGCGCGTCAGCGAACTGAGCGGCCTGGGCACGGCCGCCAACCTGCGCCGCCACTTCACGCTCCACTTCGGCGTGACGCCGACGGACTACCGGCGCTCGTTCCCGGCGGCCGCCTGACGCGGCGGCACGAGGGCCTGCCGGGCGGGCGGGTGCGGCTTGCCGTAGGAGCGATCGCCGCTCCGCCCTTCCGCCCGGCTGATCGCTGAGAGCGAACGCCGGGCGGGGAACATTCGCGCAGCGGCAAGCATTGAGTCGGCATAGCTCAACTTGCCTGCCTAAGGGGAGATCATGGCTTCGCTGTCCACACCGCTCACCCTGCCCGTGCTGCCGCTCGACGACGAGGTCGTGCTGCCCGGCATGGTGGTGCCGCTCGACCTGTCCGACGCCGATGTGCGCGCCGCGGTCGAGGCCGCCCAGGCCGCCGCGCGGGGGAGCGGTGGCAAGCCGCTGGTCCTGCTCGTGCCGCGCGTCGACGGGACGTACGCGGGCGCCGGCACCCTCGGCAGTGTCGAGCAGGTGGGGCGGCTCTCCGGCAGCGGCGACCCCGGCGCCCTCGTCCGCGGCGTCCGCCGCGTGCGCATCGGCGCCGGGACGACCGGCCCCGGGGCCGCGCTCTGGGTCGAGGGCACCCCCGTGGAGGAGACCGTCCCGGACCCCCTCCCCGGCGCCGTCGCCGAGCTCGCGAAGGAGTACAAGGCGCTCGCCACCAGCTGGCTCCGCCGGCGCGGCGCCTGGCAGGTCGTCGACCGCGTCCAGCAGATCGACGACATCGGCCAGCTCGCCGACAACTCCGGCTACTCGCCCTTCCTCACCGTCGCCCAGCGCGTCGAACTCCTGGAGACCGCCGACCCGGTGGCCCGCCTCAAGCTCGCCGTCGGCTGGCTCGGCGAGCACCTCGCCGAGCAGGACGTCGCCGAGTCCATCGCCAAGGACGTCCAGGAAGGCGTCGACAAGCAGCAGCGCGAGTTCCTGCTGCGCCGCCAGCTGGAGGCCGTCCGCAAGGAGCTCGCCGAGCTCAACGGCGACCCGGAGGACGAGTCCGGCGACTACCGCGCCCGCGTCGAGGCCGCCGACCTCCCCGAGAAGGTCCGCGAAGCCGCCCTCAAGGAGGTCGGCAAGCTGGAGCGGGCCTCCGACCAGAGCCCCGAAGGCGGCTGGATCCGCACCTGGCTGGACACCGTCCTGGAGATGCCCTGGAACGAGCACACGGAGGACGCGTACGACATCCCCGGCGCGAAGTCCGTCCTCGACGCGGACCACGCGGGCCTGGAGGACGTCAAGGAGCGGATCACCGAGTACCTGGCGGTGCGCAAGCGGCGCGCCGACCGGGGGCTGGGCGCGGTCGGAGGGCGGCGCGGGGGCGCGGTGCTCGCGCTCGTCGGCCCGCCCGGCACCGGAAAGACGAGCCTCGGCCAGAGCGTCGCCCGCGCCATGGGCCGCAAGTTCGTGCGCGTCGCCCTCGGCGGCGTCCGCGACGAGGCCGAGATCCGCGGCCACCGCCGCACGTACGTGGGCGCGCTGCCCGGCCGCATCGTGCGGGCGGTCAAGGAGGCCGGCTCGATGAACCCGGTCGTGCTCCTCGACGAGATCGACAAGGTCGGCTCCGACTTCCGCGGCGACCCCGCCGCGGCCCTCCTGGAGGTCCTCGACCCGGCGCAGAACCACACCTTCCGGGACCACTACCTGGAGGTCGAACTCGACCTGTCGGACGTCGTGTTCCTGGCGACCGCCAACGTCCTGGAGGCCATCCCCGAAGCCCTCCTGGACCGCATGGAGCTCGTCCGTCTCGACGGCTACACCGAGGACGAGAAGGTCGTCATCGCCCGCGACCACCTGCTGCCCCGGCAGCTCGACCGGGCGGGCCTCGAACCCGGCGAGGTCGTGATCGAGGACGGCGCGCTGCGCCGCCTCGCCGGCGAGTACACGCGCGAGGCGGGCGTGCGGAACCTGGAGCGCTCCGTGGCCCGGCTGCTGCGCAAGGTCGCGGCCCGGCACGAACTGGGCGAGCAGGAGCTGCCGTTCACCATCGGCGCGGAGCAGCTGCGCCCGCTGATCGGCCGGCCGCACCACACCCCGGAGTCCGCGCAGGACCCGGCCGAGCGGCGCACGGCCGTGCCCGGCGTCGCGACCGGGCTCGCGGTGACGGGCGCGGGCGGCGACGTCCTCTTCGTCGAGGCGTCGCTGGCCGACCCGGAGACGGGCGGCGCGGGCCTGACGCTGACGGGCCAGCTGGGCGACGTGATGAAGGAGTCGGCGCAGATCGCCCTGTCCTTCCTCCGCTCGCACGGTGCGGAACTGGAGCTGCCGGTGGGCGACTTCAAGGACCGGGGCGTCCACCTGCACGTCCCGGCGGGCGCCGTCCCGAAGGACGGCCCGAGCGCG
The DNA here is from genome assembly GCF_044336695.1 of Streptomyces sp. SCA2-17. NCBI lineage: Bacteria > Bacillati > Actinomycetota > Actinomycetes > Kitasatosporales > Streptomycetaceae > Streptomyces > Streptomyces sp. SCA2-17. The sequence goes on from NZ_CP117521.1 coordinate 4,386,039, forward strand.
GGCATCACGATGACGACGGCGCTCGCCTCGCTGCTGTCGGGCCGGGCGGTGCGGCCGGACGTCGCGATGACGGGCGAGGTGTCCCTGACGGGACGCGTCCTGCCCATCGGCGGCGTCAAGCAGAAGCTGCTGGCGGCGCACCGCGCGGGCGTGACGACGGTCATCATCCCGAAGCGCAACGAGCCGGACCTGGACGACGTGCCGGCCGAGGTCCTGGAGAAGCTCGACGTCCACCCGGTCTCGGACGTCCGCCAGGTCCTCGCCCTGGCCCTGCGGCCGGCCGGGGCGGAGGTCGCGGCGGCGGCGTGACGGACGCGAACCCCGGCGAGAAGCTCCTGTCTCATTCGCTCCGTTGACGGACGCGAACCCCACCGCTTGCATGGTCCCCGACCAAGCTCCGCTGACCGACCAGTCACGTTCGGAGGGGGAACTGTGCGCATGACCCACGCACGTTCACGAAGAGCAGGAAGACGGACCATCAAGAGCGGAATACCGGGCGCGGCGGCACTGATCGGTGCCGCCGCGCTTCTTGCTACCGCGGTGCCCGCCCACGCGGCGGGAGGCCGCGGCGACGACGGCCCGGCGGAGGTGATCCCGGGCAAGGGCACCTCCACCCCGGCCCTGGTCGACGGCATCCGCGAGGCCGCCGCGTCCTCCGGCAGCGCCGCCGACGCCGCCCGCGGCCACCTCGCCGGCAAGCGCAACCGCTACCGCATCGCCGAGCCGGCCCGGGACCTCAAGCCCGTGCAGACCGTGAGCGCGGGCGCCTCCGAGACCGTACGGCTCCAGCAGAAGCACCAGGGCGTCGACGTCCTGGGCGGCCAGTACGTCGTCCGGATGGAACACAAGAACGGCAAGCGCGTCGTCACCGGAACCTCCGGCAAGTACTTCACCGGCCTGAAGGCGGACACCCGCGCCGAGGTCAGCGAGAAGCTCGCCGTCGAGCGGGCCGTCGCCGCCACCCTGCACGACCTCGCCGGCAACCGGCTCGGCAAGGGCGACGCCGCCCGCGCCGAGGGCGCGACGCCCGCAGCCCGGTCCCTGACCGGCACCGCGCGCGGCCTCGTCGTCGTCCCCAAGGGCCCCGGCGTCCTCACCCAGCACGTCACCGTCCGCGGCACCGATCCGGTCACCGGGCACCCCGTGCTGCGCGAGGTCTACGTCGACGCCAAGGCCGGCTACCCGGTGTTGCAGTACAGCGGTATCAAGACGTTCGGCGCGGACGGCGTGCAGGAGCGCGCCCGCGCGGCCGCCGCCGGCACCTCCAAGGCCGCCGCCCGCGCCGCCGCGGGGCCGGTCAGTCCCGGCGTCAACGGCTCCGGCGTCAAGTACGACGGGACGACCGTCGAGCTCGGCCTGGTCAAGGACACCGCGCGCAACGAGTACGTCATGTCCGACTACGCGCGGATGTGGGACTCCAGCAAGAACCCGGTCACCACCTGGGACGCGCGCGGCAAGGAGGTCAGCGAGGTCGAGGGACGCTGGCCCGACGGCATCAAGGAGTTCGGCTCGGCCACGCCGTCCTTCGGCAAGGACGCCACGGAGGCCGGGGCCGTCGACGCCCACTGGGCCGCGGGCAAGGTCTACGACTACTACAAGAAGGTCCACGGCCGCGACAGCCTGGACGGACGCGGCATGACCATCAACTCCCTCGTCGGCGTGACCGAGTTCGGCGGCGCGTACGTCAACGCCTTCTGGGACGGCACCAAGATGGTGTACGGCGGCGGCGACGAGGACTACAAGACGCTCTCCGCCGACCTCGACGTCGTCGGCCACGAGATGACCCACGGCGTCGTCGAGCACACCGCCAACCTGGTCTACGCGGGCCAGTCCGGCGCCCTCAACGAGGCCCTCGCCGACTACTTCGGCAACGCCATCGCGGTCGACGCCGCGGGCATGGCCATGGACGACCCGGACGCCGGCCTGCTCGGCGGGAACCTGTGCCGGTCGAAGACCCCGCGGCAGTGCGCCTTCCGCGACCTCAACGACGGCCGCACCACGTCGAAGGGCTTCCTCGGCGTCGGCTTCGGCACCGACAACGGCGGCGTGCACCTCAACTCCACCATCTTCTCGGGCGCCCTGTGGGACATCCGCGAGGACGTGGGCCGCACCCTCGCCGACCGCATCGTCTACAAGGCGCTGGCGGAGTACATGACGCCCCTCGACGGCTTCACCGAGGGCCGCGACGCCGTCATCGCCGCGGCGAAGGCGCTCGGCGTCTCCGGCAAGGACCTGAACGCCGTCCAGCGCTCCTTCAACGCCCACGGCGTCGTGCCGGGCTGGGAGCTGGCCCTCGGCGTCGACACCGACGTGCTCTCCGCCAAGCTCAACACCACCGCCACGGGCGCGGGCGCAGGCGGCGGCTGGTGGACCGCCTCCCGGTCGAACGAAGAGGGCAACGAGGCGTACTCCGTGTGGGCCGGCCGCGTGGACGGCAGCGGCTCCCCGAAGCTGATCAGCCCCAACGACGGCCGCTTCCACGTCTCCCCGGCCACCGACGGCAAGACCGTCGCCTGGGCCGCCTACGGGAGCACCGGCACGGACGTCCTCTCCCGGCCGCTGGCGGGCGGCCCGGTCAAGAAGCTGTACGGGACGGCCTCGGGCTCGGTGTACAACGTGCGCGTCGAGGGCGGCACCGTCGTCTTCGACACGGCCGACCTCCTCGGCGGGCGCCACGTCGGCTACGTCCGCACCGGCGACAAGCAGCCCACCTGGGTGGACGGCGGCCGCGCCGAGGTCTCGACGGCCCTCCCGTCGCTGAACGGCGGCAGGATCGCGTACGCCACGCTCTTCCCCGAGGGCGACGACTACCGTCTGGGCACCGAGGTGCTGGACCTCAAGACCGGCAAGAAGACGGCGATGGGGCAGCTCGGCAAGCCCGAGAACATCGGCCAGACCGGCATCAACGAGACCGGCGTCTTCTGGCTCGTGGACGAGACGGCGGACGACAAGGGCCAGGTGGCCGTGCGGCGCGCCAAGCCCGACGGCACGGGCGTCACCGACCTCAGCCCGGAGAAGGGCGCCGGCGCGCTCCGCGCCTCCGAGCTGACCGCCTCCGAGAGCGCGGTGACGGTCACCGACGCGCAGCCGGACGCGACGGGGTTCAACGAGTCGCTGCCCAAGCTGTGGCAGTTCGCGGCCGACGGCTCCGCCCGGGCGCGCGTCTCCTGCAACCGCGGCGAGCAGTCCTCCCCGGCCGCGGCGGGCGGCAAGCAGGTGGTGTGGATCGACGCCACCACCGGCTCGACCGACCTGGTCACCCGCACCCGCCCGGCGGGCACCTGCGGCTGAACCGCTGAGACGAGTGAACCGGGCCCCCGGCGCCGATGTGCCGGGGGCCCGGTGTCTTTCCTTGTGGGGGGCGTGGGGGGCGTGGGGGGCGTGGGGGGCGTGGGGGGTGGTGCGGGGGTGTCACCTCACCCGTTGGCGAGGGCCTGGAGGCGGCTGTACGTGCCGTTGAAGCGGTTGTGGTCGCCGACCGTCGGGCCGGTGTCGGTGTACTGCCAGAAGGTGTAGTAGTCCCAGCCCGCCGGCAGTTCCCCCGCGGAGGAGCCGTAGCGGGGCACCCACAGCGGGTGGGCGGCGCCGAAGCCGCCGTAGTTGCCGGTGCACTGCTTCCACCAGCTGGTCGACGTGTAGATCACGGCGTCGCGCCCCGTGCGGGCCTTGTACGTGGCGAAGAAGTCCGCGATCCAGCCGGCGAGTGCGCTCGCGCTCATGCCGTAGCAGGTGGACCCGTACGGGTTGTACTCCATGTCCAGGACGCCGGGCAGCGTCCTGCCGTCCCGGGACCAGCCGCCGCCGTGCGAGGCGAAGTACGCGGCCTGCGCGGCGCCACTGGAGTTGTCGGGCAGGGCGAAGTGGTACGCGCCGCGGATCATGCCCACGCCGTAGGAGCCGTTGTACTGCTGCGCGAAGGAGGGATTGGTGTAGCTGGTGCCCTCGGTCGCCTTGACGTAGGCGAAGCGGTTGCCGCTGTTCCACAGGGACGACCAGGGGACGCTGCCGTTGTGGCTGGAGACGTCGACGCCCTCGACGGAGACGAACCCGGGCGGGGGAGGGGTGCCGGGGGCGGGGTGCTCGTGGTCCCGCAGGGTGGAGCCGAGCCAGTCCCGCTCCGGATGGGTGGGCCGTTTCGCGCCGTGCGCGGAGACCGGCGGGGCGAGGAGGCAGAGGGCGGACAGCAGGGAGGCTATGAGGAGGGAGAGGACGGACAGGGGGGAGAGGGCGCGTAAATCCGTGGGGGATCTGCGGCCCGTGCGGCCGGATCTGCATCTGAACGTGACCATGGCGTGCCTTCCAGAAGGGTCCGTGGGGGGAGTACCAATGACGCACCGACGGCGCGGAGACATTGGTATGGCCATGTCATAAATGACGTTATGGCGGCGGACGCGCCAGGCATAGGGGGACGCGGTGCTGCCGTTGGTCTAATCCTGCGAAATACTGGCGGAGCTGCGGTGAAGACCGCGAACGGGAAAAACTTTCAACAACCGGAAAACCGGAGAGGTTCCTGACGTGCACCAGACGACTACCCCGCCCCCCGGGGAGGGCGGGCCGGGCGCCGCGCAGGGCAGAGGTATGGACCAGGCGTACCTCTCGCTGGAACGCGAGCTGGCCGTCTTCCTGCGCCGGGCCCGGGCGTCGTCCGGTGAGATGGCGCGCGAGGTGCACCCCGAGCTGGAGGCCGCCGCCTACGGCCTCCTCGTCCGCCTGGAGGACGCGGGAGCGCAGCGCGCCACGGACCTCGCGGCGTACTTCGGGGTCGGCAAGGCCACGATGAGCCGCCAGCTGCGCGCGCTGGCCGAGCTCGGCCTCGTCACCCGCGAGCCGGATCCGGCCGACGGCCGGGCGTCCCTCGTGCGCATCACGGAGGAGGGCCGCGCCCGCTTCACGCGCGTGCGCGACGCCCGCCGTGCGCAGTACGTACGCAAACTGGCGGACTGGGACCGCGGCGAAGTGGCGGAGCTGGCCCGCCTGCTCCACCAGCTGAACACGAGCGCGGAGCAGTAGGGCCGGCCGCGCGGCGGCGCGGCGGCTAGAGCTCCACGTACACGGCCGCCGCGTCGTCGTGCCGCTTCCCGAGCCGCTCTCCCCGCACGCCCTCCTCCGCGGCCCGTACGCGGTCGATGAGCGCCTGGGGGCCCTCCTTCGCGAGGACGGCCAGGCAGTCCGGCCAGTCCCCCTCCCGGAACACCTCCACCCACCGCCCCGCGCCGTCCGTGAGCGCGGCCAGTGCCCGCACCTCCGCCCGCGCGAGCGAACCGGTCACCGCCCGCCCGGCGACGTCCGGGTCCGCCGCCGCCGTGAAGAACCCGCCCTCCGCGTTGCGCGCGGCGTCCGTCACCGGCCCCAGGGCCCGCAGCCGTTCGATGCGGTCGTCCAGGACGGCCGTCACCGCGCCGTTCGCGGACTCGACGAGGAGCGCGGAGTCGGACAGCACCAGGTACTCCACGCGTACGTCGTCCCACCGCACCGCGACGACCGTGGCCTGCGGCGTGCGCCGGTGGCCGAGGTCGCACGTGCCCCGATGGGCCTCCGCCGTACGGGAGATGGCGCCTGACAGGCAGCGGGTCAGGCTCAGCTCCCGCTCCGAGACGGCCAGTTCGAGCAGCGCTCCGCCCAACCGCGCCGTGAACCAGGGCACTCCGTGCACGCATCCGGTCTCCCCGGAGGGCGGCGGCGTGACCCCGTCGAGCAGCACCAGCGCACCGCCCTTACCGGAGGCCGGCAGGGCGACGGATGCGAAGTCCTCGTTCGGGTGTCGGAGATCCCCCGGCTGGGTGGCGAGTTCGATGCGCATGGGGCCAGTGTGCCGGATGCCGGAATTCCACCGTGGCACGTGCGCATCCTGTCGCCGTCCTCCGCGTTGCTTCAGGTGACGTGCTGACCTGGCACGTGTGCGATGAGTGAAGCAGGCCGATTGTCAATCAGTAAGGGATGTTCACTCCTTCGAGTGGCCGGGCGGTCGATGGGCACCCCCGTCCCTCAGAGGTGCTGAAAGGGTCAAATCAGTACCAGGGGTGGGACGAGAGAAGATTGTGAGCACCGGTGCGGAAGAAGCGGCTTGGGGGCGGCGGCGGACGGAAGCCGCGGGCCACGGCGGTGCCGGAGCGCACCGCCCGCGTACGTAACCGACTGACCGTATCCGTCGCGGTCATCACCCTCGCCGTGCTCGGCGCGAGCACCTTCGGCGTCCGCGAGGCGGCGCGGGACCTCGCCGAGGCGCGCCGCCTGGCCGCCCTGGCGAGCGCCGACGCCTCGGCCCTCGCCCTCGCGCACTCCCTGGCGGACGAGCGCGACGCCATGGTCCAGTACGTGGCGGGGGGCCGCGCCGACTCCACCGGCGCCGGCCTCTCCGACCGCCAACGGGTCGCCGTGGACCGGCAGATCGCGGAGTTCCGCCCCGGCGCCCCGGCGTCCGTGCGCGAGCTCCTCGACGCCCTCCCCCACACCCGCCGCGAGGCCTACTCCGGCAAGGGCGACGCCCTCGCCGCCTACAACGCCTACACCCCCGCCGTGCGGGCCCTGCGCGGCCTCGCCGACACCCTCGACCGGCGCACCCGCGGCGACTCCGCCGCCCTGCCGCCCCTCGCCCGCGCCACCGAAGCGGCCTCCGCGAGCCGCGGCCTGCTCCTGGGCGCCCTGGCCGCCCAGGGCCGCAAGCCCGAGCTGGCCGCGGCGGCCCAGCGCGCCGACGCCCGTACGCAGGACGCTCTGGCCGACTTCACCCGCCTCGCGCCCCCCGCCGCCCGCGACGCCTACGCCGAGGCCGTCACCGGCCCCGAAGTCACCGAGGCCCAGAGCCTCCTCGACAAGCTCACCCGCTCCCCGTCCTCCGGCGAGCTCGCCGCCCAGCCCGCCGAGCCGGTCCGCACCGCCCTCACCACCCGCCTCCAGCGCATGCGGGGCGTCGAGGACGCCCTCGCCGAGGCCGAGGCGCCCCGCCTGGAGACGCTGCGCCACGAGGCCATGACGGAGCTGGAGCGGCGGGTCATGGCCGCCGCCCTGTGCCTGTTCACCGCCCTCTTCACCGGCATCTGGGCCGCCCGCTCGGTCACCCGCCCGCTCGCCTCCGTACGGCTCGGCACCCGCCGCGTGAGCGCCGACCCGGTCACCGAGGAGCCCATCGCCTTCAAGGGCCGCGACGACGAATTCGCCGAGACCGCCCGGGCCGTCAACCACCTCCAGGGCAAGTTCCGCCGCCAGCAGGGCCGCATCGCCGCCCTCGAAGGCGAGCGCACCCGCCTCATCGCCGCCCGCCAGGACGCCGCCGACGAACGCGACTCCCTGCGCGCCGAACAGCAGCGCCTCGCCGAGCGCCTCGCCGCCCTCCCCGCCGAGCACCCCGGCGGCGAGGCCCGCGAGCTCGGCATCCTCGTCGGCCTGTCGCTGCGCACCCTCGGCCTCGTCGAGCGCCAACTGGCCGTCATCGAGGGCATGGAGGCCCACGAGGCCGACCCGGAGCGCCTCGACACCCTCTTCAAACTCGACCACCTCGCCACCCGGATGCGCCGCAACAGCGAGAACCTCCTGGTGCTCGCCGGAGCCGAGAGCGGCACCGGCCGCTCCGGGCCCGTACCGCTCCTCGACGTCCTGCGGGCGGCCTCCGGCGAGATCGAGCGCTACCAGCGGGTGCGCATCCAGTCCCTGCCGCCGCACGCCCGCCTCGCCGGCTTCGCCTCCGAGGACGTCAGCCACCTCGTCGCCGAACTGCTGGAGAACGCCACGGCGTTCTCCCCGCCCGACGCCCAGGTCCAGGTCTCCGCATGGCACCTGGAGGGCGGCGAGATCGTCCTCTGCGTCCAGGACGAGGGCATCGGCATGGAACCCGAGCGGCTCGCCGAGGCCAACGCCCTGCTCGCCGACCCCGCCCCCGCCGGGCCCCCGCCCGCCGTCCCCGACCACACCGGCCGCGCCGGAGCCGCGGGCCGCCCCGGGCGCACGGGGCAGTCGACGCTCGGCCTCGGCCTGTACGTCGTCGCCCGGCTCGCCGCCCGGCACGGCATCCGCGTCCAGCTGCGCGAGCAGGCCACCGGCGGGGTCGCCGCCGTCGTCGTCCTGCCCGTGGGCCTGCTGCCCGCCGGTCCGCCCGCCGTCACCGGCCTCGACGGCACCCCGCCCGTCCCCGGCGCCGCGGCCGCCCCCCGGGTCCACCTCCCCGGCTCCATCGCCGAGGCCAACTCCCACACGCTGCGCGGCCGCCCCCAGCACACGCACCGGGCGCCCGGAGCCCACGCGGCCCGCCCCGCCCACGCCCAGGTGCCGCCGCCCGTCCACCCGGCCGACCCGCCGCCCGCGCCCGTCCCGGGCCCCGCCGAGACCGACGCGACGATGCAGCTCACCGCCTTCACGGAGGCGGCCGCGCCCCCGGCCCCGCCCGCCCCTCCTTCGACGGGGCGCCACGCCCGCCCGTCAGCGCCCGCCGACGGCACGCCCCCCGGCGCCGCCCTGCCCAACGGCACCGCGCTGCCCAAGCGCACCCCCAAAGCCGCCCCCCAGCGGCCCGCCCCCCAGCGCGTGCGCCAGGGCGTCGACGCCGAAGCGCTGCGCCGCAAGCTCGCCGGCTTCCAGCGCGGCGCCGCCGACGGGCGCCGCGACGCCCGGGCCGAGCTCGCCGGACGCGACACCCAACGGAACCAAGCGGGCCCGCCGGCCGACGGCGGCACCCCCGAGGAGGCACGCGGTTGACTGCATTCCCCCGGGGGGCGACCCCCGTATCCCCCGCCGGCCCCGCCGCGTACGGGCTGAGCCACGAAGCCCGCAATCTGCACTGGCTGCTGACCAACCTCGTCGAGGAGGTGCCCGGCGTGCGGTCCGTCGCCGTCGTCTCCTCCGACGGCCTGCTCCTGCTCTCCTCCGACCCGCGCCTGGTGCACCGCGGCGAGAGACCGGAAGGGCCGCGCGGCTCCACGGCCGACCTCGCCACCATCGTGGCGGGGCTGGGCAGCCTGACGACCGGCGCCGCGTGCCTCATGGACGGCGGCTTCGTCAAGCAGACCATGGTCGCCATGGACGAGGGCAGCCTGTTCGTGATGACCATCAGCGACGGCTCGCTGCTGGGCGTCCACGCCGAGCCCGACTGCGACATGAGCGTCGTCGCCTACCACATGGCCCTCTTCGTCGGCCGGGCCGGACACGTCCTCACGCCCGAACTCCGCAGGGAGCTGCGGCAGTCGGTGGAGACGGTCGGATGACCGCCCCCGCCGCCTGCGGCAAGCCGGCGCGCGTCCGCCCGTACTCCCTCGCCGGCGGGCGCCCCCGCCGGTGCCGGCTGCTGCTCGTCGAGACCTTCGTGGCGGCCCTCGACGTGGACGGCACCGCCCCCGGCCGCGGCCCGGGGGCGGCCGGCCCCCACCCGCGGATCCCGCCCGAGGGCCGCGCCATCGTGGACCTGTGCCACCGGCTGCGGTCGGTCGCCGAGATCGCCGCGCTGCTGCGCATGCCGCTCGGCGCCGTACGGGTCCTCCTCCTCGAACTGGCCGAGCAGGGCAGGGTTCGCGTCTTCGACACCGCCCACGGCACCGGCCGGCCCGACCGCGCGCTGCTGGAAAGGGTGCTCGGTGGACTGCACAGACTCTGACCCCGGCCTCCAGGACCTCCCCCGGGAAGCCGGGCCCGGCGCGAGGCCGCCGGCCGGCGCCCTCGTGCCCGCCGTGCCCGCCGCCCTCGTGCCCGCCACGCTCGGCGCCGTCGCCGCCGACGACGCGCCGCGCCCCTGGCAGAGCGACCGCACCCGCGCCCCCCTCGCCACGAAGATCGTCGTGGCGGGCGGCTTCGGCGTCGGCAAGACCACCTTCGTCGGATCCGTCTCGGAGATCACGCCGCTGCGCACCGAGGCCCTGATGACCGCCGCCGCGCAGGACGTCGACGACGCCACCGCGACCCCCGCCAAGCGGACGACCACCGTCGCCATGGACTTCGGGCGGCTCACCCTCGACGCCGACCTCGTCCTCTACCTCTTCGGCACCCCCGGCCAGAAACGATTCTGGTTCATGTGGGACGACCTCGTGCGCGGCGCCATCGGCGCCGTCGTGCTGGCCGACACCCGGCGCCTCGCGGAGTCCTTCCCCGCCCTCGACTACTTCGAGACCGCCGGCCTGCCCTACGTCGTGGCGGTCAACCACTTCGAGGGCGCCGACCACCACGCCCCCGAGGCCGTGCGCGAGGCGCTCGCGCTGCCGCCGCCCGTCCCGGTGGTGACCATGGACGCCCGGAAGCGGATCACGGTCGTCGACACCCTGCTGGCCCTCGTCGGCCGGGCGCTCGACACCCTGCCCGAGTGAGGAGCGACCCGTGCGACGGATCCTCATCGCCGGGGCCGGCCAGTCCGGCCTCCAGCTGGCCCTCGGCCTCCAGTTCCACGGCTACGACGTGACGCTGATGTCCAACCGCACGTCCGAAGAGATACGTTCCGGCCGGGTGATGTCCACCCAGTGCATGTTCCCCACGGCCCTCGGCCACGAGCACGCGCTCGGCCTCGGCTTCTGGGCGGCCGCCGCCCCGCGCATCGAGGGCGTCGGCGTCTCCGTCGCCGAGCCGGGGCCCGCCGGCGGCCCGTACCGGCGCGCCGTCGACTGGCTCGGCCGGCTCGGCGGCTGCGCCCAGTCCGTGGACCAGCGGCTGAAGATGTCCGGCTGGCTGGACACCTTCGCCGAGCGCGGCGGCCGCCTGGCCGTCCACGCCGCCGCGGTCTCCGACCTGGACGCCCTCGCCGCCCACTACGACCTGGTGCTCGTCGCCACCGGCAAGGGCGAGCTCGCGGAGCTCTTCGACCGCGACCCCGCCGGCTCCCCGTACGCGGTCCCGCAGCGTGCCCTGGCCGTCGCCTACGTGCACGGGCTCGGCCCGCGCCCCGAGCACCCGGACACCGAGGCGGTGCGCTGCAACCTCGTGCCCGGCGCGGGGGAGCTGTTCGTGCTGCCCACCCTCACCGTCTCCGGCCGTGCCGACGTCCTGTTCTGGGAGGCCGTGCCGGACGGGCCCCTGGACGCCTTCCAGGACCAGCCCGGCCCCGGCGAGCACCTGGCACGGACCCTGGAGCTGATGGAGCACTACGTGCCCTGGGAGTACGCCCGGGCGACCCGCGTCGAGCTCACCGACGCCCAGGCGACGCTGGCCGGCCGCTACACCCCGGGCGTGCGCGACCCCGTCGGCCGGCTGCCCTCCGGCGGGCTGGTCCTCGGCGTCGCCGACGCGGTCGTCGCCGACGACCCCGTCACCGGCCAGGGCGCCAACTCCGCCGCCAAGTGCGCCGCCGCCTACCTCGCCGCGATCGTCCGGCACGGCGAGCGGCCCTTCGACGAGGCGTGGATGCGGGCGGCGTTCGCCGGCCACTGGGTCTCGGCCCGGCACACCACCGCCTGGACCAACGCGATGCTCGCACCGCGCCAGCCCGCGCACGTGCGGGAGCTCCTGGAAGCGGCGGGCCGCCACCAGTCGCTCGCCGACCGCATCGCGGGCGGCTACGACGACCCGGAGGACTTCGCCGACTACTTCTACGACGCGCAGGACGCGGCGGCGTGCGTGGCGGCGCTGGGCGAAGAGGAGGATTCCGGCTGACCTCTTATGACGGTGCCGTCGCCGACCCGTACCCCGCGTCCGAGCCGTTCGAGGCGCCCTCCGGCAGCGGCGGCAGCTCGTACTTCCGCAGCGGCGCCTCGCCCGCGTCCGGGCGGACCGCCCCGAGCAGCGGATTGGCGGCGATCGGCGAGACCTTCACGCTGCCGCCGGGCCGCGGTGCCTGCATCACCAGGCCGTTGCCGATGTAGAGCGCCACGTGCGTGGCGTCCTCGAAGTAGACCACCAGGTCGCCCGGGCGCAGCTCGTCGAGCGCCACCCGCGGCAGGGTCCGCCACTGCTCCTGGCTCGTGCGCGGGATGGTGTCGCCCGCGTGGGCCCAGGCCTGTGAGGTGAGCCCCGAGCAGTCGAAGGCGTCCGGCCCGGCCGCACCCCACACGTACGGCTTGCCGAACTGCTCGAAGGCGTAGGCGATGGCCTTGCGGCCCGCGGCGGACGGCCTGGTCGAGCCGCTCAGCCGGCCCGAGGAGAGCAGCGCGCGCTGGGCCTCGCCGATGTTCTTCTGCTCCAGCCGCTGGATGTCGGCGAGCTGCTTGCCGGTCAGCGAGGCGAGCATCTTCTCCACCTCGCCGAGGCTCTTCTTGACCTTGTCGCGCTGCTGCTTCTGCTTCGCGGCCAGCACTTGCTGCTCGTTGAGGGCCTCGCGCGCCGTGAAGGCCACGTCGGAGGCGCGCTTCGCGTCCTTGGTGAGGCGGCCGACCGTGGCCGCCCGCTGGCCCGCGGCCCGCTGGATCTGATGGCCCCGGTCGAGCGCCTGCTGCGGGTCGGGGCTGAGGAGGACGGAGACGTACGGGGCGAGGGTGCCGCTCGTGCCCTGGTACTGCTCGCGGGCGAGCCGCCCGGCGGCGTCCCGGCTGCCGGTGAGGGCGACGCGGGCCGTGGCGAGCTCCTCGTTGAGCGCGTCCACCCGCTGGTGCTGCTTCTTGAGCTTCTCCTCGGTCGCGTTGAACGTCTCCGTGGCCTCCTCGGCCTTGCGGTAGAGCGTCTGGAGCCGGGTGAGCAGGGTGTGGACGGACGGGGCTGAGGGGGCGGACGGCTGGTCGGGCGGGGCCGCGGGGGCGGCCGCCGCCGGGGGCAGGGGCAGTGCGAGCGACGTGGCGCCGGCCATCAGCGCCGCCGTGCAGACAGAACGCACGAACCGTCCTGACACGAGCTCACCTCCGTGGGGGCGTGATCGTTTTGCCCAGGGAGGATCGTGCCACGTGTGGTCCTATTTATGGGAGTGCTGTGGGCGAATCCGCCTAACCCGCTCACCCCATGGTTGCGAGGGCGTCACCCGGCCGGCGGCACGGGGCACCCGTGTGCCCCGGATGCCGCCGCGGGGCGCCCTTGCGGGGTCCTTGCGGCTCAGGCGTCCGCCCCGGGGCGCGGCGGCTTCGTCCACGGCCACTTCAGGCCCCGCTCCGGCCGGCGGCCCTCCGGGTCGTACACGTACTTCCAGCCCTTGTGCAGCCCCAGGCGGCGCGTCGTGCCCGCCTGGACCCGGTGGTAGACGAGGACCGTCGGCTTCCCGCCGTGCTCGTCCGGCACCGGCACCTCGTAGACCTTCGGCGGGTGCCCGGTGTGCCCCAGCAGTACCGGCAGTACGCGCCCGTCCAGGGGGCCGCCCTCGAAGGGCGTATTTTCGCTTCTCACGCCCCCAGTCTCCGTCAGACGCGCGCCCCGTCCGCGGACGTAGGCGAGGGGATCAGATGCGCCGCCTCCGACACCACCGGAAGGACCTGGCCGGCCAGGCGCCCCACGGGCCCGTCCGCGCACTCCAGGGCCAGGGCGGCGCGGGTCGCCTCGGCCGTCTGCGGGTCGCTCGCCGACGTGGCCGTCAGGAGCGCCACGAAATGGTCGACCAGCCAGTCGCGCAGCTCGTGCACCGGCGGCTGCTTGTCCTCGTCCAGCCAGATCAGGGACGCCGCCTCCACGGCCGTGATCCACGTCCGGACCATCATGCGCAGCCGGAGTCCCGGCTCCGGCACCTGGAGGTGCTTGAGGATCTGCGCGGCGGCCGCCCGCCGCACCCCGTCCACGATCGCGCCCGTACGGGAGGTCTCGGCGACGCTGCCGCCTTGCAGCAGCGCGCTGAACCCGGCGTCGTGCTCGTCCACGAACGCCAGGTAGCGGTCCAGGGCGGCGGCCAGGCGGCCCGTGAGGGGGCCGGTCTGCGGCTCGGCGAAGCACAGCTCCAGGTCGTCGGCGGCGCTGCGCAGCGCCGTCTCGTACAGCTGGGGCTTGCCGCCGGGGAAGTAGCGGTACACGAGCGGCCTCGACACCTTGGCGGCCGCCGCCACGTCGTCCAGGGAGACGTCCTCCGGCGCGTGGTGCGCGAAGAGGACGAGGGCGGCGGCGATCAGCTGGGTGCGGCGTTCCTCGACGCTGAGCCTGCGGTACGCGGGGCGGGCGGACGGAGTCGGTGCTGCCGGGGCGGTTCCGCTGCCGTTCATGCAGGGCAGCGTAACGGGGAGGGCGGGGAATGCCGCCCGGGCCCGGCCGGGGCGCGGGTCGTGCGGCCGGCCGCTTCAGGCCGGCAGGCCGGAGCTTTGAGGCCGGCAGGCCGGAGCTTTCAGGCCAGCAGGCCGGAGCTGCGCCACAGGCGGCGGCCCGCGCCCCGCAGCACGCCGATGTCGCCCAGGAAGCCGGTGAGCCGCTCGGCGCCCGCCTGCATCACCTCGCGCCGGTGCCCGCTCGCCCGGACCTGGGCGACGGCCTCGCGCCGGTCCAGGCCCACGTTCGTGTAGACGGCCGGGTTGACGAAGGCGACGGAGAAGACCCGGGCCGCCTCGCCGCAGCTGAGCCGGGTCAGGGACGCCTCCCAGCGCGGGCAGCCCACCATCTGGCGGCGCAGCTCCTCCCGGGCGTACCGGACGTGGCGCGCCTCCTCCACCACGTGGATCCGGGTCACGCCGCGCACCAGCGGCTGCACCCGCTCGTCGGGGAAGGTGAGGCGCTGCATGTAGTCGAGGATCTCCTCGCCCAGCAGCGTGCAGGCGAACGAACCGGGCGTGGTGGACACGGTCTTGAGGACGCGCGCGAGGTTGTGGTGCAGGGGGGACACGGGGTATGCGGGCGCGCCGCCGCGCTCGATCAGCCGGGCGAACATCTTCGAGTGCCGGCACTCGTCGGCGATCTCGGTGAGGGCGTAGCGGACGTGCGCGCTGGTGGCGGGCTTGTCGTAGACGTGCCGGACCAGCAGCTGCATCAGGATGAGCTCGAACCAGATGCCGAGCGAGGCGAGCGAGGCCGCCTCGTGCCGGGAGAGCTCGATGCGCTGCTCCTCGGACATCGTGCGCCACAGGGGGGTGCCGTAGAGGGAGAGCAGCTCGGGCGGCCAGAACCACATGCCGTCCACCAGGGGCGCGTCCCAGTCGAGTTCGGTGTCCGGGTCGAAGGAGTGTCTGGAGGAGGAGTCCAGCAGGCGGAGGGCGACCTGTTCGCGGTCCTTGAGCGGTCCGAGGGCGTCCCGAAGCCGGCCGACTACAGGGTTACTTGGGGTCACACCCTTATGAGACTGCCTGTCAGCAAGCACGTCAATCCTTTGGGGAACCCTTTCGGGAGTCCTTTCGGAGCCCTTTCGGGTGAGTTGGCGAGGGATCATTGACCCGGCGGTAACCGGCGTGTGAGCCTGCCCATGGGACCGGTGGTACCGGCAGGGGACGGGAGACGCCGATGGCGACGCGCAACCTCTACGCACATGACCCGGGCGACCCGGGCTGGACGGTGCCGGCGGCGGGCGCGGCCCGCTTCAGCTGGGAATACGACGAGGGCCGCGACAGGCTGCTGGCCCTCTACCAGAAGGGCAAGGACAAGCAGTGGGATGCGGACAAGCGCATCGACTGGTCCCTGCCCGTCGATCCGTACGACCCGCTCGGCCTGCCCGACGAGTCCAGCCCGCTCTTCGGCACCCCGCACTGGGGCCGGCTGGGTGACAAGGACAAGGGCGAGCTGCGGCGCATGTACGCGGGCTGGCAGTTCAGCCAGTTCCTCCACGGCGAGCAGGGCGCGATGGTCTGCGCCGCCCGCATCGTGGAGTCCGTGCCGGATCTGGACGCCAAGTTCTACTCCGCCACCCAGACGATGGACGAGGCCCGCCACGCCGAGCTCTACGGCCGCTTCCTCCACGAGAAGATCGGCCTGCTCTACCCCGTCGACGACAGTCTCCAGTCGCTGCTGGGCGACACCCTGCGCGACTCCCGCTGGGACATGCCGTACCTCGGTATGCAGGTGCTCATCGAAGGCCTGGCCCTCGCCGCCTTCGGCATGCTGCGGGACATCACGGACAAGCCGCTGCCCAAGCAGATCCTCGCCTACGTCATGCAGGACGAGGCCCGGCACGTCGCCTTCGGCCGCATGGCGCTGCGCGACTACTACCGGCAGCTGTCGCGCGCCGAGCTGCGCGAGCGCGAGGAGTTCGTCATCGAGGGCTGCTATCTGATGCGCGACCGGCTGCGGGGCGAGGTGGTGCTCACCGACTTCGGCATCCCCCACGACGAGGCGATAAAGCTGAGCGAAGAGTCCGAATACGTGCGGCTCTTCCGGAAGTTGCTGTTCTCGCGCATCGTGCCGTGCGTCAAGGACATCGGGCTGTGGGGCGAGCGGCTGCAGCGCGCGTACGTCGACATGGGCGTGCTGGAGCTGGGCGACGCGAGCCTGGACCTGCTGATGGCGCAGGACGAGGAGGTCGCCGAGAAGCTCGACGCGGAGCGCTTCGCGGCGGAGGAGGCCGCGCGGAAGGGCGAGGTCGCGGAGGTGATCGCCGCCGGTGCGGGGGAGGCCGCCGGTGCGGGAGATGCTGCCGGTGCGGGAGATGCTGCCGGAACGGCTGCCCGAGCGGACGCCGGAACGCCGGAAGTGTGAGTCCTGGCAAGGAACTTGCAGTCCTTGAGGGTTGATGTCCTTCTTCGAGCCCTCTTGGGAACCTTCCTTTCGGTATGGACGTCTTCGGGTGCACACCGAGGGAGGGGACGCTCATGGCACGACCGGCCGCTCGGAGGAATCGACGTCTCGTCATCGCGACGGCTTCGGCCGTGGCGCTCTACGCCACGCTCTCCGGATGCGTGGCCATGGCCACGGAGGGCCCGGGGGCGAGTGCGGGGCCGAGCAACAGCGCTGGTAGCAGCGGCAGTTCCGGCGGCTCCGCCGGAGGGGACAAGGGGAGGTCTCCCGGCGCGGCGCCCTCGGCCCCGGCGGAGCCGCCGGCCCGGGTGTCGGCCGAGATCACGCACGAGAGCGAGGACCCGGGAAAAACGGTCAACCTGACCATCGACGACGGCCCCGATCCCAGCTGGACGGTGAAGGTCCTCGCCCTGCTCAAGAAGTACGACGCGAAAGCGACGTTCTGCATCATCGGGTCGCGGGCCCGGGAGTACCCCGACCTCGTGAAGAAGGTCACCGCGGCCGGCCACCGGCTGTGCGACCACTCCGTCGACCACAACACCGCCATGGACAAGCGCGCCGAGCCCTACCAGGAAGGACAGGTCCTCGACGCCCAGAAGATGATCGAGGAGGCGGCGGGGGAGGGCGCCCGGGTGCGCTACTACCGGGCGCCGGGCGGTGCGTTCACCCCGTACAGCCGAGAGGTCGCCGCGTCGCACGGCATGCGCCCCCTCGGCTGGAACGTCGACACCCACGACTGGCAGAACCCCGGCGCCGACCGCATCGTCGAGACGGTGAAGAAGGGCATGAAGGAGGGCCCGACGGTGCTCTTCCACGACGGTGGCGGCAACCGCGGCCAGACGGTGGAGGCGCTGGAGAGGCTGCTGCCGTGGTTCAAGGAGCAGGGGTACGCGTTCAGCTACCCGAAGATCTAGCGGGTCCGGCGGGCAGCTCCCTGCTCCTACCAGCGAAAAAGATCGGAAGCCTGAGACTCCCGGGCCGGATCCTGAAGGGGCGCGGCGTTGCGCGGGTGTTCCGGCCGGAGGAACCACGTGCGGGCCGAGGCGAGCCACCAGACACCGGCGAACCCCAGGACGGCGGCGACCGCGACGGGGGCGTAGTTGAACGTGTCGGCGGTGACGGGGCTCGTCTGCGGCAGCATGAACAGCACGGTGATCACGGCGACCCAGCCGATGGCCACGACGCCGACCGGCTTCGACCAGCGGCCCAGGTGCCAGGGCCCGCGCTCGAAGGCGTCGCCCTTGCGCAGCCGCAGCAGGGTCGGCGCGGCGTAGGCGAGGTACAGGCCGATGGTGGCGATCGAGGTCACCGCGGCGTAGGCCGTGGAGTTGACGAGGTACGGCAGGCCCAGGACGAAGGCGCCCGCGGCGGCCAGCCAGACGGCGTTGGTGGGGGTGCGCGTCTGTGGGTTGATCCGGTGCCAGACGCGGGAGAAGGGCAGGGCGCCGTCCCGCGAGAACGCGTAGATCATCCGCGAGTTGGCGGTCACGGACGCCATGCCGCAGAACAGCTGCGCGGCGATCACGACGAGCAGGAGCAGCTTCCCGCCGGCCGGGCCGAGCGCGTCCAGGAAGATCTGCGCGGGCGGGACGCCGGTGGCGGTGCCGGCCGTGCCGTCCCAGTCCTGGATCGCGTACGTCAGGCCGGCCAGCAGGACGAAGCCGGCGATCCAGGACACCCAGATCGACCGGACGATGCCGCGCGGCCCCGCGACCGCCGCGTCGTTCGTCTCCTCCGTCATGTGGGCGGAGGCGTCGAAGCCGGTGAAGGTGTACTGCGCGACGAGGAGCGAGAGCAGCCCCACGTAGAGGCCGGAGGTCCAGCCGGTGTCGTTGACGAAGTGCGTGAAGACGAACGACGTCGACTGGTGCCGGCCCGGGACGAGGGCCAGCACGCCGACGATGACCAGGACACCCAGCAGGTGCCACCACACGCTCACGGAGTTCAGGAACGCCACCAGCCGCACGCCGAAGGTGTTCAGGACGGCGTGCAGCAGGAGCACCGCGCCGAACAGCGCGATCGTGTGGCCGGGCGTCGCCGCGAAGCCGAACTGGAGGTCGAGGTAGGCGTTGAGGAAGGAGGCCGCGCCGAAGTCGATGCCGGCGGTCGCCGCGACCTGCCCGAGCACGTTGAACCAGCCCGTGAACCACGCCCACGCCGCGCGCGAGCGCTCGGGCGCCATCCGGTGCGCCCAGAAGTACAGGCCGGCCGAGGTCGGGTACGAGGAGCACACCTCCGCCATCGCCAGCCCCACGAACAGCGACATCGCCCCGACGCCGATCCAGCCCCAGGTGAGCATGGCCGGACCGCCCGTCTTCATGCCGAAGCCGTACAGCGTCATGCAGCCGGAGAGCACGGAGATGATCGTGAAGGAGACGGCGAAGTTGGCGAAGCCGGACATGTGGCGGGCGAGGACCTGGGTGTAGCCGAGCTGGCGCAGGCGCTCCTCGTCGGAGACGCCGGAGCCGCCCGGGCCGCCGGGCCCGCCGGGAAGATCGAGTGGCACGCGATTCTCTTTCTCGTGAAGAACGGTCAGGGAATGTGCGCGTTGCTGGAACGTGGGCGGGCCCGGTGCCGAAAGGATCAGCCCCTGGGAGCCCGGTGCCGGGGAACCCGCCCCTCCCGAACAGCCCGGAGGGCCCACTTGCGGTGCCGTACGAAGAGCTCCTGGGCGTCCCCGCAGTACGACCAGGGCACCTCGGAGGCGTACGGGCCGATGGCTTCGAACACCTCGTGGGCCTCGGCGTGCCGCCCCGCGAAGGCCAGGGCGTGGGCGAGGTAGTTGGCGTCGTCGGTGAACTGGGCGTGGCGCCGCGTCCCGCGGTGCCGCCACCAGCCGTCCAGCACCGGGTCGATGTGCGGGCAGTCGATCCAGGGGTGGACGCTCAGCCCGTAGCTGGCCGCGTCCGTCTCCATCCGGTGCCGGTGCGACTCGGCGAGCGCGACCAGCGGCAGCACGGCGAGCGGCAGCCCGCGGGGCGCGGTGTCGGCCCGCTCCTGCGCCCAGTGGAACATCTCCGCCCCGGAGCCGTGGTTGCGGGCGAAGAGATAGGTGAGCAGCTCGTGGTGGGCCTCGCGGTTGTACGGGTCCCGCCGCACGATTTCGCCCCACACCTGCTCCAGCACGTTCCGGCCCGGCGCGTGGACCCGGATCAGCGCGAGCATCACCACCCAGGGGGAGGGGTCGCCCGGCACGGCCTCGGCGGCCGCCAGACAGGTCGACCAGGCGCGCTCCATCTCGGCCCGCCCCGCCCCGGCCCCGCTGATCACCGACCGCACCGCCTGCACGTGCGCGAGCAGCGCCAGCGCGTCCCCCGACCCCGGCTCGGCCCGCGCCCACGTATCGGCGAACCGCAACCCCGCCCCGGCCCGCGCCAGCACCTGCAACCGGAAGATCCGCCGGTCCCAGTCCGCCCCGGTGGCCCCGATCAGATCCCGGGGCCCCTCCCACCGCCCCATGGCGGCGTCCTCCAGCACGACCCGCAACGGCAGATCGTCCCGGGCCTGATGCAGCTCCAGCCCCTGCCCGGCCCCCCGCCGAAATCTCATCCGCCCCGCTTCCCTGAGTAACCGTCAAGTAGGCGTGTTGCGAGAAAACTTGGCAGGACGACCCGGCCGACCCGGATCACTCCTGCCCCTAGGGGACCGCACCTTACCCCGGCCGCCCCCACATCATGCCCACAACAACAAAAGCCCGTGAGTCAGCAGCGCTGAGCCAGGGGCTGAGGAGGTCATGCTCCGGAACAACGACAAAGGCCTGGATCCAGTGGTGACTGGGTCCAGGCCTTCAATCTCGGCACTCATGCAGGTCAGCGAACTGATTCAGCTGATCCGGCAGAAGTGCCCCCGGCAGGATTCGAACCTGCGCACACGGCTCCGGAGGCCGTGTGCTGATCGCTCTTCACTGGCCTCTGACCTGCGGCGGGCGCGGCATGAGGAGCGTGGCGGAACGAAGTGTGTCGGAACTGTGTCGCGCCCTGGGAGAGGATGACGCGCTCATGGCAGACATAGGGGCTCATCGAGGATCTGACCTACACGCTCCCTCGAGCTCTGACCTCCGGGCGGGATCTCATCAGGCCTCAGCCGCATGACTTGCCGACGCCCTCGCCCTTGCCGCCACAGGCCGGGAAACGGCCACGACCCTCGACCGGCTTCTCCCCTCCGTCGGCTGTTTGGTGCCGATGCGCCCCTACCGCTGACGAGCGGCTGACCGGGACCTCCAGCGCCGCACACCTGCCGCCGTGCGTTCCCCCCTGAAGGGGGGAACGCCGATTGGAGTCGGGTCGGGAGAAGCGGTACACCGCCGTGGGCCGCAGCTAGCTGAGCTCGTCGCGATAACGAAAGACCCGATGTAGCCCCTCAGATCACTCTGGTGCGACATCATGCTGCCAAGGGGGCATGGAGAGCCGCTGGATTGGCGCGGCGCTGACCGTTGGTCTCGACTCCATCGTTGGGGCTTATAGGTAAAGGGACGGACATTCGGTGACGGAGTCGCAAAATGCATCAACCACTGATGCTCTGATCGAGTACCGGAAAGAGATTGCTGACCTCCAGCAGCGTATCAAAAATAGGCGTTTTCAAGTCTCCGGCCTCTATGGGACCCCAATTGCGGTGCTGGTCGCGATTCTCGTCTGGCGCGGCGCGAAGATCACATTTTGGTTGAATGTCGCCGTACCGGCTGCCATCAACGGTACGTTTATGGGAATTACGGTATTCCTGTGCGCTGCGACCCTTGTGCAATTCGGGGCTGAATTTTTAGAAGGGGGGTTTTGGGAAGATTCGGGAACTCCGCTAAAGGGGCTTAAGCTTAAACTTGAGTTGGCTGAAGAGCAGAGGATTCTTGAGGCTAGGCGGCTCACTCCTCCAACTGTTGAGAGGCAAGCCTCATACAGGGAAAGGATTCCCGGCGAGATAGCCAGGTTGCGTAAAGAATCTCGGCACTACCGGCGTGTGCATCTCTTAATGCAATGGATGCTATTCTTCAGTTCGGCGGCTATCACTGGAGTTACAGCTTGGTATGACCCGCCGCAGCCGGGGAAAGGTGCTCTAATTGGCCTTGGGTTTACTGTGAGTGTAGTCACGGCCGCTGCTGGATATTTTAAGCCCCGCGAGCGTGCGTTCAACCTTCAGCAGACCGCCGACAGTATGGAGCAGCATGCGACTGCGCTTGAGCTCGGCATCATGCCTTATGCCGAAGGCGAAGAGAGTGCAAGGCTGAAGGATTTTGCTACTACGGTAGAAAGGTTGCGTGCGGATCAACGCATGCGTGAGCAGCAACTCGATCAACCCCAGCAGGGTCAGCAGGAAGTAATCTGACGGCGTCTGTTGAATATATGTGATACCCACCTGCTGCAGGTCGGGCGTCCGGAGCCTCAGGGGGATCAGATGCGAGAGCGGGAGTTGCTCTACCTGTCGACGGCAAAGCTAGACGAATTCTACCGGGTTCCAGAAAATGGGTTTGTCACCCGGCGGGCGGCTGAGGCTGAGACATCAGTGCTTGGTATCGGGGCCCGCGTATCTGTGGGGGAAGAGCCCGCGTGCGAAGTATCGCCCGGGGCCCGTCTGGAGCAGGTGGTGTCCCACATCCGAGAGAAGTGCTGGGCACACACTCGCGTTCCGGGCTCGTGTGAGTCCTTGATGGCTCGTGACTGGATCGAGTTTACTGGGCCCTTCTGATATGGCCCCGGATTGCGTGACTGGGGCTTGCTTGATCGCGGGGGTGTACACCTATGCGTCGTTGGAGGATTCCTCCTGCTCATTGAGAGATCGTGAAGAGTGCTCGGGTGTAGAACTCATCCTGTGTGGTTCGGTCCAACATGTACTAGAGCATCGAGACTGCGCGCCGAAGCGTATGGGGTCAGGATCCGACTGGCTGCACGACCTCGCTGCCGACCTGGTCGACCGTGAAGCACAGGGGGGCACCTCGATGCCGGACAGCTTGGTCTCCACCAGCCGAAGGGACCAGGAGTTTGCGGCACGCTCGTGCTACGCCATGCTCTGGCGTTTTGCTAACGGTGGGCCTGCGTACCTGCATGGTCATGCCCGAGTGTTGTGTAACTTCCCTCCGGAGAGGCTCGAGCATCGGCTGATCGTAGCTACCCCGCTGTACGTAGAGGCAGGGTCTCGGCCAAAGCCGGCGGGCATTACTGCCTCAACTAAGCCTACGCTCTCTAGGAGTTGGTGGCAGCACGACTGAGTGAGCTGGAGCGCTGTTCCGGCACAGGTGTCCGTGATGGGGCCCTGTGCTGTCATCAAGGCAGAGCATGCTCCTGACGCTGCTGGTGTCGACGGCTAGCGAGCGGCCTCGACTGGTCCAAGGTGGCCCGCAATCCCGCTCACTGTTCGTCGCTCGCCAGACTAATGAAAGTGAAGGGGTGTCACTGATCCAGCAGTCGTGCCTTCTGCTGTTCGAACTCAGCCGAGCTCAAAATGCCCTGGTCCCGCAGTGCGGCCAGCTTGGTCAACTCGTCCGCCAATGAGACGGGTGCCGTGGGTGCAGGTGGTGTCCGTTGCCCATGCTGTGCAGCGATCGCCTGGTCGAGGGCTGCCCGAATCTTCTCGAACTCTGGCTGTTGCTTCTTCGTGAAGACCACCGAGTTCTCATCCTGTGCAGCACTCGCGGTCTGCCCGCCGAAGGCCGATCGTCGCTCGTTGCCCCCCGGGAGAGTGAACTGGATAAAGCCGTTCACGAGTGGGCCGGCGGGCTTCCACTGGACAGCAGCGATCTGTGAGATATGCAGGCGTTTCTCACCCTTGCCGACGGTCGCCCGTGCGAGGAACCCCTTGCGGGTGATGGTGATGTATTGACCGTCGAACTGGACCTGACCACCTTGGCCACTGGCTTCGATCATGGCGTTACCCCCCCTTGCTTCGATGAGCGCCGTGGCGTGAGGCGGGTGTTGCCACCGTCCCCCCCCAGGTGCTGTCTTCGTTCCCACGCGCTGTGGCCTCTTGGTCGGGTTGAGGTCTCCAGCACTGATTCGTAGAACGAGGGCGAGGGCCCGCGGACACGTATGACCGCTGCGGTTGGTGCACTTCGCTGCTTCACTACGGCGGTAGCCGGGCGATCGCGGGCCTTGTGCCGTGAGGGATCGAAGCGTCTGTAGGGGGTATCTGACGGACCTCGAAGACTGTCAGGTGGCGGCCAGGCTGCGCACGGCTTAGCTAGGCCGCTGAGGCGGTTCTTCACCCGTGGTCACCTGGCATGTGTCGGCTTGCGGAGGGCTTACCGGCCGCGAACGTGCCAACAGGCGCATTGCGGACGCAGCTGGCCATCGCGGTATGGACTAGCAGGAGGAGGGCGAGCTGGCGCCCTTCGGCGAGAACCTACCCAGTGGGCGCGGCTCCTTGGCGGGAGGTACCGGGGTGAGGTTGGAACGCGTGCGATCGGATTGAGGCTGCTGGTGCTCCTCGCGTAGAGGTTGGCAGTTCCCGTTCCGAAGCAACCTGGGTTGGCTTTGATGTCGGGCCGGGTGTGAAGGCGCGCTCAGATCAGTCGTCGGGGGAGGGTGATCGCATCACTACAGGCGTGGCTGCCCTCTGCAGCTCATCACCCTTCCTGTCGATCAGTCGAGTGAACAATTCTTGGGAATAGCCGAACGCTACCGCGTATGCCAAAATCTGCCACCGTGTGGCAATTGGAGGGAATTGTGTGGAGTATAGCAGGAGTAGCCCGAGTACGGCTGTCAGGGCTCCAAGGGGGATTTTCAATACTGCCTGGGCGACATGGACGACGTAAGGGTCCTCTACTCGTTGCATGCGTGAGAGGGCGACAACTGAGGCCACCGATGCCCCTACCGCTCCAAGGAATTCTACGACAAGTGCATCGCCGCTATTGCTATGATTGCCAAGAGGGCACAAGGATTGATTGACGCAAGTGAGATCAATTGGGGTGAATAGGCTGGCCACTCCAAGGGAGGTCGCCAAGAATAGTAGTATTGCCGCGGAGACAAGCAGGATATTGTTAAAGGTTCGGATCCTGCCTCGGTTGAGGCCGTGTGCCACGTAGGCCCCTCGTAGTGCTGAGATGAGTCGATCTCGTTCAAAATGCACTATCCGCATTTCTGCCGGTTGTCCAGTATTGCTTTCTAGCCACTTTCGGCGCGGATCGTCGGATGGTAGATAGTCATGGACCACGCTGCGTATTCTTGGTAGTTCCCCTCGGAGGCGGTGGCTAGGAAGGATGCGCGCCAACGTGGTATCGGCTAGATGCATGTGACTGATGGCCAAGTCTGCATAGCCGGGATAGCGCCAGGCGGGACCTCCTTTATTGGCTGCCGACTTCGATTCTTCTGCGTTATTTGCCACCTCGCGATACAGGAGTCTTATTGTGTCGGGGCCGTGTGTGCACTGCCCGGTAATGCTATCGAATTTGCATCCTCTTTCGATGGCTGCCGCCTTTGCGGAATGCTCCATCCAGCTAACTCTTGTCAGGCAGCTAACACGCCAACGGGCCTTCCAGAGCGGGTTGCGGGATCTGAGGTCCATGGGAAACCTCTTTCGCTGCTTCAGCTACCGCCTCATCTTTAGTGTGCGCTCGGATCTCTTGGGGTGCATCTGGGCTCCAGATAGACACTGGACTGCCGTCTTGCGGCCTATACCTTGCTGCAGTGTGTAAGTGGCGCAGTCGCGGGCTCGAGTCTGCTAACTGTGAGACCGTAGGACGCTGCCAGCAAGTGGTGATCCAGGCAGGTGCAGTGTTGTCTCTGTACGGCCCCGGAACTATTGAGGCGGTGGGGGCCGACAACGCAAAGTTCGAGACGGACTGTTCGCACGTTGACTCGAGGTTGTCCCACACGAAGTAGGTGCCGCGGAGCACGTGGCGGGGCTGTCCGGCGAAGTTGTGTACAAGATCCTGCGCGGCAACGTCATACCCATACTGGGCTTGTCTCTGGATCAGAGGAAGAGAGCCATCCGGTATCTGATCTACAGCACCGAGAGGTGCAACACTGAGACAGACGGGGCATCAGAGGGCACGACAGACCCGGTTGGGTAGGTGTCGGATGAGCAGTTTTACCGCAGAGCTATTGGCCTCGGCCGGTCGGCAGTACGTGCGGCATGGTCCCGGTCCGCTGGGGAAGTCCTGGCTGGCCGCAAAGTACCTCAACCCCTACCTGCGCGACTGCCCCCGGAGGCGCATCGTGCAGACCCGGTTCGGGGCGGATGTCGCTGTCGACACGCAAGATCTCATCCAGCGGTACATCTACATGTTCGGGACGTGGGAACCCCACATGACTCGCTGGTTGAGCCGGCGGCTTCGGCCCGGGGACACGTTCGTCGATGTCGGCGCGAACATCGGTTACTTCAGTCTGTTGGCGGCTCATTTGGTCGGGCCCTCGGGGCGGGTCGTCGCGATTGAGGCTTCTCCCGCGTTTCACCGCAGTGTGCTGGCGAACGCACGGCGTAACGCCTGTCGCAACGTGCGGGCGGTCAATACGGCTGTGTCTGACGCCCGGGGGGCCTTGAGGTTCATGCTCGCCAGTTCTCGCAACCTGGGGGCGAACAGCATCGTTCCGTACGACGGGCCGGTGGAGTCCAGTTTTGAGGCGCAGGCGCTCCCGCTCACCGAGGTACTCACCGCCTCCGAGGTGGCTGGGGCGCGGGTGATCAAAGTCGACGTGGAGGGGGCGGAAGGGAGCGTGGTCCGCGGCATGGCTCCTTTGCTTGATCTGCTTCGTCACGATGCTGAGGTCACGGTCGAGGTGACTCCCGAGCGGATGGTTCGGTTAGGGGACTCCGTAGAGGAACTGTTGGCCACCATGCGCGAGCACGGATTTCACGCCTACCGCCAACCCAACGACTACGCCCCGGAGAGTTACCCGGCCGCCCTTCGCTGCACCGGTGCTCCACTCGCCCGCCTTAGCGGGCCAGTCGTGGAAGAGTGCGACCTCGTCTTCTCCCGTGTGGATGCCGACACGCTGCCCTGAACACGAAACGGTCCGGCCCCTCGGGGCCGGACCGTTAGCCGGGAAGGGAGTCAGCTCGTCGGCCGGGGCGGCTCGTCTTCCGTATCCGCCAGCAGCTGCTCATCTTCATTTGGCACAGGCAGCCGTGCGCCCCTGCTCTCCGCCACTCGCAGGACGTCGCCCAGCGACTTGGCCGTCTGATGAAGCGCGAGCCGGAGGTCATGACGGCACGCCGCCGGCTTGGCGAGGAGCTTCTCCGCGTCCGCCAGCACATCGGCCCCGATATCCATCTGCGCTGCCTCTACGGCGTCGGCGTATCGGGATAACTTCCCTTGACCGCTGGACGGACTGAGGAAGCACGGTTTGTCGTCCGGTGAGCTCCATGGAAGGAGTCGCAGGCCTTCTGCCCGGGGAGTTCTTCCGCTCCCGGTGGATGTCATCCGGCTTCCTCCAGTTCTTCGACGCGCGTACGCGTGGTGAAGACGGCCTCCGCGCGATCGCCCGGCAGGCTCAGAAGAGCCCCCTCTACGACCTGCCCGGTGACGTCCATCGACGTCCGTTCCACTGCCAGGACCGGCGCGGGGCTGCGG
Source organism: Streptomyces sp. SCA2-17 (assembly GCF_044336695.1). Classification (NCBI taxonomy): domain Bacteria; kingdom Bacillati; phylum Actinomycetota; class Actinomycetes; order Kitasatosporales; family Streptomycetaceae; genus Streptomyces; species Streptomyces sp. SCA2-17. The sequence continues at coordinate 4,412,995 of NZ_CP117521.1, forward strand.
AAGACCTCCCTCTCCTCAGCGCTCGGCAACCGGGAGATGACACGCTCGACCGTGGATGCCACATGCACTCCGGCCGCGGTAAGCAGCTCCCGGACGTTGTCGCCCCACGGCGACAGAGCCCCCGCCGGCTGTCCGAGCTTGGCCACTTTGAGAGGCACGTACAGGCGGGCCACGCTCCGCACCGAGGTGCCGGCGATGCTGACGTATTCCTGCTCCGTCAGCAGGGAGCCTGCGCGGATCTTCAGGAGCGACGCCACATCACCGGATGCCTTTACCCTGCGAACCTCGACAGTGACCCGCAACGCTGAGCCGGGTGCCGGCGGCCGGTCCGAGGTGTGCCGTGCACTGTCGTAGACGGTGCGGTCGCCGGGGCGCCGCACGAAGTTGCCTCGCCCGTGGAACTTCTCCACCAGCCCTTCGGCCTGGAGCAGGTCCAGGGCGCCCCTCAGTGTGGGGCGGCTGGCCCTGTACAGCGAGGCGAGTTCCGTCTCCGACGGGAGCTGCTCGCCGACCCGCCAGTTTCCGGCAGCGATGAGCTGACGGAGGTCATCGGCGATTGTCTGGTAGCGGCCTGCCACGGCGGGTTTCACCGCCTCTCGATGGCCCGCACAGCGGACAGTTCCTCAGACGGCTCCATGATCAGCGCTTCCCCTGTGCGGAAGCGCAGGCCTTTCCTGTTGCCGGAAAAGTCCACTACCTCGACCACCGTGTACCCGCAGTCCCCGAAGACGATGACGTCCCCGGGCTGGACGGTCTCCCCGGTGACCTGAATGCGCACGTGGTGGTGCGTCCTCATGGACGTGGCGGTTTCTTCGTACATCAGCGCACCTCCGCCGTGGTCCAGGGCAGGCTAACCACGAGTGGGCGCCAGCGAGGCTCCATCCGCCGGCGGGCGCGCTCGCCGTCGCCCACCACGTACAGGCGGACGAGAGAGGTCTCCTCAACGTCGCGCAGTTCTGCGTACCACTGCGGCTGACGCATGGGCGGGACCGGCATAGGCGGCCTCTCGGCGGGCCGGCGCTCGGGGGCCGGCGCACCGCGGCGCTCCGGCTCGTTGACGGGAACGAATGGTCGCCTAGCCCAGTCAAGGGCCCGGCGGATAAGGTCAATCACGCTGATCAGCTCCTCATAGCTGATGGCCGTGCCCCCGGGCAGCGCCCGCTGTCGCGGGGGTGTCCTTGCTGACGGCGGCCCAAGCGATGCGGCCGCTTCCGCTGGTGACCAGCCCGAACGAGTCGGCCGTCCCCAGCACCTCTAAGAGCTCTCGCCACGCCTCGGCCGAGATCGGATCCGGAACTTCCGTCTCGACGCAGACGCGGCCTTTCCGATGCCTCACGCGCGGAGTGAAACCAGCAGCTGAAAGGCGTGCCGCCATGTGGTCGGCGCGGTTGCTGCGTGCGGCCACAAGGTGTTCCTCCGTCGCCACGGGATCACAGTACGTGAAGCTAGTTAACTAGAATAGGGCTAGTGGACTAGATTTTCCACATGCGTGAGCAGCCGCCTTATCTCCGCGTCGCTGACCTGCTGAGACAGCGCATCGCGGACCAGGAGTGGGCGCCGGGCGACCGGCTGCCGTCGCGTACGCAGCTTGCGCAGGAGTGCGGCGGCGTGGGCGAGAACGTCATCCGCCGAGCGCAAGAACTCCTCATCTCGCAAGGCGTCTTGGAGGGCCGCGCAGGGTCGGGGACGTACGTTGCCGAGCCGCGCGCACGCCTGCGCATGGTTCGCTCAGAGAGCCGCGAGCAGCGGGGAGGATCGCCCTTCGCTGCGGACATGTCCGCCCTCGGCAAGCACGGCACGTGGGAGAGCAGCACGGAGGCCAAGGTTCCCGCGCCGGCGGACATCGCGATTCGCCTCGGCATCGCCGAGGGGGACCTGTGTGTCCGGACCGTCTACGAGTTCCTGTCCGACGGCAAGCCGGTTCAGCTCTCGACCAGTTGGGAGCCGTACGACATCACGGGCAACACACTGGTCGTGCTGCCGGAGGGCGGTCCGTACGCAGGCAGGGGTGTGGTCGCCCGCATGGCGGAGATCGGCATTACGGTCGCACGTGCGGTGGAGCAGCCCGAGCCCGGACACGCGACCGCCGAGGAGGCGACCCTCCTCGGCGTGCAGCGGGGAGCGCTCGTCACCCGCATCCAGCGGACGTACTACAGCGACGACGGGCGAGCCGTCGAGACGGCGGACATCGTGGTGCCCGCCTCCCTCGGCGTCATCGTCTACGAAGTGCCGGTCAGCTCGTAGCCGGGTAGAGCCAGCGGTTGTACGCGAGCGCCTGCGCCCGGGCCTGGACGACGGCCATGCGCGCGTCGCGCTCCGCGGCGTTGGTGTGGGCTTCCTGCCCGGTCGCCTGACCAGGCCACTTTCGGTAGAGGAGCCCCACTTCGCGGGTGAAGTACCCACGGCTGACGGCATCCAGGGCGAGCAGAAGCCCGGTGTCCTCCGACGCCGGAAGCGCCATCCAGCCGCCGAGCGCGATGAGTAGATCACGGCGGACGCAGAGGGTCGCGGGATGGACCTGTGCCCGGAAGCCGTGTGCCTGCCAGTGCGCAAGTACGGCGCCCAGCTCTATCGGCCCCTCGTCCGGGTCCTGGTCGAACCCGACCGTGGTCCCGTCGGGCATCAGGTCCAGGACACGTGACGTCGTCCAGCCGATGCTGGGGTCACGATCAAGGACGGCGATGTCGCGGGCCAGGGCGCCGGGCGGGAGCTGGTCGTCGGCGTCCAGGATCTTGACGTACTCGCCGTCGGCGTGCGCCAGGGCCATGGTCCGGGCGACACCAGGGCCGCCGCGCCGTCCCTGCCGGAAGGTCACGCGCTCATCGTCGGGGACGTGGGGGGCGACATCGTCCGTCTGCCCGTCTTCCTGGATTAGCCAGTGCCACTCCCATCCCTCGGGGAGCTCCTGGGCGCACAGAGACTTGTAGGCGTCGTGGAGGTGGTGGGCGGACGGTCCGTGCACAGCGGTGACGATGATGATGCGCCGGCGCACGGCACTCACCACCTTTCCAGGGGAGTGGTGAAGAGCATCTCCGTACGGTCGCCGGGCAACGTGATGTCGGAGAGCTCCACAACGCGGTCGTTGGTGTCGTACGAGGTCTTGCGCAGCAGAATCACGGCGGTGCCGGGCGGAAGTTCCAGCTCCTCCGCCTCTTCCGGCGTGGGCGGCCGGGCGGTGACGTGTTCCTCGATGCGGTCGAGCTCGATGCCGATCGTGAAGAGCTGGTTCTGAGTGCCGCCGGGCCACGGTTCGTTGGACTCGTCCAAGAGGTCCGGGTTCGACGCGACCATGTCGCGGACGAGGTAGGAGGTGACCAGCGCGAACGGGGCACGCTCCGCCGCATAGCGCGTCCGGTAGGTGCGTTGCAGGAGCACTTCGCCTTCCGGAACCTCGAAGGCTTGTGCGAGATCCTTGCCTGCCTTGATCTCGCGGTAGAACGCCTGGAAGACGAGATCGTTCAGCGTCAGGCCGGTGTCATGTTCGGTCGCGCCGGTCTGCGCCCGCTGCTCCTCGGGCTGCCGGACGCGGTCCTTCTCCCACTGGTGCCTGACGTTCGTTCGGAGGACGGTCGCCCGGGGCTGACGGACGAAGTTCCCGCGACCGTGCTGCTTCTCGATCAGTCCCTCGTCGCGCAGAAGCCGCAGTGCTTCGCGGATCGTGGGGAGGCTGCGCCCGTACTCCTCCGCGAGTGCCGTCTCAGAGGGGAGGCGGTCTCCGGCGCTCAGCTGACCTGCGCGGATGGCTTCTCGCAAGCCGTCCGCAATCCGCTCGTACACCTTCGCCATCGGTGCTCACCCGCCTGTCGTATCGACGGGGATCAGCATACGGCTCCTGAAGAGGACTTGACGAGTTAGTGAGAGCCGCGTCATAGTCCCCATCTGAGCTCCTCTAGTCCTCAGTAGGACTAGAGGACTTGAGGGGTCGTCAGCGTCCAGCACGCTCACGAAGGACGCGCCCGTTCCCTGCTGCCTGCACTGTTCTCAACCTCAGAGGTGGATCACATGCAGCTCACCGTCGGTGACATCGCCCGCAGCCACGAGGACATCACCCTCGGCACCGTGGCCGGGATCGCGGACCACGGAGAAGGCAAGCTCGTCGTCTTACGGCTCCCGAACGGGGGGCTCAGTTTCGTTGAACCGTCCGCCCTGGTCGTCGTGGGGCGCTACGTCCCGCCGGTCTCGGCCGGCCGCAGCGTCGTGGCCCTGGTCTTTCTGGGTTTCGCGTTCCTCGTGTCGTACATCAGCTGCCGATCGGCCGAGGGCATCGGTGCGGACTGGCTGCTGACCTTCTTCGCCGGACTGGGCGGGTTCAAGGTCGTGGCGATCGCGTACCAGTGCTGGGCGCGCCTCACCGGACCGCGGCGCTTTCGCGTCTGAACGCATCGCTCCCGTTCTCCCGTCCCGCCCAGGATTTGGAGGGGTCACGTGAACGACCAACTGACGGAGAGCCCTGCGTTAGAGCAGAACCGCCCTGGCGACCCTCCCGACTCCGCCATCTCGGGCGACGAGGCCGTTGCCGTCGACTGCCCGGGGGGACCGTCGGGCCCCGGCTTGGCGGGCCGGGCGCAGGGCGCCAAGCGTCGCCCGGTCATCCCGGCATGGGCGAAGTCGCGTCAGGAGTTCCTGGCCGCCGGCAAGGGCGTGGTCTCGTACGCCTGGCACGTCTCCGCGTACCACGCGGTACGGACGCCCTGGTACACCGTCCGTCTTGCCTTACAGGCCCCGCGCGGCGCTGCGCGGTTCGTCGGCGGCCGGCTGCGATGGGTCGCCGATGTCGAAGGCGAGCCGTTCCGGCAGTACGCGGCGGCGACCGACGACATCGCCAAATACCTACAGCTCTCGCGCCAGAGGGATCGCCGTGTCCGCTGGCGGGCGGCAGTCGCCCTCGTGGCCGCGATCGCGGGGACCGCCACGGCGCTCACGCTCTACGTCATGGCACCGCAGTGGTTGCTGTCGCTGTGCGGCTTCGCTCTGACGATGGCCCTGGGATGGCTGGGGCAGCCGGCTGATGCGCCGGTGATCCACCGAGCGGTGGAGGTCCCGAGGGCGACGAGGCTCACCAGTGACATCGTTCTCCGTGCTCTCGGCTCCCTCGGCATTCAGGGCATCAATCAGGCCCAGTCGAAGGGCGGGGACGGGTTCGCCTTCACCGCCCCCATCACCCGCGACGGCCCTGGTTGGCTCGCCGAGGGCGATCTCCCTCATGGCGTGACCGTCACGGACATCATGGACCGCCGGGAGAGGCTGGCCTCCGGTCTCCGGCGGCCGCTGGGAACGGTCTGGCCCGAGGCCGTTCGGAACGAACACACCGGTCGCCTGAGGTTGTGGGTCGGTGATCAGGACATGTCCCAGACCCCGCAGCCGGCATGGCCCCTTGCCAAGTCGGGCACGGTGAATCTCTTCAAGCCCGTCGCGTGGGGAACTGATCAGCGGGGGCGCTGGGTGGAGATCACCCTCATGTACCTGGCGGGCGTGATCGGCGCCATTCCGAGGATGGGCAAGACTTATCTTCTGCGTCTGCTGCTGCTCATCGCCGCGCTCGACCCGCGTGCTGAGGTGCACAGCTACGACCTGAAGGGGACTGGTGATCTCGACCCTGTCGGCGACGCCATCGGGTTTCGGCACCGGGCGGGCAATCGTGACGAGGACATCCTCTACGGGCTGACCTCTCTGCGTGAGCTCCAGGCCGAGTTGCGTCGTCGTACCGACGTCATCCGCGGTCTGCCCCGGGATATCTGCCCCGAGTCGAAGGTGACGACGGAGCTCGCTTCGAAGCGAGCCCTCGGCCTGCACCCGATCGTGGTCGGGGTGGACGAGTGCCAGAAGTGGTTCGAGCACCCCAAGCACGGCAAGGAACTTGAGGAGATCTGCACAGACCTCGTCAAGCTCGGCCCGGCCACGGGAATCGTGCTGCTGCTGGCCACTCAGCGGCCGGACGAAATCAGTCTGCCGAAGGGCATTTCCGCAAACGCGTCGGCCCGCTGGTGCCTCAAGGTCATGAGCCACGTCGAGAACAACATGGTTCTCGGCACCGGCGCCTATAAGCGGGGCGTGCGCGCAACGATGTTTGCCTGGGAAGACAAGGGCATCTGCTATTTCCTCGGCGAAGGCGCGGACGCACAGATCGTCCGGGCGGCCGAGGTCAATGCCGTGGAGGCGGAAGTCATCGCCCTGCGGGCCCGGAAGACGCGCGAGCGCCTCGGCACCCTGGACGGTTACGCGCTGGGGGAGCGGCCCGAGGCGGAGGCCGGCCCGTCCTACGACCTGCTCTCGGACCTCCTCACGGCGCTGCCCGCCGGCAAGGAAAAGCTCTGGAACGAGGCGATCGTCGCCTCCCTCGCGGAACTCCGGCCCTCCGCGTACCGCACGTGGACCGCGGAACAGCTCACCGCAGCTCTGAAGCCGTACGGCATCCGCACCGCGCAGGTGTGGGGCACCACGGAAGACGGCACGGGCGCCAACCGCCGCGGAATCAAACGCGCCGACGTCCTGAGGGCGATCGCGGAACGTGACAGCACGGGCGCCGCGGCCTAGCCGACGCCGCCGCTAGGCCTAGCAGGACGGCCGCTAGGTCTAGCACCCCCGCTAGCAGTACATCGCCCACCTGACCTGCGCACTAGCACCTAGCGGCGTTCGCCGACGGTCCCCCGAATTCCCGCCCGGAGAGGGTTCTGATGAGTTCCCTGCTCGACGCTATGCCCGGCCTCATATTCCTCACGCTCTGCTACGCCGTCATCTGCGCCCTCAGCCCGTTCGGCGCGTGCCGCAAATGCGGGGGATGGGGAGCGAAGATCCGCCGGACTCGCAGCGGCCGGCTCAAGCGCGGCCGCGAATGCCGCCGCTGCGAGGGGCAGGGCCTGCGCCTGCGCGTCGGCCGACGCCTCTACAACTCCGTCGCCGAGCTCTACCGCGACGGCACCGGCAAAGCCCGACGCTGACTTCTCCGAGGAGCCCCGTGATGTCCTTCTCCATCTCCGCACTCGTGCTGTTCGGCCTCCTCCTGGCCATGCTCCTCCGCTCAAAGGCCGTCGGCATCGGCGGCGCCACGGTCGCGATCCTCTTCGGCTACTACCTCAGCCGCACCGGCATCGCCGCGCCGATTGATCAGGTCATGGGCGCCATCGCCCACGCCATTCCCGCCCTCGACAAGTAATCAGGTGAAGGAGCCCCTCCCATGAACAAGATTTCACTCATGGCCTCCGGAGAGCTGCGTGATGCGCTCACGGCCATCGAAGAGGGCAAAGGGCCGGCCGCTATCGCCGCGCTCATGGCCATCGACCCCGCCTCGTGGCAAGCCATCGAACACCGCCTTGAAGCGGTCATCGGCACCGACCTGCGCTCGCTCTTACTCCACACGGTGGAGAGCGCGGCGGCGCCGGCCCTCGACTGACGGCTCCCTGTGCGGGTCCAACTCCTGTGGAGGTGGGGCCGCGCAGAGGGCCGGACAGTCCGGCTCGGCAATTCCGGCAGTGGAGAGGACGCACATGTCCAACACCACCACCATCGCGTGGTTCGACAGCTTAACGGCGAGCGTGTTCGCGCTTGGGGCCGCGGCCCGGGAGATGCGGCTCGCGCACCGGGCGGCCCAGGTCGCCTCGTGGCAGATCGAGCCGGCCCGCCTGCGGCTGGTGATCGGCGACGTGAACATCCGCGGGGAGTACAAGATCAGCCCCTGCGACATCGCCCTGAGCCAGGTCCGCGGCCTGTCCCGCGCCTACCAGCGCATGACCACCGACCTGTACGAGAACCTCGCCCTCACCTACGCCTACGGCACGGCAGCAGCGCTGCTCGCGGTCATCAAGGGGTACCGGCCGCGGTACGTGGAGCTCCAGCGCGACCAGACCGACCACTACATCGTGCCGGGCGACCCGCTGCCCGACTTCCGCGGAGACCTCGGCACCTGGGATGGCCAGAGGCGCCTGGCCGTCCTCCGCTCCATCGTCGCGGCCCGCAGGCTCGACCACTCCGGGGAACTGAGCCACGGCTCGTTGACCGGCCTGGCGGACGCCGCCTACGCGTACGGCGAGCAGGCCGAGACGGCCCTTCACCACCTGCTCCTCACCTCCCCCACGGACCACGGCCCCGAGGAGGAGCAGTGACTACCGGCGCGCACGCCACCGATCCCACGTACGCCTACGTGGCCGCCCCGGGGATCACTTCGGAGATCGGCTGGGTGATCAGGCACAGCATCCCCCGCCCGTCCGACGATGAGCGGGAGTTCTGGCTCCGTAAGGCGGCTGTCTTCGACCGCATGGCGCTCGACGAGGCGGTCAGGTTCGCCCCTGATGTCGCCGCGCCGACCGCCGAAGCCGCCGTCGCGGCTGCGCGACGGCTGCTCGACTACGACGCCACGCACAACGGTCTGTGCCTCAGGGGCGCCGAGATCGTGACCGCCGACGACTGCCTCGTGTACGTGCGCCAGGAGTACCTCAAGTGGAGCCAGGACCGGCTCCTCTGACTTCGCCCGGGGCAGCGGTCTACCCGGCAAGGACGCCCGCTGCCCCGGCCTCCCATCCACACAGGAATCAGGAGGTGCCACCAGCATGCACCACAGCGACAACCCCCCGTCGCCCGGACCCTGCAAAGGGCGAGAGGAAGGCGGCACGAGGCCCCGAGCAGGGGACGAGAAGCTGACCGTGAAGGAGGTCATCGGCGACCTCAAGGTCGCACCGTCGACCTTCTACCGATGGCGCCGGCTCGGAAAGGCCCCTCGGGCGATCAAGCTGCCGAACGGGGACGTCCGGATTCGGCGGTCCGAGTACGACCGCTGGCTCGCGGAGCGGGAGGACGCCGCGTGAGCGAGGAGAAGGGCGTTCCGGCCGGAGGCGCTCGGGGGTCGGCCCGCCCGGGGTACTCCTTAGACATCAAGCTGTGGAAGGTCACCAAGACCGGCCGGAAGTCCCGCCCCTATCGTTTGCGCTGGGTGGTCGGCGGCCAGGTGCACGGCGGCACGTTCACCACGTCCGCACTCGCCGACAGCCGTCGGGCAGAACTGCGGCAGGCCATGCGCCGGGGAGAGGCGTTCGAGATCACATCCGGCCTGCCTGAGTCCGAGGTACGTGCGGCAGTGGATGCGGCCGAGAGCATTGAATCCAAGCCGTCGTTGCGATGGTTCGAGTTCTGCCGGAAGTACATGGCCGGACGGTGGCGTACGAGCGCGGCCAAGACCCGTGAGGGCATGGCTGACGGCCTCGCAGCCGTAACGCTGGCCATGGTGAACCGGGAAGATGGCCTCCCCGGGGACAAGTACCTCCGGCGGGCGTTTCAGTGGGGCATCGTGCCCGCGAACGCGGGACAGGATCCGCCGGAAGAGCTGAAGCCCGCGTACGACTGGCTCACGACAGCGGACCGTCCCGTCACCGACCTGATGGACGCCGAAGTATTCGAGGACGTGCTGTACCGCCTCGGCTACCGGCTGGACGGTCAGCCGGCGGCACGAGAGACGCATAAGCGCCGGCGCCGCGCTCTGAACGTAGCTCTCGAACATGCCGTGGTCACGGAAGAACTCCCGGAAAACCCGCTACAGAAGGCTCGCAGGAAGCAGATGGGCACCAGTGACGTGGTGGACCCGCGAGTCCTCGTGAACGCCGTACAGGGGCGGCAATTGCTCACCGCCGTCTCCTACGTCGGGTCATGGGACCGCAGCCGCGGACGTCGCCTGGTGGCTTTCTACGCGGTCCTGTACTACGCCGGGCTGCGGCCCGCCGAAGCGGTCGGACTGCGACTGCCGGACTGCCACTTACCGGAAACAGGCTGGGGCACTCTCACGCTGCGGGAGACGCGCCCTGTCTCCGGCAAGCAGTGGACCGATTCGGGGGAGCGGCACGACCGCCGCGGCCTCAAGGCTCGTGAGGCGTCTACCGACCGGCCGGTCCCTATCCCGCCCGTCCTGGTCGCGATCCTCCAGGTGCATCTGAAGCAGTTCGGGACCGCCAAAGAAGGGCGCGTCTTCGGCAACGAGCGCGGGGGAGTGGTCGGCTCGTCCACGTACTGGCGGGTGTGGGAGGAAGCGCGGGAGTACGCGCTGCCGCCGGACCGCGTCGAGTCACCGTTGGCCGGGCGCCCGTACGACCTGCGGCACGCGTGCATCACGCGGTGGCTGAACGCCGGCGTCCCGATCGCCGAAGTGGCCCGCAGGGTCGGCAACTCCCCGGAGGTGATCCACCGCCGGTACCACGGCTGCATCGACGGCCACGAGGAAGCGGCCAACGCGAAGATTGCGAAAGCGCTGGAGGAGGAGGGTGACGACACAGCCTGACGCGTGTGTCGGAGGTGTGTCTCGAACGCTGAGCGGCAGCAAAAAAGAGCGGGAGTCAGTGAGACTGACTCCCGCTCTTTCAAGTCGGCATCCGCCCTGGCCAGCGCATGATTTCTGCTGACTGTCGGCGAGTGCCCCCGGCAGGATTCGAACCTGCGCACACGGCTCCGGAGGCCGTTGCTCTATCCCCTGAGCTACGGGGGCGTGTCGGCCGCTCGTGCGGTGACGGGTAGAACATTACCAGCTTCCGGAGGGTGATCCGCAACGTCGTTCGGCGGGGCTGGGGCGGGGTGGGCGGGGGGTGCTCGCCCGCACGGGGTGGAAGTGGGGAAAACCCGGACGCAGCGTGGGGGGCGCGCTTACTCTCGGGGTGTGCCTGGCTTGTCCGGCCGGGTCCTTGTCGTCGACGACAACAAGGTCATCCGGCAGCTGATCAGGGTCAACCTCGAGCTCGAAGGCTTCGAGGTCGTGACCGCGGCCGATGGTGCCGAATGTCTGGAGATCGTGCACCGCGTGCGTCCTGATGTGGTGACGCTGGATGTCGTCATGCCCCGGCTGGACGGGCTGAACACCGCTGCCCGGCTGCGCTCCGACGCCCGGACGTGCGACATACCGATCGCGATCATCAGCGCGTGCACCCAGCTGGAGGTCGAGGGCGGCCGTTCCGCCGGGGTCGACGCGTTCCTGGCGAAGCCGTTCGAGCCGGCCGAGATGGTCCGGCTGGTCCGCAGGCTCATGCGGCGCCACAAGGGGGAGAGGAGCGAGGGGTTGCCGGGGGCCTCGGCCCCCGGGGACACGGGAGGGATCCCGTCCGTGCAGCCCGTCTGCGGGGTGGAGTCCCTCAGCCGGGGGGAGTAGCGCCGTCCCGGTGGGCGAAACCCATTCGCCCCGGCCCCACCCCTCTCCCCTAGGCTTGGCCCCGTGACCCCGGCCGATCTCTCCCGCACCGTGCTGCACACCGTGCAGTGCGCCGTCGAGGCCGACGAGCTGCCCGCCGCCGCGCCCACGCGGGTCACCGTGCGGGTCCCGCCCCGCCCCGGCTGCGGGGACTTCGCCACCAACGTCGCCCTGCGCGTGGCCCAGGAGACCGGCCGCCCCGCCCGCGAGGTCGCCGAAGTGCTGCGGAAGCGGCTGGCCGCGGAGCCGGGGATCGCCCGGGTCGAGATCGCCGGGCCCGGCTTTCTCAACATCACCCTGGACGGGGTCTCGTATGTTCAGCTCGTACGGGAGGCGCTGAATCCTCCGCCCGCCGCCGAGCCGCTGCCCCTGCCCGATCCCGGCCACGAGCTTCCCTCCCTCCTCGCCCGCCTCGGCTCCGACGCCGCCCGCTGGAGCCTCCTGTGGCCCGCCGGCGCAGGCCGTGCCGGGCTCCTCGTCCAGCGCGACAGCAACCCCCTCTTCCGGGTGCGCTACGCACACGCCCGTGCCCGCGCGCTCGTGCGCAACGCCCGTGACCTGGGCTTCCGCTCCGAGCCGGCCGACAGCGGGCACGAGGGCGCGGCCCCGCTCCTCGCCGCCCTCGCCGACCACCCCCGCGTCACGGCCGCCCGTGACCCCGAGCGCCTGGCCCGGCACCTCGACCGCACCGCCGGCGCCTTCCTGACGTGGCAGACGGAGTGCTCCGTCCTGCCCCGCGGTGACGAGAAACCCTCGGCCGTCCACCGCGCCCGCCTGGCCCTCGCCGAGGCCACGGGCAACGTGCTGGCCGACGGCCTCCACCAGCTCGGCATCACCGCACCCGCACACCTCTGAGGGGATCAGAGACCATGAGCCGTTCCGCCCACCCCGCCGGGCCCCGCTACGCCGACGTGCTGCCCGAAGGGCACTACGCCCCGCCGCCCGCCGACCTCAACGCCCTCGACCCGAAGGTGTGGTCCCGCACCGTCGCGCGCGACGAGCACGGCGTCGTGACCGTCGGCGGCATCCCCGTCACCCGCCTCGCCGAGGAGTTCGGCACCCCCGCCTACTTCCTCGACGAGACCGACTTCCGCGAGCGCTGCCGCGCCTGGCGCGACGCCTTCGGCCCCGACGCGGACGTCTTCTACGCGGGCAAGGCGTTCCTGTCGCGCGCCGTCGTGCGCTGGCTGCACGAGGAGGGGCTCAACCTCGACGTCTGCTCCGCCGGCGAGCTCGCCACGGCCCTCGCCGCCGGCATGCCCGCCGAGCGCATCGCCCTCCACGGCAACAACAAGAGCACTGAGGAGATCACCCGCGCCGTCGAGGCCGGCGTCGGGCGGATCGTCCTCGACTCCTTCCAGGAGATCGTGCGCGTCGCGCACATCGCCGAGCGGCTCGGCAAGCGGCAGCGCGTCCAGATCCGGATCACGGTCGGCGTCGAGGCGCACACCCACGAGTTCATCGCCACCGCCCACGAGGACCAGAAGTTCGGGCTCGCGCTGGCCGGCGGCCAGGCCGCCGAGGGGGTGCGGCGCGCGCTCAAGCTCGACGGGCTCGAACTCATCGGCATCCACTCCCACATCGGCTCGCAGATCTTCGACACCTCCGGCTTCGAGGTCGCGGCCCACCGGGTCGTCGGGCTGCTCGCCCAGATCCGCGACGAGCACGGCGTCGAGCTCCCCGAGATCGACCTCGGCGGCGGCCTCGGCATCGCCTACACCTCCGACGACGACCCGCGCGAGCCGCGGGAGATCGCCACGGCCCTGCGCGAGATCGTCACCCGCGAGTGCGCGGCCGCCGGGCTCGCCGTGCCGCGCATCTCGGTCGAGCCGGGGCGCGCCATCGTCGGCCCCACGGCCCTCACGCTCTACGAGGTGGGCACGGTCAAGGAGCTGCCGGGCCTGCGCACGTACGTCAGCGTCGACGGCGGCATGTCGGACAACATCCGCACCGCGCTCTACGACGCCGAGTACAGCGTCGCGCTGGTGTCCCGGACGTCGTCGGCGGCCCCGATGCTTTCGCGCGTCGTCGGCAAGCACTGCGAATCCGGCGACATCGTCGTCCGCGACGCCTTCCTCCCCGCCGACCTGGCCCCGGGCGACCTGCTCGCGGTGCCGGCCACCGGCGCCTACTGCCGCTCGATGGCCAGCAACTACAACCACGCGCTGCGGCCGCCGGTCGTGGCGGTGGCCGACGGCGCGGCCCGTGTGATCGTCCGGCGCGAGACGGAAGAAGACCTTCTCCGTCTCGACGTCGGCTGAAGTAAGCAATAACCAAGCACCACAAAACCGCGGTGGCGCAATACCGACGCAACACTGACGGAAACAAAGGTCTCGGATACTGGACAGCGGAGGGAAACCTCCGTCCAGTGAGTGAGACTGGTGCACAACCCAAGATGTACGAGACGGTATCGATGAAAAGCAGGGGTCGGATGATGCGTACGCGTCCGCTGAAAGTGGCGCTGCTGGGCTGTGGAGTGGTCGGCTCTGAAGTGGCGCGCATCATGACGACGCACGCTGACGACCTCACGGCGCGCATCGGCGCGCCCGTCGAGCTCGCGGGCATCGCCGTCCGCCGGCCCGGCCGCGTCCGCGCCGGGGTGCCCGAGGAGCTCGTCACCACCGATGCCACCGCGCTCGTCAAACGCGACGACATCGACGTGGTCGTCGAGGTCATCGGCGGCATCGAGCCGGCCCGCACGCTGATCACCACCGCCTTCGAGCACGGCGCGAGCGTCGTCTCGGCGAACAAGGCCCTGCTCGCCCAGGACGGCGCCGCCCTGCACGCCGCCGCCGAGCAGCACGGCGTGGACCTCTACTACGAGGCCGCCGTGGCCGGCGCCATTCCGCTGGTCCGGCCGCTGCGCGAGTCGCTCGCGGGCGACAAGGTCAACCGGGTGCTCGGCATCGTCAACGGCACCACCAACTTCATCCTCGACAAGATGGACTCCAGCGGCGCGGGCTACTCCGAGGCGCTGGACGAGGCCACCGCCCTGGGGTACGCGGAGGCGGACCCGACCGCCGACGTCGAGGGCTTCGACGCCGCCGCGAAGGCCGCGATCCTCGCCGGGATCGCCTTCCACACCCGCGTCCGGCTCGACGACGTCTATCGCGAGGGCATGACGGAGGTCACGGCCGCGGACTTCGCTTCCGCAAAGCAGATGGGCTGCACCATCAAGCTGCTGGCCATCTGCGAGCGGGCCGCCGACGGCCGGTCGGTGACCGCTCGCGTCCACCCGGCGATGATCCCGCTGACCCATCCGCTGGCCTCCGTGCGCGAGGCGTACAACGCGGTCTTCATCGAGGCCGACGCGGCCGGGCAGCTGATGTTCTACGGCCCCGGCGCCGGCGGCTCGCCGACCGCCTCCGCGGTCCTCGGCGACCTCGTCGCCGTCTGCCGGAACAAGGTCGCCGGCACCACCGGGCCCGGCGAGTCCGCCTACACGCGGTTGCCGGTGAGCACGATGGGCGAGGTGGTCACGCGCTACCACATCAGCCTCGACGTGGCCGACAAGCCCGGCGTGCTGGCCCAGGTGGCCACCGTCTTCGCCGAGCACGGCGTGTCCATCGACACGGTCCGCCAGCAGGGCAAGGACGGCGAGGCCTCCCTCGTCGTGGTCACCCACCGGGCCGCCGACGCCGCCCTGTCGGCGACGGTCGAAGCGCTGCGCAAGCTGGACACGGTCCGCGGTGTCGCGAGCATCATGCGGGTTGAAGGGGAGTAACGAAAGCAATGAGCAACCAGACCCACCAGTGGCGCGGCATCATCGAGGAGTACCGCGACCGGCTGCCGGTCACCGCCGAGACCCCGGTGGTGACCCTCCGGGAGGGCGGCACGCCGCTCGTCCCCGCCCAGGTGCTCTCCGAGCGCACGGGCTGTGAGGTCCACCTCAAGGTCGAGGGCGCCAACCCCACCGGTTCCTTCAAGGACCGCGGCATGACCATGGCCATCACCCGGGCGAAGGAGGAGGGCGCGAAGGCCGTCATCTGCGCCTCCACCGGCAACACCTCCGCCTCGGCCGCTGCCTACGCCGTACGGGCCGGCATGGTCTGCGCCGTCCTCGTCCCGCAGGGCAAGATCGCGCTGGGCAAGATGGGCCAGGCCCTGGTCCACGGCGCCCGCATCCTCCAGGTCGACGGCAACTTCGACGACTGCCTGACGCTGGCCCGCGGCCTGTCCGAGCAGTACCCGGTGGCGCTGGTCAACTCGGTCAACCCGGTGCGCATCGAAGGCCAGAAGACCGCCGCGTTCGAGATCGTCGACGCGCTCGGCGACGCACCCGACATCCACGTCCTCCCCGTCGGCAACGCCGGCAACATCACCGCCTACTGGCGCGGTTACCGGGAGTACGCCGCGGACGGGATCGCCTCCCGCACGCCCCGGATGTGGGGCTTCCAGGCCTCCGGTTCGGCGCCGATCGTGCGCGGCGAGCCGGTGAAGGACCCGCACACCATCGCCACCGCGATCCGTATCGGCAACCCCGCGTCGTGGCGGTTCGCCGAGGAGGCGCGGGACGAATCGGGCGGCCTCATCGACGAGGTGACCGACCGACAGATCCTCGCCGCCTACCGGCTGTTGGCCTCGCAGGAGGGCGTCTTCGTCGAGCCGGCGTCGGCCGCGAGCGTGGCGGGGCTGCTGAAGGCGGCGGAGCTCGGCCTGGTCGACCCGGGTCAGCGGATCGTCTGCACGGTCACCGGGAACGGCCTCAAGGACCCTGACTGGGCGGTTGCGGGTGCGCCTCAGCCGATCACCGTTCCGGTGGATGCCGGGGTCGCCGCGCAGCGGCTGGGCCTCGTCTGACCGCACCGTCCCGGGGCTCCGCCCCGGACCCCGGTCCTCAAGCGCCGGACGGGCTGATTTCTTGCCGGGACAGGCTGAATCAGCCCGTACGGCGGCGAACCGGCGGCGCGCAGTTCCCCGGAGCCCGCCGCAGGCGACACGCATCGTGCGCCTCCCGTGCGCCCTATGTCGCCGCAGAACCTTCCTTCGATAGGCTGTACTCACTCCGCCCCGTCGCAGACCGCTGCCGTGACCCACGGCATCGCCGTCGCGGCCCTTGCGGACGTTGCACGCCCCACCAAGGCCAGACCAAGGAGAGTCATCGAGCGATGGCCGGTCCCGCGTTCCGCGCCGCCGCTGTCCGCGTGCGCACCCCTGCCACCAGCGCAAACCTCGGCCCCGGCTTCGACGCCCTGGGCCTCGCGCTGGGGCTCTACGACGACGTCGTGGTCCGGGTGGCCGAATCCGGGCTGCACATCGACATCGCCGGAGAGGGCGCCGACACCCTACCGCGCGACGAGAGCCATCTCCTCGTCCGCGCCCTGCGCACCGCCTTCGACCTGCTCGGCGGCCAGCCGCGCGGCCTGGAGGTCGTCTGTGCCAACCGCATCCCGCACGGGCGCGGCCTCGGCTCCTCCTCGGCGGCCATCTGCGCGGGGATAGTCGCGGCCCGCGCCGTGACCATAGGCGGGGCCGAGAAGCTCGACGACGCGGCGCTGCTCGAGCTGGCCACCGAGATCGAGGGACACCCCGACAACGTCGCCGCGTGCCTGATGGGCGGGTTCACCCTGGCGTGGATGGACGCCGGAGTGGCGCGGGCCATTCGGATGGACCCTGCGGATTCCATCGTTCCGGTGGTCTTCGTGCCGTCCCGGCCGGTGCTCACCGAGACCGCCCGCGGGCTCCTGCCGCGCAGCGTCCCCCATGTGGACGCGGCGGCCAACGCCGGCCGGGCCGCCCTGCTGGTCGAGGCGCTCACCAGGCGCCCCGGACTGCTGCTGGCGGCCACCGAGGACCGGCTCCACCAGGAGTACCGCGCCCCGGCGATGCCGGAGAGCGTGGCCCTGGTCAACCGACTGCGCGCGGACGGCGTCCCCGCGGTCATCTCCGGCGCGGGACCCACGGTCTTGGCGCTGGCCGAAAGCGGTGCGGCCGACAAGGTCGCACGACTGGCGGGCGAGGGGTGGGCGGCCAACCGGCTGGCCCTCGACGCCGGGGGGACGAGCGTGCTTCCGCTCGCCTGACAGCGGAAATCCGGGCGAAACCCGGCTCCGCGAAAAATAGCGGTTGCCGGTCTTGGAGAGGGGGAATGTTTGTGGGATCCGGTAGTGTTAACCTCAAGTCTGCACTCGAAGCCACATCGGCTCGGTGCTCTGTGTCCCGATCAGGGGCCGCTTTTCTTCCGGGAGCCTCCCAAACTGCCTGAGCAGCCTGCCTGAGCAGCTTCGAGCACGCTCCGGAATCGGCGTGGGTGACATGAGTGAAGCCGATACTCCATGTCTTCACCTCATTCTTCACGCCGGAACCAATGAACTGATTCTTCCGCCGTACCAGCCGTACCGGCGGACCACCGCCCCGGCCCGGTCCGCAAACCGCCAGACCGTAGCCGGACAGCACAACCGGTCGCCGAGCCAGACAGGCCGACGCCCGCTCCAGGGAAGGACCCCTTCGTGAGCGACACCACCGATCTGATGGGCGTGAACGCCGGAGCCGCCGGCAATGCCTCCGCGCCCGCCACGGACGCTCCCGCCGCGCCTGCCACCGGTGCTGCCACCGCCCCCAAGCGGCGCCGTTCGGGCACCGGCCTCGACGCCATGGTCCTGGCCGAGCTCCAGCAGCTCGCCTCGAGCCTCGGCATCAAGGGCACCGCGCGCATGCGCAAAGGCCAGCTGATCGAGGTCATCAAGGAGAGGCAGGCGGGCGGCTCCGCCGCGCCCGCCAAGGCCGAGACCGCGGACGCCGAGACCAAGCCCAAGCGCCGCGCCACCTCCAAGGCCCGTACGGGTGAGGCGGCCGAGAAGGCCGAGGCCAAGCCCTCCGAGAAGGCTGCCCAGCAGCAGATCGAGATCCCGGGCCAGCCGTCCCCCAAGCTCTCGGCTTCGCTCGAGCAGGGAGGTGCCCCCGCCGACGAGCAGCCGGCCGGTGAGCGCCGCCGCCGCCGGGCCACCGCGCCCGCCGGCAGCCCCGACGCCGCCGAGGCCCAGCCGGCCGAGAAGGCCGTCCGCGCCGAGGAGCGCACCGAGGCCAAGGCCGAGGCCGCGCTGGACTCCGCCGAGGGCAAGGCCAAGGGCGACCGCCAGGACCGCGCCGAGCGCGGCCAGAAGGGCGACCGCCGTGAGCGCGGCGACCGCGGCGAGCGTGGGGACCGCGGCGAGCGCGGCCAGCGCGACCGCCGTGAGCGCGGCCAGCGCGACGACGCCCAGAAGGGCGACCGCCAGCAGCGCGACGGCCGTGGCGCGCCTCAGGGCGCCCAGGCGGGCCCGCAGGACGATGGCTACGACGACGAGGCGGGTGGCCGCCGCGGCCGTCGCGGCCGCTACCGCGACCGCCGTGGCCGCCGTGGCCGCGACGAGGGCTTCGGCAACGAGCCGCAGGTCTCCGAGGACGACGTCCTGATCCCCGTCGCGGGCATTCTGGACATCCTCGACAACTACGCGTTCATCCGCACCTCCGGCTACCTCCCGGGTCCGAACGACGTTTACGTCTCCCTCGCCCAGGTCCGTAAGAACGGCCTGCGCAAGGGCGACCACGTCACCGGCGCCGTCCGGCAGCCGAAGGACGGCGAGCGCCGCGAGAAGTTCAACGCCCTTGTCCGCCTTGACTCGGCCAACGGCATGTCGGCCGAATCCGGCCGCGGCCGCCCGGAGTTCAACAAGCTCACCCCGCTCTACCCGCAGGACCGCCTGCGGTTGGAGACCGACCCGGGCGTGCTGACGACCCGGATCATCGATCTGGTCGCCCCCATCGGCAAGGGCCAGCGCGGTCTGATCGTGGCCCCGCCGAAGACCGGCAAGACCATGATCATGCAGGCGATCGCCAACGCGATCACCACCAACAACCCCGAGTGCCACCTGATGGTCGTCCTGGTCGACGAGCGTCCGGAAGAGGTCACCGACATGCAGCGGTCGGTCAAGGGCGAGGTCATCTCCTCGACCTTCGACCGCCCGGCCGAGGACCACACCACCGTCGCCGAGCTCGCCATCGAGCGCGCCAAGCGCCTGGTGGAGCTGGGTCACGACGTGGTCGTCCTGCTGGACTCGATCACCCGTCTGGGCCGCGCCTACAACCTGGCCGCCCCGGCCTCGGGCCGCATCCTGTCCGGTGGTGTCGACTCGACCGCGCTCTACCCGCCGAAGAAGTTCTTCGGTGCCGCGCGCAACATCGAGGACGGCGGCTCGCTGACCATCCTGGCCACCGCGCTGGTCGAGACCGGCTCGCGCATGGACGAGGTGATCTTCGAGGAGTTCAAGGGCACCGGCAACATGGAGCTCAAGCTCGACCGGAAGCTCGCCGACAAGCGCATCTTCCCGGCCGTCGACGTGGACCCCTCGGGTACGCGCAAGGAGGAGATCCTCCTGGGCGGCGAGGAGCTGGCGATCGTCTGGAAGCTGCGCCGGGTGCTGCACGCCCTCGACTCGCAGCAGGCGATCGAGCTGCTCCTCGACAAGATGAAGCAGACCAAGTCGAACGCCGAGTTCCTGATGCAGATCGCGAAGACCACGCCCTCCGCGGGCAACGGCAACGACTGATCCGCACCCGGTGGCTCCAGGAGGCCCCCCGTCACTTCGGTGGCGGGGGGCCTCCGCCGTTCCGCCGCCCCGCCCCGCCCCGCCCCGCCTCGCTCCGAGCCCGCGGCCGACCCGGCCGCCCGCATCGTGATCTTCTCGTGACATTCTGAGACATGTACCACAGCCGCACGGTTCCCGCATGGCCGGAATCAATGCCCCTCAAACGTCCGAAATCGCAGGTGGCAAGGGGTGGGAGAGATCGCCGGCCGAGCCCGTGGCCGGAGTGTTTCTAAGACAGTCCTCAGAAACCGCTGTGCAACCCTGTCGCAGACTTCCCCGTCAATCAGCGCAGGGAGACAAGCCGGGTCAGCACCGGGTGACAGCGAAGGACTGAGGAAACGCATGGCCGAGGAGAGTAGGGGCGCGTCAGCGGGTTCGCACCGCCGCCGTGCCGGGGGGAAGCGCGGCCGTCGCCGCAAGCCCGCTCCCCGCCGCAAGGGCTGGCGAATAGCCGCCTGGACGGCCACGGGTGTGGTCCTCGCGGGCGGCGCCGGAGCAGGGATCCTCTACTACAAGTTCAACGGCAACCTCAGCAGCGTCGACATCAACGCCGCGCTGGGCAAGAACCGGCCGGAGAACATCGACAACGGCTCGCAGGACATCCTCGTCCTCGGCTCCGACTCCCGGGCCGGCGCCAACAGCGCCTACGGCCGCGACGAGGGCAGCTCCCGCTCCGACACCGCGATGATCGTCCACGTCTACGCGGGTCACAAGAAGGCCAGCGTCGTGAGCATCCCGCGGGACACCATCGTCCCGCGCCCGGCCTGCCGCACCTCCGGCGGCAAGACCAGCCCGGCCGTGAAGAGCGCCCAGTTCAACGAGGCGTACACGGTGGGCGGCGCGGCCTGCGCGGTCGCGACCGTCGAGGCGATGACCAACATCCGGATGGATCACTACCTGGAGGTCGACTTCGCCGGCTTCCAGAAGCTGATCGACAAGCTCGGCGGCGTCGAGGTCACCACGACCAAGCCCATCAAGGACAAGTGGAGCCACCTCAACCTGGAGCCGGGCACCCACACCCTCAACGGCGAGCAGTCCCTCGGCCTGGTGCGCACCCGGCACGGCGTCGGAGACGGCAGCGACCTCGGCCGGATCAAGCTCCAGCAGGCCTTCATCAAGGCCCTGCTGGACCAGGTCAAGCAGATCGGCCTGTTCACCAGCCCCACCAAGCTCTACGGGATCGCCGACACCGCCACCAAGGCGCTCACCACCGACCGCCAGCTGGCCTCCGTCGACAAGCTGTACTCCTTCGCCAACGGCCTCAAGGGCATCGGCTCGGGCGACATGCACATGGTGACCCTGCCCGTGGGCGACGACCCCGCCGACCACAACCGGGTCGTCCCGATCACCGAGGCGAGCACCAAGATCTGGGACGCGCTCCGCGCCGACCAGCCCATCCCGGAGGATGCGCTCAAGGACGGTGCGGGCACCAAGACCGACGCCGACGACGTGGTCAAATGATCCCGGCCGCCCCGTACGACCGGCTCTGACCAGGACCGGAGACCCCGGGGAATAACCGGCCGCGACCTCCCGTTTTGGGGGATGCGGCCAGTACTGGCAGACTGGTCCGTCGGCCCCGGTTCACGTAAGGCAATCCCGCCTCTACGACCCGGAGCCCTCCCGAACCTAGGAGAACCCCTTGAAGCGCGACATCCACCCGGAGTACGTCGAGACCCAGGTCAGCTGCACCTGTGGCGCCTCGTTCACCACGCGTAGCACCGTCGCCGACGGCACCATCCGTGCCGACGTGTGCTCCGAGTGCCACCCGTTCTACACGGGCAAGCAGAAGATCCTCGACACCGGTGGCCGCGTGGCCCGCTTCGAGGCCCGCTTCGGCAAGGCCGCCGCTGCCAAGAAGTAGCGACCCGCAGGCGCCGGTCCTCGGTCGCCCTCACGTATGCGAGGGCGACCGGACCGGCGCTTTGTCGTCCAGCAGGCCCGTCACTTCCAGCAGCTAGGGAAACCCCATGTTCGAGGCAGTCGAGGAACTGCTCGGCGAGCACGCCGACCTCGAGAAGCGGCTCGCCGACCCCGCCGTGCACGCGGACCAGGCCAACGCCCGCAAGCTCAACAAGCGCTACGCCGAGCTGACGCCGATCGTCGGGACCTACCGCTCCTGGAAGCAGGCCGGGGACGACATCGAGACCGCTCGCGAGTTCGCCGCCGACGACCCCGACTTCGCCGCCGAGGTCAAGGACCTGGAGAAGCAGCGCGAGGAGCTCACCGAGAAGCTCCGCCTGCTCCTCGTCCCGCGCGACCCGAGCGACGACAAGGACGTCATCCTGGAGATCAAGGCCGGTGCGGGCGGCGACGAGTCCGCCCTGTTCGCCGGTGACCTCCTGCGGATGTACCTGCGCTACGCCGAGCGCGTCGGCTGGAAGACCGAGATCATCGACACCACCGAGTCCGAGCTCGGCGGCTACAAGGACGTCCAGGTCGCGGTGAAGACCAAGGGCGGCCAGGGCGCCACCGAGCCCGGCCAGGGCGTGTGGGCCCGGCTGAAGTACGAGGGCGGCGTGCACCGCGTCCAGCGCGTGCCGGCCACCGAGTCGCAGGGCCGCATCCACACCTCCGCCGCCGGCGTGCTCGTCACGCCCGAGGCCGAGGAGGTCGACGTCGAGATCAACATGAACGACCTGCGCATCGACGTCTACCGCTCCTCCGGCCCCGGCGGCCAGTCCGTGAACACCACGGACTCCGCGGTCCGCATCACCCACCTGCCGACCGGCGTCGTCGCCTCCTGCCAGAACGAGAAGAGCCAGCTCCAGAACAAGGAGCAGGCCCTGCGCATCCTGCGCTCGCGGCTGCTCGCCGCGGCCCAGGAGAAGGCCGAGGCCGAGGCCGCCGACGCGCGCCGCAGCCAGGTCCGCACGGTCGACCGCTCCGAGAAGATCCGTACGTACAACTTCCCGGAAAACCGCATCTCGGACCACCGGGTCGGCTTCAAGGCGTACAACTTGGACCAGGTGCTCGACGGCGAGCTGGACCCGGTGATCCAGGCGTGCGTCGACGCCGACTCCGCCGCCAAGCTCGCCGCCGCGGGCTGACCGCAGACCGAGAAGCACGTCCGCGACCGCCGGAACGGCCCTGACGCAGGGCCGGGCCGGCGGCCGGGGACGACGAACGAAGACGCGAGAGGACCACTGTGAATCTGCTGCTCGCCGAAGTGGCGCAAGCCACTCAGCGGCTGGCCGACGCCGGCGTACCTTCTCCGCGCTTCGACGCGGAGGAGCTCGCCGCCTTCGTGCACGGCGTCAAGCGGGGTGAACTGCACCAGGTCGCCGACGCCGACTTCGACGCCCGCTACTGGGAGGCCGTCGCCCGCCGCGAGGCCCGGGAGCCCCTCCAGCACATCACCGGCCGCGCCTTCTTCCGCTACCTGGAGCTCCAGGTCGGCCCCGGCGTCTTCGTCCCCCGCCCCGAGACCGAATCGGTCGTCGGCTGGGCCATAGACGCCGTCCGCGCCATGGACGTCGTCGAGCCCCTGATCGTCGACCTGTGCACCGGCTCCGGCGCCATCGCCCTCGCCCTCGCCCAGGAGGTGCCGCGCTCGCGCGTGCACGCCGTCGAGCTCGACGAGACGGCGCACGGCTGGGCCGCCAAGAACACCGAGGGCTCCCGCGTCACCCTGCACCACGGCGACGCCCTCACCGCGCTGCCCGAGCTCGACGGCCAGGTCGACCTCGTCATCAGCAACCCCCCGTACATCCCGCTCACCGAGTGGGAGTACGTCGCCCCCGAGGCCCGCGACCACGACCCGCAGCTCGCCCTCTTCTCCGGCGAGGACGGCCTCGACGCCATCCGCGGCATCGAGCGCACCGCCCACCGGCTGCTGCGCCCGGGCGGCGTCGTCGTCATCGAGCACGCCGACACCCAGGGCGGCCAGGTCCCGTGGATCTTCACCGAGGAGAAGGGCTGGGCCGACGCGGCCGACCACCCCGACCTCAACAAGCGCCCCCGGTTCGCGACGGCCCGCAGGGCGACCGCGTGACCGGCGCACCGGCACCCACGACGTACAGCAGCACTGACAGCACGCACAGCAAGCGCTTCGCGAAGGAGATGTGATGGCACGGCGATACGACTGCAGCGACGCGACCGACCGCAAGACCGGCCTGCGCGAGGCCGTCGCCGCGGTGCGCCGCGGTGAGCTGGTCGTGCTGCCCACCGACACCGTGTACGGCATCGGTGCGGACGCCTTCAGCCGCGAGGCCGTCGGCGATCTCCTGCAGGCCAAGGGCCGCGGCCGCGGCATGCCCTCGCCCGTCCTCGTCGGCTCCCCGAACACCCTGCACGGGCTCGTCACCGACTTCTCCGAGCAGGCCTGGGAGCTCGTCGACGCCTTCTGGCCCGGCGCGCTCACCCTCGTCGCCACCCACCAGCCCTCCCTGACCTGGGACCTGGGCGAGACCCGCGGCACCGTGGCCGTCCGGATGCCGCTGCACCCGGTCGCCATCGAGCTGCTCACCGAGTTCGGCCCGATGGCCGTCTCCAGCGCCAACCTCACCGGCCACCCGGCGCCGCAGGACTGCGACGCCGCCCAGGAGATGCTCGGCGACTCCGTCTCCGTCTACCTCGACGGCGGCCCCACCCCCGCCGACGTGCCGTCCTCCATCGTGGACGTCACGGGCAAGGTGCCCGTCCTGCTGCGCGCCGGCGCGATCAGCGCCGAGCAGCTCCGCGAGGTGGTACCCGACCTCGAGGTGGCGAATTGATCGCCCCGCAGGGGCGTGGCATAGCGGGACACGGCACGGCGGCCGAGGCCGGCACGTTCCGCATCCTCCACGTCAGCACCGGCAACGTCTGCCGCTCGCCCATCACCGAGCGGCTGACCCGCCATGCCCTCACCGACCGCCTCGGCGACCCCTTCGCGGGCGGCCTGGTGGTGGAGAGCGCCGGCACCTGGGGTCACGAGGGCGCCCCGATGGAGGCGCACGCCGCCACCGTCCTCGCCGACCTCGGCGCCGACCCGGACGGGTTCACCGGCCGGGAGCTGCTGGACGAGCACGTCATCCGCGCCGACCTGGTCCTGACCGCCACCCGCGACCACCGCGCCCAGGTCATCTCCATGGGCCACTCGGCGGGGCTGCGCACCTTCACGCTGAAGGAGTTCACCCGGCTGGTGCGGGCCATAGACCCGGCGACGCTGCCGGACCCCGAGCGGGCCGGCGGCGTGGTCGACCGCGCCCGCGCCCTGGTGCAGGCCGCCGCCGCCCTGCGCGGCTGGCTCCTCGCGCCGAACGCGGAGGCCGACGAGGTCCACGACCCCTACGGCGCCCCGATCACCTTCTTCCGCTCCATCGGCGACGAGATCAACCAGGCCCTCGACCCGGTCCTCACGGCGCTCACCGGGCGTGCCGGCGCGCCCTGACCGGCCCTGACCCGCCCGGTGGCTGCGCCGGGTCCCGACCGGCCGACGCCGCCTGCACCGCCGCGCGGGCGGGCCTACGCTGAGTGGTGTCGGATCCCTGCATCCGGTCCCTGAACGTCGGTCTCTGAATTCCGTGCACCTCCCGAGGCCCGGAGCGCGCCATGCCGGTCACCGCAGCAGCCCCCCGTACCCACTGGAGCCCCGACTTCGACGCGCTGCGCCGTCAGGACCCCGAACTGGCGGGCCTGGTGCTCGCCGAGCTGGAGCGCCAGTCCACGGGCCTCCAGCTGATCGCCGCCGAGAACTTCACCTCGCCGGCCGTCCTCGCCGCCCTCGGCTCCCCGCTGGCCAACAAGTACGCCGAGGGCTATCCCGGCGCCCGCCATCACGGCGGCTGCGAGCTGGTCGACCTGGCCGAGCGCATGGCCGTCGGGCGCGCGAAGGCCCTGTTCGGCGCCGAGCACGCCAATGTGCAGCCCCACTCCGGCTCCTCCGCGATGCTCGCCGCCTACGCCGCGCTGCTCAGCCCGGGCGACACGGTGCTGGCCATGGGCCTGCGGTACGGCGGCCACCTCACCCACGGCTCGCCCGCCAACTTCTCCGGCCGCTGGTTCTCCTTCACCGGCTACGGCGTCCGCCGCGACACCGGCCTCATCGACTACGACCAGGTGCAGGTCCTGGCCCGCGAGCACCGGCCCGCGGCCATCGTCTGCGGCTCGATCTCGTACCCGCGCCACCCGGACTACGCGGCCTTCCGAGAGATCGCCGACGACGTCGGCGCGTACCTGATCGTGGACGCCGCCCACCCCATCGGGCTGGTCGCCGGGGGAGCGGCGCCGAACCCCGTCCCGTACGCCGACGTGGTGTGCGCGACCACCCACAAGGTGCTGCGCGGCCCGCGCGGCGGGATGGTCCTCTGCCGCGCGGAGCTCGCGGGCCGCGTCGACCGGGCGGTCTTCCCGTTCACGCAGGGCGGCGCCCAGATGCACACCGTCGCGGCGAAGGCGGTGGCCTTCGGGGAGGCGTCGGCGCCGGCCTTCGCCGCGTACGCCCATCAGGTGGTGGCCAACGCGCGCGCCCTCGCCTCCGCCCTGGCCGCTGAGGGCCTCTCTGTGACCACGGGCGGCACGGACACGCACATCATCACCGCCGACGTCTCCGGGCTCGCCCTGGAGGCCGCCACGGCCCGCGGCAGGCTCGCCGCGGCGGGCATCGTCCTGGACGTCTGCGGGCTGCCGCACGACACGGCCCACGGCCTGCGGCTGGGCACCGCCGCCGTCACCACGCAGGGCATGCGCGAGCCGGAGATGGCGCGGATCGGGATGCTCATCGGGGCGGCGCTCAGGGGCGCGGGCCGCGACGGAGGCCTGCGCGGGGAGGTCGCCCGGCTCGCGGCGGGCTTCCCCGTCTACGCTCCTTATCCCGGCCACATCTGACGGGTGCAACCATCGCGCGTGGCCGTACGTCTACGGCTGTATTCACGGATCGGGGGCGGACGCGAATATGGTGTGGGGCTGTGATGTCCAGCGCGACCTCTGGGGCAGCCCGTGCGTGAATACCTGCTGACGCTGTGCGTCACCGCGGCAGTCACCTATCTGCTGACGGGACCGGTGCGGAAGTTCGCGATCGTGGCCGGCGCGATGCCGGAGATCCGCGCTCGCGACGTCCACCGGGAGCCGACGCCACGGCTGGGCGGGATCGCGATGTTCGGCGGGCTGTGCGCGGGGCTGCTGGTGGCCGCCCACCTGTCCAACCTCGGCAAGGTCTTCGAGCTCCACAGCGAGCCGAGAGCGCTGCTCTCCGGCGCCGGGCTGATCTGGATCCTCGGCGTGCTCGACGACAAGTGGGGCGTGGACGCCCTGGTCAAGCTGGGCGGCCAGATGATCGCTGCCGGTGTGATGGTGCTCCAGGGCCTGACGATCCTGTGGATCCCCGTGCCCGGCGTGGGCACCGTCGGGCTCACCCCCATGCAGGGCACGCTGCTCACCGTCGCGCTCGTGGTCATCACCATCAACGCGGTCAATTTCGTCGACGGCCTGGACGGCCTGGCCTCCGGGATGGTGTGCATCGCCGCCGCCGCGTTCTTCCTCTACGCGTACCGGCTCTGGTTCGGGCACAACGTGGAGGCGGCCGCCCCCGCGACGCTGTTCGCCGCGATCCTGATGGGCATGTGCCTGGGATTCCTCCCGCACAACATGCACCCTGCACGAATCTTTATGGGCGATTCCGGCTCGATGCTCATCGGGCTGGTGCTGGCCGCGGGCGCCATTTCCATCACCGGC
This sequence comes from Streptomyces sp. SCA2-17, assembly GCF_044336695.1. Classification (NCBI taxonomy): domain Bacteria; kingdom Bacillati; phylum Actinomycetota; class Actinomycetes; order Kitasatosporales; family Streptomycetaceae; genus Streptomyces; species Streptomyces sp. SCA2-17. The sequence continues at coordinate 4,440,367 of NZ_CP117521.1, forward strand.
CAGGTCGACCCCGATGTGCTCAACGCGTTCACGGGCGGCTCGGAGCGCGCCGTCGTGCACGCCACGGTGCCGGTCTACATCCCGCTGCTGCTGCCGCTGACGGTGATCGCGGTGCCGGTGGCCGACCTGCTGCTCGCCATCGTGCGGCGCACCTGGAACGGCCAGTCGCCGTTCGCCGCGGACCGCGGCCACCTCCACCACCGGCTGCTGGAGATCGGGCACTCGCACAGCCGCGCGGTGCTGATCATGTACTTCTGGTCGGGGCTCATCGCCTTCGGCACGGTCGCCTACTCCGTGCACTCCGCGAGCACCTGGATCCTGCTGCTGATCGTCGCGCTGAGCGCGGCGGGCCTGGTCCTCCTGCTGCTCCCGCGCTTCAAGCCGCGCGCCCCGCGCTGGGCCGAGGCGTTCGTCCCGCCGCGCTACCGCCGCCGCAAGCCGGCCCCCGCCCCGTCGGCGGAGGCCGCCGCGGAGCCGGGGGAGCCGGCCGCGGAAGCGGGGGAGCCCGGCGAGGAGCGCGAGCCCGTCCCGGCGGGCATCCACGGCGCCACCGCCATCGGCGACCGCTCGCGTTTCACGAGGATCAGCAGCAACGGCTAGGCCCGGGTCCGGCCGGGTTCGGGACGGGTTCTCTATCAGAGAACCCACCCCTCGTCAGCGCCCTGACCAGCGACGTGACCCTTGCGTGTGACGTCCGGCACACGATGTAGGTAAAGACCTCATCAAATAGTTTGTGATACCGTTCACGAAACCCGGTGCTAGAGCCGATGGACCGTAGTGCGGCGGTCCTTCGTCGCAAGCCGTGAGCATTTCCGGGGATACGCTCGTCCACGACGAATCGTTGCTTCCGACCTCATCGCCGGAGAAACCCTTCATGCAGTCCAACGACGCCCGAACACTCCTGCAGTGCGCCGTCCCGACCGCCGTGGCCGGCCTCGTCGCCGCCGCCGTCAGCGGTGTGCTCGCCGGCGGCAAGGGTGCGGTCGGCGCCGTCGTCGGCACCCTCGTGGCGGGCGGCGTGATGGCCCTCGGCCTCTTCGTTCTCCAGCGCACGGCCAAGTCCTTCCCGCACCTGTTCCAGGCCATGGGCCTGGTGCTCTACGTGACGCAGTTCCTGATCTCCGCGGTCGTTCTCGCGGTCTTCCGGGACACGTCGCTCTTCAACACCCGGGCGTTCGCCTTTGCGCTGCTCGGAGCGGTCCTCGTGTGGACCGCCGCGCAGACCCGGGCGTATCTGAAGGCCAAGATCCTTTATGTCGATCCGGAATCCGCCGAGGCGAAGAAGTCCGCGCCCGCCGGGTCCCCGACGTGACCGGTAGGGCCGCGATAAAGGTGCCGGCGCTCACCTGCTATCGTCCGGTGCCATCTGAGGCACAGTGGGCGCAGGCAGCTGAACACCCGAGTTTCCCGGGCCGGAATCGGCAGTCCATGCAGCTGATGCCCGCGACCGGCCCCGCGCCGATCGACCGCCCCCCCATCCGCAAGACCAGTCCAGTGCCGTTCCGCGGCTTCGAGCCGTGCCGACACAACGAGGTTGCCGTACCTATGCGCCACGCTGAAGGAGCTCGCGGTGAGTGCTAACGAGATGCTCGCCTTCGAGACCAACTGCCACATCTTCGACGGGTGCGGCTTCCCGGCCCCAGGCCTCAACTCCTTCCTGTTCGAGCCGCTCTTCACTGTCGGTGGGATCGAGTTCAACAAGCCCATGCTGCTGGCCGTGCTGACCACGGTCATCGTCATCGGCTTCTTCTGGGCGGCGTTCGGCCGGGCCAAGGTGGTCCCCGGCAAGCTGCAGATGGTCGGTGAGGCGGGTTACGACTTCGTGCGCCGCGGCATCGTCTACGACTCGCTCGGCAAGAAGGAGGGCGAGAAGTACGTCCCCTTCATGGTCTCGCTGTTCTTCTTCGTCTGGATCATGAACCTCTGGTCGATCATTCCGGTCGCCCAGTTCCCGGTGACGTCGATCATCGCCTTCCCGGCGGCGCTCGCACTGATCGTCTACGTCCTGTGGATGTTCCTGACGTTCAAGAAGCACGGTTTCGTCGGCGGCCTGAAGAACATCACGGGCTACGACAAGTCGCTGGGCCCGATCCTCCCGCTCGCGGTGACCCTCGAGTTCTTCTCGAACGTGATCATCCGCCCCTTCACCCACGCGGTGCGGCTCTTCGCCAACATGTTCGCCGGCCACCTGCTGATCCTGATGTTCACCATCGCCAGCTGGTACCTGCTGAACGGGATCGGGATCGCGTACGCGGGCGTCTCCTTCGTGATGACGATCGTGATGACCGCCTTCGAGCTCTTCATCCAGGCCGTCCAGGCGTACGTCTTCGTGCTGCTGGCCACCAACTACGTCCAGGGCGCGCTCGCAGAGCACCACTGAGCACCCCCGCTCCCCAGACCAACAGTCGTCCGGTGGCCAACCCCCACCGGTCCGTGAAAGAGAAGGAAGAACGAGCATGTCTGCTGCTCTCCAGACCATCGCCGCTGGTGTCGAGATCAAGGGCAACCTGGGCTCGATCGGCTACGGCCTGGCCGCGATCGGCCCCGGCGTCGGCGTCGGCATCGTCTTCGGTAACGGCACCCAGGCCCTGGCCCGCCAGCCCGAGGCCGCCGGCCTGATCCGCGCCAACCAGATCCTCGGCTTCGCCTTCTGTGAGGCGCTCGCCCTGATCGGTCTGGTCATGCCGTTCGTCTACCCGTCCGCCTGATCACAGCCTGACGACCACTGTTTTCGACGGAAGGCATTGATGTGAATCCCCTGGCAGTCCTGGCGAGCGAGGGGGAGCTGGAGAACCCGCTCCTGCCCCCGCTCCCAGAGCTCGTCATCGGCCTGATCGCCTTCGCCATCGTCTTCATCTTCCTCGGCAAGAAGCTCCTCCCGAAGATCAACCAGACTCTGGACGAGCGCCGCGAGGCCATCGAAGGCGGCATGGAGAAGGCCGAGGCCGCCCAGGCCGAGGCGCAGCAGGTGCTCGAGGACTACCGGGCACAGCTCGCCGACGCCCGCCATGAGGCCGCCCGCATGCGCCAGGAGGCGCAGGAGCAGGGTGCGTCGATGATCGCAGAGATGCGGTCCGAGGGTGAGCGTCAGCGCGAGGAGATCATCGCTGCCGGCCACGCCCAGATCGAGGCCGACCGCAAGGCCGCTTCGGCCTCGCTCCGCCAGGACGTGGGCAAGCTCGCCGGCGACCTGGCCGGCCGGATCGTCGGCGAGTCCCTCGCCGACGCGGCCCGGCAGAGCCGGACCATCGACCGCTTCCTCGACGACCTCGAGGCCAAGGCGGCGGCCGGTGCGACGAAGGCAGAGGCGAACCGATGAGCGGAGCGAGCCGGGAGGCGCTGGCCTCCGCACGTGAGCGCCTCGACGCGCTGGCGGACAACACGTCCGTGGACGCGGCGAAGCTCGCCGAGGACCTTGCCGCGGTCACCGCGCTGCTGGACCGCGAGGTGTCGCTGCGCCGGGTCCTGACCGACCCGGCGCAGGCCGGCGAGGCCAAGTCCCAGCTGGCCCAGCGGCTGCTCGGCGGCCAGGTGGGCGGCGAGTGCGCCGACCTGGTCTCCGGGATGGTCCGCTCCCGCTGGTCGCGCTCGCGCGACCTGGTGGACGCCATCGAGGAGCTGGCCTCCGGCGCCGAGTTCATCGCCGCCGAGCGCGCCGGTGTCCTGGACGACGTCGAGGACGAGCTGTTCCGCTTCGGCCGGATCGTCGCCTCCAGCTCCGAGCTGCGGGCCGCGCTGACGGACAAGGTCGCGAACCGCTCGGCGAAGGCCGCCCTGGTGCGCGAGCTGCTGGGGGGCCGGGCCAATCCGGTCACCGAGCGACTCGTTGTCCGCCTTGTGGCACAGCCGCGGGGCCGTAGCCTGGAGGCGGGGCTGAACGCCCTCTCCAAGCTGGCGGCCGATCGCCGGGACCGTGTGGTCGCGGTGGTCACGTCCGCGGTGCCGATGAGCGACGCCCAGAAGCAGCGGCTCGGCGACGCCCTCGCCAAGCTGTACGGGCGCCGCGTCCACCTCAACCTGGACATCGACCCCGAGATCCTCGGCGGTGTGCAGGTGCGGATCGGCGACGAGGTCATCAACGGCAGCATCGCGGACCGCCTCGCCGAGGCGGACCGGCGGATGGCCGGCTGACAGCCACCAACTCAAGAGCATGACTGACGGCCCGAGTTGGGCCGACGGTGTCCTCCGGGGGCCAGCAGCGCGAGCTGCGGAAACCGGCCTCCGGAGAAGAAATACTTCGGGCCCAACAAGGAGAGCAGGGAACCCAGATGGCGGAGCTCACGATCCGGCCGGAGGAGATCCGGGACGCGCTGGAGAACTTTGTCCAGGCGTACAAGCCGGACGCGGCCTCGCGCGAGGAGGTCGGTACGGTCAGCGTTGCCGGCGACGGCATCGCTAAGGTCGAGGGCCTTCCCTCGGCCATGGCGAACGAGCTGCTGCGGTTCGAGGACGGAACCCTCGGTCTCGCCCTCAACCTCGAGGAGCGCGAGATCGGTGCGGTCGTCCTCGGCGAGTTCAGCGGCATCGAGGAGGGCCAGCCGGTGCAGCGCACCGGTGAGGTGCTCTCCGTCGCGGTCGGCGAGGGCTACCTCGGCCGCGTCGTCGACCCGCTGGGCAACCCGATCGACGGCCTCGGCGAGATCGCGACCGAGGGACGGCGCGCCCTTGAGCTGCAGGCCCCCACGGTCATGCAGCGCAAGTCGGTCCACGAGCCGATGGAGACGGGCTACAAGGCCGTCGACGCGATGACCCCGGTCGGCCGTGGTCAGCGTCAGCTGGTCATCGGTGACCGCCAGACCGGCAAGACCGCGCTGGCCGTCGACACGATCATCAACCAGCGCGACAACTGGCGCACCGGCGACCCGAAGAAGCAGGTCCGCTGCATCTACGTCGCCATCGGCCAGAAGGGCTCGACCATCGCCTCCGTGCGCGCGGCGCTGGAGGAGGCCGGTGCGCTGGAGTACACGACGATCGTCGCCGCTCCCGCGTCCGACCCGGCGGGCTTCAAGTTCCTCGCCCCCTACACCGGCTCGGCCATCGGTCAGCACTGGATGTACCAGGGCAAGCACGTCCTGATCGTCTTCGACGACCTGTCGAAGCAGGCCGACGCCTACCGCGCCGTCTCGCTGCTGCTGCGCCGCCCGCCGGGCCGCGAGGCCTACCCGGGTGACGTCTTCTACCTGCACTCGCGTCTGCTGGAGCGCTGCGCCAAGCTCTCCGACGAGATGGGTGCCGGCTCGATGACCGGTCTGCCGATCGTCGAGACCAAGGCCAACGACGTCTCGGCGTTCATCCCGACCAACGTCATCTCCATCACCGACGGCCAGTGCTTCCTGGAGTCCGACCTGTTCAACGCCGGCCAGCGCCCGGCCCTGAACGTCGGTATCTCGGTCTCGCGTGTCGGTGGCTCCGCCCAGCACAAGGCCATGAAGCAGGTCTCCGGCCGGCTCCGCGTGGACCTCGCCCAGTTCCGTGAGCTGGAGGCCTTCGCGGCCTTCGGTTCCGACCTGGACGCGGCCTCCAAGGCCTCGCTGGAGCGCGGTAAGCGCATGGTCGAGCTGCTGAAGCAGGCGCAGTACGCCCCGTACTCCACCGAGGACCAGGTCGTCTCCATCTGGGCCGGCACCACCGGCAAGATGGACGACGTCCCGGTCGAGGACATCCGCCGCTTCGAGCGCGAGCTGCTGGACTTCCTGCACCGCGAGCACAAGGGCCTCATGACCTCCATCCGTGAGGGCGGCAAGATGTCCGACGACACGCTGCAGGCCGTGGGCGACGCGATCGCGTCCTTCAAGCAGCAGTTCGAGACCTCGGACGGCAAGCTGCTGGGCGAGGGCTGAGCATGGGTGCCCAGATCCGGGTCTACAAGAGGCGGATCAAGTCCGTCTCCGCGACCAAGAAGATCACCAAGGCGATGGAGATGATCGCCGCCTCGCGCATCGTCAAGGCGCAGCGCCAGGTGGCCGCATCGACTCCGTACGCCAGTGAGCTCACCCGGGCAGTGACCGCGGTTGCCACCGGGTCCACCACCAAGCACGCCCTGACCACCGAGGCGGAGAACCCGGTCCGGGCCGCGGTGCTGCTCGTCACGAGCGACCGCGGTCTGGCCGGCGGGTACTCCGCGAACGCCATCAAGGCGGCGGAGACGCTCACCGAGCGCCTCCGGGCCGAGGGCAAGGACGTCGTCACGTACATCGTCGGCCGCAAGGGCGTCGCGTACTACGGCTTCCGGGAGCGCCCGGTGGCGGAGTCCTGGACCGGTTTCACGGACAGCCCGGCCTACGCCGATGCCAAGCGCATCGCGGGGCCGCTGATCGAGGCCGTTCAGAAGGACACCGCCGAGGGCGGCGTGGACGAGCTGCACATCGTCTTCACCGAGTTCGTCTCGATGATGACGCAGACGCCGGTCGACAACCGCCTGCTGCCGCTGAGCCTGGAGAAGGCCCCGGTGGAGCAGGAGGCCACGGAGGCTTCGGCGCCCGGCAGGCTCATGCCGCTGTTCGACTTCGAGCCGTCGGCCGAAGGGGTCCTCGACGCACTGCTTCCGCGGTACGTGGAGTCCCGGATCTACAACGCGCTGCTGCAGGCCGCCGCTTCCGAGCACGCCGCCCGCCGCCGTGCGATGAAGTCCGCGACCGACAACGCAGAAGAGCTCATCAAGTCGCTCACGCGGCTTGCCAATGCGGCCCGACAGGCCGACATCACCCAGGAAATCAGCGAGATCGTCGGTGGCGCCAGCGCTCTGGCCGACGCGACCGCGGGGAGTGACAACTAATGACGACCACTGTTGAGACGGCCGCCGCCACGGGCCGCGTCGCGCGGGTCATCGGCCCCGTCGTCGACGTGGAGTTCCCCGTCGACGCGATGCCGGAGATCTACAACGCTCTGCACGTCGAGGTCGACGACCCGGCCGAGGAGGGCGGTCGCAAGACCCTGACCCTCGAGGTCGCCCAGCACCTGGGTGAGGGCCTGGTCCGCGCGATCTCCATGCAGCCCACCGACGGCCTGGTCCGCCAGGCCCCGGTGACCAACACCGGCACGGGCATCACCGTCCCCGTCGGTGACGTGACCAAGGGCAAGGTGTTCAACACCCTGGGCCAGGTCCTCAACGAGGACCCGTCCTCGGTGGCCGACGCCGAGCGCTGGACCATCCACCGCAAGGCCCCGGCCTTCGACCAGCTCGAGTCCAAGACCGAGATGTTCGAGACCGGCCTGAAGGTCGTCGACCTGCTGACCCCGTACGTCAAGGGCGGCAAGATCGGTCTGTTCGGTGGTGCCGGTGTCGGCAAGACCGTGCTGATCCAGGAAATGATCATGCGTGTGGCGAAGCTGCACGAGGGCGTTTCCGTCTTCGCCGGCGTCGGTGAGCGCACCCGTGAGGGCAACGACCTCATGGTCGAGATGGAGGAGGCCGGCGTTCTCGACAAGACCGCGCTGGTCTTCGGCCAGATGGACGAGCCCCCGGGCACCCGTCTGCGCGTGGCCCTGGCCGGTCTGACCATGGCGGAGTACTTCCGCGATGTGCAGAAGCAGGACGTGCTGTTCTTCATCGACAACATCTTCCGCTTCACCCAGGCCGGTTCCGAGGTCTCCACCCTGCTGGGCCGCATGCCCTCCGCGGTGGGTTACCAGCCGAACCTCGCGGACGAGATGGGCATCCTCCAGGAGCGCATCACCTCGACCCGTGGTCACTCGATCACCTCGATGCAGGCGATCTACGTCCCCGCGGACGACCTGACCGACCCGGCCCCGGCGACCACCTTCGCCCACCTGGACGCCACGACCGTGCTGTCGCGTCCGATCTCGGAGAAGGGCATCTACCCGGCGGTCGACCCGCTGGACTCGACGTCCCGCATCCTGGACCCGCGCTACGTCGCGCAGGACCACTACGACACCGCCATGCGGGTCCGCGGCATCCTGCAGAAGTACAAGGACCTCCAGGACATCATCGCGATCCTCGGTATCGACGAGCTCGGCGAGGAGGACAAGCTCGTTGTCCACCGCGCCCGTCGCGTCGAGCGCTTCCTGTCGCAGAACACCCACGCGGCGAAGCAGTTCACCGGTGTCGACGGCTCCGACGTCCCGCTGGACGAGTCGATCTCGGCGTTCAACGCCATCTGCGACGGTGAGTACGACCACTTCCCCGAGCAGGCCTTCTTCATGTGCGGTGGTCTCGAGGACCTGAAGAAGAACGCCAAGGAGCTGGGCGTCTCCTGAGCCCCGTGCTCGTCCGCTGCCGGGGGCGGGGCGCTCCCGCCCCCGGCAGCCACGTCCCCTATTCTTTGACCCAACACCTGTCGTGCCCGGCAGGTGAAGACCCGAGGAGCCACGTTGGCTGCTGAGCTGCACGTCGAGCTGGTCGCGGCGGACCGAAGCGTCTGGTCCGGCGAGGCCACTCTGGTCATCGCGCGTACCACATCGGGTGACATCGGCGTCATGCCCGGCCACCAGCCGCTGCTCGGTGTGCTGGAGTCCGGCCCGGTGACCATCAGGACCGCCGACGGCAATGTCGTCGCCGCGGTGCACGGCGGGTTCATCTCGTTCGCGGATGACAAGCTCTCGCTGCTCGCCGAGGTCGCGGAGCTCGCCGATGAGATCGACATCCAGCGTGCGGAGCGGGCGCTGGAGCGTGCCAAGTCGGCGGCGGACGCCGCCGCCGAGCGGCGCGCCGACGTCCGGCTGCGAGCGGTCGCGGGGCACTAGCCCACGGCCCGATGAGTTCGTCCCTCAGCCGCGGACCGCACTGGAACATTCCAGGGCGGTCCGCGGCTGAGGTAATACAAGCCCGTTGCTCTAGATGATGCGAGGAGGTCGGTGGAGATGGTCCTCGCTCTGCTCGTGAGCGGCGTCGTCGTCCTGCTGGTGCTGGTGGGACTCTTCGTCTTCGGGCTGCGGAGGCGCCTGATCCAGCGCTCCGGCGGTACGTTCGACTGCAGTCTGCGCTGGAACGTCCCGGAGCAGGGCCCCGCGGACGGCAAGGGCTGGGTGTACGGCGTCGCCCGCTACAACAGTGACCGGATCGAGTGGTTCCGGGTCTTCTCGTACGCACCGCGGCCGCGGCGGATGCTGGAGCGCGCGTCCATCGAGGTGCTGGAGCGGAGGTCGCCTTTCGGCGACGAGGAACTGGCGCTCCTGTCGGACGCGGTCATCCTCATCTGTCTGCACGAGGGCACGCGGCTGGAGCTGGCGATGAGCGAGGATGCCCTGACGGGCTTCCTGGCATGGCTGGAGGCAGCGCCTCCGGGCCAGAGGGTGAACGTGGCGTAACCCCCCGGCCCGGGGCCCACGTCACCGCAGGCCGTTGTCGACAGCCGTCATCAGCGTGCCGCTGTCACCCGACATCTCCCAGATCATCACGCCGCCCAGGCCCTTCGGCTTGAGCCAGGCCGTCTTCTTGCCGATCGACCAGGCGTCGTCGAACGTCCACCACTGCCCGTTGCCGCCGGTGTAGCCGTACGTGGCCACCGACTGCTCGTCGTGGTAGACCGTGAGGCCCGCGACGGAGGCGATCAGGTTGTCGTAGCCGCGCGTCCCCGACTCCTCCGGGAACTGGCCGGGCGCCGCCCCGTTCGCCGTCTGCCAGGCGCCGTGCGCGCCGCCGTCGGCGACCTGCTGCCAGCCGCGGCCGTAGAAGGCGAGCCCGAGCACGACCTTCTTCGGGTCGACCCCGGCGTCGAGGTAGGTCTTCACGGTCTTCTCGACGCTGAACTTCGTCGTGTACGGGTCCTTGGCGTCCTCGTAGAGGTTCCCCTGGTGGCCCGTGCGGTTCGGCTCCCAGCTGTTGTCGCTGCCGGAGCCGTGGAAGTCGTAGCCCTGGACGTTGGCGAAGTCCATGGAGTCGAAGACGCTGGGCGTGCCGTCCTTGGTGGTGATGTCCCAGCCGGCCTCGATCTTCGCCGGGTCGGCCGGCGTGAAGGCCGTGAGCAGGTAGTGCTTGCCGGTCGTCGCGCTCAGGGCGTCGAGCTGGCGGCGGAACTCGGCGAACAGCAGGGTGTTGTTCGCCTTGTCGTCCTTCGAGACGTGGTTGCCGGCGTGGCCGTCGGAGCCCGGCCACTCCCAGTCGATGTCGAAGCCGTCGAAGATGCCCGCGGCCACGCCGGTGCCGCCGCGGCCGTTGGTCACCGGCAGGTTGCCCTTGATGTACATGTCGATGCAGGACTTCACGAACTTCTGCCGGGAGGCGTCGCTCTTCGCGACGTCCGAGAAGTACTTGCTGTAGGTCCAGCCGCCGATGGACATATTGATCTTGAGGTCGGGGTGCTTGGCCTTGAGCTTCTTCAGCTGGTTGAAGTTGCCGGCCAGCGGCTGGTCCCAGGTGTCGCCGGCGCCGTCGACGGATTCGCCGGCGCCGAAGCCCTTCTCGTAGTCGGCCCAGGAGTCGCCCGCCCCGTCACCCTGGCTGGGATCCTGCGGGTTGGGCGTGGTGGCCTTCGTCACGCCATTGAGGCACGTGAGGTCCGTGGGATGGATGTTGGAGAAGGAGTAGTTGATGTGGGTGAGCCTGGCGGCGGCGCCCGTGCTCTCCAGTGACTTCACGGTGTAGCCCCGCCCGTAGATGCCCCACTGCACGAAGTAGCCCACCTTGGCGTAGCCCGCGCCGGGCTGGGGCTGCCCGCCGCCCGTCGTGCGCACGGTCAGCGGCGGGCTCGCCTTTCCGGTCTGGTCGGCGGTGTCGCGGGCGATGACGGTGTACGTGTAGTCGGTGCCGGGGGTGAGGCCGGTGTCGGTGTAGGCGAGCTTGGTGACCGTCGCGGCCTTCACCGTGCCGCGGTAGACGTCGTAGCTCTTGATGCCCTTGTCGTCGGTGGCGGCGGGCCACTTCAGCGAGACGGAGGTGTCGGTGACCGCGGTGGCCTGCGGGGTGCCCGGGGCGGTCGGCGGCTTGTCGGTGCCGCCGCCGCTGCCCGTGCGGAGCGTGGCGGACGGGCTCGCCGGGCCCGTCTGGCCGGCCGAGTCGCGGGCGACGACCTTGTACGTGTAGTCGGTGTCCGGGCTGAGGCCGGTGTCGGTGAAGGCCGTGCCGGACACCGTGCCGACGACGCTGTCGCCGCGGTAGACGTCGTAGTTCTTGACGGCCTTGTCGTCGGTCGCGGGGGCCCAGGTCAGCGCGATGCTGTTCGCGGTGACGCCGGTGGAGGAGGGCTGCCCGGGGGCGCTGGGCGGGGTGTCGGCGGAGGAGCCGTCGCAGGGACCGCCGTCGAGCTTGCAGCCCGCCGGGGCGCCGTCACCGGAGGCGACGAAGCCGAAGGTGACGCTCGCGCCGGGCGCGATGGTGCCGTTGTACTCGCGGTTCTTCGCGGTGAAGTGCGAGCCCGAGCTCGTGAGCAGGGCGTCCCAGTAGGCGCCGACCGTGGTGGCGGCGGGGAAGTCCCACTCGACGGTCCAGGCGCTGATGGCGCTCGTGCCGGTGTTCTTGACGGTCCACTCCGCCTGGAAGCCCGTGCCCCAGTCGGAGGTCTTGGCGAAGGTGGCCGTCGCGGAGGGGGCGGCGTGGGCGGGGGCCGCCGCCAGGCCGACGAGGGCGGTGGCGGGGAGGGCGAGTGCGGCCAGGGCGACCACGGCTCTCCGTAAGGTGCGTCCGATGCTTCCTGAGGTTCCTGTGCTCAAGGGGGTGCTCCTCGGCGAGAGGTGCTGACAGGTGGGGGGTGCACAGTTGCTCGGGGAGCGTAGAAAGGTCCGTACCAATGGTCAAGAGGACTGGACCAGTCCCCATTCCCGGGCCCGCACCGCCGCTTGCACCCTGCTGCGCAGCTCCAGCTTGCCGAGCAGCCTGCTGACGTGCGTCTTCACCGTCGCCTCCGCCATCTCCAAGCGGCCCGCGATCTCCGCGTTCGACAGCCCCTCGCCCAGCGCGGCCAGCACCTCGCGCTCGCGCCGCGTCAGCGACTCCAGCCCCGCCGGCTCCGGGGCCCCCGCCCGCTGCCCGTGCCCGGGGCGCGCGAACTCGGCGATCAGACGGCGCGTCACCGCGGGGGAGATCAGCCCCTCGCCGCCCGCCACGGTCCGCACGGCCGCGATGAGCTCCGCGGCGTCGCTGTCCTTGAGCAGGAACCCGGACGCGCCCGCGCGCAGCGCTCCGAACACGTACTCGTCCAGGTCGAAAGTGGTCAGCACCAGGACGTCCGCCGACTGCTCGGCGACGACCTGCCGCGTCGCCGACACCCCGTCCAGGCGCGGCATCTGCACGTCCATCAGCACCAGGTCCGGGCGCAGCTCGCGGGCCAGCCGGACGGCCTCCTCGCCGTCGGCCGCCTCCCCGACGACCTCGATGCCGGGCGCCGAGCGCAGGATGAGGACCAGCCCGGAGCGTACGGACGCCTGGTCCTCGGCCACGAGGACGCGGATGCCCCGGCCTTCCCCGGTGGGTGTGGTGGTCACGGTGCTCCCTCTTCCCGTACGGGCAGCACCGCCCGCACATGCCATTGTTTGCCGTCCGGGCCGGCCACCGGGCCCGCCTCGAACTCCCCGTCCAGCAGGGCCACCCGCTCGCCCATGCCGACCAGCCCCGCCCCCGAACCGGGCGCGCGCGGCCCCGGCCCGTCGCCGAACACGCTGCTCACCTCCACCGCCAGGCGCCCGCCGCCCTCGCGCGCCAGACGCACCGTCACCGGCCCCGGGGCCGCGTGCTTGACGGCGTTGGTGAGCGACTCCTGGACGATGCGGTACGCGGCGAGCTCGATCGGCGCGGGCAGGGGGCCCGGCCCCCGGGCGTCGTCCAGGGCGAAGCGGAACCGGTCGTCGCGGACGGCCTTGCGGGCGTGGGCGAGGAGGGCGTCCACGCCGTCGAGCCGCGGGGTCGCCGCGGGCTCCTCCGCGCCGCCCTCCTGCCGCAGCAGCCCGATGAGCCGGCGCATCTCGGCCAGGCCCTGCACGCTGTTCTCCCGGATCACGGTGAGCGCCTCCCGCGACGCCTGCTCCTCCCCGATCGACAGCGCCGCGCTGGAGTGGATCGCGATCGCCGACAGGTGGCCCGCGACCATGTCGTGCAGCTCGCGCGCCATGCGGGCCCGCTCGGCGCCCACGGCCTCGCGGCGGTCCATCTCCGCCAGCAGCGCGGTCCGCTCGGCCTCCAGCCGGGCCGCGCGGGCGGCGTCGCGGTGCCGGCGGACGCTCGCGCCGGTCCACGCCGGCGCCGCGATCAGCACCCCGCAGCCGAAGCCGATCAGCAGCGCCTCGGGCTTGCGGAGCACCGCCACGGCCAGCAGCGTCCCCAGCACGGTCAGCACCTCGGCGACGCGGGGGATGCGCCGGGCGACGGACGGGCGGCCGTAGAGCACCGCCGCGTAGACGATGTCCGTGTACATGGCGATCGTCGCGATGAGCGAGCCCGTGCAGATGTCGAGGGCGAGCGTGAGCGTGCCGATGGCGAGGGCCGTCAGCGGGGCGCTGCGCCGCAGCAGCTCGGCGCCGCACATGACGGCCAGCGCGACGAGGGACAGCCGGCCGGGGACCGCGGCCAGCGGCGGGTTGTTGTGCAGGCCGAGGAACCACAGCACCAGGCCGCCGAGCAGGCCCGTGGCCGCGATGAGGACGGCGTCGCGGTCGGGGCGGGCGGGCAGGCGGACGGACATGCGTCCATCACAGCATGCGGCGGAGGGGGCGGGGACGGGCCGGAGGAGGGTGCGGCGGAGCGCGCACTACATCGAACGATGCAGCGCGGAATCGTCGTACGCGACGACGGATCCGCCGGTCGCGGCAGGGAGCCTGGAAGGGAGGCAAGGGAGAGAACCGTGATCGTCACGCTGATCGTCGCCTGCGAGGTCGGCTTCTGGGTGCTCCTGGCCGCCGGGCTGAGCCTGCGGTACCTGGCCAGGATGCCCCGCGCGGGAATCGCCGTGCTGCTGCTGGAGCCCGTACTGGAGCTCGTCCTGCTGATCGCCACCGCGATCGACCTGAAGAACGGCGCGGAAGCCGACTGGAAACACGGGCTCGCCGCGGTCTACCTCGGCTACTCCGTCGGCCTCGGCCACGCCACGATCAAGTGGGTCGACGTCCGCTTCGCCCACCGCTTCGCGGGCGGCCCGCCGCCGGTCAAGCCGCCGAAGTACGGCCGCGAGCGCGCCGTCCACGAGTGGAAGACGGCCGGCCGCTGGCTCCTGTCCTGCGCGGTCGCCCTCGGCCTCCTCCAGGTGGCCGTCTGGTACGTGGGGGACGGGGGCGACACCAGCTCACTGCGCGACTGGCAGACGAAGGCGCTGCTCGTGGCCGGGATCAACCTGGTGATCGCGACGAGCTACACGATCTGGCCGAAACAGCAGCCGAAGAGCTGACCCCGGCCGGCGTCAGCGGTTCTCGCCCGGGACCCAGAGCACGTCCCCGACCTCCTTGTTCGCCGCCCTTGCCAGGATGAACAGCAGGTCCGAAAGGCGGTTGAGGTACGTCGCCGTCAGCGGGTTCATGATGTCCGCGTGGAGCTCCATCGCCGCCCAGGTGGACCGCTCCGCGCGGCGGACGACCGTGCAGGCCTGGTGCAGCAGCGCCGCCCCCGGCGTCCCTCCGGGGAGGATGAAGCTGCGCAGCTTCTCCAGGTCCTCCAGGAAGTGGTCGCAGTCCGCCTCCAGCTTGTCGATGTAGGACTGCTCCACGCGCAGCGGCGGGTACTTGGGGTTCTCGGCCACCGGCGTGGCCAGGTCGGCGCCCACGTCGAAGAGGTCGTTCTGGATGCGGACGAGGACCCGGACGATCTCCGCGGGCAGCTGCCCGAGCGCGATGGCCACGCCGATCGCGGCATTGGCCTCGTTGGCGTCGGCGTAGGCCGCGATCCGGGTGTCGGTCTTCACGGTGCGGCTCATGTCGCCGAGGGCCGTCGTCCCGGTGTCACCGGTGCGGGTGTAAATGCGCGTCAGGTTGACCATGGGTACGAGCGTAACCACTGCCCGCCGCCCCGCCGAGGCCGACGCGCAACCGGCCCACCCCTGTGACGCCCGGGTCTCATGGGGCTCAACTGCACTGTGGGGACGGGCCAGTGGGCGCCCCGGTGTGATGTCCGTCATGGGGGACGTGACGCGCATCTCTTACCGCCCAACCGCGCCGCGACGGGCGCTAAGGTCCGGCCGAGAGAGTGCGTACAGAACAGATCTGAGCACAGGGAGTAAGGGGACAGCCGTGGCCAAGAAGCTCGCCGTCATCGGGGCCGGACTGATGGGATCCGGGATCGCGCAGGTGTCCGCCCAGGCCGGGTGGGACGTCGTGCTGCGCGACGTCACCGACGCGGCGCTGCAGCGGGGCACGGACGGCATCAAGGCTTCGTACGACAAGTTCGTCTCCAAGGGCAAGCTGGAGGCCGCCGCGGCCGAGCAGGCCCTGGCCCGCATCACCACCACCACGGACCTGGACGCGGCCGCCGACGCGGACATCGTGGTCGAGGCGGTCTTCGAGGACATCGACACCAAGCGGGACATCTTCCGCACCCTGGACGGCCTGGTGAAGGACGAGACGGTGCTCGCCTCGAACACCTCCGCCATCCCGATCACCAAGATCGCCGCGGCCACGCGCCGCCCCGAGCGCGTCGTCGGCGCGCACTTCTTCTCGCCGGTGCCGATGATGCAGCTGTGCGAGCTGGTCCGCGGCTACAAGACCAGCGACGAGACGCTGGCGAAGGCCCGGGAGTTCGCCGAGGGCATCGGCAAGACCTGCATCGTCGTCAACCGCGACGTCGCCGGCTTCGTCACCACCCGCCTGATCTCCGCCCTCGTCGTCGAGGCCGCGAAGCTGTACGAATCGGGCGTGGCCACCGCCGAGGACATCGACATCGCCTGCAAGCTGGGCTTCGGCCACGCGATGGGCCCCCTGGCCACCGCCGACCTCACCGGCATCGACATCCTCAAGCACGCCACGGAGAACATCTACACCGAGTGCCAGGACGAGAAGTTCGCCCCGCCGGAGGTCATGCGCCGCATGGTCGACGCGGGCGACCTCGGCCGCAAGAGCGGCCAGGGCTTCTACCAGCACTGAACCCGCGCCGACCGGGTAGCCGATATCTAGTTCACCCGCCCGGGTGAATTAGGTATCGGTTCGCCCATGAACGGCAACCTTGTCGTGTGAGAGCCAGTCAGTCCTTGAGAACCGCAAGCGCCACAAGAGCCGCAGGACGACACCGTCATCACGCACCATCGGACATCACTCCGGGAGCGCACATGCACATCAGGGGCGACCACGCCGAACTGGTCGTCGGCGGACGCCTCGACGTCCGCAGCGCGGCGGACGCCCGTACGGTCCTGCACTCCGCCCTCGACTCGGGCCGCGGCGACCTCGTGCTCGACCTCACCGAGCTGGACTCGTGGGACGCCACCGGACTCGGCGTCATCATGGGCGCCCACCGCCGCGCCGGCCGCACCGGCCGCCGCCTCGTCCTGCGCGGCGTGCCCGACCGGATGCAGCGGCTCCTCGTCGCCACCCGGCTGCACCGCATTCTGGCCATCGAAGGCGGCATCAGCGCCGCGTCATGAGACTGTGACGTGCCCCGGGCGGCGGGACCCCCGTCGCTTCGTGGATACTGTGCGCAGGTCTGAGGTTCGGTTTTCCCGCCGCTAAAGGGCCGCATAACAGAGCCCACGGCGGGCACCGATGAAGCGCCGGCCGGCACGCCCCGGCCGAGGGTTGAAGGAGTGGGGCAGGCCGGGAGGGCACACGGCACGCCACGCAATTGGGGGGCTTTCACCATGGACCCGACGAACCGACCCGAGGGATTCGGCGAGGGCGCGCACGAGTCCGCGGAGGGACCCGGCCCCGGCCTGCCCGGCACCGACGCCGGAGCCGCCGGGTCCGCCAGAGACACCGAGCAGGGAGCCCCCGGCCTCGCCCGCGTCGTCCGCCTCGTCGCCGGCGACTACGCCGTCACCGTCAACCCCGTCGACGGCAGCGAGATCGAGCCCTGCCTGCCCGCCGACGTGCCCCCGCCCCCCGGCCGGCACACCCCCGACGAGCGCGCCGAGCTGCTCCGCGCCGCCGCGCCCCCGCCGCCCGCCCGCCGGGCCGGCCCCGAACTGCCCCTGCTGCACCGCCAGGAGGAGCGCGAGCGGCTCACCCGGCTGCTCTCGCGCGGCCGCTCCGTCCGGCTGACCGGCCCCGCCGGCTCCGGCCGCAGCGCCCTGCTGGACGCCGTCGCCGCCGACTGCGCGGACCTCGCCCCCGACGGCGTCGTCCGCCTCACCGGCTACCACCGCACCGTCACCGACGTCCTGTACGACCTGTTCGCCGCCGTCCACCACGCGCCCCAGCACCGCCCCGACCGGGCCGCGCTGCTCGGCTTCGTGCGCGAGATCGGCGCCGTCGTCGTCCTGGACGACCTCGAATTCGGCGGCGCCGCCCTGGACGAGCTCCTCGACGCCACCCCCGAGTGCGCCTTCCTCTTCTCCGCCACCCCCGGCGTCGCCGCGCCCTCCGCCGACTCGCACGTCGAGGAGGTCTTCCTCGGCGGCCTCGACCGCACCGCCTGCCTGGAGCTCCTGGAGCTCTGCGTCGACCGGCCCCTCACCGACGGGGAGGCCGGCTGGGCGGCGGACCTGTGGTTCGAGTCCGAGGGCCTGCCGCTGCGCTTCGTGCAGGCCGGTGCGCTGCTGCGGCTGGGCGCTCAGGCCGGTGACGGCCGGCCGGGCGAGGCCCCGGCCGCCGACTCCGCCGCCGACGAGTTCGGCGTCGTCGCCGAGCGGCCCTACGTGGCCGCCGCCGAGGCCGACTCCGGCGCCGAGGCGGGCACGCCGCTGCCCTCCCTCGCCGAGGCCACCCGCCCGGCCGTCCCGCTCGCCTCCCGGCTCGGCGAGGCCGCCCGCGACACCCTGCGCTTCGCCCTCGCCCTCGGCGGCGAGGTCCCGCACCAGGCCCACCTGCCCGCCCTCGCGGGTGACACCCACGCCGACGCGGCCGTCGGCGAGCTGCTGGCCAGCGGCCTGGTCACCACCGTCGCCGGGCACTACCGCCTCGCCACGGGTGTCGCCGCCCAGCTCACCGACGCGGGCTACGGCAGCGGCGCCGCCGACCGCGCCCACGCCGCCGCCCAGCACTACGCCTGGTGGGCCGGCCACCCCTCCGTCACCCCCGAGCGAGCCGCCGCCGAGGCCGACGCGATCCTCGCCGCCCTCGCCGCCCTGGCCGCCGAGGGGAACCCCGCCCACCGCGCCGCCGCCGTCCTCCTCGCCCGCACCGCCGCGCCCGCCTTCGCCGCCGCCCTGCACTGGAGCGCCTGGGAGCGCGTCCTGCGCTACGGCCAGGAGGCCGCCCGGCGCGCTGGAGAGGTCGGCGAAGAGGCCTACTTCCACCACGAGTTGGGCGTCCTCGCGCTGTGCACCGGCAATCTCCAGCGGGCCCGCGCCGAGCTGGAGGCGTCGGTCGGCATGCGCGGCGTCATGGCGGACAAGCGCGGCGCCATAGCGGGCCGCCGGGCGCTCGCGCTGGTCGCCGACCGCTCCGGGTTCACCCCGGCCGGCCCGGCGGGCAGCCCCACGGGAGGCCCGTCCGCCACCGCGTCCCGCCCCGACGCCGGCCGCCCCGGCGGCGTGCCGCCCGTGGCGCCGCCGGCCGCGCCCCGGCCCTCCGGCGGGCCCGCCGGGCGCACGCCCGCGGGCGAGGAGATCCCGGCCGCCCGCAGCGAGCAGTCCGCGGTGCCGCCGTCCGTGCCCGCCGCCGCGTCCCCGGCGGCGCCCGGCGCCGACCCGGACCAGGTGGCGACCACGGTCATCGCCCGTCTCGCGGCCGAGCGCGAGCAGAAGCGGCGCGGCCCCGGGCGGCAGCCCTGGGCCCGGCAGATGATGATGGGCGGCGCCCGCCGCAACCTCGTCGCGGCCGGTGCGGGCGCCCTGCTCGCCGCCGTCCTCGGCACGGTCGTCACCCTGGGGATCACCTCCGGCGGTCAGGACGGGAAGTCGCCCGAACGGGTGAAGCCGGGGCAGTCCGCCTCGCAGCAGGACGGCGAGCCCGGCCTCACCGCCGACCAGCCCGGCCCGGGCGAGGCCGGACACGCCCAGGTGCCGGGCAAGCCCGGCAAGCCGGGCGGTTCGCCCGGTGCGGGCAGCTCCGGCTCGGCTTCGCCGGGCGCCTCCGGCAGCACGTCGCCGAGCGGCGCCCCGAGCGGGAGCGGCGAGCCGTCCGGTCCGCCGTCCTCGGGCGGCACGTCGCCCAGCCCGTCGCACTCGCCGAGCGGCAAGCCCTCGCACTCGGCGTCGCCGAGCGGCGGTGGGAGCGGTGGCAGCGGTCAGCCCTCGTCGAAGCCTCCGGCGACGCCGCCCACGCCCTCCACGCAGCCCTCCCAGCCCTCCGGCGGCGGGTCGAACTCCGCGAGCGGCCCCGCCTCGGGCGGCGGCAGCAGCCAGTCCGCCGCGAGCGGCCCGTCGGGCAGCAAGCCGGCCGACGGCAGCGGCAGCGGAAGCCCCGCCTCTACGGGGGCGTGAGCCCCTTCGCGGGAAACGCGAACGCCGGACGGCTGGTGAAGCCCGTCCGGCGTCCGGCGATCGTCCCGCGCAGTGGTCGGAGAAGTCGGAGCAGCGGTCAGAACAGCCGCAGCTTGTCGTCCTCGATGCCGCGCATCGCGTTGTAGTCCAGGACGACGCAGCCGATGCCGCGGTCCGTGGCCAGCACGCGCGCCTGCGGCTTGATCTCCTGGGCCGCGAAGACACCGCGCACGGGCGCCAGGTGCGGGTCGCGGTTGAGGAGCTCCAGGTAGCGTGTGAGCTGCTCCACACCGTCGATCTCGCCACGTCGCTTGATCTCCACGGCGACCGTCGCGCCGTCGGCGTCGCGGCACAGGATGTCCACCGGGCCGATGGCCGTGGGGTACTCGCGGCGGATCAGGGTGTAGCCCTCGCCGAGCGTCTCGATGCGGTCCGCGAGGAGCTCCTGGAGGTGCGCTTCCACGCCGTCCTTGATGAGGCCGGGGTCCACGCCGAGCTCGTGGGAGGAGTCGTGCAGCACTTCCTCCATCGTGATGATCAGCTTCTCGCCCGCCTTGTTGACCACGGTCCACACGCTTCCGTCGCCCTCCTTGAGGGTGCAGGGCGGGGACATCCAGTTGAGCGGTTTGTAGGCGCGGTCGTCCGCATGGATCGAGACGCTGCCGTCCGCCTTGACGAGGATCAGCCGCGGGGCGGAGGGGAGGTGGGCGGTGAGCCGGCCCGCGTAGTCCACGGAGCAACGGGCGATGACGAGACGCATGGTGGGCAACGCTACTCGACTCCTGCCCCCTGACGCGATTCGCCCCTGATGGGCCCCTTCGGCGTTGGCTGGTTGTCGGTGCGTTCTCCTGGTGCGCCCGCAGTGGCCGAATTACCGTTGAAGCGGGCGGTCGTCGTGCGGGCACGGGGCGTCGTCGTCCGCTCGCCCATCCGTGAGACCCCGCTCGCGGGGTCGCGAGAGGAGAACCCATGTCGCTCGACGTCTCACCGGCCCTCCTTGAACAGGCCGAGCGAGGCGAGGTCGATGAAGCGGAATTCGTCGACTGCGTCCGGACCTCCCTGCCGTACGCGTGGGAGATGATCGGCTCCCTGGTGGCCCGGCTCAGGATCGACGGTGGCGAGTTCGCCGACAACCAGACGCCTCCGCCGGACGAGCAGGCCCGCGGCCAGCTGCTGCGGGCGCTGGCCAGTGATGCCATCCGCGGTGCGCTGGAGCGGCACTTCGGAGTGCGGCTGGCCTTCCAGAACTGCCACCGGGTGGCGGTCTTCCCGCTCGCCCCGGAGGCGGACGAGCGCCTCGCCCGCTTCACGTCGGTCCGGGGCCAGTTGCTCAACCAGTCCCCGGAGCTCCGGGACTGCTGAGGCGTTCGTGCTGCCGCTCCGCAACGCGGGAGGTGTGGAGTGAGGTGCGGGAGCGGCAGCAGCCCCGGGGACGGACGGCCGGAGGGGGCCTGCGGGCTCAGGCGAGCAGCGGCAGCACTTCGCTGCCCAGCCTGCGGAGGTTCTCCTCGGTGGCGGCGAGGTCCCCGGAGCCCTCGCTCAGCAGGGCGAAGCGCGTGATGCCCGTGCGCTCCGCGGTGGCGGCCAGGCGATCGGCGCACAGCCGCGGCGGGCCCACGGGGTGGAGCTCGCACAGCAGCCGCGTGTACTCCACGGGATCACGCATCTGGCGGGCCCGCCCGTCGACCGTCACATGGGCGGAGAGCCCCTGGTGCAGCCAGCCCGGCATGGCCTTCGTGAGCGTCTCCGCGGCCTCCTGGCGCCGGTCCCCGACCTGCACGACGCCCGCCGAGACGTGACCGGCCGCGGCGACCTCCTCGGGCGAACGCCCCGCCTCCAGCGAGCACTTGCGCCACAGGGCGACCATCTCCGCCTTCTCCGCGTCCCCGCTGTGCATCCCGAGCAGCATGGGCAGCCCCTGCGCCGCCGCGAGACGGACGCTCGACGGCGAGGTGCAGGCCACGACGACGGGCGGGCCGGAACGATCCTCCAGATCGTCGGGGCGCGGGACGACCGGCACTTCGCGGAAGCTGAACCGCGGGCCCTCGGCGCCCACGCGCGGCTCGCGCAGCCACCGCATCAGCAGGGCCAGGGATTCGGGGAACCCCTCCTCGTACGCCGCCACACCGGAGTTGAAGACCTCCAGGTCCACCCACGGGCCGCCGCGGCCCACCCCGAGGGTGAACCGGCCCTCGGAGGCGAGGTGCAGCATGGCGGCCTGCTCGCCGAGGGCCACCGGATGGACCGTGGGCAGCACGCTGACGGCGGTGCCCACCCGGATCCGGCGGGTGCGGCCGAGGGCCAGCGCCGCGAGCGTGACCGCCGACGGGCAGACGCCGTACGGCACGAAGTGGTGCTCGGCGAACCAGACCGCATCCAGCCCCGCCTCTTCGGCGACCACCGCCGTCCGCACCGCCCGGTGCAGGGCCTCGGTGTGCCCCTGGCCCGGGAACTGGGCGGACAGGACGAATGCTCCAACGCGCATCGCTCTTGCTCCTCCTAGCGACCGACGCGGCATCCCCCACCGGAATTAACGGCCGACACGTGCCATGGGCACGGCTCCGCGTTAAGTTTTCATGATGATCGGGAGAGCGTCCGGTGAGGGGCCGGGGGGACGCCTGCCCGCCCTGGTGACTCTGGCGCGTAACCTGGTCACGGCCCGTAGCTCCCCAGACCATCCGAGGTGCCCCGTGTCTCCGCGCCGAAACCGCCCGCGAGGCGGCGCAGACAAGCAGTCCGACGCTCCCCGCGGAGAGGGCGGCGACCGCTACGGCCTGGAGCGCACCGAGGACTGGCAGGGGGAGGAGTGGGCGGTCCGCACGATCGGCGGCGGCGCGGCCACGAAGCACTACCGCTGCCCCGGCTGCGACCAGGAGATCCCGCCGGGCGTACCGCACTTGGTGGCCTGGCCGCAGTACGGGGCCGGCGTCGACGACCGGCGGCACTGGCACAAGTCCTGCTGGAACGCACGGGACCGCCGGAGCGCGAGGCTCCAGCGGTCCCGTAACGCGCCGAGGTATTAAGGGTTTACGCGTCGCGCTTCAGCAGCGACGCGTACGCGCCGCCCATGGCGACCGCCGCGGCGATCGCGATGACCCACAGCGGGTCCCAGCCGCTGAGGCTGGCCCCGTCGCCGGAGGCGCCGTAGAAGACCGACAGCAGCATGGGGATCGAGTACTCGAACAGCGCCTTGCGGACGCTCGACAGGCTCTCCGTGTACATGAACATCGCCACGACGAGCGGCGCCAGCACCAGGCCCAGCATGACCGTGATCGCACCGGCGGAGTGCCGCAGCAGGGTGCCGACCGCGAGCGAGATGATGCCGAGGAGGCCGATGAACAGGCTCGTGCCGACCGTCACCTTGAGCCAGTCGCCGCCGGTGGCGGCGAACTCGGACTGGTCCTCCAGCATCGCGATGTCGAACATCGCCACCAGCGCCGTGGACACCAGGGTGATCACGAACGTGAGGGCGAAGAAGACGAGCGCCTTGGCCGTCAGCACCCGGACGCGGTCGGGGCAGGCGGTCAGCGTCGTACGGATCATGCCCGTGCCGTACTCGGAGGAGATCGTCAGCACACCGAGGGTGAGCACGCAGATCATGCCGAGCATCACGCTGAAGAACCCGCCGGCCAGGGCCGTCGAGCCGGTCATCTTGCTGTCGGTGGCGTCGACGGCTCCCGCGATGAGCAGACCGATGCCGACGATGATCGCCACCATGACGCTCAGCGTCCAGATCGTCGAGCGCACCGAGCGGATCTTGGTCCACTCGGCCGACACGGCGTCCATGAGCGTCGCCTTGCGCACCGGGATCGGCGACACGTAGCCGACGGGGCCGGCGGGGCCGCCCGCGGGCGCGGTGCCGGGCCAGTAGCCGGGGGCGGCGTGCGGCGGGGCCTGCGGGGCGGTCTGCGGAGCCGCCGGGTGGGCCGCCTGGGGCTGGGGGGTGGTCATCGGGCGTCCTCGCTGTCGCGCTTGGTGAGGTCGGCAGGGGCGGAGGCGGGGGCGGGCGCGGCCGCCGGGGGCTGCGGAGCCGCCTGCGGCGGCCGCGGGGCGGCGGCCTGCGGCTGCGCGTACGGGTTGGGCTGCTCGCCCGGCAGGACGGGGTAGGGGTTGCCGGGCCCGCCCTGCGGCGGGGCCCAGCCCTGCGGGGCGCCGGCGCCGGGGTGGCCGTAGCCGTGGCCCGGGGGCGGCGGGGCGAGGGCCGCGACCTGGTCGGCCGTCGAGCGGTAGTCGACCGCGCCCTGCGTCATCCGCATGTACGCCTCCTCCAGGGAGGCCTGGTGCGGCGAGAGCTCCCACAGCCGGACGTCCGCGCCGTGGGCGAGGTCGCTGATCCGGGGGAGCGGCAGACCGGTGACGCGCAGCCCGCCGTCCGGCTCGGCCAGCACCTGGCCGCCGGCCTCGACGAGCGCGGCCGTGAGCTTCTCGCGGCTCTCCGGCTCGGTCTCGGGCGTGCGCACGCGCGCGAAGTCCGCGGAGTTCGCGGAGATGAAGTCCTTGACGCTCATGTCGGCCATGAGCTGGCCGCGGCCGATCACGATCAGGTGGTCGGCGGTCAGGGCCATCTCGCTCATCAGGTGCGAGGAGACGAAGACGGTGCGGCCCTCGGCCGCGAGCTGCTTCATCAGGTTGCGGACCCAGAGGATGCCCTCGGGGTCGAGGCCGTTGACCGGCTCGTCGAAGAGCAGCACCTGGGGGTCGCCCAGCAGCGCGGCGGCGATGCCGAGGCGCTGGCCCATGCCCAGCGAGAAGCCCTTGAAGCGGCGCTTCGCGACGTCCTGGAGGCCGACGACGCCGAGGACCTCGTCCACCCGGCGGGCCGGGATGCCGCCGAGCTGGGCGAGCGAGAGCAGGTGCATCCGGGCGCTGCGGCCGCCGTGCACGGCCTTCGCGTCCAGGAGGGCGCCGACCTTGCGCGGGGCGTTGGGCAGGTTGCGGAAGGGGTGGCCGTCGATGGTCACGCGCCCCGCCGTGGGCTGGTCGAGGCCCAGGATCATGCGCATCGTCGTCGACTTGCCGGATCCGTTCGGACCCAGGAAGCCGGTGACGGCACCCGGCCGCACCTGGAACGACAGATTGTGTACGGCCGTCTTGGCACCGTAGCGCTTTGTCAGACCGACTGCCTCGATCATGCTCCGCCCCTCACGAGCTCTTTCGGGCGTATGGCCCCCGTAAGAGTTAGGAGCATAACGAGGAGCTGACGGTTCCCGTTACTCGTGGTGAAGCCGGGGCAGGCCCTCGGGGCGGGCCCAGCCGGCCCGGCGGAAGACCGCCTTCCCCTCGGCCCGGACCGCCTCGTCCGCCCGTGCCCGCTCCACCCAGCGCTCCGGGCCGGGGCCGAGGAGCGCCCGCAGCTCCGCCGAGGCCGCCAGCAGGGCGGTCAGGAGCGCGCCCTGGTCGCCGCCGCCGGGGCGGGGCCGGCCGGTGGCCGGGTCGGTGAGGACGCCGTGCACGCTCACGTACAGGTACGCGCCGTCGAGCGGCTCCCCGGACGGCAGCGTCATGGGGAAGGCGCCGCCGGGCACCCGTACGCGGCGGTAGTTGAATTCCGTTTCGTCGACGGCGGCCAGCTGCGCGGGGTCCAGCCAGCCGGCGACGAGCGTGTGCCGGGCGGCGGGGTCGGCGTAGGGCGCGGCGGCCACGTAGCCGTGCCGGCCGATGTGCGCGGAGCAGCCGATGCCGATGCCGCGCACGTCCACGGGCACCATCGGCACGGTCGCGGCTACGGCGCGCAGGGTGAGCTTGTGGTGCAGCTGGGCGGGGGAGGCGTTGGAGCCGACGGCGAGGACGGGGCGGCGTGAGCGGACGCGGGCCGCGTGCGTGCGGTCGAGGAAGGCGTCGAGCGCCGGCCCGGCGGCGGGGGCTCCGCCGTCCGGAGCCTCCACCGTGTCCATCCCCGTCACCACCGCCCACCCGCCCAGCGGCCCGGGGCCCGGCCGCAGCGGCAGCAGCTGCCCGTCCGCCAGCAGGGCCGGCTCCTCGACCGGTCTGCCGGGATACGTCAGCGGCAGCTCGGCGGGGACCCCGTCGAGCCCGAGGGCCCGCAGACTGCGGTCGGCCATGGGGCAGCCTCCCCGTACGGGCTACGCGTCATGCCGCTTCAGGACCGCGTAGCCGCCCGCCAGCGCCACCACCACCCACAGCGCCATGATCGCGAAGCCGCCCCACGGCCCGTACGGGGCGTCGTCCCCGGCCGTCACGACCTGCATGACCTTGTGGCCGGCCTGGTCGGGCAGGTACTGCGCGACCTTCTTCGTGGCTTTCACCGCGCCGAGGATGCTGGAGATGATGAAGAAGAACGGCATCAGAATGCCGAGCGAGAGCATCGGGCTGCGCAGCATCGCCGCGACACCCATCGAGAACACCGCGATCAGCGTCATATAGAGCCCGCCGCCGATCACCGCGCGCAGGACGTGCGCATCGCCGATCGACGTCCGGTGGTCGCCGAGCATCGCCTGCCCGACGAAGAAGGAGACAAAACTCGTCACCATCGCGATCACGAACGCGACGAGCGTCGCAACGGCGATCTTGCTGAAGAGGAACGTGGCCCGCTGCGGAACCGCCGCCAGAGAAGTCCGGATCATTCCGGTGCTGTATTCATTGGACACCACCAGCACCCCGAACACGATCATGGCGAGCTGGCCGAGTCCCATTCCCGCGAAACTCGTAAAGGTCGGGTCGAAATTCATCCGCTCGTTCAGCGGCATTTCCTTGAAGTTGCTGCTGGTGAAAGCGCTGATCAGGGCCCCGAGCGCCACGGTCACCACCAATGCGAGACCCAGGGTCCACACCGTCGACCGCACCGATTTGATCTTCGTCCATTCCGACTGGAGGACCTGTCCCACCACCGCCATCGTCAGGCTCCCTTCTTCTTCCGCCAGTCGGCTCCCCAGCCGCCGCCGGGCGGGGCCGCGACACCGGCGCCCGGCGGGGCGTCCGCACCCGGCACGGGCGAAGGAGCGCCGCCCGGCGGCGCGCTGTGCGCGTGGTACTCCACCGACTCGGCGGTGAGCTGCATGAAGGCCTCTTCCAGGGACGCCTGCTGGGGGCTGAGCTCGTGCAGCACGAGCTGGTGGCGCGCGGCGATCTCGCCCAGCTGCGCCGACTCCGTGCCGTCGACCTCCAGGTGGCCGTCCGCGGTGGTCACCGCCGTGATCCCGGCCCCCGCCAGCACGTCCAGCAGCCGCTCGGCCTCGGGCGAGCGCAGCCGCACGTACGACCGCGAGTTCTGCCGGATGAAGTCCGCCATCGAGGTGTCGGCCAGCAGCCGGCCCTGCCCGATGACGATCAGGTGGTCGGCGGTCAGGGCCATCTCGCTCATCAGGTGCGAGGAGACGAAGACCGTGCGCCCCTGGGCGGCGAGGTTCTTCATCAGATTGCGGATCCAGTGGATGCCCTCGGGATCCAGGCCGTTGACCGGCTCGTCGAACATCAGGATCTGCGGGTCGCCCAGCAGAGCGCCCGCGATGCCCAGGCGCTGCCCCATGCCGAGCGAGAAGCCCTTGGAGCGCTTTCTGGCCACCGCGGTGAGGCCCACCGTGTCCAGAACCTCGCGGACGCGGGCCCGCGGGATGCCGTTGCTCTGCGCCAGGCACAGGAGGTGGTTGTAGGCGCTGCGACCACCGTGCATGGCCTTGGCGTCCAGTAGGGCGCCGACGGTCCGCAGCGGGTCCTTCAGCTGCCGGTAGTGCTGCCCGTCGATGAGGACCGTGCCGTGGGTGGGCCGGTCGAGGTCGAGCATCATCCGCATCGTCGTGGACTTGCCCGCCCCGTTGGGCCCCAGGAAGCCGGTGACGATCCCGGGCCGGACGGTGCAGGTGAGGCCGTCGACGGCGAGCTTCTCGCCGTAGCGCTTGGTCAGGCCCTGCAGCTCGATCATCCCGCCACGGTAAGGGCGACCCGGGCACCCTGCCGACGGTAGCGGCCCGTCCGGCTGCGAAGGACACCCGTTCGGACGCGGAGGGGAGCGGAGGGAGAGGGAGGAGAGCGGGGGAGGGCGCAGGAAGACGGAGCAGGGCGGGGAGCCTGCCGGACCGCCGCCCCGTGCGCCCGCCTCAGCGGCGCACAGGGCACGGACCAGGGCTTCGCCGGCACTCCGGTCGGCTCAGCGGCTCTGCTGCGCCGGGACGCCGCGGGACATCGGCTCGTCGTCACCGGGGACGCCGGCCGCGGCGACGGCCGCACCGGTCAGGGTGGCCAGCATCTCGCGGACGTTCGTCAGCTGGGCGTTGATGCTGTCGCGGCGGTTGGTGAGCGCCGCCAGCTCGCGCTCGGACTCGCTGCGGATGCGGTCCGCCTTGGCGTTGGCGTCGGCCACGATGTCCTCGGCCTGGCGCTGCGCCGTCTCCACCGTCTGGCGGGCGCGCCGCTCGGCGTCCGTACGCAGCTTCTCCGCCTCCAGGCGCAGCTGCTCGGCGCGGTGCTCGATCTCCGCCAGCCGCTTCTCCGCCTTGGCCTGACGGGAGGCCAGGTCACGCTCGGACTGCTCGCGCCGCTTGGCCAGGTTGGTCTCGAAGTCGGCGGCGGCCTGGGCCGCCTTGGCGCGGGTCTCCTCGAAGAGGGCGTCCGCCTCCTCGCGCTTGGACTGGGCGTCCTTCTGGGCCTCGGCCCGCAGCTGGGCGGAGTCGCCCTTGGCCTTCTCGACGATGCGCGCGCCCTCGTCCTCCGCCTTGGCCTTGCGGTCGGCGGCGAACGACTCGGCGTCGTTGCGCACCTGCTGGGCGGCGGACTCGGCGAGCTCGCGGTGCTGCTCGGCGGCGCGCCGGGCCTCCTCACGCAGATCCTTGGCCTCTTCCTCGGCCAGCCGCAGGATCTTCTCGACCCTTGCTCCCAGCCCCGCATAGGACGGCTCGGCGTCGTTGACCTGGGCCTGAGCATTCTGCGTCTCGAGGTGCAGCTCCTCGATGCGCTTTTCCAGAGAGGTGATGCGTGCCAGTGCGCTGTCACGGTCGGCGACGAGCTTGGTAATGCGGTCGTCCACCTGGCCGCGGTCGTATCCACGCCGCACAAGCTCGAAGCCGAAGGGGGAGGAAGTGTCACTCATGGGGTTCCTGTCATAAGAGACCGGTGAGGTGATAGAGGGAATCCTAGGGGTGCGAGCGGCGTGTCATCAGGTGAATGGATGGCAGATCTGGAGAATGTCCCCCCGTTTGAGTGGCTACTTCTGTGACTGCTTGCCACCCGAACGAGTAGCACCGGCACCGGCCGCTGCCTTCACCCCGCCGCCATCCTTGGCGCTTCCGGCCCCCGGGGCCTCAAAAGATTCCAACGCCTCCAACACGTCCTGGACACGGGAAATCTCCGCCTGAATGTCCTCGCGACGACGCACCAGGACCTCCAACTCGCGCTTTCCCTCCTCGACAAGGCGCGCGGCTTCCTCCGCACCCTCGGTGCGCAGGCGCTCCGACTCGCGTACGGCGGCCGCCTTCTTCTGCTCGGCCTCCTTGAGCAGCCCCTCCGCCTTCTTCACCGCGGCGATCCGCACCTTGCTGGCCTCGCTGCTCGCGTCGGACAGCAGCTTCTTCGCCTTCTCCTCGGCCTCCGCGAGCTGCTCCGTCGCGGCCGCGACGAGCTTGTCGCAGCGCTCGCCCGCCGACTGCATCGCCTCGGCGGCCTCGCGGCGCGCCCGGCCGTGCAGCTCCTCGACCTCGCCCTCGACGCGCGAGCGCAGCTCGTCGGCGCGCTCCCTTATCGCCGTGGCGTCGCCACGGGCCTCGGCGAGCAGCGTGTCCGCGTCCGTACGGGCCTGCTCCACCAGGGCGTTGCCCTCGCCGGTGGCCTCGGAGACGAGCCGCTCGGCCTCGCGGCGGGCCACGCCCACCATCGTGTCGGCCTGCTCCTCGGCGGCCGCGGCCGTGCGCAGCGCCTCCTCCTGCGCCTTGGCGATCAGGGCGTCCGCCTGCTCGCCGGCGTCGGCCAGCCGCTTGGCGGCGGCCTCGCGGGCGTCGTCGACGGTCCGCTCGCCCTCGGCGCGCGCCTCCGCGCGCAGCCGCTCCGCCTCCTGGACGGCGTCGGCCTTGAGGCGCGCGGAGTCCGCGCGCGTGCTGTTGGCGTTCTCCTGCGCGGCGGCCAGCGCCTCGGCGGCCTCCGCCGCCATCCGCTCGGCCTCCGAGGCCGCCTCGGCGACGAGCGTGTCCGCCTGCTCGGCGGCCTCCGCGCGGCGGTTGTTCGCCGCCTCGCGGGCCTCGTCGAGGACGCGGGCGGCGTCGCCGCGCAGCCGCTCGGACTCGGCGTCCGCCTCGGCGAGCATGCGCTCGGCCTGCCCGGCGGCGTCGGCACGGGCGGCCTCGGCGGCCTCCGTGGCCTCCTCGGTCATCCGGGCGGCGTCGCGGCGCGCGGCCTCCACCGTCGCGGCGGCCTCGGTCCGCAGCTTCTCCGCCTCGGCCGTGGCCTCGGCGAGCAGCTCGTCGGCCTGCGCGGCCGCCTCCGTGCGGCGCCGGCCCGCGGCCTCGCGGGCCTCGTCGACGATGCGGTCCGCCTCGGCCTGCGCCCCGGAGGTGAGCTCCTCGGCCTCCTTGACGATCCGCGCGGCCTCGGCGTGGCCCTCGGAACGCATCTTGTTCGCGTCCTCGCGGGCCTCGGCCCGCGCCCGGGACGCGTCCTGCTCGGCCGACGCCAGCGCGTCGGACGCGTCGGTGCGCATCTGCTTGGACCGGGCGGACGCCTCGGCGACCGTACGCTCCGCGTCGGCCTTCGCCTTGGCGAGCAGCGCCTCGGCGGCCTCCGCGGCCTCGCTGCGGTGCTTCTCGGCGTCCTTGCGGGCCTGCGTGACCGTCTGCTCGGCCTCGGCGCGCAGCCGGGCGGCCTCCGCGGCCGCCTCCGCCTGCTGCGCCCGCGCCGACTCGCGCGCCTCGTCCAGGACGGACGTGGCCTCGGCGACCAGCCGCTCCGCCTCCGCCGTGGCCTCCGCCATCAGGGCATCGGCCTGCTCGGCGGCCTCGGAGCGGCGCGCCGCTGCCGCGGCCCGCGCTTCGTCGGCCGTGGCGGCGGCGTCGCGCCGCGCCTGCTCGGCGGTCTCCTCGGCCTCCGCGATCAGCTTCTCCGCCTCGGCCATGGCCTCGGAGAGCAGCTCGTCGGCCTGCACGCCCGCCTCGGCGAGCTTGGCGTGGGCGCTGTCGGTGGCCTCCTCCAGCGTGCGGGCGGCCTCCGCCTCCAGGCGCCGGCCCTCCGTGACCGCCTCCTCGAGCGTGCGCTCCGCCTCAGCGGCGGAAGCCTCCGCGGCGGCCTGCGCCTCGGCGCGGATCCGGGCCGCGTCCTCACCGGCGCGCTCGCGCTCGGCGTACGCGTCGGTCCGGACCCGGTCGGCCTCCTCCTGCGCCTCGGTGCGGGTGCGCTCCGCGTTGTGCTCGGCGGCCGAGCGCAGCCCGGCGATCTCCTCCTCGGCCTGCTCGTGCAGCCCCGCGACGGAGTCCCGCACCTGCTGCGCGGTCGCCTCGGCGGCCGACACCAGCTCGGCGGCGCGCTGCTCGGCGTCCTCGACCAGGCGCCGGGCCTCCTCCTGCGCCTCGGTGACCCGCTTGCGCGCCGAAGCCAGCAGCTCCTCGCTCTGCTCGCGCGCCGCCTCCCGCTCGGCCTGCGCCTCCGTACGGGCGTCGCCCAGCAGCTCCTCGGCCTCGCGCCGGCGGCGGGCGGCCTCCTCCTGCGCGGCGGCCAGCGCCTCGGCGGCCTCGGCGGCCGTGCGCTCGGCGGCGGCGTTCGCCTCGGCCCGCACCCGGTCGGCGGTCTCCTGCGCCTCACTGCGCAGCCGCTCGGCCTCGGCATTGGCCTCGGCGCGCAGCCGCGCACCGGCGGACTCGCCCTCGCTGCGCGCGGCGGCGGCCTCCTCGGCCGCCTCGGTGCGCAGCCGCTCCGCCTCCGTCTCGGCCTGCGACTGAAGCGTGCGCACCCGCTCCGCGGCCTCCGTGCGCTGCCGCTCGGTCTCCTCGGCGGCCTCGCGGCGCAGCCGCTCCGCCTCCGTGCGGGCGTCGCGCAGCGCCTCCTCGGCGGCCTCCACGCGCTGCTCGGCCTCGGTGTGCAGGCGGGTCAGCTCCGCGTCGGCCTCGGCGCGGCGCGCCTCCGCGGCCTTCTCGGTCTCCTCGCGCAGCTTCCGCGCGGCCTCCTCGGCCTCGGTGCGGGTGCGCTCGGCGTGGTCCTCGGCCTCCTCGGCCATCTCCTCGGCCTCGGTGCGCGCCCGCTCCAGGGCCTCCTCGGCCTGCTTGCGCAGGGAGGCGGCCCGCTCGGCGGCCTCGGCCCGGACCCGCTCGCCGTCCGCGGCCGCGCTGCCGCGCGTCTCCTCCGCATCGGCCTTGGCCTTGGCCAGCAGCTCCTCGGCGGTCTTCGCCGCCTCCTCGATCTGCTGGAGCGCCTCGCGCCGGGCCTCGCCCCGGAGCCGCTCGCCCTCGGCGACGGCATCGGCCCGCAGCTGCTCGGCCTCGCCGCGCAGCCGCCGCGCCTCCTCCTGGAGCTCGACGGTCTTGGCGCGGTACTCCTTGGTGTCGTCCTTCGCCGCGCCCTTGAGCTGCTCGGCGGTGTCCGCGGCCTGCTCGCGCAGCCGCTCGGCCTCGGACTCGGCCTCCTTGCGGATGCGTTCCGCCTCGGCGGCGGCGGCCTTCGTGGTGGCGCGGGCGTCCTCGGAGGCCTTGGACAGGACCTCCTCGGCCGTGCGGGCGGCCTTGGCGAGCTGGGCCGCGGAGTCCTCCGCGGCGGCGCTGCGGGCCTTCTCCGCGGCCTCGGCGACCAGCCGCTCGGCCTCCGCGGCGGCGTCCGCCCGCAGCTGCCCGGCCTCGGCCTTGAGGGCCTCGGCCTCCTTCGTGGCCTCGCTGACCAGCCGGGCCACCTCGGCCCGGGCCGTACGGGTGCGCTGCTCGTTCTCCGACTCGGCGCCGGACAGGGTGCGCGCCGCGCTGTCCTTCGCCTCGGTGACCAGCTTCTCGGCCTCGGCGCGCGCCTCGCGCAGCGCCGCGTCGGCCTCCTGCAAGCGGGCGTCGGCGGTACGGCTCAGCTCGGCCGCGACCGTACGCGCCTGCTCGCTCTCGCTGCCGGCGGCCGCCCGCAGCTGCTCGGCGTGGTCGGTGGCCTCCTGCGCCTGCGCGGACGCGGCGGTCAGCAGCCGCTCGGCGTCGGCGCGCGCCCGGCGCAGCAGCGCCTCGGCCTCGGCGCGGGCCTCGTCGGCGGCGGAGCTGAGGCGGGCCCGCGCCTGCTCGGTCAGGCGCTGGGCCTCGGTGCGGGCCGCGACCAGGGCCTGCTCGGCCTCCGCCCGGGACTCCTCCAGCAGCCGGCGCGCCTGCGACTCCGTACGCGCCCGCAGCTGCTCGGCCCAGGCGACGTTCTCGTTGACGTGCGACTCGACGGTCTGGCGGCGCTCGTTGAGCTCCTCGTCCAGGCGCTGGCGGCGGGCGACGGCCTCCGCGTGGAGCTCGGCCTCCATCCGGGCCTGGCGCTCGGCCTGCTCCTGAAGCAGCCGCTGCGTCTGCGCCCGGGCCTCGCGCAGCTCGCGCTCGGCGTCCGTACGCATCTGATCCGCCTGAATCTGGGCATTGCGGAGCAACTGCTCCGCCTGGTAACCCATGTCGGCGGTGTCGTACGCCGGGCGGTGGGCGAGATTGCGGCGCGCCTCGTGGAGCTTGGCGCGCAGCACCTCGACCTGGTAGCCGAGGTCGTCGGCGTGCTGGACCGCCTTCTCCCGCTCCTTCTTCAGCCGCTCCATCTCGGCTTCGAATTGCGAGAGGTGGTCGGCCTCAGCCCACTCACGTTCGTGGCGCTCGTTGCCCCGCACTGCGCGGTCCCATCCGTCCCCTGGTCGCCTTGGCGGCCGGCCCGTTCCCGCGTGTATCGGTTGGAATCCGGAGCCCGCCCTTCCGAAGAAATGGTGTCAGATCATCGGTACAGCCCGGTCCGGGCCCCCACCCCAGGACCCCGGCCGAACCCGCACTCTACCGGCCGGGGGGAGTGGGGGTCAGTGCTCCGGGTCCGCGGGGGGCGCCGAGGTGACCAGTTCCGTCAGCACGCCGTGGCAGTCCTTGGGGTGCAGGAAGGTGATCCGCGACCCCATCGAACCGCGCCGCGGCTCGTCGTAGAGCACCCGGACGCCCTTGCCGCGGACGGCCTCGGCGTCCCCGTCCACGTCCGCCGTGCCGAACGCGATGTGGTGAACGCCCTCGCCGTTCTTCGCCAGCCACTTGCCCACCGCGGAGTCCTCCCGCGTCGGCTCCAGCAGCTGCAAGTAGGAGGCCCCGCCGTCGGAGGTCTCATTGATTTTCAGCATGGCCTCACGGACACCCTGCTCCTCGTTGACCTCGGTGTGGAACACCTCGAAGCCGTACGTGGCACGGTAGAACTCGACAGTCCGGTCGAGGTCGAAGCAGGCGATCCCGATGTGGTCGATACGCGTCAGCATGGAACCAGTCCACCGCCGTACGGGTTGGTCACGCAACGTGTACGCAACGTGCTTGCGATCACACCCGCTGCCCGGTGACCGCGGGAGTACCGCTCAGTACATTGACGAAACCACCGCGCTGCACCCTCCGGGGGGACAACCCCCGGACCCCCGGCCGGAAGCACCGGCCGCCCCGTCGACCATCCACCACCCGAAAGGGCCGCTGCCATGACCGGCACGAACGGCAAGACCGGCACCACTTCCGTGATCGTCGCGGGCGCCCGGACGCCCATGGGCAAGCTGCTCGGCTCGCTGCGCAGCTTCTCCGCGGCCGAGCTGGGCGGCTTCGCCATCAAGGCCGCGCTCGACCGGGCAGGCATCGGCGGCGACCAGGTGCAGTACGTGATCATGGGTCAGGTGCTCCAGGCCGGCGCCGGCCAGATCCCCGCCCGCCAGGCCGCGGTCAAGGCCGGCATCCCCCTGCACATCCCCGCCCTGAACATCAACAAGGTCTGCCTCTCCGGCCTCGACGCCATCGCGCTGGCCGACCAGCTCATCCGCGCGGGCGAGTTCGACATCGTCGTCGCCGGCGGCCAGGAGTCCATGACCAACGCCCCGCACCTGCTGCCCAAGTCCCGCGAGGGCTACAAGTACGGCGCGATCGAGATGCTCGACTCGATGGACCACGACGGCCTCACCGACTCCTTCGAGTCCATCGCCATGGGCGCCTCCACCGAGAACCACAACACCCGCCTCGGCATCGGCCGCGCCGAGCAGGACGAGATCGGCGCCCGCTCCCACCAGCGCGCCGCCGCCGCCCAGAAGAACGGCATCTTCGAGGCCGAGATCACCCCCGTCGAGGTCCCGCAGCGCAAGGGCGACCCGGTCGTCTTCGCCCACGACGAGGGCATCCGCGGCGACACCACCACCGAGGTCCTCGGCAAGCTCCGCCCGTCCTTCAGCAAGGACGGCACCATCACCGCCGGCACCTCCTCGCAGATCTCCGACGGCGCCGCCGCCGTCGTCGTGATGAGCAAGGCCAAGGCCGAGGAGCTGGGCCTGGAATGGATCGCCGAGATCGGCGCCCACGGCAACGTCGCCGGCCCGGACAACTCCCTGCACTCCCAGCCCTCCAACGCCATCCTGCACGCGCTGCGGCGCGAGGGCCTGACCGTCGAGGACCTCGATCTCATCGAGATCAACGAGGCGTTCGCCGCCGTCCTCGTGCAGTCAATCAAGGACCTCGGCGTATCCCCGGAAAAGGTGAACGTCAACGGCGGGGCCATCGCGCTCGGCCACCCGATCGGCATGTCCGGCGCCCGCACCGTCCTCCACCTCGCGCTGGAGCTCAAGCGGCGCGGCGGCGGCATCGGCGCGGCGGCCCTGTGCGGCGGCGGCGGCCAGGGCGACGCCCTGATCATCCGGGTGCCCGGCAAGTAACCCGCGCTGCCGAGAGCCCTTCTGAGAACGGAGCCGTGATGGTGGACGTCCCCGCCCTGGTGGAGCAGGCCCGCGAAGGCCGGCCGCGCGCCGTGGCCCGGCTGATCTCCCTGGTGGAGGGGGCGTCCCCGCACCTGCGCGACGTCATGGCCGCCCTGGCCCCGCTGACCGGCGGCGCCTACGTCGTCGGCCTCACCGGATCGCCCGGCGTCGGCAAGTCCACCTCCACGTCGGCGCTGGTCAGCGCGTACCGCCGGATGGGCAAGCGGGTCGGCGTGCTGGCCGTCGACCCGTCCTCGCCGTTCTCGGGCGGCGCCCTGCTCGGCGACCGCGTACGGATGTCCGACCACGCCTCCGACCCCGGCGTCTACATCCGCTCCATGGCCACCCGCGGCCACCTGGGCGGCCTGGCCTGGGCCGCCCCGCAGGCCATCCGCGTGCTGGACGCGGCCGGGTGCGACGTGATCCTCGTCGAGACGGTCGGCGTCGGCCAGTCCGAGGTGGAGATCGCCTCCCAGGCCGACACGAGCGTGGTGCTCCTCGCCCCCGGCATGGGCGACGGCATCCAGGCCGCGAAGGCCGGAATCCTGGAGATCGGCGACGTCTACGTCGTCAACAAGGCCGACCGCGACGGCGCCGACGCCACGGCGCGCGAGCTCAACCACATGCTGGGCCTGGGCGAGGCCCGGGCCGCCGGCGACTGGCGGCCGCCCATCGTCAAGACCGTCGCCGCGCGCGGCGAGGGCATGGACGAGCTGGTCGAGGCGCTGGAGAAGCACCGGGCCTGGATGGAGGAGCGGGGCGTCCTGGCCGACCGCCGCACGGCCCGGGCCGCGCGCGAGGTCGAGACCATCGCCGTCACGGCCCTGCGCGAGCGCATCGCGGATCTGCACGGCGACCGCCGCCTGACCGCCCTGGCGGAGCGCATCGTGGGCGGCTCGCTGGACCCGTACGCGGCCGCGGACGAACTGGTGGCGGGGATCACGAACAACTGAGCGCCCGGCGGGCGTACGGGCCGGGAGCGCTTTCCGCCGCCTGTCATAGAACGCTCACACGAACAGCCGAACCGGATCTTGCTCCGGGGCCGTCTTCCACGGCGTACCCCGTTCCCGTCGAGAGCGATCGAGCCCTTGAGCAAGAACCGGCACAAGCCGCGCACCCGCCGCCGCGAGAAGGAGGCGACGGCGGCCGCGGCGCCCCGCAAGCGTTTCGTCGACTACCCCCGCCGCGGCAGACGCGGCGTGCGCCGCTGGCTCCCGTCGTGGCGGCAGTGGCTGGGGGCGGTGCTGTTCTTCGTCGCGTGCGCGGCGGGCCTGTTCGCGTACGTGTACGCCACCGTCGGCATCCCCGACGAGAACGCGGCGGCCCGCCAGGAGGCCAACACGTACTACTGGTCGGACGGTTCGCAGCTCGCGAGCGTCGGCGAGGTCAACCGCACCATGGTCCACCTGTCCGACGTGCCGGAGTCCGCGCAGAACGCGGTGATAGCCGCCGAGAACGAGACCTTCTACAGCGACCGCGGCGTGTCGTTCAAGGGCATCATGCGGGCCTTCGCCAGCACGGCGGGCGGCGAGGAGACCCAGGGCGGCTCCACGATCACCCAGCAGTACGTGAAGAACACCTACCTCTCCCAGGAGCAGACCGCCACCCGGAAGGTCAAGGAGCTCGTCATCGCCCTGAAGGTGGACCGGACCAAGAGCAAGCAGGAAGTGCTCCAGGGCTACCTCAACACCAGCTGGTTCGGGCGCGGGGCGTACGGGATCGAGGCCGCGGCGCAGTCCTACTACGGCATTCCCGCCAAGAAGCTGAACCCCAGTCAGAGCGCCATGCTGGCCGCCCTGTTGAAGGGCGCCGAGCTCTACGACCCCTCGGTCGGCGCGGGCAACCACGAGCGGGCGGTGGAGCGCTGGAAGTGGATCCTCGACCGGGAGGTGCGGACCGGCCGCATGTCCCGCGCCGAGCGGGACACGTACCGGGACTTCCCCGAGCCCCGCAAGCCGTCCGTGGCCGGCGGCCTCGGCGGCCAGACCGGCTATCTCGTCGACGTCGCCAACAAGTACATCAAGCAGCGGGCCATGCTCTCCGAGCAGGACCTGGCCCACGGCGGCTACCGGATCCACACCACCTTCGACAAGGCCCGGATGCAGCGGCTGAAGAAGTCCGTCGACGACGTCGTCGCCAAGGGCATCGACCCCGCCGAGCGGCCGGACAGCGACACGGACGTCCAGGTCGGGGCGGCCTCCGTGCGCCCCTCGGACGGCGCCGTCCTCGCCCTCTACGGCGGGCCCGACGCCACGAAGCACTTCGCCAACAACGCCGACACCTCGGGCGTCCCCGTGGGCTCGGCCTTCAAGCCGTTCGTCCTGGCCGCCGCCCTGGAGGGCGGGGCGGACGCGGACAGCTACTACGACGACGCCGGCAAGCTGCGCGCCGGCCAGGGGCCCGACGACAACCACCCCACCCTGCGCCGGGCGCTGACGTCCGGCGGCAACGCCACGTACGTCCGCCTGGGCAAGGAGACCGGCGCCGGGCAGGTCCGCGACACGGCCGTGCGCGCCGGGCTCCTCAAGGGCAGCATGGCCCGCCCGGACGAGTCGTTCCCCATCGGCTCGTCCACGCCGAGCGCCGTGCGGATGGCCGCCGCGTACGGGACGTTCGCCCATGAGGGCTTGCAGAACGACCCGTATTCGGTCACCAAGGTCGTCAAGGACGGCCGTTCGGTGGGGGGTTTCGAGAGCCGCGCCAAGGCGCGGCGGGCCTTCGCGAAGGAGACCGCGGAGGAGGTCACGGAGGCCCTGCGGACCCCGGAGGGCCATGCGGCGGCCCGCACCGGCGACCAGGACCGGATGAACTCGGCCTGGTACGTGGGCTACACGGACAGCCTGTCCACGGCCGTCACGGTCTTCCGCACGAAGCCGGACGGGGGGCCGCTCCTGCCGATGGCCGCGGTGGGAGGTGAGGACTCCCGGCGCGGCACCGTCTTCCCGGCCCGCATCTGGGCCGGTTACACCGGGGTGGAGGCCCGCCCCTGACGGCGGGCGGAGCGGGGTGGCGGAGCGGCGGGGCGGAGCGGCGGGGCCGGCTCAGCTGCGGCCGCGGAGCGAGCGCAGGTGCTGGGCCACCGGGGTCAGGGAGGCGTGCAGCGACTTGAGGTCGGCCTCGCCCAGGAGGTCGATGAAGTGCTCGCGCACCGAGGCGACGTGGTGCGGGGCCACCTGGCGCATCGTGTCCCAGCCGTGCTCCGTGAGGACGGCGTACAGGCCCCGGCGGTCCGACTCGCAGTTCTCGCGGCGGACCAGGCCCGCGTTCTCCATGCGGGTGATCTGGTGCGAGAGGCGGCTCTTCGACTGCAGGGTGGCGGTGGCGAGGTCGCTCATCCGCATGCGGTGGTCCTCGGACTCCGAGAGGTTGACCAGGATCTCGTAGTCGTTGTTGGTGAGGCCGAACGGCTGCAGGTCCCGTTCGAGCTGGTGCATCAGCAGGCGGCTGACGTCCAGGTGGGCGCGCCAGGCGCGCTGTTCCTCTTCGCTGAGCCAGCGGGTGCCGTTCTCGGTGTCCATAGACATAGAGGAATTCTACCTAAGAAAGTTGAAAGATTAACCAACGGGGTGCGGAGTGTGAGGTCACACGTTCGACGTCACACTCCGCAGAGTACCGCTCACAGCCCGAAGCGGCGCTGGAGGTCTCCGAGCTGGCCCGGCATCCGGGGCATAGATGGCTGATTCGAGGGTGTTGCGTGGGGGACCCCTTGCTGCTGGGGGGTCTCACCGGTGGGGATGTCGGCCATCAGCTGCTCGGTGGACTGGAGCAGCACCGTACCGGCTCCCACGAACTCGAACTGGTGCTCCTCGCCCGAGGTCCCGCCCAGCCCCGTGAACGCCCGCACGCCGCCCACCACGCCCCGCAGGTACTGGTGGTCGTAGTGGTGGCAGGGGGAGGGGCAGTCGGCCCAGCCGACGAGGGCCTGCGGATCCACCCGGATGGGCGGCTCGACAAAGACGACCGGGCCGTTGGAGGCCGCCACGAACTTGCCCGTGCCGATCAGCGTCAGGAACCCCGGCACGATCGACTGCTTGAGCGACAGCGACGGCTGGAACGCCAGCAGATTGCCCGACCGCACCGTCAGATTGCCGTCCTCCAGGTCGTAGGAGTTGACGTCGAAACTGCGGTCCGCGAGCAGCATCTTGCCCTTCCCCTCGGCGACCACCCAGTCCGCGGCGTGCAGCGGGGAGTGGAAGCTGTGGGCGATGAGGCGGTCGAGACGGCCGTGGCCGATGCCGTTGAAGTCGATGCGCCCGTAATAGGCGATCATCTTCCCCTTCTGGAGGAACCACTGCCCGTCCAGATCCACGCTGAAGGCGTACGGATTGACGTTGTCGTCCGACGGCAGGGTGTGCGCGTCGAAGACGACCGGACCGTTCACCGTGCTCACAGCTTCTCCTCCGACGCCTGAACGTAGACCGTGCCCTCGCCGGACAGCTCCAGCTGGAACGCCTCCCCGGAACCGCGCCCCACCATCTCGCGCCAGCCCAGGGCCGTGGAGAGCTTGTTGCGGACGTCGCCGCGGTGGGCGACGTACGCCTGCGGGTCCACGTGCACGGGGCGGCCGGAGCGGATCGGCAGCTCGATGACGCCGCCGTGGGCCATCACGGCGACCGCGCCGTGGCCCTTGAGGGTCGTCGTGAACAGGCCCTGGCCGGTGACCTGGCCGCGGACCATGCCCATCACGCCGCCCTGCGAGCCCATGAACATCGTGCCCTGCTGGAGGGAGCCGTCGAAGGCGAGCAGGCGGTCCGCCTCCACGTAGAGCGTCTCGCCCGCCAGCTCCACCACGTGGACGTGGTGGCCGCCGTGGCCGAACATCACCGTGCCGTTGCCCTCCACGGTCATCAGCGGAGTGGCCTCGTTGGCGATGCGGCGCCCGATCATGCCCATCACGCCGCCCTGGCCGCCGGTGATGCTCGGTGTGAAGGAGACGTCGCCCTTGTAGGCGAGCATGGCGCCGCGCTGGCTGAAGAGGCGCTGGCCGGGCGCGATCGTCGCCTCGACCATGCGGGAGTTCAGAGGCCGGAACGGCATCACACGTCACCTCCGAACGTCGTGCGCTCGCTGGGCTGGACGTAGACGAGGCCCTCGCCCTCGAAGCGGATCTGGAAGGCCTCGCCGGAGCCCTCGCCGATGAACGTGCGGAAGTTGACCCCGGACTGGAAGTGCTGCTTGAGCCTGCCGGTGTGCGCTATGTACGCCCCCGGGTCGACCTGGAGCGGCGTGGAGGGCGTCACCCGCAGGACGATCGCCGTGCCGTCCGACATGATCGCCGCCTGGCCCGTGCCCTCGACGGTCGTCGTGAACAGGCCGTTGCCCTGGGAGGCGCCGCGCAGGCCGGTGAAGGTCGTGCCGGTGCGCAGGGAGGAGTCGGCGGCCAGGAGATTGCTGGCCTCCACGTAGAGCGTCTCGCCGTGGAGGGAGACGAGGTTGATCTCGGTCGCCCGGTCGGCGAAGAAGCAGGTGCCGCGGCCCTTGACCTCCATCACTTCCATCTGCTCGCCGGTGAGCCGGCGCGTGACCATGCCGCGGAGGCCGTCACCGCCGCCGGTCATCTTCTTGAACGTCATGTCGCCCTCGTACGCGACCATCGACCCGTTCTTGGCCTTGACCGCATCGCCCGTCAGGTCGACGGCGAGGACTTTGCTCCCCTGGAGCCGAAACTGTGCCACGGGACGAAGCTAGCGGGCGGACTCGCCGGTCGACAGGCCCTCGGTCCCTGATCGGCCCCCGATTGCTCCCTGAATGACCCCGGATCCGCTGATCGGGATCCGGGCTGCAACAATGGACGAGCTTGTGAATGTCATCACAAGCTGTAGTCGTCCCGCCACTGTCCAGCCACTGACTCACGAAGGTGCGTACCCCCGTGGACATCAAGACCGCCTCCGCCCTGCGCCGGCTCCGCCTGGTCTCCGCCCCGGAGGCCGTTTCCTTCCTGCTGCTGATCGTCTGCTCCGTGCTCAAGCGCACGACGGACTTCAACGCCGTCCCGGTGATGGGCGCCGTCCACGGCATCCTCTTCGTCATCTACGTCCTCTTCTGGGTGGACGCCTGGAACAAGACCAAGTGGCCCGTGAAGACCGCGGCCCTCTACTTCGTCCTCTCCGTCCTGCCGACCGGCGGCTTCTTCGCCGACCGCATGCTGCGCCGCGAGGCCGAGGCGAGCGTCATCGCCGCCCGCGCCCGCAAGGAGGGCGTGGTCAACGCATGATCGTCGCTTTCTCGGTGTCGCCCCTGGGTGTGGGCGAGGACGTCGGCGAGTACGTGGCGGACGCGGTCCGCGTCGTCCGCGAATCCGGTCTGCCGAACCGTACGGACGCGATGTTCACGTCCATCGAGGGCGAGTGGGACGAGGTCATGGACGTCGTCAAGCGCGCGGTCGCGGCGGTCGAGGCCCGGGCGGGCCGCGTGTCCCTGGTCCTGAAGGCGGACATCCGCGAGGGCGTGACGGACGGCCTGACGTCGAAGGTGGAAACGGTCGAGCGGTACCTCGCGGAGGGCTGACCTCTCGGCTATGGGAACGGCCCGGTCCGGGAGCGTTTAGGCGCACTCCCGGACCGGGCCGTTCGTCGTTGCCGACGTATGTCAGCCGATCCTGCCGAGGCGGACGATCACGATCGTTATGGACTGATCGTGGATCTCGTACATGACCCGGTACGAGCCCACACGCATTCTCCGCAGGTCGGGTGAGCCGTACTCGAACGATCCTGCTGGCCGAGGATCATCCGCCAGCAGGTCTACTGCGCCGAAGACCTGGCTCAGCCCTTCGGGGTCGTCCTTGAGGAACCGGGTTGCTGCGTCGATCGCGGGCGGCTCCCAGATGATCTGAAAGCTCACTCACGCTCCAGGCCGAGTAGTGCGCGCACTTCCTCATGCGGGATGCCGGCTGTCGTGCCGGCGGCTTGCCGCTCTCGGTACTGAGCGAGTGCGAGCGCGTCCTCAATGTCGGCGAGCTCTTCCGGGTTGATCAGCACGGCTGCGGGCTGACCGTGGTCGGTGATCGTGATGCGTTCGCGGGCGTGCGAGGCCCGTCGGACCAGAGATCCGAAATGGGCTCGCGCCTCAGTGATCGGCAAGGTCTCACTCATGTACAGAACCGTACTCTTCGCGCGTCTTCGGAGTAGGCGGTTCGGAGAAATTCACGCAGCTCTCCTGGCCGGCTCCGCGTCCTCAGCGGCATCGTTAGCCGCCGGACGCCGCCCTCAGGGCGCTGCGACCTTCACACGTGCGCCCCGCCCGCCAGGGCTATCCCCAGTGGCGTGCGTTCGTACAGGACCTGGTGGCCCTGGCGGCGGGAGACCAGGAGGCCCGCCGCGCGGAGGACGGACAGATGCGCGGAGACCGAGGACAGGGCCAGGCCGTGGCGGGCGGACAGGGTCGTCGTGGAGGCCGGTTCCGTCAGGCCCGCCAGGAGGGCCGCGCGGTTGGGGCCCAGGAGGCGGACCAGGGCGTCCGCGGCCCGCGGGTCCCGTTCCGCCCACAGGCCGCCTATGCCGCGCGCCGGGTAGACCACCGTCGCCTGCCACGGCGCCTCGAAGCCCCCGATCACGTCGGGCCAGGCGAACACGCTCGGGACGAGCATCAGGCCGCGCCCGCCCAGCGACCGGGTGTGGTCGTTGCGGTGCCTGACCGTCAGCGTGTTGTCGGCCCACACCAGCGACGGGTGCAGGTCGGCGAAGAGCCGCTCCAGGCCGCCGTCCGCCAGGCGGCGCGCGTGGAACGCCACGTCGGCCTCCAGCAGCGCGCGCAGCCGCGGCCATTCCGGTACGAGCAGCAGGTGCCAGGCCCGCTCGAAGAGGGCCGTCAGCTGCCGGACCGCGCCCTCCGGGTCGGCCAGGAGCGCCCGGCCCGCCGGTGAGCCGGCCGCGCCCGGGGTGCAGGCCAGCGACCGGGCGAAGTCGGCCCGGGCCACCGCCGGGTCCGTGGCCCGGACGCGCGCCAGTTCGTCCTCGAAGGACTCCACCGGCCCCTCCGGCGGCGGGCAGAGGAAATCCGGGTGGTGCCCCCTGCCCGGCATCAGCAGGGACAGCAGCGTCAGGTCGAGCCCGGCCGCCGCCTCCCGCCCGCGCCGCACCCACGGCAGGTGGTAGCCGTGGCGCTCGGGGCGCAGCAGTGTGTAGAGGCACTG
Source organism: Streptomyces sp. SCA2-17 (assembly GCF_044336695.1). Classification (NCBI taxonomy): domain Bacteria; kingdom Bacillati; phylum Actinomycetota; class Actinomycetes; order Kitasatosporales; family Streptomycetaceae; genus Streptomyces; species Streptomyces sp. SCA2-17. Next base: position 4,483,718 of record NZ_CP117521.1, read on the forward strand.
GTGGGTCTCCCACAGCGGCGAGATCCCGAACCGGCAGCGCAGCAGGTCACCGGGTGCGAAGTGCATGTGCAGCGGCATGCCGGCCACCCTTTCCGGCCCCCCGGCCCGCACCCAGTCCTTCGTCCGCAGCCGAAAGAGTACGGTCCGGGGCGCGCGCCTGCGCAGGCTGCTGGGCATGACATTCGCCGCCGAGTCCCTGTCCGGCCGTCCCGCCGGCTACCGCGCCGCCTTCGCCGTGCGCGAGTTCCGGGCCGTGTTCGCAGCGCACCTGCTCTCGCTCCTCGGGCTCGTCACCGGGGAGATCGCGCTGTCCGTCCTCGTCTACCGGGTGACCGGGTCGCCGCTGCTCAGCGCGCTGGCCTTCGCGCTCGGGTTCCTGCCGTACCTCCTGGGCGGGACCCTGCTCGCCGGGGTCGCCGACCGCGCTCCCGCCCGCCGCGTGCTCGTGGTCGGCAATCTGCTCTGCGCGGCGAGCGCGGCGGTGATGGCGCTGCCGGGCGCGCCGGTGGCCGTGCTGCTCGCGATGCGGGGCTTCAGCGCCCTGATCGGGCCCGTCCTGGCGGGTACGAGGTCGGCCACGCTCGGGGACGTGCTGGGCGAAGGGGACCTGTTCGTCCTCGGCCGTTCCCTGATCCGGATCGTGACGCAGGGCGCGCAGCTCGCGGGCTTCGCGGCGGGCGGGCTGCTGCTGACCGCCGTCTCCCCGCGCGCGGCCCTGCTCTTCACGGTCGCCGGGTTCCTCGCCTCCGCCCTGCTGCTGCGCTTCGGGACGCCCCACCGCCCGGCCCGGACCGCCGGAACAGCGGACGTCATCGGCGCCTCCCTGTCCGGCGCCCGGCAGCTCCTCGCGGACCGCCGCACCCGCGCCCTGCTGCTCCTCTCCTGGGCCCCGCCGCTCTTCCTCGTCGCACCGGAGTCCCTGGCGGCCCCGTACGCGGACGCGATCGGCGCCGGCACGGCCGGCGTGGGGCTGCTGATGTGCGGGATGCCCGTGGGGACGATCGTCGGCGAGGTGCTCGCGGGCTCGCTGCTGGGCCCGCGCGCCCGCGAGCGCATCACCCTCCCCGCGGCGTCCGTGCTCCTGCTGCCGTTCCTGCTCTACGTGCTGAGGCCGTCACTCGGCTGGGCCCTGGCCACCGTGGCGCTCGCGGGCCTGGGCGCGGCGTACACGCTCGGCCTCGACCAGTGGTTCGTCGCCGCCGTGCCGGAGGAGCTGCGCGGGCGGGCGATGACCCTGCAGACCGCGGGGACGATGACCGTGCAGGGCACGGGTATGGCGCTCGCGGGGGCGGCCGCGGAGTACGTCCCGGCGCACTGGGTCGTCGCGGGCGGCGGCGTGATCGGGACCCTCGTGGTGGGGAGCGTCGTGCGGCTTGTCGTAGGCTCTCGGTGATCCACGATCAAGGTTTGCAGGGGGAGTTGCCATGCTCGACGTGTTCACCGGCGGGACGAAGAAGTCCGGCGCTGACTTCGAGGTCGTCGTGCTCCGCGACTCGCAGGCGGCCGCCACCGCGATACGCGAGGCGCTGGCCACCGCCGGCGCCGAGGAGCGGCCCGGCCTGGAGCGCGCCGCCGCGCTGATCGCCGAGCACGCCGCCCGGCCGGAGCGCGAGGTCCGGGCCGAGTGGGTGCGCGGCATCCTCGCCGAGGCCGGGGTCGACGCCCGTACCCAGGAGCTGCACGCCATCAAGGCGCTGCGCAAGGCCGAGCGCGGGCTGAGCCTCGCGACGGCGGTGCGGCTGGTGCGCGAGGCCGCCGCCGTGGCCGCGGAGCCGGGCCGTCCGGTCACGTCCGGGATCTGAGATACCGCCGTCCGTGCAGTGACCGAACGGTAGGCTCGGGACCGTGCCCAAGCCGCTCAGCCTCCCCTTCGACCCCATCGCCCGAGCCGACGAGCTCTGGAAGCAGCGCTGGGGCTCCGTGCCCTCGATGGCTGCGATCACCTCGGTCATGCGGGCCCATCAGATCCTGCTGGGCCAGGTCGACGCCGTGGTCAAGCCGTACGGGCTGACCTTCGCGCGCTACGAGGCGCTGGTGCTGCTCACGTTCAGCAGGGCCGGGGAGCTGCCGATGTCGAAGATCGGCGAGCGGCTGATGGTGCACCCGACGTCGGTGACCAACACCGTGGACCGCCTGGTCGCCTCGGGCCTGGTCGCCAAGCGGCCCAACCCCAAGGACGGCCGGGGCACGCTCGCGTCGATCACGGAGAAGGGCCGCGAGGTGGTCGACGCGGCCACGCGCGACCTGATGGCGATGGACTTCGGCCTGGGGACGTACGGGGCGGAGGAGTGCGGGGAGATCTTCGCGATGCTGCGGCCCCTGCGGGTGGCGGCGGGCGATTTCGAGGAGCCCGCCGAAGAGGAGTAGCGCGGCCGGGCGGGGCGGCGAAGATCGGCCCGGAACGGCCGGTTACGCTCGTTGTCATGAAGAAGAGCGTCCTGACCCGATACCGCGTGATGGCCTACGCCACTGCCGTGATGCTGCTGGTCCTCTGCGCCAGCATGGTCCTCAAGTACGGCTTCGACACCGGCGCGAACGCCACCCTCGTGATCTCGCAGATCCACGGCGTGCTCTTCATCATCTACCTGGTCTTCGCCTTCGACCTCGGCTCCAAGGCGCGCTGGAAGTTCGGCAAGCTGCTGTGGGTGCTGATCTCCGGCACCATCCCGACGGCCGCGTTCTTCGTCGAGCGGCAGGTCGTGCGCGAGATCGAGCCCCTGCTGGAAGGCGCGCCCGCGCAGGCCACCGCCTGACGGCCACCCGCCGCGACCGCGCCGCGCCCCGGACACCCCTTGTGTTCGGGGCGCTCTTGCGCGACGATTTAGTAGGACGTCCTACTAAATTCGCGCAACGGCGCACGGAGAGGCAGACGAGACCACCATGGACGCAAGCGCAATCGAGGCGGGGCGCAGCCGCTGGCAGGCCCGGTTCGACGCCGCGCGCAAGCGCGAGGCCGACTTCACCACCCTCTCCGGCGACGAGGTCGCCCCCGTCTACGGCCCCCGCCCCGGCGACGCCTACGAGGGCTTCGAGCGCATCGGCTGGCCGGGGGAGTACCCCTTCACCCGCGGCCTGTACGCCACGGGCTACCGCGGCCGCACCTGGACCATCCGCCAGTTCGCCGGCTTCGGCAACGCCGAGCAGACCAACGAGCGCTACAAGATGATCCTCGCCAACGGCGGCGGCGGGCTCAGCGTGGCCTTCGACATGCCCACCCTCATGGGCCGCGACTCCGACGACCCGCGCTCGCTCGGCGAGGTCGGCCACTGCGGCGTCGCCATCGACTCCGCCGCCGACATGGAGATCCTCTTCAAGGACATCCCCCTCGGCGACGTGACGACGTCGATGACCATCAGCGGGCCCGCCGTGCCCGTCTTCTGCATGTACCTCGTGGCCGCCGAGCGGCAGGGCGTCGACCCCGCCGTGCTCAACGGCACGCTCCAGACGGACATCTTCAAGGAGTACATCGCGCAGAAGGAGTGGCTCTTCCCGCCCGAGCCCCACCTGCGCCTCATCGGCGACCTGATGGAGCACTGCAGCCGCTCCATCCCCGCCTACAAGCCCCTGTCCGTCTCCGGCTACCACATCCGCGAGGCCGGGGCCACGGCCGCGCAGGAGCTCGCCTACACCCTGGCCGACGGCTTCGGGTACGTGGAGCTCGGCCTGAGCCGCGGCCTCGACGTCGACACCTTCGCGCCCGGCCTGTCCTTCTTCTTCGACGCCCACGTCGACTTCTTCGAGGAGATCGCCAAGTTCCGCGCGGCCCGCCGCATCTGGGCCCGCTGGATGAAGGAGGTCTACGGCGCGACGTCCGAGAAGGCGCAGTGGCTGCGCTTCCACACCCAGACGGCCGGCGTCTCGCTGACCGCCCAGCAGCCGTACAACAACGTCGTGCGGACGGCCGTGGAGGCCCTCGCCGCCGTCCTCGGCGGCACGAACTCCCTGCACACCAACGCCCTCGACGAGACCCTCGCCCTGCCCAGCGAGCAGGCCGCGGAGATCGCGCTGCGCACCCAGCAGGTGCTGATGGAGGAGACCGGCGTCGCCAACGTCGCCGACCCCCTCGGCGGCGCCTGGTACGTCGAGCAGCTCACCGACCGCATCGAGGCCGACGCCGAGAAGATCTTCGAGCAGATCAAGGAGCGGGGCCTGCGGGCCCACCCCGACGGGCGGCACCCCATCGGGCCGGTCACCTCCGGCATCCTGCGCGGCATCGAGGACGGCTGGTTCACCGGCGAGATCGCCGAGAGCGCCTTCCGCTACCAGCAGTCCCTGGAGAAGGGCGACAAGCGGGTCGTCGGCGTCAACTGCCACCACGGCTCGGTGACGGGCGACCTGGAGATCCTGCGCGTCAGCCACGAGGTGGAGCGCGAGCAGGTCCGCGTCCTCGCCGGCCGCAAGACCGGCCGGGACGACGCCCGCGTACGGGACTGCCTCGCGGCCATGCTGACCGCCGCGCGGGACGGCTCCAACATGATCGAGCCGATGCTGGAGGCGGTCCGGGCCGAGGCCACGCTCGGCGAGATCTGCGACGCCCTGCGGGACGAGTGGGGGATCTACGTGGAGCCGGCCGGCTTCTGAGTTCCCGTCCCTCGGACTCCCTCCGCCGGGGGAGTCCGAGGGATCGTGCGCGTCAGCGCCGGAGGCCCGCGCCGAGCCCCGCCACCAGCATGACCGCGAACTCCCGCGCCCACTCCGGCCCCACCGGCTCCGCGCTGACCAGCGTGCGGTGCACGACCGCGCCCGCGATCACGTCGAAGATCAGGTCGGCCGTGCGGGCCGCGGCCGCCGGATCCTCCTCGCGCGGGAGTTCCCCGCGCTCCTGAGCCCGTTCCCGCCCCAGCAGGACCAGCCGCTTCTGGCGGTCCACGATCGCGCCCCGGATGCGTTCGCGCAGGGCGTCGTCGCGCGTGGACTCCGCCACGACGGCCATCAGCGCCGTCTTCGTCTCCGGCCGCTCCAGCAGCGCGGCGAACTGGAGCACCACGCCCTCGATGTCGGCCTGGAGGCTGCCCCGGTCGGGGAGTTCGAGGTGCTCGTCGAAGAGCGCCGCCACCGCGTCCACGACGAGCTCGCTCTTGTGCGCCCAGCGCCGGTAGAGCGTGGTCTTGGCGACCCCCGCCCGCGCGGCCACGTCGCCCATCGTCAGCTTTCCCCAGCCCAGCTCGACCAGCGCGGCGCGCGTCGCGTCGAGGATCGCGCGGTCGGCCTCGGGGCTGCGCGGGCGGCCGGTGCGGCGCGGCGCGGGGGAGGAGGCGGCGGAGCTCATGGCACCGGACCCTACCGCCGAGTAGAACCAAAGGCGGGAGGGGCTTGCGGAGGGGGAGGGGGGTGCAGTTACGCTACGGCTCGTAGCGTAAGAGCGACAACCACGGACGCCGGGTGGGGACCCGGTGTCGATACGCCACCGCTATTTTTCCGGTTCGCGCGCGGAAGGGGGAGGATGGGCGCATGCAGCCACGGAACATGTCCATGAGTGGAGTCGTCGACCTCGCCGCGGTGAAGGCGGCCGGGGAAGCCAAGCAGAAGGCGGAGCAGGCGCGCGCCGAGGCCGCCCGCCGGGGTGCGCCGCCCGCCGCCGCGGGCCGCCTCGTCTTCGACGCCGACGAGGCCGGCTTCGAGGCCGAGGTCCTGCAGCGCTCCGCCGAGGTGCCCGTCGTCATCGACTTCTGGGCCGACTGGTGCGAGCCGTGCAAGCAGCTCGGCCCGCTGCTGGAGCGGCTCGCGGCGGAGTACGCCGGCCGTTTCGTGCTCGCGAAGGTCGACGTCGAAGCCAATCAGATGCTCTTCCAGCAGTTCGGCGTGCAGTCGATCCCCGCGGTCTTCGCGGTGGTGGCGGGCCAGGCCCTGCCGCTGTTCCAGGGCGCCGCGCCGGAGGCGCAGATCCGCCAGGTGCTCGACCAGCTCGTGCAGGTGGCCGAGCAGCGCTTCGGCATCGTGGGCGCGCCGGTCCAGGCTGAGGCCGCGGAGGAGGGCGAGCAGCAGCCGGAGCAGCCCGCCGGCCCGTACGACGGCGCGCTGAGCCTCGCGCACGAGGCGCTGGACAAGGGCGACCTGGGCGGCGCCGTCCAGGCGTACAAGAACGTGCTGGCGGACGACCCGGCCAACCCGGAGGCGAAGCTGGGCCTCGCGCAGGCCGAGCTCCTCCAGCGCGTCCAGGGCGTCGACCCGCGGGCGGTCCGCCAGGCCGCCGCGGACGCCCCCGGCGATGTGCAGGCGCAGATCGCCGCGGCCGACCTGGACCTGGTCGGCGGCCACGTCGAGGATGCTTTCGGCCGTCTGATCGACACGGTCCGGCGCACCGCGGGCGAGGACCGGAACGCGGCCCGCGTGCGGCTGCTGGAGCTCTTCGAGGTGATCGGGGCGGACGACCCGCGGGTGAGCGCCGCACGGACCGCGCTCTCTCGCGCACTGTTCTGACCCACATGACTCAGCGGCATCGCTTTACCAAAACTTGGTAGAAGCGGCCTCCGTTACTGCGAGTAAGAAAAGCCCGGGCTTTCGCCCGGGTTTTTCGCGTATCCGCCCTTCTTTCCGGACACGGTGGGCCGACCTCTCCCCACCCGCCGATGCAGTCCGGACGCCCCGCGGTTATCCGCTCGTTACTCGCTAGTAATGAACCTCTTGTGCGGCAGCCGCGAATGCACCACGATCGGCCAAGCTCGGTCCATTCCTCCAACCCGGCAGCCGGCCGGCGTCGGGGGATGGGTCCCCACCGGGCGGACCGGCCCCCCGCGGGCCGGTTCAGGGACAGGGGGGTCCCGGCCGCACTCCGGCAGGGCCTGTCCCGGAGGTTGCGCGAAGGCGTGGCCAAGTGGTTGTCGCTCGGGGGTGATCGCCGGTGTTCCCGGAGGCGTTTCGCGTCGCCGGACGGCGGCGCTCTCCTTCCCGAGGACGTAGCACGTCTCCCATCCCCGGGCACGGATCCGCGACGCGGAGCCCGAGCCGGAGATGTACGTCCGAGAAGGAGGCAAGTCATGGAGTCTCAGACCCGCGGTGGGACCAGATGGCGGCGGTTCGCCGTCGTCATGGTGCCGAGCGTCGCGGCAACGGCCGCGATCGGGGTCGCCGTCGCGCAGGGTGCGCTGGCGGCGTCGTTCAGCGTGTCGGGCCAGCAGTTCCAGGTGACGGCGGGGAAGCTGCACGGCAGCGGCTTCGTCCAGTACGGCGCCATGGACCAGACGAAGGCGGGCGGCAAGCCCGTCGCGGTGGTCGGCATCGACGAAGCGCAGATCACCAAGCTCTGTCAGGCCGTCACGATCCCCATCCCGCTCACCGACAAGAAGGTGTCGATGAAGCTGGAGGCGGGCGGCGGCGACAAGCAGGTCACGGCGTCGAAGCTGTACATCGACGCCGAGGACATGAAGGCCAACGCCACGTTCAAGAACGTCGACATCGGCGTGTCCGTGGACAACACCACCAAGGGCCCCGGCCCCGCGGGCGCGGGCAAGAACGGCGAAGGGGCGCACGTCCCCGGCTCGTTCGCCCAGCAGGCGGACGAGGTCTGGTTCGACAGCGTCGACCAGAAGGCCTGGGCCACCTCGGCCGGAACGTTCACGCTCCCCGGTCTGCACATGGGCGTCAACATGGGCGAGGCCCAGTGCGACGTGCCCAAGGGCTGACACGCTGAACGGGCCGGTACGGGGCGGGAGTTCCCGCACCCGTACCGCGTCCGTGCCGTACCGAAGACCATGCCCCCGAGGAGCTGTACGACATGAGCGTCGACACGCGACCCCAGCAGATCAGTTCATTCGGCCGCGCCCGCCGTTCGTTCCGGGAGTGGCGCTGGCAGCGCCCGTTCTGGGGCGGTCTGTGGACCCTGCTGGCCGGATTCCCGATCATGTACATCCCCTACCAGACCATGACGCTGGGTGATCTGCACATCCGCATGGCCACGACGGCGGGCGCCGGCTCGCTGATCATAGGGGTGCTGCTGGTCGTCCTCGGCCTGACGCTCTGGTTCCAGCAGCAGTCGCGGATCTTCGCCGGGGTCGCGGCCATCCTGCTCGCGCTGGTCTCGCTCGTGGTCTCCAACTTCGGCGCGTTCCTGATCGGCTTCCTGCTCGCCCTCATCGGCGGCGCCCTCGGCGTCTCCTGGGCACCCGGCAGGCCCGCCGCCACCGCGGCCGCGGAGCCGGCGGCCGCCGTATCGCTCAGCAAGGAGCGGGACGGAGGCGACCGTGCCGAGTGAGGGGCCGCGCCACGCCGCGCCCAGAAAGCCGCTGCTCGCCCGGCTGCACATGCCGGCGGGCAAGGCCGTCGCCCTCGCGGCGATGCCGAGCGCCGTCCTCATGGGTATGGGGCTCACGCCGACGCTGGCCGTCGCCAAGCCCGCGCCCAAGAAGCTGTTCGACGGCGCGTGCGCCACGGCGCCGGACACGGCGCCGGAGGGCGAGACCCCGGAGTCGGGGAAGCCGTCCGGGCCGAGCGGCGGCCCGAGTGAGAAGCCGAGCGCGAAGCCCGGCGAGAAGCCCGGCAGCGGCCCGAGTACGGCGCCGAGCGCGGACGCGTCCACGTCTGCCGGCAAGCAGAAGGAGCCGGAGAAGGCTCCGCCTTCCAAGAAGTCCGCGGCTCCGAAGCCCGCCGAGTCCTCCCACGCGCCGTCCCCGGCCGCTTCCCCTTCTCCTTCCGCGTCCAAGGCCACCAACCCCCTGGACCCGCTGGGCCTCGGGGACAAGCTGCACGACATCCTGACCGGCGGCGCGAAGCCGCCCGCGGCGAGCTCCCCGAGCCCCGCCGCGCCGGCCCCGTCCGCACCGGCCGCACCGTCTTCGTCCGCGGCTCCCGCGCCGAAGCGGTCCGCGCAGCCGGAGAAGCCCGGGGACAAGGACAAGGACAAGGGCAAGAGCGAGGACAAGGACGCCCCGTCCACCGGGCCGTCCACGTCCCCGAGCCCTGCCCCGTCCGGCTCGGCCTCGCCCGGCCCGGAGGGCGGAACCGGCACCGGCGACGGCGAACTTCCCCCCTGCCCCAAAGGCACCGTCGTCGACGAGAACGAGCACCGCGCCTTCCCCAACCAGCCCTGGTACCTGGAGGCGAGCAAGCTCACCCTCACCGGGCTCACCTACGAGGGCATCAAGAAGATCACCATGGTGAACGGGCAGAAGAAGGACGTCCTCAAGTTCACCGCCGACTCCCTGGTGATCAAGGACCTGCACCAGATCGTCAACAGCCAGGGCAAGCAGTACCACGTGGCGGGCATCGGCACGGACTCCACCATCACCGGTGGGAAGGTCACCATGTACACCGAGGAGCTGAAGGGCAACCTCCTCGGGCTCATCCCGGCCACCCACTCGCCGAGCATCCCGCCCCCGCTGATACCCGGGCTGAAGCTGCCGATCCCCATCTTCTACACCAACGTCAAGATCCGGCAGGGCGGGCAGTTCGGCGGCACGCTGCACATCCCGAACCTGCACCAGTACCTGACCGACGGCACGTACCCGTAGGTCCACAGGCCCCTGGACACGCAAACGGCTGTGGCCGCCGCCCCCTCGCGGGGACGGCGGCCACAGCCGCAGGGGAGCGGGGAGCCTAGCGGCCCTCGCCGCCCAGGTGGTGCACCCGCACCATGTTCGTCGTGCCGGGGACACCGGGCGGGGAACCCGCCGTGATGATCATGGTGTCACCGTCGTTGTAGCGCTTGAGCTTCAGCAGCTCCGCGTCGACCAGGTCGACCATCGCGTCCGTGTTCTCCACGTGCGGGACGACGAAGGTCTCGACGCCCCAGCTCAGCGTGAGCTGGTTGCAGGTGGCGGCGTCCGTCGTGAAGGCCAGGATCGGCTGCTTCGCGCGGTAGCGGGACAGGCGGCGGGCCGTGTCACCGGACTTGGTGAAGGCGACCAGCGACTTCGCGTCGAGGAAGTCGGCGATCTCGCAGGCCGCGCGGGCGACCGAGCCGCCCTGGGTGCGCGGCTTCTTGCCCGGGACCAGCGGCTGGAGGCCCTTGGAGAGCAGCTCCTCCTCGGCCGCCTCGACGATGCGGGACATCGTCTTGACGGTCTCGATCGGATACGCGCCGACGCTCGACTCGGCGGAGAGCATGACCGCGTCGGCGCCGTCGAGGATGGCGTTGGCGACGTCGGAGGCCTCGGCGCGGGTCGGCCGCGAGTTGGTGATCATCGACTCCATCATCTGGGTCGCGACGATCACCGGCTTGGCGTTGCGGCGGCACATCTCGATGAGGCGCTTCTGCACCATCGGGACCTTCTCCAGCGGGTACTCCACCGCCAGGTCGCCACGGGCCACCATCACGCCGTCGAACGCCATGACGACGTCCTCCATGTTGGCGACGGCCTGCGGCTTCTCGACCTTGGCGATGACCGGGACCCGGCGGCCGACCTCGTCCATGACCCGGTGGACGTCGAGGACGTCCTTGGCGTCGCGGACGAAGGACAGGGCGACCATGTCGCAGCCCATGGCGAGGGCGAACTTCAGGTCCTCGACGTCCTTCTCGGACAGCGCCGGGACGTTCACCGCCGCGCCGGGCAGGTTGATGCCCTTGTGGTCGGAGATGACGCCGCCCTCGATGACGATGGTCCGCACGCGCGGGCCCTCGACCTCGGTGACCCGCAGCTCGACGTTGCCGTCGTTGATCAGGATCTGGTCGCCCTTGGAGACGTCGCCCGGCAGGCCCTTGTAGGTCGTGCCGCAGATCGTCTTGTCGCCCGGGACGTCCTCGGTGGTGATGGTGAACTCGTCGCCGCGCACCAGCTCCACCGGGCCGTCCGCGAAGGTCTCCAGGCGGATCTTCGGGCCCTGGAGGTCGGCGAGGACGCCGACCGCCCGGCCGGTCTCCGCGGCGGCCTTACGGAGGCGGTGGTACCGCTCCTCGTGCTCCGCGTGGGTCCCGTGGCTCATGTTGAAGCGGGCCACGTTCATGCCGGCCTCGATCAGCGTCTTCAGCTGGTCGAAGGAGTCGACGGCGGGGCCCAGGGTGCAGACGATTTTGGAACGGCGCATGGGGCAGATCCTATCGGTTTGTTTCGGAGCGGAATATTCGAGCTGTGGGAACGACCGACGAACGGCAGGCGAACGGCCGGGCGACCGGTCGGCGATCAAGCGCTGACCAGGTCGTACGTCTGGGTGGCGATCTCCAGCTCCTCGTCGGTGGGCACGACGGCGACCGCGACCCGGGCGGACTCGGGGGAGATCAGGCGCGGCTCGCCGGAGCGGACGGCGTTGAGCCCGGCGTCCACGGCCAGGCCCAGCTCTTCGAGGCCCGCGACGGCGGCCTCGCGGACCGGCGCCGCGTTCTCGCCGACGCCCGCGGTGAAGGCCACGGCGTCGACCTTGCCGAGCACCGCGTAGTAGGCGCCTATGTACTTCTTCAGCCGGTGCACGTAGATGTCGAAGGCGAGCCGCGCCTGCGCGTCGCCCTCGTCGATGCGGCGGCGGATCTCGCGCATGTCGTTGTCGCCGCACAGGCCGATCAGGCCGCTCTTCTTGTTGAGCAGCGTGTCGATCTCGTCGGTGGACATCCCGGCGTTGCGGGAGAGGTGGAGCAGGACCGCCGGGTCCAGGTCGCCCGAGCGGGTGCCCATGACCAGGCCCTCCAGGGGGGTCAGGCCCATGGAGGTGTCGACGCAGCGGCCGCGCTCGACCGCGGAGGCGGAGGCGCCGTTGCCCAGGTGCAGCACGATCACGTTGACCTCGGACGGGTCCTTGCCGAGCAGCTTGGCGGTCTCGCGCGAGACGTAGGCGTGCGAGGTGCCGTGGAAGCCGTAGCGGCGGATCATGTGGGCGTCGGCCGTGGCCGTGTCGATGGCGTAGCGGGCGGCCGGCTCCGGCATCGTGGTGTGGAAGGCCGTGTCGAAGACGGCGACCTGCGGCAGGTCGGGGCGGAGCGCCTGCGCGGTGCGGATGCCGGTGATGTTGGCCGGGTTGTGCAGCGGGGCCACCGGCACCAGCCGCTCGATCTCGGCCAGCACCTCGTCGGTGATCACGGTGGGGGCGGTGAACTTCTGACCGCCGTGCACCACCCGGTGGCCGATCGCGGCGAGCTCCGGCGAGTCGAGGCCCAGCCCGTCCGCGGCCAGCTCCGCGGCGACCGCCTGCAGCGCGGCCTCGTGGTCGGCGATCGGCGCCTCCTGCTCGCGCTTCTCGCCGCCCGTGGCGAGCGGGGAGTGCACGAGGCGGGAGGTCTCCTCGCCGATGCGCTCGACCAGGCCCGCGGCCAGCCGGGCGCCGTCGGCCATGTCGAGCAGCTGGTACTTGACCGAGGAGGAGCCGGAGTTGAGGACGAGGACTCGGGTGGGGTTGGCAGTCATGAACGCTTTCCGGGGTTGTGGGGGTTGTGGGGGTCTCGTACGTCTACGGCTGTGTCTACGTCGGGGGCGGGGGCCGTACGGGGCCGGGCGGCGGTCCCGTACGGCCTGTGGGTGTCAGACGGCGGGCGCGTCCGGCGCGGTTCCGTTGGTGCGCTCGCCCTGGGCCTGGATGGCGGAGATCGCGACGGTCGTCACGATGTCCTGCACCAGGGCGCCGCGGGAGAGGTCGTTGACCGGCTTGCGCAGGCCCTGGAGGACCGGGCCGACGGCGACGGCGCCGGCCGAGCGCTGGACGGCCTTGTAGGTGTTGTTGCCGGTGTTGAGGTCGGGGAAGATCAGCACGGTCGCCTTGCCGGCCACCTCCGAGCCGGGCAGCTTGGTCTTGGCGACCGCGGCGTCGACGGCGGCGTCGTACTGGATCGGGCCCTCGACCAGCAGGTCGGGGCGGCGCTCGCGGACGATCTCGGTGGCCTTGCGGACCTTGTCGACGTCCGCGCCGGAGCCGGAGGTGCCGGTGGAGTACGACAGCATCGCGATCCGCGGCTCCACGCCGAACTGCGCGGCGGTCGTGGCGGACTGGATGGCGATGTCCGCGAGCTGCTCGGCGTTCGGGTCGGGGTTGACGGCGCAGTCGCCGTAGACCAGCACGCGGTCCGCCAGGCACATGAAGAAGACGGACGAGACGATCTGGGCGCCCGGCGCCGTCTTGATGATCTCGAAGGCGGGGCGGATGGTGGCGGCGGTGGAGTGCACCGCGCCGGAGACCATGCCGTCGGCCAGGCCCTCCTGGACCATCAGCGTGCCGAAGTACGAGACGTCCGTGACCACGTCGTGCGCGAGCTCGACGGTCATGCCCTTGTGGGCCCGGGCCTTGGCGTAGATCTCCGCGAAGCGCTCGCGCAGCGGGGAGGTCTGCGGGTCGATGATCTGCGCGGCGGCCAGGTCGATGCCCAGCTCGCCGGCGCGCTTGCGGATCGCGGCCTCCTCGCCGAGCAGCGTGAGGTCGCAGATGTCGCGGCGCAGCACCACGTCGGCTGCGCGCAGCACGCGCTCCTCGGTGCCCTCCGGCAGGACGATGCGGCGGCGGGCCGAGCGGGAGCGCTCGATCAGCTCGTGCTCGAACATCATCGGGGTCACGCGGCTGGAGCGGGCCACGGCGATGCGGTTCGTGAGCTCCGCGGTGTCCACGTGCCGCTCGAACAGGCCGAGGGCGGTCTCCGCCTTGCGCGGCGAGAACGCGTCGAGCTTGCCCTCGACGGCGAACAGCTCCGCCGCGGTCGGGAAGGAGCCGCCCGGCACGGAGACGACCGGGGTGCCCGGGGCCAGCCGGTCGGCCAGCGCCAGGATGTCCGGGCCCGGCTTCTCGTCCAGGGTCAGCAGCACGCCGGCTATGGGCGGGGCGCCGGCGCTGTGCGCGGCCAGCGCGCCGACGATCAGGTCGACGCGGTCGCCGGGGGTCACCACCAGGCAGCCCTCGGTCAGGGCCGGCAGGAAGGCCGGCAGCATGGCGCCGCCGAAGACGAAGTCCTTGGCGTCGCGAGCGAGCCCGGCGTCGTCGCCCAGCAGCACCTCGGCGCCCAGCTTGCGGACGATCTGCGCCACGGTCGGCGCGGACAGGCCCGCCTCCTCGGGCAGCGCGTAGCAGGGCACGGGCAGGCTCGCCGAGAGGCGCTCGCCGACGGCCTCGCGGTCGGCCGGGGCCACCCGGTTCACGACCAGGGCGACGACGTCGCAGCCCAGCACCTCGTAGGCGCGGTAGGCGTTGCGGGCCTCGGAGCGGACGGACTCCGCCGTCTGGTCCTGGCCGCCGACCACCGCGATCACCGACGCGCCGAACTCGTTGGCGAGGCGGGCGTTGAGCGCGAGCTCGTCGGGGAGCGTCGAGCCGGCGTAGTCGGTGCCGAGCACCAGCACGTACTCGTACTCGCGGGCGACCGCGTGGAAGCGCTCCACCAGCTGCGACACGAGCTCGTCCGTGCCGCGCTCGGCCTGGAGCGCGGAGGCGTCGGCGTAGCTCATGCCGTACACCGACTCGGCGGACTGGCCGAGCCGGTAGCGGGACCGCAGCAGGTCGAAGAGGCGGTCCGGGCCGTCGCCGTGCACGAGGGGGCGGAAGACGCCCACCCGGTCCACCTGCCGGGTCAGGAGCTCCATGACTCCCAGCTCGATGACCTGGCGCCCGTCGCCCCGGTCGGTCCCGGTCACGTACACGCTGCGCGTCACGCGTGCTCTCCTTGCTCCATCGCCGTGTTCTTCGGTCTGTGGTTTTGCGGTTCTGCGGTGTGCTGCTGCTTCGGCTTCGGCTCCGGCGTGTTCCGCGCCGTGTGCCTCGCCTTAAAAATTACCCGTTATGGTGGGCTTGACCTCTTGACAATACCTGCGCCCCTGGATAAGGCGCGCGTCAGCAGGCGGGAGCGCACCGCAGGAGCGGAGGTCGGAAGCCGGCGCTACCCCGGGGGTGTGCCGGTACCCATCGGACCGTGAAACAATCGGCCCGGCTCACATGTACCATCCCCTTACCCTCGGTAGGGGGGACCCCAGAGCAGGAGACACAGCACGCGATGCGCATCGGAGTTCTCACCGCAGGCGGCGACTGCCCCGGCCTGAACGCTGTCATCCGCTCGGTGGTGCACCGCGCGGTCGTCGGCCACGGCGACGAGGTCATCGGCTTCGAAGACGGCTTCAAGGGCCTCCTCGACGGCCGGCACCGCAAGCTCGACCTGGAGGCCGTCAGCGGCATCCTGGCCCGCGGCGGCACCATCCTCGGCTCGTCCCGCCTGGAGCGCGCCCGCCTTCGCGAGGCCTGTGAGAGCTCCAAGGAGCTCGCCCGTGAGTACGGCATCGACGTGCTCATCCCGATCGGCGGCGAGGGCACGCTGACCGCGGCCCGGATGCTGTCGGACGCGGGCCTGCCCGTCGTCGGCGTCCCCAAGACCATCGACAACGACATCTCCTCCACGGACCGCACCTTCGGCTTCGACACCGCCGTCGGTGTCGCGACGGAGGCCATCGACCGCCTCAAGACCACCGCAGAGTCCCACCAGCGGGTGATGGTCGTCGAGGTCATGGGCCGGCACGCCGGCTGGATCGCCCTGGAGTCCGGCATGGCCGGCGGCGCCCACGGCATCTGCCTGCCCGAGCGGGCCTTCGAGGTCGACGACCTCGTGAAGATGGTCGAGGAGCGCTTCGCCCGCGGCAAGAAGTTCGCCGTCATCTGCGTCGCCGAGGGCGCCCACCCCGCCGAGGGGTCGATGGACTACAAGAAGGGCGCCATAGACCAGTTCGGTCACGAGCGCTTCGCCGGCATCGGCACCAAGCTCGCCGGCGAGCTGGAGCGGCGCCTGGGCAAGGAGGCCCGCCCGGTCATCCTCGGCCACGTCCAGCGCGGCGGCACGCCCACCGCGTACGACCGTGTCCTCGCGACGCGTTTCGGGTGGCACGCGGTCGAGGCCGCGCACCGCGGTGACTTCGGCAAGATGACCGCCCTGAAGGGGACGAACATCGAGATGGTGCCGATTGCTGACGCGGTGACGGAGCTCAAGCGGGTGCCGGAGAGCCGGATGGACGAGGCGGAGTCGGTCTTCTGACGCGTTTCTTTTAGCGAGGCTTACGGGGCCCCCGCCGACTGTGGTCGGTGGGGGCCCCGTCGTGTGGCTGGTGCGGGGCCGGGGGCTCCGGGCTGGGGTCCGTGTGGCTGGTGCCGGGCCGCGGGCTCCGGGGCAGGGGTCCGGGACCGTATATTTACGGGCCCCCCGCGCCGTCGCGTTGCCCCTCGTCGAGCCCGCAAATACACGTCAGCGTCCCGGACCCCTGCCCCTGCGCCCCCGGCCCTCCCGTCGGAGTCGGCGCGCTTCACCCCGCGGGGAGCGGGCGCCGGCGTGCGTGCGCGGCAGGACCTCGGACCCGGTGTCCGGGGCTGTCGCCGGGTAGAACGATGAGAGGCCGCACCACTCCGCATTCCCCGCCCGGAGGTGCCATGCGCCCGCTCCTCGCCCGCCGCACCCGGCGTCGGCTGGCCGCCGACGCCGCGCTGCTCGTCGTGGTCGCGGCGTTCGCCGTGCCGCTCGTCTGGCTGCTGCTCGCGTCCGTGGACGCCGGGGCGGGGCTCTCCGTGCGGGTGCCGGAGAGGGCGACCGCGGAGAACTTCTCCGCGGTGCTGACGGACGAGATCACTTTCACGCCCATGCTCAACAGCCTGCTGCTCTGCGGCGGCGCGACGGCCGTGACGATCGTGTGCGCGGCGCTCGCGGCGTACCCGCTGTCGCGGTTCCGGTCCCGGCTGAACCGGCCGTACCTGCTGGGAGTGCTGTTCACGACCTGTCTGCCGGTCACGGCGATCATGGTGCCGGTGTACGGGCTGTTCGTACGGGTCGACCTCGTCGACACGATGTACGGCACGGCGCTCTTCATGGCCGCCGCCCAACTCCCCTTCGCGATCTGGCTCATGAAGAACTTCATGGACGACATCCCGGCCGTGCTGGAAGAGGCGGCCTGGACGGACGGGGCGAGCCGCATGCAGGCGCTGATACGGGTGATCCTGCCGCTGATGGGTCCCGGCGTCGGGGTCGTCGCGATCTACTGCTTCGCGCTGTCCTGGGGAAACTTCTTCGTGCCGTTCATGCTGCTGCTGTCGCCCAACCAACTCCCGGCGTCCGTCAGCGTCTTCACGTTCTTCGGCAACTTCGGTCAGGTGGCGTACGGGCAGCTGGCGGCGTTCTCGATCCTGTACTCGACGCCGGTGATCCTGCTGTACGCCCTGATCACCCGCCGGCTGGGCGGTGGCTTCGCCCTCGGCGCGGCGGTCAAGGGCTGACGCCCGAATCCTGCGGCAGGCCGTTACCTCGCCATTCGCGGGGAGTTGTTCCTAAGGATGTGTTGGTCAGCCGACAGGGAGGTACCGGTGCTGACGGAAGCGCTGGAAGGTCTGGCAGCCGCGGGCGGCTCCGCGCTGGTGGGGGCGGCGGCGACCGACGCCTGGCACACGGCGCGGGCAGGCGCCGCGCGCTTACTCGGGCGCGGAGACCGCGATCAGGAGCAGTACGCGATCGAGCGGCTCGACCGGACCGCCACCGAGATCGCCCAGGCTGCCGACGGCAGCAGGCAGCAGTTGAGCGACAAGCTGCGGAACCGCTGGACCGGTCAGCTGGAAATCCTCCTCGAAGAACATCCCGAGGCCGCGCACGAGCTGCGTGAACTGATCGAACGAGTGCAGGCCGAGCTGCCGGCGGCGCAGCAGTCGTGGGTGCAGAACAACACCGCGCAGGCAGGCGCGGTCCAGTACATCACGCAGGGCGGCGACATCAACGTCGGCCGCGGTGCGACCGCCGGCTGAGGACCGGGATGAGCGACAAATCCCCGGGGGCGGAGCAGCACAACTCCGCGCAGGACAGCGCGATTCAGTACATCACCAGTGGTGGCGACATCAATGTCTATCCGCCCGGGGCGCTCGTGGAGGACACCGGCAGTCGGCGGACGGCTGGGTCGAAGGGCAGCGGGCGGCTCGCGAGGCGGCGGTCGGTTCTTCTCGCGGCCGCGGTAGTCGTCTCGGTCGCCGGCGTGGCGATCGCTCTGGCTCTGTTGCCGTCATCGCCGGACCGGACGAGCGCGGCCGGCGGCTCCACCCGTTCTGCCGCCTCTGGAATGCCCGGGCATTCGACGCCCCTTGCGACCCCTGCCTCCCCCAAGGCGTCGGCGGGCGGTTCGCTTTCTTCCGCCCCGGAAGCCGGGCCGGAACGGCCTGAATCCGGCACCGCGCCGAGTGCGGTCCCGGGGCCGGAGGACCTGGGGAAGGACGCGGCTCCCGAGTCCCGTGGCGAAGACACCCGGTCTGCGGCGGTACGCCGCGAAACGTGGGGTGATTCGTACCCCGACGGCACGGTGTGCGCCGTCGGGGACCGCTGGACGCCGGTGCCTGGGGTGGCGGGCGTCAGTTTCCAGTCCTGCACCTATGCGAAGAGTTTCTCCGGCAGCGCGCAGTTCGGCGTCACCGTACGGAATGCGAGCAGCCGTCAAGTGGCCGTGTCCGTGTGGGTCGAGTACTGGATGACGAGGCATCGGTATGACTGTTCGTCGCCGTTCCCTCAGGATCATGTCGTGATCGATCCGGGGAAGACCTGGTCCAGCCCGCTGAGGAATTGCGTCCTGCCGGACATCAAGGGAGAGAATCACCGCGTCCAGTCCTGGGCGGGGGTGTCGGAGGAGGGCGGCGATCCGAGGCATTCCCGGCTTGAGCCCTCGCGGGGGGTCGACATCTTCGCGGACGGCCGGGCGGTCCCCGTTCCCTGAACCGCCGAAGCCGTCACCGCCGCGGGAACGGGCGTGCGCCCGGAGACCGCATAGCATGTACATGACCTGCGTGACGCGGTCAAGAGGAGAACTCGCCACACCCGGCCCACCGTTCCACCGGGCCGGGTATTTCTGTGAGAAGGAAGAACACATGCATCGCCGCTCGAAGGTCCTCTACGGGATATTTGCCACCGCGCTGGGAATTACGCTCACCGCCTGCGGTGGTAAGGAATCACCTGCTTCCCAGGAGAGTGCGGCAAAGAGCGAGAGCGGGAGCGGGAGCGGGAGCGGAAGCGGCAAGGCGAGTCCGGCCGCGAAGGTGGAGTGGGCTCCCGCGTTGACGATGGGCCAGCCGGCTCCGGGGCTGTACGAGCCCGGAGCTTCCGGTGGCGGGAAGTTCCAGGTGGCGGCCACGAAGATCGTCAAGGGGACCGAGAAGCAGCTGAAGGAAGGCCACTACATTGACGCCGACCGAACGCTGGAGGGCGGCACCCCGTACTTCGTGTACGTGACGTACACGCTGAAGGAAGGGAAGCCGAGCGTCATCAATTCCGACCTCAACTCCGGTGCCGTGATCCTCGACGAGAACGGCGAAAAGGCGGCGGAGCGGCCCGTCATCCACTCGGGCTACGGCGAGGGCGGCTGCCCGGTGGGGGAGATCTACATGGGCTGGGACATCGGCGAGGCGCGCACCATGTGCTCGATCTACATCGCGAAAAGCGGAGCGAAGCAGCCTGCCCGACTCGCCTGGAGCGCGGACGCGACGACCGCGGACGAGTACAAGAAGGGCGCGTCGTGGGGGTGGGTCACCGTCACCCAGTGACGGCTTCAGGGGCGTTTGTCGAGGCCGAGCACCATCACGTCATGGAGCGCGGCCCCGTCCCACGGGCGGGCTTCGCCGACTTTCCGGTACCCCCATGACCGGTATGCGGCCCGAGCCGACTCGGCTTCGGGAAGGACGTTGAGCAGCACACGCTCCACGTGGGTACCGTCGAGGACGGCGTCGTGCAGCCGCCGTGCGACGCCGTGCCCGCGCCAGGGGGCCCGTACGGCGAGCTCCATCAGCCCGAAGGTCCGCCGCCCGTCTTCCCGGCGGGTTTCCTCCGGGACGGGGGTGAGCAGCTGGTCCCACCAGCGTGTGCGTGCGCTGAGTGGATAGCCGTAGGCCATGCCTACGGGATCCCCGGCCTCCGTACGCGCGAGGGCGCCGCGGAAGGCGGGCTTGCGGGCCTGGCCCCGGAAACGGCGGAACGCCGCCGCGACGTCGTCCGGGGTCTCGCCATAGGGCGGCTCGGCGAACACCGAGGCGTAGACGTGGCGAAATGCCTCCTCGGCCTGCGCCGCTGCCGCCCCCTCTAGGGGCTCGATGATGATCCCTTGCTCCTTTGTGCGCTCGTCAGGGCCGAAAGCTGCCGTCGCACACCGCGGCCACGAACGACGACCACGCTCCTGGAGCGAAGGTCAGCGCCGGGCCGCCGGGTATTTTCGAGTCCCGTACGGGGACGATGCCGTGGGCAGCGGTGAGGGCCGGGGCCCATTCGACGCAGCCGCCGCCGTCGTCGTTGCTGTAGCCGGACTTCACCCAAGCTGCTCGCGAGAGGTCGAGGTGAGCGTTCATGAGGGTGTCTCCATTACGGCTCGGATGAAGGCCGCCGACTCGCGTGGCGACAAGGCGTAGGCCCTCAGTAGATCGTAGGACCGACGGCGAGCGCTGACGGTCTCCGGATCCTCGATCAGCAAGCCAGTGGCGATGCTCTCCACGTAGGCGATGTTCGTATCGTCGTCGAGCGTCATCAGCGTCAGCGTGCCGCCAATCAGGGCATGTTCCCCGTGTTTGAACGGCAGAACCTGAACAGTCGTCCTTGCGGTGTCCACGAGCTCTACCAGAACAGCCAGTTGGTTCCGCATGACAGTTGGTCCCCCGATAGGCCGCCGGATCACCACTTCGTCCAGGATTACGGAGAAATATGGCGGCGCCTCACTCTTCAGCAACGTTTGACGGCTCAGCCGGGCCGATACCTTCTCATCGATTTCGTCCGGCGAGGCCTCTGGATTGCCGATGCGGAAGAGAGCGCGCGCATAGTCCTCCGTCTGGACAATGCCCGGTACGAGGCTGCCGGCGTATTCGTCGATCGCCTTGGCTCGCGACTCAAGCTCCATGCGCCTGCGGTACTTCTCCGGATGGACCTCGTGCCGCGCAATCGCATACAGCCTCACAAAGTGCTCACCCGTACCGAAGACCTCGTCCAGCCTCCCCGGCAGGTCCGGCGGCGGTACGTGTTCGGCCGTCTCGATGCGGGCCAGGTGGCTGCGGCTGTACCGGACAGCTTCGGCGAGCTTCTCCAGTGTCATGCCTGCTGCCTCCCGCTGGTGTCTGAGGTCGGCGCCGAAGAGGTGTCGGGCGGAACGGTCCGGTGTCAGCTTGCGCGGTGGTCGTGCCATCCCGGCAACTCCTTATCTCAAGTGCCTGGTTGGGAATTGAATCCCTGGCCGAGCGTACGTACGTTCCGCGACGCTGGACGCGTAGACAACCCCCACCCCCACCAAGGGGTGAATGTGACGGAGGCAAGTCGCGTGAGCGGACAGCAGCAGGTAGAAGACGGCGGCGCCGCCGCGCCGGAAGGAAGCGGCCCGGGACAGGCCGTCGACATGTCGAAGTGGTGCCTCCGTTGCGCCCAGCTGCGGGTCCGTTTCCACGGCGCCTGGCGCCTGGGCCGGACCGAAGAGGCCATGGCGCTGGACGCCGAGTTCGCACGGCACCGGCAGGTGGTGCACTCGTGACGGCCGTACGTGACCGCGACGTCGCCGCGGCGACCCGTATGGCGGCCGGCCGCCTCCTACCGCGACGGTGCGCTCACCCGGCGGGCTGGTTCCGCGCAAGCGGAGTGGCGCGGTGTCCCCTGTGCGGTACCGAGCGGCACGCGACGTACGCGGCGCTGAGGATGCCGTTGCCCGACAGGGCGCCCCGTTCGGCGTGGGGATGTCCCCGGCTAGGCGCGCCGGGCGAGCGGCCGCCACCTGTCACCACTCTTCGAGGATGAGAAAGGCGCCGACATGGGAAAGAAGAACGGGGACGTCTGGGCGTCGAGCGCGGACGACGAGGAGCGCGAAGGGAAGTGAATCCGTGATCCACGGCGAGAACCTGGCGAAGGACCTGCGACGGGATCACGGGTTCGTTCACGTCGGACGCACCAGGGACGGCAAGGCCGTGGTCATGCACAAGGGCGACCGGTGGACCGTCGTCCCCTTGCGGTGGCTCAACAGTGACGCCGTGGACGCCATCAAGGCCAAGGCAGGGATCGGTCTCGTCTGACCGCCGCAGGCGGGGCCCGTACACGCGAAGACCCCGCCGTCTGTCCGCGTGACGGCGGGGCGCCCCCGCGACGGGACCGGTCCTGGATGTCCCCCGTGAATCCAGGGCCGCACCCGCTCTTCCCCCCGGCAGGGGCCCTGTCCCGAAACAGCTGTGGGGACGGGCCCTCGCCTTGACTGCGGACAGGGGCAACGGTACTAACGGGGCCATCCACCGGCTACTCGCCGAACGCGGCTCCTGTCCCCGATACGCGGACACCCGAGGGAAGCCTCATGACTGAACCACTGGGCCCGGACGCCCCCGGCAACATGCGCACGCTCGTGCTCAGCAACGACCTCGATGAGACCAGGGAGATCATCAGCAACGCCTACAGCCCGTACCAGCTCAGCGTGCTGGGCGATCCCAAGGAGTTCTCCGCGTGGTACGCGGAGGGCGGCTTCCCGGGGATCACGGTGTCGGGGTTGCAGTACGGGGCGGAGACGCTGGTCGCGCCGCAGCCCCTCGACTCGTACCTGCTGGTCTGCCAGCTGGTACGGGGCCGGGTGCGGGTGTCGTCGCCGGGGCGGGAAGAGCGGGTCGTCGGCCCGGGGCAGACGTACGTGCTCGACCCGTACCGCTCCTTCCAAGTGCACTGGTCGCCCGGCGCCCGCATGACGACGGTCCGTCTCGACCGGGAGACCATCGAGCAGGCGGCGGCCGACGCGCTCGGCGTCGAGGGGCCGTTACGGGCCCGCTTCTCGCTCAACGGAACGACGTCCGCAGCGGCTGCCCGGAGCTGGGCCGGGATCTCGGCCGCGGTGCACCGGGAGGTGCTCGGCGAGGGCGTGGCGCGCAGCAGCCCCCTCGTCGCCGGGCACCTGACGCAGTCCACGGCGGCGATCCTCATGCAGACCCACGAGCTGATCACCCAGGGCGTGGACGCGCAGCGCCCGGGGGAGGTCGCGCACCCCGCCGTGCGGCGGGCGATGGCGCTGGCCGAGGAGCGCGCCGACCAGCCGCTGTCCCTGGCGGATCTCGCGGCCGCCGCCCGGGTGAGCCCGCGCGCGTTGCAGGAGGCGTTCCGCCGGCACGTCGACACGACGCCGCTCGGCTATCTGCGCGAGGTCCGGCTGGGCCGGGCGCACCAGGAGCTGGCGGAGGCCCGCGGGGACGGCGACGTGACCGTGGCCGAAGTCGCCTACCGCTGGGGATTCAACAACCTCGGCCGCTTCGCCGGGTACTACCAGCAGCGCTACGGGCGCCCGCCGTCCCGCACGCTGCGGGCCTGACCCCTCCGTGCGAGCCGTGGGCCCCCTGTGCGTCCTGAGGATGACGGTGTCCCTCTGAGGGACTACGCGCGCACCCTCCCGCCCGCCTTCCGGACGTACGGACTTTCTGACCGTACGGCTGACGCCCGCCGCACGCCGCGCGCCGAGAATTGGAGGAGTTGATTCCGGCCATTGCGTCCCCGGGGATTCCCGGCGCGGAGTGAGGGCCGGACGTCCCCTTCCCCCCCGATTCCCGGAGGAGACCCGTGTCCCACGCGGCCGCCTTTCCCACGTCCCCCGGAGCCACCGCCCGCGCGCGCGGCGGCTTCCCCGTCGCAGCCCGCGCCACCGGCCTGAGCAAGGTCTACGGGCAGGGGGACACCCGCGTGACGGCGCTGGACTCGGTCTCCGTGGAGTTCCGCCGCGCCGAGTTCACCGCGATCATGGGGCCCTCCGGCTCGGGCAAGTCCACGCTGATGCACTGCATGGCGGGCCTCGACACGATCTCGTCCGGCTCGACGCTGATCGGCGACACCGAGCTGAGCACGCTCAACGACAAGAGCCTCACGCGGCTCCGGCGGGACAAGATCGGATTCATCTTCCAGGCGTTCAACCTCCTGCCGACCCTGACCGCCCTGGAGAACATCACGCTCCCCATGGACATCGCGGGCCGCAAGGCCGACGCGGAGTGGCTGGACATGGTGGTGAGCACGGTGGGGCTCTCCGGGCGCCTCTCGCACCGGCCGAGCCAGCTCTCGGGCGGTCAGCAGCAGCGCGTGGCCGTGGCCCGCGCGCTCACCGCCAAGCCGGAGATCATCTTCGCGGACGAGCCGACCGGCAACCTCGACTCCCGCTCCGGCGCCGAACTCCTGGGCTTCCTGCGCGAGTCGGTCCAGGCCCTTCAGCAGACGATCGTCATGGTCACGCACGACCCCGTCGCCGCCTCGTACGCGGACCGCGTCGTGTTCCTCGCCGACGGCCGGATCGTGGACGAGATGCGCGAGCCGACCGCGGATGCGGTCCTGGACCGCATGAAGGCTTTTGACGCCAAGGGCCGTACGAGCTGAGGAGCGGCTCCGCCGTTCCCCGCTCCCCGACGACGGCCCCGCAGGCCCTTCTCCCAGGACAGACCATGTTCCGTACCGCCCTGCGCAACCTCCTCGCGCACAAGACCCGGCTGATGATGACCGCCCTCGCGGTCCTCCTCGGCACCGCCTTCGTCTCCGGCACCCTCATCTTCAGCGACTCCGTCGGCGCCGCCTTCCGCAACAAGATGACCAAGAGCCTCGACGACGTCGCGGTCTCCGTCACCCCCGGCGCCCCCAGCACCGACAAGGACGGCGCCCGGGCCCTCGACGACCGCGTGGTCGCCACGCTCCGCGCGCTGCCGGGCGTCGCCTCCGTACGCCCGTCCGTCGGCGGCGTCGCCATGATCGCCGACAGGCAGAACAACCCGGCCGGCAGCGAATGGGGCAGCACCGGCACCAACTACGTACCGGGCACGGACGGCAAGGACAGCCGCTACCCGATCGTCAAGGGCCGCGGGCCCGCCGCCGAGGGCGAGATCGTCCTCGACGAGAAGACCGCCGCGAAGACCGGCACGAAGATCGGCGGCACCGTCCGGCTCGCGATCGACGGGCCGGTGATGACCAAGAAGCTCGTCGGCATCGCCGAGACCGACGACCCGCGGGTGAGCGCCGGCGGCAGCCTCGCGCTGTTCGACACCGCGACCGCGCAGAAACTCTTCGGCAAGCCCGGCGAGTTCAGCGACCTCGTCGTCTCCGCGAAGCCCGGCACCGACCAGCAGAAGCTGACCGCCGACGTCCGCAACGTACTGCCGAAGACCTTCGAGGCGCAGAGCGGGAAGCAACTGGCGGCCGAGCAGTCGAAGATGATCGACAAGGAGACCAGCTCGATCCGCAACACCTTCCTGGCGTTCGCGGGCATCGCCCTCTTCGTCGGCGTCTTCATCATCGCCAACACCTTCACCATGCTCATCGCCCAGCGCAGCCGGGAGATCGCGCTGCTGCGCGCGGTGGGCGCCTCGCGCCGCCAGGTGGTGCGCTCGGTGCTGATCGAGGCGGGGCTGCTGGGCCTGGCGGCCTCCGCCGCGGGCCTCGTCCTCGGCCTCGGCGTCGCCACCGGCCTGCGCTCGGTGCTGAACACGACCGGCGCGAGCCTGCCGGACGGCCCGCTCGTCATCGAGCCCGCCTCCGTCCTGCTCGCCCTCGGCGTCGGCGTCGTGGTCACGGTCGTGGCCGCCTGGCTGCCCTCCCGCAAGGCCGCGAAGATCGCCCCGGTCGAGGCGCTGGCCACCGTCGAGCAGCCGCCGGCCGTCAAGAGCCTCGTCGTCCGCAACGCGATCGGCGCCGTGCTCACCGCCCTGGGCGCCGCGGTCATGCTGTACGTCACGACGCTCAAGGACAGCGGCGGCCTGGAGATCGCGATGGCGGGCGCGGCCCTGACCATGGCGGGCGTCATCGTGCTGGCCCCGCTGCTCTCCCGCCCGGTCGTCCACCTCTTCGCCCGGGCGACGGGCCGGTTCACCGGCGTCAGCGGCAAGCTCGCCAAGGAGAACGCGCTGCGCAACCCGCGCCGCACCGCCGCCACCGCCTCGGCCCTGATGATCGGCCTCTCGCTGATCACCGGCCTGACCGTGGTCGCGGTCTCGTCCCATCAGGGCGTCGCGAAGATGGGGCAGCAGGACCTGACGGCCGACTACAAGGTCACCTCCGCCAACTTCGGCGGCCTCTCCCCGGACATCGCCGAGACCCTCGCCAAGGAGCCCGGCGTCGCCGCCGCGGTCCCCATGCGCTCGGTCGGCTTCCAGTCGGACGGCGCGCCCGCCCTCGTCTACGCCACGGACCCGGCGGCGATCGGCAAGGTGTCCGACGTGCGCTTCGTCAGCGGCTCGCCGGCCGACGTCCGCGACGGCACGGTCGCCGTGTCCGACGAGTACGCCCGCGACCACGGTTTGAAGGTCGGCTCCACCCTGCCGATGTCCTTCTACGACGGCAAGAAGGCCGCCCCGAAGGTCGCCGCGGTCTACGCGAAGAACGACGTCTACTCCGCCGTCCTGGCCACCCACGCCCTCGTGGACCCCCACCTGGACAAGGTCCGCGACGACGAGGTGCTGGTGAAGGCGGCCCCCGGCAAGGCCGGCGAGCTCAAGGCCAAGATCAAGGAGACCCTGGGCGGCAACCCCCTCATGAAGGTGCAGTCACCCGAAGACCTGCGCCGCGCCGAGGCGGGGAGCATCGAGGACATCCTCTACCTGATGTACGGGCTGCTGGGCATGGCCGTCGTCATCGCGGTCGTCGGCGTCGTCAACACCCTGGCCATGTCGGTCTTCGAGCGGACCCGGGAGATAGGGATGCTGCGCGCCATCGGCCTGGCCCGGCGCGAGGTCAAGCAGATGGTCCGGCTGGAGTCCGTGATGATCGCGATGTTCGGCGCGGTGCTGGGCGTCGGGGTGGGCATCTTCCTCGCCTGGTCCGGCGGCCACCTGGTCCGCTCGTCCTTCCCGCAGTACGAGATGGTCGTGCCGTGGGCACGGATCGCGGTCTTCCTGCTGATCGCCCTCGCCGTGGGCGTCCTGGCCGCTCTCTGGCCGGCCCGCAGGGCGGCGAAGCTCAACGTACTGGAGTCGATCGGGGCGCAGTAGCCTCCGGCGGCTGCCGCCGCCCCCTCACCTCCAGGTAAGTGCCCACCTTTTTGTGCGTACTTGGCGTGGCGCGTCCCATCGGGAAATCTGATGGAGGCGCGCCACAGCCGTTTCGTACTGCACCTACGCATCGCACAACTGGAGCCTTCCGCACATGAGCACCTCCGCTACCTCTCCCGTTACCGTCCTCGGCCTGGGCGCCATGGGGACGGCCCTGGCCGGCGCGTTTCTGGCGAACGGGCACCCCACCACGGTGTGGAACCGCACCCCCGCCCGGGCCGAGCCGCTGCTGCCGCTGGGCGCCATCCGCGCCGACGACGTCGCCGGTGCGGTGGAGGCGAGTGAGCTGGTGGTCGCCTGCCTGCTCGACTACGCCTCCGTGCGGGAGGTCCTGGAGCCCGTCGCCGGACGGCTGAAGGGCCGCACCCTCGTCAACCTCACCAACGGCACGCCGGCGCAGGCCCGCGAGACGGCCGCGTGGGCGGCTGAGCACGGGATCACGTACCTCGACGGCGGCATCATGGCCGTGCCCCCGGGCATCGGTACGGAGCAGGCGTTCGTCCTCTACAGCGGGCCGCGGGACGCCTTCGACGCGCACCGGCCCGTGCTGGAGCGCCTGGGCGCGGCGCACTTCGCGGGCACCGAACCGGGCCTGGCGGCGCTGCTCGACATCGCGCTGCTGAGCGGCATGTACGGGATGTTCGCCGGCGTCTTCCACGCCCTGGCGCTGGTGGACACGGCGGGTGTGCCGGCGGAGGAGTTCGCGCCGCTGCTCGGCACCTGGATCGGGGCCATGGCGACGGGGATCCCGCACTACGCCCGGCAGATCGGGTCCGGCGAGTACGCCGACGGCGTCGTGTCCAACGTGGCCATGCAGTCCGCCGCCTTCGGCAACCTCCTCCGGGCCGCCGAGGACCAGGGCCTGAGCCCGGAGCTGATCGCCCCGCTCCAGCCGCTGATGGCCCGCCGGGTGGCGGAGGGCCACGGCCACGAGGACGTCGCGGGCATCGTGGAACTGCTGCGGAAGCGCGCTTGACGGGCGGGGTCCGGGCCCGGGCCGGCGCCCGGGCCCGCCCTGACCCGGCTTCCCGGAGCGCCTTCAGCTGCGGGTATATGCCTGCTACGGCATATGTGCCCGGCGAGCGGCGGGCGGCGGCAGGCCGGCGGCGGTAAAATGTAGGGGCCCTGAGTGGCCCGACAACTCCCTGAATGTCCATGGCGTCCTACGGCGAGCGGAGACGAGGAGAGGCGCCCCGGCGGGACCCGCCGCGGGAGGAGGCGCCACGGTCTTCGAGCCGGCCCGACGGTCTGCTGACCGCCGCCGCGGACGACGGATCGGCCCGGTGGCGCGACGGCGAGCGGCTGGAATGCCTGTTCGAGGAGCAGTGCGCCCG
Source organism: Streptomyces sp. SCA2-17 (assembly GCF_044336695.1). NCBI lineage: Bacteria > Bacillati > Actinomycetota > Actinomycetes > Kitasatosporales > Streptomycetaceae > Streptomyces > Streptomyces sp. SCA2-17. The sequence continues at coordinate 4,511,887 of NZ_CP117521.1, forward strand.
GCTGCGGGCCGAGGGGCGGGAAGACCGGCTCGCGGTGGACGCCGGCGACGTCACGCTCACCTACGCGCAGCTGGACGCGAGGGCCAACCAGCTCGCCCGCTTCCTGCTGGACCACGGCACCCGCCCCGGCGACCGGATCGGCCTGCTGCTCGACGAGGCCGTCGACGCCTACGTCGCGATGCTGGGCGTGCTGAAGGCGCACGCCGCGTACGTGCCGCTGGACGCCGGCTTCCCCGCGGACCGGCTGTCGTACATCGTCTCCGACGCCTCCGTGCGGACGGTCCTCTCGCTCTCCCGCCTCGCGGACCGGGCGGCCCATCTCGCCGACAGTGCACGGTTGTTGTACCTGGACCGCGTACGGGACGAAGTGGCGGCGCGGCCGCGCGAGCGCCTCGGCGCCGTCACCACCGCACGGCAGCAGCACGACGACCTCTGCTACGTCATCTACACCTCCGGCACCACCGGCCGCCCCAAGGGCGTGGCCATCGGGCACCCGGCCATCTGCAACTTCGTCCGCGTGGCCGCGGAGGTCTACGGCATCACCGGCGAGGACCGCGTCTACCAGGGGATGACCCTCGCCTTCGACTTCTCCGTCGAGGAGACGTGGGTGCCCTGGATGGCCGGTGCGACGCTGGTGCCCCGCCCGGCCGGGCCCGGTGGCCTGCTCGGGGCCGAGCTGGACGCCTTCCTGCGGGAGCGGCGCGTCACCGCGCTGTGCTGCGTGCCCACGCTGCTGGCCACGCTGGACGAGAGCAGCTCCGCCCTGCGGTTCCTGCTGGTGTCGGGGGAGTCGTGCCCGCAGGACCTCATCAGCCGCTGGCACCGGCCCGGCCGGCGGTTCCTCAACGTCTACGGCCCGACCGAGGCGACCGTCACCGCGACCTGGACCCTCCTGGACCCGGACCGCCCGGTGACGATCGGCGTCCCGCTGCCCACGTACGCGGTGGTCCTGCTCGACCCGCGGGAGAACGCCGCCCTGCCGCCGGGCACGCTGGGCGAGATCGGCATCGCCGGCATGGGGCTCGCCAGCGGCTACCTCAACAGACCGGACCTGACCGACCGCGCCTTCGTCCCGGACTTCCTCGGTGTCCCCGGCAACCCCTCCGGCAGGATCTACCGCACGGGGGACCTGGGAAGGATCAACCCCCGCGGCGAGATCGAGCACCACGGCCGCATCGACACCCAGGTCAAGATCCGCGGCTACCGCGTGGAGCTTGCCGAGATCGAGTCCGTGCTGCTCCGCGTCCCCGGCATCGCCCAGGCCGTGGTCACCCGGCACGAGGCCGCCGCGGGTTCCGTGAGTTCGGCGACCACCGTAGAGCTCTGCGCCTTCTACACCACCCGCGAAGGCGCCGCCGTCGACCCCGACGACGTCGTCGCCCAGCTGCGGGAGCGGCTGCCCGCCTACATGGTCCCCGCCTACCTCGAACCCCTCGCGTCGATACCGGTCCTGCCCAGCGGCAAGGCCGACCGCAGCCGCCTGCCCGCGCCGAGCGGACCCCGCCGGCTCGCCGCGCAGCGCGACTACGCGGCCCCGGAGACCGCGACCGAACAAGCCCTGGCCGGCCGGCTGGCCCGCGTCCTGGGCGTCGAACAGGTCTCCGTGGACAGCCACTTCTTCAACGAGCTCGGCGCCAACTCCCTCCTCATGGCGCACTTCAACGCCGCCGTCCGCGAACTCCCGGACCTGCCCGGCGTCTCGATGAAGGACGTCTACCTGCACCCCACGGTGCGCGACCTCGCCGCGGTCCTGGACCGAGCGGCACCGGCCGCAGCGGACCGCGCACCGGACCTCGCACCCCACCACGTACCGGCACAGCCCCCGGAACCACAGCCGGCCCCGGCACCCCCGGTGAGCACCCCCCGCTACATCCTGTGCGCGGCCCTGCAACTCCTGGTGTTCCTGCTGTACGTGTGCTTCGGCTCCATGGCACTGGACGCCGGCACCGCCTGGGTGATGCAGGCCGGCGGGTGGGCCGTCGTCTACGGCCGCGCGGTCGCCTTCGCCGCCGCCGTGCTGGGCGGGATGGGCCTGGTGCCGGTCGCCGCGAAGTGGGCGCTCGTCGGCCGGTGGACCGCGCGGCGCATCCCCCTGTGGAGCACGGCCTACGCCCGCTTCTGGTGCGTCAAGACCCTGGTCGTTGCCAACCCGCTCGTCCGGCTGTCCGTCGGCACGCCGCTGTACCCGCTGTACCTGCGGGCGCTGGGCGCCGAGGTCGGGCCCCGCGCCCTGATCCTGACGACTCATGTGCCGGTGTGTACCGACCTGCTCACCATCGGCGCCGACAGCGTGATCCGCAAGGACACCTACCTCAACGGCTACCGGGCCCACGACGGCGTCGTCGAGACCGGCGCCGTCACCATAGGCGATGGCGCCTTCGTCGGCGAGCACAGCACCCTCGACACCGGCGTGCGCCTCGGTGACGCCGCCCAGCTCGGCCACGCCTCCTCGCTGCACTCCGGCCAGTCCGTACCGGCCGGGCAGTGCTGGCACGGCTCACCGGCCGTCCCGGCGCCGGCCGGCTGCCAGTACTCCACGGTCCCTCCGGCTCACTGCGGCACCGTCCGCCGCGTCCTCCACTGCGCCTTCCGGCTGCTGATCGCGGTCGCGACCGTCGGCGCGGCGGACGTGGCCGTCGCCGCGCTGCTGGAGTCCAGGCCCTCCCTGCTGGCCCGTACGGTCACGGGGGCGGCCGGCCCGGACACCTGGGCGTACTACCTGCACGGCCTGGAGATCTCCGCGGGCACGGTGCTCGGCCTCGCCGCCCTCGGGCCGGTCCTCGTCACGCTCCTGTCGCGGGCGCTGTGCCGCCTCGTCCGGCCGGGCGCGGTCCATCCGCTGTACGGCGTGCAGTTCGCGCTCCAGCGCGCCACAGCGCGGCTCACCAACATCGTCTTCTACAACGCGCTGTTCGGCGACACCTCGGCCGTCGTGCACTACCTGCGCGCCCTCGGCTACCGGCTGAGACCCTTCGAGCAGACCGGCTCCAACTTCGGCATGACCGTCAAGCACGAGGTCCCCACCCTCAGCCGCATCGGCACCGGGACCATGGTCTCGGACGGGCTGTCCCTGATGAACGCCGAGTTCTCCAGTACCTCCTTCCGCGCCGTCCCGGCCGCCATCGGACAGCGCAACTTCCTGGGCAACGACATCGCCTATCCGCCGGGCGGCAGGACCGGCGACGACTGCCTGCTGGCGACCAAGGCCATGATCCCGGTCAGCGGCCCGCTCAAGGAGGCCACCGGCCTGCTCGGCTCGCCGCCCTTCGAGATCCCGCGCTCGGTCGAACGCGACCACGGCTTCGACGCCCTGGGCACGGGGGCCGAGCGCCGGCGGCGGCTCGCGGCCAAGAACCGCCACAACGCCGTCACCGTCGCCCTGTTCCTGACCGTCCGGTGCCTGTACGTCTTCGGCCTCGTGCTGATCGCCATGCTCCCCATGGGGAACGACCCCATGCTGCACTGGGTGGAGACGGCCACCTCCATCGTGCTCGGACTCGCCTTCACCGCCGGCTGGTTCGCGCTCGTCGAACGGGCCGTCGTGGGCCCGCACGGGCTGCAACCCCGCTTCTGCTCCATCTACGACAAGGCGTTCTGGAGACACGAGCGGTACTGGAAGGTGCCCTCCACGGCCTACCACGCGGTCTTCAACGGCACCCCCTTCAAGCCGCTCCTCTGGCGGCTCCTCGGCGTCCGCACCGGCCGCCGCGTCTACGACGACGGCTGCGGCATCATCGAGCGCACCCTCACCCGGATCGGCGACGGCTGCGCCCTCAATGCGGGCAGCACCCTCCAGGCGCACTCCCTGGAGGACGGCGTCTTCAAGTCGCGCCCCATCGCCGTGGGCAACGGCTGCACCATCGGCACCAGCGCCTTCGTGCACTACGGCGTCGTCATCGACGACGCCGCCCGCATCGACGCCGACTCCTTCCTGATGAAGGGCGAACACGTACCGGCCCGCACGCACTGGCGGGGAAACCCGGCGGCGGAACTGGACGCCGGGAGCCGGGCCTGACTCACCCGGCGGGCTCCAGCCGCCACCACTGCCCGGGGCTGTCCGTGTCCTCGCCCTGCTGGACGTTGCCTCCGGGCTCCGCCGACCCGCCGGCGACCTCCAGCACGAGGCCGCTGATGTGGGCGACGAGGGTGACCGTGCCCGGGGCGTCGAGGTGCTGCTCGATGAGCCACTCCTGGGCGCCGAAGTTGTTGGCCTTCCACTGCTGGACGTTGGCGCCGTTCTCCGTGCTTGCGTTCGCGACGTCCAGCCGCTTGCCGCTGGCGGCGTTCACGAAGTGGTGCAGCCCGCTGCCCTCGTGGACCGGGCTCACGTGCCACAGCTGGGCGGCGCTGCCGTCCTCCGAGCCCTGCTGGACGTTGGCGCCGCTGCCCTTGCGGCCGCCCTCGACCTCCAGCAGCAGACCGCTGCCGGCGTTGCGTACGCGGTACGTGCCTTCCATGGTCCCCACGGTAACCGAAGTCGATCAAGCGTTCGAGATGTGATCGTAATGCGCGCCGGGCGTCCGGCGATGGGAAAGATATTGAACTTTTTACTTCGGCATGACTATATGTGGGGTCGCTTTCCGATCCAGTTCAGAGGAAAACCCTTCATGCGCCGCACCACCGTCCGCCGTACCGCCGTCGCCGCCTCGGCGCTCTCCCTGGCTCTGCTCGTGAGCGCCTGCGGCTCGGACAAGTCCGAGGCGAAGGACGAGACCAAGGGCAAGGCCTCGTCGAGCGCCCCGGCGAAGTCCGACGCCGCGGGCGGTGCGGGCGCGCAGTCGAAGGAGCAGCTGACCAAGCTCCTCATCGCCGACGGCGAGCTCGCCGACCACAAGGTCTCCGAGATCAGCGCCGCCGACCAGGCCTCCGCCAAGGCGATGACCAGCGACAAGGCCGAGTGCAAGCCGCTGTCCGACGTGATGATGCTGCAGGGCGCCGGTACGCCCGCCGCGACCGCCGCCCGCAAGATCATGGCCAAGCCGAAGGGCCCGGCCGTGGGCGCGGACGCCTCGCCCGAGGAGAAGATGAAGGCCGGCATGCAGGGGCTGGGCGCCCTGATCACCAGCGACACGCTGGCCTCGTACAGCGGCAAGGGCGCCACGGAGGCGTTCGCCGCGGTCAAGAAGGCGGGCGCCGACTGCGCCGGCGGCTTCGCCATGGGCGCCGGCGAGGACAAGACCAAGATCAAGAAGGTCGCGCCGGCCACGTACAGCGCGGGTGACGAGGCGGTCGCCTTCACCCTCTCCATGGAGGTCGAGGGCGGCAGCGACAACCCCACCCACCTCGTGGTCGTCCGCAAGGGCAACACCCTCGCCGGCTTCTACGCCGTGAGCCTCACCGGTGCGAGCGAGCAGCCGAAGGCGATCGTCGACGCCCAGATGAAGAAGCTCGGCTGACGCCGGACGGACCCCGGTGCGGGAGGGGGCGGCGGTCTCACACCTCCTCCCGCATCAGCCGCAGGTACATCACCGAGAACAGCGCCCCCACCAGCAGCAGGAGCAGCGCGACGGCCGTCCCGTAGCCGATCAGCGACTTCTGGAACGCCTGGTCGTACATGAACACCGGGAGCGTCCGGCTCCGGTTGCCCGGCCCGCCGCGCGTCATCGCCCAGATCAGGCCGAACACCGACAGGGTCTGCAAGGTGTTGAGCATGAGGTTGGTGGCGACCGAGCGGCGGATCATGGGCAGGGTGACGTGCCACAGACGGCGCGGCCCGCTCGCGCCGTCCACCTCCGCCGCCTCGGTGACCTCCCGCGGGATCCCGGCGAGCGCCGCGGAGTAGACGAGCATGGAGAAGGCCGTGCCGCGCCACACGTTGGCGAAGGAGACGGCCAGGATCGGCAGGGTGAACAGCCAGTTCTGGGCGGGCAGGTGGAGCCACTCCAGGACGGCGTTGAGCGTGCCGCGCCGGTGGAAGAACGTGTAGAGCAGGAAGCCCGCCACGATCTCCGGCAGCACCCAGGCGGTCAGCACGACCGCGCCCGTGAGGGTCCGTACGGGCCGGGAGGCGCGCCGCATGAGGCCCGCGAGGGCCAGGCCGAGACTGTTCTGGCCGACGATCGACGACAGCACGGTGAAGACGAGCGTCAGCACCACCGCGTCGCGGAAGCCGTCGTCGGCGAAGGCGCGGCGGAAGTTGGCGAGGCCGACGAAGGACGCGGACGCCTGGCCGGTGAGCTGCGTGTCGGTGAAGGCGATCACCACGCAGTACGCGACCGGGCCCGCGAGGAAGAGCAGCAGGACGGCAGTCGCGGGCGCGAGGGGCAGCAGGCGCAGGGCCGCCTTCCCCCGGTGCGGCCGCCGGAGCCGGGCCCTGTGCCGGCCGGTCATGTCACCGCTCCGGCCGTCGTCACCGCTCCGGCCACCGCCCCGGTCACCGTCACCGCTCCCGCGCCGTCACACCCGACCCGCCGGCCACCGACTTCAGCTCCTCGTCGTAGCGCTTCGCCGCCTGCACGACGGACGCGTCGCCCGTCGTCACCGCCTCCATCGCGTCCCTGATCGCGCCGGATACCTGCGGGTAGAGCGGCAGCGCCGGCCGGTAGTGGGTGTACGGGACGAGCCCGGTGAAGAAGTCGACGCCCGGCATCGACGACAAGTACTTGCGCGAGGCCGCCACGTCGTCCCGTACGGCGATCTGCCCGTCGCTCACCGTCCACGTGGTGGCGTTGTCCGCCGTCTGCAGCGTCTCGATCACCTGCCACGCGAGGTCCGCCTTGCCGGACTTGGCGCTCACCGACCACGCCCAGCCGCCGGACATGCTGACCGCCCCGGGGGCCGCCCCGTTCTGCGTGGGGAAGGGCGCCCGGCCCATCACCGACGTCCACTGCGGCCAGGGCCTCGTGCCGTTCGGCTGCCAGTACTTGCCGAGCCAGGAGCCGTCGAGGTCGATCGCGAGCTTGCCCGACGGCAGCCAGTCCGTGGCGACGCGGCCGTCCACGTTGGGGTCGAGGGCGTCCGCCGGGTCAGGGCCGAGCTTCTCCGCGAAGACCGTCCGCACGAACTCCAGCGCATCGCGGAACCCGCGGCTCGACGTCACCCACTTGCCCGCCGCCGGGTCGTACAGCGGGTCCTTCCCCGTCCCGTACAGCAGCATCTCGAAGCCCTGCATGGCGGCGGCCTCGCCCGGCGCCTTGCCGGTGTAGACGTTGAGCGGAATGACGCCGGGGACCTTCTTCCTGACCGTACGGGCCGCGTCCAGGACGTCGTTCCAGGTGCGCGGGTGCCAGTCGGCGGGCAGCCCGGCCCGCGCGAAGAGCTCCTTGTTGAACCACAGCCCGCGGGTGTCGGTGCCGTCCGGCACTCCGTACGTCTTCCCGTCCTCGCCCTGCGCCGACGCCTTCGCGGCCGGCGCGAACCGGGCCCAGTCCTTCCAGCCCGCCAGCTCGTCGTCCAGCGGGCGCAAGAAGCCCGCCTTGATGTCGGACTTGATGAGGAAGGTGTCCTCGCGGACGATGTCCGGCGCGGTCTTCGGCGCCCGCATCATCTGCTGGAGTTTGGCGTAGTAGTCCGCCTGGGCGGCCTGGATCGGCACCAGTTCCAGCTTCTTGCCCTCGTGCGCGCGCTCGAACTGTCTCTTGATCCCGGCCAGATAGTCGTCGACGATCCGGTTCTTGTTGTCGGTGTTGCGCTGGTAGGCGATCCGGACGGTGTCCGGGTCGCCGCCGCCGGAGCCCTGGCCGCAGGCGCTGAGGGAGGCCGCGGTGAGACCTGTGACGGCGAGCAGGGCGAGAAGGGTGGGGCGCACGGGCGACCTCCTGGGGGCGGGCCTTCGCGCCGGGCGCGGCGCTTCGGCGGGATGCGCCTTCCTGAGGTCGTACGTTCCCGTTTCGCACCGGCCGTATCCCCGGGGGCCGTTCCCCGGGGCTCGTGTCAGGCCCTGCTCTGCCAGTGGTAGCGCAGTTCGGGGCGGCCGATCTGGCCGTAGCGGGGCGTGCGGGCCGCGCGCCCCGTCGTCACCAGGTGTTCGAGGTAACGGCGGGCGGTGATCCGCGAGATGCCGACGGCGGCCGCCGCCGAACCGGACGACAGGCCCTCGTCCCCGGCGCCCCGCAGCGCCTCGGTGATCGACCGGAGAGTGGACTGGCTCAGCCCCTTGGGGAGCGCGGCCGGCTGCGGTGCGCGCAGGGCGGCGAACGCCCGGTCCACCTCCTCCTGCCCGCTGGCCTCGCCCGCGACCGAGCGGAACTCGGCGTAGCGCGTGAGGCGGTCCCGCAGGGTGGCGAACGTGAACGGCTTCAGGACGTACTGCACGACGCCCAGCGACACCCCTTCCCGTACGACCGTCAGGTCGCGCGCCGACGTCACGGCTATGACGTCGGCGGTGTGCCCGGCCGTGCGCAGGGAGCGCAGCAGCTGCAAGCCGTGGCCGTCGGGGAGGAAGAGGTCGAGCAGCAGCAGGTCGACGGGCGTGCGCTTGAGGAAGTGCGAGGCGTCGCCCAGGGAGTGCGCGATCCCGGCCACGGCGAAGCCGGGCACGCGGCCGGCGTAGAGGGCGTGCGCGTCGGCGGCGACGGGGTCGTCCTCGACGACGAGGACGCGGATGGGCCGCGGGGCGGTGTCGGGTCTGCTCATGAGGGCGCTCCGGTCCGTACGGCGGGGGTCGGCGGCATGTCCGCGGGGTGGGCGGTGTGCAGGGGGAGCCGTACGGTGAACTCCGCGCCGCCGCCCGGCGAGCCGGTGACGCGGACCGTACCGCCGTTGCGGCGCACGGCCTGCCGGACGAGCGCGAGGCCGAGCCCGCGGCCGTGGGGCGCGCCGCCGGGCGACTTGGTCGACCAGCCGCGCCGGAACACCTCCTCCATGACCTCGGGCGCCACGCCCGCCCCGGTGTCCGCGACGCGCAGCAGCAGCTCTCCGCCGTCGCCGGCTTCCGCTCCGGCTTCCGCCCGCAGGGTGACGGTGACCTGCGCGTGCCGGATCTCCGCCGCGCTGCGGTTGGCTTCCTCCGCGGCGGCGTCCACGGCGTTGTCGACGAGGTTGCCGAGGATGGTGACGAGGTCGCGGGCGGGCAGCCGGGGCGGCAGCAGGCCGTCGTCGACGTGCGTCTCGGGCGTGAGGACGAGATCGACGCCGCGCTCGTTGGCCTGGGCGGCCTTGCCGAGCAGCAGGGCCGCGAGGACGGGCTCCGCGACGGCGCCGACGACCTCGTCGGTGAGGGCCTGGGCGAGTTCGAGCTCGGCGGTGACGAACTCGACGGCCTCGTCCGCGCGCCCCAGTTCGATCAGGGACACCACGGCGTGCAGCCGGTTCGCCGCCTCGTGCGCCTGCGAGCGCAGCGCCTCGGCGAAGCCGCGCACGGAGTCCAGCTCGCCGGAGAGCGCCTGGAGTTCGGTGTGGTCGCGCAGAGTGACGACGGTGCCGTGGCGCTCGCCTCCGGAGACGGGCGAGGTGTTGAGGACGACGATGCGGTCGGCGGTCGCGTGGACCTCGTCGACGCGCGGCCCGGCGGCCAGGAGCGCGTCCGTGAGGGTGGGCGGCAGGCCCAGGGCGTCCACGCGGCGGCCGATCACCTCGCCCGTGAGGCCGAGGAGTTCGCGGCCGCCGTCGTTGATGAGGGCGATACGGTGCTGCCCGTCGAGCATCAGCAGGCCCTCGCGCACGGCATGGAGCGTCGCCTCGTGGTAATCGTGCATCCGGCTGAGCTCGGTGGCGTTCATGCCGTGGGTGTGGCGGCGCAGCCGGGCGTTGAGGAGGTACGTGCCCACGCCGCCGAGGGCGAGCGCCCCCAGCGCGACGAGCAGCAGCCCGAGCAGCTGCCGGCGTATCTCGGCGCTGATCGCGTCGACGGTGATGCCCGCGCTGACAAGGGCGATGACCCTGGCGCCGTCCAGGACCGGCACGACCACGCGCACCGACGGGCCGAGCGTGCCCGTGTACGTCTCGGAGAACGTCTCGCCGCGCAGGGCCGGCCCGGTGTGGCCGAGGAAGCGCTCGCCGATGCGGGCGGGGTCCGGGTGGGTCCAGCGGATGCCGTCCGGGTTCATGATCGTCACGAAGTCGACGCCGGTGTCGCGGCGCACGCGCTCGGCGTACGGCTGGAGGCCGGCGGCCGGGTCGGGCGAGCGGACCGCGTCCCGGACGGAGGACGACGCGGCCACGGCGACCGCCGCCGCGGTCACCTCGCGGCGCGCGGCCTCGCCGGCCTGGCCGCGGTCGGCGGCGTACGCGAAGGCCGCGCATCCGGCCACCACAACGGTGACCAGCACGATCTGCATCGCGAAGAGCTGGCCGGCCAGGCTGCGGGGGCGGCGGATGCGGGGTCTGCGCATGGCGGACAGTGTGCACCGCGCCGCGCCCGTGAACGTAATGCACATAAGGGTGACCACGGTCACAGAGCCGTGCATAGTCGCCGGAGCCCCACTCGTCGGGAGAGCGGGGTGCCCGGAACGTACCCGGACACACCGGGACGGGCCCGGGTGTACAGACCATCACCTGCGTACAGGCCCCTGCGTACAGGCCCTTCGGGGGCGTACTCGGCCGTACCCAGCCGTACCAGAGCCGCGACGACGAGGAGACCCCCGTGACGGCACAGGCAGCACCACCACCGGCCGGGCGGGCGCCCCGGCGGCCGGACCGGACCCACTACCTCTACCTCGCCGTGATCGCGGCCGTCCTCGCCGGCATCGCGGTGGGCCTCGCGGCACCGGGCGTCGCGGTCGGGCTCAAGCCGCTCGGCACCGGCTTCGTCAACCTGATCAAGATGATGATCTCGCCGGTCATCTTCTGCACGATCGTGCTGGGCATCGGCTCCGTGCGGAAGGCCGCGAAGGTCGGCGCCGTCGGCGGCCTGGCGCTCGGCTACTTCCTGGTCATGTCGACCGTCGCGCTGGCCATCGGCCTCGTCGTGGGCAACATCCTGGAGCCCGGCAGCGGGCTGCACCTGACGGACGCGGTGCGCCACGCGGGGGCGGCGCAGGCGAAGGGCGGCAGCGAGTCCACGACCCAGTTCCTGCTCGGCATCATCCCCACCACGATGGTCTCCGCCTTCACCGGCGGCCAGGTGCTCCAGACCCTGCTGGTGGCCCTCCTCGCGGGCTTCGCGCTCCAGGCGCTGGGCCCGGCGGGCGAGCCGGTGCTGCGCGGCATCGGCCACATCCAGAAGCTCGTCTTCCGCATCCTCGCCATGATCATGTGGGCGGCGCCGGTGGGCGCGTTCGGCGCCATGGCGGCGGTCGTCGGCGCGACGGGCGTCACCGCCCTGAAGTCCCTCGCCGTCATCATGATCGGCTTCTACGTCACCTGCCTGCTGTTCGTGATCGTGGTGCTGGGCACGCTGCTGCGGCTGGTGGCCGGAGTGAACATCTTCGCGCTGCTGAAGTACCTGGGCCGGGAGTTCCTGCTGATCCTCTCGACGTCGTCGTCGGAGTCCGCCCTGCCGCGGCTGATCGCCAAGATGGAGCACCTCGGCGTCAGCAAGCCCGTCGTCGGCATCACCGTGCCCACCGGCTACTCCTTCAACCTGGACGGCACGGCGATCTACCTGACGATGTCGTCGCTGTTCATCGCGGAGGCGATGGGCGAGCCGCTCGCCCTGGGCCAGCAGATCTCCCTGCTCCTGTTCATGATCGTCGCCTCCAAGGGCGCGGCCGGCGTCACCGGCGCGGGCCTCGCCACGCTCGCGGGCGGCCTCCAGTCCCACCGCCCCGAACTCGTCGACGGCGTCGGCCTGATCGTCGGCATCGACCGCTTCATGAGCGAGGCGCGGGCGCTGACGAACTTCGCGGGCAACGCGGTCGCGACGGTCCTCGTGGGCACCTGGACCAAGGAGATCGACAAGCGGCAGGTGGCCGAAGTCCTCGCCGGGCGGGCGCCGTTCGACGAGACGACGCTGGCGGCGGACGGGGGGCACGGGGACGATTCCCTGCCGGAGCCGCCGAAGGAGCGGGCGGGCGTGCCGGCCTGAGCGCCGGTGTGCGTACCGGCCTGAGCGCCGCCCCGAGTGCCGGCCCGAGTGTCAGTGCCCTCTGCCAGGGTGGGGGCATGGAGCCGACACTGCAACTGACGATCGACTGCGCGGATCCGCGCAGGATGGTGGCCTTCTGGACGGAGGCGCTGGGGTACGTTCCCGAGCCCCCGCCGGAAGGCCACGCCACCTGGCGGGAGTACTGGTCGGCCATCGGCGTTCCGGAGGAGGAGCTGACGGACGGCGCCGGGGAGACCCCCGAGTCGATCGTCGACCCGGCGGGGCGCGGGCCGCGGGTCTGGTTCCAGCGGGTCCCCGAGCCGAAGACGGCCAAGAACCGCGTCCACCTCGACCTCAAGGTGGGCGGCGGCCGCGAGGTCCCGCTGGCGACCCGCACGGTACGGGTCACGGTGGCGGTGGACCGGCTGACCGCTGCGGGGGCGACGGTGATACGCGTCCTGGACGAGCCCGGCACGGACTACTACGGCGTCGTCCTCCAGGACCCTGAGGGCAATGAATTCTGCGTGGCGTGAGCGTGCGTGGCATGCTCGCCGCATGATCACACCGCCCGACGGCCTGCCCGTCTACCGCGTCCTGACCGGCCCGGACGATGCCGCGTTCTGCCACCGCGTGAGCGAGGCGCTGGCACTGGGCTACCGGCTGCACGGCGGCCCCTCGGTGACGTTCAACGGGGAACGCGTCATCGTCGCCCAGGCCGTCCTCTGGGGCGAACAGCCCTAGCGGGCAAGCGCCCCGGCCCGCCCGGTCCGGCGCGGAGCGCCGCGCCGGCTACGCCGTGCTGCGGATGCCCGTGCCGCTCGGTGCGGTGGCCGGTGCGCGGGGACGGCCATCGCACCGTACGACGGGTGTACGAGTCCGCGCTCCTTGAGGGCGCGCAGTGCATCCAGGGGGCGCGCGGGTGCATGGGGCGTACCGGGCGCTGGACGCGGATGCGTGCGAGGCAGACGCTGCCGTTCGACGGCGCGTCCTTCGTGCCCAGGGGGATATGTGTACAGCGTTCTCTACGGCAGTTCCCGTATCACTCTCACCTCTCGCAGCGGCACCCGGCTCCAGCGCTCGGAGCTGCTGCTGCACGACCCCGGGCCGCGGCGGCGGTGGGCCGCCCCGGCACCCGTACTCCTCGGCCGCGAGGAAGCGCTGGCCACCGCCTGGCGGGAGATCCCGGCCGGGCGCTCGGTGGAGTTCCACGGCCCCTGCGGGTACGGGAAGACCAGCCTGCTCCGGAACATCGCCTCGGGCGGCAGGCGCAGCGCGTTCGTCCGCGTGGCGGGGACTCCGCTGGAGGACGTTCTCCAGCTGCTCGTGGACGAGTTGTACGTGCCCGCGGGCGCGGAACCGGTGAAGTACTCCGCGCCGGTCTGCCGGCAGCTCCTGCGGCACGCCCGGCCGCTGATCGTGCTGGACGAGGTGCCGCCCGGCTCGCGGATCCCGCGGCAGCTGGCGGACGCCCTGCCCGGCTGCGTCCTGCTCGTGGGCGCGGAGCAGCCGGTGCTCGGCGGCGGACCCGGCGGCACGGTGACGTCACGGCCGCTGGCGGGGCTGCCGCCGGACGCGGCGTACGCCCTGTTCGTCCAGTCGCTGGGCCGCCCCGTGCGGGACGCCGAACTGCCCGTCGTGCGGCGGCTGCTGGAGGCCGTACGGGGGCGGCCGCTGTCCGTGAAGCAGGCCGCGGCGCTGGTGCGGGCCGGCCACCCGGTCGAGGCGGTGGCGCACCGCGCCGCGCGGGGCGTGCGCGAGCTGGACCGGATGAGCGCGGGGCGGCTGTCGGGGCCGGAGCGCAAGGCCCTCGCGGTCCTGGCGCTCGTGGCCGGGGCGCTGGTGCCGGGCGCCTGGCTGTCGGCCGCCGGCGACATCACCTACGCGGCGCAGACCCTGATCTCCCTGCACGGGCGGGGGCTCGTCGAGCGGCCGGAGGAGGACCGCTTCGGGCTGCCGGTGTGCCTGGAGGACAGCCTCCGGGACCTGCTGCTCGACGCGATCTCGCTGAGCTCGGCCGTCAACGGGCTTGCCGACTGGCTGGAAGGCGCCCTCGACGGAGGAGTGCACGGGCTCGACGACGCGCTCGAAGGTGCTGAGGGCATCGTCGGGCTCCTCGGATCCGCCGCCGAGCGCGCCGAGTGGCGGGCCGTGATCCGGCTGGCGAAGATCGCCGAGGCCGCGCTGTTCGCCGGGCGCCGCTGGCAGCAGTGGAAGGACGTGCTCCAGCAGGGCGAGGACGCGGCCCGGCGCATAGGCGACCGGGCGTCGGAAGCCCTGTTCGCCCACGAACTGGGCACCGTCGCCTACGTCGAGGACCGGCCCGAGGACGCCGCCGCCCGGCTGCGGTACGCCCTGCAACTGCGCGAGGCCCTCGGCGACGCCGCCGGAGCGGAACTCACCCGGGCGAACCTCGCCTACGTGACGGACTCCGGCCCGGGCGGAGGACGGGTCCGTGGCCCGGAGCCCCGGCGGAATCCGCTCCGGCGCGGGCTGCTCTGGCTCGCCGGGCTGGTGGCCGTCGTCGTGGTGATCGCCGCCGTGCGGGGGGCGCTGGCCGGTGACGGCGGCGATCCGCCCCCGGGGCCGCAACCGAGCGCAACAGGGCCCGTGAACGGCGGGAGCCGGTCGCCCGACGAGCCGTCGGACAGAGCGAGCGGCCCTCACATCAGCTCAGGCCCCAGCCGCGGCGGCGGTATCAGCGAAGGCCCCGGCCCTGTCATCAGCCGCAGCCCGAGCCGCAGCCCCAGCCGGGTGACGAGCCCTCAGCCGAGTACGAGCCCGAGCACGAGCCCGGGTCCCAGCCGTAGCGTGATCGTGATTCCCGGCGGGAGCCGTAGTCCCAGCCCCAGCCGCAGCAAGAGCCCCAGCGTCAGCCCCAGCCGCAGCCGCTGCTGCGAGGGCCCCGGTCCCGGCGTCAGCAGCGCCGGCCCCGGCCCGAGCCGCAGCCACGGCGGGGCGTCGTCCAAGCCCCCGCCCCTCTTCTGAGCCGGGTCCTAAGCCGGGACCAGCTCGGCCACCAGCTCCTCCGCCTCCACCGCGGCGACCCCCGCCGCGGTGAGGGCGGTCACGGCGGCCGAGCGGCCGGCGTCCGCCGGGGCGAGGACGCCGTCGTTGACCGCCTGCATGAGGCCGAACAGCACCTGTTCCCGTACGTACGCGAGCGCGATCGCGGGCAGCGGCGAGACGAAGCGGCCCTCGTCCAGGCCGCGTTGCAGCATGGCCGCGCACTCGCGGCGCACCGGCTCCAGGCGGCGGTGGATGCCCTCGACCGTGACGCTGCGCTGGGCCATGGAGATCAGGAGGCGGTAGCCGTCGGCGATCTCCCAGGCGGCGAGCATGGAGCGGGCGAGCGCCTTGGCGGGGTCGGCGACGTCGCGCAGGGCCTCCGCCTGGGCGACCTCCACCGCGCTCGCGGCGTCGTCGACGAGGGCGCTCATCAGCGCCTCGCGGCTCGGGAAGTGGCCGTAGACGGTGCGCCGCACGACGCCCGCGGCCCGCGCGATCTGGTCCATGCTCGCGTCCGCGTCGCGCAGCAGCTCCCCGAGCGCGATGTCCATGATGCGGCGGCGATTGGCGTCCGCTCTGCCGGCCATTGGTCTCTTCTCTGTCCGTGGGGTCACTGAGCGGGTCCCGGACCGGGACTCGGCTGGCGTGGGGGGCTCGGGCGCGGCCTTCCGTGGCCGACATCCCGCCCCTCATTTTGCACTGAGCGGCGCCGTCCCGTAATTTGCACACTGCTGTGTAATTGCACAACCGTGTGCAAGTCTGGAAGGGGTGGCCGATGGGCCTCGCGATGTCGACACCGGTCGACGAGATGGACGGTCCGTACAAGAGGCGCTGGGCAGCGCTGGGCGTGCTCTGCATCAGCCTGCTGATCATCGTCATGGCGAACACGTCCCTGACGGTCGCCGCCCCCGACATGGTCAAGGACCTCGGCCTGGGCAGCTCCGACCTCCAGTGGGTCATCGACGGCTACACCGTCCCGTACGCGGCGCTGATGCTGATCCTCGGCGCCGTCGGCGACAAGTACAGCCGCCGCGGAGCGCTCGTTCTCGGCCTCTTCGTCTTCGGCGCGGCCTCCGTCGCCGGCTCGATGGTGGACAGCTCGGGCGCGGTCATCGCGGCGCGCGCCGTCATGGGCGTCGGCGCGGCCATGATCATGCCGGCGACGCTGTCGCTGCTCGCGGCTACGTTCCCGCGCGAGGAGCGCGCCAAGGCCATCACGATCTGGACGGCCACCGCCGGTCTCGCCATCGCCGTCGGCCCGCTCGTGGCCGGTGCGCTGCTGGAGGACCACGGCTGGGCCTCCACGTTCCTCATCAACGTGCCGATCGCGGCCCTCGGCATCATCGGCGCGCTGGCGCTCGTCCCGCCGTCCAAGGCCGCGCGGCCCGGCGGGCAGGCGGCGAAGATCGACTACGTGGGCGGCGTGCTGTCCGTCGTCTGGGTCGGCTCCCTCATCTACATGATCATCGAGGGCCCGCACTTCGGCTGGGGCGCGAAGGCGATCGCCGCCGCCGTCATCGCGGGCGTCGGCCTGGTCCTCTTCGTCCTGTGGGAGCTGCGCCACCCGCACCCGGTCCTCGACGTCCGCCGTTTCACCAAGCGCGCGTTCGCCGGCTCGACCATGGCCGTCGCGCTGTTCTTCCTCGCCGTCTTCGGCGCCTTCTACTACCTCACCCAGCACCTCCAGTTCGTCCTCGGCTACTCGCCGCTGGACACGGGCGTGCGGATGCTGCCGCTGGCCGGTGCGGTGTTCGTGGGCGGCGCCCTGACCGCGATCCTGACACCCAAGGTCGGCATGAAGGCCACCGTGGCGTTCGGCATGACCGTCGGCACCGTCGCCATCGCCCTGCTGGCCCGCGTCGACGAGACGTCCACGTACGACGACTTCGTCCTGCCGCTGATCATCCTGGGCCTGGCCATCGGCCTGTCCCTGTCGCCCTGCACCAACGCCATCATGGGCTCCTTCCCGGAGGACCAGCTGGGCGTCGGCGGCGCCGTCAACAGCACCTCCATCGAGATGGGCGGCTCCCTGGGCATCGCCATCCTCGGCACCGTGCTCGCCAAGACCTACTCGTCCAACCTCGGCGACGCCGCGGCCGAGGCCGCCGCGGCCGGCGGCCCGAAGCTGCCGGAGAAGGCGCTGACCGTCGCGCAGGACTCGGTCGGCGCGGGCCTGGCCGTGGCCAAGGAGGTCGGCAAGCAGGTCGCGGCCGGCGCCGCGCCGAAGGTCGGCCCGGAGAAGGCCGCCGCCCTCGGCGCGCAGCAGGCGCAGGCCGTCGTCGAGGCCGTGCACAAGTCCTTCGCGGACGCCGTCGCCCACACCAGCGTCATCGGCGCGGTCGTGCTCGGCGTCGGCACGGTGCTGGTCGCCTTCCTGCTGCCGGGCCGCAAGGCGCAGCAGGCCGCCGCGTCCGCTTCCGCGGAGGCCGGCTCCGAGGACCGCGTCGGCGAGAAGGTCTGACGCGAGGTCCGGCCCGCTCGGCTGACTGGAGCCTCGTGCCCCGCACCCCTCCCAGGGGTGCGGGGCACGTCCGTACCGGCCGGTGGGCCGTGCGCTACACCGCCCGCCACCACACCGTCGCCAGCGGCGGCAGCGTCACCGTGATGCTCGCCGGCCGCCCGTGGTGGCGCGTGGCCTCCGTCTTGACCGGGTCGGGCGTGGTGACGCCGCTGCCTCCGTAGCGGCTGCCGTCCGTGTTGAGGATCTCCTGCCACGCCGTGAACCGGCCGGGCACGCCCAGCGCGTACCCGTGCCGCACCACGGGGGAGAAGTTGCTGACCGCCAGCAGGGGCGCGCCCTGGGCGTCGAAGCGCAGGAACGCGAAGACGTTGTCCTCGGAGGCGTCGCCCACCACCCACTCGAAGCCCTCCGGCACCGTGTCCTGCTGCCACAGGGCGGGCGTCGAGCGGTAGGCCGCGTTCAGGTCGCGGACCAGGTCGCGCACGCCCCGGTGGTCCGCCTCCGCGGAATACGACGGGTCCAGCAGCCACCAGTCCGGGCCGTGCGCCTCCGACCACTCCGCGCCCTGCGCGAACTCCTGCCCCATGAAGAGCAGCTGCTTGCCCGGGTGGGCCCACATGAAGCCCAGGTAGGCCCGGTGGTTCGCGCGCTGCTGCCACCAGTCGCCCGGCATCTTCGACACCAGCGACCGCTTGCCGTGGACGACCTCGTCGTGCGAGATGGGCAGCACGTAGTTCTCGCTGTACGCGTAGATCATCGAGAACGTCATCTCGCCGTGGTGGTACTTGCGGTGCACCGGCTCCTTGGAGACGTAGACCAGCGAGTCGTGCATCCAGCCCATGTTCCACTTCAGGCCGAAGCCCAGGCCGCCGAAGCCGCCCGCGCCGACGTGGTGCGTGGCGCGGGTGACGCCGTCCCACGCCGTGGACTCCTCCGCCACCGTGACCACGCCGGGGCAGCGGCGGTAGACCGTGGCGTTCATCTCCTGGAGGAACGCCACTGCGTCCAGGTTCTCCCGGCCGCCGTGGGCGTTCGGCGTCCACTGGCCCTCCTCGCGCGAATAGTCGAGGTAGAGCATGGAGGCGACGGCGTCCACGCGCAGGCCGTCGATGTGGAACTCCTCGCACCAGTACACGGCGTTGGCCACCAGGAAGTTGCGCACCTCCGTACGGCCGTAGTCGAACTCCAGCGTGCCCCAGTCGGGGTGCGCGGCGCGCAGCGGGTCCGCGTGCTCGTACAGCGGCCGCCCGTCGAACTCGGCCAGCGCCCAGTCGTCGCGCGGGAAGTGCGCCGGCACCCAGTCCATGAGGACGCCGATGCCCGCCGCGTGCAGCGCGTCCACCAAGTACTTGAAGTCGTCCGGGGTGCCCAGGCGGGCGGTCGGGGCGTAGAACCCGGTGATCTGATAACCCCACGAGCCGCCGAAGGGGTGCTCGGCGATCGGCATCAGCTCCACGTGCGTGAAGCCGAGGTCCTTGACGTACGCCGGGAGCTGACCGGCCAGCTGCCGGTACGTCAGGCCCGGGCGCCAGGACGGCAGGTGCACCTCGTACACCGAGAAGGGGTGTTCGTGCACCGGCCGGGCCGTGCGCGCCGCCATCCACTCCGCGTCCCGCCACGTGTGGTGCGAGGCGTGCACGACGGACGCGTTCGCCGGAGGGGCCTCCGTGCGCCGCGCCATCGGGTCCGCGCGCATCGTGTGCGAGCCGTCCGGGCGCGTGATCTCGAACTTGTACAGCGCGCCCTCGCCGATGCCCGGCAGGAACAGCTCCCACACCCCGGACGCGCCCAGCGAACGCATCGGGTGCGCCGTGCCGTCCCAGTAGTTGAAGTCGCCGACGACGCGCACGCCCCGGGCGTTCGGCGCCCACACCGTGAAGCGGGTGCCCGCCACCCCCTCGTGCTCCATCGGCTGCGCGCCGAGCGCCCGCCACAGCTGCTCGTGGCGGCCCTCGCCGATGAGGTGCAGGTCCAGGTCGCCGAGCGCGGGCAGGAAGCGGTACGGGTCCTCCGTCTCCAGCTCCGTGTCCTCGTAGCCCACCAGGAGGCGGTAGTCGGGGAGCTCGCTGAGGGGCAGCACCGCCGCGAAGAAGCCGTCCCCCTCGTCGTCCAGGTCCACCCGCAGGCCCTTCGCGGTGACCGCTACGGAGCGGGCGAAGGGGCGCAGGGCGCGGAAGCGCACGCCGCCGGGCACCGGGTGTGCTCCCAGCAGGCCGTGCGGGTCGTGGTGCGCGCCGTGCAGCAGCCGCTCCCGGTCCTCCGCCCCGAGCGGCTCCGCCCGCCGCGCCCCGCGCCGCGCGGATGGGCGCCGGGCGCCGGGCTCCGGTCCGGGCTCCCGCCCTGCCGTCCCGCCCCGCCCCGGCAGGAACGTGGCCGGGACGCCTGGCGCGGTTTCCGCGGCTTCGGGCTCATGAGGCGGTCGGCGGGACGGCGGTCGAGCGGTCACGGTGCGGTCCTCCTCGAAACCTCCCGGCCGACGACACCGCCGGCACCGGGAGCGGAATAAGTGACAGGGGTGCGGACGCCGGGCACCGCCGGCTTCCGCCGTGGTGGTTGCTCGCCGTCGCGGCGGGGGTGGTCGGCCCGGTTTCCTTGTCGCGGGCGCGAAGTCCCCGCGTG
The DNA here is from genome assembly GCF_044336695.1 of Streptomyces sp. SCA2-17. Lineage (NCBI taxonomy): Bacteria > Bacillati > Actinomycetota > Actinomycetes > Kitasatosporales > Streptomycetaceae > Streptomyces > Streptomyces sp. SCA2-17. Next base: position 4,531,878 of record NZ_CP117521.1, read on the forward strand.
GCTCCCTTGCCGCAGGCAAGTACTTCCCGCCGCCGCGGCGATCAGCCACAACGGCGCATTCCGGCGGTGCCGAGCGGCCCGGCGGCTGTCCCGGGGGCGCGTCCTCATAGGGCGTGGCCCCCGTCCGGCGCCGGCGTCGCCGCCGGGTCCGCCAGGCGGCGGATCGCCGCCATCGGGACCACCAGCCAGTCCGGCCGGTGGCGGGCCTCGTAGAGGACCTCGTAGACGGCCTTGTCCGTCTCGTGCGCACGCAGCAGTTGCGGCTCCTCGCGCGGATCGCCGTGCACCGCCCCGTAGCCCTCGCAGAACGCGGCGCGGGCGCGCTCCGCCCAGCTCGTGCCGCCCGCGCGCCCGACCGCCGCCGCGTAGTCGAAGGAGCGCAGCATCCCGGCGACGTCGCGGGCGGCCGGCTGCGGCCGGGTCCGCTCGGCGAGCGGGCGCGCGGGCTCGCCCTCGAAGTCGATGAGGGCCCAGCGCCCGTCCTCGGCCGTGCGCAGCGCCTGCCCGAGGTGGAGGTCGCCGTGGATGCGCTGGGCGCGCCACGTGCGCCCGGCCCGGCCGAGCGCGGCCAGGTCGTCGTAGGCGCCGCGCAGCGCGGCCCGGTAGGGGCGCAGCGCGGGGACGGCCTCGGCGGCGGCGTCGAGGCGCCGGGTCATGGCGGCGGCGAGGTGTTCGAGCTGGGGGCGGCGCAGCACGACGGTGGGGAGCGCCTCGGCGAGCGCCCCGTGGACTTCCGCGGTGGCGTGGCCGAGGGCGCGGGCGGAGGCGGTGAAGTCGGCGCGGACGGCGAGCGCGCTGAGGGCGAGCTGCCAGCCGTCGGCGGAGCCGGGCAGGTAGGGCTGGAGGACGCCGAGCGTCATGGCCTCGGCGCCGGCGCCGGGCACGACGGCCTCGAACCAGGCGGCCGGCGCGGGCACCCGGGCACAGCCGGTGCCGGCGAGGGCGCGGGGGAGTTCGAGGTCGGGGTTGGTGCCGGGGCACACGCGGCGGAAGAGCTTGAGGATGTACGTTTCGCCGTAGACGACGGAGGAGTTGGACTGCTCGGCGCCGATGAGCCGGGGCGCGAGCCCGGCGCCGATGACGACGCCCTCCTCGCGCGTGAAGCGCAGGGGGCCGAGCCGGCCGGGCAGCCGCAGCCGCTCCAGGAGCAGGGTGGCGAGCCGGGGGTCGGCCAGGCCCTCGTAGACGGCACGGCCGTGCAGCGGGCCGCCGACGGGCCGCCCGATGAGGGCGGGCGCGAGGTGCGGCGGCAGGACGTCCTGCACCCCGAGCAGGAGTTGGTAGCAGTCGTCGGTGCCGGCGTGGATGGCGGGGCCGGCGACGCCGCCCGGCGGGGCCGCCCCGGGCGACCCGGGCTGCTGGGCCCGTACGAGCAGGTGGAGCAGGCCGGGGGCGGTGGAGCCGGCGAGGTGCGGCAGCAGCTCCGTGGCCGCGACGAGCGTGAAGCCGGTGATGGGGCGGCCCTTGCCGGCGAACCAGCGCTGACGGGGCAGCCACTCGGAGAGCAGCGGCACCAGCGACCCCAGCAGCCCCGCGTCGGCGGCCTCCGCCTCGGGCGCGTGGGCCGCGGGGGCGGCGCGGACCGAGGACAGCAGCGGGCCGGAGGAGGCGGAGGCCCCCCGGCGTCCGGTGCCCCGGCGGGACGGTGCAGCGTCCGACATGGCGTCGCGTCCTTTCCCCGGGGCGTGGCATATGGGGCAAAGTGTCCCGGATCGCGGTCCCGGATTGCGGCATTGACCTGTACGCGGTGCTGCGGTGCTGGGCTCCCCGGCCGGGGCCGGGGGAAGTGCCGTGCGGGATCGTCCGGTGCGGTCAGCGCCTGCGGCCCCTGGTGCGGCGCGCGCAGCGGCCGGAGTGCGGCCCCTGCGGCGGTCCTCGTAGCGGAAGCGATCCGTTCGGCCCGGCTCGTGCGTAGTAGTACGAGTTCCCAGGGCTGCCGGGGGAAAACCGCCCGTGCGCGGCCGGCCGGCGGGCGCCGGCGCGCACGGGAGCGCCCTCAGTGGCCGGCCTGCGGCGGCGCACCACGGCGGAGCCGGAACCAGTAGAAGCCGTGACCGGCCAGGGTCAGCAGATAGGGCAGTTCACCGATGGCGGGGAAGCGCACCCCACCGATCAGCTCGACGGGATGCCGGCCGCTGAACGCCCGCAGATCGAGCTCGGTCGGCTGTGCGAAGCGGGAGAAGTTGTTCACGCACAGCACGATGTCGTCCTCCCCCTGCCCCGGCAGCCGCACTTCGCGCAGGAACGCGAGCACGGCCGGGTTGCTGGAGGTGAGCTCGGTGTACGAGCCGAGCCCGAACGCCGGGTTCTGCTTGCGGATCTCGATCATCCGGCGGGTCCAGTGCAGCAGCGACGAGGGGCTGCTCATCGCCGCCTCGACGTTGGTGACCTGATAGCCGTAGACCGGGTCCATGATGGTCGGCAGGTACAGCCGGCCCGGGTCGCAGGAGGAGAAGCCCGCGTTGCGGTCGGGCGTCCACTGCATCGGCGTGCGCACGCCGTCGCGGTCGCCGAGCCAGATGTTGTCGCCCATGCCGATCTCGTCGCCGTAGTAGAGGATCGGCGAGCCGGGCAGGGAGAACAGCAGCGCGGTGAACAGCTCGATCTGATTGCGGTCGTTGTCGAGCAGCGGGGCGAGCCGCCGCCGGATGCCGATGTTGGCGCGCATCCGCGGATCCTTGGCGTACTCCGCGTACATGTAGTCGCGCTCTTCGTCGGTGACCATCTCCAGCGTCAGCTCGTCGTGGTTGCGCAGGAAGATGCCCCACTGGCAGCGCGACGGGATGGCCGGGGTCTTGGCCAGGATTTCCGAGACCGGGTAGCGCGATTCCCGGCGCACGGCCATGAAGATGCGCGGCATCACCGGGAAGTGGAATGCCATATGGCATTCGTCGCCGCCGGAGTCGTAGTTCCCGAAGTAGTCGACGACGTCCTCGGGCCACTGATTGGCCTCGGCCAGCAGCACCGTGTCCGGGTAATGGGCGTCGATCTCCGCCCGGACGCGCTTGAGGAACTGGTGCGTGCGCGGCAGGTTCTCGCAGTTGGTGCCCTCCTCGGCGAAGAGATAGGGCACCGCGTCCAGCCGGAAGCCGTCGATGCCGAGGTCCAGCCAGAACCGCAGCGCCGCCAGGATCTCCTCCTGCACCGCCGGGTTCTCGTAGTTGAGATCGGGCTGGTGCGAGAAGAAGCGGTGCCAGTAGTACTGCTTGCGGACCGGGTCGAAGGTCCAGTTCGACGTCTCCGTGTCCACGAAGATGATGCGCGCGTCCGGATAGCGCTTGTCGTCATCCGCCCAGACGTAGTAGTCGCCGTAGGGGCCGTCGGGATCGCTGCGCGACTGCTGGAACCACTCGTGCTGATCGCTCGTATGGTTCATGACAAAGTCGATGATGATGCGCATGCCCCGCTGGTGCGCGGCGTCCACGAACTCCACGAAGTCGGCCAGGTCACCGAACTCCGGCAGCACCGCGGTGTAGTCGGAGACGTCGTAGCCCCCGTCGCGCAGCGGCGACTGGAAGAACGGCGGCAGCCACAGGCAGTCGACGCCCAGCCATTGCAGGTAATCCAGCTTGGCCGTCAGACCCTTGAGGTCGCCGATGCCGTCGCCGTCGCTGTCCTGGAAGGACCGTACGAGCACCTCGTAGAAGACGGCGCGCTTGAACCAATCGGGATCCAGGTCCCTGGCGGGGGTGTCCTCGAAGGTATCGGGGACGGGCTCATTGACGATCATGGTGTGGGTGACCCTCCGATCGGTGAGGACGGTCGCAGCGAGAACACGTGCGCGGGCGCGAGAGAACGGCCCGGCTCGAGGCGCACATAGTTGTCCCTGCCCCAGTGATAGGTCTCTCCGGTGAGCTCGTCGCGCACCGGGACGGACTCATGCCATGCGAGGCCGAGTTCCGGCATGTCCAACGAGACCGTGGCCTCGTGGGTGTGGTGGGGGTCGAGGTTGACGACGGTCAGCACGCACGAGCCGCCCGCACGCTTGGAATAGGCGATGACGGCGTCGTTGTCGGCGTGATGGAAACGCAGGTTGCGCAGCTGCCGCAGGGCCGGCTGGCGTCGTCGCAGCCGGTTGAGCAGGGTGATCAGCGGGGCCAGGCTGCGCCCCTCGCGCTCGGCCGCCTCCCAGTCGCGCGGCCGCAGCTGGTATTTCTCCGAGTCCAGGTATTCCTCGCTCCCGGGGTGCACCGGAGTGTTCTCGCACAGCTCGTAACCGGCGTAGACCCCCCAGGACGGGGAGAGCGTCGCGGCGAGCACGGCGCGCGCCTCGAAGGCGGCCCGCCCGCCCTGCTGGAGATAGGCGTGCAGGATGTCCGGGGTGTTCACGAAGAGGTTGGGGCGCATGAGGGCCGCCGACTCCCCGGACAGCTCCGTGAGGTAGCCGGTGAGCTCCTCCTTGGTGTTGCGCCAGGTGAAATAGGTGTACGACTGCTGGAAGCCGATCGCGCCGAGCGTGCGCATCATCGCGGGCCGGGTGAAGGCCTCGGCGAGGAAGACCACGTCCGGATCGGTGCGGCCGATCTCGGCGATCACCTTCTCCCAGAAGACCACCGGCTTGGTGTGCGGATTGTCGACCCGGAAGATCCGCACGCCGCGCTCCATCCAGAACCGCAGCACCCGCAGGCTCTCCCGGAGCAGCCCGTCGAAGTCCTCGTCGAAGGCCAGCGGATAGATGTCCTGGTACTTCTTGGGCGGGTTCTCGGCGTAGGCGATCGTGCCGTCGGCGCGGTGGTGGAACCACTCGGGATGCTTGGCCACCCAGGGGTGGTCCGGGGAGCACTGCAACGCGAAGTCGAGGGCGACCTCCATGCGCAGCTCGCGGGCGCGCGCGACGAAGTGGTCGAAGTCCTCGAAGGTGCCGAGGTCCGGGTGGAGGGCGTCGTGGCCGCCGTCGGCCGAGCCGATCGCCCAGGGGCTGCCGACGTCGTACGGGCCCGCGGTGAGCGCGTTGTTGGGACCCTTGCGGTAGGAGGTGCCGATGGGGTGCACCGGCGGCAGGTAGACGACGTCGAAGCCCATGGCGGCGACGGCCGGCAGCCGCCGCGCCGCCGTCCGGAACGTGCCGCTGCGGGCGGGCAGGCGCCCCTCCGCGGGCCGGGCCCCCTCCGAGCGCGGGAACATCTCGTACCAGGACCCGAACAGCGCCCGCTCGCGCTCCACCAGCACCGGCACCGGCCGGCTCGCGGACACCAGCTCGCGCAGCGGGTGCTCGGCCAGGGCCGCCGTGACCGGGGGCGCGAGGGCGGCGGCGAGCCGGGCGGTGGCCGGCCGGCCCGGGTCGCGCAGCGCGTCGACGGCGGTCAGCACCGCCTCGCGGCCCTCCTTCTTCGGCACCCCGGCGGCGGCCCGCTCGTACAGCAGCGCGCCTTCCTCCAGCACGAGTTGGACGTCCATGCCGGCCGGGATCTTCACCGAGGCCGTCCGGCGCCACGACGCCACCGGATCGCTCCACGCCTCCACCGCGTACGTCCAGCGCCCCTCGCTGTCCGGGGTCACGTCCGCGCCCCAGCGGTCGGTGCCGGGCGCGAGCTCGCGCATCGGGGTCCAGGGGCCGCAGCGGCCCGCCGGGTCGCGCAGCACCACATTGGCGCCGAGCGCGTCGTGGCCCTCGCGGAAGACGGTGGCGGTGACCTGGAAGGTCTCGCCGACGACCGCCTTGACCGGCCGGCGGCCGCAGTCCACGAGCGGCCCGAGGTCCAGGACGGGGATACGACCGATCATGGGATCACCTGAGGGGGAGAAGGGGGCGGGAACGGCGGAACGACAGCGGCGGCACTGGCGGGTTCTGCTCTTTCTATCGGCTCCGCCGCCGGTCGGCTGGGTGCGGGCATGACTGCTCCTGACCGCGTTCACTCGGGTGGGTGCGGAAGAAATGCGGAAGTGCCGGGGACGGGTACTCGGGGCGGCGGCGGACTGCTACGGCCTGCATACCGGTTGAGCTTTCCCACCGGTCCCGGGCGGGCATGCCCGCACCGTGGGACCTACCGGTGCGTAGTTCCCGTGGCACCGGGCGGGGAGGATGGCCGGCACTCCGTCACCCGTACGAAGTCTCCTCGTGAGGCCGATCGTGTGCAATGCGCGAAAACCGGGTAACCGGCGGCCAGACGGGGGAATGGTGCGCAACCACGGCCGCCGAAGGCCGTAGCGCCGGTCGCCCGCCGCCGATCCCGCTGTACGCGCGGCGTATTCCCCTCTCGTACCGATGCTGTACCCGCCGAAGTGAGGCGTGCGGTCCGCTTTCACGCCCCGTCCACCATGCGGACGCCCTTCCCGGCCAAGCGGCGGACCGCCGGCTGCGCAGGACGGCCCCATCCCGCCCGCCGCAGCAGGGGGCGCACTTCCCGCCTGCACCTGCCGGGAGCAGGCAGTTGCCGCGAAGCGCCACGAAGCCCCCCGGCCTCCCCGCTACCGTCGTGCGGGTGAAGGCCATTCGTCGATTCAGCGTGCGCCCCGTTCTTCCGGAGCCCCTACGACCGCTCAGCGAGCTGGCGCGCAACCTGCGCTGGTCCTGGCACCCCGAGACCCGTGAGCTCTTCCAGGCCGTCGACCCCGAGGGCTGGCGCGCCGCCGCCGGCGACCCGATGCGGCTGCTGGGCTCCGTGCCCGCCGACCGGCTCGCCGCCCTCGCCGACGACCGCCGCTTCCGGCGCCGGCTCACCGCGGCCGCCGACGACCTCCAGGACTACCTCACCGGCCGGCGCTGGTACCAGGAACAGCCTGAGGGACTGCCCGCCGCCATCGCCTACTTCTCGCCCGAGTTCGGCATCACCGCCGCCCTCCCGCAGTACAGCGGCGGCCTCGGCATCCTCGCCGGCGACCACCTGAAGTCCGCCAGCGACCTCGGCGTCCCCCTCATCGGCGTCGGGCTGCTCTACCGCCACGGCTACTTCCGCCAGTCCCTCTCCCGCGAGGGCTGGCAGCAGGAGCACTACCCCCTGCTCGACCCCAACGAGCTGCCGCTCACCATGCTCCGCGAGCCCGACGGCAGCGCAAGCCGCATCGCCCTCGCCCTGCCCGGCGGCCGCTCCCTGCGCGCCTACATCTGGCAGGCCCGCGTCGGCCGCGTGCCCCTGCTCCTCCTCGACTCCGACGTCGAGGAGAACGGCCCCGGCGAGCGCGAGGTCACCGACCGGCTCTACGGCGGCGGCGGCGAGCACCGGCTGCTCCAGGAGATGCTCCTCGGCATCGGCGGCGTGCGCGCCGTGCGCACCTACTGCCGGCTCACCGGCCACCCCGAGCCCGAGGTCTTCCACACCAACGAGGGCCACGCCGGCTTCCTCGGCCTGGAGCGCATCCGCGAGCTCGTCACCACCGGCCTGGACTTCGACGCCGCCTTGGAATGCGCCCGCGCCGGAGCCGTCTTCACCACCCACACCCCCGTGCCCGCCGGCATCGACCGCTTCGACCGCGATCTCGTCGCCCGCCACTTCGGCCCCGCCGGCGAACTGCCCGGCATCGACGTCGAACGCGTCCTCGAACTGGGTCTGGAGACCTATCCCGGCGGCGAGCCCGGCCTGTTCAACATGGCCGTCATGGGCCTGCGCCTGGCCCAGCGCGCCAACGGCGTCTCCACCCTCCACGGACAGGTCAGCCGGCAGATGTTCGCCGGCCTGTGGCCCGGCTTCGACCCCGAGGAGGTGCCCATCGACTCCGTCACCAACGGCGTCCACGCACCCACCTGGGTCGCCCCCGAGGTGCTCCGCCTGGGCGCCCGCCGGGTCGGCGCCGGCCGCGCCGAGGACGCCCTGGCCGTCGGCGGCTCACAGCGCTGGGACGCCCTCGCCGAGATCCCCGACGCCGACATCTGGGAGCTGCGCCGCACCCTGCGCGAACAGCTGGTCGAGGAGGTGCGCGAGCGGCTGCGCGCCTCCTGGCGCGAGCGCGGCGCCGGCACCGCCGAGCTCGGCTGGATCGACGGCGTCCTCGACCCCGGCGTCCTCACCATCGGCTTCGCCCGCCGCGTCCCCTCGTACAAGCGCCTCACCCTCATGCTCCGCGACCGCGACCGCCTCATGGAGCTCCTCCTGCACCCCGAGCGCCCCGTGCAGATCGTCGTCGCCGGCAAGGCCCACCCCGCCGACGACAGCGGCAAGCGCCTCGTGCAGGAGCTCGTGCGCTTCGCCGACGACCCGCGCGTGCGCCGCCGCCTGGTCTTCCTGCCCGACTACGGCATGGCCATGGCCCAGCGGCTCTACCCCGGCTGCGACGTCTGGCTCAACAACCCGCTGCGGCCGCTGGAGGCGTGCGGCACCTCCGGGATGAAGGCCGCCCTCAACGGCTGCCTCAACCTCTCGGTCCTCGACGGCTGGTGGGACGAGTGGTACGAGCCCGACTTCGGCTGGGCCATCCCCACCGCCGACGGCGCGGCCATGGACGAGGACCGCCGCGACGACCTGGAGGCGGCCGCCCTCTACGACCTGCTGGAGCGGCGGGTCGCCCCGCACTTCTACGACCGGGCCCAGGGCGGGCTGCCGGGCCGCTGGATCGAGATGGTCCGCCGCACGCTCACCACCCTCGGTCCGAAGGTCCTCGCCGGGCGCATGGTGCGGGAGTACGTGGAGCGGCTCTACGCCCCCGCGGCCGAGGCCCAGCGGGCCCTCACGCCCGCCGCGGCGAGCGAACTGGCCGCCTGGAAGGCCCGCGTGCGGGCCGGCTGGCCGGCCGTCGCCGTCGACCACGTGGAGGCCGTCGCCGACACCGCCCTCAACGGCACGGCCACGCTCGGTTCCACGGTCTCCCTGCGGGTCAGCGTCACGCTCGGGCCGCTCGACCCGGCGGACGTCGAGGTGCAGGCCGTCGCGGGGCGCGTCGACCCCGCCGACCGGCTCAGCCGGACCGCCGTCTTCCCCCTCAAGCCCGCCGGCGGGCCGGCCCTGGACGGCCGCCGCCTCTACGAGGGCCCCCTCACCCTTGACCGCACGGGCCCCTTCGGCTACACGGTCCGCATCCTGCCCGCGCACCGGCTGCTGTCCAGCGGCGCGGAGATGGGCCTGGTGACCCTGCCCTCGGAGGCCACGGGCGAGGCGGCGGGGGTGCTCCTGCGCTGACGCGCGGTCAGGGCTGGTACGGGCCTGGCGGGGGCGCGGTTCCGTCAGCCGCGCACATGCGTGGGGCGCCGTCCGGGGGAGTCGTGGCTCACCCCGGACGGCGCCCGGTTCATGGGGGCGTCACCCCGCGCCCCTTAAGGGGCGCGGGGAACTGCGCGACCAGCCACAGCCGGCCCGCAGGCTACTGGCCGCACTCAGAAGCTGAGCTTCCAGCTGTTGATCGTGCCGGTGTCGGCCGAATACACGTCCTGCACCGACAGCTTCCACGTGCCGGGCGCCGAGACCGCCGACGCGTCGACCGTGTACGTCTCCTTCACGTCCGCCGCGGAGTCCCAGGAGTCCGTGTCCTTCAGCCGCCACGTCTTGCCGTCGGGCGCGACGAGGTCGATCCGCAGGTCACCGCGGTAGGTGTGCGTGATGTTCACGTCCACCTTCAGCGCGGAGGAGCCGTTGCCGCTGCGCGTGACGACGATCGGCGAGGTCACCGCGGCACCCGCGTCCGGAATGGCGACGGGGGTCGTGCTCTCGAAGACGCTGCCGCCGCCCGTGGCGTTCACGGTCCACTTGAAGGACGCGCTGCCGGACTTGCCGGCGGAGTCCTTGACCGTGACGGTCACGTTGCTGGTGCCGGTGGTGGTCGGCGTGCCGGAGATCAGGCCGGTGGAGGCGTTGATCGACAGGCCGGCGGGCAGGCCGGTGGCCGAGTAGCTCAGGGAGCCGGCGGTGCCGCTGGTGGCCTTGATCTGCAGGGAGACCGCGGTGTTCACGATGCTCGTCTGGTCACCGGGGGCCGTGACGTTGACCCCGGTCCCGGGCGTGGCCCGGCTGCCGACGTTGATCGCGGCCCACGCGTTGGCCACGTTGTTGTACGTGTCGCTGCCCACGCCGAAGAGCTCGCCCGCGGCCCACAGCGTCGCCTCGCGCGCCCCGGCGTAGTCGGTCGTGGACTGCATGCGCCCGGTGAGCGCCTTGAACCAGATCTTCGCGGCGTTGTCGCGGCCGATGCCGGTCACCGGCAGGCCGTCGGACGTCGGGGAGTCGTACGAGACGCCGCCCACCACCTTGGCGCCGCTGCCCTCGGAGGCGAGGTAGAACCAGTGGTTGGCGGGGCCGGACGAGTAGTGCACGTCGAGGCCGCCGAGGCCCGAGTACCAGGCGTCCTTGGAGCGGCCGTCCTTGCTGGGCTTGTCCATGTAGCGCAGCGGAGTGCCGTTGCCGTTGATGTTGATCTTCTCGCCGACGAGGTAGTCGCCCGGGTCGCTGGGGTTGTCGGCCCAGAACTCGACCGCGGCGGCGAAGATGTCGGAGGTGGCCTCGTTGAGGCCGCCGGACTCGCCGGAGTAGTCGAGGTTGGCGGTGGCCGCGGTGACGCCGTGCGTCATCTCGTGCGCGGCCACGTCGATCGAGGTGAGCGGCTTGGCGTTGCCGGAGCCGTCGCCGTACGTCATGCAGAAGCAGTCGTCCGACCAGAACGCGTTGACGTAGTTGCTGCCGTAGTGGACGCGGCTGTACGCGCCGACGCCGTCACCGCGGATGCCGGTGCGCCCGTGCACGTTCTTGTAGTAGTCCCACGTCAGCTGGGCGCCGTACTGCGCGTCCACGCCGGCGGTGGCCGCGTCGCTGGTGGAGCCGTTGCCCCAGACGTCGTCGGCGTCGGTGAAGAGCGTGCCGGTGCCGGAGGAGCCGCGGTTGAGGTTGTACGTCTTGTGGCCGCCGCGCGTGGCGTCGTTGAGCTGGTACGAGCCGCCCGACTGCGAGGTGCCGATGGTCACGCGGCCGCTGTACTGGCTGTTGCCGGTGCCCTGCTTGACGCCCTGGAACTCGAAGAGCTTCTCGCCCGTGCGCGCGTCCGTGATGACGTGCAGCGCGTTGGGGGTGCCGTCCTCCTGGAGGCCGCCCACGACGGTCTCGTACGCGAGGACCGGTGTGCCCTTCGCCGCCCAGACGATCTTGCGGGGCGCCTTGTCGGCCTTCGTGGCCTTCGAGCCCTGCGCGCCGGCGGCCTTCACGGCCTGCTTCTCGGCGGCGGAGGCGGTGAGCGACGGCGTGGTCGTCGCGATCGCCAGCCGGGCCTTGGTCGCCTTGGCGACGCTCTTGAGGCTGCCGGACTTGGCGGTGTCGACGACGAGGTCGCCGCCGAGGACGGGCAGGCCCTCGTACGTCCGCTCGTAGCGGGTGTGCACGGTGCCGTTGACGTCCTTGACGACGTCCTTGACGACCAGCTTCTCCTTCGGGCCGAGGCCGAGCGCCCGGGCGGTCTCCGCCTTCGCCGCCTCGGCCTGCCGTATGAGCTCGGCGCGCTGCGCGGGGGTGAGCTTGGCGGGCAGGGCGCCGGGGTCGGCCTTGGCGATGAGCTGGCGCGGGGCGCTGCCCGCGGCGGACGAGCCGGCCGAGGCGCTGCCGGCCTGCGTGCCGACGGCGAGCATCGCCGAGACGGCTACCAGCGCGCCGGCGGCGACGGCTCTCTTCTTGGGGGAGCGTCCGGTCTGGGGGGTGGGTCTCACGCTGACTCCTTCTGCGAGGCAGATCAGGCAGACAGAAACAGGTGGAGCTGGGGGCCGATCGATCCCGGCCGGGGTTCCGGGCCGATGAATCCGATGCGTCCGATGAATCCGATGGGTCCGGCGGGTGCGGTGGAGCGGCGGGTGCGGTGAAGCGTGATGGAGCGCTGCGCTGCCCCGTGTGCGGTGGCCGCCGGGTGCTGCCGGTCGGTGCCGCAGGACGGGAACGAGAGGCGTGGGGGCCCCGGGGAACAGCAGGCATGCACGTGCCGATGGAGCGGGAACGCGGCCGGCGCGCGGCGGCGGTGCCGTGGGGAAGCCGCGCATCAGTGGAGGGAAGAGTGCCACCGCGGACATGTACGTGTCAGGAGTCCGGCGGCAAGTTGGCCGGAATCCGTCCGTTGACGAAAGACCGGCGTCCGCATAGCGGTACGGGCTCGCCGTGGGGGGCGAGCCCGTACCGCCGGGTGCGCGATTCCCGTAAACCGTCAGGCCAGGCTGTCGCGCCACGCCCGGTGCAGATCCGCGAACCGGCCCGTGCCCGCGATCAGCTCCGCAGGGGAGCCGTCCTCCACCACGCGTCCCCCGGCCATCACCAGGACGCGGTCCGCGATCTCCACCGTCGACAGCCGGTGCGCGATGACCACCGCCGTGCGGCCGCGCAGCACCGTGGCCATCGCGCGCTGCACCGCCTGCTCGCCCGGGATGTCGAGCGAGGACGTGGCCTCGTCCAGGATGAGCACCGCCGGGTCGGCGAGCAGCGCCCGCGCGAACGCCACCAGCTGGCGCTGGCCCGCGGAGATGCGGCCGCCGCGCTTGCGCACGTCCGTGTCGTAGCCCTCCGGCAGGGCGGCGATGAAGTCGTGCGCGCCGATCGCCTTCGCCGCCCGCTCGATCTCCGCCCGGGAGGCGCCGGGGCGGCCGATGGAGATGTTCTCCGCGACGGTGCCGGAGAACAGGAACGCCTCCTGCGTCACCATCACCACGCCGCGCCGCAGCTCCGGCCCGCCGAGCGCGTCCAGCGGCACGCCGTCGAGCAGCACCCGGCCCTCCGTGGGGTCGTAGAAGCGGGCCAGGAGCTTGGCGAGCGTGGACTTGCCGGCGCCCGTCGAGCCCACGACCGCGACCGTCTGCCCGGCGTGCAGCGTCAGGTCGAAGCGGGGCAGGATCTCGCCGCCCGTGCGGTAGGCGAAGCGCACCCCGTCGAAGACGACCTCGCGGCCGGGCATCCCGGACCGCGGCTCCGGCAGCGCCCGCGGCTCGGCGGGCTCGGGCACGCCCGGCCGCTGCGCGAGCAGGCCCGCGATCTTGTCGAGCGAGGCCGCCGCCGACTGGTACGAGTTGAGGAACATGCCCAGCTGGTCGATCGGGTCGTACAGCCGCCGCAGGTAGAGCACCGCCGCCGCGAGCACGCCCAGCTCCAGCCCGCCGCCGGCCACCCGGTACGCGCCCCACAGGACGATCCCCGCCAGCACCACGTTGGCCACGAGGCGGGAGAGGAAGACGTAGCGGGCCATCTCCAGCATCGCCCCGACGTTGGCGCGCTTGTGCTCCTCGTTGAGCTTCGCGAAGTGCTGCTCGTTGGCGCGCTCGCGGCGGAACGCCTGGACCGGCCGGATGCCGTTCATGGTCTCGGTGAACTTCACGATCACCGCGGCGATCGCCGTGGACCGCTCGCGGTAGACCGACCGCGCACGCCGGTCGTACGAGCGCATCAGCAGCCGGAGCGGCACGAACGAGAGCACGGCCACGGCGCCGATGCCCCAGTCCAGATAGAGCAGGGTGGCCGAGATGTACACCACGGCCAGGCAGACCCCTATGAGCTCCTGGAGGCCGTCGTTGATGAGCTCCCGGATCGACTCGACGTCCGTGGTCGCCCGGGAGATGAGCCGCCCCGAGGTGTAGCGCTCGTGGAAGTCGATGCTGAGCGACTGGGCGTGGCGGAAGATGCGGCCGCGCAGGTCGAGCAGCACGTTCTGGCCGATGCGCGCCGAGAGCCGGATGAACGCGTACTGCAACAGGCCCGCGGCCAGGGCGCTCACCACGTACGCGACGCCGACGGCGATCAGCGGGCCGTAGTCGCCCCGGCGGACGGCCGGCACGCCCCGGTCTATGGCGACGGCCACGAGGAGCGGGCCCGCCTGGACGGCCGCCTGCTGGAGCAGCAGCACGAGGGCGCTGAGCCGGAGGCGGCCGCGGGCGGGGGCGAGCAGCGAGCGCAGCAGCGCCCGGGAGGCCCCCTTGGGGGCGGGCAGCACGTCCTTGTCGAAGGGGTCGTCCGGTGCGGCGGAGGCCCCGGGAGCCGTCTGCTGCGGCTCAGTGGTGGTCTGGTCGGTGGCGGTGGTCATCGCCGGCCTCCCTCGTGCCGTGCGTACGGGCCGTCCGCCGCGTCGCCGTGGTCCTCGTCGCCGCGGTCCTCGTCGCCCGCCATGAGGAGGGCGTACTCCCGGCTGGTGTGCAGCAGTTCGTGGTGGGTGCCGACGGCGGCGATGCGGCCCCCGGAGAGCAGGGCCACGCGGTCGGCGAGCATGACCGTGGACGGGCGGTGGGCGACGACGAGGGCGGTCGTGCCGGCCAGCACCTCGCGCAGGGCCGCCTCCACGAGCGCCTCGGTGTGTACGTCGAGCGCGGACAGCGGGTCGTCCAGGATGAGGAAGCGCGGGTCGCCGACGACGGCGCGGGCGAGAGCGAGCCGCTGCCGCTGGCCGCCGGACAGGCTCAGGCCCTGCTCGCCGACCTGGGTGCGGGTGCCCTCCGGGAGGGAGTGCACGAAGCCGGCCTGGGCGACCTCCAGCGCGCGCCGCAGCTCGGCCTCGCCGCCGCCGTCGGCACCCATCAGCACGTTCTCCCCGACGCTCGCGGAGAACAGCGTCGGATCCTCGAAGGCCACGGAGACCAGCTCGCGGAGGCGCTCGCGCGGCATGGCCGCGATGTCCCGGCCGTCCAGGGTGATCCGCCCGGACGTCGCCTCGTGGAGGCGGGGGATGAGGGCCGTCAGGGTCGTCTTGCCGCTGCCCGTGGTGCCGACGAGGGCCATCGTCTCGCCGGGCCGGATGTGCAGGTCGACGCCGTCCAGGACGGGCGGGGCGTCCGCCGGGGCGTCGGGATAGCGGAAGCCGACGCCCTCCAGGCGCAGGCCGGTTCTCTCCCGCGAAGTCTTGTGCAACGGCTGCACGGGTGCCTTGTGCGGCGTCTTCCGCGACGGCACGCCCCCGGCCTGCGAGGAGGCTTCCTCCTCCTGCGGGGCGGGGGTGTCCATGACCTCGAAGTAGCGGTCGGCGGCCGTGGCCGCCTCGTTGGAGATCGCGATCAGGAAGCCCATCGACTCCACCGGCCAGCGCAGCGCCAGGGCCGTCGACAGGAACGCCACCAGCGTGCCGGCCGACAGCTCGCCGTCGGCGACCTGGAGCACGCCGAGCACCAGCGCCGCGCCGATCGCCAGCTCCGGCAGGCTCATGATGAACGCCCAGAGGAGGCCCAGCAGGTGGGCCTTGCGCAGCTCGGTGCCGCGCAGCCGGCCCGCGAGCGCGGCGAAGGCCTTCTCCTGGCCGCGGTGCCGGCCGAAGCCCTTGATGATGCGGATCCCGAGCACGCTCTCTTCGAGGACCGTCGCGAGATCGCCGGACTGGTCCTGGGCGGTGCGCGCGGCCCGGGAGTAGCGCTCCTCGAAATACGCGCAGAGGATCACCAGCGGCACCACCGGAGCGAGCAGCACCAGCCCCAGCATCCACTGCTGTATCAGCAGGACGACGAAGCCCGCCACGATCGTCGCGCCGTTGACCAGCAGGAAGGTCAGGGGGAAGGCGAAGAAGATGCGCAGCAGCGTCAGGTCCGTGGTGCTCCGCGAGAGCAGCTGCCCCGAGGCCCACCGGTCGTGGAAGGCGACCGGCAGCCGCTGGAGGTGCCCGTAGAGGTCCGCCCGCATGTCCGCCTCGACCCGCGCGAGCGGGCGCGCGGTGAGGAACCGGCGCGCCGCGAACAGCGACGCCTCCAGCAGGCCGAGCAGGAGCACCAGCCCGCCGCCGAGCCACACGCCGGACGGGTCGCCGCCGGCGACCGGGCCGTCCACGATCCACTTGAGCGCGAGCGGGATCGCGAGGCCGGCGCAGGACGCGACGATCGTCACCCCCGCGGCCGTGACCAGCCTGCCGCGCACGGGGCGCACGTAGGGCCACAGGCGCAGCAGCGAGCGCACGGCGGAGCGGCTCCGGTCCGGGCGGGCGGGTTCGGGGGGTTCCTGGGTCTCTGTCATCAGGAGTGAGACTACGGTTCACCACTGACATTGCTCACGTGGTTTTCGCCCTCAAGGACCGCTTATGGGAACGGAATTGGATGCTCCGCTCCCGGTTACGCTCCCGTCGGCCTCCCCGTCGCCACCCGCCACAGCAGCACCGAACGCGCCTCCACCGTGACGCGCGTCCCCGCCGCCCGGCGCTCGCCCGGCGCCGCCCCCTGCTCCTCCCTCGCCGTGTCCACGAGCAGCTCGTACGCGTCTGCCCACGGCGGCCCCGGCAGCGTGAACGCCACGTCCCGCGGCCCCGCGTGGAGCACGGCGAGGAAGCTGTCGTCCGTGACGGGCTCGCCCTGCGGCCCGCGCTGCGGGATGTCGCGCCCCGACAGGTACATCCCGAGCGTCGCCGCCGGGGCGTACCAGTCCGCCTCTGTCATCTCCGCGCCCGCGGCCGTGAACCAGGCGAGGTCCCGCAGCCCGTCCGCGCTCTGCGGCCGGCCGGAGAAGAAGGCCCGGCTGCGCAGCACGGGGTGCGCGCGGCGCAGCGCGAGGAGCCGCCCGCACAGGTCGGCGAGCGCGCGCCAGCCGGGGTCCGCCAGGAGCGACCAGTCGATCCAGCTGGTCTCGTTGTCCTGGCAGTAGGCGTTGTTGTTGCCGCCCTGGGTGCGGCCCATCTCGTCGCCCGCGACCAGCATCGGCACCCCGGTGGACAGCAGCAGCGTGGTCAGCAGGTTGCGCAGCTGCCGCCTCCGCAGGGCCGGCACCGCCGGGTCGTCCGCCGGGCCCTCCGCGCCGCAGTTCCAGGACCGGTTGTCGTCGGTGCCGTCGCGGTTGCCCTCGCCGTTGGCCTCGTTGTGCTTGTGCTCGTAGCTCACCAGGTCGCGCAGCGTGAAGCCGTCGTGGGCCGTGACGAAGTTGACGGAGGCGTACGGGCGCCGGCCGCCCCAGGCGTAGAGGTCGCTGGAGCCGGAGAGGCGGTAGCCGAGGTCGCGCACGTCGGGCAGGGCGCCGCGCCAGTAGTCCCGCACGGCGTCGCGGTAGCGGTCGTTCCACTCGGTCCACAGCGGCGGGAAGGAGCCCACCTGGTAGCCGCCCGAGCCCACGTCCCACGGCTCGGCTATCAGCTTCACCCGGCGCAGGACGGGGTCCTGGGCGATGACGGCCAGGAACGGCGAGAGCATGTCGACGTCGTGCATGGAGCGGGCGAGGGCCGCCGCCAGGTCGAAGCGGAATCCGTCGACGCCCATCTCCGTCACCCAGTAGCGCAGGGAGTCGGTGATCAGCCGCAGGACGTTCGGCTGGACGACGTGCAGGGTGTTGCCGCAGCCGGTGTAGTCCGCGTAGCGGCGGCGGTCGGCCTGGAGCCGGTAGTAGCGGCGGTTGTCGATGCCCTTCAGGGACAGCATGGGGCCCAGTTCGCCGCCCTCGGCGGTGTGGTTGTAGACGACGTCCAGGATCACCTCGACACCGGCCTCGTGCAGGGCCCGCACCATGCGCTTGAACTCGCCCACCTGCCGGCCGTCCGTCCCCGTCGCCGCGTAGCCGGCGTGCGGCGCGAAGTAGCCGATGGAGTTGTAGCCCCAGTAGTTGCGCAGCCCGCGCCGCAGCAGGTGGTCCTCGTGCGCGAACTGGTGCACCGGCAGCAGCTCCACGGCCGTCACCCCGAGCCGCACCAGGTGCTCCACGGCCGCCGGGTGCCCGAGCCCGGCGTACGTGCCGCGCAGCTCCTCGGGGACCCCCGGGTGGCGCTTGGTGAAGCCGCGCACGTGCAGCTCGTAGATGACCGAGTCCGGCCACGGCGTCTTGGGCCGCTGGTCGTCCGCCCAGTCGTCGCCGTCCGCCACCACCACGCCCTTGGGGACGTACGGGGCCGAGTCGCGCTCGTCGCGGACGGTGTCGGCGACGTGCTGCTGGGGCCAGTCGCGCACGTGCCCGTACACCTCGGGAGGCAGCGAGAAGTCGCCGTCGACGGCCCGGGCGTAGGGGTCCAGGAGCAGCTTGGCGGGGTTCCAGCGGGCGCCCGTCCAGGGGTCCCAGCGGCCGTGGACGCGGTAGCCGTAGCGCCGGCCGGGCAGGACGCCGGGGACGAAGCCGTGCCATATCTCGTGGGTCAGCTCGGTGAGGGGCAGCCGTATCTCGCCCTCCGGCGCGCCCTCCGCCGGGGCCGGACCGCCGTCGCCGGGCCCGCCGCCGAACAGGCACAGCTCGACGGCCTCGGCCCCGCCGGCCCACAGGGCGAAGTTCGTCCCCGCCGGCGCGCCCCCGGCGGCGGGCTTGAAGCGGGCCCCGAGGGGCTCGGGGCTGCCGGGCCACACGGCGGGGCCGGGCAGCGGTTGCAGGGCAGGGGCGGCCTCCGGGCGGGGCCGGCCGTTGACCGGGGCGGCGGCGGCCCCCGGCCCGGCCGCGGGGCCCCGGGCCCGGCCGCCGCCGAACTCGTCTCCCCGTTCCGCCTCTTGCTCGGGTGCGCTCGACACGTCTTCGCCTCCGGCGGCTCGCGGGCAGCGCGCCGGACGCCCGGCGTCCCGTGCCGGGCGGCGGCGGTCCTCGTCCTGCCCCCAGTTCTGCCCAGAAGCAAGCGCGTGCTCACAGGGGCGTACCCTCCGTCACCCCGGGCCGGAGCACCCAGGTGGCCGGATTATGATGCTCACCTTCAGCCACGGGGATCACCTCAGCCGCATATCTCGTACCACCGTTCCCATTTGGGACCGAACGGTGACATTGCACGGGTCTGCGGCGCCGGAGCCCTGTGGTTGTCTATCGCCAGCGCGTGAGCCGCGCTTCGGGGGCGCCGCGTGGCCGCGGGCCGTGCGAGGGGAGACAACCGATTTGAACGTGCAGCTGATACCGAGCAGGCGCGCAGCCCGCCGCAAGGGGCTGTTCGCGCTGCTGCTCGGCGCGCTGATGCTGCTGGTCACCGCTTGTGGCGGCGGTGACGACGCGAAGAAGGACGGGGCCAAGAAGGTCCCGGACGGCCCGTCGGAGGCCGTCGTGGCCATCACTCCGGACGACGGCACCAAGAACGTCGAGACGTCCGGCAAGCTCAAGGTGACCGCCGACAAGGGCAGCCTGACGTCGGTCAAGGTCGCCGACGCCAAGGGCCGTACGGTCGAGGGCAGGATCAGCGGTGACGGCAGGAGCTGGGAGCCGACGGCGCACCTCGGCGCCTCCACGCAGTACACGGTGGACGCGCTGGCCAAGGACAAGGACGGCCGTCCGTCGGCCAAGCACGCGTCGTTCACGACGCTCACGCCGCAGAACACCTTCGTCGGCTACTTCACGCCGGAGGACGGCAGCACGGTCGGCGTGGGCATGCCCGTATCGATCAATTTCAGCCGGGGCATCGAAGACCCCAAGGCCGTCGAGCGGGCCATCAAGGTGACCGCCGAGCCGGCGGTCGAGGTCAAGCCGCACTGGTTCGGCAACGACCGCCTCGACTTCCGCCCCGAGAAGTACTGGGCGGCCGGCACCAAGGTGACGGTCGACCTGAACCTCGACGGCGTCCAGGGCCGCAAGGGCGTGTACGGCTCGCAGACGAAGACCCTGAAGTTCACGGTCGGCCGCAGCCAGGTCAGCACGGTGGACGCCAAGTCCCACCAGATGACGGTCGAGCGCGACGGCAAGATCATCAAGACGGTCCCGATCTCGGCCGGCGCCCCCGCCAACCCCACGTACAACGGCCAGATGGTCATCAGCGAGAAGCACGACGTGACGCGCATGAACGGCGCCACCGTCGGCTTCACCAAGGGCGACGGCAAGGGCGAGTACGACATCCCCGACGTGCCGCACGCGATGCGCCTGTCCACCTCCGGCACCTTCCTGCACGGCAACTACTGGTCGGGTTCGTCCACCTTCGGCGCGGAGAACGCGAGCCACGGCTGCGTGGGCCTGGAGGACGAGCGCGGCGGCGGCGACCCCAACACCCCGGCCGCCTGGTTCTACAGCAACTCCCTCATCGGTGACGTCGTGATCGTCAAGAACTCCGACGACAAGATGATCAAGCCGGACAACGGCCTCAACGGCTGGAACCTGCCGTGGTCGGAGTGGGTCAAGAACAGCCCCCAGACCGACTGAAACGTCTCTTCTGCGATGCTCCGCCCTTCGTCAGGGGCCGGCGGCCCGGTGCACTTGTGACTGAGTGCACCGGGCCGTTCGCCGTTAACCGGCACTAACCTGGTGCCATGACTGTGCATCTTGAGGTTGCCGACGGCGTGGGCACCATCCGCCTGGACCGCCCGCCGATGAACGCGCTCGACATCGCCACCCAGGACCGGCTCCGCGAGCTCGCCGAGGAGACCACCCGCCGCGACGACGTCCGGGCCGTCGTCCTGTGGGGCGGCGAGAAGGTGTTCGCGGCCGGCGCGGACATCAAGGAGATGCAGAAGATGGACCACGCCGCGATGGTGGCGCGGTCCCGCGGGCTCCAGGACTCCTTCACCGCCGTCGCCCGCATCCCCAAGCCCGTCGTCGCCGCCGTCACCGGCTACGCCCTCGGCGGCGGCTGCGAGCTCGCGCTCTGCGCCGACTTCCGGATCGCCGCCGACAACGCCAAGCTCGGCCAGCCCGAGATCCTGCTCGGCCTGATCCCCGGCGCCGGCGGCACCCAGCGGCTCTCCCGCCTGATCGGCCCGTCCAAGGCCAAGGACCTCATCTTCACCGGCCGTCAGGTCAAGGCCGACGAGGCCCTCTCCCTCGGTCTGGTCGACCGCGTCGTGCCGGCCGCCGAGGTGTACGAGCAGGCGCACGCGTGGGCGGCGCGGCTCGCCGCCGGCCCCTCGACGGCGCTGCGCGCCGCCAAGGAGGCCGTGGACACCGGTCTGGAGACCGACATCGACACCGGCCTCGCCATCGAACGGAACTGGTTCGCCGGGCTGTTCGCGACCGAGGACCGCGAGATCGGTATGCGCAGCTTTGTCGAGGACGGGCCGGGTAAGGCCAAGTTCGTCTGACATCCGGAGGGTTGGCGGCGGTCCGGGAGGGCCGCCGCCGGCGCCCGCGTTGACGCGCGGTCGTGCGGGTGTCCACCCGGGGGTGCCTCTTGTGGGGGAATCACGCACCGTGCACGCCCTTGCGCGACGGCCCTTCCGGCCCCTTTCGGCGATCTCTCCCGAGGCGGTGGTCGCCGCAGGTCAGCAAGGGTTTCCGGGAAGATCGCCTGCCCTTGGCATATGTCGCCGCGGCGCCCCGGAGGCTGTCCTTCCGGTCAGGTGAATCCCCGGGTTCCGGCCCCGGGCGTGCTTGCGGCGGCCATGATGGGGGCATGGCGGGCCTGGAGGGAACGGAGCAGCCACGGCAGCGGGGAGCCACCGCCGCTGTCCGGTGGTCGCCGACCGTAGAGGATGAACTGGCGCTCAAGGCGCTCGATCTGTACGGCAACCCCACACAGGGCGAGGTGCGCCTGCCCTCCCGCCCCGAGTCCGCCGTCGCCGCACGGCGGCTCACCCAGACCGTGGTGCTGCGGCACTGGGGCCTCTCGGGCCAGCTCACCGAGCACGCCGTCCTGCTGGTCTCCGAGCTCGTCGGCAATGCCGTCCGGCACACCGGCGCGCGCTATTTCGGCCTGCGGATGCTGCGCCGCAGGGGCTGGCTGCGGATAGAGGTCCGCGACCCCTCCCGGGGGCTGCCCTGTCTCATGCCCGTGCGCGAGCTCGACGTCACCGGCCGGGGCCTGTTCCTCGTCGACAAGCTCTCCGACCGCTGGGGAGTGGACCTGCTGGCGCGCGGCAAGACGACGTGGTTCGAGATGCGCGTCGCCGACCGCTGAGCGGGCCGGGGCGCGTGACCGGATAACGAAGAGGCCCCCATCCGTCGGCGTGCGACGGGGCGGGGGCCTCTTCGTGCGCCGCGGAGAAATGGGGTGTGCTCCGCGGCGTGCAAGACGACCTGGCTCGGGTCAATGAGGGTCGTGGCCTCCGACTATGGCAGACGGGGTGCGTTCCAGCCAAAACGGCTATCCGTTCAATTCGGGCAAGTGGCGCCATTCCTCTCGGAAATCAAAGGTGAGGTGAGCCACGTGCCTTGAAATTCGCGAATAGATCATGGAGATCACTTATTTTTATGCGAAATCACAGAGAGTGATATCCGGCCGTGATCGAACTCCTCGAACGGGCCGCTACTCTGTGCCGGTCACATCAGCACACCACAGCAGCACACCAAAGGGGAGGCTCTTATGGCCGACATCGAGAGCGCACGCGAGACGTTCGCCAAGTTCGACATCGACGGCGACGGGTTCATCACGGCCGCCGAGTACAAGAAGGCCATGGCGCAGCTCGGCGACCACTTCGTCACCGAGGCCGTCGCTCAGTCGATCATCGACTCCAAGGACACCAACGGCGACCGCCTGCTGTCCTTCGACGAGTTCTGGGCGTCGGTCAGCAAGGGCTGAGTGCACGTGCCGCGGCCGCGGCCGGCTCAGCGCCAGCCGCGCCGCTGTGCCCCGGCCCGCCGCCGCCGGTCGTTGCACAGCAGGCACCGGCCCCAGCCCGCCGGCAGGGGGTCGCTCTTGTCCCCGTACAGGGGATCCACGGGGCCCTTGGGGTGCTCCGAGCAGCCCGTGGCCCCCAGCCCGCCGCCCAGGGCGCTCGCCGCGGTCAGCGCCCTGCGCAGGGCGTCCACCAACTGCTCGGCCTCATGGGGCGCGGGCGCGGCGGCGTCGAGGGAGAAGGCGATGTCCGAGGCGGTGGTGAGCGCGCTCTGGAGTTCGCGCAGGTCTGCGTAACTCATGCCTGCGAGCGTAACCGCCGCCACTGACAACGCCGCACCGCCGCCTGCCGCGCGACCTGCCCGGCCGCCCGCCTCCGCGGCCCCCTGCGGTACGGTCGGCGCCATGCCGGAGGCCCAGGACACCCAGTACCTCGCCGTGATGACGACGACCGACAGCGAGGAGCGTGCCCGGCACCTCGCCGCCACCGCCGTCGAGGCGCGGCTCGCCGCCTGCGCCCAGATCGACGGCCCCGTCACGAGCGTCTACCGCTGGCAGGGCGAGGTGCGGAGCGACACCGAGTGGCGCGTCCTCTACAAGACCACCGCCGACCGCTACCGCGAGCTCGAACTCCGCATCAAGAGCGAGCACACGTACGAGACGCCGGAGATCATCGCCACCCCCGTCACGGCGGGCAGCGACGCATATCTCGCCTGGCTCCGGGCGGAGACGCGCGTCAGCCGCGGCTGAAGAGCCAGCTGCGCTCCGCGCCCGCGGAGCCCGTGTCGCGCACCGTCCGCACCCCCTCGCCCGTCGCGTCGCGCGAGGTGCCGGTGCGGTGCGACGCCTGCTCCCAGATCCGGCCGTCCACCTCCGCGACGACCTTCTGCCGCTCGCCCGAGCCGGTCCGCTCGGTCCGGAAGCGCTGCCCGGCCGCGTCCGCGTCGCACGGCACGGTGACGAGCAGCGCGCCCCGTCTGCCCGTGGCGGTGCCGGGGCTGACGCAGCGGTAGGGCTGGGCCTGCGACGAGAACTGGTGGGTGGCGGAGCTGTAGACCCAGGTCTGGGCGATCCGCGTGGACTCCCGGCACGGCTGCAGGGACACCAGCCAGGGCCGCGGCGTGCCGTGCGGGTCGCGGTAGCCGGACCCTTCGGCGGTCAGGCAGCCGCCGAGCGCGCCGTTGTGGATGCGCACGGCGCCGGAGGGCGCCGGGGGAGTGGCCGCGGTGTCGGCGCCGGCCGTGGGTGCCGCGGCGCCGAGGGCGGCGACGGCGGCGAGGATCGCTGCGGTGGCGCGGAGGGGATGGCGCATGGCGAAGGCTCCTCGATCAGGGGTGACAAGAGCGAGCAGAAGAGAACGAGGGCGTTGACACTACTGACGGCACCCGAGAGCTGACACACTGTTTCCAGACATGGTCATTTTCGCTCGCTACCTATGATCACTCGGGATATCCTGGCCAAAACTTTACGAAGTGCGGACAAAGGATAGTTAAGACCCTTGAAGGCGATACGTAAGACCGTCGTGGCGGCCACCGGGATGGCGCTCGCCCTGAGCCTGGCGGCGTGCGGGGGCGGGAGCGGGGGCACCGGCGGCGGGCAGAAGCCGGGTGAGGACGGCGCCGACAAGGCGCTCAAGGCGGCCGACCCGGTGGCCACCCTGAAGAAGGCCGCGGCCAAGGGCGCCGAGCAGAACACCTACCGCATGAAGGGGATGCGGAAGGACGAGCGGGGTGAGTTCACCACCGAGAACGCCGTCCAGGTGAAGCCGGACGCCTCCGACGGCAAGGACGTGGGCCCGAAGACCGCCGATACGCCCGACGGCGTCTCCCACGTGATCAAGGTGGGCGAGAAGATGTACCTCAACGGCGAGAAGGTGCCGGGCAAGAAGTGGTGGACGCTCAACCTCGACGGGGCGAAGGGGCGCGACGCCTCGGAGCCCTTCGTCCAGCTGACGTCCGCGCTCGCCACCGCCAAGGACGTCCGGAACGCCGGAGCCGAGACGGTCGGCGGCCGTCGCACGGCCCGCTTCCAGGGCACCGTCGTGCGCTCCGAGCTCACCGCGTACAAGGGCGACGCGATGAAGGAGAAGGACCGCGACGACTACGCGAAGGACCTCAAGGAGGAGGGCCTGGAGCGGGTCACCGTCAGCGTGTGGGTGGACGCGGACGGCGTGATCGCCAAGACCGAGGAGTCGGGCAAGGGCTCCAAGGGCGAATACCACCGGGCCGACGAGTACAGCGACTTCGGCGCGGACCTGAAGATCCAGGCGCCTCCGGCCGCGGAGACCGCGACCGAGGAAGAGGCCGTCGCGTACGAGATGAAGAAGCAGAAGTAACGCGACGGGCGGGCGCCGGATCCCGGCGCCCGCCCGTCGTCGTCAGTGCGTCAGCACTCGATGATGTTCACGGCGAGACCGCCGCGCGCCGTCTCCTTGTACTTGACGCTCATGTCCGCGCCCGTCTCCTTCATGGTCTTGATGACCTTGTCGAGGGAGACGTGGTGCCGGCCGTCGCCGCGCAGGGCCATGCGGGCCGCGGTGACCGCCTTCGCGGCGGCCATGCCGTTGCGCTCGATGCACGGGATCTGGACGAGGCCGCCGACCGGGTCGCAGGTCAGGCCCAGGTTGTGCTCCATGCCGATCTCGGCCGCGTTCTCCACCTGCTCGGGGGAGCCGCCGAGGACCTCGGCGAGGCCACCGGAGGCCATGGAGCAGGCGGAGCCGACCTCGCCCTGGCAGCCGACCTCGGCGCCGGAGATCGAGGCGTTCTCCTTGAAGAGCAGGCCGATCGCGCCGGCGGCGAGCAGGAAGCGGACGATGCCGTCCTCGTCCGCGCCGGGCACGAAGTTCATGTAGTAGTGCAGGACGGCCGGGATGATGCCGGCGGCGCCGTTGGTGGGGGCGGTCACGACGCGGCCGCCCGCGGCGTTCTCCTCGTTGACGGCCATGGCGTAGATCGTGATCCACTCCATGGCGCGGGCCTGCGGGTCGCCCTCGGCGCGCAGCTGGCGGGCGGTGTTCGCGGCGCGGCGGCGGACCTTCAGGCCGCCCGGCAGGATGCCCTCGCGGGACATGCCGCGCGCCACGCACGCCTGCATCACGCGCCAGATCTCCAGGAGGCCCTCGCGGATCTCCGTCTCGGTGCGCCAGGCCTTCTCGTTCTCCATCATCATCGCGGAGATCGACAGGCCGGACTCGCGGGACATGCGCAGCAACTCGTCACCGGTGCGGAAGGGGTACTTCAGCACGGTGTCGTCGAGCTTGATGCGGTCCTCGCCGACCGCGTCCTCGTCCACGACGAAGCCGCCGCCGACCGAGTAGTAGGTCTTCTCCAGCAGGGGGGCGCTGGCCTCGTCGTAGGCGAAGAGGGTCATGCCGTTGGCGTGGTACGGCAGGGAGCGGCGGCGGTGCAGGATCAGCTGCGACGACTCGTCGAAGTCGATCTCGTGGGTGCTGCCGATCTCCGCGCCGAGCAGCCGCAGCCGCTTCGACTCGCGGATCCGCTCGACCTCGGCGTCCGCCAGCTCGACGTCGACCGTGCGCGGGGAGTAGCCCTCCAGGCCCAGCAGGACGGCCTTGGGGGTGCCGTGGCCGTGGCCGGTGGCGCCGAGGGAGCCGAACAGCTCGGCACGGACGGAGGCGGTGTGGGCCAGCAGGCCCTCGTTCTTCAGCCGTCGCGTGAACATCAGCGCGGCCCGCATGGGGCCGACCGTGTGGGAGCTGGACGGGCCTATGCCGATCGAGAAGAGATCGAAAACGGAGATGGCCACGGTGGCTGCTCCCTGTCTGCTTGGAGGTGGTACGGGGTCGTACGGGGTGGAACGCGGTGGTGCCGGGCGCCGGACTCGGGGTCGAGCTCGGGGGCGCACCCGGTGGTGTGCGCGGGGCGCGCGGCGCGGGGCACCGGGCGCTCACTCTTCAGTGTGCCCGGTGCCCCGTACCTTCGGGTGAATCGGATGCCTATGTGTTACTTCAGGCCGGGGTACAGCGGGTGCTTGTCCGCGAGCGCCGTGACGCGGCCGCGCAGGGCCTCCGCGTCGTAGGACGGCTTCAGCGCTGCGGCGATGATCTCGGCGACCTCACGGAAGTCCTCCGCCTGGAAGCCGCGGGTGGCCAGCGCCGGCGTGCCGATCCGCAGACCCGAGGTGACCATCGGGGGCCGCGGGTCGTTCGGGATGGCGTTCCGGTTGACCGTGATCCCGACCTCGTGGAGGCGGTCCTCGGCCTGCTGGCCGTCCAGCTCGGAGTTGCGCAGGTCCACCAGCACCAGGTGCACGTCCGTACCGCCGGAGAGGACGGAGACGCCCGCCTCGGCGACGTCCGGCTGCACCAGGCGCTCGGCCAGGATCTTCGCGCCCTCCAGCGTACGCTGCTGGCGCTCCTTGAACTCCTCGCTGGCCGCGACCTTGAAGGAGACGGCCTTCGCGGCGATCACGTGCTCCAGCGGACCACCCTGCTGACCGGGGAAGACAGCGGAGTTGATCTTCTTGGCCAGCTCGGCAGTGGAGAGGATCACACCGCCGCGCGGACCGCCGAGGGTCTTGTGCGTGGTGGTCGTCACGACGTGCGCGTGCGGCACCGGGGAGGGGTGCAGACCCGCGGCGACGAGGCCCGCGAAGTGGGCCATGTCGACCATCAGGTACGCGCCGACCTCGTCGGCGATCCGGCGGAAGGCCGCGAAGTCCAGCTGGCGCGGGTACGCGGACCAGCCGGCGACGATCAGCTTCGGGCGGTGCTCCTTGGCGAGGCGCTCGACCTCCTCCATGTCGACCAGGTTGGTCTGCTCGTCGACGTGGTAGGCGACCACGTTGTAGAGCTTGCCGGAGAAGTTGATCTTCATGCCGTGGGTCAGGTGCCCGCCGTGGGCGAGGTTCAGACCCAGGATGGTGTCGCCCGGCTTGATCAGCGCGAACATCGCGGCGGCGTTGGCCTGCGCACCGGAGTGCGGCTGGACGTTCGCGTGCTCGGCACCGAAGAGCGCCTTGATCCGGTCGATGGCGATCTGCTCGACGACATCGACGTGCTCGCAGCCACCGTAGTAGCGGCGGCCGGGGTAGCCCTCGGCGTACTTGTTGGTGAGGACCGAGCCCTGGGCCTCCATGACCGCGACCGGAGCGAAGTTCTCCGACGCGATCATCTCGAGGGTGGACTGCTGGCGGTGGAGTTCGGCGTCGACAGCGGCGGCGACGTCGGGGTCGAGCTCATGGAGGGAGCTGTTCAGAAGCGACATGAGTTCTTCCTGGACTTCCTGGGCGGAGGAGGAGGTGAGGGCGAGGTCAGCCTGCGGTGAGGGCGACGTACTCGTCGGCGGAGAGGAGGTCCGCCGGCTCGTCCGTGATCTTCACCTTGAACAGCCAGCCGCCCTCGAAGGGGGCGGAGTTCACCAGCGCGGGGTCGTCCACGACGTCCTGGTTGGCCTCGGTGACCTCACCGGTCACCGGGGAGTACAGGTCACTGACCGACTTGGTCGACTCCAGCTCGCCACAGGTCTCGCCCGCGGTGACGGTGTCACCGACGGCCGGGAGCTGGGCGTAGACGACGTCACCGAGCGCGTTCGCGGCGAACTCGGTGATGCCGACCGTGGCCACGCCGTCCGCGTCGACGGCCGACAGCCACTCGTGCTCCTTGCTGTAGCGCAGCTGCTGGGGGTTGCTCATGGCTAGATTCTCCTGGATGCGCGTGAGTGCTTGTGCAACGGGTCTTGACAGGTGAGAACGGAGCGGTCCGGATGATCTCCGGGCGGGCCCGGGAACGCCTCCGGACGATCAGTGCTGCCGTCGGCGGGGACGGTCAGCGCTGCCGCTTGTAGAAGGGCAGGGCGACGACCTCGTACGGCTCGTGGCTGCCGCGGATGTCCACGCCCACGCCCGCCGTACCGGGCGCGGCGTGCGCCGCGTCCACGTATGCGATCGCGATCGGCTTGCCGAGCGTGGGGGAGGGGGCGCCCGAGGTGACCTCGCCGACGACCTCGCCGCCGGCCACCACCGCGAAGCCGGCGCGCGGCACGCGGCGGCCCTCGGCGATCAGCCCGACGAGCTTGCGCGGCGGCTGCGCCTCGGCGCGCTCCGCGGCCGCCTGGAGCGCCGCGCGGCCCACGAAGTCGCCCTCCTTCTCGAACTTCACGACCCGCCCCAGGCCCGCGTCGAACGGGGTGGTCGCGGTCGTCAGCTCGTGCCCGTACAGCGGCATGCCCGCCTCCAGGCGCAGCGTGTCGCGGCAGGAGAGGCCGCACGGCACGAGGCCGGCGTCCGCGCCCGCCTCCGTGAGGGCCTTCCACAGCTTCTCGGCGTCGCCGGGGGCGACGAACAGCTCGAAGCCGTCCTCGCCCGTGTAGCCGGTGCGGGCGATGAGGGCCGGCACGCCCGCGACGGTGCCCGGCAGGCCCGCGTAGTACTTCAGGCCGTCCAGGTCGGCGTCCGTGACGGACTTCAGGATGCCCGGCGAGGCCGGCCCCTGGACGGCGAGGAGCGCGTACGCCTCGCGGTCGTCGCGGACCTCGGCGTCGAAGCCGGCGGCGCGCTCGGTCAGCGCGTCGAGCACGGTCTGCGCGTTGGAGGCGTTGGCCACGACCATGTACGTGGTGTCGGCGAGGCGGTAGACGATCAGGTCGTCGAGGATGCCGCCGTCCTCACGGCAGATCATCGTGTAGCGGGCGCGGCCGGTCGCCACGCCTCCTATGTTGCCCACCAGGGCGTAGTCCAGCAGGGCGGCGGCCTGCGGGCCGGTCACGGTGATCTCGCCCATGTGCGAGAGGTCGAAGAGGCCCGCGCGGGTGCGGACCGCGACGTGCTCGTCGCGCTCGCTGCCGTAGCGCAGCGGCATGTCCCAGCCGGCGAAGTCGGTCATCGTCGCGCCGAGCTCGCGGTGCAGGGCGTCGAGGGCGGTGCGGCGAGGGGTGTCGGTCATGAGTGTGGGCTCCCGGACATGGCAGTGAGGACGTCCTCCCCATCTGTCATCGGAACCTGAGAGGTTCACCGGAAGCCGCCGCGACACGCGGGAGCCCGGCTTGCACCTTGGGTGGGGCCGCACAGGATGCGGCCCGCTTTTCAGATCTGCCTCGTCCGCGCGGTACGGGGCCTGAGAGATTCAAGGGAGGAACTTGCTCCTTCGGCGCCCAGGGCAACACGGCGTGGCGTGCTGACTGGGACTCTCCCGCGCGGATTCGAGCGGCCGGTATGCAGTTGGATTCGCAGTTGGCGCGCACATCATTGCACGTACGGGCGCGTTGCGGACTGCCTGGCGCCCCTCGAATTCGATTACCTTGCCTTTACGTTCCGTGGGTAGGGGCTGGTGACGGGCAGTGACCGGGCCGGGGGAGGACAGAACCGATGGGAACAGCACCGACAGCACCAACAGCACCAACAGAGCCACCGGCATCAACAGCACCGGCAGAACCGGCAGTGGGTGCGGCCGCGGCGGCCCGGCCCCGCGCCGGGGTGCTGGACCTGCGCGGCGGAGCGGGCCGCCGGGAGCTGCGCTTCCCCGCGGGGGACCTGCTGATCGTCTCCGGGCTGCCCGGGAGCGGGAAGTCCACGCTCATCCGGCGCGCCGTGGCCGCGCTGGACGCGCGGGAGGGGATCGTCTGGTGCGTCGACTCCCAGGACGCCCGCGAGCGGCTGGAGCGGCACGCGCCCGGCTGGCTCCCGTACGGCGCCTACCGGCCGTTCGCCCGGCTCGCCCACTACGCGGCGCTGCGGCGCGCCCTGCGCTCCGGCGCCAGCGTCGTCGTGCACGACTGCGGGCAGCGGGGGTGGGTGCGCCGCTGGGTCGCGCGCGACGCCCGCCGCCGGGGCACCGCGGCCCACCTCCTGCTCCTCGACGTGCCGCCGGGCACGGCCCTGGCCGGGCAGGCGGCGCGGGGCCGGGGCGTCTCGCCGCATGCGTTCGGGCGGCACCGGCGGGCGATGGCCCGCCTGATCGCCGAGGTCACGGCCCGGTCCGTCCCGGAAGGGGTGGCGTCGGCGGTGGTCCTGGACCGCGAGGCGGCGGACGCGCTGCGGGGGATCTCCTTCACGTAGGCCTACGGGGAGGGCCCCGGCGGAAGGCCCCCGTGGAAGGCCCGGCCTACAGCGGCAGGGGTGCCGGCAGCGGCATGCCGTTTCCCGCTCCCGTCAGCGGGAGCCTGGCCAGGAGGTCCTTCACGACGGCCAGGGCCTCACCGATCGCCGCCTGGGTGCCCGCCGTGTCGTTCTTCCCCGCCGCGTCGATCAGCTTCTGGACCGCCGCCCCCAGCTTCTTCAGCAGGTCCTGGACGTCGCCCACGGGGTCCGTCGCCGTGCGGCCCCTGGTGGGCGGGGACTGCCGCAGCGAGTCCGAGAGGTGCCCCGTCGCCGCCCGCAGCCGCTGCTGCATGTCCTTGAGCGCGGCCACGTCCGGCGTCTTCGACCGGGCTTCCTTGCCGATCCGCGAGACCAGGGTGAGCGCCTCCCCCAGCTGCCCCACCGCGTCGAGCTGTTGCTGCTGGGCCGCCGCCCCCGACTTCGGCGCCTCGGACGGGACGGTCACGACGACGGACATGTCGGGGTCGGGTGCGTTCACCGCGGCGAGGGAGGGCCCTGCGACGGCCACGGCGACGGATCCGCAGGCGGCGACGGCTATCGCTGATGCGGCGAGCTTGTTGGCACGCATGCTGGAGGTCCCTTCGGCTGTCGGGCGGCTGCTCGATCACCGTGGGACGCGTGGTGGCGCTGCGCAACCCGGGGGACACGGTCAGTGCCGTGACAGGAGTGGGTGACTGCCTCCCCGGCCCCCTCTGACCTGGGACATCACCGCCGATTTCGGCAGCCGGCGGGAGTCTTCGGGGGTTCAGCCGTTAGGGTGCGGGTGCGGCCTTGTCGAGACGGTGGTTGGACGGCGTTGGACGAGTTGGACGAGATGAGCATCCCCGGGCAGCACGGCGGCTGGACCCCGGCCCCCGCCGGCAGCGGCGCACCCGTGCCCGGTGTGCCCGCGGGCAGCGCGCCCGGCTGGCCCGCCAACGAGCTCGAAGAGGTGCTCGCCGCCTCCGTGGGCGTGCCCGGCGCGGGCCCGCGCATCGTGGAGGTGCTCGGCCGCAGCCACGTCTGGATTCCGCTTCCGGCCGGCGGCGGCCAGGACAGCCCCGACCTCGACGTGCCCACGCTGGAGCTCGGCGGTGCCGCCTTCGTGCCCGTCTTCAGCTCCGAGGGCGAGCTCCTGCGCGTCGCGGGCGAGCGCATGCCGTACGCGGTCGCCCCGGCCGTCGAGTTCGCCCGCGGCCTGCCCCCGCAGGTGGGCATCGTCGTCAACCCCGAGGGCTCCGTGGGCGCGCCGCTGCCCCCGCCGGCCGTCGCCGAGCTGTGCCGGGCCGGCCGCACCGCCCTCGACGGCGACGCCACCGGCGGCCGGGTGCGGCTCTTCGAGCCCGACTGGCAGGACGAGCCGACGGCCTTCCTGGCCGCCGCGGGCCTGGAGTTCACCGCCGCCCGCGTCGTGCGGACGGCGCGCCGCGCCCTCGCCAGCGTCGAGGGCGCCGGCCCGGCGCTGTTCATCGGCGTCGAGCTGGACCTGCCGGATCCGGAGAGCCGCACCGCCGCGCTGGAGGCCCTCGGCCGGGCCCTCGGCTCCGTGCCCGTGCCCTGGCCCGTCCAGCTGGTCTTCCTCGACGTCGCGCGCGACCCCGTCGGCGACTGGATGCGGGAGCGGATCCGCCCGTTCTACGACCGCGACCTGTGACTCCTCCCCTGTCCGCCGCGGCGGGCTCGTAAGCTGGTCGGACGACCACGGGGGCGCACCGGCGCTCCCCGGGTCGCAGCAGCAGTCAAGGCCGAGAGAAGAGGCGGACCCAGGTGAGCGCGGGCGCGGAGAGCGGCGTGGAGCAGATGCTGCGCCAAGTGGCGCCCGGCCGGTACGACGCGTACGAGGAGCTGCTGCGGTCGCTGGCCGAGGGCCGGGTCTGGATGCTGCTCTGGCACGGCCAGGCCGGTTCGCCCGACGCCCAGTACGGCAACATGGAGGTCGAAGGCCTCGGCTACGCCCCGTGCGTGACGTCCGCCCAGGAGCTCGCCGCCAGCGGCTGGAACCGCGCCCATGAGGTGATCTCCGGCCGCGCCGTCGCCGAAGCCCTCTACCCCGGCCGCTGGGGCCTGTGGCTCAACCCGCACGCGCCCGGCGGCGGCGTCGGCATCCCCTGGCTCGACCTGCGCCGCATCGCCGGCGGCCTGGACCGGCTGCCGGCCGGGCCGCTGCGCGTGAGCGAGCCCGGCGTGGAGATCCCGCAGTTCTACGCCCTCCTGGGGCAGAACGCCCACCGCACCCCCGCGGTGCGCTCGCTGCGCCGCGCCTGGGTGCAGCCCGCCCTCGGCAGCGCGTACCTGGCGATCGGCCTGGACCTGTACGACACCTCGCCGGGGTCCGTGGAGTCCGTGCGGCTGATGATGCAGCAGTCGATCGGCGCGGTGCCGGACGGCCTGCCGGTGTCCACGGTCGCGATGGCGGACGAGCACGATCCGGTCGCGATGTGGATGCGCGCCAACGCCCGCCCGTTCTACGACCGCGACGCCCACGGCGCGCCCGCCGCGCCTTCCGGTTACGGCTATCCGCCGCAGACCGGGGCCTACTGACGGAGGTCCGGCGGGCCCGGCGGCCCGCCCCGCGCCCCGTAGGCCGACCACCGTTGTCCGTATAACGGAATTCCTCTGCACACATCACGGTTGCGCATCCTTTGCCGACCGGGTCTGGCGGGTGATCGCCGGGCCGTTGAAGACTCCCGCCACAAGGACTCCGGGTCCTGCGCAACGAGGACCCCGGCTCCCGCGTACGACCTGCTCCGCGTGCACGTCCCGCAGCTTTTCGCATGCACGGCCCGCAACTTCTCGCACCATCGCACTTCTCGCACCTTTCGCACCAGTGATGTGAACCAGCCGTATCCGCGGCGGGGTTGGACCGGCGCGTGCCGGCCGAGGGGGGTCCACCAGACGATGACGGCACCACTGCACGACACGGACGCGGCGCAGACCGCTGCCGTCGACCTCGCCGCCGACCTCCCGGTCAAGGCCATCGAGGGCCGGTCCCCGTGGCGGATCGCCTGGATCCGGCTGAGGCGCGACAAGTTCGCCCTGGCCGGCGGCACCGTCGTGGTGCTGCTCATCCTCGTGGCGGTCTTCGCACCGCTGATCGTGAGCGCGCTGGGCCACCCGCCCAACGAGTTCCACGAGGACCAGATCGACCCCCTCTTCAGCACGCCCAAGGGCAGCTGGGGCGGCATCAACTCGGACTTCCTCTTCGGCGTCGAACCCACGAACGGGCGCGACGTCTTCAGCCGCATCGTCTACGGGGCCCGGGTCTCGCTCCTCGTGGCCTTCCTGTCCGCCGTCGTCGCGGTCGTCATCGGCACCGTCTTCGGCATCGTCGCCGGCTTCTTCGGCGGCTGGGTCGACGCCTTGATCAGCCGGGTCATGGACCTTCTGCTGGCCTTCCCCCAGCTGCTGTTCATCATCGCGCTGGTGTCCGTGGTCCCCGACTCCCTCTGGGGCCTGACCGGTTCGGGCGTGCGCATGGGGGTGCTGATCGCCGTCATCGGCTTCTTCGGCTGGCCCTACATCGGGCGCATCGTGCGCGGCCAGACCCTCTCGCTCAGAGAGCGGGAGTACGTCGAGGCCGCGCGCAGCCTGGGCGCCGGCCGCGGCTACATCCTCTTCCGCGAGCTGCTGCCCAACCTGGTCGCGCCGATCACCGTCTACACCACGCTGATGATCCCCACCAACGTCCTCACCGAGGCCGCCCTCAGCTTCCTCGGTACCGGAGTCAAGCCCCCCACGGCATCGTGGGGCGAAATGCTCGCCAGGGCCGTGGACCACTACGAGGCGGACCCGCTCTTCATGATCATCCCGGGTCTCGCCATCTTCGTCACCGTCCTCGCGTTCAACCTCTTCGGCGACGGTGTCCGGGATGCCCTGGACCCCAAGGGGTCGCGCTAGCGCCCGCCGGGGCCCGCATCCGCCGTCCCACTCGTGTCCCACCGCCCCTGTCGGTCCGTCAGGAGGCTTACGTCCGCAAACCCGCCGGCCCGTTCCCGGGCGGCGACGATCACGGAGGTCGCGACACCTTGAGAACACAGAGAACTCCGATGCGCAGGTCCGCCGCCGGCGCGGCCCTCGTGGTCGCGGCCCTGGTCACGACGGCCGCCTGCGGCGGCGGTGGCGGGAGCAAGGACGGTGGCGGGGAGGGCAAGGGCGCGGGCTTCAACGCCGGGGTCGACAAGATCGCGGGCGCCTCCGAGAAGAAGGGCGGCGAGCTGAAGTTCATCGGCACGCAGGACGCCGACTCCTGGGACCCGCAGCGCGGTTACTACGGATTCATGTGGGACTTCGCCCGCTACTACACGCGCACGCTGATCAGCCCGAAGCCGGCCGCCGGCGGCGAGAGCACCACGCTGGTGCCCGACATGGCCACCGACACCGGCAAGGTCTCGGACGACAAGAAGACCTACACCTTCACCCTGCGGCCCGGTCTGACCTGGGAGGACGGGCAGCCCGTCACCGCCCAGCACATCAAGTACGGCATCGAGCGCATCTGGGCCACCGACAAGATCTCCGGCGGCCCCACCTGGCTGATGCAGGTCCTGGACCCGGAGAAGACGTACAAGGGCCCGTACAAGGACGAGAGCAAGGACAAGCTCGGGCTGAAGGCGATCGAGACGCCGGACGACAAGACGATCGTCTTCAAACTCCCCAAGCCCAACGGCGACTTCCTCCAGATGCTGGCCATGCCCGCCGCGGCCCCGGTCCGCCCGGACAAGGACACCGCGGAGCGCTACGGCCAGAAGCCGTTCTCCAACGGGCCGTACAAGTTCGTCTCGTACAGCCCGAACAAGGGCCTCGAACTGGTCCGCAACGACAAGTGGAACAAGGACTCCGACAGCGTCCGCAAGGCCCTGCCGGACAAGATCTCGGTCACGCTGATCACCAACGCCGACGACATGGACAACCGGCTGATCAAGGGCGACTACGACCTCGACATCAACGCCACCGGCATGGGCTCCGCGGGCCGCCAGAAGGCCCTCAAGGAGCACAAGGGCAACGTCGACAACCCGCAGACCGGCTTCATCCGCTACGCGTCCTTCCCCAAGACCGTCGCCCCGTTCGACAACGAGCACTGCCGCAAGGCCGTCATCTACGGCGCCGACCACACCTCGCTCCAGACCGCCCGCGGCGGCCCCCAGGCGGGCGGCGACATCGGCATCAGCATGCTGCCGCCGGCCGTCAAGGGCTTCGACCCCGGCTACGACCCGTTCAACATGAAGCAGGGCAAGCCCGACGTGGCCAAGGCCAAGGAGGAGCTGAAGGCCTGCGGCAAGCCCGAGGGCTTCAAGACGACGATCGCCGTGCGCAACAACAAGATGCAGGAGGTCGCCACGGCCGAGTCGCTCCAGGCGTCGCTGAAGGCCATCGGCATCGACGCGCAGATCGACAAGTACGACGGCGCGCAGTCCACCGGCATCATCGGCTCGCCGGGGAACGTCAAAGCCAAGGGCTACGGCATCATCATCATGGGCTGGGGCTCCGACTTCCCCAGCGGCCAGGGCTTCCTCCAGCCCATCGCCGACGGCCGCTTCATCCAGGAGAGCGGCAACCAGAACTACCCCGAGCTCAACGACCCCGCGGTCAACAAGGCCTTCGACGAGGCCATCGCGGAGACCGACGTCGAGAAGGCCGGGAAGCTCTACCAGGAAGCCAACAAGAAGGTCATGGAGGGCGCCTGGTACCTGCCCTTCACCTACGAGAAGAACATCATCTGGCGCAGCTCCCGGCTGACCAACGTCTACACGGCCGACATCTACAACGGCCGCTACGACTACGCCTCGCTGGGCGTCGTCAAATGACCACGCCAGTGGTGACAGTCCGTCCGCTCCGCCGGCGCACCCGCCGCTAGGCCCGAAGGGCAGGTGAGGGCCGAGCGCGACGGCCGGGGACGCCCCCCTCTTCCCCAGGGGGGCGCCTCCGGGCCGCCGCCGGGCCGACCGCAGTGTTCGCTTACATCGTCAGGCGGCTGTTCGCCGTCATCGTGATGCTGCTCGTGGTCATCCTCGTGACCTTCGGCATCTTCTTCGCGATCCCGAAGTTCACCGGGTCCGACCCCGCGCTGATGTACGTCGGCAAGCAGGCCGACCCGGCGGCCATCGAGGGCATCCGGCAGAAGCTGGGGCTCGGCGAGCCGATCCTGGAGCAGTTCTGGAACTTCGTCAGGGGGATCTTCGCCGGCCGGGACTACGCCAGCGCGAACGACTCCGTCCACTGCCCGGCCCCCTGCTTCGGCTACTCCTTCCGCCACGAGAGCCCCATCTGGCCCGAGCTGACGAGCCGGCTGCCCGTCACCCTCTCGCTCGCCGGCGGCGCCTGCGTGCTGTGGGTCACCGGCGGCGTCCTGACCGGCGTCGTCTCCGCGCTCAAGCGCGGCACCGTCTGGGACCGCACCGCCATGACCGTGGCCCTCAGCGGCGTCTCCCTGCCGATCTACTTCACCGCCCTGCTCTCGCTCGCGGTCTTCAAGTACAAGCTCGGCTGGGTCGGCGGCGAGTACACCTCCTTCGGGGACGACCCCGGGAGCTGGTTCGGCGGCCTGATCCTGCCCTGGGTCACCCTCGCCTTCCTCTACGCGGCGATGTACGCGCGGCTCACCCGCGCCACCATGCTGGAAGTGCTCGGCGAGGACTACATCCGCACCGCCCGCGCCAAGGGGCTCGCCGAGCCCGTCGTCATCGGCAAGCACGCGATGCGCTCCACCATGACCCCGATCCTCACCGTGCTCGGCATGGACCTCGGGGCGCTGGTCGGCGGCGCCATCCTCACCGAGACGGCCTTCAGCCTGCCCGGCCTCGGCCAGGCCGCGGTGGCGGCCATCAACGAACGCGACCTGCCGATGATCCTCGGCGTCACGCTCATCACGGCCTCCGCCGTCGTCTTCGCCAACCTGGTCGTGGACCTCCTGTACGCCGTGATCGACCCCCGAGTGAGGCTCTCGTGACCACCGCCCCCGCTCCCGCCCCGAGCCCCGCCTCCGGCCCCGGCCCGGGGGAGCCCCCCACCGCCTTCCTCGACGTGCGCGACCTGCGCATCCACTTCCCCACCGACGACGGCCTCGTCAAGTCCGTCGACGGGCTCTCCTTCCAGCTGGAGAAGGGCAGGACGCTCGGCATCGTCGGCGAGTCCGGCTCGGGCAAGTCGGTCACCTCGCTCGGCATCATGGGCCTGCACACCGTCGGCCAGTACGGGCGCGGCAAGGCCCGGATCTCCGGCGAGATCTGGCTCGACGGCAAGGAGCTGATGAGCGCCGACCCCGACGAGGTGCGGCGGCTACGCGGCCGCGAGATGGCGATGATCTTCCAGGACCCGCTGTCCGCCATGCACCCGTACTTCACGATCGGCCACCAGATCGTCGAGGCGTACCGGGTGCACCACGGCGACGCGGACAAGAAGACCGCCCGCAAGCGGGCCGTCGAGCTGCTGGACCGCGTCGGCATCCCGCAGCCCGACCGCCGCGTCGACGACTACCCCCACCAGTTCTCCGGCGGCATGCGCCAGCGCGCCATGATCGCCATGGCGCTGGTCAACAACCCCGAGCTGCTCATCGCGGACGAGCCGACCACCGCTCTCGACGTCACCGTCCAGGCGCAGATCCTCGACCTCATCCGCGACTTGCAGAAGGAGTTCGGCTCGGCCGTCATCGTCATCACCCACGACCTCGGCGTCGTCGCCGAGCTGGCCGACGACATCCTCGTCATGTACGGCGGCCGCTGCGTGGAGCGCGGGCCCGCCGAGAAGGTCTTCTACGAGCCCCGGCACCCGTACACCTGGGGCCTGCTCGGCTCCATGCCGCGCATCGACCGCGAGCAGACCGAACGGCTGATCCCCGTCAAGGGCTCCCCGCCCAGCCTCATCAACATCCCCTCCGGCTGCGCCTTCAACCCGCGCTGCCCGTACGCGGACGTGCCCGCGGACGGGATCACGCGTACGGAGCGGCCGGAACTGCGGCTGGTGACGGGGGCCGCTGCCGGCGGCGGTGAGGGTGGCGGCGCGGGAGGCCCGGGAGGCGGGCAGCACTGGTCCGCCTGCCACATGGCCGAGGAGGAGCGGACCCGCATCTGGACCGAAGAGATTGCACCGAAGCTGTGAGGGCTCACGAGGAGCACGAGGCCCGTGAGGCCCACGAGGACATGACGACCACGAGGACCACGAGGACCACGCGATGACGATTCCCGGGCAGCAGGCGCCGTCCGACGGGCCCGAGGCCCTCCTCACGGTCGACGGCCTGGTCAAGCACTTCCCGATCACCAAGGGGCTGCTGCGCCGGCAGGTCGGCGCCGTCCAGGCCGTGGACGGCCTCACCTTCGACGTCCGCACGGGGGAGACCCTGGGCGTGGTGGGGGAGTCCGGCTGCGGGAAGTCCACCATGGGGCGGCTGATCACCCGGCTGCTGGAGCCGACGGGGGGCCGCGTCACGTTCCGCGGCAAGGACATCAGCCACCTCGGCGTGGCCGGGATGCGCCCGCTGCGCCGCGACATCCAGATGATCTTCCAGGACCCGTACTCGTCGCTGAACCCCCGGCACACCGTCGGCACCATCGTCGGTGCGCCCTTCAAACTCCAGGGCATCGCGCCCGAGGGCGGGGTGAAGAAGGAGGTCCAGCGGCTGCTGGAGCTCGTCGGGCTCAACCCGGAGCACTACAACCGCTACCCGCACGAGTTCTCCGGCGGGCAGCGGCAGCGCATCGGCATCGCGCGGGCGCTCGCGCTCAAGCCGAAGCTCGTCGTCGCCGACGAGCCGGTCTCCGCGCTGGACGTGTCGATCCAGGCCCAGGTGGTCAACCTGCTCGACGACCTCCAGGACGAGCTCGGGCTCACGTACGTGATCATCGCGCACGACCTGTCGGTCATCCGCCACGTCTCGGACCGCATCGCCGTCATGTACCTCGGCAAGCTCGTGGAGCTCACCGACCGCTCCTCGCTCTACGCGAAGCCGATGCACCCCTACACCAAGGCACTGCTGTCCGCGGTGCCGGTGCCTGACCCGAAGCGGCGCACGAAGAGGGAGAGGATCCTGCTCAAGGGCGACGTGCCCTCGCCGATCTCGCCGCCGTCCGGCTGCCGCTTCCACACCCGGTGCTGGAAGGCGACCGACGTGTGCACGGTGCAGGAGCCGCCGCTGCTGGCGCTGGAGCCGGGCCACCAGGTGGCCTGCCACCACCCGGAGAACGCACCGGAGGCGGCCGCGCCGGCGGCTGCCGGAGGGTGAGCGTCCGAAACGGCGTCCGGGCCGAGTAAGAATGTCTGGTGCTCACCGACCTGTTCAGTCCCTCCGTCCAGCATTCGCTGGACATCGCGGGGATCTTCGTCTTCGCGATCTCCGGCGCCCTGCTCGCCGTGCGGAAGAACTTCGACGTCTTCGGCATGGCGGTCCTGGCGGAGGTCACGGCGCTGGGCGGCGGGCTGATCCGGGACGTGATCATCGGCGCCGTGCCGCCCGCGGCCTTCACCGACCTCGGCTACTTCCTCACCCCGCTGCTCGCCACGGTGATCGTCTTCTTCCTGCACCCGGAGGTCGAGCGGATCACCAAGGCGGTGGGGGTCTTCGACGCGGCGGGCCTCGGGCTGTTCTGCGTCACCGGCACGGTCAAGGCGTACGGGCACGGGCTCGGCCTCGTCTTCGCCACGACGCTCGGGATGGCCACGGCGGTCGGCGGCGGCGTGCTGCGCGACATACTCGCGCACGAGGTGCCGTCGCTGCTGCGCTGGGACCGCGACCTGTACGCCGTGCCGGCCATGGTCGGCGCCGCGCTGGCCGCGCTGCTGCTCCGCTTCGGCGCGCTGGACGGCGCGGCGTACGCGGTGCCCGTGGTGACGGCGTTCGTCCTGCGGCTGCTCGCGATGCGCTTCAACTGGCGGGCGCCGCGGGCGTGGCACCGGCGGAGCGCGGCCACGGAAGAGGCGTGAGGGCGCGGCGCCGTCCGGTAGGTCCGGGTCGTTGATCCTTCACTCAGAACCTACCGGTCAGTAACTCCCGGGTGTAGCGTGACCGGCATGGCACAGGCAACCATCGGTGACAGCGAATTCGACCGCGACACCGCGCTGACCCGGCGCGGCCCCGGCACGTACGAGGCCGGGCTCCCGGCCGGGTGGACCATCGGCGGCGCGGTCAACGGCGGCTTCCTCCTGGCCGTGCTCGGCCGGGGCCTCGCCGGGGAACTGCCCCACGCCGACCCGTTCACCATCACCGCGCACTACCTCTCCGTGAGCCGGCCCGGCCCCGCCGTCGTCCGCACGCAGACCGTGCGCACCGGCCGCGCCCTCTCCACGGGCCAGGCCTCCCTCCTCCAGTACGACGCGGACGGCAGCGAGATCGAGCGGATCCGCGTCCTCGCCACCTACGGCGACCTCGGCGCCCTCAGCGACGACGTCCGCACCACGGCCAAGCCGCCGGCCCTCCCCCCGTACGAGCACTGCCTCGGCCAGGAGCACGGCGACGGCTCCCACCCCCTCGCCGAGATCGCCCGCCGCCTCGACATCCGCCTCGACCCCGCGACCGCCGGCTGGGCGGCCGGCGCGCCCAGCGGCCGCGGCGAGATGCGCGGCTGGTTCGGGCTCGCCGACGGCCGCCCCCTGGACCCGCTCGCCCTGCTGCTCGCCGTCGACGCCCTGCCGCCCACGACGTTCGAGATGGGCCTGAGCGGCTGGGTGCCCACCGTCGAGCTGACCGCCCACATCCGCTGCCGGCCCGCGCCCGGCCCCGTCCGCATCGCCATCACCACGCGCAACCTCGCGGGCGGCTTCCTGGAGGAGGACGCCGAGGTCTGGGACAGCGAGGACCGGCTCGTGGCCCAGTCCCGGCAGCTGGCGGCCGCCCCGCGGCGCTGAGGCCGCGGGTTCACGGCGGGGCTAGGCGACCTCGCGGCCCAGCCACGCCGCCAGCCGCGTATACGGGTCCGCACCCTCCGGCGCGGGCCGCACCGCCCCGAACGGCACCTCCTCGCCCCGCCGGTCCGCCGGCAGGAACCGCTGGGCCGGGTCCAGCACCAGTCCGGCCAGCTCCTGGTCCAGGGGGAGCGGGTGCCCCAGTGCCTGCGACAGGTCCCAGGCGTGGGTGACGCTCTCCAGCACCACCCCCGACGCCAGGTACACGGCCCCCGGGAATGTCCCCCACTCCACGGTCACCGGGCGCTCCAGCGTCGCGTCGTCCGCCCAGGCCGCCCTCAGCCGGGCCAGCGCCGCCCCGTAGGCCCGG
This sequence comes from Streptomyces sp. SCA2-17, assembly GCF_044336695.1. Taxonomy (NCBI): domain Bacteria; kingdom Bacillati; phylum Actinomycetota; class Actinomycetes; order Kitasatosporales; family Streptomycetaceae; genus Streptomyces; species Streptomyces sp. SCA2-17. The sequence goes on from NZ_CP117521.1 coordinate 4,573,312, forward strand.
CCCCAGCCGTCGTCCGCGACGTCCGCGGGCGGGCCGCTCCTCTTCAGCGTGCCGGTCTCGCCGAGCTGCGCCGCGTCCTGCACGCCGGCCACGAGGTGCCCCAGCAGGGCCCGCACGTCGAATTCCGCGCACGGCGTCGGGTTCCCGAGCCGCTCCGCGGGCACGGCCTCGATCAGGGCCGCGACCTGGGCGACCGCGCGCTCCATCAGGGGGCGGGGGTCGGAGAGGGTGGGCGCGCCGGTCATGGCGACTCCATTCGCAAGGAGAGATCCGTTGGGAGAACACGCAGAGCATCCCGCCATAACCTGACAACGGCCGTCAGGTTTTCCCCACCCCCGCAGGCGATCCTTGAGCGGTGAAATCCGACCGCCTGCTGTCGATCCTCCTGCTCCTCCAGACCCGCGGCCGCGTGCCCGCCCGCGAGCTGGCCGACCGCCTGGAGGTGTCCGTCCGCACCGTCTACCGCGACGTCGAGTCCCTGTCCGCCGCCGGCGTGCCCGTCTACGCCGAGCGCGGCCGGCACGGCGGCATAGCGCTGCTGCCCGGCTACCGCACGGACGTCACGGGCCTCACCGCCGACGAAGCCCGCGCCCTGTTCGTCCTCGCCACCCGGAGCACGCTCGCCGACCTCGGCCTCGACGGCGCCCTCGGCTCCGCCCTGCGCAAGGTCATGGCCGCCCTGCCCGCCCCGCACCGCCCCGCCGCCGAAGCCACCAGCCGCCGCATCCTCGTCGACCCCGTCCGCTGGCTGGGCGGCCCCGCACCGGCCCCTGCCGTCGACGTCGGCGCACTGCAGACCGCCGTCTTCGCCGACCGGCGGCTGCGCCTGCGCTACCGGCACGGCGGCCAGGAACACACCCGTACGTACACCGTCGACCCCTACGGCCTCGTCGCCAAGGCCGGCGTCTGGTACCTCGTCGCCGACCGGCGGGCCCGCCCGCAGCTCTTCCGCGCCGACCGCATGGCCGCCGTGACCGTCACCGCGGACGCCGTGCGGCGCCGGGCCGGCGTCGAACTCGCCGACGCCTGGGAGCTCCTCCGGCGCGAGGTCGAACAGCGGCCCGCGGACGTGCGCGTGACGGCCGCCGTACGGCGCTCCCGGCTCGACCTGTTCCTGCGCTTCCTCGGTTCCGCCGTCGCGGCCCCGCCCTCCGCCGGCGACCCCGCCACCGTCGAACTCCTCTTCACCGACCCCCGCGCCGCCCGCACCCTGCTGGCCTTCGGCCCCGACGTCGAGGTCCTCTCCCCGGAGGAGGTCCGCGCGGACCTGGCGGAGGCGGCCGCGGCGACCGCGGAACTGTACGGACGGCCCCGGGCCGGAACGCCCGGTACGGTTCCGGACCCGGCCTCGTAGAATCGTGCCCACCATGGCCTACCTCGACCACGCCGCCACCACCCCGATGCTCCCGGAGGCGGTGCAGGCGATGACCGCCCAGCTCGCCCTCACCGGAAACGCCTCCTCGCTGCACGCCGCCGGGCGGCGGGCGCGCCGCACCGTCGAGGAGGCGCGCGAGTCCCTCGCCGCGGCGCTCGGCGCGCGCCCCAGCGAAGTCGTGTTCACCGCGGGCGGCACCGAAGCCGACAACCTCGCCGTCAAGGGGCTGTACTGGGCGCGCCGCGCCGCCGACCCCGCCCGTACGCGCGTCCTCACCAGCCCCGTCGAGCACCACGCCGTGCTGGACGCCGTCGACTGGCTCGCCACCCACGAGGGCGCGACCGTCGAGTACCTCCCCGTCGACTCCCACGGGCGGGTCCACCCCGACGCGCTGCGCGAGGCCATAGCCCGCCGGCCCGGGGACGTCGCCCTGGCCACGGTGATGTGGGCCAACAACGAGATCGGCACCGTCATGCCGGTGCGCGAACTCGCCGCGGTTGCCGCCGAGTTCGGCGTGCCCCTGCACGCGGACGCCGTCCAGGCCGTCGGGCAGCTGGACGTCGGCTTCGCCGACTCGGGGCTCGCCGCCATGACGGTCAGCGGGCACAAGATCGGCGGGCCGTACGGGATCGGCGCGCTGCTCCTGGGCCGCCAGTACGCGCCCGTGCCGCTGCTCCACGGCGGCGGCCAGGAGCGCCACGTGCGCTCCGGCACGCTCGACGTGCCCGCGGTCGCCGCCTTCGCCGTCGCCGGCGAGCTCGCCGCCGCCCGGCGCGCGGACTTCGCCCGCGAGGTCGGTGCCCTGCGCGACGAGCTGATCGCCGGGGTGCGGGCCGCCGTCCCCGACGCCGTCCTGGGCGGCGACCCCGACCCGGCCGGCCGGCTGCCCGCCAACGCGCACTTCTCCTTCCCCGGGTGCGAGGGCGACTCCCTGCTGCTCCTCCTCGACGCCCAGGGCATCGAGTGCTCCACGGGCTCCGCGTGCACGGCGGGCGTGGCCCAGCCGAGCCACGTCGTCCTCGCCACGGGCACCGACGCGGACCTGGCCCGCGGCACGCTCCGCTTCTCCCTGGGGCACACGTCCACGGCGGCGGACGTGGCGGCCGTGGTGGACGCGATCGGCCCCGTGGTGGAGCGGGCGCGCACGGCGGGCCTCAGCTAGCGGCTGCTTCCTTTGCGAGCGTGACGAGCCGCAGGTAGCGCTCCCAGTCCCAGTGGGGGCCGGGGTCGGTGTGATCCGTCCCCGGCACCTCGGAGTGGGCGACGATGTGCGTGCGGTCCACGGGGATCCCGTACCGGGCGCAGATGTCCGCCGTGAGGCGCGCCGAGGCGGTGTACATGGCGTCCGTGAAGCCGGCGGGGCGGTCCACGTAGCCCTCGTGCTCGATGCCGATGCTGCGCTCGTTGAAGGCGCGGTTCCCGGAGTGGAAGGCCACGTCCAGCTCGCGGACGGTCTGCGCGACGTGCCCGTCCTTGCGGACGACGTAGTGCGCGGCGGCCTCGTGCAGGGGGTCGCGGAAGACGCGGAGGGCGTCGTCGTAGCCGCCCTGGACGACGTGGACGACGACGCGGTCGACGTCGTAGTCGTCCGGCCGCGACGCGCGCCGCCAGTTCGCGGACGAGGCGGCGGCCCACTCGGCGCCGGCGTGGTCGACCGCTCCGTCCGTACGGGGTCTCTCCCGCCCGGAAACCCGCCACCACCAGCGCCGGACCTCGTCCCGCCCGGCGTACCCGGCGGTGCCGGCCCCCACGACGATCCCGGCCCCGCCGACCAGCACCCGCCGCCGGGAAATCCGCTCCGCGCCCATCCCACCCCCGAGTGCCGTGTCCCCTCCCCACCCCAACGCTCACGATCCGGCCCCCGGTTCCGCCCCGTGACCACCGCAGGCCGGCCAGGCACCGCCGGTCCGGCGAATTCCTTCCGCCGCAGCGGCGCGCAACCAGGACGGCGTTCTCCGGCGGTGCCGGACGGCCTGATGGCGGCTGGGCGCCGCCGGATAGGACCGTGGGGGTGTCCCGCCGTCGCGGCGGGAGAAGATCGCCGGGCCCCGTCGTACGGGCACCCCCGGAAACCCGGACGCCACGACGCCGGTCGCCCCCGTACCCTGGAAGGGTTATGACTGACTTCCCCGGTGCTCCCGACCTCAACGCCCCCCGCAAGGGGCTCCGCGTGCTCGCCGCCATGTCCGGCGGTGTCGACTCCGCCGTCGCCGCGGCCCGCGCCGCCGAGGCCGGGCACGACGTGACCGGCGTGCACCTCGCGCTGTCCGCGAACCCGCAGTCGTTCCGGACGGGCGCCCGCGGCTGCTGCACGATCGAGGACTCCCGCGACGCCCGCCGCGCCGCGGACGTGATCGGCATCCCGTTCTACTGCTGGGATCTGGCGGAACGCTTCCGCGAGGACGTCGTGGAGGACTTCGTCGCCGAGTACGAGGCGGGCCGCACGCCCAACCCCTGCCTCCGCTGCAACGAGAAGATCAAGTTCGCGGCGCTGCTCGACAAGGCGCTCGCGCTCGGCTTCGACGCGGTGTGCACGGGCCACTACGCCACGGTCCTCGTCAACGAGGACGGCACGCGCGAGCTGCACCGCGCCAGCGACATGGCCAAGGACCAGTCCTACGTCCTCGGCGTGCTGGACGACCGGCAGCTCGCCCACGCGATGTTCCCGCTGGGCGACACGGTCACCACGAAGGACGAGATCCGCGCGGAGGCGGAGCGCCGCGGCCTGGCCGTGGCGAAGAAGCCGGACAGCCACGACATCTGCTTCATCGCCGACGGCGACACCCGCGGCTTCCTGGCGAAGCGCCTCGGCAAGGCCGACGGTGACATCGTCGACGAGACCGGCGCGAAGGTGGGCACGCACGAGGGCGCGTACGGCTTCACGATCGGCCAGCGCAAGGGCCTGCGCATCGGCCACCCCGCCCCGGACGGCAAGCCGCGCTACGTCCTGGACATCTCGCCGGTGAACAACACCGTGACGGTGGGCCCGGTGGAGGCGCTGGACGTCGCCGCCCTGACCGCCATCCGCCCCCGCTGGTGCGGCGCGGCCCCGCAGGGCCCCGGCACGTACACCGCCCAGCTGCGCGCCCACGGCGGCGAGACCGAGGTGACGGCCGAGCTCGTCGGCGACGAGCTGCGGGTGGCCTTCGCGGAGCCGGTCCGCGGCGTGGCCCCGGGCCAGGCGATCGTGCTGTACGACGGCACGCGCGTGGTCGGCTCGGCCACGATCGCCACGACCGAACGCGCGCGGGCCGCGCAGGCGGCGCAGAGCGCCTGACCCGCACGGCCCGTTCCGGCGGCGCTCGCTACGACTTGGTGCGCGTCACGTTGTTGACCTCGCACTTGCCGCTGACGCTGGTGCCCGCCTTCGGCACGTACACCTGGGAGACGTCCTGCGTCTCGGTCTTGCCGGGACCGACGTAGGGGATGGTGCGGTTGCGGGTGCCGATGAGGGTGCCGTTCGCGTCGGTGAACTTCACCGAGAACGCGTAGGTGTTGTTGTCCGTCAGGCTGGGGTTGGTGACGGAGATCTTCGCGGTGATGCCGCGGGCGTCGCTGTAGTCACAGCTGACGATCTTCAGGTCGCGGGAGGCGTTCGCGCTGCTGCCGCCGGTGATGCCGCCCGAGGTGGTCGTGCCGCTGGTCGTGGACCCGCTGGTGGTGCTGCCCGTGCTGCCGGTGCTGCCACCCGTGGTGAGGCCGCCGTCCGTGCTGGTAGAGCCGCCGCTCGTGCCGCCCGTCGTCGTGGTGCCGCCCGAGGTGGAGCTGCTGCTGTGGTGGCTGGAACTGCCGCCGCTGCAGCTGCCGCCGTGATGCCCGCGGGCTCCGGTCAGGGCGACGACGGCGATTCCGAAGACGGCGGCCGCGCGGACATGACGAAGCTTCACTGGAAAATTCCCCCGATGAATTGGCTGGAAACAGCGCCTGTTGACGCCCGGCTGACGAGTGCACGTCACGCTAACAGCGCGCTTACAAGGCGCCAAACCAGCCTGCTCCCTGTGACGAACCCGCAGCCGAACGGGGCCGTAACAGGGACAGGAAGAGGCGGGAAAGGGGCCGAAAACAGCCCACAGCAGCCCGTGCGGTACGACCCCGTACGGTGGCGTTCATGAACATCGCCGTCTTCTGCTCCGCCGCCGACCTCGACGCCCGCTACACCGCCCCCGCCCGTGAGTTCGCCGAACTCATCGGCCGCGGCGGGCACACGCTCGTGTGGGGCGGCTCGGAGTCGGGCCTGATGAAGGTCATGGCCGACGGCGTGCAGGAGAGCGGCGGCCGGCTGGTCGGCGTGTCGGTCGAGTTCCTCGCCGCGCGGGCACGCGCGAACGCCGACGAGATGGTCGTCACCCGCGACCTCGCCGAGCGCAAGGCGCAGTTGCTCGCGCGCGCCGACGCCGTCGTCGTCATGGTGGGCGGCACCGGCACGCTGGACGAGGCGACGGAGATCCTGGAGCTGAAGAAGCACGGCATCCACGACAAGCCCGTCGTCCTGCTCAACACGGCCGGCTTCTACGACGGCCTCAAGGCGCAGTTCCAGCGCATGGAGGACGAGGGCTTCCTGCCCCTGCCGCTGACCGCCCTCGTCTTCTTCGCCGAGGACGGGCTGGGCGCGATGGCGTACCTGGAGGAGTCCGCGGGCCTGAGCTAGCCGCACGCGCCCGCCCGCGGACCCGCGCTGCTGCACCCGCCCCCGCCGTAAGGCAAGCTGGCTCCCATGGCAACACATCTGATCACCGGGGCCGGCTCCGGCATCGGGGCGGCGGTCGCGCGCCGGCTCCTCGGCCGGGGCGATGAGGTCCACCTCTTCGCGCGCGACGCGGGCCGGGCCAGGGAGCTGGCCGCGGAGTTCCCCGGCGCCCACACGCTCGTGGCCGACCTGGCCAGCCCGGACCGGCTCTCCTGGGCCCTCGACAAGCAGTCGCTGCCGGACCGCGTCGACACGCTCCTGCACATCGCGGGCGTCGTCGAACTCGGCTCCGTCGGCGAGCTGACGCCCAAGACATGGAACAGCACCCTCGCCGCCAACCTGGTCTCCCCGGCGGAGCTGACCCGGCTGTTCCTGCCGCAGCTGCGCGTGACGAAGGGCCACGTCCTCTTCGTCAACTCCGGCGCCGGCCTCAACGCCCACGCCACGTGGGGCGCGTACGCCGCGAGCAAGCACGGCCTGAAGGCGCTCGCGGACTCGCTGCGCGCCGAGGAGCACGCGGCCGGCGTGCGCGTCACCAGCGTCTACCCGGGCCGCACCGCGACCCCGATGCAGGCGAAGGTGCACCAGCAGGAGGGCAAGCCGTACGACCCGTCGCGGTGGATCGACCCGGAGTCCGTCGCGACGACGATCCTGCTCGCGATCGACCTCCCGCGTGACGCGGAGATCAACGACCTGACGGTCCGGCCGGGCGCACAGGCCTGAGGCCGGTCCGCCGTACGCCCCTGGAGCGCTGAGCCCCGGGGGCGTCCGCGCCGCCCCGCCGGCCTGCGCAGGGGCCCTCACGCGCCCCGTAGGCTTCCTGCGTGAGCGACAAGAGCAACAACGAGCAGGGGCCCGGCAGCAGCCTGCCGGCAGCGGGGAAGAGCTGGGGCACCGGGGCGGCCACCGGCATCGGGTCGATGCCCGGGGGCGACGCCCGTGAGGCCGCGAAGACCGTCACCGGGTCCCTGGAGGCCCTGCCGTACCTGCCGGAGCTGCCCGCCCGCGGCCCCGGCGCCGACATGACCGGGCGCACCACCGGCCTCCTGGTCGACGTCTACGCGCACGTCGAGCCCAGCGGATGGCGCATCAGCGACCGGCCCGGGCGCGACACCAAGCGCGCCCGCTCGTGGCTGGGCGAGGACCTGGACGCCCTGGAGGAGTACACCCAGGGCTACGAGGGCGCGCTCAAGGTCTCGGCCGTCGGCCCCTGGACCCTCGCGGCGGCCCTGGAGCTGCGCGGCGGCGAGGCCGCGCTCGGCGACGCCGGCGCCTGCCGCGACCTCGCCGCCTCCCTCGCCGAAGGCCTGCGCAACCACCTCGCCGACGTGCGGCGGCGGGTGCCCGGCGCGCGGATCGTGCTCCAGCTGGACGAGCCGTCCCTGACCGCCGTCCTCACCGGCCGGGTGCGCACCGCCAGCGGCTACCGCACCTACCGGGCCGTCGACCGCGCCGTCGTCGAAGGCGCCCTGCGCGACCTCGTCACCATGGCCCGCGAAGCCACCGGCCAGGCGCCCGTCGTCCACACCTGCGCCCCCGGCGTGCCCTTCGCGCTGCTGCGCCGGGCCGGCTTCCAGGGCATCTCGTTCGATTTCTCGCTCTTCACCGAGCGTGAGGAAGAAGCGGTGGGAGAGGCGGTCGAGGCGGGTACGGCACTCTTCATGGGCGTGGTGCCCGGCACGGACGGCCCGTTGTCAGACCCTGCCGGTAGCGTCATGGGTGTCAGGACGCTGTGGCGCAGGCTGGGGCTGGCACCGGGGACCCTTGCGGAGTCCGTGGTCGTCACGCCCTCGTGCGGTCTCGCGGGCGCTTCGCCCGCATATGCCCGCGCGGCCCTCGCCCACTGCGTCCGGGCGGCGAAATCACTCGCAGACAACCCTGAGTGACGGCGCTCATGGATCAACGGGAGGACGAGACGGTGGCTGTCGAACAGCAGGGCGGACGGCAGGGCGGACAGCAGGGCGAAGAGCTCACGGCGGGCTCCTCCGTGCCCGCACCCGCACGGGAGAAGCACGCGCTGCTGGCCGAGCAGATCGAGGAGCACCGCTTCCGGTATTACGTCAAGGACGCCCCCGTCATCAGCGACGCCGCGTTCGACAAGCTGCTGCGCTCGCTGGAGGCCCTGGAGGAGGAGCACCCCGAGCTCCGCACGCCCGACTCGCCCACCCAGAAGGTCGCCGGCGCGTACGAAACGGAGTTCACGGCGGTAGAGCACCGCGAGCGCATGCTCTCCCTCGACAACGCCTTCGACGACGAGGAGCTCGCCGCCTGGGCCGAGCGCATCGCCAAGGACATCGGCGGCGGCACCCCGTACCACTTCCTGTGCGAGCTCAAGGTCGACGGCCTCGCCGTCAACCTCACCTACGAGCACGGCCGCCTCACCCGCGCCGCCACCCGCGGCGACGGCCGCACCGGCGAGGACATCACGCCCAACGTCCGCACGATCGCCGAGATCCCCGACCGCCTCGAAGGCGACCGCATCCCGGCCCTCGTCGAGGTCCGCGGCGAGGTCTACTTCCCCATGGAGAAGTTCGAGGAGCTCAACGCCGGCCTGGTGGCGGCCGGCAAGCCCCCCTTCGCCAACCCGCGCAACGCCGCCGCCGGCTCGCTGCGCCAGAAGGACCCGCGCGTCACCGCCACCCGGCCGCTGCACATGGTCGTCCACGGCGTCGGCGCGCGCGAGGGCTTCGAGATCGCCCGCCAGTCCCAGGCGTACGAACTGCTGCGCGAGTGGGGGCTGCCGACGGCGGCGCACGCCTCGGTCGTCGATGACCTGGCGGCCGTCCGGAAGTTCATCGCCCACTACGGCAATCCCGACGTGCGCCACTCCATGGAGCACGAGATCGACGGCGTCGTCGTCAAGCTCGACGAGATCCCCCTGCAAGGCCGCCTCGGCTCCACCTCCCGGGCCCCCCGCTGGGCCATTGCCTGGAAGTACGCCCCGGAGGAGGTCAACACCAAGCTGGTCGACATCCGCGTGGGCGTCGGCCGCACGGGCCGCGTCACGCCGTACGCCGTGGTCGAGCCCGTCACCGTCGCCGGCTCCGAGGTCGAGTTCGCCACCCTGCACAACCAGGAGGTCGTCAAGGCCAAGGGCGTCCTCATCGGCGACACCGTCGTGCTGCGCAAGGCCGGCGACGTCATCCCCGAGATCCTCGGCCCCGTGGTGGACCTCCGCGACGGCACGGAGCGCGAGTTCGTGATGCCCGCCGAGTGCCCCGAGTGCGGCACGGAGCTGCGGCCCATGAAGGAGGGCGACATCGACCTCCGCTGCCCCAACGCCCGCTCCTGCCCCGCCCAGATCCGCGAGCGCCTCTTCTACCTCGCCGGCCGCAAGAGCCTCGACATCGAGAACCTCGGCTACGTCGCCGCCACCGCGCTCACCCAGCCGCTGGAGCCCGCCGAGCCGCCCCTGAAGAACGAGGGCGACCTGTTCGGCATGACCATCGAACAGCTGCTGCCCATCAAGTCCTACGTGGTGGACCCCGACTCCGGCCTGCCCAAGCGCGACCCGGAGACGGGCGAGCCGAAGGTCGTCACCTTCTTCGCCAACCAGAAGGGCGAGCCGAAGAAGAACGCCCTCGCCATGCTGGCCAACATCGAGGCGGCCAAGCAGCGGCCGCTCGCCCGCATCCTCACCGGGCTGTCGATCCGGCACGTGGGACCCGTCGCCTCGGTCGCCCTCGCCCGCGAGTTCCGCTCGATCGACCGGATCGCGGAGGCGAGCGAGGAGGAGCTGGCCGCGGTCGACGGCGTCGGCGCGATCGTCGCCGCCGCCGTCAAGGAGTGGTTCGCCGAGGACTGGCGCCGCGAGATCATCGAGAAGTGGCGGGCCGCCGGCGTCCGCATGGAGGAGGAGGCCGCCGAGGACGAGGGCCCGCGCCCGCTCGTCGGCCTCACCGTCGTCGTCACCGGCACCCTCTCCGCGTACACCCGCGACGGCGCCAAGGAAGCCCTCCAGAGCCGCGGCGCCAAGGTCACCGGCTCGGTGTCGAAGAAGACGGACTTCGTCGTCGTCGGCGACAACCCCGGCTCCAAGTTCGACAAGGCCATGCAGCTGAAGGTGCCCGTCCTGGAAGAGGACGGCTTCGCCGTGCTCCTCGCCGAAGGGCCCGACGCCGCACGCGAAGCGGCCGTTCCGCAAGAGGGCGCGGGAGCGGCCGGGGGCGCGGGCGAGGAGACGAGCGCCGATAGCGAGGCGTAGCGGACGGGGGGTGCGGGTAGCCCCTTCGCACCCCCTCCGTACCCCCTTCGTCACCCCCGCCGCCACCCGCCCCACGCGGAGCGGCACCGCCACCGGAAGGCAGGTCCGCACACCGGTCGCCACCCCAGCGGAGTAATGCCCGCATAGTCAGTGGGCATTACCCCTACAGCGCATACCAGATGGCTACAAGAGGCCGGATCCCCATCGGACAACCGCTGCCGATCGCTGCCCGCCGTAGCCTTCTGCGGCCTACTGTTGAGATGTGCGCCTGCCGTGGCGCGGGCACCGCCGGCTGTGAGAGGGACGGGCATGAAACCCACCGACAGCGCCGAACCGGCATCCCGGCTGCGCCGGGTTCCTCCGCCCGCGCTGCCGACGGTCTGCGTCACCGTGGCGGCGGTCTCGCTCGCCGCCGGGGTCTGCCGGGTGATCGGCGCGGGCCACGCCGTGTTCCCCGGCCGCGCCGTCGGCTGGTCCCTGGCCGTCCTCACCGGCCTCATCGTCGCCCACCTCGTCGCCCTCGGGCGCGACCGCTGGTGGGGCGGCACCGGCTCAGGAGCCGCCCTCACCCTCGCCGTCCTGCTGCTCTACGGCTGGCTGCCCGCCGTCCTCATCAGCATCGCCGTCGTCCTGCTCGTCGCCACCGCACGCCGCCACCGCTGGCGCCAGGCCTTACTCCACGGTGCGGTCGACATCCTCGGCATCGGCGCCGCCGGCCTCGCCCTCGCCGTCTGCGGCGTCGTCTCCACCGTCGAGAACCCCTGGATGCCCGACGAGTGGCCGCTCACCGCCATCCCCCAAGTGGCCCTCGCCGCCTTCCTCTACCTCGCCGTCACCCGCGCCCTGCTGTGGTACTCCATGGCGCCCCGCGCCGGCCTGAGCACCATCGCCCGCACCGCCCTGGTCCGGCAGGCCCTCGTCGGCGGCGCCCTCCTCGGCATCGCCCCGCTGATCGCCGTCGTCGCCGACCACGCCCCGCTGCTGCTGCCGCTGTTCGCCGTCCCCCTCATCGCCCTCGACTCCACGCTGTGGATCGCCCGCGCCCGCGCCGAGGAGCAGCTGCGCGACCCGCTCACCGGCCTGCCCAACCGCCAGTGGCTCCTGGAGCGCACCTGGAGTGCCCTCGACGAGGCCGAGCGCGCCGGCACCCGCTCCGCGCTCGTCCTCATCGACCTCGACCGCTTCCGCTCCGTCAACGACACCCTCGGCCATCTCGCCGGGGACCGGCTGCTGTTGCAGATAGCCGAACGGCTGCGCCTCGCCCTGCCGCGGGACGCGGAGGCGGCGCGCCTCGGCGGCGACGAGTTCGCGGTCCTGCTGCCCACCGCGGACTCCCTCACCGGCGCCCAGCGCGTGGCCCGTTCACTGGTCGCCGCGCTCGGCTCCCCGCTCGACCTCGACGGGCTCACCCTCGTCCTGGAGGCCAGCGCCGGCGTCGCCGTCTACCCCGACCACGCCCTCGACGCCGAGGGGCTGCTGCGCCGGGCGGACGTCGCCATGTACCAGGCCAAGCGCGACCGCAGCGGCGTCGAGGTCTACGAGGCCCGGCGCGACGGCAACACCCCCGACCGGCTCGGGCTCCTCGGTGATCTGCGGCGCGCGCTCGACGCGGGCGACGTCGAGCTGCACTACCAGCCCAAGGTCGGCTTCGACGGGCACGTCGCGGGGCTGGAGGCGCTGGTGCGCTGGGTCCACCCCGAGCGGGGCCGGGTCTCCCCGGACGAGTTCATCGCGATCGCCGAGTCCTCGGGGCTGATGCCCAGGCTCACCGAGTACGTGCTGGAGACCGCCCTCGCGCAGGTGGCGAAGTGGCGGGCCATGGGCCTGGAGGTGCCGGTCGCCGTCAACGTCTCGCCGCGCGACGTCCACACCCCCGGGTTCGCGGGCTCCGTCGCGGCGCGGCTCGCCCGGCACGGGGTCCCCGCGGGGGCGCTCCAGCTGGAGATAACCGAGCACGTCCTGCTGGAGGACCCGCAGCGGGCCGCGGACACGCTCGCCGGGCTCACGGGGCACGGCGTGAAGATGTCCCTGGACGACTTCGGCACGGGCTATTCGTCGCTGGTCCACCTGCGCCGGCTCCCGGTCAGCGAACTGAAGATCGACCGGTCGTTCGTGGCCCGGCTCGCCATCGACAACGAGGACGCGGAGATCGTCCGCTGCACGCTCGACCTCGCGCACTCGCTGGGCCTGCTCGTCGTCGCCGAGGGCGTCGAGGACGACGAGACCTGGGAGCGCCTGCGGGACCTGGGCTGCGACGCGGTCCAGGGCTGGCTCGTCGCCGCGGCCATGCCGCCGGACGAGACGACGGCCTGGCTCCGCCTCCGCAACGAGTCCGGCTGGCACCGGGAGGCCGACCGCGTGTCCGCGGCGGCGTCCGCCCCCGCGGAGGAGGACGCGGTCACGTAGGGCTGACGGCCGGCCCGGCACCGCCGGTCACGTGGCCGGGGGCTGAGCGCCGCGGCGGCGGGCACTTCTTCCCGCCGCGACGGTGATCAACCCCCACCGGGGAATCCGGCGGTGCCGGACGACCCCGCCCGTGGGGCAGGCCGGCGGGGCCGGAGCGCCCCGGGGCGCAGCCACGGGGAAAGCGTTTAGCAGGCACGGCTCCCGGAGCCATAGGATTGGGCGCACAACCCGCCCAGAATCCGTCACGAACCCTGAGGATCGCCGCATGCCTGGCATCACGCGCGAGGAGGTAGCCCACCTCGCCCGGCTGGCACGTCTGGAGCTCAAGGACGAAGAGCTCGAGCACTTCGCCGGCCAGCTCGACGACATCATCGGCGCGGTCGCCCGCGTCTCCGAGGTCGCCGAGCAGGACGTTCCCCCGACGTCCCACCCGCTGCCGCTGACCAACGTCATGCGCCCGGACGAAGTCCGTCCGTCGCTGACCCCGCAGGAGGCGCTGTCGGGCGCCCCCGCCCAGGAGCAGCAGCGTTTCAAGGTGCCGCAGATCCTGGGGGAGGACTAAACCGTCATGACGGACATCAACATCATCAAGCTCACGGCCGCTGAGATCGCGGAGAAGATCGCCTCGGGCGAGCTCACCGCCGTGCAGGTCACCGAGGCCCACCTGGCCCGCATCGAGGCCGTGGACGAGAAGGTGCACGCCTTCCTCCACGTGGACCGCGAGGGCGCCCTCGCCCAGGCCCGCGAGGTCGACGCCAAGCGCGCCCGCGGCGAGAAGCTCGGCCCGCTGGCCGGCGTCCCGCTCGCGCTGAAGGACATCTTCACCACCAAGGGGATCCCGACCACGGTCGGCTCGAAGATCCTCGAGGGCTGGATCCCGCCGTACGACGCGACGCTCACCAAGCGCCTGAAGGACGCGGACGTCGTCATCCTCGGCAAGACCAACATGGACGAGTTCGCGATGGGCTCCTCCACGGAGAACAGCGCCTACGGCCCGACCGGCAACCCCTGGGACCTCACCAAGATCCCCGGCGGCTCCGGCGGCGGCTCCAGCGCGGCCCTCGCCGCGTACGAGGCCCCGCTCGCCATCGGCACGGACACCGGCGGCTCGATCCGCCAGCCCGCCGCCGTCACCGGCACGGTCGGCGTCAAGCCGACCTACGGCGCGGTCTCCCGCTACGGCATGGTCGCCTTCTCCTCCTCCCTCGACCAGGGCGGCCCCTGCGCCCGTACGGTCCTGGACGCGGCCCTGCTGCACGAGGTCATCGCCGGCCACGACCCGATGGACTCCACGTCCATCGACGCGCCGGTCCCGCCGGTCGTCGAGGCCGCCCGCAACGGCTCCGTCGCCGGCATGCGCGTCGGCGTCGTCAAGCAGTTCCGCGGCGAGGGCTACCAGGCCGGCGTCCTCCAGCGCTTCGACGAGTCCGTCGAGCTGCTGAAGGAGCTGGGCGCCGAGGTCGTCGAGCTGGACTGCCCGTCCTTCGACCTGGCCCTGGCCGCGTACTACCTGATCGCGCCGTCCGAGTGCTCCTCGAACCTGGCCCGCTTCGACGGCCTGCGCTACGGCCTGCGGACCGGCGACGACGGCACCCGCTCGGCCGAGGACGTCACCGCCCTCACCCGCGAGGCCGGCTTCGGCCCCGAGGTCAAGCGCCGCGTCATGCTCGGCACGTACGCGCTCAGCTCGGGCTACTACGACGCCTACTACGGCTCGGCGCAGAAGGTCCGCACGCTCATCACGCGCGACTTCGAGAAGGCGTTCGAGCAGGTCGACGTGATCGTCTCGCCGACCACCCCGACCACCGCCTTCGCGATCGGCGAGCGCGCCGACGACCCGATGGCGATGTACCTCGCGGACCTGTGCACCATCCCGACCAACCTGGCGGGCAACGCGGCCATGTCGCTGCCGTGCGGCCTGGCGCCCGAGGACAACCTGCCGGTCGGTCTGCAGATCATCGCTCCCGCCCTGAAGGACGACCGGCTCTACAAGGTCGGTGCCGCGGTCGAGGCCGCGTTCACCGAGCGCTGGGGCCACCACCTGATCGAGGAGGCACCGTCGCTGTGAGCACCGAAGTGAGCAAGGCGAGCGCGCTGAAGAAGGCCAAGGGCTTCAAGAAGTCCAAGCCCGGCACGTACCTGTCCATCGGCACGACGCTGTTCGGCGCCGTGAGCGTCATCAAGCAGGCGAAGAAGGCGCGCGGCGAGCAGGACACGCTCCAGCTGGTCGACGCGATCGTCTCCGCCGCCGCCATCGCCACCGGCGTCGCGCTGCTCGTGCGCGAACTGCGCCGGATGAGCAGCGACGACGTCCTCGCGGACTGAGCCAGGACCTGAGAGGTTAGTTTTCCGTGACCGTCACTGAACTGGTGTCGTACGAGGACGCGCTGGCTTCCTACGACCCCGTCATGGGCCTGGAGGTCCATGTCGAGCTCGGCACCAAGACGAAGATGTTCTGCGGCTGCTCCACGGAGCTGGGCGCGGACCCCAACACCCAGACCTGCCCGGTCTGCCTCGGCATGCCCGGCGCCCTGCCCGTGGTCAACGCCATCGGCGTCGAGTCCGCCATCAAGATCGGTCTCGCGCTGAACTGCGAGATCGCCGAGTGGTGCCGCTTCGCCCGGAAGAACTACTTCTATCCGGACATGCCGAAGAACTTCCAGACCTCCCAGTACGACGAGCCGATCGCCTTCAACGGCTACCTCGACGTGCAGCTGGAGGACGGCGAGGTCTTCCGCGTGCAGATCGAGCGCGCCCACATGGAGGAGGACACCGGCAAGTCCACGCACGTGGGCGGTGCCACCGGCCGCATCCACGGCGCCCAGCACTCCCTGCTGGACTACAACCGCGCCGGCATCCCGCTCATCGAGATCGTCACCAAGCCGATCGAGGGCGCGGGCGAGCGGGCCCCCGAGGTCGCCAAGGCGTACGTCGCCGAGCTCCGCGAGCTCATCAAGGCGCTGGGCGTCTCCGAGGCCCGGATGGAGATGGGCCAGATGCGCTGCGACGTGAACCTGTCGCTGCGCCCGGACGGCACCGAGAAGTTCGGCACCCGCTCCGAGACCAAGAACGTCAACTCGCTGCGCTCCGTCGAGCGCGCGGTGCGCTTCGAGGTCCAGCGGCACGCCTCCGTCCTCTCGGCCGGCGGCACGATCGTGCAGGAGACCCGCCACTTCCACGAGGAGGACGGGTCGACCACGTCCGGCCGCATCAAGGAAGAGGCCGAGGACTACCGCTACTTCCCCGAGCCGGACCTGGTGCCGGTGGCCCCCTCCCGGGAGTGGGTCGAGGAGCTGCGCGGGACCCTGCCCGAGCTGCCGCGCGTGCGCCGCAACCGGCTGCGCGAGGAGTGGGGCATCACCGAGCACGACATGCAGTCGATCCTCAACGCGGGCGCGGTCGACCTGATCACCGCCACCGTCGAGGCCGGTGCCGACTCCGCCGCCGCCCGCAAGTGGTGGATGGGCGAGCTGGCCCGTAGCGCCAACGAGTCCGGTACGGACCTCGCGGCGCTGCCGATCACCCCGGCGCAGGTCGCCCGGGTGGCGGCGCTCGTCGCCGAGGGCTCGCTCAACGACAAGCTGGCCCGCCAGGTCATCGAGGGCGTGCTCGCGGGCGAGGGCGGCCCGGACGAGGTCGTCGAGAAGCGCGGCCTGAAGGTCGTCTCCGACGACAGCGCCCTGGGTGCTGCCGTGGACGAGGCCATCGCGGCCAACGCGGGCATCGCGGACAAGATCCGTGCCGGCAAGGTCGCCGCGGCGGGTGCCCTGGTCGGCGCGGTCATGAAGGCCACGCGCGGCCAGGCCGACGCGGCCCGGGTCCGGGAGCTCATCCTGGAGCGCCTCGGCGTCGAGGGCTGACCTTCCGCTTCGTGCCTGACGATTCATGGCCGCCCCTTTTCTGAGGGGCGGCCATTGTCTGTCCGGAATTGGGTCGAGAATGGCTGGTTTCTTGCCCTCTATGGCCTTCGTGGCCCCCGTCCGGCATGATCCCGCATGCGGGCGGGCCCACCCTGTGCCCGCCACCGAGGTATGGGGGTTGGCACATGAGACGGCTGAGCAGAGCACTGGCGGCGGTCACGCTGGCGGGCGCCGGCCTGCTGGCGACGACGGTCCCGGCCGGCGCGGCGACCGAGCGGCCCGGACCGGCGGCCGCGGCGAAGTGCGAGGCGGGCTGGGGGAGCCTGACCAAGACGGCCGCGACCTCGGCCTACAAGCCGCTCCTGGACATCAGGGCCGGCGCGCACGAGTGCTTCGACCGCCTGGTCTTCGACGTCCAGGGCATCGGCGACCACCGCATCGGCTACCGCGTGGAGTACGTGGACCAGCTGCGCCAGGACGGCTCGGGCGACCCGATCCCCGTCTCCGGCGGAGCGGTCCTGGCCATCCGCGTGTCCGCCCCGAGCTATGACCCGAGCACCGCCGAGCCGCGCTACCCCGGCCACGCCGGGCAGCCGCTGACCGGCGTGGACCTCACCGGCTTCAGGACCTTCCAGGACACCCGCTTCGCCAGCAGCTTCGAGGGCGAGACCCTCGTCGGCGTCGGCGTCCGCGCGCGGCTTCCCTTCCGCGTCTTCCAGGAGCGCAACCGCATCGTCGTGGACGTCGCCCACAGCTGGCAGGCCCCGAGCTGAGCGGCCGCCCGCACCCCCGTGTGGGGTGGGCCACAAAGCGGACAATCGATCTTTTCCGGCTGTCACAGTGGGTCGGCAAGGGGCCCCTCCGCACCGTCTGCACCCGGTGCGTCCCGGGGGCCCCGAGCCCAGTAGCCCCAAGCGCTCGGAACAGCACGGGTCAGCATCCCGGCGGGATCGACGCGATACCCGGGAAGCAGCCCGTATGACCTCACTCGCCCGGTGGTGCCTGCGCCGCCGCTCCGCCGTCATCGTGCTGTGGCTCGTCGCCCTCGCGGGCACCGCGGCCGCCGCCCTGCTCAGCGGCCCGGCCTACTCCAACGACTACGCCGTGCCCGGCACCGAAGCGGCCCGCGCGAGCGCCCTCCTGGACGCCGGTTTCCCCGGCCAGGGCGGCGACGACACCATCGTCTGGCACACCGGCAGCGGCACCGTGCGCGCGGCCGCCGTCGAGCAGCGCATGACCGAGGTCCTGCACGAGGTGGCCGCGCTCCCCGGCGTCGAGGCGGTCAGCGGCCCGTACAGCGGCCCCGACGGCGCCACCCGGATCAGCGGCGACGGGCACACCGCGTACGCCTCCCTCACCTTCACGGACGCCGGCGGCCCCGGCAAGGAGCTCGCCCGCAAGGTCGTCGACACGGCGCGCTCCGCGGCGGACGGCAACCTCCAGGTCGCCCTCGGCGGCACCGGCGTCGACGGCGCGGAGAGCAAGGGCGGGCACCTCAGCGAGATCATCGGCATCGCCGTGGCCGCCGTCGTCCTCTTCGTCGTCTTCGGCTCGCTGGCCGCGAGCCTGCTGCCGATCGCCACCGCCCTCGTGAGCGTCGGCACCGCCGCCATGGGCACCCAGCTGCTCGGCCACGTCATGAACGTCGCCGACTTCGCGCCCATGCTCGGCACCCTCATCGGCCTCGGCGTGGGCATCGACTACGCCCTCTTCATCGTCACCCGGCACCGCAAGGGCCTGCGGGCCGGCCTGCCCGTGGCCGTCGCGGCCGAACGGGCCGTGGCCACCACCGGCCGCGCCGTCGTCTTCGCGGGCGGCACCGTGTGCGTCGCCCTGCTCGGCATGCTCATCCTGCGGCTGAGCTTCCTCAACGGCGTCGCCGTCGCCGCCTCGCTCACCGTCGTCCTCACCGTCGCCGCGTCCGTCACCCTGCTGCCCGCGCTCCTCGGCGTCATCGGCCACCGCGCCCTCGGCCGCCGCGAGCGCCGCCGTCTCGCGGCCGGCGGGCCCGGCCCCGAGCAGCCCACCGGGCCCGCCGCCCGCTGGTCCGCGTTCGTCGAGCGCCACCCGAAGCTCCTGGGCGCCGTGGCGGCCGCCGTCATGCTCGTCCTCGCGCTGCCCACGTTCTCCCTCCACCTGGGCACCTCCGACCAGGGCACCGGCCCGGCCACGTCCACGACGCGGCAGGCCTACGACATGCTCGGCCGCGGCTTCGGCCCCGGCGTCAACGGGCCCCTGACGCTCGTGGCAGACCTGGACAGCGCCGCCGACCGGCTCGCCTTCACCAAGCTCCCGGACGCCCTGCGGCACACCGAGGGCGTCGCCGCCGCCTCGCCCGCCGAGGTGAACGCCAGCGGCGACACGGGCGTCATCAGCGTCGTCCCCACCACGTCCCCGCAGTCGCGCGCCACCAGCGACCTCGTGGACCGGCTGCGCGGCACCGTGCTGCCCAAGGCGACCGCCGGCACCGGCGTGGACGTCCACGTGGGCGGCATGACCGCGAGCTACGACGACTTCGCCGCGATCATCCTCGGCAAGCTGCCGCTCTTCGTCGGCACCGTCGTCGGCCTGGGCTGCGTGCTGCTCCTGCTGGCCTTCCGCAGCATCGGCATCCCGCTGAAGGCCGCGGTCATGAACATCGCCGCCGTCGCCTCGTCCTTCGGCGTGGTCGTCGCCATGTTCCAGTGGGGCTGGGGGGCCGGGTTCCTCGGCCTCGGCGGCGCCGGGCCGATAGAGCCCTTCCTGCCCGTCGTCATGGTCTCCGTGCTCTTCGGGCTGTCCATGGACTACCAGGTCTTCCTGGTCAGCCGGATGTACGAGGAGTGGCTGGCCACGCGCGACAACTGCCGTGCGGTACGGGTCGGGCTTGCCGAGACCAGCCGCGTCATCAACTCCGCGGCAGTGATCATGATCTCGGTCTTCCTGGCCTTCGTGCTCAGCGGCGACCGCGTCATCGCGATGTTCGGCATCGGGCTCGCCGCGGCCGTCGCCCTCGACGCCTTCGTGCTGCGCACGCTGCTGGTGCCGGCCCTCATGCACATGCTGGGCGGCGCCAACTGGTGGCTGCCGGCGTGGCTGGACCGCCGCCTGCCGCGGATCAGCATCGAGCCGCCGGAGCCGCTGGACGCGGAGCCGGAGCCGCTGCCGGAGCTCGTCGAGGTCAGTCCCGAGCGGAGCCTTGCCGGGGCGGGCGTATGAGCACGCAGCCCGAGTCGAGGTCGACCGGGCCGCGGGCGGGGTCGGAGTCCCCGGTGTCCTCACGGGTGAGTTCGAGGCGCTTCTGCTCCTCGTGAGCGTGCTTCCGGCCCGGTGCGAACATCTCCTCGAACACGTTGAACATCTCAACTCCCGTCGCCGCACTGTCCGTCCAGCATAGGCGGGCGGATGTATGGTCCACGGAAGCGTGGTGCACGGTGTTCAGCTCACTTCGAGCCGCAGAATGCGGTCGTCCTCCGCGCCCGGCTTCCCGCGCCCGTCCGTGTTGCTCGTCGTCAGCCACAGCCCCCCGTCGTCCGTGGCGAGCACCGTGCGCAGCCGCCCGTACTCGCCCTTGAGGAACGCCTGCGGTGCGGCCACCGGCCTCGTGCCGTCCAGCGGGATCCGCCACAGGCGCTCGCCGCGCAGCCCCGCCATCCACAGCGAGCCCTTGGCGTACGCGAGGCCGCTGGGGGAGGCGTCGGCGGTCTTCCACTGCTCGACGGGGTCGGTGAAGCCGGACCGGCCCGCCGTGCCCTCGGCGACGGGCCAGCCGTAGTTGCCGCCCGGCCGGATGAGGTTGAGCTCGTCCCAGGTGTCCTGGCCGAACTCCGACGCCCACAGGCGCTTGCCCGCGTCCCACGCCAGGCCCTGCACGTTGCGGTGGCCGGAGGAGTAGACCACCGAGTCCGCCTCGGGGTTGCCGTACGCGGGGCGGCCGTCCGGCGTCATACGAAGGATCTTCCCCCCGAGCGACGTCCGGTCCTGGGCGGGCTCGCGCTGCCCGGCCTCGCCCGTGCCGGCGTAGAGCATCCGGTCCGGGCCGAAGGCGAGGCGCCCGCCGTTGTGGACCGTGCCCTTGGGGATGCCCCGGAGCACCGTGTCGGGCGCGCCCAGCCGCTGGCCCGCGGGCTTGCCCTCGTCGTAGCGCAGGCGGGCGATGCGGTTGTCCGAGTCGGTGGTGAAGTACGCGTACACCAGCCGGTCGGTGGAGAAGCCGGGGGAGACCGCGAGGCCCAGCAGGCCGCCCTCGCCGCCCTTGACGACGCCGGGCACCTCGCCGACCTCGGTCTGCGCGCCGTCCTTGGCGGCCACCCGGACGATTTTTCCCGTGTCGCGGGAGCCGGCCAGCAGATCACCGCCGGGCAGCGCGGCGAGGCCCCACGGCGTGCCGAGCTTCGTGGTGAGCGTCCGGACGACCTTGACCGAACCGGTGGCCGGTGCGGGGGACGCCTGCGGCGCGCCCGAAGACGCCCCCGTGCCGGGAGACTTGGCCGACGACCCCTGCCGCGGCCCCTCGCCCGGGAAGCCGTCTTCACTCGAACAGCCGGCGAGCGCCAGAAGCGTGGCGGAGATCAGCGCGGCGGCGCCGCCGGTACGGGCACGGGAACGTCGTCGCACGGTGCGGATCCTCTCGCGGGGCGCGGTTGGCTATCCGGCACTGTGCCATACCGGGGCGACGGAGCGGCCGGCTCTTCGGCCTGTGAAGTGCCCGCGCGACTTCATGCCGCCGCCACGGCGGGAAACCACCGCGGCGAGGGCCCGGCGGAATGCGCACCGTGCGCAACCCGTAAACCCGCAGGGCCCCGGAACGGTGCCGCGCCGCGCCGACGGCGCAACCCGTACGCCCGCAGGGCCCGGCCGGAACGGCGGCGCGCACCCCGTACGCCCGCAGGAATCCGCCGGAACGGCATCACGCGTCAGTCCCAGGACCCTTGCGCCCGCGGCAGCCCCGCTATCTCCGCGAAGTCCTCCGGCGTCAGCCGCAACCGCGCCGCCGCGGCGTTCTGCACCGCCCACACCGGCTTCTTCGTGCCCGGCACGGGTATGACGTGCCGGCCCTGGGCCAGCACCCACGCCAGGGCGACCTGCGCGGCCGTCGCGTCGTGCCGCAGCGCGACCCGCCGCAGCCCCGCCACGATCGGCTGGTTGGCGGCCATCATCTCCGCGGTGAAGCGCGGGTGGCGGGCCCGCAGGTCCTGCGGTTCGAAGCCCTGCCCGGGCGTCAGCGTGCCGCTGAGGAAGCCGTTCCCCAGCGGCATGGCGGCCAGCAGGCCGACCCCGCGGGAGGCGCACCACGGCACCAGCGCGTCGAGCGCGTCCCTGGACCACACCGACAACTCCGCCTGCACACAGCTCACCGGGAACACCTGCTGCACCCGTTCGAGCTGCCGTATCGTCGCGTCGTACAGCCCGGCGCGCGACCTGCGGCGCGTACGGGCGCCGATCGCGCACCAGCCGAGCGCCCGCACCTTGCCCGCGGAGACCAGCTCCGCCATCGCCCCCCAGGTCTCCTCCACCGGCACCTCGGGGTCCGGCCGGTGCAGCTGGTAGACGTCGATGACGTCGGTCTGCAACCGGCGCAGCGAGGCGTCGCACGCGCGCTTCACGTACCCCGGGCGGCCGTTGGCGACGACGTGGCTGTCGCCCACCAGCAGCCCGCACTTGGTGGAGACGAACGCCTCGGACCGCCTCTCCCGCAGCACCCGCCCCACCAGCAACTCGTTGGTGAACGGCCCGTACATGTCGGCGGTGTCCAGCAGGGACGTTCCTGCGTCGAGCGCCGCGTGCACCGTGCGCAGCGCGGTCTCGCCGCTCTGCTGGGAGGCGGTGTATCCCCAGTGCATGGGCATGCACCCCAGGCCGATCGCGCCCGCTTCGAGCGCCGTCGCACCGATATTCCTGCGCTCCACCGGCCGTACCCCTCCCGTTCCTCGCCCCCAAAGCTAACCTCTGCCGCCCCGGCCCGATCGCATAGCCTCCAGGCATGAGTGCAGATGACAGCGGTTCCGCCCGCCCCCTGGTCTGGCTGCCCTTTCCCGCCGAGCGGATCGAGGGACTGCCGGAGACCCTCGACTACGCCTTCTGGGACGGCGGCCCCGACTACCCCACCGACCCCGCGCGCTGCGACTTCTACGCCGTCCCCTACCGCACCGACCCCGAGCTGTGCACCCGGCCGCTGGCCGCCATGACGCGCGTACGGGTCGTGCAGGCGCTCACCGCGGGCGTGGACCACCTGCTGCCCGCCGTGGAGCACCTGCCGAAGGGCGCCGTGCTGTGCAACGCCCGCGGGCTGCACGACGCGAGCACCGCCGAGCTGGCCCTGGCCCTCATCCTCGCCTCGCTGCGCGACATCCCCGGCTTCGTGCGCGCGCAGGACGCGGGGGAGTGGCGGCAGGGCTTCCGGCCGGCGCTGGCCGACAAGTCGGTGCTCATTGTGGGTTACGGTTCGATCGGCAGCGCCATTGAAGACCGGCTCGCGCCCTTCGAGTGCGCGCGGGTCACACGCGTCGCGCGCTCCGCGCGGGAGGCCGCGCGCGGTCCCGTGCACCCGATCGCCGCCCTGCCCGGCTTGCTCCCCGACGCCGACGTCGTGGTGCTCGCCGCGCCGCTGACCGAGGAGACCCGCGGGCTCGTCAACGCCGGTTTCCTGGCCAGGATGAAGGACGGCGCCCTGCTGGTGAACGTCGCGCGCGGTCCCATCGTGGACACCAAGGCCCTCCTGGCCGAACTGGACGCAGGTCGGCTGCGTGCCGCCCTGGATGTCACGGACCCCGAACCGCTGCCGCCGGGCCACCCGCTGTGGAGCGCTCCGGGGGTGCTCATCACCCCCCATGTGGGTGGCCCCTCTTCGGCCTTCCTGCCGCGCGCCGAGCGGCTGCTCCGCGATCAGCTGGCCAGATTCGCTCTGGACGCCCCACTGCAAAATGTCGTAGTCGCCGCCCGCTAGTTACCACGTAGAGGTACCGTTCGACTGCACTCAGTGTCCATAACCCCGTGGCTGATTACGCTATGTATATGAGCTATGTCCCTGAGTGACGAGTCTGGTGTATCGTCCGGACGGGGGCTGCGGCGTGCACGGGAACGGCCGCAGCGAGGACCGGAACTCGAGGGGGGCGACGGGCGATGCACGGCCAATGGACGATCAACCCGACGCGGCTCACGCACCGACCACGACCACGCGGTGCCCGGCACCGCACACCGCGCCCGCACTGCGCGGCGACTCCGCTCCAGCGGCTCCGACGGCTTCCGCTGCTGCGGACGGCGGCGCGGTGAGCGCCCCAGGAGCGGCCCTGCCGCGCCCGTCCGGCGGCTCGGGCCCGGTCTCCCAGCTCCTCCTGGCCCTCGTCTGCGGCGGCTATGCCACCGGCGCGGCCTTCGGCTGGGGATCGAGCGAGCTCGCCTCCGCCATGGGCGACTTCGGCCTCGGCGGGGCCGCCGTGCTCGCCGCCGTCTCCTGCTTCTGGTACGGGCGCACGCACCGCACGCGGTTCCGCCTCGCGTGGTTCCTCTTCGCGGCGTCCTCCGCCATGGCAGGACTGGGCAACGTTGTCTGGGGCTGGTACGAGGTCGTCCTCGACGCCCGCGTCCCGACGCCCTCCATCGCCGACTTCTGCTTCCTGCTCTTCGCGCCGCCGGCCATCATCGGCCTGCTGGTCCTCGCCCGCCGCCCCGTCACCCGGGCCGGCTGGGTGTGCCTGGCCCTCGACGCGTGGCTCACCGGCGGCTCGCTGCTCACGCTCTCCTGGAGCCTGGCGCTCGCGCACACCGCCCACTTCGAGGGCGAGAGCGTCGCCCACGCCGCGCTGTCCCTGGCCTATCCGCTGCTGGACATCGCCCTGGTGTCCATGGTGCTGGCGCTGCACTTCCGGCGCTCCACGGCCAACCGCTCGGCCATCAACACCGCCATCGCGGCCCTCGCCCTGACGGTCCTGTGCGACGCCCTGTTCACCTCACCGCTGCTGCGCTCGCACTACCGCTCGGGCCAGATCCTCGACGCCGGCTGGTTCGCGGGCTACATGCTCATGGCGTACGCGCCCTGGGTCGCCCGCGAGGAGGGCGACGACGTCCCGGCCCGGCACCCGCACCACCCCAGCCGTCCCATCGCCGGCTCCCTCGCGGCCCTGACGCCGTATCTGGCCGCCGCGGTGTGCACCCTGGGCATCCTCTACAACGTCCTGGACGGCCACCAGGTCGACAAAGTCGTCCTGTTCACCGGCTGCACGGTCGTCCTGGCCCTGGTCATCCGCCAGGGCATCATGCTGCTGGACAACATCTCCCTCACCCAGGAACTGGCCCAGAAGGAGAACCACTTCCGCTCCCTGGTCCAGGGCTCCAGCGACGTCATCATGATCGCCGCGCCCACGGGCATACTGCGCTACGTCAGCCCGGCCGCCGCGGGGGTCTACGGCCGCGAGGCCGAGGACCTCGTCGGCTCCGAACTGGCCTCGCTGATCCACCCGGAGGACCTCGGCAGAGTCGTCCACGAGGTGCGCCGCTTCCTCGCCGCGCCGCCCGCCGAGGAGCCCACCACCCGCATCGAATGCCGCTTCCGCTCGGGCGGCGGCGAGTGGCTCAACGTGGAGTCCACCGTCAACCGCCACCACGGCGGCCTGATCTTCAACAGCCGCGACGTCACCGAGCGCGTCCGCCTGCAGGCCCAGCTCCAGCACACCGCCGAGCACGACCCGCTCACCGACCTGCCCAACCGCGCCCTGTTCACCAAGCGCGTCCAGCAGGCCCTCACCGGCCGCAGAGCGACCGACGCGGGCACCGCCGTGCTCTTCATCGACCTCGACGGCTTCAAGGCGGTGAACGACAGCGTCGGCCACCAAGCCGGCGACGAGCTGCTCGTGCAGGCGGCCCGTCGCCTCCAGGACTCCGTCCGCGCGGGCGACTCCACGGCCCGCTTCGGAGGCGACGAGTTCGCGGCGCTCATCATCGGCGACGGCACCCGCGACCCGGCCGCCCGCGAGTACCGCATCCACGAGATCGCCGACCGGCTGCGGGTCACCCTCTCCCAGCCCTACCGCGTGGAAGGAGGCACCGAGGTCCGCGTCGCCGCCAGCATCGGCGTGGCCTTCGCCGAGCCCGGCATCACCCCGGGCGAGCTGATGCGCAACGCCGACCTCGCGATGTACCGCGCCAAGCAGGCCGGCAAGGGCCGCGTCGAGCTCTACGCACCGCAGATGCAGGCCGACGTGGTCCGCCGCGCCGAGCTCGCCACCCGGCTGCGCACCGCCCTGCACGAAGGCGAGTTCGCCCTGCTCCACCAGCCCGTCGTGGACCTGGGCACGGGCATGGTCACCGCGGTCGCCGCACAGCCCCGCTGGCGCTCCGCCCAGGGAATACTGTTCACCCCTGCGGAGTATCTCCGCGTCGCCGAGAACGACCGGGGGGACGAGGCCTCCCGCATCGCCGAGCTCGGCCGCTGGACGGTGGAGAAGGCCGTCGAGCAGGCCGCCCAGCGCTGCCG
This sequence comes from Streptomyces sp. SCA2-17, assembly GCF_044336695.1. Lineage (NCBI taxonomy): Bacteria > Bacillati > Actinomycetota > Actinomycetes > Kitasatosporales > Streptomycetaceae > Streptomyces > Streptomyces sp. SCA2-17. Next base: position 4,599,295 of record NZ_CP117521.1, read on the forward strand.
CGCGGGCCACGCCGTCCCGGTGTACGTGCGGCTGTCCGCCGCCCGGCTGATGGACAGGTCGCTTCCCGCCAAGAACCTGGAGGGGCTGCTGATCCGGCACGGACTGCCCTCCGGGGCGCTCGTCCTGGAGCTGTCCGGAAGCGACCCCCGGGTGCCGCTCGACGAGCTGGAGCGGCGGCTCGCCGCCCTCCGCCGGATGGGCGTGCGCATCGCCCTCGACGGCTTCGGCAGCGGCTATGCCGCGATCAGCGCCCTGCGCCGGCTGCCCATCGACACCCTCAAGCTCGACCGGGGGCTGGTCGACGGCGTCGTGGAGTCCGCCCGGCTGCACAAGATCACCGCCGGGCTGCTGAGGATCGCCACCGACCTGGGCATGCAGTCGGTGGCCGACGGCGTCGACGTCCCCGAGCAGGCGCTCGCCCTGCGCGCCATGGGCTGCACCCACGCGCTGGGCGCCGCCTTCTCCGGCCCGCTCGACGAGCACCGGCTGCGGCACGCACTGAGCCTCGGGGCGTATCCCGTGCCGGGCCCGTCCGTGGATGGCGCACATGCATGGGCCTGTGGCGGCGCCCTGCCCGCAGGAGCAGTACCGTCCGGTACGCGATCGGGGTCCGCGGGGGGCGCCGGATCGCTGGCCCATGCTCCATTGCGCTCAAATAATGAGACGCCCGTCCCACCCACTTGACACTTCGCTGGTGGCGGGTGGAGGGTCGGTCCCATGCGCACCCGAATTCTCGTACTTGGACAGCGCGTCGGCTGAAGCAGGCCTTCCACACAAGCCCTGCTGACCACACCGGCGCGCTCCCCTCGCTTGCCTCACGGCACGAGGGGTTTTTTGTTGCACTAGAACGTGACAGACCCACCCAAAACCACCTCCGCGAACCCCCGTCGAATCCTTCGAGAAGAGAATGTCGATGACCGAGCAGGCCACCGGAGCCCACCATCCGCAGCCGCGGGCCCGTAGCGCGGCGCAGCAGCCCGCCACCGTCGAGCACGTCACGGGCGCGCAGTCCCTCATCCGCTCGCTGGAGGAGGTCGGGGCCGAGATCGTGTTCGGGATCCCGGGCGGAGCGATCCTCCCCGCCTACGACCCGATGATGGACTCCTCGAAGGTCCGCCACGTGCTGGTCCGCCACGAGCAGGGCGCGGGCCACGCCGCCACCGGATACGCCCAGGCCACCGGCAAGGTCGGGGTCTGCATGGCCACCTCCGGCCCCGGCGCCACCAACCTCGTCACGCCCATCGCCGACGCCCACATGGACTCCGTCCCGCTCGTCGCCATCACGGGCCAGGTCGCCTCCAAGTCCATCGGCACGGACGCCTTCCAGGAGGCGGACATCTGCGGCATCACCATGCCGATCACCAAGCACAACTGGCTGGTCACCGACCCCGCCGAGATCCCCCGCACCATCGCCGAGGCCTTCCACGTCGCCTCCACCGGCCGCCCCGGCCCCGTCCTCGTGGACATCGCCAAGGACGCCCTCCAGGCGCAGACCACCTTCACCTGGCCGCCGCACACCGACCTGCCCGGCTACCGCCCGGTGACCAAGCCGCACTCCAAGCAGATCCGCGAGGCCGCCAAGCTGATCAGCCAGGCCGCCCGCCCCGTGCTCTACGTCGGTGGCGGCGTCCTCAAGGCCCGCGCCACCGCCGAGCTGAAGGTCCTCGCCGAGCTGACCGGCGCACCCGTCACCACCACCCTGATGGCCCTGGGCGCCTTCCCCGACAGCCACCCCCAGCACCTGGGCATGCCCGGCATGCACGGCTCGGTCGCCGCCGTCACCGCCCTGCAGAAGTCCGACCTGATCGTCGCCCTCGGCGCCCGCTTCGACGACCGCGTCACCGGCAAACTGGACTCCTTCGCCCCGAACGCCAAGGTCGTCCACGCCGACATCGACCCCGCCGAGATCGGCAAGAACCGCGCCGCCGACGTGCCGATCGTCGGCGACGCCCGCGAGGTCATCGCCGACCTGATCGTCGCCCTCCAGGCCGAGCTCGCCGAGGGCCGCAGCGGCGAGGCCGCCCGCGAGCGCTACGCCTCCTGGTGGCAGGACCTCGACCGCTGGCGCGACACCTACCCGCTCGGCTTCGACCAGCCCGCCGACGGCAGCCTCGCCCCCCAGCAGGTCATCCAGCGCATCGGGCAGCTCGCCCCGAAGGACACCATCTACGCCGCCGGCGTCGGCCAGCACCAGATGTGGGCCGCGCACTTCATCGGCTACGAACAGCCCGCCACCTGGCTCAACTCCGGCGGCGCCGGGACGATGGGCTACGCGGTGCCCGCCGCGATGGGCGCCAAGGCCGGCATGCCCGACCGCACCGTCTGGGCCATCGACGGCGACGGCTGCTTCCAGATGACCAATCAGGAACTGGTCACCTGCGCCCTCAACAACATCCCCGTCAAGATCGCCATCATCAACAACGGTGCCCTGGGCATGGTCCGCCAGTGGCAGACCCTGTTCTACAACCAGCGCTACTCCAACACCGTGCTCCACTCGGGCCCGGAGTCGGACGGCACCGAGGCCAGCGCGGGCACCCGCGTCCCGGACTTCGTCAAGCTGTCGGAGGCCATGGGCTGCGTGGGCCTGCGCTGTGAGCGCCCGGAGGACCTGGACGCCGTCATCCAGCAGGCCAACGCCATCAACGACCGGCCGGTCGTGGTCGACTTCATCGTCCATCAGGACGCCATGGTCTGGCCGATGGTCGCCGCCGGCACCTCCAACGACGAGATCCTCGCCGCGCGCGGAGTCCGCCCGGACTTCGGCGACAGCGTGGACGACTGAGGGACCGCGAGAAGCGAGAAGAGAGAGAACGAGCAGATGACCAAGCACACGCTCTCCGTCCTGGTGGAGAACACCCCCGGCATCCTCACCCGGATCGCCGCCCTGTTCGCCCGCCGCGGCTTCAACATCGACTCCCTCGCCGTCGGCGTGACCGAGCACCCGGACATCTCCCGCATCACCATCGTCGTCAACGTCGAGTCGCTGCCGCTGGAGCAGGTCACCAAGCAGCTCAACAAGCTCGTCAACGTGCTGAAGATCGTCGAGCTGGAGGACAGCCAGGCGATCCACCGCGAGCTCGTCCTGGTGAAGGTCCGCGCCGACAACGAGACCCGCTCCCAGATCGTCGAGATCGTCCAGCTGTTCCGCGCCAAGACAGTCGACGTCTCCCCGGAGGCCGTCACCATCGAGGCCACCGGCGGCAGCGACAAGCTCGGCGCGATGCTCAAGATGCTGGAGCCGTTCGGCATCAAGGAGCTCGTGCAGTCCGGGACGATCGCCATAGGGCGCGGCGCGCGGTCCATCACGGACCGCAGCCTGCGCGCGCTGGACCGCTCGGCCTGACCGCCGCCGGGCCCGGACGACCGCACCGACCTGAACGGGACCGGCCCTGCCCGGCCGGATCTGGTTCATCCGTATAGCGAGACCTGAAGTCTTTCCCCCGCCCGCCCGTCATACGGTGGGACGCACCACCGGACAACCGGAAACAAGGAGATAACCCAACGTGGCTGCCGAGCTCTTCTACGACAACGACGCCGACCTGTCCATCATCCAGGGCCGCAAGGTCGCGGTCCTCGGCTACGGCAGCCAGGGCCACGCCCACGCGCTGTCCCTGCGCGACTCGGGCGTCGACGTCCGCGTGGGCCTGCACGAGGGCTCCAAGTCCAAGCAGAAGGCCGAGGAGCAGGGGCTGCGCGTCGTCACCCCCGCCGAGGCGGCGGCCGAGGCCGACGTCATCATGATCCTCGTCCCCGACCCGATCCAGGCCAAGGTCTACGAGGAGTCCGTCAAGGAGCACCTCAAGGACGGCGACGCGCTGTTCTTCGGGCACGGCTTCAACATCCGCTTCGGCTTCATCAAGCCCCCGGCCGGCGTCGACGTCTGCATGGTCGCCCCCAAGGGCCCGGGCCACCTCGTGCGCCGCCAGTACGAGGAGGGCCGCGGCGTCCCGTGCATCGCGGCCGTCGAGCAGGACGCCTCCGGCAGCGCCTTCCAGCTCGCCCTCTCCTACGCCAAGGCCATCGGCGGCACCCGCGCCGGCGTCATCAAGACCACCTTCACCGAGGAGACCGAGACCGACCTCTTCGGCGAGCAGGCCGTCCTGTGCGGCGGTGCCTCGGCGCTGGTGAAGGCCGGTTTCGAGACGCTGGTCGAGGCCGGCTACCAGCCGGAGATCGCGTACTTCGAGTGCCTCCACGAGCTCAAGCTCATCGTGGACCTGATGTACGAGGGCGGCCTGGAGAAGATGCGCTGGTCGGTCTCCGAGACCGCCGAGTGGGGCGACTACGTCACCGGCCCGCGCATCGTCAACGAGGGCACCAAGGCCGAGATGAAGAAGGTCCTCGGCGAGATCCAGGACGGCACCTTCGCCAACAACTGGATGAAGGAGTACCAGGCCGGCCTGCCCAAGTACAACGAGTACAAGAAGGCCGACGAGGACCACCTGCTGGAGACCACGGGCAAGAAGCTGCGCAAGCTGATGAGCTGGGTGGACGACAAGGAGTAACCGACTCCTTCAAGGAGCGGCCGGCCAGGAGCGGCCGGCCGCTCCGTCCCGGGCGCCGGGCGGGCCGTCACCCGGCCCGCCCGGCGCCCGCGCTCCGTTCCGCCCGGCCCGCCCGGTGATTGCGGGCGAAGCTCGCGCGAGCCCGCGACGAGCGCCGATACACTGCACACCAACAAGCGCGTACCAGGCTCACAGCGTCGTGCGTCTTCCACGCGGCTGCCTGCCCCCTCCACCGCCTTCGGCCGTCGGGACGGCCGTCCGCCAAGGACCAGTGAGGAACCCGTGAGCACTGCTTCGCCCCGTAAACCCGTCGTCCTGATCGCCGAGGAGCTCTCCCCGGCCACCGTCGACGCCCTCGGCCCCGACTTCGAGATCCGCCACTGCAACGGCGCCGACCGGGCGGAGCTCCTGCCGGCCGTCGCCGACGTCGACGCCATCCTCGTCCGCAGCGCCACCAAGGTCGACGCCGAGGCCATCGCCGCCGCCGGGAAGCTGCGCGTCGTCGCCCGCGCCGGTGTAGGCCTGGACAACGTGGACGTCTCCGCCGCCACCAAGGCCGGCGTGATGGTCGTCAACGCCCCGACCTCCAACATCGTCACCGCCGCCGAGCTCGCCTGCGGCCTGCTCATCGCCACCGCGCGCAACATCCCGCAGGCCAACTCCGCGCTGAAGAACGGCGAGTGGAAGCGCTCCAAGTACACCGGCGTCGAGCTCTCCGAGAAGACCCTCGGCGTCGTCGGCCTCGGCCGGATCGGCGTGCTCGTCGCCCAGCGGATGTCCGCCTTCGGGATGAAGGTCGTCGCCTACGACCCGTACGTGCAGCCCGCGCGCGCCGCCCAGATGGGCGTCAAGCTCCTCACGCTCGACGAGCTGCTGGAGGTCGCGGACTTCATCACCGTCCACCTGCCCAAGACGCCCGAGACGCTCGGCCTCATCGGCGACGAGGCCCTCCACAAGGTCAAGCCGAGCGTCCGCATCGTCAACGCCGCGCGCGGTGGCATCGTGGACGAGGCGGCGCTCGCCTCCGCCCTCAAGGAGGGCCGCGTCGCGGGCGCCGGCCTCGACGTCTACGCGTCGGAGCCGTGCACCGACTCCCCGCTCTTCGAGTTCGACAACGTGGTGGCCACCCCGCACCTCGGCGCCTCCACGGGCGAGGCCCAGGAGAAGGCCGGCATCGCCGTCGCCCGCTCCGTGCGGCTCGCCCTCGCCGGCGAGCTCGTGCCGGACGCGGTCAACGTCCAGGGCGGCGTCATCGCCGAGGACGTCAAGCCGGCCCTGCCGCTGGCCGAGAAGCTCGGCCGGATCTTCACGGCCCTGGCCGGCGAGGTCGCCGTCCGGCTCGACGTCGAGGTCTACGGCGAGCTCACGCAGTACGACGTCAAGGTCCTGGAGCTGTCCGCCCTCAAGGGCGTCTTCGAGGACGTCGTCGACGAGACGGTCTCCTACGTCAACGCCCCGCTGTTCGCGCAGGAGCGCGGCGTCGAGGTGCGGCTGACCACGAGCTCCGAGTCGACCGAGCACCGCAATGTGGTCACCGTGCGGGGCACGCTCGCCGGGGGCGACGAGGTCTCCATCTCGGGCACGCTGGCCGGCCCGAAGAACCAGCAGAAGATCGTCGCCGTGGGCGACCACGACGTGGACCTCGCGCTCGCCGACCACATGGCCTTCTTCCGCTACGGCGACCGCCCCGGCGTCGTCGGCACGCTGGGCCGCATCCTCGGCGAGGCCGGCATCAACATCGCCGGCATGCAGGTCTCCCGCGCCACGGAGGGCGGCGAGGCGCTCGTCGCCCTCACGGTCGACGAGTCCGTCCCGCCGACCGTGCTGGCGGAGATCGCCGAGGAGATCGGCGCGGCGTCGGCGCGCGCGGTGAACCTGACGGACTGACGCGTGTGCGCACCGGTCGGTGCGCGTGCGGATGCCGGTGAGGCCCGGCTGCCCCGTGCGGGGGCGGCCGGGCCTTATGCGCTTTCGCGGCGCCCCGCGGCTCTCTTAACCTTCCGGCTATGGGTGTACTGGAACAGCCCGCGGCCGCGGCGTCCGCCCCGTACCTCCGGATCGCCGCCGAACTCCGCGCCCGTATCGCCTCCGGCGAGATCCGTACGGGCGAGAAGGTCCCCTCCGTCCGGCGGATCGCACAGGAGTGGGGGATCGCGACGGCCACGGCCGGGAAGGTGCTGTCCGTGCTCCGCGCGGAGGGCCTCGTGCGGGCCGTGCCGGGTGTCGGCACCGTCGTGGCGGCCGCCCCGGGCGGCGCGGCCGGAGCCCGCACGGGGCCGCCGCCCGGCCGGGCGAACGGGACGCGTCCGCTCACCCGGGACCGCATCGTGCGGACCGCCGTCGCGCTGGCGGACGCCCGTGGCGGCGCCGCCCTGTCCATGCGCGCCCTCGCCGCCGAACTCCGCGTCCCCACCATGGCGTTGTACCGGCACGTGCCGGGCAAGGACGACCTCGTCGCCCTGATGGCGGACGCGGTCTTCGCCGAGGCCGGCCTCTCCGGCAGCGTGCCGGCCGGCTGGCGCGGCCGCCTGGAGGCGGTCGCCCGGCACCAGTGGTCCCTCTACCGGCGCCACCCCTGGCTGGCCAGGACCGTCCTCCCCGCAGCCGCCGCCGGCCTCATGGAATGGGCCGTGTCCCCGGCCCTCCGCCAGGGCCTGGAGCCGGGAGCGGTGCCCCGCATCGCGGCCACGGTCGCGGCCTACGTGCGCGGCGCAGCCGTAAGCCTGACGGACACCCCCACGACCACCGACCTGGACACCCTCTTCACCTTCGGCCTGGCCCGCGTCTTGGACGGCGTGCACACGTACATAGAACAGCGCCCGGGGGCCCTGTAATGGCGGCGCCACTGACTCTTGCAGGGGGCCGGGGCCCTTCTTCCCGCTGTGACGGCGGATCACACGCCGCCGGTGCTCGCTGCGGCGGCGGGAGGGATGTCGCCGGCTCCTGCGTGAGGCCTGGGGCCCTGTCTCCGCTCGGCGGGAGAGCCGCCGCCTGCTCCTGTATGGGGCCGAGCCCCTCCTTCCGCCGCGATGGCGGATCACCACAACGTCGGTAACCGGCGGTGCCGAGCCTCGCTGAGGCTGTTCGGCACCGCCGGTGTTCGCCGTTTCGGTTGCTCGCTGTGGCGGCGGAAGGAGTGCGCCGGCGCCTGCATGGGGCCTGGGCCCCTCTTTCCGCCGTCGCGGCGGAAGGGCGCTGCGGGGGCCGCGCCCGCCCCTCACCGGCGACGTAGCGCCGCCATCGTGATCACCGCGGACAGGAGGAGCGCCGCCGCGCCGCCGACGGCGGCGACGTTCATGCCGTGCGTGAAGGCCTCGCGAGAGGTGGTGAGGACGTACTCGCCCACCCGCCCCGGCAGCTGCGCCGCGACCGCCGCCGCACCGCCGAGCGTCTCGCGGGCCGCGTCGAGCGCGCCGTGCGGCAGGTTCGCGGGGAGCTCGTCGGTCATGTCGCGGCGGTAGACGGCGACGCCCACGCTGCCGAACAGCGCCATGCCCAGCGCGCCGCCGAGCTCTTGGCCGGTCTCCAGGAGGGAGGCCGCGCTGCCGGCCTTCTCCGGCGGGGTGGCGCTGAGCGCCATGTCGGAGACCAGAGCCATGACCGCGACGATGCCGCAGGCGATGACCGCCGCCCCGGTCAGCGTCAGGGCGAGGGAGTCCGTGCCGGCGCGGGTGAGCAGCCCGTAGCCGGCGGCGGCGACGACGAATCCGGCCGCCATGACGTACGCCTTGGGGAACTTCTGCCCCGCCATGGCGGCGAGCGGCGCCGCGAAGCCGACCGCGACCGAGGGGATCGCGCCCCACAGCGCCGCCTCGAGCGGGCCCTTGCCGAGCACGGACTGGAGGTACTGCGTGCTGAAGTACGCGGAGCCCATCATGCCGAACGTGGCGAGGGTGTTGATGCCGACGCCCGCCCCGAACACGCGGTGCCGGAACAGCTCACGGCTGATCATCGCGTCGCGGCGCGTGCGCTGGCGCCGGACGAACGCGACGCCGAGGAGCAGGCCCACGGCCACGCACGCGGCGGGAGCGAGCGCGAACCCGTCGGCCGCGATCTCCTTGATCCCGTAGATGACGGGGACGACGGAGCCCATGGACAGCGGCACGCTCAGGAAGTCGAAGCGGCCCGGGGCGGGGTCCTTGAACTCCGGGACGAGCAGCGGCACCAGCACCAGCAGCAGCACCATCGCGGGCACGTTGACGAGGAACGCCGAGCCCCACCAGAAGTGGTCCAGCAGCAGCCCGCCGAGGACGGAGCCGAGCGCGATGCCGCCCGCCATCGCCCCGGACCAGATGCCGATGGCCTTGCTGCGCTGCTGCTCGTCGTGGAACAGATTGCGCACGAGCGCCATGGTCGAGGGCATCAGGGTGGCCCCGCCGACACCCAGCACGGCGCGCGCGGCTATCAGCGTCTCCGTGCTCTGTGCGTACGCGGCGGCGACCGACGCGGCACCGAAGGCGAGCGCCCCGCCCAGCAGCAGCTTGCGGCGGCCGATCCGGTCGCCCAGCGACCCCATCGTGATCAGGAGGCCGGCGAGGGCGAAGGCGTAGCTGTCGAAGATCCACAGCTGCTGGGTCCCGGTCGGCTCCAGGTCCCGGCTGATGGCCGGCATGGCGAAGAAGAGGACGGAGACGTCCATCGAGACCAGGAGGAGGGGCAGCAGGAGGACGACGAAGGCCGTCCATTCCTTGCGTCCCGCGAGGACGCGGGGGGTGGGCGGAGTCGCCGGAGTGGTCGTCATGGGCAGGACTATACGCACGTCTTAAACGCTTGTCTATGACGCTTGTATAAAACGAGCGTCTTGAACGTACGTCTGGGACGGTCGTCTAGGACATACGTATGGTTACGGACTACGCTGCCACCATGGGACATCGCGAAGATCTGCTCGAAGGCGCCAAGCGCTGCCTGCTCGACAAGGGCTGGACCCGCACCACGGCGCGCGACATCGTGGCGGCCTCAGGGGCCAACCTCGCCTCCATCGGCTATCACTACGGTTCGAAGGACGCGCTCATGATGGAGGCGTTTCTCCAGCTGACCGTGGAGTGGGCCGACGGGGCGGCACCCACCATCGCCTCCGCCGCGGATCCGGACGCGCCGCGCGAGGAGCGCCTCGCCGCCACGCTCGACCGCGTGTCCGCGAGCTTTGCGAACGACCGCGAGTACTGGTCGGTGCAGATGGAAGTGATCGGCCAGCTGGTGAAGAACCCTGAGCTCAGGGAGCAGTTCGCCGCGGTGCAGTCCCACGGGCGCGAGGGGATGGTGGCGCTCTTTGAGGGTGTCGACGACAGCGAGGTCGGCCCGGAGGCGACCCGTACGGCGGGCGCCTTCTACCACGCCCTGTTCGTCGGGCTGTGGATGCAGTGGCTCATCGACCCCGCGGCGGCGCCGACCGGCAAGGAGATCGTCGAGGGTGCCCGGCGGGCGCTCGCGGGCACGGTGCTGAACGCGCAGGAGGGGACGGGCCGCTGACGGCAGCCGCCCCCGGGCCCGCCCCGCGCCGGGCTCAGCGGTAGGAGTCGATCAGGCGCGCCAGATGGCGCCCCGCGATCAGCAGGGGCTCCTCGTCCCGGGCGACCTGGGCCGTGAGTTCGGCGCCCTCCAGCGTGTTGATCACCGTGTGCGCGAGCTCCAGGGCGTCCTGCGCGCCGACGCCGCAGGCGAGGAGCTTGTCGCGCACGAGGCCCCGCCAGCGTTCGAACGCCTCGGCCGCCGCCAGCCGGATGTCCGGGGCGTGCGCGGCGGTCCCCAGGGACGTGGCCGTGACGGGACAGCCGTCCAGCCAGTCGGACGCGCGGAGTTCGGCGGCGACGTCCTTCGCGACGGCGAGCACCGCCTCGGCCGGGTCGGGCCGGCTCTCCAGCGCCCTGCGGAGCATGTCGGTGAACTCCCGGTCGCCGTGCCGGATCGCCTCGGTGGCCAGCTCCTGCTTGCCGCCCGGGAAGAAGTGATAGACCGACCCGAGCGTCGCTTCCGCCTCCCGGGAGATCTGCTTGATCCCCGTGCCCTCGTAGCCCTGACGCTGCATCAGCCGTGCGGTCGCGCGGACGATCCGCTCGCGCGTGCCGAGGCCGGCGCCGGGGGCCGCGGCCGTTCCGTCGCGCTGCTCCGACTGCTCCGACTGCTCCGGGGTGGTCTTCATCTTCCCGAGAATATAGGTAGAGCGTTCGTTCTAGAAGCGTGCTACGTTGATCCCGTCACTAGATAGAGCGTTCGTTCTAGAGGGGTGTGGATCTCGTGGTTCCCGCAAACGAGGCAGCGAACAACAAGGCAGCGCATGACAAGGCGGCGGACAGCAAGGCGGCAGTGACCGTCATCGGCCTCGGCCCCATGGGGCAGGCCATGGCGGGGGCGTACCTCGACGCCGGCTACGAGGTGACGGTCTGGAACCGCACCGCGGCCAAGGCCGCCCCCCTCGTCGCGCGGGGCGCGCGCCGCGCGGAGTCCGCCGAGGAGGCGCTGGCCGCGAACGAGCTGGTGATCCTCAGCCTGACCGACTACGACGCGGTGTACGCGATCCTGGAGCCCGCCGCGGGCGCCCTGCGCGGCCGGGTCCTGGTGAACCTGAGCTCGGACACCCCGGAGCGGGCCCGCGAGGCCGCCGCCTGGGCCGCCGGGCACGGGGCCGGGCACCTCACGGGCGGCGTGCAGGTGCCGCCCTCCGGCATCGGCAAGCCGGAGTCGTCCACCTTCTACAGCGGCCCCAAGGAGGTCTTCGAGGCGCACGAGGCCGCGCTGAAGGTGCTCACCGGCGCCGACTACCGCGGCACCGACCCCGGTCTGGCCGCGCTGTACTACCAGATCCAGATGGACATGTTCTGGACCGCGATGCTCAGTTACGTGCATGCCACCGCGGTCGCCGGTGCGAACGGCATCACGGCGCAGGAGTTCCTGCCGTACGCGCAGTCCACGATGGCCTCGCTCCCGGGCTTCCTCGCGTTCTACGCGCCGCGCATCGACGCCGGCCACCACGAGGGCGACGTCGACAAGCTCGCCATGGGCGTCGCGAGCGTCGAGCACGTCCTCCACACGGCCGAGGGTTCGGGGGTCGGCACCACTCTGCCCGCCGCCGTCCTGGAGGTCTTCCGGCGCGGCATGGAGCGCGGATACGGGGACGGCAGCTTCACCCGCCTGCTGGACGTGTTCCGCGAGGGGTGAGCCGGCCGGGTGAGCCGGGGGCGCCGCGGCGGGGGCGCGGCCGTTTACACGGTGCGGCAGGTGTCGGGCGTTGTGGCGGAATATGGCCGGAATGCTCGTAGCCCGCAGCGCGAAACGGGCTTGGACTGGGTGAACCGGATGTAGAGGACAACAGTCCGAACGCCTGGAAGGAAGCACATGACCGACACCGGGACCCAGTCCACCAGCACTTCGGCTCCCTCCTTCCCCAGCGACCGCTCCTGCCCCTACCAGCCGCCCGCGGGCTACCAGGACCTGGCCGCCCGCGGACCGCTGACGCACGTCACGCTGTACGACGGCCACGTGGTCTGGCTGGTGACCGGCCACGCCGAGGCCCGCTCCCTGCTCGCGAACCCCCGCGTCTCGTCCGACCGCCGGAATCCGGCCTTTCCCGTCATCGCCCCGCGCGCCGAGGACCAGGCGTCCGTGGTGCTCCCGCTGCTCGGCGTGGACGACCCCGAACACTCCCGCCAGCGCCGCATGCTGATCCCGCGTTTCACCGTCAAGCACGCCAATGCGTTGCGGCCCCGTATCCAGCTCGTCGTCGACGGCCTCATCGACACCATGCTCGCCAAGGGCAACACGGCCGAACTCGTCTCGGCGTACTCCCTGCCCGTGCCGTCCATGGTGATCTGCAGCCTGCTGGGCGTCCCCTACGCCGACCACGACTACTTCGAGGGGTGCTCCCGGCGGCTGGTGAGCGCACCGACCTCCGCGGAGGCCGTCGCCGCGCGCGACGACCTGCGCGACTACCTCCACCGCCTCGTGGCCCGCAAGGAGGCCGAGCCCGGCGAGGGGCTGCTGGACGAGCTCATCGCCGAGCGCCTCGGCGACGGTCAGATCGACCGCGACGAACTGGTCATGGCAGCGCTGCTGTTGCTCGTCGCCGGCCACGAGACCACGTCCAACATGATCGCGCTCGGCGTGTACACGCTCCTCGAACACCCGGAGCAGCTCGCGGCCCTGCGCACCGACCCCTCCCTCATGCCCACCGCTGTGGAAGAGCTGATGCGCTTCCTGTCCATCGCCGACGGCCTCGTGCGGGTCGCCACGGAGGACATCGAGATCGCCGGGCACACCCTGCGCGCGGGCGACGGCATCATGATCAGCACCTCGCTCGTCAACCGCGACGCCGCCGCCTACCCCGGACCCGACGCCCTCGACGTCCGCCGCTCGGCCCGCCACCACGTCGCCTTCGGCTACGGCGTCCACCAGTGCCTGGGCCAGAACCTGGCCCGTGCGGAGATGGAGATCGCCCTCGGCACGCTCTTCACCCGTATCCCGGACCTGCACCTCGCCGTTGCTCCCGACGAGGTGCCCGTGAAGCCCGGTGACACCCTGCAGGGCGTCTTCGCCCTGCCCGTCGCCTGGTGACCGGCGACGACGACAGAACGGAAGCCCTTATGAGTCCCCTCCGCGTCTCCATCGACCCCGACGTCTGCATCGGCTCCGGGCAGTGCGCCCTGACCGCGCCGGCCGTCTTCGACCAGGACGACGACGGCTTCGGCGTCGTGCGTTCCGGCCGTGAGGACGGTGCGGGCGACCCGCTGCTCAAGGAGGCCGCCCGGGCCTGCCCCGTGCAGGCCATCACCGTGGAGGAGGTCTAGCGGGCGAGGAGGGCCACGGGTACGGGGAGGGCCGCGGGCACGGGGCGGGCCGCTACAGGCGGGACGCCTTCAGGGCCATGTGCAGGAGCAGCCGGCCCTCGCCCTCGTCCAGGTCCAGGCCGGTGAGCTGCTCCACGCGCGCCAGGCGGTAGTACAGCGTCTGCCGGTGGATGCCCAGGGCGGCGGCCGTGCGGCCCGCCTGGCCCGCGCAGTCGAGGAACACCTCCGCCGTGCGGGCCAGTTCCGCGTGGGCCGGGGCCAGCAGGGGGCGTACGGAGGTGTCCGCCGCGGCCCCGGCCGGCAGGGCCGCCAGCACGCGGTACGGGCCGATGTCACCCCACTCCGCCACCGGCCCCAGGCGCGGCTCCGCCGCCGCGGCGCGCGCCGCCGCCAGCGCCTCGCGCCAGGCCTCGGGCAGCTCCGCCAGGCCGCGGCGCGGGGCGGCCAGCCCGGCTGTGCCGCGCCGCGCGCCCGCCCCCGCGCGCGGGGAGCGCAGCAGCCGCTCCGCCGCCGTACGGGCCGGGGCGACCGCCGTCGCCGTCCGCAGCCGGACCAGCGCGGCCAGCGCCGCCGGACCCTCCGGGTGGGAATCCGGGACGGCGCACAGCGCTGCCACCCCCGACTGCCCCGCCAGCGCGGAACCGACCCCGTCGGGAGCGCCCGGATCGGCCTCCCCGTGCTCGCCGTCGCCCAGCGCCCACGGCGCCACCGCGACCAGCCCCAGCGGCCCGTCCGCCGCCTGGCCCATCGCCTCCCGCAGCGCGGCGGCCGCGGCGTCGCGCCCCGCGGGCCGCCCCGCGAGGACTTCCCGCAGCAGCTCGCCCAGCTCCGCGCCGGCCCGCGCCTCGGCGGCCAGCAGCTCGCCGATCCGGGCCGCCGTCTCCATGGCCTGGGCCAGCCGCGGGTCCGCGTACGGGACGGCCAGGTCCAGGCCCGCCAGCTGCTCGTCATCCAGCAGCCATACATAGCCGTGCACCACGCCGCGGTGGCGCACGGGCAGGCAGATGCGGCCCTTGAACACTCCCGCCGCCGGGTCCGGCGGGATCCGCAGCGGCGACTGCGCCCGCGCGATGCCGAACGCCTCGAACCACGCCCGGACGGCCGCCGTCGACCGGCGCTGGAGGATCGAGCGGGTCCGCACCGGGTCCATCATCGCGTCGAGGTCGTCGTCGCCGCCGTGCGCGCCGAACGCGATCAGGACGAAGTCCCGGTCCTCCAGCGTCGCCGGGGCGCCCAGCGCCGCCGATATCTCGTCGACGAGGTGCTGATAGTCACCGCGCATGGCCCCGCCACGCTCCTTCCCCCGCCCCGTGCGGGCCCGCCCGGTCCACGCCGGACGCGGCCTTCGGACACTTTGGGTTCGCAAATTGTCCCGAAATCAACCCAAGGTTCTATGTGCAGGTCACCATTGTCATACATGTGTCTGAGATCCGGGCCACGGATGCGTGACAGCTGTCGATGGCTCACGATCGAGGTGATCTCTAGTTTTCACGATGAGTTACTTATGCCGTTTCCCCCTGTGGGGACGACCGTCATCGTGGAGGTGCCCCGTGCTGGGTCCCGTGATCCTCGCTGCTTCGCGCAGCGACAAAATGCGCCGTTTCGTGTCGGCCGCCCCGGGCACCAAGCAGGTCGTCGACCGCTTCATCGCGGGGGAGACCGTCGACCAGGTCATTCCGATCGTGAAGGACGCCGCCGCCAAGGGCCTTGAGGTCACCCTCGACGTGGTGGGCGAGGACATCACCACCGTCGAGCAGTCCCACGCCGCCCGCGACGCCTACCTGGAGCTCGTCGGCCGCCTCAAGGAGCTCGGCCTGGGCGAGCGCGCCGAGATGTCCGTCAAGCTCTCCATGTTCGGCCAAGCGCTGGAGGGCGGCCACGAGCTCGCCCTCGCCAACGTCCGCCCCGTCGTCGAGGCCGCCGCCGCCATCGGCACCACGGTTACGCTGGACGCGGAGGACCACACGACCCTCGACTCGATGTTCGCCATCCACGAGGAGCTGCGGAAGGACTTCCCGCAGACCGGCTGCGTCATCCAGGCGTACCTCTTCCGCACCGAGGACGACGCCCGCCGCCTGGCCGCCGCCGGAAGCCGTGTGCGTATCGTGAAGGGTGCGTACAAGGAGCCCGCCTCCGTCGCATATCAGGACAAGGCAGAGATCGACAAGGCGTTCGTCCGCATCGTCAAGATCCTCATGGCGGGTGAGGGCTACCCGATGATCGGCTCGCACGACCCGCGTCTGATCGCCATCACACAGGAGCTCGCCCGGCAGGCCGGCCGCAAGCTGGACGAGTACGAGTTCCAGATGCTGTACGGCATCCGCAGCGAGGAGCACGTCCGCCTGGCCGCCGAGGGCCACCGGATGCGCGTGTACACGGCGTACGGCACCGACTGGTACGGCTACTTCATGCGGCGCCTCGCCGAGAAGCCCGCCAACCTGCTCTTCTTCGCCCGCTCCATCCTCACCAAGGGCTGAGCCGCCCCCCACACCCCCCGTAGAGCCCCCAAGGAGACACGGAACCCATGGACGCAGTGACCCAGGTCCCCGCCCCGGTGAACGAGCCGGTCCACGGCTACGCCCCCGGCAGCGCCGAGCGCGCCCGCCTGGAGGCCAAGCTCAAGGAGCTGGCGGCGAACCCGATCGACCTGCCGATGACCATCGGCGGCGAGAAGCGCATGGGCGGCGGCGAGCCGTTCAAGGTCGTCCAGCCGCACAACCACGCCGCCGTCCTCGGCACCTTCAACAACGCCACGACCCAGGACGCCCAGGACGCCGTCGACGCCGCGCTCGCCGCCGCCCCGGCCTGGCGCGCCATGTCCTTCGACGACCGCGCCGCGATCATCCTGCGCGCCGCCGAGCTGCTCGCCGGCCCCTGGCGCGAGACGCTGGCCGCCTCCACCATGCTGGGCCAGTCCAAGACCGCCCAGCAGGCCGAGATCGACACCCCCTGCGAGCTCGTCGACTTCTGGCGCTTCAACGTGCACTTCGCGCGCCAGATCCTCGCCGAGCAGCCGGTCGCCAACTCCGCCGGCGTGTGGAACCGCAGCGACCACCGCCCGCTCGAGGGCTTCGTCTACGCGATCACGCCCTTCAACTTCACCGCCATCGCCGGCAACCTGCCGACCGCCCCCGCCCTCATGGGCAACGTGGTCGTCTGGAAGCCGTCCCCCACCCAGACCCACGCCGCCGTGCTGCTCATGCAGCTCCTGGAGGAGGCCGGTCTGCCCAAGGGCGTCATCAACCTGGTGACCGGCGACGGCATCGCCGTCTCCGAGGTGGCCCTGAACCACCCCGAGCTGGCGGGCATCCACTTCACCGGCTCGACCAAGACCTTCCAGTACCTGTGGAAGACGGTCGGCAACAACATCGAGACGTACAAGTCCTACCCGCGCCTGGTCGGCGAGACCGGCGGCAAGGACTTCGTCGTCGCCCACCCGAGCGCCGACCGCGCCATCCTGAAGACCGCCCTGACCCGCGGCTCCTTCGAGTTCCAGGGCCAGAAGTGCTCCGCCTCCTCGCGCGCCTACATCCCCCGCTCCATCTGGGAGGACGGCTTCAAGGAGGAGTTCGCGGCCGAGGTCGACGGCATCACCATGGGTGACGTCACCGACCTGTCGCACTTCATCGGCGCCGTCATCGACGACCGTGCCTTCGCCAAGAACAAGGGCGCGATCGACCGCGCCAAGGCCGACCCGAGCTGCACGATCGTCGCCGGCGGCACGTACGACGACTCGGTGGGCTACTTCGTCCGCCCGACCGTCATCGAGTGCACCGACCCGGAGAACGAGGTCTTCACGACCGAGTACTTCGGCCCGATCCTCGCCGTCCACGTCTACGAGGACGCCGACTTCGACGCGATGCTGGAGCAGATGGAGTCCGTCTCGGCGTACGCCCTGACCGGCGCCGTCATCGCGAGCGACCGCGCCGCGGCCGCCGACGCCATGGCCAAGCTGCGCTTCGCCGCCGGCAACTTCTACATCAACGACAAGTCGACCGGCGCCGTGGTCGGCCAGCAGCCGTTCGGCGGCGGCCGCGCCTCCGGCACGAACGACAAGGCCGGCGCGGCCTCCAACCTGATGCGGTGGGTCTCGACCCGCTCCATCAAGGAGACCCTGGTCCCGCCGACCGACTACCGCTACCCGCACATGGGCTGACCTCAGCCCCGTAGCGGACCCTCCGCCCCCGCCCGGCTCCCCAGCCGGGCGGGGGCGGCGTCGTTGCCGGCCCGCGGGCCCGCGGGGCGCCTGTGGCCCTGCTCCCGTCCTGATCCGGCCCTGTTCCGTCGCCGTGCCGTCTCAGATAGTAGGAAGCCCGAGTATTTGGGCAGACAGCGCGGTACGGCTGTCTTAGCGTGGAAGAAGCCGGACGCGCGCTCCATCGAGCGTCAAGCGGTTGCGGCCCCGTGCGCGAGCGCAGGCGACCCCTGCGGCACCGCGGCCCCCGCCCTTCCCCCGGCGCTCTTCCCGCCCTTCCTTGTGTCTTCCTTTCACACCCCTCCCGCAGGCAGCAGAGGAGAAGTGACGTCCCATGGCCGACACCGCCGTCCGCAGGACCCGCCGCACGCCCCGTGCGGCCGACCGCACCGCCCGCCAGACCGACCGGATGAACGCCGCCGCCGCACTCCAGCGGGCCCTTGACCGCCGCGACAACGGCGGCGACACCGGTCACTGAGCGACCGGCAGGACCTGCCCTCAGTCCTGCCGCGCGGGGCGGACGACGTCGAAGTGGTCGATGCGCGCGCCGTTCTCCGCGAGAGCGGTCACCCGCAGCCGCGGGCGCCCGCCCCGTGCGGCCGGCTCGGACTCCACCGCGAGGAACGAGAAGCCGGTGTAGCGCACCCGCGACCACTCCACCTGCTCCGGGTGCTTCACGCGCCCCTTCTCCCAGAAGAAGCTCTCCACGCTCTCCTGGTCCTTCACATGGCCCTCGTAGCTGTCCGGCGCGGAGAAGTCGTACAGCGACTTCCCCGCGCCCCCGGCAGTCACGTAGACGATGCCGTCGCGCGTGGAGTCGGCGGTGCCGCCGACGGGGACCTTCCGCCCCACGCGCGTTCCGCGGAGCGCGTCGGTGCGCTCGTAGATGTGGTTGTGGCCGTTGATGACCAGATCGACCTTGTGCTTCTCGAAGAGCGGCAGCCACGTCTCCCGCACCGCGCCGTCCGAGGCGTGCGCCTTCGTCGTGGAGAACGCGCAGTGGTGGAAGAAGACGACGATGAAGTCGAGCCCGCGCGTGCGGCGCAGCTCGCCCAGGCGCCGGTCGAGCCACGCCGTCTGCGCGCCCCCGCTGTAGCCGGTGTTGGCGGTGATCTCGTACGAGAGGTCGTTGGCGTCCAGGGCGACGACGCCGACGTTGCCGTAGACGAACGAGTAGACGCCGGGGGAGTGCGCGGGGTCGAAGCCGTTGCGGGGGAGGGCCCAGCGGGCGCTCTGGCCGCCGTAGCCGTTGGGCGAGTACCAGGCCTCCATGTCGTGGTTGCCGGTGGTGACCATCCACGGCACGGACGCCGCCACGGACTCGGTCTGGGCGAGGAACTGGTCCCACACCCGGGCGTCGTAGACGTCCGTGGGCCGCCCCGAGCCGCTGTCGTCGGCGTAGCAGATGTCGCCCGCGTGCAGGTGGAACACCGGGTTCTGGCCGAGGATCAGCTGGTCGTTGGCGAGGGCCTGGTAGCTGACGCCCTGGTCACCGAAGGCGGTGAAGGTGAACTTCTCGGCCGTGCCGCCCTTCTCCGGGCGCTCGGGCGCCGTGCGGAAGGTGCTTATGCCGGAGAAGTGGCGCGGGTCGGCGGGGTCGTACCCGTCGTGCCCCACGCCGTAGTAGTACGTCCGGCCGGGGCGCAGGTTGTCGAGTGCGGCGTGCAGGTAGACCTGATCGACGGCAGGGAGCTTCTTCGACAGCGGCGGCGTGTGCAGCGTCCGCACCTCGGCCTCCAGCTTGAGGCCGAGGTCCCACGGCGCGAGGCCCACCCGGACGTACGGCCGTCTCACCGCGAACGGCACCTGCCAGGAGATCCGCATCTGCGTCCGCGGGTCGGCGCCGAAGGCCAGGTGCCGCCCGAACGGCGCCACGTGCTTGCCGTCGACCGCCGGGGCGGCGGAGGAGACGAGCAGCGCCGGGGACGACAGCGGCGAGGGCCCGGGGGAGGGCGCCGGGTCGGCGTACGCGCGCACGGCGCCGCCCAGGAGGCCGGTGCCGGCGGCGGCCCCGGCCGTCACCGCCCCGGCGCGCAGCATCCCGCGCCGGGTGAGCGGCCGGCCGAACCGGGCCCGCAGGTATGCGTGCTGTTCCGCCATGGTCATGCGGTCCGCGAGCTGTTCGGGGATGCCTACGCGTGGTGTGTCCATGGCGACCAACGTGCCAGGAACCGGCAACCCCGTTGCGGACTTTGGGTGAACGTGACCTGGCGGGTTCACCATGTGTCCGTATCGTGGACAAGGTGTGTCATCCAACGGGACGGCGGAGTACGGTCCCGGTATGTCTCGCAGCATTCGCCTCGCAGTGATCCCCGGTGACGGCATCGGCCGGGAAGTCGTGGCCCAGGGCCTCAAGGTGCTCTCGGCGGTCCTCCCGTCGGACGTGAAGCTGGAGACCGAGGAGTACGACCTCGGCGCCCGGCGGTACCACGCGACCGGTGAGATCCTGCCCGACGCCGAGCTCGCGTCCCTCAAGAACCACGACGCGATCCTGCTCGGGGCGATCGGCGACCCCTCCGTGCCCGCCGGCGTGCTGGAGCGCGGCCTGCTGCTCAAGCTGCGGTTCGCCTTCGACCACTACGTGAACCTGCGGCCCTCGAAGCTCTTCCCGAACACGGCCACCCCGCTCGCCGGGCGCCCGGACATCGACTTCGTCGTCGTCCGCGAGGGCACCGAAGGCCCCTACACCGGCAACGGCGGCTCCCTGCGCACCGGCACCCCCGCCGAGGTCGCCACCGAGGTCAGCGTCAACACCGCCCTCGGCGTGGAGCGCGTGGTGCGCGACGCCTACGAGCGGGCCCAGGCGCGCCCCCGCAAGAAGCTGACGCTCGTCCACAAGAACAACGTCCTCGTCTACGCCGGACAGCTGTGGAAGAGCACCTTCGACCGGGTGGGCCGGGAGTACCCCGAGGTCACCACCGACTACCTGCACGTGGACGCGGCGACCATCTTCATGGTCACCCGGCCCGGGCAGTTCGACGTGATCGTCACCGACAACCTCTTCGGCGACATCCTCACGGACCTCGCCGCGGCCGTCACCGGCGGCATCGGCCTCGCCGCCTCGGGCAACATCAACCCCGACGGCGCGTTCCCCTCCATGTTCGAGCCGGTCCACGGCTCGGCGCCCGACATCGCGGGCACCGGCAAGGCCGACCCCACCGCCACGGTGCTCTCCGTGGCCCTGCTGCTGCGCCACCTCGGCTACGAGGCCGAGGCCGCCCGCATCGAGACGGCCGTCGCCGAGGACCTGGCCGCCCGGGACGGGGCCGCGCCCCGCACCACGGACGAGACCGGCGACGCCCTCGCCCTACGGGTAACCGGCTAGCACCCGGCCGCTGACTCAGCGCGCGGCCGGATGCGACCATCGATCCAGGGCCGCGCGCACGTTTTCCGTCCACGGCCCCACGAGCGATAATCGAACGTGGGGCCGCGGCATGAGGGGAAGCTCGGATGCTCTGACACCGTCAGGGACGGGGCGAGCTCGCGGTCCGACACACACAACGGTGAAGGACACGCACTCATGACGACGCCCACGATCGAGCTCAAGCCCTCTTCGCACCCGCTGTCGGACGCGGAGCGGGAGCAGATCCTGGCCAGCCCCGGCTTCGGCCGCCACTTCACCGACCACATGGTGACGATCAAGTGGACGGAAGGCCGGGGCTGGCACGACGGCCAGCTCGTTCCGTACGCGCCGCTGTCGATCGACCCGGCGAACATGACGCTGCACTACGCGCAGACGATCTTCGAAGGCGCCAAGGCCTACCGCCAGCCCGACGGCTCCGTCGCCATCTTCCGGCCCGAGGAGAACGCCAAGCGCCTGCAGGCCTCCGCGCGCCGGCTCGCCATGCCCGAACTGCCCGTCGAGACCTTCATCGAGGCGTGCGACGCGCTGGTGAAGCAGGACAAGGCGTGGGTGCCCGGCTCCGGCGAGGCCTCCCTCTACCTGCGCCCCTTCATGTTCGCGACCGAGGTCGGCCTCGGCGTCCGCCCGGCCAACGAGTACATGTTCGTGGTCATCGCCTCGCCCGCCGGCGCCTACTTCCCCGGCGGCGTGAAGCCGGTCTCGGTGTGGCTGAGCGAGGAGTACGTGCGCGCGTGCCCCGGCGGCACCGGCGCCGCCAAGGCCGGCGGCAACTACGCCGCCTCCCTCGTCGCCCAGGCCCAGGCCATGGAGCACGGCTGCGACCAGGTCGTCTGGCTGGACGCCATCGAGCGCCGCTGGATCGAGGAAATGGGCGGCATGAACCTGTACTTCGTGTACGGCGACAAGATCGTCACCCCCGAGCTCACCGGCTCCCTCCTCCCGGGCATCACCCGCGCCTCGCTGATGACGATCGCCGCCGACCTCGGCTACGAGGTCGCCGAGGGCCGCATCTCCGTGGACGACTGGAAGAACGGCTGCGCCGACGGCACCCTCACCGAGGTCTTCGCGTGCGGCACCGCCGCCGTCATCACCCCGGTCGGCTCCGTGAAGTCCGCGCGCGCCGGCTGGACCGTCGCCGACGGGCAGCCGGGCGAGGTCACCATGAAGCTCCGCAAGGCGCTCCTCGACATCCAGACCGGTGTCGCCGAGGACACCCACGGCTGGATGCACCCCCTGGGCTGAAGCCCGCGCTGACTGACGTACGTCCGTATGCCCGCGTCCACGGATGCGGGCATACGTATGTACGCGGCGGAACGGGCACGCCCGCACGCCGCTGTACGAAAACGGGAGCGCCCGCACGCCGCGTCCCCGTGAACGCAACGCACGCAAGTACGCGTGATCGTTGCCGGCCGGACCCTTGTCCGCCCCGTGCCGTTCCGCCACCGTGATCCATCATGGGACAGCACTGGAAGAAGATCTGGGTCGGCTCGGCCGGCAACATGGTCGAGTGGTTCGACTGGTTCGTCTACGCGTCGTTCGCGACGTACTTCGCGGGCTCCTTCTTCCCCGCGGGCAATGACACCGCGAAGCTGATGAACACCGCCGGCATCTTCGCCGTCGGCTTCTTCATGCGCCCCGTGGGCGGCTGGCTGCTCGGCCGGGTCGGCGACCGCAAGGGCCGCAAGGCGGCCCTCACGCTGACCGTCTCCCTGATGTCCGCCTCGGCCGTCCTCATCGCCGTAGCGCCCACGTACGCGGTCGCCGGCTACGGCGGCGTCGCCGTCCTCCTCGTCGCCCGCCTGCTCCAGGGCCTGTCGGTCGGCGGCGAGTACGCGGCCAGCGCCACGTACCTCACGGAGGCGTCCGCGCCGGGCCGCCGCGGCTTCGCCTCCAGCTTCCAGTACGTGTCGATGACGGCGGGCCAGATCCTCGGCCTGGGGCTCCAGATCGTGCTTCAGCACACCCTCTCCAGCGGCGAGCTGCACAGCTGGGGCTGGCGCATCCCGTTCGTCGTGGGCGCGCTCGGCGCGGCCGTCATCTTCTACCTCCGCCGCAACATGCTGGAGACGGAGGCGTACACGGAGGCCACGGGGGAGTCCACCGGGGAGAGCGCCGAGCAGGCCGCCGCGCAGGCAGCCGAGCGCGGCACCATCCGGGCCCTCATGCGGCACAAGCGCGAGGCCTTCCTCGTCATCGCCCTCACCATGGGCGGCACCCTCGCGTACTACACGTACACCACCTACCTGACGAAGTACCTGTCCAACAGCGCCGGCCTCCCCAAGCAGACCGCGACTCTGGTCAGTTTCTGCGCCCTGCTGGTCTTCGCCTGCCTGCAGCCCCTCGCGGGCGCCCTCTCGGACCGCATCGGCCGCCGCCCCCTGCTGATCACCTTCGCGGTGGGCTCCACCTTCCTCACCGTGCCGATCATGACCATGCTCAAGCACGCGGGCTCGTTCTGGCCGGCGCTGGGCCTGTCCCTGCTCGCCCTGGTCGTCGTCACCGGCTACACCTCCATCAACGCGTGCGTGAAGGCCGAGCTCTTCCCGACGGGCATCCGGTCGCTGGGCGTCGCCCTGCCGTACGCGATCGCCAACGCGCTCTTCGGCGGCACGGCCGAGTACGTGGCCCTGTGGTTCAAGAACAGCGGCATCGAGTCGGGCTTCTACTGGTACGTGGCCGGCTGCGCCGCGGTGTCCCTGGTCGTCTACCTGACCATGCGGGAGACGCGGGACATCGACCTCAAGCGCGTCGGCGGCGCGTCCGAGGGCGCCCCGGCGGACGCGGGCAAGGTGCCCGCATCCTGAGACCCGCCCGCACGGCGGAACCGGCGTGTGCCAGGATGCACCTATGCTCCCGTTCGCCATGATTATTGGCAGCAGGCGCGCCGGTCCGCAGTGACCGCTCCCGTACCACCCGTACGGAGCGGACACCGTCGTCCCAGACCCGCGCGCAGACCTCTCGCACCCGCGAGAGGTTTTTGCGTTTTCCGGCCCACCCGCGCCGGGGGACGCAGGGCGAGGGAAGCATGGGGACGGTGGAACGGGTAATTCCGGTAGACCGACATCCTCACAGGAGTCAGAGCAGCATGACGGACGCAACCGACGGCCCCGACGAACGCACCCACGTCGACGACCGCTTCCACGTCTTCGACACCACGCTGCGCGACGGCGCGCAGCGCGAGGGCATCAGCCTCACCGTCGCGGACAAGCTGACCATCGCCCGGCACCTGGACGACTTCGGCGTCGGCTTCATCGAGGGCGGCTGGCCGGGCGCCAACCCCCGCGACACCGAGTTCTTCCAGCGCGCCCGCGAGGAGATCGCCTTCCGCCACGCGCAGCTCGTCGCCTTCGGCGCCACGCGCAAGGCGGGCGTGCGGGCCGAGGACGACCCGCAGGTCGCCGCCCTGCTCGACTCCGGCGCCCCGGTGATCACCCTGGTCGCCAAGTCCCACGACCGGCACGTCGAACTGGCCCTGCGCACCACCCTCGACGAGAACCTCGCCATGGTGCGCGACACCGTGGCGTACCTGTGCGGGCACGGCCGGCGCGTCTTCGTCGACTGCGAGCACTTCTTCGACGGCCACCGGGCCAACCCGGACTACGCCCTCGAGGTCGTCCGCACCGCGCACGAGGCGGGCGCCGACGTCGTCGTCCTGTGCGACACCAACGGCGGCATGCTGCCCGCGCAGGTCGGTGCGACGGTGCGGGAGGTCATCGAGGCGACCGGCGCCCGCCTGGGCATCCACGCGCAGGACGACACCGGCTGCGCCGTGGCCAACACGCTCGCCGCCGTCGACGCCGGCGCGACGCACGTGCAGTGCACCGCCAACGGCTACGGCGAGCGCGTCGGCAACGCCAACCTGTTCCCCGTCGTGGCCGCCCTGGAGCTCAAGTACGACCGCCGTGTGCTGCCGCACGGGGCCCTGGCCGAGATGACGCGCATCTCGCACGCCATCGCCGAGGTCGTCAACCTCACGCCCTCCACGCACCAGCCCTACGTGGGTGTCTCGGCGTTCGCGCACAAGGCCGGGCTGCACGCCTCCGCGATCAAGGTCGACCCGGACCTGTACCAGCACATCGACCCGGAGCGGGTCGGCAACACCATGCGCATGCTCGTCTCCGACATGGCCGGCCGCGCCTCCATCGAGCTCAAGGGCAAGGAGCTCGGGGTCGACCTCGGCGGCGACCGCGAGCTGATCGGCCGGGTCGTCGAGCGCGTCAAGGAGCGCGAGCTCGCGGGCTACACCTACGAGGCCGCCGACGCCTCCTTCGAGCTGCTGCTGCGTGAGGAGGCCGAGGGGCGCGCCCGGCGCTACTACCGGATCGAGTCCTGGCGGGCGATCGCCGAGGACCGGCCGGACGGCACGCACGCCAACGAGGCCACCGTGAAGCTGTGGGCCAAGGGGGAGCGCATCGTCGCCACCGCGGAGGGCAACGGCCCCGTCGACGCGCTCGACCGGGCGCTGCGCGTGGCGCTGGAGCGCATCTACCCGCAGCTGGCCGCGCTCAAGCTGACCGACTACAAGGTGCGCATCCTGGAGGGCAGCCGGGGCACGGGGTCGATCACCCGGGTCCTGGTCTCCACGAGCGACGAGAGGGGCGAGTGGTCGACGGTCGGCGTCGCCGAGAACGTCATCGCCGCCTCGTGGCAGGCGCTCGACGACGCCTACGCGTACGGGCTGCGGCGCGCGGGCGTGGAGCCGCGGGAGTGAACCGCGGGCCGGGGCGCGGGCCCGCGCATGAGGCCGCCCCTGAGGCGGCCTGAGCGGGGTTCAGAGCCCCCGGGCCGCCAGTCCGGCGCCGAGCAGCTCGTACGCCAGCTCGGCGTCGGCATGGGCCGCGTCCAGGACGGCGCCGGTGATGCGGCCGCCCTCCAGGCGCTGCCAGTTGTCCCGCGCGAGGACGTGGTGGACGGCGATGATCTGCGCCGCCGCCAGCCGCGCCGCCGCCTCGTCCGCTCCCGTCTCCGCCAGGGCCCCGGCCAGGGCCCGTTCGTCCTCGGCGGCGTAGCGCATGAGGCGGCCTTGCAGGCTCGGCGTCGAGTAGACCATGTCCCGGAAGGCCAGCACGGCGGGCACGTCGCACAGTCCGGTGACGGGGTCGCGGGCGTCGAGCCGGGCGTGGAAGTGGGCGCGGAGCGCGGCCAGGGGCGACTCGCCCGGGGCCCGCCCGCGCACGACGCGCGCCGCCTCCCCCTGGTGGTCGGCGATGCGGTGGAGGACCAGGTCCTCCTTGGCCGGGAAGTAGCGGAACAGCGTCGGCTTCGACACCTCCGCGGCCGCCGCCACCTCGGCCACCGACACCTGGTCGAAGCCGCGCTCCAGGAAGAGCGCGATGGCGGTCTCGGACAGCGTCTGCCGCGTGCGGTGCTTCTTGAGCTCCCGCAGCCCGGTCTTCTCCTCGGTCACCAGGCCACCCTAGCAACGATCGGCGTTACTCAGAAACTTTTGTTACTCGGTTGCATTTTACGTCCGGGCGGTCTTTCATGAACCCATGACGACGACCACCGCCACCGCCGGAGCGGCGACCGCTACTGACGTCCTGATCGTGGGCGCCGGCCCGACCGGCCTCACCCTCGCCTGTACCCTCGCCCGTGCCGGAGCGGCCGTACGGATCATCGACAAGTCCCCGGAACCTCACCGCGCCTCCCGCGGCAAGGGCCTCAACCAGCGCAGCCGCGAGCTCCTCGACGACCTCGGCGCGGGCGCGGAGGCCGCGGCATGGGGCACCGAGCACATCACCCTGCGCAAGTACCGCGACGGCGTGGCCGTCGCCGACACCGTCGCCTTCGGGGACCGCACCCCCACGCCGGACACCCCGTACGCCAGCGGCCTGCTCATCCCCCAGTGGCGCACGGAGGAGGTCCTGCGCCGCACGCTCGCCCGGTACGGCGTGGAGCCGGAGTTCGGCTGCGAACTCGCCGCGTTCACCCAGGGCGCGGGCGGCGTCGTCGCGACGCTCGCCGACGGGCGGCGCATCGAGGCCGCCTACCTCGTGGGCTGCGACGGCGGCCGCAGCCCCGTGCGCAAGGCGCTCGACGTGACCTTCGAGGGCCGCACCGACGCCGAGGAGTGCATGGTGATCGGCGACGTCCGCGTAGCCGGGCTCGACCCCGCCTACTGGCACCAGTGGTTCGACGAGGACGCGGCGGTCATGCTCTGCCCGTTCCGCGGCAGCGCCCACTGGCAGCTCCAGGGCATGCCCGAGCGCGACGCTGACGGGCGCGCCCTGCCGCCGTCCCTGGAGTCCTTCCAGCGGCTCGTCGACCGCTGCTCACGGCAGGCGGGCATCCGGCTGTCCGACCCCACCTGGTTCTCCGTCTACCGCATCAACGTCCGGATGGCCGACCGCTTCCGCACGGGGCGGGTCCTCCTCGCCGGGGACGCGGCGCACGTCCACTCCATCGCCGGGGGGCTGGGCATGAACACGGGCATCCAGGACGCCTTCAACCTCGGCTGGAAACTCGCGTACGTGGTGCGCGGCCTGGCCTCGCCCGGCCTCCTGGACACCTACGAGGAGGAGCGGCTGCCCGTCGCCGCCTGGACGCTCGGCCTCACCGAGGAGCGGCTGCGCGCGGTGACCGAAGGCGTGAAGCAGGCGGGCGTCGGCACGGAGGCGGTGGTCACGGACGACGTCACCACGCTGGGCGTGGGCTACGGCTGGAGCTCGCTCGCATGGGGCGGGGCGAAGGCGGGCGAACGGGCCCCCGACGGGCCCTGCGGCGACGGCCGGCTCTTCGACGCCTTCGCCGGGCCGCACTTCACGCTGCTGGGCTTCGGGCAGGGGAGCGCGCCGGCCCTGGCGGAGGCGGGGGAGAAGTGCGCGGACCGCCTGCGCACGCGCCTCGTCGACGACCCCACGGGGCACACCCGGCGCGCCTACGGGATCGGGGAGGGCGAGGACGCCCTGGTGCTCGTGCGGCCGGACAACCACATCGCGCTGAGCGCGGGTGCGGACCGGGGCGCGGAGATCGCCGGTCGTCTCCTGCGCCTCGGCCGCTGACGCCGCACGGGGCTCAGGCCTGGGGCGCGGCCTTGACCGCGGAGATGTCGAAGGTCAGCTTCACCTTGTCGCTGACCATGACCCCGCCGGCCTCCAGGGCGGCGTTCCAGGTCAGGCCCCAGTCGGAGCGCAGGATCTCGGCGCCGCCCTCGAAGCCGACGCGCTCCATGCCGTAGGCGTCGGTGGCCGCGCCGTTGAACTCCAGGTCGATGGCGAGCGGGCGGGTGACGTCCTTGATGGTGAGGTCGCCGGTGATGCGGTAACGGTCCCCGCCGAGCTGCTCGGCGGCGGTGGAGCGGAAGGTCATGAGCGGGAAGCGCTCGGCGTCGAAGAAGTCCTCGCCGCGCAGGTGGGCGTCGCGGTCCTTCATGCCGGTGTCCACGCTCGGGATGCGGACGTCGATGGCGGCGGTGGAGCGGGACGGGTCGGTGCCGTCCAGGTGCAGGGTGCCCTCGTGTTCGAGGAAGGCGCCCTTGACGTTGGTCACCATGGCGTGGCGGACGGTGAAGCCGATGCTGCTGTGGGCGGGGTCGATCGTGTAGTCGCCGGTGAGGGCGGCGAGCGCGGGGTCGACGGCGCGCGGGGCGGCGACGGCGGCCGGGGCGGTGCTCTGCTTGCGGCTGAAGAGGCCCATGGTGTGCTCCCTGTGGCTGGGTCCGGGATGTCGAACGGAAGATCGTTGAATATTCAACTTGATGCTTCGAGAAGTACCGTAGCGCGTACTTGTTAAACATTCAACATCTTGCGGGGGTGAATTTCCGGCCGACTCCGGGCCGGCACCGCCACGTGTCATTGCCCCGCCTCCCGCCCCGTGCCACCGTGTGCCTCCGGCACCGTCCGCACCGTCCCGCACCGCGCCCCCGGGGAGGCCCCGCCGTGCCGTCCGGTCCCGCCGTTCCCCGCCCGTTCGCCTGGACCCGCAGAGGGTTCCTGGCCGCCTCCGTCGCCGGCGGTCTCGGCTTCACCACGGTCCCACGCGGCAGCGGCGACGGCGATGGTCAGGACGACGCGTTCGCATCTCTTCGCGCCCGCTGGCGCGGCCTCATGCTCGGCACCGGCTTCGACCCCGCCGCCGAGCCCTACGCGACCGCCCTGCGCCGCACCGGAGACCTCGCCCGCGCCTACCGCGCCGCCCTCTCCCCGGGCCCCGGCTCGCTCTGGCCGGACGCCCCCTTCGACCCGCCCTCCGGCATCACCCGCAGCTACGCCCGCCTGCACACCATGGCCCAGGCCTGGGCCCGGCCCGGCACGGGGCTCACCGGCGACCCCGCCCTCGCCGCCGACACCCTCACCGGCCTCGACCACGTGCACGCCCGCGCCTACCACCCCGCCACCACCCCGTACGGCAACTGGTGGGAATGGCAGATCGGCAGCCCCAGACTTCTCCTCGACAGCCTCGTGCTCCTCCACGACGAGGCCGGTCCCGCACGGCGCACCGCGTACCTCGCCGCCGTCGACCACTTCGTCCCTGACACGGCGCTCGGCGACTACACCGGCACCAGCACCGGCGCCAACCGCGTCGACCTGTGCCGCGTCGTCGCCCTCCGCGGCATCCTCGGGGCCTCCGCCGCCAAGACCGCCCTCGCCCGCGACGCCCTCTCGCCCGTCTTCCCCTACGTCACCCGCGGCGACGGCCTCTACGCCGACGGCTCCTTCGTCCAGCACACCCACGTCGCCTACTCCGGCACGTACGGACAAGTGCTGCTCGACGGGCTCGGCCGGCTCCTCGCCCTGCTCCACGGCTCCCCCTGGGAGATCACCGACCCCGCCCGGCGGACCGTCTACGACAGCGTCGAGAAGGCGTACGCGCCGCTCGTCCACGACGGGCTCGTCATGGACAGCGTCTCCGGCCGCGCCGTCAGCCGCGGCCTCCAGGCCGCGGACCCCGGCACGCCGCAGCAGAGCGACCACCAGCGCGGCCACGCCCTCATCGCCGCCATCGCCCTCCTCGCCACCAGCGCGAGCCCCGCCGAACGCACCCGCTGGCACGGCATGATCAAGGGCTGGGCCGCCCGCGACACCACCCTCCCGCTGCTCACCGACCCCGCGCTCCCCATCGCCGACCTCGCCCGCCTCGCCGCCGCCTGCGCCGCGCACGGGGCCCCCGCGCCCGCCCCCGTGGGGCACCGCCTCTTCCCCGCCATGGACCGCGCCGTGCACCGCCGCCCCGGCTGGACGGCCGCCATCGCCATGGCCTCCGACCGCATCGCCCACTACGAGAACGGCAACGGCGAGAACCCGCGCGGCTGGCACACCGGCGCCGGAATGCTCTACTGGTGGCGCGCGGGCGCCGGAGGCCCCTACACCGATGCCTTCTGGCCCACCGCCGACCCCTACCGCCTGCCCGGCACCACCGCCTCCGCCAAGCCGCTGGCCGCCGATGAGGGCGGCGCATGGGGCGAGCCCCGGCCCGCCGCGCGCTGGGTCGGCGGCGTGACCGACGGCGAGTACGCCCTCGTCGGCCAGCACCTCAAAGGGCTCTCCTCCACCCTGGAGGCCCGCAAGACGTGGATCTGCACCGCGGACGCCGTCGTCTGCCTCGGCGCCGGCATCACCGCGCGCGACGGCCACCCCGTCGTGACCACCGTCGACCACCGCAACCTCGGCCCGCACGGGGCCCCCGCCCTCCTCGTCGACGGCACCCCGCAGCCCGTCACCGACGGCTGGAACGCCCGCTACGAGGCCGCCCGCTGGATCCACCTCGAAGGCCACGGCGGCTACGTCTTTCCCGCCTGCCTCCCCGGCGTTCCCGGCGGCACCTCCCCGCTCCACGCCCTGCGCGAGGCGCGCACCGGCTCCTGGCGCGACATCAACGCCGGCGGCGCCCCCGACCGCCTCACGCGGCGCTACCTCACCCTCTGGCACCCCCACGGCACCGACCCCGAGGACGCCGCCTACGCCTACCTCCTCATGCCCGGCGCGGGGCCCCGTGCCCTGGCCGCCCGCGCCGACGACGCGACCTGGCTCCGCCTCCTCACCAACACCGCCGGCTGCCAGGCCGCCCACCTGCCCTCCCTCGGCCTCACCGCCGCCGCCTTCTGGACCCCCGGCACGGCCGGCCCCCTCACCTCCAGCGCCCCCGCCGCCGTGCTCGTCCGCGACCACGGCCGGACCGCTACCCTCCATATGGCCGAACCGCCCCGCACCGGCGCACCCTTCGAGATCACCTGGAACCGCCCCGTGCGCCGCGTCACCGCCCACGACCCCGCCGTCCGCGTCCTGTCGACAGGCGACAGCCTCCGGCTCCGCATCGCCCCCGGCACCGCCTGCGCCCCGCACCGCTGCTCCGTAGCCCTGGCATGACCGGGCGTGACGCCTTTTCGGGCCTGATGCCCGTCAAGTTCACTTGCCTACGGGTCGAGGGCGGGAGTTTTGTGGGACCTCCACATAAGCACCCCCCGATCGGGGGGACCCCCGCTCCGGGCCGCTGCACCCCTCTGTGACGCCTGCCCACCAAAACGCACATGACGTTGTATGGAAACGACATGAGTTTCGGACGGCCCCGCCACGTACCGTCTATGCATGAGCAATCTCGAAGGTGCGCCCGTAGAGGCGAGTGACGTCCGTGGGCGCGTCGCCGAGCTGCACGCCATTCGCGAGCAGGTTCGGCGAGGTCCGAGCGAGCGGGCGACCCAGGCCCAGAAGGCCAAGGGGAAGCTGACGGCCCGCGAGCGAATCGACCTCCTGCTGGACGAGGGGTCCTTCTCGGAGGTGGAGCCGCTGCGCCGGCACCGTGCCTCGGGATTCGGGCTGGAGAGCAAGAAGCCCTACACCGATGGTGTGATCACGGGCTGGGGCACGGTGCACGGCCGGACCGTGTTCGTGTACGCGCACGATTTCCGGATCTTCGGTGGTGCGCTGGGTGAGGCCCACGCGACGAAGATCCACAAGATCATGGACATGGCGATCGCGGCGGGTGCGCCGCTGGTGTCGCTGAACGACGGCGCGGGTGCCCGTATCCAGGAGGGCGTTTCGGCGCTGGCCGGTTACGGCGGCATCTTCCAGCGCAACACCAAGGCTTCGGGTGTCATCCCGCAGATCTCCGTGATGCTCGGCCCGTGCGCGGGCGGCGCGGCGTACTCGCCGGCGCTGACGGACTTCGTGTTCATGGTCCGCGAGACCTCGCAGATGTTCATCACCGGCCCCGACGTCGTCCGCGCCGTCACCGGCGAGGAGATCACCCAGAACGGCCTCGGCGGCGCCGACGTGCACGCGGAGACCTCGGGCGTGGCGCACTTCGCCTACGACGACGAGGAGACGTGCCTGGAGGAGGTGCGCTACCTCCTCTCGCTCCTGCCGCAGAACAACCGGGAGAACCCGCCGCGCGTCGCGAGCGAGGACCCGGCCGACCGGCTGGGCGAAGCCCTGCTCGACCTGGTGCCCGCCGACGGCAACCGCCCGTACGACATGCGCAAGGTCATCGAGGAGATCGTCGACGACGGCGAGCACCTCGAGGTCCACGAGCGCTGGGCCACCAACATCATCTGCTCCCTGGGCCGACTGGACGGCCAGGTCGTCGGCATCGTCGCCAACCAGCCCCAGTCGCTGGCCGGCGTGCTCGACATCGAGGCGAGCGAAAAGGCTGCGCGCTTCATCCAGATGTGCGACGCTTTCAATATTCCGATCATCACTCTTCTGGACGTCCCGGGCTTCCTTCCCGGCGTCGACCAGGAGCACGGCGGGATCATCCGCCACGGCGCGAAGCTGCTGTACGCGTACTGCAACGCGACGGTGCCGCGCATCTCGGTGATCCTGCGCAAGGCCTACGGCGGCGCGTACATCGTCATGGACTCCCAGTCGATCGGCGCGGACCTGACGTACGCGTGGCCGACGAACGAGATTGCCGTGATGGGCGCCGAGGGTGCGGCCAACGTGATCTTCCGCAAGCAGATCGCCGAGGCCGATGACCCCGAGGCCATGCGGGCGCGGATGGTCAAGGAGTACAAGGCCGAGCTGATGCACCCGTACTACGCCGCGGAGCGCGGGCTGATCGACGACGTGATCGACCCGGTCGAGACCCGTCAGGTGCTGATCCGGGCCCTGGCGATGCTCGCCTCGAAGCACGCCGACCTGCCCTCCCGCAAGCACGGCAACCCGCCCCAGTAAGGGAGAAACGCATGACCGACACGCTCGTCCGCGTGGAGAAGGGCACGGCCGACGCCGAAGAGCTCGCGGCCGTCACCGCCGTCCTCCTCGCCCGTGCCGCCGCCGGCAACGAGGCGGCACCGCCCCGCCCCCGCCGCACCACGGCCGTCTGGCGCCGCCTGGAGCGCTCGCCGGGCTTCCGGGCACCGCACAGCTGGCAGGGCTGAGGCCGGGGGTCCGGGGGTAGCCCCCGGGCAAACACAGCCGGGCACCGCACAGCTGGCAGGGCTGAGAAACCGATCCATGCGTGAGGCCCGGGGCATCGCCCCGGGCCTCACGCATGGCCTCATGCCGCCGCTTCGTACGGCCTCATGCGGCCGGCTCGTACCGCCTCATGCCCCCCGGCAACGCAGAAGGTCCCCGCACACTCCACCAGGAGCGCGGGGACCTTTCTGCGTCGATGGGGCCGGCGTCGGTGCGGCCGGGGCCTCACCGCAGGCGCGCCATCAGGGCGTGCTCGACCAGGGTGATCAGGGCGCTCTTCGCCTCGTTGCGGTGGCGGGCGTCGGTCGTGATGATCGGCGCGTCGGGGCCGATCTGGAGCGCCTCGCGGACCTCGTCCGGCGTGTAGGGCTGGTGCCCGTCGAAGCCGTTGAGGGCGATGACGAAGGGCAGGCCGCTGTTCTCGAAGTAGTCGACCGCGGGGAAGCAGTCGGCGAGACGGCGGGTGTCGACCAGCACCACGGCGCCGATGGCACCGCGCACGAGGTCGTCCCACATGAACCAGAAGCGGTCCTGACCGGGGGTACCGAACAGGTACAGGATCAGGTCCTGGTCCAGGGTGATACGGCCGAAGTCCATGGCCACGGTCGTCGTGGTCTTGTCCGGCGCGTGGGTGAGGTCGTCGATGCCCGCCGAGGCGGACGTCATCACGGCTTCGGTCCGCAGCGGGTTGATCTCCGAGACCGCACCGACGAACGTGGTCTTGCCCACGCCGAAACCGCCTGCCACCACGATCTTCGCGGAGGTGGTGGAGCGGGCTGCCTCGCCGCTAGAGGTTCCGAAGTCCACTGAGCACCCTTTCGAGCAGTGTCACGTCAGGCTGGCCGCCGGCGGACTCGTCGCCGCCGGGCTGATGGATGGCGACGAGCCCGGCCTCCGCCAAGTCGGCGACGAGGATTCGGGCGACGCCGAGGGGAATGGTGAGGAGCGCCGAGATCTCGGCGACCGACTTGATCTCGGTGCACAGGTGGCAGATGCGCTGGTGTTCCGGCAACTGCCCGTGAAGCTGGGCCGGCTGGGCCGTGGTGTGCACCAGCGCCTCGATGGCGAGCTGGTACCGCGGCCGGGTCCGGCCGCCGGTCATCGCGTAGGGGCGGACCAGCGGGTTGTTCCGCTTGCCCCCGGAGGGGGACGGCGACGCCCTGCGATGCTGGGGCGCCTGTGGTACTTGCGGCGGCCGTGATGGCTCCGCCTGCGCACGCGGGCTGGGTGCGGAGGGGAAGTTGAAGCGGTTCAGCGGAGGCTGAGCCTGCTGATCATTGCCATACGGGTAACCGCCGGGGGGCGTTGCCACGTCTCCTCCTCAACGTGCTGTCTGCTGCTGGTCGCGCCACCGCACCCTATGGCGCGGTGGCGCGAAACGCACTGCCTCTTTGCTAGTTGAGAAGGCTCCCCTGCAGTTCGGCGCGGAGGTCCGGGGTGAGGACGTTGCCCGCGCGGTCGACGAGGAGGGCCATCTCGTAGCCGACGAGGCCGATGTCGCACTCGGGGTGCGCCAGCACGGCCAGCGAAGAACCGTCGGAGATGGACATGATGAAGAGGAAGCCGCGCTCCATCTCCACCACGGTCTGGTTGACGGCGCCGCCTTCGAAGATGCGGGAGGCTCCGGCGGTCAGCGAGGTCAGGCCGGAGGCGACCGCCGCCAGCTGGTCGGCGCGGTCCCTCGGGAACCCTTCGGACATCGCCAGAAGGAGTCCGTCGGCGGAGACCACGACGGTGTGGGACACCCCTGGGGTGTTCTCCACGAAACTGGTGATCAACCAGTTCAGGTTCTGCGCCGCCTGGCTCATCGGGCTCACACTAACGCTCCTGATCGTAGGTGCCGCCGGGGCCGAAGCCCTGGTCGTGTTGCTCATGCTGCGAAGGGGTGGCCGAACCGCTGTCGGCCCCCTCGGTGCGCCCCTGCTGGACGCCGCGGCGGAGATTGCTCAGCCGGCCGCGTACGTCCTCAGGGGCACGGGATATCTGGGGTCCGCCCTGCGGCGTCTGCGCCGCCTTGCCCTCGATCAGATTGGCCTTGGGCACTCGGCGGGGCAGTCCGGAAGGGGTCACTCCACCGGCCTTCGGATCCCGGAGCTGCTCGGCACGCTGCCAGCGCTCGTCGTTCTCCGATCGCCAGTCGGGGTTGTCACCCTCGTGAGGCTGCTGTGGGACGTCCTGCTGGGGCTGCTCCGGTTCGCCGGCCCCCGCGGCCTCTTCGACAGACTCGGACTGCTGCCACTGCGTCGCGCGGCGCGGCAGACCGGACCCGGTCAGCGAGTGGGAGCCGCTCGAAGCGGGGCCCGGACGGTCGAACTCTACGCGCTCGGGCTGCGCCGTGTCAGCGGGCGGCAGTGATTCCGAATCCGCACCGTAACCCTGCTGTACGCCGTCCTGGTACGTACCAGGCTGCTGCCAGACGTCGCTCCGGGTCTGACCGGTGGTCTCCCCGTACGGCTGCTGCTGCGGGTAACCGGAGTCCGCGTAGCCCTGCTCGGCGTACTCCTGCTCCGGGTAACCGGAGTCCTGGTAGCCCTGCTGCGGCTGCTGCTCGTACGAGCGGTCGTAGGACTCGCCGTACGGCTCCTCGTACGGCTGGTCGCCGATCGCCGGGAACTGCTCGGTGTGCTGGTGACCCTGCTGCTCGTACGGCTGCTGCTGGTCGAACTGCGCCTGCTGCTGCTCGTAGGGCTGCTGCTCGTGCTGCTGGGGCACCTCGTCGCGGAACAGCGGGCGGTTGTCCGCCGCGGCCTCCAGCGCCGCGCGCCGCTCCTCGCGGAGCCGCGAACGGTTCACCGGGTCCAGCGCGGGGCTCGCCGTGCCGCCCTGCTGCTCGTAGCGGGAGTCGTCGAAGCCCAGCTCCGCCGCCGTCCGCATGCGGCCCATGGCGGGCGCCTGAGCGGCCTGCGGCTGCTGCGGCTGCTCCGGGACCATCTGCGAGACCGTGAAGCTGTCGGGGGACGGCTCGTCCTCGCCACCGCCACCGTGGGTGATCCGGTCCGGCAGCATGACCAGCGAGGTCGTGCCGGCCTGCTCGCCCGAGGGGCGCAGCTGAACCCGGATGCCGTGCCGCCCGGCCAGGCGGCCGACCACGAACAGGCCCATGCGCTGGGAGATCGCGGCGTCCACCGTCGGCGGGTTGGCCAGCTTGTGGTTGATGTCCGCGAAGTCCTCGGCGGTCAGGCCGATGCCCTTGTCGTGGATCTCGACCATCACGCGGCCGTCGGGCAGCCGCGTCGCGGTGACGCGCACCTTGGTGTGCGGGGAGGAGAACGTGGTGGCGTTCTCCAGGAGCTCGGCCAGCAGGTGCACGAGGTCGGTCACGGCGAGGCCGTGGATGTCCGCCTCCGGGACGCCCGAGAGCTCGATGCGCTCGTAGGCCTCCACCTCGGAGGAGGCGGCGCGCAGCACGTCCACCAGCGGGACCGGCTGGTCCCAGCTGCGGCCGGGCTCCTCGCCGGCGAGGACCAGGAGGTTCTCGCCGTTGCGGCGCATACGGGTGGCCAGGTGGTCCAGGCGGAAGAGGTTCTCCAGCTGGTCCGGGTCCGCCTCGTGCTCCTCGAGCTCGGTGATCAGGGTCAGCTGACCCTCGATGAGGCTCTGGTTGCGGCGCGAGAGGTTGGTGAAGATCGCGTTGACGTTGCCACGGAGCAGGGCCTGCTCGGCGGCGAGCCGGACGGCCTCGCGGTGGACCTGGTCGAAGGCGCGGGCGACCTCGCCGATCTCGTCCCGGGTGGTGATCGGGATCGGCTGGACGCGGGTGTCGACCCGGCCCGGGTCGGTCCGCGACAGCTGGTCGACCAGGGCCGGCAGGCGCTGCTCGGCCACGTCGAAGGCGGCGCGCCGCAGGTGCCGCATGTTGCGGCTCATGGAGCGGGCCATCATGCCGGCCACGAAGAACGCGAGCAGCAGGGCCACGATCATGATCGAGGAGTTGACGATCGCGTCGCGCTGGGCGTCGGAGGAGATCTTCTCGGCCTCGTCCACCGCCTTGTCGGTCAGGTACGCCTCGACCGAGCGGTACGCGTCGAACTTCGCCGTGGAGGCGTCCAGCCAGCTGTCGGCCGTGATGCCCGCGGTCTCCAGCTGCTTCTGCGTCTTGCCGGCCATGATCGCGCCGGCGATCTTCTCCTGCTCCGACGACTTCGCCTTGGTGGCGATGGCGTCGTTGAGCCGGCTGATGTCGTCCTCGGTGCCGCTCGCGTCGTACTCGGCGCGGGCGATGTACTCGAGGAAGTAGTAGGAGGAGAACGACGTCCGCTGGAGCTGCTGCTCCTTCGGGTCGGCGTTCTTCTCGACGAGCAGGTGGACGCCGATGGAGCGCTGCAGCGACTCGGCGGCCTTGGCCAGCGAGACGGCGTAGACCATGCGGCCGTACGAGGCGACGCTGTCGGTGCCCAGACCGGCGCCCAGCTCGTTGGCGAAGGCCATGAGGGGACGCTGGATGGCGCCGTAGCCGTCCTCGGTCTTCACGCCGGACAGCTTCGCCGTGTAGGCGGCCTTCCGCAGCTCGGGCAGGGTGGCCTCGGCCTCGCGGAAGAGCTTCATGCGGCGGCGCAGCGACGCCGTGTCCGGCATGTTCTTGACGGTCTTGTCGAACTCCGCGCGGGCGGCGTCCGTCGCGTCCTGGGTCTTCTTGATGACCGGGTTCTCGCGGTCATCCGTGAGGAGCGGCTTGGCCGTCAGGTCGCGCTCGTCGATCACCGCGTGGGCGTAGGTGGCCGCGGCCCGCACCACTCGCGCGGTGTTCGCGGCGTCCTTCGCCTCCTGCCAGGTGTCGACCGATCCCTTGACGTCGAGGCCGCCGAAGACGAGGGCCACGATCACGGGGATGAGCAGGATCGCGTTCAGCCGGACGGGCACCCGCCAGTTGCGGGGGGAGAACCGGCCGCCGGAGCCCGCGGCGGGAGCCGGGGTCTCGGGCACGCTGGAAGCAGGGGAAGCCGAAGGCGGCACCGCTGCGCGTGACGGGGGAGTGAAGTTGCCTCGCCCGTCCTGCGTCTGCTGTGCGGCGCCCGTCTTTCTGCGCGTCACTCGACCAAAACCTCTCGGCGTCGGCACCCGGGGTGTGTGCCGTTTTTCGAACTGGGCCGTTACTGCTCAGTTCCTGGAATTCCAGCACGTCGGGGGTGCGCATTCCAAACAGCGGGGGCTCCCGCCAGGCCACTCGATTTGCCCGACATAAAACGGGCATTAAGAGCGAGCGGCGCCAAATGGCGGGCGACATGTGCGCAGAGTGAAACCGGCCGAACGCGGTCTGTTGCCGCGTCCGGCCGATTCTCTGTCGAAACGTTATGAACTCCGGGCCGGGTCGTGTCCAATGCCACAGCCCCGCGGCAGTGCCGTAGCGGGCAATGTGCGTGACGCGTGACGTGCCGGAAGTTTCTGACGAACAGCCACCGAAGAGCTACTTGAGCCGGGCCATCAGAGCGTGCTCGACCAAAGTGATCAGAGCGCTCTTCGCCTCGTTGCGGTGGCGGGCGTCGGTGGTGATGATCGGCGTGTCCGGCCCGATCTGGAGCGCCTCGCGGACCTCTTCGGGAGCGTAGGGCTGGTGCCCGTCGAAGCCGTTGAGGGCGATGACGAAGGGCAGGCCGCTGTTCTCGAAGTAGTCGACCGCGGGGAAGCAGTCGGCGAGACGGCGGGTGTCGACCAGGACCACGGCGCCGATGGCACCGCGGACCAGGTCGTCCCACATGAACCAGAAACGGTCCTGGCCCGGCGTACCGAACAGATAGAGGATCAGGTCGTCATCAAGGGTGATACGGCCGAAATCCATCGCCACGGTCGTCGTGGTCTTGTCCTGAACGTGGCTCAGATCGTCGATCCCCGCCGAG
The DNA here is from genome assembly GCF_044336695.1 of Streptomyces sp. SCA2-17. NCBI lineage: Bacteria > Bacillati > Actinomycetota > Actinomycetes > Kitasatosporales > Streptomycetaceae > Streptomyces > Streptomyces sp. SCA2-17. Next base: position 4,638,324 of record NZ_CP117521.1, read on the forward strand.
GCGGAGGTCATGACGGCTTCGGTGCGCAGCGGACTGATTTCCGAGACCGCGCCGACGAACGTGGTCTTGCCCACGCCGAAGCCGCCCGCCACCACGATCTTCGCGGAGGTGGTGGAACGGCCCGTGCCGCCACCACCCATCCCTCCGCTAGAGCTTCCGAAGTCCACTGAGAACCCTTTCGAGCAGTGTCACGTCCGGCGTCCCGCCGGACTCTCCGCTGCCGCCCGGCTGGTGGATCGCCACCATGCCGGCCTCCGCCAGGTCCGCGACGAGGATGCGCGCCACGCCGAGCGGCATGTTCAGCAGCGCCGAGACCTCGGCGACCGACTTGACCTCGCGGCACAGGTGGCAGATGCGCTGGTGCTCGGGGAGCAGGGTCCCGAGCACGGCCGGGTCGGCCGTGGAGCTGACCAGCGCCTCGATGGCGAGCTGGTAGCGGGGCCGGGTGCGGCCGCCCGTCATGGCGTAGGGGCGGATCAGCGGCTCTTCGCCTTCACTCCCGTACGGCGCATGATGAGAGGCGCCGTACGGGCCGGGCGAGGCGGGCGGGGTCATGAATCCTCCGGACGGGACAGCAGGACTGGCAATAATGCCGTCGGGCGCGGGCCGGTGGGGGGTTTTCGGCCGTACGGTCGGACGGGATCGGCGGTAAACATCGGTCAGTTCAGCAGACTGCCCTGGAGCTCGGCGCGGAGGTCCGGGGTGAGGACGTTGCCCGCGCGGTCGACGAGGAGGGCCATCTCGTAGCCGACGAGGCCGATGTCGCACTCGGGGTGCGCCAGCACGGCCAGCGAAGAACCGTCGGAGACGGACATGATGAAGAGGAAGCCGCGCTCCATCTCCACCACGGTCTGGTTGACGGGCCCGCCCTCGAAGATGCGGGAGGCTCCGGCGGTCAGCGAGGTCAGGCCGGAGGCCACGGCCGCCAGCTGGTCGGCGCGGTCCCTCGGGAACCCTTCGGACATCGCCAGAAGGAGTCCGTCGGCGGAGACCACGACCGTGTGGGACACCCCTGGGGTGTTCTCCACGAAACTGGTGATCAACCAGTTCAGGTTCTGCGCCGCCTGGCTCATCGGACTCAACTAACGCTCCTGCTGGTAGGTGGGGTCAACGTTGTGGTTGCCCGTGGTCGAGGTGTTGCCGGCCTGACGCCCCTGCTGGATGCCCCGGCGGAGGTTGGTCAGACGGCCGCGCACGTCGTCGGGCGCACGCGAGACCTGCGGGCCGACCTGCGGGACCGCCTGGGTCTCCGCGGTGCCGTCGACGAGGTTCGCGCGCGGCACGCGGCGCGGCAGGCCGGAGGCGGTGGTGCCGCCCGAGGCGGGCTCGCGGACCTGCTCGGCCCGGCGCCAGCGCTCGTCGTTGGGGGACTGGCGCCAGTTGTCGGCCGCGGGCTGCTGGGCCTGGGGCGCCTGGCGGGTCTGCGGGACGGGGCGGGCCTGCGAGGGGCGGACCGGCCGGCCTGCCTGCGGGGCCCGCGGCATGTCGCCGAGCGGACCGCGCTCCGGGTCCTGGAGGGACCGGCTCGGCTGACGCTTCGGAAGGCTGTCCGTGGACGGGGCCTGGGCCTGCGCGGCCTGCTCCGGCGCGGCGGCCTGCTCCTCGGCGGTGCCCCGGAACCAGTTGGACTCCAGCTCCTCGAACAGCGGCGAGCTGTGCCCGGCCTCACGCAGCGCCGGGCGGGCGAACTGACCGGTGGTGCTGGTCAGCGGATCCTCGTCGGCACCCGGCTGGGGGTACTGGCCGGAGGTGCTGTTCGGCGCGTCGCCCTGCATGGGGCGCTCGTACTGGCCGGAGGTGCTGCCGGGTGTGTCGCCCTGCACGGGGCGGGCGAACTGGCCGGACGTGCTGCCGGGTGCCTCGCCGAGGGCGGGGCGCTCGTACTGGCCCGAGGTGCTGCTGGGCGTGTCGCCCTGCATGGGGCGGGCGAACTGGCCCGACGTGCTGTTCGGGGCGTCGACGGGGCGCGGGCGCTCGAACTGCCCCGTGCCGCCGGACGCGTCCGGACCCGCACCGATCGCCGGGAACTCGGCGGTGTCGCCGGGACCGGCGCTCGGCAGGGCCGGGCGGGGCGCGGCCTGGGGCGCGGGGAACTGCCCCGTGCGCTCGACGTCCTCGTGACCGCGCGGCGTGTCCTGCGCGGAGCGCGACGAGTTGTTGCCGGCGACCGGCCAGTCGTCCACGGGGGCGGCGGGCGCCTTCGGGGCCTGGGGCGCCTTGGGCGCGCCGGAGGGCTGCTCGCTGCCCCAGCTCGGGGCCTGACGGGCCGGAAGCTCGCCGGCGCCGGCGCCGTTGCCACGACCGGACTGGCCGTTCTGGCCGTTCTGACCCGGCTGACCGGGGCGGCCGCCCTGCTGGTTCGGCTGCGCGGGCTGCTGCTTGCGGCGGCCGCCCTTGCCCGCCTGAGGCGTGCCCGCCTGGGGCGCGGGCGGCGGCACCGCGGCGGGGCCGCCGTTGCCACGGGTCGGCAGCGCGGGGCGGCCGCCGGCACCCTGGGCGGGCGCCGGCGCCGCACCACCGCGCGGCGTGGTGTCGAAGAGGCTGCCCGCGGCGGGGTTGTTGCCGCCGGGCGCCGGGGCGGGGCGCGCGGGCAGGCCGCCGTCGGGCGCACCCTGGCGCGGGGGCAGCGCGGGGCGCTGCTGCCCGCCGCCGGCCGGCACCTGCCGGCGCGGGGCGGAGGCCGCGAGGCCGGGGTTGCCGCCCGGAGCGCCGGGCGCACCGTTGCCGCCGGCCGGGGGCACGGCGCCGGGCATCGGCTTCTTGCCGCCCTGGGCGACGTCGACCGGCAGCATGACGAGCGCGGTCGTACCGCCGGAGTCGGACGGCCGGAGCTGGATGCGGATGCCGTGTCGCAGGGACAGGCGGCCGACCACGAACAGACCCATGCGCCGCGAGACCGAGACGTCCACGGTCGGCGGGCTGGCGAGCCGCTCGTTGATGGAGGCGAGGTCCTCCTGGGAGAGACCGATGCCGGTGTCGTGGATCTCGACCAGCACCCGCCCGTCGGGCAGGGCGTGACCGGTGACCTTGACCTTGGTCTGCGGGGAGGAGAACGACGTCGCGTTCTCGAGCAGCTCGGCGAGGAGGTGCACGAGGTCGTTGACGACGCGGCCGGCGACCTCGGTCGGCGGCACACCGCTCAGCTCGATGCGCTCGTACTGCTCCACCTCGGACGCGGCGGCACGGAGGACGTCGACGAGCGGCACGGGGCGGGTCCACCGGCGGCCCGGCTCCTCGCCCGCGAGGACGAGGAGGTTTTCGCCGTTACGGCGCATGCGGGTCGCGAGGTGGTCGAGCTTGAACAGCGAGGACAGCTGGTCCGGGTCGGCCTCGCGGCTCTCGAGCTCGGAGATGAGCGAGAGCTGACGCTGGATGAGGCCCTGGCTCCGGCGCGAGAGGTTGGTGAACATCGCGTTGACGTTGCCCCGCAGAAGGGCCTGCTCGGCGGCGAGGCGGACGGCCTCGCGGTGCACGTCGTCGAAGGCCGCGGCCACCTTGCCGATCTCGTCGAGGCTGTGCACGCCGACGGACTCGACGGACGTGTCGACGTCCTGCGGGTCGGTCTCGGAGAGCTGCTTGACGAGCTCGGGCAGACGGTCCTGGGCGACTCGCTGGGCGGTGTCCTGAAGACGGCGCAGCGAGCGCACCATGGAGCGGGCCACGACGAAGGCGCCGACGAGCGAGATGCCGAGGACGAGGATGATCAGGACACCGTTGAGGATGGCGTCCTGCTGGGCGTCGTCACGCAGCTCGAGGGCCTTCTGCTCCATCTGGGAGAGCAGGGTCTGCTCGATCTTGGACATCTCGCCGAGCTTGACCGAGGCCTGGTCGTACCAGTCCTTGTAGGACTTCGGCTCGTTCTTGATGCCGTCGGCCTTGGTGAAGACGCGGTCGGTGTAGGTCTTGGCGGTCGTGATGTCCGGGTTGCCGCCGTTGATCGCCTGGAGCAGCTGCTGGGAGTCGCCGCCGCGGATGGCGGTGAAGCGGCGGATCGCCTCGTTCTCCGCGTCGTACGCCTCGCGACCGTACTGCTGGTCGTTCTGCGAGAGGTACGGGCCCTTCTTGTTGGCGAGGGCGGCGCTGATGACGGCGCGCTGGATCGACGCGTACTCCTTGGCGGCGGAGAACGTCGCCAGGGCACGCGTGCTGGTGATCATTTCGGCGTTGCTGGTCGCCTGGGCCATGTCCTGGGACAGCGACAGCAGGGCGTTGATCAGGCCGTCGTAGTTGTTGACCGAGCGGGCGATGTAGTCGCTCTGGCCGGGCTTGAACGAGTCGTCCCGGACCTGCTTGATCTTGTTCAGCTGCCGGGTGATGTCGACCAGGGTGGTCTGCACGCCGACCATCGTCGGGTCGGTCGGCTTCACGCCCCGGGTGGTCCCGTTGAAGGCGTCGATCGCCTGGTTGGTCTTCTCCCGCGACGCGGTCACGGCGTCGTCGCCGGGGTTGCCGTCCATCATCGGGCCGGCGGACCGGTCGCGCTCCTCCTGGAGCGCGTTGGCGAGCTGGGTCGCCTTGCCGGTCATGTCCGTGAGCAGCTTCATGTGGTCGAGCTGGTCGACGTTGGTGAGCGCGTCGTTGATCCGCAGGCCACCCAGCGTCGTCGCGGCGACGACCGGCAGGGCCAGCAGGGAGACGAGGCGGGTACTGATGCGCCAGTTGCGCAGGGCTATTCGTGAGCCCGGCCCGCTCGGCAGCTTGGCCTTGTTCGCCTTGGCCTTCGCCTTTGACGTGGCCTGCGGCCGGTCGGCGGATCCGTCGCCGGCCTGCCCCTCGGCGGACGGGCCGCGGTCGGTCGCACCGCGCGGCTCCGGCTCCGCCGCAGCGCTGCCATCCCTCTTGAAACGTCCCTGCACTAGCGTCGCAACCTCTGGACCAGGCGCCCCGCCGGTAGAAGACGGGACGGTGTCGAGTCGTGGGGGGACCGCGGTTGCCCCCTGGCGGTCCGTGGAATTCCAGCACAGTGCCAGATCTCCAACAAGGCCGGTGCACCCCACCGGCTCCGGCATCACGCTCAGTGCCGGAATTCGTCACGGGGCGTAGAGGACCAGGGTCTTTATAAGGGGCTTATTCGGACAGATCGCCGGGTCGGCGAGGGAGCTCGTCCGGTGTCCCAGATTCCATGATCAGGAGCGGAACGTCAGGTTCAGCCCTGCAATGTCCGTTTCGCGAGCGCCGAACTGCCGTCCGGTTTGCGGCATATTTCGGCGCACTCGTGAGCAAACTCACAAGCAACTCAGGACTTCACCCGCGGACGCGTGGGGATAGGCGCGCCTAGCCTGGTCCTTTACACAGCCGCGAGAACGACCAGCGCACCACGACACCGCGAGGCAGCAAGTGAAGACCACGACGACGAAGCTGACGTCCCGGAACGCGACCCCGAAGGCGAACCGCAAGACCGCCAACCCGCGCCGCACGACGCTCGTCCACCTCGACGACAGCGCCTCCCTGCGGATCGCCGAGGCCGTCGCCCACGCCACCGAGCTCCCGCAGGTCACCGCGAACCCGCGCCGCACCGTGCTGATGACGGCCCCCGTCATCGTCCTCCCGCAGGACTGAGCCCGCTTGCGGGCCGGGGCCGCTGCCCCGGCCCGGTTCCGGACCCGCCCCCGCGGCGGGCACACCGGCGCGCACGGGTGACCCGGCGGCCCCCGCGATAGCCTGGGGTGTCAGACTCCGGCCGGATCAGATAGGGGCAAAAGCTTCCCGTGCGCATCGCCAGGTTCTCCATCGACGGCAACGTCGGCTACGGCGTCGTGGAGGGGGATGCCGCCACAGAAGGCGGCCCCGTCCTCGACATCATCAAGGGCATCCCCTACGGCGACTTCGAGCGCTCCGGGACGAAGGTCCCGCTGGACAAGGTCCGGCTGCTCCCGCCCGTCCTGCCCAGCAAGGTCGTGGCCATCGGCCGCAACTACGCGGAGCACGCCGCCGAGCTCGGCAACGAGGTCGGCGACCTCCCCGTGGCCTTCCTCAAGCCCTCCACCTCGGTGATCGGCCCCGGCGCCGCCATCGAGTACCCCTCCTTCTCCAGCGAGCTGCACCACGAGGCCGAGCTGGCCGTCGTCATCGGCCGCATGTGCCGCGAGGTCCCGCGCGAGCGCGTCAAGGACGTCATCCTCGGCTACACCTGCGCCAACGACGTCACCGCGCGCGACGCCCAGCAGCGCGAGAAGCAGTGGGCCCGCGCCAAGGGCTTCGACACCTCCTGCCCCCTCGGCCCCTGGATCGAGACCGAGCTCGACCCGGGCGACCTCGGGATCATGTGCACGGTCAACGGCGAACAGCGCCAGCTGGGCCGCACGGCCGACATGGTGCGCTCCATCGAGGACCTGATCGTCCACATCACCGAGGCGATGACGCTGCTCCCCGGCGACGTCGTCCTCACGGGCACCCCGGCCGGAGTCGGACCGCTCAACGTCGGCGACGAGGTCGCCGTCACCATCGAAGGCATCGGCACTCTCACCAACAAGGTGATCAAGCGTGGCTAACGCGAACGTCCGCGTACGTTTCTGTCCCTCCCCGACCGGCAACCCCCACGTGGGCCTGGTCCGGACCGCCCTCTTCAACTGGGCGTTCGCCCGCCACCACGGCGGCACCCTGGTCTTCCGCATCGAGGACACCGACGCGGCGCGCGACTCCGAGGAGTCGTACGAGCAGCTCCTCGACTCGATGCGCTGGCTGGGCTTCGACTGGGACGAGGGCCCCGAGATCGGCGGCCCCCACGCGCCGTACCGCCAGTCGCAGCGCATGGACATCTACCGGGACGTCGCGCAGAAGCTCCTGGACGGCGGCTACGCGTACCGCTGCTACTGCACCGCCGAGGAGCTCGACGAGCGCCGCGAGGCCGCCCGCGCCGCCGGCCGCCCCTCCGGCTACGACGGCAAGTGCCGCGTCGTCACGCCCGAGCAGCAGGCGGCGTACGAGGCCGAGGGCCGCGCCTCCATCGTGCGCTTCCGGATGCCCGACGAGGCCATCACCTTCACCGACGTCGTCCGCGGCGAGCTGACCTTCACCCCGGAGAACGTGCCGGACTACGGCATCGTCCGGGCCAACGGCGCGCCGCTCTACACGCTGGTCAACCCCGTCGACGACGCGCTGATGGAGATCACCCACGTCCTGCGCGGCGAGGACCTGCTCTCCTCCACGCCCCGGCAGATCGCCCTCTACAAGGCGCTGATCGAGCTGGGCGTCGCCAAGACCGTCCCGGAGTTCGGCCACCTGCCGTACGTGATGGGCGAGGGCAACAAGAAGCTCTCCAAGCGCGACCCGCAGGCCTCCCTCAACCTCTACCGGGAGCGCGGCTTCCTCCCGGCGGGCCTGCTCAATTACCTCTCGCTGCTCGGCTGGTCGCTCTCCGCCGACCAGGACATCTTCTCGATGGACGAGATGGTCGCGGCCTTCGACATCAGGGACGTCAACGCCAACCCGGCCCGCTTCGACCTCAAGAAGGCCGAGGCGATCAACGCCGACCACATCCGGCAGCTGGACGTGAAGGCGTTCGCCGAGGCCTGCGAGCCCTGGCTGCAGGCGCCCCACGCCCCCTGGGCGCCCGAGGCCTTCGACCGGGCCGCCTGGGAGGCCATCGCGCCCCACGCCCAGACCCGCCTCACGGTCCTCTCCGACATCACCGCCAACGTCGACTTCCTCTTCCTCGACGAGCCGGCCGAGGACGAGGCGTCCTGGGCCAAGGCGATGAAGGAGGGCTCGGACGCCCTGCTGCGCACGGCCCGCGCCAAGCTGGCCGACGCCGAGTGGACCCCCGAGGCCATCAAGGCCGCCGTCGTCGCCGCGGGCGAGGAACACGGCCTGAAGCTCGGCAAGGCCCAGGCGCCGGTCCGTGTCGCCGTCACCGGCCGTACGGTCGGCCTGCCGCTGTTCGAGTCCCTGGAGATCCTGGGGCGCGAGCGCACGCTCGCCCGCGTGGACGCGGCGCTGGCGAAGCTCGCCGCGTGATCATCGCCTGATCACCGCCTGATCACCGCCTGATCACCGCTGACGCACGGCCCGCACGGGGCCCGGCAGCCTCTCCCGGGGCTGCCGGGCCCCGTGGCGTCCGCACAGGAGCGTCTATCGATTTTGGCGCCCCGTCCTCCTTCGGGTAATGTTCTTCCTGCGCCGCCCGAGAGGGCCGAGAGGCCGGAGCGGAGGGCGCAAGCCGGACAAGACCCCCTGAGGGGGGTGGAGTTACGGTGGGGTATGGTGTAATTGGCAGCACGAGGGTTTCTGGTTCCCTTAGTCTAGGTTCGAGTCCTGGTACCCCAGCAAGAGAAATTCTTCGCCGAAATTCTCTCGCAAAACTACTGATAAAGTAGAAGCGCGCGAAAGCGCAAAAGCGAAGTGCAAGCCCCCGTTGTGTAGCGGCCTAGCACGCCGCCCTCTCAAGGCGGTAGCGCCGGTTCGAATCCGGTCGGGGGTACAGATTTCCACTCAGGGGGACCTGACGGAGATCGCTAGGGCCCCCGTTGTGTAGCGGCCTAGCACGCCGCCCTCTCAAGGCGGTAGCGCCGGTTCGAATCCGGTCGGGGGTACTGGTTATAAAACCACCATGGGCTATGGTGTAATTGGCAGCACGAGTGATTCTGGTTCATTTAGTCTAGGTTCGAGTCCTGGTAGCCCAGCGCAGATTGCTTTTTGAGTCTGCAAAAGCAAAATAAAAGCAGGCCCCCGTTGTGTAGCGGCCTAGCACGCCGCCCTCTCAAGGCGGTAGCGCCGGTTCGAATCCGGTCGGGGGTACCACAGGAGAGAATGCCTCCCGCATACGCGGGGGGCATTTTTTCATGCGGCCTTCCGCGCACACCGGCCCGGCCCGATAATCCCCCCATGGCCCATCCCAGCGGCGGCCGGTGCCGGTCCCGCCGCGCCACGGAGCCCTGCCCGCCGAGGAGTTCGGGCGCCGGCGGGGCGCCTCCGCAGCGTCCGCACGACATCCGCCGCCGAGAGCCCGCCGCGCCGGACGCCCCCGCAGCGGCCCATTCCAGGAGCGTCGAAGTGGATCCTCTCGTCCGCACGGCCGAACTGACCGTCGTCGCCACCGTCAGCCCGCCGGGACTGCGGATCGAAGGGGTGGTCGACGCGGACTCCCACCGCCACCTCAGGGAGGCCCTCCAGTCGGTGGCCTCCGTCCGCGGCGACCTGCGCCTGGAGATGTCCCGCGTGGAGTTCCTGGACCTCGCCGGGCTGCGGCTGCTCATGACCTTCGCCCGGGCCCGCGCCGCCCGCCACTGCACCGTGGAGCTCGCCGGAGTGCCGCCCCACCTGCTCCAGGTCATCACCCTCATCGGCTGGGACACCACGCCGGGCCTGCGGCTGGGGGCCGCGCATGGCTGCTGACCGCACCGGCCCGGCCGCGTTCGTCCACCACGCCTGCCTGTACGGCTCCGACGCGGAGTTCCTGGCGATGGCGGTGCCCTTCGTACGGGACGGGCTCGCGGCCGGGGAACCCGTCCTCGCCGCCACGACGCCCGCCAACATCGAGCTGCTGCGCGCGGCCCTGGGCGAGAGCGCCCACCACCTCGACACCGCCGAGACCGCCTACTTCGGCCGCCGCCCCGTCGACCGGGTCTCCGCCTTCCTGCGCTACCACGAACGGCGCACCCGGCCGGGCCGGCGCACCCGCGTGATCGCCGAACCGGTGTGGGCCGGCCGCTCCGCCCGCCAGACCGCCGAGTGGAAACGCATGGAGTCCGGGCTCAACGTGCTCCTGGCCGGACTGCCCGTGTGGATGGTCTGCCCCTACGACACACGCGTCGTTCCCGCTGGCGTGGCGGAGGCGGCCCTGGCCACCCATCCCGCCCGCCTGGACGGCGAGCGGGAGGCCCCGTGCGCGTCGTATGCGGACCCGGCGGCGTACGCGGCTGCGATGGCGGGGCCGGCCGCCTCATGCGCGCCTCCGTCGGCCGCGTGCACGGGGCCCACGGGGGACGCGTCCGTGCTGCGCCGTCTCGCCCGCGAACGGGCCGTGGGGGCCGGGCTGACCGGCGGCCGGCTCGCCCTGGCCGAACTGGCCGCGCATGAGGCCGCCGCCTACCTGCTGGCCCGGGAGGGCGCGCGCGTCACGCTGCGGGCGTGGGAGGAGCCGGGAGCCTTGGTCTACGAGCTACGGCGCACGGAGCGGGAGGGCGGGCGCCTGGGGCGGGACGCGGATGTCCCGCCCTTCGCGGGCTACCGGCCGCCCGGCGACGCGCAGGGGGCGGAGGACGGCCTGTGGCTGGCCCGCACCCTCGGCGACTCCCTGGAACTGCACGTACGGGGCCCGGAGACGGTCCTCACGCTGAGAGTGGCGGGGGCGGGCGACGCGGAGCGCTTGTGAAGGGGCGGGGGCACAAGGCGCGGGGGCGTGAGGCGCTTGCGGTCGGGCTTGCGGTCGGGGCGCGCATGAGGCGGGCGGGGCTTGCCTGGGTGTGAGGCCTGCCTGAGGCGGGAAGCCCGCCCGGCCCGGAGGTCGCCTAAGGCGAGGCGCCTGCCCGGCCCGGAGGTCGCCTGAGGCGCTGTGGAGCCCATGGGCCTCCGGCCTCATGCCCCGGCGGCGCCGTCGGCCCCGTCGTCGCCCGTGAAGCGCCGTGCGGACTCCTCGGCGTGCGCGAGGCGGCGCAGGCTCAGCAGCACCGGCTCGTAGAGGACCGTCAGCGCGACCGCCGCCTCGATCTGCCCGGCCTCCGTGGGCTGCTCCTCGACCAGGTCCAGGTCCGTGACCGCCAGCTGCGCGGCGAGCCGTGCGTAGGGCAGCAGGTGCGCGGCACCGCACGGGTAACCGAGGCGCCTGAGCGCGGCAACCGCCGCGACCAGCGTGCGGTAGGCGGGGGACAGCTCCCCGAGCTCTTGGTCGTGCCGCCAGCCGACGTGCTCCAGCAGGGCGGTCACCGTGCGGCCCGCCGCGGCGACCTCGGGGTCGTCCTCGTCGGGCTCCGGCCCGGTCGGCAGGGCCCACGTGGCCGCGCCGAGTCTCAGATGGTGGTCCAGGGACTCGTCCTCCGCGGCGGCGATGACCTCGCGTGCGGTGGCCACCGGCACCTTGCCCAGCTGGATCAGGGCCCGCACCAGGCGCAGCCGGCGGACGTGCGCGTCGTCGTACTCGGCCTGGGTGGCGGAGACCCTGCGGCCGGGCTGGAGCAGCCCTTCGCGCAAGTAGTACTTGATCGTGGCGGTGGACACGCCACTGCGTTCGCTCAGCTCGGCCAGTCGCATGTCCTCTTGCGCCCTTCTTTGGAGAGTGGCACTATCCAAGCATGGATAGCGACGCTATCCAATGACTGGGGGAGTGTTCTCATGAGCGCACAGCCGATACCGGGACGGGTCACCGCCGCAGCCGACGGAGACGTGGTCGTCTTCCTGATCGGGATGCGGGTCAACCGCTGGCGGGCGGTACGTCACTGGGTGCCCACCCTCCTCGCGATGCCGCGGATGCTCAAGGAGCTCGCGCGCGACGAGCACAGCGGACTGCTGGGCTCCCGGCTGTTCGCGAGCGGACCGAGGGACCGCGCCGTCATCCAGTACTGGGAATCCCGCGAGAAGCTGCTCGCCTACGCCGCGGACCGGAGCAAAGAGCACCGCCCCGCGTGGACGGCGTTCAACCGCCGCGCGCGGGACAGCGAGGGGGCCGTCGGCATCTGGCACGAGACGTACGTCGTGCCGGCCGGCTCGTACGAGTCGATCTACTCCGGCATGCCGGAAACCGGGCTCGGCAAGGCCTACGGCATCGAGCCGGTCGGCAGGCGCGGCGAACGCGCAGCAGAACGGTTCGCGAGCACCGGCGGCGAGGCGGCTGCCTGAGGCAGCCGCATGGGGCGGGCGCGCGGGGGCGGGTGCCTGAGGCGGGCGCATGAGGCAGCCGCACGGGGCGGGCGCACGGAGCGGCCGCATGGGGCGTGCTGCCGGGTCGCATGAGGCGGCAGCTGCCCGTCGCATGGGGCGGGCCGTGCGGAGCGGGCCGCATGAGGCCCTCGCGCGGGCCGCCTCATGCGCCCCGCGCCCGCCCCACGCGGCCCCTCCCGTCAGCCGTTGCGGCGCAGTGCCTCCGAGAGGCGCATCGCCGCGTCCAGCACCGCCTGGGCGTGCATGCGCCCCGGGTGCCGCGTGAGGCGCTCGATCGGCCCGGAGACCGAGACGGCCGCGACCACGCGGTTTGACGGGCCCCGCACGGGGGCGGACACCGAGGCGACGCCCGGCTCCCGCTCACCGATCGACTGCGCCCAGCCCCGGCGCCGCACACCCGAGAGCGCCGTCGCCGTGAAGCGGGCCCCCTGGAGGCCGCGGTGCAGCCGCTCCGGCTCCTCCCACGCCATCAGCACCTGGGCGGCCGAGCCGGCCTTCATCGGCAGCGTGGAGCCCACCGGCACCGTGTCCCGCAGGCCGGACAGCCGCTCCGCCGCGGCCACGCAGATGCGCATGTCGCCCTGGCGGCGGTAGAGCTGCGCGCTCTCGCCCGTCACGTCCCGCAGGTGGGTGAGCACGGGGCCCGCCGTCGCCAGGAGCCGGTCCTCGCCCGCCGCGGCCGCCAGCTCGCTCAGCCGCGGGCCGAGGATGAACCGGCCCTGCATGTCCCGCGCCACCATCCGGTGGTGCTCCAGCGCCACCGCCAGGCGGTGCGCCGTCGGGCGCGCCAGGCCCGTGGCCGTGACGAGCCCCGCAAGGGTCGCCGGACCGGACTCCAGCGTGCTCAGCACCAGAGCCGCCTTGTCGAGTACTCCCACGCCGCTCGAGGCGCCACCAGTGTTGTCCATGCAACGATACTTGCGTCTCACAGTGTGAAACGCAAGTTCAAATTTCCCGGAGAAGCCTCAACCTGGTTGGAGAGCACCCGCAGCCACAGGAATGTGACCGGCGACGAAGCCGGCCGGAGGGACAGCGATGGGACGCACACTCGCAGAGAAGGTTTGGGACGACCATGTCGTCAGGCGCGCCGAGGGCGAGCCCGACCTGCTCTACATCGACCTGCACCTGCTCCACGAGGTCACCAGCCCCCAGGCCTTCGACGGCCTCCGCAAGGCCGGCCGCCCCGTGCGCCGCCTGGACCTCACCATCGCGACCGAGGACCACAACACCCCGACCCTCGACATCGACAAGCCCATCGCCGACCCGGTCTCCCGCACGCAGCTGGAGACGCTGCGCAGGAACTGCGCCGAGTTCGGGGTCCGGCTGCACCCGCTGGGCGACGTCGAGCAGGGCGTCGTCCACGTGGTGGGACCGCAGCTGGGACTCACCCAGCCCGGCACCACCGTCGTCTGCGGCGACAGCCACACCTCCACCCACGGCGCGTTCGGCGCGCTGGCGTTCGGCATCGGCACCAGCCAGGTCGAGCACGTCCTCGCCACCCAGACGCTGCCGCTGGCCCCGTTCCGCACCATGGCGGTCACCGTCGACGGCGAATTGCCCGAGGGCGTCACCGCCAAGGACCTGATCCTCGCCGTCATCGCCCGCATCGGCACCGGCGGCGGCCAGGGCTACGTCATCGAGTACCGCGGCACGGCCATCGAGAAGCTCTCGATGGAGGCGCGGATGACCGTGTGCAACATGTCCATCGAAGCGGGCGCCCGCGCGGGCATGATCGCGCCCGACGAGACCACCTTCGCCTACCTGAAGGACCGGCCCCACGCCCCCCAGGGGGAGGACTGGGACGCCGCCGTCGCCCACTGGCGCACCTTGCGCACCGACGACGACGCCGTCTTCGACCACGAGGTCGTCATCGACGCCGCCGAGCTCTCCCCGTTCGTCACCTGGGGCACCAACCCGGGCCAGGGCGCCCCCCTGTCGGCGGCCGTCCCCGACCCCGCCTCGTATCCCGACCCGTCCGACCGCCTGTCCGCCGAAAAGGCCCTGGAATACATGGGGTTGACGGCAGGTCAGCCGCTGCGCGACATCCGCGTCGACACCGTCTTCGTGGGCTCGTGCACCAACGGCCGCATCGAGGACCTGCGCGCCGCCGCGGCCGTCCTGGAGGGCCGCCGGATCGCCGACGGCATCCGCATGCTGGTCGTCCCCGGTTCCGTACGCGTGTCCCTGCAGGCCGTCGGCGAGGGGCTGGACAAGGTCTTCACCGCGGCCGGCGCCGAGTGGCGCCACGCGGGCTGTTCGATGTGCCTCGGCATGAACCCCGACCAACTCGCGCCGGGCGAGAGGTCCGCGTCGACCTCCAACCGCAACTTCGAGGGCAGGCAGGGCAAGGGCGGCCGTACGCACCTGGTCTCGCCCCAGGTGGCCGCCGCCACCGCCGTACTGGGCCATCTGGCCTCCCCGGCCGACCTCCCCGGCCAGTCCGTCCCGTCCGGCCCGGCCGGCGTGTCCGACGTCCGCACTCCCCTGGGGGCCTGAACCGTCATGGAAGCTTTCACCACCCACACCGGCCGCGCCGTACCGCTGCGCCGCAGCAACGTCGACACCGACCAGATCATCCCCGCGCATTGGCTCAAGAAGGTCACCCGCGACGGGTTCGAGGACGGTCTGTTCGAGGCCTGGCGCAAGGACCCCGAGTTCGTGCTGAACCGCCCCGAGCGCCGCGGGGCCAGCGTCCTGGTGGCCGGCCCGGACTTCGGCACCGGCTCCTCCCGCGAGCACGCCGTCTGGGCGTTGCAGAACTACGGCTTCAAGGCGGTCGTCTCCGCACGCTTCGCCGACATCTTCCGCGGCAACTCGCTCAAGAACGGTCTGCTGACGGTCGTCCTGCCGCAGGAGACCGTCGACGCCCTCTGGGAGCTGACCGAGGCCGACCCCACCGCCGAGGTGACCGTCGACCTCGTCGCGCGCCAGGTCCGGGCCGAGGGGATCACGGCTGATTTCGACCTTGACGAGAACGCCCGGTGGCGTCTGCTGGAGGGGCTGGACGACATCGGTCTGACCCTCCGGCACGAGGCCGACATCGCCGCCTTCGAGGCCGGAAGGCCCTCTTTCAAGCCCTCCACAGCCCGGATCTGACACGGATTTCGCGCCCCTCCGGCCGCCCGGGACGGCTCTCCGAGGACCCCGGATTTTCGCTGCTCACCCAGGGTTTGGCATGATGCGCCCCCTGTCTTCGGACAGGGGGCGCATCGCTCTGTTGAGGCCCTGTGAAGCGACAACTCGCCTCAGATGGCACAATCGGTGCATGGAACGCGACAGCCAACTCGAGCTTTTCCGGCTCGTTGCGGACCGGCTCAAGGAAGCGCACTCCCGGGTGCGCACACTGCAAGTCCCGGAGGGCGTACGGATGGCGCTGTCCCGGAAGCTGCTGGCCATCACGGCCGCGGCGAAGCACGATCTCTCAGGCGCCGCAATGCGTCTGGACCGGCTGATGAACGACCTCGACGAGGGCCGTTTCCCCGAAGAGCCCGACCGTGACGGAACTCCGTGATGGTCGAGTTCGTTGCGGCACAAGGGTGATTAGACCGTTTCGTGTTTGATTTGCGGTATATATCTGCCTAACGTGCGAAAAGGCTGGAGCGCATTCGTTCCAGCAATGTCTCCGAAGGGGAAGACGTGAACAAGGCGCAGCTCGTTGAAGCGATTGCCGACAAGCTCGGCGGCCGTCAGCAGGCCGCAGACGCCGTCGACGCGGTGCTCGACGCGATCGTCCGCGCGGTCGTCGCGGGTGACCGGGTCTCGGTCACCGGCTTCGGCTCGTTCGAGAAGGTCGACCGCCCGGCCCGTTACGCCCGCAACCCGCAGACGGGTGAGCGCGTGCGGGTCAAGAAGACCTCGGTGCCGCGCTTCCGTGCGGGTCAGGGCTTCAAGGACCTGGTGAGCGGCTCGAAGAAGCTGCCCAAGGGCGGCGAGGTCTCCGTCAAGAAGGCGCCCAAGGGCAGCCTTTCGGGCGGCAAGGCCACCACCAAGGCCGCGGCGAAGAAGGCCACCGCCAAGAAGACGACGGCGAAGAAGGCCACCACGGCCGCCACCGCCAAGAAGGCCGCCGCCAAGAAGACCACGACGGCCAAGAAGACCACGGCCGCCGCCAAGAAGACGACGGCGAAGAAGACCACGGCCAAGAAGACGACGGCCGTCGCCAAGAAGACCGTCGCCAAGAAGGCCGCTCCGGCGAAGAAGGCCACCACGGCCGCCACCGCCAAGAAGGCCGCCGCCAAGAAGGCGCCCGCCAAGAAGGCCACGGCCACCAAGGCCACGACGCGCAAGACCACCGCGCGCAAGACCACCGCCAAGAAGACCGCTGCCAAGAAGTAAGGCGGCGAACGGCCTCACGCGCCGGGCCGGGCTCCCCTCGGGGAGCCCGGCCCGCGGTGTGTGCGGGCGTATGCGGTAACGCCCGCAGCGCTTTCAGGCGCCGTCAGAACGTCTGCAGGGTCACCAGCGTCACGCGGCGTCCCTCCGGGGACCCCTCCGCGCCGGCGGCGGGCTCCGTGCACTCGATGCGCACCCGCTGGCCCGGCCGCAGCAGGCGCAGGCCCCCCGCGTCGAACGCCGCGGCGTCGAAGGGCAGCGGGGTGCCGTCGTCCAGGAGGACGCTCCCGGAGCGCGTCTGAGGGTCGAAGGTGTACGCGGTGGCCTGCATGGCAGCAGCCTAGTCGGCGCATGGGGCGGAGCGTTCCGCCGCGGCCGCCTCATGCGGCTGCGCACCGCCCGCGGGGCCCTGCCGCATGAGGCGGCCGCCCCATGCGCCCTGCACCCCTGCCGACGCCCCCACGGCAGCAGCCGTACGGGGCCCCACGCCCAGCACCAGGGCGGCCCGCAAATCCTCCTCCGTGTCCACGTCCCGGCGCACGGAATCCACCCCGGCCAGCCCGATCTCGCAAGCTCCCGAACCGCGGTGACGGGCGCGCGAATGTCCTTCGAACGCCGGCGCCAATTCCCTTCCCGGAGCCGCCGCCAGCAGCGTCGTTCCGATTCCCGCCGCGTCCGCGAGAAATGCGCGGGGGAATTCCGCCGCCGAATCGAGCACCCGGGCCAGTTCCGCCGGGCGCAGCGCGGGAAGGTCCGCGTTGAGCGTCGCCACGGCCGCGTCCGGCCGCCCGATCCGTACGCTCCGCGCCCCGTGCGCAAGGGCGCCGTTCAGGCCGCCGGGCCCCACGGGTTCGGCCACGACGCGCGCCCCGAGGGCGGCCAGCTCGGCCCCCGCCAGCGGATCGCCCGTGACGACCACCACATCCCGTACCGCCCCACAGGCCAGCGCCGCGGCCACCGTGTCCACCGCGAACGCCAGCGCGAGACCGGCCCGCGCCCCCTCCCCGGCCCCCCTGGCGAGACGGCTCTTGGCCAGGGCCAGCGGCTTCACCGGCACCACCAGCGTCCAGACCACATCCGCCCCCTCTCTTCGCAACAGCCTCATTGTCACCCGCTGCCGCAGCCGCCCGCGGAGCGCGGGGTTACGGTGTTCTCGACAGACCGGGGACCTGGGGCGACACTTGTGCGGCCTCCGGGTTCAGCACAGAGCCCAGGTCCCAAGAGAAGGGTGTCCGAGTGTCCCGCCACAGAATCGGCTTCTGGTACCGCTTTACGGCGGTGTTGGCAAAACCGCCGCTCGTGGTTCTGTTCAAGCGGGACTGGCGAGGAATGGAGCACATTCCGGCCGACGGCGGTTTTATTACCGCCGTCAACCACAACTCGTATCTCGACCCGCTGTCCTACGCGCACTACCAGTACAACACCGGGCGCGTCCCCCGCTTCCTCGCCAAGGCCGCCCTGTTCAAGGGCAGCTTCGTCGGCGCGATCCTGCGCGGCACGGGCCAGATCCCCGTCTACCGCGAGTCGGCCGACGCCGCGGCCGCCTTCAAGGCCGCCGTCGAGGCCATCAACAAGGGCGAGTGCGTGGCCTTCTACCCCGAGGGCACCCTCACCCGCGACCCCGACATGTGGCCCATGGAGGGCAAGACCGGCGCCGCCCGCGTCGCCCTCCTCACCCGCGCCCCGGTCATCCCCGTCGCCCAGTGGGGCGCCAACGAGGCCATGCCGCCGTACGCCAAGGAGAAGAAGCTCCGGCTCTTCCCCCGCAAGACCCTCAAGGTCATCGCCGGCCCGCCCGTGGACCTCTCCGCGTACTACGGCAAGGAGCCCACCGCGGACGTCCTGCGCGCCGCGACCGACGAGATCATGACCGCCATCACCGCCCTCCTCGCCGAACTGCGCGGCGAGCCGGCCCCCGCCGAGCCGTACAACCCCAAGAAGGCCCGCGCCGCGGCCCGCCGCAAGGCCCAGGAGGACAACAAGTGACACGCTGCGCCGTCTACGGCACCGGTTCCTGGGGAACCGCCTTCGCCATGATCCTCGCGGACGCAGGCTGCGAGGTCACCATGTGGGGCCGGCGCGCCGCCGTCGTGGAGGCGATCAACACCACCCGCACCAACCCCGACTACCTCCCCGGCACCGAGCTCCCGCCCTCCGTACGGGCCACCACCGACCCCGCGGAGGCCGCACGGGGCGCCGAATTCACCGTCCTCGCCATCCCCTCCCAGACCCTGCGCGGCAACCTCACCGAGTGGGCGCCCCTGCTGCCCGCCGACACCGTCCTCGTCTCCCTGATGAAGGGCATCGAGCTCGGCACCGCCAAGCGCATGAGCGAGGTCGTCGAGGAGGTCGCCAAGGTCTCCGCCGACCAGGTGGCCGTCCTGACCGGCCCCAACCTCGCCAAGGAGATCGCCGCCCGGCAGCCCGCCGCCGCCGTCGTCGCCTGCCGCGACGAGTCCGCGGCCAAGCGGCTCCAGGCCGCCTGCCACACCGCATACTTCCGCCCGTACACCAACACCGACGTGGTCGGCTGCGAACTCGGCGGCGCCGTCAAGAACGTCATCGCCCTCGCCGTCGGCATCGCCGACGGCATGGGGCTCGGCGACAACGCCAAGGCCTCCCTCATCACCCGCGGCCTGGCCGAGACCACCCGCCTGGGGCTCGCCATGGGCGCCGACGCGCACACCTTCGCCGGCCTCGCCGGCATGGGGGACCTCGTCGCCACCTGCGCCTCGCCGCTCTCCCGCAACCGCACCTTCGGCGCGAGCCTCGGCCGCGGCATGACCCTCGCCGAGACCGTGGCCGTCACCAAGCAGACCGCGGAGGGCGTCAAGTCCTGCGAGTCGGTGCTCGATCTGGCGCGCCGCCACGGCGTCGACATGCCGATCACGGAGACCGTCGTGGAGATCGTGCACGAGGGCAAGCCCCCGCTCGTCGCCCTCAAGGAGCTGATGTCGCGCAGCGCCAAGCCCGAGCGGCACTGACGCGGCCCGCACCACGAGGTACTCTCGTCGCGATATGAGCAGCGAGATCACCCCCCAGAGCCCTGGCCGGAAGCCGCGTGTGGCGGTCGTCTTCGGCGGCCGCAGTTCCGAGCACGCCATTTCCGTGGTCACCGCCGGCGCCGTGCTGCGCGCCATCGACCGCACGAAGTACGACGTGCTGCCGATCGGCATCACCACCGACGGCCGTTGGGCGCTCACCGCCGACGACCCCGAGCGGATGACCATCGCCGACCGCACGCTGCCGAGCGTCGCGGCGCTCGCCCAGTCGCCCGACGGCACCGTCGTCCTGCCGGTCGACCCCTCCGACCGCGAGATCGTCTACACGGAGCCGGGCGCCGTGCCCAAGGCCCTGGGCGAGGTCGACGTGGTCTTCCCCGTGCTCCACGGCCCCTACGGGGAGGACGGCACCCTCCAGGGCATGCTGGAGCTCTCCGGCATCCCCTACGTGGGCGCCGGAGTGCTCGCCTCGGCCGTCGGCCAGGACAAGGAGTACATGAAGCGCGTCTTCATCTCCTTCGGCCTGCCCGTCGGCCCGTACGAGGTCATCCGCCCCCGCGAGTGGGACGCCGACCCGGCCGCCGCCCGCAAGAAGATCACCGACTTCGCCGGCGAGCACGGCTGGCCCGTCTTCATCAAGCCCGCCCGCGCCGGCTCCTCCATGGGCATCACCAAGGTCGACGACGTCTCCGGCCTGGACGACGCCGTCGCCGAGGCCCGCCGCCACGACCCGAAGATCCTCGTCGAGTCGCTGCTGCGCGGCCGGGAGATCGAGTGCGGCGTCCTGGAGTTCGAGAACGGGCCGCGCGCGAGCGTCCCCGCCGAGATCCCCCCGGTCACCGCCCACGACTTCTACGACTTCGAGGCGAAGTACATCGACTCCGCCGCCGGCCTCGTCCCCGCGCCGCTGACGCCGGAGGAGACGGCACGGGTGCAGGAGCTCGCCATCCAGGCCTTCGACGCCGCCTCGTGCGAGGGCCTCGTGCGGGCCGACTTCTTCCTCACCGAGGACGGCGAGTTCGTCATCAACGAGATCAACACCCTGCCGGGCTTCACGCCCATCTCGATGTACCCGCGCATGTGGCAGGAGAGCGGCGTCGGCTACACCGAGCTGATCGACCGCCTCATCCAGGCGGCGCTGCGCCGGCCGACCGGCCTGCGCTAGCCCCCGCGCACCGCCTAGACGACCCCCACCGGGATCGTCTTCGCGACGGCGCCGGCGAGATCGGTGAGCGCACTGAGATCGCCGGCCCCGCCGACGACCTGCCTCGGCAGCGTCACCTCCACGAACGCCTCCCGCAGGGTGGTCGTGCAGCGGACGCTGCCGTCCGGCTGCCGCTCCGGCAGCCAGTCCACACCGTCGATCTCCACCGAGTCCGCGGCGGGGTTGTAGTGTTCGGAACCGGGCTTGATGATCTCGGGACGCTCCACCCCGCAGCGCAGGGCGATCGCGGGATCGCCCCACACTGCGGTGAAGTCCGAGACAGGATCGGCGGTGCGCCGCTCCTTCCCGCCCACGGTCTTCGGCAGCTCCTCGTGCAGCGCCCGGCAGAGCCCGGCGGCCCGCGCCGGTGGCGTGGGCACCGCGGGCCCCTCCGTGCCGCCCGCCGGCGAGCAGCCGGCGGCCGCGCACAGCACGACGACAGCGGGCAGGCCGAAGGGCCGGCGAAGGAAAGACTTCACCGGCCGAGCATACGGGGGACCTAGAGATGGACGACCGGGCAGGTCAGTGTGCGGGTGATGCCCTCCACGGCCTGGATCCTGGCCACCACCATGCGGCCGAGCTCGTCCACGGTCTCGGCCTGGGCGCGCACGATCACGTCGTACGGACCGGTCACGTCCTCGGCCTGGATCACCCCCGAGATCTTCGAGATGACTTCGGCCACGGTCGACGCCTTGCCGACCTCGGTCTGGATCAGGATGTACGCCTGTACCACGGAACCTCCAGGGCGGCTACGAGGATCATGTGGGGAGAAGAGACGCCACGGTACCGCGTCGCCGCACGGCGCGGGGAGACCCGCGCTGCCTGCGCGGCGCGGCGTACGTCACAACCGATACTCCTAGGAGGAGCTCAGTGAAAGGCACCGTGGGCGAGTTGGGGGAGTTCGGGCTCATCAGAGAGCTTACTTCCCGGCTCACCACCACCCCTGCGGTCCGGCTCGGGCCGGGTGACGACGCCGCGGTGGTGGCTGCGCCCGACCGCAGGGTCGTGGCCAGTACGGATGTGCTTCTGGAAGGGCGGCACTTCCGCCGCGACTGGTCGACCGCCTACGACGTCGGGCGCAAGGCCGCCGCGCAGAACCTCGCCGACATCGCGGCCATGGGTGCCGTGCCCACCGCGATCCTGCTCGGCCTGGTCGTCCCCGCCGAACTCCCCGCCACCTGGCCGACCGAGCTGATGGACGGCATCCGCGACGAGTGCCAGGTCGCCGGCGCCGCCGTCGTCGGCGGCGACGTGGTGCGCGGCGACACCATCACCGTCGCCATCACCGCCCTCGGCGACCTGCGCAACCACGAGCCGGTCACCCGCTCCGGCGCTCAGCCCGGTGACGTCGTGGCCGTCACCGGATGGCTCGGCTGGTCCGCCGCCGGCCTCGCGGTCCTCGCCCGCGGCTTCCGCTCGCCCCGCGCCTTCGTGGAGGCCCACCGCCGCCCCGAGCCCCCGTACCACGCGGGCCCGGCCGCGGCGGGCCTCGGTGCCACCGCGATGACGGACGTCAGCGACGGCCTCGTCGCCGACCTCGGGCACATCGCCGAGGCCAGCAAGGTCCGGATCGACCTGCGTACGGCGGCCATCGACGTCCCCACGCAGATGTCGGACATCGGGCAGGCCGTCGGCATCGACCCGCTCCAGTGGGTGCTGACCGGGGGAGAGGACCACGCGATCGTCGCGACCTTCCCGCCGGACGTGAAGCTGCCCGCCCGCTGGAAGGTCATCGGCGAGGTCGTCAGCCCCTCGGCCCTGCCCCAGGTGACGGTGGACGGCGCCCCGTGGGACAAGACCAGCGGCTGGGACCACTTCGGGGACCTGGAGCCGGGGGAGTAGCGCGGCGCGGGGGAGCAGTGCAGGAGAGGGCGGGGGAGCGCCTCGTGCGGGCGGCGGGGGATGCGCCTCGTGCGGGCTGCCTCGTGCGGCGCGCCTCATGCCCCGCCTCATGCCCGGCCTCATGCCCGGCCTCATGCCCCGGCTCGGGGCCGGGGCGGCGCTGTAGATTCGGCCTCATGCCGATACCCCCACGCGTACTGACCGTCGCCGGATCCGACTCCGGCGGCGGTGCGGGCATCCAGGCCGACCTCAAGACCATGCTCGCGCTCGGCGTGCACGGCATGAGCGTGCTCACGGCCGTCACCGCGCAGAACTCCCGCGGCGTGCAAGGGGCCTGGGAGCTGCCCGCGGAGGCCGTGCGGGCCCAGTACCGCAGCGTCGTCGACGACATCGGCGTCCAGGCCGTCAAGACCGGCATGCTCGCCTCGGCCGAACTCGTGCGGACCGTCGCCGAACTCCTCGCCGGCACCCCTGTCCCCGTCGTCGTCGACCCCGTGGGCATCTCCAAGCACGGCGACGCACTGCTCGCCGCTTCCGCCCTGGACGCGGTCCGTACGAAGCTGCTGCCGGTCGCCACAGTCGCCACCCCCAACCTCGACGAGGTCGCCTGGCTGACGGGCCTGCGGGTCACCTCGGAGGAGGGCATGAGGCGGGCGGCCGACGAGATGCTGGCGTTCGGGTCCCGGTGGGCGCTCATCAAGGGCGGCCACCTGGAAGGCGACGCGGTGGACCTGCTCACCGACGGCACGGAGGAGCACTGGCTGCGGGCCCCGCGCCACGACAACCGCCACACGCACGGGACGGGCTGCACGCTGGCGAGCGCGATCGCCAGTGGCCTCGCCAAGGGGCGCACGGTGCCCGAGGCGGTGGCGGAAGCCAAGGACTACGTGACGGGCGCGATCGCGGCGGGCTTCCCGCTGGGGGGCGGCATCGGCCCGGTCGACCACGGGTGGCGCGGGCGGCTGTAGGGCGTGCCGCCGGGGGGCTTGCAAGGCGCGCCGTGCGGGGGTACGGGGCGCCGCATGAGGCGCGGTCCGGAGGAGGAGGGAAGCAGGATCCGGGTACGGCGAAAAGCCGGCCCACCGTGAGGTGGACCGGCTCTCAAGGCAACCGGATGGGCTGCGCTACGACATAACGTCACAGCGAGACCGGCTTCCCCCGCTTGCGCGGGGGACAGCACTCGCTTAGCGCGAGACCTTGTCGGCCTTGATGCACGAGGTGCAGACGTTGAGCCGCTTCGGCGTCCCACCGACCACAGCACGCACCCGCTGGATGTTGGGGTTCCAACGACGGGGGGTACGGCGGTGCGAGTGCGAAATAGCGTTGCCGAAGCCCGGCCCCTTGCCGCAGACGTCGCAGTTGGCAGCCACGGGTTACTCCAAAGACGGGTCACCCCCGCTCACGCGGAGACGACAGGCACGTACGGAAAATCCCTGCGTGCCGAAATCTGTAGTGACCGGCATTACCAGGGGGTATGGCCTGATTCTCATCAGGCAACCGGAGCAGCATACAACGACTGCTCCCGTTCAACGAAACTACCATGGCTGCCCGGGCTGTGACTTATCGTCCCGCCCCCCGGCCGCCCGCCTTCCCGCCGGGGCCCGCCCCGGGGCTAGTCTGCGATCACCGTTCCACAGCCCCAGGGAGTCCGAGGAGGACACACGTGCCGCACACGCTCGACGCCGCTGCGGTACGCACCTGGTGCGCGCTGGCCCTCGACGCACTGGGGCGGGCCCGCGAGGAGATCGACGCCATCAACGTCTATCCCGTCCCGGACGGCGACACGGGCACCAACCTGTACCTGACCGTCGAATCCGCCGCCCGGGCCGTCGACGCGGTCTTCGACGGCCACGCCACCACCGGCCCCGCCTCCCGCCCCACGCTCCCCGACGCCGTCCGTGCCATGGCGCACGGCGCCCTCATAGGCGCGCGCGGCAACTCCGGCACCATCCTGGCCCAGCTGCTGCGCGGCATGGCCGAGGTCCTGGCGGAGGACGTAGATGCAGCCTCAGACGCGGAGAGCGCTGGGGGCACGGACGACGACACGGAGGCCGCGGCGCCGCCGCATGAGGCGGCGGGCGATCGGCACGAGGCCCGCCGCGGGGGGCACGAGGCCAAGCGCGTGCCCCTCAAGGCCGCGAGCGGGCATGAGGCCACGAGTGGCCCGCACGAGGCCCGCCTCATGCCCCCCGCCGGCACCCGCACGGGGCACCCCGCCGGCCACGACGCCGAGCAGCTGCGCCGCGCCCTGCGGCGGGCCGTGGAGTCCGCCTACGAAGGTGTCGCCCGCCCCGTCGAAGGCACCATCCTCACCGTCGCCGCGGCCGCGGCGGATGCCGCAGCCGAAGCTCAGGGCGACAGTGCCGCCGTGGCCCGCGCCGCGGACGAGGCCGCCCGTTCCGCCCTCGCGATGACCCCCGGCCAGCTCGACGCCCTCGGCCGGGCCGGAGTCGTCGACTCCGGCGGCCTGGGCCTCGTCGAGGTGATCGGCGCCCTCGCCCGGGCCCTGTCCGGCGAGACGGCCCCATGGGGCCCGCGTGGGGCGCGCGCGTGGACGCGTCCCCCCGCCCCGTACCGGCAGCACGCCGAGCCGGCCCCGCCTCATGCCGAGCCCCGGCCCCAGGCCCCCGCCCACGGCCCCGTGCCCTGCCCCGCCACCGCCCCGGGCGGCAGCACCACGCCCGCCTTCGAGGTCATCTACCTCCTCGACGCCGACGACACCGCCATCCCCGGCCTCCGCACCCGCCTCGACGCCCTGGGCGACTCCCTCGTCGTCGTCGGCGGCGACGGCCTGTGGAACGTCCACGTCCACGTGGACGACGCCGGAGCAGCCGTCGAAGCCGGCATCGACGCGGGCCGCCCCCACCGCATCCGCATCACGCACTTCGCCGGCTCCGGCAGCACCGCGGCAGCCCCCGGCGAACCGGCCGCGGCCCGTACCCGCGAGCCCGCCCAGCGCGCCGTCGTAGCGGTCGTCCCCGGCGAGGGCCTCGCCGCCCTGTGCGCCGAAGCCGGCGCCACCGCCGTCGCGACCCGCCCCGGGGAACCCCCCGCCAGCGGCGAGCTCGTCGACGCCATCCGGCGCGCCAACGCCCGCGAGGTCGTCCTGCTGCCCAACGACCCCGAACTGCATCACACCGCGGCCGCCGCAGCCGAGCAGGCCCGCACCGAGGGCGTCCGCGTCGCCCTCATCCCGACCCGCGCCGCCGTCCAGGGCATCGCCGCGCTCGCCGTCCACGAGCCCGCACGCCGCTTCGACGAGGACGTCGTGGCGATGACCTCCGCCGCGGGCGCCACCCGCTACGCCGAGCTCGCCGTCGCCGAGCGGCAGGCCTGGACCATGGCCGGCGTCTGCCAGGCCGGCGACGTGCTCGGCCTCATCGACGGCGACGTGGTCGTCATCGGCTCCGACCTCGCCGTCACCGCCGGCACCGTCCTCGACCGCATGCTCGCCGCGGGCGGCGAGATGGTCACCCTCGTCCTCGGCGCGGACGTCCCCGACGCCGTCGCCGACCGCCTGGAGCGGCACGTACGGGGCGGGCACCTCGCCGTCGACACGGTCGTCTACCGGGGCGGACAGCAGTCGCCCCCGCTGCTCATCGGCATCGAATGACCCCCCGGCGGCACCGGCCGGACCACGGCTGACGGCGCCGCGTGACGCGGCCTGTCAGTGCCGTGGTGTGCAATGGGACCCGTGCCCGCGCTTCATGAACCCCTGAAGAAGATCCTCGGCGGCAGCACCGCGAAGGTGATGGCCGAGCACCTCGACCTGCACACGGCCGGCGATCTGCTGCACCACTACCCGCGCCGCTACGCCGAGCGCGGTGAGCTGACCCGCCTCGCGGACCTGCCGCTGGACGAGCACGTCACCGTCGTCGCCCAGGTCGCCAAAGCCGCCATGAAGACCTTCAACCACGGCAAGGGCGTCCGCCTGGAAGTCGTGGTCACCGACGGCAGCGGCTCCCTGACGCTCGTCTTCTTCGGCCGCGGCGCCTACGCGCGGGAGAAGGAGCTGATCCCCGGCCGCCGCGGCATGTTCGCCGGCAAGGTCTCCGTCTTCAACCGCACCCGCCAGCTCCTCCACCCCGACTACGAGCTCCTGGACCGCGACAGCGGAGCCGACGCCGCGGAGGCCTTCGCGGGCCGCCTGCTGCCGATCTACCCCGCCTGCAAGCAGTTCCAGTCGTGGAAGCTCACCAAGGCCGTCGACACCCTGCTGGACCTCTTCGAGGCCGAGCAGTGGGAGGGCCTCACCGACCCGCTGCCCCCGTCCCTGCGCGACGGCCGCGGCCTCGCGGAGCTCCCCGACGCCTTCCGCAAGGTCCACCGGCCCCGCACCAAGGCCGACATCGAGGACGCCAGGGCCCGCCTGAAGTGGGACGAGGCGTTCGTCCTCCAGGTCGCTCTCGCCCGCCGCCGGCACGCCGACTCCCAGCTGCCCGCCGTCGCCCGCAAGCCCGTGGCCGGCGGCATCCTCGACGCCTTCGACGCCAAGCTGCCCTTCGCCCTCACCGAGGGCCAGCGCACCGTCTCCGCGGAGATCTTCGACGACCTGGCCACCGAGCACCCCATGCACCGCCTCCTCCAGGGAGAGGTGGGCTCCGGCAAGACCATGGTGGCGCTGCGCGCCATGCTCGGCGTCGTCGACGCGGGCGGCCAGGCCGCCATGCTCGCCCCCACCGAAGTGCTCGCCCAGCAGCACCACCGCTCCGTCGTCGAGATGATGGGGGAGCTCGCCGAGGGCGGCATGCTCGGCGGCGCTGAGCACGGCACCAAGGTCGTGCTGCTCACGGGCTCCATGGGGACGGCGGCCCGGCGGCAGGCGCTGCTCGACCTCGTCACCGGCGAGGCCGGCATCGTCATCGGCACCCACGCCCTCATCGAGGACAAGGTGCAGTTCCACGACCTCGGCCTGGTCGTCGTGGACGAGCAGCACCGCTTCGGCGTCGAGCAGCGGGACGCCCTCCGCTCCAAGGGCAAGCAACCGCCGCACCTCCTGGTGATGACCGCGACCCCCATCCCGCGCACCGTCGCCATGACCGTCTTCGGCGACCTGGAGACCTCCGTCCTGGACCAGCTGCCCGCCGGCCGCTCGCCCATCGCCACCCACGTGGTGCCCGCGAAGGACAAGCCCCACTTCCTGGCGCGCACCTGGGAGCGGGTCCGCGAGGAGATCGAGGGCGGGCACCAGGCGTACGTGGTCTGCCCCCGCATCGGCGACGACCTGGGGGAGGAGAACGGGACCAAGGCGGCCGCGAAGCGGGGCTCCGGTGGTTCCGGCTCCGGCGGCACCAAGGGCGACGCTGAGCAAGGCGCTGAAGGGGACGGTGAGCGGCGTCCGCCCCTCGCCGTCGTGGATGTCGCCGAGCAGCTCACCAAGGGGCCTCTGAAGGGGCTCCGCGTGGAGGTGCTGCACGGCCGCATGCAGCCCGAGGCGAAAGACGACGTGATGCGCCGCTTCGCCGCCGGCGAGGTGGACGTCCTGGTCGCCACGACCGTCATCGAGGTCGGTGTGAACGTGCCCAACTCCACCGTCATGGTGATCATGGATGCGGACCGGTTCGGGGTCTCCCAGCTCCACCAGCTCCGCGGCCGCGTCGGGCGCGGCTCCGCCCCGGGCCTGTGCCTGCTCGTCACCGACGCCCCCGAGGCGAGCCCCGCCCGCGCCCGCCTCGCCGCCGTCGCGGGCACGCTGGACGGCTTCGAGCTGTCCCGCATCGACCTCGAACAGCGCCGCGAGGGCGACGTCCTCGGCCAGGCCCAGTCCGGCGTGCGCTCGTCCCTGCGCATGCTCGCCGTCATCGACGACGAGGAGATCATCGCTGCGGCCCGCGAAGAGGCCGCCGCGGTCGTCGCCGCCGACCCGGAGCTGGAGGGGCTCCCCGAGCTGCGCACCGCCCTGGACGCCCTCCTGGACGAGGAGCGCGAGCAGTACCTGGACAAGGGCTGACGTACGGCGGACAAGGGCTGTACCTACGGCCCGTGACGTACAGCTGAGGGGCGCGGTGCCTCGCGCGCCGCGGCGGACCCGCAAGCAGGCGCCCCAGCCTTCGTGGAGCCCCTCGGCAAGGGCCCCGCGGAGGCGCCCGCCGGGCGCCGACGCCCTAGGCTGAAGGGGCGGTGCCCGACTTGCCGACCGTCAGGCCGCCGCCGCTCCGTCACACCGTCGCGAAGGACCGAGGACCCCCATGACCCGCGTGATCGCCGGCACCGCCGGCGGACGCCGCCTCGCCGTGCCGCCCGGCACCGGCACCCGCCCCACCTCCGACCGGGCGCGCGAGGGCCTGTTCTCCACCCTGGAGTCCCTCCTGGGCACCCTCCACGGCACCCGCGTCCTCGACCTGTACGGCGGCTCGGGCGCGGTCGGCCTGGAGGCGCTCTCCCGCGGCGCCGCGCACGTCCTGCTGGTGGAGTCCGACGCCCGCGCGGTGCGCACCATCCGGGAGAACGTCCGCGCCCTCGGCCTCCCCGGCGCCGAGGTCCGCGCCGGCAAGGCCGAGCAGACCATCGCCGGCCCCGCGCCCGCCGCCCCGTACGACGTGGTCTTCCTGGACCCGCCCTACGCCGTCACCGACGAGGCGCTCCGCGAGATTCTCGTCACACTCCGTACCGGAGGGTGGCTTGCCGACGAGGTGCTGGTCACCGTGGAGCGCAGCACCAGAGGCGGGGAATTCCCCTGGCCGGACGGTTTCGAGGCACTGAGGGCCCGTCGTTACGGCGAGGGGACGCTTTGGTACGGTCGCGCCGCCTCGACGTGCGCCGAAGAGACATCTCCCCGCGCGTCATGAATGGACCGGAGAGCGAGGAGACACCGTTGCGCCGCGCCGTCTGTCCGGGGTCGTTCGACCCCGTCACCAATGGACACCTCGACATCATCGCCCGCGCTTCCAGGCTGTACGACGTCGTCCACGTCGCAGTGATGATCAACCAGTCGAAGCAGGGACTGTTCACGGTCGAGGAGCGGATAGACCTGCTCCGCCGAGTCACGGCCGAGTACGGGAACGTGAAGGTCGAGTCCTTCCACGGCCTGCTCGTCGACTTCTGCAAGCAGCGCGACATCCCCGCCATCGTCAAGGGGCTGCGGGCGGTCAGCGACTTCGACTACGAGCTCCAGATGGCCCAGATGAACAACGGGCTCTCGGGCGTCGAGACCCTGTTCGTCCCCACCAACCCGACGTACAGCTTCCTGTCGTCCAGCCTGGTCAAGGAGGTCGCCGCCTGGGGCGGCGACGTCTCCCACCTGGTGCCCCCGCTGGTGCTGGAAGCGCTCACACAGCGCCTCGGCGAGCGCTGACGCCCGCCCCTCCGCCGGCGGCTGTCGGGCGGGGGCCGACTGCCCGTACAGTCGTCCCCGTTCGTGTCGTCCGGCAGAAGAAAGTGGCGAGCGCCAGGTGGACGTCCAGAAGAAGCTCGACGAGATCGTCGCGACCGTCACCGCCGCACGGTCCATGCCGATGTCCGCCTCATGCGTCATCAACCGCGCCGAGCTGCTCGCCCTCCTCGAGGAGCTCCGCACGGGGCTGCCGGGGTCGCTCGCCCGCGCGCAGGAGGTGATCGGCGACCGCGAGCAGCTGGTCGCCGAGGCCCGCGAGGAGGCCGAGCGGATCATCGAGTCCGCTCGGGCCCACCGCGGATCACTGATCTCCGACACCGAGGTCGCCCGGCAGTCCCAGGAGGAGGCCGACCGCATCCTCGCGGAGGCCCGCCGGCAGGCCGAGGAGGTCCGTGCCGAGGCCGATGATTACGTCGACAGCAAGCTCGCCAACTTCGAGGTCGTCCTCACCAAGACCATCGGATCCGTCGACCGGGGGCGCGAGAAGCTCCTGGGCCGCACGGGGGAGGTCGGCGGCCAGGGCGACCCCGACGGGGACGCCCCGGAGCCCAGCTCCGACCCGCGCACGCAGCGGCAGCAGGCCGACGCCTACGTCGACGCCAAGCTGGGCGCCGTCTCCGCTGTCCTGAGCAAGACGCTGGAGGCCGTCGGCCGCGGCCGCGAGAAGCTCCTCGGCGCCCGCCCCGCCGACGAGCTGGGCGCCCACATGGCTGCCCAGGACGGCCTCCGCGCCGCCCACCCCACCAGCGACGCCGACTTCCTCGCCGGGCTGGCCGCGCCCCAGGCGGCGAGCGCACCGGAGCCGGCGGCGGCCGTGCACGGAGCGCCTCATGCCGCGCCCCATGCGGGCGGCTACGACGGCTACTACGAGACTCAGGCCTACCAGCCGGATCCGTACACCTATCAGCAGCAGTACGGGACGGACGGCGGCTCCCACGGGCAGCAGCCGGACCCGTACGCGGTCCAGGGCGGCTACCAGCAGGCCGATCCCTACGCCTGGCCCGCTCCCGCTCAGGGAGACGGCTACGGGGCCGCCCAGGGCGGCTACGAGCCCCAGCAGCACCAGCCCGCCCAGAGCCCGCCCCATGCGGGCGGCGCCCTGGACGAGACGAGCCTCTTCGACACCTCGATGATCGACCTGGAGCAGCTCCGCAGGTACGAGCAGGGCCGCTGACCGCACGGGGCGGGCTCCGGCTCCCTGGGGGCCCGATCGGTCGCCTCATGCGGCCGATTGGGTCTACGGCGACCCGTCCAGTATCCTGGCTCTTCGGTCGCGTGTGCATTCGCGATCTCGGCTGCCCGCATCCCTTGCGGCCGCAGGGTCGCCGTTACCGCAGCGTAGAAAGCAGGAAGCCCTGAACGCCCGCCTCGATCACCGTTCTCCTCTCGTGTTCGACACACGCGAGCTGGGGCGGCGTCCCGGTGCGCTGAAGCGGCTCTCCCGCTCCGTCCCGGCCCCCGATCACCTCGGTATCGAGGTCATCTCCGTGGCCGAGGGCGCGACCGTCGAGCTCGACCTCCGACTGGAGTCGGTCATGGAAGGGGTGCTTGTCACAGGCACCGCCCGTGCACCGCTCACCGGGGAGTGCGTAAGGTGTCTGGAGCCGCTCGAGCGAGAGCTCGAAGTGGACTTCCAGGAGATGTACTCCTACCCCGACGCCGATGACCGGAGCCGCCCCGCGGATACCGGCGACGACGCCGAGGAAGACGAAGAGGACACGCTCTTTCTCGAGGCCGACTTGCTCGACCTCGAACCCGTGCTGCGCGACGCGGTGGTGCTCGCACTGCCGCTGCAGCCGGTGTGCCAGGAAGACTGCCCCGGCCTGTGCTCCGAGTGCGGCGCACGGCTGGCGGACGACCCGGACCACCACCACGAGACCGTCGACATCCGTTGGGCGGCACTGCAGGGACTCGCCGGTTCCGACCAGGACGGCGAGAAGGACAACGCACCCCGCTCCGGCGGGGATGACTCACAGGAGAAGTAGCCGTGGCTGTTCCGAAGCGGAAGATGTCGCGCAGCAACACGCGCCACCGCCGGTCGCAGTGGAAGGCTGCGGTCACCCCCCTGGTGGCGTGCGAGCGCTGCCACGAGCCGAAGCAGCAGCACATCGCGTGCCCGAGCTGCGGCACCTACAACAAGCGCCAGGTCCTCGAGGTCTGATCGGCGGGTGACAGGCTTCATGTCAGACGCCACTACGCCGAAGAGGGCGCCGGCGGACACGGCCTCGTCTCACACGCTTCTGGAAGGGCGGCTCGGGTACAAACTCGAGACCGCCCTTCTGGTGCGTGCGCTGACCCACCGTTCCTACGCGTACGAGAACGGCGGTCTGCCGACCAACGAGCGCCTGGAGTTCCTCGGGGACTCCGTGCTGGGCCTCGTGGTCACGGACACGCTCTACCGCATCCACCCCGACCTGCCCGAGGGCCAGCTCGCCAAGCTGCGCGCCGCGGTGGTCAACTCCCGTGCACTGGCGGAGGTCGGCCGCGGGCTCGACCTCGGTTCCTTCATCCGGCTCGGCCGCGGTGAAGAGGGCACGGGAGGCCGCAACAAGGCGTCCATCCTCGCGGACACCCTTGAAGCGGTGATCGGTGCGGTCTACCTCGACCAGGGCCTGGAGGCCGCTGCCGAGCTCGTGCACCGGCTCTTCGATCCCCTGATCGAGAAGTCCTCGAACCTCGGCGCCGGCCTGGACTGGAAGACCAGCCTCCAGGAGCTGACCGCGACGGAGGGTCTCGGCGTGCCCGAGTACC
The DNA here is from genome assembly GCF_044336695.1 of Streptomyces sp. SCA2-17. Taxonomy (NCBI): domain Bacteria; kingdom Bacillati; phylum Actinomycetota; class Actinomycetes; order Kitasatosporales; family Streptomycetaceae; genus Streptomyces; species Streptomyces sp. SCA2-17. The sequence goes on from NZ_CP117521.1 coordinate 4,670,602, forward strand.
TGGTCTCCGAGACCGGTCCCGACCACGAGAAGACCTTCACGGCTGCTGCCCGCGTCGGTGGTGTCGCGTACGGCACCGGCACCGGCCGCAGCAAGAAGGAAGCGGAGCAGCAGGCGGCCGAGGCCGCCTGGCGCGCCATCCATGAGGCGGCCGAAGCACGCGCTGCTGCCGCCCAGAAGGCCGAGGCCGCCCAGGCCGACGCCGGTCAGGCGGACGCCGTCAAGGCCGACGCCGTGGAGCAGGCCGGGGCCGAAGCGCCCGAGGCCGGCACCGCATCCTGACGCGCACATCCCCGGACGCCGGGCGGGCCTGACTCCAGGCCCGCCCGGCGTTCGGCGAATGCGCCACCGTACGCGAGCAGCCGCCGTACGCGAGTACCGGCATCCGGAGTACCGGCCGCCCCATGCGCGGCCGCCCCATGCGCTGGAGGAGCACCGTGCCCGAACTGCCCGAGGTCGAGGTCGTACGCCGCGGCCTGGAGCGCTGGGTCTGCGGCCGCACCGTGGCCGCCGTCGACGTGCTCCACCCCCGCGCCATCCGCCGGCACCTCGCCGGGCCCGGCGACTTCGCCGCCCAGCTCACCGGACGCCGCCTCGGCGCGGCCCGCCGACGCGGCAAGTACTTGTGGCTGCCTTTGGAGACGGACGGCCCCACGGGGCCCGACCGCGCGATCCTCGCCCACCTCGGGATGAGCGGCCAGCTCCTCGTCCAGCCGCACGAGGCCCCCGACGAGAAGCACCTGCGCATCCGCATCCGCTTCGCCGACGACGCCGGCACGGAGCTGCGCTTCGTCGACCAGCGCACCTTCGGCGGGCTCTCCCTGCACGACACGGTGCCCGGGGACCCCGAGGGACTCCCCGACGTCATCGCGCACATCGCCCGCGACCCTCTGGACCCCGCATTCGACGAGGCGGCCTTCCACGCCGCCCTGCGCCGTCGCCGTACGACCATCAAGCGCGCCCTGCTCGACCAGTCACTGATCAGCGGGGTCGGCAACATCTACGCCGACGAGGCGCTGTGGCGCACCAGGCTGCACTACGACCGCCCCACCGCGACCCTGACCCGGCCGCGCAGCGCCGAGCTCCTCACGCACATCCGTGAGGTCATGAACGAGGCCCTCGCCGTCGGCGGCACGAGCTTCGACAGCCTCTACGTCAACGTGAACGGCGAGTCCGGGTACTTCGACCGCTCGCTGGACGCGTACGGGCGCGAGGACGAGCCGTGCCGCCGCTGCGGCACGGCCATGCGCCGCCGTCCCTGGATGAACCGCTCCAGCTACTTCTGCCCCCGCTGTCAGCGCCCCCCGCGCCCGGGCGCCGCCTCCTAACGGCGCCCGGTGGCGGGGAAGCCCCCGTCAGTAGCCGAAGTCCTGCGTCCACCAGGGGCCGCTGCCGCTGGTGTTGAGCCCGATGCCGAGCGTCCGGTACTCGCCGTTGAGGATGTTCGCGCGGTGGCCCGCGCTGTGCATCCAGGCGTCCATGACGGCGCGGGCGTCGGGGTGGCCCCGGGCGATGTTCTCCCCGCCGAGGTTGCGGATGCCGTGCTTGGCGGCCCGGTCCCAGGGGGTGCGGCCGTCCGGGTCCGTGTGGCTGAAGAACCCCCGCCGGGCCATGTCGTCACTGAACGACTGGGCGAGCCTCGTCAGTTGGGTGCTGGCCCGGAGGGGCCGGAGGCCCGCCTTGGCGCGCTCCTGATTGACCAGGGCGAGCAACTGCCGCGCCATCGCCGGATACATGCCGGCCTGCTCGGCCGTGCTCTCCCGGTCCGTCAGCTGCGCATGGCCGGCGGCCTGGACCTGGTCCTGCGCCTGGTCGCGGGCCCGGCCCGCGGGGTCCGTCCCGTCGTCGTCCGGGGCGTCGGCGGGGGGCGCCTCTTCGGAGCCCTCGGAGCCGGTGTCCGCCTCATGCGGCTCCCCGGGGCCGGCCCCGGGCCCGGGCGCCGGGTCGGAAGGCGCTGCCGAGGGTGTGACGGGTGCGGCAGGTGCCGAGGCGGCGACGGGCGCCGCGGTGTCCGCCCCGTGCGCCTGAGGCCGCTCGGCATTGCGGCTCACGTGCGGCTGTCCCCGGCCGGGCCCGGCGCCGTCCGGCAGGGCGAACTCGACGGGCGGCTCGTCGGTCCGCACCTGCCGGTCCCCGCTGCTGTCGCTGCCGAGCTGGAGGGTGCCGCCGCCGGAGAAGAGGCCGGAGGTCATCGCGACCACTCCTATGGCCATCGCGGCGGACGCGCCCAGCAGGCCCGTCCGTACCGGTGTCCGCGCCCGGCTGCGGGCGGGGCGGCGCGACCCCGGGGGCCATGACCCGGGCGGGCCGCCGGGGTCGTCAGGGGGGCCGGACTCCGGGGCGCCGTGCGTCCCCCCGGCTGCCGGGGGAGAGGGGACGGGGCTGCCTGCGGTCCGTGGGCCAGAGCGTCGGTGGCGACCCATCCGCTGCCTTCCTTACGTGTTCGGCTCGGTGTGCGTCACTCGTACGGGGCGACCTGTCGACCGGCGACTGTACGGCAATACATGAGGGGTCGAAGTGCTGATTATGTAATTGGCCGGTTAGCGTGCAGACATGAACGAGAATGTCCGTCTCACGGCGTGGGTCCGTGGACATGTGCAAGGTGTCGGCTTCCGGTGGTTCACGCGGGAGAACGCTTTGCGCATCGGAGCGCTGGCAGGCTTCGCGTCGAATCTCTCCGACGGCCGGGTCCAGATCGTCGCGGAAGGCCCGCGAGAAGGATGCGAACTTCTGCTCGATTGGCTGCGGGCCGGCGACACGCCCGGGCGGGTGGACGGGGTCACCGAGATCTGGGGTGACCCGCGGGGCGGATACGACGGGTTCGAGATCCGCTGACGGATCCGCCGACATAACGGTTCGGAAAACGGAAAATCATCCAGGAGGGAACAGGGAGGGGTGCGCGGGGGCCGTGAAGGGCGGGTGCGAAGGGCCGCGATGACCTTAGTGATATGCCTTTGGCATATGCGAAGGGCAGAAATTCCCTGATGGTTGCCAAGACGGCCCCGGCGTGGAAGGCTGCGAGACAACGGATGATCTCCACGCCCCTACGGGCCCCGGCAGAGTCGGCGCCGCACACGTACCGCCGCGCCCCCTGGGACGCCCGCGGATACGGGGTGTGATCGTGTTGACCGTCAAACCTTTTGGTGAGACTCTGGAAGCCCCGCGCACCTTAGCTGTTTGGCATTGAACACGCAGTAGCGATGGCAGACACCGCGGGTGCGAATCCCTCACGACCCACACCGCTTCGGTCGGTCACTCAGTGTGGAGGACCATCCATCATGGCAAAGGCGCTTCTCGGTTACGTCGGCGGCTCCGACCCCCGAGTCCTCGCCGAGATGCGACGGCTTCAGCAGCGTGTCCAGGACCTCGAATCCGAGCTCATCCGGATGCAGGCCGAGAATGACGCGCTGTCTGCCGCCGCTCACCACGGCGACTCGCTGCTCGACAGCATCGACGTTTCCAAGGCGGAGCCTGCGCTCGCCTGACCAGAGGCCCTGCCCCGGGGGCCGGTCAGGCTGCACTGTCAGCCGCTTGAGAGTTGTAAGGGACGCTTCGGCGTCCCTTCGTCATATCCGATCATCATACGGTCGCGGTATTTCTGGTGACTGCGGCTATTTTTTCCCACTTTTCGGTGCGCTCTTAACGACTGATGTGCCCTGCCCCTTCCCGGGTGAAACCCTTTGCGACTTCCGCGGCGCGCCAGCGCCCCGTCCGGGTCGGTGCCGGAAGAGGGCCGGGCGGTAGAGTCCTTCCGCGTGCACCTCAAGAGCCTGACCCTGCGGGGGTTCAAATCCTTCGCCTCCGCGACGACCCTGCGCTTCGAGCCCGGGATCACCTGCGTCGTGGGGCCCAACGGCTCCGGCAAGTCCAATGTCGTCGACGCCCTCTCCTGGGTCATGGGCGAGCAGGGGGCCAAGTCCCTGCGCGGCGGCAAGATGGAAGACGTCATCTTCGCGGGGACGACCGGCCGCCCTCCGCTGGGCCGCGCCGAGGTCTCCCTCACGATCGACAACTCCGACGGCGCCCTGCCGATCGACTACTCCGAGGTCACCATCACGCGGATCATGTTCCGCAACGGCGGCAGTGAGTACCAGCTCAACGGCGACACCTGCCGGCTCCTCGACATCCAGGAGCTCCTCTCGGACTCCGGCATCGGCCGCGAGATGCACGTCATCGTCGGCCAGGGACAGCTCGACTCCGTCCTGCACGCCGACCCGGCCGGCCGCCGCGCCTTCATCGAGGAGGCGGCGGGCGTCCTCAAGCACCGCAAGCGCAAGGAGAAGGCGCTCCGCAAGCTCGACGCGATGCGCGCCAACCTCGCCCGTGTCCAGGACCTCACCGACGAACTGCGGCGGCAGCTCAAGCCGCTCGGCCGGCAGGCCGCGGTCGCGCGCCGCGCCGCCGTCATCCAGGCCGACCTGCGCGACGCCCGCCTGAGGCTCCTCGCCGACGACCTCGTCACCCTCCGGGAAGCGCTGCGCACCGAGCTCGCCGACGAGGCCGCGCTCAAGGCCCGCAAGGACGCCGCCGAGGCCGAGCTGCGGGCCGCGCTCCAGCGCGAGACGGCCCTGGAGGAGCAGGTGCGGGCGCTCACCCCGCGACTGGCCGGCGCCCAGCAGACCTGGTACGAACTCTCCCGCCTCGCCGAGCGGGTACGGGGCACGATCGGCCTCGCGGACGCGCGCGTCACCAGCGCGACCACCGCCCCGGCCGAGGAACGACGCGGCCGCGACCCGGAGGACCTGGAGCGCGAGGCAGCCCGCATCCGCGAGCAGGAGGCCGAACTGGAAGCCGCCCTGGAGGCGGCGAGCCGCGCCCTGGAGGACACCAGCGAGCACCGTGCCGCCCTGGAGCGGCAGCTGGCGGAGGAGGAGCGCCGCCTCAGGGACGCCGCGCGGGCCATCGCCGACCACCGCGAGGGGCTCGCCCGGCTCCAAGGCCGCGTCACCGCCGCACGGGGCCGCGCGGCCTCCGCACAGTCCGAGATCGACCGGCTGGTCACCGCGCGCGACGAGGCCCGGGAGCGGGCGGCCGCCGCCCAGGAGGAGTACGAGCGGCAGCAGGCGGAGGTCGAGGGACTCGACGCCGGGGACGCCGAACTGGCGAGCCGGCATGAGGCCGCCAAGAAGGAGCTCGCCGCCGCCGAAGCCGCACTGACCGAGGCGCGCGAGGAGGCCACGGCCACCGAGCGCCGCCGCGCGGCGACGGGCGCACGCCGCGACGCGCTCGCCCTCGGGCTGCGCCGCAAGGACGGCACGGGCGCGCTGCTGGCAGCGCAGGATCGTTTGTCCGGGCTGCTGGGGCCGGCGGCCGGCCTGCTGACCGTCGCCCCCGGCTACGAACTGCCGGTCGCCGCCGCCCTCGGAGCCGCCGCCGATGCGCTCGCGGTCACGGACACCGCGACGGCGGCCGAGGCGCTGAGGCTGCTCCGCAAGCAGGACGCCGGGCGGGCGGCGCTCGTGGTGGCACGGGGCCTGGAGCGCGGCGCCGTGCACAGCGAGGGCCCCATGCCGAACCCCGTGCCGTTGTCCGCACGGGGCGCGCAGGAAGCCGCCCCATGCGGCCCCCGCCCCGCCCTCGAACTCGTCGACGGCCCCGCCCCTGTCCTCGACGCCGTCCGCGCCCTGCTGCGCGACGTCGTGGTCGTCGCGACGCTGGAGGACGCCGAGGAACTGGTCGAGGAGCGGCCCGGGACCGTCGCCGTGACTGCCGAAGGCGACCTCCTCGGAGCCCACTTCGCCCAGGGCGGCTCCGGCGGCGCACCGAGCCTCCTGGAGGTCCAGGCGGCTGTCGACGAAGCCACCGCCGAACTGGCCGACCTGGACGCACGGTGCGCCGCCCTGCAGACCGCTCAGCATGACGCCGCCGCACGGCGCGCCGAGTGCGCCGCACACGTAGAAGAGCTGGCCACCCGCCGCAGTGCCGCCGACCGGGAGAAGTCCCAGGTCGCCCAGGCCCTCGGCCGGCTCGCAGGGCAGGCACGCGCGGCGGCCGACGAGGCCGGCCGCACGGACGCTGCCGTGGCCCGTGCCGAGGAGGCCCTCGCGCGGGCCTGCGAAGAAGCCGAGGAGCTCGCCGAACGGCTGGCCGTGGCCGAGGAAGCCGCCCCGGGCGAGGGCGCCGAGGAGCCCGACACCTCCGTACGGGACCGGCTCGCCGCCGACGGCGCCAACGCCCGGCAGACCGAGATGGAGGCGCGGCTCCAGGGCCGTACGCACGAGGAGCGCGTGAAGGCCCTCGCGGGCCGGGCGGACGGCCTGGACCGCGCGGCCCGCGCCGAGCGCGAGGCCCGGACCCGCGCGGAGCAGCGGCGCCTCAGGCTGCGGCATGAGGCGGCGGTCGCCGGGGCCGTCGCGTCCGGCGCCCGGCAGCTCCTCGCGCACGTCGAGGTCTCCCTCGTGCGCGCCGACGAGGAGCGGCGCCGTGCGGAAGAGGCGAAGGGCGCCCGGGAGCGGGAGCTCGTCGCCGAGCGCAACCGGGGCCGCGAGCTGAAGGGCGAGCTGGACAAGCTCACCGACTCGGTGCACAAGGGCGAGGTGCTCGGCGCGGAGAAGCGGCTGCGCATCGAGCAGCTGGAGGCCAGGGCCCTGGAGGAGCTCGGCGTCGAACCCGCCGGCCTGGTCGCCGAGTACGGGCCGGACCAGCCCGTACCGCCGTCCCCGCCGGCCGAGGGCGAGGAGCTCCCCGAGGACCCGGACCACCCCAGGAACCGGCCGGCCCCGTACGTCCGCGCGGAGCAGGAGAAGCGGCTTCGGGCCGCTGAGCGCGCCTATCAGCAGCTGGGCAAGGTCAACCCGCTCGCCCTGGAGGAGTTCGCGGCCCTGGAGGAGCGGCACCAGTTCCTCTCCGAGCAGCTGGAGGACCTCAAGAAGACCCGCAGCGACCTGCTCCAGGTCGTCAAGGACGTCGACAAGCGCGTGGAAGAGGTCTTCACCGAGGCGTACCGGGACACGGCCCGCGAGTTCGAGGGAGTCTTCTCCCGGCTCTTCCCCGGGGGCGAGGGGCGGCTCGTCCTCACCGACCCGGACGACATGCTGGCCACCGGCGTGGACGTCGAGGCGCGCCCGCCGGGCAAGAAGGTCAAGCGCCTGTCGCTGCTGTCGGGCGGCGAGCGCTCCCTGACCGCAGTGGCACTGCTGGTCGCGATCTTCAAGGCGCGGCCGAGCCCGTTCTACGTGATGGACGAGGTCGAGGCGGCGCTGGACGACACCAACCTCCAGCGGCTGATCGGGATCATGAAGGAGCTGCAGGAGAGCTCGCAGCTGATCGTCATCACGCACCAGAAGCGGACGATGGAGGTCGCCGACGCCCTGTACGGGGTATCGATGCAGGGAGACGGCGTCTCCAAGGTGATCAGCCAGCGACTTCGTTGATCTTGTAATCCTCGTAGGCGACTTCAGTTCTTCAAGTGTTGAACTCAACCTGTGAGATACCCGCGGGAAACTTCTTGGTTACGACCTATTGACTTAAGAAGATGAAGACATAGGGTCTGCATCGTTGCTAATACCTTCAAGTGGTGGGCCCCCAAGTCCTGTGCCCCACTTGAAGAGCCAGCCCCCACGCCCGGCAGTGCCGCCGGGCCTCAGGAGTACACGTTGACCAGCACTGCGACGGCGCAGGGGTCCGAGGGCCGCAAGGCCCAGCCGGACCACCTCGGCCATGTCATCTTCATCACCGCGGCCGCGGCCATGGGTGGCTTTCTCTTCGGTTACGACAGCTCCGTGATCAACGGTGCCGTCGAGGGCATTCGCGGGAAGTACGACATCGGCTCCGCAGCCCTGGCCCAGGTCATCGCCATCGCCCTCATCGGCTGTGCGATCGGTGCCGCCACCGCGGGCCGCCTCGCGGACCGCATAGGCCGCATCCGCGTCATGCAGATCTCGGCGACGCTCTTCACGATCAGCGCCGTCGGCTCCGCCCTGCCGTTCGCCCTGTGGGACCTCGCCTTCTGGCGCGTCCTGGGCGGCATCGCCATCGGCATGGCCTCCGTCATCGGCCCGGCCTACATCGCCGAGGTCTCGCCGCCCGCCTACCGCGGCCGCCTCGGCTCCTTCCAGCAGGCCGCGATCGTCGTCGGCATCGCCGTCTCCCAGCTCGTCAACTGGGGCATCCTCAACCTCGCCGACGGCGACCAGCGCGGTCACCTCCTGGGCATCGAGGCCTGGCAGCTGATGCTCGGCGTCATGGTCGTCCCGGCCGTCCTCTACGGCCTGCTCTCCTTCGCGATCCCCGAGTCGCCCCGCTTCCTCATCTCCGTCGGCAAGATCGACAAGGCGAAGGCCGTCCTCGCCGACGTCGAGGGCCACGGTGTCGACCTCGGCAAGCGCGTCGCCGAGATCGAGCTCGCGATGCACAGCGAGGAGAAGTCCACCTTCAAGGACCTCATCGGCGGCAAGGCGGGCTTCCTGCCCATCGTGTGGGTCGGCATCGGCCTGTCGGTCTTCCAGCAGCTCGTCGGCATCAACGTGGCCTTCTACTACTCGGCCACCCTGTGGCAGTCCGTGGGCATCGACCCGAGCGACTCGTTCCTCTACTCGTTCACCACGTCGATCATCAACATCGTCGGCACCGTGATCGCGATGATCTTCGTCGACCGCGTCGGCCGCAAGCCGCTCGCCCTCGTCGGTTCCGCCGGTATGGCCATCTCCCTCGCCCTCGAGGCCTGGGCCTTCTCCGCACAGGCCGGCGACGGCTCCCTGCCCACCGCGCAGGGCACGGTCGCCCTGATCGCGGCGCACGCCTTCGTGCTCTTCTTCGCCCTCTCGTGGGGCGTCGTGGTCTGGGTCTTCCTCGGCGAGATGTTCCCCAACCGCATCCGCGCCGCGGCGCTCGGCGTCGCCGCCTCCGCGCAGTGGATCGCCAACTGGGCCATCACCGCGAGCTTCCCGAGCCTCTCGGACTGGAACCTCTCCGGTACGTACGTCATCTACGCGGTCTTCGCCGTGCTCTCAATCCCCTTCGTGCTCAAGTACGTCAAGGAGACGAAGGGCAAGGCGTTGGAGGAGATGGGCTAACCCCCCCGCCGCCCTCTCCTCAACAGGACGCTGCCCCGGCTCACCGACGAGCCGGGGCAGCGTCCTGTTTGCGTACGGGAGGAGCGGGTGCCGCCTCATGCGGGCGGGCCGGGGGGTGCCGGGCGGGCCGGGCGTGGCTGCATGGGGCGGCGCATGAGGCGGCGCATGAGGCGGTACGGGCTTGAGGCGGCGGGGCATGAGGCGGCCCGGGAGTGCCCCATACGGCGCCCGATCCAACGCCCCGTGCGGCGCCCCATGCGGCGTTGTACGGCCGCCTCATGCAGTGCCTCATGCGTGGACCACCTCATGCCCCGCCCGCCCCATGCGGCGCGCAGTACGACGCCGCTCCGGCGCCGCAGGGAGCCATCCGTCCCAAAGGGGGCCTCATGCCCGGGCTGCCGGGCAAAACCAGAGGGCGCCCTGCCACCCGCCGTCCGTGAGCCGTCCGCCCGGCACGGATGCACGTACGCCTCGCTGCCGGCCCGCTCCGCTGTCGCCGCGCGGCAGCCGCAGCGCGCAAGGACGCGCCGTGCACAAACGAGGGCGCCCCCACCGCCGTAGCAGTGGGGGCGCCCTCGTACAGGGAACAGCGGCGCGTCAGGCGCCGACCTTCACCCGCTCCGAGTCGTCGGCGGCGGCGTCCGCGGCCTCCGCCGCGGCGACCTCCCGCGGGGCCGGCAGCACAGCCATGATCAGCGCCGAAATGGCGATCGTGGCGGCCCAGCCCAGCCCGTACTTGCCGACGAACGTCGTCGCCAGCGGGCCGGTGAACCAGTCGCACTGGGTGAAGCAGATGCCCGCGGCCAGCGCGACCGCCCAGGCCGTCATCGCCTGCCAGCAGAAGCCGCCCACGTACCAGTAGCGGCTGGTGCGGCCGGTGTCCATGAGGGCCTCAGCGTCGTACCGCACGGCGCGGGACTTACGGCGTGCCATGTCGACCGCGTAGACGCCGATCCAGGCGGAGAAGGAGACCGCGAGCAGGATCAGGAAGGTGATGAAGGAGCTCAGGAAGCTCTTCGCGACCAGCATCAGCAGCAGACCGCCGACGAGCGAGATGATCGCATTGATGCTGACGGCCATGGCACGGGGCAGCTTGACGCCCATCGTCTGGGCGGTGAAGCCGGCCGAGTACATCGAGAGGCTGTTGATCAGCAGCATGCCCACGATGGCGGTGATCAGATACGGGACGGCCAGCCAGGTCGGCAGGATGTCACCGAGGAAGGAGACCGGGTCGGGGGCCTCGGCCAGGTCGGGGGTGGCGACGGCCATGACCCCGCCCATGAGGACCATGGGGACCATCACGATGCCCGCACCGGAGAGCGTCGCACCGACGATCTTCTTGCCGGACGCCGCGTGGGGCAGGTAGCGCGCGAAGTCGGGGCCGGTGGGCACCCAGCTGATGCCGCCGGCGGCGATGGTGCCGATGCCGGCGATCATCATCGCGGTGGTGCCGGCCGGCTTGGAGAAGACGTCGTCCCACTTGATGTTGGCGATCAGGTAGACGAGCACCAGGACGCTGAAGATGCCGAAGAGGTACGTCGACCACTTGTTGCACACGTTGAGCGCCTTGCGCCCCATGCCGCTCACCAGGAACGTGCACGCGACGAACGCGAAGAGCGTGACGACGATCAGCGGGGTGTTGCTCTTGATCCCGAAGACCAGGTCGAGCACGGTCAGCACCGCGTACGCACCGGTGACCGCGTTGATCGTCTCCCACCCGAAGCGCGCGACCCACAGGATCGCACCCGGGAAGAGGTTGCCGCGGACGCCGAACGTCGCGCGGGAGAGCATCGCGCCGGGCGCACCGCCCCACTTGCCGGAGACCGACAGGACGCCGACCATGCCGAACGACGCCAGCGCGGCGCAGGCGGCGACGATCAGGACCTGCCAGAAGTTCAGCTTGTTGAACACCACCAGGGCCGCGCCCATGGTGAGCAGCAGCACACTGATGTTGGCGGCGACCCAGGTCGGGAAGAGCTCACGGACCCGGCCGTGACGCTCATGATCCGGAACGGGCTCGATACCGCGGGTTTCTATCGCGCCGCCGGATTCGGCGGCGGACAGCTTGGACGCGTTGTCCATGTGGGGGGCTCCGTGCGGGTGAAGCGGGGCGGGAAGCCTGGGCAGAAAAGGTCTAGGGGACTCTACGCGCGTCGCACAGCCCCACGCCATCGTACTTTGCTCCAACTTTAGCCCATTGGGGCGATTCCTCCTTGGAGGAATCCCCGAACGCGCACGTCACCCGCCGAGGCCCCCCACCGGCGGCGCGGTGTCCGATACTGGGGGCGTTATGGAAATCGTCATCCTTGCTGTAGTCATCGCTGTGGTCGCGCTCGGCGCGATCAGCGGGCTCGTGGTCAGCAGCCGTAAGAAGAAGCAGCTGCCCCCGGCCCCGCCGAGCAGCCCGTCCGTCACCGCGCCGCCCGCCGAGCCCCACGTAGGCGAGGAGGCCGAACCCCCCAGCGCCGAGCCGCGCCGGACCGTGGAGGAGGTCGAGCTGCCGGCCCCCGAGGCGCCGGCAGCCGAAGCCGCGCCCGAGGCCCCCGCCGCCCCGGCCGAGCCCGAGGCGCCCGCCGCGCCCGCGGTCGAGGTCCCCGAGCCCACCGCAGGCCGCCTCGTGCGGCTGCGCACGAGGCTGTCCCGCTCCCAGAACTCGCTCGGCAAGGGCCTGCTGACCCTGCTGTCGCGCGAGCACCTCGACGAGGACACGTGGGAGGAGATCGAGGACACCCTGCTGACCGCCGACGTCGGCGTCGCCCCCACGCAGGAGCTCGTCGAGCGCCTCCGCGAGCGCGTCAAGGTGCTCGGCACCCGCACCCCCGAGGAACTGCGCACCCTGCTCCGCGAGGAACTGCTCACCCTCATCGGCACCGACGCCGACCGCACCGTCCACACCGAGCCCGGCGTGGGCGTGAACGGCGAGGAGAAGCCCGGCGTCGTCATGGTCGTCGGCGTCAACGGCACCGGCAAGACCACCACCACGGGCAAGCTCGCCCGCGTGCTCGTCGCCGACGGCAAGTCCGTCGTCCTGGGCGCGGCCGACACCTTCCGCGCCGCCGCGGCCGACCAGCTGCAGACCTGGGGCGAGCGCGTCGGCGCCCGCACGGTGCGCGGGCCGGAGGGCGGCGACCCGGCGTCGATCGCCTTCGACGCCGTCAAGGAGGGCATCGCCGAGAACGCCGACGTCGTCCTGATCGACACCGCCGGCCGGCTCCACACCAAGACCGGCCTCATGGACGAGCTCGGCAAGGTCAAGCGGGTCGTCGAGAAGCACGGCTCGGTCGACGAGGTGCTGCTCGTCCTGGACGCCACCACCGGTCAGAACGGCCTCGTGCAGGCACGCGTCTTCGGTGAGGTCGTCAACATCACCGGCATCGTCCTCACCAAGCTCGACGGCACCGCCAAGGGCGGCATCGTCGTTGCCGTCCAGCGCGAGCTGGGCGTGCCTGTGAAGCTCGTCGGTCTCGGCGAGGGCGCGGACGACCTCGCGCCGTTCGAGCCCGAGGCGTTCGTCGACGCGCTCATCGGCGACTGACGCTCCGTACGTGCGTCGGCCGACGCACGACTGACGCTCCGTACAGCGTCGGCCGAGGCATCGGCCGGCTCGCAGGCGCTCGCGCCGACGTCCCCGCCCGGGCCTGGAAGCCGGGCCGAGAAAGGGCCCCTTTCGCAGGTGCAGCTGCGGAAGGGGCCCTTTCGTACGGGGCAGGGCCGGGCGGACCGGGGCGGGCGCGGCCGCCGAGGCTCAGGAGGCCGCCGACCGGTGGCACACATAGGCGAGGGTGCCGAGGAGCAGCCGGGCCTGCGGGGGGCGCCCCGCGGTGTCCAGCGTGGGCGGGCGGAGCCAGCGCATGGGGCCGAGGCCGGCGTGGTCCGAGGGGGGCGCGGTGACGTGCTCGCCGGGCCCCATGCAGCGAAGGTCGAGCCGGGCGTCGTCCCACCCCATGCGGTAGAGCAGCTGGGGGAGCTCCTGCGCGGCGCCCGGGGCGACGAAGAACAGCGCCCGGCCGTCCGGTGTCAGCGCCACGGGCCCGAGCGGCAGCCCCATCCGCTCCAGCCGGACCAGAGCGTGCCGCCCGGCCGCCTCGGCGACCTCCAGGACGTCGAAGGAGCGCCCTACGGGCAGCAGCACCGCCGCGCCCGGCACCTCGGCCCATGCGGCCGCGGCAGCATCCAGCGTGGCCCCCGCGGGCACCGCACGACCGAAGGAGAGAGGGTGCGCGCCGGGGGAGGGGCAGTCGCCGGCACCGCACGAGCAGACCGCGCTCGACGGACGCCCCGTGCGGGAGGCGCGGGCGCCGGGCACCACATCCCACCCCCACAGGCCGGTGTACTCCGCCACCGTCGTCACGCACTCCGACGTGCGTCCGCGGCGCCGTGAGCCCGAGCGCAGGTCCCGGATGCCGCCGATTGTGAAGCCCATGCCCCCTCCAACGGGTCGTGCTCGCAGATGGTTACGAGTCGGAGTGTCTCGAACACGGACCGTTGCCGAATCCCTTCAGGAGGCGGCGTGACGGTGTGCAACGGGTGGTGCGGGGCCGGATGTGCGCCGGAGCGTGCATCGGTCCACCCTTCCCTGGGCTCTCCCTGATCGTCCGCTGTCAAGTCAATCGCGTGGAGGAGCGGCCGGGTTCATTCCTTGGGGTGGCGAATGGTGGCGTTTACTGGACTGCCCTCGCCTCAGCAGTGATCGTAGGATTACTTTCGGTGCACGAACCCATGGGAGATGTGCCCCGCCGGTGGGTATGCCGGGGGCATGGACCGTCTCGTCGCCAGGCCGGAATTCCTCGCGGCCCGGGGGTGCATCGCCACACGGACAGCCGCAAGAGGCGGCAAGCTGTGGGTGGTTCACACGGTTCACGCACAGACAGCAGAGTTCGGGATGGGGGCTTCCAAGTGGGCAGCAACGGCAGCGGCGCCGGCGGTGCCGAGAAGGCTGACAAGCGCCCCAACGAGCAGTTGGGTTCCTGGTTCATGCGGAGCGGATGGTCCAAGGGCGAGCTGGCGCGCCAGGTCAACCGCAGGGCACGGCAGTTGGGCGCCCATCACATCAGCACGGACACCTCGCGCGTGCGCCGCTGGCTGGACGGCGAGCAGCCCCGCGAGCCCATCCCGAAGATCCTGTCGGAGCTGTTCTCCGAGCGCTTCGGATGCGTCGTCGGCATCGAGGACATCGGCCTGCGGACGGCCCACCAGTCCCCGTCCGTCTCCGGCGTCGACCTGCCCTGGGCCGGTCCGCAGACCGTCGAGCTGATCAGTGAGTTCTCCCGCAGCGACCTGATGCTCGCGCGGCGCGGCTTCCTCGGCGCCTCGCTCGCCCTCTCCGCCGGCCCCGGGCTCATCGAGCCCATGCAGCGCTGGCTGGCTCCCGGTTCCGGCGGTAAGGAGGGTTCCGGCGTGCTGTCGCAGGAGCGCTCGCGGCCGGGCCGCCTCTCCGGCCCCGAGCTCGACCTCCTCGAGTCGACGACGGTGATGTTCCGCCAGTGGGACGCCCAGTGCGGCGGCGGCCTGCGCCGCAAGGCCGTGGTCGGCCAGCTCCACGAGGTCACCGACCTCCTCCAGGAGTCCCAGCCGGAGGCCACCTCCAGGCGGCTGTTCAAGGCCGCTGCCGAGCTGGCCGGGCTGGCCGGCTGGATGAGCTACGACGTCGGCCTGCACCCCACCGCCCAGAAGTACTTCGTCCTCGCCCTCCACGCCGCCAAGGAGGCCGGAGACCGCCCCCTGGGGGCGTACATCCTGTCCTGCATGAGCCGCCAGATGATCCACCTCGGCCGGCCTGACGACGCCCTGGAGCTCATCCACCTCGGCCAGTACGGGTCCCGGGAGACGGCCACCGCGCGCACCCAGGCGATGCTGTACGCGGTGGAGGCCCGCGCATACGCCAACATGGGCCAGCCCGCCAAGTGCAAGCGCGCGGTCAACATGGCGGAGGACTGCTTCTCCGACTGCACCCCGGGCGACGGCGACCCCGACTGGATCCGCTTCTTCTCCGAAGCCGAGCTCAACGCGGAGAACGCCCACTCGTACCGCGACCTCGCCTACGTGGCCGGCCGCAGCCCCACGTACACCTCCCTCGCCCGGCCCAAGATGCAGCGCGCCGTGGAGCTCTTCGAGAAGGACAACGAGCACCCCCGTTCGTATGCGCTCAACCTCATCGGCATGGCCACCGTCCACCTCATGGAGGGCGAGCCCGAGCAGTCCACCGTTGTCGCGGGCAAGGCCCTCAAGCTCGCCAAGCAGGTGCGCTCCGAGCGGGTCAACAACCGCCTGCGCAAGACCGTCGGCAATGCCGTGCGCGACTACGGGGACGTCGCCGAAGTCCTCGCCCTCACCGAGCAGATCTCCGTCCAGCTGCCGGAGTCGCCGGAAGCCGTCCAGGCGGTCTGACCGCCCCTGCCGGCCCCTCTACCCGGCCGCGGTGCTCCTCCCGAACAACCCGACTCGGCTCCCCCATGCCAGGTCACTCCGGGCGGACGCCGCGGCCGGCCTCATGCCCGGCCTCATGCCTGGCCTCATGCCCCGGGAGGAGCGCCCCCGTACGCCCGGAGGAGGCCGCGGAGAGTAGCGGCGATCACGCACCCGCCGCGTCCGCTTCACCCGGGCGTAACACGCCCGCCGTCTTCGTCACTGCCGCGAAACAAGCAGCTTCATCGGCTGAAATCCCGCTGCGCCAACCTCATGGCGAAAACCGGCCCGCTCGGGCCACCGCTTCGAGGAGACACCGACCATGAATGGCGCGGATACCGCATTCGTATTGATCAGTGCCGCACTCGTGATGCTGATGACACCGGGACTGGCCTTCTTCTACGGCGGCATGGTGCGGGTCAAGAGCGCCTTGAACATGCTGATGATGTCGTTCGTCTCGCTCGGCATCGTCACCGTCCTGTGGGTGCTCTTCGGCTACTCGCTCGCCTTCGGCGACGACGTCGGCGCAGGACTGCTCGGCGACCTCGGCCACATCGGATTCAAGGGCATCGGCCCCGAGACCCTGACCGGAGGCAAGGAAGGCATCCCCGTCTTCGCCTTCGCCCTCTTCCAGCTGATGTTCGCCGTGATCACCCCCGCCCTGATGAGCGGCGCCCTCGCCGACCGCGTGAAGTTCAGCGCCTGGGCCCTGTTCATCACCCTCTGGGTCAGCGTGGTCTACTTCCCCGTCGCCCACTGGGTCTGGCAGGCCGACGGCTGGCTGTTCAAGCTCAAGGTGATCGACTTCGCGGGCGGCACCGCCGTCCACATCAACGCGGGCATCGGCGCGCTCGCCGCGGTCCTCGTCGTCGGCAAGCGCATCGGCTTCAAGAAGGACCCCATGCGCCCGCACAGCCTGCCGCTGGTGGTGCTCGGCACGGGGCTGCTGTGGTTCGGCTGGTTCGGCTTCAACGCGGGCTCCGCGCTCGCCGCCAACGGCACCGCCGCCAACATGGCCATGAACACCCAGGTCGCCACCGGCGCCGCCATGCTCGGGTGGCTCGCCTACGAGCGCATCCGGCACGGGGCCTTCACCACCCTGGGCGCCGCCTCAGGCGCCGTCGCGGGGCTCGTCGCCATCACCCCCTCGGGCGCCGCCGTCAACGCCTTCGGTGCCCTCCTCATCGGCGTCGTCGCCGGCGCCGTGTGCTCCTGGGCCGTCAGCCTGAAGTTCCGGCTCGGCTTCGACGATTCCCTCGACGTCGTCGGCGTCCACCTCGTGGGCGGCGTCATCGGCACGCTCCTCGTCGGCCTCCTCGCCACCGACGGAGTCGGTGGCGCCACGCAGCTCGGCCGTCAGGCCGTCGGAGCCTTCTCCGTCATGGCCTACTCGTTCGCCGTCTCCTGGATCCTCGCCAAACTCGTGGACAAGACCATCGGCTTCCGGGCCACCGAGGACGACGAGGTCGGCGGCATCGACCAGGCCTTCCACGCCGAGACCGCCTACGACCTCACCGGGGTCGGCGCCGTCGCCCGCAGCGCCGCGCCCGCCCCGCCGCGGCCGGCCGCCACCCCGGAACAGGCCGGACCGGGCGAGGCGGGCACCCCGCAGAACAAGAAGGTGGACGCATGAAGCTCATCACCGCAGTCGTCAAGCCGTTCCGCGTCGACGACATCAAGGAGGCCCTCCGGACCTTCGGCATCCAGGGCCTGACCGTCACCGAGGCCAGCGGCTACGGCCGCCAGCGCGGCCACACGGAGGTCTACCGCGGCGCCGAGTACCAGGTCGACCTCGTCCCCAAGGTCCGCATCGAGGTCCTCGTCGAGGACGGCGACGCCGATGACGTCATCGACGTCATCGTCAAGAAGGCCCACACCGGCAAGATCGGCGACGGCAAGGTCTGGGTCGTCCCCGTCGAAACCGTCGTCCGGGTACGCACCGGCGAGCGCGGCCCCGACGCCATCTGACCGTGGGGCCCGGCTCGTCGTGCCCCATGCGGCGGGCTCGATCCACCGGGCCCGCCACGCTTCACGGCCGGGCCCGGCCCGCCCGGCTCACCCGGTGGACCCGGTCCGCCGGATCCACTCCACCGGACGCGACCCCGCCAGCACGCCGCGAAGGGAGCCGAGTTGACCGGCCCGCAGACCCGCCCCGCCGACACCGAGCCCGGCGGCTACGCGGCGGCCCGGCTGCACCTCCTGCACCAGGGGGCGCTCACCGGACCGCCGCGCCGCGCCGCCCTCGCCCGGATCACCGACCAGTGGCTCGGCGCCCTGCTGGGCGAGACTCAGGGAGTCGCCCTCGTCGCCGTCGGCGGCTACGGGCGCGGCGAACTGTCGCCCCGCAGCGACCTCGACGTCCTCCTCCTGCACGACGGCACCGCGGACTTCGCCAAGATCGCCGCCATCGCCGACCGCGTCTGGTACCCCGTCTGGGACATGGGCCTCGCCCTCGACCACTCCGTGCGCACCCCTGCCGAGGCCCGCCGTACCGCCGCCGGGGACCTCAAGGTCCACCTCGGCCTCCTCGACGCCCGCCACCTCGCCGGCGACGAACAGCTGACCGCGGCCCTGCGCACCACCGCCTACGCGGACTGGCGCGCTCAGGCCCCCACCCGCCTCCCCGAACTCCGCGCACTCGGCGAGGACCGCACCCGGCACCAGGGCGAGCTGCGCTTCCTCCTCGAACCCGACCTCAAGGAGGCACGGGGCGGCCTCCGCGACGCCACCGCCCTGCGCGCGGTCGCGGCCTCATGGCTCGCCGACGCGCCCCGTGCGGGGCTCGAACGCGCCCGCACGCACCTCCTCGACGTCCGCGACGCCCTCCACCTCACCACCGGGCGCGCCACCGACCGGCTCGCCCTCCAGGAGCAGGACCAGGTCGCCGAGGCCCTCGGCCTCGCCGACGCCGACGCCCTCCTGCACGGCGTGTACGAGGCGGCCCGTACGGTCTCCTACGCCGCGGACATCACCTGGCGCGAGGTCGGCCGGGTTCTGCGCGCCCGCTCCGTGCGGCCACGGCTGCGCCGCATCCTGGGCGGCCGCGGGGGACGGGGAGGCTTCGCCGAGGTCGAACGGCTCTCCCTGGCCGACGGGGTCGTCGAGCAGGACGGCGAGGCCGGGCTCGCCCGCACCGCGCGGCCCGAGCGCGACCCCGTCCTGGCGCTCCGTGCGGCCGCGGCGGCGGCCCAGGCCGGCCTGCCGCTGTCGCCTCATGCGGTGCGCCGCCTCGCCGCCTCGGCGGGCCCCATGCCGCAGCCCTGGCCGGCCGAGGCCCGCGAACAGCTCGTGACCCTCCTGGGCGCGGGGCCGCCCACCGTGCCCGTCTGGGAGGCCCTCGAAGCCGAGGGGATCGTCTCCGGGCTGCTGCCCGAGTGGGAGCACGTGCGCTGCCGCCCCCAGCGCAACGCCGTCCACCGCTGGACCGTCGACCGGCACCTCGTCGAAACGGCCGTCCGCGCCGCCGGCCTCACGCGCCGCGTCGGCCGCCCGGACCTCCTGCTCGTCGCCGCCCTGCTGCACGACATCGGCAAGGGGCTGCCCGGCGACCACTCCGTCACGGGCGAGGCCCTCGCGCGGGACATCGCCCGCAGGACCGGCTTCGACGCCGCCGACACCGACGTCCTCGCCACGCTCGTCCGCCACCACCTGCTGCTGATCGACACCGCCACCCGGCGCGACCTCGCCGATCCGGCGACCGTCCGCACCGTCACCGACGCCGTACCGGACGCGGCCACGCTGGAGCTCCTGCACGCCCTCACCGAGGCCGACGCCCTCGCCACGGGACCCGCCGCATGGAGCGCCTGGCGCGCGTCGCTCGTCGCCGATCTGGTCCGCCGGGCCGCGGAGGCCCTGGCGGGGGACGGGGCCCCGGCGCCCCATGCGCCCGCCCCGCCCGGCCCGGAGGCGCTCCGCCTGGCCGCCGAGGCCGTCCGTACGGGCGGCCCCGCCGTGACGCTCGAGTCCCGCCCGGAGGGCACGGGGCCCGCCGCCGACGGTGCCCCGGCCCCTGTCGGTGTGGAGCTGCGGATCGCCGTCCCTGAGCAGCCCGGCGTGCTGCCTGCGGCGGCCGGCGTTCTGGCGCTGCACCGGCTGACCGTACGGGCCGCGGACCTGCACGCGGTCGACGGGGCGCTCGTGCTGAACTGGCGGGTGGCGGCCGAGTACGGCTCCCCGCCCGGGGCGGCCCGGCTGCGCAACGACCTCGTGCGCGCCCTGGACGGTTCTCTCGACGTCCCGGCCCGCCTGGCCGAGCGCGAGGCCGCGTACAGCAGGCGCCGGCGGGGCGTGGTGCACGCCCCGCCGAGCGTGACGGTCGCCGCGGCGGCCTCGCACGGGGCCACGGTCCTGGAGGTCCGTGCCCAGGACGAGCCCGGCCTCCTCCACCGCATCGGCCGGGCCCTGGACGGGGCGGGAGTATGGGTGCGCAGCGCCCGCGTGAGCACGCTCGGGGCGAGTGCGGTGGATGCGTTCTACGTGACGGGCCCGGACGGGGCCGCGCTCCCGCCTCATGCGGCCTCCGCGATCGCTCGCGCGATGGAGGAGGCGCTGGGCGGCTGACCGGACCGGGAGGGTGCGGATACCCTTGGGGGTCAGCCGCCGACTTGACACTCAACAAGAAGGATCCGCGACCACCGTGTTCGATACCCTCTCCGACCGCCTCGCAGCGACTTTCAAGAACCTCCGGGGCAAGGGCCGCCTCTCCGAGGCGGACATCGACGCCACCGCGCGCGAGATCCGTATCGCCCTGCTCGAGGCGGACGTGGCCCTGCCCGCCGTCCGTGCGTTCATCAAGCAGGTCAAGGAGCGGGCGCTCGGCGCCGAGGTCTCGCAGGCCCTCAACCCCGCCCAGCAGGTCATCAAGATCGTCAACGAGGAGCTCATCGGCATCCTCGGCGGCGAGACCCGCCGCCTGCGCTTCGCGAAGACCGCGCCGACCGTCATCATGCTCGCCGGTCTCCAGGGTGCCGGTAAGACGACGCTCGCAGGCAAGCTGGGCCGCTGGCTGAAGGGCCAGGGTCACGCCCCGCTGCTCGTCGCCTGCGACCTCCAGCGCCCCAACGCCGTCAACCAGCTCTCCGTCGTCGCCGAGCGCGCCGGCGTCGGCGTCTACGCGCCGCAGCCGGGCAACGGCGTCGGCGACCCTGTCCAGGTCGCCAAGGACTCGATCGAGTTCGCCCGCACCAAGCAGTACGACATCGTCATCGTCGACACCGCCGGCCGCCTTGGCATCGACGCCGAGATGATGCAGCAGGCTGCGGACATCCGCGACGCGGTCTCCCCGGACGAGATCCTGTTCGTTCTCGACGCCATGATCGGCCAGGACGCGGTCAACACCGCCGAGGCCTTCCGCGACGGCGTCGGCTTCGACGGCGTGGTGCTCTCCAAGCTCGACGGCGACGCCCGCGGCGGTGCCGCCTTGTCGGTCGCGCACGTGACCGGCAAGCAGATCATGTTCGCCTCCAACGGCGAGAAGCTGGACGACTTCGACGCGTTCCACCCGGACCGCATGGCGTCCCGCATCCTCGGCATGGGTGACATGCTCAGCCTGATCGAGAAGGCCGAGCAGACCTTCAGCCAGGACGAGGCCGAGAAGATGGCGGCCAAGCTGGCGAAGGGCCCCAAGGAGTTCACGCTCGACGACTTCCTGTCGCAGATGGAGCAGGTCCGCAAGATGGGCTCCATCAGCAAGCTCCTCGGCATGCTGCCGGGCATGGGGCAGATCAAGGACCAGATCAACAATCTGGACGAGCGCGACGTCGACCGCACCGCCGCGATCATCAAGTCCATGACCCCGGCCGAGCGCCAGGACCCGACGATCATCAACGGCTCGCGCCGGGCCCGTATCGCCAAGGGTTCGGGCGTGGACGTCAGCGCCGTCAAGAACCTGGTGGAGCGGTTCTTCGACGCCCGCAAGATGATGTCCCGCATGGCGCAGGGCGGCGGCATGCCGGGGATGCCCGGCCTGCCGGGCATGGGTGGCGGCGCCGGCCGCAAGAAGAAGCAGCAGAAGCAGGCCAAGGGCAAGCGCCAGAGCGGCAACCCGATGAAGCGCAAGGCCGAGGAGCAGGCGGCGGCCGCGCGCCGCGAGCAGGGCGGCGCTCTGGGTCTGCCCGCGGGCGAGGACGCGAAGAACTTCGAACTCCCGGAGGAGTTCAAGAAGTTCATGGGCTGACCGTGCGCGTCCCGCAGCGCGCCGCCGTAGGCGCGTACGCGGACAGCGCCCTGTAGGCGGCCGCATCCGGATTAAACGTCGACAGCCCCCGCAGCCGAAAGGCCGCGGGGGCTGTCGCGTACGTACCGCCGCCGGCTGTTGCGGCGGACGCGGGCCCCGGCTAGGCGCGCGCTATCAGGTAGCGGAAGACGTTGGGCATCCACACCGTGCCGTCGCGGCGCAGATAGGGGTGCAGCGCCTCGACGAGCTCCTTGGTGACCTGTTCCTCGTCCGTGGCGCGGGCGGCCGCGTCGAAGGCGCCGGTGGAGAGCATGCCGCGCACTGCGCTGCCCATGTCGGCGTAGCCGTACGGGCAGGCGACCCGCCCCGAGCCGTCCGGCCGGAGACCCGCCTCATGCGCCAGGTTCTCCAGGTCGTCGCGGCCGCTCGGCCGCCAGCGCGCCGGCGCGCACATGGGGTCCGCGAGCCGGGCCGCGACCCGAAGCGCCCCGGACGCCGCGCAGCGCTCCTGGGGGCCCCAGCCCGCCAGCACCACGGGGGCGCCCCGCTCGGCGCATGAGGCCGCTCGGGCGAGCGCCGCGGCCATGCCGCGTGCGCTCCCGCCCGCGCAGTACAGCGGGTCGAAAGCGGTGATCAGGTTGAAGGCCGGGGCACCCCGCTCCATGAGGCTCTCAGGGGCCCCGTGCCCCAGGCGCGCGGCGCCGCCGCCCTCGGGCAGCAGCCGCTCGCGGGCGAGCGCGAGCCGTCGGCCGTCGGGGTCGACGCCGGAGACTGTGGCGCCGCGGGCGGACGCCATGAGCAGGGCCAGGCCGGAGCCGCAGCCCAGGCTGAGCAGCCTGGTGCCCGAGCCGACCTCGAGGCGTTCGTACACCGCTTCGTAGAGCGGCACCAGCATCCGTTCCTGGATTTCCGCCCAGTCACGGGCCCGCGACTCGGGCGACGAAGAGGACGGCCGGTGCCGCCGAACGAGCGTAGGTGTCATGGAAAGCGCCCCAATCCGCCGAGAGACGTGTGCATGCCCGATCCACCGCCCCCGTGTGCTGCCGTGCGCGTTGCCGGAAAAGCACCCCCTGGTGCCAGGGAACTCCGCATCCGTTCCCGAGTCCAGGGGGTGGCGCGGGCGCGTTCCCGTACGCCCACGATGGCATGTGCCGGGCGCATCCGCACGAGAGGCGCACAAAGGCGCGTACGCGGCCGGTGGCGGCGCACGGACGGCGCGGGGGAGGGGCCGGAACAGCGGATTCACGCTCGGACGGATCGGGCCCGTACCATTCGCATCATGGCAAAGGCTCCCATTCTCACCCCCCAGGCGGACGACTTCCCCCGCTGGTACCAGGACTTGATCAACAAGGCCGAGCTGGCCGACAACGGCCCCGTGCGCGGCACCATGGTCATCCGGCCGTACGGGTACGGGCTCTGGGAGCGCATGCAGCAGGAGATGG
Organism: Streptomyces sp. SCA2-17; assembly: GCF_044336695.1. Classification (NCBI taxonomy): domain Bacteria; kingdom Bacillati; phylum Actinomycetota; class Actinomycetes; order Kitasatosporales; family Streptomycetaceae; genus Streptomyces; species Streptomyces sp. SCA2-17. Next base: position 4,693,637 of record NZ_CP117521.1, read on the forward strand.
ACGCGCGCATCAAGGAGGCGGGCGCCTCCAACGCGTACTTCCCCCTCTTCATCCCGCAGTCGTACCTGACGCGTGAGGCCGAGCACGTCGAGGGCTTCGCCCCCGAGCTCGCGGTCGTCACGCACGGCGGCGGCAAGGAGCTGGAGGAGCCGGTCGTCGTGCGCCCCACCTCCGAGACGATCATCAACGACTACTTCTCGAAGTGGGTGCAGAGCTACCGCGACCTGCCCCTGCTGATCAACCAGTGGGCGAACGTGGTCCGTTGGGAGATGCGCCCGCGCGTCTTCCTGCGCACCACCGAGTTCCTCTGGCAGGAGGGCCACACCGCCCACGCCACCTACGAGGACGCCCGGGACTACGCCGCGTACATCCACAAGGAGGTCTACGCGGACTTCATGATCAACGTCCTGGGCATCGACGTGGTCCTCGGCCGCAAGACGCCCAAGGAGCGCTTCGCGGGCGCGATCAACACCCTCACCCTCGAGGGCATGATGGGCGACGGCAAGGCGCTGCAGATGGGCACCAGCCACGAGCTCGGCCAGAACTTCGCCAAGGCCTTCAACACCTCTTACCTGTCCAAGGACGGCCGGCAGGAACTGGTCTGGCAGACCTCCTGGGGCTCCTCCACCCGCATGGTCGGCGGTCTGATCATGTCGCACGGCGACGACAACGGCCTGCGCGTCCCGCCGCGCCTGGCGCCGGTCCAGGCCGTCGTCCTCGCGATCAAGGGTGATGACGCCGTCATCGCCAAGGTCCGCGAGATCGGCGACCAGCTGAAGGCCGCCGGAGTCCGGGTGCAGGTCGACGACCGCACGGACACGCCGTTCGGCCGCCGCGCCGTGGACTGGGAGCTCAAGGGCGTCCCGGTGCGCATCGAGGTCGGCCCGCGCGACCTGGAGAACGGCACCGCGATGCTGGCCCGCCGCATCCCCGGCGGCAAGGAGCCGGTCCGCATCGACGAGCTCGTCGGGATGCTGCCGAAGGTCCTGGAGGAGGACCAGGCGCTGCTGCTGACCCAGTCGCGCGAGCGCCGGGAGTCCCGTACGAGCGACGTCACGACCATCGAGGAGGCCGCCGAGGCCGCAGTCGCCGGCGGCTGGGCGCGGATCCGCTGGGCGGACCTGGGCCCGGAGGGCGAGGCCAAGCTGGCCGAGCAGGCCGTGTCCGTCCGCTGCCTGGTGGCCGAGGACGGCTCCGTGCCGCAGTCGGACGACGCGCCGGGCACGATCGCGATCGTGGGGCGCGCCTACTAGCAGCGAAGGCATGGGGCGGCGCATGGGGCACCCGGGGACGGGCGGCCTCATGCGCCGCCCTCCACGCTCCGCGGGGCGCCCAGGGGCGCCGGTCGGCCCTAGGGGGCGCACGCCCCCCGGTGCGCGCTTACTGATGAGTCAGTACGTCCCGGGTTGCGAACGGGTGCGCGGCTTCTCCATAGATCTGCGCACCCGCCCTCGTCGCGACGCATGAGCGTGAAACTGACTGGTACGTGCAAATTATTTGGGATGGCCCGGTATCGGAACACCGGGCCGCCCCTGCTCGTTGTCACGACGTGAGCACGACACCACCTGTTCTCGCCGCAGAGCTGGCGCAGGCGTGGGCCGACATTCAGCGGCACCACCCCGAGCTGCCGGATCTTGCCGCGCCCGAATCGCTGATCGGGGAGTCGTCGTCCGCCTGCGGCGCCGAGCTCTCCTTCGAACGGCTGCTGCACGAGGCAGTGCACGGCATCGCGGCCGCCCGCGGTGTACGTGACACGTCACGCGCGGGCCGCTACCACAATCGCCGGTTCCTGGCGATCGCCGAGGAGCTCGGGCTCGACCACAGCGACGATCCGCATCCCAGCAGCGGCTTCTCCCTGGTCGTGCTCAACCCGGAAGCGCGCAAGCGCTACCGGCCGACGATCGACAGACTGCAGCGCGCCCTCAAGGCGCACACGGTCGCCACCACCGCCGACACCTCGCGCACCTTCCGCGGGCCGGCGGCGCGGCACGGCTCGTCGGGCGGCGGGGTGCGGGTCAAGGCGGTGTGCGAGTGCGGCCGGAACGTGCGGGTCGTGCCCTCCGTGCTCGCCCAGGCGCCCATCATGTGCGGCGGCTGCGGCCAGCCCTTCCGGATTCCCGAGGCGGTCACGGTCGGCTGACCTGGAGCGGTGTGGCACAATGGGACGCTGTACTCGACAGTCGCACAGGACCCCTCTCTCCTCCGGCTGGCGCGTCCGTCGGGCATCCGAGTACCGCAACCCCACGTGGCATCTCGTTGTGCCCAACCACGTCAAGACCAGGAGACACCACTCCCGTGGCAGTCAAGATCAAGCTGAAGCGTCTGGGCAAGATCCGTTCGCCTCACTACCGCATCGTCATCGCCGACTCCCGTACCCGCCGTGACGGCCGGGCCATCGAGGAGATCGGTCTGTACCACCCGGTGCAGAACCCCTCGCGCATCGAGGTCGACTCCGAGCGTGTCCAGTACTGGCTGGGTGTCGGCGCGCAGCCGACCGAGCCGGTCATGGCCATCCTCAAGGTCACCGGTGACTGGCAGAAGTTCAAGGGCCTGCCGGCCCCGGCCCCGATGCTCGTCGCCGAGCCGAAGAAGGACCACAGCGGTCTCTTCGACGCCGTCGTGAGCGCCGCGGGCGAGGCGAAGGGTGAGGCCATCACCCCGAAGGCGAAGAAGTCGGAGAAGAAGGACGAGGCCGCTGAGGCCGAGTCCGCTGAGTCGACCGAGGCCTGAGGATGCTCGAGGAGGCCCTTGAGCACCTCGTGAAGGGCATCGTCGACAACCCCGACGAGGTGCAGGTCGCTTCGCGCAACCTGCGCCGCGGGCGCGTGCTGGAGGTCCGGGTCCACCCCGACGACCTCGGCAAGGTGATCGGCCGCAACGGCCGCACCGCGCGCGCCCTGCGCACCGTCGTGGGCGCCATCGGCGGCCGTGGCATCCGCGTCGACCTCGTCGACGTGGACCAGGTCCGCTGAGAAGCGGTTGAGCACCGGCACGGGCCGGGAAGGGCTTGGGCCCTTCCCGGCCCGTTGTCGCGTACGGAGAGCAGAGAAGGAAACATGCAGCTCGTAGTCGGCAGGATCGGCCGCGCCCACGGCATCCGGGGTGAGGTCACGGTTGAGGTGCGTACGGACGAGCCCGAACTGCGGCTCGGGCCCGGCGCCGTCCTGGCCACGGACCCCGCCTCCGCGGGGCCGCTGACCATCGAGTCCGGCCGCGTGCACAGCGGCCGGCTGCTGCTGCGCTTCGCGGGCGTCGGCGACCGTACGGCCGCCGAGGCGCTCCGCAACACCCTCCTCATCGCCGAGGTCGACCCGGAGGAGACCCCGGAGGACCCCGAGGAGTTCTACGACCACCAGCTGATGGACCTGGAGGTCGTCACCGCCGACGGCACCGTCGTCGGCCGGATCAGCGAGATCTCCCACCTGCCGTCGCAGGACCTGTTCATCGTGGAGCGGCCCGACGGGTCCGAGGTCATGATTCCCTTCGTCTCCGAGATCGTCACGGAGATCGACCTGGACGAGCAGCGTGCCGTCATCGACCCGCCGCGCGGCCTGATCGACGCCGACGAGGCGGAGGTCGCCTCCGCACGTGAGGCGGAGCACGACGCGGCGGCGCATGGGGCGGCGACTGAGGCGCCGCATGGGGCGGCGCACGAGGCCGGCCAGGCCCCCGAGGCGGAGCCCGGCCAGGACACCGGCCACGGCTCCGAGCAGGATTCCGGACGGGGCTCCGAGCGGGGCGACGCCTGATGCGCATCGACATCGTCACGATCTTCCCCGAGTACCTCGAGCCGCTGAACGTCTCGCTCGTCGGCAAGGCGCGCGCACGGGGCCTCCTGGACGTCCGTCTGCACGACCTGCGGGAGTGGACGCACGACAAGCACAACACCGTCGACGACACGCCCTACGGCGGCGGCCCCGGCATGGTCATGAAGCCGGAGCCCTGGGGCGAGGCCCTGGACGCGGTCATCGGCTCGGGGGCGCAGGGGGAGGAGCCGCCCGTGCTCGTCGTCCCGACGCCCAGCGGCCGCCCCTTCACCCAGGAGCTCGCCGTCGAGCTCTCCGAGAAGCCGTGGCTGGTCTTTACCCCCGCCCGCTACGAGGGCATCGACCGCCGGGTCATCGAGGAGTACGGCGACCGCCTCGACGTGCGCGAGGTGTCCATCGGCGACTACGTCCTGGCCGGCGGCGAAGCCCCCGTCCTCGTGATGGTCGAGGCCGTCGCACGCCTGCTCCCCGGGGTCCTCGGCAACGCCGAGTCCCACCGCGACGACTCCTTCGCCCCGGGCGCCATGGCGGACCTCCTCGAGGGCCCCGTCTACACCAAGCCCCCGGAGTGGCGCGGCCGCGGCATTCCCGACGTCCTGCTCAGCGGCCACCACGGCAAGATCGCCCGCTGGCGCCGCGACGAGGCGTTCCGGCGCACCGTGCGCAACCGCCCCGATCTGATCGAGCGCGCGGACCCCGCGGCCTTCGACAAGAAGGACCGCGAGATCCTCTCGATCCTGGGCTGGGGCCCCGGCTCCGACGGCCGATTTGGGCGAGTGGCTCCGGACGTGGAAGAATAAGCCGTTGCCTTGCGCCCGGCGCGCGCCCCTGCCACAGGGGGAACGACGCCCGCCCGGTGCTCCGGCACCATCCCCACTTCAGTACGAATTCCGCTGATGACCTGTGGCATCGGCGAGGAAGCAGACGCATATGTCCTCCCTGCTCGACAACGTCAACGCCGCGTCGCTGCGCACCGACGTCCCGGCCTTCCGCCCCGGCGACACCGTGAACGTCCATGTTCGCGTCATCGAGGGCAACCGCTCCCGTATCCAGCAGTTCAAGGGCGTCGTCATCCGCCGCCAGGGCGCGGGCATCAGCGAGACCTTCACGGTCCGCAAGGTCTCGTTCTCGGTCGGCGTCGAGCGCACCTTCCCGGTGCACAGCCCGATCTTCGAGAAGGTCGAGCTCGTCACCCGCGGTGACGTCCGTCGCGCCAAGCTGTACTACCTCCGTGAGCTCCGCGGCAAGGCCGCGAAGATCAAGGAGAAGCGCGACAACTGAGCTTCCGTCCGGAGTCCGCGCCCGGCCGGATAGGCTTTCGGCTCGATGGACACCGACGTACAGCTTTCGGAGCGCGACCGCTCTCCCCGCCCCGCAGAGGGGGAGGAGCAGGGGTCGCGCTCCTCGCGTTTTTCCGCGTCTCCGGTGGCTTCGGCCAGGGCCGCCGGGGCGTGGCTGCGGGGCGGCGGCCCCATGCGCCGCGCAGGCGTGCTGCTGACGCTCTGCCTCGCCTTCATGCTGCTCCTGAGCAGCTATGTGGTGCAGCCCTTCCTGATCCCCAGCGGCTCGATGGAGAACACGCTCCGCGTGGGGGACCGCGTCCTGGTCAACAAGCTCGCCTACACCTTCGGGGACGAGCCGCAGCGCGGTGACGTGATCGTCTTCGACGGCACCGGGTCCTTCGTCCAGGACGTGCCGGCGGAGAACCCGGTGGCAGCGCTGTTCCGGAAGGCCGCCTCGTCCGTCGGCCTCATGGGGCCCGCGGCGACGGTCTACATCAAGCGTGTGGTCGGTGTCGCGGGCGACCGGGTCACCTGCTGTGACGCGCGCGGCCGGTTGCAGGTCAACGGCCACCCGGTGGACGAGAACTTCCTCTATCCGGGCGACGAGCCCTCGAGCGTGCCCTTCGATGTCGTGGTGCCCGCGCGGAAGCTGTGGGTGATGGGCGATCACCGGGGCGACTCCCGCGACTCGCGTGATCACCTGGGGGAGCCCGGCGGGGGCATGGTGCCGGTCAGCAGGGTCGTCGGACGGGCCGACTGGATCGCCTGGCCCTTCGGGAGGATGAGCACCCTGGAGCGTCCCGGCGCCTACGCGCGCGTACCGGAGCCGGACGAGAGGGCCGGACACGTAGGAAAGCCGGCCGCACGGGGCGGGGAGCAGCAGCCCGCACGAGGCGCCGCACGGGGCGGGCAGCACACCGCTGGGCCGGACGCACAGCCCGCCGAGCCCGCCGGACGCCCCGCGGATCCTGCCGGGCACTCAGGGAGGCCGGGTGGGTAGCCGGGGGCGTACGCTGCCGGGCCCGGCAGGCCCCGCGGACGCGGGACCGGCCGGTACGGGCGTCGCGGCCACGGGCGGCCGCGCGGCGCGGCGCAAGGCGGCCCGGCGGGTCAAGCGGCGCCGGCGCCGCTCCGCGGTCAAAGAGGTGCCGATCCTCATAGCGGTCGCGCTGCTGATCGCCCTGGTGCTCAAGACGTTCCTGGTGCAGGCGTTCGTGATCCCCTCCGGCTCCATGGAGCAGACCATCCGGATCGGCGACCGCGTGCTCGTGGACAAGCTGACCCCCTGGTTCGGCTCCGAGCCGCAGCGCGGTGACGTCATCGTCTTCCGGGACCCCGGCGGCTGGCTGGACGGGGACGTCGCGGACACCGGGCCCGACCCGGTGGGGGTCAAACAGGTCAAGCAGTTCCTGACCTTCATCGGCCTGCTGCCGTCGGCGAACGAGCACGACCTGATCAAGCGGGTGATCGGCGTCGGGGGTGACACGGTCAAGTGCTGCGACAAGAACGGCAAAATCACGGTCAACGGAACGCCGCTCGACGAGCCTTACCTGCACCCGGACAACCCGCCCTCCAAGCTCGACTTCACGGTGCGGGTCCCCGCGGGGCGGTACTTCGTGATGGGCGACCACCGTTCCAACTCGGCTGATTCCCGCTTCCACCTGGACGACACCGGCCAGGGCACCGTGCCGCAGGACCTGGTGGTCGGGCGCGCGGTCGTGATCGCCTGGCCGCTGGGCCACTGGAGGCAGCTGTCCGAAAGAGACACTTTCGCATCGGTCGGTGACGCGCCGCCCGCGGAGACGCAAGCGCGCGGTTCGCCGCATAGTGTGTCTCCCATGGATCAGCAAGGATCGATCCAACTCCCGACCCCTGCGGAACTCCCGCTCGTTATGGGAGTGGTGGGCCTGCCCCATGCGTACGGCAGGCCGCAGCGTGGAGAGCGGAGCGAGAGGAGTGGATGTGGGGGACTTGGCGGTCGGCGCACGGTCCGGTCACGAAGAGCCCGAGAAGCGTCCCGGGGAGACTGACGGGTCGCCAGGGGCCGGGGTGCCGGCGGAGGCCATGTCCCAGGCGTCCCAGGAGGCTACGGGCGGACCGGCGCGGACGGACGGCGAAGACGTGAGCCCGGGCGGGGACGCCGGCGGCGAGGGGCCGCGCGGGGCGCAGCCCAAGAAGCAGCGGTCGTTCTGGAAGGAACTGCCGATCCTGATCGGCATCGCCCTGGTCCTCGCACTGCTGATCAAGACGTTCCTGGTGCAGGCGTTCTCGATCCCGTCGGACTCGATGCAGAACACCCTCCAGCGCGGTGACCGCGTGCTGGTGGACAAGCTCACCCCGTGGTTCGGCGCCGAGCCGGAGCGCGGCGAGGTCGTGGTATTCCACGACCCCGACAACTGGCTCGGCGACGAGACCCAGACCCCGCAGCCCGGCCCGGTGGGCGGCGGCGTGCAGAAGGTCCTCAGCTTCATCGGTCTCATGCCGTCGGCCGAGGAGAAGGACCTCATCAAGCGGGTCATCGCGGTCGGCGGGGACACCGTGGAGTGCCAGAAGGGCGGCCCGGTCAAGGTCAACGGCAAGGCGCTGTCGGAGAAGGACTACCTCTTCCCCGACAACACCCCGTGCGACGACCAGCCCTTCGGCCCGATCGAGATCCCCAAGGGCAAGCTCTGGGTGATGGGCGACCACCGCCAGAACTCCCTGGACTCGCGCTACCACCCGAACCAGGACCACGGCTTCGTCCCCGTGTCGGACGTCGTGGGCCGCGCGTTCGTGGTCGCCTGGCCGATCAACCGCTGGTCCTTCCTCGGCGTCCCCGGCACCTTCGACCAGCCGGGGATCAACGCTGCCGCCGCGGCCGCGCCGTCCGCGCTCGGGCTCGCCGGAGCGGTGCCGCTCGTCCTGTGGCGCCGGCGCAGGTCGGCCGCACGGAGCGGCATCGAGGAGCTCAGCCTCCGGAGCGCCCCCAGGGACTGACCGGCAGAGCCTCCCGAAGGGCTGACCCGCCCGCATACCGCCGGGTAGTGTGCGGTTCCCGTGCCCCTGGGCATGGGTCCGATCTTTCTACGCGGGGCGGGGGCACTGGGATGAGCAGAGCGGGACGTACGGACGACGGCCACGGCCGCGCGGGCAGGATGCTGTCCGGGCTGGCCGTGGCCGTCGGCTGTGTGCTCTTCCTCGGTGGCTTCGCCTGGGGCGCCCTGCTCTACCAGCCGTACACCGTTCCCACCGACTCCATGGCGCCGACCATCGGGCGCGGCGACCGGGTCCTCGCCGAGCGCATCGGCGGCGGTGACGTCCGGCGCGGGGACATCGTCGTCTTCAAGGACAAGGTCTGGGGCGACTCGCCGATGGTCAAACGGGTCGTCGGCACGGGCGGCGACACGGTGGCCTGCTGCGACAGCCGGGGCCGCCTCATGGTCAACGGCAAACCGGTCGAGGAACCGTATCTTCAGGACAAAGGCACGGCGTCGTTTTCCCGCTTCTCCGTGACCGTCCCCGAGGGGCAGCTCTTCCTCCTCGGAGACCACCGCAGCGACTCCGTGGACTCCCGGGGCCACCTCTCCGACGCCTCCCACGGCACCGTGCCGCGCGGGGCCGTCAGGGCGCGCGTGGACGCCACTGCCTGGCCCGTGGCGGGCTGGGGCATGATGGACAGACCCGAGTCCTTCGCCGCCCTCCCCGGCGGCACCTCGCGGCCCGGCCCGCTGCCGCTGGTGCTCGCCGCCGTCATCGCCGGAGCGGTGCTCATCCTGGGCGGCGCGGCGTACGGCCCCGTGGCGCGCCTCGTCACGCCGAGGCGCAGGGAGGAGGTGCTCGCCCATGGCCGGTGAGGCGTCCGGCAGCGCCGGCGAGCCGCGCAGGGCCTCCCGGGTCGTCCTGCTCGACCCGTCCGACCGCATCCTGCTGATGCACGGCTACGAACCGGACGATCCCCCGACCACCTGGTGGTTCACCCCGGGCGGCGGCCTGGAGGGCGCCGAGACGTGGGAGCAGGCGGCACGCCGGGAGCTGGCCGAGGAGACCGGGATCACAGAGATCGAACTGGGCCCCGTGCTGTGGCGCCGCACCTGCTCCTTCCCCTTCGACGGCCGCCTGTGGACGCAGGACGAGCGCTACTTCCTGGCCCGCACGGCGCAGCCCGGCCGGTGGACCGGCGGCGGGACGGAGCTGGAGCGGCGCAGCGTCACGGGGCTGCGCTGGTGGACCTGCGGGGAACTCCTCGCGACCCGTGAGACGGTGTATCCGACCAGGCTCGCCGGGCTGCTGCGTACGCTGCTCGACGAGGGACCCCCGCGTACGCCGGTGCTCCTGGAGACGGAGCGTGCCTGACGCACAATGGGGAGACGCACGGCTGAAGGGGAACATGCCATGAGCGCCGAGGACCTCGAGAAGTACGAGACCGAGATGGAGCTGAAGCTCTACCGGGAGTACCGCGATGTCGTCGGTCTGTTCAAATACGTGATCGAGACCGAGCGTCGTTTCTACCTCACCAACGACTACGAGATGCAGGTGCACTCCGTCCAGGGCGAGGTCTTCTTCGAGGTCTCGATGGCCGACGCCTGGGTCTGGGACATGTACCGCCCCGCGCGCTTCGTGAAGCAGGTGCGGGTGCTCACGTTCAAGGACGTGAACATCGAGGAGCTCAACAAGAGCGACCTCGACCTTCCGGGTGGCTGAGTTCTCCACAACCGACGGGTTATCCACCAAGATCCAATAGTTGCGGGCCGCGGCGGCAGGGTGGGCGCCGGAGGTGGTGCCCGTGAACGCCCGAGAAGCACTCGGTCGCTACGGCGAGGATCTCGCCGTCCGCCGGCTGGCCCAAGCCGGCATCGTCGTCCTCGCACGGAACTGGAGATGCCGCGAGGGCGAGATCGACATCGTGGCCATGGAGGCCGACACCCTGGTGGTCTGCGAGGTCAAGACCCGCACCACCGGTGTGTACGAACATCCGATGGCCGCCGTCACCCCGGCGAAGGCGGATCGGCTGCGCCGGCTCGCCGAGCGCTGGCTGGAGCGCCACGGCGGCCCGCCCGCGGGCGGTGTGCGGATCGACCTGGTGGGCGTGATCGTCCCCGGTCGCGGCGCCCCCGCCGTGGAGCACGCCAAGGGGGTGGCGTGATGGGTTTCGCCCGTACGTGCTCGGTGGCGCTGGTCGGCGTCGAGGGTGTGGTGGTCGAGGTCCAGGCCGACCTGGAGCCCGGCGTCGCCGCCTTCACCCTCGTCGGCCTCCCCGACAAGAGCCTCGTCGAGAGCAAGGACCGCGTCCGCGCCGCCGTGGTGTTCCCTGTCAAGTCTTTGTGTTCAGCTTGAGGGTGTGGCGGTGCCCTCCGTGGCATGGGCAACGTGCCGGTGTCGCCCGGGAGGGTGAGGCGACTGTCTTTCCTTTAATGAGCTGTTCGGTCCGTTAAAGAAAACAGGAGATGTGTCGCTCCTCCCGGGCTCATGAATCCCTTGGTTCCCGGTGCCGAGAATTCGACCCCTTCGGCCCCTTGGCTGGGCGGCGCAACGGCTCGTCGGCAGGCTGTCAGGGGCCTCGGGGGCCGCGTATGCCGGTGGGCGCCACCCGCAAACCGTTGCGCCCAGGAGCTGGCCGTGGGCGGCCTCGAGGAAGGTCAGGAACTACCTGAGTTCCTCATCGGTGAGCATGGCGTGGATGCAGTTCATCATCAGGTGGGCGCGAAACCTGCGACGAGGAGCAGGCTGGAAGGAGAGCCACACAGAAGTAGGCGATGGCCATGGCTGACAAGAAGAGGCACGAAGAGTTCGAAGCCGAAGAGGCTAAGAAGGAGCGAGAGGCGGCGGCCGAACGGCGAGCCCGACAGCAGCGCGCGGCAACCGAGGCCACCCATCACGATGACAGGTACTCCCACAACGTCAGGGGTTACGGAGAGCTCCGAGACTGGCTGGACAAGCTCCGCTGACCGTAGATCGCTTACCTGAACCCGCGGGGCATCGCCCCTGACCCCGGGACTTGCGGGTTCTAGCCCCGGACGGGTGCCGGGGGCGTGTCAGACACTCGCTGAAACCGTCTGACTGGAGCTAGTGTGGGCGCATGGCTGAGGGCGAACGCGTCCCGAGAACGACCGCAGGCTTTGAAGGTGAGGCGGCGGATTCTGATGTCGTGCGCCAGGCTCGCAAGACACGGCTTGAGGAAGCGTTCAGCCTCCTCCTGCGCGAGGGCCGTGCGAGCATCGATGGCCGTATCGACTTTGTCTGGAGTCACTCCAGACTCCCCAAAGGCGTTCTTGTCTTCGGCGGGGATAGCGGCTGGGCTATTGAACTGAAGCCTGTTTCTGAGGCTGACCTCCGCATGCAGGTCCCAGATGACCTGAGTGGGTCCTTTCCGGAGTCGCAGCCGGCCTTGCCCGGCCTTGACGATCTTGCGGCTGCGGAGATGGGGGCATCGGATCGAGCGCTCCTGGTGACGGCGGCGATGCTTGAAGGGCTCCGAGTTGAGGCGCTCAGCAGCGTGCACGACAGGGTCGCAGAGATCATGTCTGCCACCGAGGTCCCGATCAGGGCCTTGAGGAACCCCGGGAAGGTCTTGGGCGAGCTGGCGGAGAAGGGTGAAATCGCTCGCGTCACCAATCACGGCAAGATCGTGGGGTGGCTGATGCCGGCAACGGAGGCCGAGCAACACCTCGATGCCTTGCTGAAGCAAGGGCGCCTGCGGCGCGGGACACCTGAGCCGATCGAGCCCATCGACATCGAGGGCTTGGAGAAGCCGCTGAGCGAGGCCCTGACGGACGCGCGCGACCAGGAGCGCACGTGATCTATCTGGACTCCTGCGCGTTGGTCAAGTTGATCGTCCGGGAGAAAGAGACTGACGCCTTGGTCTCCTTCCTCGAATCACACTCCCGGCAGAAGCACGTCACCTCGGAACTCGCTATGACCGAGGTCATGCGAGTCATCCGGCGAGCCCGTTGCGGCCCTCAAGGCCAGGCCCTTCTGGACGAGCCAACGTTCACCCGACTGCTGGAGGCTGCTGAGAGGCGCCTCAACGCGACTGATCAGCTGGCTGTCGACACCGCCGTCTTGAAGGAGGCCGGGGCCCTTGAGGAGTTCAACATCCGGTCTCTGGACGCGATTCACCTTGCGAGTGCGCTGGTCCTCGGATCGTCTCTGACGAGCTTCATCACCTATGACGAGCGTCTTCGCGGTCACGCGGAGAACCGCGGGCTCCAGGCGATCTCACCGTCCTAGGGCCTCGCCCAGGGGCGTCCCCGTGGTCTGGTTAACGCGCCGCTGTCGCCCAGGAGGGTGAGGCGACTGTCTATCCTTTAACGCGCTGCTTGGCTCATTAAAGGAAAGACAGGCCGTTCCGCCCGGGCGCATGAGCCACGGTTCGTGGTGCCGAGAGTTGGGTCCCATCGGTCCCGTTCGGTCCTTGGCCTGGGGCTGTGCAGGGCTCCTCTGCGAGCCGCCAGGCCCCTTGGGGACCGAGGGTGCTGGTGGGTGTCATCCGTAAGCCGTTGCCCCGGGCGGCTGGCCGTAGGCGGCCTCGAGGAAGGTGAGGAACTTCTTGAGTTCCTCATCGGTGAGCATGGTGTGGATGCAGTTCATCATCAAGTGCGCGACCTTCAGATCGGCGCTCAGGTGTTCGCCCAGGTGCTCGTCGGCTGCCCGGAAGATCCGGCACTGAGCCGCCCAGGAGCGACTGGAGCCGTCCGGTGTCGGGATGTCTGGGCGATAGGTCGCTGTGGCGAACGCCCGAAACCGTGCGAAGCTGACCGTGTCGAGCATTCGCGCGATGCACTGCGTCATCTGGTAGGCCGCATCGAGGGCGGGACCTTCGTCGCCGAGATGCTGGTAGGCCAGTGCGGACACCCGCAGCGAGTCGTTGATGTGCCGGCGGGCGAGTCGCCGGTCGGCGAGCGACGGAGTGCCGTTGTCGTCGTCGGTGACGGTCTGGGTGGGGTGTGCGAAGGGCTTGCCGCTCCGCTTGGTGGTGGCTGGCATGCTCCTTCGATAGCCCTACAGCTTCCGTGATGCGGGAGGAAGCGGCGTGCTGGACCGCGTGTCCGCCAAACGTTGCTCCATCCGGACCTGCTGCGGGTTCTCGCCCCCCAGCCCACAAGTAACCAGGGGAAGAGCAGGATGCGGGGGTTGAGGAACATCCATGCCGGATCGTGCGCTAAGCCCGGATCGCGGCTGGTGGGCGGCTGACGGTCCGTCGGTGCCGGGACGGTGGTGAAGTTGTTCCACAGATAACGCCCTATTATCTGCGGTATCACTGAGGGCGACCTGCGGGGACGTCTTTCGCACGCTGCGTGAAGTGGCCCTGTTATCTGCGGTAAGGGAGAGACGGTGCCCGCGGTCCTGCTGCTGCCGACCGGGAAGGCGCTGACCGTCCGGACGGCGGCCGACGCCTTCCTCGACTCGCTCGCCAACCCGAACACCGTCCGGAACTACGGCATCGCGGTGGGGAAGACCGCCGAGCGGATCGGCGAGGGCCGGCCGCTCGCCGCCGTCGCCGACGACGAGCTCGGTGAGGCGCTGGAGCTGCTGTGGGGCAGCTCGGCGGTGAACACCTGGAATGCCCGCCGCGGCGCGGTGCTGTCCTGGACCGGCTGGTGCGCCGAGCGCGGCTACGACGGGCCAGCGGTCCCGGCCTGGGTGAAGCGGCTGCCGTCGCCGGACTCCGACACCCCCGTGCGCTCGAAGATGGCGATCGACCGGCTGATCGCCCGCCGAGACGTCCACCTGCGCGAGAAGACGTTGTGGCGGATGCTCTACGAGACGTGCGCCCGCTCCGAGGAGATCCTGGACGTCAACATCGAGGAGCTGGATCTGGCAGGGCGCCGCTGCCCGGTGAAGGCCAAGGGTGCCCAGCCCAAGGTCCGTCGGCGCGGCGCCGCCCGCGCCGACTACGTGCTGGAGACGGTGTTCTGGGACGCCGGCACCGCTCGGCTGCTGCCCCGCCTGCTCAAGGGCCGCACCCGCGGACCGGTGTTCGTCACCCACCGCCGCCCCGGACCGGGCAAGGTGCTCTCCTCCCGGGACGTCTGCCCGGACACCGGGCTGGCCCGCCTGTCCTACGGGCAGGCCCGCGCGCTGCTGGACGAGCACACCGCAGTGCGCGGGCCGGGCACCGGTTGGGACCTGCACGAGTGGCGGCACTCCTCCCTGACCCACCTCGGGGAGCAGGGCGCCTCCCTGCTGATGCTGATGGCCAAGTCCCGGCACAAGAAGCCGGAGAACGTCCGCCGCTACTTCAAGCCGTCCGCGGAGGCGATCGCGGAGGTCACCAGTCTGCTCGCGCCCGGCAACAGCCGGCGCTGACCCCGCTCCGGACCCCATGCGTACGCCGGCTTGCCCGCAGCTGCGGGCAAGCCGGCGTACGGCGATGCTCGCTACTGGGGCTTCCTCAGCTCCTGGGTCATGGCGAGGCCCCTCATACGGACCTCGTACCGCGCGGAGTCCCGGATGGTGAGGAACAGGACCCGCTGCTTCTCAAGCGCGACGAGGATGTCGAAGGCGATCGGCAGAACAGCCATCACGCCCCCGGTTTCGGCGTTCTGGACGGAGAACAGGATGTTGTAGTAGTAGCTCGTATTGGTCTCGGTGGCACTGCGCCAGGAGATCCAGGGCGATTCCTGCTGCGTGCTCAGGTCGGTGAAGACGTGGGCGAGCCCGCGGTTCACCTGGTTCCAGAAGGCAGGGGAACTGGTCCGGATTCCCGCCTTCGTACGGATGACCTCCTGGAACTGCGCCACCATTGCGCTGACCTGGACGCTGGCGTCGCTCACGCTGTGGGTGAGCGGCGTGGCCACTGAGCTCTGCGGGATGCTCTGGGCGATCTGCATCGCCCGGTCGAAGTTGAAGTTGAGGTCGGTCGGGTTGATCGCCCCCTGGAACTGCCCGGCGAGGGAGAGCGCCTGGGGGAGGTACTGCGGCTCTACCTGGAAGACGTCTTTGAAGTTGTCCGCCTCGCTGGCTGGCACCATGAGGTCGATGGTGCGGTACGACTGGTCGGCCATGGGTGCTCCTATGGATGGGGCTGACTGATCCTTCGATCAGCGCTAAGTGTTCATCCAGTTACAGTCCGCCAATAGGTCATCTTCAGCCAACATCGTCATTCCCCGCTGCTGGCGTGCGGGTCGCGCAGCGGTCGCAGGCCCCCAGGAAGATCTGGGAGCTGAAAGGAGTAGCGGCCGAGCATGTTGACGTGATGGCGGACGAACGGGGAGAGGCGGGCCAGGTCCTGGTCGCGGACATCGAAGCCGTCCGCGCGCAGCTGGCTCACGGCGGCGTCCATGTACCTGGTGTTGAACAGCACGAGCGCGTTCAACACCAGGCCGAGCGCGCCGATCTGGTCCTCCATGCCGTCCTGGTAGCGCTGGTAGAGCTGCCCGGCCCGGCCGTGGAAGATCTTCCTCGCAAGCGCGTGCCGGCCTTCCTGGAGGTTGGCCTGCACCTTGATCTGGCGGCGGTAGCCGGGCTCGTCGGCCAGGCGCAGGATGTGCAGGGTCTTCGCGATCCGCCCGTAGTGCGCGACCGCGTCGCCCAGCGGGGTGGGCCGGCCGTCGCGGGAGAGCATGCGGATGACGTCGTAGGCGCGGACGGCTCCGGTGTGGATGGAGCCGATGATCCGCAGGATGTCCTCCCAATGCCGTTCGATGCGAGCGAGGTTGATCCGGCCGCGGGCTGCGTCCTGGAAGGCGCCGTAGTCGGCGGTGCGGTCGATGCGCCACATCTTCTGGTCCGGCAGGTCGGCGAGCTGCGGGGCATAGGCGAACCCGGCCAGGGTGAGGAGCCCGAAGACGATGTCGCTGTACGAGGCGGTGTCGGTGACGATCATCTCCGGGCGCTTGCCGCCGTCGCGGTCGTAGAGGACGTCCAGCACGTACAGGGAGTCGCGCGGGGTGCCGGCCACGACCTTCCCGCCGAGACCCGCCGCCTGGTCGTTTACTGGCGGAGATCACTTGTTCCTCGCGTGTCGTATGCCTCCCCGGCGAAGGTCTGCGGCGCGGGCTGCGAGGTAGTCGGCCCAGGAGGTCTTGGCGAACCCGGACCAGCGGACGGCCGTGTTGGGGTGGAGCCCGAGGATGCTCGCCAGGACAGGAGCGGGCAGGTCACCGGCGAGGGCGACCAGAGCGGCATTGCGGGCGGGCCTGGTGTCGATGCCGTGGGGCAGGAGTTTTGAACTGAGGCCCGTCTGCGAGATCGGGCGGCCGGGGACGAGCCCGGGGAAGAGCCAGGGCTCGCCGCGGCTGGTGCGAGTGAGGGCGGCGCGGGTGTGCGGGGTGTCGGCCAGCTGGTGGAGGATTTTGGCGAGCCGGGGCGGCAGCAGGATCGGGTGCTTGTCGATGGTGAGGTAGCTGTTGCCGCCGCGGCGGGTGAGCTGGGTCGCGGTCAGGTGCCGGACGTGGGACGCGTGCAGGCCGAAGAGGAGAATCAGGGCTCCGGCGGCCCGGGTGTCCAGGGCCATGGTGGAGTCGGTCAGGCATTGTTTCAGCAGCTGCCATCGGCCGTCTTCGTCCATCAGCTGGCTGGGCTGCTGACGAGGGATGGCAGGCACCTTGAGGTCGCCGGTGATGCCGCGGCCGGCGGTCCAGGCCAGGAAGTAGCGGATCACGTAGGTGCGGGTGTTGCCCGCGTCCAGCCATCGGTCGAGGTCGTTTTGCCGGAGTTCGCCGAGCTTGATGCGGTGTTCGTCGAGCCAGGTGAGGAAGTCCAGGGCGACCAGGACGCGGGTTCGGAGGAACGAGCCGGACTCGGCCGGGCGACGGCGCTGGGTGGCGCGTCGTCGTGCCCTTCGCAGCAAGTACCAATGCGCGTGGGGACGGATCAGCTGGGCATGCCCGGCAGCCCGGCCAGCGAGGACTGTGTCCAGCCAGGCGGGGATGCGGTCGAGTTCCTCGTCGCGCTCAGCGAGGGCGCCGAGGTGCACGAGCGTGTGGCGGACGTAGTGGAGGTGACGGCTGGGTGGGAGCTGGTCGAGCTGCTGGTGGGTGATCGGTTCGCCGGTGGCGGCCAGGCGGGCGAACAGGGCGGCGTTGGGACTGTGTTTGAGCCAGAGCAGGATGCCCCGGGGCCGGTCGGCCTCGGCGAGGGTGTCCCGGAGCGACTGAAGTTGCGCCGGGATGTGCCCGTCGGGGCCGGACAGCAGCTGCTGGAGACGGTGGACAAGGACGCAGCGCGCGCACTGGGCGTCAGCGTAGGTGCGTCCGCCCTGTCCGCAGGTGCGGCAGGTGTAGTCGAAGGCTGTGCCCGCGCAGGCGCCGCAGATTCCGGTTCCGGCTTCGTCGGTGCCGATCAGTGGTTGGTGGCGGCCGCAGCCTGAGCAGGTGGCCGGAGTGTCCAGCACGGCGGTGTAGCAGGTCGAGCAGACCGGGCCGATCGGCCAGCGGGTGTGAACACGGCGAGTCCGCCCGCAGCGGCAGCACTCCTGGGTGAGGCCCGGGCGGCAGCTTCGGCATGTCCATGCTCCGGCCGCCCCGCGCTGGCAGGGACGCACTTCCCCGCAGACAGAGCAGGTCTTGGCCGGCCCGTTCCAGCAGTCCTCGCAGACGTCCGGGCGCGATCCGGTGGCCCGCCGGGCGACCCGACGCGTATCTCCGCAGAGGCCGCACTCGCGGACCGGCTTGTGCTGCCGGTAGTAACAGGACGAGCAAAGCGGCCCGTCCGGACCGTTTGAGTGTGCCGGCCCGACGGTGCCGCAGACCGAGCAGGTGTGCTGGGGCCGTTGCCAGCAGTTCAGGCAGAGGGGTGAGTTGTCCTGGCGTCGGGTGACGGGCATGCGGACTTGGCCGCAGTCGGCGCATTCTTCGACGACGTCCGTGTCGTTGCGGTAGCAGGAGTAGCAGATGCGGCCCTCGGCCCGGCGGGCGGCCAGCCGGGTGCCGGTGCGACCGCATCGGTCACAGGTTCCCTTGTTGCTGTGGGCGGCGCAGGTGCCGCAGAGCCGCCCGTCAGGACCGAACCGTGGCAAATCCACGTCGGGCCTTCCGCAGCCGGTGCAGGCTGGGCGGATCACGGCTGTGTGTCCGGCAGCGTGCAGTACGTCGGCGAGGCGGACGATCACGGCCGGGCAGCGGGCATCACCGGAGAACAGGGCCCCGGGGTGGTCGGTGAGGTGCTGATCAAGATCACGCAGTGGGGTGCCCCGGGCGGCCCGGGCTTCGGTGAGGGCATGGAGAGCCTTCTCCTGGTCGAAGCTGGTCAGCGAGGCGGTGAGGGTGGTGATCACACGGTCGAGGGCGGCCTGACGCTGTTCGGCTCGCTGGCGGTCGCGGGCCTTGGTCATAGTCCCTCGGGGCGGCGGATCGTGGTCCGGCGGGCAGTCGGCAGCGGCCGGACCGTTTCATCTGCGGTTTTGCGGATCTCTTCGTTGACGATCTGGACCTCGATGAGATCGCCGGGCTGGCAGGCGAGGATGTCGCAGAGCGCCGCGAGGGTGTCCATGGAAAGCCGCTGCGGGGGCTGCGTGACCAGGCGGAAGACCTGTTCGCGGGAGAGAGTGATGCCCCGCTCAGCGAGCGGTCCGACCAGGTCGGTGGTCTGGAACATCTGCCGGGTGGCCATGATCTGCCGCAGGTGCCAGCGGTAGCCCATCTTCTTGATCACGTCTCGTCGTCCTCCCACACATCGGCGTGCCGTTCCTTCAACACCCGTTGCAGCAGCCGGTTGCGGTACTCGTCCGAGACACCGGTGTAGATCGCGGTGGTGCTGGCGTAGGCGTGGCCGACCTGGTCCTGGACGAACTTCTCGGGGTAGCCGAACTCGACGAGATGCGTGACGTAGCTGTGGCGGAGCCCATGGAGATCGAGTTCTTCCGGCAGGCCGGCGGCCTTGCGGGCCGTTTCGAATGCCTCGTCCAGGCGCCGGAGGGACATCCGGCCGCGGCGTTCGGTGATCCAGAGCGCGGGGTGCTTGCCCGGCGAGAACGCGGGGCGGACCTCCTCCAGGTACTGGTCGAGGAGATCGACGCTCCAGTCCAGTTCGGGGACGGTGAGGACGGTGCGGCGCTTGGGCGGGCCGCCCTTGGAGGACTTCCCGTAGCGGACGAACAGGCCGCCGAACCGGCCGAAGTGCGGCATTTTCGGGTTCCGCCGCAGGTCGGCGAGATCGAGACCGCACGCTTCCTGACGGCGCAGGCCGTAGGCGTAGACGGTCTTGAGGAGGATCGCGTCGCGCAGAGCGGCCATCGAGCCCTTGCGGTGCCGGGCCCGGATCTCCTCGACGCGTCCGTCCGCCGCATCGAACAGTGCCTGGATCTCGTCGTAGGTCAGCGGGCGCCGGTCGGCTTCGCCCTCGTACTCGCTGCTGTGGGTGACCGTGTTCCACTCGTGCAGGATCTGCACGGGAGCCTGACCGAAGCGTTCCAAGCACCGCAGAGGCCAGCCGTAGCGGGCATCGGTGACGTACTCGCAGAACATCCGCAGGGCGTTCTGGTAGTTCCGCCCGGTGGACACCGCGAACTTCTTCCGCCGCGACCGCAGGTGATCGATGAACGCCTCGACCTCGGCGGGCTCCCACTGCCAGGGGTACTGGTTGGTGAACTCCGCGAACCGCCGTACCACCGACAGCCGTGGCTTGATCGTCCCGCCCTCGTCCAGGAACCGGGTCCGCTGCTGACGGGCCCAGCCGTCCAGCATCGCCTTGAAGACCGCCGGCTCCGGATCGAGGTGCACGACCCCGTCGGCCAGCACCAGATGCGCGGCACCCGGCAAATCAACCGCTCGACTCACGATGCATCCAACGCAACATCGTTGAATCGGTTACGCCGCCCAGGTCACAGGCACGACGAAGGGGACCAGCCTCCGGCCGGTCCCCTTCGTGAGCTGCTGGTCAGCTACCTGTGCGGACTACGTCGGATGTTGCATCCAACGCAATTCCGCCCGGTAGATCATGTTGAGCCAGGTTGCGCCGCCCCGGCGCCCGAAGTACTTCGGGTTCGGCCGCGCGTACACCGACGGTACTGGCACGACGAACCGCATCCCGTCCACCGAGGCGACCAGGCCCCCGCCCCAGCTCTGTGCGAGCGGGATGGACGCCTGATGGCCGATGAGGGTGGCGTTCGCGGCCCGGTAGGTCGCGAGCCGCAGGTAGGTCTGGTCGACGTGGGAGAGCCGTCCGTACTTCAGCGCGTCGATCCCGCCGATCACGGGGGTGTAGCCGACGTTGCAGCCGTGGGCGACCAGGAGCGCGGCGATCGTGACATGGAGGTCCTTCAGGCGGGCCTCACCGCCGGTGACCGAGGTGAACGCCTGGTCGGCGCCGGTCCAGGAGAACACCTCCAGCAGCACCTCCGGCAGGTCCACCCGGGGCAGCATCGCGTTCACCGCGGCCCGCAGGTCCAGCAGGGAGGCCGGTTCGGGCTCCGGTTCCAGCGCGGCGAAGTGCAGCCGACCGTCGTCGTCGAAGACGATCTGCGCGTTGTCCGGCAGGCGCCCGGCGACCTCCCGGTACGTGCCGTCCAGCAGCGCGGCCCGCGAGGCCAGGTGCTCGCCCGCCTCCCCGGGCAGCCCCAGGGAGGCCAGCACGGTGTGCTTGGCCTGCTCCCACGCCACACCGGCCAGCAGCTTTGCCCGCGGGTCGCCCCACTTGGAGGAGTTCTTCGCGAACACCTGCTTGCTCCGCAGCATCCGGTGCAGATGCTCCAGCACGCAGAACGTGTACGCCTTCCAGTCCACCATGCCCGGCTCCAGGTGCGGCGCCGAGAGCACCAGGCGCCGCCACGAGCCGGTGAGCAGGCCCGTGTCGATCTCAGCCGGGCCAACCTTCTTCCGGCCCATCAAATCCGGCAGCGACTTGAGCGCAGCCAGGACCGGCAGCCCTTCCGGGGCGGCGCCGAAGTCGACGACCTCGACCAGGAGCTTCAGGAACGGCCGGACCGTGCCGAACCGGCCTACCAACATGGACCGCCACGCCTCGTCCGCGTCCGAGTCCAACGGCGGCGTCAGCTCGAACAACGCGGCGATCGCGGCGGCCAGCTCGTGCCGGGGCACCACCGCCTCGATCCGCTCCCACATCGCCTCGAATGACTCCACCACCGGGCCGGTGACCTCCCCGGTGTCGGTGTCGACCAGCTCGCTCGTGGTGTCGAACACGACCTGGAACGCGGTCGCCAGCTTCGCCGAGGCCCCGCTCGACCCGCGGCAGCGTCTTCAACTTCTCCTTGACCGTCTCCCGCTCGGCCTTGGCCAGCAGCTTCGTCGCGATCAGCACCTCCAGGAGGTCGAGAGCATCGTCAACGGCCCGGGTCGTCAGGTAGACCGTGGTGGCCAGCAGCGTCGCCAGCCGGCGGGAATCGCCGTGACGGCGCAGCAGCGACGCCTTGCCGTCCACCCCGTACCGGGACAGCTCCGCCAGCCGCCGCGGCGGGACCGCCGTCATGTCCAGGTCTCCCATGCCGAGGGCGGCGATCTCCTCCGCGCGCTTCAGCGACCACTTCATCTGCGGGCCCGACACCCGCACCGGCCCGCGCCGCAGCCGGTCCAGCTCCGAGACCCGCTCGCCAGGCGGCACAGTCAGCAGCGAGTCCAGCACCGCCCGCTGACCGACACTCAGCAGCCCGTACAGCGTGTCCCACAACCGCTGACTCGCCGCCTCCCGCACCGTGCCCACCAGCCGGGCCAGACGGCTCACCCCCGGCAGCAGCACCCGCCCCTCGCGCAGCCAGCCCGCCGCCGCGTCGAACAACGCCTTCGGCCCGTCCCCGGTCGTCCACGCCCGCGCGTCCAGCCAGACCACCAGTTCCTCGCGGACCTCGGCGAAGTCCCGCCAGCCCCCGGACTCCTGGATCTCACCGGCGTGCGTACGGGCCGTACCGTCCCGCTCGCCGTACAGCTTCAAACACGAGGCGTCCTCGATCTCCAACTGCTCGGCCAGGTACTCGGCCACCTCCGCCGGCACCTGCCGCGGGTCCGGCATGAACCGGCCCAGGAACCGCACACTCGTCAGCTGGACCGCGAACCCGAGCCGATTATGCGAACGCCTCTTGGCCTGCACCGCCTCCCGGTCCGCGTCGTCCAGAAAGAAGTACCGCTCCAGCTCCGCCCGCGAGGGCACCTCGTAAAACGACCCGTACCGGGACGCCTGCTCGTCCGTCAGGAACTCGACCGCCACAACAGCTCTCCGAAGATCGACAACAACGACCCACGAAGGCTCCGACGCTCAATCACCCCAGGTCAAAGGCCCAATCAGCCCGGAGACGGCTTAGCGCACGATCTGACACGGATGTTCCTCAGACCCCGATGCCCACCCGGATCGCCGCCCGACGGGGACGGCGACCCTGAGGTGAGCCAACGGCTGCTGGCCCTGGCCACCAGGGCCAGCCAGGGACATGCGCCGTTGTTCTCTCGAAGAAGCCCGGCGCCGCGCCCAACGGCGGCGAGCTGGGGCCGCCCGCTGACCATGACTGGATGACTTGGTCTCGGCTGTCTTGCCAGGAGGGCATCGCCTTGTTAATGAGCGTAGCCGCGCATGTCGGAGTTGCCAGTGGACACGCGCCAGACGGGTGCTTCCTCTATCGGCCACGGTCTATGAACCTGAACTCGCACCGAGCCATCCTGCCGACGGGTTAGCCGTGAGCCCAGCCTTATCGAGTGGAACGCTAGCCGAGCCGACCTCTGACCATGCCGACCAAGGCATTGAGCTCCTCAACACGAAGTCGCTTTGCCGTGACGGTGAAGATACCAAGCAGTACGGAACCGCCCGCGATCAGCGCCGTGAGCGAGCCGAGGGCGCCATCGCCCAGGCCGTGTGTGATAGCGAAAGCAGTAGCACCGCCGGCGATCGCTGCCGGCATGGCGGCGATACACAGCCGGATATACGTCCGGATGACGCGCGGCCCGTCCAGGTCACCACCGAGACGGTTGCGCAGCCGACCCCATGCGACGCCGACACCTACGGCGTAGGCGAGCCCGTACGAAGCCGCCATGCCGATAACTGCCCAGGCGGCCGGGAGTACGAGGTAGCAGAGTGCAGACGCAACGCCGTTGACGCCAGCGACGATGACCGTGTTGTAGAAAGGCGTCCGGGTGTCTTCGTAGGCGTAGAAGCCGCGCAGTACGACGTACTGTACGGAGTAGGGGATGAGCCCGAGACCGAATGCCATGAGGATGAAGCCCATGCCGCGGGCGGCTTCGAGGTTTGCGCCGGAGAAGAGCAGGGTTGACATAGGCAGGCCGAGCGCGAGAAATGCAAAAGCTACCGGGACGATAGCGACCGCTGACGTGCGAAGCCCCTGGGAGATGTCATCGCGGACAGCTTGTGGGTCGTTATCCTGGGCGGCACGGGCGATGCGGGGCAGTACCGCAGCCATAAGCGAGACGGTGATGATGGCCTGCGGCATTCCCCAGATCAGCTGGGCATTGCTATACGCGGTGAATCCAGCGCCTTCTTTACCGGATGTCTTTCCAGCGGCGGTGGCGAGTTGAGTGACGACCGTCGCCCCTGCTTGGTTGGCAAGGACGAACAACACGGTCCACTTGGCCAGTGTGACGGTTTGGCCAAGCCCCTGCCCCTTCCAGTCGAAGCGGGGACGGAACCGGAATCCGGTTTCCCGAACGTACGGGATCATAGACAAAGCCTGTACTACGAGGCCCAGCAGCGTCCCAACCCCGAGTAGGCGGATTCCCTCCGGCGGAATGGTTTCGACGCCCATGCGGGACTGACTGGAGGTGCCGTAGACCCAGATGAACGAACCGAACGTGGCAATGACAACAATGTTGTTGAGGACGGGTGTCCACATCATTGCCCCGAATTTGCCACGGGCGTTGAGGATCTGGCCCAGCACGACGTGCAGTCCCATGAAGAAGATGGTGGGCAGGCAGTAGCGGGCAAAGGTGACAGCGACGCTGTTCGCTGCTTCATCGCGGGTGATGGTGTTCGACATCAGCTGGACAAGCCACGGGGCGGCGAACACCGCGAGGGTGACGATCACGCCGAGCGTCACCATTACGAGCGTGAGCAGGCGGTTAGCGTATGCCTCGCCTCCGTCCTCGTCCTCCTTCATGGCGCGCACAAGCTGTGGAACGAAAACAGAATTGAGCCCGCCACCGACGGTGAGGATGTACATCATCACCGGGAGAGTGTAGGCAACGGTGTATGTGTCACCCAGTACTGCGGCACCCAAGGCTGCGGTGATGACGAGACTTCGAATGAAGCCGGTGAGTCGGGACACCAGTGTGCCGGCAGCCATCACGGCGCTGGACTTCAATAGACTGGAGGCGCGGCCTCCCTTGCCTTGCGCCGGGGAGGGTGGGTGGGCCTGGTTGTTCGTGAGTGCGCTGTTTGCGTGAGGGGCGGATCCGCTTGCTGACTGTGCATCTGGTTGGCTTTTCACCGCGGCGAGTTGCATCGTGTCAGGGTCGAGGGCTCGCTCGGACTCCCAGGGCTGGCGCACAGGCCTGTTCTCTAAACCCGACATGTAGTCACCGTTCTGCTGTGATGGTAGAGCAGTTGAAGCCTCAGGCGATGTTCGGCTTGAAAAGCCGTCAGTGGGCCCCCAGTAGTTCGCCCCTGAAGAGTGCGGGGAAGCCGGTAAGAAGTCTCCCTCCCCGTCTCCTCTGCTCCGGTGGCGCCCCCCATTACCCGGCATGCCCATGATTGCTCCCTTCCTCGCCACGGACAACGGCAGGCTTGGTAGGAAGCCCAGCTGACCGTGATTTTCGAACGTGATCAAATGTGAACGGCCACCCTCGTCACAACCTGACGTGACGTCTGGTCCGGCAGAGCCGTCCAGCGGGCACGGGAAGAGTGACCGCAGCACGCTTCAGACGGTCTTGCCGACACCACGGGCGTGTCCAGTGATCCTGGCCTTCAAACGGTACAGCGTTGATGCCGGCTTACGGCGGGTCGGTCTCTTCCTGGCCTGGGTGGAGGTGCCGGGTAACCCCGGCGAGTGCCGTCGGCCTCAGAGTCAAGCAATCAAGAGGAGTTCGTCCAAGAACGACATGCTGGAGTGAGTGCAACCAATCAGGGCGATACCCACACCCATCGCACCTTCCCAGACACCCGGGCCTGAGCTGAGCGAGACAAAATCGTTTATGGTCTCGCACGAGCCTAGCGCCGCCAGTATCTGCATTGCTGGTGATCGAGAGGAATCCGCAGGGACTACTCTCGACGTGTATCTGCGCTCATAGGAGTGGAACTGATGGAGCAGGCCGGCCGCGCCGTGGCAGATGCTCATATCGTTCTGGATGCCTTGGGCTTCTGGTGTCCTGCGGGCACTGGAAGCCATCAGGGAATCTGCAGCATCGGCCCACCTTGGCATCCCGAAAGCGTCAGCCGCTAGGCGCAAAGCGTGCGCGATACCAGGGTTCCCATAGCACCATGCCGTACGGGTTGCTTCCTGGACTGCGGGAACGGTGTGGGCAAGATGGGCAGGGATGTCTTCTCCCCACTGTGTCACGATACGCGAGTTGAGGATTCTGTCCGCAGCTATGACTGCGGCCACGCGTGCATTATCGCCAGCCAGGTTGGCTCGGTGCATAACGGCAAGGAATGCCAGGATTCCTCCGAGACCGTGCGCCATCCCGAGATCGCATGAGACAGGCTCGTAGGTATTCGGCGACCGCGAGAAGTTTTCCACGCTGCCTGGTGGTTGAGGATTCCAGATACGGTCTTCCTCTACCCAATTCGCGATTAGCGAGGTGAGCGTGCGTGCGACGTGGACCGCCCCCGAAGACTCGCCACTGACGAGCTTGAGGTACGGCGCCAGCCCGCTTAGCCCGGAAGTGATATCAAAGATTCCTGATGGGATGAATCCCTGAAGTCCCTCAGCTTCGCGACTCATCGCCTCTACCTGCCCTAGAGCAGTAGCGTTCAGCGAAGAACGTGCCTTTCGGTAGCCCCCATGTGACCGCGCCACCATTTCGATACAGTATGCTTGGGCAATCACTCCGTCGAAAATATTTGACCAGCTGTTGGTCGAGACGCCGCCGCTGACGCTCTCCGACAGATAAGCGTGGGCAGACTTTTCCCATCCTGCGTTGGGGTCTAGCGATGCCAGGTTTGCGAACGCTAGTGCCGCCCCCGGATATCCATAGGCCAGACTCGTCTGCTGTTGCGCATAGTCATGCGAGGATATCGACGTGAATACCTCTACTTTTCGCAGGTGATGGAGGATAGCGATACCGGCACGCAAAGCATCCCGCGACAGCGCGTCGTCAATCATTCATCTCTCCGGCATGAAGCAGATCTTGGTGAACTTGGTGAAGGTGGTGGACTATACGAAACTCGTCACGCCGGTCGAATCCCATCCGGTTCACATGCATATGAACAATGCTCGCCGCAATACTGTTCAGACTTCTCGTCAGTTCCCCGGATCCTTCGCAACGAATGAGTTCTTGAGCTGATATGGAAGCGCCCCAAGATTGCAGCAGGGACGCAGTCTGGGGTTCTGTAAGCCCGTTCAAGTAGTCGCGCATTACATGCGCATGCTGAGCGAGATCTTTCCTCAAGGCTGCTTGAGAAACACTCTCATCGCCTTGCATCTCGTTGCGATAGCCTCGCCGCATGCTAGCGAAGATGTCCTTTCTCTGAGAGCGCTCCAACCCGAGTGCTGACAGAAGCGCATCCGAGCTCAGTGCTGCGGCACGAAAAGGAGTGAGGCTTCCCTTCGGGTGATCGGCAACGGACATGTATCGCAGTACATGAACGCTGTCATGATGGAAGATGCGCTCGCAGGCAAATATTCCTGCGGGCCCACCGTACCGATCGACCTCACGTTCATATGGCCGGATCTCGAAATGGCTCGCCAACCCAGAACTCACAGTCCCCTTCAGTGCCTCTGCCACTCGTTCGGCCTGCGACCACAATTTCTTTGAATCCGGGGACAAGATACGAAGTCGCAGATGAGGAAGTGGGTCGGCATAGCGCACAAAGAACCACACCAGATCCGGGTCCAGCAGGACAGAGGTGAGGCTTTGGAGGATATCGTCCTGGAATTGAGGGCGGCCGTAAATAGCAAATGCCACCGCGTCACCACCGGGCTGCAGTACCCTCTTGCCGACTGACGTGTCACTAATCGGGCGACTGATAGATGGGGCGGGACTTATCTTCGCCGGCTGCGGCGATGTGACTGATATTACCGCTTCAACCACCTTGCGCTTACCTTCATTGCTGATGACACCGCCAAACTGAGGGTTAGGGAGTCCTTCATCTACGCGGCTAGTTCCCTTCTGCATGAGATCACGCAGAACGGCAACATGCTGGTCGCTGTGGAGATCGAGCAGGAGCCGCTGATCATATTGGCCCGCAGCAACATATCGGGGCACTCCAACATCGCGTCGCCAGCGTGAAATATCTGCACGAGGATCCGGTTTCCCATCCTCAAGGCGATGAGGGACCTGCCAGCTCGCCGGCGACACGACCACTTTCCCTAGGGTCAGTCGGGGCAGGAAGGGCAGGGAGGAATAATCACCCCACGTCCAACCGGGCTTCCATACGCCTTCCTGAGATACGTCAAGCGCGAACCTGATCGAATTGGGTGCATACTGCGGGGTAAGCATGTTGGACACGCGCGCTATAACGCGTTTATTTAGGAGGCGCGAGCGCAAGTAGAATCCGCTGCTGGAGAGCCCCACCAAGAGGTCGTTCAGCGGTATATGCTTTCCCTGGCCTACGCTGGGCGTGGCAAAATGAGTGATCTCGTATGTATGTATGTTCGGGGATGCGGCGACGTTATTCCCGCGCCCCGACGTGAAATATGAAAGGGTAGCGAAACAGATATCAGGGTTCAATCGCTCCTCAACTGTAGCCGCTTCTTGGTATTCGTGTATGAACTCATTTCCCAGGTAAGCAAAGCGACCGGCGGCCCTGCCCGAGGGAGTTCCGGCCTGTGAAGGCGACAAGACCAGGTTCGAGCCGCTTTCCATGCCCTCATCGATGAGGAAAAAGATGTCGGCGCTGGGGGGCGGGGCCCCTTCAGGGAGCGGAACTCTTCGGAGGTCATCTAGATGAATGGAAACCGTTCCATCATCGGTATTCCGGCTCTGCGCCAGCCATTTCAGCATGAGCGCTCTCTTTGCCCGATCCCGAACGTCGCTGGTCTGCGGAGGGAGTTGACGTGCAGAGGGTGGCGTTGTGTAACCGGCGGGGGCTCCCAGCCCAATGTACGGATCCATAAGTTCCAGCAGAGGAACTTCAGTTTCTCCGTAACGCTCACGGAACTCGTCAGCGTAGGACTTAAGAGCCTGTGAGTACGGGCGCACTGGACTCATCCTGAAAAGAAATTCCAAGGTCCGATTCGCCTCTGCCGCGTACTCCGCAGGAATTGTTCCTGAGGCGTTAGAAAGAGCGTCGACGTGCAGCCATGGGCTCTCTTTTCCGGTTGAGCCAGCCTCAGGCTTGAGAAAAGTTATGGCTTCTCCGGCCGGCATACTGGAATATGTTGCGATACGGTGAGCATCGTTTTCGAGGCCCTTATCCGTTGGCATGCCGGTAGCCTGCATGACGTTCTTCAGATATCCGATGGGATCTAGACAGCTGCGCGGAGGACGTAGTGCGGTGAGGAGAACGCCGTTATCAACCAGCGACTGGAGGTACGACCACAACTTCTTCGCACCGGCTTGTGGAAAGTCGGTGGAAAGGTTTTGGTGAAGTTCCCCAAGCGTGATGTCTTCAATGGCATATTGGTGCACTTTTGCGAGTGCAGAAGTCGATGCGACAGATATTTCTTGACCATTGCTGGCGCCGCCTACCGGGTCAGCAGACAAGACCAACCGGCTTTCTTGCCAGTGCGCACTGCCATTCCATCGGACAATCACTTTGGGAAAGCTGAAGACGCGCTTCTCGAGGCGTTCAATGTGGGCGAAAAGAAGATCGTGATCCAATTTTGCAGCCCGGGTCCAGCGAAGCCCCTGGGATAAATCTATCTGGTTGCTTGAGCCCCAGCTCAGTGTGGCAACGCCGGCGAAGAGCCCGAAGGGCGTGGGACGAGAAGCGGCCCTGATAAGATATTTGGTAAAGGATTTTGACAAACGACGTATCTTCTTATCTGTGCGCCCTTCAGGATTCGCTCTGTAGCGATCGATCTCGCCAGCGGTCTCTGGGCTGGCAATCCAGATCGCTTCCTGCAGATGAGGGGAAGCGGTGTAGCGGGCGATGTTATCTTCTAGTGATCCTTTCGAGAAGAGCACATAGTCGTCGAGCGACAGGAGGGGTGTCCGTATCATGACCCGCTCGCCAACGGTGAAATTGGGAATTTCGACGCTTATGTCGCCGGTAGAGTTCTTGGGCTTCATGACGCTTTCCCTCGGGCTATAAGCGAAGGGCCGTTGCCTTTTCGGCAACGGCCCTTACGTTAAATGACTAATCTTTGCTGACGAGTTAGGACTCGTCGCCCACCAGGGTGCACGCGACGGTGAGGCAGGTGATGCTCCGGATGCCGGTCTGCGCGGCGTCCTCCACCTCGTCGTTGAGGTTGCGGATGTCGAGGTCGAACTCGTTCATGCTCACAATACGCTCCACGTCTTAGTAACTACTGGTTGCAACGGAAACGCCAACCTAAAACGAGGCGTCGGCGGATCCGTTACCCATGAAACTACCGGGTCAGGAGTGATGCATGGTGTAGGCATGCAATGAACCAGCCAATCACGCTCCGTGTAGGCTGCTCAGGGTTTTCTGTAAGCAATATTTATAAATGATACAAACGTGCAGAGTTGAGCCTTATGTCCAACTTTCGATATTGGGCGATTCTGCAAGTGTTGAGGTTATGCCCGTATCTGGAGTGTTCCCGGAGGGGGGCTCTCACATCTTCCCTTGATCACGTTCCGTGGAGAGTGACCCCACGCTGAACCGCCCTGGACTATTGCAGGAAGGTTACGGAAGGGCTGGATCGTTGCGGGTTCTGTAGTCGAAAGGTGCACTTTCGGCCAGCGCCTTGGCGTAAACCCTGGACGGCTCGACTTGCGTCATGATCAGATCGTTTAATGACGTCATTCTGGACAGGTGAGCAGGTACGCTTACGCGGTATCGAACCCGACGACTGGTCTGCATTCATGCAGTTCACTGTGGATGAAGAGGGGGCAGGGGATCTGCTGCAGCTGCCCCGTTCAGCCGAGAGCTATCGCGCTTGGGCGAAGGAGCAGGCGTCTGCCAATCCCAATGACAACTCCTTTCAGTTGGCAATCGAAGCCATCGAAACTGGGGAGATAGTCGGTGGTATCGGCTCGTACCACGCTGATCCACGTGCGGGTTCGTTCGCATACGGCGTTACCATCAGCGCTGATCACCGGCGCAAGGGTTACGCAGCAGAAGCCGTAGTGCTGCTACTGCGCTTCATGTTCGCCGAGCGCCGCTATCACAAGTGCGAGGCAAGGATTTTTGAGCACAACGAGGCGTCGCTGGCCCTGCATCAGCGACTCGGATTCGTTGAGGAGGGCCGCCTCCGTGACCATGTTTTTCTCGCCGGTCGGCACCGTGATCTCGTCATGGTGGGCATGCTCGCTGACGAGTTCGCTCATCTGCACCTGAGGAGTGAGTTGCAAGACGACCTTATTAGCACCGCCTCGAACGTGACGCGAGCCTGACCATTATTGCCGCAGCCCGCTGGATGGAGAGGTTGCTCCTGATCCAGTGCTCCGTCGCGGAGGTGTAGGAACGGTTGCCCGTGGCCATGGCCACGGGCAACGCTGCTTCTGCGGCCGCACTGCCACTGGCCGCCGGCGCGCGGGGCCTGGCAGTCATGCTCGGCCCTGGGCTGTCCTGATCGAACTCAACTCCTGCGGCAGCGTCGGCAGCCGGGGCAGTCCACGCAGAGTCTGCTCGGACTCGTCGGGGCATAGATATCTGGCGGCGTTCTGGTGATAGACGGCCAGGCTCGGCGGGACCCGTTGTGAGGTGGTCGGCCTGTGCACATCCGGGGGTGGCTCATTCCCATGCAAGTTGCCCGGCGGAGCCGCTGGCCCTCCGATGGGGCACCGTAATGGTGGCCTGACGGTTGATGCGGTGTTCGAGTGCGGTGTGGCGTCGGCGGATTTGCGTATTAGCGAGTGCCCGTGTCACGGCGGTGGGCTGGCCGATGAGCATGACGCCTAGGCGGGCGCGGGTGACGGCGGTGTAGAGCAGGTTGCGCTGGAGGAGTTGCTGGCCCGCTGACGTGGTCATAGGGATGACGACGTAGGAGTACTCGCTGCCCTGGGAGCGGTGGACGGTCAGGGCGTAGGCGTGCATGAGTTCGTCAAGATCGGTAAAGGGGTAGAGGACAGGTTCGTCCTCGTGATGGGTGACGGTGAGGTGCTGGTTTTCGGTGTCGACGGCGGTGATGACGCCGGTGGCGCCGTTGAAGACCCCGTTAGCTCCGCGGTGGGGCTGGTTGCGGATCTGCAGGACACGATCGCCAAGGCGGAAGACCTGGCCGTCGAAATGGTGCTCGGGCTTGCCGGCTTCGGCTGGGTTGAGACGAGCTTGCAGGCGGATGTTGAGGTCGAGAGCACCAGCGGCGTGTCGTCGGGCGGGACAGAGGACCTGGATGTCCTGGGAGGTCGTGTCGAAATGACGTGGGATCTCGCTGGCCACAAGGTTCACTACATACTCGGCGATCGCCTCGGGGTCTTCCATGGGCCGGCATCCGAATACGCCGGCCGTGGCTTCGGGTGGTAGGCCGCGCAAGATGCGGTGGGCGTTGTCGACGATGGCTGTGCTCCCGTCCTCCTGGCGGAAGACCTGAGTGAGTCGGGTACGGGGAATCGCTGGTACGGCCAGGAGGTCGCGCAGAACGCGGCCGGGGCCGACGCTGGGGAGCTGGTCGGTGTCGCCGACGAGGAGCAGGTGACATCCGCTGGGGATGGTGGCGGTGAGTTTTGCGGCGAGCTGGACGTCGAGCATGGAGGCTTCATCGATGACCACCAGGTCGGCGCCGGCAAGCGGTGTCTCGTGATCGAAGAGGGACTCGCCGAGCACAGGTTTGAGTAGGCGGTGCACGGTCATGGCGGTGTGCCCGGTGGTCTCTTCCAGGCGGTTTGCTGCCTTCCCTGTGGGCGCGGCCAACGCGATCTTGACTCCTGCTGCGTCGGCGACGGCAACGAGAGTGCGCAGGGTGTGGGTCTTGCCGCAGCCGGGGCCGCCGGTCAGGACGGAGAGCGGGCGGGTCAGGGCGGTGAGCACAGCTTGCTGCTGTTGTTCGGTCAGGCCGGCGGAGGCGGTTCGGGCTAGGTGGCTGGGCCAATCGTTGTGGTCGGTCAGGCGGGAGGGAGCGCTGTTGAGGCGGAGGATGTCTTCGGCGAGGCCAGCTTCGGCGCGGTACATCCAGCTGAGGCTGACAGCGGTGATGGCGTGGAAAGCATCTTGATCTTCGGTGAGAGGGACGGGGAGTTCTTCGAGGACGACGTCTCCACTGGCCCGTAGCGCGTCGAGGGCTTGGCGCAGGACGGTGTCGTCGAGAATTTCGGCGGTCGCGGGATCGTCGTCGGTCAGGAGGTGACGGGTGCGGGCGAGGAGAGCACGCTCGGGCAGGTGACAGTCGCCTCTGGTACGGGCTTCGGTGAGGGTGTGCAGCAGGGCGGCTTGCAGGCGCTGGTCGCTGTGTTTGGGGATGCCTACGGCGAGGGCGATGCGGTCGGCGGTGTCGAAGCCGACGCCGTGGATGTCGCGGCAGAGCTGGTAGGGGGCGTCGCGGACTGTCTGCAGGGGATCTTGGTCGGTGTCCTTGTAGGTCTGGTAGATCTTCACGGCGAGGTGGGCCGAGATGCTCAGGCCCTGGAGGAAGACCATGATGTCGGCGATGGCTTTTTGGGTCTTCCATGCCTCGGTGATGCGCTCGAGGCGGGTGGGGCCAATGCCGTGGACTTCTCGTAGGCGCTGGGGGTCAGTGTCGATGACGTGCAGGGTTTGTTCGCCGAAGATTTTGACGATTGCGGCGGCCAAGAGCTCGCCGATCCCGTGGATCATTCCGGAAGCGAGGTAGAGGCGGATGGCGCGCACCGTGGCAGGCCAGGTGCGCTCGCATAGCTGGGCCTTGAACTGCCTGCCGTAGCGGGGGTGCTGGGTCCAGGTGCCGGTCAGGCGCAGGCTCTCCCCTGGCTGTGTCCCGAAGAGGGCTTTGCCGACCGCGGTGATCGTCTGCTCACCGTGTCCTTCATGGGCTGGTGTCAGGCGCAGGACCGTGTGCTGGTCGTAGGTGACCAGCACGAGGTGGTCGACGACTCCCTCAAGGTGGTCGCGGGACGGTGAAGGAGCTGGTGGTGCCTGCACAGGGTCTCCTTTTTCGCACTGGTGTAGTGCGAGCTGAGCTTGTCGGTCGGGGGCACGTCGAGGGCGCGGTCGAGAACTGGCGAGGGAGCACTTCGCAGCGAAGCGTTATGGCGGGGGCGATGGCGAAGCGGGGCCAGGCTCGCTCTCCGAGGCCGTGTGGGCGGGACCTGAAAGTGTTGTGGTCTGTTGGCGACGGGTGGAGCTGTTGTGCTGATGGGCGACGTGGTCCGGGGAGAGCCACATGCCGCGGTCGGGGTCGGCTGTGGGCACCAGCCAGACGGGAATGCCGGCGGTCAGCGCTCGTCGGCAGAGTTGTGCAGTGCTGCCGTCACCAGGTGCGAAGTGGTCGTGGAAGGCGATGACCAGGCGAGGACCTTCATCCTGGAGCATCCGCTGGTTGCGTTCGGCCTCACTCCAGTACCGACGGGTGCGGCGCCCCGCGCGGATGAGGGGGTGGCAGCGGTGACGCCAGTCGGCGAGGTCCTGGTCGAGACACCATCGGTGGGCGGCGCGCGCGGCGCCAGTACCGGCACCTTCGATGATGACGAGGTCATCGCCGTACCGGGCGGCAGCACGGTCGAGGAGCATGGTGACCGTGTCAGGCCAGGGCCATCGACGGCTGCCGCAGATCAGCACACGTGAGGCAGCAGTACGCGTCACTGGCCGACCGCTTCGGGCCTGTGACGGCGGGCGTCCGGAAGTTGCTGCTGGATGTGGCAGTGGTGAATGCGGGCGTTGAAGGGTTCCCAGGCGGTCACGGCGAGGTCGGCGGCAGCCGGTGCGCTGGCGTGTGTGACGCAGCGTTGAGCACGCCAGCGAAACTGTTCGAAGTAGGGCAGGTGGGTTAGGTCGTAGACGGCCATGCTCAGGTCATCGGTGAGCGACAGCTGGTCACCGTCGTCGCGGGGGTACAAGGAGATGAGGACCCAGCTGCCGGGCGGGTCGCCGGGCGCGAGGAGTGGCTGGGGACAGCGGCGACGTGCACGGGTCTGAGCCACGCAGAGAACCTGCTCGAGCGGGCCAGGTGCGAGGTACAGGGAGTAGAGGCAACGGATCACCGGCCGGACATGCAGTGTCGGCTGGGCGACATCCGATCGACTTGGATCCGTGTGTGACGCGAAGGCACCTGTTTCTGCCAGGCGGCGGGAGCGGATGGCCAGGGCGCGGCGTAGAGCGCCTAGGAGCCCCCGGTAGTTTTCCGGATTGGTAGCCGGACAGATGGCGTGGTGGCGTACACGGCACCAGGGAGATCCGTCACCGGCTGGGTAGGCAAGGCCAGAGCTGACATGCCAGCGCTGGCTCGCGGGCACGGCTGTAGCCGGCAGTTCGCGCGGGTGCAGCGGGACAGTGCGGTCCCCTGTGCGGCAGTACCACTCAACCTGGTTGCCGCAAGCGGCGCACCAGCCGGTCTGCGCGGTACGCAAAAGACGAGTAGGGCTGTCCGGGGCTACGCGCAGAGAGCGAGGAGTGCGGTAATGCTTGAGGCTGCCGTCCCAGGCGCGGCTGCCGCTGCTCGAGGGCGATGCGTTGGTGGAATGCATGAAGGGGAAGCTGACAGGCGACACGCCGCTCGGTGTGTGTCAGGGCCGTCGGCGTCATCCGCACAGCCTTATTCATCGCACTGAGGTTCCCGGATTCGAGTATCCGTTCACATGCTGCCACCGGTTCGAGTGGCAACCCCTGATGCCCTATGGGTGCCCAACGGCCTGTCAGCGGGCCGACGGGGAGGGCGGCTCGTGGCCATTGCACAGTACGCCCAAAAGCTGGTTAATCGGGGATCCGAGGGCGTGGGCAAGGGCGTGCCAGGTGGCAAGGCTGCCAACGGTGCGGCCTTGCTCGAGTTCGATGAGCGTGCGGCGGGAAAGGCCGCTGCGGGCCGCGAGTTCGTCGTAGGTCCATCCACGGTCCGCCCGCTGCCGTGACAGCTCCAGGCGGAGCGCGTCGAGGTTGGGGTCGGGCGGGAAGATCGTCACCCGTCCATCGCACGGTGCAGACCCCTGCCCTGTCAGTGCAGATCTCTGCCCTATTTGCTGCGACTCGCCCTTCCGGGCAGGGCAGAGGTCTGCACTACCGTGTGCCGCCGCCAGCCCACTCCCCGGCCTCGAGGTCGGGCTCCAAGCGTGGCCGGCGTACACGGGATGGAGGACGACAGCCGATGACGCCCGGCATGATCACGCACCCAGTACGGCGCGCCTGGACCGTCGAGGTCCGCCCGCATACGGAGGGAGCCGTTGTGGTGTGCCCGCAATGCGGTCAGACCCGGATCGGAGCCGGGTCTTTCCCACGTAGAGCTGTTGTTGCCCACCTTGCGGGACACGCTCGTAAGGAGAGGCTCGCACCCCACTGGCGCACGTGCCAATGCGGCGAGCACGGCTGCCGATGGCATCCGCGGCACCGAGGCTGCGATGGGCCAATTCGGCTGCTTCTGTCACGTGAGCGAAGGGGCCTCATGTGGAGGTTGGCGGACACCTGCCGGGCTTGCGCTGCTGCCACTGCACATGCCGCAGAGGTTCCCGAGCCCGGCCACGTGGTTGGCGTAGCGGTCGCGTGCAACCCCAGTTCCTTCCCTGGTGCGTGCGACATGAACATGCCTAGTGGGGCCGAGATCGGCTGGCAAGGATGGTGGGACCCTAGCGACGAAGGGCCGTTTTGGGCTGACGAACCGGCGCACGTGCTCGCCTACGTCGATGACGTGCCCTAGACGGGGCTCGCGTAGTGGATGCACCCAATGCTCCCCTCTCTTTGGGTAACGGCCAGGCAGCCTCATGGTCGGTCGCCGTCCGTCACCAGTGAGAATGTCGGGGAGGCATAGCACCTTCCAGTGAGAGCTGGCACCAGCGAGCACATGTGACTGGGCTCGGCGACTAGGCAGTGTCTGATGGCTCTTTGACGAGGTCGTGGAGCCAGATGACGATGGCGGCGGTGGCGAGGGTGCCGTGGAAGACGTAGTCGCGCTTGTCGTAGCGGGTCGCGACGGCCCGGTGCTGCTTCAGTTTGTTCACGCACCGTTCCACGGTGTTGCGCCGGCGGTACTGGTCCTTGTCGAAGGCCGGGGGACGTCCTCCGTCCCGACCCCGGTGCCGACGTTTGACCCGCTGGTCGACAGGCTCGGCGATCGTTGCCTTGATCCCGCGTTGCCGCAGGTAGGCGCGGTTTGCGCGGCTGGAGTACGCCTTGTCGCCGCGGACCCGGTCCGGCCGGGTGCGCGGACGTCCGGTCCCGGTCCGGGCCACATCCAGGGTCTGCAGGAGCGGGATGAACATCGGGCTGTCCCCGCGCTGGCCGGGCGAGGTCAGCCAGGTCAGGGGCCGGCACCGGTCGTCGGCCAGCAGATGGACCTTGCAGGTCAGTCCGCCCCGGGAGCGTCCCAAGGCCTCACGGCCCTCCGCTTCCCCGCGGGCCCCGCCCCTTTTTGCGGGTGGTCCGACGGCGGACGGTGCCGGGCCCCGGCCGCGTGCTGGTGGGCCCGGCAGACGGTCGAATCGGCGTTGACCGCCCACGAGCCGTCCACGCCCTGGGCGGTGGTGTCGGCTCCGGCCTGCAGCACACGAAGGATCCGGGCCCAGGTGCCGTCGGCGGACCAGCGACGGTGGCGTTCGTACACGGTCTGCCAGGGGCCGTAGCGTTCAGGCAGGCAAGGGTGTGCCCGGGGCGCTGGCGCGATCGATAACCTGCGCTCAGCCGCACATGCCTGTCCGGGGGAGAAGATGCTCAGGACTGACTGCCCCAGAACCGCGC
Organism: Streptomyces sp. SCA2-17; assembly: GCF_044336695.1. Classification (NCBI taxonomy): domain Bacteria; kingdom Bacillati; phylum Actinomycetota; class Actinomycetes; order Kitasatosporales; family Streptomycetaceae; genus Streptomyces; species Streptomyces sp. SCA2-17. Next base: position 4,730,574 of record NZ_CP117521.1, read on the forward strand.
TTCGAGGTCGCGGAAGAACTGGCGGATGAATGAGAGATCTTCGCGGGCTTCAAGTATCTCTTTTCCCCCGAAGCGGAAAACCTCGTAGCCCTTCAGTCGCAGCGCACGGTCCTCTGCGACCATCTTCGAGTAGAGGTCGGCTGCAACTTCCCAGTTGCCTGACTCTTGCGGAACTTCCCGCGCGTAGTGATGCTTGCCGTCCACCTCGATCACGATCCGCACTCCACCGGGCAGTAGCAGTAGGAAGTCCATGCGTTCTCGGGTGAGCCGGCGCGGCTTCCTCAGAAGCTGTCGCTGGCGCTCGGTAAGCGGGTCGAAGTGCACATAAACTTGAGGAAGAAGCGCGGGCTGTGACATCCCATCCGTCTCCGCGTAGCGACCGGCGAAGGCGTAGAAGAGATAGTGTTCGGCCTCAGAGCCAAGAGACCTCTTCAGCCGGTCGTGTAGTGACAGAGCCACGGTGCGATCGTCGGCGTCCGCCATCTTGTTCTGCTCACGCCACCAGTCTACGAGTTCGCCCCAGGTCAGTCCGGTGTCTGTCAGCGGGCGGTCATAGACCAGGCAGGTGTCCGCGTGCTCGACGATTTCGATCGCACCGTCGATCATCTCGCTCATGATGATCTCGGGCTTGTAGCCAGTGGAAGCAAAGACGATGTTCTTGAGAGTGCCGTCGACACCTCGCAGGCCGTCCAGGCGCTCGCTGGCCACTTCCAACTCGTCCAGTCGAGCCCGGATCGGATCGAACAGATCCGCTAGATAGCCGCGGCGCTTCGCATAGCCGCCTCCGCCGTCCATTCCCTTTCCGATCCAATACCGGCGAAATCCGGCATGGCTGCGAAAGGGCGGGTTGAAGTCGATACCGTGTCTCCGCAGCACCGCCTTGAGGCAGCGCAGGAGTTCCTCGCTTCCTTCATCATCCACGCGTTCGCCACCGCTGGTGCCGAACGCTTCGAGCTCGGCGTGAGCGAAGCGGACGATGGCCTGCGCGGCCTCCAGGTCCGGCACGTCTTCGAGTGGGCCGGACCTCAACGCTGCCACACGTTCGATATCCAGGACCTGCCGCACCCACGGTGCCCCGAAGAAGTCTTGTTGCACCGAGACCAGGAAGTCGCTCGCCTTCATGGCGTCAGGCTACTCAAAACGTCTGACACTCCTAGGGCGTTGAAGCAGCACCCGAGTTGGTCAGGCTGAGACAGGTTGTCGCCCATAGCTCAGTCCACGGGGGCCTCGGCGGGCGGGAGTTTCGCCGCGATCGATGATCGGGAGCAGGTAGGCAGCGTGTGCTTCGAGAGCCGTGATCGTCTGAGTAGCGGTGGGCCGTGTGGTGCGGTGCCGAATGCGCGACCTAGGCCACATCGGCACGCGGTCGCCATTCCTGCACGTTTCTCGATCCTGTCGATCGCAGACGGGCGTCGGAGGACAGGGGCTGTACGTTCAGCAGCGGATCTTCGAACAGGAAGTAACGGCTGATGAGAGGTGTGATCGCCTCGGCTGAGCCCCTCGAAGGAGTGCCAGACGCAGGAAGTCTGTCGTCTATTTGTCTCAGGGAACACCCGTCTGCCCCAGTCGGGCGGCTGGGGCAGACGGGATCGCGCTGGCGGATCAGGCACAGCCGAGGGCTCGGTGGGTCCATCCGGCTTGGCGCCAGCGGACCGGGTCGAGGGTGCCGCGTCCGTCGATGAGCTTGGCGTGGGAGACGCGGATGGCGAGCCGCTCGGGGCTGATGCCGGTGAACTCGGGCCATTCGGTCAGGTGCAGCAGCAGGTCGGCACGTTCGGCGGCGTCGAAGGCGTTGTCCGCGTAGTCGAGTTCGGGGTGGGCCTTGCGGGCGTTGTCGAGGGCCTTGGGGTCATAGACGGTGACCCCGGCGCCGAGCCGGTGGAGGCGGGCGGCGACGGCGAGGGCGGGCGAGTCGCGGATGTCGTCGGTGCCGGGATTGAAGGCCGCTCCCCAGACAGCGACGCGCTTGCCCTTGAAGGTGCCGCCGAGCTGTTCGCGGGCGAGATCGACCATGCGTTCGCGGCGGCGGTTGTTGATCGCGTCGACCTCGCGGAGGAAGCCGAGGGCCTGGTCGGCGCCGAGTTCGTCGGCGCGGGCCATGAAGCCGCGGAGGTCCTTGGGCAGGCAGCCGCCGCCGAAGCCGAGCCCGGGCCGCAGGCCCCTCGGGCCGATGCGGGTGTCGTGGCCGAGGGCTTCGGCGAGCTGGTAAACGTCGGCGCCAGCGGCTTCGCAGACTTCGGCGATGGCGTTGATGAAGGAGATCTTCGTGGCGAGGAAGGCGTTCGCCGAGCTCTTGACCAGTTCGGCGGTGGCCAGGCTGGTCGTGATCGTCGGCGTCCCGGCCTCGATGATCTTGTCGAAGCACTGCCGCAGCACGGTCTCGGCGTGGGTGTCCTCGCCGGCGAAGCCGAGGACGAGGCGGTCGGGGTGGAGGGTGTCCTCAATGGCGGAGGACTCGCGCAGGAATTCGGGGTTCCAGGCGACCTCGACCTGCTCGCCCGCCGGGGCCTTGTCGCGGAGGATGTCGGCGACGCGCGGGGCGGTGCCGACGGGGACGGTGGATTTGCCGACGACCACGGTGGGGCGGTGGATGTGGGGGGCGAGGCGGCGGACGGCGGCGAAGAGGTCGCTGAGGTCGTAGGCGTTGTTCCCGGTCCGCTGGGGGGTGCCGACGCCGAGGAAGTGCAGGTCGGCGAAGGCGGCGGCCTCGGCGTAGGAGGCGGTGAACTTCAGCCGTCCGCTGGCGGTGTGCTTGGCCAGTAGCTCGTCCAGGCCGCGTTCGAAGAACGGGGCCTTTCCGGCGCCGAGGGCGAGGATCTTGTCGCGGTCGGTGTCCATGCCGAGGACTTCGTGGCCGAGTTCGGCCATGCAGGCGGCATGGGTGGCGCCGAGGTAGCCGCAGCCAATGACGGTGAGCTTCATGCTCGTCCTTCCGAAAGGGAGGGGGTGGGGCCGCCCGGCCCCACCCCCGTTGCTCCCGTCCGGAAGGGCGGGGTGTCAGGCGGGCCGGGCGGCCAGATAGCGGGTGATCCCGTCCCGGATGAACGGCGGGATCGTCAGGACCGGCAGGTGTTCGGGGGCGAAGAACTGGAGCTTGACGCCCTCGGCCAGGGGGAGGGTCTTCTCGTCGCCGTCCCAGGTGGCGGCGAAGAAGGTGATGAGCTGGCCGGAGCCGTCCTCATCGCGGACCTCGAACAACTCGGTCAGGTCCCGGGCCGTGAGGCCAGCTTCTTCGTGGAGTTCGCGGACGATCGCCTCGGCCTGGGTCTCGCCGGGGTCGGCGCCTCCGCCGAGGAGGCTCCAGTGGGCGGGCCAGGCGATGCCGTGGATGTCGTCGCGGAGGTGCATCAGGACGTCGCCCCTGCGGTTGGTGATGATCGCGACGGCCCCGCGGGCGGTGGACGAGCCCTTGGCGGTGGTGGTGTCGGAGTGCATCCCGACACCGTAGTGACGTGAGGGTTCGTCATGCGGCAGCCTTCACTGTCTGGTCGGAAAACCAGGCCGCTGCCATCAGGGCCTGCATGCGGGAGCGGTCGAACCGCCCGCCGGCTTCCAGCCCGCGCTCCAGCAGCGGCCGCAGCGTCGCCGGGGCGTCGTCGAGGGCGGTTCGGATCTGGGCGTCGGCCCACTGGGCGAGGGGGCCGGTCAGCCAGGCGGGGACCGGGGAGGCGAAGCCGAGCTTGTCCCGGCTGGCCCAGACCTCGCGCGGCAGGCCCAGGGCCTTGGCGGCGTCCCGCAGGATGCGCTTCCCCGCCGCCGGGGCGGTGGTCTTGTGGTCGGCCGGGAGCCGGTAGGACAGCTCAACGAGGTCGCGGGCGAGGAAGGGCGAGCGTCGCTCCAGGGCGAAGGCGGAGGCGAGTTTGTCGCTGGTCATCACCAGCGGCCGCCATGCCGTCGCCAGCTCGGCGAGCGTCAGCGCACGGGCGGTGTCGCCGCCCGACCGGGTGAAGGCATCGGTCACCAGCTCGCGGACCCTGCCGTCAGGATCGGGGCCGCGGAGGATCAGGCGGGCGGCGGCCTCTGCCGGCTCCAGGGGCTCTCCGGCGGGGTGCAGGAGCTTGCCCGCGAGCGGCCGGTATGCCTTCAGCCCGGCGTCCAGGACGGCGTCGGGGCCGAAGAGGACCAGGGCGTGACGGACGTAGCCCATCAGGAACTCGTCCGGCCCCAGCCCGCCGACGACGACCTTGACGCCCTGGTCGGCGGCGGCCCGGTAGGCCATGTATTCGGAGAAGGTGGCCGCGTTGCCCATCGGGTAGTCCAGCGCGTTGATCATGTGGGGCAGGACGGTGGTGAAGTCGGCCGTGTCCGGCTCGACGACCACCAGCTCGGCGCCGATGTCCTGGGCGATGGCGGTGGCGATCCGGGACTCGTCCAGCCGGTCCTGGCCCCGGTAGCGGACGGTGACGCAGACCGGCGGCCGCATCAGGTAGGCCAGGACCGAGGAGTCCAGGCCGCCGGACAGAAGCAGTGCGAAGTCGCCCGAGGGGGCTCGCAGCGGGACCTGCTCGGCCAGGACGACGGAGAAGCGGGCAAGCGCCGGCTCGTAGTCGGTCTGCCAGGGCTCGCGGTCCTCCAGGTGCCACCAGGTGGTGTGCTCCAGCGAGCCGGAGGTGAGGTCGAAGGACAGCAGGCTCGCCGGGGCCAGCAGCTGGACGCCCTGGAACGGGGTCTCGACGCCGACGGGGGTTTCGATGGCCAGCATCTCGGGGCGGACGACGAGCGGGGCCCGGCCGTAGCCGGTCAGGGTGGTGACCTCGGAGGCGAACGCGAGCCGGCTGCCGTCCAGGCGCCAGTAGAGCGGCTTCTCTCCCAGCCGGTCGCGGGCCAGGAAGAGCCGTCCGGCCTCGCCGGCGTTCGGGTCGTAGAGGGCGAGCGCGAACATGCCGTCCAGCCCGTCCAGGCAGGCCGCCCCGAGCTTGGCCCAGGCCCTCAGGACCAGGTGGGCGTCGGTCTCGCGGTCGGCGAGCGGGATGCCCCAGGCGGCGGCCTGCTGCCGGAAGTTGTAGATCTCGCCGTTGAAGGCCAGCAGCAGCCCGCTGTCGGCGTCGAGGTAGGGGCCGGGCTCGGCGGCCGGGTCGACGATCAGCAGGGTGTTCATGGCCAGCACCGCCCGCCCGTCCGCCGTAGCGGCGTGCAAGGTGCCGTCCGGACCGCGGTGCGACTGGGACACGCCCATCGCCCAGACCGTCGCCTGGTGCCGGGCCGCGTCTGGTCCGGCCAGTCCTGCGATTCCGCACATCTGGTTCACCCCCGAGAGTGTTGGGATGCCTTGGCGGCGGTCGCGGCCGGAAGAGCTGTCCTCGGATCCCGGCCGCGACCCGGACCGTCATCACACCGGCCGGACAAGATCGCGGGGAGGGCTCGCAGGGGGGCTCACAACTCGCAGACCGGGTTCACCCCGGGCCGGGGAGGCAATACCCTCGGTGACCCGACGCGCGGGTTCGCGTACGACTTTCTGTGCTCAGCCAGGTGTGCGAATCCGCGGCAAAGGTCACCGGAATCGGCAGAGGGGGACGCCCGTGGCGTCGACCGTCCGCCGGACCCGTCCGCCCAACGCGGATCTGGCCCGGCTCATCGAAGCCAGCGGCGCGAGTCACAAAGCCCTCGCCCACCGCGTCAACCAGCTCGCTCAGGCCGCCGGGATAGAGACCGACTACTCGCATACCTCCATCGCGAACTGGTGCCGCAGGGGCATGACCCCGAAGTGGCCCGTCCCCCGGCTCCTGGCCCAGGCTGTCGGTGAACGGCTCGGCCGCCCCGTCGCGTTGGCGGAGATCGGGATGGGCGAGGCCGAGACACCGCAGGCGGACCTGGGGTTGGATTTCCCCAGGGATCCCGCCGATGCCGTCCGCGTCGCCACTTCGTTCTGGAGCAGTGTGAACCGCCGCGACTTCCTGACCGGATCGAGCTTCGCGCTCTCCGCGTTCACCACCCCCGTCACCCGCTGGCTCGTCACCCCCGCCGACGACACCGCCCATCACCGGGGCGGGACGCAGGTCGGTCGCCTGGACCTGGACGAACTGCGGGACGCCGCTGACGAGGCCCGCCGCTGGGACTCCAAATACGGCGGCGGGAACTGGCGGGCGAACTCCGTCACCACCTGCCTCGAACAACAGGCCGTCCCGCTGTTGCAGGGCTCGTTCTCCGACGAGGTCGGCCGCGAGCTGTTCTCCGTTACCGCCGAGCTCTCCCGCCTCGCCGGCTGGACGGCCTTCGACGTTGGGCAGCATGAGGTCGCCCAGCGGCACTTCATCCAGGCCCTCCGCCTCGCCCGGGCTGGCGGGGACGTCCAGCTCGGCTGCTATGTCCTGACGACCATGGCCATGCAGGCCCTCATGCGCGGGTTCGCCGAGGAGGCCATCGACATGGCCCAGGGTGCCTTCGAACGGGCCAAGAACGACGCGGTGCCCCGGGTGCTGGCCTTCACCAAGCTCATCGAGGCCCGCGCTCACGCGCGGACCGGCAACGAGCGGGCCGCTTCCCGGGCCCTGGCCGCCTCCGAAGGGCTCCTGGAGCGGACCCGCGAGGACAGCGGCGACGAGCCGGGATGGATCGACTTCTATCACCACGCGCGGCTGTCCGCCGACGCCGCCGAGGTCTTTCGGGACCTGAAGAACCCCCAGGCCGCCCTGGCCTGGAACCAGCAGGCCGCCGCCATGCAGCCCGGGGTCTTCACCCGCTCCGTTGGCATGCGGCTGGCGATCGTCGGGACCGCCCACCTCCAGGCCTGCGACCTCGACCACGGCCTGGAGCTGGGCAACCGCTCCGTCGACATCCTCGCCCGCGTGAAATCCACCCGCGCGCTGGACTATGTGCGCGAGTTCAACGCCGCCCTGGCCCCTTGGCGGCGCGAGCCGGCGGTCCGCGAGTTCCTCCACCGGACCCGCAAGGACCTCCAGATCGCCGCCTAACACGACAGACCGTGACAGCAGCCCCGTGGGCTTTCCCTCGCTGGCGAACGATCGGCTCTGACATCGTTCAGACCTCGGCGGTTGAGGTGCGGCGAATAGGTTCCGCGCAGGCCCGGGCCGTGCCACGGTTGCATAGGGCCTTGTGCGCCGAGCAATCATCCCAAAGCGCATTCGATTAAGGACAGGGCGGGAGAGCTATGAGCAGGAGTCCAAGCGTGATCCACTCGGCGCATCAGCGCTTGGAAGAGGGGATGAGCGAGTTCTTCGAGCCGGCCCTGAAGAAGCTCGGTCTAACAGTGGAGCAGATCGAACGCCAGTCCCTGGAACAGCTTCAGGTCTCACTCGAAACTGTAAACGAGGCACTCCTTCACCCGGATTCCTTCGGGTTGATGAAGGTCAAGGCGCATGCGGAGGCTGGACTCGTCCTGACACCGGTCAAGAGCGAAGCTCACTTTGAGATCGGAATTGCACCCCTCCTCCTCGAGCGTAAGAGGCTCATTCTCAGCCGTATCAAGGATCTTCAGCCGGCTGCACAGTTTGAGAGGTTTCGCGCAGAGGTGGAGGAGAAGGTCGCGGACCCTGTAATCCGCGGCCAGCTACTCAAGGCGTTGGAGGAGCACGCCAGGACGCAGGAAGAGCTGGCATCTCGGCTTGAGGAAGAGTCAGCAGAGGCGACTGATGCCCTGATCAATGAGACCGCGAACGTCACGCACGCTGTTGCTGTGGCGAAGCTCGAAGCCCGGACCGACTCACTGGAGAAGTTGGCTGCCAAATTGGATGCCGACAAAGCGGGCAAGTTCGACGTCGTGGTCATCACTCTGGCCATGCTTGCTGCAGTAGGGGGCCTGACAGGAGCAGTGATCGCCATTGTCCGGTGGGTAACCGGTTAAAGCCACGTTCCTGCCAGGCAAAATCGGAGACCTCAGATGGTGGTGGGGCGGCGGAACGGAATGACGTTGTCGGGGACCAGGGCAGGCTCCGTCGGCGCGTCCGGCCCCTGGGTGAGGACGGCGCTGGCGAGGGTCAGGTTGGTCACCAGCTGGCGGAGCTCTTCGAGCTCAGCTCGCTGGTTCGCGATCGTCTTCCTGAGCTTGGCGACGGTTGCCCGCAGCTGCTTCTCCGTCTCCGGGACCTGCTTGGTCTCCGTGCGGACGCGCTCGTCGAACTCGTTCTTCAGGTCCGCGTGCCGCTTGTAGAGGGCCATGCGGTGGACGCCGGCCTCGGCGGCGAGGGCGGCGGCGGTGAAGCTGCCGTTGGAGGCGGTGGCCTTCCCGGCCAGCAGCCGATTCATCGCCTCGCGGATGCGGGTGCGTTCGTCCTGGTTCTGCTGGTTCATGTCAGGGCCTCGGCGGTCTGGGCGGTGGAGTCATGGGCGTCGGCCATCTTGCGGAAGTTGTCGGCATTGCGACGCATCCGTTTGGCGAGCCTCTCCGGGACGAAGGCGGCCTTGCGGTCGATCTCGTCGGCCTTTTCCCGCATCTGCTGTGCGTGGGTGTCGGTGCGGACGGTGTTGCCGCAGCCTTGCTGGCAGGCGTACTGCCTCGGCGCGGTCGCGCCCGGATCGGGCTCGCAGAGCGCATTGTCGTGCTTGAACGCGCAGATCAGGAACGCGTCCGGGTTGTCATAGAGCACGACGCCGTCCCGGGCGAGGAACTTGGCGGCCTTCTGCACGAACGTCTTGGGGATGATGCGGCCCTCGAACCGCGGCGTCGTCGCTGCGGCGGTCAGAGCCCTGCGGGCGGCCGGGCCGGAGACCTTCTCCCCGGCGGCGACACGGTCACGGAGATGGGCGGCGGTGTCCGCCGCTGCCAGGGCGGTCTCCACGTCGAGCTCACTGTGGACGCCGCGGCGGCTGCGGGTGCCGTAGCCGCTGGAGGTGCGGGCATCCAGAAACGTGCGCATATGGCCGTATTGAATGGCCAGAGCAACCAGCCCGCCCGGCCGTCTGGCGATGTGCCAGGCCAGGGTCCTTCTGAATCGGGACAATGCGATGTCGCCGTGCGGGTCCTTGGGGATTACCTGATCAGGCAGGCTTTGGGCAGTGGCTTCGCGGTTGGCCCAGGTCACGAAATCGTTGATCCGGGATCTCAGGCCGGAGCCTTTCAGCGCGCCATGGTGCCCACGATCAGCGCGGAAGTCGTGGTGGGCGGAGCTGAAGAGTAGTTCCCCGTCAGGAACCATCCGTTCAAGGACGCGGATGGCGTGGACGACGGGAGTGATGGCAACCCAGGGAACTTCGCGTTCGATGCCGGCGGACACGTGGCGGCCGTCGTCGTCGGTGACGTTCTTGTAGTGGTTGCTGTAGATAAGGTGCCGACCAGGGGCGCCGTCTTTGTCAGGCTCAGGGTCAGGGCAGCACCCGGATCTCAACCCCTGCACCTCCTGCGGGCGCATGCCCGTGAGATAAAGGCAGATGATCATCGCGGCCGTGCCCAGGTGCCGCATGAGTCCGGCTGCCTCATTGAAGTCGAGGTGCTGCTGCCACGGCCGCCCGTTGATTTGACCGGTCACAGGAATCTGCAGCGGGCAAGGCCCCGGCTGTTGGCCTGCTATCGCCTTGAGCCCGAAGCTCTCGGCCAATCGGTCGACCTGATGGACGCCAGCGCCGGTGGTGGCGGCGATGAACGTGCGGGCCAGCACCATCTTTCCGTTGTGCGCAACGGCGGGCACTGGCCCGCCCGTGTTGGCCAAAGCCGACATGTACGTTGTCACGGCGTCAAGCCCCTCGGGGGTCGCTGGCGTCGTGGCCGCCAAGGTGGTCAGGCGCCGATTCTCGGCCCAGGCGGCCAGGATGTCGTTGGCGAGGTCGTCGACCACACGGATCGCCCAGATCAGCAACGGCCCCAGGACCTGCGGGTCCAACGGTTCAGTGATGTTCTCTCGACCGCCCTTGCCGTCCGCAGCCGGGAGGAAGTCGTCGACGCCTTCGGCAACCCACGGAGGCCGACCGATGCCCGAAGGGCGGGCGGTCAGCTGATCGAACGCCCACAGGTCCGTCAGCCAGCCCAAGACCTTCTCGGCGTGCTGCCGGCTGACATCACCATCCCAGCGTTGGGCTGCGTACTCGCGCCACTCATCGTCGGTGCATGTTCCAAGGTCAGCGATGCCGCGCTTGTGCATCCAGCGGGCAAGGCGCATCCACTCACGCGCCGAGTCCTGCATCTCGTCCGGCGAGCGCCGACCACGAGCAGCCCCGCCACGAGTCTTCAGGTAGGTGGGCCGGAGCTCACCGTTAATCAGGGCCCAAACCACCATCCTGAGCTGATCCCGCATCGCCGCGGGGCACTTTTGCCAGTAGAGCGACGCCAGGGCGGCACTGGGATTGTCGATGAGCGGGGCGAGAGGCCAGCACATGTCCCGGTAGCTGGCATTGGGGTGCTGGTTGCCGGGGCTGATCCACTTGGGCAGCACGACAGGGCTGTCCGCGGTGGGCAAAGGCAGCAGATAGGGGTCGACTTCAACCGCGACGGCGGTCATCGAGCGAGGTCTCCTTCCACCAGCAGGCCGACGATCACGCGGTCGGTGTCACCGACCCGGGCGAGGGCGGCAGCCCAGGCCGCTGGTCCGACCTTGCGGCGGAGGTCTTCCAGCCGCAGCAAGTGGTCACGCCAGTGCTTCTGCCAGGTCTGCTCAGGCAGCGCGGTCCGCAGGCTGAGCACCTGCTGGTGCAGATGCGCCAGTCGCGGGTGATGACCGGGATGAACGTGTGCGTTCTTGCAAGCCAGGCAGAGCAGGAAGTCAGCCGCGCACCCCCCGTCTGGAGCCGGCCAGAGACTGGCGGACTGGTCCGCGCAGTCCGCTGTCGCCGTCTCCTCATGATCAGGATCGGGGCCCTCAGCGAGCGCTCCGCCGAAGACAACAGCGAGAGCCTGGGCATGCGCATCCTGGATACCAGCCTCAATCACCCCCTGAGCCTCCTGCTGAACGATGGGGTCAGGTAGCACGTAGACGCTCTCGTGCGTGCGCGAGGCGTGCTGCAGGGGCCTGCGTTCCCGGGTGACCGTGGTCCGCCGCGAACGCCGGAATGGAGCCCCGCTTAATCCGTGGCTGAGCGCCCATGCCCTGGCGTCGCCGTCCGAGATACCGAAGACAACAGGGCCCACCGGCTGCGGGCGGTTTCGCTCCTGGCGCTCGCGCCTGCGATGGTGATTGCGAGCGGTGTCGGCGTACACATGAACGTCCCCAGCCGCGTACGGATGAAAAGGGACAGTTGTTGATGCGGTGACCGCTGGGGCCCGGCACTCTTCTGATGATCGGTGTGGGTCTGGTGGAAGGGGTGGCGGTGGTCCTCGATCCGCATCGCTGGCTGGAACTTCGGCGGTTCCGTGCTCTCTTGGCATCCGGGGCGATGAGCCTGTCGGAGATCGCGCGGGAGACCGGGCTGGACCGCAAGACGGTCCGCAAGTACCTGTCGGAGAAGAGTCCCGCTGCACCGCCTCGGCGGTCGTCGGGCGGGCAGTCCCACAAGCGGGTGATCGACGAGTTCACCCCGCTGGTCGACTCGATGCTGCGGGCCGAGATCCTGATGAAAGCTTCGGTGATCCACGAGCGGCTGGTCGGCGAGTACGGGTTCACCGGCAACTACCAGCGCGTCAAGCTCTACGTCCAGGAAGCCCGCCCGCGGATCGCGGGCGAGCTGGGTATCGCGCCGAAGGAGCTGGCGGGCATGCACCGCCGGTTCGAGGTGATCCCGGGGGCCCAGGCCCAGGTCGACTGGGGTGACGAGGGCAAGATCCTCGCCCACATGGGCATTGGGAAGGTCTATTCCTTTCACATGACGCTGTCGTACTCGCGCGATCCGTTCTGCTGTTTCACGACCAGCCAGGACCTGCAGACGTTCTTCGACTGCCACCGGCGGGCGTTCGCGCACTACGGCGGGGTGCCGATGACGATCGTCTACGACCGCACCAAAACCGTCGTCCGCCGCCACGTCGCCCCTGGCGAGGCAGTCCCGCTGCACCCGGAGGCCGTCGGCTTCGCCGGCCACTACGACTTCGATCCCGACGTGCTGGCTGCCTACCGACCCACCGGCAAGGGCCGGGTCGAACGGCAGGTACTGATCGTCCGGGACCACGTCCTGTCAGGCAGGTCATTCGCCTCGGTCGAGGAGATGGACGCCGCGTTCATGTCCTGGGTCCCCCAGCGACGCGCTCAGATCCACCAGACCCACCGCGACGTCATCGGCGAGCGGGCGGCCCACGACCATGCCGCCCTCAAACCGCTTCCCTCCACCCCGTATCTGGTGGCCGAGCGGCAACTGCGGCATGTCGGCAAGGATTGCCTCGTCGCCTTCGACGGCAACCTCTACTCGGTCCCTGCCCGCAGGGTCCGGCCCCGCCAGCTGGTCGAGGTCCGGGCGACCAGGTCGCAGATCATGCTCCACCTCACAGCCCCGCAGGGCAGTGGCGAGACCCTGCTGGCCAGCCACCCCCGGGCGGTCGGCCGCGGCGCCCGCATCGTCGACGACAAGCACTGGGACGGCCTGCCCAAGGGCGACAACCGCAGGGTCACCACGGGAGACATCCCACCCGCTCGCCGCGAACGACCGCCGGCCGGGACCGGGCCCCTGCAGGCCTTGTTCACCCGGGCCGCGATCACCCAGGTCGAGGTCGGCCGCCGCCCGCTGTCGGTCTACGACGAGCTGACCGGCACCCGCCCCTTCACCACCCGTCCGAGCACCAAGGAATCCTCTTGAGCGAGCTGGTCAGCACCCGCATCCGCACCACCGCCACCAAGCTCGGCCTGCCCCACCTGGCTGAAGCGCTGAACCAGTACGCCCAGCGGGCCGACGAAGCCAAGATGGGATATCTCGACTTCCTCGACCTGGTCCTCTCTGAAGAACTCGCCGTCCGCGAGGACCGCCGCTTCCGCCAGGGCCTGAGGCTGTCGAAGCTGCCGCACCACAAGACCCTGGACGAGTACGACTTTTCCTTCCAGCCCGAACTCGACCCGCGCAAGGTCAAGGACCTCGCCACGCTGTCATTCGTCGAGGCCAAGGCGAACGCTGCCCTGCTGGGCCCGCCCGGAGTCGGCAAGACCCACATCGCCGTCTCCCTCGCGGTCGCGGCCTGCCGGGCCGGCTACTCGATCTACTTCACCAGCCTCGACGACATGGTCCGCAACCTCAAGGCAGCCGAATCAGCCGGCCGCCTGGCCAGCAAGCTCGGCACCTACCTGCGGCCCGGAGTCCTCGTGGTCGATGAAGTCGGCTACCAGCCCCTCGAACGAGCCGAGGCGAACCTGGTCTTCCAGGTGATCTCCAAGCGCTACGAAAAGGGGTCGATCATCCTGACCTCGAACAAGACCTTCAGTGAATGGGGCCAGGTCTTCGGCGACGAAGTCCTCGCCACCGCCATCCTCGACCGCCTCCTCCACCACTGCGACGTGATCGCGATCAACGGCCCCAGCTACCGGCTGAAGAACCGCCTCAAGGCCATCGAACGAGAGACAGACGTGGCCTGACAGCTGGGGACATTCACCCGTACACGACCGGGGAGCCGAGGTCGTACGTCGACAAGCGGCCATCAGCAGGTCGGTGCCCGGCTGGAGACACTGGGCCAGAGCCCGAGCGTGCATGGTGGCCTGCAGTGCCTGGGTGATCAGTCGCCCCGGGGAATCGGCGCCAGAGTCGGTGATGTTCTCGGTCGAGAACCAGTGCCCCCGCCCAGAACGGCGCTTGACGACCTGGACCTGATAAGTGATCGCTGTCGTATCGGCGACCGACGGCGCGACGGTGGGGGCGAGCATGCGGTCAAACGCGGACCGATTCCATCCGAATCTGTCTGTCAGCAGCACCGCGAGCGCCGTGAGCTCCAAGCGCGTCAAGAACAGCCGTCCCCAGGTCCGATCCACGCTCCTACCACCGAGCAGACGATGGTTGGACACAGTGGTCTGCCCGCTCGGCAGCGACCTGCGCGGAACGTCACCCGTCCGAGCCACATGGTCCAGCACCTCACCCAGACGCCAGTCCTGGCTGCCCTCCACCAACTCGCCAGCCCGCCACGCCTCCAGCAGCTGCGTGTTCTCGCGAATGCGCATCCTGGCCGCCCGGAACTGCCGCTGTGCAGCCAAAAGCACCGCCTGCCGCTCCGCCTCCGTGTAAGACTGCTTCACCGGCTGCCGGGCCCCGGGAACGCGCCGGGCCAGCTCCTCCGCCACTGCCCCGGTGCCCAGGCGAGGGTCCTGGCGGAGAAGGACCCGGACCATCGCCAGGGTGAGCCTGCCGTAGTTGGACTTGATGTGCTTGTCCCGCCAGCGTCGCAGCATCGGCACGGTCAGCCCGTCCAGATCCTGCGGTGGATGCTCCAGCGTGGACAGAAACCGCACAAACACCGTCAATTGGCGCCAGTAGCTGCTGCTCGTGAGGTGGGTGGTCCAACGCCGTGACTGCAGCGCGAAGAGAGCCGCCAAAGAATGCTGCATGGGCGCCGGGGCGGGCAGGTCGGCGAAGTCGTACTCCTTCTTGTATCCCTCCTGGTTGACCACGGTCACCACCAGCCCGCCCGGACCCAGTGGCGGCCCGACATGGTGGTCGGCCGGCGGCGGGACAGCCCTCCGCCCCCGCCCGCTCACGAGACCGCCCCGATCAGCGCGTCGATGTCCTGGATGCCAGCCGTCTCCCGCGCCAGCCGTGCGAACACACTGTCCAGATCCTCGACGTCCTCCCCCTCGTTGGTGGTCTCCGCGGCAGCGAGGATCGACTCCAGTTGCAGGTGGGCGACGGGCGCGAGGTAGTGCCGTTTCGTTGTTTCCACGTCCGCATGCCCCAAAAGGATCTTGACCAGCCACCACGGGTCGCCGAACAATTGGGCGAAGTCTCGCCGGTCCTTCTTCGTGAGCCCGTAGCGCTTCTCGAACAGCTCGTTTAGCAGGATCAGCATGTAGAGGGCCATAGAATGCCGCGCGGCGTGCGGCGTCACGTACGGGGTCTTGCCCTGAACTTGCGCCAGCCGGAACTGCCGCTCGATCTTCCGCTCCTCCTCGGTGAGCAGGACCTCTTCGCAGCGCAGGTTCGCCATCCTAAACACGCCGTTCCAGCGTTCCGGGTCCATCGGCAGGCCTTGCTCGGTCAGCCACAACCACGCCGGCTCCGGCCCTTCCGGCCCCTTGAGGAACAGCCACTGCCGCTCACGCCAGCCCAGACGGCTCAGTTCCTGCCCGCCGACGACACCGTCCGAGTCCACCCACTCGACCTTCGGCTTCAGCCCGTGCGTCACCTTCGTGACCAGCCTCATCGTCGGCAGGCGCTCGTAGCGGCCCGCCGCCTGGGCGCGTTGCACCGCCCACGCCCGCTCCGACTCCACGTAGCTCTCGACCTGGCCGACAGAGTCGACCGACGCGTAGTACGTCCGGCTGTTCTTCGACCTCGTCACCGCACCCGCGATGTGGCCGTGCATGTAGCGGCCATGACGAAGGCGCTGAGTCGGCAGTTCGAAGGTGAGCAGAGAACCGCCCTCCTGCCGCCGCAGACCCGAGCTGAGCAGCAGTTGCACGAAGCTCGTGTTGCGCAGCTCTGTCCGCGACTCCCACCCCGGCGCCGCGAGACCGTCCCGTGTGTGGCCGCGTAGCCCGATGTCCATCCACAAGCCCCAGGTCCGTGGCGTCAGCCACGACACCCGCGAGCTGACCGAGTCCGCAGCCCGGTCCTCCCGCCGCGAGACATCCACCGGCAGCGGGTAGACCTTCCCCCACTTGAACAGCTTGGTGAACGCCGTCGCCTCTCGGTCCCACTTGGCCCCGCTGATCCGGCCCGGGTTCTCCGGAGCGGCGCACCGCCAGTGCCGGTAGTCCGCCAGGTCCTGCCGCGTCGCCTCCCGCCACGACACCCCGCGCGAAGATAAGAAAGTCAGCAGCGGACGATAATCCGTTCCATAATTCCGCTTCGTTTCCCGTTCCAGATTCCGGAATACCTCGGACCGTACGAAATCTAGGAAATCCCGGTCCACCATGCCATCCGGTCTGATGTACACCGGGTCGCCCGGCCGCAGGCCGATCCGTGCGACCGCCTCCGGGAGGTTCTGCACCCCCAGAACGCCTTCCGTCGGCAGCGACCCCCACCGCCCCGGATCCGGCACCCACACCACATGCCACTCGTCCAACTGACGCCTCCCTTGACGCTTGAACACATCCAATCATCAGGGAATGCGTCAACTCCGGCGCCGAGTGGCCGCAGAAGAAGCTGACCGTGGGCCTGAGCCCCGCGGCGGTCCCCAAGAGCGGCAGCGGCTTCGACCTCGCCGTCGCCTGCGCCGTCCTCGCAGCCTCCGAGCGCCTCGACCCGCGTGAGATCGCCGATCTGGTGCTGATCGGAGAGCTGGGCCTCGACGGCCGGGTCCGGCCGGTGCCGGGCGTCCTTCCGGCCGTCCTGGCCGCCGCCGACGCCGGCTACCGCCAGGTCGTCGTCGCCGAGCGCACCGCTGCCGAGGCGTCCCTCGTGCCCGGTGTCTCGGTCCTCGGCATCCGCAGCCTGCGCCAGCTCATCGCGGTCCTGACGGACGCGCCGGTGCCGGAGGAGGAGCCGCTGCAGGAGGGTCGCCCGGATCCGATGCTCGCGGGGCTCTCGGTGCCGGGGGCAGGGCTGGGGACGGGCGTCCTGCTCGGCGAACGGCAGCCCGACCTCGCCGAGGTCGCCGGGCAGGCCAAGGCCCGGATGGCCCTCGAAGTAGCAGCCGCAGGGCGGCACCACCTGCTCCTCCAGGGCCCGCCCGGAGCGGGCAAGACCATGCTCGCCGAGCGGCTGCCCGGCCTGCTCCCGCCGCTCACCCCGCAGGAGTCGCTCGAAGTCACGGCGGTCCACTCCGTAGCGGGGACGCTCCCCGCCGGGCAGCCCCTCCTCGACCAGGCCCCCTACTGCGCCCCGCACCACTCGGCGTCCATGCCCTCCCTGGTCGGCGGAGGCTCGGGGCTGCCGCGCCCAGGCGCGGTCTCTCTGGCGCACCGTGGAGTTCTCTTCATGGACGAGGCACCCGAGTTCTCCGGGCGCGTGCTCGATGCGCTGAGGCAGCCGCTCGAATCGGGGCACGTGATCGTGGCCCGTTCCGGCGGAGTGCTCCGGCTTCCTGCCCGGTTCCTGCTCGTCCTGGCCGCGAACCCGTGCCCCTGCGGACGGCACGGGTTGCTGGGCGAGGGCTGCGACTGCGCCCCGCAGGCCGTCAGGCGCTACCGGGCCCGCCTCTCCGGCCCCCTCCTGGACCGGGTCGACCTGCGGGTGACGGTTGAACCGGTGGCCCGCTCCGAGCTCACGGGAGCCGAGACGGGGTCGGAGACCACGGCCGTGGTGGCCGAGCGGGTCCGTGCCGCCCGGGAGCGGGCCTCCGCCCGCCTCGCGGACATGCCCTGGGCGACCAACAGCGAGGTCCCCGGCCACGAACTGCGGACCCGCTGGCGCGTCGGCCCCGGCGCGCTCACCGAGGCCGAACGCGACATGGAGCGGGGCATGCTGACGGCGCGTGGCCTCGACCGCGTACTGCGGGTCGCATGGACCGTGGCCGACCTCGCCGGGCACGACCGCCCCGACGCCGCGGACGTCAACTGCGCGCTGGAGCTGCGTACGGGTGTCCATCGCGGCACCGTTCTGACGGGGGACCGCCCATGAGCGCCCTCGCCCACGCCTCCGAGGAGCGGCTGGCCCGTGCAGCACTGACCAGGCTGACCGAGCCTGGGGACGAGCGCGTGGGCCGCTGGGTGCGTGAGATGGGGGCCGCGGGTGTGGTGCGGGGCCTCACCGGCGCGGGGCCGGTGCCGAAGGGCGCCGGCCGTGAGCGGCTCGCGGGCTGCCGGCAGCGCGCCGCCGCCCTCGACCCCCAGGGCGACCTCGACGCCGTCGCTCGGCTGGGCGGCCGTTTCGTCTGCCCCGGCGACCGCGAATGGCCCGGGCAGCTGGACGACCTCGGGGATGCCCGTCCGCTCGGCCTATGGGTGCGCGGCGGCGCCGACCTGCGGCTGTGGGCCCTGCGCTCCGTCGCCGTGGTCGGTGCCCGCGCCTGCACCGACTACGGCTCGCACGTCGCGTCCCTCCTCGGCTCCGGACTGGCACGGCGCGGCTGGGTGGTCGTGTCCGGCGCCGCGTACGGCGTTGATGGCGCCGCGCACAGAGGGGCGCTCACCGCGGGCGGCGCGACCGTGGCCGTGCTGGCCTGCGGCGTCGATGTGCCCTACCCGCGCGGGCACGCGGACCTGCTCGACCGGATCGTGGAACGGGGTCTCGTGCTGGCCGAGTTGCCCCCGGGCGGCCACCCCACCCGCAGTCGCTTCGTCTTGCGCAACCGCGTCATCGCCGCGTTGACGCGCGGCACCGTGGTCGTGGAAGCCGAGTACCGCAGCGGCTCGCTGGTGACGGCCCGTCGCGCACGCCGCATGGGGCGGCAGACCATGGGCGTGCCCGGGCCCGTGACGTCCGGCCTCTCGGCCGGCGTTCACGAACTGCTCCGCGAGGACGCGGTCCTCGTCACCGACGCCGACGAGGTCGCCGAGCTCGTCGGCGGCATCGGCGACCTCGCCCCCGAGCGCCACGGCCCCGTGGTCGCGCGCGACCTGCTGGCCCCGGCGGCGGCCGTGGTGCTCGAAGCCGTGCCCGGGGGCAGCGGCGGCGACGCGGAGCTCATCGCGCGAAACGCGGGCCTGAGCAGGGATCAGACGCTCGCCAGGCTGTACGAGCTGCAGTCCCTCGGCTTCGTCGAACGCCACGATGATCACTGGAAGTTGGCCGCCCCGCCGTCAACATCCGGCACCCCCAAGCCCCCCGGACGGCGCCCGTCCGCGCGGCGAGGCGGTTCTTGACCTGGGGCGATCGGGTGAAAAGGTTAAGGGGACGACCGCGGCCGCCGATACGGCGAGGCCCGTACGGCCACCCGCCCCCGGCAGCTGCACGCCGGTGCCGCCGGCGGAGCAGGCCCCCGCCCATCGACGAAGAGGACTCATCGCATACCGCAACGCAGCAGTCACGCTACGCTCACGGGATTCCAGCCATTCGTACCACTCGATCCACGTCACAGCAGAACGGCTCAAGACGACGAATGCCCCAGCACACCTCCGGTTCGGACCGCGCGGCGGTGCCGCCCGCGGCGCGCGGCGCCGAGCGCCCTCCCGCACCCTCGACGCTCGATGAGCTGTGGCGGTCGTACAAGGCCTCGGGCGACGAGCGGCTGCGGGAACAGCTGATCCTCCACTACTCGCCCCTGGTGAAGTACGTGGCGGGGCGCGTCAGCGTCGGTCTGCCGTCCAACGTCGAGCAGGCCGACTTCGTGTCCTCGGGGATCTTCGGACTCATCGACGCCATCGAGAAGTTCGACCCCGCGCGGGAGATCAAGTTCGAGACGTACGCCATCACCCGGATCCGCGGGGCGATGATCGACGAACTGCGCGCGCTGGACTGGATCCCGCGCTCCGTCCGCCAGAAGGCCCGCGCGGTCGAGCGTGCGTACGCCACGCTGGAGGCCGAGCTGCGGCGCACCCCCACCGAGGCCGAGGTGGCGGCCGAGATGGGCATCGGCATCGAGGAACTGCACGGCGTCTTCAGTCAGTTGTCGCTCACCAACGTCGTCGCCCTGGAGGATCTCCTGCACGCCGGCGCCGAGGGTGGCGAACGGCTGAGCCTGATGGACACTCTGGAGGACACCGCCGCCGACGACCCCGTCGAGGTCGCCGAGGACCGCGAGCTGCGCCGCCTCCTCGCCCGCGCGATCAACACGCTCCCCGAGCGCGAGAAGACCGTGGTCACCCTCTACTACTACGAGGGCCTCACACTGGCCGAGATCGGGCACGTGCTCGGCGTCACGGAGAGCAGGGTCAGCCAGATCCACACGAAGTCGGTGCTCCAGCTGCGGGCCAAGCTGGCGGACGTCGGCCGCTGACACCCGGCCGGGAATCCTCCCTCGGCTTCGTTCCCGCCACCGGCAATCCGTAAAGTGGGGACGTGCCCAGGATTCGAGCGGCCTCCGTGGCCGAGCACCGGACGATGCAGCGCGGCGCCCTGCTGGACGCCGCCCGATCCCTGCTGTCTGAGGGCGGCACGGAGGCGCTGACTTTCCCCGCCCTGGCCGAGCGCACGGGGCTGGCGCGGTCTTCGGTCTACGAGTACTTCCGCTCGCGGGCGGCCGTGGTCGAGGAGCTGTGCGCCGTCGACTTCCCCGTGTGGGCGGCGGAGGTCGAGGCCGCCATGGAGGGTGCGGACACGCCCGAGGCGAAGATCGAGGCGTACGTGCGCCGCCAGCTGGCCCTTGTCGGCGACCGCCGTCACCGGGCCGTGGTCGCGATCTCCGCCGGAGAGCTGGACGCCGGTGCCCGAGAGAAGATCCGGGCCGCCCACGGCGGGCTCATCGCCATGGTCGTGGAGGCCCTCGAAGGACTCGGTCACGATCAGCCGCGCCTGGCCGCCATGCTGCTGCAGGGCGTCGTCGACGCCGCCGTACGCCGGATCGAGCTCGGCGCGGCCGAGGACCCGGACCGCATCATCGAGGCGGCCGTGTCCATGGCGCTGCGCGGCGTCAGGGGCTGATCCCCGCAGTGCCTGCCCCGCCGTACAGCGGCAGCAGCCGCGACGGCGGTCTGCGCAGCATCCACGGCGGCAGCATGGACATGGGATCCAGGTAGATCTTTCCGCGGAGCAGCCCCCAGTGCAGGCAGCTCCCGGAACCGGCGGCACCCCCGGCTCCCTTCAGGCAGTGGGAGAGGAAGGGTCCTGCCTGGAGCGTGCCGATCACCTGCCCCGCCGACACCTCGTCGCCTTCCTTCACCACCGCGTCCACCGGCTCGTACGTGGTCCGCAGCGGCGGCTCGCCCGTCCCCGCGTGTTTGACCGCCACCACACCCCGCCCCGCGACGGTTCCGGCGAAGGACACGGTGCCTGGCGCGGCGGCCCGTACCGGCTGACCCGGGCGGGCGACGAGATCCACCCCTCGGTGCCCGGCCGCCCAGGGCACCGGCGGCGGCCGCCAGGCCCGTACGAGCAGGGGCCTGCCGCCTCGCGCCCCGGCGACCGGCCAGGCGCGATCGCCCCGCTGCGGCCCGCCGCCTCCCGGCCCGGACGACCTGGAGGGCCCGGGCCCCGTAGCCGCGAACCGGCCGGGTGCTGCGGAGGCGGTGGACGCCTCGGGCACCGGAGCGGGCCCGGGGGCGGGGGCTGAAGCAGGCCCGGGGGCGGGCACAGGAGCCGGCACACCGCCGGGCGCCGGAGCGGGAGCCGCCGAATCCCGTGCGTCCGCATTCGCACCGCCGGCGACCACCGCCGCGAGGACACAGAGCGTGACCGCCCCGGCCCCGGCGAGCAGGCGCCGCGAAAGAGATCCGAGCCGTGTCAAAGATCCGATGAGAGTCATGCCGGTACGGTGGCGGACTTCCGCCGATCGTGGGGATCTTGACGGAGATCTGTGGACTACTCGCGGGTTGTGCACAACGCCGTCACCCGGGCCTTCCCGGGTCCCGTACACTTCTCATGGCGATCCGGGTCACCGGATCGACTTCGCACGCCCCGCTACCGGCGCGTCAGTCCCTTTTCGGGCAGCCCGGTGGCCGTGTCTCTCGGTCCGCGGAAGGGTCCTCGCAAGGGCACCGTTCCACGGCAGGCGCGTCGGGGCGTCAGGAGCGGCGGCCGCCCGGCCGTCGTGGAACCGAGTATTTCAAGGAGCGCGGCCATGGCCGTCGTCACGATGCGGGAGCTGCTGGAGAGCGGCGTCCACTTCGGTCACCAGACCCGTCGTTGGAACCCGAAGATGAAGCGTTTCATCTTCACGGAGCGCAACGGCATCTACATCATCGACCTGCTCCAGTCGCTGTCGTACATCGACCGCGCCTACGAGTTCGTCAAGGAGACCGTCGCGCACGGCGGCTCCATCATGTTCGTCGGCACGAAGAAGCAGGCCCAGGAGGCCATCGCCGAGCAGGCGACCCGCGTCGGCATGCCCTACGTCAACCAGCGCTGGCTGGGCGGCATGCTCACCAACTTCTCGACC
This sequence comes from Streptomyces sp. SCA2-17, assembly GCF_044336695.1. Taxonomy (NCBI): domain Bacteria; kingdom Bacillati; phylum Actinomycetota; class Actinomycetes; order Kitasatosporales; family Streptomycetaceae; genus Streptomyces; species Streptomyces sp. SCA2-17. The sequence goes on from NZ_CP117521.1 coordinate 4,752,433, forward strand.
GTCTACAAGCGCCTGCAGCGCCTGAAGGAGCTCGAGCTCATCGACTTCGAGGACGTGGCCGCCTCCGGCCTCACCAAGAAGGAGCTCCTGGTCCTCTCCCGCGAGAAGGCCAAGCTGGAGAAGACCCTCGGCGGCATCCGCGAGATGCAGAAGGTGCCGAGCGCCGTCTGGATCGTCGACACCAAGAAGGAGCACATCGCCGTCGGTGAGGCGCGCAAGCTCCGCATCCCGGTCGTCGCGATCCTCGACACCAACTGCGACCCCGACGAGGTCGACTACAAGATCCCGGGCAACGACGACGCGATCCGCTCCGTCACGCTGCTCACCCGTGTGATCGCCGACGCCGTCGCCGAGGGCCTCATCGCCCGTTCCGGTGCCGCCACCGGTGACGCGAAGGCCGACAAGGCCGCCGGCGAGCCCCTCGCCGAGTGGGAGCGCGACCTGCTCGAGGGCGAGAAGAAGGCCGACGCCGAGGCTGAGAAGCCGGCCGAGGCCGCCGCCGAGAAGCCGGCCGAGGCCGCTGCCGAGGCTCCGGCCGCGGACGCCGAGCAGGCCTGACAACTCAGTCGGTAGATCATGACGGGGGACGGCGCACCGGCGCCGCCCCCGTCGTGCACCCGTAGTCACCCAACGACTTTCGAGAGAGATTCACAGACCATGGCGAACTTCACCGCCGCTGACGTCAAGAAGCTCCGTGAGCTCACCGGCGCCGGCATGATGGACTGCAAGAAGGCGCTGGACGAGGCCGAGGGCAACCTCGAGAAGGCCGTCGAGATCGTGCGCGTCAAGGGCCTGAAGGGCGTGGCCAAGCGCGAGAGCCGCACCACCGAGAACGGTGCCGTCGTCTCCGTCGTCGCCGACGACAACACCTCCGGTGTCATCGTCGAGCTGAAGTGCGAGACCGACTTCGTCGCCAAGGGCGAGAAGTTCGTCGCCGTCGCCGACGCCCTGGCCGCCCACGTCGCCAAGAGCGCCCCGGCCGACGTCGAGGCCCTCATGGCTTCCGAGATCGAGGCCGGCAAGACCGTCCAGGCTTTCGTGGACGAGGCCAACGCCACCCTGGGCGAGAAGATCGTCGTAGACCGCTTCGCGCGCTTCGACAACGGCTTCGTCTCCGTGTACATGCACCGCACCGCCGCGGACCTGCCCCCGCAGGTCGGCGTCCTGGTCGAGCTGGACAAGGAGAACGCCGAGGTCGCCAAGGACGTCGCGCAGCACATCGCCGCCTTCGCGCCGAAGTTCCTCAGCCGCGAGGAGATCCCGGCCGAGACGGTCGAGAACGAGCGCCGCGTCGCCGAGGCCACCGCTCGCGAGGAGGGCAAGCCCGAGGCCGCCCTGCCGAAGATCGTCGAGGGTCGCGTCACCGGCTTCTACAAGGAGAACGTCCTGCTGGACCAGGCGTTCGCCAAGGACAACAAGAAGACCGTCCAGAAGATCCTGGACGAGGCCGGTGTCACGCTGAAGCGCTTCGCGCGCATCCGCGTCGGCGCCTGAGCCGTCAGCAGGGCAGCGATTGACCTGCGACCCGCTAGGGTCGTACGCAGCCGATCCCTCACCGGTCGGCCGCTGATGTGACGAGGAGGCCATTGCCGTACAGGGAACCGAAAGGACCCATCCGGCAATGGCCTTCTTCGTATGTGCACGAGGAGAGCTCCAATGAATCAGGGTGCGGACGCCCGGCAGGCTGCCGACGACACCAGTGCTGACCACGGCGGCCCACGCCGCCGGTTCCTGCTCAAACTGTCCGGCGAGGCGTTCGCCGGCGGGGGCGGCCTCGGCGTCGACCCCGATGTCGTGCACGCCATCGCCCGTGAGATCGCGGCCGTCGTCCGCGAGGGCTACGAGATCGCCGTCGTCATCGGCGGCGGCAACTTCTTCCGTGGCGCCGAGCTGCAGCAGCGCGGCATGGACCGGGCCCGCTCGGACTACATGGGCATGCTCGGCACCGTGATGAACTCCCTCGCCCTCCAGGACTTCCTGGTCAAGGAAGGCATCGAGACGCGCGTTCAGACCGGCATCACCATGGGGCAGGTCGCGGAGCCGTTCATCCCGCTGCGCGCCGTGCGCCACCTGGAGAAGGGCCGCGTCGTGATCTTCGGCGCGGGCATGGGCATGCCCTACTTCTCCACCGACACCACCGCCGCCCAGCGCGCCCTGGAGATCCACGCCGAGGCGATCCTGATGGGCAAGAACGGCGTCGACGGGATCTACGACTCCGACCCGAAGAAGAACCCCGACGCGGTGAAGTTCGACGCGCTCGAGTACAGCGAGGTGCTCGCACGGGGCCTGAAGGTCGCCGACGCCACCGCCATCAGCCTGTGCATGGACAACAAGCTGCCGATCCTGGTCTTCGAGCTGCTCGCCGAGGGCAACATCGGGCGTGCGGTCAAGGGTGAGAAGATCGGCACGCTCGTGAGCGACCAGAGCACGCGGGACTGAACCACCCGCACGGCCGTCCGTAGTGGCCAGACCCGATACGGACGGCAACTCCGTGCCGAGGGAAGACCTCGGCACGGGGATGGACAACTGCCTGCCGGTCGGACACCGTGCAGGAGAAGACGCGCGCAGGGGCGAGGCTCTGCTTACTGATAACACCAGGAGCAAGTGGTGATCGAAGAGATCCTCCTCGAGGCCGAGGAGAAGATGGAGAAGGCCGTTGTGGTCGCCAAGGAGGACTTCGCGGCGATCCGCACCGGGCGTGCGCACCCGGCGATGTTCAACAAGATCGTGGCGGACTACTACGGTGCGCTGACGCCGATCAACCAGCTGGCGTCCTTCTCGGTGCCGGAGCCGCGCATGGCGGTCGTGACGCCCTTCGACAAGAGCGCGCTCCGCAACATCGAGCAGGCGATCCGCGACTCCGACCTCGGCGTCAACCCGAGCAACGACGGCAACATCATCCGGGTGACCTTCCCGGAGCTCACGGAGCAGCGCCGCCGGGAGTTCGTCAAGGTCGCGAAGACCAAGGGCGAGGACGCCAAGGTCTCGATCCGCTCCGTGCGCCGCAAGGCCAAGGACGCCCTCGACAAGCTCGTCAAGGACAAGGAGTCCGGCGAGGACGAGGTGCGCCGCGCGGAGAAGGAGCTCGACGACACCACCGCGAAGTACGTGGCGCAGGTGGACGAGCTGCTCAAGCACAAGGAAGCCGAGCTCCTCGAGGTCTGATGAACGAGACATCCTGGGGGACCCCGCCGAGCGCCGGTTTCCGGGGGTCCACCGACCGGGGGCCGTCCACTGCGGCCCTCTCGGCGGGTCCTGTGCACGAGGCGGGCGTGGCGGCGCAGACTCGGCCCATGCCCATCGTGCCCTCCTCAGGCGGAGACCAGGACGACCGTGACCAGGGGGCCGCCCATCTCCGCGGCCCCCTGTTCCGCGACGAACAGGAGCCCGACATCCGGCCCCAGGACCCTGCCCCGGTGCCTGCCTCGCCCGAGTCGCCGAAGGCAGGAAAGAAGAGCGCCGGCCGCGATCTGCGGGCGGCGATAGGGGTCGGCGTCGGCCTCGGTGCGGTCATCCTCGCCTCCCTGTTCATCTACAAGCCCGTCTTCCTCGGCGTGATCGTGATCGCCGTGGTGGTCGGGCTGTGGGAGCTGACGTCCCGCCTCGCGGAGCGCAAGTCGATCCGCGCCCCGCTGGTGCCCCTCGCGGTCGGCGGGGCCGCCATGGTCATCGCCGGTTACGCCAGCGGTGCCGAGGGCGCGTGGGTGGCCGTGGCCTTCACCGCCCTGGCCGTCCTCGTATGGCGCATGACGGAGTCCCCGGACGACTACCTGAAGGACGTCACGGCGGGCATCTTCGCGGCCTTCTACGTGCCGTTCCTGGCCACCTTCGTGGCCCTCATGCTGGCGGCCGGCGATGGCGCGTGGCGGGTGCTCACGTTCCTGATCCTGACCGTGGTCAGCGACACGGGGGCGTACGCGGTGGGCTGGAAGTTCGGCAAGCGCAAGCTGGCCCCGCGCATCAGCCCCGGCAAGACGCGTGAGGGGCTGCTCGGGGCGGTCGCCTTCGCGATGGTCGCCGGCGCGCTGTGCATGCAGTTCCTGATCGACGATGGCGTGTGGTGGCAGGGGCTGCTCCTCGGTCTGGCCGTCGCGGTCAGCGCCACGCTGGGCGACCTCGGCGAATCCATGATCAAGAGGGATCTCGGCATCAAGGACATGGGCGCGCTGCTGCCGGGGCACGGCGGCATCATGGACCGGCTGGACTCGCTCCTGCCGACCGCGCCGGTGGTCTGGCTCCTCCTGGTCGTCTTCGTCGGCTCGGCCTGAGGCGGGCCAGGTACCCTGGAAGGGCTCGTCGCTGTGCGGCGGGCCCTTTTCCGGCCCCGCACCGTGCGGGGGTGCCCCTGGTGAGATCTCCGGGTTCCGGCATCGTCCTGCCGCTGGCTCCGCGATTGCGGAGATCATCCGCCGTCGTCAATGAGGAGTCCTTGCTCATGGCCCCCGCGCCTGGAGAACTGACGTTCGTCGCCCCCCGCGGGGCCAAGCTGCCTCCGCGCCACCTTGCCGACCTCTCGCCCGCCGAGCGCCGTGAGGCCGTCTCCGCGATCGGCGAGAAGCCGTTCCGCGCCAAGCAGCTCTCGCAGCACTACTTCGCCCGGTACGCGCACGACCCCGCGACGTGGACCGACATCCCGGCGGCGGCGCGCGAGAAGCTCGCCACCGAGCTGCTGCCGGAGCTCATGAGCGTCGTGCGCCACATCTCCTGCGACGACGACACCACCCGCAAGACCCTCTGGCGCCTGCACGACGGCAAGCTGGTGGAGTCCGTGCTGATGCGCTACCCCGACCGGGTCACCATGTGCATCAGCTCACAGGCCGGCTGCGGCATGAACTGCCCGTTCTGCGCCACGGGCCAGGCCGGGCTGGACCGGAACCTGTCGACGGCCGAGATCGTCCACCAGATCGTGGACGGCATGAGGGCCCTGCGTGACGGTGAGGTCCCCGGCGGCCCCGCGCGGCTGTCCAACATCGTCTTCATGGGCATGGGCGAGCCGCTGGCCAACTACAAGCGGGTCGTCGGCGCCATCCGCCGCCTCACGGACCCCGAGCCGGACGGCCTGGGGCTCTCCCAGCGCGGCATCACCGTCTCCACCGTCGGCCTGGTCCCCGCGATGCTGCGCTTCGCCGACGAGGGCTTCAAGTGCCGCCTGGCCGTCTCCCTGCACGCGCCGGACGACGAGCTGCGCGACACCCTGGTGCCGGTCAACACCCGCTGGAAGGTCCGCGAGGTCCTCGACGCGGCGTGGGAGTACGCGGAGAAGTCCGGCCGCCGCATCTCCATCGAGTACGCCCTGATCCGCGACATCAACGACCAGGCATGGCGCGGCGACCTCCTCGGGCGGCTCCTCAAGGGCAAGCGCGTACACGTCAACCTCATCCCGCTCAACCCCACCCCGGGGTCGAAGTGGACGGCGTCCCGGCCCGAGGACGAGCGCGCCTTCGTCGCGGCGATCGCCGCGCACGGCGTGCCCGTGACCGTCCGGGACACCCGCGGCCAGGAGATCGACGGCGCCTGCGGACAGCTGGCCGCCACCGAGCGCTGACCGGGCGCCGCAGGTCGGACGCCGATCCGTGGAGAGGGCACTGATACGGTGCCCTCGCACAAATGAACAATCCGACAGGGGAGCGCCCACGGGGCGCTGAGAGTGCGGCACGGCCCGCAGACCCTCGGACCTGATCCGGGTCATACCGGCGTAGGGAGTCAGCTCAATCATGAACACCAACCTGCGGCGTGCCATCGGCACGGTCGCCTTCGCCGCGGTCGCGATCCCGGTCCTGGCCGCGTGCGGCGGCTCGGACGACTCAGGCGGCTCGGGTGCGTCCGACGGCAAGGACAAGACCGTCACCCTGGTCTCGCACGACTCCTTCAACGCCTCCGACGAGGTGCTCAAGCAGTTCACCCGGCAGACCGGCTACAAGGTCAACGTCCTCAAGGGCGGCGACGCCGGCCAGGCCGTGAACCGGGCCATCCTGTCCAAGAGCCACCCGCAGGGCGACGTCCTCTTCGGCGTCGACAACACCCTCCTCTCCCGGGCGCTCGACAACGGCATCTTCGCCCCGTACGAGGCCAAGGGCCTGGAGCGGGTCCCGCGGAAACTCCAGGCGGACGCCGGCGAGCACCGTGTCACTCCCGTCGACACCGGCGACATCTGCGTCAACTACGACCGCGCCTACTTCGCCGACCACAAGCTGGCCCCGCCGGAGACCCTCGACGACCTCGTCAAGCCCGAGTACAAGAACCTCCTCGTCACCGAGAACGCCGCCACGTCGTCCCCCGGTCTCGCCTTCCAGCTCGCCACGGCCGCCAAGTACGGCGACGACGGCTGGCAGGACTACTGGAAGAAGCTCAAGGCCAACGGCGTGGAGGTCGTGGACGGCTGGGAGCAGGCCTACAGCGAGCGCTTCTCCGGCTCCGCGGGCGGGAAGAAGGCCAAGGGCGACAAGCCCCTCGTCGTCTCTTACGCCTCCAGCCCGCCGGCCGAGGTGATGGGCGTGAAGCCGCAGCCCGCCGAGGCGCCGACGGGCGTAGCCACGGGCACCTGCTTCCAGCAGACCGAGTTCGCCGGGCTGCTGAAGGGCGCGAAGAACCCCGAGGGCGGCAAGGCCCTGATCGACTTCCTCCTGAGCCGTACGTTCCAGGAGGACATGCCGCTGCAGATGTTCGTCAAGCCCGCCAACCAGGACGCCAAGCTGCCCGAGCTGTTCACCAAGTACGGCGCGCAGGTGAACGAGCCCGGCACTCTGGCCCCCGAGAAGATCGCCAAGAACCGCGACCGGTGGGTCAAGGCATGGTCCTCGCTCGTCCTGAAGTAGAGCCCGGGACCGCGGCACGGGGCCCCGCACGGGGCGCGGCCGGCTCCGGGCGGCGGACGGCGGTGCGGCTCGGCCTCATGGCCCTGCCGCTCGCCTTCTTCGGCGTCTTCTTCGCCTACCCCGTCGCCGCGATCGTCTCCCGGGGCCTGAAGGACGGCGGGCAGTGGCAGTTCGCCCGCGTCGGCGAGGTCCTGACCGACCCGGCCATCGGCCACGTGCTGTGGTTCACCACCTGGCAGGCGGTCGCCTCCACCGCACTGACGCTCGCCGTGGCCCTGCCCGGGGCGTACGCCTTCGCGCGGTTCGACTTCCCCGGCAAGCGCATGCTGCGCGCCGTGGTGACCGTGCCGTTCGTCCTGCCGACCGTCGTGGTGGGCTCGGCCTTCCTGGCGCTGCTCGGGCGCGGGGGACTGCTGGACGCATGGTGGGGGGTGCGCCTGGACACCACCGTCTGGGCGATCCTGCTCGCCCACGTGTTCTTCAACTACGCCGTGGTCGTCCGCACCGTCGGCGGCCTGTGGGCCCAGCTCGACCCCCGGCAGGAGGAAGCGGCGAGGGTCCTGGGCGCGGGGCGCTTCACGGCCTGGCGGCGGGTCACGCTGCCCGCCCTGGCCCCCGCGGTGGCTGCCGCCGCCCTCATGGTCTTCCTCTTCACTTTCACCTCCTTCGGCGTCGTGCAGATCCTCGGCGGACCGCGCTACGCCACCCTGGAAGTGGAGATCTACCAGCAGACCGCGCAGATGCTCGACCTGCCGACGGCAGCCGTCCTCACCCTGCTCCAGTTCGTGGCCGTGGCCGCCCTGCTGGCCGTGCACGCCTGGACGGTGCGCCGGCGTGAGGCGACCCTGCGGCTGGTCGACCCGTCGCGCACCGCGCGGCGCCCACGGGGCGCGGGGCAGTGGGCGTTCCTGGCGTCCGTCCTGGCGGTCGTGGCCGTGCTCATCCTCGCGCCGCTCGTGGTCCTCGTGCTGCGCTCCTTCGACGGCCCGGATGGCTACGGGCTGGCCTTCTACCGCGCCCTTGCCTCCGCGGACGGCAACGCCGGCACGTTCGTCGTCGCCCCGCTGGAGGCGATCGGCAATTCCCTCGCGTACGGGCTCGCCGCGACGGCCATCGCGGTCGTGATCGGCGGGCTGGCGGCCGCGGCGCTGACGCGGCGCGAAGGGCGCCTCGTGCGGGGCTTCGACGCCCTGCTCATGCTGCCGCTCGGCACGTCCGCCGTGACCGTCGGCTTCGGCTTCCTCATCAGCCTCGACGAGCCGCCGCTGGACCTGCGGGCCTCCTGGATCCTGGTGCCGCTCGCACAGGCCCTCGTGGGCGTCCCGTTCGTCGTCCGCACCGTGCTGCCGGTCCTGCGCGCCGTGGACGCCCGCCTGCGTGAGGCGGCCGCCGTGCTGGGCGCCTCGCCGCTGCGGGCGTGGCGGGAGGTGGATCTGCCGCTGGTCGGCAGGGCGCTCGGGGTCGCGGCCGGTTTCGCGTTCGCCGTGTCCCTGGGCGAGTTCGGGGCGACCGTTTTCATCGCCCGCCCCGACAGCCCCACGTTGCCGGTTGCGGTCGCCAGGCTGCTGGGCCGCCCCGGGGAGCTCACCTACGGGCAGGCGATGGCCCTGAGCACGATCCTGATGCTGGTGTGCGCCGCAGCGCTGCTGGTGCTGGAACGTATCCGCACCGACCGTACGGGGGAGTTCTAGATGGCCCTGCTGCACCTCGAAGACGTCGCCGTGCGCTTCGGCGAGCGCGCGGTGCTCGACGCGGTGGACCTGGAGGTCGCCGAGCACGAGATCGTCTGCGTGCTGGGCCCCAGCGGCAGCGGCAAGTCCACGCTGCTGCGGGCGGTGGCCGGCCTGCAGGCCACGGACGCCGGACGGGTGCTCCTCGCGGGCCAGGACCAGAGCGGGGTCCCCACGCACCGGCGCGGGGTGGGCCTCATGTTCCAGGACCACCAGCTCTTCCCGCAGCGGGACGTGGCGGGCAATGTCGCATTCGGGCTGCGCATGCGAGGGACAGGGCGTGCCGAGACGGCCCGTAAGGTCGCCGAACTGCTCGACCTGGTGGGGCTGCCCGGTGCACAGCGTCGCTCGGTCGCGGCCCTGTCCGGTGGTGAGCAGCAGCGAGTGGCCCTCGCCCGGGCCCTCGCGCCGCAGCCCCGGCTGCTGATGCTCGACGAGCCCCTCGGACAGCTGGACCGAGGCCTGCGCGAGCGCCTGGTGGTGGAGTTGCGCGACCTCTTCGGCCGGCTGGGCACCACGGTGCTGGCCGTCACCCACGACCAGGGGGAGGCGTTCGCACTCGCCGACCGGGTCGTCGTCATGTGTGACGGCCGTATCGCCCAGGCAGGTACGCCGCTGGAGGTGTGGCAGAGGCCGACGTCCGAATTCGTGGCCCGCTTCCTGGGCTTCGACAACGTGGTCGAGGCGACGGTCAGCGGCGATCGCGCGGACACCGCATGGGGCAGGGTTCCCGTCCCGCCAGGCTCGCGGCAGGGCCTCTGCAGGCTGCTCGTACGGCCTGCAGGCGTACGGCTGGTGCCTGAGGCGGAGGGCCTGCCGTGCACGGTCACCGGGCGGACGTTCCGGGGTGATCACGTGGTGCTGATGTTGTGCCCCGCGGACGGCCCCGTGCTGGAGGCCTCATGCGGGCTGCATGGGGCCCCCGAGGCCGGTGATCGCGTAGGCGTTGCTTTCGACGTGGCGGATGTCGTCGTGCTGGACAGCGCAGTCGCGGGGCAGGGCTGAGCGATGGCATAAGGCCCGATGCGTCCGGGCCCCGGCTGCCTGGGCGGCGGCCGGGGCCCGGACGGCGGTCAGCGGACCGCCGACGGCTGGAGCTCCTGTGGTTCGGGCTCGGCAACGGGCGTGTCCGGTTCGCCGAACCAGGCGACTGAGACAGCGCCCGCGACCGCCAGGACGAAGCCGAGGACGGCGACCCAGGCGAAGCCTGGGCGGGAGTTGTCGCCGAGCAGCAGGACACCGATGATGCCCGGAAGAATCGTCTCGCCGACCACCAGCGCCGCCGTGGCACCGTTGACCGAACCGATCTGCAGGGCCACCGTGTGCAGGTACATGCCGACCGCACCGGATATCAGGATCGCGTAGAGCGCAGGGTCGGCGATCAGCGTCGGCAGGTCGAACGGGTCGATCCCGTCCAGGATCCGGACGCCCACGCCGATCGCACCGAAGCCGAGACCGGAGAGCAGGCCGGCCAGGATCGCGGCCCGTGCACCCATCAGGCGGACGGCCACGGTGCCGCCACCCATCAGCACGACCGAGATGATCAGCAGCCACCAGTGCGTGGACATCGGGGTGTCGCCGCCGCCCTCGTGGCCCGCGGCCGTCGCCAGCAGCACCAGTGCCGAGCAGACGACACCGATGGACGCCCACTCGGGCCTGCTCAGTCGGATTCCCAGGAGCTTGATGCTCAGCAGCGCGGTCACGACGAGGTTGGCGCTGATGACCGTCTGGGAGAGGAAGAGCGGCAGCATGCGGGCAGCGAGCGCGCCGAGCCCGAAACCGAGGAAGTCGAGAACCGTACCGACCATGAACTCCCACGTCACCGCGGCCTTCGCGGTGGAGGACAGGCTCGGTCCACCGTGCTGGGTGGTGCCCGTCGAAGAGGCCTTCCCGGCCTCCCGGCGGGCCGATTTCCGCGAGCCCACGGCTTGCAGGACCGAACCTGTGCCATAACAGGCCGAGGCCGCGACAGCCGTCACAAGGCCGATGATCACCAATAGCTCCGTTCGCCGGATATCCGTCGTGCTCCTCAGCAGACGCGCAATCCGGCGACGAAGTTGCCTTGAGTCAAGAACTGGTCAAGAACTGTTGTGTTGCAGCTGCCTAGCGGGCCCGGAGCCGGGCCTGGAGCACGGGCCCGCCCCAGGCGCCCTCAGCGCGACATGGGCAGTGCCACGAGCTCCGCGATCGCCCACGTGAGCGGTGCCAGGACGGCAAGCAGCACACACGTACGCAGGACGGCTGCCCCACGGAGCATGGACGCGGGGATGCCGAGGCGCTGCAAGGCCGCCGTGGTGCCGGTCCGGTTCTGCCGGCTGTCCAGGGCCGCAGTGATGGCAGTGGCGGTGACACAGGCCATCACGAGCGCCGCGCCGAGGCCTGTGAGAGGACCGAAGGGGCGGGGCCCGGAGGAGTCCCATGCGGCACCGTAGAGTTCGGCGGCGGCCAGGGCGCTTGAGGCGACCGCGCAGAGCACGCCGAGCGGCCGACCGATCCGGGTGGCGGCATCCTGCAGTATCCGCCCGGCCAGCAGCCGCACCGCTCCGGGCCGCCCGGCCGCCAGGAGCACCCCGCACCAGTGGGTCAGCCCGGGGCCGGCCAGCACGAGCCCCAGGGAGGCCAGGAGCCAGCCCCCCAGCACGCCGGGAGAGGTGCCGTCCGTCCGTCCGGGCAGTGAGATCAGCTTGTTGGGGGCGGGCGCCGGGCCGTGACCCACGTACGCCTCCAGGGCGAGCCCCACCGCGATGATCGCGATGCCCCACGGGAGGCCCGCGTAGGCGGGCTTGGGCATGGGGACGGCAGGCGGGACCGGAGAAGCCTCGGGAGGGGCCTCCGCTGCCTCCGCGTCCTCTGTGCCCTCTGCCGGCTCCGCGGCGGTCTGGTCAGCGGCCTGCTGCCTCATGGCCGCCGCCTCACGCCGCGGGTGCAGCGCAATGATGCAGGCGCCCGCCGCAAGCGCCGGCAGGAGGCCGAGCAGGGTCAGCGTCGCGCCCCATGGCAGGTGCGCCTGTCCGTCCAGCAGCCCTCTCGCCGAACCGCTCAGCGGGCCGCCGAGGTCGCCACGGAGCTCCATGTACAGCAGAAGCGCGAATCCGCTGCCGAGCGTGCAGGAGATCGCGGTGGACGCCGCCGCGAGCAGCGTGAGCTGCACGGGGCCGAGGCCCGCGGCGTCCAGGCCGTCACGGGGGCGCGTGGCCGGATCACTCCGGGCCACCGCGAGCGCGAACTGCACGACCGCCGCAAGCGGCACCGCGCACCACACCAGCCGAACGAGCGACTGGCCCGTCGACTGCGGATGGGCCACCGCGTAACCCAGGGTGCACAGCAGCAGGAAGCCCACGCCTGCCGCGGCGGCCGCCACCAGCAACCTGCGCAGCAGGACGAGCGGGTGCGCGCCACGCGCTAGGCGGAGACTGAGCACGCCGCCCTGCCCTCTCCGTCAGGAGCGTCAAGCACGGGAAGAGCGGTGCCCCGGCGGCCGTCGACCAGGGAGACCGTGCGGTCGGCCAAGGTGGCGATCTCGTCGTCCAGCGTGGCGATGACGACCGTGATCTGGTGCGAGCGCGCTGCCGTGGTCAGGGTGCGCAGCACCTGCGCGCGGTCGGCGTTGTGCAGCGGAGCCGTCGGCTCGTCGGCGAACAGCACGGTGGGCTCGCTCGCCAGCGCCCGTGCGATGGCGATCCGCTGGCGCTGTGCCTGGAGCAGGGCGGCCGGCCGCTTGCGCTGGCAATCGCCGACGTCGAGGCGCTCCAACCACTCGCCGGCGGTGCGCTTGGCCGCCCGGTGCCCCACGCCGCGCATCAGCAGCGGCAGCGCCGTGTTCTCCCAGGCCGTCAGCTCCGGCACGAGGTGGGGCTCGCTGTCGATCCAGCCGAACCGCTCCCGCCGCAGCCGCTCCCGGGCGGCACGCGAGAGGGTGTGCACGGGCGCGCTGTTGAACCACACCTCGCCGGGGGCGGGAACGATCTGCCCGGACAGGCATTTGAGGAGCGTGGTCTTGCCTGAGCCGCGTGGCCCGGTGATGGCGAGAATCTCTCCCTCGCGTACGCCGATGGAGACCCCCGCGAGCGCGGGGGAACCGCTGTGGGCGTAGTGCAGGCCGCGTGCCCAGAGCACGTCGTTGTCCGGCGGGGCCACCATATCGAGCACCTCGGGTCGCTGTAGGGTCCGTTCCCCTGTCCGGGGGAACGAACCGGAGGCCATTGGGTCACTGGCACCGTACGGAACCGGGATCCTAGCCTTTGCCCAGGCTCGGCGCTGGAGGGCCCACTTTCCTCCGGTCGGCCTCATGCCCCGGGGGTCGCATATGAGTCGGAGCGCAAATGCGACGGAACCGTGCGACCGGGTGTGCGGTGGGGCGTGGTGCGCGTGCGACGGGCGTGCGTCCCGCATGCGACGGGTGTGCGGTTGTGTGCGCCCTGGAGTGCCGTGGGCCGCCGGCGGCATGAGGCTCTGCCTGAGGCCCCGCACGAGGCCTGGCACGAGGCCCGGCGTGGGGGCGGCCTGCACGTAGCCTGACAGGAGACCTCGTTACGGGGACCCGCATGGGGCCCGGCATGGGGCGCCGCGCGGTACCTGCGCCTCATGCCCCCGTATGCAGCAAAGCCGTGGCCCGCGCGCGCATGACCTGTGGGGGGTCGCGCGGGGCCACGGCGTGAGGGGCGAGCCGCGGAGCGGTGCCGGCGGCTTGCCCTGGTCCGTCAGATCCTGGTCCAGGCCTCCGTGAGCACGCCGCGGACGATCTGCTCGATCTCGTCGAAGGTCGACTGGTCGGAGATCAGCGGCGGGGCGACCTGGATGACGGGGTCGCCGCGGTCGTCGGCGCGGCAGTACAGACCGTTTTCGAACAGCTTCTTGGACACGAAGCCGTAGAGCAGCTGCTCGCACTCCTCCGGCGTGAAGGACTCCTTGGTGGCCTTGTCCTTCACCAGCTCGATGCCGTAGAAGAAGCCGTTGCCGCGCACGTCGCCGACGATGGGCAGGTCGTGCAGTTTCGACAGGGTGGCGTGGAAGGCCGCCTCGTTGTCGAGCACGTGCTGGTTGAGGCCCTCGCGCTCGAAGATGTCGAGGTTGGTGAGCGCGACCGCCGCCGACACGGGGTGACCGCCGAAGGTGTAGCCGTGCAGGAAGGTGTTGCTGCCCTTGAAGAACGGCTCGGCGATCCGGTCGGAGATGATGGCGGCGCCGATGGGGGAGTAGCCGGACGTCATGCCCTTGGCGCACGTGATGATGTCCGGAACGTAGCCGAACTTGTCGCACGCGAACATCGTGCCCAGGCGGCCGAAGGCACAGATGACCTCGTCCGAGACGAGCAGCACGTTGTACGTATCACAGATCTCGCGTACCCGCTGGAAGTAGCCGGGCGGGGGCGGGAAGCACCCGCCGGCGTTCTGCACCGGCTCCAGGAAGACGGCCGCGACCGTGTCGGGACCCTCGAAGAGGATCTGCTGCTCGATCTGGTCGGCGGCCCAGCGGCCGAACGCCTCGGGGTCGTCAGCGTGGATCGGGGCCCGGTAGATGTTGGTGTTGGGCACCTTGTACGCGCCGGGGACGAGCGGCTCGAAAGGAGCCTTGAGTGCCGGCAGGCCGGTGATGGCCAGTGCCCCCTGGGGCGTGCCGTGGTAGGCGACGGCGCGGGATATGACCTTGTACTTCGTGGGGTTGCCGGTGAGCTTGTGGTACTGCTTCGCGAGCTTCCAGGCGGTCTCCACGGCCTCTCCGCCGCCGGTGGTGAAGAAGACCTTGTTGAGGTCGCCCGGCGCGTGGTGGGCGAGCCGCTCGGCGAGCTCGATCGCCTTGGGGTGCGCGTAGCTCCACACGGGGAAGAACGCCAGCTCCTGAGCCTGCTTTGCGGCCGCCTCGGCCAGCTCGGCCCGCCCGTGGCCCGCCTGGACCACGAACAGCCCCGCGAGGCCGTCCAGATAGCGCTTGCCCTTGTCGTCGAAGATGTAGGTGCCCTCGCCGCGCACGATGGTCGGCACGGGGGCGTTCTCGTACGACGACATGCGGGTGAAGTGCATCCACAGGTGGTCGTACGCAGTCTGGGAGAGGTCCTTGCTCACGGCTATCGGGTTCCCCATGTGTAGGTCTGCTTGCGGAGCTTGAGGTAGACGAAGCTCTCGGTCGAGCGCACGCCCGGCAGGGTCCGGATGCGCTTGTTGATCGTTTCGAGGAGATGGTCGTCGTCCTCGCAGACGATCTCGATGAGGAGGTCGAAGGAGCCCGCGGTCACGACGACGTACTCGACCTCGTCCATCGCGGTCAGCGCGTCGGCGACCGGATCGAGGTCGCCCTCCACGTTGATGCCGACCATCGCCTGGCGCCGGAAGCCCACGGTGAGCGGGTCGGTGACGGCGACGATCTGCATCACGCCCTGGTCGAGCAGCTTCTGGACACGCTGCCGTACGGCTGCCTCGGACAGCCCCACGGCCTTGCCGATCGCCGCGTAGGGGCGGCGTCCGTCTTCCTGGAGCTGCTCGATGATCGCCAGGGAGACGGCGTCGATGGGCGGCGTGCCGTGCACGTTCTTCGGATCCGGACTACGAGTGGCCACACATCCACTGTGCATGCGTCTCGCCCGTGTGGCAACCCTGGAGCGATGAAATTCGTTGTCGCAGGGTCGGTGAATAACTGATTCCGTTGTTCATGGGTGTGAGGTATGTCGAAAACGCGGGCTCACTGACTAGGCTGACGGTCTCACCCAGTGGACATCTGACAGGAGGGGTGGCAGCCATGACCACCGAACTGCGTCGACTTCGCAATTTCATCGACGGGGAGTTCCGGGACGCCGCCGACGGGCGGACCACCGAGGTGGTCAATCCGGCCACAGGCGAGGCCTACGCCACCGCCCCGCTGTCCGGCGCCGCGGACGTCGACGCCGCCATGGCCGCGGCCGAGGCGGCCTTCCCCGCATGGCGTGATCTGGTGCCCGGCGAGCGCCAGAAGGTTCTGCTCAAGATCGCCGACGCCATCGAGGCGCGCGCCGAGGAGCTCATCGCCGCCGAGTCCGAGAACACCGGCAAGCCGCTGGGCCTCACGCGCAGCGAAGAGGTCCCCCCGATGGTGGACCAGATCCGCTTCTTCGCGGGCGCCGCGCGGATGCTGGAGGGCCGCTCCGCGGGCGAGTACATGGAGGGCCTGACCTCCATCATCCGCCGCGAGCCGATCGGCGTCTGCGCGCAGGTGGCCCCGTGGAACTACCCGATGATGATGGCCGTGTGGAAGTTCGCCCCCGCGCTCGCCGCGGGTAACACCGTCGTCCTCAAGCC
The DNA here is from genome assembly GCF_044336695.1 of Streptomyces sp. SCA2-17. Taxonomy (NCBI): domain Bacteria; kingdom Bacillati; phylum Actinomycetota; class Actinomycetes; order Kitasatosporales; family Streptomycetaceae; genus Streptomyces; species Streptomyces sp. SCA2-17. Next base: position 4,768,246 of record NZ_CP117521.1, read on the forward strand.
CTCCGACACCACGCCCGCTTCCACCGTCCTCCTCGCAGAGATCATCGGCGGCGTGCTGGGGGAGCTCGGCCACCCCAAGGGCGTCTTCAACGTCATCTGCGGAGACCGGGAGACCGGCCGCCTCATGGTCGAGCACCCGGTGCCGGCCATGGCCTCGATCACCGGCTCCGTGCGGGCCGGCATGCAGGTCGCGGAGTCCGCCTCCAAGGACCTCAAGCGCGTCCACCTGGAGCTCGGCGGCAAGGCCCCCGTCGTCGTCTTCGACGACGCCGACATCGCCAAGGCCGTCGAGGACATCTCCGTCGCCGGCTACTTCAACGCCGGCCAGGACTGTACGGCCGCGACCCGCGTCCTCGTCCACGAGTCGGTCCACGACGAGTTCGTCACCGCCCTCGCCAAGGCCGCCGCCGACACCAAGACGGGGCAGCCGGACGACGAGGACGTGCTCTACGGCCCGCTCAACAACGCCAACCAGCTCAAGCAGGTCGCCGGCTTCATCGAGCGGCTGCCCGGCCATGCCAAGCTCGAAGCGGGCGGGCACCGGGTCGGTGAGAAGGGCTACTTCTTCGCCCCGACTGTCGTCTCCGGCCTCAAGCAGGATGACGAGATCGTCCAGCACGAGGTCTTCGGCCCCGTGATCACCGTTCAGTCCTTCGCGGACGAGGACCAGGCCGTCGAGTACGCCAACGGCGTCGAGTACGCGCTGGCCTCCTCGGTGTGGACGAAGGACCACGGCCGCGCCATGCGGATGTCCAAGAAGCTCGACTTCGGCTGCGTGTGGATCAACACGCACATCCCGCTGGTCGCCGAGATGCCCCACGGAGGCTTCAAGAAGTCCGGCTACGGCAAGGACCTCTCGGCCTACGGCTTCGAGGACTACACGCGGGTCAAGCACGTCATGACGTCGCTGGACTGACGAGGACCGGGCAGGCTTCCGCCCCGGGCGAGGGCGGAGGCCCGCCTCATGCGGCGGATCAGCGCGCCTCATGCGGGGAGAACGCCTGCCCCGTGCGGCGGGAAGGCCGCCTCATGCAGGGGGAAACGCCCGCCCCGTGCAGCGGGCAGGGCCGCCTCATGCCGTGGGCGGGCCCGCCTCAGGCCGGTGGGCCTGCCTCATGCCCCGCAGAGGCCACCGCGCCCCATGCCGCACGGCTGTCGGCCTCATGCCCTACGGCTGCGCGCCTCAGGCCCGCCGGCCCGGGGCGCCCCATGCCGCCACGGTGGCCCGCACCGGACGCTCGTTCCGGTGCGGGCCGTCGCGCGCTTTGCGCCGGTATCATCGACGGCCGGCCGTTCCCGGCCGTCAGGGTGTCGGGAGGAGCGGTCGCCTCCCGGACAGGCCGTACATTGCCCGCGAAGATCCGACCCACCATGCTGCCGGAATGCGAGAGAAGCCCGTGAAGCCCCTGTCCCGCCGGACCCTGCTGCGCGCGCTGGGCGCGGGCGCCGGGGCCGCCGCACTCGCAGGCTGCGGCGTGCCCGCCGCCTACGTCGAGCCGGCCGATAGGGCCGCCGAAGACCGGTCCGGCAGTGACAAGCGCCTCGTGTTCGCCAACTGGCCGCTCTACATCGACGTGGACGAGAAGGACCCGCAGAAGCGCCCCACGCTCGACGCGTTCGAGAAGCAGAGCGGCATATCGGTGAAGTACACCGAGGAGATCAACGACAACGACGAGTTCTTCGGCAAGGTCAGCCCCGCTCTGATGAACCATCAGGAGACGGGGAGGGACCTCATCGTCGTCAGCGACTGGATGGCGTCCCGCTACGTGCGCCTGGGCTGGGTCCAGGAGATGGACCGATCCCGTCAGCCGAACGTCGACCGCCACCTCGACCCGCTGCTGCGCAAGACCTCCTTCGACCCCGGCCGGCTCCACACCGTCCCCTGGCAGTCCGGCATCACGGGCATCGCTTACAACCGCAAGAAGCTCGGCCGGGAGATCCGCCACACCTCCGACCTGTGGAAGGACGACCTGCGCGGCCGGGTCACGCTGCTCGCCGGCCTGGACGAGGCGTACTCGCTGCTCATGCAGGGCAACGGCGCCGACGTCACCCGCTGGACCGCCGACGATTTCCACACCATGACCGACCAGCTGCGCCGCCTCGTGCGCAAGCGGCACATCCGCCGCTTTACGGGCAACGACTACATCAAGGACCTCTCATCCGGCGATGTCCTGGCCTGCCAGGCGTACTCCGGCGACATCATCCAGCTCCAGGCCGACAACCCCGACATCGAGTTCGTCGTCCCGGAAGAGGGCGCCGAGCTGTGGGCCGAGAGCCTCATGGTGCCCAACCTCGCCCGCCACAAGCGCAACGCCGAGGCGCTCGTCGACTACTACTACCGGCCGGAAGTCGCCGCACAGCTTGCCGTCGCGGTCAACTACGTCTGCCCCGTGCCGGCCGCGCGCGATGTCCTCGCCTCGTCCTCGGACAAGGAAGAGGCTGAGCTCGCCGAGAACCCGCTCATCTTCCCCAGTGATGACATGCGCAAACGCCTGGCGACCGCGCGCGACATGACCGCGAGGGAGCGGCCGGCCTTCACCAAAGAGTGGAACGAGATCGTCGGCCTCTAGCCCGCCTCATGCGGCGGCCCCGCTGCCGCCCCGTGCGCTCCGCCCAGCCGCACTCCCCACCCCTCAGCCTCGGAGCAGCGACTGGAGTGTGCCGACCCGGTTCGTGGTGATCGCATCGACGCCCGCCGCCAGCAACCGCCGCATCGTGAACCGGGTGTCCGCGGTCCACGCCGACACCAGCAGCCCGTCGGAGTGGTTGCGGGCCACGAGCTCGGGGCTCACCAGGCCGAAGCGGTAGTTCAGCCAGCGCGGAGCGACGGCGGTGAGCAGCGCACGGCGCGGCGGCATCAGCGTCGTCCACGTCAGAGCCGTCTCCGCGTCCGCGTCCGCGCGGCGCACCGCCAGCATCGATGCCGTCCCACCGCAGTAGTAGACGCGCTCGATGGCCCCGCTCGCGTGCACTTCGGCGACCGCCGCCTCGGCGGCCGACGCGTCCGGCAGGTCGATGAACAACCGTGGGCCCGAGTGCCCCGCGCCGAGATGCAAGGCCTCACGCAGGGTGGGCACCCCGCCACCGGTCAGCTCTCGCAGTTCGTCCGCCGAGAGCGAGTCCAACACCCGCGTGAGGCCCCACAGGCGCTCCAGCATCGCGTCGTGCAGCAGCACGGGCACGCCGTCGCGCGTGAGGCGGACGTCGACCTCCACCGCCCCCGCTCCGGCCTCCAGCGCCGAACGGATCGAGGGGAGGGTGTTCTCCCGGAACCGGTACGGATCGCCGCGGTGGGCTACAGCGGTCACGGAGCGGGCTTCCGCAGCGGGGGAGTTCGGGATGGACATGCTGCTCATTGTCGTCACAGCGTGCGCCTGAGGCCGTCAGCCCCGCCAGGCTGCGGTGTACGCGTCGATCTCGGCCCGGAGCGCCGCCTTGCCCGCCGCGTCCATGAACGAGGCCTCGACGGCGTTCTTGGCGAGATCGGCGACGCCTGCCGCGTCGAGCTCCAGGAGACGGGCGGCGACCCCGTACTCGCGGTTGAGGTCGGTGCCGAACATGGGCGGGTCGTCGCTGTTGACCGTCACCAGGACGCCGGCGGCCACCATCTCCTTGATGGGGTGCTGCTCCAGGTCTGTCACGGCGCGGGTGGCGAGGTTGGACGTCGGGCAGACCTCCAGCGGGATGCGGTGCTCGGCCAGGTGAGCCAGCAGGTCCGGGTCCTGCGGGGCGCTGGTGCCGTGCCCGATGCGCTCGGCGCGCAGGTCGACCAGGGCGTCCCAGATGGTCTGCGGGCCCGTCGTCTCACCGGCATGGGGCACGCTGTGCAGCCCCGCGGCGATGGCCCGGTCGAAGTACGGCTTGAACTGCGGCCTGGGCACCCCGATCTCCGGCCCGCCCAGCCCGAAGGAGACGAGCCCCTCGGGCTTGAGCTCACAAGCGATCCGCGCGGTCTCCTCAGCGGCCTCCAGCCCCGCCTCGCCGGGGATGTCGAAGCACCAGCGCAGCGCGACGCCCAGCTCCGTCTCGGCCGCCTTGCGGGCGTCCTCGATGGCCTCCACGAAGGCGGCGTCGGGAATGCCGCGCCGGGTCGAGCTGAAGGGGGTGACGGTCAGCTCGGCGTAGCGGGTGTTCTGCCGCGCCATGTCGCGCGCGACCTCGTACGTCAGCAGCCGCACGTCCTCCGCGTCGCGGATCAGGTCGACCACAGAGAGGTAGACCTCGATGAAGTGCGCGAAGTCGCGGAAGGTGAAGAAGTCGGCCAGCGCCTCGGGGTCCGTCGGGACGGGCGAGTCCGGGTGGCGGGCGGCCAGTTCGGCGACGATGCGGGGGGATGCCGACCCGACGTGGTGCACATGGAGCTCCGCCTTCGGGAGCCCGGCGATGAACGAGTCGAGTACGGACATGCGTGCCTCCATGGCGCGGTCGGCTGGAGCCGGTCGACGGGTGCCGTTCATCGTATGCGGGACGTGCGCGACCGTTGTGCTCAGGCCTTAGCATGACGGATGTATCGACTGGGGAGGGCTATGTCCGACAAGGCCACCGGGGCCGACGAGCAGCCGGAGCCGCGGGATTCCGATCCCTGGGCTCCGCCGCCGCGGATACCCCTCGACAAGCCTGGTACGCAGCCGGCCCCCGGGCCGCCCGCAGGTGCCGCCCCGGCGCCTCATACCGCCGGACCGCCGCAGCCCCGTGCAGTTCCGGCGCCTCATGCCGCCGCCCCGCCCCATGCGGCCCGGGTCGAGCCTCATGCGGCACCGGTACCGCCGCCCCCCGCCCCGGCCCCTGGCACCGTCCCGCCCGTGCCCCTCGCACCGACCGGCCCCGGCACCCCCAGCGCGTACCAGGGAAACCCGTACGAGCAGACGCTCTACGGACTTCCCGGTCCCTCCTCCTCAGCCCCCGGCCCTGCCCCCTACGGCATGCAGCCGCCGCCGTACGGCCAGGGCCCCTACGGCCCGGGCGCGTATCAGCCGGGTTCGTACGGCTATCCGGTCGGGCCGTTCTACGTGCCGCCCGTGCCCAGCAACGGCATGGGGCTGGCGGCCCTCGTGCTCGGCATCGTCGGCACCGTGCTCGCCCCCACGGTTCTCCTGGGGGCGGTGCTCGGCGTTCTGGCGATCGTCTTCGGCGCGGTGGGCCGCGTCAAGGCGCGCAAGGGAGAGGCCACGAACCCCGGGCAGGCGCTCGCCGGCCTGATCCTCGGGGGCGTGGGGCTCGTCGCCACCGTCCTGATGGTCATCGTGTACATCAACATCGATGTCGACGACAGCGACGGTCCGGCGCCCGAGGACGACCCCGAGGGGACCTATGGCGCCTACCTGTCGGCGCCGGTGCTGATCGTGGACCGCCCGGCCAGCCGCTGACGCGTCTCCATCAGCGCGAAGCCCAGGAGGTTGTCGCCCTGCCAGCGGGCCGGGTTCCCGGCCCGCTCGTCGTCCGCGGCGAGCCCGATGCCCCAGACCCGGTCGAGCGGGCTGGCCTCCACCAGCACCCGGTCCCCGGTGCCCAGCAGATAGGCGCTCAGCGCGGCGTCCTGCGTGAACTTGTGCACGCTGCCCTCCACTACGAGCCCGAAGCGGTGGCGGCGCCACATCTCCTCGTCGAAACCGCGCACCTTGCGCCCTGCATCCTTCGCCTGCTTCGGGTGCGAGGCCGCGATCGCCTCGGCTTCCGCTTCCGTGTCGCCGAAGAGCCGTGCCTTGCCGGCCATCATCCAGTGTTCGGCGGTGGCGTAGACGGTGCCGTCCACTGTGAACGGCGAAGGCCACCACTGGCTGAAGCAGCTCGCGCCTATGCGCCCGTCACGCAGCGGCTGATGCCCCCAGAAACAGACGTACTTGAAGCGCTCCCCGCGGGCGACGGCCGCCGTCAGTTCCGCCACCGAGCGCGGCCCGTCCGCTTGCCGCCCCTCTTGCTGCCCCGTATGCCGCTCCATGCGCTCGTCTCCCCGCTGGTCGCCGTTGATCTTCCTGCCTGTCATTCTGCGTCCTCCGCGGGCACCTGAACTCGGCTGACCGTGCCCGACCGTTCCCCATAGCATTGCCGGACGCAGTTCAACGGAGGGGACATTTTCATGTCTGACTACAACCAGAATCCCTATGGGGCGCCGCAGCAGGTGCCCCAGCAGCCCCCGGTGCCGCCACAGCAGCCCGGCTACGGCTACCCGAACCAGCCGGCGCTGAGCGGCTATCCCGGTCAGAGCGGCTACCCCGCACAGGCGCCGAGCGCCTACCCGGCGCAGAACAGCTACCCCTCCGCCCCGCCCGCCCAGGCCTACCCCGCAGGCGGCTACGCGAGCCCCATGCCGCCCAGCAACGGCATGGGCACCGCAGGCCTCGTCTGCGGCATCATCGGCGCCGTATGCAGCCTCCTGGTCTTCCTGTGGTTCTTCGGCCTGATCCTGGGCATCCTCGGCATCATCTTCGGCGCCGTCGGCCGCTCCAAGGTCACGAAGGGCGAGGCGAACAACCGGAGCGCCGCGACCACCGGCATCGTCCTCGGCATCTTGGCCCTGGTGCTTCCCGTGCTGTGGTTCGCCTTCTTCGCGAGCCTGCTCGGCCTCGGCGCCGGGCTGTAGCCGGACCCCACCTGCTGCACCGATTCCGTCGCAGAGGCTCGCAACTGCGACGGAATCCCTTGTTGGTCGGCGTCTCCTCTGTCAGGATCGGCCTCGATGCTCCTGTGCTGTGCCACGCGCAGGGACGCAGCAGGCGGAGGAGTGTGCGATGGGCGCGACGGATCAGCGGTTCGATGCGGCGGAGCGGTTCGCCGGCGGAGCGCAGTACATCGCGGGGCGGCTGCGGCCTGGTACCTCGGGCCGTACGCACACGGTCGTGGACCCCGCCACCGGCGAAGAGCTGCTCCGGTACGAGCTGGCCGGCGCGGAGGACGTGGACGCCGCCGTCGCGGCCGCCGAAGCCGCCTTTCCCGCATGGGGCGGCGCGGCGCCCGGGGAGCGCTCCGACGCCCTGCACCGCTTCGCGGGCGTGCTCGCCCGGCGGGCGGCGGAGTTCGCGCGTGCGGAGTCCGCGCAGTGCGGCAAGCCGATCCGCCTCACCACCGAGTTCGACGTCCCGGGGACGGTGGACAACACGGCCTTCTTCGCGGGGGCCGCGCGCCACCTGGAGGGCCGTTCCGCCGGCGAGTACAGCGCTGACCACACCTCCTACGTACGCCGCGAGCCCATCGGCGTCGTGGGCTCCGTCGCACCGTGGAACTACCCCCTCCAGATGGCCGCCTGGAAGGTCCTGCCTGCCGTCGCGGCGGGCAACACCGTCGTGCTCAAGCCGGCCGAGCTGACGCCCCTGACGTCGTTGATGTTCGCCCAGGCGGCCACCGAGGCCGGTATCCCCGACGGTGTCGTGAACGTCGTCAGCGGAGCCGGCGCGGACGCGGGGGAGCGCCTCGTGGGCCATCCTGGCGTCGCCATGACGTCGTTCACCGGTTCCACGGCCGTCGGTCGGCGGGTCGCCGAAATCGCGACCAGGACAGTCAAGCGGCTGCACCTCGAACTCGGAGGCAAGGCCCCGTTTGTCGTCTTCGACGATGCAAACCTCGAAGCCGCAGTGCACGGGGCGGTCGCCGGAGCCCTCATCAACAGCGGCCAGGACTGCACCGCGGCCACCCGTGCCTACGTGCAGCGCCCCCTGTACGAGGCGTTTGTCTCGGGCGTCGCGGACCTGATGGCGTCCGTCCGCCTCGGCGACCCCTTCGACCCCGCCACGGACCTCGGTCCGCTCGTCTCGCACGCCCAGCGCGACCGCGTCGCCGGGTTCGTAGAGCGGGCGCGTGCGTATGCCTCTGTCGTCACCGGCGGTGCGACGCCCGCGGGGGAGCTGGCCAAGGGCGCCTACTACCTCCCCACGCTCATCACAGGGGCGCCCCAGGGCAGCGAGATCGTCCAGGACGAGGTGTTCGGCCCCGTGCTCGTCGTGCTGCCCTTCGACAGCGACGACGAGGGCATCGCTCTCGCCAACGACACGCCGTACGGGCTGGCAGCGTCCGCATGGAGCCGTGACGTCTACCGCACGGGGCGGGCCACCAGGGAGATCAAGGCGGGCTGCGTGTGGGTCAACGACCACATCCCGATCGTCAGCGAGATGCCCCACGGCGGGTACCGGGCGTCGGGCTACGGAAAGGACATGTCCGCCTATTCGTTCGATGAATACACCCAGATCAAACACGTCATGTCCGACAACACTGCCGTCGCCCGGAAGCCGTGGCACCGAACCGTGTTCTCGCTGGACTGACACTTCGTTCTCGTACCGGCCGACGCAATCCTGGTTCGGCCGGCCCTCGGCCGGCTGTGTCCCGGCCGACCCGGAGCTGAATAGGTGAATACAGGCCGATCTCGGGGGCGTTGTGCTAGCCAGCCTTCCCTTAATAGCCCCCGGTAATGTCCCCGACCTGGTGCTCGCAGCCGTCGGTCTCCTTCGCCGCTACGGTCGGTCCGGCAATAGGGCGCGTAAGCCTGCCCTGAAATTTCCCCACCCCCGTGCCGCGAGGGGAATCAGTGCTGCCTACTCGCTCCCCTTATGCGGGTGCGTGCGAAGCGCAGGTTCCGTGTAACCAAAAGGAAACAACGGAATCCCTTGTTCGGCTCCGTTTGCTCTGTCAGGATCCACGCTCAAAGTCCGTCGGAGCTACGGAAAGGGCACCTCGCATGGAGCGCTACCAGCCACGGACCGTGGTGAACCGCCGGACCCTGCTGCGCACGGGCGGAGCGGGCGCGCTCGCCTTCGGCGGGCTCGGCGCCCTCGCCGGCTGCGGCATCCCGCCCGCGGGGCGCCCGGACGGCGCCCTGAGCGCCTCCGCGGACCGCTCCTCCCGGGAGCGAACCCTCGCCTTTTCCAGCTGGACCGGATACATCGACGCCGGCGCGGACGGCAAGAGCCACCCCACGCTCGACGACTTCCGGCGCCGGACCGGCATCGCCGTGACGTACACCGAGGACATCAACGACAACGTCGAATTCTTCGGCAAAGTCAGCAAACAACTCGCCGCCGGCCAGGACATCGGCCGGGACCTGATCTGCGTCACCGACTGGATGGCCGACCGGATGATCAGGCTCGGCTGGGCACAGCGGCTCGACGCATCACGCCTCCCCAACGCCTACGCCAATCTCGCCCCCGCTTTCCGGAACCCCGACTGGGACCCCGGACGCGTCCACTCCTATCCCTGGACCGGAATCCCCGCCGTCATCGCCTACAACCGCAAAGCCACCGGCGGTCGCAAAGTCGACTCCATGTCCCAGCTCCTGGAGGACCCCCGGCTCAAAGGGCGGGTCGGGCTGCTCTCCGAAATGCGGGACACGGTCGGCCTCACGCTCCTCGACATGGGCAAGAGGCCCGAAGAAGTCACTGCCGACGAATACACCGCTGCCATCACCCGACTGCGCCGGGCCCGTGACCGCGGCCAGGTCCGCCGCTTCACCGGCAACGACTACACGGGCGACCTCAACAAGGGCGACATCGCCGCCTGCATCGCCTGGGCGGGCGATCTCGTCCAGCTCCAAGCCGACAACACGGACATCCAGTACGCGATACCGGACGCGGGCTACATGCTTTCCAGCGACAATCTTCTGGTCCCCCGCAACGCCCGCCACCAGAGGAACGCCGAGCGCCTCATCGACTACTACTACCAGCCGAAGGTCGCCGCACGGCTCGCCGCCGCCATCAGCTACGTCAGCCCCGTCTCCGGGCTGCGGGACGAGCTCGCGAAGATCGACAAGGAGCTGGCCGACAACAGCCTGATCATCCCCGGCGAGGCGATGCTGGCGAAGGCCCACGCCTTCCGCTCCCTGACGGCCGCCGAGGACAAGGCGTTCGAGGCCGCTTTCTCCGAGCTCACCGGCGCCTGAACCGCCGAAACGGGCCACCGGCGCGGCGCCCGGCCCCGGACATATGAGAACGTACGCGGCTGTACGTGCCGTACGCGCTCACGCCCTCGAGACCCCTGGACCGAAGAACCATGACAGCAACCGCCCCGACCGACAGCAGCAGCGGCACGGACGTCCGCCTCACCGCCATCAGCAAGAGCTACGGCGCCTTCACCGCCGTCCACCCGCTCGACCTGTCCGTCCCCGCCGGCTCCTTCTTCGCCCTGCTCGGCGCCTCGGGCTGCGGCAAGACCACCACCCTGCGCATGATCGCCGGTCTGGAGCAGCCCACCACCGGCACCGTGGAACTCGCCGGCAAGGACGTCACGGCCCTCCCCCCGCACAAGCGCCCCGTCAACACCGTCTTCCAGAGCTACGCGCTCTTCCCGCATCTCGACATCTACGAGAACGTCGCCTTCGGCCTGCGCCGCCGCGGCATCAAGTCCGTCAAGAAGCAGGTCGGCGACATGCTCGACCTCGTCCAGCTCGGCGACTTCGCCCGCCGCAAGCCCCACCAGCTCTCCGGCGGGCAGCAGCAGCGCGTCGCCGTGGCCCGGGCCCTGATCAACCACCCCCAGGTGCTCCTCCTCGACGAGCCCCTCGGCGCCCTCGACCTCAAGCTGCGCCGCCAGATGCAGCTCGAGCTCAAGCGCATCCAGACCGAGGTCGGCATCACCTTCGTCCACGTCACCCACGACCAGGAGGAGGCCATGACGATGGCCGACACGGTCGCGGTCATGAACGCCGGACGGGTCGAACAGCTCGGCGCCCCCGCCGACCTCTACGAGACTCCCCGCAGCACCTTCGTCGCCAACTTCCTCGGCACCTCGAACCTCATCACCGCCGAAGTTCTCGACGCCTCTGGTGAGTCCCTCGTCCTGCGCGCCGCGGATACCAAACTCGCCCTGCCCCGTGCGCGATGTACCACCGCCCCCCGTGCGGGCGGGAAGCTCCTCGTCGGGATACGGCCGGAGAAGATCACCCTCACGCACGCCGACGACGCCGGCACCATCCCCGAGGGGCGCAACCGCGTCCACGGACGCATCACCGCCTCCAGCTTCATCGGCGTCTCCACCCAGTACCTCGTCGACAGCCCCGCGGCCACGGGCCTGTCCGTCTACGAGCAGAACATCGAGCGCGACAGCCGCCTCGTGCCGGGCGCCGACGTCGTCCTGCACTGGAACCCCGGGCACAGCTTCGGCCTGGACGCCGCGCAGAGCATCGAGGCCGGCACGGACGCGGGGGAGGGCACCTGATGGCACTCGTCACCGACAAGGCCCCCGCGCCCCGTGCGACCCGCCGCACGGCCGCACAGGGCGGGAAGCCCACCCCGTATTGGCTCCTGCTCCCCGGCATCCTCTGGTTGCTCGTCTTCTTCGCCGCCCCGCTCGTCTACCAGGCGTCCACCTCCGTGCAGACCGGTTCCCTCGAAGAGGGCTTCCAGGTCACCTGGCACTTCGCCACGTACTGGGACGCGCTGACCGAGTACTACCCCCAGTTCCTGCGCTCCGTGGCCTACGCCGCGACCGCCACAGCGCTCTGCCTCGCCCTCGGCTATCCGCTGGCCTACCTCATCGCCTTCAAGGCCGGCCGCTGGCGCAACGTCCTGATGATCCTCGTCATCGCGCCGTTCTTCACGAGCTTCCTGATCCGCACCCTCGCCTGGAAGACGATCCTCTCCGACGGCGGCCCCGTCGTCTCCGCGCTCGCGAGCTTGCACGTCCTCGACGTCACCAACGCGCTCGGCGTCACCGAAGGGCACCGCGTCCTCGCCACGCCCCTCGCCGTCGTCTGCGGCCTGACCTACAACTTCCTGCCCTTCATGATCCTGCCGCTGTACACCTCGCTGGAGCGCATCGACGCACGGCTGCACGAGGCGGCCGGCGACCTCTACGCGCGGCCGCTGACGACCTTCCGCAAGGTGACCTTCCCGCTCTCCATGCCGGGCGTCGTCGCCGGCACTCTGCTTACCTTCATCCCCGCCACAGGCGACTACATCAACGCCGAGCTGCTCGGCTCCACCGACCAGAAGATGATCGGCAACGTGATCCAGTCCCAGTTCCTGCGCGTCCTGGACTACCCGACCGCCGCTGCCCTGTCCTTCATCCTCATGGCCGCCATCCTCGCCATGGTCACCGTCTACATCCGCAAGTCCGGGACGGAGGACCTGGTCTGATGTCTGCTCTGCCCGCCCGCCAGGCCGCCCTCTCCAGCCGCCCCGTGCGGTGGCTCCGCCGCAACCTCGTCGTGTTCGCCGGACTGGCCACACTGGCCTACCTCGTGCTGCCGAACGTCATCGTCACCGTCTTCTCGTTCAACAAGCCCAACGGCCGCTTCAACTACGAGTGGCAGCGCTTCTCCACCGACGCATGGACCGACCCGTGCGGCGTCGCCGACCTCTGCGGATCCCTCTCGCTCAGCCTGCAGATCGCCGTCTGGGCGACCGTGGGCGCCACCGTCCTGGGCACGGCGCTCGCCTTCGCGCTCGCCCGCTACCGCTTCCGCGCCCGCTCCTCCGTGAGCACCCTGATCTTCCTTCCGATGGCCATGCCCGAGGTCGTCATGGCCGCCTCGCTGGCCACCCTCTTCCTCAACATGGGCGTCACCTTCGGCTTCTGGACCATCCTGATCGCTCACATCACGTTCTGCCTGAGCTTCGTGGTGACGGCAGTCAAGGCCCGGGTGATGTCCATGGACCCCCGCCTCGAGCAAGCCGCCCAGGACCTCTACGCCACCCCGCTGCAGACCTTCCTGCGGGTCACCCTCCCGATCGCCGCCCCAGGCATCGTGGCGGGCGCCCTGCTCTCCTTCGCCCTGTCCTTCGACGACTTCATCATCACGAACTTCAACGCCGGCTCGACTGTGACCTTCCCCATGTTCGTCTGGGGATCCGCACAACGGGGCACACCCGTTCAAATCAATGTCATCGGAACGGCGATGTTCGCCATCGCCGTGCTGTGCGTCCTCGCCGGTCAGCTGATCGGCGGGCGCCGAAAAAGGAGCTGAGAACATGGCCGCTCGTGCCATGAACCCTGTCCAAGCACTTTCCGACGCCGCTCCCCGGCCCTACTGGCTCGACGACCCCTCCCGGCCGGAGGCGCTTCCCGCGCTCGTCGGCGACGAGCACTGCGACCTGCTCGTCGTCGGCGGCGGATACTCCGGACTGTGGACCGCGCTCCTCGCCAAGGAGCGCGACCCCGGCCGGGACGTCGTCCTCATCGAGGCCCGGGAGACCGGCTGGGCGGCCTCAGGCCGCAACGGCGGCTTCTGCTCCGCCTCCCTCACCCACGGTTGGGCCAACGGCGCCTCACGCTGGCCCGACGAGTTCGCCACGCTCCACGAACTCGGCCTCAAGAACCTCGACGGCATCGAGGCCACCCTCACCCGGTACGGCATCGACTGCGACTTCGAACGCACCGGCGAGATCGACATCGCCACCGCCCCGCACCAGGTGCACGAGCTCCAGGAGGCCGCCGAGGAACTCGAGGCCCTCGGCCTCACGGGCTACGAGTACCTCGACGGGGAGGCCCTGCGCGCCGAGGTCCGCTCCCCGACCTTCCTGGCCGGTCTCTGGGACCGCGACGGGGTCGCGATGGTGCACCCCGCCCGGCTCGCATGGGGCCTCAAACGCGCCTGCACGGAGCTCGGGGTACGCATCTACGAGCACACGCCCGGTACCGAACTGTCCTCCCGCGCCGCCGGCCTCGCCGTCCGCACCCCGTACGGGCGCGTCTTCGCCCGTCGCGCCGCCCTGGGCACCAACGCCTTTCCCTCATTGGTCAAGCGCGTCCGCTCCTACATTGCGCCCGTCTACGACTACGCCCTGATGACGGAGCCGCTGAGCGCCGAACAGCTCGCCGCCGTCGGCTGGAAGGGCCGCCAGGGGCTCGGGGACGCCGCCAACCACTTCCACTACTTCCGCATCACGCCCGACCACCGCATCCTGTGGGGCGGCTACGACATCGTGTACCACTACGGCGGTGGCGTCCGGTCGGAGTACGAACACCACCCGGCCACGTACCAGAAGCTCGCCGAGCACTTCTTCCGCTGCTTCCCGCAGCTCGAGGACGTGCGCTTCACCCACAGCTGGGGCGGCGCCATCGACACCTGCTCGCGCTTCTCGGCCTTCTTCGGCACGGCGCACGCGGGCAAGGTCGCCTACGCCCTCGGCTATACGGGGCTGGGCGTCGGCGCTTCCCGTTTCGGTGCCGACGTGATGCTCGACCTGCTCTCGGGCGAGCGCACGGAGCGCACTGAGCTGGAGATGGTGCGCAGCAAGCCGCTGCCGTTCCCGCCCGAACCCGTGCGCTCCATGGGCATCGGCATCACCCAGTGGTCGATGACGAAGGCCGACGAGAACGGCGGTCGCCGCAACCTCTGGCTCAAGGCAATGGACAAGGTCGGCCTGGGGTTCGACAGCTGAGGACGGCGGGGCGGGGGCGGGGAGCCGCCTCATGCGCCGACCGGCTTGTCGGCCTCATGCGCTGGGGTCTCGAGCCGCCCCATGCGGCGGGGGCTGCGGGCCTCATGCGGCGCCGCGCATGCCGGCCTCATGCCCGTCCTGCCTGGTGCCCCATGCGCGGCTTGCAGGCGCTCCGGGGCGCGCCGTCCTGCGGACAGTGAACCCTTCACCTCCACCAGGTCCGTAAACCCGCGTAATGATCCGCACTCCGGGGCCTCTCCATCCGTGAACGCAGAACGAGCGGACACGGAACGGAGGCACTGCCATGAGTGACGACGCGGGGAGGCCGAGCGCGGTGGAGTGGCTGGCGACGGCGGCACCCGATCCCGGGACCTGCCGGTGGGAATGGGAGCGTAACCCCCTCGGGGTGACGCTGCTGCCCGCCGGCAGGCTCTGGGACGTCCTCATCCTCTCCAGCGAACTGGGTCGTCCCACGCTGGAGATCCTGTCCCGCTGCACGGAGCAGGTAGGCCCCGTCCTGGCGGACTTCGGCGACTGCCGCATGGGCTTCTTCGTACCCCCGGGCACTGCTGCCGGATGGTTTGCCACAGACGTGCGCGCTGCCGGGATCGGCAGCTGGGTCGTCGTGCCCCACCCGTCGCGTGCCACCTCAGGCGTCCGGTGGGTGGTCCCGCCCGACGGTACGGGCACGCTCACCGACCCCGTGCTGCTGGAGCTGTCGATGCATGAGGCGGCCGTGACCCTCGCCCGCGAACGGGACGCATGAGGCCCTGTGCCAGCCCCCACAACAGGAGGCCGGACAGGCACCAGGCGCCCACCACATCCAGCGGCCAGTGGTAGCCGCACCGCACCAGACCGACCGCCACGCCCGCGTTCAGGAGGACGAACGCAACCGCTGCCCACGCGCGCGTGCGCGCGTAGCGGCTGCGGGGCTTCATGCGGGTGGGGCGCGCATGAGGCGGGTTGCTGCCGACAACAGAGCCGGCATGAGGCGCGGTACGCGAACACGCGGCATGGGGCGGCGGAGAGACGCCCGCATGAGGCCGCACCCGTGGGGCGGAGCCGAGGTGTGGCATCAGCAGCAGGAGAGAAGCCCCGTAGGCGACCGCGGCGGTAGCCGTGTGACCTGAAGGGAAGAAACCGTCGTGCGCCCCGGACGCCGCCATGGCCGGTGGCCCCGTGCGGCCGATCCAGGCCTTCACCGGCACGATCACGGCCGGGACGGCCGTCATCGTGAGGGCCGCCCACACCGCCGGCAGCCACGGCCTGGTCCGGTGCCGGCGGCGTAGGAGCAGGGAAGCGACCATGGCGGCGATCAACACGGGCACCGCGACCGACGCGTTGCCGAGATCGGCGAGGAACTGCGCGGCGCCCCCCGGAATGGACGAACCCCCGACCGTACGGCCGAGATCCTCGTCGAGCGCCCGCAAGGGCCCGTGGCCCGCGACCTGCCAGGTGATCAGAACGAAGAGCAGGACACACAGCGCCGGGAAGAACCCGCGCATGAGGCGGCGGCGCAATGCCGGCGGCCCCGGAACAGGGGGGGAGGTTCCGAGGCCGCCGTGAGGACCGGGGTGCCGCGCGCCCCGGGGGGTATGGGGCGGGCGGCCATCCGATCGGTGAGGATGTCCGGAGCACAGGGCTCCAGTGGTGTGCGCGAAGGCACGGCCGGGTCGGCACTGGGGACGTACCGGCTCGGCTCCGCCCGCAGTCCCCTGCGGACGAGGTATTTCTCTCATCTGCAGAAACCGTACGGCAGGCCGGGCGGTCCGGACAGCCGGATCACCCGTCCACCACCCGCTCCGCACAGGTTCTTCACCCCTGTCCCCTACCCGCGGCTACAGGCGGGCGAAGGCGCCCTCAATGATGTCCAGGCCCTCGTTGAGCAGGTCCTCGCCGATGACCAGCGGCGGCAGGAAGCGCAGCACGTTGCCGTACGTACCGCAGGTGAGCACGATCAGGCCCTCCGCGTGGCAGGCCTTGGCGAGGGCGCCGGCGGCCTCCGGGTTGGGGTCCTTCGTGCCCGACTTCACCAGCTCGATCGCGATCATCGCACCGCGTCCGCGGATGTCGCCGATGATGTCGAACTTCTCCTGCATGGCGGAGAGGCGGCCCTTCATGACCTCCTCGATGCGCTTGGCCTTCGCGTTGAGGTCCAGCTCGCGCATGGTCTCGATCGAGCCGAGCGCCGCAGCGCAGGCCACCGGGTTACCGCCGTACGTGCCGCCCAGGCCGCCCGCGTGCGCCGCGTCCATGATCTCCGCGCGGCCGGTCACGGCGGCGAGCGGCAGACCGCCCGCGATGCCCTTGGCCGTGGTGATCAGGTCCGGGACGATGCCCTCGTCCTCGCACGCGAACCACTGCCCCGTGCGGCAGAAGCCGGACTGGATCTCGTCCGCGACGAAGACGATGCCGTTGTCCTTCGCGAACTGCGCGATGCGCGGCAGGAAGCCCTTGGCGGGCTCGATGAAGCCGCCCTCGCCCAGCACCGGCTCGATGATGATCGCGGCGATGT
Source organism: Streptomyces sp. SCA2-17 (assembly GCF_044336695.1). Classification (NCBI taxonomy): domain Bacteria; kingdom Bacillati; phylum Actinomycetota; class Actinomycetes; order Kitasatosporales; family Streptomycetaceae; genus Streptomyces; species Streptomyces sp. SCA2-17. The sequence goes on from NZ_CP117521.1 coordinate 4,785,064, forward strand.
TCTCGGCGCCGACCTGCTTGGCCATGGCGTCGATGGCCTGGGCCGCGGCCTCCTCGGCGCAGTTCTCCGGGCCGGTGGGCCAGCGGTAGCCGTAGGCCACCGGCACGCGGTAGACCTCGGGGGCGAACGGACCGAAGCCGTGCTTGTACGGCATGTTCTTGGCAGTGAGCGCCATCGTCAGGTTCGTGCGGCCGTGGTAGCCGTGGTCGAAGACGACGACGGCCTGGCGCTTGGTGTACGCGCGGGCGATCTTCACCGCGTTCTCGACGGCCTCGGCGCCCGAGTTGAACAGCGCGGACTTCTTGGCGTGGTCACCCGGCGTCAGCTCGGCGAGCTGCTCGCAGACCTCCACGTAGCCCTCGTACGGCGTCACCATGAAGCAGGTGTGGGTGAAGTCGGCGAGCTGCGCGGTCGCACGGCGCACCACGGCCTCGGCGGAGCTGCCGACCGAGGTCACGGCGATGCCGGAGCCGAAGTCGATCAGGGAGTTGCCGTCCACGTCCTCGAGCACACCGCCGCCGGCGCGCTTGGTGAACACCGGCAGCGTCAGACCGACGCCGCCCGCGACGGCCGCGTTCTTCCGGGCCAGCAGCTCCTGCGACTTCGGGCCGGGGATCGAGGTGACGATTCGGCGCTCCTGCGGGAGGGCCGGGCCTCCGGTCAGTTCAGTCATGAGGTGCTCCAGGGGGAGAGAACGGGCTTCGGACAGGCTTTTAGTCGCAGGCTAGGGGCGGCGGCGGGTGTCGGGCATGCTCCGTTCGGGAGAAGTGGCCGCGCCGCGTTGTCCGCACCGGATATGGCGGGGCGCACCGGGCCCGCCCGCACGTTCCCCGGGTGATCACGAGGATGGCATGGCACGGAGCGCTGAACTCGTCACGCCAGGCCACTAGATTGAGCTGCGGCGCGCACTCACACGACAAGCATGAAGCCGGCCGGCGGGGGGCGAGGGGCAGCGATGGAGCACGAGGGCACGTACGACGCACCGGGTGCACGAGGCGGCCCGCCTGGGGCGGCGGAGGCGTCTGCCCGGGCGGCCGGAGCCCCGCCCCGCCCGCAGCAGTACACGGGCGTGCCGGCGGCGCCGCCCATGCCTCATGCCGCGCCGCCCATGCCGCACAGGGCACCTCCCCCCATGCCCGTGGAGGCCCCGCCCCGGCCCCGTGCCGTGCCCCAGCAGCCCGGGAGGCCGCCTGAGGCGGCCTCGAACGACCGGTCCGCGTTCCTCACCTGGCTCCGCGCGCCGCGCGTCTCCGCCGGTCCCGGCATCTGGGCGTACGGCTACCGCCCCAAGCCGCCGGAAGAGCCGGACCGCATCCCCGGGCGGCAGCTCCTCAGCGGGGCGGTCATCGCCCTCCTGTGCGGCTGGCTGCTCGGTTCACTGCTCTGGAACGGCTACCTAGGCACGTACTGGCTCTGGCCCCTGACCGTCCTGACCCCCGACTCCTGGCACCAGGGCATGGCGGCGGTGTGGACCATCTACATCTACTACGCCATCTGCCTCGGCGCGCTCATCTACGTCTTCGGCCGCCTGGGGCGCTGGCCCCAGGTCTGGCGGCGGTACGCCGCCCCGCTGCTCGCGCGGCTGTGGGACGACGGAGGCGTCATCCCTGCCGCCGTAGGCGGCCCCCGCCAGGACCCCGCCGACTGGCCGCAGCTCCGCGCCGCCGACGCGCATGAGGCCGCCGACCGGCTCGCCGCAGAGGCCCGCGCGGGGCTGATGAACGACGTCGACCACTCCCGCATCGAGCGCGCCTGGCAGTCCGTACGTGTGCAGCCCGGACGGCTCGCCGCCTTCACCGAAACCGTTCTGCGGCACGGAGCGGCTGCCTGCGCGCACCCGTCCGGTGCGCGCGACCTGCCCGTACGCGCCGCCCGCCACGACCTCGTCACCCGGCAGGTGCGCATCGGCGCTGCCCTGGACGACGAACGCAATCCCTACGTGCACCGCGGCGCCGGCTACGCGCTCGATCCCGGCCTGCTGGGCACTTCCCTGCTCGCCGTCGGCCCCCCCGGCAGCGGCAAGACCGACCGTCTGGTCCGCCCCGTGCTGGAGTCGCAGTGCCTGCAAGCCCTCGCCGGCCGGGCGGCCGTCGTCGCGGTCGGCGCGGCAGGGGCGGGGCTGGCGCCAGATGAGGCGTTCGACGTCGTGGTGCGGATCGGCCGGCAGGACTCCGCATACGACCTGGACCTGTACGGAGGCACCGACGACTCCGACGAGGCCGCCGCCGTCCTCGCCGAAGGGCTCGTGGGCGACCTCACCGCCACGCTGCCGGGCGAGGGCGGGCGCCGGGCCGCAACGGCCCTGGCCCAGATCCTCGGCCCCTACCGCGCCGCCCACGGCCGTTTCCCGTCCGTCCCCGAACTGCGGGAGCTCCTGGACGGCTCGCCCTCCGCGGTAAGCGCTCTGCGCGCGGCCCTTGTGGACGCGGGGCATGAGGCCCTCGTCCGCGAGGTCGACGCGCGGGAACGGCAGGCCCACCGCCCCGGCGACGCCGGCCCCATGCTCGCCGACCGCCTCGCGCTCCTCGACCGCCCCGCCTTCGCCCGCTTCTTCGACACCACCGACCCCTCCCGCACCTTTTCCCTACGCGCCCTGGAGCACCCCCTGCGCGTCCGGATCGACCTGCCTGAGCGCGGGCACGCCGAGGCGTCGCGGATGCTGGCCCGGCTCGTCCTCGCCCAGTTCACGGAGTGCGCGGTCGCCCGGGGCGACCGTTCCCTCTTCGCCTGCCTCGTGCTCGACGACGCCACCCACGCCGTCACCGCCGAGGCGGTGCGGGGCCTGGCGCGGCTCCGTTCCGCCAACGCCGGGGCGCTGCTCACCCTCCGTACGCTCGACGACGTACCCGAGTCCCTGCGCAGTGCGCTGCTGGGCGCCGTCGGCTGCCGCATGGCCTTCTCCGGGATCACCACGTGGGACGGGGCGCGCTTCGCGGAGGTGTGGGGCAAGGAGTGGGTGGAGACCCGTGACGTCACCGACCGCCAGGTCATCGCCCACGAGCCGCTGACCCGGGTCACCCATGTGGTGCGCAGGCTGGTCACGGGGCGCGCCGTAACGGCCCAGTCCGTGACGGTGCGCAAGGTGGAGCGGGAACGCTGGTCCGCCTCCGAACTGGCGCACGGGGTACCCGCGGGGCACGCCGTACTGTCCGTGACCTCCGTACGGGGCAGCAGCGCGCCTCCGGTGCTGATCGATCTGCAGCGGTGAAGCGACTTGTGTTCCCCGCGATTGCTCCACTGAGGCAGAATCGGTGGCAGTAGTTCATACGCGGCGGCACTGTTGTCGCAACACCCCTCCGAAGGTGCCATGCCCCCCACGCTCGCTTCACTCGTCCACCACTCCGCGCTGAAACTCACCGTGCTCGCGGGGGAGGGCCGGCTGGACAGGCCGGTCCGCTGGGCGCACGTCAGCGAGCTGGCCGATCCGGTGCCATGGATGGACGGCGGCGAACTGCTCCTGATCACCGCATTGAAGATCGATGCGGAGGATCCGGAGGCCATGCGGCAGTACGTCCGCCGCCTCGTGCGCGCCGGCGTCGTGGGCCTGGGCTTCGCGGTCGGCGTCAACTACGAGACGGTGCCCCAGGCCCTGGTCGACGCCGCTGCTGCTGAGGGCCTGCCCCTGCTGGAGGTGCCCCGTCGTACGCCCTTCATCGCCATCACCAAGGCCGTGTCCGCAGCCCTCGCCGCCGACCAGTACCGGGCGGTGACCGCCGGGTTCGAGGCTCAACGCGAACTCACCCGGGCCGCCCTCGCGCCGGACGGCCCGGCCGCCCTCGTCGCCAGGCTGGCGGCGCACCTCGACGGCTGGGCGGCGCTGTACGACGCCTCAGGCGGCGTCGTCGCGGCGGCGCCCGAGTGGGCCGCGCGCCGTGCCGCGCGCCTCGGAGCGGACGTCGAGCGGCTGCGCGAGCGCCCCGCGCCGGCGACCGCCGTCCTGGGCACGGACCCTGCCGAGGAGGGAGCCGACCGCGTCGAACTCCAGTCACTCGGCTCCGGGCGGCGCGCACGCGGAGTGCTGGCCGTCGGGACGGGCGCGCCCCTGGGCACCGCCGAACGCTATGCCGTGCATTCCGCCATCGCCCTGCTCACCCTCACCACCGAGCGCTCCAGGGCTCTGCGGGAGGCGGAACAGCGGCTGGGCGCGGCGCTGCTGCGCATGCTGCTGGCCGGCGAACCTGATCATGCGCGGGCCGTGGCCGGTGACCTGTACGGCAGCCTGCTGGACGCGCCGTTCCGGGTGATCGTCGCCGAGGCGGCGGAGGCACCCGCCGACGTCGACGCTGCGGCGCCCGAGGAGGATGCCGAGGCCTCGGTGGACCCGCTCGCCGTGCTCGCGGACACCCTGGAGACCGCGGCGGGCCGGGTGGCGGAGCCCCTGCTGGTCGTCCCGGACGGTGGACGGCTCATCGTCCTTGCGCCCGACGGCGGAGCGGTGGCGGCCGCATGCGGGGAGCACGCCCGCGCCATAGAGACCAGGCGCGGGACGAAGACCCGCCCGCGGGACCGCAGCACCGCGGCACCCGCCTGCGACCTCGTCATCGGCCTGTCCGCCCCTGCGGGACCCATCGCCTCGGCGGCGGCTTTCCGCCAGGCGGAGCAGGCGTTGTCCGTCGCGCGCCGCCGCGGCAGGGTCCTCGTCGAACACGAGGAAGTAGCCGCCGGCTCCGTCCTGCCGCTCCTCGCGGACGACGCCGTACGCGCCTTTGCAGACGGCATGCTGCGGGCCCTGCACGAGCACGACGCCACAGGCCGCGGTGACCTCGTAGCCTCCCTGCGGGCCTGGCTCTCCCGACACGGCCAGTGGGACGCGGCCGCGGCGGACCTCGGCGTGCACCGTCACACCCTCCGCTACCGCATGCGCAGGGTGGAGGAGATCCTCGGACGCTCGCTCGACGACCCGGACGTCCGCATGGAGCTGTGGCTGGCTTTGAAGGCGACCACGGCCTCGGGCCAGGAGTGACTGCCTCAGGCCAGGAGCGACTACGGCCCCAGGCCAGGCGCGGCGGCAGCCTCAAGCCGAGTAGCCGGGGCCTCAGGCCACGGGGCGGCGCCGACGGCCTCAGGCGGCGAGCGCAACCGCCCCATGCCCTGGCCCCGTGCGAGCCATGCCCCCGGACCGAAGACGACGGCAGGCAGCCGTAGACCCGGCAAGAGAGGCTCCGGGGCAGGAGCAGGGGAGGTCCTGACGCGCCCTGCCACCCCGCCATTGCGGTGCTCCTTCCCGCAGTACTGCTCCACCACGGACAATCGGCGCCCGGCCACCCCGCACCTACGGTGGGGGAGCAATATCCACACCACTTGGGAAGGGCCGGGATTGTGACTGCTCCCCACGCGTTCTGGCTGGCCGGCCGCGAGGCCACCGGCGAGGAGACCTTTGATGTCACGAACTCCTGGGACGGCCGTCTCGTCGGCACCGTGAGCGTGCCCACCGAGGCACAGGTCGAGGAGGCCGTTGCCGCCGCGCACGCTGTACGAGAGGAGTTCGCGGCGACGCCCGCCCACGTGCGGACCGCCGCCCTCGACCACGTCGCGAAGCGGCTCACCGAGCGCACCGAGGAGATCGCCCAGCTCATCTCCGCCGAGAACGGCAAGCCCATCAAGTGGGCCCGCGGCGAGGTCGGCCGCGCCGTCTCCGTCTTCCGCTGGGCCGCCGAGGAGGCGCGCCGCTTCAACGCGGGCGACGCGCAGCGCCTGGACACCGACGCGGGCGGCACCGGCCGTCTGGCGCTGACGCGCCGCTTCCCGCGCGGCACCGTGCTGGGCATCGCGCCGTTCAACTTCCCGCTGAACCTGAGCGCCCACAAGGTCGCCCCGGCCATCGCCGTCGGTGCGCCGATCATCCTCAAGCCCGCCCCGGCGACCCCGATCTCCTCCCTCGTGCTGGGCGAGATCCTGGCCGAGACGGACCTGCCGGCGGGCTCCTGGAGCGTGCTGCCGGTTCCGAACGACCGCATGCCCGCCCTCGTCCAGGACGAGCGGCTGCCGGTCATCTCCTTCACCGGCTCGGGCCCGGTGGGCTGGTCGATCCTCGACTCGGCCCCGCGCAAGCACGTCACCCTTGAGCTGGGCGGCAACGGCGCGGCGGTCGTCCTAGCCGACTGGTCCTCCGAGGAGGACCTCGACTGGGCCGCGCAGCGCATCGCGACGTTCTCCAACTACCAGGGCGGCCAGTCCTGCATCTCGGTGCAGCGGGTCATCGCGGACGCCTCGTTGTACGAGCGCCTCGTGCCCAAGGTCGTCGCCGCCGTCGAGGCCCAGGTCACGGGTGACCCCTCGGACTCCGCCACGGACGTCGGCCCGCTGGTCAGTGAGGACGCGGCCAAGCGGGTGGAGTCCTGGGTGAATGAGGCTGTGGAAAACGGCGCCACTCTCCTCGCGGGCGGCAAGCGGGACGGCGCCACCTACGCCCCGACCGTGCTCACGGACGTGCCGGCGGACGTGACCATCGCCTGCGAAGAGGTCTTCGGCCCGGTTCTGACGATCACCAAGGCCGAGGGCGAGGAGGCCGCCTTCGCCGCGGTCAACGACTCTCCGTACGGCCTCCAGGCCGGCGTCTTCACGCACGACCTGCAGACAGCGTTCCGGGCGCACCGCGCGCTGGAGACCGGCGGCGTCATCATCGGCGACGTTCCGTCGTACCGCGCCGACCAGATGCCCTACGGAGGCGCCAAGCAGTCCGGCGTGGGGCGCGAGGGCGTCCGCTACGCGATGGACGACTACACCTACGAGCGGGTGCTCGTCCTGACGGGCCTGGCGCTCTAGCAGGAGTCCGCCTCAGGCGGCAGAGCCTCACCGGACGGCCGGGGCGCGCATGGAGCGCGCTCCGGCCGTCGGCGTTCCGGCCCGCGGCCCCACACCCCTGGCCCGATCTTTGCGAACCATGACAGTCAGGCCACTCGTTGCCGTCCATGATCTCCGCGAGCCTTGGGGACGACGAACCGAACGGCACGACTCCAAGGAGCGCCACCATGACCGCCATCCCCGCCCGCATGCACGCCATCCGCCAGGAGACCGCCGGCGGCCCCGAGGTGCTGCAGCTGGTCGAGACCGACCGCCCCGTGCCGGGCCCCACCGAGATCCTGGTGCGCGTACGGGCCGCAGGCGTCAACCCGGTCGACTGGAAGACGCGGGCACGTGGCCGCTACTACACGGGCGACATCCCGCCCTTCGGCCTCGGCTTCGACGTCTCGGGTGTGGTCGAGGCGGTCGGTGACGGCGTGACGCTTTACGCCCCGGGTGACGAGGTCTACGGGATGCCACGCTTCCCGCGCCCCGCGGGCGCCTACGCCGAGTACGTCACCGCACCCGCCCGGCACTTCGCTCCCAAGCCCCAGGGCCTCGACCACGTACAGGCCGCAGCCCTGCCTCTCGCGGCCCTCACCGCATGGCAGGCCCTCGTCGACACCGCCCGGGTCGCGGAGGGCCGGCGTGTCCTCATCCACGCGGCGGCGGGCGGCGTCGGCCATCTGGCCGTGCAGATCGCCAAGGCCCGGGGCGCGTACGTCATCGGCACGGCCAGCACCGGCAAGCACGACTTCCTGCGCGCTCTCGGCGCCGACGAACTCATCGACTACCGCGAGCAGGACTTCGCCGAGGAACTGGAGAACCTCGACGTCGTCGTGGAGTCCATCAGCGGTGACTACCCGGCCCGCTCCCTGCGCACCCTGCGCCCCGGCGGCACCCTCGTTTCGCTCCTCCCCTTGGAGGAGCCGGTCCTGGCCGAGGCCCGCGAACGCGGTATCCGCGCCGTGCGCATGATGGTCGAGCCGGACCTCGCGGGCCTCCAGGGCATCAGCGAGCTCGTCGAGTCCGGGCGGCTCCGCACGGAGATCGCCGCAGTCCTGCCCCTCACCGAGGCAGCCAAGGCGCACGAGCTGGGGGAGACGGGGCACACTTCCGGGAAGATCGTGCTGACCGTCGGCGACTGACCGCCTCATGCCAGCCGGCGCTCCCGCCTCGTGCGGCGGTCGCCGCGGCCTCATGCGAGCGGCCTCATGCGCCCTGCATGACGCGCCGGGCGGCCCCATGAGGCCCCCCGCCCCATGCCGGGCTCCGCCCGCCCCACGCCGCGGCATGAGGCGCCAGCGCCGTGCCTCCGCCTCATGCCGGTGCCCTGCTGCCTCGTCCACGCACAGTGCGCCCCGCAGCCCCGTTCTGGAGCACGGAGCGCACTGCGTTCCCCCGTGGTTCCCCCCGTCCCGCCGGCCCGCCCCCGTGACTGCTACCGGGCCGGCCTCACCGACGGTACGGAGCGCCTGCGCGGCGGTCGTCCCGTAACGGGTGGAATTCCGCCCTCAACCCGCGCAGCAGACGCCCGGCGGTCTCCAACCATCGCGGTAGACCGGACAGCCTCCGCCTGACCGATGCCGAGCCGCCCCCACGCTGGCTACGCTGCGGCGATGCGGACCGTTCGGGCGCTGCGAGGGCACGTTGAGGGCCGGCCGAGGGCGGCGCTGGACGTGCCGCTGGCGGCGGGCTTCACCGTCGTGGCGCTGCTGCTCGCCCGCGAACGCCCGCCGGAAGGCTGGTACTGGGACCGGCCCGATGCCCTCGGCTACACGCTGATCTGCCTCATCAACCTCCTCCTTGCCGCCCGCCGCAGTGCCCCGCTGATGGTCTTCGCCGGTGCCGCAGCGTTATGGCTCTGGTACATCGCCGCGGGGTTCTGGCCGGTCGTCAACAGCGGGGCCCTGATGCTGGCCCTCTACACGGTCGCCTCCATGCGCCGTACGGCTCATGCCGCGGCCTGCGGAGCTGTTTTCGCCGCCGTGTGGGTCGCGGGGGCTCTGCTCGCAGGCAGCAACGCCCCCACGACAGCCGTCGCCCAGGCCCTCGTCGTGCCGTTCATCCTCTGGAAGTTCGGCGACAACGCCCGCAAGCTGGGCGCCCGCAACCGCACCCTGTCCGAGCTGACCGACCAGCTGCGGCGCGAGCGCGAGGAGAACGCCCGCCGGGCCGTCGCCGAGGAACGCGTCCGCATCGCCCGCGAACTGCACGACGTGGTCGCCCACCACATGTCGGTGATCTCCGTCCAGGCAGGGCTCGCCCACTACGTCTTCACCGCCGATCCCGGCACTGCCCACGGCGCACTCGGCAGCATCTCGGCCGCCAGTGGCGAAGCACTGGAGGAACTCCGCCGGCTCCTGTCCGTGCTGCGCGTCGGCCCGGAGGGAGTCGGGGAGAGCACCGGCGAGGACGGCCCCTACCAGCCGACGCCCGGCCTGGACCGGCTGGAGGACATGGTCGAGCGCGTACGGGCGGCAAGCGTGGAAGTGGAGCTGTGTATCGAGGGGGAGCGGCGCCCACTCGCCCAGGGGCCGGACCTGTGCGCGTACCGCGTCGTCCAGGAGGCGCTGACGAATGTCATCAAACACGCCCGCCCCGCGCGGGCCACGGTCCACGTCGCATTCCTGCCGCACCAGCTGTCCGTCCGGGTCACCGACGACGGGCGGGGAAGCGTTCCGGCCATCCCCGTACCGTCGGGTGGACACGGGTTGATCGGTATGCGGGAGCGCGCCAGGATCTACGGGGGGACCCTGGCCGCAGGACCGCGGGACGAGGGCGGGTTCGAAGTCCGGCTCACCCTTCCCCTGCAACCGGCGGTGCGCGGGAAAGGGACGGCGGGGGATGACGGGGAAGGCCGGCGGGACGACGGGGCATGAGGCGGGTGGCACGGAGGCCATACGCGTCCTCGTCGTGGACGACCAGATCCTCATCCGCGCAGGCGTCGCCGCGCTGCTGCGCGCCGCGCCCGGCATGGAGGTCGTCGCCGAGGCGTCCGGCGGTGAGGAGGCCGTGGCGCTCGCCGCCGAGCACCGGCCCGACGTGATCCTCATGGACATCCGGATGCCCGACCTCAGCGGCATCACCGCTACGGAACGGATCCTGCACGACGCGCCGTCCCCCGCACCCCGCGTCCTGGTGCTCACCACCTTCGACCTCGACGAGTACGTGTACGCGGCATTGCGTGCGGGCGCGGCCGGCTTCCTGCTCAAGGACGCGGGCCCGCAGCGGCTCCTGGCCGCCGTCACGGCGGTCGCTGGGGGCGACACGCTCTTCGCCCCCAGCGTCACCCGCCGCCTCGTCGAGGCTTTCACCCGGCGGCCGGAAGCGGGTGTCTCCGCCCCGCCCGGCACCGCCCTCGACGCGCTCACCGGACGCGAGCTCGAGGTGCTGCGGCTCACCGCACGAGGCCTGTCCAACGCGGAGATCGCCGCCGAACTCGTGATCAGCGAGGCGACCGTCAAGACCCACCTCAACCGCGCTATGGCCAAGCTCGGGCTGTGCAGCCGCGCCCAGGCGGTTGTGGTCGCCTACGAGAACGGCCTCGTCGTCCCCGGCACGGGACACTGAGCGACGCCGGGCCCCGCGCCCGGGCCCCGGCCACCAGACCGCCCCGGGGCCCCACGCGCCCCTACGCCGCCTCACCCCTCCGCTGCTGTCCATGCGGCCTCATGCTCCCGCGGTCCTGCGTGCGGAGCCCCGCCTCATGCTCCGCCTCATGCCCCGCCCCATGCCGACCGGTCCCATGCTCCGGCCGCCCCCGACCGGATCGTTGCGCGAGGTCTGGTAGACGCTGGGAGGATCGGGTACATACGGTCCAGTAGTACCGGTCGGTAGCCGACCGGGACGGCCCCGACTGAAGCGGCGAGGTGCCTCATGACCGCACCATCCGTACGACAGGTCTCCGAGCGCGAAGCACGCCAGGTCGCCGAAGCGGCCCGGGAGCAGGACTGGAAGAAGCCCAGTTTCGCCAAGGAACTCTTCCTCGGCCGGTTCCGCCTCGATCTGATCCATCCGCACCCGACGCCCGCCCTGGAGGACGTACGGCGCGGTGAGGAGTTCCTCGCGAAGCTCCGCGACTTCTGCGAGACCCGCGTCGACCCCGCCCGCATCGAGCGGGAGGCGAGGATCCCGGACGAGACGGTGAACGGGCTCAAGGAGCTCGGCGCGCTCGGCATGAAGATCGACACCAAGTACGGGGGCCTGGGGCTCACGTCGGTCTACTACAACAAGGCCCTCGCCGTCGTCGGCTCCGTCAGCCCCGCCGTCGGCGCGCTGCTCTCCGCCCACCAGTCCATCGGCGTCCCCCAGCCGCTCAAGCTCTTCGGCACCCAGCAGCAGAAGGAGACCTTCCTGCCACGCTGTGCCCGCACCGACATCTCGGCGTTCCTGCTCACCGAGCCCGACGTCGGCTCCGATCCCGCGCGCCTCGCCACCTCCGCGGTCCCCGACGGCGACGACTACGTTCTCGACGGGGTCAAGCTCTGGACGACCAACGGCGTCGTCGCCGACCTGCTGGTCGTCATGGCGCGGGTGCCCAGGAGCGAAGGCCACAAGGGCGGCATCACGGCCTTTGTGGTGGAGGCCACGGCCGAGGGCGTCACCGTCGAGAACCGCAACGCCTTCATGGGCCTGCGCGGCCTCGAGAACGGCGTCACGCGCTTCCACCAGGTGCGCGTCCCCGCCGCCAACCGCATCGGCCCCGAGGGCTCCGGACTCAAGATCGCCCTGACGACGCTCAACACCGGGCGGCTGTCCATCCCCGCCATGTGCGTCGCCGGCGGCAAGTGGGCGCTGAAGATCGCCCGCGAGTGGTCCACCGCACGCGAGCAGTGGGGCAAGCCCATCGCCCGGCATGAGGCGGTCGGCTCGAAGATCGCCTTCATCGCGGCGACGACCTTCGCCCTGGAGGCCGTCCTCGACCTGTCGGGCCAGATGGCCGACGAGGACCGCAATGACATCCGTATCGAGGCCGCACTCGCCAAGCTGTACTCCAGCGAGATGGCCTGGCTGATGACCGACGAGCTCGTGCAGATCCGCGGCGGACGCGGCTACGAGAGCGCCGCCTCCCTCGCCGCACGGGGCGAGCGCGCGGTGCCCGCCGAGCAGATGCTGCGCGACGCCCGCATCAACCGCATCTTCGAGGGCTCCACGGAGATCATGCACCTGCTGATCGCCCGTGAGGCCGTGGACGCCCACCTCTCCGTCGCGGGCGACCTCATCGACCCCGAGAAGTCCCTGGGCGACAAGGCCCGCGCAGGCGCCCGCGCAGGCGGCTTCTACGCCCGCTGGCTGCCGAAGCTGGTCACCGGCCCCGGGCAGCTCCCGCGCACGTACGCGGAGTTCCACCCTGCGGGCCACCGCGACCTCGCCACCCACCTGCGCTACGTGGAGCGCTCCTCGCGCAAACTCGCGCGCTCCACCTTCTACGCCATGTCGCGCTGGCAGGGCCGTATGGAGACCAAGCAGGGCTTCTTGGGCCGCATCGTCGACATCGGAGCTGAGCTCTTCGCGATGAGTGCAGCATGCGTCCGCGCGGAGCGGTTGCGCGCCGAGGGCGAGCACGGGGCGGAGGCGTACGAGCTCGCCGACGCCTTCTGCCGGCAGGCCAGGATCCGCACCGAGGAGCTCTTCGGGCGGCTGTGGACCAACACCGACGAACTCGACCGCAAGGTCGTCTCCGGCGTGATGTCCGGTGCGTATGAGTGGCTCGAGGCCGGCATCCTCGACCCCAGTGGCGACGGTCCGTGGATCGCGGACGCCACCCCGGGCCCCGCCAAGACGGACAACGTCCACCGCCCCATCCGCTGACCCCGGCCGCCTCATGCGGGCGTTTTCGCGCCCCATGGGGCGCCGCTCCGCCTCATACGCGGCGCCTCGCGTGCCTCAGGCGGGCTGCTCCGCCGCCTCATGCCGGCGCGCACCGCCCTCATGCGGAGGGATGTACCGCCTCATGCGGGCCCGCACTGCCCACATACGGAGCGAGGGGGGCGTACCGCCTCAGGCAGAGGTTTGCCCCCCCATGCAGACGGCCGTACCGCCTCATACGTGTGCCGCGCCGCCCCATGCAGGCGCGCCCCCGCTTCATGGGGATGTCACCCACGGAGGGCGGACGGGGGCTCCCTGTCCGTCTTCCGTGCGGAAGAGGCAACAATGGAGCCCATGACGGACTCCCTCGCTGACCCGCATCTGCGCTACTCCGCCCCCACCGCCGCGGGCGGACAGCGCGAGATCGTGATCCTCGGTTCGACCGGCTCGATCGGTACCCAGGCCATCGACCTCGTGCTCCGCAACCCCGACCGCTTCCGGGTGACCGGGCTGTCGGCCGCCGGCGGCCGCGTGGGGCTCCTCGCCGAGCAGGCGCGGCAGCTGAAGGTGCGCACCGTCGCCGTCGCCCGTACCGACACCGTGCCTGCCCTGCGTGAGGCGCTGGCCGCGCAGTACGGGGCGGAGCCGCAGCCCGAGATCCTCGCCGGCCCCGAGGCGGCCGCCGAGCTGGCGCGCAGCGAGTGCCACACCGTCCTGAACGGCATCACCGGTTCGATCGGCCTGGCGCCGACCCTGGCAGCCCTGGAGGCCGGCCGTACGCTCGCGCTGGCCAACAAGGAGTCGCTCATCGTGGGCGGCCCCCTGGTCAAGGCGCTCGCCAAGCCGGGACAGATCATCCCGGTGGACTCCGAGCACGCCGCGCTCTTCCAGGCGCTGCTGGGCGGCACGCGCGCCGAGGTCCGCAAGCTGGTCGTCACGGCCTCAGGCGGGCCCTTCAGGGGCCGTACGAAGGCCGAGCTGGCCTCCGTGACCCCCCAGGACGCGCTCGCCCACCCCACTTGGTCCATGGGGCCGGTGATCACGATCAACTCCGCCACTCTCGTCAACAAGGGCCTCGAGGTCATCGAGGCCCACCTGCTGTACGACATCCCCTTCGAACGCATCGAGGTCGTCGTCCACCCGCAGTCCTACGTCCACTCGATGGTGGAGTTCGTCGACGGCTCCACGCTGGCCCAGGCGACACCGCCCGACATGCGCGGCCCCATCGCCATCGGCCTCGGCTGGCCGGAGCGGATTCCGGACGCGGCCCCCGCCTTCGACTGGTCCACGGCTTCCACCTGGGAGTTCTTCCCCCTCGACGACGAGGCCTTCCCGTCCGTCGGGCTCGCCCGGCACGTCGGCGGGCTGGGCGGCACGGCGCCCGCCGTGTTCAACGCCGCCAACGAGGAGTGCGTTGACGCCTTCCTCGCCGGCGGGCTGCCGTTCAACGGGATTGTCGATACGGTCGCGGAGGTGGTGGCGGAACACGGCACGCCCACCACGGGAACCCGTCTCACCGTCGCGGACGTCTTGGAAGCGGAGGCCTGGGCACGCGCCCGGGCCCGCGAACTGGCAGCGCGGACGGCCCCGGCGTCCCGTACCGCAAAGGCGACCTCGGAGGCCCGCGCATGACGACACTGATGACGGTCCTCGGGATAGTCGTCTTCGTGGTGGGCCTGCTCATCTCGATCGCCTGGCACGAGCTCGGCCACCTGTCGACCGCGAAGCTCTTCGGCATCCGCGTGCCGCAGTACATGGTCGGCTTCGGGCCGACGATCTTCTCGCGGAAGAAGGGCGAGACCGAGTACGGCATCAAGGCCGTCCCGCTCGGTGGCTACATCCGCATGATCGGCATGTTCCCGCCCGGCGCGGACGGGCGGATCTCCGCCCGCTCCACCTCGCCGTGGCGCGGCATGATCGAGGACGCCCGTTCGGCCGCCTTCGAGGAGCTCCAGCCCGGCGACGAGAGCCGGCTGTTCTACACGCGCAAGCCGTGGAAGCGCGTCATCGTGATGTTCGCCGGCCCGTTCATGAACCTCATCCTGGCCGTCGCGGTCTTCCTCGGCGTGATGATGTCCTTCGGGATCAGCACGCAGACGACGACCGTCTCGACCGTCTCGGAGTGCGTCGTCGCCGCCAGTGCCCCCACCGACAAGTGCGGCAAGGGCAACCCGGACTCCCCGGCCAAGGCCGCCGGCCTCAAGCCGCGCGACAAGATCGTGGCCTTCAACGGCCACCGTACGGGCGACTGGGCCACCCTCCAGAAGGAGATCCGCAGGACCACCGGCCCGGCCACCGTCACCGTCGAGCGGGACGGCGTCCGCAAGACCCTGAGTGCGAACC